>NZ_BMUY01000001.1 GCF_014650435.1 Streptomyces tendae
GCCGCAGCAGCGGGAAGGGGATGCGGATCCAGGTCAGCAGCAGGTCCAGGGCGAGCAGCACGCAGATGCCCGCGTCGATGCCGATCGGGAAGACGTAGCTGAAGTTCCCGAAGCCCTTCTTCAGGGCCAGTTCGCGCACCGCGGCGTACGAACCCGCGAAGCCGATCCCGGCGATGATGACGGCACCGAAGACGACCAGGCCGATGAGGACACGATGCGTCCGTGTCAGCTGAAGTGGCGCGGCCACCCGTACTCCCCTCCCATTGCGTGTTGTTGCGCGCAACAGAGTGGCACATGTGTGCGGGGGACGGGTGGCCGGTGGGTCGAAGAGACCGTCAGCTGTCCTTCGCGGGCGCCTTCGAGGACGACTTCGACGGAGACTGCGACGACTCCTCGGAGGGCGCCTTGGAGGACGACTCGGAGGGTGACGGCGCACCGCTCGACGTGCCGCCGGCAGCCGACCCGTTGGCCTTCGTCACCGCGGCCACCGCCTCCTTGGCCGCCTTCTGCGCGTCCTTCACCAGGTCGTCGGCGTCCGGGGTCTTGTCGCCCGCCAGGCCCGCGCCGTTGAGGTCGACCGTGACGACGACGTTCTCGACCCGTGCCACGACCGTCTGCTGCTTGAAGGTGCCTTCCTTCTTCTTCAGGTCGTAGCGCACCACCGACGCCTCGTCGCCCATACCGCTCACCGGCGCGGTCTTGACGCTCTTCGCGCCCTCGGCGCCCTGCGCGTCCTTGAGCTGCTTCCGGTAGTAGTCACCCGCCAGCTTGTCGCCCTCGCCGCGCGTCACGTCCGACTCGAAGCGCAGCATCGACACGCTCAGCCAGCGGAACTGGGAACCCTTCACGCCGTTGTCGTCGAGGCTGTCCCAGGAGCAACTGGCCCGCATCGCCGTGTCGTTGGACGCGCCCTCCTTGCCGGAGTCGGCCTTCGGCACCAGGTCGTCCAGCGTCTTCTTCGTCACCGCCGAACACGGCTCCGGAAGCTTGCGGAACGCCGCCGCCTGCACCGTCGGGGACGGGCTCGCGGACTTCGACGCGGCGGACTCCTCCGCGGCCTTGTCCTTGCCGTCGTCGGAGCCGGAGTCCGAGGAGCAGCCGGCTGCCACCAGCATCACGGGTACGGCGGCCGCGCCGACAAGGACGCGGGTGAGTCGCTTCGCTCGCTTCGCTTGCGGGTCTCGCTGGTCACGCTGGGCTCGTAGCTGCATGGTTCCTTCACTCATGGCACTCGTGGTTCCTGCGTTCGGAACGGGTCCGAGGGGCCACCGTACGCGGTGAAGAAATCGTGCGGTCCCGCTTCGGGGGCACCGCGCGCGGGCGCGGGCGAGCCCCGCCGGGACTCAACCGCCCAGTGAATCCGCCAGCTGGGAAGCCAGTTTCCGCGCCATGTCCTGCATTTCCTCACTGTCCGGCACGACGCCGAGTGTCGCCGACTGCTCCGCGTACTCGATGGTCACCATGACGTTCGACGTGCGGAACGCCACAGTCACCGTGCGCCGCTTCGCCGTGGAACCGGAGCTGCTGAGCGCGTCGTCGACGAACGCCTCGTCGCCCAGATCGTCCAGGAGCCGGGGCTGAACGTCGGTGGGCGTCGCGTCGGGGGACGCGGTCGACGAGGACGAGGACGAGGAGGACGCGGGGGCGGAGGAGGGCGACGAGGGCGTACCGCCCGCGCCGGCGGCCGGCTCACCGGATTCCCCGGGGGACGCCGACGGGCTGCCGGACGGGGAGTCCGCGCCGGACCCGGACTCGGAGACGACCGGTTCGGGCAGGTCGGCGGCCTCCACCTGCTGGGCGAAGAGCTGCTCGGCCTCGCTGTCGTCGCTCACGGAGTTGTCGTACGACACCACCCGCTCGAAGTCGACGAAGAGATGGTCGGTGGCCTCGGCCGACTCCACCTTCCAGCGGCAGCCGACCTTGCGGTCGGTGTCGTACGCGAGCGTCGGCTCGCCCGCGTACGCCTTCTCGCGCTGCTCCTCGTCGGTGATCTCCTCGATGCCGGGCAGGAGGGAGTCGAGCGTCTTGTGGCCGACCACCGTGCACGGCTCCGGAAGGGTGCGGTACTTGCCGGGCTCGGCCGCCTCGGTCGCGACCCCGGGCTGCCCCGGGTTCGAGTCGTCCGCGGTGGCGCCGCCGTCCGAGCCGCCGGTGCAGCCGGCCAGCAACGCCGCCAGGAGGGCGGCGACGCCGGGTACGTAGGCCTTCCGCTGCACGGTGCGGCTCCTCTCGCCGGTGTGGCTGTGGTCGGTACTCCAGTGTCCCCGCTGGTTATTCGCTTGCCGCGCGGGGGCGTCCCCTGGAGACAATGTGTATCGCACGCGCCGCCGTGAACGCCGGTCAGCCGTCCGTTTGGCTGCCCTTGGCGCCGGTTTTGCGCTTTGAGACTTCTGTTGGTTTTCCGGGGGAATGAGGACGATATGTCGTACGTGGAGATGCCGGGCGCGAAGGTGCCGATCCGGATGTGGACCGACCCGGCGACGGTCGAGGAGGGCGCGCTCCAGCAGCTGCGCAACGTCGCGACCCTGCCGTGGATCAAGGGCCTCGCGGTCATGCCGGACGTGCACTACGGCAAGGGCGCGACGGTCGGCTCCGTGATCGCGATGCGGGGCGCGGTGTGCCCGGCGGCGGTGGGCGTCGACATCGGCTGCGGCATGTCGGCGGTCAAGACCTCCCTGACGGCGAACGACCTCCCGGGCGACCTCTCCCGCCTCCGCTCGAAGATCGAGCAGGCGATTCCGGTGGGGCGGGGGATGCACGACAGTCCCCTTGAACCGGGACGCTTCCACGGGCTGGCGACCGGCGGGTGGGACGACTTCTGGGGGCGGTTCGACGGGGTGGCGGAGGCGGTGAAGTTCCGGCTCGAGCGGGCCGGGAAGCAGATGGGAACGCTCGGCGGAGGGAATCATTTTGTCGAAGTGTGCACGGACGCGACCGGTTCCGTCTGGCTGATGCTGCACTCCGGTTCCCGCAACATCGGCAAGGAACTGGCCGAGCACCACATCGGCGTCGCCCAGAAGCTCCCGCACAACCAGGGCCTGGTCGACCGCGACCTCGCGGTGTTCGTCGCGGACACCCCGCAGATGGCGGCGTACCGCAACGACCTGTTCTGGGCGCAGGAGTACGCGAAGTACAACCGCACGCTCATGATGGCGCTCCTGAAGGACGTGGTCCGCAAGGAGTTCAAGAAGGCCAAGCCGGCCTTCGAGCCGGAGATCAGCGCGCACCACAACTACGTCGCCGAGGAGCGGTACGACGGGATGGACCTGCTGGTGACCCGCAAGGGCGCGATCCGTGCGGGTTCCGGGGACTTCGGGATCATCCCCGGTTCCATGGGCACCGGTTCGTACATCGTGAAGGGTCTCGGCAACGCCAAGTCCTTCAACTCCGCCTCCCACGGCGCCGGTCGGCGGATGAGCCGGAACGCCGCCAAGCGGCGCTTCTCCACCAAGGACCTGGAGGAGCAGACGCGGGGCGTGGAGTGCCGCAAGGACTCCGGCGTCGTGGACGAGATCCCGGGCGCGTACAAGCCGATCGACCAGGTCATCGACCAGCAGCGCGACCTCGTGGAGGTCGTGGCGAAGCTGAAGCAGGTCGTCTGCGTGAAGGGCTGACGCCCGGACGCGCCAGGTGCACCGGGGGCGGGTCTACGCCTCCCGGTGCACCTTCGTGTTCGATGCCTGGGCGCGGGGGCGGACGACCAGGAGGTCGATGTTGACGTGGGCGGGGCGGGTGACCGCCCACGTGATGGTGTCGGCGACGTCGTCGGCGGTCAGGGGGGCGGCGACGCCCTGGTAGACCTTGGCCGCCTTGTCCTGGTCGCCGCCGAAGCGGGTCAGGGCGAACTCGTCGGTCTTGACCATGCCGGGCGCGATCTCGACGACGCGGACCGGGCGGCCGACGATCTCCAGGCGGAGGGTCTCGGCAAGGACGTGCTCGCCGTGCTTGGCGGCGACGTAGCCCGCGCCGCCCTCGTAGGTGGACAGGCCCGCGGTCGAGGAGACGACCACGACCGTGCCGTCGCCGCTCGCCTCCAGCTTGGGGAGCAGGGCCTGGGTGAGGTTGAGGGTGCCGATGACGTTCGTCTCGTACATGCGGCGCCAGTCGTCCGGGTCGCCGGTGGCCACCGGGTCGGCGCCGAGTGCGCCGCCCGCGTTGTTGACGAGGACGCCGACCGTCTTGAACGCGGTCGCGAACTCGTCGACGGCCTCGCGGTCGGTGACGTCCAGGGGGTAGGCCGTCGCCTTGTGGCCGGCCGCCTCGATCTCCTCGGCCAGCGCCTCGATGCGGTCCTTGCGGCGGGCGGTGAGGACCACCCGGTACCCGGCCGCGGCGAGCTGCCGGGCCGTCGCGGCGCCGATGCCGCTGCTCGCACCGGTGACGACGGCGATACGGGAGGCGGCGGACGGGGCGGCTGCGGTGGCCATGGGCTGCTCCTGGTGCGTACGGAGGGCGGTGCGGACGGTCGCCGCCCAGGGTAGTCAGCCGCCGTGGCCGGTCGCCGTGGCCGGTCGACGTGGTTGGTCCCCCGGTGATCAGCCGCCGTTGCGCGGGGCCCACATGATCACGGCCATCCCGGCCAGGCAGACCAGCGCCCCGGCGATGTCCCAGCGGTCGGGGCGGTAGCCGTCGGCGACCACGCCCCACAGGATCGAGCCGGCCACGAAGATCCCGCCGTACGCGGCGAGGATGCGGCCGAAGTGTGCGTCGGGCTGGAAGGTGGCGACGAAGCCGTACGCGCCGAGGGCGAGGACGCCGCCCGCGGCCCACAGCCAGCCGCGCTGCTCGCGCACCCCCTGCCACACCAGCCAGGCGCCGCCGATCTCGAACAGGGCGGCGACGACGAAGAGGGCGGCGGAGCGCAGGACCAGCATGCGGTCAGCCTCGCACGGACCTGCGGAATAACGGGTCGGGGGCCACCGTTAGGCGGGTATAGTTGAACCGTCAACAAAACGGAGGTTGAGCGATCATGCAGTTCGGCATCTTCACCGTCGGTGACGTCACGCCCGACCCGACCACGGGCCGTACGCCGACCGAGCGTGAGCGCATCAAGGCGATGGTCGCCATCGCGCTCAAGGCGGAGGAGGTCGGGCTCGACGTCTTCGCCACCGGCGAGCACCACAACCCGCCCTTCGTGCCCTCGTCGCCGACGACCATGCTCGGCTACGTCGCGGCTCGCACCGAGCGGCTGGTGCTGTCCACCTCCACCACCCTGATCACCACGAACGACCCGGTGAAGATCGCCGAGGACTTCGCGATGCTGCAGCACCTGGCCGACGGCCGGGTGGACCTGATGATGGGGCGCGGCAACACCGGCCCGGTCTACCCCTGGTTCGGCAAGGACATCCGCGAGGGCATCAACCTCGCCGTCGAGAACTACAACCTGCTGCACCGCCTGTGGCGCGAGGATGTGGTCAACTGGGAGGGCAAGTTCCGCACCCCCCTCCAGGGCTTCACCTCCACCCCGCGACCGCTGGACGGCGTCGCGCCCTTCGTCTGGCACGGCTCCATCCGCTCCCCGGAGATCGCCGAGCAGGCCGCGTACTACGGCGACGGCTTCTTCCACAACAACATCTTCTGGCCCGCCGACCACACCAAGCGCATGATCGAGCTGTACCGGGCCCGCTACGCCCACTACGGGCACGGCACGCCCGAACAGGCGATCGTCGGCCTCGGCGGCCAGGTGTTCATGCGGAAGAACAGCCAGGACGCGGTCCGCGAGTTCCGGCCGTACTTCGACAACGCCCCGGTCTACGGGCACGGGCCGTCGCTGGAGGACTTCACCGCGCAGACGCCGCTGACCGTCGGCTCGCCGCAGCAGGTGATCGAGAAGACGCTCGCCTTCCGCGACTACGCCGGCGACTACCAGCGCCAGCTGTTCCTGATGGACCACGCCGGGCTGCCCCTGAAGACCGTCCTGGAGCAGCTGGACCTGCTCGGCGAGGAGGTCGTGCCGGTGCTGCGCGAGGAGTTCGCCAAGAACCGCCCGGCGAACGTGCCGGACGCGCCCACCCACGCGTCCCTGCTGGCCGCGAAGGCCGCCGACCAGGAGAAGCAGGACAAGCAGGACAAGCAGGAGAAGGAAGGAGCGCGGGCATGAAGCTCGTCGTCGTCTCCGCGGGGCTGAGCGTGCCGTCGTCCACCCGGCTGCTCGCCGACCGGCTGGCCGCGGTCGCCGCCCCGGCCGCCACCGCACCCGAGCCCGCCCCGGCCGACGTCCGGGTCGTCGAGCTGCGCGACCTCGCCGTGGAGATCGCGCACACCTTCACCAACGGCTTCCCGGCCCCGGCACTCGCGGACGCGTTCGCCGAGGTCGCGGCGGCCGACGGGCTGATCGTGGTCACGCCGGTGTTCTCGGCGTCGTACAGCGGACTGTTCAAGTCCTTCTTCGACGCGCTGAGCGTCACCGACGAGGACGCCCTCACCGGGAAGCCGGTGCTGATCGCCGCCACCGGCGGCACCGCCCGGCACTCCCTGGTGCTGGAGCACGCGCTGCGGCCGCTGTTCGCCTACCTGAAGGCGGTCGTCGTCCCCACCGGGGTGTACGCCGCCTCCGAGGACTGGGGCGCGGAGGGGCTCGACGCCCGCATCGAGCGGGCAGGGGCCGAGCTGGCGGCGCTGATGGCGGGGCTGACCACGCCGTCGAAGGGGCGCACGCCGTCGCCGAAGCGGGACTCCTTCGAGGAGGTCACGCCCTTCGCGCAGCGGCTGGCCGCGCTAGGTGTCCCGGGCCCGAGCCCGGCACCGTAGGGCGGTCGGCCGCCGGACCGGAAGCGGGCCGGAAGCGGTCGGCCACTGGTGCCGGAAGCGGGACAGCTGATGCCGTAGGAGTATGTCGACGTCACCGGCGGCCGTACGCCCCACCGCTGTCGCCGGCGTCGGCACCGGTGTCCTGGCTCCCGGTGCCGACGTCGGCGCTGGTGCCGATGCCGGTGCTGTCGGGGCTCGTGCGGGAGGCGGGGAGCAGCGCCGTGCGCAGATACGTGCCGAGCACCGACAGGTCGGTCCGCTCCAGGTCGGCCGGGCGGATCACGACGCGCAGCTCCGGGGCGGTCGCCGGATCGCGGCGGCAGTGCTCGGCGAAGCTCTCCACGATCATGAGCAGCAGCCGGGTGCGGTCCAGCTCCACGATCCGGGCGAGCCCGGAGCCGATCAGGGGGATCGCGACCGGCCGGTACATGCCGTAGCGGGCGACGGCCGGCCACAGGGTGTCCAGGCTCGCCCGCAGGTCGGCGGGGCCGGAGCGGGCCACGAGGTCGTTGCCGAGCCGGGAGTAGGCCACGGCGAAGACCCGGCGGCCGTCCACCGTCAGCGGGACGGTGGTGCCGAGGGGGTAGCGGACCCGCCGGCCGCGCGGCTTGTCCTGGACCCGCTCGGTGCGCAGCGGCCGGAACGCGCGCAGCCCGGCCTGGAGCCGGTCGTCCAGCAGCTTGCGCTCGCCGCCGAACAACCGGTCCACCAGCTGCCCCTGGACGCTCTCCCGGCTGATCACCAGGTCCTGCTCGGTGGCGGTGTCGAAGGTGTCGGTGAAGCCGACCACCAGATTGGCGTCCTCCTGGTCGAACAGGTCGCCGCGCACCACCACGAGGTCCCCGGCGCCGGGGAACGGCTGCCGCAGCAGCTCCCGCCCGTGCCGCTCGCGCAGCCGGGCCCGCAGGCTGCCGAGCAGCTCGGCGACGTCCTGGTCGTCGGGCCGCTCCCGGGCCATCCGTTCGGCGACCGGCAGCGCGAGGTCGTGGCGGCCCAGGTCCATCCGGCTGCGGATCAGCTGGCGGCGGGCCGTCTCGTACAGCGCGGTGAGCCGGCGCACCAGCGGCCGGGCGAAGTCCTCGTCGCCCGCCTCGGCCAGCGGGCGGCCGCGCACCAGCGCGAGCGCCGCCGCCAGCCGGTCGGCGGCCGACGCGGGCGCCGCGAGCAGCGCCGAGTCGACCAGGTCGGTGAACTCCGCGCAGTCCAGCTCGTCGGGCGCGAGCACCAGCCGGTACGCCGTCTCGGGCGCCGGACCGGCCAGCAGTTGCTCGGTGCGCAGCACCCGGGCGCCGTCGCCGCGTTGCGCGGGATCGAGGGCGCGGCGCAGTTCGAGGACGCGTTTTTGCACCTCGTTGCGGTGCCGCTGAGCCGCGTGCGGCTGCTCGCCGTCGAGTGCCCACACGTCCCGGTGCAGTCGGCGCACCGGGACGGGCTCGCCGTCGGCCGCCACCAGGCGGACCAGCAGCCGTGTCGTCAGCGGGGTCAACCGGGCGGGTACGCCGTCGACTTCGAGCCTGGCCGGGCCCAGGACGCTCACACGGATGCGCGCCATACAAGTGGTCTCCACTCGCTTCGCCCTCCCTCGACCGGTGGTCGCGGGGCGGGTTTCGGCAGCGTATCAATTGTCCGTTTGGGGGAGTTGTGGTTTCGGTCGGTTCGCGCGGGACCGGTCCGGTCGTCCGTCCGCCGCGGGGGAGCGGGCGGCTGAGCCGCCGGGGCCGGCGCGGCGCGTTCGGCGGCGCGCGGACCCGGCGGCTGTTCGTCGGCAGCCTGATGGCGGCCTTCGGCGGGGTGTCGGCGGTCCTGCAGTTCGTGGGGCAGCTGTGGCCCGCGGCCATTCCCGGCCCGGCGCCGGTGACCGCGGCGTCGGTGCTGCTGTGCCTGGCCTGGGCCGTGGTGCGCAGCAGGCCCACGGTGGTCGTGCACCAGGAGTTCGTACGGCCGCGGATGTCCGTGACGGTCGGCCCGGGCGACCTCTTCGACGAGTCCGCCCACCTCGTCGTCGGGTTCTCGGACACCTTCGACACGGACGTCCGCGACGGTGTGGTGATCAGCGGGACCAGCGTGCAGGGGCAACTGCTGGAGCGCCGCTACGACGGTGACGTGCGGCGGCTGGACGACGAGCTGGACGCCGCCCTCGGCGCGGCCGTGCCGGTGGCCAGGGAGACGCGCGCCGACAAGCCGTACGGCAAGCTCGACCGCTATCCCGTCGGCACGGTGGCGGTGCTCGGCAGCCGGCCGCGGCTGGTCTTCGGGGTCGCCCACAGCAGGCTGGGCAACGACTGCGTGGCCCGCTCCAGCACCGAGGAGCTGTGGCTGAGCCTCGGCCGGGTCTGGGACGCCGTCTACCGGCACGGCCAACTGGACCGGGTCGCCGTGCCGTTGATCGGCTCGGGCCTGTCCCGGTTGCACGGGCTCGACGAGGAGAGCCTGCTGCGTCTGATCCTGCTGTCCTTCATCACCCACTCCCGGGAGCGGGTCATCTGCCGCGAACTGCGGGTCGTGCTGCGCCCCGCCGAGCTGGAGCGGGTCGACCTGACGGAGGTGGCGGCGTTCCTCGGGGTGCTGGCGGCGGCCGACTCGGGGGCCGCGGGCTAGGGGGTGTCGTATGGATCAGGCCGGCTCCGAGCGACGGCGCCTTGTGGCCGACCCGAGCGGGGCAAGATGCGCGTGCCAGGGCCCGCGACCCCGGCAAGATCCGAACGACACCCCCTGAGGCCCGGCCGGCCCCGGGACGGCGCCGGCCCCCGGGACACGTACCGCGGTGACGGGACGTGCCCCGGGGGCCGGTTGCGCCGGTCCCCCGAGCGGCGCCGGATCCGCCGGACGCGTACGGCCGGCGGTGGCAGGGTGCCTACGGCCGGCGGTGGTAGGCCGACAGGTGGCGGAAGGGGTAGGTCTGGCGCCAGTCCGAGCCGGTGTCGTTGACCGTGCAGCCCGCCAGCTTCAGCCGCTCCACGACCTTGCCGAGCGCGGTGTCGGAGCCGTCGAAGCGGATGACGTTGCGGCCCGCGATGTCGGCGATCGGCCGCACCCCGCCGACCTCGACGATCAGGGTGCGCTCCGGGTAGGCCATCAGCACCATGCCCAGCTCGATCAGGACGTTCGGGCGCGGCTGGCACACCGGCCGGGTCTCGTGGTCGGGTTCGTTGTGGCCGCGCAGCTCGGGGTGGAGGGTGACGACGTCGTCCGGGGTGAGCAGGACCAGTGCCGCCTGCGCCTGGGCGGGGGCGGCGGCGACCACGTCACCGAGGAAGGGGGAGGCCTGGCCGGTCGCCCGGACCAGGTCCTCCCACTCCTTGGGCCGCAGATCGAGCCGGCGCAGCAGCTCGTACATCTCGCGCCGCACCTGGTCGTCGCGGCCGTGCACGACGAAGACGCTCCGGGCCCGCTCGGCGTCCCCGGGTCCCGCGGCCGCCGGGCGCCGCCACCCGTCGGCGTACGGCTGCGCGGGCGGGGTGGCCGGCGCGGGCGGCGCGGCGTGGATCGGGGAGTTGTCGCCGAAGGTCTGGGTGGTGTCGGTGTTGCCGGAGCTCTGGTTGCCGCCGAAGTTGTTGGTGCTGCCCTGGCCGAAGCTGTTGCCGTGGAACTGCTGCCCGCTCATCCTTGCCGTGCCTCCCTGGTGACGCCGGAGTTGTTGCCGAAGGTCTGGGTGGTGTTGGTGTTGCCGACGCTCTGGTTGCCGCCGAAGTTGTTGGTGCTGTTGGCGCCGAAGTTCTGCTGGAGGATGTTGGTCTGGTTCGCGTCGTGCTCACGGGTGTCGACGTCGTGGTCGCGCAGGAAGTCGCCGACGATCTGCAGCAGGTGCCGCTCGATGATCTGGATGTACTTGATCGTGTCCGACTCCTGGAAGAAGTGGTGGAAGTCGTGGTTGGGCGCCAGCTCGCGGACGCTGGTGAGGGCGCCGCAGTCCACCGCGGTCAGGGCGTAGCGGCCGAGCCGGAACTCACTGGTGTCGGCGGGCTGGCCCACCAGCTTGCGCACGGTGTCGGTGCCGAAGCGGCTGGGCAGCCGTTCGCGCAGCGGGTTGGCGATCAGCCGCAGCAGTTCGCCGGGCGCGCTGCGGGTCACGTCCCAGGCGATGCGCAGCATGAGCTTGCCGTCGATCGTGGCGGGCAGCCGGTCGGCGAGGTGGAAGCTCTCCGGCAGCGGACCGAGCACGTAGGTGTAGAACTCGGTGTGCAGGGTGCTGCCCTTGATGTCGAACCCGATGAATACCGAGGTGACCAGCTCCTGTTTCCAGGCGCCGATGCGGACGCACAGGTACTCGCGGCGGGCGTCGTAGTCCTCCCGCCAGTGTCCGGCGGTGTGGTCGGGGTCGCCGGGGTCGGGCGTGTCCAGGAGCACCGCGACGGGGTCGCTGCCCTCGGCGGTCCGCACCGCCTTGGTGAACCGGCGCCGGTCGACGGAGAGCAGCTCGACGCGGTCGCTGGGCGCGGGCTTGTCGCGCAGTTCCGCGAGCATCTCCTCGCAGACCCGGGTGGTGATGTCCTCGACGGTGAAGGGAATGATCGGCTTGCGTTCCGTCCGCCCGGCCCCGCCCGTGCCGTCCGCGTCGTCCGCCGGTCCGTGCTGGGCGGGGACGTGCCCGTTGAGCAGGCCCTGGGCGAACGCGCCGGTCCGGGACTTGGGGACGCCGAGCAGCAGTTCCGCGTTGGCCCACCGCTTGATCGAGTGGCCGGCGCCGACGAACGGCTTGTAGCCGCCGTAGTACACGGTGTCCGATGCCTGCTCCCGGTTGATCTTGCCGACCAGTTCCGGGGTGAGGCGCGAGGTGATCGGGTGGGAGCCGTCGAATGCGGCGCGGTCGTCCGCCCGGTCCTCCGCCGGACGTGCCAGGTGCTCGGCGAGGGTCTGGAGGATGGCGAGCCGGCGCAGGAACATCGTGGCCCAGGCGAGCCAGAAGACGAACAGGGCGGCCGTCCAGCCGCCCAGCACGTCCGCGGCCATGAGCAGCGCGATGACCACCGCGCCCGTCCCGAGGGCGATCAGCTGGTTGCGGCGCAGGTTGTGGGCGGCCAGGGCGTGCGCCAGGACGGGCGCGGCGTCGTAGCCGTAGGAGGGGGCCACCACCCGGTAGCGGTGGGTCAGCAGCTCCCGGATGACCCCCTTGCGGTAGACGGGGTCGAGATAGGTGCCCGCGCACATCAGGCGGGTGGCGTTGCTCGTCGCGTCCGGGGGCGGCGGGGCGGCGTGGGTGGTCATGGCTGCTCAGTTCCCTTCGCGCATGTCGGCCGAGGTGATGACGCCGCCGCTGACCGTGTAGGTGCCCTCGAACGTCGTCTGCGTGCCGTCGGTCTCCCAGGCCACGACCGTGACCGAGACGTCGTCGCCGGACGTGCCGGTCACGGTGAGGTCGTCCCGCTGGGTCGTGGCGAAGCCGGCGACGAAGGTGTCGTAGTCCTGGTTCAGGTTCTTGCCGCCCAGTTCCCACGCGGCCGCGAAGTCGCGGTTGTTGATGGCGTCGAAGTACGCCGTCACGGTCGCCTCCGGGCCGGTCTCGTCGGTGGTGGCCCCGTCGGTGGCCGTGTCGTCGGTCGTGGGGTCGTCCGTGGCGGTGTCGTCCGTGGTGCCGTCGCCGTAGGGGTCGTCGCCGTACGTGCCGCCGTCGTAGGTGTCGTCCGCGTACGGGTCGTCGCCGTACGTGCCGTCGGGGTTGGTGCCGTCGTCCGATGTGCCGTCGTCCGATGTGCTGTCGTCGGTCGTGCCGGATCCCCAGTCCGGCAGCGCGCCGCTGCCGTAGAGCCCGTCGGTGGACGGTGCCCCGTCGTCCGGGCCGGTCGTGGCGAGCACGACCGCCAGCACGACTATGAGGACGAACGGGATCGCGATCACGGTCAGTGCCTGGTTGCGCAGGGGGCCGGGCGTGAGTGCGAGCCCCGGTGCGGGGTAGGAACCCCGGGCGCCGGACGGGACGCGGGTACTGCTCATCTGTCACCTCATTGCCGCCGGTATCCGGCCGGGCGGATACGGCACGCGCCCCGAGTGGGCCGATGTGCCATGTGCATCGACCGATCCGACCAGTGGCGGCGCTTCCGGAACCAGATTTCTGGAGTTCCGATGCGCTTCCGATCGGCTTCCGGTATGGCCTCCCGTCGGCCGGCCCGGAGGCGGCTCACCGGCATCCAAGCCCTGGTGAACGCTTCCGGAAACCGGCAATGCGGATAGGTGGCACCGTCACACATCATGGGTGCACGGGGAGCACTGCGGAGGGGGCCGGACGATGAGGACGATGACGACGCACAGTCCGTTCGTCCGGCCCCTCCACCGCCTGCGCCCCCGCCCCGACGAACCCGGCCGCGCCCCGCGCGCCGCCGGTGCCGCGGCCTGAGCCGCCGCGCCGTCCGGAAGCCGCATCCCGCCCCTCTGCCGGGGCCCGGCAGGGGCACGGTCCCTCCGAAGACCCGCCCCCCCCGGCACCACGCCCGTGCGTACGGGCGCCACCACACCCGCACCCGCGTCGGCCGGCCGCGCTCGTGACCGGCCGCCGCGACCGCCGCCTCATGCCGTAAGGACGTATGCCATGGAAGTCATCGGTGTCCTCGCCGTCGTCTGCTTGCTCCTCGTCGCCGTCGTGCTGTTCGGCGTCTCGCGGCTCTTCCGCAAGGTGGAGCAGGGCAAGGCGCTGATCGTCTCGAAGATGCGCAAGGTGGACGTGACCTTCACGGGCCAGGTGGTGCTGCCGGTGCTGCACAAGGCCGAGGTGATGGACATCTCGGTGAAGACGATCGAGATCACCCGGGCCGGCAAGGAGGGGCTGATCTGCCGGGACAACATCCGGGCGGACATCCGCATCTCGTTCTTCGTCAAGGTCAACAAGACCGCGGAGGACGTCGTCAAGGTCGCCCAGGCGGTGGGCACGGCCCGCGCCAGCGACCGGGACACGCTGCAGGAGCTGTTCCACGCGAAGTTCTCCGAGGCGCTGAAGACCGTCGGCAAGCAGCTGGACTTCACCGACCTCTACACCAAGCGCGAGGAGCTGCGGTACCGGATCATCGAGGTCATCGGCGTCGACCTCAGCGGGTACCACCTCGAGGACGCGGCGATCGACTACCTGGAGCAGACGCCGCTGACCCAGCTCGACCCGGCGAACGTCCTCGACGCCCAGGGCATCCGGAAGATCACCGAGCTGACGGCCGTCGAGCACGTGCGCACCAACGAGGCCAGGCGCACCGAGGAGAAGGAGATCACCCGGCAGAACGTCGACGCGCGCGAGGCCGTACTGGAACTGGAGCGCCGCCAGGCGGACGCCGAGATCAAGCAGAAGCGCGAGATCGACACCACCCGGGCCCGCGAGGAGGCCGAGACGGCACGGGTGGTGGAGGAGGAGCGGCTGCGCGCACAGACGGCGTTCCTGCGTACCGAGGAGCAGCTCGGCGTGCAGCGCGAGAACCAGGCCCGGGAGGTCGCGGTCGCCGCGAAGAACCGCGAGCGGGTCATCGCCGTGGAGAACGAGCGCATCGAGAAGGACCGCATGCTGGAGGCCATCGGCCGCGAGCGGGAGACGGAGCTGACCCGGATCTCCGCCGAGAAGGAGGTCGAGGCGGAGCGGCGGGACATCGCCGAGGTCATCCGCGAGCGCGTCGCCGTGGACCGCACGGTCGCCGAGCAGGAGGAGTCCATCAAGAAGCTGCGCGCCGTGGAGGAGGCGGAGCGGGACCGGCAGACCGTGATCATCGCTGCCGAGGCCCAGGCTCAGGAGCGGCTGGTCAAGGACATCAAGGCCGCCGAGGCCGCGGAGGCGGCGGCCACCCACCGCGCCGCCGAGGAACTCACCATGGCCGAGGCCCGGTTGAAGAGCGCCGACCTGGAGGCGCAGGCCAAGCTGCGGATGGCCGAGGGCATCCAGGCCGAGGCGGCCGCGGCGGGCCTCGCGGCGGTCCAGGTCCGCGACAAGGAGGCCGACGTCATCGAGAAGGCCGGCCGCGCCGAGGCGGAGGCCACCGAGGCCCGGTTGCGCGCCGAGGCCGAGGGTGCGCGGGCCAAGGCCCTCGCCGAGGCGGAGGCCATCGGCGGCAAGCTGAAGGCGGAGGCCGCCGGCCTCACCGAGAAGGCCGCGGCGATGGCCGCCCTGGACGACGCCTCGCGCGGCCACGAGGAGTACCGGCTGCGCCTGGAGGCGGAGAAGGACATCCGGCTGGCCGGGCTCGACGTGCAGCGGCAGGTCGCCGAGGCGCAGGCCACGGTGCTCGCCACCGGTCTGGAGAACGCCGACATCGACATCGTCGGCGGCGACACGGTCTTCTTCGACCGCCTGATGTCCTCGGTCGCGCTCGGCAAGGGCGTCGACGGGTTCGTCAAGCACTCCGAGACCGCGCAGGCTCTCGCCGGGCCCTGGCTGGACGGCTCGTCGAGCTTCACCGACGACCTGACCCGCGTACTGGGCTCCTTCTCCACGGCCGACGTGCAGAACCTGACGGTCTCCGCGCTGCTGATGAAGCTGATGAAGTCGGGCGGCACGGACGCCGGGCAGGTGCAGCGCCTCCTGGACCGCGCGGGCGAACTGGGCCTCGCAGACACGCCGCTGACCGCCCTGAACGGCACGGCCAGGGTCTGACCGGCCGCCACCGACCGGGGTGCCGGGACCGCCGTACGGGGGTCGGCGGTTCCGGCACCCCGCATCCTGGAAGGGAACCACCGCTCATGGCCACCGCTCCGGAGACGGCCACGACGTCCGGCACGGGCTCGGCGTCCGCCGCGGCTTCGACGTCCGCCACGGGCTCGGCGTCCGCCACGGTCACGTACGACACCGCCGATGCCGGCGCGTACGAGGTGCTGCGCGACCGTCTCGCCGCGCAGACCGCCGACCTCGCCCGCCGGGCCGAACTCCTCAACGCCCGCCGGGTGGAGGAGTTCGGCTCGGCACGGCTCGAACTGGCCTCCACCGAGCGGCTGCGCACCGAACACCCGGGTGTGCCCTGCGACCTCGCCGCCGTCGGCGACAGCCTGCTCCTGGGCTCCACCGGCCGCCCGGGCGACCGGCGCACGCGGCCCGCGGCCGTGGCCGACGTCTTCACCCTGTACGACCGCGATCTGAACCCGCTGCCCGAGTCGGCCGTGCCCGGCCTGCTCGACGACCCGGCCTTCGTACGGGAGTTCGCGGACCTGCACCGCTACTACCGGCAGGCCCGGCTGCTGCGGCTGCGCCCCGTCGGCGGCAGGCTGCTGGCCGTCTTCCGCACCGGCGAGAAGGCCGACGACATCCGCGTCCTGCGCTGGGAGCTGACCGAGGACGGACGGGCCGCCTTCCTGGACGCGCGCGGCGAACGCGACGACGTGTTCCCGCCGTCCCACGACTTCGAGTGGACCGCCGCGACCCGCGAGGACCACGTCCTGGGCCGCCACCCGCACGTGTCGGTGCGCGGCGAGTTCCACGTCAGCGCGGTGGGCGGCGCCCTCACCGTCAAGCTGGAGGACGACACCGAGACCGCCGAGGGCGTCTACTCCGAGCCCGTCGACGAACCCCTCCAGTCTCTGGCCGACGCCGGCATCGCACACGCCCGGGTGGGCGCCCTGATCCTGCTGCGGATCCGGCCCTACAAGGAGGACACCGACCGGCACCTGGTGTTCAACACCCTCACCAAGTCGGTGGTCCGCCTGGACGGCATCGGCCTGGCCTGCCGCCGCCTGCCCGACGACCAGGGCATCGTCTTCCCCGGCGGCTACTGCCTGGCCACCGGCGCCCACAAGACGTACGAACTCGACGCGGCGGGCCTGGAGTTCGAACGCGAGGTGCGCTCGCCCAACGGCGAGGACGTGCTGTACGCCTTCCACGCGCGCGGCGAGAGCCGGGGGCTGCTGCTGTCGTACAACACCATCCGCAAGGAGGTCGCGAACCCGCTGCCCTGCCGGGGCTGGGCGCTGGCGGAGGACGGCACCTTCACGGTCCTGCGGGCGGACGGCGACGAACCCGCGCAGGTGCACCCCGTGCAGCTGTGGCACTCGCCGTACGTCTCCGACACCCACGCCGCCGCCGCGCCCACCGGGAGCGGACCGCTGGCGCGCGTGGGCAACGCCGACCTGGTGCGCGGCATCTCCGCCTGCCTGTCCGTCGCCGGGGCCGTCGGCGAGGGCATCACCACCGCCGAGGGCTACCGGGCGCTCGCCGCCTCCTGCGTACGCGCGGCCGACGCCCACCACTGGCTGGGCGAGGCGGACCTGGGCGACCTGGCCGGCGCGCTGGCCGCCGTACGCGAGACCGCCGAGCAGGTGCTGGCCGAGTTCGAGACGGTACGGGACCTGACCCGGCGGGCGGCCGAGGCCCGCGACGCGGCCGCCGAGCGGATCGCGTCGGTGGTCCGGCGGCTGCGCGGCGAGGCGCCCAAGGAGGCCGCCGCCTGGGTACGGGGCCTGACCGAACTGCGGCACGCGCACGGGCATCTGCTGACCGTCAGAGAGATGCGGTATGCCGACGCCCCGGGCATCGGCGCCCTCGCCGAGGAGGCCGAGGCGTCCCTCGCCGACCTCGGGCAGCGGGCGGTGGCCTTCCTCGCCCGCGAGGACGCCTTCGACGCCCAGCGCGCGGACGTCGAGGCGCTCGTCGCCGACGCGGAGGCCATCGCCACCGTCGCCGAGGCGGGTCCGGTCGCCGCCCGGCTCGACGAACTCGCCGACGGGCTGCGCACGGTCACCGACGTCGTCGCCGAACTCGACATGGGCGACGCCACCGTCCGCACCGCCCTGCTGGAACGCGTCGCGGCCGTCCTGGGCGGCGTCAACCGCGCCCGCGCCACCCTCGACGCCCGCCGCCGGGCCCTCCTCGACCGGGAGGGCCGCGCCGAGTTCACCGCCGAGACGGCCCTGCTCGGCCAGGCCGTCACCGCCGCGCTCGCCGCCGCCGACACCCCGGAGCGCTGCGACGACCAGCTGGCGCGGCTCCTTGCCCGACTGGAGGACCTGGAGTCCCGCTTCGCTGAGTTCGACGGCTTCCTCGGCGAACTCGCCGACAAACGCACCGAGATCTACGAGGCGCTCGCCGCCCGCAAGCAGTCCCTCTCCGACACCCGGGCCCGCCGCGCCGAGCAACTCGCCGCCTCCGCCGCCCGGATCATGGAGACGATCAACCGGCGGTGCGCGACGCTCGCCGACGCCGACGCGGTCAGCACGTACTTCGCCTCCGACCCCATGCCGGCCAAGGTCCGCCGCACCGCCGAGGAACTGCGCGCCCTCGGCGACAGTGTCCGCGCCGAGGAACTGGACGGGCGCCTCAAGTCGGCCCGCCAGGAGGCCGCCCGCGCCCTGCGCGACCGCACCGACCTGTACGCCGACGACGGCCGCACCCTGCGCCTGGGCGCCCACCGCTTCGCCGTCAACACCCAGCCCCTCGACCTCACCCTCGTCCCCGACGGCGACGGGCTCGCCTTCGCCCTCACCGGCACGGACTACCGCTCGCCGGTCACCGACCCGGACTTCGCGGCCACCCGCGCCCACTGGGACCGCACCCTGCCCTCGGAGTCCCCCGGCGTCTACCGCGCCGAGCACCTCGCCGCCCGCCTGCTCCGGGAGCACGGCGCGAGCGCCCTCGCCGACGCCGACGACCTGCCCGCCCTCGTCCGCGAGGCCGCGCAGGAGGCGTACGACGAGGGCTACGAGCGGGGCGTGCACGACCACGACGCGACGGCCGTCCTGACCGCGCTGCTGCCCCTGTACGACAGGGCCGGGACCCTCGTCCACGAACCGGCCGCCCGCGCCGCCGCCCAGCTCTTCTGGGCCCACGGCACCACGCCGGAGACACGCGAGTCCTGGACCCGGCGCGCCCGCTCCCTGGCCCGCGCCCGCGACACCTTCGGCCTCTCGACCGCCATCGGCGCCCTGGAGGACGAACTGGCGGGGGCCGTCGACGCGTGGTTGGGGTCGGGTTCGGGGCCGGCGTCGGCGGAGACGGTGGCGGTGGCGGGGGTGGTCGGCGGCGCGGGTGCCGGTTCGCCGACGGGTGCTTCCGGCGCGGTGGCCGCGGCGGCCGGGGTGGCTGATTCGGCCGCCGGAGCGGCCGGGGCCGGTTCGCTGGTGGGGACGGCCGATTCGGCCGTGGGGGCGGCTGGTCCGGCCGCCCCCACGGCCGGGGGCGCCCGTCGGGCGGCGGGCGTGCTCCCGGCCGCACGAGGGAGGGCCCGCACGGACGAAGGCTTTGCGGGGGCGGCCGGGGCCGTCGGCCCTCCGACCGGCGCGCTCGGCCGGCCCGCAGAGCCCTCGGGCTCCGGTGGGCAGCCTGCCCACGCGGCCGCCGCGTACCTCTTTCACGAGCTGACCACCGGCCCCGGCGGCTTCGTTCTCGGTGCCGGGACGCGCACGCTCCTGGAGAAGTTCCGCCGGACCGTGGGCAGCCCGGCCTACGACGAGGATCTGGCCGCGCTGGACGACCTGGCCGCCCGGGGGCAGCTCGCCGAGGCGTGGATCTCGTCGTACGCCGCCGCCACCGGCGCCGACCTCACCCCCGGTGAACTGGCCGAGGCGGTCGCCGCCGAGCTCTGCCCGGACCTGCCCCGCTATGACGGGGACGCCCCGCCGACGGCCACGGCCGAGGGCCTGCTGGGCAGTCACCCGCGCGTCACGGGCGGCCGACTGCCGCTGCGCCTCGACGAGTTCCTCGCCCGTACCGCCCGTTTCGCCGCGCACGACGTCCCCGCGTTCCGCGCCTACCAGCGGCGCCGTACCGCCCTGGTGGGCGCCGAACGGGACCGCCTGCGCCTGGACGACCACCGCCCGCGCGTCATGTCCGCCTTCGTCCGCAACCGCCTCGTGGACGAGGTCTACCTGCCGCTCGTCGGCGACAGCCTGGCCAAGCAGCTGGGCGCCACCGGCGACGGCAAGCGCACCGACACCGGCGGCCTGCTGCTGCTCCTGTCCCCGCCCGGCTACGGCAAGACGACCCTGGTGGAGTACGTCGCCGAGCGGCTCGGCCTGATGCTGGTGAAGGTCGGCGGCCCCGCGCTCGGACACGCCGTCACCTCGCTCGACCCGGCCGACGCCCCGAACGCCACCGCGCGCCAGGAGGTCGAGAAGATCAACTTCGCGCTGGCGGCCGGGAACAACACGCTGCTCTACCTGGACGACATCCAGCACACCTCCCCCGAGCTGCTCCAGAAGTTCATCCCGCTGTGCGATGCCACCCGCCGCGTGGACGGCGTGTGGGACGGCCGCCCCCGCACCTACGACCTGCGCGGCAAGCGCTTCGCCGTCTGCATGGCCGGCAACCCCTACACCGAGTCCGGCGCCCGCTTCCAGGTCCCCGACATGCTCGCCAACCGCGCCGACGTCTGGAACCTGGGCGACGTCCTGACCGGCAAGGAGGACGCCTTCGCGCTGAGCTTCCTGGAGAACGCGCTCACCGCCAACCCGGTCCTGGCCCCGCTGGCCGGCCGCGACCGGACCGACCTGGAGCTGCTGGTCCGGCTCGCCACCGGCGACCCCACCGCACGCGCCGACCGCCTCGCCCACGCCTGCCCACCGGCCGAACTGGAGCGGATCCTGTCCGTCCTGCGCCACCTCGTGGCCGCCCGGGAGACGGTGCTCGCCGTCAACGCCGCCTACATCGCCTCCGCGGCCCGGTCGGACGACTCCCGTACGGAACCCGCCTTCCGGCTCCAGGGCTCCTACCGCAACATGAACAAGATCGCCCAGCGCATCCGCCCCGTCATGAACGACGCCGAACGCGCCGCCGTCCTCGACGACCACTACACCGCCGAGGCGCAGACCCTGACCCACGGGGCCGAGGCCAACCTCCTCAAGCTCGCCGAGCTGCGCGGCACACTCACCCCGGAGCAGGCCGCCCGCTGGGCCGAGGTGCGCACCGCCCACGTCCGCGCCCGGACCCTCGGCGGCCCCGGCGACGACCCGCTCACCCGTGCCGTCGCCGCGCTTGGCCTCCTCGCGGACCGGGTCGCCGCCGTCGAGTCCGCCATCACCCGCGTCGCCGATCCCCGCCGCCTCCTGGCCAACCCGCACGCGCGGGACGCCGCCGGCGGGACGGAGCGGTGACCGCAAGGGCGGACGGAGCGGTGACCGCGGGCCGCGGGGGCCGCGGGGGCGCTCGCAGCCCCGCTCGCAGTCCCGCTCACAGACCCGCGGTGTCCGGCACGTCGAATGCCTCCAGCAGGTCGGACGTGTCCGGCGGCCCGCCGTCGAGCCGCTGCTCGGACCAGATGGTCTTGGCGTGGCGGCTGTGCCGGACGCCCCAGTGCGTGCTGAGCCGCATCACGATGAACAGGCCGCGGCCGCCCTCGTCGTTCTCCCGGGCGCGGCGCAGATGGGGGCTGGCGCTGTTGGCGTCCGTGACCTCGGTCAGCAGCCGGCCCCGGTCCCGGATGAGCCGCAGCCGCACCGGGCCCTTGCCGTAGCGGATGGCGTTGGTGACGAGTTCGCTGACGACGAGTTCGGTGGTGTAGACCGCCTCGTCGAGGTTCCAGGCGGCGAGCTGCCGGTCGACGAGCCGGCGGGCGGTGCCCACCACGGAGGCGTCGGCGGGCAGCGTCCAGTCCGCGACGTGCTCCGGCGGCAGGACACGGGTGCGGGCGAGCAGCAGGACGGCGTCGTCGTGGCGGGAGGGCGCCATGTGGTACACGGCGGTGTCGCACAGCTCCTGCAAGGGCCGCGTGGTGGAGGCCAGGATGTGTTCGAGGCGGCGCCGCGCGGCGTCCCCCTGGTCGCCGTTGCCCCGGGTGAGGCCGTTGGTGTGCAGGGCCAGCAGCGTGCCCGGCGCCAGTTCGAGCACGGCCGGGGTGAAGACGTGTCCGCCACCGGTCCCGAGCGGCGGTCCCTGCGGGACCTCAACGGTGCGGGGGACTCCGTCGGGGTCGATGACGACGGGGGCGGGGTGGCCCGCGCGGACCATGGTGCAGTGCCGGGAGACGGGGTTGTAGACAGTGACCGCGCAGCTCGCCACCGCCCGGTTCGGACCCGGCCCGGAGGCGTTCGCCAGCTGGGAGGCGACCTCGTCCAGGTGGGTCAGCAACTCGTCCGTCTCCAGGTCCCGCAGGGCCAGGGTGCGCAGCGCCAGGCGGAGCTGGCCCATCGTGG
This sequence comes from Streptomyces tendae, assembly GCF_014650435.1. Taxonomy (GTDB): domain Bacteria; phylum Actinomycetota; class Actinomycetes; order Streptomycetales; family Streptomycetaceae; genus Streptomyces; species Streptomyces tendae. The sequence continues at coordinate 21,766 of NZ_BMUY01000001.1, forward strand.
CCGCCGCCTCGATGCCGTGGCCGGTGACGTCCCCGACGACGAGGGCGACGCGCGTACCGGAGAGGGGCACGACGTCGAACCAGTCGCCGCCGGCGCTCTCCGGCAGGTACACGTGGGCGGTCTCCACCGCCGAGAGCAGCGGGATCGCGCCGGGCTGGAGCCTGCGCTGGAGGGCGGCCGCCACGGTGTGCTCGCGCCGGTAGCTGTGCGCGTTGTCCAGGTGCACGGACGCGGTGAACGCCGCCTGCCGGGCCACGTCCAGGTCGGCTTCCTCGAAGGGGTCGGTCCGGTGCCGGTACAGGGTCAGCAGCCCGAGCACGGTGTCCCGGGCCAGCAACGGGGCGACGATCATGGAGTGCACGCCCGCCCGGACCAGCGGCTCGAAGCCCTCCGGGTCGGTGGACAGCCAGGGGTCGTCGGAGGAGACGCGGACCAGCCGGGCCCGCATGTCGTTGAGGACCTGCGTGTACGGGGTGGGGAAGGGCAGCGGACGGCTGTCGCCCTCCCTGCGGCTCACCTCCGCGGACGGCGGGGCGAAGGCCACCCGGCGCAGGGGAACCTCCGTCGGCGGGGGACCGGCAGCCCGCTCGGCCGCGACGGCACCGTCGTCCAGCAGGTCGACGGTGGCCGCGTCGGCGAAGGCGGGCACCAGGGCCCGCACCAGCTCGTCGCCCGTGGTCCGGACGTCCAGCGTGGAGCCGACCGTCGCGTGCACCTCGCTCAGTACGGCGAGCCGGTCCGCCGCGGCCTGCCGCTCGGTCACGTCCTCGACCACGCCCACCAGGCCGGGCCTGCCGCCACCGAGGTCGTGCAGCGGGAAGAGGGACACCTCGACGGCCAGCGCCTGGTGCGGGTCGGACGGCGACTTGCCGCGGACCAGGCGGCCCCGCAGCGCCTCGCCGGTCGCCAGGACCTCGTCGATCAGGCCCTGCAGTACGTCCGCCTCGAACCCGGGGGCGAAGTCGGCGATGCCCTGTCCGAGGACGTCCTCGTCGGACAGGCCCCGCACTCCCCGGCCGGCCGGGTTGTAGCGGGTGACCCTCTGCTCGGAGTCGAAGACGAACAGCCCCTGGGGCGAGTTGGCGAACAGCGCGTTGAGCACCGCGGCGTCGCCGATGGGGTCGCCTGTCACCGCACGCTCCCTTCGCGGCCCTCCCCTCACCTTCTCGCATCGGCACCGCCCGGCAACTCGGCCGGAGGGTGGCGTGCGACGAACCGCTCGCCGGCCTCGACCGAGACCGGCGAGCGGTGTGCCGGGGGCGGTCAGTGGTAGGCGTGGACGACGGCGTGGCCCTTGCCGCGGCCGATCATCCACTTGTTGACCGGCGTGGTGATCAGGAACGCGACGGCGAAGCCGCCGAGCAGGGCGTACCAGAACAGCCCGTCGGACAGGTGCGCGTCCATCGCGCCCGGGACGAGGGCGATGATGCCGTTGTCGACCAGCTCCATCACGGCGATGGAGACGGTGTCGGCGGCCAGCGCCACCTTGACCGCGGCCTTCATGGACACCCCGGCGCGCACCACGGCGAACAGGGTGAAGGAGTAGCCGAAGACGAAGGCCAGGGCGATGGCCAGCACCATGGTCGGCACGTTGCCCCACATCAGCGCGGTGCCGATGACCATGCCGAGAATCTCGCCGACGGCGCACCCGGTGAGGCAGTGCAGGGTCGCCCGCATGGCCGTCGCCCACGTGGTGCCGTGTTGGTGCGTGTTGTGGTCCATGACCGCCAAGATATACCCCCTGGGGGTATCTAGGCCAGTCGTTCAGGCACTCGTCCGCGCAGCCCGAGCCCGCCGCGCACACTCGTCCGCCCAGCCGTCCGCCGTCACCATGCCTCCGAGTCCCGCGCCCCGTCCGCCGGGGACACCGCCCCGGCCGTCCGGCCCCTCGCCCGCACCCGCGCGGCGACCAGCGGGAACACGAGTACGGAGATCATCGCGGCGCCCACCAGCGAGGCCGCCAGGTCCGTGCCGATCAGCTTCTGGTCGACGCCGATGGTGGTGATGGCGACGACCAGCGGCAGGCACGTCGAGGTGAACAGCGCCAGCGCCATCCGGTCCGCGCGACCGAGGTCCCTGGGCGCGAGGAGGTACACCGGGACGCCGTGCACCAGCAGGAAGAGCAGCAGGAACCCCGGCAGCAGCAGCAGGGCGCCCGGGTCGTGCAGCAGCGCGTCCAGGTCGAACTCGATGCCGGTGACGACGTAGAAGAGGGGCACGAGGAAGCCGAACCCCATGGCCTCCACCTTGCCGAGGACCTCCCCGCTGCTCGCGGGCGCGGCCCGGAGCAGTACGAGCCGGGTCAGGACCCCGGCGGCGAACGCGCCCAGCAGTACGTCGAGGCCGAAGACCTCCGCGAGGCCAAGCATGCAGGCGAGCAGCAGCATCACGAACCGGACGGCGAACTGGCCGCTGCTGTGCAGGGTCAGCTCGGTCAGCCGCGCGAACCACGGCGGCCTCGGGCGCAGCGCCCAGAACACGGCGGCGGCCGTGATCGCCCCGAACGCGGCCAGCAGCGCCGCCGACTCGGCCGGCCGGCGCCCGCTGAGCAGCAGCGCCACGGCGATCACGGGCCCGAACTCGCCGACCGCGCCGAACGCCGAGATCACCGTCCCGAACCGGCTGCGCAGTTCGCCGCTGTCCCGCAGCATCGGCAGGACGGTGCCGAGGGTGGTGCTGGTGAGGGCGGTGCCGACGACGAACGCCTCGAAGACGTCCCCGCGGCTGATGAGCAGCGCCAGCGCGATCCCGGCGACCAGGGCGAGGGGCCACGACCACAGGGAACGGCGCAGGGTGTCGCCGCGGACGGCGGCGAAGTCGATCTCGTAGCCGGCCAGGAAGATCAGCATGGAAAGGCCGAGATCGGCGAGCGTGTCGACCACCTCGCCGGGACGGGCCCAGCCGAGCACGTCGGGCCCCATCAGGATGCCGAGGACGATCTCGAAGATGACCAGCGGGACCCGGACCCGCCGGCCCGTGGCGTGGACGAGGAGCGGCGCCAGCACCGCGGCGGCCATGATCAGGACGAGGGTCCCCGGATGGCTCATGAGGCGCCGCCGCGCCGCCGGACCACGGACCGGCGCGCACGTCGGAGACCCGCGTTCCGTGCCATCGACGCTCCCTCGCGAACGGCGTGCGGGGACGGGGCACCGGGCGGCACCCGCCCCCCGCGCCCGCCACTTGTCACTGTCGCCCGCCGGACGGGCCGGGACCACCGGGCGTACGCCGGAAGGGGGGAGCGGGACGCTGCCGCCGGGAAGACGGGTGGGCGCCCGGACGGATGCCGGCACGGAACGGGGGCAGGCGTGAGGATGTCCCTACCCGCCGTCCACACCGGTGAGTGCCATGACCTCCTCCACGCGTCGCAGCCCCGAGTCCCCGTCCACGACGACCGACGAGCTGGTGCGGGAACTGCGGCAGGTGCGCGCGGAGAACAGACAGCTCAAGCAGGCCCTCGCCTCGCACGCCGCGGTCGACCAGGCCATCGGCGTGCTGACCGTCCTGGGCCGGATCAGCCCCGCCGACGGCTTCACCGTCCTGCGGGAAACCTCCCAGCACACCAACGTCAGACTCTCCGTCGTGGCCGAGTACCTCCTGGACCACGCGCGGGGCGCGACGCTGCCCGCCGTCCTGCACGGCGAACTCCACGCGGCCCTCTCCCGCCACGCGGGCCCCCGTGCCGACCCCTGACCGAGGTCGGCACCGTTCGTTCCGAGCGGGCTCAGGACGTCAGGGCATCAGGGCATGACGATGGGGGAGTTGGGGGCTGACCGGAGCCGGTGACGACGACCTCGCGTATCTCGCTCATGCCGTCGCCCCCGGCTTCGGCGGGGCGATCTCGGCGATCAGGCCCTCGACCAGGGTCTTGATCTCGTCACGGATGGGGCGGACGGCCTCGACGCCCTGGCCTGCCGGGTCGTCGAGCTTCCAGTCGAGGTACCGCTTGCCGGGGAAGACGGGGCAGGTGTCGCCGCAGCCCATGGTGATACAGACGTCCGACTCGCGCACCGCGTCGACGGTGAGGATCTTCGGCACCTCTGTGGAGATGTCGATGCCGACCTCGGCCATGGCCTCGACGGCGGCCGGGTTGACCTGATCTCCGGGGGCGGAGCCGGCGGAGCGGACCTCGACGCGGTCTCCGGCCAGGTGAGTCAGCCAGGCGGCGGCCATCTGGGAGCGGCCGGCGTTGTGGACGCAGACGAACAGGACGGACGGCTTGTCGGCCATGGTGATCGTTCTCTCTCGTCGCACGGCGGAACCCAGCGGCCAATGACTTCAGCTCCTGCTGATGTCAGCAAGCGGTGATGTGACAGTATCAGTGCATGCTGACTTCAGTCGATCCTGATGTGATGCGGGTGCTGGGTGATCCGCTCCGCCTGAAAATCGTGACTCTCCTGGCGTCCGAGACGCTCTGCACGACGCACCTGGTCGAGGAGACCGGAGCCAAGCAGACCAACCTCTCCAACCACATGAAGGTGTTGCGCGAGGCCGGGATCGTGGAGACCGAGCCCTGCGGCCGCTACACCTACTACAAGCTCAAGCCCGAGGTCCTGGCCGGCCTGTCCGACCAGTTCGCCGAACTCGCCGCCGCCGCCCGCACCGCCGCCGGGAACAAGAGGGCCTGCCCGTGACCTCCACCGAGCCCACCGCCTCCGTGCGGGCCGAGGACGGCGACGACTCGATCGTCAAGAGGCTCTCCACCCTCGACCGCTACCTCGCGGTCTGGATCCTCATCGCCATGGCCGTCGGCCTCGGGCTCGGACGGGCCGTTCCAGGGCTGAACGACGCGCTGGCGAAGGTGGAGGTCGGCGGTGTCTCCCTGCCGATCGCGCTCGGCCTGCTCGTGATGATGTACCCGGTCCTCGCCAAGGTCCGCTACGACCGGCTGGACGCCGTCACCGGCGACCGGAAGCTGATGATCTCCTCCCTGGTCGTCAACTGGATCCTCGGACCCGCGGTGATGTTCGCCCTGGCGTGGATCTTCCTGCCGGACCTTCCCGAGTACCGCACCGGCCTGATCATCGTCGGCCTGGCCCGCTGCATCGCCATGGTGATCATCTGGAACGACCTCGCCTGCGGCGACCGCGAGGCCGCGGCCGTGCTCGTCGCGCTGAACTCGGTCTTCCAGGTCCTGGCGTTCGGTCTGCTGGGTTGGTTCTACCTCGACCTGCTGCCCGGCTGGCTCGGTCTCGGTGACGGCGAACACCTGGACATCTCGATGTGGGAGATCGCCCTGAACGTGGTCGTCTTCCTCGGAGTCCCGCTGCTTGCCGGCTTCCTGACCCGCCGGATCGGTGAGCAGAAGATGGGCCGCGAGGGCTACGAACAGCGCTTCCTGCCGAAGATCGGGCCGTGGGCGCTGTACGGGCTGCTGTTCACGATCGTCATCCTCTTCGCCCTTCAGGGCAAGACCATCACCTCGCAGCCGCTGGACGTCGCCCGGATCGCGCTGCCGCTGCTGGTCTACTTCGCGGTCATGTTCTTCGGCACCTTCCTCCTCGGCAAGGGCCTTGGGCTCGCCTACGACCGCACCACCACGCTGGCGTTCACCGCGGCGGGCAACAACTTCGAGCTGGCCATCGCGGTCGCCATCGCCACCTTCGGTGTCACCTCCGGCCAGGCCCTGTCCGGCGTGGTCGGCCCGCTCATCGAAGTCCCGGTGCTGATCGGCCTGGTCTACGTCGCGCTCGCCTGGCGAAGGAAGTTCGCCGCCGGCACGGTGACGACGGCACCGTGAAGCAGGACACGGATGCGGTGGTGGCAGGCGGTCAGGCGCGCAGGTCGAGCATCGCGGCCATGGCTGCCACCACCGACGGCGCGACCCGGTAGTAGACCCAGGTGCCACGCCGCTCGGAGGTCAGCAGGCCGGCCTCGCGGAGCTTCTTCAGGTGGTGGGACACGGTCGGCTGGGACACGCCGACGTCGGCGATGTCGCACACGCACGCCTCCCCGCCCGGATGCGAGGCGATCTTGGAGAACAGGCGCAGGCGCACCGGGTCCGACAGTGCCTTGAACATGGCGGCCATCTTCTCCGCGTCCGCCGGGGCCAGCTCACCGGCGGTGATCGGCGGGCAGCACGGCACGACGTCACCGTCCTGCAGGACGGGGAGTTCCACGACCTCTGATTTCGACATGCTTCTATGTTGACACTCGTCGATATGGGAGGCAAGCTCCGAGGTGCGGATAGACATCGACAGACATCGAAGCAAGGAGTCGTCGTCGGCGCCGGTTTCTGCGGCACCTGTGCCCAGGTCAGCGGCAGCGCCACCCCGGCCGCCGAACGCCGGCAGCACACCCGGCCGGCCGCCTTCACCCACGCGCGCTGCCCCCTTCGCCCCTCAAGGAGACCGAGCATCATGAGCACCCAACAGCTCCCTGTCGTCGTCATCGGGGCCGGCCCCGTCGGGCTCGCGGCCGCCGTCCACCTCGTCGAGCGCGGCATCGAGCCCCTCGTCCTGGAAGCGGGCGGCCGCGCCGGTGCGGCCGTGCGCGAGTGGAGCCACGTGCGTCTGTTCTCCACCTGGGGCGAGGTCGTCGATCCGGCCGCCGAGAAGCTCCTCGCCCCCACGGGCTGGACCCGCCCCGACCCGGCGACGTACCCGTCCGGCGGAGACTGGGCCGAGCGGTATCTGCAGCCCCTCGCGGACGCCCTCGGCGACAAGGTCCGCACCGGGGCCACCGTCACCGGTGTCTCCAGGGCCGGCCGCGACCGGATCGTCGACGCCGACCGGGACCGGCAACCGTTCGTCGTGCACGTCGAGTACGCCGACGGCCGTGAGGAGCGCGTCTTCGCCCGCGCCGTGATCGACGCCTCCGGCACGTGGGCCACGGCCGGCCCGGCCGGCGGTAGCGGACTGCCCGCGCTCGGCGAGCAGGCGGCGGCCGACCGGATCACCTACCGCGTACCGGACCTGAAGGACCCGGCCGTACGCGCCCGTTACGCGGGTAAGCGCACGGCCGTGATCGGCTCGGGTGCCTCCGCCTTCACCGCGCTCGCGTACCTCGCCGAGCTGGCCCGGTCCGAGGACGGTACGGGCACGCATGCGGTGTGGGTCCTGCGCCGCGGCATCTCCGGCTCCACCTTCGGCGGCGGCACCGCCGACCAGCTGCCCGCCCGCGGCGCCCTCGGCCTCGCCGCGAAGGCCGCCGTCGACAAGGGGTACGCGGACGCGGTCACCGGCTTCCGCACCGAGGCGTTCGAGCGCGACGGTGACGGCCGTCTGGTCCTGGTGGGCGAGGACGGACGTCGCCTCGAACCGGTGGACGAGGTCGTCGCCCTGACCGGCTTCCGCCCCGACCTCTCCTTCCTGGACGAACTGCGCCTGGGCCTGGACGAACGCCTCCAGGCCCCGGTGGGACTGGCCCCGCTGATCGACCCCAACCAGCACTCCTGCGGCACCGTCTACCCGCACGGCCACCGCGAGCTCTCGCACCCGGAACGGGGCATCTACCTGGTCGGCATGAAGTCCTACGGCCGCGCCCCCACCTTCCTGGCCATGACCGGCTACGAGCAGGTCCGGTCCGTCGCCGCCGCGATCGCAGGCGACCTCGACGCCGCCGACCGCGTGGAACTCACCCTCCCGGAGACCGGAGTCTGCGGCGGGGCGGGCCTGTTCGACACCCCCGACACGCGGCAGGCCGACGGTGGCGGATGCTGCGCTGCCCCGGAACCGCAGCTCGTGCAGCTCGAGACGCGCCCGGCGGTAGGCACGGCTGCCGAGGAAGCCCCGGCGGGCGGCTGCTGCGGCTCGTGACCTCCCTGGCCTCAGCTCCTCGCGATACACGATTCCCTGAATTCACGAATCCCTGTATCCTCGCGGTGTGCTGACTGTTGCTCCCGACATCGAGGTGCTGGCCCGGTTCGGCCGTGCGCTGGCCGATCCGATCCGCTGCCGTGTCCTGCTCGCCCTGCGCGAAGCCCCCGCCTATCCGGCCGACCTCGCCGACGGGCTCGGCGTCTCGCGGACCCGTTTGTCGAACCACCTGGCCTGCCTGCGCGACTGCGGCCTGGTCGTCACGGTCCCCGACGGCCGCCGCACCCGCTACGAGCTGGCCGACGAACGACTCGGCCACGCGCTGGACGACCTGCGCACCGCCGTGGTGGCCGTGGAGGGCGACCGCACGTGCGTCGACGCGGACGAGAAGGGGTGCTGCTGACCATGAGCGCGGGCATACCCGTGGCTCTCGGCCCTTCGGCCGCCCGCCGGGAAGCGCTGGTACGGCGGATACGGCTGCTGGTCGCCGCGACGATCGCCTACAACGTCGTCGAGGCGGCCGTCGCCCTCACCGCCGGCACGCTGGCCTCGTCCACCGCGCTGATCGGTTTCGGTCTGGACTCCGTGATCGAGGTGTCCTCCGCGGCCGCGGTCGCCTGGCAGTTCTCCTCGACAGACCACGCGGTGCGAGAGGCCCGGGAGAAGAGGACGCTCCGGATCATCGCTGGGTCGTTCTTCGCGCTCGCCGCGTACGTCAGCGTCGACGCGGTTCGGGCGCTGGCCGGAACCGGCGAGGCCGGGCGTTCCGTCCCCGGCATCGTGCTCGCCGCGCTCTCGCTCGCGATCATGCCGTTCCTGTCCGCCGCTCAGCGCAAGGCCGGGCGCGAACTCGGATCTGCCTCGGCAGTGGCGGATTCGAAGCAGACGTTGCTGTGCACGTACCTCTCGGCGGTGCTGTTGGCGGGCCTCGTCCTCAACGCCACCCTCGGCTGGTCCTGGGCCGACCCGATCGCCGCGCTGGTCATCGCGGGCATCGCCGTCAAGGAAGGACGCGACGCCTGGCAGGGCAAGGGCTGCTGCGCCCCCGGCCCCGAGCGGACCGACACCGGCAGTTGCTGCGGCAGGTAAGAATGAGGGCATGGCGACATGCAAGAAGTGCGGTGCGGACAAGCGCCGTTGGCCCCGGTCCTGCCAGCGGTGCGGATCCGGCTCGGACCGGATTGACGCCGCCGCGGACGTCGCCGACGTAGCCGTGCAGAGCGGACTGTTCGGTTGGATCTGGCGCGGGGTCGTGAGCATGGTGCGGCTGGTGCTGCGCGCCCTCAACTGACGAGCTCGCGACCCGTCGTCCTCACGACCGCCTACAGGATGGGCCGTTCGCTGATGATGGTGGTGCCGTCAGGATTCCGTCCGAAGGCGGCCTCCAGAACGTCGGGGAGGTCTTCCTCGGAGACCGTGGTGCGCACCTCCGCCAATACCTGGGGAAAGTCGTCATCGTCGATGACGCCCAACGAGATCCAGCTCCAGGTACCAGGCGTCATCGGGCACGGAGTACATCGCAGTGATCGCGTAGTCGCCGTCGGGGTGTCGCAAGACCATCGCCGCATGCTGTCACGCCAGCCTTTCCGACCGACCAACAGCGCCGCGTTCCGTTGGTGGGCTTGATCGCCGCACGGCAAGCCGTTCCTCCAGATCGCGGTCTGCACGGCCGGGGCCGCCGCCGACGTCGGAGAAACCCCGGCTAGGGCCACACCAGGCAGTACGGCTGATGCCCCGCCTCATGCAGCCGGTGGCTGAAGTCCTGCCACTCGTGCAGCAACTGGTACACGTTGAACGCGTCCCGGGGGCCGCCGCGGTCCGGGACCGTGGACCATATGAAGGCGGCCGCGCCGACCGCTTCCTCGCCGATGCCGCGCAGGGGGTCGACGACGGTCATCGGGAGCTTCACGACCGCGTAGTCGGGGTGCAGGACGACCAGTTCCAGCGGGGGGACCTTGTGCAGGGGGACGCCCTCGATGCCGGTGAGGACCATGGCGGCCATGGTCTCCGGCTTGATCTTGGTGAACATGCCGTTCATCCCGAGCTCGTCGCCGCCCAGCTCCTCGGGGCGCATCGAGATCGGGACGCGGGCCGCGGTCGCGCCGTCGGGCGCGCCGAAGTACTTGTAGGTCACCCCCACCCGACCACCATTCCTGCTCCCCGCCCCCAGCCGGTCGGCCCGCCCGGAGAGCCGGTCGGGCTCGCTCGGTGTGCCGTGTGTCTGACGTGCTTCGGACGCTTCCTCCGCCTCGCGTCGGTGCCTTCCCCGCCGGGCACGTCGAGGACCCAGGTCATCGGTCCCCTCGCCCAGTCCGCCACCGCGATGCATATCTCCACCCGACTGCTTTTCTAGGACGCGTGGCCCCCGCCGCGCAACCCGATCATCGTGTCAGTGACCTCCCCCACGGCCGCTCGCCGAAACGTGCGGTGAAACATATGTACGTCATATGTCCCTCGTCCGTTCGCGGGACGGCCGGGAGCCGCGCCCGCGTCGTCCCGGTGAGCTGCGTGGATGGGTTCCAGTCTGGCAGACGGTACGGCGTTCGGGGCGGTTGTCTACCCTTGTCGAAGTCACCCTGGGCAACCAGCGGCCGAGCGGGACCCGCACAGGGTCCGATACGTCGGAGAAGGTCGAGAAGGTCGGAGAAGTCGCAGGTCATGAGCGAACTGGCATATCCATACGAAGCACCGGCCTCGCAGGCTCTGTTCGACCGCGCCGCGGCCGTCACGCCCGGCGGCGTGAACTCCCCGGTGCGCGCCTTCCGCGCCGTCGGCGGCACGCCCCGGTTCATGGTGTCGGGCACCGGGCCGTACCTGACGGACGCGGACGGGCGTGAGTACGTCGACCTCGTGTGCTCCTGGGGGCCGATGATCCTCGGGCACGCGCACCCCGAGGTGATCGCTGCCGTGCAGGAGGCCGTGGCCCGCGGCACGTCCTTCGGCACGCCCGCCGAGGGCGAGGTCGCGCTCGCCGAGGCGATGGTCGAGCGGGTCGCGCCGCTGGAGGAGGTCCGGCTCGTGTCCAGCGGGACCGAGGCCACCATGTCGGCGATCCGGCTCGCCCGCGGATTCACGCAGCGCACCAAGGTGATCAAGTTCGCCGGGTGCTACCACGGCCACGTCGACTCGCTGCTGGCCGCCGCGGGCTCAGGCGTCGCCACCTTCGCGCTGCCCGACACCCCCGGCGTCACCGGCGCCCAGGCGAGCGACACGATCGTGCTGCCGTACAACGACCTGGAGGCCGTGCACGCCGCCTTCGCCGCCCACCCCGGCGAGATCGCCTGCGTGATCACGGAGGCGTCGCCCGGCAACATGGGCGTCGTGCCGCCGCTGCCCGGGTTCAACCAGGGGCTCAAGGACGCCTGCGCGGCCAACGGCGCGCTGTTCGTGTCCGACGAGGTCATGACCGGCTTCCGGACCAGCCGCGCCGGGTGGTACGGCGTGGAGGGCGTCGTGCCCGACCTCATGACCTTCGGGAAGGTGATGGGGGGCGGGTTCCCCGCCGCCGCGTTCGGGGGGCGGGCGGATGTCATGGCGCACCTCGCGCCGGCCGGGCCCGTCTACCAGGCCGGCACCCTCTCCGGGAACCCGGTCGCCACCGCCGCCGGGCTCGCCCAGCTGCGGCTCCTCGACGACGCCGCGTACGAGACCGTCGACGCCGTGTCCGCGCGGATCCAGTCGCTCGTGACCGAGGCGCTGTCCAAGGAGGGCGTCGCGCACACGGTGCAGAACGCCTCCAACATGTTCTCCGTGTTCTTCACCGACCGGCCGGTCCGCAACTACGAGGACGCCAAGGCGCAGGAGTCCTTCCGGTTCACCGCCTTCTTCCACTCCCTCCTCTCGAACGGCGTCTACCTGCCGCCGTCCTCCTTCGAGTCCTGGTTCGTGTCCACCGCCCACGACGAGCGGGCCGTCCAGCGCATCGCGGACGCCCTCCCGGCGGCGGCCCGCGCGGCAGCGGAGGCGACGGCATGAGCAACGAGAACCACGAGAACCACGAGGACGACGCGGAGCTGACCGTCGTCTACGTCATGCGGCACGGCGAGGTGGAGAACCCCACCGGTGTCCTGTACGGGCGGCTGCCCGGGTACCACCTCTCCGAGCTGGGCCGGCGGATGGCCGAGCGGGTCGCCGAGCACCTCGCGCCCCGCGACGTGACCTACGTCGTCGCCTCCCCGCTGGAGCGGGCGCAGGAGACGGCCACCCCGATCGCCAAGACGCACGGGCTCGACCTCGACACCGACGCGCGCCTCATCGAGGCCGCCAACGTCTTCCAGGGCAAGACCTTCGGCATCGGTGACGGCGCGCTGCGCCGGCCGGCCAACTGGAAGCACGTGGTCAACCCGTTCAAGCCGTCCTGGGGCGAGCCGTACGTCGACCAGGTCGTCCGGATGAAGGGCGCGATCGACGCCGCACGGGACCGGGCGCGCGGCCACGAGGCCGTGGTCGTCAGCCACCAGCTGCCGATCTGGATCCTGCGGTCGTACGTCGAGCGGCGGCGGCTGTGGCACGACCCGCGCAAGCGGCAGTGCACGCTGGCGTCCCTGACGACGTTCACCTACCGGGGCGACCGGATCGTGTCCGTCGGCTACACCGAGCCCGCCCGCGATCTCGTCCCGGCCCACCTCCTCGCCGGGGCCAAGCCCGTGAAGGGGCAGGGGAAGGCGTACGGGGCCTGACGGCCGCCCGGGGCGCCCGGGCCACGGCCTCCGGGCCTCCGGACCGCCCTGGCCCCGGCCCCCCGGGCCCAGACCCCTGCCCCCGGCCTCCGGCCTCCGGGCCCAGACCCCTTCCTGTGGGTCCGCTGTCCGCTGTTACCCAACCCGCACAAATTTCCGGAACCCGCTCGTTCGTCGCGTCCTCTCACCTAGTGACCACCAAGGACGCGACGAACGAGGTTGCGATGCGCACTTCCAACCGCACTCTCACCCGCAGGGGGATGCTCGGACTCGGCGCGGGGGCCGCGGCGGCGGTCGGGCTCGCGGGCTGCGGCACCGGTTCCCACCCCTCGTCGGACGGCTCGCACCAGGCCGGCGGCGCCGGGAAACCGTCGCCCTCCGGCAACAGCAAGGCCCCGGCGAAGCCCATCGGCGACGGCTCCACGTCGTACACCGGCAAGCAGCCGCACCAGCCGGACGCACCCGTGCCGCTGGAACCGGGCCAGACGCCGCCGCAGTTCGTCGTCTTCTCCTGGGACGGGGCCGGCGAGGTCGGCAACGGGCTCTTCCCGCGCTTCCTGGACCTCGCCCAGGAGCACGGCGCGCACATGACGTTCTTCCTCTCGGGCCTGTACCTGCTGCCCGAGTCGAAGAAGCGCCTCTACGACCCGCCGAACAACCCCCGCGGCGCCTCCGACATCGGCTACCTCACCGACGAGCACATCAAGGCGACGCTCACCAACGTCCGCCGGGCCTGGCTCGACGGGCACGAGATCGGCACCCACTTCAACGGCCACTTCTGCGGAGGCGGCGGCAGCGTCGGCAACTGGACGTCCGCGCAGTGGCGCAGCGAGATCGACCAGGCGAAGTCCTTCGTCAAGGAGTGGAAGACCAACAGCGGCTGGACCGACCTGCCGTCCCTGCCCTTCGACTACGACAAGGAACTCGTCGGCGGCCGCACGCCCTGTCTGCTCGGCCAGGACAAGCTGCTGCCCACCGCCCGCGAGCTGGGCTGGCGCTACGACGCCTCCTCGCCCGGCGGACGCCAGGTGTGGCCGGTGAAGAAGGACGGGATCTGGGACCTCCCGCTGCAGCAGATACCGTTCCCCGGGCACTCCTTCGAGGTCCTCTCGATGGACTACAACATCCTCGCCAACCAGTCGGTCAACTCGACCAAGGCCCCCGCCCACAACTACCCGGGCTGGCGCGAGCAGGCCACGAACGCGTACATATCCGGCTTCAAGCGGGCGTACGAGACGAACCGGGCGCCCTTCTTCGTCGGCAACCACTTCGAGGAGTGGAACGGCGGCATCTACATGGACGCCGTCGAGAACGTCCTCAAGCACATCGCACGGGAGAAGGACAAGGGCGAGGACATCCGGCTGGTCTCCTTCCGCCAGTTCACCGACTGGCTGGACGTGCAGAAGCCCGAAGTGCTCGCCAAGCTGCGGACCGTCGAGGTGGGGCAGCGGCCGGCCGGTGGCTGGAACGCCTTCCTCAAGGAGACCCCGGCCTCCTCGGGCGCCCCCGCGAACGCCGCCTGAGGCGACCGCGAAACGGCGCCTGAAATGCGGGTTTCCGACCGCGAGGGGGGTGCGCAAGATCCTCGGAACGGACATGCGAAACTTTTCACATGAGTGCCGCCAGCCGCGCCCCCCTGCGCTCGAACCGCTCGAACCGCACCGCCGAGCGCTCCACCGAGCGCACCGCCGACGCCCGCGCCCGGGTCCGTAGCCGGGCCGCCCGGGCCGCCGTCGGCGCGGCCGTCGCGGCACTGCTCGTGTCCGCGTGCAGCTCCGGCGGCACCTCGGGCGGCGGCGGCCAGACCGGCTTCATCACCGGCTCCGACGGCATCGCCACCGCGAAGAAGGGCCAGCGCGCCGACGCCCCCGAGCTGTCCGGCGAGACCGTCGACGGCGGCCAGGTCGACGTCGCCGACTACAAGGGCAAGGTCGTCGTCCTCAACGTCTGGGGCTCGTGGTGCCCGCCCTGCCGTGCCGAGGCCAAGAACTTCGAGAAGGTCTACCAGGACGTCAAGGACCAGGGCGTCCAGTTCGTCGGCATCAACACCCGCGACACCTCCACCGGCCCGGCCCGCGCCTTCGAGAAGGACTACGGCGTCACCTACCCGAGCCTGTACGACCCGGCGGGCAGACTGATGCTCCGCTTCGAGAAGGGCACCCTCAACCCGCAGGCCGTCCCCTCCACGCTCGTCATCGACCGGGAGGGCAAGGTCGCCGCACGCACCCTCCAGGCGCTCAGCGAGGAGAAGCTGCGCAAGATGCTCGCCCCGTACCTCGCCGACGACGGCAAGCCGGAGAAGTGACGTGTCCGCAGCGATCACCCTCGCGGCCGAGGGCTACAACGGCACGGTGCTGAACGGCGCCCTGCTCGTGGCCCTCCCCATCGCGCTGCTCGGCGGCCTCGTCTCCTTCTTCTCACCCTGCGTCCTGCCCCTCGTCCCCGGCTACCTCTCCTACGTGACCGGCGTCACCGGCACGGACCTCGGCGAGGCCCGGCGCGGCCGGATGGTCGCCGGAGCCTCCCTCTTCGTCCTCGGCTTCACCGCCGTCTTCGTCTCCAGCGGGGCGCTCTTCGGCTACTTCGGCTCCACGCTCCAGGAGGAACGCGGCACCCTGACCAAGGTGCTCGGCGTGCTCATGATCCTCATGGGCGTCTTCTTCGTCGGCCTCATGCCCTGGTTCACCCAGCGCGAGTTCCGCTTCCACAAGCGCCCCGTGACCGGCCTGGTCGGCGCGCCGCTGCTGGGCGCGCTGTTCGGCATCGGCTGGACGCCCTGCATCGGTCCGACCCTCGCGTCCGTCCTCGCGCTCTCCGCCGACCAGGGCACGGCCGGCCGCGGCGCCATACTGACCGTCGCGTACTGCGTCGGCCTCGGCGTGCCCTTCGTGCTCGCCGCGGTCGCCTTCCGCAAGGCGCTCGGCGCCTTCGGCTGGATCAAGCGCCACTATGTCTGGGTGATGCGGATCGGCGGCGCCATGATGATCGCGACCGGCGTGCTGCTGCTCACCGGCGCGTGGGACAGCATCGTGCAGGACATGCAGACCTGGTCCAACGGCTTCACTGTAGGGATCTGACCGATGAGCAACACCACGACGGGCAAGACCCCGGCGGACAAGACGGCCGGTGACGACCAGGACCTCGGCGCCGCCGGCTCCCAGCTGTCCACCGCCCCCAAGGAGGAGGCCCCGAACCTCCCCTCGCTCGGCGTGATCGGCTGGGCCCGCTGGTTCTGGCGCCAGCTCACCTCGATGCGCGTCGCACTGCTCCTGCTCCTGCTGCTGTCCCTGGGCGCGATCCCCGGCTCGCTCATCCCGCAGGACGGCGTCGACGCCATGAAGGTCCAGGAGTTCCGGGACAACCACGACCTCCTGGGGCCGGTCTACGACAAGCTCGGCCTCTTCCACGTCTACAGCTCGGTGTGGTTCTCCGCGATCTACATCCTGCTGTTCGTCTCCCTCATCGGCTGCATCGTCCCGCGCACCTGGCAGTTCGTCGGCCAACTCCGCGGCCGTCCGCCCCGCGCCCCCCGGCGCCTTGACCGGCTGCCCGCCTACACCACCTGGCGCACCGGCGCCGAGCCCGAGGAGGTCCGCGAGGCCGCGCTGAAGCTGCTGAAGAAGCGCCGCTTCCGCGCGGACGCGGACGCCGCCGGTGACGCCGTCGCGGCCGAGAAGGGCTACCTGCGCGAGGTCGGCAACCTCGCCTTCCACATCGCGCTGATCGTGATGCTGATCGCCTTCGCCTGGGGCCAGCTGTTCAAGTACGAGGGAAACAAGCTGATCCTGGAGGGCGACGGCTTCTCCAACACCCTCACCCAGTACGACGACTTCAAGTCCGGGAACCTCTTCGACGCGGCCCACGACCTGGCCCCCTTCAGCTTCACCCTGAAGGACTTCCACGGCACCTACGAGGCGACCGGCCCCAACCGCGGCACCCCGCGCGTCTACGAGGCCAAGGTCACCTACAGCGAGGGTGCCGACGGCGCCGAGAAGACGAAGACCATCGAGGTCAACAAGCCGCTGGACATCGACGGCTCCAAGGTCTACCTCGTCAGCCACGGCTACGCCCCCATCCTGACCGTCAAGGACGCCAAGGGCGACGTCGTGATGGACAAGCAGGCGGTCGCCCTGCTGCCGCTGGACGCCAATGTCACCTCCTCCGGCGCCGTCAAGGTCATGGACGGCTACCGCAACGCCAAGGGGGAGAAGGAGCAGCTCGGCTTCAACGCGTTCTTCCTGCCGACGTACGGCGGCAAGGGCAGCACGATGCTCTCCAGCTTCCCCGCGCTGATCAACCCGATGCTCGCGCTCTCCGCCTACCACGGCGATCTCGGCGTCGACGCGGGCATCCCGCAGAGCATCTACCAGCTCGACAAGACCAACCTGGAGGAGTTCAAGGGCTCCGACGGCAAGCTGTTCAAGCAGCAGCTCAAGGTCGGCGACACCATGACCCTCCCGAACGGCGCCGGCTCGGTCACCTTCAACGGCGTCCAGGAGTGGGCCGGCTTCCAGGTCACGCAGCAGCCCGGCAGCGGCTGGGCGCTCGGCGGTGCCGTCATCGCCATCCTCGGCCTCGCCGGTTCCCTGTTCATCCGGCGCCGCAGGGTCTGGGTGCGGGCCGTGCGCGGCGCCGACGGCGTCACCGTCGTGGAGATGGCCGGCCTCGGCCGCAGCGAGTCCGCGAAGGTCCCCGAGGAACTGGGCGACCTCGCCGGTGCCCTGTACGACCAGACCCCCGAGGCGCCCGACGCGCCCGAGAACGACGACACCCCCGATTCCCCCGACACCCACGTCGTACCTGCCGAAGGGGCTGAGACGAAGTGACTCTCGCCGCCGCAACCGAGTTGGCCGCCGCGACCAACGAGCATCTCGCGAACGTCAGCAACACGCTGATCTACTCCTCGATGGCCGTCTACACGCTGGCCTTCTTCGCGTACATCGCCGAGTGGCTCTTCGGCAGCCGCAGCAAGGTCGGCCGCACCGCCGCCGCGCTCACCACCGACCAGGCCGGGACCAAGGCCGGCGCCAGGTCCGGTCCGGCCGTCACCGTGAAGAAGGCCGGCGGCACCGCCGTACTGGAGCGCCCCGCGGTCGTCGTACGGTCCGCGACCGGCACCCGCGACGTGCCCGACGGGCCCGGCGCGCACGGCGGCACGGAGAAGGGCGACCTGTACGGACGGGTCGCCATCTCGCTCACGGTGCTCGCCTTCGCCATCGAGGCGGGCGGCGTCCTCACCCGCGCCCTGTCGGTGGAGCGGGCGCCGTGGGGCAACATGTACGAGTTCAACATCACGTTCACGACGGTCGCCGTCGGCGTGTACCTCGCGCTGCTCGCCCTGAAGAAGAACGTCCGCTGGCTGGGCCTGCCCCTGACCACCACGGTCCTGCTGGACCTCGGTCTCGCCGTCACGGTCCTCTACACCGCCAGCGACCAGCTCGTCCCGGCCCTGCACTCGTACTGGCTGTACATCCACGTCTCCACGGCGATCTTCTGCGGCGCGGTCTTCTACGTCGGCGCGGTCTCCACGATCCTGTACCTCTTCAAGGACGGCTTCGAGAACAAGCTCGCCTCCGGCGGCACGCCCGGCCGCTTCGCCAGCTCCGTCCTGGACCGGCTGCCCGCCGCCGCCTCCCTCGACAAGTTCGCCTACCGCGTCAACGCCGCCGTCTTCCCGCTGTGGACGTTCACGATCATCGCGGGCGCGATCTGGGCGGGCGACGCCTGGGGCCGCTACTGGGGCTGGGACCCCAAGGAGACCTGGTCCTTCATCACCTGGGTCGCCTACGCCGGCTACCTGCACGCCCGCGCCACGGCCGGCTGGAAGGGCCGCAAGGCCGCCTACCTGGCCCTGATCGCCTTCGGCTGCTGGCTGTTCAACTACTACGGGGTCAACATCTTCGTCTCCGGCAAGCACTCCTACGCCGACGTGGGCCTGGGCGCCCTGCAGTCCGTCGGCTTCTGAACAAGGCACGGCCAAAGGCCGGTTCCCGTGACCCAGGTCACCGGGACCGGCCTTTCGCCGTGCCGTCCGCAGACGTGACGTTTCCGGGGAGAGTCCGCCGTACGGGGGATGGCCGGTGGGCCGAGTGGGAACCGTGGGGGTGTTACCCGGAGTCCGATGCGGGGAGGGCCCGTTGAGACGGCGGGCCGCGGGGTCGCGGGCGTGGGGAGGGCGGGGCGGTGGCGTCGGTACCACTGACGGCGGGGGATCCGGAACGGGTGGGGCGGTACCGGCTGCTGGCCAGGCTGGGCCAGGGCGGCATGGGCCGGGTGTACCTGGCCCGTTCGCCCGGTGGGCGTGCGGTGGCGGTGAAGGTGGTGCGGGAGGCGCTGCTGCGGGACGAGGGGTTCAGGCGGCGCTTCGTGCGGGAGGTGGCGGCGGCGCGGCGGGTGACGGGATTCTTCACCGCCGCGGTGGTGGACGCCGATCCGGAGGGCGACCCCGCCTGGCTGGCCACGGAGTACGTGCCCGGACTCTCCCTCCAGGAGGCGGTGGCCCGGCACGGGGTGTGGCCGCAGGCGGCGGTACGCGGCCTCGGCGCCGCCCTGGCGGAGGCACTGGCCGCGGTGCACGCCGCGGACCTGGTGCACCGGGACCTGAAACCGTCCAACGTCCTGCTGGCACCGGACGGCCCCAGGGTCATCGACTTCGGCATCTCCGCGGCGGTCGGCGACACCGCGCTCACCCAGACCGGGACGGTGATCGGCACCCCCGGCTTCATCCCTCCCGAACAGCTGCGCCACGAGGGCTCGGGACCGGCCGGTGACGTGTTCGCCCTGGGGGCGGTGCTGGCGTACGCGGCGGCGGGCGTCGGCCCGTTCGGCGGCGGGGCGTCCCACGCCGTCAACTACCGCGTCGTGCACGAGGACCCCGACCTGCGGGCCCTGGCCCCCGCGCTCGCGGACGTGGTGGCCCGGTGCCTCGCGAAGGACCCGGCGCAGCGGCCGACGGTGGAGTGGCTGCTGGACGAACTGGGCGAGTCGGAGACCCCCGTACCGGCCGGGGACGTGACGACCGCCGGGTGGCTGCCGGGCCCGGTCGCCGACTCGGCCGCCCGGCTGCGGGCCGGAACGCCCACCGAGCCCCTGCCCCGCCCGGAGGACACCCCCACCCGGACCGCTCCCGCCCCGGCCCCGGCCCCGGCCCCGGCCCCGCCCGGACCCCGGCGCCGCCGCCTGCGGACGGTGCTCGCCACCGCGACCGCACTCGCCGTCACCGCGGCCGGTGCCGTGCTGTGGAGGGTGGCCGCCGACGACGACGGGCCCGCCCGGCCGCCCAACCTGGAGCAGCTCTGGACGCACACCCTGGCCGACGGACAGCAACTGTCCGCCTCCTCGCAGGAGATGCTCTACCTCGCGCACGAGAAGGACCACCGGATCTCCGCCCTGGACGTCACCGACGGCTCGCGGCGCTGGGACCGCCGGGTACGGGTCGACGACGTCAGCCAGGACACGGGCCACCTGAAGAGCGTTGGCAACGACATCCGGATCACCGCCGTCTCGGGCGGGCTCCTGTTCTACGGCAGCAACGACCACCTGTACGCGGTGGACGCGGACGACGGCGAGCACCGCTGGCGGTACATGGACGACAGCTTCCACCCGTCCCCGGTGGTCGTCGGCGACATGGCCTACGCGGACATGGTCTCGTTCTTCTACGTCCTCGACACCCGCACCGGGGACAAGCTGTGGGACTACGGGTTCGGAGTCAACGCCGACGGCAGCAACATCGCCGTCACCGACGACGTGCTCCTCATACACAGCAAGAAGAAGCTGATCGCCGTCGATCTCCGTACCCGCAAACAGAAGTGGACCCACCAGGCCGCGAGCGAGGCGGAGACCGGTCTCGTGGTGGCGGACGGCAAGGTCTACTTCGGCACCCTGGACGGCGCCCTGTACGCCGTCGACGCGCGTTCGGGCGAGGAGGAGTGGCGCCGCACGTTCGAGGGCGAGCTGTGGGACGGCAGGCTCGGCGAGGGGGCGGGCATGCCCCAAGTCGCTGACGACACGGTGTACTTCGAGAACGACGCCTACATCTCCGCCTTCGACGCGGACACCGGATCGCAGCGGTGGCGGCGGAAACAGGAGGCCGACGAGGTGACGTCCCTGGACGTCGTGGACGACACCCTCCTCGTCGGCGCCTCGGACGGCGGACTGACCGCACTGGACACCGGCAGCGGGGAGCCCGGATGGCGGGAATCGCTGGGCGGGGGCGACGAGACGGACGTCCGGGTCGTCGGCGACGTCGTGGTGACCGAGATCAACGGCCGGCTGACCGCCTACCGGGCAGCGACCTGATCCCGCCCTCGCACGGGCGGACGGCCGAGAGAGACCGGCACGAGGGAGGAACGGCGGAGTGCAGGCGTACGTACCGCTTCAGACGGGCGATCCCGAGCGGGTCGGCCCTTACCGGATCGTCGCCCGGCTCGGCTCGGGCGGGATGGGCCGGGTGTACCTGGCCGGTTCGCCGGGCGGCCGGGCGGCCGCCGTGAAGGTGGTGCACGAGGATCTGGCCGAGGACCCCGCCTTCCGCAGGCGGTTCGGGCGGGAGGTGGCGGCGGCGCAGCGGGTCGCGGGGCCGTTCACCGCGCCCGTGGTCGACGCGGACCCGGACGCGGACCTGCCGTGGCTGGCCACCGCCTTCGTGCCGGGCGTCGCACTGGGCACGGCGGTCGCGGCGCACGGCGTCTGGCCCGAGAGGTCCGTGCGGGCCCTGGGGTCCGGGCTGGCGGAGGCCCTGGACGCGATCCACCGGGCCGACGTGGTGCACCGCGACCTGAAGCCGTCGAACGTGCTCCTGGCGCCGGACGGACCCCGGGTGATCGACTTCGGCATCTCGGTGGCCGCCGACGACACCAAGCTCACGACCACGGGCGCCGTGGTCGGCAGCCCCGGCTACCTTCCGCCCGAGCAGCTGGTCGGCCGCGAGGTGGGGCCGCCCGGCGACGTGTTCGCGCTGGGCGCGCTGCTGGCGTACGCGGCGACCGGGACCGGCCCGTTCGGGGGCGGGCCCGCGCACGGCGTCAACTACCGCGTGGTCCACGAGGATCCCGACCTGGAGCGCGTGCCGGACGGACTCGCCGAGGTCGTCGCCCGGTGCCTGGCCAAGGACCCGCGGCAGCGGCCCGAGGTGGCCGAACTCGTCGGGGAACTGGGCCGCTGGGAGGCGGCCGACGGCACCAGGGGCACGTTCACCGCCGGTATGTGGCTGCCCGCGCCGGTCGCCGCCGACGTCGCCGCCCTGGGTGTCGAGCCGCTGCCGCAGGCGCCTGCTCAGGCGACCGCAGCGCCGCCCGCGGACGCCGACCTGCCGACCGTCACGGTGGGTCCGGCGCCGACCGCCGTCGCCACGGCCCGGCTCGGCACGCAGCCCACGGGCCCCTCGTCCGACGCCCGGTCGCGGGGGGCGACCCGGCGGCGTACGGCGGTCCTCGCCGCGGCCGGCGCCTTCGTCGTCCTGGCCGTCGTCGCCGGCCTGCTGCTGCCGCGTGCCTTCTCCGGCTCGTCGGGCCGCGGCAACGGCACCGAGAGCAGCGGCAGGCCCACGGCCGCCGCGAAACAGTTGGCGGTGCGGGAACAGTGGTCGTCCGACCAGGACCTCTGGCAGCCGGTGCTCGCCGACGGCAAGGTGGTCGGCAAGGGCAAGGACGACCTGCTGCACGCGGTGGACGCCGAGAGCGGCGATGCCGTGTGGACGTACCCCGATCCGAGCGCGTCGTCCCTCGAAGGCGTGAGCGACGGAGTGGTCGTGGCCACCGGCGGGGAGAAGGGCACGATCCGGGGCATCGCCCTGGACGGCGGCAAGCAGGTCTGGAGCGTGCCCGCCGAGGCACACACGGCGCCCGGCACGACGTTCCACCTCTACCTGCGGGTCCTCGTGGCCGACGGAACCGTCTACGTCAACGCCATGTACGACCTGCCCGAGGGGTCCGAACGGTCCGGCAGGTACGCGGTGTCGGCGCTGGACGTCGCCACCGGGCGGCTGAAGTGGACCCGGCCGGTCGAGTACGGCCTGTCCCACGCGCTCGCGGTGGAGGACGGGGTGCTCTACGGCGGGATGTGGGAGGAGGGCGGCACCTTCTTCTACGCCCTGGACGCGGAGACCGGGGAGCAGCGGTGGCGGTACCGCGCGAGCCAGGAGATCGGGGGCGGGGCGACGGCGATCAAGGTGGCGGGGGACACGGTCTACTTCGGCGCCGAGCGCGGTGTCCTGCACGCCGTGGACGCCCGGCGGGGCACCCGGCTGTGGACCTACGAACCGGACGTCGAGGTCCGGGACTGGCTTGAACCGCTCGTGGTGACCGACGGCATGGTCCTCGGCTGCACCGGCGAGAACAACGGCAGCGTGTCGGGCTCGGGAGACGTGCACGCGGTCGCCGCGGCCACCGGCAGGCCGCTGTGGTCCGCGCACACCGGAACCGAGCCCGAACTGCACGGTCTGCTGGACGGCTCGGTGCTCTTCAGTACCGAAGCCGGCACACTGCACACCGCCGACGCGCGTACCGGCGAGTCCGCGGCCCAGGTGCGTCTGTCGTCCGGAGACCCCGACGTGGCCGCCGCCGGCGATGACGACCGGGTGTACTTCGACGGCGGCGACGGGCGCCTGCACGCGGGCCGGATCTCCCTCACCGACCGGTGAGCGGCGGCCCGAAGTCCCCGCGGGCGACGCCCGTGACGACGTCCCGCAGCCGCTCGACGTACAGCCGCAGGTTCTTGTGGGCGACGTCGGTGTCCGGGTAGCGGCTGGCGAACCACAGGCCCTCGGGGAGCCGGGTGATCCAGGCGCACACCTGGTCGCCGTAGGAGACCCGGAGCAGTGCGTACGCCGTCCGGTCCGGCCAGCTGTCGGCGCCCGGGACGTCACGGGCGTCGACGTACGACACGATCGAGTACAGGTCGGGCGAGGTCGGCCTGAAGTCCGTGCCGAGCAGCCGCAGCACGCGGTCGATCGGCATGCGGGACAGCCGCCGGTTGGCCTGGAGTTCGGCGCGGACGGTGCCGAGGGCGCTGGGGAAGTCGTGGGCCCGGTCCACCGGGACCTCGATCGGCGCGCCGCCCACGTACCAGCCGACGGACTCCGCCCACTGCGACCGTGACCGGGTGTGGAAGGGCACGACGGTGCGGTAGACGGGCTCGCCGCCGATCTCGTGGACGATCAGCGCGGTCGCGGCCAGCACACCGACCAGGCTGCCGCCGTAGGGACGGCAGTACGCCTCGAACGCGGCGGCGTCGGCCGCGTCCACCAACGGCTCGCGCAGCATCCGCTGTTCGGGCAGCGGGCCGCCGGTCCTGACGCCGAGGTCGACGGGGAAGGAGGGCAGCCGGCCGTCGCAGCGCCGGATGAACTCCCGCCAGCGGGCCACGATGTCGTGGTCGCCGTCGATCCGGTCCGCCTCCGCCCGCTCGGCCTCGCAGAAGTCGACGTAGGAGCCGACCCGGGGACGCGGCACGGTCCGCCCGGCGACGCCCGCGGCGTACAGCTCGCCGACCTCGGCGGGGATGCGGTAGATGGAGTAGGCGTCGACGTTGCTGTGGTCGAAGGCCATGTAGACGCTGACGCCGTCGTCGCGGACGACCGCCGTGTAGATGAGGTTGGGCCAGCGCAGCGCGTCCGCGACGCGGTCGAAGCGGTCCTGGAGGTGCCGGGCGAGGTCCGTCGCGTCCGGGAAGTCACCGACGTCCTCGCGGTGCAGGGCCACCGCGTCCGCGTCGAGCGTGAACCGGCGCATCGTGTCCCCGTGTTCGCCGCTCCACCGGAAACCGCTGCGCAGCGTCTCGTGCCGCAGCGTCCAGGCCCGCAACGCCTCCTGGAGCACGTCGAGATCGACCGGTCCCGGGATGTCGAAGGCGGCCCCGAGCCAGGTCGGCACGAACAGGCCGTCCTCGCGCACCGACCGGGCCGTCCGGATGTGCGACTCCTGGATGTACGCGGGCGGGCGCGCGTCCTCCGGCAGCGCCGCCGCGATGTCGAGCGTCGCCGGACTGAGCGTCCACTCGACGAGGCGCCCGGGCCGGATCTCGCAGCGCTGGATGTCGGTCATTCGCACGAGGAGGTCTCCGTTCGCAGATGTACAGACCCGACCAAGGGAATGCCGTCCGCGCGGCCGCGCACCCGCCGTGTCGGCACTGTTCAACGGAACGGATGGCCTCTCGAACGCCGATACGCCCCAACCGCCCGGCCGCCCTTCACCCTTCCCCCGTGCACCCTTCACGCCTCGCCCGTCACTCCAGATACGCGTGCAGGGCGCCCGCCCCCGCCAGCATCGACCGCGTCCGCGCGGTGAGGGCCCGCCCGCGCGCCTCGACCGCCGCCCGCAGCGCCTCGCTGCTCCCCGCGCGCCGCAGGTCTTCCAGCACGGGCCGGATCTGCTCGAGGAGGTGGTGACTGCGGCGCAGCGCGCGCACCACCCGCGCGTCCCGCACGTCCGCGGGCCCGTACACGCGGTACCCGGTGCCGCGCTCCCGCCCGGGCACGAGCAGCCCCGCGTCCTCCCACACCCGCAGCGCGGACGTCCGTACGCCGACCAGCGCGGCCACCTCGCCGATACGCAGCCCGGACGGCTCGCCGGAACGCGGCGGCGGCGCGTCGGCATCCCGACCGGCCAGCGCCTCCAGTGCCTCACCGGCGGCCCGCAGCGACACCCGCTCCTCGTGCAGCTCGGCGTGCGCCGCGTCCACCAGGGCGAGGGCACCGGCCACGTCCCCGTCGTGCGCGGCCCGCATCACCCGCGTCGCCGTCACCGCCCCGTACCCCGGCTGCAACGCCCGGTACGTCAGCAGCGCGTCCCGGTGCCGCTCGCCGAACACCCGGTACCCGGCGTCGGTCCGCCCGGCCGGGGGCAGGACACCGGCGCCCTCGTAGTTGCGCACCTGCTGCGTCGACAGCCCGACCGCCCGGGCCAGATCGACGGTACGCAGACGACGCTCGCGATCGCTCACCGGGCGCAGCCTATGCGGGACCCGGCGGCCATCAGTACCTGACCAGGGGAGGCCCGAACAGGGCCGCCTGCTCCGCCTGCTGGCCGCGGGAGCATCGCGGGGCATCGCCGAGACCGGCACGGGCTGCGGGCAACGGGGGAGGCCCTGGGTCGTGGCGGGGGAAGCCACGGCCCAGGGCCGGTCTGGGGAGGGAGGGGGTGCTAGTGGGCGTCGGTGGCGCGGGCGGTGACGCTCTGGACGGCCTTGAGGGCGAGGTCGGGGCGGTCGGTGTGGATGTAGTGGCTGCTGCCCTCGGCCGTGGTGACCTTGCTGTCGGTGGACAGCTTCAGCCACTCCTGCTGGCCGTCGGCCCACATCTTCTCCAGGGCGGCCTCGTACTCGGGGACCACGGAGTACTGGGACTCGTGCTTGAGGATCTCGACCGGGATGTCGCCGGCCGAGTGGACCGGGCCGTCGGCGATGACGAACTGCTCCGGGTTCTGGCCGGCGTTGCCCCCGATCGCGCCGTCCCGGGCCTGGGCGGACGCGCCGGTGGCGTCGGCGGGAATGGTGCGCTTCATGTCACGGGTGAGGTGGGGGACGGTGGCGTCCAGGAGGACCAGGCCCTTGACGCGGTCGGTGTGGTCCGGGGTGTAGCGGGCGGCGATGTAGCCGCCCAGGGAGTGCCCCGCCAGGACGACCGGGCGGTCGCCCGCGAGGTGGTCGAGGAGCTTGGTGAGCAGGACGCTGGCGTCGTTCATGGTCTGCAGTTCGCCCTTGGCGGGCTTGTCGCTCTTGCCCTCGCCGAGGCGGTCGTAGGAGCACACCCGGTCCGTCTTGCTCAGGGACTTCTGCAGGGCGGCCATGTTGCCCAGGCCCTCGCCGCCGCCCGCCATCAGCACCACCAGCGGCTGGTCCGCGTCCGAGTGGCCGGAGCAGGAGACGTTGACCGTGTGGCCGTCGACGTCGATCTTCTTCGTGCCGGTGAAGGAGGCTCCCGCGGAAGCGGCGGTGTCCTTCGCGTCGGAGTCGTCCTTGCCGTACTCCTCGTTCAGGACGAGTCCCGCGCCGGCCACGGCGCAGACGACGGCGATCGCGGCAATCGCCTTGGCGAAGGTGCGGAACATGGGGGGCCTCCAGCAGGCAAGGGTGGGGTAGGGACGCGGTGTTGGGGGGATTTCTCTCGGTCGGCCTGTGGTGCTCGGCGACTGATGAAGACTCTATGGATCCACCGGTCCCGGATCGTCACCCCGCGGTGGACACCTGCCCGTAGCTCCCTCGGGGGACAACCACCACCGCCGCGGGCCCCGCCCCGCGCACCGCCTACGCCCCGTCCGCGCTGATCGACCGCCAGATCCGCTCCGGCAGGATGCGCGCGGCCTCGTCCAGGTCGACGTCCCGGACCCCGGACAGGCGGCGCCGGGCGACGGCCACGACCGGGCCCAGGACCAGGGACTCCAGCAACGGCATGGGGAGCGGGGCGATTTCACCCGCGTCGATGCGGGGCTGGATCCACCCGGCCATCGCCGAGACGGTCGGCTGCTGCGCGTCCCGCACCTCCTGGCCGTGCGCCATCAGGCGCCGGTCGGCGCGCGGGGAGTGCACGAGGAGCGCCGCGCCGGGGTGGTCGCGGACGAAGGCCAGATAGGCCCCGACGACGGCCCGGATCCCCTCCCGGGCGGTCCCGGCACTGGTCAGCGCGGTGACCAGCTGTTCCAGCAGCCGCCCGGTCCAGCGCTCGGTGAGCGCCGTGAGCAGGCCGTCGAGGCTGCCGAAGTGGTGGTAGAGGCTGCCGAGGCTGACCCCGCTGGTGCGGGTGACCGCGGTGACGGTGACGCCCTGTTCGCCCGACTCCGTGTAGAGGCGGAGCGCGGCGTCCAGGAGGAGGTCGGAGGTGACCTCGCCGCGGTGTTGTTTGGGGCTCATGGACAGGCGCGCTCTCGCTTCCTTTTCTAGAATAATTTTCTAGAAGATTCTTCCAATCCTAGGTCCGTCTGACTCACACTGTCCCCTGCGGGACGCGCGTGTCCGCCCGGACTTCGGAGGGGAGCGGGTGGGCCGCGGGTCCCCGGCCGTCGGGACAACGGGGGGACAGGGTCGACGTGTTGGAGCTGGACGGCAGCGGGGCGGAGCCGCTGAAGGACGGGGACCCGCGGTGGATCGGGCCGATCCCGCTGATCGGACGCCTCGGCTCCGGCGGCATGGGCCGCGTGTATCTCGGCGTCCACGAGGGCCGGTACGCGGCCGTCAAGCAGCTCCTGCCCTCGGTCGTCGCCGAGGACGAGGACTTCCTGCGCCGCTTCGGGCACGAGCTGGACAACCTCGCCCGCTTACCCGAGGAGGCGACCGCACCGCTGCTCGCGGGGGACCGGGAGGCCCGGCCGCCCTGGTTCGCCACCGCCTACGTGCCCGGCCTCACCCTGACCGAGGCGCTGGAGGTCCACGGCGGTCCGCTGCCCGCCGATGCGCTGTGGCTGCTCCTTCGGGAGGCCGCCGAGGGGCTGGCCGCGGTGCACGCGCTGGACATGGTGCACCGCGATCTGAAGCCGTCCAACGTGATGCTGACGCTGGAGGGTCTGACCCTCATCGACTTCGGGGTCGCCCGGGCCGCGGAGCAGAGCCGGCTGACGAGGACCGGCATGGTGGTGGGTACGCCCGCCTACATGTCACCGGAGCAGGCATCCGGGAGACGGGCGTCCAGTGGAGCGGTGGACGTCTTCGCGCTGGGCTCGGTGCTGGCGTACGCGGCGTCGGGGCGCCCGCCCTTCGGCGACGAGTCCGGGCACGCGGTGCTGTACCGCATCGTGCACGAGGAGCCGGATCTCGGGCCGTTGCGGGAGCTGGATCCGGAACTGGCCGAGGTGGTCGCGTCCTGCCTCGACAAGGACCACGAGGGCCGCCCCACCGCCGCCGAACTGCTCGAGACCGCCGAGCGGCACGGGCCGTACGAGCCGCCGCTGTGGCCGCAGGCCCTCACCGAGCGGCTGACCGAACGGGCGGCCTTCGTCACGAACCTGCCGGAGCAGGCGGACCTCCCAGAACCCGAACCCGAGCGCGTTCCCGATCCCGGGTCCGCTGTCGTCGGGCGGCGGGACCCCGGCCGGTCCGACCGGCGGCGCCGGCACCGCGTTCTCTTCGCCGTCGTCCCGGTCGTGGTGGCCGCCGGGGCGACCCTCGCCGTGCAACTCCTGCCGTACACCTTGGCCCCCGACGACCGTGCGGACGCGTCGCCGTCGTCGTCCGCACCGGTGTCGAGCGCGCCCGCGGCGTCCCCGGCCGGGCCGGGGAAGGCGTCGCGGACGGCGACGCCGGACCAGTCCGCGTCACCCTCCCGATCGCCCGGGGAGCAGGGCGACCGACGGGGCGACGCGGACGGTGGGGGCGGTGCCGCGGGCGGTTCGCAAGGGGGCGCGGATGCCGGTGGGGCCGGGCCGGGTTCCGGATCAGGTTCCGGTTCCTCCGATGACGGAGGTGCCGGTGCAGCTGCTGGTGCCGGTGCCGGTGCCGGCAGCGGCGATGGCGATGGTTCCGGCTCCGGTTCTGGCTCCGGATCTGGATCTGGATCCGGTTCGGGTTCCGGAGACGGCGACGCGTCCGGATCGGGCGTCTTCATGCTCAAGAACGCCAAGAACGGTCGGTGCCTGACCACCGCCCTCGCCGACGCCCCGTACGACGGCGACTGTACGGGCGACGCGGCCACCTGGACCTTCCGGAGCAGGCCGAACGGCACCGTGTGGGTCATCAACGGGCTTTCTGGCCAATGCATTTACACCGCGGCGATCGGGCACCCGGTCTTCTCGTTCCCCTGTGGCCGCACCACCGGGCAGGAGTGGCGGGTGGGGTCCGGCGGCACCCTCAAGAACGTCGCCACCGGCGGCTGCGTCACCGTCAGCGCGATGAGCGGCACCGGCGTGCGCAACGAGGCATGCGACCAATCCGCGTCCCAACGCTGGACGCGGAGCTAGGACAGGCCCTGCGAGGCGTCGTACACCGCGACCGCGAGCCGGACGAAGGAGCGGATCAGCGGGTTCGGGTCGGTCCGGGGCCAGGCCAGCACCACCTGGCTCGGCGGCAGGCCCGTCAGCGGGACCACGGTGAGCCCCTCCGCGGGCACGTGGTCGGCGAGGGTCATGCCGACCGTGCCGTTCCAGAGCACCACCTGCTGACACTCCCGCACCGTGCGCACCACCGGCCCCGGCCGCGGCTCCCCGCCGTTCCAGTACGCCTGCCACAGCGGATCCGTGCCCTCCGGGAAGCGGAACCAGCGGCGGTCGGCCAGCTCGGCCGGGGCCAGGCTCGCCCGGCCGGCCAGCGGATCGTCGGCGCGCAGCAGGGCGCCCACGGGGTCGGCGCGCAAGGTCTGCGTGGTCAGGCCGGTCGGGTCGAAGGGGCCGCGGGTGAGGGCCACGTCGACCAGCCCGGCGTGCAGCCCGCAGGTGGGGTCGGTCAGGTCGGTCTCGCGGACGGTGACTTCGACGTGCGGATGGCGCCGGCGGTAGGCGTCGGCCAGCCGGACCACGTCCGGGTCGGTGCTGTCGCCGAGGATGCCGACGGTGAGGGTCGCGGCACCGGCCGCGGCCGCCACGCGAGCGGGTACGCGTTCGGCCCGGTCGAGCAGGGCGCGCGCCTCGTCGAGCAGCACCGCACCGGCCCTGGTGAGGGTGACGCCCGCGGAGGTGCGGTGGAACAGCGTGGCGCCCAGTTCCGTCTCCAGCGCCCTGATCGCCCGGCTCAGCGGCGGCTGGCTCATGTGCAGGCGGACGGCCGCCCGGCCGAAGTGGAGTTCCTCCGCGACCGCCACGAAGTAGCGCAGCGTCCGCAGCTCGAGCCGGTCCCTCCGGTTCACCGGGTCCATCCTGCGACGATACCCGCGCGGTATCGAGTGTGCGGAACGGGTCTTGGACGCTCCCGGTGCCCCGGCGGTGGAATCGAGGCATGAGCGACGAACCGCGGAACAGCGAGAACGGCGAGAACAGCGAGGCGGGCGCGGACCCCGCCGTGTCGGTGGTCGGTCCGGGAGACGGCGAGACGATCCTCCTCGGCACCACCCGCATGCGCGTCCTGGAGGACGGCAGCCACACCGGCCACCGCCTCGGCATGGCCGAGTCCGTACTCGCCCCGCACACCCCCGGACCGCCCCAGCACCGTCACGCCCGCCACGACGAGGGTTTCTACGTCATCTCCGGCACGGTGCGGTTCACGGTGGGGGACGAGGACATCGACGCGACGGCCGGCACCCTCGTGATGGTCCCGCCCGGCGCGCCGCACACTTTCGCCAACACCACCGGCGAACCGGCCCGCATGCTCAGCACCTTCACCCCGGACCTGTACGTCCAGTACTTCCGCGACCTGGAGGAGCTGTACGCCGACGGCCGCACCCCGACCCCGCGGGACGCCCTCCGGACGATGAGCCGTTACGCGACCGAGCCGGCCACCGACTTCGCCCCTCTGCCCCCGTCGGCCCGGGGAGCCGGGTCGTGAACGTCGCCTACTGGATCGTCGCCGGACTCCTCGCCGCCTTCTACCTCTACGGGGGCGCGGTGAAGGTGGCGCGCAGCCGGGACGCGCTCCGGCCGATGATGGCCTGGGTGGACAGCACGCCGATGCCCGCCGTCCGCGCCATCGGCGTGGTCGAGGTGCTCGGCGCGGCCGGGCTGGTCCTCCCGCCGCTGACCGGCGTCGCGCCCTGGCTGGCCACGGCCGCGGCCGTCGGGTTCGTGGTCCTGCAGATCGGCGCGACCGGGGTCCACCTGCGTCTCGGGGACCGGCAGGTCGCCCTCAACCTCACCCTCCTGGTCACCGCCGCCGTCACGGTCTGGCTGGCCGCCGCCCGGCTGTGACCCGGCGGCCGCCGTCAGTCGTGCGGTGGGGTGCCCCGGGCCGCGTCCATGAGCCGGTCCGCGAGGTCCGCGACGAGGCCGCGCAGCTCGTCCGGCCGCTCGACGACGAAGGGGCGGTCCAGCGACGCGAGGAGGCCCGGCAGCCAGTCGAGCCGCTCGGCCCGGATCTCGACCCGGCACCAGCCCTCGCCCTCGCCGTCGTCGCCGTCCGCCGCGGCGACGACGGCCACGCTGCGCGGCAGCCGGGCGCGGATCTCCTCGGCCGTCCCCCGGACCCGCACCGTGACCTCGTGCCGGTAGGGCGCGGTGGCCAGGGCCGTCAGCACGCGCTCCGCCGGACCGGGCCCCGGCGGCGGTTCGAAGGTGCCGGGCAGGACCCGCGCGCCGTGGATGCGGTCGAGGCGGAACGTCCGGTCCGCCCCGACCGAGAGGTCCCTGCCCGTCACGTACCACCGGCCGGCGTGCGCCACGAGCCCGTACGGGTACACGGCGCGTTCGCCGCTCCCGCTGCTCCCACCCCTCCCGCTCCCGCCGGTGTAGCGGATCGCCAGCGGCCGGTGATGGCGTACGGCGTCCGCGACCGGGAGCAGGACGGCGGCCTCCGGGGCGGCGGACCCGGCCGGCGCGGTCGTGAAGGTGAGCGAGTCGAGCACCGCGTCCAGGCGGTGGCGCAGCCGCTCCGGCAGCACCCGCCGGACCTTCGCCGCCGCCGTCTCGCCCGCCGTTCCCGCCGCCGCCGTGATCCCGGTCCGCCGGCCGGCGACCAGGCCAAGGAGTACGGCCAGGGCCTCGTCGTCGGTCAGCATCAGCGGGGGCATGCGGTGCCCGGGGGCGAGTCGGTAGCCGCCGTAGCGGCCGCGCACCGACTCCACCGGGACGTCGAGGTCGACGAGGTGGTCGACGTACCGGCGCACCGTGCGCTCGCCGACGCCGAGCCGGCCGGCGAGTTCGGCCACGGTGCGCACCCCGCCGGACTGGAGCAGTTCGAGCAGGGTGAGGACACGGGACACGGGACGTGACATGCCCGTAAGTCTGCCGCCGATACCGGTCGGATTGTGACCGGTATCGCTCCTAGCGTGGGTCCGTAAGCACTGATCGGCCATCGGCCATCGGCCCCCTGGAGGCACCCATGAACCTCGTCTCGCTCCGCGTCATCACGGACGACGTCGCCCGTCTCGTCGGCTTCTACGAGCGCGCCACCGGCCTGCGCGCGGCCTGGGCCACCGAGGACTTCGCGGAACTGCGCACCCCCTCCGGCACCCTCGCTATCGGCAGCACCCGCACCGTCCCCCTCTTCGCCCCCGGCTCCGCCCGCCCGGCCGACAACCGCAGCGCGATCCTCGAGTTCCTCGTCGAGGACGTGGACGCCGTGCACCGGAACCTGACCGGCTTCGTGGACGAGTTCGTCAAGGAACCCACCACCATGCCCTGGGGCAACCGCGCGCTCCTCCTCCGCGACCCCGACGGCAACCTGGTCAACTTCTTCACCCCGGTCACCCCGGCCGCCGTCGAGAAGTTCGCCGACGTCGCCCGCTGACGGCCCCCCTATGCTGGACCCGCCCGCAGGGGCGAGGAACCGCACGCCGGGAGGGATCTGTGTCAGCGCTGGAGCCGGACGACCCGCGCTCCGTCGGGGAGTACCGGCTGCTGAGCCGGCTGGGCGTGGGCGGCATGGGCCGGGTCTTCCTCGGCCGGTCCCCCGGGGGTCGGCTCGTCGCGGTCAAGGTGGTGCACGCCGAGCTGCTGCGCCGACCGGAGTTCCGCGACCGCTTCCGACGTGAGGTCCAGGCGGCCCGGATGGTCAGCGGCGCCTTCACCGCACCGGTCGTCGACGCCGACCCGGACGCGCCGCTGCCCTGGCTGGTCACCAGCTACATCGCCGGTCCTTCGCTGGAGCAGGCGGTGGCCGAGCGGGGGCCGTTCGACCCGCAGGCGGTGCTCACGCTGGCCGCGGGGCTCGCCGAGGCGCTGGTGTCGATCCACGCCGCGCACCTCGTCCACCGCGACCTCAAGCCCTCCAACGTGCTGCTCGCCGAGGACGGGCCGCGCGTCATCGACTTCGGCATCGTGCGCAGCGTCGACGCCGACTCCCTCACCGGCACCGGGCACATGGCGGGCTCCCCGGGCTTCATGTCCCCGGAGCAGGTCAACGGGGACGAGGTCACCTGGGCCAGCGACGTGTTCTGCCTGGGCGCGGTACTGGCCTTCGCGGCGACCGGCGCCAACCCCTTCGGCGCCGGACCGACGCCCGCGCTGCTCTACCGCGTCGTGCACAACGCCCCCGACGTGGACGCCGTCACCGACCCGGCGCTGCGCTCGCTGATCGCCGACTGCCTCGCCAAGGACCCGGCCCACCGCCCCGCCCCGCGCGAGATCCTCGCCCGCATCGGCCCGCTGGGCGGCGAGAGCGCCACCGCCCTGCCGCACGCCCAGCAGTGGACGCCGGCCGTCCGGCCGACCCGCGCGGACGCCGTGCCCACCCGGATCGTCCCGCCGGTCGCGGCGCCCCCGGCCCATCAGCACACCCGCGTCGACACCGCACCTCCGCAGGTGTACCCGTCGGCGCCCGCACCGGCGGACGTACGCCCGACGGCGACCGGAGACGGCGGCCGCCGCAGCCGACGGGCCTTCCTGCTCTCCGGCGCGGGCGCGCTCGCCGCCCTCGGCGTGGGGACCGGATTCTGGCTCAACCGCCCGGCGGACCCGGACCCGGCGGCCGGTTCCGCGCCCGCACCTTCGCCGTCGCCCTCGTCCGCGCCCTCCGCTCCCGCGGACCTGGTCGGCCTCTGGCCCCTCGACGAGGCCACCGGCCAGGTCGCCCGGGACACCGCGGGCGGCCACGACGGCACCGTGACCGGCGTCGCCTGGCAGGGGGCCGGGGATGGCGCCGCCTTCGACGGGACCGGCAGCCAGATCGTGACCGCCGGACCGGTGCTGAAGACCGGCGAGGGCCGCAGCTTCACCGTCGCAGCCTGGGTCCGTCTCGCCACCCTGCCGGACACCTTCGCCACCGCCGTCAGCCAGGACAGCGCCGACGCCAGCGGCTTCTACCTCCAGTACTCCAGTGAGGACCACGGCTGGGCCTTCTCCCGCCCCGGTCTGCGCGCCGTCGGCCGCACCGCGCCCGCCGCGCAGGTCTGGACCCACCTGACCGGCGTCTGCGACGGCCCGGCCCGCAAACTGCGCCTGTACGTCAACGGCGTCCAGGAGGCGGTCGTCGAGGACACCGGCCCCGCCCCCGCCACGGGCCCCTTCGTCATCGGCCGCGCCTCCTTCGACGGGCAGCCCCGCGACTTCTTCCCCGGCGCCATCCGCGACGTACGGGCCTTCGACCGGGCGCTGGCCCCGGCGCGGATCGCACATCTCGTGTGACAGGTCTGATGAGATCTCACCACCGTTCCACGGCACGGGAGTTGGGGCGCTCGTGCTAAAGATGTAGCTTCCAGGAACGGCCGCGGCACCCGCACGGAGCACGCGGCGCCGGAGAACGGGGAGAGAGTTGAGCGGGGAAGCCGGATCCGGCCTCACGGGCAGTGGTGCCGAGCCGTTGGAGGACGACGACCCACGCCGGATCGGACCGATCCCGCTGCTGGGCCGGCTCGGGGCCGGCGGCATGGGCCGCGTCTATCTCGGCGTCCACGAGGGCCGGTACGCGGCCGTCAAACAGGTGCTGCCGTCGGTCGCCGGGGAGGACAAGGACTTCCTGCGCCGCTTCGGGCACGAGCTGGACAACCTCGCCCGGCTGCCCGAGGAGGCGACCGCGCCGCTGCTCGCGGGGGATCGGGAGGCCCGGCCACCGTGGTTCGCCACCGCCTACGTGCCCGGCCTCACCCTGCGCGAGGCCGTCGACCTGCACGGGCCCCTGCCCGCCGAGGCGCTGTGGCTCATCCTGCGGGAGGCCGCCACCGGGCTCGCGGCCGTGCACGCCCTGGACATGGTCCACCGGGACCTCAAGCCGTCCAACGTCATGCTGACCCTCGACGGCCTCACCCTCATCGACTTCGGCGTCGCCCGGGCCGCCGACCAGAGCCAGTTGACCAGGACCGGCATGGTGGTGGGCACGCCCGCCTACATGTCGCCCGAGCAGGCATCCGGGAAGCGGGCGTCCAGCGGCGTCGTCGACGTCTTCGCGCTGGGCTCGGTGATCGCGTACGCGGCGTCCGGCCGCCCGCCCTTCGGCGACGAGTCCGGGCACGCCGTGCTGTACCGCATCGTGCACGAGGACCCCGATCTCCAGCCGCTGCGGGACCTGGACCCCGAACTCGCCGACGTCGTCGCGTCCTGCCTGGACAAGGACCACGAGGGCCGGCCCACCGCCGCCGAACTCGTCGAACGCGCCACGGCACACGGCACGTCGGCCGCCGCGCCGTGGCCGCAGGACGTCACCGAGCGGCTGACCGAACGGGCGACCTTCGCCGCCCGGGCCCCGGAGCCCGTACCCCTGCCCGAGCCGGACGAGCAGGGCGAGCAGGGCCAGTCGGGAGAGCAGGCCGAGACGGGCGAGTCGGGAGAGCAGGGCGCGGCCGGCAAGGCGGCGCCCGCCGCGTCGTCCGTCCCCGTGGTCACGGGCGGCGGCCGGCCGGAGAAGCGTGAACGGCGGCCCCGTACGAAGGTGCTGGCGTTCGTGATCCCGATCGCCGTGACCGGGGCGACGCTCGGATTCACGCTGCTGCCGTACGCGATGGACGACGCGGAGGGGGACGGGAACGCGGCCGCGCCGCCCGCGGCCACCGGGACGGCCGCCCCCGGCCCGGCCGTCTCGACGGGCTCGAGCGCCTCCGCGTCCCCCAGTCCCGACGGCGGCAGGAAGAAGGATCAGGACAAGGGCGAGGACAAGGACAAGAGCGAGGGCAAGGGCGAGGGCGAGGAGAGCGGGAAGGACGGCGGGACCGGGGACGCGGCCGCCGCCGCGGGGGCGGCCGGCGACGGTTCGGACTCCGGCGACGCCTCCGGATCGGGGGGATCCGCCAGTGCGGGAGGGTCGTCCGGCGCGGGTGGCTCGTCCGACACGGACACGTCCGCCGGCTCCGGAAGCGGGTCCGGGGAGAGCGGGGCCGGCGACGACGGCTCGGACGACGGCGGGTCCGCCTCGGGCAGCTTCATGCTGAAGAACGGATCGAGCGGGAAGTGCATGTACGTCGGCACGCCCATCGACGACGGCGCCTGCTCCGGCGACATCGCCGTCTTCCGCTTCCAGAGCACCTCGGGCGGGGCCTTCAGGATCCTCAACGTGGGCACGGCCCAGTGCATCCACTCCAGGAGCGCGAACGCCTGGCTCGTCAAGGGCACCTGCGGCTCGTTCGGAGGAGACTGGCGGGAGAGGGCGAACGGCTCGCTCAGGAACCTCAACACCGGTGGCTGCCTCGACCTCAACCGCCGGGCGTCCATGATCGGCCTGACGACCACGACGTGCACCGGCTCCGCCTCCCAGCGCTGGACCAGGACGTAGCCCCGTGCCCGCGTCCTAGTCCTTGCCCCGGTCCTGGTCCTTGTCCCCGTCCTTCTCGTCGTCCTTCTCCAGGGACTTCAGGAAGTCGGGGTTGTCGTCGGGAGCCACCCACTGCCGCCGACCGCCGCCGCCCTGCCAGGGCGAGGATCCGGTCGGCTGCCGCTTCTTCCCGGCGATGATCCAGGAGATCGAGCCGACCAGCGGGAAGAGCAGCACGAGGATCGCCCACAGCGGCTTCGGCATGTGGCGGATGTCGGCATCCTTCGTGCTGATGCAGTCGATGAACGCGTAGACGCTCAAGGCCAGTGGGACGAGGAACATCAGCACCCGGAGCATGGGCCTCTCCAGCTCAAGCGAGGGGTGGGGACGCGTCACGGCCCCCAGGTACAGGGCCAGGGTAGCCGCTCGGGGATACTGGACCGCATGGCTTACGACGATCTTCGCTCCCTGCTCAGGGCGCTGGAGCGCGAGGGCGACCTCAAGCGCATCAAGGCCGAGGTGGATCCGTACCTGGAGGTCGGGGAGATCGTCGACCGGGTGAACAAGGCCGGCGGCCCGGCGTTGCTCTTCGAGAACGTGAAGGGCTCCGACATGCCGCTGGCGATGAACGTCTTCGGCACCGACCGCCGCCTGCTCAAGGCCCTCGGCCTCAAGGCGTACTCCGACATCTCGGACAAGATCGGCGGGCTGCTCCGCCCCGAGCTGCCGCAGGGCTTCATCGGCGTGCGCGAGGCCTTCGGGAAGCTCGGCACGATGACGCACGTACCGCCGAAGAAGGTGAAGCCGGGCAGCGCGCCCGTCCAGGAGGTCGTCCTCACCGGCGACGACGTGGACCTGGACCGCCTCCCCGCCCTCTTCACCTGGCCGGACGACGGCGGTTCCTTCTTCAACCTCGGGCTCACCCACACCAAGGACCCGGAGACGGGCATCCGGAACCTGGGCCTCTACCGCCTCCAGCGCCACGACAAGCGCACCATCGGA
Organism: Streptomyces tendae; assembly: GCF_014650435.1. GTDB lineage: Bacteria > Actinomycetota > Actinomycetes > Streptomycetales > Streptomycetaceae > Streptomyces > Streptomyces tendae. The sequence continues at coordinate 59,387 of NZ_BMUY01000001.1, forward strand.
ATGCACTGGCAGATCCACAAGGACAGCCGGAACCACTACCAGGTCGCCGCCCGGCGCGGCGAGCGCCTGCCGGTCGCCATCGCCTTCGGCTGCCCGCCCGCCGTGACCTACGCCTCCACGGCGCCGCTCCCCGGCGACATCGACGAGTACCTGTTCGCCGGGTTCCTCCAGGGCAAGCGGGTCGAGATGGTCGACTGCAAGACCGTCCCGCTCCAGGTCCCCGCGCAGGCGGAGGTCGTCATCGAGGGCTGGCTGGAGCCCGGCGAGATGCTCCCCGAGGGCCCCTTCGGCGACCACACCGGCTTCTACACCCCGCAGGAGCCCTTCCCCGCCCTGAAGATCGACTGCGTGACGATGCGGAAGCGCCCGCTGCTCCAGTCGATCGTGGTCGGCCGCCCCCCGACCGAGGACGGCCCCCTCGGCCGGGCCACGGAGCGCTTCTTCCTGCCCCTGCTGAAGATCATCGTCCCGGACATCGTGGACTACCACCTCCCCGAGGCCGGCGGCTTCCACAACTGCGCGATCGTCTCGATCGACAAGAAGTACCCCAAGCACGCCCAGAAGGTGATGCACGCCATCTGGGGCGCCCACATGATGTCCCTGACCAAGCTGATCGTGGTCGTCGACTCCGACTGCGACGTCCACGACCTGCACGAGGTCGCCTGGCGGGCCCTCGGCAACACCGACTACGGCCGTGACCTCACCGTCGTGGAAGGCCCGGTCGACCACCTCGACCACGCCTCCTACCAGCAGTTCTGGGGCGGCAAGGCGGGCATCGACGCCACGAAGAAGCTGCCCGAGGAGGGGTACACCCGCGACGGGGGCTGGCCGGACATGGTGCTGTCCGACCCGGAGACGGCGGCGAAGGTCGACCGCCGCTGGAAGGAGTACGGACTGTGACCTCGGCTTCCGCCGCCCTGCCCCAGCAGCCGGGGCGCACCAAGGCGTTCCTGCGCCTGGTGATGATCGAGCACTCGGTGTTCGCGCTGCCCTTCGCCTACATCGCCGCGCTGACCGCGATGTACGAGTGGGACGAGAACATCCACTGGGGCAGGCTGCTCCTGGTCACCGTCGCCATGGTGGGCCTGCGCACCTTCGCGATGGCGGTCAACCGGATCATCGACCGCGAGATCGACGCCCGCAACCCGCGCACCGCCCACCGCGAACTGGTCACCGGTGCCATGTCGATCAAGCACGCCTGGACCGGCGCGCTCATCGCCCTCGTCGTCTTCCTGGGCGCGGCGGCCCTGCTCAACCCGCTCTGCCTGGCCCTGGCCCCCGTCGCGGTGATCCCGATGGTGGTCTACCCGTACGGCAAGCGGTTCACGAACTTCCCGCAGGCCATCCTGGGTCTCGCCCAGGCCATGGGCCCGATCGGCGGCTGGCTGGCGATCAGCGGCGAGTGGTCCTGGGAGGCCGTGATCCTCGGCCTCGCGGTCGGCATCTGGATCGGCGGCTTCGACCTGATCTACGCCTGCCAGGACGTCGAGACCGACCGGCAGGTCGGCGTGAAGTCGGTCCCGGCCCGCTTCGGCGTCCAGGCCGCGATCTGGGGCGCCCGCGCCTGCCACACGGTCACCACGGCCCTGTTCGCCTGGTACGCCGTCGCCACCGACGCCGGTGTCTTCTTCTGGCTCGGCCTGCTGATCGTCGCGGGCGCGTTCCTCTACGAGCACACCATCGTCCGCCCCACCGACCTGACCCGCCTCAACAGGGCGTTCTTCAGCGTCAACGGCTTCATCGGCATCGCACTCTTCGTGTGCGCGCTGCTGGATCTGCTCGTACGGGGCCTCACGGTCTGAATACCCTGAGCCTGCGACTAGGCTCGACATCATGAAGCCAGGACAGACGCAGCGCGTGCCTTGGATCGTGGGGGTGTCCGGGGCCTCCGGCACCCCGTACGCCGCCGCCGTGCTGCGTGCGCTGCTCGCCGCCGGCGAGAGCGTCGACCTGGTGGTCAGCCGGGCCTCGCGGCTCACCCTGCTCGACGAGACCGGCATCTCCTTCCGCGACGCCCACTGGCGGCACGACCTGCGCGAATGGCTGGCCCGCGGAGCCGACGGCAAGCCCGGCACCTTCGACGTCGACCTCGACGGCGACCGGGTACGGCACTGGAGCGCGGGCGACCTCGCGGCCGGGCCGTCCTCGGGGTCGTACCCGACGAAGGGCATGCTGATCGTGCCCGCGTCCACGGCCTGCGTGGCCGGTGTCGCGCTCGGGCTGTCCAAGGACCTGCTCCAACGCACCGCGAGCGTGACCCTCAAGGAGCGCCGCAGGCTGGTCGTGGCCGTACGGGAGACCCCGCTGGACGGCCGGACGCTGCGTCACCTGGTGACCCTGGACGACGCCGGCGCGAGCGTGGTGCCCGCCTCCCCGGCCTTCTACGCGGGGGCGACGCACATCCAGGACCTGGTGGACTTCGTCGCCGGACGCGTCCTCGACGCGGCGGGCGTCGGGCACGGCCTCTACCGCCGCTGGCGCGGCGACCTCGGCGGGGCCCGCCCCACCGACTGAGCACCATCTCCCCCCACACGTTTGTTACCCACATCTTCAGAATTCTTCAGTGGAAGGCTTCGATCGCATGGACGCGGTGGACAGGCAGCTCATCCAGGCCCTGAGGGAGAACGGCCGGGCCTCCTACGCGGAGCTGGGGCGCCTGGTCGGACTCTCCGGACCCAGCGTCACCGACCGCATCAACCGGCTGGAGGCGGCCGGAGTCATCACCGGCTACCGGGCCACCGTTGACGCCGCCTCGCTCGGCCTCGGCGTCACCGCCCTGATCGGCGTCTCGCTCTCCGACGCCGCCGACCACGAGGACGTGGCGCAGCGTCTCAAGGAGCTGCGGGAGATCGAGGACTGCTGGTTCATCGCCGGTGACGACTCCTACATGCTCAAGGTTCGCGCCGCCGACGTGGACGGCCTGGAGAGCATCATCCGGCGGCTGTCGGGCACGAAGGGCGTGTCCCGCACCCGCACCACCATCGTCCTCTCCACCAAGTGGGAGAACCGGGTGGGCGAGCTGCCCGAAGAGGTCTAGCCTCCGGGACCGGCCGCCGGGCCGAGGCGTACGGTTGACCAGTCTGTCTCAGAAAGAGGTATCGCATGGACGCCGGGCTCAAGCGCGAGCTGGAGCAGAAGGTCCGCTCCGGTGAGCGGCTGACCCGCGAGGACGGCATCGCGCTGTACGAGTCGGACGATCTCGCCTGGCTCGGCGGCCTCGCGCACGAGGTGCGGACGCGGAAGAACGGCGACGTCGTCCACTTCAACGTCAACCGCCACCTCAACATGACCAACGTGTGCACCGCCTCCTGCGCGTACTGCTCCTTCCAGCGCAAGCCGGGGGAGAAGGACGCGTACACGATGCGCATCGAGGAGGCGGTGAAGCTCGCCAAGGCGATGGAGGGCGAGAACCTCACCGAGCTGCACATCGTCAACGGCCTGCACCCCAACCTGCCGTGGCGCTACTACCCGCGCTCGCTCAGGGAGCTGAAGGCCGCGCTGCCGGACGTCTCGCTGAAGGCGTTCACGGCGACCGAGATCCACCACTTCGAGACCATCTCCGGGATGTCCGCCTCCGACATCCTGGACGAGCTGATCGACGCCGGTCTCGAGTCCCTCACCGGCGGCGGCGCGGAGATCTTCGACTGGGAGGTGCGGCAGCACATCGTCGACCACCGCACCCACTGGGAGGACTGGTCCCGCATCCACCGCCTGGCCCACGAGAAGGGCCTGAAGACGCCGTGCACCATGCTCTACGGCCACATCGAGGAGCCCCGCCACCGCGTGGACCACGTGCTGCGCCTGCGTGAGCTGCAGGACGAGACGGGCGGCTTCCAGGTCTTCATCCCGCTGCGCTACCAGCACGACTTCGTGGACATGAAGGACGGCAAGATCCGCAACCGGCTCCAGGCACGGACGCAGATGGCGACCGGCGCGGAGGCCCTGAAGACCTTCGCGGTCTCGCGACTGCTCTTTGACAACGTCCCGCACGTCAAGGTCTTCTGGGTCATGCACGGCGTCCAGACCGCCCAGCTGGCCCTCCAGCACGGCGCGGACGACATGGACGGCTCGGTGGTCGAGTACAAGATCACCCACGACGCGGACGACTTCGGCACGCCGAACAAGCTGACGCGGGAGGACCTGCTGGACCTCATCCGCGACGCCGGGTTCCGGCCGGTGGAGCGGAACACGCGGTACGAGGTCCTCCGGGAGTACGAGGGTCCCGACCCGGCGCGTCGGGAGGCGCCGCAGCCGATGCGGGTGTGAATTCCGCGGTAGTTCTCCGGCTGCCGGCCGGTGGGGGCTGGTCGCGCAGTTCCCCGCGCCCCTTTCAGGGGCGGTCCAGTGCACGTGCCCCGAAGGGGCGCGGGGAACTGCGCGAGCAACCCCTCACCCACCCGCACCCGGCACGGATCCGAACCGCCCCCGGCGGGTACCCGCACCGCATGGCCGGTACCGAGGACGCTTACACCGCCGAACCCTTCGTTCCGAGGCGCGGCGGCCTCCCCGCCCTGCGCCGGGCGGCAGCCGAATGCCGCGGCTGCCCGCTGCACCGGGACGCCACCCGGACCGTCTTCGGCGCCGGCAAGGCGTCCGCCCGCGTCATGCTCGTCGGCGAGCAGCCCGGCGACCAGGAGGACCGGCAGGGCAAACCCTTCGTCGGCCCCGCCGGGCACCTCCTGGACCGGGCGCTGGCGGAAGCCGGCATCGACCCCGCGGACGCGTACGTCACCAACGCGGTCAAGCACTTCAAGTTCACCCGGACCGAGCCCCGCAAGCGCCGCATCCACAAGGCGCCCACCCTGCGCGAGATGACCGCCTGCGGCCCCTGGCTGGCCGCCGAGCTGGAGCGCGTGGAACCCGAGCTGATCGTGGTGCTGGGCGCCACCGCGGGCAAGGCGCTGCTCGGCTCGTCCTTCCGGGTCACTCAGGTGCGCGGCACGGTGCTGGAGGAGGAGATCCACGGGCGTCCGGAACGGCTGGTGCCGACCGTGCACCCGTCGGCGGTGCTGCGGGCCGACGACCGGGACGCCGCCTACCGGGGACTGCTCTCGGACCTGAAAGTCGCCGCACGGGCGCTCGCGTAATAGCTACTATGGCTGAGTGTCCCTTACTTTCACTTTCGATCCGGCCGTCACCCCCGACCTCCGCGACGGCGTCCTCGACCTGTGGACCGACGTCTCCAACGCCGGCGGCTCGGTGGGCTTCGTACCGCCGGTGACCCGGGAGGACATCCGTCCCGCGCTGGTCAAGCACCTGGCGGGCATGGCCGAAGGGCGTACCCGTCTCCTCGTCGGACACGACGAGGAGGGGCGGGTGGCCGCCACCGCGTTCCTCGCCCTCAACACGCACCGGCTGATGCGGCACTGGCTGTGGCTCTACACGGCCATGGTCCACCCGCGCCACCAGGGCCGGGGTTACGGCCGCGACCTGATGACCGCCGCCGCCGACGCCGCCCGCACCTGCGACGGCATCGAGGCGATACGCCTCACCTGCCGCGGCGGGCTCGGCCTGGAGCGGTTCTACGAGTCCTGCGGCTACAAGGAGGTCGGCCGGGTCCCCGGCGCGATCCGGGTCGCCCCGGGCGACGACCGGGACGACGTCTTCCTGCTGCTGCCCCTGGCCTGACCCCCCGGCCGCCGCCCGGCCGACCCCCCTGCAAGATCGACGGACCGGCATGTTTCACTGGACAGTGCCTCTTTGTGCCAGAAACGGAAGAGTGGATTGAGATGCTCCGCTACACGCTGATGCGCCTCGGGATCTTCGCAGGCTGCCTCGTGGTCGTCTGGGGGCTCGTCTACGCCGGAGTGTTCCCGCGCGGTCTCGGCGACTCCAACGGCATGTGGATCCTGCTGCTCTCCCTGCTGATCTCCGCCCCGATCAGCTACGTCGCGCTGCGCAAGGAGCGGGACCGGGCCTCGGTCCAGGTCGTGGGCCGGGTGGACCGCATGAAGGCCAACCTGGAGGCCAACCGCGGCCAGGAGGACGGCGCCGACGACACGGCGCGCGCCCAGGGCCAGACCTCGTAACGTCCGTCACGCTCGTACGCCGCCCCGGCTTCCGAATTCACCGGAAACCGGGGCGCTTTGCGTTTTGCGGGCAGTAGCGCACTCCTGCCTCTCAAAGTATGGCTTTGAGTGTCTCAAAGCATGGGTGTTAAAGTCGTGTGCATGAAGCAAGCAGCCGCGCCCACCTCACCACAGCGCCTCGCGCTCGTGGCGCGCCTGCACGTGGACCTCTGCCGGTGCGCGTCCGCGAACTGTCGCCCCTGACGTTCCCCCCTCGCCAGTCGTCCCCACGTCAGCTCAGCGCATCCCATCCCGCGTCCCGTCCCCCTACGGAGCATGTCCGTGTCTTCACCCTCTTCTTTCACGAAGTACCTGAAGGTGCCCTTCTGGGCCCAGATACTCGCCGGTCTCGTACTCGGCGTCCTGCTGGGCTGGCTGGCCCGCAGCCAGGACATATCGTGGCTGGTCACCACCCTGGAGAAGGTCGGTGACACCTTCATCGGCCTGCTGAAGCTGGCCGTCGCCCCGCTGGTCTTCTTCGCGATCCTCGTCTCGATCACCAACCTGCGGAAGGTCAACAACGCGGCCCGCCTGGCGTCCCGCACCCTCCTCTGGTTCATGATCACGTCGCTGATCGCGGTGGCCATCGGCCTCGTCATCGGCCTGGTCACCAACCCCGGCTCCGGCACCGGCCTCACCCCGGCCGACGGCGCCAAGCCCGAACACACCGGTTCCTGGATCGACTTCCTGACCGGCATCGTGCCGACCGACGTCATCACGCCGTTCACCGAGCTGAACGTCCTGCAGATCGTCTTCATGGCCGCCGTCGCCGGTATCGCCGCCCTCCAGCTCGGCGAGAAGGCCCAGCCGATCCTGAACCTGAGCGAGTCGATCCTCGAACTCCTCCAGAAGGCCCTGTGGTGGGTCATCCGCCTCGCCCCGCTCGGCACCGTCGGCCTCATCGGCAAGGCCATCGCCACCTACGGCTGGGACCTGATCGGCAAGTACGCCACCTTCACCGCCGACATCTACGTCGGCTGCGCCATCGTGATGTTCGTGGTCTACCCGACGCTGCTCGCCACCGTCGCCAAGGCCAGCCCGCTCCAGTTCTTCAAGGGCGCCTGGCCCGCCATCCAGCTGGCCTTCGTCTCCCGCTCCTCGGTCGGCACCATGCCGCTGACCCAGAAGGTCACCGAGCGCCTCGGCGTCCCGAAGGAGTACGCGTCCTTCGCGGTGCCGTTCGGCGCGACGACCAAGATGGACGGCTGCGCCGCGATCTACCCGGCGATCGCCGCGATCTTCGTCGCGCAGATCTTCGACATCCAGCTCGGTGTCGGCGACTACCTGCTGATCGCCTTCGTCTCGGTGGTCGGCTCCGCCGCCACGGCCGGCCTCACCGGCGCCACGGTCATGCTCACCCTGACCCTGTCCACCCTGGGCCTGCCCATGGAGGGCGTCGGCCTCCTCCTCGCCATCGACCCGATCCTGGACATGATGCGCACGGCGACGAACGTCGCGGGCCAGGCTCTCGTTCCGGTCATCGTCTCGGCCCGCGAGGGGCTGCTCGACCGCAAGGCGTACGACGAGGCGCACGCGTCGCCGATCGACGAGCCCGAGCGGGAGAAGCAGGACGCGGAGCCGGTTCCGGTCGCCGCCTGACCGTCGACCGACAGGTCGGACGACGCCCCGTACCGGGATCCGGTGCGGGGCGTCTCCCTGCACGGGCGGGGACCTCGGCGCGAACCGCTGGGCCTGGACCGAGCCCATACGCCTGCCTACGCTGGACACGTCCCGATTGCGCCGGGCGGGGGGGGCGGAGCATGAGCGCGGAACATGTCGTGGGCATCGTCGGAATCGTCGTCATCGCGGCGTGCCTCGTGGTCATCGAGGAGATGCTGCGCAGGGACATCAAGAAGCACGGGAAGCGGGTCCTCCCCGCCCCGACACCGCGGTGCACGTCCTGTGGACACGACAACGCGTATCACCAGCGGGGCAGTTGCCGGTACGAGCGCGGTGACGTCCGCGACGGAAACGACTCCTACGGCACCACCTGGAAGGGGTACACCACCCGGGAGCTGTGCGGTTGCACCAAGACACCGTCTCAGCTGTAGTCCGACCAGTGACCCGCCTCGGGGTCGGACGTGTCGCGGTGCACGGGGTTGTGGGTGTCCACGGAGACCCAGACGAGGAACGCGCCCGCGCACACCACCAGCAGACCGATCGGAATCAGTACGGCGATCAGCCACTCCGGCATCGATTCCCCCCCATCGTCCGGCGGGCCGTGACGTTCATCGTCCCACCACGCGTCGTCGATGCGTAGGTGCCGTGCCGTGCCGCACCGTGCCGGGTGCGCGGACGTCCCGGTCACCGCCGCGCGGACCGTACGCTGATGCGCATGGGTGCTGGGAAGACCAAGCGGATGCCGCGTGCGGTCCGCGAGCAGCAGATGCTGGACGCCGCCGTGAGCGTCTTCGGGCGGCGCGGGTACATGGCGGCGTCGATGGACGAGATCGCCGAACTGGCGGGCGTGTCCAAGCCGCTGGTGTATCTGTACCTGAACTCGAAGGACGACCTCTTCAGCGCCTGCATCGGCCGCGAGGCCCGTGCCCTCACCGAGGCGGTGCGGGCCGGTGTGCGTCCTGGGCTGTCCGCCGACGGGCAACTCTGGTCGGGCCTGCGGGCGTTCTTCGACCACACCGCGCGGCATCCGGACGCCTGGCGGATGCTGCACCTGCACGCCCGGACCCACGGCGAGCGGTTCGCGGCCGAGGTCGCGGCGATGCGCGAGGAGATCGTGGCGTTCGTGACGCAGCTGATCGCCGCCGCGGCGCGTGACGCGCACCGGGACCCGCACCTGCCCGAGGGCGAGGTCGCCGGGCTGGCCGAGGCGCTGGTCGGCGCCGCGGAGTCGCTGGCCGACTGGGCCGGTGCCACCGAGGGCGTCACCGCCAAGCAGGCGGCGGCGACCCTGATGAACTTCGCCTGGGCGGGTCTGGGCGACCTGATGGCGGGACGGCCCTGGTCCCCGCCGGAGGACGCCGAGCCGGTGCCGGATGCCGAGCGGGTGCCGGACGCCGAGCCGGTGGCTCAGGCCGCCGGGTAGGGGCCCACCTCGCCGGTCAGGTGCAGCCGCCGTCCTCCGTCGCCGCCGCGCAGCTCGAACCGGCCGTCCTCGGCGCCGTACGCCACCGTCCCCGGCAGCAGCACCGGCGCCCTGAACTGCGCCCGCACCACGGCCGCGTCCGGCGTCCCGTGCTCGGCGAGGCACCGGGCCACCGTCCACATGCCGTGTGCGATGGCCCGCGGAAAGCCGAACAGGCGGGCGGTGAGCGGGTGCAGGTGGATCGGGTTGCGGTCGCCGGAGGCGGCACCGTAGCGGCGTCCGACGTCACCGGCGAGGTGCCACTCGGCGCGAGCGGGGAGAGGTTCCCGCTCTCCCGCGGGGCCCCCACCGGCGGCGGGGGGCGGGGCGGCGGTGCGGTGCCGGGCCAGGTAGGTGCTGCGGGACTCCCACACGAGGTCGCCTCCGGTACGGACCTCCGTGACCACCGTCGCCTCGGTGCCGCGCCGGTGCGGGGCCAGCCCTTCGACGTGCACGGTGAGTTCGTACTCGGCGGTCGCGGGCAGGGCGGTGCGCCGGGTGATGCCGATGGACGTGTGGACGAGCCCGAGCAGGGGCAGCGGGAAGTCCCGGCCGCTCATCAGGCGCATGGCCAGCGGGAAGCCCAGCACGTGCGGATACGTCACCGGCAGCGCGTCCGCACCGGTCGCGAACCCGCACGCCCGCTCGTACGCCGCCAGCCGCGCGAGGTCCACGCGCAGGCCGGGCAGCACCAGCCGGGTGCGGGGGAAGTCCGCGTCCGGGCGGGGGCGCCTGAGGGGCGACAGCAGGGCGCCGCGGGCGAGGAGCGGCGCGAGGGCGGGGACGCCGGTCAGGGTGCTGGTGGTCGGGGCGGCGGTGGTCATCACGCCCCCAGCAGGCTCTGGCCGCAGACCCGTACGACCTGGCCGTTGACCGCGCCGGACGCCGGGTGCGCGAGCCAGGCGGTGGTCTCGGCGACGTCCACCGGCAGGCCGCCCTGGGCCAGGGAGTTCATGCGGCGCCCGGCCTCGCGGATGAAGAGGGGGACCGCCGCCGTCATCTTGGTCTCGATGAAGCCCGGTGCCACCGCGTTCACCGTCACCCCGTGGGCGTCGAGCGCGCGCGGTGCGAGGGAACGGACCAGGCCGACGATCCCGGCCTTGCTCGCGCCGTAGTTGGTCTGCCCCGCGTTGCCCGCGAGCCCGGCGATGGAGGCCGTCGCCACGATCCGGCCGCCCCGGTTCACGGCGCCCGCGGCGAGCAGCGCGTCCGTGGTGCGCAGGACGCTCGCGAGGTTGACGTCGAGGACGGAACTCCAGCGTTCGGCAGGCATGTTGACCAGCCGCCGGTCGCGGGTGACGCCCGCGTTGTGGATCAGGATGTCGAGCCCGCCGGGCAGCGCGGCGGCGATCCGCTCGCCCGCGTCGGCGGCCGTGATGTCCAGCGCGAGGGCGATGCCGCCAAGGCGTTCGGCGGCCCGGCGGGCGGCGTCCTCGGCCTGCGGCACGTCCAGGACGACGACCTGGGCGCCCTGACCCGCCAGCGTCTCGGCCACCGCCGAGCCGATGCCGCGGGCGGCGCCGGTGACCAGGGCGGTGCGCCCGGCCAGGGGGAGGGTCCAGTCGTCAGGGCCGGCGCCCTCGCCCGCCGCCCCCACCTCGATCACCTGGCCGCTGACGTAGGCGGAGGCGGGGGAGAGGAGGAAGCGGAGGGTGGACTCGGCGGGTGCCGCGTCGGTGAGCCGTACGAGGTTGACGGTCCTGCCGCGCCCGATCTCCTTGCCGAGCGAGCGCGTGAACCCCTCCAACGCCTGCTGGGCGGCGGCCTGGTGGTGGTCGGCCGGGTCGAGCGGGGCGCCGAGCACCACCACGCGGCCGCTCGCGGCGACGGACCGTACGACGGGGTGCAGTGCGGCGTGCACCTCGGCGAGCGCGTCGACGTCCCGTACGCCGGTGGCGTCGAGGACGACGGCTGCGGGCCGGCCGTCCTCGTCCCGGGGCAGGCCCGTGCGGGCCAGGACGGGCACGAGGTCGAGGTCCGTCTTGCCGGCCGTGAGGTGCAGCAGACCGCCGTCGAAGGCGTCGCGCCGCAGCTCGGCGGGTTGTGGCAGCCCGAGCCTGCGGGTGAGGAAACGGCCGGGTGCGGTGCCGGTGAAGCTGAGATAGCGGTCGGCCATGTCTGTCTCCCAGGCGGCGGATGGGGGTCCCCCGCGCGAGCGTGTTCGAGCGTGGGGGAGTGTCCAGGGGCCGGCGGTCGGGCTCGTGCCGCCCACTGATGCTTACTCTGGAGTAAGGTTACCGGAGGTAAGCCTATGTCACGGGTGAGGAGCAGGTCGAGATGAGCCCTCTGGCACCGCAGCCCCCACGCCGCGTCGCGGTCATCGGCGGCGCCCGCGTCCCCTTCGCCCGCTCCGACGGGCCGTACGCCACCGCCTCCAACCAGGAGATGCTCACCGCGGCCCTGGACGCCTTGGTCGAGCGGCACGGCCTCCAGGGGCCGGGCGCGGTCGGCGAGTTCGTGGCCGGCGCGGTCCTCAAGCACAGCCGGGACTTCAACCTCGCCCGCGAGACGGTCCTCGGCTCGGCCCTCGACCCGCGCACCCCCGCCTACGACATCCAGCAGGCCTGCGGCACCGGCCTCCAGGCCGTGATCGCCGCCGCCAACAAGATCGCCCTCGGTCAGACCGAGTCGGCGATCGCGGGCGGCGCCGACACCGCGAGCGACGCCCCGCTCGGCGTCAACGACCGCCTGCGCCGCATCCTCTTGGAGGCCCGCCGGGCGAAGACCACCGGCGGCAGGCTGAAGGCCCTGGCCAAGGTCCGCCCGGGACACCTGGTCCCCGACATCCCGCGCAACGCCGAGCCGCGCACCGGCCTCTCGATGGGCGAGCATGCCGCGGTCACCGCACGCGCCTGGGGCATCTCCCGTGAGGAACAGGACGTGTTGGCCGCCGCGAGCCACCAGCGGCTGGCGGCGGCGTACGAACGCGGCCTCTTCCAGGACCTGGTGGTCCCCTTCCGCGGCCTGGCCCGCGACCAGAACATGCGCCCCGGCTCGACGGTGGAGAAACTGGCCGCGCTCAAGCCGGTGTTCGGCCTCGGCGCCCCCGGTCCCACCATGACGGCGGGCAACTCCACGCCCCTGACGGACGGCGCCGCGACGGTGCTGCTGGCGAGCGAGGAGTGGGCCGAGGCCCGCGGCATCGAACCCCTCGCGTACCTCACGGCGTACGAGACGGCCGCCGTGGACTTCGTCGGCGGGGACGTGGCCGGTGGCGAGGACGGCCTGCTGATGGCGCCCGCGTACGCGGTGCCGCGGATGCTGGAGCGGGCGGGGCTCGGCATCGGGGACTTCGACCTCGTCGAGATCCACGAGGCGTTCGCCTCCCAGGTGCTGGCCACACTGGCCGCCTGGGAGAAGCGCGGCCTGGCCCCGGTGGACCGGGCCCGCCTGAACGTGGCAGGCTCCTCCCTCGCCACCGGCCACCCCTTCGCCGCCACCGGCGCCCGGATCGTGGCGACCCTGGCCACCCTGCTCGCCGAGCGGGAAGGGCCGGGGCGCGGCCTGATCTCCGTCTGCGCGGCGGGCGGCCAGGGCGTCACCGCCATACTGGAACGAACGTGACTTACCCTCAGGTAACCCCCAACACTGCACACGTCCGGCGCGGGAAGATCGTGGAACGCGCACCAAGTCCCCACCTGGGCGCCGTACGATCCCGGAACTGACCGCCGGTAACCCCTTTCCGCGGAACCGGCGATGAACGCCTCGGCGCGCGAGGCACGTACGTCATGCAGCAGAACCAGCGACAGCCGAAGCAGCGGCACCGGAAGCCGCGACCGCAGAAGCAGAAGCAGTGTCTTTGCTGCACGTCCCAGGAGCCGCCCGTGTCCACCCCGCTTCCGTCCTTCGCCGCATCCGCCGCCTACGCCGACTCGCCGGGTCCCACCCTGGTGGCGCCCGAGACGCGGATGCTGGACGGGACCGTCAGGGAGGCGTACGTACCGCCGTTCGCCCCGCCGGTGCGCCGCGGGTCCCTGGCCGACCTGCCCTTCGACAACGCGGCGGCGGTGCCCGGGCAGGTCGTCCTCAGCCGCAGGTCGCCGGACGGCGACTGGAGCGACGTCACGGCGGCCGAGTTCGCCGGGCAGGTGCTGGCGGTGGCCAAGGGCATGATCGCCGAGGGGCTGATGCCGGGCGACCGCATCGCGATCATGGCCCGGACGACGTACGAGTGGACGCTGCTGGACTTCGCCGCGTGGGCGGCGGGACTGGTCACCGTGCCGATCTACCCCACCTCCTCGCTCTTCCAGACCCGCTGGATCCTCCAGGACTCCGGCGCCGTCACCCTGGTCACCGAGACCGCCGCGCAGGCCGCGGCCCTCGGCCCCGAGCTGGACCGCATCCCCGACCTGGGGCACCTGTGGGTCATGGAGAAGGGCCACGTGGAGCGGCTGGCCGAGCTGGGCGAGCGGCTCCCGGACGCGGAGGTGGAGGTGCGCCGCGGCATGCTCGGCCCGTCCACCCTCGCCACCCTCATCTACACCTCCGGCACCACCGGCCGCCCCAAGGGCTGCGTGCTCACCCACGGCAACTTCTTCGCCGAGGTCGACAACGCGATCGAGCTGCTCTACCCCGTCTTCAAGGCGGAGACCGGCGAGGAGCCCTCGATCCTGCTCTTCCTGCCGATGTCCCACGTCTTCGGCCGCATGGTCGCGGTGGCCTGCGTCCGCGCCCGGGTCCGCCTCGGCCACGCGCCCAGCCTGAAACCCGAGGACCTCCTCCCCGACCTGGCGGCCTTCCGGCCGACCTGTCTGCTGACCATCCCGTACATGCTGGAGAAGGTCTTCAACAGCGCCCGCGCCAAGGCCGAGTCCGGCGGCCGAGCCTCGGCCTTCGACCGCGCCGTCTCGGTGGCGGTGCGCTACGGTGAGGCCAAGGAGGCCCGCCAGACCGGCACCGGCAGCGGCCCCGGCCGCGGCCTGAAGACCGCCCGCTCCTTCTACGACCCGCTCGTCTTCCGGAAGATCCGGGGCGCCATGGGCGGCCGGGTCAAGTACGCCATCTGCGGCGGTTCCCCGCTCGGCCGTCGCCTGGCCGCCTTCTACGCCGGCGCCGGTATCGAGATCTTCGAGGGCTACGGCCTCACCGAGACCACCGCCGCGGCCACCGTCACGCCCCCGCTCAAACCGCGCCTGGGCACCGTCGGCTGGCCGCTGCCCGGCACCCGTATCCGCATCGCCGCCGACGGCGAGATCCTCGTCGCGGGGGAGCAGGTCCTGCACGGCTACTGGGACCCGCAGGCCGGCGGCGTCGTCCAGGCCGCACCCGACGGCTGGTTCGCCACCGGCGACATCGGCAGCCTGGACGACGAGGGCTATCTGACGATCACCGGCCGCAAGAAGGAGCTGCTGATCACCGCGGGCGGCAAGAGCGTCGCCCCGGCCCCGCTGGAGAACTGGCTGCGCTCCCACCCCCTGATCTCCCAGTGCATCGTCCTGGGCGACCGCCGGCCCTACGTCTCCGCCCTGTTCACCCTCGATGCGGACGGCGTCACCCACTGGCGCCGCATGAACGGCAAGCACCCGGTGCCGCCGGAGCTGCTGGTGGACGACGAGGAGGTCCACGCGGTGCTCCAGCGCGCCGTCGACGAGGCCAACAAACTGGTCTCCCGCCCGGAGTCCATCCGCCGCTTCGCCGTCCTGCCCAGGGACTTCACCGAGTGGGAGGGCCACCTGACCCCCTCCATGAAGCTCCGCCGCGAGGTGATCATGCGGGACTTCGCGGGGGCGGTGGAGGGGCTGTACGAGGGATAGGACCCCCTGGGCTCAGCGACAGGACCCCCTGGGCTCAGCGGCGGGCGATGAGGAACGCCTGCGGGACCTGGGCGAGGGTGGTCTCCTCGGTGAACCGCACCGTCCGGGACAGCACGGTGAACCCGACCTGCTCCAGCAGCTCGGCCATCGGCTCCGGCCGTCGCCGTTCGAAGTCCAGGGCGACCGGGTGGCCCCACGGGCGATTGTGGTGGTTCGGCTCGTCACCGACCTGGAAGCCGAGCAGCAGATGCCCGCCCGGGGCCAGCACGCGCCGCACCTCGCCGAAGAGGTCCGGCAGCCGCTCCCACGGCGTGTGGATCGAGGAGTACCAGGAGACCGCTCCCGCGAGGGCGCCGTCGGGCAGGTCCAGCTCCAGCATGGACCCCTGCTCGAACCGCAGCCCGGGGTTCTCCCGGCGCGCGATCGCGAGCATCGAGGAGGACAGGTCGAGGCCGAAGACCCGTAGGCCCAGCGAGGCGAGGTGCGCGGTGACCAGGCCGGGCCCGCAGCCGAGGTCGGCCACCTGCCCCTCCGGCCCGACCAGCTCGGCGAAGGCGCCCATCAGCGCCCGGTCCAGCGGGGCGTCGTCGAGCACGGTGCGGAAGCGGGCGTGGTAGTCCTCGGCGATGGCGTCGTAGAAGGTCCGGGTGGTGGTCACGAAGGCGGGGTCGGCAGTCATGGGCGGACCCTAGCGGCAGCCACTGACAGCCGGGTCCGGTGACGACAGCCGGGTCCCGGTGAGGAATTCACGAAGGATTCATGAAAGGCAGGAGCCCCGTCGCCGAAACCGGCGCGGGGCTCCTTGGGTACTGCTGTCAATCAGACAGGAGTGACATTCTCCGCCTGCGGACCCTTGGGGCCCTGCGTGACGTCGAAGGACACCTGCTGGTTCTCCTCGAGGGACCGGAATCCGGTCGCGTTGATCGCGGAGTAGTGGACGAAGACGTCGGGGCCGCCGCCTTCCTGGGCGATGAAACCAAAGCCCTTTTCGGCGTTGAACCACTTCACGGTTCCGGTAGCCATAAGCCCTCCTTGGGCCCAAAGGGTTGCCCTGCTCCAGAACCAGCAAGTGTGAAGACTTTGAATGTCGCACAACTGCATACGTCTGAGAACGACGAGAGCCCGCGGTCACATGCTCCGCAGGCTCTGTACTGCAAGGGAAACCAAACTGCAACTTGCTGTGAGCCTAGCACGCAGGCCCCCGAGCGCAACAGAGGTCAAGATCACTTCACCCGGACGTTTGAACCCCTGTGCCGTTCGGCTGACGCCGGGGGTCGGCGACGGGCGGTTCCCGGGGGAGGGCTAGCCTCGCGATGTGGACAATTCTCGCACCCGGCCGCGCGTCGGCCACATCCAGTTCCTGAACTGCCTGCCCCTGTACTGGGGGCTCGCGAGAACGGGGACGCTCCTCGACTTCGAGCTGACGAAGGACACCCCGGAGAAGCTCAGCGAGCAGCTGGTGCGCGGTGATCTCGACATCGGTCCCGTCACCCTGGTCGAATTCCTCAAGAACGCCGACGACCTCGTCGCCTTCCCGGACATCGCCGTCGGCTGCGACGGCCCCGTGATGTCGTGCGTGATCGTCTCCCAGGTCCCGCTGGACCGCCTGGACGGAGCCCGCGTCGCCCTCGGGTCGACCTCGCGCACCTCCGTACGCCTCGCCCAGCTCCTGCTCGCCGAGCGCTTCGGGGTCCAGCCGGACTACTACACCTGCCCGCCGGACCTGAGCCTGATGATGCAGGAGGCCGACGCGGCCGTCCTGATCGGGGACGCCGCCCTGCGCGCCAACATGATCGACGGCCCGCGCTACGGCCTCGACGTGCACGACCTGGGCGCCCTGTGGAAGGAGTGGACGGGCCTGCCGTTCGTCTTCGCGGTCTGGGCGGCCCGGCGCGACTACGCGGAGCGCGAGCCGCTCATCACCCGCAAGGTGCACGAGGCGTTCCTGGCCTCCCGCAACCTCTCCCTGGAGGAGGTCGAGAAGGTCGCGGAGCAGGCCGCCCGCTGGGAGGCCTTCGACGAGGACACCCTCGCGAAGTACTTCACCACCCTCGACTTCCGCTTCGGCGCCCCGCAGCTGGAGGCGGTCACCGAGTTCGCCCGCCGCGTCGGCCCCACCACGGGCTTCCCGGCGGACGTGAAGGTGGAGCTGCTGAAGCCCTGACACGGCCGGGGCGTCGCCGCGGGCCGCCCACTACCCTGCTGGCAGGTACCGGCGTACGGGGGAGGGGTGGACGCCATGCGGCCGCTCGAAGTCGACGAACCCACCGTCGTGGGCCCCTACCGGCTGCTCGGCCGGCTGGGCTCCGGCGGCATGGGCCGGGTCTACCTGGGCCGCAGCGCCGGCGGCCGCACGGTCGCGGTGAAGATCGTGCACCCGCACTTCGCGCTGGACGAGGAGTTCCGGGCCCGGTTCCGGCGCGAGGTGGCCGCCGCGCGCCGGGTCGGCGGCGCCTGGACCGCACCCGTGCTGGACGCGGACCCCGAGGCGCGCGTGCCGTGGGTCGCCACGGCGTACGCGGCCGGCCCCTCCCTGACGTCGGCCGTAGCGGACGGCGGCCCGCTGCCCGCCCACTCGGTACGGGCGCTCGGCGCGGGCCTCGGCGAGGCGCTGGCCGCGGTGCACGAGCTGGGCCTGGTCCACCGCGACGTGAAGCCGTCCAACGTCCTCCTCACCCTCGACGGCCCCCTCCTGATCGACTTCGGCATCGCCCGCGCCACGGACGGCACCGCCTCCCTGACCTCGACGGGTGTGTCCATCGGCTCGCCCGGCTACATGTCCCCCGAGCAGATCCTCGGCAAGGGCGTGACCGGGGCGGCGGACGTCTTCTCGCTGGGCGCCGTGCTGGCGTACGCGACGACGGGGCAGCCGCCCTTCCCGGGTGACTCCTCGGCCGCGCTGCTCTACAAGGTCGTCCACGAGGAGCCGAGCCTCGACGGCCTGGGCGACGGGGAGCTGCGCGAGCTGGTCGCGTCCTGCCTCGCGAAGGACCCGTCCGCCCGTCCGGCCCCCGCCGAGGTCGCCCGGCGCCTGGCCCCCGAGGGCGCGGCCCGCCTGGTGACCGGCGGCTGGCTGCCGGGAGCGCTGGTGGAACGGGTCAGCCGGAGCGCCGTACAGCTGCTGAACCTGGAGGCGGGGGAGGCGGAGACCGGGGCCTCGGGGCCCGTGGGGTTCAGCCGGCCGTCGGTCACGGCGGGGGGCGACGCCGGGACGGCGGCCCCGGCGCCCGGTGTCTTCGGCCCGCCCCCGGTGATGCCGACGCCCACGTCGCCCTCGTATCCGCCCTCGTCGCCCGCCCCTGCCCCTGCCCCTGTCCCTTCTCCCGCCCTCCCGTCCGTCCCCGGCCCGAGGGACCCCGGGCCACCGAACGACGGCGCGGGCGCCGGGGCGGGCACGACGCACTCCCCGGGCAGGCTCGCCCTCTCCGTCGCGGCGACCTCGACGCAGGGCGCCCAGGGACGCGGCCGGCGGATCAGCTGCACCGTGGCCCTGGCGGTGGCGGGCGCGCTGGCGGCGGTGACGGTGGGGTCGGTGTTCGTCCTGGACCTGCTGCCGGGCCCGGGCAACGACGCGAACAACGCGGGCGGCAACGAGGCGTCCCACGATCCCCCGGCCGCCACCCCCGGCGGGCTGCCCGCGCGCTACCTCGGCGCCTGGGAGGGCCAGGCCGCCGCCCTGGACGGCAAGCTGCCGCTGGGCACCTTCCGGATCACCATCAAGCAGGCGAAGGTCGGCCAGGAACTGGGCAGGCTCCACCAGACCGACGCGCTGGGCGGCGTCTGCGTCGACGTGATCACCCTCAAGAAGGTCACGGAGAAGCAGCTCGTCGCCGGTTCCGTCGGCGCCGAGGGCAACCACGACGGCTGCAACCCGGCGCCCACGACCGTCACCTTCACCCCGGTCGGCGACGACCTCGACTACGCCTCGAAGAGCGAGGAGTCGGGCCGGCCGAAGGCACGGCTGTCGAAGATCGGGTAGCGGCGCCCCGGTCTCCACCGGTCCGCCGCCTCCACGCCGCCATGCCCCGGTAATGGCCCTGACCCCGTTGTCACTACTGTGGCTGCGACACGAACACCGGCGATGAGTTGACCGTTCGTCAAGGCGTTCGCCAAGGTTTCGCTACGGGGAAGGCCCGCCATGGAGACACTGCAGTCGGACGATCCGCGTGAGCTGGGCAGTTACCGCCTCCTGCGAAGGCTCGGCGCCGGTGGAATGGGCCGTGTCTACCTCGCCCGATCGCCCGGCGGCCGTACCGTCGCCGTCAAGGTGGTCCGCCCCGATCTCGCCGCCGACCACGACTTCCGCGAGCGCTTCCGGCACGAGGTCGAGATCGCGAAGGCGGTCTCCGGCCGGTTCACCGCCCCCGTCGCGGACGCCGACCCGGACGCGCCGCTGCCCTGGCTCGCCACGTCGTACGTCCTCGGGCCCGACCTGACCGACGTGGTCGCGGTCCATGGGGCGCTGCCCGAACGCACGGTTCGCGCACTGGCCGCCGGTCTCGCCGCGGCTCTGCGGGACATCCACGCGGCGGGCCTGGTGCACCGGGACCTCAAGCCGTCCAACGTCCTGCTCGCCGCCGACGGACCCCGGCTCATCGACTTCGGCATCGCACGGGCGGTGGACGGCAGCCGTATGACCCAGACCGGAGTGGTGGTCGGCTCGCCCGGCTACATGTCGCCGGAGCAGGCGATGGGCAAGGACGTCGGCGTCGCGGGTGACGTCTTCTCCCTCGGTTCCGTGCTCGTGTTCGCGGCCACCGGGCGGGGTGCCTTCGGCGACGGCACGACCTCGCACGCGGGGATGCTCTACCAGGTCGTGCACGGCGAACCCGAGCTGACGGACGTGCCTCCGTCGTTGCTGGGACTCGTCCGTGCCTGCCTGATGAAGGACCCGGCGCAGCGTCCGGCGCCGGGTGAGATCGTCGCCGCGCTGGCCGGGCAGGGCATCGACGCCGCCCTCCACGACTGGCTGCCGTCGGCCGTCGCGTCGACCATCGCGACCCACGCCGCGGGGATCCTGGACCTGGAGGCACCCGGAACGCCGCGGACCGCTCCGCAGCCGGAGCACCGTCCGGCGACCGGCTTCGGCCCGGCACCGACCATGCTCGACGGCGCGTCGTCGACCGGAACGCCCGCCCACGGCACGGCGCCCGGCGGCACCCCGGTACCCGCGTACGGGACTCCGCTGCCCGGCACCGTCCGAGTCGGACAGGCCGCACAACCCGCTCCCGCCCGCTCCCGTCGTCGCGTCCTCGGCATCGCCCTGGGCGGCGCGGCGGCCGTCGCGGTGGCCGGGGGCGGCATCGCGTGGGCACTCACGTCGGACGACGCCTCCGACGATGCGAAGGGGACAACCGGCACCGGGACTTCGGCCGATCCGGCGGACGACGACTTCACGACCCCGCCCGCCGGGGTGGCTCCCCAGCCGCTGTGGCACAAGTCGGCCGGGAAGGACAGCACCAGCCCGCGCGTACCGCCCCTCACCCACGACGGACTGCTCCTGGTCAGCGGCGACCCGCTCGTGGCCTACGACGTCCGGACCGGCGAGGCCCGCTGGACCAAGGCGGGCATCTGTCGGCCGGGGGCCCAACTCCTCTTTCACAACGGCAAGGTGTTCCTCGCCGACGGCGACTACGAGGGCGCCCTGGTCGCCTACGACGTCAAGACCGGCGAGGAGGCATGGCGCAGCCGCCTCGGCAAGCAACTGTCCGTCGAGGACACCATCGCGATCGACGACAAGAACGTCTACGTCACGGCCACCGACTACGGCCAGTCCAAGAGCGCCACCGAGTACCGCACGGCCGTCGCGGCCGTCAGCCACACCACGGGAAAGAAGACGTGGATACAGCACCGGGACTGGGGCACGAAGGACTACGACGTCCAGGGCACCGCCTCCGGCAAGTACCTGGTCTACGCCGACTCGAACCTCAACCTCACCGTCCGGGACACCGCCACCGGCGGCCAGGTGTGGACCAGGAAGATCGGTGACGAGTGGTCCTGGCAGCCCACGGTCGCAGGCGGCCTCGTCTTCCTGCCGGGCGACGAACTCGAGGCCGTCGACGTGGAGAAGGGCGAAACGGCCTGGACACTCGCCCCGGCCGGCCGACGCGGCTTCGACAACCCGACGGTCGTCGACGGCGTGCTCTACGTCAGCGACCACGACGACGGCGTATGGGCGGTGAACGTCAGGACCGGCAAGCGGAACTGGCTCTGCGACGAACTGGACATCGACGGCCCGGAGTCGTTCCGCCGCGTGGGCTCGACCCTGTACGGCGCCAGCGGCGCCGTCGACGGCGGCATCGTCGCCCTGGAGACGCGGACGGGCAAGCTCCGCTGGACGTACACCGACAGCAAGGCCGTCGGCGAGCCGTGGCAGGTCGCCCTCGCGGGCAACCGATTGATGGCGACGCACGGCCACGAGATCTACGCGCTGCCGGCGGTGTAGCGAGAGCGAGGACGACGGGCCGCGGAGACCTCTCGGTCCCGCGGCCCGTCGTCCTTTCCGGGCGGCCGGTGCCCGTCACATCGGCGTCGTGACCGTCAGGTGCTCCCCGCTGCCGAGGTGCAGCATGCCCTTGCCGGGAGTGATCTGGCCGCCGACCATGCTCCGGTTCGTGCGGATGCCGATCAGCTCTCCCGCGGAGCTGTCCTGCGGGGACAGCAGGATGCCGCGGCGGGCCTTCTTCATGTCGACCTGCCAACCGGAGAAGCCGTCGCAGATCTCCTCCTCGTCACCGGCGATGACGACGGCCAGACCTTCCTCCACCCCGCGTTCGACGATGCGCTTGAAGACGTCCTCCGCGTCGCAGTCGTCGTGCACCTCCGCGTCGTCGACCAGGACGACGATCGGCTGCTCGGGACTGGCCGTCCCGACGAGCTCCTCCATCTCGTCCTCGTCGATGTCCCGGCCGGTGAAGACCTTAAGGACGCCCTCCGTCCCCTCCAGTTCACGCAGCGGCGACGGGCGGGGCGCCGCCAGGACCAGCCGTACGCCCTGGGCGAGGCAGGAGCGCGCCACGTTCAGCAGCACGGTGCTGCGCCCGGACTTCGCGGGCCCGCCGATCACGAACGCCGGGACGCCCTGGGCGAGGTCGGGGCCGAAGGCGGTGAGCTCGTCGCCGCCGACACCGACCAGCGCCCACAGCGGGGAGGCGCTCGCCGCCGGGTCGCGCATGGCCCAGGCGTCGGCGAAGGAGATCCGGCTGGGCAGGACGTCGACGCGGAACGGGCGGCGGGAGCGCGGCAGCCCGGCGTCCCGGGCGGTCGCCGCCTCGCCGATCGCGGCGAGCGCGGCAGCCTGACCCTGACCGGTGGTGTCTTCGGCGAGCAGGGCGAACTGGGTCTCGGTCGCCGTCCCGCTCGCGAAGCCGCGGCCGGGCGGAATCTCCTCGGGGATCTTGCGCGCGTTGATGTCCAGCAACGAGAAGTCGCCGCGGTCCGCGAGGCGCAGACCGTACTTGTCCTCGGTGAGGGAGGAGATCCGCCCCGTCAGCAGTTGACGGTCGCCGGTGATCACCAGGTGCAGGCCGACGCTCGCGCCCTCGCGCATCATCGCCATCACCTGGTCGGTGAGGTCGCCGTGGTTGTACTCGCCGAGCGTGGGCAGCCAGCCCTCCCAGCGGTCGAGGAGGACCACGATGTGGGGCAGTCGCTCGTCCTCGGCCGCGGCGGCCCGCTGCTCCCCGATGTCGGCGTAGCCCTCCTCCGCCAGCAGGTCCTGCCGCCGGGTGAGTTCACCGGTGAGCCGATTGAAGAACCGGATGACGCGTTCCTGCTGATTGCGGCTGACGACCGCGCCGCAGTGCGGCAGCCGGGTCAGCGCGTTGAGGGCGCCGTTGCCGCAGTCGATGCCGTACAGATGGACGTCGGCGCTCGACAGGGTGCGGGCCAGGGAGCCCGCGATGGTGCGCAGTACCTGCGAGCGGCCGCTGCGCGGGCCACCGGCGACGAGCAGGTGCCCGAAGGCGGCGAAGTCGACGACCACGGGGCGGCGGGCCTGGTCGGACGGCAGGTCCGCGATGCCGTACGGGGCCGCCGGCAGCGCCCCCTGGCTGCGCACCTCCGGAATGTCGTCCAACAGCAGGGCCTCGTCCAGGGCGGGCAGCCACGGAGAGTGCTGGGCCGGAATGCCGAGGCTGTGGTTGGCCTCCCGGATGGCGTCGACCAGGACCTTGAGGTCGGTGATCTCGTCGTCCTCCCGCGCCTCGGACTTGGGCTTCGTCAGCGCGGCCCGTCCCAGTTCCTGCCAGGAGAGCTGCCCGGCCCACGGGGCGAGCGCCGCCGGATCGGCCGCACCCGGGCGGCGGCCACCCACGCGGCCGGACTGGAAGGGGATGAGGGAGGCGTGGCCGAGACGGACGTACGCGCGGCCCGGGGTGCTCTTGGCGATGTGACCGGCTTCGGGAGCGTCGATGACGTCCGTCGACTCACCGGCGTCGGTCACGCGCAGGGCGATCCGCAGGTTGGTGTTGGCGCGGATCTCGGGCGAGACGACACCACTCGGCCGCTGGGTGGCCAGCAGGAGGTGAATGCCGAGGGAGCGGCCTCGCTGCGCGATGTTGACGAGGCCCGTCACGAAGTCCGGCAGGTCGCGCACCATGGAAGCGAACTCGTCGATGACGATGAGCAGTCGGGGAACGGGTGCGTGGGACGGGTCCCGGCGCGCCAGGTCCTGGTAGTCCTCGATGTCCTTGGCGTCGGCGGCGGCGAGGATGTGCTCGCGCCGCTTCAGCTCCGCGCCCAGCGATTCCAGGGCGCGTTCGACGAGGTGCGCGTCGAGGTCGGTGACCATGCCGACGGTGTGCGGGAGCTTGACGCAGTCCTTGAAGGCGGACCCGCCCTTGTAGTCGACGAGGACGAACGTCATGTTCTCGGGGGTGTTGGCCACGGCGAGCGCGGCCACGATGGTCTGGAGCAGCTCCGACTTGCCCGAACCGGTCGTACCGGCGATGAGGCCGTGCGGGCCGTCGCGCCGGATGTCGATGCCGAAGGGACCGTCGTAGGACTCACCGATCACCGCCATGGTGGACTGGCCGCCCATGCGCCAGCGCGCGGCGACGTCGTCGCGGGTCGGGGGCTCCAGCTGGAGCACGTCGAGGAGCCGGCTCGAGGACGGGAGCGCGGAGTCCTCGGTCTCGCCACTGATGTCGCGCAGGGGCGCCAGCGCCCGGGACAGCCGCGCGCACCAGGCGGGCGAGACGAGGTCGGGCCGCACACCGGACCTGCGCCGGGCGCCGGTCTGCTCGACACGCAGTCGCAGTTCGGGGGCCCGCTCGGCGGCCTGCTCGTTCTGCTGGGCGCCCTGGTGCCAGGCTTGGAAGGAGGGGAAGCCACCGGCGGCGGCCGGCGGGGCGTTGCCGGGCCGTGCCGCGGCGGTGGCGTCGTGGGCCAGTGGCTCGGCGACGACGAATGCCTGGCATTCGCCGGGCAGGAAGCGCTCCTCCTCGTCCAGGCAGATCGCGTACATGGCGACCGCCGGCCCTTCCCGCAGGAGCCGTACCACGCCCGGCAGCGACCTCAGCCGGCGCGATCCGTCCCACACGACGACGATGTCCGGGTCGGAGAAGGCGGGGCCGGCACCACCGCTGTTGTTCTCCTTCAGGGCCTTCTGCCTGGCGTCGAGCAACTGCGTCAGCTCGCCGACCCGGGCGCTCACGGTCTCGGAGTCCGTCCCGATCACCACGTTGACGTCCTGGCCGCTCGCGGGGCGGGCGTGCGGGAGCCAGCGGACCCAGTCCCAGCGCGGCTGCGCGTGGTTCTCGGTGAGCACGTAGAACTGGACGTCCATCGGGCTGTGCAGCACCGCGGTCTGCGCCACGGCCCATCTCGCGAGTGCCTGCGCCGAGTCGCCGGGCCCGGCGACACCGATGACGCCCAGGTCCCTCAGCGGCAGTGTGACGGGCGAGTCCTCGATCTCCCAGGTGACCTGACGCTTGTGCTCGTCCTGCTCCGGGTCGTCGAGAACGACTTCGGACGGCACCTGGCCGGTGCCGACCCGCAGGAGCAGATGGTCGGCGTCCGTGCGCCGCCTCTCCCACAGCCGGGTGCGCGGGCCGGTGCCGAAGGCCAGCACGGAGGCGGGGTCGGGACTGGCGCCGCGTCGGTCGAGCCGTTCCAGCCGCAGCGCGTCCTGGGCGTCCTTCTCGATCCGCTCCTTGGTCTCCTTGTACTCCTTGACCTGCTTCGCATGGGACTTGCGCCCGTGCTTCTTGTCATTGAAGTAGTTGCCGAAAAGCATGATCGGACTCAGCAGAGCCATGATCAGGTAGTACCAGCGCCCGAAGATCATGACGGATACGACCGCGCCGACCAGCGGGAACAGGGCCATCAGCCAGGGCAGCGGCCGGACTTCGTACTCCCTGGGCGGAGAAGGCAGCCGGAACTGCGTCGTGCGCTCCGCCGGGCGCAGTCGCGGAGGCCGGTTGTAGTCGAGCCCGGCTCCGTCCTCCGACCATTTCAGGGCAGCGTCGGGAGGGGTGTAGGCGGCTATCTCCAGGAGCGTGTTGCCGAGGGCGAGTTGGGCCCCCAGGGGCCAGCTGCCACCCTCGAACGCCTCGCCGTCGAGCCGGGGATGCGCGCTGTCGCCGGCGCTCTCCGCCTCCTCCTTATTCTTCCCCTTCTCCCTCTTCTTCTCCTCGTCCGCGGTGTTCTTCGGCTCGATGCCGTGCAGAGTGACGTCGCAGGTACCGTCCATGGCGATGGACAGCGTGGCGGCACGCGTGGCGAGTTCGGGGTCGTCGATGCGCAGGTGCGCGGCCGGGCCGCTGCCGATGTCGTACCGACCGACACCCAGCCGGTGCACGGCACCGGCCGCGGGACCGCTGGCCACGCGGAACTCCACGACCCCCGTCGGCTCGCCGGACACGCAGCCCGCTGGATCGTGCAGACTGACGACAGCGCCCTCGCGCAGTGGCGAGCCGACGATGTTGGCGTCGGGGTCGAGGGCGTAGCCGTCGACGAAGGCCTGCGGTGTACCGCCGGGGCCGGGTCGCCCGCCGATGGGGATGATCTCCGCACCACCGGTGACACCGACATGGCGCGCCAGCTCCCGAGTGATGTCGCCGACCGACGACTCCGGATCGGCGTCGAGCACTACATCGGTGCTGGCTCCGCCGACCGGGTCGACGACGGTCAGACTCAGGCGCACGTTCGTCCTCCTCGCTGGGCTGAGGCCGCCCCCGGAAACGCTTCACACAGTGAAGCGACCTTAGCCGCCGTACCTCACCCCCGTGCAACGGGATGCGCCGGGCCGCACGGGTCGGGATGTGCACCGGTTCACGCTGGTGCTGCCGGGCATCCCTGTCGTCCCAAGTGCCTCACCCGTAGGATCTTTGCTCATGCGGACGGCCGGTGGACGAACGGCCGGGTGGACCGCGTCAGTCACGCCACGGGGGAAGGCCCTGAGGCGATGGGAGGGAGAGCTGTCATGGCGAAGGACACGGACCTTACTTATGCCGAGATGGAGAAGAAGGCCACCGACCTGATCAAGGCGATGGGCGACATGGAAGACATGTTGAAGGCCATCGAGAAGGGTGTGGAGGAGCTGGTCGCCAACGGCTTCACCACGCAGAAGGCGTCCGGTGCGTACGACGAGTCCATCAAGGACTTCACCAAGGGCGCGGCCAAGACCGTCAAGGGCCTGGAGGGCCTGTCCAAGTTCCTCACCAACGCCAAGAAGGCGTACGAGGACCTGGACGAGCAGCTCGCCAAGGGCGCCAAGGGCTGAGCCGGGGCGCACGTGACACAGCCCGGTGTGGCGGGGCGTGAGCCGTCCTGTCGCACCGGGTCGTCCGTCTGGACAAAGCCTCCAGAAGGTGGCCGGAACCGGCGTGCCCTGTCTGTAGCCGCACGAAAGGTCCGAGCATGACCGCACCGGACGATCCCGCTCCGCTGGATGAGACCTTCGAGTGCACCTTCGAGTTCCAGCCCGGCTGGATCGATCTCACGTTGCGCGAAGGAACCCGGGCCGAGGCCAAGGCGCTGGCCACGGAGGTCGTGAACCGGCTCAATCCACTGGGCCTCGAGATCGAGAAGAGCGCGGTCTTCGACGATGTGGTCGAACGTGCCGTGGACCTCAACGGCGACGTGCCCACACTCGCGGCGGCGTACTACTCCGAGGCGGGGGAGGCTCTGGCCAACCTCACGGTCGACTCGTACGGAGACGAGGGCGTACCCCGTCCAGGCCCGGAAGAGGTTATCCCGCTGCTTCTGCAGTGGGGCAACGCACAGGTCACGGGTGACCCCCAGATCACCCGCCTCGCGTTGGCCGCGGGGCCCGCCGTGCGCATTCAGGCGATGCTCAAGGTCAGGCGGATGCTCGGCTTCGGCCGCAAGCTGGCCGCGTTCATCAAGTACGCCGCCTTCCCACCCGGCATGGAGAGTCTCGTCGTCGTCACGGTGATCTGGGAGAAGGTCGCCCTCACGGAGCAGATCACCGAGCTGGCCGACGAAGCGGTCCGGACCATGCGCGTCACTCCGCTCCCTGGCGGGTGACACGGAGGCCACGGGTCGGGCCACCCGGACTCTTCGCCGGGCTGAGGCCGCTTCACTGGCCGGATATGTGCACCGGTTCACGTTTCCGCCGTCAGGCGTCCCTGTCGTCCCAACAGCTCCACCCGTAGGATCTTCGCTCATGCGGACGGCCGGTGGACGAACGGCCGGGTGGACCGCGTCAGTCACGCCACGGGGGAAGGCCCTGAGGCGATGGGAGGGAGAGCTGTCATGGCGAAGGACACGGACCTTACTTATGCCGAGATGGAGAAGAAGGCCACCGACCTGATCAAGGCGATGGGCGACATGGAAGACATGTTGAAGGCCATCGAGAAGGGTGTGGAGGAGCTGGTCGCCAACGGCTTCACCACGCAGAAGGCGTCCGGTGCGTACGACGAGTCCATCAAGGACTTCACCAAGGGCGCGGCCAAGACCGTCAAGGGCCTGGAGGGCCTGTCCAAGTTCCTCACCAACGCCAAGAAGGCGTACGAGGACCTGGACGAGCAGCTGGCCAAGGGCGCCAAGGGCTGATGTCGACGTCACTCCCTTGTCCGGGCGTGAGGCGGCACATACCGTGTCCAGCCGTGCCCGGATGAGGCGGTGCCTGAGGAAGAAAGTCTGAACGGGTGGCAGACAGAACTCGGCTCGACCTTGACGTGATCAAGGAATGCTCGAAGTCCCTGTACCGGATGCACCGGGAGTTCAAGGACAACGGCAACCCCGCCGAAGAGTACGGCGACGCGCTGGGCAGCGACAAACTGCGGGACGTCTTCAGCGACTTCTCCGACACCTGGAAGAAGAACCGCAAGAAGCTCATGGAAGACATCGAGAACCTCGCCAAGTACACCGGTAACGCGGCCAAGGCGTATGAGGACGTCGACCACGAGCTGGCGAACGCGCTCAGGGACGCCAAGAAGAGCGGGAAGAAGGAGAAGTAGCAGTGACAGCCCGTCCGCAGGACTGGTCACCGATGTACGACTCCGATCCGGTGCCCGGCGACCCGTATGAGGTGGCGCGGCTCGGCAAGGAGCTGCGCGGCATGGCAGACGAGATCGACAAGCAGGCGCGGAACATCAAGGCGCTGGCGTCGGTCGACGGCTGGGACAGCGACGCCGGCCGGGCGTTCCACGAGATCGCAGGCGACACATCGAGTCGCCTCAAGGACGCCTACGACCGCTACGACGAAGCCGCGATCGCCATGGGCACCAAGGTCCGGGAAGGAGGTGGAGAGTCGTCCGAGTACGCCAGCGAACTGCACCGGGCCCAGCAGTTGGCGGACAAGGGACTTCAGGAGTATCGGGACGCCGAGGTCGACTACAAGGCGGCCAACAAGATCCTGGACCCGCTCAATGGGAAAGTGCTGACGGGCGACGACGCGGTGCAGCACAGCAAGCAGCAGAAGAAGAGCGACGACGCCGCGCAGCTCATGCTCGAAGGCGAAAAAAAGATCATGAGGGCGAAGGCCATCCGGGACGATGCGGCGCGCCATGCCGCCCGGAAGATCAAGAACGTGATCCACCATGACGGGGTCAAGGACCCCGGAGGCTTCATGAACTGGATCGCGGATCACGCTGACTTGTTTTCCGCCGTGGGGACGTTCTTGGCCGTGGCGGCTTTGGTGGCTGCGGTTGTTCTTTCCGGCGGTACCCTCGCGGTGTTCCTCGTCGTTGCAGCCGGAGTGATGAGTGCCACCGCGCTGTCAGGGCGCCTTTATGACTACTTCGCTCGAGGTGGAAAGCTCGACCTGCTCAAGATGGGCCTCGACGTCCTGGGGATCATTCCCGGACTCGGGGCGATCAAGGGCCTCACGGCGGCGGCAAAGGGAGCACGCCTGCTCGCTGCGAGGAACGCCATCTGGTCCGGATTCACCAACGGGTTCGCGGTGAAGAACTTCAACAAGGGAGTCGTCTGGGCCTCGAAGTTCTTGAAGAGCAAGGACATCACCAAGATCAAGCTGCCGCCGGGTGGATTCAGCCCGGAAGTCCTTACCCGTTACATCAAGGGTGGATCGTTGGTCAACTTGGGCGTACACAGCGTGGTGAAGTTGAAGAACCGGTTCGAAGAACTCGGTGACTCGTCCAACGAGGGCAGGACACCGAACCAAGGACCCCGGCCCACACCGTCGCCATCGCCGCAGCCAAGCCCGAAACCGCGGTCGACGGCATTCCATTCCGCACTCGCCCCCACTGGGTAAGGAGATGACCCTGTGAGCGACTACCACGCCATGGAGCCCGGAACGTTCGTCGACGACCAGGGTGCCGTCCACACCATGGTGCCGTCGTCGGTCGTGGCCGCCGTTCCGGAAGCCAAGGCCGCCGCCGAGCGTTTCGGGCAAGAGGTGCGCTTCGACTTCCTTGACGACAGGGCCGTGCACTGGATGCTCTTCCAGCGGCGTGAGGACACGGAGAAGGGGAGCCTTCTTGGGTGTCTGCTCGCCCTGCCACTGTTTGTCTTCGGTGTGGGGGCCTGGCCTTTCTGGGATCTCGTCGCATCCCAGAAGCCGCGCCAGTTCCAGATCGCCTTCATCGCCGTGGACGCCGTCATCGTCTGCGCCGCAATTGTCGCCATCGTCCTGGTCCGGCGGCGCAGCCTCCTCGACCCGGTCGTGCGCAATGTGCGGTGCCGCGCCCGTCTGTACCGAAAGATCGTCGGCATGGCCCGCAAAGGTGGGGCCGAAATTCCGAGCATGTACCCCTATTACGGTATGTACGCCACCTCGCGGAAGTTCTTCCCCGAAGCGCCGGAACGCCCCATACCTGAGAGGGAAGAGTCCCCGTGACGAGCCAGCCCGAACTCGCCGAGTTGATACCCACCCACCCTGCCCCGCCCGTGCTCCGCGCAGACGATATCCAGGTGCGGTGGGTGATGCCGGAGATCTTCCACGACATCCCGATCCAGGAGACGGACGACGACGAGGCGGTCCGCCTGCTGGGCGAACTCGTGGAGAAGGCCCTTCCGGGGGCCGGGCAAGAGGCTCAGACGGCACTCGCAGTCACGTGTGCGCTGGGCGTCGACGACCTGCTGGCGGCGGGCGCCCAGTACGCCGGTCTCTGCGTCACGGCGGTCGACGACACCCCCTGCACCGCGACGGTGTACGCCGCCCTGGTGGACAGTCCGGAAGACTCGGACGTGGCCGATGCGGTGAAGGCGATCGCCGCGGACCTTCGCAAGTCCGGCGACGCGGAGGTCTCCGAGATCGAGCTGCCGTGTGGATCAGCCGTGTCGTATATCGGCAGCCGCGAGGACAAGCTGGTCGCTGAACTTACGGCCTCGGGCGAGGAGCTCACCTTCCCGAACTGGTACATACGGGTCTACGTGCCGCTTCCGAACGGCACCTCTCTCATGATGGAGATGTCGACGCCCACCATGGCGGGGTGGGACGTGTTTTCGACCATGTTCGGCAACACCGTCAGCAGCATCCGCTTGTTCCGCGCCGACGGAACGCCGCTCATCACCTCCGCGGCGGCAACGTGACCGGGCCCGTACCTGACGCCCCGCCCTCGGACTACCGCATCCTCGTACCCCGCGACTGGTTTCGTGTCGACCTCACGCAGGAGCGCTGGCGCGGTCAGTTGAAGACTTACGTGGACAAGGAGTTCGCCGGGAGCGGGACTTCCGGGGACGTCCCCCGCAGCGTCTGGACCATCCTCCGCAACACGGCCGAGAACGGCCTGGCCCGCGGTGCGCTGGAATTCTTCCTCCGCACGGAATCGTCCGAGGGCACGGCGATCGCACCGGCCTCCCTTCTGATCTCCTGGCCACCGATGCCTCGCGGAGTTGCGCCGACGGCCGAGGCATTCGCCGAGGCGTTGAGCGAGCGCAGAAGCTCGGATCGCGACGCCGAGGCCGACGTGGGCGTCGTCGACATGCCGGCCGGGCCTACGGTGCGAGTCCGCACGGCGACGACGCTGGATCACCATGTTCGGATGCCGGGTGATGCGGGCTACCTGCACCTGGCTTTTTCGATGCCGCTCAGCGGTACCGAGGGACCCATGGGCGATCTTTGTGACGCCATGGCCGAATCCCTGCGCTGGGTTCCGGGGCGGTCACTGTAACCACAAGGACCCTTCTCTCCTACACGGCGAACCCGCCCCATCAGCGGTTGACCGCCTGGATTTCCTGGACCGTGACGGCCTGGGCGTTCTCGAAGGTGCCGTCGGGCAGGTCGCCGCCCGCGCCGCCGGTGCCGGTCCAGGCGATCTCCCAGGTGATGGTGGCCTGGAGGTCGAAGGTGCCGTCTCCGGAGGAGCGGAGGTACTTGATGCCGCAGGGCGGAGTCCGGTCGGCCTTGCCCTGGGCGTAGGGCTCGCCGATCGAGCCGTCGACGTTGATCGTGCACTCGCCTGAGGCGGGGTACGTCTCGGCATCCGGGGTGCCCGGCTCCAGCTTGAGCGATACCGGCTTCGCGGTGGTCGTGGCCGTGAGGGCGAAGCCGGGGGCGTCGATGGCCGCCGTGGCCTGGACCTCGTGGAAGTCGGCCTTGTCGAGCCAGGCCCAGGTCGGCAGGTTCACCTTCGTGGTCACGGCGGGGGCGAGGGTGACCTCGGTGCCGGGCAGCTCCATGTGCTGGTACGCGAGGGCGGCGAGTATCTCCGGCGTGATGGCCTCCTCGTACTGGGGCGGCGGGGCCTCGCCGTTGTCGACCCAGAACGGGAGGTCGGTGCACGAGTTGCGCTTCAGATAGTCGGGCTCGTTCGGATTCTCGACGCCGGCCCAGAACATCCCCTCGCCGTCCTTGGCGACGTTGTAGTCCTTGTAACCGGGGGTGTCCGTCCAGCCGTACTCGTCCTCGTAGTGCGCCTTCGTCTGGCCGATCGCCGCGGCGGGGGTCCCGGTCATGCCGGGCGCGCTCGCGGCCTCCTCTATCTCGGCGGACATCTTCTTCTTGAAGTCCTTGGCGCCGAGGTAGGGGGCGTACCAGCAGGGCGGGGGAGTCCAATCGACGTCGGCGGACGTCACGTTTCCGGTGCCGCCGTTCGGGGCGACGGAACCGGAGTACGTGATGCGTGCGGCTGCGTAGATGCCGGTCTTGTCGCCGCCGCCGGACTGTTCGGTGTCGGCGCCCTGGCCGTTGCTCGGCTGCTCTCCCGCGTACGCAGGATCCGCGAGGGAGGTGCCCAGGGCCAACGTCAGAGCAGCCAGGCCGGTGATGAGGGCCGTGCGCCGTGACGTCGTCACTGACATTTCGCCGCCTTCGTTTCGACGAACACCTTGGACGCCTGCCACATCCCGTCCCCCGTCGGGTACTTGGACATGACGATCTTGAAGTAGTCGAAGTCCGTGATGCTGGGTGTGCCCTTCAGGACTTTCCCGGTCTTGACCTCTTTGGAGTAGAACTTGCTCGAGTCCACGCAGAACGCGACTTCCACCGAGTTGCCGTTGGGGGCGGACCGAGTGGTGGCCTGGTAGTGGCGGCGGGTGCCGGTCGACGTCCAGTCGCCTTCGAGTCGGGCGTCGATCTGCGTGCGCGCGTACTTCAGCCCGTCCCCGGTGGCGTAGGTGGCCAAGGAGGCGTCCTTGGTCGTGCGCTTGTCGACGCCCCGGTAGATGGCGCGAACGTAGTTTGCCGCGTCGTCCATCGCGGCCGCTTCGTTCTTGTCCTTCGGCTTGTCCCAGTCGAAGACCAGGTTCATGTCCTTGGGGAGGGACAGGTCCACGCCGTCCGGCTTGTCCTCCGCCGGTGCCGCCGAAGACTCGGCTGTCGCGCTCGGGGTCACAGACCCCTGGTCCGCTCCCGCGATCTTGTCGTTGTCGCTGGACTTGTCGTCCCCGCCTCCGCAGGCCGTCAGCAGCAAGGCGGCTGAGGCGGCGAGCGCGGCAGCAACGGGCAAAGAGCGGCGCTTCACAGTGGACTCCCCGTGAGACAGAAGTGCGGTCGAGGCTACTGACCGTATCTGCGTGCTTCCCGATTTCGCCAGAGCGCTAGGCAAGTGACGGATTCGAGGGCCAGTCGACCCCGGAGTCCCGGAGCACGCGACTGTATTTCCTGTACCGGTGCCGTGCGATGGCGAGGCCCGTCAGCCACAGGGCGGCGAAGAACAGCCAGACGGCGCCGCACACCAGCAGCGACTGGGCGCTGAAACCGGTCTGGGACAGGGGAATGAGCATGGCCACCAGCAGGACCAGGAGGGCGGTCAGTCCCCGGCGTCGGTGGGTGCGGCTGTAGTCGACCATGATGCGGGCGTGCAGGAGATCGACCTCGTGCCGCACCTCGGGCAGTGGCCGCAGGCGGCGGCCCCCGGGGCGCATGCCGGGCAGCGGCCCGCCGTCCGGCGCAGCGGGGTAGTGCTGTGCGCTCCACGCCGCCCGCTCCGGCGCGTCCGGCAGTCGGCGGAAGGCGAAGTACGGGTTCGGGCTCCCCTTGGGGGAGAGCGGGGAGAGCCCGTCGTACCGGTATCCGTACTGCTCGGCGATGTAGGCGAAGGCCGCGAATCTGCGCCACGACCATTGGAGATTGCGCGTTTCATACCGCTCCCGGCTCCGCGCACTCTCCCGGAGCAGCGCTCTGAGCTGAGCTTTCAGCATCCATGCCGTCCCGGGGCAGGGTCGGCGTCCCCGTGTGGCTCGCCGAACCTGAGCGTGCGGCCGATGTGGGCGAGGCGCGCGCTGTAGGAGTCGAGCAGGAAGACGGACGGTGTGGAGATGGTGACGTACACGCAGTAGCTGTGGGGTGCCGGGACGATCAACTGCAGGGCCGCCATCGGAAGGGGTGGTACGGCGATCCCGGCCTCGATGGGGGGAAGTCGCAGCGTGCGCAGGGACGTCGACATGACGCCCGGCCCGCACGGAAGCTTCGTGGCGAGCACCATGTCCTGGGGACCCTGCAGCCCCTCTCCCAGAGGGAAGGCGATCTCTTCCAGGCGGTCTTCGACGACGTTTGCGAAGAACTTCTTGGCGGTCGCCTGGTAGATGCCCTCGGCGGTGAAAAGTCGTCGGGCGGGGCTGTGCCCACTCGGGCGGACGGTGACCGCGAGCAGGCCCATGGACAGGCGTTCTCCCCCGTCCACCTCCTCCGTGCCGACGCACATGGCGGTGAGGAGCACGTTCTCCCTGGCGCTCAGCAGCGGCAACTGGCGGCGCAGGCCCTCGCTGGCGGCGTCCCGTGCCTCCGCGTCCGCTCCCGGCAGCAGTTCCGCCATGGCCTCGCGCCAGCCGTCGGACTCCGTCGGTTCCGGAAGCCGGACGAATTCGTCCGGAACGTCGTGGTGGAAGGCGTAGTGAAAGGGCGCGGTCGTGCTGCGCTCGATGTCACCGGTCGGGCCGTGGGACACGGCGCTCATGCGGCCGTACCCATCTGCGAGGGATCGAGGTGCTTGGTGAAGGTACCGCCCGACGAGGTGAGGGCGGTCTGCGTGTCGAAGGTGGGGGACGTCGGTCCGGGTGCCATGACCTCGCCGTCGTCGGTGGCGCCGAAGTAGTCCATGAACGGTCCGACGACCGGAATGTCGCCGATCTTGAACTCGCCGTCCGTCCACCGGCCCTGGTCCCAGGTGCCGTTGTGCATGTTGGAGCCGATCGCCAGCGCGGCACCGGACCACGTCGCCGCCTTGTCGACGGCGGTGCCGGCGGCGACG
The DNA here is from genome assembly GCF_014650435.1 of Streptomyces tendae. Classification (GTDB taxonomy): domain Bacteria; phylum Actinomycetota; class Actinomycetes; order Streptomycetales; family Streptomycetaceae; genus Streptomyces; species Streptomyces tendae. Next base: position 94,353 of record NZ_BMUY01000001.1, read on the forward strand.
AACGACCAGCCCTTGCCTGCCATGCCCAGACCCCGTGCGGAGTTGGCGACCCCGCTGGGAAGCCCGCGCAGGCCGTTGAGGATGTTGCCGAACCGGACGTTGCCGAGTGCCTTCATGAAGCCGGACGACAGCCGCAGTTCCCGGCCGGCGTTGACCAGGGCGCGGCCGGACTGGGCGAGCCGGGCGCCGGCCAGGCTGAGACCGCCGGCGAACACACCGACGGCGTCCCATGCGATGGTCTCCCAGGTCACGTCGGCTCCACCGGCCTTGGCAGCCAGGTGGAAGGCGAGCGCCAGCCCTGCGATGACGAACGCGGCCACTCCGAGGCCGGAGAAGAAGATCGCGAGGACACCGACGACCATGGCGATGTCCGCGAGAATGTCACCGATCAGCTTCCAGAAGTTCGGGTCCGTGATGGTGTCCCAGGCGTCCGAGAGCAGGTCGCCCACCGCGTCCAGCGCCTCCTCGAACCAGCCTGGCTCGGGAGGCGCGTCGTCCGCGGCACCCTTGACCAGACGCGTGACGTCCGCCGCCGCCTGACCATGCTCGCTCTGGAGCGAGTGCGCCCGGCTGCGGATGGCGGACAGTTCTCCGCTGGCGGTCTCCAGGGACTTCTTCTTCTCCTTGGAGTCCTTCTCGTGCTTCTTCTCGTCCGCGTCCGACAGCCCTACGGTGGACGAGGGCAGCGAATCCACCGCGCTCTGCGCGGAGTTGACTTTCCGGGCCGCTTCCGCCGCCTCTTCCTCCAGCTTCCGTGCCCTGGACTGGAATCCGTCCAGCTGCGTCTCCCAGCTGCCGAGGGCCCGGTGCGCGGCGTCCAGCGACCCCAGAGCCTTCTTCAGGTACGGGGGAACGGGCGAGTAGGTGTCCTGGAACGCCGTGGCCGCTTTGCCCGCCCAAATGCCGTCCGCGGTTCCCATTTTGCTCAGCTCCGTCTGGGCGGTGTCGCTGCCGCTGGTGACACGGCCCACCGCCTTCACCAGATCCCGGACGGCCTCAAGATCGCCGGGTGCTGGATCGAACCCCAGATTCGGGTATTTTTCGGAACTCATCGGACTTCTCCCCGTGCTTTTGTGCTGGCTGAGCCGGTAAGTTACCAGCGGCGTCCGTATGTCACGATGGGGCGGCCCCGTACGAGCCGAGGAGGAGGCGGTCATGGACGAACGGCATCTCCTGAACGGGCTGATGAAGGCTGTCGCGGAGGAGGCGCGTGAGTTCACCGTCAGACCGCATTTTCCCGGCCTGAAGAAATTCGCGGCCTTCGCGTATGTTGCCGCGAGTTTCGGCTATCGCTACGTCGGACACGCTCCCGGAAACGCCGCCCTGAACAATCCCTTCTTCCTGTTTGTTCGCATGCCTGACGCTCGTGAGCGGACCGCGGCTCTCCAAGCCGTCCGCCGACAGGCTCCCGGCCGGACCCCGCTGCCGGGCATGCGCCCGGGATCTGGTCTCACTCCGGTCCCGGAGGTACGGCCCCAGGTGGAACTGCTCTACTCGCAGATGGTTGTCGACGCGAGCGGCCGGTACAACCCGCGCGTCCTGAGCAACATCCTCATTCTGCCGGTCGTCATGGCGATCTTCCTCATCTTTCCCGGGTACACGGTGAAGAACGTCCTCGTCGCGGCGGGAATCTGGCTCGTCTTCTTCGTCCTCTACCTCGTCGGTCTCGGCGTGACGCGGCGGCGAAGGCGCACACATCTCAGCCGTCTATCCGCCGCGGGCGTGGAGTGGCCGCCACGAGTCGAGGTGTGAGCCGTTACTTCTCGGACTTCGCTGCGGTCTTCTTCAGCTCGTCGTAGAGCGACTGATCCATTTTGAGGAACTCCTCGGACGCCTTGTTCGCGAACTTGGAGACACCCTTCGTCAGCTTCGACAACTGTCCGAATCCGTAGTCCCAGGAATCGGCGAAGTCGTCGCATGCCGACTGGAGTTCGGCGTGCCCGACCTGGCTGGAGTCGGCCCGCTTCATCTCCTGCGACGCCTCCTTCATGCGGCCGCCGCTGTTCTCCAGCGTTTTCGCCATCTCCTTGACGTCGTCGGAGAAGAATTTCAGGAACGACATGTGTGCCTGCTCTGTGGGGTGGTGGTCATCGGTCGATCAACTGGATTTCCTGCACGGTGACCGCCTGGGCGTTCTCGAAGGTGCCGTCGGCAGTCGCCGGTGGCGCAGGTGGCCAAGGCGCTTCACAGTGGACTCCCCGTGAGGCAGAAGTGCGGTCAAGGCTACTGACGCTATCCGCGTGCTTCCCGGTTTCGCCAGAGTGAACTGACTCGGGAATCGCTACGGTGCTCTGGACGCGCGAGGGACTTCCGCCACGTGACTCCTCGTCCCCCGCCACTCCGTAGGGGGAGAGGGGGTCAGTGGTGGTCGTCGAGCAGTGCGCGCAGCTGCGGGGAGAGCTCCGGTACGCTTGCGCCCGCTGCCTGCGCGGCCTGAAGCTCCTTGACGTACTTCAGGGCTTCCTCGCGCAGCGCCTCCTTCTCGCGGCCCTGGCGACGGCCCGCGAGCCAGACCCAGATGGCCACGGGGACGAGGAGGAGGGCCGCGAATCCGACCTCCGTGCCCACGGTGACGGCCCATGTCACGCCGCCCCCGCCGGCCAGGACCAGGAGCCAACCCACCTCGTCGTGCCAGCCGCCCGCGTCCGCCGTTTGCTCGTAGTAGGACACGGCCCAGGGCTTCGGCGGGACGGGGACAGGGGCGGTGGCGGGCAGGGTGACCGAGGACGAGGGGGCCGTCTCCGTCTCGGCGGGGGCCTCCGGTGCCGGTTCCACCGGCGGATACGTCGGGATCGGGGCCGCGCCCGTTCCGCCTCCGCCGTTCGTCCGGCCCTCCAGCCATGGCGGTATGTGTGCCAGCGGGATGCCGTGGGCGCGGGCGACGCCGAGGACCTCGCGGTAACCGGCCAAGGGGCCGTTGCGCAGTGCGTGCTTCCACTGGGCTCGCGCGTGTACGAGCAGGGCAGCGCCGATGACCGTCAGGCCGCCGGCGGTCCCCAGCACGGCGAACAGGTGGGCGTCCAGCACCGGGGACAGCGGGATCCCGAACGGCAGGAACATGCCTGCCATCAGCGTCAGCAGCCCCAGATAGGCCGCCGGTCGGCGTTGTTCCCTCTCCAGGGACCTGCGGCGCTCGGTCAGCAGCGCCGTCACGGCCGCGTCGTCGGTGTAGTCGACGCCGTACCGGGCACCGATGCCCCGCGCGGCCTCCCGTACCCGGGCGTCGGCTCTCAACGCCGCGCCGCTCACCGGAAGTAGCCCCATTTCTGTCCCCCACTCTCTCTGCGTACGCACCCCGTCACCGATCCGAGCGAAGATCATGGCACGGGCCGTCGGGTCCCTCGTGAGTGAATCGTGCAGGACCGATGGGCGCTGCGTGACGAACAGCACGCGGACGGTGTCCGGGGCTGGTCGTCGTGGATTCGCGCGAGCACAGTGAGAGTGACTGCTTGGCGGGCCGTGCTCAAAGGGGCTCCACCGGTGCGAAGTTGCAGATGAGTAACGGCGTGCGGGGGTGTCGGGCAGGGGGTGGGCATGCCTTGAGGGGCTTATGTGCGGCTGATACGGTGCGATGGCTTGACACTCGCCTTACTGCTGGTTATTCGCCCAGGTCGGGCGGGTGCGTCAGGGGATGCCCCGGGACGCCAACGGTCGGGCGGGCACGGGCGAAGTGTCCGAAATTGCAGATGATTCTGCGGACTTGGGCGATCGACGCCCGAGTGAGTACGTGGCAGACAACTTTCTTGGTCGTACGGGGAGCGGTTGCGTGAAGATCCAGGAGCGTACGGGGGCGGGCGCGGGACGTTCCGCGGCTCCGGCTCAGCCGTCGGTCGGTGACCGGCTTCCCAGCCCTCCTCGCGAGCGCAAACCGGCGCTGGCCGCGCTGGCGGTGCTGCTGATCCTGGTGGGCGCGCTGGGCGCGACGATGCTGGTGCTGCGGGCCGGGGACCGGGTGGAGGCCATCCAGCTGACGGCCGACGTCAAGGCAGGTGAGTCCATCACCGACGACAACATCAAGTCCGTCATGGTGAACGACGACTCCGGGGCCAACTTCGTCGCCTGGTCCCAGCGCGAGAGCCTGATGAAGCTCCAGGCCAAGTCCACCCTCTACAAGGGCACGGTGGTCGTCGGCGAGATGTTCGCCGACAAGTCCGGCATGGAGGAGGGCAAGGCCACCGTCGGTGTCTCCCTCAAGGAGGGCCAGTACCCGAAGGGCCTGGGCTCGGGCGACAACGTCGCCGTCTACCGCGTCGGCAACAAGACCTCCGGCGGCGACCAGGACGGCGGCGCCTCCGGCTCGGCCGGTGCCGACAACTCGCTGCTGGTCGAGCGCGCGGTGGTCGAGTCCGCCGGTGCGAGCTCGAGCGACAGCATCACCAGCACCAACCTGCCCGTCACACTGACCGTCGACGCCGCGGACGTCCCGGCGCTGACACAGGCCGCGTCCGCCGGCGAGGTCGCCGTCGTCCTCATCCCCGGCAACTAGAAGGCGACGACGTAGCCATGGCCCTCATCGCTCTCGCCGCCGACAAGGGTTCCCCCGGCGTCACCACCGCGGCCGTCGCCCTCGCGGCGGTCTGGCCGCGCCGTGTCCTGCTCGCCGAGACCGACCCGGCGGGCGGCGACCTGGTGTACCGGTCGGCCGCCGCGCACGGCGGTCCGCTGAACCCGAACACCGGCATGCTGTCGATCGCCGCCACCGCGCGCCGCGGCCTCGTGCCCGACCAGCTCTGGGACCACGTACAGCCGCTCAGCGGCGGCCTCGAAGTCCTCGTCGGACTCGGCATCTCCGAGCAGGCCGCCGGGCTCGCCGGGCTGTGGCCCACCCTGGGCCGGGCCTTCGCCTCCCTCGCCGACTCCCCGAACGCGCCCGCCGACGTCATCGCCGACTGCGGCCGCGTCAGCGGGGACTCCCCGGCCACCGAACTCTTCCCGCACGCCGCCCTGGTGCTGCTGATCTCCCGTACCGAACCGGAGGCCATCGCCCGGGTACGGGACCGCGCCGCCGCCCTGTCCAACAAGCTGCACGGCGGAGCGCGCGGTGCCTCCGGGCTCGGCCTGCCGCTGATCGGCGTCGTCCTCGTCGCCGACACGAACAACGCGGCCAAGCTCTCCGGCCAGGTCAACGACATGCTGGTGCACGCCCAGACCGGCGCCCGCGTGGTCGGCACGATCGCCGACGACCCGGCAGGCGCGGACCAGTTGGCCGGGCGCAGGCGGGGCCGGCTGGAGAAGTCGCTGCTCATCCGCTCGGCCCGCAAGGTCACCTCGGACCTGTACCAGCAGTTCGGCGCCGCCTGGTCGATGCCCACCACCGGTCCGGCCGGCCACCCCGGCCCCGGTGCCGCGGGCCATGCCGGGCCGGCCGGCATGTCCGGCCAGGCGGGGGCCGGCCGATGACCGCTGTCGACCACTCGTTGGTCAAGCGGTTCCGGCAGGACGCCGGTGACCGCATCGCCGAGCAGCGCCGCCAGGACCAGGTCTCCGGTGTCACGCCGATGTCCACCGAGGACGAACGGCACTACGCCCGCGCCGTCATCGCGCAGATACTCGAGGAGTACGCCCGCGCCGAGATCAACGCCGGGCGTACGCCGCTGGACGCGGAGACGGAGGAGGCGTACGCGGCCGCCGTGCACGCCGCGCTCTTCGGCGTCGGGCGGCTGCAGCCGCTGCTCGACGACCCCGAGGTCGAGAACATCGACATCAACGGCTGCGACCACGTCTTCGTCGGCTACTCCGACGGGCGTGAGACGCGCGGCGAGCCGGTCGCCGAGACCGACGAGGAACTCATCGAGCTGATCCAGATCCTCGGCGCCTACTCGGGCCTGTCCTCCCGCCCCTTCGACTCCGCCAACCCGCAGCTCGACCTCAGGCTGCCGGACGGTTCGCGACTGTCGGCGGTCATGGACGTCGCCCGGCGCCCGGCGCTCTCCATCCGCCGCGCCCGCCTGGGCAAGGTCTTCATCTCCGACCTGGTCGGCAACGGCACCCTCACCCCCGAGCTGGGCCACTTCCTGGCCTGCGCGGTCCGGGCCCGCAAGAACATCATGATCGCGGGCGCCACCAACGCCGGCAAGACGACGCTGCTGCGCGCCCTCGCCAACGAGATCCCGCCGCACGAGCGGCTGATCACCGTGGAACGCGCGCTGGAGCTGGGCCTGGACACCTTCCCCGAACTCCACCCCAACGTCGTGGCGTTCGAGGAGCGGCTGCCCAACTCCGAGGGCCAGGGCGCCATCACCATGGCGGAACTGGTCCGCCGTTCCCTGCGTATGAACCCCTCCCGCGTCATCGTCGGTGAGGTGCTCGGCGACGAGATCGTCACCATGCTGAACGCGATGTCGCAGGGCAACGACGGCTCGCTCTCCACGATCCACGCCAACAGCTCGCACGAGGTCTTCAACCGCATCTCCACGTACGCCCTCCAGGCGACCGAGCGGCTGCCGATCGAGGCCAGCCAGATGCTGGTGGCCGGCGCCGTCAACTTCGTCGTCTTCGTCCAGCGGCGCAACGACTTCCAGAGCGGCGGCCGCCTCCAGCGCATGGTGACCTCGGTCCGCGAGGTCAACGGTGTCGACGGCCGCGTGCTGTCCAGCGAGGTGTTCGCCGAGGCGCCCGACGGCCAGGTCGTACCGCACGCCCCCATCGCCTGCCTGGAGGATCTCATCGCCTACGGCTACCGGCCCAACGGAACGTGGGGGTGACGAGGACGATGCGGACGACCACACTCGCGGCACTGGACTCGCTCGGCTCCATGGGCGGACTGTTCTCGACCACGATCCTGTACGCGCTCGGCTGCGGTGTCGCCGTCGGCGGCGGCCTCGCCCTCTTCCTGGTCGCGGTACGCGGACTGCCCGCCAAGCCCGAGCACGAGAAGCGGCAGGCCAGCGAGCGCGTCAACGAGCTGATCCGCTGGGCCGGCCGGCGCGGTTCCGCCGCGGCCCTCGTCGGCCTCGTCGTCCTGCTCCTGACCCGCTGGGCGGTGCTCGGCATCGCGGCCGGCGTCCTGGTCTTCTTCTGGGACCGCCTCTTCGGCGGTGCCGCCGAGGAACGCGCCGCCATGAAGCGGGTCGAGGCGCTCGCCTCCTGGACCGAGTCGCTGCGCGACACCATCGCGGGCGCGGTCGGCCTTGAGCAGGCCATCCCCGCCTCCGCCCGAGCCGCCGCGCCGGTACTCCGCCCCCACCTGGACGCCCTGGTCGACCGGCTGCGCTCGCGCACCCCGCTGCCCGACGCGCTCCAGCACCTCGCGGACGAGATCGACGACGCGTCCGCCGACATCATCGTCGCGGCGCTGATCCTCAACGCGCGGCTGCGCGGCCCGGGTCTGCGGCAGGTCCTCGGCGCGCTCGCCAAGTCGGCGCGCGAGGAGGTCGACATGCGCCAGCGCGTGATGGCGCAGCGCGCCTCGACCCGCCGCTCCGTACAGATCGTGGTCGCGGTGTCCGTGCTCTTCGTCCTCGGCCTGTCCATCTTCAACCGGGACTTCGTCGAGCCGTACGGCTCACCCGTCGGCCAGCTCGTCCTGGCCTGCGTGTGCGGGCTGTTCGCGCTCGGCTTCTGGTGGCTGCGCAAGCTGTCGACCATCGAGACGCCGGAACGCTTCCTGGTCCGCGACGGTTCCGACGTCCAGTTCGTACGGCCCCGCACGCCGGGTCAGCCGGGCCACGCCGGCCAGCCGGGCCAGCCCGTGCAGCGCCTGCCGCATCCGACGCAGTCGGCGCAACCGGCGCAGCCGTCGTCGGCGTCTGGGGACGAGGGGGTACGACGATGAACCTGACAATGCCGGTGCTGGTCGGCGCCGTCATCGGGCTGGGGATCTACGCCCTGGTCCGGGCCCTGATGCCGAGCAGACGCAGCCCGATCCAGCAGGTCGCCCGGATCGACGCGATGCGGGCGCGCGGGGCGGCGTACGAGTCGTCCCGTGCGGCGAAGGACACCAGCCGTCTCGGTTCGCTGCGGGCCCAGGTCGGCGCCCGGGTCGCCGAGCTGTACCTCCAGCAGGGCTGGGAGCAGCGCTCGCTGCGCGCGGACCTGGCGGTGCTCGACCGGAGCTGGGAGAAGTTCCTGGCGACCAAGGCGCTGCTGGCCGCGGGCGGGCTGTTCTTCGGCCCGTTCCTGTTCGCCATCGTCTGGCAGCTGGGCTTCGGCAGCAGTCCGATCATCCCGGTCTGGCTGGCCCTGCTCTGCGCCGGGCTCTTCTTCTTCCTCCCCGACCTGGAGGTGCGCAGGGACGCCGCCGAGAAGCGCCGTGACCTGCGGCGCGTGATCGGCGCCTACCTGGACCTGGTCTCCATGAGCCTGGCCGGCGGCCGCGGTCTGCCGGAGGCGCTGATGGCGGCGGCGGAGGTGTCGGACGGCTGGGCCACCCACCGCATCCGCAACGCGCTGGCCGACGCGCGCATCACGGGCATCAGCCAGTGGCAGGCGCTGGGCCAGCTCGGCGAGGACCTGGGCGTCGAGGAACTCAAGGACCTCTCCGCCTCCCTCGCCCTGGTGGCGGACGACGGCGCCAAGGTCCGCGAGTCCCTCGCCTCCCGCGCCGAGACCATGCGGCACCGCGAACTCGCCGAGATCGAGGGCAGCGCGGGCGAGAAGTCCCAGTCGATGCTCGTGGCCCAGCTCCTGCTGTGCGCCGGGTTCCTGGTGTTCCTGATCTATCCGGCGGCGATGAGGGTGTTCCAGGTGTGACGCACTCTCCGGCGCACCTGCCGCCGCCCCGATCCAGCAGCTCCGAGCCGCTTCGCTCCCAGAACTGACACGAGAGGACAGAACCCACCATGAACGGACGGAACTTCCGCACCGGCACCACGGGCATCGTGCCCGTCGACTTCCTGATCACTTTCCTGCGGGCCCGTGTGGACCGCGCCCGCTCCGGTGAGCTGGACCGCGGCGCCTCCGCGGTCGAGTGGGTCATCATCTCCGCGGTCGTCGTCGCGATCGTCGGCGTCGTGGCCGCCATCATCAACGCCGCGCTCAGCGACGGCGCCAACAAGGTCGGCGACTGCATCAAGGGCGCGGACGCGGGCAAGACCTGCTGACCGGCCGCCGGCGCAGGGCACTGACGGGGACGACGTGACGGGACAGACGGGGACGAGGGCGCCGGGCGCTGTGCGCGGCGTGCTCAAGGGCGCACTCGGGGGCGTGCACAGACGGGTGCGCCGCAGGGTGGACGCCGCGCGGGAGGCAGCGACCACCCGCGGCGACGACTCCGGCATGACCGCGATCGAGTTCGTGCTGCTCACTCCGGTCCTGTTCTTCATGATCTTCGCGACGGTGCAGTTCGGTCTGTACTTCTTCGCCGACCACGTGGCGCAGGCCGCGGCCCAGGCGGGCGCGCGCAAGGCCCGCGCGACGGCCGACGCCCAGCCCGGCGCGTGGCGGGGCGAGGCCCAGGACGTGGTCGACAGCTACATCCGCCAACTCGGCCCGCAACTGGTCCTGTCACCGGACGTGAAGCTGCTCCAGCCGGAGCAGAACACGGTCGGCGTGGAGATCACGGCCCGCATCCCCACGGTCTTCCCGGGCCTGGACCTGACGGTGCACGCCCAGTCGGCGGGCCCGGTCGAGCGCTTCGTGCAGGAGGGCGGCAACTAGATGAACCTCTCCCGCCGCTTGGACGACCGTCTGCGTCGCGACGGGGCCGACCGGGGCCTGTCCACCATCGAGGTGGTCATCCTGGCCCCCGTGATGATCCTCTTCATCCTCGTCCTGGTGGCCTTCGGCCAGCTGGTCGACGGCCGCGGCGCACTCGACGGCGCCGCAAGGGACGCGGCCCGCGCGGGCTCGATCCAGAAGGATCACGGTACGGCGATCGCGGAGGCGAAGAGGGCCGCCGAGGCCAACCTCGCGGACGTCTGCTCCGGCCCGGTCACGGTCGTCCAGAAGAGCCCCGGCTTCGAACCGGACACCCTCTTCACGGTCGAGGTGAGCTGCGAAGTGCGCGGCCTGGCCTCGATCGGCCTGAACATCCCCACCACCCTGTCGGCGACCTTCAGCTCCCCGCTGGACCCGTACCGGAGGACGGCGTGAGATCCCAGGTACGCGAGTGGCTCGCGGACCGGCGCACCCGGCTGGACGACCGCGGCTCGGGCGCCGGCGCGGTCATCATCTTCGCGCTGGTCTTCCTCTCCCTGTCGGCCTTCGTCATCGACGGCGGCATGTCCATCTCCAAGCGGGAACGCGCCGCGGACATCGCCGAACAGGCGGCGCGCTACGCCGCCCAGGACATCGACCGCGAGGCCCTCTACGACGACGTGGGCGGCCCGGCCCCCATCAACTACGAGAACTGCAACGCCCGGGTCAAGGCATTCGCCGCCGAGATGGACATGACCGGCGCGGACATCGCCGCCACCCACTGCGTCACGGCCGACGCGGCGCAGGTACAGGTCGAGGTCCAGCTCACGTACTCCCCGGTCTTCACCGGCATGTTCTACGGCGGCGACGTGGTGGTCCACGGCCAGGCGGTGGCGGAGAACGAGGTGGGGTGAGCGAGCGCAACGACGACGCTCAGCCCATGGGGATCCCGAGATCCCGCGTCAGAATCTCGACTAGCCTGCTCTCCGGGACCTCCGGGGGCGAGTAGCCCAACTCTCCGACGCACGCGACGAAGTCTCCGGGCAGGGCCAGGTGATACCGGTCCACGTAGTATGCGAGATCGTCCCGCCAGAGCCAGACACCGTCCGTGAGAAGCGAACCGGCGCTCACCAGGACCGGCCCTTCGGGATCCAGCACGTCCGCCTGCGCGCCCATCTCCGACCAGATCCCGGCGCCTTGCCGGAGGTACTCGACGAGTCGGTGCTCGTCCGCGTCCGCCGACGACCTCACCGCGTCCTTGATCGCGCCCTCGGTGGGGAAGCCCCAGCCGGGCGAGAGTTCGTCGAAGAACCCGACGGCCCGGACCGTACGTGCGCCCCGGGGACCCTCAGTCGGGCAACGGGATGCCCTCGGCCCGTGCGATGTCGAGTGCTCGTTCAACGCTGACCTCCGGGGCCGAGAAACGGAGCGAGACGGCGTGCTGGACGAAGGCCGGTGGCGGCGCCACGCGGTGATGGCGGACGTGGTCCGACCAGGCGAGGGTCCAGACCCAGTGTCCGTCGGTCATGATCCCCACGCGTACACGCATGTGCGCCGAGTCGGAGAACGGGTCCGGGAGAGTGCCTGGAGCGAACAGTACGGGTTCCGCCTCCTCCAGGAACCTGGCCAGGGCCTCGGCGGCCTCGTCGGGGAGCGTGCCGGGAGCGAAGTCGGCCCCCAGCTGCGGCTCGCCGACGAGGTGAGGCACGGGCACCCTGGCCATCGGCTACTTGTCCTTGCCGCCCTTGCCGCCGCCCTTGTCCTCCGTCTTCACGGCGTCGTTGACCTTCTTGGTGAGATCGTCATCGAGTTTCTTGAACTCGCGGACCACGGTGTCCGACATGCTCGCGAGGGCGTCGAGCTGCTGGGTGATGTCCTCGCGGCCGTCCTCCCAGTTGGACTCGAAGTCGTCGAGCGCGTCGTTGACGCTGCCGTCGCCGATGTCGTCCTTGTAGGACTCGAAGAGCTTCTTCGTGTGGTTCAGCCGCGTCTTGAGCGACCGCAGCTGGCGACCGTAGTCCTCCAAGTCGCTCAACGGGATCGCGAGGTCGCTCTTGCCCATGGCCCGAAGTCCCTTCTGCGGGTCAGACGAAACGGAACGTGCCGGTCACAGCGTCGAAGATGTCGTGGAACGCCCTGGTTCCCGGGACAGAGGAATTATGTCTGCGTCAGCACCATACGAAAGATGCGAGCACGTGCGATGCCCTCGCTCGGCCCGCCCGGTCAGATCGTGGCCCTCTTGAGGCTCTGAACGAGGGCGTCGAAAGAGCCGACGGGGATGGTGAGTGTGCCCTGGGAGGGCGCCTTCGAGTCGCGTATGGCTATGCGGGTGTGCAGGTCTGCGATCTCCACGCAGGTGTTGCCGTCGCCGCCGCCGGAGAACGACGATTTCCGCCAGCGCAGCGTCTCGGTCACTGCTCGCCTCACAGTTCCTTCGTCAAACGGTGGATGAAGTCCCGGGACGCCGCAGGGCTCAGCGACGCCTTCTCCACCTTACGGAACAGTGTTCGAAGCTGGTTCAGTTGAGGTTCCGCATCAATGAAGGCAGTGCCCGTGGGTGAGTCCCGAAGCACCGTGTCCAACCGGGGCACAGGACCGCATGCCTGCATCATCGAAGCTTCGGCGCCGGCGAAACCGTCCTGGTCGGCGGGGATGATGCGGACGGTCGCGTGACCGTCCTCGATCTGCGTCAGAATCTGGCGTAGCTGAGCCTGTGCCACGGCACGGTCGGCAACACGAACCCTGAGGGCGAACTCATGAATGATCGTCTCGTAGGGCGTCGGTTCGGCACCCTCGATCACGCAGCGCCGCCGCATCCGGTGCTCGATGCGCGGCGTCAGTTCGCTGTCGGGCAGGCCCGGCATCATGTACGTGTACACCGCGCGGGCATAGTCGGTGGTCTGGAGCAGTCCGGGGACGTGAGTGATCACGATTTCCCGCAGGGCCGTCGCATGATGTTCGACCTCGGCGGTGTCCAGGAAAACTGGGGGCAGTACGCCCCGATACTCCTCCCACCAGCCACGGGTGCGGTCGGTGGCCATGGCCACCAGTGCCTCGATCAGCCCTTCGTCCGGGCAGGCGTAGTGCACCGCGAGACGGCGTACGCGTTTGGCGCTTACTCCGGCGACCCCGGACTCGATTTGGCTCATCTGGACCGAGTCGGCGCCGAGTAGTGCGGCGGCCTCCCTGGACTTCATGCCCATCGACTCACGCAGTTTGCGCAGCTCAGAGCCCAAGCGCACCCTGCGGGCCGTGAGATGTCTCTTCGGCGGCAACCGACGCCTCCTGGTTTCAACTGCTCGCGCTGCGTAGCTCGTTCGGGGGTCAGAATACGGTAGGCGCTTGCAGTTTCCTAAAACTAGGAAATACCGTCGGTGACGCAACGCGTACTGTGCGATGCCGACGTGTGCCGGAAGTGCACCGATTCACTACGCCTTGGTGAGCGGCGAAGCCACCGGCCAACCATCCAACCACCGAACGGAGTTCACCCATGCCCGAGAACGAGCCTGTCGATCCTGCAGCCCCCTGGGAGTACACCCTCTACATCCCCAACGACCTGCGCGCCGTCACCGTCTGCCGCCGCACTCTCCGTCTCATCCTCACCATGCACGGCCTCATCCGCCTCGTGGACACCGCCGAACTGCTCGCGACCGAACTCGTCTCCAATGCCGTACGGCACACCAAGGGGCCCGCCGCGCTGCGGGTGCGGTGGGCGGCGGGTGTGCTGCGGGTCGGGGCGTGGGATGCCGACCCGGGGCCGCCGGAGCCGTCCGGGAACCTGGACGCGCTCACGGACTCGGAGGAGGGGCGCGGTCTCGCGCTCGTGCGGGCGTGCGCGGACCTGTGGGGGTGGCAGCCGCTGGCCAGGGGCGGGGACCGGGGCAAGTACGTGTGGTGCGACCTTGTCGCGGCGTAACGGGACGATCGGGCCGTACCGGAGAGGTGGGACGCATGCCTAGGAAGATCCGTTACTTCTTCGACAACCCAGTGGCTCTGCAGGTGCGTGAGGAAGGCCGGGTCGAGGGCCGGATCGAGGAGCGTGCCCGGATGACGCTCCGCATTCTCGAGTGGCGGGGCATCCCGGTGTGCTTCGCTCTGCGGGAGCGCGTGCTCGACTGCTGGGACCTCGGCCGGCTCGAAGTCTGGGCGCGGCGTGCGCTCAGCGTCGAACGGGCCGAGGATCTGTTCAGCGGTTGATGGACTGGATTTCCTGGACTTCCATGTCCTGGGTCGTCTCGAAGGTGCCGTCCGGCAGGTCGCCCTGGGCGCCGTCGGTGCCCTCCCAGGAGATCTCCCAGGTGATCGAGGCATTCAGCTGGTACGGCTCGCCGTTCGACGCGCGGAGGTAGCGGATGCCGCAGGGCGGGGTCTGGTCGGCCTTGCCCTTCGTGTACGGCGTACCGATGGAGCCGTCGGCGTTGATCTCGCAGTCGCCGGAGGCGGGGAAGGTCTCGGCGTCGGCCGTGCCGGGTTCCAGGTGGAGGGCGACGGGCTTCGCGGTCGTCTCCGCCCACAGCCCGGTGCCCGGCAGCTCGGCCCGGACCTTGACCTCCTTGAAAGTGCCCTTGTCCAGCCAGACCCAAGTCGGCAGGTTCACCGTCGACTTCGTCTGGGGCTTCAGCTCGACCTCGGTCTTGGGTACGTCGATCTGGTCGTACGCGTAGGCCGCGAGCGTCTCCGGGGTGGGGGCGTGGGGGTCGTCCGGGATCGTGCCGGCGTCCTGCCAGAACATGACGCGGCCGCAGTCCCATGCCTCGGTGTCGTGCTCGTGCCCCTTGCGGACCACGCTGCGCCAGAACATCCCGTCCTTGCCCACGTTGTAGTCCTTGTAGCCGTTGGCCATGGTGTTCTTCGACGAGTTGATGTCGAAGTTGTCCTGCTCCTCGCCCTCCTCGTAGTGATCCACGAAGATGCCCGAGGTCCAGAACTCATGGGCGTTCACGGCGCCCAGGCCGCCGTTCTTCTTCAGGTCCGCGACCGCGGACTTCAGCTGCTCCGGCGTGAACACCGGCTCGTACCAGCAGACGGGCGGTTCCCAGTTGGGGTCGACGGAGGTCAGATCCTCCATGGAGCCGCTGCCGGTCCGGCCGTCGGGGTAGGTGACCTGGATCCTGGACTGGGAGACCGACGACAGCAGGGTGCGGCCGTTCGCGTCGCCCTTCGGCTTGTCGCTGCCTCCCGGCGTCGGGGTGGTGCCACCCACAGGTTTGTCGGCATTGGCCACTCCCGCCGCCCACAACACGGAACCAGCGGCAAGCGCAACGGCCCACTTCGCACGGCCGGGAGCGATCAGCCTCGGCATTCCGCGGCCTTCCCCTCAACGGTGATCTGCTGAGCCCGCCATACCGGCGAGTCCTGCTGGGGTGCCATGAGGAGGCTGAACTTCTGGTAGCTGGCCAGGCTCTCCTCGGTGCGGTGGACCTTTCCGGTCTTCACTTCCCTGCCGTAGGCCTTGGACTGGTCCTCGCAGAACGTGACGAGGATCGACTTGGCCTTCTCGCCGTCACCCACAGGGCTGGTTTCTGCCTGGTAGTACCGGTCCTCACCGGTCAGGGTCCAGCCGCCGTCCACGTACTCCTGGATCTGCGACTCGGCGTACCGAGCGGCGCCGGCCGCCGAATAGAAGCCGTAGGCGGGGTCCTTGACATCCTGCTCGGTGATGCCGTGGTTCAGCGCTCTGATGTAGTTTGCGGCGTCGTCCAGCGCGGCAGCGGCGTCAGCGTCCGACGGCTTCTCGAAGTCGAAGACCAGCTTCAGGTCCTCGGGCAGGCTCACATCCGGGCGCTTCACGTCGGCCGCATCCGACGCCGAGGCCGACGGCGAGGAACTGCTCGCCCCCGTCTCCGCCCCCTTGATGTCGTCCGGCGAGGAATCCTCTCCGCCGCAGGCGGTCAGGAGCAGGGCCGTCGTCGCGGCGAAGGTGGCGGCGGTCATGGTGAGTGCGCTGCGGGCCACTGGTGTTCCCCCCGGAGGTACGGCGTGTGCGACAGGGAACGAAGCTACCAGGGGCGCGTGCACGGCCTCTGGCCGGTTTTCGGGGATTGTGTGCGGTGTGTGAAGGCGGTCTCCGCAGAGGCGGTCAAAGGGCGTGAAACGGGCGGGCGTTGTGATGTGGGCCTCCCTGGCCCCTTCGCCGCCGCCGGTGGGAGTCCATAAGATCTCGGTAGGCTCAGCACACCCTCTTGCCGGACGCCCCCGCGGCCTTCGCCGCCCACGACCACGACCCAGGACTTGGCCCATGCCGCGACGCCGCACCACCAGCTCGTCAAGCTCGACGGCTCCCTCGGCACCGAGAAACCGCACGCCGCAGCCCGTGCGGGTGCGGCGGCGGTCGTTCGGGGACTTCGTCAAGGCGTTCCTCGCCTTCCTGGTGCTGCTGGTGCTGGTCGTCGGGGTGCCGCTCGCGCTGGCCACCCAGATCGGCTGGCCGTTGCCCGACGGCGCGCCGAGCCTCGACTGGCTGCAGCGTGAGATCACCGTGCAGACCTTCCTGCACATCCTCACCGTCATCGTCTGGTTCGCCTGGGCGCAGTTCACCGCCTGTGTGCTCGTCGAGGTCAAGGCCGCGCTGTCCGGTGTCGGGGTGCCGGGGCGGGTGCCCGGATCCGGGCCCAGTCAGCTGCTGGCCCGGCAGCTCGTCGCCGCCCTGCTCCTCGTCGGTGCCACCGCGGCGAGCCTCACGCCTGGGCTGTCGCAGCTGGGGCAGAGCCTGGAGGGGAACCAGAAGCCCTCCGTCGCCGCCGCCCAGCAGACGCCGGGGATCTTCGCCCAGCAGCAGGAGCAGGCGGCCGCCACCGCCAACGCCCTCGCCGAGCAGGCGGGACAGGCGGGCCAGGACGCCGCCCGCGCCGACGGCGGCTCCTCCGCCGCGCACGGCGACACGAAGTACTACCGGATCCAGCCGCCCGAGGGACGTCACCACGACTCCCTCTGGGAGGTGGCCGAACGGCACCTCGGTGACGGGCGGCGGTACAAGGAGATCTTCGAGCTCAACAAGGACCGGGTGCAGCCGGACGGTTCCCGGCTGTCCGAGGCCAGCCTCATCCGGCCCGGCTGGATCATGGAGATGCCCGGCGACGCCCGCGGCGGCGAGCTGGTCGAGATGCCCGACGAGGCGCCGAACGTCTCCGAGCAGGTGCAGCAGCAAATCAGCGACTACGCCCGGACCGGGGACCATGCCCAAGGGAGTGGCGGTGGTGACGCCCAGGTCTCCCTGCCCGAGCAGCGGCCCGCGCCTGCCAGCCCCGCCAACCCCATCAACCCCGTCACGCCCGCCACCCCCGTCCCCGGCACGGGTGGGGAACACGCCGCTCCCGTCGCCGGACAGGAGGGCCACTCCTTCGGGCTGCCCGAGGCGCTCCTCACCGCGCCGCTCCTCGCCGCCGGTCTCCTCGGCGCCCTCGGGCGCAGGCGCCGGCAGGCGATGTGGCAGTCGGCGCTCGGCGCGGTCGGCGGCCGGCGCGGCATGGAGCCGCCCACGCCGACCGGCGACGCCCAGGACGCGCAGGACGCGCTCCTCGTCGGCGCCGACCCCGAGGGCGTACGCCTGCTCGACCGGTCGCTGCGCGGGCTGGCCGCCTCCCTCGCCGCCGAGTCCCGCCCGCTGCCCGTCGTCTACGCGGCCTGGATGAGCGGCAACGGCGACCTGCACCTCCAGCTCGCCCAGCCCGCCGGGAAGCCGCCCACGCCCTGGCAGCAGGGGCAGGACCAGACCTTCTGGATGCTCGCCCGCTCCGACGCCGAGGGGTACGAGGAGGCCGAGACGGCCGCGCCGTACCCCGGGCTCGTCAGCCTCGGCACCATGGACGACTCCCGGCTGCTGCTCAACCTGGAGGCCGTGCCCGGCATCGTCTCGCTCGGCGGCACCGAGGCCGACCGCGCCGCCGTCTTCGCGTCGGTCGCCGCCGAACTGGCCACCAACGGCTGGTCGGACCGTATGACCATCACCCTGGTCGGGTTCGGGGACGACCTCACGCCCCTCGCGCCCAACCGGATCCGGCACCTCGACGGGTTCGAGGACCTGTTCGAGACCATGTCGGCCGAGACCCGGCAGCGGCGCGGCGCGCTCGGCGCCGCCGGGCACGACTCCGTGCTCACCGGCCGCACCGGGCCCGCCCAGCACACCCGCTGGGCCCCGCACCTCGTCCTCCTCGCCGCCCAGCCCTCCGACGACGACGCGCTCAGGCTCGCCGAACTCGCCGCCGACGCCGGTCGGCTCGGCATCGGCTACCTCGTCGGCACCCAGGGCACCGACCTGCCCGGCGCCGCCTGGGAGATGGAGATCACCCGAGAGGGCCGACTGCTCGCACCGCTGCTCGGGCTCGAACTGGACGCCCAGATGCTGCCGACCGCCCAGCGGCGCGCCGTCGTCGAGCTGTTCACCGACGCCGATCCCGGCTCCGACCCCGAGGGCGGCCCCGGCCGGCCGGCCAACGCCCCGCCGTTCCTCGTCGACATCAGCGAGCAGGGCCGCCCCGCGGTGTACGCCCGCCTCGTCGGGTCGTACGAGATCATCGGTCTGGACACGCCCGACGGCGAGCGCAGCGCCCTGCTGCACGAGGCACTGGCGCTGCTCCTGCTGCACCGCGAGGGCGTCCACCCGCGCGTGCTGTCCTCCGCGCTGTGGCCGCGCGGCGTGACGGCGGACGTGCGCGACGCACTGTTGGAGCGGCTGCGGACCTGGCTCGGCTCCGACCCCGACGGCACGCCCCGGCTCGCCACCGACGCCACCGGACGCCTCACCCTCGCCAAGTCCGTCGTCTCCGACCTCGACGTGCTGCGCTCCCTCTACTACGAGGCTACGCAGGGCCGGGGCGTCGACAGCCGCCAGGTGCGCGGGCGGCTGCTCACCGACGCCCTGGTGCTGGTGCGCGGACCGCTGCTCGCCGACCGGCCCGAGGGCCGCTACCGCTGGCTCACCCACGAGATCGTCGACGCCCAGCTCCCGCTGCTCGTCGCCGACACCGGGCTTGCGCTCTCCGAGTTCCACCTGGAGCGGGACCGCGCGGAGAAGGCCATCGAGGCGCTGAACGCGGCCCTGCGCACGGCTCCCGCCGACGAGCGCCTGTGGCACGAGCTGCTGCGCGCCACCCACACCACCGGCGACCCCGACCGGCTGCGCGCCCTCGCCGCCGACCTCGTCGACCGCAGCGGGGCACGCGGGCTGCCGCCCCGCACCGAGGCGCTGCTCGACGAACTGCTGCCGACCTGGCGCGAGGGCGTCTCCGCCGCCGGATGAGCATCGATCTCGACCTCCTCGCCGTCCTCGTCGCCGCGGTGTGGGGCGCGGCGACGGGCGCGTTGCTGCCTCGCGCGGCCTACCGGTTCTCCGCCCCGTCCGGGGAGGCGTGGCACGAGCGGTGTCCGGACGGGCACCCCGTACGCGGCTGGCTCGGCCGGGCCCGGTGCGGGCAGTGCGCGGCAGATCAGGCGTCCTACGGCCCGCGCACCGCGTCCCTCGCCGTCGCCACCGCCCTGGTCTGCGCCGCGCTCGCCGCCGCCACCGGCACCTGTCCCGAGGTCGCCGTCTGGCTGCTGCTCGCCCCGGTCGGCGTGCTGCTGGCCGTCGTCGACCTGAAGGTACGGCGGCTGCCCGACCCGCTCACCCTGCCGCTGGCCGGGGCCGCGCTGGTCCTGCTGGGCCTCACCGCGCTCGTGCCCGAGCACGCGGGGGAGTGGACCACCGCCCTGCTGGGCGCCCTCGCCCTCGGCGCCGGCTATCTCGTGCTGTTCCTCATCAACCCGGCCGGCATGGGCTTCGGCGACGTCAAGCTCGCCCTCACGGCCGGAGCCGTCCTCGGCTGGTACGGCTGGCCCACGCTGATGCTGGGCACCTTCGCCGGGTTCCTGCTCGGGGCGTTGTACGGCGGCGCCCTCCTCGTCGCCCGGCGCGCGCACCGCAAGACGGCCATCCCCTTCGGGCCGTTCCTCATCGCGGGCGCCTTCCTCGGCGTCCTGGCCGGGGCCTACGCGGCCTGAGCACGAGCGGGCAAAACGCCTGGCGTACGCTGGGCGGGTCCGTCCACAACCCTTACGAACCTTGCGAAAGGGACGCCGGTGACCGAGAAGGCCGACCTTCAGCCCATCCTCGACCGCGCCGCCGCCGGTGGGCGGATCACCCCCGAAGAGGCGCTCGTCCTCTATCGCGACGCCCCGCTGCACGCGCTGGGCGCCGCCGCCGACGCCGTACGCAGGCGCCGGTACGCGGGTACGGAGCACATCGCCACGTACATCATCGAGCGCAACATCAACTACACGAACGTGTGTGTCACGGCGTGCAAGTTCTGCGCCTTCTACGCGGCCCCCAAGGACACCAAGAAGGGCTGGTCCCGCGACCTCGACGACATCCTGCGCCGCTGTGCGGAGACGGTCGAGCTGGGCGGCACGCAGATCATGTTCCAGGGCGGCCACCACCCGGACTACGGCGTCGAGTACTACGAGAGGCACTTCGCCGCCATCAAGAAGGAGTTCCCCGAGCTGGTCATCCACAGCCTGGGGGCGAGCGAGGTCGAGCACATGGCGCGGATCTCGAAGGTGTCGGTCGAGGAGGCCATCACCCGTATCCACGCCGCCGGGCTCGACTCCTTCGCCGGTGCCGGCGCCGAGCTGCTGCCCGAGCGGCCGCGCAAGGCCATCGCGCCGCTGAAGGAGTCCGGCGAGCGCTGGCTGGAGATCATGGAGATCGCGCACGGGCTGGGCGTCGAGTCGACGTCCACCATGCTGATGGGCACCGGCGAGACCAACGCCGAGCGCATCGAGCACCTGCGCATGATCCGGGACGTGCAGGACCGCACCGGCGGCTTCCGCGCCTTCATCCCGTACACCTACCAGCCCGAGAACAACCACCTGAAGGGCCGCACGCAGGCCACGCTCTTCGAGTACCTGCGCATGATCGCCATCGCCCGGCTGTTCATGGACAACGTCGCCCACATCCAGGGCTCCTGGCTGACCACCGGCAAGGAGGTGGGCCAGCTCTCCCTGCACTACGGCGCGGACGACCTCGGCTCGATCATGCTGGAGGAGAACGTCGTCTCCTCCGCCGGCGCCAAGCACCGGTCCAACCGGCTGGAGATCATCGACCTGATCCGCAAGGCGGGGCGCGTCCCGGCGCAGCGGGCCACGACGTACGAGCACCTCGTCGTGCACGACGACCCGGCGAACGACCCCGTCGACGAGCGCGTCGTCTCCCACATCTCCTCCACGGCGATCGAGGGCGGCACGGCGCACCCCGAGCTGAAGCTGCTCGCCTCCAACTGACGCCGCCGTGCTGACGATCCACGTCGCCGAAGCCTCGCCCGAGGCGGCCGTAGTGGTCGACGGCGCGCAACTCGCCGCCGTCGGCCCGTACGAGGCACTGGCCGCCGACCACCCGCGGGCGCGGGTGCGCCGGTGGCCCGGCATCCTGACGCCCGGCCTGCTCAACCCGTACGGGCCGGAGCTGCTGGAGCAGGCGTACCACCCCGACCCGCGTGAAGCGGACCGGCTGGGCGCCGAGCCGATCTTCGGGAAGCGCGCGCTCGCACTGCTCGGCGCGGACGCGTCCGCGCGGGGCGCCAGCGCGCGCCGAGGGGTACAGCGCATGCTGGCGCACGGAACGGTCGCCGTCGCCGGTGAACTGCGGGGGCGCGCGGCGCTGGACGCGGTGCGGGGAGCGGGGCTCGCCCTGGCGGGGCGTCCGGCCGGACTGCCCGGGCCCGCGTCCTTCTCGCCGGTGCCGCTGGTGCTGCTGCCCGCGCTCGCTCCCGGCAGGCCCGCCCGGTTCGCGGTGTTCGACGTACCCGACCGGGCCGCGCTCGTGCGAGAGGGCGCGGCCACGTGCGTGGCCACCGTCGTGGGCGGCCGTCTGGTGTACCGGGGGCGCTGACCGCGCGGCCCC
Source organism: Streptomyces tendae (assembly GCF_014650435.1). Taxonomy (GTDB): domain Bacteria; phylum Actinomycetota; class Actinomycetes; order Streptomycetales; family Streptomycetaceae; genus Streptomyces; species Streptomyces tendae. The sequence goes on from NZ_BMUY01000001.1 coordinate 115,804, forward strand.
GCCGGGCCCGTCCGACGTCCCCGGGCTACGCGCCGAACGCCGTCCCGAACGCCCCGTCCTCCTGCGCCACGCCGCTGCACGTGGTGAGCGCGTCGGTGGCCGAGGCGTCCTCGGCGCACTGCTTGTCCCGGAAGGCCGCCCACATCGACACCCAGGCGACGCCCTTCTCCTCGGCGAAGGCACGCACCTCGGCCGCGTCCGCGAGCGTGAACGTCTCACCGGCGACGTCGTTGACGCCGAGCATCGAGGTGAGTGCCATGCCCCGCCAGGCGTCCGCGTCGGAGGTGCCGAAGACCTTCCTCAGCTGGGTGTGCGCCGCCTTCGCCGAGGTGAGGGCGTAGTCACCCATGTCGTCGGTGTACGACTCGCCGTAGTTCATGGTCATGAGGTTGACGGTGGCGACCCGTACGCCGTGGTCGTTGGCCGACGCCAGCAGCGCCAGACCGTCGGTGTCCAGACCGGAGGGCATCACCGGGAGGGTGAAGGAGACCTCCAGGCCGCTGCGTTCCTCCTGGAGCAGCGCGATCGCCTCCGAGCGCAGGGCGACGGACTCGGCGTCGGTCAGCGCGTCGCCCTCGATGTCGAAGTCCGCCTGCGTGGACCCGGCGGCGTCCAGGGCCGCCCCGTACGCCGCCGCCAGTGCCGAGGCGCTGTCGCAGGCCGCCGCCAGCTCCGTGCCGGACGCGCCGCCGAAGGAGAGGCGGACGGTGGCGCCGGACTCCGTCAGCTTCTCGACGCGGGAGGCGACGGAGGCGTCGTCGATGTCCTGGACGCCGTTCCAGCGCGGCACGCAGTCGTCGCCGGACGAGATGACGAACGCCAGGTTGTACGCCGTGGGGGAGCCCGCCGAGTCGGTGTCGGAGGCGGTGGTGGCACTGACGTAGGGGGCGTAGGCGGTGGTTGACGCGGAAGATCCGGAAGACCCGGATGACGCCGACGGCGATGCGGGGGCCGCGTCGGTCGTGCCGTCGTCCTGTCCGGCGCAGCCCGCGGTGGCCAGGGCGAACAACAGGGCGCACCCGGCTGCCGCGGTCCGGTGAACCCTCATGAGCGCACTCTCCCGTTTCTTGTCCAATGTCGTCGTCGGACCAGTGAAGGTGCCACGTCTACCTGGGCCTTCGCTGAGGAAAGGGCACTGTTTGACGTCATCTCCCAGGAAACGGACAGGAATGGCCGCCTTTCACCGGGATCTCTCAGGGAACTGCCAGTTCGCGACAGACAAGGCTCCCTAACGTCCGGGGAATGCGATCCGAGCCTGTCACCGCCTCCCGAGCCGCCACGCGCGGCCGTCGTCGCAACCGCGGCACCGCGCCCGCCGAGGGGCCCGTGTTCGTCGACAGCACCGGACGCCGGGCCCGGCTGCTGCGCCGGCTCGGGCTCCTGCTCGGGGCCGTGTGCGTCGGCTACACGGCCGTCCTGGGCCTGGCCTTCATGGGCGTCGGCATCTCGGTCAACCCGTCCTCGCTGCTGCCCTTCGGCGTCGGCGGCGGCGGGGGACCCGAGGGTGGCCCGGGGCCCGGCGGCGGCACGCGTCCGCAGGGCGGCGTCGCACCCACGGGCGCTCCGCCGAGCACCGCGCCCTCCGTCTCCCCCAGCACGGTCCCCAGCACCGCCGGCACCGCATCCGCCTCCACCGCATCCGCCTCCACCGACTGACCGGACGCCCTCACCCTCATGACCACGCCCACCACGCCCAGCACACCCCCCACCCCGCCCGCCCGCGGCCGCCGCCGCGCCCCGTCCCGCATGGAGCGGGCCGCGGGCCGGGCCGCCGCGCTGCAGCGCCCCCGCGTCCTCCTCGCCCTGCTGCTCCTGCTCGCGCTGACCTGCGTGATGCTCCTCGACGGCTATCTGCGCGCCGAGGTCGGTGGCGACCAGCGCGTCCGCACCGGCGCCTCGGCCAGCGACGTCCCCGACGACGTACTCGACGGCGGGCCGATCCTGTCCTTCCCGGGCGGACAGGCCACCACCGTCTCCGTACCGGACAAGACGATCGTGCTGACCTTCGACGACGGCCCCGATCCCACCTGGACGCCGCAGGTGCTGGAGATCCTGGAGAAGTACGACGTGCCCGGCACGTTCTTCCTGGTCGGCTCGATGGTCTCGCGCCACCCGGGCATCGTGCGGGACATGGTCGAGCAGGGCAACGAGGTGGGCGTCCACACCTTCACCCACGTCGACCTCTCCTACCAGAGCCAGGCCCGCGTCACCCGCGAGATCGAGCAGACCCAGCTGGCCCTGGCGGGTGCGGCCGGCATCACCACCACGCTGTTCCGGGCGCCGTACTCCTCCGAGACGGACGCCATCGACAACTACAGCTGGCCCGTCTACGAGAGCCTCGGCGCGGACGGCTACACCAGCGTCTTCATCGACACCGACAGCGACGACTGGAAGCGGCCCGGCGTCTCGAAGATCGTCGAGTGGGCCACGCCGGAGGACGACGAGGGCGCGTCCGTGCTCTTCCACGACGCCGGGGGCGAGCGGTCGCAGACGATCGAGGCGCTGCCGAAGTACATCGAGAAGATGAAGGCGAAGGGCTACACCTTCACCACCGTCAGCGGTGCCATGGCCGATCAGCAGCCCACCGGCGCCGGACCCGCCGGCGAGCAGGGCCTCCAGGCCGCCCACCACGAGGCCACCGGCGCGACCCTCTACGAGGGCAAGGCGCTCGTCGCCGCCGTCGCCGTCGCCGAGTGGACGGTCCCGGCGCTGTCGGTCGGGCTCGTGATCGTGGGCGTGGCCGTGATGGGCCGGTTCGCGATGATGCTGGTCCTGGCCCGTCGCCACCACCGGCAGCGCAACAGACGCCGCTTCAGCTGGGGCCCGTCCGTCACCGGCCCGGTGAGCGTGGTCGTCCCGGCGTACAACGAGAAGGAGTGCATCGAGGCGACCCTGAGATCGCTGGCGCGCAGTACGCACCCGATCGAGATCGTCGTCGTGGACGACGGCTCGACGGACGGCACGGCGGAGATCGCCGAGTCCCTGGGGCTGCCCGGCGTCCGCGTCGTGCGGCAGGCAAACGCGGGCAAGCCCGCCGCCCTCAACAACGGCGTCCGGCACGCCCGGTACGACATCGTCGTGATGATGGACGGCGACACCGTCTTCGAGCCCGACACCGTACGGCACCTGGTGCAGCCCTTCGCCGACCCCTCCGTCGGCGCGGTCGCGGGCAACGCCAAGGTCGGCAACCGGCGCACCCTCATCGGCGCCTGGCAGCACATCGAGTACGTCATGGGCTTCAACCTCGACCGGCGCATGTACGACCTGCTGCGCTGCATGCCGACCATCCCCGGTGCGATCGGCGCCTTCCGACGGGAGGCGGTCCTCCAGGTCGGCGGCATGAGCCACGACACCCTCGCCGAGGACACGGACATCACCATCGCCCTGCACCGCGCGGGCTGGCGGGTGGTCTACGAGGAGCACGCCCGCGCCTGGACCGAGGCGCCGGGGTCGCTCGGCCAGCTCTGGTCGCAGCGCTACCGCTGGTCGTACGGCACGATGCAGGCGCTGTGGAAGCACCGCCGGTCCCTGACGGACAAGGGCCCCTCGGGCCGCTTCGGGCGGGTCGGCATGCCCCTGGTGGTGCTCTTCCAGGTGGTCACGCCGGTCTTCGCGCCGCTCATCGACGTGTTCACCGTCTACTCGATGGTCTTCGTCGACTTCCGCGCGGCGCTCCTCGCCTGGCTCGCGGTGCTGGCCGTGCAGCTGGTGTGCGCGGCGTACGCCTTCCGGCTCGACCGGGAGAAGTACCGGTACCTGCTGATGATGCCGCTCCAGCAGCTGGCGTACCGGCAGATGATGTACCTCGTCCTCATCCACTCCTGCGTCACCGCGCTGACCGGCGGGCGGCTGCGCTGGCAGAAGCTGAAACGGACCGGCGAGGTCGGGACCCCGGCGGGGACGGCGGGGACCACGGGGACGGGCACGGGCTGATGGGCGCGCACCGCAAGGACCCGGTGCCCGCCGGGCAGGCCGTGCGGGCCGGGCGGGCCGTGCGCGTCGATGCGGGTGTCCCGGCACCGAGCGGGCGGGACCGGTACTTCGACACCCTGCGTGCCCTCGCCCTCGTCCGGGTCGTCGCGTACCACGCCTTCGGCTGGCCCTGGGCCGGGCTGGTCTTCCCGTCGATGGGGGTGATGTTCGGCCTGGCCGGCACCCTGATGGCCCGCTCGCTGCAGCGGCCCGCCGCGGCGGTGGTCCGGAGCCGGCTGCGCCGTCTGCTGCCGCCGTTCTGGTGCTGGGGCCTCTTCGTGGTCGGCGCGATGCTGGTGCGCGGCTGGATGCCGGGGTGGCAGATCGTCTACTGGGTCGTGCCGCTCGGCGATCCGCCGGGCAGCGCGTGGGGCGAGCAGGCATGGGAGATCCTCTGGTACCTCAGGACGTACCTGTGGTTCGTGCTGCTGTCCCCGCTGCTGCTGCGGGTCTTCCGGCTCGCGCCCGTGCCGGTGCTGCTGCTGTCCCTGGCGCCGATCGTGGCGTTCCAGTTCGTCTGGCAGCCGCCGGAGAACCGCTTCGGCACCGGACTGCTCGACCTGGCGACGTACCTCTTCTGCTGGGTCCTCGGCTTCGCCCACCGCGACGGTGTGCTGGCCCGCCTGAAACCGGCCGCCGTCGTCGTCCTGTCGCTCGCGGCCCTCGTCTGCGGCGCCTGGTACGCCTTCGCGCACCGGGCCGAGTACGGCACCTACGACCTCGACGACATCCCGCTCGCGCAGGCATTCTGGTCGGCCGGGTTCGTGACGCTGCTGATGTACTCCAAGGCGCGGCTGAGGGTCGACTTCTCGGGACTGGTCCGGCTGCGGCGGCTGGACCGGCTGGTGAGCGTGTTCAACGCCCGCGCGGTGACTGTCTACCTCTGGCACGAGCTGGCCCTGGTCCTGGCCGTGCCGCTGATCGACCGGTGCTGGGACGTGCCCGCCTTCGAGGCGTACCTGCCGCTGGGGAGCCAGTGGTTCCTGCTGGCGGTGGGCTGGGTCCTGGTCGCGGTGTTCGTGCTGCTGTTCGGGTGGGTGGAGGACGTCGCCGCGCGGCGCAGACCCCGCCTGCTGCCGTGAGCCGGGGCTGCGGCTCGGGGTGCGGGGTGGGGCCGCGGGACGGTGGCGTGGGACGGGGCTGCAACAATGGGCCCGTGACCCGCGCCTCCCTGAACAAGCAGCCGCACGAAGTCGCCTCGATGTTCGACCACGTCGCGGAACGGTACGACCTGACGAACGCCGTGCTCTCGCTCGGCCAGGACCGGGCGTGGCGCAAGGCGGTCGCCAGAGCCGTCGACGCCCGCCCCGCGCAGAAGGTCCTGGACCTGGCGGCCGGCACCGCCACCTCCTCTCTGCCCTTCGCCCGCACCGGTGCCTACGTCGTCCCCTGCGACTTCTCCCAGGGCATGCTCCAGGTCGGCAAGGAACGGCACTCCTGGCTGCCGTTCACCGCGGGCGACGCGACGCGGCTGCCGTTCAGGGACGACGTCTTCGACGCCGTCACCATCTCCTTCGGGCTGCGCAACGTCCAGGACACGGACGCCGCGCTGCGCGAGATGTACCGGGTGACGCGTCCCGGCGGGCGGGTCGTCATCTGCGAGTTCTCGCACCCGACCTGGGCGCCGTTCCGCACCGTCTACACCGAGTACCTGATGCGCGCCCTGCCGCCGGTGGCCCGGGCGGTGTCGTCCAACCCGGACGCGTACGTCTACCTCGCCGAGTCCATCCGGGCCTGGCCCGATCAGCCCGCGCTCGCCGCGCGGCTGGGCAAGGCCGGCTGGTCGAAGGTCGCCTGGCGCAATCTGACGGGCGGCGTGGTGACGCTGCACCGCGGCTTCAAGACGAGCTGAGCGCGGCGCAGTAGGACGGCGGTTCCCCCGGCTCCGCCAGCTCCCGGCGGAGCCCGCCCAGCGGAGGACGCGGCACACGCGGCTCGCGGATGCCCCCGCCGCCCTCGCCCTCCCCGAAGTCGAACCACACGTACACCGCCGACTTCCGCGGCACCTGCGCGCCGGGCGGCGGGTACTGGCGTACGACGTGGTCGACGGCGGCGGCCCGGAGATCGGGCCGGTCCGGCGCGGTCAGGAACAGGTCCTGCGCGCGGGCGGCCTCGTGCGCGTCCACGGCCATCAGACCGACCAGGCGCGGCACGCGGACGTCGCGGTTCTCGGGAATCTCGGGTACCAGGCGCACGGACGTCACCCCCAGCGGTACCCGGCAGCGTAGCCCCGCCGCGCACCGCCCGGAAGCGTCAAGTGGCTTACTGTGACAGTCGATTACCCTGCGTCACGCACTGGTGGGGGCAGCGGACGGCTGGGACAGGGGAAGGCGGTAGCAGTGCCCCCGCTGCTCGGACGACGGGATCGTGAAGACCTCGGCGAGCCGCATGCCCAGCCGCTCCGTGACCGCGATGGACCGGGCGTTGCGCGCGTTGACCATCGCGACCACCTCCGCCACACCCGCACCGCGCACCCGCTCCAGCGTCTGCCGGGCGGCCGCCGTGACGTACCCCTTGCCCCAGTGGGCCCGGCCGAGCCGCCAGCCGATCTCGATCTCGCCCCTGGGGCCCCAGTCACCCGGCCACGGCTGGGCGCCGGTGAACCCTATGACCTGCCCGGACTCGTCCACCATGGTCCACAGGCAGAAGCCGTGCTCGGCGTCGTGCCGGCGCTGGCGGGCGGTCAGCTCCTCGTAGACGGACAGCTCCGCGGGCCTCCCTCCGTGGAACTCCATGACGTCCGGGTCGTCGAAGATCCGGTGCCAGGCGACGGCGTCCTCGTCGGTGGGGACGCGCAACCGTACAACGGGGAGAGGTCGCTTCACTGGGCAGCCCTTCAGCCGGGTGATCGGTGACGCTGAATAGACTGCCCATGACCAGTGCCGGTCGGCACGCAGATTCCGAACTTGGGGAGATCCCGCCGTGACCGTCGAGACTGAGCCGCTCTCCGAGAACACCGCCGACGTCATCGTCGTGGGCGCGGGGCCGGCCGGCTCCACCACCGCGTACCACCTGGCCAAGTCGGGACTCGACGTCCTGCTGCTGGAGAAGACCGCCTTTCCCAGGGAGAAGGTCTGCGGCGACGGCCTGACCCCGCGCGCGGTCAAGCAGCTGGTCGCCATGGGCATCGACATCTCCGAGGAGGCCGGCTGGCTGCGCAACAAGGGCCTGCGCATCATCGGCGGCGGCTCGCGCCTCCAGCTGGACTGGCCGGATCTGGCCTCCTTCCCCGACTACGGACTCGTCCGCAAGCGCGACGACTTCGACGAGCAGCTCGCCCGGCAGGCCCAGAAGGCCGGCGCGCGCCTGTACGAGCGCTGCAACGTCGGCGCGCCGATCGTCGACGACCGCACCGGCCGCATCACCGGCGTGCACGCCAAGCTGGGCGAGGACAAGCGCGAGGTCACCTTCCACGCGCCGCTGGTCGTGGCCGCCGACGGCAACTCCACCCGGCTGTCCCTGGCCATGGGCCTGCACCGCCGCGAGGACCGCCCCATGGGCGTCGCCGTCCGCACGTACTTCACCTCGCCCCGCCACGACGACGACTACCTGGAGTCCTGGCTGGAGCTGTGGGACCGGCGCGGCGCGCAGGACCGTCTGCTGCCGGGCTACGGCTGGGTCTTCGGCATGGGCGACGGCACCTCCAACGTCGGCCTCGGCGTCCTGAACACCTCCGCCGCCTTCAAGGAGCTGGACTGGCGCGAGATCCTCAAGGCATGGTGCGCGTCCATGCCCGAGGACTGGGGTTACACCCCGGACAACATGACCGGCCCGATCCGCGGCGCCGCCCTGCCCATGGCCTTCAACCGCCAGCCCCACTACACCAAGGGCCTGCTCCTCGTCGGCGACGCCGGCGGCCTGGTGAACCCCTTCAACGGCGAGGGCATCGCCTACGCCATGGAGTCCGGCCAGATCGCCGCCGACGTCGTCGTCCAGGCCCACGCGCGGGCGACGCCGGCCCAGCGCGAGATCGCCCTGCAGCGCTATCCGCGCGTCCTGAAGGACACCTACGGCGGCTACTACAACCTGGGCCGCGCCTTCGTGAAGCTCATCGGCAACCCGAAGGTCATGCAGATCGCGACCCAGCGCGGCCTCACCCACCCGATCCTGATGAAGTTCACCCTGAAGATGCTCGCCAACCTGACGGACCCGACGGGCGGCGACGCGATGGACCGCATCATCAACGGACTGAGCAAGGTCGCACCGAAGGCGTGAGGCCGGCGCCTTGGGCAGGGCCCTGAGCCTGGGGCCCGGCCGGACTCCGGGCCCCAGGGCCGGTCAGGCGGTGAAGGCCGCGGCGTTGGCGGCCCGGCGCGCGAAGACCTCCTCGCGCCGGTCCGCCGACTGCCGCAGCGCCGCCTTCCGCTCCCGGCCGGAGAGCCGGTCGAGGTAGACGTGCCCGTTCACGTGGTCGGTCTCGTGGGCGAGGCAGCGCGCGAAGTAGCCCGTGCCCTCGACGAGGAGCGGCGCGCCGTCCTTGTCCAGGCCGCGCACGACGGCCCGGTCGGGCCGCGGTACGGCCATGGTGGCGCCCGGCACCGACAGGCACCCCTCGCCCTCGTCGAGCAGCCGGCGCGCGGCCGGGTCGAGGGCCTCCAGCACCGGATTGACGATGTGCCCGACATGTCGGACACCATCGTCGTCCGGGCAGTCGTAGACGAACAGACGCAGGTCGACCCCGACCTGATTGGCCGCCAGGCCGGCTCCCTCCGCGACGTACATCGTGCGGAACATGTCGTCGATGAGCGCGGCGAGGTCGGGCCCGAACTCCGTGACGTCCCGGCACGGCCTGTGCAGCACCTCCTCGCCGACCTCGGTGACGCGCCGCACCGATCCGCGCCGGGCCTCGGGCGCGAACGGGGGATAGGAGGCGGTGGGCCGCCCCTGGACGAAGACGCTCGGCATGACGTTCTCTCTCCTTCGGCTCGTGGACGGGCCGGAAGGAACCGGCCCGCGCCCGAGCATGCCAGGAGCCCGCGAAGGGCCGCAGCCCCCGAGCGGCTGCGGCCCTTCGCGCGTACTTCGTGTGTACGGGTGGGTGCGGTTACAGCACGCGCACCGCGCCGCTCGGCGGGTCGTACGAGAGCGGCTTCTCGACGACGCCCGTGGAGGAGTTCTGCGCGCCGACGAACATGCCGCCGCCGACGTAGACACCCACGTGGTACGCGCTGCCCGCGCCGCCCCAGTAGAGGATGTCGCCCGGCTGGAGGTTGTCCAGCCCGACCTGGGTGCCGGCCGTCGACTGCGCCTGGGAGACGCGCGGCAGGCTGATGCCGACCTGCTTGAAGGCGGCCTGCACGAGACCGGAGCAGTCGTAGGCGGACGGGCCGGTGGCGCCGGAGACGTACGCCTTGCCGACCTGGGCCTGCACGAAGGAGACGACGGCGGCGGCCGAACCGGTGGCCGTGGACGTGCCGGTGCTGCTGTTGCTGCTCGTGCCGGTGGAGGAACCGGTGTCCGAGGAAGCGCTCAGAGTGGTGCGCTCGGCGGCGCGCGAGGCGCGCTCGGCGGCCTCCTTGCGCTCGGCCTCCTCGGCCTTCTTCTTGGCTTCCGCGGCCTTCTTCTTGGCCTCGGCGAGGTCCGTCTTGGCCTGCTTGGCGGCCTTTGCGGCCGCCGCGTCACGCTCGGCCTGCAGCTGGTAGCTCGCGGCCGCCTGCTGCGTGACGTCCGCGGACTGGGCGACCTGAGCGGCCAGGTCGGCCGTCAGGGTGGGCAGTTCAAGGGTCTGCGTCACCGGTTCGGCCGCGTTGGCCGACCCCGACGCACCGGCCACTGCCAGGGTGCTGAGGACGCCACCGGCAACTCCGGCCCGCATCGCGATCGTCGACGCGCTGCGGCGGGGCTTCCGGTGGCTGCGTATGTGAGCGGTGTGGGACATAGGGACAACCGGTATCAGTAGCTCCTCCATACCTTCAAGAAACGTGTGCTGCGCCACAGTTGTTCAATCGAGCCGTTGAATCCCGGGCGTGTCGCTCTTTATTGACGCCGTAACGGACATAGTGGACGGGCCGTAACCAGCCTGTGATCACGGTCTTTGATCGTTACGCCCGAATTGCCCCACGCTTACCACTTGTTGGGACACTTGGCCAAGCCCGGTTCTCAGACACCTCTCATGAATGTGGCACAGGTCACGGAACGGTTACCCCGACGCACGCGTCCGTCGCGTGCGAGGCACCACGGCAACGCCTGCCGGCGCTCGTGAACGCGTGCACGTGTCCACACCGGTCCCCGACCCTCCCCCTCAGGTGTGAACGCCTCCTCTATCAAGGGACTGCGTCCAGCACCAATTTGCATGCAAGGGAAGCCTCTTGATATGGAGACGCGCTGTGTGTCGACCCTCTGGCCAGCGGCGACGAGCGAAATTGTCACCTCTGGTGATCAGGTGAACGCTTCTTGTGTGAAGATCACCGCTCATCCGACTTCATGATCGTTCGTCAGGTGGTGGAGATCACAAAGCTTGTGTAATACCCCGTGTCGCAGATCACAGAGTGTCGGGCATAGGATGCGAGGCAGTTGGGCTTGTGACCTGCTTCACATGTTCGCGATCTTCGTCGGGACGGGCGGGGCTCGTGGGGCTGTTGGGGCGGCTGTGAGTCCAGTGCAACCGCCAGCAGTCAGTGCCGACTGAGAGGAGCGAGGAGCGGTGAACGCGTATGCGCCCATCCTCGTACTGGGAGCCCTCGGGGCAGGCTTTGCGATCTTCTCCGTGGTGATGGCCACGCTGATCGGTCCGAAGCGGTACAACCGGGCGAAGCTCGAGGCCTACGAGTGCGGCATCGAGCCGACCCCCACGCCGGCCGGCGGCGGGCGCTTCCCCATCAAGTACTACCTGACGGCGATGCTCTTCATCATCTTCGATATCGAGATCGTCTTCCTCTACCCCTGGGCCGTCACCTTCGACGCCCTGGGGATTTTCGGGCTCGTGGAGATGCTGCTCTTCGTGCTCACCGTCTTCGTCGCGTACGCGTACGTATGGCGGCGCGGCGGCCTGGAATGGGACTGAGGGGCCTTTGACATGGGACTCGAAGAAAAACTGCCGAGCGGCTTCCTGCTGACCACCGTCGAGCAGGCCGCGGGCTGGGTGCGCAAGTCGTCCGTCTTCCCGGCCACGTTCGGCCTCGCCTGCTGTGCCATCGAGATGATGACCACCGGCGCCGGCCGCTACGACCTGGCGCGCTTCGGCATGGAGGTCTTCCGCGGCTCACCGCGGCAGGCGGACCTCATGATCGTCGCGGGCCGGGTCAGCCAGAAGATGGCGCCGGTGCTGCGGCAGGTCTACGACCAGATGCCGAACCCGAAGTGGGTCATCTCCATGGGGGTCTGCGCCTCCTCGGGCGGCATGTTCAACAACTACGCCATCGTCCAGGGCGTCGACCACGTCGTCCCGGTCGACATCTACCTGCCCGGCTGCCCGCCGCGGCCCGAGATGCTGATGGACGCCATCCTCAAGCTCCACCAGAAGATCCAGAGCTCCAAGCTCGGGGTGAACGCGGAGGAAGCGGCCCGCGAGGCGGAGGAAGCGGCACTCAAGGCCCTGCCCACGATCGAGATGAAGGGGCTGCTGCGGTGAGCGACGCGAACAACACCGCGGGTGACGCGAACGAGGTCAACCCCGAGAAGGACCTGTCCGCGGAGAACCTGCCAGGCCAGCGGGGCCAGGGCGGCGAGGAGATCCGCGTCCAGCGCGGCATGTTCGGCGCCAACAACGGCGGCGACACCTCCGGCTACGGCGGCCTGGTCCGCTCCGTCCGGCTCCCCGGACCGGCGAGCCGGCCCTACGGGGGTTGGTTCGACGAGGTCGCCGACGAGCTCGAGGGCGCGCTGGAGGAGCAGGGGCTCCTGCCCGACAACGCCATCGAGAAGACGGTCGTCGACCGCGACGAGCTGACCTTCCACATCGAGCGCGAGCACCTGGTCCGCGTCGCCCGCACCCTGCGCGACGACCCGGCCCTGCGCTTCGAACTGTGCACCGGCGTCAGCGGCGTCCACTACCCGCACGACAAGGGCCGCGAGCTGCACGCCGTCTACCACCTGCGCTCGATCACCCACAACCGGCTGATCCGCCTCGAAGTCAGCGCCCCCGACGGTGACCCGCACATCCCGTCGCTGGTCTCCGTCTATCCGACGAACGACTGGCACGAGCGCGAGACGTACGACTTCTTCGGCATCGTCTTCGACGGTCACCCGGCCCTGACGCGGATCATGATGCCGGACGACTGGCAGGGCTTTCCGCAGCGCAAGGACTACCCCCTCGGCGGCATCCCCGTCGAGTACAAGGGCGCCCAGATCCCGGCTCCGGACCAGCGGAGGTCGTACTCGTGAGCACTTCCCACGCCTCCCCGAGGGAGACGACCGAAGGCACCGTCTACACGGTCACCGGCGGCGACTGGGACGAGGTCGTCCAGTCCGCGGCCCGCGCCGACGACGAGCGCATCGTCGTCAACATGGGCCCCCAGCACCCGTCCACGCACGGCGTGCTCCGCCTCATCCTGGAGATCGACGGCGAGACGGTCACCGAGGCCCGCTGCGGCATCGGCTACCTGCACACCGGCATCGAGAAGAACCTCGAGTACCGGACCTGGACGCAGGGCACCACGTTCGTGACGCGCATGGACTACCTGACGCCGTTCTTCAACGAGGCGGCGTACTGCCTGGGCGTCGAGAAGCTCCTCGGCATCGAGGACCAGATCCCGGACCGGGCCACGATCATCCGGGTCCTGCTGATGGAGCTGAACCGGCTCTCCTCGCACCTGGTGGCCATCGCCACCGGCGGCATGGAGCTGGGCGCCACCACGATCATGATCTACGGCTTCCGCGATCGTGAACTGATTCTCGACATCTACGAGCTGATCACCGGCCTCAGGATGAACCACGCGTACATCCGCCCAGGCGGGCTCGCCCAGGACCTGCCCCCGGGCGCGGTGGACCAGATCCGCGAGTTCGTGAAGAAGATGAACAAGAACCTCCCGGAGTACGACAAGCTCGCCACCGGGAACCCCATCTTCAAGGCCCGCATGCAGGACGTCGGCTACCTCGACCTGGCCGGCTGCATGGCGCTCGGCGCCACCGGCCCCGTCCTCAGGTCCACCGGCCTCCCGCACGACCTGCGCAAGACCCAGCCGTACTGCGGCTACGAGACGTACGACTTCGACGTCCCGACCGCCGACACCTGCGACTCCTACGGCCGCTTCCTGATCCGGCTGGAGGAGATGCGCCAGTCGCTCAGGATCGTCGAGCAGTGCCTGGACCGGCTCCAGCCCGGCCCGGTCATGGTCGCCGACAAGAAGATCGCCTGGCCCGCACAGCTCGCCCTGGGGCCGGACGGCCTCGGCAACTCCCTCGACCACATCAAGAAGATCATGGGCACCTCCATGGAGGCCCTGATCCACCACTTCAAGCTGGTCACCGAGGGCTTCCGGGTGCCGCCGGGACAGGCGTACGCGGCGGTCGAGTCGCCCAAGGGCGAACTCGGGGTGCACGTCGTCTCCGACGGCGGCACCCGCCCCTTCCGGGTCCACTACCGCGACCCGTCCTTCACCAACCTGCAGGCCATGGCGGCGATGTGCGAGGGCGGCCAGGTCGCCGACGTCATCGTCGCCGTGGCATCCATCGACCCCGTGATGGGAGGCGTCGACCGGTGACCACCTCTTCTTCGGAGCGGGGCGTCAGCCTGGGCATGCCGGAACTGCCCGCGCCCGCCTACCCGGACGACGTCCGGGCCCGGCTGGAGACCGACGCGCGCGAGGTCATCGCCCGCTACCCGGACTCCCGGTCCGCCCTCCTGCCGCTGCTGCACCTCGTGCAGTCGCAGGAGGGGCACGTCACGCGCACCGGGATGCAGTTCTGCGCGGACATGCTGGGCCTCACCACCGCCGAGGTCACCGCGGTCGCCACCTTCTACACCATGTACCGGCGCGGGCCGAGCGGTGACTACCAGGTCGGCGTGTGCACCAACACGCTGTGCGCGGTGATGGGCGGCGACGCCATCTTCGAGTCCCTCCAGGAACACCTCGGCGTCGGCAACGGCGAGACCACCGAGGACGGCAAGGTCACCCTGGAGCACATCGAGTGCAACGCGGCCTGCGACTTCGCACCGGTCGTGATGGTCAACTGGGAGTTCTTCGACAACCAGACCCCGGCGAGCGTCAAGGCGCTCGTCGACGACCTGCGCGCGGGACGGCCGGTGACGCCCACGCGCGGTGCGCCGCTGTGCACCTTCAAGGAGACCGCCCGGATCCTGGCGGGCTTCCCCGACGAGCGGGACGGCGCCGTCGCGGCCGGCGGCAGCGCGGGTCCCGCCTCCCTGGCCGGACTGAAGCTGGCGAAGGGCGAGGCGTCCGCCGCGCGCGTCGTGCACCCGCGGGACGGCGGACCGCACGACGCGCCGCAGGACCGGGCCGTGCACGACCCGTCCCCGACGGAACACCTCAGCTCGCACGACGCGCCGCAGGACACATCGGCATCCGACCCTTCCAACCCGGCAGGGCCTACCGCCGAGGAGGGGGAGTGATGACCGTGGCAGCCGAGATCAGGGGCAGCAGCCCGGAGAAGCTGCTCGCACCCGTGCTGTCGGCCTTCTGGGACGAGGACGAGTCGTGGACTCTCGACGTCTACCGGAGGCACGAGGGGTACGAGGGGCTCCGCAAGGCGCTGGCGATGGCGCCGGACGACCTGATCGCGTACGTCAAGGAGTCCGGTCTGCGTGGACGCGGCGGTGCCGGGTTCCCGACGGGGATGAAGTGGCAGTTCATTCCTCAGGGGGACGGCAAGCCTCACTATCTAGTTGTCAACGCCGACGAATCGGAGCCGGGGACCTGCAAGGACATCCCGCTCCTCTTCGCGAACCCGCACAGCCTCATCGAGGGCATCGTCATCGCGTGTTACGCCATCAGGTCTTCGCATGCCTTCATCTATCTGCGTGGTGAAGTCGTCCCAGTGCTGCGGCGGTTGCACGAGGCCGTGCGCGAGGCCCACGAGGCCGGCTTCCTCGGCGAGAACATCCTGGGCAGCGGACTCGATCTCACCCTCACCGTGCACGCGGGCGCGGGCGCGTACATCTGCGGTGAGGAGACCGCACTGCTCGACTCGCTCGAAGGCCGCCGGGGTCAACCGCGGCTCCGTCCCCCCTTCCCTGCTGTGGCCGGCCTCTATGCCTGCCCGACTGTGGTGAATAACGTCGAATCGATCGCTTCGGTTCCCGCGATCCTGAACAAGGGCAAGGACTGGTTCAGGTCGATGGGCAGCGAGAAGTCCCCGGGCTTCACGCTCTACTCGCTCAGCGGCCACGTCGCGGGACCCGGCCAGTACGAGGCGCCGCTCGGCATCACGCTGCGCCAGCTCCTCGACATGAGCGGCGGCATGCGGCCCGGCCACCGCCTCAAGTTCTGGACGCCCGGCGGTTCCTCGACGCCGATGTTCACCGACGAGCACCTCGACGTCCCCCTGGACTACGAAGGAGTGGGCGCCGCCGGTTCCATGCTCGGCACCAAGGCGCTCCAGTGCTTCGACGAGACGACCTGCGTCGTGCGCGCCGTCACCCGCTGGACCGAGTTCTACGCCCACGAGTCCTGCGGCAAGTGCACACCCTGCCGCGAAGGCACGTACTGGCTCGTCCAGTTGCTGCGCGACATCGAGGCCGGCAAGGGACAGATGTCCGACCTCGACAAGCTGAACGACATCGCCGACAACATCAACGGCAAGTCCTTCTGCGCCCTCGGCGACGGTGCCGCCTCGCCGATCTTCTCCTCGCTCAAGTACTTCCGCGAGGAGTACGAGGAGCACATCACGGGCCGCGGCTGCCCCTTCGACCCGGCCAAGTCGACGGCCTGGGCCGACCGCACGGAGGTGAAGGCATGACAGTGACCACCAATGCTCCCTCGGGAGGGGGAGAGGCGGCGGTCCCGCCGGAGGACCTCGTGTCGCTGACGATCGACGGCGCCGAGATCAGTGTCCCCAAGGGCACCCTGGTCATCCGGGCCGCCGAGCAGCTCGGCATCGAGATCCCCCGGTTCTGCGACCACCCCCTCCTCGACCCGGCCGGCGCCTGCCGCCAGTGCATCGTCGAGGTCGAGGGCCAGCGCAAGCCCATGGCGTCCTGCACCATCACCTGCACCGACGGCATGGTGGTGAAGACCCAGCTCACCTCGCCCGTCGCCGAGAAGGCCCAGCACGGTGTGATGGAGCTGCTGCTCATCAACCACCCGCTGGACTGCCCGGTCTGCGACAAGGGCGGCGAGTGCCCCCTGCAGAACCAGGCCATGTCGCACGGCCAGGCCGACTCCCGCTTCGAGGGCAAGAAGCGGACCTACGAGAAGCCCGTGCCGATCTCCACACAGGTCCTGCTCGACCGCGAGCGCTGCGTCCTGTGCGCCCGCTGCACCCGGTTCTCCAACCAGGTCGCGGGCGACCCGATGATCGAGCTGATCGAGCGGGGCGCGCTCCAGCAGGTCGGCACCGGCGAGGTCGACCCCTTCGAGTCGTACTTCTCCGGCAACACCATCCAGATCTGCCCGGTCGGCGCGCTCACCTCGGCGGCCTACCGGTTCCGCTCCCGGCCCTTCGACCTGATCTCCTCGCCGTCGGTGTGCGAGCACTGCTCCGGCGGCTGCGCCACCCGCACCGACCACCGGCGCGGCAAGGTCATGCGGCGCCTCGCGGCCAACGAGCCCGAGGTCAACGAGGAGTGGATCTGCGACAAGGGGCGCTTCGGATTCCGGTACGCCCAGCAGCGCGACCGGCTCACCACGCCCCTGGTGCGCAACGCCGAGGGCGAGCTGGAGCCGGCCTCCTGGCCGGAGGCGCTGCAGATCGCCGCACAGGGACTGCTGGCCTCCAGGGGCCGCACCGGCGTCCTGACCGGCGGACGGCTCACCGTCGAGGACGCCTACGCGTACAGCAAGTTCGCGCGCGTGGCGCTCGACACCAACGACATCGACTTCCGCGCGCGCGTGCACAGCGCCGAGGAGGCCGACTTCCTGGCCGCCCGGATCGCCGGACGGGGCCGCGACCTCGACGGAACCGGCGTCACGTACACGTCGCTGGAGAAGGCGCCCGCCGTCCTGCTGGTCGGCTTCGAGGCCGAGGAGGAGGCGCCCGGCGTCTTCCTCCGGCTGCGCAAGGCGTGGCGCAAGCACGGGCAGAAGGTCTTCTCCCTGGCCACGCACGCCACGCGGGGCCTGGAGAAGGCGGGCGGCACCCTGCTCCCCGCCGCTCCCGGCACCGAGACCGAGTGGCTGGACGCCCTCGCCAGCGGCGTCGGCCTGGAGGAGGGCGGCACCCAGGCCGCCGAGGCACTGCGCGCCGAGGGCGCCGTGATCGTCGTCGGTGAGCGGCTGGCGTCCGTGGCCGGCGGCCTCACCTCCGCCGTACGGACCTCGGCGGCGACCGGCGCCCGGCTGGTGTGGATCCCGCGCCGGGCCGGGGAGCGCGGTGCGATCGAGGCGGGTGCGCTGCCGTCGCTGCTGCCCGGCGGACGCCCGGCGACCGACCCGCGCGCGCGTGAGGAGGTCGCCGCCCTGTGGGGCCTGGCCGACCTGCCGCACCGCTACGGGCGCGACACCGGCGAGATCGTCGAGGCCGCGGCCCGGGGCGAACTGCAGGCGCTGCTCGTGGCGGGCGTGGAGGTCGCCGACCTGCCCGACCCCACGCGCGCGCGTGCGGCACTGGACGAGGCCGGGTTCGTGGTGTCGCTGGAGCTGCGGCCCGGCGAGGTCACCGAACGCGCCGACGTGGTCCTGCCCGTCGCCGCGGTCGCCGAGAAGCCCGGCACCTTCCTCAACTGGGAGGGCAGGGTGCGCTTCTTCGAGGCCGCGCTCAAGCCCGACCAGATGACCCGGCGGCTGGCTCCCACCGACGCCCGCGTCCTGCAGATGCTGGCCGACGCCATGGACGTACACCTGGGCCTGCCCGATCTGCGCACCACGCGCGCGGAGATCGACCGGCTCGGCGCCTGGGACGGGCCGCGGGCCGGTGAGCCGCTGCAGACCGCGAGCGCGCTGCCGCGGCCGGCCGCAGGAGAGGCCGTACTGGCCGGGCACCGGCTGCTGCTCGACCAGGGCCTGCTCCAGCAGGGCGACGAGGCGCTGGCCGGCACCCGGCACGCCGCCCGCGCGCGGCTGTCGGCCGCAACGGCCGCCGAGGCGGGCGTCAAGGACGGCGACGTCCTTGCCGTGACCGGGCCCGCCGGAGCCGTCGAATTCCCGCTGCAGGTCACCGAGATGCCCGACCGGGTGGTCTGGCTCCCGTTGAACTCGGCCGGCACCGGCGTCGCCTCCAACGCCGGGGTACTGCCCGGCACCCTCGTCCGCATCGGTCCGGCGACGCCCGAGGGTGCCGCCCCCAAGGAGGTGGAGGCATGAGCCCGTACCTCGCCGCTGAAGACCTCTCGATGTTCGGCACCGACCCCTGGTGGCTGGTCGTCATCAAGGCGGTCTTCTGCTTCGCCTTCCTGATGGTGACCGTGCTGTTCTCCATCGTGTGGGAGCGCAAGGTCGTCGCCTGGATGCAGCTGCGCATCGGCCCGAACCGGCACGGCCCCTGGGGCATGCTCCAGTCGCTCGCCGACGGCATCAAGCTGATGCTCAAGGAAGACGTCGTCGTCAAGCGCGCCGACAAGGCGGTTTACATCCTCGCGCCGATCGTGGCGGCCATCCCGGCCTTCATGGCGATCGCGGTGATCCCCTTCGGGCCGGCCGGCAACGAGGTCTCGATCTTCGGCCACCGCACCGCCATGCAGCTCACCGACCTGCCGATCGCGATGCTGTTCATCCTGGCGGTCGCCTCGGTCGGCATCTACGGCATCGTGCTCGCCGGCTGGAGCTCCGGATCGACGTACCCGCTGCTCGGCGGACTGCGCTCCTGCGCGCAGATGATCTCCTACGAGATCGCGATGGGCGCCGCGTTCGCCTCGGTGTTCCTCTACTCGGGTTCGATGTCGACCTCGGAGATCGTCGCCCAGCAGGACGACCGCTGGTACATCGTGCTGCTGCCGGTCTCCTTCATCCTGTACATCGTCACGATGGTCGGCGAGACCAACCGCGCCCCCTTCGACATGCCCGAGTCCGAGGGCGACCTGGTGGGCGGCTTCAACACCGAGTACTCGTCGATCAAGTTCGCGATGTTCATGCTCGCCGAGTACGTGAACATGGTGACGGTCTCGGCGGTCGCCACCACGCTGTTCCTCGGCGGCTGGCGGGCCCCCTGGCCGATCAGCACCTTCTGGGAGGGCGCCAACCACGGCTGGTGGCCGCTGCTCTGGTTCGTGGTCAAGGTCCAGTTGCTGCTGTTCTTCTTCATCTGGCTGCGCGGCACCCTGCCCCGGGTCCGCTACGACCAGTTGATGAAGCTCGGCTGGAAGGTCCTCATCCCGGTCTCCCTGGTCTGGCTGATGCTGGTCGCGACCGTGCGGGCCCTCAGGAACGAGAACTACGGCTTCAGCGACATCGCCCTCTACATCGGCGGCGGCGTCCTGGTCCTGCTGCTGTTGTCGTTCCTCGTGGACATGTACCGCGACAAGGGCGGCAAGGCCGCCGACCAGCCTGCCGAGACCGGGACCGGGACGGAGGCCGGGACCGGGACGGAGGCCGCCTTCGACCCGATGGCCGGCGGATTCCCCGTCCCGCCGATGCCCGGACAGCAGGTGCCGCCGGTGCCCAGGCGCCGTCCCCGCCGGGAGCGGGAGCTGATTGTCAGTGGTGGGCCCGATACTCACAGTGACGGACCTGCGGGCGGACCTACGGATGGAAAGGAGGTGTCCGATGGCTGAGGAACGCGAGGAACACCGGGACACCACGGAAAACGTGGACCGCAAGGGGACCGAGCCCGGTTTCATGAACCCCGTGGCCGGCTTCGGCGTGACCTTCAAGGCCATGTTCAAGAAGCGGCTGACCGAGCAGTACCCGGAACAGAAGAAGACCACCGCTCCGCGCTTCCACGGACGGCACCAGCTCAACCGCCATCCGGACGGCCTGGAGAAGTGCGTCGGCTGCGAGTTGTGCGCCTGGGCCTGTCCCGCCGACGCCATCTACGTCGAGGGCGCGGACAACACCGACGAGGAGCGCTACTCGCCGGGCGAGCGGTACGGCCGCGTCTACCAGATCAACTACGCCCGCTGCATCCTGTGCGGCCTGTGCATCGAGGCGTGCCCCACGCGCGCGCTGACGATGACCAACGAGTTCGAGCTGGCCGACTCCAGCCGCGCCAACCTCATCTTCACCAAGGACCAGCTGCTCGCCGGTCTGGAGGAGGGCATGGTCGACTCGCCGCACGCCATCTACCCCGGCACCGACGAGCAGGACTACTACCGGGGCCTGGTCACCGAGGCCGCGCCGGGCACGGTCCAGCAGGTCGCCCACTCCAAGGGCGAGGTCGTCCAGGAGGGCGACTCGACCTTCGGCGCGACCGAGCCGGCGTCGGAGGAGGTGATCCGCCGATGAGCGCGCAGCTCGCCGCCGCGGCGACCCTCTCCGCCGGCACCTCCACCGGAGAGGCCGTCCAGTTCTGGATCCTCGGCACGGTCGCGGTGATCGGCGCCCTGTGCACCGTCTTCATGAAGAAGGCCGTGCACAGTGCGCTGTGCCTCGCCGGGACGATGATCGTCCTGGCGGTGTTCTACCTGGCCAACGGCGCCTACTTCCTCGGCATCGTGCAGATCGTCGTCTACACCGGCGCCATCATGATGCTGTTCCTGTTCGTGGTGATGCTCGTCGGTGTCACCGCGGCGGACTCGCTGAAGGAGACCATCAAGGGCCAGCGCTGGCTGGCCCTGCTGTCCGGGCTCGGCTTCGGCATCCTGCTGATCGCCGGCATCGGCAACGCCTCCGTCTCCGAGTTCACCGGCCTCGCCCAGGCCAACGCGAACGGCAACGTGGAGGGCATCGCGTCCCTCATCTTCACGAAGTACGTCTTCGCCTTCGAGATCACCGGCGCGCTGCTCATCACGGCAGCCGTCGGCGCGATGGTGCTCACCCACCGCGAGCGCACCGAGCGCGCAAGGACCCAGCGCGAGCTGTCCGAGCAGCGCATCCGCGACGGCAAGCACCTGCCGCCGCTGCCGGCACCCGGCGTGTACGCCCGGCACAACGCGGTCGACATCGCGGGCCTGCTGCCCGACGGCACCCCCTCCGAGCTGACCGTCAGCAAGACGCTGCGCGAGCGGGGCCAGATCCGCGACGTGTCGATGGAGGCGCTCGGCGACCTCAAGGCGCTGGAGCAGCGGGCCGAGGAGCGCCTCGAACGCAAGGCGGTCGGCCCGGCGGGCTCCGGGCGGTCCGGAGCCGGGCGGTCCGACTCCACGCGGTCCGAGGAGGCGTCGAAGTGAATCCCGTGAACTACCTCTACCTCGCGGCCCTGTTGTTCACGATCGGCGCCACCGGCGTGCTGATCCGGCGCAACGCGATCGTGGTCTTCATGTGCATCGAGCTGATGCTCAACGCCTGCAACCTCGCGTTCGTCGCCTTCTCCCGCATGCACGGCAACCTGGACGGCCAGATCATCGCCTTCTTCACGATGGTCGTCGCCGCCGCGGAGGTCGTGGTCGGGCTCGCGATCATCGTGTCCCTGTTCCGTTCCCGCCACTCGGCCTCGGTCGACGACGCCAGCCTGATGAAGCTGTGAGGGGCTGCTGAAACGTGGAGAACCTGATTGCGCTGCTGGTGGCGGCGCCCCTGCTAGGAGCGGTCGTCCTGCTGTGCGGCGGACGCCGGCTGGACCGCGTCGGCCACTGGATCGGCACGCTGCTGGCCGCCGTGTCCTTCGTGATCGGCGTCGTCCTCTTCGCCGACCTGCTCGGCAGCGGCGCCGAGGACCGCACCCTGACGCAGCACCTGTTCAGCTGGATCCCGGTGGAGGGCTTCCAGGCCGACGTCGCCTTCCGGCTCGACCAGCTGTCGATGACGTTCGTCCTGCTCATCACCGGTGTCGGCTCGCTCATCCACCTGTACTCGGTCGCGTACATGGAGCACGACGAGCGCCGCCGCCGCTTCTTCGGCTACCTGAACCTGTTCCTCGCGGCGATGCTGATCCTCGTCCTCGCCGACAACTACCTGCTGCTGTACGTCGGCTGGGAGGGCGTCGGTCTCGCCTCCTACCTGCTGATCGGCTTCTGGCAGCACAAGCCCAGCGCCGCCACCGCCGCGAAGAAGGCCTTCCTGGTCAACCGCGTCGGCGACATGGGCCTGTCCATCGCGATCATGCTGATGTTCCTGTGGTTCGGCACCTTCGCCTTCGGGCCGGTGCTCGGCGGCCACGGGGAGGCCGGACTCGCGAGCGGGGCGGACGAGGGCAAGCTCACCGCCATCGCCCTGATGTTGCTGCTCGCCGCCTGCGGCAAGTCCGCCCAGGTGCCGCTGCAGTCCTGGCTCGGCGACGCGATGGAGGGCCCGACCCCGGTCTCGGCCCTCATCCACGCCGCGACCATGGTGACCGCGGGCGTGTACCTGATCGTGCGGTCCGGCGCCATCTTCAACGGCGCGCCGGACGCGCAACTGGTCGTCACCATCGTCGGCGCGTTCACGCTGCTCTTCGGTGCGATCGTCGGTTGCGCGAAGGACGACATCAAGAAGGCGCTGGCCGGCTCGACCATGTCGCAGATCGGCTACATGGTGCTGGCCGCGGGCCTCGGCCCCATCGGCTACGTCTTCGCGATCATGCACCTGGTGACGCACGGCTTCTTCAAGGCCGGGCTGTTCCTCGGCGCCGGCTCCGTCATGCACGGCATGAACGACGAGGTCGACATGCGCCGCTACGGCGGACTGCGCAAGTACATGCCGGTCACCTTCGTCACCTTCGGCCTCGGCTACCTCGCCATCATCGGCTTCCCCGGCCTGTCCGGCTTCTTCTCCAAGGACAAGATCATCGAGGCGGCGTTCGCCAAGGGCGGCACCGAGGGCTGGATCCTCGGCGCCTGCGCCCTGCTGGGCGCGGCCATCACCGCGTACTACATGACGCGCGTGATGCTGATGACGTTCTTCGGCGAGGAGCGCTGGCGCAACGCCCCGACGCCGTCGCCGGCCAAGCCCGACGTGGAGCCCGCCGCCGAGACGCGCGGCGAGTACGAGCCGCCGCACCCGCACGAGTCGCCGGGTCTCATGACGATCCCGATGATCGTGCTGGCCGTCGGATCGGTCGCGGGCGGTGCCTTCTTCAGCATCGGCGACCGCTTCCTGCACTGGCTGGAGCCCATCACCGGGCACAGCCACGGCGACGCGCCGATCAGCGCCGGTACGGTCACCGGGGCGACGGTGGCCTGCATGGTCGTCGGCGTCGCCCTCGCCTGGGCGCAGTACGGGCGCCGTCCGGTCCCGGCCGTCGCCCCGCGCGGGTCGCTGCTCACCCGGGCCGCCCGCCGCGACCTGCTCCAGGACGACTTCAACCACGTGGTCCTGGTCCGCGGCGGCGAACACCTCACGCGCTCCCTGGTCTACGTCGACCACACCCTGGTCGACGGAGTCGTCAACGGCACGGCGGCCTCGGTCGGCGGCCTGTCCGGGCGGATGCGCAAGCTGCAGAACGGCTTCGCGCGCTCGTACGCGGTCTCGATGTTCGGCGGTGCGGCGCTCCTGGTCGCCGCGACCCTGCTGATGAGGGCGGTCTGATACCGATGTCCTTTCCCCTGCTGACAGTCACGGCGGCCCTCCCGGCCGTCGGGGCGATCGCCACGGCAGCCGTGCCGGCCGCGAAACGCACCGCGGCCAAGTGGCTGGCGCTGCTGGTCTCGCTGGCCACGCTCGGGCTGGCGATCGCGGTCCTGGTCCGCTTCGACCCCGACGGCGACCGCTACCAGCTCACCGAGTCCCACTCCTGGATCGCGGACTTCGGCGTCCGGTACGAACTGGGCGTGGACGGCATCGCGGTGGCGCTGATCGCGCTGACCACCCTGCTGATCCCGTTCATCATCCTCGCGGGCTGGCACGACGCCGATCCGCTGGAGACCGGCAGCAGCCGGTGGCGGCCGACGCAGGGCTTCTTCGCCCTGATCCTGGCCGTCGAGGCGATGGTGATCATCTCCTTCGAGGCCACCGACGTCTTCCTCTTCTACATCTTCTTCGAAGCCATGCTGATCCCGCTGTACTTCCTGATCGGCGGCTTCGGGGACCGGGCGCACGAGCACGGTGAGAAGACGGCGGCGACCCAGCGGTCGTACGCCGCGGTGAAGTTCCTCCTCTACAACCTGGCCGGCGGTCTGATCATGCTGGCCGCGGTGATCGGCCTGTACGTGGTCGCCGGGAACTTCTCGCTCACGGAGATCGCCGAGGCGCGGGCCAACGGCTCGCTGGACATGGCGACCAGCACCGAGCGCTGGCTGTTCCTCGGCTTCTTCTTCGCCTTCGCGGTGAAGGCGCCGCTGTTCCCGCTGCACACCTGGCTGCCCAACGCCATGGGGGAGTCGACCGCGCCGGTCGCCGTGCTCATCACGGCGGTCGTCGACAAGGTCGGCACCTTCGCGATGCTCCGCTTCTGCCTCCAGCTCTTCCCGGAGGCCAGCAAGTGGGCGACGCCGGTCATCCTGGTCCTGGCGGTCATCAGCATCATCTACGGCGCGCTGCTCGCGGTCGGCCAGCGCGACATCAAGCGGCTGATCGCCTACGCGTCGATCTCGCACTTCGGTTTCATCGTCATGGGCATCTTCGCGATGACCAGCCAGGGCCAGTCCGGCGCCACGCTGTACATGGTCAACCACGGCATCTCGACCGCCGTGCTGATGCTGATCGCCGGGTTCCTGATCTCGCGGCGCGGCTCGCGGCTCATCGCCGACTTCGGCGGTGTGCAGAAGGTCGCCCCGATCCTGGCCGGCACCTTCCTGATCGGCGGCCTCGCGACCCTCTCCCTGCCGGGCCTCGCGCCCTTCGTCAGTGAGTTCCTGGTCCTGGTCGGCACGTTCACGCGCTATCCGGTGATCGGCATCATCGCCACCCTCGGCATCGTCCTCGCCGCGCTCTACACCCTCGTCCTCTACCAGCGGACGATGACGGGCCCGGTGAAGGCGGAGGTCAACGGGATGCCCGACCTGCGGGTGCGCGAGCTGGTGGTGGTGGCGCCGCTGGTGGCGCTGCTGATCTTCCTCGGCGTCTTCCCGAAGCCCGTGACGGACATCGTCAACCCGGCGGTGGAGCAGACCATGTCCGACGTACACAAGACGGACCCTCAGCCTGAGGTGGAGGCGGCCAAGTGAGCGCAACAGCCGTCCACAGCCTGTGGACAACGGCGGCGACGGCGGCCGACCCGATCGCCAAGATCGACGCGCCGAAGATCGAGTACGGGCAGCTGTCGCCCGTCCTCATCGTCCTCGGCGCGGCGATCATCGGAATCCTGGTCGAAGCATTCGTGCCGCGCAGGTCCCGCTACTACGCGCAGATGTTCGTGTCCGCCGTCGCGCTGATCGCGGCGTTCGCGGCGATCGTCGCCCTCGCGGCGGGCGGATACGGCACGACCAAGGCCGGCATCGCGGCGATGGGTGCCGTCGCCGTCGACGGACCGGCCCTGTTCCTGCAGGGCACCATCCTGCTGACCAGCCTGGTCGGCCTGTTCACCTTCGCCGAGCGGCGCCTCGACCCCGAGCAGCACGGCAACCGCGTCGACTCCTTCGCCGCGCAGGCGGCAGCCGTACCCGGCAGCGAGAGCGAGCAGAAGGCGGTCAAGGCCGGCTTCACCACGACGGAGGTCTTCCCGCTCCTCCTCTTCGCCGTCGCCGGCATGCTGGTCTTCCCGGCGGCCAACGACCTGCTGACGCTCTTCGTGGCGCTGGAGGTCTTCTCCCTCCCGCTGTACCTGCTGTGCGCGCTGGCCCGCCGCAAGCGGCTCATGTCGCAGGAGGCGGCGGTCAAGTACTTCCTGCTCGGCGCCTTCGCCTCGGCGTTCACCCTGTTCGGCATCGCGCTGCTCTACGGCTACGCGGGCTCCATGTCGTACGGCACGATCGCCAAGGTCGTCGACGGCACCGTCCAGAACGTCACCCCGGCGCTCGCGGACACCATGGGCAACGACGCGCTGCTGCTCGTCGGCTCCGCGCTGATCGTGATGGGCCTGCTGTTCAAGGTAGGCGCGGTGCCGTTCCACATGTGGACGCCGGACGTGTACCAGGGTGCGCCGACGCCGGTGACCGGCTTCATGGCGGCGGCGACCAAGGTGGCCGCCTTCGGCGCCCTGCTCCGCATCCTCTACGTCGTCCTGCCCGGCCTGCGCTGGGACTGGCGGCCGGTGATGTGGGGCGTGGCGATCATCACGATGCTGGCCGGTGCGATCGTCGCGATCACCCAGACCGACATCAAGCGGCTGCTGGCGTACTCGTCGATCGCGCACGCGGGCTTCATCCTCGCCGGTGTCATCGCGACCACGCCGGAGGGCATCTCGTCCGTCCTCTTCTACCTGGCCGCGTACTCCTTCGTCACGATCGGCGCCTTCGCGGTCGTGACACTGGTGCGCGACGCGGGCGGCGAGGCGACGCACCTGTCGAAGTGGGCCGGACTCGGCCGCAGGTCCCCGCTGGTGGCGGCCGTCTTCGCGGTGTTCCTGCTGGCCTTCGCCGGTATCCCGCTGACCTCCGGGTTCTCCGGGAAGTTCGCCGTGTTCAAGGCGGCGGCGGAGGGCGGCGCGGCCCCGCTGGTCGTGATCGGTGTGATCTCGTCCGCGATCGCGGCGTTCTTCTACATCCGGGTGATCGTGCTGATGTTCTTCAGCGAGCCGCGCCCGGAGGGCCCGACCGTCGCGGTGCCGTCCCCGCTGACGATGACGGCGATCGCCGTGGGCGTGGCGGTCACGGTGGTGCTCGGCGTGGCGCCGCAGTACTTCCTGGACCTGGCGGGTCAGGCGGGGGTGTTCGTGCGCTGACGCGGCGCTCGCGGCTTCGTGGCTGCACGGCGTGGTCCGGTACCTCCTCGAGGAGATGCCGGACCACAGCCGTTCGCGGGGGGAGGGGGCTACTCGCCGCCGCGGCGCGGTTTGACGGCGGTCAGGTCCAGGTCCATCGGGAAGGGGGCGCTCACCTTCATGCGCTCGCGGAAGATGCCGACGCTGGTGTAGGCACGGGTGGTGGGCTCCAGCTCGAAGGCGTGGACGACGGCGAGGCCTTTCTCGCTCTCCACCCGCCAGTAGTGGGCGATACCGGCCCGGGCGTACTTCACGGGTTTGGTCTCGCGGTCGCGGGAGACCGACTCCGCGGAGACGACTTCGATGGCCAGGGTGACGGCCTCGGCGGGGTAGCGGGTCTGCTCCGGGTCGTCCACCACGTCGCCTCGCACGACGATCACGTCCGGCTCCGGCCGGTTCTGCCGGTCGATGTCGATGGTGAACTCTCGGACGACCTCGAACTCCGCCGGGGCGAGGGAGTGAAGCTGCCAGTTGAAGAAGTCGACAGCGCGTGAGTGGAAAAGAGTCTGCGGACTCACGAAGACGAGACTCCCGTCGATCAGCTCCGTGTGCGGAGGCAGGTTCGGAAGCCGGTCCAGGTCGTCCGCGGTCCAGCCGCCCTCCGGCGGGGTCGGCCAGTCGGGTGTGGACGCCTTCGGTGCGACGCTCATCAGTGCTCCCATGGGACGGAGTCTCGCGGGTGCAATCAGACTATCCGCCGGAAACGGGCAGGTCTCCCGCGAACGTGTGAACGATCGTCGTGTTCTTGACGCAGGCCGCGTCGGGCAGCCTGTGGATAACTCCCGGGCTGTCGGTGCGGACCCCTATCGTTGAGGCAGTGGTCGAGGCAGGACGGACCAGATGGACCGGACAGACCGGACGGGCGAGGTAGTACGTACGGGGGACGAGACGATGGGCGGGACGGGCGTGATCGGCGAGATGACTGAGGCGGCGCAGGTGAGGGACGGGGACAGCGAGGCGCTGGCCACCCTGCACCGGGTCTTCGGGTACGACGCCTTCCGCGGTGAGCAGGAGGCGATCGTCGAGCACGTGATCGCCGGCGGCGACGCCGTCGTGCTCATGCCGACCGGCGGTGGAAAGTCCCTGTGCTACCAGATCCCGTCCCTGGTCAGGCCGGGCACCGGCATAGTGGTCTCGCCGCTGATCGCGCTGATGCAGGACCAGGTCGACGCGCTGCGGGCGCTCGGCGTGCGGGCCGGGTTCATGAACTCGACGCAGGACTTCGACGAGCGGCGCGTGGTGGAGGCCGAGTTCCTCGCCGGGGAGCTGGACCTGCTGTACCTGGCGCCCGAGCGGCTGCGCCTGGACAGCACCCTCGACCTGCTCTCCCGCGGCAAGATCTCCCTCTTCGCCATCGACGAGGCGCACTGCGTCTCCCAGTGGGGCCACGACTTCCGGCCCGACTACCTCTCCCTGTCGCTGCTCGGTGAGCGCTGGCCGGACGTGCCCCGGCTCGCGCTCACGGCCACGGCCACCGACGCCACCCACCGCGAGATCACCGAGCGGCTGCACATGCCGGCGGCGCGGCACTTCGTGGCCAGCTTCGACCGGCCCAACATCCAGTACCGGATCGTGCCGAAGTCCGACCCCAAGAAACAGCTCCTGAGCTTCCTGCGGCAGGAGCACCCCGGGGACGCCGGCATCGTGTACTGCCTCTCGCGCAACTCGGTCGAGAAGACCGCCGAGTTCCTCTCGCGCAACGGAGTCGAGGCGGTGCCGTACCACGCCGGTCTGGACGCGGGCACCCGCGCGGCGCACCAGTCGAGGTTCCTGCGCGAGGAGGGCCTGGTGGTCGTGGCCACCATCGCCTTCGGCATGGGCATCGACAAGCCGGACGTGCGGTTCGTCGCCCACCTCGACCTGCCCAAGTCGGTGGAGGGCTACTACCAGGAGACCGGCCGCGCGGGGCGGGACGGCCTGCCCTCCACGGCGTGGATGGCGTACGGCCTCAACGACGTCATTCAGCAGCGCAAGCTGATCCAGTCCGGCGAGGGCGACGAGGCGTTCCGCCGCCGGGCCCAGTCCCACCTGGACGCCATGCTCGCCCTGTGCGAGACCGCCCGGTGCCGCCGGGGTCAGCTCCTCGCCTACTTCGGCCAGGACCCGGACGGGTCCGCCTGCGGCAACTGCGACACCTGCCTGACCCCGCCCGAGACCTGGGACGGCACGGTCGCGGCGCAGAAGGTGCTGTCGACGGTGGTGCGGCTGAAGCGGGAGCGCGGGCAGAAGTTCGGCGCCGGGCAGATCATCGACATCCTGCTGGGCAAGCGCACCGCCAAGGTCATCCAGTTCGACCACGACCAGCTCTCCGTGTTCGGCATCGGCGAGGAGCTGACCGAGGGCGAGTGGCGGGGCGTCGCCCGGCAGCTGCTGGCCCAGGGCCTGCTCGCGGTCGAGGGTGAGTACGGCACGCTGGTGCTGACCGACAGCAGCGGCGAGGTCCTGCGGCGCGAGCGTGAGGTGCCGCTGCGCAAGGAGCCCAAGAGGCCCGCCGCGGCCAAGTCGGCGGGCGGCGGACGCGGCGAGCGCAAGGCGAAGGCGGCCGCGGTCGAGCTGCCGGCGGAGCTGGTCCCCGCCTTCGAGGCGCTGCGCGCCTGGCGCGCGGAACAGGCACGTGAGCAGGGCGTCCCGGCGTACGTCATCTTCCACGACGCCACCCTCCGGGAGATCGCCACCGTCTGGCCCACCTCGGTGGCGCAGCTCGGCGGCATCAGCGGCGTCGGTGAGAAGAAGCTGGCGACGTACGGGGAGGGCGTGGTCGAGGTGCTGGCCGGACTGGAGGGACCGGGCTCCGCCCCGGCGCCCGCGCCCGACTCGGCGCCCGCGCCCGCCCCGGCGGACGGGCCGGGCAGCGCTTCCGGTGGGCACGGCGACGCGGACGACTGGCCCGAGCACGAGCCGGAGCCCGAGCCGGAGGACTGGATATAGGGACTCGCCGGAGGGGAGCCTCCGTGCCCGTCCCCGGAGTCACAACGCCCGGTTCGCGTACGCCCTGACGTCGGCGTCCGTGTCGCCGGTGACGGTCGCCAGCGCCGTCCGGGCGTCCTCGGTGGTGGCCGTGTGCCGGGTCAGGGCGAGGACCGCCGCCTTGCGGACGTCGGCGTTCCGGTCGGCGAGGGCCTTGGCGAGGACGGGGACCGCGCGGTCGGAACGGGCGGCGGACAGCGCGGTGGCCGCGCCCGCCCGCACCTGCCAGGCGGGGTCGGACAGCGCGGTGACCGCACGGGTCACCAGGGGGTCCGGGCAGCCCGTGTCCGCCAGGGCCGCGAGGGCGGCGCCGCGGACCAGGGCGTCGGGGTCCTCGGTGAGCCGGTCGAGGGCGCCGCCGGCGCGGGGCGCCGCCCGCAGTGTCCCCAGCGCCTTGGCGACCGCGACCCGCACCTCGCGGGACGGATCGTCGGCGGCCGGGGCGAGCGACTCGGCGGCGTCCAGCGAGACCAGCCCGCGCACCGCTTCGATACGCACCCGGGCATCGGGGTCGTCCAGGGCCGCGGCGAACGTGCCGGTGCTGCCCAGCCGCAGGATGCGCAGCAGGTCGAGGGCGGTGGCGCGGACGACGGGGTCGGTCTGGGCCAGTGCCTCGGCGAGGGGGCCGCCCAGGGCGGGTTCGGGCGTCAGCGTCTCGGCCAGTTCACGCAGGGAGGCGGCCGCGGCGGAGCGCACCTCGCCGTCGGGGTCGGACAGGGCGGCGGCGAGCGCCGGACCGGTACCGGCCGGGACGGTCTCGGTGAGCACGGTGACCGCCGTGCGCCGGACGCCCGGTTCGGGATCGGACAGATACGGGCGGAGGACGGGGAGTTCGGGCTCGTCCTCGGCCAGGGCGAGCAGTTCCAGCAGCCGGGGGGAACCGGCGGCGCCGGGTTCGACGGCCGTGGTGGCCGTGGGGCGGAGCCCGGCCCCGGTGGCGAGGGGCGCGGCGTCGCGGGCCCCGGCCGTCGCCACCTGCTCCGGGTGCACCTCGCCGAGGTACCGGGAGGGGCCGCCGACCGGCGTGAAGTCGTCGATCGGAACCAGATAGGGAGCCACGGGACGAGCCGTGAACTCCATCGCACCGGAGGGGGACTTGTGCAGATCGAGGTGGTGGAACCAGGACGCGTCGTCGCGCTCGGGGATGTCGACGCGCTCGTGGTAGAGGCCCCAGCGGGACTCCGTGCGGGCCAGGGAGGCCCGGGCGGCCATCTCCGCGCAGTCGCGGATGAAGGTGACCTCGGCGCAGCGCATCAGCTCGTGCGGGGTGCGGGCGCCCATCGCCGCGATGTCCGTGCGCATCCGCTCGAAGGACTCCAGGGCGAGCGACAGCCGGGCACCGGACTTCGGCGGCGCCACGTAGTCGTTGACGAAGCGCCGCAGCTTGTACTCGACCTGCGGCTGCGGCGGGCCGTCGGGGTTGCCGAGCGGGCGGTAGACCAGCTCGTGCGCCTCGCGCAGTTGCTCGGGCGGCAGTTCACCGGCGTAGGTCGTGTACTGGGCGGCGTCCGCGCCCGCCAGGTCGCCGAAGACGAACGCGCCGATCATGTAGTTGTGCGGCACGCAGGCCAGGTCACCGGCCGCGTAGAGACGGGGGACGGTGGTGCGGGCGTGGTCGTCGACGCGGACGCCCGAGGCGGAGTGGCCGCCGCACAGACCGATCTCGGAGATGTGCATCTCGACGTCGTGGGTGCGGTAGTCGTGCCCGCGGCCGGCGTGGAAGGTGCCGCGTGTCGGCCGTTCGGTGGAGTGCAGGATGGACTCCAGGGCGGAGACCGACTCCTCCGGGAGGTGGCTGAGCTTCAGGTACACTGGACCGCGGTCGCTGGCGACCTCCGCGGCGAACTCGGCCATCATCTGGCCCGACCAGTAGTCGGAGTCGACGAAGCGCTCGCCGTGCCGGTTGACCTGGTAGCCGCCGAAGGGGTTGGCGACGTAGGCGCAGGCCGGGCCGTTGTAGTCCTTGATCAGCGGGTTGATCTGGAAGCATTCGATGCCGGTCAGCTCGGCGCCCGCGTGGTAGGCCATGGAGTAGCCGTCACCGGCGTTGGTGGGGTTCTCGTAGGTGCCGTAGAGGTAGCCGGAGGCGGGCAGGCCGAGCCGGCCGGCGGCGCCGGTCGCGAGGATCACGGCGCCCGCGCGGACGGTCACGAAGCGTCCCGTGCGGGTGTTGAAGCCCGCCGCGCCCACCGCCCGCCCCTCCGCGGTCAGGATCCGCACCGGCATCACCCGGTTCTCGATGCGGATCCGCTCGCGCATCTCGCGCCGCCGCAGCTGCCGGTACAGGACCTTCTTGACGTCCTTGCCCTCCGGCATCGGCAGCACGTAGGAGCCGGACCGGTGCACCTGGCGGACGGCGTAGTCGCCGTGCTCGTCCTTCTCGAACTTCACCCCGTACGACTCGAGCCGTTGGACCATGGCGAAGCCGCGGGTGGCGGTCTGGCGGACGGTGGACTGGTCGACGATGCCGTCGTTGGCGCGGGTGATCTCGGCGACGTAGTCGTCGGGCTCGGCGCGGCCGGGGACGACGGCGTTGTTGACGCCGTCCATGCCCATGGCGAGGGCGCCGGAGTGGCGGACGTGGGCCTTCTCCAGCAGCAGCACGTTCGCGCCGTGCTCGGCGGCGGTCAGCGCGGCCATGGTGCCGGCGGTGCCGCCGCCGATGACGAGGACGTCGCAGGAGAGTTCTTCGGCGTCGGTGAGGGCGGGGATCTCCACCAGGTGGCCTTTCAGGTGCCGAGGGATGTCAGGACGTCGCGCCGCAGCGCCGTGCGGGCCGGGTCGTCGCGCGCGGTGCGGTCCCGGGGTCGGGGCACGTCGCGTACGGCGGTCAGGCGGCCGGCGCCGAGCAGGGCGACGCGGTCGCCGAGGAACAGGGCCTCGTCCACGTCGTGGGTGACGAAGACGACCGTGGCTCCGGTGCCGTGCAGTACCTCCACCAGCAGGTCCTGCATCCCGGCGCGGGTCTGGGCGTCGAGGGCGCCGAAGGGCTCGTCCATCAGGACGGCGCGGGGGCGTCCGGCCAGCGCACGGGCCAACTGGGCGCGCTGGCGCTGTCCCCCGGAGACACGGTGCGGCAACTGTCCGGCCTGTGCGGCGAGGCCGACCCGCTCCAGCCAGGCCGTCGCCTGGTCCCGGCGCTCGGCGCGGGGCAGGCCCTGGACGGCGAGGGGAAGTTCGACGTTGGCGCGCAGGGAGCGCCAGGGCAGGAGGGCGTCCTCCTGGAAGACCAGTGCCCGGTCCGCCCCGGGGCCGTCGATGGGACGCCCGTCCTGTTCCGCCGTTCCGGCCAGCGGCGGCAGCAGACCGGCCAGTGTGCGCAGCAGCGTCGACTTGCCGCAGCCCGAGGGCCCGACCACGGTGAGGATCTCGCCGGGGGAGACGTCGACGTCCACACCGCTCACCGCGGCGGCGTCCGGACGGCCGAGGGCGGCGTCGCGCAGGGTGAGCCGGGTGCCGCGGCCCGGCGCCCCGGCACCGGTCCCCGGCCCAGCCCCGGTACTCGTCCCAGTCCTCGTCCCCGTCTCGGTCTCGGTCTCGGTCTCAGTCTCGGACGAGGTGCTCATCGCGTGCCTCCTCGGGACGGGTGCGGATGGAGTCCTTGCGTCCGGCGGTGGCCGCGGGCGGGGGTGCCGCCCCGGACCGCGCGGACTTCGGGCGGGCGGCGGGGCCCTGCGCCGTGCGTGGCAGCCAGCGGGTCAGGCGGCGGCCCAGCAGTTCCACGGCCGTGGAGGTGAGCCAGCCGAGCACGCCGATGGTGACCATGCCGACGAAGACGCCGGGGTAGTCGACGACCGTGTAGTCCTGCCAGGTGCGGTACCCCACGCCGTACTGGCCGGAGATCATCTCGGCGGAGATCACACAGATCCACGAGACGCCGATGCCGACCGACAGACCACCGAAGACACCGGGCAGCGCGCCCGGAAGGACCACCGAGCCGAGGACCCGCCACCGGCCACCGCCCATGGTGCGGACCGCCTCCTCCCACACGGGGGTCAGCGCGCGTACCGCGTGCCGGGTGGAGACCAGGACGGGGAAGAAGGCGGCGGTGCAGGTGATGAAGACGATGCCCTGCTCGTTGGACGGGAAGAGGAGGATCGCCACCGGGACCAGGGCGATGGCGGGAATGGGCCGGACCACTTCGAGGACCGGGCCGAGCAGGTCCTCGGCGAGCCGGGAGCGGGCCACGAGCACACCGGTGGCCACGCCCAGGACGGCGGCGAGCAGGAAGCCGCTGAGGATGCGGGTCAGGCTGTCGGTGAGGTCGGTCCAGTAGTCGGGCCCCGCCAGCCGGTCGGCGAAGGTGTGGGCCACGTCGGTGACGGTGGGGAACTGCGAGAAGCGCAGCCACAGGTCGATGTCCTGGCTGGTCAGCAGCTGCCACAGGCCCAGGGCGACGGCGAGCGAGGCGATCCGCAGCGCGTAGCGGGCGGAGCGGTTCACGACGCCAGCTCCAGTGCCTCGGCGTACGGCACGAAGCGCGCTCCGCCGTGCCCTGCGATGTACGCCCGTGCGGTCTCCGGTGCGACGAAGGGCAGCAGAGCGCCGCCGTCGGCCACCCACACCGCCCGGTCGGCGAACCACGGGGTGCCGGTGGTGGTGTCGGGGACGTACGCGGCCCGGACTTCGTCGCGGTGCCCGGCCACGTGCCGCAGCAGCGCCGTGGGGGAGGGGAAGGAGAGGGTCTTCCCCGCGCCCTTGGGCCAGACCTCGCCGGCCGGCTTCGGAGGCGTCGCCGCAATCCGCTCGGCGTACGCGGTCGGGCCGAGCGCCTTCTTCACGTACTGGTCGTCGACGAAGGCGTCGACGTCCACGTCGCCGGTGAGTTTCGCGTCCTTGAGGATCGAGACGTCCTCCTTGAGAGCCGCGACGAGCTGCGGTTTGATCGCCGGGTCGAAGGTGGCGATGCCCTGGGCGCCGTTGTAGAGGTACACGGTTTCGGCCGGCAGGCCGGTGGCTTTCGCGACCTTCTCGGCGGCGGCCACGGGATGCGCGTCCAGGTAGTCGGTCGCCTGCGTCTGGGCCTTCAGGAACGCCTCCAGCACGGCGGGGCGCTTCTTCGCGAACCCCTCGACGGCGGTGACGCCGTGGAAGGTGGGCAGGTCCAGCCGGGCTCCGTCGTACAGGGCCTTCGCCTTGCCCTGCTGGGCGAGCAGGCCGGGCCAGGCGACGAACTGCGACAGGGCGTCCGCGCTTCCCGCGTCCAGGGCCGAAGCGCCCACGGCGGGCTGCTGGTTGAGCTTCTCGATGTCCTCGGCCGGGTCGAGACCGGCACGCTGCAGGGCGCGTACGAGGGTGCCGTCGGCGGCCGAGCCGACGCTCGTCGAGACCTTCTTGCCCTTGAGGTCCTTCAGGGAGGTGAGGGGCGAATCGGGTGCGACGACGATGGTGTTGAGGCCGCCGCGGAGGTTGTAGCCGGTGACCGAGACCAGGCGGGTCGGCTTGCCGAGCTGCTTGCCGCGGGCCGCGTTGATGAGCAGTGGGAAGTCGCCCATCGAGCCGATGTCGATCTTCCCGGCGGTCATCTGGGCGGTGATGGGCGCGCCGGTCGCGTAGTCCTGCCAGTCGACCTTGTAGGTGACTCCGTCGCCGAGGGAGTTGAGCTGCTTCTCGAAGTAGCCGAGGGAGCGCAGCAGGGTGCCGGCGGTGACCGTGTTGATCGTCCTGGACTGGTAGCCGACCGTCACGGTGACCGTGGAGCCGTTCCCGTCGGCGGACGCGTCGCCACCGCACGCGGTGAGGGGGAGGAGCAGGGCCACGGTTGCCGCGCCGGCGGTGGCGGGGAGCGCGGTGCGTTTCGCTTTCATGTTCATGGGGAGTCGGCCTCTCACCGGAGCAGGTAGGGCATGTTGACCGTGACGGCCCCGGTGGGGCAGCGGGCGGCGCACGGGCCGCAGTACCAGCACTCGTCGACATGCATGTACGCCTTGCCGTTGCGCTCGTCGATGGCGAGGGAGTCCAGCGGGCACATGTCCACGCAGAGCGTGCAGCCTTCGATGCACTTCGACTCGTCGATGGTCACGGGCACGTCGGCCCGCTGGGGCGCCAAGGGCATGGCTGTCTCCAGGGAGGGTGCGCGAAAGGGTGGTGAGGGGGATTAAAGGGACCGGTGCAGCAGGCCGCTCATCGCGATGCGGTCACCCCGGAAGCGGACGAACTCCAGGTCGACCGGGCGGCCGTCGGCGAGGTGGGTGAGCCGTTCGAGCATGAGGACCGCCGTGCCGCGCGGTGCCTCCAGTACGGCGGCGGAGTGCGCGTCGGCGGTGACGGCCTCCAGGGTGATCTCGGCGTGGCCGAGCGGCCGGCCGGTGACGGATTCCAGGAGACGGAACACGTCGGTGTTCTCCAGGTCGGCGCCGAGCAGGGCGGTCCCGATGTCGAGCGGGAGGTAGGTGAGGTCCAGGGAGAGGGGGACGCCGTTGAGCCGGCGCAGGCGTTCGATGTAGAGGACGTCGGCGCCGGGAGGGACACGGAGGCGTTCGGCGACCGGGGCGGGGGCCGGGACGGGGACGGTCGTGCGGACCTCGTTGGTGACGCGGCCGTGTTCGTGCAGGGTCTCGGCGAGGCCCATCAGACGGTCGAGCCCGTGCGCGTACTTGCGGGCCACGACCACGGTGCCGATGCCGGGCTGGCGGGCCACGAGGCCCTCGGCGCGCAGCAGGTCGAGCGCCTGGCGGACGGTGTTGCGGGTGGTGTCGTAGTCGGCGGCGAGGGTGTCCTCGTGGGGGAGGGTGCCGTCGGGGAAGGCGTCGTCGAGGAGTTGGCGGCGGAGCAGGTCGGCCAGTTGACGGGCCCGGTCGGCGCGCAACCGGCGCCGCGTGCGGTGGGCGGCGACGGTGGTCGCGCCCTGGCCGGCGTGGTCTCGGATGCGGTCGGGGGGCGGCATGGCTGGAACCATACCTATCCGGTGGGATTAGCGGTGTTGCGGGAATGTTGCGCCACCGGGGGCTCCGCCGGTGGTGCGGGTGAGCTGGGGTTTCTCTTGGGGGTGGGGGAGTTCTGCCACCGGGTCTTCTTGCCGGGGGTGCGAGGTGCCCGGGGTGGGTGTGGGCGCGGTGGTGGGTCGCGTGGCCCGGCGCTTACGGGGCGCCGCCTGCGCCCACCCGTGCCGCCTGGGGGTAACTCCCAGGCCGTTCAGGCACTGGGGGAGGCACGACTGCCCGCAGCTGGGGGCGGGTGCCCGCAGGCTAGGGGGCCGTTAGGTCAGGGCTGTCAGGCCCGGGGCGAAGGTGATGAGGAGGGGGAGGAGGGGGACCAGGGCGGCCGTTGCCGTGGTCAGGGCGCGGTGGCGGCGGGGTGGGCGGGGCTGGGGCTCCAGGAGACGGTCGACCCGTTCGCCGAGGAGGCGGTGGCTGGAGGCGCAGGAGAGGACACCGCGGTGCTGGTTCAGCTCGATCAGGGCCAGCGCGGTGGTCAGGTGGCCGCAGCGCCGGGAGGCGGTGTCGTCGGCCGAGAGCTCGACCAGCCGGTGGGTCTGGTCGCAGAAGTGGGCGAAGAGCGGGACGCTCGGGAACCCGGTGGCCAGTGCGGTCGACAGGTGCAGCAGCCAGTCGTGGCGGGCCCGGGCGTGGCCGCGCTCGTGGGTGAGGACGGCGTCCAGCTGATGGTCGGTGAGGCGGTGCAGGGCACCGGTGGTGACGATCAGCTGCGGCGGGCTCCCGGGCATCCACCAGGCGTCCGGGTACTCGTCCTCCAGGACCAGCAGGGGTCCGCGAGAGGCGGGGAGCCCGGCGGGCAGGTCGGGGGCGCGCTCGCGCAGATGGGCGCGGGACCGGGCGCGCCGACGGCGGGCCTCGACCAGTTCACGCGCGAGCATCGCGGTCGTCCAGGCGGCACCCGCCGCCAGCAGCAGGGTGAGGACGGCCGCCCAGACCGGGCCGGCGGAGAGGTTGTACGCCGCGGTCACCGCGGGCGGTGCCGGTGCGAAGAGCTGGGCGCGGACGGTCCCGAAGACGGCCGCGGCACCCAGGACGAGGGCTGTAAGACAGCACAGCAGCACGGTGGCGACCAGGCACTGCCAGACCCACAGTCCGACCACGGGGTCACGTTCGGGCCACGCGGAACGGGTCAGCGCACGCGGCACCGGCACCGCGGCTGTCACGGCGACGACGAACAGCAGGAGCAGGCAGACGGTCATGCCACTGGCTCCGGATCCTGGTCGAAGGATGGGCGGCTCTGGCGGTACTGGGGCTGTGCAGTGCTGTGCCGGGCCGTGCGCGCACCGCCCGACGCCAGTATGACGGGGCCGGGCGGTGTGAGTCAGGGGTCGGCGGGCACCGGATTCCTGATTCGTGCCCCCACCAGCCGCCCGCACGGAAGCGCCCGGCCGCACAACACGGCGCCCGCACGAAACCGTCCACCCGCCCGCGTCGCCGCGCACGCCTCCCGGGGCGCTCCCGGTGCCGCGTCAGACGTCCCGTCCGACCACCCGTCCGGTCACCTCTCCCAGGCCCACCCGCACACCGTCCGGCCCCGGGGCCCAGGCCGAGAGTGTCACCACGTCACCGTCCTCCAGGAACGTCCGCTTGCCGTCGGGGAGTTCCAGCGGGTCGCGGCCGTTCCAGGTCAGTTCGAGCAGCGAACCCCGCTCCCGCTCGGTCGGCCCGCTCACCGTGCCCGAGCCGTAGAGGTCGCCGGTGCGCAGCGACGCGCCGTTGACCGTCATGTGGGCCAACTGCTGGGCGGCCGTCCAGTACATGGTGGAGAACGGAGGCTCGGAGACGACGTGGCCGTTGAGGGCGACGGAGATCCGCAGGTCGTAGCCGCCGGGACCGTCCTGGTCGGCGTCCGTGTCGTCCAGGTAGGGCAGCAGTTCGTGCGTGCGCTCGGGCGGCGCCACCCGGGCGTCCTCCAGGGCGTCCAGCGGTGTGATCCACGCCGACACCGACGTGGCGAAGGACTTGCCGAGGAACGGGCCGAGGGGGACGTACTCCCATGCCTGGACGTCCCGCGCGGACCAGTCGTTGAGCAGGCAGAGCCCGAAGACGTGCTCTCGGAAGTCGCCGAGCGCCACCGGGCTGCCCGGTGCGGAGGGCACGCCCACCACGAAACCGACCTCGGCCTCGATGTCGAGGCGGACGGACGGGCCGAAGACGGGAGCGGCGTCGGCCGGTGCCTTGCGCTGCCCCGACGGGCGTACGACATCCGTGCCGGAGACGACGACCGTGCCGGAGCGGCCGTGGTAGCCGATCGGGAGGTGCTTCCAGTTCGGGGTGAGGGAGTCCGCGGCGTCGGGGCGGAAGATCTGACCGACGTTGCGGGCGTGGTTCTCGGAGGCGTAGAAGTCGACGTAGTCGGCGACCTCGAAAGGCAGGTGCAGGGTCACCGACGACAGCGGGTGGAAGAACGGCTCCAGGACCTCGCGGTGGGAGGGGACCGTCACCCATGCCGTCAGCGCGCGTCGCACGTCCGACCACGCCGTGCGCCCGGCCGCCAGCAGCGGGTTGAGGGTGGGCCGGGCGAGCAGGGACGCGTACGGCGAGCCCAGCGCGTGGGCCGCCGCGCCCACGTCGAGGACGTGGTCGCCGAGCCGGACGCCCACCGTCCGGTCCGAGCCGGGGATCGAGAACACGCCGTACGGAAGGTTGTGCGGGCCGAAGGGGTCGCCCTCGGGGACATCGAAGGGGGGCATCGGGTGCTGCCTCGCTTTCGTGCTCGCCATGTGCGCCGTGCGCGCCGTGTGTCGTGCGAGCCACGTTACGGGTGACCCACCGGTCTTGGGCAGTGCGGCAGGAGGCGGTACCCGACAGGTCGTGGTGTCGCCGAACGGCGCGGA
This sequence comes from Streptomyces tendae, assembly GCF_014650435.1. Classification (GTDB taxonomy): domain Bacteria; phylum Actinomycetota; class Actinomycetes; order Streptomycetales; family Streptomycetaceae; genus Streptomyces; species Streptomyces tendae. The sequence continues at coordinate 155,381 of NZ_BMUY01000001.1, forward strand.
GGCCCCGAACCCGCTTCAGCCGATGAGGTGTCAGGTTGTGGGACGTGATCGGGCGTTCGCGTGCATCGGCGGCCGGGTTCGAACGCACTCACCACGCCCTCGTTCGGAAGCGATCACGGGTGAGTCGGACGGGCGCGGTGTCCGTATTCTCTGATCATGGACCGCACCGCATATTCACTCGTCGCCACCGACCTGGACGGCACGCTGCTCCGCGGCGACGACACCGTCTCCGACCGGTCGCTGGCCGCGCTGGCGCGGGTCGCCGGGGCGGGTGCACGCCACCTGGTGGTGACGGGGCGGCCGGCCCCCCGGGTGCGCCCGCTGCTCGACCGGCTCGGCTGCACGGGACTCGCGGTGTGCGGGCAGGGTGCGCAGGTGTACGACGCAGGGGCGCACCGGATGCTGTGGTCGGTCACCCTGGACCGGGAGCTGGCCGAGACCGCGCTCGGCAAGATCGAGGCCGAGGTGGGGCAGGTGCACGCCGCCGTCGACCAGGACGGCGTCGACGGGCTGACGCTCATCGAGCCGGGCTACCTGATGCCCCACCCCACGCTGCCCGCGGTGCGCGTGGAGCGGCGCGAGCAGCTGTGGTCCACGCCGATCAGCAAGGTGCTGCTGCGCCACCCCGAGCTGACCGACGACGAACTGGCGGGGACGGCGCGCGCGGTGGTCGGCTCCCTCGCGACGGTCACCATGTCGGGGCCCGGCACCGTGGAGCTCCAGCCCTGCGGCATCACCAAGGCGACCGGCCTGGCGCTGGCCGCCGAGCACCTGGGTCTGGGACGGCGGCGGACGATCGCCTTCGGGGACATGCCCAACGACATCCCCATGTTCCAGTGGGCGGCCCACGGCGTCGCCATGGCCGGCGCCCACCCCGAACTCAAGGCGGTGGCCGACGAGGTCACCACGACGAACGAGGACGACGGCGTGGCCGTCGTCCTCGAGCGGATCTTCGGTACCTCTTAGGGCCTGTCCGGCGGGCCCTGGGCGAGGTTCAGGCGGCGTACGGCTCAGTACGCGCTGAAGACGTTGTCCATCGAGCCGTAGCGGTCGGCCGCGTAGTTGCAGGCGGCGGTGATGTTGGCGACCGGGTCGTACGGGTCCCAGGAGGTGCCCTCGACGTGGTACGCCTGGAAGGTCGGGTCGATCACCTGGAGCAGACCCTTGGACGGGGTGCCGTTGATGGCGTTGATGTCCCAGTTGTTGATGGCGAGCGGGTTGCCGGAGGACTCACGCATGATGTTGCGGTGAATGCCCTCGTAGGTCCCGGGAATGCCGTGCTGGGCCATGATGTCCAGCGACTCGCGGATCCAGCCGTCGAGGTTGTCCGGGTAGGTCGTGGCCGCCGTAGTGGCGGTCGTGGCGGCGGCCGGGGTGGCCGCGGAGGCGGTGGTGGCGCCGATGAGCGGCAGCGCGAGCACCGCGGCACCGGTGCCGGCCACGGCGAGCTTGCGGGCGAGGCGGCTGGTGCGGGCGTGACGGTTCTGACCGTTGGCAGACATGCGGTGTCCCTCTCCTTACGCCTACGAGGTGAGCTGTCGGGTTCGGGCGGGGAGGTGCCCGGCCGTGCCCTGACGGGTACGGCTTCACCCCGAGCCGCTCCGGTGGTGACCGGTGCGGCGACTTACCTGGGTCCCCCGCTCCTGCCTGCGAGTTTGTTGGGTGGATGACTGTGCGACGGGCGGTGGCAGGATTCGGCGTCCACCCGACAGGCCGGGAACGTATGCGAGAGCACATGTCCGGAACAAGTGCAGGAATCACCCAACGCGCCTGTTGACCATGGTCTGAGGTGTTTGAGGCTCTTGATCCTTTGCTGTTGCCAAGCCTCAACTGGCTTGCGGGGCAAAGGGAGGGCACAGGTTTCGACGGGGTTGCCCGCAGGTGGTCCGGAGTGAGCCAACTCACTGGCCTCAACAAGCACGGCAAAACGGGCATTAGCCTCAACTGTGCGTCAACCGGCCGTGGGAGGCGACGGCTTCGGGTGTCGAGCGGCGAGGTGAGGGAAGCGAGTGGGGAGCGGGAGGCCGGGAAGGCGGCTGCCGTACCCGCCGGGCACGCGTGTGAACCGGTGCGGAAGGGGGCGGGCGCGTGTGTCGATCGGGTGACGTTCTCGAAGTGCGGGCCGTTGGGGGGAGTGGTGGGATCTTCGGTGGCGGCTTCCGCTCCGTCCGTCCTCCGGGTCCGGCTCCTCTTCTTCTCTGGTCCGCTGGCGATGTCACTCGAAATCTGCTCATATCACCTGATCAAAAACATACCGTTCATGATCCGATACCGACCAGCCTGTAACCGTGGGCGCTAGCGGTGATCGAAACGTGACCGGATACGCTGACTTGAGTGGTGGCAGCGACCTATCGACAAACCAGGTAATCGCCAGTAGACACCAGCAGACAGGAGACCCCTCGTGACCGTCGTCGGGCCGTTCGGGCTGAGCGTGCGGGACCAGGCTCTGGAAGCCGATGTCCAGGCCGGATTGGTTGCTGTCGAGGAAGGGTTGCTTGAGGCAACCAAAAGCGAGGTGCCGTTCATCACGGAGGCCGCCCAGCACCTGGTGCGGGCCGGCGGGAAACGGTTCCGTCCGCTGCTGGTGATGCTCTCGGCCCAGTTCGGCGACCCCTACGCCCCCGGGATCGTGCCCTCCGCCGTGGTCGTGGAGCTGACCCACCTCGCCACCCTCTACCACGACGACGTGATGGACGAGGCCGCCGTGCGGCGCGGGGTGCCCAGCGCGAACACCCGCTGGGACAACTCGGTCGCGGTCCTCACCGGTGACTTCCTGTTCGCCCGCGCCTCGCAGATCCTCGCCGACCTCGGTCCCGAGGCGGTCCGCGTCCAGGCCCTCGCGTTCGAGCGGCTGGTCACCGGCCAGATCCTCGAGACGGCCGGCCCCCAGGACGGCCGCGACCCGGTCGACCACTACCTGGATGTGCTGGGAGGCAAGACGGGCTCGCTGGTGGCCGTCTCCTGCCGGTTCGGCGCGATGATGTCCGGCGCCGACGAGACGGTGGTGGACGTGCTGACCCAGTACGGCGAGCGGCTCGGCGTCGCCTTCCAGCTCGCGGACGACGTCCTGGACATCGCCTCCGACTCCGACGAGTCCGGCAAGACGCCCGGCACGGACCTGCGCGAGGGCATCCCCACCCTGCCCGTACTGCGGCTGCGCGAGCGGGCGGCCCGGCTGGGGCTCGCCGAGGACCTCGCGCTGTGCGAGCTGCTCGACTCCGACCTGAGTGACGACGCGCGGCACGCCGAGGCGCTGCGCCTGCTGCGCGCCCACCCCGCGCTGGAGCAGGCCCGCCGGGACACCGTCCGCTACGCCAAGGACGCCCGGGCCGCGCTGGCCCCGCTGCGGGAGTGCGACGCGAAGGCCGCGCTGATCGAACTGTGCGACGCGGTGGTCCACCGGGCCGGCTGACCGCCCGTCGGCCCGTCACGTGCCGCCCGCTGTCTGCCGGTGCCGTCAGCTGTCCGCTGTGTCGTCCGCTGTCTGCAGGTGCCGTCCACCGCGCGCCGTTCGTTGCGTGTCGTCCCGGGGGCGTCGTCGGCCGCATGCCGCCCGTCGTGTGCCATCCGTGACGTGCGTCACGCGTCGCGGGCCCTCCGCTGCCGGGTGGCGTACAGCGGCCCCTACGGGCCGGAGGCGTCCGCACCCTTGCGTGTCATCCCGCAGGAGTAGGCGGAGTTGAGCCCGCGGTCTGACGCCCGTGCTCCGGTGATTTGGTCAGATGGACACCACGGAAAACACCAATCCTCACCGATTCGGGTGAGAATGGCGGCTCACGGGTGAACGCGTGCGAGGTCGCGAGACAGCCGCCGCCGACGACGGAGGTAGGGCAGACATGGCACCGATCGATTCCGACGACAGCACGACCGCCGGGGAGGGCGAGGAGCTGCGGGCCGGACGACGCAAGGCCGCGCGGTACGTCGTCCCGGTCGCGGTGATGGGAGTGGCGGCCGCGACGATCGGGCTCGTCCCCGCGCTCGCCGACTCCGGCGACCCCGACCTGCCGAAGGTCACGGCGGAGCAGCTCATAGAGAAGATCGCCAAGTCGGACGTCGAGCAGCTCTCCGGCACGGTGCGCATCAACACCGACCTGGGCCTGCCGGACCTCGGCGGGCTGGAGAGCGGCCTGATGTCCGGAATGTCCGGCGGTCCGGGCTCCGACGGGGACGGCGAGGGTTCCGCCGCCGACCCGTCGGCCAAGCTCACCGAGCTGGTGTCGGGCAGCCACACGCTGCGCGTCGCGGCCGACGGCCCCGACCGGCAGAAGCTCTCCCTCATGGAGAACGCCGCCGAATACAGCCTGATCCACAACGGCAAGGACGTCTGGGGCTACGACAGCCAGTCCAACGAGGTCTACCACTCCACCGCCCCCGACGGCGCCGAGCGGCCGGAGAAGGACGTGCCGGCCACGCCGAAGGACTTCGCCGACCAGGCGCTCAAGTCGGTCGACGACACCACGTCCGTGACCGTCGGCGGCACCGCGCAGGTGGCCGGCCGGGACGCCTACCGCCTGGTCGTCGAGCCCAAGCAGGAGGGTTCCACGGTCGGTGCGATCACCGTCGCCGTGGACGCCGAGACCGGCACCCCGCTGAAGTTCACCCTGACCCCGGCGAGCGGCGGCGCGGCCGTCGTGGACGTGGGCTTCACCAAGGTCAGCTTCGCGAAGCCGGACGCGTCGACGTTCGACTTCACACCGCCCGCGGGAGCAAAGGTCACCGAGGCCGACGAGGCCGGCGCGCCCGCCGAGGCCCCGGAGCCCGGTCGCAAGGCCGAGGGCGACCTCGCCAAGGGGATGGACGGCCTCAAGGTGATCGGCGAGGGCTGGAACTCGATCGCCACCTTCGACACCGGCGCCCAGGGCGGCCTGCCCACGGGCTCCACGGGCGGCGACCTCGGCGGCCTGGGCGGCTTCCTCGGCTCCTTCGGGGACCAGGTCAAGGGCGACTTCGGCTCGGGCACGGTCTTCAAGACCCGCCTGGTCAACGCCCTGATCACGGACGACGGCAAGGTCTACGCCGGAGCGGTCACCAAGGACGCGCTGGTGAAGGCGGCCGACGCCGCGCAGTAGTAGGACGTACGCAGTACGCACCCGTACGGCGAAGAGGACGAGAAGAGGGAGCCGATGGCCGAAGCGTCCGCCACGGAGCCGAAGCGCCCGGGCCGCGAGCCGGACCGGGGGGAGCGCGCGGATGACGCCGTCATCGCCACCCGCGGGCTCACCAAGCGCTACCGCGGCGGACAACTCGCCGTCGACGGTCTGGACCTGACCGTCCCGGCGGGCAGCGTCTTCGGCTTCCTCGGGCCCAACGGCTCCGGCAAGACCACCACCATCCGGATGCTGATGGGGCTGATCGAACCCACCTCGGGCAGCGCCCGGGTTCTCGGCCGGCCCATGCCGCGCGCGTCCCGCACCGTACTGCCCCGGGTCGGCGCCCTCATCGAGGGCCCGGCCCTGTACGGCTTCCTCTCCGGGCGCGACAACCTGCTGCGCTACGACGCCGCCGACCCGACCGCCGACCCGCGCACCCGGCGCGAGCGCGTCGCCGCGGCGCTGGACCGGGTGGGCCTCGCGGCCGCCGGCGGCAAGAAGGCGAAGGCGTACTCGCTCGGCATGAAGCAGCGGCTGGGTCTCGCCGCGGCGCTGCTCCAGCCGCGCCGACTGCTGGTGCTGGACGAGCCGACCAACGGACTCGACCCGCAGGGCATGCGCGAGATCCGCACCCTCGTACGCGAACTGGCCTCCGACGGCACCACCGTCTTCCTCTCCTCCCACCTGCTGGACGAGATCGAGCAGGTGTGCACCCACGCCGCGGTGATGGCGCAGGGACGGTTGATCACCCAGGGCGCGGTCGCCGACCTGGCGGCCGGGGCGCGCGGCCGGCTGGTGGTGACCACGCCGGACGCGGGCGAGGCCGCCCGGGTGCTGAAGGAGCAGGGGGCCGCGGACGTGGTGGTCGACGGGGAGAGGGTGACGTCGGAGCCACCGGAGCGCGACCTCGCCGAGGTGAACGCGGCGCTGGTCGCGGCCCGGGTCCGGGTCCGCGGCTTCGTGCTGGAACGGGCCTCGCTGGAGGACGCGTTCGTGGCGTTGACCGGGGAGGGCTTCGATGTCGCGGGCTGATGCACAGGACGACCGGGCGGGGGAGTCCGCGCTCACGGCGCCGGACCCAGGTGTGGTGATGGACCCAGGTGTGGTGGCGGGTCCGGGCGTGGTGGCGGGTCCGAGTGTGGTGGCGGGCCAGGGTGCCGTGCGCTCCCCGAGTCCGCTGTGGTCCCTCGGGCTGTTCCGCAGCGAGCTGCTGACCACCTTCCGGCGCTGGCGGACCCTCGCCCTGCTGGCCGTGCTCGCCGCCGTGCCGATCCTGGTGGGCATCGCCGTGAAGATCGAGACGGGCGACGGGTCCTCACTCGGCGGCGGCGGTGGCGGCGCCGGGGGACCGGCGTTCATCTCGCAGATCAGCAACAACGGGCTGTTCCTGGTCTTCACCGCGCTCGCCGCGACCCTCCCGTTCTTCCTGCCGATGGCCATCGGCGTCGTCGCGGGCGACGCGATCGCGGGCGAGTCGAGCGCGGGCACGCTCCGCTACCTCCTGGTCGCCCCGGCCGGCCGCTCCCGGCTGCTGCTCACCAAGTACGCGACGGTGATCACCTTCTGCCTCGCCGCCACCCTGGTGGTCGCGGTCTCGGCGCTCGCCGTGGGCGCGCTGCTGTTCCCGGTCGGTGATCTGATCACCATCTCCGGCACCCGGATCACCTACGCCGAGGGCCTGGGACGGGCGCTGCTGATCGCCCTGGTCGTGGCCGCCTCACTGGTCGGCATCGCGGCCCTGGGCCTGTTCGTCTCCACCCTGACGGGCAGCGGCATCGCGGCGATGGCCACCACGGTCGGACTGCTGATCACCGTCCAGATCCTCGACCAGATCCCCCAGCTCGACGCCCTCCAACCGTACTTCTTCTCGCACTACTGGCTCTCCTTCGCCGACGTGATGCGCGAACCGGTCTACTGGGACGACCTGGTGAAGAACCTCGGCCTCCAGGCCCTCTACGCGGCCGTCTTCGGCTCGGCGGCCTGGGCCCGGTTCACGACCAAGGACATCACCGCGTAGCCGCGGCGTCCGCCTGCTCGTACGGGAAGCGCGCGAACGGTGCCTCCTGCGCGAAGAAGGTCTTGGCGCGGGCGAGCGCCTCGGTGTCCCGCAGGACGTCACCGGGCTTGCTGCCGTTGCCCAGCAGCACCCCGCCGAACCGCATGCCCATGTACGCCGCCGAGTTGTTCAGGGCGCCGATCAGCGGGTCGGCGACCTCCTGCTCCTCGTGGGCGAGCGCGGTGACGCCCCACAGGGTGCGGCCGGCCAGGGTCGCCTTGAAGTCGAGGCCGGGGGTGCGCAGCCAGCCGGACCAGTGGTCGAGGTAGCGCTTGACCGGCGTGGACAGCGTGTACCAGTACAGCGGCGAGGCGATCACGATGTCCGTGGCGGCGAGGGTGGCGTCGAGCAGCAGGCGCGCGTTGCCCTCCGTGGGGCGCTTGTGGTCGCTGTCGTGGCGCAGGTCCTCGAACTCCGGCAGGGGGTGCCGGGCCAGGTCGACCCAGCGCTGCTCGACGTCCGCGGACAACTGGTCGGCGGCGCGGCGGGCGAGCGACTCGGTGTTGCCGTCGGGCCGGGTGCTGCCCGTCAGGAAGAGGAAGCGGCGCGTCATGAGGACCCCAAGTTGATAGGCGACAGACGATAACCTGCGCCTGCATTATATGCACACGCATTGATGTCGCGCCCGCGTGCACGGTCAACCCGCGGCGTGACCTCCTGGAACGAGCCTGTGACACCCCGGTGACGTGAGAATCGGGAGCGAGCAGAGAGACTCGACAGTAGGTGCACAACAGGCATGACAGGCTCTGGACGGCAGGAACGGGAACCGCCGACGGAAGCCGCCGATGAGTGGGGGAACGATGTCTCGACTCGGCCGCGACAGGCAGCGGGAACACGAGCGCGCCGAGGGCTCGCCCGATCCCGGCGCGACGCCGATCGACGTCCGCGTGCCGGGCGGCGACCACGGCGCACGAGGTGCCACGGTCGACGGTTCGCCGGTCGTCGCGGCCCCGGGCGAGGAGATCCAGAACGCCGTCCTGAACCGGCTCCACCGCCTCGCCCTCGCCGCCGGTCACCCCGTCCTCGCCACGATCCACGACCGGCGCCTCGGCTACTCCGTCCCCCTCCGGGTCGATCCGGACGGCTCCAGCCACCTCGCCGCGGAACCGATGCCGACGGCGCCCGAGGGCGTGCCCGCACAGACGCCCGTGACGGCACCCGTGGCAGCACCGCCGACCGCGGCAGCACCCGTACGGCATGACCGGCACACCCGCGTCCTGCGTCCAGTGGCACCGGTCCGGGAGAGTGCGCCGACGGTCCCACTGCCGGCGTTGCCCGGCACCGGGCGGGAGCGGTCCGGTGGCGAGTCGGCGCCGACGTTCACGCTGCGCGCCCTGCCGGAACCGGCCGGGCAGACGCCGCCCGGCACGGTGGCGCCGCCGACGGGTGAGTTCGGGCCGCCGCCGCTCATGGACGCCGCTGCCGCGCCGGGCGCCTCGCAGGAGGCGGGGCCGCGACCGACGCCCGGCCCGTTCACCGCCGCACCGGCGCCTGCCCCCGCACCGGAACCGATTCCCGAACCGGCACCGGAGCCGACCCCCGAACCGGCACCGGCACCGGCACCGAATCCCAAGCCGGCACCGGCACCAATCCCCGAACCGGCACCGATCCCCGCATCCGCACCGGCCCCCGCTGCCGCCCCCGCCCCCAAGCCGAAGACCGCGCCCGCCCCGGACCTCGGCCCCCGCCCCGACCCGTACTCCGACCCCGATCCCAAGCCCACCCCCGCCCGCGGGTTCGACGCCGTGGCCGAGGCCGTGCTCGGGGACGCGCCGCCCACCGCGCCCGGCGACGCCACCGCCCCCGCGCTGCTCGCGGAGCCGACGGTCCGCATCAACGAGGCCGTCAAGGAGGGACGTACGGAGGTCGCGGCACGGCTGGCGGAGGAGACGGTGGCAGATGCCTCGCGCACCCTGGGGCCGGAGCACCCGGAGGTACTCCGGCTCCGGGAACTCACGGCGTACATCGCCTACTTGTCGGGCGACCCGGACCGCGCCTTCCAGCTCTCCCTCGACCTGGCCCGGATACACCGGCGCTCGGGCGACGCCGAGGCCGCGTACGGCAACGTCCAGAGCGCGGCGACCGCCTGGCGTGCCGTACGCGACCCCGCACGGGGCCTGGAGCTGGGGAACGACCTGGTCGGGCTGTGGGACGAACTCGCCGCCGAGGAGGGCCCGGCCGCCGAGGACGCCGAGGAACTGGAGTCCGCCCGCACCCGCATGGGCCGCCTCACCGAACGCGTCCGCGCCCAGACGGGCTGACGCGACCCGTGCGGGGGTGGATGCCCTACTGCGACAGTTCCCAGACCGCGTACGCGATCGCGTCGCTGTTGCGGTCCAGGGCCGTGTCGTTGATGTTGGCGGTCGTGTCGCAGGACGAGTGGTAGCAGCGGTCGAAGGGCTGGCCCACGGTGCCGCCCCACTTGGCGGCCTGCGCGGACGTCTTGCGGTAGTCCGCGCCACTGAAGAGCCCGCCCACGGGGACGCCCGCGCTCTTGAACGGCGCGTGGTCGGAGCGTCCGTCGCCCTCGGTCTCGATCTCCGTGGGGATGCCCAGACCGGCGTAGTAGTCCTTGAACGTCTTCTCGATCGTGGGATCGTCGTCGTAGACGAAGTAGCCGGGGTTGGGCGAGCCGATCATGTCGAAGTTCAGATAGCCGCTGATCTTCGCGCGCTCGGCGGAGCCGAGGCTGTTCACGTAGTAGCGGGAGCCGACGAGGCCCAGCTCCTCCGCGCCCCACCAGGCGAAGCGCAGGTGCTTGGTGGGCCGGTAGTCGGACCGGGCCACGGCGAGCGCGGTCTCCAGGACGGCCGAGGAGCCGGAGCCGTTGTCGTTGATGCCCGGCCCGGAGGTGACGCTGTCCAGGTGTGACCCGGCCATGACAACCTGGTTCGCGTCGCCGCCGGGCCAGTCCGCTATCAGGTTGTACCCGGTGCGGCCCGAGGCGGTGAACTGCTGCACGCGGGTGGTGAACCCGGCCGCGTCCAGCTTGGCCTTCACGTAGTTGAGGGACGCCTGGTAGCCGGCGCGGCCGTGGGCGCGGTTGCCGCCGTTCGCCGTGGCGATCGACTGGAGCTGCGAGAGATGGGCCTTGACGTTGGCTATCGGTATGTCGGGCGCGGCGGCGGCAGCGGCGCCGGCGGGATGCGCGGGTGCGGGCGCGGTCGCCGCGCCGGCGGCGGAACCGCCGGTCACCAGAGTGGCGACGGCGACGGCTCCGGCCGTCAGCGCACGCCCGGAAAGGAGGAGCTTCATGTGGGGGGCTCCGGATTCCTAGGGGGTCCCTGGGGAGGGGACTCCGCAGTGAATGGGGTGCCTGGATGGTGCGGGCGGGACTGACCGCCCGTCAAGACCGTTATTCGGCCACGGTGTCACACATACCGGAAGCCCTCTGCTCGTACCCCGGGTGAACCCGCCCCTGGCGCCGCCCTAGTGGACGCAGAACTCGTTCCCCTCGGGATCCGTCATCACCACCCACTCCCCGCCCGCCTCCTCAACCTGCCGCTGCACACTCGCCCCCAGTGCCTCGAGCCGGGCGACCTCCTCCTGCCGCCGGCCGTCCGCGGCGTGCACGTCGAGGTGGACCCGGTTCTTGACGGTCTTGGTCTCCGGTACGCGCTGGAACAGCAGCCGTCGCCCCAGCCCGGTGCCGCTCTCCTCCTGGAAGGGGTCGTCGGGGTGGCGTACGGCGGCCAGGTCCCGCCAGGCGCGGCGGCCGTGGGACTCGACGGTCAGCTCCGTCGGCACCGCCCCGAAACCCAGCAGCTTCTCGATGAGCGCGCTGTTGTCCTCCACCTCGTAGTGGAGGGCCGCGGCCCAGAAGTCCGCCTGCGCGTGCGGGGCGGCCGCGTCGATGACGATCTTGAAGTGCAGGGGTGCGGGTCTTGAGGTCGCTGTCATGTAACCACTTATACTGGTTACATGACCGAGCGGACAGCGGAATCGCCGGAATCGCGGAGGTCGCGGGAATCGCCGAAGCCGGTCCCGGGCCGCCCTCCCGGACTGACGCTGGTGTCGTCCCAGGGGAAGGCGTACCGCTTCGACCCGGGCGCGCTCTGCCTCGAACTGCTGACGACGGGAGGGCCGGGCGACTTCGCGCACTGGGAGGTGCTGCACGAGCCCGCAGATCTGGTGACCTGGGTCGACCGCAGCCGGCTGCCGGGCGGGCTCGACCTGTCGGTGGACCGGACGGACGTGGCACGGGCCAGGGCCCTGCGCGACGCCCTCTTCCTCCTCGCCGCCGACCGCGCCCACGGCAGGCCGCTCCGCCCCGCCCACCTGGACGTCGTCAACGCCGCCGCGGCCGTGCCCCCGCTCGCCACCCGCCTCGAACCGGACGGCAGGCGCGCTTGGGCTCCGGGTGCCACCGGACCCGGGCTGCTGTCGACGGTGGCGCGCGACGCGATCGAGCTGTTCACCGGCCCCTACGCGGACCGCATCCGCGAGTGCGGCGCGCACAACTGCTTCCTGCTGTTCGTCGACACCTCACGCCCCGGACGCCGCCGCTGGTGCGCGATGGAACACTGCGGCAACCGGGAGAAGGTCCGTGCCCACCGCGCCCGGCAGACACCGGACGAGCGCTGACCCGGCCGGCGCTCAGGCGGTGGGTGCCGTTACGGCTGCCCCGCCCCGGCGCCCTGCTGCTGCCGGGGCGCGTCGCCGGAACCCGGCTCCGGAGTCCCGGAGGCCACGACCCCCGGCTTGCGCGGAGCGGTTTCCCCCTTGACCGGCGGCACGCCCGCGCCCGCCCGGTCCAACTGCTCCCGCAGTGCTCGCGCGCTCCGGTGGGCCGTGCGCAACGCGTCCCAGGTGAGCAGCGTCAGCGCCAGCCAGACCAGCCCGAAGCCCGCCCAGCGCTCGGGCGGCATGGCCTCGCCGAAGTAGAGGACGCCGAGCAGGAACTGGAAGACCGGCGCCAGGTACTGCAGCAGCCCCAGCGTGGACAGCGGCACGCGGATCGCCGCCGCGCCGAAGCAGACCAGCGGGATCGCCGTGACGATGCCGGTCGCGGCGAGCAGGGCCGAGTGTCCGAGGCCCTCGGTGGTGAAGGTCGAATCGCCCTGGGTGCCCAGCCACAGCAGATAGCCGAGCGCCGGCAGGAACTGGATCGCCGTCTCCGCGGCCAGCGACTCGACGCCACCGAGGTTGACCTTCTTCTTCACCAGTCCGTACGTGGCGAAGGAGAAGGCCAGGCACAGCGAGATCCACGGCGGCTGGCCGTAGCCGATGGCGAGAACCAGCACGGCCGCGAAGCCGGTGCCGACCGCCGCCCACTGCGCGGGCCGCAGCCGCTCCTTGAGCAGCAGCACACCCATCGCGATGGTGACCAGCGGGTTGATGAAGTACCCGAGCGAGGCCTCGACGACGTGGCCGCTGTTCACGGCCCAGATGTAGACGCCCCAGTTGATGGTGATGACCGCCGCGGCGACGGTGACCAGGGCGAGTCTGCGCGGCTGCCGCAGCAGCTCACCGGCCCAGGCCCAGCGCCGTACGAAGAGCAGGGCGACCGCGACGAAGGCGAGGGACCACACCATCCGGTGGGCGAGGATCTCCCCGGCCCCGGCGGGCTTGAGCAGCGGCCAGAACAGGGGGACGAGGCCCCACATCCCGTATGCCGCGAAGCCGTTCAGCAGGCCTATGCGCTGATCACTCCTGGACGACCCGGCCACGGGCACCTCCTTCTCGCACACGGCATGCCGGGGACGGGGAGGCATGCCAGGACGAAGGTAGCGCTGCACCCGCCCGCCTGTCATGCCCGTATCGCCATACGGTCATGACAGGCGAGGTGTGCGAGGAGAGCGGAGGTCAGCCCTTGAGTGCGGTGGCGACGGCCTCCGCGAGCGGCGTCGTCGGGCGGCCGGCCAGCCGGGACAGGTCGCCGGTGGAGACGACCAGCTCGCCCTTGGCGATGGCGGCGTCCACGCCCGCGAAGACGTCCGCGAGCGGTCCGGGCACCCCGGCGCCGGTCAGGATGGCGGTGTAGTCCTCGACGGAGACGGGGTTGTAGGCGATCTCCCTGCCCGTCTGCCGGCTCAGCTCGGCGGCGTACTCGGCGAAGCCCCACGCCTCGTCGCCGCCCAGCTCGTACGCCGTGTTCTCGTGGCCCTCACCGGTCAGTACGGCGACGGCGGCGGCCGCGTAGTCGGCGCGGGAGGCGGACGAGATCCGGCCCTCGCCGGCCGCCTGCACGACGGCGCCGTGCTCCAGGACCGGGGCGAGCTGCTCGGTGTAGTTCTCGTGGTACCAGCCGTTGCGCAGCAGCACGTACGGCACGCCCGAGCCGACCAGCACCTCCTCGGTGGCCCGGTGGTCGTCGGCGAGCGCGGCCTTCAGGCTGCTGGGGGCGCTGGTGTAGGCGAGCAGCGCGACACCGGCCTTCTTCGCCGCGTCGATGACGATCGTGTGCTGCCGCACGCGGCCCTTGTCGAACTCGTTGCCGGAGATCAGCAGGACACGGTCGCCGGCCGCGAACAGGTCGTCGAAGGTCTCGGGCGAGTTGTAGTCGGCGACCGCGAGCCGTACGCCCCGGGCGGCCAGGTCGGCGGCCTTGTCGCGGTCCCGGACGACGGCGGTGACCTGGTCGGCCGGCACCTTCTCCAGCAGTTGCCGCACGACGTGGCGGCCGAGGTGTCCGGTGGCTCCGGTGACGACGATGCTCATGGCTTCAGTGCTCCTAGTGGGGGTGCGTTGTTACTAACCCTAGGAGCTGCGCTATCTGAAGGAAAGTGCCCACTTCAAAGTAAGGTACGCACTTGTGGGTAAGGAAAGGGCCCGGACGATCCCCGTCCGGGCCCTCGTGTGCCGTGCACGGCGGCCGGTCAGCCGACGACCGTCCAGGTGTCGTTGCCGGCGAGCAGTGCGGCCAGGTCGCCCTTGCCGTGCTGCTCGACGGCGGTGTCCAGCTGGTCGGACATCAGCGTGTCGTAGACCGGCCGCTCGACGGAGCGCAGTACGCCGATCGGTGTGTGGTGCAGGGTGTCGGGATCGGCGAGGCGCGAGAGCGCGAACGCCGTGGTCGGGGACGTCGCGTGGGCGTCGTGGACCAGGATGTCCGCCTCGTTGTCCGCGGTGACGGTGACGACCTCCAGGTCACCGGTGCGCGGGTCGCGTACGACGCCCTTGGCGCCGTCGGCACCGAAACGGATCGGCTGCCCGTGCTCCAGGCGGATCACCGCCTCCTCGGCCTGCTCCCGGTCCTTGAGGGCGTCGAAGGCGCCGTCGTTGAAGATGTTGCAGTTCTGGTAGATCTCGATCAGGGCGGTGCCGGGGTGCTCGGCGGCCTGCCGCAGGACCTCGGTGAGGTGCTTGCGGTCGGAGTCGACGGTCCGGGCGACGAAGGACGCCTCCGCGCCGAGGGCGAGGGAGACCGGGTTGAAGGGCGCGTCCAGGGAGCCCATCGGGGTCGACTTGGTGATCTTCCCGACCTCGGAGGTCGGCGAGTACTGCCCCTTGGTCAGGCCGTAGATCCGGTTGTTGAACAGCAGGATCTTGAGGTTGACGTTGCGGCGCAGGGCGTGGATGAGGTGGTTGCCGCCGATGGAGAGGGCGTCGCCGTCGCCGGTGACGACCCACACGGACAGGTCGCGGCGGGAGGCGGCGAGGCCGGTGGCGATCGCGGGGGCGCGGCCGTGGATGGAGTGCATCCCGTAGGTGTTCATGTAGTACGGGAAGCGGGAGGAGCAGCCGATGCCGGAGACGAAGACGATGTTCTCCTTCGCCAGGCCGAGCTGCGGCATGAAGCCCTGCACGGCGGCGAGGATGGCGTAGTCGCCGCAGCCGGGGCACCAGCGCACTTCCTGGTCCGACTTGAAGTCCTTCATGGACTGCTTGCCCTCGGCCTTCGGCACGAGCTGGAGCAGTGCGTTGCCGTCAGCCATCGATGGCCTCCTTCAGGACCGTGGCGAGCTGTTCCGCCTTGAACGGCATGCCGTTGACCTGGTTGTACGACTGGGCGTCGACCAGGTACTTCGCCCGGATCAGGGTGGCGAGCTGGCCGAGGTTCATCTCCGGGACCACCACCTTGTCGTAGCGGCCCAGGATGTCGCCGAGGTTGGCCGGGAAGGGGTTGAGGTGGCGCAGGTGGGCCTGGGCGACCCGGCCGCCCTCCTTGCGGATCCGCCGCACGGCGGCGGTGATCGGCCCGTACGTCGAGCCCCAGCCCAGCACCAGCGTCCGCGCGCCGTCCGGGTCGTCGACGTCCAGGTCGGGGACCTCGATGCCGTCGACCTTGGCCTGACGGGTGCGGACCATGAAGTCGTGGTTGGCCGGGTCGTAGGAGATGTTCCCGGTGCCGTCCTGCTTCTCGATGCCGCCGATCCGGTGTTCCAGACCCGGCGTGCCCGGCACCGCCCACGGGCGGGCCAGGGTGTGCGGATCGCGCTGGTAGGGCCAGAACACCTCGGTGCCGTCGTCCAGCGTGTGGTTCGGGCCCTGCGCGAACCGCACCGCCAGGTCGGGCAGTTCGTCCGGCTCGGGGATCCGCCAGGGTTCGGAGCCGTTGGCCAGGTAGCCGTCGGACAGCAGGAACACCGGAGTCCGGTACGTCACCGCGATCCGCGCCGCCTCCAGAGCGGCCTCGAAGCAGTCGGCCGGGGTGCGCGGGGCGACCACCGGGACCGGCGCCTCGCCGTTGCGCCCGTACATCGCCTGCAGCAGGTCGGCCTGCTCCGTCTTGGTCGGCAGACCCGTCGACGGGCCGCCCCGCTGGATGTCCACCACCAGCAGCGGCAGCTCCAACGACACCGCCAGCCCGATCGTCTCGCTCTTGAGCGCCACCCCCGGACCCGACGTCGTCGTCACCGCCAGCGACCCGCCGAAGGCAGCACCCAGCGCCGCACCGATCCCCGCGATCTCGTCCTCCGCCTGGAAGGTGCGCACGCCGAAGTTCTTGTGCCGGGACAGCTCGTGCAGGATGTCGGAGGCCGGGGTGATCGGGTACGAGCCCAGGAACAGCGGCAGGTCCGTCTGCCGGGACGCGGCGATCAGGCCGTAGGCCAGCGCCAGGTTCCCGGAGATGTTGCGGTAGGTGCCGGGCGGGAACGCCGCCGCCGCCGGCGCCACCTCGTAGGAGACGGCGAAGTCCTCCGTGGTCTCCCCGAAGTTCCAGCCCGCGCGGTAGGCCGCGATGTTGGCGGCGGCGATCTCCGGCTTCTTCGCGAACTTCGACCGCAGGAACTTCTCCGTGCCCTCGGTGGGCCGGTGGTACATCCACGACAGCAGCCCGAGCGCGAACATGTTCTTGCTGCGCTCGGCCTCCTTGCGGCTGAGGTCGAACTCCTTGAGCGCCTCGACGGTCAGCGTCGTCAACGGCACCGGATGCAGGTGGTACCCGTCGAGGGAGCCGTCCTCCAGCGGCGAGGTGTCGTAGCCGACCTTCTGCATCGCCCGCCGGGTGAACTCGTCCGTGTTCACGATGATCTCCGCGCCGCGCGGCAGATCACCCACGTTCGCCTTCAGCGCGGCCGGGTTCATCGCCACCAGCACGTTGGGGGCGTCGCCCGGCGTGAGGATGTCGTGGTCGGCGAAGTGCAGCTGGAAGGAGGAGACGCCCGGCAGGGTGCCGGCGGGTGCCCGGATCTCGGCCGGGAAGTTCGGCAACGTCGACAGATCGTTGCCGAACGACGCCGTCTCCGAGGTGAAACGGTCGCCGGTGAGCTGCATCCCGTCGCCCGAGTCCCCCGCGAACCTGATGATCACTCGGTCCAGCCGGCGGACGTCCTTCGCCCCGACCGGTTTGCGCTGCGCTCCCACGACGGTCTCGTCGGTACCGTCGGCCTGCTCCGCTGGGCTGCTGACCTGGCTGGTCACTTACTGGACCTCCCTAGGGACGGCTGTCCGGGGACTGGTCTCCCACCGACCGTCCCAGGATCAACCCTACGTCCGCGTGCCGTGACTTCCGGTGGACATTCGCATGATGGACACGACTTCGAGACGGCCCACAGCCCTTGAATCCCAGGGCTTTCCCGCCCCCCGGCACCGACGGGGACACACCTCGCCCGTCCTCCGGTTTCTCATTCGTCCGGATGAGCGGCCGCGTTGCCGAGCCCGGCCGGTGCTTCCGAGGCGTGAGCACCTGATGTCAGGAATTGAGATAGGTGAGCACGGCGAGCACCCTGCGGTGATCACCGTCGCTCGGGGACAGGCCCAGCTTCATGAAGATGTTGCTGACGTGCTTCTCGACGGCCCCGTCGCTCACGACGAGCTGCCGGGCGATCGCCGAGTTCGTCCGGCCCTCGGCCATCAGCCCCAGCACCTCCCGCTCACGCGGGGTGAGTCCCGCCAGCACGTCCTGCTTGCGGCTGCGCCCGAGCAACTGCGCGACCACCTCCGGGTCCAGCGCCGTACCGCCCTGCGCCACGCGCACCACCGCGTCCACGAACTCCCGGACCTCGGCCACCCGGTCCTTGAGCAGATAGCCGACGCCCCGGCTGGAACCGGCCAGCAGCTCCGTCGCGTAGCGCTCCTCCACGTACTGGGACAGCACCAGCACACCGAGATCCGGATGCGCCTTGCGCAGCCGCACCGAGGCCCGCACCCCCTCGTCGGTGTGCGTCGGCGGCATCCGCACGTCCGCCACCACGACGTCCGGCAGCTCGCCCTGGGCGTCCAGCTCGGTGATCGTCTTGACCAGCGCCTCACCGTCGCCGACACCGGCCACGACCTCGTGCCCGCGGTCGGTCAGCAACCGGGTCAGCCCCTCTCGGAGCAGCACTGAATCCTCGGCGATGACCACCCGCACCCTGTCCTCCACGATCCTCGGCCCCCCACAGCCCGTGCACCCTCACGGCCCGCGCGGCCCACGCCGCGTCCACGAACCGTCCGTGCGACGGGTCCAGCATCCCAGCATCCGGGGCCGGACGCGCACGGGCAACGGGAAGAGAACGGGAAGTCCCGGGTGTCAGTCCGGCTCCGGCCGCTCGACGGCCGGTTCTCGATCACACCCACGCGGCCACCGGCGGGCCGGATGCCGTGCGGAATCAGCCGGTGACCGGCTCGTTCCGCCACGGCAGCTCCGCCGTGATCCGCGTCGGCCCTCCGGCGGGGGAGTCCACCACGAGGATCCCGTCCACCGCGTCGAGCCGCTCCGCCAGACCGGCCAGCCCGGACCCGGCCGACGTCTGCGCGCCGCCCACACCGTTGTCGACGACCTGGAGCATCAGCCGGTTCTCCACCCGCCACACCTCCACGGCGGCCGACGTGGCCCTCGAGTGCTTGCTGATGTTCTGGAGCAGCTCCGAGACGGTGAAGTAGGCGATGCCCTCGATGGCCGACGCCGGCCGCTCCGCCAGGTCGACCTCCACCCGCACCGGCACGGTGCAGCGGGAGGCGACCGAGGAGAGCGCCGCGTCCAGGCCGCGGTCGGTCAGTACCGCGGGGTGGATGCCCCGAGCCAGGTCCCGCAGCTCCTGGAGAGCCGTCTTCACCTCGCCGTGCGCCTCGTCCACCATGACGGCCGCGGCGCGCGGGTCCTCCTTCAGCTTCTCCTTGGCCAGGCCCAGGTCCATGGCGAGGTTGACCAGGCGGGCCTGTGCCCCGTCGTGCAGGTCGCGCTCGATGCGCCGCAGGTCGGCGGCGGCCGTGTCGACCACGACCCCACGGTCCGACTCCAGCTCCACGACCCGCGTCGCCAGCCGCGACGGTCCGAGCAGCCCGTGCACCATGACCCGGTCCACCATGGTCAGCGCCCGCACCAGCCACGGCGTGGCCAGCGTGAACAGCAGTCCGACCAGCGCGGTCACGGCGATCTCGAAGGGGTTGTCCAGGTAGACCCGGTGCGTCTCGTCGCCGTACAGCTGGAGCCCGTCCTGACCGGCGTACATCGGGAACACCCAGAACCACAGCGGGTACGTCAGCATCGCCCACCCGATCGCCCAGACGGTCAGGGAGACGACGAACGAGAACACGGCCCACGGGAACTGCAGCATCGCGTACAGCAGGCTCCGCCAGGAGACGCCGCTCTTGAGTACGGCTCCCATCCAGCCCATCGCGCCCTGCTTCTTCAGCCGCAGCGGCTCCGGGTCGGACACCCGCAGGCCCAGCAGGACACGCGCCCGCGCCCGCTCCATCGCGCCGAAGCCCCTGCACCCGGCGAGCGCCGCCGCCAGCACCGGCACCCCCAGGAACGTCACCAGCAGGCCCGCCCCCAGCGACACCATCGTCACGGCGTACGTGAAGAGCAGGATGCCGATCGGCAGACCCAGCAGGACATAGCCGAACTCGCGCCAGCTGCGCGCCTCGAACGGTGCCCGCAGTCCCGCCGGCAGCCGGTGGCGCCGTGCTCCGGTGTCCCCGGGGAAGCCGGACCCGCTCCCGAGCCCGTAACCCTGTCCGTATTCCGTGGCCATCGGTGCCGTCCTTCTCCTCGTCGTCTGCGGCTGCGCTGTCGTACCTCCAGCCTCCTCGGCCGGACCGCCACGGCCAATGGAGCCCGTCGGCGTCTGGGGAGGGGGGTTTTCCCTACCTCGTCGCTACCTCCTGGCGACCGAGCCGGCCGTGTCGGCCTCCGTGCGGTCGCGCCACGGCAGCTCGGCCGTGATCGTCGTCGGGCCGCCCTCCGGGGAGTCGACGACGAAGAGACCGTCGACGGCCGACAGCCGGTCGGCGAGGCCCTTCATCCCCGTACCGCCGTCGAGACTCGCGCCCCCGCGGCCGTTGTCCCCCACCTGTATGAGCAGTCGGTCGGACGACCGCCACACCTCCACCGAGGCCGAGCCGGCCCCGCTGTGCTTGCTGACGTTCTGGAGCAGCTCCGAGACCGTGAAGTAGGCGATGCCCTCGATGGCGGCCGCGGGGCGCTCGGCCAGGTCGACGGTCACCCTGACCGGCACGGTGCAGCGGGAGGCGACCGAGGAGAGCGCCGCGTCCAGGCCGCGGTCGGTCAGGACGGCCGGATGGATACCGCGGGCCAGGTCCCGCAACTCCTGCAGGGCGAGCTTCACCTCGCCGTGCGCCTCGTCGACCATGGCCGCCGCCGCGTCGGGATCCTCCAGGAGCTTCTCCTTGGCCAGGCCCAGCCCCATGGCGAGGTTGACCAGGCGGGCCTGTGCCCCGTCGTGCAGGTCGCGCTCGATGCGCCGCAGGTCGGCGGCGGCCGTGTCGACCACGACCCCCCGGTCCGACTCCAGCTCGGCGATCCGCCGCTCCAGCTCGTCGGACGGGGACAGCAGCCCGCGCACCATGGCCCGGTCGACGTTGGCGAGGCCCCGCGCGATGAACGGCAGCACCGGCCACAGCACGAACAACGACGTCAGCGTGACGCAGAAGGTGAGAACGCCCCAGGGGAACCGGATGAACTCGTACAGCACGGTGCGCCAGCCCACCGGGTCCTTCAAGGACATCCACAGCTCTGCGAAGAAGCCGCGCTCGCTCCGCAACGGCAGCGGGCTCGGCTCGTCCACCCGCACGCCCAGCAGCATCCGGGCCCGCGCCCGCTCCAGCCTGCCCAACTGACGCGCGCCCCGCAGGCCGACCGCCAGCAGCGGGAGCCCGATCACCGTGACCGTCAACCCGACGCCGACGGACAGCATCGTCACGACGTAGATGAACCCGAGCAGCGCCGCCGGGAGATTCGCCAGCAGGTGGGCGATCTCCTTCCAGGTGTGCCGGTCATAGGCGAAACGGGCCGGCGGGAGGTGGTCGCCGGCCGCTGCGCCGGTGGTCCCGGCGAGGCTGGAGGTCGAGAGGCGTTCGGTCATACCCGTCAGCGTGCCGTGCGGTGCGGCGCCGCGCCATGAGGCGGACCGCCGGGGACGCACTGAGGAAAACCCCACCCCCGCGCTCCGAGGTGCGACGGGCTGCTTACCGTCTCTTTATCAGGCTCTAGACTCCCGTGCGTACAGATCGTCGAACAGCGGCGTTCGCGACGTCCACGACAGGGAGCGAGGGGCGCACGTGCCGGAACCGACCGTCGGCGACGCGACCGCCGGCGCCGTGACCACCGCCGATGCGACCGTGGGGCTCGCCGCCGACTACTTCCAGTCCTACTCGGTCGTCGGCCTGCTCGCCGTCGTGGGGGTGCTCTTCGTCGCCGTGGCCTTCGGCGCCGGACGCCTGCTGCGACCGGTGGTCCCGACGCCCGAGAAGCTGCTCACCTACGAATGCGGCGTCGACCCCGTGGGTGAGGGCTGGGCACACACCCAGGTCCGCTACTACGTCTACGCGTTCCTCTACGTCATCTTCGCGGTCGACTCGATCTTCCTCTTCCCCTGGGCCACGGTCTTCGCCGACCCTGGTTACGGGGCCACGACCCTCGTGGAGATGTTCATCTTCCTCGGTTTCCTGGCCGTGGGTCTGTTGTACGCATACAAGAAGGGCGTCCTGTCGTGGACGTGAACCCCGGCGCACCCGCCGACCCCGCACCCGTACCGCTCCCCGAGCCCAAGAGGCTGGGCACGCTCGCACGCCTCGCCCCGGAGCCGATGAAGGTCGTCCTGAACTGGGGCCGCCGCTACTCGCTCTGGGTCTTCAACTTCGGCCTCGCCTGCTGCGCCATCGAGTTCATCGCCGCGTCGATGGCCCGCCACGACTTCATCCGGCTCGGTGTGATCCCGTTCGCGCCCGGCCCCCGCCAGGCCGACCTGATGGTCGTCTCGGGCACGGTGACCGACAAGATGGCGCCGGCCGTCAAGCGCCTGTACGAGCAGATGCCCGAGCCGAAGTACGTCATCTCCTTCGGCGCCTGCTCCAACTGCGGCGGCCCCTACTGGGACTCCTACTCCGTGACGAAGGGCGTCGACCAGATCATCCCCGTCGACGTCTACGTCCCCGGCTGCCCGCCGCGTCCCGAGGCGCTGTTGCAGGGCATCCTCAAGCTCCAGGAGAAGATCGCGCGGGAGTCGCTGGGGGAGCGGTACGGCACCACGTCCCGGCCGTCGACGGCCGCGCTGCGCAGCGGCCTGGTACGGCCTCCGGCCCCGGCCTCCGACAGCGGGGAGGGCCGATGACCGCGGTCGGCTGGCTGCCCGCGGACGCCGCGGAACTCTTCGGTCCGGACGCCACGGCAGCGGAGTCGTACGAGCTGCTGACCGTCGACGTGCCGCCCGCCTCCTGGATCACCGCCCTGGAGACGGCGCGCGACCGGCTCGGCTGCACCTACTTCGACTGGCTGAGCGCGGTCGACGAGCCCGGCACCGGCTTCCGCGTCGCGGCACACGTCGTGGCGCTGGGACCGGTCCGCAGGCTGCTGCTGCGCACCACCGTCCCGCACGAGGCCCCGGTCCTGCCCACCGCCGTCGCGGTGTACGCGGGCGCGGCCTGGCACGAGCGCGAGACCCACGAGATGTTCGGTGTCGCCTTCGCGGACCACCCGGCGCTGGACCACCTGCTCCTGCCGGAGGGCTTCGAGGGCCACCCGCTGCGCAAGGACTTCGTCCTCGCCGCCCGCGTCGCCAAGGCCTGGCCCGGGGCCAAGGAGCCGGGCGAGTCCGACCACGGCGGCCCCCGTCGCCGCCAGATGCTGCCGCCGGGCGTCCCCGATCCCAACGAGTGGGGCCCGCTGAAGGGTCAGCTCCCGCCCGCCCCCGCGCGCCCGGCACGAGGCGCGGGGCGCGCGGCCGGGGAGCGTCCGGTCCGCGGGGCGGGCGAACGCCCCGCCCGCCGGACCCGTACGGCCGCCGAGGGCTCCGTCGGCCAGACCGCTCCCGACGCCGGGACCCCGGCCGCACCGCGCCGCTCCCGCACGGCGGCGGAGGGCTCGGCCGGTCAGACCTCCCCGGCCGGCGAACCGGCGGCCGCACCGGCACCGCGCCGGTCACGCAGCGCGAGCCAGGGCTCCGCCTCCCAGCGAGCCGCCGCCCCGCCGGACGGGCCCACCTCCGATACGGCCACCGGACAGCAGGGCGACGCGGGCGCGGTGAGCCCCCGGCGGACCCGGAGCGCGTCGCAGGGCTCGGCGAGCCGGCGGGAGGGGGAGGCCCCCGACGCCGGGCAGCCGGACGAGGCGGCTGCTGGCGGCGTCGGCCCCCGGGGCGGCACCCGCACCGGCAACGCGCCCTCGCCCACCGGGGAACCGGCGCCGAAGCCGACGCCCACCGAGGGACCGACACCGCAGCCGACGCCCTCGGCGCCACGCAGTCCGGACGCCCCGTGGCATCACGCCCGACCGGCGTTCGACGAGCCCACCGCCGCCACGACCGCCGCCGCCGCGGGGGAGTCGGGGGTCTCCGACGAGTCGCCGGATGTTCCCGAAGAGTCCGAGGCTTCCCACGAGTCACCGTCGGTTCCCGAAGAGTCCGAGGCTTCCCAAGAGTCACCGGACGCTCCCCGGGAGTCCGGCGCTCCCGACGACACCGACACCCCGCCCGATCCGCCCAACTCGCCAGGAGGCCCGCAGTGAACGACGCGCTCGACGTCACCCTGCGCCTCCTGGTCGTCTTCGTCGTCTTCCTCGCGTTCCCCCTGATCGTCGGCCAGACCGAGCACAAGGTGATGGCCCACATGCAGGGCCGACTGGGCCCGATGTACGCGGGTGGCTTCCACGGCTGGGCCCAGCTCGTCGCGGACGGCGTGAAGTTCGCGCAGAAGGAGGACGTGGTGCCCGCCGACGCGGACCGCCGCATCTTCCAGCTCGCCCCGGCCGTGGCCCTGCTGCCGTACCTCCTGGTCCTCCTGGCCATACCGGTCGGGCCCGGAGAGGGCACGGTCGGTCAGGTCGTCGACGCGGGCGTCTTCTTCGTCCTCGCCGTGATGGGCGTGGGCGTCCTCGGCTCGCTCATGGCGGGCTGGTCCTCGGCCAACAAGTTCTCCCTCCTCGGCGGTCTGCGTACCGCCGCCCAACTCCTCGCGTACGAACTCCCGATGCTGCTGACCGCGGCCTCCGTCGCCATGGCCGCCGGCACGGTCTCCCTCGTCGGCATCCTCGACGCCTTCGAGTGGTGGTGGCTGCCCTGGCAGATCGTCGGCGCGATCGTCTTCTTCGTCGCCGGGCTGGCCGAACTGCAACGGCCCCCGTTCGACATGCCGGTCGCGGACTCGGAGATCATCTTCGGCGCCTACACCGAGTACACCGGCCTGCGCTTCGCCCTGTTCCTCCTCGCCGAGTACGCCGGAATCGTCGTCCTGTGCGGTCTGACCACCGTCCTCTTCCTGGGTGGCTGGCACGGCCCCTGGGGCGCCGACGGCCTCGGCTGGGTGTGGACCCTGCTCAAGGCGGCCGTCCTCGCCTTCGTCGTGATCTGGCTGCGCGTCACCTACCCGCGGCTGCGCGAGGACCAGCTCCAGAAACTGTCCTGGACGCTCCTCGTCCCCCTCTCCCTCGCCCAGATCGCCCTCACCGGCGTCGTCAAGGTGGTGATCGCGTAATGGCCCCCGTCCCCGGCAGCGGCCTGGCCAAGGGCCTGGCCGTCACCCTGCGCACGATGACGCGGAAGACCGTCACCGAGCAGTACCCGGACGCCCAGCCCGAACTGCCGCCCCGTACCCGCGGCGTGATCGGCCTGTTCGAGGAGAACTGCACGGTCTGCATGCTGTGCGCCCGCGAGTGCCCCGACTGGTGCATCTACATCGACTCCCACAAGGAGACGGTCCCCGCGGCCACCCCCGGCGGGCGCTACCGCAGCCGCAACGTCCTCGACCGCTTCGCCATCGACTTCGCCCTGTGCATGTACTGCGGTATCTGCATCGAGGTCTGTCCTTTCGACGCCCTGTTCTGGTCCCCGGAGTTCGAATACGCCGAGACCGACATCCGCGACCTCACCCATGAGCGGGACAAGCTCCGTGAGTGGATGTGGACCGTGCCGGCCCCGCCCGCACTCGACCCCGGCGCGGAGGAGCCCAAGGAACTCGCCGCCGCCCGCAAGGCCGCCGACAAGCTGGCCGCACAGCAACAGCAACAGCAGCAGCAACAGCAGCAGCGGACGGACCGGCCAGGACAGGAGGACCCGTCGTGATCCTCGCCGCCGGATCCCACGGCTTCCTGTCCCCGACCGGCGTGGAGATCGCCTTCCTCCTCGTCGGCCTGGTCACCCTCGGAGCCGCCGTCCTCACCGTCACCACTCGCCAGCTCGTCCACGCCGCCCTGTGGCTCGTGGTGGCCCTGGGCGGCCTCGCCGTCGAATACCTGCTGCTCACCGCCGAGTTCATCGCCTGGGTCCAAGTCCTCATCTACGTCGGTGCCGTCGTCGTCCTCATCCTGTTCGGACTGATGCTCACCAGGGCGCCCATCGGCCGCTCCCCGGACGCGGACTCGGGCAACCGCTGGGCCGCGCTCACCGTGGCCGTGGCCTCCGCCGTGGCCCTGGTGTGGGTCGTCGTCGACGCCTTCCGCACCACCTGGATCGACCTGGACGGCCCGGCCGCCGGCTCCACCGCCGTCACCGGAGCGAGCCTGTTCCAGAACTGGGTCCTCCCCTTCGAAGCGCTCTCGGTCCTCCTCCTCGCCGCCCTGGTCGGCGCCATCGTCCTGTCCCGCAAGGCCAGGTCGACCGGCGCGGGCGAAGCGTCCCCGGCCGTAGCCCCGCAGGCAGGAACCTCCCAGGCAGGGACCCCTCAGGCAGGAGCCCCTCAGGCAGGGACCTCTCAGGCCGGCCCTTCCCGGACGGACGGTGTCCGCTGATGCACCTCGCCTATCCCGCCGTCCTCTCCGCCCTCCTCTTCTGTACGGGCCTCTACGGCGTCCTCGCCCGCCGCAACGCGATCCTGGTCCTGATGTCGGTCGAGCTGATGCTCAACGCCGTCAACCTCAACCTGGTCGCCTTCGACGTCTGGCTCAGCAGGGCCGCCGAGGAGACCCTGCACTCCGGGCAGGCCCTGACCCTGTTCACCATCGCCATCGCGGCCGCCGAGATCGGCATCGGCCTGGCGATCGTCCTCGCCGTCCACCGCAACCGCGGCACCTCGGACATCGACAAGCTCCGCGACACCGCCGAGGGCCACGAGCCGGACGGATCCGACACCGACACCCCCGCGACCGGGACGGCCGCCGAGAAGGCCGAGGCCACCGCGTGACCACAACCACCCTCGCCGTACTCGTCCCCCTCCTTCCCTTCCTCGGGGCAGCCGCCGGTCTCCTGCTGGGCCGGTCGGCGCCCGGGTTCGTCCGTCCCCTCGCCGTCCTGCCGACGCTGGCGTCCCTCGTCCTCGCGGTACTCGTGGCGGCCCGGCAGGGCGGCGGCCGGGCCGTCGACGCCGTCACGGAGCTGACGCCCACCGGTTCGGTCCCGGTCGAACTCGCCCTGCACATCGACGGTTTCGCCGCGCTCGTCGCCATCCTGGTCGGCACCGTCGCCACCTGCGTGCAGATCTACTCGACGGGCTACCTGCGCGACGACCCGCGCTACGCCTCCTACGCCGCTCTCGTCTCCCTGTTCACCTCCGCCATGTTCCTCGTCGTCTACTCGGGCGACCTGATGGTGCTGCTGGTCGGCTGGGAAGTCATGGGCATCTGCTCGTACTTCCTGGTCGGCCACTACTGGGAGACCCCGGAGGCACGCGCCGCCTCCCTCAAGGCGTTCCTGGTGACCAAGCTCGGCGACGTCCCCTTCCTGATCGGTCTGCTGGCGCTGGCGACCGAGGCCGGCTCCTTCCGCATCACCCGGATCCTCGGCGCGGTGGCCGACGGATCGCTCGACCACCCGACGGTGATCGCCCTGCTGCTCCTGGCCGGTGTGGCGGGCAAGTCGGCGCAGTTCCCCCTGCACACCTGGCTCCCCGACGCGATGGCGGGCCCGACCCCCGTCTCCGCGCTCATCCACGCCGCGACGATGGTCGCCGCCGGTGTGTACTTCGTCGCCCGGCTCCTTCCGCTCTTCGAGGCATCACGGGCCGCGATGGTCGTCCTCGCCGTCATGGCCGCCGTCACGATGGTCGGCTCGGCGCTCGCCGCGCTAGCCCAGGACGACATCAAACGCGTCCTGGCCTACTCGACGATCGGACAGCTCGGCTACATGACCGGCGCCCTCGCCACCGGCGACCGGGGTGCCGCCGTCTTCCACCTCCTGTCCCACGGCGCCTTCAAGGCGCTCCTGTTCCTCGCCGCCGGCGTGATCATCCACGCCGCCGGCACCAACTCGCTGGCCGCCATGTCCCGCATGCGGGGCCTGCGCGACCGGGTCCCGGACGCCTACTGGACGATGACCGTGGCCCTGCTCGCGCTCGCCGCGATCCCGCCCTTCAGCGGCTTCTTCTCCAAGGAGTCCGTACTCGGCGCCGCGGAGCACGTCGCCACCGGCCACACCGAGCACGCGCCCGGCGCCGCGGGCTGGACCGTGCTCGTCGCCGCCCTGATCACGGCCCTGCTCACCGCCGCCTACGCCACCCGCCTGTGGCTGCTGGCCTTCCGCGGCCGAGGCGCCGAGGCCCCCGACCACGGCAGACAGCCGGTGGTCATGAACGCCGTGCTCTGGGTACTCGCCCTCCCCTCACTCGCCCTGGGCGGACTCGCCTTCCGGCTGCTGCCCGACTGGTTCGACGGCCACGACCTCACCCCGACCCTCACCACCTCCGTGCTGGGCACGGGAGTGGCGCTGGTGGGCGGCATCGTCACCTACGCCGCCTGGCGGCACACCTCGGCGCTCGCCGACCGCACCCCGCTGGGCGCCGTCGCGGCCCACCCCGAGGGCGACGCCGCCCTGGTGGAGGCCGAGGCCATCGCTGCCCACCGGCCCGCCTACGGAGACCTCGCCTCCGCGCCCGACCCCTCGGACCCCGGACGCCTCCTGCTGGGCCCGCTGCACCGGCACGCGGCCGTCGGCTTCCATCTGGACGCGGTGTACACGACCCTCTTCGTCCGCCCGGTTCGGGCGGGGGCAAGCCTCGTCCGTTTCCTCGACCGCGAGGTCGTCGACACCTACGTACGTGCGGCGGGCGCGCTGCCCCGCCTGCTCGGGGCCGCCGTACGGCGGTCCCAGACCGGCAATGTGCAGACCTATGTGAGCGCGCTGCTCGCCGGCACCGTCGTCCTCGCGGTCGCCGCCGTCCTCGTCGCCACGGGAGCGTGAGCAGGCGTGATCGATATCAACGAGTCCGTGATGCAGGTCCTTCTCGCGTTCATCGTCGTCGGCCCGCTCCTCGGCGCCGCCGCCGCCCTTCTGCCGGCGCCACCCGGGCTGAAGGGGAAGTCTCCCGAGCAGGCCGTGCTCCGGCACGGCGTCACCGTCACCGGTGCCGTCCTCATCGCGGCGATCGTCCTCGTGCTCGGCTTCGACCACGACCATCCGTCGAAGATGCAGGCCAGCACGGACATCAGCTGGATCCCCGCACTCGACGTGCGCATCCACCTCGGCATCGACGGCATCTCCCTCCCCCTGCTGGTCCTGACCGCGCTGCTGACCTTCCTCTGCGCGCTCTACTCGTACTTCAAGCAGCGGCACGAGCGGCAGACGCCGCGGGCTTCGAGTCCGAACCCGAAGGCATTCGTCGCGCTGCTGCTCGTCCTCGAGTCCGGCACCCTCGCGACCTTCGCCGTACTCGACCTGATCCTGTTCTTCCTCGCCTTCGAGACGGTCCTCATCCCGATGTACTTCCTCATCGCCCGCTGGGGCGGCGAGGGACGGGCCGGGGCCGCCTGGAAATTCATCCTCTTCACGCTCCTCGGCTCCGTCGTCATGCTGCTCGGCCTGCTCCTGATCGGAATCACGGCAGGCACATTCGACATGGTGGCACTCGCCACTGACAACGGCCGGTCGCTGACCACGTCCGTGCAGGTCATCGCCGTTCTGGCGATCGGGATCGGGCTCGCGGTCAAGACCCCGATGTGGCCGTTGCACAGCTGGCTGCCCGACGCCCACACCGCCGCGCCGACCGTCGGCTCGGTCCTGCTGGCCGGCGTCCTGCTGAAGATGGGCACGTACGGGTTCGTCCGGATCCTGCTCCCGGTCGCGCCGGACGGCTTCCGCACCTTCGCGCCCTACCTCGCCGCCTTCGCCGTGGTCGGCATCATCTACGGCTCCCTGGCCTGCCTGGCCCTCGCCAGAAGGGGCGCCAAGGGGGACCTCAAGCGCCTCATCGCCTACTCCTCCGTCGGTCACATGGGCTTCGTCCTGCTGGGCGTCGCGTCCATGACACCGACCGGCGTGAACGGCGCCCTCTTCGCCAACATCGCCCACGGCCTCATCACCGGCCTGCTCTTCTTCGTGGTCGGCGCGCTCAAGGACCGCACCGGGACCACCGACCTCGACGCCCTCGCCGAGGAGTCCGGTCACGCCCTGTACGGCAGGGCGCCTCGCCTGGGCGGCCTGCTCGCCTTCGCCGCGGTCGCCTCGCTGGGTCTGCCGGGCCTGGCCGGTTTCTGGGGCGAGATGCTCGCCCTGTTCGGTGCCTTCGACCCGCACGACGACCTCAGCCGCCCCGCCTTCCTCACCTTCATGGCCATCGCCGCCTTCGGCACCCTGCTGACCGCCGCGTACATGCTGATCGTGGTCCGCCGCGTCTGCATGGGCGCCGTACCGCAGGACGTCCCGCAGCCGAAGCTCGCCGACGTGCGCACGTACGAGTTCGCCGCCTGGACGCCGCTCGTCGTCCTCACCGTCGTCGCCGGACTGTGGCCGAGGACCCTCCTCGGGCTGACCGACCCGGCCGTGCAGCAGCTCCTCTCAGGAGGCACCCGATGAGCTCCCCGGCCCAGCTCCTCGCGGAGCCCCTGGCGCAGCCACTGGCACAGAACCTCGTCCAGTCCGTCGACTGGCTCGCCATCGCGCCGCCCACCATCACGGCGGTCGTCGGACTCGTCGTCCTCGTCACCGACCTGTTCGTCAAGGACGCCCGCAAGCCGCTGCTCGGGTGGATCTCGGTCGCCGGACTCGCCGCCTCTGCCCTCATGCTGCTGCCCCTGGTGAACGACGACCGCTCGACGTTCTGCCAGCCCGGCGAGCCCGGCGTGTGCAGCTACACCGCGGACACCTTCACCCTCGCCATCCAGTTCCTCGTCCTCGGCGGCGCCCTGCTGACCGCCCTCCTGTCCGTCACCGCGGTCAAGGACGCCGACCGGGGACTGCCCGCGGGCGAGTACTGGTTCCTGCTGCTCTCCTCCGCGGCCGGCGCCGCCCTGCTGCCCGCCTCCCGCGACCTCGCCACCCTGATTGTCGCCCTGGAGGTCGCCTCCCTGCCCGCCTTCGCCCTCGTCGGCCTCCGGCAGGGCGACCGCAGGTCCTCCGAAGCGGCCCTGAAGTTCTTCCTGTCCTCGGTCACGGCGACCGCGGTCAGCCTCATGGGCATCAGCTTCGTGTACGCCACCACAGGCACCCTCTACCTCACCCAGGTGGCCGACCGCATCCAGCGGGTCGACGGGCAGTTCACCACCCTCGCCCAGACCGGCGTCGTCCTCATCCTCGTCGGCTTCGCCTTCAAGACGGCCGCCGTCCCCTTCCACTTCTGGGTGCCCGACACCTACGTGGGCGCCCCCCTGCCGATCGCCGCCTACCTGTCCGTGATCGGCAAGGCGGTCGGCTTCTCCGGCCTCATCCTGATCACGGTCGTCGCGCTGCCGTCCTACGCGGACGTCTGGGGCCCCGCCCTCGCGGCACTGGCCGCGCTCACCATGACCGTCGGCAACGTCGGCGCCCTCCGACAGCAGGCCACGCGCGCGTACAGCGCGGTACGCCTGCTCGCCTGGTCGTCCGTCGGCCAGGCCGGCTACCTCCTGGTGCCGATCGCCGCCGCCGCGTACTCCGACGATCCCGAGCACTCGATCGGCTCGACCGTCGCCTACGCCCTCATGTACGCCGCGGTGAACCTCGGCGCCTTCGCGGTGGCCGCGCTGGTGGGCCGCACGAGGGCACTCAACCGCGTCGCGGACTACCGCGGCCTGTACGCGTCCAACCCCCTCACCGCCCTGCTCCTGGCGTTCTTCCTGCTCTGCCTCGCCGGACTGCCGCCCGGTGTCATCGGCCTCTTCGCCAAGGTCACGGTGTTCAGCGCGGCCGTCGACGCCGGACTCGGCTGGCTGGCCGTCGTCATGGCCGTCAACGTCGTGATCGCGCTCTTCTACTACCTCCAATGGACGGCTCTGCTGTTCCGGACACCCGAGGACGCGCCCGCCGGACACCGTGCCCCCGTCCCCCTCACGGCTGCGATCACTGTGACCGCGGTCCTCGCCGTCGCCCTCTCCGGAGCACCCCAGCTGATCCTCCGCTTCGCCGACACCGGGCTCTTCTGAACCCACCGGCCCCGGGCACGCGCGCGTGCGGCACCCGCCGCCACGCGCGCGTGCCGCTCGCCGCGGCCGTCACCCGTACGGACCACACGTGCCGCGCAGGGTGCCGGGGAACTGGCGGCCCTCGCCTGGCGTTGACCAGTACGGAAGGGTCCACTGGACGTGTCACCCACGGCACCGGTGGCACCGGAGACCAGGAAGCAACCACAGCGAGCGAGACCAGCAAGCAAAGGGTTCCCCTGCTGCACGACTTGGAGGGCGTACCGTGCACCGCCGGCACAACGGGCTCAGGACCGCAGTACTCCTCGGGGGACTGTCCGCGCTCATCATCGTCATCGGCAGCTTCTTCGGCCGAGCGGGGCTCGTCGTCGCCGTCCTCGTCGCCCTGGGCACCAACGCGTACGCGTACTGGAACAGCGACAAACTCGCACTCCGCGCCATGCGTGCCCGCCCGGTCAGCGAGTTCGAGGCCCCGGCGCTGTACCGCATGGTCCGCGACCTCTCCACCCAGGCCCGCCAGCCGATGCCCCGCCTGTACATCTCACCGACGGAGGCGCCGAACGCCTTCGCGACCGGCCGCAACCCGCGCAACGCGGCCGTGTGCTGCACCGAGGGCATCATGCGCCTGCTCGACGAGCGCGAACTGCGCGGCGTCATCGGGCACGAACTCAGCCACGTCTACAACCGCGACATCCTCATCTCCTCCGTCGCCGGCGCCCTCGCCTCGGTGATCATGTTCCTGGTCAACTTCGCCTGGCTGATCCCCGTGGGGCGGTCCAACGACGACGACGGACCCGGCCTGCTGGGCATGCTCCTCATCATGCTGCTCGGACCGCTGGCCGCCACCGTCATCCAACTGGCGATCAGCCGTTCCCGTGAGTACGAGGCCGACGCCTCCGGCGCCCAGCTGACCGGCGACCCGCTCGCCCTGGCCGACGCCCTGCGCAAACTGGAAGTCGGCACCAAGCAGCTCCCGCTTCCCCCGGAGCCCCGGCTCGAGACCGCCAGCCACATGATGATCGCCAACCCCTTCCGGCCGGGGCAGGGACTCTCGAAGATGTTCTCCACCCACCCGCCGATGGCGGAGCGAATCGCCCGACTCGAAAAGATGGCAGGTCGTCAGCAGTGAAGACCATCCTCAACGTCATTTGGCTCGTGCTCAGCGGCTTCTGGCTGTTCCTCGGCTACCTGCTCGCGGGCGCGCTGCTGTGCATCACGATCATCGGAATTCCCTTCGGCGTCGCGGCCTTCCGCATCGGCGTCTACGCCCTGTGGCCCTTCGGGTACACGACGGTCGAGCGACGCGGCGCCGGAGCACCCTCCTGCATCGGGAACGTGCTGTGGCTCGTCCTCGCCGGCTGGTGGCTGGCCCTGGGCCACATCGTCACCGGTATCGCGCTCTGCGTCACGATCATCGGCATCCCGCTCGGCATCGCCAACTTCAAGCTGATCCCCGTCTCACTGCTCCCACTGGGGCGCGAGATCGTACGCACGGACCAGCCGTTCACCGCTGCGGGAACGTCGCAGCGGACCGGCTGGTGAAGGACCTTCGCGGGCTCCCGTGGCCCGCGTTGTCCACAGCCCCCGGGTTGTCCACAGGCCCGCACGGATGTCAGTGGCGGCCTGCATGATGAACCCATGAGCGAGAACGAGCAGTTGCTGGAACGGGTGGCCGCCAAGGCGCGGCACACCCGGCCGTGGGGTTGGGCTTCCCTGCCCGAGCCCGTGGACGGGGCGACGACGGCCCGCGCCGAGGCGGCCCTGGGCTTCCCCCTTCCCGCACTGCTCGCCGAGCTGTACCTGCGCATAGGAGACGGCGGATTCGGCCCGGAGTACGGTCTGTTGCCCCTGCTCGACAGTCCGCCCTCGGGCGAGCCCGCCGCCGTCGCCCAGTACCTCGCCAACCGCGACAGCGCTGCGAAGGACCCCGACTGGCCCTGGCCCGAGGGCGTCCTGCCCATATCCCACTGGGGCTGCGCGATGTACGCGTGCGTCGACTGCCGCTCCCCGCAGGCCACTGTCCTCCTCTTCGAGCCCAACGCCGGTGACGCCGACCATGCCTGGTACGTCGACGCCCCGAGCCTCGCCGACTGGCTGCGCGCCTGGACGGAGGGCACGGGCTGGTACGAGGAGGCCCACGACGGCCCCGAGCCGACTCCCTGGGACGACTTCCCCATACGTACCGGAAGACCGCCCACGCCGACGGGTGGGTCGCCCGCACAGGCGTCCTGAGGGACATCCGGCCGGGCCCCTCCCGCCGGTTCACCCACGGGGAGCCGACGCCGGACCACTTCGGCGCCCCCAGCCGTCGTCTACCGCGGGACTTGCTGCCCCCGCACCCCGTACACCACCACACCCACCGCCAGCACACCCACACCCACCACGACCGACACCGCCGGAAGCGAGAACGCGAGCACCACACAGCCGACCAGCCCGAGCGCCGGCACGACCCGCGACAGCCGCGACGGGTCGAGCGTCCAGGCCGAGGCGTTGGCCACGGCGTAGTACGCCAGCACACCGAAGGAGGAGAAGCCGATCGCCCCACGCACGTCCACCGTCGCAGCCAGGACCGCGACCACCGCGCCCACGGCCAGCTCCGCCCGGTGCGGCACCTGGAAACGCGGGTGCACCGCGGCCAGCGCCCGGGGCAGATGACGGTCCCGGGCCATGGCCAGCGTCGTCCGTGAGACGCCCAGGATCAGCGCCAGCAGCGACCCGAGGGCGGCCACGGCGGCCCCCACCCGCACCACCGGCGCGAGCCCGGGCAGGCCGGCCGCCTCCACCGCGTCCGCCAGCGGCGCCGTCGCCTGCCCCAGGCCGGCCGGGCCCAGCACGGAAAGGACAGCCACCGCGACACACCCGTACACCGCCAGGGTGAGCGCCAGCGCAAGTGGGATCGCGCGCGGAATGGTGCGCCGCGGGTCCCGCACCTCCTCACCGAGGGTCGCGACGCGCGCATACCCGGCGAACGCGAAGAACAGCAGGCCGGCCGCTTGCAGGACCCCGTCGGCGCCACCCGACAGGCCGATGTCCAGCCGCGCGGCGTCGGCCTGCCCCGAACCGAGACACACCACCACCACGGAAGCGAGGACAGCGAGAACCACCGCCACGATCACCCGCGTCAGCCAGGCGGACTTGTGGATCCCGCCGTAGTTCACCGCGGTCAGCGCCACCACGGCGGCGACCGCCACCGCATGCGCCTGCTCCGGCCAGACGTACGTGCCCACGGTGAGCGCCATGGCGGCACAGGAGGCCGTCTTTCCGACGACGAACGACCAGCCCGCGAGATAGCCCCAGAACTCCCCGAGCCGCTCACGCCCATAGACGTAGGTGCCACCCGAGGCCGGATACCGGGCGGCCAGCCTGGCCGACGACATGGCGTTGCAGTAGGCGACGACGGCTGCCACGGCAAGGGCGAGGAGCAGCCCCGAACCGGCTGAGCGCGCCGCCGGCGCGAGGGCGGCGAAGACCCCGGCACCGATCATGGAACCGAGCCCCACGACGACGGCGTCGCCCAGGCCGAGGGTGCGACGCAGCTCCGAACCCCCAGGTGTCATGGGTCGCACCCTACTGATCGGCGCAACCACCCGGCGCGGTCGGAACGTCCCCTCCACCAAGAAGACATGAACACCGCGCGGAGGAACGGCCCGCAGTACTGGCACCGTGTGGGCACAGAGAGAAAGGGCAGGGTCAGGGCATGACCGTCATCAGCTGGATCATCCTCGGACTGTTGGCCGGAGCCGTCGCCAAGTTCCTGCTGCCGGGCCGCGACCCCGGAGGGCTCATCGGCACCACCCTCATCGGCATCGCGGGCGCCTTCCTCGGCGGCTGGATATCGGCCCGCTGGCTCGACCACCCGATCAGCAAGGACTTCTACGACGGCGCCACCTGGGCGGCGGCGATCGGCGGTTCGCTGGTGCTCCTGGTCGCCTACCGGCTCCTGTTCGGCAACTCGCGCGACTGAGCACGCGCAGAGCGGACGAGAAAGGGTGGGCACCGCCGGGGTGCCCACCCTTTTCCGTCCCGGTTCAGCGGATCACCGGTAGTTGACGAACTGCAGCGCGAAGTCGAAGTCCTGGCCCTTGAGCAGGGCGATCACGGTCTGCAGATCGTCCCGGCTCTTCGAGGAGACCCGCAGTTCCTCGCCCTGCACCTGGGCCTTCACGCCCTTGGGGCCCTCGTCGCGGATGAGCTTGGCCACCTTCTTCGCGTTGTCCTGGGAGATGCCCTCCTCGATCGACGCGAAGATCTTGTACTCCTTGCCGGAGAGCTGCGGCTCGCCCGCGTCCAGAGCCTTGAGCGAGATGCCGCGCTTGATCAGCTTGGACTGGAAGACGTCGAGGACCGCGCTCACCCGGTCCTCGGAGTTGGCCTCCATGAGGATCTTCTCCCCGGACCACGAGATCGAGGCCCCCACGCCCTTGAAGTCGTAACGCTGCGAGATCTCCTTGGCGGCCTGGTTGAGGGCGTTGTCGACCTCCTGCCGCTCGACCTTCGAGACGATGTCGAAACTGGAGTCGGCCATGTCCTGTGGCTCCTTGTATCTGGGTGCGTGTCGGGCCGCGTATCGGGTCCGTACCGGCATACGTCGGCGGCCGCCGGGCCCGGCAGGGTCCTCGGCCGCATCCGGACAAGCCTAGCCACCCACCGCGGTCCGGGCGGCGATCAATCGGGTGGCGAAGCACCCCTCCACATCAGGTATTGTTTACGTCGTTGCCACGGAGCGCCGCCCACCAGCGGCTCGACGGGCAGCAAACCCCGGCGGTGTGGCTCAGCCTTCCCAGGTTCGAATCCTGGCGCCGCCACACGGGAATGAAAGGGCCCCGTGACCTGCCCGAACAGCAGGTCACGGGGCCCTTCGTCATGCGTCGGGCAGCACGAGAGGGCGTGGGCTCGGCTCACCGTTCGCGGTGTGCGGGCAGACTGGTGGCATGGCCTCGTCCTCCCGTCGCAGAATCTGCCCCGAGTGCCGTCGCGAGATCGCCGTCGTCGCGGGGCGGTACGCCCGCCACGATCCGCCCGGTGCACGGGAGAGCGGTGAGCTGGTGTCCTGCCCGGGATCGCGCCGGTCGGCGCAACTCGGTGCGGCGCAGCCGTCCTTGGACGGGTACGTCGTCCCCGACTTCCCCGGGCAGTTGCCCCTCTTCTAGCCTCCGCCGGCCTTCGTGAGTGCCCCGAACCCCGGTCGCCCTGCCGGCCTCAGTTCCCGGCCACCGACTTCACCGCGACCGACACCGGCGCCGAACCGCTGATCAGCTCCAGGGTCAGGCCGTTGGTGGCCGGGGTGTCGACCAGTTCCGCCAGGACGGCCGCGACGTCGTCGCGCGGGACGGGGCCGCGGCCGGTGTGCGCCTCCAGACGCACCAGACCCGTGCCCGCGTCGTCCGTCAGGGCGCCGGGGCGCAGGATCGTCCAGTCCAAGGCGTCGAGCGAGCTGACGTACGCGTCCGCCTCGCCCTTGGCGCGCAGGTAGACGTCGAAGATCTCGTCCCCCCGGTGCCGGGGGTCGGCGCCCATGGAGGACACGACCAGGAAGCGCCGTACGCCAGCCCGGACCGCGGCGTCCGCGAAGAGGACCGCGGCCGCCTTGTCCACCGTGTCCTTGCGGGCCGCCCCGCTGCCGGGACCCGCGCCCGCCGCGAAGACCGCCGCGTCCGCGCCCCGCAGCCGCTCCGCGACCTCCTCGACCGAGGCCGACTCCAGATCCAGCACGATCGGTTCGGCGCCCGCCGCGCGCAGATCGTCGGCCTGCTCCGCCTTGCGGACGATGCCCGCCACCTCGTCACCGCGCGCGGCGAGCAACCGCTCCAGCCGCAGCGCGATCTGACCATGACCACCAGCGATGACAATGCGCATGTCTTCGACCGTACGCCCCGACGCCCGCACGCGCCGCACGACTTCGACCACCCCGCGCCGTGCGAATTCGGCGGCCGCGCGCCGCGCCGCGCCGGGCCGGACTCCGCGCGCCGTCCCCCGCGGCCCTCCCTCAGGTCATGTCCCCACGCCCACCGGGACCACCAGAACCGCCGGCACCACCTGGACCACCAGGACCGCCGCGCCCGTCACGTCGTCCACGGCCGCCACCGCCCTGCCGGGGCAGCCCCAGGTCCGGTGCGGTGGTCGAGTCGCCGTACTCCCGTACCGCGCTGGTCCGCGCCACCACGCGCCCCCGGTGTACGACGATCCGGCTGTACGCCAGCGACAGCGCCCCCGACAGCCGGTCCCCGCGCACGGCGACGAGTTCGGCCGGGAAGCCCGCCTCCACCCGCACCTCGGGCAGACCGAGGGCCGACCGAGCCGCCGCGCTCACGGCCTCGTACGCCTCCTCGGGGCGCAGTCCGTGGCGCGAGGCCAGCAGGTAGGCCGCCTCCAGGGGGTCGCCGCGCCCGACCGGGTTGGACACGTCCCGCAGCGCACCGCTCCCGGCGGCGACCCGCACCCCGGCCGCCCGCAGCAGCCGTACCGGAGCCGTGCCGTCGGGGTGGTCCGCCGTCCCGCAGGCGCCCTGCGGCAGGCAGACCACCGTCACCCCCGCCGCCGCGAGCTGGTCCGCGGCCCGGCAGGCCGCGTCGGCGGGCAGCCGTCCGAGGCCGTCGCAGGGGCCGATGGCGACTCCGGGGCGCAGCCCGCCCGCCATGGCCGCCAGCCGGGCCAGCCGCGCCGGGTCGGCGGCGTCCGTGTGCAGGTCGACCGGGCAGCCGTGCTCGGCGGCGACCTCCAGGACCGCCTCCACGTACCCCGCCGGATCCGGGTCCAGGTCAGGACAGCCACCCACCACGTCGGCGCCCATCTTGACCGCGTCCCGCAGCATCGCCAGCCCGTCGGCGCCGGCCGCTCCGGTCAGCACCCTCGGCATCGCCACCGTGGTCAGCTCGGTGAGCCCGCGCAGCGAGCGCCGGGTCCGCAGGACGGCGGTCAGCGCGCCGAGCCCCGCGACGTCGCCCACCCGCACGTGCGCGCGCAGCGCGGTGGCGCCGTGTCCCAGCTGGAGCAGGGCGGCCTCGGTGGCCCGGCGCTGGACGTCCTCGGGCTGGTAGGAGACAGGGCCGGGGGCGTCCGCCGTGAGCGCCGTGTCGGCGTGCACGTGGGGATCGGCCGGGGCCGGTAGCAGCAGGTAGCCATCCAGGTCGAGGTGGCCGCCGGGGTTCAGGTGACCGCCAGAGCCGGAGCCGGAACCGGAGCCGGAGCCGTGGCGGGGTCCGGGACCGGGACCAGGACTCGGCACGCCTCCCGGGGGCAGGTTGCCGAGGGTGCGGCGCGGGGTCAGGCTGCCGGCCGTACCGACCGCCTCGATACGGCCGCCGTGAAGCCGTACGTCCACGGTCCTGCCGTCGGTGAGCCGCGCCCCGGAGAGCAGGAGCGAGCCGCGGTCGGCGGGGCCCGAGGGGGAGGGCGAGTGGGGCGGCTGCGGCTGGCTGTCGGGCATCGCGCTCCTCTGGGCTCGGGGCTGCGCAGTGGGGGACGCAAGATCACGCAGAGTGAGTCGAGCCTAGGACGGTGATCAGCCCGTGGCGCGGAGGAGCGCAATAGTCGTACCGGTGCGGTCCCGTGCCGTTCGGACGCTCCGGGGGCGGTCGGGACGGGACGGGGCAGGGTCGGCGAAACGGATTTGGGCGAACGGCGGGCGACCGTGTAATGTCTTCATCGCTCGCCCCAATAGCTCAGTCGGCAGAGCGTCTCCATGGTAAGGAGAAGGTCAACGGTTCGATTCCGTTTTGGGGCTCTGGTGTGAGAGGTTCCCGTCGCAAGGCGGGGCCCGATCGCATCACAGCGGTGTAGCTCAGTCGGTAGAGCAAGCGGCTCATAATCGCTGTGTCACCGGTTCAAGTCCGGTCACCGCTACTCTTAGTAGCCGATTGCGGGGTCGGTCCTTCAATCGGCTACTCTTTCCTGCGTTAATAACATCAATCCGTTCGTCAAGGAGCACTCACGTGGCTGCCACCGACGTCCGCCCGAAGATCACGCTGGCCTGCGTGGAGTGCAAGGAGCGGAACTACATCACCAAGAAGAACCGGCGTAACAACCCGGACCGACTGGAGATGAAGAAGCACTGCCCGCGTTGCAATGCGCACACCGCGCACCGCGAGACGCGATAGTCAGATCAGGCTCGTACACGAGGCCGTCCCCGAGGCTTGGGGACGGCCTCGTGTCGTTGTCGCCGTCGCTCGTCGACACGGATACGAAGAGCAGCAGGAGGTTGCGAGCCCATGGCGCTCGACCAGTCGTTCGTGGGGCGGACTTACCCGCCCACCGTGCCCTACGAGGTGGGCCGGGAGAAGATCCGCGAGTTCGCGGAAGCGGTGGGGGACGCCAACCCGGCGTACACCGACCCGGAGGCCGCGAAGGCGCTCGGCCATCCCGACGTGATCGCTCCGCCGACCTTCGTGTTCTCGATCACGTTCAAGGCGGCCGGCCAGGTCGTCGAGGATCCGCAGCTCGGGCTGGACTACAGCCGGGTGGTGCACGGCGACCAGAAGTTCGCCTACGTCCGCC
This sequence comes from Streptomyces tendae, assembly GCF_014650435.1. Lineage (GTDB taxonomy): Bacteria > Actinomycetota > Actinomycetes > Streptomycetales > Streptomycetaceae > Streptomyces > Streptomyces tendae. The sequence goes on from NZ_BMUY01000001.1 coordinate 195,105, forward strand.
CGGTGCGGGCCGGTGACCGGCTCACCGTCACCTCGACCATCGAGGCGATCAAGTCGCTGGCCGGCAACGACATCCTGGACATCCGCGGCGAGGTCCACGACGAGGCCGGCGAGCACGTCGTGACCGCCTGGACCAAGCTCGTGGCCCGCGCGGCCGAGGAGGCGTGAGCGTCCGATGACGAACCCCCTGACGGCGAAGGTCGCGTACGGCGACGTCGAGGTCGGCACCGAACTGCCCGCGCAGAGCTTCCCGGTGGACCGCGCCACGCTCGTGCGGTACGCGGGCGCCTCCGGCGACTTCAACCCGATCCACTGGAACGAGAAGTTCGCCAAGGAGGTGGGCCTGCCGGACGTCATCGCGCACGGCATGTTCACCATGGCCGAGGCCATCCGCGTGGTCACCGACTGGACCGGCGACCCGGGCGCGGTCGTGGAGTACGGCGTCCGCTTCACCAGGCCCGTCGTCGTCCCGAACGACGACCAGGGTGCCGTGATCGAGGTCAGCGGCAAGGTGGCGGCCAAGCTCGACGACAACACCGTGCGCGTCGACCTCACGGCCACCAGCGGCGGCCAGAAGGTCCTCGGCATGTCCCGGGCGGTCGTACGACTGGGCTGATCGGCCCCATACGGTCCCTGGCAGCCGACTGCAGACTGCCGACTGCCGGCTGCCTGTATGCCCGTCCTGCCTCGCCCCCGCCCCGGCCCGGTCGCTCCCTCTCCCCTCCCGCCCCTCCCGCTCGGTCGGGGCGAGCGGGTCAGCGGTGTCAGGGGTTTCAGGGGTGGGTGGCGGCGCGTACTGCCGTGGTCGCCAGCGTCGTGTAGTGCATGGTGAAGCGACCACCCAGCGCGTCGATGGCGTGGCCGACCGCGCCCAGTATCTCGGCCAGTTGGTCGGGGCGGAGCCGGGTGAGGCCGCCGGTGGTGGGGAGCAGTTCCAGCCACTGGTCGCGCGTGTAGGACCGCTGCCAGTCGAAGCGCCACTGCTCCGGGTCGTCGAACCGCCGCGTCTCCCGGATCCCGTCGGCGATCTTCGCGTACCCGGCTCGATACGTCTCCAGAGGGCGCCGCGCAGGCTGGTCGCTGAACGGCGAGTCGGGGGCGACCCGGCGGAGGGCTGCCGCGAGCGGCTCGGCCACCTCGGGCGGCGGCTCGAACACGTGACCGAAGATCGCCAGGCGCCCGTTCGGACTCAGTACCCGGGCTGCCTTGAGGGCGCCGACGGCCGGGTCCACCCAGTGCCACGACTGGGCGGCGATCACGGCGTCGAAGGCGCGGCCCGCCGGTTCCCAGTTCTCGAAGGTCGCCACCTCGACGGGCAGGCCGCGGGCCCGCGCGAAGTCGGCCATCCGCGCGTCCGGCTCGACGCCGAGCACGGTGCAACCGGCGGCCTGGAACTGCCGGGCCGCGATGCCCGTGCCGCAGCCGACGTCGAGTACGTCGGGTTCCGGCCGATCCCCGACGACGCGCGTCACCAGGGCGTCGGGGTAGCTCGGTCGGGCCCGGTCGTAGCGGTGCGCGTCCGCGCCGAAGGACTCGGCGGTCCGTCGGGCCTGGTGCAGCGGTGTCGGCTCCCCTTGCCCCGGTGGGGGCGGAGGGGGAGGCGGAGGTAGAGTGGGCATGCGTTCACTTTAGTGGGCAGGTGCCCACAAGCCAAGAGTGGGCAAGTGCCCACCAGTCCAGGCCAGCCCAGTCCAGCGCGGTCCAGTCCAGGGCGGGCGAGGGCAAGGGCGCCCACGAGTCGACGGACGCCAGGACTGCCTGGCGCACGGAAGGGGTCCGTACGTGCCGACCGGAGTGCATCTTCGCGACGCGCGTCAGCAGCTGTTCGACGCTGCGGAACGCGTACTGCTGCGAGCGGGCCCGAACGGGCTGACCAGTCGGGCCGTCACCGACGAGGCGGGCTGCGCCAAGGGCGTCCTGCACCGGCACTTCGCCGACTTCGACGCCTTCCTCGCCGAGCTCGTGCTCGACCGCGCCGCGCGGCTGGAGACACAGGCGCTGACGCTGCGCGAGGCGGTGGGCACCGGTGCCGTGGCCGACAACCTCACCGAGGCGCTGACCACCCTGTTCGGGCCGGTCCCGGTGGCGATCATCCCGCTCATCACCTTCCGGGACGAGTTGCGGGCCCGGCTGCGGCAGGCCATGCCCGGGGGTGGCATCGCGATCCTCGCCCAGGTCGCTTCGGCGGTCTCCGCCTACCTGGCCGACGAGCGCGTGAGGGGCCGCATCTCGGCCGACGCCGACATCGACTCGCTCACCCTCTCCCTGGTCGGCGGCGGGCATCTCCTGTTCGCGGACCGTGACCCGGGTCCGCCGGACACGGCGGCCGTCGGCAAGCTCGTGAACACGGTGCTCGCCGATGTCCTCCAACGACGTCCGCGCTGACCCAGGCCCGAACACGTCGCCCTCTTGACGAAGTTAGTGATTGAGCACTAACTTCGTCTTCATGGTCAGGATGAGCGCAGAGGAGCGGCGCGAGAGCGTCATCCGTGCGGCGACGAGCGAGTTCGCCCGAGGTGGCTACCACGGCACCTCGACGGAGGCCATCGCCAAGCAGGTGGGCGTCTCCCAGCCGTACCTCTTCCGCCTCTTCCCCGGCAAGAAGGCGATCTTCCTCGCGGTGGCCGAGCGCTGCCTGCGGGACACACGCGAGGTCTTCGAGAAGTCGTCCGAAGGTCTGCACGGTGAAGAGGCCCTGCACGCCATGGCCGAGGCATACTCGCAACTGATCGCGGACCACCCCGAGAAGCTCCAGATGCAGTTGCAGGTGTACGTCACCGTCGCCGCCGCCGAGGCGGCCGGGGACCACGAGTTCGGCGAGATGGTGCGCAAGGGCTGGCTCGAACTCTGGGACACCGTGCACCTGCCGCTGGGGGCGGACATCGGCCAGACGACGACCTTCCTGGCGTACGGCATGCTGATCAACACCCTGGTCGGCATGGGATTCCCGCCGGGGCATCGGGTCTACGGCGGTATCTACGAGTCGGGTCAGGCCAAGCGAAGCCGGGAAGGCGCGTAGGGGTGCGCGGGGGCGCGTAGGGGCACCGAGGAGCGGTCAGGTCCCGCTTCCGCACGCCCATGAAAGTTAGTCATCAATAACTAACCAAATCCACAGCAAGTGCACACCCTCTGGGGGAGAGATGTCACAGCAAGGAGCACGTCGGAACACCCGCGGTGGGGGAGCCGCCTGGGCCCTCGTCATCACCAGCGTCGCCGGTTTCATGGCGGCCCTGGACAACCTCGTCGTCACCACCGCGCTGCCCTCCATCCGCGAGGACCTGGGCGGCGCGCTGCACGACCTGGAATGGACCGTGAGCGCCTACACGCTCACCTTCGCGGTCCTCCTGATGTTCGGCGCTGCCCTCGGCGACCGCTTCGGCCGCCGCAGGCTCTTCGTCGTCGGCATCACCGTCTTCACCGCCGCCTCTGCCGCCGCGGCCATGGCGCCCGGGATCGACTCGCTCATCGCCGCCCGCGCGGTGCAGGGCGTCGGCGCCGCGATCATGATGCCGCTGACGCTGACCCTGCTCACGGCCGCGGTACCCGCCGAACGGCGCGGCATGGCCTACGGCATCTGGGGTGCCGTCAACGGGCTCGCCGTGGCCTCCGGGCCGCTGGTCGGCGGCAGCCTCACCGAGCACATCTCGTGGCAGTGGATCTTCTGGCTGAACGTTCCGCTGGGCCTGGCCCTGCTGCCGCTCGCCCGTCTCCGCCTCGCCGAGTCGCACGGCACCGGTGCCCCGCTCGACATACCCGGCACCCTGCTCGCCAGCGGCGGACTGTTCGGCGTCGTCTACGGTCTGGTCCGGGGCCCCGTGGACGGCTGGACCGGCTCCGTGGTGCTGACCGCCCTGTTCGCCGGGGCCGCGCTGCTGGTCGGCTTCGTCCTCTACAGCACTCGCGCCAAGAACCCCATGCTCCCCATGCGGCTGTTCCGGTCCCGTGCCTTCGCCGGCGTCAACGCGGCGAGCCTGCTGATGTTCCTGGGGATGTTCGGCTCGATCTTCCTGCTCAGCCAGTACATGCAGGGCGTGCTCGGCTACTCGCCCACCGAGGCCGGCCTGCGCATGCTGCCCTGGACCGGCATGCCGATGCTGGTGGCGCCGATCGCCGGCATCCTCTCCGACCGGATCGGAGGGCGCCCGGTCGTCGCGGCCGGACTCTTCCTCCAGGCGGCCGGCCTCGGCTACCTGGCCTCGGTGATCACGGCCGACGCCTCCTACGCGATCCAGCTGCCCGGTCTGATCATCAGCGGGGTCGGCATGGCCCTCTACTTCGCCCCGGCCTCCGCGCTGGTGATGTCCAGCGTGGCCGCCAAGGAGCAGGGCATCGCCTCCGGCGCCAACAACGCGTTGCGCGAGGTGGGCGGGGCGCTCGGTATCGCGGTCATGTCGTCGATCTTCGCCGCGCAGGGCGGCTACGCGTCCGCGCAGACCTTCGTGGACGGACTGCGGCCCGCGGTCGCCGTGGGCGCCGCGATGGTGGCCCTCGGCGGTGTCGCGGCCCTGGCGATCCCGGCACGCCGCCGCACCGGGGAACAGAGCCCCACGGCCGCGCCGAAGACGGCCCCGGCCCCCGAACCGGCCGACGAACCAGTCGACGAACCGGCCCCCGAACCGGCCCTCGCCCCGACGGCACCAACGCCCCGTCACTGACCGCACGGCACTGACGCCCCGGCACTGACGCCCCGGCACTGACGCCCCGGCACCGACCGCACGGCGCAGCACGCGACAGGAGTACGGCATCGCCCCGGCCCCACCGGTCGGGGCGTCGCCCGTCGCCCGTGTTTCCCGCTGCCCGGGGCTGTCGGTGCCGTCTCGTAGTCTTGAGCGCGTGCAGGAACTCCACGACGCGCCCCTCGCCCCCCTGACCACCTTCCGACTCGGCGGGCCCGCGACCCGGCTGGTCACGGCCACGACCGACGCCGAGGTGATCGCCGCCGTCCGCGAGGCCGACGACACCGGGACCCCGCTGCTGCTCATCGGCGGCGGATCCAACCTGGTCATCGGCGACAAGGGCTTCGACGGCACCGCCCTGCACATCGCCACCCGCGGCTTCTCCCTCGACGGCACGACGCTGGAGCTGGCGGCCGGCGAGATCTGGACCGACGCCGTCGCCCGCACCGTCGAGGCGGGCCTGGCGGGCGTCGAGTGCCTGGCCGGCATCCCCGGCTCGGCGGGCGCGACCCCGATCCAGAACGTCGGGGCGTACGGCCAGGAGGTGTCCGCCACGATCACCGAGGTCACCGCGTACGACCGCAGGAGCCGCGAGACGGTCGCCCTCTCCAACGCCGACTGCGCCTTCTCCTACCGCCACAGCCGCTTCAAGGCCGACCCCGAGCGGTACGTCGTGCTGCGTGTCCGCTTCGAGCTGGAGGACGCAGGCGGCCTCTCCGCGCCGCTCCGCTACGCCGAGACGGCCCGTGCCCTCGGCGTCGAGGCGGGCGACCGGGTGCCGCTGACGGCCGCCCGGGAGACGGTGCTGAAGCTGCGCGCCGGGAAGGGCATGGTGCTGGACCCCGAGGACCACGACACCTGGTCGGCCGGGTCGTTCTTCACCAACCCGATCCTCACGGACGAGCAGTTCGCCGCGTTCCGCTCCCGCGTCGCCGAACGCCTGGGTGACGCCGTGGAGCCGCCCGCCTTCCCGGCCGGGGATGGGTGCGTCAAGACCTCCGCGGCCTGGCTGATCGACAAGGCGGGCTTCACCAAGGGGTACGGCACCGGCCCCGCTCGCATCTCCACCAAGCACACCCTCGCCCTCACCAACCGCGGCGAGGCGACCACCGAGGACCTGCTCGCGCTGGCCCGCGAGGTCGTCGCCGGGGTCCACGATGCCTTCGGCGTGACGCTGGTCAACGAACCGGTGACGGTGGGCGTGAGTCTCTGACCGGGGACTTCAGTAGGCCACCCCCACGCCCTGCTTCACCGTCCCCGCGTCCTCGGTCATGGCGAGCATCGCGTGGGCGACGTCGGCCCGGCCCGCGAAGCGGCCCTTGGGCGGGAAGCCGCCGATCACCGTCCGGTACCGGCCGGTCAGCGGCTTGTCCTGCAACCGCGGCGGCCGGACGGCCGTCCAGTCGGTGGCGCTGCGCGCCAGCTCCGCCTCCATGGCGCGCAGATCGGTGTAGACGTCCTTGAGCACGGCGGAGACGGCGCCGCGCACCGCCCGGTCCAGCAGGCCCGCGCCCTCCGGTTCCGGTCCGACCGGAGCGGCACTGACCACGAGCAGTCGGCGCACGCCCTCCGCCTCCATCGCGTCGAGGACCGTACGGGTGAGCCTGGTCGTGACTCCGGCGTCGGCGCGGCGGCGGGCGCCGAGCCCGGACAGCACGGCGTCCCGGCCGGCCACCGCGGGTCGCACCGCGGCGGGGTCGCCCAGGTCCGCCCGGAACACCTCCAGACGTTCGCCGGTCACCGGCAGTCGCGCGGGGTCCCGTACGACGGCCGTGACCTCGTGCCCGGCCTCGAGCGCCTGCCGGACGATCTCCTGGCCGATGCCTCCCGTGGCACCGAAGACGGTGAGCTTCATGGCGTACTACTCCGTTCCGGCGGCGCGGCCGAGTCCGCCGCGCGAGGTGGGTGAGTACTCACTCACCCCTGTCTCCTCTAGAGTGAGTAAGTACTCACCCACTAGTCAAGTCCCGACGGGAGCAGTCATGCCGTCCGCCACACCGGCCAGGGAACGCATCCTGGACGCCGCCCACGAGCTGATGCGGACCGTCGGGCTCACCCGTGCCACGACGAAGGAGATCGCCAGGGTGGCCGGCTGCTCCGAGGCCGCGCTGTACAAGCACTTCGCGAGCAAGGAGGAGCTGTTCATCCGGGTCCTGTCCGAACGGCTGCCGCGGCTGACCCCCCTGCTCCGGAGCCTCGCGACCGAGCCGGGAGGAGCCTCGCTCGAGGAGAACCTGACGGAGATCGCCCGCCAGGCCGTGCTCTTCTACGAGCAGAGCTTCCCGATCGCCGCGTCGCTGTACGCGCAGCCCCAGCTCAAGCGCCGGCACGACGACGCGATGCGCGAGCTGGGCACCGGGCCGCACCTGCCGATCGAGGGCCTCGACACCTACCTGCGGGCCGAGCAGGCGGCCGGGCGCGTCAGGGCCGACGCGGACACCTTCGCAGCCGCGTCGCTCCTGCTGGGGGCCTGCGCGCAGCGGGCCTTCGCGTACGACGCGACACCGAGCGGTGCGCGCCCGCCGGTCGACGCGTTCGCGCACCGCCTGTCCCGGACGCTGCTCGCGGGGCTCCACTGACCCGCAGCCGCAGCCGCAGCCGCAGCCGCAGCCGCAGCCGCAGCCGGGCCGTAGCTGTGGCCGCAACAACAGCCGTACCCGGGCCGGCGTCGGCCGGGAGGCGCGCCCCCCTAGGCCCCGCCCCCTGGGCCCGACCCCCAGGCCCGCCCCTAGGCCGTCAGCCAGTCGTCCACCCCCGCCAGCAGCCGCCCCTTCACGTCCTCCGGCGCCGCCGACCCCCGCACCGACTGCCGCGCCAGTTCCGCCAGCTCCGCGTCCGTGAACCCGTGGTGCTCGCGCGCGATCTCGTACTGGGCGGCCAGCCGGGCCCCGAACAGCAGCGGGTCGTCCGCGCCCAGCGCCATCGGCACCCCCGCCTCGAACAGCCTCCGCAGCGGCACGTCCTCCGGCTTCTCGTACACACCCAGGGCGACGTTCGACGCCGGGCACACCTCGCACGTCACCTGCCGGTCCGCCAGCCGCTTCAGCAGCCGTGGGTCCTCCGCCGCCCGCACCCCGTGCCCGATCCGGTCCGCCTCCAGGTCGTCCAGGCAGTCCCGGACCGACGCGGGACCGGTCAGCTCACCCCCGTGCGGCGCGCTCAGCAGCCCCCCGTCCCGCGCGATGGCGAACGCCCGGTCGAAGTCCCGGGCCATCCCGCGCCGTTCGTCGTTCGACAGGCCGAAGCCGACCACGCCCCGCTCCGCGTACCGCACCGCCAGCCGTGCCAGCGTCCGCGCGTCCAGGGGGTGCTTCATCCGGTTCGCGGCGACCAGCACCCGCATCCCGATGCCGGTGTCCCGCACGGTCGTCTCCACCGCGTCCAGGATGATCTCCAGCGCCGGGATCAGCCCGCCCAGCCGCGGCGCGTACGAGGTCGGATCGACCTGGATCTCCAGCCACCCCGACCCGTCCCGCAGGTCCTCCTCCGCGGCCTCCCGGACCAGCCGCTGGATGTCCTCGGGCGTCTGGAGGCACGACCGCGCGGCGTCGTACAGCCGCTGGAAGCGGAACCAGCCCCGCTCGTCCGTCGCCCGCAGCTTCGGCGACTCCCCGCGGCCCAGCGCCTCGGTCAGCGTCTCGGGCAGCCGCACACCGTGCTTGTCGGCCAGTTCCAGCAGGGTGGTGGGCCGCATCGACCCGGTGAAGTGCAGGTGGAGATGGGCCTTGGGCAGTTCAGAGACATCACGTACACGCTCCATTCCGTGATCCTGCCGTACGACACGCCCGGCCCGACAGCACTTTCCCCGTACGTGGTCTTGCTCGCACAAACAAACGGGGCCACCCCTCAACGTTGAGAGGTGGCCCCGCGGGACGACGGGACGGATCAGTCCCGCGCCTCCGCCAGCAGCTTCTGGATCCGGCTCACGCCCTCGACGAGGTCCTCGTCCCCGAGCGCGTACGACAGCCGCAGGTACCCCGGCGTGCCGAACGCCTCACCCGGCACCACCGCGACCTCGGCCTCCTCCAGGATCAGCGCGGCCAGCTCGACCGAGTCCTGCGGACGCTTGCCGCGGATCTCCTTGCCGAGCAGCGCCTTCACCGACGGGTAGGCGTAGAACGCGCCCTCGGGCTCCGGGCACAGCACGCCGTCGATCTCGTTGAGCATCCGCACGATGGTCTGGCGGCGCCGGTCGAAGGCCTCCCGCATCTTCGCCACGGCGTCCAGGTCGCCGGAGACCGCGGCCAGCGCCGCCGCCTGGGACACGTTGGACACGTTGGACGTGGCGTGCGACTGGAGGTTGGTCGCGGCCTTGACGACGTCCTTCGGGCCGATGACCCACCCGACCCGCCAGCCGGTCATCGCGTACGTCTTCGCCACGCCGTTGACCACGATGCACTTGTCGCGGAGCTCGGGCAGCACGGCCGGCAGGGACACGGAGACGGCGTCGCCGTAGACGAGGTGCTCGTAGATCTCGTCGGTCAGCACCCACAGGCCGTGCTCCACGGCCCACTTGCCGATCGCCTCGGTCTCGGCCTCGCTGTACACCGCGCCCGCCGGGTTCGACGGCGAGACGAAGAGGACGACCTTGGTCTTCTCGGTGCGCGCCGCCTCCAGCTGCTCCACCGTCACCCGGTAGCCGGTCGTCTCGTCGGCGACGACGTCGACGGGCACACCGCCGGCCAGCCGGATCGACTCCGGGTACGTCGTCCAGTACGGCGCCGGGACGATGACCTCGTCGCCCGGGTCGAGGATCGCGGCGAACGCCTCGTAGATCGCCTGCTTGCCGCCGTTGGTGACCAGGATCTGCGACGGGTCGACCTCGTAGCCGGAGTCGCGCAGCGTCTTCGCTGCGATGGCGGCCTTCAGCTCGGGCAGCCCGCCGGCCGGCGTGTAGCGGTGGAACTTCGGGTTCTTGCACGCCTCGACGGCGGCCTCGACGATGTAGTCCGGCGTCGGGAAGTCGGGCTCACCCGCGCCGAAGCCGATCACGGGACGTCCAGCGGCCTTGAGGGCCTTGGCCTTGGCGTCCACGGCGAGGGTCGCGGACTCGGAGATCGCGCCGACTCGGGCGGAGACCCGGCGCTCGGTGGGAGGGGTTGCAGCGCTCATGACCCCATCGTTCCAGACCGGAAACTTCCCGGGCACAGGGGTTTCACGGACTGAACCGGACCGGTCCACGCCCTGAACGCCAGTCCGGTCCACGGCGACTCCAGTCCGGTCCACGGCCTGAACATCAGTCCGGACGTGCTTTCTGTTCGACGCCCGGCCCGTGAGCACGTACACTCTCACCTCGTTGGCCTTCAGCGGCCCGCGATCACCCGGTGCACACCAAGCATCCGGGCGGATGCGGTACGTTGGGGGACGAACAAAGGGTCGTAGCTCAATTGGTAGAGCACTGGTCTCCAAAACCAGCGGTTGGGGGTTCAAGTCCCTCCGGCCCTGCTACACACACCATCGCCAGGATGTGTGCGCATGTACGTACAGCAATGCACCGCCGTGCGGCTCCAACCGGGCGCGGCACGGCCACGACCCGGAATCAGGTGAGGACGAGTGACGGACGCCGTGGGCTCCATCGACATGCCTGATGCCCAGGACGAGGCGCCGGACTCCAACAAGAAGTCCCGCAAGGGCGGCAAGCGAGGCAAGAAGGGCCCGCTGAAGCGGCTCGCGCTCTTCTATCGCCAGATCGTCGCGGAACTGCGCAAGGTCGTCTGGCCCAGTCGCAACCAGCTGACGACGTACACCACTGTGGTGATCATCTTCGTGGTCATCATGATCGGCCTGGTGACTCTGATTGACTATGGCTTCTCTCACGCCGCCAAGTACGTCTTCGGCTGAGTCGAGAGCGAAGGGCGCCGAGGTACCCGGCGCCCCTTTCGCGTGTTCCACCCCTATGTATCCAGGAAGAAGCAGCCACAGTGTCTGACCCGAACGTGAACGACGCCATCGAGCCGGTCGAGTCCGTCGAGGACGAGCTCGGCACCGTCGAGGGCGCCGACAACGAGGACACCGAGGCCTCCGTCGAGGCCGAGGCTGCCGACGACACGGTCGTCGCGGAGACGGACGAGGACGCGACGGACGCAGCGGACGCGGAGGCGGACGAGACCGCCGAGGCCGCCGACGCGGAGGCCGGTGAGACCGACGCCGCCGAGGCCGAGGCCGACGAGCCCGACATCGACCCGATCGAGAAGCTCCGCCAGGAGCTGCGCGTCCTCCCCGGCGAGTGGTACGTCATCCACACCTACGCCGGTTACGAGAACCGTGTGAAGACCAACCTCGAGCAGCGCGCCGTCTCGCTCAACGTCGAGGACTACATCTTCCAGGCCGAGGTGCCGCAGGAAGAGGTCGTCCAGATCAAGAACGGCGACCGCAAGACGATCCGCCAGAACAAGCTGCCGGGTTACGTCCTGGTCCGCATGGACCTCACCAACGAGTCCTGGGGCGTCGTCCGCAACACCCCCGGCGTCACCGGCTTCGTCGGCAACGCCTACGACCCGTACCCGCTGACCCTGGACGAGATCGTCAAGATGCTCGCCCCGGAGGCCGAGGAGAAGGCCGCCCGCGAGGCAGCCGAGGCCGAGGGCAAGCCGGCTCCGCAGCGCAAGGTCGAGGTCCAGGTCCTGGACTTCGAGGTCGGCGACTCGGTCACCGTCACCGACGGCCCCTTCGCCACCCTCCAGGCCACGATCAACGAGATCAACGCCGACTCGAAGAAGGTCAAGGGCCTCGTCGAGATCTTCGGCCGCGAGACCCCGGTCGAGCTGAGCTTCGACCAGATCCAGAAGAACTAGCACCCCCACCGGCCCCGCCGGTACTTCTCTGGACGTACTGCTTCCGACCAGGTCAGGCGCCCGCTCGCGCGGCGTCTGACCTGCTCGGTTTTTGGCCGCGCATCTATACCCGTTATCGTTGTGCGGTATGCCTGTGTCCGGGTAGCTCCCGGACGTGGGCAGGACCCGAATCGAAAGGACCCGGAGAGCTATGCCTCCCAAGAAGAAGAAGGTCACGGGGCTCATCAAGCTCCAGATCCAGGCCGGTGCCGCGAACCCGGCTCCGCCGGTCGGCCCCGCGCTGGGTCAGCACGGCGTCAACATCATGGAGTTCTGCAAGGCCTACAACGCCGCGACCGAGTCGCAGCGTGGCTGGGTCATCCCGGTGGAGATCACGGTCTACGAGGACCGCTCCTTCACCTTCATCACCAAGACGCCGCCGGCCGCCAAGATGATCCTCAAGGCCGCGGGCGTGGAGAAGGGCTCCGGCGAGCCGCACAAGACCAAGGTCGCGAAGATCACGCGCGAGCAGGTCCGTGAGATCGCCACCACCAAGATGCCCGACCTCAACGCCAACGACCTGGACCAGGCGGAGAAGATCATCGCCGGTACCGCGCGTTCCATGGGCGTCACGGTCGAGGGCTGACCTCCACCCCCGTAAACCAGCAGAAGTGGCGGGGCCTGCTCGGCCCGGACCACGACTCCTAAGAAGCCACAGGAGCAGTAGTGAGCAAGCGCAGCAAGTCTCTCCGCGCTGCGGACGCCAAGATCGACCGGGACAAGCTCTACGCCCCGCTCGAGGCCGTCCGTCTCGCCAAGGAGACCTCCACGAGCAAGTTCGACGGCACCGTCGAGGTCGCCTTCCGCCTGGGTGTCGACCCGCGCAAGGCCGACCAGATGGTCCGTGGCACCGTGAACCTCCCGCACGGCACCGGCAAGACCGCCCGGGTCCTGGTCTTCGCGACCGGTGACCGTGCCGAGGCCGCGCGTGCCGCGGGCGCCGACATCGTCGGCTCCGACGAACTGATCGACGAGGTGTCGAAGGGGCGTCTGGACTTCGACGCCGTCGTCGCCACCCCGGACCTCATGGGCAAGGTCGGCCGCCTCGGCCGCGTGCTCGGTCCCCGTGGTCTCATGCCGAACCCCAAGACCGGCACCGTGACCCCGGACGTCACCAAGGCTGTCAACGACATCAAGGGTGGCAAGATCGAGTTCCGCGTCGACAAGCACTCGAACCTGCACTTCATCATCGGCAAGACGTCGTTCGACGACACCAAGCTGGTGGAGAACTACGGCGCGGCGCTGGAGGAGATCCTCCGTCTGAAGCCGTCCGCCGCCAAGGGCCGCTACATCAAGAAGGCCGCCATCAGCACCACGATGGGCCCCGGCATTCCGCTCGACTCCAACCGCACCCGCAACCTCCTCGTCGAGGAGGACCCGGCCGCGGTCTGAGCGAGCAGCTCGCCCCACCGGTTCACGGGCCCCGCACCTTTCGAGGTGCGGGGCCCGTCCCTTTTGGCCCGTCCCCTTTTCCGGCGCCCTGGGTTAGCGTGCGGGCAACGGACCCGCGCATGGGGCGCGGGGGCCGTACGGGGCGCAAGGGGTGGGCGGATGACGGGCACGACGGCACGCCGTACGGTCGTCTCGATCGCGGTGTCGGCCGCGCTGGCGTGCTCCACCGCGTGCACCGGCCCCGGGGGATCCGACGACTCCGGCGGCACCACCGGTCCCTCCGGTTCGACCGCGCCCTCCGCCTACGCCGCGCCGTCCTCCCGTCCTCCGGCCCTCACCGGCGCATCGGCGGACGCCCTGCGGGCCGTCGAGCGGGCCACCGGACGGGCCGGTTCGGCGCGGGTGGAGTCCACGACCGTGATGGGCCGCGAGCTGTCCCTGGAGGCCGCGGGCGCCCTCGGCTGGGACGACGGCCTCACCGGCACCCTGACGATCACCTACACGGGCGGCACGACCGCCGAGACCATGCGCCGCCTCGGCACCACCGCGATGGAGGCCCGGTACCTGCCCGACGCCTACTACGCCAGGATGGGCGACGAGTTCGCCGACCGGGTGGGCGGCCGGCACTGGATCAAGTACGTGTACGAGGATCTGGAGGACCTCGGCGGCGGCGCGGGCGCCGGATTCGCCGACCAGATGCGCAACACCACCCCCAACCAGGCGGTGAAGCTGCTGCTGTCGGCCGGGGACGTGCGCAAAGTGGGCGCGGAGACGACGCGCGGCCGGCGCACCACGCACTGGTCCGGCACCGTGGGCGGGGCCACCGAGCAGACCGTCGACATCTGGGTCGACGACCGGAACCTGCTGGTCAAGAAGGTCGAGCGGGGACGCACCAAGACGGGGGAGCTGACCCAGACCGCGTACTACAGCGACTACGGCGTCCCGGTCTCCGCCGCACGCCCGCCGGCCGAGGACACGGCGGACTTCAAGGAACTGCTGGCGTCCCAGGGGAGCTAGGGCCGGACGGGGCGGACGAGGCGGGGCCGGTCCGGGCCGGAGCGGCGGAGAAATCACAAGATCGTTCGAACCGTTTCGGTTAAGCTCGCGTCCTTGTTTCAAAGAACTGCAAAGAATGCTGTGGAGCGGCGGTGCGTCTCCTGTGCCCCTTCACGCTCCAGCGCTCCTTGAATCCCGTGGGGGGATACCGATGAAGACGTCCGTACGTGTGCCCGTCGGCGCCGGACTGGCCGCACTGCTGCTCGCCGCCGGGGCGGTCGGCTGCTCCAAGGAGGACAATGCCTCCGAGTCCCCGAAGATGACGCCCGCGGCCGCCGTCGCCAAGGCGGCGAAGAACACGGAGGAGATCGACTCCCTCCACTACCGCATGAAGGGCAAGGTCCCCGAGGAGGGCCGGGTCGAGGCCGAGGCCCAGATGCAGATCAAGCCGACGCTCGCGATGAGCATGAAGATGACGGCGCTCGACCAGGGCGCCGAGGGGACCGCGGAGATCCGGCTCGTCGACAAGGCCATGTACATCGGCGGCAGCCCTGAGGCGGCCAAGGAGATGGACGGCAAGCGCTGGATGAAGTTCGACCTGTCCGCGCTCGGCGCCGACGAGGAACTGAACGAGCTGGGCGGCGCCTCCCAGGCCGACAAGAACCCGGCGACCGAGTCCACCTTCCTCACCGGGGCCAAGGACGTCGAGAAGGTCGGCACCGAGACCGTCGACGGCGTGGAGACCACCCACTACAAGGGCACGGTCACCCTCGCCGACCTGGAGAAGTCCATCGGGGACGAGGACGAGGCCACCCGGGAGAAGCGCAAGAAGAGCCTCGAGCAGTACGAGAAGATGGGCGTCGACAAGCTCTCGATGGACATGTGGGTCGACGGCGACGACCAGACCAAGCAGTTCCGGATGCAGGCCGACGCCGACAAGGGCCCGATGGACCTCACCTTCACCTTCCTCGGCGTCAACGAACCCGTGAAGGTCACCGCGCCGCCGGCCGCGGAGGTCGCCGACCTGGCCGAGATGATGAAGGAGGCCCAGCAGGGCTGAGGCGCCGCGCGCGCCCGGCCCGCTCGGGTCGCCCCGGGGACGGATTTGCTTGACACTGCCCCGTTCACGTACGCTGCCACAGAAGCCAAAGACCGCTGGTCGTTGCCGTGTGTTCGAATGAGGACACGGTGGCCGAAGGATCCGCTGAACTGCGGACGACCCGCGCAGGTGACTGTGGATGAGCTCCCGGAAGTCCCCGCCCCGTGCGGATGACGAGCGGTCGAGCCACGCCCCGTGCGCCTGCGCCGGGGCGTTTCGTTTTCCCCAGTCCTCCTTCGGGTCCGCGCGGTCCGAATCACCCGGAAGGAGGCCGAGGCTCTATGGCGACGCCCGAAAAGGCTGCCGCGGTTGCCGAGCTGACGGACAAGTTCCGCAGCTCCAACGCCGCCGTGCTGACCGAGTACCGCGGTCTCACCGTGGCGCAGCTCAAGACGCTGCGCCGGTCGCTCGGTGAGAACGCCCAGTACGCCGTGGTGAAGAACACGCTGACCAAGATTGCGGCCAACGAGGCCGGGATCACGCTCGACGACCAGCTCTTCGCTGGTCCGACGGCCGTCGCCTTCGTCACCGGTGACCCGGTGGAGTCGGCGAAGGGTCTGCGCGACTTCGCCAAGGACAACCCGAATCTCGTCATCAAGGGCGGTGTCCTTGACGGCAAGGCGATGTCCGCCGACGAGATCAAGAAGCTTGCGGACCTCGAGTCCCGCGAGGTTCTGCTCTCCAAGCTGGCGGGTGCCTTCAAGGGCAAGCAGTCCCAGACTGCTCAGCTCTTCCAGGCGCTTCCCTCGAAGCTCGTCCGCACCGTGGACGCGCTCCGTGCCAAGCAGGACGAGCAGGGCGGTGCCGAGTAACTCGGCTCGCTTTCTGGTCCGGGCCGCCTGAGCGCGGCGCGGATCGCAGCGGGCCGACGTACGCCCGCCACACCCCGTACATCCGGCACCTGCCGAATTAGTGGAAGGACCGCCATCATGGCGAAGCTCAGCCAGGACGACCTGCTCGCCCAGTTCGAGGAGATGACCCTCATCGAGCTCTCCGAGTTCGTGAAGGCCTTCGAGGAGAAGTTCGACGTCACGGCCGCCGCCGCCGTCGCCGCCGCCCCGGCCGCCGCTGCCGCTCCGGCCGAGGCCGCTGCCGAGCAGGACGAGTTCGACGTCATCCTCACCGGTGCCGGCGACAAGAAGATCCAGGTCATCAAGGTCGTGCGCGAGCTGACCTCCCTGGGTCTGAAGGAGGCCAAGGACCTCGTGGACGGCGCCCCGAAGCCCGTCCTCGAGAAGGTCGCCAAGGACGCCGCCGAGAAGGCCGCCGAGTCCCTCAAGGGCGCCGGCGCCTCCGTCGAGGTCAAGTAAGACCGCACCGGCACCACGGATCCGTCAGGGTCTGTAACGCCGTAGCACCGAAGAGCGATCATCCATCCGGGTGGTCGCTCTTCGGCGTATCCGGGGTCCGGCGGCGGTCGCCTTGCACGTGTGACGGTGAAGAGTAGGGTGATCTTCGTCGTGCCGTCGCCGGGGCCCTGAGAGCCCCCTGGCGGCAACCGGTTTGGGCAAGGGGGGCCTTGACGAACCGCACGCAGCGCGCAATTCTCAGGGCGTCGTCACAAGGATCCGAATCCGAGGCATGGATCGACGGCGAAGAGGGCAGTATCTGGGTGCGTTGAGGGCGAGGCCTTGCCGCACAGGTGGTGAGAACAACGAGGAGCGAACACGGTCCCCGAGAACCGCACTGGACATCAGTGTGCCAAGTGGCTACACTGACCCTTTGCGCTGCCTGTTAGCTGCCCCCTGCCCGTCACCAGGGGTCTGCCCTCGCCCGAGCACTGACGACCAGAGCACGCCTGACCTGGCTCTTTAGCCACATCAGGCACCCCCTGTCTCCGTGCACGGAAGAGGGGCCGGTACGCGCGTAGTGAGTCCGAGCCCTCGGAAGGACCCCCTCTTGGCCGCCTCGCGCAATGCCTCGACCGCGAATACGAACAACGCTGCCAGCACCGCCCCGCTGCGCATCTCCTTTGCAAAGATCAAGGAGCCCCTCGAGGTTCCGAACCTCCTGGCGCTGCAAACCGAGAGCTTCGACTGGCTCCTCGGCAACGACGCCTGGAAGGCTCGCGTCGAGTCGGCTCTGGAGTCCGGTCAGGACGTCCCCACCAAGTCCGGTCTGGAGGAGATCTTCGAGGAGATCTCCCCGATCGAGGACTTCTCCGGGTCGATGTCGCTGACGTTCCGCGACCACCGCTTCGAGCCCCCGAAGAACAGCATCGACGAGTGCAAGGACCGTGACTTCACGTACGCGGCCCCGCTCTTCGTCACCGCCGAGTTCACCAACAACGAGACCGGCGAGATCAAGTCCCAGACGGTCTTCATGGGCGACTTCCCGCTCATGACGAACAAGGGCACCTTCGTCATCAACGGCACCGAGCGTGTCGTCGTGTCGCAGCTGGTCCGTTCGCCCGGCGTCTACTTCGACTCCTCCATCGACAAGACGTCCGACAAGGACATCTTCTCCGCCAAGATCATCCCGTCCCGGGGTGCCTGGCTGGAGATGGAGATCGACAAGCGCGACATGGTCGGTGTGCGCATCGACCGCAAGCGCAAGCAGTCCGTGACCGTCCTCCTCAAGGCCCTCGGTTGGACGACCGAGCAGATCCTCGAGGAGTTCGGCGAGTACGAGTCCATGCGCGCCACCCTGGAGAAGGACCACACCCAGGGCCAGGACGACGCGCTGCTCGACATCTACCGCAAGCTGCGTCCGGGCGAGCCCCCCACGCGTGAGGCCGCGCAGACGCTGCTCGAGAACCTCTACTTCAACCCGAAGCGCTACGACCTCGCCAAGGTCGGTCGCTACAAGGTGAACAAGAAGCTCGGCGCGGACGAGCCGCTGGACGCCGGCGTGCTCACCACCGACGACATCATCGCCACCATCAAGTACCTGGTGAAGCTGCACGCCGGTGAGACCGAGACGGTCGGCGAGTCGGGCCGGGAGATCGTCGTCGAGACCGACGACATCGACCACTTCGGCAACCGCCGCATCCGCAACGTCGGCGAGCTGATCCAGAACCAGGTCCGTACGGGTCTCGCCCGTATGGAGCGCGTCGTGCGCGAGCGCATGACCACCCAGGACGTCGAGGCGATCACGCCGCAGACCCTGATCAACATCCGGCCGGTCGTCGCCTCCATCAAGGAGTTCTTCGGCACCAGCCAGCTGTCCCAGTTCATGGACCAGAACAACCCGCTGTCGGGGCTGACGCACAAGCGTCGTCTGAACGCCCTCGGCCCGGGTGGTCTCTCCCGTGAGCGGGCCGGCTTCGAGGTCCGCGACGTGCACCCGTCGCACTACGGCCGCATGTGCCCGATCGAGACGCCCGAAGGCCCGAACATCGGTCTGATCGGCTCGCTCGCCTCGTACGGCCGCATCAACCCCTTCGGTTTCATCGAGACGCCGTACCGCAAGGTCGTCGAGGGCCAGGTCACCGACGACGTCGACTACCTGACCGCCGACGAGGAGGACCGCTTCGTCATCGCGCAGGCCAACGCCACGCTCAACGACGACATGCGGTTCGCCGAGGCCCGCGTCCTGGTCCGCCGCCGTGGCGGCGAGGTCGACTACGTCCCCGGTGACGACGTCGACTACATGGACGTCTCGCCGCGCCAGATGGTGTCGGTCGCGACCGCGATGATCCCGTTCCTGGAGCACGACGACGCCAACCGTGCCCTCATGGGCGCGAACATGATGCGTCAGGCGGTGCCGCTCATCAAGAGCGAGTCCCCGCTGGTCGGCACCGGCATGGAGTACCGCTCCGCCGCCGACGCCGGTGACGTGGTCAAGGCCGAGAAGCCGGGTGTGGTCCAGGAGGTCTCCGCGGACTACATCACGACGACCAACGACGACGGCACGTACATCACGTACCGCCTGGCCAAGTTCTCCCGGTCCAACCAGGGCACCTCGGTCAACCAGAAGGTCATCGTCTCCGAGGGCGACCGCGTCATCGAGGGCCAGGTCCTCGCCGACGGGCCGGCCACCGAGAACGGCGAGATGGCGCTCGGCAAGAACCTGCTGGTCGCGTTCATGCCGTGGGAGGGTCACAACTACGAGGACGCGATCATCCTGTCGCAGCGCCTCGTGCAGGACGACGTCCTCTCCTCGATCCACATCGAGGAGCACGAGGTCGACGCCCGTGACACCAAGCTCGGCCCCGAGGAGATCACCCGGGACATCCCGAACGTCTCCGAGGAGGTCCTCGCCGACCTCGACGAGCGCGGCATCATCCGCATCGGTGCCGAGGTCGTCGCCGGCGACATCCTCGTCGGCAAGGTCACGCCCAAGGGCGAGACCGAGCTGACGCCGGAGGAGCGCCTGCTCCGTGCGATCTTCGGTGAGAAGGCCCGTGAGGTCCGCGACACCTCGCTGAAGGTCCCGCACGGCGAGATCGGCAAGGTCATCGGCGTCCGCGTCTTCGACCGCGAGGAGGGCGACGAGCTTCCCCCCGGTGTGAACCAGCTGGTGCGCGTGTACGTGGCGCAGAAGCGCAAGATCACCGACGGTGACAAGCTCGCCGGCCGCCACGGCAACAAGGGCGTCATCTCCAAGATCAACCCGATCGAGGACATGCCGTTCCTGGAGGACGGCACGCCCGTCGACATCATCCTGAACCCGCTGGGTGTCCCGTCCCGAATGAACCCGGGGCAGGTCCTGGAGATCCACCTCGGCTGGCTCGCCAGCCGCGGCTGGGACGTCTCCGGCCTCGCGGAGGAGTGGGCGCAGCGCCTCCAGGTGATCGGCGCCGACAAGGTCGAGCCCGGCACCAACGTCGCCACCCCGGTCTTCGACGGTGCGCGCGAGGACGAGCTGGCCGGCCTGCTCCAGCACACCATCCCGAACCGCGACGGCGAGCGCATGGTGCTCCCGTCCGGCAAGGCGCGGCTGTTCGACGGCCGCAGCGGTGAGCCGTTCCCGGAGCCGATCTCGGTCGGCTACATGTACATCCTCAAGCTCCACCACCTGGTCGACGACAAGCTGCACGCCCGGTCGACCGGCCCGTACTCGATGATCACCCAGCAGCCGCTGGGTGGTAAGGCCCAGTTCGGTGGCCAGCGCTTCGGTGAGATGGAGGTGTGGGCGCTGGAGGCTTACGGCGCCGCGTACGCCCTCCAGGAGCTGCTGACCATCAAGTCCGACGACGTGACCGGCCGCGTGAAGGTCTACGAGGCCATCGTCAAGGGCGAGAACATCCCTGAGCCCGGCATCCCCGAGTCCTTCAAGGTGCTCATCAAGGAGATGCAGTCCCTGTGCCTCAACGTGGAGGTGCTGTCCTCGGACGGCATGTCCATCGAGATGCGTGACACCGACGAGGACGTCTTCCGCGCAGCGGAGGAGCTCGGCATCGACCTGTCGCGGCGCGAGCCGAGCAGCGTCGAAGAGGTCTGACGGGAGTCAGGCGGGGCCTCTCACGCAGAGGCCCCGCCGATCCCGCGACCCCCGTTTCAGACCACAGACTTACAACCCTGAGAGGGATTGACGCATAGTGCTCGACGTCAACTTCTTCGACGAGCTCCGGATCGGTCTGGCCACCGCTGACGACATCCGTCAGTGGAGCCACGGCGAGGTCAAGAAGCCCGAGACCATCAACTACCGCACCCTCAAGCCCGAAAAGGACGGACTCTTCTGCGAGAAGATCTTCGGTCCGACCCGGGACTGGGAGTGCTACTGCGGCAAGTACAAGCGCGTCCGCTTCAAGGGCATCATCTGTGAGCGCTGCGGCGTCGAGGTCACTCGCGCCAAGGTGCGCCGTGAGCGGATGGGCCACATCGAGCTGGCCGCCCCGGTCACCCACATCTGGTACTTCAAGGGCGTCCCGTCGCGCCTGGGCTACCTGCTCGACCTGGCGCCGAAGGACCTCGAGAAGGTCATCTACTTCGCCGCGTACATGATCACCTTCGTGGACGAGGAGCGCCGCACGCGCGACCTGCCCTCGCTGGAGGCCCACGTCTCCGTCGAGCGTCAGCAGATCGAGCAGCGCCGCGACTCCGACCTGGAGGCCCGCGCCAAGAAGCTCGAGACCGACCTGGCCGAGCTGGAGGCCGAGGGCGCCAAGGCCGACGTGCGCCGCAAGGTGCGCGAGGGTGCCGAGCGCGAGATGAAGCAGCTGCGTGACCGTGCGCAGCGCGAGATCGACCGCCTCGACGAGGTGTGGAACCGGTTCAAGAACCTCAAGGTCCAGGACCTCGAGGGCGACGAGCTGCTCTACCGCGAGCTGCGCGACCGCTTCGGCACCTACTTCGACGGTTCGATGGGCGCCGCCGCGCTGCAGAAGCGCCTGGAGTCCTTCGACCTCGACGAGGAGGCCGAGCGCCTCCGCGAGATCATCCGCACCGGCAAGGGCCAGAAGAAGACCCGTGCGCTCAAGCGCCTCAAGGTCGTCTCCGCGTTCCTGCAGACCAGCAACAGCCCCAAGGGCATGGTGCTGGACTGCGTGCCGGTCATCCCGCCGGACCTGCGTCCGATGGTGCAGCTGGACGGTGGCCGCTTCGCGACCTCCGACCTGAACGACCTGTACCGCCGTGTCATCAACCGCAACAACCGCCTGAAGCGGCTTCTCGACCTCGGCGCGCCCGAGATCATCGTGAACAACGAGAAGCGCATGCTCCAGGAGGCCGTCGACGCGCTCTTCGACAACGGCCGCCGCGGCCGCCCGGTCACGGGCCCCGGCAACCGTCCGCTGAAGTCGCTGTCCGACATGCTCAAGGGCAAGCAGGGCCGCTTCCGTCAGAACCTGCTCGGCAAGCGAGTCGACTACTCGGCGCGTTCCGTCATCGTCGTCGGCCCGCAGCTGAAGCTGCACCAGTGCGGTCTGCCCAAGGCCATGGCGCTGGAGCTCTTCAAGCCGTTCGTGATGAAGCGCCTGGTCGACCTGAACCACGCGCAGAACATCAAGAGCGCCAAGCGCATGGTCGAGCGCGGCCGCACGGTCGTGTACGACGTGCTCGAAGAGGTCATCGCGGAGCACCCGGTTCTGCTGAACCGTGCGCCCACCCTGCACCGCCTCGGCATCCAGGCCTTCGAGCCGCAGCTGGTCGAGGGCAAGGCCATCCAGATCCACCCGCTCGTCTGCACCGCGTTCAACGCGGACTTCGACGGTGACCAGATGGCCGTGCACCTGCCGCTGTCCGCGGAGGCGCAGGCCGAGGCCCGCATCCTGATGCTGTCCTCGAACAACATCCTGAAGCCGGCCGACGGCCGTCCGGTGACGATGCCGACCCAGGACATGGTCCTCGGTCTGTTCTTCCTCACCACCGACGGCGAGGGCCGGGACCTCAAGGGTGAGAACCGTGCCTTCGGGTCCGCCGCCGAGGCGATCATGGCGTTCGACGCGGGCGACCTGTCGCTCCAGTCGAAGGTCGACATCCGCTTCCCGGTGGGCACCATCCCGCCCCGCGGCTGGGAGCCCCCGGCCCGCGAGGAGGGTGAGCCGGAGTGGCAGCAGGGCGACACCTTCACCCTGCGCACCACGCTGGGCCGCGCGCTCTTCAACGAGCTGCTGCCCGAGGACTACCCGTTCGTCGACTACGAGGTCGGCAAGAAGCAGCTCTCCGAGATCGTCAACGACCTCGCCGAGCGCTACCCCAAGGTCATCGTGGCGGCGACGCTCGACAACCTGAAGGCGGCCGGCTTCTTCTGGGCGACCCGTTCCGGCGTCACCGTGGCCATCTCCGACGTCGTCGTTCCCGAGGCGAAGAAGGAGATCGTCAAGGGCTACGAGGCGCAGGACGAGAAGGTCCAGAAGCAGTACGAGCGCGGTCTGATCACCAAGGACGAGCGCACGCAGGAGCTCATCGCGATCTGGACCAAGGCGACCAACGAGGTCGCCGAGGCGATGAACGACAACTTCCCGAAGACCAACCCGATCTTCATGATGGTGAACTCGGGTGCACGAGGCAACATGATGCAGATGCGTCAGATCGCCGGTATGCGTGGTCTGGTGTCGAACGCGAAGAACGAGACGATCCCGCGTCCGATCAAGGCGTCGTTCCGTGAGGGCCTGTCCGTGCTGGAGTACTTCATCTCCACGCACGGTGCCCGTAAGGGTCTGGCGGACACCGCGCTGCGTACCGCCGACTCGGGTTACCTCACGCGTCGTCTGGTCGACGTCTCCCAGGACGTCATCATCCGCGAGGAGGACTGCGGCACCGAGCGCGGCCTCAAGCTGCCGATCGCCACGCGCGACGCGGACGGCACGCTGCGCAAGGCCGAGGACGTCGAGACCAGCGTGTACGCCCGCATGCTCGCCGAGGACGTCGTCATCGACGGCAAGGTGATCGCGCCGGCCAACGTCGACCTCGGTGACGTCCTGATCGACGCCCTGGTCGCCCACGGCGTCGAGGAGGTCAAGACCCGCTCGATCCTGACCTGCGAGTCCCAGGTCGGCACCTGCGCCATGTGCTACGGCCGCTCGCTGGCCACCGGCAAGCTGGTCGACATCGGTGAGGCGGTCGGCATCATCGCCGCCCAGTCCATCGGTGAGCCCGGCACCCAGCTGACGATGCGTACCTTCCACACCGGTGGTGTGGCCGGTGACGACATCACGCAGGGTCTGCCGCGTGTCGTCGAGCTCTTCGAGGCCCGTACCCCGAAGGGTGTCGCCCCGATCTCCGAGGCGTCCGGCCGCGTCCGGATCGAGGAGACCGAGAAGACCAAGAAGATCGTCGTCACCCCCGACGACGGCAGCGACGAGACGGCGTTCCCGATCTCGAAGCGTGCCCGTCTGCTGGTGGGCGAGGGCGACCACGTCGAGGTGGGCCAGAAGCTCACCGTGGGTGCCACCAACCCGCACGACGTGCTGCGCATCCTGGGTCAGCGTGCCGTCCAGGTCCACCTGGTCGGCGAGGTCCAGAAGGTCTACAACTCGCAGGGCGTGTCGATCCACGACAAGCACATCGAGATCATCATCCGGCAGATGCTGCGCCGCGTGACGATCATCGAGTCCGGCGACGCCGAGCTGCTGCCCGGCGAGCTGGTCGAGCGCACGAAGTTCGAGACCGAGAACCGTCGTGTGGTCCAGGAGGGCGGTCACCCGGCCTCCGGTCGTCCGCAGCTGATGGGTATCACCAAGGCCTCGCTGGCGACGGAATCCTGGCTGTCGGCCGCCTCCTTCCAGGAGACGACCCGAGTCCTGACGGACGCGGCGATCAACGCCAAGTCCGACAGCCTCATCGGCCTCAAGGAGAACGTCATCATCGGTAAGCTCATCCCGGCCGGTACGGGCCTGTCCCGCTACCGCAACATCCGGGTGGAGCCGACCGAGGAGGCCAAGGCCGCGATGTACTCGGCCGTCGGCTACGACGACATCGACTACTCGCCATTCGGCACGGGCTCCGGCCAGGCCGTTCCGCTGGAGGACTACGACTACGGTCCGTACAACCAGTAAGCGGGCAGCTTGATACGACCGAAGGGCGGTCACCCCGAGTGGGTGGCCGCCCTTCGGCGTTCTCGTACCGGGGCTTCTACGGCACGCCCAGTTCGAAGATGACGTAGTGGGCGTACCAGCCGGAGGCGATCGCGGCCGTGGTGAAGAAGACCGCCAGGGTCGGCAGTTTCAGGCGGCTCAGGGCCGCGGCCGGGGCCAGGAGGAGGGGGAAGGCGGGGAGCAGGTAGCGCATGGTGTTGCCGAACATCTGCTGGGTGCCCAGGACCGTGACGATCGTCGCCAGGGTGTAGGCGACCAGGACCAGCGGGGGCCTCTTGCGCAGCATCAGGGCGATGAGGAAGGGCAGCGCCAGGACCAGCTGGAGGGAGAGCAGGTCCGGGGTGGAGAAGGCGAAGGGGTAGTCGCCGCGGCCCACCGCGAGGTTGCGCAGCACGTCCCAGGTGTAGGCGCCGTAGTCGAAGAAGTGAGCCCAGCCCTCGCGCTGGAGGGTGAAGTAGGCCGTGGCCTCGCCGGTGCTCCAGCCGACCCAGGCGATGTAGGAGAGCAGGCCGAGCGGCGCGACGAGCATCGCGTACACGGGTCCGCGTACGCCGTGCTCGCGCCGGGACGCGGGGCGGGCAAGCGTGACCAGGGCGGCCAGTCCCACGGCGCCTATGAGGACGGCGGACGTGGGGCGGTTCAGGCCGGCGGTGAAGGCCAGCAGGCCCGCCGCCACCCAGCGGCCCTTCATCACGGCGTAGCAGGTCCAGGCGGCGATGGCGACGAACAGCGACTCGGAGTACACCGCCCACTCGACGCCCGCGCCCGGCGCCACCGCCCACAGCCCGGCGGCGACGGTGCCCGCCCGCGCTCCCGCGAGCAGTGAGATCACGGCGTAGATGCCGGCCGCGGCGATGAACGACGTGACGACGGAGACCAGGATGCCGGAGCCGTACAGGCCGAGGCCGGTGGACTCCGAGACCATGCGGATGAGCGCCGGGTAGAGCGGGAAGAAGGCGACCGAGTTCTGCTGGACCGTGAACAGGCCGTCGCCGCCGAGCCGCACCAGGGAAGGGCTGTAGCCGTGCTCGGCGACCTGGAGGTACCACCAGCCGTCCCAGGTGGCCAGCACGTCCCACCAGTGGGCGCCGCCGCCGAAGCGCGGGTTCTTGCCCCGGAAGTCCCCGGCGTGGGTGAGGAGGGTGGCGAAGACCCCGAGGCCGACGAGTTTCGTGACGCCGTAGAGCGCCAGCGGGGCGAGGTAGGGCCGGGCTCCGGGCGGGAGGGCGGGGAGCCGGCTCCGCCAGGGGCGGGCCGCGCCCTCGCCGCCGGCCGGCCGTTCGCCGGTGCCGTCCGGCCCGTCGGTCACCGTGTCGTCGGCAGCCGTGTCCATGGCTGTCATCCCCCTCGGGCCACCCTCAACCGTCAATTGCTGCCATAAGATCGCACAAGAGTCGCACATCTGTACTCAAGGTCATGAGGAGGGAGGCGCGGTGCCCGAGGGACGGGACGCGGAGCAGCACGGACCCCTCGTGCTGTCGGTCGTCATTCCGATGTTCAACGAGGAGGACGTCCTGCCCGCGCTGGTCACCAGGCTCCGTCCGGTCCTCACGGAGCTGGGCGTCCCCCACGAGGTCGTCGCCGTCGACGACGGCAGCGTCGACCGCACGGCGGAACTGCTCGACGCCTTCCGGCTGGGCTGGCCGGAACTGCGCGTGGTCGCGCTGCGGCGCAACTCCGGCCACCAGGCGGCCCTCACGGCCGGGCTCGACCGGGCCCGCGGCGCCTACGTGGTCAGCCTGGACGCAGACCTCCAGGACCCGCCCGAGAAGATCCCCGACATGCTGGCCCTGGCCCGCGCGGAGGGCCTCGACATCGTCTATGGCGTGCGCGCCGACCGCAGCAGCGACTCCGGGTTCAAGCGGTGGTCCGCGGGCCTGTACTACCGCCTCATGCGGCGTCTGGCGGGCCCGTCGGTCCCCGCCCAGGCGGGCGACTTCCGGCTGCTCAGCCGGGCCGCCGTGGACGCGCTCAGGGCCCTGCCCGACCAGCAGCGGGTGTACCGGCTGCTGGTGCCCTGGCTGGGCTTCCCGAGCGGGCAGGTGACGTACGAGCGCGCGCCGCGTACGGCGGGCCGTACGAAGTACCCGCTGGGCCGGATGATCCGCCTGGCGGTCGACAGCGTCACCGGTTTCTCCGCGGCCCCGCTGCGCATCGCCACCTGGCTGGGCGGCGGCGCCTTCGTGGTCTGCCTGGGGCTGCTGGTCTACACGCTGACCGCTTTCGCCTTGGGCCGCACGGTGCCCGGCTGGACCTCGCTGTTCACCGGCATCGTCTTCATCGGCGCCGTACAGCTGGTCTGCGTCGGTCTGCTCGGCGAGTATGTCGGGCGCATATACACGGCTGTGCAGAACCGGCCGACGTACTTCGTCCGCCACGACACGGCGGCGCCGGCACCAGCACCGGCGACGGAACCGGCACCGACCGCCGCACCCGCACCCGTCGACGCGGGCGAAGGCGCATCCGCCGACGCGGACGACGACGCGCCGAGCGTCCCGCTGCCGCGGGGCTGAGGCGGCAGCTGTTGATCAGGGCAAAGTGGAGTGAACCGGGCGGCTATGCCGGTGTCGCCCATTTGTTTTGACCGCAGCGAATGCGCTAGGTACGCTCAGACCTTGTGCCTGGGGTGTGCCCTGGCCCTCGTGCGTGTCTACAGCCGCACCGGGGCCGTGCGTGGCCACCGCATTTCGCGTCTCCTTCCGCCTCGCGGGCGGAGTTCGCGGCTTCGACACACCCGACCGCGTGGGTCGGTGACGTTCCAGGTTAGCTTCACCATTCGGCACACAGAAACCGGAGAAGTAGTGCCTACGATCCAGCAGCTGGTCCGCAAGGGCCGGCAGGACAAGGTCGAGAAGAACAAGACGCCCGCACTTGAGGGTTCCCCTCAGCGCCGTGGCGTCTGCACGCGTGTGTTCACGACCACCCCGAAGAAGCCGAACTCGGCCCTGCGTAAGGTCGCGCGTGTGCGTCTGACCAGCGGGATCGAGGTCACTGCTTACATTCCGGGTGAGGGGCACAACCTGCAGGAGCACTCCATCGTGCTCGTGCGCGGCGGCCGTGTGAAGGACCTGCCGGGTGTTCGCTACAAGATCATCCGCGGCTCCCTCGACACCCAGGGTGTCAAGAACCGCAAGCAGGCCCGCAGCCGCTACGGCGCCAAGAAGGAGAAGTAAGAATGCCTCGTAAGGGCCCCGCCCCGAAGCGCCCGGTCATCATCGACCCGGTCTACGGTTCTCCTCTGGTGACCTCCCTGATCAACAAGGTGCTGCTGAACGGCAAGCGCTCCACCGCCGAGCGCATCGTCTACGGCGCCATGGAGGGCCTGCGCGAGAAGACCGGCAACGACCCGGTCATCACGCTGAAGCGCGCTCTTGAGAACATCAAGCCGACCCTCGAGGTCAAGTCCCGCCGTGTCGGTGGCGCGACCTACCAGGTCCCGATCGAGGTCAAGCCGGGCCGTGCGAACACGCTCGCCCTGCGCTGGCTCGTCGGTTACTCCCGCGCCCGTCGCGAGAAGACCATGACCGAGCGTCTGCTCAACGAGCTCCTCGACGCCTCCAACGGCCTGGGTGCCGCTGTGAAGAAGCGCGAGGACACGCACAAGATGGCCGAGTCCAACAAGGCCTTCGCGCACTACCGCTGGTAGTCGCTACCCACATCGAGACCGAGAGAAGACTGAAGCCTTATGGCTACCACTTCACTTGACCTGGCCAAGGTCCGCAACATCGGGATCATGGCCCACATCGACGCGGGCAAGACGACCACCACCGAGCGGATCCTGTTCTACACCGGTGTGTCGTACAAGATCGGTGAGGTCCACGACGGCGCCGCCACGATGGACTGGATGGAGCAGGAGCAGGAGCGTGGCATCACGATCACGTCTGCTGCGACCACCTGTCACTGGCCGCTCGAGGACAACGACTACACGATCAACATCATCGACACCCCGGGGCACGTCGACTTCACCGTCGAGGTGGAGCGTTCCCTGCGTGTGCTCGACGGTGCCGTGACCGTGTTCGACGGTGTCGCCGGTGTCGAGCCGCAGTCCGAGACGGTGTGGCGTCAGGCCGACCGTTACGGCGTGCCCCGCATCTGCTTCGTGAACAAGCTGGACCGCACCGGCGCCGAGTTCCACCGCTGCGTGGACATGATCTCGGACCGCCTGGGCGCCCAGCCGCTGGTCATGCAGCTCCCGATCGGTGCCGAGGCCGACTTCCAGGGCGTCGTGGACCTGGTCCGCATGAAGGCGCTCGTGTGGTCCGCCGACGCGGCCAAGGGCGAGATGTACGACGTCGTCGACATCCCGGCCACGCACACCGAGGCCGCCGAGGAGTGGCGCGGCAAGCTGGTCGAGGCCGTCGCGGAGAACGACGAAGAGGTCATGGAGCTGTTCCTGGAGGGCCAGGAGCCCACCGAGGAGCAGCTGTACGCCGCGATCCGTCGCATCACCATCGCCTCCGGCAAGTCCAGCGACACCACGGTCACCCCGGTGTTCTGCGGCACCGCGTTCAAGAACAAGGGCGTCCAGCCCCTGCTCGACGCGGTCGTGCGCTACCTGCCGACCCCGCTCGACGTCGAGGCCATCGAGGGCCACGACGTCAAGGACCCCGAGGTCGTCGTCAAGCGCAAGCCGTCGGAGGACGAGCCGCTCGCCGCGCTCGCCTTCAAGATCATGAGCGACCCGCACCTCGGCAAGCTCACCTTCGTCCGGGTGTACTCCGGCCGCCTGGTGTCCGGCACCGCGGTGCTGAACTCCGTCAAGGGCCGCAAGGAGCGCATCGGCAAGATCTACCGCATGCACGCCAACAAGCGTGAGGAGATCGAGTCGGTGGGCGCCGGTGACATCGTCGCCGTCATGGGCCTGAAGCAGACCACCACCGGTGAGACGCTGTCCGACGACAAGAGCCCGGTCATCCTGGAGTCCATGGACTTCCCGGCGCCGGTCATCCAGGTCGCCATCGAGCCCAAGTCGAAGGGCGACCAGGAGAAGCTCGGCGTCGCGATCCAGCGCCTGGCCGAGGAGGACCCGTCCTTCCAGGTCCACACCAACGAGGAGACCGGCCAGACCATCATCGGTGGTATGGGCGAGCTGCACCTCGAGGTGCTGGTCGACCGCATGCGCCGTGAGTTCAAGGTCGAGGCCAACGTCGGCAAGCCCCAGGTCGCCTACCGCGAGACGATCCGCAAGACCGTCGAGCGCGTGGACTACACCCACAAGAAGCAGACCGGTGGTACCGGTCAGTTCGCCAAGGTGCAGATCGCGATCGAGCCGATCGAGGGCGGCGACGCCTCGTACGAGTTCGTGAACAAGGTGACCGGTGGCCGCATCCCGAAGGAGTACATCCCTTCGGTGGACGCCGGTGCCCAGGAGGCCATGCAGTTCGGCATCCTGGCCGGCTACGAGATGACGGGCGTCCGCGTCACGCTCATCGACGGTGGCTACCACGAGGTCGACTCCTCCGAGCTCGCCTTCAAGATCGCCGGTTCGCAGGCCTTCAAGGAGGCCGCGCGCAAGGCTTCGCCCGTGCTCCTCGAGCCGATGATGGCCGTCGAGGTCACCACGCCCGAGGACTACATGGGCGACGTCATCGGTGACATCAACTCCCGCCGTGGCCAGATCCAGGCCATGGAGGAGCGGATGGGTGCCCGCGTCGTGAAGGGCCTCGTGCCGCTGTCGGAGATGTTCGGCTACGTCGGAGACCTCCGCAGCAAGACGTCGGGTCGCGCAAGCTACTCGATGCAGTTCGACTCCTACGCCGAGGTTCCCCGGAACGTCGCCGAGGAGATCATCGCGAAGGCCAAGGGCGAGTAACGGGCTACTCCGTTTAACGGACCCCGTTCTCACGCTTTAGGCTTGACCCCGGAGCCTGCATGGGGCATTCCGCCGTGAACCCGGCGGAATGCCCCCGGCACCCGGGCTTTCCAGCAAAGATCACCTGGCGCCGATGAGTAAGGCGTACAGAACCACTCCACAGGAGGACCCCAGTGGCGAAGGCGAAGTTCGAGCGGACTAAGCCGCACGTCAACATCGGCACCATCGGTCACATCGACCACGGTAAGACGACCCTCACGGCCGCCATTACCAAGGTGCTGCACGACGCGTACCCGGACATCAACGAGGCGTCGGCGTTCGACCAGATCGACAAGGCTCCCGAAGAGCGCCAGCGCGGTATCACCATCTCGATCGCGCACGTCGAGTACCAGACCGAGGCGCGTCACTACGCCCACGTCGACTGCCCCGGTCACGCGGACTACATCAAGAACATGATCACGGGTGCCGCGCAGATGGACGGCGCCATCCTCGTGGTCGCCGCCACCGACGGCCCGATGCCGCAGACCAAGGAGCACGTGCTCCTGGCCCGCCAGGTCGGCGTTCCGTACATCGTGGTCGCCCTGAACAAGGCCGACATGGTGGACGACGAGGAGATCCTGGAGCTCGTCGAGCTCGAGGTGCGTGAGCTCCTCTCCGAGTACGAGTTCCCGGGCGACGACGTTCCGGTCGTCAAGGTCTCCGCTCTGAAGGCCCTCGAGGGCGACAAGGAGTGGGGCAACTCGGTCCTCGAGCTCATGAAGGCCGTGGACGAGGCCATCCCGGAGCCCGAGCGCGACGTCGACAAGCCGTTCCTGATGCCGATCGAGGACGTCTTCACCATCACCGGTCGCGGTACGGTCGTCACCGGCCGCATCGAGCGTGGTGTCCTCAAGGTCAACGAGACCGTCGACATCATCGGCATCAAGCAGGAGAAGACCACCACCACGGTCACCGGCATCGAGATGTTCCGGAAGCTCCTCGACGAGGGCCAGGCCGGTGAGAACGTCGGTCTGCTGCTTCGCGGCATCAAGCGCGAGGACGTCGAGCGCGGCCAGGTCATCATCAAGCCGGGCTCGGTCACCCCGCACACCGAGTTCGAGGCCCAGGCCTACATCCTGTCGAAGGACGAGGGTGGCCGTCACACCCCCTTCTTCAACAACTACCGTCCGCAGTTCTACTTCCGTACGACGGACGTGACCGGCGTCGTGACCCTCCCCGAGGGCACCGAGATGGTCATGCCGGGTGACAACACCGAGATGAAGGTGGAGCTCATCCAGCCCGTCGCCATGGAAGAGGGCCTGAAGTTCGCCATCCGCGAGGGTGGCCGGACCGTGGGCGCCGGCCAGGTCACCAAGATCAACAAGTAAGCTCCGCTTGCTTGTCGGTCGACCCGACCTGACATGGGCTGATGCCTGAAAGGGCCCGTACGACTCCGGTCGTACGGGCCCTTTCGTCGTGCCATCCCGCGTCACTCGCGGACGACCGCGCGGCGGCGTACCAGCAGGGTGGCGGAGGCGAGTGACGCCGTCACGGTGAGAGCCGCGCAGGTGGCCGCGGTCGCCGCGACGGCGGTCCATGGGACGACCGGGGTGGCGGGGACCGCGAGCAGGTGCAGGGCCGCGCCCATGCCCGCCAGGTTGAGGCCGGCGACCAGCAGGCCCAGGAGGGTGCCCACCGCGGCGACCGTCAGTGACTCGACGGCGAGCAGCCGCAGCACCTGAGCGTCGGTGGCGCCCGTGAGGCGCAGGACCGTCAGGTCGCGGACCCGGTCGGACGTGGCCGTCAGCATCGTGTTGACCACGGAGATCCCGGTGTAGAGCAGGGCGATGCCCAGGACCAGGAAGAGGCCCGTCCGTGTGATGCCGCCGGACTCGGCCAGGGCCGCTTCGGCCCACTCGTCGCCGCTCGACACCCGTCCGCCCACCGACGCCACCGCCCCGCGCAGCCCGGCGGCCACCGTGTCGGCGTCGGCGTCGTCGGCGAGGGCGACGTCCACCCGGTCGACGGGGGCGCCCGCGGCGTTGGCCGCGGTGACGTAGACGCCGTTGTCGCCGGTGCCGGTGTGCATCACGGCGGCGATGCGCAGGGTCTTCGACGTGCCGTCCCCGAGCCAGACCCGTACCCGCCGGCCGACCGTGTGCTCCTCCCACTCCTCGTTCACGATGATCGAGTGGTCGTCGAGGTCGGACACCTTGCCCGCGGCGAGCGGGAGGCGGGTGGTGGCGGTGAGGGGCTCGGGGGCGGCGACGGCACGCGCGTCGGACCTGATGAGGGCCACGCCGTCCTCCAGGACGTACACCGCGCTCGACGAGGTCGGGGAGAGCTCCGCGCCCGGCACCGCGCGCAGGCGGTCCACGGTCGCCGCGTCGAAGCCCGCACCGGACGGCGCCGTGACCACGAAGGCGGCGGTGGTCCGCTCCCGGACCTCGGCGGCCTTCGCCCCGTTCAGGGTCGCGACGGCGCCGAGCAGGGAGCCCGTGAGCGCGACCGTGACCAGCACCGGCGCCGCGACGGCCGCGGTACGGCGCACACCGGCCACCGTGTTCTCCCGGGCCAGCAGGCCCGTGGCGCCCGGCAGGCGGGCCGGCAACCAGGTGAGCAGGCGCGCCGTCGGGCGCACCACGACCGGTGCGAGCAGCGCCGCCGCGGCGATCAGCGGCATCGGGCGGCTCACGTACGTCTTGCGGTGCAGCAGGTCGCCGGGGTCGTCGGCCAGCGCGAGTACGAGCGTGACCAGCGCGGTCAGCAGCAGCCCCGCCCCGCACACCCATCGGCCCCGGGTCATCGCCCGGGTGTCGACGGACGCCTCGCGCAGCGCCTCGACGGGACCGGTGCGCCCCGCCCGCCACGCCGCCGCCGTCGCGCCGCTCAGGGCGACGACGAGCCCCGTCCAGAAGGCCGCGTGGTACGGCCAGGTGTGGTCGCCGATGGCGAACCAGGCCGGTGCCAGCCCCTCCTCGACCACCAGGGCCGCCAACCGCGGCGCGGCGTACGCACCGAGCACGCAGCCGGCCGCGGAGGCGAGCACCCCGACCCCGAGGGCCTCGGCCAGCACCGTCCGGCGCAGCTGTCCCGGCGTCGCCCCGGCCGTGCGCAGCAGCCCGAACTCCCGGCGCCGCCGGTCCACCGCGAAGGCGAACGTGGACGCCACGACGAACACCGACACGAACGCGGTGACGCCGCCGGCCGTGCCGAACAGGGCGTTCAGGCCGGTCAGCGCCTCGCGGTCCCGGTCGGGGTCCGCGTCCGCGTACCGCCGGTCGTCCCCGGCGAGCACCCGGACGCCCGCACTGCCCGGCACCGAGTCCCGTCCGGCGTCCCGTACCGCCTTCCGTACGGCGGACACCTCTGCGTCGACCACCACCTGCACGCCGACCGGGGCGAGCCGGGCGGCCCGCGCGTCGGTGAAGAAGACGGCGTCCTCGAACCCGCGGCCGGGCACCGTGCCCACCACGCGCAGGGTGCCCCCGTCCGTGCGCACCCGCTCGCCCGGCGCCGCCCAGCCGCCGGTGACGACGACCTCGTCGGCGGCGCGCGGCGCGCGACCGGCGTCGATCCGGTACGGGGCGAACGCGGCGGTCGACCACGGGTGGCCCACCAGCTCACCGGGGCCGTGCCCGGCGCCCCGTACGCGCACCGGGAAGGACCGGTCCTCGACGACGGTGCCGAGCCGCTTCAGCCGGGCCACGACGGCGTCGGGCACGGCACGCGGTCGCGCCAGCTCCTCCGTACGCTCCCCGGAGGCCGTCGGCACCCGCAGGGTGTCCTGCCCCCGCACCACCACCGGCGCGGCGGCGAACCGCTCCGGTTTCCGGTCGGACGCGTCCAGCGTGGCGGCCAGCGCCAGCCCCGACACGGCCAGCAGGGCGACACCGAGGGACAGCGCGACGAAGCTGCCGGTGAAGGCGACCCAACGGGTGCGCAGGGTGTGCAGGGCGGTGGTCAGCACGGGGCCGCCTCCAGGTGGGTCAGGTGGGCGGCGACGGTGTCGGCGGTGGGGGCGGACAGTTCGCCGTGGACGTGGCCGTCGACGAGGAACAGCACGCGGTCGGCGCGGGCGGCGGCCACCGGGTCGTGGGTGACCATGACGACCGTCTGGCCCTCGCGGTCGACCATGCCGCGCAGCAGGGCCAGCACCTCGCGGCCGGCGCGTGAGTCCAGCGCCCCCGTCGGCTCGTCGGCGAAGAGCACCTCCGGGCGGGTGATCAGCGCGCGGGCCAGGGCGACGCGCTGCTGCTGGCCGCCGGACAGCTCGGTCGGCCGGTGCCCGGCGCGGTCGGCGAGACCGACCTGGCGCAGCGCCTCGCGCACCCGGTCCCGCGGCGGGCGGCGTCCGGCCAGCCGCAGGGGGAGCGCGACGTTCTGCGCGGCGGTCAGGGACGGCAGCAGGTTGAACGCCTGGAAGACGAAGCCGACGCGTTCGCGCCGCAGCAGGGTCAGCCGCCGCTCGCTCAGCCCCGTCAGCTCCGTGCCGCCGACGACGACCGATCCCGACGTGGGCCGGTCCAGTCCGGCGGCGCACTGGAGCAGCGTCGACTTGCCCGAGCCCGAGGGGCCCATGACGGCGGTGAAGCTGCCGCGGCGGAAGGAGAGGGACACGTCGTCGAGGGCGGTCACGGTGCCGTCGCCCGCGCCGTACCGTCTGCTGACGGAACTCAGTCGGATCGCGTCGTCGCTGGTCATCAGTCTCCACTTCCCGATGTCCGAGCTGTTCGATGGGGTGCCCGGTGCGCCAACGAAACCGTGCGGGGCGGCACCGGCGCAGTGCGGCAGGGGCTAGAGCGGGGGTATGGCCTGCCCTACCTCCGTTGCTCCGCCTGGGCCGATGGCCGCGCCGCCCGTGGCGGTCCTACGGTGAGCCGCATGCGCTCTCGCGACCTGTGGCAGGCCCTGTCCGCCCGCCGCTATCTGCTCTCCGCCTGGCCGTGGCGGGCGACCGCCTACCTGGTGACCGGGGCGGTGGCCGGCGCCGCGACCCTGGTGGGGCTCGCGGTCGCCCTCGTCGTCGGGGGTGCCCTCACCGTGGTGCTGGTGGGACTGCCGCTGCTGCTGCTCACCGCCCTCGTCGGCATCCCCCTGGCCCGCCTGGAGCGGCGGCGGCTGCGCCTGATCGACCGCGCTCCCGCCCCTGCCCGGCCGGTACGGCTGCCGCCCGCCACCGGGCCGTGGCCCTGGCTGGTAACCCGTCTGCGCGAACGGGCGACCTGGCGGGAGCTGGGCCACGCGCTGCTGTTCGCCCTGCTGCTCTGGCCACTGGACGCGCTGGTCGTCGCCTTCGCCCTGGCGGCACCCCTCCATCTCGCCGCCACCCCGCTGGTGATGGCCGCGTTCGGCGGCGGCGAGGAGGCGAAGGTCCTCAAGCAGTGGACGGTCACCACCTGGCCGGCCGCGTCCGGCGTCGCCGTGCTCGGGCTGCTGCTCCTCGCCCTCGGCGGCTACGCGCTGGGCCTGGCGGCGGGCGTGCGGGCCGAGCTGGCCCGGGTGCTCGTGGGTGCCCCGGGCGAGGGCGATCCGGAGGCCAGGGTCGTCGAACTCACCCGCTCCCGGGCCCGGTTGGTGGACGCCTTCGAGGCCGAGCGGCGCCGCATCGAACGCGACCTGCACGACGGTGCCCAGCAGCGCCTGGTCGCCCTGACGATGGCCCTCGGCCTGGCCCGCCTGGACGCGCCGCCCGGTCCGCTGGCCGACCAGCTGGCCAAGGCGCACGGGGAGGCGGGCCGGGCCCTGGAGGAACTGCGCGAGCTGATCCACGGCATCCACCCCAAGGTCCTCGCCGACTACGGGCTGCCCGCGGCGGTCGCCGACGCCGCCGACCGCTCCGCCGTCCCCGTCGACGTCGCCCTGGAACTGCCCGGACGGCTGCCCCGGGCGGTGGAGGCCACCGCCTACTTCGTGGTCTGCGAGGCCCTCGCCAACGTCGGCAGGCACAGCGGCGCCGACCGCGCGGAGGTGACCGGCGGCCACCGCGACGGTCGGCTCCTGCTGCGCATCCGGGACGACGGCCGGGGCGGGGCCGACGTCGCGGCGGGCAGCGGGCTGACCGGGCTCGCCGACCGGGTGTCGGTCCTGGATGGCAGACTCTCCCTGTCCAGCCCGCCGGGCGGACCGACCCTGCTGAGCGTGGAGATTCCTTGCGAGTGGACCGAACGCTTCGCGTAGTGCTCGCCGAGGACAGCGTGCTGCTGCGGGACGGCCTGACCGGCCTGCTGGCCCGCTTCGGCCACGAGGTCGTGGCGGCCGTCGGCGACGCGGAGGCGCTCGTCGCCGCGGTCACGGAGCACGTCCCGGACGTGGTCGTCACCGACGTGCGCATGCCGCCCGGCTTCCAGGACGAGGGCCTGCACGCGGCCGTGCGCCTGCGCGAGGAGCGGCCCACGCTGCCGGTCCTCGTCCTCAGCCAGTACGTGCAACGGGCCTACGCGGCCGAGCTGCTGGACTCCGGCGACGGCACCGGCGTCGGCTATCTGCTCAAGGACCGCGTCGGCCAGGTCGAGGAGTTCGTCGACGCGCTGGCCGAGGTCGCGGACGGCGGCACGGTCGTCGACCCGGAGGTGGTACGCCAGTTGCTGCGCCGCCGCCGGGACCCGCTGGAGCGGCTCAGCCCGCGCGAGCGCGAGGTGCTCGCGTTGATCGCGGAGGGCCGGTCCAACGCGGCCATCGCCCGTCAACTCGTCGTCTCCGAGGCGGCCGTGGGCAAGCACATCGGCAGCATCCTCGCCAAGCTCGACCTGCCCCCGGCGACCGAGACGCACCGCAGGGTGCTGGCGGTGCTGACGTATCTGCGGGGCTGACGCGGGTCGAGCGAAGGTGTACGGGTTCGGTCACAAGTGCCGCACGAAGCAACACTTCTCCTCCACTCGACGGCAGGATGGATCACCGTCGACGCCCCCGCACCGAGGCAGAAAGTGAGCCCGTGAGTTCCGTCCCGCCGCCCGACCGCTCCGACGACGAACCGGCCCCGTCGATCTCCGACGAAGAGTTGGAGTCGTTCCTGCGGGAGGCCGCCGACGGTGGTGGCGCCTCCGCACCCAAGGAGCCGTCGGCGCGGGCGCGGATGGTGGCGGCCCGGCTGCGGGACCAGGAGGAGCCGACGCCCTGGCGGGCCCCGCAGGGCAACCCGAAGGACGACGGCCGCGGCCGTCGGCGCCTGGTGGGCACGGTGGTCGGCGTGGTGGTGCTGGCGGCGCTCGCCGTCGTCGCCGTACGGCCCTCCCTGGTCCTGGACCGGCTGCCCGGCGGAGACGACGCCTCGGCGTCACCGACCCTGTCGGCCGAGTCGGCGCGGCCGACCGGCGCCCCCGGGGAGGCGGCCGGGGCGGAGCGTGCCACGCGCGAGCACCCGTTCCGCGGCTCGCCCGCCGAGCGGTGGGCCGAGGGCGCCGACGCCATCGAGGTACCGGCGGCGAAGCCGCTGTCCGGCATGAGCAGGGACGACGTGGCGTTCGCGCTGCGCCGTACCAAGGAACTCCTGGTCGCCGCCAACCTGGACCCCGCGGTCCTGCGCGGGGAACGGCCGGACGAGGCGCTGGACGTGCTCGACCCGAAGCAGCCGGAGCTGCTGCCCAAGCTGCGCCGCTCGCTGAGCGACCCGGACGCGGACCACGACCCGCTCCGGCTCTTCACCCGCTTCGACCCGGACGAGACCCGCCTGGCCGGTGACGTCGTGAAGGTCCGCGGCCGCATGACGCTCGCCGCGGGCGAACCGGGCGTGGTGAAGGTCAACGCGGACTACACCTTCGTCTATCCGCTGGTCCGGGCCGACGACGCCGACGGGCCGGTCGCCCGCACGATCATCCGCCGGGTGCTCACCCTGACTCTGAACGACCCGGCCAAGTGGAACGTGACCGAGGGCAAGCTCCTGGTGGAGAAGTACTTCTCCGAGTACGGCAACACCGACTGCGACGTCTACGACGGCTACCTGCACCCCGGCTTCCCCGACGACGACGGTCCCGGCGGCGCGCGGCCCACCGGCCCCCTGACCGACCCCTACGACCGGAGCCGCCCCCTCACCGGCTCCGGTTCGGGAGGCTGCGGCCAGGTCACCCGTACCTGACGCGGACGTGACCGGGCCCGGGCGCTCTCCCTCACGCACGCCCGGACCCGTCCCCCGTTGTCCCCTGTGGGGGTCAGTGGGGTGTCACACTCGCTGCCACAGCGCCGGAACGTTCGGCGGCTCCCAGCCCGCGTAGGCCTGGTGGCCCTGCAGGCAGCGGAAGGTGGCGCCGCCGTAGGTCACGGTGTCGCCCGGCTGGTAGACGGTGCCGGCCGCCCAGGTGCCGCCGGGCTCGCCGGGCTCCTCGCCGCCGTCGTCGCCGCCGGTGGTCTTGAGCGTGAGCCCGTAGTTCTGGAGCAGCGCGTTGATCGGCTGGAAGAAGGTCTCGCCGCCGGAGCGGCAGTCGCCCGAACCGCCCGAGGTGACGCCCTGCGCCTGGCTGCCGGAGATGTAGGAGCCGCCGGAGTCACCGGGCTCCGCGCACACCGTGGTCTTGGTGACCGGGGAGATGGTGCCTTCCTGGTAGGTGACGCTGGTGTTCAGCTGCGTCACGGTGCCGCAGTGCCAGCCGGTCGTCGAGCCGGACCGGCACACGGACGCGCCGACCGGGGAGGCCGTGGAACCGGTGACCTGGACGTTCTGCCCACCGGCGCCGAGGACGTACGGGGTCGCCGTCCACTGGGAGTTGGTGGCGACCCACGCCATGTCGCGGCCAGGGAAGATCGAGCCCTGGAAGGTGCCCTGCGCCACCCGGTTGGCGCCCGTCGTACTGGCGCCGGCCCGGCCGCAGTGGCCCGCGGTGGCGAAGCCCTGCTGGGTGCCCTTGGTGATCGGGAAGCCGATCGAGCAGCGGCTGCTGTTGTTGATGTAGTACGCCTCGCCGCCGCGCAGGTCGTAGAAGGTGCGGGGCCGCTCGGTGCGGCTCTTCACGCGGGCGAGGGCGTCGTCGACACCGGCCGCCGAGAGCAGCTTGCGGGCCGCGGCGGGACGGATCGCCTCGACGACGACGGTGTTGGTGCGCGTGTCGACGTACCAGACGGGCGCGTCCGCGGTGTTCAGACCGGCCGCCGCCTTGTCCAGGCGGGCCTTGGCCGCGTCCAGGTCGGCGAGCGAGTGGCGCACGACCTTCGCCTCGGCGCCCCGCGCCTCGATCGCGGCGACGTCGCCCGCGTCGGTCGTCGCCACGGTCAGGGTGCCGGACTCGGCACCGCGCACCCACGCGCCCGCGAAGTCGCCGCCGAGCGCGGCCCGCAGCCGGCCCGCCGTGGCGCCCGCCTCGGCCTCGTTGACGAGGCGGCGCTCCGCCTGCTGAGCGTCGAGGCCGAGGTCCCGCTGCATGGCCTTGAGGAGAGCGGGGGGCGCGGCGTCGGTGCGCAGCGTCTCGGCCGCGGTGGGGGCGGAGTCGGCGGGTGCCGTCCCGGCGCTCGCGGAGCCGCTGAGCCCGGCCACGAGCAGGGCCGCGGTCGCGGCGACGGCGGCACCCACGGCTCTGTGGTGTCGGTGTCGGTGGGGCATGGGGGATCTCCTCGGTCTCGGTGGGGAGGTGCCGAAACCGTAGGGAGGGGCGACCGGCCGCCATAAGAGGTCAGTCGTCCCTCTCCCCGGCGTTATGGAACACGCTGTTGTGGAGCTCGACGTCACGGGGGCCGGCGTTATGGGGCCCGAATCACGGGGCCCGACGTCATGGAGCCCGGCGTTATGGAACCCGGTGGGCCGACATCCACTCCGTGTAGCTGTCGCTGTTCGCCGCCACGCTCGCGTGCGCCATGCGCGCCTGCGAGAGCACCTCGGCGGCGGTGTCCTGCCGCTGCGTCGCCGCGTGCCAGCCGAGCAGGTGCCGCCAGGTCAGCGGGGTGCCGACGAGCGGCCGGGTCACGATCTGGGGCGTGGTCGGGAAGGTCGCCCGGCACAGCCCGACCGCCCGCCCCACCTGCACCAGGTGCACGAGCGACGCGGTGTCCGTCTCGTACATGCGGCGCGGGGTGAAACCGGCCCGGGCGCACGAGGCGGTGAAGCAGTCGCCGAAGCAGCCGTCGCCGGGTACGCAGGCCCACTCCTCGTCGGCCAGCTCCGTGAGGTCCACCTCCGCGCGGTGGGCGAGGGGATGGCCGTCGGGCACCATGACGAACACCGGGTCGACGGCGACCTCCCGCCACACCAGCCCCTCCCCGGCGGGCGGCGACGCGGTGCCGCAGGTCCCGGCCAGCGCGAAGTCCAGGCGTCCCTCGGCGAGCTGCCCGGCCAGCTCGCGTTCGGACCAGGAGGTGCAGGTGGTCATCCGGGCGTCGGGCGCCACACCGGCCAGCCGGTCGAGGAGGGCGCCCAGTAAGGGCCCGTGGGTGCCGCCGATCCGCAGCCGCTCCGCCGTGCGCGGCGCCCGGGCGAACCGGGCCGCCTCCTGCTGCAGCTCGGTCACCGCGGGCAGCACGATCCGGCTCCGTTCCAGCACCAGCTCGCCCAGCGCGGTGGCCCGCACGCCGTGCCGGCCGCGCACGAACAGCGCGCCGCCCAGGGCCCGTTCGATCCGCTTGAGCTGTGCGCTCAACGCGGGCTGCGCGAGACCGAGAGCCGTCGCCGCCCTGGTGAGGCTGCCGGCGTCGGCGATGGCCCGGACCGTCTTGAGATGCCGCAACTCCAGCTCCATGAGGGGAGCTTGCGACGCGGGGAGGACGGGGGCAAGGGGTTGGTACGGACCTGTGGAGGAAACTTCAAGTACTTGCTTCCTCGTTCGCGGCGGTCAACTCCCGGGTCCGGCGCAGCAGCTCCTCCCGTACGGAGTCCGGTGCCAGCACGCGCAACGGCGTGGCGAGGCTGAAGAGATACCAGGCCAGCCCCTCCGCGCTCGATCCGCCGATCTCGACGACCGTGGCGTCCGGCCCGTCGGCCCGGTGCAGCCCGACCGTGGCGGGAATGGACCGCAGCGCCTGCTCCATGGGCACCGGCAGGCGGACGGTGGCCAGCACCGCGTACGGCCCGGTCGCGCTCGCCCGGGACACGAGCAGCGCCGGATCGGGCGGCGGTTCGGCGAACTCGACGGCCCGCCCGGTCGGCTGCAGCCGCTCGATCCGGTCGGCCCGGAACGTTCGCCACTCGCCCCGCGCGACATCCTGGGCCACGAAGTACCAGCGCCGCCCGGTGTGCACGAGCCGGTACGGGTCGACGTCCCGCACACTGGCCCGCCCTCCCCAGTCCCGGTACGCCATCCGGGCCCGCTCGGCCCGCCGGCACGCGGCCGCCAGCTCCAGCAGCATCCCGGCCGCGACCTGCGGCTCACCGGCCCGCGGCGTCTGCACGAACGCGGCGTCCATGTCCCCGAGCCGGTCGCCCAGCCGCTTGGGCAGCACCTGCCGCAGCTTCAGCAGCGCCGACAACGCCGCCTGGTCCCCGCCGAGCGCCCCGCTCAGCGCGGCCTCCCGCAGCCCGACGGCCACGGCGAGGGCCTCCTCGTCGTCCAGGATCAACGGCGGCGTACGCGTGCCCGGCCGCAGCCGGTACCCGCCCCACGGTCCCGGGTCGGAGTCGACGGCGTATCCCAGCTCCCGCAGCCGCGCCACGTCCCGCCGCACGGTCCGCTCCGTGACCTCCATCCGCTCGGCCAGCTCACCGCAGGTCCAGGCGGGGCGGACGGCGAGCAGGGAGACCAGCCGCAGCAGTCGGGCGGAAGTACTGAGCACGGTGTGGAAGTCTGCCACGATCAACCGGCGTGACCAGGACCGAACCTGTCCTGATCACGCCCTACGGTCTCTCCCATGACGACAACGCAGAACGCCTCGGCACCGACCTTCCGCTACTCGGCCGTCACCTTCGACTGCTCCGACCCCGCGGCGATGGCCCGCTTCTGGGGCGAGGCCCTCGACCTCCCCGTGGCCTTCAACACCGACGACTTCTACCTCCTCGGCGGCAAGGACGGCGCCCCCGGCCTCGGCTTCTGCCGCCTCCCCGACTACCGCCCGCCGACCTGGCCGGGCACCGACCAGGAGAAGCAGGCCCACATCGACGTCGGCGTCGAGGACCTGGACGCGGGGGAGGCCCGTCTGCTCGCCCTGGGCGCCAC
This sequence comes from Streptomyces tendae, assembly GCF_014650435.1. Classification (GTDB taxonomy): domain Bacteria; phylum Actinomycetota; class Actinomycetes; order Streptomycetales; family Streptomycetaceae; genus Streptomyces; species Streptomyces tendae. The sequence continues at coordinate 237,380 of NZ_BMUY01000001.1, forward strand.
GAAGCCCGACTTCCAGCCGTCCCCGGACCGCTGGCGGGTCCTGCTGGACCCGGCGGGGCATCCGTTCTGCGTGTCTACGGTGGCGTGAGCCGGGGGAGGGCTACTCGCCCTCGAAGACGGCCTCGGCCGAGCCCGCGGTGACGGCCCGTGCGAGCCAGTGGCGGAGAACCTCGGGGTCGCCGCACTCCGTGATGCGCGTACGGACCTCGTCGGAGACGTCGAGTCCACGCTGTTCCAGGACCAGCAGCACATCCTGGGCGCCCTGCTGGGCGCGGCCTTCGTCGCGGATCTCTTCCGAGATGTACGACTTGTAGAAGGAGAGGTCCGTGGCCACCAGGTTCCTCCAGAGGTGCTGGGCCGGGCGATTGCCCAGACCGTGTGCGGTGAATTCGACGATGGGGTCGGCGATGTCTTCGGGAGCGTCCCGCAGTGCGGTGGACAGAGCCTTCAGTATCGCATTGACGACCGGCTCTGCGGCGTGTGTGATGGCCGCCAGGCTGGCCAGGATCAGGTCCGCACGGGCTTCGTTCGGTTCGGTGATCACCGGCATGTTGTGTGGGCCAACGACTAGAGGACGCAGGGTGAGGGTGGGTAGCTGGGCCGGTCCGCTGTTTACCGGTTGCTGAGCCCACTTGGCCGTGGCGTAGTCCTGGCAGACGACCAGGAGCGCTGTGGGCAGCCGGTATTTCGTCCGCAGGTACGAGACGTAGTACGCCCAGCTCGCGGGCTTGTCCGGGTCCTTCTTGCCCTGAGCCTCGACGGCCAGCAGGAAGGGCCCCTGTTCTGCGGTCTCGAAGCGCAGGAGCGTGTCCACGCGGCGTTCGACGGGGCTGGCCTCGGTGAGGTCGGTCGGCAGTGCGGTCGCCCCGATGGGCTTCGGGATGTCGACGCCGAGGAAACGTGAGACGCGACTGAACAAGCCGGGGTCGTGCTGGAAGATGCGGTGCATCGCCTCGTGGGGCGGGCTGACCATGGAGTTCCTTGCTGGTTCAGGGATGGGAGGCGACTGCCGTAAGGCAGTCGCGGCAGCGGTCTTCGGTCTCGGAGGCCCGGAAGCCGCGGTCGCAGCCCTCGCAGTTCTGGAGGGGGTGGCGCGGTGGCGGTGCGACGGCCGACTGCGTGCGGAACGGCGGCGGCGGTGGCAGCCGGTCCGTGAGGCGGTGGGCCAGGAGGGCGGCCGGGCGGCGCAGGGGCTCGTCCGGGAGGCCGGTGGTCAGGGCGTGCCGTACGGCGCCGGGGGCGACGTCGCGCTCCAGCCAGGCCGCGACCCCTGGCACCAGGTGAGCCGTGTCCGTCGCGGAGAGCAGCAGCCGGGGGTCGTGGCGGCGCAGGGTGGCGAGGAGGTCGAGCGCCGTCTGGAGGAGGGCCGGGGCGGTGCTGCTCGGCTGCGGTACGGCGGGGAGCGCCTTTTGGACCGTACGGCGCTGCGGCGGAGGCGTTCGCTTCGCGGGCGGGCAGCCCGTGTCGGCCGGTTCGCGGCGGCTCGCGTGCGGCTGGTTGCAGGAGACCGTGCGGGTGACGATCCGGCCGGTCTGCGTGCGGTGGCGTTCGCGGCGCAGGTAGCCGTGGGCCTCCAGCTCGCGCAGGGCGGCGGCGATCCGGGTCGGGCCCTCCGGGAAGCGGGCGGCGAGCGACTTGATGTCGGCGCCCGCACCGGTGGGCAGGGACTGGAGGTGGCAGCTCAGGCCGATCGCGAGGAGCGACAGCTCCTTGTGCTGGACCAGGTGGTTGCCGATCACCACGAAGCGGGTGGTGTGGCGGGTGTTGTCGTGGGTGATGCCGCCGCCTTGGCGACGCGTACGGGTCGGATTGTCGGCGGGGGCTGACTGGGCGCGCGGGGGCGCGCTAAGGTTTTGGTTACCCATCGGGAAGCCTCTTCTTCTCTGTTGGTAGGCCCTCGCACCGGGATGCCAGTCCCAGCGGGGGCCGATGTCTTTTCGGTTGTTTGCGCTGAGAGTAGGGGAGTTGGGGACCCGGAAATCCAGCTCAACCGGTGATGTTCACCCACCCGAGTGACGACGCGCCTCGGGCGGGAGGGGTGGGGCTTGGCAGGGGTCATTTCCCCGGGTTTCTTGTCTTGGTAGGGCACCGACGGCACCGGAACCTCACAACGTGGGTTCCGGTGGCATACAGCGCAGTTCCGCCCAGACCGTCTTGCGCGGGAAGCGGCCCTCCGTCACTCCCCAGCGGTGCGCCAACGCCTCCACCAGCAGCAGACCCCGGCCGGATTCGGCATCGGAGGCCGGCTTTTGAGGGGCGGGGAGTTCCTGGCCCCGCGTGTCGGTGACCTCGATGCGGAGGATGTCGCCGACGACGTACAGGGTGAGCCGGAAATCGCGGCCGGGGACACGTCCATGGTCCGCCGCGTTGTTGGCCAGCTCGGCGACCAGGAGGCGTGCCGGGTCCAGGGGCAGACCCCAGGCGCGGAGCTGCTCGGTCGCGAGCAGGCGGGCGAGGCGGGCACCGCGTGGGGTGGGAGAGAGCTGCACGCTGAAGTTGCGGACGGACGCGGTGAGTTCGGTGGTGGATTTCTGGTTCACATCACTCAGCGTGGCGATGTGTGCGTACCGTGAGAAGTGACTCAGCGGGTACGTACGGTGACTGTCCGGCGCTTGTCCAGTGGTGTCGGCGCTGTCGGGGAAGGGGCGGAGGATGGCGGTCGAGACGGACGAGTCGGGGTGGGAGGTCGACCCGGACGACGAGTGGGGCGTCGCGGTCATCACCACGGTGGGACGGCAGTTGAAGCTCCGCCGGGAGGCGGCGGGGATGCGGGCCGGCGACTTCGGAGTGGCGGTCGGGTACGGGGAGGACCTCGTCTACAAGGTCGAGGGCGGCAAGCGGATTCCCCGGCAGGAGTATCTGGACAGGGCCGACGAGGTGCTGGACGCCGGTGGGCTCCTCTCGGCGGCCTGGGAGGACGTGAAGAAGGTCCGGTACCCGAAGAAGGTGCGGGAGCTGGGGAAGTTGGAGGCCAAAGCGGTTGAGATCGGTCTGTACGAGTGCAACATCATCGCTGGCCTGTTGCAGACCCCGAAGCACGCGCGAACCCTGATCGAGGCAGCGCAGCCGCCGTACTCACCCGACGACGTCGACCGTATGGTCGCCGCTCGGCTGGCTCGGCAGTCGGTCTATGAGCGCGATCCGGCTCCATCGATGCACTTCGTGCTGGAAGAGGCACCGCTGCGTCGGCAGGTTGGAGGCACAATGGTGTGGCGACAGCAGCTCGAACGCCTGCTGGAGGTCGCGCGGTTGCACAACGTCACGCTTCAAGTGATGCCGACAAATGCCGACGCCCATCCGGGGCTGGACGGCAGGATCGAGCTGCTGAAGTTCCCGGACGGTACAGCGGTGGGACGCTCCGACGGGGCGTTCAACGGACGGCCGATCACCGACCCGAAACACCTGCGCATTGTCGAACTGCGGTATGGCACGATCCGAGCGCAGGCTCTCTCGCCCAGGGAGTCGTTTGCCTTCATCGAGACACTGCTGGGAGAAACATGATCCGCGAGGCCGAACTGGTCTGGTTCAAGAGCAGCTACAGCGGCGGGACCGACGGCAACTCCTGCGTTGAACTGGCCCTCACCCCCGCCATCATCCACATCCGGGACTCCAAGCACACCGACGGCCCCCGCCTCACCCTCACCCCTGCCGCCTGGGCGAGCTTCCTGCCGTACGCGGCGCAGCGCTGACCTCGCTGACCTCCTGCGTGCCGACGACCGACAGCAGCTCCAGCAGACCCGCGCTGTCGGTCCCCACGGCCGGGGTGAACCACAGGAGCCGCTGGCGGCCGTCCTCGCTGAAGAGGTTGAGGCAGTTGACCTCGATCAGGCCGATCACCGGGTGGACGAGCCGTTTGCGGTCGTGGCGTCGGAACGCCACGTCGTGATCGGCCCACAGCGCGGCGAACTCGGGAGAGACGCCGAGCAGCGTACGGACCATCGCGCCGGCCTCCGTGTCCTTAGCGTCCCGCCGGGCGGCGGCGGCCCGCAGGTCGGCGACGAAGGAACGGGACTGGTACGCGTGGTCGGCCTCGGGATACAGCAGCCGGGCCTCCGGCTCGGTGAACCACCGGTGCACGAAGCTGGCGCGGGGCCCCCGGTAGCCGGACTGGTCCCCGAGCAGCGCCACGGCCAGCGGATTCTGTACGAGCGTGACGTGCAGGTCGGTGATCACCTGCGCCGGGGTCGAGGCCATCCGGTCCAGCAGGTCCAGCATGCCGGGGTGGACGTGCGACGCGGCCCCGCCCGGCACGGGCACCGGCCGGTCGGCGAGCCGGTAGAGGTAGTCGCGCTCGTCGCCGGACAGCCGCAGCGCCCGCGCCAGCGCGGCGAGCATCTGCTCGGACGGCTGGGACCCGGCGCCGCGCTCCAGCTCGTTGTAGTAGTCCACGGACGCCCCCGCGAGGTGGGCCACCTCCTCGCGGCGCAGCCCCGGCACCCGGCGGCGCGGTCCGGCCGGGAGTCCGACGTCGGCGGGGCGGATGCGCTCGCGCCGCGACCGTAGGAACGCTCCCAGCTCGGCGTACTTCACAGCGCTCATGCGGTCCATTCTGCGCCGGGCCGGGCCGCTGACCCAGGGGATGGCATCCCCTGGCTGCGGCGGCGGACCGGGCGCATCGTGGACGCATGACCACTAGTACCAACACGAACACGAACCAGAACACGGCGGCGGTCGCCCGTGTGGCGATCGTCACCGGCGGATCGCGCGGCATCGGCCGGGCCGTCTCCCAGAAGCTCGCCGAGGACGGCCTGGCCGTCGTCGTGAACTACGCCCGCGACGCCTCGGCCGCCGACGAGACGGTGGCGGCGATCACCGGGGCCGGCGGACGGGCCGTCGCCGTACAGGCCGACGTGGCGGAGGAGAAGGAGGTCGCCGCGCTGTTCGACCGGGCGGAGGAGGAGTTCGGCGGCGTCGACGTCGTCGTGAACTCGGCCGGGCGGATGACCCTCTCGCCGATCGCCGACCTGGACCTGGCGGCGCTGGACGCCATGCACCGCACCAACATCCGCGGCACCTTCGTCGTCGCCCAGCAGGCGGCGCGGCGGCTGCGTGCCGGGGGCGCGTTCATCGGGTTCTCGACGTCCGTCGTCGGTGCGCAGTTCCCCACGTACGGGGCGTACGCGGCCAGCAAGGGTGCCGTGGAGGCGATGACGATGATCCTGGCGCGGGAGCTGCGCGGGCGGGACGTCACCGTGAACACGGTCGCGCCCGGCCCGACGGCCACCGACCTGTTCCTCGACGGCAAGACGCCCGAGCAGATCGACCGGCTCGCGAAGACGCCGCCGCTGGAGCGGCTGGGCACCCCGGAGGACATCGCCGCCGTGGTCGCCTTCCTGGGCAGCCCCGCCGGGCACTGGGTGAACGGCCAGGTCCTGCGTGCGAACGGAGGGCTGGTCTGATGCCATTCGCCCACTTCAAGGTCCCCGCGGGCACCCTCTCGGCGGAGGACAAGAAGAAGATCGTCGAACGCACCACCGACCTCTACGCGGAGATCTACGGGGAGCGCGCCCGCCCCACGACCGTCGTCCTGGTCGACGAGGTCCCGGACGGAGGCTGGGGCGTCGCGGGCAACGTCCTCACCGCCGCGATGCTGAACGGGGACGGGTAGCGTCGCCGGGAGGAGGCCGGTGGCGCCGGGAGTCCTTCGTCTCATCCAGTGATCGGGTGCTGGCCATGGGGTTTACATGCGCGTAACACTTAAGTGTCCCGCGCGCGGCAACGGCGCCGAGCGCCTCCCACCGGTCGCTGCATGCGACCGGTGCCCGCCGTGCCAGAAAGGGCCCCTGTGACGACGCGAAGCGAGACGCAGACCACCCTCGACCACCTGCTCACCGAGATCGAGCACCGCAACCCGGCCCAGCCCGAGTTCCACCAGGCCGCGCACGAGGTCCTGGAAACGCTCGCCCCGGTCGTCGCGGCCCGCCCCGAGTACGCCGAGCCGGGCCTCATCGAGCGGCTGGTCGAGCCGGAGCGCCAGGTGATGTTCCGGGTGCCGTGGCAGGACGACCAGGGCCGTGTTCGCGTCAACCGGGGCTTCCGGGTCGAGTTCAACAGCGCGCTGGGCCCGTACAAGGGCGGTCTGCGCTTCCACCCGTCCGTCAACCTGGGCGTCATCAAGTTCCTGGGCTTCGAGCAGATCTTCAAGAACGCGCTGACCGGCCTCGGTATCGGCGGCGGCAAGGGTGGCAGCGACTTCGACCCGCACGGGCGCAGCGACGCGGAGGTCATGCGGTTCTGCCAGTCGTTCATGACGGAGCTGTACCGGCACATCGGCGAGCACACGGACGTCCCGGCCGGGGACATCGGCGTCGGCGGCCGGGAGATCGGCTACCTCTTCGGCCAGTACCGCCGGATCACCAACCGCTGGGAGTCCGGCGTCCTCACCGGCAAGGGCCAGGGCTGGGGCGGCTCGCTGATCCGCCCGGAGGCGACGGGCTACGGCAACGTGCTCTTCGCGGCGGCGATGATGCGGGAGCGCGGGGAGGACCTGGAGGGCCAGACCGCGGTCGTCTCGGGGTCCGGCAACGTGGCGATCTACACCATCGAGAAGCTGACCGCGCTCGGTGCGAACGCCGTGACCTGCTCGGACTCCTCCGGCTACGTCGTCGACGAGAAGGGCATCGACCTCGACCTGCTCAAGCAGATCAAGGAGGTCGAGCGCGGCCGCGTCGACGCGTACGCCGAGCGTCGGGGCGCCTCGGCCCGCTTCGTCCCCGGCGGCCGCGTCTGGGAGGTCCCGGCGGACCTGGCCCTCCCGTCGGCCACGCAGAACGAGCTGGACGAGAACGACGCCGCCACCCTGATCCGCAACGGCGTCAAGGCCGTCTCGGAGGGCGCGAACATGCCGACCACCCCCGAGGCCGTCCATCTGCTCCAGCAGGCGGGCGTCGCCTTCGGACCCGGCAAGGCGGCCAACGCGGGCGGCGTCGCGGTCAGCGCCCTGGAGATGGCGCAGAACCACGCCCGTACGTCGTGGACGGCGGCGCGCGTGGAGGAGGAGCTGGCGGACATCATGACCAGCATCCACACCACCTGCCACGAGACCGCCGAGCGCTACGACGCCCCCGGCGACTACGTCACCGGCGCGAACATCGCCGGCTTCGAGCGCGTGGCCGACGCGATGCTGGCGCAGGGCGTCATCTGAGAGAATTCGCCCGCCAAATAATTCCTGTGAAATGGGCGCCAATGAATCTGTATTCACGGGAATAGGTTTTGACGGAACGCGCCGATAGTTTCCTTGCGGCGTCGAACAGGGTGAAATGTATTGGCGCACATCGGGCGCCCCGGCGTGCTACTGTCACCATCAGTTGCAGTTGTGGTTCCCGAATTTTGACACCGGTCTTTTTCCGGTCGGGGTGATCATCGCGGCGACACGGCGTCCGTACAGTGCGGACGCCGGTGCACTGCCCCGAAGGAGAAATGACATGGCTACTGGCACCGTGAAGTGGTTCAACGCGGAAAAGGGCTTCGGCTTCATCGAGCAGGACGGTGGCGGCGCCGACGTGTTCGCCCACTACTCGAACATCGCCGCCCAGGGTTTCCGCGAGCTGCTCGAAGGCCAGAAGGTGAACTTCGACATCGCGCAGGGCCAGAAGGGCCCGACGGCCGAGAACATCGTCCTCGCCTGACGCCGGCGCGCCCGCGGGCGCGCTCTCGCGGCTGGGGCCCGCATCCTTCGGGGTGCGGGCCCCAGCCGCATTTCCGGAACCGCGAATTCACGGGCGTCCTCGCCCGTACCCGTCTCAGTGGTCGGAGTAGCTGAAGTCACCCACCGTCCAGGCGCTGACGTCCTCGATCGCCACGCGGTACATCCCGCCGGTCTCCGGGATCCCCATGGTGCCCTGGAGGATCCGGGCGACGTGGAAGTGAAGGTGTGTGGGCGCTTCCTCCTTCTCGGCCGGAGCGTCAAAGGCGGCGGAGAAGGCGCTGAGGTCGGCGGAGTCGGTCAGCACTTCCGACACCCGCTTCCTCCACACGGACTCGGGGGCCAGGCGACCGGTGATGACGGCACCGTGGGTGACCACGGTCAAGGACATCCGACTGCTCTGCGCGGACTCCACACGGGCAGCGATGTCAATGAGCAGCTTGTCAGGCTTCGACATGGGAACGGATTTTATCCGCACGCCCGCCCGGTCGGGCGGGTCGGTGTCACTACCGGCCAGGACGGGAACTCCCCGATGTCTCTCCGGGTGCCCCGGCGCCACCGCGCCGCAGCTCCTCGTTGATGCGCTGAGCCTCTTCGAGCTGGTCTTCCAGGATGATGATGCGGCAGGCCGCCTCGATGGATGTCCCCTGGTCGACCATCTCGCGGGCGCGAGCCGCGATGCGCAGCTGGTAGCGGGAGTAGCGGCGATGGCCCCCCTCCGAGCGCAGCGGCGTGATCAGCCGTGCCTCGCCGAGGGCTCGTAGGAAGGCGGGCGTAGTGCCCAGCATCTCGGCCGCCCGCCCCATGGTGTACGCGGGGTAGTCGTCGTCGTCGATGCGGTTGAGCGGTGTGTCTGCGGTCATCTGCACCTCTGTTTGCGGAACGCGTCGAGGGGCCTTGGTGCCGTACGGCACCAAGGCCCCGAGGGATTTGTAACACCATCTGCCGGCCTACTGCACTGCCGGCCTTCTGTTGAGGGATCGCGGATGCGTGACCGTGGGACCACCTTCCGTTCCGGGGCCTGCGGTACCCGGTGAGAACGTTCTCGCCCGGGCGATCCTGATGGCGTCCTCCTCCTTGCCTCGCTTCACTGACTTCTTGGCTACGACAGAAGACTAACCACAGCGGCAGCCGAATGTCTACTGCGGCCACGACAGGTTTTCGCCCAAACAGGTGAACGATTTTCTGTATCCCGGGTGCGCGGGCCGTGTGGGACGATGACGGGAACGGCAGATCGAGCGACGTACGGGGAGGCCGGGCACGCCATGGCCCGTTACACGGAGGCACTGACCGTCGAGCGGGGCGGGTTCCGCATCAAGGTCCCGGAGTCCTGGTGGGAGTTCGACGTACGCCCGGAGTCCCGGGACGACTCGATCCGCCGCATGGTCGACGACCGGATACGCCAGTACCCGGAGCTGAAGCCTTCTCGTTCCGCGTACGTCACCTTCCTCCAGAAGGCGGCGTCCGACGCGTGGAAGTCGGGCGCGCTGTACTGCGGCTGCATGGCGGAGAGCTTCGGCGGCGACACCCCGATCACGGGCTCGGTCACGGTCTCCCTGATCGGCGGCCGCACGTCCTCCGGCGATCCCCTCTCCACCGACCCGGGCGCCATAGCCGCCCAACTCGCCGTCAAGGAGGCTCGGAAGCCCGGCGACTCCTGGCGCAAGGTCACCACGGTCGACATCCCCGGCGTGGGCCCCGCGGCCCGGACCCAGGGCGTGGAGGACATCCCGGTCCCGGACGACGCCCTGAACCGCACGGTCCGCGCGGTCCTCATGCAGACCTACATCCCGGTCCCCGGCCAGGAGGGCAAGGTCGCCCTGGTCGCGGGCAGCAGCCAGGTCCTCGACCTCGCGGACTCCTTCTTCGACATCTTCGACGCGATCACGTCCACGTTCCGGTTCGTGGGCTGACGGGCGGGTCCGTCCGTCCCCCGAATGCCCCGGCGAGGCGGACGCCGGTGCCGTGGGGGGCGGCCGAGAATGCGGAGGTTCACCGCCCCACCCTGGAGATCGTGTGTCGCGTACCCGTCGCCGGCGCCCCGCCGCAAGCTCCACCCGGGAGACCATTCAGCCGCCGGGGACGGGGCAACTGGTCGTCTGGATGGTGACGGTCACGCTGCTGGTGGCGGTGGTCGGGTCGTTGGCGAACTCGGTCATGGCGCTGGTCGGGCTGCTGGTGTTCCTGCCCGCCGCGGCGGCGGCACAGTGCACGGTGCGGCAGACGGCTCTGGTCTGCGCCTGGACCGCTCTCCTCGGCTCCGCCGCCTTTCTGACCGGCGGCGGCGACGTCGCGCTGGCCGACCGGGTGCTGCTGCTGGTGCTCACCGCCTGCCTGATCGCGGCATCGCTGTATGCCTGTCGCCGGCGCATCAACAGCGAGCGCGCGATGGTGCGCCTGCACTCCGCGGCCGTGGCCATACAGCGTCAGATCCTGCGCCCGCTGCCGCTGCGCACCGACGACGTCCTGGTGGACGGGGTGTACGAACCGGTGCAGGAGGACCGGCTCGTCGGCGGCGACATCTACGACGTCGTCGAGTCCGCCTGGGGAACCCGCGTCCTCATCGGTGACGTTCAGGGCAAGGGGCTGGCCGCGGTGGGCGCGGCGTTCGCCGTCCTCGGCAGCTTTCGCGAGGCGGCCCATCGCGAGCCCACCCTCACGGGGCTCGTCGACGCCCTCGACGCCTCCGTCGTGCGGCACAACTCCTACGTGGCGCGCAGAGGTGACGACGAACGATTTGTCACCGTCCTCATCCTCAACATCGACGACGCCCGCAACGAGGTGCAGGCCATCAACTGCGGTCATGTGCCGCCGCACCTGCTCGACGCCGACTCGGTGATCACGCCGCCGTTGGACAGCGGCGTCCCCCTCGGCCTCGCCGCGCTCGCGGCCGAGCCCGCCACCCCCGGCCGGTTCGCGTTTCCCGGCGGCACTGCGCTGCTGCTCACCACCGACGGACTGACCGAGTCCCGCGCGGCGGACGGTGCGTTCTACCCCCTGGACGAACGCCTTGCCGACCTCGGCGACCTCCGCGGAGCGACCTGCCCCGGGCCCTCAACGAGGATGCCCACGCCTACGCGGGCAAGGCAGCGCCACACGACGACGTCGCCATCCTGACCGTCCGCCGCCCGCAACGTTCGTGCACACTCTCCTGAGCGCTACGGCTCGGAAGAGGGAGTCGATTCTGACGGCCCAATGGAACTGGCAGACCGGCGAACGACTGCTGGCCCTGAACGACCCGGAGGAATGGGACGCCGCGTTCGACCGCGGGGAGCGATGGCTCGGCACGGCGGCGATCGGGCTGGCCTTCAACTGCCCGTTGGAGGAGGCGTCGCCCCGGATCGTCCGGGCGATGCGGCTCCCGGACCTCGCCCAGCGAGGATTCGCCTTCACCGCGGCAGGCACGGCGGCCCGCCTCAACGGCGCACTGACGCCGGAGCTGTACGCCGCACTGCGGGCAGAGGGCCCGGGCCGCAGGAGCATCGCGGTGAACGCCATCGCCGACACCTTGACCTTCGTACCGTTCCGACGCCTGCCGACGTGGCTGAAGTGCTGGAGCGTCGTATCAGCTGTGCGCGACAAACTGGACGCGTGGCGGCTGAGCTTCTCCTACGCGGTGACCGACGCCTGGAAGTCGGTGCGCAGACGATGAGCCCGCGTCCTCCGCACCCGCACACCGCAAAGCCTCACCCGGAGCCTTTCGTGGTCTTCGGCCCCACAGACGCACGCGGATTCCGAGCAAGGGCCGCGGACTTGGAAGCCGCCGGAGGGCGGGTCCACCACTTCGACTCCCGCGAGCTGACGACCGAGCAGGGCATCCACCGTTCCTTCGCACAAGCCCTCCAGTTCCCCGGCTACTACGGCGCGAACTGGGACGCCTTGGTCGACTGCCTGAGCGACCTGTGCGGCGCGGCCACAGGCGGTGTCGGGATCGTGGGCGTCATCCACGACGCGGACCTGATCCTGGACGCGGAACACTTCCCCCTCTTCGTCTCGGTCCTCTGCCAGGGCGCGGACCGTGCCAACGCGTCGACAGACCTCGATGGCTTCCCCTCGGACCGCCCCGCCCTTTCCGAGCACTTCCACTTCGAGTTCCGCGACTTCGATCCCGAGGGCATCGCGCTCCGCGTCCGCCGGCCCGACCTGACCGTGACTGCAGGAGCCGATCACGTCTCGGCGGCCCTGAACCCCGAGGTGTGGCACTGACCGGCTGGGGGCCACGCTCGCCATGGGCGCCTTTCATCGAACGACCGTGCCTTGTAAGTTCACGTGTGCGTACGGGTGGTTGCTGGTGCGGCGCGTGAGTTGACGGGGGTTGCGCGATGGTGGGCCACAGGCCGAGTGACTGGCATGTCCTGGACCTGGACAAGGACCCGACGCCGGGGGATCCGCAGCGGGTGCGGACGCTCGCGAAGACGTTGCACGATTTCGCCGACGACGTCTCGGAGGCGTTGCGTCTGGTGAAGGGGATGGCGGGGGAGTCGACGCTCGCGCAGTGGGCGGGGAAGTCGGCGGCGGTCTTCAAGGAGGAGTTCGACGGGGTTCCCAAGAACCTCAGGAAGCTGGAGAAGTCGTACGGGATGTGCGGCGACGCGCTCGCTGACTTCTGGCCGAAGCTGGAGCGGGCGCAGGCGCTGGCGGACCGGGCGCTCGTCAAGGCGCGGGAGGCGCGCCAGGACCTGTCCTCGGCGCAGTCGAAGCTGTCCTCGGCGGATTCATGGGTGACGCGGGCGTCGAAGGAGGCGGACAAGTACAAGGACGATCCGACGGGCAGCAGGTCGGACGGGGACAAGCCGGACGAGGCCAAGGTCCGGGCCGCCACCCGTGACGTTCAGCACGCCAAGACCGCGCAGACGAACGCGCAGTCGGCGGTCGACAACGCGCAGAGCGCGTTGGACGCGGCGAAGAAGATGGCCGAGGACGCGCGCAAGATGCGCGACGACGCGGCCCGGGAGGCCAAGGGCAGGATCGACGAGGCGTCCGACGCCGGCATCCAGAACCGGTCGTGGTGGGAGGAGGTCGGGGACTGGGTCTCCGACAACTGGGACTCGATCGTCGCGGTCTGCAAGGTCGTCGTCGCCGTCGTCGGCATCATCGCGATGGTCATCGGCGGCCCGATCCTCGGCGCGATCGTGCTGGTCGCCGCCCTCGTCGTCCTCGCGGACACGCTCTACAAGTACAGCAAGGGGCAGGCGTCCCTGTGGGACGTGGGCTTGGCGGCTCTGGACTGCATACCCGGCATGAAGGGGCTCACCACCCTCGGCGGACTCGCCAAGGGCGCGAAGGCACTGGGCAAGACCGGCCTCAAGGGCATGGCCGCGGGACTGCGGGGGCTGAAGTCCGCTCGAAGCGTTCTCACCAAGGGCGCCAAGGGGGCGTACAACCGTCTTAAGTCGGTGGTCAAGGGGTGCGGCGATCCGGTCGACGCGGCAACGGGACAAATGTTCCTTGCCCAGACTGACGTTGTACTGCCAGGAACGCTTCCGCTTGTCTTCACTCGTCGATCTGCTTCCGACTACCGCACGGGGTGGTGGTTCGGACCGTCCTGGTCATCGACGGTTGATCAGCGCCTTGAGCTGGACAAGGACGGCATCGTCTTCGTCACAGAGGACGGCATGTTGATCGCCTATCCACATCCCCATGGACGCTCGGCCCCCGGCGTTCTGCCGGTAGCAGGACCGCGTTGGCCTCTCCTTCGAACGGGCGATGGTGGGTTCCGCATCACTGAGCCCGTGACCGGACACAGCCGGTACTTCGCACCGCCCAGCGGCGGAATCGCCCAGCTGAAGCGGATATCCGACCGTAACGGCAACACCATTGATTTCGAGTACGACGAGGGCGGTACGCCGCTCAGCATTCGGCACTCCTGTGGGTACCACCTTCGTCTCACAGCGGAGGGTGGCCACATTACCGAGCTGGCCCTGGTGGCGGCTGCCGATGACGGGACAGACGTCGTCATCAGGAGCTACGGCTACGCCGACGGCAGTTTGTCATCGGTCGCCAACTCGTCTGGCCTGCCCTTGCTCTTCACCTACGACGAGCGAGGGCGCATCAACTCGTGGACAGACACCAACAGCAGACGCTACGCATACGGCTACGACGAGTGGGATCGATGCGTCCAGCAAGGTGGTGAGGACGGCCATGTGACGGGGCGTTTCACCTACGGTGGCACAGATCCCATGTGGCCCGGGTGCCACATCACCACGCTTCACACCACCGACGGCGCCGAGTGGAAGTTCGTCGTCAACGACAACTCTCAGGTCGTCGCCGAGATCGATCCTCTCGGTAACACGGCACGGACTGGCTACGACGTCCACCACCACCTGGTCAGACAGACCGACACGCTTGGTGCCACGACAAGCTGCGTGAACAACGAGTTGGGCCAACCTCTGCGAGTGACGCGACCGGATGGTGCCGTGACGCGTTACGCCTACAACGACATGCACCTGGTCACTCTCATCGAGCTGCCTGACGGGTCGGCATGGCGGCAGGCATATGACGAACGGGGCAACTGCGTCAGCGTCACCGACCCGTCAGGTGCCGTCACCAGAAGCAGCTACGACGACAGCGGCAGACTCGTATCGTTCACCGACGCGCTGGGGCACGCCACCATCGTGCGCTGCAACCCGGCGGGCATCGCGGTTTGCATCACCGACCCACTCGGGGCCACCACCCAATGGGGCCGCAACGCATTCGGGCAACCCGTCACGGTCACCGACAGCGAAGGCCGCACGACACACCGCGCGTGGACGCCGGAGGGTTTGCCGCTCACCCGGACCGGGTCAGACGGATCCACGGAAACCTGGACCTACGACGGCGAGGGCAACTGCCTCAGTCACACGGATCCAGCCGGACATACGAGCAGGTTCGAGTACACCCACTTCGATCGACTCGCGGCGCGTACGGACACCGAAGGCAACCGATACGAGTTCGCGTATGACGCCTCGTTGCGCCTCACGCAAGTCACGAATCCGCGAGGCATGGTCTGGGCCTACACGTACGACGCCGCCGGACGTGTGACGTCGGAGACGGATTTCGACGGGCGAACACTCACATACACCCACGACGCCGCCGGCCGACTCGCGTCCCGGACCAACGCGGTTGGCCAGACCGTAACTCTGGAGCGGAACGCATTGGGGCAGGTCACTCGCAAGGATGTCGAGGGAGCCGTAACCTCGTTCGTCTACGACCTCCTCGGTCACCTTGTGAGGGCCACTGGCCCGGACAGCGACCTCCTCCTTCAGCGGGACCCCTACGGGGCGGTTCTCGCCGAGACGGTGGACGGCCGCACCCTCACAAACACCTACGACGTACTGGGCCGGCGTGTCAGCCGCACGACCTCCTCCGGGGCGACGAGCAACTGGGCCTATGACGTTGTGGGACGCCCGGTTCGCCTTGACCTCTCCGGGCACTCCATGGCCTTCGCGTATGACTCCGAGGGACGAGAAACAACCCGGCGTCTCGGGGAATCCCTTGAAGTGGCTCACGTTTTCGATGAGCTGGGCCGCCTTGTCACACAGGCGGTGACCGCTGCTGATGGTAGGTCAGTGCAGCACCGCACCTACACCTACCGCGCTGACAACAACCTCGTCGCTTCCGAGGACCAGTTCGGCGGCGCGCGCCAGTACGACCTCGACTCGGCCGGCCGTGTCACCGCTGTCCGCGGTGAACAATGGACGGAGCGCTACGCCTACGACGAGGTGGGAAATCAGGTCCAGGCCGTCTGGCCCGCCGACCACCCGCGCCATGAGGCTGCCGGAAGCCGGCAGTACCGGGGCATGCGCATCCAACGTGCCGGAGCGGTGCGCTACGAGTATGACAACCAGGGGCGCGTCGTCCGCCGGCAGAAGACCCACCTGTCCCGCAGACCGGAGACGTGGCAGTACGCCTGGGATGCGGAGGACCACCTCACGTCCGTAGTGACACCGGACGGCACCCGCTGGCGCTACCGGTACGACCCTCTCGGACGCCGTATCGCCAAGGAACGTCTGTCGGCTGACGACAGCAGTGCTGTCGAGCGCACTGTCTTCTCGTGGGACGGCACCACGTTGTGCGAGCAGACGACGGAAGCCGAGGAACTCCCTCGCCCGATCACCCTCACCTGGGACTACCAGGGGGTGCGTCCGGTCGCGCAGCGGGAGACCGTCGACGACATCGCGAACGCCTCACAAGCGGAGATCGACCGTCGCTTCTTCGCCATCGTCACCGATGCTGTCGGAACGCCCACCGAGCTGATCGATGTACGGGGCGAGGTGGCGTGGCGTGCTCGTTCGACCCTTTGGGGCACTACGGCTTGGCCGTCGAACAGCGTGGCCTATACGCCTCTCCGCTTCCCTGGCCAGTACTTCGATCCGGAGACCGGGCTTCACTACAACCACTATCGTCAGTACGACCCCGAGTCCGCCAGGTATCTCTCCCCGGACCCCCTCGGTCTTCATCCGGCGCCAAATCCGTTCACGTACGTAACAAATCCGCTCACCTGGTTGGACCCACTCGGCCTGGCGCCTTGTGACGTGGCTCTGGGATACAGATGGGCCGACACGGCGAAGTTCGCGGAGTCGCGCGGTTTCAAACACTTTCTGGAATTGAGCGCAGAGGACTGGCGAGGTCCGGTCCAGAACGCGATTCTGGACCGCTCGGTGCTCCTCCATGTGAACATGAAGGGGTTCTCTGGGGCTTTCGAGGGCATGGCAAAAAGAGGACTGGGGCACGAACCCGGAATGGCGATTCATGCAACAGAAGAGGAGATGGGATGGATCGCGAGGGCGGTGAAGCACGGTCATCGCGATTGGGACAGTATTACGTGGTACGACAAGGATGGAAATGTGGCAGATATATTGGAGCCGGACTGGGAGAATTTCGGAAGGGTGCGGGACTTTATTCTGTGACCAATTTGAATGCTATGATGTGAGGTCGACCCAACCGCAGTCGTAATGTTTGTAAAAGGTGCACTCTGATGACGTCCGATGGAAAAGGTAGGGAATCTGATGTTTCCCGTACCGTAAGTGCTGTCTTGTATCCCGATCTCGTCGAACTAGGTGGCCTGGTCGACGCACTAGAGCATGTGGCGAGCGGCATGGGGGTTGATCTGGGGGGCGTCGAATCGGCAAGCTCCAATCCGAAGGGGCGTCTGGTAACTGCCCGCATGCACTCGGACCGAGGTCCCGTCCTTATCCATCTAGGAAAAGAGTATCGCCTCTTTTCCATCAGTGTTGAGGGTGCGACGCACCCGTGGGCCGCCGGTTCCACGGCTGACTTGCAAAACGTGGTGCGAGTCGCAGACGCATGGCGGTCCGGAGTGACGCTGCGTGAAATGAAGTCCCGATTTCCATTCATGGAATATGATGAACTTGCCCAAGCGCAGGAGGAGGGCGATCCAGTCCAGACCCAGTGGCGGCTCCTGCTGCGCGAGGAAAGTCGACCCGTGCTTCAGGAATTGATCCGCGTCTTCCATGGAGACCCTGGGTTCCGGCGGTTCTTCCCTTACCTCAGCATGGGAACCCTCTGCCTTGCTCGGGACATCTCCGACCGCAGGGCGGGAGAAATCCGGATCGCTCCCATGGAGGCGACGTACCGGGTGCAGTCGACGACGTCGGGTGAAGAGACAGAGGCCGCGTCGATCGTTCTGGCTCTGGACGCGGCACGGACCCTTGAGGGGCGTTCATAGCTGAGGGGCGTGAGTCGAACGCGGGCTCACGTGTACCCCCCGGTGACGTGGGGTACAGTCATCCGCTTCGATTGGCCAGCCCCGCGCCCCGTATGGCAGACTAGCGGGGTTGCTCGGTCGAGTGCCGATGCTGCGCGCCTCCCGCCGGGGGGACCGGAAGCGAGTCCCACAGTACTCGTCGTCCCTGCTCAGGGGCGGACGTACGGGAATCTTCCGGGAAGCGTCAGCGGGGTGCAGGCCAGGCACCCGGTGGGCCTCTCGCCCCCGGTCCGCGGTTCCGGAAGGGCCCGCACTCCCAGGCAGGGAAGTCCCGAAGAGGGACATCTGTGTCAGCGAGGGTGCGACACGCCCGACCGCGTGGGTCGGAGGGGGAGCGGAATGGACAAGGACCACCGGGTCCAGAGCGTTACGAGAGACAGGACTACTGAGTAGCCATGGCGGGACAGAAGATCCGCATCCGGCTCAAGGCCTACGACCACGAGGTCATCGACTCCTCGGCGAAGAAGATCGTCGAGACGGTGACCCGCACTGGTGCGTCGGTCGCGGGCCCGGTGCCGCTGCCCACTGAGAAGAACGTGTACTGCGTCATCAAGTCGCCGCACAAGTACAAGGACTCGCGCGAGCACTTCGAGATGCGCACGCACAAGCGCCTGATCGACATCCTCGACCCGACCCCCAAGACCGTTGACTCTCTGATGCGACTCGACCTCCCGGCCGGTGTCGACATCGAGATCAAGCTCTGAAGGCCGGTGATCTGAGAATGGCTAAGCAGATCAAGGGCATCCTGGGCGAGAAGCTCGGCATGACGCAGGTGTGGGACGAGAACAACCGCGTTGTTCCGGTCACCGTCGTCAAGGCCGGCCCGAACGTCGTCACCCAGGTCCGCACGAACGACGTCGACGGCTACGAGTCCGTCCAGATCGCGTTCGGCGAGATCGACCCGCGCAAGGTGAACAAGCCTCTCAAGGGCCACTTCGCCAAGGCCGACGTCACCCCCCGCCGTCACCTCGTCGAGATCCGTACCGCCGACGCCTCCGAGTACACCCTCGGTCAGGAAGTCAGCGCCGAGGTCTTCGAGTCCGGCGTGAAGGTCGACGTCACCGGCAAGAGCAAGGGCAAGGGCTTCGCCGGTGTCATGAAGCGTCACAACTTCAAGGGCCTCGGCGCCGGACACGGCACCCAGCGCAAGCACCGCTCGCCCGGTTCCATCGGTGGCTGCGCCACCCCGGGCCGCGTGTTCAAGGGCCTCCGCATGGCCGGCCGCATGGGCAACGAGCGGGTCACCACCCAGAACCTGACCGTCCACGCCGTTGACGCGGAGAAGGGTCTGCTGCTCATCAAGGGCGCGGTTCCCGGTCCGAACGGCGGCCTCGTCCTGGTCCGCACTGCGGCCAAGGGGGCCTGAGGTAACCGATGAGCACTGTTGACATCCTTTCGCCTGCCGGCGAGAAGACCGGAAGCGTCGAGCTCCCCGCGGAGATCTTCGGCGTGGAGAAGATCAGCATTCCGCTGATCCACCAGGTCGTCGTCGCGCAGAACGCCGCTGCCCGCCAGGGCACGCACAAGACCAAGCGTCGCGGCGAGGTCCGTGGTGGCGGCAAGAAGCCGTACCGCCAGAAGGGCACCGGCCGCGCCCGCCAGGGTTCGACCCGTGCGCCGCAGTTCGCCGGCGGTGGCGTCGTCCACGGCCCGCAGCCGCGTGACTACTCGCAGCGGACCCCGAAGAAGATGAAGGCCGCGGCCCTGCGCCACGCCCTCACCGACCGGGCCCGCCACGACCGCATCCACGTCGTCACCGGCGTCATCGAGGGCGAGACCCCGTCCACGAAGGCCGCCCGGACGCTGTTCGGCAAGATCTCGGAGCGCAAGAACCTGCTCCTGGTCGTCGACCGCGCCGACGAGGCCGCGTGGCTGTCCGCCCGCAACCTGCCCCAGATCCACATCCTGGAGCCGGGCCAGCTGAACACGTACGACGTTCTCGTCTCGGACGACGTGGTCTTCACCCAGGCCGCTTTCGAGTCCTTCGTGTCTGGCCCCAACAAGGCCGCTGACACCGAAGGGAGCGAAGCCTGATGGCTACGCGTCACCCGAGCATCGCCTCCAAGGCGGCCAAGGCCGCCAAGGCCGCGCGCGTCGCCAAGGCGCGCCGCCACGAGGCCGAGGGCAAGAACACCGTCGTCACCCCGGCCAGCAAGGCGTTCACGGACCCCCGTGACGTGCTGCTGAAGCCGGTCGTGTCCGAGAAGAGCTACGCGCTCCTCGACGAGAACAAGTACACGTTCATCGTCGCGCCGGGCTCCAACAAGACCCAGATCAAGGAGGCCGTCCAGGCGGTCTTCTCGGTCAAGGTCACCGGGGTCAACACGATCAACCGCCAGGGCAAGCGGAAGCGGACCCGCACGGGCTTCGGCAAGCGTGCCGACAGCAAGCGCGCGATCGTGACCCTCGCCGAGGGCGACCGTATCGACATCTTCGGCGGTCCTACCTCCTGACGGAGGTCGGATCGTCCGGAATCGGACGAGGACTGAGAAATGGGAATCCGCAAGTACAAGCCGACTACGCCGGGCCGTCGTGGCTCCAGCGTCGCCGACTTCGTCGAGGTCACGCGGTCCACGCCGGAGAAGTCGCTGGTCCGCCCGCTGCACAGCAAGGGCGGCCGTAACAACGCCGGTCGTGTGACCGTTCGCCACCAGGGTGGCGGACACAAGCGCGCCTACCGTGTCATCGACTTCCGTCGGCACGACAAGGACGGCGTGCCGGCGAAGGTCGCGCACATCGAGTACGACCCCAACCGCACCGCGCGCATCGCGCTGCTGCACTACGCCGACGGCGAGAAGCGCTACATCCTCGCCCCGCGCAACCTGCAGCAGGGCGACCGCGTCGAGAACGGTCCCGGGGCCGACATCAAGCCGGGCAACAACCTGGCGCTCCGCAACATCCCGGTCGGTACCACGATCCACGCGATCGAGCTCCGTCCCGGTGGCGGCGCCAAGTTCGCCCGCTCCGCCGGTGCCTCCGTGCAGCTGCTCGCGAAGGAGGGCTCGATGGCCCACCTGCGCATGCCGTCCGGAGAGATCCGCCTGGTCGACCAGCGCTGCCGCGCCACGGTCGGCGAGGTCGGCAACGCCGAGCAGAGCAACATCAACTGGGGCAAGGCGGGCCGCAAGCGGTGGCTGGGCGTTCGCCCGACCGTCCGTGGTGTGGTCATGAACCCGGTGGACCACCCGCACGGTGGTGGTGAGGGCCGGACCTCCGGTGGTCGTCACCCCGTGTCCCCGTGGGGCAAGAAGGAAGGCCGTACTCGTTCGCCCAAGAAGGCGTCGAACAAGTACATCGTCCGCCGCCGCAAGACGAACAAGAAGCGCTAAGGACGGGTTGAGATGCCTCGTAGCTTGAAGAAGGGACCCTTCGTCGACGACCACCTGATCAAGAAGGTGGACACGCAGAACGAAGCCGGTACCAAGAACGTCATCAAGACCTGGTCCCGTCGCTCGATGATCGTCCCGGCGATGCTCGGCCACACGATCGCGGTGCACAACGGCAAGACCCACATCCCGGTGTTTGTCACCGAGTCCATGGTCGGCCACAAGCTCGGCGAGTTCTCGCCGACGCGCACCTTCCGGGGTCACGTCAAGGACGACCGGAAGTCGAAGCGCCGCTAGTCAGCGGGGTGTGAATGATCATGACAAACACTGAAGGGACAACCATGGAAGCCAGGGCCCAGGCGCGGTACATCCGCGTCACGCCCATGAAGGCCCGCCGCGTGGTGGACCTCATCCGTGGCATGGATGCCACGGAGGCTCAGGCGGTCCTGCGTTTCGCCCCGCAGGCCGCGAGCGTGCCGGTCGGCAAGGTGCTGGACAGCGCCATCGCCAACGCCGCGCACAACTACGACCACACCGACGCCGACAGCCTCTTCATTTCCGAGGCCTACGTCGACGAGGGCCCGACCCTGAAGCGGTTCCGTCCGCGTGCCCAGGGCCGCGCCTACCGGATCCGCAAGCGGACCAGCCACATCACCGTGGTCGTCAGCAGCAAGGAAGGAACCCGGTAATGGGCCAGAAGGTAAACCCGCACGGGTTCCGGCTCGGTGTCACGACCGACTTCAAGTCGCGTTGGTACGCCGACAAGCTGTACAAGGACTACGTCAAGGAAGACGTCGCCATCCGTCGGATGCTGACGTCCGGCATGGAGCGCGCCGGCATCTCCAAGGTCGAGATCGAGCGCACCCGTGACCGCGTCCGCGTGGACATCCACACGGCTCGTCCGGGCATCGTCATCGGCCGCCGCGGTGCGGAGGCCGACAAGATCCGCGGTCAGCTCGAGAAGCTCACCGGCAAGCAGGTCCAGCTGAACATCCTCGAGGTCAAGAGCCCCGAGACCGACGCTCAGCTGGTTGCCCAGGCCGTCGCCGAGCAGCTCTCCTCCCGCGTCTCCTTCCGTCGCGCCATGCGCAAGAGCATGCAGGGCACGATGAAGGCCGGCGCCAAGGGCATCAAGATCCAGTGCGGTGGCCGCCTCGGTGGCGCCGAGATGTCCCGCTCGGAGTTCTACCGCGAGGGCCGTGTGCCCCTGCACACGCTCCGCGCGAACGTGGACTACGGCTTCTTCGAGGCCAAGACGACCTTCGGCCGCATCGGTGTGAAGGTCTGGATCTACAAGGGCGACGTCAAGAACATCGCCGAGGTCCGCGCCGAGAACGCCGCCGCCCGTGCGGGCAACCGCCCGGCCCGTGGTGGCAACGACCGCCCGGCCCGCGGTGGCCGCGGTGGCGAGCGTCGCGGGCGCAAGCCGCAGCAGCAGTCGGCTCCGGCCGCCGAGGCCCCCAAGGCCGACGCGCCCGCCGCTGCCGCTCCGGCTGAGAGCACCGGAACGGAGGCCTGACCGAAATGCTGATCCCCCGTAGGGTCAAGCACCGCAAGCAGCACCACCCGAAGCGCCGTGGTCAGGCCAAGGGCGGTACGACGGTTGCGTTCGGCGAGTACGGCATCCAGGCCCTCACGCCGGCGTACGTGACCAACCGCCAGATCGAGGCCGCGCGTATCGCGATGACCCGCCACATCAAGCGTGGCGGCAAGGTCTGGATCAACATCTACCCGGACCGCCCGCTCACGAAGAAGCCGGCCGAGACCCGCATGGGTTCCGGTAAGGGTTCTCCGGAGTGGTGGATCGCGAACGTGCACCCGGGCCGGGTCATGTTCGAGCTGTCCTACCCCAACGAGAAGATCGCCCGTGAGGCGCTGACCCGTGCGGCCCACAAGCTGCCGATGAAGTGCCGGATCGTCAAGCGCGAGGCAGGTGAAGCGTGATGTCGGCCGGTACCAAGGCGTCCGAGCTGCGCGAGCTGGGCAACGAGGAGCTTCTGGCGAAGCTCCGCGAGGCCAAGGAAGAGCTGTTCAACCTCCGCTTCCAGGCGGCGACGGGCCAGCTCGAGAACCACGGTCGGCTCAAGGCCGTCCGTAAGGACATCGCCCGGATCTACACCCTGATGCGTGAGCGCGAGCTGGGCATCGAGACGGTGGAGAGCGCCTGATGAGCGAGAGCAACGTGACTGAAGAGACGAAGGCCGCGCGCGGCTTCCGCAAGACCCGCCAGGGTCTGGTCGTCAGCGACAAGATGGACAAGACCGTCGTCGTCGCCGTCGAGGACCGCGTGACCCACGCCCTGTACGGCAAGGTCATCCGCCGTACCGAGAAGCTCAAGGCTCACGACGAGCAGAACGCCGCGGGCGTCGGCGACCGTGTCCTCCTCATGGAGACCCGGCCGCTGTCCGCGACGAAGCGCTGGCGCGTCGTCGAGGTCCTCGAGAAGGCCAAGTAAGAAATCTCCTGCGAGGCATTCCTCGCAGGACAGTTCCGCCAGGCTCCGGGAGTCGTTCACCAAGGTGACCGACTCCCGGGGAACCGGCAGACATTCAGGAGATAGACGTGATCCAGCAGGAGTCGCGGCTGCGTGTCGCCGACAACACGGGTGCGAAGGAAATCCTGACCATCCGTGTGCTCGGTGGCTCGGGCCGCCGCTACGCGGGTATCGGTGACGTCATCGTCGCCACCGTCAAGGACGCGATCCCCGGTGGCAACGTGAAGAAGGGTGACGTCGTCAAGGCGGTCATCGTTCGCACCGTCAAGGAGCGCCGCCGTCCCGACGGCTCGTACATCCGCTTCGACGAGAACGCCGCCGTCATTCTGAAGAACGACGGCGACCCTCGCGGCACCCGTATCTTCGGCCCGGTGGGCCGTGAGCTGCGCGAGAAGAAGTTCATGAAGATCATCTCCCTCGCGCCGGAGGTGCTGTGAGCATGAAGATCAAGAAGGGCGACCTGGTCCAGGTCATCACCGGTAAGGACAAGGGCAAGCAGGGCAAGGTCATCGCGGCCTTCCCCCGTGAGGACCGCGTCCTGGTCGAGGGTGTCAACCGGGTCAAGAAGCACACCAAGGCCGGTCCGACCGCTCGCGGTTCGCAGGCCGGCGGCATCGTGACCACCGAGGCCCCGATCCACGTCTCCAACGTCCAGCTGGTCGTGGAGAAGGACGGCAACAAGGTCGTCACGCGCGTCGGTTACCGCTTCGACGACGAGGGCAACAAGGTTCGCGTTGCCAAGCGGACGGGTGAGGACATCTGATGGCTACCACCACCACTCCGCGTCTCAAGACGAAGTACCGCGAGGAGATCGCGGGCAAGCTGCGTGAGGAGTTCTCCTACGAGAACGTCATGCAGATCCCCGGCCTCGTGAAGATCGTGGTCAACATGGGTGTCGGCGACGCCGCCCGTGACTCGAAGCTGATCGAGGGCGCGATCCGCGACCTGACCACCATCACCGGTCAGAAGCCGGCCGTCACCAAGGCCCGCAAGTCCATCGCGCAGTTCAAGCTGCGTGAGGGTCAGCCGATCGGTGCCCACGTCACGCTCCGTGGCGACCGCATGTGGGAGTTCCTGGACCGCACCCTGTCGCTCGCGCTGCCGCGCATCCGCGACTTCCGCGGTCTGTCCCCCAAGCAGTTCGACGGCCGTGGCAACTACACCTTCGGTCTCACGGAGCAGGTCATGTTCCACGAGATCGACCAGGACAAGATCGACCGCACCCGGGGTATGGACATCACCGTGGTGACCACGGCGACCAACGACGCTGAGGGCCGCGCGCTCCTCCGTCACCTCGGCTTCCCCTTCAAGGAGGCGTGAGCGAGATGGCGAAGAAGGCTCTGATTGCCAAGGCTGCTCGCAAGCCCAAGTTCGGTGTCCGCGGCTACACGCGCTGCCAGCGCTGCGGCCGTCCGCACTCCGTCTACCGCAAGTTCGGCCTGTGCCGCGTGTGCCTTCGTGAGATGGCTCACCGTGGCGAGCTGCCGGGCGTGACCAAGAGCTCCTGGTAATCCGGTAAATCCGGGTTATTCAGACTCTCGGTAAGCAACTGGGTCGACAGAGGCCCGCCTCCGCATGCCGTAGGCTTGCGGGGTTGGGCGTCTGTCGCGCCCGTACGACTTACTACGCCGTAGGTCCACCGCGCCGCACCCGTCCCGTCTCGGATCGGGGAGAGGGATGGCGCACCAGGAAACCCCGGCGAGAGAGGCCGAAGGCCAATTCATGACCATGACTGATCCGATCGCAGACATGCTTACGCGTCTGCGGAACGCGAACTCGGCGTACCACGACTCCGTGACGATGCCGGCGTCCAAGATCAAGTCTCACATCGCGGAGATCCTCCAGCAGGAGGGCTTCATCACCGGCTGGAAGACCGAGGACGCCGAGGTCGGCAAGAACCTCGTCCTCGAGCTGAAGTTCGGCCCGAACCGTGAGCGCTCCATCGCGGGCATCAAGCGGATCTCCAAGCCCGGTCTCCGGGTGTACGCGAAGTCCACCAACCTGCCCAAGGTGCTGGGTGGCCTCGGCGTGGCGATCATCTCCACGTCCCACGGGCTCCTCACCGACAAGCAGGCCGGCAAGAAGGGCGTAGGCGGAGAAGTCCTCGCCTACGTCTGGTAACGGAAGGGAACGGAGGAAACAGCTATGTCGCGCATCGGCAAGCTCCCCATCGCGGTTCCCGCCGGCGTGGACGTCACCATCGACGGCCGTACGGTTTCGGTCAAGGGCCCCAAGGGCTCGCTGACCCACACCGTCGTGGCGCCGATCGACATCGCCAAGGGTGAGGACGGCGTGCTGAACGTCACCCGCCCCAACGACGAGCGTCAGAGCAAGGCCCTGCACGGCCTGTCCCGCACGCTGGTGGCGAACATGATCACCGGCGTGACCCAGGGTTACGTGAAGAAGCTCGAGATCAGCGGTGTCGGTTACCGCGTGCTCGCCAAGGGTTCGAACCTGGAGTTCTCCCTCGGCTACAGCCACCCGATCCTGGTCGAGGCCCCCGAGGGCATCACCTTCAAGGTGGAGAACCCGACCCACTTCTCGGTCGAGGGCATCGACAAGCAGAAGGTCGGCGAGGTTGCGGCCAACATCCGCAAGCTGCGCAAGCCCGACCCGTACAAGGCCAAGGGCGTCAAGTACGAGGGCGAAGTCATCCGCCGCAAGGTCGGAAAGGCGGGTAAGTAAGCCATGGCATACGGACAGAAGATCCTCAAGGGCGACGCCTACAAGCGCGCCGCGATCAAGCGCCGCCACATCCGGATTCGCAAGAATCTCTCGGGTACGGCGGAGCGTCCCCGTCTGGTCGTTACCCGCTCGAACCGCCACATCGTGGCCCAGGTGATCGACGACATCAAGGGTCACACCCTGGCGTCGGCGTCCACCCTGGACACCTCGATCCGCGGTGGCGAGGCCGACAAGTCCGCGCAGGCCAAGCAGGTCGGCGCCCTGGTCGCCGAGCGCGCCAAGGCCGCCGGTGTCGAGGCCGTCGTGTTCGACCGTGGTGGTAACCAGTACGCCGGGCGCATCGCCGCCCTGGCGGACGCCGCCCGCGAAGCCGGACTGAAGTTCTGAGCCGGTTCCGTAACGCTAGCGGAAACAGAGAGAGGTAATTCCAATGGCTGGACCCCAGCGCCGCGGCAGCGGTGCCGGTGGCGGCGAGCGGCGGGACCGGAAGGGCCGTGACGGTGGCGCAGGTGCCGCCGAGAAGACCGCTTACGTTGAGCGCGTTGTCGCGATCAACCGCGTCGCCAAGGTTGTGAAGGGTGGTCGTCGCTTCAGCTTCACCGCGCTGGTCGTGGTGGGTGACGGTGACGGCACCGTGGGTGTCGGATACGGCAAGGCCAAGGAGGTGCCGGCCGCCATCGCCAAGGGTGTTGAGGAGGCCAAGAAGCACTTCTTCAAGGTCCCCCGCATCCAGGGCACCATCCCGCACCCCATCCAGGGTGAGAAGGCTGCCGGCGTCGTGCTGCTCAAGCCCGCGTCCCCCGGTACCGGCGTTATCGCCGGTGGCCCGGTGCGCGCCGTGCTCGAGTGCGCCGGTATCCACGACGTGCTGTCGAAGTCGCTCGGCTCCGACAACCAGATCAACATCGTGCACGCGACCGTGGAGGCCCTCAAGGGCCTGCAGCGTCCCGAGGAGATCGCGGCCCGCCGCGGTCTGCCGCTCGAGGACGTCGCCCCCGCGGCCCTTCTCCGTGCGCGTGCCGGGGCGGGTGCGTAATCATGGCGCAGCTCAAGATTACGCAGGTCAAGTCCTACATCGGCAGCAAGCAGAACCACCGTGACACCCTGCGCTCCCTTGGTCTCAAGGGCATCAACACGCAGGTCGTCAAGGAGGACCGCCCCGAGTTCCGCGGCATGGTGCACACCGTCCGCCACCTCGTGACGGTCGAGGAGGTCGACTGATCATGGCGGAGAACAACCCGCTCAAGATCCACAACCTCCGTCCCGCCCCCGGCGCCAAGACCGCCAAGACCCGTGTCGGTCGTGGTGAGGCGTCGAAGGGTAAGACGGCCGGTCGTGGTACGAAGGGTACGAAGGCCCGTTACCAGGTTCCGGAGCGCTTCGAGGGTGGCCAGATGCCCCTCCACATGCGTCTTCCGAAGCTGAAGGGCTTCAAGAACCCGTTCAAGACCGAGTTCCAGGTCGTGAACCTCGACAAGCTGGCCGCGCTGTACCCCGAGGGTGGCGAGGTCACCGTCGAGGGCCTGGTGGCCAAGGGTGCCGTTCGCAAGAACAGCCTCGTCAAGGTCCTCGGCCAGGGCGAGATCTCCGTGGCGCTGCAGGTGACGGTCGACGCCGTCTCCGGCTCCGCCAAGGAGAAGATCACCGCCGCCGGCGGTACCGTCACCGAGCTCGTCTGAACTACTCGGACGTGTCGATGACATGAGCGATCCCAACCGGGGATGCCCCACAAAAGGGGTATCCCCGGTTGGTCGTTCCAAGGGGAGTGCTCCCGCCGGTAAGGTGGCCTGCGCTGCCCTCTTTCACGGGTGCGTCACATGAGGCACTCTTGGCGGCGGTTCAGCGTTACTCCCTTAGCCGTCCACTTATCAGTCGTCAGTCGAACCTCAAGACCGTCACCCTTGACGCAGTAGCGCGGGGGTCGCAGGAGGCACCGTGCTCACCGCGTTCGCCCGGGCGTTCAAGACGCCCGACCTGCGCAAGAAGCTGCTCTTCACGCTCGGCATCATCGTGGTGTACCGACTCGGTACCCACATCCCCATTCCAGGCGTCGACTACAAGAACGTCCAGGAGTGCGTGGACCAGGCGTCCGGCAACCAGGGCCTCTTCGGCCTGGTCAACATGTTCAGCGGTGGCGCCCTGCTGCAGATCACGGTCTTCGCGCTCGGCATCATGCCGTACATCACGGCGAGCATCATTCTGCAGCTGCTGACCGTCGTGATCCCGCGCCTGGAAGCCCTCAAGAAGGAGGGCCAGGCCGGTACGGCGAAGATCACGCAGTACACCCGCTACCTGACCGTGGCGCTCGCCATCCTCCAGGGCACCGGCCTGGTGGCCACCGCCCGCAGCGGTGCCCTCTTCTCCGGCTGCACCGTCGCCGGTCAGATCGTCCCCGACCAGGCGATCTTCACCACCGTCGTCATGGTCATCTGCATGACCGCCGGTACCTGTGTCGTCATGTGGCTCGGCGAGCTGATCACCGACCGCGGCATCGGCAACGGCATGTCGATCCTGATGTTCATCTCGATCGCCGCGACCTTCCCGTCCGCCCTGTGGGCCATCAAGAAGCAGGGCGAGCTGGCCGACGGCTGGATCGAGTTCGGCACGGTCATCCTCGTCGGCCTGGTCATGGTCGGCCTGGTGGTCTTCGTGGAGCAGGCCCAGCGCCGGATCCCCGTGCAGTACGCGAAGCGCATGATCGGCCGCCGCTCCTACGGCGGCACCTCGACGTACATCCCGCTCAAGGTGAACCAGGCGGGTGTCATCCCCGTCATCTTCGCCTCGTCGCTGCTCTACATCCCGGCACTGATCGTCCAGTTCTCGAACTCGACGGCGGGCTGGGCCACCTGGATCACGAAGAACCTCGCGGACACCGCGGCGACGCCGCACATCATCCTGTACTTCTTCCTGATCGTCTTCTTCGCCTTCTTCTACGTGGCCATCTCGTTCAACCCCGAGGAAGTCGCGGACAACATGAAGAAGTATGGTGGCTTCATCCCGGGCATCCGGGCTGGCCGACCGACCGCTGAGTATCTGAGCTACGTACTCAACCGGATCACCTGGCCGGGTTCGCTGTACTTGGGTCTGATCGCTCTCGTCCCGACAATGGCGTTGGCTGGTTTCGGGGCAAACCAGAACTTCCCGTTCGGTGGCACCAGCATCCTGATCATCGTGGGTGTCGGTCTCGAGACGGTGAAGCAGATCGAGAGCCAGCTCCAGCAGCGCAATTACGAAGGGTTCCTCCGCTGATGCGAATCGTCCTCGTCGGGCCTCCGGGTGCCGGAAAGGGAACGCAGGCCACCCGCCTTGCCGAGACGCTGCACATTCCGCACATCTCCACGGGCGACCTGTTCCGCGCGAACATCAGCCAGCAGACCGAACTGGGCAAGCTCGCGAAGTCCTACATGGACGCCGGCAATCTCGTGCCGGACGAGGTCACCATCGCCATGGCGAAGGACCGCATGGAGCAGCCCGACGCCGAGGGCGGCTTCCTGCTGGACGGCTTCCCGCGGAACGTCTCCCAGGCCGAGGCGCTGGACGAGCTGCTCGAGACCGAGGACATGAAGCTCGACGCGGTGCTGGACCTGGAGGCCCCGGAGGACGAGGTCGTCAAGCGGATCGCCGGCCGGCGCGTCTGCCGCAACGACTCGGCCCACGTCTTCCACGTGACGTACACCCCGCCGAAGAAGGAAGGCGTCTGCGACGTCTGCGGCGGCGAGCTGTACCAGCGGGACGACGACTCCGAGGAGACGGTCCGCAAGCGGCTCGAGGTCTACCACACGCAGACCGAGCCGATCATCGACTACTACAAGTCGCAGGGCCTGGTCGCGACCATCGCGGCGACGGGACCCGTGGACGAGGTCACCCGCCGTGCGCTGGAGGCGCTCAAGC
Organism: Streptomyces tendae; assembly: GCF_014650435.1. Taxonomy (GTDB): domain Bacteria; phylum Actinomycetota; class Actinomycetes; order Streptomycetales; family Streptomycetaceae; genus Streptomyces; species Streptomyces tendae. The sequence continues at coordinate 267,127 of NZ_BMUY01000001.1, forward strand.
GCGACCAGTAGTACTCCGCCCGGCTTCAGCCGCGGTCCCTCGCTCAGGGGGCCGCGGCTGTGCTGTGGGGTGGGGTGGCTCCGCCCCGTATCGTGGGAACCGTTCTCCTCCCGCGCCCCTCCTCCGTACCGGTCCAGTCCCGTCCAGAAAGGCCGCAGCCCCCATGGTGCAGATCAAGAACCCCGAGCAGATCGCCAAGATGCGCGAGGCGGGGCTGGTCGTCGCCGCCATCCACGCGGCCACCCGCGAGGCCGCCGTGCCCGGCGCGACGACCAGGGACCTGGACCAGGTCGCCCGGAAGGTCCTCGCGGAGCACGACGCCAAGCCGAACTTCCTCGGGTACGGGGGCTTCCCCGCCACCATCTGCACCTCGGTGAACGAGGTCGTCGTCCACGGCATCCCGTCCGACGACGTGGTCCTCAAGGACGGCGACGTCATCTCCATCGACTGCGGCGCGATCATCGACGGCTGGCACGGCGACGCCGCCTACACGGCCTTGGTGGGCTCCGGTCACTCCCCGGAGCTGGTCGAGCTGTCCCGGGTGACCGAGGAGTCCATGTGGGCGGGCATCGCGGCCATGAAGCAGGGCAACCGCCTGGTGGACGTCTCCCGCGCCATCGAGACCTACATCCGCCGCCAGCCCAAGCCCGGCGGCGGCAAGTACGGGATCATCGAGGACTACGGCGGCCACGGCATCGGCACCGAGATGCACATGGACCCGCACCTGCTGAACTACGTCGACCGCCGGCGCGGCAAGGGCCCGAAGCTCGTCCCCGGCTTCTGCCTCGCCATCGAGCCGATGCTCTCCCTGGGCACCCCCCGCACCGAGGTCCTCTCCGACGACTGGACCGTCATCACCACGGACGGCACCTGGTCCTCCCACTGGGAGCACTCGGTGGCCCTGACGGAACAGGGCCCGCTGGTCCTGACGTCCCCCGACGGCGGCAGGGCGAAGCTGGCGGAGCTGGGGATCACGGCGGCGCCGGACCCCCTTGCATAACGATCTCGCATCCGGGGCAGACTTCCTCGTTTCGCCTTTCCGGGTTCGCTGACGTAGACTGACTCGTCGGCTCCCGTGCACCCCCATGTCTGGAGGATTGCACGATGAGTCGATCAAGGTAGTCGATTCGAAGGGCGAAGCGTGGCCAAGAAGCAAGGTGCCATCGAGATCGAGGGCACTGTCGTCGAGTCTCTTCCGAACGCCATGTTCAAGGTCGAGCTCCAGAACGGCCACCAGGTCCTGGCACACATCAGCGGCAAGATGCGTATGCACTACATCCGCATCCTCCCTGACGACCGGGTCGTGGTGGAGCTGTCTCCGTACGACCTGACGCGTGGCCGGATCGTCTACCGGTACAAGTAGATCTTGCCCACGTCCCGTGCGCCTCGCGTGCGGGTCCGCCGGCAACTGACCCGGAGAACCTCACACCCATGAAGGTCAAGCCGAGCGTCAAGAAGATCTGCGACAAGTGCAGGGTGATCCGCCGTCACGGTCGGGTCATGGTCATCTGCGACAACCCGCGCCACAAGCAGCGCCAGGGCTGACGCCTGACCGTTCCCTCCGCGATTCGCATGACTTCGCGCGACGCGAGCTGAACATGTTCATACGCAGGACCCGGGCGAGCGATCGTCCGACACCCCCGGTTCGGAGGCCGGGGACCCGAGCCGTACCAAGTCTTTGGCTGTGTCTCTTGAACAGCGTGAAGGTGCCGGCGGCCGGGGATCGGTTCTGTGGAAGACCTCCGACAATCAACTGGAGCCATTGAATGGCACGCGTTTCCGGTGTTGACATCCCGCGCGAAAAGCGCGTCGAGATCGCCCTCACCTACGTGTTCGGCATCGGCCGGACCCTCTCGCAGCAGACGCTCGCCGCCACCGGCGTGGACCCGAACACCCGTGTTCGGGACCTCTCCGAGGAGCAGCTCGTCGCGATCCGCGAGTACGTCGACAACAACATCAAGACCGAGGGTGACCTCCGTCGCGAGGTCCAGGCCGACATCCGCCGCAAGGTCGAGATCGGTACCTACCAGGGTCTCCGTCACCGTCGCGGTCTGCCCGTCCGCGGTCAGCGCACCAGCACGAACGCCCGTACCCGCAAGGGCCCGCGTCGCGCCATCGCCGGCAAGAAGAAGCCGGGCAAGAAGTAGTCCTCAGCGGACGCTTTTCAGCGGTCTTCGCTGTAGGACCGACCACCTCCCGTAGGAGAACGACATGCCCCCCAAGGGACGTCAGGGCGCGACCAAGAAGGTGCGCCGCAAGGAAAAGAAGAACGTCGCTCACGGCCACGCGCACATCAAGAGCACGTTCAACAACACGATCGTGTCCATCACGGACCCGACCGGCAACGTGATCTCCTGGGCCTCCGCCGGCCACGTCGGCTTCAAGGGCTCCCGGAAGTCCACGCCGTTCGCCGCGCAGATGGCCGCCGAGTCGGCTGCCCGTCGCGCGCAGGAGCACGGCATGCGCAAGGTCGACGTGTTCGTCAAGGGCCCGGGTTCCGGTCGTGAGACCGCCATCCGCTCCCTGCAGGCGACCGGCCTCGAGGTCGGCTCCATCCAGGACGTCACGCCCACCCCGCACAACGGGTGCCGTCCGCCGAAGCGTCGTCGCGTCTGATCCCGCTTCACCGCGGCATCGCTTCAACGCTTCACCAGGGTTTCCGGGCGGTACGGCTCTTTCGGGTCGTATCGCCCGTACCCTTGCAGTACTAGTCGGGCGTCAAATAGCGGGCGCCCCTGACTGAAGGATCACCACATGCTGATCGCTCAGCGTCCCTCGTTGACCGAAGAGGTCGTCGACGAGTTCCGCTCCCGGTTCGTCATCGAGCCGCTGGAGCCGGGCTTCGGCTACACCCTCGGCAACTCCCTGCGCCGGACCCTCCTGTCGTCGATCCCGGGTGCGGCGGTCACGTCCATCCGCATCGACGGTGTCCTGCACGAGTTCACCACCGTGCCGGGCGTCAAGGAGGACGTCACCGACCTGATCCTCAACATCAAGCAGCTGGTCGTCTCCTCGGAGCACGACGAGCCGGTCGTGATGTACCTGCGCAAGCAGGGCCCGGGTCTGGTCACCGCCGCCGACATCGCGCCCCCGGCCGGTGTCGAGGTGCACAACCCCGACCTCGTCCTCGCCACGCTCAACGGCAAGGGCAAGCTGGAGATGGAGCTGACCGTCGAGCGCGGTCGCGGCTACGTCTCCGCCGTGCAGAACAAGCAGGTCGGTCAGGAGATCGGGCGCATCCCGGTCGACTCGATCTACTCGCCGGTCCTCAAGGTCACGTACAAGGTCGAGGCCACGCGTGTCGAGCAGCGCACCGACTTCGACAAGCTGATCGTCGACGTCGAGACCAAGCAGGCCATGCGTCCGCGTGACGCCATGGCCTCGGCCGGCAAGACCCTGGTCGAGCTGTTCGGTCTCGCCCGCGAGCTGAACATCGACGCCGAGGGCATCGACATGGGTCCGTCCCCGACGGACGCCGCGCTCGCCGCCGATCTGGCCCTTCCGATCGAGGAGCTGGAGCTCACCGTTCGGTCGTACAACTGCCTCAAGCGTGAGGGCATCCACTCCGTGGGTGAGCTGGTTGCCCGCTCCGAGGCGGACCTGCTCGACATCCGCAACTTCGGTGCGAAGTCCATCGACGAGGTCAAGGCCAAGCTGGCCGGCATGGGCCTGGCCCTCAAGGACAGCCCGCCCGGATTCGACCCGACCGCCGCCGCGGACGCCTTCGGCGCCGACGACGACGCGGACGCCGGTTTCGTGGAGACCGAGCAGTACTGATCGGTACCACTTCCGGGGGCCTCGTGCAGGCCCCCGGATCTCCGACGGGCGACCGCCCGCTCGGATACTGACTCCGGTACCTGATACGGCCGGGGCAGACACCTAGGAGAAACATCATGCCGAAGCCCACCAAGGGTGCCCGTCTGGGCGGCAGCGCCGCGCACGAGAAGCTGCTCCTCGCGAACCTCGCGAAGTCGCTCTTCGAGCACGGCAAGATCACGACCACCGAGGCGAAGGCGCGCAAGCTGCGTCCGTACGCCGAGCGTCTGGTCACCAAGGCGAAGAAGGGTGACCTTCACAACCGCCGTCAGGTGCTCCAGGTGATCACGGACAAGAGCATCGTCCACACGCTCTTCACCGAGATCGGCCCGCGCTACGAGAACCGTCCCGGTGGCTACACCCGGATCACCAAGATCGGTAACCGCCGTGGCGACAACGCGCCCATGGCCGTCATCGAGCTGGTCGAGGCGCTGACCGTGGCGCAGCAGGCGACGGGCGAGGCCGAGGCCGCGACCAAGCGTGCCGCCAAGGACGCGGAGGGCTCCGCCGAGGTTTCCGAGGCCAAGGTCGACACGACCAAGGCCGACGACGAGGCTGCGGCCGAGGAGTCCAAGGACGCGTAAGCGTCTGCCGGGGGCTGTGCGATTGCGGCTGCGGCTTCGTCGTGGCTGTTCGCGCAGTTCCCCGCACCCCTTGAGGGTGTTTGCGGGTCCGTTCCTTTCGAGGGGCGGGCCCGCTTTCGTGTGGGTGAGAGGATCTCTGGGTGAGTGACGAAGTTGAGGCCGGGTTCGTGCGGGTGCGGCTGGATCTCTCCTATGACGGGAGCGAGTTCTCCGGGTGGGCCAAGCAGGCCGGGGGGCGGCGGACCGTGCAGGGGGAGATCGAGGACGCGCTGCGGACCGTGACGCGGTCGCGGGAGACGTACGAGCTGACCGTGGCGGGGCGGACCGACGCCGGAGTGCACGCCCGGGGGCAGGTCGCCCATGTCGATCTGCCGGAGGCGGTCTGGCGTGAGCATCACGTGAAGCTGCTCAAGCGGCTCGCGGGACGGCTGCCCAGGGACGTACGGGTGTGGGCGCTCAGGGAGGCGCCGAGCGGCTTCAACGCCCGGTTCTCGGCGGTCTGGCGGCGCTACGCCTACCGGGTCACCGACAACCCGGGCGGCGTCGACCCGTTGCTGCGCGGACACGTCCTGTGGCACGACTGGCCGCTCGACGTGGACGCCATGAACGAGGCCGCTCGGGGGCTGCTGGGGGAACACGACTTCGCCGCCTACTGCAAGAAGCGGGAGGGGGCGACCACCATCCGGACGCTGCAGGAGCTGAGCCTCGTGCGGGGCGAGGACGGGATCGTCACCGCCACCGTGCGGGCCGACGCCTTCTGCCACAACATGGTGCGCTCCCTCATCGGGGCGCTGCTGTTCGTCGGCGACGGGCACCGCGGGCCCGACTGGCCGGCGAAGGTGCTGGCCGCGGGTGTAAGGGACTCGGCCGTGCACGTCGTACGGCCGCACGGGCTGACGCTTGAGGAGGTCGGCTACCCGGCCGACGAGCTGCTGGCCGCCCGGAACAAGGAGGCGCGCAACAAGCGGTCGCTGCCGGGAGCCGGCTGCTGCTGACGGGGCGGGCGGTGGGCCCTCAGCCCGTCTCCGCCGCCGCCGACGCCTGGGCCTGACCGCGCCGGCGGATCTGCCGGAAGGCGAACTCGGCCAGGTCGTCACCGGCCCGGAACACCCCGGTGGACTTCTCCGTGACGTCCTTGCCGCCGGTGAAGCCGGCGACCGTGAAGTAGGCGTACCGGCCGTAGGAGTTGGTGGTGGAGCGGCAGACGGCGCCGGTGCAGAAGGACTTCACACCGCCGCCGGACAGGGAGCGCACGATGCTCTTCTTGTCGGCGTCCTTCTTGGCCTTCGCGGCCTGCGCCTCGGTGTCGAAGACGGCCACGCCGACCGTCACGGCGGTGTCGCCCTTGGTGTAGGTGACGCGGAGCAGGCGCGTGCACTTGTTGGTGTCGAGGACCTTCGGCAGGGTGCCCTGGGCGGCGGAGCCGCAGGTGCGGGAGTCGGCCGTCGGGCCCTTCTTGTAGACCGTCTCGCCCATGGTGAGCTGGGTTCCGGGGAAGAGCAGGTCCGGGCTGAGCGGGGCCTTGTCCTTCTTGACGCTGGAGACGAAGTCCTTCGGGTCCAGCGGAGGCGGGGCACTGGTCGGGGCGAAGGACGGCTCGGTGGCCGTCGAGCTGGGTATGTCCGCCGTCGTGGGGAGCTGCGAGGAGGGGCCGTCGGACGCCTGGTCTGAACCGTTCGCCGAGACCACGGCCACCGCGACGGCGCTGGCTATCGCCACGGTGGCCAGCGCGCCGCCGCCGATGAACAACAGCCGGCGCCGCTTGGCTCGGGCCTCGGAAGCCTCGGCGAGCGCGGCCCAGTCCGGCGTGTTGTCACTGTTCCCGCTGTTCCAGGGCTGCTGCGGCTGCTGGGACTGCGGCTGCTGCGATTGCGGTGTCCAGGGATCCCACTGCGACTGAGGTCCCCCCTGCCCAAAGCTCATGGGCGGCATCTTAGACGGGCCGAGGGGCGTGCTGGTGCCGGGACTTGGGGCTCGCAGGGCCTAGCGTTCCGTTCATGCGGACGGGCAAAAGCGACATCTCCGGGTGGTTGGTGCAACCGGCGGGAAGGCATCCGTGGGCGGTGCTCGTGACGGCGCTGGCGGCGTCCGCCGCACACGCGGCGCGGACCACCTCGGACGGCGGGATGGACAACGCGATCGTCGTGCGGGCCGCCCGCACCTGGCTGGCCGGCGGTTCCCCCTACGACGACCCGCACTTCCTCTACCTGCCGAGCGCCGTCCTGGCCGCCGTCCCGCAGGCGCTGCTGCCCGGGGCCGTGCTGCGGGTGCTGGTGCCGTGCGCGGTGACGGCCCTGCTGGCGCTGGCCTGGGCCTGTGCGCTGCGCCTGCACCGGGTGCCGCTGGGCAGCCGGCTCGCGGTCCTCGGGCTGACCGGGCTCGCGCTGGGCTTCGCACCGTTCGGGCACCTGGTGCGGCTCGGCAACTGGACGGTGACGGCCACGGTGGCGCTGCCGCTGGCCCTGCTGCTGGCGAGCCGGGGGCGCTGGACGGGGGCGGGAGTCGTCATCGGGGCGGCCGTCGCGCTCAAGCCGCTGCTCGCGCCGGTCGTCCTGCTGTTCCTCTTCGCCGGGCGGTGGCGGGCGCTGGCCGCCGCCGTCCTGGTGCCCGCGCTGGCCTCCGCCGCGGCGGCGCTGGCGATGCCCGACCCGGCGGGCTTCTTCACCCGCACCCTGCCCTTCCTGCTGCACGGCGACGACGGCTTCGTCCGGCTCTACGAGGCGTCCCCGGCGGCCGTACTGCCCCGGCTCGGGGTGCCGCCGGCGCTCGCGCAGGGGTTCGCGGTCGCGGCGGCCTCGGCCGGGGTGCTCTGCGCGTACCGGCGCTGGCGCCGCGCCGACCCCGGTCCGCTGCGGCTCGCGGAGACCGGCGCGGGGCTGATGCTCTCGGCGTTCCTCGTCTCCCGGCCGTCCTACGACCACTACCTCCTGGTCGCCCTGCCGCTGCTGCTCGCCGGGTTGCCGTACGCCGGGTCGGTGGCCCGCGGGGTGTGGTTCTGGATCGCCCTGGTGCCCCAGGCGCCCGGCCTGACCTGGCCCTGGCTCGAGGGGGAGCGGCGGCGGGCCTTCCGGGACGCGTTCACGCTCTGCGTACTGGCGGTGACGGTCGCCCGGCAGGCCCGGACCGGTCCGGCGGGCGCGGACGACCGGGTGCCCCAGGGGCGTGCGCCGGAGCCGGAGCGCGCCCCCGCGGCCCCGTTTTGACCCGGCCGCCGGGGCCCGGGTATTCTGCACAGTCGTATGTGTATTGGCTTGCTCATTCTCACGTGAGGGGCCCTTACACCGGTCCACCGGGACCGATGACCAGCGACCTGCACGCGGTATGCGTCACCGCAGTGCGGTCAGGGCTGTCGTGATCGTCTTCGGTGACCATGTCAGGACCACTCACTGAAGAAGCGAAGGCTACGAACCGTGCGTACGTACAGCCCCAAGCCCGGCGATGTGACGCGCCAGTGGCACGTCATCGACGCTCAGGACGTCGTCCTGGGTCGTCTGGCCACCACTGCGGCCTCCATCCTGCGCGGCAAGCACAAGCCGATCTACGCGCCCCACGTCGACACCGGTGACTTCGTCATCATCATCAACGCCGACAAGGTGCACCTCTCCGGCAACAAGCGGACCCAGAAGATGGCGTACCGCCACTCCGGCTACCCGGGCGGTCTGCGCTCCGTGCGCTACGACGAGCTGCTCGACAAGAACCCGGAGAAGGCCATCGAGAAGGCCGTCAAGGGCATGCTCCCGAAGAACTCCCTGGGCCGTCAGATGCTCTCGAAGCTGAAGGTCTACAAGGGTGACCAGCACCCGCACGGCGCGCAGCAGCCGCAGCCGTTCGAGATCACCCAGGTCGCGCAGTAAGTCCGGCCACCCCCTAAGACTGAAGAGAATCTGAGGAGCATCGTGGCCGAGACCACTGCCGAGCAGCCGCTCGAAGAGATCGACATCGACAGCTACACCACCGAGTCCGAGGTCCCCGTCGAGGGCGAGTACACCTCGGAGTCCATGGCCTCCGCGTTCGGCGAGCCCCAGCCGGCCGCCGGCCTGGGCCGTCGCAAGAACGCCATCGCCCGTGTCCGGATCGTCCCGGGCACCGGCAAGTGGAAGATCAACGGTCGCACCCTCGAGGACTACTTCCCGAACAAGGTGCACCAGCAGGAAGTCAACGAGCCCTTCAAGGTGCTCGAGCTCGACGGTCGTTACGACGTCATCGCCCGCATCGCCGGTGGCGGCGTCTCCGGCCAGGCCGGTGCGCTCCGTCTCGGTGTCGCCCGCGCCCTGAACGAGGCCGACGTGGACAACAACCGCGGCGCCCTCAAGAAGGCCGGCTTCCTGCGCCGCGACGACCGTGCGGTCGAGCGGAAGAAGGCCGGTCTGAAGAAGGCCCGCAAGGCCCCGCAGTACAGCAAGCGCTAAGTCGTACCGGCTGTACTCCGAACGCCCCGGCGGCACGCCACTGTGCTGCCGGGGCATTCGTTTATCCCTGCCGTTGGGCGTATAACGGCACAAGACGTTCTAAGGCTTATGTGATCGTTGGTCGGGCGATGCGTGCCCGGGTCTTCGGGAGCCGACTGCGTGGGCCGCACTCATCGGCAGCCGCTCCCGGAATTGACGTTTCCTCAGGAGGACAAGTGGGACGACTCTTCGGCACGGACGGCGTGCGCGGCGTCGCCAACGCGGATCTGACGGCCGAGCTGGCACTGGGCCTCTCCGTCGCCGCGGCGCACGTACTGGCCGAGGCGGGCACCTTCGCCGGTCACCGGGCGACCGCGGTGGTCGGCCGGGACCCGCGTGCCTCCGGGGAGTTCCTGGAGGCCGCGGTGGTGGCGGGCCTGGCCAGCGCCGGTGTGGACGTGCTGCGGGTCGGTGTGCTGCCGACGCCCGCGGTGGCCCACCTCACCGGCGCGCTCGGCGCCGACCTCGGCGTGATGCTGTCCGCCAGCCACAACGCCATGCCCGACAACGGCATCAAGTTCTTCGCCCGCGGCGGCCACAAGCTCGCCGACGAGCTGGAGGACCGCATCGAGTCCGTCTACGCCGAGCACCGCACCGGCGCCCCCTGGGACCGCCCGACCGGCGCCGGCGTCGGCCGCGTCCGCGACTACGACGAGGGGCTCGACCAGTACGTCGCCCACCTCGTCGGCGTGCTCCCCAACCGCCTCGACGGGCTGAAGATCGTCCTCGACGAGGCGCACGGCGCGGCCTCCCGGGTCTCGCCGGAGGCGTTCGCGCGGGCCGGTGCCGAACTGGTCACCATCGGCGCGGTGCCCGACGGCCTCAACATCAACGACGGCTGCGGCTCCACCCACCTCGACCTGCTCAAGGCCGCCGTCGTCGAGCACGGCGCCGACCTCGGCATCGCCCACGACGGCGACGCCGACCGCTGCCTGGCCGTGGACCACACCGGTGCGGAGGTCGACGGCGACCAGATCCTCGCCGTGCTCTCCCTGGCGATGCGGGAGCGGGACGCGCTGCGCTCGGACACCGTCGTCGCCACCGTCATGTCCAACCTGGGCTTCAAGCTGGCCATGGAGCGCGAGGGCATCCGGTTCGTGCAGACCGGCGTCGGCGACCGGTACGTGCTGGAGGAGATGAAGGAGCACGGCTACGCCCTCGGCGGCGAGCAGTCCGGCCACGTCATCATCCTCGACCACGCCACCACCGGCGACGGCACGCTGACCGGCCTGATGCTGGCGGCGCGGGTCGCGCAGACCGGGCGTACGCTGCGGGACCTCGCGTCCGTGATGGAGCGGCTGCCGCAGGTGCTGGTCAATGTGCCGGACGTGGACAAGTCGCGGGTGAGCACCTCTGCCGAGCTGGCCGCGGCGGTGTCCGAGGCCGAGCGGGAGCTTGGGAGTACCGGGCGGGTGTTGCTGCGACCGTCGGGGACCGAGCCGCTGGTGCGGGTGATGGTGGAAGCGGCGGATATCGAGCAGGCTCGGTCTGTGGCGGGGCGGTTGGCCGATTCGGTGAAGTCTGCGCTGGGGTAGTTTTCTGCGCCGGGTTGGGGGTGGGGGTTCTGTGCGATGCGGGCTGCGGGTTCGTTGTGGCTGGTCGCGCAGTTCCCCGCGCCCCTTCAGGGCATGGCCCCGCTCGGCGTCGGAAGCTGATGCACCCTCAGGGTCCTTCCGGCTTCGTCAGTCGTGAGCGCTGGGTCGCCCACAACGCCTTCTGGGCCAGCAAGGTCAGGGTTCCGGCTACCACGATGCCTGCCAGGTTGAGCAGGAGCTGTTCGGTGGAGCCCACCGTCTGGTTGGTGTCGCCGAAGCTCAGGGCGACGGCGGCGTTCGCGGCCGCCGGGACCGTGGTGACCGAGATGGCGACGCCCACCAGGGCGCCGGACTTCGCCGAGGTGAGGGACAGCGTCCCCGCGATGCCGGCGAGGACCGCCACCACGAAGGAGAAGGCGTCGGGGGCGTAGACGAAGCCGGTGTTGGGCCGGTCGCCCTCCAGCTTGCCCTCGCTGAACTGGCCGAACTCGGTCATGATCCAGCTGAAGCCCACCGTCACCGCCATCGCCACGGCGAAGCCCACCAGCAGGGCGATCGCCGAGCGCAGGGCGAGGCGCGGGGCGCGCTGGACGGCCGCGGTGCAGATGCCGGCCAGGGGACCGAACTCCGGGCCGACCGCCATCGCGCCCACGATCAGGATCGCGTTGTCGAGGACCACACCGCAGGCCGCGATCATCGTGGCGAGCGTGATGAAGGCGACGTAGGTGATGGAGAGCGTGGACTCCTCGTGCGTGGCCTCCTCCAACTGCTCCCACAGCACCGCGTCGGCGGCCTCGCCGGGCGCGTCCCGCTCGGCCTGGTCGGCGCGCTCCGACAACGACAGGTCGATGTTCTCGGCGGTGATGGCGCCGCAGCTGTCGATGCCCAACGCCCGCAGCCCGTTGATGAGTTCGTCCCCGGCCTCGCGGGCCACGTCGCACATGACGACGTCGCCCTCGGGCTCGCGGGCCGCGCCCGGCAGGACGACGAGATGGGTGGTGCCGACCGTACGGTCGATCAGGCGGACCACCTCGTCGGTGCGGTCGGCCGGAGTGATCAGGCGCAGATGCAGCATCCGGTATTTCTATCGCGCCGCCGGCCCCACGTGCCCAGCCCGTGCCACAGCGTCGCCGGCCCCACATGCGGCGCCCGCCTCACAGCTTGCGCAGGCTCAGGCGCTGCACCTTGTGGTCGGGGCCCTTGCGCAGCACCAGGGTGGCCCGGCCCCGGGTGGGGGCCACGTTCTCCACCAGGTTGGGCTTGTTGATGGTGCGCCAGGTGGTGCGGGCGTAGTCGAGGGCCTCCGCCTCCGAGACCTGCGTGTACTTGCGGAAATACGAGGACGGGTTCTGGAAGGCGGTCGCGCGCAGTTTGCGGAAGCGGTTGAGATACCAGCTCTCGATGTCCTCGGTGCGCGCGTCGACGTACACGCTGAAGTCGAAGTAGTCGGCCAGCCCGACCCTGGTGCGGCCGTCCTTGCCGGGCAGCGCGGGCTGGAGCACGTTGAGGCCCTCGACGATCAGGATGTCGGGGCGGCGCACGACGAGCCGCTGGTCCGGGACGATGTCGTAGATGAGGTGGGAGTAGACCGGGGCGGTCACCTCCGCCTTGCCCGCCTTGATGTCGGCGACGAACCGGGTCAGCGCCCGGCGGTCGTACGACTCGGGGAAACCTTTCCGCGACATCAGGCCGCGCGCCTCCAGCTCCCGCGTCGGCAGCAGGAAGCCGTCGGTGGTGACCAGCTCCACGCGCGGGTGCTCGGGCCAGCGCGAGAGCAGCGCCTGGAGCAGGCGGGCGACGGTGGACTTGCCCACCGCCACCGAACCGGCGACCCCTATGACGAAGGGGGTGCCGGACTGGGAGCCCTGCTCGCCGAGGAAGGTGTTCAGCGCGCCGCGCAGTCCGTCGGTGGCGCCGACGTAGAGGTTGAGGAGCCGGGAGAGCGGGAGGTAGATGTCCCGCACCTCGTCGAGGTCGATGACGTCGCCGAGGCCGCGCAGCTTCTCGACCTCCTCGGCGGTCAGCGGCAGCGGCGTCTTGTCGCGCAGCGCGCTCCACTCGGGGCGGGTGAGGTCGACGTAGGGAGTCGCCTCCGGCCGCTGCCGGTGGGCGCTCCGGGGGATCGAGGGGACCGGAGAGATCACAGTCCATTGTTAACGGAGTACGAACGGGGCGGCAGGTGGGCTGTGTCACGTCGGCCGGTCCGCCGCGGCCCGTCGGGCTCCGGCGGGGCCCGACGAGATCACGGTCGGATCTCGGCTGGCCGGTTATCGATCGTGCGTGCGATTGCCGTAGGTATGGTGCGGGCAAAGTCGACCGGATCTCATCACCGGCCCCGACATGACTCGACAGATTCCGACGTGAGTCGACATCCCCGAAGTATGTCGACATCCCTCGAAGTGAACCGACGAAAGAGTGCTGCCGTGAGTTCGACCGCTGTCCGCCGTACCGCCCTCGCGGCCTCCGCCGCCGCCCTGGCCCTGCTCGTCACCGCCTGCGGCGGGTCCGACGACGACTCCGCGGCCGGTGACGACAAGGCGAAGGCGGAGCAGTCCGCCCCGGCCGAGGGCGCCGGCGAGTCCGCACCGGCGGGCAAGGCGCTGACCGCCGCCGAACTGGAGAAGGTCGCCCTGGCCCAGGCCGACGTCAAGAACGGCGAGGTCGCCACCGAACTGTCGGCGGACGACCAGGTGGCCAAGGACCAGATCTCGGCGGACGACAAGGCGTGCCTGCCGCTCGTCCACGTCCAGGGCGCCGTGGCCCAGGGCGAGCCGGCGGCGGACGTGCAACGCTCCTGGCAGGGCCAGTCGGAGTCGCCCTCCGAGAGCAAGGGCCCGGACGGCCAGGACATGACCGACATCGACGTGAACAAGATCCTGCTGAACGTCGCCTCCTACGCGGACGGCGGCGCCGAGGAGGCGGTGGCGGGTCTTAAGGCGGCCGTCGAGAAGTGCGCGGACGGCTTCGACGCCACCGCGGGCGGCGACAAGATGCGGGTCACCGAGGTGAGCGGCTTGGCTCGCCTCAAGGGCGGTGACGAAGGGTTCACCGTCAACATCGGTGTGGCCACCGGCGGGGACAGCAGCGGGCTCATGAAGCTCGTCGTGGTCCGCAAGGGCAGCACGCTCGCCACCTTCAGCGCCGTCAACCTCTCCTCGATGATGACCGGCGCGGAGTTCGAGGTCCCCGCCGAGGTCGTCGACGCGCAGGTCGCCAAGCTCGGCTGACACCGCGCCCCGCGGACGGCGTTCGTACCCCGGTGGGAATTTCCGATTTCGGGCACAGGAGGCCCGCTTTGCGGCCGCCGCGCGGCCGATCCTGCTCGTAGGCTGCCGCTTATGTGCGGAATCGTGGGATACGTAGGGCCTCAGTCGGCACTCGACGTCGTGATGGCCGGCCTGAAGCGGCTCGAATACCGGGGATACGACTCGGCGGGCGTCGCCGTGCTCGCGGACGGCGGCCTCGCCACCGCCAAGCGGGCCGGCAAGCTCGTCAACCTCGACAAGGAACTGTCCGAACACCCGCTGCCGTCCGCCGCCACCGGCATCGGCCACACCCGCTGGGCCACCCACGGCGGCCCCACCGACGCCAACGCCCACCCGCACCTCGACAACGCGGGCCGGGTGGCCGTGGTCCACAACGGCATCATCGAGAACTTCGCGCCGCTGCGGGCCGAGCTGGCCGAGCGCGGCCACGAACTGCCCTCCGAGACCGACACCGAGGTCGTCGCCCACCTGCTCGCCGAGGAGTACTCGGCCTGCGCCGACCTGGCCGAGGCGATGCGGTTGGTGTGCGGGCGGCTGGAGGGCGCGTTCACGCTGGTCGCGGTGCACGCGGACGCGCCGGACGTGGTGGTGGGCGCGCGCCGCAACTCGCCGCTCGTGGTGGGGGTGGGGGAGGGCGAGTACTTCCTCGCCTCGGACGTCGCGGCCTTCATCGCCCACACCCGTAACGCCGTCGAGCTGGGCCAGGACCAGGTCGTCGAGCTGCGCCGGGACGGCGTCACCGTCACCGGCTTCGACGGGACCCCGGCGGACGTCCGCTCGTACCACGTCGACTGGGACGCCTCCGCCGCCGAGAAGTCCGGCTACGCCTCCTTCATGCTCAAGGAGATCGCCGAGCAGCCGAAGGCCGTCGCCGACACCCTGCTCGGCCGCATCGACGGCTCCGGCACGCTGAGCCTGGACGAGGTGCGCATCCCGGCCGCGGTCCTGCGCGAGGTGGACAAGGTCGTCGTCGTCGCCTGCGGTACGGCCTTCCACGCCGGGCTGATCGCCAAGTACGCCATCGAGCACTGGACGCGGATCCCCTGCGAGGTGGAGCTGGCCAGCGAGTTCCGCTACCGCGACCCGATCCTCGACCAGCAGACCCTGGTCGTCGCGATCTCCCAGTCCGGCGAGACCATGGACACCCTGATGGCCCTGCGCCACGCCCGGGAACAGGGCGCCAGGGTCCTCGCGATCTGCAACACCAACGGCTCGACGATCCCGCGCGAGTCCGACGCCGTGCTCTACACCCACGCGGGCCCCGAGGTCGCCGTCGCCTCCACCAAGGCGTTCCTCACCCAGCTCGTGGCCTGCTACCTGGTCGCCCTGTACCTCGGTCAGGTGCGCGGCACGAAGTACGGCGACGAGATCCGCGACGTCGTCCGCGACCTGTCCGGCATCTCCGGTGCGGTCGAACGGGTCCTGGAGACCATGGACCCGGTGCGCGAACTGGCCCGCTCGCTCGCCCACAAGAACACGGTGCTCTTCCTCGGCCGGCACGTCGGCCACCCCGTCGCCCTCGAAGGCGCCCTCAAGCTCAAGGAGTTGGCGTACATGCACGCCGAGGGCTTCGCGGCGGGCGAGCTGAAGCACGGGCCGATCGCGCTGATCGAGGAGGACCTGCCGGTCGTGGTGGTGGTGCCGTCGCCGCGCGGCCGGTCGGTCCTGCACGACAAGATCGTGTCCAACATCCAGGAGATCCGGGCCCGCGGCGCCCGCACCGTCGTCATCGCCGAGGAGGGCGACGAGGCGGTCGTCCCCTACGCCGACCACCTCGTCCGGATCCCGGCCACCCCGACCCTGCTGCAACCCCTGGTGGCCACGGTGCCGTTGCAGGTCTTCGCCTGCGAACTGGCGACGGCCCGGGGCAACGAGGTGGACCAGCCGCGCAACCTCGCGAAGTCGGTGACGGTCGAGTAGCCCCGGATCGGGCGGCCCGGGGCGGGTGGTCGCTGAGCGGGAAGTACCGGGGCGGGTAGTCGCGGAGTAGTCGCGGAGCCGGTGGCCCCGGATCGGGTGGCCCCGGAGCCGGTGGCCCGGGGCGGTCCCTCGACGGTCGCCGCCGGTCAGCACGGTGGTCCGGGGCCCGCTCGGCACAGCCGTTCGGGGCCCGGTCGGCAGAGCGGTCGGGGGTCCGCTCGGCACAGGGGTCGGGGGTCCGCTCGGCACAGGGTCCGGGGTCCGGTCGCACGACGGTCCGGGCCGGGTCGGCACAGGGTCGGGGGTCCGGTCGCACGGCGGCCCGGGACCCGCTCGGCACAGGGGTCCGCGGCTCGGTCGGCGCAGGGGCCCGGGGCCCGCTCAACCCCCCCGCTCAGTCCCCCCGCACGTCCCGCCAGGCCCGCGGGATTGCCGCCGCTACGTCGTGCGCTCCCGCCGGGGCCCCCTGGGCCGCGAAGCGGCCCGCCAGGCCGTGCAGGTATGCGGCCGTGCTCCCCGCGTCCACCGCCGACAGGCCCGCCGCCAGCAGGGACCCCGCCAGGCCGGACAGCACGTCCCCGCTGCCGGCCGTGGCGAGCCACGACGTCCCCGTCGCGTTGACCCGGACGGGGCCGCCCTTCGCACTGGCCACCAGCGTCGTCGAGCCCTTCAGCAGCACCGTCGCCCCGTACCGCGCCGCCAGCTCGCGCACCGAGGCCAGCCGGGCACCCTCGACCTCCTCCCGGGCCACCCCGAGCAGTGCCGCCGCCTCCCCGGCGTGCGGGGTCATCAGCGTCGGTGCGGTGCGCGCACGTACCGCGTCCGCGTCGGCCAGCCGCAGGCCGTCCGCGTCGATCAGCACCGGCACCTTCGCCGCCAGCACCTGAGCCACCGTCGCCGCGTCGTCACCGGCGCCCGGTCCGACCACCCACGCCTGCACCCGCCCCGCCCGCTCCGGCCCCTGGTCGGACACGAGCGTCTCCGGGAAGCGGGCGATCACCGCGTCCCCGGCCGGACCGACGTACCGCACCGCCCCGGCCCCGCCCCGCAGCGCGCCCGCGACGGCGAGTACGGCCGCGCCGGGGTAGCGGGCCGAGCCGGCGGCGATGCCCACGACCCCGCGCCGGTACTTGTCGCTCTCGGCCGCCGGCACCGGCAGCAGGCGCGCCACGTCCGCGTGCTGCAACGCCTCCAGCTCGGCCGCCTCCGCGGGCAGCGGCAGGCCGATGTCCACCAGCCGCACCGCACCCGCGTACTCCCGCGCCGGATCGATCAGCAGCCCCGGCTTGTGCGTCCCGAAGGTCACCGTCAGGTCGGCGCGGACCACGTCCCCGCGCACCTGACCGGTGTCCGCGTCGACCCCGCTCGGCAGGTCGACGGCGACGACGGCCGCCCGGGACCGCGCGGCCGCGTCCGCCAGCGGCACCGCCGCCTCCCGCAGCCCGCCCCTGCCGCCGATCCCGACGATGCCGTCCACGACCAGGTCGGCCCGCGCGATCGACTCCCCGGCGGCACCGGAGGCCCCGTCGCCGTCGGCGACCCGTCCGCCCGCCCGCCGCAACGCCGCCAGACCGCCGGCGTGCGCCCGTTCCGGCGCGAGCAGCAGCGCCGTCACGCCCGCGCCCCGCCGGGCCAGCCGCGCGCCCGCGTACAGGGCGTCGCCGCCGTTGTCACCACTGCCGACCAGCAGCACCACGCGGCTGCCGTAGACCCGCCCGGCCACCCGGGCCAGCACCTGGGCGCAGGCGGCGGCAAGGCCGGCCGCGGCCCGTTGCATCAGAGCCCCCTCCGGCAGCCGTGCCATCAGCTCCCGCTCGGCGTTCCTGACCGTTTCCACGCTGTACGCAGTCCGCATGCCGTCGAGTCTTCCCCGTACGTCCGGAACACGCACGGCCCACCGCTCCCCGGAATCCGCGATGGGGGACAGTGGTCCCATGAGCGGCGGCGACGACGAGACGGCACAGGTGATGACCTCGCTCGGGGCACGCCTGCGCGCCATCCGGCAGGCCCGCGGGCTCACGCTGGCCCAGCTCGCCGCCGTCACCGGCATCTCCGTGAGCACCCTGTCCCGGCTGGAGTCGGGACAGCGTGAACCGGGGCTGCGGCACCTGCTGCCGCTGGCCCGGGCGCACCGGTTGCCGCTGGACGAACTCGTCGGTTCCCGCACCGGCGACCCCCGCGTCCACCCCCGTCCCTTCACCCGGCACGGACAGACGTGGATCCCGCTCACCCGCAACCCCAACGACGGCCTGCACGCCTACAAGCAGATCCTCCCCGCACCGGCCACCGCGCGGACCGAGTGGACGCCCCGGCCCGCACAGGGGTCGCACGAGGGCCACGAGTGGCTCTACGTCCTCTCCGGCCGCCTGCTCCTGGCCCTCGGCGAGCACGACCTGGTCCTGACGGCCGGGGAGACCGCGGAGTTCGACACCCGTGTCCCGCACGGCATCGCCAACGCCGGGGACCAGCCCGTCGAGTGGATCGCCCTGTACGGCGCACAGGGTGAGCGCATGCACATCCGCGTCCGGCCGACGGCCGACTGACCCTCCGGGGCTGACCGTGGGGCCGTCCCGAGGGCTGACCGTGTGGGGCCGACCCGGGGGCTGACCATGAGGGGCCGACCCGAGAGCTGAACCCGGGGCTGGCCATGAGAGGCCGTCCCGAGAGCTGAACCCCGGGTCTGACCGTGAGGGGCCGACCCGAGGGCTGTCCATGAGGGCCGTCCCGGAGGCTGGGCATGAGGGCTGGCCATGGGGAGGGGGCTGCCCGGGGGCTATCCCTCCGCGATCACCACCGCCGACGCGATCCCCGCGTCGTGGCTCAGCGACACGTGCCAGGACGCCACACCCAGCTCCGCCGCCCGCGCCGCCACCGTCCCCGACACGCGCAGCCGCGGCTGCCCGCTCTCCTCGACGTACACCTCGGCGTCCGTCCACAGCAGCCCCGCCGGTGCGCCCAGCGCCTTGGCCAGCGCCTCCTTCGCCGCGAAGCGGGCGGCGAGCGAGGCGACGCCCCGGCGCTCACCGCTGGGCAGCAGCAACTCGCGCTCCAGGAAGAGCCGCCCCGCCAGGGCCGGTGTGCGTTCCAGCGACGCCCCGAACCGCTCGACCTCGGCCACGTCGATCCCGACCCCGATGATGCTCATGCCGGGCACCCTAACCACTGCCGGGCCGCCGCCCACCACTCCCGGGCCACCGCCCCGCCCCGGTGGCGTGCGGCCGGGGGCGGCCGGGGGCTCTGAGAGACTGGGGGCACGATGAGCGAGACACCTGCTCGGCCGGACGCGGTACTGCGCGCCCGGGCCGAGATCGACCTGGCCGCCCTGCGGGCCAACGTCCGCGCCCTGCGCGAACGGGCCCCCGGGGCGGCTCTGATGGCCGTCGTCAAGGCGGACGCCTATGGCCACGGCGCCGTCCCCTGCGCCCGCGCCGCCGTCGAGGCCGGCGCGACCTGGCTCGGCACCGCCACCCCCCAGGAGGCCCTCGCCCTGCGCGCGGCGGAGGCCGGACTGCCGGACGACGTACGCGTCATGTGCTGGCTGTGGACGCCCGGCGGGCCCTGGCGGGAGGCCGTCGAGGCGCGCCTGGACGTGTCCGTCAGCGGAATGTGGGCCATGGAGGAGGTCGTCGGGGCGGCACGGGCGGCCGGCGTGCCCGCGCGCGTGCAGCTGAAGGCCGACACCGGGCTCGGCCGGAACGGCTGCCAGCCCGGCGCGGACTGGGAGGAACTGGTCGCGGCCGCCCTGCGGGCCGAGCGGGAAGGGCTGCTGCGGGTCACCGGGCTCTGGTCCCACTTCGCCTGCGCCGACGAGCCCGGCCACCCGTCCATCGCCGCGCAGCTCACCCGCTTCCGGGAGATGACGGCGTACGCCGAGCGGCAGGGCCTGCGCCCCGAGGTGCGGCACATCGCCAACTCGCCGGCCACCCTCACCCTCCCCGACGCCCACTTCGACCTCGTACGGCCCGGCATCGCGATGTACGGCGTCTCACCGAGCCCCGAGATCGGCACCCCGGCCGACTTCGGGCTGCGGCCCGTGATGACGCTGGCCGCCTCGTTGGCCCTGGTCAAGCAGGTCCCCGGCGGCCACGGCGTCAGCTACGGGCACCACTACACCACCCCTGGCGAGACCACCCTGGGCCTCGTCCCGCTCGGCTACGCGGACGGCGTCCCCCGCCACGCCTCCTCCACCGGCCCGGTCCTGGTCGACGGCAAGTGGCGCACGGTCGCTGGACGGATCGCGATGGACCAGTTCGTCGTCGACCTGGGTGGGGACCGGCCGGGACCCGGCGCCGAGGCGGTGCTGTTCGGGCCCGGCGACCGCGGCGAGCCCACCGCCGAGGACTGGGCCCAGGCGGCGGGCACCATCGCGTACGAGATCGTCACCCGGATCGGAAGCCGCGTCCCGCGCGTCTACGTCAACGAGTGACGGATCCCGGCCGACGCGCGCCCGGGTGAAACGGCGATCGGCGGCGGGTAGGCGCACAGCGGCCCGGTGAACCGGGCGAACCAGGTGAACCAGGTGAACCAAGCGAAGGGGAGCGGTGCACGTGAGCGAGAGCAGCGGGGAGGCCGTCGCGGCGGCCGTCGCCTCCGCCACGGAGGCCGCCACCGAGGCCGCCGCGGGCGGCTGGCGCCGGGCGACCGGCATCGCCGGGGTCGCGATAGGCGTGGTCGCGGCCGGGGCCGCGGCCGGCGTGGCGATAGAGCGGCTCACCGTCGGCCGCGGGATGCGCCAGAAGGCCCGCCTCGCCCTCGACTCGGCGGGCCCTTACGGCGGACTGCGCGGCACTCCCGGCAAGGCGTACGCCGAGGACGGCACCGAGCTGTACTACGAGGTCGACGACCTCGACCCGGCGGCCGACGCCGACCGCGCCCCGCGCCGCAGGCGGCTCTTCGGCCGCAGGGCGCCCGCGCCCGTCACCGTCGTCTTCAGCCACGGCTACTGCCTCAACCAGGACTCCTGGCACTTCCAGCGGGCGGCCCTCAGAGGCGTCGTCCGCACCGTCTACTGGGACCAGCGCAGCCACGGCCGGTCCGGGCGGGGCGTGGCCCAGACGCGGGACGACCGGCCGGTCAGCATCGAGGAACTGGGCCGCGACCTGAAGGCCGTCATCGACGCGGCCGCACCCGAGGGCCCGATCGTGCTGGTCGGGCACTCCATGGGCGGCATGACCATGATGGCGCTGGCCGACGCCTTCCCCGACCTGGTCCGCGAGCGCGTCGTCGGCGTCGCCCTCGTCGGTACGTCGTCCGGGCGGCTCGGCGAGGTCAACTTCGGGCTGCCGGTGGCCGGCGTCAACGCGGTGCGGCGGGTACTGCCGGGCGTGCTCCGGGCGCTGGGGCAGCGGGCCGAGCTGGTGGAGCGGGGACGGCGGGCGACGGCGGACCTGTTCGCCGGGATCATCAAGCGGTACTCCTTCGCGTCCCGGGACGTGGACCCGGCCGTGGCCCGGTTCGCCGAGCGGATGATCGAGTCGACGCCGATCGACGTCGTCGCCGAGTACTACCCGGCCTTCAACGACCACGACAAGACCGAGGCCCTCGCCCGCTTCGCCGGCCTCCCGGTCCTGGTCCTGGCCGGGGTGCGGGACCTGGTGACGCCGAGCGAGCACAGCGAGGCGATCGCCGACCTGCTGCCGGACGCCGAGCTGGTGCTGGTCCCCGACGCGGGGCACCTGGTGATGCTGGAGCACCCCGAGCTGGTCACCGACCGCCTCGCCGACCTGCTCGCCCGCGCGGGCGCCGTGCCGACAGCGGCTACCGTGGACGGCTATGGAAGCACCAGCAGCAGCGCAGGGCCCGGCTGAGCCCTCCCGGGCCGCCGAGCCCGCGCCCGACGTCGAGATCACCGTCACCTCCCCCGAGCAGATGCGGGAACTGGGCCGCAGGCTCGCGGGGCTCCTGCGCGCCGGTGACCTGGTGATGCTCAGCGGGGAGCTGGGCGCGGGCAAGACGACGCTGACCCGGGGGCTCGGCGAGGGCCTCGACGTGCGGGGCGCGGTGACCTCCCCGACCTTCGTGATCGCCCGCGTGCACCCCCCGCTCGGTGACGGTCCGCCGCTCGTCCACGTGGACGCCTACCGGCTGTCCGGCGGCCTCGACGAGATGGAGGACCTCGACCTCGACGTGTCCCTGCCCGACTCGGTGATCGTGGTCGAGTGGGGCGAGGGCAAGGTCGAGGAGCTGACCGAGGACCGGTTGCGGGTCCGGATCGACCGGGCCGTCGGCGACACCACGGACGAGGTGCGGCACGTGACGGTGACCGGCCTCGGCGAGCGCTGGACCACGGCCGACGTGGGCGTCCTCGCCGGCTGAGCCGCTGAGCCACCGGTGCGGTGCCGGCTCCCGCCGGATTTCCGACAAGACGTCGGCAAAAGATTGCGCTCCGGGACTCGCGCGTGGTCACATGGTACTCAGCTCGTAGTTAGGCTTGCCTTACTGCGTCGCCCCCGAGCTTCAGGAGGCGTCCATGTCGTCCACGTCCCAGGCCCAGCCGCAGGGCCGCCCGAGGCCCCAGTCGCCCGAGCCCGCCGGAGTGTCGATGCGGGACCTGCTCGCCTCCTGCGCCGCCGCGACGGCGGTCTCGACGCCGCCCAGTGCCCCCGCACCCGAGACGCCCCGGCCGGTCCGCGAGCAGCAGGGTGACCTCGAACAGCCGGACCATCGCGGGCAGCGGCGCCACCGCGGCCACCGCGAGGCCGCCTGACACCCGGCGGCGAACCGCGGGGCCACCGCGAGGCCGCCCGGCACCCGGCGGTAGACCGCGGGGCCACGGCCCCGCGCGTCGTCAGGGGACGACGACGACCTGCCGTCCGATCGTCGCGAAATTCCACATCGCCTCGCCGTCGGCGCGCGACTCGCGGATGCCGCCGGTGGGCCGGTCCGGGTCGGGCGCGGCCGTCGAGCCGTCGACCGCCGCGCTGAACCCGATGGCCACGCCCTGGGCGCCGGCGAAGCGCACCACGTGCTCGACCGGGATGCCGTCGGACCCGGTGATGCGGTTGGACCGGGAGGTGACCGTGTAGGCGCCCGGGGTCGGATCGACCGTGCTGGGCGTGACCTCGAAGGTGCGCCGCACCTTGTTCCCGGGGCCGACCAGCCAGACGCGGTCGTCGTCCACCGAGTACACCACCCGTTCACCCGTTCCGGACATGGCGGGCAGCGCGTGCGGATGCCGCCGGTCGCGCGGCGCCTTGGCGGCGCCCGGGGCAGGGCTGACGGTCGCGCCGGTCCGGCCGAGGTCGTCCGGGACGCTGACGGACGCCTGGTGGGCGAGGACGCCGATGGTCACCAGGGCCGCCGCCGTGAGGCCGGTGACGATACCGGCGCTGCTGCTTACCACTGGCGACCACCTCGTCGTCGTACTCGTGCGTCTTGCGCCCGGCGTGCCGCGTGCCACGTCCCGGGTGTCGTGCTCCGGGCGACGGTAGCAGTACGTGAGCGGGCGGACGCGGTGTGCGACACGGAGTGGGCGGGCCCGTCCCGCCGGGCGCCGCCGGGTTGTCCACAGGGCGTCCGGCGCGGGCCCCGCGGCGCCGTAGGCTGTTTGCGTGCTCTTGCTCGCTCTGGATACCGCCACGCCCGCCGTCACCGTCGCGCTCCACGACGGTACGGACGTCATCGCCTCGTCGAGCCAGGTCGACGCGCGCCGGCACGGTGAGCTGCTGCTGCCCGCCGTCGACCGGGTGCTCGCCGAGGCCGGTCTGCGGCTCGACGCCGTCACCGGCATCGTCGCCGGCACCGGCCCCGGCCCGTACACGGGGCTGCGCGTCGGCCTGATGACCGCGGACGCCTTCGGACTCGCACTCGGCGTGCCCGTGCACGGCCTGTGCACGCTGGACGGCCTCGCGTTCGCCGCCGACCTGGAGGGCCCCTTCGTGGTGGCGACCGACGCCCGCCGCAAGGAGGTCTACTGGGCGCGGTACGCCGACTCCCGCACCCGCCTCACCGACCCGGCCGTCGACCGGCCCGCCGACATCGCCGGCCAGGTGGCCGGGCTCCCGGCCGTCGGCGCGGGCGCGCTGCTGTACCCGGACACCTTCCCCCGGGCGCACGAGCCGGAGCACGTGTCCGCCGCCGCCCTGGCCCGGCTGGCCGCCGAGAAGCTGGCGGCGGGGGAGGAGCTGCCCGCGCCCCGGCCGCTGTACCTGCGCCGTCCGGACGCCCAGGTCCCCAAGAACTACAAGGTGGTCACCCCGAAGTGACCGAGCCAGCCACCGCCGAGTCCGCACCCGCCGCGCTGCGCGAGATGCGCTGGTGGGACATCGACCCCGTGCTCCGCATGGAGCGCGAGCTGTTCCCCGAGGACGCCTGGTCGCGGGGGATGTTCTGGTCCGAGCTGGCGCACGCGCGCGGCCCCGGCGCGACCCGGCGCTACCTGGTCGCCGAGGAGGACGGCCACGTCGTCGGCTACGCGGGCCTGGTCACCTCCGGGGAGCAGGCCGACGTGCAGACCATCGCCGTCGCCCGCGACCACTGGGGCACCGGGCTCGGGGCGCGGCTGCTGACCGAGCTGCTGCGCGCGGCGACCGACTTCGAGTGCACCGAGGTGCTCCTGGAGTGCCGAGTGGACAACACCCGGGCCCAGCGGCTCTACGAGCGCTTCGGCTTCGAGCCCATCGGCTTCAGACGCGGCTACTACCAGCCGGGGAACGTGGACGCCCTGGTGATGCGCCTGACCGACCCGTCCACCTCCGTACCCGGCACCGAACGAGGAACCGAGAACCATGGCTGACTCACGCGACGAGCCTCTCGTCCTGGGGATCGAGACCTCCTGCGACGAGACCGGCGTCGGCATCGTCCGCGGCACCACCCTGCTGGCCGACGCCGTCGCCTCCAGCGTCGACGAACACGCCCGCTTCGGCGGCGTCGTGCCGGAGGTGGCCAGCCGCGCCCACCTGGAGGCGATGGTGCCGACCATCGACCGCGCCCTCAAGGAGGCGGGGGTGAGCGCCCGCGACCTCGACGGCATCGCCGTCACCGCGGGACCCGGGCTCGCGGGCGCCCTGCTGGTCGGCGTCTCGGCGGCCAAGGCGTACGCCTACGCGCTCGGCAAGCCCCTGTACGGCGTCAACCACCTCGCCTCGCACATCTGCGTCGACCAGCTCGAACACGGCGCGCTGCCCGAGCCGACGATGGCGCTGCTGGTCTCCGGCGGCCACTCCTCGCTCCTGCTGTCGACGGACATCACCTCGGACGTCCGCCCGCTGGGCGCCACCATCGACGACGCGGCCGGCGAGGCATTCGACAAGGTCGCCCGTGTGCTCAACCTGGGCTTCCCGGGCGGCCCGGTCATCGACCGGTACGCGCGCGAGGGCGACCCGGACGCGATCGCCTTCCCGCGCGGTCTGACCGGCCCGCGCGACGCGGCGTACGACTTCTCCTTCTCCGGTCTCAAGACGGCCGTGGCCCGCTGGATCGAGGCGAAGCGGGCGGCGGGCGAGGAGGTGCCGGTGCGTGACGTGTCGGCCTCCTTCCAGGAGGCGGTCGTGGACGTGCTGACCCGCAAGGCGGTGCGGGCCTGCAAGGACGAGGGTGTCGACCACCTGATGATCGGCGGCGGCGTGGCCGCCAACTCGCGGCTGCGGGCGCTGGCCCAGGAGCGCTGCGAGGCGGCCGGCATCCGGCTGCGCGTACCCCGCCCCAAGCTGTGCACGGACAACGGCGCCATGGTCGCCGCGCTCGGCGCCGAGATGGTCGCCCGGAACCGGGCCGCGTCCGACTGGGACCTCTCGGCGGACTCCTCCCTCCCGGTGACCGACCCGCACGTGCCGGGCCGGGGCCACGACCACGGCACCCACCACGGTCACCACGGCCACGACCACGTCCACGAAGTGAGCAAGGAGAACCTGTACTCGTGACCGTCGCGCTGATGTGGGAGGCGCGGGCGCTTCCCGGCCGGGGTGAGGAACTGCTGACCTGGGCCCGCACCCAGGCACTCGCAGGCACTCCGCTCCGCCGGGAGACCCTGCGCGCCCCGCAGGACCGCGTGCTCGTCATCACCTGGTGGGACGCCGACCTCGACGCCGAGCTGCCGGAACTGCCGGAGCCGGACAAGGGCCTGGTGACGCGGGCAGCACACCGGTGGCGGTTCGAGTCGGTCCAGGACGACGACGAGGACGGCGGGGACGGCGACCGCTAGCGCGAATGATTCGGCAGGTATTCCGAATGTTCCGATGGCCCTCGGTCCGCCGTCCCCTTCGTCAGGCGGCCTCATGGGGTTACGATCGCCGCCATGACATCCCCGCAGCCCGCTGAAACCCGGACGCAAAAGCGGTCCCCGCAGACCGCGACCCTCGCCGAGATCGCGCGTGAGGCCGGTGTGTCGGCGCCGACTGTTTCGAAGGTGCTCAACGGCCGCGCCGACGTCGCACCGTCGACCCGGGCCCGCGTCGAGGAGCTGCTCCGCGTCCACGGCTATAGGCGCAGGCGTGCCGAGTCGACCCGCTCGCCCCTGATCGACCTGGTCTTCCACGAGCTGGAGAGCGCCTGGGCGATGGAGGTCATCCGCGGCGTGGAGAACGTGGCCAGGGACGCCGGACTCAGCGTCGTGCTCTCCGAGAGCGCGGGCCGCCTCACACCCGGCCGGACCTGGGCCGACCAGGTCGCCGCCCGCCGCCCGCACGGCGTGATCCTCGTGCTGTCCGGCCTCGACGAGTCCCAGAGGGCCCTGCTCACCAGCCGCTCCATCCCGTTCGTGGTGATGGACCCGGCCGGCGACCCGGGCGCCGACGTGCCGTCCATCGGTGCCACCAACTGGCAGGGCGGCCTCGCCGCCACCCGCCACCTGGTCGACCTCGGCCACACCCGCATCGGCGCGATCAGCGGACCCACCCGCATGATGTGCAGCCGCGCCCGCGTCGACGGGTACCGCGCCGCACTGGAGACGGCGGGGTTGCCGGTCGACCCGGACCTGATCGTGACCGGCGACTTCCACCACGAGGCCGGCTACCGGCAGGGCCTGGAGCTGCTGCGCCGCCCGGACCGGCCGACCGCCGTCTTCGCCGGCAACGACCTCCAGGCGCTGGGCCTGTACGAGGCCGCGCGCGAGCTGGGGCTGCGCATCCCGCACGACCTGAGCGTGGTCGGGTTCGACGACCTGCCGGTGGCGCGCTGGGTGGGTCCGCCGCTGACGACCGTACGGCAGCCGCTGATGGAGATGGCCGAGGCGGCGGCCCGGCTGGTGCTGGACCTCGGGCGGGACGACGGCTCCTCGACGGCGACCCGGGTGGAGCTGGCCACCAGCCTGGAGGTGCGCAGCAGCACGGCGCCGCCCCAGGAGGGACAAGCCGCTTAGTGACAAGCCGCGGAGGGATGAGCCGCGGCGGTATGAGCCGCGAAGGGATGAGCGGATAAGCCCTCAGTCTGAGAATTTCCGCAGAAGCCCGGCCCACCTGTTCCAGTTTCAATAATTCGGACTTATGTTCCTTCCGGCGGGGCATCCGGGTGGGGACGCGGACGGGACTGGCAGGGCGGGGGCTGACGCATGGCGGCACGGGGCGGACAGGACGGTCGGGGCGGCCGCCGGAAGGGGTTGAGGGTGGCCGGCCTCGCCCTGGCCGGTTCCCTGCTGCTCGGTGCAGGGGCGGCCGGCTGGGCGTACTGGCACCTGAACGGCAACATCAAAAGCGTCGACATCAACGGCGCCCTCGGGGACGACCGCCCCGCGCGACCGGTCACCGCCCCCTCCGCCTCGCCCTCCGCCTCCCCGGTGCCCACCGGCGCCCTGAACCTCCTCGTCCTCGGCTCCGACTCGCGCAGCGGCGAGGAGAACCGGGAACTCGGCGGCGGCGACAGCGGCGGCGCCCGCTCGGACACCGCGATGGTCGTCCACCTCGACGCGGGCCGCACCGCCGCCACCGTCGTCAGCATCCCGCGCGACACGCTCGTCGAGCGGCCCTCCTGCCCGCTGCCGTCCGGCGGGACGACCCGTGAGGCGAGCGGCGCGATGTTCAACACCGCCTACGAACTGGGCGGGCCGGTCTGCGCGGTCAAAACCGTCGAGACGCTCACCGGCGTGCGCATGGACCACTACGTCGAGGTCGACTTCTCCGGCTTCGCCGACCTGGTCGACGCGCTCGGCGGGGTCACCGTCACCACGGACGTCGACATCGACGACGACAAGAGCCACCTGCACCTGGACGCCGGCACCCACCACCTCGACGGCACCGAGGCGCTCGGCCTGGCCCGCACCCGGTACGGGCTGGCCGGCGGCAGCGACCTCGCCCGGATAGAGCTCCAGCACAAGCTGGTGAAGGCGCTCCTCGAACAGGTCTCCGCCACCGACCTGCTCACCGACCCCGCGAAGCTCTACCAGGTCGCCGACGCGCTCACCGGCAGCCTCACCACCGACACCGGCCTGGACTCGCTGGGCGAGCTGACGAACCTGGGCCGCAGCCTCGGGGACCTCGCCGCGGACGACGTACGCACACTGACGATGCCGGTGCTGCCGGCGCCCTCGGACCCCAACCGGGTGGTGGCCGACCAGCCGGAGGCCGCCGACCTGTGGGAATCGCTGCGCTGAGCGAGGTCCCGAAAGGTCCCGAAAATCTTCCCGGCGTGTGTCGATCCGCGACCGGCCCGTTCGACGCAAGGGTGAGAGGCCGGGAGAAGCCCGGCAGCCGAACCACCCGAGGAGTCACCATGCCCCGCTACCTGTCGCTGATCCGCATCGAGGAGTCCGACGCCCTGCCCGGCGGCCCCAGCCCCGAGCTGGTGCAGCGGATGGAGAAGCTGATGGAGGAGATGACCAAGGCCGGCGTCCTGCTGGACACGGCCGGCCTGACCCCGACCAGCCAGGGCACCCGCGTCCACTACGAGGGCGGACAGCTCTCCGTCACCGACGGGCCCTTCACCGAGACCAAGGAGGTCATCGGCGGCTACTCCCTCCTCCAGGCCAAGGACCGGGCCGAGGCGATCGAGTGGACCAAGCGGTTCCTGAAGACCCACGAGGAGTACTGGACGGTGACCTGCGAGGTGCGGGAGCTGATGGAGGGCTGAGCCGACGGAGGGCGGCCAGAGCCCCGTTTTGCCCCGGCGTCCCGAGGGTGTTGCATGGTGGGCTGTGGAACCGCAGCCCACCGCCGCCCTCGAAACCGTCTTCCGGCTGGAGTCGCCCCGCGTCATCGCCGGCGTGGCCCGGCTCGTGAGGGACGTCGGCATCGCCGAGGAACTCACCCAGGACGCCCTGGTCGCGGCCCTGGAGCAGTGGCCCAGGGACGGAGTGCCCGACAACCCGGGCGCCTGGCTCATGGCCACCGCCCGCCGCCGCGCCGTCGACCTGATCCGGCGCCGGGAGACCTACGCCCGCAAGCTCGCGGAGATCGGCCGGGACCTGCCCGCCGCGGCGCCCCCGCCCGAGGAGCCCGCCGACCCCGAGGACATCGACGACGACCTGCTCCGGCTGGTCTTCACCGCCTGCCACCCGGTGCTGTCCGCCGAGGCCCGCATCGCCCTCACCCTCCGGCTGCTCGGCGGCCTGACCACGCCGGAGATCGCCCGCGCCTGCCTCGTCCCCGAACCGACCGTCGCGCAGCGCATCGTGCGCGCCAAACGCACCCTGGCCAGGAAGAACATCGACTTCGAGGTGCCGTACGGCCCGGACCGCGCGGCCCGCCTCGGCTCGGTCCTGGAGGTCATCTACCTGATCTTCAACGAGGGTTACGCGGCCACCGCCGGCGACGACTGGCTCCGCCCCGCCCTGTGCGAGGACGCCCTGCGCCTGGCCCGCGTCCTGTCGGCCCTGATGCCGAAGGAACCCGAGGTCCACGGCCTGACCGCGCTGCTGGAGTTCCAGTCCTCCCGCACCGCGGCCCGCACCGGCCCCGACGGCGAGCCCGTCCTCCTGGAGGACCAGAACCGCCACCGCTGGAACCGCCTGCTCGTCGCCCGCGGCATCACCGCCCTCGACCACGCCCACGCCGCCACCGGCTCCGGCGC
Organism: Streptomyces tendae; assembly: GCF_014650435.1. Lineage (GTDB taxonomy): Bacteria > Actinomycetota > Actinomycetes > Streptomycetales > Streptomycetaceae > Streptomyces > Streptomyces tendae. The sequence goes on from NZ_BMUY01000001.1 coordinate 296,634, forward strand.
CCCGGGCCCGTACGTCCTCCAGGCCGCGATCGCCGCCTGCCACGCGACGGCCCACACGTACCAGGAGACCGACTGGCCCCGCATCGCCACGCTCTACGGCCTGCTCGCGGCCCGCACCCCGTCCCCGGTCGTGGAACTCAACCGCGCGGTCGCCGTCTCCAAGGCCGAGGGACCGGCCCCCGCACTGGCCCTCGTGGACGCCCTCGCCGCCGAACCCGCCCTGCGCGACTACCACCTGCTCCCCAGCGTCCGCGGCGACCTCCTGGCCCGCCTGGGCCGTACGAGCGAGGCACGCGCGGAGTTCGAACGCGCCGCGTCCCTGACCCGCAACGCCCGCGAACGCGCGCTCCTGCTGGACCGGGCGCGGGAGGCGGACGGTTAACCCGCCGGGCGCCCGATCAGCATCGTCGGCGCCCCCGCGACCCGTGTCATGAACACGGTCGCGGCGTTCGGACCCTGCGGTTTGACCTTCTTCCGCAGCTCCTCCGGCTCCACCGCCGAGCCCCGCTTCTTCACCGTCAGCGTGCCGACCCCGCGCTCCCGCAGCAGCGCCTTGAGCTTCTTGACGTTGAAGGGCATCCGGTCGGTGATCTCGTAGGCGGTGGCGTACGGGGTGCTGCGCAGCTCGTCGGCGGTGACGTAGGCGATGGTCGGGTCGATCAGCCCGCCGTCCAGGTCCTCGGCGACCTCGGCGACCAGGTGGGCGCGGATGACGGCGCCGTCCGGCTCGTACAGGTACCGGCCGGGCGGGCGCACCTCGGGGTCGGGCAGGCCGGTGCCCGGCAGGGTGCGGGGGCCGGGCAGCAGTGTGGCCCGCACCGCCCCCGGCGCCGCGCCGGTCCCGAACCACAGCACGGCCTCCTTCACGTCCCCGCCGTCGGAGATCCACTCCGCCTCGGCGTCCTCGGGCACCGCCTCGTGCGGGATGCCGGGCGCCACCTTCAGCGCGGCGGCCCGGGAGGCCGTACGGGCCGCCCGCACGGCCCAGGACAACGGCGGCGAGTACGCCTCGGGATCGAAGATCCGGCCCCGCCCGCCCCTGCGCGCGGGATCGACGAACACGGCGTCGTACGCCTCCGTGTCCACTTCCGCGACATCCGCCTCGCGCACCTCGATCAGGTCGCCTAGCCCCAGCGCGTCGGCGTTGGCGCGGGCCGCCGCGGCCGTGGCCGGGTCCCGATCGACGGCGAGCACCCGGATCCCGGCCCTGGCCAGCGCGATCGCGTCGCCCCCGATCCCGCAGCACAGGTCGGCGACGGAGGTCACGCCCAGCGCCGCGAACCGCTCCGCCCGGTACGCCGCCACGCTCGCGCGGGTGGACTGCTCGACCCCGTTGGGCGTGAAGAACATCCGCCCGGCGTCCTCGGCCCCGAACTTCGCCACCGCGCGCTGCCGCAGCCGCGCCTGCCCGAGCGCCGCCGACACCAGCTCGGCGGGGTGCGTGCGCCGCAGCCGGGTCGCGACCGCCAACTCCCGTGCGGGGTCGGTGTCGCGCACCTCGTCGAGGAGCGCGCGGCCTTCGGGGGTGAGGAGGAAGTCGAGGTCGTTCACCGGGTCATTGTGGGCCAGTCGGTGGATCGTGTGCCTCCGGCGCGGTGTCGGGCCGGGTTCGGCGGCAGGGGACTGCGAGGATCCGGCACCATGCGAGAAGTCGTACAAAATGACAAAAGTCGGGTGTCGCGTCGCGTGTCTCGGACACCTCGTGCCACCGCCGTCCTCGCCGTCGCCGTAGCCGCCCTCGCCGCCGGCTGCGCGCAGGGCGACGACCAGGGCGTGCGGGGCGCCCCCGGTCAGCAGGCACCCCCGGCCCGCGCGGTCGACGGCGCGGCGAAGGCGCGCGAGGCCCGGGCCGCCCTGGCCGCCGCCGCCAAGCGCTGGAAACTCGACAAGGTCCCGCTGACGGCCCCCGCGCCCCCCGCGAAGAAGCCGGAGATCGAGGCCCGCGAGGGCTTCGAGGTCGACGGCCAGGAGTCGGACGACCTCCCGCCGGTCTTCACCACGGTCCCCACCAAGGAGAAGATCGTCTTCCTCACCATCGACGACGGCGCCGAGAAGGACCCGGCGTTCCTGAAGATGATGAGCGAACTGAAGATCCCGTACACCGTCTTCCTCACCGACGAGGAGATCAAGGACGACTACGGCTACTTCAAGAAGATGCAGGCCCGCGGCATCACCCTCAACAACCACACCCTGAGCCACCCCTACCTCCCCGGTCTCTCCTACGAGGACCAGAAGCGGGAGATCTGCGGCATGCAGGACGTGATGGAGAAGCACTACGGCAAGCGCCCCGTCCTCTTCCGCCCGCCCTACGGCAACTACAACCGCGACACCCTGCGCGCCGCCAAGTCCTGCGGGATCGAGTACGCCCCGATCTGGAGCGAGGAGGTGTACGTCGACCACTGGGAGTACCGGGAGTGGGACCAGGACCTGCACCCCGGCGACATCGTCCTCACCCACTTCCGGGGCACCGACGACTGGGACGGCACGATGACCGACATGGTCCGCCGCTTCCTGGACCGGATCACCGCCGACGGATACGCGGTGGCCCGCCTGGAGGACTACCTGTGAGGCGAGGGCGGTCCCGCCCGCCCGGCGCCGCCCCGGCCCCCCTCCTGCTCCTCCTGCTCCTGCTGCTCCCGCTCACCGCCTGCGACCGGCTCGCCACCGGCCCCGCCCCCGTCGAGCACGCGGCGGCGGCCGGGGACCCGGCCCAGGACGCCGACCGGGGCCGTCGGACGCCGTCCGCCGTGGACCACGTCCGCACCGACGACCCGGTCGTCTTCCTCACCTACGACGACAGCGCCGAGCGCGACCCCGCCTTCGCCGGCCTGGTCCGCGAACGGCGGCTCCCGGTCACCCTGTTCCTCACCGACACCGTCGCCGGACCGGCCTACGGCGACCTCGCCCGGCTGCGCCCCTTCGGCGCGAGCCTGCAGAACCACACCCTCGATCACCGCTCCCTGCGCGGCCTGCCGTACGCCGGTCAGCGCGCCGAGATCTGCGGCCAGCAGACCAAGCTCAGGTCCCGCTTCGGCGTCCGCGCCCACCTCTTCCGCCCGCCGCACGGCACGTACGACACCACGACCCTGCGCGCCGCCGCCGACTGCGGGATCACGGCCCTGGTCCTGTGGCGCGCCACCCTGGACGCCGACGGCGCCCTCACCTACACGCGCGGCGAGCCCCGCCTGCACCCCGGCGACATCATCGCCGTGGACCCGGACCACCCGACGGCCACGAACCTGACGGCCCGCACGGAACGTTTGCTGAACACGATCGAGGAGCAGGGACTGAGGGTGGGCAACTTGGAGGACTACCTCTGAGCCCTCGGGCGCGCCGACCCCTGCCCTCCTGTCGCCGACCGGCATTCTCCAGCCCGTTGGGGGTGCCCCCTCCGGGGGAGTTTGAGGACGAGGTCCGTTCAGGGCCGAAGCGGGGGCCTGGGGGCGGCAGCCCCCAGCGACGCCCACACCCACGCCGGGTGCCTCCACAAACCGGCGTTCACACGAAAACACCGCCGACGCGCCGTCGGCATTGGCACTCCGCTTGACCGAGTGCTAATCGCAGTCATAGTCTCGGGTCTGGCACTCCCCACTGGAGAGTGCCAACTACGCGACGGGCAGGTCCGGCACCCGCGACGACGGATCCACCTGGTCGCCACCTCAGACAGTTAACCCCGTGAGATCTCCGAAGGGGGAGGTCGGATCGTGACGACCACCAGCTCCAAGGTTGCCATCAAGCCGCTCGAGGACCGCATCGTGGTCCAGCCGCTCGACGCCGAGCAGACCACGGCTTCGGGCCTGGTCATTCCGGACACCGCCAAGGAGAAGCCCCAGGAGGGCGTCGTCCTGGCCGTCGGCCCGGGCCGCTTCGAGGACGGCAACCGCCTTCCGCTCGACGTCAGCGTCGGCGACGTCGTGCTCTACAGCAAGTACGGCGGCACCGAGGTGAAGTACAACGGCGAGGAGTACCTCGTCCTCTCGGCCCGCGACGTGCTCGCGATCGTCGAGAAGTAGAAGCAGCTCTCAAGTAGCTCTTCACTTCACCGAAGCACCTTGCTTTCCAGCTGCGCCCCTGGCTCCCGCGACCTTAAAAAGCCGGGCGTCGGGGGCGCAGTTGCCGTATAACCCCAAGATTTCCGGAAGAGGGCTCACGCTCCCATGGCGAAGATCCTGAAGTTCGACGAGGACGCCCGTCGCGCCCTCGAGCGCGGCGTCAACAAGCTCGCCGACACCGTGAAGGTGACGATCGGCCCCAAGGGCCGCAACGTCGTCATCGACAAGAAGTTCGGCGCCCCCACCATCACCAACGACGGCGTCACCATCGCCCGCGAGGTCGAGGTCGAGGACCCGTACGAGAACCTCGGCGCCCAGCTGGTGAAGGAGGTGGCGACCAAGACCAACGACATCGCGGGTGACGGCACCACCACCGCCACCGTGCTCGCCCAGGCGCTCGTGCGCGAGGGCCTGAAGAACGTCGCCGCGGGTGCCTCCCCGGCGCTGCTGAAGAAGGGCATCGACGCGGCCGTCGCCGCCGTGTCGGAAGACCTTCTCGCCACCGCCCGCCCGATCGACGAGAAGTCCGACATCGCCGCCGTGGCCGCGCTGTCCGCCCAGGACCAGCAGGTCGGCGAGCTGATCGCCGAGGCGATGGACAAGGTCGGCAAGGACGGTGTCATCACCGTCGAGGAGTCCAACACCTTCGGTCTGGAGCTGGACTTCACCGAGGGCATGGCCTTCGACAAGGGCTACCTGTCGCCGTACTTCGTGACGGACCAGGAGCGCATGGAGGCCGTCCTCGACGACCCGTACATCCTGATCAACCAGGGCAAGATCTCCTCCATCGCGGACCTGCTGCCGCTGCTGGAGAAGGTCATCCAGGCCAACGCCTCCAAGCCGCTGCTGATCATCGCCGAGGACCTGGAGGGCGAGGCGCTCTCCACCCTCGTCGTCAACAAGATCCGCGGCACCTTCAACGCGGTGGCCGTCAAGGCCCCCGGCTTCGGCGACCGCCGCAAGGCGATGCTGCAGGACATGGCCGTCCTCACCGGCGCCACGGTCATCTCCGAGGAGGTCGGCCTCAAGCTCGACCAGGTCGGCCTCGAGGTGCTCGGCACCGCCCGCCGCATCACCGTCACCAAGGACGACACCACGATCGTCGACGGTGCCGGCAAGCGCGACGAGGTCGAGGGCCGCATCAACCAGATCAAGGCCGAGATCGAGGCCACGGACTCCGACTGGGACCGCGAGAAGCTCCAGGAGCGCCTCGCGAAGCTGGCCGGCGGCGTGTGCGTGATCAAGGTCGGCGCCGCCACCGAGGTGGAGCTGAAGGAGCGCAAGCACCGTCTGGAGGACGCCATCTCCGCGACCCGCGCCGCGGTCGAGGAGGGCATCGTCTCCGGTGGTGGCTCCGCGCTGGTCCACGCCGTCAAGGTGCTCGAGGGCAACCTCGGCAAGACCGGCGACGAGGCCACCGGTGTCGCGGTCGTCCGCCGCGCCGCCGTCGAGCCGCTGCGCTGGATCGCCGAGAACGCCGGCCTGGAGGGCTACGTCATCACCTCCAAGGTCGCCGAGCTCGACAAGGGCCAGGGCTTCAACGCCGCCACCGGCGAGTACGGCGACCTGGTCAAGGCCGGCGTCATCGACCCGGTGAAGGTCACCCGCTCCGCCCTGGAGAACGCCGCCTCCATCGCCTCCCTCCTGCTGACGACCGAGACCCTGGTCGTCGAGAAGAAGGAAGAGGAAGAGCCGGCCGCGGCGGGCCACGGCCACGGGCACGCCCACTGAGCGCTGCGCTGAGCTGAGCCGAGTGAACGGTGCCCGGTCCCCTGCGGGGGGCCGGGCACCGTTGCGTCGGGGCGCCGGTGCCGGGGACGCGTCTGCCCCGTCGGGTTTGTTGCCGGGTGCGGCGCCGTTGTGGCTGGTCGCGCAGTTCCCCGCGCCCCTTGGGGGTGTTGCAGCTGACGAGTCTCAGTTCCCCGCGACCCTTGGGGGCGCCGTCACAGCAGGCCGCTCAGTGGTAGTACGCGTTCGGCGAGTCGGCCCCGTAGCCGGCCGGCGGTGGTGTCCGCCTCCTCCTCGAGCCAGCCCGCGGCGGTCAGCAGTCCGGCGTGTTCGGCGACTTCCTCGGGCCGCAGGCCGCAGAACTGGGCGACCTCGTCCAGCGCCAGACCGGCGTCCTCGCCGCCGCCTCCCAGGCACCCGCCGGGACGGCTGTGGGCCGCGGTGTACACCGCGAGGAGCCTGGTGGCAGCCCCGGCCTTCTTCTTCCGCAGCTTCCGGTCACCCACCACCTTCTGCGCCCACCCCGAGAGCCGGGCCCGGGTGACCTTGCCGAAGAAGAACGGGCGGGGCGCGGTGGCCAGCAGCGAGGGAACCGTCACCTGGGCGGGCTCCTCGGGCCGGGACGTCAGCGCGTCGTCGGCGGTGACGTCCTCCGGCAGCAGCAGCCAGCCCACGTCGACGAGCTCCTGGAGCACCCGCTCGGCGTCGCCCTGCAACCAGCCGCCGAGGTCCTGCCCGGTGACGTTCCCGGTACCGGCGCGCGCGGCCCGCAGGGTGAGCATCAGCACCGCGAGCCGCGCCTCCGCCCCGGGGAGCGGGGACCCGACCCGGACGTGCTCCAGCACCGTGCGGGCGTGGACGCCCTGGCCCCGGGTCAGCAACCGCTCGACGACCGGCCCCTCCCCGTCCACCGGGACGCCGCGGCGGTTGGCGTCCATCTCGCGGGTGGTCCGCGCGGCCGCCGCGGCCCGGTCCGCTTCCTCCCGCAGGGACGCGTCGTCGGTGACGTCCGCCCACAGGGCGAAGGCGCGGGCCTTGCGGTCGTGCAGTTCGGCGAGGACGGCGAGATCCGGTTCGGGCCGCCGCTGGTACGCCCGGAACGCGTCCCCGAGTTCCGTCAGCTCCAGGCGCAGCACCTCGGGCTGGAGATCGTCCGGCACGATCCGCTGCGCGATCTTCGGCCACGATTTCTTCTCCCGTCGGGACCCGCGGCGCGGCGGGCCGGTACGGGCACGTGGCAGTGCCGCCGAGCGGGTGCCCTCGGCGGGAACACCGGTGCTCTCGGCCGGGGCACCGGATGCGGCGGCGGGGGAGTGCGAGGGCGAGGGGACGCCGTCGGAGAACATCACCGCCGCTCCGCCGCCCGCGGGAGCCCGGCCCACCCCGGCAGCCGCCCGCCGTGTGCGGCCCGCCGTCGCCCCGTCCGTACGCCCTCCGCCGGTGCCGTCGACGAACAGCTCGCCCCGGTCACCCGTGCCCGCACTCACCCGATCCCGTCCTCTCGCTCGCCGCCCTGCGACCTCCCGCACACCACGGGCGCAGCCACCCGACGCTACGTCGCACCGGCACACGGTTCAGGACGGACCGCACCGGATCACACGGTCGGGTGACGGTCCCGGGTTGCCGACGATCTCGCCGACGGCCCTACTGCGGCCCGTACTTGCGCCCCGTCCGCGACGTGATCCCGCCCAGCAGGCCCCGCGGCACCAGCTTGGCCGCGCCCATCAGGGTCTTGTAGCGGGGGTCGGGGATCGACAGGGACTTGCCGCGGGACAGGTCGGCGAGGCCCGCGGCGACGACGTTGTCCGCGTCGAGCCACATCCAGTTCGGGATGTTGTCCGTGCCCATGCCGGCCCGCTCGTGGAACTCCGTGCGCACGAAGCCGGGCGCCAGGGCCATCAGGCGTACGCCGCTGCCGGCCAGGTCCTTCGCCACGCCCTGGGTGAACTGCACGACCCACGCCTTGGAGGCGCCGTAGGTGCCGCGCGGGACGAAGGCGGCGACCGAGGCCACGTTGACGACGCCGCCGCGGCCCCGCTCCCGCATCGCCTCCACCGCCGCCGAGGTCAGCCGGAGCACCGCCTCGCAGTGCACCTTGAGCATGGTCAGCTCGTCGGCCATGGGGACGTCGAGGAAACGGCCCTTGTTGCCGAAACCGGCGTTGTTGATCAGCAGGTCGACGGGGTTCCTGCGGTCCCCCAGCCGGGCGGCCACCGCGTCGATGCCGGCGTCCGTCGACAGGTCCGCCGTCAGCACCTCCGCCTCGATGCCGTGCCGGTCGTGCAGTTCGGTGGCCTGTTCGCGCAGCCGCTTGGTGTCGCGGGCCACCAGCACCAGGTCGTGGCCGTCGGCCGCGAGCCGGCGGGCGAACGCGGCGCCGAGGCCCGCCGTCGATCCGGTAATCAATGCCGTTGTCATGGCGCAAGGTTAGGGGCGCGCGGGGAGGGGACCGGACCGAGCCCGTCCGCTTCGCTCAGGCGCCGTACTGCGCCACGTACTTCCGCGCCGTCGCCAGCGCCTCCCCGTGCAGCGCGTCGCCCGCCGCGAGCAGCCGGGGGAGCAGCTCCCGTTGGGTGGTCACCGCGCGGAACTGCAGGGCCACCGTCACCTCGTGGGCGGGCCGGTGCACGATCCGCACCGGGTCGCCGGCCCGGATCTCGCCCGGCTCCAGGACCCGGAAGTAGGCGCCCGGCACGCCCTTCTCCGTGAAGCGCTTCACCCAGCGCGGCTCACCCATGTGGCCCTGGAAGGTGCGGCAGGGGATGCGTCCGGACGTCACCTCCAGGAGCAGCTCGGGGCCGACCCGCCAGCGCTCGCCGATGAGGGCACCGGCGAGGTCGAGGCCGGTGGTGGTGAGGTTCTCGCCGAACGAGCCGTTCGGCAGCGCGCGGCCCAGCTCGCCTTCCCAGGCGTCCAGGTCCTCGCGCGCCACCGCGTACACCGCCTGGTCGTCGCCGCCGTGGTGCCGGGTGTCGCAGACGGAGTCCCCGGCCAGACCGCTCGCCCCGACGCCCTTCGACCCGGGTGCCGCGACCCGCACGGGCCCCTCGGCGGGGCGCTTGTCGATGCCGGTGACGCCCTCGGGCTGGTCCGTGTACGGCACCGCCTTCGCGCGTCCCAGGTTGACGGACAGAAGCCTCATGGCGGGAAGGTGCATGCGAGAACGGTAGGACATGCGCGATCAAAGGCGCGACGCGTTATTCGGCATCCGGTCAAAGGGTCGCTTATCCTCGGCGGTGTGATCGAGGCTCGTCATCTCCGCGTGCTGCGCGCCGTGGCATCGACCGGTTCCTTCTCCGCCGCCGGGCGCGAGCTGGGCTGCACCCAGCCGGCCGTCAGCCAGCAGATGAAGGCCCTGGAGTCCTCCGTCGGCACGCCCCTGCTCGTGCGCACCGGACGCGAGATGCGGCTGACCCAGGCCGGAGAGGCGCTGGTGCGGCACGCCGCCGGGATCATCGCCGGGCTCACCGCGGCCGAGGAGGAGGTCGCCGCGATCGCCGGGCTGCGCGCCGGGCGGGTCCGGCTGGTCTCCTTCCCCAGCGGCAGCTCCACCCTCGTACCGACCGCCCTGGCCGCGCTGCGCGCCGCGCACCCCGGCACCCGGGTCTCCCTGGAGGAGGCCGAGCCGCCGAACTCCGTCGAGCTGCTGCGCGAGGGCGACTGCGACGTGGCCCTCGCCTTCCGCTACGAGGGCGCGGCCGGCGCCGAGGAGTGGGACGACCTCGTCGTACGGCCGCTGCTGACCGACCGGCTGGTTGCGCTGGTCCCGGACGGGCACCGGCTCGCCCGTACCGAGGGGTCGGTGGCCATCGGGGAGCTGGCCCGGGAGTCCTGGATCGCGGGCTGCCCGCGCTGTCGCGGTCAGCTGGTCGAGGTGTGCGAAGGTGCCGGGTTCTCTCCCCGCATCGACTTCGCGACCGACGACTACCCGGCGGTGGTCGGCCTGGTCGGTGCGGGCCTCGGCGTGGCCGTGCTGCCCCAGCTCGCCGTCGAGTCCGTACGGCCCCGGGGGGTGCGGACGGTCGCGCTGGAGCCGGCCGTGCGGCGGGAGATCGTCGCGCTCACGCTGCCCGACCTGGCGCAGGTGCCGGCGGTGGTGGCGACCCTGGACGAGCTGGCCCGGGCGGGGGCGCGCCAGTCGGCGGCGCGCTGAGCGCGTCGGGGAGTCACACACCGACCGCGTCGGGGTGTCCTGCACCGGGCTGTCGAGAGCCTTTCGTCGCCTTCTTTCAGAGAAACGTTCCTTCAGTGAGGGGCGGCCGCCTCCCCGCCGGCCGACGCCGAGGCCGTCGCCGCCACCAGGCGGTTGCGGGCCCGTCCCATCAGTTCTTCGCGCTCGTCCTCGGTCAGCCCGCCCCACACGCCGTACGGCTCACGCACCGCCAGCGCGTGCGCCGCGCACTCGGCGCGGACCGGGCACCTCATGCAGACCTCCTTGGCCGAGTTCTCGCGAGCGCTCCGTGCCGCACCGCGTTCGCCTTCCGGATGGAAGAAGAGCGAGCTGTCCACCCCGCGGCACGCAGCCAGGAGCTGCCAGTCCCACAGGTCCGCGTTCGGTCCGGGAAGGCGGGAGAAATCTGCCATTGCGTGACCCCTTGTAGCCGTTCTGGGTGGATACGGTGTCCACGACCGTACAACTACGATCTAAGGAGATGAAAATATGACTCATTGCGAATCTAGCCGCAGACACCAGCGAAGTGGAAGAAAAGCGGCTGAATGGGGCACCGCTTGTGATGAAACGGCGCGGGTCCGACGCGCATGTCTGCTGCGTGGCGGCCCCCTCACGTAGAGTGCCGAAGACGACACACAGCCCCGTAACTCTTTCGAGTGACCATCGTTGAGAGTGCGGAGGCGGTTGAAGGAACAAGTGCTCGGGCGGGCGTCCGGGACGGTCGACCGCACAGGTGACGATTTCGTACCAGCCTGGAGGCTCAACGTGACGCGCAAGAGCTGCGGAGGACGGCCATGACTTCCGTCCTCGTCTGCGACGACTCCCCGCTTGCCCGAGAGGCGCTCCGCCGTGCGGTCGCGACCGTGCCCGGCGTCGAGCGCGTGACGACGGCCGCCAACGGCGAGGAAGTCCTCCGCCGCTGGGGAGCCGACCGCTCGGACCTGATTCTGATGGACGTGCGCATGCCCGGTCTGGGCGGCGTCGAGACCGTCCGGCGGCTGCTGTCCGCCGACCCCGGCGCGCGCATCATCATGCTCACCGTCGCCGAGGACCTGGACGGCGTGGCCCTCGCGGTCGCCGCCGGTGCCCGTGGCTACCTGCACAAGGACGCCTCGCGCGCCGAGCTGCGCGCCACCGTGACCCAGGCCCTCGCCGACCCGACCTGGCGGCTCGCCCCGCGCCGGCTGCGCTCGGCCGAGATGGGTGCCGCGCCCACCCTCACCGCGCGTGAGATCCAGGTGCTCGAGGGCATGAGCCACGGCCGCTCCAACGCGGAGATCGGCCGCGAGCTGTTCCTCTCCGAGGACACCGTCAAGACCCACGCCCGTCGGCTCTTCAAGAAGCTCGGCGCCTCGGACCGGGCGCACGCCGTGGCGCTCGGCTTCCGGTGGGGCCTGGTCCGCTAGGAGCGCCCCCGTGCGAGGGAGTCCGAAAGGACCCGTCGGGGATGCGACTTTCCCCGCTTATCGCGAGGTGAGCGGGGGTGACAAGGCGACCCGCCGGGTGCCCGCTGCTCGTTTCGCCGCGGATGACGCATCCTTGAGGTGTGGAGTTCCTCGGGGACGAGTCGGTCGAGCGGAAGGGGAGGGCGCAGGGGATGAGTTCCGGCGCACCTGCTCATAACGCTTCGGTGCACAACAACAGGCACGAAGCCACGGATCGGACGGCCGCAAGGCACGATGGACCGATGCGTGACGACGAGACGCCCCCGGACCAGGGGACGGTAGGTGGGCTCGTCCACCGCGCCGTGGACGGGGACGAGCAGGCCACGCACGACCTGCTCGCCCATGTCCACCCCCTGGCGCTGCGCTACTGCCGTACGCGCCTGTCCCGGCTGCCCGGTGACGCCCGGCACTTCGTCGAGGACCTCGCCCAGGAGGTCTGCGTCGCGGTGCTGCTCGCGCTGCCCCGCTACAAGGACACCGGACGCCCCTTCGAGGCGTTCGTCTTCGCCATCGCCGCCCACAAGGTCGCCGACCTCCAGCGCGCCGCGATGCGCCACCCCGGCTCGACCGCCGTCCCGTCCGACGAGATGCCCGAGCGGCCGGACGACTCGCTGGGCCCCGAGGAGCGGGCGCTGCTCAACAGCGACGCCGCCTGGGCCAAGAAACTCCTGGCCAACCTGCCGGAGAACCAGCGCGAGCTGCTCCTGCTGCGCATCGCGGTCGGACTCACGGCCGAGGAGACCGGGCAGATGTTGGGAATGTCACCAGGGGCGGTGCGGGTCGCCCAGCACCGGGCGCTGAGCCGGCTGCGGGCGCTGGCGGAGCAGTAGGGCGCGCGGCGCCCGGCGAGGGTCCGCCTCGTACGGAAGCGGCTCTCGTGCAAAAACACGAAGGTCGCACGCTTCCTTGATCGTGGAATGACCCACGTCCACTTCCCGTTAGCATGGACATCCGCACCGATCAAGGCCATTTGGGGAAGGTGTCATGACTGCCAACGTCGACGGAGTGCCCGAGAAATTCGCGACACTCGGGCTGACCTACGACGACGTGCTGCTGCTGCCGGGCGCCTCCGCGGTGCTTCCGAACGCGGTCGACACCTCGTCCCGCATCTCCCGCAACGTGCGGGTCAACATCCCGCTGCTCTCCGCGGCCATGGACAAGGTGACCGAGTCCCGGATGGCCATCTCCATGGCCCGCCAGGGCGGCGTCGGCGTCCTGCACCGCAACCTGTCCATCGAGGACCAGGCCAACCAGGTCGACCTGGTGAAGCGCTCCGAGTCGGGCATGGTGGCCAACCCCATCACCATCCACCCGGACGCCACCCTCGGCGAGGCCGACGCCCTGTGCGCCAAGTTCCGCATCAGCGGCGTCCCGGTCACCGACGGCGCGGGCAAGCTGCTCGGCATCGTCACCAACCGCGACATGGCCTTCGAGACCGACCGCACCCGGCAGGTGCGCGAGGTCATGACGCCGATGCCGCTGGTCACCGGCCAGGTCGGCATCTCCGGCGTGGACGCCATGGAGCTGCTGCGCCGCCACAAGATCGAGAAGCTGCCGCTGGTCGACGCCGACGGCATCCTCAAGGGCCTGATCACGGTCAAGGACTTCGTCAAGGCCGAGCAGTACCCGCACGCCGCCAAGGACGCCAAGGGCCGCCTGCTCGTCGGCGCCGCCGTGGGCGCCAGCCCCGAGGCCCTCGACCGCGCCCAGGCGCTCGCCGAGGCCGGGGTGGACTTCCTCGTCGTCGACACCTCGCACGGGCACAACAGCAACGCGCTGAGCTGGATGTCGAAGATCAAGTCGAGCGTCGGCATCGACGTCGTCGGCGGCAACGTCGCCACCCGCGACGGCGCCCAGGCCCTGATCGACGCGGGTGTCGACGGCATCAAGGTCGGCGTCGGCCCCGGCTCCATCTGTACGACCCGCGTCGTCGCCGGCATCGGCGTCCCGCAGGTCACCGCGATCTACGAGGCGTCCCTCGCCGCCCGCGCCGCCGGGGTGCCCCTCATCGGCGACGGCGGCCTCCAGTACTCCGGCGACATCGGCAAGGCGCTGGCCGCCGGCGCCGACACCGTGATGCTGGGCAGCCTGCTCGCGGGCTGCGAGGAGTCGCCGGGCGAGCTGCAGTTCATCAACGGCAAGCAGTTCAAGTCGTACCGCGGCATGGGCTCGCTGGGCGCCATGCAGTCCCGCGGCCAGGGCCGGTCGTACTCGAAGGACCGCTACTTCCAGGCCGAGGTCGCCTCCGACGACAAGCTCGTGCCCGAGGGCATCGAGGGCCAGGTCCCCTACCGGGGCCCGCTGGCCAACGTCCTGCACCAGCTCGTCGGCGGCCTGCGCCAGACCATGGGCTACGTGGGCGCGGCCACCATCGAGGAGATGGAGTCCAAGGGCCGCTTCGTCCGGATCACCTCCGCGGGCCTCAAGGAGAGCCACCCGCACGACATCCAGATGACGGTCGAGGCGCCGAACTACAGCCGCAGCAAGTAGGCGGCCGTACGGTCGTAGCAAGCAAGTACACGGGCAGCAGCCTCCGAGGGCGGCTCCGGAGTATCCGGGGCCGCCCTCTGCGGTGCCCCGGCGCACCCGTCGGGGATACTGGAAGGCGCTGCAACGCATCAGGGAAAGGCCACAGACGTGACTGAGATCGAGATCGGGCGCGGCAAGCGCGGCCGCCGGGCGTACGCCTTCGACGACATCGCCGTCGTCCCCAGCCGCCGTACGCGGGACCCGAAGGAGGTCTCGATCGCCTGGCAGATCGACGCCTACCGCTTCGAGCTGCCGTTCCTGGCCGCTCCCATGGACTCGGTCGTCTCCCCGGCCACCGCCATCCGCATCGGCGAGCTGGGCGGCCTCGGCGTCCTCAACCTGGAAGGGCTCTGGACCCGGCACGAGGACCCGCAGCCGCTGCTCGACGAGATCGCCGAGCTGGACACCGACAACGCGACCCGCCGCCTCCAGGAGATCTACGCCGCTCCCATCAAGGAGGAGCTGATCGGGCAGCGCATCAAGGAGGTGCGCGACTCGGGCGTGGTCACCGCCGCCGCGCTCTCCCCGCAGCGCACCGCCCAGTTCTCCAAGGCCGTCGTGGACGCGGGCGTCGACATCTTCGTCATCCGCGGCACCACCGTCTCCGCGGAGCACGTCTCCGGCTCGCACGAGCCGCTGAACCTGAAGCAGTTCATCTACGAACTCGACGTCCCGGTGATCGTCGGCGGCTGCGCCACCTACACCGCCGCCCTGCACCTGATGCGCACCGGCGCCGCGGGCGTCCTCGTCGGCTTCGGCGGCGGCGCCGCCCACACCACGCGCAACGTGCTGGGCATCCAGGTGCCCATGGCCACCGCGGTCGCCGACGTGGCCGCGGCCCGCCGGGACTACATGGACGAGTCCGGCGGCCGGTACGTGCACGTCATCGCCGACGGCGGCGTCGGCTGGTCCGGCGACCTGCCCAAGGCCATCGCCTGCGGCGCCGACTCCGTGATGATGGGCTCCCCGCTGGCCCGCGCGACCGACGCGCCGGGCAAGGGCAACCACTGGGGCATGGAGGCCGTCAACGAGGAGCTGCCGCGCGGCAAGAAGGTCGACCTCGGCACGGTCGGCACCATCGAGGAGATCCTCACCGGCCCGTCCCGCAACCCCGACGGCTCGATGAACTTCTTCGGCGCCCTGCGCCGCGCCATGGCCACCACCGGCTACAGCGAGCTGAAGGAGTTCCAGCGCGTCGAGGTCACGGTCGCGGACTCGCAGCACCGGCGGTAGCCGCCACGGCATGTGAAGGGGCCGGTCACCTGATGGGTGACCGGCCCCTTTCGCGTGCTCGGGGGCTCTTGAGGGGGCGCGCGACGTGGCATGGGGGCGTGCGGTGGTGTTCGGGGTGAATACGCCCGGGAGGGCCGTGCCGGATCGGTAATGTCCCTGCTCGGCGACCCAGTTCTCTGGGGCGCCCCCTTCCAAGGAACCGTTCCGGACCCCGCTCCTCGGGGCCCGGCCCGAATTCCAGACGGACCGCCTCACCGGGATATGGGCGGCATCGTGGAAGGGGGCGCGCCATGGGCCGTCACCGCAAGCCCACCCGCTGGGACCGGATCCGTCTGCGGATGGTGAAGTTCCGGAGGAGGTGGATCCTGCGGATTTACGGGAAGTGAGCGGCCACCCCTACGAGACATAGGGGTGGACACTCCGTTCACTTCTCGGGAGCCTGCCGCAGGCCCACTGCGGTGGGCTCCCACCTTCTGCGGTTCCGGACCGCCACCAGGTGGCCCGTTCCGGAGGAGGTGCATTCTGCGGATCTACGCCAAGTACGTTACCCGGCGATTCCAACGTCTGCCACCAGCCTCCGCAGTACACGATTCCGTGCGCCCCCGCCTCACAACCGGTGCGCCGCCCCCGTCGGTGTGGCCCCCCGGGTGTCCAGCAGGAGCTGGGCCTTGACCGACAGGCCCTGGAGGTCGTACGTGCGGTGCTGCTGGAGCAGGATCGTGAGGTCGGCGTCGGCGGCGGCCTCGTAGAGGGAGTCGGCGCGGGGGACGGGGCGGTCGGCGACGTTCCAGGACGGGATGTGCGGGTCGTGGTAGCTCACGGCGGCGCCCATCGACATCAGGCGGGTCGCGATCTCCTCGGCCGGGGTGGCCTGCTGGTCGGCGAGGTCGGCCTTGTAGGTGACGCCGAGGAGGAGGATGCGGGCGCCGCGCGCGGACTTGCCGTGCTCATTGAGGAGGGCGGCGGCGCGCTGGACGACGTAGCGGGGCATCTGGGCGTTGACCTGCTGGGCCAGCTCCACCATGCGCAGGCTGTGCGGGGCCCGGCCGGTCAGGTCCTGGGGGACGGAGTGGCCGCCGACGCCGGGGCCGGGGCGGAAGGCGTGGAAGCCGAAGGGCTTGGTCTCCGCGCAGCGCAGGACGTCCCACAGGTCGACGCCGAGGTCGTCGCAGAGCACGGCCATCTCGTTGACCAGGGCGATGTTCACGTGCCGGAAGTTGGTCTCCAGGAGCTGGACCGTCTCCGCTTCCCGGGGGCCCCGGGCGCGGACCACCTTGTCGGTGAGGCGGCTGTAGAACGCCGCGGCCGACTCGGTGCAGGCGGGGGTGAGGCCGCCGATGACCTTCGGGGTGTTGGCCGGGGTGAAGTCGCGGTTGCCGGGGTCCACGCGGCTGGGGGAGTAGGCGAGGTGGAAGTCGCGGCCGGCGCGCAGCCCCGAGCCCTGCTCCAGGAGCGGGCGCAGGAAGTCCTCCGTCGTCCCGGGCCGTACCGGCGACTCCAGGATGACGGTGGTGTGCGGGCGCATGTGGGCGGCGAGGGTGCGGGCCGCGGCCTCCACCTGGGTGAGGTCGAGGCCGCCGTCCGCGCCCGGCGGGGTGGGCGCGCAGATGACGGCGGTGCGGACCCGGCCCAGCTCGGCCGGTCCGGCCGGTCCGGTCGGGGTGCGGAAGCCCGTGGCGAGCATCCGGCGCACCTCGGCGGGGGTGAGCGGGTCGGCCTCGGGTCCTGTGCGGTAGCCGAGGGTGGGGATGCCGGCGGCGACGGCGGCCTGGGCCAGCGGCAGGCCGTACGGGCCGAGTCCGATGACGGCGAGATCTGCGGGCATGGCGTGGGCCGTCCTTCCCAGTAGCCGAAGCGGGACAGGTGCGCAAGCCCGGTGGACAGGACGGGCGAGCACAACGTCAGACTAGGAGTAAATATGACCGATTTGCGGTATTGATCTGCGGAGTTTCGGCGAGTGTCGACGGCGCGGTGCCCGCCGGTACGGGCCTGTGGGGAAGTTGTCCACAGGCTGGGGCTCATCGGGTCCCGGGGTTGTCCACAGGTTCGGGCCTGCGGCTGCCGAAGTCGGGCAGGCCGGTCAGAATCTGGGCATGGTGGGTACCAGGAACCGGGCTCGCCCGACGGGTGCGGCCGACGCGACCGACAGCGGGAGGCAGCAGTGAGGACAGCGACCCTTGGGCCGGCGCAGCGCGCCGAGTCACTCGCGGCCATGGCCGAGCGCGAACTCGACGTACTGGTGGTGGGCGCCGGTGTGGTCGGTGCGGGCACCGCGCTCGACGCCGTGACGCGCGGCCTGTCCGTCGGCCTGGTCGAGGCGCGGGACTGGGCCTCGGGCACTTCCAGCAGGTCCAGCAAGCTGATCCACGGCGGGCTGCGCTATCTGGAGATGCTCGACTTCGTGCTCGTGCGGGAGGCGCTGAAGGAGCGCGGGCTGCTGCTCGAACGGCTGGCGCCGCACCTGGTGAAGCCGGTGCCGTTCCTGTACCCGCTCCAGCACAAGGGGTGGGAGCGGCTGTACGCGGGCTCGGGCGTCGCGCTGTACGACGCCATGTCCATGGCCCGCGGTCACGGGCGCGGCCTGCCGCTGCACCGGCACCTGAGCCGCCGTCACGCCCTGCGCGTGGCGCCCGCGCTGAAGAAGGACGCCCTGGTCGGCGCCTTGCAGTACTACGACGCCCAGATGGACGACGCCCGCTTCGTGGCCACGCTGGTGCGCACCGCGGCGGCGTACGGCGCCAAGGTCGCCAACCGGGCCCGGGTCACCTCCTTCCTGCGCGAGGGCGAACGGGTGGTCGGCGCGCGGGTGCAGGACGTCGAGGCGGGCGGCGAGTACGAGGTCCGCGCCAAGCAGGTGGTGAACGCGACCGGGGTGTGGACCGACGACACCCAGGCGATGGTGGGCGAGCGCGGTCAGTTCCACGTCCGGGCCTCCAAGGGCATCCACCTGGTCGTGCCCAAGGACCGCATCCACTCCACCACCGGCCTCATCCTGCGCACCGAGAAGTCCGTGCTGTTCGTCATCCCCTGGGGCCGGCACTGGATCATCGGCACCACGGACACCGACTGGGACCTCGACAAGGCCCACCCGGCCGCCTCCAGCGCCGACATCGACTACCTGCTGGAACACGTCAACTCGGTGCTGTCGGTGCCGCTCACGCGCGACGACGTCGAGGGCGTGTACGCCGGGCTGCGCCCGCTGCTGGCCGGCGAGTCGGACGCCACCAGCAAGCTGTCGCGCGAGCACACCGTCGCCCACCCGGTGCCCGGCCTGGTCGTCGTGGCGGGCGGCAAGTACACGACGTACCGGGTGATGGCCAAGGACGCCGTCGACGAGGCCGTGCACGGGCTCGACCTGCGGGTCGCCGACTGCGTCACCGAGGAGACCCCGCTGCTCGGCGCCGAGGGGTACCACGCGCAGTGGAACGCACGGGCCCGGATCGCCGCCCGCACCGGACTGCACGTCGTACGCGTCGAGCATCTGCTCAACCGCTACGGCTCGCTGACGGAGGAACTGCTCGAACTCGTCGCCGCCGACCCCTCCCTGGGCGAGCCGCTCACCGGCGCCGACGACTATCTGCGCGCCGAAGTCGTCTACGCCGCCTCGCACGAGGGCGCACGGCACCTGGACGACGTACTCACCCGGCGCACCCGCATCTCCATCGAGACCTTCGACCGGGGCACGCGCTGTGCCCGCGAGGTCGCCGAGCTGATGGCGCCGGTCCTCGGCTGGGACAAGGGCCAGGTCGACCGGGAGATCCAGCACTACGAGAAGCGGGTCGAGGCCGAGCGGGAGTCGCAGCGCCAGCCCGACGACCTGACGGCCGACGCGGCGCGGCTGGGGGCGCCGGACATCGTGGCCCGGTAAGGAGGGCGGGCGGGAACCCTGCGGGCACCCTGGGCGTAGAGCACTTGTCGGGTGAGGGACAATGAAGGCTCTGTCAGGGCGGGTTGCATGAGGGGACGCATGTCGGAGGCGGAGCGGGCGGGGACATCCCGTACGGACAAGAGCGCACGTCTCCTCGCCGGGCGGTACCGGCTGGGAGACGTGCTCGGCCGCGGCGGCATGGGGACGGTGTGGCGCGCCGAGGACGAGACCCTCGGACGCACGGTCGCCGTCAAGGAGCTGCGGTTCCCGGGGAACATCGACGAGGAGGAGAAGCGGCGCCTGATCACGCGCACGCTGCGCGAGGCCAAGGCGATCGCGCGGATCCGCAACAACAGCGCGGTCACCGTCTACGACGTGGTCGAGGAGGACGACCGGCCGTGGATCGTGATGGAACTGGTCGAGGGCAAGTCGCTCGCCGAGGCCATCCGTGAGGACGGACTGCTGGAGCCCCGGCGCGCCGCCGAGGTCGGCCTCGCCGTCCTGGACGTGCTGCGCTCCGCGCACCGCGAGGGCATCCTGCACCGCGACGTGAAGCCGTCGAACGTGCTGATCGCCGAGGACGGCCGGGTCGTGCTCACCGACTTCGGCATCGCCCAGGTCGAGGGCGACCCCTCCATCACCTCCACCGGCATGCTCGTCGGCGCCCCCTCCTACATCTCCCCCGAGCGGGCCCGCGGCCACAAGCCCGGACCGGCCGCCGACCTGTGGTCGCTGGGCGGACTGCTGTACGCCGCCGTCGAGGGCACCCCGCCCTACGACCGGGGCTCGGCCATCGCGACGCTCACCGCGGTGATGACGGAGAACCTGGAGGAGCCGAAGAACGCCGGCCCGCTGCGGGACGTCATCTACGGGCTGCTCACCAAGGACCCCGACCAGCGGCTCGACGACGCGGGCGCCCGCGCGATGCTCAACAAGGTCATCCACGCCCCGGAGCAGGCGGCCGGGACCGAACCGGTCGACGCCACCAAGATCGTCCCGCTGCCCCCGCAGCCGGACGGACGCAGGCGCCGCGGTGCCCAGGGCTCCGGCGGCAAGCTGGGCGAGGAAGCCGGGGAGAAGCTTCGCGGAGCGCTGCGTTCCGTGCGCAAGGCCGCCGTCGGGGCCGGTGCGGCCGGTGCGGCGGCAGCCTCGCGGACCAAGCCGGGCGACGGCGGACGGACGGCGACGGGAGCCGCGGGTGCCGGGGCCGCCCACGGGTCCGCCGGGACGGCCGCCGCCCCGCCGGCGCCGAGGGCGGGATCGGCCTCGGGCCCCGTCTCGGGACCGGGTGCGGGTGCGAGTACGGGTGCGCGTCCCGGCGCGGTCGGCAGTGGCGCCGGCACGGCCGGTGCGGGGGCCGGAGCGGCGAACCCGGCCGGGGGAGCACGGAGTTCCGGCTGGCCCGTCGTGCCGCCGCCGGACCTGCCCGCCCGGCCCGTGCCCCGGGCCCCGCTCACCGACGTGGTGCCGCGCCGGACGCTGATCATCATCGCGGTGGTCGTGGCGCTGGCGGTGCTCGGCACCGTGCTGGCGCTCACGCTCGGTGGCGACGACGACAAGGGCGCCGAGGGCGGCAGCGGCGGCAAGGCGGTCGCCTCCGCCGGTGCGAGCGGCGACACCAAGCAGGACGAGGAGAGCGGCACCGGCACCGACGGCGCCGCCTCCGACCCGGCGCCGAGCGGGGACGCGACCGGCGCCCCGGACGCCGGGGCGAGCGCCTCCGGCGAGGCCGACGGCGACTCGGACGACGCCGGGAAGTCCGACGACGAGGAGGACGTGGCCACCACCCACAAGGGCGGCCAGGGGTACCGCATCGGACTGCCCGAGGGCTGGAAGTTCGCCTCCACGGGCTCCTCGGGCGACCGGTTCACCGGACCGCGCGGACAGAAGCTGCTGGTCGCCTGGACCTCCACGCCCAAGGGTGACCCGGTGGCGGACTGGAAGAACCAGGAGCAGTACATGGTGCGCTCCAACTACCAGAAGATCCGCATAGAGAAGGTGGGCTACCGGGACTGGAACGCGGCCGACTGGGAGTTCACCTACACCGACGGCGGCACCAAGTACCGCACCGTGGACCGGGGGTTCGTCGTCAACGACCACCAGGGCTACGCGCTCATGTACACCGCGAAGGCCGCCGACTGGGGGGACGACCTGCGCCGGGACACCTGGCGGACCCTTTCGAAGACCTTCGTACCCAAGTCCTGAGCGGAGGGGGCCGGTGCCCGGGTTGCCGGGCCCCGGGTTTCAGCCGCGCGATATCTGGCATCAGCTCATTGCGGGTTGCCTCCGGCACGTATCGTGAGTGGTTGCGGACCGTACGCAGCCGGAACGGCCCGCCGGACGAACGGAATTGACCGACGGCTGCCGGGGGTGGCGACGTGGACGACTACGCGGGACGGGTGCTCGCCGACCGCTACCGCCTGCCCCTGCCGCCGTCCGACGAGTACGAACTCACCGAGACCCGGGCCTTCGACACCTACAGCGGCCAGGAAGTCCTGGTCCGCCAGATCCCGTTGCCCGAGGTCGTCGAGGCCGAGGTGCTCGACGCGGACGGTCTGCCCGACGGCTTCACGGCCCGCGACGGCGGCGCCCGGCACCCCGGCAGGCGGGCACCGGCCGCGGGCGGCGGCATCAGGCGGCCGGCCGATCCGGTGGTACGGCGTGCCGTCGAGGCCGCGCAGGCCGCGGCCGCGGTGCCCGACCATCCGCGCCTGGACCAGGTCTTCGACGTCTTCGCCGAGGGCGGTTCGCTGTGGATCGTCAGCGAGCTGGTGGCCGCGAGGCCGCTGGCCGCGCTGCTCGCCGAACAGAACCTGACGCCGTACCGGGCGGCCGAGGTGGCCTCCGACGTCCTCCTGGCACTGCGGGTGCTGCACTCGTACGGCTGGGTGCACCGCAACATCACCGCGCGCACGGTGCTCGTCTGCGACGACGGGCGGGTCATGCTGACCGGCCTGGCGGTCGGGGCGGCGGAGGAGGCACTGTGCGGGTACGACCCGGTGCCCCCGCCGCCCGACGAGGAGCCGGGCACCGCCGTAGACCCGGACGGAACCTTCGGTCCTGGCGGCGGCGCTTCCCGGGCCGTGGCCCTCGGTCCGGCCGGTGCCGGGCCCGGTGTCGACCCCGAGGCCGCCCGGCGGGCCGCCATCGAGGCGCGCGGCGTCGGCGCGCTCCCGGCGCCCGGGGCCCCGGGGCCTGGCGGAGCCCCCGCCGGACTCGCGCCCGCCTCGCTCGACGCCGCCGGGGACGCCCGTGCCGCCCGCGCCGGCGCGATCGCCGCCTACCGCGCGGGAGCCAGGGCCGCCGCCCGCGTCCAGGAGGCCCAGAACGGCCGCGCCGCCCTGCCCGGCGCCCGCCCCGCCCTCGACGACGCCTCGCGGGCCGGTGGCCCCGGCACGGCGGGCGGACGCCCGGCTTCCGCCACCGGCCCGGGCCGGGAGGCACACCCCGACGGCCCCGATGCGGAGTCCGCCGGTGCCCCGTGGGAGGACGAGGGCGTCGGCGACGTGGCCCCGCCGGGCCGGATCGCCGACCCCTACGGCGTACGCACCACCTCCTGGCACGGCGCCACACCCCGCCGCTCCGGCGACCCGGCGTCCACCCTGCCCCCGCGCCCCGGTGATCCTGCGTTCCCCGCCCCTGGCCCGACCGCTGAACCGGCGCCCGGCTCCACACCCCCGGCAGCCGGACGGTCCCTGCCCGCAGCACGCCGGCCGGACACCGAGGCATCCACCGCCGCACGGCGGGAGACCCCGCCCGGCACCGCCCCCGGGCCGCGGGAAGCCGCTCCGGGTGCCACCGCGCGGCCGTACGGCGGCGGCTCCGGAGCGGCCGGGCCGGCGCAGGAGGGTGGGGGCGGCGGCTGGGACGGCCCGGGTGGCCGGGTGGGCGCGCCGCGTGGGCCCGCCACCGCGCTCGACGCCGAGCGGGCGCGGCAGACGCGGATGGCCGTGGTCGGGCCCGTCACCGAACGCTGGGCGCCGGAACAGGCCGGACCGGTGCACGAGAACTGGCAGCTGGCCGCGCCCATCGGCCCCGCCACCGACCTGTGGGCCCTGGGCGCGCTGCTCTTCCGCGCCGTACAGGGACACGCGCCCTACCCGGAGGAGTCGACCGCCGAGCTGGTGCAGATCGTGTGCGCGGAGCCCCCGGCGTTCGCCGAGGAGTGCGGACCGCTGCGGCCGGTCGTGGAGTCGCTGCTGCGTCAGGACCCCATCGAGCGCATCGACTTCGAGGAACTGAGCGGCTGGCTCCGTTCCCTGGTGCGTTCCGCGCCCGAGCCCGAGGCGGGTCTGCACGTCGTCTCGGCGCCCCCCGTCGAGACGACCGGCCGGCTGCCGATCGTGCGCCGCCGCGGCGAGCTGGTGCGCAGGCGGCGCGCCGGTCTGCCCGCGCACCACGGACGGCACAAGCGGGGCAGGCCGGACAGCGACCGCTCCCCGCGCAGCCTCGGCCGAACCCTGCTCCTGCTGATACTGCTGGCGTTGGCGGGCGCGGTCGCCTACGCCATGTTCTTCATGCCCAAGAGCGACACCAACGGCTCGGGCGCCGCCGACCGGACCGGCGCCGCCGGCGAGGCGAGCCAGGCGCCGCCCGCACAGTCGCCGGACGCCGACAGCGAGCCCCCGCCGGACGAGACCTCGCCGAAGCCCGACCCCGACGCCTCGCGGACGGCGGGCGGCTCCACCGAGACCCAGTCCAACGTCGCCGACGGCTTCACCCTGCGCAAGGACGCCGAGGGTTTCCGCGTCGCCGTCGCCGAGGGCTGGAACCGCACGCCCCGCAACGGCAGCGGCCAGGTCGTCTACGGCAAGGGCGACTTCGAGCTGATCGTCGTACCGGGCCGCGACCGCGCCTCCGAGTTCGGCGACGACCCGATGACCTACCAGCGCGACAGCGAACCCGAGTTGGCCTCCTATCGCGCCTCCAGCTGGGCCACCTCCAGCGGTCTGAAGACCATCGAGGTCGGTGGACGGACCATGGCGGAGGGGCAGTTCACCTGGACCGCCGCCGACGGCGGCGAGCTGTACGTGCGCAACGTCGCGATCCTCGTCGACGGGCGCTACCACGTGGTGCAGGTCCGCGGTCCGGAGGCGGAGCGTGACGAGGTGACCCGGCTGTTCGAACAGGCATCGGCCACCTACCAGTACACGCGCTGAACGCAGTTCGCCCCGATGGTTGCGTCCCGTCACGGAAAGCGACAACCGTCACAGAGCGGTTTCCATACCGCCCCACCCGTTCCTTCGACGGGAGCCGGTCCCTAATGTGGCCCTGACAAGACCATTGCGGGGCAACGTGAATCAGATGCAGGGCCGGCTCGTCGCGGGACGCTACCGGCTCGGGGAAGCCATCGGCAGCGGCGGCATGGGCCGGGTGTGGCGCGCACACGACGAGGTGCTGCACCGTACCGTCGCCATCAAGGAGTTGACCGCCGCGCTCTACGTCTCCGAGAGCGACCAGGCCATCCTCCTGGCACGCACCCGGGGCGAGGCGCGCGCGGCGGCACGGATCAACCACTCGGCCGTCGTCACCGTGCACGACGTGCTCGAACACGACGGCCGGCCGTGGATCGTCATGGAGTTGGTGGAGGGCCGCTCGCTGGCCGACGCCGTCAAGGACGAGGAGCGGGTCGACCCGCGGGAGGCGGCCCGGATCGGCCTGTGGGTGCTGCGGGCCCTGCGCGCCGCACACACCGCCGGGGTCCTGCACCGCGACGTCAAACCGGGCAACGTCCTGCTCGCCGACGACGGCCGGGTACTGCTCACCGACTTCGGCATCGCGCAGATCGAGGGCGACTCCACCATCACCCGGACCGGCGAGGTCGTCGGCTCCGTCGACTACCTCGCGCCCGAGCGCGTCCGCGGCCACGACCCCGGCCCCTCCTCCGACCTGTGGGCGCTCGGTGCGACGCTGTACACGGCGGTGGAGGGCAGGTCGCCGTTCCGCCGCACCTCCCCGCTCACCACCATGCAGGCGGTCGTCGAGGAAGAGGCCACCGAAGCCCGGTACGCCGGTGCGCTCGCGCCCGTCATCAGCGCCCTGCTGCGCAAGGACCCGGCCGAGCGGCCCGACGCGACCGAGGCCGAGCACCTGCTCGCCCAGGCCGCCGAGGGCCGACGCCCGGACGCGGCCCAGGCGTACGTGCCGACCACCCGGTACGCGGGGCCCCCGCCGACCCCGGGAGACACGGCCCACCAGGGGATACCCGGGGCGCCCGGAACCCCGGGGATGCCCGGCACACCGGGACCGGTGGGCGGGACCTCCGGCACGCCGTACCCGCCGACGACCGGCCCCACGACGGTGGGTCGCACGGCGGTCGGCCCCGCGCCGACGGGGCACACCGTGCCGGGCCACGCGGCGGCGGGAGCGGTGGGCGGCGCCGCTCCGCGCCGCTCCCGGAGCACCCGCGCGCGCACGCTCGCCCTGGTCGTCGCCGTCGCCGCGCTCATCGGCGCGGGTACCGCCGTGCTGCTGCAACAGCGCGACGAGGGCGGCTCGTCGGCCGGCGCCGACCCCACCCGCGGGCAGACCGCCTCCCCGTCGGCCTCCGCCACCACCGGCAAGGGCCCCGGCGGCTCGGTCCCGGCCGACTGGACACGCCGCCGGGACCCGTTGGGTTTCAGCCTCTACCTGCCCGCGAACTGGCAGCGGACGGACTTCGACGGCGACAGTGGCGAACTCCGGCAGATCGACTACACACCCGACGGCGGCGAACACGTCCTGCGCGTGTCCGTCGACACCGCGCCCGACTACAACGACCCGTACGCGCACCAGCAGGACCTGGACGCCCAACTCGACGGGCGGCTGGTCGACTACCGGCGCATCTCCCTGGACCGCGTCACCTACCGGGACCGCGACAGCGCCCGGTGGGAGTACGGCTGGACCGCGCTGGCCAAGGACACCGAGTTCCCCGGCCCGCGCCGGGCCGTGTCGCAGACGTACATGTCCCGCGACGGCGTCGAGTACGCCCTCAACATGACGGGGCCGGCCGGCGACTGGCCGACCACGCAACGGCAGTTCAAGGCGGTGCTGCAGAGCTGGCAGGAGATCACCGGCTGAGCCCCGCGGCGGCGGTGACGGCGCACGCCTGCCCGTCGGTTGTCGGCCACCCGTGTGACAGCGGTCCGGAGCCGCTGCGTCCGGTGGGGCATGATGGGACGCATGGTGACCGAGGGGGCGGGCGGGCGTGTCATCGCGGGCCGTTACCGGCTCCACGAGCGGCTCGGCAGCGGCGGCATGGGCATCGTGTGGCGGGCCACCGACCAACTGCTCGCCCGCGAAGTGGCCGTGAAGGCGCTCCCCCTCGACGAGACCCTCTCCGCGGCAGAGGCCCGACGGCGCCGTGAGCGCACCCTGCGCGAGGCCCGCGCGGTCGCGCAGCTGCGGCACCCGCACGTCATCGTCGTGCACGACGTGGTCGAGGACGACGAACGCGCGTACATGGTCATGGAGCTGGTCGACGGCGGCTCCCTCGCCGACCGCGTCGTCAGCCGCGGCCCGGTCGACGCCGCCGAGGCCGCCCGCATCGGCATCGCCCTGCTCGACGCCCTGGGCACGGCCCACACGGCGGGGATCCTGCACCGGGACGTGAAGCCGTCGAACGTGCTGGTCGCCGACGACGGCCGGGTCGTCCTCACCGACTTCGGGGTGGCCCAGGTCGCGGGCGCCACCACGCTCACCGAGAGCGGTTCCTTCGTCGGTTCCCCGGAGTACACCGCCCCGGAGCGGATGTCCGGGGCCGGGACCGGGCCGGAGTCCGACCTGTGGTCGCTGGGCGTACTGCTGTGCGCGGTCCTCAGCGGCGCGTCCCCCTTCCACCGCGACTCGCTCGGCGGCGTCCTGCACGCCGTGGTCACCGAGGAGATCCGCCCGCCGACGCAGGCCGCACCGCTCCTGCCGGTCGTACGGGGCCTGCTGGAACGCGACCCGCGCCAACGGCTGGACGCGGCGTCGGCGCAGCGGATGCTGCGCGCCTTCCTCAGCACGGGCCGTACGCCCGCGACGGCCGCACAGGCCGCGGTCCCCGAGCCCCTGCGCGCGCGACGGAGCGTGAAGCGGAGCGTGCTGACGGCGGTGCTGCTGGTCGTCGCGGCGGCCGCCGCGGGTGTCTCGGCGGCCGCGCTGCTCGCGGACGGAGGCGACGACGGGGGCGGTACGCCGACGAGTTCGGTGCCCGCCACGCCGACGCCCACCCCCACGCCGCCGAGGACGGAGCCCGCGCCATCGACCGCGTCCGGTTCCGGCACCGGCACCTAAACGGGAGATAAGCGGCAAGCCGCGTCACGGGTCTGTGACCGCCGCGCACCGGCGGTGGAAACGGGCGCACCCGGCACGGTATGGATGGACCCATGAGCAGCAACGGGGGGCCCCGCAGCGGGGCGGACGAGCCGACCAGTTTTGACCTGCAACCACCGAACCCGCCGACCGCGGTGCCGCATCCCGGCAACCCGTACGCGGCACCCACGCAGGTCGTACCGCCGCGGTCGCAGGCCCCGTCGGCCACCCCGGCCGAGGCGTCCGCGCCCGCCTCCCCGCCCACCTCGCCGGCCGCTTCCTCGACCGCCCCCGCGGCCGCCGCACCGGACCCCGGCGCCGGGCGGCTGATCGCCGGCCGCTACCGCCTGATCGCCAGGCTCGGGCACGGCGGCATGGGCACGGTGTGGCGGGCCGAGGACGAGACCGTCGGCCGCGAGGTCGCCGTCAAGGAACCCCGCGTCCCCGACCACCTTCCCGAACGCGAACGCGCCAACGCCTTCGAGAGGATGCGCCGCGAGGCGCGCGCCGCCGCCCGGCTCGACCACCCCGCCGTGGTCGACGTGCACGACGTGGCGGTCGTGGACGGGCAGCCGTGGATCGTGATGGAACTCGTGCGCGGGCGCTCGCTCGGCGACGCCCTCCAGGAAGGCACCCTCGGCGCCCGCGAGGCGGCCCGGGTCGGTCTGGAGGTGCTCGGCGCGCTGGAGGCCGCGCACGCCGCAGGAGTCCTGCACCGGGACGTGAAGCCGGACAACGTCCTGCTCGGCCGGCACGACCGGGTCGTCCTCACCGACTTCGGCATCGCCCAGATCGAGGGCGAGACCAGCCTGACCGACACCGGCGGCTTCGTCGGCTCGCCCGAGTACATCGCCCCGGAGCGGGTGCTGGGCCAGCGCCCCGGCCCGGCGAGCGACCTGTGGTCCCTTGGCGTGGTGCTGTACGCCGCGACGGAGGGCGTCTCGCCGTTCCGCCGCAGCAACACCCCGGCCACGCTCCAGTCGGTGCTCAACGCCACGCCCGCACCGCCCGCCGCCGCGCAGGGCCCGCTGGCCGAGGTGATCACGGGCCTGCTGGACAAGGACCCCGCGCGCCGCCCGGACGCCGCCCGGGTCCGCGCCCTGCTGGACGCCGCGGTGAACCCGCCCGCGCCGCCGCCCACCCAGGTGGTCAGGATCGACCGGCCCGAGGAGCCGGGCGCGGCGCCCGCGTCCCGCTGGAGCGTCCGGCTGGGCCGCAACGCGTGGATCACGCTCGGCGCGATGGTCGTCGCGGCGGCGGTGGCCTCGTACCTGGTGGTCGCGGAGCCCTTCGCGGGGCCGCTGCCCGACGGCTGGGACACCCCGCACGAGAAGAAGCTCGCCGCGACCCTCGCGGTGCCCGAGGGCTACAAGCGCACCGCTCCCGAGGAGGCCGACCAGCACTGGGTCACCTACACCGACGAGAGCGGTGCCGTCTGGATCGGCCTGACCCTGGACAAGAAGCGCGAGGACACCCTGGGCAACATCGCCGGGTCCGCCGCGGCCGAGATGTACGACGACGACGGGAAGTTCAAGGAGAGCGGGGAGTTCGACCTCTCCATGCCCGAGAACCCGGAGACCGACCCCAGGGAGACCGAGTACCGGGGTGGGAAGTCCGCCGAGAACACGGTCGTCTACACCACCACCGACAGCCAGAATCCCCGCCTGCGCGAACTGCGGATCTTCTACTACCGGACGTCCGCGGGCGACATGTACAAGCTCACCGTCAGCTACCCGGGCAAGGGTGACTTCACCGAGCGTGGGCGTGAGGTGGCCAGTACGGCCGTCGCCAATCTGGACATCGACGGCACCTGAGCGCTCCGCCCGCACAACGCCCTGATCAGCGGGTTTGTTGCCAGCGATCACTGGCGGTGTGTGAGCACTCGGTGAATCACCGTGAATCCCCGTTACCGACGGGTACACAAAGCCCGCCCGGCGTCATACCCTGCGGCTCATGACGGACGCGCAGGCCCCGGAACTCACCGGCACGAACCCCCTCGCCCCCACCCCGGAGGGCGCCCGCACGGCTGCCGACGTGGTCACGCCCGAGCTGGTCGCCCAGCTCACCAAGGGCGTGGCCGGGTCCGGCCGCACCGCCAACCACACCCCGTTCACCGGCGAGAAGCTGGCCGACCTGCCCGAGTCGACGCCCGAGGACGTGGCCGGCGCCTTCGAGCGGGCCCGTGCCGCCCAGGCCGTGTGGGCGCAGGTGCCGGTGCGGCAGCGGGCCGCGGTCCTGCTGCGCTTCCACGACCTGGTCCTGGAGCGGCAGGCCGAGGTCCTCGACCTCATCCAGCTGGAGACCGGCAAGGCCCGCCTGCACGCCCACGAGGAGGTCCAGGCCGTCGCCGTCGCCGCCCGGCACTACGGCCGCAAGGCCCCGGCGTACCTGCGGCCCAAGAGGCACACCGGCGCCGTACCGACCCTCACCAAGGTCACCGAGCTGCGCCACCCGCGCGGCGTCGTCGGCCAGATAGCCCCCTGGAACTACCCGCTGGAGCTGTCCGTCGGCGACGCGCTCCCCGCGTTCGTCGCGGGCAACGCCGTCGTGATGAAGCCCGACACCGAGACCTGCCTGACCGCCCTGTGGGCCCGTGACCTGCTCGTCGAGGCCGGGCTGCCCGCCGAGGTCTTCCAGGTCGTCCTCGGCGACGGCCCGGTCGTCGGCCCCGAGGTCGTCAAGCACGCCGACTACGTCTCCTTCACCGGCTCCACCCGCACCGGCCGCGAGGTCGCCCAGGGCGCCGCCGCGCGCCTGGTCGGCGTCTCCCTGGAGCTCGGCGGCAAGAACGCCATGCTGGTCCTCGAGGACGCCGACATCGAGAAGGCCGCGGCGGGCGCCGTCCGCGCCTGCTTCTCCTCGGCCGGACAGCTCTGCATCTCCATCGAGCGGCTCTACGTCCACGAGTCCGTCGCCGACGCCTTCCTGGAGCGCTTCGCCGCCCGCACCAGGGCGATGCGGCTCGGCACCTCCCTCTCCTACGGCGCCGACATGGGCTCGCTGGTCGGGGAGCGGCAGCTGGAGACCGTGAAGGCACACGTCGCGGACGCCGTCGAGCGGGGCGCGAAGCTCGTCACGGGCGGGGTCGCCCGCCCCGACATCGGCCCGTACTTCTACGAGCCGACCATCCTCGACGGCGTCGTGGCCCCCATGACCGTGTGCACCGAGGAGACCTTCGGCCCGGTCGTCTCCGTCTACCGCTTCACGACCGAGGACGAGGCGGTCGAGCAGGCCAACTCCACGCCGTACGGCCTGAACTCCTCGGTGTGGACGAAGAACGCCCGGCGCGGCCACGAGGTCGCCGCGCGGATGCGCACCGGGACCGTCAACATCAACGAGGGGTACGCCCCCGCCTACGGCAGCGCCCAGTCCCCGATGGGCGGCATGAAGGACTCCGGCCTCGGCCGCCGGCACGGTTCCGAGGGCATCCTCAAGTACACCGAGGCCCAGACCGTCGCCCACCAGCGGCTACTGCCGATGGCGCCGTCGCTGGGGATGGACGACGAGAAGTACGCGGCGTTCATGAGCCGCAGCCTGCGCCTGATGAAGGCGTTCCGCTTCCGCTGACCCACCCGACCACCGTCCGTTCTCAACGAGGAGAGCACGTGTCGCAGGAGAAGTCTGTCCAGACCCGGGACGAGAACGGGTACGACTACGACGTCCTCGTCGTGGGATCCGGCTTCGGCGGCTCCGTGTCCGCCCTCCGCCTCACCGAGAAGGGATACCGCGTCGGCGTCCTGGAGGCCGGCCGCCGCTTCACCCGCGAGTCGCTGCCGAAGAACTCCTGGGACCTCAAGAACTACCTCTGGGCGCCCAGGCTCGGCATGTTCGGCATCCAGCGCATCCACCTGCTCGGAAATGTCATGGTCCTGGCAGGCGCCGGGGTCGGCGGCGGCTCCCTCAACTACGCCAACACCCTCTACGTCCCGCCGAAGCCCTTCTTCGACGACCCCCAGTGGCGCGACATCACCGACTGGCACGAGGAACTGACGCCGTACTACGACCAGGCCAAGCGCATGCTCGGCGTCCGTCTCAACCCGACGATGACCCCCTCCGACGTGCACCTGAAGGCCGCCGCCGAGCGGATGGGCTGTGGCGACACCTTCCACATGGCGCCGGTCGGCGTCTTCTTCGGCGACGGCGAGGACGCCGACGGCAAGGCGAAGGCCGAGCCGGGACGGCAGGTGCCCGACCCGTACTTCGGCGGGGCGGGCCCCGACCGCAAGGCGTGCAACGAGTGCGGCGAGTGCATGACCGGCTGCCGGCACGGCGCGAAGAACACCCTCAACGAGAACTACCTGTACCTCGCCGAGAAGGCCGGCGCCGTGGTGCACCCGATGACCACGGTCGTCTCCGTCACGGACGACTCTCGCGGCGGATTCGCGATCGCCACGCTCCCCACCGACCACAAGAAGCGCGGGAAGCCCGGCAGGCGCGGAAAGCAGGACGCGGGCCGCACCTTCACCGCCCGCCGGGTCGTCATCGCCGCCGGCACCTACGGCACCCAGACCCTGCTGCACCGCATGAAGGCGGGCGGCCAGCTGCCCCACATATCCGACAAGCTCGGCGAGTTGACCCGCACCAACTCCGAGGCACTGGTCGGCGCCCAGACCGACGACCGGCGCTACCGCGGCGCCACCGGCGAGCCCCGCGCCGATTTCACGCGCGGCGTCGCCATCACGTCCTCGATCCACCCCGACGCCAACACCCACATCGAACCGGTGCGTTACGGCAAGGGCTCCAACTCGATGGGCGGCCTGTCGATCCTCCAGGTCCCCTACGCCGGGCAGACCGCCTCGGGTGCCTCCCGCGTCCTGGGCTTCCTGGGCCACGCGGCCAAGCACCCGCTGCTGGTCCTGCGTTCCCTGTCCAACCGCAAGTGGTCCGAGCGGACCATCATCGGCCTGGTCATGCAGTCCGTGGACAACTCGCTGACCACGCACCTGAAACCGACGGGCGTCGGCAAGGGCCTGCTCACCGCACGCCAGGGTCACGGCTCGCCCAACCCCAAGCAGATCAAGGCCGCGACCGAGGGTGCCAGCGCACTCGCCGCCGAGATCAACGGCTTCGCCGGGTCCAACGTCGGCGAGCTGATGGGCACCCCGCTCACCGCCCACTTCCTCGGCGGCTGCCCGATCGGCGCCTCGCGCGAGACCGGCGTCATCGACCCGTACCACCGCCTCTACGGCCACCCCGGCATCTCGGTCGTCGACGGCGCCGCCGTCTCGGCCAACCTCGGGGTCAATCCGTCCCTGACCATCACGGCGCAGGCCGAGCGCGCGATGTCGTACTGGCCGAACAAGGGCGAGAGCGATCCGCGCCCGGCGCAGGGCGCCGCGTACGCACGGGTGGCAGCCGTCGAGCCCCACTCCCCGGCCGTCCCGGAGAAGGCCTTCGGCGCGCTCCGGCTGCCGTTCCTGGACCTGCCGACGGTGCCGCCGAAGAAGTAGCGGACCCGCACCCCCCTCCGAGCGCGGGTCCCCACTCCATGCCTGTTCTGATCGGCGAAGCCTGTGAATGGTTGTCCCCACATTCACAGAATCCTTATGTGGCCTGTGTCACTCGGGAGGAGCGCGGGAGGCAGGAGAGGGAGGGGGAGCGGGAGGCGGGCGTCGCCAGCTGAGACAGGCTCGTGGACAGGCCCGTGTCGAACGAGGGACACGTTCCGACGGCCGGCCCCGGGCGTCCCCGGAGCCGGCCGTTCTCTTGGGTGACCGGGCTGCTGTCCCCTGCCGTCCGGTCACTTCCTGGAGCGAGGTCCCACGACGTCCGGCGCCAGCCGTACGTCTCATCGCTCCAGCGAGCCACGCGTGGTTCTTTCGGGCCCGCCCCTGGCTGACACGGACACCGGGACCAACGAAGCCGCTCGCGCACCGGTCACGCTCCGTACGGGTGAGAAGCGGCCCGAACTCAGATACGACCCGGTCGCTCCGCGGACAGGAGACCCGGTCGGGCCGCGGGCCTCAGACCCGCCCGCGGCACAGCTCCAGCATCGTCATCGCCAGCGCCGTGCCCGGCTTGCCCAGCGCCTGCCGGTAGTGGTCGAGCACCTCCATCTCGCGGGAGAGGTTCACCCGCCGGCCGCCGGAGGTGATCCTCGCCTCCTGGATGACGGCGGAGACGGCCATCCGTTCCTGGATCAGCCCGATGATCCGGTCGTCCAGGGCGTCGATGCGCTCCCGGGCGCCGGTGATCACGTCGGCGGCCTCGGGGGTGTGGGCGCCGGTCTTGTCTGCTGCGGTGACGGTCATGTCGGTGTCTCCTCGCCGAAGGGTGGCGGCACCCGGGACCGGCACGGTCCGCAAACGCCAGGCGCCCCGGACCTTGTCGGCCCGGGGCGCCTGGGAAGTCGCTTGTCAGTTGCTCAAGCAGCACGACCATGGCAGCCGGTGGGCCGGTTGCCATAGGTAAACAGGAACGCCTGGTGCTTGAGCATGGGCCCAAGTATGCCCCGGCGACGGTCGGTGTCCAACCCGGTTCGCATGGTGAGACCCGAGGGCGGAGCGGGGAGGGGAGGCGGCGGGGCCGACGGCCGGGACCGACGGCGGGGCCGGGTCACCTTCCCAGCTCGGTAGAATCGGGAGCACAAGCCCCCCGCCCGACCCGCCGGAAGGCACCCCGTGT
This sequence comes from Streptomyces tendae, assembly GCF_014650435.1. Lineage (GTDB taxonomy): Bacteria > Actinomycetota > Actinomycetes > Streptomycetales > Streptomycetaceae > Streptomyces > Streptomyces tendae. The sequence continues at coordinate 330,558 of NZ_BMUY01000001.1, forward strand.
CATCAGCGACTCCCGCTGCCGCCGCCCCCGACACCGTCCTGGTCGTCGACTTCGGCGCGCAGTACGCCCAGCTCATCGCCCGTCGTGTCCGCGAGGCGCGGGTCTACAGCGAGATCGTGCCGAGCTCCATGCCGGTCGAGGAGATCCTCGCCAAGAACCCGGCGGCCATCATCCTCTCGGGCGGACCCTCCTCGGTGTACGAGCCGGGCGCCCCGACCCTCGACCGCTCCCTGTTCGAGGCCGGCGTCCCCGTCTTCGGCATGTGCTACGGCTTCCAGCTGATGGCGCAGACCCTCGGCGGCACCGTCGACAACTCCGGCGCCCGCGAGTACGGCCGCACCGAGCTGGCCGTCTCCAAGCCCTCCTCCACCCTCTTCGAGGGCACCCCGGCCGAGCAGTCGGTGTGGATGTCGCACGGCGACGCCTGCTCCGCCGCCCCCGAGGGCTTCACCGTCACCGGCTCCACGGACGTCGTCCCGGTCGCCGCCTTCGAGAACGACGAGAAGAAGCTCTACGGCGTCCAGTACCACCCCGAGGTCATGCATTCCACCCACGGGCAGCAGGTGCTGGAGCACTTCCTGTACCGGGGCGCGGGCCTGAGCCCCGACTGGACCACGGGCAACGTGATCGAGGAGCAGGTCGCCGCCATCCGCGAGCAGGTCGGCGACAAGCGGGCCATCTGCGGGCTGTCCGGCGGCGTGGACTCCGCGGTCGCCGCCGCCCTCGTCCAGAAGGCCATCGGCTCCCAGCTGACCTGCGTCTACGTCGACCACGGCCTGATGCGCAAGGGCGAGACCGAGCAGGTCGAGAAGGACTTCGTCGCCGCGACCGGCGTGCAGCTGAAGGTCGTGGACGCCGAGGAGCGCTTCCTCAAGGCGCTGGCCGGGGTCTCCGACCCCGAGGAGAAGCGGAAGATCATCGGCCGCGAGTTCATCCGGGTCTTCGAGCAGGCGCAGCTGGAGATCATGCAGGAGGACGGCCCCGAGGTCGCCTTCCTGGTGCAGGGCACGCTCTACCCGGACGTCGTCGAGTCCGGCGGCGGCACCGGCACCGCCAACATCAAGTCCCACCACAACGTGGGCGGCCTCCCCGACGACATCGAGTTCGAGCTGGTCGAACCGCTGCGCCAGCTGTTCAAGGACGAGGTCCGCATGGTCGGCCAGGAGCTGGGCCTGCCGGACGAGATCGTCCAGCGCCAGCCCTTCCCGGGCCCGGGCCTCGGCATCCGGATCGTCGGCGAGGTCACCAAGGAGCGGCTCGACCTGCTGCGAGAGGCCGACGCCATCGCCCGCGAGGAGCTGACCGCGGCCGGCCTCGACCGCGACATCTGGCAGTGCCCGGTGGTGCTCCTCGCGGACGTCCGCTCCGTCGGCGTCCAGGGCGACGGCCGGACCTACGGCCACCCGATCGTCCTGCGGCCGGTCTCGTCCGAGGACGCCATGACCGCCGACTGGTCCCGGCTGCCGTACGACGTGCTGGCGAAGATCTCGACCCGGATCACCAACGAGGTCAAGGACGTCAACCGCGTCGTCCTCGACGTGACCTCGAAGCCGCCGGGGACCATCGAGTGGGAGTGACCCGGGAGCCCCGGAGGGCGCTCGCTACGTGCGCCTGATCGTGCGCACGGGCTGACCGGGCTGCCAGATCTCGACGACGAGGTACTTGTCGTCCTCGACGCAGGTCCGCACGACCTCCGTCAGCTCGGTACGGAAGAGGTGGAACGGCTCCGGCGGTTCCACCTCTTCGACGTATCCGGCTCTGGTTGCGGGGTCCTCGACCTCGATCGCCCGTCCGGCGATCCGTACGTCCCCGCCTCCCATGCCGGTGCCGTCCCCCGGGTTCGCCTGCAGCGCGAAGCGCGGGTCGCGGCGCAGGTCGAGGGCCTTCAGCGAGCCCGGCATCATGCCGAGCCACAGCTCGCCGCGCAGGAAACGCACCTCCAGGCCGGTGGTGCGGGGCGAGCCGTCCTTGCGGAGGGTCGCGAGGACGTGGTGCGTGTACGCGCCGAAGCGCGCTTCGGCGGTGTCGGCCAGGGCGGGTGCCGCGGCGGCGAAACCGGCCCAGTTCACAGCGGTGCCTGAAGTCATGCACCGAGTGTGAACGCCAAAACCGACATCCTCTGTCGCCTATTGGTCCCGGAACTGTCCTCCCGGCCGCACCGCCGGTAACTTCCGGCCCGTAGGGCACATCCGGCGCCGAAGGACAGAGAACACATGCACGGGACGCCAGGGGCCACCGAGCCCCCGCCGCTGCCCACCGACCGGCTGCGGTTCGCCATGCCGCCCAGGCACGACTCGGTCGAGGACGAACGCCGGCACCGCAAGGAACGGCTCGCCTGCGCGCTGCGCCTCTTCGGGCGGCACGGGTTCGAGGACGGGGTCTCCGGGCACATCACGGCCCGTGACCCCGAGTACAGCGAGTGCTTCTGGGTCAACCCGTTCGGCGTGCCCTTCGCCCACATCGCGGTGAGCGACCTGGTGCTGGTCAACTCCGAGGGCCAGGTGGTGGAGGGCGGTCACCACGTGAACCAGGCCGCCTTCACCGTGCACTCCCAGGTCCACGCCGCCCGCCCGGACGTCGTCGCGGTCGCCCACTGCCACTCGGTGCACGGGCGCGCGCTGTCGGCCCTCGGCGAGCTGCTCGAACCGATCACCCAGGAGAGCTGCGCCTTCTACGAGGACCACGCCCTGTACGACTCCTACTCGGGGGTCTCCGTCGACGCCGAGGAGGGGCGGCGCATCGCACGGGTGCTCGGCTCCGGCAAGGCGCTGGTGCTGCGCAACCACGGGCTGCTGACGGTCGGCGACTCGGTGGACGCGGCGGCCTGGTGGTTCCTGTCGCTGGAGCGGTCCTGCCAGGTGCAGTTGCTGGCCAAGGCGGCGGGGCGGCCGGTGCGGATCGACCACCGGCAGGCCGTGGCGACCCGGGAACAGCTCGGCGGCGACCTGGTGGCGTGGATCAACTACCAGCCCCTGTGGCAGGAGGTCACCCGCCGCGAACCGGACCTGTTCGACTGACCGCACCCCAGGCGACCCGGTGCGACGTCAACACGGCGGTCCGCGCATCACCCGCGCTGAGCAGACGTAAGCCGGGGCGGCGCGCGGACACGGGCCGGGGTACGGCACAATTCGCTGTCGTTCCAAGGGACTTACCGGGTGCGGGAAGGCGGGCGTCGGGCGTGGCGGTGCAGGAGGCGAGACGCGGGAGCGGCTCGGACAGGGGCGCGTACGAGGCGGCGCACGGCGGTGGCTGCACCTGCGGGGACTGCCCGCACGGGGCCCGCGAGGGGCACCGCAGGGCGGTCGCCGCGTTCCTGCTGCGGCGGGACGAGTTCGCGGCCGGGCAGGGGCTGCCGGCCGCGGTGGCCCACTCGGCCTCCGCGTCCCGGCAGTGGGTCTCGGAGGAGCTGACCCAGTCGGCGGAAGCCGTCGCCGAACGCGGCCGCGCCGAGGGCGACGCGTGGCTCGCCGCGCTGGGCCGGCGTACGACGGTCGTCGTGTGGGCGGCGGTCGTCCTCCTGCTGCTGGGACAGTCGCTCACCGCGGTCGGCGCGGGCTGGTCGGCGGCGCGCACCGCCGGACTCGCGGCGGCACTGGTGGTGGCCGGTGCGCTGACGGCCGCGTCCTGGTTCCACCGGGCCAGGGGCGGGGCGCTGGCACCGGTCATCGGTGAGGACAACCGCCTGTCCACCTCCCGTGCCGTGGCGGCGGCCTGGGTCCTCCTCGTCGCCTACGCCGTCCTGGTGCTCGCCGGGCAACTGGCCGTCGCCTCCGGACCCGACCGGCGGGACGCGCTGATCTCCGGGCTCGAACTCGGCCGCGGCACCGGCGCGGTGACCGTGCTCGCGGTGGTCTGCGGGATCGCGGTCCTGGTGCGCCGGGTGGTCGGCCTGCGGGTCCTGGGGCAGCGGCTGCAGAAGGTACGGGCCGACCGGCCGCGCGCCTCGGACCTGCTGACGGACGACGCGGGCCGCGGCACGTTCGCCGACATCCAGTACGTCGTGATCAGCGGCGTGGCGCTGGTGTTCGCGGCGGTACGGCTGGCCCGGCGTCCGGAACAACTCCCCGACCTGCCCTGGGGTCTCGCGGTGGTCGTGCTGGTCTCGGCGGCGACCTACGTGGCCGGGAAGTACGCCGAGGGCGGCCGGCCGGTGATCCTCTCCGTGGTCCGGGCACGGGAGGCCGGCGACCTGGACGCACCGATCCGCACCGGCGACGACATCGAGATCCGCGGCGCGGGCTTCGTGCCGCCGGGTGCCCAGCGGGCGGACCGGCTCTCCCGCATGGTCGTCCGCATCGGCGCGGTCCACGTCCACGTCCCCCTGGTGCCGGTGACGGGCGGCTTCAGCAACCCCACGGACGACGTGCTGACGGTCCCCGTCCCGGCGGACGTGGAACCGGGCCGGGTGGACGTCCAGGTGGTCACGGGCGCGGGCGTGGAGACCAACCGGTACCCGATCGACGTGACGGACTGACACCTCGCGCGAAACCCGGCGGCGAGAAACCGGTTGCCGAGGGTTGAGCGGAGCCCGGGTGTCGTACGTATGGTCTGTGGGGGGTCTGGGCATGGGCGGCGAGAGGCGGCTGGCAGTGATGACTCACGGTATGCGGACGGATGTCCACATCTCACCCGAGGGCGGGGGAGACTGGCGGGACAACGCCGCCCGCTACGCCCTCCTTCCCCTGCGGATCTTCCTCGGTGTCACCTTCATTTACGCCGGTCTGGACAAGCTCACCGACAGCGCCTTCATGAAGGACGCGGGCGCCGGATCCATCGGCGACATGATGCGGACCGTCCGCGACTCCTCGGCCGTCCCCGCCCTGGTCGACCTCGCCCTGAAGAACCCGGCCGGGTTCGGCTACGCCATCGCCCTGGGCGAACTGGCCGTCGGCATCGGCACCCTGCTCGGGCTGCTCACCCGCCTCGCGGCACTGGGCGGCGCGCTGATCTCCCTCAGCCTGTGGCTGACCGTGAGCTGGGCCTCCGATCCCTACTACTACGGCAACGACCTCGCCTACCTCATGGCCTGGCTCCCCCTCGTCCTCGCGGGCGCCCCGCTGCTGTCGCTGGACGCCGTACTGCGCACCCGGCGCAGGCGACGGACGGGCGGGTACCGCTAGGGGGTGTCCGGCGCCGTCAGCGCGGGAGGTCCGCCGGGGGTTCGTGCGGGGTCGCCGCGCCGGGCTCCCCGCGGCGTCGGTGCGCGGCCCGGGCCACGACGCCGACCGCGCCCGCGATGCCGAGCCCGCCCGAGACGACGGGGATCACCGCGAACCACGGCGTTTCCCAGAGGCCGCCCGCGTCACCGGCGTAGACGACGCCTGCCAGCATCAGGAAGAGGCCGGCCACCAGGCGTCCCGGCTGGAACCTATGACGCAGCACGGGTCACCTCCGCCTGACCGACGCCGACCTGGAGGTCGAGGTCCAACGTGCCGGCGTCCCCGCCGCCCCCGGTCGGGGCCAGGGTGATCTCCTTGTGCTTGCCCGGTGCCACGTCCACGTCCTTCTCGTCGTCGCCGGGCAGCTGGATGTCGCCCACCCCCACCTCGACGCTCAGCCGCACGGTCACGTCCTGCGGCACGACGACCCGTATTCGGCCCAGGCCCACGTCGGCCCGGGTGCTCACCGTCTGCCCCTCGGCCAGGTCGAGGCGGGACAGGTCCAGGGTGCCGCTGCCCGCACCGACCTCGTACTGGTCGCGCACGTCGGCCGCCACCACGGGCTTCCAGGTCGTCCGGACCCACTCCGTCCCGACGTTCTCCGGTACGGCGGCAGATCCGGCCAGCAGGCCCGCCGTGATGACCGCCAGGAAGATCGAACCGGCTCCCGTACGCCCGAGGAAGGCGCTGACCGCGATACCGAGGCCGAAGACCGCGAGCGCGCACGCCAGGCCGGTCTGCAGACTGGTGCCCAGCGGGTGGTCGTCCCAGGTCAGCCGGGTCCCGAGGAAGCCGGCCAGCAGGGCGAGCAGGAACACCCAGCCGCCGATGCCGCGGGGGCCGCGCGTCTCGGGCGACCAGGGGCGCCGGTCGCCCGCGGGGACGCGGTCGCCACGCCCCGGGATTCCGCGGCCGATGTTGACGGCCGCCGCGATGTCACGCTCCGCGGAGTCCGGCGGGCCCCACATGTAGCCCGTCCCGCCGTCATGGGTGCCGTCCTTGACGATCGGGTCGCGCCACCAGGAGGGCCAGGTGTACATGATCGGCGGCGCCTTGGCCTCCGGCGGGGCGTCGGCGACGGCCTGGGCCGACAGCGGGTCGGGTTCGGGGGCCCTGCGGTGCCGCGACCAGTACCCGGCGCCCGCGAGGAGCAGGGAGAGGACGACGGCGAAGGTCAGCACTCCGCCGTTGCGCAGCATGGTGAGGAAGACCCCGCAGCCGACCAGGGCGAAGAGCACACCCGCGAGCGCCTGGCCGTCGACCCGGCCGGTCAGCAGCTTGCGCACCTCGTTCTCCTCCTCGTCGTCGTAGGGGACGAAGAGCCAGGCGAAGCCGTAGAAGAGGAGACCGACGCCGCCGGTCGCGGAGAGCACCGCGAGCGTGATCCGGAAGATCACCGGGTCCAGGTCGCACTGCCGGCCGAGGCCGGCGCACACTCCGGCGAGCGCCTTGTGCCGCCGGTCCCGCCGGAACCGGTGCGGCGGCCCGAGGGCGTCCGCACCGCCGACGGCTCCCGCGTCGCCCGGGCCGCCCGGTGGACCCGGGTCGGCGGCACCGGCATCCGCGGCGGGCGCGGCATCCCGCGGCCCGGCGCCCAGCGGGGGGCGCGGGCCGGAGCCGGGTCCCGGACCCGTCGCGGCGTGCTCGTGATCTGTCATGGGTCCATGGTGACGGGCGCGGCGCCGTGACGGCAGCCGGTTCGACCCTGGTCGGACCCTGATATCGGCCCTGACTCCCCGCCCGGGGAGCGTTCGAGACCACCCCGGCCCTCCCCGGACCGAAGATCAGGGGTGATTGGGGGAACGACCCTGATGCTCCGGCTCCCGCACCCGTGTGACCATCGGTGTCATGCCGGAAGCCGCAGCAGCACCCGTCGTCGAACCGCGGCCGCCGCGCAAGCTCTACCGAAGCAGCGACGGACGCTGGCTCGGCGGGGTGGCGCGGGGGCTCGCCGGACATCTCGGGCTGCCCGTCATCTGGGTGCGGTTCGCCTTCGTCGGCCTGTTCATGGCCGACGGCCTGGGCGCCCTGCTGTACGCGGCCTTCTGGTTCTTCGTGCCGCTGGGCGTCGGCGGGGTGGAGGCGCAGAAGCCGCCGTCGCTCGTCACCTCCGAGACCGGGCCGGACGGCCGCCGCAGACTCGTGGCCCGCAAGCCGGACAAGGGGCAGCTGGTCGCCCTGCTCCTCATGGTCGTCGTGGCCCTGGTCTTCGTGGGCAACGTCGACCTCGGCGGCGGAGCCAAGGCATACCTGTGGCCGACCGTGCTCGTCGGCGCCGGCGTCGCCCTCGTCTGGCGCCAGGCGGACAACGCGCGCCGGGCCCGCTGGGCCGAGGTGGGACGCCACCGCCGCACGGTCACCCTGCTGCGCTCGGTGGCGGGCGTCCTGCTGGTGACGGCCGGGGTCACCGGCATCTTCGTCCTCCAGGGCTCCGCGGCCCACCTCGGCTCCGTCCTCCAGGCGGCCCTCGCCGTCCTCGTCGGCATCACCCTCCTCGCCGGCCCCTACCTGGTGCGGATGACGCAGGACCTCTCCGAGGAGCGGCTGATGCGCATCCGCGCCCAGGAGCGCGCCGAGGTCGCCGCCCACGTCCACGACTCGGTGCTGCACACCCTGACCCTGATCCAGCGCAACGCGGAGAACGCGGGCGAGGTACGCCGTCTGGCCCGGGCCCAGGAGCGGGACCTGCGCGCCTGGCTCTACAAACCGGAGGGCAACGGCAAGGACGAGGACGACGAGCCCACCACCCTCGCCGAGGCCGTGAAGCGCAACGCGGCGGAGGTCGAGGACAAGCACGGCGTCCCGCTGGAGGTGGTGGTCGTCGGCGACTGCCCCCTCGACGAGCGGATCAGCGCGCAGATGCAGGCCGCGCGCGAAGCGATGGTGAACGCCGCCAAGTACGGTGGCGAGGGCGGCGCCGTACAGGTCTACGCCGAAGTCGAGGGCAGGACGGTCTTCGTGTCCGTCCGGGACCGCGGCCCCGGCTTCGACCTCGACTCGATACCCGCCGACCGCATGGGCGTCAGAGAATCGATCATCGGCCGCATGGAGCGCAACGGCGGCACGGCGCGGCTGCGCGCGGTGCCGGACGGCGGCACGGAGGTCGAACTGGAAATGGAGAGGGCGGAGAAGACGTCATGAGCGACCCGACCGAGGCGAACGGAACGGCGGGAACGGCGGGAGCGGACGAGACGGCCGAGCCCGCGCAGTCCACCGGTGGCGGCACGGGGGAGCGCCACGTACGCGTGGTGCTCGTCGACGACCACCGCATGTTCCGCACCGGTGTCCAGGCCGAGATCGGCCAGACCGCCGAGACCGGGGTCGAGGTCGTGGGCGAGGCCGCCGACGTCGACCAGGCCGTCACCGTCATCACCGCGACCCGCCCCGAGGTCGTGCTCCTCGACGTCCACCTCCCCGGCGGCGGCGGGGTCGAGGTGCTGCGCCGCTGCGCGCCCCTGATGAGCGACGCCGAGCGGCCCGTCCGCTTCCTCGCCCTGTCCGTCTCGGACGCGGCGGAGGACGTGATCGGAGTGATCCGCGGCGGCGCCCGGGGCTATGTGACCAAGACCATCACCGGCACCGACCTGGTCAACTCCGTCTTCCGCGTCCAGGAGGGCGACGCCGTCTTCTCCCCGCGCCTGGCCGGCTTCGTCCTCGACGCGTTCGCCTCCACGGACGCGCCGCCGGTCGACGAGGACCTCGACCGGCTCACCCAGCGCGAGCGCGAGGTGCTGCGCCTGATCGCCCGCGGCTACGCGTACAAGGAGATCGCCAAGCAGCTCTACATCTCGGTGAAGACGGTCGAGTCCCACGTCTCGGCGGTCCTGCGCAAGCTCCAGCTGTCCAACCGCCACGAGCTGACCCGGTGGGCGACGGCACGCCGGCTGGTCTGACGGCCCGGCACGGTGCGGCGGCTCACACCACCCGCGTCGCCCCCGCGAACGGCATCTCGTCGACCGGGGCGACGCGGACCGGGGCCGACGGGTTCGGGGCGTGGATCATCTGCCCGTTGCCGACGTAGATGCCGACGTGGCTGATGCCCGAGTAGAAGAAGACCAGGTCGCCCGGGGCGAGTTCGGAGCGCGGGACGCGGCGGCCCGCGTCGATCTGGGCGTAGGTCGTGCGGGGGAGGGAGACCCCGGCGGCGCGGTAGGCGGCCTGGGTGAGGCCCGAGCAGTCGAAGGCGTTCGGGCCGGTCGCGCCCCACACATAGGGGCTGCCGAGCTTCTGGTAGGCGTAGGCGACGGCCGCCGCCGCGCGGGAGTTGGGGGCCTGGGCCGAGGCGGACAGGCTCTCCCGGGGTCCCGGCGCCGAGCGAGAGGCCCGGTCGCCGACGTCGGCGCGTTCCTCGGCGGTCAGCCGGGACAGCAGGCGGCGGGCCGATTCCAGTTTGCCGGTGACGGTCTCGCGGTGACGTTTCAGCTCGGCCCGGCGCGACTTCAGCGAGGACACCTCGACGCGGGCGGCGCCGCGCAGTTGCTCGATCTCCCGGAGCCCCTTGCGTACGCGGCCCACCTCGGCCTGCTGCCGGCTGCCCGCGCGCTCGGCGAACGCGGCGCCGTCGAGATACCGGTCCGGGTCGGACGAGAGCGCGAGTTGCAGGGCCGGGTCGAGGCCGCCGCTGCGGTACTGCGCCGCCGCGACCGAACCCAGCGCCTCCCGTGCCGAGTTCAGCCGGTCCTCCTTGCGGGCTGCCTCGTCGCGCAGGTCCTCCAGGCGCTGTTCGGCGGCGTCCGCCTTCTCCTTCGCGCCGTTGTACTTCTCCGTGGCCACCTCGGCCTCCTGGTAGAGCTTGTCCACCTTGGCCCTGACCTGTGCCGCCGTCGGCTGCGGGTCGGCGTGTCCGGTCCCGCCGCCCAGGCCCGTCGCGGTGGCCGCACCCGCGAGGGTGATCGTGGCCGCCGTACGGGCCCTGCCGCCGCCCGTCGCGCGCTGTCGCGGCCTGCGGTGCGTTCCCACCTGCGATCCACGTCCTTCCGTACGACTCGACTCCGGCCCGCGCCGGGTCGGCTCCGGTCCGCTCCGGCTGCCTGAGCGAGGACGCTAGGCGCGTCGATAACGGTCCGGTGACGGGATGCGCGGAAGTGGCGACACCGGATCGCACGGCGACCGCAAGTGACCGCCGACGCCTCCGGGGCGCGTCGTCTTCACGCAGGGTGATGACCGATGTGCCGGATCGGAGGCGGGTGGGGGAGGGGAGCTGTTATGGGGGCGGCGGGGCAGGCCGGTGTCCGGGCGTGCCGGGGCCCTCATTAGGCTCCGGCCCCATGGACGTACTCATCCACATCTTCGTCGGCCTGCACATCATCGGTATCGCCTCGCTCCTGGGCGGCTTCCTGACCCAGATGAAGGCGATGGGCCAGGGCGCGGCCCGGTTCACCCCCGCGATGCTGCACGGCGCGCTGACGATGCTGGTCACCGGCGCCGTCCTGGTCGGCCTCAACCAGGCCCAGGACTACTCCGTCGACAACGTCAAGATCGGCGTGAAGCTCGCCGTACTGATCGTGATCCTCGGCCTGGTCTACGTGAAGCGGGACGAGGAGAAGGTGGAGAAGCCGCTGTTCGCACTGGTGGGCGGGCTGACCCTGGTGAACGTCTTCATCGCGGTGCTGTGGACCTGACGGCCGTACCGGGGTCCGCTGCCGCGGACCGCAGCCCGTCCCGGGCCCGGACGACCGCGCCGGTGGCGACCGCCAGCCACCCGGCCACCGCGATCCACAGCAGCGCCCGGCCGGGCCCGTCCAGCCACGGGACGTCGACGACGGCGGCCACCGACAGCGTCGCCGCCGCCGTCATGCCGAGCGGGAAGACGGTCGACCAGCGGCGCACGTCGTAGCGCAGGCGGGGCCAGGCGATCTCCGCCGCCAGGAGCACGGCGTACCAGGCGAGGTCGAGCGTGAGCAGGAAGACGGTCACGTCGTGCAGGACGGCCTGGTCGTCGGCGTTCCACAGGTACATGCCGGTCCCGGCCGTCGCGAGCAGCTTGGCACCGGCGAGGGCCGAGATGGCCAGCGCACCGCCCGCCACCCAGTGGTCCCCGGAGCCCCGGGCCACCTGCCGCAGATCGAAGCGGAACAGCGCGATCAGGTAGAGCACGATGCCCAGCCAGAACGGCACCAGCGCCGCGTGCGCCAGCCAGGGCGTGGAGGTGGCCGCGGCCAGTGTGGCGGCCAGCACGGCGAGCCCTTCCGTGGCCACACAGCTCAGGAACACCGCCCCGGGCATCCGCCGCCCCCAGTGCCGCACCACCAGGAGCAGCAGCCACGGCCACAGCAGGGCCGCCAGCGCCAGCAGCACCGCCGCCAGGAGCGACCAGCCGAGCAGCGAGAAACGCGTGCCGAGCACGGTCGTCGCGGCGACGGCGGTGAGCGCCCCCGGCGTCCCCGCCCGCTTCACCCACTGGGCGTGGTCGGCCAGCAGCAGGTAGACGAAGTTCGCGGCCAGTATCAGCCAGGCGGCGCAGGCCAGGACGAGGGCGATCCGGGACAGGACCTCGCGGCCCGTCAGATGCAGGGCGACCGACACGATGCCGGTCGCCATCACCGCGGCCCCGGCCGCCGGTGGACGCTGCGCCCACCAGGCACGCAGCGCGGAGGGATGGGTGGCCGATGACATGGGCCCGATGCTAAAGACCCTCGACGATCAGGCCGGGCGCACCACGCTGTAGATCGACGACTCGCCGTCGTAGAAGATCGACTCCTCGCGGACGTACGCCCCCGGCTTCGGGGCGTGGATCATCATGCCGTCGCCGATGTACAGGCCGACGTGGCTGATGTCGTCGTAGAAGAAGACCAGGTCACCGGGTTGCGCCTGGGAGACGGAGACGGTCGTGCCGGCGTTGACCTGGTCGTAGGTGACGCGCGGCAGTGTCACGCCCGCGGCCTTCCAGGCGGCCTGGGTCAGGCCCGAGCAGTCGTAGGAGCCGGGGCCCGTGGCGCCCCAGACGTACGGCTTGCCGATCTGGGCGCGGGCGAAGGCGATCGCCTTCTCGGCCTTGGTGCCGGTCGAGGTGCCCGGTGTCGACGAGCCGGAGTCCGACGAACCGGTGCCGTCGGAGGTGCCCGAGGACCCGGAGCCGCTCTCCTGCTGCCGGGCGGCCTCCTCCCGGCGCTCGCGCTCGGCCTCCTCCTGCGCCGCCTGCTGCTTCGCCAGCTCGGCGGCCCTGCGGGCGGCCTCCTGCTGCTTCTTCTTCTCGATCGCCGCCAGCCGGGCCTTCTCCTCGGCGGTCAGCTCCGAGAGCAGCTCCCGCGCGGTGGCGAGCTTCTTCTGGACGGTCGACTTCGCCGTCTTGAGGTCCTTCTGCGAGTCGGTGAGCGTCTCGAGGCTCTCGGTGGCCTCCCGACGCTTCTTCATCGTCTCGGACTGCTGCGTGACGTAGTCGTCGACGGCGGTCTTCTGCCGGCCGGTGAGCCGGTTCATCAGCTGGTTCTGGTCGAAGTAGTCCTGCGGCGAGTCCGCGAGCAGCAGCGTCGCGGTCTCCGGGACCGAGGCGCCCGTGCGGTACTGGGCGGAGGCGAAGGAACCCAGCTCCTCGCGCGCGTCGTTGAGCTTCTGGGTGCGCTGGGCGACGTCGTCGAGGAGGGTGTCGACCTTCTTGCGCTGCTTGGTGGTCTTCTCCTTGGCCGCGTTGTACTTCTCGGTCGCCGACCCGGCCTGGCGGTAGAGGTCGTCGACCTTCTTCTCGACCTCTTCGAGGGTCGGCCGGTCGTCCGACGGCGTGGCGTTCGCCGTCTGGGACAGCAGGGCGACGGAGGTGAGGGCCGCGGTGGCGAGGGCCGGGGTCCGTATGCCCGCGACGCGGGTACCGGTGGGACGCGACTTGCGGTGCGACGCCAAGGAGGCGACTCCTTCCAGTGCTCCGCCTACCGGGTTAGCTGTCGGGTTCGGGCGGTGTGATGCGGAAGGGTTGCCCTACGGCGAGTCCGTCCCTCATGGAGGGCGGTGTCGCCGATTCACCCCAAAGTTCTCGGTTGGGTCCCCGGCTCCGGCTGCCGTGCGGCGTACCGGACTCGGCGGAGGCCGCGCGGCCCGGCGAGGTTCGCCGGAGGGGGTCGAGCGGCCTGTCCCGCACCGTAGCCAACTCGTGTGGCCGCTGTGAAGGTTGGTGGGTGATATGCCCGATACATTTTCGTGACCTTCTGTTCGGGTGCCTTCGGGGCGGTCACGGGCGTCACTCTTCGTGGTTCCGCTGGTCGCAGGGCGTGTCCGCGCCCGGGGTGGTGGGCATTTTCCGGGGTGGCACCGGGTTGTCGGTGGGGCGCCCTAGACTCGGAGAGCGATGAGCAGCCTCTTTGACGACAGCTTCCTGGCGAGCCTCCAGACCCCCCGGGGTCACGAGGAGGAACCCCCGCCGCCGCCCGAGGACGATCACGGACCGGAGCCGGTTCCGCACGATCTGTTCGGCGGGAAGTTCGACGCGCCCCCGGAGCGGGACACCCACTACCGGGACGGCGCCCCGCGCCCCGCCCTGGACGCCGCGGCGCTCCTGGATGGGCTGAACGACAACCAGAGGGCCGCCGTCGTCCACTCCGGCTCCCCGCTGCTCATCGTGGCCGGTGCCGGCTCCGGCAAGACCCGCGTCCTCACCCACCGCATCGCCCACCTGCTGGCCGAGCGGCACGTCCACCCCGGACAGATCCTCGCGATCACCTTCACCAACAAGGCCGCGGGCGAGATGAAGGAGCGCGTGGAGCAGCTCGTCGGGCCGCGCGCCAACGCGATGTGGGTGATGACCTTCCACAGCGCGTGCGTGCGCATCCTGCGCCGCGAGTCGAAGAAGCTCGGCTTCACCTCGTCGTTCTCGATCTACGACGCCGCCGACTCCAAGCGGCTCATGGCGCTGGTCTGCCGCGATCTGGACCTGGATCCCAAGCGCTTCCCGCCGAAGTCCTTCAGCGCGAAGATCAGCAACCTGAAGAACGAGCTGATCGACGAGGAGGACTTCGCCGCCCAGGCCGCCGACGGCTTCGAGAAGACCCTCGCCCAGGCATACGCCATGTACCAGTCGCGGCTGCGCGAGGCCAACGCCCTCGACTTCGACGACCTGATCATGACGACGGTCAACCTGCTGCGCGCCTTCCCGGACGTCGCCGAGCACTACCGCCGCCGCTTCCGGCACGTCCTGGTCGACGAGTACCAGGACACCAACCACGCCCAGTACGCCCTGGTGCGCGAGCTGGTCGGCGTCCCCTCGGAGCACCCCGTCGACGTGCCGCCCGAGGCCGAGGTGCCGCCCGCCGAGCTGTGCGTGGTGGGCGACGCCGACCAGTCGATCTACGCCTTCCGCGGCGCCACCATCCGCAACATCCTCCAGTTCGAGGAGGACTACCCGGACGCGACGACGATCCTGCTCGAGCAGAACTACCGCTCCACGCAGACCATCCTCAGTGCCGCCAACGCGGTCATCGAGCGCAACGAGTCCCGCCGCCCCAAGAACCTGTGGACCAACCAGGGCAGCGGCGCGCAGATCACCGGGTACGTCGCCGACACCGAGCACGACGAGGCGCAGTTCGTCGCCGACGAGATAGACCGCCTCACCGACGCGGGTGAGGCCAAGGCCGGCGACGTCGCGGTCTTCTACCGGACCAACGCGCAGTCCCGTGTCTTCGAAGAGGTCTTCATCCGCACCGGCCTGCCCTACAAGGTCGTCGGCGGTGTCCGCTTCTACGAGCGCAAGGAGGTCCGGGACGTCCTGGCCTACCTGCGGGTGCTGGCCAACCCGGAGGACTCGGTACCGCTGCGCCGCATCCTCAACGTCCCCAAGCGCGGCATCGGCGACCGCGCCGAGGCGATGATCGACGCCCTGTCCCAGCGCGAGAAGATCAGCTTCCCGCAGGCGCTGCGGCGCGTCGACGAGGCGTACGGCATGGCCGCGCGTTCGGCGAACGCCGTCAAGCGGTTCAACACGCTCATGGAGGACCTTCGTACGATCGTCGAGTCCGGCGCCGGACCGGCGACCGTGCTGGAGGCCATCCTCGAACGCACCGGGTACCTCGCCGAGTTGCAGGCTTCCACCGACCCGCAGGACGAGACCCGCATCGAGAACCTCCAGGAACTCGCGGCCGTCGCCCTGGAGTTCGAGCAGGAGCGGGCCGAGGGCGAAGAGGCCGGAACGCTGGCCGACTTCCTGGAGAAGGTCGCGCTCGTCGCCGACTCGGACCAGATTCCGGACGAGGAGGACGGCGACGGCGTCGTCACCCTGATGACCCTGCACACCGCCAAGGGCCTGGAGTTCCCGGTCGTCTTCCTCACCGGCATGGAGGACGGCGTCTTCCCGCACATGCGCGCCCTCGGCCAGGCCAAGGAGCTGGAGGAGGAACGGCGCCTCGCCTACGTGGGGATCACGCGCGCGCGTGAGCGGCTGTACCTGACCCGGTCGACGCTGCGCAGCGCCTGGGGCCAGCCGTCGTACAACCCGCCCTCCCGGTTCCTGGAGGAGATCCCGGCCCCCCACCTGGAGTGGAAGCGCACCGGGGCGAACGGTCCCGCGCCCTCCGCGCCGGTCTCGGGCGTGGCGGCCTCGCTGTCCTCGTCCCGTTCCCGCTCGTCGGCGTCGGGCGCGTCCGGCTTCGCCACCCGCAGGTCGGCCGGCGCCGAGCAGCCGACGGTCTCGCTGGCGGTCGGCGACCGCGTCACGCACGACCAGTTCGGACTCGGCACGGTGGTCGGGGTCAAGGGCACCGGATCGAACGCCGAGGCGACGATCGACTTCGGGGACACCAAGCCGAAGCGGCTGCTGCTGCGGTACGCGCCGGTGGAGAAGCTCTAGCGGCGTGGCGCGGGTGGCGGGTCTGGGGTATCGGCCCGGGCCCGGCCCGGCTCGGTCTGCTGAGACGTTACGGCGTCACGTCGGGCTGATGCCGTGGCTGCGCAGCCACGGCAGCGGGTCGATCGACGAGCCGCCCGCCGGGCGCACCTCGAAGTGCAGGTGCGGGCCGGTCGAGTTGCCCGAGTTGCCGGAGAACGCGATCGCGTCGCCCGCCTTCACGGTCGTACCGGAGGGGACCTGGTAGCTGGAGAGGTGGCAGTACCAGGTCTCCGTGCCGTCCTTCGCGGTCACGATCATCATGTTGCCGTAGGCGCTGTTGTACTGCGTCCGCACGGTGCCGTCGGTCGCCGCCATCACCTTCGTCCCGTACGACACGGGGAAGTCGATGCCGGTGTGGACGGACATCCAGTTGATGCCGGCCTGACCGTAGTACGCGCTGAGGCCGTGCTGCTCCACCGGGAGCGCGAACTTGGGGCGCAGCCGTTCCTTGCGGGCCGCCTCTTCCGCCGCCCGCCTCTTCTCGGCGTCCTGCTGGGCCTTGAGGTCGATGCGCTCCTGCGTCCGGCTGGCCCGGTCGGCGAAGTCGTCGGCTCCGGCGGCCAGGCTGGTGAGCTGGGTGTCCAGCTTGTTGTTGGCGGCGGACGGTTTCACCGGCGCGGCCTTCGCGTTGCCGGGGTCCGGCGCGGACGCCGCGGCGTCCGCACCCTCGTCGCCGGTCAGGCTGCCGACGGACGCGGCCGCGATACCGGCGACGCTCATCACACAGGCCGACGGCACGGCGATGGTCAGCAGCGCGGAGCGCTTGGCGGGCTGGCGGCGACGGGAACGCGCTCCGGCGCGCGAGCCGGTGCGGGCGGCCGGGATCCGAGCGGCCGGCGTGACCTCTTCCTGGTCGTCCAGCAGGGCGGTCACGGTGGGCAGTTCGCCGGTGGCGGCCAACTCGCCGTCGTACGGGGCGGGTTCGATGCCGTGGTCGACGGGCGTGGCGTCGTCCGGCGTGGGTGCGGGTGCGGGTGCGGGGTGCTCGGCCGGGCGGGCCGGGTCCTCGACCGCGTCGGTGGCCGCGGGGCCCGCGTTCCACTGCGTGGCGTCGTAGGCGCCGGTGTCCACGGGGCCGCCCGCGAACGCGCCGGTGTGGAAGGTGCCGGTCGCGAAGGTACTCGTCTCGTGGGCGCCGGTGTCGAAGGTCTGCGTGCCCCAGCCCCACTGCTGGGTCGCGTCGGCCGGAGCGCCGGACTGGTCCGGGTGGCTCCAGGCGCCGGTGTCCCACTGCCCGGTGGCCTCGGTGCCCGCGCCGTGCGGCGGTACGGCCTCGTGCTGCTGGTATCCGGATGTCCACGTCGTCGTGTCGTAGGCGCCGGTGTCGTAGGCGGCGTGGTGCTGGGCCGCGTACGCGTCGTAGTGCAGGGGCTGCTCGCCGCCGGTGGACCACTGGGTGGTGTCGTACGCACCCGTCGTCTCGTGGGTGCCGGTGTAGTGGCCCGGCATGCTGCCGAAGAGGGGGTCCGCGTCGAAGGCCGAGGTGTCGGCGGTGCCGGTGGAAAAACCGGTGGAGGCGTAGCCGCCGTACGTGGTGAGGTCGCCGTACTGGGCCTCCCCCGTGCCGTACGACGCGTACTGCGCCGAAGCGGCGTCGGAAGCCGGAGTCGGGGTGGTACTTGTCCCCGACGGGTGACGGTCGTTCACCAACTTCTCTTTCGCCTCGACAACAGGGGCTGCCAGAGCAGTGCGGCGACTGTACCCGGCGGTATACGGGCACGACAATCTTCGTCAGGTTTCGCGAGCGAAGGAAACGGGCAATCGGCCGTGATTTGGGGGACGGCGGGCACGAGTTTGGCTTTGTGTTCGAGAGTTGTTCGAGTCCGAACGGGTTGCTCCGGTCTCAGGCGACGGTCAGCCCGCCATGGTGTTTGCCCGTGTCCGTGTCTGTTTCGACGCCTGTTTCCGGTCCGGCCGTGTCGAGTGCCTGCCGAATCCCCGTGGCCACGGTGGGATGCACGGGCAGCGCGAGGTGGCCGATGCCACTCACCCGTACGTTCTGCACGCTCAGGTCGGGGTGGTCCAGGCAGGCCGTCTCCAGCGGGTCCATCACCCGGTCCAGGTCGCTCCAGAAGCTGACGAACCGCGTACGGCAGCCGGGTGCCGGCCGGGTCAGCTCCTCGATCACCGCCGAGCCGGGGCGCATCTGGCGCACGATCGGGTGCGCGTTCGCCAGCGGTACCACCTTGGTACCTGCGTGCGGGGTGCCGAGCGTCACCAGGGTGCGGACGCGGAGGTCGCCGCCGAGGCGCTGCACGTAGTAGCGCGCGATCAGCCCGCCGAGGCTGTGCCCGACGACGTCGACCCGCTCGCTGCCCGTCCGCTCGCAGATCTCCTCGATGTGCCGGCCGAGCAGCTCGGCCGCGGTGCGGATGTCGCAGGTCAGGGGGGAGTAGTTCAGCGACTCGATCTCGTGCCTGCCGTGCTGGGTCAGGCTGCGGCGCAACAACAGGAAGACCGAGCGGTTGTCGATGAAGCCGTGCAGCAGTACGACCGGCGGGCTCACCGGGGCCGGGAGCCTGGGCGGCGGAGGGGACGGCTGCGGATCCTGGGCGTTCTGGGCGTCATGGGTGTCCGTCGGCCGGAGGGTCTGGATCGGGCGCCGCTCCTGGATGATCCCCGAGGGGTAGAGGAGGAGGTGTCCGGCGAGGATCGCGGCCTCCAGGGCGCTTGCCTTCAGGAGGGTCAGCGAGAGACCGGTCAGTCGGCCCGGAAGGCTTGCCAGGTCCGGCAGGCCGGGGACCGCGGGGAGGCCGGGAAGTCCGGGGAGCCCCGGAAGTCCGGGCAGGAGACGCTGGAAGAGCGGGAGAAGGGGCAGTGCTGCCGTGGTGACCTTCATGGGCCGTCCTCCTGTCGGCACGCGCAGGGACGCCTCTGTCCCCCGTGTGCCCTCGTGGAGCGCCGTGACACCAGTGTTTGGTGCTGTTTGCGGGGTTTGTGTTCTTTGTGTTCTCTATGTCTACCCGTGTGTCGGCACGCCGTATCAGAGCCCTGTGGGCCTTGTGAGGCCGGTGGTGTCGGTGAAACGGCGACGGGGCTCGCTGCCGACCTGTGCTGCCCCCGCTGCGGCTCTCCGTGCGCGTATAGCCGCCGCGCCCTGGAGCGGTGCGCGGCGAACATGTCCCACCGTGTGATTTCCCCCTCTGTATCCACCGCGAAACTGCCGGTTGCGGGATGCTGGCGATAACGTTCGTTCACTTCCCCCGGACACAGTGGTGCGGGGTTCGCGTGCCGCGAGGACGTGGAGTGTGCGGTACTTGTCGTACGGATGGATGTAGTCGCTTCATGGAGGCAGTGATGGGTGTGGCAGCCGGTCCGATCCGCGTGGTGGTGGCCAAGCCGGGGCTCGACGGCCACGATCGCGGGGCCAAGGTGATCGCGCGGGCCCTGCGCGACGCCGGTATGGAGGTCATCTACACCGGGCTCCACCAGACGCCCGAGCAGATCGTCGACACCGCGATCCAGGAGGACGCCGACGCGATCGGGCTGTCCATCCTCTCCGGTGCGCACAACACGCTCTTCGCCGCCGTGATCGAGTTGCTCCGGGAGCGGGACGCGGCGGACATCCTGGTCTTCGGCGGCGGGATCATCCCCGAGGCCGACATCGCCCCGCTGAAGGAGAAGGGCGTCGCGGAGATCTTCACGCCCGGTGCCACCACGGCGTCCATCGTGGACTGGGTGCGGGCGAACGTGCGGGAGCCCGCGGGGGCCTAAGGCCGGCCCGTTCGTCAGGTCCGTCCGTCTGTCAGGCGGTGGAGGCCGACTGCTTCGCCGGTGCGGGGCACGCGCGGGCGTCCACCGGGCGCGCCTCGGACCGCGGTGTGCGCGGGCGGCGGGCCACGGGGTGTTGCCTCGCGGGGCGTGCGTCACGGGGCGGTGCCTCACGACCCCGCCCGGAGTTCCTCGGCCATCGCCGCCCGCAGACGCAACGTCGTGACGAGCCGCTGGAAGGCCTCCGCCCAGTACCCGCCGGCCCCCGGCGACGCGTCCTCCGGCTCGTCGGGTATCGCCAGCAGGCCGTCGAGGCGGCCCGCCTCCGAGGGGTCGAGGCAGCGTTCGGCGAGCCCCATGACGCCGCTGAAGCTCCACGGGTAGCTCCCGGCGTCCCGGGCGATGTTGAGCGCGTCGACCACCGCCCGGCCGAGCGGCGTCGCCCACGGCACGCCGCACATGCCGAGCAGCTGGAACGCCTCGGACAGCCCGTGCGTCGCGATGAACCCGGCGACCCACTCGGCGCGTTCGGCGGCGCCCAGCGTGCCGAGCAGCTTGGCCCGCTCGGCCAGGGACACCGCGCCCGGACCGCCCGCGTCGGGCGCCGTGGGCGCGCCCAGCAGCGCCCTCGCCCACACGCCGTCGCGCTGTCGTACCGCGGCTCGGCACCACGCGGCGTGCAGCTCGCCCTGCCAGCCGTCCGACACCGGCAGGGCGACGATCTCCTCGGCCGTACGACCCGCGAGGCGGGCCGGCCAGGTGGCCAGCGGGGCGGCCTCCACCAACTGGCCGAACCACCACGACCGTTCCCCGCGCCCGGCGGGCGGCTTGGTCACCACGCCGTCCCGCTCCATGCCCGCGTCGCACTCGTGCGGTGCCTCGACGACGATCGCCGGCGGGGTGCGGGTGCGGTCCAGCGACACGCACGTCGCGGCCCGCGCCGCCATCCGGGCGGCCAGCGCCGACCGCGGCAGCGCCGACAGCAACTCCGCCGCCGTGGCCCGTACGTTGCGGCTGCGGTCGGCCAAGGCCTGCTCCAGGAAGGGCTCGTCCGCAGCCTCGAGCCCCGTCCGCAGCGAGTCGAGGAACATCAACCGGTCCTCGGCCCGTTCCGTCGCCCAGGTCGACGCCAGCAGCTCGCGTGCGCCGACGGCATCGCGGGCGCGCAGGGCCGCCAGGAGAGCGACCCGTTCGGCGAACAGGCCCTCCGCCCAGAGCCTCCGCGCCCGCTCCATGGCACCGGAGCCCGGCGGCGCGGCCCCACCGCCGGGCGTCGCGCGCAGGGCGAACCGCCAGTCCGGGTTCAACCGGGCCAGCCACAGGGCCCGCGGACCCGCGAACTTCAACGCCGCCGGCCGCAGGTCCGTACGCCCCCGCGCCGCGTCCAGCAGCGCCGGAAGCGTCTGGGGCGGTGCCGCGAAACCGCGGGCGTTCGCCGTCGCCAGCCACTGTGGCAGCAGCTCCATCAGATCGGGCGCGCTGCCCCTGCGGCCGCCGCCCGCAGTGCCGGGGCGGTCGGTGAGCAGCATCGTGAGCCGACGGGCCGCCGCCTCTGGCAGCGGCGGGCGGGGGTCCTCGGGTGCGGGGTCGGGGCGACCGGCCGCGCGGGCCGGTCGGAGTCCTGCGCGACGGCGTACGGTCTCCGCCGCGACCGCGTCCAGCAACACGGCCGCCGCCCCCGGACCGCGCTCGCCGCCCGGTGGCGTACGCCGGTCCGTGCCCAGCAGCGCCGAGGTGACCAGCTCCTCCCACACACCGCCGGGCCCGGACCCCGACGTGCGCGCGCCAGAAGCCGCGGGCGGGCGGCCCGGAACCGGCTGGGCGCCGGCCTCCGCCGGGGGAGCCCACTGTGCGCCGGTCCCCGCGCCTGCGACGGCGTCGGCCCCCGGCGGGGAGTCGGCGGTGTCCGCGTCGGACTCGGGACCGGTGCCGGCCCCGGTGCCGGTGTCCGCGCGGGGCTGTGCGGGGGGTGCGGTCGCGTCGGTCGGTGGGGAGCCCGTGGGGACCACGGACGGCCACGGCACGGTGGTCGGCGTCGGTGCGGACGTGTCCGTGGGAGCGGGCGTCCTGGTCATGTCGTTCCCCTCCGGTTCCAATCCCATGGGACGGGTCAGCACAGCGGCACCGCCGTACCCCGTCCGGCCGGCCAGGCCGTCAGCGGCGCGAAACCGCGGTGCCCGCACTCGCCGAAGACCGTGACGGGCGCACCGCCCGACAGCGCGACCAGCCGCCACAGGCCCGGTTGGCCGCCAGTGGTCCGGGCGAGCGGCAGCGCCGTGTCCCCGTCGGCGTCCGCCAGCTGCCAGCCGTCGCCGTCCGGTACGGGGACGACCCGATCCAGGACCACCGGCACCGAGTCCAGCCACGGATCGTCACGGAGGGCCTCGCCGTACCGGACGGTCGCCCGCGAGGTCGTCACCCCCCTCGGACGGGCCCGGGTCGGCTCGGGCGGGGCGAACCTCCGGCCGAGGGCCACTCGCCGTCGGCCCGCGTCCGGATACGCGGAGACCTCCGCCTCCAGGGCCAGCCCCACCGGCAGCGCAAGCTCCGGTGGCCGCCCCGCGGCGCCGTAGGAGAGGAGGAGCACCGTGCGGTCCGTCTCCGCGCCGTACAACCAGACGCGACGGGTCGTCAGCCGGGCGTCCGCGGTGTCGTACTGGGCGAGGACCAGCCAGTGGTCCCGCACCGGCGGGCCGTCCGCGGAGGTGGACAGACCCACGCGTGAACGGACCGTCGCCGCCAGGGAGTCCGGCAGCCGCTCGCGGTGCAACCAGCCCCGGTCGAGCAAGTGGAGCAGCGCACACTCCTCCAGCAGCCGCACCGGCCAGCCGGGACCCGACGAGGGTATGGCGGCCAACTCCCGCACGCGCGAGGCCAGACCGGGCGCCTGGGCGTCGACCATGCGGGCCGCCGTCTCCTCCCACGGCCCGCCGCCCGTCTGCTCGGCGCCGGCCAGACCGGCGCGCAGGAGGTCCGCGAGCCGCTGCTCCAGCTCCGTGGCGCCCGCGGTGATGCGCTCCGCCCGCCGCTCCGCCCGGCGCCGTGCCGCCTCCGGGTCACCGGGCGCGGTCGCGGGGGCGGACGGGCCCGCGGTCCGCTCCACCGCGCGCTCGCGCCCACCCTCGCCACCCGGCTCTCGAACAGCCCTCACACCGTCCCCCTCGTCGCCAAGTCCCCGCCCCGGCCCACCCCGTGCCGAGCCATGCCATCGAAGGTAGATCCCCCCACTGACAACGACCTCGGCGACGGCATTTGTGCAGGTCAGAGTGATTGTCAGTGGCGTGGTGCACCGTGGATGACAGTTCGGACCGGCCTAGCTGGAGGGGGAATCAGCCATGCCCGCATTCGGAGAACAGACGTCGGCGGCCGAGGTGCTGCGGCCGCACGCCGAGGACGCGTTCGCGGCCGAACTGGCCGCGCTGGCCGCACGGGACGACCGCCCGCGCCCGGCCCGCTGGAAGCTGTCGCCGTGGGCCGTCGCCACCTACCTGCTCGGCGGCACCCTGCCCGACGGCACGGTGATCACCCCGAAGTACGTGGGCCCGCGCCGCCTCGTCGAGGTCGCCGTCACCACGCTCGCCACCGACCGCGCCCTGCTCCTGCTCGGCGTGCCCGGCACCGCGAAGACCTGGGTGTCCGAGCACCTCGCCGCGGCCGTCAGCGGCGACTCGACCCTGCTCGTGCAGGGGACGGCCGGCACCCCCGAGGAAGCGATCCGCTACGGCTGGAACTACGCGCAGCTCCTCGCCCACGGCCCCAGCCGGGACGCCCTGGTGCCCAGCCCGGTCATGAGGGCGATGACGGAGGGCACGACCGTCCGCGTGGAGGAGCTGACCCGCATCCCGGCCGATGTGCAGGACACGCTGATCACGATCCTGTCGGAGAAGACCCTGCCGATACCGGAGCTGGGCCAGGAAGTGCAGGCGGTGCGCGGCTTCAACCTGATCGCCACCGCCAACGACCGCGACCGCGGGGTCAACGACCTCTCCAGCGCCCTGCGCCGGCGTTTCAACACGGTCGTGCTGCCGCTGCCGGCCAGCGCCGAGGCCGAGGTCGACATCGTCACGCGCCGGGTCGACCAGATCGGCCGCTCCCTCGACCTGCCGTCGGCGCCCGACGGCACCGACGAGATCCGACGGGTCGTCACCGTCTTCCGCGAGCTGCGGGACGGGCTGACGAGCGACGGTCGTACGAAGGTCAAGTCGCCCAGCGGCACGCTGTCCACGGCCGAGGCCATCTCGGTCGTCACCGGTGGCCTCGCGCTGTCCGCCCACTTCGGCGACGGAGTGCTGCGGCCCGGCGACGTCGCCGCGGGCGTCCTCGGCGCGGTGGTCCGCGACCCGGGCACCGACCGCGTCGTCTGGCAGGAGTACCTGGAGACGGTCGTGCGCGAGCGGGACGGCTGGCAGGACTTCTACCGGGCCTGCCGGGAGGTGTCGGCGTGAACGCCACGGGGATGCGGACGAGTCGGGGACGGGCGGGTGCGGCGGTGACCGGTGCGACGGGCGACGACGGGGACTCGAGCTGGACCCGCAGGCGAGGAGGACGGTGTGACGGGCACTGACCGGACTGGCAGCGGCGGATCCGGTGGGCCGGGCGGTGCCGGGGAGCCCGGTGGCCGGACGATCCTGCTCGGCGTACGCCACCACGGGCCGGGGTCGGCCCGGGCGGTGCGGGCCGCGCTGGACGCGGTGCGGCCGGGGATCGTGCTGGTCGAAGGGCCGCCCGAGGCCGACGCCCTGATCCCGCTGGCCGCCGACGAGGACATGCGGCCCCCGGTCGCGCTCCTCGCCCACGCCGTGGACGAGCCCGGCCGGTCGGCGTTCTGGCCGCTGGCCGAGTTCTCCCCGGAGTGGGTGGCCGTCCGCTGGGCCCTGGAGCACGACGTTCCGGCCCGCTTCATCGACCTCCCGGCCACCCACACGCTGGCGTGGCAGGCGGCGGACGACCATGACGAGGACCATGCGGACGGCCATGCGGGCGACCGGGCGGGCGGCCGGGAGCCGGGAGACCGGCCCGGCACCGCGGCCCCCGACGTGCGGGGCGACCCGCTCGCCGCCCTCGCCGCGGCCGCCGGACACGACGACCCCGAGCGCTGGTGGGAGGACGTGATCGAGCACCGGAGCCCGGGGGAGGGGGACGCGCTCGCACCGTTCACGGCGCTGGAGGAGGCCATGACGGCGCTGCGCGAGACCGGGGAGGGAAAGGGAGAAGGGGAGGGCGGCGAGCGGGGTGCCCTGGACGCGCGGGACCTCGTGCGGGAGGCCCACATGCGGCTCCAGGTGCGGGCGGCGCGACGGGAGTTCGCCCAGGGGGTGGCCGTGGTCTGCGGGGCGTGGCACGTGCCCGCGCTGCGGCGCCCGGCCACCGTCGCCGCCGACCGGGCCCTGGTGAAGGGGCTGCCCAGGACGAAGGTGGAGATGACCTGGGTGCCCTGGACCCATCGCAGACTGTCCCGAGCGGGTGGCTACGGGGCGGGCATCGAGTCACCGGGCTGGTACGCGCATCTGTTCGCGGCGGCCGACCGGCCCGTCGAGCGATGGCTGACCAAGGTGGCGGGACTGCTGCGGGACGAGGACAGGATCGTCTCCCCGGCCCACGTCATCGAGGCGGCGCGGCTGGCCGGAACGCTCGCGGTGCTCCGTGGCCGCCCGCTGCCCGGGCTGGGCGAGACGACGGACGCCGTACGGGCGGTGATGTGCGACGGCTCGGACGTGCCGCTGGCGCTGGTGCACGACCGTCTGGTGGTCGGCGACGTGATGGGGGAGGTGCCGCCGGGGGCGCCCGCGGTGCCGTTGCAGCGGGACCTGACCCGGATCCAGCGGCGGCTGCGGCTCAAACCCGAGCCGGCACAGCGGGAGCTGGAACTGGACCTGCGCAAGGAGACCGACGCCGGGCGCAGCAGGCTGCTGCACCGGCTGCGGCTGCTCGGCGTCGGCTGGGGCGAGCCGGTCGCGTCGCGCAGCACGGGCACCTTCCGCGAGACGTGGCGGCTGCGGTGGGAGCCGGAGCTGTCGGTGCGGGTCGCCGAGGCCGGGGTGTGGGGCACGACCGTGCTGTCCGCCGCGACCGCCAGGGCCGAGACGGACGCCGTCACCGCGCGGGACCTCGCCGGGATCACCGCGCTCGCCGAACGCTGCCTGCTGGCCGAACTGCCGGACGCGCTCGCGCCGGTGATGCGGATACTCGCCGACCGGGCCGCGCTCGACACGGACGTCGGCCACCTCGCCCAGGCCCTGCCCGCCCTCGTCCGCTCGTTGCGCTACGGCGATGTGCGGGGCACGGACACCGGCGCCCTGGCCGAGGTCGCCGCGGGGCTCGCCGAGCGCGTCTTCGTCGGCCTGCCCGCGGCCTGCGCCGCTCTTGATGCCGACGCGGCCGAGGAGATGCGCGGTCACGTGGACGCCGTGCACACGGCGGTGGGCCTGCTCGGCGACGCCCGCACGCCGGGCCGCGGCGACCTGGGGTCCCGCTGGCGGGCCGTGCTGCGGGTCCTCTCCGCGCGGGCCACCGTGCCGGGCACCGTCCGCGGGCGTGCCGTGCGGCTCCTGCTGGACGACGACGAGCTGGCACCGGAGGAGGCGGCGCGGCTCATGGGCCTGGTGCTGTCCCCGGGGACGCCACCGGCGGACGCCGCGGCCTGGATCGAGGGCTTCGTCGGCGGCGGCTCGGGCGGCGGCATGCTCCTGCTGCACGACGACCGGCTGCTGGGCCTGGTCGACGCCTGGCTGACCGGCGTGCCCGCGGACGCGTTCACGGACGTACTGCCCCTGCTGCGCCGTACGTTCTCGGCCTTCGAGCCGGGAGTGCGCCGCAGCCTCGGCGAGCTGGTCGGACGCGGGCCGGAGGCACGGGGGAGCGTGACGGGGGCCGGTTCCGGCATACCCGGCTTCGCGACCGGCCTCGACACCGAGCGGGCCGACGCGGTGCTGCCGGTCGTCCGGCTGCTGCTGGGCCGGGACCCGGCGCCGGACGACAACGACCTGGTGGGGGCGGACACATGACTGGACGCACGACTGGCCACACGAGGGGACACACGACTGGACGTACGACGGGACACATGGTCGCCGACGCGGCAGAGGAGCGGCTGCGACGGTGGCGTCTCGTACTCGGCGGCGACCCGGCCGACGGCACCGGCCACGCGCTCTCCGGACGGGACGCCGCGATGGACGGGGCGCTCACCGCTCTCTACGGAAAGGGGGACACCCCGCGGGCGGGCCGGGAGCGTGCGGCGGGGCTCGGGGCGTCCGCACCGGCCGTGGCCCGCTGGCTGGGGGACATCCGGACCTACTTCCCCTCCTCCGTCGTCCAGGTCATGCAGCGGGACGCGATCGACCGGCTCGGGCTCGCCACCCTCCTGCTGGAGCCGGAGATGCTCGAGGCGGTGGAGCCCGACGTGCACCTCATCGGCACCCTGCTCTCCCTGCACAAGGCCATGCCGGAAACGACGAAGGAGACGGCGCGGGCCGTCGTGCGCAAGGTCGTCGAGGAGCTGGAGCAGCGACTGGCCACCCGTACCCGTGCCGCACTGACCGGCGCGCTGGACCGCAGTGCCCGCACCGGCCGCCCCCGCCACCACGACATCGACTGGAACCGCACGATCGCGGCCAACCTGAAGCACTACCTGCCGGAGCACCGCACGGTCGTGCCGGAGCGGCTCGTCGGCTACGGACGGGCGTCCCGTTCGGTGAAGAAGGAGGTCGTCCTCTGCGTCGACCAGTCCGGGTCGATGGCGGCGTCCGTCGTGTACGCGTCCGTGTTCGGCGCGGTGCTGGCGTCCATGCGCTCGTTGGAGACCCGGCTCGTCGTCTTCGACACGGCCGTCGTCGACCTCACCGACCAGCTCGACGACCCGGTCGACGTGCTCTTCGGCACCCGGCTCGGCGGCGGCACGGACATCAACCGCGCGCTGGCGTACTGCCAGTCGCGGATCACCCGGCCCGCGGAGACGGTGGTCGTGCTGATCAGCGACCTGTACGAGGGAGGCATACGCGACGAGATGCTCAAGCGGGTCGCGGCGATGCAGGCGGCCGGGGTGCGGTTCGTGACGCTGCTGGCCCTGTCCGACGAGGGGACGCCCGCCTACGACCGGGAGCACGCGGCGGCCCTGGCGGCGCTCGGCGCACCGGCCTTCGCCTGCACGCCCGACCTCTTCCCGGAGGTGATGGCGGCCGCGATCGAGAGGAGACCCCTGCCGATTCCGGACGCCGGGTGACGATTTGTCGATCCGAGGTGACCCGATTCCCGCGGGCAAAACGGATATGACGGCCCATCGGCAGGACCAGGCTTGCGCAACCTCCGGATCCCCGTGCGAGTATCGCGCGGCGTGTCGATGCGTTGTTCGACGCGCGGCCCGTTCCGCCGCACGGGAGGAACCTTCCCCTCTTGATCTGGTCAGCAGCCCTGCCCGGTGCCGCTCTGCGCGTCCTGCGCACGGCGGCCGGGCGGCGTGCGCTGCACCTGGCACTGCTGGTGGGCGGGTTGTTCGTACTGGGGCTGCTCTGCGGAGGGCGGGCACACGCGGCGGACGAAGAGCCGGGAAGCGTGAAGGACGCGGTCGGCCGGGTCCTCGACGTCTCCGCGCAGACCCGGAGCGGCCCGCCGGCCAAGGGATCCGCCCCGGACGCCGAAGTGGCGCCGTCGCGGCAGGGCTCCGGCGCGTTGCTTCCGGGCCTCCGCCCCGTCACCGAGAACCTCGTCCGGGCCGTGGACGACCGGGTCGTACGACCGGTCGGTGACGCGGTGGCGACCGTGGCCGAGGAGGTCGGGCTCCCCGGCCCGTCGGGTCGGCCCGGCCCGACAGACCCGTCGGGCCCGGCCGACGTGCCGGACCTCATCGATGTACCGGACCTCATCGAGGTACCGGACGTCATCGACCTGTCGGGCCTGAGCGACGTGCCGGATCCGGGCGGGCAGAGCGATCCTTCCGGTCGCGCACGGCCGGCCGTCCCGGATCCGCAGGCCGATCCCGCGCCGACGGTGGCGGACACCTCCGGTACCGCAGATCCGTCCGATGCCGCCGATGCCGCCGATGCCATCCGTGCCGCGGTCGCCGAGGGGGCCGGAGGCCCGGCACCCGTCGTCGGGTACGGGCCGGAGTCCGGCATCGGAGCGGCGCCCAGCGCGCACCCCCGCACGCATCGGGCAGCCGGGTCCGCGTACACCGAGTACGCCCCCGCCCACCCCGCACCCCACGGTGGTCACGGCGATCACGGCGATCCCGACGGCGCGCTCGGCACGGCGTCCGGCGCCGACCAGGGCACGCCGCGTCACGGGGACACCCGCGCGGTCGCCCCGCAGTACCGGTTCACGTTCCGGCTCGTACCCGGCGCCGCCGAGCGGGCCGACGCGGCCGGGGTCCGCGAGCCGTACCGGGACATCCCGGTCTCCCCTGCCTAGAACGGGGCGGTCCCTTCGCCGCGCCCCTGTCGCGCGCCCGCCCCTCCGTGCATCCGCCCCGGATGCCGCGTCTGCCCCATCCGCTGCGTACGCCAGGTGCTCCAAGCCCCGCGCCGGCTGCATCGCCCGCACCGGCCGAGAGGACTGCTCACTGTCCGGCGCCTCATGGCCGTTTCCGCGGCAGGCGGGCAGACGCAGCAGACGGCCACGGCAGACAGGCACGACAGACACGCACGGCAGACAGGCACAGCAGGCAGACACAGACCCCGCGGGGCGGCAGGCCCCGGACGGCCGAAATCCGTCGGCCTCCGTCCGGCCGAAACCCCGCGGTCCGGGCCGGATGGTCCCCATTGGGGTGGGGATCATCCGGCCCGCACCCCGGCGAACCGCTCCCGTGCGGCCGCCCGGGGAGCCCACGGGCCTCACCGGGTCATACCCCAGCCCGGTGAGGCCCTCCACCGGCGCTCGGGACTCCTGTGTCCGGCTCACACGCGGCACCGCGTGCCAGTGAGCGCGGCATCATGTGACAGGCATCACCGCTCAGGTGTGACCCACGATTTAGAGACCCCCCGCAAGCGGCGATAACCTGCGAGACGGACATGCCGCGCGCTCGGACACCGTGTGCGCCCCCCTTGTGACTCACAGCGGACGTCACGTTGCCCTTCGCGGCACGCCCACGCATCCAACGAACCGCGAGATCACTGATAGGGACGGAAGCGCGTGGACCTGTTCGAGTACCAGGCGAGGGACCTCTTCGCCAAGCACGATGTACCGGTGCTGGCCGGTGAAGTCATCGACACGCCTGAGGCGGCGCGCGCGATCACCGAGGGTCTGGGCGGCAAGTCCGTCGTCAAGGCTCAGGTGAAGGTCGGTGGCCGCGGCAAGGCCGGCGGCGTGAAGCTCGCCGCCTCGGCGGACGAGGCCGTCGCCCGCGCGACGGACATCCTCGGCATGGACATCAAGGGCCACACGGTCCACAAGGTGATGATCGCCGAGACGGCCCCCGAGATCGTCGAGGAGTACTACGTCTCCTTCCTCCTCGACCGTGCCAACCGCACCTTCCTCTCCATCGCCTCCGTCGAGGGCGGCATGGAGATCGAGGAGGTGGCGGCCACCCGCCCGGAGGCCGTCGCCAAGACCCCGATCGACGCGATCGACGGCGTGACGCCCGAGAAGGCGCGCGAGATCGTCGAGGCCGCGAAGTTCCCGGCCGAGGTCGCCGACAAGGTCGCCGACATCCTGGTCAAGCTGTGGGACACCTTCATCAAGGAGGACGCCCTCCTGGTCGAGGTCAACCCGCTGGCCAAGGTCGTCTCCGGGGACGTCATCGCCCTGGACGGCAAGGTGTCGCTGGACGACAACGCCGAGTTCCGTCACCCCGACTTCGAGGCCCTCCACGACAAGGCCGCGGCCAACCCGCTCGAGGCCGCCGCCAAGGAGAAGAACCTCAACTACGTCAAGCTCGACGGCGAGGTCGGCATCATCGGCAACGGCGCGGGTCTCGTCATGAGCACCCTGGACGTCGTCGCGTACGCCGGTGAGGCGCACGGCAACGTCAAGCCCGCCAACTTCCTGGACATCGGTGGCGGCGCCTCCGCCCAGGTCATGGCGAACGGCCTGGAGATCATCCTCGGCGACCCGGACGTCCGCTCCGTGTTCGTCAACGTCTTCGGCGGCATCACCGCCTGCGACGAGGTCGCCAACGGCATCGTCCAGGCGCTGAAGCTCCTGGAGGACCGCGGCGAGAAGGTCGAGAAGCCGCTCGTCGTCCGTCTCGACGGCAACAACGCCGAGCTGGGCCGCAAGATCCTCACCGACGCCAACCACCCGCTGGTCCAGCGCGTCGACACCATGGACGGCGCGGCCGACAAGGCCGCCGAGCTGGCTCACGCCGCCGCCAAGTAAGCACTCAGGACGAGGACACCAACACACCATGGCTATCTGGCTCAACAAGGACAGCAAGGTCATCGTCCAGGGCATGACCGGCGCCACCGGCATGAAGCACACCAAGCTCATGCTGGGTGACGGCACCGAGGTCGTGGGCGGCGTGAACCCGCGCAAGGCGGGCACCTCCGTGGACTTCGACGGCAACGAGGTACCGGTCTTCGGCACCGTCAAGGAGGCCATCGAGAAGACCGGCGCCAACGTCTCCGTCATCTTCGTGCCGGAGAAGTTCACCAAGGACGCCGTCGTCGAGGCCATCGACGCCGAGATCCCGCTGGCCGTCGTGATCACCGAGGGCATCGCCGTGCACGACTCGGCCGCCTTCTGGTCGTACGCCGGCAAGAAGGGCAACAAGACCCGGATCATCGGCCCGAACTGCCCCGGCATCATCACCCCGGGCCAGTCCAACGTCGGCATCATCCCGGGCGACATCACCAAGCCGGGCCGCATCGGCCTGGTCTCGAAGTCGGGCACGCTGACGTACCAGATGATGTACGAGCTGCGTGACATCGGCTTCTCGACCGCCGTCGGCATCGGTGGCGACCCGATCATCGGCACCACGCACATCGACGCGCTCGCCGCGTTCGAGGCCGACCCCGAGACCGACCTGATCGTCATGATCGGCGAGATCGGCGGCGACGCCGAGGAGCGTGCGGCCGAGTACATCTCGAAGAACGTGACCAAGCCGGTCGTCGGCTACGTCGCGGGCTTCACCGCGCCCGAGGGCAAGACCATGGGCCACGCCGGCGCCATCGTCTCCGGTTCGTCCGGCACCGCCCAGGCGAAGAAGGAGGCCCTGGAGGCCGCCGGCGTCAAGGTCGGCAAGACGCCGACCGAGACGGCGAAGCTCGCCCGCGCCATCCTGGCCGGCTGACACCGCCTCGCGCGAAGTCCCGGCGCCCGCGCCACACCGAGTGGCCCGCTCCCTGCTCCCAGGGGGCGGGCCACTCGGCGTTCCGGACGCCGGGACCGCCCGGGCCAGGACACCTCATTCGAGCCTCGGGCTCAGCCGTTCCGGCCCGTCCTGCACCTGGTCCCGCAGCTTCTGCCGCAGCTCCAGCTCCTCGTCCGACAGTGCGCCCGGGGCCACCCGCTGCGGCACGCCGCGCACCGCCTGCCCGGGGGAGACGGGCGGTTCGTAGTGCGTGGGCGCGGTGCGCACGGTCAGGGCCGTCGTCCCGATGAGGGCGACCGTGAACGCGATCGCGGCCCGGGTCCGCAGTCGCGCCCGCCGTTCGCCGCCCCTGCGCACGGTCGGCGGTTCGGCTGCCCGCAGCCGCTCGTTCGACGCCAGCTCGGCCAGCCTCCGGTGCAGTACCTGCGGGTCGGCCAGCGCGGGCAGCCGTCCTGCGACGGCCTCGCGGGCGCGCAGCAGCCGGTTCGCCGTCGCCGGGGTGCTCGCCTCCGTCTCCGCCGCCGTCTCGGGCAGGTCCAGGCCCACACCGTCGTACAGCACGAGCGTGCGGCGGTGCCGCGGGGGGAGCCTGAGCAGGGTGTTCAGCAGCGTGCGGTCGCCGGGATCGGCGGGCGGCGGCTCCGGGTGCCGGTGACGCGGGCGCAGCCGCTGCCAGGGCGAGAGCGCGTACTCGTACGCCGTCGCCCGCACCCAGCCCACCGGGTCCCGGTCTCGGGCCACCTCGGGCCAGTGCTCCCAGGCGGCCTGGAAGGCCCGCTCCACCGACTCGCGCGCCTGCTCGCGCCGGCCGGTCAGCAGGAAGGTCTGCCGTACGAGGGCGGGGGCGCTGAACGCGTAGAGCGCGTCGAATGCCTGAGCGGGCGTCAGCGCGACGGGCTCGGGCGCCGCAACGGGCTGCGGCTGCGGCTGCGGCTGGGGTTGTGGCTGCGGCTCCGGCTGCGGCTCGGGCTTCGCGTCCGGCTCCGGCTCCGGCTGGGGCTGGGGCTTCGCCTCCGGCTCAAGTTTCGGCTCCGGCTCCGGCTCCGGCGCTTGTACCGTCTCCTCCTCGGCCAGCGTCTTCAGCAACTTCGCGTACGCCTCCCGCTTCCGGCCTCGCGGAGTCGTGCGGCCGCTCTCCCACGCACGGACCGTCGCGGGCGTGACGCCCACCCGGTCGGCGAGCTGAGTCTGTGTCAGGGCGGCGGTCTCACGCAGGCGTCGGCGGGCCTTGGGAGGGGGGAGCGGGGTCGCGGGACTGCGTGTCACAGGGCACCCCTTCGTACGAAAAAGTACATAAGCATATATTGAGCGACACAACGGTGCTTCGCCCGTTACACCGCGAAAGCGCGTGTCGTTGGGAGCATGGCGGGCGTGATCCAGACGACCGCTCGACCAGCCCCGCTCTCCCTGTTGCGCGCCCGCTGGCGGGACCGGTCGCCCGGGCTGGCCGCCGGGCTGCTCGGCGGAGTGGTCGCGGCGGTGCTGGGGCTCGCGGCGTGCGCCGCGCTCGTGACGCTGCTGTGGATCAGTTCGCCGTACCCCGACA
The DNA here is from genome assembly GCF_014650435.1 of Streptomyces tendae. Classification (GTDB taxonomy): domain Bacteria; phylum Actinomycetota; class Actinomycetes; order Streptomycetales; family Streptomycetaceae; genus Streptomyces; species Streptomyces tendae. The sequence continues at coordinate 364,019 of NZ_BMUY01000001.1, forward strand.
GCGGGCCCGGGGGCGCCCTCCACGTCGCCGCCGCGCTGTGGGTGCTGGCCCACGGTGCCGAACTGGTGCGCGCCGACACGCTCTCCGGCACGCCCGCTCCCGTCGGCGTCACCCCGTTGCTGTTCCTGCTCCTGCCGGTGTGGCTGCTGCACCGCGCCGCCCGGGACGCCACGGACCCCGGGGACGGTGTGGGCGTGGCCGTGGGCGCGGCTCCCAAGGCGGGGTCCGGGGCACGCCCCGCTTGGCTGGCGGGTGCCCCGGACGCCGGGCCGCCGCCGGTCTCCGCGCGCGTGGCCTGGACGGGGGTCGTCCTCGGCTACCTCGCCGTCGCCGGGCCCGTCGTCCTGTACGCGCAGGGCGGCGCGCTGCGGCCCGCTGCGTGGTGGGCGGCGGTGTGTCTGCCGCTGGTCGCCATGGGAGCGGCGGGCGCCGGTGTGTGGACGGCGTTCGGCCGGCCGGGCGGGCCCGTGGGACGGGCGCTGCGCGTGCTGCCGCGCAAGCTGCGGGAGCTGATGGTGGAGCCGGACGCGCGCCTGGGCGCCGCGACGCGCGCCGCGGGCGCCGGTGCGGCGGTACTCGTCGGAGGCGGCGCGCTGCTGCTCGCGGTCTCCCTCGTATGGCACTCGGCCGCCGCGGGGGAGGCGTTCCTGCGGCTGACGGAGGGGTGGTCGGGGAGGTTCGCCGTCCTGCTGCTCTGTCTGACGCTGGTGCCGAACGCGGCGGTGTGGGCGGCGGTGTACGCCCTCGGCCCCGGCTTCGTCCTGGGGGCCGGGCATGTCGTGGCGCCGACCGCTTCCGCTCCCGCGGCGCTGCTGCCGCCGTTCCCGCTGCTGGCGGCGGTGCCGGACGCGGGGCCCGGTACGCCGCTGCACTGGTCGGCCGGGGCGGTGCCGCTGGTGGCGGGGGCGGTGGTGGGGTGGTTCACGGCGCGGGCGGCCTGCGCGGGCGCACCGGGCGCACCGGGCGCACCGGATGGGCCGGGCGCACTGGGTGCACCGGACGCGCCGGGGGCGGGCCCGGCCGCCGGGGTGTGGTCGTGGCGGCGGACCGCTGCCGCCGCTTTCGTGGCCGCCGTCCTGTGCGCGGTACTCGTCGCCCTGCTGGCCGCGTTCGCCGGCGGACCGCTGGGGAGCGCCGCGCTCGCCCGGTTCGGGCCGGTGTGGTGGCAGGCCGGGGGAGCGACGCTGGCGTGGATCGGGATGGTGGCCGTTCCGGTGGCCGTGGTGGCGCGGGCGTGGCGGTGCCGGGGCGCTGCCGCGCGGGAGACGGTGGTGGAGGTCGCCGGGGCCCAGGAGGCGGCCGACGGGGGTGCGCGGCCGGGCCGGTGGGCGCGGGTCCCGGTGCCGTCCGTGGGGCGGTGGTGGAGGCGGGACACGAAGGGCGCGGAGGGCGCGAAGGGCGCGAAGGCGGAGGCCGGGGCGGACGCAGACGCGGTGCCGTTCGGGTTGTACGACGACGACGGCGGCGGGTCGGGCTATGACCTGTTGCCGGTCGACGGGACTGCGGAGCCGCCTCGCGGTGGGGGGTGACGGTGGGCGCCGGGTGCCGACGGAGCCTTTTCGCCCCCGCCGCCCCTTCCCTTTCCCGTCCCTGGGGGCCGTGCCCCCAGACCCCCCTTCGGCCTGGACGGCCTCGTCCTCAAACGCCGGACGGGCTGGAAGAGCTCAGTCCTCCGAGCCCAGGAGCGGGCGGAGCTGCTCCGGCAGGTGGCGCTCGCAGGACTGTTCCGCCGCGTTGGTCAGGGCGTCCTCGCGGCAGGTGTAGTAGTCGCTGTAGATCAACTGGGCGCCGAAGGACGCGGCGACCAGGAGGATGGCCAGGGACGACGTGACCAGGCCGCTGATCGCGGCGGTGCGTTGCGGGCGGCCCGTCTGCTGCTCGGGCGGGGCCGGGGTGTCCGGGTCGGAGGAGGCGGTGCGCGGCTTGGCGCGCAGCGCGCTGATGCCCCAGTACAGGGCGAGGGCGCCGAGCAGCAGGGCCACGTACGGCCAGGTGAAGAGGGCGAAGAACAGGGCCCACATGCCGCTCAGCAGGGCGTACCGGGCACGCCGCTGGGCGGGGTCCGTCGGGTCCCAGCGCGGGCCGGGGCCGCCGCTCTGGCCCTCGGGACCACCCGAACCGCCGGGTCGCTCACCGAAGCCGCCTGGGGACCGGCCGGGCTGCCGGTCGCTCCACTGGCCGCCCCACGGGGAACGCCCGCCCTCGCCCTGGGAGCCGGACGAGCCCCGGGAGTCACCGTCGCCCGACGGGTGCCGCGGCTGCCAGGGGCGGTCCGGCGTGCCCTCGGGCGGGGGCGCGAACGGGTTGTCCTGGTCGGAGGAGCCGTCCTGCCCGCCGCCGTTCTGCCGGTCCGAGGGCGTGTCGGGCGGTGACGAGGGGCGCTCCCGCAGCAACACGGTGCTGCGCTCCCCTGGCTGCGCCGACTGCTGGGGGAGCGTGAGCAGTCGCAGGCTGCGGTCCGGCATCAACTGAGCGTCTTCCCCTTGGCGACGATGAACGGGCGGCTGGTGGAACGGGTGAGCTGGTGAAGCGGCGAACAGGTCGGTACGTCTGGTGAACGCCCGACGCACAGGCCGCGTTCCCGCACCGGCTCCACGCAGACGCTACCTTCCGGCCACGCCCCCGTCCCGAGGGGGCCGTCCGGTGTGCCGGTATCGTTGCTGACGGTCGGCCGCTTCGTAGACTTCCCCGTATCCGGGGACGCGAAGCATTCGTACGACCGTACAAACAGATCCGACCGTACAAAGTGATTCGCTTTCCCGAGAAAGGCCCCCACCGTGGCCGCCAAGCCCGTGGACCGGCGAGCCAAGCGCCTCGTCGTGCTGGTCTCCGGATCCGGCACCAACCTCCAGGCACTCCTCGACGAGATCGCCTCCACCGGCGCCGACGCCTACGGGGCCGAGATCGTGGCCGTCGGAGCCGACCGCGACGGCATCGAAGGGCTCGCCCGCGCCGAGCGTGCCGGGGTGGCGACCTTCGTACGGAAGGTCAAGGACTACGGCACCCGTGAGGAGTGGGACGCGGCGCTCGCCGAGGCCGTCGCCGCCCACGAGCCGGACCTCGTCGTCTCGGCCGGGTTCATGAAGATCGTGGGGAAGGAGTTCCTCGCGCGGTTCGGCGGGCGGTTCGTCAACACCCACCCCGCCCTCCTCCCCAGTTTCCCGGGGGCCCACGGTGTGCGGGACGCGCTCGCGTACGGCGCCAGGGTCACCGGCTGCACCGTCCACTTCGTCGACGACGGCGTCGACACCGGGCCGATCATCGCGCAGGGCGTGGTGGAGGTCCGGGACGAGGACTACGAAGACGAAGGTGCCGCTCTGCACGAGCGCATCAAGGAAGTCGAGCGAAGGCTGCTCGTCGATGTCGTGGGGCGGCTCGCCCGCAACGGCTATCGCATTGAGGGACGAAAGGTAGTTATCCAGTGACCGCCACCGCCGGAAGCAACAAGCGGGCCATCCGTCGCGCACTCGTCAGCGTCTACGACAAGACCGGGCTGGAAGAGCTCGCGCGCGGGCTGCACGAGGCCGGCGTCGAGCTGGTCTCCACCGGGTCCACCGCCGGGCGGATCGCCGCCGCCGGTGTCCCCGTCACCAAGGTCGAGGAGCTGACCGGCTTCCCCGAGTGCCTGGACGGCCGGGTCAAGACCCTGCACCCCAAGGTGCACGCCGGCATCCTCGCCGACCTGCGTCTGGAGAGCCACCGGCAGCAGCTCGACGAGCTGGGCGTGGCGCCGTTCGACCTGGTCGTGAGCAACCTCTACCCGTTCCGCGAGACCGTCGCCTCGGGCGCCACCCCGGACGAGTGCGTCGAGCAGATCGACATCGGCGGCCCCTCGATGGTGCGCGCCGCCGCCAAGAACCACCCGTCGGTCGCCATCGTCACCAGCCCCGCCCGGTACGCCGACGTGCTCTCGGCGGTCAAGGACGGCGGCTTCGACCTGGCCGCCCGCAAGCGCCTGGCCGCCGAGGCCTTCCAGCACACCGCCGCGTACGACGTGGCCGTCGCCTCCTGGTTCGCCGCCGAGTACGCCCCCGTCGACGAGTCCGGCTTCCCCGACTTCCTCGGCGCCACCTACGAGCGCGCCCACACCCTGCGCTACGGCGAGAACCCGCACCAGCCCGCCGCGCTCTACACCTCCCCCGAGGGCGGTGGCCTCGCACAGGCCGAGCAGCTGCACGGCAAGGAGATGTCGTACAACAACTACACGGACACGGACGCCGCCCGCCGTGCCGCGTACGACCACGCCGAGCCCTGCGTCGCGATCATCAAGCACGCCAACCCGTGCGGCATCGCGGTCGGCGCCGACGTCGCCGATGCGCACCGCAAGGCGCACGACTGCGACCCGCTGTCCGCGTTCGGCGGCGTGATCGCGGTCAACCGGCCGGTGTCCAAGGAGATGGCCGAGCGGGTCGCCGAGATCTTCACCGAGGTCATCGTCGCGCCGGACTACGAGGACGGCGCGCTCGAAGCCCTCACCAAGAAGAAGAACATCCGCGTGCTGCGCGCCCCCGAGGCGCCCACCGCCCCGGTCGAGGTCAAGCCCATCGACGGCGGTGCCCTCCTCCAGGTCACCGACCGCCTCCAGGCCGAGGGCGACGACCCGGCCACCTGGACCCTCGCGACCGGCGAGGCCCTCTCCGAGGCGGAGCTGGCCGAGCTGGCCTTCGCCTGGAAGGCGTGCCGGGCCGTCAAGTCCAACGCGATCCTCCTCGCCAAGGACGGTGCCTCCGTCGGCGTCGGCATGGGCCAGGTCAACCGGGTCGACTCCGCGAAGCTCGCGGTGGAGCGGGCCGGCGCCGAGCGCGCGCAGGGGGCGTACGCCGCCTCCGACGCGTTCTTCCCCTTCCCGGACGGCCTGGAGATCCTCACCGCGGCCGGTGTGAAGGCCGTGGTCCAGCCCGGCGGCTCGGTCCGCGACGAGCTGGTCGTCGAGGCGGCGAAGAAGGCCGGCGTGACGATGTACTTCACGGGGACGCGGCACTTCTTCCACTGAGCGGCGGTACATGCGGGGCCGCCCGCCGGCAGTGCCCGCCACCGCTGCTGAGTCGCCCCGTTGCCACGCCCACCCCGCGGCCCGTCCTCCCTCAGGGAGAGGACGGGCCGCGGCGCTGCCCCGAGGCCGTCACCGAGACTCCTCGCTCTTGCGCAACGCCCGCCACGTCGCCGGGCCCACCATGCCGTCCGCGTCCAGGCCCGCCCGCTGCTGGAAGGTGACGACCGCGCCCTGGGTCTTCGGGCCGAAGTCGCCGTCCACCTCGCCCACCTCCTCGATGCCGTGGAGGTGGCGGAGCAGGCACTGCAACTCCCTGACCTGGCTGCCGCCGTCTCCCCGCTTGATGGTGAAGTCCCAGGTGCCGCTGTGGCCCGCCATGTAGCCGGCGCCGTGCGCGGCGTCCTCGTACACCACGGGCTTCTCGCAGGTGGGAGGCGCCGCGGCAGCCGGGGCCGGTTCCCAGGGGGCGGTGTAGGCGAGGCTCACCGCAGCCGCGATCGCCGCCGTGACCGCCGCCGACAGGACGGGCCGCCGCCACCGGCGGGGGCGCAGCCTCGGCAGCCGTGCCGACCGGGAGGCCCCCGTCGCCTCCTCCACCCGGCGCAGCAGCACGGCGGTATCGGTGGCGCGTTCCGCGTGGGTCGGGGCCAGGCAGTCCCGCAGGATGTCCCGCCAGGCGTCGGGCAGGGCGGGGGACAGGCGCAGTTCCTCACGGCCTCGGGCGTAGCGCATCGCGGCGTCGGAGCGTGTCTCCGAGGTGCCGCCGGGCAGCGGGAAGGCACCGGTGAGGACGACGTGCGCGAGGACGCCGAAGGCCCACACGTCGGCCGACGGGCGGATGCGGGTGCCGCGTTCGTCGACCTCGGGCCACAGGAGTTCGGGCGGGGTGTAGTCCGGGGTGGCGAAGGCGGGCGTGTAGGCGTGGGTGCCCTCCAGCTCGGCGGCCATGTTGAAGTCGGCGAGGCGGACCGAACCGTCCGCCATCAGCAGCACGTTGGCCGGCTTCAGGTCGCCGTGCACCCAGCCCGCGTGGTGCAGCTGGTGCAGGCCCTCGCAGATCTGGGCCAGCAGGGCCGGCCCGGACTCCGGGACCGGCGTCCGCGCCAGTACGGCGTCCAGGGAACCCTCGGCCCGCTCCAGGACGAGGACGGTCGCGCCGTCCAGCTCGGGACGGTCCGGATCGTCGACCGTCAGCGCGTCGTACATCCGGATGAGGCGGGGCGCCCGCAGCCGCCGCAGCACCTGCACCTCGCGTTCGGCCAGGTCGCGCAGGTGGTGCAGCTGGCGCGGGGTGCGGGTGCCGGTGGGCAGGAACTTCAGTGCCGCCCGGCGCGGCGGTTCGCCGCCGTCGGACGTGCCCGGCACGCCGGACGCGTCGCGGACCGCCTCGTAGACGGTGGCGAACGCGCCGGAGGCGACCGGCTCGCCCACCTCCCACGGCCCGACCCGGTATCCCTTCGGCACCGGGACCGCGTACGGCCGCCCGGTCACCGCTTCGCCCCGCTCGGGACCGGCGCGAGCACCACGAGGTCGTCCTCGCGGACCAGGTCGAAGCGGAGGGCGAGGGAGGCCAGCGACTCCTTCTTGCCGTGGGTGCGCCGGCCCGCCTCCGCGGTCTCCGGGCCGGGTCTCAGCCGCAGTTTGACGGCGAGGTAGTCGATGTTCCAGTACACGGCGGAGCGGCTGACCTTGGGCCAGCTGGGCCGCAGCCGCTCCACGATCTCCTCGACCGCGGGCAGCGGCGCCCGGGGTTCACCGCGCAGGCGGCGCTCGCACAGGGCGGCCAGCACCGCGAAGTACCGTTTGGTACGGTCCAGCGCGAACGCCGGTACGGTGCCGGTCCCCTCCAGTCCCCGGCGCTCGACGCTGCGGAAGGCGTGCCGCGGTGCCCAGACGTCGAAGCTGAGCAGGTCCCCGGCGGCGGGCAGGGTCACGCGCGACAGCTCGAACGGCACGGGTGCCTCCACGCGGCCCGGCGCGACCTTGATGTGCTCGCCGGCCCCCTCCGGGTTCTCCACCACGTAGGTCTGGTCCTCGCTGAGGTTGCTCAGCAGCCAGAACGTCCGGTGTGCGGTGATCTCCCCGGCGACCCGTGGCACGCCCTCGTGCGCGATGGTGAGTCCGCCGCTGCCGGACTCCGCCCGGCCGAACTCGACGCGGTCCCCGGTGCCGATCCTCAGTTGTTCCGCGACGCTGCCGCACGACGGCGGTACGACGATGACGCTGTACATGGAGTCGTCCCCCTCCCCCGATTCCCCTCGGGGTCAACTTTCCCCAGTCCAACAGGGGGCAGCGTACGAGGAGCGGGCGAGGGTCACCCAAGGGTTCGGGCCCTTCGGCGGGTCGGTGACGTCGGAGACGTCGGAACGGCGAAAGGGCGGCCCCCGGTCCCCTCCGCGGAGGAGACCGAGGGCCGCCGTAGACCGGGACGGACAAGCCGGCCCGGAAGGGCGGATCAGCAGGGGCGCAGCGACCAGATCGGGTCCCAGGCCGCCGTGCCCGCGTCGTAGGCCCTCGACGTCCAGCGGACGCTGCCGTCCTTGTTGAAGAACTTGGCGACCGTGCCCGGCGTCTGGTTGTTGGTGAAGGGTCCGTCGCCGGTCCAGTTGGTGAGGTTCCACGTCTGGCACTTGTAGAAGTCGAACTTCGTGCCCTTGACGATCATGCACAGGTGGCCGTAGCCGCAGGCCAGGTCCCGGGCGCCCAGGGTCTTGGGCGCGTCCGTCACGGTCAGGCCCCGGTACTCGACCGCGTCCGCGGTCACGCGCAGGGGCTTCGGGCTGTCGGCCAGCACCTGTTCGGCCTTCTGCTGGAGGCCGGTCACCCGGGTGCCGTCCGGGTCGTCGGCGGCCGTGGCCGCGACCGTGGAGCCGGCGGCGAGGGCCGTGGCCGCGACGAGGAGTGCTGCGGGCTTGATGAGGTTCATCGTTGTTCCCCCGTGAACGTCGGTGTGTCTTCCCGCCGAAGCGGTGTGCCCACACCGTGCCCCCGGACGGCCGCGGGGCGGAACCTCGCAATTCCCAGGGTCACTTCTCGCCGCGCGGCGGGTACGTCTGGAGGCGGTGAGCGACGCGGCGGCGCAGTCGCGGTACTCCGGGGCAGCCCGCCCACGTCGCTCACCCCGCCTGCTACCAGGTGAGCCAGCCGATGGCCGAGTCGATCACCCCGCCGGTGAACTCGGACACCTTGGCGCCGACCTCGTCCGCGAAGCCGAACTTCTTGAACATCGCGCCCTTGCCCATGAAGATCCCGCCGACCAGGAACTGACCCAGCGAGGTCTTGAACTCGCTGCTGTCCCAGCCGTACCCGACCCCGTTGAGGACGGCGCTCGTGGCGGACAGGGCGAGTCCCGCCAGTCCGAGCCCCAGACCGATGGCCTGACCGCCCGGGATGAGGGAGGCCACCGTGCCCGCGGTGCCCAGGATGGTGGCCCAGTGGCTGGTGACGCTCGCCCAGTCCTTGGGGTCCTCGACGTCCTCGGGCCACAGGCCCCAGTCCACGTAGAAGGGCGTGTCCTGGTCGCCGCTCTGCGCGGGGTCCGTGCCGTTCTGCTCGTTCTCGGCCGCCTCCTGGGCCGCCCGCAGCGCCTCGGCCTCCAACTCGGCCTGCCGCAGCGCCGCCGCGGTTTCCTGGGCCTGGCTGGCGGCGTCGGCCGCGGCCTGCGCGTCCTGGCCCGCCTGATCGGCGGACGCCTGCGCCCGGGCGGCGGAACTCTGGGCGCCGGCCGCGTCGCTCACCGCCTGCTGCGCCGCGGCCGTCGCCCGCCGCATCGAATAGTTGGCGCTGCGGGCCGCGCCGCGTGCCACCGACGCGGCCTGCTTCGCGCTCGCGGCCGACCGGGCGGCGTCCGCGGCCGACTGGTCGGCGGCGTCCGCGTTCGCCAGCGCCTGCTCGGCGGAGTCCGCCGCGTCCTCGGCGTACCCCTTGGCCTTCGCCGCCCACTCGGTCGCCTCTTGCGCCGCCTTGCGGGCCTCGGCCGCGGCCTTGGAGGCCAGGGCGGCGTCCCGCAGCGCCTGCGCGGCGATCTTCGCCGCGTGGGCGATCGCGGCCCGTACGGCGGCGACATGGGTGGCGTGGTCGTGGTCGAGGCGGGCAATGGCGAACTGGTCGTGGACGACGAAGTTCCGCCGCATCCGGGCGGGGCCCTCGAGCGCGACCCGGGCCGCCGACTCCAGGTAGGGGCCGGCGGAGCCGACGAGGCGGAGGATCGCGACCCGGTCGTCCTCCTTGACCGCCTGGGGCAGCTCGACGGTGAGGAACCGGTGCAGGGCGGTGGCGCTTCCGTCGTCGAGCGCGGCCTGCGCCTTCGCGCGGACGGCGGCGCCGGGGTCGTCGTTCAGCACGCGCAGCACGGCGACGCGGTGCTCGGCCTGGGCCGCAACGACGGCCCCGGTGCTCAGGAAGTCGGCCGCGGCGTCCGGATCGTCGCTGGTCAGGGCGGTGTGTGCGGCGGTGGCGACGGCTGCCGCGGACACCTTGGCGACGGCGGCCACCGTCTCCCGGTCGTCCTGCCGCCGGGCCAGGGAACGGTCGGCGTCGACCCAGTTCAGGACGGACTCGTCCCCGCCCGCCAGCGCGTACTCCGCGGCCTCCCGGGTCCAGGTACCGGTCGAGTCCAGGAGCGCGACCGCCGCTCTGCGGCCCGACGCGAGGGCCGTCGCGACGTCCCCGTCGCGCAGCGCGGCCTCGGCGGCCGCGATCAGGTCCTTGGTCTCCGATGCCGTCTTGTCGGCCTGGGTGCGCTCCCTGTTGGCCCGCTCGGCCTCCTCGATCTCGGCCTGCGCGTACAGCCGGGCCTCCGCGATGCCCAGCTCGGTGTCCTGGGCGATGAGCGCGGTCTCCGCCGCGCGGGCGGCCTGCTCCACCTCCTGCGCCTCCCGCACCGCGTTCGAGGCGGTCGTCGCCGCCTCCAGCGCCGCCGCGGCATGGGCCGTGGACCGCTTGGCGTATTCGATCGCCTTGCCGGCGTTCGCCGCCGCCTCCTCGGCCGCATCTGCGGCGGCCTCGGCGTGGTCGGCGGCGCTGTTCGCGGCGTCGCGGGCCACCCGGGCGGCGGCCGCGGCGCGGTTGGCCAGCGTCTGGGCGGTGCTTGCGGCGCGGGTGGCCCGCGCGGCCGCCGCGTCCGCCTCGGCCGCCGCCTGCCGGGCCCTGGCGGCCTGGGACTGAGCGACGCCCGCGGAGTCGGCGGCGTCGGCGGCGGCATTGGCGGCCGCGGCGGCGTTGGTGGCCGCGCTCGCGGCGGCGTCTCCGGCGGCGGAGGCCTCCGCGGAGGCGACGGCGGCCTGGTCCGCGGCCGCGGCGGCGGTGCGCGCCCGCCCCGCGGCGGCCCGGGCGGTCTCGGCGGCCGCACGGGCGGCACCGGCCTTGGAGGCGTCGGCCGAGGCGGCGATGGCGGCGTGATAGGCGCGGGAGGCGGCGTTCCCGGCCGAGGCCGCCGCGGCGGCGGCGGCCTGTGCGGCCCGGGCGGCGCGGCCCGAGGCGTCCTGCGCCGTACGGGACGCGGCGATCGCCGTGTTGGCCGCGTTCGCGGCGCCGCGCGCCGCACTCGCCGCGGCGTTCGCGGCCTTCGCCGACCTGGCCACGTCCTCCTTGGCCGCCCGCGCCTCCTCGGCCGCCTTCAACGCGGCGGCCTTGGCCTTCGCCGCGGCCTCCTTCGCCTGCGCCGAGGCGGCGACGGCCTGGTCCGTGCGGAGCCGGGCCCGCCGACCCTCGCGCTCCACGACGGCGACCAACTGGTCGATCGTCGCCGCCTCCTCGTCCCGGGCCCGGGCGATGTACTGGCCGGAGACCAGGAACCGGGTGATCGCCTCGGGCGAGCCGTCGTCCAGGGCCCGCCCGGCGTACTTCTTCACCTCCGGGGAGGCGGTGCCCAGCATTCCGAGGACGGCGACCCGGTCGTCCTCCTGCTGCGCGGTGTACTGAGTCTCCGTCAGGAAGGTGCGCAGCGCCTTCCAGGTACCCGTCCCCAGCGCCTTGCCGGCCTCCCGCCGCACGGCGGCACCGCCGTGGTTCATTACGGTGAGGACCGACACCCGCAGGTCTTCCAGGACGGGCGTCTCGTAGCCGCCCCCCAGGAAGGCGGACACGGCGTCGTCCCCGGTGGCCAGCGCCGTGTCGGCGCCGGCCCGGGTGGCCCGGCCCGCGTGGGCGAGGCTGGAGATGACCGCGAGGCGGTTGTCCTCGGCCCGGGCGAGCGGCAGCCGGCCGGTGAGGAAGTCGGACACGGCGGCCGGGGTGCCGGCGGCCAGCGCGGCGGTCGCGGCCTCGCGCACCGCACGCCCGCCGATCTTGTACGCCCATACGGCCCGGCCCCGTTCGGTGTCGGGCAGGCCGTTGTAGGTGCCCTCCGGGTCGGCGGCCCGGGCGGGGGCGGCGGTGCTCAGGGCGAGGGCGGCGGGCAGGGCGGGGGCGGCGGCGACTCCCGCGAGCGACGCCAGTAAGCGGCGTCTGCTCCACAGTGAAGGCGGCAAGGCGAAGGTCCTTCCGTGCGGATCCGGGCATGGGCGTCGCACGGTAACCACCGGTGCCAGGAGGAACATCCTGGAACTTTCGAGGGTGGTGGGGAGCGGGTTCGTTGATACGTCTTGAGCCGTCATGTCCGTCAACTCCCTTGCAAAGGAGCTGTTGTGAGACGCTGGGTGCCTTTGGGCCTCGGTGCCGCGGTCACCGCCGCGGTCGCCGCCGCATCGATGCTGTTCACGCCCGCCCCGCAGGCCGCCGCCGACGACGTACCGCCGGTCGCCGTCGAGGACTTCGCCTACCCGGACGCCGACCGGATCCACGAGGACACCGGCATCCGGCTGATCAGCGGCGACGGCCACATCCTGCTCGCCGAATGCGGCCCCGCCGGCCTGATCGAGGTCTGGGCGCGCGGCAGGGACGACCGGTTCTGCCTGTCCGTGCGGGGCGCCTCCGGTCGACTCGCGCTGGAGGTGCCGCAGGTCTACGGCATCAAGGGCAACGACTACCGGATCGTCGCCGACATGACCGTGGACGGCGCCGAGACCTCCTACGACATCACCCCGAACAGCTGGACCGCCGTCGGCGAGACCGCCGACCCCGAGGGCCGCGACCACACCCTCGTGGAACTGCACGCCGCCAAGTAGGCCACGACCGTTCCACCGAGAGGGATTCCATGCTCACCGCCCCGCGCCGCCCCGGCCGCCTCAGACTCGGCCTCTCCCTGCTCGCCGCCTGCGCCGTCCTGGCCGCGCCGGTCCCCGCCGCGCACGCCGTGGCCGGCGGCACCCCCACCCCCGACGGCACCCACTCCTTCGCCGCCCACCTCGACATCGGCGACGGCAAGCGGTCCTGCTCCGCCGCCCTCGTCGCCGCCGAGTGGCTGGTCACCGCCGCCTCGTGCTTCGCCGCCGACCCGCAGTCCGGCACCGGCCCGGCGGCCGGCAAGCCCGCGCTGAAGACCGTCGCCACCATCGGCCGCACCGACCCGACCGGCACCGGCGGCCACGTCGCCGAGGTCACGCAGATCGTGCCGCGGGCCGGCCGCGACCTGGCCTTCGCCCGCCTCGCCTCACCGGCGACCGGCATCACCCCGGTGAAACTCGCGGCCGGCGCCCCGGCCGCCGGCGACACGCTGACCGTCCTCGGCTACGGCCGCACCAGCACCGCATGGGTGCCCGACCGCCTCAACGAGGCCGACTTCACCCTGGACGCGGTCACCGCCGACACCCTGGCCATGACCGGCAAGACCGACGACGACGCCGTCTGCAAGGGCGACACCGGCGGGCCGGTCCTGCGCCGCGCCGACGACGGGACGTACACACTCGTCGCGGTCAACTCCCGTTCCTGGCAAGGGGGATGCCTCGGCAGCACGGAGACCCGCCGCGGCGCCGTCGCCGCCCGCGCCGACGGCTCACCGGGCGGCGCGACCCTCACCGCCGGGCAGACGCTGCGCTCCGGCGACTCACTGCTGTCGAACGCCGCCAAGGTCACCATGGGCACCGACGGCGACCTGACCGTGTCGTCCAACGCCGGAAAGACGCTCTGGTCCTCCGGGACCGCCGGGCACGCGGGTGCCACCGCCTCCCTGAGCGAGGCCGGGAACCTCTCGGTGAAGTCGCCCGACGGCGCCGTCCTGTGGGAGTCGAAGACCTCCGCGTCCGGCGGCCAGGTGCTGCTCCAGGACCGCGGCAACATGGTCGTGCGGACCGCCTCCGGCGAGAACGTCTGGTCCAGCAACACGGTCGTGCGGGGCGACCACGACGGCGACGGCCGCTCCGACGTCACCACCTGGTACGACTACTCCGACGGACGGGACGCCGCCTTCCGCTTCCCCACCGGGACGGACGGCTCCTTCAAGGCACCCGTCCGCTCCTGGGAGGCCCCCGCAGGCAGTTGGACCGCGTCCAGGGCGAAGCTGCTGCGCGGCGACTACAACGGCGACGGCCTGTCCGACCTCGCCGCCGCCTACGACTACTCCGACGGCACCATGGGCATGTGGACCTGGCTCGCCGAGCGGGACGGCGAGTACGGCACGCCCTTCCGCTCCTGGCGGTCCGTGGACGACAACTGGACCTACGCCCGGTCCACCCTCGTCAGCGGCGACTTCGACGGCGACGGCAGGGACGACATCGCCGCCTGGTACGACTACGCCGCCGGACACGACCGGCTCTTCACCTTCCGGTCCGACGAGACCGGCCACTTCACCGCGCCCACCGCGTCCCTCACCCTCGCGGAAGGCAAGTGGACGGCCGCCGCCGCCAAGCTGGTCACCGGCGACTACGACGGCAACGGCCGCGACGACATCGGCATCTTCTACAACTACGACAGCGGACTCGCCCGCACGTACACCTACCTCTCCACTCCGTCGGGCGGCTTCGCCTCCGGGGTCAAGGGCTGGGAGGGCGCGACCTGGGGCTCCCGCGCCCGGACCTCCGTCTACTCCGGCGACTTCGACGGAGACGGCCGCGACGACCTCGCCACCTGGTACGACTACAGCGACGGCACGGACGGAGCGCACACCTGGCTGTCCGACGCCGAGGGCGTTCTCGGCACCCACAAGGAGTCCGTGCGGTTCGCGGCCGGCAAACTCACCCGCACCGCCATGAAGATCGCCGCCGGTGACTTCGACGGCGACGGCCGGGACGACCTGGGCTTCATGCACGGGTACGGCAACGGCACCGTGCGGATGTGGACCATCCCCGCCCTGAGCGACGGAACCTTCGGCGGGTACACCGGAGGCTGGGCGTCCACCGGGTCGTCCTGGAGCTTCTCCGCCGTCACGGTGGCGGAGCGGTACACCTGACGGCACGCCCCCGGCGCGGAGCGGTACCTGGAACTTCCCAGGGTCACTTCCCGCCGGAAGGCGTGTACTCCTTGAGGTGGTGAGCGACGCGGTCGGCGTAGTCGCGGTACTTCGGGGGAACACCGCCCGCGTCGTTCACCTTCCGGTACGACGTCCGGTACGCGACGGCGACCAGCACGCCGCGGTCGCCCCGCAGGCCGGCGTCGAGGCGGGGCGTGATCCAGCACAGGTAACGGCCCATCGCCGGAATGGACTCGGCGGGCGGGAACGGCGGCTGGGGCACGGTCTCACCCGGTGTCCCGTCCTCGTTCATCCACCAGCGCAGCACGCTCGGCGTCCAGCGGGCGATGCCGTACTCGTCCTTGGCCGGGTCGGCCAGGTCCGGGTCGAAGTCGCTCTCGACCTTCAGCATGGCCGCGATCAGGGCTGGGCTGACCTCCTCGTGACCGCAGTCGTGCGCCGTCTCCACGATCAGCAGGCGGTAGGCGGGCGGTACGTCCCGGTCGGTGCGCAGTTCGGCCGCGCCGTAGGAGGCGGCGGCCACGCTCGCGGTGCCGCCGGGGCGCGGGCCGGCGCCGGGGTCCCGGCCGTCGTCAACCCAGCGGGCGATGCCGTATCCGAGTGCGGCGAGGGTGACGAGCGCCGCGGCCGCGGCGGCCGGGACCCCGCGCCGGCGGCGTGCGCGGGGCAGCCGGAGCGAGAGCCTCGCCGTGCCACTCGTGGCCCCCGTCGCGCCTGTCACCCGGCGCAGCAGCGCGTCGGTGCCGATCCGGTCGGCGTGCGTACGGGTCAGGCACGCCCGCACGATCTCCCGCCACGGCGCGGGCAGTTCGGGGGACAGGCGCAGCTCGTGGGTGCCGCGGGCGTAGGCGACGGCCGCGTCGCGGCGGGCCGTCGCGGTGCCGCCGGGCAACGGGAAGGAACCCGTGAGCACCAGGTGGGCCAGGACGCCGAAGGCCCACACGTCGGCGGAGGGACGGATCCGGCGGCCCCGTTCGCCGATCTCGGACCACAGCAGCTCGGGTGGGGTGTAGTCGGGGGTGGCGAAGGCGGGCGTGTACGCGTGGGTGCCCTCCAGCTCCGCGGCCATGTTGAAGTCGGCGAGCCGCACCGAACCGTCCGCCATCAGCAGCACGTTGGCCGGTTTCAGGTCGCCGTGCACCCAGCCCGCCCGGTGCAGTTGCTGCAGGCCCTCGCAGACCTGCGCGAGCAGCGCGGGCCCGGCCGGCGGGCGGGGCTCGGCGGCCAGCAGGGCGGCCAGCGAGCCCTCGGCCCGCTCCAGGACGAGGACGGTGGCGCCGTCGAGCCGGGGGTGGCCGGGGTCGTCGACGGTGAGGGTCTCGTACATCCGGATCAGCCGGGGCCGCCGCAGCCGGCGCAGCAACTCGACCTCGCGCTCGACCAGGTCCCGCAGATGGGACAACTGCCGCGGGGTGCCGGTGCCGGTGGGCAGGAACTTCAGCGCGACGGTGTCCGGCAGCCCCCCGCCGCCACCCACGCCTACGGTGTCCTGCGTGCCGCCGGTGTGCCGCGCCGCGTACACGCTGCCGAAGGCGCCGGTCGCGAGCGGCTCGCGCACCTCCCAGGCGCCCACCCGGTACCCCCTGGGCACCGGGACGGCGTACGGCTCGGTCATCGCAGGGCCCGACCGGACGGTGCCGCCAGGACCACCAGGTCGTCCTCGCGGACCAGGTCGAAGCGGAGCGCCAGCGAGACCAGCGACTCCTTCTTGCCGTTCAGCCGCGGACCCGGCTCGGCGGTCTCCGGGCCCGGCTTCAGCCGCAGCTTCACGGCGAGGTAGTCGATGTTCCACTGCACCGACGTACGCGAGGCGGCCGGCCAGGACGGGCGGAGCCGCTCGACGACCTGGTCCATGGTCGGCAGTGGTGCGTGCGGCGCCCCGCGCAGCCTCGGCTCGCACAGCGCGGCCAGCACCGCGAAGTACCGCTTGGTGCGGTCCACGGAGAAGGCCGGGGCGGTCGGTTCGCCGTCGGTGCCGTCCTCGCCGCGCAGATAGTCGTGGCGCGGCGCCCACACCTCGACCGGGAGCAGGTCACCGGCGGCGGGCAGCACGATCCGCGAGAACTCGAACGGCACCGGTGCGTCCAGGCGCCCCGGCGCCACCTTGATGTGCTCGCCCGCGCCCTCCGGGTTCTCCACCACGTAGGTCTGGTGGGCGCAGAGGTTGCTCAGGGTCCAGAAGGTGCCGTGCGCCGCGATCTCACCCGCTCTGCGGGACACCCCGTCGTGCCCGATCCGCAGCCCGTCCTCGGGCACGGACCGTCCGAAGACGAGTCGTTCGCCGGGTGCGAGCCGGTACTGGGTGCGGGCGGGTTCGTCCTCCGTGGTCGGCGGAGGTACCACGATGATGCTGTACAAGGTGCGTCTCCCCGTGCCTGACGGCTACCCACGCCAGACTAGGGCGACGCACCAGGGCCGTGCCCCCCTCGTACGGGTGAGACACGGCCCTGCGTGGTGATTGGCGCGAACTGTTCAGTCGCGCGGGTACCCGGCGCCCGGGTCCTCAGTAGCGGGGACGCTTGTACCAGGCCGAGCCGTTCGAGTTCCCGACGAAGACGGCGACCAGGACGGCGAGCACCGTGTGGACCAGGCCCACGAGGATGAACGGGTACAGGCCGAGGATCGCGGTGATGATGGCGAAGATCATGGTCGTTATCCGGACGCCGTTGCCGCCGCTGCCGACCTTGATCGCCATGACGAGCGCGATCACACCCCACACCAGTGCGAACGCCACGAGACCCCACAGCATGCCGGACGAGTAGTCGGCCAGCTGCTGGAAGGCGGCGTCGTCCTTCAGCTGCTCGTCGTTCTTCGCGGCGTCCACGCTCGCGGCGCTGATGGCGAACAGGGCCACGCCGACGAGCTGGAGACCGAAGATGACCCACAGCATGACGCGGGCCGCGCTGACAGTGCCGGGCATCGAGGTCGGGGCGGCCGGGTAGCCGTAGCCCGGCGACACCGGGGGAGCCTGGGGGTAGCCGTAGCCGGGCTGGCCCTGGGGCTGCTGCTGCGGGTAGCCGTAGTTCGGCTGCTGGCCGCCCTGCGGCGGGCCGTAGGGGTTGTTCGGATCGCCGAAACTCATGGCGGGTCTTCCTCCGTCGCTGTCAAGTGCGGGGACGACGCGCGGCTCGACTCGGAGGAGATTCTTCTGGAGCGGTTCGTCCCCCCGGTACGGCCCCGCGGCACTGTGCAGCCCAATCGTTCTTGACCGAACTCTTACTTGTCCAGCCCGTTCACAAGGCGTTGTGCAAGTGCAACAACATTGATCATGAGCGGATAGGGCGGGACCTGTCCCACGACGTCCCGAAGGTTCCCGCGCGGTGCCCGCCTGCCGGCCCGAGCGGTGCCCGCATGGTGACCTGATTGGAACCGGGGGCCGGTCATCCGCGAGGATGGGGGCATGACCGCCCAGATTCTCGATGGCAAGGCCACCGCAGCCGCGATCAAGTCCGAACTGACCGCCCGCGTGGCGGCGCTGAAGGAGAGGGGTGTCACACCCGGCCTCGGCACCGTCCTGGTCGGCGACGATCCCGGCAGCCAGAAGTACGTCGCCGGCAAGCACCGCGACTGCGCCCAGGTCGGCATCGCCTCCATCCAGCGCGAACTGCCGGCCACGGCGACGCAGGAGGAGATCGAGGCGGTCGTCCGCGAGCTGAACGAGGACCCGGCCTGCACCGGCTACATCGTCCAGCTCCCGCTGCCCCGCGGCATCGACGAGAACCGCATCCTCGAACTGATGGACCCGGACAAGGACGCGGACGGCCTGCACCCGATGAACCTGGGCCGCCTCGTCCTGAACGAGCCGGCGCCGCTGCCCTGCACCCCCAACGGCATCCTCACCCTCCTGCGCCGCTACGGCGTCGAGATCAAGGGCGCCGAGGTCGTGGTCGTCGGCCGCGGTGTCACCATCGGCCGCCCGATGCCGCTGCTGCTCACCCGGCGCAGCGAGAACGCCACGGTGACCCAGTGCCACACCGGCACCCGGGACCTGGCCGCCCACCTCAAGCGCGCGGACATCGTCATCGCCGCGGCCGGTTCCCCGCACCTGGTCCGCCCCGAGGACGTCAAGCCGGGCGCGGCCGTCCTCGACGTCGGCGTCTCCCGCAACGCCGAGGGCAAGATCATGGGCGATGTGCACCCCGGCGTGGCCGAGGTGGCCGCCTGGATCTCCCCGAACCCCGGCGGCGTCGGCCCCATGACCCGGGCCCAGCTGCTCGTCAACGTGGTGGAGGCGGCGGAGCGCAGTGCCGGCTGAGGACACCAACGCCGAGCGCCCGGGCGACGCGCGGGCCGCGCAGGACCCGGCCCCGCGAGACGCACACGCCGCACGGGTCTCCGACGACCCGGACGGCATCACCGTCCGCGATCCCGTCAGCGCCCCCGACGCCAAGGGACGGCCGCGGCGCACCACGCGCCGGTTCCCGCTCTTCACCCGCGACACCGCCCGTCCCGAGGGCGGCGGCCGGGCGGCGGCCGGCGACGCCCCGGCGCCCGCCCGGCAGTGGCCGGTGCTCACGGTGGTGCTGCTGGTCGCACTCGGCCTGCTGCTGACCTCGCTCGGCGTGTTCCGCTGGGGGCTGGTCCTGGTCGGCGCCGCCTTGCTGCTCGGCGCCGTGCTCCGCTGGACGATGCCCCGCGTCGGCATGCTCGCCGTGCGCTCGCGCTTCACGGACATCGCCACCTACGGCGTCTTCGGGCTCTCCATCGCCCTGCTGGCGCTGATGGCCCAGCCGAACCCGGTGCTGGAGATCCCGTTCCTCAAGGACACGCTGCACTTCACGGTCAGCTGACGCGGCGCGTACGACGGCCCGTCCTCACCCCCGTAGGAGGACGGGCCGCCGTCGACACCAAGCCTCCTGCACGGCGAACGCCCTGTTCAACGCCTGGCAGGGCGCTGTGGCACGGAAGTGACCGTTCCGCTACTCCGCTACGTGAGTCCTTCTCGGGGGTTCCGTTCCGGTCACGGGAACGCCGATGGGACACTGGACCACGGGTCGGTGGGCGTGCGACGGTGCACGTTCGCGGCCTCTGTGCTCCTGTGCGCCCCCACCCCGGGAACTGGGATCCTGACCGGGCGCATCCCTGTGGGTAGCCAGAACCAGGTACCGCGCGGGGGGACGCCGCGCGCGGGCACCAGCGGGGGAACGACCAGCACGTCACCGGGGGAAGAGGGGGAAGCAGTGCCTCGTTGGAAGGCCTTGCCGGATGAACTCGATCCGCAGATCAGGGAGTTCACCAGCCAGCTGCGCCGGCTCGTGGACCGCAGCGAGCTGAGTGTCGCGTCGGTGGCCGACGCCACGGGCTACAGCAAGACGTCCTGGGAGCGCTATCTGAACGGCCGGCTGCTGGCGCCGAAGGGTGCCATCGTGGCCCTGGCCGAGGTGACGCGGACCAACCCGGTCCACCTGACCACCATGTGGGAGCTGGCCGAGCGCGCCTGGAGCCGCTCGGAGATGCGCCACGACATGACCATGGAGGCCATCCGGATCTCCCAGGCCCGCGCCGCGCTCGGCGAACTGGGCACGCCCGCGGCCAAGTCGGGCGGCTCCGGATCCAAGCCGGGCGGCGGCGGCAGGAACGGCAAGGGGAGCCGGACCGGCCGGCACGGCGGCGGTGCGGCCGCGGGGGTCGCCGGACCGGCGGGTGTGTCACCGACGGTCCCGGCCCAGCCGACGGCCGCCGACAGCCCCGACTCGGCGCTCGGCGCACCCCGGGACGGCGGCGGACCCGGCACCGCCGCCACGCCGTCCTCCGGCGGAGCGACCGACGGCAACTCCTGGGGCCTCGCCGGATACCGGGGCCCCGCGCCGACCGGCGACCGCGCGTCCCGTCCCGGACCCCGGACCGGCGCCGGCGAGGCCGCGAGGCCGACCGCACCCGCCGCACCGAACGGCCCCCGCCCCGGCACCGGCCCTTCGGGCACCTACGGCACTTCCGGCACGTACGGGGCTTCCGGCGCGTACGGCGAGTCGGGCGCGTACGGGGAGCCTCCGCACGGTGGGCCGCCGCACGGCGAGTCCCCGCACGGCGGCCCCCGTTCGTCCGGCCGGCCCCCGCGCGGGGGCAACAAGCGGACGGCCACCCTCGTCGCCGGTGTCGTCGGCGTCCTCGTCGTGATCGCGGGCGCCTTCTTCCTCCTGAAGGACGGCGGGGACAAGAAGAACGAGGGCACCAAACCCTCCCCGTCGCCCACCGTGAGCAGCAAGCCGAAGCTGCCGCCGGGCGTGAAGTGCAGCGGCGACGCCTGCACCGGCAAGGACCCCGAGGTCATGGGCTGCGGCGGCGACCTGGTGACCACCGGCGCGACCGCCGTCGTCGGCACGGCCGCCGTCGAGGTCCGGTACAGCAAGGTCTGCGGCGCCGCGTGGGCCCGTGTCACCCAGGCCGCCCAGGGCGACGAGGTCCAGGTGAACGCCGGCGGCGCGAACGAGCAGCGGGCGACGGTCGGTAACGCGGGCGCCACCGTCGCGTACACCATGATGGTCGCCGTGGACTCCGCGGCGGACGCCACCGCGTGCGCGACGCTGGCCTCGGGGCAGCAGGGCTGCACCAAGTAGGCGCGGTCGCGCGTGGGAGCGGGCGGGCCGACGAAGAAAGTTCGCCCGCGGCAGGCATGCTCCGCGGTGTCACGGGCACGCGAGAAGTACCCCCACGGGAGTCCGGCAACGGTATCCCCGAACGGCGGTCGCCTTCGTCCCCCCTCTCCCGGACAGGCGGCCGCCTCTTTTCTCGTGTCAATCGTGCGGTCGCGCCTCCCCGTCCCGCGCGCACGGGTGACCCGGCGGCGGCCTTGTGGGCCGGGCCACACCGACCCGGACGTGCCGGGCACCACGGGCGCGATAGCCTGACGGCTGGATCGATCTCTTGATACCAAGAGATCGATCAAACGCCCGGGGCCGGGACGCCCCACCGCCAGCTGTCATACGGAGAACGCCATGACTCGCACTCCCGTGAACGTCACCGTCACCGGCGCGGCCGGCCAGATCGGTTACGCCCTGCTCTTCCGCATCGCCTCCGGCCAGCTGCTCGGCGCGGACGTGCCGGTCAAGCTGCGCCTCCTGGAGATCACTCCGGCGCTCAAGGCCGCCGAGGGCACCGCGATGGAGCTGGACGACTGCGCGTTCCCGCTCCTCCAGGGCATCGAGATCACCGACGACCCGAACGTCGCCTTCGACGGCGCCAACGTCGCCCTCCTCGTCGGCGCCCGCCCGCGTACCAAGGGCATGGAGCGCGGTGACCTCCTGGAGGCCAACGGCGGCATCTTCAAGCCGCAGGGCAAGGCCATCAACGACCACGCCGCGGACGACATCAAGGTCCTCGTCGTCGGCAACCCGGCCAACACCAACGCCCTGATCGCCCAGGCCGCCGCTCCGGACGTACCGGCCGAGCGCTTCACCGCGATGACCCGCCTGGACCACAACCGCGCGCTGACCCAGCTCGCGAAGAAGACGGGCTCGACGGTCGCCGACATCAAGCGCCTGACCATCTGGGGCAACCACTCCGCCACCCAGTACCCGGACATCTTCCACGCCACCGTCGCCGGCAAGAACGCCGCCGAGGTCGTCAACGACGAGAAGTGGCTGGCCGACGAGTTCATCCCGACCGTCGCCAAGCGCGGCGCCGCCATCATCGAGGCCCGCGGCGCCTCCTCGGCCGCCTCCGCCGCCAACGCCGCCATTGACCACGTGTACACCTGGGTGAACGGCACCGCCGAGGGCGACTGGACCTCGATGGGCATCCCGTCGGACGGCTCCTACGGCGTCCCGGAGGGCATCATCTCCTCCTTCCCGGTCACCACGAAGGACGGCTCGTACGAGATCGTCCAGGGCCTGGACATCAACGACTTCTCCCGCGCCCGCATCGACGCCTCCGTCAAGGAGCTGTCGGAGGAGCGCGAGGCGGTCCGCGGTCTCGGCCTCATCTGAGCCCGCCCCGACGCCCGCACGGGCCCCGTTCCCGCTCCGGCGGGTACGGGGCCCGTGCCCGTTCCCGGGCTCCCGACGGCCGCGTCGAGGTCAGACTCCCGGCAGCCGCTTCTCGAACCAGTGCCCGGCGTAGACGTGGTCGGAGTACGCCGGGATCTCGGTGTAACCGGCCCGCTCGTACATCGTCCGCGCCTCGGTGAGCGCGGGGTGCGTGTCGAGCCGTACGACGGCCAGGCCCCGGGCGGCGGCCTCGGCCTCCAGCGCGTCGAGCAGGCGCCGGGCCAGCCCGAGCCGCCGGGCGTCGGCGTGCACCCACACGTGCTTGATCTCGCCGACCCCGGGCTCCGTGCGCCTCAGCGCGCCGCAGCCCACCGGCCGCCCCTCCTCGTACGCGACGAGGAACGCCCCGGCGTCCCCCGACACCTCCCCGGGCCCCACGAGGTCGGCCGGGTCGAAGCCCTCGGGGAAGCGCGCGTCCAGGTCGGCGGCGTAGGCGTCCAGACAGGCGCGGGCGTCCGCGGTGCGGGCGTCGACCGGTACCACCGTGACGGCGGCCAGCCGCAGCAGGCGCTGGGCGGTGGCCACCGCGTCGGTCAGCCGCAGACGCTGGTCCGGGGCCAGCCCCCGGAGCAGCCCGGAGACCAGCACGTCGGCCCGGCGGTTCTGCTCCGCCACCTCGGCCCGCCCGGCGTCGGTCGGCTCGACCGTGCGCATCCGGCTGTCGTCCGGGTGGGTGCCCAGCCGGACCATGCCCTGTGCCTCCAGGGCCTTCACCATCCGGCTCAGGTATCCGGCGTCCAGTCCCAGGCGGGTGCGCAGATCGCGCAGCGGCACCTCGGGGCCGCGCTCGGCGGTCTCGGCGATCTCGAAGAGCAGCCGGGCCTCGCCGAGCGGCCGGTCCTGACCGAGGTAGCGGTCGTCCAGGGCGCCGATGCGGCGCGTGAAGTAGCGGTTGAAGCGCCGCAAGGCGGTGACGTCCTCCCGTACCGACTCCATATGTCGAGCCTATTGCTTGACCTCGGTCAAAGAAAACCCCCTTCCCTCCGGCCGTTTTGCCCCTCTCATCCCTTTTCTCAGTGATGCGCCGCACTTTCGACGACCGAATCGGCATGCATGCCGGGCAGTGGGGCAGGGGCTCACGGTCCCCGAGAGTGACATGCGTGTGACGCAGGGGCGTTGACCAGGAACGGAAGGCACATCCCACCATGGCGAACAGAACGGAAACCCGGACCGAGCGGGCCCACCGGACCATCCACGCGGGCGGCGAGTGGCTCGCGGCGTCCTCCGGCGCCACCCGCGAGATCCTCGATCCCGCGGACGCCCTGCCGTTCACCGTGGTCGCGGAGGGCGACGAGAAGGACACCGACCTCGCGGTGGCCGCCGCCCGGCGCGCCTTCGACGCGGGCGAGTGGCCGCACACCCCGGTCGCCGGACGCGCCGCCCTGCTCCGCCGGGTCGCCGAGCTCCTGGTGCGCGACCGCGAGGAACTCGGTCTGCTGGAGAGCCGCGACGCGGGCAAGACCGTCGAGGAGGGGCGCGTCGACATCGACTGCGTCGCCGACGCCTTCCGCTACTTCGCGGACCTGGTCGCCGGCGAGGCCCCCGGCCGGGTCGTCGACGCGGGCTCGCCCGAGGTCCACAGCGTCGTCGTGCACGAGCCGGTCGGCGTCTGCGCGATGATCACGCCCTGGAACTACCCGCTTCTCCAGGCCAGCTGGAAGGTCGCCCCGGCGCTCGCCGCCGGCAACACCTTCGTGATCAAGCCAAGCGAGATCACCCCGCTCACCACGATCGCCCTGATCGACCTGCTCGTCGAGGCCGGCCTCCCCACCGGCGTCGCGAACATCGTCACCGGCCCGGGACACACCGTCGGCGCCCGGCTCGCCGAGCACCCGGACGTCGACCTGGTCTCCTTCACCGGCGGCCTGACCAGCGGCACCAAGGTCGCCCAGGCCGCCGCCGTCACCGTCAAGAAGGTCGCCCTCGAACTCGGCGGCAAGAACCCCAACGTGGTCTTCGCCGACGCCTGCGAGACCGAGGAGGGCTTCGACACCGCCGTCGACCAGGCACTCAACGCCGCCTTCATCCACAGCGGCCAGGTCTGCTCCGCGGGCGGCCGGCTCATCGTCGAGGAGTCCGTGCGCGAACGCTTCGTCGCCGAACTCGCCCGCCGCGCCCAGAAGATCCGCCTCGGCCGCGGCACCGAGGACGGCGTCGAGTGCGGCCCGCTCGTCTCCGCCCAGCAGCGCGCCAAGACCGAGGACTACGTCGCCTCCGCCCTCGCCGAGGGTGCCGAACTGCGCTGTGGCGGCAAGCGCCCCGAGCCGTCGCCCCAGCGGCCCGAGTCCGGCTACTTCTACGAGCCGACCGTCCTCGACCACTGCCACCGCGAGATGCGGGTCGTACGGGAGGAGGTCTTCGGACCGGTCCTCACCGTCGAGACCTTCCGTACCGAGGACGAAGCCGTAGCCCTCGCGAACGACACCGAGTACGGTCTGGCCGGTGCCGTCTGGACCGCCGACGCCGGCCGGGCCCGCCGGGTCGCGGGCCGGCTGCGGCACGGCACCGTGTGGATCAACGACTTCCACCCCTACCTGCCGCAGGCGGAGTGGGGCGGCTTCGGCAAGAGCGGCGTCGGCCGCGAACTCGGCCCCGCGGGCCTGGCCGAGTACCGAGAGAGCAAGCACGTCTACCAGAACCTCGCGCCGAAGCCCGTTCGCTGGTTCGCCGGCTGACCCTCCCTCACCCGTTCTCCCGCACTCCCGTCGCACCCCGTCCCCACCCCCCTCTGGAGTACCCCCATGCCCGAAACCACCCAGGTCTACGACTACGTCGTCATCGGCGGCGGCACGGCAGGCTCGGTGATCGCCTCCCGCCTCACCGAGAACCCGGACGTCACCGTCGCCGTCATCGAGGGCGGCCCCAGTGACGTCGGCCGCGACGACGTGCTGACCCTGCGCCGCTGGATGGGCCTGCTCGGCGGCGAACTGGACTACGACTACCCCACCACCGAGCAGCCGCGCGGCAATTCGCACATCCGGCACAGCCGCGCCCGGGTCCTCGGCGGCTGCTCCTCGCACAACACCCTCATCGCCTTCAAGCCGCTGCCGTCCGACTGGGACGAGTGGGAGGCGGCCGGCGCCAAGGGCTGGGGCGCGGTGCAGATGGAGGCGTACTTCGCCCGGCTGAAGAACAACATCGTCCCGGTCGACGAGAAGGACCGCAACGCCATCGCCCGCGACTTCGTCGACTCCGCGCAGCAGACGCTTCAGGTCCCCCGCGTCGAGGGCTTCAACAAGAAGCCGTTCACCGAGGGCGTCGGCTTCTTCGACCTCGCCTACCACCCCGAGAACAACAAGCGCTCGTCGGCGTCGGTGGCCTACCTGCACCCCGTGATGGACGAGCGCCCCAACCTCACGCTCATGCTGGAGACCTGGGCGTACCGGCTCGAACTCGACGGCACCCGCGCCGAGGGCGTCCACGTCCGCACCAAGGACGGCGAGGAAATCCTGGTCAAGGCCCGCAACGAGGTCGTCCTCAGCGCCGGCGCCGTCGACTCCCCGCGCCTGCTGCTGCACTCCGGCATCGGCCCGAAGGAGCAGCTGGAGGCCCTCGGCATACCCGTGGCGCTCGACCTGCCCGGCGTCGGCGAGAACCTGCTCGACCACCCCGAGTCGGTGATCGTCTGGGAGACCAACGGCCCCATCCCGGACAACTCCGCGATGGACTCCGACGCCGGTCTGTTCGTGCGCCGCGACCCCGAACACGCGGGCCCCGACCTGATGTTCCACTTCTACCAGATCCCGTTCACGGACAACCCGGAGCGCCTCGGCTACGAGCGCCCCGAGTTCGGCGTCTCCATGACCCCGAACATCCCCAAGCCGAGGTCCCGCGGCCGCCTCTACCTGACCAGCGCCGACCCGTCCGTCAAGCCCGCCCTGGACTTCCGCTACTTCACCGACGAGGACGACTACGACGGCCGCACCCTCGTCGACGGCATCAGGATCGCCCGCGAGATCGCCCAGTCCCAGCCGCTGGCCGGCTGGCTCAAGCGCGAGGTCTGCCCCGGCCCGGACGTCACCGGCGACGAGGAGCTGAGCGAGTACGCCCGCAAGGTCGCCCACACCGTCTACCACCCGGCGGGCACCTGCAGGATGGGTGCCGCCACCGACGAGAGCGCCGTCGTCGACCCCGAGCTGCGCATCCGCGGCCTGCAGGGCATCCGCATCGCCGACGCCTCCGTCTTCCCGACCATGCCCGCCGTCAACCCGATGATCGGCGTCCTCATGGTCGGCGAGCGCGCCGTCGAGCTGATCGGCGGTGACGCCCGATGAGTACGACCCCCAAGAACACCACCACCGCGGCCGCCACCGACACCGTGTCCGAGCGACCCCCGGTCTTCTCCGTCGACGGCCTGTGGAAGGTCTTCGGCCCCAAGGCCGCCCGCGTCCCCGCCGACCCGGACCTCACCGCACTCAGCCCGGCCGAGCTGCGCTCGCGCACCGGCTGCACCGCCGCCGTCGCGGACGTCTCCTTCGACGTGCGCAAGGGCGAGGTCTTCGTCGTCATGGGCCTGTCCGGCTCCGGCAAGTCCACCCTCGTACGCTGCCTGACCCGCCTCATCGAGCCCACGGCCGGATCCATCGCCATCGACGGCGAGGACGTCCGCGCCATGGACAAGTCCCGGCTGCGTGAACTGCGCCGCCACCGTGCCGCCATGGTCTTCCAGCACTTCGGCCTGCTCCCGCACCGCACGGTCCTGGACAACGTCGCCTACGGCCTGGAGGTCCAGGGCCTGGGCCGCGCCGAGCGCCGCGAGCGCGCCGCCGCGATCGTCGCCAAGGTCGGCCTTGAGGGCCTGGAGCAGCGCCGCCCCGGCCAGCTCTCCGGCGGCCAGCGCCAGCGCGTCGGCCTCGCCCGCGCCCTCGCCGTCGACCCCGAGGTGCTGCTCTTCGACGAGCCGTTCAGCGCGCTGGACCCGCTGATCCGGCGGGACATGCAGGAGGAGGTCGTCCGGCTGCACCGCGAGGAGGGCCGCACGATGGTCTTCATCACCCACGACCTGCAGGAGGCGCTCAAGCTCGGCGACCGCATCGCCCTGATGCGCGACGGCCGCGTGGTGCAGCTCGGCACCCCGGAGGAGATCGTCGGCTCGCCCGCCGACGACTACGTGCGCGAGTTCGTCCGCGACGTCCCGCGCGAACAGGTCCTCACCGTCCGCACGGCGATGCGCCCCGCGACCTCCGCCGACGAGGCGGGCACGGGCCCGGCGATCCGCCCCGAGGCCACGGTCTCGGAGGCCATCGAGGCGGTGGCAAGGGCAGGCTCGGCAGCCCGCGTCATGGACGAGGGCCGCTGCCTGGGCGTGGTCGACGCATCCGACCTCCTGTCGGTGGTAGCGGGCACAGCCGACGCGCCCGCCGCAGCAGACGGTGCCGCAGCCGCCGCAGCTGCGGGCAGTCGTGCCGCTGGGGCGGCACGGGTGGGCGATGGGGGTCCCCCCGCGCGAGCGAAGCCGAGCGTGGGGGAGGCACCGGCCCAGCGCCGCAAGCCGACGACCCCCGCCGAGCCCACCACCGAGGAGCCGGCGTAATGGCAACGATCACCGCACCGACCTCGCAGAAGGCCGCCCCGCCGGGCATACTCACCCACCCTGCGACCCGCAAGCTCCTCGCCCTGGCCGCCCTGGCCGCCGTCCTCGTCCCCCTGGCCGTCACCCAGTGGGGCGGCGCCACCTGGCCGAGCGCGCTGACCGTCGACGTCTCCGAACCCCTCGGCAAGGCCAGCGACTGGATCATCGACAACCGCGACAGCCACCCCCTGTTCCTCTACTTCTTCGGCCACGTCAGCAACGTCGTCGTCATCGCCGTACGCGCCGTGTACCTCGCCCTCCTCGCCGTCGGCTGGGCCGGGGTCAGCGCGATCGGCGCCCTGGTCGCCTGGCGCGTGGCCGGCGTGCGGCTGGCCCTCGGCACCGCCGCCGCGTTCCTGGCCTGCGGCCTGCTCGGCATGTGGGTGCCGACGATGCAGACGCTCGCCCTGATGGTCGTGGCCGTCCTCGCCTCCGTCGTCGTCGGCGCCCTGCTGGGCCTCGCCGCGGGCCTCTCCGACCGGATGGACCGCGTCCTGCGTCCGGTGCTCGACACCATGCAGGTGCTGCCCGCCTTCGCCTACCTCCTCCCCGTCGTCCTGGTCTTCGGCATCGGCGTCCCCGCTGCCGTCCTGGCCACCGTCGTCTACGCCGCCCCGCCCATGGCCCGGCTCACCTCGCTGGGCCTGCGCGGCGCGGACAAGGAGGTCCTGGAGGCCGTCGAGTCCCTCGGCACCACCGCCCGCCAGCGCCTGCTGACCGCCCGCATCCCGCTGGCCCGCAAGGAACTCCTCCTCGGCGTCAACCAGACGATCATGATGGCGCTGTCCATGGCCGTCATCGCCTCCGTCATCGGCGCCGGCGGCCTCGGCGATCGCGTCTACCAGGCGCTCGCCTCCGTCGACGTCGGCGCGGCTCTCGCGGCCGGCATCCCGATCGTGCTGCTCGCCGTCGTCCTGGACCGCGTGACCGGCGCGGCGGGGGAGCGGCTCGGCGAGTCCGGGAGGTCCCCGGTGACCTGGCTGTACGCCCTGGTCGTCGCCGCGGCCGTCGCGCTCGCCGGGCGCCTGGCCGGCTTCCTCGACTGGCCCGACGGGTGGGAGGTGGACATCGCCGAGCCCGTCAACCGGGCCGTCGACTGGATGACCGCCCACCTGTACTCCGGTGTTCCCGTCGTCGGCGGCACCGCCGACTGGGCCGGGCACTTCACCAGCTGGGTCCTCAACCCCTTGCGCGACGGCCTCCAGTGGCTGCCCTGGTGGTCCGTACTCCTGATCGTCGCCGCCCTGGCCTGGCTGATCGGCACCTGGCGCACCGCGCTCACCGCCGTCCTCGCGATGGCCGCGATCGGCGTGCTCGGCGTGTGGGACCCGTCCCTGGACACGCTCTCGCAGGTGCTCGCCGCCGTCGCCGTGACCCTGGTCGTCGGCTTCGCCACCGGCATCGCCGCCGCCCGCAGCGACCGCTTCGAGCGCCTGCTGCGGCCCGTCCTCGACGTCTTCCAGACGATGCCGCAGTTCGTGTACCTGATCCCGGTCGTCGCCCTGTTCGGCGTGGGCCGCGCGCCCGCCGTGGCGGCAGCGGTCGTCTACGCCCTGCCCGCCGTCGTCCGCATCACCGCTCAGGGCCTGCGCCAGGTCGACCCGGCCGCCCTGGAGTCGGCCCGCTCGCTCGGCGCCACCAGCGGCCAGCAACTGCGCCAGGTCCAGCTCCCGCTGGCCCGCCCGGCCCTGCTGCTCGCCGTCAACCAGGGCGTCGTCCTGGTCCTCGCCGTCGTCATCATCGGCGGCCTGGTCGGCGGTGGCGCGCTCGGCTACCAGGTCGTCTTCGGTCTCGCCCAGGGCGACCTGGCGACCGGGCTGGTGGCGGGCGCCGCGATCGTCTGCCTCGGCCTGATGCTCGACCGCGTCACCCAGCCCACCGAACGCCGCGCGAAGAAGGGAGCCTGAGATGTCCCGCAAGCGGATCACGGTGGCCGCCGCCGTGCTGGTGCTGGCCACCGGCTGCGGCGCCGCCGACATGACCAAGCAGGCGTCCCCGTTCGCCAACGCCCAGGGCGCCAAAACCGTCACCCTGTCCGTGCAGTCCTGGGTCGGCGCCCAGGCCAACGTGGCCGTCGCCCAGTACCTGCTGGAGCACGAGCTGGGCTACCGCGTCGACACCGTCCAGGTCGACGAGGTCCCAGCCTGGGACGCGCTCAGCCAGGGCCGCGTCGACGCCATCCTGGAGGACTGGGGCCACCCCGAGCAGGAACAGCGCTACGTCCAGGACAAGAAGACCATCGCCGCGGGCGGCGACCTCGGCGTCACCGGGCACATCGGCTGGTTCGTGCCGACGTACTTCGCGAAGAAGCACCCGGACGTCACGAACTGGAAGAACCTCAACAAGTACGCCGACCTGCTGCGCACCGCGGAGAGCGGCGGCAAGGGCCAGCTCCTGGACGGCTCCCCGTCCTACGTCACCAATGACAAGGCCCTGGTGAAGAACCTGGACCTGGACTACCAGGTCGTCTTCGCCGGTTCCGAGGCCGCCCAGATCACCCAGATGCAGCAGTTCGCCAAGGAGAAGAAGCCCTTCCTGAGCTACTGGTACACCCCGCAGTGGCTGATGGAGAAGGTCCCGATGACCGAGGTGAAGCTGCCGCCGTACGAGGAGGGCTGCGACGCCGACCCGGCGAAGGTCGACTGCGCCTACCCCGTCACGCCGTTGCAGAAGTACCTCAACGCCGACTTCGCGAAGGACGGCGGCAAGGCGGCCGAGTTCCTCAGGAAGTTCAAGTGGACCACGGAGGACCAGAACCAGGTCTCCCTGATGATCGCCGAGCAGAAGATGCGGCCCGAGGAGGCCGCGAAGAAGTGGGTGGACAGCCACGAGTCCGTCTGGAAGGCGTGGCTGTCCTGACCCTCATCGCCCCGGCCGGGCGGCGAGCCGTTCCGCGTGCTCCCGCACCGCCCGCTCGGCCTGCCGCTGCAGCCCGGGCCCGAAGGTGATCCGGGTGGCCCCGAGTCCGCCGAGTTCGGCGGGCGAGGGGCCCTCACCGGGACGCGCGAGCACGTTCAACGGCCCCTGGATCCCGGCCCGCAGCAGCGGCAGTACGGCAACGGGGGCGGCGATGGGATACACGCAGTCGGCGCCCGCGGCGACGTACGCGGCGGCCCGCTCGATCGCCGCTCCCGGATCCGCCACGCCCCGGACGAACGTGTCGATCCGGGCGTTCAGGAACAGCCGGTCGCCGGCCTCCTCCCGCACCCCGGCCAGCCACTCGGCGTGCTCCGCCGGGTCCTTGAGTCCCTCCCTGGTGGAGTCCTCCAGGTTGCAGCCGACGACGCCCGTCTCCAAGAGCCGCTCCACCAGCTCCTTCGGCGGCAGGCCGTAGCCGCCCTCGACGTCCGCCGACACGGGCACGTCCACGGCGCGCACGATCCGCGCGACGGCGGCGAACATCTCGTCGGCCGGGGTCCGCCCGTCCTCGTACCCGAGCGAGGCAGCCACCCCGGCGCTCGGTGTCGCCAGCGCCGGGAACCCGGCCGCCGCGAACACCCGGGCGCTCGCGGCGTCCCAGGGACCCGGCAGGACGAGGGGGTCGTCCGGGACCCGGCCGTGGTGCAGGGCGCGGAAGGCTGCGGCGTGACTCACGGTGTGTAACCCCCTGGTGCGACCCTGCGGCTGACCATCAGCCGGTTCCAGCCGTTGATGGCGGTGATCAGCCCGATCAGATGGGCCAGTTCACCGTCTGCGAAGTGCTTGGCTGCCCCCTCGTACACCTCGTCGGACACGAAGCCGTCGGTCAGGACGGTCATCGCCTCGGTCAGCGCGAGCGCGGCCCGCTCCCGCCCGTCGTACAGGTCCTCGGCCTCCTCCCAGGCGGCGAGCAGGCCCAGGCGCTCCTCGTCCACCCCGTTCCCGCGGGCCAGCGTGAGGTGCATGTCCAGGCAGAACGCGCAGTGGTTGAGCTGCGAGGCCCGGATCATCACCAGCTCGGCGAGCACGGGGTCGCCCAGCCCCTTCTTGGCCGCCGCGCTCAGCGCCGACAGCGCCTTCCCGACCTCCCGGTCAAGGAGCTGCGTGCGTGCCGTCACGCGTGCCCGCCGGGCGTGTAGTGGCCCGGCGTCATCCGGCAGGTCACGCCGAACCGGTTCCAGGCGTTGATCGTCGTGATCGCGGCGATCAGCTGCGCCAGCTCCGGCTCGTCGAAGTGCTCGGCGGCCTTCGCGTACACCTCGTCCGGCACGAAGCCGTCGGTCAGCACGGTGACCGCCTCGGTCAGCTCGATCGCCGCCAGCTCCTTCTCCGTGTAGAAGTGCCGCGACTCCTCCCAGGCGGCCAGCTGCACGATCCGCTCCACGCTCTCACCGGCGGCGAGGGCGTCCTTGGTGTGCATGTCGAGGCAGAAGGCGCAGTGGTTGATCTGCGAGGCGCGGATCTTCACCAGTTCGTACAGCGCCGGGTCCAGCCCCCGCTTGGCGGCGGTCTCGAGCCGGATCATCGCCTTGTAGACCTCGGGCGCGTGCTGGGACCAGTTCAGCCGGACGGGTACCTCGGCGGCGAGATCCTGGGACTTCGTGTCATCGGTGTGTGTCGTCATGCCTCGACCCTAGGAAGGAAGCAGCCCAGCGGTATGGTCCATTCCCATGGCGAGATCATGGGCCACTCTCGGCGTCGACCTGCACCTCGAACCCACCGGTCCCGGCCTGCGCCGCGGCCTCACCGACGCGTTGCGCGAGGCAGTCCGCACCGGCCGGCTGGGACCCGGCACCCGGCTGCCCTCCTCCCGCGTCCTCGCCGCCGACCTCGGCATCGCCCGCAACACCGTCGCCGACGCCTACGCCGACCTCGTCGCCGAGGGCTGGCTCACCGCGCGCCAGGGCTCGGGCACCCACGTCGCCGACCGTGTCGCCGCCCCGCCGCCCGAAGCCTCGGCCCGGCGCCCCCGGGAGCCCGCCCGGCCCGTCCACGACCTGCGCCCCGGCAGCCCGGACCTCGCCAGCTTTCCGCGCGTCGAGTGGCTCAGAGCCGCCCGCCGCGCCGTCACGGCCGCCCCCAACGACGCCTTCGGCTACGGCGATCCCCGCGGCCACCCCGACCTGCGCGGCGCGCTGTCCGCCTACCTCGCCCGCGCCCGGGGCGTGCGCGCCGCCCCCGACCACCTGCTGGTCTGCGGCGGCGTCGCGCACGCCCTGGTGGTGCTGGCCGCGGTGCTGCGGGCGCGCGGCGTGCACACCGTGGCCGTCGAGTCGTACGGCCTGCACGTCCACCGCGACCTGCTCGAAGCCGCCGGTCTGCGGACCGTCCCGCTGCCCGTCGACGACCGGGGAGCCGACCCCGGGGCGCTCACGGACGCGGGCGCCGTGCTGCTCACCCCCGCCCACCAGTTCCCGACCGGCGTGCCGCTGCACCCCGACCGCCGGGCGGCCGTCGTGGACTGGGCACGCCGCACCGGCGCCCTGATCCTGGAGGACGACTACGACGGCGAGTTCCGCTACGACCGCCAGCCCGTCGGCGCCCTCCAGGGGCTCGCCCCCGACCACGTCGCCTACCTCGGCACCGCCAGCAAGTCCCTCGCCCCCGGCCTGCGACTGGCCTGGGCGGTACTCCCGCCGGGGCTCGCCGACGAGGTCACGGCGACCCGCGGCGGCTCCGACACCTGCGGCGTGCTGGAACAGCTCACGCTGGCCGAGTTCCTCGCCTCCGGGGCCTACGAC
Source organism: Streptomyces tendae (assembly GCF_014650435.1). Taxonomy (GTDB): domain Bacteria; phylum Actinomycetota; class Actinomycetes; order Streptomycetales; family Streptomycetaceae; genus Streptomyces; species Streptomyces tendae. The sequence goes on from NZ_BMUY01000001.1 coordinate 397,515, forward strand.
CGGCACGTCCGCGCCTCCCGCCTGCGCTACCGGCGCCGCCGGGACGCCCTGGTCGCGGCCCTCGCCGGCCGGGACCCCGAGGTGCGGATCGCCGGGATCGCGGCCGGTCTGCACGCCGTACTCGGTCTGCCGCCCGGCACCGAGCAGCAGGTGCTCAGATCGGCGGCCTGGCACGGCCTGGGCCTGCACGGCCTGTCCGTCTTCCGCCACCCGAGGGCCACGACCGACCCGCTGGACGCGGTGGTCGTCGGCTACGGCACCCCGCCCGACCACGCCTGGACCGGCGCCCTGGACGCACTGTGCCGGGCGCTGCCCTAGACAGGCCCCGGTGTCCGCCGCCGACGCCGGCCGGGCCCGCGACCGGTTCGGCCGGAGCCTTTCCGCATCACGGACACCCACGGCATGCCCCCGCCCCACCCGGTAGCCTGGCCCCGGGCCGTGACTGGCGCGCTGGGATGGGACGAACCATCGGGGAGCGGCCCGGGAAGAGCATGTGCCGTGCGCCTGGGCCGTCCGTACCGTGAACGCTGACCACAACGTCCGGAGGTCCCCATGTCCGCCGAGCAGCCGCTCTCCCCCGAGTCCACCGCCTACCGCGCCGCGCTCGACGTCATCCGAGCCGTCGAGCCCCGCGTCGCCGACGCCATCGGCCAGGAGGTCGCCGACCAGCGCGAGATGCTCAAGCTGATCGCCTCGGAGAACTACGCCTCCCCGGCCACGCTGCTGGCGATGGGCAACTGGTTCAGCGACAAGTACGCCGAAGGCACCATCGGCCGCCGCTTCTACGCCGGCTGCCGCAACGTCGACACCGTCGAGTCGCTGGCCGCCGAGCACGCCCGCGAGCTGTTCGGCGCCCGCCACGCCTACGTCCAGCCGCACTCCGGCATCGACGCCAACCTGGTCGCCTTCTGGGCCGTCCTCGGCGCCCGCGTCGAGGTGCCCTTCCTGGAGAAGACCGGCGCCCGCCAGGTCAACGACCTCACCGACGCCGACTGGGCCGAGCTGCGGCAGGCGTTCGGCAACCAGCGGATGCTCGGCATGTCCCTGGACGCCGGCGGCCACCTCACCCACGGCTTCCGCCCGAACATCTCAGGAAAGATGTTCGACCAGCGCTCCTACGGCACCGACCCGGCCACCGGACTCATCGACTACGAGGCCCTGCGCGCCTCCGCCCGCGAGTTCAAGCCGCTGATCATCGTCGCGGGCTACTCCGCGTACCCCCGGCTGGTGAACTTCCGGATCATGCGCGAGATCGCCGACGAGGTCGGCGCGACGCTGATGGTCGACATGGCGCACTTCGCCGGCCTGGTCGCGGGCAAGGTGCTCACCGGCGACTACGACCCGGTCCCGCACGCCCAGATCGTCACGACGACCACGCACAAGTCGCTGCGCGGCCCGCGCGGCGGCATGGTCCTGTGCGACGACTCCCTCAAGGACCAGGTCGACCGCGGCTGCCCGATGGTGCTCGGCGGCCCGCTCCCGCACGTCATGGCCGCCAAGGCCGTCGCCCTCGCCGAGGCCCGGCAGCCCGCCTTCCAGGACTACGCCCAGCGCATCGTGGACAACGCCCGCGCGCTCGCCGAGGGCCTGACCAAGCGCGGCGCCACCCTGGTCACCGGCGGCACCGACAACCACCTCAACCTGATCGACGTGGCCTCCTCCTACGGCCTCACCGGCCGCCAGGCCGAGGCCGCGCTCCTCGACTCCGGCATCGTCACCAACCGCAACGCCATCCCCGCCGACCCGAACGGCGCCTGGTACACCTCCGGCATCCGCATCGGCACCCCGGCGCTGACCACGCGCGGCCTCGGCACCGCGGAGATGGACGAGGTCGCGGGCCTGATCGACCGCGTCCTGACCGCCACCGAGCCCGGCACCACCAAGTCCGGCGCCCCGTCCAAGGCATCCCACGTCCTCGACGCGAAGGTCGCCGACGAGATCTCGCACCGCGCCACCGACCTGGTGGCCGGATTCCCGCTGTACCCGGAGATCGACCTCGGCTGAGAGGCCGCGAGGCTCTACAGGTCGATCAGCTCCTGACGCGGCTCCCCGCGCGGCGGTCCGGTCCGGTACCGGTCCGCCGCGCGGCGGACCAGCAGCGTCCCCGCGACGCCCGCCCCGAGCCCGGCGGCGGCCCACCACACCCCGCCCGGCCCGCCGTCCTCCTCCGCGTCCCCGGCACCGTCCTTGGCGAAGAAGCCCTCGTCGGCCAGCCACGCGTAGGTGTCCTCGGGCACCCGGTGCCAGCGGATGTCGTCGTCCGCCACGTCCGGCGCCGGATCGGTGCGCACCCACGGCGTGCCGTCCCCGGCCAGGAACAGCTGGTCCTGCCGCAGCATCGCCACGTCCCCGCCCGGCGCCCGCTCCGTCTGCGGCCAGCCCCCGACACCGGTCAGCCCCCACAGCACCGTGAACCGCACCGGCGGACGGCGGTCCCGCGTCCAGTCCTCCGGCACCGGCTCGGTCCCCGAGTACGACGGGTCGAGCAGGCTCCGCAACCGGTCGAAGTCCCGCTCACCCGCGTGCCAGGACGTGGTGCGCCCCGTGCCCGTCCACACGATCACCGCCACGTCCGGATCCACCAGGGGCGCCGCACCGTCCGCCACCGCGGTCCCCGGCACCCCCGCCCACACCACCGCGACCAGCGCCGCCCCCGCTCTCGCCCACCACCGCACGCCGCACCCCCTCCGTCCCCGCCCTTGTTACACCGCCGGGCCCGGAATGGAGCCCCCCTGTTCCGAACCAGTGCCCGACCGCCCCGCGAAGCCTGAGAGAATGGTGAACATGGCCAACGATCGTCCCCGCGTGCTCTCCGGTATCCAGCCGACCTCCGGCTCGTTCCACCTCGGCAACTACCTCGGCGCCGTCCGCCAGTGGGTCGACATGCAGGACACCCACGACGCGTTCTACACGGTCGTCGACCTGCACGCGATCACGGTCCCGCAGGACCCGAAGGAACTGCGCGAGAACACCCGCGTCGCCGCCGCCCAGCTCCTCGCGGCCGGCCTCGACCCGGACCGCTGCACGCTGTTCGTGCAGAGCCACGTGCCCGAGCACGCCCAGCTCGGCTGGCTGATGAACTGCATCACCGGCTTCGGCGAGGCGTCCCGGATGACGCAGTTCAAGGACAAGTCCGCCAAGCAGGGCAACGACCGCACCACCGTCGGCCTGTTCACGTACCCGATGCTGATGGTCGCCGACATCCTGCTGTACCAGGCCGACCAGGTCCCCGTCGGCGAGGACCAGCGCCAGCACCTGGAGCTGACCCGCGACCTCGCGGACCGCTTCAACCAGACCTACGGCGACGCCTTCACCGTCCCGACCGCCCACATCCTCAAGGAGACGGCGAAGATCTACGACCTTCAGGAGCCGACCGCCAAGATGAGCAAGTCGGCGGCCAACCCGAAGGGCCTGATCAACCTCCTCGACGAGCCGAAGGCCAGCGCGAAGAAGGTGAAGAGCGCGGTCACGGACACCGACACCGTGGTCCGCTTCGACCGCGAGCACAAGCCCGGCGTCAGCAACCTGCTGACGATGTACTCCACCCTCACCGGCGCCGAGATCGCGGAGCTGGAGCAGAAGTACGAGGGCAAGGGCTACGGCGCGCTGAAGACGGACCTCGCCGACGTCGTCGTGGAGTTCGTCACCCCCTTCCGGGAGCGGACCCGCCAGTACCTGGACGACCCGGAGACGCTCGACGCGATCCTCGCCAAGGGCGCGGAGAAGGCCAGGAGCGTCGCCGCGGAGACCCTCGCCCGGGCGTACGACAGGCTGGGCTTCCTGCCCGCCAAGCACTGAACCGCGACGCCGCCCGGGGTGCCGCCGCACGCGGTGCCCCCGGCACCGTCCGTGCGCCCCGGCATGCCGCCGTAGCGCTGCACATCACTCCGGTTGCGCCTGCCCACGGCACGGCGGTGGCCGTACAGTCGATATCCGGGTGTCCGACGAAGGACACACAACGACAGGAGACGAAGTGGGGACCGTAACGATCGGCGTGTCGATCGCGGTCCCGGAGCCTCACGGCAGCAAGCTCCAGCAGCTGCGCGCGGGCTTCGGCGACGCCGCTGCTCACGGCATCCCCACGCACGTCACCCTGCTGCCGCCGACCGAGGTCGACGGCGCCGCGCTGCCCGCCGTCGAGGCGCACCTGGCGGAGGTGGCGGCGCGCGGCCGGCCCTTCCCGATGCGGCTGTCCGGCACCGGGACCTTCCGCCCGCTCTCGCCGGTCGTCTTCGTCCAGGTGGTCGAGGGCGCGGCGGCCTGCTCCTGGCTGCAGAAGCGGGTGCGCGACGCGTCCGGCCCCGTCCCCCGCGAACTGCAGTTCCCCTACCACCCGCACGTCACCGTGGCGCACGGCATCGAGGAGGCGGCGATGGACCGCGCCTACGAGGAGCTGTCCGACTACGAGGCCCAGTGGCCCTGCACCGGCTTCGCGCTGTACGAGCAGGGCCCGGACGCGGTGTGGCGCAAGCTGCGCGAGTTCCCCTTCGGCAGCGCCACGGTGCCCCCGCAGGCCGGACGTGTGGAGAGCGGCACCCTGCCCACCCGCTAGCCGGGGAGGGCCGGGGCCGCGCGCCTCACACCGGCAGCCGCCGGAAGACGGTCCGCGGCAGGTGCCGCAGGGCCGACATCACCACCCGCAGCGCACCCGGCACCCACACCGTCTCCGAGCGCCGCCGCAGCCCCAGCTCGATCGCCGTGGCGACCGCCTCGGGCGTCGTGGCGAGCGGCGCCTCCGCCATCCCCTCGGTCATCCGCGACCGCACGAACCCTGGCCGTACGACCATGACGTGCACGCCCGTGCCGTGCAGCGCGTCGCCCAGGCCCTGCGCGAAGGCGTCCAGGCCCGCCTTGCTGGAGCCGTAGATGAAGTTGGCGCGGCGGGCCCGCTCACCGGCCACGGAGGAGAGCACCACCAGCGAGCCGTGCCCCTGCGCCTGCAGGGAGCGGGCGGCGACCAGCCCGGCCGAGACGGCACCGGTGTAGTTGGTCTGCGCCACCCGCACCGCGTTCAGCGGCTCGCGCTCGTCGTGCGCCTGGTCGCCCAGGATGCCGAAGGCCAGCAGCACCAGGTCGATGTCGCCCTCGGCGAACACCTTGCCGAGCGCCGCCTCGTGGGACTCGGGGTCCAGTGCGTCGAAGGCGGCCGTGCGCACCTCGGCGCCGAGGCCGCGCAGCTCCTCGGCGGCCGCCTCCAGGGCGGGGGAGGGGCGCCCGGCCAGCCACACCGTACGGGTGCGGCGGGCCACCAGACGGCGCACGGTGGCGAGCGCGATCTCGGACGTACCGCCGAGGACGAGGAGGGACTGGGGGAGGCCGAAGGCGTCCTTCACGGCTGCTCCAGACAGGTCGGGGTGGCGGGGGGCGTCAGAGGGCGAGGCGGCGGGCCAGGTCGGACACGAACACCCCGCGCGGGTCCAGCTCCGCGCGCAGGGCGCGGAAGTCGTCCAGGCGGGGGTACATCGCGGCGAGCAGTTCCGGGCGCAGCCGGGAGTCCTTGGCGAGGTAGACCCGGCCGCCCGCGTGAGCGACCTCCTCGTCCAGCTCGTCCAGGAACGCGCCGAGCCCCGGCAGGCCCGCCGGGATGTCCAGGGCGAGGGTCCAGCCCGGCACGGGGAAGGAGAGCCAGCCCGGGTCGGCCTCGCCGAAGCGCTTGAGGACGGCCAGGAAGGAGGGGCAGCGGCGGGCGGAGATGCGCCGCACGATCGAGCGCAGGGCCTCCTCCCGGCCGTGCCCGACGACGAACTGGTACTGCACGAAACCCCCGCGGCCGTAGACCCGGTTCCAGTGCGGGACGCCGTCCAGCGGGTGGAAGAAGGTGGAGATCCGCTGGAGCCTGCCCCGGCTGCACCGGGGGGCCTTGCGGTACCAGACCTCGTTGAACAGGCCCACCGTGGTCCGGCCGAGCAGTCCGTCCGGCACCAGGTCGGGGGCGGCCGGCAGGCGGGAGGTGCGGAAGGCCAGCGGCGCGCGCCGGGCGCGGGAGCGGGCGGGCAGCGCGTCCAGCGGGGCGTGGTCGCCGCGTGTGAGCACCGCGCGGCCGGTCGCCCGGCCGCGCGCGAGGAGGTCGATCCAGGCGACCGAGTAGCGGTAGCGGTGGTCGGTGGCGGTCAGCCGGGTCATCAGGTCGTCCAGGTCGCCGGCCCGCTCGGTGTCGACCGACATCAGCGCCGTCTCGACCGGCTGGAGCCGCAGCGTCGCGGTGAGGATCACCCCGGTCAGCCCCATGCCGCCCGCGGTCGCCTCGAACAGCGGCGTGCCCGGGGTGACGGTACGGACCCGGCCGTCGGCGGTGAGCAGCTCCAGGGAGAGCACGTGCCGCGTGAAGGACCCCGACACGTGGTGGTTCTTGCCGTGGATGTCCGCGCCGATCGCCCCGCCGACCGTCACATAGCGGGTGCCGGGCGTCACCGGCACGAACCAGCCGAGCGGCAGCAGGACCTCCATCAGCCGGTGCAGGGAGACACCCGCGTCGCACAGCACGGTGCCGCCCGCGACGTCGACCGCGTGCACGCGGTCCAGGGCCGTCATGTCGAGCACGGCACCCCCCGCGTTCTGCGCCGCGTCCCCGTACGCCCGCCCGAGCCCCCGCGCGACGGCGCCGCGGACCCCGCAGTCCCGGACGGCGACGGCCGCCTCCTCGTACGTCCGCGGACGCACGACGAGCGCTCCGGTGGGCGCCGTACGGCCCCAGCCGGTGACGGTGCCCCAGTCGGCGTCGGGAACGGTGTCGGCAGACATGGCGGTGACCGTATCGCCCCTGTCCGTCCCTGTGTGAAGGATTGGTTCCAGAACATTCGGAGCATCCCTGAAACGGGTGATTAATGGTATGTCGCTCCGGTGTGCCCGCCCTCCCGTGCCACGGGCGTGGACAGTGAGTCCACATGGACGACCTCGACGACATGGACCACCGGATCGTCAGCGCGCTCAGGGCCTGCGGAACCGACCCGCGCGTGGCCGGCGCCGCGCGCGCCCTGTCCTGGGCCGGGGAGCACGGGGCGCTGTGGCTCGCGGCGGGCCTCACCGCGGCCGCCGTGGACCCGCCGCGGCGCACGGCCTGGCTGCGCGGCACCGCGCTCACCGCGGGCGCCCACGTCGTCAGCATGGGCGTGAAGCGGGTCGTGCGCCGCCCCCGCCCCGCGCACGTCGTCCCCCTGGTGCGCACCGCCGGCCGGCACTCCTTCCCCAGCTCCCACGCCACCTCGGCCGCCGCGGCCGCCGTCGTCTTCGGGGCGCTCGGGGTGCGTGCCGCCTGGCCGCTCGCCGCCGCCGTGTGCGCCTCCCGGCTGGTCGTCGGCGTCCACTACCCCACGGACGTCGCGGCGGGCGCCGCCCTGGGCGCGCTCACCGCCCGGCTCGGCGCCGACTGGATGCGCGGAGGCACCCGTGACTGACACGGCCGTCACCGACACCGCCGTCCTGCGCCAACGCGGCCCCGAACAGCAGCGGGAGCCCGACCCGCCGCGCCGCGCGAGACGGATCTCGGCCGGGCTGCTGCGCACCGCACGCCCCCGCCAGTGGGTCAAGAACGTCCTGGTCGTCGCCGCCCCGGCCGCCGCCGGCGAGCTGTTCTCCGCGCCCGCGCTGGGCCGGCTCGCCCTGGTCTTCGTCCTGTTCACCGCCTCCGCCGCCGCCGTCTACCTCGTCAACGACGCCCGGGACGCCGAGGCCGACCGCGCCCACCCCGTCAAACGGCACCGCCCGGTCGCCGCCGGAGACGTCCCGGTGCCGCTCGCCTACGCCGTCGGAGGCGTCCTGGGCGTCCTGGCGCCCGCCCTCGCCGCCTGGCTGTGCCCCCCGCCCGTCGCGGCCCTGCTGACCGCCTACCTCGCCATGCAACTGGCGTACTGCGTCAGCCTCAAGCACGTCCTGGTCGTCGACCTCGCCGTCGTCACCACCGGCTTCCTGATGCGCGCGATGATCGGCGGGCTCGCGCTCGGCATCCCGCTGTCGCGCTGGTTCCTCATCACGACCGGCTTCGGCGCCCTGTTCATGGTCGCCGCCAAGCGCTACTCGGAAGCCGTGCAGATGGCCGGGAAGCAGGGCGCCACGCGCGCGCTGCTCACCGAGTACACCACCGGCTACCTGCGCTTCGTCTGGCAGCTCGCCGCCGGGGTCGCCGTCCTCGGCTACTGCCTGTGGGCCATGGAGGAGGGCGGCGTCCCGCACACCAGCGTGCTGCCCTGGCGCCAGCTCTCCATGATCGCCTTCGTCCTCGCCGTGCTGCGCTACGCCGTCTTCGCCGACCGCGGCACCGCGGGCGAACCCGAGGACGTCGTCCTGCGCGACCGCGCCCTCGCGCTGATCGGCGTGGTCTGGCTCGCGATGTACGGCCTGGCGGTGGCCAATTGGTAGCCGACCGGCGCGAACTGCTGGGCTTCGCCGGTGTCGGTCTGCTCGCCTACGCCGTCGACCTCGGCCTCTTCACCTGGCTGCGCGGCCCGGCCGGTCTCGGCCCGCTCACCGCCAAGACGCTCTCCTTCGTCGCCGGGTGCTCGGTCGCCTACGCGGGCAACGCGCTGGGCACCTACCGCCACCTCGGCCGCCCCCGGGGCCTGCGCCCCTACGCGGTGTTCTTCGCCGTGAACGCCGCGGGCGCCGCCGTACAACTGCTCTGCCTGGCCGTCAGCCACTACGGGCTCGGCCTCACCTCGCAGCGCGCCGACACGGTCTCCGGCGCCGGCGTCGGCATGCTCCTGGGCACGATCCTGCGCTTCTGGGGCACAAGGACACTGGTCTTCCGGTCCACGGCCGGATCCGGAGACCGGTCTGGATCATGGAACGGGACGAACGGGGGCAGGGTCGGATCATGGACTGGCTGAAGAAGCTCCCCGTCGTGGGACCGTGGATCGCCCGCCTGATGACCACGCACGCGTGGCGCTCCTACGAGCGGCTCGACCGGGTGAAGTGGTCGAGGCTGGCCGCAGCCATGACCTTCACCAGCTTCGTCGCGCTCTTCCCGCTGCTGAGCCTGGCCGCCGCCGTCGCCGCCGCCACGCTGAACAAGCAGCAGCAGGACAAGCTCCAGGACAAGCTCGCCGAGCAGATCCCCGGCATCTCCGACCAGCTGAACATCCAGGGCCTCGTCGACAACGCCGGCACCGTCGGAGTGATCTCCGCGCTCCTGCTGCTGTTCACCGGCATGGGCTGGATCGAGGCCACGAGGGGCTGTCTGCGCGCCGTCTGGGAACTGCCCGACGAGGAGGAGAACCCGGTCCTGCACCGGGCCAAGGACGCGGGCGTCCTCGTCGGCCTCGGCGGCGCGCTGCTGATCACGGTCGGCATCTCCACCGTCGCCTCGGCGCTGGTCGGCTGGATCATCCGCACGATCGGCCTCGCCCAGGGCGGGGTCGGCGGCGTCCTGCTCTACGTCGCCGCCTTCGCCGTCGCCGTGCTCGCCGACTTCCTGCTGCTGCTGTACGTGCTGACCCTGCTGCCCGGCGTCCAGCCCGAGCGCCGCCGCCTGGTGGTCGCCGCGCTGATCGGCGCGGTCGGCTTCGAACTGCTGAAGCTGCTGCTCAGCGGCTACATCCAGGGCGTCGCGGCGAAGAGCATGTACGGCGCCTTCGGCGTCCCCGTCGCCCTGCTGCTGTGGATCAACTTCACCGCGAAGCTGGTGCTGTTCTGCGCCGCCTGGACCGCGACCGGCAGCAAGGCGCAGGAGCTGGGCGAGGAGGGCGCCGGAAACGACGGCGGCACGGGCGGCCCGGACGTCAAGGACGGGTCCGGCGGCGGACCAGGTCCGGCAGCGGCCACCTCCGGTTGACCAGGAACGCGCCGCCCGCGAGCAGCACCAGCACCCCCGCGGTGATGCCGGCCGCGATCCCGACCCCACCGGCCCCGTGCGCGGTCGAGGCGCCCGCCACCGGCTTCGTGCCCGCCGCGCCCTTCCCGGTGCCGCCGGCCTCACCGGAGGCCCCCGCCGAGGGGCTCGCCTGAGTGGCGCTCCTCGGCCCCACCAGCTCTCCCACCGGCCGCACCTTGCCGGCCGCCGCGAAACCCCAGTCGAGCAGGCGGGCGGTCTCCTTGTAGACCTCGTTGTGCTCGTCCTTCGCCGGGTTCATCACGGTGACGAGCAGCACCCGGCCGCCGCGCTCGGCGACACCCGTGAAAGTGGAACCCGCGTTGGTGGTGTTGCCGTTCTTCACGCCCGCGATGCCGGGGTAGACCTCGACGTCGGAGTCACCGGCCAGGAGCCGGTTGGTGTTCTGGATCTCGAAGGACTCGCGGGACGTCTTGCCCTTCTTGTTCTTCGTGGTCTCGCCGGGGAACTTCGCGCGGACCGTCGAGGCGTACTCGCGGAAGTCCTTCTTCTGCAGACCCGAACGGGCGAACAGCGTCAGGTCGTACGCGGACGACACCTGCCCCGGCATGTCGTAGCCGTCGGGGCTGACCGCGGTGGTGTCGAGGGCCTGCAGTTCCTCGGCGTGCGCGTTCATGTCCTCGACGGTCTGCTCGACGCCGTCGTTCATCGCCGACAGCACGTGCACCGCGTCGTTGCCGGACCGCAGGAAGACCCCGAGCCACAGGTCGTGGACGGTGTAGGTCTCGCCCTCCTTGATGCCGACCATGCTGGACCCGGAGCCGATGCCCGCGAGGTCGGAGGGCTCGACCTTGTGCTTCGTCGTCTTGGGCCACTTCGGCAGCAGCGTGTCCGCGAACAGCATCTTCAGGGTGCTCGCCGGGGCCAGCCGCCAGTGCGCGTTGTGCGCGGCCAGTACGTCGCCCGACTCGGCGTCCGCGACGATCCACGAACGGGCGGTGAGGTCCTTGGGCAGCACGGGCGCCCCGCCCGCCAGCTCCACCTGCGTCCCGGGCTTGCCGAGCCGTGCGCCGCCCACGATCGACATCGCCGCCGGCGGAGTGGCCGACGGACTCGTCGACGGGCTCGGTGCGGCGAGCGCGGCGGGGGAGAGGAGGGCGAGAGCGGTCAGGGCGGCGGAGGTGGCCGTCAGGGATCGCCTGAGGGCCTTCTTGGGAGCGGGCACGAGCGGAAACGTACCGTCCGCGAGCGGCGCCTTCCCACCCCCCTCCCCACCCCGGGCACGGATCCGGACAGCGTGCGGCGATACTGAAACCATGAAGCTCAGCCGCCCCGTCTCCTGGTTCCTGCTCGCTTTCGGGGTGTGGAGCTGGATCATCTGGATCACTTTCGTCAAAAACCTGGTCAAGGACGGCAGCGGGCTCGCCTTCGAGGACGGCGACCCCACGGCGTACTTCTGGGTGCACCTGCTGCTCGCGATCGTCTCCTTCGTATTGGGGACGGTCGTCGGGGTCATCGGGTTGCGCGGGGTGCGCGCACTGCGCCGAACGCCATAGGCGACGAGGACGTCACGGACGCCCTGGGCGTCACAACCGAGGGGATACGACGGCATGGTGGTCGTCTTCGTGCTGGTCGCGTTGTTGATGGTGGGCGTCCTGGTGACGGCCAACTGGTACGTGTGGCGGCGCCTGTTCCGCGACACGACCCGCGCTCCAGGACCCGTGCGCCGGATCGGCGCGGCGGTGATCGCCGGGGGCTGGCTGCTGGCCGTCGGCGCGCTGGTCGCCGAGCGCGCGGGCGCGCCGTTCTGGCTCCAGCGGGTCCTCGCCTGGCCGGGCTTCCTGTGGCTGGCCCTGTCGATCTACCTGCTGCTCGCGGTGCTCGCGGGCGAGGTCGTCCGGCCGCTGCTGCGACGGTTCCTGGAGCGCCGGGCGGCCGCGCGGCGGACGGCCGGGGCGGAGCAGCCGGCGGCGTCCCCGGCCGCGGACCCGCAGCGCATACCGGCCGGGACGGCCCCGCCGAAGGAGCCCGAGGCGTCCGAGGCACCCGGGACAGCGGGTACCGAGGCGCCGTCCCAGGGCAGCCCCCTCGCCGTCCCCTCCCGCCGCCTCTTCGTCTCCCGCGTCGTCGCCGGCGCCGCCGCCGCGGCGGCCGTCGGGACGGTCGGCTACGGCACGTACGGCGTGCTGAACGGACCGAGCGTGAAGCGGGTCACCGTGCCGCTGGCCAGGCTCCCGCGCGCGGCGCACGGCTTCCGCATCGCCGTGGTCAGCGACATCCACCTCGGCCCGGTGCTCGGCCGGGGCTTCGCGCAGAAGGTCGTCGACACGATCAACTCCACGCAGCCCGACCTGATCGCCGTCGTCGGCGACCTCGTCGACGGCAGCGTGAAGGACCTCGGCCCGGCCGCCGCCCCGCTGGCCCAGCTCGAGGCGCGGCACGGTGCGTACTTCGTCACCGGCAACCACGAGTACTTCTCCGGCGCCGAGCAGTGGGTCGCCGAGGTGCGGCGGCTCGGGCTGATCCCGCTGGAGAACGCCCGCACCGAGCTGCCCCACTTCGACCTGGCCGGCGTCAACGACGTGGCGGGCGAGGACGAGGGCCAGGGCCCCGACTACGAACGGGCCCTCGGCGACCGGGACCGCTCCCGCGCCTGCGTGCTGCTCGCCCACCAGCCGGTGCAGATCCACGACGCCGTCGACCACGGCGTCGACCTCCAGCTCTCCGGCCACACCCACGGCGGCCAGCTCTGGCCGGGCAACCTCATCGCGGGCGCCGCCAACCCGACGCTGGCGGGCCTGGAGCGCTACGGCGACACCCAGCTCTACGTCAGCCGCGGCGCGGGCGCCTGGGGCCCTCCCACGCGCGTGGGGGCGCCCTCGGACATCACGGTGATCCAGCTGGCGTCCCGTCAGGCCTGAGGACCGGAATCCCGCGTCGGCTTCTTCGCGGGGTCCGGCATCATCCTCGTCATCCCCGGCAGGAAGTCCGTGAACAGCTCGTGCACCTCGCGCACCAGCGGGCGCAGCACCCGGAAGCGGGCCAGCACGACGCCCCGCGCGGTGAGCCGGGCGCCGCGCTCGGCGAGGCGGTAGCTGCGCTCGCGGCCCTCGGTGCGGTCGAAGATCCAGTACAGGACGAGGCCCATCTGGGACAGCCACATCAGCTCGGGCAGGATGTCCCGCAGGTCCTCGGGCACCTTGGTCTTCGCCCCGGCGAGCACCGCGCGGTGGATGCTGATGGCCTCCACGCGCGCGTGCTCCGACTCCGGGGAGAAGGGGCTGAGCGGGCTGTCCGGGTCGGCGGCGTTCTTGAAGAACTGCACCGCGAACTCGTGGTACGGCGTGGCGATGTCCAGCCAGACCTTCAGCACGCCCGCCAGCCGGGCCTCCAGGTCGGTCTCCTTGGCCAGCACCTCGCGGACCGCCGCCCGGTGCTCGGCGGCGATCCGGTCGTAGAAGCCCTGGATCAGGTGCTCCTTGCCGGCGAAGTAGTAGTACGCGTTGCCGACGGAGACCCCGGCCTCCTGGGCGATGGCCCGCATCGTGGTCCGGTCGTAACCGCGTTCCTGGAACAGCCGCATGGCCGTCTCCAGGATCAGCGCGCGGGTCTGCTCGGACTTGCTGAGGTGGGCACCGTCGTCGGGGCCGTCGTGGGTCGCAGGCACGGGTCCAGAGCCTATCCAGTGGCGCAGGCGCCGTCGTCACAGCCCGGCCCCGTGTAGATCCACCCGAGACCCGGCTCGTAGACCCAGCCGTCGGCGCGGCGGTACCCGTTGCCGCCCCACTGTCGCTGCCCGCCCCGCCACTTGGCGGCGGCCAGGACGGCCCCCCGGGCCAGCCAGGCGCCCTTGGGCGTGCTGAGCCGGTGGGCGAGCCCGCGGTACCTGCGCAGCGCCCACAGGACGACCACCCAGGCGGCGGCGCCGCGGAAGACCTGACCGGCGTCGCCCACGGCGGTGACCTCGTCCAGGGTGGCCTCGTGGTCGAGCCCGGGGAAGCGCCTGCGCGCCTCCTGGGACGCGGCCGGGACCAGGTCCAGCGGCACCAGCCGGGGCTGGCGCAGCAGCCAGTCCCGTACATGTGTGCACAGGGCGCATTCGGCGTCGTAGAGGACGGTGAGCCGGCGCACGGGGGCGCCGGCCGTCGTCCCGGGAGCGGGAGCCATCGGCTCAGGCCCCGGCCGTCGGGGCCGCCCAGCCCTGCGGCGGGACCGGCGGTACCTGCTCCTGCTCCATCAGGCCGCGCCGCCGGATCTTGTTGAGCACGTACACGTTGCCCAGGTGCATCACGCCGAGCACCAGCAGCACCACACCGAGCTTGGTCGACAGCGCCTCGAAGATGCCCCGGGTGTCGGTGATGGTCTCGTCGTCGCTCAGGTAGAGGGCGACGAAGCCGAGGTTGACGAGGTAGAAGCCGACCACCAGGAGGTGGTTGACGGCGTCCGCGAGCTTCTCGTTGCCGTGCAGGACGTCGGCGAGGAAGACCCGTCCGTTGCGGCTGAGCGTGCGGGCCACCCAGACGGTCAGACCGATGCTGACGGCCAGGTAGATGACGTAGGCGATGACGGTGCGGTCCATGCCCCACCCCTTCTTGAACGCGTTCAAAACGCTGACAGGACTGACTGTAGACCTGTTTTTGAACACGTTCAAGCGGGAGTTCCTCTCAGGGGCGGCGGCCCAGCTCCGGGCGCTTGGAGTAGTCCGTGAGGCCGATGACGTTGCCCCACGGGTCGGCGAACTCGACGGTCCAGCCGGTGGCTACGGGGAACGGCTCGTCGAGCGGCGGCACCCCGGCGTCCCGCAGCGCGCGGGCGGCGACCCGGGCGTCGGTCACCTCCAGCCACACCCGCGCGGAGGGCCACATCGGCGGCTGCCGCCCGAACTCCTCCTCCGCCCGCAGCAGCAGCCCCGGCGTCTCGACGCCCACCTTCAGCAGTGCGATCCCGGCCTCGTCGAGCCGGTAGGCGACCGGGAAGCCTGCCCGCTCGTAGAACCCGACGGCCTCACCGAGGTCCCCGACGGGCAGCAGTACGTTGTCGAACCCGAGCAGTTCGTACGACTCGTCATCTGACATGGCGTCAGGCTAGGACGATCGTCGCCCGGAACGGCTGATTGCCGGTCCGACCCCGCGGCCGGCTTACGCCGTACGGCCGCAGGAACGCGGCAGGGCCCCGTCTCCACAGGAAACGGGGCCCTCACAGCCGTCAACCGGCGTACACCGACGGAGTCAGAAGCGGCGCGTGATCAGCGCTCGCTTCACCTCCGCGATGGCCTTGGTGACCTCGATGCCGCGCGGGCAGGCGTCCGTGCAGTTGAAGGTCGTACGGCAGCGCCACACGCCGTCGCGGTCGTTCAGGATCTCCAGCCGCTGCTCGCCGGCCTCGTCGCGCGAGTCGAAGATGAAGCGGTGGGCGTTGACGATCGCGGCCGGGCCGAAGTACTGGCCGTCGTTCCAGAACACCGGGCACGAGGACGTGCACGCGGCGCACAGGATGCACTTGGTCGTGTCGTCGAAGCGCTCGCGGTCCTCGGCGGTCTGCAGGCGCTCACGCGTCGGCTCGTTGGTGTCCTTCGTGATCAGGAAGGGCATCACGTCCCGGTACGCCTGGAAGAACGGCTCCATGTCGACGACCAGGTCCTTGAGGACCGTCAGGCCCTTGATGGGCTCGACCGTGATCGGCTTCTCGGGGCTGAGGTCCTTGATCAGCGTCTTGCAGGCAAGGCGGTTCTTGCCGTTGATCCGCATGGCGTCCGAGCCGCAGATGCCGTGCGCGCAGGAGCGGCGGAAGGTCAGGCTTCCGTCCAGGTCCCACTTGATCTTGTGCAGCGCGTCGAGGACGCGCTCCTTCGGGTCGATCTCCAGCTGGAAGTCTTCCCAGGTCGCCTCGGCCGCGACCTCCGGGTTGAACCGCCGGACGCGGAAGGTGACCGTGATGTAGGGGGAGTCGGCGAAGCCCGGCTCGGGGGCCTGGTCGCTCTTCTCCATGACAGGGGTAGCCATCAGTACTTACGCTCCATCGGCTGGTAGCGGGTCTGGACGACCGGCTTGTAGTCGAGCCGGATGGACTCGGCGCCGTCGTCGCCCACCTCGCGGTACGCCATGGTGTGGCGCATGAAGTTGACGTCGTCGCGGTTGGGGAAGTCCTCGCGGTAGTGACCGCCGCGCGACTCCTTGCGGGCGAGGGCGGAGACCGCCATCACCTCGGCCAGGTCGAGCAGGTTGCCCAGCTCGACGGCCTCCAGGAGGTCGGTGTTGAAGCGCCGGCCCTTGTCCTGGATCGCCACGTTCTTGTAGCGGGCGCGCAGTTCGGCGATCTTCTCGACGGCCGTCTTGATCGTCTGCTCGGTGCGGAACACCATGACGTTGGCGTCCATGCACTCCTGCAGCTCGCGGCGGATCGTCGCCACCCGCTCGGTGCCGGTGGACGAACGCAGCCGCTCGATCTGCTCGACGACCTGGGACTCCGGGTCCTCGGGCAGCTCGACGAAGTCCGCCTTCTGCGCGTACTCCGCGGCGGCGATGCCCGCGCGGCGGCCGAAGACGTTGATGTCGAGCAGCGAGTTGGTGCCCAGGCGGTTGGCGCCGTGCACCGACACGCAGGCCACCTCGCCGGCCGCGTACAGGCCCGGCACGACGGTGGTGTTGTCCGCCAGGACCTCACCCTCGACGTTGGTCGGGATGCCGCCCATGGCGTAGTGCGCGGTCGGCTGGATCGGGATCGGGTCCGTGTAGGGCTCGATGCCGAGGTAGGTCCGCGCGAACTCCGTGATGTCGGGCAGCTTGGCGTCCAGCTGCTCCGGCGGGAGGTGGGTCAGGTCCAGGTAGACGTGGTCGCCCTCGGGACCGCAGCCGCGGCCCTCGCGGATCTCCGTGTAGATGGAGCGGGAGACGACGTCACGCGAGGCGAGGTCCTTCATGACCGGCGCGTACTTCTCCATGAAGCGCTCGCCGTCCTTGTTGCGCAGGATGCCGCCCTCACCGCGGGCGCCCTCCGTCAGCAGGATGCCCATGCGCCAGATGCCGGTCGGGTGGAACTGGAAGAACTCCATGTCCTCCAGCGGCAGTCCGCGCCGGTACACGGCCGCCTGGCCGTCGCCGGTGAGCGTGTGCGCGTTGGAGGTCACCTTGAAGAACTTGCCGGTGCCGCCGGAGGCGTAGATCACGGACTTCGCCTGGAAGACGTGGATCTCGCCGGTCGCCAGCTCGTAGGCCACCACGCCGGCCGACTTCTTGACGCCGTCGACCTCGGTGATCAGCTGGTCCAGGACGTAGAACTCGTTGAAGAACTCCACGCCCTCCTTGACACAGTTCTGATAGAGCGTCTGGAGGATCATGTGACCGGTGCGGTCGGCCGCGTAGCAGGACCGGCGGACCGGCGCCTCGCCGTGGTTGCGGCTGTGACCGCCGAAACGGCGCTGATCGATGGTCCCGTTGGGCGTCCGGTTGAACGGCAGGCCCATCTTCTCCAGGTCGAGGACCGAGTCGATGGCCTCCTTCGCCAGGATCTCGGCGGCGTCCTGGTCGACCAGGTAGTCACCGCCCTTGACCGTGTCGAAGGTGTGCCACTCCCAGTTGTCCTCCTCCACGTTGGCCAGCGCGGCGGCCATGCCGCCCTGCGCGGCGCCCGTGTGGGAGCGGGTGGGGTAGAGCTTCGTCAGCACGGCGGTGCGGCTGCGCTTGGTCGACTCGATGGCCGCGCGCATGCCGGCGCCACCGGCGCCGACGATGACGGTGTCGTACTTGTGTACCTTCATGATTTTCGCAGCCCCGTGCCTAGCGGATGTTCGGGTCGAAGGTGAAGATCACCAGCGTGCCCAGCAGGATGGTGAACACCGTGGCGGTGTAGAGCAGGCCCTTGAGCCACAGACGCGTGTTGGGGCGCTCTGCGTAGTCGTTGATGACCGTGCGCAGGCCGTTCGCGCCGTGCAGCATCGCGAGCCAGAGCATCAGGAGGTCCCAGACCTGCCAGAACGGCGAGGCCCAGCGGCCCGCCACGAAGGCGAAGCCGATCTTGGAGACGCCGCCGTCGAGCACCAGCTGGATCAGCAGGTGGCCGAGGACCAGGACGACCAGCACGACGCCGGACAGGCGCATGAACAGCCAGGCGACCATCTCGAAGTTGCCCCGGGTGGACTTCGGGGTCTTCTTCGTGCGGGCGCGGGGCGCCTCGATGAGCGGCGCCGGGTTGTCGGCCGTGTAGAGGGAGGCGCCCTCGACGGGGCCGATCCCGGAAGCGGGGGATTCAGTCGTGGACATTGGCGTCAGCTCCCGAACAGTTCACGAGCGGCGTGGCCGAGGACGGGGTAGATCGCCCCGAGCATCAGCACGACCCACAGGGCGACGACGGTCCAGAGCATCTGCTTCTGGTAGCGGGCGCCCTTGACCCAGAAGTCGACGGCGATGACACGCAGGCCGTTGAGCGCGTGGAAGAGGATGGCGGCGACGAGGCCGTACTCCAGCAGCGCGACGATCGGCGTCTTGTACGTGGCCACGACGGTGTCGTAGGCCTCGGGGGACACCCGCACGAGAGCGGTGTCCAGCACGTGAACGAACAGGAAGAAGAAGATGAGGACGCCGGTGACTCGGTGAGCCACCCAGGACCACATTCCTTCCCGGCCGCGGTACAGCGTTCCAGCCGGCACGGAAATTTCCTCCGGGAGCGGGGATTGGGGCCGCGCCGGCTTTCCTTGTCGGTCGGGCCCGGCCGGGTACGGTCCACCGGCCCCCAGCATGGTAGCGACGTGTACCTGCGGTGCTTACAGGGGGCCTGCCGGTGTGATCAAAGTTGCACTCAAAGGAGCAGTGGGGTTGCCGCGGGGCGGCTACTGGGGTGGGGGTTTGGGTGGTTTGCCGGGTGCGGGTGGTCAGTGGCTGGTCGCGCAGTTCCCCGCGCCCCTGAGCGTGCTGATCAATCTGCCTCTTGCCAGGTGCCGGAGTTCTTCAGCCGCTACCAGGCGTTCTTCGTCCAGGTCGTTGTTCAAACGTGACCGGATGGCTGCGAGGACGTGGTTCAGGGCCTCGTTGGTGCTCAAGTCGTCCAAGGAGATGACGAACACGTGTCCGAAGCGGGACTCGTAGGCCGCGTGGGCCGCGTTCAGGGCCGTGTGGGCCGCCGCGTAGGTGTCCTCCGGCAGGGCGGGCCGGGGCTCCGCGGCCAGGGCCTCGGTCAGGTCGTCCGGGGAGAGGTCGTAGGCCGCCTCGTCCGCTGCCGCCAGGAGGGCGGGGAGGTCCGGGTAGGGGCGGTGGGCGACGAGGCGGTGGGTCCAGGCGCGGCTGTGCAGGCAGGCGAGGAGGGTCTGGGCGGCCTCGGCGGCGGGGGCCGTGTTGAAGCGCTCCAGCGGGGCGGCCGTTGCCGGTGTGGCGCGTGTTTGCACCGGTACCGGTATGGCCACTCGGCGGGGGAGGTCTGGGAGACGGTGCGCAGGCAGCGTGGGTCCTCGTGGGCTTCACGTGTGTGTCGGCAGGGGATTGTGCGAAAGATGTGGCGTCACGTTATCGAGTGACGGCAACGCGTGTCCGTCCGATGCCCGAATTTCACCCGAACGGGAGAGTTTCAGAACATGTGGTGGACGCATGACGGCAACGGCGGCCTTAGGTTGGCGCTGTGAGCCAGCACGGAGGCCGGATACCGGCGCACAAGGTGAGGCAGCGGGCCGTGATCGCCGGCGCGGTGGTCGCCGCGCTCGGCGTGGGAGTCGGCCTCTGGGCCACCGACGGCGACGGCGACGGCCCACAGGGTTCGGCGACCCGGTCGTCCACCGGTGAGGCGGCCGCCCCCAGTCCCAGCAGGTCCTACCCGCTGTCCAAGGCGCCGCGCACCATACCCGCCGTGCGCGAGCACACCGCGGCCCGCGGCCCCGGCTGGCAGCCCGAGAAGGGGAACCGGGTCGTCGTCGCCGACTCCGGACTCGCCGACGAGGGCAAGCAGATCGCCGGCGACCTGGGCATGACGTACGCCGGGGAGAAGGACGACGAGCGCGCCGGGGACCTGCTGCTCGACGTCAAGGCCGACAAGGGCGCGAACCCGGAGTCGTACACCATGACCGTGCGCGACGGCCGGGTCACCGTCACCGGGCCCGCCGAGGCCGGCGTCTACTACGGCACCCGCACCCTGAAGCAGGCGGTGGACGGCGGCGGCACCGCGCCGGAGGGCGTGGTGAAGGACGAGCCGGCCAAACCGAAGCGCGGCTTCTCGCTCGACATCGCCCGCAAGCACTACAGCGCCGACTGGATCAAGGACCGGATACGCGAGCTGGGCGACCTGAAGTTCAACGAGCTGGGCCTGCACTTCTCCGACGACCAGGCCTTCCGCATCGAGTCCGACTCGCACCCCGAGATCGTCTCGGACGACCACCTGACCAAGGCCGAGATGAAGGAGATCATCGATCTCGCCTCCTCGCGCCACATCACCGTCGTCCCCGAGATCGACTCGCCGGGGCACCTCGGCGCCGTGATCGCCGCGCACCCCGACCTCCAGCTGCGCAACGCGCAGGGCACGGCCACCCGCGGCGCCATCGACATCTCCAAGCCGGAGGCCGCGAAGATCGTCGACGACCTGCTGAACGAGTACGCCGACCTCTTCCCCGGCTCCCAGTTCCACCTGGGCGCCGACGAGTACCAGGCGCTCGTGGTGCCGAACCCGGAGGCGTCCTACCCGACGCTGGCCGCCGCGGCCCGCAAGGCGTACGGCTCCGACGGCACCGTCGCCGACCTCACCACCGGCTGGCTCAACGGCCGCGCCAAGACGGTCATGGCCCACGACCGCACCCCGCGCGCCTGGAACGACGGCTTCTTCAAGGACACGTCCGTCGAGCCGCTCAAGGACATCAAGGTCGCCTACTGGACCGGCAAGGAGATCGGCGCCCGCCCGCCGACCGAGTACCTGAGCGAGGGCCGCCAGGTCCTCAACTACAACGACGAGTTCCTCTACTACGTGCTCGGGCAGCCCCAGACCTTCGTCTACCCGACGGGGCAGCGCATCTACGAGCAGTGGACCCCGCGCGTCCTGCGCGGCACCACCGCCGTCGACGCCAAGTACGACGACCAGATACTCGGCGGCAGCTTCGCCGTCTGGGGCGACTTCCCGAACGCCCAGACCCAGGCCCAGGTCGCCGAGGGCATCCGGCTGCCGCTGGCCGCGACGGTCCAGAAGCTGTGGGACCCCGGCAAGCCCGAGCTGTCCTGGGCCGACTTCGAGTCGCTGGCGAACCGGCTCGACTGAATCCGGACCTCCCGGACACACCCGGCACGTCACCGTCGCGGCGCGCCGATTGACCGATCCTGCTGCGAACTCCCGTACGGCTGTGGTGGTCTTTTGACCGAGCCGAACCGACACGCCGGGGGGAACCGGGACATGGGCTACTGGGGGTATTTCGTCGTCGGCCGCGCCGAGCGGCCGCTCGCGGAACTGGAGGCGCTGTCCGGCGCCGCGGACATGACCCTGCGCCAGTCCGCTCCGGACGGCTGGCAGGTGTGGGAGTTCGCGGGCGGCGACGGAGACGTCGGCAACATGAACGACCTGGCCGGGCAGACCGGCGCGCCCGCGCTGTTCGGATACGTGATGGACAGCGACTGCGTGGTCGTGGAGGCGGCGGCGCCGGAGAGCGGGGCGTGGACGACCTGCCTGGCGCGCACCGCGATGGCCGGCTACCTGGGCGCCGAGCGGGACGGGCTCACCCTGGAGGACTACTTCCTGGAGCCCCGGGACGCCGCCGAGCGCGCCGTCGCCTGGGCTGCCGAGGCGCAACGGGTCGCGCACGCGGGTGAACTGACCGAGGTGCTGTCGGACGACCCGGCTGCGGAGCCCGACGCGGGTGGCGACGACGGGGTCCTCGCCTCCGGTCCCGTGGCCGAAACCCTCTTCTTCCGGTTCCTCGACCGGCTGGGCGTCGTGCCGCTGTGACACTCCCGGGCCGTCGCACGCAGTAAGGGTCAGTGCGGGCTCCGTGGTGGTGAGCGGGGCGAAGCGGCGGGAACAGGGAGGCGCCCGATGAGCCTGGTGGAACTGATCGCGCGGGCCGACACACGCGGACTCGCCGCGAGCGGACTGGCTTGTTTGGATCGCTGCGTCCCGCTGCTGGACGGCGACGACGAGGCCCTCAGACCCCTGTGGGCGACCCTCGCCGACGGTACCGGCGACGCGGCCGGACGCGACTGGGCGCAGGGGCTGACGCAGGTGCGGGACAAGCTCGCCGGCCCCGACGCCACCGGCGAGGACGAGGCCGTGGTCCTGGCCCGCCGGATGCTCGTGGCCGCGCCCGCCGAGTGCTCCGGACCGGAGCTGCGGACCTGGGCCGACGGCTGTTCCGTCGCCTCGCTCCGCATCCACCGGCTGCTCGACCCGGCGGCGGACCCGGCCCCGGAGGGCGACGTCCCGCGCGACGGCGGCGCGCAGGCGCTGCCCCCGCTCGTCGCCGCCGAACTGCGCCGCCAGGTCGGCGTCCTGGAACTGCTCGCCGGTCACGGCGCGGCCGGGCTGCGTCCCGCACTGGAGGTCTCCACGGAGGGGCGCCGCGTGCTGCGCGCGGTGGTCTCCCGCCGGGCGCGGGGGCGGGGCTGAACGCCGGGGCCGCCCTCGGACCCTGCCTGTGACCGTCGTGCGGGGAACACGCAGTGGCGGTGCGGCGGACGTGGGGAAGGTGGGGCGGTCCTGCGCCGGTTGCGGAACGACCGCCTCCCACGTGTGACGCGAGCCCGCCGTACGGCGCTATAGCCCATGTGACGACTGTGACCAGCGGATTGACGAGCGGATGGACGAGCGGGACGACGAGCCCGCAGCAGACCCGGCCGTCGGCCGCCGCCAAGCCGGTGCGGTGGGCGGCGGACGCGGTGGCCACGATGCGCGAGGGTGCGCGGCTGCGCCTGGACTACTCGGCGCAGAGTCTGTGGCGCGTGGACCGGGTGATCGACGCGATCCGGCGCGAGCGGGCGCCGTACGCCGCCGTGGAGACGGCGCTGCGCGGACTCGGCGCGTACGCCGGGGAGGTGATCGTGCGGCAGACGGGCGGCGAGTGGTGGACGACCGGCGGCGACCACTGGGTTCGCACCCCGGACGGCCGCCTGTGGGACCCGATCGACGAGGCCCGCCGCTGCTTCGCCGGGGACGGGTCGCTGCGCCTGCTGTGCCGGGACGCGACGGCCGCCTCCCTGTGACACTTCTGTGCGCCGCAACGCTGATGACCGTGGGGGGCGGGCTCACCGGAGCGCGCACAGGACTCGGTACGGACGAGGACGGTTCTTGGGCCAGCGAGGGGAACCCCGCCGCGTGCAGGCGTACGACGGGGAACTGGGCGCGGCCGTCGCGCGGGCCCAGCGAGGTGACGAGGCCGCCTTCGCGGTCGCCTACCGGCTCGTGCAGCCCGGACTGCTGGGCTACGTGCGCGGGCTGGTCGGCGACGACGCCGAGGACGTCGCGGCGGACGCCTGGCTGGAGATAGCCCGCGACCTGCGACGCTTCAAGGGCGACGGGGCCGGCTTCCGGGGCTGGACGGCGACGATCGCCCGGCACCGGGCCCTGGACCACCTGCGCCGCCAGAAGGTACGGCCCCGGCCCACGGCGCTGGAGCAGGACGTCCTGGACCTGCCCGGCCCGCACAGCACGCACGACCAGGTACTGGAGACGCTGTCCACCCGGGCCGCGCTCACCCTGGTCGCGGGGTTGCCGCGCGACCAGGCCGAGGCCGTCCTGCTGCGGGTCGTCGTCGGGCTCGACGGGCCCTCCGCCGCGCGCGTGCTGGGCAAGCGGCCTGGCGCGGTGCGTACGGCGACGTACCGGGGGCTGAAGCGGCTGGCACGGCAGCTGGGGGCCGACGGTGTGACGGATGACGGTCCCAGGACGCTGGGGGAGTCGACATGAGGGGCGCCGAGGGCGGCGGCCCCGCGGACCGAGCGGGAGCGGAGGCGGGCATGGGCGCACGGCACGAGGCGGGTGACGGCCGCGACACCGGTCCCCGGCCCGCCCCCGGCGGCGTGCCCGGCACGGAGGCGCTGCTCGCCTCGGCACTGCGGGCGCAGGAGGCCGACACCGAGGGCGAGCGTCGCGCCCTGGCCGCCTTCCGGGCCGCCCGGGACGCGGAACCGGCCCGCGCCGCGCGCACCCGGCGGCGGGACGACTGGCGGCCGCGCGACGGGCGGCACCCGGGGCGCACGCTGAAGACGGCCCTCTCCGTGCTGCTGGCGAGCCTCACCCTGGGCGGGGTCGCCTACGCGGCCATGGGCGGGGGCGGCTCCGCCGCGGACGACGGCGGCCCGGACCGCACCCGCCCGCCCGCCTCCGAGGACGCCCCGGCCCGGCCGGTCGCCACCCCACCGGGCACCACGCCGGGCCCCGGCACCCCGCCGGTCCCCGCGACCACGCCCCCGGGAGCCTCCGCGTCCCCGGAGGCATCCGCGCCTTCCCGCGGCTCCACGCCCTCGGACCCCTCGGGCGTCGACCGGGACACCGAGGCACAGTGCCGCGTGTACGAGCGGCTGGCGGGCAAGGGCAAGGCGCTGGACGCCGCGGCCTGGCAGCGGCTGGTCGCTGCGGCGGGCGGTGCGGAGCGCGTCGGGACCTACTGCACCGAGCAGCTCGGCCTGCCGACCGGGCCGGGACCGTCGACCGGCGCCGGGAACGGCTCCGGCGGGAACGACGCGGGCAACGGCGGTACGGGAGACACCGGCGCGGAAACGGGCGCCGACGGGATCGTCGGCGAAGGAGGCGTCGGCCTGGAGGCCGGCGACGGCGGCGCCGCGGCACAGCTGCCGGACCTGGCCCGCCCATAGGCCCCTGCCAGGGACGACGGCGGCGGCCAAGGCAACGGCCGGGGCCGCCACCCCCCACAGGAGAGGCCCCGGCCGTCGCGCGGCACGGGCCGCGCGGCGGCCCGTACTCCCTTCAGCGCCGGGACTGCGTTTTCTGTCACACCTCACCGCGTCACGGGTTAGTTGCATCTTGTACGGCAATGCGAGGGGGACATGGACGAGTGGCGGTTTCAAGACGTAACGTGCCATTCGCGCCGATGCAGCGCGGGGGCTCGCTCCCGCCACGGGCTTGCGGGAGACCACCGCAACCATCGATGAGAGACCACGACGGCGAGGACCACGTCCGCGAGAGCGGCGCCGGCTCAGGCGCAGAAAGGCTTCTCGGTGCTGGGGGACGACGCGGAGCTGACCGCCGCGGTGCGTGCGGCACAGGGCGGGGACGAGACCGCGTTCCGGACCGTGTACCGCGCCGTGCAGCCGCGGCTGCTGGGATACGTGCGCACGCTCGTCGGCGATCACGACGCGGAGGACGTGGCCTCCGAGGCATGGCTCCAGATAGCCCGCGACCTGGAACGGTTCGACGGCGACGCCGACCGTTTCCGCGGCTGGGCCGCCCGCATCGCCCGCAACCGCGCGCTGGACCACATCCGCATGCGCGGCCGCCGGCCGGTGATCGGCGGCGACGAGACGGAGCTGACGGGCAGGCCCGCGGAGTCCGACACCGCGGGTGAGGCCATGGAGGCACTGGCCACCGGCAGCACCCTCTCCCTCATCGCCCGGCTGCCCCAGGACCAGGCCGAGGCGGTCGTCCTGCGCGTGGTGATGGGCCTCGACGCCAAGAGTGCCGCCGAGACCCTGGGCAAACGGCCGGGCGCCGTCCGCACGGCGGCGCACCGCGGCCTGAAGCGACTGGCCGAACTGCTCGGCGGCGATCCGGAATCCGGCGGCGGGCTCGACGCCCTGCCGCCGCAGCGAGAACCGCACGGCCGTGCGGTGACGTCCGCGAGTGTGACGCATACGCGTACGCGGACGCAGAAGGACATGTGATGGCCGACGAGCAGGACAAGTGGCTGGACCGCGAAACGGCGGAGCTCCTGCTGCGCGGAGAGCCACTGGAGGGTGTCGACCCCGCCACCCGCGACCGGGCCGGGCGACTCGTCGTGGCCCTGGGCGCGCTCTCCGCCCCACCGGTGCCGGCCGGCGAGGAACTCCCGGGCGAGGCCGCCGCGTTGGCCGCCTTCCGCAAGGTGCGCGCCGAGCGGGCCGACGGGTCGGCCCAGGCCGCGGGCGCCCTCGGTCACGGGGACGCTCACCGGCCCCCCGAGGCCGGTCTGGTCCGCATCGGCACGCGCGGTGAGAGCGCCCGGCGTCCGCGCCGGAGCCGCCCCCTGCGCCTCGGGCTGGCCGCCGCGCTGACCGTCGGCGTGATCGGCGGCGTGGCGGCCGCGGCCGGAACCGGAGTGCTGCCGACGCCGTTCGACCGCGGCGAACCGGAACCCGCCGCCACCGTCTCGGCCGCGGCCTCCCCCGGGCGTCCCTCCACCCCGCCCTCGCCGCTCGAAGGCGTGCAGGGCGGGGCGGCACCCGGCAGCACCCCGGGAGCCCCCGACGGCGGCACCGCGCGGGACGACGGCGAGGCCGGGAGCGACGCCGGCGACCGGGACGCGGGCGGCTCCGACGGACGGCGGTCGAGCCTCGCCGCGTCCTGCCGCAAGGTGCGCGCCGGCAAGGAACTCGACACCGCCCACCGGCGTGCCCTGAAGGAGGCGGCCGGGGGAGCGGCACGGGTCGTGAAGTACTGCGGCAGCCTCCTCGCCGGAACCGACGGCGGCGGCCGGGACGGCGGCGACCGGGGCGACGCGGCGGAGACGACCCGCGAGGGCGAGCTGCGCAGGGCCACCGGCGACGGCGAAGGCCGGGACGACAAGGACGGCAGGGACGGCAAGGGCAAGGACGGCAAGGGCGACAAGAACGGCAAAGACGGCAAGGGTGACAAGGGCAAGGGCGGCAAGGGCGACGGCGGGAAGAAGAACGACCACGGAGGCCACGGAGACCAGGGCGACGACGGCGAGGACGGCGGCAACGGCGATGACGACGCCGACGCCGATTCCGACATAGCCCCGCCCGCCCGCGATCCCCACCACCCCGACCGCCCGCACCGCCCCGGCCCGCACGCCCCCTCGGCCGACGAGCCCCGCCGGCCACAGCAGCCCACCTACACACCCCACGCATCGCCCTCCGCAAGTACCCCCTGACCTGCGCTTTCGTGGACGGCGAGGCTTTTCTCGCCGGGGGGTGTGACACTTTCGGCCGCCGTGGCGCAGTAATGAGTGAGCCGACTGGTCATCGGCTTTCGCACCGAGCCGGGGTTCCCCCCGTACCTGCGGCTCGTGCACCTCGGCGCGGGCGGGACACGTTCCCCCGGTCCCGCCCGCGCCCCCTTCGCCGTACGGCGGTGTCGCCGCCTCGCCCCGTCACCAGTACACGACGACCTTGTCGCCGTTCCTCACCTGTGCGTACAGGTCCGCGATCGCCGCCTCGTCCCGCACGTTGACACAGCCGTGCGAGGCGCCCGCGTAACCCTGGGCGGCGAAGTCGTAGGAGTAGTGCACGGCCTGGCCGCCGCTGAAGAACATGGCGTACGGCATGGCCGAGTCGTAGAGCGTCGAGACGTGGTGGCGGGACTTCCAGTAGACCTGGAAGACGCCCTCCCGGGTCGGTGTGTACTGCGAGCCGAAGCGCACGGACATCGTGGACACCGTCCGCCCGTCGATCATCCAGCGCAGCGTCCGGCTCGACTTGCTGACGCACAGCACCCGGCCCCTCGTGCAGCGCGGGTCGGGCGCGGCGGCGGGCTGGCCGCCCATCAGGTACAGCTCCCACTTGCCCGGCTCGTGCGACATCCCGAGCAGCCGCTGCCAGGTGACGGTGTCCGTCCGGCCGGTCCGCGGCAGCCCGCGCTTGCCCTGGAAGCCGCTGACGGCGCGCTCGGTCAGGTCGTCGTACGTCCCCGTCGGCCCGTCCACGAGCCACTCGACCTGGCGCAGCCTGGCCTGCAGTTCACGGACGTCCCGGCCGGTGTCCCCCCGTTCCCACAGCACCCTGGCGGCCCTGGTCCCGGTCGACGGTGTCTTCGGCGGCCGCTCGCTGCGGGAGGGCGTGCTCTTCGGTGGGTGGCCGGTGACCTCTATGCGCACCGGCGCGTGCCCCTTGCCGTCCGGCCCCGTGCCCTGCACGGTGCAGCCGCCCGCCACCAGCACGACCCCCAGCGCGACGGCACCCGCCCGTCCCGCGCTCCGCACGCCCGCCCCACGCATCACGGCCCCCCCGTCGTCCCACGGTCCCGCACCGACGTCCTCTGATTGTTCCCCCGGATGACGCGCCGCGAACGGCACGGCATCGTTGTGACCGGGACCGCATTGAGGCTGTGAGGAAGGTCCCAGCGTGGGCCCCTCCACCGGGTGCACGCACGCGGATACAGTCCGTCGAAGTGCCGGACTGTACCGGCGGGTAAAACACGGGTAGTCCGAGCGGTACGCACATGTGCTCAGCGGGAGGCATCACACCATGACGCGCGAGTCCGAGTCCGGGCTGCCCATCGAACCGGTCTACGGGCCCGACGCCCTGACGGACTGGGACGCGGCCGACAAGCTGGGCGAGCCCGGGAAGTACCCCTTCACCCGGGGCGTCTACCCGTCGATGTACACCGGCCGGCCGTGGACGATGCGCCAGTACGCCGGTTTCGGCACGGCGACCGAGTCCAACGCCCGCTACAAGCAGCTCATCGCCAACGGCACCATGGGCCTGTCGGTCGCCTTCGACCTGCCCACCCAGATGGGCCACGACTCCGACGCGCCGATCGCCAGCGGCGAGGTCGGCAAGGTCGGCGTCGCCATCGACTCCATCGACGACATGCGGGTGCTGTTCGGCGGCATCCCGCTGGACAAGGTCTCCACGTCGATGACGATCAACGCCCCGGCCGCCCTGCTGCTCCTGCTCTACCAACTCGTCGCCGAGGAACAGGGCGTGAGCGCGGACAAGCTCACCGGCACGATCCAGAACGACGTGCTGAAGGAGTACATCGCGCGCGGGACGTACATCTTCCCGCCGAAGCCCTCGCTGCGGCTGATCGCCGACATCTTCAAGTACTGCAGGGCCGAGATCCCGAAGTGGAACACCATCTCGATCTCCGGCTACCACATGGCCGAAGCGGGCGCCTCTCCCGCGCAGGAGATCGCGTTCACCCTCGCGGACGGCATCGAGTACGTGCGCACCGCGGTCGCGGCCGGCATGGACGTGGACGACTTCGCGCCCCGCCTGTCCTTCTTCTTCGTGGCCCGCACGACGATCCTGGAGGAGGTCGCCAAGTTCCGCGCGGCCCGCCGGATCTGGGCGCGGGTGATGAAGGAGGAGTTCGGCGCGAAGAACCCCAAGTCGCTGATGCTGCGCTTCCACACCCAGACCGCGGGCGTGCAGCTGACCGCACAGCAGCCCGAGGTGAACCTGGTCCGGGTCGCGGTGCAGGGCTTGGGCGCGGTCCTCGGCGGCACGCAGTCGCTGCACACCAACTCCTTCGACGAGGCCATCGCGCTGCCCACCGACAAGTCCGCGCGCCTGGCCCTGCGCACCCAGCAGGTCCTCGCCTACGAGACGGACGTGACGGCGACCGTCGACCCCTTCGCCGGTTCCTACGTCGTCGAGCGGATGACCGACGACGTCGAGGCGGCGACCCTCGAGCTGATGGGCAAGGTCGAGGACCTCGGCGGCGCGGTCAACGCCATCGAGCACGGCTTCCAGAAGAGCGAGATCGAGCGCTCCGCCTACCGCATCGCCCAGGAGACCGACTCCGGCGAGCGGGTCGTGGTCGGCGTCAACCGCTTCCAGCTCGCCGAGGAGGAGCCCTACGAGCCGCTCCGCGTCGACCCGGCCATCGAGGCCCAGCAGGCCGAACGCCTGGCCAGGCTCCGTGCGGAGCGCGACCGGGCGTCGGTGGACTCGGCCCTGGCCGCCCTGAAGAAGGCCGCCGAGGGCGAGGACAACGTCCTGTACCCGATGAAGGACGCGCTGCGGGCACGCGCGACGGTCGGCGAGGTGTGCAACGCGCTGCGGGAGGTCTGGGGGACGTACGTGCCCTCGGACGCCTTCTGAGAGCCCGAAGGAACCGGTTCGGGCCTCAGGCGCCCAGCCCGAACCGGCCCAGGTAGGCGTCGAGTCCCTCCGGCGTGTCGCCGGCCCACCCGACGTACCCGTCCGGCCGTACGAGGAACAGCCCCGTCCCGTACGCCCCGTGCGCGCCCCCGCGCACCACCGGTACCGCCGCCCCCACGGCACTGCCGGGCGCGTCGACGCCCAGCGCCAGCAGCGTCCAGTGCGGTCCCCGGAAGGCGTCGAAGAGCCGTACGCCGTCCACGTTCCCGTCGGGCGCGCGGTCCCCGGCCCGTACCGTGCCCTCGCCCACGGTGCCGCGCGACTCCACCGTCAGCGACGAGTCCCGGTATCCGATCCCCAGCTGCCGGGTCGCCCTGCCGCGTTGCACCTCGCCGCGGTGGACGGCGGTCGACAGGTTGAGCATGTCCGCGGCGATCGGGCGCCGTTCCTCCTCGTAGCTGTCCAGGAGCGCGGCCTGCGCCCCTGCCTTCAGTACGGCGTCCAGCTTCCAGCCCAGGTTGTAGGCGTCCTGGATGCTGGTGTTCAGCCCCTGGCCGCCCGCGGGGGAGTGCACGTGCGCGGCGTCGCCGGCGATGAACACCCGGCCCGCGCGGAAACGGTCGGCCAGCGCCGCCCGCGGCCGGAAGTCGGAGGCCCAGCGGACCTCGGTGACGTCCTCGGCGGCGATGTGCGAGCGCTCCGCGAGGACCTTGCGGATGCCGTCGGGGGAGGTGTCGACCTCCGTGCCCGCCGGGAACCGCGCCATCACCTGGAAGTCCTCGGTGCCGGCCAGGGGGCAGACGGCAAGGAGGTCGTCGCCCTCGCGCGGTGGGAAGACGTGCCAGTTGTCGCGGTCCAGGCCGCTGATCCGCACGTCCGCCACCAGCGTCGGGTTCGGGTCGACGTCCTCGCCGGTCATGCCGATGCCCAGCGCGCGGCGCACCGCCGACCGGCCGCCGTCCGCCCCGACCAGGTAGCGGGCGCGCAGCGTACGGCCCGAGGACAGGTGCGCGGTCACGCCCGCCGCGTCCTGCGCGACACCGACGACCTCGTGCTGGAAGGCGACCCTGCCGCCCAGCTCCGCGAGGCGCTGCGCCAGGACTTCCTGGGTGCGCCACTGCGGCACCATCCAAGACCTGTTGTACGGCGAGTCCTCGCTCGGCTCGGCCGGCTCGAACATGTGGTGCTCGCCGACCCGCTCGCCGTCCTTCCAGATCATGCCGATCGGATAGGTGCCGCCCACCGCGTGGATCGCGTCGACGACGCCGAGGTCGTCGAAGACCTCCATCGTGCGGGGCTGGAAGCCCTTGCCCCGCGAGCCCGGGAACAGCTCGCCCGCGCCCTCCAGCACCAGCGCGTCCACTCCGCGCCGGGCCAGGTCGATCCCGAGGGCGAGGCCGGTGGGGCCCGCGCCGACGATCAGAACCTCGGGTTCCGCCGCATCCACGACATGCGAGACATTCATGACAACTCTCCTTAACCTTGTTAAGTGCCGTCCGGGTTCGAGAATGGCCTTAACGCCGTTAAGCTGTCAAGTGTGAGTACGGAACGACGCGCCCCCCTCGACCGCCGACGGGTCGCGGACACGGCGCTGAAGCTGCTGAACGAGGTCGGTCTGGACGGCCTGACCCTGCGCACCATCGCCAGGGAGCTGGACGTCAAGGCGCCGGCCCTCTACTGGCACTTCAAGGACAAGCAGGCCCTGCTCGACGAGATGGCCACCGAGATGTACCGGCGGATGGTCGCCGCGACCCCCCTCGACCCGGCCGACACCTGGCGGGAGCGGCTGCTCAGGGCCAACCGCGGGCTGCGCGCGTCCCTGCTCGCCTACCGGGACGGCGCCAAGGTGTTCAGCGGTTCACGCTTCACCGGCGCGGTGCACGCCGAGCAGATGGAGGAGACCCTGCGGCTGTTCACCGCCGCCGGACTCACCCTCGCGCAGGCGGTGCGGGCGACCAACACGACGTATCTGTTCACGCTCGGTTTCGTCACCGAGGAACAGGGCGTCGAGCCCCTGCCCGGGGAGCGCCGGGAGGGCTTCGACGTGGACGAACGCGCCCGCCTGCTGGCCGACTACCCCCTGACGGCCGCGGCGGGCGCGGAGATCTTCACGGACTACGACCGGCACTTCGAGGAGTCGCTGGCCCTGGTGATCGCGGGTGTCGCGGCGTCCTACGGCCTCGACTGAGCCGTCCCCGGCGTCCTGCCCGCCTTCGCCCGCCGCTCCGCCCGGTACCGGCGCACCGCCCGCGTGACGACCGGCGGCAGCAGGTCCAGGGCGAGCCGCCGGGTGCGGTCCCGCGGGGTCGACGGCCGGGCCGTCCGCGCCGCCGGCCGGGCCTGCGGGGTCCGGTCGGGCACCGGCGCGGCCTGTGTCCCGCCCGCCTCGGGGGCGGGGACGGGCGCCGGGTGCCGCGAGGAGGGCAGCGAGGGCGGCCGCAGCCGCTTGCCCTTGGCGCGGGTCCGCACCAGCCGGTGCCCGGCGGCCCGCTCCACGGTCACCGCGATGTCGTCGCGGCCGCGCAGCGCGGCGATCAGCTCCTCCCGCACCGGCTCCGGGTCGCCCCAGGTGCCGTACAGCTTCTGGCTGCTCAGGCAGACCGGGCGCAGCCCGCGGTTGAGCACCGCCTCCCAGGCCGCGACGGCGACGCCCGGGGTGTGCTCGCTGCGGAAGTCGTCCAGGACCACGATGCCGTCGGGCACCAGCAGCTCCTTGGCCGCGCCGATGTCGCCCTCGACGTGCTCGTACAGGTGCGAGGCGTCGATGTGGACGAAGCGGCAGGTGCCCGGCACGACCTCGTCGACGACCGCGGAACTGGGCGCCTGGACGATCTTCGGCAGGGTGTGGTGGAAGGCGAGGTAGTTCCGTTCGAAGGCCTGGCGGGTGAGTGAGGAGTACGACTTCGCCGCCTCCGCCCGGTTGGCCGCGTCCGGGGGCTCGGCCCCGAACAGGTCGCAGACGGTGAGCGTCTCGCCGTCCCGCAGCCGGTGCCCGAGCAGGATCGCGCTCTTGCCCAGGTAGGCGCCCAGTTCCAGCAGGTCGCCGCGGGTGTCCAGCCTCTCCTGCCGCTCCAGGAACCAGGAGAACAGCACCTGGTCGAGCGGCCAGAACCAGCCGGGGACGTCGTTCAGCTCACCGGGGTACTCGTGCGTCTCTTGCGCAGTGGCCATGAGGCGAGGATGCATCCTCGGTGGCCGAAATGGAGTCGGCACGCGCGATCCGACGGTCAGAAAATCGCACGTATCGCTCAATGTGTCCGGGGTGCCACCGTGCGCAGCCCGCCCGGGAAACCCGCGCGAAGCCCTCGGCGGGCCCCTCAGGAAGCCCGCAGGAAGGCGGAGTGGGCCGCCTTGCCGAGGTAGGTGAACCGGGTGTCGTCCTTCAGGTGCTCGTCGAGCGCCTCCTTGATGCCCGGCCAGCTCGGGTCCCCGAAGTCGTCCAGCACGACGATCGCGCCGGGCGCGGCGATCTCCTCGGCCCACTGGAGATCCTGGCGCACCCCCTTCGCCGAGTGGTCGCCGTCGACGACGATCACGCCGTAGGAGCGGTCGGAGACGGCCGCCCGGGTGTCGAGGTCCTCGGAGAACCCCTGCTGGATGCGGGCCGCCGCGCCGGCCGGACCGGCCAGGGCGAGATTGGTGCGCACGGCGTGCTCGTCCACCGGCGTGCCCGTCGGGTCTGGGCGCACGGTGGTGCCGGGCTGGAGCTGCACACCGGCGAATGGGTCCACGATGGTCAGCGCCGGGCTGCGCCCGTCGCGCTCCAGCATCCGCAGCAGACCGGTGGAGAACATGCCGTACAGCGTGCCTATCTCCAGGACCTCGTCGTTCGGCGGGCCGAGCAGCGGGATCGAGGCGAGCTTGCCGCAGATGTTCATGGTGCCGCCCGCGACCCGGCCCACCCCCAGCGACTCCAGGGCCATCAGGAGACGGTAGGCCGTGGCCACGTTGCGCTCGGCCGCGACCCGGTCCCCGGCCAGCGCCGCGACCTCGCGGTGCAGCCGTTCCAGGGACCCCTTGGCCACCATCCGGGAGAGGCCGCGCCCGGACGGTCCGACCAGCAGCTCGAAGGTGAGCTGCTGCTTCTCGGTCACCTCGGCGTCGGACACCGGTGGTCGGCGGGACTCCGCGGCGCGGATCCGCCGCTCGATGCGCTGATCGATGAGATCGGCGACGGGACGCAGCAGACGCCGGCCGGCGGAGCTGCGGATCAGGGTACGGCTGTTCATGGGTCAACGACCTCTATCCGTCACGGAAGTGAACGTGGGTGCGTGCAACGCCAGTGGGGTGGGTGAGGCCAGACTAGGGAGATACCGCGCCCGAGACGCAGCCTCCGGGCGGACCAAGGGGCGAACTTCTGCGGAACGACGGATGGCCGGACGATGGCGGCTCCCGGTGTTCACCGGGGAGTCACGCACATGTCGCCGATGTTCATCCGGCGGCGCTTCCCGGCGCTCACGGGCCTCTCATAGCCTGCACCGACGCGCCGCGCGGCGCCGAGTGCGAGCGCGCGCGACGCGGCATGCCGATCCCCCGGCCCGGCCCACGGCGCCGGGCCCGTGCGTCCAACCCGGGAGTGACCACCCATCGCCGCCGAGCCCCTGACCGCAACCGAGCCGGTCCGCCCCGCCGCCCCCGTCGCCGCCCAGGAGCGGGCGGCGCGCCCCCGCGGGGAACACCGGTACGACGTCGACCTCGTGCGGGTGCTGGCCTCGGTCGGGGTCATCGTCTGCCACGCCGCCGGCGAACTGATGAAGGCCGTCGACCGCGACCCCGCGCAGGGCGGCCCCGTCTACTGGACGGGGATCACCGGGGACGCGCTGAGCCGCTGCGCCGTGCCGCTGTTCTTCGCGATCGCCGGCTGGGTCGTCCTCAGCGGGGCCCCGCCCCGCGACGGCCGGCAGGTCCGCAAGCGGCTCACCCGCATCCTCGTGCCGCTCGCCGTGTGGACCGCCCTCTACCTGCTGTGGGACCGGGCCCGGGACACCAACACCGAACCCACCGCCCAGCTCGCCAGGGACGCGGTGTTCGCCTCCGTGCAGCCCGCCTTCCACCTCTGGTACCTGTACGCCTACGTCCCGGTGATCCTGCTGCTGTCGGTGGCCGTCCTGGTCAGGAACGGCAAGCGGCCCTGGGGCGCGGGCGCCGCCCTGCTCGGCCTGGCGCTCGCGCCGACCCTTCTGGGCGACCTCGGGCGCCTCCTCGACGTACGCGTGCCCCCGTTCGCCTGGCAGTTCGGCGTCTACCAGATCGCGTACGCCGTCGCCGGGGCCGTCCTGCTGTCGCTGCCGGGTTCCGCGGTCGCGGGCCGGCGCCGACGCCTGCTGTGGCTGGCGGGCGGGCTCCTGGCGTGGGCCGCGGTCGCCGTCTACGAGCACCGGGTGCACTTCCCGAGCCCCTACGCCTCCGTGGTGGTGGCGCTGCTGGCCGGCACCCTGCTCATGGCGCTCGACCGGATCAGGGTGCCCGAGCGGTTCCGGCCGCTCCTCGGCAGGCTTGCCGGGGCCTCCTTCGGCGCCTACCTGGTCCACCTGGTCTTCCTGGAGGCGCTCGCCCCGCGGCTGGTGTCGGCGGACGCGGGCTGGGCGGGCGCCGCGGGCGCTCTCGCCGGTCTGACGGCCGTCACGGTCGTACTGTCGTTCGCCGCCGCCCTGGTGTGGACGCGGCTGCGGCTGGACCGCTGGCTGGGCTGAGCCGGGGCAGCGGAGACGCCGGAGCCCCCGCCGTCCGGGCGGGGGCTCCGGCCCACCTGCTACTTCCTCCTACTTCTTTCCGGCACCGCGCCGCACGGCCCGGCGCACCACGCGCCTGGCCCGCCGCACCTGGAGCTTCGCGCGCAGTTGCGGGCGGCTGCCGGGCAGGCCCAGCTCGGTCAGCCGCAGCTCGGGGAAGTAGTACCCGGGGGTGGCGGAGAGATGGTCGCGCAGCCAGTCCTCCGTCGGCCTGCGCAACTCCGCGTACGTCTTGGGCTGCATGCAGAAGCCGATGGCCCGCACCAGCGGCGACAGGGACTCGGGCGCCGCTCCGACGAGCGCCGGCTCCCGGCCGCCCTCCAGGTCGGGCACCAGGTGGTCGACGACGGCCAGGGGCACCCGGTTGCTGTTCGGGTACGGCTTGAGCCGCTCCATCACCAGCGCCGTCCCGACCCGGGCGACGGGCACCCGGTAGTAGGCGGAGGCGGTCACCATCGCCGTCGAGAAGCAGCCGACGACGAGTTCCGGGGCGCAGTGGTCGTACAGGGTCTCGGCCAACAGGGGCGCGTCCAGCACAGTGAGCCGCACGCCGGCGTCCGCGGCCGCCTTGCTGAGGGCCGCCGTGTAGCCGGCGGGCGCCGTCGGGTGGGGCTTGAAGACGACGGAGCGGTGCCCGGCCCGCGCGGCCCCGGTCAGCATCCGGACGTGGAGGTCCTCCTCCTCCTGCGCCGTGAGGATGTTGATCGCCGCCAGGTACTGGCCGAGCAGCACGGCCGTCGGCTTCTCCCGTACCACGGGCGCCAGTTCGGGGCCGTCGGCCGCTTCCCGGGAGATCTCGTCGAGCACCGCGCGGAACGCCGCGTCGGGGACGACCTCGGGCTCGACGCCGAACTCCGAGAGCAGCATCGGCCTCAGACCCGGGATCAGGTCGAGGTGGAGCAGGCGGCGGATGCGGCGCGCGAGGGTCAGCGGCAGCTTCTCGCGGGTCGGGCCGTAGCTCATCAGGCCGTCGGCGTACACGTGGAGGGCGGCCTCGGAGAAGATCGCCGCCAGCGCGCGGGCCGGGTTGACCTGGATCGACTCGACGGCCAGCTCGATCAGGTCCCGCTCGTCGATGCCCCAGGCGAGCCGGAATGCCTTCTGCCACAGCGACACGTCGTTGCCCCGGGGGCCCCAGGCGCTGGGGTGGTGCGGGCGGATCGCCTCGTTCCACGACACCACGTCGTCGAACCGGCCGGATATTCGCCCGTACCCGTGCATCTCGTCCAGGCGCAGCGCGGTCTCGGGTATCGCCGCGTTGTTGGACACCAGCAGGACGCGCCGGGCCTGATCGCGCGGCCCGAACAGGCCGGCGTCCAGCGCCGCGGCGAGGGTGGCCGCGCCGTAGAGCGTGGAGACCTGGAAGATCTGGGTCTTGTGGGGCATGGATCAGGCAGCCTTCCGCCCGTCACGCAGGCGGCCGAGCAGCCTGCTGCGAGTCCTGTCGATGGTCCGGAGGGTCTCCTCCAGCACGTGCTGGGGCATGCGGTGCAGCGCGTCCCGCGCCTCCCGGCGAAGCCGCTGGGCCGCCGAGGACTCGTACTCGTCCACCTTGCCGAGGTGGAAGGCGATCATGGCGCAGTAGGTCCGTACCGCCTTGGGCAGGAAGCGCTCGGCCTCCCGGTCCTCCGCCAACTCCTTCAGGAGCATGTCGTAGGCCGGGATGAAGTCCAGCTGCCGGGAGTCCTTGATCTGGGTGAGCGAGGTGGCGACGCCCCGACGGTAGAACACCCCGTGCAGTCCCACCGACGCGTACGTGGCGGCCTTCAGGTGCAGGCGCCAGATCCACAGCCGGTCCTCGGCGGTGCGCAGTTCGGTGGCGAAGCGCATGCCGCCGTCGTCGAAGAGGTGCCGCCGGTAGATCCCCGCCCAGACGAAGGGGTAGTCGACCATCGTCTCCATGTGCGGCGGCGCGATGCCGTCGCGCGGGTCCATCACGAGGTCGCGCGCGGGGGCCGGGGGCCGCCGGATCACCCGCTCGGTGCCGGTGGCCTGCACATGGTCGGTGCGGGCGAAGTCGCACCCCAACTCCTCGACCCGGCCCACCAGCTCCCGGAGATAGCCGGGCCCGTACCAGTCGTCGCCGTCGAGGAAGGTGACGAAGTCGCCCCGGGTAGCGTCGATGCCGCTGTTGCGGGCCTGCGCTATGCCCCGGTTGGTCTCGTGCCGGATCACCCGGGTGTCGGTGCGCCCGTCCGTCCAGCGGTCGATCCACCACGGCGTGGAATCCGTGGAGCAGTCGTCGACGAGCAGGAATTCGAAGTCCGGGTCCGCGTTGTTGGCGAGACTTCTCAGAGTGCTCTCGGCGAAGGATTCCACATTGTGCATGGGAACGACGACGGACAGTTTCGGCACGCGGGCCTCTCACGTTCGAGGAGTGGGAGAGATGAGGGGAGATTGGAACAGGCTATCCAGGCGCCCGGATCCGGCGGTGGCCGTGCGGGCTCGGAAAGGAGAACTCCGTTCGCAGCGGAAGTGAATTCTTGGTGTTTCAGTCCCGTTCCGGGGTTCTCCCGAGACCGAACGTGTTCCGCAGCTCCCCGATGTTCGACCGCGTGATCCGCCACAGGGCCTCCTGCGCGCCGTGCACGTCGGCCACGGCCGCCGCGTGGTCGTCGAGCAGCGCGGACGCCCGCTCCGCGAGCCGCGGGCCCAGCCTCCGGTCGTGCACCGACAGCCCCCACTCCAGGTGCCCGACGTCCGTCAGGAAGTAGGCGAGCTTCGGATGGGACACCAGGCTCAGGATCGGCGTCCCGCAGCCGAACGGGATCATCCCGGCGTGCCCGCGCATCCCGATCACCAGCCGGGCGCGCCGGTACAGGTCGCGGATCGCGTCGTTCGGCATGGCGTACAGCTGCTCCACGGGCAGCGCGATGCCGTGCTCGCGCCGCAGGTCGTGCACGAAGCGCTCGTCGGCCGGCATGTGCGCCGCGTACCGGACGTCCACCCGGTCCCGCAGGGTGCGCAGCGCGGCGGCCAGCTGGGCCAGGAAGTGGCCGTAGTCGTGGCCGAAGCGCAGCCCCGCACGGTCGTAGGCGCAGTTCACCAGGACGGTGTCGGACCGCTCGGCCGGATCCGTCCACCCCGGGACCAGGTGCCGGGCGACCGTGGTCGGGCAGGGCTGGTAGCGCACCCGGTCGCGCAGGGAGGCGGGCAGCAGCTCCCGGACCCGCTCGATCGAACCGTGGTTGCGCAGCCCGAAGAACGCCGACCGCTCGACCAGCACCCGCAGGCTCTGAGCGAACCGGCCCCGCCGGTAGCGCTGCCCGTCGAACACGTTGTAGCCGACCGCGAACACCGCCAGCGGCGCGGTCAGGCGGGCCAGCAGCTCGTCCGGCACGTTCCACTGCCAGTGGCTGTTGCCGTTGGGTGAGGTGTCCGGCAGGAAGAGCCCGCCGCCGCCCACGACCACCCCGCGCCGTGCGTTCAGCTCCTCCAGCGTCGCCTCGTCGACGAGCCGGTGCACCGGCTGCGGGTGCCAGCGGCCCGGGCCGGTGTCCGCGCCGAAGCACAGGCGCACCGCCTCCGGCAGCACCCGGTCCCCGGCGTTCTCCCGGCCCTCCGCGAACAGCGCCACGTGCGCGAGCTGTTCGGCGGCGGCGCCCTCGGGCCGGCGCGGCCCGGGCACGTCCGGACGGGTGCGGGTGTACCAGGCGTGGCAGCCCGCGTCCGTGGGGTCGGCGGCCAGGCCCTCGCGGGCGTAGGCGTGCGCGTCCGCCTCCCGCCCGCACAGCCAGGCCAGCCGGGCCAGCTGCGCGAAGGCGCGGGGGGCGAGGTCGGGGGAGGCCGCCGCCAGCAGCAGGTGCGCCTCCGCCTCGTCGTAGCGCGAGAGCGCCATCAGGCATACGCCCAGCGTCTCGTGGCAGCGCGGCGCGTCCAGCCGGTCCGCGACGACCGGGGCGAGCACGTCCACGGCCTCGTCGTAGCGGCCCTGCCCCCGGTACACGTCGGCGACCGTGCGGGCGAGGTCCAGCGAGGGCCGCGCCCTGAGCAGCGGCGGCGCGAGGTGCGCCAGCAGGTCGGGGTGCTTGCCGCCGGGCAGGGCGCGGTAGGCGGCCCGGAACTCCTCGTCGCCCATCTCGAAACGCCGCCACGCCTCGGCGGCCGGACCGTAACCCGGCGCGTCGGCCGGCCCCGTGAAGCGCAGCACGGCGACCGGGGCGGGCACCGGCAGGTCCCCGTACAGCCGGCGGGCGAGGAAGTCGTAGCGCGCGTCCAGCGGTGTCACCTCGCCGTCAGCCACCGGGTCGGCGCCGCCCGGGCCGCACAGCCGCTCGGCCAGGGACTCGTCCAGGTCGGCGCACTGGACCACGAAGAGACCGTCCGGCAGCACCGCCGGCCGCTGACCGTCCTCCCCGGGGGCCAGCACCTGCGGCACGGCCGCCACGCCGAACCGCATCCGCAGCAGTTCGCCGAGGTCGCCCAGGACGACGGACGCGGTACCGAGGGCGACGACCGTGTCGTACCCCTCCAGCCGCAGGGCGGCACCGCGGTCCTCGGCACGGCGCGTGACGACGCGCGGGTGCAGGCGGCGCACCGCGTCGAACGAGGCGTCGGGCAGCCCGGGGTGGAGCACCACGACGTCCTCGCACACCCGGGGGTTGCTCAGCACCAGGCTGCGGACCAGTACGGACAGACCGGGCAGCCCGCCCTCGTCGGTGTGCACGGCGAACGCGATCCGCCGCCTGCCGGTGACGGCGCTCCGGTCGTCGGCGGAGACCTCGGCGGATACGGCGGGGGAGCCCGACGAGGCCGAGGCGGCGGGGGAGGAGGGAGCTGCGGGGGACGCCGAGGTGGCCGGGGAGGGCGAAGCTGCGCGGGACGCTGAGGAGGAGGCGGAGGCTGAGAGGGCGCCCGCGGTGGCGGGGGAGTCCGACGGGGCCGAGGCGGCGGGGGAGAAGGGAGCTGCGGGGGACGCCGAGGCGGCCGGGTAGGGCGAAGCTGCGCGGGCCGCCCAGGAGTCGGCGGAGGCCGAGGCGGCTGGGGCTGAGAGGGCGCCCG
The DNA here is from genome assembly GCF_014650435.1 of Streptomyces tendae. Taxonomy (GTDB): domain Bacteria; phylum Actinomycetota; class Actinomycetes; order Streptomycetales; family Streptomycetaceae; genus Streptomyces; species Streptomyces tendae. Next base: position 437,903 of record NZ_BMUY01000001.1, read on the forward strand.
CGGTGGCGGGGGAGTCCGACGAGGCCGAGACGGCGGAGGCTGAGAGGGCGCTCGCGGTGGCGGGGGAGTCCGAGGCATCCGAGGCCGGGAGTGAGCTCACGGCGGCCGACGCGGCCGAGGCGGCGGGGAGCGGGGAGGTGGCGGGGTGGGTCATCGCAGGGCGATCCTCATCTTGCTGTCGTCGACGTGCGTCGCGTGCCGCTCGACCCACTCGGCCTCCCGGGGCCGCAGCCGGCCGGCCGGGGTGAAGCCGACGAGATCGAGGCGGGGGCTCGCGTCCAGGAAGTCCAGGAGCCGGAGCACGGTGAACGCCGTGGTCGGCGCCGTGCCCCAGCCGTCCTCGCCCAGCAGCGCCGGGTCGCTCAGCGGCCGGCGCAGCGACACGTCCCCGACGTGGTCCTGCGCGCCGGGCGCCAGCCGCTCCCGGACCGCGCGGCGCCAGCCGGCCACCGGGTCGCCGAACACCAGCCGGACACCGGCCCGCTGCGTCCAGGCCGGTCCGTCCCACGGGGTGTCGCCCCGCAGCGTGACGGCGTGCAGATCGGTGCGCCCGCCGGTGCCCTCGGCACGCAGGCGGAACGAGTCGCAGCGCACCACCAGGTCGTAGCCGTCGATCCCGGCACCCAGCGCGCTCCCGGACACGTCACCGGCGTTCGCGACGACGCACACCGTCCGTCCCTCGACCAGGGCCCGCAGACCGCCGACGTCCACCGGGATGGTGCCGCCCAGCAGCGGGTCGGGCACCAGGTCCCGCCGGTCCAGCCGCCGGTAGGAGCCGTACAGCGCGAGCAGGCGCCGTACCGCGGGGTCGCCCGGGCCGTGTGCGGCCACCCGCGCCCGCACCCAGGCGTCGAAGCGGGGCGCGAGGACCGCGGTGGTCGCGGTGGGCTCGCCGAGCAGCTCCCGCAGTTCGGCACCCTCCCCGGGGAAGAGCGCGACCGCCGCCTCCAGGCACTCCCGGCGGCGGCGCAGGGTGTCCGTCCGGCGGGCGACCTCGGGCGCCGGGCGGCCGTCGGGCAGCAGCGCGGCATAGCGCTCGTAGCACTCCAGCGCCTCGGCGCCGCGGCCCAGCCCGTCCAGCGCCAGGCCCCGCAGCCGCCACGCCCCCTTGGACCGACGCCGGATCCCGGCCGCCGACTCGGCGAGCCCCAGCGCGAGGCCGAGACCGTGCTCCCCGCCCACCTCGAGCGCGCGCTCGCCGACCTGGAGCAGGGCGTCGAAGGGATCCGCCGCCGGCCCGTCGAGCGAGGCCGCGAAGGCGCCGATCGCCCGGGTCAGCCGGACCTGCGGGCCGGTGGCCCCGGCGGCCCCCGGCTCCTGTGCGGCCAGGTGCTCGCCGCACAGGCGCAGGCTCCGGGCGTACGGGCCCGGGCCGGGTGCCTCCCGCTGCCGTGCCTTGAACAATCCCGCCAGGGGCTTCGTCACGCGCTCCACCGTTCTCCGACCGGACGCCGAATGTGCCCCAGGGCGACGGTCCGCGGGTGGCTTCCGGACGGACGGCGGGTGAACACTCGCCCTCGGGCGGACGTCCGGCCGGCCGTCACCGCCCGATCGAGCGCCGGATGGACCGCGCCCGGCGCACCACCCTGCGTGCCGTGGAGTTGTGCGGCAGGAATCCCAGCCGGGCCGGGATGCCACCCGGCAGGCCCAGCGAGGTGAGCCTGCGCTTCTTGAAGTACCGCCAGGTGCGGGCGTCCAGGTGCGCGCGCAGATACGCCTCCGCCTGCGGCCGCAGCTCCGGCAGGACCTTCGGCTGCATCGCGAACCCGACGGTCCGCACCAGCGCGGCGAGCGTCTCGGGGTCCGCGTCCCGCCGCCCCTCGGTGACGGCGGCCGGGTCCGACAGGTCCGGCAGGAGCGCGTCCACGAGGGTGGCGGGCACCCGGTTGCTGTTCTCGTACGGCGTCAGCCGGTCGAGCAGCCGCTCGGTGCCGACCCGGGCCACCGGCAGGCCGTACAGCGCGGACGCGGTGAGCAGGGCCGTGGAGAAGCAGCCGACGACCAGCGCCGGACGCATCCGCTGGAACAGCACCTCGGCCAGGACCGGCGTCTCCACCACGGCGAGGTCGACCCCCAGCCGCTCGGCCTCCTCCTCCAGCACCCGGGTGAAGCGGGCCGGGGCCGTGGGGTGCGTCTTGAACACCACGCGCGTGTGCCCGAGCCCGGCGACGCCGGTCAGCATCCGCACGTGCAGGTCTTCCTCCTCCTCGGCGGAGAGGATGTCCAGCGCCGACAGGTACTGGCCGAGCAGCACCGCGGGCCGCTCCACGTCCGGCAGCCCGGCGCCGGTGTCCGCCAACTCGGCCAGCACCTTGGTGAACGCCGGGGACGGCACCACCTCGGGCTCGACACCGAACTCCGTCAGCAGCAGCGGCGCGAGCCCCGGCACCAGGTCCAGGTGGAGCAGCCGCTCCACGCGCGTGCCGACCAGCGGGGCCAGCTTGGTGCGGGTGGGCCCGTAGCTCATCAGACCGTCCGCGTAGGCGGTCAGGGGCGCGTCGGTGAAGATCTGCGCCACGCCGATCGCCGGCGGCACGTGGACCGACTCCACGGCCAGCGCCACGTCGTCGTCACCGAGCTCCCAGGCCAGCCGCAGGTGCCGCTCCCACAACGGCACGTCCCCGGCCCGCGGCGACCAGTCGCCGGGGTGGAAGGGGTAGATCGCCTCGTTCCACGAGACCACGTCGTCGAACCGGCCCCGCAGCCGCTCGAACCCCGGGGCGGCGTCCAGGGACGGGGTCGTCTCGGGCGTCGCCGCGTTGTTGGTGACCAGCAGGATCCGCCGGTCGGCCGCGTCGAAGCAGCCGGAGTCCAGGGCCGCGGCGAGCGTGGCCGTGCCGTACAGCGTCGACGCCAGGAAGATCTGAGTGGTCATGCCGCAGCCTCCTCGGCCGGCCGGCCGGGGGCCGCCGCGCCCGCGCGACGGCGCAGGCGGCGGAGCCGCGTGGCGCGCTCGGCGTCCATCGTGTCCAGCACCTCGTCGAGCGCGTCCTGCGGCATCCGCCGCAGCGCCGCCGCGCTCCGCTCCTTCAGTATCCGGGCCACGGCGGGCTCGAACCGCTCGATGGAACCGAGATGGTGGGAGATGATCGCGCAGTACGTGCGGACCGCCTTCGGCACCAGCCGCGCGGCGTCCGCGTCCCCGGCCGCCCCCGCGAGCACCTCGTCGAAGGCGCGGATGAAGTCGAGTTGGCGCACATCACCGATCTGGGTGAGCGAGGACGCCACTCCGCGCCGGTAGAACACGCCGAGCAGCCCGGTCACCGCGAAGGACTCCGCCTCCCGGTGCAGCTTCCAGATCCACGGCCGGTCCTCGGCCGTGCGCAGCCCGTCGGTGAAGTGCAGCAGACCGCGCTCGGCCAGCCGGCGGTGGTAGACGCCGGCCCACGCGTAGGCGTAGTCGACGGAGGTGGTGCGGTGCGCGGGCAGGATCGCGTCGCGCGGGCGCAGGGCCGTGTTGCGGCGGCCGTGCGGGACCCGGTGCAGGGTGCGGTTGCGTCCCGTGCACTGCACGTGGTCGGTGCGCACGAAGTCGACGTCCAGCTTCTCGATGGCGGCCACCAGGTCGGCGCAGTGGCCCGGCGCCAGCCAGTCGTCGCCGTCCAGGAAGGCCAGGTACTCGCCGCGCGCCCGGTCGATGCCGGTGTTGCGGGCCGTCGCCAGGCCGCCGTTCTTCTCGTGTATGACCAGCACCGCCCCCGGCAGATCCCGCTCCGCGCGCGCGAGGAGTTCCACGGTCCCGTCGGTGGAGCAGTCGTCGACGAGAATGAACTCGAAGTCGTCCCGCGCGTTGGCGCGCAGACTCCGCAGGGTGTCTGGGGCGTACTGCCGCACGTTGTAGAACGGCACGATGACGGAGAGCTTGGGCACGTCGGCGACGTTATGCGACGGCCCGGCATTCGGCTTTACCGCTTCCTTGATTCCCGGTGAACGCGGCGTGGCGAAGCGGTGAAGCGGATGCTTTTCCGGGGCCCATGCGGGCCGATTCCCCATTCGGCGATGTGCTGTTCACCATTTGTTGGATTCCGGTTGGGCGGTTCCTAGAAATGGCTTCCTAGCGTCTACGACGTGCCAGCAAGTGCAACGAAGGCCCTCAGAGTCGCCGTCCTGGCGGACTCCGACACCCGGTGGAAATGGGGCGCGCTCACCGCGACCCGTGTCCGCCCCGGCGACACGGAGATCCACCTCGACGGCTACCTCCTGCGCGGCCGAGCCACCCCCACCGCCCGCCAGCTCCAGGAGGTCGGCGTCGGCGCGGACTCGCTCCGCGAGGTGACCGCCGTCGAGTTCCTGCGCGCCATGGAGGCGGCGCGGGGCGAGGACTCCTACGACGTCCTCGTCCTCGCCCTGGTCGGCGGCGGTGTCCAGGCGATGCTGCACGGTCTCGGCCGCGTCTGGCAGGACCGCGCCGAGCGGCCCGTGGTCGTCACCGGCTACGTCGGCGTCGTCTACGAGAAGCTCGCCGACGGCCTGCTGCTGCGCCACGGCGCCGATCTCGTGCTCGCCAACTCCCGCCAGGACGCGGACCGTTTCCGCGCCGTGTACGAGGGGGTCGGCGCCGACGCCACCGCGGTGACCGAGGTCGCCCTGCCCTTCCTGGGCGGGGCCGGCTACGCCGGTGAGCCCGACGGCGACCGCCCCTACACGGTGGTCTTCGCCGCGCAGCCCTCGGTGCCGGACAACCGCAGGGACCGCACGTACCTCCTCGAACGGCTGATCCGCCACGCCCGCCTCCACCCCGAGCGGGAGGTCGTCCTCAAGCTGCGCTCCAAGCCAGGCGAGCACACCACGCACATCGAGGAGCTGCCCTACCAGAAGCTGGTGCAGCGGGCCGACCCGCCGCCCAACTTCCGCCTGGTCTACGGCCACATGGGCGAGGTCCTGGACCGCACCGACCTGCTGGTCACCATCAGCTCCACGGCGGCCCTGGAGTCCCTGCACCGCGGCATCCCCACGGTCGTCCTGAGCGACCTCGGGGTGCGCGAGGCGCTCGGCAACCACCACTTCGTGGGCTCCGGCTGCCTCGCCTCCTGGGACCAGCTCGACGAGGGCCACCGCCCGGCCCCCGACCCCGAGTGGGTCGCCCGGCAGGGCGTGGCGGCGGACGGCGGCTACGAGACCGCCTTCGACGAGGCCCGCGAGCGTATCGCGGCCCTACTGGCCCGGCCCGACGGCCTGCCCCCGCTCGCCCCGTACTACACGCCGGTCACCGCCCCCGGCTACCTCCCCGGCATCCTCGCCCGCCACCACCTCGGCCCCGACGGCAGCCCGCTGCCCGGCGCACCGGCCGCCGACCGGGCGCCCGGCCCGGTGCGGCAGGTCGTGCGCCGCGCCGCCCGCGGCGCCTACCGGCACGGCGTCCAGCGGGTCGCCCCGGTGATCCGCCGGATGGGGGAGCTGTGACCGGCCCGAACCGTCTCCAAGGAGTACAGCCCATGACCAACCCGGAAGCGGGCCAGGGCGCTTCGGTGCGCCGGGTGCTCGCCGTGATCCCCGCGCGCGGCGGCTCCAAGGGAGTGCCCGCGAAGAACCTCGCCCCCGTCGGCGGCGTCCCGCTGGTGGTCCGCGCGGTGCGCGAGTGCCTGGCCGCCCGCCTCGTGACGGACGTCGTCGTCTCCACCGACGACCACGCCATCGCCGCGGCGGCCCGCGAGGCCGGTGCCGAGGTGGTCCTGCGGCCCGCGGCCATCGCCGGGGACACCGCCACCTCCGAGGCCGCCGTGCTGCACGCCATGGACACCCACGAGGCCCTGCACGGCGCCGCCGTCGACGCGGTCCTGCTCGTGCAGTGCACCAGCCCCTTCCTGGCTCGCGAGGACGTCGACGGAGTGGCCGGCGCGGTCGTCGAGGACGGCGCGGACACCGCCGTCACCGTCGCCCCGTTCCACGGCTTCGTCTGGCGCGACGGCACCGACGAGACGGGCGGCGCCGACGGCGGCCACGGCGTCAACCACGACAAGGCGTACCGCCCCCGCCGCCAGGACCGCCCCCAGGACCTGCTGGAGACCGGCGCCGCCTACGCCATGGCCGCCCCCGGCTTCCGCAAGCACCAGCACCGCTTCTTCGGCCGCACCGAGCTGGTCCGCACCGACCCGGCCCGCGTCCTGGAGATCGACGACCCGCACGACCTGGCCCGCGCCCGCGCCCTCGCGCCGCACTTCGACGCGGCCCGGCCCGGCGCCCTGCCGACCGCGGCCGACATCGACGCGGTCGTCCTCGACTTCGACGGCACCCAGACCGACGACCGGGTGCTGATCGACTCCGACGGACGGGAGTTCGTCTCCGTGCACCGCGGCGACGGACTCGGCATCGCCGCCCTGCGCCGCAGCGGCCTGACGATGCTGATCCTGTCCACGGAGGTGAACCCGGTCGTCGCCGCCCGCGCGCGCAAGCTCAAGCTGCCCGTGCTGCACGGCATCGACCGCAAGGACCTCGCCCTCAAGCAGTGGTGCGAGGAACAGGGCATCGCGCCCGAACGCGTGCTCTACGTCGGCAACGACGTCAACGACCTCCCGTGCTTCGCCCTCGTCGGCTGGCCCGTGGCGGTCGCGAGCGCCCACGACGCCGTACGCGGCGCGGCCCGCGCGGTCACCACCGTCCCCGGCGGCGAAGGCGCCGTACGGGAGATCGCCACCTGGCTCCTGGGTCCGTCCCTGGACGCCCTCGACCCCGTTGTCGAAACCACCCCCACGCTCACCCAGTCCAAGTAAGGAACCCCCTGCCATGAGCACCAACTCCCGCATCCGCACCTTCGGCACCCGCGAGGCCGGCCCCGGCCGCCCCGTCTACATCACCGGCGAGATCGGCATCAACCACAACGGTGAGCTGGAGAACGCCTTCAAGCTGATCGACGCCGCCGCCGAGGCCGGCTGCGACGCCGTCAAGTTCCAGAAGCGCACCCCGGAGATCTGCACCCCGCGCGACCAGTGGGACATCGAGCGGGACACCCCCTGGGGCCGGATGACGTACATCGACTACCGCCACCGCGTGGAGTTCGGCGAGGACGAGTACCGCCAGATCGACGAGTACTGCAAGACCAAGAACATCGACTGGTTCGCCTCCCCGTGGGACACCGAGGCCGTCGCCTTCCTGGAGAAGTTCGACGTCCCCGCCCACAAGGTCGCCTCCGCCTCCCTGACCGACGACGAGCTGCTGCGCGCCCTGCGCGCCACCGGCCGCACCGTCATCCTGTCCACCGGCATGTCCACCCCGAAGCAGATCCGCCACGCGGTCGAGGTCCTGGGCAGCGACAACATCCTCATGTGCCACGCCACCTCCACCTACCCGGCGCAGGCCGAGGAGCTGAACCTCCGCGTCATCAACACCCTCCAGCAGGAGTTCCCGAACGTCCCGATCGGCTACTCCGGCCACGAGACCGGCCTGCAGACCACGCTGGCCGCCGTGGCCCTCGGCGCCACCTTCGTCGAGCGCCACATCACCCTCGACCGCGCCATGTGGGGCTCCGACCAGGCCGCCTCCGTCGAGCCGCAGGGCCTGACCCGCCTGGTGCGCGACATCCGCACCATCGAGTCCTCCCTCGGCGACGGCGTCAAGAAGGTCTACGACTCGGAGCTCGGCCCGATGAAGAAGCTGCGCCGCGTCACCGGCGTCGTCGCCGAGGCGGAGATCGCCGCCGCCGCGGGCGAGCCCGTCAGCGTCTGACCACCGGCCACCGAGTCACTCACCACGGGACGGTCCCACACCGATGAGCCCCCGCGCCGGGAACGCCGGCCCCCGCACTCTCGCCTTCGTCGAGAGCCCGGTACAACTGCTGAACGTGCTGGAGTGGGCGCACACCCGCGCCCCCGGCGCGGAGCTCACCCTCGTGGTCCTCTCGCCCGTCGACCCGATGACCCGCGGCCAGCTGCGCCGCATGGCGGAACTGGCCCGCAAGGAGGGCCACGAGATCCGCTGGGAGGAGGCGCGCGGCGGTGCCACCGCCCCCTTCCGCACGGTCGGCGGCCTGACCACCGCGCTGCGCCAGGCGGACCGGGTCGTCATGGGCGACCCGTTCTCCCGCTACGTACAGCTGCTCCTCACCATCACCCGCGCCCACGACCTGGTCGTCGTGGACGACGGCACCGCCACGATGGAGTTCGTCACCCAGCTGGCCCACGGCGAACGCCTGGTGCGCTGGCACCGCAAGGGCAGCCGCCCCGGCCCGCGCGACCTGCTCTTCGCCCCGGTCTCCCGGTCCGCCCGCCACCGCCTCACCCCGACCCCCGACCGGCAGGTCTCGGTCTTCTCCTCCATGCCCATCGAGGACGTCCCCGAAGGCGTCGCCGTCGCCGCGAACGACTTCTCCTGGACCAGGGCCCGCTTCGGGCCGCCCCGCATCACCAAGGGTGCCGACATGGTCGGCACCTCCCTGGTGGAGACCGGCGTCGTCGACGCCGACCGCTACGTGGCCGCCGTACGCGCCCTGGCGAAGACCCACGGGGCCGCCCGCTACTTCGCCCACCGCCGCGAGGGCGCCGAGAAGCTGCACCGGCTGGCCGTGGAGACGGGCCTGCAGATCGTCCGCCCCGACCTCCCCCTGGAGCTGATCGCCCGCCGGGGGCCGATCGGCCGTACCGTCCTCAGCTTCCCCTCCACCGTCGTCCACACCCTCCCGCTGGCCCTGGCCGGCACCGAGGTCCGCGTCGCCGTCTGCGACATCGACCCCGCCTGGCTCACCGAGACGGCCTCACCGCGGGCCCGCGGATTCCTGAGCGGCGTCACCGGCTCGGCCCGGGACGTGCACCGGCTGTCGGCGGTGGCGGGCACGGGGTAGCCGGGGCGCGGGGCAGGGCGATCGGCGGGCCCGGCATACGGACGGTTCCGGCGTGGCTCCGCCGTGGCGTGGTATGCGTGAGGGGAGCAAGTAAACAAGGAAGGACGGAGCCGGGTGCCGAGGCCGGAAACGGGTGAGCGTACCCACCCCCGTTGAGAGCCATGCGCCGAGCGGCCAACTTTCTTCCCCTAACGGGCTGAAATTTTGTTGATCGAGGGGCAGTTGACTACCCCGGCGTCCTACCCTTCAGAGGGTGAACGTGTTGATGTCCCCAGAGTCCGAGGCCGACACTCCCGGTGAAGCCGCGCTGCCCGGCACCTTGCCGGACGCGCTGCGCGCGGAGCTCGTGGCCTTCCGCCGCGACCTCCACATGCACCCCGAGCTGGGCAACCAGGAGTTCCGTACCACCGCCGCGATCAAGGAACGGCTGGAGCGGGCCGGTCTCAAGCCGCGCGTACTGCCCATCGGCACCGGGCTCGTCTGCGACATCGGCACCGAGTCGGGCCAGTGGTCCGGCGGACCCCGCATGCTCGCCCTGCGGGCCGACATCGACGCCCTGCCCATCCCGGACACCAAGACCGAGTGCGCCTACCGCTCCCAGGTGCCCGACCGCGCCCACGCCTGCGGGCACGACGTGCACACCACAGTCGTCCTCGGCACCGGGCTCGTGCTCGCCGCCCTCCATGAGCAGGGCCTGCTGCCCAGGCCCGTGCGGCTGGTCTTCCAGCCCGCCGAGGAGGTGCTGCCCGGCGGCGCCGCCGACGCCATCGAGGGCGGTGCGCTCGACGGGGTGCGCCGGATCCTGGCCGTGCACTGCGACCCCCGGGTGGACGCCGGGCGGATCGGCCTCCGGGTCGGCCCCATCACCTCCGCCTGCGACCGCCTCGAGATCGCCCTGAACGGCCCCGGCGGACACACCGCACGCCCGCACCTCACCACCGACCTGGTCACCGCCGCCGCCCGGGTGGTCACCGACGTGCCCCCGCTCGTCGCCCGGCGCGTGGACAGCCGCAGCGGGCTCGCCCTGACCTGGGGACGGATCGAATCCGGCCACGCCCCGAACGTCATCCCGCAGCACGCCGAACTCGCCGGGACCGTGCGCTGCCTCGACCTCGACGCCTGGCGGCAGGCGCCCGACCTGGTGATGGGCGCCATCGACGAGATCGCCGACCTGTACCGGGCCAAGTCCGAGATCACCTACGTCCGCGGCGTGCCCCCGGTCGTCAACGAGGTCACCAGCACCGAGCTGCTCCAGGCCGCCATGGTCGCCCGGCGCGGCACCGACGCCGTGGAGGGCACCGAGCAGAGCCTGGGCGGCGAGGACTTCTCCTGGTACCTGGAGCACGTGCCCGGCGCCATGGCCCGCCTCGGCGTCCGCCCGCCCGGCGAGCGCACGGTCCGCGACCTCCACCAGGGCGACTTCGACGTCGACGAGCACGCCATCACGGTCGGCGTGGAGATGTTCACCGCGGCCGCCCTCATCGACGCCGTGCAGTAGGCGGTGCGGCGGGTGACGGGGCGGGCGGTGCGGTGGTAAGTCCCCCTTCGATCCGGTCGTTAACAGGGCGGTAACCGGCCAGCGGCACGAATGGATAACGGCGCCGCGCAACCCCGTTCCCAGGAGGTTCTACGCGCGTTAATGTGCGCCGAACCGAGCGCCCGCTGCGGGGCTTTGGAGAATGGGGAACTTCAGATGCGTCGGATATCGAGACTGACCCGCGTCGCGGTGGGGGTCGCGTCGCTCGCACTCGCGGCCACGGCCTGCGGCGGCACCAGCGGCGAGAGCGGCGACGACGGCGGTGACGACAAGGGCCTCGCCATCGCCTACGACGTCGGCGGCAAGGGCGACCAGTCCTTCAACGACGCCGCGTACGCCGGTCTGGAGCGGGCGAAGAAGGAGTTCGGCTACAAGACCGCCGACATCGAGCCCACCGACGGCGAGACCGACGCCGACAAGGAACAGCGCCTGACCTCCCTGGCCAAGCAGGGCTACAACCCCGTGATCGGCGTCGGCTTCGCCTACGGCCCGGCGATGAAGGCCGTCGCCGCCAAGTACCCGGACACCACCTTCGGCATCGTCGACTCCGTGGTCGAGGGCAAGAACGTGGCGTCCCTCGTCTTCGCCGAGAACGAGGCCTCCTACCTGGCCGGCGTCGTCGCGGCCAAGGCCACCAAGTCCAGGACCGTCGGCTTCGTGGGCGGTGTGGACGTCCCGCTGATCCACAAGTTCCAGGCCGGCTACGAGCAGGGCGTCAAGGACACCGACCCGAAGATCAAGGTCGTCTCGCAGTACCTGACGCAGACCGCGGAGGAGGGCGGCTTCTCCAGCCCCGACAAGGGCAAGGCCGCCGCCGAGGGCCAGATCGAGAAGAAGGCCGACGTGGTCTACGCGGCCGCCGGTCTCTCCGGGCAGGGCGTGATCGAGGCCGCCGCGAAGGCGAAGATCTGGGCGATCGGCGTCGACTCGGACCAGTACGAGCAGGAGGCCCTCGCGGCCTACAAGGACTCCATCCTGACCTCCGCCCTCAAGGACATCAACGGCGCGGTCTTCGCCCTGGCCAAGTCCGTCGAGGACGGCAAGCCGCTGACCGGCACCCACACCTTCGACCTGAAGTCCGACGGCGTGGGCCTGTCCGACAGCAACCCGAAGTTCGCCGAGGTGCCGGGCGCCAAGGAGGCCGTGGAGAAGGCCAAGGCCGGGATCGTCGACGGCTCCATCAAGGTCGCGACCGAGTAGCCGAACCCCCGCACACACCCGCACGAAGCGGACGGACACCTCCGGGTGCCCGTCCGCTTCCGCGTCCCGGGACCGGCGCTCCCGGCGTCACCCTCCGCCACCCCCCGTTTGCGTCCGGCAAGCCCCGTACCTCCATTCGCCTCACCTTGCTCACGGCCGGATAACAAGGTGGACAGAAGGGGTTTTCAGGCAGGTCTACGCGCGTTAATCTGCGGCGAAGCCAGCGCCGCAGCCGAACCGTCCCCGGCGCTTGTACGACAGGAGCACCAGACATGCGCCGGATTTCCCGGATCACGGTCGCAGGCGCAGCGACCGCCTCCCTGGCCCTCGCCCTCGCCGCCTGCGGTGGTACCTCGACCGACTCCGGTTCGGAGTCCAAGGGGGACAAGGGCCTCGCCATCGCGTACGACGTCGGCGGCAAGGGCGACCAGTCCTTCAACGACGCCGCGTACGCCGGTCTGGAGCAGGCCAAGAAGGAGTTCGGCTACGAGACGGCCGACGTCGAGCCCACCGACGGCGAGACCGACGCCGACAAGGAGCAGCGGCTGTCCTCGCTGGCGAAGCAGGGCTACAACCCGGTCGTCGGCATCGGCTACGCCTACGCCTCCGCCATGAAGAACGTCGCGGAGAAGTACCCGGACACCACCTTCGGCATCGTCGACGACGCCACGATCGAGGCGAAGAACGTCGCGGACCTGGTCTTCAACGAGCAGGAGGCGTCCTACCTCGCCGGTGTCGCCGCCGCCAAGAGCACCAAGACCAACACGGTCGGCTTCGTGGGCGGTGTGGACGTCCCGCTGATCCACAAGTTCCAGGCGGGCTACGAGCAGGGCGTCAAGGACACCGACCCGAAGATCAAGGTCATCTCGCAGTACCTCACGCAGACCGCGGAGGAGGGCGGCTTCTCCAGCCCCGACAAGGGCAAGACCGCCGCCGAGGGCCAGATCGAGAAGAAGGCCGACGTCGTGTACGCGGCGGCCGGTCTCTCCGGTCAGGGCGTGATCGAGGCCGCCGCCGCCAACAAGGTCTGGGCGATCGGCGTCGACTCCGACCAGTACAAGCAGGAAGCCCTCGCGAAGTACAAGGACTCCATCCTGACCTCGGCCACCAAGGACGTCGCCAAGGCGGTCTACAGCCTTGCGAAGTCGGTCGAGGACGGCAAGCCGGAGACCGGTATCGTTCGGGGCGATCTGAAGTCCGGCGAGGTCGGTCTCTCGGACTCCAACCCGAAGTTCGCGGACGACGCCGAGCTCCAGGCAGCCATCAAGACGGCCAAGGAGAAGATCATCAGCGGCGAGATCAAGGTCAAAAGCAGCTGAACGGCTGAGTAGCACCAGCAACACCTGAACCAGCGTGCAACCGCGCCGGCCCAGCCGCGCGGCGGGGTACGGGAAGGGTGGCCCGAGAGCCGCCCTCCTCGTACCCCGTCGCGTCGATGTGCCGCCGCCGCTTTTAGATGCCGTAGGGGCGCTACGCGCGTAGACGGCCCCCGTCCCCAGGAGAGTGCGCCATCAACGCGTCCAGCAGCCCTCCGGCGAAAGCGGCGGTCAGCGAACCGGTGACCGCCGTCGAACTCGCCGGGATCACCAAGCGTTTCCCCGGCGTCGTGGCCAACCACGACATCCACCTCACCGTCCGCAAGGGCACCGTCCACGCCCTCGTCGGCGAGAACGGCGCCGGCAAGTCGACGCTGATGAAGATCCTCTACGGCATGCAGAAGCCGGACGAGGGCACCATCGCGATCGACGGCGAGCAGGTGACCTTCTCCTCGCCCGCCGACGCCATCGTGCGCGGCATCGGCATGGTCCACCAGCACTTCATGCTCGCCGACAACCTCACGGTCCTGGAGAACGTGGTCCTCGGCAGCGAGAAGCTGTACGGCATCGGCGCCAGGGCCCGCCGGAAGATCAAGGAGATCTCCGAGCGGTACGGCCTGGGCGTGCGCCCCGACGTCCTCGTCGAGGAGCTGGGCGTCGCCGCCCGCCAGCGCGTGGAGATCCTCAAGGTCCTCTACCGCGGCGCCCGCACCCTGATCCTCGACGAGCCCACGGCCGTCCTGGTGCCGCAGGAGGTGGACGCCCTCTTCGACAACCTGCGCGAGCTGAAGGCCGAGGGCCTGTCCGTCATCTTCATCTCCCACAAGCTGGGCGAGGTCCTCTCGGTCGCCGACGAGATCACCGTCATCCGCCGCGGCACCACGGTCGGCACCGCGGTCCCCGCCGAGACCACGCCCCGCCAGCTGGCCGAGCTGATGGTCGGCAGCGAGCTGCCCACCCCGGAGACCGCGGAGTCCACGGTCACCGACCGCGCGGTCCTCACCGTCGACACGCTGCGCCTGGCGGCGCCCGGCGGCAAGGCCCTGCTGGACGACATCTCCTTCACCATCCACGCCGGTGAGGTGCTGGGCATCGCCGGCGTCGAGGGCAACGGCCAGACCGAGCTGGTCGACGCGCTCATCGGGCTGCGCCACGCCGACTCCGGCTCCATCCGCTTCCTCGACCAGGACATCACCGCGCTGCCCACCCGCAAGCGCCGCGAGCAGGGCGTCGGCTACATCCCCGAGGACCGCCACCGCCACGGGCTCCTCCTGGAGGCCCCCCTCTGGGAGAACCGCATCCTCGGCCACGTCACCGAGAAGCCCAACAGCAAGGGCGTCTGGCTGGACCTGAAGAACGCGCAGCAGGACACCCGCCGCATCGTCGAGACGTACGACGTGCGCACCCCCGGCATCGACGTCACCGCCGCCTCGCTGTCCGGCGGCAACCAGCAGAAGCTGATCGTCGGCCGCGAGATGAGCCACAAGCCGCGCTTCCTGATCGCCGCCCACCCCACCCGCGGCGTGGACGTCGGCGCGCAGGCCGCGATCTGGGACCACATCCGCGAGGCCCGCCGCGAGGGCCTGGCCGTGCTGCTGATCTCCGCCGACCTGGACGAGCTGATCGGCCTCTCCGACACCCTCCGGGTGATCTACGACGGCAAGCTGGTCGCCGACGCCGACCCGGCCACCATCACCCCCGAAGCACTGGGTTCGGCGATGACCGGCGCCGCCTCCGGACACCTGGAGGACGAGGAGACCCCCAAGCCGTCCGAGCCCTCCAAGCCGTCCAAGTCGCTCAAGTCGCCCGAGGCCCCTGAGTCCCCCGAGTCTCCGGAAGACGAGGCCCGCTGATGAAGAAGTTCGACAAGGAGCGCGTGCTCCTCGCGGTGGCCGGACCGGTCATCGCGCTCGCCGTGGCCTTCGTGCTCAGCGCGATCGTCCTGATCGCCTCGGGCAAGAACCCGGTCGAACCGTTCGCCCTCATGTTCGAGCAGGCCGGATTCTCCGACATCCAGGTCCTGATCATCAACCAGGCGTCGATGTACTACATCGCGGCCCTCGCGGTGGCCATCGGCTTCCGGATGAACCTGTTCAACATCGGCGTCGACGGCCAGTACCAGCTCGCCGCCATGATGGCAGCGATCGTCGGAGCCCACGCCAACCTGCCGGCCGGCCTCCAGGTCCCGCTGCTGCTCCTGACCGCCGTCCTCACCGGCGCCTTCTGGTCCGGCATCGCCGGTGTCCTGAAGATCACCCGGGGTGTCAGCGAGGTCGTCGCGACGATCATGCTCAACTCCATCGCCACCGCCGTCATCGGCTACCTGTGGCTGCCCGACGTCTTCGGCGTCAAGATCGGCAACAACAACACCACCGGCGAGATGCACGAGTCCGGCTGGATCCCCGGCATCGACATGGGAGCGTCCGGCGAGATCTACGGCCTGGTGATCCTCGCCGTCCTCCTCGGCATCGGCTACTGGCTCGTCCTCAACCGCACCCGCTTCGGCTTCGACCTGCGCGCCTCCGGCGCCTCCGAGTCCGCCGCCGCGGCCAGCGGTGTCGACCCCAAGCGCATGGTGCTCACCGCGATGCTCATCTCCGGCGGCCTCGCCGGTCTCGCGGGCCTGCCGATCCTGCTCGGCGACACCCACACCTACAGCCTCAACTTCCCCACCGGCATCGGCTTCCTCGGCATCGGCATCGCCCTGCTCGGCCGCAACAGCCCGGTCGGCATCGCCTTCGCCGCCCTGCTGTGGGCCTGGCTCGACAAGGCCAGCCCCGAGCTGGACTTCCACGGGTACGACAAGGAGATCGCGGTCATCATGCAGGGCCTGATCGTCCTCTCCGTCGTCGTCTCCTACGAGGCCGTGCGCGAGTGGGGCCTGCGCCGCCAGCAGCGCCGGGTCGGCGCGGAGCTGGCCGCCGGACACGTCCTCGGCGCCACCGACAACTCGAAGAAGGAGGTGGCCGGCCGATGACCGCTCCGACCACAGCGACCGACGTCAACCAGCCGTCGCTGGAGCACGCACCACCGACCGGCCGCCGCATGTCGTGGCCCGTGCTGCTCCTGGTCATCGCCGGAGCCCTGGCGCTGACCTCGATCGTCCGCCTGATCACCGGCGCCAACGGCATCACCAACGTCAGCCAGATGTCCACCGCCCTCCAGCTCGCCGTGCCGATCGGCCTCGCCGGTCTCGGCGGCCTGTGGGCCGAGCGCGCGGGCGTCGTCAACATCGGCCTCGAGGGCATGATGATCCTCGGCACCTGGTTCGGTGCCTGGGCCGGCTTCCAGTGGGGCCCGTGGACCGGCGTCCTCGTCGGTATCATCGGCGGCTGCCTCGGCGGCCTGCTGCACGCCATCGTCACGATCACCTTCAACGTCAACCACATCGTCTCCGGTGTGGCCATCAACATCCTCGCCCTCGGCGCCACCCGCTACCTCGCCCCGCTCGCCTTCGAGGGCCACCAGGGCGGCTCGGCCAAGCAATCCCCGCCGGTCGACTCCCTCGGCCACTTCTCGATCCCGGGCCTGTCCGGCTGGCTGGACAGCCTCAACGACCAGCACTGGTTCTTCGTCTCGGACATCGCGGGCCTGCTGGGCGGCCTGGTCACCGACGTCTCCTGGCTCACCCTGATCGCGGTCGCCCTGATCCCCGCCACCTGGTGGATCCTGTGGCGCACCCCGTTCGGTCTGCGGCTGCGCTCCTGCGGCGAGAACCCGATCGCGGCCGAGTCCC
This sequence comes from Streptomyces tendae, assembly GCF_014650435.1. Taxonomy (GTDB): domain Bacteria; phylum Actinomycetota; class Actinomycetes; order Streptomycetales; family Streptomycetaceae; genus Streptomyces; species Streptomyces tendae. Next base: position 454,465 of record NZ_BMUY01000001.1, read on the forward strand.
TCGGCGTCAACGTCTACAAGTACAAGTACCTGGCCGTGATCATCTCCGGTGGGCTGGCCGGCCTCGGCGGCGTCTTCCTGTCCATCGTGGCCAACCCCTTCTACCTGGAGGGCCAGACCAGCGGCCGCGGCTACATCGGCCTCGCGGCGATGATCTTCGGCAACTGGATGCCGGGCGGCCTCGCCATCGGCGCCGGCCTCTTCGGCTACACCGACAGCCTCAACCTGCGCGGCGGCTCCGCCAACGTGCACGCGCTGCTGCTGCTGGTGGCGTTCTTGCTGGTGGTCGCCGCGGTCGCGGTGCTGCTGAAGAGGAAGTACCTGGCCGGTGCGGTGGCGCTGGTCTTCGCAGCGCTGATGGCGATCTGGAACGGGGTCGACGACGAGATGCCGTCCCGACTCGACTCGGCCCTGCCGTACGTCGCTGTCCTGCTTGTCGTCGGAGCTGTGGTCCTGCTGGTCGCGAAGCGCTATAGCGGCGGTCTGCTCCTGCTCGCGGCTGCCGGGATGACGGCCTGGTACGCCGGCACCAACGAGGTCCCCAACCAGGTCGTCTCCGCCACGCCGTACGTCGTCACCCTCGTCGTCCTCGCCCTGTCCGCGCAACGGCTGCGGATGCCCAAGGCGGACGGCATGCAGTACCGGAAGGGACAGGGCAAATGACGGACGTCGACTGGGGCGCGTTGCGCACGGCTGCCCGGGAGGCGATGGCGCGGGCCTACGCCCCCTACTCCGGGTACGCCGTGGGCGCCGCCGCCCTGGTCGACGACGGCCGCACGGTCACCGGCTGCAACGTGGAGAACGCCAGCTACGGCATCGGCCTGTGCGCCGAGTGCGGTCTGGTCTCCCAGCTGCAGGTGACCGGCGGGGGCCGGCTGACGCACTTCGTCTGCGTCGACGGCGCGGGCGAGGTCCTCGTCCCCTGCGGCCGCTGCCGGCAGCTCCTGTTCGAGTTCGGCGGCCCGGAGCTGCTCCTGGAGACCCCGGAGGGGATCCTGCCGCTGTCCCGGATGCTCCCGCAGGCCTTCGGCCCCGACCACCTCACCAAGTAGTAACTCCCGTAATCCCGTTAGGAAGAGCCATACATGGCCATGGACGTCATCTCCGTCATCCGCACCAAGCGGGACCGCGGCGAGCTCAGCGGCGAGCAGATCGACTGGGTCATCGACGCGTACACCCGCGGCGAGGTCGCCGACGAGCAGATGTCGGCCCTCGCCATGGCGATCCTGCTCAACGGCATGAACCGCGGTGAGATCGCCCGCTGGACCGCCGCGATGATCGCCTCGGGCGAGCGCATGGACTTCTCGTCCCTGTCCCGCCCGACCGCCGACAAGCACTCCACGGGCGGCGTCGGCGACAAGATCACCCTGCCGCTCGCGCCCCTGGTGGCGGCGTGCGGCGCGGCCGTCCCGCAGCTCTCCGGCCGCGGCCTCGGCCACACCGGCGGCACCCTGGACAAGCTGGAGTCGATCCCCGGCTGGCGGGCCCTGCTCTCCAACGAGGAGATGCTGAACGTCCTGGACACCACCGGCGCGGTGATCTGCGCGGCGGGCGACGGTCTCGCCCCGGCGGACAAGAAGCTGTACGCGCTGCGCGACGTGACGGGCACGGTCGAGGCGATCCCGCTGATCGCCTCCTCCATCATGTCGAAGAAGATCGCGGAGGGCACCGGCTCGCTGGTCCTCGACGTGAAGGTCGGCTCGGGCGCCTTCATGAAGACCATCGAGGACGCCCGCGAGCTGGCCTCCACCATGGTCGGCCTCGGCACCGACCACGGCGTGAAGACGGTCGCGCTCCTCACCGACATGGCGACGCCCCTCGGCCTCACCGCGGGCAACGCCCTGGAGGTCCGCGAGTCGGTCGAGGTCCTGGCGGGCGGCGGCCCGGCGGACGTGGTCGAGCTGACGCTGGCCCTGGCCCGCGAGATGCTCGACGCGGCGGGCCTGAAGGACACCGACCCGGCGAAGGCGCTGGCCGACGGCTCCGCGATGGACGTCTGGCGCCGCATGATCGCGGCCCAGGGCGGCGACCCGGACGCGCCGCTGCCCACCTCGAAGGAACAGCACGTGGTGAAGGCGAGTGCCTCCGGCGTCCTGACCCGCCTCGACGCCTACGACGTCGGCGTCGCCGCCTGGCGCCTGGGCGCGGGCCGCGCCCGCAAGGAGGACCCGGTGCAGGCCGCCGCAGGCGTCGAACTCCACGCCAAGCCCGGCGACACGGTCACGGCGGGCCAGCCCCTCCTGACCCTCCACACGGACACCCCGGACCGCTTCGAGTACGCCCTGGCGGCGGTGGAGGACGCGTACGACGTCGCCCCGGCGGGCACGGCCTTCACCGCCTCGCCGGTGGTGCGGGAACGTATCGCCTGATCAGGGGTTCCTCGATCGAATGAACGGGACCGGTGGATTCCCGCCGGTCCCGTTCGGCGTACCGGTCCTCACCCCAGCACCGCCGCCACCCCCACCAGCACCGGCACCGACACCACCGTCGAGACCAGGATCGCGTCGCGGGCCAGGCGCTCGCCGACCCCGTAGGTCGACGCGTAGGTGTACAGGTTCTGCGCGGCGGGGAGCGCCGACGTCACCACCACGTCGAGGAGTTGGGGGCCCCGCAGGCCGAAGACTCCCGACGCCAGCGCCCAGGCGACCGCGGGCTGGCCCACCGCCTTCAGGGCGACCGCGAGCAGCACCGGCCGCCGTTCCACGCCCCGCAGCGGCATCGTGGAGCCGCACAGGCCGATGCCGAAGGCCAGCAGCACCGCGGGGACCGACATGTTGCCGATCAGCGTCACCGGGTCCATGACCGCGTCCGGCACCTCCAGGCCGCTCGCGGCGACCGCGACCCCGGCGAGCGAACCCAGCGCGATCGGATTGCGCAACGGCGTCAGCAGCCGCCGCCACAGGGTGCCCCCGGCGCCTCCGCGCGACAGGTCCAGGATCGTCACCGCCACCGGCGTCACCAGCACCAGTTGGAACAGCAGCACCGGCGCCACCAGCGAGGCGTCGCCCAGCACGTACACGGCGATCGGGATGCCGAGGTTGCCCGAGTTGACGTAGCCGGAGCACAGCGCGCCGATCGTGGTACGGCCCACGCCCCAGCCGCGTACGACGCCCACCGCGACGAACGCGCCGGCCACCGCCACCGTGGACAGGGCCGTCACCAGCAGCCGCGCGGAGAAGACCACCGACAGGTCGGCCGTCGCCAGCGTGGTGAACAGCAGGGCCGGGGAGGCCACGTGGAAGGCGAGCTTGGTCAGCACCTCGCGGCCCTGGGGGCCCAGATGGCCGCGCAGGCCGAGCACGTAGCCGACCCCGATCACCACCGCGATGACCGCGAACCCGGTCAGCACCCCCTGCACGGCGCCCCCTTCCGGACGGAGAGGCGGGTGCCGGGCGGCGCGGCGGATACGGGGCCGGGTATGTGGGGCATACAGCGAACCCTCTGCCGGAGGGCACGCGCAGGTCAATGTGATCCCGGACGGCCCCGGCGCCGATGAGTTCCGCCGGTCCGCCGGGTCTACCGCACGTGGACGCCGTGACACCCGCCGTACTCGTGCTGCCGGGGCCCGTCTCCCGAGGGGAGACGCCCCGGTTCTGCGACGAGGTGCGCGCGCTGCTGGAAAGCACCCGGGCCGGGGTGGTCGTCTGCGACGTCGGCGGTCTCGGGCCGCCGGGGCTCGCCGTGGTCGACCTGCTGGCCCGGCTGGAGCTCACCGCACGGCGGGCCGGGGGCCGGATCCGGCTGCGCGACCCCGACCCGGCCCTGCACGCCCTACTGGACCTCGTCGGCCTCCGCTTCGAGACGGAGCGGCAGGTCGAACAGCGGGAACCACCGCTTGGTGTCGAGGAAGCAGTGGAACCCGGTGATGCGGCCGTCTGAGATCTCCAGCACCTGGACCGCCCACGGCGCGAAGCCGCCCGCCTCCGGGTCCGGCTTGTAGTGCGCGAAGGCCGGCAGCCCGTTGGCCTGGACCGGCAGCAGCCGGGAACCGGCGCACGCCGCGCCGAGCGTCGTCATGAAGCCCGTGATGTCCGCCGGACCGGCCAGCCACAGGTCGAACGGCGGCATCGTCATGACCGCGTCCTCGTGCAGCAGCGCCGTCAGCGCCGTCATGTCGTACCCCTCGAAGGCGGCGACATAGCGCTCCAGCAGCTTCTGCTGCTCCTCGTTCAGCGGGTCCGACACCGCCGCGTCGGCTCCCCGGTCCGCCCGCTCGGCGAGCGTCGCGCGGGCACGCTGCAGGGCGCTGTTGACCGAGGCGACCGACGTGCCGAGCAGCTCGGCGACCTCGCTCGCCTTCCACGCCAGCACTTCGCGCAGGATCAGCACCGCCCGCTGCTTGGGCGGCAGCTGCTGCAGGGCGGCCATGAAGGCGAGCCGCACGGACTCCTTGGCGACCGCGGCCTCGGCCGGGTCGGCGGTCTGCGGCAGCACACGGGCGTCGGGCATCGGCTCCAGCCAGGTGTGGTCCGGGCGGGGGGAGAGGGCGGCCTGGGCGAGCGGCGTCGCCTCCGTCAGGTCCATCGGACGCGCCCGCTTGTTGCCCGCGGTCAGCATGTCCAGGCAGACGTTGGTCGCGATCCGGTACAGCCACGAGCGCAGGCTGGAGCGGCCCTCGAACTTGTCGTAGCTCCGCCAGGCGCGGACCAGCGTGTCCTGCACCGCGTCCTCGGCCTCGAAGGAGGAACCGAGCATCCGGTAGCAGTACCCCGTCAGCTCGGGCCGGTGCTTCTCCAGTGCGGAGTCCAGCTCCGTCGTCACGGTGCCGTTGGTCATCGTCCACCCACCCCTGTGGCGTCCCGTCGTGCGCGTCTTCGCGCCTCGCACTTCGGAAGCTACCGCAGGGGACTGACAATGGCCTGTGCAGTCAATGAACGCGCAGGTCGGGAGGGGGGCGAGACCTCACCGGGCCCGCGAAACCCTCACCGGGACAGGCTCAGCGCCTTCACCGGCGCGTCGCCGGCCTGCCGACGGGCCGCCAGTGACCCGGAGACCGTGATCACCACGACGCCCAGCACCGCCAGCACCCCCACCCCGACGGTCCCGGCCCAGCCGCCGGAGTGGAAGGCCACCGCGCCGACCGTGCTGCCCGCGCTGGAGCCCACGTAGTAGGCGGACTGGTAGAGCGCCGACGCCTGGGCACGGCCGTGCTGGGCGGTCTTGCCGACCGCCGAGGAGGCCACCGCGTGCCCGGCGAAGAAGCCCGCCGTGATCAGCACCAGGCCGAGCAGGACCAGCGGCAGGGACGGCGCCAGGGACAGCAGCAGGCCCACCGCCGTCGTCCCCGCGCCCAGGTAGAGCGCGCCGCGGCGGCCCAGGCGGCCCACCAGCCGGCCCGCAGTCGAGGCCGAGACCGTACCGACCAGGTAGACCAGGAAGATCGAGCCGATCAGACCCTGGGGGAGGGAGAACGGCGCCTCGGCCAGGCGGTAGCCGATCACCGTGTAGACGCCGCCGAACACCGTCATGAACAGCGCGCCGATCGCGTACAGGCGGCGCAGCAGCGGGTTGGCGAGGTGGTCGCGCACCGTGCGGACCAGGACCCGGGGCCGCAGTGAGCCCGGCGTGAAGTGCCTCGGCGCCGGCAGCAGCAGCCGGAAGGCCACCGCGCAGGCCACCGCGACGAGGCCGATCACCCCGACGGCGACCCGCCAGCCCCACTCCTGGGCGACCCAGCCGGTGATGATCCGGCCGCTCATCCCGCCGACGCTGTTGCCCGCCACGAACAGGCCGATCGCGGTGACCAGCGCCCGCGGCCGCACCTCCTCCGCGAGGTACGCCGTCGCCGAGGCCGGCAGTCCGGCCAGCGCCGCGCCCTGCACCGCCCGCAGCGCGACCAGCGCCGGGAGCGACGGCGCGAAGGGCACCAGCAGCCCGACGGTCACCGCGACCGCCAGCGACGCCGTCATGACCGTACGCCGTCCGAACCGCTCCGACAGCGCGCTCATCGGCAGTACGAACACCGCGAGGCCACCGGTCGCGGCGGCCACCGTCCAGCTCGCGTCGCTCGCCGTGACGCCCAGGTCGCCGGAGATCAGCGGCAGCAGGGCCTGGGTGGAGTAGAGGAGCGCGAAGGTCGCGACGCCCGCCAGGAACAGCGCGAAACTCATCCGGCGGTAGCCGGGGCCGCCCGGCGCCATGCGTGAGTCGGAGGACGCGAGGGAGTCGGAGGCGGCGGATGCGGCGTCCACGGCCGTGGACGCCCCGGTATCGGCGGGAGTCATGCCACGAAGGTACGAAGCCCCTTACTCATCCGTCCAATGCATGGAATGGCCATAATCGTTCCCATGGTGCATCAGCAAAGCTCACGGCCCCGCCTGTCACCGTCCGGTGACACAGAAGACATCGTCGCGCTGCTCGCGCCCCGCCTCGCGCACTTCGCCGGCGTGGCCCGCACCGAGCACGTCACCCGGGCCGCCCAGGAGATGAACGTCCCCCAGTCGACCCTCTCCCGCGCCCTCGTCCGCCTGGAGGAGGACCTCGGCGTCGACCTGTTCGTGCGTCGCGGCCGCACCCTCGCGCTGACCGTCGCCGGGCGCACCTTCCTCGGCTCCGTGGAGCGCGCCCTCGCCGAGGTGGAGCGGGCGGCCGACGAGGTCCGCGCCGACGCCGACCCGGCCACCGGCAAGGTCGCCTTCGGCTTCCTGCACACCATGGGCGCCGAGACCGTCCCCGGCCTGCTGCACGCCTTCCGCGCCGACCACCCCCGGGTCCGCTTCAGCCTCGTGCAGAACTACGGCGAGGCCATGCTGGAGCGGCTGCGCGCGGGGGAGCTGGACCTGTGCCTCACCTCCCCGGTCCCCGACGCGCCCGACCTGGTCGCCCGCCGCCTCGACGAGCAGAAGCTGCGCCTGGTCGTCCCGGCCGACCACTCCCTGGCCGGGCGCCGGCGCATCCGGCTCGCCGAGGCCGCCGACGAGATCTTCGTGACCCTGGAGCCCGGCTACGGGCTGCGGCGCATCACCGACGCGCTGTGCAAGGAGGCCGGTTTCCGGCCCAGGGTGGCCTTCGAGGGGGAGGAGGCGGAGACGCTGCGCGGCCTGGTCGCGGCCGGACTCGGCGTCGCCCTGCTGCCGCCGCCCGCCGTGCCCCGCCCCGGCGTGGTCGAACTGACGGTCACGGCCCCGCGCGCCGCCCGCGAGATCGGCGTGGCCTGGCTGGCGGGGCGCACGGACACCCCGCCCGTCGCGGCGTTCAAGAGGTTCCTGCTGTCGCGGCGGGGGAGCCTCCTGCCGGCGTAGGAAGCGCGCCCCACCCGGCCGGCAGCGGCAGGGTCGCCGGGTCGAGCGTGTACTCCTGGGTGCCGGCGCAGCCCAGGGCCCGTGCCGCCACGGCGCAGCCGAGCCGGGCCGCCCGGTCCAGGGGCAGATCGTGGGCGAGCCCCGCGAGGAACCCGGCCCGGAAGGCGTCGCCACCGCCCGTGGGGTCGACCACCTCGGCGACCGGCACGGCCGGGACGCTCAGCCGCGGCGTGCCGCGGCGGGCGATGCCGACGCCGTCCCCGCCCCGCGTCGTCACCCACACGCCGACCCGCTCCAGCACCTCGGCCTCGGTCCAGCCGGTGCGCTCCCGCAGCAGGGCAGCCTCGTAGGCGTTGGTGAACAGGAACCGGGCGCCCGTCACCAGCTCGCGGGTCTCGGCGCGGCCGAGCCGGGCCAGTTGCTGGGACGGGTCCGCCGCGAACGGGATGGACCCCGAGCGACAGGCCCGGGTGTGCCGCACCATCGCGGCCGGGGCGTCGGCGCCCACCAGTACCAGGTCGAACGGGCCGTGGCGGCGTGCGACCTCCGCGAGGTCGATCGCCTCCGCCTCCGCCATCGCACCGGCGTAGAAGGTGGCGATCTGGTTCTGGTCCAGGTCCGTGGTGCACACGAAACGGGCGGTGTGCCGGGTGGCGCTGATCACGACCGCGGACGTGTCCACGCCCACCGCCCGCAGCCGCCGCGCCGGGCCGTCGAAGTCCGCGCCGACCGCGCCGACCAGGAGCGCGCCGATGCCCAGCCGGCCGAGCCCGTAGGCGATGTTGGCCGCGACCCCGCCGTCGCGCACGGTCAGGTCGTCGACGAGGAAGGACAGCGCGACGGTGTCGAGCCGGTCGGCGACGAGTTGCTCGGTGAACCGGCCCGGGAAGGTCATGAGGTGGTCGGTGGCGATGGAGCCTGTGACGGCGATGCGCATGCCGGGGCCCCTCACAGTCCGGCGGCCGAGCGCAGGGCGTCCACCCGGTCCGTGCGTTCCCAGGTGAACTCGGGCAGCTCACGGCCGAAGTGGCCGTAGGCGGCGGTGCGCGCGTAGCGGGGCCGCAGCAGGTCCAGGTCCCGGACGAGGGCGGCGGGACGCAGGTCGAAGACCTCCCGCACGGCCTGCTCGACCCGGGCGACCGGGACCGCGGCGGTGCCGAAGGTCTCCAGGAACAGGCCCACGGGGCGGGCCACCCCGATGGCGTAGGCGACCTGCGCCTCGCAGCGCCGGGCGAGCCCGGCCGCGACGACGTTCTTGGCGACCCAGCGCATCGCGTACGCGGCGGAGCGGTCCACCTTGGAGGGGTCCTTGCCGGAGAAGGCCCCGCCGCCGTGCCGGGCCATGCCCCCGTAGGTGTCGATGATGATCTTGCGGCCGGTCAGCCCCGCGTCCCCCATGGGCCCGCCGGTCTCGAACCGGCCGGTGGGGTTGACGAGCAGGCGGTAGTCGTCGGCGGCCAGGTCGAGCCCCGACTCGCGGGCGTCGGCCAGGACCTGGTCGACGACGTGCTTGCGGATGTCGGGCGTGAGCAGGCCGTCCACACTCACGCCGGGCGCGTGCTGGCCGGAGACCACCACGGTGTCCAGGCGTACGGCGCGGGCGCCGAGATACTCGACGGTGACCTGGGTTTTGCCGTCGGGGCGAAGGTAGGGCAGCGTGCCGTCGCGCCGCACCTCGGTGAGGCGTTCGGCGAGCCGGTGCGCCAACTGGATGGGCACCGGCATCAGTTGCGGCGTCTCGTCGGTCGCGTAGCCGAACATCAGGCCCTGGTCGCCCGCGCCCTGCCCGTCGAGGGGGTCGCCGTCCTTGCCCGAGGCGTCGACACCGAGGGCGATGTCCGGGGACTGGGAGCCGAGGGAGACGTTGACGCCGCAGGAGGCACCGTCGAAGCCCTTGGCCGACGAGTCGTACCCGATCTCCAGGATCTTCGCCCGGACGAGCGCCGGTATGTCGGCCCAGGCCGTGGTGGAGACCTCGCCCGCCACATGGACCTGACCGGTCGTGATCAGCGTCTCCACCGCCACCCGGGCGGACGGGTCGTCGCGGAGCAGGGCGTCGAGGACCGTGTCACTGATCTGGTCGGCGATCTTGTCGGGGTGGCCCTCGGTGACGGATTCGGACGTGAACAGGCGGCTGGGCATGACGGGTTCCTGTCTGTCGGGATCGGGAGGACGAGCAGGTCGGAGACGGCGAGCACGGCGGGCCGGACACGGCGAGCACGGTCGGACGCGGCGAGGACGGTCGGACGCGGCGAGCACGGTCGGACGCGGCGAGCCGGAGCCCGCCGCCCGCGGTTTCACAGCCAGAGGTGCACGGCGCCGAGCAGCAGCAGGTTGCACACGCCCTGCGCCACCGCGCAGGCCACCGCCGAGCCGGTGACCGCGCGGCACACGCCCAGGGCGAGGCCCATGAGGAACACGGACGGGAGTACGCCGCAGATCACCTGGACGTTGAAGGGCCGCAGCCCGTAGTCGCCGAGGTGGACCAGGGCCCACCCGGCGGCCGTGAGCACCACCGCGGCGCGGGTGCCCCAGGGCCGTTCCACCGACCGGAAGAGGACACCGCGGTAGCAGACCTCCTCCACGAGGGGCACCAGCACGCCCATGGCGAGGACCATGGCCACGACGTCCGCCCAGGGCGCGCCGGGCACCAGGCCCTCGAACAGCTTGGGCACCCACCGCGTCCAGTTGTCCTCGTCCGTGCCGAACGCGGCGCGGGTGGCGAGGAAGGTCTGGGCGTAGACCACGGCCACCACGGCGGTGCACCACAGAAGCGGCGCCCACCCGGTGAAGCCCCGTATCCCGGCGTCGGCCCACCGCGCGCGGGGCACGAGTCCCAGGGCGGCGGCGCTCAGGGCCACCGCCAGGACCATCACCGGCACGCTGAAGGCGCCGCCGATCCGCACCGCGGCGAGCAGCGCGAACAGGGCACCTGCCGAGGCCAGCGGGGCCGCGGCCACCCGCCCGCGCAGCCCCGGGCCCGGGCGGGCGGGCGCGGGCAGGCCGCTCATCGCGCGTCCGCCTTACGGTGCCCCCGGCCCCGGCGCAGGCTGGGCAGCCACCAGTTGTACCGGCCGAGCAGCAGCAGCGTGGCCGGCACGAACAGCATCCGGATCACCGTCGCGTCGAGCAGGACGGCGAGCCCGAGGCCCGCGCCGTACTCCTGGAGCATCAGCGTGGACGACAAGGCCATCGTGCCGAGGCTGCCGGCCATGACCAGGCCCGCCGCGTTGATGACCCGGCCGGTGTCCACGACCGCGTTCACGGTGGCCTCCTCCTGGGAGGCGCCCGCCCGGGCGAGGTCACGGACCCGGGTGACCAGGAAGATCTCGTAGTCCATGCCCAGGCCCATCATCAGGACCGTGAGGAAGATCGGCAGGTCGTCGATGACCGCCTCGCCGCGCCAGTGGTGGAAGACCAGGACGGTGAGCCCGATCGCCCAGACGTTGCTCAGCATGATGGTGGCGATCAGCCGGACCGGGACGAACAGCGACCGCAGTGTGATCACGAGCATCACGAAGACACCGATGCTGACCAGCGCCACCATCTGCCAGAAACTGGACCGCAGCGCGGCCCCGTACTGGAGGTCCACCTCCGTGGCCCCGCCGACCACCAGCTCCCCGACGCCCGCGTCGGCCTCCCGGACCGTGCCGCGCAGCCGGTCCAGGGTGTCGGCCGCGGCGGCCGAGTAGGGGTCGTCGGCCAGCACCACGACGAACCGCAGGGTGCCGTCGGGGGCCACGTGGTCGGTGAGGAAGGCATGCCCGGAGGCGGCCTGTTCACCGGTCCAGGGCGTGCCGAAGGGCTGCGTCGCCGAGTCCACCGAGGCCACGCCGTCGGTGGCGGCGAGCCGCTCGGTGAACCGCGCGACCGCGGCCCGCCCCTCGTCGGTCAGCGCGCCGTCCCGCACGACGCCGGGCGCGGCGGGACCGAGCACCGTGGTGGGCAGCGCGGCGCTGTCGCCCCACTCGCCGGCCAGCGTCTCGAAGCCCTTGCGGGCATCGGTGACCGGGCTCAGCGCGACCGGGTCGGAGGTGGAGCGGTTGCCCGCCACCAGCAGCGCGAGCGGAGCCGTCACCACGAGGAACACGGCGACGATCGCCACCTTCCGGCGGCGCGCGAAGTGCGCCGTGCGCAGCAGGTGGCGGCCCATCGCCCCCTCGTGCTCCAGATCGGTCAGCGCGCCGCGCCCCAGGGCGAAGAACCGGTCGCCGAGCAGCACCAGCAGACACGGGGTGAGGGTCAGCGCGGCGGCGAGCACGATGGGGATGCCGAGGAGCCCGCCGTAGCCCAGTGGCGGGATCCAGTCCACCGGGGACAGCAACGTCGCGCCGAACGCGAGGGCCACGGCGACCGCGGCCAGCAGCATGCTCTCGCCCGCGTGCACCGTGGCGTGCACGGCGGCCTCGCGCGGAGGACGCCCCGCGAGCCGCTCCTGCCGGTAGCGGGACGACAGCAGCATGCTGTAGTCGACGCCGGCGCCCAGCATCACGAACTGCATGATGGTCACGGTGAACTGGGTGAGCGTCACCTGCTGACCCAGTCCGTACAGCGCGGCCTGACTGACGCTCATGGACAGACCCACGACCGCCAGCGTGAGGATCGCAGGCACCAGGGCCCGGAAGAAGACCAGCAGGATCACGAAGATGATGACGTACGCCACCGACTCCATGAGGGCGTTGTCCGCCTCGGCCTTGGCGTACGTGTCGTGGATGAGCGCCAGTTCCCCGGTCACGTGCACCGTGACGCCGTCGCGGCCGTCGGCCAGGTCGCGCACCGTCGTCCGCAGTCCCTCCACGTCCGGGTCGCCGTGACCGTCGGCCGCGTAGGCGACCGACACCAGCGCCGTACCACCGTCCTCGGAGAGCAGCCGGGCCGCAGCGCCCCCGGGGACGTCCACGGGGAAGTCGCGCCAGTCGGTGGCGACGGTGAACTCGCCCGCCAGCCGTGTGAGTTCCTGGCGCGAAGCGGCCTCGACCGCCGTACGCGCGGTGGGTGCGAGGGCGGCCGGTACGCGCCCGGCGGCCACCTCGGCGTCCACGTAGGAGCGGCGCTCCGCGGCGGTGTCGCCCCGGTCGCGGGCCTGCTCCCGCACACCGCCCAGCAGCGCGGCGGTCGCGTCCCGGTACAGGGTGAACGCCGAGACGGTGCTCCCGACCTCGCCGCTGCGCAGGGGCTCGGCCAGGCGGGCGTCCAGACCGGCCAGCAGTCCGCGCAGTGCGGGACCGTAGGCATCGGTGGCCTCGGCCACCACGGTGACCTCGCGCTCCGAACGCTGCGGGAAGGCCCGCTTGGTCAGTTCGTCGGCGCGGGCACTGGTGGTGCCGGGCACCACCTTGGAGGCGCCCTGGTCGGTGAGGACCGAGTGCAGCTGCCCCGCGACCGGTGTGCACAATGCGATGAGGACGGCCCACACCGCGATCACCGTCTTCGGGCGCCGCGCGAGGCCCTCGGCGAGCCGGAACAGGGCGCGCTGCACCGGAGACCGCGCCGATTCCGGTCCGGTGGACGGGCCGGGCGGGGACGGCACGCGCACCGTGCCGGCCGCCCCCGTGGTGGTCGGAGTGTCCGTCATGCCGGCACGACCCCGTCCGGGCGGTCGGCGTGGCCGGTGCGGACGTCGGCGGGCTTGGCGCCGGTCACCACGACGAAGGTGTGCTCGATCTCCAGGGTGCCCTGCCGGTCCAGCAGTTCGGCCAGTCCGTTCTCGATACGGCTGAGCACGAGCTGTTCCCGGTCGCTGTCCACGGCGGTCTTGAAGCCGGCCGCGGCACCGGAACGCTGGACCCACTCCATGACGGCGGCCGGGGTGTGCGCCGGGATCGTCTGGGCGCCCTCCCGCTGGGTGCGTACAGTCAGCCCGGCCTTGGCGAACCAGCGTGCCACCGTCGCCGCGTCCTTCGGCAGCGCGACCCTGATCAGACCGGTGAGCAGGGACGGATCGTCGGCGAAGACCCGCTCGAGGGCACCGGTGAGCGCCTGGTGCGCGTCGGCCCGGGTCTCGATGACGACGACGTGTCCGCCCGGCCGGAGGATCCGGTTGATCTCGGCGAGCAGGCGCGGCGGCTTCGTATAGCAGATCGCCCACCCCACCACGACGACGTCGGCGCGGCCCGAGGGGATGTCCCGCACGAACCCGTCCATGTCCCCCTCGGAGAGTTCCACCCGCAGGTCGGGCGCGTCCTCGGCGAGCGGCAGCACCTTCCGCTTCGCGACGCCGAGCATGCCGGGTGACTTGTCGACGGCGAGCACGGTGCCGCGGCCGCGCAGCCGGCGCGTGATCTCGGCGGTCAGGTGTCCGGTTCCGCAGGCGAGTTCGACGACCGTGTCACCCGGGGAGATCGGTACGTCGTCGAGGGCGGCGACGGAGTGCCCGCCCATCACCGGGCTGAAGAACGTGTCGTAGTCACCGCTGGCGGCGTCGTAGTCGGCCGTGGGATCGGCGTGCGCCTTGGTGGCGGCCAGGCGCAGTGCGCGGACGGCGAGGCCTATTCGTGACATGCGGGCTCCTTCGGAGACAGGGCGTGGACAGCGGGGCGTGAGGGAGGCGGGGAGGTGGCGTGGGGAAGGGGACGAGGACGCAGGGACGGGAGGGACGGGAGGGGCGAGAGGGGCGGGCGAGGACACGGGAACGGGGTCACCCGGACACGAGCGCGCGGGTGAGCTGGAGCAGCCCGCAGCAGCAGGCCACCGCACTCGCGGCGGCGCGGGCCTCCGGCAGCCGGACGGCCGCGACCACCCAGCCGAGGACGACGGCCAGACCCAGCACCGACACCGCGACGCGCACCGACACCCCGGCCCCGGAGGCCGAACTCGAACCCGGCCCCGAACCGGAGGCCGAGCGCGATCCCGGCCCGCGATCCGAACCGGAGCCGAAGCCCGAGCCGGAGTCGGGAACGAAGTCCGAGCCGGGACGGAAATCCGAGTCGGGAGCGAAGTCCGAGCCGGAGCCGAAACCGGGACCGGAGCCGGGACCGGAGCCGAAGCCCGAGCCGGAGTCGGGAGCGAAGTCCGAGCCGGGACGGAAATCCGAGTCGGGAGCGAAGTCCGAGCCGGAGCCGAAACCGGAGCCGGAGCCGAAGCCGGGACCGGAGCCGAAGCCCGAGCCGGGACGGAAGCCGGAGCCGCGGGCCGGGCCGGGGGCACCCCCGGCCGCCCGGGGTACCAGTACCGCGGCCACGACGCCCGCCGCCACCGCACAGCACGCCCCGCCCAGCAGGAGCCCCCACCGTCCCCCGGGACACGCGACCGCCAGGCCCAGGGTCAGCAGTGCGGCCGGCACTGCGGCCGGCAGCGATCGGTGCGGCATGCCGCCCAGGGTGTGTGCCACGCCGACGGTGAGGAGGAAGACGAGCACGAGCACTGCCGACGTCACCGCACCGTCGTGCCGGACCACCTGGGCCGCCGCACTGACCCCGAGCGCGAGCCCGGCCGCGGCCAGCGCCGACGTCGGCCCGGCGCGGACGGCGCCGGTGTGCACGCCGATCACGCCACGCTGGTCGACGCGGTCGGCCGCAGCGCCCGCTGGTGCGGTGCGACCTCGGTGGCGAAGGCGTCGACGACCCGGTCGAGCTGCGCGACGGTGTGGGCCGCGGTGTAACTGGTGCGCAGCCGAGACGATGCGGCGGGCGGCAGTACGGGATTGACGTACACACCACGCTGTACCAGGCGCTGCCAGATCCGCACGGTGTCGGTCGCGCCGGCGGTCGGTAAGGGGATGATCGGGGTGCTGCTCTCACCGGCCAGCACCCCGGCGCCGGTCAGGCCGCGCCGCACGTGGTCGGCGTTGGCGAGCGCGGCCGCCGGCAGGTCCGGTTCGGCACGCAGGATCCGCAGCGCGGCCAGCGCGGCCGCGGTGTTGGACGGGGTCATGGAGGCGCTGAACATCAGGCTGCGCGCGTTGTGCTTGAGGTAGTGGATGGCCTCGTGACTGCCGAGCACGGCGCCGCCCAGCGACGCGAGCGACTTGCTGAACGTCACGGTGATCAGGTCGACCCGGTCGGTCAGTCCGAAGTGCGCGGCGGTGCCCCGGCCGTCCGCCAGCACCCCGAGGCCGTGCGCGTCGTCCACGAGCAGACGCGCTCCGTACTCGGTGCAGACGCGGGTGACGGCGGGGAGGTCGCAGATGTCGCCCTCCATCGAGTAGACGCCGTCCACCACGACGAGACGCCCGGCGTCGTCGGGCAGGCGCTCCAGGACGCGGCGCAGCGCGGCGGCGTCGTTGTGCGGGAACTTGCGCATCCGGGCACCGCTCAGCCGGCAGCCGTCGACCAGGGAGGCGTGGGCGTCGTGGTCGATGACCACGTAGTCGCGCGGGGCGAGCAGGGCGGCGAGGACGCCGAGGTTGGTCTGGTAGCCGGTCGACATGACCAGCGCCGCGGGCTTGCCGAGGAACGCGGCCAGCTCCGCCTCCAGCTCCTCGTGCAGCTCGGTGTTCCCGTTGAGGAACCGCGATCCGGTGCTGGAGCTGCCGTACCGCTCGGCGGCGGCGCGGGCGGCGGCCAGCACCCGGGGGTCGCCGGTCAGCCCCAGGTAGTTGTTGGAGCCGCACATGACCAGGTCACGGCTGCCCGCGCGTACCGTGCTGCCTTCGCCGCTTTCGAGAGCCTGGAAATAGGGGTAGAGCCCGGCCGCGATCAGGTCGTTGGCCGCTGTGAAAGCGGCGAACCTGGAGTATATGTCGGGAGGGGATTTCACGGTTCCGGTTTTTGTGCCGAGTTCAGCTGTCACGAACTTTCCCTTTGTTGAATTCAAGTCACTAAAGGGCGTGCAGGAATGCCGAAGGGCGCGTGTGAGCGCATGCGGCCAGGGCAGGATGCCGTCTCGCCCGGGAGCGGGTCACCGTTGACCGAGGGCGACAGAAGGTATGGCAGAGAAGGGCGGGCGGTGCCGTGGACAACGGGGCCCGCAGGGTTCGCTAAGCGCTCGATTCGATCATGTAATCCCCCGAATGATCGTATGCGCCGGCCGGTCTGGGCAGGCGACGGCGAACATAACCGGTCGCCGTCAAGCGTGTCAATGAAATCCTTTTTGGCTTGGAGGAGATTGCACGGAATTCACGCTTCCGACCTTCTCGACGCCGCAGGTCAGGGCTGGGTTGACTGTGGTACGGTTCATTCGACCGTCCAGACGGTCGGGAATGCTGGTAAGCCCTTTCGGAAACGGATGAGTACGTGCGCGACCGAATCCTTGACGCCGTGGAACGCCTGCTGGTCAGGGGCGGGGTGGACGCGGTCCGGCTGGACGCCGCGGCCGCGGAGGCCCGGGTCAGCAAGGGTGGCCTGCTCCACCACTTCCCCTCGAAACGCGCGCTCGTCGAGGGCGTGGTCACCCGGCTGGTCGACCGTTTCGAGGCCGTGCTCCCGGGTCCCGATGCGCCGCCCGGGGCCTTCGCGAAGGCATGGCTCGACGCCTCCATCCCACCGGAGGTCTCCGAGGACGGCGAACCGGCCGCCTCCGCCGTACCGGTGGCCCTGCTCGCCGCGGCGGGCGGACCCGAGGTCCTCGACATCCTCCGCGAGCGCTACGACGCCTGGCAGCGCCGGCTCGACGAGGACGGGCTGGCACCCGGCGTGGCGACGCTGGTCCGCATGGCCGTGGACGGCTGGTGGACCGCACGGCTGCTCGGCCTGGCACCGCCCCGCGGCGAACAGCACCGCCGGCTGCGGGCGCTGGTGGACGAACTGACGACACGACAGGATCAGGGGGACGGTTGATGGGATTCCTGCTGGTGGCCGGGGCGATCGTCTCCGAGGTGGCCGCGACCCTCGCGTTGCGCGCCTCGCACGGACTGACCCGCCTCGCCCCGAGCCTCCTCGTGGTCGCCGGCTACGCGACGGCCTTCGTCCTGCTGGCCCAGGCGCTCAAGTCGCTGAGCGTGGGACCGGTGTACGCCGTGTGGTCCGGCGTGGGAACCGTCGGGGCCTTCGTCGGCGGCGTCCTCCTGTTCGGCGAGCAGCTGCGCACGGCGACGCTGGTCGGCATGGCGATGATCGTCGGCGGAGTGGCCGTGATGTACCTGGGCGGAGGCGTCGAGCACTGATGAGCGCCGGGACCGACACCGAGTCCGCCACCCGCGCCCCCTGCCTGTCCGGCATCAAGGCGGCGATGCTGGTGACCGATCTGGGCTTCCTGCTGTACTGGTCGGTGGCCCTGCTGGCGCTCATCCCGGCCGAACACGCCTACAAGGACTACGACGACCCGGTCATGAGCGACTGGAACTACTCCTTCCTGCCCCTCGACATCGCCGCCAGTGTCACCGGCCTGCTCTCCCTGGCGCTCTCCCGGGGCGCGCTCGGCGCACGCGCACGCCGCCACCGCCCGCTCTGGCTGCCCCTGATGCTGGTCTCGCTCACCCTCACCAGCACGGCCGGACTGCAGGCCGTCGTCTTCTGGGCACTGCGCGGCGACTGGTCCCCGACGTGGTGGATCCCCAACCTGGCCCTGCTGCTCTTCCCGGTCTACGCCGTCACGGTCCTGCTGCGCCACGGGTGGACCGCGCCGTACCGGCCGGCCGAACGGCCCCCGGGGGGCCGCTGACGCGTCGGACCGGCCTTAGGGGATGGCGTTTGGATCTTGCTACCGCCGCAACGACTTCCCGAACCCCGCCGCCAGCGGCATCCGCAGCCCCAGCGGCGGGGGAGCGGCCAGGGCGTCCTCCACCGGACGCGAGAAGGACTGCCCGAACAGCACACCCATCACGAAGTCCTCGGCCAGCGCGGCGACCTCGTCCCGGTACTGGCGCAGCCCGTGGCCGTCGGAGTGCACCTCGAACCGGCACACGCCGCGATTCGCCTTCTTCGCCCGGGAGGCGAGCCGGAAGGACAACTCCGGGTCGCTGCGCCCGTCGTTGGTGCCGTGCACGATCAGCACCTGCCGCCCGGCGAGCTGCTTCACCGGTTCGGGTGGCGCGGCCACGTCGTCCTCCGGCAGCCAAGGGGCGATCGCCAGCGCCGAGTTGACGGCCTCGTGCCCGGCCGCCCGCAACGCCGCGCGTCCGCCCATGCCGACGCCGGCCAGACAGACAGGTACGTCCCCGTAGCGCCGTACGGCCTCGTCGGCGGCCCACTCGGCGTCCCGGGCGAGGTGCGCCTCGGCGCCGTTCCAGCCGCGGTAGCGGTAGTGCACGACGTGCGTCGCCAGCCCCTCCTCCCGGCCCGCGCGTGCCAGCCTGCGCCCCAACGCGCGCACGGACGCGGCCGCGAGCAGCGCGGAGGGCCTGCGCTCGGAGACCTCGTCGCCCTCGGGGAGCAGCAGCACCACACCGCTCACCGCCGTCCCCTCCGGACCGAGCGTCCGCCCCAGCCGGGCCCGACGGACCGGCGTCGCTTGCTGTGCCATGGCAGAAGATTCTCAGAAGTCCGGGTGTACGGAACCCGTCCGCGCAGTCACCGTTACATATCGGGGAGTCCGTACACCGCACCGGGTCCTGGCATTCGCCCGGCGTTCTACGCGCGTAGGAGTTAGAGTGCGGAAATGACGAGCCGAAGCACCGAGAAGAGCGCCGCGGCGAGCAGCGCGACGCATACCGCGACCGTCTCGAAGACACCGTCGCCGGACCGGATCCGCCGGGCACCGAAGGTCCTGCTGCACGATCACCTCGACGGCGGTCTGCGGCCGGGCACGGTCGTGGAACTCGCCCGCGAGACGGGCTACGGGGACCTTCCCGAAACCGACGCCGACCTGCTCGGCACCTGGTTCCGGCAGGCCGCCGACTCAGGGTCCCTGGAGCGGTACCTGGAGACCTTCTCCCACACCGTCGGCGTCATGCAGACCCGCGACGCCCTGGTCCGGGTCGCCGCCGAGTGCGCCGAGGACCTCGCCGAGGACGGCGTCGTCTACGCCGAGGTGCGGTACGCGCCCGAGCAGCACCTGGAGAAGGGGCTGACCCTCGAAGAGGTCGTCGAGGCCGTCAACGAGGGCTTCCGGGAGGGCGAGCGGCGCGCCCGGGAGAACGGTCACCGCATCCGGGTCGGCGCCCTGCTCACCGCCATGCGGCACGCCGCCCGCTCCCTGGAGATCGCCGAACTCGCCAACCGGTACCGCGATCTCGGCGTGGTCGGATTCGACATCGCGGGCGCCGAGGCCGGCTACCCGCCCACCCGGCACCTGGACGCCTTCGAGTACCTGAAGCGGGAAAACAATCATTTCACCATCCACGCCGGCGAGGCCTTCGGGCTGCCGTCCATCTGGCAGGCCCTGCAGTGGTGCGGCGCCGACCGGCTCGGGCACGGGGTGCGCATCATCGACGACATCCAGGTCCACGAGGACGGCTCGGTCAAGCTCGGGCGGCTCGCCTCCTACGTCCGGGACAAGCGGATCCCGTTGGAGCTGTGCCCCAGCTCCAACCTCCAGACCGGCGCCGCCGACTCCTACGCCGATCACCCCATCGGGCTGCTGCGCCGACTGCACTTCCGGGCCACCGTCAACACCGACAACCGGCTGATGTCCCACACCAGCATGAGCCGGGAATTCGAGCACCTTGTCGAGGCGTTCGGTTACACGCTCGACGACATGCAGTGGTTCTCCGTCAATGCGATGAAATCAGCGTTCATTCCTTTCGATGAACGACTGGCCATGATCAATGACGTCATCAAGCCGGGATATGCGGAGCTGAAGTCCGAATGGCTGTTCCAGCAGACGGCCTCTACCAGCGGTTCTTCGGAGTCCGAGGGCTGAGTGCGGGGTGACGGTAATACGAGAACGCGGATGGGATTTCACAATCCGTCCGCATTTCGATGTTTGCCGTCGGGGGCCGGGCGTGTTTACGGTCGAGGACCGCTCACATCCCCGTCACCCCATTACGAGGACGCATTCCCATGAAGCAGTCTGCTGCCAAGACCCTCGGTGTCGCCGCCCTCGGTGCCGCCTTCGCCGCCGCCGGCGCGGGCGCGGCCACCGCGGCCCCCGAACTCCCCGACGCCGCGCAGACGGTGGACTCCGTCGCCCGCACCCTCCCCGCGGAGACCGTCTCCCAGGTGGCGCCCGGCGCGGGCAACGCGCTGGAGCAGGGCCGCAGGATCTCCCACACCGGTCTGACCGTCGCGCAGCCGGTCGTCGAGCAGTTGGTCGCCGAGCAGCTCGCCGAGGGCCCGACCGAGCCGGTCGCCAAGCTGCTCGGCGGGGTGCCGCTGCAGGGACTGCCCACCCAGGGCCTGCCGGTCAACGGCCTCCCGCTGGGCGGCTGAGCACCACCGCCTCCCCCCAGTACGCGCCGAAGGGGCGCACCCGGTCGTCGGGTGCGCCCCATCGGTGTACCAGAGGGGTGGTACGTCCGTCACCAGGCCGTGCGGGCGGCCTTCTCCTCGGACGGGAGCAGGATCCACAGGGCCAGGTAGAGCAGGAACTGCGGGCCGGGCAGCAGGCAGGAGACCAGGAAGATCACCCGCATCGTGCCGTTGGAGGTGCCGAAGCGCCGGGCCAGCGCGGCGCACACTCCGCCGATCATGCGGCCGTGGGTGGGGCGGGCGAGGCGGGACATCGCGGCTCCTTCGTGAGCGTGTGGGTGGGGCCGCCCTTCGGCTTCCCCTTCATCTGCCCTCCACGCTACGGAGACGAACGGCGCAAAGCGTCGCTCTACGGGGCGATACCGACCCTGGGAATCGTCGGGGTCCGACCCTGAGCGGGCTCCTCCTGGGGGATGTCCTCGCATCCGGCCCGCCGGTACCAGCGACGGAGCCGGGACCGGCCCGCCGGGACCACGGCGAGGTGTGCCAGGGCCACGCCCACCGTGTTCAGCAGCACCGAGTCGATGTCGACGACCTGACCGGGCACCCCGGTCTGCAGCAGCTCGATGCCCACCGACAGCAGCGCGGCGGCGGCCGTGGTGCGCAGCAGGGACGCCAGCGGCGAGACGTGCAGCCGCCCGCCGGCCATCGGCAGCAGGACGCCGAGCGGTGCCAGCAGGACCAGCGACCCGCCCAGCGAACGGGCCGCCTCGCGCCCGCCCAGCGCCAGGTCGGCGCGGATCCCGGCGAAGGGCTGCAGGTTCGGCGGCAGCACCCAGGGGACGTCCAGCGGCCGCAGCGCGTACCAGGCGACGAACGCGAGATGTGCGACCAGGAGAACACTTCCTGTCACACGGATGCGGAGCGCGGCGCTGCCGCCGAGGAACCCATGACGCTGCACGTCCCCCTAGACGCACCCCCCGTCCTGCGCGGTTCCGGGCTCTTGCCCGCAAGGGTGAGGCTTGCGCCACATGGCCCATGCAGGGGGCCCGGCAGCGGCCCGTCAGCCGCCGGTGACCTCGTCGGCCGGCGGTTCGTTGCTGCCGGGCCGGGCCCGGACCTCGTCCGTGCAGGAGTAGCGGCGGGCGGACCGGTCGGTGGGCCCGGCCAGGATCACGGAGCCGTCGCCCTCGGCGGCGGCGGAGTCGGAGAAGGTGCACACGACCTGCGCGAGGGCGTACGAGGTGAGGTCGTCGGGATCGGTGCTCAGCCGCAGCGTGTCCTCGGGGTCGCCGGAGCGCGGTCCCGTCACCGTGAGCCCGCGGCGCACGTCCGACGTGTACCCGGCCTCCTTCTCCGCGGCCGACGGCTGCGCCGCCAGCTCGTCCAGCAGCCCCTGGGCCACCAGCACGCGCCGCCCCGAGTCCGAGGCGCCGTCCGGCACCCGCACCGTGCGGTCCACGGCCACCAGCGACGAACCGCACAACAGGAACACCTGCGCGGGCAGACCCGGCGCCGCCTGCGTCGACACGTCCGGCTCGGCGAGCGAGCAGCGCACCCGCGAGGGCGCCGGACCGTAGTCCGTGGGCACCTCGGTGGCGCGGATGCCGCACCCGGTCAGCAGCACGGCCAGTACCAGGAGCCCGCAGAGGGCCGGCAGCCGGCGTACGGTCATCAGACCTGTCCCTTCGCGTCCTTGCCCCTGCTCCCGCCGCCCGCGGCTCCCGCCGTGTCCTCGGCGTCCTCGTCGGCGGGCGGGGACGGGTCCTGCGGCAGCCGCAGCGTGAACACCGCACCGCCCTCGGGGGCGTTCTCGGCGGTGATCTCGCCGCCGTGGATGTGCGCGTTCTCCATGGCGATGGACAGGCCGAGCCCGCTGCCCTCGGAGCGCGGCCGGGAGGCGCTCGCCTTGTAGAAGCGGTCGAAGACGTGCGGCAGGACGTCCTCGGGGATGCCGGGCCCGTTGTCCCGCACCCGGATGACGACCTCGTCGTCCGCCCGCGCCACGGACACCCTCACCGGCGACCCGCCGTGCTTGAGCGCGTTGCCGATCAGGTTGGCCAGGATGACGTCCAGGCGGCGCGGGTCGAGCCGGGCGTGGATGCCGCGCTCGGCGTCCAGCTCGACGGCGTCCAGCCAGGCCCGGGCGTCGATGCAGGCGGTGATCTGGTCGGCGACGTCCACGTCGTCCAGGACCAGCCGGGCGGTGCCCGCGTCGAAGCGGGTGACCTCCATCAGGTTCTCCACCAGGTCGTTCAGCCGCCGTGTCTCGCTCACGACCAGCCGTACGGCGGGCTCGACCATCGGGTCGAAGCTGCCGCCCTCGCCGTCGCCCTCGCCCGCGTACTCCAGCTCCTCCTCCAGCACCTCCGTCACGGCGGTGAGCGCCGTCAGCGGCGTACGCAGCTCGTGGCTCATGTCCGCGACGAAGCGCCGGGACGCCTGCTCCCGGCCGGCCATGTCCGCGACCCGCTTCTCCAGGTTCTCGGCGGCGCTGTTGAACGTCCGGGACAGATCGGCCAGTTCGTCGGTGCCGGACACGCGCAGCCGGGTGTCCAGCTTCCCCTCGCCCAGGCGTCGCGCCGCGACGCCGAGCCGGTGCACGGGCTTGAGCACGGTCGTCGCCAGGGCCTGCGCGAGCAGTGCGGAGCCGAGCAGGGCGAGCGCGGTGGCGATCCCCAGCGACCAGGCGAGCGAGTTCAGGTCCTTGGCCTCCGGTTCCAGCGACTTGAGCATGTAGCCGGTCGGCCCGCCGCCGATCACCCGGGTGCCGGCCACCAGGTACGGGGTGTCGTCGTCGGTGATCCGCTGCCAGTACAGGTGGTACGGGTGCTTGTTGGCCGAGGTGACCTTCTGCTCCTTGTTCACCGCCGTGCGCAGCGACTCGGGCACGTCGGACAGCGCGAAGCCGCCCAGACCGCCCGAACTGCCGTACACGGCGGTGCCGTCGGTGCCCTCGGCGACCAGCAGCACCGAGAACCGCTGGCTGCTGTTGGCCATCTGCCCCGCGGTGTGCTGCACCTCGTCCTGCGTGGGGTGCTCGGGCAGCGCGCCCGCCCGGTTCTGCATCTCCTGCTCGAAGTCGCGCAGTACGGCGTCCTGGGTGCGGGTCAGCACCGCCTCCCGGTTCAGCCAGTACGCGATGCCGGACGCGGACACGGCGGCGGTGAGCGCGACGAGACCGAAGACGAGGACCAGCCTCAGGCGCAGGCTGGTGAAGCGCAGCCCGGACCAGAATCCCTTGCGAGCCGCGGCCAGGCCGCGGGTACCCCCCTGGTGTTCCCGTGTCACTGAGGCGGATCCAGCCGGTAGCCGACACCGCGCACGGTACGGATCAGGGTCGGGGACGACGGCACGTCCTCGACCTTGGCGCGCAGCCGCTGCACGCACGCGTCCACCAGCCGGGAGTCACCGAGGTAGTCGTGCTCCCACACCAGCCGCAGCAACTGCTGCCGGGACAGCGCCTGTCCGGGCCGCCGGCTCAGTTCGAGGAGGAGCCGCAGCTCGGTCGGCGTGAGCTGGAGGTCCTCGCCGTTCTTCGTCACGGTCATCGCGGAACGGTCGATGACCAGGCTGCCGAAGCTCGCCGAGTCGGTGGACTCCCGCTCCCCGCGCCGCAGCACGGCCCGGATCCGGGCGTCGAGCACCCGGCCCTGGACGGGTTTGACGACGTAGTCGTCGGCGCCCGACTCGAGACCGACGACCACGTCGATGTCGTCGTTGCGCGCGGTCAGCAGGATGATCGGCAGCTGGTCGGTGCGCCGGATGCGGCGGCACACCTCGAAACCGTCGATGCCGGGCAGCATCACGTCCAGCACGATCAGGTCGGGCCGCTGCTCGCGCAACAGCTTCAGACCGTCCTCACCACTGGCAGCGGTGGCCACCCGGTGGCCCTGGCGGGTCAGGGAGAGCTCCAGGGCCGTGCGGATGGCGTCGTCGTCCTCGATCAGCAACAGGGAAGGCACGCGCTCATTCTGGCCCATGAGGGGGTGGGTGTTCGACCTGCGGGTGCGGTTGGGGTCCCAGGACGCCGCCGGACCCTGTGAAGGAAGCGTGGCGCAGACGTGACGGAGCCCTGTGACAGCTCTGTGACAGTCGGCGGACACGGCCATGAAGTGGCCGGGGGAAGCTTTTCGTCACAGGCAACCGGCAGTCCACGACGGGGGGCGCGAGATGAACACGCTGAAGGGCACCAACACCAGCGCAGTGGTCACGCGTCTGCACGACGTGCACGGACACCGGGGTTCCGAGAAGTCCGGTGCCGTGAGCGGGCGGGGGTGCGCTCGCGGCACCGGGCGTCAGCACACCGTGTACATGACGGTGGTTGACGCGCGCACGGGGGAAAAGGGGAACACGGGGGACCGGGGGGAGACGCACGGGGGAACCGCGTACGGGGAGGTGCAGGGGGAGCGCCGTTCCCTGTCGGAGGCGGAGTTCACCGCCTACGTCCAGGAGCGCCGCTCCTCCCTGTACGCGACCGCCTACCACCTCACCGGCGACCGCTTCGAGGCCGAGGACCTGCTGCAGAGCGCGCTGTTCTCGACCTACCGGGCGTGGGACCGGATCAGTGACAAGGCGGCGGTCGGCGGTTACCTCCGCCGCACCATGACCAACCTGCACATCAGCGCCTGGCGGCGCCGCAAGCTCAACGAGTACCCGACCGAGGAACTGCCGGAGACGCCCGGCGACATGGACGCGATGCGCGGCACCGAGCTGCGCACGGTCCTGTGGCAGGCGCTGGCCCGGCTGCCCGAGCTCCAGCGCACCATGCTGGTCCTGCGCTACTACGAGGGCCGTACGGACCCGGAGATCGCGGACATCCTCGACATCAGTGTCGGCACGGTGAAGTCCAGCATCTGGCGCTCCCTGCGCCGGCTGCGCGAGGACGAGGTCCTCAGCTTCGGCCGTGACCAGGAGGACGCCTTCGGCGAACTGGTCGCCTGAAGGTACGGGCCGGGAGCACCGGCCCGAGGGGCGGGGCCCCGTGAAAGAAATTCCGAGCCGGGGTGTATCAGGGGGAGGGACCCGGGCTCTTACTCACGGGGAAGCACCACGGGGGAACAACGGGGGACACGGGGGACGGGGATCACGGGGGATCCACGGGGGAGCGGAAAGGGAGCGGGACTGGAGGGCCGGGGGGTCCGTCCAGTCCCGCTTCTGCGTGCGGGGGCGGGCGTTACGCGGCCGTACGGCTGGTGGCGCACCGGCCCGCGGCCGCGGCGGCCAGCCGGCCCATCGCCTCGTCCCGGTCGCAGGCGTGGGCGCCCAGCGCGGTCTGCCGGGCGATGACGGACCGCTCGAGCCGCATCAGCCGCCAGCCCCTGCGCAGCAGGAACGGCACCGACTTGCGGCCCTCGCGCAGGTCCCGCAGGAAGCGGCGGCGGAACGTCGTCAGCGGGCCCCGGCTCAGGCACAGCGCGTCGGCCAGCACGCCCAGTTCCCGGCAGCGGGCCACCAGTTCCGCGGCGAAGATGCCCTCCGCGAGGAACAGCGGCGTCCGTCCGATGTCGACCGTCTCCTCGCCGGTGCGGGCACTGAGCGAGATGTCGTAGACGGGCACGTCGGTACGCCCCGTGCGGCACAGCTCCCCGATGGCGGCGACGGCCGCGTCCGCGTCCCAGGACGTCGGGTGGTCCCAGTCGATGTCGGAACTGAGCGGCACCGTCGGCAGCGTCGGGTCGGTGCCCTCCTTGTAGAAGTCGTCGAGGCGCAGCACCGGGAGGCCGGAGTGCGCCGCGAGGAGGGACTTGCCGGAGCCGGAGGGGCCGCAGAGCAGCACGACTCGCGTCGGTATGGGCGGATGGGAGCTCACGGGACACCAGTCTGAGGCATCGGACGGCCGCCGTACGACCCCGCGGGTGGACTTTGCCGCACGCGTCACATCCCGGTCGCGCTGTGCGGTGACCTGATCACGGTGTGCGCTGTTATCAGGGCAGTCCGTAGCAATCCACGTCAAGAGGTGGCAGCAGCGATGGCCCGACACGCGTCCCCCCGCACCCCGCACGCACAGCGCGCCCTGGTCGCCCTCGCGACCGCCGGGGCCGCCCTGGCAGCAGGCGCGGCGACAGCTTCCGCGGCGGACGGCGGCGGCGAGACCATCGCCGGCCTGGCCCACACCCGTCCCACCTCGCTGGGCAACATCGACCCGCAGGCGGGCCTGGCGGCCGTGACCGGCACCGTCGGCTACGTCACCGGGCCGGTCTCCGACCTCAAGCCCAACCCGCTGGCCGGCACCGGCGTCGACCCGCTGGACAACGGCGTCGGCACGAAGGTCGCCGACTTCCAGCCGCTGACCTCGACGGCCCTCACCGGGCCGGTCGCCCAGGCCCAGTCCCTGGGCGCCGTGCCGGTGGTGGGGCAGGTGACGGAGCTGCTGCGCTGACGCATTCCGCGCACGCCGGGCCGCGATCCCTCCGAGCGGGGGTCGCGGCCCGTTTCCGTCGCGGTGGTTCGCCCTGCCCGTTCGTCGCGGGGGCTTCGCGGGACGGCCGTCTAATCTGTGGTGACTCACGTTTCGCGCAAGTGGTGCTAGGGGGCCGAGTGCACAACGACGACGGAATCAACGGGGCCGGCGGCGGAGCCGACGGGCATCCCGAGGATCGTCCCCCCGTCCCCCACACCGTGATCGAGGGCCGCTACGAGCTGCTGGAGCCCATCGGCAGCGGCGGCATGGGCGAGGTCTGGAAGGCCCACGACCGGCGGCTGCGCCGGTTCGTCGCCGTGAAGGGGCTCCTGGACCGCAGGGCCATGACTCCGGACACGCAGAAGGCGGCGATGCAGCGCGCCCGTCGCGAGGCGGAGGCGCTCGCCAAGATCGAGCACCAGAACGTGGTGACGGTCCACGACCAGATCGAGACCGCCGACCAGGTCTGGATCGTGATGAAACTGCTGGAAGGGCGGTCGCTGGCCGACTTGTTGAGCCGTGACGGGGTCCTCGGCGTGCCCAGGGCCGCGGACATCGGTCTCCAGATGGCCCAGGGCCTGCGGGCCGTCCACGAGGCGTCGGTCCTGCACCGCGACGTCAAACCGGGCAACGTCCTGGTGCGGGACGGCGGCCAGGTGGTCCTGGTGGACTTCGGCATCGCCACCTTCGAGGGTGCGGACCGGGTCACCCGGCACGGCGGCATCATCGGTACGCCTCCCTACCTGGCGCCCGAACTCTTCGCCCCCGCCGCTCCCGGCCCCACCTCCGCCTCCGACCTGTGGGCGCTCGGCGTCACCCTGTACGAGATGGTCGAGGGACGCCTGCCCTTCGGCGGCAACGAGGTCTGGGAGGTGCAGGCGAACATCCAGCAGTCGCCCGAGCCCGTGCTCCGGTACGCCGGGCCCCTCGGCCCCGTCATCCAGGGACTGCTGGCCACGGACCCGGACGGCCGCCTGGACGCGGCCACGGCGGAGGCGATGCTCCGGGAAGTCCTCGCCGAGCCGGGCACGCCGACCCCCGCCCGGGCCGCCACCCCCGCGCACCCGCCCACGGCCCGGCCCACGCCGCCCGCCGGGCCTTCCTCCGAAGCCGTTCCTTTCGGGACAGCCCCTTCCGGAACAGCACCTTCCGGGCCGATCCCTTCCGGAAACGCGCCTTCTGAGTCGTCGTCGCCGGCGGCGCGCGAGGGGCGCGGCCGGTTCCGGGGCTGGAAGGTGGCGGCGGCCGCGGCGTGTGTCGTACTGCTGGCCGGCGGAGGCTGGATCGTCTCGCGGGGCGACTCCGGGGGCGAGCAGGACGACGCATCCGGACAGCAGGGAGCGGGCTCGGCCGGGGGCGACGCGGAGCAGGCCTGGGAGCAGTGGAAGAGCGCCAGGAAGAGGCTGACGATCGGGGCCAAGGAGGACCAGCCCGGG
Organism: Streptomyces tendae; assembly: GCF_014650435.1. Taxonomy (GTDB): domain Bacteria; phylum Actinomycetota; class Actinomycetes; order Streptomycetales; family Streptomycetaceae; genus Streptomyces; species Streptomyces tendae. The sequence goes on from NZ_BMUY01000001.1 coordinate 482,710, forward strand.
CTGAGCTTCTACAACGAGGACACCGGCGTGTGGAGCGGGTTCGACGTCGACATCGCCTATGCCCTCGCCGGCAAACTGGGCTACGACAAGGCACAGGTGGACTTCTACGGGGTGACCACGGCCAACCGGGCGAGCAAGCTGAAGAACGGGGAAGTGGACCTGGTCGTCGCCTCGTACAGCATGACGCCCGCCCGCGAGCAGCGGGACGGCATCAAGTTCGTCGGCCCCTACTACAAGGCGGGCAGCAGCCTCCTCGTCCGCAAGAACTCCGCGAAGTACGACCTCGACGAAGCCGTCGACGTGAAGCGGAACCACGTCGAGGTGTGCACGGCGCGGGACTCGACGTACGCGGACAAGTTGCAGGAGGACGGCTACACCACGGGGAAGTGGCAGCCCGACACCTACAAGGAGTGCGTGGAGAGACTGCTGGACAAGCGCTCGAGCGTGTACGCGGTCGCCTCGGACGACGTCCTTCTGGCCGGGTACGCCCGGAACGATCCGGCGCACCTCAAACTGCTGCCGAGCGGCGCGGGCACGGAACCCTACGGGGTGGCGATGCGGAAGGACGACCCTCTCCTGCAGAGCAAGGTGTGCTCGGGGCTCCAGGAGATCCTGGCCGGAAAGGAGTGGTCGGAGATGTACATGAAGGATCTGTCCCCGCTGACGGGGCGGAAGACCGCGCCGAGCAGGCCGGAACCGAGGCCCTGCTCGGCCGAGTGAAGACCGCGGCTCCTCCGGACGGGGAGGAGCCGCGGCCCGTCGGCGTCGGTCAGTACGACGAGCCGGACGCGCCCAGCGCGCCCGTCGGGTGCCAGACCGTCTTCGTCTCCAGGAACGCCGTCATGCGGTCCGTGCCCGGGGTCGCCGACCAGTCGGCGTTGTCCACAGGCTGTGGACGCAGGACGCGCTTGAGGTTGTCCGCCGCCGCGATCTCCAGCTCCTTCGCCAGCTCCTCGTCGGCGCCCGCGAGGTCGATCGCGTTGACGTCCTGGTGGGCGGCGAGCGGGGCGGCGATCTCGGCCGTACGGCCGGAGAGGACGTTGACCACGCCGCCGGGCAGGTCGGAGGTGGCCAGGACCTCGCCCAGGGAGAGGGCGGGGAGCGGGGACTTCTCCGAGGCGACCACGACCGCCGTGTTGCCGGTCGCGATGACCGGGGCGACGACGGACACCAGGCCCAGGAAGGACGACTTCTGCGGGGCCAGGACGGCCACGACGCCGGTCGGCTCCGGGGAGGAGAGGTTGAAGAAGGGGCCCGCGACCGGGTTGCCGCCGCCGACCACCTGGGCGATCTTGTCGGTCCAGCCCGCGTACCAGACCCAGCGGTCGATCGCGGCGTCCACCTGGGCCGCCGCCTTCGACTTCGACAGGCCCTCCGCGTCGGCGACCTCCGCGACGTACTGGTCGCGGCGGCCCTCCAGCATCTCGGCGATCCGGTAGAGGATCTGTCCGCGGTTGTACGCCGTCGCGCCGGACCAGCCGCCGAACGCCTTGCGCGCGGCGACCACGGCGTCACGGGCGTCCTTGCGGGAGGAGAGGGGGGCATTGGCCAGCCACTTGCCCTTTGCGTCGGTCACCTCGTACACCCGGCCGCTCTCGGAACGCGGGAACTTCCCGCCGACGTACAGCTTGTAGGTCTTCAGCACGCTGAGTCGCTCAGACATCGAGGTACGCCTCCAGGCCGTGGCGGCCGCCCTCGCGGCCGAAGCCCGACTCCTTGTAGCCGCCGAACGGCGACGTCGGGTCGAACTTGTTGAACGTGTTGGACCAGATCACACCCGCACGGAGCTTGTTCGCGACCGCCAGGATGCGCGAGCCCTTCTCCGTCCAGATGCCCGCCGACAGGCCGTACGGCGTGTTGTTGGCCTTGGCGACCGCCTCGTCCGGTGTGCGGAAGGTGAGGACGGACAGGACCGGGCCGAAGATCTCGTCGCGGGCGACGGTGTGCGCCTGGGTGACGTTCGTGAAGAGCGTCGGGGCGAACCAGTAGCCGGAGGAGGGGAGTTCGCAGGCCGGGGACCAGCGCTCGGCGCCCTCCGCCTCGCCCTGGTCGGCGAGGGCGGTGATGCGGGCCAGCTGCTCGGCGGAGTTGATCGCGCCGATGTCCGTGTTCTTGTCCAGCGGGTCGCCCAGGCGGAGGGTGGTGAGCCTGCGCTTGAGGGAGTCCAGGAGCTCGTCGTGGATCGACTCCTGGACCAGGAGGCGGCTGCCGGCGCAGCAGACCTGGCCCTGGTTGAAGAAGATGCCGTTGACGATGCCCTCGACGGCCTGGTCGATCGGGGCGTCGTCGAAGACGATGTTGGCGCCCTTGCCGCCCAGTTCGAGCGTGAGCTTCTTGCGGGTGCCCGCGACCGTGCGCGCGATCTGCTTGCCGACCGCCGTGGAGCCCGTGAAGGCGACCTTGTTCACGTCGGGGTGCGCGGTGAGCGCCGCCCCGGCGCGGCCGTCGCCGGTGATGATGTTGACGACGCCCTTGGGCAGCCCGGCCTGGCGGCAGATGTCCGCGAAGAACAGGGCCGAGAGGGGGGTCGTCTCGGCGGGCTTCAGGACCACCGTGTTGCCGGTGGCGAGCGCCGGGGCGATCTTCCACGCCAGCATCAGGAGGGGGAAGTTCCAGGGGATGACCTGGCCGGCCACGCCGAGGGGGCGGGGGTTCGCGCCGTAGCCCGCGTGGTCCAGCTTGTCGGCCCAGCCCGCGTAGTAGAAGAAGTGCGCCGCCACCAGGGGGAGGTCCGCGTCGCGCGTCTCCCTGATCGGCTTGCCGTTGTCGAGGGTCTCCAGGACGGCCAGCTCGCGGCTGCGTTCCTGGATGATGCGGGCGATGCGGAAGAGGTACTTCGCGCGCTCCGCGCCGGGCAGCGCCGACCACTTCTCGAAGGCCCTGCGGGCGGCCTTCACGGCGCGGTCGACGTCCGCCTCGCCGGCTTCGGCGACCTCGGAGAGGACCTCCTCGGTGGAGGGGGAGACCGTCTTGAAGACCTTGCCGTCGGCCGCATCGGTGAACTCGCCGTCGATGAACAGGCCGTACGAGGGCGCGATGTCGACGACCGCGCGCGACTCGGGCGCCGGTGCGTAGTCGAATGCCGGTGCCGGTGCGGATGAGGGTGTGGGTGCCATGTCGATCAGTCCACCGTCACGTAGTCGGGGCCGGAGTAACGGCCTGTGGCCAGCTTCTGGCGCTGCATCAGCAGGTCGTTGAGGAGGGAGGAGGCGCCGAAGCGGAACCAGTGGTTGTCCAGCCAGTCCTCGCCCGCCGTCTCGTTGACCAGGACCAGGAACTTGATCGCGTCCTTGGCGGTGCGGATGCCGCCGGCCGGCTTCACGCCCACCTGGACACCGGTCTGCGCGCGGAAGTCGCGGACCGCCTCCAGCATGAGGAGCGTGTTGGCGGGTGTCGCGTTGACCGCGACCTTGCCGGTCGATGTCTTGATGAAGTCCGCGCCCGCCAGCATGCCGAGCCAGCTGGCGCGGCGGATGTTGTCGTACGTCGACAGCTCGCCGGTCTCGAAGATGACCTTGAGGCGGGCGGCCGTGCCGCATGCCTCGCGCACGGCGGTGATCTCGTCGTACACCTTCATGTAGTGACCGGCCAGGAACGCGCCGCGGTCGATGACCATGTCCACCTCGTCCGCGCCCGCCGCCACGGCCTCGCGCACGTCGGCGAGCTTCACGGCGAGGGAGGCGCGGCCGGCCGGGAAGGCGGTGGCGACCGAGGCGACCTTCACGCCGGAGCCCGCGACGGCCTCCTTGGCGGTGGGCACCATGTCGGGGTAGACGCAGACGGCCGCCGTCGCCGGGGCCGTGCGGTCGGTCGGATCGGGGCGGACCGCCTTCGCGCCGAGCGCCCGGACCTTGCCCGGGGTGTCCGCGCCTTCCAGCGTCGTCAGGTCGACCATCGAGATGGCGAGGTCGAGGGCGTACGCCTTCGCGGTGGTCTTGATGGATCGGGTGCCGAGAGAGGCGGCGCGCGCCTCCAGGCCGACGGCGTCGACGCCGGGCAGTCCGTGGAGGAAGCGGCGCAGGGTGCTGTCGGACGCGGTGACGTCGGCGAATCCGTGTGCGGGTCCGTTTACGGGTCCGGTTACGGGGCCCTGTGCGGGTCCGTTTTCGGCGGGTGCAGTGGTGGGCATGGTCACCAGACGAGCATATCTACGCGCGTAGCGGTCTGTACAGCCCCCGCGGGCTCGTCCGATCTCGTCCGATGTAGCGGCACCGCATGTGAGCGCCGGGCGGGGCGTCGGGCACAATCGGCAGCATGACCACCCCGGAGCCCCAGTCATCCTCGCCGCAGCCCTCGGGACCCGTGTCCAAGGACCGGGCCTACCGCTCGCCCGCGGGTATCTCCGGAGGCGTGCTGGTACTCGCTCTCGCGCTGTGGCTCGGCATCGACGCCCTGGTCACGGGCGAGGGGGACACCCGCTGGAAGGCGCTCGCGGCGCTGGTCTTCCTGGTGCCGCTCGTCGCCGCCTACACAGTGCGGCCCGCGGTCTTCGCGAACGAGGACCGGATGCGGGTGCGCAATCCGTTCCGCGTGATCGTGCTTCCCTGGGCACAGGTCGAGTCGTTCCGGTCCGCCTACTCGAACGAGGTCTTCGACGAGGGCGGCGCCAAGTACCAGCTGTGGTCCATTCCCGTCTCGCTGCGCGGGCGCAAGAAGGCCGCGCGGCAGGAGGACCGGCGGGCCGCCGGTGGTGCCGGACGCAGGCGCGGGAGCGTGCTCGGGGGCGTGGGGCAGTTCGGTTCGCGGGGTGGTGCCGGGGCCTCCGGCGGCGAGGCGGACGGGCCGGTGCGGGCCGAGGCCGACAAGGTCATGGACGAGCTGCGTGAGCTGTGGGAGGCGCGGAAGGACGCCGCGGGCTCCCGGGGCGACGTGACCGTGCGGTGGGCCTACGAGATCGTCGTGCCGGTGGTGGCGGGGGCGGTGGCGCTGGGGGTGCTGTTCGGGGTGGGGTGACCGGTGACCGGTGACCGGTGATGGGGTGACGGGTGGTGCGGGTGGGTGAGTGTGGCCGGGGGTGCCTTGCACCCCCGGCTTTTGAGATGCCCGTCGCACGCCCGGCTTTTCAGATGCCCGCCGCCGTCGACAGGTCGCGCTTGAGTGCGGTCAGCAGGTCCGCGGCCTTGGCGCGGGCCGCAGGGAGGCCGGCGTGCTCGGCCACCGGGACGACCACCTCCAGGTAGCACTTCAGCTTGGGCTCCGTGCCGCTCGGACGGACGATCACCCGGGCGCCGTCGAGCGTGTAGCGCAGGCCGTCGGTGGGCGGGAGGGTGTCCGTGCCCCGGGTGAGGTCCTCCGCGGTGGTGACCGGGAGGCCCGCGAGGGTTGCCGGGGGCTGTTCGCGCAGGCGGTTCATCGCCGCGGCGATCAGGGAGAGATCCTCCACGCGGACCGAGAGCTGGTCCGTGGCGTGCAGGCCGTGCTCCACGGCGATGTCGTCGAGGAGGTCGAGGAGCGTGCGGTCGGCCTGCTTGAGGGTGGAGGCCAGCTCCGTGATCAGGAGGGCCGCGGTGATGCCGTCCTTGTCGCGGACGCCCTCCGGGTCGACGCAGTAGCCGAGGGCCTCCTCGTAGCCGTAGCGGATGTTCTCGACGCGGGCGATCCACTTGAAGCCGGTGAGGGTTTCGACGTGCGTGAGGTTCGCCTTGGCGGCGATGCGGGCGAGGAGGGACGACGAGACGATCGACTCCGCGAACGTGCCGTGCGCTCCGCGGGTGACCAGGTGGGTGGCGAGCAGGGCGCCCACCTCGTCGCCCCGGAGCATGCGCCAGCCGGTGGCCTCCGCGGCGTCGGGTACGGCCACTGCCAGGCGGTCCGCGTCCGGGTCGTTGGCGATGATCAGGTCGGGGGCCGTCTCCCTTGCCTTCGCGAAGGCGAGGTCCATCGCGCCGGGCTCCTCCGGGTTGGGGAAGGCGACGGTGGGGAAGTCCGGGTCGGGGTCGGCCTGCTCGGTGACGAGGGTGGGGCGCGGGAAGCCGGCTCGGGCGAAGGCGGTGAGGAGGGTGTCCTTGCCCACGCCGTGCATCGCCGTGTAGACGGTGCGGGCGGTGCGGGGGGAGCCGGGGGCGAGGACGGCGTCCGTGCGGGTGAGGTAGGCGTCGAGGACGGCGTCGTCGAGGGTCTGCCAGCCGGTGTCGGGGCGCGGGACGTCGTGGAGGGTGCGTACGGCGTCGATCTCGGCGGCGATGTCGGCGTCGGCGGGGGGCACGATCTGGGAGCCGTCGCCGAGGTACACCTTGTAGCCGTTGTCGCGGGGCGGGTTGTGGCTGGCGGTGACCTCCACTCCGGCGACCGCGCCGAGGTGGCGGATCGCGAAGGCGAGCACGGGGGTGGGGAGGGGGCGGGGGAGTACGGCCGCCCTGAGGCCGGCGCCCGTCATGACGGCGGCGGTGTCGCGGGCGAAGTCGGCGGACTTGTGGCGGGCGTCGTAGCCGATGACGACGAGGCCGTCGTGCCGGCCTTGTTTCTTGAGGTACGCGGCGAGGCCCGCGGCGGCGCGGATGACCACCGAGCGGTTCATGCGCATCGGACCGGCGCCGAGTTCGCCGCGCAGGCCCGCGGTGCCGAACTGGAGGGTGCCGGAGAAGCGTGCGGTGAGCTCGGCGTGGTCCTCGGCGTCGATGAGGCGGGCGAGTTCCGCGCGGGTGTCCGCGTCGGGGTCCTCGGCCAGCCATGCCTTGGCTCGTGCGAGGAGGTCGTCTTGCACGTCTTGCACGTCGGTCAGCCTCTCGGGTGTCGGTGGTACGGGTGCGGGGTGCCTGCGGCGCCTGTGCGGGTTTGGGGGGTGCGGGGTGCCTGCGGCGCCGCTGCGGCTTTGGTGGGGGTGCGCGTAGCGCGGTGGGTGCGGTTGTGGGTCGGGGCCGCGTCGGGGGGTGTTCGTCCTCGGAACGGCGCGGAATCGGTCGGTTACAGGGGCTCGCCGGGTTGACGCGCCAACCGCTGCGGGCGAACACCCCCCGACACGTCCCCTGCTCGCCGTACGCGCCTGCGGGCCGTCGCCCCCTAGCTGCGGGCAGTCGTGCCGCTGGGGCGGCACGGGTGGGCGCAGCGGCACCCCGCAACGCCGGGCTGCGCTTCCCACCGCCGCGCCAGCCCCCGCGCCGGGTGCCAAGCCCACGCCGGACCACTGGGCCTCGGCTACAGCCGGCCCAGGACCTGGGTGAGCAGCTTCCCCATGCGCGCGGCGGAGTCGCGGCCCGCCTGGAGGACCTCCTCGTGGTTGAGGGGCTCGCCCGTCATGCCCGCGGCGAGGTTGGTGACCAGGGAGATGCCCAGCACCTCCGCCCCGGCCTCGCGGGCCGCGATCGCCTCCAGGACCGTCGACATGCCCACCAGGTCGGCACCGATGACGCGGGCCATGCGGATCTCGGCCGGGGTCTCGTAGTGCGGGCCGGGGAACTGGGCGTAGACGCCCTCCTCCAGCGTGTCGTCGACCTCCTTGCACAGCGCCCGCAGGCGGGGCGAGTAGAGGTCGGTGAGGTCGACGAAGTTGGCGCCGACGATGGGGGAGGTGGCGGTCAGGTTGATGTGGTCGCTGATCAGGACCGGCTGGCCGGGGCGCATGCCCTCGCGCAGGCCGCCGCAGCCGTTGGTCAGGATGATCGTCTTGGCGCCGGCGGCGACCGCGGTGCGGACGCCGTGTGAGACGGCGGCGACGCCGTGGCCCTCGTAGTAGTGGGTGCGGCCCAGGAAGACCAGCGCGCGCTTGTCACCGAGGGTGTATGAGCGGACCTTGCCGCCGTGGCCCTCCACCGCGGGCTTGGGGAAGCCCGGCAGGTCGGTGACCTGGAGATCGGTCTCGGGGGCGCCCAGGGCGTCCACGGCCGGTGCCCAGCCGGAGCCCATCACGAGGGCGACGTCGTGGGTCTCGGCGCCGGTGAGTTCGCGCAGGCGGGCCGCGGCGGCGTCGGCGGCGGCGTACGGGTCGCCCTGGATGTCGTCCGGAAGAAGAGATGCGTTCACGCGAAGAGGGTAGCCGGTTTGTGGCTACGCGCGTAGATGGTAGAGGTCACGGGATGGTGGTTTTTGGGTTGGAGGTTTTGACGAGGGCGGTCCTCAGCAGGGGCGTTTGCGGAGTTCCATCACGTAGTCGTGGGGGGCGCCGGACGATTCGGCGGCGTCCGCGATCTCGCCCAGATAGCGGGCGGAGGGCAGGCCGCCCTCGTAGGCGTTCAGGACGTAGGTCCAGGCACCCTCCTCGCCGTCGAGGGTGTGGATGCGGACCCTTGTGCGGCGGTAGATGTCCAGGCCCACGCCCTCCCAGCGGTCGAGGGAGTCCTCGTCCATGGGGGCGATGTCGTAGAGGGAGACGAAGACCTGCGAGATCGGGTCCTCCACGAGGGTCGCCAGGGCGCCCTCCCAGCCCATGTGCTCGCCCCCGAAGGTCAGCCGCCACCCGTTCAGCCAGCCGGTGGCGCGCAGCGGCGAGTGCGGGGCGCGGCGGGTCATCAACCGCGCGTCGAGGTTGCCGGCGTAGGCGGCGTAGAGCGACATGGGGGGAAGGGTACGGCAGGGGTGTCGGGCATCGCTGTCGTAACGGTGGTGGCCCCGGGCGGCTTCTCGTTGAAGGGTGCGGGACAATGGGGTACGTGACTCGGATCGTGATCATTGGCGGCGGACCCGGCGGATACGAAGCGGCGCTGGTGGCCGCTCAGCTCGGCGCGGAGGTGACCGTCGTCGACTGCGACGGTCTGGGCGGGGCGTCGGTGCTGACCGACTGCGTGCCGTCCAAGACCCTCATCGCCACGGCTGAGGTGATGACCACCTTCGACTCCTCCTACGAGGAGCTGGGGATCATCGTCGCCGACGACACTCCGCCCATGGAGCAGGCCGCCCGGGTGGTGGGGGTCGATCTGGGCAAGGTCAACCGGCGGGTGAAGCGGCTCGCGCTGGCGCAGTCGCACGACATCACCGCCTCCGTGACCCGTGCGGGTGCGCGGGTCATGCGCGGGCGCGGGCGGCTGGAGGGCATGCAGGGGCTCGACGGCTCGCGGAAGGTCGTGGTGCGGGCCGCCGACGGGAGCGAGGAGACGCTGACCGCCGACGCGGTGCTCATCGCTACGGGTGGGCATCCGCGGGAGCTGCCGGACGCGCGGCCCGACGGGGAGCGGATCCTGAACTGGACCCAGGTGTACGACCTGGAGGAGCTGCCCGAAGAGCTCATCGTGGTCGGGTCCGGTGTCACCGGTGCCGAGTTCGCCGGGGCCTATCAGGCGCTCGGGTCCCGGGTCACCCTCGTGTCGTCGCGGGACCGGGTGCTGCCGGGTGAGGACCCGGATGCGGCGGCCGTTCTGGAGGACGTGTTCCGGCGGCGTGGGATGAACGTCATGTCGCGGTCGCGGGCCCAGTCCGTCAAGCGGGTCGGGGACCGGGTCGAGGTGACGCTGTCGGACGGGCGGGTCATCACCGGGTCGCACTGTCTGATGGCCGTCGGCGCCATTCCCAACACGGAGGGGATGGGGCTGGAGGAGGCGGGAGTCCGGCTCAAGGACTCCGGGCACATCAAGACCGACCGCGTCTCGCGGACCTCGGCCCCCGGTGTGTACGCCGCCGGTGACGTCACCGGTGTCTTCGCGCTGGCCTCGGTGGCGGCCATGCAGGGGCGGATCGCCATGTACCACTTCCTCGGCGACGCCGTTACTCCGCTGAATCTGAAGACCGTGTCCGCCAACGTCTTCACCGACCCCGAGATCGCCACCGTCGGCTACTCGCAGGCCGACGTGGACGCCGGCAAGATCGATGCCCGCGTGGTGAAGCTGCCGCTGCTGCGCAACCCGCGCGCCAAGATGCAGGGCATCCGGGACGGCTTCGTCAAGATCTTCTGCCGGCCCGGTACCGAGATCGTGGTGGGGGGTGTGGTGGTGGCGCCGCGTGCTTCGGAGCTGATCCATCCGATCTCGATCGCCGTCGACAACAACCTGACGGTCGAGCAGATCGCCAACGCCTTCACCGTGTATCCCTCGCTGTCGGGGTCGATCGCCGAGGTGGCACGGCAGTTGCACACCCGGAAGGGCGGCGGGGAGCAGTAGTCCGGTGGGCGCGGCTGGAAATGACTCCCCGCTGGTCACGGGGAGTTGCGGTGCTTGCGGATGGCATAGGCGGCCGGGGTAGGCCCGTATACCACTTCCGGTGGTGGCATGCGAACAACTTCTGTTATTCGGCGCATACTGCTGAAAGCAGACGGTCGTTGGGGTTACTGTCAGTTTCGTGTTCGCTGCAGAACGTCGCCAATTGATCCTCGAAATGGTGCGAGCGAACGGGGCCGTGTCGCTCCGTGAGCTCGCCCGCGTCGTCCAGACCTCCGAAGTGACCGTACGGCGGGACGTGCGCGCACTGGAGGCAGAAGGACTCCTCGACCGCCGGCACGGCGGTGCGGTACTGCCGGGCGGGTTCACGCGAGAGTCCGGCTTTCCGCAGAAATCCCATCTCGCGACCGCCGAGAAGACGGCCATCGCCGATCTCGCCGCGGGCCTCGTCGATGAGGGCGAAGCCATCGTGGTGGGCGCGGGTACCACGACGCAGGAGCTGGCACGTCGGCTCGCGCGGGTGCCCGGACTGACCGTCGTCACCAATTCGCTGCTGGTGGCCCAGGCCCTTGCCCATGCCAACCGGGTCGAGGTGGTGATGACCGGAGGCACGCTCAGGGGGTCCAACTACGCCCTGGTGGGGTCGGGGGCCGAGCAGTCCCTGCAGGGGCTGCGGGTCTCCAAGGCATTCCTGTCCGGGAGCGGGCTGACCGCCGAGCGGGGGCTGTCCACCTCCAACATGCTGTCGGCGTCAGTCGACCGGGCGCTGGTCCAGGCCGCCGCCGAGGTCGTCGTCCTCGCCGACCACTCCAAGCTGGGTACGGACACCATGTTCCAGACCGTGCCCACCGACGTCATCACCCGTCTGGTCACCGACGAGTCGCCGGCCCACGACGAGCGTGCCGCCACCGAGCTCCAGGCCCTGGCCGACCAGGGCGTGCAGATCGCCGTGGCCGGGGCGTCGGGGGGTGGTACGGCTGACGGCACCGGGGCACCTGGGGCCTCGGGGGGTGATTCGGTGGCCCGTCAGCAGCGCCGGGACGTGCCGCTTCCGGGGCCACGCCGACAGGTTCCGGGCGCGGCGGCGGGGCTGCGGTCGGCCACCGCTCTGAGTGAGCAGAACGGCGGGACGGAGCGGGCGCGCGTCGCCGACCTGCGTCGTCGGTAGCGCCTCGTCCGGCGGACAGTGACAGGGGCGTCCGGTGGACCGTGTGAGGTGGTCCGGCGGGCGCCCCTGTCGTGTGGTGCGGGTGGTGCTCAGTCCTTGATCTCGCAGATCGCGGCGCCGGAGGTGATGGAGGCGCCGACCTCGGCGCCCAGGCCCTTGACGGTGCCGGCCTTGTGGGCGTTGATCGGCTGTTCCATCTTCATCGCCTCCAGGACGACGATCAGGTCGCCCTCGGCGACGTCCTGGCCCTCCTCGACGGCGATCTTCACGATCGTGCCCTGCATCGGCGAGGCGAGGGTGTCACCGGAGGCCGCGGGGCCGGACTTCTTCGCCGCGCGGCGCTTGGGCCGGGCCCCGGCCGCCAGGCCGGTGCGGGCCAGCGACATGCCCAGGCTGGAGGGCAGGGAGACCTCCAGGCGCTTGCCGCCGACCTCCACGACGACCGTTTCGCGGCCGCTCTCCTCGTCCGCCTCGCTGTCCGCGGGCGCGGTGAAGGGCTTGATGTCGTTGACGAACTCCGTCTCGATCCACCGGGTGTGGACCGTGAACGGGTCGGTGGAGCCGGTCAGTTCCGGGGCGAAGGCCGCATCGCGGACGACGGTGCGGTGGAAGGGGATGGCGGTGGCCATGCCCTCGACCTGGAACTCGTCCAGGGCGCGGGCGGCGCGCTGGAGTGCTTCCTTCCGGGTGCGGCCGGTGACGATCAGCTTCGCGAGCAGGGAGTCCCAGGCCGGGCCGATCACGCTGCCGGACTCGACGCCCGCGTCCAGACGCACGCCCGGACCGGTCGGGCCCTCGAAGCGGGTGACGGTGCCGGGGGCGGGCAGGAAACCGCGGCCGGGGTCCTCGCCGTTGATGCGGAACTCGAAGGAGTGCCCGCGCAGCGCCGGGTCGTCGTAGCCCAGTTCCTCACCGTCGGCGATGCGGAACATCTCCCGGACCAGGTCGATACCGGCGACTTCCTCGGTGACCGGGTGCTCGACCTGAAGACGGGTGTTGACCTCCAGGAAGGAGATCGTGCCGTCCATACCGACGAGGAACTCCACCGTGCCGGCGCCGACGTAGCCGGCCTCCTTCAGGATCGCCTTGGACGACGCGTACAGCTCCTCCAGCTGCGCCTCCGACAGGAACGGCGCGGGGGCCTCCTCGACCAGCTTCTGGTGGCGGCGCTGCAGCGAGCAGTCCCGGGTGGAGACGACGACCACGTTGCCGTGGGTGTCGGCCAGGCACTGGGTCTCCACGTGGCGGGGCTTGTCGAGGTAGCGCTCCACGAAGCACTCGCCGCGCCCGAAGGCCGCCACCGCCTCACGCACCGCCGAGTCGTACAGCTCCGGCACCTCTTCCAGGGTCCGGGCGACCTTCAGGCCGCGGCCGCCGCCGCCGAACGCGGCCTTGATCGCGATCGGCAGGCCGTGCTCCTTGGCGAAGGCGACGACCTCGTCCGCACCCGAGACCGGGTCCGGGGTGCCCGCGACCAGCGGAGCGCCGGCCCGCTGGGCGATGTGCCGGGCGGCGACCTTGTCACCCAGGTCGCGGATGGCGTGCGGGGGCGGACCGATCCAGATCAGGCCCGCGTCCAGGACCGCCTGCGCGAACTCCGCGTTCTCGGAGAGGAACCCGTAACCGGGGTGGATGGCGTCCGCGCCCGACTCACGCGCGGCTTTGAGGACCTTGGCGATGTCCAGATAGCTGGTCGCGGGGGTGTCACCACCCAGGGCGAACGCCTCATCAGCGGCGCGGACATGCAAAGCGTCCCGGTCCGGGTCCGCGTAGACGGCCACGCTCGCGATCCCGGCGTCCCGGCAGGCCCGGGCCACGCGGACAGCGATTTCGCCACGATTGGCGATGAGCACCTTGCGCACGATTGAGGCTCCCTCCTTGAAACAAGCCGAGTTTAGGGACTGCCGACACGGCACTTCGACCCGTCCCCAATGGTGAGCTTGCCCACACGGAGCGTGATTCGAGGCTCGCTCGACCCCCGAAAGCCCTTGTAGTACCGCGGTACGCAGGGCTCCTGGGGGCAACCCTAGCCCTCCGATGTGGTCAAGGTCTCTGTGAGAGCGTGCTGCGGGCCACTCGGTTTCTTTGTGGAGTCCCTACTAATGGCCCAATGATTCTTTGCTCGTGCCGGAACCCTTGTGGTGCGCATTACCCGTTAGTAGCGTTCCTCGGGTCTCGAACGTACTTGGGGTAACAGCTGTCGTGTGCGGCAGCGGTCGAAGGTGGGTGGGGACCGGTGTCAGTGCGCAGGCCGGTGGCGTGGGTCGTGGCGGTCGTGCTCTTCGTGGAGGCCGTCGGCGTCGCGGCGCTGAACTGGTTCCTGGCGGTCGTCGTCGACCGGCAGGACATGTCCCTGGCCGGTCTCGACCCGGACATGATGTCCCTCTCCTCGAAGATCGGCGGGGTCGTCTTCGGGCTGTACTTCGCGCTGTGCGGCCTGGTCGCGCTGCTCGTGGCGGTGCGCGACCGCGCGCCGGCGGGGGTCGGCCGGATCCTGCTGATCAGCGCCGCCGTGGTGCACGGGCTGCTCGGCGCCTTCACCTGGGGGCTGGTGGGGCCCGGCGCCTTCATCTTCATGATCGTCGTACTGGGCCTGATCGTGCTGCTGCTGATGACGTACGACGCCCGGGAGGAGCCCGCCGCCGGGCAGCGGCCCGAGGACGGCAAGGGCGGTGACGGCTCCCCGGTCAGCTCTCCGCCGGCGCCCACAACTCCGTGATGCCGATGCCGAGGTCGGCGAGGAGGCGGCGCAGCAGGGGCAGGCTGAGGCCGATGACGTTCCCGTGGTCGCCGTCGATGCCGTCGATGAAGGGGGCCGAACGGCCGTCCAGGGTGAAGGCCCCGGCGACGTACAGGGGCTCCCCGGAGGCGACGTAGGCGGCGATCTCGTCGTCGGTCGGCTCGCCGAAGCGGACGACCGTGGACGCGGTCGCCGAGACGTGGCGGCCGGAGGCGGTGTCCCAGACGCAGTGGCCGGTCTGCAGCGTGCCCGCCCGGCCGCGCATCGCCTTCCAGCGGGCGGTGGCCTCCTCGGCGTCCGCGGGCTTGCCGAGCGCCTGGCCGTCCAGGTCGAGCACCGAGTCGCAGCCGATCACCAGGGCGCCGTGCACCTCCGGCTTCGCGGCCACCACGGACGCCTTGGCCTCGGCCAGGGCGAGGGCCAACTCGGCGGGGGTGGGGGCGGTGACGGCCTCCTCGTCGACACCGCTCACGAGCACCTCGGGGGCCAGTCCGGCCTGGCGCAACAGGCCGAGCCGGGCCGGGGACTGGGAGGCGAGGACGAGTCGGCGGCGGGGCTGAGCAGCAGTCATGGGGTCACATTAGCCACCGGGAGCGGGGGCGGCTCACCCCAGGCCGAGGACGATCATCGCGAGGACCATGGCCAGCGCCAGGAAGACGCTCAGCCGCCGCAGCATGTTCTGCATGTCGCGCAGTTCCTTGGGCGGCTCGTTCTCGGGGTCGGACCACAGCATGCCACCAGCGTGGGGCTTGGCCGGGGGGCGGGGCTTGAGTACGGGTACTTAAATCGGGGCGCGGGGTTCCTCTTCCGTGCGCCCACGCGGCGGAGCCGCAAATCGGCACAGCCCCGCGCCCCTGGGTGTCCGGCCTCACCCGGGCCAGTACGTGCGGGCCCATGAGGTCGGGCCCGGCTGGGGGAGACGGGTGGTTGCGATGCGGGACGGGTCCGACCAGGCGTCGTGCGGGCGGTCGGTGGTGGACGGCTCGGCGGCCGCCGTCACCGCGCGGGCCCTGACCACCGTCAGGGCGGCGGCCAGTTCTTCCGGGGTGGGGTTGCCCCGTACGACCTTGATGGTCACAGCGGCTCCTTACAGGGGGATGTTGCCGTGCTTCTTCGGGGGCAGGGACTCCCGCTTGGTGCGCAGCTGGCGCAGGCCCCGGACGATGTGGCGGCGGGTGTCGGACGGCATGATCACCGCGTCGACGTAGCCGCGTTCGGCCGCCGTGTAGGGGTTGAGGAGGGCGTCCTCGTACTCCTGGATCAGACGGGCGCGGGTGGCCTCGGTGTCGTCACCGGCCTCGGCGATGGTGCGGCGGTGCAGGATGTTGACCGCGCCCTGGGCGCCCATGACGGCGATCTGGGCGGTGGGCCAGGCCAGGTTGAGGTCGGCGCCCAGGTGCTTGGAGCCCATGACGTCGTAGGCGCCGCCGAAGGCCTTGCGGGTGATGACCGTGATGAGCGGGACCGTGGCCTCGGCGTAGGCGAAGATCAGCTTGGCGCCGCGGCGGATGATGCCGTCGTGCTCCTGGTCCACACCCGGCAGGAAGCCGGGGACGTCCACGAAGGTGAGGACGGGGACGTTGAAGGCGTCGCAGGTGCGCACGAAGCGGGCCGCCTTCTCGGAGGCCGTGATGTCCAGGCAGCCGGCGAACTGCATCGGCTGGTTGGCGACGATCCCGACCGGGCGGCCCTCGACCCGGCCGAAGCCGGTGAGGATGTTCGGCGCGTAGAGGGGCTGGGTCTCGAAGAACTCGCCGTCGTCCAGCACGTGCTCGATGACCGCGTGCATGTCGTAGGGCTGGTTCGCCGAGTCGGGGACGATCGTGTCCAGCTCGGCGTCCTCGTCCGTGACCGCGAGGTCCGCCTCCTCCGGGAAGGCGGGGGGCTCGGAGAGGTTGTTGGACGGCAGGTACGACAGCAGCTGCTTGACGTACTCGACGGCGTCCTTCTCGTCGCCGGCCATGTGGTGGGCCACGCCCGAGGTGGAGTTGTGGGTGCGGGCGCCGCCCAGCTCCTCGAAGCCGACGTCCTCACCGGTGACCGTCTTGATGACGTCGGGTCCGGTGATGAACATGTGGCTGGTCTGGTCGACCATCACCGTGAAGTCGGTGATCGCGGGGGAGTACACCGCGCCGCCCGCGCACGGTCCGACGACCAGGCTGATCTGCGGGATCACGCCGGAGGCGTGGGTGTTGCGGCGGAAGATCTCGCCGTACGCGCCGAGGGAGGCCACGCCTTCCTGGATGCGGGCGCCGCCGGAGTCGTTGATGCCGATGACCGGGCAGCCGGTCTTCAGGGCGAAGTCCATGACCTTGACGATCTTCTGGCCGTAGACCTCGCCGAGCGCGCCGCCGAAGACCGTGAAGTCCTGGGAGAAGACGGCGACGGGGCGGCCGTCGACGGTGCCGTAGCCGGTGACGACGCCGTCGCCGTAGGGGCGGTTGGCGTCGAGGCCGAAGTTGGTGGAGCGGTGCCGGGCGAACTCGTCCAGCTCGACGAAGGAACCCTCGTCGAGAAGGAGGTCGATGCGTTCACGAGCCGTCAGCTTGCCCTTGGCGTGCTGTTTCTCCACGGCGCGTGCGGAACCGGCGTGCGTCGCCTCCTCGATACGGCGCCTGAGATCCGCGAGCTTGCCCGCGGTCGTGTGGATGTCGGGCTGCTGCGCTTCCGGCTCGGACATCGGGATGCGGCTCCCTGCCTGCTCAAAAGGGGGGACGGTTACTCGTTCGTAGAGTAGTAGGGGCCCTTCCGTTCGGCAGTGCGGTCTTTCCCACACCTAGGGTGGGTTGCATGACGCCCCGAGACTCCTCCGACTCCTCCGACGCCCCGGACAGCCGTTGGTCCGACCTGGACCGGCCGCCCCTCAGCAGCACCGCCCTGCGCCGGGGACTGGTGCGGGACGGGGGGCTGTGGCGGCAGGTCGACGTCGTGCAGCGCACCGGGTCCACCAACTCCGACCTCGTCGCCCGGGCCGCCGAGGGGGACCTGGCGGAGGGTGTCGTCCTCGTCGCCGAGGAGCAGAGCGCCGCGCGGGGGCGGCTCGACCGGCAGTGGACGGCACCCGCCCGCTCCGGGCTGTTCTTCTCCGTGCTGCTGCGGCCCGCCGAGATCCCCGTGGCCCGCTGGGGCTGGCTGCCGCTGCTCACCGGCGTCGCCGTGGCGACCGGGCTGTCCCGGGTGGCGGGGGTCGACACCGCCCTGAAGTGGCCCAACGACCTGCTGGTGACCGTCGGCGACGAGGAGCGCAAGGCCGGCGGCATCCTCGCCGAGCGCGCCGGGAACGATGGCGTGGTGATCGGAGTCGGCATCAACGTCTCGCTGCGCGCCGACGAACTGCCGGTCCCACGGGCCGGGTCGCTGGCGCTGGCCGGGGCCGTGAACACCGACCGGGACCCGCTGCTGCGCGGGGTGCTGCGCTCGCTGGAGGACTGGTACGGGCGCTGGCGCGGGGCCGGGGGAGACCCGGCGGCCAGCGGGCTCCAGGAGACGTACGCGGCGGGCTGCGCGACGCTGGGGCGCATGGTGCGGGCGGAGCTTCCGGGGGACCGGTCCCTCGTGGGGGAGGCGGTGGCCGTGGACGGGGACGGACGGCTGGTGCTGGCGACGGAGGCGGGCGTGCAGGAGCCGGTGGGGGCGGGCGACATCGTGCACCTGCGGTTGGCGTGAGCCGGACCCCGGGGCACTCTCGGTGTGCGGGCCGCACGGGAGTGAGCTGGGGCACACCTGACGTAAAGTTGGGGCCGGTCGAACCTGACCGCGGCAGATCGGAAAGGCAACAGGCGTGACCGTCGACGACACCGGCTCCGGCGCGGACGGGGACGGCCGGGTGGACCCCGAGCCCGCCCCGGACCCCGCCGATCCCGGCGAGGACCCGCTCGCGCTACGCCTGGAGGGGCTCATCCTGGGCGCCGAGCGCCGCTACACGCCCTTCCAGGCCGCCCGCAGCGCGGGCGTCTCCATGGAGCTGGCTTCCCGGTTCTGGCGGGCCATGGGCTTCGCCGACATCGGCCAGGCCAAGGCGCTCACCGAGGCCGACGTCCTCGCCCTCAGACGGCTGGCCGGTCTGGTGGAGGCGGGGCTGCTCAGCGAGGCGATGGCCGTCCAGGTCGCCCGGTCCACGGGGCAGACCACCGCCCGGTTGGCCGAGTGGCAGATCGACTCCTTCCTGGAGGGCCTGACCGAGCCCCCCGAGCCGGGGATGACGCGCACCGAGGTGACGTACCCCATCGTCGAACTGCTCCTGCCCGAGCTGCAGGAGTTCCTCGTGTACGTCTGGCGGCGCCAGCTCGCCGCCTCGGCCGGCCGGGTCATCCAGGCCGGGGACGACGAGGAGATGGTGGACCGGCGGCTCGCGGTGGGCTTCGCGGACCTGGTCGGGTTCACCCGGCTGACCCGGCGGATGGAGGAGGAGGAGCTCGGCGAGCTGGTCGAGGCCTTCGAGACCACCTCCGCCGACCTGGTGGCCGCGCGTGGCGGACGGCTGGTCAAGACCCTCGGCGACGAGGTGCTCTACGCCGCCGACGACGCCGGTACGGCCGCCGAGATCGCGCTGCTCCTCGTCGAGACGATGGCCAACGACGAGACCATGCCGGAACTGCGTGTCGGCATCGCCTTCGGCACGGTCACCACCCGGATGGGCGACGTCTTCGGCACGACCGTCAACCTGGCCTCCCGGCTCACCTCGATAGCCCCCAAGGACGCCGTCCTCGTCGACACCGCCTTCGCGCAGGAGCTGATCCGCACCCGGGACGCCCCCGCCTCGGAGGCGGCGGCGGCGGAGGAGGCCGCCGCCGCGGAGAAGGAGGGCGAGGAACCGCCGGTGTACCGGTTCGCGCTCCAGCCGATGTGGCAGCGGCCGGTGCGCGGTCTCGGCGTGGTCGAGCCGTGGCTGCTCACCCGCCGGGACTCCGGCGGCGGGGAGTCGTAGGCCGCGGCACGCAGGTCGTCGTGGGGCGCGGCGTGCAGGTCGTCGTGGTGCGTGGCCGTCAGCCGCGGAGCAGGTCCACGCAGAGGCCGATGACCGGCACGCACAGGCCCGGGTCGTCCGGCTCCGGCTCCGGCTCGGATGTCGGTGGTCTGCCGCCCTCCGGCGGCGGGGGCGGTGCGGGGCGGTCGGACCGCGACGGCTGGGGTGTCCCCGGGGCGGGAGCCCGGTCGCCGGGGTCGTCCTCCGGGGCTCCCTGGGCTCCCTCCTCCCCCTCACGTGCCGTTCGTTCCCCTCGGGTGGGGCTGCGTCCCTCGGGGGTGCCCGGGCCGTCCGGCCCGGTCGTGGCGGCGGGCAGGGAGGTCGCGCTCGCGGACGGGGCGGGCACGAGACCCGGTGCGGGGGAGCCGCTCAGGCCGCCCATGACGGACGTCGCCGAAGGGCTCGCTCCGGACGGTCCGCCGCCGGTGGCCGCGGCGCCGGGCGACGTCGCCCGGTCCGGGGCCGCGCTCCGGCCCGAGCCCTCCACGCGCGGCCCGGCCCCGGCGCCGAAGGCCCCCGGGTCGCCGCCGGACTCGGGCAGCAGACGTACGACGCTCAGGGCGCCCGCCGCCAGGGCGAGGCCGCCGGCGGCCAGCAGCACCTTGCGGGGGCGGGGGCGGCGGTGCCGGCCGCGGCGGCCCCACGCGTACCGCGGCTCGGTCGGTGTGCCGGTCGTCGTCATGATCCCTCCCCGGTGCGCACGCGCCCCCGCTGCGCCGTGGCGGAGCGAGGCTACGGTCTGCCGCGGGCCGGGGTACGGCGGTTGCTCGCATGTCACTCGAACGGGTGGGCGGGGTCGGTGTGCGCAGTGGGCGGGTCCGGCCTTTCCCCGCGCCGGTACGCCTGCGATGATCGGGCGGTCGACTCGTTAACACGCGTTAACCGGAGGGTGTCATGAGCGAGGAGCGGTTCGGAGAGTTCGTCCTGGTGCGGCGGCACGCGGACGGGCATGTCGCGGAGCTCGCGCTCGACCGGCCGAAGGCCATGAACGCCGTCTCGACCGCAATGGCGCGGTCCGTGGGCGCGGCCTGCGCGGCGCTGGGCGAGGACCGGGACGTACGGGTGGTGGTGCTGACCTCGACGCACGAACGGGCGTTCTGCGTCGGGGCGGACCTGAAGGAGCGCAACTCCTTCTCCGACGCCGACCTGCTGCGGCAGCGGCCGGTGACGCGGGGGGCGTACACCGCGGTGCTGGAGCTGGCCGTGCCGACGGTCGCGGCCGTGCACGGGTTCGCGCTGGGCGGCGGGTTCGAGCTGGCGCTGTCGTGCGACGTGATCGTGGCCGACCGTACGGCCGTCGTGGGGCTGCCCGAGGTCTCGGTCGGGGTGATCCCGGGCGGTGGCGGTACGCAGCTGCTGCCGCGCCGGGTGGGCGCGGCGCGCGCCGCCGAGCTGGTGTTCACGGCGCGGCGGGTGGCGGCCGAGGAGGCGCGCGAGCTGGGGCTCGTGGACCAGCTGGTGGAGGAGGGGCGGGACCGGGAGGAGGCGCTGGAGCTGGCCTCCCGGATGGCCGCTAACTCGCCCGTGGGGCTGCGTGCGGCCAAGCGTGCGCTGCGCCTCGGGCACGGCCTCGACCTCCGGGCGGGACTCGAGGTCGAGGACGCGGCGTGGCGGTCGGTGGCGTTCTCGGGGGACCGGGCGGAGGGTGTGGCGGCGTTCAACGAGAAGCGGGCGCCGCGGTGGCCGGGTGAGTGAGCCCGAGTGAGTCGAGCGCACGGGTCGGAGGAAATCGCCCGGTTCGCCCCGTTTGAGTAACGTTTCTTCGTGAATCTCCCTAGCCTGGAGTGATGGGTGACGACAGGCGGCTCGCGGCCGTGGTGGCGCTTGCGCAGGGGATGGCTGCCGCGCAGAGCGCGCGTGAGGCGTGGCGGGCGGCGGCCGTCGGCGGATGCCTGGCGCTGGGCGGCAGCTTCGCCGCGCTGTCGGTGTGGGAGCGGGAGCTGGGGCGGCTGCGGGTCCTCGTGAACGTCGGCCGGCGGGCCGAGGACGAGGAGGAGTTCCCGGAGAACGAGTCCTACCCGGTGCACCAGTTCGCGGAGATCACCGAGTTCCTGCACGAGCGCTGGGCGGGCGGTGGTGAGCCCGACGCCTGGGTCGAGACGGCCGCGGGGCCCGCCGCCGGGCGTCCCGGCTACGTCCACCAGCGGGTCGCCGCCCTGCGCCGCCGGGGCCGGGGCTGCTGCGTGGTCGCGCCGATCGTGCTGCACGGGCGGGCGTGGGGCGAGCTGTACGTGGCCCGGCCGGTGGGGGAGCGGGTATTCGAGCGGGCCGACGCCGACTTCGCCACCGTGCTGGCGTCCGTCGTCGCCGCCGGAATCGCGCAGACCGAGCGGCTCGAGGAGGTCAGGCGGCTCGCGTTCACGGACGCGCTCACCGGGCTGGCCAACCGCCGCGCGGTCGACGCCGCGCTGGACGAGGCCGTCGAGCGGCACCGCGAGGAGGCGGTCGTCGTCAGCCTCGTCGTGTGCGACCTGAACGGCCTCAAGCGGGTGAACGACACGCACGGGCACGCGGTCGGGGACCGGCTCCTGGAGCGGTTCGGGTCGGTCCTGTCGCTGTGCGGGGCGATGCTGCCGGGGGCGCTCGCGGCCCGGCTCGGCGGGGACGAGTTCTGTCTGCTCGCCGTCGGGCCGCCCGCCGACGCGGTGGTCAAGGCGGCCGAGGAGCTGTGCCGCCGGGCGGCCGAGCTGGAGCTGGGGGACGGCGTGGCCTGCGGGGTCGCGTCCACGGAGGACCCGGTCGGGCCGGTCCGGTCCGCCCGCCGGCTGTTCCGGCTCGCGGACGCCGCCCAGTACCGGGCCAAGGCCGAACGGGCGGCCGGGCCGGTCGTCGCGGGGCGCGAGGGGCCCGACGACCCCGTCCTGCGGCTCGCGGACCAGCCCTCCCGGGAGCAGGACGGGGAGCGTCGGCGATTCCGCGGACGGCACTCGCCGTGACGCCGGTCCGGTGAGGAGTCCACCAGGAGGCCGTAAGGGGCGCACGCCGTTCTCATCTGTGACGCATCCCCTCGTGACATCATCGAATTCACTGCGTACGCTCCTGAATATGGATATGCACACTGTGGTGGTGGGGACGGCGGGGGTCACCGCGTCCGACGTTCTCGCCGTGGCGCGCGCGGGCGCCCGGATCGAGCTCTCCGAGGAGGCGGTGGCGGCCCTCGCCGCGGCCCGCTCCATCGTGGACGCGCTGGCCGCCAAGCCGGATCCCGTGTACGGCGTGAGCACCGGCTTCGGCGCCCTGGCGACCCGGCACATCAGCCCCGACCTGCGCGCCCAGCTGCAGCGCAACATCGTCCGCTCGCACGCCGCCGGAATGGGTCCGCGCGTCGAGCGCGAGGTGGTGCGCGCGCTGATGTTCCTGCGGCTGAAGACCGTCTGCTCCGGACACACCGGCGTCCGCCCCGAGGTTGCGCAGACCATGGCCGACGTGCTCAACGCCGGGATCACCCCGGTCGTGCACGAGTACGGCTCGCTGGGCTGCTCCGGCGACCTCGCCCCGCTCTCGCACTGCGCGCTGACCCTGATGGGCGAGGGCGACGCCGAGGGCCCCGACGGCACCGTACGGCCCGCCGGTGAGCTGCTCGCCGCGCACGGGATCACCCCGGTCGAGCTGCGCGAGAAGGAGGGCCTGGCCCTCCTCAACGGCACCGACGGCATGCTCGGCATGCTGGTCATGGCCCTCGCCGACCTCGACACCCTCTACAAGAGCGCCGACATCACCGCGGCGCTGACCATGGAGGCCCTGCTCGGCACCGACAAGGTGCTCGCCCCCGAGCTGCACGCCATCCGCCCGCACCCGGGGCAGGCGGCCAGCGCCGCCAACATGGCCGCCGTGCTCAAGGGCTCGGGCCTGACCGGGCACCACCAGGACGACGCCCCCCGCGTCCAGGACGCCTACTCGGTGCGCTGTGCCCCGCAGGTCGCCGGTGCCGGACGCGACACCATGGCCCACGCCGGTCTCGTCGCCGAGCGCGAGCTGGCCGCGGCCGTGGACAACCCGGTGGTCCTGCCCGACGGGCGGGTCGAGTCCAACGGCAACTTCCACGGCGCTCCCGTCGCCTACGTCCTGGACTTCCTCGCCGTCGCCGTCGCCGACCTCGGCTCCATCGCCGAGCGGCGCACCGACCGGCTCCTGGACAAGAACCGCAGCCACGGCCTGCCGCCGTTCCTCGCCGACGACGCCGGCGTCGACTCCGGCCTGATGATCGCCCAGTACACGCAGGCCGCCCTGGTCGGCGAGCTGAAGCGGCTGGCCGTACCGGCCTCGGCGGACTCCATCCCGTCCTCCGCGATGCAGGAGGACCACGTGTCCATGGGCTGGTCGGCGGCGCGCAAGCTGCGCACGGCCGTCGACAACCTCGCGCGTGTCATCGCCGTCGAGCTGTACGCCGCCACGCGCGCGATCCAGCTCCGCGAGGGACTGACCCCGGCGCCCGCGTCCCGGGCCGTCATCGACGCCGTACGGGCGGCCGGTGTGGAGGGTCCGGGACCGGACCGCTACCTGGCGCCCGACCTCGCCGCGGCGGACGCGTTCGTGCGTGCCGGGCACCTGGTCGCGGCGGCGGAGACGGTCACGGGGCCGCTGCGCTAGCGGGTGACGTGCTCCAGGGGCTCCGGCGGGACTGCGCCGGGGCCCCTTCGCGCTGTCTCGGGACGTGCCGGAGGGCCAAGAGGCGCCGGTCGGTCAAGGGTGCCAAAAGAACGTCAAATTCTGTCAAAAGTCGAGGCGTTCCCGGCGGACCGAGTAGCCCACGAATCCGGCGCCGAGTCCGAGGCAGAGGGCACCGCCGACGACGTACGGCGTGCTGTCGAAGCTGCCGGTGTCGGCCAGCCGGGTCGTGCCCTCGCCGGTCGCCGCCGTGTCCGTCGCCGTATCCGCGGAGGCGGCTCTCGCCTGGGCTGTGACCTGCGGAGACGGGGTCGCGGCCGCGGATTCGAGCACCGGTGTCCCGGATGTCGCGTTGGCCGATGGGACGAACCACAGGGCACACAGCAGGCCGCCCGCGGCGGCGGCGGTCAGCAAGGAACGGCGAGCGGATGACACGGAATATCGATCCCCTTGTGGCGCTGGCGAATTGGCCGTGTGGGCAGATGTTAGTGAAAGGCGCGGGTCACAGGAAAGTCACGGGAGCGGTCGGCCTTACGCTCCGGAGATGAGTACTCCTGAGACATCACGGTTTGTGCGGGTTCGCGTCGAGCTGGTTCTCGAGGTCGACGACGAGGAGGCCGTCACCGGGGCCGCGCTGCAGGCCCTCGCCGACGACACCGAGCTGTCCGACGCGGAACGGGCCGACTCCGAGCGCGCTGTGACGGAGGACACCGCAGAGGCCCTGGCCCATCTGGTGGACCCGTTCGACCTGGTCAGCGTGGTGCCCGGGGTCGAGCTGCGGCAGGCATCCTGGAGCAGCGAGCAGATCGACTACGACCCCGACTCGCCCGAGTGGGACCTCGACGAGGATGATGGCGGCGAGAACGACCCGGAAGACGAGGAAATGACGGTCGGCTGACGCGGTGTGGGGAAATTCCTGACCCCGGGCGGCAACCGCCGCCCGGGGTTTCGTCGTCTCACGGTGCGCACTGACCGACACCTCCCCGCACCGCCTCCCGCCTTCGACGGCAAACGTGGCATGCCCCACACCCGTGAGCGATGTGGAACGGGACGAACCGGTCGTAGCGTTGAAAGTTATTGACGGGGTATCTCGGGGTTTCGGGAATCGGCAACGATGGAGAAGCGTGTGATGACGGACGGTAAGCGGCGCAAGGGCCTGGCGGCCGCGTCCGCACTGCTCGGCGGTGTGCTGGTGCTCTCGGCATGTTCCAGTAGCGACGCCGACACCTCCGGAGGTGGGGACAAGACCTCGCAGGCCGAGGTCGACGAAGCGGCGGCCAAGAAGACGTCCGAGGCCCAGATCAAGATCACGCCCAAGGGCGGCTCGGACAACGCCTCCATCAACAACTCCGCCGGCGTCACCGTGAGCAAGGGCACGCTCACCGAGGTGAAGATGACCGCCTCGGACGGCACCGAGGTCAAGGGCGAGATATCCGCCGACAAGACCAGCTGGAAGCCCGGCGGCCAGCTGGAGCGCGCCACCAAGTACCAGATCACGGCGACCGCGCAGGACTCCGAGGGCCGCGCCGCCCACGAGAACGCGTCGTTCACCACGGTCTCCCCCGAGAACAGCTTCATCGGGACCTTCACCCCGGACGACGGCAAGACCGTCGGCGTCGGGATGCCCGTGTCGATCAACTTCGACAAGGAGATCACCAACAAGGCCGCCGTCCAGAAGGGCATCACGGTCAACAGCAGCAGCGGCCAGGAGGTCGCCTGCCACTGGTTCTCCACCCAGCGCATGGACTGCCGCCCCGAGAAGTACTGGACGGAGAACTCGACCGTCACCCTCAAGCTGGCGCTCGACGGGGTCGAGGGCGCCGACGGCGTCTACGGCGTCCAGCAGAAGTCGGTCACCTTCAAGATCGGCCGCAACCAGGTCTCCTACGTCGACGCGAAGACCAAGCAGATGAAGGTCACGCAGGACGGCAAGACGGTCAAGACCATCCCGATCTCCGCCGGCTCCCCGGACAACAAGACCTACGAAGGCCAGATGGTGATCTCCGAGAAGTTCAAGGAGACCCGGATGGACGGCTCGACCGTCGGCTTCACCGACGACGACGGCAAGGGCGAGTACGACATCAAGGACGTGCCGCACGCCATGCGCCTGAGCACCTCCGGCACCTTCATCCACGGCAACTACTGGGGCAAGGGCATCTTCGGCAGCGTCAACACCAGCCACGGCTGCGTCGGCCTGCAGGACGCCAAGGGCGCCAACGACCCGAACACGCCGGGTGCCTGGTTCTACAACAACTCGATCATCGGTGACGTGGTCGTCGTCCAGAACACCGGCGACAAGACCATCGCCCCGGACAACGGCCTCAACGGCTGGAACATGGACTGGGCCCAGTGGAAGGCGGGTTCGGCGGTCTGACGCCGACTCCCTCCGGGCCGACCGCACCGCGCACGGGCGCCCGCCACCCCTCGACGGGGCGGCGGGCGCCCGCCGTTTCCCGGGCTTCTCATCCTCCTCTTACGCGGCCCTTATCCCGTCATCACGGGCCGTGCCTAGCTTGCGCCCATGTTCTTCACCTACCTGAGGCGCGAGCTGCGCCGCCGCAGAAAGGCGGCCCTCGTCGTCGCCTCCGGACTGGCCCTGGGCATCGCGCTGGTCATCGTCGTCGACTCGGTCTCCTCCGGCATGGGCCGGGCCCAGGACAAGGTCCTGCAGTCCCTGTACGGGCTCGGCACGGACATGACGGTCACCAAGGCCGCCGAGGCGTCCTCCGGAAGCACCGCCGAACGGCCGCGCTTCCGCTTCGACGCGCAGGACGACGGCTCCGAGGAGGAGCAGAGCACCGACCGCGTCATGGTGCAGGGCTTCCAGACGCTGGCGAGTTCCACCGTCGGCAAGGTCGCCGGGCAGAACGGTGTCGCCGACGCGGTGGGCGGTCTGAGCCTCCAGGTCGTCAAGGTCAGCGGCGAGTTCTCGCGCGGCCAGTTCCAGCAGGACGCCTCCGGCGGCGGCGCGGGCGGCACGGGGCAGGGCGGCGGCCCCGGCGGCGGCCAGTCCCCGCAGGGCCGCGTCCAGGGCGGCGGCGCCGACTTCGACGTCAACAGCTACTCCGTCTACGGCACCGACGTCACCGAGCCCGCCCTCGGCCCGCTGACCACGTCCACCATCACCAGCGGACGCACCTTCAAGGAGTCGGAGACCGACGCCAAGGTGGCCGTCGCCGACTCGGCGTACGCCAAGGAGAAGAAGCTCAAGACCGGCAGCACGGTCACCGTCAAGGACACGAAGTTCGAGATCGTCGGCATCGCCACGGCCGACAGCGGTGACGCGGCGGCCAACCTCTACGTGCCGCTGAAGCAGGCCCAGACGCTGGGCGACGCGAAGGACAAGGTCACTACGATCTACGTCAAGGCGACCGACTCGCAGCGGATCGACGGCGTCAAGTCCGCGATCCAGAAGAACATCTCGGGTACGACGGTCACCACCTCCGCCGACCTCGCCGACACCGTCTCCGGCTCGCTGTCCACCGCCTCCTCGCTCGCCACCGGCGTCGGCAAGTGGCTGTCGATCGTCGTCCTGGCGGCGGCCTTCCTGGTCGCCGGTCTGCTCACCTCCTCCGCCGTCTCCCGCCGGGTGCGCGAGTTCGGCACGCTCAAGGCGCTCGGCTGGCGCTCGGGCCGGGTCACCCGGCAGGTGATCGGCGAGGCCGTCGTCAACGGCCTGGTCGGCGGCGCCCTCGGCATCGCGCTGGGCCTCGCGGGCGCCTACGCCGTCACCGCCGTCAGCCCGACGTTGCAGGCCCAACTGGGCGGCGGCACGGGCGGTGGCGGGGGTGCGGGCGGGCCCGGCGGTCTCGGTGGGGGCGGCATGGGCGGCCCTGGTCGGCAGGTCGCCGCCAAGACCCTGGACATCGCGCTGACCGCACCCGTCAGCCTCACCACCATCGCCCTCGCGGTGGGCCTCGCCGTGGCCGGCGGACTGGTCGCCGGGGGCTTCGGCGGCTGGCGCGCCTCGCGACTGCGCCCGGCGGACGCCCTGCGCCGCGTCGAGTAGCGCCCCCCTTCCCCGTACTCCAGGAGTTGCACCATGTACGAACTCAGCGGCGTCACCAAGCACTACACCCGCGGCAAGGCCACCGTGCACGCCCTCGACGGCGTCGACCTGACCATCGCCGACGGCGACCGGCTCGTCATCCAGGGCCCCACCGGCGGCGGCAAGTCCACCCTGCTCCAGATGCTGGGCGCCCTCGACCGGCCCAGCGCGGGCCGGATCGTCCTCGACGGCACCGACCTCGGCACGCTCCCCGAGGCCAGGCTGACCCGGGTGCGCAGCGAGAGCATCGGCTTCGTCTTCCAGTCCTTCAACCTGATCCCGACCCTGACCGCCCAGGAGAACGTCGAGACCGCCCTGGTCCCGCTCGGCGTCAAGGCGAAGGAGCGGCGCGAGAAGGCCGCCGAGGCACTGGCCTCCGTCGGCCTCGGCGAACGCCTCGGCCACCTCCCCGGCGAGATGTCCGGCGGCCAGCAGCAGCGCGTCGCCATCGCCCGCGCCCTGGTGAAGCAGCCCAAGGTGCTCCTCGCCGACGAACCCACCGGGAACCTCGACGAGTCGACCCGCGACGAGATCATGGACGTACTCGACCGCATGTGGAAGGAGCTGGGCCTCACCTTCGTCATGGTCACCCACGACTCGGCGATCGCCAGGAAGGCCCCCCGCGTGGCCACCATCCGCAAGGGCCGCCTCACCGTCAAGGAGAACGCCTCGGCGTGACCGTGCGCGGCCGGTGCCGGGTCGTCAGTCGGTGTAGTTCTTCCCCGGGGGCCGACCGGGCACCGGCTTGCCGACGAGGGCGACCGGCGTGAACAGGCTGAAGTGGCCCAGGGCCATGGCGAGGTGCCAGATCCCGTCGGTGTCGTAGTGCCGGGACAGCCGGGCGAACAGGTCGTCACTCACCCGGTCCCCGAACGGGTTCGGGGTGAGGACGGCCTCCGAGAGTTCCAGCGCGGCACGCTCGGGAGCGGTGAAGCAGGGGGCGCTCTGCCAGGTCGCCACGGCCGTGATGCGCCGCTCCTCCTCGCCGGCCTTGCGCAGGGCGTCGGTCGCCGCGACGCCGTGGTAGGTGCTGCCGATCACCTGTGCGGTGCGCAGGCGCATCAGGGCGAGGGTGGCCTGCGGGACCGGGCCGTTGCGCAGGGCCTTCTGCACGGCCCCGGCGAGGGCCGTCAACTCCGGGAAGAGCCCGGTGGGATCGGGCAGGCGCGACCGTGTCCCGTCCTGCCCCGCGGTGGTGGTGGTCGTGTCCTTGGTGGTGGTCATGTCCTTGGCGGTGGTCATGGCTGAGCCGCTCCTTCGAGTCGGTCGGACGTCGTTCCACCACTCCGACACCGTGGCGACCCGAAGTGTGAGCCCGCGCCCCGAACCCGTGCCCCGGGCCCGCGCGCCCCCGACCCGTGCTGCCCCGCCCGCATGTCACAGATGGCCGCGCTGTCGCGTCGTAGGGAAGTGAGGACACGCGCGCACGCGGCAGAAGGAGCGTCGGAAGCAATGACCACCCGATCCGCGCCGGTCACCGGCGAGCGGCGGCAACTGATCAACGTGGCCTACCGGATGCTCGGCTCGCTGGCCGACGCGGAGGACGCCGTCCAGGAGGCGTACGCCCGCTGGTACGCGATGCCCACAGACCGGCGGGAGGCCGTCGTGTCCCCGGGGGCCTGGCTCACGACGGTGGTCAGCCGGGTCTGCCTCAACCACCTGCGCTCCGCCCGGGCGCGGCGGGAGCACTACGTGGGCCAGTGGCTCCCCGAGCCGCTGGCCGACCCCGCCGAGCGGACCGCCGCACGCACACCCGGCATCGCCTCCGACCCGGCCGACCTGATCACCCTCGACGAGTCGGTCGGCATGGCCTTCCTGATCGTCCTGGACTCGATGTCCCCCGCCCAGCGGGTCGCCTTCGTCCTCCACGACGTCTTCCGCTATCCGTTTCCCGAGGTGGCCACGATCGTCGGCCGTACGCCTGCCGCCTGCCGCCGGCTGGCGTCCACGGCGCGCCGGGCGATCCGCACCGCGCAGGAGACCGCCGCCACGTCGACGGCGCAGGACGCGGTCGTCGTACGCGATCTCAAGCGGGCCTGGGAGACCAACGACGTCGACGCGCTCATCCGGCTCCTCGACCCCGAGGTGACCGCGGTCGGCGACGGCGGCGGTGTGGTGCGCACCCTGGAGCACCCGCTGCGGGGCAGCGAGCCGATCGCGCGCGGACTGCTCCGCTTCGGCCCGCGGCAGTCCGGGCAGACGCTGCTCGAACGCACGGTCAACGGGCGGCCCGGCCTGGTCGGCTGTCAGGACGGCACCGTCGTGACGGTGTACTCCTTCGGCGTCTCGGACCACCGCGTCCGCCACCTGTGGGCGATGCGCAACCCCGAGAAGCTGCGCTCCTGGGCGACGGCCCCGGCCGCGTGAAGCGGGGGAGACAGGGGAGGCCGGGCGGACGGTGCCCGGTCACGTGGCCAGGTCGAGCCACTCCCCGACGGCCAGTACGTGTGCGCGCCGCCCGGCGTGCGCGCGGAACTCGGCCTCCGGGTCGGCCACCTCGACGTAGCCCGCGATCTTGTCCGGCTGTTCCGGCTCGTAGTGGATCGGCACCGCGAACCGGGCGTCGAGGATCTCCGCGGCCGCGGCGGCCTGCAGCGGGTCCAGCGCGGCGGGCACCGGGCTCGGCGGCCGCAGGTGCGGTGCGTCGACCACCGCGCCGTTGGCGGGCAGGAACACCGCGTCGAACGGGCTGAACCGGCGTGCGACGAGCCACCAGAAGCCGTGGAACATCGTGTCGCCGCCGTGGAAGATCCGCTGCCCGTCGGCCTCCACCACCCAGTTCAGCTGCGGGTCGCCCAGCCCGTCGACGGCGGGGACCGCCGTGACGCGGAACGGCCCCAGGTCGCGCGTGGACCAGACGTCCACGGCCTCGGCGGCCAGCCGGTGCCGGACCAGCTCGCGCTCGGCCAGGAGCGTCGTCACGTTGTCCACGTCGTCACCGTGACCGGGCGCCGGGCGCAGTACCGGCGCCCCCGGCGGCAGCACTTCCGCGAGCGCGGCCGCGTCGGTGTGGTCCCGGTGCAGGTGGGTGACGAGTGCGGCGGAGGCCCGCCCGCTCGGTACCGCCACGTTCTCGCCGGGCTGCCACCCCGTGAACAGCGGCGAGAGGTCCCGCACGTAGTCGATCACCAGCCGCTCGCCGCCCGCCTCGATCTCCACTCCGGCCCAGCCCAGCCGTCGCACCCGCATCTAGCGCTCCTTCGATCGGTGGAGCTCTGGACGTTAGCGTACGGACGTTCGCTAAATCAATAGCGAACGCTCGTACGCTATAGTCGTCCCATGTCACCACGACGCTCAGCGGCCGAAGCGCAGGCCACCAGGGGCCGGATCCTCGGCCGTGCCGCCGAGATCGCCTCCGAGGAAGGGCTGGACGGCATCACCATCGGCCGGCTCGCCGAGGAGCTGGAGATGAGCAAGTCCGGGGTGCACAAGCACTTCGGCACCAAGGAGACGCTGCAGATCTCCACCCTGGACAAGGCGTTCGTGGACTTCTGGCACCGGGTGGTCGAGCCGGTGCTGGGGGAGCCGCCGGGCCTGCGGCGGCTGCGCGCGGTGTGCGCCAACTCCGTGGACTACCTGGAAGAACCGCTGCTGCCCGGCGGCTGCCTGATGACCGCGGCACTCTCCGAGTACGACGGCCGCCCCGGCCGGGTCCGCGACGCCGTGGCGGAGGTGTGGTCGCGCTGGCGGGAGCAGCTGCGGGCGGACCTGGCCACGGCGGTGGACGACGGCGAGTTGCCCGCAGACTTCGACGTCGACCAGGCGCTGTTCGAGATCGTCGCGGCCGGGCTGGCGCTCAACGCGGCCATGCAGCTCCAGCGCGACCGGACGGCCGCGGACCGGGCCCGCCGCGCGATCGAACGGGCCCTGGACCAGTCCTGACCGTCACCGACCGCTCCGGACCGCCGGGGCGGCGGGCGCGCGGACGTCGTCGAGCGGCGGCTCTCCCGCCAGCTCGCACCAGACCGTCTTGCGGTCCCCGCACTGCTCCACGCCCCACGGCTCCGGCGGTAACTGCGTCGAGGTCGCGAGCGACTTCCCCGGCCTCGTCCCCGTCCGGGACTCCAAGGTCTCCCGCGACGGCGATGGAGGCGGCCCCGTCCTCCTCCTCACCGCCCGCGCCTGGGCACCCTTCGTCACCGCGCTGAGCCGGGGCACGCTCACGGCGTGACCGAGGTTGCACCCGGAGGTGTGCGTCAAGCCGAACGGTTGGGGCGCTGGTCTCAGTCCGGGCGAGGGAACATGCGCTCCACGGCGGTCACCAGTGCGGCGCGGCGGGCGGTGACCGAGGGGTCCACGGCCTGGTCTGCGGCGGCGGCGGCGATTTCGGGCTGACCTGCCCAGGTCATGGCGATCTGGTTGATCAGGGCGAGGACGTCGACCGGGTCCCAGGCCGGGTCGAGCAGCCCGACGCGCTGAGCGTCGCGAAGTTTGTCGAGCTTGCCGGCGATCGTGGCCTGGAGAGGGCTGGTGCCGTCTGCGGACTCGGTGTCGTCTGTCGACTCGGCCAGTTCCAGGCGGCCCCACGTGATCAGGCGGTAGTGGTCCGGGCGGGCCGTGAAGTGGTCGAAGAGGATGCCGGCATAACCGGGCAGGTCGGCCGGATCCAGCTGAGTCGCCTCGATGAGTGCGGTCGTCTCGCGTTCGGCGACGTGCGCGTAAAGGGCTTCCTTGCTGCGGAAGTAGGCGTAGACACGCTCCTTGCTCGTCCTGGCCTGCTTGGCGATGCGGTCCACGCGGGCGCCGGCGATCCCGTGCCGGGCGAACTCCTCCTTGGCTGCGGCGACGATCCGCTGGCGCGTGGAGTCGGTGGACTCGCCGGAGGTGGGAGCGTCCGGGGTCCGACCAGGGCTGGTGGAGCGAGGCATGAGTCCAGGATAGGCGACCGAACCGTTCGGTTTTGCTCAGTGGTCCGGACGGGCGTAGGGTCATACCGAACAGTTTGGTTTGGTCGGTGATGGGCTGCCGACACGACACGAGGAGCGATCTCATGCAGCACCGCACCCTGGGGCAGCAGGGACTGCGCGTCTCCGCGCTCGGACTGGGCGTGATGGGGATGTCCCTGGCCTACGGCCCCTCGAACGACGAGGACGGCATCTCCACCATTCACCGCGCCCACGAACTCGGAGTCGACTTCTTCGACACCGCCGAGCTGTACGGCCAAGGGACCGGCAGCAACGAGACGCTGCTCGGCAACGCGGTCAACGACTTCCGCGACGAGGTCGTCCTGGCCACCAAGTTCGGCTTCGACATGACCAGCAAGTCGCTGGGGAGCGGCGTCAACAGCCGCCCGGAGAACATCCGCGAGGTCGCCGAGAACAGCCTGCGCTACCTCCAGACCGATCGCATCGACCTCTACTACCAGCACATCTCCGACCCCGACGTACCGGCCGAGGAGGTCGCCGGCACTGTCGGTGACCTGATCACCGAAGGCAAGGTGCGGTACTTCGGCCTGAGCAACGTCGGCCCGCAGTACATCCGCCGCGCCCACGCCGTCACCCCGGTCACCGCCCTTCAGCACGAGTACTCGATCTTCGAACGCGAGGTGGAGGACGAGATCCTGCCGGTCCTGCGGGAGTTGGGGATCGGCCTGGTGCCGTACTCGCCGCTCGGCCGCGGCTTCCTCTCCGGTGTGGTCAAGCCCGCCGACGAGTATCCCGAGGACGACATGCGCAGCTGGGACGAGCGCTGGCAGGGCGAGAACTACGCCTACAACCTGAACGCCGCCGAGCAGCTCCGAAGGCTCGCCGCCACCAAGGGCATCACCCCCGCCCAGCTCGCCCTGGCATGGCTGCTCGCCCAGGGCGAGGACGTCGTCCCGATCCCGGGCACCCGCAGCGCCACACGTCTGGAGGAGAACGTCGGCTCCACCGACGTGGTACTCACCGAGGCCGACCTGGCCCGTATCCGGGAGGTCCTCCCGCAGGGCTCCGCAGGCAGCCGCTACCCGGCCTCGATGATGGCCGGCTTCCGCACCGACTGACAGCCCGTACGGCACCGGATCGACTGACGACCCCAGTCCGGGGCGCAGGACCCGGAGACAGAGATCTCCTCTGCGGCTGGCCCGAGCTCACGTCGGCAGTGAAGTCGCCGCGTCCGTCCCCCAGCTCGCCAGCAGCCGCAGCGCGTCCGCCGACGGGGAGCCGGGTTCCGCGTGGTACGTGATGAAGGCCTGTTCGTCGTCGTCGACCAGGCGGAACGTCTCGAAGGACAGCGTCAGGTCGCCGACCAGCGGGTGCCGCATCCGCTTGACGCCGTAGCTCTTCTCCTTGACGTCGTGCGTGGCCCACAGGCGGCGGAACTCCTCGCTCTTCACCGAGAGCTCACCGACCAGCGCGGACAGTCGCGGGTCGTCCGGGTGCCGGCCCGCGTCCATGCGCAGGAAGCTGACCATGTCGTAGGCCTTCTGGTCCCAGTCGATGAACAGCTCGCGGTAGTCCGGGTTCAGGAAGACCAGCCGTGCCCAGTTCCGCTCGGCGGCCGGCAGTCTGCCCCAGTCGCCGAAGAGGGCCGCGGCCATCCGGTTCCAGGCGAGGATCTCGGAGCGGCGGCCCGTCACGTACGCGGGCACCGTGTCGATCGAGTCCAGGAGCTGGAGCAGCGCCACCCGCACCGGCTGCTTGCCCCGCGGGGCCCCGGCCCGCCGGCGCTGCTGCTTCGGCTTGGCCAGATGCGTCAGGTGCGCCTGCTCCGCGTCGGTCAGCCGCAGCGCGCGGGCGATGGCGTCCAGGACCTCCGCCGACACGTTCTGCCCGTTGCCCTGTTCGAGACGGGTGTAGTACGCCACCGACACCCCGGCCAGCTGCGCCAGCTCCTCGCGCCGCAGCCCCGGTACCCTGCGCTGCCGGCCGTACGACTCCAGGCCCACGTCCTCCGGCTGGAGGCGGGCCCGCCGGGTGCGCAGGAACTCGCTCAGTTCGGCCCGCCGGTCAAGCTGTCCATCCATGCTTCCAGTATCACCGGACGTATTCCCGGTCGTACGCACATGAGCCTGTCCCCGTCAGTGGTACGCACGCCGGTCGTACGCAAAGCCGTGGTCTGGGTGGATCCGCAGGTCGCAGGCAGGGTGGAAGCATCACCCAGTCACGCCAAGAGAAACCCGGAGAACCCGGCATGACCACTGTCGCCGCGTACGCAGCACCCGCCGCCAAGGCGCCGCTGGAGCGCACCACCATCGAGCGGCGCGAGGTGCGGGAACACGACGTCCTGATCGACATCAAGTTCGCCGGCATCTGCCACTCCGACATCCACCAGGTCCGCGAGGGCTGGGGCGAGGCCATCTTCCCGATGGTCCCCGGCCACGAGATCGCGGGCATCGTCTCCGCGGTCGGCCCCGGCGTCACCAAGTTCGCCGTCGGCGACCGGGTGGGCGTCGGCTGCATGGTCGACTCCTGCCGCGAGTGCGAGAACTGCAAGGCCGGCCGCGAGCAGTACTGCACGGGCGGCAACGTGATGACGTACAACGGCGTCGGCAAGGACGGCGAGCCCACCTACGGCGGCTACTCCGAGAAGGTCGTCGTCGACGAGAACTTCGTCCTCGGCATCCCCGAGGGCATCTCCCTGGACGAGGCCGCGCCCCTGCTGTGCGCCGGCATCACCACGTACTCCCCGCTCAGGCGCTGGAACGCGGGCCCCGGCAAGAAGGTCGCCGTCGTCGGCCTGGGCGGCCTCGGCCACATGGCCGTCAAGCTCGCGCACGCCCTGGGCGCCGAGGTGACCGTGCTGTCGCAGTCCCTGCGCAAGAAGGACGACGGCCTGAAGCTGGGCGCCGACCACTACTACGCCACCAGCGACCCGGCCACCTTCGAGGAGCTGGCCGGCACCTTCGACCTGATCGTCTCCACGGTCTCCGCCCCGCTCGACTTCGCCGCCTACCTGGGGCTGCTGAAGACGGAGGGCACGCTGGCCAACGTCGGCGCCCCCGAGGAGCCCGTCTCCCTCAACCTGTTCGCGCTGCTCGGCGGCGGCAAGTCCCTGACCGGCTCCATGATCGGCGGCATCGCCGAGACCCAGGAGATGCTGGACTTCTGCGCGGAGCACGGCATCGGCGCCGAGATCGAGCTGATCGCCGCGTCCGAGGTCAACGAGGCGTACGAGCGGGTGCTCGGCAGCGACGTGCGGTACCGCTTCGTGATCGACACCGCGACGATCTGATCTCCCGGGGAAGATCTTTTCGGATTCTTCCCTCCGCCCTGTCACACAGCCGCCCCGCCCCGGGTCATACCGCCACGACACACAACGGCGGACGTCCGGGGCGGGGCGGTCCCACATCGGCTCCCTCCCCGCGCCCCGGACGCCACGGACACCGGGAGCAGCAGCCATGACCCACCCCTCGACCTCCACGACGCCCCTCCTGGTCACCGGCGGCACGGGAACCCTCGGCGGCCACGTCGTCCCGCTGCTGCGGGCGGCCGGCCAGGACGTACGCGTCCTCACCCGGCGCCCCCGCCCCGACGCGGACGGCATCACCCACGTCACCGGCGACCTGCGCACCGGTGAGGGCGTCGAGGCCGCCGTCGACGGCGTGCACACCGTCCTGCACCTGGCGGGCGGCCCCAAGGGCGACGACGGGGCGACCCGCACCCTGGTGCGCGCCGCCGCCCGCGCGGACGTACGGCACCTCGCGTACATCTCGGTCGTCGGCGCCGACCGCGTCCCGCTGGCCTGGCTGCGCACCAAGCTGGAGTCGGAGCGGGCGATCGCCGACTCGGGCATCGGCTGGACGGTGCTGCGGGCGGCCCAGTTCCACGAGCTGACCCTCACGATGATCGAGAAGATGACCCGGCTGCCGGTCCTGCCGGCCCCGGGCGGGCTGCGCCTGCAACCGGTCGCCGCCCGCGAGGTCGCCGCGCGCCTGACCGAGCTGGCCCTGGCCGCGCCGTCCGGCCGGGTCCCCGACATGACCGGCCCCGAGGTCCACGATCTGGCCACGCTGGCCCGTTCCTACCTCGACGTGCGCGGAGGACGCCGACGCCCGAGGCTGCCGGTGCGCATCCCCGGGAAAGCGGGGCGCGCGTACCGTTCTGGCGAGAACCTCACCCTGGACGGCGCGCTGGTCGGCAAGCTGACGTGGGCCGAATTCCTGGCGGAGGGAACGGCCGGATGACTTCCCCCGGTATTTCTGGCCGAAAGTCCGCGCAGTCGAAGAATATGCGCATGACAACTATTGCAAAGCGAATGAAAACCTTCGTCCCCGCCTCCGCAAAGGGCGCTGAAATACCGTTTCTGCAGCGAATTTCGGCGCGATGCTGAATGCGGCACACAGCATGCCCGCCGGAACCCGGCGGGCATCGCTCCGTCGCGTTCGCAAGGAGATGGCAACGTGGTGCGAAGCAGGGCGAAGGCCGCGGCCGACGCCGCCGACCGGCTGCTGAAGGCCGGTCAGCTGCTGCGGAGGTCCCCGACCACCCTCGATCTGAGGGCCGTGTACCGCACGGACCAGAAAGTCAATGACAGTCCTTATCGGGAGCGGTGGGCGCATGACAAAGTCGTGCGTTCCACGCACGGCGTCAACTGCACGGGTTCCTGCTCGTGGAAGGTGTACGTCAAGGACGGGTTGATCACCTGGGAAACCCAGCAGACGGATTATCCGAGCGTCGGTCCCGACCGGCCCGAGTACGAGCCGCGCGGCTGCCCGCGCGGCGCCTCCTTTTCCTGGTACACCTATTCGCCCACCCGTGTTCGCCATCCGTTGGCCCGCGGTGTCCTGGTGGAAATGTATCGGGACGCCAAACGCCGGCACGGCGGCGACCCCGTGGCCGCCTGGGCCGAGCTGACCGGCGACCCCGACAAGCGGCGCCGCTACCAGCGCGCCCGCGGCCACGGCGGCTTCGTCCGCGTCGACTGGGACGAGGCGCTCGAGATCGCCGCCGCCGCCCAGGTGCACACGATCGCCGAGTACGGACCCGACCGGGTCGCCGGCTTCTCCCCGATCCCCGCCATGTCGATGGCCTCGCACGCGGTCGGCGCCCGCTACCACTCCCTCATCGGCGCCCCGATGATCTCCTTCTACGACTGGTACGCCGACCTGCCGATCGCCTCCCCGCAGGTCTTCGGCGACCAGACCGACGTACCGGAGTCGGGGGACTGGTGGGACGCGGCCTACCTGATGCTGTGGGGCTCCAACGTCCCCGTCACCCGCACCCCCGACGCCCACTGGATGGCGGAGGCCCGCTACAGGGGGCAGAAGGTCGTCGTCGTCTCCCCGGACTACGCGGACGCCACCAAGTTCGCCGACGAGTGGCTGCACCCGCACCCCGGCACGGACGGGGCGCTCGCCATGGCGATGGGGCACGTGCTGCTCACCGAGTTCTTCGTGCGGCGGCAGGTGCCGTACTTCACCGACTACGTCAAGCGCTTCACCGACCTGCCCTTCCTGGTCGCCCTCGACGAACACGCACAGGGGAGGTACACGCCCGGCAAGTTCGTCACCGCCGCCGACCTCGGGCTCGGCCGGCACACCGATGCCGGGGCACGGGCCTGGATGCCGGTGCTGATCGACGCCGACACCGACGACGTCGTCGTGCCCAACGGCACCCTCGGCGACCGGTGGGGCAAGGACGGCCAGGGGCGCTGGAACCTCGACCTCGGCGGGGTCGACCCGCTGCTCACCCTGCACGGGCACACCGGCGGCGGCCGTGACAACGGTGTCGAGGTGGTGCTGCCCCGCTTCGACGAGCCGGGTGCCACCGTCGTGCGCGGCGTACCGGCCCGGGAGATCGGCGGCCGGCTCGTCACCACCGTCTACGACCTGCTGCTCGCCCAGTACGCCGTGGCCCGCCCCGGACTCGCCGGACAGTGGCCCGGCGGCTACGACGACGCCGACGCGCCCTGCACCCCCGCCTGGCAGGAGCGCATCACCTCCGTCCCGGCCGACGCGGCGGTCCGTGCCGCCCGGGAGTTCGCGCGCACCGCCGAGCAGACCCGGGGCCGCTGCATGATCGTCATGGGGGCGGGCACCAACCACTGGTTCCACTCCGACACCATCTACCGCTCCTTCCTCTCCCTGCTCATCCTCACCGGCTGCCAGGGCGTCAACGGCGGCGGCTGGGCGCACTACGTCGGCCAGGAGAAGGTCCGCCCGTACACCGGCTGGCAGCAGCTGTCCACGGCCGCCGACTGGGTCCGGCCCTCGCGGCAGATGGCGGGCACCCCGTACTGGTACCTGCACACCGGCCAGTGGCGGTACGAGTCCCACGCCGCCGACGCCCTCGCGTCGCCCACCGCTCCCGGCACCCTCGCCGGGCGGCACACCGCCGACCTGGTGGCCCAGTCGGCCCGGCTCGGCTGGATGCCGTCGTACCCGACCTTCGACGCCAACCCGCTCGACCTCGGCCGCCGTGCCCGCGAGAGCGGACAGGAGCCCGGTGACTGGGTAGCGGATCAACTCGGCTCCGGGGCGATCGACTTCGCCTGCGAGGACCCCGACGCGCCGCGCAACTGGCCGCGTGTGCTGACCGTGTGGCGGGCCAACCTCATCGGCTCCTCCGCCAAGGGCAACGAGTACTTCCTGCGCCACCTGCTCGGCGCCCGCGACGGCGCGACCAGCGACGAGGCGCCGCCCGAGCGGCGGCCGCGGTCGGTCGCGTGGCGGGACGACGCCCCGCAGGGCAAGCTCGACCTGCTGCTGAGCCTCGACTTCCGGATGACCTCCACGACGCTCTTCTCCGACCTCGTGCTGCCCGCCGCCACCTGGTACGAGAAGCACGACCTGTCCTCCACGGACATGCACCCCTTCGTGCACGCCTTCAGCCCCGCGATCAACCCGCCGTGGCAGGCCCGCACCGACTTCGAGATCTTCCACTCGCTGGCCCGCCGCCTGAGCGAACTCGCCGCCGGCCGCCTCGACACGGCGTACGACCTGCTCGCCACCGCCCTTCAGCACGACACCCCCGGCGAGATCGCCCAGCCCGGCGGCCGGGTCACCGACTGGCGCGACGGACGCACCCCGGTCGAGCCGGGCCGCAACGCCCCTCAGGTCTCCCTGGTGGAACGGGACTACACGGCCGTCGCCGATCGGCTCGCCGCCTTCGGGCCGCTGGCCGAGGAGCACGGCATGACCGTCAAGGGCGTCACCGTCAACCCGCACGAGGAGGCCCGCTGGCTCGCCGCCCGCTGCGGCACGGCCCCCGCCGGACCGGCTCACGGCCGCCCCCTGCTCGACACCGACGTCAAGTTCTGCGAGGCGATCCTCGCCCTGTCCGGCACCACCAACGGGCGCCTCGCCGCCGAGGGCTTCGACCGCCTCGCCGACCGGGTCGGCGCCGGCGCCGGGCTCGCGGAGCTGGCCGCGTCGGTGGCGGAGCGGCGCGTGGTCTTCTCCGACACCCAGGAGCGGCCCGTGCAGGTCGGGGCGAGCTTCGAGTGGTCCGGCAAGGAGTCGCCCGACCGGCGCTACTCGCCCTTCACCGTCAACACCGAGCACAAGAAGCCCTGGCACACCCTCACCGGCCGCCAGCACTTCTACGTCGACCACGACTGGATGGCCGAGCTGGGCGAGCAACTCCCGGTCTACCGGCCCCCGCTGAACCTGGCCGAGCTGGGCGACGCCCCTACGGCCGTAGGCGAGGGTGACGGCCGCGCGGTGACCGTCCGCTACCTCACCCCGCACGCCAAGTGGTCCATCCACTCCGAGTACCAGGAGAACCTGCTGATGCAGACCCTGGCCCGCGGCGGCCCCGTCATCTGGATGAGCCCCGCCGACGCCGATTCGATCGGCGCCGCCGACAACGACTGGGTGGAGGCCGTCAACGCGCACGGCGTCGTCGTCGCCCGCGCGATCGTCTCGCACCGCGTCCCGGACGGGACGGTGCTGATGTACCACGTCCAGGAACGCCTGGTGAACGTGCCCAAGTCGGAGGCGAACGGCCGCCGCGGCGGAGTCCACAACTCCCTCACCAAGCTGCTGGTCAAGCCGACCCACCTGATCGGCGGCTACGGCCAGCTCTCCTTCGCCCCCAACTACTACGGTCCCACCGGCAACCAGCGCGACGCCGTCACCACCATCCGGCGCCGCTCCCAGGAGGTCACCTACTGATGCGCGTCATGGCACAGGTGGCGATGGTCATGAACCTCGACAAGTGCATCGGCTGCCACACCTGCTCGGTCACCTGCAAACAGACCTGGACCAACCGCACCGGCACCGAGTACGCCTGGTTCAACAACGTCGAGACCCGCCCCGGCCTGGGCTACCCCCGCGGCCACGAGGACCAGGAGAAGTGGAGGGGCGGCTGGCGGCTCAAGGGCGGGCGCCTCGTCCCGCGCACCGGCGGCCGCGCCCGCCGCCTCGCCCGGCTCTTCGCCAACCCCGAACTCCCCACCCTGGACGACTACTACCAGCCCTGGACCTACGACTACGAGAACCTCACCACCGCACCCCTCGGCGACGACATCCCCACCGCCCCGCCCCGCTCGGCGATCGACGGCCACCCCACCGCCATCACCTGGGGCCCCAACTGGGACGACGACCTCGGCGGCGGCCCCGACCAACTCGCCGCCGACCCGCTGCTGGCCCGCATGAGCGAGCAGGTCCGGCTCGACTACGAGCGCGCGTTCATGTTCTACCTGCCCCGCATCTGCGAGCACTGCCTCAACCCGTCCTGCGTCGCCGTCTGCCCCTCCGGCGCCCTCTACAAGCGCGTCGAGGACGGCATCGTCCTGGTCGACCAGGACCGCTGCCGGGGCTGGCGGATGTGCGTCAGTGGCTGCCCGTACAAGAAGGTCTACTTCAACCACGCCACCGGCAAGGCCGAGAAGTGCACCTTCTGCTACCCGCGCATCGAGGCCGGCGACCCCACCGTCTGCTCCGAGACCTGCGTCGGCCGGCTGCGCTACCTCGGCGTCATGCTCTACGACCCCGACGAGGTCGGCGCCGCCGCCTCCGTCACCGACGAGAAGGACCTGTACGAGGCCCAGCTCGGCTGCTTCCTCGACCCCGACGACCCCGAGGTGGCCCGCGCGGCGGAAGCCTCCGGCATCCCGCACGACTGGGTCGAGGCCGCGCGCCGCTCCCCGGTGCACGCGCTGATCACCCGCTACCGCGTCGCGCTGCCGCTGCACCCGGAGTACCGCACGATGCCGATGGTCTGGTACGTCCCGCCGCTTTCCCCGGTCGTCGACGCCCTCACCGGCAGCGGACACGACGGGGAGGACCCGGCCGCGCTGTTCGGCGCGATCGACACGCTGCGCATCCCCCTCGGCTACCTCGCCGAACTCTTCACCGCGGGCGATCCGGGCCCCGTCGAGGCCGCGCTGTGCCGGCTGGCCGCGATGCGCTCCCACATGCGGCGCGTCAACCTCGGCGAGGAGCAGGACCCGCGGATCGCCGAGTCGGTCGGTCTCGACGAGCCCGGCATCCTGGAGCTGTACCGGCTGCTCGCGCTGGCCAAGTACGACGAGCGGTACGTCATCCCGACCGCCTACACCGGCTCCGTCCCCGACCCCGGCGGCACCGGGGCGGGCTGCAGCCTGGACGGCGTGGGCGGGCCGGGGATGATGCCGGACGGCGCGGAGGGCGGCCCCGGCCTCGGCTCCGACTTCGGCGAGTTCGACCCCGACGCCTTCCACGCGCCGCCGACCGCCGGGTCCGGCACGTCGTCCGCGCTGCGCGGCCGGGTCAACCTCCTGAACTGGAACGGGAAGGGACGCCCGGACGGCCTCTTCCCGCGCGCCCGCGGCACCGTGCGGACGGAGCCGGAACTGTGAGCCGCGGCCGCACGGGGAACACCGCCAACGCCGCGGTGGTCTTCCAGGCCGCCGCCCTGCTCCTCGGCTACCCGGACGGGGACTGGCCCCGCCGCCCGCGCACCGTCCGCGAGACGGTCGCCGAGCTCCCCGGCCCCGAGATCCAGCTCCTGCTCTCCTTCTGCGACCGGGCGGAGCGGGAGGACCCCCTCGCCGTCGCCGCCCGGTACGTCGCCACCTTCGACCGCAGTCGCCGCCGCTGCCTCTACCTGACCTACTACACCGACGGCGACACCCGCCGCCGGGGCGCCGCGCTGGCCCGCATCAAGTCCGTGTACCGCACGCACGGCTGGCTGCCCCCGGACGACGAACTGCCCGACTTCCTGCCGCTGATGCTGGAGTTCGCCGCCCGCACCCCCGAGCCCGGCACCGCCCTGCTGACGGACCACCGCGCCGCCATCGAGGTCCTGCGCTACGCCCTCGAAGCCCACCGCAGCCCGTACGCCGCCCTCCTCCAGGCCGTCTGCCGGTGCCTGCCGGGCCAGGCACCGGCCAGCCGCGAGGAGGCCCTGCGGCTGACCCGTACCGGCCCGCCGGCCGAGGCGGTGGGCCTGGACGTCCTGGGGCCCTTCCCCGCCCAGCCGGGGCAACCCGCCCAGCCCGGTCCGGCGAACGACGAAGGAGCCCGCCGATGAGGCACCTGCACACCGCCCTGTGGGGCGTCCTGCCCTACCTGACCCTGGTGGTGCTGGTGGCGGGCACGGCCTGGCGCTACCGCTACGACCGCTTCGGCTTCACCACCCGCTCCAGCCAACTGCACGAGAGCCGGCTGCTGCGGGTGGCCGGCCCGCTCTTCCACTACGGTCTGCTGTTCGTGATCGCCGGCCACGTCGCAGGCCTCCTGGTCCCCGAGTCGCTGACCGACCGCCTCCACGTCAGCGAGCACCTGTACCACGCCAACGCCCTGATCGCGGGCGGCACGGCGGGCCTGGCCACGCTGGCGGGCCTCGCGCTCCTGCTCCACCGCCGCCTGCGGACCCCCGCGATCCGGGCCGCGACCAGCCGCAGCGACCGGGTGGTCTACCCGGTGCTGATCACGGTCGTCCTCGCCGGACTGACGGCCACCGCGTCCGGTGCGACGGCCCGGTCCACGTACGACTACCGGCTCGGCGTCTCGGTCTGGTTCCGCAGCCTGTTCGCCCTGGACCCGGACGTGACCGCCATGGCCGAGGCGCCGC
This sequence comes from Streptomyces tendae, assembly GCF_014650435.1. Taxonomy (GTDB): domain Bacteria; phylum Actinomycetota; class Actinomycetes; order Streptomycetales; family Streptomycetaceae; genus Streptomyces; species Streptomyces tendae. Next base: position 526,182 of record NZ_BMUY01000001.1, read on the forward strand.
TGGTGTACCGCCTGCACGCGCTCCTCGCCATGGCCCTGTTCGCCCTGTGGCCTTTCACCCGTCTGGTGCACGCCTTCACGGTGCCGCTGGGCTATCTGGTGCGGCCCTACGTCGTGTACCGCTCCCGGGGGCGCGGTGAGGTGGGGGCAGGGGCGGGCCGCCCGGGGCGCTGACGGCTCGGCGTCCGCCGTTCAGCGGGCCGCCGGGTGGCGCCGGCGGCGCAGCGCCGGGTCGAGAAGCGCGGGCGTGGTGTCGAACTTCTCGTGCGCGGCCAGATCCGTGCCCGGCGGGACGATCGCGTCGATCGCGTCGAGGACGTCGTCGGAGAGCACGGTGTCGGCGGCGGCGAGCTGGGAGTGGAGGTGGTCCAGGGTGCGGGGCCCGACGAGCGCGGCGGTGACGCCCGGATGCGCGGTGACGAAACCGAGCGCGAGCTGGATCAGGGTGAGCCCGGCCTCGTCGGCGACCGCGGCCAGCTTCTCGACGGCGTCGAGCCGGGCCCGGTTGGCGGGCAGCGCGGTGTCGAAGCGCTCGGGCAGGACCGCCGACCGGTGCGTGGCGACCTCGCGTCCCGCGCGCACCGCCCCGGACAGCCATCCGGAGGCCAGCGGGCTCCACACCAGCACGCCGAGCCCGTACTGCTCGGTCACGGGCAGCACATGGCTCTCGATGCCGCGCTGGAGCATGGAATAGCTGGGCTGCTCGGTGACATAGCGGCCCAGCCGGTGCTCGCGGGCGGCCCACTGCGCCTCGACGATCCGATACGCGGGGTAGGTGGAGGACCCGAAGTACCGGATCTTCCCGGCGCGCTGCAGATCGGTGAGCGCGGACAGGGTCTCCTCGTCACTCGTGTTCGGGTCCCACCGGTGGATCTGGTAGAGATCCACGTGGTCGACGCCGAGCCGGCGCAGGCTGTTGTCCAGCTCGGTGACCAGCCAGCGACGCGAGGCGCCCTGGTGGTTGGGCTCGTCGCTCATCGGCATGTACGCCTTCGTGGCCAGCACGATATCGTCGCGGCGCCCGGCGATCGCCTTGCCGACCATCTCCTCCGACTCGCCGCGGCCGTACATGTCGGCGGTGTCGATGAGGTTGATCCCGCTCTCCAGGGCGGCGTCGACGATGGCGGTGGCCTCGTCCTGGGTGGTACGCCCGATGCTGCCGAAGTTCATGGCGCCGAGCGCGAGCGAGCTGACCTGCACACCGGTGCGGCCCAAGGTGCGGTACTGCATGACGGTTCCTCCACTGGGGTGGCCTGCGTATGGGAGTGGCTTCGTAGGGGTCGAGGCATGACTTGGTGGCGGGCTCGACGCTCTGGCATCATGAGGACACCAAGCGGAACGCCGTCCCGTTTACTCGCCCAACAATACGGAACGGTGTCCCGTTTATCAATCGGTGAAGGGAACGGCACGGTGAAGGACGGCGAAGCGGCGACGGGACAGGCGGCCTCCCGGCCCAAGCGCGCGGACGCCCGGCGCAACGAGAAGACCCTGCTCGACGCGGCCGCCGCGGTGTTCGTCAGATCGGGCGTGGAGGCCCCCGTACGCGACATCGCGGCCGAGGCCGGCGTCGGCACGGCCACGATCTACCGCCACTTCCCGACCCGGGCGGACCTCATCATCGGCGTCTACCGGCACCAGGTGGAGGCATGCGCCGAGGCCGGCCCCGCCCTGCTGGCGAGCAGCCCCACCCCGTACGCCGCGCTCGCGAGCTGGATCGACCAGTTCGTCGACTTCCTGGTCACCAAGCACGGCCTCGCCGCGGTCCTCCAGTCCGACAGCGCCGGCTTCGAGACCCTCCACGCGTACTTCCTCGACCGCCTCGTCCCCGTCTGCACCGACCTCCTCGCCGCCGCCGCCGACTCCGGCGAGATCGACACCGACGTACCGCCCCTGGCGCTCATGCGCGGCGTCGGCAACCTCTGCATCGGCGCGGAGACCCCCAACCCGAGTTACGACGCCCGGCAGTTGGTACGCACCCTGATCGCGGGGCTGCGCGCTGCGGACTGATCCCGGCCCGGTCGCGAAGGGCGGCGAGTGGATGTGCGCGGCAGCGATTGCTGGATAAAGTCGACCCGCTACAACTGGTTGTGGGGACAACCGGTGCAGGGGGGGAGGGCTGACAACCCATGAGTCGTCGCACCACGGGGCCCTTCGGGGTCTGGGCCGAGATGCAGCGGCAGCGACAGCGCCGGCTGGAGGCCGAGGCACGGCAGCACAGACAGGAGGCCCGGGAGGCGCGGGCCTACGAGCGGCGAGCCGCTCAGAGCTATCGTGAATACAAGCAGGCCGACGCGATCCGCCGAACCGAGGAGCTGGACGCACGGGTCGCGATGCTCCAGGACCTGCTGGCCTCGGGGTGCCGGGCATCGGTCTTCCGGCCCTCCGCGCTCATGCGCGCCGAAGAGCTGCCGTCCCTGGCCGCGGTGATCGAAGGCGTCGGACGCCGGGAGCCCGAAGCCGTGGTCGAGTACTTCTCTGCGGCTCTGTACACCTCGACGGCCTGGCCCGAGGGGTTCCCCCGTTGGGTCGCCATGACCTACGACCCCGTGGCCCGGCAACTGGTGCTCGACTGGGAGCTGCCCGCGGGCGATGTCGTCCCGCAGTCCAAGTACGTGCGGTACATGTACGCGGCCGACCAGTACCGGGAAACCCCCCGACCGGTGGGACAGCGCAGGGCCCTCTACAAGGAAGTCATCGCGCAGTGCGTGCTCCTCGTGCTGCACGAACTGTTCGCCGCCGACGAGTCCGGCGCCCTGGAGTCGGTGGCCCTCAACGGCTTCGTCGACGGACACGACCCCACGACGGGCCGGCCGGACCGCATCTTCCTGGCCACCGTCATGGCCGAGCGTTCCTCCTTCCGCGAACTGCACCTGGCCCAGGTGGACGCGGAGAGCTGCCTGGCCGACGCGCTGCGCGGACAGGTGTCGGCCCGCCCGGACCAGCTCGTCGCGATCAGGCCGGGCCGTCGGCCCGAGGAGGTCGGCCACCGGGTCACCACCCACGGCGACGTCGAGGAACCCGATCTGTACGAGATGGACCCGATCGCCTTCGAGGGCCTCGTGGCCGAGCTGTTCGAGGCCATGGGGATGCGGGCGGTCACCACGCAACGCTCCAACGACGGCGGGGTGGACGTCCACGCGCTGGACCCGACCCCGATCCGGGGCGGGCAGATCGTCGTCCAGGTGAAGCGGTACCGCAGCACGGTGCCGCCCACCGCCGTCCGCGACCTGTACGGGACCGTCCAGGACGCCGGGGCGAACAAGGGCGTCCTCGTCACCACCTCGGGCTTCGGCCCCGGCTCGCACACCTTCGCCAACGGCAAGCCGCTGGAGCTGGTCTCGGGGGCCGAACTCGTCGACCTGCTGCACCGCCACGGCCTGCGCGGCCGGCTGGGCGACGGCGGCCGCCCAGCCTCAACCCCGCCGCCCGCCCCGGACCCGTCGGTGCCCGACGACTACAACATCCTCGGCATGTCCTGGTCCGGGAGCGTCGCCCTGGACGTGTGCGCCCTGGTGTGCCGGGGCAACCGGATCCTGACCGACGACCACTTCGTCTTCTACAACAACCCGCGGACCCCGGACGGCTCGGTACGGACACTGTCCGCCACCGCACCCGACAAGGCCGCGCTCTGTGCCTCGTTCGACACCCTGCCGGCCGACGCCGACCGCCTCGTGCTGGTGGCAGCGGTCGACCCGGAGGTCAATCCGGACGCCGACCTGTCCGGTTTCACGGACGCCCGCATCCGCCTCCTCGACCCGGCCCTGACGGAGCTGGGCCAACTCCAGGTCTCCGACGGCCGCCCGCACGAGACCGCCCTGGTCCTCGGCTCCTTCCGCCGCAGGTCCACCGGCGACTGGGACTTCGTAGTGGGCGGGAAAGGCTACACCGGCGGCCTGGAGGAACTGCTGCGCGACTTCGGCGTCGAGGTGGACTGAGACGCCGCCGACACGAGACTGCCGGGGGGCGCCGGGCTCACGACCCGGCTCGCGCCCCGATCCCGCCCGGGCGTTCATCGGGATCCGAGGGTCCAACCGTCGCCGGTCGTGGTGTGCCGCCGCCGAAGAGCCCGGCGATGTCTGCGTCGGCCGTCGGCGCCGCGAGCAGCCGGTCCCGCATCGCGCGCCGATACGGCGAGAGGTCCGGCTCGGGCTCCGACGGCTCGGTGGGAGCCGGCTTCTCGGCCCGGGACATCGTGACTTCCTCACAGTCCGGAAGGCGTGCTGGACAGCCAGTCCACGTGACGGCCGCGAAGCCGGTCGCGTTCGCCGGGCGTGGCGAGAACGACGTCCGCCCCGCCGTCGTAAGGGGCGTGGATGCGGCGGAGCTCCGTGTCCGTGACGAACACCTCGACGAGCGCCTCGTCGGCCACCGCGCGCAGCAGGGCGTCGACGCAGCCGCTCCGCCAGGGCCGCCGGTCCGCGTAAAAGCGTGTGTGGGTGTGAAAGGCCGGGTCGGGGTCCTCCTCGTCCGATTCGGTCCACCAGCGGACGCCGTTGGGGTGGAGCTCCCGCCGTGGCGTCGGGAAAGCGGCCGGTCCGTCGGGCGTACCGGACCAGTCCGAGGTCACGACGTACACGTCTCGGTCGGCGAACAACTCGTCGAGCACGGTGTTGTACCGGTGCAGCACGACCGCGTACTCGTCCTCGGACTCCGGATACCGCTTCGAACCGGGGAGGCTGTGGAAACGGACCCAACGGTCGGCGTACGTGCTGCGGAACGTGTGGGTGACGGGCGGTCCCGACGGGCGCCGGGCCCGCCACAGAGCGGCGAGTGCTCCGGGGGAGTGGTCCGTCACGGTCGCAGGCTCCTCAGTGGTCCTTCCGCGGCGGGATGCGGCTCCTCCCGCGGCAGCAGGTCCCGCGCCGAGTCGAGGTCGTCGTCGCGTACGAGGGCGTGGCTCTGGTGGGCGAGAGGGGTCAGGTCGCGGATGGCGACCGCCCACTCGTCGGCGTTCCGGCGTGCGGCCTCGCCGGAGAGTCCGAGTTGCAGGGAGCGGTAGGGCAGGGGCCGCAGGCGCAGGTCGCGTTCGGGGTCCCACTGGACGCGGGTGGGCGAGCGCTTCAACTCGCGCTGCCAGGTGGCTCGGTCGGGGTGCACGCAGCGCTGGTAGCTCGACAGACACGCGTTGCGCAGGTCCCTCTCGAAGCCCTCGCGGTCGATCTCGACGGCCAGGACGGCCTCCTGGCCGTCCGTCGGGGCCCATCCGCAGCGGTACATCATCCACAGGAAACGACGGCTTGATCCATGTCGAGCAGCGTTCCCAACCTCCACCGTCCGAACCGCTCCAGGGCCCTCTTGCCGTGAGTTCGACGTGTCGGCTTCGGTGGGAAAACCGCTCGGAATGGCTCCGTGAGCATCGTGGAGCGAGACCGACGGCGCGTGCCAAGACCGGGGCTGGCGCATGCTCAGGCGAGGATGCCGGCCATCCAGCCGCCGCCCGTGGTGACTCCGCCCGTCGGTTTGGGTGCGGAGAAGGGGGGCGTGTCCTGTCTGCACGTTGTTCCGACTGGCGGGAGGGTGCCGTCGATCAAGTAGCGGCTCTCGTGGTCCTTGACGCACCTGCTGGGGTTGAGCAGGGCGGTGTGCCCGTGTCCGTCGAGGGTGAGGAGGCGGGCGTCGGCCAGCTCCTTGGCCATGGCCTGCGAGGCCGAGTAGGGCGTGGAGGGGTCGTAGCGGGTGCCGACCACCAGGACGGGGTGTGCCGTCGGCTTGTTCCACGGGCCGCTGTACCTGTCGGCGGCGGCGGTCGGCCAGGAGGCGCACCCCTCGGTGGCCCAGGTCCAGAAGCGTCCGGCGTCGCCGGCACGGGTGGCGCTGGCCTTCTCGAGGGCGTGGTAAACACCGGGGTCACGCGGATTGGGGCTGTCGCCGCAGAGTACTGCGGCGCCCTGTTCCTCGCCCACGTACGGATTCGGATCAGGGACCGCCGGTGCGGGCGGGAAGGCGGGCGGCTCCGGGACGCGGCCCTGCCACAGGTCCTGCAGCCTGCCGGCGAGCTGGGTCCACCCGGGGTGGACGACGTAGAGGCTGTTCACCACGTCGGCGACCGTGCCGGCATAGGTCCATGAGCCCACGGGATGCTTACGGAGCCGCTGCAGCAACCGGTCGAACTTCTCCCTGGTCGCCTCCGGGCCGCCGGCGGAAAAGGCGCAGCGCCCGGTGGAGGCGGACCCGCACAGCGTGAGGAACTGGTCCACGGTGGCTGCCGCGGAGCGGTCCGAGCCCATACGCAGGAAACTCGTGAGCCGGGGCTCGTCGTCCAAGGCGTGGTTCGTCCATGCCTGCGGGTCCCAGTTGCTGTCGAGGACCATGGCGCGGACCTTGTCGGGGAACATGTTGGCGTACGTGGCGCCCAGGATCGTGCCGTAGGAGATCCCCTGGTAGGTGAGCTGCCGGTCGCCCACCGCCCGGCGGAGCCGGTCGAGGTCGCGGGCGGTGTCGGCGGTCGACACATGGCGCAGGAGTCCGGGGGCACGCTGCTCACAGCGCCGGGACAGATCCTTGTACGCGGCGATGAAGGCCGCCCGCTCCTTCTCGCCGACCGGGAAGCCCGCCGCATGGTTGGCACTCCAGTCGGAGGCTTCCTCGGAATTCGCGAAGCAGTTCACCGCGGTGCTGCTGCCGACCCCGCGGGGGTCCCAGCTGACGATGTCGAACCGCTCCCGCACCTCGCTCGGGAAGGCATCGTAGTTCTGCGGCATCTGCACCGTTCCCGGACCGCCAGGGCCGCCGGGGTTGAAGAACAGAGTGCCGATGCGCCGACCGGGGTCGGTTGCCCTCCGCTTGACGACGGCCAGCTCGATGGTGCGACCACCGGGATCGTCGTAGTCCAGCGGCACCTTCGCGGTAGCGCAGTCGAACTCACTGCCCGGGACGCACCGACTCCAGTCCAGATGCGGGGCGGGCACAGAAGGCGTGGGCGCACCGCCGGCCGAGGCGATGCCGGGCCCGGTCAATATCGCCGGGCAGGTCACCAACACCGCGATGACCGCGGTACGACGTCGGCGGCCCGCTATGAGTCCGCGTACGGGGGGCATGGGCATACTCCGTCCACCTTGTTTCGTAGCCGAGCCCCGAGGCCACCGCTGCCCCGGTCTTCGGCACGCGTCCGTCTCGACGAAACCGCGTGGCGGCGAGGCGGGCGAGGCAACCGCAGCCGAATGGTCGAGCCACTTCGGAGTGGTACGGGGTGCCGGCGGCAACTCGGTCGATGGACAGCAGCGTCCCGTCAGGAACGGCTTCAACCGGGGCCACCGGTTTTCGGCACGGCTAAAGCAGGCGTTCCACTTCCGCCACCATGTGGCCGGGATACCGCCGGCCACATGGTCGTGGCGTGATCTGCCTGACGGCTTGACGCAGCGCTGCCACCGTTGCGGGAGGCTGCGGGATGAGTGGTTGCCCGGCGGCGTGGAATCCTTGTGGACCCCCGCGTGTTGCACACAGCGTGGGCATGGAGGCCGGTGACGTGCGGGCCGAGGGGCCCGGACGACCGAGCCGAGAGATTTTGGAGGGCCGCGATGGCTGCGCAGACACAGAGGGCCGTGCTGGCGGGCGGATGCTTCTGGGGGATGGAGGAGCTGATCCGTCGGCTCCCGGGCGTGACCGCGACCCGGGTCGGCTACACCGGGGGTGACGTGCCGAACGCGACATACCGCAACCACGGCACGCACGCGGAGGCCATCGAGATCCTCTTCGACCCCGAGGCGACCGACTACCGCGCGATCCTGGAGTTCTTCTTCCAGATCCACGACCCGAGCACCAAGAACCGCCAGGGCAACGACATCGGCCTCAGCTACCGCTCGGCGATCTACTACGTGGACGACGAGCAGAAGCGGATCGCCGAGGACACGATCGCGGACGTGGACGCCTCCGGACTGTGGCCCGGCAAGGTCGTCACCGAGGTGGAGCCGGTCGGCCCCTTCTGGGAGGCCGAGCCGGAGCACCAGGACTACCTGCAGCGCTACCCGGACGGGTACACCTGCCACTTCCCGCGTCCGGGATGGCGGCTGCCCGTCCGCAGCGAGGGCTAGCGAGCGCTGAGGCGCTCACCGAGAAGCGGTCCGGCCGGTTGCGGCCGGACCGTTCGTCGTGGGGCGGCGCTCAGTGCGGCAGCGTCGCCGGGCTGCCGCCGTTCGCCTCGTACCCCGCCACCGCCAGCGCACGGTAGACCGCGAACTCCGCCGCCGGGTCGCTCGACAGCGTCCAGGGCAGGGCGCCGACGTGGCCGTCTATGACCATCAGCTGGTTCATCGCCTCGGCCCAGCGCTCGCCGCGGACCAGGAAGAAGACCAGAAGGTGGCGGACGTGCGCCTGCATCGGGTCGTCCCGGTCGGCCGAGTGGACCGCGTGCAGCGCGCCGTGGACGGCCTTGGTGACGACCTCGCTCTGGTAGAAACCGCTGACCAGGTTGACCTCGGGCAGGTGCTCGAAGACCGCGAACAGCGGCATCGCCGCCAGCAGGGAACCCCGCGGGGCACGGGCGGCCGCCGCCTCCGCGAAGGAGTACGCCAGCTCGCGCGAGCCGTGCCACTTCTCGCACCAGTACTGCAGGGCGGCCAGGTGCGCGCCCATGTGGTTGGGGGCGCGGTCCAGGATCTTCAGCCAGAGCTGCTCGAACTCCTCGCGCGGATAGCCGAGGCCGCGGGCCACCGACAGCTCGACGATGTAGGGGACCGGGTCCCCGGGCGCGAGCAGGGCCGCCTCGCCGCAGGCCGCCTTCGCCTCCTCCATGATGATCCGGAAGTCGTCCGAGCCCGGCGTCGCCGTCCGCCACGCCTGCTGCACCAGGAACTCGGCGTGCACCGCCGCGCCCCCCGCGTCCTTGGGCGCCTCCGCCCGCCACACCCGCAGCCACTGCCCGCCCGGTGTCTCGCCGACCCCGCCGGGCCGCTGCCGCAGCTCCAGCGACGCGGCGCCCGCGAAGGCCTGCACGCGCTGCCAGCGCCGCTCGCCCTTTGCCTCCGTACCGGCCAGGAGCTGCTGCGCCCCCCGGTAGTCCTGGGTGCGCTGCACCAGGTCCAGGACGTCCAGCAGGTCCTCGTCGGGACCCGGCATGCGGATGTCCAGCTCCTCCTCGCGGGCGAAGCCGTAGTTCGCGGGGTCGGCGGCGTCCGGGTGGCCGGGCTCGACCAGGCCGACCGCACCGCGCCGGCGCCGCGAGATTTGGAGCAGCACGAAGCCGAGCATGACCAGTGCCATCAGGACCCAGAGAATCTCCATGTCTCAAGCGAACCAGACGCCGCCGACAATTGGCCAACCTGTCCCCCGCCCTGTGGAAAACCCGCGAGGCGTTCCGCACGGCTACCCTCGGTGCCCATGAGCGACAGGCACATCAGTCAGCACTTCGAGACGCTCGCGATCCACGCGGGCAACACCGCCGATCCCCTGACGGGCGCGGTCGTCCCGCCGATCTATCAGGTGTCGACCTACAAGCAGGACGGCGTCGGCGGGTTGCGCGGCGGCTACGAGTACAGCCGCAGCGCCAACCCGACCCGTACGGCCCTGGAGGAGAACCTCGCCGCCCTGGAGGGCGGCAGGCGAGGCCTCGCGTTCGCGTCCGGACTGGCGGCCGAGGACTGCCTGTTGCGTACGCTGCTGCGCCCGGGCGACCACGTGGTGATCCCGAACGACGCGTACGGCGGCACCTTCCGGCTCTTCGCCAAGGTCGCCACCCGGTGGGGCGTCGAGTGGTCCGTGGCCGACACCGGCGACGCCGCCGCCGTGCGGGCCGCACTCACCCCGAAGACCAAGGCCGTGTGGGTGGAGACGCCCTCGAACCCGCTGCTCGGCATCACCGACATCGCGCAGATCGCGCAGGTCGCCCGGGACGCCGGCGCCCGGCTCGTCGTCGACAACACCTTCGCCACCCCCTACCTCCAGCAGCCGCTGGCGCTGGGCGCCGACGTCGTCGTGCACTCGCTGACCAAGTACATGGGAGGGCACTCGGACGTGGTCGGCGGCGCGCTGATCGTGGGCGACCAGGAGCTGGGCGAGGAGCTGGCCTTCCACCAGAACGCGATGGGCGCGGTCGCGGGGCCCTTCGACTCCTGGCTGGTGCTGCGGGGCACCAAGACCCTCGCGGTGCGCATGGACCGGCACAGCGAGAACGCGAGCAAGGTCGCCGAGATGCTCTCCCGGCACGCGCGCGTGACGCGCGTGCTGTACCCGGGGCTGCCCGAGCACCCGGGGCACGAGGTCGCCGCCAAGCAGATGAAGGCGTTCGGCGGCATGGTGTCCTTCCGCGTGGAGGGCGGCGAGCAGGCCGCCGTCGAGGTGTGCAACCGCGCGAAGGTCTTCACGCTCGGCGAGTCCCTCGGCGGCGTCGAGTCGCTGATCGAGCACCCGGGCCGGATGACGCACGCCTCCGCGGCCGGCTCCGCCCTTGAGGTGCCCGCCGACCTGGTGCGGCTGTCGGTCGGCATCGAGAACGCCGACGACCTCCTGGCCGACCTCCAGCAGGCGCTGGGCTAGCGGAGGCAGAGGGGGAGAGGGCTCACCAGCCCTCCCAGCCGGTCACGGGTGGGGTCGTCTCCGAGGGCGGCTCCACCCACGGCTGCACCGTCAGCGCCCAGACGGTGAACGCCACGGCCGCGGCGCCCAGCAGCAGCCACATCAGGCGGCGGGCGGCGGTCCTGCGGCGCAGCATGCGGCCGCCTCGGCGGACGGCCTCCGCACAGAGGTCGGGCGGTACCCGCGGCGGCGACTGCTCCATGATCTGCCGCGCGGCGGCCTCGCGCCGGGGCCGGTTCACCGGAACCTCCCGGACCGCCACCCGCGCGTGCCGGCCATCGCGCCGGTCGTAGGGACGGCCATCGCCCACGGCGTCGTGCCGGTCGTAGGGACGGCCATCGCCCACGGCGCCGTGCCGGTCGCCGTGGCAGTCGGCGTGCCGTCCGTCGTGTGCCTCGCCGTGCCGGGCATCGCGAACGTCGTAGTGCGGCTGCCCCGGCTGCTCCGCCTGCTCCGGCCGCTCGCCGGGCCGGTCACGGGGTCGCCGCCTTCGCTTCCGCCGCGACCGGCGCGGCCGGTGCGGGCCGCGGGTGCAGCAGAGTGGCGGTCGCGCGGTCGCAGATCGTCCGCACCCGTTCCACCGGCAGGCCCAGCAGCGCGGCCGTCTGCTCCTCGGCGACGCCCTCGTACAGCCGAAGCACCAGGATCAGGCGTTCCTGGGGGGAGAGCCGGCCCAGAGTGCCCGCGGGCCGCCGGCGGGCCCCGCCGAGGGCGCCGTACCGGTGCCAGGCATCGCGGGCGAAACGCGTGGCCAGGTGCTGGCGGGTGCGGTCGTACGGGTCCTCCCCGTGCAGCCGGTCCCAGGACGCGTACGTGTGGGCCAGGCTCAGGGACAGCAGGCGCCGCGCGCGCGGGTTGGCGTCCGGGGCCTCCGCGGTGAGCAGGGTGGCCGCGTGCAGAAGCCGCCCTGCCGCGCCCGCGACGAACGCCTCGAACTCGCGGGCCCGGCGGGCATCCCGGGACGCATGCCGTTCTCGCACCGCGCCTCCCGCCCAGACGGCGACGACCCCTGAGGTCTCATATCAGGCCAGGGGCGGGCCGCCGGTCAAGGGTTCGGCGCGAACGCCCTCCGGAATGCCCCGGAAAGCGCGTGAGGCGTCGCTCAGGAGCCCGCCGGCGCATCGGTGGAAGCCGCCGCGCCGGAGGGGGCCATACGGGCGGACAGGGCGCCGTTGAAGCGCGCGAGGAGCGCGCAGAACGTCTCGCGCTCCTGCGGCGCCCAGTCGTGGGTCAGTTCGGCCATGAGCTGACGCCGGGAGGAGCGCACCTCCTCCAGCCGCGCCACGCCGCGCGGCGACAGCTGGAGGACCACCGCGCGTCCGTCCTCGGGGTGGGAGGTCCGCTTGACGAGCCCGGTGTCGACGAGCGGGGCCACCTGCCGGGTGACCGTCGAGGAGTCGATCCCCATGCTCGCGGCGAGCGCCTTCACGCCCATCGGGCCCTCTTTGTCGAGGCGGTTGAGCAGCAGGTAGGCGGCGCGGTCCATGGAGTTGCGGACCTGTCCGACCCCGCCGAGCCGGGTCTGTTCGGCGCGTCGGGCGAAGAGCGCGACCTCGTGCTGGAGCGTCTCGAGAAGACCGGTGTCACCGGCGGTCGTCATGTCCATCGACATTTCAGGTGTTGTGGGCATGGCCGGGGGCTCACTTCGTGGAGGGCTGCTAATTGGGGGACAGGGTACGCGGCCGGGCGGCAAGGCGTACCGGCGCTGGGCAAAGCGGGTCTCGGAGGTTGGTCACAACGGCGCACGGCGCCCGTGAACTGCGATGCTGGAGGCTATGAGCTACAGCACGGCGTCCCGCGTCGCTCCCGTCACCCTCGACGACGTGCGCGGAGCCCAGAAGATGCTCTCGGGCGTGGCGCGGGTGACGGCGATGGAGGGCAGCAGGCACCTGTCCCAGCTGGTCGGCTCGCCGGTGCACTTCAAGTGCGAGAACCTCCAGCGGACGGGCTCGTTCAAGCTGCGCGGCGCCTACGTGCGGATCGCCGGGCTGCTGCCCGAGCAGCGGGCCGCGGGCGTGGTCGCGGCGAGCGCGGGCAACCACGCGCAGGGCGTCGCGCTGGCGTCGTCGCTGCTCGGCGTGCGGTCGACGGTGTTCATGCCGCAGGGTGCGCCGCTGCCGAAGATCAGCGCGACCCGGGACTACGGCGCGGAGGTGCGGCTGCACGGCCAGGTGGTGGACGAGACGCTGGCCGCCGCGCAGGAGTACGCGGAGCGGACCGGCGCGGTCTTCATCCACCCGTTCGACCACCCCGACGTCATCGCGGGCCAGGGCACGGTCGGGCTGGAGATCCTGGAGCAGTGCCCCGAGGTGCGGACCGTCGTGGTCGGCATCGGCGGGGGCGGGCTGGCGGCCGGTATCGCGGTCGCGGTGAAGGCGCTGCGGCCGGACGTGCGGATCGTCGGCGTGCAGGCGGAGGGCGCGGCCGCCTACCCGCCCTCGCTGGCCGCCGGACGCCCGGTCGCCGTGGAGAACCCGGCGACGATGGCCGACGGGATCAAGGTGGGGCGGCCCGGTGACGTGCCGTTCGGGATCGTCGGCGACCTGGTGGACGAGGTCCGTACGGTCTCCGAGGACGCGCTGTCGACCGCGCTGCTGCTGTGTCTGGAGCGGGCCAAGCTGGTCGTGGAGCCGGCCGGGGCGAGCCCGGTGGCGGCGCTGCTGAGTGAGCCGGACGCCTTCGAGGGACCGGTCGTGGCGGTCCTGTCCGGCGGCAACGTGGACCCGGTGCTGATGCAGGGCGTGCTGCGGCACGGTATGGCCGCGCAGGGCCGCTACCTGGCGGTCCGGCTGCGGCTGACGGACCGGCCCGGGGCGCTGGCCACGCTTCTCGGGGTGTTGTCAGTGGTCGACGCTAACGTCCTCGATGTGAGCCACGTCCGAACCCATCCGCGGCTCGGGCTCACGGAGGCGGAGGTCGAGCTGCACCTGGAGACGAAGGGCCCGGAGCACTGCGCCGAGGTCGGCCGGGCGCTGCGGGAAGCGGGATACACCGTCATCGCCTGAGCCCGGACGGGGCGCCGGCAGCCACTTCGTCACTCGTTCGAGAAAGTGCATTGTGAGACGCGATACATCGCGTTATGGTGTGTCGTAAATCGCTCGCTGAGCGCTGCGAAACGTACAAACCTAGGCTTTTCGAAGAATCCCCGACGACGTGGAGACTCATATGCCAGGCGCCATCTATGCCGAAGGGCTGGTCAAGACCTTCGGTGACGTAAGGGCTCTGGACGGCGTCGACCTCGACGTTCCCGAGGGCACGGTCCTGGGTCTGCTCGGGCCGAACGGCGCGGGCAAGACCACCGCCGTCCGCTGCCTCACGACCCTGCTGCGCCCCGACAGCGGCAAGGCGGTCGTCGCGGGCATCGACGTCCTCAGGCAGCCCAACGAGGTACGCCGCTCCATCGGCCTCTCCGGTCAGTTCGCCGCGGTCGACGAATACCTGACCGGCCGGGAGAACCTGCAGATGGTCGGCCAGCTCTACCAGATGAAGGGCAGGGCCGCGAAGGCCCGCGCCGCCGAGCTGCTCGACCAGTTCCACCTCTCGGACGCCGCCGACCGCCCCACCAAGACGTACTCGGGAGGCATGCGCCGCCGGCTCGACCTGGCGGCGGCCCTGGTCGTCTCCCCGCCCGTCATGTTCATGGACGAACCCACGACCGGCCTCGACCCCCGCAACCGTCAGGAGCTGTGGGAGGTCATCAAGCGGCTGGTCGCCGGCGGTACGACCCTGCTGCTGACCACGCAGTACCTGGAGGAGGCCGACCACCTCGCGCACGACATCGCGGTCGTCGACCACGGCCGTGTCATCGCCCGCGGCACCTCCGACCAGCTCAAGGCCCGCACCGGGGGAGAGCGCGTCGAGGTCGTCGTCCACGAGCGCCACCACATGGCGACGGCCTCCGAGGTGCTCGCCGGATTCGGCAAGGGGGCGACCACCGTCGAGGAACACACCCGCAAGCTGACCGTCCCCGTCACCGGCGGCGCGAAGCTGCTCGCCGAGGTCATCCGCGAGCTCGACGTCCGCGGCATCGAGATCGACGACATCGGCCTGCGCCGCCCGACCCTCGACGACGTCTTCCTCTCCCTCACCGGCCACGTGGCCGAGGTGGCGGACGAGGGGAACGGCTCGGCGGACGACGCCGCCCACGAGCAGGAGAAGGAGGCCGCCAAGTGAGCGCCGCCACCGACACGACGCCGGTCACGGCGCCCGCCAACCCCATCGGCCAGTCCGTCCGCGACTCGCTGGTCATCGCCCGCAGAAACCTCATCCGGATGACCCGGATCCCGGAGATGGTCCTCTTCGGGATCATCCAGCCGGTGATGTTCGTGGTCCTCTTCACGTACGTCTTCGGCGGCTCGATGAAGATCGGCAACACCACCGACCCGGACGTCTACAAGGACTTCCTGATGGCGGGCATCTTCGCCCAGACCGTCACCTTCGCCACCGCCGGATCGGCGGCCGGCATCGCCGACGACATGCAGAAGGGACTCGTCGACCGCTTCCGCTCCCTGCCGATGGCCCGGGGCGCGGTCCTCACCGGCCGCACCGTGGCCGACCTCGTGCAGACGGCCATCACCCTGCTCGTCCTCGCGATAGTCGCGCTGATCGTGGGCTGGCGCACCGGCTCCGCCGACCCGACCAGCGTCGGCGAGATCCTCGCCGGATTCGCCCTGCTGCTCCTCCTGGGATACGCCTTCACCTGGATCGGCGCGCTGATCGGTCTGTCCGTGCGCACCCCGGAGGCGGCGACCTCGGGAGGGATCATCTGGCTGTTCCCGGTGACGTTCATCTCGAACGCCTTCGTGGACTCCAGCCAGATGACGCCCTGGCTGAGGCACATCGCCGAGTGGAATCCGTTCAGCGCCACCGTGCAGGCCTGCCGCGAGCTGTTCGGCAACCCCGGCGTCGTGCAGTCCGACGCCTGGCCCATGCAGCACCCCGTCTGGGCCTCGCTGATCTGGTCCGTGCTGATCATCGCGATCTTCCGGACGCTGGCGGTGCGCAAGTACCGCTCGGCGGCCATCTGACCAGGAGACGACGCGACGAGCCCCCGGCGTCACGGGGACACCGGGGGCTCGTCGAAGGGGGGCGGTGGGTCAGCCGTTGTACGGCTCGGCCTTGAGGATCTTCACCGAGGCCGGCTTGCCGTTGGGCAGCTCGTACTGGGCGTCCTCGCCGACCTTGTGGCCGATGACGCCCGAGCCCAGCGGGGACTGCGGGGAGTAGGTCTCGATGTCCGAGCTCGCGTACTCGCGCGAGGCGAGCAGGAAGGTCAGCGTGTCGTCCTCGTCACCGTCGAAGGCGATCGTGACGACCATGCCGGGCGCCACCGCACCGTCGGCGGCCGGGGCCTCACCCACCTTGGCGCTCTCGAGCAGCTGGGTCAGCTGGCGCACGCGGAGCTCCTGCTTGCCCTGCTCCTCCTTCGCCGCGTGGTACCCGCCGTTCTCACGCAGGTCCCCCTCCTCACGAGCCGCGGCGATCTTGGCAGAGATCTCGGTGCGCGCAGGACCAGTAAGGTATTCAAGCTCCTCCTTGAGCTTGTTGTACGCCTCCTGGGTCAGCCAGGTGACGTTCTCGCTGGTCTGGGTCACGGGTGCTCCTCGTTGGTACTGGGAATACAAATCAACGCCCTACCCAGAAGGATGTTCCTTCACGGAAGGGCGAAACCACGAGCCTAACAATTCAGTGGCCAAAGGGGGAGGACATAAGCCACCAGATTCCTGTCACCGCAGGTCAGGCGGCAGGTTTTGGCGCCAGTGGGCCTCGCCGGATCACTCCGGATGGCAGCCGAGCAGCTCGGCCGACGTCCCGGCGGCCTTGGTCCGCAGCGTGACGACCTTGTCGATGCGGGTGTCGTCCCCGTCGAAGCGGAAGTCGGCCCGGCCCACCTCGTCGCCGTCCTCCGCCTGGGAGCGCACCGTGCAGTAGCCGGTGATGCCGGCGTCCTTGCGGACCTCCAGGTGCACCTGCACCGAGTCCTCAGCGAGCTCGAAGCCGATCAGCTCGCCGCTGATCTTGTTCTGACCGACGTAGTGATAGCCGAACCAGCCGATCAGGGCGAGCAGCAGCGCGCCGAGCACGGCACCGACGATCTTGAGCGTGCGGTCGGCCTGCTCGTCCGAGGAGCGGCCGTAGCGGCCCTGGGGCGTCCGCGTGCTCGCCGTGCTCATGGTCGTCCTCTCCGCGGGAGCGGGTCCGGTTGCCGGGCCCCGGAATTATTCCGCTCCCGATTCGGTCACTATAGAAGCCTCCCGCCCGCCACCCGACCGCCGCCCCTCAACGACGCCCCTACGGGGCGGCACCTTCAAATCGCGCCGCTGCACGCCGGGGCGCCGACTGACCGAGGATTTGAGTCTTGACTGACCAGCTGCGACTGATGGCCGTTCACGCCCACCCCGACGACGAGTCGAGCAAGGGCGCGGCCACCATGGCGAAGTACGTGTCCGAGGGGGTGGACGTGCTGGTGGTGACCTGCACGGGCGGGGAACGCGGCTCCATCCTCAACCCAAAGCTCCAGGGTGACGCGTACATCGAGGAGAACATCCACGAGGTGCGCAAGAAGGAGATGGACGAGGCCCGGGAGATTCTCGGGGTGAAGCAGGAGTGGCTCGGCTTCGTCGACTCCGGGCTGCCCGAGGGCGACCCGCTGCCGCCGCTGCCGGAGGGCTGCTTCGCCCTGGAGGACGTCGACAAGGCGGCCGGTGAGCTGGTGCGGAAGATCCGCGCCTTCCGCCCCCAGGTGATCACCACCTACGACGAGAACGGCGGCTACCCGCACCCCGACCACATCATGACCCACAAGATCACGATCGTGGCCTTCGAGGGCGCGGCCGACACCGAGAAGTACCCGGAGGGCGAGTACGGACCGGCGTACCAGCCGCTGAAGGTGTACTACAACCAGGGCTTCAACCGGCCCCGCACCGAGGCGCTGCACAACGCGCTGCTGGACCGCGGCCTGGAGTCGCCGTACCACGACTGGCTCAAGCGCTGGTCGGAGTTCGAGCGCAAGGAGCGCACCCTCACCACGCACGTGCCCTGCGCGGACTTCTTCGAGACCCGCGACAAGGCGCTGATCGCGCACGCGACGCAGATCGACCCCGACGGGGGCTGGTTCCGGGTGCCGATGGAGATCCAGAAGGAGGTCTGGCCCACCGAGGAGTACGAGCTGGCCAAGTCCCTCGTGGAAACCTCCCTCCCCGAGGACGACCTCTTCGCGGGCATCCGGGACAATGCCTGACATGAGTGCAAGCGCAAGCCTGGCAATGACGCACCTCGTCACTCTCGCCGAGCTGGACGAGGACAAGGTCACCCCCGGTGTCCTCGGGTTCATCGTGTTCGCGGTGATGGCTCTGGCGGTGTGGGGACTGATGAAGTCCATGAACCGGCACATGGGCAAGGTGGACTTCAAGGAGGCGGCGGAGCAGGACGCCTCCGGCGGCCCCGAGGCGAAGCCCCAGCGGGGCTGACCCCGGTCGGCCGCCCCGAGGGCGGGCGGCCCCGGCCTCAGGCCGTGACCGCCACGCCCATCACCTCCCTCGCCTGGCGGCCCGGGACCATGCCCAGGCGCCAGGCCTGCCAGCCCGCCTCCAGCTGCACGCCGCGTTCCAGGAGGAGCTGGTAGGCGTCCACGTAGTCGTCCAGCTTGGTGTCACGGGCGGGATGACGGGCGCGGGACAGCTGGCTCAGCTCCTCCTGGGCGACCGCCGTGCCGATCTCCACCCCGCCGGGGGCGGCGTACGGCAGCAGCGTGCAGCGCAGGAAGCGGGCCCAGTCCTCGCCCCGCCGGTCGCCGTACCCGGCGAAGAGGGCGGCGGCCTCGTCGCACAGGGCCAGCGCCTGCGGCGTACGCGCGTTGCCCGCGTCCACGACCGCCAGCTCCAGGCACGTCCACGCCTCCCCGTGCCCGACGCCGATGCGCTGGAAGTCGGCGCGCGCGTCGACCAGGAGCTGCCGGGCGAAGCCGGAGTTGCGCAGCGAGCCGGTCTGGGCGGCCCGCTGGTCCCGGGTGACCCGCGCCGAGTGGTGCCGGGCGCAGGCCAGGCCGTACACGTCCCGCATCCGGGAGAACATCGTGCGGGAGCGTTCCAGTGCGCGCACCGACTGGTCCAGGGCGCCCGTCTCCTCCAGTGCCTGGCCCAGGTAGTAGATGCTCCACGCCTTGCCGCGCGCGTCTGCGTTCTCCCGGTGCCGGGTTTCCGCCCGTCGCAGCCCCTCCACCGCCGCGGACACGTCCCCGTCCACCAGCCGGGCCCGCGCCAGCTGGGTCAGCGCCCAGGCCTCGCCGCGGGCGTCCTGGGTACGGCCGTACAGGTCGAGGGCCACCCGCAGGTCCGTCTCCGCCCCCGGCACGTCACCCATGCGCAGGTGCAGCTGGCCGAGCTGGAAGTGGGCCCACGCCTGGCCGTGCACCGACTCGCCCGCGCGGTGCAGCACCAGCGACTCGGTGAGCAGTTCCAGGGCCTCGGCCAGCCTGGCCCGGTCGCGCTGCACCGCCGCCAGCGCGTGCAGCGTCCAGGCCCGGTCGGTGGCCAGCTCCGGTGCGGCCTGGAGGTCCAGCGCCTCCTGCAGCTTGGCCGCCGCGTCGGTCAGGTTCCCCTGGTGGTGCAGCGTGATGCCCAGGGAGCACAGGGCCCGCGCCGTCCCGGCGTCGTGGTGGGCGTCCCGGTACAGGTCGACCACGGAGGCCAGCGTCGTACGCGCCTTGTCCAGATCGCCCAGCTGCCGGGCCGCGATGCCGGTGCGCCACTGCACCGAGCGCACCAGCAACCCCTGGTCCACGGACTGCGCCAGCTCGCTGATCTCGCCCAGCCGGTACAGGTCGCCGCGCAGCAGGCAGTAGTCGCACAGCGCGCCCAGCAGGTTCAGCACCGCCCCCTGGTCGACGCCCTCCGCGTGCCTGAGCGCCGCCGTGATGAAGCTCGACTCGTCGTCCAGCCAGCGCAGCGCCTCGTCCAGGGACGTGAAGCCGTGCGGCCCGAACTGGTTGGAGCGGGTCGACATGTTGCCGTCGACCAGGCGCAGCACGGAGTCGGCCAGCTCGGCGTAGTTGGCGATGAGCCGTTCCTGCGCGGCCGTCCGCTCGGCGGGCTCCTCCTCGTCGGCGAGCCGGGCGCGGGCGAAGACGCGCACCACGTCGTGCAGGCGGTAGCGGCTGCCCCGGACATGGTCGAGCAGCCCCGCCCGCGACAGCGCCGTCAGCTGCCGGGTCGCCTCGGCCTCGTCCGTGGCCAGCAGCGCGGCGGCGGCCGCGGCGCCCAGCGAGGTGCGCCCCGCCAGTGCCAGCCGGCGCAGCAGCCGGCGGGCCGGCTCCGCCAGGTCGGTGTAGCGCAGCCACAGCGCCCGCTCGACCGGCTCCACCGGCCCGTAGGCGCCCAGGTCGGTCGCCAGCGCGCGCGGTGAGCGCGGGCCCAGCGACGACCCGGCGACCCGCAGCGCCAGCGGCAGCCCGCCGCACAGCTGCCGGATCAGCTCGCTCGACTCGGCGTCATAGGGGCCCGAGGCGTCCTCGGCCGCGGCGCCCAGCAGCTCCTCCGCGCCCGCCGCGTCCAGCGCCTCCACGGGCAGGTCGTACACCCGGGCGGGCAGGTCGGGCGGGAGCCGCAGTGCCTGGCGCGCGGTGACCAGCACCAGGCTGTCCGAGCGCTCCGGCACCAGCGTACGCACCTGCTCGGGGTCCGAGGCGTCGTCGAGGACGACGGTGACCGGGACGCCCGTCAAATGCTTGTGGTACAGCTCGGTGAGCCGCTTGACCTGATGGTCCGCGGAGGAACGCTCCCGGAACAGCAACTGCTCGCGCGGCGCCCCGAGCCGGTTCAGCAGGTGCAGCAGGGCGTCCCGGGTGCTCAGCGGCGAGGCCCCGCCCTCCGCGGAGCCGGCCGGTCCCGGTCCGTCGGATGCGGCGCCGCCCGCCCCGGACCCCGCCCCGCGCAGATCGACCAGGCAGGCCCCGCGGAAGTAGTCCCGCAGCTCGTGGACGGCCCGGACCGCCAGCGTCGTACGGCCGCTGCCGGGCGCCCCGTGCAGCACCACCACCGTCGGCTTCGTCTCCGTACTCGCGCGGGCCGCCTGCACCCACTGCCGCAGCCGCGCCATCTCCTGCCGCCGGCCCGCGAACACGCCCTCAGGTTCGGGAAGTTGGCCGAACGACTGCTCCAACGCGCTGCGTCCCCGGGCGGCCGCGCTCTTGTCGGCACCCCGCAGCTTCGGCCCGGTCTTGGCCGGACCGGTGGACGCGGCGAGCATCCGCTGCTGGTCCAGGAACGGCCGGATGCCGCGCACCTCCAGCGCGGTGAGCCACTGCAGCCGCAGCTGCTCGGGCCCGCCGGGCTGGCTGACCGCCCCGGCGCGGTGGTGGGCGGCCGGCACATGGGCCCCGACCACCTTGACCACGGTCGTCGCCGCGCCGACGACGCCGACCGTCACTCCCGCGCCGACCGCGGTACCGGTGCCGGTGCCGAGCGCCACGTCGGCCACCACCGCGGCGACCGCCGCCACGGCGGCCACCAGCAGGGGCGTGCCGGCGCCCTCACGGGCGTAGCGCTGGCGGAAGGTGAGCTGACCGGCCGCGGCCTCGTCCAGGGCGTGGGTGTAGGCCGCGTACTCCTCGCCGGCCGTGCCCGCCATGGCGTCCAGCGCCGCGCGGGCACGGGAGAGCAGGACGTTCCCGTCCGTGCGTCCGCCCGTGCGCCGTACCTCCTCCTCCACGGCTCGCTTGAGCAGCCCTTCGGCCTCCGCCCGATGACTGTCCCGCATGTCGCGCCCCCTCCGGCGGCATCGGTGTCCTGCCGGGTCGCCCCGGGCGCCCCGGTGGCCCCAGGTGTCCCAGGGGCCCTCCCGGCCCATCCCCGGGTCCTTCCCCGGTTATGCGTGGGTCAAGTGTGCTGCGGCGAGGAGACCCTGGGGAGGGCTGGTTCGCACCGGCCGGAGAAAACGACGAATTCCGCTCTTGACCCCCGGTGACCCCACCCACTAATTTGCGAGGGAAGCAGACCCATGACTACCGACAGGAGGCGACCGGCAGATGTACACCAACTCTGACCTGAGCCGCCTCGCCCGCCGCACGGTGTGGGTTTCGGGTCGGGTCGCGCACGGCTGCTGACACGCCGTTCCACTGTGCCCCCGCGTGGCACATTCCGGGTTTCTCCCTCACTTTCACCACTTCACGGCATGCCGTTGTCGCGTGCCGATGTGCGCTCGCCTCTCCACCGCGGCGCGTCCGGACATAGAAAGCTGCCTGAAATTGGCGAACATGATGAATCGACCTGTCCCGAATCGGCCCGCCCCGCGTCGAAATGAAGGTCTGTCATGGTGACGGCACGGATCACCGTCAACGGAAAAGAAGCGCCGATCGCACCGGCCGCACCCCACACCACGGTGCTCGACTTCCTGCGCGAGCGCGGCCTCACCGGCACCAAGGAAGGGTGCGCGGAGGGCGAGTGCGGCGCCTGCTCGGTCCTGGTGGCCCGCCCGGGGGTGAACAAGCCCACCGACTGGGTCCCGGTCAACGCCTGCCTGGTCCCGGTCGCGGCGCTCGACGGGCAGGAGGTCGTCACCTCCGAGGGCCTGGCCACCGTAGAGGCGCCCGGCACGCCGCCCGTCCTGCACCCGGTGCAGGAGGAGATGGCGGTCCGCGGCGGTTCCCAGTGCGGTTACTGCACGCCGGGGTTCGTCTGCAGCATGGCGGCCGAGTACTACCGGCCCGAGCGCTGCGCGCACGCGGACCGGGGCCCGGACGCGACCGCCGGCGCCGACGACGGCGACAGCGGCGACACCGAGCACGGTCCGAACGGCTTCGACCTGCACGCGCTCAGCGGCAACCTGTGCCGCTGCACCGGCTACCGGCCGATCCGCGACGCCGCGTTCGCCGTCGGCACGCCCAGCGACGAGGACCCGCTGGCCCGGCGCCGCGAGCAGGACCCGCCCGCGCCGGTCGCCACCGAGTACCGCCAGGACGACAGCGCCTTCCTGCGCCGGAGCACCCTGGCCGAGACGCTGCGGCTGCTGCGCGAGCGGCCCGACGCGGTGGTGGTCGCGGGCAGCACCGACTGGGGCGTCGAGGTCAACATCCGCTCCCGGCGGGCGGATTGCGTCATCGCCGTCGACCGGCTGCCCGAACTGCGGGGCCTGCGGGTCGAGTCCGACCACATCGAGATCGGGGCGGCGCTCACCCTCACCGAGATCGAGCGGCGCCTCGACGGCACCGTCCCGCTGCTGGCGCAGCTGTTCCCGCAGTTCGCGTCCCGGCTGATCCGCAACGGCGCGACCCTCGGCGGCAACCTGGGCACCGGCTCGCCCATCGGCGACAGCCCGCCGGTGCTGCTCGCGCTGGAGGCGTCGCTGGTGCTCGCCGACGCCGACGGGGAGCGCGAGGTGCCGCTGGCCGACTACTTCACCGGGTACCGGCAGAGCGTGCGCCGCCCCGGCGAGCTGATCCGCGCGGTGCGCCTGCCGCTGCCGCTTTCGCCGGTCACGGCCTTCCACAAGATCGCCAAGCGGCGCTTCGACGACATCTCCAGCGTGGCGGTCGCCTTCGCGCTCGACGTCGAGGGCGGCACCGTCCGCAAGGCGCGCATCGGACTCGGCGGCGTGGCCGCCACCCCGGTCCGCGCGCTCGCCACCGAGGCCGCCCTGGAGGGCAGGCCGTGGACCACCGAGACCGCCGAGGCCGCGGCCGAGGTGCTGCGGGGCGAGGGCACGCCGATGAGCGACCACCGCGCCAGCGCCGGCTACCGGGCCGCGATGCTCGGCCAGAGCCTGCTGAAGCTGTACGCACAGACCACCGAGGCGGTGCCGTCATGAGCCACCTGTCCGAGCGTCCCGAGAAGCCCGTCGTCGGCCTCTCCATGCCGCACGAGAGTGCCGTCCAGCACGTCACCGGCACCGCGCTGTACACCGACGACCTGGTCCAGCGCACCAAGGACGTGCTGCACGCCTACCCCGTCCAGGTCATGAAGGCCCGCGGCAGGGTGACGGCGGTACGCACCGAGGCCGCTCTCGCGGTGCCCGGCGTCGTAGGGGTGCTGACCGGCGCCGACGTGCCGGGCGTCAACGACGCCGGCATGAAGCACGACGAACCGCTCTTCCCCGACGAGGTCATGTTCCACGGCCACGCGGTCGCCTGGGTGCTCGGCGAGACGCTGGAGGCGGCCAGGATCGGCGCCGCGGCCGTGGAGGTGGACCTCGAGGAACTGCCCTCGCTGATCACGCTCCAGGACGCCATCGCCGCGGACAGCTACCACGGCGCCCGGCCCGTCATGACGCACGGCGACGTCGACGCGGGCTTCGCGGACGCGGCCCACGTGTTCACCGGCGAGTTCCAGTTCTCCGGCCAGGAGCACTTCTACCTGGAGACGCACGCGGCCCTCGCCCAGGTCGACGAGAACGGGCAGGTGTTCATCCAGAGCAGCACCCAGCACCCGTCCGAGACCCAGGAGATCGTCTCCCACGTGCTCGGGGTGCCCGCCCACGAGGTGACCGTGCAGTGCCTGCGGATGGGCGGCGGCTTCGGCGGCAAGGAGATGCAGCCGCACGGGTTCGCGGCCGTCGCCGCGCTCGGCGCCAAGCTGACCGGCCGCCCGGTCCGGTTCCGGCTCAACCGCACCCAGGACCTCACCATGTCCGGCAAGCGGCACGGGTTCCACGCCACCTGGCGCATCGGCTTCGACACCGAGGGCCGCATCCAGGCCCTCGACGCCACGCTGACCGCGGACGGCGGCTGGAGCCTGGACCTGTCCGAGCCGGTGCTCGCCCGCGCGCTGTGCCACATCGACAACACGTACTGGATCCCCAACGCTCGGGTCGCCGGGCGTATCGCGAAGACCAACACGGTCTCCAACACCGCCTTCCGCGGCTTCGGCGGACCGCAGGGCATGCTGGTGATCGAGGACATCCTGGGCCGCTGCGCGCCGCGCCTCGGCCTCGACCCCCGGGAGCTGCGGGAACGCAACTTCTACCGGCCGGGCCAGGGCCAGACGACGCCGTACGGGCAGCCGGTCACCCAGCCAGAGCGGATCGCCGCCGTCTGGCAGCAGGTCCAGGACAACGGCCACATCGCCGACCGAGAGCGCGAGATCGCCGCCTTCAACGCCGCGCACCCGCACACCAAGCGGGCCCTCGCGATCACCGGCGTGAAGTTCGGCATCTCGTTCAACCTCACCGCCTTCAACCAGGGCGGCGCGCTGGTCCTGATCTACAAGGACGGCTCCGTCCTGATCAACCACGGCGGCACCGAGATGGGCCAGGGCCTGCACACCAAGATGCTCCAGGTGGCCGCGACCACGCTGGGCATCCCGCTGCACAAGGTGCGCCTCGCCCCGACCCGGACCGACAAGGTGCCCAACACCTCCGCCACCGCGGCCAGTTCCGGCGCCGACCTGAACGGCGGCGCGGTGAAGAACGCCTGCGAGCAGCTGCGCGAACGGCTGCTGCGGGTGGCCGCGAGCCAACTGGGCTCCAACGCCTCGGACGTACGCATCGTCGAGGGCGTCGCCCGCACCCTGGGCAGCGACCGGGAGCTGGCCTGGGACGACCTCGTGCGCACCGCGTACTTCCAGCGGGTGCAGCTCTCCGCGGCCGGTTACTACCGGACCGAGGGGCTGCACTGGGACGCCAAGACGTTCCGGGGGTCGCCGTTCAAGTACTTCGCGATCGGCGCCGCGGCGACCGAGGTGGAGGTGGACGGCTTCACCGGCGCGTACCGCATCCGCCGGGTGGACATCGTGCACGACGTCGGCGACAGCCTGTCCCCGCTGATCGACATCGGTCAGGTCGAGGGCGGGTTCGTGCAGGGCGCGGGCTGGCTGACGCTGGAGGACCTGCGCTGGGACACCGGCGACGGCCCGAACCGCGGCCGTCTGCTGACCCAGGCCGCCAGCACGTACAAGCTGCCGAGCTTCTCGGAGATGCCCGAGGAGTTCAACGTCACCCTCCTGGAGAACGCCACCGAGGAAGGTGCGGTGTTCGGGTCCAAGGCGGTCGGCGAGCCCCCGCTGATGCTGGCGTTCTCGGTGCGCGAGGCGCTGCGGCAGGCGGCCGCCGCGTTCGGGCCGCGCGGGACGGCCGTCGAGCTGGCCTCGCCCGCCACCCCGGAGGCGGTGTACTGGGCGATCGAGTCGGCCCGACAGGGCGGCACCGCCGGGAACGGCCGCGTCCGCGACGAGGCGGCCGTCGGCGGCGCGGGCCGTACCGGCGTGGAAGCGCTGAGCGGTGCCTGACATGACCTGGATCGCCGCGGTCGCGCGGTTGCGGGCACGCCGGGAGCCCGGCGTGCTGGTGACCGTCGCGACCGTGCGCGGCCACGCCCCGCGCGACGCCGGCGCGAAACTCCTCGTGGGGCGGAGTGGGACCTGGGGCTCGATCGGCGGCGGCAACGTCGAGGCCGTCGCCGTGGACCGGGCCCGCGAGATGATCGCCGCGGCCGCACCGGAGCCGGAGCTGCTCGACTTCGCCCTGAACGACAAGGTGACCAACCGGCACGGCGTGCAGTGCTGCGGCGGCACCGTCGCCGTACTGCTCGAACCGCTGCCGGTGGTCCGGGCGGTGGCGGTCTTCGGGGTCGGGCACGTCGGACTGGAACTGGCGCGCATCCTGGCCCGTCAGGACCTCGACCTCCACCTGGTCGACAGCCGCGCCGAGCTCCTGACCGAGGAGCGGCTCGGCGTGCTGTCGGACGCGGTGGCGCAGGTGTACACGCACCACACGCCGCTGCTGCCGGAGGAGGTGCTGGCCGAGCTGCCGCCCGGCACCCACGTCCTGATCATGACCCATGACCACGCCGAGGACGCCGCCCTGTGCGACGCCGCCCTGCGCACCGACCACCTCGGTTCCATCGGGCTGATCGGGTCGGCGGCCAAGTGGGCGCGGTTCCGCAAGCGCCTCGCCGACGAGGGCGGCCACGACGACGCCGTCATCGACCGGATCAAGACCCCGATCGGGCTGGCCGACATCACCGGCAAGGAGCCCGCGACCATCGCCGTGAGCGTCGCGGCGGACCTGCTGCGCACCTTCGAGGCCGACGGGGACTGACCCCGCCGGGGCGGTTGTCCTCCCTTGTAGGAATCTACGAAGCGCCGGTCGCAGCCTGCCCGTAGTTCATGTATTCGGCCCCTGGCCGGGTCTCGTAGGCGAGCTGTGTACTGCTCCTACGCATCCTCCCCGTGAAGCGCACAGGCCCGCACGCCGTACTCCGCACGCCGCCTGCCCAAGAAGGAGCACGCATGACGACCGACACCCTCGAGACCGGCATCCGCGAGTTCGAGCGCGCCTGGATGGACAAGGCCATCGAGCTGGCCACCACCAGTGTCCGCAACGGCGGCGGCCCCTTCGGCGCCCTGATCGCCAAGGGCGGCGAGATCGTCGCCCTCGGCAACAACCAGGTGACCGCGGGCCTCGACCCCACCGCCCACGCCGAGGTCAGCGCCATCCGCGCCGCCTGCAGGGCACTCGACACGTTCAGCCTGGAGGGCTGCACCCTCGTCACGTCCTGCGAGCCCTGCCCGATGTGCCTCTCCTCGGCCCTGTGGGCCCGCGTCGACCGCCTCGTCTTCTCCGCCGACCGCCACGACGCCGCCGTGGCCGGCTTCGACGACCGCAAGTTCTACGACCTGTTCGAGAAGCGCCCGCAGGCGAACTGGCCCATGACCGTGGAACACCTCGACCTGCCCCACCGCACCCAGCCGTTCGACGCCTGGATCGCCAAGACCGACCGCGTCGACTACTGAGCACAAGCCCTTCCGGGGGCCCCGGCCGCCCCGCCCGTACGCCCCACACCCGTGGCGTATGGGCGGGGCGGCGGCGCGTACGCAGCGAACTGGCGGCCCCAATGGTCGGCGATGCTCACACGTCTTTGATGACCACACGCTTTCCGCAGAGCTTCGACCAGTCGTCACGGTCGGAGGTCAGAACGATCACCGGATCCGGGGCGCGGAGCGCGAGCGCGGCAACGAGGGCGTCGATGGCGTACTTGTGTCCGTGCAGCCCACCCGCGTCCCGAAGCAGCGCTACCGCGGTCAGGGAGTCCTCCTGGCTGACCGGATCCACCTGCAGTCGGGACAGCACCCACTTCAGGCGCGCGAAATGGGTCTTCCCCTGTACGGCCTCGACAATGGTCAGCGCGGAGACGAGGACAGGGACCCCAGCCTGCCGGGATGCCTCGATACGAGCCGCCATCCGGCGGTCGTTGCACAGGAGTTGAGAGAGCGCCTCGGAGTCGAGCACCAGGGAGCGGGCCGGACGCTCCTTCACGCAGCACCCCGTTCGACACGATCCGTGTTCTCTTCTCCGAACAGCTCGCGACGAGCGGCTTCCACCTCCTGCTCCGTGAGTGCGCCGTGCTCCTCCTCATGAGCCGCGACGATCTCTCCGAGTCCGTCCATGGCGAGCTGATGCCTGACGGCCTCCGTGATGTAACTGGACAGGCCGCGTCGGCCGGCCCTTGAGCGGAGCTCACTGACCAGCTCGGAGGGCATGGATACGGAGATGTTCTCGGTGACTCCGGCTCGGTTCTGCTTCATGCAGCCAGTGTAATATCTCTTCTATTACAGTGGCGAGAGCTACTACGGAGTGGTGGCGTCGGCCCGTCGAATTGGTTGCCTCCGGTCCACTGCGGTCTGCAGTCGCTCTCGATCTCAGGATCAGTCGGCGATCTGGAGCGGGGTCAGGTTGTCGGGGTTGTGTCGTTCGATCCAGCCCTTCCCGTCTGCCGCTATCCCTTCCAGGAGACGGAAGGTGTGGGTGAAGCCGGCCGCGCTGAGGCTGATCGCGGAAATCTCTTGGGCGTCCTCATCCGGTGCCAGTTGATGGGCATCCGCGTCCTTCACACGGAACTTCCGCGCCGGTCCGTTGGTGAGGACGAGCTCCAGGTCGTAGCCGACGTCGACGTTCTCCGTCACCTGTACCGAGGACAGTGCGTCGAACCGGTAGTTGCTCCGCTGCTCGTTCTTGCGTGTTGCGTCGGAGAACTTGAACTCGGAGCTGATCTCTCGGATGCCGTCCCGGGTCAACAGGAACAGGTGGATGACGTAGTGCGAGTACCGCCATGGCCCGCCCCGGACCCGGCCCCGTTTGGAGGAGGATGCGGGGGCCACCAGGATGGTGTGTGTGATCAGGTCGCGCCAGGCGAGTCGGTGATGCCGCAGCGCCTCATCGACGAAGGCCGTCTTGTCGCAGGTGAGCCAGGTCTCCATTTCCAGCTCGCTGGGGCGGGTCTCGTCCAGGAGTGCCTTCCAGCGCTGGTGCGCGATCTGTCGTGCAGCCAGCTGCTCCTGGTACTGCTGGGTCTCGCGGGTCACTCGGTGTCTTTCACGCTGCACCTCCAGCCACAGGTGAGTGGCCGCGTGCCCGGACCAGGCCGCGCCGAGCAAGGCCAGGAACGCCCACAGCGGCCGTGGTTGCTCGGCCCCCGAGACCGCCGTGACGAAGCCCGACAGAGCCGCGGTCCCGAGAACGGCGAGGGCTACCACGGTCAAGACCTTCGTGCTGGTCGGAGTCCGGCCTCGGTGGTACAGGTCGAACAGGGTGCCGTTGTTGTGGCGGTTCCGGGCGTCCTCGGCGAGGTACCGGATCAGCCAGGTGACCCGATCCACACCGGTCCGACTCTCCCGGTAGAGGTCCGCGATCTCGGCGGCGAGGTGGCTGCGGACATCACTGGTGTGTGTGAGCCAAGTGTCCGGGGTGAACCCGTGGGGTGTGCGGACGCTGAAGTAGTGATCGAACTTGTTGCGGACGCGTTTGGTGAACCCGTCCTCGTCAGGTGCGGGGCTGTTCGGCTGCGGGACGACGGCCCCGACCGCGAGGTTTGGCCGGGATTCTCGGCCCCACCACTGGAGGCCACCTCGGGCTGCGGTGCGACCGGCGCCGAGTGCCACCAGTAACTCGACGGCCGCCCGGGTTGGATTCTCGATCAACGCCAGCGTTACAAGGGCCACACTGCTGACCAGGAACAGGACGATTCGAACCGGGAGGGCCGCCTGGGCAGCGGTAGCCGCAGCGGTGATCGGGCGGGGCGGTGTGGCCCGCGCCCCGATGGGGGGCGGCTCGAAGTAGGCCCAGACTCGCCGGGCCCGGTCGTTGCCGAAGCGCTCCGCCCCGGCGCGTTCGAGGGTCTCCGCCCACAGGTCGTCCTTCAGCCCACCGGTGAGCATGAGGTCGAGGTGGCGAAGGATCGCGTTGCGCTGGAGGGACGGCAGGTCCTGCAGCTGCTTCAGTACGGAGCCGGTTTCTCCGCTCGTGGTGCCGAGCACCGCCAGCAGATCGAAAGTGACACGCAGAGCTTGCTTCCACTCGTCCTCGGGGTAGTTGCGTACGATCCCGGAGACGTAGCGCAGCCGTTGGACCTCTTCGGCGCTGAGGTCGTCGTACGTGCGTGCGCTGAACATGGCGAGCACCCAGTGGAAACGAACCTCCGCGCCGCTGTGGCTGTGAGCGATCGCATCAGAAATCATTTCGCGGGCGGTGCTGGGAATTCCGTCCTCCAGAAGCCGCACGCCCACTCTGTACTTCTCCTGGGGAGAAGCGTCCGGGTGGACGAAGTAGACGTTGGAGTTGTGTACGGTCCCGGCCTGGATCCCGACGTTGGAGTCGTACGCGGCCGAGCTGTACGCGGCACCGTTGTTGTCGCTCATGCCCGGTCACCGGCTGCGGCAATCAAGGGCGTCAGCTGGGCCACCAGCGCAGGGCACTCCGCGACCAGTCCGCGCAGCCTCCTGAGCGTCATGGCCGCCCGCTTCGCCGAATCAGGCGTGTTCCTCCCGGCCGACCGGAGGGCGGAGTCCAGGCCGGCCAGGGCCTCCTGATACGTGTCGTCGTCGAGGGCACCTTGAGCGTGGTGGCGCCCCAGCTGCACGCGGAAGCCCTTGAGTTCCTCGACCAGGCCCACCGGGCCGGACTCCCGCGGAGCCGCGTTGACGTGAACGCTGCTTCCCGTGACCGTGCCCGCCATGATGCCGACGGTGCTGTTATGGGCGGTGTTGCTGACCTGTCGGTCGGACCGGTCGGCCGCATGGCCCCTGTCGTCTGGGGGCACGACGGTCTTCTCCGGTTCCCCCGCCAGTTCCACTGCCAGCCGGGTGGCGAACGCCGCGGCGTTCGCTGCGGCCTGCGGCTGCCAGTTGCGGTCGTCCGTGCTGTTCTTCGTGCCGTCTGCCCGGTCGCTGATTCCTCGGATGATGGCTACCGGGGCCCCATTGAGATGGCCGGCCTGTGCCACACCGGCCGCTTCCATCTCGATGGCGAGTGCGTCGTTGTAGTGCTGCCGGATCCACTGCGCCTCCGCCGAGATCCTTGAGTTCTGGACGATCTCGCCGGCGGCGATCGCCCCGAAGCGCACCTGAGGTGCGTCCTCATGACCGGAGCCGGAATCCGCCCAGTCGTTCAAGCGGGCCAGGTGCGAGGCGAGTTGGCTGATGCCGTGCGGTGCCTCCCACACCCGTGGGCGCGCCTTGAGCCCGTCGTCCTCGCTGGTCCCCCCGTGGTAGGCGTACACGTGTGACGCCATCACCACGTCACCCAGCCTGGTGGCGTCCCACAGGGCACCGGCGACGCCGACGAACAGCACGGCAACCGGTGAGAACTCTTGAATTGCGCGTTCGGCGATCACGGCGGCGGAACCGTTTCCCTTGCTCGTCAGACCGAGTGCGACTCGGCACGACGCACCCTGCACGGTTCCCACCTCGAACCGCGTACCACGCTCATGGCGGTGCACCTCCACACTCGCCAGCCTCTCGCGCACGGCCTGATACTCGAGATTGAGAGCGGTGAGAATCACCACCGGGCCTTTTGGCATCTATTCGTCTCCCCCTGTCATGGTCTGTCCCTTCGCGGGCGGTGCCGGTCGGGTCAGCGGTGGGACCAGCACGGTTTTCGGGCCGGCCTTGTACAGCCGAGCGGGTCGTCCGCCCGTGGTTCTCCGGTCCGTGCCGGCGGGGATGATGAATCCCTTCGCGGCTTGGACCTTCCGGTAGAAATTTCGGGTGTCGAGTGCGGTGCCCCAGACGGCCTCGTACACCTGTTGCAGCTCCGCGATGGTGAATTGCTCCCCGCAGAAAGCTGTGGCCAGCGACGAGTATTCAAGCTTGGTGCGCGCGTGTTCGATCCCGTCCGTGGCGATTCGGCGGTGATCGAAGGCGAGCTCTCTTTCGCCGGACAGCACGGCTTCGGCGGGAACCCATGCGGCATCGGTGGCATCCGTTCCGGCGACCGGATCGGGCAGCCCCGGTGCGATCGCCAGGTGTGCCACGGAGACGACTCGGCCCCGAGGGTCGCGGCCCGAGTCCCCGTACACGGCCAGTTGTTCAAGGTGCACCCAGCTGGACGCCAGGGCCGTTTCCTCGTTCAGTTCGCGGTGGGCGGCATCCAGAATCTCCTCGCCGTCGTGATTCAGGAATCCTCCGGGGAGGGCGAGCATGCCCCGGAAGGGATCCTCGCCCCGCTCCACCAGGAGGATGTGCAGGTCGCCTTGCCGCAGCGTCAGGATCACGAGATCGACCGTCAGCAGTACAGAAGGCGGTGACCAAGCGTCATCTTGCATAACACGCACGGTACTTCGTTACTGTCACTTGCACAAGAAGTAGGAATGGGGGTTTGCTGTCCTGCTCGCCCCTGACCCGCCGCCGCGGCGCGTGCGGCGGGACGGTAGGGAACCCGTCCCCGCCAGCCCGTTCCGGTTTCGGGGTTCCCGCGGCCGGTGCTGCGATATTGACCGCATGGTGAACCGCCTGGCCGATGCCACGTCCCCCTACCTCCTTCAGCACGCGGACAACCCGGTCGACTGGTGGCCGTGGGAGGCCGAGGCGTTCGAGGAAGCCCGGCGGCGCGGTGTTCCTGTGCTGCTGAGCGTCGGCTACAGCGCGTGCCACTGGTGCCAGTGAACTCGTCAACTGAGTAGTTCGCCGATTTTGCGTCCGTCTGAAGCACGGGTGACACACCCAGAGGCTGGTGGCTATCTGAGAGGTGGACATGCCGGGCCCGAGCGGGCCGCGAGTTGAGACACCCGGAGGAAGCCGCGTCAGGGGCGGAGCTGTTGCTAGCTGCGGGTGATTGACGCCGTACCCCTCACCAGGAGGCCCCGGGGCTGGGCTCGCCCGTGGCTCTGGGGAAGCTGATCGCCCCGGCGCTCTTCCTGGAGCTCATGCCGCAGCCGTGCACAGCACCTCTGCCGCCGAGAGGGTTGTTGTCCAGAGGCTCACGGTCTTGCCGGGTAGCTGGAACTCCCACGCGGTTGTTGGGCGTCTACGCAGTGGGAAGAGCGAACCTCGGGTCCCGTGCTTCCACCGTCTGAGAGTATTGCCGCAACCGCGCAGACGCTCCGTTGGGGCGGCGTGCGCCGGACATGGTGTGAGCGAACGGAGCCCAGGTGTCGTTGGAGAGGTTCTCGCTGGAGAACTATCGCTGCTTCAGAGAGAAGCAGGAGATGGAGCTCGGGAAGATCACCGTCGTGCTGGGGCGAAACAATTCCGGTAAGAGTGCCGTCGTGCGAGCGCTCCCGCTTCTGTCAATCGGTATCCGCGGCGACTCCCCGTACCCTCTGGACCTGGACTTGGTCCAAGGCATCACTCCTTCGTTCGCCGATCTGATCCACGGCTCGTCACCACACGGGCATATTCGACTGGGCGCATCGATCGGCATCGATGACGGCGGGGTCGTCAGTGTCAACGCCGAGGTCCAGAACATTGCCAACCAGGGAATGCAGCTAGTTTCCTCGTTGGCGATCTCCTGCAGGTCTGAGGTCGTGAACATCTCCTGGATCCCTGGCATGGACGCCTACTCGTCTGAGAAGCGCACTTATCTTGTCGACGGCCACGAGCGCAAGGTTGGGTTTCGCGGGCTGCTGCCCGATCCGGCCGACTGGCCGGACTCCGTCGGCAGTGTCCGCGGAGTCGCCGGGCTGCTTCGGGAAGGTCTAGACGAGATTCGGTATCTGGGTCCGTTTAGGAAGAGCCCTGAGCGATTCTTTCGGTCACCGGTCAGAACACTGGGGAACGTCGGTCATCGGGGAGAGAAGGCTTTCGGTGTACTCGCGGCGGATGAG
Source organism: Streptomyces tendae (assembly GCF_014650435.1). Lineage (GTDB taxonomy): Bacteria > Actinomycetota > Actinomycetes > Streptomycetales > Streptomycetaceae > Streptomyces > Streptomyces tendae. Next base: position 559,716 of record NZ_BMUY01000001.1, read on the forward strand.
ATGTACGGGCGTGGTCTGATCGGTCGTGAAGTGAACATTCTGCTGGAAAGAATTCTGCCCGGCTGGCGTCTCGAAGTCACCGACGTCGGTTCCGGGATGTACATCCCCAAGCTGCGTTCCCTGCGCGACCCCGATCTCGTCGTCCATATCGATGACGTCGGCACCGGTGTGGTTCAGTTCCTGCCGATCGTGATTCAGAGGGCCGCAGACCGCGTGGAGCCGCCCGTCGGGCCTGTGATCGAGATCGTGGAGGAGCCCGAACTTCACCTTCATCCTTCGGCGCACGCCGCGATCGCCGATCTCTATGTTGATGCCGTTCAGGAATCGCAGGTGCGTTTTCTGGTGGAGACGCACAGCGAGAATTTTCTCCTGAGGCTCCGCCGGCGGGTTGCGGAACGGAAGCTGGCACCGGAGGACGTGAAAATCTACTTCGTCGAGCAGGCCGAGGGGACCGCTGCCCTGCGAAAGATCGAAGTGGATGCTCTCGGCAACCTCGATTACTGGCCTCGGGGAGTCTTCGCAGAGGATTTCGAGGAAGTACGCGCCCTCGCTGATGCCCAGGCCAATCGGATCAACGATGCGCGTTGAGATTCCTGTAGACTTGCTGACGGGTCGTCAAGGCGATGAAAACGCAGAGCTTGTATTGAAGCTGATCGCGTTCTTCAGGGAAGCGCGACACGAGTGGGTCATCTCTCCCCGTGATGTGGACGCCGTCCATGCGTTCCTGGAGCGTCACGTCCCGGTCTTGGCACAGATTTACCTACTGCTTGCGCAGAAGGCGAGCATGGCTCAGGCATGGGCGCCTCATGGAGGCACCGCCGGGGTTGTCAGGGTGGCCGGTGAGACGCTGGCAGCCGACCTCCGTGACTTGGAGCGGCCGGCTGTGCTGGTTGTGGAGAACGCGATCTACGACTGGCAGATGATCGAGGCGCTCGCGCGCCTGTTGGGCTGTGAGGACGTTATCGACGCCAAGAACGGCAGTCGCCTCGGTGTGTACAACGGAGGCGGCAAGGATGGCGCGACCCAGCATGCAGTCGACCAGGTCGCACAGTTCTCCAGGACCAAGCGTGTAGTTCTAGTCATAGATAGCGACAGTTTCCACCCTGCGGACCGGACCGGCAATCATGAGAAGGCCGAAGCTGCGGCCCGCGAAGGCGTCAGTTCGCATGTCCTCAGTTTTCGGGAGATGGAGAACTACATTCCCAACCGGGTCTTGGCCCGCCAGCCGAAGAAGACTGTTGGGATGTCGTCCATGGCCAAGCGCCTGGAGTCCCTCAAGAAACTCTCGCCCGAGCAGCGCGCCCACTTCGATATGAAGCACGGATTTAAAGGGAAACCGAGGGGGGGCCTCGACCGCAAGTCGCGGCACTCCGGGAAAACGGGCGCGACCTATATCATTCCCCCGCGTCACGGGGACCTGTACGACGAAGTGGCGGAGCGGGATCTCGTCACCCTTCAGGAGGGATTCGGGACGGACTTGCCAGGTCTGTTCCTTCAAGAGGTACTACGCGGCGGCATATCGGACCGTGACTTGGATGGCCTGGGTCCCGGGGTGAAAGAGGAATTGAAATCGATGTTCGAAACAATTCGGGGTGTAATCTGAGTATGGGAGATGTCGAAGTGGTCAAGGATATCTCGGTGGTGCCTGAGGTCCACTTCCTGGAGCAGGTGCTGGAGCGGATTTCACAGGGTGAACTGCGAGTGCCGAAGTTCCAGCGCCCTTTCCTGTGGCGTCCGGAGCAGATGCTGCAGCTTTTCGACAGCATGGAGCGCGGCTATCCGATGGGAAGCCTGCTCATCTGGGAGACCACCATGCCACTCGAGAGCCTCGATACCATCGGTGGGCGCAGGATTCCGCCGCCGCCAGAGGGTGCGAAGGTCGCCTATGTGCTGGACGGCCATCAGCGGCTCTCGACGCTCTTCGGCGTCCTCCATCGCTCAGCCGATGCTCCGCAATCTACGCGGCAGGAGGACTGGATGTGGTGGGTCTACCGGCCGCTCGTCCGATCGGACAATGACGGTTTGCGCTACCGCCACTGGAAGAGTGCCGAAAAGGTGCCCAGCCACTACCTGCCCATGCGGTCCGTGCTGGGGACCCTGGACTTCCTCGAATACGCACGGAAGCTGTCCGATGTTTCCGCCTCCCGTGAGGAGGCCGACCGCCTCACAACGGAGAGCGAGCGCATCGCGAAGCGGGTGAAGAACTACAAGGTTTCCGTGGTGCGCATGGAGGGCGGCACTCTCCGGCAGGCCATCGAGGTCTTTTCCAGGATCAACAGCAGTGGCCAGAAGATGCGTCCCGACCAGATGGTCTCCGCTCTGACCTACGGGACCATCGGCTCGGAGACGCTCAGCGACAAGATGGAGGAGATCAAGGGACGGGTCGCCGCTTCTGGCTTTGGCGAGATCCCGATCATGACGATCTTTCAGACCGTCCTTGCACTGTCTGGCGAGGAGGACGTGCAGCGGGACACATCCTGGGAGACGATGGCCCGCAAGGTCCAAGACCAGCTCATGACCGCAGTGATGGACACCGACCTGATCATCCAGCAGGTGGTCGAGTTCTTGCGGGACGAGGTCCGGGTTCCGCTGGCCCGCTTGGTTCCGTACAACATCCAGATTATGCTGCTCGCCGTCTTCTTCCACTTCTCCGACAAGGTCGAAGTGGAGCAGCGGGTCAAGCTCCGAAACTGGTTCTGGACAACGTCGCTGGCAGGCACCTTCGCAGGATCCACAACCACCCAGGTCCGGAACTTCATTACGGAGATGAAGGCCTTCGCGCAGGGCAAGGGTGGGCTCAGCTACTCCGGTGAGCGGGCCCGTTCCTTTCCCGAGCGTTTCGACCTGCGCAGCGCGCGTGTACGCGCCTACCTCCTGTGGGATCTGCAGACGTTTCCGGAGCGGAAGAACCTCGACGGCGGCACCGTCAACGTACTGGAGCAGCTCGCGACGGCACACACCGAAACTTATCGACACATCATTACTCAGAGTGGGGTTCCGGGGGCGTCCAGTCCCGCTAACAGGATCGTCATGACGACACCGCCAGGCGTGTCGATCCGGCAGGCGCTCATCAGACTCGCGGAGGAGGGGAGGACCGATATCCTGGACTCACACGGAGTCAGTCTCGCGTCCATCGAGCACCTCAAGTCCGACGAGTTCACCGAATTCATTCTGGCGCGCCAGAGTGAGCTGGCCGCGCGGGAGCGGCAGTTCATCGAGGGTCTGGGCATCAAGTCGGCGGATAAGGAGGTCGGGGAGGCCGATATCGACACCGAGTGAGGGGCAGCGGGTTCAGCCTTGGGGGCAGCCTCGAGGTCACGACACGATGTTGCCGCCCTTGACTCGACGACAAGCGACTCGACGCAACCCCGTGTGGTTACGTCACTTTGCCGTGGTTCGGTGCCCCGGAGGGGGCGGCAGGAAGCGAGGGCCAGACATCACTCACTCCTTCCTCGGTTTCCGAGCCCGTGCGCTGGATTCGGCGCGGGACACATCTGGTCCTTTCCGAACCGTTGCTGCCGGGGTTCTGCGGTAGTTCGGCGAGACCAACGCTTGGCTCTGGTGTGCGGGGATGCGCGATGTCGTTGTGCACCATGTCTCCCGCATCGTGGTGCGCATCTATGCCGCCCTGCTGGGGGTTGGACATAGCCTCACACCGAGCAACGGTGGACGGACGCACGTCGGGCAGGCGGACGGGGCATGCGGGTTCCGCAGGCTAGGCGCGTGTGGTGTGAGAGCCTGGGCGTATGAACCGGTTGGCTGGTGTGACCTCGCCTTATCTGCTTCAGCATGCCGACAATCCGGTCGACTGGTGGCCGTGGGGACCCGAGGCGTTCGAAGAAGCGAAACGGCGCGATGTACCCGTTCTATTGTCGGTCGGATACTCTACGTGTCACTGGTGCCACGTCATGGCGCACGAGTCGTTCGAGGACGGGCCCACCGCCGAGTACCTCAACTCGCACTTCGTGAGCGTCAAGGTCGACCGCGAGGAGCGGCCCGACATCGACGCCGTGTACATGGAGGCCGTGCAGGCGGCCACCGGGCAGGGCGGCTGGCCCATGACCGTGTTCCTCACGCCGGACGCGGAGCCCTTCTACTTCGGCACCTACTTCCCGCCCGAACCCCGCCACGGCATGCCCTCCTTCCGCCAGGTGCTCCAGGGCGTCCAGCAGGCGTGGGCCGAGCGGCGCGGCGAGGTCGACGAGGTCGCCGGGAAGATCGTGCGGGATCTCGCCGGGCGGGAGATCTCCTACGGCGACGCCGAGGCGCCGGGCGAGGAGCAGCTCGGGCAGGCACTGCTCGGACTCACCCGGGAGTACGACGCCGAGCGCGGCGGGTTCGGCGGGGCGCCGAAGTTCCCGCCGTCCATGGCGATCGAGTTCCTGCTGCGCCACCACGCCCGCACCGGCGCCGAGGGCGCCCTCCAGATGGCGGCCGACACCTGCGAGCGGATGGCCCGCGGCGGCATCTACGACCAGCTGGGCGGCGGCTTCGCCCGCTACTCCGTGGACCGCGAGTGGGTCGTGCCGCACTTCGAGAAGATGCTGTACGACAACGCGCTGCTGTGCCGCGTGTACGCCCACCTGTGGCGGACCACCGGCTCCGACCTGGCCCGCCGGGTCGCGCTGGAGACCGCCGACTTCATGGTGCGGGAACTGCGCACCGCCGAGGGCGGGTTCGCCTCCGCGCTGGACGCCGACAGCGACGACGGGACCGGACGGCACGTCGAGGGCGCCTACTACGTGTGGACGCCCGCCCAGCTCACCGAGGTCCTCGGCGCCGAGGACGCGGAGCTGGCCGCGCAGTACTTCGGCGTGACCGAGGAGGGCACCTTCGAGCACGGCGCCTCGGTGCTGCAACTGCCGCAGCAGGAAGGCGTCTTCGACGCCGCGCGGGTCGCGTCGGTACGGGAGCGGCTGCTCGCCGCGCGGGACGGTCGCCCCGCCCCGGGCCGGGACGACAAGGTGGTCGCCGCCTGGAACGGCCTGGCGATCGCCGCGCTCGCCGAGACCGGCGCCTACTTCGAGCGCCCCGACCTCGTCGAGGCCGCCGTCGCCGCCGCCGACCTGCTGGTGCGCCTGCACCTGGACGAGCAGGTCAGGCTCACCCGCACCAGCAAGGACGGCCGGGCCGGTGCCAACGCCGGGGTGCTGGAGGACTACGCCGACGTGGCCGAGGGCTTCCTCGCGCTGGCGTCGGTCACCGGGGAGGGCGTCTGGCTGGACTTCGCGGGCTTCCTGCTCGACCACGTCCTCACCCGCTTCACGGACGAGTCCGGCTCGCTGTACGACACCGCGGCCGACGCCGAGCAGCTGATCCGCCGCCCGCAGGACCCCACCGACAACGCCACCCCGTCCGGCTGGAGCGCCGCCGCGGGCGCCCTGCTCTCGTACGCCGCCCACACCGGCTCGGAGCCGCACCGCACCGCCGCCGAACGCGCCCTCGGTGTGGTGAAGGCGCTCGGCCCGCGCGTCCCGCGCTTCATCGGCTGGGGGCTTGCGGCAGCCGAGGCGCTGCTCGACGGCCCGCGCGAGGTCGCCGTGGTCGCCGCGGAGCCGGCCGACGCCGCCGCGCGCGGGCTGCACCGTACGGCGCTGCTCGGGACCGCGCCCGGGGCGGTCGTCGCCTTCGGCACCGAGGGGAGCGACGAGTTCCCGCTGCTCGCCGACCGGCCCCTGGTGGGCGGGGCACCGGCCGCGTACGTCTGCCGGAACTTCACCTGCGACGCACCGACCACCGACCCGGCCCGGCTGCGCGACGCACTGGGCGCCGCCCCGACCGGCTGAGACGGCCCGCTCAGGCGTCCCGGGTTCTGCTCACCGCGCGCTCCACGATCGCCTCCAGCTGCTCGTGGTGCGCGCCCCGCCAGTAGGCGCGGCCGCAGGCGGTGCACTGGGCGAAGACGTCGTACGACCGCTGCGTGCCGCCCTTGAGCTGCTCCGCCACCTCGTCCTTGGTGGCCGCCCTGAGCAGTCCGTTGCAGGCGGTGCACCGTGTCCACGGGCTCAGCTCGGGCCGGAACCGGTCCAGGACCTCCTGGAGCTGCTCCTCGGGGCGGGTGCTGTACACGTAGGCGCCGGCCCACAGCTCGCGGCGGCGCAGCAGTCCGCGGTCGCGGCTGAGCAGGACCCGCTTCTCGGCCGCGGACAGCGCGGCGAGCGCCGGGTCGCCGAGGTCCGTCGACTCGTACGCCGTGTCCACGCCGAGCAGCCGCAGCCGGCGGGCGAGGGTGCCGAGGTGCACGTCGAGCAGGAACCGCAGTGGAGCGCCGGGGACCCGCTGGGGGTGCTGGACAGGCTGTACGCGCACCGACTCGCCGCCCGCCGGGATGTGGCCGGCCGGGACCTCGCGGCCGTCGACGAGCAGGGCGCCGACCTCGGTCAGCGGAACCCCGAGGGACTCGACGAGATGGCCGAGGGTGGAGACGCCGTCGGTGGCCGTGCGGGCGGCGCCGGTGGCGCGGGCGCGCGGGACGAACAGGTGCAGTTCGGGGGCGAACTCGACGTGGATCTCGGGACCGTTCACCGGGTCAGGATGCCACGGGGCAGGGCCCGGGCCTCAGTCTTTTCGAGGGCCTTCCCGACGGCCCTCGAGGTGGCATCCCCGGTGGTCCTCCCGCTGGTCCTCCGGGTGGCTTTCCCGGAGGGCGGGCAGCCCGTTCTCCAGGGCGTCCAGGGCGCGGTCGACCAGCTCGGCCAGGTTCTCCTCGTGGTCGTGCTCGGCCCAGTACCGCGAGACCTCCATCAGGCCGCCGACCAGGGACATCGACACGATCCTGACCTCGAGGCCGGCCGGGTCGAGGCCGGTGCGCTCGGCGATGGCGCGGGCGAGCACCCGGCCGGTGGCCGACATGTTCTCCAGCATGCGCGAGCGCACCGCGGGCACCTCGGCCAGCAGCCGCGTCCGCAGCCGGGTCAGCTCGGCCTCCTCGCCCGCGCCGAGGTCGAGCGCCTTGCGCAGGACGTGCCGCAGGGAGGCCGACCACGGCTCGCCCGCGGGCCGGGCGGCCAGTTCCGCGGCCATGACCGGGTCGTACTCGTCCGTGAGGACGATGTCCTCCTTGGTCGGGAAGTAGCGCAGCACGGTCGACGGCGACACCTCGGCGCGCTCGGCTATCTGCTCGACCGTCGTGGCCGCGTACCCCTGCTGCCGGATCAGCCCGTAGGTCGCGGCGCGGATCGCCTCACGGGTCTTGGTCTTCTTCCGTTCCCGCAGCCCGGGCCGCGGGACGTCGACGGGAGAGAGGGCGGAACGTGCGGCGGCCATACGGCCATTGTCGGCCACGGCGCGGTGGCTAGTACGCGACCAGCGAGATCCCCACGTAGTGCGCGATGAAGGCGGCCAGCGTGAAGGAGTGGAAGACCTCGTGGAAGCCGAACCAGCGCGGTGACGGGTTGGGACGCTTGAGGCCGTAGATCACGCCGCCCGCGCTGTAGAGCAGACCGCCGACGATCACCAGGACGAGGACGGCGATGCCGCCGGCCCGCATGAACTCGGGCAGGTAGAAGACGGCCGCCCAGCCCATGGCGAGGTAGCAGGGGGTGTAGAGCCAGCGCGGGGCGCCGACCCAGAAGACGCGGAAGACGATCCCGGCCGCGGCGGCCGCCCAGATGCCCCACAGCAGCCACTCGCCCTTGGCGCCGGGCAGCAGCAGCATCGTGAGCGGGGTGTAGGTGCCCGCGATGATCAGGAAGATGTTGGCGTGGTCGAGGCGGCGCAGTACGCCGTCCATGCGCGGGCTCCAGTCGCCCCGGTGGTAGAGCGCGCTGACGCCGAACAGCAGGCAGGCGGTGAGGACGTAGACACCGCAGGCTATGCGGGCCTCGGACGTCTCGGCGAGCGCGGTGAGCACCAGACCGGCGATCAGGACGGCGGGGAACATGCCGAGGTGCAGCCAGCCGCGCAGCTTCGGCTTGACCGGATGCGGGAGGGAGAGCGCCACGGGCCCGCGGCCGCCGGCCGGCAGGTCCCTGGGCGCGTCGGGGACGGACGCAGTCATAGGCGCATCGTACCTACGGTTCCGTAAGTTACGTATCAGTACGGACGTATGACGAACGGCGAGTGGCCATCGTCTCACGGGGGACCCGGTGGGGCACCTCCGACGCGGGTACGTGGCGATCCTCACGCCGCTCAGTTGTGACGCCCTCTGGACAGATGGGCGCTCTCGTCGGATGATCAAATGAGTGCGGTCGACACCGGATGAGCGCCCACGAGGCACACGTCACGCGTCCGGGTCGCAGCCCCCACGGGGCCTCCAACAAAAAACCCCTCATCTAGGAGCAATCGTGGCGCGCGACATCGCGGCTCCCCCCGTCCCCACCAACCACCAGGAACTGATCTCGTGGGTGAACGAGATCGCCGAACTGACCCAGCCGGACGCAGTGGTCTGGTGCGACGGATCCGAGGCCGAGTACGAGCGCCTGTGCGGGGAGCTCGTCGAGAAGGGCACCTTCCGCAAACTCGACCCGATCAAGCGCCCCAACTCGTACTACGCGGCCTCCGACCCCACCGACGTCGCGCGCGTCGAGGACCGGACCTTCATCTGCTCCGCCAAGGAGGAGGACGCCGGGCCCACCAACCACTGGAAGGACCCCGCCGAGATGCGGGAGATCTTCCGTGGTGACCAGGGAGAAGGCGGGCTGTTCCGCGGCTCCATGCGCGGCCGGACCATGTACGTCGTGCCCTTCTGCATGGGCCCCCTCGGCTCCCCGCTCTCCGCGCTCGGCGTCGAGATCACCGACTCCGCGTACGTCGCGGCCTCGATGCGCACCATGACCCGCATGGGACAGCCGGTCCTGGACGAGCTGGGCGAGACGGGCTTCTTCGTCAAGGCCGTGCACTCCGTCGGCGCCCCGCTGGAGCCCGGCCAGGCGGACGTCCCCTGGCCCTGCAACAGCACCAAGTACATCTCGCACTTCCCCGAGGACCGCGAGATCTGGTCCTACGGCTCCGGCTACGGCGGCAACGCCCTGCTCGGCAAGAAGTGCTACGCCCTGCGCATCGCCTCCGTCATGGCCCGCGACGAGGGCTGGCTCGCCGAGCACATGCTGGTGCTGAAGCTGACCCCGCCCACCGGCGCGCCCAAGTACGTCGCCGCCGCCTTCCCGTCCGCCTGCGGCAAGACCAACCTCGCCATGCTGGAGCCCACGATCTCCGGCTGGACCGTGGAGACCATCGGCGACGACATCGCCTGGATGCGCTTCGGCGAGGACGGCCGCCTGTACGCCATCAACCCCGAGGCGGGCTTCTTCGGCGTCGCGCCCGGCACCGGTGAGCACACCAACGCCAACGCCATGAAGACCCTGTGGGGCAACTCGGTCTTCACCAACGTCGCCCTCACCGACGACGGCGACGTGTGGTGGGAGGGCATGACCGAGGAGACCCCGGCCCACCTCACCGACTGGAAGGGCAACGACTGGACGCCCGAGTCCGGTACCCCGGCCGCGCACCCCAACGCCCGTTTCACCACGCCCGCCGCGCAGTGCCCGATCATCGCGCCGGAGTGGGAGGACCCCAGGGGCGTGCCGATCTCCGCGATCCTCTTCGGCGGGCGCCGCGCCACCGCCGTACCCCTGGTCACCGAGTCCTTCGACTGGAACCACGGCGTCTTCCTCGGCGCCAACGTGGCCTCCGAGAAGACCGCCGCCGCCGAGGGCAAGGTCGGCGAGCTGCGCCGGGACCCCTTCGCCATGCTGCCGTTCTGCGGCTACAACATGGGCGACTACATGGGGCACTGGGTCGACGTGGCCAAGGACAAGGACCAGTCCAAGCTGCCGAAGATCTACTACGTCAACTGGTTCCGCAAGGACGACGCGGGCCGGTTCGTCTGGCCCGGCTTCGGCGAGAACGGCCGCGTCCTGAAGTGGATCGTCGAGCGTCTGGAGGGCAAGGCGGACGGCGTCGAGACCCCGATCGGCGTGCTGCCGACCAAGGAGTCCCTGGACACCGACGGACTCGACCTCGCCGACGCCGACCTGGAGTTCCTGCTCAGCGTGGACAAGGAGGTCTGGCGCGAGGAGGCGGCACTCGTCCCCGAGCACCTGAACACCTTCGGCGACCACACGCCCGCCGAACTGTGGGACCAGTACCGGGCCCTGGTGCGGCGCCTGGGCTGAGCACCGTCCCCACCCATCTCCGTGGCCGGTCCGACTAGCCCTGACCCGCGAAGTCGTCACGAAGGCCGGTCACGTAGGGGGTCTCCCCGCGCTCCAGTAGCTCTTCGCACCCCGGAGCGCGGGGAAGCCCCGCTCGGGCCGGGTTCCCGCACAACGGCGTGCGACGGACCCGGCCCTTCGACACGTCCGGGCCCGCCCGGCATCGCGGCCGGTACGGCGGTCAGCGCTCCGAGCGGTCCTCCAGGTACCGGGTGTGCGACTCCTGCCGCCGGGCCTCGGCGTCCCGCAGCCGGTCCGTCAGCCGCTCCGCCTCCTCCCGCAGCAGCGTCAACTGCCGCTCCAGATGCCGCTCCGGCGGCTCCTGCCCCGGCGTCATCCGCGTCCACCAGCGGGTCCGCACATACGCGTCCACCGCCTCCGGCACGTCCTGCCGCACCGCACGCGACACCGCGTGCAGGCCCTCCGGGTCGGCCGCCAGCACCTCGGCGACCCAGCCGGGCTCCAGCAGCCCGGCCAGCAGCCCGGACAACTCGGCCAGCCGTCCCTCGGCGGCCGGCGGCAGCTCCACGTCCGCCAGGTAGTCGCGCAGCCGGCCGAAGTCGCCGCGCACCTCCTCCAGCTGGGCCGAGGGGTCCGGGAAGTCGGGCGGCGCGGGCCGCTCCGGCGGGGCGAGCAGCGCACCGGCGCCGTACAGGCCGGCGACGACCACCGGCCAGTACGGTCCTGCCACGCCCGTGAAGGTCAGCACGACGCCCGTCAGCCCGCAGGCGCTGCCGGTCAGGTTCTTGCGGGACTCCAGGTACGCGACGACCCGGCCGCCGCCCCTACTGGTAGCCACGGATCTCCTCGAAGGCGCCGTCCAGCGACCCCCGCTGCGCGTCGAAGAGCCGGCCACCGGTGAGCTCGGCGATGTGCGTCAGCTCCGCGCGGTCCGAGTCGCCGAACAGGATGGGGAACACCGGGATCTCCTGCCGCTCCCCGCTCAGCGCCTCGTAGAAGCGGTCGAAGCCGGCCGCGTCGGTGCCGGTGGTGTTCTCGCCGTCCGTCATCAGCACGATCGACGTGAACGCGTCCCGCCCGCCGCCGAGATGGTCGTACGCCTTCTCCAGCGAGGTGTAGACCGCGGTGTCGCCCTCGGCGGTCAGGCGCGCGGTGTCCCGGCGGATGCCCTCGAGACCGGATTCGGGGTCGGCCGGGTCCACCACATGGGTCGCCACCCGCTTCACGTCCGAGCCGAACGGCATCAGCGTCACCTCCTCGCGGTCGCGGAAGTCGCCGGTGAGGGTGGTGAGCGCGGTCTTCAGCCGGGTCAGCCGCTCGCCCGCCATCGAGCCGGACGTGTCGAGGACGTACACCGTCCGGGACGGGCGGCGCAGCTCGTTCTCGTACGCGTCGAGCAGTCCGTCGGCGACGGAGCGCGAGCCGGGGGAGGGCAGTTCGCGCCGTCGGCTCGTGTCCAGCCCCGCCGCGGGCGGCACGGAGGTGAGGACCGGGCGGCGGTGGGTGGTGCGGGTGATCTCCCGCTGGATCTCCGGCGTGCGCAGCGCCTCGGCGAGGCGTCGGACGTCGCCGCGGGTCGAGCCGTCCGTCGACGCGAGCGTGGAGAGCGGGTAGTCGGCGGTGAGGACGCCGTCGGTGGGGCGGATCACGGTGAGGCCCGGGATGCCCATGAGGACGGACTCGTAGTTCAGCAGCGCGTCCACGTTCCCGCGCCGCTCGTACGCCGCAGCCAGCCAGCCCGACGAACCCGAGGTCAGCTGCTGCCCGGTGAAGAACTCCCGAAGCCTGGGCGTCGCCTTCGCCACGTCCGCGTCGGTGAGCGCGGACTGGGCGCCGGACAACGCGGAGGCGACCGAGACGAGGGTGGCGAAGCCGGAGTTGGAGCGGGCCGGGTCGGTCATGCCGTAGGTGAGTTTCCCGTCGGCGACGGCCTGCTCGACCTGGGACCAGGTGACCGACCCGGGCCGCCAGCCCAGCCGCCGGACGGTGGCGTCCTTGACGCCGATCGCGACCGGGCTGGCCATCACCGGCGTCTCGGAGACGATCCGCCCGGCCGCCTCGGGGCGCAGCCGCAGCGAGTCGTTGGAGGACAGCCACACCGCGTCGTACGTCCCGTCCGTCCCGCCCTTCGCCAGCAGGTCGACGGCGTCGAGGGTGCCGATGGGGGTGAGCCGGACGGTGAGGCCGGTCTCCTCGCGGACCCGGTCGAGCACCGGCCGCAGGTCGCTCAGCTCGCTGGAGGCGAGGACGCGCAGGGTGCCCGGCTCGGCGCTGCCCGCGACCCCCGGGGTCGACGCCCCGTCCGCCCCGTCGCCGTCCCCGTGCGAGGTGCAGGCGGTGAGGAGGGCGAGCGCGGTGAGGCAGACGGCGAGGGCGCGTCCGGTGCGGCGGCCGTGTCTCATGCGAGGCCCCCGTCCCGGGAGGAGTCCAGGGCGCCCCGGGAACGGCTGCGCTCCAGGTACGCGTTCGCGTGCCGGAGTTCACCGGTGAGGGACTCCACGGTCGCCGCCATCGCCTCCGTCGCCTGGGCCTTGTAGGAGTCGATGGTGTCGAGGGTGCGGTAGATCTGCTGGAAGGCGGCGCGCAGGGTCTCCGCGCCCACCGCGGGATCGGCGGCGATGCGCTGGATGTCGCCGGTCTGGGTGGCGAGCATCTCCGCGTTGCCCCGGACCAGGTCCTCCGTCGTCCCGCGCAACGCGTCGACCTGCTCGATCACCTTCTTCTGGTGGTCGAGCGCGGTGGCCAGCATCACGGAGATCCGCAGGGCCGACACGGTGGTCGTGGCCGCCCGGTCGACGCCCTTGACCAGCTCCTCGTTGTTGCGGCGCACGACGTCCATCGCGAGGTAGCCCTGGGCGCACACCGCGAGCTGGGTGAGCAGGTCCTGGTGCTTCTGCCGGACCGGGAAGAGGACGTCCGCGCGCAGGGCGTCGGCGGCCTGCGGGTCGCCCGGTTCGACACCGGCGACGTGCTCCTGCACGGCCGTGTCGAGGGCCTCGGTGAGCACGACGTACTCCTGGAGCTTGCCCATGGTCTCCCACAGCCGGACCCGCTCGGTCTGCAACGCCGCGTTGTCGCGCCGCAGTTCGTCCTGGCCGCCGCGCAGCGAGCCGACGATCCGGTTCAGGGTGCCCTGGGCGGAGGCGTACTTGGCGACGTGGTCGCGCAGCCGGTTGCCGCCGGGCAGCCGCGACAGGAGCTTGCGGCCCTTCGACGCGGGCAGGTCGCGCGGGTCCAGGTCCTCCACCACGCGCCGCAGCTCCACCAGGGAGCCCGCCACCCGGGTCTGGGCGTCGTCGCCCTTGTCGGGCAGGCTGCGCACCGTGCGTTCCAGCATGCGGTTGGACTGGGCGGCCGCGGTGCGCATCTCGGCGGCACCGAGGCCGGTGATCTCGCCGACCTTGCCGGCGAACTCGGGCGAGCGGGCGTCGAGCGCGGCGAGTCCGTCCACGTAGGCGGCGGCCTTGCGGGCCATGTCCGCGCGGGTCGCGTCGTCGAGGGGCACGAGGCCGCCGGCCCGCTCGCGCGGTACGGGAGCGACGGGCTCGGGCGGGGTGAGAGTGAGTGTGAGGTCGTGGTCGGTGCCGGTCACGTGGCCGTGTCCCCCTGTGGTCCGCTGGTGTTCTGGTGCTGGTCCGGGTCGGTCCGCCGGTGGCCGTCCGCCGTCATCCGCGCGCCCTGACGGCCATCTGGCGCAGTACCTCGGATGTGGGCACCGGCGCCTGCCGGACGCCGGTCAGCCGCTGGTTGAGATACGCGGTGTGGGCCTCGGTGGCCCGGGTGAACTCGGCGGACGCGCCCTGCGGCCGGAACCCGTGCCGGACGGCCAGCTGCCGCAGCCTCGGGTCGGCGGAGAGCAGTTCGCCGAGTTCCCGTCCCGTGTCGGTGAGCGGTACGACCGTGTGGTCGCTGGTGGCGGTGGTGTCCGGGTACAGGACGACCAGGTCCGAGACGGCGTCCCCGCCCTCCGCCAGCAGTGCGGCGACCTGTGACTCGTACGCCAGCACCAGCGGTTCGCCGACGCCGCTGGTGAAGTCCCGGAAGGCGGCGTCCGAGCTGGACTTCTGGGCGCCCTGGACCTGGACCAGCTTGCGCAGCAGGGGCGCCGTGCGGTCCAGGTCGGCGTCGCTCGACACCACCCGGTCGCCGTTGGCGACGTAGGAGGCGGCGGCCAGGTAGAGCGCGCCGGAGTTGGAGGTCTCCGGGTCGGTGGTCGCGACGTACAGGGTCCCGGTCAGCTCGGTGTGCTTCTCGGCGCCCTTGAGCTGCTGCCAGGTGCGGTCCGCGCGGGCCGCGTCGAGGTAGGCGTCCATCCTGAGGGTGCCGCCCCGGCTGCGGTCGAGGGTGACGAGCCCGTTCGCCGCGAGGACCGCCGCGGTGGAGCGGTGGGCCACCACGACGAGCGGCGAGTAGAAGGGCCGGGGCAGCGGCTTGCGTACGCCGTACTTGTCGGCGAGTTCGTCGGCCGGTGCCTGACTGGACGGGAAGGCGAGGTCGTAGCCCTTGAGGTCCAGCTCCTCCATGGCCCAGGACCCGGAGGTCTCGGCCCGCACGGTGTAGCCCTTGGCGGCGAGGGCCTTCACCACTTCGGGATCGGCGAAGAACTGCGCCTTCTCCGACCCGATGACCATGCGCACGGTCTTCGTTGCCGCGCCCGTCTCCTCGTTGTCCCGGCCCGCGACGACGGCGGCCACCACGCCACCGATCAGCAGGACCGCGAGGACGATTCCAGCGATTCGTCTCACGCGGTGAGCGTGCTCCCGGAATCAGACGTTCCTGGCGGGTCCCGGTGAACGGGAGGTGACCGCCCGATACCGGTATGCAACGGGAACCGGCCACTCCGGGGCGCCGTGGCGGCGGCGGGGCATGTGCCGCCCCCCGCGGGTACCCGGGGGACCGGAACCGCGGAGAACAGGAAGAGGAAGGAGGGACCCGCCATGGCAGACGGTGGTGACTTCTACTCGCGCGACCGGCCGCGGGAGCCCGACCCGCAACTGGCGGAGGACCGCCCGCGCGGTGGTGGCCCGGAGGATCCGCACCGCCGGGGCAACTGGCCCGTGTGGGCGATCGTCCTCGCGGTCATCCTGGTCTTCGTCGTCCTGACGGTGATCTTCGGCTGACCCGCCGGACGGCGGGGTGTGTGGCGCCCGGTCCGCGCGTCGCTGCGGGTGCGCGCGGACCGGGGCCGTACGGGGGGCCCGGGAGGGCTCAGCCGGCCGCGAGCTCGCGCGGCTCCAGGGCCGCGGAGTGCGCGTCCATGCGCTCGGCGGTCAGGATCGCGACCGCCGTGTCGGCGCGGGAGGCCGCGACCACCAGGGCCCGGGCCGCCAGGGTGTGCGCCCGCCGGTGCAGGGCCGCCGGACGCGGCTCCGCGCGGGTGGCGGCCACTTGCAGGCGGACCGGCGCCTGACCTCCCCGCAGCCGGGTCACCTGCTCGGCGAGCCGGTCGGCCGCGGTCTCCAGACCGGTGTCGGGCGCCAGCGCGCGCAGCTCGTCGGTGACGGCGAGCAGTGCCGCGAGATGGCCCGCGAGCTGGATGTCCAGCTCCTCGTCCCGGGACCGGTGGGGGAAGTCCGTGGTGCTGCCGGCCATCGTGCTGTGGACCGACTTGCTGCGGATCGGCTCGTACATGGGATGGCCTCCTGAGTGTTCCAGGAAACCATCCTACATTGGATTCAATCTAAAGTTGACGGTGTTCGGGACTCGGCAGGGACTCGGCGCACTCAGTGCTGGCCGTACCCGTCCAGGAAGTTCCCGATCCGGCCCACCGCCTCGCGCAGGTCCGCGGCCGTCGGCAGGGTCACCACCCGGAAGTGATCGGGCTCGGGCCAGTTGAAGCCGGTGCCCTGCACGACCATGATCTTCTCCTGGCGCAGCAGGTCCAGGACCATCCGCCGGTCGTCCTTGATCTTGAAGACCTTGGGGTCGAGCCGCGGGAAGAGGTACAGCGCACCCTTCGGCTTCACGCAGGTCACGCCGGGAATGCTGGTCAGCGCCTCGTGGGCGGCGTCCCGCTGCTCGCGAAGCCGCCCGCCGGGCAGCACCAGCTCGTTGATGGTCTGCCGCCCGCTGAGCGCCGCGACCACGCCGTGCTGGCCCGGCATGTTGGCGCACAGGCGCATGTTCGCCAGGATCGTCAGGCCCTCGATGTAGGACTCGGCGTGCGCGCGCGGCCCGGAGATCGACATCCAGCCGACCCGGTAGCCGGCCACCCGGTACGCCTTGGACATGCCGTTGAAGGTGAGGGTGAGCAGGTCGGGGGCGATCGCGGCGGTCGGGGTGTGGGTGGCGTCGTCGTAGAGGATCTTGTCGTAGATCTCGTCGGAGCAGACCAGCAGGTTGTGCCGGCGGGCGATGTCCGTCAGTCCGCGCAGCATCGCGTCGTCGTAGACCGCGCCCGTCGGGTTGTTCGGGTTGATGATCACCAGTGCCTTGGTGCGGTCGGTGATCTTCCGCTCCACGTCCGCGAGGTCGGGCATCCAGTCGGACTGCTCGTCGCAGCGGTAGTGCACCGCCGTGCCGCCGGACAGTGACACGGCGGCCGTCCACAGGGGGTAGTCCGGGGCCGGGACGAGGACCTCGTCGCCGTCGTCCAGCAGGCCCTGCATCGCCATCACGATCAACTCGGAGACGCCGTTGCCGATGAAGACGTGCTCGACGTCCGTCTCGATGCCGAGGGTCTGGTTGTGCATGACGACCGCCCGGCGCGCCGCCAGCAGGCCCTTCGCGTCGCCGTAGCCGTGCGCCGTGGAGACGTTGCGGAGGATGTCCTCCAGGATCTCCGGCGGGCACTCGAAGCCGAAGGCGGCCGGGTTGCCGGTGTTCAGCTTCAGGATGCGGTGTCCGGCCGCCTCCAGCCGCATCGCCTCCTCGAGCACCGGGCCCCGGATCTCGTAACAGACGTTGGCGAGCTTGGTCGACTGGATCACCTGCATGTCCGCGAGCTTACGACCCGGTTACGACCCATGGGCCGTGTTTTCCACCACGTGAGATGCGCCCGTCCGGGTGGTCGTGGCCGCCGGCGGCGGTGGCCGGTGGGCCGGTTCGCGCCAACTGGCGGCCGGTTACCGGCCCTTGTCCGCACCCCTCTCCGTCATGAGAATGCTCATGACAATAAGGCGCCGCCCGGACGACCTCCGGCCGGTGCCCTCCATAGAGGGGACCCCCACATGAACAAGCCTCTCCTTGCCGCGCTCGCCACCCTCGCCGTCACCGGGATAGGCGTGGCACCGGCGGCCGCGTCACCCGCGGCTCCCGCCTCATCCGCGGCTCCCGCGTCACCCGCGGCTCCCGCCGCCCGTGCCGTGTCCTTCGCCGGCACCGTCGCGCTCAGCAACTGCTCCGGCTCCCTCGTGCGCCTGCCCGCCTCCGAGGACGACGACCCGGCGCTGGTCATGTCCAACGGCCACTGTCTGGAGACCGGCTTCCCGGCGGCCGGCGAGGTCGTCGTGGACCAGCCCTCCAGCCGCAGCTTCGGGCTGCTCAACGCCTCCGGCACCCGCGTCGGCACCCTGCGGGCCGGCAAGATCGCCTACGCGACGATGACCGACACGGACGTCTCGCTCTACCAGCTCACCAGCACGTACGCCCAGATCCGCGGCTCCTACGGGATCAGCCCGCTCACCCTCGACGACACCCGTCCCACGGCCGGCACCGCGATCACCGTCGTCTCCGGCTACTGGAAGCGCACCTACGCCTGCGATGTCGACGGGTTCGCGTACCGCCTGAAGGAGGGGGAGTGGACCTGGAAGGACTCGGTCCGCTACACCTCCGCCTGCCAGACCATCGGCGGCACCTCCGGATCGCCCGTCGTCGACAACGCCACCGGCGAGGTCGTCGCCGTCAACAACACCGGCAACGAGGACGGCGGGCGCTGCACCGACAACAACCCCTGCGAGGTCGCCGAGGACGGCACCGTGACGGTCCGCGAGGGCATCAACTACGGCCAGCAGACCTACCAGATCCCCGCCTGCTTCGGCCTCGACAACAAGCTGGACCTCTCGCGCAGCGGCTGCGTCCTGCCCAAGCCGTAGGGCCTGCCCGCGCCGGTCCCGGCGGACCGGCCCCGGCTCAGCGCGGAACCCGGCGCACCGACCGCCCGGCCAGCACGTCGGTGCGCCGCCCGTCCTCCATCACGAACCGCCCGTCGACCAGCACGTGCGGGATGCCCGTGGGCAGGACGCGCGGGTTCTCGTAGGTGCTGCCCGCCGCGACCGTCGCCGGGTCGAAGAGCACCAGGTCGGCCCGGTAGCCCTCGCGGACCAGACCGCGGTCGGGCAGCCGCAGCCGGGCCGCCGGGCGAGAGGTCAGGTGGGCGACGCACTCCTCCAGCGGGAGCACGCCCAGCTCGCGCACGTAGTGGCCCAGGTAGTGCGGGAAGGTGCCGTAGGCGCGCGGGTGCGGCTTGGCGCCCTGGAGAATGCCGTCCGAGCCGCCGGTGTGCACCCGGTGCCGCATGATCGCGCGGACGTTCTCCTCGTGGCCGACGTGCTGGAGGATGGTCGGCGCCAGCCGGTCCGCCAGCAGCAGGTGCCGGGCGACCTGCCACGGGGTCTCGCCGCGCAGCCGCGCCGACTCCAGGACCGTACGGCCGACGTACTCCGCCAGCGCCGGGTCGCCGGTGCCGGAGATCTCGATCGTCTCCCACTCCATGGGCACGCCGTGGGAGCCGTCGGAGCCGATCTCCTCCATGTGGTGGCGGATGCGCTCGGCGGTGTCGTCGTCCGCCAGCCGCTTCATGATCTGGTCCGGGCCGCCCTCGCTGGCCCAGCTCGGCAGCAGCGCCACGAGGGTGGTGCAGCCGGGGGTGTAGGGGTACGTGTCGAGCGTGATGTCGGCACCGGCGGCGAGCGCGCCGTCCAGCAGCGTCAGCAGCTCGGGCGCCTTGCCCTTGTTGACGCCGAAGTTCATGGTGGCGTGGGCGAGGTGCAGCGGGCAGTCCGCCTCCCGCGTCAGCTCCACCATCTCCTCGTACGCCTGGAGCGCCCCGGCGCCGTACGAGCGGTGGTGCGGGCAGTAGTAGCCGCCGTACGACGCCACCACCCGGCACAGCTCGGTCAGCTCGGCGTCCTTGGCGTACATGCCGGGCGTGTAGGTCAGCCCGGACGACATGCCGACCGCGCCCTGCTCCATGCCCTCGGCGACCAGCCGCCGCATGTGCTCCAGCTCCGCCTCGGTCGCCTCCCGGTCGTCCCAGCCGACCGCGAGGGCGCGCACCGTGCCCTGCGGGATCAGGTAGGCGGCGTTGACCGCGATGCCGCGGTCGAGCCGGTCCAGGTACTCGCCGACCGACCGCCAGTCGAAGTCGACGTCGTCGCCGGGGCCGTTCCACCCGGCGATGGCGCGGCGCACCTCGCCGAGGGTGCGGTCGTCGACCGGCGCGTACGACAGCCCGTCCTGACCGATGACCTCCAGGGTGACGCCCTGCGCGGCCTTGGCGCTGTGGTCCGGGTCCCGCAGCAGCGCCAGGTCGCTGTGGGCGTGCATGTCGATGAAGCCGGGGGCCAGGACCAGGCCCTCGGCGTCCAGCTCGCGGCGTGCCTTGGGGCGCTGGCAGCCGGCGGCCGCCGCCTCCTTGACGATCGAGACGATCCGGCCGCCGTCGACCACCACGTCCGCGCGGTACGCGTCCGCCCCCGAGCCGTCCACGACGTCGGCGTCCCTGATGACCAGCTCTTCCATGCCTGACTCCTCCTGGATCCGCTGCCGGATCCGCTAGAAGAACGTGCGGATGTAGTCGACGACCGTCCCGTCCGCCTCGGCGACCGGGATGAGCTGCCACTTGTCGAAGGAGGTGCACGGGTGGGACAGGCCCGTCCCGAGCCAGTCGCCGACCTCCAGGTCCGCCTCGGCGGTGGTGCGCAGCCAGGCGTGCTGGTCGGACAGGCCGGTCACCGTGATTCCGGTCGCCGGGCGCTCCGGACCACCGTCCGCGGGGCGCACCACCTGCGCGAAGGGCAGATGCAGGTCGTACGCCGCGTCCCGCTTGCCCGCGTTGGTGAACGCCTGCTCGGGGGAGGGGCGGGAAACGACCTGGCTCCACAGCCGGAACGCGGGCTCCAGGGCGCCCTCCTCGGGGACCCGGTTGAAGGGGGTCAGCTCGCGGTAGTGGCCGTCGTCGTGGGAGACGTACGCGCCCGAGCGCAGCAGCTTCAGCACCGGCCGGGACAGGTCGGGGACCTCGGCGAACACGTCGGCCACCGCGTCGAACCAGGCGCTGCCGCCCGCGCTCAGCACGATCTCCTCCAGGCCGTCGAACCGCCCGGCCTTGTCGAAGTCGACGGCGAGCGCGACCAGCCGCCGCAGCCACGCGTGCACGCGCTCCGGGTCGGCGTCCGGCACCTCGCCCTCGTACCCGGCGACCCCGGCCAGCCGCAGCGTCCGCGCCCCGGCCACCGCGTCGGCGACCGCGGCGCACTCGGCCTCGGTACGCACGCCGGTCCGGGCACCCGCACCGGCGGCCAGCTCGACCACGACGTCCAGCGGGCGGGCGGCCCCCGCGTCCGTCAGGGCCGCGTCCATCAGCTCCACGCCGCGCACGGAGTCGACGTAGCAGACGAAACGGAAGTCCGGGTCGGCGTCCAGCTCCGAGGAGATCCAGCGCAGGGCGGCGGCGTCGACCAGCTCGTTGGCCAGGAAGGCCCGCTGGATGCCGAAGGCCCGCGCCACCCGCACCTGGTGCGGAACGGCGAGGGTGATGCCCCAGGCGCCGTGCTCGATCTGGCGGTGGAAGAGCTGCGGGGCCATGGAGGTCTTGCCGTGCGGCGCGAAGGCGAGGCCGTGCCGGGCGGAGTACGTCTCCATGAGCTTCAGGTTGTGCTCCAGGCGCTCGGCGGACAGCGCGAGGACGGGGGTGGTGAAACCGCCGGTGAAGAGGTTGCGGCGCTGTCCGGCCAGCTCGGCGACGGTCAGGCCGTACGCGTCCGGCGGGAGGCCCTTGAAGCGGTGGTCGACGTGCTCCTCGGCCAGCCTGGCGAGAGCGTCGCGGCCGGTGCCGGGGCCGGAGTCGAGGGCCATGGAGCCTCCCTGATCTGATCCGTTGCAAACTCTGCAACGATCGTTGCGTATATCGCTTACTGCTGTCTAACATCTCGGCGAACGCGGGGTCAACGGAGCAGCCGCCCGCGAGACGCGTAACGAGACGCGCAGAACGAGCCGCAGACAGCGCAGACGCCGCAGACGAGGAGCCCCCACCATCGTGACCGCCATCGGACGAACCAGCACCGCCCCCGACGTCGTGGACGTCGTCGCGCTCGGCGAGTCCATGGTCACCTTCCTGCCCTCCCGCCCCGGGCGCCTCGCCGACGTCCCCGCCTTCGAGAGGGCCATCGGCGGCGCCGAATCCAACGTGACCTGCGTGCTCGCCGCCGCCGGACACTCCACGCGCTGGGTCGGCCGGGTCGGCGCCGACGGCTTCGGCGACCACCTCGTCGAGGCCATCGGCGCCTACGGCGTCGACGTCGGTGCCGTGCGCCGCGACCCCGCCCGCCCCACCGGCATCTACTTCCGAACCGCCGGCGACCGTGCCACCGACGCCCACGAGGTGGCGTACTACCGGGCGGGCTCGGCGGCCTCCGCGATGTCCGTCGACACCATGGACCTCGACGCGATCCGCTCCGGCCGCGTCCTGCACCTGTCCGGCATCACCCCCGCGCTCTCCGCCGACTGCCTGGACCTGACGCGCGAGCTGACCACCCGCCGCCCCGGCCGCCCCCTGGTCTCCTTCGACGTCAACCACCGCCCCGGCCTGTGGCGGGACGCCGGTCACGGCCACGGCCCCGAGGTGCTCCTCGACCTGGCCCGCGGCGCCGACCTCGTCTTCGTCGGCGACGACGAGGCACGGGACGCCTGGGGTCTCGGCGGACCCGAGGCCGTCCGCGCCGCGCTGCCCGAGCCGGAGCTGCTCGTCGTCAAACAGGGCGCGAGCGGCGCCACCGCCTTCCACGGCACCGACGCCACCTACGTGCCCGCCCTGCACGTCGACGTCGTCGCCGCCGTCGGCGCGGGCGACGCCTTCGCCGCCGGGTTCCTCTCCGCCACCCTGCGCGGCAAGCCCGTACGCGAGCGCCTGCGCCACGGCCACCTCATGGCCGCCGCCGCCCTCACCGTCCCCGGCGACCTCGCCACACCCCCAGCCCGCGACCACGCCGACCGCCTGGCCGCCCTCGACGACACCGCGTGGGGGAGACTGCGACTCGGCCCCGGCTGGACACAGGACGTCCGAGGGGCCGACGAGGAGGTACGCACACCATGAGCCAGACCGTCGACCGCGCGCTGAGCATCCTGCCGCTGCTCGCCGAGGGCCCCGCCGACCTGGGCCGGGTCGCCGACCGCCTGGGCGTGCACAAGTCCACGGCCCTGCGCCTGCTGCGCACCCTCCACGAACACGGCTTCGTCTACCGGCAGGCCGACCAGCGCTACCGCCTCGGCGCCCGGCTGATCTCCCTCGCCCAGGAGGCGATGGAGAACCTGGACGTCCGCGAGATCGCCCACCCCCACCTCGTACGCCTCAACGAACAGGTCGGACACACCGTCCACCTCGCCGTCCACGAGGAGGACGAGGTCCTCTACATCGACAAGGTCGAGAGCCGCTACCCGGTCCGCATGTACTCCCGGATCGGCAAGCCCGTCGCCATCACCGTCGCGGCCGTCGCCAAGCTGCTGCTCGCCGACCTTCCCGAGAACGAGCGCCGTGCCGTGGCCGAGCAGCTCGACTACCCCATGTACACGGCCCGTTCGACACCGAACGCCGACGGGTTCCTCAAGGAACTCGCCAAGGTGCGCGAACAGGGCTGGGCCACCGACCTCGGTGGCCACGAGGAGTCCATCAACTGCGTCGCCGCGCCCATCCGGGGCGCCGACGGCCGGGTGGTCGCCGCCATGTCGGTCTCCGCGCCGAACGTGGTCGTCACCGCCGAGGAACTCCTCACCCTGCTCCCGCTGGTGCGCCGTACGGCGGACGCCATCAGCGGCGAGTACTCCGGCAGGACCCCAGTCAAGGAAGTCACCGCATGACCGACAAGATCGCTCTCGTCCCCGCGACCCACACCGTCCCCCCGGCGAAGTTCAGCCACGGCGTGAAGAAGGGCAACATCCTCCAGGTCGCCGGCCAGGTCGGCTTCCTGCCCCACGAGGAGGGCAAGGCCCCCACCCCGGCCGGCCCCACCCTGCGTGAGCAGACCCTCCAGACCCTCGCCAACGTCAAGGCGATCCTGGAGGAGGGCGACGCGTCCTGGGACGACGTGATGATGCTCCGCGTCTACCTCACCGACGTGGACCACTTCGCCGAGATGAACGAGATCTACAACGCCTACTTCGAGGAGCAGGGCCTCACCCAGCCGCCCGCCGCGCGCACGACCGTGTACGTCGGGCTGCCCGCCGGCCTCCTCATCGAGATCGACGCGCTCGCCGTCCTCGGCTGACCGTCGCGCCACCCCGCCTGTCTGACCGTCTGTCTGTGAACGGCACGGCGTCCCCCACCCCCGGGGGCGCCGTGCCGCGCTCCACCCTGCCCGAAAGCTCCATGTACTTATCCAGAGGACCCCCCGTATGTCCTACGCGTCCCTCCCCCTTGCCGCCGCCTCCGAGACCCCACCCCACACCGGCGGTCTGCTCACCCTGATCGACGGCACCGCCGGTCTGCTGACCGTCGCCGCCATCGGCATCGCGCTGCTGCTCTTCCTCATCATCAAGGTGCGACTGCAGCCCTTCGTCGCGCTGCTCGCCGTCTCCATAGCCGTCGGCCTGCTCGCCGGCCTGTCGGTCACCGAACTCTTCGGCACCGTCCAGAAGTCGGACGCCGTCTCGACCATCGAGTCCGGCATGGGCGGCATCCTCGGCCACGTCGCCATCATCATCGGCCTGGGCACCATGCTCGGCGCGATCCTCGAAGTCAGCGGCGGCGCACAGGTGCTGGCCTCACGGCTGCTCGGCCTCTTCGGGGAGAAGCGCGCCCCGCTCGCCATGGGCCTCACCGGCCTGATCTTCGGCATCCCGGTCTTCTTCGACGTGGGCATCTTCGTCCTCGCGCCCATCGTCTACGCCGCCGCCAAGCGCTCCGGCAAGTCGATCCTGCTCTACTGCCTGCCGCTGCTGGCCGGCCTGTCGATGACCCACGCCTTCCTGCCGCCGCACCCCGGCCCGGTGGCCGCCGCCGGACTGCTGAACGTCAAGCTCGGCTGGATCATCCTCATGGGCATCGTCTGCGGCATCCCCGCCGTCCTCGCCGCCTGGGTCTTCTCCGCCTGGATCGGCCGCCGCATCTTCGTGCCCGTGCCGCAGGACATGGTCGAGGCGTCCGAGGAGGCCAAGCAGGCCGTCGTCGAGGAGCAGCGCAAGGCGGGCGTCGCGCCCACCGAGACCCCGGTCGCGCTCGGCACGGTCCTCGGCATCATCGGCACCCCGCTGGTCCTGATCCTCGCCGCGACCTTCTCCTCCATCGCCCTGGACCCGTCCACCCTCCGCTCGGTGATCGAGTTCTTCGGCAACCCGTTCGTCGCCCTGACCATCGCCCTGCTCCTCGCCTACTACCTGCTCGGCATCCGGCGCGGCTGGTCCCGCAAGTCCCTGGAGACCGTCTCGACGGCCTCGCTGAAGCCCGTCGGCAACATCCTGCTGGTGGTCGGCGCGGGCGGGGTCTTCGGCGCCGTCCTCAAGGCCAGCGGCGTCGCCCAGGCCCTCTCCGACACCTTCAACGACGTCGGCCTGCCGGTGATCGTCCTCGCCTACCTGATCTCCGTGGTGCTGCGGGTCGCGCAGGGCTCGGCGACGGTGGCCATCGTGACGACGGCGGGCATCGTGGCGCCGCTGCTCGCCGAGGGCGACCACTCCCAGGCGTTCGTCGCCCTGGTCATCATGGCCATCTCGGCCGGTTCCATCTTCGCCTCGCACGTCAACGACGGCGGGTTCTGGATGGTCGCCAAGTACTTCGGCATCAGCGAGCGGGACACGCTCAAGACGTGGACCGTGCTGGAGAGCGTGCTGTCGGTCGCCGGGTTCGTGGTGGCGGCGGTGGTGAGCCTGTTCGTGTAGGCGGGTACTCGTACGGCTCGTACGGGCGGCTCGTGTAGGCGTCTGATAACGAAGTTGGGGCTGGCTGTGTCCGACACAGGATTGTCGACCATACTGCCCGCGTGGAGCAGCGCAGAGGATCGACGAGCCAGCCCCTGGAAGGCGCCGGATTCGACCCGGCATTCATCCCCGGGCTCACCGCACCCGTGTCCGGTGAGCCCGAGGATGTGAGAGGCGACGAGGCGGAGAAGGACGCCGACGCGGAGACCGCGGAGCCCTCGGCCGCCGGCGACCCGTCCGCCGAGGGCGTCGAGGACGCTGCGGACGCCTCGGAACCGGAGGACGAGGCGCCCGTGGACGGCCCCGTCTTCGAGGCATCCGACCGCCGCGCCAAGATCGTCGCCGACCACAAGGGCGTACGCCTCTCCCTCGACGACCAGGGCTGTGAGTTCCGCTGGGACGAGGTCGGGGCGGTCGAGACGGAGACCGGCCGCTTCGGCAAGCGGTTCACGGTCACGGTGCACACGCCGGACCGCCGCTGGTACCCGATCGAGATCGAGGCCGCCTCCCGAAGCCGTTTCGCCGAGTGGGAATCGGCCCTGGACGAGGTCCTGGACGCGTACTTCGAGGACGGCGAGGCGGAGTCCGAAACCGAGGCGGAGTCCGAGTCGGAGGCCGAAGAAGCGGCGGACACGGCGGACGGGGCAGAGAAGGACGCCGAGGACACTCAGGCCGCCGAGGGGACCAAGGCCCGCGCGGAGTAAGCGTTTCGGGTGAAGATCCGTGCACGCCCTCTTGTCGCACCGGCGGCCATGGGCTTTCTTGACCCCCATGGCGGACACCACGGGCAACACCTCAGACGCAGGCGTATCGGTCGGGGCCGATCAGGCCCCCCGTAAGTCCAGTTGGCGCTACATCGGCCCGGGGATCGTCGTCGCCGCGACCGGTGTGGGCGCCGGCGACCTCGTGGCCACCCTCATCGCGGGCAGCAACTTCGGCTACACCCTGCTGTGGGCGGCGGTCATCGGCTGCCTCGTGAAGATCTCCCTCGCCGAGGCGTGCGGCCGTTGGCACCTGGCCACCGGCCGCACCCTCTTCGACGGCTGGGCCAGCATCGGCCCCTGGACCACGTGGTTCTTCGCGATCTACGCGGTGATCTGGGGCTTCGTCTACGGTGCCGCGGCGATGTCGTCCAGCGCGCTCCCCCTCCAGGCCCTCTTCCCGGACGTGATGGACCTCGAATGGTGGGGCATCGCCTGCGGCCTGGTGGGCCTGGTCTTCGTCTGGTTCAACAAGTACAACGTCTTCGAGAAGGTCATGACGGTCCTGGTGGGCGTCATGTTCGTGGTGACGGTGTACCTGGCGATCCGCGTCACGCCCAACCTGGGCGACGCCTTCGCCGGCCTCCTCCCGGTCCTCCCGGACGAGAAGGACTCCGTCCTCAACACCCTGGGCCTGATCGGCGGCGTGGGCGGCACCATCACGCTGGCCGCCTACGGCTACTGGGTCAACGCCAAGGGCTGGACCAACACCGGCTGGATGAAGGTCATGCGGCTGGACAACCGGGTCGCCTACGCCACGACGGGCATCTTCGTCGTCGCGATGCTCCTCGTCGGCGCCGAGCTGCTGCACTCGGCCAACGTCGCGATCGCGAGCGGCGACAAGGGCCTGATCCAGCTCGGCGACATCCTGGAGCAGGAGTACGGCACGGCGACCGGCAAGCTCTTCCTGATCGGCTTCTTCGCCACCAGCTTCACCTCGCTGATCGGCGTCTGGCACGGCGTGAGCCTGATGTTCGCCGACTTCCTGGCCCGCAGGCGCGGTGAACGGGAGGCGCGCGGTGACGAGTTGGCCTCGGGTCGCCGCGAACGCTCCTGGGCCTTCCGCGCCTACCTGCTGTGGCTCACCTTCCCGCCCATCATCCTGCTCTTCCAGGACGAGCCCTTCCGCCTGATCATCATCTACGGCGTCCTGGGCGCCGCCTTCATGCCCTTCCTCGCCCTCACCCTGATGTGGCTCCTCAACTCCTCCCGCACCCCTCGCGAGTGGCGCAACGGCAGCCTCAGCAACGGCATGCTCACCGTCGCCGGACTGCTGTTCCTGGTGTTGTGCGTCAAGCAGATCTGGGACCAGCCGTGGTCGGAGTTCTTCGGGTAGAGGTACCGGAGCTGCCGCATGCCTGGACAGGTGCCCCGAGGGGCAGGGCTTCTGCCCTGGAATACGTGGCAGCTGCAACTCGCTTCAGGTATGCCGGACGTATGCGCGCAAAGAACGAGGAGCGGAAGGCCGACGTGGTTCGCCTTCGACCACCGTCGGACCGGAGCGAGCCCTCCCCGGGGGTCCGTCCCCCAGGGCCTGGCGGCATGGGCTTCGGCGCGGTGCGTGCGCTCCAGCGAAGTGTCGGCAACGCAGCCGTGTCCCAGGTGGTCGGGCGACCCCGTGACGTCATTCAACGGGCCACCGTCGCGCCCACGGGCGACGGACCGGTGGTACACCTGGACGACGGGGACAGGAAGAACTCCCGGGAAGCGATCCTGTACATCAGCGGATCGTATGTGTACAAGATGTACACCAAGGAAGCCACTGCGAATTCGGTTCTCTCGGAGATGGAGAAGGCGTCTGGGCTGGGCGTTCCCGTGCCCCCGTGGACGTCCTACAAAGCCAATTACGACCCCCAGGACGGAACCCGGCCCAAGCAGGTGACCGTCATCCGCTCCAAGAAGGTCGACGGCACGTTCTTCCAGCTCAGTAAGGGCGGTGGTGCGAAGACCTTCATCAACGCCATCCAGGGCATGTCTGACGTAACCCGTATGCGGCGGATCAGGAACCAGCTCGTGGCAGCCAGGGAGGCGGGCATCTCGGATCCCCAGGGAATGATCTCCAATGATCCCCAGGAGGGCGTGATGTTCTTCCTGGACATCCACACAGGCGGTACCGGCAGCGGGCTTGACGAGCTGATCAGTGCTGTGGACAAGAAGATCGACGACTTCACCCCCTGAGCGACTTCCGGCCTGGCTCGGGAAGCCGGGGAGGCATCGGCGCAGAGCTACCCGTCCCCGGCGGGGGAGGCGTCCTACCGCAGCGCGTCCCACTGCTCGCTGAGCGCGATCCCACGCAGCTGCTCCATGCTAAGCACGGGCGCGTCGCGGGTGGCGTCCTTGTTCTGGTCGCCGGTGTTGAAGGCGCTGATCACCACGCGGAAGCCCTCCGGCCCGGGGCGCAGCGTGTCCACGGTCCACATCACCACGCCGGAACCGGCCTTCTCGCCGGGCTCCTGCCGGGTGACGAGGCGGGTGCCGTCGGGCAGGATCTCCCCGCCGGCGTACACCTGCCCGGCGCCATCGGCCATGCCGTACTGCACGTTGACCTGGACGAGGCTGCGGCCCTTCCCGTCGTCCACGATGACGTAGGCGTACTCGAACTCCTGCCCGCCGCGCGCGACGACGTCCAGCTTCCCGGGGAGCAGCGCGGCGAGTGTGTCGCCGACCGACTCCCCGGAAACCTCGGGCAGTTCGGGGCGGGGCGCGGTCGACCGCGACGGCTTTGGTTTCTTGGGAATGGCGTCGACCACCTCGCGCCACACCCCGGCGGTGACGAGCGTCCGCAGCCGCTCCGTGGACAGCGGCGGCTCGTCACGACTGACCGGTGCGCCCTTCTCGGCGGGGGAGTTCCACTCGGAGACGCTGACGTGCTGTCCCTCGGCGGTGACCAGGTCGGCGGTCCAGAGCTTGGTGTCCACGCGCAGGTCCGGGTACTCGTAGCCCTGGTACAACCTGAGCGTCGAGCCGTCGGGGAGCCGGTCGGAGGTGCAGTCGGCGTACGGCGTGCCGTTGTGGTCGGGACATGCCGCCAGCTGTCGTGCCTGGGCGCTCCCCGGCTCCACCCGCGCGAAGCCCATGCCGATGGCGGCGGCCCCGGCCCCGTCGTCGTAGACGAGGTGCGCGGCCGGACCCAGCTGGTGGTCCGAGCCCCGGCCCGACTCCTCGCCGTACGTCCCCCGGGGGAGCAGTCCCTTGAGCTCGCGCAGCAGGTCGTCGCCGGTGAAGACGGCCGCGGCGGCGGTCGCCTCGCCGTTCGGGGTGCCGGCGGAGGCGGCGGTGGACCGGGCGGGGGCGGCCTGGTCGTCCGCCGGGAGGACCAGCGCCCCGCCCACCCCGGCCAGGGCGACCCCGGCCACCCCGCCCACCACGGCAGTCCTGCGCCGCAGCAGGGCCCGCCGCCCTCGGACCCGCCCGGCGGTGACGAGGGCCGCCCGGTCGGCCTCGAAGCCGTCACCGGCGTCGCGCAGGGCGGCGCCCAGCCGGTCCTCGAAGGGGTCCCGACGATCGTTTTCGAGCATGGTGAACCACCCTTTCCACACGTGAGTCGACATGAGCCGCGGAGAACGGCGAACAAGAAACGGTCCGGGCCGGGGCGGCCTAGGGTCTGGCGTACTCCGAGAGGTCCTCGCCCAGCAGGTCCCGCAGCCGGCCGAGCGCCCGCGAGCACCGGGTCCGCACCGCCGCCGAACTGACGCCGAGTACGTCGGCGGTCTGCTCGACGGAGCGGTCGTCCCAGTACCGCAGGACGACGACGGCCCGGTCCTTGGCGGGCAGCCGCGCGAGCGCGTCCAGCAGCGTCAGCCGCAGGGACGCGTCCCCGTCACCGGCGCCGGGCAGATCGGGGAACACGTCGGTCGCCCGCTCCCCGCTGCTGCGCCGCCGCTGATGGGCCAGGAAGGCGCGGGTGAGCACGGTCTGCGCGTAGGCGGCCGGGTTCTCCGCCCGCGACACCCGCCCCCACCGCACGTAGAGCCGACCGAAGGTCTCCTGCACGAGATCCTCGGCCAGATGCGTGTCCCCGGCGGTGAGCAGACACGCGGACCGGTACAGGTGCCCGGCCCGCGCCACCGCGAACTCGGCGTACTCGTCCGCCCGCCCCTGCCTCATCCGTCCGCTCCCCCCGAAGTCCCCGCCGTGGTGTACCGCCCTCACCTCATTGATGCGGTGGGCCCCGGGAAATGTTTCATACGGACTTCACAGCAGGGTTCACAGCAGGTGGTCGGCCTTCCCCGCCTTGATGTCGAGGATCATCCGCCGCAGCGCCTCCCGGCTGTCGGTGAGGGCGGCGTCCTCCGCACCGGCTATGGCGACGTAGGCGTTGCCGGTGGCGTCGGTGCCGAGGCGGAAGCAGGAGTTTCCCTCGCCGCAGAAGGGTGCTTCCCAGGTGATGTCGCTCATCGGGTGTCTCCTCAGAGGTCGTTGGCGATCGCGTGAATGAAGCCGCGTGATGCCTCTGACGAGAGGGCGATGCGCTCCATCCAGTCCAGATGGGCACGGTACTTCGCCAACTGAGTCTCGGCGTGCAGGAAATCAGGCCCGTGCGAGCTGTCGACCTGCACGGTGTCGAGCTGGGCCACGGGCCCCTCCGCGTACAGCACGGTCTGCCCGGCGCCGGGGAAGGCTCCGGCGGCGAAGGGAATCACCAGGACGGTCACGTTGTCCTGCTCCGACCTCTCCAGGACGTAGCGCAGCTGTGCCTTGGCCACCTCCCGCCCACCGAACTGCATGCGGAGCGCGGCCTCGTGCACGATGGCCACGAACGGAGTTGCATCCGCCCCGTCCAGCACGCTCTGCCGCTCGACCCGATGCGCCATGCGCAGAGCGACCTCGTGCTCGGGC
The DNA here is from genome assembly GCF_014650435.1 of Streptomyces tendae. Taxonomy (GTDB): domain Bacteria; phylum Actinomycetota; class Actinomycetes; order Streptomycetales; family Streptomycetaceae; genus Streptomyces; species Streptomyces tendae. The sequence goes on from NZ_BMUY01000001.1 coordinate 590,500, forward strand.
AACTGCGGGACGACGACCCGGAAGACAGCCATCGCGTGGTCGGACGTCTGAAGCAGCCCAGGCATGTGCATCGAGTAGGCGGCCCGCATGCGGGCGGAGTGCGCCTCCAATTCCGCGATGTCCAGCATTCCCTGGGGCAGCGACCCCCGATACTTCTCCCACCAGCCCCGCCGACCGGCTGCTGCCATGCTCACCAGGGCCTCAACGTACTCCGCGTCTGCACAGTCGCAGTTGCAGGCCAGGGTGCGGACCCGCTCCGGACTGACGGCCCGTACCCCCGACTCGATGTGCGAGATCGTGCCCCGGTCAACCCCGAGCAGCGCCGCGGCAGACTCGGCGGACATACCCGCCGATGTGCGCATGCGACGAACCTCGATCCCCAGCCGCTTCTGGCGTGCTGTGGCTGATGTCCTCGCTCCCATTTGCCAGTCCCTCCACCTCGTCGTGGGCAAGTCTGCCGTCAGCACAAGCAAGGCCCCACGATCGAGCGCATTTTTTACTGTCTGGTGCCAAATTAGGCACCGATGACGATACGTTCGGTGATGCAAACGCTACACAGGGCGTTCGGCAGTGCATCGCGCAAGCCTGCCCGCGCGACGGAGCCACCGACCGCCCACCGGCCCGACGAAGGAGTCGCCATGCCCACAACCCGCTGCCCCGCCGCTCCCACCTACCCGGCGGACCCGACACCCCCCATCCCCGAAACCCTGGCCTACAGCCTCACGCTCCCCGCCGCACTGGCCAGCGCAGCGCTCGCACGGGCGACGACCAGGGAGGTCCTGCGGGCGCACGGCCTGGCGGACATGCTGGGACCCGGCGCTGCAGGCGGTGGGCGGACTGGCGGCCGTCGCAAGCCAATTCACGGAGTCCTCGAACTACTACCTGACCCTCCGCTACCGCTTCTCCACCCTCCGCCTGATCGCCTACGACAGCCATCCCCGCCACACCAGCCCCCATCTGGCCACCGCCTGCGACACCCGACGCCGCGCGGCCCTCCGCGTCCTGGCCTGCGTCTGCCGCGCCTGCGACGGCACGTGGGGCTTCGGCGAGGCGAGGGAACCGGGTGGCGGCACACGCATGTGGGCGACCCTGCCGAGGGCGAGCGCGGCGGCGTACGGGGCGCCTTGAAGACGTAGGTCACAGTCGGACTTTGCCGTCCCTTGGGCCCGCCCATACCTCCCGTAGAACCGTCTTCACTACCGTCGTCGCGTTGGCAGGTGCACAGGGTGAACCACGGGGGAGGGTCGGCATGGCGGACCTGGCTAAAGAGGCAGCGTCGCTGCACAAGGCGGCGTCGGGGCTGCGGGCGGTGGGACACCACACCGCGAAGCCGTTGCAGGAGTTCGAGTCCGCATCACACGACCTGTCGGCCCTCGGCGCCCTGGGTTCGCTCCTCGGTGCGAAGGGTGACATCGAGGAGGGCATGACCACCCTCGCGAAACTGACGAAGCAGCTGGACGAGGAGTGGGAGACCGAGGCGAAGTTCCTGGGCGACGTCTGCGACGCCTTCGACCTGCTCGAGGTGCTGCTGACCGCCGCGGCTCAGGCGAAGAAGGGCTGAGCGGGGCGTGGTCGACCTCAACCCGCTGCACTACATCAACAAGTTCAACCACATGTTCGGCGACACGGTCGCCGAAGGCCTGGAGTTCCTGGGCATCACCGACCCGGCAGTGGACCCGGACGGCATCCGGGAACTCGCCAAGAAGTGGCGCGCGCTGGCCAAGGGTCTGGACGACGCGGCCGAGGCGGCGCGGAAGTCGCTGGCGGACGTGGAGTGGGAGGGCAAGGCGGCCAAGGCCCTCCACAAGCGGGCCAAGTCGGCTCGCAAGCAGGCCACGGAGATGGCCGACTCCCTCCGCGAGGGCGCGAAGGCGCTGGACGACTTCGCGGACAAGGCGCACGAACTGCTCTCGGAGATCGGCGTCATCCTGGCGGAGATCGCCGAACTGGAACTGGCGGGACTCGCCCTCTCCGTGCTGACCGGCGGCACGTCTGCGGTCGTCTCGACGCTGCTGGCCGGCTCACGGGCGGCGAAGGTGGTCGCGCTGGTCGCCCGGATCGAGCAGGAGGGCACCGTCCTGGCGTCCGCGATCCGCGGGGTGATGGAGGTCATCCGGGCGGTCGAGCGGGCGCTGAAGACACTGAAGGAGATCCGCGGGGTCGCGGCGGCCGGGAAGATGGCGAAGGAGGGCATGAAGTTCTCCGCCTTCGACACGCTCCTGCGCGACCCGGAAGCCTTCAAGGACCCCGAGAAACTCGCCGGCATCCTCACGGAGGGCGCCCTGCTGGGCGTCGGCTTCGGCGCCCTGGGCAAGGCCCTGGGCAAGGGCCTCAAAGCCCTCAAGCCCAGCGAGCTGGCGAAGCTGAGCAAGGCGTTGAAGCTCGACGGTTCGGGCTTGTCCAGGCTGAAGCTGCGCCCCGGTGAGTGGGAGAAGCTGCCCGCCTCCATCCGGGCCATGGTCAAGAAGTGCGATCTCGATCCGATCGACGTGGCAACCGGCGACATGCTGCTGCCACAGACCGATGTCCAGCTGCCGGGTACCCTCGCACTGGTCCTGCAGCGCACCCATCTGTCCTCATACCGGTGGGGCGGCTGGTTCGGGCCGTCCTGGGTTTCCACGCTGGCCCAGCGTCTTCAGGCCGATGACGAGGGCATCATCTATGCCGCGCCCGACGGTGCCCGTCTGCTCTACCCGCTCCCAGCTCCGGACGCCGAAGACCCGGTTCTCCCCGAGGCAGGCCAGCGTCTGCCCCTGACCTGGGACGCCGAGCTTGACGGAGCCCTTCGCATCACCGACCCGGACAGCGGCTACGCGTACATCTTCCACAGCCCCTGCCCCACGGACGATGGTGAGGCCGTCGACCTGCCCCTGCAGGCGATCGTGGACCGTAACGGCCAGCGGATCACCGTGCATTACGGCGACGACGGCACGCCCGCCGAGGTGAGCCATTCCGGTGGCTACCGCATCGGCATCGACCGCCACCCCCGCATGCCCCGCATCTCGGCTCTCAGGCTCCTCGGCCACGAGCATCAGGCAGCGAACGGGACACTCCTCGTCTCCTACGGCTACGACGAAGACGGGCATCTCACCGACGTCACCAATTCCTCAGGAGTGCCGCTGCGGTTCACTTACGACGATGCAGGACGCATCACCTCGTGGACCGACCGCAATGGCACTGCCTACCAGTACACCTATGACGAATCGGGCCGTGTCGTTCGTACCGAGGGCAGCGACGGATACCTGTCCGGAACTCTGGCCTACGACGATGTCACGCGCACCACACGCGTCACCAACGGGCTCGGACACACGACCTCCTACGAGCACAACGAGGCGTACCGCCTCATCCGGCAGACCGATCCGCTCGGACATGTGACGCTTCAGGAATGGGACGCGGACCACCAGCTCATCGCGGTCACCGATCCACTCGGTCGTACGACGCGCCGTGTGCACGACGAACACGGCCGGGTAGTGCTTGGCGTACGACCGGATGGTCGCGCGGCCAAGGCGGATTACAACGAACTCGGCCTGCCCACCGCGGTCACCGAGCCGGATGGCAGCGTGTGGCGGCAGGAGTTCGACGAGCGGGGCAACCGGATCGCGGCCACCGATCCAGCCGGAGCCACAACGCGGTACGGCTACAACAAGGCCGGTCACCTCGTCTCGGTCACCGACGCGCTGGGCCACACCATCCGCGTCGGCTGTGATGCGACGGGTCTGCCTGTCGAGATCACTGACCCGCACGGCGCAGTCACCACGTACGAACGCGACGCATTTGGCAACCCTGTCACCGTCACCGATCCGCTGGGACACGCAACCGGCCTGGAGTGGACAGTGGAGGGCAAGCTCGCCCGCCGCACGAACCCGGACGGGTCGGGCGAATCCTGGGCGTATGACAGTGAGGGCAACTGCACCAGTCACACCGACCCGATGGGTGCGGTCACCCGCTTCGAGTACACGCACTTCGACCAGCTCGCCGCGCGTACCGGACCCGACGGTGCCCGTTACGAATTCACACACGATGCGCAGTTGCGCCTCACCGGTGTCACCAACCCACAGGGTTCCACGTGGACCTACGTCTTCGACCCGGCAGGCCACCTGATCTCCGAGTCGGACTTCGACGGCCGCACTCTCACCTACACCTATGACGCGGCAGGCCAGCTCACCGCCCGCACCACACCCGCCGGCGAGCAGATCCGCTTCGAGCGCGATGTCCTCGGCCGCACCGTGGCCAAGGACGTCGCAGGCCGCATCAGCTCGTACGCGTACGACGAAGCGAGCCGTCTGATCCGCGCCGTGAACGACGACGCCGTCCTGAGCATGCGCTACGACGCAGCCGGACGCCTGCTCTCTGAGAAGGTCAACGACCGCACCACGACCCATTCCTACGATCCGCTGGGTCGCCGCACAGGCCGCACCACACCCACCGGCGCAACGACCACCTACACCTTCAACGCTGCCGGAAACAGGACCCGGCTGACCACGGTCGGCCGCACTCTGACCTTCGACCACGATCGGGCAGGCCGTGAGCTGGCCCGCCACCTCGGCGAGACCGTCACCATCGCCAGCGTCTTCGACCCTCTCGGCCGCCCCACGAGCCAGACGGTGACAGGACCAGTTCCACACGGCCTGATCCAGCAGCGGGACTACACCTACCGGGACGACAGCAGCCTCATCGCCGTCAACGATCACCTCGACGGCCCACGCAGCTTCGACCTCGACTCGGCCGGGAGAATCACCGCGGTTCGAGCAGAGCAGTGGTCCGAGACCTATGCCTATGACAAGGTCGGCAACCAGAGCAAGGCCGTCTGGCCCACCGCTCACCCCGGCCAGGAGGCCACCGGCACCCGCTCCTACAGCGGAACCCGCATCACCAGAGCCGGTCAGGTCCGCTACGAACACGACCAGGCCGGACGCATCAGTCTGCGCCAGAAGCACCGCCTGTCCCGAAAACCGGACACCTGGCGCTACACCTGGGACGCCGAAGACCGTCTCACCCAGGTCGTGACTCCGGACGGCACGGCATGGCGCTACCTCTATGATCCGCTCGGTCGACGTACCGCCAAGCAGCGCCTCGCGCCCGACGGCCACACGGTGATCGACCAAACGGACTTCACCTGGGACGGAACCACACTCGCCGAGCAGTCCAGCCAAGTCTCCGGTGGCCTCGAGACCGTCACTCTCACCTGGACCCACGACGGCCTGCGTCCCGTCACCCAGGCCGAACGCAAGCACCTCGACCAGGCGGAGATCGACCAGCGCTTCTACGTCATCGTGACCGACCTCGTCGGCACGCCCACCGAACTCGTCGACGAACAGGGAGACATCGCCTGGCGAGCCCGTTCCACGATCTGGGGCACGACCGCATGGAACACCACTGCCGGCGCTCACACCCCGCTCCGGTTCCCCGGCCAGTACCACGACCCGGAAACGGGGCTCCATTACAACTACTTCCGTCACTACGATCCCGAAACCGCCCGGTATCTCACACCGGACCCCCTCGGCCTGTCCCCAGCACCCAACCCGATGGCCTACGTGCATAACCCGCACACCTGGGCCGACCCTCTCGGGCTCGCTGGATGCCAGCCGGGCGAAGGGGGTGTCGAGGTCGATCCCCGGAAACTCGACTATCTTTTCAACAAGAACATCAAGCCGGACTCGCACAATTCGCCGAGGGCGCTGCAGAACGAATTGCAGTTGCGGCGGATCGGTATCAACGACAGCGCGGAAATGCGACGGTACGTGACCGAGCATCTGGCCGGCGCAACCAAGCAGTCGTTCGAGCGTACGTTCAGGAAGGAGTGGGACGGGGGGAGCGGTGAATTCGGCGTGACAAACTCCGTCCTCCACGGACCTCACGGTGCACTGGGTGTCGAGAGCACCTGGCAGGTGCTGCCCGATGGCACACGTAGGCTGTCCACCGTCATCTTCCGCGGGAGCGGGCCGGGCGTGAGTATCGTCAAGACGTCCGACAAATGGCCGCCCTACAACCACTAGCCGCGTGAGGCCGGAGAACATATGTATCGAGAATTCATCGTCCCTGACGACCAGGAGATCCTGGAAGCGATCGGCGAGTGGCCGGAGGCGGAGGAGGACGGTGAAGCCCGCTGTCTCACGCTTCAGGGCGAGGAGCAGGAGTGCATTCTGCTCTCCTACGATGCGCTCGGCAGGTCGGTGCGAGTGAGGTGGAGGAACAGGGAAGGGAAGGAGACGCTCGACATCTTCCGCGAAGGCGCGACACGCATGTCGGTGCACAACGGGAAAGGTGTCACCTATCTGTCGCTTGAATTCCACGTGGGCGAATGTGCCGGGAAGATGGAGATCCAGGTGTTCCCGCATTTCACCCTCAGGGATCAACTTCTCATGGTCTGAGCCCGATGCTGCGCGCGATGCCGGGAGACGGCTGACGCGCAGCGACAGGCCCCCGCCCGCGCGTAGGCGGGCAGGGGCCGGGTCGGCAGGATCAGCCGGAGCGGTAGCGGGTGGCCGGGGTTACGGCATCGCGTCCACGTGGGCGCCCACCGCGTTCGACCAGGCGTTGCCCGCCGTCGCGTCCCAGTTGGTGGACCAGGTCATCGCGCCCCGGAGGTCGGGGTACGTCCTGGAGGGCTTGAAGGAGCCGCAGTTGGTCGCCTTGGTGAGGCAGTCCAGGGCGGCGTTGACCACCGACGGGGCGACGTAGCCGCCGCCCGCCGCGCGGGTGGAGGCCGGCAGGCCGAGGCCCACCTGGGACGGTGCGAGGCCGCCCTCCAGCTGGATGCAGGCCAGGGCGGTGAGGAAGTCGACCGTGCCCTGGGCGTACACCTTGCCGTCGCAGCCCAGCATCGTGCCGCTGTTGTAGTACTGCATGTTGACGACGGTGAGGATGTCCTTCACGTTCAGCGCCGTCTGGAAGTAGCCGCCCTGCGTCGACTGCATGTCGATCGTCTGCGGGGCCATGGTGAGGATCATGTCCGGGCCGGCCTTCGCGGACAGGGCGCGCAGGGCCTGGGTCATGTAGGTCGGGTTGAGGCCGTTCTCCAGGTCGATGTCGACGCCGTCGAAGCCGTACTCCTGCATCACCGAGTACACGGAGTTCGCGAAGTTCGTCGCGGAGGCGGAGCTGTTCACCGAGACGGTGCCCTTCTCGCCGCCCACCGAGATGATGACCTTCTTGCCCGCGGCCTGCTTGGCCCGCACGTCCGCCTTGAACTGGTCGACCGTGTAGCCGCCGAGCCCGGCCGAGTCGAGGTTGAAGGTCACGGCGCCCGGCGTCGTGGTCGCGTCGGCGAAGGCCACCGCGATGATGTCGTACGCGGCCGGCACGTCGGAGATCTTCTGGACCGTCGCCCCGTTGTTGAAGTTCTGCCAGTAGCCGGTCACCGCGTGCTTGGGCAGGTCGCTCTGGTTGCCGCCGTCGTCCGGGGCCGTCGTGCGGGCCGTGACCGCTGCCGACTTCACCGATTCACCGGCCGCGTTCGTCGCCGTGACCTGGAAGGAGTACGACGTCGAGGCCGCGAGCCCGGTCACCGTCGCCGACGTGCCGGTCACCGCGGTGACCTTCGTGCCGTCGCGGTAGACGTTGTAGCCGGTGGCCCCCGAGACCGTGTTCCAGGTGAGGGAGGCGGAGTTCGGGGTCGTGCCGGAGACGTTCAGGCCGGCCGGGGCCGAGGGGACCGTGGGGTCGGGGTCCCCGTCGCCGCCACCGCCGTCGGGGCCGAAGACGGACAGGTCGTCGACGTAGTACGCCGCCTGCCCGTACCAGCCGTGCGTGTACACGGACACGGAGGTCGTCGAGGAGCCGGTGCTGAAGGTGGTCTTGAGCTGCTTCCACGCCGTCGAGTCCGGGGTCCAGGTCGACACGTCCGTGGTGCCCGTGCCCGTCACGCCCAGGTAGGAGTACCCGCCCTGCACCCACGCGCTCAGCGTGTACGTCGAGTTGGGCTTCACCGCGACGCTCTGCGAACAGCGCGCGTTGTCCTGCCCCGCCGGCGTGGCCTTCAACGCGGCGGAACCCGCGTGTGCGGGGGAGGCGACGGTGGTGCCGCTGTTCGCCGAGCAGGTCCAGTTGCTCAGCCCGGACTCGAAACCGGCGTTCTTGGCGTTGTTGACGTCGGCGGCCGAGGCCGGGCCGACGGCCGTGAACGCCAGAGCCAGGGCGGCGGTGACGGCGCCCGTCAAGGAGCCGAGACGTCTTCCGCGGCTGCGTCTGCGTACGGGGTCCACTGCTGCCTCCGGGGGTGGGGTGGGGCGGAATGGGGGACGGTGGCCACCGCTGACGTACAAGGTGGTCCAGACCAATTGAAGGTGTCAAGAGGTAGGTACGGACCAAGTTGGCGGCCCGTGTCGCATCATCCGGAAAGCGGCAGCTCGCCATCGAAAATGCTCAACCTGCCCTGATTTGGCGCATCTTGTGCAACACAAGTTGTTCCACAGGCTGGAGAAACGGTGTTCTCCGGTCACAGACGCGTGGATACAGTGCTCAGGTAGTCACGCAGTGAAGTCATCCGGGTGTGCCGGAGTAACACCGGCGGACCGACGGGCATGGGAGACGGGGAGCCGCGCGTGCCAACTGCCATTGCCGTGACCAGTGCCGACATGGCACTGCCGCCGCAGGACGAACGGACGCTGCCCGCGGCCGTGCTCCAGGACGTCGACCGCCGCCCCCTGGAACAGGTGCTGGCCGAGCTGCAGACACTGGTCGACCAGCACGGACACGTGATCGTGGTGTGCTCCCAGGCCGTCCCGGCGGGCGTGGAACGACGCCTGCACACCGTCCGCGCCCTCCTGGAGACCGACCGCATCGCCCTGTTCCGGCCGTCCCTGCCGCCGCTCGGAATCGCCGTCCTCGCCCGCCAGTTGCGCCAGCTGGCCTCCTGCGACCTCGGCCCCGGCGTCCTCGCCTCCGCCGGCCGGCTGCTCACCCACTACATCCACGCCGGGGCCCTGCTCGGCTCCGTCGCCCGGCTCGACCGCGTGCCCGTGGACCTGAAGGCGCACGCCAGGTCCTGGGTGCCCGGCAGCCAGTTCGGCGTCGTCGCCCACCCCGTGCCGCAACTGGTGAAGGTCGGTCCCGAAGCCGCCCTGACCGGACCGGAGTTCGGCACCTCGCTGCTGGTCGCCAAGGGGCAGCTCGCGCCCGACTGGGTCACCGGCACCCTCGCCCCGTCCTGGCGCGTGCAGGGCCTGCGCGAGGCGGCGCTGCCCGCGGAGTCCTCCCACTGGTGGGGCACCGGACGGCTGACCGAGTTCTGCGCGTACCTCCCCGACCTCTCGGTCCTCTACCAACTCGTCACGTCCGTACGGCGAAGCGCCTGCCACTGGTGCGGCATCGACGTCATCGGCGACCGCTGCGTGTTCTGCTCCGCGACGCCACCGGACTACGACGGCAGCGGCGGGAACGGCAGCGGCGGTAACGGGACGGGCAGCGCCCGGGACCGTGCGCTGGGCCACCGCCGCGATCCCGCGCTGGGCCGCCGCCGTGAGAGACGGGCCCTGACTGGGTAGGCCCGTAGCGCCCCGTCCGCCCGACCCAGCCCGTCCGTCCACCCGGACACCCGACCCCCCAATGAGGTTGCACGGCCCATGAACTCCCGTCAGCGCCGCGGCATCATCCTGCTCGTCCTCTCCGTCCTGTGCGCCCTCGGCGCCTTCGCCGGCGTGCTGTCCGTCATCAACGACGTGAAGTCCAAGGTCGGCCCCGAGGTGACCGCGTACCGGCTGAAGAGCGACATCGAGCCCTACACGCAGCTCGGGGCGGCGCAGTTCGAGAAGACCGAGATGCCCGAGCGCTGGCTGTCCGAGAACGCCGTCACCGACCTGTCCCAGGTCCGCGGGAAGATGGCCGTGACCAGGCTGAAGGCCGGCTCGCTGCTCCAGACCGACATGATCGTCGACACGCCCGCCCTGCGCCCCGGACAGCAGGAGGTCGCCATCATGATCGACGCGGCGACCGGCGTCGCCGGGAAGATCACCCCGGGCTCCACCGTCAACGTGTACGCCACCTTCGAGGGCGCGCGCGAGGGCGACCCCGACCAGTCCAAGATCATTGTGACCAACGCCAAGGTCATCGACGTCGGCGAACTCACCTCGCTGGAGCCCGACGAGGACAGCCGCGACCGCGAACCCACCGACGCCGTGCCCATCACCTTCGCCCTGTCCACCATCGACGCCCAGCGCATCACCTACGCCGAGTCGTTCGCCCGGCGCGTCCGGCTCGCGCTGGTGGCCCCCGGCGGCGACACCACGGTCCCCGACAAGGACCGGACGTACGAACTCGCGAAGGACAAGTGAGAGCCGTATGGCCACGAGGATCCTCCCGGCAGTCGGCGACCCGGACGCCGTACGGTCCCTCACGTCGCTGCTCAGCCAGCTCCCGGACGCCGAACCGGTCGCGCCGGTCGCCGACTCCACCCAGCTCGTCGACACCCTCGCCCGGCTCGCCGCCGAGTCGGTGGACGAACTGCCCGAGGTCGTGATCGTCCACGAGCGCATCGGACCGGTCCCGGCCCTGGAGCTGATCCGCGAAGTCGCCCTCCGCTTCCCGGCCGTCGGCGTCATCCTCGTCACCTCCGACCCAGGACCCGGCCTCTTCCAGGCCGCCATGGACTACGGCGCCCGGGGCCTGGTCGCCCTCCCGCTCGGCTACGAGGAAGTGGCCAGCCGCGTCCAGGCGGTGGCCCAGTGGTCGGCGGGCGTACGCCGGCACCTCGGCGGCGCCGTCGACGTGTTCACCGGAGCGGGCGGCACCGTCGTCACCGTCAGCGGCGCCAAGGGCGGCGTGGGCGCCACCCTGACAGCCGTCCAACTCGCCCTGGCGGCACAGGCGTCCGGCCGGTCCACCGCTCTGCTCGACATGGATCTGCAGACCGGCGACGTCGCCTCCTACCTGGACGTCCAGTTCCGCCGCTCGGTGGCCGACCTGGCCGCCATCACGGATCTCTCCCCGCGCGTCCTGGCCGACGCCGTCTTCCGCCACGACAGCGGCCTGGCCCTGCTGCTCGCCCCCGGCGAGGGCGAACGCGGCGAGGAGGTCACCGACCGCGCCGCCCGCCAGATCGTCGCCGCCCTGCGCTCCCGGTACGAGGTGGTCGTCATCGATTGCGGAGCCCAGCTCGGCGGGGCCGGCGCGGCCGCCGTAGAGAGCGCCGACACGGCGCTGCTGGTCACCACCCCGGACGTGGTCGCCGTACGGGGCGCCAAGCGGGCGGTGCGGATGTGGGAGCGGCTGCAGATCCGCAAGGCGGAGGAGACGACGGTGGTCGTCAACCGGCACACCCGGGGCACCGAGATCCAGCCCCCGCTGATCCAGCGGATCACCGGCACGGCGATCGCCGCCACCACGGTCCCGGCGAACTTCAAGGAACTCCAGGGCGCCGTGGACGCGGGCCGCGTCCACGAACTGGACGGCAGAAGCACCGTGAAGCAGGCCCTGTGGACCCTCGCGGGCGAACTGGGCCTGGCCGGCCCGTCCGACGTCGGCCGGAAGGGACACGGCCGCCTCAGGGGAGACCGGGGCGCGGCCGGCTTCCGGCGCCGGAAGGACGGTGCCGGGTGAGCGGGTTACACGGACGGGACCGTGCCCGGGACGGCGGCCAGGTCACCATCGAGTTCCTCGGCATGACGCCGGTGATCATCGCGACGCTGGTGGTGCTGTGGCAGCTCGTGCTCGTGGGATACACGTACACGCTCGCGGGGAATGCTGCGGACGAGGCGGTACGGGCGGCGACGGCGGCCGAGCGCGGGGCGCGGCAGGGGGCCTGCCAGGAGGCGGGCCTGGACAAGCTGCCGGGCTCCTGGGAGGGAGGTGCCAGTGTGGACTGCGGCACCGCGGGCGGTTACGTCACCGCCGACGTGCGCATCGAGGTCCCGCTCCTCTTCCCGGGCACCCTCAGCGTCCCCTTCACCGTGCACGGACACGCGGGGGCCGTGGAAGAGGAGGACGACTGAGATGCCGTACTCCCGCGGGCGACGGGCGAGGGACCGGGGCCAAGTGGCCATCGAGTACCTCGGCTTCCTGCCGATCCTGGTCGTCGTCGGCATGGCCGTCGTACAGCTCGGCCTGATCGCGTACACCGCCCAGCAGGCCGGCACCGCGGCCCGCGCGGGGGCGCGCAGCGCCTCGCTCCAGGAGAGCGCGCAGGCGGCGTGCGCGGCGGCCGTCAGCAGCTGGCTGGCGGACGGCACCGACTGTCCGCAGTCGTACGGCGGGGACGAGGTGACGGTCACCGCCACCGTCGAGATCCCGTCGATCGTGCCCGGATGGGACTTCGATCCGGCCCGCAAGACCGCCACCATGCCGCTGGACCACTGACCGAGGAGCCGAGGACGCATGAGCCTGCGCGCACGCATCCACTCCCCCGAGGAGCACGGCAGCCGGGGCGAGGACGGACACCTGGTCGCCTCCTACCGGGCCAAGCTCCTGGAGGAGATCGACCTCGCCGAGATGAGCGCACTGGCGATGGCCGAGCGCCGGGCCCGCCTGGAGCGGGTCCTCGGGCACATCATCAGCCGCGAGGGCCCGGTCCTGTCGACGGTCGAACGCTCCCAGCTGATCCGCCGGGTCGTCGACGAGGCCCTCGGCCTGGGCATCCTCGAACCGCTCCTGGAGGACGCGTCGATCACGGAGATCATGGTCAACGGCCCCGACGCGATCTTCGTCGAGCGGGCCGGCCGCGTCGAGCAGCTCCCCCTCCGCTTCGCCTCCCACGACCAGCTGATGCAGACCATCGAGCGCATCGTCTCGACGGTCAACCGCCGGGTGGACGAGTCGAACCCGATGGTCGACGCCCGGCTGCCCTCCGGCGAGCGCGTGAACGTCATCATCCCCCCGCTCTCCCTCACCGGCGCCACCCTCACCATCCGCCGCTTCCCGCGCTCCTTCACCCTCCAGGAGCTGATCGGCCTCGGCTCGCTCGACGAGAACATGCTCTACCTGCTGGCCGGTCTCGTGCAGGCCCGCTTCAACATCATCGTCTCGGGCGCGACGGGCACCGGGAAGACCACCCTCCTCAACGCCCTCTCCGGCCTCATCCCCGAATCCGACCGCATCATCACCATCGAGGACTCGGCCGAACTCCAGCTCCAGCAGGCGCACGTCATCCGCCTGGAGTCCCGCCCGCCCAACGTCGAGGGCCAGGGCCGCATCACCATCCGCGACCTGGTCCGCAACTCGCTGCGCATGCGCCCCGACCGCATCGTCGTCGGCGAGGTGCGCGGCGGCGAGTCCCTCGACATGCTCCAGGCCATGTCCACGGGCCACGACGGCTCGCTGGCCACCGTCCACGCCAACAGCGCCGAGGACGCCCTGATGCGGCTGCAGACCCTGGCCTCGATGTCGGACGTGGAGATCCCCTTCGTCGCCCTGCACGACCAGATCAACAGCTCCGTCGACGTCCTGATCCAGCTCACCCGCTTCGCCGACGGCGCCCGCCGCATCACCGAGATCGCCCTGCTGGCCAGCCACGGCGGCGAGCCGTACCGCCTGGCCACGGTCGCCCGTTTCAACGCCCGCCCGATGACCGCCGACGGCCGCGTCGTCGGCGCGTACGAGTACCACCCGCTGCCGCACCGCACCGCCGAGCGCCTCTACATGGCGGGCCAGCCCATCCCGCAGGCCTTCGGTGTGGCCCACACCCCGGACCAGCTCACCACCCGAGAAGCCAGGTAGGACCGCCCGATGGAACCGGAACTCGACACGCTCGTCACGCTCACCACCGGCGTCACACTGCTGACCTGCGTCCTGGCGGTCGTCGGCCTGCACTCCTACGCCGCAGGGAAGGCCCAGCGCGCGGCCCTGGTCGACCGCCTCACCGCGACCGGCCGGGCACCGTCGGCCGGACGCCGGCGCCGCTTCCCGACCCTGGACCGCCGCCTGCGCCGCACCAAGCTCGGCCGGAACCTGGAACGGCGCCTGTCGGCCACCGGCCTGGACGTGACCCCCGGCGAGTTCTTCGCCTACATGCTGGCGACGGTGGCCGGCCTTTGGCTGATCGGCCAGGCGGCCCTGGCCCCCTTCTTCGGCCCCCTGGCGGGCCTCCTCGGCATCGGCGTGGCGATCCAGTTCCTCAACTGGCAACGCCAGAAACGCATCGAGAAGTTCATCAACCAACTCCCCGAACTCGCCCGCATCCTCGCCAACGCCACCCAGGCCGGCCTCGCCCTGCGCACCGCCATCGGCATGGCCGCGGAGGAACTGGAGGCCCCGGCCGGTGAGGAACTGGGCAAGGTCGCCGACCAACTCGCCATCGGCGCCTCGATGGACGACGCCCTCGGCGAACTCGCCGACCGCCTCCCCTCCCGCGAACTGGTGGTCCTCGTCACCACCCTCGTGCTGTCCAACCGGGCGGGCGGCCAGGTGGTCGGCGCGCTGCGGAACCTGACGGAGACCCTGGAGGAACGCAAGGAGACCCGGCGCGAGGTCCGCACCCAGCTCTCCCAGGTCACGATGACGTCGTACGCCGTCCCCGTCCTGGGCATCGGCTCGTTGCTCCTCATGAACGGGGTGAAGGACGGCGCCCTGGAACGCATGACGGGCTCCCCGGCCGGCCAGGCCGCGGTGATCACCGCCTTCGCGCTCTACGCCGTCGGGTTCGTCCTCATCCGCCGCCTGTCCCGCATCGACGTCTGAGAGGAGGGAAGACAAGGACATGGGCCTCGAACTCCCCGGCATACTCCTCGCCCTCCTCATGGCCCTGGCCGTCTGCGGCGTCTTCGCCGGCATCCGCATGTATCGGGCGGAGGCGAAACTCCCCGACGACCTCGCCCTCGCCCTGGAGGTCGGCGCCACCCGCACCGGCGCGGCGCACTCCCTCATCGACCGCATGGGCATGCGCTACGCCCCCGCCGTACTGCGGCTGATGGGCCCGGCCCTGGTCGCCAGGTACCGCCGCCGGATCGACCTGGCCGGCAACCCCGGTGGCCTCACCATCGACCGCTACGCCGCCCGCCGCGCGGTCTACGGCGCCCTGGGCGCGCTGGGCTTCCTGGTCTTCCTCCTGCGCGGCCAGTACCTGGTGGCTCTGCTCCTGCTGGCCTTCGGCGCGTTCTGGACGGAGGTGGGCATTTGGTCGGCGATCCGCATCCGCAAGGACGTCATCGAGCGCACCCTGCCAGACTTCCTGGACGTCCTCGCGGTCGTGGTCAGCGCGGGTCTGGGATTCCGCCAGGCCCTGGACCGGGTGTCCACGCGCTACGAGGGCCCCTGGGCCGACGAACTGCGCATCACGCTGCGCCAGATGGACCTCGGCATGAGCCGCCGCGAAGCCTTCACGGAGCTGCGCCGACGCAACGACTCCGAACAGGTGGCGATGTTCGTGACGGCACTCCAGCAGGGCGAGGAACTGGGCGCCCCCATCGTCGACACCCTGGTCTTCCTGGCCAAGGACATGCGCCGCACCGACGCCCAGAACGCCCGCCGCAAGGCCGCCCGCGCGGTCCCCAAGGCCACGCTGATGATCACGACCTTCATGGTCCCGGCCACGATGATCCTCCTCGGCGCGGGCCTGATCCTGGGCTCGGGGACGGACTTCGGCACGATCACGGGCGAGTAGGAGAGTGCGACTGCACATGAACAGGAGAAGGCAACTACCGCCCGCCTATGACCCATTGACCTCACTTCACCGCAACACCTTTCGCATGTGCAATCAACTGTGGGACAGTCGATACCTGGTACTCCCGACAGGTCGAGGTCCCAACCGAGCGCAAGGGAGGTGGAGATCGTGGACGCCGTGAAGACCGGCACGACCAGCCAGCAGATCACCGCCGCCCACCCGCACGAGGAACACGGCTTCGCCCAACCTGGAGGGGAACACCATGACCAACTGGCTGCACACCGTCGCCGCATACCTGCACACCCACACCCCGACCCGCAACGACAAGGGCCAGACGGCGGTGGAGTACCTGGGCATCATCGCGGTGGTGGTGGCCATCGTCCTGGCGATCACGGGGACGGACATCGGGCAGACGATCTACAACGCGATCAAGGACAAGATCACCGAGGTCACCGGCGGTTGATGGCTCCGCGTCCACGCGACGACGCAGGGCAGGCTTTCCCCATCTACATCACGGTGGTGGCGGGCCTGCTCTTTCTCGCGCTCGCGTACCTCGCGGTCGGTCAGGCCGCAGGTACTCGCAGCGAGGCGCAGACGGCAGCGGACGCCGCGGCACTGGCGGCGGCTCTGGAAACCCGGGACCAGCTGGCGGACCAATGGCTCGACAAGGTTCTGGAGCCGGAGTCGTGGCAGGAGATATTCGAGGGAAAGGCAGTGATTCCCAACGCGTGCTGGCGCGCCGAGGAACTGGCGGCACGCAATGACGCGAGCGTGGATTGCGTACCCGACGGACTCTTGGGCTACACAGTCTCGGCCGAGACCAACGAGACCGTCGGGGACACCATCGTGCCGGGCACAGAGGATCAGAAGGCGACGGAGAGCGCGACCGCGGTCATCGAAGCCCGATGCTCGCCCACACCGCCCGCCGAGGATGCCGACGACGAGGCACTGCCGAGCCTCACCTGTAAGGGTGGCGAGGACTGGGACGTGAAGCCGGAGGAGCTTTCGGACCTGCCGAAGGCCGAGGACCTGTTCGACGTCCATCTGGCCGACAGCTGACAAGCGAAAACGAGGACGAAGGAAGCGGAGTCATGAGCATTCGGTTCACAACAAGGGCTCGCGGGGGACTGTCCGCATGGCCCGTTGCGATCGTGCTGGTCTTCGGCCTGGTGGCTTGCGGCGGTGGAGGCGGGAGCGATGACGACAAGCCGGAGGCGTCGACGGCTGCTTCCAAAAGCAGCGAGTCCAAGCCGGATGCCCAGGAGGGGGATGAGGAACAGACGCTCGCCGAGTTGAAAGGACCGAGTGGCCTGTTTCTCAAGGTCACGGCTTCAGAACGGGACGCGGGGGGCTTTATCACCATCAGCGGGGACTTGAAGAACGACGGGGAGAAGACCGTCAACATTCCCGCTCAACTGAGTGGCAACGAAACCGAGATCGTCAGGAACGGTAGCTCTCTGGGGGGCGCCACTCTGGTGGATGCCAAGGGGAAGAAGCGCTATTACGTACTGCGCGACACAGATGGTCGCCCGCTCACGACCACGAACTTTCCAGCCCTGAAGGCAGGCGAGTCCCTTCCCGTGTTCATGCAGTTCCCCGCACCCCCCGCCGACACCGCCGAGGTGACGCTTCAGCTGCCGATGTTCACCACCGGCACCATCGAGATCTCCGGGTGAGGCACACCATGACCTCACCCCCGCGTTTGCTGACGGCCGTCACCCTCATGCTCGCCACGACCCTCTGCGGCACCACCACGGCCCACGCCGATGACGACCCCAACGACCCCCCGGGCACGGAACCCTCCGCCTCCGCCCCCGTCGACGTGGACCCCAACGACCCCGACCTGAAGCTCCCGGACGGAGCCACGCTCGCCCAGGCGAAGGTCCTGGACATCAAGTCGGTCGTGGAGGAGCAGAGCGGCGACGAACGCCGCGAGGACACCAACACCAGCGTGACGCTCGCCCTCCAGGCCGAGGTGCTGTTCGGCAAGGACAGCTCGAAGCTCGGCGCCGAGGCCAAGTCCCGTATCAGGGGCATCGCCGACGAGATCAGAACCCAGAACGCCACCCGCGTCCGCGTCTTCGGCTTCACCGACAACCTCGGCTCCTCCGCCCACGGCGACGTACTCTCCAAGCGGCGCGCCAACGCCGTGCACGACGTCCTGTCCCAGTCCCTCAACGACGCCGGCATCACCTACGAGGTCCGCGGCTACGGTGAGCAGTACCCGATCGCCGACAACGCGACGGAGGCCGGCCGCAAGAAGAACCGCAGGGTCGAGGTCTCCTTCCCCCGCACTGAGCCCTGACGCCATGAGAAAGCACCTGCGCATGCGCCGCCCACGCCCCGCTCGCACACTCCTGATGACCCTCACGGCGCTGACCGCCCTGACGACGACCGCGTGCAGCGACACCCAACAACCGAACGACGCCGAGCCACCCCCCACCCCGCGGAACCGCCCCACGACGTCCCACCCCGCACCCCAGCCCCCCTCCCCGTCACCGGCGGACGGCACCGACGTCGGCGCCTGCACCGACGGCAACTGCGAGATCGCGGTGACCGAGCCCGTGACGATCCGCTTCCCGGCACCGGACGACGCCGGCCGGGCAACGTTGTCGGTGACGAAGGTCGGCCCGAACGAGATCGAGTACGAGGTGAAGTCCGGCAACAACCGCTCCACCGGCGGCGCCGAAGGCCCCGGCCAGGGCTGCCTCACGTACCTCCGCGACCGAGGCAGCGGCAACTCCTGCGGCACCCTCGACCCCACCCGCCCGAGCCCGCGGCCCGGCGCCGTGGTGATCCAGGCGACGACGGGCACGGACGGCACGGCACTCCTCCACATCGTCTCCCCCTGACGCAGCCCGCTCCCGTACGTCACCCCGTGGAGGCGTCGATCCGCAAGCTCGCCCGCGCGGTCGCGAACAGACGGCTCTGCTCGGCGAGGCGCTGCGCGGTCGCCTCGGTGTCGACCAGCAACTGGTACACGTGGCCCGCCCTCCCGGCGACGAAGACCTCCAGCCGCTTACGGGGTTCGCTCTGCTGTGTCCAGTGGTAGTCGATCTCCAGCCAGAGAGCGTCCCGCCCGTTCTGACGCGTCTTGTGCGTGGTGACCTCGATGCCGGCCATCGACGACTCGGCGGTGTCGCGGTACCAGGCCAACTGCCCCGCCGAGGCGGCCTGCGGGGTCGACCCGTACGACCTGTCCCGCTTGACGCTCAGGTCGTAGGCGCCGTCCGGTGAACGCCAGGTGCTCTGCAGCTCACTGGCGGGCACCTCGTCCCATCCGCCCGGCCTGCCGAAACAGACGGTAAGAGAGGCTTCTTTGACCCGGCGCCAGGTCTTGGGCAGAGACGACGAACAGGACGAGGCGGGAGCCGAAGTGGAAGCGGAACCGGACGCAGCATCCGAGGCCGAAGCCGAAGCCGAAGCCGAAACCGAGACCGATGGTGAAGGTGAAGACGAAGGGGAAGACGACGGCGACGACGACCGCGACGGCGATGCGGCAGCGCCCCCGTCCGAGGACGACGACGCCCCGGCCTCCGCGACACTCCGACCGAGCGGCGATGAACCTCCCACGAGAGGTATCCCGAAAACCGCCAGGAGCAACCCCGCGACAGCGGTGATCGCCGAGACCACGGCCGCCACCTCCCCCATCCGCCTCCCTGGCGAGGCGCCGCCACCGGAACTGCTCAACTGCCCTACCACGCCTCTCTGTCGCCGAACCGGGCTCACCACTGTCGGACACATCCGCCCCCTCGTCCTCGCCCGAGCGCGCAGACTTCTTTGACGATGGGCGCAAACCCCGCATGAAGTGACCGGTCGAGAGCTCCCGCGCGCGCGGGACCGCGGCGCAGAATGTCGGCAGAGTCGGCTCAGGTGCGACTGCTGCGGGGGTGGCGGGAATGGAACGGGGCACAGCTGTGGGGAGAACCGGGGCAGGTGAGTCGGTGCACCTCTCCACGGACAGCGTCAGTGGCCCCGAGGGGTTCGGCTGGTGGGGGGACATGGTCAGCAGGGCGGTGATGCCGGTGTCGCTGGCGAGCGAACACGCCCACCACTTCACAGGCGAGGTGACCATGCTGGAACTCGTGGACACCGAGTTCTCGGCCTTCTCCTTCTCCCCGATGTCGGCGCGCCGGACACCGGACCACATCCGCACGTCCGACCCGGAGAACTACTTCCTCTTCCTCGTCCACGGCAGCCCCATCGGCCTGGAGCAGCGCCGCAACAACGCCCTGCTGCGCGCCGGTGACGTGGCCCTGTTCGACACCTCACAGCCCCTGGCCTGCGAGTTCCAGGACCAGGGCCGCCACTCGCGGGTGAGCGTGCTGCGGCTGCCCCGAGCGGCCGTGCCGCTGCCCAGCCACAAGACGGACCGCCTGGTGGCCACGCCGCTGCCCACCCGTACCGGGTCCGGCGCACTGCTCACCTCCTACCTGGCAGGTCTGCGCGAGAACGCGGCGCACTGCGGTCCGACGGAGCTGCGCCGCCTGGGCACCACGGCCCTCGAACTGGCGGTCACCTTCCTCGGCGCCCGCCTAGACAGTGCTCCGGCGCTCCCGATCGAAAGCCGCCGACGGGTGCTCCTCGCCCGTATCAACGCCTTCGTCGACCACAACCTGCACGAGCCGGACCTGGGCCCGGCGACGATAGCCGCACATCACCACATATCGGTACGCCTCCTGCACGCCCTCTTCGAGGAGGAGCCGGAAACGGTCAGCGCCACGATCCGCCGCCGCAGACTCGAACGCAGCCGGTCCGACCTCGTCGATCCGCGCCTGCGGCACCGCACGATCGGCGAGATCGCCGACCGTTGGGGTTTCCGCCACCCCGCCGCCTTCAGCCGCACCTTCCGCGAGGCGTACGGCATCTCGCCCACCGAAGCGCGAACTGCACCCCACGACAAGCAACCCTGCACTCCCCACTGAGGACCAGGACACCGATCCCCGGCACAGTGAATCGGCGCAACGGCACCGAGCGGGGGAGAGGCCAGGGGAATGAGAGCGAACGACACGGAGGAGCCCGAGGGCGGACGCCCCTGGGACCGTAAGCCGGGCGGGGCCGGCCCGCCCGGCCCCGGCGACCCGCACCCGCCTCACGGCGACGGCTCATGGCACACGACGCGCAGCGTGCCGTCCATCGTGGTCGTCGTCCTCATCGTCATCTGGACGGTCTTCGCCGTGCAGTGGAAGGAGAAGGACTGCGCCTTGGTGCCGACCTCGTACCTGCTCGTGATCACGCACGGCACCCCGAGCGTCTTCGAGGGATGCGGCGACCACGCCGTCGACGTAACGGACGACTAGCCCCGCCGACCGGCCTCTCCGGCCGACGCCGTCGGGCCCTCCACGACCTCCACCCGCGCCCCCACCCGGACCCCCCACTCACCCATCGCCCCGGCCTCCGCCTCCAGCACGTGCCGCGCCCGCAGCCGGGGCCGTCCGAGCCTGCCCGGCCGCATCGTGCGCACGGCGACGACGTTGAGCCGCCGGTCGAGGTAGGCCACGTCGATGGCCATCCGCATCCGGAACGTGTGCACACCGCTGGCGGGGGTCAGCAGCATCGCCCCGTCGACCGAGTCGCGCCCCAACAGCCCCTTGGTCCGCGCCCGGTACGAGCTCGCGACCTCCAGCGGAACCCGAACGCGCTCCCCGTCGGGCCCCACCACGGCCAGCACCCCCACCCCGTCCCGCCACCGCCGCCGTCCCATGCAGCTGCCCTCCGCTAGCCCCGTCCCGCCCCCCCGGCTGAAGGTATCGGCTCCGGAGCTGACGACCGCCGGACCCCTTTGCTGCTTCCGGTGCGTTACGGAACCGTTATGGCCCAAGAAGCCACAAGTGCAGAGGGTTTGAACTCCCTGGTGGCCGGGAGGAGACCGGTGTCACCCTGGTGCCGCCCGTCCCCGGTGGATAGCGTTGCTTCGCTGAAGAGAAGCCTCGTCCCACCCAGGAGCCGACAGTGAATCGCCGCCGCCCCACCCTCCTCGCAGCGCTCACGCTGACCGCCACAGCGGCCTTGACGCTGTCCGCGTGCGGCAGCGACGACGACAGCCCGGCCAAGGGGGAGGACGAGATCGCGGGGGCGGACACCGGTAGCTCCACCCCGTCGGCGTCACCGACGGCGTCCGAGTCCTCGGAGCCGGGGCGGCCGGAGATCGAACTGCCCGACGATCTCTCCTACACCTTCGACTGGCCCAAGACCGGGGACAAGGAGAAGGACGCCGTTCTGGCTGACGGGGAGCAGTCCATCAAGGCCGTGGACCTGGCAATCGTCAATCAGGATCCACTCGACAAGGCATACCTCTACTACTACGAGGGCGAAGCCGCTGCCGGGACGCAGGAGTTCATCCAGGCGTATGTCAAGGAGAACGCGCGAGTGACGGGTGCCTACCGCTTCTACGACGCGGTGGTCAACGTGCGCGGAGCTGACAGTGCCTCGCTCGTGTACTGCGAAGATCAGGGCAAAGCCTATGACATGTACTTGAAGCCGAAGAAGGTCAACAAAACGCCCGTGACCAAGAACAGTTACGTGCTGTACAACACCCAACTGAGTAAGAACGACAAGGGTGTGTGGGTTGTACAGAAGATGTTGTCCCAGAGGGGGAGCGACAAGTGCCAGCCCTGACTCCAGCCACGCGTGCACTGGCTGTGTCAGTCGTGATCGCTGCTGTCGCCCTGGGCGTGACAGGTCCGGCCGTCGCTGACAACAAGATCGGTGGTGGCGCTCAGTCGCCCAGTACGGACGCGCACGGCGAGTCCGACGGAAGCGGTACCGTCTCGGCGACCGCCGGTGCCGTCGTCTTCGATCGTTCCAAGAACGGCTCGGGGGCGTCCGTGGGTCCGGTGGCCGCTGCGACGAACTGGACGCCGCCCGCTTGCTACTACGCCCCGAAGTACTCCCCGGAGCAGCTCCAGAAGGTCAAGGAACCCGTCTGGGAGGCCGAGTCGACGGGCTACCAGTGGGATGCCGCGCAGCGCGACAGGTACGTGAACGGGAAGCCGTACAAGGACTTCAACAAGGAGAAGGCCGGCGAGGGCTACTGGTGGGACTCCTACGTCACGCCCGGCCGTGAGGGGGACCCAGGGGCGCTCGACTGCAATAAGGAGACGTTCTGGGTGGACACCGGTGACGACCCGCCGGCGGACATCCCGCAGGCGATCACGCCGGAGGTCCTCGCCCAGCTCGCCTACGCGGAGATCCGCGTCCCCACCACGGAGGTGGAGCTGAGGCCCGCCGAGGCGACGAAGGTGAACCTTCCGACCTGGGCGTGGCTCGACGCGACGGACTTCAAACCCGTGTCGGTGACGGCGTCGGTTCCTCTGCTGGGCGTGCAGGCGACCACCACGGCCGAGCCGGTGTCGGTGAAGATCGACCCGGGTACGGCAGACGCCCAGACCTACCCGGCTTCCGGGGTGTGCGAGGCCGCGAACGGCACCATCGGCGAGCCTTACGCGAAGGGGAAGGCCGATGAGACGCCGCCCTGTGGGGTCAAGTACCTGCGTTCGTCGGGCGACGGGTCGTACCAGCTGAAGGCCACGGTCACCTGGAAGATCCACTGGACCGGTACCGGCGTGGTCGGGGAACAACCCTTGCCCGACGGCGACTTCGGCGGAGAACAGGACGTCGTCGTTCAGGAGATCCAGGCCGTCAACCGCTGAGTAGCGAGAGGGCCCTGGGCCGCACGACTCTCGGTCGGACAGAGGCCGACCAGGCGGACCGGCTTGAGGGCGGGCGAGGGTGGTTCACCGCAAGGGTTGGCGGGCGCACCGTGGGGGTCGAGCCATGGCCGGTCAGCCGTCAGGGCTCGTGGAGAACTCAGGCTGATCACCCGGGGAGTCGGAAGGGTAGAACGGAACGACCGTCGCCCGGGTTGGCAGGTCGAGGATCGTGGCCGTCGGCCGGACCGGAGCCAGGATCCTCATCGACGTCGGCGACGGCCGTTCGTTTCCGTCCGACGCCCACCTGGCCGCTTACGCCGGCCTTGCCCCGGCAACCCAGCTCGGGCTCGTCAATCTGTGGCGAGCAACCGGCCCGGAGAGGAAACAAGCAGCCCAAACGGGCCTTCTTCCCCTCCGCGTTCGCGGCCCTGGCCGACCCGGTCTCCAGGGCCTACTACGACAAGAAGATCAGCCAGGGCAAGCACCCCACCCAATCTCTCCTCTGCCTCGCAAGACGACGAGCCGA
The DNA here is from genome assembly GCF_014650435.1 of Streptomyces tendae. Lineage (GTDB taxonomy): Bacteria > Actinomycetota > Actinomycetes > Streptomycetales > Streptomycetaceae > Streptomyces > Streptomyces tendae. The sequence goes on from NZ_BMUY01000001.1 coordinate 614,207, forward strand.
CGTACTCTTCGCGATGCTCCGCAACGGAACCTTCTACCAACCCCAACCCGCCCCTTCAGCTTTGACCAAACCCATAGGGGCCCCACGCCGCTCACGCCCTGCTCAACGAGCGCTACACCACCGCCCGCGGTGACGGGATGACACGCGCCATCGCCGAACTCGGCGTCGCCACCGCACCGCCCGAGACCGCCGACGCGGCCGCGCTTGCCCGCTGTACACGGGATCACTGGGCCATCGAGGCCCGGGACGCGACGTTCGACGAGGACGCATGCCGCGCCCGCATCGGCAGCCTTCCCAGGGCCCTGGCCACCTTCCGCAGCCTCGCCCACCTCGCCGGATGGACCGACAACGCAGCCGCCCAGGGCCACTACCGCAACCACCCTGCCGACGCCCTACGCGAACTCGGTCTCGCCGGATGAGCACGCATCACGCCTATCGTTGCAGGTCGGGATTACTCTTCTCGTTTTTGATCACCCAGCGGACGCGCAGTCACGTGAAAGACGGAGGCTAACGGATGCCCCGGACGAGCTTGTCCAGCGCAGCGTCGGCCGTGTCGGCCAGCGGCTCGACATCATCCATGCCCAGGTAGAACGCCCCACTCTCCGCCATGACCAGATACGAGTTTCCTTGGGAAAGATCGCCTACTGGATAGAGGTACACCTCAGCATCTTCGCTGAGAGCCTCAATAATTTCGAAGTCCCACTTGGCCAACGAAGGGTCGATGCGGAACGGCGATCGAGCCGCATTCACCCCTGGCCCTCTCTGACTCACCTCCAGGCCGCCGAATTCAGCAAGAAATCGACGCACGGCGTCATGCATGACGTAGCCGTCATCGGCTTCCTGCATCTCTCGCTCCCAGGACTCGACGGAGACCGTGCGTCCTGGATACCAGCCGGCCAGTCGAAGTACGTGCTCCGTCTCAGGCGACCACCTGGGTACGCCGTCCGAACCATGGGTGGCTCCGAAAGCAGGCGGGAGCTCCAGGTGGTCGCCCACGAGCACGTAGGGCAGGGGCGCCTCGGTACGTCGCTCGAGGACGAGCTTTTCCAAGGCTTCATATGCGCTATGCGCCAGCAGTTCTGCGTCGGCACCGACGTAGACAGAGCCATCGGGGGCCATGCCCAGACAACTGGCCCCTTCGTCCACGCGCCCGATGGGGTACAGACGGGCGCCAGCGCTTTCATCCATGCGCCGAAAGGTTTCCTGAACCCCATGGCAAACCTCGGGGTTCGCGTCGACGTCGCACGGCTCGAAACGGAACGTAGATTGCGGCATCACTGGACCAGGTGTCCAGGTATCCGTCGCCAAGCCGGCGAATTCGCCGAGGAAGCGCCTCGCCTCATCATGCATTTCAAACCCGCCGAACTCCCTCAAAGGAAGTTCATACTTGTCAAGAGGAACAGACCGGCCGGGATACCACCCGGCACACCGCAAGACTTGATGCGTCAGAGGCGACCACTCCGCTGGAACCTCGTCGTCCATCATTCAATCACCGCCGTAATTCCGAGTTGATCGAGTACATTCTTACAGGAGTCACAAGGTGGTTTGATCTTGTGGTGGTTGGGATTGCCTGGCGCACGGACATCGACGGCAGCCATCGTGCCGCCCCGTGGGTCGACTCCTGCCTTCATCGCGTTCGACAGTGCTTCGGCCTCGCCGCACTTTCCGTGCTGTCCGCCGACCCGTACGTTCTCGGGCACTCTGTCATAGGCGGCCCTAACGTCGGGGTGCAAGTCGTGCTCTCCGCCCCCCTTGATACTCGCCCCGTCAAAGGTCCGATTGTGCCCCGGCACCGAAAGCCCAGCCGCACTGGTCGGCCTGGTCTTTTTGCTCGCTCCCGGACGCTGCTGCTCCACGTCGGCCCGCCGCTTGGCCGCGTCACGCGCCGCGTCTTCGCAGGAGGGCGCCAATCCGAAGGGATCGATCGCTGTAAAGGGGTTTGCCACGTACGCGCGCGGGTTCGGGCCCGGTGCGAGACCAAGGGGGTCCGACGTAACGTACTGACCCGTCTCCGGGTCGTAATGACGCTGGTAGTTGTAGTGCAGCGCCGTTTCCGGATCGTGGTACTGCCCCGGGAAGCGCAGCGGACAGTACGCTTCATCCGCGTTCGGCTTGTCGATCGGTGCCCCCCACACCGTGGTCCGAGCCCGCCAGGCGAGTTCTCCGGGCTCCGTGACCATCTCGACGGGTGTGCCGATCAGGTCCGTGACGATGGAGTAGAACTTGGCGTCCACCCACTCCTGCGTCGCGTTCGACGGCACACGCTCGATCTGCGTCACTGGGCTGAAGCGGTCCTGCTCCCAGTCCCACACAGTGCACGTGGGTTCAGCGCCGGCGGACCAGGTCACTTGCTCGGCGAGAACGAAACCGTCCCAGACGAACGTGGTCTCCTCGACGACGCTCCGCCCGTCTGCACTGAGCCGCCTTTTCGCGATACGCCGACCGAAGGGGTCGTAGGCGTAGGTCCACGAGGTGCCGTCCGGGGTGATGACTCCGACCAGGCGGTCCTCGCTGTCCCAGGTGTAGCGCCAGATGTCGGGTTTGCGCGACAGCCGCTTCTTGCGCCTGACGACGACCCGACCCTGTTCGTCGTATTCGTAGCTGACGCTTCCCACCCGGTGGACGGGGCTTTTCTCCACACTCCGTGCGGAGTGCGCGGACTCCCCCTGATGCCACTCGCCCTCGACGATGTTGCCCGTGGCGTCGTACACGTAGCGCTCGGACCAGTCGGTCGCGCGCACGCCTGCCACCCGTCCACGCCCATCGACGTCGACGAAGCGGTCGCCTCCCTGAAGGTCACTGATCGCGGCGACTGTGCCGTCGGGTCGGTAGCGGTATGCACGGTGCTGCAGGGGGACCGGCTCGCCCGTCGTCAGCGCGTCGGCTCTCCGACTTTCCGCGGTGACGGTCTGCGAGCTGAGCCTGCCGGTGCCGTCCCAGGTCTGTCTCAGCGCGACGCCGCCTGTGCGGCGCTCGATCTCCCGTCCGCCCTCGTCGTAGGCGAAGGTGATCGTTCTGCCAGCCGTCCGCAGGACAACCGGGCGGTCGCGTTCGTCGTACTCCCACGCACTCTCGGCGTTCGACGGGGTGATGCGCCTCACGCGTCTGCCCAGCACGTCGTAGGCAGAGCGTACGGTGGTTCCGTTGCACGTCTCCGCCACCACGCGGCCGCGGGCGTCGCGTTGGTAGCTCAGTTCGGTCCCCGGACCGACCACGCGGCGCACCTGACCCACAGGGTCGTACTCGAAGCGTGTGACGCCCTCCGGCGCCCGCTGTTCAGTGACCTTGCCGAGGTCGTCGCGAACGTAGTCGATCGACTGGCCCGCGCCATTGGTCTGCCCAACGAGTCGGCCGACCGGGTCGAACCGATAGCTCTGAGCACGGCCGTTGTAGTCACACTCCTGGACGAGACGTCCGGCTTCGTCGTACGTGTACTTCCACACAGCTCCTTGCTGATTGGTCACCGAGGTGACTCGTAGCTGACGGTCGTACGAGAACTCCACGCGTGAGCCGTCCGCGTCCGTGCGCGAACGGAGGAGATCAAAGGCGCCGTAGTCGAAGCGGGTCACCCGTCCCGAACCATCCACGTGCTCGGTGAGGTTCCCCTCGCCGTCGTACGCCCGACGCTCCGTGGTCCCGTCGGGCAGTTCCACGCTCAGTTGCCGGCCCTCCGGCGTCCAGCTCAGTCGGGTGACGGCACCATCAGGACCCCGTTCCTCGACAACCCTGCCGAACGCGTCACGCACCAGTCGCGTGGTACCGCCTTCGGCATCGGTGGAAGCGACGGGTAGACCCGCCGCGTCAGCTTCGAGAGAGGCTGTGCCGCCGCTGGCGTCGGTGACCTCGATGAGCGCGCCGTCGTCCCTGTATCGATAGGTGATACGGGCGCCTGTTGGATCGGTCTCAGCGACCAGGTTGCCGTGCTCGTCGTACGCCATACGCCAGACATGACCATCGGCCTGGACCACCTCGAGGGGTTGCCCCCACTCGTCGTTCTGAGCGGTCTCCCGGTGGCCGTCGGGCCGCAACACGGTGGTCGGCGCACCAAGCTGGTCATAGGCGTACCGGGTAGTCCGACCGCGTGCGTCGGTTCTCGCCAGCAGGCGGTCGTAGCGGTCCCACTCGAACCGCGTGGTGTTACCGAGCGGGTCCGTCTCAGCCAGAAGTTGATACTCGTGGTTCCAGTGGTAACGCGTGGTGTGACCCAGGGCGTCGGTGTAGCGCGTCTCTTGGCCGCCGGTGTCGTAGGCGATGGTGCACCGCAGAAGTCCGTCGGTGCCCTCGCCACCCACACATCTGTCCTGATCGTCGTAGAAGAAGCGGTACCAGAAGCCTTCTCGATCGGTCCATGACGTAATGCGCGAGCGGTCGTCGTACGCCAGCTTCAGCGGCAGGCCGCTCGAATCGAATATCTCTGTGAGGTCGCCCGCGGGGCTGTAGACAAAGCGCCTCAGCAGCGTGCCGTGGGGATCATTCTCCGGGTTGCGCAAGCGCAAGGCGGTGACACGCCCCGCCTGGGTCGAGACATCGATGTGTCGGCCACCGGAGTCTCGCACCACGATCGGCGTGCCGTCGGCAGAGCGGTCGATGTCGATCCGGTAGCCGTTGCGATCGGTCATCGCCACAAGTAGGAGGGTGAACGCCTCACCGATCGGGACCGGGCGCTTGGGAGCCGCGAAGTGTCGGGTGATTCCAGCGAGTGGATCGGTGATGCACAGCGGGGCGTCTGACGCGCCGCTCCAGTGCAACGGCCAACGCGGTCCTTCCGAGGGCAGCACCGATGCCCCGGGTTCGGGAGCCGGGTAGATGAGGATCATGCCGTCCTCAGTGGCGTAGGCGGCACCCTGGTCGTCCAGCTCCAGACGTTCGTCGAGCGTGGACGCCCAGGATGCGCCGAAGGAGCGGCCAGCCCGGTAGGTGGACAGGTGGGTGCGCCTCAGCACCACGGGGAGTAGACCGGGCAGCTCGACATCGATCTCGGTCATGTACATCTCACCGGAGATCATGTCGATCGGATCGCCGTTCAGGCACCGCCCCTTACCGGGCTTCGCCTTTGCCACGGCGTTGTCTGCCTCGCTTCGCAGGCCCTTCTTCCCCAGCCCCTTGGCCATGGCCTTCAGGCCGGTCTTGCCCAGTGCCTTCGCGCCCTTGGCGAGTCCGCCGAGGGTGGTGAGCCCCTTCATGCCGGGTATGCAGTCGAGTGCGGCGAACCCCACGTCCCACAGGGATGCTTGGCCCTTGCTGTATTTGTTGAGCGTGTCGGCGAGGACGACGAGGGCGGCGACCAGGACGATCGCGCCGAGGATCGGGCCGCCGATGACCATCGCGATGATGCCGACGACGGCGACGACGACCTTGCAGACCGCGACGATCGAGTCCCAGTTGTCGGAGACCCAGTCCCCGACCTCCTCCCACCAGGAGCGGTTCTGGATGCCGGCGTCGGATGCCTCGTCGATCCTGCCCTTGGCCTCCCGGGTCGCGTCGTCACGCATCTTGCGCGCGTCCTCGGCCATCTTCTTCGCCGCGTCCAGCGCGCTCTGCGCGTCGTCCACGGCGGACTGCGCGTTGGCGTGCGCGGTCTTGGCGTGCTGGACGTCACGGGTGGCGGCGCGGACCTTGGCCTCGTCCGGCTTGTCCGCGTCGGACTTGCTGCCGGTCGGGTCGTCCTTGTACTTGTCCGCCTCCTTCGACGCCCGCGTCACCCATGAATCCGCCGAGGACAGCTTCGACTGCGCCGAGGACAGGTCCTGGCGGGCCTCCCGCGCCTTGATGAGCGCCCGGTCCGCCAATGCCTGCGCCCGCTCCAGCTTCGGCCAGAAGTCCGCGAGCGCGTCGCCGCACATCCCGTACGACTTCTCCAGCTTCTTCAAGTTCTTCGGAACGCCGGAGAACTCCTCCTTGAAGACGGTCGCCGACTTCCCCGCCCACTCGGCCAGGGTGGACTCGCCGGCCATGCCCTTCACCAGACGCAACGCCTCCGAGACATCGTCGGCGAAGTCGTGCAACGTCTTCGCGAGCGTCCGCACCCGCTGCGGATCCCCCGGGGTCGGGTCCTTGTCCAGGTCCAGGACATGCCAGTCACTCGGCCTGTGGCCCACCATCCCGCAACCCCCGTCAACTCACGCGTCCCACCAGCAACCACCCGTACGCACACGCAAACTTACAAGGCGAGCCGACTCAAAGAAAGAAGTATCTGGCCAGACGCTGGGGGACAGAAAGTCCGGCTATGGATATATGGCGGCGGCTCGTGAGACGGAACTGCTATCCAGTCCTGTCAGGGGTCGCGCGGGACCGGTCCCCCTGGTGTCCCTGGGCCCCTGTGGATAGCGTGGCGTCGCCGAAGAGAAGCCTCGTCCCACCCAGGAGCCGACAGTGAATCGCCGCCGCCCCACCCTCCTCGCAGCGCTCACGCTGACCGCCACAGCGGCCTTGACGCTGTCCGCGTGCGGCAGCGACGACGACAGCCCGGCCAAGGGGGAGGACAAGATCGCGGGGGCGGACACCGGTAGCTCCACCCCGTCGGCGTCACCGAGTGAAACGGTTCCTGATCAGGGGGAACGGCCGGAGATCGCCTTGCCGGCCGACGTGACGTACAAGTTCGAGTGGGGCAAAACCGGTGATGCAGTCAAGGATGCTGTGCTGCACGATGCCGAGCAGCGCATCAGGGCTGTGGACATGGCCATTGCCGAGCAGGATCCGCTGCACAAGGCGTACCGCTTCTACTCCGAAGGCGAGGCGGCTGCGGGGAGTGAGAAGTACATTCGGGACTTCGTGGATCACAAGGCCCGTACGACTGGCGTGACTCGCTACTACGACGAGAGCGTGAACGCCAAGGACGACGGCACCGCCGCACTGGTGTACTGCGAGGACCAGAGTAAATCGTTCAACAGGTTTCTCAAGACGGGGAAGACTGACGTCACGCCGGTGACGAAAGATAGCTACGTCCTGTATGCCAGCACGCTGCGCAAGAACGACAAGGGCGTCTGGGTGACGGAACGACTGGTTTCGGAACGGGGGAACGCGAAGTGCCAGCCATGATTCGTCGCAATGTCTTGATACTGCCAGCAGGGCTAGCTCTGCTCCTTGCTGCCGTTGGCCCCGCCCATGCGGAGAAGGGGTTCGGTGGGGCGACGGACGGTCAGACGGAGCAGCACGCCGATGCCGGCGATGACGGGACAGTTTCGGTCACCGTGGGTGGTGTCGTCTTTGATCGTTCGAAGAACGGTAGTGGTGACTCGGTTGGGCCGGTGACGTCTTCGACTTCGTGGAGTCCGCCGGCGTGTTGGTATGCCCCGAAGTTCAGCCCTCAGGAGCTTCAGGACTACCTGGAGCCGATCTGGGAGGCCGAGTCCACGGGGTACGAGTGGGATGCCAAGCAGCGGGAGAAGTACAACGCGAAGGATGAGAAGAAGGGCTTCAACAAGGACAAGACGGGCGAGGGATATTGATGGGGCTCGTATGTGAACGAGAGCTTCCCGCCGGGCTGGGACAAGTCCGACACGGATTACTTCTGGGTGGACCTCGGTGACCCGCCACCCGCGGACAAGGAGAACGCCGTCACTCCGGAAGTTCTCGCCGAGCTCGCCTACGCCGAGATCCGCGTCCCCGGTACCGAGGTGACGCTGGCGCCTGCCGAGGCGACCAAGGTGAACCTTCCGACGTGGGCGTGGCTGGACGGGGCCGAGTTCAAGCCGGTGTCGGTCACCGCGTCCGTGGAGGAGATCGGGATCGACGCGACGGCCACGGCGGAGCCGGTGTCGCTGCGGATCGAACCGGGCACTCCGGATGCCGAGTCCTACCCGGCGTCGGGGGTCTGTGAGATCAAGGACGGCCGTATCGGCGCTCCGTACGAGAAGGGCAGGGCGAATGACACGCCGCCGTGCGGGGTGAAGTACCTGCGTTCCTCGGGTGAGGGGACCTTCCCGCTTCAGGCGACGGTCACGTGGGAGATCCACTGGACGGGCAGTGGTGGCGCGGGCGGCGACCTTCCTGACGGTACGTTCGGCGCCACGCAGGACGTCGTCGTCCAGGAGATCCAGGCCGTCAACCGCTGAGCGTCCCGCCAGTCCTCAGGGCGGCTGCAGTCCCCGGGGCGTCACGAAAACCGGATGGCGTCGTTCCTCTCATCGGTGCGGTGGACCGGTGAGAGGGGACGGGCGGGTGGCGGAGCGGCTTGCCGTGGACGGGGACGAGCTCGGGCGGTTCATGAAGTCGCTGAGGGAGTCGTCGACTTCGCTCAGGGGAGTGCGGAAAGCCCTGTCGGACGCGACGGTCCTTGGGCTGGGCACGGATGAGCTCGACTCCGCGTGCGAGGCATTCCAGGAGGACTGGAAGTACGGCTCCGAGGAGATCGGCAAACAGACCGAGGACCTTGCCGAGATCATCGGCAAGAGCAAGGACAGTTACCTCGAGGTCGACAAGGCGCTCGAGGCGGCGGTGCGGGAGTCGCGCAAGTGACCGTCACGGCCGGCCACGACCAGTACGGTGCCGCTCTCGACCCGCAGTCGCGGGCGGACCTGGGCAAGCCGCAGGGGCTCAAGTCCGCGCCGCCCATCCCGAACCCCGCCTATCCGCACCTCGGCTTCAATCCCGTACCCGGGGACACGGAGACCGTGCGCGGGTTGGAGAAGAAGCTCAGCGGCTGCGCGAAGGTGCTCCAGGAGGCGTACGACCTCGTCACCAAGCTTCTCGACGGCAGCTACTGGAAAGGTGACGCCGCCGTCGCCTTTCGTGAGCAGTTGGACGGCGGGCCCTTGCCGTTGAACCTGAAGAACGCGGCGCACTCGATCCGCAAGGCGGCCAGGCAGCTGGACCGTTGGGAGGGGGAGCTCGACGACTTCCAGCGGCGGGCGAGGAAGCTGGAGGACGACGCGAGGGACGCCCAGGCCGCGGTCGACCGTGCGCAGGGGCGGGCGGACTCGGCTGGCCACGACCCCGACCTGAAGAAGGAGGGGGCCGATGGCGACGCCGCGCTGAAGGCGCTCACGCGGGCGAACGGTGACCTCGACGATGCCCGGGTCGAGCTGAAGAAGATCATCGGCAAGGCGAAGAGGCTGGCCGAGGAGCATGAGGAGAAGGCCGGGTATCGGGCCCGGAAGATCCGGGACGCGACGAAGAAGCTGGTACCGCACGAGCCGGGCTTGTTCGACCAGGCGCTCGACTGGCTGGGCGACAACCTCCCGGACATCCTCAGCTTCGTGGCGGGGGTGATCGGGGTTGTGGCGCTTCTTCTTTCGGGGCCGCTGGGTTGGGGTGTCGCGACGGTTGCTGCCTTGGTGCTCACGGCTTCCGGGCTGAGCGTCGTGGCGCTTGGTCTGCGGCTTGCAAACCCGGAAGTGCGGGCGTCTTTGTGGGACGGGTTGGCCGAGGGAGAACTCGATGCCGACTTCTGGAGCAACGCTGTATCCGTGGGAGCAGACGCCGTAGGCGCGCTACCCGGTATCGCGGCAGCAGCCAAGGGATCCTTCGAAGCCACGCGGGCCATTCGCAGGAGTGGGCAAGTGCTCGACTTCTGGCAGCGGGCCGGTACCTACGGTTCCAAGGTTCTTGACGAGGCCGGAGCGATCTCGAACCTGGAGAACTCCATGGTCGCACGAGCGGTGCGTGGCTTCAGCGATCCCGAGGGAGCCGCCAATGTCATTGCCGGTGCTTCGGGCATGGTCGGCGTTGGTACGGGAGGGTTTGGTCTGTACAACAAGGCCGTCGACGCAGAGGACGACGGAATCAAGGATGGTGCTGTTGCCGGCATCGACGGCTCGCGTCTCGTTCTTGATGGCGGAGGCATCGTAGACGTCGCACGATACGTCTTCTGTCATTGAGTAGGAGGGAATGACTCATGGACCCTGTCGCCTGCGCGATTGCATGGGATCACCGCCCCACCCGTCGCGCTTGGGCCGGGCACATGGTGATGAACGTCGTCGGCTTGTTCGGTTGGGTAAGCGGCTGGGTCCTATTGCTCGGCGTATCGGTGTACTCGGCCGATTGGCTCGTCTGGGTGTTTCTTCCGTACTTCGTTTACGGGCCCTACCGTGTACTGACGCAACTGCGCTATTTTCCGGCAGCGCTGTCGATGCTGCGCATCTTGCGTGCCTATAGGTGGCAGCTCCTGCGGGAGGTTCCCCACGGACTGACTGATCGTCCGGAGGTCTCCAGTAGACACTACGGTTGGTTCGAGTTTCCCAACCCTGCTTGTCCAGAGCAGTGGCTACCCATGGTTTTTACCCGGCATCTGCGCTTGGAATGGTGGTCCCGACGTATGGCTCCTCGCGCCAAGCCGCATTTGAAGGCTCAGATCGAGGAAATCTGGTTCGCGGGCGACGCCCGCTTCGCAGGAGTCATCGCCGCACCGGGACGGAATGGAAGGGGCCCTCGACGCATGCACGTCGTGCAACAGCGCAGCACCCCTCTAAACGATGAACGGCTCAACGACTGCGGCGCCGGACCCGACGACGTTGCGCGGGGCCGCCGGGTGGATGGCCCTTCAGCCCGCTTCTGAGCCGGAGAGGAAGGCTCCATGACCACTCCCCGGATTTTGCTGGATGAATCCGTCAAAGACCTGCGAGCGGAGTTGTGGTTCGCTGAACCACATGGGTTCATGCCCATGCCGCTCAACTCCCTCCTGGCCGAACCCGGCTCCTCGGACGCCGATGCGATGCGTGAGGCTGTTGCCCCGCTGCTTGATGGCGCGCCGAGTGAATTGGTGCGTCAGCGGTTCGTTGCGCAGCTTGCGTTGGGGCAGCGAATGCTCGGGGAGCTGTGCGGTTTCGGCACTGTGTACTGCTCGGTCGGCCTGCATCGTGACGACATCGATCCCAGGAGTGCGCACCTGCTCTCGCTCTTCACCATCTCCTGGCGCGACACGAAGGTCGCATCCCGTGGCGTAACGGCGGCCCGCGCTGCCACGTCGGCCAAGGGACACACGCACATCACCTTTGATGAGTTTCCCTGCGGCCCCGCAGTCCTCAGCGAGAACACGTTGCGTTACGCAGCTGAAAGCGGGCTTCCCCAGTTCCCCCTCCTTCAGGTCCACGCTCACCTCCCGCACCCCGACTGCAAGCGGCTGGTCGTGTTGACGATCAGTAGTACCGCGGTCGCGCGTCGGGAGGAGTACCGGGCGTTGTTGAGGGGGATCGTCGAGACCGTTCGTTTCGAGGATCCGATGCGGGTGGCGTCCTAGGTCTCGTGGGCTCAGTAATCACGTTGAGCGGGGCCCCGGTCGGAGGTAGGAAGGCACCATGACTGGACTCGGTGCCGTATTCCGCCCCCAGCTTGCCCCCGAGCGGCTGCGTGCCGTGGCGCGTGTCGCCGACGAGGTGGGGCTCGAGGAGTTGTGGTTGTGGGAGGACTGTTTCCGGGAGGGCGGGATCTCCACGGCCGCCGCTGCCCTCGCGTGGACCGAGCGGGTGCGGGTCGGGGTAGGGCTGTTGCCCGTGCCCTTGCGGAACGTGGCCGTCACCGCGATGGAGGCCGCCACGCTGCACCGGATGTTCCCCGGCCGCGCCGTGCTCGGCGTGGGGCACGGGGTGCAGGACTGGATGGGGCAGGTCGGGGCGCGGGCCGAGTCGCCGCTCACGCTGCTGAGGGAGCATCTCCTCGCGTTGCGGGCGCTGTTGGGCGGGGAGAGGGTGACGACGAGGGGACGCTACGTCCGACTCGACGACGTCGCGCTCGACTGGCCGCCCGAGCAGGCCGTCGAGGTGCTCGCCGGCGCCACCGGGCCCCGTTCGCTGCGGCTGGCCGGTGAGGCCGCCGACGGGACCGTGCTCACCTCGAACACGCCGCCGGACGGGGTGCGCCGCGCCCGGCGGCTCATCGACGAAGGGCGGGCGGCCGCCGGGCGGTCGGAGGCGCACCGGGTGGTCGTGTACCTCCTCACTGCCACCGGCCCCGGCGCCGATGAACGGCTTCGGGACGAGCTGGTCGCCGAAGGTGTCGGGGACGTGCCGGATCTCGGGGTCGCCGGAGACGCGGAGGCCGTCGCCGGCGCCGTGCGGCGGTTGGCCGAGGCCGGGGCCGACACCGTGATCCTCCAGCCGACCGGGGACGAACCCGACCCGGAGGGGTTCGTGCGGTTCGCCGCCGAGCAGGTCCGGCCCCTGGTGGTGGCCTAGTCATGTCCGCCGACCGTTCCTTCGACCCCGACCTCGACCCAGACCCCGACCTCGACCCAGACCGCTCACCGCATCGTTCCGTCCGCCGTGGCTTCGACGACCTCGTGGCCGAAGGCGCCGCCGTTCCCACCGAAGGGTGGGACTTCTCCTGGTTCGAGGGGCGGGCCACCGAGGCTCGGCCGTCCTGGGGGTACGCGCGGTCCGTGGGGGAGCGCCTGGCCGGGGCCACCGCCGTACTGGACGTGCAGACCGGGGGAGGGGAGGTGCTGGACTTCGCCCTCGACGCCGCCGGGGCTCGGCGCGCCCCGCTCGTGGTCGCCACCGAGGGATGGGAGCCCAACGTCGCAGAGGCCACCCGGCGGCTGCGACCGCGCGGTGTCCCTGTGGTCGCCTCGGCGGACGACGCGCCCCTTCCCTTCGCGGACGGCGCCTTCGACCTGGTCGTGAGCCGGCATCCGGTCGAGCCGCACTGGGACGAGGTCGCCCGCGTGCTCGCGCCCGGGGGCACCTACTTCGCCCAGCACGTCGGGCCCGCCAGTGTCTTCGAGCTGATCGAGTACTTCCTCGGGCCGCTGCCGGAGGAGAACCACCGGCACCGTGATCCCGAGCGCGAGCGAGCCGACGCCGAGGCGGCCGGGCTGGAGGTCGTGGAGGTACGGGCGGAGCGGCTGCGGATGGAGTTCTTCGACGTCGGTGCCGTGGTCCACTTCCTGCGCAAGGTGGTGTGGATGGTCCCCGGGTTCACCGTCGAGGCGTACCGGGACCGGCTGCGCGACCTGCACGAGCGCATCGAGGACGAGGGACCCTTCGTCGCCCACAGCTCCCGTCACCTCTTCGACGTGCGCAAGCCGGATGCCCCGAGCCGACCCCACGCGCAGCCCTGAGATCCACCGGACGAGCCCCCGCCGGCGTCGTCCTCACGCGTGCGCCCCCACCGTCACCTCCCCGATCACCAGCTCCGCCTCCGCCTCCAGTACGGCACCCACCCGTTCCGCACAGCCCGCCAGCTCGCGTTCCTGCCGTGCCGTCAGGCGGCCCAGCGGCTCGACGGTGACCGTCGTACGCCGGCCCCGTCGGCGCTGGTGCCAGACGCCCGCCACGACCCCGTCGACCAGCAGCACGGGGAAGTTGCCCGCCTGCCCGCCCGCCAGCGCCCGCTGGTACGCGGCTACCGGGAAGAGCAGTTCCCGCGGCTGCGCGGCGACGACGTACGCGTCGAAGTAGGGGAGCAGGCGCACACCCCGGGTCGGTTCGTCCCGCTCCGCGGCGTCCGGGAAGGCGGTGTCGCCGGCCACTACCCACGCCGGAGTGCCCTCGAAGCCGACCTCCTCGATCTCGCCCGCGGCGGCCAGTTCGGCGTAGCGGGCCCGTGCCCAGGCGGGCGGTGCGGCCAGCCAGCGGGCGAAGTGCTGCGGGGTCGCGGGCCCGTACGCGTACAGGTATCGGCGTACGAGGAGCCGCGACGCCTCCTCGGGCGGCAGCGGGGTGAAGTGGGGCGGGCGGGTGTACGTCACCCGGCGGCCGCGGTTCGGGCCGAAGGACAGGGCGCCGCACTGGCCGGCCCGGTGCAGGACCTGGCGCCAGCGGGGCCACATGGTCTGGAAGGCCGGCATGACCAGGTCGCCGGCCCAGGAGCCGGTGCGGGCGACGACCGCCTCGTCGAGTTCGTCGACGGTCAGGAAGGCGCCGTCGAGCGCCTCGGCGATCGCCGCCACGACCTGGTCGGCCTGCTCGGGCCCGAGGCGTACGTCGCTGGGGAAGGCGGTCGTGCGGCCCGGGACCGCGGGCAGGGCGGCGCACCACATCGGCAGGTCGCGGGCCGGGAGCAGGTGCACCGTGCCGCGCGGGCCGTGGGTCTTCACCAGCGAGGACGAGGGGGCGGGCGGTGGGGGAGGCGTGGTGGGCGGAGCCGTGGGCCACAGGGCCTCGCGTACGTCCGCGCGGGTCACGCCGTCGGCCCGCAGGCCCACCGACAGCTCGGCCGCCGACAGTACCTGGGCGTGGACGCCGAGCATCGCGGCGGCCACGTCGGCGACGGGCGTGCCCGTTCGGGCGGGCATGGCCAGGAACTGCCGTTCGTAACGCCGTGCGCTCGCCGCGGCCCAAGTGATCCCCGTCGTCTTCGTCATGAGGTGACGTTAGGGGAGAAGTAGGGCGGCAGCCGTCCTACTCCTCCCTCCGGACGCTTCGGCCGTCCGGAGGGAGGGGAGAGGGGGACCTTCCGGGCCTAAAGGGCGCACCTTCGCAAATGTCGGCGCGTCCGGAGGCACGGTGCGGAATCACCCGTCGATCCTCACAGGGTTTCCACATCGTTATCCACCGTTGTCCTTCTCGGGTCGAACTCGGCCCACCCGGTCGCGTAAGTTCAAACCCAGGTAATTCGCGTGAGCAAAGCTACGCGCGTGGCACCGCGCAGTGGAGGGGGCTGCGCGGTGCCGGATCGGACGCCGGTCATGCACCGGTCGAGCGGGGACCGGATGCCGGGTCAAGTCCGTGCGGGCCGGGGGCGTCACCCGGACGGGGGAAGCGGGATTCCGTGCCGCGCGCCCGTCGCCGGGCCGGCCGGGCCACTCCCGTCACACGCGAATCGGCCGCCCACCTGGAGATGTGCGGTGATTTGGCCACCGTTCGAGGCGGAATGCGGGCTTCCGCGGTCATCCGGGCGTCGCCGGACGACTTCGGAGAGTAGTTGTGGCACGCCGATGCACGCAGCATCACTTACGAAGGGTTATGGTGGAAACCCCCCCTCGGGCCGGTCCGTATCCCCCCCACGGACCGGCCCGTTTTTTCTGTCCTCCCGGGCGTCCCGTTGAGCGGTGCGCGAGCGGTACGCCCGTAACGAGGAGTTCACCGGTGCGCCGTCCTGTGTCGTGGCATGGCTGCGCTTGTTCGAGGGCATAAGCCAAGCAGGTCGACGCCCGAACCACGGGTGTCGGTTCTCAGCGGACGGCACGGAGCCGTCCGCCCGGGAGGCCCTTTGCACCAGCCCCACCGTGCGGTCACGGCACGGAAGACGCGGCGGAGGACCGGTCCCCGGTCCGCGCCAGTGCAGGGCGGCCCCAGGGACCTGCCTGACGACGACCGTCCGGCGGCCCCCCGACCGGTCGGCTCGTTCCCGCCCTCCCGGCGCGGCTCGTTCCCGCCCTCCCGGCCCAGCGTCCACTCCGTCGCTCCCCGACCTCTTCCGAGGGGGTACGTCCTTCCGTGGTGACCAGCACAAAGCGCCACAAGCCCGACAGGCGCACCTACGTTCTCGACACCAGCGTCCTGCTGGCCGACCCGAACGCCCTGAGCCGCTTCGACGAGCACGAGGTCGTGCTCCCCATCGTCGTGGTGACGGAGTTGGAGGCCAAACGGCACCATCCCGAACTCGGGTACTTCGCCCGGCAGGCCCTGCGCCTGCTCGACGAGTTCCGGGTGCGGCACGGTCGCCTCGACGCCCCCATCCCGATCGGGGACCTCGGCGGCACCGTCCGTGTCGAGCTCAACCACTCGGACCCCAGCGTGCTGCCCACCGGCTACCGTCTGGGGGACAACGACTCCCGCATCCTCGCGGTCGCCCGCAACCTGCAGGCGGAGGGCTTCGACGTCACCGTCGTATCGAAGGACCTCCCGCTCAGGATCAAGGCGTCCTCCGTCGGGCTCCTCGCCGAGGAGTACCGCGCCGAGCTGGCCATCACGGACGCCTCCGGCTGGACCGGGATGTCCGAACTCACCCTGCCCGGTGAGCAGGTGGACGTGCTCTTCGAGGAAGGCCGGGTCTACGTCCCCGAGGCCGCCGACCTGCCCGTGCACACCGGTCTGACCATCCAGTCGGAGCGCGGCAAGGCGCTCGGCCGGGTCACGCCCGACGGGAACGTCCGGCTGGTGCGCGGCGACCGGGAGGCGTTCGGCATCAAGGGCCGCAGCGCCGAGCAGCGGATCGCGCTCGACCTGCTCCTCGACCCGGACGTCGGCATCGTGTCGATGGGCGGCCGGGCCGGCACCGGCAAGTCGGCGCTCGCGCTGTGCGCGGGACTGGAGGCCGTGCTGGAGCGCCGGCAGCACCAGAAGGTGATGGTCTTCCGGCCGCTGTACGCGGTGGGCGGGCAGGAGCTCGGCTACCTGCCCGGCTCCGAGGCCGAGAAGATGAGCCCCTGGGCGCAGGCGGTCTTCGACACGCTGTCGGCGGTCACCAGCCGGGAGGTCATCGAGGAGGTGACCGCGCGCGGGATGCTCGAGGTGCTGCCGCTCACCCACATCCGGGGGCGCTCGCTGCACGACGCGTTCGTCATCGTCGACGAGGCCCAGTCCCTGGAGCGGAACGTCCTGTTGACCGTGCTGTCCCGGATCGGGGCCAACTCACGGGTCGTTCTCACCCATGACGTGGCACAACGGGACAATCTGCGGGTGGGCCGGTACGACGGAGTCGTCGCCGTCGTCGAGAAGCTGAAGGGGCATCCCCTCTTCGCGCACGTCACCCTGACCCGCTCCGAGCGGTCCCAGATCGCGGCCCTCGTGACCGAAATGCTGGAGGACGGGCACATCTGACCCGACTCCCGCCCATCCGGGAACTCCGACCCGACACGGGCCGGTTACCCGTCAGTTCGGCGCCGTCCGGAAAGGCCCAGAGCCTAGCCGGGCGGCGCCTCGGTGTGTGCGGATTTCCGTGAATCGGCTGGGCCAAACGGGATGTGAGCTTTCACACGCAACACAGAATTGCCTCGCCCCGCCGGGTTACGGCAGAGTCTCATTCCTGTCAGGCCCCGCATACGACACAGCTGTACCCCCAGCGGTACGGCGCCCCAGAAGCACCAGATCCAACTCCATAGCAGAGTCGTATGCCGCCCGAGCACCACGCGGCGCTCCCGCCGAGGGAGTTGTCCACCGGGCCCGTGCCTCCCGTGACCCGTAGTTGGGGAGGCCAGTGCCAGGGGCACGATTGCGTCCGCGAGGGTCACCGAAGCGGGCGATGCTGGAAGGAAACCGTGTGAGCCGGATCTCGGTCCGGGGATTCGCAGTGGCCTCGGCCACGGCGGTCACCGCCGTCGGAAGCGTCGTCGGAGTTGCCTCGGGCAGCGTCGCGCAGAACAACGACGACGCGGAGGCGACGGCAGCAGGCACGACGCTGCTCGCCGACATCCCCATGGGTGAGCAGGCGCAGGTGCAGACCGCGTCCCTGACGCAGCAGGCCGACGTACAGGCCATCGCCGCGGACGCGAGCGCCAAGAAGGGCGCCGAGGAGGCGGCCCGCAAGGCAGCCGCCAAGACCGCCGTGGCCAAGCAGGAGAAGGCCAAGCAGGCGGCCGAGGAGGCGGCCAAGAAGCGCGAGGCGGAGAAGGAAGCGGCCAGCCGCGACGCCCAGCGCGAGTCCACCAGCTTCGCCGTCCAGAGCTCCTACAGCACCGGCCAGATCCAGGCGATGGCCCGTCAGATGGTGCCCAGCGGCCAGTTCCAGTGCTTCAGCAACATCGTGGACCACGAGTCCAGCTGGAACTACCAGGCCGTCAACGCCTCCTCCGGTGCCTACGGTCTCTTCCAGGCCCTCCCCGCGGGCAAGTACGCCTCCGCGGGCGCCGACTGGCGGACCAACCCGGCCACCCAGATCAAGTGGGGCCTCAGCTACATGGACAACCGCTACGGCAGCCCGTGCGACGCCTGGGCCTTCTGGCAGGCCAACCACTGGTACTGAGCCCGCCGTCCGCCCGTCGTCACCGTCGGCGCGGCCCACGCTCAACCCCGCGCAGCCCCTCACCGTCCTAGGGTGAGGGGCTTTCGCGCTCCTGCCATGTACGGTCGGACCGGAACGACTCCAGGGGGGAGTGGTGGGGAAAGACGGGGGAAGAGGACGGATCATGTCACGAGTGCCAGGGTGGCTCGGCCGGGTCGGCGCCGGACTGACGCGCATGAGCGAGCGGTTGGAGCAGCGCCGGGAGGAAGCGCGGCGGGAGGACGCCGACGAGGGACCGGTGACCCACTCCGACCACGCGCGAGGGCCCCTGGACGACACCGCCGGGCACGTGACCGAGGGAACGGCCGAGCACGCGAGCGGGGGCGCTGTCGCGGTCGCGGAGCACGCCGGGGCGCCCCGTCCCGGCGCGGGCGACCACCGCCCCGACCCGGCGCAGGCCGTGCCCTGGGGAGTACGGGTGGCCGCGGAGGCCGGCTGGCGGCTGCTGGTGCTCGCGGGCACCGTGTGGGTGCTGATGCGGGTCATCAGCGCCGTACAACTGGTGGTGCTGGCCTTCGTGGCCGCGCTGCTGATCACCGCGCTGCTCCAGCCGGCTGTGGCCTGGCTGCGCCGGCACGGGGTGCCGCGGGGGCCGGCCACCGCGCTGACCGCCATCCTCGGGTTCGTGATCATGGGGCTGATCGGCTGGTTCGTCACCTGGCAGGTGATGGAGAACATCGACAACCTCTCCGACCAGGTCCAGGACGGCATCGACGAACTGCGCAACTGGCTGCTGAACAGCCCGTTCCACGTCACCGACAAGCAGATCAACGAGATCGCCAAGAACCTGCGCGACGCGGTCGGCGCCAACACCGACCAGATCACGTCGGCCGGTCTGGAGGGCGTCACGGTCGTCGTCGAGGCGCTCACCGGCATCCTGCTGGCCGCCTTCTCGACGCTCTTCCTCCTCTACGACGGCAAGCGCATCTGGCAGTGGTCGCTGAAGCTGGTGCCCGCGGCCGCCCGGCCGGGCGTGGCCGGTGCCGGCCCGCGCGCGTGGCGGACGCTGACCGCCTATGTGCGGGGCACGGTGATCGTCGCGCTGATCGACGCCATCTTCATCGGCCTCGGCATCTACTTCCTGGACGTGCCGATGGCCGTCCCGCTGGCCGTGTTCATCTTCCTGTTCGCCTTCATCCCGCTCGTCGGCGCGGTGGTGTCGGGCGCCCTCGCGGTCGTCGTGGCGCTGGTGACGCAGGGCGTGTTCGCGGCGGTCATGACGCTCGTCGTGGTGCTGGCGGTGCAGCAGATCGAGGGGCACATCCTGCAGCCGTTCATCCTCGGGCGCGCCGTGCGGGTCCATCCGCTGGCGGTGGTGCTGTCGGTGGCCGCCGGCGGCATGGTGGCCGGCATCGGCGGCGCCGTGGTCGCCGTACCGCTGGTGGCGGTGACCAACACCGTCGTCGGCTATCTGCGGGCGTACTCCCGTGAGGCGGCCCTGCGGCAGACACCGAAGCCGCACGGGGCCACGTCGACCGACGCCGCCCCGGCGGCCGACCGGGTGCCCGGGCCGCCGAAGACCCCGGATCCGCCGCGGCCCCCGGCGGACGGTCCGCCGTCGGACACCGCCCCGGCGTAGCGACGGCCACCGCCGCACGGCCTCGCCCACGCGTTCCGGCACCCGCGCGGCCACGCGAACGGGCCCCGCCCACCTCTCGGTGAGCGGGGCCCGTGCCGTGTGCGCCGCGTCGGGTCGAGGCCCGCGCGGGAGCGTGGGACTACTGGGCGTCGGCCAGGACCGCCTCGGCGTCCAGCGTGACGCCGACGGCCTCGACCACGGAGGCGATCTTGAACGCCTCCTGGATCGTCTCGCGGTCCACACCGGCCTTGCGGAGCACCTGCTCGTGCGAGTCCAGGCACATGCCGCAGCCGTTGATGGCGGACACCGCGAACGACCACAGCTCGAAGTCGACCTTGTCGACGCCCGGGTTGCCGATGACGTTCATCCGCAGACCGGCGCGCAGGGTGCCGTACTCGTGGTCCGACAGCAGGTGCCGGGTGCGGTAGAAGACGTTGTTCATCGCCATGACGGCGGCGGCCGACCTGGCGGCCGAGTACGCCTCCGGCGAGAGGTTCGCCTTCGCCTCCGGCTCCAGCTCACGCAGCACGATGGGGGAGCGCGAGGCGATGGCGGTCGCCAGCACGGTGCCCCACAGCTGCTGCGCCGGCAGGTCGGAGTTGCCGATGACGGAACCCAGGTTGAGCTTCAGGTCCTTGGCGTAGTCCGGTACGGCGGACTTCAGGGAGTCGAGGGACATGTCAGCTCACTCCCCCGACAGCAGCGCGACCGGGTCCAGGGTCTCGTCGCCCTTGCTCCAGTTGCACGGGCAGAGCTCGTCGGTCTGCAGGGCGTCGAGGACCCGCAGGACCTCCTTGGGGTTACGGCCGACGGAGCCGGCGGTGACCATCGTGAACTGGATCTCGTTGTTCTGGTCCACGATGAAGACGGCGCGCTGCGCGAAGCCGTCCTCGCCCTCGATGCCGAGGTCGCGCATCAGCTCGTGCTTCGAGTCGGCCAGCATCGGGAAGGGCAGGTCGGTCAGGTCCGGGTGGTCCTTGCGCCAGGCGTGGTGCACGAACTCGGAGTCGCCGGAGAAGCCGAGGATCTGGGCGTCACGGTCGGCGAACTCGTCGTTCAGCTTGCCGAAGGCGGCGATCTCGGTCGGGCACACGAAGGTGAAGTCCTTGGGCCATGCGAAGACGACCTTCCACTGACCCTCGTAGGTCTTGTGGTTGATCTGCTGGAACTCCTTGCCCTTCTCCAGCGAGACGCAGGCGGTCAGGTCGAACTCGGGGAACTTGTCACCGACAGTGAGCACGCGCTCTCCAAAAAATGCAGCGAAGAAACACCCATATTGCGAGTGTTTCCCATGGGTTGGACGTCAGTGATGTTGGCACAGAGTGCATTGATTAGTGAAATAGCTACAATCGGTCGAGTTGATCGGAGGTGGCTATTAGTGTCCAGTAAGAAGAGGCAGCCCAGCCTCGCCCAGCTGCGGGCTTTCGACGCGGTCGCCGAGCACCTGCATTTCCGTGACGCCGCCGCCGCGATCGGCATGAGCCAGCCGGCGCTGTCCGGAGCCGTCTCCGCCCTGGAGGAGGCACTGGGTGTCACCCTCCTGGAGCGTACGACGCGCAAGGTGCTGCTCTCGCCGGCCGGTGAACGGCTGGCGGTGCGGACGAAGGCGGTCCTGGCGGAGGTCGGCGCGCTCCTGGAGGAGGCGGAGGCGGTCCGGGCGCCCTTCACCGGCGTGCTGCGGCTCGGCGTCATCCCCACCGTGGCGCCGTACCTGCTGCCGACGGTGCTGCGGCTGGTCCACGTGCGCTACCCCGACCTCGACCTCCAGGTCCACGAGGAGCAGACCGCCAGCCTGTTGGAGGGACTGACGACCGGTCGCCTCGACCTGCTCCTGCTCGCGGTCCCCCTAGGTGTCCCAGGCGTCACCGAACTCCCCCTCTTCGACGAGGACTTCGTCCTGGTCACGCCGCTCGACCACCGGCTCGGCGGCCGGGAGGGCATCGAGCGCTCGGTGCTGCGCGAGCTGAAGCTGCTGCTGCTCGACGAGGGCCACTGCCTGCGCGACCAGGCGCTCGACATCTGCCGCGAGGCCGGCCGCGCGGGCGTCCCGGCGACGACGACGGCGGCCGGTCTGTCGACGCTGGTGCAGCTGGTGGCGGGCGGCCTCGGGGTGACGCTGCTGCCGCGCACCGCCGTCCGCGTGGAGACCTCCCGCTCCAGCCAGCTCCTCACCGCGTCCTTCACCGACCCGGCCCCCACCCGCCGTATCGCCCTCGCCATGCGCACGGGGGCGGCCCGCTCGGCGGAGTACGAGGAACTGGCGGCGGCCCTGCGGGAGGCGATGGCGGACCTGCCGGTCCGCACGGTGCACGACTGAGCGACCGCCCGGTGCGGCGGTCGCTCAGTCACTCCTCGTACGCCGGTGCGGCTACTCCGTCCGCAGCCCCTCCGGCCGCATCAGCCGCAGCAGCGGCGGCAGGCTGCACAGCGTCACCACCAGGACGACCGCGGCGCCGATGCCGGTCATGGACAGCACGCCGGTCCAGTCGACGCCGACGGGGGTGCCCGTCATCTTCAGCAGTACCGTGCCCAGGGTCAGGCCCACGACCATGGAGAGCACCAGACCGAGCACGATGGGAATCGCCGTCTGCCACAGCACCGACAGGCTGAGCGTGCGGCGCCGGGTGCCGAAGGCGACCAGGGCCGACAGCAGCTTCTTCCGCTCGCGCAGCTGCTCGAGCTGGGAGACCAGCAGACTGGCGCCGATCAGCGCCAGCACGCACGCCGCCCCCACGAAGAGACCGGTGCGGATGGCGTCGAACCGGTCGGTCCGCTCGGTCTCCGCCCAGGTCACGGTGTCCGACAGGGGATCGATGGCGGCCGAGGTGTTCCGTACGAGGTCCTGCACGTCCGCCACCGACTGGTCCACCTTGAGGTAGGCGTGCCCGTCCAGCGTCGGCCCGAGCGCGTCCGGCAGCGCCCCCGGCGTGATCAGGAAGCCGCCCCGGTCGGTCCCGGCGACCAGCCCCGGACGCGCCTTCGCCGTCTTGATGCCCTGCGGCACCGTCCAGGGGACCGACTCCCTCGTCGGGCCGCCCTCGTAGGTCGGGTCCGAGTACAGCTTCCGGCCGGGCGCTGCCAGCTTCGACATGTCCTCCCCGGTGTCCCACTCGGCACCGTGAACGGCGAACACGTCCCCGTCCGCGCACGAGGGCAGCTCGGAGACCTCCCGCAGCGACGCGCAGTCGCCCACGGTGATCATCGTGCCGTGCTCCGGGTCCCGGGGGCGGTCGCCCAGGTAGCCCTCGGAGAAGGCGTAGACCGCCCGCACGCCCTTGGTGTCGCGGAACTTCTCGGCCGCCGAGGTCATCGGGACCCCGCTCGACAGCTGTGCCTCCATCTGCGCCCGCGACACGTCCTGCCCGGTGGACTTGGTGTAGTCGTCGTCCACACCGGCGAACAGCATCTGCAGGGCGATCGCGCCGGCGACCGCCACCGCGATGCCGTTGACCATGCGGGCCGCCGTACCGCTGCTCAACTGGAGCCTGCGCACGGCCAGCTGCCAGGCCACGCCGCCGGAGCCGAGCCGGGCGACGGTGCTCTCCACGATCCACGGCAGCAGCGCGGTCACGCCCACCAGGAGCAGGACGACCCCGCCGGTCACCAGGTACTGGTTGAAGTCGCCGTTGTCGCGGCCGTTGCCGATCATCGGGTAGAGCATCGCCAGTCCGGCCAGCGGCAGCAGCAGCCGCCACCACAGCCTGCGCCGGGCCGGACGGCCGGCGCGCACCACGCCGAGCGGTTCGATGACGACCCCGCGCAGCGCGAACAGCGTCACCAGCACCGCAGCCGCGGGCACCGCCACCGCGACCAGCAGGGCCAGCAGCGGCGAGGGATTGAGATAGCTGGGGAACACGCTGATGCGGAAGACCTCGGCGCTGCCCGCCAGTTGCCGCCCGACCATGAAGAACCCGGCGCCGAAGACCAGCCCGAGGAACGCGCCGGCCATGGCCTCACCGGCGGCGATGCGCCGGGTCATGCGACTGTCGGAGCCCACCAGGCGCAGTGCCGCGAGCCGCCGGTCCCGCCGCTCGCCGCCGAACCGCACGGCGGCGGCGATGAACACCGCGACCGGCATCAGCAGCACCACGAAGACGACGAGGATCAGCAGGAGCAGTACCGGGTCGGAATCCTCCTCCCCGGGGTTCGGGTCGCCGAACCGGTCGATGCGCTCGATCCGGCCCGGGGTGATCTGCTCCGCGAGCCCCTCCGCGCCGCGGTAGTAGGCGAGTTCGGCCGAGCCGATCAGCCCGTCCTCCGCGATCGTGCCGACGATCCGGTCCGGCAGCCGCTCGCGCAGCAGCGCGCCGGAGTCCGACTCCAGCAGCTCCTTCAGCGCGGGGGAGACCACCATCTCGCCCACCGCCGGGAACTTCTCCACCCCCGGCGGCAGCGGTGCCCGCGGCCCCTCGGGCTCCAGGGCCCGGCCCCGGACGTCGTCGTCGCGGAAGTAGTCGTCGACGCTGGCGAGCACGAGCGTGTCGTTCGCCTTCGGCATCGGGTCGGAGGCGAAGGTGATGTCGGAGCGCGCCGCCTCCCGTTCGTGGCGCACGCCGAGGGCGTTCGGGATCGCCGTCGTCAGCAGCAGCAGGGCCACGCCGAGCCCGACGCCGACGGCGGTCAGCACGGCCCGGGTCCAGCCCTCGCGGCCGCCGGTGAAGGCGAAGCGGACGCCCAGCGTCAGGTCGGCCGCCCACTGGCGCACGTTCATACGACCCGCTCCATGTCCCTGGACTTGCCGTCCCGTACGACGATCTCGCGGTCGGAGTAGGCGGCCACCCGCGCCTCGTGCGTGACCAGCACGACCGCGGCGTTGGTGGAGCGGGCGGCGTCCGTGAGGAGTTCCATCACGCGCTCGCCGTTGAGGGAGTCCAGCGCGCCGGTCGGCTCGTCCGCGAAGAGCACCCGCGGGTTGGTGACCAGCGAGCGCGCCACCGCGACCCGCTGCCCCTGGCCGCCGGAGACCTCGCCGGGCCGCTTCTTCTTGAGGTCGTCGACCTCCAGCCGCTCCATCCAGGTCAGCGCGGCCCGCTCGGCCTCCTTGCGGGAGGTGCCGTTCAGGCGCAGCGGCAGGGCGACGTTCTCGACGCAGGTCAGCTCCGGCACCAGCTGGCCGAACTGGAACACGAACCCGAAGTCCGAGCGGCGCAGCGCACTGCGCTGGGCGTCGGACATCGCGGACAGCTCGCGCCCGTTGTACGTGATCGTCCCGGAGTCGGGCGTCACGATGCCGGCGAGGCAGTGCAGCAGCGTGGACTTGCCGGACCCGGAGGGGCCCATGACGGCGACGACCTCGCCGGGGTGGATGGAGAACTCGGCGCCGTCGAGGGCGAGGGTGGGGCCGTAGGCCTTGCGGAGCTGGTCCGCCGAGAGCAGGGAGCCTGCGGGGGGAGTCATCGGGTTACCGCCTCACGGAGCTTGTCGAGGCGCGCGGCGGTCAGTTCCAGCCAGCGCAGGTCGGCCTCGAGGTGGAAGAGGGCGTGGTCGCAGATGAGCTGGTCGGCGAGGTCGCCCTTGCGCTTGCGGTCGGTGAGGATGCGCATGCTGCGCAGGTGCTCCGAACGCTGGGTGTCGAGGATGTCGGCGGCGTCGCGGTGGGTGAGCAGCGCGAGGACGACCTTGGTGTACAGCGTCGACTGGAGGTACGGCTCGGGCTTCTCCGGCGTGGCGAGCCACCGCTGTACGTCGGTGATCCCCTCGTCGGTGATCGCGTACCGCTTGCGCTCGGGACCGCCGCCCGCCTCGATGCCGTCGACCACGACGAGGCCGTTCTTCAGCAGGCGGGACATCGTCGAGTAGACCTGGCCGTAGTGCAGCGGCCGGTCGTGACCGAACTTCTCGTCGAAGGCGCGCTTGAGGTCGTAGCCGTGGCGCGGCCCGGACTCCAGGAGCCCCAGGAGGGTGTGACCGATGGACATGCGGAGCACTCTACACACGGTGTATACGCCCCATGTATACGCACCGTGCAGAGATCGTGGCGACGGGTTCATCATGGCCACAGGGATGCAGGTCGGAGGCGATTGTCACGGTTCCGCTACGACGGAGGCCGCACCTCCGCATCGCTGCGGTGGTGCGGCCCGCGCGGTGCGGTCACGGTGGTGGCGCCGCCCCCGGGTCGCCGCCCCTCGGCGGGCGGCCGCGGCGCGGCAGCGGCCCGGTGTCGCCGGGCAGCCGGCCGGCCTCCGCAAGCGCCCTGCGGAGCAGGAACTCGATCTGGGCGTTGGCCGAGCGCAGTTCGTCGCCCGCCCAGCGGGCCAGTGCCTCGTACACCTGCGGGTCGAGTCGCAGCAGCACCTGCTTGCGCTGCCGCGGCCGACGCGTCGGTGCCGGGTCCTCGGACGGCGCGGAGCCCTCGGACGGGGTCGTCACTGGTAGAGCGTCCCCGTGTTCAGCACCGGCTGGGCGGCGCGGTCCCCGCAGAGCACGACCATCAGGTTGGACACCATCGCCGCCTTGCGCTCGTCGTCCAGCTCCACGATGTCCTGCTCGCTGATCCGGGCGAGCGCCGCCTCGACCATGCCGACCGCGCCGTCCACGATCTGCCGCCGCGCCGCGACCACCGCGCCGGCCTGCTGCCGCTGGAGCATCGCCGAGGCGATCTCCGGCGCGTACGCGAGGTGCGTGAAGCGGGACTCGATGATCTGCACGCCGGCCGCCTCCACGCGCGCGTGCAGCTCGACGGCGAGCTTCTCGGTGATCTCCTCGGCGTTGCCGCGCAGCGAGAGGCCGTCCTCGTCGTGGGCGTCGTAGGGGTACTCGATGGCGATGTGCCGCACGGCCGCCTCGGTCTGGGTGGAGACGAACTCGACGTAGTCGTCGACCTCGAAGGTGGCCTGCGCGGTGTCCTCCACCCGCCAGACCACGACCGCCGCCAGCTCGATGGGGTTGCCGTAGGCGTCGTTGACCTTCAGGACGGCCGTCTCGTGGTTGCGCACCCGGGTCGAGATCTTGGTGCGGGAGGTGAAGGGGTTGACCCAGCGCAGGCCGTCCTGCCGGATCGTCCCCCGGTACCGCCCGAAGAGCTGCACCACGCGGGCCTCGCCCGGCGCCACCATGTTCAGCCCGCACATCGCGAGGAAGGCGGCCAGGGCGATCACGATGCCCGCGATGATCAGCACCGCCTTCCCGCCGGTGGAGGCGACCGCGGTGGCGGTGACGATCAGGCCGGCCCCGACCAGCAGCCCGACCAGCCCCAGCAGCAGCGCGAAGCCGCCGCCGATGCTGTGTGCCTGGTTCTCGCGTACCCGGGGTGTCGGCATCTCGGGCACATCGGCGGTGACCTGCGGGGCATCGTGCGTGGACATGGGTGGTCCCCCGTTCTCTCTTTGCTGGCAAACTGATATCACTTTACCCGACGATCACAACCCTGAACCCCTCTCGTACGTCGGTTCCTATGGAACGGGTGCTGATTCTCACGTCCGTACAAGGCTGGATCGGTTGCCGTTTGTCACATCTCCCGGTGTTAGCTTTCTGAGCTGACCTGAGCGACGAACCTGTGTGACGCGTGAGCGAGACGTGCCCACAGATGACCGAAGCGGAGCGGATCGGATCCATGGGACGAGCGGAAGAGAGAAGAGCGCGACAGCGCGGTGGACGCCGCGCGGCGCCGAAACGCCGCCGTTCGTCGGGCGCGGCCCAGGGCGCGGGCGGGAAGAGCCGGATACGCCGGCTGTTCACCTGGAAGAAGATCCTCGGCACCTTCTTCGGCCTCTGCCTGCTCGGCATGGGCGCCTTCATCGTGCTGTACATGATGATCGACATCCCCGAGGGCAACCCCGAGGCCGAGCTGCAGAGCAACGTCTACAAGTACAGCGACGGCAGCATCATGGCCCGCACCGGCGAGCGCAACCGTGAGATCGTCGACCTCGCCAAGATCCCCAAGGACGTCCAGCGCACCTTCGTCGCCGCCGAGAACAAGACCTTCTACAGCGACGCCGGCGTCGACCTCAAGGGCACCGCGCGCGGTGTGCTCAACACCCTCTCCGGCAAGGGCGCGCAGGGCGGTTCGACGATCACCCAGCAGTACGTCAAGAACTACTACCTGACCCAGGAACAGACGGTCTCGCGCAAGCTGAAGGAACTGGTCATCTCCCTGAAGCTGGACCGGGAGAAGTCCAAGGACTACATCCTGGCCGGCTACATCAACACCAGCTACTACGGCCGCGGCGCGTACGGCATCCAGGCCGCCGCCCAGGCGTACTACCGCGTCGACGCCGAGGACCTGACGGTCGAACAGGGCGCGTACCTCTCCGCGTTGCTCCAGGCGCCGAACCAGTACGACTGGGCGATCGCCAGCGAGACCGGCAAGAAGCTCGTCCAGCAGCGCTGGAACTACGTCCTGGACAACATGGTCGAGCAGAAGTGGCTGAGCGCGGGCGACC
This sequence comes from Streptomyces tendae, assembly GCF_014650435.1. Lineage (GTDB taxonomy): Bacteria > Actinomycetota > Actinomycetes > Streptomycetales > Streptomycetaceae > Streptomyces > Streptomyces tendae. The sequence goes on from NZ_BMUY01000001.1 coordinate 641,987, forward strand.
GGCAGGGCATGAAGTTCCCGACGCCCAAGGAGCCGAAGGCCGCCGCCGGGATGGACGGCCAGACCGGCTACCTGGTGGACGCGGCCAACTTCGCGCTCAAGAAGCAACTCGTCGCCCAGGGCGCCGCCGAGGACATGGAGCAGGCCAAGGCCCTGGTGGACCTCGGCGGCTACACCGTCACCCTCAACATCGACAAGAAGAAGCAGGCCGCGCTGGAGAAGGCGGTCAAGGAGAAGCTCACCAGCAAGCTGGACCCCGACAAGCGCAAGGTCGACGCGGACGTCCAGGCCGGTGCCGCCTCCGTCGACCCGAAGACGGGCTCCGTCGTGGCGATGTACGGCGGCGTGAACTACCTGAAGCACTTCACCAACAACGCCACCCGCGACGACTACCAGCCCGCGTCCACCTTCAAGCCGGTGATCCTCGCCGCCGCAGTGGACCACGACGCCGAGACCCAGGACGGCGTGCCGATCACGGCCAACACCTTGTACGACGGCGACAGCGAGCGCCCCGTGATGGACGGCGACCAGGAGGTCGGCTTCGCCCCGCCCAACGAGGACGACAGGGACTACGGCGAGATCGACGTCCAGGAGGCGATGAACAAGTCGGTCAACTCCGTGTTCGCGCAGATGGGCATCGACGTCGGCATGACCGAGGTCATGAAGGTCGCGGGCGAACTCGGCATGGACACCGAGGGCGAGCAGGCCGTGCCCGCGCAGACCCTGGGCAGTATGGGCGCCAGCCCGCTGGAGATGGCCGGCGTCTACGCCACCCTCGACAACCACGGCAAGAAGGTCACCCCGGCGATCGTGAAGGCGGTCGAGCACAAGGACCGCACGATCGAGATGCCCGACCCCATCGGCGAGCAGGTCATCAGCCGGGAGGCCGCCGACACGGTCACCTCCGTGCTCACCGGCGTGGTCGACGACGGTACGGCCAAGACGTCCGTGCGGGAGAACCCGCTGCGGGACGGTCAGCAGGTGGCCGGCAAGACCGGTACGTCCGACAACAACAAGTCGGCCTGGTTCACCGGCTTCACCCCGGGCCTCGTCACCTCGGTCGGCCTGTTCGGCGAGGACGACAAGGCACCACACCCGCAGGTCCCGATGTACAAGGCCGCCGGCGTCGACTACCGCGTCAACGGCGGTGGCCCCCCGGCGGAGATCTGGGCCGCGTACACCTTCGGCGTCATGGACGAGGTCACCAAGTTCAAGCTGGACACCAAGCAGGGCGCCGCGGTGAAGCCCAGCAAGTCGCCGTCCACCTCACAGTCGCCGACCCAGTCGCCGACCCAGGAGGAGACGACCGAGGCACCGCCCCCGTCCAACGATCCGACGACCGAGGCACCCCCGTCGAACGATCCGACGACCGAGGAGCCGCCCGAGTCGCCGACGCAGTCGCCGTCGAACAGCCCGTCCACCGAGCCACCGCCGGACGGCGGAGGGTCCACGGAGCCGGAGAATCCGGACTTCCCCGGCGGGGACTGGCAACCGTAGCCGCGAGCGGTCGCGGACACGCGCGAAGGGGCGCCCGGTGCTCACCGGGCGCCCCTTCGTCGCTGCTGCTCTTCGACCGCTCCTCAGCCGCGGTTCAGCTCGAACCACACCACCTTGCCGGTGCTCAGCCGTGTGGCGCCCCAGCGCCGGGCCAGCCGGTTCACCAGGTACAGCCCGCGCCCGCCCTCGTCGGTGGCGCGGGCCTGCCGCAGCCGGGGCAGCTGCGGCACGTCGTCGCCGACCTCGCAGCGCAGCACGTCCGTGCGCAGCAGCCGCAGGGTGACCGGTTTCGACGCGTACCGCACCGCGTTGGTCACGACCTCGCTGACGAGCAGCTCCACGGCGTCCGTGAGGTCCTCCATGCCCCAGCGGGCGAGCGCCCGCCGGGCCAGGCGGCGGGCCTTGCCCGGGGCCGCGTCCTCCGGATCCAGGAACCAGTACGAGACGTCGCTGGGCGCGATGCCGTCGAAGCGGGCGGCGAGCAGGGCGATGTCGTCGTCCCGGTCGCCCGGGCCGAGCATGTCGAGCACCTCGTCGCACAGGGCTTCCAGGGGCGGCGGATGGTCGGGACCGGTGAGCTGCGCGGTCGCCGCCAGCCGCTCCCGCAGCTGCTCTATGCCGGTCCACACGTCCCGCAGCCGGGACTCGACCAGCCCGTCCGTGTACAGGAGCAGGGTCGCGCCCGCCGGGGCGTCCAGCTCCACGGCCTCGAAGTCCACCCCGCCCACCCCGATCGGGGCACCGGCCGGCACCCGCAGCACCTCGGCGTGGCCGCCCAGGTGCAGCAGGACGGGCGGCGGATGGCCCGCGTTGGCGACGGTGATCCGGTGCGCGACCGGGTCGTACACCGCGTACAGGCAGGTCGCCATCCGGTCGGTGCCCAGGCGCTGCGCCTGCTCGTCCAGGTGGTGCAGCACCTCCTGCGGCGGCAGGTCGAGCCCGGCCAGGGTCTGCGCCGTGGTCCGCAGCTGGCCCATGATGGCCGCCGAGGTCATGGAGTGGCCCATCACGTCCCCGACGACCAGCGCGACCCGGCTGCCGGGCAGCGGAATGGCGTCGTACCAGTCGCCGCCGACCCGTGCGGTCTCGGCGGCCGGGAGGTAGCGGGAGGCCAGCCGCACGCCGGTGCAGCGCGGCAGGTTCTCCGGGAGCATCGTGCGCTGCAGCTCGTCGGCGATGTACGCCTCGCGCCCGTACAGCACCGCCTTGTCGATGCCCAGCGCGCTGTGCGTGGCGAGTTGCGCCGCCACCAGCAGGTCGTCGGCCTCGAAGGCGATGCGCTCCGGGCCGCGCAGGAACAGCGCGGCGCCGATCACCCGGCGGCGGCCGCGCAACGGGGCGAGGATCGCCCTGCGGCCGTCGGGCAGCGCGAAGTCCCGTTCCTCGCCCAGCAGTTCCGGCAGCGCGGCGCGGGCGGCGGGCGTGTCCGTGAACACCGGGCGCACCCCGCGCAACACCTCGGCCAGCGCGCTGCCCGGCCGCACCTCGCACAGCTCGGCGCCGACCGTCTCCAGCTCGGAGGGCTCCGGCTGGGGCGCCGGGGTGAAACCGCCCTCGGTGTCCCGCTCGGCCGGTATGCGGTCGGTGCGCCGCAGCCGCAGCACCAGGGGGCCGGTGGGCCGCTCGTCGCCGACCGGCAGCGGCTCGCGCAGGTAGACCAGGATGGCGTCCGCGAACGTGGGCACGGTGGCCCGGCACAGCCCCATCACGATCTCGTCGAGGTCCATGCCACGGGCGATCCGCCGGGTCGCGGCGCCCACGAACCGCAGCCGGTCCCCGTCCCGCCGCATGGGCGTGGGCCGGCCGGGCGCGGTGGGCTGTCCGGTGCGCCGGTCCGGCTCCGGCGGCGCGTCACGGCGGCCGGGGTCCGGCGCGCCGGAGTCCGGCCGCACGAGACCGGCCTGCCCGCCGCCCGCGGACACCTCGCCCGGGGCGACGCCACCCGGGGCGACGCCCGCCGAGGCCGTGTCATCCGACGGCGCACCGCCCGGCTGCTCGCCGTCCGGCTGGGCCGGGACGCCCTCGGACGTGGGCCGTGGCCGGTGTGTGTCCGGCTCGGCGGCCTGCTCGGCGCCCGGCTGGGAGTGCTCGAAGGCCCCCGGGGAGCCCTCGCCCGCGGCGGGCGGCGACTGGCCGGCGCCCCCCTGGGCCGGTAACGCGGACCCGGAGGCCCGCGGCGGCACGGGGGTACGCAGGAGCGCCCCGCGGGGATCCGTGGGGTCGGCGCCCGTCGAGGGGCGGTCGAAGGAGGTCGGGTGCTCCGTCACGCGTGTCGAATCCGTCCGTCCGGGACTGCGCGCGGCGCGTGCAGTTCGTCCCGCAGAAATCCCGATACCCGCAATCCGTGCCCAAGGAACGGGGTTCCCGCGTGGTCAGAGGCTGTTCCTGTGTCACCGGCGGACCGTCTGCGGTCCGTCTGCGTGTTGCCCTCGTACCCCTCGCTCACGTCCTGCCGCCCCTCGGTGACGATCGGTCAAGCACAGCGCACGCTCCGCCGGTTGCCGCTGCCGCGCTCTTTGCGGAGGACGATCCTACGTTTCCTGCCGGGGGGCACATCAAGGGTCTCATGAGGAGACGTGCGCGGGCGTGCGATCCCAGTCGCCCGGCAGGGGCGGTACCGGCCACGCGGGATCGGGGCGCCAGTGCTCCCAGCCGTCGGCGAACGGGGATCCCCAGGCGCGGATCTCCGCGACCGCGGCCCGGCCCGCCCGGCGCACCCGCTCGGCCGACGCCGGGTCCATCAGCCGGTCCCGCTGGGCCTGCGCGAACTCGTCCTCGTCCCGCCAGTGCCAGCTGCGGTCGGGGTGCACCGAGATGTCCAGGAAGTGGTCCTCCGAGTCGACCCCGCCCTCCCAACGGGTCAGCGGCTCCTCCAGGTTCACGTACCAGTTCTTGAACCGCCAGCCCGGATCCCAGAACAACCACACCGACCACGCCTCGCCGGGCCGCGCCAGCTTCAGCACGCCCGTGCCGAACCACCGGTCGCGCTGCACGGTGCGCGGCTTGGTGTAGCGCGTGGCCAGCGGCTCGAGGTGCACGGGCGTGCCGTCGGCCAGGACCGGCTTCACGCACTCGGTGCCGGGCGCCAGCCACACGGCGAGCAGTTCGGCGTCGTCCCGTACGACGGTGACGGGGCGCGCGATGTGGACGTGCGGTCCGCCGTTCTCCCGGTACCGCCACAGGATCCGGCTGCCGGGAGCCCAGTGTTTCACCGGGCCCGCCGGACCGTCCGCTCCCGGCCCCGCCGTCGCGCTCACCGCTTCTCCATCTGCCATGGAGAGATATTAGGTGCCATGGCCAATCGACGCGCCGAAGATCGCGGGAGCGTGCGCCGGCGTACGCGCCCCGGCCGCGCCGGGACTCCTCACGGGCGGGTCATCCGCAGCACGTCCAGCGCCTCGTCCAGCTGTTCGTTCGTCAGGTCGCCGCGTTCGACGTACCCGCCCTCCAGCACGACCTGACGGATCGTCTTCCGCTCGGCCAGCGCCTTCTTGGCGACCTTGGCGGCCTCCTCGTACCCGATGTACTTGTTGAGCGGCGTGACGACGGAGGGGGACGACTCGGCGTACTCGCGGGCCCGTTCGCGGTGCGCGACGATCCCGTCCACGGTCCGGTCGGCCAGCAGCCGGGAGACGTTGGCCAGCAGCCGCACCGACTCCAGCACGTTCTTGGCGATGACCGGCAGCATGACGTTCAGCTCGAAGTTGCCGGCCGCTCCGGCGGCGGCGACCGTCGCGTCGTTGCCGGTGACCTGGGCGGCGACCATGAGGACCGCCTCGGGGATCACCGGGTTGACCTTGCCGGGCATGATGGACGACCCCGGCTGGAGGTCGGGCAGCGAGATCTCCGCGAGCCCGGTGCGCGGCCCGGACGCCATCCACCGCAGGTCGTTGGCGATCTTCGTGAGCCCGACGCCGATGGTCCGCAGCTGCCCGCTGGTCTCGACGATGCCGTCCCGGGCGCCCTGCGCCTCGAAGTGGTCGCGCGCCTCGGTCAGCGGCAGCCCGGTCGCGCGGGCCACCTCCTCGATGACGGCCGCGGAGAAGCCGGGCGGGGTGTTGATGCCGGTACCCACCGCGGTGCCGCCCAGCGGCAGCTCGGCGAGCCGGGGGAGCGACGCCCGGAGCCGCTCGATGCCGTACCGCACCTGGGCCGCGTACCCGCCGAACTCCTGGCCCAGGGTGACGGGCGTGGCGTCCATGAGGTGCGTACGCCCCGACTTCACCACGTCGGCGAACTCCTCCGCCTTGCGCTCCAGCGCGCCGGCGAGGTGGTCCAGGGCCGGGATCAGGTCGCGGGTGACGGCGGCGGTGGCGGCGATGTGGATCGAGGACGGGAAGACGTCGTTGGACGACTGGGAGGCGTTGACGTGGTCGTTGGGGTGCACGTCCCGGCCGAGCCGCTCGGTGGCCAGGGTGGCGAGGACCTCGTTGGTGTTCATGTTGGACGAGGTCCCGGACCCGGTCTGGAACACGTCGACGGGGAAGTGCTCGTCCCACTTCCCCTCGGCCACCTCGGCGGCCGCCTCCCGGATGGCCCCGGCGACGTCCTCGTCGAGCACCCCCAGCTCGGCGTTGACCTTGGCAGCCGCGCCCTTGATCCGCGCGAGCGCCTCGATGTGCGCGCGCTCGATGCGCTGCCCGGAGACCGGGAAGTTCTCCACCGCCCGCTGGGTCTGCGCGCGCCACTTGGCGTGGGCGGGCACCCGCACCTCGCCCATCGAGTCGTGCTCGGTGCGGTACTCGGTCCTGTCCTGCTCGTCGGCCATCGACGATCACCTCCACGTGTCACAGCGTCCGCGCCGGGACCACTGTTCCCCGTGGAGGCGAATCGTCACCGCCCTTGTCAGGCGAGTCCGGGACCGCGTACCGGAATGGACGTGAACGTCGGCGCGGGCGCCGGGTCCTGGAAGAAGTCGTTGCCCTTGTCGTCCACCACGATGAACGCCGGGAAGTCCTCGACCTCGATCTTCCAGACCGCCTCCATGCCGAGCTCCTCGTACTCGACGACCTCGACCTTCTTGATGCAGTCCTGCGCGAGCCGGGCCGCGGGGCCGCCGATCGAGCCCAGGTAGAAGCCGCCGTGCGTGTCGCACGCGTCGGTGACCTGCTTGCTCCGGTTGCCCTTCGCCAGCATCACCTTGGAGCCGCCCGCCGCCTGGAACTGCTCCACGTAGGAGTCCATGCGCCCGGCGGTGGTCGGACCGAAGGACCCGGACGCGTACCCCTGCGGCGTCTTCGCGGGACCCGCGTAGTACACCGGGTGGTCCTTCAGGTACTGCGGCATCTCCTCGCCCGCGTCCAGCCGCTCCTTGATCTTGGCGTGTGCGATGTCGCGGGCCACGACCAGCGGACCGGTCAGCGACAGCCGGGTCTTGACCGGGTGCCTGGTCAGCTCGGCGAGGATGTCGTCCATCGGCCGGTTGAGGTCGATCTTCACGACGTCACCCGCCTCGTCGAGGTGCTCGTCCGTCGTCTCCGGCAGGAACCGGGCCGGGTCGGTCTCCAGCTGTTCCAGGAAGACGCCCTCCGCGGTGATCTTCGCGACGGCCTGCCGGTCGGCCGAGCAGGACACGGCGATGGCGACCGGGCAGGACGCCCCGTGCCGGGGCAGGCGCACCACACGCACGTCGTGGCAGAAGTACTTGCCGCCGAACTGCGCGCCGATGCCGATCTTCTGGGTCAGCTCGAAGACCTTCTCCTCCAGCTCCTTGTCCCGGAAGCCGTGCCCGAGCGCCGAGCCCTCGGCCGGGATCTCGTCCAGGTAGTGCGCGGAGGCGTACTTCGCGGTCTTCAGCGCGTACTCCGCCGACGTGCCGCCGACCACGATCGCCAGGTGGTACGGCGGGCAGGCGGCCGTGCCGAGCGAGCGGATCTTCTCCTCCAGGAACTTCATCATGGAGGACTCGTTCAGGACGGCCTTCGTCTCCTGGTAGAGGAAGGACTTGTTGGCCGAGCCGCCGCCCTTCGCCATGAACAGGAACTTGTAGGCGCCGCCGTCGGTCGCGTACAGCTCGATCTGGGCCGGGAGGTTGGAGCCGGTGTTCTTCTCCTCCCACATGGTCAGCGGCGCCATCTGCGAGTAGCGCAGGTTCAGGTTCTTGTACGCGTCGTAGATGCCGCGGCTCAGGGACTCCTCGTCGCCGCCCGCCGTGAGCACGTTCTGGCCGCGCTTGCCCATGACGATCGCCGTGCCGGTGTCCTGGCACATCGGGAGCACGCCCGCCGCCGCGATGTTGGCGTTCTTCAGCAGGTCCAGGGCGACGAACTTGTCGTTGCCGGACGCCTCCGGGTCGTCGATGATGCGGCGCAGCTGCGCCAGGTGCGCCGGGCGCAGATAGTGCTGGATGTCGTGGATGGCCTCCTCGGCCAGCTTGCGCAGCGCCTCCGGCTCCACCTTGAGGAAGGTCCGCCCGTCGGCCTCGAACGTGGAGACACCCTCGGCGGTCACCAGCCGGTACGGAGTGGTGTCCTCGCCCTGGGGGAGCAGATCGGTGTACGCGAACTCAGGCATCTCGCCCATTCCTCACTCGACATCACGCGCGGCTGGATTCCTCAGCAACGACGGCTGGCCTCCATTGGCAGCGCCAACCAGCGTAAAACCTGCCCGTGACGCCGAGCGGGTGAGGTAAGACTCAGTTGGCGGCTTCGGGCCCGCGACAAGGTTGTCCACGGGGCTAGTCGCGATCTATCGCGTTTCGGTACGCTACTGCCGTGGACCTTCACAAGCACGCCCCCGCCGCACCGCGCACCACCGAGCTGCGCGCCTCGGACGCCGACCGCGACCGCGTCGCCGACATGCTGCGCGAAGCCCTCGCCGAGGGACGGCTCACCGCCGACGAGCACGCCGAGCGCGTCGAAGGCGTGCTGGCCGCCAAGACCGTCGGCGAGCTGGACGTCTTCGTGCGGGACCTGCCCGCCGCCCACCGCGGCCGGGACACCACCGCCGCGGCCCCCCACCGCCCCACCGCCGGCGCCATCCCGGCGGAGCCCGACGAGAACGTGGTGGCGGTCTTCAGCAGCGCCGTCCGCAAGGGCCGCTGGCGGGCGAACCGCCGCATCCACGCCTACGCGGTCTTCGGCAGCGTCGAGATCGACCTCAGCGAGGCGGTCTTCGAGTACCAGCAAGTGGTCATCAAGGCGTTCTCCGTCTTCGGCAGCGTCGACGTGCGCGTCCCGGAGAACGTGTCGGTGCGCGGCGCGGGCGGCAGCGTGCTCGGCAGCTTCGAGGTCCACACCGCCGACTCCGGCGAGCCGGAGGCCCCCGTCATCTACATCGACGGCTGGGCCGTGCTGGGCAGCGTGGAGGCCCGCCCCAAGCGCGGGAAGATCGTCGCGGACATCCTCGACCGCGTGCACCGCCGGGTCGAGAAGGGTTTGCGCAAGCACGTGTAGCGCGGCACCGGCAGCGGTTGCGAACCCAGTGCATAGGCACGCGTACAACGGGTAAGCCTTGACGCATCGTCTCTCGCTAGCGAAGCCGTCGTCAGGAGTAGACCCGTGCTGCAACCGCCGCATTCGTCCCTGCAGGTAGCTGCCGTTCCGGCCCAGCGGGTGCCCGTGCGGGACAGGGACCAAGACGCTCCCTGGCACACCGAGGCGGTGTGCCGGCGCGACGAGGCCGGACTGTTCTTCGCCCCCTCCAAGGAACCGACCGCAGCCCGCCTCTCCCGCGAGGAGGCCGCCAAGCGCGTCTGCGCGCGCTGTCCGGTCATGGTCGAGTGCCGCGAGCACGCCCTGCTGCAGCCCGAGCCCTACGGCGTCTGGGGCGGCCTCACCGCCGCCGAACGCCGCGTGGTCCTGGCCCGGCGCCGCCGCCGCGACGTCGAACTCAAGAAGGCCGCCCGCACGACGGGCCGCATAGCCGCGGCCGGCTAGCACCCAGCCACGCGAAAGGGCACCCTCTCCGCACAGAGGGTGCCCTTCCAACGCCGGGGTCCGCAGCCGACCCGAAAGGGGCGCGGGGCTGTGTCCGATCTGCGGCTCCGCCGCGCGGGCGCGACTGGCGGTGCCTTCTGACGCCGGGGGCTGCAGTCAGCCGAGGGGCGCGGGGCTGTGTCCGATCTGCGGCTCCGCCGCGCGGGCGCGACTGGCGGGGCCTTCTGGCGCCGGGGGCACAGCCGACCCGAAAGGGGCGCGGGGAACTGCGCGACCAGCCACGACGGCGCCGCAGACGCCACGCGACACGCGCCCCCAACTCACTGGGCGCCCCGCGCAACCGACAGAGTCACTTCGCCCGGTCGAAATCAATCGCGCTGTAGGCCCGCAGCTTGCTCAACCGGTGCTCGGAGTCGATCCGCCGCACCGTCCCCGACTTGGACCGCATCACGATCGAGTCGGTCGTGGCCGTCTCCGACCGGTACCGCACCCCCCGCAGCAGCTCGCCGTCGGTGATGCCGGTCGCCACGAAGAAGACGTTGTCCCCGGAGACCAGGTCGTCCGTGGTCAGCACCCGGTCCAGGTCGTGCCCCGCGTCGACGGCCCGCTGCCGCTCCTCGTCGTCCTTGGGCCACAGCTTGCCCTGGATGGTGCCGCCCAGGCACTTCACGGCGCAGGCCGAGATGATGCCCTCCGGCGTGCCGCCGATGCCGAGCAGCAGGTCGATGCCCGTGCCCTCGCGCAGCGCCAGGATGGAGCCGGCCACGTCGCCGTCGGAGATCAGCTTGATCCGGGCGCCGGTCTCCCGGACCTCCTTGATGAGGCCCTGGTGCCGCGGCCGGTCGAGGATGACGACGGTGACGTCCTCGGGCGTGCGCCGCTTGGCCTTGGCGATCCGGCGGATGTTCACGGCGACGGGCGCGTTGATGTCGACGAAGTCGGCGGCCTCGGGGCCGGTGACCAGCTTGTCCATGTAGAAGACCGCGGACGGGTCGAACATGGAGCCGCGCTCGGCGGCCGCGAGCACCGCGATCGCGTTGGTCATGCCGTTGGCGGTCAGCGTGGTGCCGTCGATCGGGTCGACGGCGATGTCGACCTCGGCCCCGGTGCCGTCGCCGACCCGCTCCCCGTTGAAGAGCATCGGGGCCTCGTCCTTCTCGCCCTCGCCGATGACGACGACGCCGTTCATCGAGACGGTGTGGACGAGGGTGCGCATGGCGCGCACCGCGGCACCGTCGGCGCCGTTCTTGTCACCGCGCCCGACCCAGCGGCCGGCGGCCATCGCCGCGGCCTCGGTGACCCGCACCAACTCCATGGCGAGGTTGCGGTCGGGGGCCTCCGAGGGGACGTCCAGCTCGGACGGGAGATGATGCTCGGTCATCGGAACGCACCTTTCTGATACGACGACGGCCGGATGAGGGTGTGGCCACGACTCTATCGTCAGTCCGACAAAATGAGCAGGGGACCCCACGTATGAGCGGATCAGGCACCTGCGACGATAGGGGACGTGGCAGGTATGAAAGGCAAGCAGAAGTCGGCCCGGGACATGATTCTGTCCCTCGGGGTCATCGTCCTCGCGGCGGGCGTGATCTGGATCTTCATCCCGCACGACGACGGCGAACCGGACGTCAAGCGGGTCGACTACCGGGTCGAGCTGCTGACCGCGCAGCGCGCCGCGTCGTACCCGGTGGCGGCGCCGGAGGGGCTGTCCGAGGACTGGAAGCCGACCTCCGTGCGCTTCCGGGGTGACGACTCCGACGCCTGGCACCTCGGGTTCAGTGCCCCGGACGGCGAGTACGTGGCGATCGAGCAGTCCACGAAGAAGTCGTCCACGTTCATCCACGACGCCAGCCAGGGCGCGCGGGCGACGGAGCGGACCGAGGAGATCGGCGGCCGGACCTGGACCCGGTACACGGGCGGCCGGTACGACGCGCTGGTGCTGCACGGCACCGACGACATGAAGGGCGCGACGACCGTGGTGGCCGGCACCGGCTCGTTCGAGCAGCTCGGCAAGATGGCGGCGGCCCTGAAGCTGACGTGACCCGTCGGCCCGCCCGCCGGCCGAGTGGCCGCGGCCCGTCCCGCAGGACATGACGAAGCCCCCGGCGGGGATGCCGGGGGCTTCGTCGCGCGTGCGGTGCCGCGTGCCTCAGACCGTGGTGACGACCTGGTCGTAGGCGAGGCGCGGGGAGCGCGGGAACCAGGCGTCCGGGCCCGGACGGCCGATGTTGACGACCATCAGCGGGGTGTGGTCGTCGTCCAGGAACTCCTTGCGCACGCCCTCGAAGTCGAGGCCGGTCATCGGTCCGGCGGCCAGACCCGCGGCGCGGACGCCGACGATGAAGTACGCGGCCTGCAGGGCGGCGTTCAGGGTGGCCGCGCCCTCGCGGACCGGGCGCTCGCTGAAGAAGGCGTCCTTCGCGGCGGGGAAGTGCGGGAAGAGCTCGGGCAGCTCCTCGTGGAACTCGTTGTCCGCGGACAGGATCGCGACCAGCGGGGCGGCGGCGGTCTTGGGCCGGTTGCCCTCGGCCATGTGCGCGACCAGGCGCTCGCGGGCCTCGGGGGAGCGGACCAGCGTGATGCGCAGCGGCGACTGGTTGAAGGCGGTCGGACCGTACTTGACCAGGTCGTAGATGGCCTGCACCTGCTCGTCGGTGACGGGCTCGTCGGTGAAGGTGTTCGCGGTGCGGGCCTCGCGGAACAGCAGGTCCTGGGCGGCGGGGTCAAGAACGAGAGACATGCGTGAACTTTCTCCGGGGGGATGCGTCGGCTCCGCGCGGCTGTGGGGGCCGGGAGCCGTTGACGCCCACGACACTACGACAAAGAAGTTCAAGCTTCAACCAAAAAGGGAGTGCGGTGATCCGCTTCACACGGCCGCACGAGTGCGCTCGCACAGCCGCGCGAGTGCGCATCACGCAGCCGCACGAGTGAAGGGGCCCTGGCGTGTTCGGCGGCATGTGTGTCGGGGGACTGGGGCTTCCCGGGAGTGCGTCTATATGACGATGTGAAATTCAAGCCAGGTTTTTCGAAGAATGATGTATCCGGACCAACCGTCGCGGTCGTGGGACTCGGCTACGTCGGACTCCCCACCGCGCTCGCCCTGCGCGACGCGGGCGCCACCGTCATCGGCATCGACAACAGCGCGGACCGGCTGCGGGACATCGCCCGCGGAGCCGTGGACCTGCTCCCGCTGCACCACGCCCAGCTCGCCTGCGCCTCGGCCGGTGACGGCTTCCGTCTCACCTCGGACGCCACGGCCGTGCGCGCCGCGGACGCCGTGGTCATCTGTGTGCCGACCCCGGTCGACGCCCGGCGCGAGCCCGACCTCACCGCGCTGTCCGCCGCCTGCGCGTCGGTGGTGGAGCACGCCGTGGCCGGTCAGCTGATCGTGCTCACCTCCACCAGCTACGTGGGCACCACCCGGGACCTCCTGGTCGAACCGCTGCGGGCCCGGGGGCTCACCGCCGACGAGGACGTGTACGTGGCCTTCGCCCCCGAGCGCATCGACCCCGGCAACGAAGAACACACCCCCGAGCGCACCCCACGCCTGGTCGGCGGCGCCGGACCGCACAGCAGCCGCGCGGCCGCTGCCCTGCTGGCCCCGACGGCCTCCGTCGTCCGGACGGTCCCCGACCCCGAGACCGCCGAGATGGCCAAGCTCTGGGAGAACACCTACCGCGCCGTCAACATCGCCCTGGCCAACGAACTCGCGGACGCCTGCCACTCGCTCGGCCTGGCACCGGCCCCCGTGATCGAGGCCGCCGCGACCAAGCCGTACGGCTTCATGCCCTTCTACCCCGGACCCGGCGTCGGCGGTCACTGCATCCCCTGCGACCCGCACTACCTGCTGTGGCAGCTGGGCAAGGCCAGGCAGCAGGCGCCGTTGGTCGCCACCGCGCTCGCGGCCAACAGCGACCGCCCCACGCGGATCACCGAGCGGGCCCTGGACCTGCTGGCGGGCGCCGCCGTCCCGCCGCGGGACGCCCGTGTCCTGCTGATCGGCGTCGCCTACAAGGAGGGCGTGGCGGACGTCCGCGAGAGCCCCGCCCTGGAGATCCTCGCCGGGCTCGCCGGAGCCGGCGCGGACGTCGCCTACTGCGACCCCCTGGTGCCGTCTCTGCGCGTCGGCGCGGACACGCTGCACCACGTACCGGATCCGCACACCCGCCCGTGGGACCTGGTCGTCCTGCACACCGTCCAACCCGTGCACGACCTGACCTGGCTGTGCGCCGCCGACGCCCCGCCCGTCCTGGACACCCGGCAGCGCGGCCCCCTCGCCGGGGCGGCGGAACGTGCCGGGAGCGGCGCGCGTTCCGCCGCCGAGGTCACCGCATGACCGTCCTGCGCCCCGGACCCGGTCCGGGCACCCCGGTCCGCACCGGCGTCCGCCACCGCGTCGGCGGCCGACTCGACGCCCTCGAAGCCGGCGTCCGCCGCGACGTCGTACGGCTGCTCACCCTGCTCGCCCTGCTGCCCCTCCTCCTGCTGCTGGCCCGCAGCGCCGTCCGCCTGCCGCACGCCTTCGACCCGCTCACGCTCTACGGCGTGACCGTGCTGGGCGGCACCGTCTGCCTCCTCCACCTCGCCTACAGCCGCTACGACGACCCGGCCGTACGCCCCCTGCGCCGCCGCCCGCGCCACGCCGAGGCATTCCCGGCGCTCCCCGCGCGGCCCCGGGTGAGCTTCCTGATGGCCGTGCGCAACGAACGCGCGCACATCGAGGACTGCGTGCGCTCCATGGCGGCCGTCGACTACCCGGACCTGCAACTGGTCGTGGTCGACGACGCGTCCGACGACGGCACGGCGGACGTCCTGGAACGCCTCGCCCAGGAGCTGCCGCTCACCCTCATCAGGCTGGAGGAGAACCTCGGCAAGAAGGGGGCGCTGGTCCGTGCCTGCGCAGTCGCCGACGGGGACGTCCTGCTGTTCACCGACTCCGACTGCGTCGTCGCGCCGGACGCCGTACGGCACTGCGTCACCGCCCTGGTCCGGCACCCGCAACTGGGCGCGGTCGGCGGACACTGCCGGGCGCTCAACACCGGCGCCGGACTGCTGGCCCGGGTCCAGGACATCTGGTACGAGGGCCAGTTCCGGATCAGCAAGGCCGCCGAGGCCGCCGTCGGCTCGGTGACCTGCGTCTCCGGACCGCTCGCCGCCTTCCGCCGGGAAGCTGTCTGGAACTACCTGCCCGCCTGGGCCGAGGACCGCTTCCTCGGCGCCCCCTTCCGGTTCGCCACCGACCGCCAGCTCACCGGCTACGTCCTGGGCCAGGCCTGGCACGGTCGCGCGCTCAAGGAGCGGCACGCCGACTCCCCCTTCGTCCGCGAGCACGACTACCCCGAGCTGCGCTGGGAGGTCGGCTACACCCGCTCCGCCCGGGTCTGGACCCGGGTGCCGTCCCGGCCCTCCGCCTTCCTGCGCCAGCAGATCCGGTGGAAGAAGAGCTTCATCAGGAACCTGTTCTTCACCGGGCGCTTCATGTGGCGCCGGGGCCCGGCCGCCGCCGCGCTGTACTACGGGCACGCCCTGTGGGTGATCGCGGCACCGGCCCTGGTCGTCCGGCACCTGGTGTGGGCCCCGCTGCACCTGGCCGGCCTGCTGACCCTGCTCTACCTGAGCGGGGTCGTCCTGAAGGGGTGCGTCTGGGGCCTCGCCTACCGCCTCGACCACCCGGGCGACCGCGCCTGGCGCTGCCGCCCCCTGATGAGTCTGCTGTCCTGCTGCGTACTGGCCTGGCTGCTGCCGTACGCCCTGCTCACACTGCGCCGGAACGTCTGGGCGAGGAGCGCCGCATGAGGATCCTGCTGCGCGGGCTGGGCCGCTCGCTCGCCGTCGGCCTCACGTTCGCCGTCATCGCCCTGGTCTACCTGTTCGTCATCACCCGGGGACGGTGGACGTGACGCGCGACGCTTCCCCCGCAAACCGGCCGGGACGGCCCCTGCTGCGTGCCGCCCTCGGACTGCTCACGGCGGCCGTCGTGGCGCTGCCGTTCACCGTGGCCTGGCACTACGACGCCGCCCGGCGCGCGGTCGCCGAGCAGGCCGCCCCGCCCGCGTCCGGTGCCGCCGGCGCGGCGGCCGGCGCCGAGGCGACGCCCGCCGGGGCTGCGCCGGTCGTCCTCGCCTACCACGACGTCGGCCCCGACGGCCGCAGCCGCTACACCGTCTCCCCGGAACGCTTCGACGCCCAGCTGCGCGCCCTGCGCGAGGCCGGCTACCGCACCCTGTCCACCCGCGAGTTCACCGGCTTCCTGAGCGACGGCCGCCTCCCCGGCCCGCGCACCGTCTACCTCACCTTCGACGACGGCACGCACGGACTGTGGACGCACGCCGACCCGGTCCTGGCCCGACACGGAATGAAGGCGGCGGCCTACCTGATCACCGGACGGGTGGGCACCCACCGGCCGTACTACCTCTCCTGGGCCGAGATCGAACGGATGGCCCGGTCCGGGCGCTGGGACTTCCAGGCCCACACCCACCTCAGCCACGAACGTGCCGCCGTGGACGCCGCCGGACACGAGCGCTCGGCGTTCACCAACCGGCTGTGGCTGGCGGACGAAGCACGCGTCGAGACCCCCGACGAGTACCGGCGCCGGATCGCGGCGGACCTCGACCGGTCGGTCCGCGACCTCGTGGCACACGACCTGCCCCGCCCTCGGCTGTTCGCCTACCCGTTCTCGGAACGGCCGGCCGAGTCCAACCTGGGCGCGCACGGCGCCGACACCCTGCGGTCCATGCTGCGCGCGCGCTTCACGGCCACGCTCACCAACAACTCGGCCCGGCCCCTGCCGGCCGGCCCCCGCGCGGCCGCCGCCGGACAGGTGCAACGGCTGGAAGTCACCAGGGACACCACCCCGGCCGGGCTCCTGCGCGAACTGGCCCGGTGGACCCCGGCGGCGCCGTCCGACGCCGACCGGCCGTTGTCCCACCCGGAGCACTGGCAGACGACCGGCGACACCGGGCGGACCGGACCGGGGACGCTCACCGGCGAGGTCCGTCCCCCGGACGGCACGGACTACGTCTCGGCCGCCTACCGCCCGCTGGCCACCGCCGACTGGCACACCTACCGGCTGCGCGCCACCGCCAACGGGCTGCACGGCACCTCCAACGGCGTCGGCATCACCGTACGCGTGGGCAGCGAGCACCCGGTGGCGCTCTCCGTCGGCCACCACACGGCGAGCCTCACCACGAGCGGGCCGGAGGGCACCGGCGACCGGCGGACCTGCCGGCTCGCTCCCGCCGCCGAGCACCGGATCACCGTGTCGGTGACACCCCGGCGGGTGCGGGTGAGCATCGACGGCGAACCCTGCACCTCGGTCCGCGCCGGCCGGTGGCGGGCGGCGGAGGGCGCGGGAGGGTTCTCGCTCAGCGCGCGCAACGAGAGGGCGGAACAGGGCTGGCCCCGCTTCACCTCACTGAAGGTCGAGTGACGTGAGTCGAGTGACGTGAATCACACGAGGTCGGCGACCACTTCCCTCGCCGACCGCGGTCCTACAGGACACATCGCCACTCGTACTTCTTGTCCCGTACCTCGTACCTCGCACACAGGGAGCGCATCGACATGACCGCCACCGTGAAGGGCCCGGCCAGCTACTTCCCGTCCATCGAGAAGAAGTACGGCCGTCCGGTCGCGGAGTGGAAGGACCTCATCCGCACATCGCCGCTCACGAAGCACATGGAACTCGTCGCCTGGCTCAAGACCGAGCACGGACTGGGCCACGGACACGCCAACGCGCTCGTCGCGCACACCCTGGCCGAGGACACGGCGAAGGACGCCTAGCCGGTCAGGCCCCAGGGGTGTCGCCGCTCTCGGCGGCGTCCTCGGCGTCCGCGTCCTCCTCGGCCAGCGCCGCGTCCAGGCGGGCCCGCGCGCCGTCCAGCCGGCGGCGGCAGACCTTCGCCAGCTCCTCGCCCCGCTCCCACAGGGCGAGGGACTCCTCCAGCGTCGTACCGCCGGCCTCCAGGCGCCGGACCACCTCGATCAGCTCGTCCCGCGCCTGCTCGTAACCGAGCGCCTCGGACATCGCCGTCGGCTGCTCCACCTCGCTGGTCATCCACCCACCCTATGCGTCGACTCGTACGGAGAAATCGCCCTCGGACACGCGTGCGCGCAGCGTCTCGCCGGGCTCCACCTCGCCGGGGTCGCGAACGGCGTGGCCGTCGGCCCGCTGCAGTACGGCGTACCCGCGCTTGAGGGTCGCGGCGGGGGAGAGCGCCACCACGCGCGCGTGCGTGTGCGTCAGCTCGGAGTCGGCCCGGTCGAGGTGGTGCCGCAGCGAGCGGCGGCCCCGCTCCAGCAGGGCAGTCACCTGCTCGGCCCGCTCCTCGATCATCCGGTGCGGGTCCTGTATCGACGGCCGGGCCAGCGCGTGGGCCAGCCCGCGCTCCTCGCGGTCGACGAACGCCGCCACGCACCGGCGGGCGCGGTCCCGCAGCAGCCGCACCCGCTCGTACTCCTCGCCGACGTCCGGCACGACCTTCTTGGCGGCGTCGGTCGGTGTGGAGGCGCGCAGGTCGGCGACCAGGTCGAGCAGCGGGCTGTCCGGCTCGTGGCCGATCGCCGAGACGACCGGCGTACGGCAGGCGGCCACCGCCCGCACCAGCTGCTCGTCGGAGAACGGCAGCAGGTCCTCCACGCTGCCGCCGCCGCGCGCGACGACGATCACGTCCACGTCGTCCAGCGCGTCCAGCTCCTTCACCGCCTGCACCACCTGCGGCACCGCGTGCACGCCCTGTACCGGGACGTTGCGCACCTCGAAGCGGACGGCGGGCCAGCGGTGCCGGGCGTTCTCCAGGACGTCCCGTTCGGCGGCCGAGGCCCGTCCGCAGACCAGGCCGATCAGCTGCGGCAGGAACGGCAGCGGCTTCTTCCGCTCGGCCGCGAACAGGCCCTCGCGCGCGAGCGCCTTCTTCAGCTGCTCCAGCCGCGCCAGCAGCTCCCCGACGCCCACCGGCTTGATCTCGGCCGCGCGCAGGGACAACTGCCCGCGCGGCGCGTACCACTCCGGCTTCGCGTGCACGACCACCCGCGCGCCCTCGCCGACCACGTCCGCCACGGCGTCGAACACCTGCCGGTAGCAGGTCACACTCACGGAGATGTCGTACGACGGGTCGCGCAGCGTCAGGAAGACCACACCCGCGCCGGGCCGCCGCGACAGCTGGGTGATCTGCCCCTCGACCCAGACCGCGCCGAGCCGGTCGATCCAGCCCCCGATCAGCCGGGACACCTCGCCCACGGGCAGCGGGCTTTCGGGAGTCGAGTTGGCAGCCATGCGCCCGAGCGTAACGGCCGGGTCCGACAATCCGGCCCCCGCGCGCACGCCCCCGTGGCCCGCTCGCCGGGTTCACGCGCGCGGGGGTGTCCCCGTGGAGCCCCGCCATGCCTCCGCCGGGCCCCGTCACGCCCCGCCGGGTCCGACAATCCGGCCCGCACGTGAGCCCCCGTCGTCCGCTCACCGGGTTTACACGCGCGCGGGGGACGTCCCCGTCGCGCCCCGTCATGCCTCCACTGGGCCGTCACGCCCCGCCGGGTCCGACGACCCGGCCCGCAGGTGCGCCCCCGTCGCCACCCCCTGCCGGGCCCCGTCACACCCCCCGCTGGGCCGTCATGTCCCGCCGGGCCCTGTCACGCCTTCGCCGGGTCTTCGGCGCACCCCCGCTGGGCCCGTCAGGCTCCCGTCGGGTCCGCTTCCCGCCGCCCCCTCCACTGCACCGCCAGCACCACCAGACCCACCGCCAGCCAGATCGCCCCGACCACCTGCGCCGTCCCCGACGCCTCCACGATCACCGCGACCGTGATCGCCGCGCCCAGCACCGGCACCACCAAGTGCCGCCACCAGCTGACCGTGTCCCCGCCGCGCCGCACCACGAACCAGCCCACCACGCTCGCGTGCAGCAGCGTGAACGCGGTCAGCGCGCCGACGTCGACCACCGAGACCAGGTGGTCGAGACCGTCGTCCCGGCGTGCCGCCCACACCGCCGCCGCCATCGTGATCACCGCAGACACCAGCAGCGCCACGCGCGGCACCCCGCCGTCCGTCCGCGACAGCACCCCCGGCAGCCGCCGGTCCCGGCCCATCGCGAACAGCAGCCGCCCGGCCGCCGCCTGCCCGGCCAGCGCCGCGAACGCCGCGCCGATCGCCTTGCTCACCGCCACCAGATCGTGCAGCCAGGTGCCCACCGACGCGTCCACGGCGTCGTAGAACGCCGAGCCCTGCCGCTCCGGCTCGGCCGCAAGCTGAGCCGACGACACCGGCTCGAGCAGCGCCACCAGGTACGTCTGCGCCACGAACAGCACGCCCGCCAGCGCCAGGCAGAACAGCAACGCCCGTGCGACCTTCGCCGAACCGCCGGTGACCTCCTCGGCGAACGTGGCGATCGCGTCGAAGCCCAGGTACGACAGCACCGCCACCGACACCGCCCCGACCACCGCCGACAGCGCGAACGCCCCCTGCGTGCCGTCCCCCGACAGCGGCGACAGCCAGTCGCGCTCCGCCCCGTCCTGCGCAAGGACCACGATGGCCGTGGCCACGAAGACGAGCAGTACGACGATCTCCATGGCGAGCACCAGGAAGCCCACCCGGGCCGCGGTCCGCACCCCCCACAGGTTCAGCAGCGTCGTGACGACCACCGCGATCGCCGTCCACACCCACCGCGACACCTCGGGGACCAGCGCTTCCATGGCGATGCCGGAGAACAGGTACGCCACCGCCGGGATGAGGACGTAGTCCAGCATCGCCATCCACCCGGCGACGAACCCGGCCCCGTTGCCCAGCCCCGCGCGCGCGTAGGCGAACACCGAGCCCGCCTGGGGGACCACCCGCACCATCTGCGCGTAACTGAATGCGGTGAACGCCATGGCGACCGTGGCGACCAGGTAGACGAGGGCGACCGCGCCGTGCGACTTGGCGTCCAGCGTGCCGAAGACGCCGACCGGCGCCATCGGCGCGATGAACAGCAGGCCGTAGACGACCAGGTCCCTGAAGCCCAGACTGCGCCTGAGCTGGTGCTCACCACCGGCCCCAGGGGCCGTCGTATCCGCCTGCGACATCGTGCCTCCGCCAGTGCCTCGGTTCCCGCCCCGGTTTCCGCTTCGGGCCACGCCTCGGAACGTTCCCGCCAGTCTCCCCGGCAACGCCGCACCCACGCGATCTCTGACCCGCCGAACGCGGCCTTACGATGGGTGCCATGACTGCTTCGCCTGGCCGCCGTGTCCTGCTCGCCGCCCCCCGTGGCTACTGCGCGGGTGTGGACCGCGCCGTGATCGCCGTCGAGAAAGCCCTGGAGCAGTACGGGGCTCCGGTGTACGTCCGGCACGAAATCGTCCACAACAAGTACGTCGTCCAGACCCTGGAGAAGAAGGGCGCGATCTTCGTCGAGCGGACGGAGGAGGTCCCCCCGGGGAACATCGTGATGTTCTCCGCGCACGGCGTGGCCCCCGTCGTCCACGAGGAGGCCGAGCGCGGGAAGCTCGCCACCATCGACGCCACCTGCCCGCTCGTCACCAAGGTCCACAAGGAAGCCGTCCGCTTCGCGAACGACGACTACGACATCCTGCTGATCGGCCACGAGGGCCACGAGGAGGTCATCGGCACCTCCGGCGAGGCCCCCGACCACATCCAGCTCGTCGACGGCCCCGAGGACGTCGCGAAGGTCGAGGTCCGCGACCCGTCCAAGGTCGTCTGGCTCTCCCAGACCACGCTCTCCGTCGACGAGACGATGGAGACCGTCGACGCGCTCCAGGACAAGTTCCCGCAGCTCATCTCCCCGCCGAGCGACGACATCTGCTACGCCACGCAGAACCGCCAGCTCGCGGTGAAGCAGATGGGCGCCGAGGCCGAGCTGGTGATCGTCGTCGGCTCGCGCAACTCCTCCAACTCCAAGCGCCTCGTCGAGGTCGCCAAGCAGGCCGGCTCCCGCGAGGCGTACCTGGTGGACTTCGCCGACGAGATCGACGAGTCCTGGCTGGACGGCGTCACCACGGTCGGTGTCACCTCCGGCGCCTCCGTCCCCGACGTCCTGGTCGAGCAGGTCCTGGAGTGGCTCTCGCGGCGCGGCTTCGAGGACGTGGAGATCGTCAAGGCCGCCGAGGAGTCGATCACCTTCTCACTGCCCAAGGAGCTGCGCCGCGACCTGCGCGAGGAGGCGGCCTCCCTGGTCGCGGAGCGCGGCGGCTCGGGGACGGCGGGGGACTGACCGGCCGGGACCTGACCGGCTGGGGCACCGCTTGGGTGACTGTCAGTCGTCCGTCGTAACGTAGGGCCATGCAGATCTTCGGCGTGGACATCGGCGGATCCGGGATCAAGGGCGCCCCTGTGGACCTCGACAGGGGCGACCTGGCCCAGGAGCGCTGCAAGGTGCTGACCCCGCACCCGGCGACCCCCGACGGCGTGGCCGACGGGGTCAAGGAGGTCGTCGAGCACTTCGGCTGGACCGGCCCGGTCGGCCTCACCTTCCCCGGTGTCGTGACGGGCGGCGCGACGGTGCGCACCGCGGCCAACGTCGACAAGAGCTGGGTCGACACCGACGCGCGCGCCCTGTTCGCCGAGCGGCTGGGCGGGCTGGACGTGACAGTGGTCAACGACGCGGACGCGGCCGGCGTGGCCGAGATGCACTTCGGCGCCGGGCGCGGCCGCAAGGGCACGGTCATCCTGCTCACCTTCGGCACCGGCATCGGCAGCGCGGTGTTCACCGACGGGGTCCTGGTCCCCAACACCGAGCTGGGCCATCTGGAGCTGGAGGGCCACGACGCGGAGAAGCGGGCCTCCAGCAAGGTCAAGGACGACCACGACATGTCCTGGGAGCACTGGGCCCACCGCGTCCAGAAGTACCTCGCCCACGTCGAGATGCTGTTCTCGCCCGAGCTGTTCATCATCGGCGGCGGCGTCAGCCGCAAGTCCCACAAGTTCCTGCCCCACATCGAGGGCATCCGCGCGGAGATCGTCCCCGCCCAGCTCCAGAACAACGCGGGGATCGTGGGAGCGGCGATGCGCGCGGCGGGCTGAGCGGGGGGCGTGATCGGGCCGGGCCCAGTCCGAACGGGGCCGGTCAGACCGCGGGGGCGTGCGAGCGGGTGGCTCAGGCGGCCGGGGGCCGGTTGCGGGCGGCGGCCCGTCGCCGTACCAGGCGGATCCGGCGCACGATCACGGCCGACCCGGCGACCAGCGTCCCGCCGTACAGCCACCCGGCCTCGGTGGCCAGCGCGGTGACCAGCCCCATCAACCGTCCGCCGAGACCGTCCCCGCTCTCCGCCACGGGCACCAGGCCCACGGCGAAGGCGATCGGCACGACGACGGGTGCGGTCAGCAGGTCGCCCCGGCGCACCCAGAGCGCGGTGAGCAGGCTCACCGGCACGAACAGCACCCCGTACACGGTCAGGGACGCACCGAAGAGCAGCCCGTCCAGGAAGCCGAGCAGGGTCATCACGGCAGCGCAGAACAGACCACTGCCGAGCCCGGTCAACCGCGGATTGGGCATCCCCCGCAGGGCACGTACGACCCGGGCCACCGGCGAACCCGCTCCCGGAGCCGGACGCGCCGGTTGCACGGGCCGGCCCACCGGCCGCCCGGCCGCCCGGCCCACCGGCGGCCGCGCGGCAGCGGCCCCGCCGCGCCCCTGGGCGGGCAGCGGCGCCCCGCTTCGTCGCGGTCCGTACTGGGCAGGTCGCGTCCTGTGTTGCTCCACTGGACCAACTTAGGTCGGTTTATGTGCCGAATAGGCCGACAGACACGCCGCCGGGCGTGTCTTGGCCAAGCGTTCGACTCCGCGCGGGTCCGGTACGGCACACCCCGTAGACTGGTGGATCGGCCCATGCCTGGCCCGCCCCATCCCACCCGCCCCTCCGCATCTCACGTACGGGAAGTCGCAACGTGTCGCTCACGATCGGAATCGTCGGTCTGCCGAATGTCGGCAAGTCGACCCTGTTCAACGCCCTGACCAAGAACGACGTGCTCGCGGCCAACTACCCGTTCGCCACGATCGAGCCCAACGTCGGCGTGGTCGGCGTCCCCGACCCCCGTCTGGCGAAGCTGGCCGAGATCTTCTCCTCCGAGAAGATCCTCCCGGCGACGGTCGACTTCGTCGACATCGCGGGCATCGTGCGCGGCGCGAGCGAGGGCGAGGGCCTGGGCAACAAGTTCCTGGCCAACATCCGTGAGTCCGACGCGATCTGCCAGGTCATCCGCGCCTTCAAGGACGAGAACGTCGTGCACGTCGACGGCAAGGTCTCGCCGAAGGACGACATCGAGACGATCAACACCGAGCTGATCCTCGCCGACCTCCAGACCATCGAGAAGGTCCTGCCGCGCCTCCAGAAGGAGTCGCGCATCAAGAAGGACATCGCTCCCAAGGTCAAGGCGGTCGAGGAGGCCAAGGAGATCCTGGAGAAGGGCGACACCCTCTTCTCCCAGGGCATCCTCCAGGGCACCGAGCGCGCGGAGCTCCTCCACGACCTCCACCTCCTCACGACCAAGCCCTTCCTCTACGTCTTCAACGTCGACGAGGACGAGCTGACCGACGACGCCTTCAAGGACGAGCAGCGCGCCCTGGTCGCCCCCGCCGAGGCGATCTTCCTCAACGCCAAGCTGGAGGCGGATCTCGCCGAGCTGGACGAGGACGAGGCCCTGGAGCTCCTCCAGTCAGTGGGCCAGGACGAGCCCGGCCTCGCCACCCTCGCCCACGTCGGCTTCCGCACCCTGGGCCTGCAGACCTACCTGACGGCCGGCCCCAAGGAATCCCGCGCCTGGACCATCAAGAAGGGCGCCACCGCCCCCGAGGCCGCCGGTGTCATCCACACCGACTTCCAGAAGGGCTTCATCAAGGCGGAGGTCATCTCCTTCGACGACCTGGTCGAAACGGGCTCGGTCGCAGAGGCCCGCGCCAAGGGCAAGGCCCGCATGGAGGGCAAGGACTACGTCATGCAGGACGGGGACGTGGTGGAGTTCCGCTTCAACGTCTGATACGTCCGGCGAAAGGCCGTCTGACCTGCGACGGAGCGGGTTGGGCGGCCTTTGCTGTCCGCACCGGGTCCGCAGCGCGGTGGTCCACGTCCCCGATATGGCTTTGCCTTCTTCGGCTGCCGATCGGTCCGAGGGCTGGAGGTGACACGGTGGGAGTGGGTCGCTAACGTCTGTGTTACTAACGTTGTCGTTAGTGACATGGAGGTAGTCGGCATGGCGGACTTCGTGCCGCGCTGGTCACCGGCGGTCTGCCGCTGATCTGCGCGGAGTGGCCGCCGGGCGCGGGAGTGTGGGACTTCCTCGGGGAGGCGCTCAGCGATCCGGTCTCGGCCCTGCTGGTGTCGGCCGAGCGCTCGCTGGCTGCCGAATTTCCGCCTCAGGCCCAGGCGCGTACGGTGCTGGCGGCCATCGGCAGTGGCGAGCGGACCTTCACCAACATCGCCCGCGCGGCCGGCGGAATCGGGGCGACGCCGCTTCAGCGAGCGCTGGAGCTGCTCGCCGAGAAGCGGGTCATTGCGGCGGAGCTGCCCGTGTCGCTGCGTCCGTCCAAGGACCGTCGCTACCGGGTGGCGGATCCTTACCTGCGGTTCTGGCTGCACTTGCTCGGCCCGTCCATGGAGGAGATCGAGCGCGGACGAGGTGATCTGACTCTGGCCCGGATCCGGGACAGCTGGACCAGCTGGCGCGGCCGGGCGATCGAACCGCTCATCCGCGAGGCACTGGTGCGCGTACTGCCCGACGACCGGCTACCCGCGGCCCCCGCGGTGGGCGGCTACTGGACCCGCACCAACGACGTCGAGATCGATGCCCCTTCCGGTGGTGGCGGTCTCGCGCAGCGGCGTGGACTCCCCGGGCCTCGACGCCGCGTACGGCCCCGGCGATCTGCTCACCGCCTGGCCGTTGTGAGCGGCGGACTACGGTGAGGGGCGTGTCACCGCGCCGGTGCCGGGTTCGGCAGGGTGTTGTCGAGCGCGTCGCGCAGTTGGGCGCGGGTGGTGATGCCGAGCTTGGGGAAGACGCGGTAGAGGTGGGAGCCGACCGTGCGGGGGGAGAGGAACAACTTCTCGCCGATCTCGCGGTTCGTCAGGCCGCGGGCCGCGAGCCGGACGATCTGTTGCTGTTGCGGGGTGAGTCGGGTGAGTGCGCCGGGTGCGACGCCGTTCGCCTCGATGCCGGCGGCCCGGAGTTCCGCCTTCGCGCGTTCGATCCAGGGGCGGGCGCCGAGCCGGCGGAACGTGTCGAGGGCTTCGGTCAGCAGCGGGCGGGCCTCCGCGATACGGCGTCGGCGGCGCAGCCACTCTCCGTAGTCCAGCCGGGTCTGCGCCCGCTCGAAGGGCCACTGCTCGCCCGCTTCGTCCGCCAGCGCCGCCCGGAAGTGCCGTTCGGTGTGCTCCGGTTCGGCGAGCAGGGCGCGGCTTCGTTCGACCAGGGAGGAGACGCGTGCCGTCAGGCCGGTGCCCAGGTGCCGTGCCGATCGCTCCAGTAGGACCGCGGCGGATTCGCGCCGGTCCCGGCGGACGGCCGCCGCGGCGAGTTCGGCCAGGACGGTGTGGGAGACGTGGTAGTGGACCGGGGCGCCGTCCTCGGTGAAGGCGGATCGGAACCGCGCGTACGCGGTGTCGTAGTCGCCCTCGGCCACCGCGGCCAGCCCCAGGGCGCGGTGGGCGAAGACCGCGACGGAGCGGCTCTCCAGCGGATCGACGAGGGCCAGGGCCCGCTCGGCGTTCCGGCGTGCCTCGGCCGGGTCACCGAGCAGCGCCAGCACGGTCGCGTCGAGGGCTCGTGCGCACGCCTCGGCGTGGGCCAGTCCGGCCTGCGAGGCCACCTCCGTGATCTCGGCGGCCACCGTGCGGGCCTCGGCCCAGCGGCCCTGCTCCAGATAGGCCCAGCCCGCGGCGCAGGCCAGACCGGCCGGCAGCGGACCGAGGGCCTGCCAGCGGCCGAACGCCTCGTCGAAGGTCGCGGCGGCCAGCGTGGTCCGGTCGAGGAGCCAGGCCACGACGGCGAGGGCGGTCAGGGAACCGGCGTCGTCCCCGGCCGCGGCGATCAGCCGGGGCAGCGCCGGGGCCAGGGACGCTCCCGCACCGGTCGGATCGGAGACGGCCAGGGTCCAGGCGCGCAGCGCACCACCCGCGGGCGAGTCCGGCACCTGGGAGAGCAGGGCCTCGATGCGCTGCCGCTGGGACTCCTCGCCCGAGTAGTAGCGGACCACCGCCGCCGCGGCGAGCGCGTCCAGCAGGTGGGGCGACCGGGCGTCCGCCGCCTCCCCGGCGATGCGCGACAGCAGCGCGAAGGCGGCCGTGTGGTGCGCACCCACGGTCATGAGCTGCCCCGTCGCCAGCGCGGCCCGGCTGAGCAGCGCCGGGTCGTCGGTGCGCTTCCGTACCTCGGCGGCCAGGTGTTCCACCCAGCCGAGCTGGCCGGTGAGGACGGCCGTGCCCGCGGCGTCGGCCAGCAGCCGCGCCTGGTCAGCGCGGCGCGGGCTCAGTTGCGCGGCGCGCTCCAAGGCGGCGGCAGCGGCCGCGTGGCCGCCCCGGCGCCGGGCCCGGCCGGCGGATTCCACGAGGGCCGCCGACACCTGCGCGTCGGGCCGCACGGTCGCGGCGGCGAGGTGCCAGGCGCGCCGGTCGGGTTCCTCGCCCAGCAGCCGTGCCAGGGCCAGGTGTGCACGTCTGCGCTCCTCGAAGGGCGCGGCGTGGTAGACCGCCGAGCGGACGAGCGGGTGGCGGAAGGAGACCCCGCCGCTGTCCCGGCGTACGAGACCGGCCCGTTCGGCGGGCGCCCACACCGTGTCGGGCGCCTCGGGCAGGCCCCGTGCGGCCGCCGGGGCGTCCGCCGCGTCGGTGGCGGCGAGCAGCAGCAGGGCGTGGCGGGTGGTGTCGGGCAGGTGCCGCAGGTGCCCCGCGAAGATCCCTTCCAGCCGGTCGGTAACGGGCAGCGGGCCCTCCCGCCCGGCGCCCTTCGGCTGTCCGCTCGCGGCGGCGCGGGCCAGCTCGACCAGGGCCAGCGGGTTGCCCGCCGCCTCCTGGAGGATCCGGGCCCGGGTGCGGCCGGTGGGCGGCCCCGGCTGCTCGTCGAGCAGTCGGTTCGCCGCGTCCCCGCTCAGGGGACCGATCGCCAGGCGCTCGTACCCCTTGTCGAACCCGGGCAGCGCGGCCGCGGCGCGCACGCCCATCAGCAGCGTCACGGGTTCGCTGTCCATGCGCCGGGCCACGAAGGAGAGCACGTCCAGTGACGCGGGGTCGATCCACTGGGCGTCGTCGACCACCACCAGCAGCGGTGCCGGTTCCGCGAGATCCGACACCAGGGTCAGCACCGCCAGGCCGACGAGCAGGGCGTCGGAGGGCGCGGCACGGTCGGCCAGCCCCAGAGCGGCCCGGAGCGAGGAACGCTGCCGTGCGGGCAGTCCGTCCAGGTCACCGAGGACGGGTCGGAGCAGCTGGTGCAGACCGGCGAAGGCGAGATGCTGCTCGGACTCGCTGCCGACCGCTCGCAGCACCCGGTGGCCGGCCCCGCGCGTCCGCCGTACGGCGAGGTCGAGCAGGGTGCTCTTGCCGACACCCGGTTCGCCCTCGACGACCAGCACCGCGCTGCGAGTCCGGCCGGCGGCGACGCGCCGCATGAGCTCCGCGGTCTCGGTCTCCCGGCCCAGCATGGTCGGGCCGAGGTTGGCGGTCTCGGTCTCCCGGCCCAGCGCGGTCGGGCCGAGGTCCGTGGTTTCGGTTTCCCGGCCCAGCGCGGTCGGGCCGAGGTCCGCGGTCTCGGTTTCCCGGCTCACCGCGGTCGGGCCGAGGTCCGTGGCCGGACTCCGGCCCGCTCGAGCGCTTCCACCGTTCGACACAGCTGCTCCAGGAACTGGCATTTCTCCGACAGTAGCGGGACGGCGGCGCGGCCGTGGGGCGGGCGGCGGCGGGACCGCCCCGCCACGGTCCCGCACGGCACGGGCCGGCGCAGTACGCCGGCCCGCCGCAGCCAGGTGCAGTCACGTGACGCATACCGCCGCCCCGGCACCGCGACGCACCCTTGCGGAAGAACTGATCGAACTGGAGCGCACCATGGACACCATCACCCTGGGCGACGTCACCGTGACCCGGGTCCGGGAGTACTACGGTCCCGTCGACCTCACGCCCGAGGCGTTCGTCCCGGACAGCCCGGCTCAGGCGTGGGACACGCACCGTTCCTGGCTGGTGCCGGACTTCCTGGACGCCGAGACCCGCATCGTCAACACCGCGATCCAGACCTGGGTCCTGCGCAGCGAGGGCCGGACCATCCTGGTCGACACCGGCGTCGGCAACCACAAGGACCGGCCGTACGCGCCGGTGTGGAGCCGCCTGGACACCGACTTCCTGGGCAATCTCGCCCGCGCCGGGGTGCGCCCCGAGGACGTCGACATCGTGATCAACACCCACCTGCACGTCGACCACGTCGGCTGGAACACCTACCTCGACGGGCGGACCTGGGTACCGACCTTCCCCAACGCCACCTACCTGATGGCCAAGGCGGACTTCGACTACTGGAACCCGGCCAACGAGATCAAGACCCTGCTCGGCCGCGGCAACCAGAACGTCTTCGAGGACAGCGTCGCCCCCGTGCACGAGGCCGGTCTCACCCTGCTGTGGGAGGACAGCCACCGGATCGACGCGAACCTGCGCCTCGACCTCGCACCCGGGCACACCCCGGGCTCGTCCGTGCTGCGGCTGGAGTCCGGTTCCGACCGGGCCCTGTTCGTCGGCGACCTGATGCACAGCCCGATCCAGATCCACGAACCCGACGCCAACAGCTGCTTCTGCGAGGACCCCGCAGAAGCCCGCGCCACCCGTCACAAGCTCCTGGGCGCGGCGGTCGACAGCAACGCCCTCGTCTTCCCCGCGCACCTCGGCGGCCACGGTGCCGCCGAAGTCGTGCGTGCGGGGAGCAAGTTCGCCATCAAGGGCTGGGCGCCGTTCGCCAAGTACACCGAGGCCGAGCAGGCATGATGCCCGCGCAAGGCCGGGCGAGCCAGACACGCGAGACGGTCACGCGAGACCAGACACGCGAGACGGACACGCGAGACCAGACACGCGAGACGGACACGCGAGACGCACCAGTGAGAAAGACACGCGGCATGAACCAGCACCCCGGACCCGTCGTCACCACCGCGCAGGGCGCCGTCCGCGGCCTGCGCCAGGGCGACACCCGCACCTTCCTGAACATCCCGTACGCCGCCCCGCCCCGCGGCACGAGCAGGTTCGCCCCGCCGCAGCCGCACGAGCCGTGGGACGGCGTACGGGACGCCACCGTGCCGGGACCCAACGCCCCGCAGGCCGCGCGCAGGCTCGGCGACATCGACATGACCCCCTACTTCGGCACCGGCTGGAGCCGCGGCGAGGACTACCTCACCGTCAACGTCTTCGCGCCCGCCGCCGGAGGTGACGCAGGTGACGCCCTGCCGGTCATGGTGTTCGTCCACGGCGGCGGTTTCGTCGCCGGATCGACGCGGGCCGCCCTGTACGACGGCTCCGCGTTCGCCCGTGACGGTGTCGTCCTCGTCACCCTCAACTACCGGCTCGGGATCGCCGGGTTCCTCGACGTCCCCGGGGCGCCCGCCAACCGCGGTCTGCTCGACGTCGTCGCCGCGCTGCGCTGGGTCCGGGAGAACGTCTCCGCCTTCGGCGGCGACCCGCGCAACGTCACCCTCTTCGGCCAGTCGGCCGGGGCGACCATCGTCGGCGGCGTCCTCGCCACCCCCGAGGCCGCCGGGCTGTTCCGCCGGGCGATCGTGCAGAGCGGCAGCGGCCTGGGCGCGTTCACGCCCGAGCAGGCCGCCCGTGTCACCCGCGCCGCGGCCGGGGCCCTGGGCGTCGAGCCCCACGTGGACGCCTTCGGCCCCATCCCGGACGAGCGGCTCGTCGAGGCGGCCGCCGGGCTGGCGGGCATCGACCTGCGGACCGGGACCCACGGCGACCCGCTGATCGGCCTCAGCCCCTTCAGCCTGGTCCTGGACACCCAGCCCGCCGCGTCCGTCGCCGCCGGTCGCGCCGCCGACGTCGACCTGCTCGTCGGCACCAACGCCGAGGAGGGCAACCTCTACCTGGTCCCGGTGGGCAAGTACGCCACCTCGACCGCCGCCGACGTCGACGAGGCCGCCGCACGCTCGCACCCCGATCCCGCGCGGCTCGTCGAGACCTACCGAGCGGCACGCCCCGGGGCGTCCTTCGCGGAACTGCGCTCCGCCATCATGGGCGACGCCCTGTTCGGCGCGGGCAGCCGCGCTCTGGCCGACGCCCATGCCGCCCACCCGCGGTCCGCCACCTACGCCTACCGGTTCGCCTGGCGCTCCCTCGCCCTGGACGGCGAACTGGGCGCCACCCACGGGGTCGAACTGCCCTTCGTGTTCGACCTCGCGGACCGGCCGGAACTCCACGGCCCGGCCGCCCTGCTCGGCCCCGACGACGCCCCCGAGGACCTCGCCGGCCGCGTCCACGAGACCTGGATCCGGTTCGCCAGGACCGGCGACCCCGGCTGGGACCCGTACGACACCGACCGCCGGGTCACGATGTGCATCGACGCCGAGTGGACGAGGGTCGACGACCCCCGCGGCCGGGAACGGCGGGCCTGGAGCTGAACGCGGGTCAGTCGTGGGGGCCGTGTCCGGGCCCGCCCAGGCCCTCGACGGCGATCCCCATGAGCCGGGTGGCGTGCTGCGCGGCGTCGGAGGCGTGTTCGGCCGTGAGGGACACCGCGTTGGCGAGGGAGACCAGTTCGACGACGGTCACGTCGTCGCGGACGGTTCCGTCGTGCTGGGCGCGGGCAAGGAGGTCGCCGCCCGCGTCCATCAGCAGTTGCTCGCAGCGCGAGTCCGGAGAGGACGACGCGGTCGTGCCCGTTGCCTGCAGCAGGGCACGGGCGGCGCCGCGCGTCACGGCACCGAAGACCGCCAGGGACGTCAGCCATTTCGCCAGGGCGGTCGCGGGCGGGTACTCGCGTGCCAGGGACCGGGCCTCGCCGCAGAGCTGCGCCACGCGCTCCTGGAAGACGGCCTGGAGCAGGCCCCACCGGGACGGGAAGTGGCGGTGCAGCGTGGCGGAGCCGACGCCGGCCCGCCGTGCGATCTCCTCCAGCGAGGCGTCGGCTCCGCGCCGGGCGACTTCGGCCGCGGCGGCCTCGAGGATCCGATCGTAGTTGCGGCGTGCGTCCGCGCGCTTGGGCGGGCCCGGATTCTCCCTGCTCACGCTCGTAATCTCCTTCCTCGCCGGTAAAGCGGGGTGCCACCCCATTCTTGCACCGCCGTGCGGCTCCGCCGTTTGACATTAAGTGGGGGGTGCCCCCATATTCAAGAAAGCGGAGGGGCACCCCGTTTTTGTCCACGACACAGGAGACGAAGGCATGCGCGCCGTACAGTTCGACCGATTTGGCCCGCCCGACGTTCTGCGCGTCGCCGACGTCCCCGCGCCCCGGCCGGGCCCCGGCGAAGTCCTCGTCGACGTGCACGCCGCGAGCGTGGACGCCGGCGAGACCGCCTTCCGAGCGGGCAAGATGCGCCGGGTGACGCGCGTGCGCTTCCCGCGCGGCCTGGGCAGCGACTTCGCCGGCCGGGTCGCGGCCGTCGGCGACGGCGTACGCGCCTGGGGCGTCGGGGACGCGGTGTGGGGTCTCATGCCGCACCTCACCTTCGGCGCCATCGCCGACCACGTCGCCGTGCCCGAGCAGCGGCTCGCCCGCGCTCCGGAGAACCTGAGCCCGGTCGAGGCCGCCGCCCTGCCGGTGGTGGGCACCACGGCGATGACGGCCCTGATCGGCAAGGCGCGACTCCAGCCCGGGGAAAGGCTCCTGGTCCGCGGCGCCACCGGCGGCGTCGGCAGCATCGCGGTGCAACTGGGCAAGGCGCTCGGCGCGCACGTGACCGCCCTCGCCGGCGCCCGCAACCTCGACTGGATCACCCGGCTCGGTGCGGACGAGGCCGTGGACTACCGCACGACCCGGCCGGAGGACCTCGACCGCTTCGACGTGATCGTCGACGTCGTCGGCACCGACCTGGGTGCCTACCAGGCGCGGCTGGCCCGCGGAGGGCGTCTGGTCGCCCTCTCCTTCGACTCGGACCGCGTCGTCTCCTCCATGCTCGGCACCGCGCTGCGGGCGGCCGCCGCTCCCCGGCGCGTCAAGATGTTCAGCAACAACCCGTCGGCCGACCGGATCGCCGACCTCACCCGGGCCGTCGAGGCGGGAACGATCCGGCCGGTGATCGACACCGTTTTCCCCGTGCACGACATCGCGGCGGTCCATCGGCGGCTCGAATCCGGCGGTGTGCGCGGCAAGTACGTCATCGACATGCGGCTCTCCTGACCCGGTCCAGGACCGTGCCGGCCGGTCAGTGCGTCAGCGGATCAGTGCATCCGTGCGTGGCGCGGCAGCGCGTCCGCGTACGTCCGTGCGTCGGCGGGTCGGCGGGTCGGTGGGTCAGCGTTTCAGCGCGCACTCCGCCGCCGCCACCACCGTGCGGGTCTGGAGGGCCACCTGGTCGGGCACGGGCACCCAGCGCAGTCGCAGGGACTGCTCGAAGTCCGTGCACCAGGTGGTGAAGAGCTCGTCCAGCTCGTGGTGGAGTACGTCGGCCGCCGGGTCGCCGGCCGCCCGCAGCAGCCGCAGCAGGAGCCCGGCCGCGCGCAGCGGCTGGCGGCGTGCGACGACCTCGAGGGCGCTGATCCCGGCCGTCGTCAGCCGGGGTGGGGCCGCGGTGCGGGAACCCTCGTCCGGCTGCCGGAGCAGGGGCTCCCAGGATTCGGCCACCAGGTCGTACAGGCCGTCGGCCATCCACTCGAGTACGCGTCTGGGCGGGCTGTCCCCGGCCGGCGGCAGGAAGCCCCGGGCCTTCTCGAAGACGGCGGTCACCTGCCGTCCGCTCTCCCGCACCAGCCCGGACAGCTCGCGCAGGGCACCGGTCGGGTCGGGGTGCGGGGACGTGTCGTCGGCCGTACCGGTGGCCCACAGGGGGACCTCGACGATCGCCGTGACACCGCCGTACCGCTGGGGCGCGCACCAGGTGGACAGGCCGATGTTCTCGGAGCCGGCCGCCAGCCGGGCGGTGCTGTCCGGCGGGGGCAGGACGTGGATGCCGGGGGCCGGGTTCTCCCAGTACAGGGCGTCGTACGTGCCGTGCTGGACCGGGACGCCGACCGAGGTGGCGGACGCGCGGAAGGGTGCCGCGAGGCCGGGGAGGCCGCGGGTCAGCTGGACCCACGTGCCGCCGGCGTCGACGCTGTGCAGCGAGCACTGGAGAACGGGCCGCAGCTCGTCGATCGCGTCGAGCAGCGCACGGCTCTCCGGGAGTCGCCGCCCCTCGATGGGCGCCCACTCCGGCTGCTCCGCCGCGACCGGTCGGAAGGCGGCGCGGTAGTAGCGGTCAAGGGTGTGTCCGGGAGCGGCCGTCGCCGCCTCCAGGCCCTCGCTCAGGGCCGCGCCGTCCGGGTCGAGACACAGGACGATGTCCCAGGTGACGGTGTCGGGGTCGGTCGCCCTGGACCGGCGGTCGCCGTCGGCCACCCGCTCCGCCAGGGCCAGCGCGGTCGCGCCGCCCACCGGCTCGTCCGAGTGCGGCCGGGCCACCACCAGGACGTGCCGCGGCCCATGGCCCACGGACAGCATCAGGATCGGTCGGCCGGCCCGGGAGGTGCCGATCCGGCGCAGGCGGCAGGCCCCGGGGAACCGGGAGACCAGCCGCCGCGCCGACTCGGTGACCTCCGCGACCGTGAGGTAGCGCTGCATGGGGCGCGTCCGGTCAGGCGCCGCCGTTGCCACCGCTGTCGCCCGTGGTCTCCTTCTTGTCCAGCGGACGGATCTCGATCTTGTTCGCCATGCCGTCTCCTTCCGATGGTGCCTGCGATGCCCGCCGTGCCCGCAGTACACGAGGTGCCTGCCGTGCCTGTGGTGCACGCGGTGCCCGTGGGTGTGCGGGGCACTCTGTGCCCTTGCCAGCGTTCGCCCACCCCGTCACTGTTGTCAACGTCCCTTGTAGACCGTGCGGTTGGGGAATGCGAGGTTGGCGCGAAAATGACGGTGCACGCGATGCGGCGGCCCCGGATCAAGCCGGAGCACCGCGCCTACCGGACCGTGGACGGGCACGTGCGGATCGGCAGCGTCGTCCACGGCATCGGCGCCGAGGTCAAGGACCCCGACGGCTGGGTCTGGACGCTGGTCCGGGCCATGGACGGGACGCGGGCGGCCGCGGACGTCGTCGCCGAGGTGTCCGGGCGCCACCCGGAACTGCGGCTGGCCGCCCCGGACATCGTCCAGGCGATGACGGACCTGACCGACGCCGGGTACGTCGAGGACGCCGGTGCGCCGCCGCCCGCGGAACTGTCCGAGCGGGAACGCGAGCGCCACAGCAGGGGCATGACCCTGATGCGCTGGATGGACCTGCGGCCCAGGAGCAGTCCCTGGGACCCGCAGGTGCTGCTCCGCCGGGCCCGGGTCCTGCTGGTCGGCGCCGGCGGTACCGGCTCGGCCGCCGCCCGGGACCTGGTGGCGTCGGGAGTGGGACGGCTGCACTGCGTCGAACCGGACGTGGTCGAACTGTCCAACCTCAACCGGCAGACCCTCTTCGGCGAACGCGACGTCGGCAGACCCAAGATCGACGCGGTGCTCGCCGCGCTGCGCGCGCTCAACGCGGGCACCGAGGTCACCGGCGAGCGGCGCGAGGTGCGCGGCCCGGCGGACCTCGAGGACCTGCTGACCGGTGCCGCTGGTGCCGACGGCGCCCCGGGATACGACGCGCTGCTGCTCGCCGCCGACCGGCCCGCCACGATCCGCAGGTGGGCCAACCAGGTCTGCCTGGCCTCGGGGACGCCGTGGGCGGAGGCGGGCTATCGCGGGCCGCTGGTCAGCGTGGGGGTCTTCACGCCGGGCCGGGGCGCGTGCTGGCAGTGCCTGCGCGACGCCGAGATCGAGCGGCGCGACCTGCGGCTCGCCCCGGGACAGGACGAGGACGTGGCCTCGCCCCGGATGCCGTGGAATCCGGCCAACGCCGTGACCGCGGGCCTGTCCGGTGGGCTGCTGGCCCACGCCGCCCTGATGCTGCTGTGCGGCGTCCCGCCGGTGGAACCCGGCTGCCGGTTCGGCCTCAACCTCATGGTGCCGGGCGACCCGGTCCTGCAACGCTCGCCGCGGCGCCCCGACTGCCCGGCCTGCCGCCCGGCGGAGCCCGATCCGGCACCGGCCCAGCGTTCCGGCTCCGGCGGCCGGGGTCCCTCGTGACCGACACCGCCGGGCCCGCGGCCGACGCCTCCGAGGCCGACACCGCGGCCGACGCCGCGGGCGCCGACGCCGCCGTGAGCACCGCCGCCGACGGCCCGCCCCGGATCACGCCGACGACCCGTGTCCTCCTGCACGACCTGGCCGTACGACGGGACCGGGACGAGTGGATCGTGGGCCGCATGGCCACCCGGACCTTCGTCGCCCTGCCCGCGGCCGGGGCGCGTGCGGTGGAACTCCTCGGCGCGGGGCTGAGCGTGGGGCGCACGGAGGAGTCGCTGCGCGCCGAGACCGGGGAGGAGTTCGACATCGCGGACTTCGTCGGGGACCTGGCCGCGCTGGGATTCGTGGCCCGGATCGGCGACCACGCGGTGCCGGATGCCGAACCGCCGCGGGCGTCACTGCCGTGGCTGCGCCCCCGCCACGTCCGCCTCGCCCTGCACCCGGTGCTCCCGCTGCTCGTCGGGGCGCTGCTGGTGGCCGCCGCCGTCGTCCTGGTGCGCCGCCCCGACCTGCTGCCGGGCTACCGCGACCTGCTGTGGAGCCGCCACGGCAGCGTGGTGCTGCTGAGCGGGGCGGCGGCCGGGTGGACGCTGCTGCTGGCCCATGAACTGGCGCACCTGGTCACCGCCCGTGCGGCGGGTGTGCCGGGGAAGATGCGGCTGGGCACCCGGCTCCAGTTCCTCGTCATGCAGACCGACATCAGTGGCATCGAACTCGCCCCCCGACGGCACCGGCTGACGGCCTATCTGGCCGGTATCGCCCTCAACCTGTCCGTCGCCTCGTCCCTGGTCCTGGTCCTCGCCCTGACGGAGCCCGGCACGACCGCCCACCGGTTGCTGGCGGCGGCCCTGTTGCTGGCCCTGCTGCCCCTGCCCTTCCAGTGCATGGTCTTCACCCGCACGGACCTGTACTTCGTCCTCCAGGACCTCACCGGCTGCCGAGATCTGTACGGCGACGGTCTGGCGTACGCCCGGTACCGGGCCCGGCGGTCGATGCGCTCGATGCGGACCGTGCGCCGTGGGGTGCGTGCGGGGGACCGGGACGGCGACCCCAGTGCCCGGTTGCCCGCCCACGAGCGCCGGGCCGTCCGCCTCTACAGCGTCGTCCTGGTGGTCGGCACGGCCGCCTGCCTGACGTTCATGGCCGCGGTCACGCTGCCCGTCGACGTCGCCCTCCTGGTCCGGGCGGTGCGCGGCCTGGGGCCGGGCCACGGCCTCGCCGGGAACGCCGACGCGGTGACGGTGCTGGTGGTGCTGGGCGGGGTCAACGTCCTCTGGCTGGTCACCTGGTGGCGCAACCGCCGCTCACGCGGGTCCGCGAGCGCGGCCTGACGGCTTCCGGCCCCTCGACCGACCGGCGGCCCGTCAGCGCCCCGTGGTCCCGTCGATCAGTTCGCGCAGGATGTCCGCGTGGCCGGCGTGGCGGCCCGTCTCCTCGATCATGTGGGTCAGGGCCCACCGGACGCTGGGCGCCGGGCGGCCGGGACGGGCCCGGGGGAGTGGTTCGCCGAGGTCGGCGCAGGCGTCGAGCACGCGGTTCGCCCGTTCGACGGCCGCGCGGTAGCGGGCGACGACCTCGGCCACGCCGTCCTCGGGAGCGGCCCGGAAGGTGGCCGGCCAGCTCCGTACCTCTTCTCCGAGGAAGAGGGCACGCTCGACGTGGGTCAGGTGGTTGAGCAGCCCGAGCAGGTTGGTGCCCGACGGCACCGCGGCCGTGCGTACCTGCGGTTCCGGGGCGCCCTCGACCTTGCCGGCGATCGAGGTCCGCAGGTAGTCGAGGAACCCGCGCAGGGTCTCGGCCTCGCCGCCGCCGGTCCGGGGCGGCGGGGTGTCCCGGCGGTGGGTGCGAGAGGTGCGGGGGGTAATGGGCATGGTGATCTCCTCGTGGGATCGCGCCGGGTCAGCCCGTGCGGCGGACGAGCAGGACGTGGTCGACGACCTCGGCGGTACGCCCGCCCG
This sequence comes from Streptomyces tendae, assembly GCF_014650435.1. Taxonomy (GTDB): domain Bacteria; phylum Actinomycetota; class Actinomycetes; order Streptomycetales; family Streptomycetaceae; genus Streptomyces; species Streptomyces tendae. The sequence goes on from NZ_BMUY01000001.1 coordinate 679,503, forward strand.
GCCCGGTCGCGGTCCGGCGCGGGGCGTCGGCCCGCTCGACCCGCCACGTCGCCGGGTCCAGGGCGAGGTCCGACGCCACCTCCTCCGGGGACGGGAACCGGGCCTCGGGGTCCTGGTCCCACGACCACGGCGCGGTCGAACCGTGGTCGACGACCAGCAGCCGCCCGCCCGGGCGCAGCGCGTGCGCGGCGGTACGCAGCACCGACGCGCGGTCCAGGTCGAAGGGGGTGTGCAGGTAGTGGGCGCAGACCAGGTCGAACCGGCCCTCGGGGAAGGCCGCGCGCAGGTCGTGCCGTACGGCGTCGACCAGGTCGCCGAGGCCGTGTGCGCGGGCCAGCCCCGCGAGCCGCTCGGCCGCCACGCCGGAGATGTCCACGGCCGTGACCCGCCAGCCCCGCCGGGCCAGCCACAGCGCGTCGCCGCCGCTGCCGCACCCCAGGTCCAGCGCGTCACCGGGCGGCAGGCCGGTGACCGTCTCGACCAGGCGGACGTTGGGTCGTGGCGCGTCGGGCGCCGGACGGGCGGCGTACACACCGTCCCAGAACGTGACCGCGTCGGTGGCACTCATCGAAACTCCTTCGGTCGGTTCTCGCTTGCGGCACTGCGCGCCGACGAGGTCTAGCCCGGGGCGTGCGGCCCTCGGCCGGTTGTTGCTCGGCACCTGTCGGCTGTTGTTCGGCCTTCGGCCGGCTGTCGCACCGGCTGCTCGACACGCTCGGTCGGGTGCGAGCGACGGACGTGGCCAGTCTCGACAGCGACCGCCCGATCCGGCACGAAAACTTGCTGTTATGACAAGGTGGCCCGATGGACGCCGGAACGGACGACGTACTCGACGCGGTGGGCCCGCGACTGCGCGCGCTGCGCCGCGAGCGGGGCATCACCCTCGCCCACCTCTCGGCGGCGACCGGCGTGTCGGAGAGCACGCTGTCCCGGCTGGAGAGCGGGCAGCGCCGGGCCACCCTGGAGCTGCTGCTGCCGCTCGCCCGGATCTACGACGTCCCCCTGGACGACCTCGTCGGCGCCCCGCGCACGGGCGACCCCCGCATCCACCTGAAGCCGATCAAGCGCTACGGCATGGTCTTCGTGCCGTTGTCCCGGCGGCCGGGCGGCACCCAGGCGTTCAAGATGATCATCCCGAGCCGCCCCGCACCGCTCGAACCGACCCCGCAGACCCACGAGGGTTACGAGTGGCTGTACGTGCTCGGCGGCCGCCTGCGGTTGCTGGTCGGCGAGCGCGACCTGACGCTGTCGCCCGGCGAGGCGGCCGAGTTCGACACCTCCCTGCCGCACTGGCTGGGCAGCGCCGACGGCGGCGCGGTCGAACTGCTCGTGCTGTTCGGTCTGCAGGGGGTGCGGGCCCATGTGCGCAGCGGCTGACGGCCGTTCGACGGAGCCGGGAGGGGACGCGGTGCGCGATGGGACGAGCTGAGCGTGAGACGGTCGCCCGCGGGAAGCGGCTCCCGGAGGCCCTCGACGAACGGCCCCCGCAGCCCTCCTGAGGGTCCGTCACGCCCGGTCGGTCACCCGGCGGCACGCCTCCACGTACCCGCGCACCAGCGTGCGCCCCTCGTCCTCGCGGCGCCGGGCCAGGACGTAGCGGCTGGGAGCCAGGCCGCGGACCGGGCGGGTGACGACGCCGCCCAGGGTGATCAGCGGCGCGTTGCCGGTGGCCACGAAGCAGATGCCGAGACCCGCGACCAGTGCCTCGTACGTCTCCTCCGTGCCGGATATCTCCGCGCCGACGCGCGGAGGTCGGGCGTCCGGTCCGTCGAGTGCGCGCCGTTCGTCCAGCGCCAGCCAGAAGTCGCGCAGCACGCCCGCCTCCGGGGGCAGCGCGAGGAACGGCTCGTCGGTCAGGTCCGCGAAGTCGATCTCCCCGCGGGCGGTGAGGGGGTGGGTCTCGGGCAGGGCGACCAGGCGGGGTTCCTCGGCGACCACCGTCCAGGCGTAGCGGTCGGCGTCGGGCAGCGGCAGCCATACGTACGCGACGTCGGCGGTGCCGTCGGACAGGCCCGCGGTCGGGTCCTCCCAGGTCATCTGCCGCAGCCGCAGGACCGCCTCCGGGTGGGCCGCCGTGAAGCGGGAGCGGATCGCCGGCAGCAGACCGCCGCGCCCGGGGCTGGTGCTCATGCCGACGACGAGGGTGCCGCGCCGAGCCGCACGCGCCGCCTCCACCGCCGCCGCGCCCTCGGTCCAGTCGGCCAGCACCCGCCGGGCGTGCGGCAGCAGCGCCGCACCCGCCTCGGTGAGGGACACACCATGGGGGTCACGGCGGAACAGCTCGGCGCCCAACTGCCGCTCCAGCGCCCGGATCTGCTTGCTCAACGCGGGCTGCGACACGTACAGGCGCTCGGCCGCACGCGTGAAGTGCAGCTCCTCGGCCACCGCCGCGAAGTAGCGCAGCTCCCGCACGTGCACGTCCGTCGTCATGCCCAGTGGTTATCACCGCGGGTCTTGGACCGGCAACCGACTTGTGGCCCAGGGTGGTTGGCGTCGGAACAGGGGAACCGAGGGAACCAGGGAGTCGGAATGAACAAGGTGTGGCTGATCACCGGTGCGAGCAACGGCTTCGGGCGGGCGCTCGCCGAGGCGGCCCTGGCCGACGGCGACGTCGTGGTCGGTGCGGCACGGCGTCCCGAGGCCCTCGGCGACCTCGTGGCCGCGCACCCGGACCAGATGGAGGCGCTGCGCCTGGACGTCGCCGACACGGCCGCCGCCGGGGACGCCGTACGGGACGTGGTGGCGCGGCACGGGCGGATCGACGTGCTCGTCAACAACGCGGGCCGCACGCACGTGGGCGCCCTGGAGGAGACCGGCGAGGACGAGCTGCGCGCGCTGTTCGACGTGCACGTCTTCGGACCGGCCGCGCTGACGCGCGCGGTGCTGCCGTCCATGCGGGAGCGGCGCTCCGGCGCGATCGTGCAGATGAGCAGCATGGGCGGGCAGATGTCCTTCGCGGGCTTCTCGGCGTACAGCGGCACCAAGTTCGCCCTGGAGGGCATGTCCGAGGGGCTCGCGGACGAGGTCGAGGACTTCGGGATCAAGGTGCTGATCGTCGAACCGGGCTCCTTCCGCACCGGCCTGTTCGAGACCGGCAACGCCGGGATCAGCGCGGACAGCGGCGCGTACCCCAAGGTCGGCGAGACCCGCGGGATGATCGCCGCGGGCGACGGCAGCCAGCCCGGCGACCCCGCCAAGGCGGCGGCGGTCATCCGCGCGGCCCTCGCGGCCGAGCACACCCCGCTGCGCCTGCCGCTGGGGGATGACGGCGTCGGCGCGGTCCTCGGCCACCTCGACCAGGTCCGCGAGGAGGTCGAGACCTGGGAGAAGCACACCAGGGCCACGGCCTTCGACAACTGAGCAGCGCCGGAGAGCCGTTGCTGGCACCTTGGTCACCGCGCCCGACCGTGCCCGCGCCGAACCAGGAGTCCGCCGTGCTCTCGTCCTTGAAGACCCTCAACCTGCTGGTGATGTTCCTGATGGAGCTCGCGGTGTACATCGCGGTCGCGCTCTGGGGGATCGCCGTCGGGGACGGGTGGCCGGTCGAGGTGGCCCTGGGGGTGGGCGCGCCGGCCGTGATGATGACGGCGTGGGCACTGTTCGGATCGCCGCGTGCCCGGTACCCGGCGCGAGGGGGCGGGCGGGTCGTCCTGGAGGTGCTGTGGTTCGGTGCCGGTGCAGCCGCCCTGGCCGCCGCCGGGAGGCCGGGCTGGGCGGCCGTCCTCGCCGGTGTCTTCCTGGTCAACGCGGCGCTCAGACGGCTGTGGGAGCAGTGACGCCCGGCGCGCCCGCGACCCGCGCGGCGCCTCCCACGCGTGCCCCCTTACGATGCGCGAGGCCGCACCCGTCGCCGTACCACCCTCGCGAACAGGAGCACGGTTCCCGTGTCGACACCGCCACCGCCGGGACCCCAAGGGCAGTACCCCCAGGGCCCGTACGCTCCGCAGTGGGGCCACCCGCTCGCGCCGTACCCCCGGCAGGCTCCCGTGAACGGGCTCGCCATCGCCGCGTTCGTGCTCGGTGTGCTGTGCTTCGTGCCGGCGGTCGGGCTGGTGTTCGGCCTGATCGCGCTGGCCCGGATCCGGAAGCGGGGGGAGCGGGGCAAGGGGTTCGCGGTGGCCGGGTGCGTGCTGTCCTCCGTGGGACTGGCCCTGTGGACGCTGACGCTCGCCACCGGTGCCGCGGCCGACTTCTGGGACGGCTTCCGGGACGCCGCGCGCGGCGAGGACACGGCCTACTCACTGGAGAAGGGCCAGTGCTTCACCACTCCGGGCGGCTCCCTCCAAGGGGTGACGTACGACGTCGACGAGGTGCCCTGCACGCAGGAGCACGACGGCGAGGTGTTCGCCGCCTTCGACCTGCCGGACGGGTCCTACCCGGGCGACACGGAGATCACGCGCGCCGCCGACGACCGGTGCTACGCCCTCCAGGACGCCTACGCGATGGACCGCTGGGCGCTGCCGGCCGACGTCGACGTGTACTACCTGACCCCGACGTCCGCGAGCTGGCGGACCGGTGACCGCGAGATCACCTGCCTGTTCGGGAACACGGACGAGCGGGACACGCTGACCGGCTCGCTGCGCAACGACGGCGCGCGGCTCGACCCGGACCAGCACACGTACCTCCTCGCGGAGGGCCACCTGAACCGGGCCATGGACGAGGTGCCCGCGGCGGAGGCCGTCGAGGAGGACCTCGCGGGCTACCGGGTCTGGGCGGGCCAGGTCTCGGAGGCGCTCAGGGAAGAGATCGCGATGCTGGACGGGCACGACTGGCCCACCGGTGCCCGGCGTCCGGTCGCCGAGTTGACCGAGGACCTGCGAGGGGCACAGCGGGAGTGGGGCCTGGCGGCGAAGGCCACCGACCTCGACACGTACTTCGAGCACTACGGCAAGGGCTACGACCTCGTCGTGGCCGACAGCACGGTCACCGCCCGCAAGGCTCTGGGCCTTGCCACCACACAGCCGGACTACGAGGACGGTGGCGACGGCGGGGGAGACGACCCCGGCGTGGAGGTGTGAGAGCGGCCTCAGTGGGGAGAAAGTGCCTGCGTAAAGCCCTCGGGACACATAAGTCATCACATCGAGTGATTCTTTGGCCTTTGCTTGCCTGAGCCAACCTACGGTTGCCACGCTGTTGCTGTCTGTACAACCTGATGGGAGCGGCCAGTGACATTCGGTGAGCAGCCGGCGTATCTGCGTGTCGCGGGTGATCTCCGCAAGAAGATCGCCGACGGCCTGCTGCCGCCCCATACCCGCCTCCCGTCCCAGGCGCGCATCCGCGAGGAGTACGGAGTCTCGGACACCGTCGCGCTGGAGGCCCGCAAGGTGCTGATGGCCGAGGGTCTGGTCGAGGGCCGCTCCGGCTCCGGCACCTATGTGCGCGAGCGGCCCGTCCCGCGGCGCGTCGCCCGCTCCGGGTACCGGCCGGCCGGCGGCGCCACGCCCTTCCGCCAGGAGCAGGCCGACGGCGACGGGCGCGGCACCTGGGAGTCGCGCAGCGAGCAGGCCGAGGCGAGCGGGGCGGTCGCCGAGCGGCTGGGGATCAAGCCCGGCGACCGGGTGATGTGCACGCGGTACGTCTTCCGGGAGGCCGGTGAGGCCGTGATGCTCTCCACCTCGTGGGAGCCCCTGGACCTGACCGGGCGCACCCCGGTGATGCTGCCCGAGGAGGGGCCGCTCGGCGGCATGGGCGTCGTCGAGCGGATGGCCGCCATCGACGTCGTCGTCGACAACGTCACCGAGGAGGTCGGCGCCCGCCCCGGCCTCGCCGAGGAGTTGCTCGCCCTGGGCGGCGTACCGGGGCACGTGGTGCTGGTCGTGCACCGCACGTTCTACGCCTCCGGGCGCGCGGTGGAGACCGCCGACGTGGTCGTCCCGGCCGACCGCTACCGGGTGGCGTACCACCTGCCCGTCCGGTAGTCCGTCAAGTTGCGCCGGAGCCGGGGGAGTTCGCGCCCGATCGCGGCCCGAGTCGGCCTGAGTCGGTGTGAGATGGCGCACGCCTGTCGTGCGCCTCCCGCGCTCCGCCCCCGCGCCCGCACGGCTGTCCGTGCCCGCGGCGCCGTTCGCGCCGGCGCTGCGATCCGGTCGTTCTCCCAGGTCGCCTCGCCCGGCCCCGTCATGCCCGTGACCGGAGGTGTCGGGGTGCGCTGACGGCGCGTTCCGCATCGTGCGCCCCCTGCGTTCTGGCTGGTTGCGTACCTCTTTGTGTAAAGCCGTATTCGCTCCGTGAAGGTTGGGCGTAGGCTCGGGCATATGCGGATTGCGGTTTCCTTGGCGGGCGGGGCGCGGCGGGTGCCGCGGGCGGTGGGAACGGGAAGTGGAGGGGCGCGATGAACGACAGCACGGTCACTCTTCCCTGGCTGGTCTTCCGGCAGGACGACAACGGCAATCGCTACCGCGTGGGCAGGTACGCGACCCGGGCGGAGGCCCAGCAGATCGCGGACACCCTCGACGGTCGCGGGCACAAGCAGCTCTACTGGGTCGAAAAGCTCGGCACGGCCGGAACGCCCACCGCGGACTGATCCACGGCGGACCGATCCACGGCCGACTGGCCACAGGGGACCGATCCACGGCGGACCGACCCGCGACGGCGGACCGACCCGCGACGGTGGGTCGGGCCGGACCCGACAGGCCGTAGGCTCCGGCGCATGACGGAACGGATCGTGGTGGGCGCCGCCCTGGTCGACGGCGGGCGCCTGCTCGCCGCGCGCCGCAGCGCACCCGCCGAACTGGCCGGACGGTGGGAGCTGCCCGGCGGCAAGGTCGAGCCGGGCGAGACGCCCGAGGCGGCGCTCGTGCGTGAACTGCGCGAGGAGCTCGGGGTGGCGGCCGAGCCCGGTGAGCGCGTCCCGGGACAGTGGCCCCTGAGAGTGCCGTTCGTCCTCCAGGTGTGGACCGCCCGCCTGCGCCCCGGCTCCGCCGCCCCCGCACCCCTGGAGGACCACGACGAACTGCGCTGGCTGACCCCCGCCCAGATCTGGGACGTGCCCTGGCTCGACCAGGACGTACCGGCCGTCGAGCGGGTGCTCGCACACCTGGGACTCGAGGTGGGACCGCGGTGAGCGGTACCGGGCCCGGATAAAGGGTATGTGCCCATTAACCCCACGAAAGCGGACAGCGGTGGGGTCGTCGGCCGGGGAAGTGATCGGCGTGGGTGACGGCGAGGGCGACTGTGCCGAGTGGGTCTTTCCCGCGGCGCCGGACGCCGTGCGCACCGCCCGCTCCCTGGTCCGCCGCACCCTTGACGAGTGGCGGCTCGACAGTGTCGGGGACATTGCCGCCCTGCTGGTCAGCGAGCTGGTCACGAACGCCCTGCGGCACGCCACCGGCCCCATCGGCGTCCGCCTGGTGCGCGGACCCGCCGGAGCCGCCGGGGTCCTGCTGGTGGAGGTCTCCGACCCGCTGCCCGACCCGCCCCGCGAGCGCGTCGCCCGCCCCGACGACGAGGACGGCCGGGGTCTGCAGCTGGTGGCGTCCGCCGCGCGACGCTGGGGGACCCGCCCCGGCGAGGCGGGGAAGACCGTGTGGTTCGAACTCGCCCTGCCGCGCTAGCGCGACAGCCTCGTGACGCACCGTTGCCGTCGTACCGGTCGGACATCCGGAATGTCCCGACATCGTCCCTGGTCCCGGCCGTCAACCGGTTCAGGCCAGTGGCAGTTGTGGAACTGCGTGATTCGATGCCGTGTCCGCTGGTTAGAAGACTGGAAGTGTTGTCGCGGTCCGGACCGAAAACCATCGGGACCGTGCTGTGATCGTGAACACCGTGTCGTGCGGCGCCGTAGTGCTGGATACTGCGGGCAGCCGCCTCCGGTGACCGGTGCCGGATGCGGTGAGCTGGAGGGGACGGTTCGCGTGAGCGAGATACCAGCGAGGGCCAAGGAGCCCACGGAGTCCACGGAGTCCGAGGGCCCGTCGGCAGACGCGCCATTCGGTGACGCGGTGTGGCAGAGCAGCCCGCCCGGCTCCATCTACGACTACATCAAGGTCGCCTCCTTCTCCATCGGCCCCGACGGGCTCGTCGACCAGTGGAGCCTGCGCGCGGAGCAACTGCTCGGCATCCGGGCCGAGGACGCGGTGGGCACCGACCCCATCGAGGCGTTCATCGACCCCGACCTGCGCGAGCGCGGCCAGCGCAAGATGACCGAGATCCTCGACGGGCGGGAGTGGACCGGCGTGGTCCCCTTCCGGACACCGGACGAGGCCGACGGGACCGGCCGGCCGGGCACCGGCCGGCAGCCGGGAGAGCGGCGCGGACACCGCGGGCTGGCCGAGGTGTACGTCATGCCGACGCGCACGGAGGACGGGCAGAAGGCCGCCGTCTGCATCGTCGTCGACGTCCGCGTCCTGCGCAGCATCGAGACCGATCTCGCCGCGTCGCAGGCCATATTCGGCCAGTCTCCGTTCGGCTTCCTGCTGATCGACCCCGACCTGCGGGTGCGCCGCGCCAACCAGCGGTTCGCCTCCATCTTCGGCGGCACCCCCGACGACCACCGCGGCAAGGGCGTCCACGACTACCTGCCGCGCGCCGAGGCCGACCGGGTCTCCGCCACCCTGCGCCGGGTGCTCGAGACCGGCGACTCCATCACGGACATGCACGTCACCGGGTTCGTGCCGGGCTCGGAGGAACGCCGCCACTGGTCGGTCAACCTCTACCGCGTGCACAGCGGTTCCGGCCGGCCCATCGGCGTCGCCTGGCTCGGCACCGACATCACCGCCCGCCGCCAGGCCGCCCGTGAGGCCGCCAACGCCCGGCGCAACCTCGCCCTCCTCAACGAGGCCGGCGCCCGCATCGGCAACTCCCTCGACCTGGAGACCACCGCCCGCGAACTCCTCGACGTCGTCGTCCCCGGCTTCTGCGACCTGGCCACCGTCGACCTCTACCAGGGCCTGCTGGTCGGCGACCAGACCCCGCCGGGCCTCGCCGACGGCAGCGCGGAACTGCGCCGCGTCGCCTTCTCCAGCGCCGTGTCCGACGCCCCGTTCCTCGGCACCGGCGAGCGGGTCAAGCTCGGTGCCGTCCACCACTACCCGTTCAACTCACCCTGCGCGGACGCCCTGCGCACCGCCCGGCCGCGCACCGTCCCCGCCGAGGACGGCGGCCTCGTGCAGTCCACGCTCGCCGTGCCGATGGTCGCCCACGACACGGTCGTCGGACTCGTCCAGTTCGCCCGTACCAAGGGCAGCGAGCCGTTCGGCGACCGCGACCGCGAACTCGCCGTGGAACTGGCCGCGCGCGCCGCCGTCTGCATCGACAACGCCCGCCTCTACCGGCGCGAACACGAACGCGCGCTGATACTGCAGCGCTCCCTGCTCCCACCCGGCGACCCCGAGGCGTCCGGCCTCGACATCGCCTGCCGCTACCTGCCGGGCGAGGCGGCCACCGGACGGGCCAGCGAGGTCGGCGGCGACTGGTTCGACGTCATCGAGCTCCCCGGGCACCGCACCGCGCTGGTCGTCGGCGACGTCATGGGCCGCGGCCTGCGCGCCGCCGTCGCCATGGGCGAACTGCGCACCGCCGTACGCACCCTGGCCCAGCTCGACCTCGAACCGGCCGAGGTGCTCGGCCACCTGGACGAGATCGCCCGCGGCCTCGGAACGCCGGGAGGCGTCCAGCAGGCGACCCGCGCCGCCCGCCGCCCCCGCGAGGCCGACCTCTCCGAGGTCTACCTGGCGACCTGCGTGTACGCCGTCTACGACTCGGTGACCCGGCGCTGCACCTTCGCCAACGCGGGCCACCTCCCGCCCGTGCTGGTCGAGCCCGGCGAGTCCGCGCTGATGCTGGACGTGCCGCCCGGCCTGCCGCTCGGCGTCGGCGGGGAGCCCTTCGAGGAGGTGGAGGTCGAACTGCCCGAGGGCGCCCTGCTCGCCCTCTACACCGACGGCCTCGTCGAGAGCCGCGACCACCCCCTCGACGAGGGCCTCCAGGCATTCGTGGGCGCCCTCACCGACCCCGCACAGCCCCTGGAGGACGTCTGCGACCAGGTCCTCAACACCCTCGACAGCCACCACGGCGAGGACGACATCGCGCTGCTGATGGCCCGCGTCCAGGGCCTGCCCAGCGACTCGGTCGGCGACTGGACCCTGCCGCGCGAGCCGCGCAGCGTCGGCCGGGCCCGCGAGTACGCCCGTGCCCAGCTGCTCGCCTGGGACATGGAGCCGCTGGTCGACACCACGGAACTGCTCGTCAGCGAGCTGGTCACCAACGCGCTCCGCTACGGCGAGGGCGAGATCAGACTCCGCCTCCTCCTCGACCGCACCCTGGTCTGCGAGGTCTGGGACTCCGGCCTGGTCCAGCCGCGCCGGCGCCGGGCCCGCGACACCGACGAGGGCGGCCGTGGCCTGCAACTGGTCGGGCTGCTCAGCGCTGCCTGGGGCTCACGCCGTACGCCGCGCGGCAAGACGGTCTGGTTCGAACTGCCCCTGCCGGGTGCCGACACCCAGCTCACCGACCCCGCGGAGGCCCTGCTGAGCCTGTTCTGACCCGGCCCGGAGTCGTACGTGTCCGGGTCCGCCGGGTGCGGCGCACATGCCCGTACCCGGCCAGCACCAGGGCCGCCCCGGCCGTGACCAGGGGCGGCACCAGATCGACGGAGATCATCGTCGCGCACCCCTGACCGCAACCGGAACACCGGTTCGAGTCGTCCCCGCTGGCACCACGCTCGGAGCGTATGCACGGCACCCGGCCACCGCGACCGGAGCCGGGCCACAGGGAGGGGACACCGTGGAGGACACGGAACCGAGAAGCACGGAACCGAGCAGCACCGAACCGAGCAGCACCGAACCGAGCAGCACCGAACCGAAAGCCGCCGACGGCGCTCAGCCCTCACCGGTGCCGAAGAAGCGAAAGCGGCTCCGCCGCACCCGCCGCATCGCCCTCGCCGTCCTCCTGGTCCTGCTCGTCCCCCTCCTCATCGCCGAGACAGCGCTCCGCATCAACTACATGGGCGACCCCGCCGACGGCACCTACACCAGGAACCGCGACGCGATCTGGCTCGGCCACGCGTGGGTCGACGGCCGTAAGGACGACGCGGACCTCGCCGCCTTCGCCCGCCGCGTCAAGGCGACCGGCATCCGCGACCTGTACGTCCACACCGGCCCGATGGAACACGACGGCACCCTGCCGAAGTCCCTCTACCCCAGGGCCCGCTGGCTGGTCGACGCCGTGCACCGCGAGATGCCCGGCGTCCGCGTCCAGGCATTCCTCGGCGACGTCCTCGCCACCGAGAGCCCCGACGGCATGCGCCTGGAGAAGGCCGCCACCCGCGCCGCCGTCGTCGACTCGGCCCGACAGGTCCTGGACGTGGGCTACGACGGCGTCCACCTCGACCTGGAGCCGCTGCACTCGGGCGACCGGAACTACCTCTCCCTCCTCGACGACGTCCACGCCGTCACCCGCGCCCGGGACGCGCAACTCTCCGTCGCCGCCCACCAGATCGACCCGCTGCCCGGCTTCCACTCCTTCTGGGGCACGGTCGCCGGACACCCCAAGTGGTGGTCGCAGGCGTTCTTCGGCCAGGTCGCCCGCCGCGTCGACCAGATCGCCGTCATGTCGTACGACACCATGCAGCCGCTGGAGAGCCTGTACGGCGGCTACGTCGCCCAGCAGACCTCGCTGGCCCTGGAGGCCACCCCGCCGACGACGCACCTCCTGATGGGCCTGCCCTTCTACCACGAGAACCGCTTCGGCCACTGGAACCACGCGGAGACCGTCGCCGCCGCCGTCCGCGGTGTCCGCCTCGGCCTGTCCCGCACGGACGCCGACCGCGAGAGGTTCGGCGTCGCCGCGTACATCGACTTCGCGGCGACGGACGAGGACTGGGAGTCGTACCGCGACGGCTGGGTCCGCTAGGACCCGTCCCGGGACCGGCGTCCGATCTTCGACCCCAGCCAGACCAGCGGGTCGTACTTGCGGTCCACGGCCCGCTCCTTCAGCGGGATCAGCGCGTTGTCCGTGATCCGGATGCCTTCCGGGCACACCTCCGTGCAGCACTTGGTGATGTTGCAGTAGCCGAGGCCGTGGTCGTCCTGGGCCGTGCGCGAGCGGTCCAGGCCCGTGTCGCCGGCGGCGTCCAGCGGGTGCATGTCCAGTTCGGCGACGCGCATGAGGAAGCGCGGGCCCGCGAAGGCGGGCTTGTTCTCCTCGTGGTCCCGCACGACGTGGCAGGTGTCCTGGCACAGGAAGCACTCGATGCACTTGCGGAACTCCTGCGAGCGGTCCACGTCCTCCTGCATCATCCGGTACTCGCCCGGCCCGAGGTCGGCGGGCGGCACGAAGGCCGGGACCTCGCGGGCCTTGGTGTAGTTGAAGCCGACGTCGGTCACCAGGTCCCGGATCACCGGGAAGGCGCGCAGCGGGGTGACGGTGATCGTCTCCTCGCGGGTGAACACGGACATGCGGGTCATGCACAGCAGCCGGGGCCGCCCGTTGATCTCCGCCGAGCACGAACCGCACTTGCCCGCCTTGCAGTTCCAGCGCACCGCGAGGTCGGGGGCCTGGGTGGCCTGGAGGCGGTGGATGATGTCGAGGACCACCTCGCCCTCGTTGACCTCGACCGTGAAGTCCTTGAGGCCGCCGCCCTCCACGTCACCGCGCCACACCTTGAAGCGGGCCTCGTAACCGCTCATTCGGACAGGCCCTCCAGTTCCTCGTCGGCGAGGTACTTCACCAGTTCCTCCTTGTCGAAGAGGGCGAGCAGGTCGGGCCGGATCGGCTCGGTGGTCTGCCGCTCCAGGGCGATCCGGCCGCGCTCCGGGTCCGCCTCCGCGCGTTCGCCCGTCGGGTCGGCCAGCGAGCAGAGCAGGTTGGCCGGGCGCCAGCGCCGGTCCATCGACGGATGGTCCTCGCGGGTGTGCCCGCCGCGTGACTCGGTGCGCTCCAGCGCGGCCCGTGCCACGCATTCGCTGACCAGCAGCATGTTGCGCAGGTCCAGGGCGAGGTGCCAGCCAGGGTTGAACTGCCGGTGCCCCTCCACGCCGGCCCGGCGGGCACGCACCCGCAGCTCCGCCAGCTTCTCCAGGGCCTGCTTCATCTCCGCCTCCCGGCGGATGATCCCCACCAGGTCGTTCATGGTCTGCTGGAGTTCCTGGTGCAGGGTGTACGGGTTCTCCGGTGGCCCCGCGTCGGGCTCGTGCGTCTCGGCGGAGAACGGCCGCAGCGCCTCCGCGGCGGCGGCGTCGACCTGCGCGTCGTCGACCCGGGTGCGCGCGCCCTCGTCGGTCCGTCCCTCCGCGTACTCGGCGGCGTGCCTCCCGGCCCGGCGGCCGAACACCAGCAGGTCGGACAGCGAGTTGCCGCCCAGCCGGTTGGAGCCGTGCATGCCGCCGGCCACCTCACCGGCCGCGAACAGCCCCGGTACGCCGCGGGCGGCGGCGGTGTCGGAGTCGACGGCGACGCCACCCATCACGTAGTGGCAGGTGGGGCCGACCTCCATCGCCTCCGCCGTGATGTCGACGTCCGCCAGTTCCTTGAACTGGTGGTACATGGAGGGCAGCCGGCGCCGGATCACCTCGGCGGGCATCCGGGTGGACACGTCGAGGAAGACCCCGCCGTGCGGTGAACCGCGGCCCTCCTTCACCTCGGCGTTGATCGCGCGGGCGACCTCGTCGCGGGGGAGGAGCTCGGGCGGGCGCCGGTTGTGGTCCGGGTCGTCGTACCAGCGGTCGCCCTCCGCCTCCGACTCGGCGTACTTCTCCTTGAAGACGTCCGGGACGTAGTCGAACATGAACCGCTTGCCCTCGGAGTTCCGCAGCACCCCGCCGTCGCCGCGCACCGACTCGGTGACCAGGATGCCCTTCACCGAGGGCGGCCAGACCATGCCCGTCGGGTGGAACTGCACGAACTCCATGTTCAGCAGCGGCGCCCCGGCCAGCAGCGCCAGGGCGTGCCCGTCGCCCGTGTACTCCCACGAGTTCGACGTCACCTTGAACGACTTGCCGATGCCACCGGTGGCGATCACCACCGAGGGGGCCTCCAGCACGAAGAAGCGGCCGCTCTCGCGCTCGTAGCCGAAGACGCCCGAGACCCCGCGGCCCTCCTTGAGCACGCGGGTGACCGTGCACTCCTGGAAGACCTTCAGCCGGGACTCGTGGTCCCCGGTCTCGCGGAAGTCCTCCTGCTGGAGCGAGACGATCTTCTGCTGGAGGGTGCGGATCAGCTCCAGGCCCGTACGGTCGCCGACATGGGCGAGGCGCGGGTACTCGTGGCCGCCGAAGTTGCGCTGCGAGATCCGGCCGTCCGCGGTGCGGTCGAACAGCGCGCCCCACGTCTCCAGCTCCCACACCCGCTGCGGCGCCTCCTGGGCGTGCAGCTCGGCCATCCGCCACTGGTTGAGGAACTTGCCGCCGCGCATGGTGTCGCGGAAGTGGACCTGCCAGTTGTCCCCGGAGTTGACGTTGCCCATGGAGGCGGCGATGCCGCCCTCGGCCATCACGGTGTGCGCCTTGCCGAACAGCGACTTGCAGATCACGGCCGTACGGGCGCCGCGCTCGCGGGCCTCGATCGCGGCGCGCAGCCCGGCGCCGCCCGCGCCCACCACGACGACGTCCCATTCCTGCCGGTCGACCACGGACATCAGAAGCCCTCACTCATCAGAAGAAGCGCGGATCGTCGAAGGCACCGGACGCGACGAGATACACGTAGAGGTCGGCGAGCGCCACGCTCACCAGCGACGCCCAGGCGAGCTGCATGTGGCGGGCGTTGAGCCTCCCCACGAACTGCCACATCCGGTAGCGCACGGGATGCCGCGAGAAGTGCTTGAGCTTGCCGCCGACGATGTGCCGGCAGGAGTGGCAGGAGAGGGTGTACGCCCAGATCAGCACGATGTTGGCCAGGAACACCAGGGTGCCGAGCCCCATGTGGCCCCACGCGTAGTGCTCGTCGCGGAAGGAGAGCACGGTGTCGTAGGTGAGGATCAGCGCGACCAGGAGGGCCGCGTAGAAGAAGTACCGGTGGACGTTCTGCAGGATCAGCGGGAAGCGGGTCTCGCCGGTGTACTTCTGGTGCGGCTCGGCCACCGCGCAGGCCGGCGGGGACGCCCAGAAGCCCCGGTAGTAGGCCTTGCGGTAGTAGTAGCAGGTCAGGCGGAAACCGAGCGGGAAGATCAGGATGATGATCGCGGGGGAGATGCCCCACCAGGTGCCGAAGAGTTCCCAGTTGGGCCCCGAGCGCATCGGCTCGCAGTTCTCCGCCAGACAGGGGGAGTAGAAGGGCGAGACGTACGGCGCCGCGTAGTAGTCGGCGTTCGCGAACGCCCGCCAGGTCGAGTAGACGACGAAGGCCAGCAGGCCCGCGGCGGTGGCGGCCGGTGCCAGCCACCAGCGGTCGGTGCGCAGGTGCGGGGCGCGGATGGCGGCGCGCGTCGGGGTGTGGACGCCACCGCCCGGGGGGCGGTCTTCGGTGGCTGGAGGTTCGGTGCCAGTGGCCACGGGCGACTCCGGTCGGTCGGGTCGGGTTGAGGGCCTGTCTCGAGTCCCCGGGACGGGCCTAGGGGGCGCGGCGGTCGCGGGCGCCGAGACCCTCGTCGTCCGAGTCCGTCCACAGTGAGCCGTCGTACGGCGTGTCGGGGATCGGGACGAGGTCCGGGCGCCTGGGCGCGTCCGGCGGGGCGACCGCCGCCCGCAGCAGCGCGACACTCTCGCGCAGGTGGTCGGCGTCGACGCGGACCCGGCGGACCTCCAGACCACCGCTGCCCAACTGCTGTTCCAGCCGGGTCACCGTCCGGGACAGGTCGTCCAGGCTGCGTTGTGCCGATGACAGATCGTCGTGCACGGACAAGACGTGACCTCACTTCCGTCGGACACGGCGGCGGGCGGCCGGTCCTGGGGGGTTACGTTCATGCGCCTGAGAGTGTCGCGCGTCACACCAGTCGCTGGGAAGGGATGTGCAGCGATTGGCCGGGGCGTATCGGTGCACCGCGGGTGGCATTGCGCCGCACGGGTGATGTTACGCACCGTCGTCGCCGTGTCTCCCAGCGTGGCGGAACCGTTTCCCCTTCAGTGGCCGCATCCCCGTCCGGATACAAATGATCAACTTGAATACCGCACATACGGCAAATGCGGCACAACGCAGCGAACGCGGCCTTCCGGAGGTAGCAGAGATGTCCCACGTCGGCGTCGGACCGCGCGCGGTCATGCGCTCGGTCGCCTTCCTCACTGCGGGGGTCCTCGCGGTCCCCGCGCTGGCCGGCTGCACCTCCGAGGACCCGTCGGGCAAGCCGCTCGCCGAACAGGACGTCGCCGCCGCGGCCCGCGCCTCCGTCTCCGACGGCGGCACCCTGCGCTGGGCCGTGGACTCCGTGCCGGACACGCTGAACGCCTTCCAGTCCGACGCCGACGCCACCACGACCCGCGTCGCGCAGGCCGTGCTGCCCTCGATGTTCCGGATGGACGAGGCCGGCAGCCCGGTGCGCAACCCCGACTACCTGGAGTCGGCCGAGGTCGTCGACACCGAGCCCAAGCAGGTCGTCGTCTACAAGCTGAACCAGCAGGCCGTCTGGAGCGACGGCCGGGAGATCGGCGCCGCGGACTTCGCCGCCCAGTGGCGCGCCCTGTCCGGGAAGGACAGCGCCTACTGGACCGCCCGCAACGCGGGCTACGACCGCATCGAGAAGATCGAGCGCGGCGCGAACGACCTGGAGGTCAAGGTCACCTTCAGCCGGCCCTACGCCGACTGGAAGGCGCTGTTCACGCCCCTGTACCCGAAGGACGTCACGGGCACCCCGGACGCCTTCAACGACGGCGCGCGGCGGGCCCTCAAGGTCAGCGCCGGTCCCTTCGCCGTCAAGAAGGTGGACACCAAGGGCGACCAGGTCGTCCTCACCGGCAACCCGCGCTGGTGGGGCGAGCCGGCGAAGCTCGACCAGATCGTGCTGCGCGCCGTCCCCCGCGACGAGCGGGTCTCCGAGCTGGTCGCCGGCGAGCTCGACCTGGCCGAGATCGACCCGGAGACCGCCGACGAGGTCGGCCTGGCCGCCGGCCCCCGGAACCCCGCCACCGGCACCCCGCTCATGGGACCGGGGGGCACCCCGGCCGCGGGCCCGCAGGGCAGGTCCGCCGCACAGGCGCTGCGCTCCTGGGCCATCGCCAACGGCTCCGACGAGGAGGCCGCCGAGGAGGAGGTCCTCGCCCGCGAGAAGCGGCGCGAGGCCGAGGCGAAGGCCCGGCGCCGCCAGCAGGCCCTGAGCGGCTTCGAGGTCCGCAAGTCGCTGGAGCCCGCCTACACCCAGCTCGCCCTCAACGGCGCCGACGGCCCCCTCGCCGACGAGCGCGTCCGCAGGGCCGTGGCCCGCGCCCTGGACCGCGAGAAGCTGGCCGAGGCGGTACTGAAGCCGCTCGGCCTGCCCGCCGAGCCCGTGGGCAGCCACCTCGCGCTGTCCGGCCAGCCCGCCTACGCCGACGGCAGCGGCGCCCTCGGCGAGCAGAACGCCAAGGAGGCCCGGGCGCTCCTCGCGGACGCCGGATGGGTCCCCGGGGGCCCGGTGAAGAAGAAGGACGGCGAGGAGGCGGCCGGCGCCGAGAAGGACAAGAAGGACAAGGAAGAGAAGGGCGGGAAGGACGAGAAGAAGTCCGAGGGCGACGACGACGGCACGTACATCGTCGGCGAGGACAACAAGAACACGGACGGCAAGAACGAGGCCGATCGGGACGACCACGCCGACGATGCCGCCGGCGCCGACGACGCGAAGGACGGAGCCGACCGGGAGAGCGGCGAGAAGCACAGCAGCGGCAAGAACACCGCGCAGGGCGGCGCGCCCGGCGCCTACGCCCCCAAGGGCACCGCGGCCCCGGCCGACGCGGCGGCCGCCCCGCTCGCCAAGGACGGCAAGGCGCTCACTCTGCGCTTCGTACTCCCCTCGGGCCCCGGCTCCGAGACCCTGCGCACCGTGGCCGACCGCATCACGGACATGCTCAAGGAGATCGGCATCGGCACCGAGGTCACCAAGGTGCCGGACGAGAGCTACTTCAAGGACCACATCGCCGCCGGCGAGTACGACCTGGCGCTCTACTCCTGGCCCGCCTCCGCCTTCCCCGCCACCGACGCCCGCCCCATCTACGCCAAGCCCGTGCCGGCCGCCGACGGCTCCCTGAACGTCGCGCAGAACTACACCCGGGTCGGCACCGACCAGGTCGACCAGCTCTTCGACCGGGCCATGACCACCCTGGACCAGAAGGAGGCCCGGGGCCTGCTGCGCAAGGCGGACTCGCGGATCTGGGCGGCGGCCGGCTCCGTCCCCCTCTACCAGCGCCCCCAGCTGGTCGCGGCCCGCGAGAACCTCGCCAACGCGGGAGCCTTCGGCTTCGAGACGCCGGTCTACGAGGACATGGGCTTCCTCAAGAAGGGCGCCCAGGGTTCCCGGCCCTCCGCCCCGGCCTCCTCCTCGCCCTCGTCCTGAACCCTCCCGGCAAGCCGCAGCCCTCGGGGCCCCGTACCATTGGGTGAGGCCGTGGCATGTACCGCCCGGCAGGCCCGCGTGACACGGACGTCCGCGACGGCCGTCCTCACACCCTCCGGGAGTAAGCCACTTATGGCCGCGTCTACAACGCGTCACGACATCCGCAACGTCGCCATCGTCGCCCACGTCGACCACGGCAAGACCACCATCGTCGACGGAATGCTGAAGCAGGCCGGCGCCTTCGCCGCGCACCAGCTCGAAGGCGTCGACGACCGCATGATGGACTCGAACGACCTGGAGCGTGAGAAGGGCATCACGATCCTCGCCAAGAACACGGCGGTGAAGTACCACCCGAAGGCTGGCGGCGACGTCATCACCATCAACATCATCGACACCCCCGGCCACGCCGACTTCGGCGGCGAGGTCGAGCGCGGTCTGTCGATGGTCGACGGTGTCGTGCTGCTCGTGGACGCCTCCGAGGGCCCGCTGCCGCAGACCCGGTTCGTGCTGCGCAAGGCGCTCAGCCAGCGACTGCCGATCATCCTGTGCATCAACAAGACGGACCGGCCGGACGCCCGCATCGACGAGGTCGTCAACGAGACCTACGACCTCTTCCTCGACCTGGACGCCGACGAGGAGCAGATCGAGTTCCCGATCGTCTACGCCTGCGGCCGGGACGGCGTCGCCTCCCTCACCAAGCCCGAGGACGGCACGGTCCCCTCCGACTCCACCAGCCTGGAGCCGTTCTTCTCGACGATCCTGGACCACATCCCGGCGCCGACCTACGACGAGGACGCCCCGCTCCAGGCCCACGTCACCAACCTGGACGCCGACAACTTCCTCGGCCGCATCGCGCTGCTGCGCGTCCACCAGGGCGAGCTGAAGAAGGGCCAGACCGTCGCCTGGATGAAGCGCGACGGCTCCGTGCAGAACGTGCGGATCTCCGAGCTGATGATGACCGAGGCGCTCACCCGCAAGCCCGCCGAGAAGGCCGGCCCCGGTGACATCTGCGCGGTCGCCGGCATCCCGGACATCATGATCGGCGAGACCCTGGCCGACGTGGAGAACCCGGTCCCGCTGCCGCTGATCACGGTGGACGAGCCCGCGATCTCCATGACCATCGGCACCAACACCTCCCCGCTGGTCGGCCGTGGCGCCACCGGCAAGGGCGCCGACAACAAGGCGGTCGTCAAGGACCGCAAGGTCACGGCCCGCCAGGTCAAGGACCGCCTGGACCGCGAGCTGATCGGCAACGTCTCGCTCCGCGTCCTGGACACCGGGCGCCCGGACGCCTGGGAGGTGCAGGGCCGCGGCGAGCTGGCGCTGGCCATCCTGGTCGAGCAGATGCGCCGCGAGGGCTTCGAGCTGACCATCGGCAAGCCGCAGGTCGTCACCAAGGAGGTCGAGGGCAAGACGTACGAGCCCGTCGAGCGGATGACGATCGACGTGCCCGAGGAGCACATGGGCGCGGTCACGCAGCTCATGGGCGTGCGCAAGGGCCGGATGGACAACATGTCCAACCACGGCTCGGGCTGGGTCCGCATGGAGTTCGTGGTCCCCTCCCGCGGCCTGATCGGATTCCGGACGGAGTTCCTCACCCAGACCCGGGGCACCGGCATCGCGCACTCCATCCACGAGGGCCACGAGCCCTGGTTCGGCACCCTCACGACCCGTAACAACGGTTCTCTGGTCGCCGACCGCTCGGGTGCCGTCACCGCGTTCGCGATGACCAACCTCCAGGAGCGCGGTGTGCTCTTCACGGACCCCGGCACCGAGGTGTACGAGGGCATGATCGTCGGCGAGAACTCCCGCGCCGACGACATGGACGTGAACATCACCAAGGAGAAGAAGCTCACCAACATGCGGTCGTCCTCGGCCGACTCCTTCGAGGCGATCGTCCCGCCGCGCAAGCTGTCCCTGGAGCAGTCCCTGGAGTTCTGCCGCGACGACGAGTGCGTCGAGGTGACCCCGGAGGCGGTCCGCATCCGCAAGGTGAACCTGGACGCACGCGAGCGCGCCCGCGCCGCCAGCCGCGCCAAGCACGGCTGACCCCACCGCACGACCGACGGCACCGGACACCACGGCTCACGTGGGGTCCGGTGCCGTTTGGCGTGATGCCGACGCAGGCGGGAGGCAGGGCAGGAGGCGGGAGGCAGCAGGCGGGATGCGGGGGTAGGGAAAACCCTCGATTTCCCCGCGGGGCGGCGCAGGGCGGGCAGCGCCGCACTAACCTGCGCGGAAGCACTCAGTCCGGAGTGCGGGCGCCGACGGACGTGCCGGGCGCGGGACATACCTGCGGGTCAGCTTGCACCCCCCGCACGTTACGCGCAATCAATTTCTGTCGCGCGGACGTCCGTTATACGGACAGTCACCACCGTTAGATGTGTAACAAGTCCGTTTCGCAGCGATCTCGTACCAAACCCTTTGTCCGGATTTTGAAAGATCTGGCCCCTATCTGTGATCGAACCGAGACCTCGAACCTGTGGTTCGTTCCCCGGAGGATGGCAGATAGTTAGGCGCGTAGAGCTCGGATAAACGGGTCACGCGCTGACGGGGCGCAGGCTCGCGAGCGTGAGGGTGCGCCGCGATCTCATCACCGGCCGATGGCCGGAATGTGGCGCGCGCTCCTCTTTGCGGTGAACCAGCGGATTCATGAGGAGGAACCCATGCGAGGTGCCACAAGCGCCATATGGGTCGTGTCGTCCCCGATGGCAGGTGTAGGCCCCGCGGGTGCGTTCAGTGCCGTCTCGGTTGATGCGGCAGCGGCCCGGCGTCGCGAACTTCCTTGACGTCGTGCGCCGTCGGTCGGTAGCCGCCGACCGTGAGCCAGGGTTCTCCGGGGGCGGTGTCGCCCCTCCGTCGTTGTTCCCCCTCGTGCGCTGCGCCCAGACGTACGCCGTGCGAAGGCCGTCGGCCGTGTGCACTCCCGACGACCTCCTACCTGTGAAATGGACGAATCATGACGAGTCCAATCGAGATTGAGGGTGCTGAAGCCTCTTCCGTCTTGGACAAAGAGAGCGCGCCGCAGGGCGACGCCCCGAAGCCCAAGGAGCCGGAAGGGCGCAAGCCCGGCCAGTTGATGTGGGCGCGCTTCAAGCGCGACCGGGCCGGTGTGATCTCTGCCTGCGTCGTCCTGTTCTTCTTCGTGATCGCGGCGGCGGCGCCGCTGATCTCGAAGGTCTACGGCAAGGACCCGTACACGCTGTACGGGCAGGACAACCCCGACCTCCTGGACATGTTCACCATGCCCGCCGCGCCCTTCGGCGGCATCGACGGCGACTTCTGGTTCGGCATCGAACCGGGCCTGGGCCGCGACGTGTTCACCCAGCTGCTGTACGGCATGCGCAACTCGATGGCCACCGCGCTGGCGGCGACCATCATCATGACGGTCCTGGGCGTCCTGATCGGCCTGGCCGGCGGCTACTTCGGCGGGAAGATCGACTACTGGCTCGGCCGGATCACCGACTTCTTCATGGCCCTGCCCAGCCAGCTCTTCTTCGTCGCCGCGATGCCCGTCATCACCACGGTGTTCGTCGCTCCGGACAAGGAGACGCCCACGTATGTGCGCGCCGCCGCGATCATCATCGTGCTGTCCTTCCTGGGCTGGATGAGCATGGCCCGCATCGTCCGCGGTGCCACCATGTCGCTCCGGGACCGGGAGTTCATCGAGGCGGCGCGCATCTCCGGAGCCTCGCCCTGGCGCATCCTCCGCAAGGAACTGCTGCCCAACATCGTCACTCCGACGCTGGTACAGGCGACGCTGACGCTGCCGAGCACCATCCTCAGCATCGCGTTCCTGTCCTTCGTGGGCGTGGGATACGTCGAGCCCACGCCGGACTGGGGGCGGATGTTCGCCATCGGGGCCAACATCATCGAGCAGGACCCGTACTACATGCTCTTCCCCGGTGTAGCCATGGTGATCTTCATCGTGGCCTTCAACCTCCTCGGTGACTCGGTCCGGGACGCCTTCGACCCCAAGGGAAACCGCTGAGGACCTGGGGAGCCCCCCACATCCTCGCCCGGCCGGTTCGGCGCCGCTCAGCCCGGCCCCGGCCACGTACCAGCAGTGCTCACTACTCACAGGCAGGTGGATTCGTCCTCATGAGCATTCTCCGTAACCGCACCGCCACGGCCGCCATAGTCGCGGTCGCAGCCGGCGCCCTGACCCTCACCGCCTGCGGTGGTGGCGACAGCGACAGCTCCGCCAAGGACAACAGCAAGAAGAAGGAAGACGCCAAGTCGCAGTCGAAGCCGGTCCAGATCGGCGACGCGCAGGCGTCCACCGGCCCGGCCGCCGAGGTTCCGGGTGCCAAGCCGGGCGGTGTCGCGACCGTCTACCAGGAGGCGGACTTCTCGCACCTGGACCCGGGCCAGATCTACGTCTCCGACGGCAAGCTGCTCAGCCGCCTCATCTTCCGCGGCCTGACCCAGTACGACGAGGACGAGAACGGCAACCTGACCGTGGTGGGCGACCTCGCCACCGACGCGGGCAAGGCGTCCGACGGCGGCAAGACCTGGACGTACACCCTCAAGGACAACCTGAAGGACGCCAACGGCAACCCGATCAACTCGGCGGACATCCGCCACACGGTCGAGCGCCTGTACGCGAACTACATCACCGACGGTCCGACCTACCTCCAGCAGTGGCTGTCCGGCGACGGCACCACCTACCGCGACGCCTACGCGGGTCCGGACAAGGGCAAGCACCTGCCCGACAACGTCCTGGAGACGCCGGACGACAAGACGATCGTCTTCCACTTCAAGGTCGCCCGCCCCGACCTCCCGCAGATGCTGACCATGCCCGGTTACAGCGTCGTCCCGGAGGAGACGGACACCAAGGAGAAGTACGACTCCGCCCCCGTCGCCGTCGGTCCGTACAAGATCGCCGACTTCAAGCCGGGCAAGTCCATGAAGCTGGTCAAGAACACCCAGTGGGACCCCAAGTCCGACTCGGTGCGCCACCAGTACGTCGACGGTTTCAACATCGAGATGAACCACGACGACGAGGACCAGACCAAGACCCTCCTCGCCGACCAGGGCGCCGCCAAGAACGCCATGATGTTCACCGGCCAGGTCGCCACGACGCAGCTGCAGAAGGTCGTCGGCGACAAGGACGCGATGAAGAACCGCACGATCCAGGGCTACGCCCCGTACGTGTGGCAGCTCAACTTCAACCTGGACCGCGTCAAGGACAAGAAGCTCCGTGACGCGATCACCCTGGCCCTGCCCTCCTCCGCCGTCTTCAAGGCCGACGGCGGTGCCTACGGTGGTGAGGTCGCCAACTCGCTGATGTCGCCCACCACCCCGGGATACGACGAGTCGTTCGACCCGTTCAACCGCGCCAAGAAGCCGAACGGCGACATCGAGGCCGCCAAGAAGCTGATCAAGGAAGGCGGCTTCGAGGGCAAGAGCCTCGTCTACGCCTACGGCAACACGCCGACCCGTCAGCAGCAGGCCGTCCTGATCGCCGACGCCCTGGAGAAGATCGGTCTGGACATCCAGAAGAAGGAGATCGACTCCGCCACCTGGTACGAGCAGGTCGGCAAGGTCAAGAACGGCTACGACCTGTACATGACCGGCTGGGGCCAGGACTGGCCGTCCGCGTCCACGGTCATCCCGCCGGTGTACGACGGCACGCAGATCCAGGACGGCGCGTCGAACTACTCGCACATCAACGACGACCACGTCAACTCGGAGATCAAGCGCATCCAGCAGATCACCGACACGGCCGAGGCCACCAAGGCGTGGGCCGAGCTGAACGAGTACATCTCCAAGGAAGTCAACCCGGCCGCCCCGATCTACTACACCAAGGTCTTCCAGATCTTCGGTTCGAACATCGGCGGCATCCGCTACAGCTCTGACTCGAGCTACGTGGACGTGACCCGGATCTTCCTCAAGAAGTAGTCCGCACGGTCGGGAATCCGGTGGTGGGCGCGCGGCGGAGCGCCCGCCACCGGACCCGGATCCCCTCCAGACCTCCCATCCGACTGCCGCAGTCCTGAGAGCAGCTGTCTGCCATGCTTCAATTCCTCATTCGCCGGTCCTTCGGCGCGGTGCTGATCCTGGTGTTGATCAGTGCCTTCACCTTCTTCATGTTCTTCGCGATCCCGCAGGACCCGGCCCTGCTGGCCTGTGGCAAGAACTGCACTCCGGACGCGCTGGAGATCATCCACAAGAACCTGGGCCTCGACCAGCCGGTCACCGTCCAGTACTGGCACTTCCTGGCGGGCATCTTCACCGGTCGCGACTTCGCGGTGGGCCACTGCGACGCTCCCTGCTTCGGCGTCTCCTTCGCCAACAACCAGAACGTCTGGGACACGATCCTCGACCGCTTCCCGCTGACCCTCTCGCTGACCGTCGGCAGCCTCGTGGTCTTCCTCGTCCTCGGCCTGGGCGCCGGCATGGTGGCCGCCAAGAAGCGCGGCACCTGGGTGGACAAGGTGTTCAGCTCCGGCTCCCTGGTCGTCAGCTCCCTCCAGATCTACTTCCTCGGCCCGCTCGTGCTGCTCCTCTTCGTGTACAGCACCGGCTGGCTGGAGAAGCCGAAGTACGTGCCGTTCTCCGAGGACGTCGCGGGCTGGTTCGCGGGCCTGTTGATCCCCTGGGTCGTCATGGCCACCATCTTCACCGCCAACTACACACGTATGAGCCGCTCGTCGATGATCGAGCAGTTGCAGGAAGAACACGTGAAGGCGGCCCGCGCCAAGGGCATGTCGGGCAACTACACCTTCTTCCGCTACGCGTGGCGCGGCTCCCTGGTCCCCATCGTCACCATCCTCGGCATCGACCTGTCCTCACTGATGGGCGGTGGCATGGTGACCGAGCTGACGTTCGGCCTGGCCGGGATCGGCCGGCTCGCGCTGGACTCCGTCACCAACAAGGACCTGCCGATGCTGATGGGCGTCATGCTGGTCAGCGCCGCGCTCATCATCGTCTTCAACCTGATCGTGGACGCCATGTACGCAGTCATCGACCCGCGCGTGCGCCTGTCCTAGGAGAACCACCGTGACCACTCAGACCAAGCCCGAAGAGGCCCCGGCCGCCGCCGCGGGGGACTCGTTTCTCTCGGTGCGCGACCTCAAGGTCCACTTCTCCACCGAGGGCGGCGTCGTCAAGGCGGTGGACGGTCTCTCCTTCGACCTGGAGCGGGGCAAGACCCTCGGCATCGTCGGCGAGTCCGGCTCCGGCAAGTCGGTGACCAACCTGGCCGTCCTCGGCCTGCACGACCGCCGCAAGACCGCCATCGACGGATCGATCACGCTGGACGGCCAGGAGCTGACCGACGCCAGTGAGAAGCAGCTGGAGAAGCTGCGCGGCAAGAAGATGGCGATGATCTTCCAGGACGCGCTGACCGCGCTGTCGCCGTACTACACGGTCGGCCGGCAGATCGCGGAGCCGTTCATGAAGCACAACGGCGCGTCCAAGAAGGACGCCCGGGTGCGCGCCATCGACCTGCTGCAGAAGGTGGGCATCCCGCACCCGCACAAGCGGGTCGACGACTACCCGCACCAGTTCTCCGGCGGTATGCGCCAGCGCGCCATGATCGCCATGGCCCTGTCCTGCAACCCCGACCTGCTCATCGCGGACGAGCCCACCACGGCGCTCGACGTGACCGTCCAGGCGCAGATCCTCGACCTGCTCAAGGACCTGCAGCAGGAGTTCGGCTCCGCGATCATCATGATCACCCACGACCTGGGCGTGGTCGGCAACATGGCCGACGACATCATGGTCATGTACGCGGGCCGGGCCGTCGAGCGCGGCACGGTGCGCGAGGTGCTCAAGTCCCCGCAGCACCCGTACACCTGGGGTCTGCTGAGCTCGATGCCGAACCTCACCTCCGACGTCGACGAGCCGCTGATGCCCATCCCGGGATCGCCGCCCTCGCTGATGAACCCGCCCTCCGGGTGCGCGTTCCACCCGCGGTGCGGCTTCACCGACCTGGTCTCCGGCGAGCGCTGCTCGGGTGAGCGTCCGACGCTCCCGAACGGCCGCGCCGCCGCCTGCCACCTGACGGGCGACCAGCGGCAGCAGGTGTTCATCGAGAAGATTCAGCCCCGGCTGGGCTGAGCGGAAACCGGCGACTGGGGCATCACCATGAGCGACAACAGCAAGACCACCACAGTGGTGGCCGACGACTTCCCGCAGCAGCGGGACGGCGACACCGCACCGCTTCTCAAGGTCAGCGGCCTGTCGAAGCACTTCCCGATCAAGGGCGGCTTCCCGATCAAGCGCACCGTCGGCCACGTCAAGGCCGTCGACGGCGTCGACTTCGAGGTCCACCCGGGCGAGAGCCTCGGCCTCGTCGGCGAGTCCGGCTGCGGCAAGTCGACCACCGGCCGGCTGCTGACCCGCCTGTACGAGCCGACCCAGGGCACGATCGAGTACCGGGGCAAGGACATCACCCGGGCCAACCGGCGGGAGCTGGCGCCCATCCGGTCCGAGATCCAGATGATCTTCCAGGACCCGTACGCGTCGCTGAACCCGCGGCAGACCGTCGGCACGATCATCTCGGGCCCGATGGAGATCAACGGGATCAACCCGCCCGGCGGCCGGGAGAAGCGCGTCCGGGAGCTCCTGGAGATCGTCGGTCTCAACCCGGAGCACTACAACCGCTTCCCGCACGAGTTCTCCGGCGGCCAGCGGCAGCGCATCGGTGTGGCGCGCGCCGTCGCGCTGCAGCCGAAGCTCATCGTCGCCGACGAGCCGGTCTCGGCCCTCGACGTGTCGATCCAGGCCCAGGTGGTGAACCTGCTGCAGGAAGTGCAGCGGGAGATGGGCATCGCGTTCGTCTTCATCGCTCACGACCTGGCGATCGTGCGGCACTTCTCGCAGCGCGTCGCGGTGATGTACCTGGGCAAGATCGTGGAGATCGCGGACCGCGACTCGCTCTACAACCGCCCCCGGCACCCGTACACGCACGCCCTGCTGTCGGCCGTGCCCGAGGCGGACCTCGACGCCGACAAGCGCGAGCGGATCCGGCTGGAGGGCGACGTGCCCTCGCCGATCTCGCCGCCCTCCGGCTGCCGGTTCCGCACCCGGTGCTGGAAGGCGCAGGACAAGTGCGCCACCGAGGAGCCGCCGCTGGTGCAGCTCTCCGGGAACCGCGAGGGCCACCTGACGGCCTGCCACTTCCCGGAGGAGGGCTCCACCGAGGCCAGGGCCGAGGACATCGTCATGGACCCGGGCCTGAAGGCGATGGAGGACGACGCCGACGGCGGCGCGGCGGTCTCCAAGGGCTGACCGGCACACGAAGGCGGCCGGAAAAGGGCGGCGGCGGGAGCAGGACTCCCGCCGTCGCCCTTCCGCATGCCGCCACACCTCCCGCACCCGTCCGGAGGACACCGGCAACCCGTATGGACCGGACGGGTGTGCGCCCCCGAGTACGCCCTTCGAAGCTGGATCGGAACGGACCGGCGGACGAGTCAGGGCACGAGGAGGCACTCCATGCGCGGAGCCGAGCACGCCAAATGGGCCGCTTGCGCGGCGGCGGTAGTCCTCGCGGCGACGGCCTGCGGGGGCGGGGGCGGGGACGGAGGCAGCGGCGGCGGCAGCGGCGGCGTGCTCAGCTCCTCCTGGGGCGACCCCCAGAACCCGCTGGAGCCGGCCAACACCAACGAGGTGCAGGGCGGCAAGGTCCTCGACATGATCTTCCGAGGGCTGAAGAAGTACGACCCCAAGACCGGCGAGGCCAAGAACATGCTCGCCGAGAAGATCGACACCTCCGACTCGCAGAACTTCACCGTCACCGTCAAGGACGGCTGGACCTTCAGCAACGGCGAGAAGGTCACCGCGCAGTCCTTCGTGGACGCCTGGAACTACGGCGCGAGCCTGAAGAACAACCAGCGCAACGCGTACTTCTTCGCGTACATCGACGGCTACGACAAGGTGCACCCCGAAAGCGGCTCGCAGAGCGCCGACACGCTCTCCGGGCTGAAGGTGACCGGCCCGCGCACCTTCACCATCAAGCTCAACCAGAAGTTCTCCAGCTTCCCCGACACCCTCGGCTACGCCGCCTTCGCGCCGCTGCCCAAGGCGTTCTTCGACGACCACGACGCCTGGCTGAAGAAGCCGGTCGGCAACGGCCCCTACCAGGTCGACAACTACACCCGCGGCTCCCAGATGTCCCTGCGCAAGTGGGACGACTACCCGGGGGACGACAAGGCGCAGAACGGCGGCGTGGACCTCAAGGTCTACACCGACAACAACACCGCCTACACCGACCTGATCGCGGGCAACCTCGACCTCGTCGACGACGTCCCGGCCTCCCAGCTGAAGAACGTCAAGAACGACCTCGGCGACCGGTACATCAACACCCCGGCCGGCATCATCCAGACCCTCGCCTTCCCGTTCTACGACAACGACTGGAACAAGTCCGGCTCGGAGAAGGTCCGCAAGGGCCTGTCCATGGCGATCGACCGCAAGCAGATCACCGACACGATCTTCCAGAACACCCGCACCCCGGCCACCGACTGGACCTCGCCGGTCCTCGGCGAGGAAGGCGGCTACAAGCCGGGCCTGTGCGGGGACGCCTGCGAGTACAACGCCGAGGAGGCCAAGAAGCTGGTCAAGGAAGGCGGCGGACTCCCCGGCGGCCAGGTCAAGATCACCTACAACGCCGACACCGGCTCCCACAAGCAGTGGGTCGACGCGGTCTGCAACTCCATCAACAACGCCCTGGACAACGACCGCGCCTGCGCCGGGAACCCGGTCGGCACCTTCGCCGACTTCCGCAACCAGATCACCGACAAGAAGATGAGCGGCCCCTTCCGCGCCGGCTGGCAGATGGACTACCCGCTCATCCAGAACTTCCTCCAGCCGCTCTACTACACCAACGCCTCCTCCAACGACGGCAAGTGGTCCAACGAGGAGTTCGACGGGCTCGTCGACAAGGCCAACGGCCAGACCGACACCGCCGAGGCCGTCAAGACCTTCCAGCAGGCCGAGGAGGTCGTCCGCGACAACATGGCCGCCATCCCGCTCTGGTACCAGAACGGCAGCGCGGGCTACTCGGACCGGCTCTCCAACGTGGAGCTCAACCCGTTCAGCGTCCCGGTCTACAACGAGATCAAGGTCGGCTGAGGGGGCGCCATGGGACGCTATGTCGTCCGGCGGCTGCTCCAGATGATCCCGGTCTTCATCGGGGCCACGCTGCTGATCTTCCTGATGGTCAACGTGATGGGCGACCCCATCGCGGGCCTGTGCGGCGACCGGGAGTGCGACCCGGCGACGGCGGCGCAGCTGCGGCACGAGTTCGGCCTCGACCAGCCCGTGTGGCAGCAGTACGCCACCTACATGGGCAACGTCTTCACCGGCGACTTCGGCACTGCCTTCAACGGCCAGCCGGTCACGGAGCTGATGGGGACGGCGTTCCCGGTCACCATCCGGCTCACCATCGTCGCCATCCTCTTCGAGATCGTCGTCGGCATCATCCTCGGCGTCGTCACCGGCCTGCGCCGCGGCCGCCCCGTCGACACCGGGGTACTGCTGCTGACCCTCGTCGTCATCTCCGTGCCCACCTTCGTCACCGGCCTGCTGCTCCAGCTGCTGCTCGGCGTCAAGTGGGGCTGGATCGACCCGGCCGTCTCCTCCGAGGCTGCCTTCGGCGAGCTGATCGTCCCCGGCCTGGTCCTCGCCTCGGTCTCGCTGGCCTACGTCACCCGGCTGACCCGCACCTCCATCGCCGAGAACCGGCGCTCCGACTACGTCCGCACCGCCATCGCCAAGGGCCTGCCCCGGCACCGGGTCATCACCCGGCACCTGCTGCGCAACTCCCTCATCCCCGTCGTCACCTTCATCGGCACCGACATCGGGGCGCTGATGGGCGGCGCCATCGTCACCGAGCGGATCTTCAACATCCACGGCGTCGGCTACCAGCTCTACCAGGGCATCCTGCGCCAGAACACCCAGACCGTGGTCGGCTTCGTCACCGTCCTGGTCCTCGTCTTCCTCGTCGCCAACCTCGTCGTCGACCTCCTGTACGCCGTACTCGACCCGAGGATCCGCTATGCCTGACCAGGAGCCCTACGAGCCCGAACGCGCCATCGCCGGCACCGGCATGGGCGGCACCATGGACCTCGGCGCCAGCGAGGCGATCACGCTGGAACAGCCGCCCGGACCGGACGGCGCCGACCCGCGGGACAAGCCCCGCAGCCTGTGGTCCGACGCCTGGCACGACCTGCGCCGCAACCCCGTCTTCATCATCTCGGCGCTGGTGATCCTCTTCCTGATCGTCATCTCCCTGTGGCCGTCCCTGATCGCCTCCGGCAGCCCCCTCAAGTGCGACCTGGCCAAGGCCCAGGAAGGCTCCCAGGCCGGTCACCCCTTCGGCTTCAACGGCCAGGGCTGCGACGTCTACACCCGGACCGTCTACGGCGCCCGCACCTCGGTCGCGGTCGGCATCCTGGCCACGCTCGGCGTCGCCGTCCTCGGCAGCGTGCTCGGCGGGCTCGCCGGGTTCTTCGGCGGCGGCGGGGACGCGATCCTGTCCCGGATCACCGACGTCTTCTTCGCCATCCCGGTCGTCCTGGGCGGCCTCGTGCTGCTCTCCGTCATCACCAGCAACACCATCTGGCCGGTCATCGGCTTCATCGTGCTGCTCGGCTGGCCGCAGATCTCCCGCATCGCCCGCGGCTCCGTCATCACCGCCAAGCAGAACGACTACGTCCAGGCGGCCCGCGCGCTCGGTGCCTCCAACTCCCGGCTCCTGCTGCGGCACATCGCGCCCAACGCCGTCGCCCCGGTCATCGTCGTGGCGACCATCGCGCTCGGCACCTACATCTCCCTGGAGGCGACCCTGTCCTTCCTCGGCGTCGGTCTGAAGCCGCCCAGCGTCTCCTGGGGCATCGACATCTCCTCCGCCGCCCCCTACGTGCGCAACGCCCCGCACGCGCTGCTGTGGCCGTCCGGGGCGCTCGCCATCACCGTCCTCGCGTTCATCATGCTCGGCGACGCGGTGCGCGACGCCCTCGACCCGAAGCTGAGGTGAGCCGTCGCATGCTGCTCGAAGTGCGCGACCTGCACGTGGAGTTCCACACCCGCGACGGTGTCGCCAAGGCCGTCAACGGCGTCGACTACGGCGTGGACGCGGGCGAGACCCTCGCGGTGCTCGGCGAGTCCGGCTCCGGCAAGTCCGTCACCGCCCAGACGATCATGGGCATCCTCGACGTCCCGCCCGGCCGGATCACCGCGGGGGAGATCCTCTTCGAGGGCCGGGACCTGCTGAAGCTCAAGGAGGACGAACGCCGGAAGGTCCGGGGCGCCGAGATGGCGATGATCTTCCAGGACGCGCTGTCCTCGCTCAACCCCGTCCTGACCGTGGGCGACCAGCTCGGCGAGATGTTCACCGTGCACCGCGGCATGTCCCGCAAGGACGCCCGCGCCAAGGCCGTCGAGCTGATGGACCGGGTCCGCATCCCGGCCGCGAAGGAGCGGGTGAAGCAGTATCCGCACCAGTTCTCCGGCGGCATGCGCCAGCGCATCATGATCGCGATGGCGATGGCCCTGGAACCCAAGCTGATCATCGCCGACGAGCCGACCACCGCCCTCGACGTCACCGTCCAGGCCCAGGTCATGGACCTGCTCGCGGAACTGCAGCGCGAGCTGCACATGGGCCTGATCCTCATCACCCACGACCTCGGCGTGGTCGCCGACGTCGCCGACAAGATCGCGGTGATGTACGCGGGCCGGATCGTGGAGACGGCCCCGGTCCACGACATCTACAAGGCCCCGGCCCACCCGTACACCCGCGGCCTGCTGGAGTCCATCCCGCGTCTCGACCAGAAGGGCCAGGAGCTCTACGCCATCAAGGGCCTGCCGCCCAACCTCACCAGGATCCCGCCCGGCTGCGCCTTCCACCCCCGCTGCCCGATGGCCCAGGACGTCTGCCGCACCGACGTACCGCCCCTGTACGACGTCACGGAGTCCGACGCCGAGCGGGGCAGCGCCTGCCACTTCTGGAGGGAGTGCCTGCATGGCTGAGACCACGGAGCCCATCCTCGAAGTCCGCGGCCTGGTCAAGCACTACCCGCTGACCTCCGGCATCCTCTTCAAGAAGCAGGTCGGCGCGGTCAAGGCCGTCGACGGCGTGGACTTCGAACTGGCCCGCGGCGAGACCCTCGGCATCGTCGGCGAGTCCGGCTGCGGCAAGTCCACGGTCGCCAAGATGCTGGTCAACCTGGAGAAGCCGACGGCGGGGGAGATCCGCTACAAGGGCGAGGACATCACCCGCCTCTCGGGCCGCGCGCTGAAGACCGTACGCCGCAACATCCAGATGGTCTTCCAGGACCCCTACACCTCCCTCAACCCCCGCATGACCGTGGGCGACATCATCGGCGAGGCGTATGACATCCACCCCGAGGTGGCCCCGAAGGGCGACCGGCGGCGACGGGTCCAGGAGCTGCTGGACGTGGTCGGCCTGAACCCGGAGTACATCAACCGCTACCCCCACCAGTTCTCCGGCGGCCAGCGCCAGCGCATCGGCATCGCGCGCGGTCTGGCACTGCGCCCCGAGATCATCGTCGCCGACGAGCCGGTCTCCGCACTCGACGTCTCCGTGCAGGCCCAGGTGATCAACCTGATGGGCCGCCTCCAGGACGAGTTCGACCTCTCCTACATCTTCATCGCGCACGACCTGTCGATCGTCCGGCACATCTCGGACCGGGTCGGCGTCATGTACCTCGGCCGCATCGTGGAGACCGGCCGCGACGCCGAGATCTACGACCACCCGACCCACCCCTACACCCAGGCGCTGCTGTCCGCCGTGCCGGTGCCCGACCCGGAGGCCCGGGAGCACCGCGAGCGGATCATCCTGTCCGGCGACGTCCCGTCCCCGACAAACATCCCCTCCGGCTGCCGCTTCCGCACCCGCTGCTGGAAGGCGCGGGAGCGCTGCGCGCTGGAGGTGCCGGCGCTGGCCGTCCCCGCCGAGTTCCGCTCGGTCTCCGGGCCAGCGGCCCACGACTCCGCGTGCCACTTCGCGGAGGAGAAGCAGGTGGTGCCGCCGGAAGGCGAGGGCGAAGGCGAGGGGGAGGGCAGGGGCGGGGGCAGCGGGCCGGGGTGACATGGTCCCCGGCCCGCTTACGGCACCCGCACGGCCGTACGCGGATCAGCCTCGCGCGGCCGTGTGTCCTGGCGGCTTCGGTGAAGTTACCCGCGTGTCAAAGGCGTTGGCACACGGGTGACGCGGAACGGGCCGGGATGCGCGGCCGTCAGGACGGGGCGGGCAGCGACCGCT
Source organism: Streptomyces tendae (assembly GCF_014650435.1). GTDB lineage: Bacteria > Actinomycetota > Actinomycetes > Streptomycetales > Streptomycetaceae > Streptomyces > Streptomyces tendae. Next base: position 713,126 of record NZ_BMUY01000001.1, read on the forward strand.
TGAGGAAGTCCACCTGGAGCAGCAGCAGGTTCTCGGCGATCGACTCCTGCGGGGTCATGTGCGTGACGCCGGACAGGGGCAGCACCTCGTGCGGGCGGCCGGCCGCCAGCAGGGCCGAGGACAGGCGCAGCGAGTGGGCGACCACCACGTTGTCGTCCGCGAGACCGTGGATGACCATCATCGGCCGGTGCGGCTCGGCGGCGTCGACCAGTCCGGCGTCGTCGATCACCGAGTTGCGCCGGTAGACGTCCGGCTGCTCGCCGGGGTGGCCGAGGTACCGCTCCTGGTAGTGGGTGTCGTAGAGCCTGAGGTCGGTGACCGGGGCGCCCACGACGGCGGCGTGGAAGACGTCCGGCCGGCGCAGCGCGGCCAGCGCGGCCAGGTAGCCGCCGAAGGACCAGCCCCGGATGGCGACGCGGTTCAGGTCCAGCGGGAAGTCGGCTGCCAGCGCGTGCAGTGTGTCCACCTGGTCCTGGAGCACGACGGCGGCCACGTCGTCCTTGACGGCCTTCTCCCAGGCCGGGGAGCGCCCCGGAGTGCCCCGCCCGTCCGCGACGACCACCGCGAACCCCTGGTCCGCGAACCACTGGGAGGTGAGGTGGGCGTTGTGCGCGGCCACGACGCGCTGGCCGTGCGGGCCACCGTAGGGGTCCAGGAGGACGGGGAGGGGGGTGTCACCGTGGTAGTCCGATGGCATAAGCACGGCGCACGGGACACGTCGTGCGCCCCCTTGGGTGAGCGTCACGCGCGGGGACAAACCGGGGTCTTCCGCGTACGAGGCGATGGTCGCCGCGGGCTTCCCGTCCCGCAGTACCTGTACTCGGGCTCCCGGCCGGTCGAGCGTCGCGGAGACGAGCACGGTCACGCCTCCCGAGCGCACCGCCGAGTGGACGCCCGGCTCCTGCGACAGGCGCTCCACACCCAGTTCGTTCACCCGGTAGACGTGCACCTCGCCGGTCTCCGCCTCGGCCGCCTCCTCGCCCGCCGAGGCGGAGACCAGCACGTCGTCGGCCCCGACGTCCAGCACCGCCCGCAGGTGCAACTGGGCGCCGGTGAGCGGCCGTTCGCCCACCGCGAGCACCCGCGCCCCACCCTCGTCGGCGATCCGCACGAGGTGGCCCGAAGGGCTCCAACAGGGCACCCCGGGGAAGAGTTCCAGCCAAATTGGATCTTCGTCGGCGTGCACCATCCGGGTCGTTCCCGACTCGGTGTCCACCGCCAGGAACAGCTGGCTGCGCTGGTCGCGCGCCTGTACGAGGATCAGCGGTGCACCCGCCGCTGACCAGTGCACTCGCGCCAGATACGGATACCGCGCCCGGTCCCAGAGGACCTCCGTGCGCCCCCCGTCCAGGCCGACGAGGAACAGCCGTACGTCCGCGTTGGCGGTGCCCGCCGCCGGGTACGGAACGTGTTGTGGATCACGTCCGGGGTGGGCCGGGTCGGAGATCCACCAGCGCTGGACCGGCGTGTCGTCCACGCGGGCGACCAGCAACCGGTCGGACTCCGGGCTCCACCAGAAGCCCCGGCTGCGCGCCATCTCCTCGGCCGCCACGAACTCGGCGAGCCCGTACGTGACGCCCTCGCCGTCCGCCTCGGCCAGCGCCCTGTCCCCGTCACCCTCGGCGCCGACGACCCGCAGGGCGCCCTGGGCGACGTAGGCGACGTGCCGGCCGTCGGGGGAGGGGCGCGGGTCGATCACCGGCCCGGGGGTGGGCAGTTCGCGCGCGGTGCCGACCCGCAGCTCGGCCGCGAAGAGCCGCCCCGACAAGGCGAAGGAGGCGAGCTCGACCGCCGAGTCGGTGGCGTAGCCGACGATCCCGGCGCCGCCCTCGCGGCTGCGCTCGCGCCGGGCCCGTTCCTCGGGCGACAGACGCTCCTCGGTGCCGCCCAGCAGGGTGCGAGGGTCGGCGGCGATGCGCTCCCCGCCCTCCTCGACGTCCAGGACCCACAGGGAATTCGCCCGGTCCGTACCGGTACCGGAGCGCAGGAAGGCGACCCGTGAACCATCGGGTGCCACGGTGAACGAACGCGGCGCGCCGAGCGTGAACCGCTGGGTGCGGGCGTGCCGTTTGGGGAAGGAGTCGGACTCGGTCGTCATGCCTTGACCATATTGGCCATGCGCCCCCTTGTGCGGCCGTGCGCCGAGAGATGCGCGCGCACGGATAGTTATGATCACTAGCGCATAGTGGGTATCAACCAGGTGCCCGCCGCGTGGATTTATCTGCTCCGAGCTTTGACCGCGACCGACCCCCATGTCCCTGGGCCCATTGGAGGTGAGCCGCCGTGGCACTCTCGATTTCGGCGGTTGTGCTGCTGGCGATCATCGTCTTCCTGCTGGTCAAGAAATCAGGTCTGAAGGCGGGACATGCGATCGTGTGCATGCTCCTCGGCTTCTACCTGGCCTCCTCGACGATCGCTCCCACGATCACTGATCTGACGACCAACATCGCGGGGATGATCAGCGACATCAACTTCTGACCGTGCCGGTGGCGAAGCGGCCCCGGGCCTCGGGCGCCAGTACGAGCCGGGCCTCATAGGGTGGACCCCATGAAGGTACTCCCCGGCCGGCGTCTGCTGCTGGTGCACGCGCACCCGGACGACGAGTCGATCAACAACGGCGTCACCATGGCCCGCTACGCGGCCGAGGGCGCGCACGTGACGCTGGTGACCTGCACCCTCGGTGAGCGGGGCGAGGTCATTCCGCCCGCGCTCGCCCACCTCTCCGGAGCCGCCCTCGGCGGGCACCGCAGGGGTGAGCTGGCGGCCGCCATGCGCGCGCTCGGCGTCGAGGACTTCCGGCTGCTCGGCGGGCCGGGGCGGTTCGCCGACTCCGGGATGATGGGGCTGTCCGACAACGACGACCCCGGCTGCCTGTGGCAGGCGGACGTCGACACGGCCGCGGACCTGCTCGTCGACGTGATCCGCGAGGTGCGCCCCCAGGTGCTCGTCACCTACGACCCGAACGGCGGCTACGGCCACCCCGACCACGTCCAGGCCCACCGCATCGCCATGCGCGCGGTCGAGCTGGCGGCCGAGGCCGGGTGCCCCGTCGACAAGGTCTACTGGAACCGCGTGCCGCGCACCCACGTGGAGGACGCCTTCGCCCGGCTCCGGGACGACCTGCCGGGCCTGCCGTTCGAGAAGGCGGCCGGCGTCGAGGACGTACCGGGCGTCGTCGACGACGAGCGGATCACCACCGAGATCGATGGCGAGGGCACCGCGTACGCCGCCGCCAAGGCCGCCGCGATGCGCGCGCACGCCACCCAGATCACGGTCGCCGAACCCTACTTCGTCCTCTCCAACGACCTCGCCCAGCCCCTCCTGGCCACCGAGCACTACGAACTGGTGCGCGGCGAGCGGGGCGGCGGCGACGGGCGCGAGAGCGACCTGTTCGCCGGGATCACCGCGGCCCAGGAGAGCGGGGCGGCCTCGTGAGCGGCCGCAACGAGCCCGCGAGCTCAGCCCTCGCACAGCCGCTGCGCCCGCCCTCGCTCGGCCGGGCCGCCCTGTACGTCGGTCTCTTCGTACTCGGCGCCGTCCTGGGCGTCGCCGGCGCGCTGCTGCAGCCGGCCTGGTTCCCCGGCGGACTGCTCCTCGCGCTGGCCGCCGAGGCCGGGCTGTGCCTCGGTGCGGGCCGCGCCGTGGGGCGCCGCGGCGGGGCCGTCGCGCCCGCCCTCGGCTGGGCGCTCGCCGTGGTGCTGCTCACCACCAGCCGACCGGAGGGCGACTTCCTCTTCGCCGCCGGTGCCGGCTCCTATCTCTTTCTGCTCGGCGGGATCGCCGTTGCTGTGATCTGCGCCACCCTCGCGCCGGTGCGGCAACCGGACGGCGGCTCCGCCCGACTTCGCAAGTGACGTACCGCTTCGCCGTGCCGCGGGCGTGCGAGTCCCGTGTGGGTTTCCCCGGCGGTCACGGGATACGCGCGAGAAGTGGCCAGTATGGTGGTGCGCGCCGCCGAGCCGCCCGCTGAAGGCGTGACGGGCGGCGGAGCCAACCGGGAGAACCTGCCTTGAGTCGTGAAACTGACAGTTCGTCCTCCGGGCCCCACGGGCGCGGCGGAGCCGCATACCCGTCGGGCACCCCGCCCTACGGGACACCCACGGCTTCCGACGCCGGTGCGGACGCGGGCCGTTCGGCCGCGCGACCGGAGGAGCGCAAGACCGAGACGACGCTGACGACCCGGATCCGGATCAACATCCCCGGGTCGCGGCCCATTCCGCCGGTCGTCGTGCGCAAGCCCGTCGCGGACGCTGCGGACAGCGCGGACGCCGCCGACGACACGGAGACGACGGGCGAGCGGCCCGCGCCGGCGCCGAGCGCCGCCGCGCCCGCGGCCGCCGCCCCCGAGGCTCCCGCCGAGACCGCGCCGCCCGCCGAGGAGAAGCCGACCAGCGACTGGTTCGCGCCACGCAAGTCGGGTCCGGGCAAGGGCACTCCGGGTGGCGGCTCCACCAACGGTGCCGGTCTGCCGGGCGGTTCGGCGGCACCCGCCGGACCGGGCACGCAGGGCGGACGCGGGGCGGGTACGACGGGTGCGGGTGCTTCGGGCGCCGGTGCGCGGCCGGGCGGCGGGAGTGGCCGTCCCGGTGGCGTCGTGGGCTCCATGAGCGCGCCCGGCGGTTCCCGGCCCGGACCCGCGGGCGGCGCCGCCCGCTCCGGTGCGACCGGCGGGCCGGTGGCGCCCGGCCACGGTGGCGGCACCGGTTCCTTCGACGTGACCGAGGCGCTGGCGGCCGGTCCCCTGGGCGGCAACGGCAACGGCAACGGCAGCGGCAACGGCAACGGCGCCCGGCCGGGCACCGACGCCGGTACCGGGCCGCGCCGCGACGACCTGCCGTACTTCGCGGGGGAGGGGCAGGGCGACCCCGGCCCCGGTGCCCCCGGCGGCCAGCAGAACGGCCTGAACGGGCAGTCCCCGTACGGCAACGGGCCCCAGGGTCCCACGGGCCCGACGACCGGTCCGGCCACCGGCGACAGCCGGCTGTCGCCGCCCCCGGTCGGCGACCTCGGCGACCTGGGGATGCCGGGCGGCCGCCCCGGAGCGCCGGCCGGGCAGCGCGAGCCCGCACCGAACGGCCTGCGCGGCCCGGGGAGCCTCGCTGGGCCTGGCGGGCCGGCGGGCCCGGGTCCCGGCGCGGGCCCGGACGCCGGACGCCCCGGCCCCGGCGGCGGGCTCAGCGACGACACCGCGATCCTCACCCCGCAGCGGCCGGTGCCCCCCGGCATGGGCAACCCGGACAACATCTCCGGCAACACCGTCACCAGCGGCATCCCCGTCGTACCGGGCGAGCGCACCGCACCGTTCCCGCCCGGGTGCGGCGACGGACCGCTGCACACCCCGCCCAAGCTGCCCGAGCCGGTCTCCGCACCGCCGGCGAGCCCCGCCAAGCCCGCCAAGAAGAAGCGCGGCAAGCTCCCGCTGCTGGTCGGCGGCCTGGTCGTCGTCGCCGGTGTCACCTACGGCGCCGGCCTGCTGATGAACCGCTCCGACGTGCCGAAGGGCACCACCGTGCTCGGCGTCGACATCGGCGGCGGCACCCGCGACGACGCCGTCGAGAAGCTGGACAAGGCCCTGGGCGAGCGTGCGGCAAAGCCGCTCAAGCTCACGGTGGGCGGCGACACCGTCTCCCTGAAGCCGGACCAGGCGGGGCTCCAGCTCGACACCCAGGCCACGGCCAGCGACGCGGCGACGAGCGACTACAACCCGATGTCCGTGATCGGCTCGCTCTTCGGCCAGAAGCGGGTCGTCGACCCGGTCATGCCCGTCGACGAGGAGAAGCTGCACGCGGCCCTGGAGAACGCCGCGGGCGGGGCCGGTTCGGTGACCGAGGGCAGCATCAAGTTCGAGTCGGGCAAGGCCGTCCCCGTCTACGGCAAGGCCGGCAAGGGCATAGACGTGGCCAAGTCCACCGAGGCCGTGCAGGCCGCGTACCGCGCCCAGGTGGAGACCGGCACCGCCACCGCGGTGAACGTGCCGACGACCACCAAGCAGCCCACGGTCTCCAAGGCCGAGGTCGACCGGATGCTGACGGAGTTCGCCGAGCCGGCCATGTCGGACCGCGTGACCGTGCAGACGGACCCGGCCCACTCCATCCCGATGAGCCCCGAGAAGTCGCTGTGGAAGTTCCTCAGGGTCACGGCCGTCGACGGCAAGCTCGTCGACAAGCCCGACCTCAACGCCCTCAAGGAGCTCTACGGCCAGACCTTCGACGGTGTGCTCATCACCCGGGCCAACGGTGAGAAGACCGCCGTCACCCCCCAGGACGTCTACGGCGCCATGCGCCAGGCACTGAAGAGCAAGACCAACCGGGTCGCCGTCATCGACACCAACCCCAGCTGACGCGGGCACCGAAGAGAGGGGCGTCCGGCACTCGCCGGGCGCCTCTCGCGGCGTAGGCGGCCGGGTGCCGCATGACATCTGTCATCCGGCACCCGGGACCGCCGACACTGCCGGACGACCGCCCGCCGCGGCCACCATGGGGCCATGACGAGGACAACGGTGGTCGGCTTCGACCAGGTGACCAAGAGGTACGGCGACGTCCGCGCCGTCGACGGACTGACGCTCGACCTGCACCCCGGACAGACCGTGGCCCTGCTGGGACCGAACGGGGCGGGCAAGTCGACCACGCTCGACCTGCTGCTCGGCCTGAGGCGCCCCGACACCGGCACCGTTCGCGTCCTCGGCACCGAACCGCGCGAGGCCATCGTCGCCGGACGGGTCGGTGCCATGCTGCAGAGCGGCGGCCTGATGGACGAGGTCACGGTCGCCGAACTCGTCCGGCTGGCCTGCGCACTGCACCCCAGGGCCCACCCGGCCGCCGAGGTGCTGGCCCGCGCCGGACTCACGAAGATCGCCGACCGCAGGGTCGACAAGCTGTCCGGCGGTCAGGCCCAGAGGGTTCGCTTCGCACTCGCGACCGCCGGCGACAGTGACCTGATCGTCCTGGACGAGCCGACCACCGGCATGGACGTGACCGCCCGCCAGGCGTTCTGGGCCACCATGCGCGAACAGGCCGACCAGGGCCGCACGGTGCTGTTCGCCACGCACTACCTGGAGGAGGCCGACGCCATCGCCGACCGGGTGCTCGTCCTGCACCGGGGCCGGCTGCTGGCCGACGGCACCGCCGCCGAGATCAAGGCCAGGGCCGGCGCCCGCCGGATCTCCTTCGATCTGGACGGCGGCCCGGACGGGACCGTCGACGAGGCGTCGCTGCGCGCGCTGCCCCACCTGACCTCTCTCACGCTGTCCGACGGCGGCTCCGCCGCGGGCTCCCGCCGGACCGTGCGCATCCAGTCCGCCGACGCCGACGCCACCGTGCACGCCCTGTACGGGCTCGGCCTGCACCCCCGCAACCTCGAAGTCGCCGGCCTCGGACTCGAGCAGGCCTTCGTCGCCCTCACCGCCGCCGAGGAGGCCAGGCAGCCGTGAACAGCCTGATCCGGCTCGAACTCACCCGAGCCCTGCGCAACCGCAAATTCCTGTTCTTCTCGGTGATCTACCCCTCGGCCCTGTTTCTGCTGATCGCGGGCAGCGCCGACGGCACCAGCGAGGTCGACGGCACCGGACTGACCCTGCCGACCTTCTTCATGGTCTCCATGGCCTCCTTCGGCGCCCTGACCGCCGTACTGATGGGCAACAGCGAACGCATCGCCAAGGAGCGGGAGAACGGCTGGGTGCGGCAACTGCGGCTGACCACCCTCCCGGGCCGCGGCTACGTCCTCGCCAAGACCGCGAGCGCCGCCGTCGTCAGCCTGCCCTCCGTCGTCGTCGTCTTCGTCGTCGCCGCGACTGTGAAGGACGTACGCCTGCACGCCTGGCAGTGGCTCGCCCTCACCGGCGCCATCTGGGCCGGCAGCCTGGTCTTCGCCGCGCTCGGCGTGGCCATCGGCTACCTGGCGACCGGGGACGCGGTCCGCCCGATCACGATGATCGTCTACTTCGGCCTCTCCATGCTCGGCGGCCTGTGGATGCCCACCACCACCTTCCCGCGGTGGCTGAGGGACATCGCCGAGTGGCTGCCCACGCACGCGTACGCTGCCCTCGGGCAGTCGATCGAACAGAGTCACGCCCCGCACGCACAGGATCTCGCCGTCCTCGCCGTCTCCTTCGTGCTCTTCGCGGGCGGCGCGGCCTGGCTGTACCGGAAGGACACGCTGAAGGCGTGAGCGGCGTCGGCATCGGGCAGCGCCCGGAGAATCGCAGGCAGAAGACCGTCAAGGTCATGTGGACGGCCATCTGGCTGGCCTATCTGAGTGCCCCCGTCAGCGACCTGCTGCACGGCTCTCACGCCGTGGGCGTCCGGATCCTCGGCTGGACCGGCCTGGTGGCCTTCGTGGTCTGGTACATGCTGCTGCTCTTCCGCACCGGCCGCGGCGACCGGACCAACCTCGTCCTCGGCTCCCTCGCCGTCCTCGCGGCCCAGTCCACGCTCCTCGCCCTCACCCTGGGCCGCGAGTGGCTGGTGCTCTTCGTGTACGTCGCGATCGCCTCCGGTGCCGCCCTGCCGCTGCGGCTGGCCCGCTGGACGATCCCGGGTGCCTCGGCGCTGCTGACCCTCGTCGCGCTCGCGGTGCCGGACGGGACCTCCTTCATCGCCGCACTGCTGCTCCCGGCGCTGCTCGGCGGCTTCGCCATGACCGGCGTGCGGGAACTGATCCGGACCACCATCGCGCTGCGCGAGGCCCGCGCCACCGTCGCCCAGCTCGCCGCCAACGAGGAACGGCTGCGCCTCGCCCGCGACCTGCACGACCTGCTCGGCCACTCGCTCTCCCTGATCACCCTGAAGAGCGAGCTGGCGGGCCGCATGCTCCCCGCCCACCCCGACAAGGCCGCCCAGCAGGTCGCCGACATCGAACAGGTCAGCCGCCAGGCCCTCGTCGACGTCCGTGAGGCCGTCACCGGCTACCGCCGCGCCCGCCTCACCACCGAACTGGCGGGCGCCAAGGTCGCGTTGACGGCCGCCGGGGTGGTCGCCGAGCTGCCCGCCGAACCGGACCTGACCGACGTCCCCGAGGAGTCCGAGACGGCGCTGGCCTGGGCGCTGCGCGAGGCGGTCACCAACGTCGTACGGCACAGCGGCGCCCGGCGCTGCGTGGTGGAGCTGCTGGGCCGCCAGACGCTGGACGGCGCGGTGCTCGAGCTGTCGGTTCAGGACAACGGCTCCGGCCGCCCCACCGCCGCGGCCGCCCCGGGCAACGGCCTCACCGGGCTCGCCGAACGCCTGGCGAAGGCGGGCGGCACACTGGAGGCGGGCGGGTCCCACCGTGGATTCAGGCTGGTCGCACGCGTCCCGGCGGCCGCGCCCGCCGACGTAGGATCCGGGGCATGAGCCGCACGATCAAGGTCCTGCTGGCGGAGGACCAGGCGATGGTCCGCGAGGCACTGGCCGCCCTGCTCGGCCTGGAGGAGGACATCGAGGTCGTCGCCCAAGTGGCGCGCGGCGACGAGGTACTGGACGCCGCCCGTGCGCACGGTGTGGACGTGGCCCTGCTGGACATCGAGATGCCCGGCGCGACCGGTATCGAGGCGGCGGCCCTGCTCCACCGGGAACTGCCGGCCGTGAAGCTGGTCGTCCTCACCACCTTCGGCCGCCCCGGCTACCTGCGCAGCGCCATGGAGTCCGGCGCCGACGCCTTCCTGGTCAAGGACGCCCCGGCCGCCCAGCTCGCCGACGCGGTGCGCAGGGTGCTGGCGGGCGAGCGGGTCATCGACCCGACCCTGGCCGCGGCGGCCCTCGCCGACGGCGCCAACCCCCTCACCGACCGCGAACGCGAGATCCTCCGCGCCGCCGCCGACGGCTCCACCAACGCCGAACTGGCCACGGCCCTCCACCTCTCCCAGGGCACGGTCCGCAACTACCTCTCCACGGCCATCCAGAAACTGGCGGTGAGGAACCGCGCGGAGGCGGTCCAGGTGGCAAGAAACAAGGGCTGGTTGTAAAAAACCCCCACCTGCGGGCAGCCGTGCCGCTGGGGCGATGGGGGCCCCACTCGAGCGAAGCCGAGAGTGGGGGAGGGTGGGCGCAGGCGGCACCCTGTGAGCAGCGGGCAAGCGACCCCACCCCCGGCTCGCACCCCCCGACGCTCAGTTCAACATCGCCCGAGCCGCCCGAGCCTCCCCCCGCACCTCCTCCGCGACGGCCTGATCCACCGCCCCCACCACCTCCGCATACGCCTCCAACTCCCCGGCCCCCGCCGCGAACTCCCCCCGCTGCACCAGCAACCGCGCCCGCTCGTACCGCAACCGCGCCGCATGCGCAGGCAACAGCAGCGCCAGATCGATCGCCCACAGACCCACCGCCGACTGCTCCGGCCGCCTGGCCGCCCACGCCCGGATGTTGTTCAGCACCCGGGCCACGACGTCCAGCGGCGCCGCGGGCTCCAGCATCGACGCCCGCAGCTCCGCCCCCGTCGCCCCCGCGACCAGCACCTCAGCGTCCTGCCCGCTCAGCACCCGACCCCCGTCGAACGGGTCGACGAGCACCCGCTCCTCCAGCGACCCGGACAGCGACCCGGACTCCTGCCCCGACTCCGTACCGAGCCCGACCACGAAGTGCCCCGGCAGCGCGACCCCGTACACCGGCGCCCCCGCCCGCCGGGCCACCTCCAGCCACACCACCGACAGCAGGATCGGCAGCCCGCGCCGCCGTCGCAGTACCTCGTGCAGCAGCGACGACTCCAGCCGCTGGTAGTCGGCCGCGACCCCGTGGAACCCGTACCGCTCGCCCAGCAGGTCCCGCAGCGCCACCGCCCAGGCCCGCGGCGTACCCGGCCGGAACGGCAGCTGCCCGGCCAGCCGGTCCAGTTCCACCTGCGCGGCGTCCAGCCCCGCCTCGTCCAGCGTCCCGTCCGCCTCCGCACCCACCAGCAGGCACAGGGTGGCCAGATCGGGCCGCTCGGACCGGGCCTCTTCGGCGAACCGCCGCCGCAGTTCGGCCGAACGTTCCGGCGACGGGGGCCGGGGTGGACGAGGATGACGCATGGCCGGATCGTGCCCTTTCACAGTGATGTCCCAGCGATGTCACAGTGAGTCACGGCGAGTCACAGCGAGACACGGCGATGCGCCAGCGAACTCACGGCAACGGCTCACCGGTCCGTCCCGGCGTCCCCGGGCTCCCGGTAGTGGTGGTAGGCGTGGTGCAACGCGAAACCCATCCCGGCGTACAGCGCCCGGGCCCCCGTGTTGTCCGTCTCCACCTGCAGCCACGCCGCCGACGCGCCCTCCTCGAGCGCCCGCCGGGCCAGCGCGGCCATCACGGCGGTCGCGAGCCCCCGGCGCCGCTGCGCGGGGTCGACCTCGACGGCCGCGAAGGAGGCCCAGCGCCCGTCCACGACACACCGGCCGATCGCCGCCGGGGCGCCGGTCGCGTCCGCGCCGGGCACCGTCGCGAACCACACCGACGGCCCCGCTCCCAGTACCCGCAGGGCCACGTCGCTCACGCCCTTGCGCTGGTACCGGGCCAGCCATGCCTCGTCCGCCTCCCGGGACAGGGCCACACCCGTGCCCTCGGCCAGATCGGCGACCGGCGCGAGCGGGCCGGTCCACACCTCCGCCGTCACCTCACGGACCCAGCCCCGCCGCTCCAGCTCCGCGCACAGCAACTCCTGCGTGCCCTCCGCGCCGGTGGCGGTCTGGACGTACGCGGGCAGCCCGCGCTCGCCGTACCAGCGGCGCACGGCCGTCAGCGCCTCGTCCAGCGGCAGCCCCGGATCGCCGAGCGGCAGCACGGAGTTGGCCCGCCGGGTGAAGCCCCCGGCCGCCCGCAGCCGCCACGCGCCGAGCCACTCGTCCTCGACGGGGGGCCAGGCCCGCGCGGTGACCCGCGCCAGCTCCTCGTAGGACGCGGCGGGACCCCGACGGCGGGCGGGTGCGGCCGGCACGACCTTTCCGGCGACCAGGGCTGACTCCGCGACACGGACGGATTCGCCACTCTTTCGTGTGATCAGCAGCACACCGTCGGTCCATGTTGTGAGAACACCGACCGTGTCGGTGAACTTCTCACCTGCGACACCAGCTTCGCTCAAGCGCCGTACGGAGACTCGTTTGCCCACGTCAGCAGTGGTGATACGGACATCGAGCCGCCCGGCGGCAGAGATTTCCACGGGTCTGTCCACCCCTCCTGTTCGGATCATGCCCAAGAACGGAGATACTAGGGGCGGGCATCGACGACGCCGCGCTCCCGCGCGCCAGGCGGCGGAGCCTGAGGAGGCCCGCCAGCGCCCTATCGAGGAGGAACGACAGCGTGACCTACGTCATCGCGCAGCCTTGTGTCGACGTGAAGGACAAGGCGTGCATCGAGGAGTGCCCGGTCGACTGCATCTACGAGGGCCAGCGGTCCTTGTACATCCACCCGGACGAATGCGTCGACTGTGGTGCCTGTGAGCCGGTCTGCCCGGTCGAGGCGATCTTCTACGAGGACGACACTCCCGAGGAGTGGAAGGACTACTACAAGGCGAACGTCGAGTTCTTCGACGAGCTCGGTTCGCCGGGCGGGGCCAGCAAGCTGGGGCTGATCGAGCGCGACCACCCCTTCGTCGCCGCGCTGCCGCCGCAGAACCAGTAAGAGCGGCCCGCACCCGCGCCGCCTCGGTCCCGTACGGCCTGATCGCCCCGATCGGCGCCGCACGGGACCGAGGCGTTTGCCGTGCCGGTCACTCACGAGGAAAGGGAGCCACCCACCGTGTCCGCAGTCTCCGACCGACTTCCCACCTTCCCCTGGGACAAGCTGGAGCCGTACAAGAAGACGGCCGCGGCCCACCCCGGCGGCATCGTCGACCTCTCGGTCGGCACCCCGGTCGACCCGGTCCCCGAGCTGATCCAGAAGGCCCTGGTCGACACGGCGGACTCCCCGGGCTACCCCACCGTCTGGGGCACCCCGGCACTGCGCGACGCGATCACCGGCTGGGTGGAACGCCGTCTCGGCGCCCGCGACGTCACCCACCGCCACGTGCTCCCGGTCGTCGGCTCCAAGGAACTCGTCGCCTGGCTCCCGACCCAACTGGGCCTCGGCCCCGGTGACAAGGTCGCCTTCCCGCGCCTGGCCTACCCGACGTACGAGGTAGGCGCCCGCCTGGCACGCGCGGAGTACGAGGCGTACGAGGACCCGACCGAGCTGGACCCGACGGGCCTGAAGCTCCTCTGGCTGAACTCGCCCTCCAACCCGACCGGCAGGGTCCTGTCCAAGGCCGACCTGACCCGGATCGTGGCCTGGGCCCGCGAGCACGGCGTCCTCGTCGTCTCCGACGAGTGCTACCTGGAGCTGGGCTGGGAGGCCGACCCGGTCTCGGTCCTGCACCCGGACGTCAACGGCGGCTCGTACGACGGCCTGGTAGCCGTCCACTCCCTCTCCAAGCGCTCCAACCTCGCCGGCTACCGCGCCGCCTTCCTGGCCGGCGACCCGGCCGTCCTGGGGCCGCTCCTGGAGATCCGCAAGCACGGCGGCATGATGACCCCGGCGCCGACCCAGGCGGCCGTGGTGGCGGCCCTCGGCGACGACGAGCACGTCCGCGTCCAGCGCGAGCGCTACGCCGCCCGCCGCACGGTCCTGCGCGAGGCCCTGCTGGGCGCCGGCTTCCGCATCGAGCACAGCGAGGCCAGCCTCTACCTCTGGGCCACCCGCGACGAGTCCTGCTGGACCACGCTCGCCCACCTGGCCGACCGAGGCATCCTGGTGGCCCCGGGCGACTTCTACGGCCCCGCAGGCGAGAACTTCGTCCGAGTAGCCCTGACAGCAACAGACGAACGCATCCAGACGGCAGCAGAACGCCTGAAAGCCTGACCGCCCCGGCTGTGGGCAGTCGTTCCGCAGGGCGATGGGGGTACCTCCCATGCCCTTCAGGCAATGGGGGAGGGTGGGCACAGCCCCCGACGCGGGGCCACGGCCAAGACACGCCCACCGCACCGGCGTAAGACACCAAAACGCCGGGCCCTGGGAACCCCAGGACCCGGCGCCGTACAAGCCCGGCGCAGCCGCCGTCAGCCGATCGGAAGCCCCTGCACCGGCAGCCCACCCTTGCCCAGCGCGTCCGTCGGCAGCCCACCCTTCGTGGCGGTCGCAGCCGTGTCACCCACGATGTCCCCGGCGGAGCCCGCCGCGTCCCCGGCCGCGTTCTGCGCCGCCGGCGTGGCCTTCTTGACGACCGATCCACCGGTCTTGCCGGCGGTCGGCACGGCCTTCTTGACGGCCTTGCCGCCGGTGTCGCCCGCGGTCTCGGTGACGCTCTCGGCCGCGGAGGCGGCGGTGTTGCCGACGTTCGCCCCGTCCAGGGCGGTCAGTCCCCCGAGGTTCGGGGTGGCAGGCAGTTCGGGAGCCGCGCTGGCGGAGCCGGCCGCACCGACCCCGGCGGCCGCTCCCGCAGCGACGAGCAGCGCGGCACGGGCGATCCGGCGGGTCAGGGGGAGGGACATGATGCTCCTTGGACGTAAGTCGACAACGACGATGGAAAATCCGACCGGGCCCGGAGGACGACCGGTGAGTGACCGGAGAGTGATCGACCGGGCTCGGACGCAGTGACTACCGCTCGAAGGCGACGAAGGTTGCGGCGGCCCAACGTAAAGAGTTGGTAATGCGTCGCATTATCAGGTGCACAGAAAAACGGGCAAAAGGGCGCCGGTCGGAAAGTCTGCTGAATCCTTACGGCCCTTGATTTTCCTGGGCTCCGACGCATTCCGGGGTGAGGGTGCGAAAACCCGTGCTCCACGTCGACTTCGCGCCGACGCGGGTCACTCGCGCGGATGACGCTTCGTACGGGCGGGCTACCGGGTGGATGACGCTTCGTACGGGCGCGCTACCGGTTGGACGTGATCCGCACCGCTCCAGCCGCCCGCTCCGCACCCTTGGCGCCCGCGGTGCCCGTCGGGTTCCACTTGCTGTCGGTGTTGCCCGCGGTCCACTCCCGGCCCGCGTAGGTGACCCGCTGGATGTGCAGCGAGGAGGCGTTGGCCACCGCCCAGTGCGCCAGCTGCCAGCCGCGCCGCCCGCGCTCCTCGGCCGACCCGGAGCCGGTCCCGCCGGTCACCGGCAGTGTCACCGTCCGCTCGTCGGAGCCGGCCGCGGGCCGGGGGGAGGCGGAGCCGGCGCCCGCTTCCGTGCCCGCCGGACGGAGCACGTCGTGCCCGAAGTCCCGTACCAGCGCCGCGCGTACCGCGTCCGGCCCTTTCTCCTGGGTCGCGCCGGGGCGCCCGTCGCAGGTCAGGGTCGCCGCGGACCGTCCGGTGAGCGCGGCGGCGAGCAGCTCGGCGTCCGGTTCGTGCTTGGCGTACGCGTCCGGGAAGCCGCTGCGCTGCACGCGCTGCGCGGCGACGGTCAACGGCAGCTCCTGATAGTCCGGCACCTTGACCAGGTGGTCGTAGAACTCGCCCGCGGCGTACGCGGGGTCCATGATCTCCTCCGGCGTGCCCCAGCCCCACGAGGGCCGCTGCTGGAACAGGCCGAGCGAGTCCTTGTCGCCGTGGTCCAGGTTGCGCAGCGCCGACTCCTGCAGCGCGGTCGCCAGCGCGATCGTCACGGCCCGGTCGGGCAGCTTGCGCGCGGTGCCCACCGCGGTGATCGTCGCCGCGTTCACCGCCTGCTCCGGCGTGAACTCGTAGGTCGTCCGGTCGCCCGTGCCGCTCGCCACCTTGCACCCCGGAGCGCCCGCGCCCCCGGTGACGTACTGCACGGCCAGATATCCGGCGACCGCGAGCAGGACCATGGAGGCGGCGCCCGAACGGGCGAGGCGGCCACGGCGTTTGCGGGGTGGGGACGGCTGAAGCACGCGTACAAGGTACTGGAGGGTAGGGTCCGGTGTCCGCCGGGTACGCACTCTGCCCGAAAGGGCACCGCGTTAGGGTCGGGGCCATGGCCGATACCCCGCTTGACCTCACCTTGGACGCCGCGGAGCTTACCGCGCGGCTCGTCGACCTCCCGTCCGAGAGCGGCACCGAGGAGCCGCTGGCGGACGCGATCGAGAGCGTGCTGCGGTCCCTGCCCCACCTGTCGGTCGAGCGGTACGGCAACAACGTCGTCGCCCGCACCGACCTGGGCCGCGCGGAGCGCGTGATCCTGGCCGGGCACATCGACACCGTGCCGATCGCCGACAACGTCCCCTCCCGGCTGGACGAGGACGGGGTGCTGTGGGGCTGCGGCACCTGCGACATGAAGGCGGGCGTCGCCGTCCAGCTGCGCATCGCGGCCACCGTCCCCGCCCCCAATCGCGACCTGACCTTCGTCTTCTACGACAACGAGGAGGTCGCCGCCGAGCTGAACGGCCTGAAGCACGTCGCCGAGGCCCACCCCGAGTGGCTGGAGGGCGACTTCGCGGTGCTCCTCGAACCGTCCGACGGCCAGGTGGAGGGCGGCTGCCAGGGCACCCTGCGGGTGCTGCTGAAGACGGCGGGGGAGCGGGCGCACTCGGCGCGCTCCTGGATGGGCTCCAACGCCATCCACGCCGCCGCCCCCGTCCTCGCGCGCCTGGCGGCGTACGAGCCCCGGTACCCGGTCATCGACGGCCTGGAGTACCGCGAGGGCCTCAACGCGGTCGGCATCACCGGCGGGGTCGCGGGCAACGTCATCCCCGACGAGTGCGTGGTCACCGTGAACTTCCGCTACGCCCCGGACCGCAGCCCCGAGGACGCCCTCGCCCACGTGCGCGAGGTCTTCGCGGACTGCGGGGTGACGGAGTTCGTGGTCGACGACCACAGCGGAGCGGCCCTGCCCGGCCTGTCCCACCCGGCCGCGGCGGCCTTCATCGAGGCGGTGGGCGGCACCCCGCAGCCGAAGTACGGCTGGACGGACGTGTCCCGGTTCTCGGCGCTCGGCGTCCCGGCGGTCAACTACGGCCCCGGCAACCCGCACTTGGCGCACAAGCGCGACGAGCGGGTCGAGGTGGCGAAGGTCCTCGCGGGTGAGGAGCGCCTGCGGGCGTGGCTCACGGCTTGATCCAGTACGGGTTTGGACCGCTGCGTGGCGGACATGCTGAGGTCCCTCGTACGTAACCCGCGTAGATCTACGCTGAGGTGGAAGAACCTGCAACTGGAGGGAGCGCGCATGGCTACCGGCAACCCCGAGGGCAAGAAGCGGCCACCGGAGGAGCAGCGCCTCGGCCCCGTGCTCCGGCGGCGGGGGCAGGTGCAGGAGAGCACCACGGACCAGCGCCTGCTGGACGAGCGTGCCCCGACGGACTGGGTCCACACCGACCCCTGGCGGGTGCTGCGCATCCAGTCGGAGTTCATCGAGGGCTTCGGCACGCTCGCCGAACTTCCGCCCGCCATCAGCGTCTTCGGCTCCGCCCGTACGGCTGTGGACTCACCGGAGTACGAGGCGGGCGTGCGGCTGGGCCGCGGTCTGGTGGAGGCGGGCTTCGCCGTCATCACCGGCGGCGGACCCGGCGCCATGGAGGCGGCCAACAAGGGCGCCCTGGAGGCGAAGGGAACGTCGGTCGGCCTGGGCATCGAGCTGCCCTTCGAGCAGGGGCTCAACCCCTACGTCGACATCGGCCTGAACTTCCGCTACTTCTTCGTGCGCAAGATGATGTTCGTGAAGTACGCACAGGGCTTCGTCGTGCTGCCCGGCGGCCTCGGCACCCTCGACGAACTCTTCGAGGCCCTCACCCTGGTGCAGACCCAGAAGGTGACCCGCTTCCCCATCGTCCTGTTCGGCTCGGAGTACTGGGGCGGCCTGGTCGACTGGCTCCGCGGCACCCTGGTCGCCCAGGGCAAGGCCGCGGAGAAGGACCTCATGCTCTTCCACGTCACGGACGACGTGGACGAGGCCGTGGCCCTGGTCTCCAAGGAGGCGGGCCGGTAGCGCAGGCAGGTCACGGGCGGGGCGAAGCCCTGGGCCGAGCCCCGTCGAAGCCCTGGGCCGACCCCGCCGGCCCGCTAGGCCAAGCCCCGCCGGGCCACCGCCGGTGCCCGGTGCCCGGCGATCGTCGCCACCATGTCCAGCACCTGCCGCGTCTCCGCAACCTCGTGCACCCGGTACACCTTGGCGCCCAGCCAGGCCGAGACCGCGGTCGTCGCCAGGGTGCCGATCAGCCGTTCCTTCACGGGCCGGTCCAGCGTCTCCCCGACGAAGTCCTTGTTCGACAGGGACACCAGCACCGGCCACCCCGTCTCCACCATCTCCCCGAGCCGCCGTGTCGCCTCCAGGCTGTGCCGGGTGTTCTTCCCGAAGTCGTGCCCGGGGTCGATCAGCACCGACTCCCGCGGCACCCCCAGTGCCACCGCACGCTCGGCCAGCCCCAGGGTCACCCGGAGGATGTCCGCCATGACGTCCTCGTACGTCACCCGGTGCGGCCGCGTCCGCGGCTCGGCGCCACCCGCGTGGGTGCACACCAGGCCCACCTCGTACCGGGCGGCGACCTCCGCGAGCTTCGGGTCGACGCCGCCCCACGCGTCGTTCAGCAGGTCCGCACCCGCCTCGCACACGGCCTCGCCGACCTCGTGCCGCCAGGTGTCCACGCTGATCACGACGTCCGGGAACCGCCGCCTGACCTCCGCGACGAAGCCCACCGTGCGCCGCGCCTCCTCCGCGGCCGACACCTCGTCCCCGGGGCCGGCCTTCACCCCGCCGATGTCGATGATCGCGGCGCCCTCGGCCACCGCCTGCTCCACGCGCGCGAGGGCGGGCTCGTCGCGGAAGGTCGCCCCCCGGTCGTAGAAGGAGTCCGGGGTCCGGTTCACGATCGCCATGACCACCGGCTCGTGCGCCGCGAATTCACGCCTGCCCAGCCTGAGCATCCCCTGTGACATCTCCTCGTCCACACCGTTCTCTCGTGCCGTTCCCGACGTCGGGGGCGCGTTCCTTCGACTGCCGCGGCCCCGGCTGCCAGACTCGCATGGCACGATCGGACCCGACACAACCGACTCCGACAACGACTCCGGCACGACCGGCTCGGCACCACCGCCGACCCCGGCTCCTGCCGGACTCCGACCCGACCATGGGGGCGCCAGCGATGGTCATGTTCCTGTTCCTCGTCATCGCGCTGGCCGTCGTCGTGGCCGCGGTGACGCTCGCCGTGGTGGGCGGCGGCGAGAGCGGGCCGCTGCCCGACGCCGCACCCGAGCGGGTACGGGACGCGCTGCCCCCGGACCGTCCGGTGGACCGCGGCGACGTGGAGCGGCTGCGCTTCCCGCTGGTGGTCCGCGGCTACCGCATGGCGGACGTCGACGACGCCCTCGGCCGCCTCGGCGCCGAGCTGGCCGAGCGGGACGCCAGGATCACCGACCTGGAGTCCGCACTGGCGGGTGCCCGGGCCGCCGCCGCCCACCGCCACGTCGTCATGGACAAGCCGGCCCAGGAGGAGCAGCAGTGAGCGCCGGGGAGGCCCTGGCGGGCCCGGACGGCGCGCTGCGCTGCCCCTGGGCGCTGTCCACCGAGGACTACATCACGTACCACGACGACGAGTGGGGCCGCCCGGTCCACGGCGACGACGCCCTGTACGAACGGCTCAGCCTGGAGGCATTCCAGTCCGGCCTGTCCTGGATCACGATCCTGCGCCGCCGCACCGGCTTCCGCAGCGCGTTCGCCGGCTTCCGGATCGCCAAGGTCGCCGCCTTCACCGACACCGACCGCGAGCGCCTCCTCGCCGACGCCGGCATCATCCGCAACCGGGCCAAGATCGACGCGACCCTGGCCAACGCGCGGGTGCTGGCCGGGTGGGCCCCCGGCGACCTGGACGAGCTGATCTGGTCGCACGCACCGGACCCGGCCGGACGACCTGCCCCGAAGACCCTCACCGACGTCCCGGCCGTCACACCGGAGTCCACGGCGCTGTCCAAGGCCCTGAAGAAGCGGGGCCTGCGCTTCGTCGGCCCGACGACGGCGTACGCACTGATGCAGGCATGCGGCCTGGTCGACGACCACCTGGCCACCTGCGTCGCCCGCCGGGCCTGAGCGGCCTACCGGCCCAGGTACTTCGGCTTCTCCTTCTCGACGAACGCCCGTACCGCGATCGCGTGGTCCTCGGAGGCCCCGGCCCGCGACTGCAGCTCGTCCTCCTTGTCCAGCGTCTCGGAGAGCGAGTGGGTCAGCCCGTACGCCATGGCCTCCTTCAGCGCCGCGTACGCCACGGTCGGACCCGCGGCCAGCGCACGCGCCGTCTTCTCGGCCTCGGCGCGCAGGTCGGCGGCGGGCACGACCCGGGTGGCGATGCCCAGCTCGTACGCCTCCTGCGCGCCGACGCTGCGCGGGAAGAGCAGCAGGTCGGCGGCGCGGCCGGGGCCGACGACACGCGGCAGCGTCCAGGAGATGCCGGAGTCCGCGGTGAGGGCCACGCCCGCGAAGGAGGTGTTGAACGCCGCCGTGTCCGCGACGATCCGGTAGTCCGCCGCGAGCGCGAAACCGAGGCCCGCCCCCGCCGCCACGCCGTTCACGGCGGCGACCACCGGCTTCTCGGCCCCGGCGAGCGCCCGGACGATCGGGTTGTAGTGCTCGCGCACCGTGCTCATCGTCTGCCCCGAGCCCGTCTCCCGGTCGGCGGCCAGCAGCCCGATGTGCTCCTTGAGGTCCTGGCCGACGCAGAACGCCCGCTCCCCGGCCGCGGTCAGCAGCACCGCCCGTACGGCGTCGTCCGCCGCCGCGGAGCGCACCGCGTCCCGGAGCGCGACCTTGGTCTCGATGTTCAGCGCGTTCATCGCCTCGGGGCGGTTCAGCGTGATCGTCGCGAGCCCGTCGCTCACTTCGTAGAGCACGGTGTCGGCCATGGGAAATCCCCTCCGTGTCGTGTCGTGCGGTGCCTTGCGGTCTCATGCGGTGGCATGCGTCCGCAGACAGCATGACGGAGATCACCGGGAACGGATCGTTCACGAGGTGTGACCTGCGTCAAAGAAATCCGGTCCGTATCCATTCGGTGGAAGTGGCCGAGGGCGCGCAGTATCGCAGTCACATCGCCGAATTGAGTGGTTTTGCTCGCGCGCGTTGCCCAAGCGATGCCGACCGATGTTGGTCATCGGGTCCTGGGATGCGGGATAATGGCTGGGAAGCAATGTGTTCGATGCCGGTGTCGCGCGTCCATGCCGGACTGCGCGTGCCCTCACGGGCCGTCGGCGGTGACGGTGAGCTGGTATCAGGAAGGGGAACGAGCATGGCGGCCATGAAGCCGCGGACGGGCGATGGCCCGCTCGAGGTGACCAAGGAGGGGCGGGGCATCGTCATGCGCGTTCCGCTCGAAGGCGGCGGGCGGCTCGTCGTCGAGCTGACCCCCGACGAGGCCGACGCGCTCGGCGACGCCCTCAAGAAGGTCGTCGGCTGACGCGCGAGCGACCATACCCGTTCAGTCGCTCCGGTACCGCACCTGGTGCCGGGGCGACTGTCGTGTGACGGCCCTTCCCGGGCGCCGGCGCCCCGGTCCGCGCGCCGGTGCCTTTCCTCAGCGCTTCACGGCGCACAGCAGTCCGTCGCCCACCGGGAGCAGCGACGGCACCAGTTCCTGGCTCTCCCGCACCGCGCGCAGGAGCTCCCGCACCCGCAGCACCTCGGTGGGCTGCGGCCCCGAGTCGATCGTGCGGCCCGCGCCGAAGACGCCCTCGAAGGCGACGAGACCCCCGGGACGCAGCAGGCGCAACGATTCAGCGAGGTAGTCCAGGTACTCCAGCCGGTCGCCGTCGCAGAAGACCAGGTCGTATCCGGCGTCCGCGAGCCGGGGCAGCACGTCCAGGGCGCGCCCGGGAATGAACCGGGCGCGGTTGCTGGCGAAGCCCGCGGCCCGGAATGCCTGGCGGGCGAACTGCTGGTGCTCCGGCTCCGGGTCGACCGTCGTCAGTACTCCGTCCGGCCGCATGCCGTGCAGCAGATGGATCCCGGACACACCGCAGCCGGTGCCGATCTCCGCGACCGCCTTGGCGTCCACGGCGGCGGCGAGCAACCCCAGGGCGGAGCCGGTGCCCGGAGTCACCGAGCGCAGACCCGCCTCGCGGGCCCGGTCGCGTGCCCAGAGCAGCGCGTCGTCCTCGGCGACATAGGCGTCGGCGAACGCCCAGCTCGTCTGCCGGTTGCCGGTAATGACCCTCTCCTGTCCCCGTCGTTGCCTCGGCGTGACTGTATCCGTTGGCGTCGGGAACCCGCAGATGGGACCAGTCGTTAAAAGGGGAAGCAAGAAGGCGGGACGAAGAGACGACCGAGCGGGCCGGGGACGAGCCGTACCGGCTCAGATCAAATTCTCGTAAAACCGCTTATCCGGAGCTAACGGGCGAGGTGGCTATGGTAGGGGCTCCACTGGACACCACCAGAGCCGACAGGGGAGGTGCGGCCGCACCCGCGGATCGGGGCGGAGTGCTGCGGCGCTTCCTCGGATCGGCAGGCAGGCCGAAATCCGTGAACGACACCGCTGCTGACCACAGCCACTCCGACGGTCCCGCCACGGGGCCCGCCCAGACCGCGACCTTCTCCAGCGACGCGGACGGACAGGCGTGGACTCCGCCCACCTGGGAGGAGATCGTCAGCACCCACAGCGGCCGGGTCTACCGCCTCGCCTACCGCCTCACGGGCAACCAGCACGACGCCGAGGACCTCACCCAGGAGGTCTTCGTCCGCGTCTTCCGGTCCCTGTCGACCTACACGCCGGGCACCTTCGAGGGCTGGCTCCACCGCATCACCACCAATCTCTTCCTGGACATGGTCCGCCGCAAGCAGCGCATCCGGTTCGACGCGCTCGGCGACGACGCGGCCGAGCGCCTGCCCAGCAGGGAGCCCACCCCGCAGCAGCTCTTCCACGACGCCCACTTCGACGCGGACGTCCAGCAGGCCCTGGACACCCTCGCGCCCGAGTTCCGCGCCGCCGTCGTCCTGTGCGACATCGAGGGGCTGTCGTACGAGGAGATCGCCGCGACCCTCGGCGTCAAGCTCGGCACGGTCCGCTCCCGCATCCACCGCGGCCGTTCCCAGCTGCGCAAGGCGCTCGCGCACCGTTCCCCCAAGGCGCGGGCCGACCGTCGCTCGTTCGCGGCCGGCGTTCCCGCACTGGGAGGAGGGGGCACGAGCGCGTGAGTGGGTCACGGCCTGAGCCCGAGGGACACCTCGCAGAGCAGCATCTGGGAGACCGACTCTCCGCCCTGGTGGACGGAGAGCTCGGTCATGACGCGCGTGAGCGCGTGCTGGCGCACGTGGCGACCTGCCCGAAGTGCAAGACGGAGGTCGACGCGCAGCGCCGGTTGAAGAACGTCTTCGCCCAAGCGGCCCCACCGGCCCCGTCCGAGAGCTTCCTGGCCCGCCTCCAGGGCCTTCCCGGCGGCGGTGACGCGGACGACGGCGGCTCGCCGTTCGCCTCACTGGCCGGAGGCTTCGGCACGTCCGCGAGTTCCGGCGTCTTCGGCTCCGGGCGGGGCGAGCGGTTCGAGTTCGACTACGTCCCCGCCCGGCCGCACGCCGCGGTGCTGCCGCCCTCCTCGTCCGGACGCGGCTTCCGCATCCACGACGTGAACAGGGACGCGCACAGGCAGGAGTCCGACCGTTCGGCCTCCCGCGGCCTGCGGTTCGCCTTCGCCGCCGCCGGAGCGGTGTCGCTGGCCGCGATCGCGCTGGGCGGTGTCACCCTCGGCACACCGGACACCACCACCGAGGCGCGCGGCTCGGGCAGCGGCAGCAACGCGACACCGCTGCGCACCCCGGGCTCGGCCGCGGCCACCGGCTCCGAGAGCCAGCGCCGACGCACGGGCGGTCCGCTGCTCCAGCAGGGCCAGCGCGTACTGGGCGACACACCCGTCGCGTCCACCACGGCCTCCGCGCCGCTGCTGCCCGGGATGCCCGCCCCCGCCGCGAACGACGCGCGGCAGCAGGCCGTCCGGGCGCTGACCACTCCGGTGACGGCCGGCGCCGCCGCCATGTCCCCGCTGATACGCCCGCTGGAGGCCGTTCCACCGCTCTCCCTGAGCTCCTCCTGGCCGGCGGCGGCCCCGGAGGTCAGGCCACCCGGCCTGCTCGCCGCCCCCGACCCGGCTCCGTCCCCCTACCCCGCGGCTTCCCCGGCCGCCTCCTACCCTCCGGTTCGCTGACGGGATCTGCGCCCCGGTCCGCGAACCTGATTGAATCCGGGGTGGCGCCAGAGCTCTTGGAGCCGACGATCTGCGGCCGGCTGCGGGGGAGAACATGAACGAGGGGAAGCCCACGAAGGCGAAGTGGTGGAGTCGTCCCCGCGCGTCCGAAGACGCACCCGACGGCGACTTCGAACTGGAACGCCCCCGCCCGACCCACACCACGGGCACGGCCGACGCGGGCGGCGGGGGCGACTTCGAGCTGGAACGCCCGGCGGCGCCCCGCGCGACCGACGGCGACTACGAGCTGGACCTGCCCCTGCCCGAGCGGGACGACCCGACGGGCGCGCCCCCGCACCCCCGCACGGCCCGCGACGCCGACCCCACGGCGGCCCCGGACCGTCAGCCAGGCGCCGACGCCACCGAGCGGGCGGATGCAGGCGGGCATCGCCAGGAGGCGTCTCCTCCCGGTCCGTCGACGGCCGCCGACCCGCACCGGCAAGGGGGCGCCGCCGCCCCGCAGCCGTTGGACGCGGGTCTGTCCCGGCAGGGGGGTGGCGAGATCCCCGTGTCGCCGGACGCGGGTCCGTCTCTGCAAGGGGGTGCCGAGGTCGCCGGGTCGCCGGACGCCGGTCTGCCCCGGCAAGGGGACCGGCACGGTGCCCCGGTGGCCGACGCGGAGTCGCCCTACCCTGCGGGGACCGCCGCTGCCCCGGCCGCCGACGGCCCGTCCGGCGCCGAGCGGCCCAAGCCCCTGCACGAACCCGACCCGTACAGCACCCCGCCCTACGGTGAACCCGGCCCCTGGGCCCCCGCACCGCCGGTCCAGCACCCGGCGGCCACCCCCGCGCACGGCACGGCGACACCGCCCGCACCCGCGCCGGTGCCCCCTCCGGGTGCGGTGCCGGACCCGGCGTTCGCGGACGGTCCGCCTCCGGTGCCGCGGGGCCAGCACCCGGGCCCCGCCCCGGCGCACGACACGGTGACGGCGCCGGTGCCGCACGCCCCGGTCCCATCCGCGACGGCGGGCCCGCACGCCCCGGCTCCGCCCCCGAGCGCGTCGCCGGTGTCCCCGCCTCCGGGTGCGGTGC
This sequence comes from Streptomyces tendae, assembly GCF_014650435.1. Lineage (GTDB taxonomy): Bacteria > Actinomycetota > Actinomycetes > Streptomycetales > Streptomycetaceae > Streptomyces > Streptomyces tendae. The sequence goes on from NZ_BMUY01000001.1 coordinate 738,167, forward strand.
CGGACCCGGCGTTCGCGGACGCTCCGCCTCCGGTGCCGCGGGCCGGGCAGGAGCAACACCCGGCGCCGGCTGCCCCGGCGTACGACACGGCGCCCCATGCCGCCGCCCCGGCGACCACCGCCGTACCCGCCACCCCGTCCTCCGACCCGTCGCCGGTGACGATGCCCGACCCGTGGGCCGGGCCGGCCGCACCCGCGTCCGGAGCGGAACCCGCCGCCGATCCGTGGGGGCGTTACGACCCCTGGGCCGCCGCCGCCCAGCACCACGATCCGGCCGACCGCGTGCCCGGGCGGCGACGCCGTCCCGCCGCGAAGGTGCTCGTCGGCGGGGCGCTGCTCATCGCCCTGGTCTCCGGCGGCATCGGCGGCGCCGTGGGCGCCCACCTGGAACGGAACGGCGGCATGGGCACCGTCGAGCTGCCCCAGGCCGGCCCCGAGGCGGCCGAGCGGGACCCGGACAGCGTCGCCGGCATCGCCGCGCGCGCCCTGCCCAGCGTGGTGACCCTGCACGTGAGCGGGAGCGAGGCGGCCGGCACCGGCACCGGGTTCGTGCTCGACGACCGGGGCCACATCCTGACCAACAACCACGTCGTGGAGCCGGCCGGCTCCGGCGGTGAGATCACCGTGACCTTCAACAGCGGCGACACCGCCGAGGCCGAGGTCGTCGGCCGGGACAGCGGGTACGACCTGGCCGTGGTGAAGGTCAAGGGCGTCACCGGCCTCACCCCGATGCCCCTCGGCAACTCCGAGAACGTGCGCGTCGGCGACCCCGTCGTCGCCATCGGCGCCCCCTTCGACCTGGCCGGCACGGTCACCTCCGGCATCATCAGCGCCAAGGAGCGGCCCATCACCGCGGGCGGCGAGGAGGGCGACGCCAGCGACGTCTCCTACGTCGACGCCCTGCAGACCGACGCGCCCATCAACCCCGGCAACTCCGGCGGCCCCCTCCTGGACGCGCGGGGCCGGGCCATCGGCATCAACTCCGCCATCCGCTCCGCCGACAGCGGCAGCGCCGAGTCGGACGGCGGCCAGGCCGGTTCGATAGGTCTCGGCTTCGCCATCCCCATCAACCAGGGCAAGCGCGTCGCCGAGGAGCTGATCAACACCGGCAGGGCCACCCACCCGGTCATCGGCATCACCCTCGACATGAACTACACGGGGGACGGCGCCCGCGTGAGCGCCAAGGACAGCGACGGCGGACCCGCGGTCACCACCGGCGGCCCCGGCGCGAAGGCCGGCATCAAGCCGGGGGACGTGATCACCGCGGTGGACGGGCAGCGCGTGCACTCCGGCGAGGAACTGATCGTCAAAACCCGCGCCCACCGCCCCGGCGACCGCCTGGAGCTGACCCTGGAACGCGGCGGCAAGGAGACGAAGGTCTCACTGGTGCTCGGCTCCTCCGGCGGCGACTGACCGTCCGGAAGGTCCCGACAACGTGCCAGGAAGGCAAATAATTCGGAAAGCGGTCACGTACACCCAGTCGGGGCTCTCGGGACGGTACCGGTCGGACGGGGTCGGCGGGTACCGTGGTGGCGGCCCGGACATCCCAAGGAGCTTCAGGTGTTCAATGACATAGGCGCACTAGAGCTGGTGACGCTCGTCGTCCTCGCCGTGCTCGTCTTCGGTCCGGACAAGCTCCCCAAGGTCATCCAGGACGTGACCCGCACCATCCGGAAGATCCGGGAGTTCTCGGACAGCGCCAAGCAGGACATCCGCCAGGAGCTGGGCCCCGAGTTCAAGGACTTCGAGTTCGAGGACCTCAACCCCAAGACGTTCATCCGCAAGCAGCTGGACAACGACGAACTGGGGCTCAAGGAGATCCGCAACGGCTTCGACCTGAAGAAGGAGATGGCCGAGGTCACCGACGCGGTCCACGGTCGCGACCCGGAGCCGTCGTCGTCCGGATCGTCGTCCTCCGCGTCCGCCGGCTCCGGCGGCGGACGGATCGACATGTCGAAGAAGCCCGAGACGCCGGCAAAGACCGACAAGCCCGGCGACGACCGTCCGCCCTTCGACATGGACGCCACCTGATCCCACCCCGTCCGCGTCCGGCCCCGCGGCCGTGAACGTGACGTGTCTCATACTCCGGACGGGGCGCACAGGCCCTCAAGGCGACGCCCGCGCGGCTCACGCGCCGGGCGATTTCCCGGCTGCCGCCGACGGGGTGGCTATGCTGCCCGAGTTGTTGTGCGGACCGGACGAGTGCGCCCGAAGGGGGGCGGGCCGTTCCGGTCCGACGAGAGCGAGGAGGCGTCCGGGCACATGGAGACGACGAGTCGGGCAGTCGCGCAGGCGCCGGCCGCGGAGGACGGACCACAGTCCCCCTCCGGCCGGCGTACGGTCGACGGCTACCTGCGTGCGCCCTTCCCGTGGTACGGCCTCGACGAGGCATTCACGGGACGGCGCTGGCTGATGCAGATCGGTACGGCGGCCGACGGGGCCGTGGAGCACGGCTCGATCGGGCACGGCGACGAACCGTCGGTGCGCAACGAGCACGTGGCGGGCGACGAGCAGGACGCCAAGGAGAAGTTCGCGGTCGTCGTGACCGTCGCGGCCAACCCCGACCGCCGCAGCGCCGACGGCACCGGCCTGCTGGAGGCCACCTCGGTGTCGTCGGCGGCCTGGCTCGCCGGAGTGGGCCTGCTGTCCTTCACCTGGCCCGGCCAGATGGACCACTCGCTGCGCGACGACTGGCTGGAGCAGCAGACGGAGACCGCGTGGGTCCTCGCGGACGACCTCGACGGCGAGGACTGGACGACGCTGTCCCTGCCGGTGGACGGCGTGCCGACGCCCTTCCACTACCGGGAGTCCGAGTTCGGCTGGGTGCTGGCCGGCTCGACCGAGCAGGGCGTCCACCTCGGCGCGTACGGGCGGGGCATGAGCGCGTACGGGCTGGCCTTCGCCGTCGTCAAGGACATCGCCGCGTACGACGCCTAGCAGGCGGTCGCGGGTACGAGGAGGGGCGCCGTCCCCGTGGACAGCGCCCCCACTCCCGTACCCGAACGGGACGTCAGAACTTGTTCTTCGGCGTGATCCCCAGCGACAGCCCGGAGAGGCCGCGCTGACGGCCGCCGAGCTTGCCCGCGATCGAGCGCAGGGCCGCGCCCGCCGGGGAGTCCGGGTCGGACAGGACGACGGGCTTGCCCTCGTCGCCGCCCTCACGCAGCCGGACGTCGATCGGGATGGAGCCGAGGACCGGCACCGACGCACCGGTCGTACGGGTCAGGCCGTCGGCGACCGCCTGCCCGCCGCCGGTGCCGAAGACGTCGACCATCTCGCCGCAGTGCGGGCAGGGCAGCCCCGACATGTTCTCGACGACGCCGACGATCTTCTGGTGGGTCTGCACGGCGATGGCGCCGGCCCGCTCCGCCACCTCGGCGGCGGCCTGCTGAGGGGTCGTCACGACCAGGATCTCGGCGTTCGGCACCAGCTGCGCCACCGAGATGGCGATGTCGCCGGTGCCGGGCGGCAGGTCGAGCAGCAGGACGTCCAGGTCGCCCCAGTACACGTCCGCCAGGAACTGCTGGAGCGCGCGGTGCAGCATCGGCCCGCGCCAGACCACCGGCGCGTTGCCCGGGGTGAACATGCCGATCGAGATGACCTTCACGCCGTTGGCCGAAGGCGGCATGATCATGTTCTCGACCTGGGTGGGACGCCCGTCGGCGCCCAGCATGCGCGGCACCGAGTGGCCGTAGATGTCGGCGTCGACGACACCGACCTTCAGACCGTCGGCCGCCATCGAGGCCGCCAGGTTCACCGTCACCGAGGACTTGCCGACACCGCCCTTGCCGGACGCCACCGCGTACACCCGGGTCAGGCTGCCGGGCTTGGCGAAGGGCACCTCGCGCTCGGTCTGCCCGCCGCGCAGGGCGGTGGCCAGCTCCTTGCGCTGCTCGTCGCTCATCACGTCCAGCTCGACGTCGACGCGCGTGACACCCTCGACCGCCGCCACCGCGTCCGTCACGCGCTGCGTGATGGTGTCCCGCATGGGACAGCCGGAGACCGTCAGGTACACGGCGACCGCGACCGCTCCGTCCGCGCCGATCTCCACCGACTTGACCATCCCCAGCTCGGTGATGGGCCGGTTGATCTCGGGGTCGTTCACCGTCGCCAGTGCTTCGCGCACCGCGTCTTCCGTAGCCATAGGGTCGATGGTACGGCGCCGCCCACGGGGCACGGAAAGCCCCGTCAGCGGTCGTGTACGTCACGCCCCGAGGACCGATCCGCCGGGAATACCCCGCGGTCGGGGTGATGGCCGTTCTGCCGCTCCTCCAGGTCCTTGACCAGGTCCTGCAGCTCGGAGCGGATCCAGTCCCGGGTCGCGACCTCGCCGAGCCCGATGCGCAGCGCGGCGATCTCCCGGGTCAGGTACTCGGTGTCGGCGATCGACCGCTCGTTCTGCTTGCGGTCCTGCTCCAGGTTGACCCGGTCCCGGTCGTCCTGCCGGTTCTGCGCGAGCAGGATGAGGGGAGCGGCGTAGGAGGCCTGGAGCGACAGCATCAGCGTCAGGAAGATGAACGGGTACTCGTCGAAGCGCAGTCCGCTCGGCGCGGACACGTTCCACACCACCCACACGATGATGACGACCGTCATCCAGACGATGAACCGCCCGGTGCCCAGGAAGCGCGCGACGCGCTCCGACAGTCGGCCGAAGGACTCCGGGTCCCACTCGGGCAGCAGCCTGCGGCGCGGCGGACGCGGCTGGTCGAGGCGGGCCCGGGCCCGGGAGGACGCGGTCGCCCCCGAGGTGGCGCGCTCCCGCGTCGTCGTCTCGCGCTCAGGCACCATCGGCGCCGACCTCCCCCGTCGTCGTTCCCGTCGTCCCCGTCGCCTCGTCCAGGTGGTACTCGGTCTCCCGCCAGTCGTCGGGCAGCATGTGGTCCAGTACGTCGTCCACGGTGACCGCGCCGAGCAGCGACCCCGAGTCGTCCACGACGGGCGCCGCGACCATGTCGTACGCGGCGAAGAACCCGGCGACCACGGGCAGCGCGGCGTCCGGCTCCAGCGGCTGCAGGTCGTCGTCGAGGATCGAGCCGACCAGCGTGTACGGGGGGTCCCGCAGCAGGCGCTGGAAGTGGACCGTGCCCAGGTACTTCCCGGTCGGCGTCTCCTCGGGCGGACGGCAGACGTAGACCTGGGCGGCGTGCGCCGGGGACAGGTCGGGGTTGCGGATGCGGGCCAGGGCGTCGGCGACGGTCGCGTCGGGCCGCAGCACGATCGGCTCGGTCGTCATCAGACCGCCGGCCGTGTGCTCCTCGTACGCCATCAGGCGCCGCATGTCGGCCGCGTCGTCGGGCTGCATCAGGCTCAGCAGCCGTTCCTTGTCCGCCTCGGGCAGCTCGCCGAGCAGGTCGGCGGCGTCGTCGGGGTCCATCGCCTCCAGGACGTCCGCGGCGCGCTCCTCCTTGAGCTTGCCGAGGATCTCGATCTGGTCGTCCTCCGGCAGCTCCTCCAGCACGTCGGCCAGCCGGTCGTCGTCGAGGGCGGCGGCGACCTCGGCGCGGCGCTTGGCGGACAGGTGGTGCAGGACGTTGGCGAGGTCGGCGGGGCGCAGCTGCTCGAAGGTGGCCAGCAGGTTCTCGGCGCCCTGCCCCTGTTCCTCGACGGAGAAGCCGGAGACGCCGGACCACTCCACGGTCAGCGTCTCGCCCTTGTTGCGGCGGAAGGCACCGCCCTTCCTGCCCTTGCGGACGAAGACCTTGTCGATCTCCCAGTCCCGGCGGGCGGGCAGCTGCTGCACCGACAGGTCCAGCACCGTGACCTCCTCACCCGTCTCGGTGAGCGTGACCCGCCGGTCGAGCAGCTCGCCGAAGACGAGGCGTTCGGTGGGCCGCTGCTCGAACCGCCGGACGTTGAGCACGCCGGTGGTGATCACCTGGCCGGACTCGATGCCGGTGACCCGGGTCATGGGCAGGAAGATCCGGCGGCGGGTGGTGAGTTCGACGACCAGCCCGAGCACGCGCGGGGGTTTGCGGCCGACGCGGAGCATGACGACCAGATCGCGGACGCGTCCCACCTGGTCACCGGCCGGGTCGAAGACGGCGATGCCGGAGAGGTGGGAGACGAAGATCCGGGGGGCGCCCGCTGCCATGGCCGCGGCTCCTTTCCTCACGTCCTCGCGCTGCGCGGAGCCGAGCGGGAGAACGCGGAAGTCGAGTGAGTCGAGTGGGAGTGCGTGAAAGCTGTTTCGTACGGGTCTCTTTTCCGAATTGCCCGCTCGGACGCGCTTCAGGCTAGCCCGTCCCGATCGCCCTCGCCCTGGTGGCCGGTCCGGACGGACTGGCTCCGTTGGCCCCGTACGGCCCCGGTACGCTGCGGCCTGGCCCGGTCGGCGCGATGCCGATGCCCGTCGGCCCCGTGTCAGCCCTGTCAGAAAGGCAGTTTCACCTGTGTCTGTGACTCCCCGGCGCCGAATCCGCAGGGCCGCCTGGCTGGGCGCGGTGTGCGCCCTGTCCGTCGCGGGAGCCGGGCTGACGGGATGCAGCAGCGAGGACCCGGACGCGGGCACCAACGGCCTCGGGAAGCTCCCGGCCGACAAGATCCAGACGAAGGCCGCCGCGGCCGCCCAGGCCGCCGAGACGGTGCGCCTGCACGGCACGGTGGACGCCGGCGGCAACAGGTACACCCTCGACATGCGGCTGAAGGCCGACGGCGGGACCGGTTCGGTCGCCGCCCAGGGGACCACGTTCGGACTGCTGCGCGTCGGCGAGCAGCTCTTCCTCAAGGCCGACGCCGGGTTCTGGAGCCACGACGACGGCGACGCCAAGGCGGCCGAGAAGCTCGCCGGCAAGTACGTGAAGGTGCCGCAGAGCGACCCCGTGTACAAGAAGTTCAGCGGCTTCACGGACAAGGACGTCCTCCTCGGCGGTCTCATGACCCTGCACGGCACGGTGAAGACGGACGGCCGCCACGAGCAGGCGGGCGTGCGCACCATCCGGATCACCGGCGACGACGGCGACGGCGGCTCGCTGGACGTCTCCCTGGAGGGCACGCCGTACCCGCTGCGGCTGGTGCGGGCGGGCAGCGCGGGCACGATCGGCTTCTCGGACTGGAACAAGGACTTCGCGCTGGAGCAGCCGGCCAAGGACGACACCCTGGACTACGGCAAGCAGCTGCCGGCGTCCTGAGCCGTCCCGGGGCCGTCAGCGCCGTCTGCGGCGCTTCAGCAGCAGGCGCGGCAGTCCCGCCGGCGCCGGCTGCCGGGTCGTCGCCGGGCTCGGCAGCGGTGCCTCGGCCAGCGAGGCGTCGGGCAGCGGCGCCGTGGTCCCCGTCGGCTCCAGGCGCAGCACCCGGCACTCGCGGGCCCAGCGGTCGGTCATGGCCTCGCCGTCCGGTGCGTTCAGCCGCTTGCCCTTCAGGTCGCCGACCGCCGCCTGCCACGCCTCGGAGCCGGACGGCAGCTCCACGACCCGAGCGGTCCAGGAGACCAGCCGGCCGCCCTTGTCCTTGCTGCGCACCGTCACCTCGGCCGCGCCCCCGTCGGACAGCCCCGGCAGCGGCTGCTCGCCCGGCCCGTCGCCGACGACGCAGGCCGCGCCCTCGTGCCAGACGTGCCACAGCGCCCGGGCGGGCACCCCGGGGCCCTTGACCCAGATGAGGCCGGACTTCTTCGTGGCCTCCTCGACGAGGGCCTGCTCCAGCAGCTCGCTTGTCATGCGGTCAGCCTATCCAGGGGGCCCGGGGCCGGTTCAGAGCCAGCCGTTGCGCTTGAGCGTGCGGTGGATGCCCAGGCAGATGCCGACCGTGATCGACAGGACCAGCGGGTAGCCGTACCTCCAGTGCGTCTCCGGCATGTGGTCGAAGTTCATGCCGTACACCCCGCACACCATCGTCGGCACGGCGATGATCGCGGCCCACGAGGTGATCTTGCGCATGTCCTCGTTCTGCGCGACGGACGCCTGGGCCAGGTTGGCCTGGAGGATGGAGTTCAGCAGTTCGTCGAAGCCGATGACCTGCTCCTGCACCCGTGCCACGTGGTCGGCGACGTCCCGGAAGTACTTCTGGATCTCCGGGTCGATCAGCCGCATCGGCCGCTCGCTGAGCAGCTGCATGGGACGCAGCAGCGGCGCCACCGCCCGCTTGAACTCCAGCACCTCGCGCTTGAGTTGGTAGATCCGGCCGGCGTCCGTGCCGCGCGGGCTGCCCTTGCGGCCCGGCGAGAACACCTCCGTCTCGACCTCGTCGATGTCGTCCTGCACCGCGTCGGCGACCGCGATGTAGCCGTCGACGACGTGGTCGGCGATGGCGTGCAGCACCGCCGAGGGGCCCTTGAGGAGCAGCTCGGGGTCCTCCTGGAGCCGGCGGCGCAGCGCCCGCAGCGAGCCCTGTCCGCCGTGCCGGACGGTGATGAAGAAGTCCCGCCCGGTGAAGCACATCACCTCACCGGTCTCGACGACCTCGCTGTTGGCGGTGAGCTGGTCGTGGTCGACGTAGTGGACGGTCTTGAAGACGGTGAACAGGGAGTCGTCGTAGCGCTCCAGCTTGGGCCGCTGGTGGGCCTGGACCGCGTCCTCCACGGCCAGCGGGTGCAGCCCGAACTCCCGGGCGATTCCGGCGAACTCGTCCTCGGTGGGCTCGTGCAGGCCGATCCACACGAACCCGCCGTCGCGGCGCACCTGGCGCATCGCCGTGTGCGGGGTCAGCGGCACGTCGGTCTCGACGCGGTGGCCGTCGCGGTAGACGGCGCAGTCGACGACGGCCGAGGTGGCCGCCGGGTCCCGGGTGGTGTCGTAGGGGCCGCTGTCCTTGCGCAGGGAGACGCGGGACGGGCGGACCGCGGCGCGCAGGTCACGGATCATCGACATGGCAGGCTCCTTCGCGGCAGGCAGCGAACGAGGCCGGTGACGGGTGGAACCGCCCGGAATGAGGACGTCCTGACCACGCGTGCTCGGCGCGTCCACAAAGCGGGGGGCACCGCACCGTCGCGGTGGCCGACTTCGCTGCTGATTCAGCTGCTGGCCCGGATCGACACGGTCGACGCGGATCGACGGTGAACGCGTCGATCGACCCGGATCAGACAAAAGATCAGGAAAAAACGGGACGAAGTGCTCTTCCGTGGGAAGGCGCGCAGAAGAAGCTGCGGCAGGAAGGCCGAAACGGCTGCGTCAGCGGTCGGAAGAGCGGGTGGTACTGCACGGTCGACTTCGGTCCATGCCGCCCACCTCCTCCGGCCGGTCCCTCGTGAGGGACGATCCATTCCCCTTGTTTGAAGGGGTTCCCCGTAGGGGAGAGTTCACAGCGTCGGGGGCTTGATCGCGACGCGCTGCGTGCTGCCCCGAACCGCTGGCTCACAGTACCAGTCGCGCGACGTGTCAAGGCGCCGCTTTGCCTCTTCACGACGAGTTCTATGCTCGCCGCATGGCTGATGTTCTTCCTCTGGTCGAGGCCCGGTTGCACACCGCGCTGGGCGAGCCGGACGCGCGCGCGGCGGTCACCTTCCTCGGTACCGACCGCATCGAGGTGCTGCGGTTCCCCGCCTCCGGCCAGGAGGGCGACGTCGTCCGCTACGCCACCCTCGGCATGTCGGCCCAGCCCATGGCGGATCCCACGGCCGCGCTCGCCGACCCGGTCAAGGGCCCCCGCGCCGAGCTGCTGCTCTCCGTGCGGGCCGGGGCCGCCGACACCGACAAGGTGCTCCGCCCGCTCGCCGTACTGGCCGCCTCCCCGCAGGTCGAGGGCGTGATCGTGGCGCCCGGCGCGTCTCTCGACGTGGGCGAGCCGTTGTGGCCCGGGGCCCCGTTCACCTCGGTGCTGGTCGCCGAGCCGGGGGGCCTGGTCGAGGACCTGGAGCTGGACGCCCCGCTGGACCCCGTGCGGTTCCTGCCGCTGCTGCCGATGACGCCGAACGAGGCCGCCTGGAAGCGTGTGCACGGCGCGCCCGCCCTCCAGGAGCGCTGGCTGAACCACGGAACGGACCTGCGTGATCCGTCCCGCAGGTCCGTCCCGCTGGACTGACGCCCCCGAGCGACGCCGCCGCAGCCGTGCGTCGGAGCCGAGTGACGCAACTCACCGGTTCCGTCTGGTCAGTTGGCGAAGACCGTGACCGAGTCCTCACTCGCGTGCTTCGGCTCAAGCTCCTCGGCGATGGGGGTCCCCCCGCTCGAGCGAAGCCGAGAGTGGGGGAGGGTCAGCGCCCGGCGCCGTACGACGACCACGACCGCGCCGAGCAGGGCGGTCACCGCCGCCACCACGAACGGGATGTGGACGTCGGTCCACTCCTCGATCTTCGGCGCGAAGTAGGGCGCGGCCGCCGCGGCGAACCAGCGCACGAAGTTGTAGCCCGCGCTCGCCACCGGACGCGGCGCGTCCGAGACCCCGAGGGCCAGCTCGGTGTAGACGGTGTTGTTCACGCCGATGAACGCGCCGGACAGGATCGTGCAGACGATCGCCGCGGTGTGGTTGCCGTAGCCGAGGACCAGGACGTCGGCCGCGAGCAGCACCAGCGAGCCGCCGAGCACCTTCAGCGAGCCGAAGCGGCGCTGCATGCGCGGTGCCACCAGCACGGAGAAGACGGCGAGCAGCACGCCCCACGCGAAGAACACGGCGCCGGACTTGTACGGCGTCATGTTCAGCACGAAGGGGGTGAAGGCCAGCACGGTGAAGAACGTGTAGTTGTAGAAGAAGGCCGAGACCGCGGCGGAGGCGAGGCCGCCGTGGCCCAGTGCCCTGATCGGGTCGAGCAGCGACGTCTTGCGGGCCGGCTTCGGCTGCTCCTTCAGGAACACCGTGATGCACAGGAAGCCGATCGCCATCAGGAAGGCCGTGCCGAAGAACGGGTAGCGCCAGCTGGCGTCGCCGAGCAGCGCGCCGAGCAGCGGGCCGCAGGCCATGCCGAGGCCGAGGGCGGACTCGTAGAGCAGGATCGCGGCGGCGCTGCCGCCGGCCGCCGCGCCGACGATCACCGCGAGGGCCGTCGAGACGAACAGCGCGTTGCCCAGGCCCCAGCCGGCCCGGTAGCCGACGAGCTGGCCGACGGTGTCGGAGGTGCCGGCGAGGCCCGCGAAGACCACGACGAAGGCGAGGCCCAGCAGCAGGGTCCTGCGGCCGCCGATGCGACTGGAGACGAAGCCGGTGACCAGCATGGCCAGGGCGGTGATGAGGAAGTACGAGGTGAACAGGAGGGAGACCTGACCGGCGCTCGCGTCCAGGCCCTTGGCGATGGACGGGAGGATCGGGTCCACGAGCCCGATGCCCATGAAGGCCACGACGGACGCGCCCGCGGTCGCCCACACGGCCTTGGGCTGCCGCAGGATGCCGCCCGCACCGGCGTCGAAGGGATCCATGCTTGCTCTCCAATACCGAGAGATCGATGCCAAATGGTTGGTGTATACACATAGTAAGTTAGCTCTGCTAATTAATGCAACGTGCAGCTAGTTGCTCGGGGGTCTGCCCGGTCGGCGCCCTTCCGTCCGGATGGGTGATCGTCCTTGACGTGGGGGAGCGAGGGTAGGACCGTGGGGCTCTATGAGGGGCGAACCCAGTTGCCCGAAGTGTGGTGGCCGGGTCAGGGCTCCCGGCCTCTTCGCCGATTCCTGGCAGTGCGACCTGCACGGCACCGTGCACCCGGTCCAGCCCGTGATCCCGCCCAGCGTCGAGGCGCTCGGCGTCGTGGTGCACCGCACTCAGGTGCCGGTCTGGATGCCCTGGCCGCTGCCGGTCGGCTGGTTGTTCACCGGCGTTGCCTGTGCGGGCGACGACCGCAGCGGGGGCCGGGCCACCGCCGTCGCCTGTTCCGGACCCGGTCCGCTCGGCGGCATCGGTGAGCTGATCCTGGTCGCCGAGGAGCTCGGCGTCGGCCTCGGCGCACGGTACGCGGGCCTCGACGCCCCCGACCCCGGGCCGTACCTGGACGTCGAGAAGCCGCCCCAGGTCAAGGTGCTGGCCGCGGGCCGCCCCACGCCCCTGTGGCACGTCTCCGGCGGTCCGGTCGACCGTGCCGTCTTCGCCGGGGAGGCCCTCGGCATGTGGCTGTGGGCCGTCGTGTGGCCCGAGCGATCGGGGCTGCTGATGTACGAGGAGCTGGTGCTGACCGACCTGCGCGACGCGGGCGCCGAGGTGGACCTGGTGCCCTGTGGGGCGCTGTCGCCGCGGCTGATCGAGCCGACGGTGCCGTAGCGGCTGCCGTAGCGGCGACGTGGGCGGGCGGGGCGGAGGGCCATGGCCGCGGGGTCCGAGGCGCGGGGCGCATGAGCCCCGCGGGTGCACGGGCGCCGCGGGTGCACGGGCGCCGCGGGTGCACGGGCGCGTAGATGGTGCAGGGGTGCGTAGGGGGTGCAGGGGTGCTGCGGGTGTGACGGCGGGGGGTCGATTTCCGGTTATCCTTGAGCGTCCCCGTCCGTCCCGTCACCGCTTGGAGTCAGCGTCGTGCGCATCGATCTGCACACCCACTCCACCGCGTCCGACGGCACGGACACCCCGGCCCAGCTGGTGCGCAAGGCCGCCGCGACCGGCCTCGACGTCGTCGCGCTGACCGACCACGACACCACCCGCGGCCACGCCGAGGCGGTCGCCGCGCTGCCCGAGGGGCTCACCCTCGTCACCGGCGCCGAGCTCTCCTGCCGCCTCGACGGCGTCAGCATGCACATGCTGGCCTACCTCTTCGACCCCGAGGAGCCCGCCCTGCTCGCCGAGCGCGAGCTGGTCCGGGACGACCGGGTGCCGCGGGCCCGGGCCATGGTCGCCAAGCTCAACGAGCTGGGCGTGCCCGTCACCTGGGAGCAGGTCGCCCGGATCGCCGGGGACGGCTCGGTCGGCCGGCCACACGTGGCCACCGCCCTCGTGGAACTGGGCGTCGTCCCGACGGTGAACGACGCCTTCACCCAGGACTGGCTGGCCGACGGCGGCCGGGCCCACGTGGAGAAGCACGAGACCGACCCCTTCGAGGCGCTCCGGCTGATCAAGGCCGCCGGCGGGGTCGCCGTGTTCGCGCACCCGGCCGCCGCCAAGCGCGGCCGTACGGTGTCCGAGGCCGCGATCGCCGACCTGGCGGCCGCCGGGCTCGACGGCATCGAGGTCGACCACATGGACCACGACGCGGCGACGCGGGCACGGCTGCGCGGGACGGCGAAGGAGCTGGGCCTCCTGGTGACCGGCTCCAGCGACTACCACGGCAGCCGGAAGACCTGTGTGCTCGGCGAGTACACCACCGACCCCGAGGTGTACGGGGAGATCACGCGGCGGGCGTTCGGGGCGTTCCCCGTCCCGGGGGCCGGCGGGGCCTGAGCCTCACCTCCCGCGCGCCTGTCACGGCCCTCCCCCGGGCCTCCTTCCCCTCTTCCCACTCCTCCGCAAGGCCAGTAGCTCACCCATGTTCGACGTCGCCGTCTTCGGCTCCCTCTTCCTGACCCTTTTTGTCATCATGGATCCCCCCGGGATCACCCCGATCTTCCTCGCGCTGACCTCCGGCCGCCCCGGCAAGGTGCAGAAGCGGATGGCCCTGCAGGCCGTCTGCGTCGCCGGTGGCGTGATCACGGTGTTCGGTCTGCTCGGGCACCAGATCCTGGACTACCTGCACGTGTCCGTGCCCGCCCTGATGATCGCGGGCGGGCTGCTGCTCCTGCTGATCGCCCTCGACCTGCTCACCGGCAAGACGGACGAGCCGAAGCAGACCAAGGACGTCAACGTCGCCCTCGTACCGCTCGGCATGCCCCTGCTCGCCGGGCCCGGGGCGATCGTGTCGGTCATCCTGGCCGTGCAGAAGGCGGACAGCGTGACCACGCAGGTCTCCGTGTGGGCGGCGATCCTCGCCATCCACGTGGTGCTGTGGCTGGTGATGCGGTACTCGCTGCTGATCATCCGGGTCATCAAGGACGGCGGTGTGGTCCTGGTGACCCGCCTGGCCGGCATGATGCTCTCCGCGATCGCCGTACAGCAGATCATCAACGGGGTCACCCAGGTGATCCAGGGCGCGTGAGCACGAGAACAGGGCCCCGCACGGAGTTCCGTGCGGGGCCCTGTTCTCGTGTGCGAAGGTCCGCGCTACAAGGCCGAGGTGTCGGCGGGGCGGATCCACAGGCGCTGCCCGATGGCGGCGGCCTGCTGAACGATGCGGTTCACGGAGGCGGCGTCCACGACAGTCGTGTCCACGGGGGTCCCGTCGACGTCGTCGAGTCGCATGACTTCAAAGCGCATGGCCTCTCCCTTGATCTGGTCATCCTCCTGCGGAGAACTACTGGTGTGGCTCCTGGGTCGTCGGTGCCCGGGCTTCCGTAGTGCTCAACGGCATGCCCTCTGCAAACATTCCCTACGCTAAGGAAATTTTTCGCACGACTAATTACTGACAGGTAAGTGGCTTGTTACCGCGCGATAGGTGTCTCGTACAAGACTGACCGGGACCGGTTGTGTTCGTAGCGTGACCGCCGGGACAATGGAGGCGATGAACGACGACCTCGCGCCCCTGAACGCTCGTATCGATCGCACGAACGAGCTGCTCCAGCGCATGCTCGCCGAGGTGGCGAAGACCCCCTCGACCCACGCGATCTTCGTCGACGCCGGATATCTGTACGCGGCGGCGGGGCGGCTGGTGGCCGGGACCGAGGACCGCCGGGCCTTCGACCTGGACGCCGACGCCCTGATCGAGGCCCTCATCGACAAGGCCCGCACGGTCTTCGCGGACAGCCGCCTGCTGCGCGTGTACTGGTACGACGGCGCCCGCCGCCGCATCCACACCGCCGAGCAGCAGTCCATCGCCGAGCTCCCCGACGTCAAGGTCCGCCTCGGCAACCTCAACGCCAACAACCAGCAGAAGGGCGTCGACTCCCTCATCCGCACCGACCTGGAGTCCCTCGCCCGGCACCGCGCCATCAGCGACGCGGCCCTGCTCGGCGGCGACGAGGACCTCGTCTCCGCGGTCGAGGCCGCCCAGGGGTACGGCGCCCGTGTCCACCTGTGGGGCATCGAGGCCCCCGAGGGCCGCAACCAGGCCGAGCCGCTGCTCTGGGAGGTCGACAGCCAGCGCACCCTCGACCTCGACTTCTTCAAGCCGTACGTCTCCCGGCGCCCGACCCACACCGGCGAGATGCCCGGGGGACTGCGCCCCGGCCGCGAGGACGTCCGCTTCGTGGGCGCGCAGATCGCGGCGAAGTGGCTGGCGTCCCGGGGGCGCGAGTCGCTGGTGGAGCTGCTCCCCGGCCACCCCTACCTCCCCGGCTCCGTGGACCAGGACCTGCTGGTGGAGGCGGAGGGGCTGCTCCAATACTCGCTGCGCGGCCAGGCCGACCTGCGCCGGGCGCTGCGGGACGGCTTCTGGGAGCACCTGCGGGCGCAGTACTAGGCCCTCTCCGGCCTCCGTACCAGGCCCTCTCCGGCCTCAGCGCACGTACGGCCGGGGCGGCGCGGGGTGGTCGTCCCAGAAGTCGGCGAGGGCGCGGGCCGTCGGCAGGGGCTGGTCGGTGTTGGGGGAGTGCTCGGCGCCCGCGACGACCGTACGGCGCGCGTTCAGCCGCAGGGCCATCTCGTCCAGGAGGGGCACCGGCCAGGTGTCGTCGAAGGCGCCCGACAGCACGTGGAAGGGCAGCGGTGCGGCGGCCAGCTCGGCGACACGGTCCGGCTCGGTGCACAACTGGCGTCCCGTGGCGAGCAGTTGCGCCGGCCTGGTGCCCAGCCAGCGCTCGCGCAGCCGCTCCGGGTCCTCCCTGCCGCCGGCGGGGTCGGGGGCGCCGGCCTCCTCCGGCGGTCCCATGGCCTGCATCACCTTCCAGACCTCCGCCATCGTCATCGTGTCCAGCGCGTCCCGCAGGAGCTTCACCCGCTGCCGCTGCGACTCGGAGATCCGCGCCGGGCCCGAGGACATCAGGGTGAGGGACAGGAACGGGGCGGCGTCGAGCAGGACCGCGGCCCGGGCGATCTGGCCGCCCAGGGAGTGCCCGACGAGATGCACACGCGTCCCGAGGGCGGCGGCCTGCGCGAGCACGTCCCGGGCCAGCTCGGACCGCGCGTACACGGACTCGTCGTGCTCGGGTCCGTCCGACTCGAACTGCCCCCGTCCGTCCACCGCGACCGTGCGGTACCCGCGGGCCCCGAGCGGCCGGTGCAGCAGCGTGAAGTCCTCCTTGCTCCCCGTGAAGCCGGGCAGCATCATCACCACGCCCCTCGGCGCGACCCCGTCGGCCACGGGCGAGTCGACGACGGCGAACTCACCGCGCGCGGTACGCAGTCGGTAGGCGCGGGCGTCCGGGGGCGGGCTGAAGGCGGCGTTCCTGCTCACGGGCTGAGGCTATCGGGCGGCGACCGGCGGACGGTGACACGGGCGGTGACACGGGCGTGACAACGCCGTTCGGCCCGGTCCCGCGTGGGTCGCGGGACCGGGCCGACGGTCCGGGTCGAGCCGGGCGGATCAGCTTTCGCCGCCCTCCGCGGGCTGCGCGGCGGCCGCGGCCGTCTTGCGGGTGCGGCGGGCCTTGGGCTTCGCCTCAGCCGGGTCGGCGGTCGCCTCGACCGTGGTCGTGGCCGCGGCCTTGCGGGTCCGGCGCCGCGGTGCGGCCTCCGGCTCCTGCGATGCCTGAGCCGGGATCTCGGCGGCGGCCTCGGGGGCCGCGGCGGTCTTCCGGGTGCGGCGGTCCTTGGGCTTCGCCTCGGCGCCCTCGACCGTGTCGGCGGCGGCTTCCGCCTTGGCGGCGGCCGTCTTGCGCGTACGGCGGGGCTTGGCCTCGGCCGCTGCCTCCTCCGGAGCCTGCACGGCCGGTTCCGCGGCCTTGCGGGTCCGGCGGGTCTTGGGCTTCGTGTCCGTGGCCTCGGCGGTCTCGACGGCGGCCTCTGCCTTGGCGGCGGCCGTCTTGCGCGTACGGCGCGGCTTGACCTCGGCCGCTGCCTCCTCCGGAGCCTGCGTCGGCTGCGCCGGGATGTCGGCCGCGGCCTCGGTGACCTCGGTCGGCTCGGTGGCAGTGGCCTTGCGGGTGCGCCGGGTCTTGGGCTTCGCGTCCGTGGCCTCGACCGTGTCGGCGGCGGCTTCCGCCTTGGCGGCGGCCGTCTTCCGGGTGCGGCGGGGCTTGGCTTCGGCTGCCGCCTCCTCCGGAGCCTGCACGGCCCCGGCGTCGGCGGCGGCCGCCTTGCGGGTGCGGCGGCGCGGCTTGGTCTCGGCCGGCTCGGCCGCGGGGTCGGTCGCTCCCTCGGCCGTGTCGAGCGCGGCCTCGGCGGCCGTGGCCTTGCGGGTACGGCGGCGCGGCTTCTCGGCGGGCGCCTCGGTGGGCTGCTCGGCGGCGGGGGACTCGACGACCGTCGGGGCTGCCGCGGCCGTCGGGGTCTCCACGACCGTCGCCTCGGCCGCCGTCGGAGCGGACTCGAGCGGGGCGGCCTCCGCGGACTTGCGGGTGCGGCGGCGGCGCGGCTTCGCCGGGGCCTCCACGACCTCCGTGGCCTCCGCCGTTTCCACGACCGGGGCCTCCACGACCTCCGTGGCCTCCGCCGTTTCCACGACCGGGGCCTCGGAAGGCGCGAGTGCGGCGTCCTCGGCGGTCTGCGCCGCCGGGGCGTCGGTGTCGAGCGTCGCGCGGGTCTCCTGGCGGCGCGAGGGCTCACCGCTGCGCGTACGGCGCCGGCGGCGCAGCGTGCGGGGACCCTGGGCGGCGTCGGTGCCCGCGTCGGCGGCGCCGTCCGCGCCGCCGGTCACGGCCTCGGGTGCCGCGGAGGTCTCCGCGTCCACCGGCGCGCCGCCGCGCATCCGACGGCGGCGACGCGGCGTACGGGAGGAACGGTCACGCTCGCGGTCGCCGGAACGCGCGTCGTCGCGCCCGCCGCGGCCACTCCGGTCGCCTCGGTCGCCGCGCCCGCGGCCACCGCGGCCGCCGGGCTCGCCCAGGTCCTCCAGCTCCTCCGCGTCGAGCCCGGCGCGGGTGCGCTCCGAGCGCGGCAGGACGCCCTTGGTGCCCTCGGGGATACCGAGGTCGGTGTAGAAGTGCGGGGAGGTGGAGTAGGTCTCCGCCGGGTCGTTGAACCCGAGGTCCAGCGCCTTGTTGATCAGCTGCCAGCGCGGGATGTCGTCCCAGTCGACCAGCGTGATCGCCGTACCCTTGGCGCCCGCGCGGCCGGTGCGGCCGATGCGGTGCAGGTACGTCTTCTCCTCTTCCGGCGACTGGTAGTTGATGACGTGCGTCACGCCCTCGACGTCGATGCCGCGGGCGGCGACGTCGGTGCAGACGAGGACGTCCACCTTGCCGTTGCGGAAGGCGCGCAGGGCCTGCTCGCGGGCGCCCTGGCCGAGGTCGCCGTGGACCGCGCCGGAGGCGAAACCGCGCTGCTTGAGCTGGTCGGCCAGGTCGGCCGCGGTGCGCTTGGTGCGGCAGAAGACCATGGCCAGACCGCGGCCGTCGGCCTGCAGTATCCGGGCCACCATCTCGGGCTTGTCCATGTTGTGCGCGCGGTAGACGAACTGCTTGGTGTTCGCGACCGTCGCGCCCGCGTCGTCCGGCGAGGTGGCGCGGATGTGCGTGGGCTGCGACATGTAACGGCGGGCCAGGCCGATGACCGCGCCCGGCATGGTCGCCGAGAACAGCATCGTCTGACGCCGGGCCGGAAGCAGATTGATGATCTTCTCGACGTCGGGCAGGAAGCCCAGGTCGAGCATCTCGTCGGCCTCGTCGAGCACCAGGCACTTGACGTGCTTCAGGCTCAGCTTCTTCTGACCGGCCAGGTCCAGCAGGCGGCCCGGGGTGCCGACGATCACGTCGACGCCCTTCTTGAGGGCTTCCACCTGCGGCTCGTAGGCACGGCCGCCGTAGATCGCGGTGACGCGCACGTTGCGGACCTTGCCGGCGGTCAGCAGGTCGTTGGTGACCTGCTGGCACAGCTCACGCGTCGGGACGACGACGAGGGCCTGCGGCGCGTCGGTGAGGGACTCGGGTGCGGCGCGGCCCGCCTCGACGTCGGCGGGGACGGTGACGCGCTCGAGGAGCGGGAGGCCGAAGCCCAGCGTCTTGCCGGTGCCGGTCTTGGCCTGGCCGATCACGTCCGTGCCCGACAGGGCCACGGGGAGCGTCAGCTCCTGGATGGGGAAGGGAGTGGTAATGCCGACGGCTTCGAGGGCTTCGGCGGTCTCGGGGAGGATCCCGAGGGATCGGAACGTCGTAGTCAGGGTGCTGCCTCTTCTGTGTACGTGGTGCGAGGCGAGCGCGCGGGTCGTGCCGGACCGTGTCGGGGACGTCGGCTGCCTTACGGGTGAGCCGTAAACACGGGACCTCTGTCGACGCTCCAGCGCTCGTACCACTGAGGGTCCCCCTCCGGAATCCGTGCGCAGCGTGGCGTACGGCAAGGAGGGCTGTCGGGTCGGAGCCGATCGGGCCACCGACCGGGCATCCTCATGCGTGCGGCCCGACGACGATGTCACGTACCCGTACGTCACATACTCGGCAGGCGCACTACCACCATACCCCGGATTCGCGCACACGCGATGGCCGATTTGCTCACGTAGTCGTCGTCACACTGATTGACCAGGGACTTACCACCGCCGAAGAGCGGGCTATTGTGCGCTGCATGACGAGCTCTGACAAGCCTGGCACTGCCGCAGACGCCCCCGCCGAGACCGCCGCCCCCGCCGGTACCGCCGGAGGCACGCCGGTCGCCGCCCGCGACTGGGCGACGGCCGC
Source organism: Streptomyces tendae (assembly GCF_014650435.1). Classification (GTDB taxonomy): domain Bacteria; phylum Actinomycetota; class Actinomycetes; order Streptomycetales; family Streptomycetaceae; genus Streptomyces; species Streptomyces tendae. The sequence goes on from NZ_BMUY01000001.1 coordinate 757,743, forward strand.
GTCCGACCCGCAGTACCGCGCCGCGGTCGTGGACCTGCTCGGCGCGCTCGCGTACGGCGAGCTGGCGGCGTTCGAGCGGCTGGCGGAGGACGCCAAGCTCGCGCCCACGCTGGCGGACAAGGCGGAGCTGGCGAAGATGGCGTCGGCGGAGTTCCACCACTTCGAGCGGCTGCGCGACCGGCTGGCCGAGATCGGCGAGGAGCCGACGGGCGCCATGGAGCCGTTCGTGGCCGCCTACGACGGCTTCCACAAGCAGACGGACCCCTCGGACTGGCTGGAAGGTCTCGTCAAGGCATACGTCGGCGACTCCATCGCCAGCGACTTCTACCGCGAGGTCGCCGCCCGTCTGGACACGGACACCCGCGAGCTGGTCCTCGCCGTGCTCGACGACACCGGGCACGCCGGTTTCGCCGTGGAGAAGGTGCGCGCGGCGATCGACGCCGACCCTCGGGTGGGCGGGCGGCTCGCGCTGTGGGCGCGGCGGCTGATGGGGGAAGCGCTCTCGCAGTCCCAGCGGGTGGTGGCCGACCGGGACGCGCTGTCGACGATGCTCGTGGGCGGGGTCGCGGACGGCTTCGACCTGGCCGAGGTCGGCAAGATGTTCTCCCGGATCACCGAGGCGCACACCAAGCGGATGGCGGCGCTGGGCCTGGCCGCCTGACCCGCGTGGGCGCGGTACGGCGGCTGTCGCTCAGGCGGCCGCCGAGCTGCGCCGGAGCCGTCCCGCGGGGCGCAGCAGCAGCGACAGCGAGGCCGCGGAGAGCGCCGCCGAGCCCAGCAGCACCAGTACGAACCCTCCGGCGCCCAGCGCGGAGTGCGTGACGAACGCCCCGAAGAGGGCCCCGGCGATGCCGGTCGGCAGGACCAGGAGCGGGGCGGGCAGGCGGTGGGGCAGACGGCGCGCGGCGGCCCATGCCAGGGCGAGGCCGAGGAGTACGGCGCTGAGCGCTTCCAAGATCATGTCGGGGTCCCTCCCACATGGCCTGCCTGCCCCAAACGGTCACAGCCGACTTACCCCTGACCTGCGGAATGCAATCCTCCCCCTGTGGGTGAACTGTGCTCCGCCCGTGAACGCGCGGGAGGGGGAGCGGCAGAGAAGCCGGAACGAGAACCGAAACCGCGCGGGACGGGTCAGGTCGGACGGTGGCCTGACGGGCAGACGGGCAGACGGGCAGACGGGTGGGGCCCGGCGGTGTGTCACCGCCGGGCCCCACCCGTTCTTCGTCAGTCGTCCCGCGTCGGCGGCTACAGCGCGCCGAAGCCCACCTTGCGCGGGGCCGGCTCACCGATCTCGACGTAGGCGAGCCGGTCGGCCGGCACCAGGACCTTGCGGCCGTGTTCGTCCACCAGGCTCAGCAGCTGCGACTTGCCGGCCAGTGCCTCGCCCACCACGCGCTCGACCTCCTCGGCGCTCTGACCGCTCTCCAGAACGATCTCGCGGGGCGCGTGCTGCACGCCGATCTTGACCTCCACGGCTATGTCCCTCCGACGGTCAGTAAGTGCGCGATCTTCCGCGCCGTACCAGCACACATTAGCCCGGTGAGGGGACGTACACGCTGCGTCGGAGAACGCCAGGAGCGAACAGCGGGCGGGAACAGAACCGGCGCCGTGGCGGTCAGTGCTGCTCGGTGCCGTGCAGCGGGAAGCCGGCGATGCCGCGCCAGGCCAGCGAGGTCAGCAGCTGGACCGCCTGGTCGCGGGGCACGCTGCGGTCGCTGTGGAGCCAGGAGCGGGCCACCACCTGCGCGAGACCGCCCAGGCCCGAGGCCAGCAGCATCGACTCCGCGCGCGAGAGGCCGGTGTCCTCGGCGATGACGTCGCAGATCGCCTCCGCGCACTCGTTCGTCACCTTGTCCACGCGCTCGCGTACGGCGGGCTCGTTGGTCAGGTCCGACTCGAAGACCAGGCGGAAGGCACCGCCGTCGTCCTCGACGTAGGCGAAGTAGGCGTCCATCGTCGCCCGGACGCGCTGCTTGTTGTCGGAGGTCGAGGCGAGCGCGCCGCGCACGGACTGGATCAGCGCCTCGCAGTGCTGGTCCAGCAGGGCGAGGTAGAGGTCGAGCTTGCCGGGGAAGTGCTGGTAGAGCACCGGCTTGCTGACGCCGGCGCGTTCGGCGATGTCGTCCATCGCGGCCGCGTGGTACCCCTGGGCCACGAACACTTCCTGTGCGGCGCCCAGCAGCTGGTTGCGTCGGGCTCGGCGGGGAAGGCGTGTGCCCCGCGGGCGTACCGCCTCTGTCTGCTCGATGGCTGTCACGCCGCCTCCCATAGTCGTCCTCGTGCGGTGTGCGCCGCGTCGACATCGTACTTTTCGGTAACCCTGGTGTGTGTGCTGCGAGCGCAGAATTTCACGGACCGGACGGTGGCGAAAGCTGCACAACAGGTTTCAAAAGGGTCCAGGCCGGGCAAAGATCGGCCTCCCTTCCTGTCCGGCGAGGCTCGTCCCACCTGTCCGGCGGGGCTCGTCTCAGCGGTAGTCGTCCTCGTCGTGCGAGACGACGCGGGCCTGCTCGGCCAGGTCGGCCTCGTTGGCGCGGTCGGGCTCGACGCCGGTCAGCGGCTCGTCGCGCTCCTGCCCCACGTCCGTCCGCTGTTCGGCGGCGTCGGCGTCGGGCGTCTCCACGTCGCGGTCCTCGGGGTCCGGTGCCTGTGCCTCGTCGTCGAAGGTCTCGGGGTCGGTCGGGTCGACGGTCATGCTGGGCTCCCTTCCTGCTTCCTGCAGACGTCCCCGGGATGCGGGGGGTCACACGCGGGTGCCCACCTCACGAGCCTAGGAGACACCCGATCCGGACGCCATGCCTCGCCGGCATCCGTACCCCGCCGGCGCGCCGCCCCGGCGCTGCTTGTGACGGCGAACACATGAACCACTGCGTGATCGTCTCGTAACATTGCTACATGCCTTCGACCGAGCCGCCGTCCGTGCCGCCCGCCAACGTGCTGCCGAAGGTCGCGGCCATCAGGGCCGCGGACGGGGAGCGGCTCAGGTCGGTGCACCTGCCCGGCATGACCCTGACGGTGCGGTCGAGACGACCCGCCCGCGAGGGACTGCCGCCCGCCCTCTACGTCCACGGTCTCGGCGGCTCCTCGCAGAACTGGTCGGCGCTCATGCCGCTGCTGGACGGCGTCGTCCACAGCGAGGCCCTCGACCTCCCCGGCTTCGGCGACTCCCCGCCGCCGGACGACGGCGACTACTCGATCACCGGCCACGCGCGCGCGGTCGTCCGTCACCTCGACGCGTCCGGGCGCGGACCCGTGCACCTGTTCGGGAACTCGCTCGGCGGCGCCGTCGTCACCCGCGTCGCCGCGGCGCGGCCCGACCTGGTGCGGACGCTCACCCTCGTGTCGCCCGCGCTGCCGGAGATCCGCGTGCAGCGCAGCGCCGTGCCGACGGGGCTCCTTGCGGTGCCGGGGGTGGCGGCGCTGTTCACCCGGCTCACCCGGGAGTGGACCGCGGAGCAGCGGGTGCGCGGCGTCAGGGCACTCTGCTACGGCGACCCGGAGAGGGTGAGCGAGGAGGGCTTCCGCAACGCCGTCGAGGAAATGGAGCGGCGGCTGCAACTGCCGTACTTCTGGGACGCGATGGCGCGTTCCGCGCGCGGAATAGTGAACGCCTACACGCTCGGCGGCCAGCACGCGCTGTGGCGGCAGGCCGAGCGGGTTCTCGCACCCACGCTCCTGGTCTACGGTGGACGGGACCAACTCGTCGCCTACCGCATGGCCCAGCGGGCCGCCCGCGCGTTCCGTGACTCCCGGCTGCTGACCCTGCCGGACGCGGGACACGTGGCGATGATGGAGTATCCGGAGGCCGTGGCCACGGCGTTCCGTGAACTCCTCGCGGACACGGCGGACACCACGGACACGGTGGGTACCGGGAAGCCGGTGGGTGACGAGAGGACAGACGGGGCCGTCGACGGCGAGCCCGCCAACCAGACCACAGGAGGCTGAGGCGCGACGTGGGACGCCACAGCCGTCGCGGGCCCGCTCCCAAGGCAGACGCCGCGGACACGGCCGCGACACGCGAGAACCGGTCCGGGCGGCCAGATCCGCGCCGGACGAACGGGCCGACGCAGGAGCCGCAAGGGCCGTACCGGCCGCAGGCGCCCGACGGGACGCCCCGCGGGGCGGCGCCGGGAGATGCCCCCGGCATCCGTCACGGGTACCCGGGACCCGGTGGACCCGGTCCCGGCCAGGGGCGGGTTCCGGGCGCGCGGTTCCCGGACGCGACGCCCGCCCACGGCTTCCCGCAGATGGCGGACGGCACGCCCGCGCGGGGCGTCCCGAGGCTCCCCGACGGCACCCCGGCGCACGGTGTGCCGCGGGTCCGGGGCGGGCACCCCGAGCAGCGGGAACCCGGCGGCGGATGGGGCGAGTCGGGCGGGCGGCCCGGTGCCGGGTACGGGCCGGGCGTGGGGGCGCGCCCCGGGGGCCCAGGGGCTCCCGGCTCTCCGGCGTCCTTCGCGCCGTCGTCGCCGTCCGGGCCGCCGGCGCCCTTCCCGAGGCAGCGACAGGCGCCCGGGGAAGGCCCGCGGCAGGACTACCTGGACGCCTTCGGGGAGGACGACGACGTCTTCGCGGCCCGCCCCCAGCGACGTGCCCCCGGTGCGGTGCGGCCCGCCGACCCGTACGCCTCGGTCACCGACTGGAGCGCCGCCGACGGAGCGGGCAACGGGGGCGGCGGCATTCCCGCAGACCTGGGCGCGGACGCCGACGATCAGCCGCCCACCGGGGACCCCGCACCGGTCAAGGGCGCCAAGGGCCGGACCTTCACCGGAATCGCGGCGGCCGCCGTCACCACCGTGCTGGCCGTCGTGGTGGCCGGTCAGGTCGCCGACGGCTCGGACGGGAGCGACATGCGCGCCCAGTCCGCCACCGACCAGGCCCGGGGCGCCCACGACCCGGCGTCGCGGAACGACGAACGTCCGACGCCCTCCGCGTCCGAGACCGCGAAGCCGCTGACGTACGAGCAGAAGATGGGCAAGACCTACCCGCTCAGTGCCACCCTCAAGGCCTCCGGGAAGTTCGACGCGATCCCGGGTATCGCCAAGGGGACCGGGAAGGGCGAGCGGTACACCTACCGCATCGACGTGGAGCAGGGGCTCGGCCTCGACGGCGAACTCTTCGCCGAGGCCGTGCAGAAGACCCTCAACGACGACCGGAGCTGGGCCCACAACGGTGCCCGCACCTTCGAGCGCATCGAGTCGGGGCAGCCCAGCTTCGTCATCGCGCTGGCCAGCCCCGGCACCACCGCCGAGTGGTGTGCCAAATCGGGCCTGGACACCACCGAGGACAACGTGTCCTGCGACTCGGCCGCCACCCAGCGCGTGATGATCAACGCCTACCGCTGGGCCCAGGGCGCCGCACCGTACGGCGACGCGATCCACGCGTACCGGCAGATGCTGATCAACCACGAGGTCGGTCACCGCATCGGCTACAACCACGTCACCTGCGACAAGGACGGCGAACTCGCCCCTGTCATGCAGCAGCAGACGAAGTTCGTCGACCACGACGGAATCGACTGCCGCCCCAACCCCTGGGCGTATCCGAACGGCTGACCGGACCAGGCCGGACCGGGTCGGACCGGGTCGGGCCGTTCCGGGTCGGACCACTTACGGCCAAGCCGTATCAGGCCGGGCCAGGGCATCACGCATGGTGAATGCATGATCTCTTAGCGCGACCGAACGCGCCTCGCACGGGAAAGTTACGACCGTTCACCCCTTTTGGTGGTGCGATGGACAACCGTCCATCGCACCACCTCCTAGTCCGCATACGTTCGTCCCGCTGCGAGCCGCCGGGCCAACGGCGGCTCCCCAAACGGGAGATCGGGGGTGCGCGCGTGCGCATCGGACTGCTTACGGAGGGTGGCTATCCGTATGTGAGCGGTGAGGCCGGGCTCTGGTGCGACCGGCTCGTACGCGGCCTGGAGCAGCACGAGTTCGACCTCTACGCGCTCAGCCGCAGTGAGAGCGAGGAGACCGAGGGCTGGGTCCCGCTGCCGCCGCAGGTCGGCCGGGTGCGCACCGCCCCGCTGTGGGAATCCGTGGACGACCACATCGTGCACGGACGGCGCGCGCGCCGGCGCTTCGCCGAGTGCTACGGCGAACTGGCCACGGCCCTGTGCACCGCAGGCCCGGGGAATCCGTCCGCAGAGCCGGAGAGGGAGCCGGAAGGGCAGTCGGCCCTTGAGGCGGACCGTTTCGCCAGTGCGCTGTACGGCCTCGCCGAACTCGCCCGCGACGAGGGCGGCCTGCCCGCCGCGCTCCGCTCGGAGACCGCCGTACGGGCCCTGGAACGCGCCTGTCGCGCGCCCGGCGCCCACCGCTCCGCGCGCGAGGCGCGCGTTCCCGATCTGCTGACCGTCACCGCGCGCCTCGAACGCGCCCTGCGCCCGCTGTCCCTCGACTGGTACGAGGACGACGACCTCGGTTCGGTGGACCTGTGCCACGCGGCCTCCGGTGGTACGGCAGCCCTGCCGGGCCTGCTCGCCCGGTACTTCTGCGACGTGCCCCTGTTGGTGACCGAGTACGGCGTGCGGCTGCGGACGCACTACCTGACGGAACCCGATTCCTCGCCCGCGATACGGTCGCTGCTCGCCGCCTTCCACGGCCGGCTGGCCGCCGAGACCTACCGGCGCGCGGCCGTGATCACCCCCGGCAACACGCACGCCCGACGCTGGCAGGAACGCTGCGGCGCCGACCGCGCCAAGCTGCGGACGGTCCACCCGGGCATGGACGCCGCCCCGTTCGCGGAGGCGGGGGAGTCCCCGGAGTACGCCGACCCGCAGACCCTCGTCTGGGTCGGCCGCGTCGAGCCGGCCAAGGACCTGGTCTCGCTGCTGCACGCCTTCGCGGAGATCCGCAGGGCGGAGCCCGGCTCCCGGCTCAGGATCGTCGGTGCCCCCTCGGGCCCCGAGGGCGCCGCGTACCTGATCCACTGCAAGGCGCTGGCCGCGCAGCTGTTTCCCGACGAGGCCGACGGTCCGCACGCCGTCGGCCGCAACCCGGTCTCCTTCGAGGAGACCGGCGGTCCCGAACTGCCGTCCCGCGCCGACGCGTACGCCTCGGGCGCCCTGGTGGTGCTCTCCAGCGTCGTCGAAGGGTTCCCGGCCGGGCTCGTCGAGGCCATGTTCTGCGGCCGCGCGACGGTGTCCACGGACGTCGGCGCGGTGGTCGAGGCCATCGGCGGCACCGGACTCGTGGTGCCCCCGCGCAATCCGCGGGCGCTCGCCGAGGCATGCGTCGCTCTGTTGCGCGACCCGGAGCGCCGGGCCCGCCTGGGCGCCGCCGCGCGCGCCCGTGCGCTGGAGCTGTTTACCGTCGAGCAGAACATCACGGCATTTCACGGCATTTACCTGGAGATCCTCTCGCGTACACCGGCCCGCCGCGTCCTTCTCGACGACACCGGCGAACCCCTGCCCTTCGGTGTCCCCGCCGAGGCGCACGTCCCCGGTCGCTGGAGTGACCCCACGGCCCGGGTCGCGTCCCGGGGCGGTCCCGGCACGGCCCGCAGCGGCCCCGGCTGGGCTGTGGAGGCCGGACCGACCCGGCCGAAGACGTCGGTTGCGGCGAGCGAGGGAGCGGCCCGATGAGCGGCCTCGACGGCAAAGGCACCGGTCGCGAAGGCAGGGACCGCGAAGGCATCGGTCTCGACGGCACTGGTCTCGAAGGGACCGGTCGCGAAGATGCCGGTCGGGCGGTGGGTGTCGCCGTCGGGGAGGCCCGCGACGCCGGGAAGTCGTCGTCCGCGTCCGCCGTCCGCCGTGCCGCCGCGGACCCCGTGAAGGGGCTGCTGCACCGGCACCGCGACCTGTGCGAACGCGCCGTGGACCCGCTGGAGATCGCCGCGGGCCTGGAGGCGCACGGCGTCACCGACCGGACCGCCGCACGCTTCCGCCACCGGGACGTCTTCTCCCTTGCGGAGGAGATGTACGCCCGTGTCCCGCGCGACCGCGACACCCCCGCGAGCCCCGAGGACGCGCCGACACCCGGGCCGCGCGGGCCACGCACCGCCGGAGTCGTTCTCGCGCTGCTGCCCGGTGCGCTGTGCGCCGCCGCGGTGATCGGACTGCGCCTGACGGAGGGCCGGCCGCGCCTGATCGCGGCCGTCGTCGCGATCCTCGCGGTGACGCTCGCCCTGGGTGCGGCACTGCGCCGGGGGCCGCTGAGCGCCGCCACGCGCACCACCAGCACCTGGACCTGCTGGCTCGTCGGCTACGCCCTCCTCGGCGACGGACTCCTGCGTACCGCGCTCAGCGGCGGGCCCGACGGTCTCCCCGACGGCAGCGCCGACGGTCCGTGGCCCGTCACCGTCGCCCCAGTCCTGGCCCTTGCGCTGTCCTACGCCCCCGCGGCCGGATGCGCGCACCTCTTCGCCGCCGGTGCCCGCAGGAAACTGACGTCCAGCCGGGGCCTGGCCGATTTCTCCGCCTCCGTACGCCCCCTGCTCCTCGGCGCGTTCGTCCTGTACATGGGCGCACTCGCGGGTCTGCTCGCGGTGACCGGAGCCGTGCTCGGCGAGCCCGCCGGACACCCTCAGGGCCTCGGCCTGGGCGCACTGCTGCTGCTCGCCCGGCTGCTCATCGTGCACGGCCATGCCCACGCCCCCATGCTCGTCCTCACCGCAGCGGCCGCCGCGGAAGCAGCCGCCCTGGCCACGCTCTTCGCCGGCCGCCTCCCCGGCTGCGGCTTCCTGGCCGCCCCCGTGGAGGCGCTGGTCGCCGCCTGCGGCCCGGCCGGTGTCCCGACGGCCGCCTGCGGCGTCGGCGCGCTGACCCTCCTGATCCACGCGTGCCGTCGCCTGACCAGGGCGTCGGCCCACGCGTCGACGGAGCGAACGAGATGAGCGTGCGCACGGACAACCCCTCACACGCCCCCGACCCCCTCGCATCACCCCTTGAAGGAGCCCCCAGATGACCACCTCCCGACCCGACGCCTCGGCACCGGGAGCCGCCCGATGAGAGTCCTGCTGATCGGAGCCAACGGCTACATCGGCCGCTTCGTCGCCGACCGTCTGCTCGCCGACCCGGCCGTCCAGCTCACCGCCCTCGGCCGGGGTGACGACGCCGACGTCCGCTTCGACCTCGCCACCGGAAGCCCCGGCGCCCTCACCCGCTTCCTCGACGCGGTGCACCCCGGAGTGGTCGTCAACTGCGCGGGCGCCACCCGGGGCGGCGCCCGCGAACTCACCCGGCACAACACCGTCGCCGTCGCCACCGTCTGCGAGGCCCTGCGCCGCAGCGGCTGCGGCGCCCGCCTGGTGCAGGTCGGCTGCAGCGCCGAGTACGGTCCCAGCCAGCCCGGCTCCTCGACCGCGGAGGACGCCGTGCCCCGCCCCGGTGGTCCCTACGGCGTCAGCAAACTCGCCGCGACCGAGCTTGTGCTCGGCTCTGGCCTGGACGCCGTCGTCCTGCGGGTCTTCTCGCCCGCGGGGCCCGGCACGCCCGCCGGCTCCCCGCTGGGCCGGCTCGCCGAGGCGATGCGCCGCGCGATGCAGTCCGGCGACGGTGAGCTGCGGCTCGGCGGCCTCGGCGCGCAGCGGGACTTCATCGACGTCCGGGACGTCGCCCGCGCGGTGCACGCCGCCTCCCTCTCCGCCGCCCAGGGCGTCATCAACATCGGCTCCGGCCGCGCCGTCCGCCTGCGCGACGCCGCCGCCACGCTCGCCCGGGTCGCCGGTTACGGCGGCGCCCTGCACGAACTCGACGGCCCCCCCGGCGCGTTGCGGCCCACCATCGGCCACCCCCGCACGGAGTCCGTCGGCCACCGCGTCGACGCCCTCGGTCACCACCGGGCCGACGCCCTCGGCCATCACCGCCCGGACCCCCTCGGAGGCCGAGGCGAGCGCGCCGACTCCGAGCACGCGGCACCGGCCGCCCCCCACCCGTACCCCGACGGCTGCGGCAGCTGGCAGCAGGCCGACGTGCGCACCGCGCGTGACCGGCTCGGCTGGCGGCCCCGGATCGGCCTCGAAGAGTCCCTCGCCGACATCTGGATGGAGGCGGCATGCCGTATCTGACCAGTACCAGAGTGGGCACCGCGAGCACCGGTGTCCGAACCGGACTGGGTGTCCCGGGGCTGGCCCACCCACTCGTCGCTCCCGACGAGTGGGCCGGCCTCACCTGTCCCGGCACCCCGCTGCACTGGGTCGTCCTCAACATCGCCGACGGCCCCGGCGCGCACCCCGACCCGCGGTGCCTGGAGGCCGCCGGTCGTCTGCGCAACGCGGGCGTCCGCGTCCTCGGCCATCTCGAGACCGCGTACGGAGCCCGCAGCCTGGGCGAACAGATCTCCGACGCCCACCGGTACCTCGACTGGTACCAGGTCGACGGCTTCCTCCTCGCCCACTGCCCGTCCGACCGGGCCGCCCTCCCCGAGGTCCGCCGCACGGTCACCACCCTGCGGACACTCCGTGACGATGCCCACATCGTCCTGGGCCACGGCACCCACCCCGCCCCCGGCTACGCCGAGAACGCCGACCAACTCGTCACCTTCTCCGGCACCTGGGCCGACTACCGCTGGTCCCAGGCGGCCGAGTGGAGCGCCGACTATCCGCCGGAGCGCTTCTGCCACTTCGTGCACGGTCTGCCGCGCGGGCACCTGGAGGAAGCGCTGCGCATCGCCCGCTGGCAAGGAGCCGCGACGATCTACTTCACCGACCGCACGGACCGCGGCGGCCGAGCCGACCCCTGGGAGACGATGCCCGGTTACTGGGACGAAATCGTCTCGCGAGTCGGGACGGGTGTCTCGGAATGAAAAAGGCCGTGGCAGTGTTACTGGCAGAACAACCGTAATTACTGACCGACCAACGGAGTCCCCGTGTCGCTGCCACCCCTGGTCGAGCCGGCCGCCGAGCTCACCGTAGACGAGGTCCGCAGGTACTCCCGCCACCTGATCATCCCCGACGTGGGGATGGACGGGCAGAAGCGGCTGAAGAACGCCAAGGTGCTCGCCGTGGGCGCGGGCGGCCTCGGTTCGCCGACCCTGATGTACCTGGCGGCAGCCGGTGTCGGCACGCTCGGCATCATCGAGTTCGACGAGGTCGACGAGTCGAACCTGCAGCGGCAGGTCATCCACAGCCAGGCCGACATCGGCCGGCCCAAGGCCGAGTCCGCCCGTGACACCATCCAGGGCATCAACCCGCTGGTGGAGGTGATCCTGCACCAGGAGCGGCTCGAGGCCGACAACGTGATGGACATCTTCAACCAGTACGACCTGATCGTCGACGGCACGGACAACTTCGCGACCCGCTACCTGGTCAACGATGCCTGCGTGCTGCTGAACAAGCCCTACGTCTGGGGCTCGATCTACCGCTTCGACGGGCAGGCGTCCGTCTTCTGGTCCGAGCACGGCCCCTGCTACCGCTGCCTCTACCCGGAGCCCCCGCCCCCCGGCATGGTCCCCTCCTGCGCCGAGGGCGGCGTGCTGGGCGTGCTGTGCGCGTCCATCGGTTCCATCCAGACCAACGAGGCCATCAAGCTCCTCGCCGGCATCGGCGAGCCGCTGGTCGGCCGCCTGATGATCTACGACGCGCTGGAGATGACCTACCGCCAGGTCAAGGTCCGCAAGGACCCCGACTGCGCGGTATGCGGTGAGAACCCGACCGTCACCGAGCTCATCGACTACGAGGCATTCTGCGGCGTCGTGTCCGAGGAGGCCCAGGCGGCCGCCGCCGACTCCACGATCACTCCCAAGCAGCTCAAGGAGTGGATCGACGACGGCGAGAACATCGAGCTCATCGACGTCCGCGAGCCGAACGAGTTCGAGATCGTCTCCATCCCGGGCGCCCGGCTGATCCCGAAGAACGAGTTCCTCATGGGCTCGGCCCTGGAGAGCCTCCCGCAGGACAAGAAGATCGTCTTGAATTGCAAGACGGGTGTCCGCAGTGCGGAAGTCCTCGCGGTCCTCAAGTCCGCCGGCTTCTCGGACGCCGTCCACGTCGGCGGCGGCGTGATCGGCTGGGTCAACCAGATCGAACCGGAGAAGCCCGTCTACTGACCGGCTTCCCGACCCGCTTCCCGGACGGCGGGGGTTTCGCGCACCGCAGGTGCCCGAAGCCCCCGCCGCCGTCATGAACAGACCTTGCCGTCCTTCGGTACCGTCCCCTTCAGCAGGTAGGCGTCCACCGTGGAGTCGACACAGTCGCTCCCGCTCCCGTAGGCGCCGTGCCCCTCGCCCTTCCAGGTCAGCACCACGCCGACGTCCTTGCCCAACTCGTCCGCCATCCTGCGGGCACCCTCGTAGGGCGTCGCCGGGTCGCCCGTGTTGCCGACCACCAGGACCGGGGCCGCGCCGGGCGCGCTCACCTCCGGCGTCTCGTGCTGACCGGCCACCGGCCAGTCGTGGCACCATCCCGCGGTGTCCCAGCCGAGGAAGGCGCCGAAGACCGGCGAGACCTTCTCGAACCTCGGCAGCAGCTTCTTCGTCTCCTCCACGGTCGGCCGCTGCTTGTCGTCCAGGCACGATATGACCCGTTGCGAGTGGGTCGTCGTGCCGTAGCGTCCCGAAGGATCACGCTCGTTGTAGCCGTCGGCGAGCGCCAGCAACTCCGAGCCGTCGCCCTCCTCGGCCGCCTCCAGCGCACTGGTCAGGGTCGGCCAGCCGCTCTCGCTGTACAGCGGCAGCACGATGCCGGTGAGCGCGAGCGTCTGCGTCAGCTTCCGCCCCGGCGAGGAGGTCGGCAGCGGCTCGGCGTCCAGGCGCTCCAGCAGGTCGGCGATCTTCCGGGAGCCCTGGGCGGGGTCCTGCCCGGTCGACTCCAGGTAGTCGTCCAGCGCTCGCTGGAAACCCCGGGCCTGATTCTCGGCGTGGCCCATCGTGTCGGCGCCCGGATCGACCACGGCGTCGAGGATCACGCGACCCACGTGCTTGGGGAACAGGTGGGCGTACACGCCGCCGAGCTCGGTGCCGTAGGAGATGCCGAAGTAGTGCATCTTCGCGTCGCTCAGCACATGCCGCATCAGGTCCATGTCGCGAGCGGTGTCCGTGGTCGAGACGTGCTCCATGAGCTTGCCGGCGGCCTTCTCGCAGCCCTCGCCGAAGTCCGCGGCGTCCTCCAGGTATGCCTGCTCCTCGGCCGGGGTGTCCGGCGTGGAGTCCACCGACTCGGCGGCCTCCATCGCCTCGTCGGTGCGGCAGCGGACGCCTTCGCTGGCGGCCACCCCGCGCGGGTCCCAGCTCACCAGGTCGTACCGCTCGTGCAGGGAGGAGACGGTGTCGGCGTAGGACGGCATCATGGAGACGCCGGATCCGCCGGGGCCGCCGAAGTTGAACAACAGGGAGCCGATGCGGTCGTCCCCGCTCGCCCGGGACCGGATCAGTGCGAGATCGATCGTCTCGCCGTCCGGGTCGGACCAGTCCAGCGGTGCCTTGAGCGTGGCGCACCGCCAGTCGCCGTCCGGCGCCGGGGCGTCGTCGGTGCCCTTGCAACGGGTCCAGTCCAGCGTCTGGGACGCCAGGGCCTGCGGCACTCCGGACGGGGCCGCCGCCGAGGGTCCCGCGCTGCTCCTGCCCCCGGCGTCCTTGTCCTCGTCGGACGAGCCGCCGCTGCAGCCCGCCGTCAGCAGTGCGGCGGCGGCCGTCAGAGCCGTCCACCGGACGAGATGCGCCATGTCCTCTCCCCCCTGGCAAGCCGTCCGCGCCGTGCGGCGGATGGCGTTCCTGCCATGGTAGGCGGCGCGGGCAGCGCCCGCCGACGCCTGTGGATAACGCTCTGACCTGCCCGTTCGCTCGATCCGTGGCGCCGGGCGCGGTCAGGAGCACACGGTCCCGGCCGCCGGTACCCGGCCGTCGAGCAGATAGCCGTGCACCGCGTCCTGCACGCACCTGTTCTTGCTGTCGTAGGCGCCGTGTCCCTGGCCCTTGTAGGTCAGTTCCACGCCTACGCCCTTGCCGAGCGCGTCCACCATCCTCCCGGCGCCCTCGTACGGCGTCGCGGGGTCGCCGGTGTTGCCGATCACCAGGATCGGCGGTGCGCCGGGGGCGCTGACGTCCGGATGGTCGGCGGCTCCGGCGACCGGCCAGTCGGTGCAGCTGAGCATGGACCAGGCGAGGTAGTCGCCGAACAGCGGGGAGGCGTCCCGGAACTCGGGCAGCTTGCCTTCCACGTACGCGGGGTCGTAGCGGGGTTTGTCGTCGGCGCAGTTGATGGCGACGTTCGCCGCGGTGATGTTGCTGTACTCGCCGTCCTCGTTGCGCCCGTTCAGGGCGTCCGAGAGCACCATGAGGACCCGTCCGTCCCCGTCGTACGCCTGCTCCAGGCCCTCGGTGAGGTACTCCCAGAAGTCCTTCGAGTACAACGCCTGCGCGATGCCGCCGGTCGCTGCGGTCTCGGTGAGTTCGCGGGGGAAGACGCCGGGGATCGGTTTGCGGTCGAGGCCCTTCAGCAGCCGGGCGATGCGTGTCTTGACATCCTCGGCCGTGTCCCCGACGGGACAGTCCTCGGTCTTCGACACGCAGTCCTCGGCGAAGTTGTCGAGCGCCAGCTGGAACCCCTTCGCCTGGCCCAGCGAGCTCTGTTCCGCCGTCTGCGTCGGGTCGACCACCGCGTCGAAGACGGCACGGCCCACGTGCCGGGGGAAGAGGTGGGCGTAGACGCCGCCGAGTTCGGTGCCGTAGGAGATGCCGAAGTAGTGGAGCTTGTCGTCCCCGAGGACCTGGCGCATCAGGTCCATGTCCCGGGCCGCGTCGGTGGTCCGCACGTGCGGCAGGGTCTTCTTGGAGTTCTTCTCGCAGGCCGCGTTGAACTTCTCCGTGTTGTCCACCAGGTCGGTGCGTTCGGCCTGGTCGTCGGGGGTGGCGTCCTGCTGGAAATAGGTGTCGAGCTGCTTGTCGTCCAGGCACTCCACGGGGTCGCTGCGGCCGACGCCGCGCGGGTCGAAGCTGACCAGGTCGTAGCGGGTGCGCAGTTTCGCGTAGTCCTGACCGAACGCGGGCAGCGTGGTGACCCCCGACCCGCCCGGCCCGCCGAAGTTGAAGACGAGAGAGCCGATCCGCCGGTCCGCCGCGCCGCTGGCCTCGGCGCGGATCAGCGCCAGGCCGATCGTGTCGCCCTCGGGGTCGTCCCAGTCGAGCGGGGCCCTCATGGTGGCGCACTGCCACTCGTCGCCGTCCGGCAGGGGAGAGGGGGCCGCGCCGCCGCCCTCGGCCTCGGACGGTGCCGGGCAGTCCTTCCAGTCCAGTTTCTGGCCCGTCAGATCCTCGTCGTCCTCCTGCGACCCGCCGCCGCAGCCCGCCAGCAGGCCGGACAGCACGAGGGCGGTGGCGGTCAGAGCGGCGGCGCGCAGCCGGGAGGGATTCGGCATGCGTCCATCGTGCGGTCGCGCGGGAGCACTTGCTCGGGGCCAGGGCCGTACGGGGTACGGAGCGCCCCTCCCGCGTCCGGTTACAGGGCCTCTTTGCGCGTGAGGTGGTTGAAGACCAGCCAGCCCGGCAGTACGGGCAGCCACAGGGTGAGCAGCCGGTAGAGCAGCACCGCGGGCGCGGCGACCTCCTTGGGCAGGCCGACGGCGATCAGACCGACCGTCAGCGTGGCCTCCACCGCGCCCACACCGCCCGGCGTCGGCGCGGCGGACCCCAGGGCGTTGCCCGCGAGGAAGACGACCGCGACGCTCGCCAGACTGATCGACGACGACTCGTCGCCGAAGGCGCGGATCGAGGCGTCCAGGCACATCACGAAGCAGGCCGTGAGCAGCAGCATGCCGCCGATGCCGGTGATCAGCTTCTGCGGCCGCTGCAACACGTCCAGCATGCGCGGTACGACCCCGGCGAAGAGCGACCGCACGCGCGTGACGACGAATTTGCGCAGGAACGGCACCGACGTCACCACGAGCACCAGGACCGCCACCGTCAGCAGGCCCGCGATGACCGTCCTGGACGGCGACAGCGACGGCGTCTTCTCGGTGCCGGTCAGATAGCCGAAGGACAACAGCATCAGGATGTGGCAGCCGAGCCCGAACAACTGCGACGCCCCGACACTCGCCACCGCGAGTCCGGGGCGCACGCCCGCGCGTTGCAGGAAGCGGGTGTTCAGCGCGACGCCGCCGACGGCGGCGGGGGCGACGATCTTCACGAACGATCCGGCGACCTGCGCGGCCACGGTCCGCAGGAATGGCACCTTCTCCGGCACGAAGCCCAGCAGGGACATCGCCGCCGCGACGTAGCTCGCCGCCGAGAACAGCACGGCCGCCGCCACCCAGCCCCACTGGGCGTTCGAGATCAGGGGGCCGAACTCGATGTGGGTGAGCTGCGTCAGCAGGAAGTAGGCGCCGATCGCGCCGGCGATGAAGCTGATCAGGGTGCGCGGCCGCACCCGCTCCAGCCGGGCCGGCTCGACGGGCGCCTGCGGCCTGATGCGCAGCACCGCGTGGCGGATCTGGGTGAGCAGATCCTCCTCGCGGGCCTCCTCGATGGCCTCGTCCACGGCCCGCTTCTCGGCCCGCTGCTCGGCGCGTACGGCCTTCTTGTCCGGTCTGTCGGCCTGGGTCGGCTGGTCGGCTTTACCGGACGCGGGGCTCGTGGCGTCGTGGCCGGCCGCCTCCGCGCGTGCCAGCTTGGCCTGCCGGGACGACTCCAGGACCGCCTCGCGCTCGCGCTGGGCGCGTTCCCGCGCCAGCCTGCGCAGGGTCGCGCGCGTGGAGCGGCTGAGCGCGATGGGCTGGAGCATGGGCAGGCAGTCCGCCACCGTGTCGGGGCCGAGGACGGCCACCGCGGAGGCGACCGCGCGTTCGGCGCCGACCCGCAGGCCGAGTGTCACCAGGAGCTGGGAGATGTCCATGCGCAGCAGCAGGTCGCCGGCGGCGATCTCGCCGATGCGCAGGTCGGTGAGGATCACCGTGCCGGAACGATCCACCAGGATCGCGTCGCCCACCAGCCTGCGGTGCGCGATGCGCCGCGACTGCAGGGCCTGTACCTGCTCCCAGGTGCCGCGCAGCAGGTCGTCGGTGATGTCCTCGTCCGCCAGCGAGTCCAGGGTGCGCCCGCCGGTGTGCTCGTAGACGAGCATCACGGCGTCGGGACCCAGCTCCGACGTCGCGATCAGCTTGGGGGCGTTGGCACCGGCCGCGATGGCGGCGTAGGCGAGCAGCGCCTCCTGCTCCAGGGCCTGCCGCAGCGAGGGGAGGCTGCTGCGGGTGGCGAAGCCGCGCAGCGTCAGGTTGCGCCAGGCGCGGTAGAAGAAGCCCTGGGCCTGCTGTTCCCGGTCCACCACCGTCACGTCGAGCGGTCGGCCGTCCTCCAGCGTGACGAAGTAGCGGCGGCCGCGGTCCCCGGTCTCGACGCTGTCGGACGGCGCCTCCTGCCGGGCCGCGGTCACCGGCCGGAAGCCGACGTGCCGCAGGCCCGCCATCAGCGTCCGGCCGGTGGGCCGGACGTTCGGGGAACCGACGGCATACAAGGTGCCGTAGGCGACGGTCCAGCCGATGAGGACGGTCAGGATGATCGAGAACGGCGTCGTGTAGCCCGTGACGAGCATCGAGAAGGCGTCGAGGAGCAGCACGATCCACAGCACCGCGCGCCAGCGGGGTCTGCGGGACATGCCGACGGCCGTCATGTACGCGATGACCGGGGCGAGGTAGCCGTGCACGGGGTCGGTCAGCGCGTGGATGTCGCCCGGGGACGGCTGGGTGAGCGCCTCCTTGATGGAGCCCGGAGCGGCCTTGGCGACCCACAGGTCGGTGGCGAGGGTCACTCCGTGCGCGAGGACCGCCGCCAGTACGCCGTCGGCGATCCGCAGCCCGTCCCGTTTGATCAGCCGCTCGATCGCGAACGCGACGGGCACCAGGAGGATCGCGATGCTGGAGGCCAGCCCCGCGATCTTGATGAGGAGGTCGGGGGCCTGCCCGGTGCCCTTGTTGATGTCCTGTTCGAGGCCCGAGGTGGTGCCGTGGGCGAAGGCGGCGATGGCCAGGAGTACGGCGACGGCGAGTACGCCCACCAGGAGGCGCACCAGGTCGGAGGGGCGGTGCACGCGCGCGGGGAGCAGTGGTTCGTCGCCCTCGACCTCGTCGATGTGCGCCACGTCGTCGGGGTCGGCGGCGGTCGCCGACGGGCCTTCGGCCACCCGCTCGCCGGTCTCCCCGTCGCCCGCCTCCGCGGCGTCCGGGCGCGACGAAGCGTCAGAGGTGCCCTCGGCGTCCTCGGGGTGCACACCCTGCTGCTTCATCGCCTCTTCTTGCTCTCGTATCACTGGTCACCGCCCGCACGATGGTGGCATGCCGCGTCGGACTCGGCAGGCATCAGGGTGCCCGTGCGGGCCGCACAGTCTGCCCGAAGAGCCGCTTGCGGGCGAGGGACGCGGGCCTTCGGGAGTGCGTCGCGTTGTCGGAGGGGTACGGCAGGATGGGGCGGATGAGCGAGCAGAGCCTTCCGGACGGAGTCCGTCCGGAGAACGCGGACGCGCTGCCCGAGTACGCCGAGCGGGTCCTCGACGTGACCGAAGTGATCCCGCCGGGCCGCGTCATGACGTACGGGGACGTGGCCGAGTACCTGGAGGAGGGGGGACCCCGCCAGGTCGGCCGGGTGATGTCCCTCTACGGGGGAGGCGTCCCCTGGTGGCGTGTCGTCCGCGCGGACGGGGTGCTGCTCGCGGGGCACGAACTGGAGGCCCTCGACCGCTACCGCGAGGAGGGCACGCCTCTGAAGGAGGCGAGCAGAGCCGCCGAGGGGCACCTGCCGCGCCTCGACCTGAAGCGGGCGCGGTGGGACGGCGGTGGACGCGCACAGGAGCACGGCTGACGCGCACGGGGTCACACCTGACAGCTTCCGCCATCCGACCGGCCGATGTGTGACGTGTGATCCGTACGAGGTAAACCGGACACTTCGGGCATGTCCGTGGCATGACGTACGTTCGTGGGGCAGGGGGCGCTCGTGCCTCGAGTGACCCGAGGGAAGAAGAGGAAGCGCTGCTTCCGCCTCTTTCGTCGGCGTAGCGTCGGCCGCACGCGTCCCCCTCATCCCGTGGCCACCGCCCCACCCGGGGCGCGGACGGCCCACCAGCACACCCACCAGGACCGGCGAACCACGTGAGCTCCTCTTCCTCCACCGGACACCCGTCGCACCCCCAGGTGCGACGGGGGAGCCGTGGCGCTTACCGACTGGTGCGTACCCCGCCGGCACGCGTGGGCCCCCCTCGTCTGGACGCCGCACAGCGCGCCGTGGTTGACCACCGGGCCGGACCACTGCTCGTCCTGGCCGGGCCAGGCACCGGCAAGACGACCACACTGGTCGAGTCGGTGGCGGAGCGGATCGCCAGGGGCGGCGACCCCGAGCGCATCCTGGTGCTGACCTTCAGCCGCAAGGCGGCCGTCGAACTGCGCGACCGGATGGCGCTGCGCATCGGCGCCGCGCGTGCTCCCCGGGCGACGACCTTTCACTCCTTCGGTTACGCGCTGGTCCGCGCCCACCAGGACAGCGACCTGTTCGTGGAGCCCCTGCGACTGCTGTCCGGCCCGGAGCAGGACGTGACGGTGCGCGAACTGCTCGCCGGCCAGGTGGATCTGGAACGGCTCGGGCTCGCCCATGTGCGCTGGCCCGACGAGCTGCGGGCCTGCCTGACCACACGCGGCTTCGCCGACGAGGTCCGCGCGGTGCTCGCCCGCAGCCGCGAACTGGGACTCGGCCCGGATGCCCTCGGGGCCTTCGCCCGGCGCATCGGCCGCCCCGACTGGCGCGCCGCCGCCCTCTTCCTCGCCGAGTACCTCGACGTGCTCGACCTGCAGGGCGTACTCGACTACGCCGAACTGGTCCACCGCGCGGTGCTCCTCGCCCGCCGTCCCGAGGTCGCCGCGCACCTGACCGCCCAGTACGACGCGGTGTACGTCGACGAGTACCAGGACACCGACCCGGCCCAGGTGCGGCTGCTGCACGCCCTGGCGGACGGCGGGCGCACCCTCGTCGCCTTCGGCGACCCCGACCAGTCGATCTACGCCTTCCGGGGCGCGGACGTCAACGGCATCCTGGACTTCCCGACCGCCTTCCCGCGCGCGGACGGCCGGTCGGCGCCGGTCGAGGTGCTGCGGACCGCCCGCCGGTCCGGGGAGGCCCTGCTGACCGCCACCCGGCTGCTGACCCGGCGCATGCCGCTGACCCGCCTTCCCGCCGACAAGGTCCGCGCCCACCGTGAGCTGACCCCGGCGCGGGACGGCGGGCGGGTCGAGGTGTACACATACCCGACCTCCGGCACCGAGCTGGACAACATCGCCGACATCCTGCGCCGGGCGCACCTGGAGGACGGTGTCCCGTGGAGCGAGATGGCCGTCCTGGTACGCGCCGGTTCGCGCACGATCCCCACGCTCCGCCGGGTCCTCACCGCGGCCGGCGTCCCTCTGGACATCGACGGCGACGACCTCCCCCTGCGCCACGAGCCCGCGGTGGCGCCCCTGCTGACGGCGCTGCGAGCCGTGGCGGAGGCGGCGACGGGGGCGGGGGAGCAGCCCGGGAGCGGAGCGGACGGGAAGGCGGCGGACGGGAAGGCGAGGGAGGCGCGAGCCGACGGACCGCCCGGTGGGCAGCCCGACGGACCGCCCGGTGGGCAGGCCGACGGACCGCCCGGTGGGCAGGCCGACGGCGCGGACAGGGCCGACACCGGCACCGACGCCGCGGCCGAGCAGGCCGTACCCGAGGCGGCGTCAACGGACGCACCCGCGCGCGAGCCCGTGGCCGACGAGGAGGCCGACGCCGCCACGGACGCATACACGGACGACGCCACGGACGCCGACACCGAGGCGGAGCCCGCGCGCGGTGAACGCGCACACCGCGCGGACGAGCCGTGCTGGCTGCCCACCGAGACCGCCCTCACCCTGCTCACGTCCCCCCTCGCCGGTATGGACGCAGCGGACCTGCGCCGCCTCGGCCGTGCACTGCGCGACGAGCAGCGAGCCGCCGGCAACCCACTGCCGCCGCCCTCGGACGAACTGCTCGCGCGGGCGCTGGCCGAGCCGGAGCGACTCGCCGTGCACGACCCCGCGTACGCGCGCGGGGCCCAGCGGCTCGGCGCGCTGCTGCGCCGGGCACGTGAGCGCCTGGCGGGAGGCGGCAGCGCCGAGGAGGCGCTGTGGGACCTGTGGGACGGCACCCCGTGGCCCAGCCGCCTGGAACGCTCCGCCCGGCGCGGCGGCGCGGCCGGCCGCAACGCCGACCGCGACCTGGACGCCGTGTGCGCGC
This sequence comes from Streptomyces tendae, assembly GCF_014650435.1. Lineage (GTDB taxonomy): Bacteria > Actinomycetota > Actinomycetes > Streptomycetales > Streptomycetaceae > Streptomyces > Streptomyces tendae. The sequence continues at coordinate 778,895 of NZ_BMUY01000001.1, forward strand.
TGTTCGCGACGGCCGCCCGCGCGGAGGAGCGCTCCGGTGGCCGGGGCGCCCTGAACTTCCTGGAGGAGGTCGATGCCGAGGACATCGCGGCCGACACCCTCGCGCGGCGTGCGGTACGCCCCGACGCCGTCCGTCTGATGACCGCGCACCGCGCCAAGGGCCTGGAGTGGCGGCTGGTCGTCGTCGCGGGCGTCCAGGAGGGCCTGTGGCCGGACCTGCGCCGCCGCGGCTCCCTCCTGGAGGCCGACCGGATCGGCCGCGACGGACTCGCCGAACCCCTCACCCCCGGAGCCCTGCTCGCCGAGGAGCGCCGCCTGTTCTACGTGGCCGCCACGCGCGCGCGTGAACGTCTCGTCGTGACCGCGGTGAAGGCCCCGGCCGACGACGGCGACCAGCCGTCCCGGTTCCTGACCGAACTCGGCGTGGAACCCGCCGACGTCACCGGTCGTCCGCGCCGCCCGCTGGCCGTCGCGGCACTCGTCGCCGAACTGCGGGCCACCACCGTCGACCCCCGCGTCTCCGCGCCCCTGCGGGAGGCCGCCGCGCGGCGTCTGGCCCGCCTCGCGGCGCTGACCGACGAGGACGGCCGCCCCCTGGTGCCGTCCGCCCACCCCTACCGCTGGTGGGGAATGTGGGACCCGACCGAGAGCAAGGTGCCCCTGCGCGACCGCGACCAGCCCGTCACCCTTTCCGGAAGCGCCCTGGACCAGTTGGCCAACACCTGCGCCCTGCAGTGGTTCCTCGGCCGTGAGGTGAAGGCCGACGCGCCCGCCACCACGGCCCAGGGCTTCGGCAACGTCGTGCACGTGCTCGCCGACGAGGTGGCCTCCGGACACACCCCCGCCGACCTCGCCGTCCTCATGGAGCGCCTGGACTCCGTGTGGAACGCGCTCGCCTTCGACGCGCCCTGGAAGTCGGCCCAGGAGAAGGCCACCGCGCGCGTGGCACTCGAACGCTTCCTGAAGTGGCACGTCATGGACCGTGCCGGGCGCACCCCGGTGACGAGCGAGCACGACTTCGACGTGACCCTGGAGGCGGGCGACTACCAGGTGCGCATCCGGGGCCAGATGGACCGCGTGGAGGCCGACGGCGACGGCCGCGCCTACGTCGTCGACTTCAAGACCGGCAAACACGCGCCCACGTCCTCGGAAGTGGCCCGCCACCCCCAGCTCGCCGTGTACCAGCTCGCCGTCCGCGAGGGCGCCGTCGACGAGGCCTTCGACGGCGTACGCCCCGAACCGGGCGGCGCCGAACTCGTCCACCTGCGCCAGGGCGCGCCCAAGCGGGACGGCGGCGAGACCCTGCCCAAGGTGCAGGCGCAGGACTCGCAGGACGGGCCCGAGGGCGAGTGGGTCGGCGACCTGCTGGCCACGGCCGCGGGCAAGGTACTCGACGAACGGTTCACCCCGACTGCGGGCCAGCACTGCACCCACTGCGCCTTCCGCGCGTCCTGCAGCGCACGGCCCGAGGGGCGGCACGTCGTGGAGTGAGCGACGGGAGCCGGGGACCGGCGTAGGGACCGGAGTCGCGCCGGTCAAGCCGAGCAGCCGGTGTGACACGTCGCACCACATGCTCTGACCTGCGCTTCCCCGGCCCCGAGAGGCCATCCGGCACCCGCTGTCAGTGACCGCAGCTAGCCTCTCTGACGTGCCCGCCCACATCACCGATCCCGAGCAGCTCAAGGAGCTCCTCGGCATCCCCTTCACCCCGGAGCAGACGGCCTGCATCGTCGCGCCGCCCGCCCCGCAGGTGATCGTGGCCGGAGCCGGGTCGGGCAAGACGACGGTCATGGCCGCGCGCGTGGTGTGGCTGGTCGGCACCGGCCAGGTCGCCCCGGAACAGGTCCTGGGCCTCACCTTCACCAACAAGGCGGCCGGCGAACTCGCCGAACGCGTCCGCAAGGCCCTGATCAGAGCGGGCGTGACCGACCCGGACGTGATCGACCCGGACGACCCGCCGGGCGAGCCGGCGATCTCGACGTACCACGCCTTCGCGGGCCGCCTGCTGACCGACCACGGCCTGCGCCTCGGTCTTGAACCGACGTCCCGCCTGCTCGCCGACGCCACCCGCTACCAGCTCGCCGCGCGGGTCCTGCGCGAGGCCCCCGGTCCCTACCCGGCGCTCACCCGGTCCTTCGCCGACCTGGTCAGCGACCTCCTCGCCCTCGACGCCGAACTCGCCGAGCACCTCGTACGCCCCGAAGACCTGCGCACCTGGGACGCCGGCCTCCTGGACACCCTGGAGGGCGTCCGGCTCGGCAACGCCGATCTGCGCAAGGTCCCCGAGGCCGCCGCCGCCCGCCGCGAACTGGCCGACCTGGTGATCCGGTACCGAGCCGCGAAACGCGAGCGGGACCTGCTCGACTTCGGCGACCAGATCGCCCTGTCGGCCCGGCTCGCCGGGCTCCCCGAGGTGGGCCGCGTGCTGCGCGACGAGTACCGGGTCGTGCTGCTCGACGAGTACCAGGACACCTCAGTGGCCCAGCGCATCCTCCTCGCGGGTCTGTTCGGCGGCGGCACCGGCCATCCCGTGACCGCCGTGGGCGACCCCTGCCAGGCCATCTACGGCTGGCGGGGCGCCTCCGTCGCCAACCTCGACGACTTCCCCGAGCACTTCGCCCACGCGGACGGACGCCCGGCGGCCCGCCAGGCGCTGAGCGAGAACCGCCGCAGCGGCGGCCGCCTCCTCGACCTCGCCAACGGCCTCGCCGAGCCCCTGCGCGCCATGCACGCGGGCGTGGAGGCCCTGCGCCCCGCCCCCGGCGCCGAACGCGACGGCACGGTCCGCTGCGCCCTGCTGCGCACCCACGCCGAGGAGATCGGCTGGATCGCCGACTCCGTCGCCCACCTCGTGCGCACCGGCACGGCGCCCGGGGAGATCGCCGTCCTGTGCCGCACGGCGACCGACTTCGCGGAGATCCAGGGCGCGCTGGTCGCCCGCGACGTCCCCGTCGAGGTCGTCGGCCTCTCCGGACTGCTGCACCTGCCCGAGGTGGCCGACCTGGTCGCCGTCTGCGAGGTACTCCAGGACCCGGGCGCCAACGCCTCCCTGGTGCGCCTGCTCTCCGGCCCGCGCTGGCGCATCGGCCCGCGTGACCTGGCCCTCCTGGGCCGCCGTGCCCGGCTGCTGGTGAGCCACGCGCGCGTGGAGGGCGACGACGACCCCGACCGGAGGCTCGCCGAGGCCGTCGAGGGAGTCGACCCGTCCGAGGTGATATCGCTGGCGGACGCCCTGGACACCTTCCTGGAGACGCCGCTGGACGGCACCGGGGACGATGACGGGCTGCCCTTCTCGGCCGACGCGCGCGTGCGGTTCGCCCGGTTGGCCACCGAGCTGCGCGATCTGCGCCGGTCCCTGTCCGACCCGCTCATGGACGTCCTGTACCGCGTCCTCGCCGTCACAGGTCTGGAGGTCGAGCTGTCGGCGTCCCCGCACGCCTTGGCGGCCCGCCGCCGCGAGACCCTGTCCAACTTCCTCGACGTCGCCGCCTCCTTCGCCGCGGGCGACGGTGAGGCCACCCTGCTCGCCTTCCTGGGCTTCCTGCGCACCGCCGCGCAGTACGAGAAGGGCCTGGACAACGCACTGCCGGGCGGCGAGAACACCGTCAAGGTGCTCACCGCGCACAAGTCCAAGGGCCTGGAGTGGGACGTCGTCGCCGTGCCCGGCCTGGTCACCGGGACCTTCCCCAGCGGACAGGGCCGGGAGAAGTGGACCGCCCAGGGCAAGGTGCTGCCGCACGGCCTGCGCGGCGACGCCGAGACCCTGCCCGACGTCGTCTCCTGGGACTCCCGCGGCCTGAAGACCTTCCACGAGGCCATGAAGGACCACCAGCACACCGAGGAGCTGCGCCTCGGCTACGTCACCTTCACCCGCCCCCGCTCCCTGCTCCTGGGCTCCGGACACTGGTGGGGACCCAGCCAGAAGAAGCCCCGCGGTCCCTCGGACTTCCTCACGGCGCTGTACGAGCACTGCGCCGCCGGACACGGCGAGATCGAGGCATGGGCGGACGAACCGGCCGAGGACGAGGAGAACCCGGCCCTGCACCGGGCGACCGTCGACGAGGTCTGGCCCCTGCCCCTGGACGACGAGGCACTCGCCCGGCGCCGGGCCGCCGCCGAGACGGTCCTCGCCCACCTGGACGGCCTCGCCGCTGCGGAAGACGGCCACGCCGACCTCGATCCCGACACCTACGACGACCCGGACTGGCCGCCACCCCCGGCGGACGAGGAGGCGTTCCCGGAGGAACGGGACCCCGACCGGGCGAAGGGCCCCGCGGACCGGGATTCGGCTGGGGACCCCGCCGACTGGGACACCTGGACCACGGATCGTCCCGCCGTCCCACGGGAGAGCCTCGCGGTCCCGCACCAGGCGACGCGCCACCAGCAGCCACCGGGCCCCGCACCCGCACCCCCAACCCCGCCCGTCCCCGCACCCGCCCGCCTCACGCCGGAGGAGGCCCGCACCGTCGCCTCCTGGGACCGCGACCTGGACGCGCTCACCGGCGAGCTCCTGCGTGCCCGCGAGAGCGTCACCGAAGTGCCCCTGCCGGCGTCGCTGACCGCCTCCCAGTTGCTGAGCCTGGCCGCCGACCCGGACGGCTTCGCCCAGGAGCTGGCCCGCCCCATGCCCCGCCCGCCGCAACCCGCCGCCCGCCGCGGCACCCGGTTCCACGCCTGGGTCGAGGCCCGTTTCGAACCCCTGAGGCTGCCTCTGCTGGAACCGGAGGAGCTGCCCGGCGGCGACGCCGAGATCGCCGACGAACAGGATCTGGAGTTCCTGAAGGACGCCTTCGAGCGCACCGAGTACGCCCGTCGCACTCCCTTCCGCGTCGAGGCGCCCTTCCAGCTCTCGCTCGCCGGCCGGGTCGTACGCGGCCGCATCGACGCCGTCTACAAGGAGGGCGACGGAGACACCGCGACGTACGAGATCGTCGACTGGAAGACGAACCGCGCCGCCACCGCCGACCCGCTCCAGCTCGCGCTCTACCGCATCGCCTGGGCCGAGCAGCAGCACGTGCCGCCCACCTCCGTGACGGCCGCCTTCCTGTACGTGCGCACCGGAGAGGTCGTCCGGCCCCAGGGGCTGCCGGACCGGGCGGCGCTGGAGAAGCTGCTGCTGGCCGAGCCGGTCGGTGACGAACCGCACGATCGGGGTGTCCGCGCGGGCCGATAGGCTCGTAAGCATGAGCCACCCCGTTGACAATGCTGTCAGCGCTGTCCGCACGTACATCGAACAGCACCGCGCCGCCTTCCTCGACGACCTCGTCGACTGGCTGCGCATCCCGTCCGTGTCGGCCCAGCCCGAGCACGCGACCGATGTGCGCCGCAGCGCCGACTGGCTCGCCGCCAAACTGAAGGAGACCGGCTTCCCGACCGCCGAGGTCTGGCCCACCGACGGCGCCCCCGCGGTCTTCGCCGAGTGGCCCTCAGGGGACCTGCAGGCGCCGACGGTCCTCGTCTACGGCCACCACGACGTACAGCCCGCCGCCCGCGAGGACGGCTGGCACAGCGACCCCTTCGAGCCCGTCGTCCGCGAGAACCGCCTCTACGCGCGCGGGGCGGCCGACGACAAGGGACAGGTGTTCTTCCACACACTCGGTGTCCGCGCCCACCTCGCCGCCACCGGTCGCACCGCCCCCGCGGTGAACCTCAAGCTGCTGATCGAGGGCGAGGAGGAGTCCGGCTCCCCGCACTTCCGCACCCTCGTCGAGGAGCGCGCCGAGCGGCTCACCGCCGACGCGGTGATCGTCTCCGACACCGGCATGTGGTCCGAGGACACCCCCACCGTCTGCACCGGCATGCGGGGCCTGGCCGAGTGCGAGATCCACCTGTACGGACCGGACCAGGACGTCCACTCGGGCTCCTTCGGCGGCGCGGTCCCCAACCCGGCCACGGCCGTTGCCCGCCTCGTGGCCGGCCTGCACGACGAGCACGCGCGCGTGGCGGTCCCCGGCTTCTACGACGGAGTGGCCGACCTCACCGACCGCGAGCGGGAGCTCTTCGCCGAGCTGCCCTTCGACGAGCGGCAGTGGCTGCACACGGCCAAGTCGTACGCCGCCCACGGCGAAGCCGGACACACCACCCTGGAGCGGATCTGGGCCCGCCCGACCGCCGAGGTCAACGGCATCGGCGGCGGTTACCAGGGCCCCGGCAGCAAGACGGTCATCCCGTCGTCCGCCATGGTGAAGCTCTCCTTCCGCCTGGTCGCGGGCCAGGACCCGGGCCACGTGGAGAAGGCCGTCCGCGCCTGGGCCGCCGACCGGGTTCCGCCGGGCATCCGCTGCGAGATCACCTTCGGCTCCGCCACCCGCCCGTGCCTGACGCCGCTGGACCATCCGGCACTGCGGTCCGTGGTCCGCGCGATGGGCCGCGCCTTCGGGAAACCGGTCCGCTTCACGCGCGAGGGCGGCTCCGGACCGGCCGCGGACCTCCAGGAGGTCCTCGGGACGCCGGTGCTGTTCCTCGGCATCTCCGTCCCGTCCGACGGCTGGCACGCCCCCGACGAGAAGGTCGAACTGGATCTCCTCCTCAAGGGCGTCGAAACCTCCGCCCACCTCTGGGGCGACCTGGCGGAGCACTGGCGTCACGCCCCCTGACCGCCGCGCACGTCCGGGACCCGCCCGGCGCCGCGCGCGGCACACTGGAAAGGCCGCCCGGCACCGCCCGCCACGGCCGCGCCCTTCGGGCCCGGTCACCGCCCGCCGTACGAACCTCTGAACCCGCCTGCCGAACCGAACCGCTCACCGGGGGAGTTGGAAGCACCCGTGACCACCTGGACCGACCACACCGCCGACCGTCCCATCTCGCTCACCGCTCCGAGCGGCATCGACCGCGCCGCCCACCACCGCCTCGACGAGGCATGGCTCGCGGCGGCGTGGAGCCACCCCTCGACGCGCTGCTTCGTGGTCTCCGGCGGCCAGGTCCTGATCGACGAGACGTCCGACGGGGCCACCGAACTCGTCATGACCCCCTCCTTCGAGGCTCCGCTCACCGAGGCGCACCGCTACTTCCTGGGCACCGACGAGGACGGCACCAGCTACTTCGCCCTCCAGAAGGACTCCCTGCCCGGGCGCATGGACCAGTCCGCCCGTCCCGCGGGCCTGCGCGAGGCCGGCCTGCTCCTGTCCCCCCGGGACGCGGGACTGATGGCCCACGCGGTCGCCCTGGAGAACTGGCAGCGCCTGCACCGGTTCTGCTCCCGCTGCGGAGAGCGCACGGTCATCGCCGCGGCCGGCCACATCCGCCGTTGCCCCGCCTGCGGCGCCGAGCACTACCCGCGCACCGACCCGGCGGTGATCATGGCGGTCACGGACGAGGAGGACCGCATCCTGCTCGGCCGCCAGGTGCACTGGCCCGAGGGCCGCTTCTCGACCCTGGCCGGGTTCGTGGAGCCGGGGGAGTCCATCGAGCAGTCGGTGCGCCGCGAGGTCCAGGAGGAGGTGGGCGTCACCGTCGGTCCGGTCGAGTACGTCGCCAGCCAGCCGTGGCCCTTCCCGTCCAGCCTGATGCTCGGCTTCATGGCCCACGCCACGTCGACCGAGATCAACGTCGACGGCGACGAGATCCACGAGGCCCGCTGGTTCTCCCGCGAGGAACTGGGCGCCGCCTTCGAGTCCGGCCAGGTGCTGCCGCCCTACGGGATCTCGATCGCGGCCCGCCTCATCGAGCTCTGGTACGGCAGGCCCCTGCCGACGCGCAGCGCCTTCTGAGCCCGACGTCACAAGAGGGGCGGCCCACTCCCGCAACGGGGAGGGGCCGCCCCTCTCTACGGATTCCGCGACTGACCGTGTCCCGGCGTACCGGCTACGCGCCGATCTTCTGCTTCACCTGCGCCAGCGACGGGTTCGTCAGCGTCGAACCGTCGGGGAAGAGCACGGTCGGCACCGTCTGGTTTCCGCCATTCGCCTTCTCCACGAACGCGGCGGACTCCGGGTCCTGCTCGATGTTGACCTCGGTGTACGCGATGCCCTCGCGGTCCATCTGGCTCTTCAGCCGACGGCAGTAGCCGCACCACGTGGTGCTGTACATCGTCACAGTGCCCGGCATGTCTCTCGTGCTCCTTCGGCGACTCGGGAAGCGGCGGCTCGGGATGAGGTCGCAGGAGGAGAACGTCCGTGACGGCGGGACCATTCCCGTCGAGCGTTCCGCCGCGTGACACCTGTCGCATCAGTACGACTATCGGTGCGTGCCTGTGGACAACCGACTCACCCGTCTCGCGAGACCTGGCAGCATGGCGGTGTGACAGCAGCAACGCACTCCACCCTCTTCCCGCAGGTACCGGACTCGGCCGACGCGGTGCTCGAAGGGCTCGACCCCGAGCAGCGCGAGGTGGCGACCGCCCTGCGCGGCCCGGTGTGCGTGCTGGCGGGAGCCGGCACGGGCAAGACCCGGGCGATCACCCATCGCATCGCCTACGGGGTGCGGGCCGGAATCCTCCAGCCCTCCAGCGTGCTCGCCGTCACCTTCACCAACCGTGCGGCCGGGGAGATGCGCGGCCGGCTGCGCCAGCTCGGCGCCTCCGGTGTACAGGCCCGCACCTTCCACTCGGCGGCGCTGCGGCAGCTCCAGTACTTCTGGCCGAAAGCGATCGGTGGCTCCCTGCCCCGACTCGTCGACCGCAAGATCCAGCTCGTCGCCGACGCGGCCGCCGCCTGCCGCATCCGCCTCGACCGGGGAGAGCTGCGCGACGTCACCGCGGAGATCGAGTGGTCCAAGGTGACCCAGACCGTCCCCGCCGACTACGCCCCGGCGGCGGCCAAGGCCGGTCGTGAGGCGCCCCGCGACCCGGCGGAGATCGCGCAGCTGTACGCCGCCTACGAGGACCTCAAGCGCGCTCGCTCCGTCATCGACTTCGAGGACGTGCTGCTGCTGACGGTGGCCGTCCTCCAGGACCGGCACGACGTCGCCGAGCAGGTCCGCGCCCAGTACCAGCACTTCGTGGTCGACGAGTACCAGGACGTCAGCCCCCTCCAGCAGCGCCTGCTGGAGCTGTGGCTCGGGGACCGCGACGACCTGTGCGTGGTGGGCGACGCCAGCCAGACGATCTACTCGTTCACGGGAGCAACCCCCGACCATCTCCTCGACTTCCGCGTCCGCCATCCCGGCGCCACCGTCGTCAAGCTGGTCCGCGACTACCGGTCCACCCCCCAGGTCGTCCACCTCGCCAACGGCCTGCTCGCCCAGGCCCGGGGCCGGGCCGCCGACCACCGTCTGGAGCTGGTCTCCCAGCGCGCCGCGGGCTCCGAGCCGGTATACACCGAGTACACCGACGAGCCGGCCGAGGCCGAGGGCGCGGCGCGCCGCATCCGCGAGCTCATCGACTCCGGGGTCCCCGCCGCCGAGATCGCCGTCCTGTTCCGCACCAACTCCCAGTCGGAGACCTACGAACAGGCGCTCGCCGACGCCGGGGTGCCCTACCAGCTGCGGGGCGCGGAGCGCTTCTTCGACCGGCCGGAGGTGCGCAAGGCCGGCAGCGCCCTGCGGGCCGCGGCGCGCTTCGGCGGCAACGACTCCCTCCTCGATGACGTTGTCGACCTGCCCTCGCAGGTGCGCGCGGTGCTGTCCGGGGAGGGCTGGACGACCGAACCCCCGGCCGGATCGGGTGCCGTGCGGGAGCGCTGGGAGTCACTGGCCGCACTGGTCGGCCTGGCCCAGGACTTCGCCGCCGCCAGAGCGGGGGCCACCCTGAGCGATCTCGTCGTGGAACTCGACGAGCGTGCGGGTGCCCAGCACGCGCCGACGGTGCAGGGCGTCACCCTCGCCTCCCTGCACTCGGCCAAGGGCCTGGAGTGGGACGTCGTGTTCCTGGTCGGTGTCGCCGAGGGCATGATGCCGATCACCTACGCAAAGACCGACGAGCAGATCGAGGAGGAGCGCCGCCTTCTCTACGTCGGTGTCACCCGCGCGCGTGAGCGTCTGCACCTGTCCTGGGCACTGGCCCGGTCGCCCGGCGGCCGGCCGAGCCGCAGGCCCAGCCGGTTCCTGAAGGGGCTGCGGCCCGGTTCGGGCACCGCAGGCGGGCGAGCGGCCGCCGGGGGCTCCGGAGGCGTGGAGCGCGGGTTCCGAGGCGGCGCCGGCGGTGCCGCGGTCGCCGCGCCGAGACGGACGCAGCGGACACCGGCCCGCTGCCGGGTCTGCGGACGCACGCTCACCGACGCCGGTGAGATGAAGCTGATGCGCTGCGAGGGCTGCCCGTCCGACATGGACGAGGGCGTCTACGAGCGACTGCGCGAGTGGCGGGCGGTGCAGGCGGGACGCAGCGGACAGCCCGCGTTCTGCGTCTTCACCGACAAGACGCTGATGGCGATCGCCGAGTCCGTCCCGGAGGACGAGCGGGAACTGGCCCGGATCCCCGGGGTCGGAGCCCGCAAGCTCAACCGCTACGGGGCCGACGTCCTGGCCATCTGTGCAGGCCAGGAGGGCGTGGGGCTTGACGGGGACGACTGATACAAACTCGTCGAAAAAATAGTTTGCGCATGCCCCGGGAATCCCCATAGGTTCTTGGTCACGGGAACAGCGGCCTTCCCGGAGGCCCTGAATCCGTGTTGTACTTGCATATCCGCGGACTGGTTCGTCCCAGTCCCCCGAGACGCCGAGAGGAGGCGAGTCCAGTGATCAGCATCAACAGCAGCTTCATCGTCAGCTCCACCGCCAAAATGACCGATCGCTCGGCCGCCTCCCTGTGCACGCTCGGCGCTTCTCACTCGGGCACCGGTCTGTCCGGCATTCGTGCCGTGCGTCCGGCTGCCGCCGCCTCTGCTCCCGCGGGCCTTCCCATCCGCGAGCGCAATGAGCGACCGACCAAGGCACTGGAAGCAGCAGTAGCGGCACAGGCGCAGGCCTATGCCTTTACCGCGACCGGTGCCGGATTCCGGAAGCAGACGACGCAGCACCACCTGATGTGGGCCTTCCGTGGGCCAGAACCCTGGAGTGATCCAGCCTGATCGCCGATCAGGCCGGCGCCTTCAGGGCCGCGGAACCCCACCCGGGATCCGCGGCCCTTCTGTTTGTCCCCGAACGGGGGCGACAGCACGAAGGAGCCTCGGGACAAGAAAAGAACCCGGTACCAAGCCGCCACCCGGTCAACCGGCCGGAACGAACAGACGAGGAAGACCACCCGTGCAACTCGAAGCGCACGCCCCGTCCGTACCGCCTTCCGACACGATCCCCAAGCCCTGTTCCACGGAGGACTCCACCTTGACCCCGCTCACCGCGCTCACCGCGCTCGACGACGCCATCGAGAACCTCGGCGTGCCCGTCCCCTGCCGCTCCTACGACCCGGAGGTCTTCTTCGCCGAGTCGCCGGCGGACGTGGAGTACGCCAAGTCCCTCTGCCGCACCTGCCCGCTGATCGAGGCCTGCCTCGCCGGTGCCAAGGAGCGGCGTGAGCCCTGGGGTGTCTGGGGTGGCGAGCTGTTCGTCCAGGGTGTCGTCGTTGCCCGGAAGCGGCCCCGTGGTCGCCCGCGCAAGAACCCGGTTTCGGCATGAACACCGCAGGAACGATCGACCGCCCCCTCACGTACGACCCCCAGAAGCAGGCCCCGATGAAGCCGTCCACCCACGACATCGCAGGCACCGCGCCGGAAGACTTCACCACCAGTGGCGCGAAGGACTCGCGTCAGAACAGGACCCGTGAAATGCAACTCATCCCAGAAGCCCTGGCACGTGCGCATATGCACGACCGCCTGCGTGAGGCCGAGCAGGAACGCCGGGCGCTGCGCCTGGCGACCGCTCGCCGGATGCAGCGCCGGGCGGAGCGCGCCTCGATGCGTGCCCGGCGGGCGCTGGCCATGGCGGTCATGCAGTAACCGACACACCTGAAGCGGTGGTCTCCCGGCGGGAGACGAAGCTCCGCCCCCGGGGGCCGGTCCGTCCGAACGGACCGGCCCCCACGGCGTGTTCGGCCCCGGTGGATCAGGCCTCGGCGGCCGTCTCCTCCGCCTCGGCGGCGTTTTCGTCCTTCTCGGCGGCGTCCTCCTCCACTTCCCCGGCCCCGGCCCCGGCCTCGTCCTCGGCGAGGAACCCGGGCAGCCACTCCTCCAACTCGTCGCGCAGCCGAACGGTGGCCCCGAGCTGGCACAGCACACCGATGGTGCTCAGGGTCACGCGGTGGATCAGGAGGTACGCCGGCGGCAGGTTGAGCTGCTTGGCCAGCTGGTAGGCGGGGGAGCGGGGATCACCGATGCGGGCGGCCTGGCTCCGCATCCAGCCTCGGGTGAAGGTGAACGCGTCGACCCTGGCCGGCTCGATGATCGGCAGGAGGTAGTCGAGAACGGCGTCGGGGTCCAGCTCTATCGACTCCTTGACGAAGCCTTCCGCGCAGAGCATCTCGTAGACGGCCTCCGCCTCGCCGTCCAGCGTCATGCGCAGCGCCTCGCCGATGATCTCGGGCAGGCCGCCCGGGAGGCGGTCGACCGTGCCGAAGTCCAGGACGCCCAGGCGCCAGTCGTCCTCGCCCTGGGGTCCGCCGGGCAGCAGGCGGAAGTTACCGGGGTGCGGGTCGGCGTGCAGGAGCCCGGTGCGCGCGGGACCGGAGAACAGGAAGAGGGCCAGCAACTGACCGGCCCGGTCGCGCTGCTCCTGCGTGCCGTTCGTGATGATCTCCGACATCGGGATGCCGTCGATCCACTCGGTGATCAGCACCTGCTCGCACTGGTGGACGACGTCCGGCACCACGATGTCGGGGTCGTCGTCGAACACCTCGGCATGCGTCCGCTGGGCCTGCGCCTCCAGGTCGTAGTCCAGCTCTTCCGAGACCCGGTCCTTCAGCTCCGTGATCAGCGGCTTGATGTCCATGCCGGGGACCAGCGGCCCGAGCAGACGGGCGAAGCGGCTGAGCTGGTTCAGGTCGGAGAGCAGGGCCTCGCCGGCGCCCGGGTACTGCACCTTGACCGCCACCTCACGGCCGTCGTGCCACACCCCCCGGTGCACCTGCCCGATCGAGGCGGCCGCGGCGGGCTTGTCCTCGAACTCCAGGAACAGCTCCTGCCAGTCCTCACCGAGCCGCTCCGCGAGCACGGCGTGCACGGTGCGCGTCGGCATCGGCGGCGCCGCCTCCTGCAGCTTGGTCAGCGCGGCCCGGTAGGGGCCGGCGACCTCCTCGGGCAGCGCCGACTCGAAGACGGACAGCGCCTGCCCGAACTTCATCGCCCCGCCCTTGAGCTCGCCCAGCACCTTGAACAGCTGATCCGCGGTGCGCTGCTGCAGTTGCTGGCCGACGATCTCCGCGGACTCGCCCACGATTCGCTTGCCGAGCCCCCAGGTGGCCCGCCCGGCGAAGCCGAGCGGAAGCGCGGCGAGCTTGGCGGTCCGGGTGACCGCCTTGCGCGGAAGATCAGACATGCGCCCTCCAAGTCCCAGCCGGCCGTGTCGGTTCCGCCTCGTGGCGTACTTCCGTTGACGGCCCTTGCCCCGCCATTGTCGCGCGCCGCACCCCGTCCTCGGGGATGTGTTCTTGCCTACCCTTCTCGGCCGCTCCGCACGGGCACCCGGGATGGGGCCCGACCGGTCGCACCTGCCATCGCAGACCGGGCAGCGCGACCTCCCAGCGCGCACCGGTGCTCGACGGCGTCCGGCCGTCCAGGAAGGCGAGCGCGTGAGCCGCCGCGAACCCGGCGACGGTCGTCGCGAGGGTGAGGTCGCAGGGCGGTACCCGGCGCTGCCGGCCGGAACGCCACTGCGCGACGAGCCGCGGCCAGGCCGGGTCCCGGTCGGTGCGGTCGGCGTGCAGGCATCCGGCGCACCCCGTCTCGCCGGGCAGGACGAGAGGGCCGACGACACCGGTTCCCTCCACGACCCCGGCGTACAGGTGGGGCGTGCCGGAGGCCATCAGGGATTCAGCGGCGGCGGGGTCGGGCGTGTGCACCGAGACGTCGTCGCGCGGGGCGAGGACCACCAGGGAGAGGCCCGGGGCGTCTGCCTCGGGCGGTGTCGTCGGGCCCCGGCGCGGCGGCCGGTCGGGGGCGGCCCGGCGGACGACACGGCGGGCCGTCTCGTCCCGGCGGTCGCCGACGGACTCGGCGGGCAGGCCGCCCGGAGCGACGTCCCACGGCTCGACGCGTCCGCCGTCGCGCACGTCGATCCCGCCGACGCCCGCGCCCGACAACAGCCCCGCCAGTACCGCACCCACTCGTCCCGCACCCCGCACACCCACCCGCAGGGCCCGCCGGGCGGCCAGGTGTCTGATCGCGTCGCCCGGATCCGAGGTGGTCAGGGAGAGGGAGGCCAGGTCGGGTCGGAGCCGGTCGAGGACCTCCTTCTTCGCCCGCAGGGCGTCGGCGGCCGGCCCGCCGCCCCGGGAGTCGTCGAGGAGACCGGCCCGCGCCAGTCGCTCCACGACCCGGTCGACATGCCCGTCCGGCAGGTCCATGCGCTGCCCCGCCTCCCGCAGGAGCGCCGGGCCACGGGTGCCGTTGAGCAGTTCGAGGAAACTGCCCGTCGCCGTGTCCACCGGGGCCAGCGTCAGTGCGTGCGCCGGTGTCATCCCGAACTGCACGGTGTTCAGGTCGCGCCAGCCGCGCTTGAGCGCGGGCTTCACCATCGGATGCATGCCAGGTCCCCCGTACGTGTTGAGTATGGCCGGCCTCGCCGGCGCGCGTCACCCCGTGTCCGGCTGCGGAGTCGTCGCCGCATCCGGGCGCGGATCCGGCGACGGGAGCCAGCATGCCCGGATGCGCTCGGAGGCGTCGAAAGTTGTCCACAGGCAGTGGGTATTCGTCGTACGAATCAGCCGCGCATCTGCCAGGACGAGTGGCGGATCGGCACCGATGCGTCCCGGAGCCGGGACTTCCCCGTGTGCAGCGGGTAACGTCGTGGCGTGTCCGCCGACCCACTGCACCGCGCCGGGGCGCCCCCGCGCACACCGACGAATCCGCCTCCGAACGGCTCGGGGACGAGCCCGATCGAGGTGCGCAGGAGCACCCGGCGACGCCGGACGGTATCCGCGTACCGCGAGGGCGATCGCACCGTCGTGCTGATCCCCGCCCGGATGTCCGAGGCCGAGGAGCAACGCTGGGTGAGCGTCATGCTGGACAAGCTGGCCGCCCAGGAGAGCAAGCGCGTCCTAGGCGACGCCGAGCTGGCCGAGCGTGCCGGGCGCCTGTCGGGGCAGTACTTCGAGGGCCGGGCCCGCCCCACCTCGGTCCGCTGGGTCACCAACCAGAACACCCGCTGGGGGTCGTGCACCCCGTCCGAGGGAAGCATCCGGCTGTCGCACCGCCTCCAGGGCATGCCCGAGTACGTCGTCGACTACGTCCTCCTGCACGAGCTGGCGCATCTGCTGGTCCCCGGACACGGGCCCCGGTTCTGGCGGCTCCTGGAGGCATATCCGCGCACCGAGCGCGCCAAGGGCTACCTGGAGGGTGTGGTCGCCGCGGACCGGCTGCCGCACGTACCCGGCGCCCGCAGCGAGTAGCGGACGCGAGCCCGGCGGCCGTCCGGCACGGCCGCGCACGGGTTTCGTACCGGGTCTGTACCGACTTCCTCCGGTGTCGGTGTTTGCCGTTAGCCTGTCGCGACGCACTCGCATTCGGATGGGGGACGGTCGTAACGCATGGCCAGGGAATTTCAACGCGGCCACAAGGCCAGGATCAGTGATCTCACCGCGGGCACGGATCTGTACGTAGGCGTGCAGATCTCCGGCCCCGGGCTGAGCTTCGACATCAGCTGCTTCGGTCTCGACGCCGACGAGCGGTTGTCGGACGACCGGTACTTCGTGTTCTTCAACCAACCGAAGACCCCGGAGGAGTCCATCCAGCTCCTGGGTGCGCAGGCGGGTGACACGGAGTCCTTCCGGGTCACCCTGGACAGGATCCCGCAGCAGATCCAGAAGCTGTCCTTCACCGCCACGATCGACGGCGCCGGACAGATGTCGCAGGTGGGGCCCGGGTACATCCGGATCGTCGCCGGTGGCGAGGAGGTGGCCCGGTACCCGTTCAGCGGCTCAGAGTTCTCCACCGAGCGCGCCGTGATGCTGGGCGACTTCTATCTCAAGGACGTGTGGCGGTTCGCCGCCGTCGGGCAGGGCTTCGACGGCGGGCTCGACGCGCTGCTGAGGAACTTCGGCGGCGAGGTGGCCGAGGACGAGGCGCCCGCCCAGCAGCAGCCCGAGCAGCCGCAGGCCGGTGCCGCCCCGGGCTTCGCCCCGCCCGCACAGGCATCGGCCCCGCCGGCCTTCGGCGCGCCCGCCGCGTCCGCGCCGGCCCCGGCTCCCGCGCCCCAGCACGCCCCGCAGGGCTTCGCCCCGCCGCCCGCCGCCACGCCGCCACCGGCTCCCGCTCCGACGCCCGGCCCGGACGTGCACGCCGCGCAGACCATCGTCGCGCCGATGAACACGCCGCCCGGCGGCGCCCCGGTGCCGCCCCCCGCTCCGGCGCCCGCGCCGTACGGCCAGCAGCCGCCGTACGGCCAGGTCCCCGGCCAGACCGCGCCGCCGCCTCCCGGCTACGGCCAGCCGCCGGCCCCCCAGGCCCCGGCCCCGCCGCCGGGGTACGGCCAGCCGGCCGCGCCCCCCGGCTACGGGCAGCCCGGCCCGCCCGCGGGACACGGCCAGCCGACGCCACCTCCCGGCTACGGTCAGCAGCCTCCCCAGGGCATGCCCCAGGGCGCACCGCAGGGCGCCGGTGTGATCGCGGCGCTCCAGCAGTTCAAGGAGACGGCGACCGGACAGCGCTGGACGCAGCAGAACAAGAAGCTGGTCCGCGTCGACCTCGGCGCCGAAGGCCAGCCCGTGCTCGCCCGGCAGGGCAGCATGGTGCTCTACCAGGGCAAGGTCGACTTCAGCTACAAGGGCGCCGGATTCGCCGGCCGGCTCGTGGGCAACGCCACCGGCCAGGAGATGCAGCTGATGCGCTGCACCGGCAAGGGGCAGGTGTTCCTCGCGGACAACTCCGCGATGCTCCACCCCATCGAGCTCCAGGGCGACGCCGTGTGCGTCTCCGCGGAGAACGTCCTCGCCTTCGACGAGAGCCTCCAGTACGAGGTCCGCCGCATCGAGGGGCACGGCATCCCGGGCGGCGCGCTGTTCACGATGCAGTTCCAGGGCACCGGCACGATCGTCGTCAAGACGCGCGGCGTACCCGTGGTGCTGCCGGTCACGCCCACGACGTTCGCCGACTGCAACGCCGTGGTCGCCTGGTCCGCAGCCGCGCAGGTGGTCGTCTCCAGCCAGGTGCGGATGCGCCGCAACTCCTACGCGGGCGACACGGGCGAAAGCGTCAACCTGCAGTTCCGGGCCGCGCCCGGCAGCTTCGTCGTCGTCCAGCCGTACGAGATCTGAGGGAGAGCCCGACATGAACCAGCCGCTCGCGGGCTACGCTCCCGCACCCGTCGCCGCCCGCATGGAGAACCACGGCAATCACATGCTGAAGGTCGCCATGCAGACCGGAAACGACCTCCTCGCGCGCGTGGGCTCGATGGTCGCCTACGAGGGCTTCGTCCAGTACGAGCCGAACCCGCCGGCCGTCCGCCAGATCGCCAAGGACTGGATGACCGGCGAGGGGGCGCCCCTGATGAAGTGCTCCGGCGACGGACTGCTCTACCTCGCCGACTACGGCGCCAACGTCGTCGTCATCAACCTCAACGGCGACGGGATCTCCGTCAACGCCACCAACCTGCTCGCCTTCGACGCCCACCTGACGTGGGGCGTGGAGCGGGTCAAGGGCCTGGCGAAGTTCGCCGGCCAGGGCCTGTGGAACACCAAGATCTCCGGACAGGGCTGGGTCGCGCTCACCTCCCGGGGCAAGCCGATCGTGGTCGACTGCGGCGGCGGCGAGGACGAGACCTACGTCGACCCGGACGCGCTCGTCGCCTGGTCCCCGAACCTCAAGGTGAAGGGCAAGCGCAGCTTCAAGGCGCAGTCGCTGATCGGCCGCGGCAGCGGCGAGGCCTTCCAGATGGCCTTCTCCGGTCAGGGCATCGTCGTCGTCCAGCCCAGCGAGGACAGCACCGACCGCCTCCGGGTCCGGGGCTGAGGGGGAGCCAGAACATCATGCAGAGCCCGATTTTCGCCTACAACGACCAGCAGACCCAGGAAGCCTGGAGCCTGCAGAACAAGCACATGCTCCGCGTCGCCCTGACCGGCCACGACGACGTGCTCGCCCGCAAGGGCACGATGGTCGCCTACCAGGGGCTCGTCGAGTTCGACGCCGAGTACCAGAGCAACAGCCAGTCGCGCTCGCGTGCGCACACCGGTGAGGGCCTGGACCTGATGCGCTGCCACGGGCAGGGCACGGTCTACTTCTCCAACCTCGCCCAGTGCGTCCACGTGGTGGACGTCGACCAGGACGGTCTCACCGTCGACAGCAGCTACGTGCTCGCGATGGACTCGAACCTCCACCACGAGGTCATCGCGGTGGACAGCCTCTACGGCATCTCCGGCTCGGGGAAGTACCAGCTCAACATCACGGGCCGCGGGAAGGTCGCCCTGATGACCTCGGGCTCGCCGCTGTTCATGCAGGTGACGCCCGACAAGTACGTCAACTGCGACGCCGACGCCATCGTCGCCTGGTCCACCGGGCTGCGCGTGCAGATGCAGGCCCAGACGCACTCCTCCGGAGTGTGGCGGCGCCGCGGCAACACCGGCGAGGGCTGGGAGCTGAGCTTCATGGGCAGCGGCTACGCGCTCGTCCAGCCCAGCGAGCTGCTGCCGCCGCAGAACGCCCAGGTCGGGCAGGGTGTCGCCGCGCAGTACGGCATGGGGCAGCACGGAGCCCGCGGTCAGAACCAGGGCAACGTCTGGAGCTGAGCGCCTACACGGCCGCAGTTCGGTAAGGGGTGATCGCCAGGGCGGTCACCCCTTACCGGTCACAGGCGGGCGCGAGTCGCCGCCAGCAGGCGTACGACGGACTCGTCGGCCACGTCCGCGACCTCGGCGTACGGGAACCAGCGCAGGTCGAGGGACTCGTCGCTGATCGCCTCCACGGCCCCCTCGGGGGCCACGGCCGCGTACTGCACGTCCAGGTGCCAGGCGCAGGGCGTGTGGTGGCGGTCCAGGCGCACGGGACCGCCCGGAAGCAGCGTCAGCCCGGCGATGCCCGACTCCTCCGTGCCCTCGCGCAGGGCCGCCCGGGCGAGCGTCTCGTCGACCGGTTCGCAGTGACCGCCCATCTGCAGCCACATGCGCATCTTCTTGTGCAGGGTCAGCAGGACCCGCCCGCGCGAGGGGTCGATCACCATGGCGCTCGCCGTGACGTGCCCGTCGGCGCAGGCCTTCCACATCCCGTCGGGGTGCGCCGCGAGATGGTCCAGGTAGACCTGCCGCAGCTCGTCCTGGCCCTCGTACGCCTTCAGGACCAGGACCGCGTCGTCGTGGAGGCTCACTCGCGGCCGTCGCCCTTGGGCTCGTCCCGGCCGTCGTCGCCGTCCTCGCCCTGGTCCCGCTTCTTCAGGTCGGGCTTGCCCGCCGCCTCGCCGAGCATCTTGTCCAGCTCGGAGAAGTCGAGCTGCTCGCGGTGCACGAAGCCGTCCGGGTCGTCCAGGTCGGTCGCGGTCGGCAGCATGTCCGGGTGGGCCCACAGACCGTCCCGGCCGTCGACACCGTGGGCGTCCGTCAGGGACGCCCACAGGCGGGAGGCGTCGCGCAGTCGGCGCGGGCGAAGCTCCAGGCCGATCAGCGTCGCGAACGTCTGCTCCGCGGGACCGCCCGAGGCGCGACGGCGGCGCAGCGTCTCGCGCAGCGCGTCGGCGGAGGACAGGCGCGGCTTGGCGGCGGTGTGCACCACCGCGTCCACCCAGCCCTCGACGAGCGCCAGGGCCGTCTCCAGACGGGCCAGGGCCGCCTTCTGCTCCGGGGTGTCCTCCGGCTGGAACATGCCCTGCTGGAGAGCCTCCTGCAGCTGCTCGGGGTTCTGCGGGTCGAACTGGCCGACCACGTCCTCCAGCTTGGCCGTGTCGACCTTGATGCCGCGGGCGTATCCCTCGACGGCGCCGAACAGGTGCGAGCGCAGCCACGGCACGTGCGCGAAGAGGCGCTGGTGGGCGGCCTCGCGCAGGGCCAGGTACAGCCGCACCTCCTCCTGCGGCACGCCGAGGTCCTTGCCGAACGACTCGATGTTCACCGGCAGCAGCGCGGCCTTGCCGGCCGGGCCGAGCGGCAGGCCCACGTCGGTCGAGCCGACGACCTCGCCGGCCAGCACACCGACGGCCTGCCCGATCTGCGTGCCGAACATGGCGCCGCCCATGGACCGCATCATGCCGATCAGCGGGCCGGCCATGGCCTGCATCTCCTCCGGCAGGACGTCGCCCATGGCGTTGCCGACGCGCTCGGCGACCGGGTCGACCAGCTCGCGCCAGGCGGGCAGGGTCGCCTCGACCCACTCCGCGCGGCTCCAGGCCACGGAGGTGCCCGCACCCGACGGCAGGGCCGTGGCGTCGTCCAGCCAGAGGTCGGCCAGACGCACGGCCTCCTGGACGGCATTGCGCTCGGCGGGACCGACGCTGGCGTCCTTGCGGCCGTCAGGCGTGCCCTGGGAGACCGTCTGGCGGGCGATCTGCTTGGCCATGTCCCAGTTCACCGGGCCGCCCTCGTAGGAGAGCATCTGGCCCAGCTGCTGGAACGCGGCGCCCAGGTCGTTGGGGTTCATGGAACCGAACATGGCAGCGAACGGGTTGTCCGCGCCGGGGCCGCCCGGGCCTCCGGCTCCGGACATCCCGAAACCGAACGGGTTGGCCGGTCCCTGACCACCGCCGCTCTGCTGGTCCTTCTTCTTGCCTTCGTCGCCGTCGTCCGGCTCCTCCGGCGGAAGGCCGAATCCGAATGGGGTGTCACTCACGGGGTTCCTCGGCTGGTAGGGCCGCCGGTTCTTTCCGGCGGCACGGCTGCCCGACTTCACCACCCAGCGTAGACACCCGAAGCCGATCGGGCCTCGGTGCTTCGCCGACTGACGGCCTGCGGCAGGATGGATGCCACCTGGTACGCACGCGTCGCTCGCGCTCGTACTGAAGACAACCTCTGGAGACGCCCGGTGAGTTCCCCAGATCCGCAGGTTCGCGCAGCGCGAAACCAGTCAACCAGTTCCGCCCGCTCCGGCGCGCGCGGACCCGTCGTCGCGGTCACCGGTGCCGCGTCCGGGGTCGGGGCCCTGCTCACCGCGCGGCTCGCCGCATCCGACGAGGTCAGACAGGTCGTGGCCATCGACGAACGGCGCGGTGGGTGCGAGGCGGCCGAGTGGCAGATCCTGGACGTACGGGACCCGGCCATCGCCGAGAAACTGCGTGGTGCGGACGTCGTGGTGCACCTGGCGCTCGACCTCGACCTGGAAACGGACGCGGCCGCCCGTACGGCTTACAACGTCCGGGGGACGCAGACCGTGCTGACCGCCGCCGCGGCGGCCGGCGTGCACCGGGTCGTGCTCTGCACCTCCGCGATGGTCTACGGCGCCCTCCCGGACAACGAGCTGCCGCTGTCCGAGGACGCCGAGCTGCGCGCCACGGCCGAGGCCACCGGCGTCGGGGACCTGCTGGAGATCGAGCGGCTCGCGCGGCGCGCGCCCCGGGCGCATCCCGGCCTGAACGTGACCGTGGTGCGGCCCGCCGTGCTGGTCGGAGGCATGGACACCGCGCTGACCAGGTACTTCGAGTCCCCCCGGCTGCTGGTCGTGGCCGGATCGCGGCCGGCCTGGCAGTTCTGCCACGTCGACGACCTGTGCAGCGCCCTGGAGTACGCCGTCCTGGAGAAGGCCGACGGCGAGCTGGCCGTCGGGTGCGACGGCTGGCTGGAGCAGGAGGAGGTCGAGGAGCTCAGCGGCATCCGGCGCATGGAGCTGCCCTCCGCGGTAGCGCTCGGCGCGGCGGCCCGGCTGCACCGGATCGGACTGACGCCGTCCCCGGCGGGGGACCTGGCGTACACGATGTACCCCTGGGTCGTCAGCGGCAGCCGCCTGCACGATGCCGGATGGCGTCCCAAGCACACGAACGAGGAGGTCCTGGCGGAGCTGCTCGAGGAGGTCTCGGGTCGGCACACGGTCGCCGGGCGGCGCCTGGGGCGCAAGGACGCTACGGCGGCGGGGGCCGCCGGCGCGACGGTGGCGCTGCTGGGCGCGGCCGCGGTGGTGCGCCGCGCGCGCAAGGCCCGGCGCCGCATCTGAGACGGATCCCGGCCGGCGGCCTCCGTAGGAGGCTCCAACGATGTACGCGCGCGTGCCGGGCGATCACGCTATTCCGCGCCGTCCGCGGTGTGGGGCACGATGGGCGTATGGCAACCACGAACGACCACCCCGGCGAGCTGGCCGCAGCGGACCCCGTCAAGCTGATCGGCATCCGCGAGACGCCCCTGTCCGTGGACGAGGTCTTCCGCGCGGTCGGCGACGACGCGTCGGGCGGCACCGCCCTGTTCGTGGGCACCGTGCGCAACCACGACGGGGGCACCGACGTCGACCGGCTCGGGTACTCGTGCCACCCGAGCGCCGAGGCCGAGATGCGGCGGATCGCCGAGAAGGTCGCCGCGGAGTACCCGGTACGGGCGCTCGCGGCGCTGCACCGTGTGGGGGACCTGGAGGTCGGGGACCTCGCGGTGGTCGTCGCCGTGTCCTGCCCGCACCGGGGCGAGGCATTCGACGCCTGCCGGAAGCTGATCGACGACCTCAAGCACGAGGTGCCCATCTGGAAGCACCAGACGTTCTCCGACGGAACCGAGGAATGGGTGGGCGCCTAGGGCCTTACGCCCGGTGGCGGGAGCGGCGACCGGCCCGTGGCTCCGGTTGCGTAACCCGCCCCCCGGCGTGAGCGTTGTCACTGCGAATGGTTAATCTGCTGATCAGTCAGTCGCGGACACTCATGGGGTTGGGAGGTCGGCATGGGAGCGCTCGCCTGGTTGCTGTTTCCGCTGGTGGCCGCTGTCGGTGCGGGCCTATGGGGAAGCTGGGCCAACCGGACCCGCAAGGCCCGGAGCGACGGCCCCGAGCTGGACGGGTACGCCCGGTTCCGTGAGGCCATGGAGAAGCCCCGCACGGGTGCCTGACGGCCCTGTGACGACCACCGGACGACCGCAGCCCTGACGGTGTTCTGACAGCCGCGTCCCGTACTGTCGTGCCATGCCACGCCGCACCGCGACGATGCTCGCCTCCACCCTGATGCTGATCGCGCTTCTGTGCGCGGGTGTGTTCATCCCCGTGCCGTACTCGGAGATGTCACCCGGGCCGACGGTGAACACCCTCGGGGACCACGACGGCGAGCCGGTGCTCCAGATCTCCGGTCACAAGACCTACGAGGCGAGCGGCCATCTGAACATGACCACCGTCCGGGTCACCAGCGCCGAGTACAAGATGAACCTCGTGGAGGCCGTCTACGGCTGGCTGGCGCACGACAACAGCGTGGTGCCGCACGAGACCCTCTACCCGGACGGCAAGACCGAGGAAGAGGCCACCCAGGAGAACGCGGAGGAGTTCAGCCAGTCCCAGGAGACCGCGAAGGTGGCCGCCCTCAAGGCGCTCGACATCCCGGTGAAGTCCTGGGTGGTCGTCTCCGCCGTCGTCAAGGACTCCCCGTCGCAGGGCAGGCTGCACGCCGGTGACGTGATCAAGGCCGTGGACGGTACGGCCGTCAAGAAGCCCACGGACGTCGCCGAGCTGGTCACCAAGCACGAGCCGGGCGAGGACACCGTCTTCACGATCGTGCCCGCCAAGGAGCAGGCCGCCGCGGAGAAGGAGGGCCGGACGCCGACGAAGACGGAGAAGGTCACGGTCACCACCGAGACCTCCGACGACGCCGGCGAGAAGCGCGCCGTCGTCGGGATCTCCGCCGGAACCGACCACACGTTCCCGTTCGACATCGACATCAAGCTCGCCGACGTCGGCGGCCCGAGCGCCGGCCTGATGTTCGCCCTCGGCATCTACGACAAGCTGACCCCCGGTGACCTCACCGGCGGCAAGTTCGTCGCCGGCACCGGGACGATCGACGACAACGGCAAGGTCGGCCCGATCGGCGGCATCGGCATGAAGACCATCGGCGCGCACGACAAGGGCGCCCAGTACTTCCTCACGCCCGCGGACAACTGCGCGGCGGCCGCCGAGGACACCCCCGACGGGCTCACCCTGGTGAAGGTCGACACCATCGACGACGCCCTCGGCGCGCTGAAGGACATCCGTTCCGGCAAGACCGCCGACCTGCCGAAGTGCACGGAGGGGTAGCCCTCCCGCACAGCCTCCCGGCGGTCGGCGTCCGGCGGGCCTACTCCTCGAACGTCGCCGTCAGCGCCTCGGCCAGACCCGGCACCAGGTCGGATCCGGTGAGGACCTCTGTGGCCGCGTCCTTCTCCCGCAGCCGCAGGGCCGAGTCGCGGGCGCCGTCGCGCAGGACCGCGACCGTCATGCGGACCTCCTGACGGTCCGGGTGCTCCGCCACCCACTGCGCGAGCTTCTTCTCGTTGAGGCCCGAAGGCACCTGCGCCTCGGCCGAGGGCGGCAGCATCAGCCGCTCCACGGTGAGCGCGCAGCCGACCACGGCGTCGGGCCAGGCGATGGTGCCAAGGAACTCGTCGAGCGCCTGGCCCGTTGGAATCTCGTCCTGCTCGATCGGGGTGAGGCCGGAGGACTCCGACTCCTCCTGCAGACCGAGCCGGTCCGCGAGCGAGGGCTGGTCGGCCCGCAGCCGTGCGGTGTCGACAAGGGCGAAGAGGCGTGCGGGCTGGTCCCAGCCGAGGCCGGAGACGTACTCGTCGATCTCGAGTACGGCCCGGGTGAGGGGGCTCGCTGCCATGGGGGTGTTGGACATGGTCACAATCCTGCCTCGTTCATGGCCCGAATCGGGAACCGAGTAAACGATGAGTAAGTTGCATAAGTGTGGGCCCACGATCACGGGGGCGCACGGGGGGCCCGCGAACCCGAGGGCCTGACGGATCAACAGCGAACTTCGAGGTGCGCACCTTGGCTTTCCAGATGCCGGACCGCGGCGGAGGCCCCCCGACGGGGCCGCGGATCAGAGTGGGCCGCCCGTCCCGGCGTGTCCGAACCCTGCTGCTGACACTTGGTGTCCTCGCCGTGCTCGCCATGGCGTTCACCATGTTCGCGGGATTCTGGACGGACTGGCTCTGGTACCGGTCGGTCCACTACTCGTCGGTGTTCACGACGACCCTGTGGACCAAGATCGGTCTCTTCTTCGTCTTCGGCCTGCTGATGGCGCTCGCCGTCGGGTTCAACATCTGGTTGGCCCACCGCCTGCGCCCGCCGCTGAGCGCCATGTCGATGGAGCAGCAGAACCTCGACCGGTACCGGATGGGCATCGCCCCGTACAAGAAGTGGCTGCTGCTCGGAATCACCGCTCTGGTCGGCCTGATCGCCGGCGCCTCGGCCTCCGGCCAGTGGCGCACCTGGCTGATGTGGGTCAACGGCGTGCCCTTCGGGCAGAAGGACCCCCAGTTCAAGCTGGACGTCTCCTTCTACGCCTTCGACCTGCCGTGGTACCGGTTCCTGCTCGGCTTCGGCTTCGCAGCCGTGATCATTTCCGTGATCGCCGCCGCGCTCACCCACTACCTGTACGGCGGGCTCCGCGTCACCAGCCCGGGCGCGCGTGCCACGGCCGCGGCCACCGGGCACCTCTCGGTGCTCATCGGCGTCTTCGTCGCCCTCAAGGCGGTCGCCTACTGGCTCGACCGGTACGGCCTCGCGGTGAAGTCCAGCGACTTCAAGGCGACCGACAACTGGACGGGCCTGAGGTACGTCGACGCCAACGCCTACCTGCCGGCCAAGACGATCCTGTTCTGCATCGCCGTCATCTGCGCCCTGCTGTTCTTCGCCACCCTGTGGCGGCGCACCTGGCAGCTGCCGGTGATCGGCTTCGGCCTGATGGTGCTCTCCGCGATCCTCATCGGCGGCCTGTACCCGGCGCTGGTCCAGAAGTTCCAGGTCCAGCCGAACGAGCAGGCCAAGGAAGCTCCGTACGTCGAGAAGAACCTCGCGGCCACGCGTGACGCATACGGCATCGAGGGCACCCAGGTCACCGAGTACGCGGGCAAGAGCGAGACCAAGGACAAGACGAAGCTCCGTGACGACGTGGACGCCGCCGCGTCCATCCGCATCATGGACCCGAACGTCATCTCGCCGACCTTCCAGCAGCTCCAGCAGATGCGTAACTACTACGCGTTCCCGACCAACCTGGACGTCGACCGCTACGCCAAGGACGGCAAGGACCAGGACACGGTCATCGGTCTGCGCGAGCTGAACCTGGCGGGCATCCCGAAGAAGAACTGGATCAACAACCACTTCCGCTACACCCACGGCTACGGCGTGGTCGCGGCGAAGGGCACCCAGGTCGACTCCGAGGGACGTCCGGTCTTCACCGAGTCCAACCTGCCGTCCGAGGGCGACCTCGGAAAGTACGAGCAGCGGATCTACTACGGCGAGAAGACCACCACCTACTCGATCGTCGGCGGTCCCCAGAAGGAGATCGACTACTCCGACGACACCGGGGAGAAGACCTTCAGCTACAAGGGCGACGGCGGCGTCGACCTGTCCAACCCGATCAACCGGGCGGCGTACGCGGCCGCGTTCAGCGAGCCGCAGATCCTCTACTCCGGTGCGATCGGCGACGGTTCGCGGATCCTCTACAACCGCACGCCCAAGGAGCGCGTCGAGGCGGTCGCGCCCTGGCTGACCATCGACGGCGACGCCTATCCGGCGGTGGTGGACGGCCGTATCCAGTGGATCGTCGACGCCTACACCACGACGAACGGCTATCCGTACGCCTCGCGCACGACGCTCGGTGACACCACGGCCGACTCGCTCACCGCGAACAACAACTCGCGCGCGGTGGTGGCCCAGCAGAACCAGGTCAACTACATCCGCAACTCCGTGAAGGCGACCGTCGACGCGTACAGCGGTGACGTGAAGCTCTACCAGTGGGACACCCAGGATCCGATACTGAAGACCTGGATGAAGGCGTTCCCGGACACGGTGAAGGACAAGGGCGAGATCTCCAAGGAGCTGATGGCGCACCTGCGCTATCCGCAGGATCTGTTCAAGGTCCAGCGCGAGCTGCTCACGCGCTACCACGTGAAGGACGCCAACACCTTCCTCAGCGGCAGCGAGGTGTGGCAGGTGCCGGACGACCCGACCAACAAGTCGGGCGACGCGGTGCCGCCGTACTACCTGAGCATGAAGATGCCCGACCAGGACGCGCAGGCGTTCTCGCTGACGACGACGTTCACACCCAACGGGCGTGACAACCTCAGCGCGTTCATGGCGGTCGACGCCGAGGCCGGCACCAGTGACTACGGCAAGATCAGAATCCTGAAACTGCCGACGAGCACGACCGTCGACGGACCCAAACAGGTGCAGAGCCAGTTCAACTCCGAACAGGACATCGCCGAGTCCATCAGGCTGCTGAGAGGCGGCGACTCGGAGGTGGAGTACGGCAACCTGCTGACGGTGCCGCTCGACGGCGGCCTGTTGTACGTCGAGCCGGTCTACGTGCGCGGTGGCGACCTCAAGTACCCGCTGCTGCGCAAGGTCCTGGTGAGTTACGGGGGCAACACCGCCTTCGAGAACACCCTCGACGCGGCCCTCAACAAGGTCTTCGGAGCCCAGGCCGCGGAGAACGAGCAGCCACCGGACGAGGGCGACGACACCACGGAGCCGCCACCGACGTCCACCAACCCCACGGTCCGGGAAGCGCTGAGCGATGCGCAGAAGGCCTTCGACGCCGGGCAGAAGGCCCTGGAACAGAAGGACCTTGCCGCGTACGCCGAGGCGCAGAAGGACCTTGAGGAGGCGCTCCAGCGGGCCGAGGACGCACAGGCCAAGGCCGACCAGAGCGCCGGCGGCAAGAACGGCGACGACAAGAACACCGGTGACAAGAACAGCGGGGACAAGGCCGGAGACGACAAGGCCAGTCCGGACGCGACACCGACCGGTGATGCCGGGGGAGGGTCGGACACCGGCTGACCGAGAGCCTCGTCGGGCGTCCGCGCCGGGCGTTCGAGCTGGTCAAAGCCCATCCCGCGCCGTGCTAGGGTTGTGAACACAACGGCGCGGGGTGGAGCAGCTCGGTAGCTCGCTGGGCTCATAACCCAGAGGTCGCAGGTTCAAATCCTGTCCCCGCTACTGAAGTCGTGAGCTACGTGCGAGCGACCACGAAGGCCCGGATTCCACAAGGAATCCGGGCCTTCGTGATGTGCGAACGCATGTACCGGCGGACACGACGGCCGCGCCGCCAAGGGGAGTTGGGCCGATCTGTGTTTGACTTGTCTCCCTGTGGGCATGTCGACAAAACGCTGAAGTGACCTCACTGACTGCGGTATACCGGATGTACCGAGGTTGCGGGTGGTGCGACGATGAACGTTATGGGGGACATGGCAAATCTGTTCGGGACGGGGCGTTTTGCGCAGCCGTCCGGTCAGCCGTCGGATCAGGAGGAAGCCGCGGACGAGGCTCAGGAGGCCGCCGACGAGGCCGCCGAGGAAGTGCGTCTGCGGCTCGCCGTCGACGGTGGTGACGTCGAGGCGATGAGCGTGCTCGGCGCGATGCTGCTGCGCCGCGGCGACTTCGACGGGGCCGAGTCCCACCTTCGTGCCGCCACCGCGGCCGGCGACCGGGCCGCCGCCAACAACCTGGGCGTCCTGCTGCACCAGCGCGGGTACGCCGAGGAGGCCGCCGGATGGTGGCGCATCGCCGCCGTCGCCGGCTCCGCCGCCGCCGCGCACGCGCTGGGCCGCCACTTCCGCGAACGCGGGGACGAGCCCGCCGCCGCCTACTGGCTGTGCCAGTCCGCGGAACAGGGGCACGTACTGGGCGCCTACGCGCTCGCCGACCTGCTGGAGCACCGCGGGGAAGAGCCCGGGTCCGAGCGGTGGATGCGGGCCGCGGCCGAACGCGGGCACCGGGAGGCGGCGTACCGGCTGGCGCGGACGCTGGACCGGCGGGCCGGGCAGGACGGCGACGACAAGGCCGCCGCTCTCGCGGCCGACGAGGCCGAGCAGTGGTACCGGCAGGCCGCCGCGCGTGGCCACCGGCGGGGCGCGCTGCACCTCGGGACGATCCTCGAGAAGCGCGGCGAGCTCAAGGAGGCCGGACGCTGGTACCTCACGTCCGCCAAGGACGGCGAGGCCCGCGCCGCCTGCGCGCTCGGCTTCCTGCTGCGCGACGCCGGGGACACCGAGAGCGCCGCCGTGTGGTGGCTGCGCGCCGCCCAGGACGGCGACGGCAACGCCGCCAACGCCCTGGGCGCGCTGCACGTCGAGCGCGGCGAGCCGCAGACCGCGGAACGCTGGTACCGGGCCGCGATGGACGCCGGTGACGACAACGGGGCGTACAACCTCGGGCTGCTCTGCGCCGAGCAGGGCCGCACCACGCAGGCCGAGCAGTGGTACCGGCGGGCGGCGTACGCCGGGCACCGGGAGGCGTCCAACGCGCTGGCCATCCTGCTGCTGCGCGCCGGGGACGAGAGCGGTGCCGAGCCGTGGTTCTCCAAGGCCGCCGAGGCGGGCAGCGTCGACGCCGCCTTCAACCTCGGCATCCTGCACGCCGGGCGGAGCGAGGAGCGGGCGGCGCTGCGCTGGTACGAGCGGGCGGCCGCGGCCGGGCACACCGAGGCCGCGCTCCAGGTCGGGATGGCGCGGCTGCGCGCCGGGGACGAGCGCGAGGCGGAGCGCTTCCTGCGCTGTGCGGCCGGGGGCGGCAGCGCGGAGGCCGCGTACCGCCTGGCGACGGTCCTGGACGCGCGCCGGCCGCCCGCGCCCGCGCACGAGCTGGGCGAGCCTGCGCAGGAGAAGTCCGAGTGTGAGGAGTGGTACGAGCGGGCGGCCT
Source organism: Streptomyces tendae (assembly GCF_014650435.1). Taxonomy (GTDB): domain Bacteria; phylum Actinomycetota; class Actinomycetes; order Streptomycetales; family Streptomycetaceae; genus Streptomyces; species Streptomyces tendae. The sequence continues at coordinate 808,626 of NZ_BMUY01000001.1, forward strand.
CCCAGGGGCACCGGCGGGCCCAGGTGCGGGTCGGGATGCTCGCCGCGGCGCGCGGCGACGTGGTGGAGGCGGCGCGGTGGTACCGGGAGGCGGCCGAGGCGGGGTCGCGGAACGGTGCGTTCAATCTGGGGCTGCTGCTGGCGCGCGAGGGGAGCGAGCCGGAGGCCGTCGTGTGGTGGCGCCGGGCGGCCGACGCCGGGCACGGACGGGCGGCGCTGCGGCTGGCGCTGGTGTTCGCACGGCGGGGTGAGCTGGCGGAGGGGCAGCGGTGGGCGGACCTGGCGGTGTCGCTGGGGCCGGCGGAGGTGGGGGAGCGGGCGGCGCGGCTGCGGGACGCGTTGCGGCAGGAGCTGTCGGCGTGACGCTGCGCTGAGCTTGGGCGCGTTGTGAGGTGCCCGGAGTTCGGCTGGGCGGGGGTGGGTGACGCGGGCCGGCGCCGACCGGGTGCCGCCTGCGCCCACCCGTGCCGCCCCAGCGGCACGACTGCCCGCAGGCGGGGGCGGCTGGCGACTGCCCGCAGTTACACCTAGGGCCGGGATCCTTGCGGATCCCGGCCCTAGGTTTCAGTAGCGGGGACAGGATTTGAACCTGCGACCTCTGGGTTATGAGCCCAGCGAGCTACCGAGCTGCTCCACCCCGCGTCGATGAATGGAACACTACGTCAACACGAAGACGAGAAGCAAATCCCGCTCACGTCGACGCGCAGTTCGGACAGGTGCCGCGGTACGTCACCTCGACGTCCGACACCGTGAAGCCGAAGCGCTCCGAGTCGGGGAGGTCGGCCAGCGGGTCGCCGGTCGGGTGGACGTCGCGGATCGCGCCGCACCGGGCGCAGACCAGGTGGTGGTGGGGCCGGTGCGCGTTCGGGTCGTAGCGCTTGGCGCGCTTGTCCGTCGCGACCTCCAGCACCTCCCCGAGTGAGACCAGCTCCCCCAGGGTGTTGTAGACGGTCGCCCGGGAGATCTCGGGGAGCCTGTCCACGGCCCGGGAGTGCACCTCGTCGGCCGTCAGGTGAACGTGTTCGCCGTCGAGGACCTCGGCCACCACGCGTCGCTGCGCGGTCATGCGCCAACCGCGCCCACGCAGCCGTTCCAGAAGGTCACTCATACAGATCAGCCTAACAGCAAGGGGGACCAGGTCCCGAACAGGTGTGACTTTGGAGTTCTGCTTGACTTAGACATTGTCTATTGTAAGATCGAGAACGGCTTTGGCCAAGCGACAGGACTTGCAGGATCGCCAGGATTGGCACAGGAGGAGTACGTGACTCAGGGACCGCTCACTACGGAGACAGGTGCTCCCGTAGCCGACAACCAGAACAGTGAGACCGCGGGCGTCGGCGGCCCCGTGCTCGTCCAGGACCAGCTCCTGCTGGAGAAGCTGGCCCACTTCAACCGTGAGCGCATCCCGGAGCGCGTCGTGCACGCCCGCGGCGCCGGTGCGTACGGCACCTTCACGGTCACCGCCGATGTCACCCCGTACACGCGTGCGGCCTTCCTCTCCGAGGTCGGCAAGGAGACGGAGACCTTCCTCCGCTTCTCCACCGTGGCCGGCAACCTGGGCGCGGCGGACGCCGTCCGGGACCCGCGCGGCTTCTCGCTGAAGTTCTACACCGAGGAGGGCAACTACGACCTCGTCGGCAACAACACCCCGGTGTTCTTCATCAAGGACGCCATCAAGTTCCCGGACTTCATCCACACCCAGAAGCGCGACCCCTACACGGGTTCGACCGAGATGGACAACGTCTGGGACTTCTGGAGCCTGTCGCCGGAGTCGACGCACCAGGTGACCTGGCTGTTCGGGGACCGCGGCATCCCGGCGTCGTACCGCCACATGGACGGCTTCGGCTCGCACACCTACCAGTGGAACAACGAGGCGGGCGACGCCTTCTGGGTCAAGTACCACTTCAAGACCGACCAGGGCATCAAGAACCTCACCCAGGCCGAGGCCGACAGGCTCGCCGGCGAGGACCCCGACTCCCACCAGCGCGACCTGCGCGAGGCCATCGAGCGCGGCGACTTCCCGTCCTGGACCGTCGGTGTGCAGATCATGCCGGTGGCCGAGGCGGCGACGTACCGCTTCAACCCGTTCGACCTGACCAAGGTGTGGCCGCACGCGGACTACCCGATCGTCTGGTTCGGCAAGCTGGAGCTCAACCGCAACCCGGAGAACATCTTCGCCGAGGTCGAGCAGTCGATCTTCTCCCCGGCGCACTTCGTGCCCGGCATCGGGCCGTCCCCGGACAAGATGCTGCAGGGCCGCCTCTTCGCCTACGGTGACGCCCACCGCTACCGCGTCGGCATCAACGCCGACCAGCTGCCGGTTAACCGCCCGCACGCCACCGTGGCACGCACCAACTCCCGTGACGGCCACCTGTACGACGGCCGCCACAAGGGCGCGAAGAACTACGAGCCGAACAGCTTCGGCGGCCCGTTCCAGACGGACCGGGCCCTGTGGCAGCCGGTCGCGGTCTCCGGCGTCACCGGCGAGAGCGCGGCGCCCTCGCACGCGGAGGACGACGACTTCGTCCAGGCGGGCAACCTCTACCGCCTGATGACCGACGCGGAGAAGGAACGGCTGATCGGCAACCTGGCCGGTGCCTTGTCCGGCGTCTCGCGCGAGGACATCGTCGAGCGCGCGATCGACAACTTCCGTCAGGCCGACGGTGACTTCGGCAAGCGGCTGGAGGCCGCGGTCCAGGCCCTGCGCGGCTGACATCCAGCACTGGACCGCTTGTCGTAGCGGCGGGCCGGATCCCCGGGAACGGGGGCCCGGCCCGTTCGTCGTTGCGGCCGTGCGCCCTCCCGGCCGGTCGGTACCTCGCCGGCCCCGTCAGGCGGTCACCACCGGCGCGTGGTGCGGGGCGCGCGCGGGCGCCCAGCGGCGGATGATGTCGCGCACGGAGACGATGCCGACGGGCTCGCCGCCGTCCAGGACGATGAGGTGGCGGAAGCCGCCGTGCGCCATCGCGCCCGCCGCCTCCTCCACGGTCCAGGTCGGGGCGGCGAAGACGACGTCGGTGGTGGTGTGGCCGTGGGCGCGCTCGGTGTCCGGGTCCTGGCCCCGGCCCACGGAGACCAGGACGTCGCGTTCGGTGAGGATGCCGATGCCGTCGGCGTCGGGGTCGTACACCACGGCCGCGCCGACGCGGCGTGCGGACATCAGGGCGGCGGCCTGGCGGAGTGTGTGGGCGGGACCGATGGTGAGGACGACCGTGCTCATGACTTCGCGGACGAGCATGGGTGGAGCCACCTCCTGCCGGTGATCCATGAGTTAGTTCATGGATTCACAAGTTCACAAGTGGGGGAACTCTCAGAGTGGCAGGTAAAGCACGGGTCAACAAGGGGGCGTGGAGGGTGAGTCGGCGGGCGCTCAGTAGCGCTGGTTGAGATACCCGAGCAACTCGTCGTGGAGCCGTCCGTTCGACGCGGCCGCGTTGCCGCTGTGCGGGCCGGGGCGGCCGTCGAGGCCGGTGAAGGTGCCTCCGGCCTCCGTGACGATGATCGCGTTCGCGGCCATGTCCCAGAGGGAGAGCTCGGGTTCGGCGCAGATGTCCACCGAGCCCTCGGCGACCATCATGTACGGCCAGAAGTCGCCGTACGCGCGCGTGCGCCACACCTCACGGGTCAGGTCCAGGAAGCCGTCGAGGCGGCCCTGCTCCTCCCAGCCGCTCAGCGAGGAGTACGCGAAGGAGGCGTCGGAGAGCGTGGAGACCTGGGAGACGTGGATCCGGGAGGCGGAGGTCAGACTGCGGCCGGTGAACGCGCCGTGGTCCTGGACCGCCCACCAGCGGCGGCCGAGGGCGGGTGCCGAGACGAGGCCGACCACCGGCTGGTAGCCGCCCTCCCTGGCCTCCATCAGCGCGATGAGGGTCGCCCAGACGGGGACGCCGCGCACGTAGTTCTTGGTGCCGTCGATCGGGTCGATCACCCAGCGGCGGGGGCCGGTGCCCGCCACGCCGAACTCCTCGCCGTGTACCGAGTCGCGGGGGCGGGCGCGGGCGAGGTGACCGCGGATGAGTTCCTCGGCGGCCTTGTCCGCCTCGCTCACCGGGGTCATGTCCGGCTTCGTCTCGACCTTCAGGTCGAGGGCCTTGAAGCGGTCCATCGTCGCGGCGTCGGCGGCGTCGGCGAGAACGTGGGCGAGGCGGAGGTCGTCGAGGTAATCGGCCATGCCGTCACGCTATCTGTCGCGGGCGGGGCGGGGCTACCAGGGGTTTGGCGGGCGTGGCGGGCACGGGAGGGCGGTGGGAAGGCGGCGCGAGGACCCTTGACAGTGCTCCCGTACCCGTCAAATCTGGCAGCAAGTCGCTCGGCCGAGGGAGGCGAGGGTGCCTGCAGCCCGGGAGTCCCTGCTCGATGCCGCTTACACGGCGCTGGCGCGCCGGCCGTGGTCCGCCGTGCGGATGGTGGACGTGGCGGCTTCCGCCGGGGTGTCCCGGCAGACCCTCTACAACGAGTTCGGCAGCAAGGAGGGCCTCGCCCGGGCGCTCGTGCGGCGGGAGGCCGACGGCTACCTCGCCGGGGTGGAACGCGCCCTTTCCGGACCCAGCGACCCGCGTGAACGTCTCACCGCGACCGCCGAGTGGATGATGTCGGCGGCCCATGACAACGCGCTGGTGAGGGCCATGCTCACCGGGTGCTGGAGCGAGCGGCTGCCCTCGCCGGCCCTGACGGCGGTGCCCTCCGCCTCCGCCGTGCCGGCCCAGCGGCGGGCCGACGGTCCGCTGCCCTCGCCCGGCGACTTCGTGGGCCTCGTCCGCGACCGCGCCGTGGCCGTGCTGGGCGGCGCCGGTCCGCCCCCGCCGCCGGACGCCGCCGAACTGGCCCGCTCCTGCGAACTGGCCGTGCGGCTCGCCCTTTCCTGTGTCGCCGCGCCCCCTGCCGAGGGCGGGGTGGGTGACCTCCTGCGCACCGCCCTGCCGCGCCGGTTTACGGTGTAACGGCCGGTCAGAACCGGTCAGGGCCGGACAGGTCCTAGTGAGCCGAGCCGGACAGCTGCAGCCCGATCACGCCGATGATGACGAAGCTGATCGAGACGATCTTCAGGGTCGAGACCAGGTCGCCGAGGAAGATCATGCCGTAGATGGCGGTGCCCGCCGCGCCGATGCCGGTCCACACGGCGTACGCGGGGCCGACGTCGAGCTTCTTCAGAGACATCGTCAGCAGGCCGAAACTGCCCAGCGCGAAGGCGCAGAAGGCGATGGTCGGCCAGAGCCGGGTGAAGCCGTGCGACAGCTTCAGACAGACGGCGAAGCCGGTTTCGAGCACTCCGGCCACTATGACCAGCAGCCACGCCATGTCTTGTCCTCCCGTGGTCCCCTACCGCGACCGCTGTGTCGGTGTCGATCAGTGGCTTCGTCCGACAGCGACTTCGTCCGGCTTTGCTCAGGCTTGGTTCCGGCTTGGTGCGATTATGCACTTACCGGTTGCACGGCACGGCAAACAACGCGGGGGTCAATCCCCTTCCTTGCGTTCCCGCGTCGACAGCAGTCGGCGCAGCGAGTACAGCCGGGCCGGGTCGGCGTGTCCCTCGGCGACCCAGGCGTCCAGCGCGCAGTCGGGCTCGTCGTGGCTGCACGCCCGCGGACAGCCCTCCGTGCCGGGTACCAGGTCGGGGAAGGCGTTGATCACCCGGGACGGGTCGATGTGCGCCAGCCCGAACGACCGTACGCCCGGGGTGTCGACGACCCAGCCGCCCTCCGCGGAGGACAGCGGCAGGGCGAGGGCGGAGGTCGTGGTGTGCCGGCCGCGGCCCGTCACCGCGTTCACATGCCCCGTCACCCGACGGCGGTCCTCGGGCACCAGGGTGTTGACCAGGGTCGTCTTGCCGACGCCGGAGTGGCCGACGAAGGCGGTGATCTTCCCGTCCAGATGCTCGCGCACCAGGTCCGCGGCGGCGCCGTTCTCCAGCTCCTCGCGGCTGGTGACGACGTACGGGATGTCCAACGCGCCGTACAGGCCCAGGAGTTCGTCCGGCGGTGCCAGGTCCGACTTGGTCATCACCAGCAACGGGGTGAGGCCGCCGTCGAACGCCGCGACCAGGCAGCGGTCGATCAGGCGCGGGCGCGGCTCGGGGTCGGCGAGGGCGGTGACGACGGCGAGCTGGTCGGCGTTGGCGACGACCACCCGCTCGTAGGGGTCGTCGTCGTCGGCCGTGCGGCGCAGCACGGAGACGCGCTCCTCGATGCGGACGATCCGCGCGAGCGTGTCCTTCTTGCCGGACAGGTCGCCGACCAGGGCCACCCGGTCGCCGACGACCGCCGCCTTGCGGCCCAGTTCGCGGGCCTTCATCGCAATGACGACCCGGTCCTCGACCAGGCAGGTCAGCCGGCCTCGGTCCACGGTGAGGACCAGGCCCTCGGCGGCGTCCTCGTGCTTGGGCCGGATGTGGGTGCGCGGCCGGTTGCCCTTGCGGTTGGGGCGCGAGCGGATGTCGTCCTCGTCGGTGTGCTTGCCGTAGCGGCGCATGGCGAACCGTCCCTACGCCCCGAGCATCCCGGTCCACAGGTCGGGGAAGTCGGGCAGGGTCTTGGCGGTCGTCGCCACGTTCTCGATCTGGACGCCCTCGACCGCGAGGCCGATGATCGCGCCGGCGGTGGCCATGCGGTGGTCCTCGTACGTGTGGAAGACGCCGCCGTGCAGCCGGCGCGGGCGGATGTGCAGACCGTCGGCGGTCTCGGTGACGTCACCGCCGAGTTCGTTGATCTCCTTGGTGAGCGCCGCCAGCCGGTCCGTCTCGTGCAGCCGCAGGTGGGCGACGCCGCGCAGGGTCGAGGGGGAGTCCGCGAGGGCGGCGACGGCCGCGATGCCCGGGGTCAGCTCGCCGACCTCGCCGAGGTCGACGTCGATGCCGCGGACGGCGCCCGATCCGGTGAAGACGAGACCGTAGTCGGTCAGTTCGCAGGAACCGCCCATGTCGGTGAAGATCTCGCGCAGCCGGTCACCGGGCTGGGTGGTGCGGGACGGCCAGTCGGGGATCACCACCCTGCCGCCGGTCACCAGCGCCGCCGCCAGGAACGGCTGGGCGTTCGACAGGTCAGGCTCGATCGTCAGGTCCCGGCCGAGCAGCGCGCCCGGCGTGACCCGCCAGACGTTCGGCTCGCCGCCGGACTCCGGCGTGTCGACCTGGGCGCCGACCGCGCGCAGCATGTCGACCGTCATGCGGATGTGCGGCATGGAGGGCAGCGCGGAACCGGTGTGGCGCACCTCGACGCCCTGGTTGAAGCGCGGTGCGGACAGCAGCAGGGCGCTGACGAACTGGGAGGAGGACGACGCGTCGATCTCGACCGGCCCGCCCTCCAGGGCGCCGCCGCCGTGCACGGTCATCGGCAGCGCGCCCCGCCCGTCGTCGTCGATGCGGGCGCCCAGGGCGCGCAGCGCGTCGATCACACCGTGCAGCGGACGCTCGTACGACCGAGGGTCGCCGTCGAAGCGGACGGTGCCGTCGGCCAGCGTGGCGACCGGCGGCAGGAAGCGCATGACCGTGCCGGCGTTGCCGACGTCGACCGTGGCCGGGCCGCGCAGACCGGCCGGGATGACCCGCCAGAACTCGCCGGTGCCCTCGGGGCCGACGCCCTCCTCGATCTCGACGCCCATCGTGCGCAGGGCCTCGGCCATCAGCAGGGTGTCGCGGGAGCGCAGCGGGCGCCGCAGCCAGCCGGGCTCGGAGGCGAGGGCGGCCAGCACCAGGGCACGGTTGGTGACCGACTTGGACCCGGGCACGTGGACGGTCGCGTCGACGGCTCCGCTCGCGTGCGGGGCGGGCCAGAGGGCGGTGTGCGCGGGGTTCACGGTCATGGGCCCCACTTTAATGGCTGAGGACGATCGGAGATCTTGATCAAAAGCGGCGAAACCTGACCGAAAACGCAACAGTGCACTTGCCGTGCATATATGCGGAGCGGGCGGACCGCAGCTTGGGCCTCACAGCTCCAGCAGCCGGCGCCCGCTGGGCCTCACAGCTCCAGCAGCCAGCGCCCGCCGCCGATCAAGGAGCACAGCGACACCGCGTGGAACAGGAAGAACCACACCCCCGCCGGCGCGTGCGTCAGCCGCGCCAGCTGGTCCGCGTCCGAGTCCCCGGCGCCGCCCCGCGACCGCTTGGCCTGCAGCTCGAAGGCCGGGCGCACCCCGCCGAGCAGCAGGAACCACACCACCGCGTACGCGAACGCCGCCTGCACCTGCGGACCGGCCAGCCAGGACACCAGGACGAAGGTGCCGCCGGTGACCACCACCGTCAGCACCCCGTAGGCGTTGCGGACCATCACCAGCAGGGCCACGAGCAGCGCCGTCGCCAGCCAGAGCAGCAGGGTGATGCGCCCCGCCGCCAGCAGCGCGGCGCCGCCGAGTCCGAGCAGCGGGGGAGCGGTGTAACCGGCGACCGCGGTGAGGATCATGCCGAGGCCGTGCGGCTTGCCCCGGCTCACCGTCAGGCCGCTGGTGTCCGAGTGCAGGGTGATCCCGGTCAGGGTGCGTCCGGTCAGCAGGGCCACCAGGCCGTGGCCGCCCTCGTGGGCGATGGTGATGGCGTTGCGCGCTATCCGCCACGACCCACGGGTGACGACGACGGCGAGCGCCGCCACCAGGGTCGCGATCACCACCCACAGGTCGGGATCTGGCTGGGTGCCGGAGACCTCGTCCCACAGGGAGGTGAGAGAGGCCGTCGCGAGGTGGTCCATGTTGGGTGAGGGCTCCTCGTTCGTGCGCGGGGTCTGGCAGTGTGGCACGTATGTGCGGACGGTATGCGGCGAGTCGTCGACCCGAGGATCTCGCGGGAATCTTCGAGATCGAGAAGTGGGAGCCCAAGGAGAGCTTGGAGCCCGACTACAACGTGGCCCCGACCAAGGAGGTCCACGTCGTCCTGGACCGTGCTCTGAAGGACGTCGAGGACCCGAAGCCGGTTCGCCAGTTGCGGAAACTGAAGTGGGGTCTCGTCCCCTCCTGGTCCAAGACGCCCGAGGGCGGCGCCCGGATGATCAACGCCCGCGCGGAGACCGTCCACGAGAAGCCCTCCTACCGCCGCGCCTTCAGCACCCGGCGCTGCATCCTGCCCGCCGACGGCTACTACGAGTGGGTCACCGGCAAGCAGGAGCGGGACCTGGAGGTCGAGGGGCGCAAGAAGCGACCGCGCAAGCAGCCGTACTTCGTCACTCCCGCCGACGGCTCCGTGTTCGCCATGGCCGGGCTCTACGAGTTCTGGCGGGACAGGACCCTCCCCGACGACCACCCGCAGGCGTGGTGGGTGACGTGCTCCGTGATCACCACCGAGGCCGAGACCGCGCCGCTCGCCGTCGCCCCGGCCGACGGCCCGCACGCCCTGGCCGACATCCACCCCCGGATGCCCCTGATGCTCACCCCGGACCGCTGGGACGACTGGCTCGACCCCGCGCGCACCGACCCCGACGAGCTGACCTCCCTCCTGGCCCCGCCGCCCGCCGGACTGATGCGGGCCTACCCCGTCTCGACGAGCGTGAGCAACGTCCGCAACAACGGGCCGGAGCTGCTCAAGGAGCTGGAGGCACCGGAAGAGGGCACACTCTTCTGACGTGACGGATGCGACAGAGGCTGTGACAGAGACGGTCGAGACGGATGCGGGTCCCGCCCGCATCACGTGGCACCCGGCGAAGCGGCCCCGACTCGTCCTCGCCGCGAGCCACGGCGCCGGCGGCGGCATCGAGGCGCGCGACCTGAAGGCGCTGGCGGCCGCACTGCCCGAGCACGGGGTGAGCGTCGCCCTCGTCGAGCAGCCCTGGCGGGTGGCCGGCAAGAAGCTGGCGCCCGCGCCGAAGACCCTGGACACCGGCTGGCGGGGCGTCTGGCCCGCGCTCGCCGCGCCCGGCCTGCCGGTGGTCTCGGGCGGCCGCAGCGCGGGGGCCCGGGTCGCCTGCCGCACCGCGGCCGAACTGGGGGCCCACGCCGTCCTCGCCCTCGGCTTCCCGCTGCACCCGCCGGGCAAGCCGGAGAAGTCCCGCGCCGACGAGCTGCTGGGGGCCGGGGTGCCCACCCTCGTCGTCCAGGGCGGCAACGACCCCTTCGGCAGACCGGAGGAGTTCCCCGAGGCGCCCGCGGGGACCTACGACCTGATCGAGGTGCCGTACGGCGACCACGGCTTCGCCGTGCCCAAGCGGGCGGAGATCAGCCAGGAGGAGGCGCTGGAGCTGATCACCGACGGCGTCCTGAAGTGGACCGGCTCACTCGGCTGAACGCCCGGGAATGACCGGCGGACGGCCGCTGTTGTGCGGTGCATACGTTGCTGAGAATCAGCACCGACGCCGTAGGAGAGGAAGTCCGCCGCATGGGTTCAGCCTTCTGCCCGAGTCGCAGCAGCCGCGCCGACCTGGACTGGACCGTGCTGCACGCTGCCAAGACCGCCCCTATTCGGGCGGCGGGCGGACCGGATCGGCAAGCGTCCCCGACCGCAGGTCGTCTATCCTCCGATTCGAGTGAGACCGGTCTCGGTTTCACGACGACATCGGAGGAGGTGGGTCCGGTCACTGGGACCGACGCAGGGACCGAACACGGCCAGGCGGAGCAGCCCGAGGGCCGGGGTACGGGCGCGGAGTCGACCGCGGAGCGCAGCGCGCGCTTCGAGCGGGACGCGCTGGAGTTCCTCGACCAGATGTACTCGGCCGCGCTGCGCATGACGCGTAATCCGGCCGACGCCGAGGACCTGGTGCAGGAGACCTACGCCAAGGCGTACGCGTCCTTCCACCAGTTCCGCGAGGGCACCAACCTCAAGGCGTGGCTGTACCGCATCCTCACCAACACCTTCATCAACTCGTACCGCAAGAAGCAGCGCGAACCCCAGCGCAGCGCGGCCGAGGAGATCGAGGACTGGCAGCTCGCGCGTGCCGAGTCGCACATGTCGACGGGTCTGCGCTCCGCGGAGTCGCAGGCGCTCGACCACCTGCCCGACTCGGACGTGAAGCAGGCGCTCCAGGCGATCCCCGAGGAATTCCGTATCGCCGTGTATTTGGCGGACGTCGAGGGCTTTGCCTACAAGGAGATCGCAGACATCATGGGGACACCCATCGGAACGGTGATGTCCCGGCTGCACCGTGGACGCCGTCAGCTGCGCGGCATGCTGGAGGACTACGCCCGCGACCGCGGTCTGGTCCCGGCCGGCGCCGGAGAGTCGAACGAAGCGAAAGGCTCGGGGTCATGAGCTGCGGAGAGCCGCACGAGACGGATTGCAGCGAAATCCTCGATCATCTCTACGAGTTTCTCGACAAAGAGATGCCGGACTCGGACTGCGTGAAGTTCGAGCACCACTTCGAGGAGTGCTCGCCCTGCCTGGAGAAGTACGGGCTGGAGCAGGCCGTGAAGAAGCTGGTCAAGCGATGCTGCGGCCAGGACGACGTGCCGGGTGACCTGCGCGCGAAGGTCATGGGCCGACTGGACCTGATCCGGTCCGGGCAGTCCGTGCCCGAACACGACGTGACGGCCGCGCCGTCGGCTCCGCAGGAGTCCTGAGTCGTTCCTGAGCGTCCTCGGTCGTTCCTGGCCGAGCGTCCTGAGGCGTTCAGAAGTCACTCGTACGTGCTAATCCGCGGGTTATCTGCCCGCGGCCTCCCACCGCCGTCCTAGGCTCCGGAGCCTGACAGACGTGGCCGGGGGAGGGGCTCATGGACGCGGTACCGGCGCGGGCACGTGTGTACGTCGCCGGTGTCGTCCTCGCCGCCCTGCTCTGCCTGCGGCCGCTGCCGTCCGTGCACGCGCCCTGGTGGGCGGTGGCGCTGCTCGCCGGACTGTACGCGGGTTCCGAACTCGTCGCGCGGTCCCGCTTCGTCGGGACCTGCTATCCCGTCCTGCTCGCCGGTGCCTTCCTGCTGCCGCCCCCCGCCGCCGCGCTCGTGGCCCTGCCCGGAGCGCTGCTGTCCCCGGTGCCGCGACGCCCCTTCGGCCTGCGGCGCCTGTGGCGGGCCGCCCAGCTGACCCTCGCCGTGTGGGCCGCCTCCTGTGTCCACTGGCGGCTCGGCGGCCGGGACGCGGTGGTCGAGCCCGCCTTCCCGTACGCCCTGGTGCCGGCCGGCGCCGCGGTGCTCGTCTTCTGCCTCGTGCTCACGGTGCTGGACGGCGGCATCCGCGCCCTCGCCGACCACGTGCCGCCGAGCCGGGCCTGGCGGGGGCTGCTCTCCCGGTCGCTCGCGCCGATCGCCGTGCACGGGCTCGCCGGGCTGATGATGGCGGTCCTGTGGCGCAGCCCGTACGGTCCGGTGTCCGCGCTGCTCGTGCTGCTGCCGATGTGCGTGGCGTGGTGGGCCTTCGCCCAGTACCACCGCGAGCGGGCCGCGCACCAGGCGACCATCCGCGCCCTGGTGCAGGCCGTCGACATCAAGGACGGCTACACCCGCGGCCACAGTGAGCGCGTCGGCCAGGCATCCATGATGATCGCCCGCGAGCTGGGCATGGACGACGAGCGCGTCGAGACCCTGCGCTTCGCCGGGATCCTGCACGACGTGGGCAAGCTGGGGGTGCCCACCCGGCTGCTGCGCAAGGACGGGCCGCTGACGCCCGAGGAGCGGCGGGTGATCGAACTGCACCCCGAGTACGGGCACGAGATGGTGCGCGGCATCCGCTTCCTGGGGGAGGCCCGCGCCGCCGTCCTCCACCACCACGAACGGCTGGACGGCAGCGGCTACCCCTACGGACTGGCCGGCGACCGGATCCCCGAGTCGGCCCGGGTGGTGGCCGTCGCCGACGCCTTCGACGCGATGACGTCCACCCGCTCCTACAGCAGGGCCCGCCCCGTCGCGGTGGCCCTGGAGGAGCTCCAGCGGTGCGCCGGGGGCCAGTTCGACCCGCGGATGGTGCGGGCGCTGGTCCACGTCCTCGGCCGCCACGGCTGGCGCCCGTCGGTGACGGCGGACGGCACTCCCGCGTTCCCCGCCCCGTCCCCGGGCCGTGGCGAGGGCGCACGGGACAGCGTCGGCAGGGGCGCGCCATGACGCCCTCGCCACCACCGGCCCAGCCCCCGCCGCCGATCGCCCCGCTCCTCGTACCCGGCTGCGCCGGGATCCTCGCGCTCGGGTGTCTCGCCTCCGTGCTGGGGTCGGGGCCGGTGCAGCGGCCCGTCGCGCTGGCCTTCGGGGGCCTGGTCGTCCTCGGTGAGCTGACCCGGCGCACCGGCGCCGAGGCCCGGGAGGCCGCGCCGCTCGGAGCCGCGGGGGCCCTGGCGTACGCGCTGCTCGGGGACGTCGCCGGGCAGCCCGCGCAGCACGGCGTCGCCCAGACCGTCACCGTCGTGCTCGCCGCCTCGCTGCTCGGCAGCGTGCCCTACGTCGCCCGCGGCAGTGGACCGGTCCTCGACCACCTGGCCCGACGGGTGCTCACCGTCGGCTTCGCCGCCGTGTGCTACCGGCCGCTGTCCCAGCAGGACGTCTTCGACGACTGGAGCGGTCCCGCCCACGCGCTGCTCCTGCTGGCACTGCTCGCCCTGACCAGCCTGTGCGACGCCGTGCTCGCCGCCGCTCCCGCGCACGCGCGCACCGGGTGGCCCTTCGGACCGCTGCTGCGCGAGGAACTGCGCGGCATGGTCGGGATCACGTCGGCGGTGTGCGCGACCGGCGCGGTGATGGCGCTCGCGGTGAGCGTCGCGGGACTGTGGGCGCTCCCCGTCTTCTGCGTGCCCCTGCTGCTCGCCCAGCTGTCCTACCGCCGGTACGCGGCCGTCCGCGCCACCTACCGGCAGACCATCGCCTCCCTGGCCCGCGCCACCGAGATCGCCGGGTACACCCCGGCCGGGCACGCCCGCCGCGTCGCCGGACTCGGGGTGGCCGTCGGACGCGACCTGGGGCTGTCCGGGGCCGAGCTGACCGTGCTGGAGTACGCGGCCCTGATGCACGACATCGGCCAGCTCAGCCTGGTCGACCCGGTCCCGGCGGGAGCCACCGCCGGGCTGCCCGTCACCGAGCAGCGGCGGATCGCGCTGCTCGGCGGAGCCGTCGTCCGCCAGACCGGCGTCGACGCGGCGGTCGCGGTGGTGGTGGAGCGGCAGGCGGACCCCTGCCGGGAGCAGCCGGTCGCCGCGCGGATCGTGCGCGTCGTGAACGCCTACGAGGAGAAGGTCCGGGACGCGGGTCCGGGCGGCGTCCTGACGGCCCTGGAGGAGCTGCGCCTGGCCACCGCGGGCGACTACGCTCCCGAGGTGGTGGAAGCACTGGCCCGAGTCCTTTCCCGGGGCAGCCTTACCGGGCCCTTGGCTGGGTAACCCATGGGTAATGAGCGCCTCTGCAGCCGTACGTGGTTTGATGCCCAGGAGAGGGTGTCCGGGGGCGCGAAAGGCACAGCCAGCCCACTGAACGGAACTGGCAGGCGGGAATCGTGAGGATCTTCGGCAAGGCACGGCACCGGCCCTCCGCCTCCTGGCGGCAGGCCACCGACCGCGCGTTCACGCTGATCGGCGACGGTCGCTACGAGGACGCGGGTGCGCTGCTGACCCGGGCGGCCGACCTGGAGCCCTGGCTGTCGGAGTCCTGGTTCAACCTGGCCCTGCTGCACAAGTTCCGGCACGACTGGGAGCAGGCCAGGGCGGCCGGCCTGCGGGCCGTCGCACTGCTCGACCGGGACACCGGAGCCCCCGACTGGTGGAACGTCGGCATCGCCGCCACCGCCCTCCAGGACTGGCCGCTGGCCCGCCGGGCCTGGCAGGCCTACGGGCTGCGCACCCCCGGGGACGCCACGGACGCCGGTGAGCCGCTCGGCATGGACCTCGGCAGCGCGGCCGTACGGCTCTCCCCGGAGGGCGAGGCCGAGGTGGTGTGGGGGCGGCGGCTCGACCCCGCCCGCGTCGAGGTGCTGTCCATCCCGCTGCCGTCGTCCGGGCGGCGCTGGGGCGAGGTCGTCCTGCACGACGGGGTGCCGCACGGAGAGCGGACGACCAGTGCCGGGCACTCCTACCCCGTCTTCGACGAGATCGAGCTGTGGGCGCCGTCGCCCGTGCCCACCTGGGTGGTCCTCCTGGAAGCCGCCACCGAGGCCGACCGGGACGCCCTCGAGCAGCTGGCCGCCGACGCCGGGTTCGCCGCCGAGGACTGGTCGTCCTCCGTGCGGCTGCTGTGCCGGATGTGCTCGGAGTCCCGGATGCCGTCCGACGAGGGCGAGGGCGAGCACCTCGACCCGCACGACCACAGCGAACCCGGACACCCCGGGCCCCTGGGACACCGCACCGACGGGCAGCTGTGGGTGCCGGAGCGGGAGTGCGGGGTGGCTGCGCCGGCTGGGCTGGTGAAGGGGTTGCTGGACGGGTGGGTGGCGGACAGTCCTGATTCCCGGGACTGGCGGGACCTGGAAGAGGTCTGCTGAGCGGCCCCGTAGTCTTTGTCAGGACGCTCCAGCAGCAGTCGCCATCAAGCATCACCCTTGGTTGTACGAGGAAGGCATACGTCGGTCATGGCCCAGCAGGACACCGATCAGCAGCACCCGGGCGTGCTCCCCGTGGACGACGAGGGCTTCGTCGTCGACACCCAGGACTGCGAGGAGCGCGAGGCCGACTGGCGTGGGCGCGGCACCTCGCGCCCGATCACGGTGGTCGGAAACCCGGTGCTGCACAAGGAGTGCGAGGACGTCACCGACTTCGGCGAGGAGTTCCAGCAGCTGGTGGCCGACATGTTCGCCAGCCAGCGCACCGCCGAGGGCGTGGGCCTGGCCGCCAACCAGATCGGCGTCTCCAAGAAGGTCTTCGTCTACGACTGCCCCGACGACGAGGGCGTCCGCCACGTCGGCGTGGTGTGCAACCCCAAGCTGGTCGAGCTGCCGGCCGACCGCCGCCGCCTGGACGACAGCAACGAGGGCTGCCTGTCCGTGCCGACCGCCTACGCGCCGCTCGCCCGCCCCGACTACGCCGAGGTGACCGGGCAGGACGAGAAGGGCAATCCGGTCAAGGTGCGCGGCACCGGGTACTTCGCGCGGTGTTTGCAGCACGAGACGGACCACCTGTACGGGTACCTGTACATCGACCGGCTCTCCAAGCGCGAACGCAAGGACGCGCTGCGGCAGATGGCCGAGAACGAGCCGCGCTACCCCGTGGTCGCGAACGACTGACACCGCCTCACCCGTCACACATCTCCCTTGCGCACGGCGCCCGTTCGGGTCTTCCCCGAGCGGGCGCCGTGCGTCTGTGCGCGTCGGTGTTCATCCATGGAAAGCCGTCACACAACAGGAGAATTCCGGCATCGAGGGGTAGTGAATGGAGCAAATCCGTTCCCAGAACGGTCAGTTGTGGTGCTGAATGGGAAGTGCGGGGATACGCAACGGCGCACGCCCCGCTCAGCGAGAGGAGTGCGCCACCGGCGGCTGAGAGGGGTTTGTTCGTGCATGCTTTCTCACACGGCACCACAGCGACACCGACCGCGATCGCAGTACCGCCATCGCTCCGTCTCCCGGTGATCGAGGCGGCATTTCCCCGGCAACTGCACCCGTATTGGCCCAGGCTCCAGGAGACCACCCGCACCTGGCTGCTCGAAAAGCGGCTCATGCCGGCGGACAAGGTCGAGGAATATGCCGACGGCCTGTGCTACACGGACCTCATGGCGGGCTACTACCTGGGCGCCCCCGACGAGGTCATGCAGGCGATAGCGGACTACAGCGCGTGGTTCTTCGTCTGGGACGACCGGCACGACCGCGACATCGTCCACGACCGTCCCGGCGCCTGGCGGCGACTGCGTGGCCGACTGCACACGGCACTCGACTCACCCGGGGACCACCTGCACCACGAGGACGCGCTGGTGGCCGGGTTCGCCGACAGTGTGCGGCGGCTCTACGCCTTCCTGCCGGGCAACTGGAACGCCCGGTTCGCCCGGCACTTCCATGCGGTGATCGAGGCGTACGACCGGGAATTCCACAACCGCACGCGCGGAATCGTGCCCGGCGTGGAGGAGTACCTCCAGTTGCGCCGGCTCACCTTCGCGCACTGGATCTGGACCGATCTGCTGGAGCCGGCTTCGGGCTGCGAACTCCCCGACGCCGTACGGAAACACCCGGCATATCGCCGGGCGGCGTTGCTCAGTCAGGAATTCGCCGCCTGGTACAACGACCTCTGCTCGCTGCCCAAGGAAATAGCGGGCGACGAGGTCCACAATCTCGGAATCAGTCTCATCACCCACCATTCACTCACACTGGAAGAAGCCATCGGAGAAGTCAGGCGACGCGTCGAGGAGTGCATCACCGAATTCCTCGCCGTGGAGCAGGACGCCTTACGGTTCGCCGACGAACTCGCCGACGGGACCGTACGCGGAAAGGAACTGAGCGGCGCCGTACGGGCGAACGTCGGCAATATGCGGAACTGGTTCAGTTCCGTCTACTGGTTCCACCACGAGTCCGGCCGGTACATGGTCGACAGCTGGGACGACCGGTCCACGCCCCCGTACGTCAACAACGAAGCGGCAGGTGAGAAATGACCGTCGAGTCCGTCAACCCCGAGACCCGGGCGCAGCCGGCTCCGGAGCTGCGCGAACCGCCCGTCGCGGGCGGCGGCGTACCGCTGCTCGGCCACGGCTGGCGGCTGGCCCGCGACCCGCTGGCCTTCATGTCGCAGCTGCGCGACCACGGCGACATCGTGCGCATCAAGCTCGGCCCCAAGACCGTCTACGCGGTCACGAACCCGGAGCTGACCGGCGCCCTCGCCCTGAACCCCGACTACCACATAGCCGGTCCGCTGTGGGAGTCGCTGGAGGGCCTGCTCGGCAAGGAGGGCGTGGCGACCGCCAACGGACCGCTCCACCGCCGCCAGCGGCGCACCATCCAGCCGGCGTTCCGGCTCGACGCCATCCCCGCCTACGGGCCGATCATGGAGGAGGAGGCGCACGCGCTCACCGAGCGCTGGCAGCCGGGCGAGATCGTCGACGCCACCTCCGAGTCCTTCCGGGTCGCCGTGCGCGTCGCGGCCCGCTGTCTGCTGCGCGGGCAGTACATGGACGAGCGGGCCGAGCGGCTGTGCGTCGCGCTCGCCACCGTCTTCCGGGGCATGTACCGCCGGATGGTGGTCCCGCTCGGACCGCTGTACCGGCTGCCGCTCCCGGCCAACCGCCGATTCAACGACGCGTTGGCCGATCTGCATCTGCTGGTCGACGAGATCATCGCCGAGCGCCGCGCATCCGGTCAAAAGCCGGACGATTTGCTCACGGCATTGCTGGAGGCGAAGGACGACAATGGCGACCCGATCGGGGAACAGGAGATCCACGACCAGGTGGTCGCGATACTCACCCCCGGCAGTGAAACCATCGCGTCCACGATCATGTGGTTGCTCCAGGCACTTGCCGACCATCCGGAACATGCCGACCGCATACGCGACGAAGTCGAAGCGGTCACCGGCGGACGTCCCGTGGCATTCGAGGACGTCCGGAAGCTCAGGCACACCGGCAATGTCATCGTGGAGGCGATGCGTTTGCGTCCCGCCGTATGGGTATTGACCCGGCGCGCGGTGGCCGAGAGTGAACTCGGTGGCTATCGCATTCCGGCCGGTGCGGACATCATCTACAGTCCGTACGCAATCCAGCGCGATCCGAAGTCGTACGACGACAACCTGGAGTTCGATCCCGACCGGTGGCTTCCGGAACGCGCGGCGAATGTGCCGAAATACGCCATGAAGCCGTTCAGTGCGGGCAAGCGGAAGTGCCCCAGCGACCACTTCTCGATGGCGCAGCTCACCCTGATCACGGCCGCGCTGGCCACGAAGTACCGCTTCGAGCAGGTGGCGGGCTCGAACGACGCGGTCCGGGTCGGCATCACACTGCGCCCGCACGATCTGCTGGTCAGGCCGGTGGCTCGGTGACGAACTGACGGCTCAGGCGGCGGCCTCCGGGCCCCGGAAGGTGCGCCGGTAGGCGTGCGGGGTGGTCCCCAGGGCCCTGGTGAACTGGTGCCTCAGGGCCGCCGCCGTGCCGAAACCGGCGCGCCAGGCGATCGTGTCCATCGTCTCGTCCGTCGCTTCCAGCAGCCGCTGGGCCAGCAGCACGCGCTGGCGCAGGACCCAGCGGTACGGGGTCGTCCCCGTCTCCTGCTGGAAGCGGCGGGCGAAGGTGCGCGGGGACATGTGCGCCCGGACCGCGAGCTGTTCGACGGTGACCTCCTCGTCGAGGTGCTGTTCCATCCAGGCCAGCACCTCGCCGACGGTGTCGCACGAGGAGCGCGGCAGCGGCCGTTCGATGTACTGCGCCTGCCCGCCGTCCCGGTGCGGCGGCACCACCATGCGCCGGGCGATCCGGTTGGCGACCTCCGGCCCCTGCTCCTTGCGCACGATGTGCAGGCAGGCGTCGATGCCGGCGGCGGTCCCGGCCGAGGTGATCACCGGGTCCTCGTCGACGTAGAGCACGTCGGGCTCGACCTGGGCCCGCGGGTGCTGGCGGGCCAGCTCGGCCGCGTGGTGCCAGTGCACCGCGCACCGCCGCCCGTCCAGCAGGCCGGCGGCGCCCAGCACGAAGACGCCGGAGCACACGCTCAGCACGCGGGTGCCCCGGTCCGTCGCCCTGCGCAGGGCCTCCAGCAGCTCGGGCGGGTACTCCCGGCGGACGAAGTCGGAGCCGGCCGGCACCGCGATGAGGTCGGCCTCCTCCAGCCGCTCCAGGCCGTACGGCGTGGAGACGGTCAGTCCCCCGACGTGGGTGCTCAGCTCGGGCCCCTCCGCGGAGACCACCGCGAAGTCGTACCCCGGCAGGCCCTCGTCGCTCCGGTCGATGCCGAAGACCTCGCAGATCACGCCGAGTTCGAAGGGATGCGCACCGTCCAGCAGGACGGCGGCCACGTTCTGCAACATGCCGCCAGTGTGCCTCGTCGGTGGCAGGAAATCGAGGTCTTACGGCAGTCCTGCCACTGACCGTAAGGAGTCTCCGGCGCGACAGTGGTGTCATGACCGGAAACCAGATAGAAGGCCTTGTCGGAATGCTCGTGACCTTCGGACTCCTCGTCCTCATGGTCCTCCCCTCCGTGATCGGCATCGTGCGCGACAGGCGCATCGACCGCCAGATCAGGGAGGCCCAGGAGGGGAGGAGCCAGGAGGAAAGGAGTCGGAGGAAGGAGACTCAGAAGTCCTCGTCCAGGTCGACGGTGCCCTCCACCGCCACCTGGTACGCCGAGGGACGCCGCTCGAAGAAGTTGGTCAACTCCTGAACGCCCTGCAGCTCCATGAAGGAGAAGGGGTTCTCGGAGCCGTACACCGGGGCGAAGCCGAGCCGCGTCAGACGCTGGTCGGCCACGCACTCCAGGTACTGCCGCATCGAGTCGGTGTTCATCCCCGGGAGGCCGTCACCGCACAGGTCGCGCGCGAACTGCAGCTCGGCCTCGACGGCCTCCCTCAGCATGTCGGTGACCTCCTGTCGGAGCGCGTCGTCGAACAGCTCCGGCTCCTCCTTGCGCACGGTGTCGACGACGTCGAAGGCGAAGGACATGTGCATCGTCTCGTCCCGGAACACCCAGTTGGTGCCGGTGGCCAGGCCGTGCAGCAGACCCCGGCTGCGGAACCAGTAGACGTAGGCGAAGGCGCCGTAGAAGAACAGGCCCTCGATGCACGCCGCGAAGCAGATCAGGTTGAGCAGGAAGCGACGCCGGTCGGCCTGCGTCTCCAGCCGGTCGATCGACTCCACCGAGTCCATCCACTTGAAGCAGAACCCGGCCTTCTCCCGGATGGACGGGATGTTCTCCACGGCCGCGAAGGCGGCGGCGCGGTCGTCCGGGTCGGGCAGGTAGGTGTCGAGGAGCGTCAGGTAGAACTGGACGTGGACGGCCTCCTCGAAGAGCTGGCGGGACAGGTACAGCCGCGCCTCGGGGGAGTTGATGTGCTTGTAGAGGGTCAGCACCAGGTTGTTCGCGACGATCGAGTCACCGGTGGCGAAGAAGGCCACGAGGCGCCCGATCAGGTGCTGCTCCTCGGGGCTGAGCTTCGCCAGATCGGCGACGTCCGAGTGGAGGTCGACCTCCTCGACGTGCCAGGTGTTCTTGATGGCGTCCCGGTAGCGCTCGTAGAAGTCCGGGTAGCGCATGGGCCGCAGCGTCAGCTCGAAGCCCGGGTCGAGCAGGTTCTTGGTGGTGGGGTTCGCGGGGGTCTCGGTGGTCATTACTGGCATGCCTCGCAGGACTCGGGGTTTTCCAGGGAGCAGGCGACCGCTTCGGGGTCCGGGCCGGCCTGCACGGGGACGGTGGTGGCTCGGGCCGCGGCGCGGGCGATCCGGGTCGCCGGGCGTGAGCGCAGGTAGTACGTGGTCTTCAGGCCCTGCTTCCAGGCGTACGCGTACATCGAGGAGAGCTTCCCGATGGTCGGCGTCTCCAGGAACAGGTTCAGCGACTGGGCCTGGTCGAGGTACGGGGTGCGGGCGGCGGCCATGTCGATCAGGCCGCGCTGCGGGATCTCCCAAGCGGTGCGGTACAGCGCGCGCACGTCCTCGGGGATCCAGGTGAAGCCCTGCACAGAGCCGTTGGCCTCGCGCAGCGCCTCACGGGTGCGGGCGTCCCACA
This sequence comes from Streptomyces tendae, assembly GCF_014650435.1. Lineage (GTDB taxonomy): Bacteria > Actinomycetota > Actinomycetes > Streptomycetales > Streptomycetaceae > Streptomyces > Streptomyces tendae. The sequence continues at coordinate 830,066 of NZ_BMUY01000001.1, forward strand.
CGCCGAGCCGCTTGAGGTCGTCCACCAGGTAGGAGTTGACCTGGAGGAACTCACCCGACAGCGTCTCGCGCTTGAACAGGTTGGACACCTGCGGCTCGATGCACTCGTAGACACCGGCGATGGAGGCGATGGTCGCGGTCGGCGCGATGGCCAGGAGCAGGGAGTTGCGCAGCCCGGTGATGGCCATGCGCTCGCGCAGCGCGGCCCAGCGCTCCGGCCAGACGGGCTCGACGCCGTAGTGGTCCGGGTGCAGCACGCCCTTGGCCGTACGGGTCTTCTCCCAGGCCGGCAGCGGGCCGCCCCGCTCGGCGAGGTCGGCGGAGGTCTCGTACGCGGCGAGCATGATCCGCTCGGCGATACGGGTGGACAGGGCCTTCGCCTCGGGGGAGTCGAAGGGCAGCCGGAGCTGGAAGAAGACGTCCTGGAGGCCCATCGCGCCGAGGCCCACCGGACGCCAGCGGGCGTTGGAGCGGCCCGCCTGCTCGGTCGGGTAGAAGTTGATGTCGACGACCCGGTCCAGGAAGGTGACCGCGGTGCGGACGGTGGCGTCCAGGCGCTCCCAGTCCATGTCGCCCGTCGCGGGGTCGGCGAAGGCGCCCAGGTTGACCGAGCCCAGGTTGCAGACCGCGGTCTCCCCGTCGTCGGTGACCTCCAGGATCTCCGTGCAGAGGTTGGAGGAGTGGACGACGTGACCGGGGGTCGCGGTCTGGTTGGCCGTGCGGTTGGCGGTGTCCTTGAAGGTCATCCAGCCGTTGCCGGTCTGCGCGAGGGTGCGCATCATCCGGCCGTACAGCTCGCGGGCGGGCAGCGTCCTGCGGGCGAGCCCCGCCTCCTCCGCCCTGCGGTAGGCCGCGTCGAACTCCTCGCCCCACAGGTCGGTCAGCTCCGGCACGTCTGCCGGGGAGAACAGCGACCAGGTGCCGTCGGCGTCCACGCGGCGCATGAACTCGTCCGGGATCCAGTGCGCGAGGTTCAGGTTGTGCGTACGGCGGGCGTCCTCGCCGGTGTTGTCCCGCAGCTCCAGGAACTCCTCGACGTCCGCGTGCCAGGTCTCCAGGTAGACGGCGGCCGCGCCCTTGCGCCGACCGCCCTGGTTCACGGCGGCGACCGAGGCGTCCAGCGTCTTGAGGAACGGGACGATGCCGTTGGAGTGCCCGTTGGTGCCGCGGATCAGCGAACCCCGGGCGCGGACGCGGGAGTAGGCGATGCCGATGCCGCCGGCGTGCTTGGACAGGCGGGCCACCTGGTGGAGGCGGTCGTAGAGGGAGTCCAGCTCGTCCTTGGGGGAGTCCAGGAGGTAGCAGGACGACATCTGGGCGTGCCGGGTGCCGGAGTTGAAGAGGGTGGGGGAGGAGGGCAGGTAGTCCAGGCGGCTCATCAGGCCGTACAGGGCGGCGACCTCGTCCACCGCGCGGACCGTGTCGTCCTCGGCGAGTCCGGCGGCGACCCGCAGCAGGAAGTGCTGGGGAGTCTCGACGGCCTTGCGGGTGATGGGATGCCGGAGCAGGTAGCGGCTGTAGAGCGTACGCAGGCCGAAGTAGCCGAAGCGGTCGTCGGCGTCCCGGTCGATCAGCGCGTCCAGGCGGTCCGCGTGCAGCCGTGCGAAGGCCGCGGTGCGGTCGGCGATCAGGCCCTCGCGGTGGCCGGTGGCGACGGAGTCGGTGAAGGTGACGACGCCCTGGGAGGCGGCCTCGGCGCGGATGCCGATGGTCAGCAGGCGGGCGGCCAGCCGGGAGTAGACCGGGTCCTCGGAGATCAGGCCGGCGGCCGCCTCGGTGGCCAGCTCCCGCAGCTCGGCCTCGTCGGCGTGGGCGGACCGGCCGCGCAGCGCGGCGGCGGCCACTCGGCCGGGGTCGGCGCCGGGGAGGTCGGCGGTCAGCCCGGTCAGGGTCCGCAGCAGGGCGGCACCGGGTCCGTCGGGTTCCCCGGTCGCCGTCACCGGGGTCGCTGAAGCCGGATCGGCTGGCGCGATGGTCACGTGGAGCACTCCCTCGCTCGGCACGGGGCCCGGCGGAGGGAGGGCAGGGGGCAGCTCACGAGCGCACGCGGCGTCGCGTCCACCGGCCCACTCCACGAGGCCCGGACGTCATGGCACCCGGGCCAGGGCGGCCGGGCGCACTGTCGGCAGGTCCTCGGACTGGACAGGCGTGCGCGCACGTGCGAAGACGTACGGATGCACGCAAGTACACCGTTGCGGGACAGTTCCGGATTCGCACCGGATTCCCCTGCGGCGACAGCGAGCACGAGCATACATCTTGTGCCGGGCGACGCGAGCACCCCCAGATGTTGTGTCTCAGCGGGGTGTTGTGGCGGGGTGCCGCGCCCGTGTCAGAGGGTGCCGCGCCCCTGTCGGAGCGTCAGTTCGTAAGTGAGCAGCATGATGTCGTCCAGCTCCGGCAGGGGGTTCCAGTCGCGGTCGGGCGTGCGGACGAAGCCCAGGCGCTCGTAGAGGCGGTGGGCGGTGCGCATGGCGGTCTGGGTCGACAGCACGACGCCCGTGCAACCGGCCACCGTCCGGGCGCGGTCGACGCAGGCTCGTACGAGCGCCTCGCCCGCCCCGCGGCCGCGCGCCTCGCGGGCGACGGCGAGCATGCGTATCTCGGCCTCGCCGGACCGTGAGATGTCGGCCATGGGGCCGCCGGACGGCACGAACGTCACGCCGCCGAGCACCCGGCCGTCGGCCACCGCGACCAGCACCTCGGCGGCCGCCGCGCGCTTGGCCACGTCGCGCAGCTCGTCCAGGTAGGAGTCGCTCTCCCCGAAGTCGAGGAGGCCGTCGCGCAGGTATGCCTGCGCGGTGATCTCGCCGAGGGTGTCGTACTCCTCGGCCGTCGCCCGTCGGATCACGAAGTCCATGACGCCGAGTGTGCCCGACGGGTACGACAACGGGCCGCCGGATTTCTCCGACGGCCCGCTGATCAGGGCTCTTCTAGTGCGAGCTGCCCGCCGTGGCCGGCGGCAGTTCCACCTGGACGCCCGGGTCGCCGGCGTCCGCCGTGTAGTCGCCCGGCTTGGTCTCGTCGATGCCGTCGGGCGCCTTGGCCGCCCTGAGGACGAAGGTCAGGACCACGGTGACCACGACGTTCAGCACGAAGGCGGTGAGACCGATGTAGCCGATCTCGCCGATGCCGGGGATCTCGTCGGAGGAGCCGCCGAAGTGCTTCTGCGTCGGCGAGGCGACACCGTAGGCGGCGACCGTGCCGTAGACCATGCCGACCGCCCAGCCGCCGAGCAGCGCCCAGCGGTGGAACCAGCGGGTGAACAGGCCGCCGACCAGGGCCGGGAAGGTCTGCAGGATCCAGATGCCGCCCAGCAGCTGGAAGTTGATCGCCACGGTCTTGTCCATGCCCAGGACGAAGATCAGCGCGCCCACCTTCACCAGCAGCGACACCAGCTTGGAGACCTTCGTCTCCTGTGCCGGGGTGGCGTCGGGCTTGATGAAGTCCTTGTAGATGTTGCGGGTGAAGAGGTTCGCGGCCGCGATCGACATGATCGCCGCCGGGACCAGGGCGCCGATGCCGATCGCCGCGAAGGCCACGCCCGCGAACCAGTCCGGGAACATGTTCTCGAACAGCTGCGGGATCGCCAGCTGGCCGTTCTCCACCTTGACCCCGGCCGCGATCGCCATGAAGCCGAGCAGCGCGAGCAGACCCAGCATCAGCGAGTACAGCGGCAGGATCGTGGTGTTGCGGCGGATCACCTCACGGCTGCGGGAGGACAACGTGGCGGTGATCGAGTGCGGGTACATGAACAGCGCGAGCGCCGAGCCGAGCGCGAGGGTCGCGTACGTCCACTGGCCGCCCGCGTTCGGTACCACTCCGCCCGCGCCCGTCTCGGTGAACTTGTCGCTCGCCGACGCGAAGATGTCGTCGAACCCGCCCAGCTTGATCGGGATGTAGATGATCGCCACCGCGATGACGATGTAGATCAGCGTGTCCTTCACGAACGCGATCAGCGCGGGCGCCCGCAGCCCCGACGAGTACGTGTACGCCGCCAGCACACCGAAGGCGATCAGCAGCGGCAGGTCCTTGATGAACCAGTTGGTGTCCTCGCCGCCGCCGACGCCCATCACGTCGAGCACGGCCTGGATGCCGACCAGCTGGAGCGCGATGTACGGCATGGTCGCCAGGATGCCGGTGACGGCGACCGCCAGCGACAGCCCCTTGGATCCGAACCGGCCGCGCACGAAGTCCGAGGTCGTCACGTACCCGTGTTTGTGCGAGACCGACCACAGGCGGGGCAGGAAGGTGAAGATCAGCGGGTAGACCAGGATCGTGTACGGCACCGCGAAGAAGCCGGACGCGCCCGCCGCGTAGATCGCCGCCGGCACGGCCACGAAGGTGTACGCCGTGTACAGGTCGCCGCCCAGCAGGAACCAGGTGACCCAGGTGCCGAACGAGCGGCCGCCGAGGCCCCACTCGTCGAGGCTGTGCTCGTTCTCGGCCCGGCGCCAGCGGGCGGCCAGGAAGCCCATGGCGGTGACGAGGACGAAGAAGAAGATGAAGACGGCGAGTGCGACGCCGTTCACGCCGTCGTTCATCGCGACTCACCGCCCTTCGGGGCGGCGGGGGCGGCCGTGGAGCGGGCCGCGCGCCCGCGCTGGTCGTGCTGCCACAGCTTGTAGGCGGTCATCGTCAGCACGGTGGAGATCAGTACCCAGGCCATCTGGTACCAGTAGAAGAACGGGATGCCGATGAAGGTCGGGTCCGTCTTCGTGTACGAACCGACCCAGAGCATGGCGACGAACGGTGCGACGAGGCAGATCCCGATGACGACGCGCACCGGCGTCACCACCGGCTCTCTGCTCACTTCTGTGTCTTCTGACATGCGCGGCTCCGTCCCCTCGCTGATCACCTCGTGCAGTGCGCACGAAATGTAGGTGACGGTGTCAAGACAGCGGAAGACCTCGTCCGTATATCGGTCCCCAACCGCAATCTGGGGCCCGGACGAGGGGCCCCTGGTCTAGTCCTGGGGCCGCTTGAGGCGGGCCACGAACTTGTAGCGGTCGCCCCGGTACACCGAGCGCACCCACTCCACCGGTTGGCCGGTGCGGTCCTGCGAGTGCCGGGAGAGCATCAGCATGGGCAGGCCCACGTCGGTGCCGAGCAGACCGGCCTCGCGCGGGGTGGCCAGGGAGGTCTCGATGGTCTCCTCGGCCTCGGCGAGATGGACGTCGTACACCTCGGCGAGCGCGGTGTAGAGGGACGTGTACTTCACCAGCGAGCGGCGCAGGGCGGGGAAGCGCTTGGCGCTGAGGTGGGTGGTCTCGATCGCCATCGGCTCGCCGTTGGCCATGCGCAGCCGCTCGATGCGCAGCACCCGGCCGCCGGCCGTGATGTCCAGCAGCCCGGCGAGCCGGTCGTCGGCGGTGATGTAGCCGATGTCCAGCAGTTGCGAGGTCGGTTCGAGGCCCTGGGCCCGCATGTCCTCGGTGTACGAGGTGAGTTGCAGCGCCTGCGACACCTTGGGCTTGGCGACGAAGGTGCCCTTGCCCTGGATGCGCTCCAGACGGCCCTCGACGACCAGCTCCTGCAGGGCCTGGCGCACCGTCGTGCGCGAGGTGTCGAACTCGGCGGCCAGGGTGCGCTCGGGCGGGACCGGGGTGCCCGGGGTCTGGGTCCGGGTCATGTCCAGCAGATGCTTCTTCAGACGGTAGTACTTGGGCACGCGCGCGGTACGGACGGTCGCCCCACCCTCGTTCTCCGCACTGCTGACGTCGGTGCTCATGCTCTGCCTTCCCGGCTCCGGATGCCGAAGCGACCGCTGTCCCTGTCGGCCACGGCTCACATCGTGGCACGGCTTCGTCCGGGGTGGCCCCCGCACGCTCCGTGATCCCATCTGTATACCCGCGGGAACACCCTTGGTCTAGTCCACAGGCCAGTCAGGCGTCGCTGGTACGCGCGTTCGGAGTCGTCCCCGCACGTCATTCGGTGGGGGGTGGTACACCCGGTCCCGGTCCGCCCGATCTGTCGCTTGCGCAATGAAAGGTCCCTGCATATCTCGGTCCCATCACGGAGGCAAGGACTGGGTTTGAACACCCTTGACAGTCCTATTGGTCTGGGCCAAGCTCCCCGTACTGGTCTACACCATTGGTCCAGGTCCCGGCCCCAAGGGCGGTCCGCGTCGACGAGCAACCGCGGGGAGGCAGGGGGGTTGTGTGGCATCCCTGAGGAGGGTTGGCGTGAAGCGCAAGCTTATAGCCGCGATCGGTATCGCGGGCATGATGGTCTCGATCGCCGCGTGCGGGGGCGACAGCGACGACGACGGCAAGAAGGCCGGCGCCGACGGCTACGCCGGCGAGACGCTCACCGTCTGGGTGATGGACGGCTCCTCCCCGGACGACTGGCAGGCGGACCTCGCCAAGGAGTTCGAGGCGAAGACCAAGGCCAAGGTCAAGTTCGAGATCCAGAAGTGGAACGGCATCCAGCAGAAGCTGACCACCGCCCTCTCCGAGGAGAACCCGCCCGACGTCTTCGAGATCGGCAACACCCAGACCCCGGCCTACGCCAAGACCGGCGGCCTCGCGGACCTGAGCGACCTCAAGGGCGAGATCGGCACCGACTGGTCCGAGTCCCTCAACAAGTCCGCCGTCTTCGACGGCAAGCAGTACGCGGCCCCGTGGTTCGTGGTCAACCGCGTCGTCGTCTACAACAAGAAGATCTGGGCGGACGCGGGCATCAAGGAACTGCCCAAGACCCGCGACGAGTTCTACAACGACCTCAAGACGATCGGCGAGAAGACCGACGCCGAGCCGATCTACCTGCCCGGCCAGAACTGGTACCACTTCGTGGGCCTGGTCATCGGCGAGGGCGGTGAGCTGGTCAAGAAGGACGGCGACAAGTACGTCTCCAACCTGTCCGACCCGAAGGTCGCCGCCGCCACCGAGACCTACAAGAAGTTCCAGGCCCTGTCCAAGGCGCCCAAGGACAAGGACGAGGCCACCCCGCAGCAGGGTGAGATCTTCGCCAAGGGCAAGACCGGCTCGTTCATCGGCATGGGCTGGGAGGGCGCCACCGCGATCGCCACCAACCCGGCGATCGAGAAGGACCTCGGCTACTTCACCATCCCCGGCCCCACCGCCGACAAGCCCGAGGGCGTCTTCCTCGGCGGCTCCAACCTGGCCGTCGCCGCGGGCAGCAAGAAGCAGGAGCTGGCCAAGGAGTTCCTGAAGCTCGCGCTCTCCGACAAGTTCGAGGGCGGGCTGGCCAAGGCCAACGGCGTCATCCCGAACAAGGAGGCGCTGCAGAGCAACCTGAAGGGGAACGCCGCCGCCGAGGCCGCCGCGCCGGCCGCCGGTACCGGTGACACCACGCCGCTGATCCCGGAGTGGGCCGCCGTCGAGAACGACCCGAACCCGATCAAGACGTACCTGACGGCCGTCATGAAGGGGAAGTCCCCGGCCGAGGCCGCCAAGCAGGTCGAGGGCGAGTTCAACAAGCGCCTGGCGCAGCAGCAGTAGCACCGGGTGAGCCGGGGCGGGGGCTGACACACGACGGCCCCCGCCCCGGCGTCGAGGTGAACAGGTCGAGAAGAGAGAGACCGCGAGCATGACCGTGCAGACCGAACGGCCGCCCTCAGGCCCGTCGGACGTCCGCAAGGCGGACGGTGGGGGAACCGGCGGGCCCAGAGCGAGAGCCGCGTCGCGTGCCGGCGCGCTGGCCCCGTATCTGCTGCTGCTGCCCGCCGCCGCGGCCACCGTGCTGCTGCTCGGCTGGCCGCTGGTGAAGGACGGCCTGCTGTCCTTCCAGAACCTCAACATGGCGCAGCTGATCCAGCACGTCACCGAGTGGACCGGCTTCGACAACTACAAGGAGGTCCTCACCGGCGAGGACTTCTGGCGCGTCACCGTCCGTTCCATCATCTTCACCGCGGTCAACGTCGTCCTCACCATGGTGGTGGGCGGTCTGATCGGCCTGCTGCTCGCCCGCCTCGGCAGGGCGATGCGGTTCGTGCTGATGATCGGTCTGGTCCTGGCGTGGGCCATGCCGGTGGTCGCCGCGACCACCGTCTACCAGTGGCTCTTCGCCCAGCGCTTCGGCGTCGTCAACTGGGTGCTCGACAAGCTCGGCTGGCACTCCATGGCCGACTTCAGCTGGACCGGCAGCCAGTTCTCGACCTTCTTCGTCGTCACCGTGCTGATCGTCTGGATGTCCGTCCCCTTCGTCGCGATCAACCTGTACGCGGCGACCACCACCATCCCCGACGAGCTGTACGAGGCCGCCGCCCTCGACGGGGCCGGCATGTGGCGCAGCTTCACCTCGGTCACCCTGCCGTTCCTGCGCCCGTTCCTCTACGCGACGACGTTCCTCGAGGTCATCTGGATCTTCAAGGCCTTCGTCCAGGTCTACACGTTCAACGGCGGCGGACCGGACCGTCTCACCGAGATCCTGCCCGTCTACGCCTACATCGAGGGCGTCGGCAACCAGCACTACGGCATGGGTGCGGCGATCGCGGTCCTGACCATCCTGATCCTGCTCGGCCTGACCGCGTACTACCTCAGGATCGTGCTCAAGCAAGAGGAGGACGAGCTGTGAAGCGCTCGCTCTTCGGCCGCGTGTGGCCCAACGTCACGGCCGTCGTCCTGTTCATCGGCCTGGTCTTCCCCGTCTACTGGATGTTCGCCACGGCCTTCAAGCCGACCGGGGACATCATCTCGGAGAACCCGGTCTGGTTCCCGACCGACGTCACCTTCGAGCACTTCAAGACCGCGACCGAGGCCGACCACTTCTGGACGTACGTGAGCAACTCGCTCATCGTCACCGTCTGCGCGGTCGTCTTCTCGCTGATCATCGCGCTGGCCGGATCCTTCGCTCTGGCGCGGATGCGGTTCAAGGGCCGGCGGGGCTTCATCGTCGGCTTCATGCTCGCCCAGATGGCGCCCTGGGAAGTCATGGTCATCGCGATCTACATGATCGTGCGCGACGCGTCGATGCTGAACAGCCTGGTGCCGCTCACGCTCTTCTACATGATGATGATCCTGCCCTTCACCATCCTGACGCTGCGCGGCTTCGTCGCCGCCGTGCCGAAGGAGCTGGAGGAGTCGGCGATGGTCGACGGCTGCACCCGGGTCCAGGCGTTCCGCCGCGTCATCCTGCCGCTGCTCGCGCCGGGCCTGATGTCCACCTCGATGTTCGGCTTCATCACCGCCTGGAACGAGCTGCCGCTCGTCCTGGTCGTCAACAAGGAGGCGGAGTCCCAGACCCTGCCGCTGTGGCTGACCAGCTTCCAGACCGTCTTCGGCGACAACTGGGGCGCGACCATGGCCGCCTCCTCCCTGTTCGCCATCCCGATCCTGATCCTCTTCGTCTACCTCCAGCGCAAGGCCGTCAGCGGCCTGACCGCCGGCGCCGTGAAGGGATAGCACCACCGATGACGACCCTCGCGAGGGCCACCGACACCCTCACGCGCGACGCGCTCGCCGTTCTCCAGCCCGGGTTCGCCGGCACCACCGCCCCCGACTGGCTGCTGCGCCGCATCGGCGAAGGGCTGGCCTCCGTCGCCCTGTTCGGGCGCAACGTCACCTCTCCCGAGCAGGTGGCCGCCCTGACCGCGCAGCTGCGTGCCGAGCGCGAGGACCTGCTGGTCGCGATCGACGAGGAGGGCGGCGACGTCACCCGGCTCGAGGTGCGCACCGGCTCGTCCTTCCCCGGCAACCACGCCCTCGGCGCGGTGGACGACGTCGGCCTCACCCGGGCGGTGGCCGCGGAACTGGGCCGCCGGCTCGCCGCCGCGGGCGTCAACTTCAACTGGGCGCCGTCCGCCGACGTGAACTCCAACCCGGACAACCCGGTGATCGGGGTGCGCGCCTTCGGCTCCGACACCGACCTGGTCGCCCGGCACACCGCCGCCTACATCACCGGGATGCAGTCCGCGGGCGTGGCCACCTCCGCCAAGCACTTCCCGGGCCACGGCGACACGGGCATCGACTCCCACCACGCCATGCCGCGCATCGACGTGGGCGCCGACGTGCTGGCCGAACGCGATCTGGTCCCGTTCCGGGCCGCCATCGCCGCGGGCAGCCGCGCGGTGATGAGCGCCCACATCCTGGTCCCGGCACTGGACCCGGAGCTTCCGGCAACGTTGTCCCGGCGCATCCTGACCGACCTGCTCCGCGGCGAGCTGGGCTACGACGGACTCATCGTCACCGACGGCATCGAGATGAAGGCCATCGCCGGCACCTACGGCATCGAACGCGGCACCGTCATGGCCATCGCCGCCGGTGCCGACGCGATCTGCGTGGGCGGCGGCCTGCACGACGAGGGCACCGTACGGCGGCTGAGCGACGCGCTGGTCGAGGCGGTCCGCGCGGGCGAACTGCCCGAGGAGCGCCTGGCCGACGCGGCCGAACGCGTCCGGTCCCTGTCCCGGTGGGCGGCGGAGAACCGTCCCGCCGACGGGGCTTCGGACACGGCCGACGGAGACGTCGGCCTGCGTGCCGCCCGCCGCGCGCTGCGCGTCACCGTCGCGGGGGAGCCCGCGCCGCTCACCGAGGCGCCGTACGTCGCCGCGCTCACCCCGGTGGCGAACATCGCCGTCGGCGACGAGACCCCCTGGGGCGTGGCCGCCGAGCTGATCCGCCTGCTGCCGGGCACGGAGACGGGCAGCTTCAACGGGGCCGACGCGGGCTCCGAGGCGCTGGCCGCGGCGGGCTCCCGCCGTATCGTCGCCGTCGTCCGCGACGAGCACCGCCACCCGTGGATGGCGGCGGCCCTCGACGTCCTGCTGGCGGCCCGGCCCGACACGGTCGTCGTCGAGATGGGCGTCCCGCGCGCGGAGCCCCGCGGCGCCGTCCACCTCGCCACCCACGGCGCGGCCCGGGTCTGCGGCCGAGCGGCGGCGGAGGCCATCGCGGGCGTCTAACGACCACCCGCCGCCCCGCTGAAGGCGCCGGTCCCTCGACGGGGCCGGCGCCTTCAGCGTGGGTGGCCGCGCGAGGCTCCGGCGAAGGGCGGGCACGCGAGCCCGGACGGAGGGTGGGCACGCGGGCCCGGATGGAGGGTGGGGCGGGCCGTCGCCAGGCGGGCGCGGGGCGAGTGCCGGCGCCGACGGGAGCGCGGGCACGGGGGCTGGTGCCAGGGGAGGTGTGGCCGGGACGTGGGCGCCGTGCCGGTGGTGGTGCGGGTACGACGAAGGCGCCGGGGCCCTGTGACGGGATCCGGCGCCTTCCGCGCGCGTGGACGTCCGCCCCGCGGACCGGGGACGGGGCGGGTCAGATGCCCTGCCAGTCCGGCTTGTGGGCGTAGGTGTGCCGGAAGTAGTCGGCGAGCTTCAGCTTGGACGCGGCCGCCTCGTCGACGACGACCGTGGCGTGCGGGTGCAGCTGCAGCGCGGAGGCCGGGCACACGGCCGCGACCGGGCCCTCGACGCTCGCGGCGACCGCGTCGGCCTTGCCCTCGCCGGTGGCGAGCAGCACCACGTGCCGGGCCTCCAGGATGGTGCCGATGCCCTGGGTGATCACGTGGTGCGGCACCTGCTCGATGTCGCCGTCGAAGAAGCGCGCGTTGTCGACCCGGGTCTGCTCGGTCAGGGTCTTGATGCGCGTCCGCGAGGCGAGCGAGGAGCACGGCTCGTTGAAACCGATGTGCCCGTCGGTGCCGATGCCCAGCAACTGGAGGTCGACCCCGCCGGTCCCGCCGAGCGCCGCGTCATAGGCGTCGCACGCCGCCTGCACGTCCGCGGCCGTCCCGTCGGGACCCATGAACGCGTCCATGCCGATGCCGAGCGGTTCGAGCACCTCTCGCCGCAGCACCGAGCGGTACGACTCGGGGTGCTCCGCGGGCAGCCCCACGTACTCGTCGAGCTGGGCGATCCGTGCCCGCGCGGTGTCCACGGCACCCGAGCGCACCTTGGCAGCCAGCGCCTCGTACACGGGCAGCGGCGTCGAGCCGGTGGCCACCCCGAGCAGGGCGTCGGGCTTGCGTCGGAGCAGCTGTGCCATGGCTTCGGCTATGAGTTCGCCGCCCGCCTTGGCATCGGGAACGATGACAACTTCCACGCTGGCCTGCCGTTTCGAAGAGAGGACTCACCCGGGGCCCGGGACTGGCTATGTGGTTTAGACCAATCTAACAGAGCGGAGCCGCGCGGTCGCGCTGAAACGGTCAGGCGAGTGGTGGTGCGCCGGCGGCGGTGTCAGGTCAGTGAACCTCCCGTGGCGTCCACCCAACTGCCCGTGACCCACCGGCCCCCGTGCGAGGCGAGGAACGCGACCACGTCGGCCACCTCGGCCGCCGTCCCCACCCCGCCCAGCGCGGAGAGCGCCGCGGCCCGCTCCCAGCCGCCCTCGCTCCCGTGCAGCATCCCCGCCGTGTTGTCCGTGTCGATGATGCCGGGCGCCACCGAGTTCACCGTGATGCCGCGGGCGCCCAGCACCTTGGAGAGGTCTCGCGAGAGCACGTCCAGCGCACCCTTCGTCATCGCGTACGCCATGTTGTCCGGCATCACCGCCGTGCGGGCCAGGCCCGACGAGATGTTGACGACCCGGCCGCCGTCGCGCAGCCGCCCCATGCCGTGCTTGAGGATGAAGAACGGTGCCTTCACGTTGACCGTGAAGACCGCGTCGTACTCCGCTTCCCCTATCTCCCCGATGGGGCGGGTGTTGCCGATCCCCGCGTTGTTCACCAGGACGTCCAGGCCCTCGGCGTGTCTGTCGAACTCCTCCCACAGGGTCTCGGCGGCGCCCGGAGCCGCCAGGTCGGCCCTGATCGTGAACGCCGAGCCGCCCGCGGCCTCGATCGCGGCCACCGTCTCCTTCGCCGCGGCCTCGTTCCTCCCGTAGTGCACCGCGACCCTGGCGCCGTCGCGGCCCAGTCGCTCCGCGATGCCCCGCCCGATGCCCCTGCTCGCCCCCGTGACGAGTGCTGTCCTGCCCGCAAGCACGCCCATGACGACGCCCCCTTCGTATTCACTAGTGGTCGCTACAAAAATGACCGTACAGCAGTCCGGCAGCTTTTTTCTAGTGGCCGCTATAAAATGCACTCCATGGTGAGCGGCGAGAAGAGTGAACGGTCCGGGGCACCCGCTCGGAGTGGTGCGGCCAGGACCCGCGGCCGTCCGCGCTCCTTCGACCGGGCGACGGCGCTGGAGGCCGCGCTGCTGGCGTTCTGGGAGCACGGTTACGAGGCCACGTCCGTCTCCGACCTGACGCGGGTCATGGACATCGGCGCCCCGAGCCTCTACGCCGCCTTCGGCGACAAGCGCTCGCTCTTCGAGGAGGTCGTCCAGGAGTACGGCGCGCGGTACGGCTCCTTCGGCGACCGTGCCCTCGCCGAGGAGCCGACCGCGCGGGCGGGGGTGGAGAGGATGCTGCGCGAGGCCGCCGCCGAGTACACGGCCCCCGGCCGGCCGCACGGCTGCCTCGTCATCCACGCGGCCGCCAACTGCTCGACCGCCGAGGTCGAGGAGTCCCTGCGGGAACGGCGCAACGCCAACATCGCCTCCATCGAGCGCAGGATCGGCGCCGACGTGGCGGATGGTGCCCTGCCGCCGGACACCGACGCCGCCGCCCTCGCCCGGTACACCGGCGCGATGATCCAGGGCATGTCCCAGCAGGCGCGCGACGGTGCGACCCGGGCGGAGCTGGAGGCACTCGCGGAAATTGCCCTGGCGGTCTGGCCCCGAGGTTGAGCCAACAGGGTTAGGCTTCTGGCGGCTGTCCGGACGGCGGTGCGGTCGGACACGAGCCACCAACGACAAACAACGTCCACCGCATGGACACGGTTAGTGGTCTAGTCCACAATGGTGACCGAGGCACCGACCGTGTCGCTCGCGCAAGGTGATCGTCAGGCTTCCGTCCTCCCCGCACAGGAGGACGGACCGAGGAACCGGAGCTCTCTGCCCTGACTGCCCCGGCTCCTCATCCTTCGGCCGACCGGGACCGCACACCCCACGGCCGATGTTGCTCCGGGCTGCGGTGCCGGGAGGGTTGAGGGTCCCTCTCAGGCGCCGCGGCCCGCGGGTGTTCCCGGGGCCTCGCGGGCCGCGTCCGGGGGCGGGGGAGCAGTGGAGAGTGGCTGGTTTCGATCGCTGTCCGTACCGCCAGGTACGCTCAGCCCCGTGCCCTCCATGAACGAACTCGTACGCCAGCACACCGCGCTCGACGACTCCGACCTCGAGTGGCTCCACCTGCTGGTCTCGGAGTGGCAGCTCCTCTCCGACCTCTCCTTCGCCGACCTGGTCCTGTGGGTCCCCACGCGGGACGGCACGCGCTACGTCTCCGTCGCCCAGATGCGCCCCAACACGGGACCCACCTCGTACCAGGACGACATGGTCGGGCACCTCGTCCCGCGCGGTCGGCGGCCCATGCTGGACGCCGCCCTGGACGAGGGCCGCATCGTGCGCGAGGGCGACCCCGAGTGGCGCGAGGAGGTCCCGGTCCGCGTCGAGTCCATCCCCGTACGCCGTCAGGGACGTGTCCTCGGGGTCATCGCCCGCAACACCAACCTGCTCACCGTGCGCACCCCGAGCCGCCTGGAGCTGACCTACCTGCAGAGCGCCTCGGACCTGGCGCAGATGATCGCGGCCGGCGCCTTCCCGTTCGAGAACCAGCAGGTCGACATGGACGCCTCGCCCCGCGTCGGCGACGGCCTGATCAGGGTCGACGGCGACGGCATCGTCCAGTACGCCTCCCCGAACGCCCTGTCGGCCTACCACCGCATGGGACTCGCCGCCGACCTGGTGGGCCATCACCTCGGCCGCACCACTGCCGAACTGGCCCCCTCCCGCGGCCCGGTGGACGAGGCGCTCGCCAAGGTCGCCAGCGGCTGGGCGCCGCGCGAGTTCGAGATCGAGGCGCACGACGGGGTGATCCAGTTCCGCGCCATTCCGCTCAAGCCCAAGGGCACCCGCATCGGTTCGCTGGTCCTCCTGCGCGACGTGACGGAACTGCGCCGCCGCGAACGCGAATTGATCACCAAGGATGCCACCATCCGGGAGATCCACCACCGGGTGAAGAACAACCTGCAGACGGTGGCGGCCCTGTTGCGCCTGCAGGCCCGGCGCATCGAGTCCGACCGGGGCCGCGAGGCGCTGGAGGAGGCCGTGCGCCGGGTCGGCTCGATCGCGATCGTGCACGAGACGCTCTCCCAGAACCTGGACGAGCGCGTGGAGTTCGACGAGATCGCCGACCGCGTGCTGGCGATGGTGGCGGAGATCTCGCCGGGCAAGGTCACCGGCCGGCGCACCGGACGCTTCGGCATCCTCGACGCCGAGGTCGCCACCCCGCTCTCCATGGTCCTGACCGAGGTGCTGCAGAACGCCCTGGAGCACGGCTTCCGGGACGGCGACACCGGCACGGTCGAGGTCTCCGCGGTCCGTGGCGGTACGACGAAGGAGGCCCGGCTGCTGGTCACCGTCCAGGACGACGGTGTCGGCCTACCCGAGGACTTCGACCCGCACCGCTCCGGCAACCTGGGCCTGCAGATCGTCCGCACCCTGGTGGAGGGCGAGCTGGGCGGCACCTTCGACATGGTGCCCGCCTCGGAGCGCGGCACCCGCGTCATCCTCGACATCCCGGTGCCCGCCGAGAAGTAGCGGCGAGCACCGGCACCGGGACGGACGTGGGCACAGCAAAAAGCCCCGGACCGGTGAAGGTCCGAGGCCAGTGCTCGTGCGATACATCGTCCGATGCGCATCGGGGGTACTGCGCGCTGCGGCTCGGGAGCGGGGGATGCGTACTCGCTGTACACGCCGCCAAGCTGAGGCTGTCAGTAGGGGTGGGTTGTCAGGCGGAGGCCTGACGAGCCCGGTTGCGGGCGGCACGGCGCTTCATCGCGCGGCGCTCGTCCTCGCTGAGACCACCCCAGACGCCGGAGTCCTGGCCGGACTCGAGCGCCCACTGCAGGCACTGCTCCATGACGGGGCAGCGACGGCAGACGGCCTTGGCTTCCTCGATCTGCAGCAGCGCGGGACCGGTGTTGCCGATGGGGAAGAAGAGCTCGGGGTCTTCCTCGCGGCAAACGGCGCGGTGACGCCAGTCCATGGCTGCTACCTCTCCTTGGTATTACATGCTGGGATGCTTGTGAATGTGAACGCTTTCACGAATCCCTCAACAAGGGAAGGGCCTACCGCCAGGTTCCCTGGCGTGGTCCTGTGGTTTGAAGAGGGGTTCCGGTGATCTGTGGATGCCGGTCCTGCGGGCTGTCCCGATCGCCAAGAAGAGACTCGCAAACCTCGGCGGCGGATACAACCCCTTCCGGAAAGTTTTTTTTGATTCTTCGGTGTCGACTAGGTCACAGCCGTACTTCCATGGGGTGGACCCTGGTCTAAACGTTCGAGTGAAAGGACTTTCGCCCCTTCTGCTCACACAATCACACGCAGTGCACGGCGTACGCCTGTGAACGCCACGCTGGTACGCAACCCGAGGTGGTCACCGTCCATCTGGAGGGGCAGAGGCACCTTCGAATGCAAGGTGAAGTCGGTCAGATCGTGCAGGGAGACCGCGTGCCGACCGCGCGGCCCGCGCTCGGGGGACGAAGTGAGCAACTGGGTGCCATACCGGGCAACCGCGGCCGTCGACAGCCTGCTGAGCCCGAAGACGTCGAGCGCGGTGTCGAACGAGGCTTCGGGGGAGGCGTAGATCGGGCGGTTGCCGAGGAACGTCCAGGGGCAGGTGTTCGAAACTATGGACAGCACCAGATCGGTGACCGGGTCCTCGCCCGCCCGCTCCAGGGTGATCGTCCCGCTGCGGCGGTGCGGCTCGCCGATGAGCTGGCGCACCACCTGGCGGACATAGAGGGCGTGCGTCGACTTCTTGCCGCGCTCGCGGTGCTGCTCGACGCGGCCGACCACGCCGGCGTCGAAGCCGAGGCCGGCGTTGAAGGTGAACCAGCGGGCCGGGACCCCCTCGTCCTCCGAGCCCGGCGTACCCGACGCGAGGCCCAGACCGACGGTGCGCTCGCTGCCCTCGCGCAGGGCGTCCAACAGGGCTCCGGTGGCCTCCACCGCGTGGTTGGGCAGGCCGAGGGCACGGGCGAAGACGTTGGTGGAACCACCGGGGACCACCGCGAGACCGGGCAGGTGCTCGGGGTCGGGGCCCGCGTGCAGCAGACCGTTGACGACCTCGTTCACCGTGCCGTCGCCGCCGAGAGCCACCACCAGGTCGATGTCGTCGCTCTGCGCCGCCTGCCGCCCGAGGTCGCGCGCGTGGCCGCGGTACTCGGTCGTGACCGCTTCCAGCTTCATCTCGCTCGCGAGGGCGTGGATCAGCACGTCGCGCGTGCGCGCGCTCGTGGTGGTTGCCGCCGGATTGACCACGAGAAGTGCACGCATGCTGTGCAGGGTACCTACTGGGTGGTACTCGGCCCAGACCGAGGTGAAGAACCCCACCGGCACACCGTGCGCGTGATACGCCCGACACCCGGGCGGACACACATGGGCCGAGGGCTACCCTTCAGGGGTGAGCAGTGAGCAGACCCCCACCACCCCCGCCTCCGCAGCCGCCGACGCCGAAGAGGCGGGCCCTCGCCCCGGGCGGCTGACCGCCGCGGCCGCGCTCGCCGCGGTGGAGGGGCTGGCGCTCGTCGTCGGCGGTGCCTGGATGCTCGTGGAGGGCCTCACCGGGCACCCGGACGACCGGACCTCGGCCGTCACCGGCGGCGTCACCCTGATCGTGCTCGCCCTGCTGCCGCTGCTCGCCGCCCGCGGACTGGTCGGCCGGAAGGGCTGGAGCCGTGGGCCCGCCGTGATCACGCAGATCATGGCGCTGCCCGTCGCCTACAACATGGTGCGCGCCGACAGCCTGGCCGTCCCGGCCGGCATCGTGCTCGGTGTCGTGGCCGTCACCGCGCTGGTGCTGCTCGTCAATCCCACGACCACCCAGGCCCTGGGCATCCGGGGACCCGGCAGCGCCGAGAAGTAGCTCCAGGGGCCCCGGGCGGCGCCGGACCCGGCGGCTACTCCTCGACCAGGAGCTTCTCCCGCAGCTGTGCCAGCGTGCGGGCCAGCAGCCGGGAGACGTGCATCTGCGAGATCCCGACCTCCTGCGCGATCTGGGACTGGGTCATGTTGCCGAAGAAGCGCAGGAGCAGGATGCGCTTCTCGCGCGGAGGCAGGTCTTCGAGGAGCGGCTTGAGGGACTCCCGGTACTCGACCCCCTCGAGGGCCTCGTCCTCGGCGCCGAGGGTGTCGGCGACCGCCGGGGACTCGTCGTCGGTGTCCGGGACGTCCAGGGACAGTGTGGAGTAGGCGTTGGCCGACTCCAGGCCCTCCAGGACCTCCTCCTCCGAGATCGACAGCTTCTCGGCCAGCTCGTGGACCGTGGGGGAGCGGCCGTGCAGCTGGGAGAGTTCCGCCGTGGCCGTCGTCAGGGCCAGCCGCAGCTCCTGGAGCCGGCGCGGGACACGCACCGCCCAGCCCTTGTCCCGGAAGTGCCGCTTGATCTCGCCGACGACCGTCGGGGTCGCGTAGGTGGAGAACTCCACCCCGCGGTCCGGGTCGAAGCGGTCCACCGACTTGATCAGTCCGATGGTGGCGACCTGGGTGAGGTCGTCCAGCGGCTCGCCGCGGTTGCGGAAGCGCCGCGCGAGGTGCTCGACCAGCGGCAGGTGCATGCGGACCAGCCGATTGCGCAGCTCCGCGTACTCCGGACTGTCCTTCGTCAGGGTGCGCAGCTCGGCGAACAGGAGGCGCGCACCGCTGCGGTCCTGCGGGTCGTGCCGTGTGCCCTGCGCGCCCCGTGCGCCCGGCGTCTGCCCCTCGGAGTGTCGCTCGTGCTCGCTCATCGTCCCGCCCGTTGCCCTTTCCCGAGCCCTCGCCTCCGCTCGGACGGGGCGGACGGGGGTGTCCCCGGTCCGCTGCCCGTCGCCCGGAACGACGGCCTCGGGCGAGGTCTCGTCCTCCGGATGCGGCCGGGCCTGCTCGGGGATGCCGTCGATGCCGTCCGCCGTGCGCCGTGCCTCGTTCGGAGAACGTGTGCCCTCGGCCGGCAGCTCCCGTGCCCCGCGCTCTTCGTCCCGCACCGGCCCGTCCCCGTCCCTCACGTCGGCCCGGGTCCCGCGCCGCGCTGTTTGTAGAGGCTGATCGAAACGGTTTTGTCCTCGTCCACGGCGGAGGAGACCTTGCCCGCGAGGGCGGAGAGCACCGTCCAGGCGAAGGTGTCCCGCGAAGGGGCGTGGCCGTCCGTGGTCGGCGCCGAGACGGTCACCTCGAGCGAGTCGTCGACGAGACGGAAGACGCAACTGAGCACCGAGCCGGGCACGGCCTGCTGAAGCAGGATCGCGCAGGCCTCGTCGACTGCGATGCGCAGGTCCTCGATCTCGTCGAGGGTGAAGTCCAAACGAGCTGCGAGGCCGGCCGTCGCCGTACGCAGCACCGACAGGTAGGCACCCGCGGCCGGCAGCCGGACTTCGACGAAGTCCTGGGTCGCGGGCTCGCCTGCGATCTGGGACACCCTCACCTCCAAGGTGGTACAAGCGTTACAGGGCCGAGGGACGCCCCTCGGGATAACGCGATACGTGGTTCAGCGGTGACGTTATCGCGCTCCGAAGTTTCCTGTCCCCGAGACCCCAACCCCATGCTGTCACTCATAGTAAACACGCGAACACGCACAGTGGCTAGGGGGTGGGCGGCTCAAATCGGAAGAGCGCGCGCCGGGTTGACGTACCCAGACGTCAGACGGTCGAACCGTCCCGGGCAGAGGTCACACGAGGACGTGGTCGACGAAGCACCAGCGCCAGCTCTCCCCGGGCTCGAAGGTCCGCATCACCGGGTGGCCGCTCTCTTTGTAATGCGCCGTCGCGTGCCGGTTCGGCGAGGAGTCGCAGCAGCCGACATGACCGCAGCTCAGGCACAGCCTCAGCTGCACCGGGTCCGTGCCCTCGGCCAGGCACTCGGGACAGGTCTCGCCGCACGGCTCGGGTTCCGGGTGCGGCAGCGCGTCGGCGTGCGTGCACTGTTTCATGATTGCCAGGTTACGACGGGTGTGCGGATGACCGCGCGGAAGACGAGGGCGGGCGAGGACGATGGACGTGATGCCGCTGCTGCTGTTGGTGGCGGGCAGCGCCGCGGTCGCCGCGGCGGGACGACGGGTGCCGGTGCCGGTGCCGCTGCTCCTGGTCGCGGCGGGCCTGGCGGTGAGCTACGTGCCCGGTGTGCCCGACTACACCCTCGACCCGCACATCGTCCTGCCCCTGCTGCTGCCCCCGTTGCTCTACACGGCGGCCACCGACAGCTCGTACCTGGACCTGCGGGCGCAGGCGCGGCCCGTGGCGCTGCTCTCCGTGGGCTACGTCCTGTTCGCCACCTTCGTCGTCGGCTGCGCCGCGTACCTCATCGTGCCGGGCCTGCCGCTGACCGCGGCCCTGGTGCTCGGCGCGGTGGTGGCGCCCCCGGACGCCGTCGCCGCCACGGCCGTCGCCCGCCGCGTGGGGCTGCCCTCCCGGATCACCACGATCCTCCAGGGCGAGTCCCTGGTGAACGACGCCACCGCCATCACCGCCTTCAAGGTGGCCCTCGCGGCGGCCGTCGGCGAGGGCGCGACCTGGGCCGGCGGGATCGGCGAGTTCCTGATCGCGGCGGTGGGCGGCGTCGGCGTCGGACTGGTCCTGATGGTGCCGCTGCACTGGCTGCGCACCCACCTGACGGAGGCGCTGCTGCAGAACTCGCTCTCCTTGCTGATCCCGTTCGTCGCCTACGCGGTCGCCGAGCAGGTGCACGCCTCGGGGGTGCTCGCGGTGGTCGTCGTCGCGCTCTACCTCGGGCACCGCGCGTGGGAGGTCGATTTCGCCACCCGGCTCCAGGAGGAGGCGGTGTGGAAGATGGTCGCCTTCGTCCTGGAGTCGGCCGTGTTCGCCCTCATCGGACTCCAGCTGCCCGTCGTCCTCAAGGGCCTGGGCGAGTACGAGGGGATCGACGCCGCCTGGTACGCCCTCGCCGTCTTCCTGGTGGTCGCCGTGGCGAGGTTCGTGTGGGTGTACCCGGCGACCTTCCTGCCCCGGCTGTCGGCACGGGTACGCGCGCGCGAGGGCGACCTCTCCTGGAAGGGGCCGTTCGTGATCGGCTGGGCCGGGATGCGGGGCGTGGTCTCCCTGGCCATCGCCTTCTCCATCCCGCTCACCGTGCACGGCGGCGAGCCCTTTCCCGAGCGCAACCTCATCCTGTTCCTCACCTTCACGACCGTCATCGGCACGCTGGTCGTCCAGGGCGTCAGCCTGCCGCCGCTGATCCGCCTGCTGAAGTTCCCGGCGCACGACGTGCAGGCCGAGACGCTGGCGGAGGCCAACGCGCAGGCGCAGGCCTCGCGGGTCGCGGAGCTGCGCCTGGACGAGCTTCTGGCCGACGAGCGCAACGCCCTGCCGGCGCCGCTCGCCGACCGCCTCCGCATGGTCCTGGAACGCCGGCGCAACGCCGTCTGGGAACGGCTCGGCCAGGTCAATTCCGTCACCGGCGAGACCGTCGACGACACCTACCGGCGACTCTCCCGGGAGATGATCAGCGCCGAGCGCGAGGTCTTCGTCCGGCTCCGGGACGGCCGCTACATCGACGACGAGATGCTCCGGACCTTGCTGCGCCGGCTGGACCTGGAGGAGGCCGCCGCGTACCGGGAGGCGACGTGAGCACGCGCGCGCGTACGGGGTGCTCGTCCGGTCGGGCTCAGGGGAAGGGGCGGCCGGTGACGACCGCCGCCAGGGTCGTCCCGCGCGGAAAGGCGCCCTCCTCGGTGAGAGCGAGCAGGGCGTACAGCATCTTGGCGACGTAGACGCGCTCCACGGGGAGGCCGTGGCGGCGTTCGAAGTCCTCGGCGAAGGCGTCCAGCGCCGGTGTCGTGCGGGCGTAGCCGCCGTGGTGGAAGCGGTCGTCCAGGCTCCAGGTGCCGCGCGGACCGCCGAACGCGCGTTCCTGGAGCCGCCGTATGTCGCCCTGTAGGAAATCGCCCCTGAGCACGGGTACGCCGAGGGCCCGCCGCCCCCGGGGAAGTCCGGCGGCCAGCCCGGCGAGGGTGCCACCGGTGCCGCAGGCGAGGGCGGCCACGTCGGCGTGCTCGCCCAGCTCCTCGCCCAGGGCGCGGCAGCCGCGGACCGCCTCCGCGTTGCTGCCGCCCTCGGGGACGACGACGGCGCCCTCCGCGTCCACCGCCCGCAGGAGGGCCGCCAGCGTCTCCGGTTCGGACTTGCGCCGGTACGTCGAGCGGTCGACGAAGTGCAGCCGCATCCCGTCGGCGGCGCACCGGGCCAGCGAGGGGTTGAGCGGTCGGTCGGCCAGCTCCTGACCGCGGACCACGCCCACCGTGGACAGCCCGAGCAGCCGGCCCGCGGCGGCGGCGGCCCGCAGGTGGTTGGAGTAGGCGCCGCCGAACGTGACGACGGTGCGGCCGTCCGCCGTGGCGAGAACCGGTGCCAGCTTGCGCCACTTGTTGCCGACCAGCTCGGGGTGGATCAGATCGTCCCGCTTGAGCAGCAACCGGACACCGCGCCGTTCGAACCGTCCGTCGGTCACCTCGTGCAGGGGAGAGGGCAGACGGGGCCGCAGGGCGGCGAGGTCGCGGGTGTCGGTGCCGGTCACCCGGCCATTGTCACGCCGCCGCCCGGCGAACACCTCCCGCGGCCCGGTCCCGGGGCCGCTGCGCCCGGCCCGCGGATCTGTCCGCCCGGTCCCGGATCCTCCGGCCGGTGCGGGGTCACTTCAGGCGGTCGCGGATGCGCTCCCGCATGGACGTCATCGTGAAGCCGCGCGGGTCGACCTTCCCGGGCTGCCACTCGAGGTGTCCGATCACGGACCGCTCGTTCCAGCCGTGGTGGCGGCACAGGGCCGCGGCGGCCCGCTCGATCGCCTCCAGCTGGGCCGCCGGCCAGGGGTCGTCGCCGTCGCCGAGGTTCTCGCACTCGAAGCCGTAGAAGTGCCGGTTGCCGTCGGTGTTCGCCTCGTTGTCCCGGGGCAGCGCCTTCTCCGCGATCACGGCGCGCAGAACGTCGTCGTCTCCGAGACCGGCGTGATTGGCCCGGCCGTGGCCGACCAGGTGCACACGGCCGTCCTTGGTGATGACGCCGTGGCACAGGGGGCCGGGCAACCCCTCGTAGCCCTTGCGGCAGATGTCCACCGTCCGCGCGCTGCCCCGGGTCACGGTGTGGTGGATCATCACCCCGTGCACCGGGCCCCAGGCGCCCTTGTGGTTGCGGTTGTGGTCCCGCCAGTCGCCGACCTCGACGACGGTGAGGCCCTCCGCCTTCAGTGCCTTGAGGAAACTGCTCGCGGACATGGGTGAGGCCACGGCGGGCTCCTTCACGCTGCGCGACGACCGCCCGACGCGACCGCCTCGTACGGAGCTTGTACCGAAACGGAGCACCTCCTATTACTTGCTCGGCCGGTGTGCGAATCGTTTCGGACAATCTCATCCAGGCCAGTGGTGCCGAACAGGGCCCGATGGATCCGGACAAGTCGTCGAGACGCCGAACAAGCCCCCATATCTGCCCCGGCCGCAAGTGATCCATTCCCGCTCTTTCGTGTAATAGCACCGGCACGCTCCGTGAGGAAGGCTGGTCCATGCACATCGATGCCGGGCGCAGCCGTCCGGCATGACCGGGAGGGCAATTCCTTATGTCGGTAGGCGAAGAGGTCCGCACCGAGCAGACCAGGCCGCAGCAGAGCCTCGGCACGGCGGCCGCGCGGAACCTGGCCACCACCACCAAGTCCGTTCCTCAGATGCAGGAGATCAGCTCCCGCTGGCTGCTGCGCTCGCTCCCCTGGATCGACGTCCAGGGCGGCACGTACCGGGTCAACCGGCGCCTGACCTTCGCCGTCGGCGACGGTCGCGTGACGTTCGTGAAGACCGGCGACCGCGTCGAGGTCATCCCCGCGGAGCTGGGCGAGCTGCCGGCCCTGCGGTCGTACGAGGACGACGAGGTCCTGTCGGAACTCGCGCAGCGCTGTGAGCAGCGGGAGTTCGGCCCCGGCGAGGTCATCGCCTCGTTCGGCGGCCGGGCCGACGAGGTCTACCTGCTGGCGCACGGCAAGATCGAGAAGATCGGCACCGGTCCCTACGGCGACGACGCGGTGCTCGGCGTCCTCGCCGACGGCGCCTACTTCGGAGACCAGGCGCTCCTCGACGGGGACGCCATCTGGGAGTTCACCGCCCGCACGGTCACCGCCTGCACGGTGCTGGTGCTGCCCCGCCAGGAGGTGGAGCAGGTCGCGGAGCGGGCGGAGTCCCTGCGCGAGCACCTGGAGCAGCGGCGCTCGATTCCGGAGCAGCGCACCAACAAGCACGGTGAGAAGGAGATCGACCTCGCGGCCGGTCACAGCGGCGAGCCGGACATCCCGCACACCTTCGTCGACTACGAGGCCCGGCCCCGTGAGTACGAGCTGAGCGTCGCCCAGACCGTGCTGCGCATCCACTCGCGCGTGGCCGACCTGTACAACCAGCCGATGAACCAGACCGAACAGCAGATCCGCCTGACGGTCGAGGCGCTGAAGGAGCGTCAGGAGCACGAGCTCATCAACAACCGTGAGTTCGGCCTGCTGCACAACTGCGAGTACGACCAGCGCATCCAGCCGCACGACGGTGTGCCCGGCCCGGACGACCTCGACGAGCTGCTGAGCCGCCGGCGCGGCACCAAGCTGCTCCTCGCCCACCCGCGCGCCATCGCCGCCATCGGCCGCGAGCTCAACAAGCGCGGCCTCGTCCCCGAGACGATCGACGTCGCGGGGAACCGCATCCCGACCTGGCGCGGTGTGCCCATCTACCCGTGCAACAAGATTCCGGTCACCGAGGCCCGCACCTCGTCGATCATCGCGATGCGTACCGGTGAGCAGGACCAGGGCGTCATCGGTCTGCGGGCCACCGGGATCCCGGACGAGATCGAGCCGAGTCTGTCGGTGCGCTTCATGGGCATCAACGAACAGGCCGTCATCAAGTACCTGGTCACGGCCTACTACTCGGCCGCCGTCCTGGTACCGGACGCGCTCGGCGTCCTGGAGAACGTCGAGATCGGCCGCTGGCGGTGACCTCACTGTCCCGAACGCGGTGTCCCCGCCCTCCCGGGCGGGTACACCCCCGGGGTACGGACGGGCCCAGGGGGAAGGTGAGTCCATGACGGAGACCCGGCGCGGCGGCACCGCGATGCGCCGTCCCACCGGAGCACCGGAAAGGCACGGGCCCATCGGCACACAGCGCGACAAGGAGCCGGGGGAGTCGTCCGACGGGCCGGGACGGGCGGTGGCCGAAGGGCACGAGGCAGCCGTGCTCCTGAGCGAGTCACGGGCATCGGTCGACCCCGAACTGCGGTCCGCCATCGCTTCGCTGCCCGAGTCGATGCGCCGGATCGCGCTCTACCACTTCGGCTGGCAGCACGCGGACGGCACGCCCGCGGCGGGCAACGCGGGCAAGGCGATCCGCCCCGCGCTCGTCCTCACCGCGGCGACCGCGCTCGGCGGGCCGGAGGCTCGCGCGGCGGCCGGCCGGGCCGCCGCGGCGGTGGAACTGGTCCACAACTTCACCCTGCTGCACGACGACGTGATGGACCGGGACGCCACCCGGCGCCATCGGCCGACCGCGTGGACCGTGTTCGGTGACGCCGACGCGATCCTCGCCGGGGACGCTCTCCAGGCGCTCGCCCTGCGGCTGCTCGCCGCGGACCGCCACCCCGCGTCCGCGGCGGCGGCCACCCGGCTCGCCGACTGCGTCATGGAGCTGTGCGAGGGCCAGCACGCGGACACGGCCATGGAACGGCGCCCGCCGGGCGAGGTCACGCTCGACGAGACGCTCGCCATGGCCGAGGCCAAGACGGGCGCCCTGCTGGGCTGCGCCTGTGCCCTCGGTGCGCTGTACGCGGGTGCGGCCGCGGAGGACGTCGAGGCGCTGGACGCCTTCGGTCGCGAGGCAGGGCTGGCCTTCCAGCTCATCGACGACGTCATCGGCATATGGGGCGACCCGCGCCACACCGGCAAGCCGGCCGGTGCGGACCTGGCGGCCCGCAAGAAGTCACTGCCGGTGGTCGCCGCCCTCACCTCCGGCACCCCGGCCGCCGTCGAACTGGCCGAGCTGTACGCCGCACCGTACGACGAGGACAAGGAGGACCTGGAGCGCACCGCCCTGGCCGTGGAGCGGGCCGGCGGCCGGGACTGGGCGCAGGCCCAGGCGGCCGACCGGATGGCGAGGGCCATGCAGGAGCTGGCCCGCGCCGTGCCCGAGCCGGAGGCGGCCGGCGGTCTGCTCGCGCTGGCCGAGTTCGTGACCCGGCGCAGCACCTGAGCGCCACCCACGCAAGACCCCGGAGCCCGTGCAGGGCCGTACGGCACCTGACCGACGTACGGCCGCACCGCCGACGGCTCCGGTCCGGCGGGTCCCGCACTTCCCCACGGTGTGCGGGGCCCGCCTCCTCGTCTCTCCCGCCGGGGCCCAGGACCAGCGGCTAGGCTCAACCGCCGTACACGCGAGCGGCGTTGAGTCGAAGGGGCGGGGCATGGGTGTGGTGATCCGGACGGCGGGGGAGGACGACCGGGATCTGGTCGTCCGGTTGCTGGACGAGGCGTTCCAGGACGATCCGGTGAGCAGTTGGGTCTTCCCCGGCGAGGAGTACCGGCGCCGGACGCATCACCGGCTCATGGCCGCGTTCGCCGACGCCGTGTTCGCCGACGGACGCGTCGACCTCACCGAGGACGGCGCCGCCTGCGCGCTGTGGCTGCCCGTCCCGGCGGACGAGCAGACGGCCGCCGAGGACGTTCCCGCGCAGATCCGCGAGGCCGTCGACCCGGAGAACGAGCGCGTGGAGCTGATAGCCCGGCTCACGGACGGCATCCACCCCACCGGCCGGGCCCACGAGTACCTGTGGATGATCGGCGTGGTCCCCGGCAGGCAGGGCGAGGGGCTGGGCACCGCGCTGGTCGAGAGCGTCCTGGACCGCTGTGACCGCGAGGGGCTGCCCGCCTACCTCGAGGCGAGCAGTGCCCGCGGCAAGGTGCTGTACGAGCGCCTCGGGTTCGAGTTCACCGGGCGGGCCCTGGACCTGCCGGACGGCCCCCGGATGTGGCCGATGTGGCGCGAGCCGCGGACCCGGTAATCACATAATCCCCTCCTCAAACAACTACACATGGAGTACTGTGGCCGTAGTGGTCAACATGAAGGGGAGACCGGTTTGCGCAAACTCACGTACTTCGTCGCCTGTTCGATCGACGGCTTCATCGGCGGCCCGGACGGCGACGCGACGTTCATGGTCCCGTTCGTCGACGAGGAGTTCTTCGAGTTCCTGAAGTCGGAGTATCCGGAGACGCTGCCGACCCACGGCCGTAGGCCGCTGGGCATCGACGACCTGCCGAACAAGCGGTTCGACACGATCGTGCAGGGCAGGGCCAGCTACGACCGGGCCCTCAAGGAGGGCGTCACCAGCCCGTACGCTCACCTGCGCGAATACGTCGCCTCCCGCACGCTCACCGAGTCGCCCGACCCGAACGTCGAGATCATCTCGACGGATCTGGTGGGCAGGGTCAGGGAGTTGAAGGCGGAGGACAGTGCCTTCGACATCTACCTGTGCGGCGGCGCGGCCGTCGCCGGCGAGCTGGTCGACGAGGTCGACGAACTCGTCATCAAGAGCTACCCGGTGGTGCTCGGCACCGGCATGCCGATGTTCGCCTCCGGCTTCGCCGTCTCCGAGTTCGTGACGGACTCGGTGCGGACCTTCGGCAACGGCGTCGTGGTGCGGACGTACCACCGCAAGCGCTGAGCCGCCGCCGGATCGAGGGGCGGCCGAGGACGATTCCCGACCGCGAGTTCCTCGTGCCCCCGGCAACGCCGAAGGGGCCCGGCCACGATGGTGGCCGGGCCCCTTCGGGCTGCCCTGCGGCCTGCGATGGTGCACCGATCGCCGGCCCCGGGATGCTGACGTCCGTCAGGCCTTCTTGGTCTCCCAGAAGATCTTGTCGATCTGGGCGATGTAGTCCAGGGCCTTCTGGCCGGTCGCCGGGTCCTTCGAGCCCTTGGCGGCCGAGAGGGCCTTCAGGGTGTCGTTGACCAGCTGGTGCAGCTCCGGGTACTTCTCGAAGTGCGGGGGCTTGAAGTAGTCGCTCCACAGCACGGAGACGTGGTGCTTCGCGAGCTCGGCGCGCTGCTCCTTGATGACCGTGGCGCGCGTCTGGAAGTGCGGGTCGTCGTTGCCGGCCATCTTCTCCTGGACGGCCTTCACCGACTCCGCCTCGATGCGGGCCTGGGCAGGGTCGTACACGCCGCAGGGCAGGTCGCAGTGGGCGCTGACCGTGACCTTGGGGGCAAACAGGCGGGAAAGCATGAAGCGTTCCTTCCTCGTGATCGTCTTCTCAGGGGGGACATTACTCCCTGGGAGACCTGTTTTCGCGGGTGCCCCCGTGGGCTTAGGACAAAAGTCCGGGGTGAGACTGAGACTGGTGGAGGAAAGACCGGGGAGGTGCCGGGTGATGCCGGAGCAACTGTCGCAGGAGACCGAGCGCGCCAGAGGGGCGTTGCCCTTCGGGCCGGCCGAGGTGACCGGGCCGTCGATGGTGCCCACGCTGCACCACGGTGACGTGCTGCTCGTGCACTGGGGGGCGCGGGTCCGGGCGGGTGACGTGGTCGTCCTGCGGCACCCCTTCCAGCAGGACCTGCTCGTGGTCAAACGGGCGGCCGAACGGCGCGGGGCCGGCTGGTGGGTGCTCGGGGACAACGCGTTCGCGGGTGGGGACAGCACCGACTACGGCGTGGTCCCGCAGGACCTGGTGCTGGGCAGGGTCCGGTTCCGGTACCGCCCGCCGCGGCCGGGTCAGCGTTCGCCGCTCGCCGTGGTCCGCTGGGCGCTGTCGGCGGTCAGGCCGGTGCTGGCCGACCGGTCCGCCTCCAGGCGCTTGCGGGCGCGGTAGGCCGCGACGTTGGCGCGGGTGGCGCAGCGGTCGGAGCAGTAGCGCCGGGAGCGGTTGGTGGAGGTGTCCAGGTAGGCGTTGCGGCAGGGGGTCGCCTCGCACAGGCCCAGCCGGTCCACCCCGTACTCGGTGAGGTGGAAGGCCAGGCCCATCGCCGCGATGGCCGCGAAACCGGCGGTCGCGTTGGAGGGGTGGTCCGCCAGGTGCATGTGCCACAGCGGGCTGCCGTCCTCCGCGCGGTGGTCGTGGCCGGAGATCTGCGGGCTCACCGGGAACTCCAGGAGCAGTGAGTTCAGCAGGTCCACGGCGAGGGTCTCGTCGCCGCCGTCGGCCGCCTCGAAGACCGCGCGCAGCCGTCCCCGGACCGAGCGGAACCGGGTCACGTCGGCGTCGGACGCGCGCCGGGCCGCCGACTGGTTGGCACCGAAGAGGTCGCGGACGGCCTCCACCGAGGTCAGGGAGTCCTGCCCGCGCGACGGTTCCTCGGTGTTGACGAGACGTACGGCGTAATCCGAGTAATAGGCCAGTTCCACTTGTAGTCCTTACGGAGGGGCTCTATGGTCGTGCCTGCGGTCAGGTAACAGCTGATCGTGCTTCCAGGGTATTACGCGACGCAGCACGGAGGGGCTCGATGACGAACGCGGACACGACCACGACCACGACGACCGCCACCACGACCAACGCGGCGGGTGCCGACTGGCACGCCTGGCAGCAGAGCTGGGACCGGCAGCAGGAGTGGTACATGCCGGACCGCGAGGAACGGTTCCGGATCATGCTGGACATGGTCGAGGCGCTGGTCGGCCCCGCGCCGCGGGTGCTCGACCTGGCCTGTGGCACCGGCACCATCACGGCCCGGCTGCTCGACCGGTTCCCGGAGGCCGCGAGCACCGGGGTGGACCTCGACCCCGCGCTCCTCGCCATCGCCGAGGGCACCTTCGCGGGCGACGAGCGGGTCTCCTTCGTCACCGCCGACCTCAAGGACCCCGACTGGCCCTCGAAGCTGCCGTACGACGCGTACGACGCCGTGCTGACCGCGACGGCCCTGCACTGGTTGCACGCCGAACCCCTCGCGGATCTCTACGGCCGGGTCGCGGAGCTGGTCCGCGACGGCGGTGTCTTCATGAACGCGGACCACATGATCGACGACACGACGCCCCGGATCAACGCGGCCGAGCGCGCCCAGCGGCACGCGCGGATGGACGCCGCCAAGGGCGAGGGCGCCCTGGACTGGTCCGAGTGGTGGCAGCTCGCCGCCAAGGACCCGGTGCTGGCCGGGCCCACCGCCCGCCGCTTCGAGATCTACGGCGAGCACGCCGACGGCGAGATGCCCTCGGCGGCCTGGCACGCGCGCGTGCTGCGCGAGAAGGGCTTCGGCGAGGCGCGGCCGGTGTGGTGCTCGCCGTCCGACACGCTGCTGCTGGCGGTCAAGTAGGACCACACGCACGCTGCTGGCGGTCAAGTCGGACCACGCGCGAGGGGCGGTACGGAGATCCGTACCGCCCCTCGGCGTGTGATCGTGCGGACGGTCAGAGGACCTTGGACAGGAACGCCTTCGTCCGGTCGTGCTGCGGGTCGGTCAGGACGTCGCGCGGGTTGCCCGACTCGACCACCACGCCGTCGTCCATGAAGACCAGGCTGTCGCCGACCTCGCGGGCGAAGCCCATCTCGTGGGTGACGACGACCATCGTCATGCCGGACTCCGCGAGGTCGCGCATGACGTCGAGGACGTCGCCGACCAGCTCGGGGTCGAGCGCGGAGGTCGGCTCGTCGAACAGCATCAGCTTCGGGTCCATCGCCAGGGCGCGCGCGATGGCGACGCGCTGCTGCTGGCCGCCGGAGAGCTGCGAGGGGTAGTTGCCGGCCTTGTCGCCCAGGCCCACGCGCTCCAGCAGGGCCCGTGCGCGGTCCCGGGCCTGGGCCCGGCTCATGCCCTTGACCTGGACCGGCGCCTCCATGACGTTCTCCACGGCCGTCATGTGCGGGAACAGGTTGAAGCGCTGGAAGACCATGCCGATGTCCCGGCGCTTGAGGGCGACCTCGCTGTCCTTCAGCTCGTAGAGCTTGTCACCCTTCTGGCGGTAGCCGACCAGCTCGCCGTCGACGTACAGACGCCCGGCGTTGATCTTCTCGAGGTGGTTGATACACCTGAGGAAGGTGGACTTGCCGGAGCCGGAGGGGCCGATGAGGCAGAACACCTCGCCCTGCTTCACCTCCAGGTCGATGCCCTTGAGGACCTCGACGGCACCGAAGGACTTGTGGACGCCCTCGGCCTTGACCATGGCGGTCATGCCGCACCTCCCGTCGTGCTGGAGCGGTTCGACAGGGAGAACAGGTTCGCCCTGATCTTCTGCATCGGGGTGGGCGGCAGACTGCGGCTGGAGCCGCGGGCGTAGTAGCGCTCCAGGTAGTACTGGCCGACGCTGAAGACCGAGGTCAGCAACAGGTACCAGGCCGCCGCGAGGAACAGCATCTCGGCCGGTGCGCCCGAGGTCTGGCCGATGTCCTGGGCGACTCTGAACAACTCGGCGTACTGGACGACCGACACCAGCGAGGTCGTCTTCAGCATGTTGATGACCTCGTTGCCCGTCGGCGGCACGATCACGCGCATCGCCTGCGGGACCACGATCCGGCGCAGCGTCTTGGCGTGGCTCATGCCCAGCGCGTGCGCCGCCTCCGTCTGGCCCTCGTCGACCGCGAGCAGACCGGCGCGGCAGATCTCCGCCATGTACGCCGCCTCGTTGAGGCCGAGCCCCAGCAGCGCCGTCAGGAACGGCGTCATGAAGTCCGACCACTCGTCGCGGTAGAACGGCCCGAGGTTGATGTACTCGAAGACCAGGCCGAGGTTGAACCAGACGACCAGCTGCACCAGGACCGGCGTGCCGCGGAAGAACCAGATGTAGAACCACGCGATGGACGAGGTCACCGGGTTCTTCGACAGCCGCATCACGGCGAGCAGGATGCCGCCGACGATGCCGATCAGCATGGCGAGCACGGTGATCAGCAGCGTCTTGCCCATGCCGGTCAGGACACGGTCGTCGAAGAAGTAGTCCGGGATCGCACCCCAGTTGATCTTGCCCTGGGAGAACGCGTAGACGACCGCGGCCAGCAGCGCGATCGCGACGACCGCGGAGACGTACCGCCCGTAGTGCCGGACCGGGATGGCCTTGATGGCCTCCGGCGGGGTCGGCGGGGTATCCGCCGGGCCGCCCGCCGTCTTGTCGATGTCAACAGTCACGGATGTTGCCTTTCAGCGCCCGCCGCGCGGTCACTTGCCGCCGTTGACGGCGGCCTCGGTGACGGCGCCTTCCGCCACACCCCACTTGTCCATGATTTTCTTGTACTCGCCGTTCGCGATCACCGCGTCCAGCGCCGCCTTCAGGGCGTCACGCAGCTGCGTGTTGTCCTTGGCGACCGCGATGCCGTACGGCGCGGCCTCGACCTGCTCGCCGACGAGTTCGAAGTCCTTGCCGCCGCCGGAGGTCTTCACCGCGTACGCCGCCACCGGGAAGTCGGAGGAACCGGCGTCCGCGCCGCCCGCGCGCAGTCGGGTCTGGGCCTGCTGGTCGTTGTCGAAGGCCTCCATGGAGATCTTCTTGCCCGCCGGGCACTTCTCGTTCTCGGCCTTGGCGAGGTCCTCGGAGACCGTGCCGCGCTGGAGCACGAGCTTCTTGCCGCACAGGTCGGACCAGGTCTTGATGCCCTGGTCGTCGCCCTTCTTGGTGTAGATCGAGACACCGGCGGTGAAGTAGTCGACGAAGTCGACGCCCTGGCCGACCTTCTTGCCGGTGTCGGCGTCTATGCCCTCCTGGCGGTCCTTGGTGTCGGTCATCGCGGACATGGCGATGTCGTACCGCTTGGAGCGCAGGCCGGTGATCAGGGTGTCGAAGGTGCCGTTCTCGAACTCGAACTTCACGCCGAGCTGCTTGCCCAGGGCGTCCGCGAGGTCCGGGTCGATACCGACGGTCTTGCCGGAGTCGTCCTTGAATTCGACGGGCGCGTACGCGATGTCCGAGCCGACCTTGATGGTGCCCTTGTCGCGGATCGACTGCGGCAGCTTGTCCGCGAGCGGAGCACCGCCGGCGGACTGGTTGTCGCTGCTGCCGGAGTCGCCGTTCTCGGTCTGGTCGCCGCATCCGGTGAGCAGCAGGGCGCCGGCGACCGCGATCGCACCGACCGCTGCTAGCCGGGAGTGCGCGGCGGTCGTACGACGGGTGGAGCGTGCGGTCATGGTGGGTTCCTCCGGCGGATGAGGGAGTTGCCGATGGGGACGGTGGGTTCCGGTGGGACGAGGCCCCGGTCGGGGGACCGGCCGGTGCCGTGGGTCGACGAGAGCACACACCTTCGAGTGCCGCGACCTCGTGTGATTACGGCATCTTGCCATTCGGACTCGGCCGTTCAGGGGGCCCGTCATGTCAAAATCGGATAACGGGTCACCCCCCGAACCGCACCAGGTCGGTACATCACGACCGAACCTTTGCGGGAATCTGCCCTTCCGGCCGGAAGATCTGCGGAATTTCTCCTTATCCCGCCATGGATCGCGGGTCTACGGGGCTGCTGAAGGCTTCGATCCCGGGTCTGTCAAGAGGTCCCGGGAGGTTGTCCAAAACCCCGGCTATGAGCCATGTCACCGACATGCGGCGTTCGGGGTCCGGCATGTGAGCTTGCGCTTATCGGACTCGTCGCGGGAGGCGTCCGTCGGGTAAGAAGGTTCTTTACACCCCTCATCAGGGGCTCAGGGCGCGTGTGCGGCGCGCCCGTCGCGCAGGGTCCACGTGGCCCAGACAGTCATCTCCCTGTGCGGTGCCCGCCCATTCCTCACCAGGAGTGGACAAACCCTCAAACCATGAACTCTTAAGGGGTAAGACAAAGTGGCAGCGGAGATCGTCAATCCTCGCAGCGACAGCGAAGCCGGTGCGGAGCAGGGGGAGGGCGCCGAGCCGCTCGACTCCTTCGACCCCGCGTTCGCGCTGCACCGCGGCGGCAAGATGGCCGTGCAGGCCACCGTGCCGGTCCGCGACAAGGACGACCTGTCCCTGGCGTACACGCCCGGCGTCGCGAAAGTGTGCAGCGCGATCGCCGAGCAGCCCGACCTCGTCCACGACTACACCTGGAAGTCGTCGGTCGTCGCGGTCGTGACGGACGGTACGGCGGTGCTGGGACTCGGTGACATCGGGCCCGAGGCATCCCTTCCGGTGATGGAGGGCAAGGCCATCCTGTTCAAGCAGTTCGGCGGAGTGGACGCGGTCCCGATCGCCCTGAACTGCACGGACGCCGACGAGATCGTCGAGACCGTGGTCCGGCTCGCGCCCTCGTTCGGCGGCGTCAACCTGGAGGACATCTCGGCGCCGCGGTGCTTCGAGATCGAGCGCAAGCTCCAGGAGCGCCTGGACATCCCGGTCTTCCACGACGACCAGCACGGCACGGCCGTGGTGACGCTCGCCGCCCTGCGGAACGCGGCGCGGCTGAGCGGGCGGACGCTGGGCGAGTTGCGGGCGGTGATCTCGGGCGCGGGCGCGGCCGGGGTCGCCATCGCCAAGATGCTGGTGGAGGCCGGCATCGGCGACGTCGCGGTCGCCGACCGCAAGGGTGTCGTCTCGGCCGACCGGGACGACCTGACGCCGGTCAAGAAGGAGCTGGCCTCCTTCACCAACAAGGCAGGGCTGTCCGGCCCGCTGGAGGCGGCGCTCGCGGGTGCCGACGTCTTCATCGGCGTCTCCGGCGGTACGGTGCCGGAGCCGGCGGTGGCCTCGATGGCCGAGGGCGCGTTCGTCTTCGCCATGGCCAACCCGAACCCGGAGGTGCATCCGGAGGTCGCCCACAAGTACGCGGCGGTCGTCGCGACGGGGCGGTCGGACTTCCCGAACCAGATCAACAACGTGCTGGCGTTCCCGGGCATCTTCGCGGGCGCGCTGCAGGTGCGGGCTTCGCGGATCACCGAGGGCATGAAGCTCGCGGCGGCCGAGGCGCTGGCCTCCGTGGTGGGGGACGACCTTGCCGCGGACTACGTCATTCCGTCGCCGTTCGACGAGCGGGTCGCGCCGGCCGTGACGGCGGCGGTGGCCGCGGCGGCTCGGGCGGAGGGGGTTGCGCGCCGGTGACGGTGTGACGCCCTGGAGTGTGACACCTGCGGTGTGATCTCTGCGGTGTGATCCCTGCGGTGTGGTGAGCGGCCTCGTCCTTGGTGGGCGGGGCCGCTTGTTTTTGGTGCGGGTACGGGTGCCGGTGCCGGTGCGGGTGCGCTGGTGCTGGGGTGGGGGCGCTGGCCGGCGCTGGCGGGTGCCGCTGCGCCCACCCGCGCCGCCCCAGCGGCACGACTGCCCGCAGCGGGGGGGGGGGAGGGGTGCACGCGCGACTGTTCGCAGCGGGGGTGGGGGGAAGGGGCATGCGCGACTGTCCGCAGTTGGGGAAGGGGCTGGCAAGAGGGGGTGTGTCACATGGGGTTGTGGTTTCGGTTGGGCGGTGGGGAACCTATCGTCGAGGCCATGTTCGCTGTCTACGCCGCCCGAATCGACCGCGACCAGCCGTTGGCCGGCCTGGAGTTGGGAGAGCTCCCGGCTCCCGAGGCCCGGCCCGGCTGGAGTGTCGTCGATGTCAGGGCCGCCTCCCTCAACCACCACGACCTGTGGTCCCTGCGCGGCGTCGGCCTCCCCGAGGACCGGCTGCCGATGATCCTCGGCTGCGACGCCGCCGGGATCGATGCCGACGGCAACGAGGTCGTCCTGCACTCCGTGATCGGCCAGACCGGCCACGGCGTCGGCCCCAAGGAGCCCCGCTCCATCCTCACCGAGCGCTACCCGGGGACCTTCGCCGAGCAGGTCGCCGTGCCGACCTGGAACATCCTGCCCAAGCCCAGGGAGCTCTCCTTCGAGGAGGCCGCCTGCCTGCCGACCGCCTGGCTGACGGCGTACCGGATGCTGTTCACCAACGCCGGGGTGCGTCCCGGTGACTCGGTGCTGGTGCAGGGCGCCGGTGGTGGGGTCGCCACGGCGGCGATCGTGCTCGGCAAGGCGGCGGGGCTGCGGGTCTTCGCGACCAGCCGGGACGAGGCCAAGCGCAAGCGGGCCCTGGAGCTGGGCGCGGTGGAGGCCGTCGAGACCGGTGCGCGGCTGCCGCAGCGGGTGGACGCCGTGATCGAGACCGTGGGCGCCGCCACCTGGTCGCACTCCATCAAGTCGCTGCGGCCCGGCGGCACGCTGGTCATTTCCGGTGCCACCAGCGGTGACCGGCCCTCCCACGCCGAACTCACCCGAATCTTCTTCCTGGAGCTCAAGGTCGTCGGCTCCACGATGGGCTCCAAGGACGAGCTGGAGGACCTGCTGTCCTTCTGCGCCGCCACCGGTGTGCGACCCGTCATCGACGAGGTGCTCCCGATGGACCGGGCACGCGAGGGGTTCGAGCGGATGGCCTCCGGGGGGCAGTTCGGCAAGATCGTGCTCAGCAACTCCTGACGCGTCCTCCACATACGGCGGGTCCGGTTCCCCGGGCCCGCCGTTCGCGTTGCCGTTCGTGCCGTTCGCGTGTGCCGGCCGTCCGCCAGCTTTCGTCTGCATGTCAACTAGGGTTGACATGCGGGCCAATGTCAACCTAGGTTGACTGTATGAGTGAAGCAACGGATCTCGCCACGCGTGCGGGTGACCGTGATCCCCGGATCGGGCTGCGAGCCGTCACCGCCCTGCGGAAGCTGGTGGAGCAGCTGGAAGCCGTACAGGTGCGCAGCGCCCGCGGGCAGGGATGGTCCTGGCAGGAGATCGCCACGGAACTCGGAGTCAGCAGGCAGGCCGTGCACAAGAAGTACGGGAGGCATTGATGTTCGAGCGATTCACGAAGGACGCCCGCGCGGTCGTGCAGGGAGCCGTCGGACATGCCGAGGAGGCGCGGGCAGAGACCGTCGAGCCGGAGCACCTGCTGCTCGCCCTGCTGGACCGGGAGGGCAGTCGCGCCTCCTTCGCGCTGGCGGCCCTCGGCCTCGGCGAGCGCCGGGACGCGGTACGCCGGGAACTGGGGGACGCACGGCGCCGTGCGGGTCTGTCGCAGTCCGAGACGGAGGCCCTCGCCGGACTGGGAATCGACGTCACGGAAATCGTCGCCAAGGTGGAGGAGGCCCACGGCGTGGGGGCGATGTCCGCCGACGACCGCAAGCGCGGGCGCCGGTGGTCAGGACACCGGAGTTTCAGCCGAGGCGCCAAGGAGGTTTTGGAGAAGGCGCTGCGGGTCGCTGTCGCCCGCCGTGACCGGCGCATCGGGGACGAGCATCTCCTGCTCGCCCTGGCCCTGCGCCCCGGAGTGCCCTCCGAGGTGCTCGCCGACCACGGGGTGACCCATGCGTCGCTGTCCAGGGTGCTGGGCGAGGGGGCCGGGGAAGCCTGCGCCTGACCGGCGGCACCGGCAGTTCACCGGCGCGCGGCGCACCCGAGGGACGTGCGGCGGCACCTGAGGGCACGGGCGGCGCACCCGAGGGGATGGGGTGGCGCCCCCATGGCGAGCGGCGCCCCCTGGGAGTGGGGGCGTCGCGCCGCGCCGCGCTCAGGCCTTCGGTGTGCGCAGGATCGCCCCGATGTGCGCGGCCGCCTCCGACAGTCGACTGCGGGTGTCGCGCAACTGGTCGGCCGTCACGCCGTGATCCCGGGCCGCGTCACGAATGTCGTCCCGGAAGCGGTCGAGCAGCCGGTCCAGGTCGCGGGCCGGATCGCCGGTCGACTCCGCGGCGTCCTCGTGGGCCCAGCCCGGCGCGTATCCGGCGGGGAAGTCCTCGGGCGTGACGGAGTACTCGGCGCCCGGGGAACGCTCCGTGCGCGAGGCGTTGCTCCCGGCGTCGGAGCGGCCGAAGCCCCAGTCCTTTCCGAACTCCTTCCCGAAGTCCTTGCCGAAGTCGCCCACCTCCTTGGCCAGTTCGCTCAGCCCCTCGCGCAGCCCCGTCGGCCAGTCGCCCCGCGAGAAGTGGTCCTGCACCTGTTCCTGCACACGCTGTGCGATGCGCTGGACCTCCTCCTGCGCCTGGGCCCGGGCCCGCTCCTGGGCCTCCTTGGCCTGGCGGCGGGCCCGCTGGGCCTCGTCGCGGGCCCGGCGGCTCTCGTCCTTGGCGCGGCGAGCCTGCTCCTTCCACTCCTGCTTGACCCGCCGCATCTCCTCCTTGGCGGCCCGCCAAGCCTCCTTCTCGTCGGTGCCCCCGGCACCGCCGGCCGAGCCGCTCTCCTCGTCGTGCGCCCCGGAGGTGCCCCGACGGGCCGCGCTGGCCGCGGCCCGCATCTCGCGCCGCAGATCACCGGCCGCGCCCCGCACGTCGGCCCGGATCTCGGCGGCCAGCTCGGCGACCGACTCGCGGATCTCCAGCTCCAGGTCGGCCAGCTCACCGCTGCGGTCGGCCAGCTCGGCCCGCCCGGCGTCCGTGATGGCGTACACCTTGCGGCCGCCCTCGGTGGTGTGGGTGACCAGGCCCTCCGTCTCCAGCTTGGCCAGGCGCGGATACACCGTGCCCGCGGACGGGGCGTACAGGCCCTGGAACCGTTCTTCGAGAAGCCGGATCACCTCGTAGCCGTGGCGCGGGGCCTCGTCCAGGAGCTTGAGGAGGTAGAGGCGGAGGCGGCCGTGGGCGAAGACGGGGGGCATGTCAGAGCACCTTCTTGTCGGTCGTGCCGTCGGAAGGGGCGTCGGTGGCGCCCTCGTCCCGGACGGAAGCGGAATTGTCCCCCGAGTCGCCCTGCGTCCGGCCCGCCGGGTCGGAGTCCTCCGGCTCCCGCTCCCACGGTGTGTCCTGCTCCGCCGGGCGGCGGAGCAGGGCGATCGAGCCGGAGACCGTGGTGGCCTTCAGCCGGCCGTTGCCCGCGCCGAGCCGGCCGGTGATGCGCTTGGCCCCCCACTGGCCACCCACCCGGAGGTCCTCGAAGGCGCTGCTGACCATGCCGCTGGCCGTGTTCGCCTCGACCCGGGCGTCGGCCGGCTGGGGCAGCCGGATGGCGATCTCGCCCGAGACGCTGTTGAGGCTGATGTCGGTCGGGCCACCGGCCGGGTCCAGGTCGACGATCATCGACCCGCTCACCGAGTCGGCCCGCACGGAGGAACCCGCCTCCACCACCGTCAGGTCCCCGGAGACGGAGTTGAAGCGCAGGTCGCCGGTGAGGGCCTGGGCCTCCACGTTCCCCGAGACGGTGTCCGCGCGGACGGGGCCTGCGAGGCTCACCAGCGTGGTGTCCCCGGAGACGCCCTTGACCTCGGTGGTTCCGTCGAGGCCCGAGACCACGGCTGCGGCGCTGACCGCGCCCACCTCCACCCGGGTGCCGGCCGGGACCGCGAGGGAGACCACCGCACTGCGACGCCAGCCCTTGCGGTCAAGCCACTTGAGGAAGCCCTTCCAGGGCAGGTCCTCGTAGGCCACCGTGAGCACGCCGTCCCGGTGGGACACGACGAGAGGTGGTCCCTCGATCTCGGAGACCTCCAGGCGGGCGGAACCTTCGTCCGTGCCCACCACGTTCACCGTTCCCCCGACAATGCGTACGTGGAGACGGCTCACGGACTCGTCGAAGGTGAGCTTCCTGGGCTCCGCGACGGACCACTCGGACATGGTGCAGACCTCCTCGACCGAACGCGCCATATCGCGTCCCTCCCAATTCACGATATATCGTGGACGGGGAAAGTCAAGACACCCGTTCTGGTGATCAACGATCGGCCGGGTGGGGTGATCCGGCCTAACTTGTCACCATGTCGACGGAAGAGTCCGCGCTCGATCACGCCACCGGTGCCCTGCTGCTCTGCCGCGCGGAGCCGGACTCCGTCGCCGTCGTCGCCGGCCTGCTGGGGGAACCGATGCCGCTGGTCCGGGCCGGTGTGCAGTGGAGCGTGCTGGTGCCCGAGGGCCGGCCCTGGCGGGACGGGGGCGAACCGGTCGACCGCGTCGTCACCGGCTGGGCCGCGGCGCTCGCCGTCGGGGCCCCCTGGCCCGTCCTCGCCCTGTGGTGGGACGCCGACCGGGCGGGATACACCCTGGCGTCCGGATTCCGCCGCCCGGTGGGCTACGTGTGGCTCGCGAACGGCACCCCGGCCGGTGAGGACGAGGCGATGCGCACCTTCGCCGCCCGGCTGGGCCTCGACCCGGTCCTGGACCTCCAGTCGCTGGACCGGCTGACGAGGCCCGAGCCCGAGACCGGCGCCCGCGCGAGGATGCGCGGTCTGCTCGCGGTCCTCACGCGCGCGGGAGTGTCCCTCCCGGCCGGACTCGACCCGGGCGAACCCGCCGACCGCCTGCGCGAGCGTGCCCGCGCCCTGCCCGACGCCCGGTGGACCGCCGGGGCGGTGCGCGGACGCGACGCCGCCCGCCTCGCCGTCCGGCCGCCCGGGGCGCACGGACCGGCCGGCCGGGCCATCGCCCTGGCCGAGGTGGTGGCCGGGGCCCCGCTCCTGGCCTGGGGCGCCCGGCAGCGCAGCGGTGGCTGGACCACGGCGGGCGCCCTGCTGGCCGCGCACGGCACGTCACTCCTGATCCGCACCGGCACCCGCGCGGCGCCGTTTGCATAGTCTTGGGGGCGGATTCGGAACACGGACGCACGCAGGAGAACACCACATGTACTTCACCGACCGCGGCATCGAGGAACTGGAGAAGCGGCGCGGCGAGGAAGAGGTCACCTTCGAGTGGCTCGCCGAACAGCTGCGTACGTTCGTCGACCTCAACCCGGACTTCGAGGTGCCCGTCGAACGCCTCGCCACCTGGCTCGCCCGGCTGGACGACGAGGACGAGGACGAGGAGTAGGACCACGCGGCGCCGAGGAGCGCAAGCACTGGGCACGGCCGAGTAGAACCACGCGGCGACGCGAGGAGCCGAAACACTCGG
Organism: Streptomyces tendae; assembly: GCF_014650435.1. Classification (GTDB taxonomy): domain Bacteria; phylum Actinomycetota; class Actinomycetes; order Streptomycetales; family Streptomycetaceae; genus Streptomyces; species Streptomyces tendae. The sequence goes on from NZ_BMUY01000001.1 coordinate 870,678, forward strand.
CACGGCCCGGGGTTTAACCTGCTCCCCCCGAAGGGGTAAGAGACCTCCACAGCAGCGGGGGAGCCGGAAGCGAACGGACGGGGGCGCCGTGGCCGGTGGGATCGAACGGATACGGCTCGACGACGGGACCGTCGTCTGGGCCAGAGTGAACGCGTCCGACGACGCGACGACCGGGGACGGCTTCGAGGACACCGGCGTACGGGACCGCGTCATCGACATGGCGGGGGGCCTCGCCGACACGGTCGGCGGTGTCGTGCGCTCCCTGCGCGCCGGACTGGACACCCAGGAATCCGTCGAGGTCTCCGTCGGCTTCGGCATCGAACTGTCGGCGCAGGCGGGCACCGTCGTGGGCGCCATCGCGGGAGGCGGCGGCAAAGCCTCGCTGACCGTGTCGTTGACCTGGACCGAACCCGCCCGTCGGGACGGCGCGCCACGACCCGGACCGGAAGGCGGTGCCGTTCCTCCGCCCGGACCTCCGGCGTCCGGAGCCGTATGAGCGCCCTCGAAGACCTGGTGCGCCCCTCGCTGGCGCGCATCGTCGCACCGGGTGACGGGTATGCACCGGAGCGTGGTGAGGACGAGTACTGGGGCTCGGGATTCTTCATAGCGCCGGGCTGGCTGTTGACCTGTGCCCACGTGGTGGGGAAGGGGGGAGCGGAGGTGTGGCGGAGTCGGAGCCCCGTGGGGGTCACCTGGCAGGGCGGCACCACCACGGGCGAGGTGGTGCTCGCCAAACCGCGGCCCGAGCCTGCGCAGGCGAGCCGCGGGCGCTGGGACTTCCCGGACATCGCGCTCGTCCGGGTGCACGGCGCGGACGACGCCCGTTGCATCTGGCTGAGCGATCGCGCCCCGACCATCCCCGCCCCGGTGTCGCTGCACGGCTGGTCGCGGCAGACCGGCGCCCTCGGCCTGAGGCACGGCGTCGGCGAGGCGAGTGGCCGGGACGGCAAGGCCCTGCTCCTCACCGGCGCCCTGCCGGTCGAGGGCCTGTCCGGCGGACCCGTCGTCGACCTGCGCCACGGCTCCGTCATCGCCATGAACAAGGGCGTCCGGCAGACCGAAGGGGCCGCCGTCCCCGTCACCGCGCTGCGCGAGCTGTACGACGTGCGCGGGGGCGACGTCCTGCACACCGTCATGCGCGAGCACGACCTGCACCACCTCGCCCGCTTCAACCGGCCCGGCGGCGACACCGACTGGACCCGTGTCCAGACCGGGCTGCGCGATCCGGGCGCCCCGGGCCTCACCCCCGCCCAGCGCGTCCACCTCTACGGCCACCTCGCCCAGTTGCCGCCGCCCAGTGGCCCGGGCGAGATCGCGGACCTCGTGCAGGAGGCCAAGTCCCGCGTGGTGCAGTCGGACTTCCGCTCCCCGTTCCCCGAGGACCTGCGCACCTGGCGGGAGGGCGCGGCCCTGCTGCACGGGCTGCGCGACCTCGGTGACAAGGCGGGCAGGCCCGAACTGGACCTGGACGCCGTACTGCTGTATGCCGCCAAGGCGGCCCTGCACACCGTGCTGGCACGCCCGGGGGACACCGACCCGGAGCGGCTGCGGGACTTCACCCGGTGGATCGAGGAGCAGGCGGTCCTGTACGCGCAACCGGTGATCCGCGAGGACATCGCCCGGCTGCTCGACGACGTTCGCGAGCCGGAAGTCCCCCGGCCCCGCGGTGCCGTCCTCGCGTCCGAGCCCCCGTCCCGCACCGGAGCCGACGTCCTCGTCGACATCGGGGAGCCGGTCTACGGGGAGCGGTACCCACTGAGCGTGCGACTCCTGTACGACGGCCGGGACGTCACCCCCCTCTACAGCAACGACCTCGGCGTACGGCGCCACGAACTCCAGGAGCACCTGAGGGAGCCGCTGGCCGAGGCGCTGCGGCTGGGCGACCGCGGTGAACACCTGGCGGTCATCGAGGCGTTCCTGCCCCGCGCCCTGCTGGACGAGCCGATCGACGAGTGGCGGCTCGTCCCCGAGGGGGACGGCGACGGCGCGGCCGGTGAAGGGGACGAGTACGAGGAGACCGACTTCTTCGACGAGCAGTCCATGCCGCTCGGACTGCGCCGCACCGTTCTGCTCCGCGACCGCCGCCGCAATGCCAAGCCGCCCATTCCCGAATGGCGTCGGCGCTGGACGGCCACCGAGCGCGGGCCGCTCTCCGGCATTCCGCTGCGCGGCGAGTCGACGGACACCGGGCACGCGTCCGGTGCGCGCCGGGAGAGCAGGTACGGCACCCTCCGTCGGCTGTCCGGCAGCGGCGACGGCTGCGTCCCGGTCTTCTGCGGGCCCGTCGGAAGCGGCGCCGGGCGCCAGGCCATGGACGTCGCCCTCGCCGCCGGTCACCCACTGGTGCTGTGGCGCAGGGACGGCCACGACCACGACGAGTGCCGGACGTTCCACCGGAGTGCCGCCCGTCTGCTGTCCCTCGCCGGCCGGGCCGAGGGCCTGCACGCGCACGTGCGCGACCTGCGCATCGGTGCCTCGGACCCCGACATCGCCCTGAGCGAGGGACTCACGGGCAGGATCGCCGTCCTTTTTGATCCGCCGGACCGCCCGCCGTACGGCGCGGAAACGATGCGGCCGCCTCCGCTCGCCGGACCTCAGGCGCTCTGATGCCGCGTCAGGCCTTATACATCCGCCGGTCTTGGGGTAGGGGGCAAGCAGGAGCTCCCGGGAGTCTCGGCAGGCCCGGCGGCCGGACGGTAACGTCGTACTCGAACGGCCCGGACCGCTGCAAGATCACCAGAGCTGGAAGGAGCCCGTGGTGAACGACTGGCGGATCTATCGCGGAGTGGGTCAGCCGCACGACGGCGTACGGCGGTTACCGGAACCGCCCCCCTGGCGCGACTTCACGCGGGCGCAGGACGGCGCGCCGACCGGATCCCAGGACCCCAGCGGCGCCCGTCGGCTCGGTGTCCGCCGCCGCCGTGCGGAGAACTACGCGCCCCGCCCCGCCGAGGTCGACGCCGTCAACGCGGCCCTGTACCTGCGCCGTCCGCTCCTCGTCACCGGCAACCCCGGCACCGGGAAGTCCACCCTCGCCTACGCCGTCGCCCACGAGCTGCAACTGGGCCGGGTGCTGCGCTGGCCGATCGTCAGCCGGACCACCCTGCAGGACGGTCTGTACCGCTACGACGCGATCGGACGGCTCCAGGACGTCCAGTTGGAGCGCGCCCGCGGTGCCGGCGGCAACGGGAGCGACCCGGGCACCGGCAACGGCGCGGCCGACGGGAGCGCCACGGACGGCCGGGCCGACGGAGCCGACCGGGATCCGGGTATCGGGGCGTACATCCGGCTGGGACCGCTCGGCACCGCGCTGCTGCCCTCCGAACTGCCCCGGGTACTGCTCATCGACGAACTCGACAAGAGCGACCTCGACCTGCCCAACGATCTTCTGAACACGCTGGAAGAGGGCGAGTTCGCCATCCCGGAGCTGGAGCGCGTCGCCGACCGGCAGCCCGTGGTCGAGGTGCTGTCGCACGACAGCGGCCGGGTGGCGGTGCACGGCGGACGGATCGCCTGCACCAACTTCCCGCTGATCGTCCTGACCTCCAACGGCGAGCGGGACTTCCCGGCGCCACTGCTCAGGCGCTGTGTCCAGCTCGAGTTGGAGCCACCGGGGGAGGAGCAGCTGACCGCCATGGTCGAGGCGCACCTCGGCGAGGAGGGGGTCGCCGCGGGACAGGACCTGATCGGCAGGTTCCTCGACCGGGAACCGGGCGAGGTGATGGCCGCCGACCAGCTCCTCAACGCCCTCTTCCTCACCCAGCACACGCCCCACGCGGAACGGCTCACCCGCGAGCGCATCGCGGACCTGCTCATGCAACGGCTCGACCGGTCGAGGTGAGGGCCCGATGCAGGGGGCGCCGCTGGAGGAGCTGATCGGCCGACTGCGCCGCGCCGGCCTCGACGTCACCGCCGAGGACGTCGCGGACGCCGTCTGGCTGGCCCGACGGCTCGGCGCCGCACCGCCCGGCGCCGCCGGCCGCCCCGACCCCAGCACGGACCCGGACCCCGGCCCCGACCCCGATCCCGACCCCCGATCCGAATCCGAGCCGGGCAGTACGTCGGAGAGGGGGTCCGAGACCCCGCCCGCGTCGCCCGACCCCGCCGCCGCAGCGGACGGCGCGGCACCACCCGCCCCGGACCGCACCACCCCCGGCACGAGGGCGTCCACCCCGGTACCGCTGCGCACCGCGGGCACCGCCACCCGCAGGGGCGACGACGGAGGCACCCACGTCACCGTCCCGGTGCGCGCCCCCGCCGCCTCCGCGCTGCCCGGTCTCCTCGGCCTGGAGAAGGCCCTGCGCACCCTGGGCCGTTACCGGGTCGCGGGCACCGAGTACACCGACGGCGGCATCGACGAGGAGGCGACCGCCGAGCGCGCCGCCGTGACCGGCTTCGTCCTGCCCGTGACGCGGCCGGGCCGCAGCAGGCGGTCCGACATGCGTCTCCTGGTCGACACCGGACCCGCGATGGCCGTGTGGGGACAGCTGGTCGAGGAGCTGCGCCAGGCATGTCAGCAGTCGGGAGCGTTCGCCGCCGTCCGGGTCCACCACCTGCACGCCGACGCCGCCGGGAGCCCGGCGATCGGTCCCGCCGCCGAGCCCGGCCGCGCGCTGCGGCTGCGCTCGCCGGACGAGCTCCACGACCCGTCCGGCCGCTCCGTCACCCTGCTCATCAGCGACTGCGTGGGCACCCTGTGGCAGAGCGGCGGTGCGCAGCGGCTGCTGCGCCGGTGGCCGCGCTCCTCGCCGCTGGCCATCGTCCAGCCGCTGCCGCCGCGGCTGTGGGGCCGAACCGCCCTGCCCGCGGAGCCCGGACTGCTGGTCCGGCCGGCCGAGCTCGGCGGGCGCCTCACCTTCCACCCGGACGACGAGCCGTGGGACGAGCCCGCCGCTGCCGCCACCGCCGCACCGGCCACCGCGGTACCGGTGCTCCAGCCGACACCCGAGGCGTTCGAGACCTGGGCGCGGCTGCTGGCCGGCACCGGTCCCACCGGCGAGCGGGCCTGGGCCGCGCGGACGACGTACCGCCCCGCGCCGGCGGCCCCTGCCGACACGGGCGCGCGCGGTGACGACGAACTCGTCCGCGCGTTCCGGGCGACCGCCTCGCCGGGAGCGCTGCGCCTCGCCGTGTACCTGGCCGCCGCCCCGCTCACCCTGCCCGTGATGCAACTCGTCCAGCGCGCCATGCTGCCCGACACCGGCCCCATGGAGTTGGCGGAGGTCCTGCTGGGCGGGCTGCTGCGCCGGCTGCCCGGCACCGGGGAGCAGCCGTGCTTCACCTACCCGGGCCGGGTGCAGGACCTGTTGCTCTCCACCCTCGACCAGGACACCGCCGGACTGGTCCTCAAGCACTGCTCGGACTACGTGGAGCGCCGCTTCGGCAAGGGCACCCGCAACTTCGCCGCGCTGGCCGCCGTCCGTCTCGCCGGGCGCGACGCCGGGCCCGTCGACGCCGAGTCGCGCACGGACGACGACTTCGGACCGAACGCCGGGGACAGCGCCGAGGCCGAGCTGTTCGCCCGCGTGCCCGCCCGGGTGCTGCGCTTCTACCTGCCCGACCTGGTCACGCCCGAGCCCCTGACGGAGGCGGAGCGGCTGCTCGGGCAGTGGCGGACGCTGGCCGACCCGGACGTGCTCCACCGGGCGCGGGAGCACGCCGAGGCCGCGGTGCGGGCGGCCGCCAGGGCCGCGGCCGACGCCGCCACGGCACCCGACGAGGGCGACGGCGCACGGGCCCGGCTGGTCCTCGGCCGGGTGCTGCGCGCCGAGGCCGACACGGTGGCGGGCCGCGCGCCGGAGCGCCGGGCGGACCTCCTCACCGCCGCCACCGAGGAACTGGCCGCGGCGCACCGTGCGGCGCCCGAACACAGCCTCGCGCAGGCGCAGGCCGCGCTCGAACTCGCCGCCGGACTGCACGCGCTGTGGCGCGTCACCGGCGACCCGGCCCACCTCACGGCGGCGCTCGCCGTCCTGGACCCCGACGCGCCCCCCTGGCCCGCCGCCGGCCGCCGGGGCACCGCGCCCACGGAGGGCGCTTCCGGCGAGGAACGCCGGCGCGCCGAGACCTGGCGGGGCGTGCACCGGGCCCGGCTGCTGCGCCGCGGCCGGCTCCTGCTGGACCTGGGGCACCACGGCGAGGCCGCCGCCGACCTGCGCCCCGGGTGCGCCCTGCTGGACGAGTCCGACGCCCCCGCCCGCGTACGCAGCCGGGCCCTGCTCGACCTGGCGCGGGCACTGCGCGGCGCCTCGGCGGACGGGGCGGACGAGGCGGCCACACGGGACGCGCTGCTGCGGGCCGAGCGGGCCGCCGGCGACGACCCCGACTTGCGGCTGCCCTGCCTCGCCGCCCGGGCGGCGTTCCACGACAGGGCCGGCGAGGCCCAGGAGGCCGACGAGGCGTACGAGACGGCCGTGCTGCTCGCGCCGCCGGAGAGCGTCGTACGCTGCGGGCTCCTCACCGCCTGGGGCGAGTCGCTGCTGCGCAGGGCGTCCCGGGGGGACGGCGCGAATCTCGTGGACCGCGCGGAGTCCGTCCTGCGGGAGGCCCTCAAGGACCTGCCCGCCCGCTCCGCGCAGCGCGGCCGGTTGCAGGCGCTGGTGGGCAGCGCCCTCGCCCAGCGCTTCCGGCACCTGGGCTTCCTGCCCGACCTGTTCGAGAGCCGGCACCTGCTGGGGCAGGCCGTGCGCGCGGCGGCCGACGTGGGCGTACGGGCCGAGGCATGGCTGCAGCTCGGCAGGGTGCGGCTCGAAGGGTGGTACCGGGCCGGCGCACCCGTGCTCTTCGAGGCGCTGCACGCGTACGAGAACGCCGAGCGCGCGGCGCGGGAGGCGCACCCGGACGGGCCGGGGTCGGTGACGGTGGCGCGGGCCCGGCACGGGCGCGGGGCGGTACTGGTGCTGCTGGGCCGCCCGAGCGCGGCCGGTGCGGCCTACCGGGCGGCGCGGGAGCAGTGGCAGCGGCTCACGGGGGCTCTGCGCGAGGTCGACTGGGCCGAGGTGGAGCTGACGCGGCGTGCGGAGGACGACCTCGCGGCGGGACGGACACCTCCTGCCCCGGCACGGTCCATGTCGGACGAGGAGTGGAGGCGTTTCTCACCGTCTTGGCACTCTTGGGAGCAGCGGGACAACCAGGCCGAGTTTGCGCGCAGTTGATCCCTGAAGGGTTTCCGTCTCCGGCCGGTCGGGAAGAACTGGGCAACCATTGCGAGGGGGCGGGACGGACGTGGGCGAGGAGGAGCCGAGGGTGGCGGACCAGGGGAAAGGAACGCCCGGCCGCGGCAGGGGCGTCGGGCCGGCCGGTGCACTGACCGGGCTCGCCGACGCCGACCTCAGGACATTGCGTGCCATGGACGATCCGGAACTCATCGCGGCCGTCGACCGGGTGCTGTCGGTTCCCGGCGAGTTCCAGCAGGTCTGGAACAGCGACGGCGAGGACGACCTGGCACCGGAGGACCCTGGCGAGGGCGCGTTTTCGGCCCAACTTGCCGAGTCGACACGGTCCTGGGTGTCCAGGGAATGACTTCGGCGGCAGTTCCGTCCGACGTCTTCGCCGCACTCGCCAGAACCTGCCCCACACCCGAAACGACGGCGGCACTGCGTGCCGCGATCCACGCGCGTCGCATGCTGCTCCTCAAGGCCCTCCTGGTGCGGGTCGAACGGCAGCGCGCCTCGCTGTCCCCGGCCGCCTACCGGGACTTCGAGGACGACTGGGCACTGCTGGAGCGCGCGGAGCGGGCCGACACCGCCGCGGTGCGTGGCGTCCTCGACTACCCCACGGTCGGTGCCTGGCTCGCGGAGGCCCTCGCTGCTGGGACCGGGGCGGCCTTCGAGGCGCGTCTTGCCCACCTGGGAGGCGTCGCCGTCGCCGCCGCCGTCCGGGCCGGCCGGCCCCCGTCCGGAACGCGCGCGGTGCCCTCGGGCCGCTTGGCGCTGCCCGGTCTGGGCGTGCTGGGGTGCCCGTCCGGGCGGGCCCGGGTGAGCAGCCGGGACGGGACCCTGCGGCTCACGGAGCGGGCCGGCTGGTCCCCGCTGCGGAAACTGCCCGGCGGTACGGCGGTCCTCGACGACCTGGACCCCTACCGCGTGCCACCCCGGGGCATCGGGGCGGCAGCCGTTCCCGCGGTCGACCACGTCCGCACCGAGCAGCGGGAGTGGACCGAGCGGTGGCGGCTGGCCCGCGCGCTGCTGGCGGCCACCCACCCGGGCCGGGGCGCCGAGACCGACGCGCTGGTGCGTGCCGTGGTACCGCTGGCCGACGGACGCGGCGAAGGACTCCCGACCGGAGCGACACTCCGCGCGGCCCCGGGCGCCGTGCTGACCCAGCTGCCCGCCGACGCGTCGGAGCTGGTGGAGACGCTGGTGCACGAGAGCCACCACACCAAGCTGGCGGCCCTCGACGAGGTCGTCCCCTTGTGCCGTCCGGGCGGTGCCCTGCATCGGGTGGCCTGGCGGTCGGACCCCCGTCCCGTCCCGGCGGTCCTCCAGGGCGCGTACGCCCACCTCGCGCTGCTCGACCTGTGGTCGCGGGCGGCTCGTGCCGTCGCCGTACCCGCCGACTGGCGGCGACGGGCCGCGGAACGTTTCGCGAGGTCGCGGGAAGAGGTCGCGGAAGCCTTGTCCGTACTGCGTGAATCCGATGAACTGACTTGTGCGGGACGGGGGTTCGTCCGGGAAATGCGGAGCCACCACGAGCATCTCGGCGTGGCGGACCGAAACTCGACATGACGGAACGTATGGGAGTGACCGCGTTGCGTTAGCGTGGCGTGTGGCGCGGCGGACGCGGCGGGAAGTGGGAGCGGAGATGGCGGAACAGCGGTTCGGCGGGGGCGGTGCGACGGCCTCCGAGCACATCCTGGTGGTCTTCCCCGGGTACCACCGCTCGTGGGCGGCGTGGATCGAGCAGTGTCTGGGACGCCATGGCCACCGGACCACGCTGCAGCGCTGGGATCCTCCGCGTGAGATCCCGCTGGAGGACTCCCTCGGTGACCTGCTGCTGGCCAGCGGGCGGGTGCTTCTCGTGCTCGACGACTGGTTCTTCGAGCTCGGACCGCGTCCGCCGGGGGAGTGGAACGACGTCCTGCGGGGCTTCGTCGCCGCGCACGCCGACCGCTTCGCCGCCGTCAACCTCACCAACCGGCCCCTGCTGCCCGCCACCGCCGTACTGGAACCGGCCAGCCTCTGGGAGTTGAGCGAGGAGGCGGTCGAAGAGCGGCTGCTCGCCCGGCTCGGCCTGACGCCGCTGCGCGCCCCGCGCACCTCGGCCACCCAGGTCCGCTTCCCCGACGCGCGCTGCGAGATCTGGGGCGAGGTGCCTCGCCGAAACCCGCGCTTCACCGGCCGGGACGACCTGCTCACCACCATCCACCAGTGCCTCGCGGACGCCGAGCGCGGAGCGGCCACCTGCACGCTGCTCGGCATGTCGGGCATCGGCAAGACCCAAGTCGCCGCCGAGTACGCGCACCGCTTCAGCACCGATTACGACGTGGTCTGGTGGGTCAACTCCGACGACCGCAACATCCAGCGCGACCGCCTCGGTGAACTCGCCGTCGAACTGGGCCTGCGCAGCGGCAGTGAACCGGGCGAACGCATCCGCGCCGTACGAAACGCGCTGCGACGCGGTGCCCCGCACCAGAAGTGGCTGGTGGTCTTCGACGGCTGGGACGAGACCGAGGGCGCCGACACCCTGCTTCCACAGGGAGCCGGTCACGTCCTGGTCACCTCCCGCAACCGCGCCTGGAGCGAGCGGACCGAGGTCGTGGAGGTTCCCGGCTTCGCGCGCGCGGAGTCCGTCGGCTATCTGATGCGCCGGGCCGGCCACATCAGCGCGGCGGAGGCGGACGAGGTCGCCGCCGAGTTCGGCGACGTACCGCTGCCGCTGGTGCAGGCCGCCTCCTGGCTCGGCGAGTCCGGTATGGAGGTGTCCGAGTACCTGCGGATGGTGCGGGAGCGCAGACTCTCCACCGTGGACGAACCGGTCGCCGGAGCGGGTTTCCCGCAGTCGTCCATGACCTCCTGGTCGATACTGCTCAACCGGTTCCGCCGTGAACAGCCGCAGGTCATCGACGTGCTGGGCCTCTGCACGTCGTTCGCTCCCGGGCGTATCCCGCTCGGACTCATCCGTGCCTACCCGCACGCCGATCTCTCCGAGGACCTGCGCTGGATGACGGCGGATCTGCCCGCCTGGTCCCGGGCCCTGGACACCCTGGTGAACTACTCGGTCCTCACCCGCGAGACCCGGGGCCCGGTCGGCATGGAGATGGGTCCGCACCAGGAGTCGGTGCACATGCACCGTCTCGTCCACGACATCGTCTCCAAGCTGACCGGGGACGACCGGCGCGACGGCTACCGCCGTGCCGTGCGCACCCTGCTGGCCGAGGCGGATCCCGACAACCCGCTCGACAGCCGGAACTGGCCCCGGTACGCCGAGCTGCTGCCGCACCTGGAGCCCTCGGGAGCGCTCGACAGCACCCGGCCCCGCGTCCAGGAGACGGTGCTCAACTGCCTGCGCTACTGCCGCCGCAGTGGCGAGTACACCACTGGTCTGGATCTCGCCCGGCGGATTCGCGAGCGCTGGGCCGGGTTCCTGCCGTCGCTCTCGCAGCCGATGCTGAACCTGGCGCGGGAGGAGAGCAACATGGTCCGGGCCAGCGGCCGGTTCCGTGAGGCGTACGACCTCGACCGGGGCATCCTGGAGCGGTTGCAGGCGGGGCCGGACGACAACACGCTGTCCGAGCTGACCACCAAGGGGGCCATGGGCAACTGCCTGCGCCACCTGGGGCGGTACGACGAGGCATACGAGCTCCAGCGCCAGGTCCTGGACGGCACGGAGCGCCTGCTGGGCCCCAACGAGTCCGCCACGATGGTCGCCCGGCACAACCTCGGCGTCAGCCTGCGCCTGCTCGGCCGGTTCACCGAGGCGTACGAACTCGACCTGGAGAACCTCGGCATCCGAGAGAGTGTCCTGCGGGTCCGGCACATCAGCACGCTCAACTCGTCCAGTGCCGTCACCCACGACCTGCGCCTGCTCGGCCGCTACCGGGACGCGCTCGCCCGCCAGGAGCCGGCGGTCCGGCTGCACGTGCAGGTGCTCGGTCCTCAGCATCCGCAGACTCTGGCAGCACGCACCCAGCTGGTGATGAGCCGGCGTCGAGGGGGCGGTCCCACCCAGGACATCGGCCCCGAGATGGCGAGCCTGCTCGACGAGCTGGCGCAGGTCCACGGCCGTGAGCACTACAGAACCCTCGCGCTCCTCACCAACTACGGCAACTACCTCCGCGAACACGGCGACCTCAGTCACGCCCGCGAGCTCATCGAGGAGGCCGAGGCCGGTTACCGGGCGCTGCTCGGGCCCGCCCATCCCGTCGCCACCGGCATGCTCGCCAACACCGGTCTGGTCATGCAGGCGGCCGGCGAGCGGGCCGAGGCCATGGCGATGTTCGAAGCGGCCCTGGCCGGCCTCACCGCCACTCTGGGGGCCGACCACCCCTGGGTGCTCGGCTGCGCCCTGTGCGCCACCGGCGCGCGCAACTTCAACGGGCGGATCGCCGACGCGGTGGAACTCGGCCGGGACACGGTGCGCCGGGCCCATCGCACGCTGGGCGGCGAGCACCCGCTGACCCTGTCCTGCCAGGTGGCCCTGGCCGCCGATCTGCGGGCCGCCCGGGAGCAGGAGGAGGCCGGCAAGCTGGAGGAGGACGCGTTGCTGGCCCTGACCCGGACCCTGGGTGCCCAGCATCCGCACACGCTCTCCGCCCGGCAGCGCACCCGGCCCTACTGGGACTTCGAACCCCACCTCGGCTGAGCGACGGCAGGCGAGCCACGGCACGAGTACCGACGCGAAGAGGCCGGCCCCGGGACACGGGGCCGGCCTCTTCGGTCGGTCAGGCGGTGCGGGCTCAGGCCTCGAAGACCTCACGCACCAGCTGCTCCTGCTCGGCCTGGTGCCGCTTGGCGGAGCCCACGGCCGGGGACGAGCCGTGCGGCCGCGAGATGCGGCGCAGGCGCTCGCCGTGCGGGACGTCGGCGCCGACCGCCAGGTCCAGGTGGTCGATCAGGTTGAGCGCGATGAACGGCCAGGCACCCTGGTTCGCCGGCTCCTCCTGGGCCCACAGGTACTTCTCGGCGTTCGGGTACTTGGCGATCTCCGCCTGGAGCTCGGCACCCGGCAGCGGGTACAGGCGCTCGATGCGGATGATGGCCGTGTCCGTCAGACCGCGCTTCTTCCGCTCGGCGTCCAGGTCGTAGTAGACCTTGCCGGCGGTGAAGACGACCTTCTTGACGGCGGCCGGGTCGACCGAGTCGTCGCCGATGACCGGGCGGAACTGGCCCGTCGTGAACTCCTCCGCCTTCGAGGCCGCCGCCTTCAGGCGCAGCATCGACTTCGGGGTGAAGACCACCAGCGGCTTGTGGTGCGGGTTGTGCACCTGCCACCGCAGGAGGTGGAAGTAGTTCGACGGCAGGGTCGGCATCGCGACCGTCATGTTGTTCTGCGCGCACAGCTGCAGGAACCGCTCGGGGCGGGCCGAGGAGTGGTCCGGGCCCTGGCCCTCGTAGCCGTGCGGGAGCAGGAGGGTGACGCCGGAGGTCTGGTTCCACTTCTGCTCGGCCGAGGAGATGAACTCGTCCACGACCGTCTGCGCGCCGTTGACGAAGTCGCCGAACTGCGCCTCCCACATCACCAGCGCGTCCGGGCGGGCCAGCGAGTAGCCGTACTCGAAGCCCATCACCGCGTACTCGGAGAGGAGGGAGTTGTAGACGTTGTACCGGGCCTGGTCCTCGGACAGGTACAGCAGCGGGGTGAACTCGTCGCCCGTCTCACGGTCGATGACGACCGCGTGGCGCTGGCCGAAGGTGCCGCGCTGCGAGTCCTGGCCGGTCAGCCGGACCGGCACGCCGTCCAGCAGGAGCGAGCCGACGGCGAGGGTCTCGCCCATGCCCCAGTCGATCGTGCCGTCCTCGACCATCGCCGCGCGGCGCTGCAGCTGCGGCAGCAGCCGCGGGTGCACGGTGATGTGGTCGGGGATGTTGACCTGGGACTCGGCGATCCGCTTGACGGTCTCGGCGGTGATCGCGGTGTTCACGGCGACCGGGAACTCCGCCTGCGGCTCCGCGGGCTCCGCGGACGCCGGCTGCGAGACGGCCTCGCGGACCTCGGTGAAGACCTTCTCCAGCTGGCCCTGGTAGTCCTGCAGCGCCTGCTCGGCCTCTTCCAGAGTGATGTCGCCGCGACCGATGAGGGACTCGGTGTACAGCTTGCGCACCGAGCGCTTCTTGTCGATCAGGTCGTACATCAGCGGCTGGGTGAAGGCCGGGTTGTCGGTCTCGTTGTGACCGCGGCGGCGGTAGCAGATGAGGTCGATCACCACGTCCTTGTTGAACGCCTGGCGGAACTCGAAGGCGAGCCGCGCCACGCGGACGCAGGCCTCCGGGTCGTCGCCGTTCACGTGGAAGATCGGGGCCTCGATCATGCGGGCCACGTCGGTGGCGTACATCGAGGAGCGCGAGGACTCCGGGGCGGCGGTGAAGCCGACCTGGTTGTTGATGACGACGTGGACCGTGCCGCCGGTGCGGTAGCCCCGCAGCTGCGACATGTTCAGGGTCTCGGCGACCACCCCCTGGCCCGCGAAGGCCGCGTCGCCGTGGATCGCCACCGGCAGGACGGTGAAGTCCGTGCCGCCCTTGTTGATGATGTCCTGCTTGGCGCGCGAGACGCCCTCCAGGACCGGGTCCACCGCCTCCAGGTGCGAGGGGTTGGCGACCAGCGAGACCGCGATCTGCTCGCCGTCCAGGCCGGTGAAGGTGCCCTCGGCGCCCAGGTGGTACTTCACGTCGCCGGAGCCGTGCATCGACTTCGGGTCGAGGTTGCCCTCGAACTCGCGGAAGATCTGCGCGTACGACTTGCCGACCACGTTGGCCAGCACGTTCAGCCGGCCGCGGTGGGCCATGCCGATGACGACCTCGTCCAGGCGGGACTCGGCCGCCGAGTCGATGACCGCGTCGAGCAGCGGGATGACGGACTCGCCGCCCTCCAGGGAGAACCGCTTCTGGCCGACGTACTTGGTCTGCAGGAACGTCTCGAACGCCTCGGCGGCGTTCAGGCGGCGCAGGATGCGCAGCTGCTCCTCGCGCTCCGGCTTGGTGTGCGAGCGCTCGATGCGGTCCTGGATCCACTTGCGCTGCTTGGGGTCCTGGATGTGCATGAACTCGATGCCGGTGGTGCGGCAGTACGAGTCGCGCAGCACGCCGAGGATGTCGCGCAGCTTCATCAGGGACTTGCCGGCGAAGCCGCCGACCGCGAACTCGCGCTCCAGGTCCCACAGGGTGAGCCCGTGCTCGGTGATGTCCAGGTCGGGGTGCTTGCGCTGCTGGTACTCCAGCGGGTCGGTGTCGGCCATGACGTGGCCGCGCACCCGGTAGGAGTGGATCAGCTCGAAGACGCGGGCGGCCTTGGTGACGTCGTCGTCGTGCGAGGCGTCGATGTCCTTGAGCCAGCGGACCGGCTCGTAGGGGATGCGCAGCGCCTTGAAGATCTCGTCGTAGAAGCCGTTCTCGCCGAGCAGCAGGTTGGCGACCTGGCGAAGGAACTCGCCGGAGGCGGCGCCCTGGATGACCCGGTGGTCGTAGGTCGACGTGAGCGTCATGACCTTCGAGATGCCGAGCTTGTTCAGGGTGTCCTGGCTGGTGCCCTGGAACTCCGCCGGGTAGTCCATGGAGCCGACGCCCAGGATGACCGACTGGCCGGGCATCAGGCGCGGCACGGAGTGGACGGTGCCGAGGCCGCCGGGGTTGGTCAGGGAGACCGTGACGCCGGTGAAGTCGTCCATCGTCAGCTTGTTGTCGCGGGCGCGACGGACGATGTCCTCGTAGGCCTGCCAGAACTCGAAGAAGTTCAGCGTCTCGGCCTTCTTGATCGCCGCGACGACCAGCTGGCGGTCGCCGTTGGGCTTGACCAGGTCGATGGCGAGGCCGAGGTTGATGTGGGCCGGCTTGACCAGGGTCGGCTTGCCGTCCTTCTCGCCGAACGAGTGGTTCATCGTCGGCATGGCCTTGATGGCCTGCACCATCGCGTAGCCGATCAGGTGCGTGAAGGAGATCTTCCCGCCCCGGGCGCGCTTGAGGTGGTTGTTGATGACGATGCGGTTGTCGAACAGCAGCTTCACCGGGACCGCGCGCACGGACGTGGCCGTGGGCAGCTCCAGCGAGGCGTTCATGTTCTTCGCGACCGCGGCGGCCGGGCCGCGCAGGGTCACCAGCTCGGGGCCCTCGGGGGCGGTGCCGGCGTCCTTGGCGGGCGCGGCTGCCTTGGCCTGCGGCTTGGCGGCCGGCTTGGCCGGCGCGGCGGCGGGCTTGGTGGCCGGAGCGGCCGGAGCCGCGGGGGCGGCAGCGGCGGGCTTGGCGGGGGCGGGCGCCGGGGCGGCGGCCTTCGGCTGGGCCGGGGCCGGAGCCTGCGCGGCGGGGGCGGCCGGCGGCGTGCTGCCGGAGTCCGTGGTCACCGTGCCGGCGGCGGGCTGGGCCGCCGCTCCGGGCTTGTAGTCGGCGAAGAAGTCCCACCAGGCTCGGTCCACGGAGTTCGGGTCCTGGAGGTACTGCTGATAGATCTCGTCGACGAGCCACTCATTGGCACCGAACGCGGCCGCGGGGTTCTTTCCCGCGGTGCCCGCTTGGTCGGTGTCGGTCGAGATGCTCGAGTTACTGGGGGACTGTGGCGACACGGCGAGAACCGCCCTCTTCCGCTTCACAAGATGGTGGACAGCGGGAATCAAGGCTACGCCTACCGGCCCCGGAAGGTCAGACTGGGCCCGTTCATCGTCGTGTAAGTCACATTGCAGACCGCGTTTCGGCGCTGGAAATGGCGGGAAACAAGCGAGGTTCTGCTGCGTGCGGGATCGGGAGACCGGGACCCGGCGCCTGGAAAACGCGGGCCCGTGCCTGATCACACGTGTCTGCCAGCGCGGACGCAGTGGATCTTGAGGCTCCGCTTCGAAGCCTACGTCAACCGGACGTCGACGGCAGGCCCGGAAGAGTGATGAGGATGCGGCAGCCCCGCTCGGATTCGGCCACCCCGATCCGGCCGCCGTGCAGATCCACCGCCCAGCGCGCGATCGCGAGGCCCAGGCCGGTGCCTCCGTCGCTGCCCGGACCGTGCGGCCGCGACACCGAACCCCGGTTGAACCGCTCGAACACCCGGCGCCACTCAGAGCGCGGAATGCCGGGTCCCTCGTCGAGCACCTCCAGCTCCAGGGACTCGGGCAGCTCTCCGCGCCGCGCCCGGACCGTCACCCGGCCGTGCGGCGGGCTGTGCTTGACGGCGTTGTCGATGAGGTTGGCGACGACCTGGTGGATGCGCTCCGGGTCGGCGTGCGCGGTCAGCTCCGGCGGGAAGACGTCCAGGGCCAGGTGCACGTCGGTACGGGTGTGGCTGCCGGAGCCGGAGGCGATGCCCGCGCGCGCGGAGGCGACCATGTTGGCCTCCTTCAGTACGCCGGACAGGTACGGCCACACCTCGAAGCGGCGTTTGCGCAGCGGTATGACGCCGTTGTCCAGGCGGGAGAGGTCGAGGAGCGTCTCCACCAGCCGGCCGAGCCGCTCGGTCTGCCCGAGCGCCGTGCGCATGGTCTCCGGGTCGGCCTCGGTGACGCCGTCGACGATGTTCTCCAGCACCGCGCGCAGGCCCGCGATCGGGGTGCGCAGCTCGTGCGAGACGTTCGCCACCAGCTCCTTGCGCTGGAGGTCCTGGGCCTCCAGGTCGTCGGCCATGCGGTTGATGGTGACGGCCAGGTCGCCCAGTTCGTCGCGGCGGTTCTCGCGCACCCGGCGGGTGTAGTCGCCGTGCGAGATGGACCGGGCCACCGCGTTCATCTCGTCCAGCGGCGCGGTCAGCGAGTGCGCCACGAACTGCGTGATCAGCAGCGTGGCGATCATCGAGAAGACCGTGATGAACCGCAGCTCCGTCTTGGTGTGCACCGCTATCACCGACAGGCCGGTGGTGATCAGCACCGACGTGACGACCAGCGCGCCCAGCTTGGTCTTGATCGAGAACGGGCGCACGCCGCCCCAGGGCTCCCCGGTGGTCCGAGGGCCGGGGCTCCTCCGTGCGGCTTCCCGTCCTCTGCTGCTCATGGCGTCGGTGTCTCCAAGGCGTATCCCACGCCGTGCACGGTGCGGATGCGCTCGGCGCCGATCTTCCGGCGCAGCGCCTTGATGTGGCTGTCCACGGTCCGGGTGCCGGAGGCGTCCGCCCAGTCCCACACCTCGGCGAGCAGCTGCTCGCGGGAGAGCACCGCGCGCGGGGTGTTCGCCAGGCAGACCAGCAGGTCGAACTCGGTGGGCGTGAGGTGGACGTCCTCGCTGCGCACCCGCACCCGGCGCTGCGCGTGGTCGATCTCCAGTTCACCCAGGCGCAGGATGCCGCTGCGCGGCGTGGAGGCGGCCACCACGGCCCGCTCCACCCGCCGCAGCAGCACGTGCACCCGGGCGGCCAGCTCGCGCATCGAGAACGGCTTGGTCATGTAGTCGTCGGCGCCCACGCCGAGGCCGACCAGCATGTCCGTCTCGTCGTCGCGCGCGGTGAGCATCAGCACCGGCACCGGCCGCTGGGCCTGCACGCGCCGGCAGACCTCCAGGCCGTCGAAGCCGGGCAGCATGATGTCGAGGATCAGCAGGTCGGGCTGCCAAGCCTCGGCCGTGTCGACGGCGGACGGACCGTCGCCCGCCGTTTGCACCAGGAATCCCTCGGCGCGCAGACGGGTCGCGATGGCGTCCACGATCGTCTGATCGTCCTCGACCACCAGCACCCGACGCTGGGCGCCCTGGGTGGCCGTGCCGTTGTGGGAGGTCTGTGTCTGCTCCATCGCCCGCCCCTGAGGTGTGCTTTCCGGAATCCGTGGGGTGATCCCATGACTGCGCTTGACGCTTGAATGATCCGCGTCAGGGCAGCAGCGTACGGGGAGTCACCGCGCCTTTGCTATCCAGGCCCGACGCCGATGTGCACGACGTCCGGAACGCCCCGGGCAACGGGGATCTCTTCGGTACGCACCTGTTGGAAACCGGCATTACGCAAGGTTTCTTCGAATTCCGGAGAGGGCTGCGCGGACCATACGGCAAGCACCCCGCCGGGCCTCAACAGCCGCGCGCAGCCCGCCAGTCCGGACGGCGCGTACAGCCCGTCGTTGCCCTCGGTGACGGTCCAGCCGGGGCCGTTGTCGATGTCCAGGCACAGGGCGTCGTACGTGTCGGATGTCTCATTGACGTAACCGACCAGGTCCGCCTCGACGATCTCCGCGCGCGGGTCGGCCAGTGCGTCGGCGGAGAGTGCGGCCAGCGGTCCGGAGCGGTGCCAGTCGATGATGGCGCGCTCGCGTTCGACGACCGCGATCCGGCCCCAGCGGGGGTCGGCGGCCGCGTGCGCGAGGGAGAAGCCGACGCCGAGTCCGCCGATGAGGAGGTGCGGCGCGGTCCGGCCGCCGGAGGCGGTCAGCGCGTCGGCCGCCGCGTCGACCAGGCGCCGCTCCGAACGGCCGTCGGAGGTGTCCATCAGGAAGCAGCCGTTCGCGATGATCTGCAGCAACGTCCCGTGCCGGCGCAGGACCACCTCGCCGTACGGGCCCTCGCGACGGTCCAGCACCTCGGGCGCCTCGGAAGCCTCGGGGGAGTCGTGGGTAGTGAGGGGCATCGGCCCATCCTGGCATCGCCCGGCCGGAGGAATGCGAACCGGTACGACGGTGCTGTCCTCGAAGGGCGCGAAGCAACCCCCCGCACCTGATCGCTCACAGCGAACAGACCTTGGGGAACAATCCGGGGCTCCCTTTCATTGAGTCGATGTAACTCAACTTGACTGCCGAAGGGGAGATCATGGCTGCTGAGTCCGCCGCCTTCACACCGCTCACCCTGCCCGTGCTGCCGCTCGACGACGAAGTGGTCCTGCCCGGCATGGTCGTCCCCCTGGACCTGAGCGACGCCGAGGTACGGGCCGCGGTGGAGGCCGCCCAGGCCGCCGCCAGGTCCGAGCCCGGCAAGCCCCGCGTCCTCCTCGTCCCGCGCATCGACGGCACCCACGCCGCCACCGGCGTGCTCGGCACGGTCGAGCAGGTCGGCCGCCTGGCCGACGGCGACCCCGGCGCCCTGATCCGCGGCCGGGGCCGGGTGCGCATCGGCGCCGGCACCACCGGCCCCGGCGCCGCGCTCTGGGTCGAGGGCACCCGCGTCGACGAGACCGTCCCCGAGCCACTGCCCGGCCAGGTCGCCGAGCTGGTGAAGGAGTACAAGGCGCTCGCCACCGCCTGGCTGCGCAAGCGCGGCGCCTGGCAGGTCGTCGACCGGGTCCAGGCCATCGACGACGTGTCCGCGCTCGCCGACAACTCCGGCTACTCGCCGTTCCTGACCACCGAGCAGAAGGTCGAGCTGCTCGAGACCACCGACCCGGTGGCCCGTCTCAAGCTCGCCACCCAGCAGCTGCGCGACCACCTCGCCGAGCAGGACGTCGCCGAGACCATCGCCAAGGACGTCCAGGAGGGCGTCGACAAGCAGCAGCGGGAGTTCCTGCTGCGCCGCCAGCTCGAAGCCGTCCGCAAGGAACTGCGCGAGATCAACGGCGAGCAGGACGGTGAGGAGTCCGACGACTACCGGGCCCGCGTGGAGGCCGCCGACCTGCCCGAGAAGGTCCGCGAGGCCGCGCTCAAGGAGGTCGACAAGCTGGAGCGGTCCTCCGACCAGTCGCCCGAGGGCTCCTGGATCCGCACCTGGCTCGACACGGTCCTGGAGATGCCGTGGAGCGAGCGCACCGAGGACGCCTACGACATCCAGGGCGCCCAGGCGGTGCTCGACGCCGAGCACGCGGGCCTGGAGGACGTGAAGGAGCGCATCACCGAGTACCTGGCCGTGCGCAAGCGGCGCGGCGACCGGGGCCTCGGCGTGGTCGGCGGCCGGCGCGGCGGTGCCGTGCTCGCCCTGGTCGGCCCGCCCGGCGTCGGCAAGACCAGCCTCGGCGAGTCCGTCGCCCACGCGATGGGCCGCAAGTTCGTCCGCGTCGCCCTCGGCGGCGTCCGCGACGAGGCCGAGATCCGCGGCCACCGGCGTACGTACGTCGGCGCGCTGCCCGGCCGGATCGTGCGGGCGATCAAGGAGGCGGGATCCATGAACCCGGTCGTCCTGCTCGACGAGATCGACAAGGTGGGCTCCGACTTCCGGGGCGACCCGGCCGCCGCCCTGCTGGAGGTCCTCGACCCGGCCCAGAACCACACCTTCCGGGACCATTACCTGGAGGTCGAGCTGGACCTGTCCGACGTGGTCTTCCTGGCCACCGCCAACGTCCTGGAGGCCATCCCGGAGGCCCTGCTCGACCGCATGGAGCTGGTCCGCCTCGACGGCTACACCGAGGACGAGAAGGTCGTCATCGCCCGTGACCACCTGCTCCCGCGCCAGCTGGAGCGGGCCGGACTCGACGCGGACGAGGTCACCGTCGACGAGGGCGCGCTGCGCAAGCTGGCGGGCGAGTACACCCGCGAGGCGGGCGTACGCACCCTGGAGCGGTCCATCGCGCGGCTGCTGCGCAAGGTGGCGGCCCAGCACGAGCTGGGCGAGCGGGAGCTGCCGTTCACCGTCACCGAGGGCGACCTGCGCGGCCTGATCGGGCGGCCGCACCACGTGCCCGAGTCCGCCCAGGACCCGGCCGAGCGGCGCACCGCGGTGCCCGGCGTGGCCACCGGCCTCGCGGTCACCGGCGCGGGTGGCGACGTCCTGTACGTCGAGGCGTCGCTGGCCGACCCGGAGACCGGCGCGGCGGGACTGACCCTGACCGGTCAGCTGGGCGACGTGATGAAGGAGTCGGCGCAGATCGCGCTGAGTTTCCTGCGCAGCCACGGCGCCGAGCTGGAACTGCCCGTGGGCGACCTGAAGGACCGGGGAGCGCACATCCACTTCCCGGCGGGCGCGGTCCCCAAGGACGGTCCGAGCGCCGGCGTCACCATGACCACGGCCCTCGCCTCGCTGCTCTCGGGCCGGCTGGTCCGCACCGACGTGGCGATGACCGGCGAGGTCTCGCTGACCGGGCGGGTGCTGCCGATCGGCGGGGTCAAGCAGAAGCTGCTCGCCGCGCACCGGGCAGGGGTCACCACGGTGATCATCCCCAAGCGCAACGAGCCCGACCTGGACGACGTCCCTGCGGAGGTGCTGGACAAGCTGGACGTGCACGCCGTCACCGACGTCCGCCAGGTGCTGGAACTGGCGCTCGCACCGGCGACCAACGGTGCGGAGCGCGAGGTTCCGGTCGCGGCGTGACGGACGCGACCGGATGAGGAAAGGGGACGGCCCGGACTCCGTGTGGAGTCCGGGCCGTCGCCGTACGCGTCGTGCGTCAGCCGTTCGCGAGCGCCTGGACCCGGTCCAGCGCACCGTTGAACTTGTTGTGGTCGCCGACCGTCGGACCGGACGACGTGTACTGCCACATCGTGTAGTAGCCCCAGCCGGCCGGCAGCGTGCCCACCGTGGAGGCGTACCGGGCGATCCACAGCGGGTTGTTGGCGGCGAAACCGCCGTAGTTGCCGGTGCACTGGGTCCACCAGCTGGTGGCCGTGTAGATCACGGCGTCGCGGCCGGTGCGGGCCTTGTAGGTGTTCAGGAAGTCGCGGATCCAGGAGACCATCCCGCTCTGCGACTTGCCGTAGCAGGTGGCGCCGTAGGGGTTCCACTCGATGTCGAGCGCGCCCGGCAGCGTCTTGCCGTCCCTGGACCAGCCGCCGCCGTGGTCGACGAAGTAGTTGGCCTGGGTGGCGCCGCTCGTGGTGTCCGGGGTGGCGAAGTGGTAGGCGCCCCGGATCATGCCGACGTTGTAGGAGCCGTTGTACTGCTGGGCGAAGTAGGGGTTGGTGTAGTACGTCCCCTCGGTGGCCTTGGCGTAGGCCCATTTGACGCCGCTGTTCCACAGGGTCGACCAGGCGACGTTGCCCTGGTGGCTGGAGACGTCGACGCCCTCCGTCTGGGCCGCGCGGCCCGGGACGGGGGTGCCGTGTTCGCCGTCGTGGGCCGCGACGCCCATGCCCATGTGGGCGGAGCCGCGGGCCGGGACGTCCGCGGACGACGAGGCGTCGGCGGGAAGGGTGAACACGAGGGAGAACGCGGCGAGCAGGATCCCGGTGACGGCGAACCGCCGCCCGCGGGCCGATCCGGATCTGTGCACGAGCATGACGTGCCCTCCGATGGCTCGGTGGTGCTCGGTGGGGGATGCGCGAGTGGGGAGAACCCCTGGATGGCACGGGAATGGCGTGCGCATGCCATCCGGAGGTCCGGTGAAGACTCTACGCACGTAGAAACAGCGGGTGGAAGAGGGCCGGGAGCCGCCGTTGGTCTAAGCCTGCGAAATACTTGGCGAGCTGCGGCGATGGCGGCCCGCGGCGGAAACTTTCAGGACCGGAAAAATCGAGGCAGGGGCTGACGTGCACGAAGACGGGAACGGCGGCGGTCGCGGAGGCGAATCCCACCTGTCCGGCAGTGGTGTGAACCAACCCGAGTTCCTCGCCCTGGAGCGGGAGTTGACGGTCCTGCTGCGGCGGGCCCGGGCCAACCAGGGCGAGATGGCCCGGGAGGTCCACCCCGATCTGGAGTCGTCCGCGTACGGACTGCTCGTCCGGCTCGGCGAGTGCGGCGGCCAGCGCGCCACCGACCTCGCCGCCTTCATCGGCGTCGGCAAGGCGACCATGTCCCGCCAGCTGCGCGCGCTGGAGGACCTCGGGCTCGTCGCCCGCGAGCCGGACCCTGCCGACGGCCGGGCCTGGCTCGTCACCCTGACCCCGGAGGGCCAGCAACGCGTCGGCCGGGTCCGGGAGGCCCGCCGCGCCCGGTACGCCCGCCGGCTCGCCGACTGGGACCCCCGCGAGGTGACGGAACTGGCCCGGCTGCTGCACGAACTCAACCGGGGGATGGAGAAGTAGTACCGGCGCCGTCCGGCTCACAACTCGGCGTAGACCACCGTCGCGTCGTCGTGCGTCTTGCTGCGTCCGAGGAACGCCCGGTCGCCCGCCGCGTCCGCGCGTTCCAGCTCCCGCACCCGGTCCACCAGTGCCTGGGCGCCCTGTTTGCGCACCAGTGCCAGGCAGTCCGCCCAGTCGCCCTCCCCGAACTTCTCCACCCACCGCGCGGCCCCGTCCGTCAGCGCCGCCAGCGTCCGAACCCCGGCGCGCGGCAGCGCCCCCGTCACGGCGCGCGCCGCCACGGCGGGGTCGGCCGCGGCCGTGAAGAAGCCGCCCTCCCTGTTGCGCAGGTTGGCGTCCACCAGCGCGTCCGTGGCGAGGGCCGAGCGGGGCAGCCGGGCCAGCCGGTCGTCCAGGACGGGGGTGAGGGTGCCGTCGGGGGCCTCCAGCAGCAGGGCCGAGTCGGAGAGGACCAGGTACTCGACGGCGGCCGGGGACCAGCGGGCGAGGACCACGGTTGCCTGCGGAGTGCGCGGGTGAGAAAGGTCACAGGTTTCCGCGTGCGCCGCCGCGGTACGAGCGATAGCGCGGGACAGGGCCTCGGCGAGGGGAAGATCCGGGAGTGAAACGGTCAGTTCGGTCAGCGCCCCACCGAGGCGCGCCGTGTACCAGGGCACGGAATGCAGACAGCCCGTCGCGGTCCGTGGCGGTGTCACACCGTCAAGGACGACGAGTGAACCACCCCGTCCCGAGGCCGGTAGTCCGACGCTCGCGAAGTCCTCGTTGGGCTGGTCGGCGAGGCCTGGTTCCGAGACGAGTTCCGTACGCATCCGGCCAGTCTGCACGAGGCCTTCACAGCGTTCGCAGAAGGCTGGCACCTTCCTCGGATTCTCCCGGAATCGACGCGGCGGCGCAGGTCAGGCGCCTGATTTGAGGGGGAATCACATCCTCCGGCGGCGCGTGGCGGCACATAGTGCCACCGCCCGTCGCAGACGTCCAACCGGCTCGCCGGGCAACCGTGCGGCACGAGCCACGGGAACTTGCTCCTCAACTCCCCTCCGGGGTTCACTCCTTCGGGTGGCGGCTCGGATGATGCGCGCTCACCGCCCACCGGCACTGGGAGGGTCGGGAACCGGTGGGGGGACTGCCCCGCTCACGCGGTCTCCCCGCCCGACGCGCTGTCGGCGGCCGGGGAACAGCCCAGCGCCCGGCGGAGGGTGCACGCGCCCCCGGCCGGCCAGTTGACGGAGCGCCACCCGGAACCACGGGTACACGAGTCAGGAATGCGAGCACCGGTGCAGAAGACGCGGCCTCGTCGCACAGGCAAGCAGACGGCCCCCGCGGGGAGCGCGGAGCGCACCCCCGGCACCTCCACCCCTCCGCAGCCGCCGGAGGCCCCGGTCGGCAAGGGCCGTCGCACCCACGTGCGCAACCGCCTCATCGTGGCGGTGGCGGTCGTGGCGGCCGCGGTCGCCGGGGCCGGAGCCCCCTCGGTCGTGGCCGCCTCCGGGCAACTGCACGACTCGCAGGAACTGGTGACGCTCGCCGAGCAGACCCAGGGCGCGCTGACCCTCGCCCACTCCCTCGCCGACGAGCGGGACGAGGTCACCCCGTACATCGCGGCGGGCCGCCCCAAGTCCAAGGCACCCTCCGAGCAGCGCAGCGCCCGCGTCGACCGGCAGGTGGAGGAGCTGCGCGCCGACCCCGACACGCCCGCCTCCCTGCGCGAGGACCTCGACGCCGTCGCCGCCCTGCGCCGCGCCGCCCTCACCGGCAAGAGCACCGCGCTCCAGGCCCACGAGGCGTACTCGGAGGCGATCACCGAACTCCACGCCCTGGCCGAGAAGCTGGGCGAGGAGATGCCGCCCCGCGCGGGCTCCGGCGCGTACGCGCTGGCCGAGCTGGACACCGCCGTCCAGCAGGCCGCCGCCACCCGTGGTCTGCTGCTGGCGGCCCTGAACGTGCCGAGCAGCACCGAGACCGTCATCGACCCGGTCACCGGCCTGCCGACCGAGACGACCACCACCTCGGACGCCGACGCCGAGCAGCGCGACGCCCTCGCCGCCGCCGCCCAGCAGGCCCGGGTGCGCTCCGACGCGGCCCTCGCCGACTTCCGCGAGGGCGCTCCCAAGGAGGCGCGGAGCAGCTTCGACGCCACCGTCGCCGGGCCCGAGGTCAACTCCGCGGAGAAGTACCTCGCCGGACTCACCGACGAACCGACCCTCTCCGACGGCGACCTGCGCACCAGCACCAAGCGGCTGGACGCCGCGCTCTCCGCCCGCGTGGACGCGATGCGCGGCGCGGAGTCCGCCCTGTACGAGAAGCGCGTCCAGGCCCTGGAGCGGCTGCGCGACGACGACGTCACCGCGCTGGAGATCCGGATCGCCGTCCTCGGCGCCCTCATCCTGCTCGCCGTCGGCATCGCCACCGCACTGGCCCGCACCCTCACCCGCCCGCTGTCGGTGCTGCGCCGCGGCTCGGCCCGGCTGGCCGAGGCGGAGGACGCGACGGCTCAGGAGCCGATCGCCTTCACCGGCCGCAACGACGAGTTCGCGCAGGTCGTCCGCTCCGTCAACGCCCTGCACACGCACGCCGCGACGCTCGCCGGACGGGTCGCCACGCTGGAGTCCGACCGCAAGCACCTGGTCGGCCAGCGGCAGAAGATGGCCGACGCCCGCGAGGAACTGCGCGCCGAACTCGCCGAGTCCGCCGCCCAGCTGGAGGTGGTGCGCAAGAGCATCGGCTCCACCTTCGTCAACCTGGCGCTGCGCACCCTCGGCCTGGTCGAGCGGCAACTCGCCGTCATCGAGGGCCTGGAGGAGCGCGAGCAGGACCCCGACCGCCTCGCCACCCTGTTCAAGCTCGACCACTTCGCCACGGTCATGCGCCGGCACAGCGAGAACCTCCTCGTCCTCGCCGGCACCGAGCACGTCCAGCACAGCGCCTCGCCGGTGCCGCTGGTCGACGTGGTTCGGGCCGCGGTGAGCGAGATCGAGCGGTACGAGCGGGTACGCATCGCCGCGCTGCCGCCGCACGCCCACGTGGCCGGGTTCGCCGCCGACGACCTGTCCCACCTGCTGGCCGAGCTGATGGAGAACGCCACCTCCTTCTCGCCGCCGGACCTGCCCGTCGAGGTCTCCGGCTGGCTCCTGGAGAACGGCGAGGTGATGCTCTCCGTCCAGGACGAGGGCATCGGCATGGCCACCGAACGCCTCCAGCGGCTCAACGCCCGCCTCACCGACTTCGACCCGGACGCGCCGTTCGACCAGGAGGGCGAGGACGGTCTCGGGCTCGGCCTCTACGTCGTCGCCCGGCTCGCCCACCGGCACGGGGCGCGGGTACGGCTGCGGGAGCAGAAGCAGGGCGGCGTCGCGGCCGTCGTCGTCCTCCCGAGCCCCCTGCTCGCCGCGGCGCCGCCGGCCGCGCTGGCCCCGACCGTGCCGGTGTCCGACGGCACCGGCTCCTTCTCCCTGCCCGGCGCGGACGCGGAGGCCAACTCCAACGTCCTGCACGGGCGGACGGAGCAGGCGGTACGGGCGGACCGGGACGCCGGGACGGCAGCCGACCCGGAACCGGAGCCCGGCACCGACCCGCTGGTGGCCTCGGCGGAGCACGCCGTACGCCGTGCCGAGGAGGACGCCGTACGCCGTGCCGAGGAGGACGCGTCCCGAGCCGACGCGGCCGCCGACGAGGCCACGGAAGCGGACCCCGTCCGCTCGGAGACACCGGACCCCGGCGCCCAGGAACCCGGCGCCCAGGATCCCGCTCCCGACGGCCCCGGCACCCCGGACGACGCGCCCGCCCCGGAGCCGCACGACCGGGACGCGGAGGCCCCCGGGGACGGTGCCGCCGCCCCCGGCAGCGACCTCCCCGACGACGCGACGATGGCCCTCTTCCTCCCGGCCCTGGCGGAGCCGGAGACCCCGGCGGAGCCCGTTTCCGACCCCTACGCCATCGGCCCCGACGCCCACGACCGCACCCCGGACGAGGGCACCGGCCGCGTCGGGGACGCCGACCGCGCCGAAGGCTCCGAGGGCACCGAGGGCTCCGAGCCCGCCGAGCCCGTCACCGACAAGGGTCTGCCCAAGCGGACCCCGAAGCTCACCACCCCCGCCGCGGTGCCGCGGCCGCGCACCTCGGGATCCGTCGACGCCGACGCGCTCCGCCGCCGGCTGGGCGGATTCCGCCGAGGGGCGGAGGCGGGCCGCCGCGACGTCGAGGCGGAGATCGCGGACCGCACCGGACCGCAGCAGGCGCCGGTCGACGCGGACACAACCGAAGAAGCCACGGGGGGCACTGTCGAGGAGGCAAGCAGTTGACCGCGCCCAGTACCTTCGGACTGAGCAGTGAAGCCCGCAATCTCCACTGGCTGCTGACCAACCTCGTCGAGGAGGTGCCCGGCATCCGGTCGGTCGCCGTGGTCTCCTCCGACGGGCTCCTGCTCCTGTCCTCCGACCCCGGCCGCAACGAGGAGGCCCGGCAGGTCCGCGAGACGCCCCGGGCGGGCCCGCGCGGCTCCGCCGCCGACCTCGCCACCGTCGTCTCCGGCGTGGGTAGCCTGACCATCGGCGCCGCCCGGCTGATGGACTTCGGCCCCGTGAAGCACACGATGGTCGCCATGGACGAGGGCAGCCTGTTCGTGATGTCGATCAGCGACGGCTCGCTGCTCGGGGTGCACGGCTCCGCGGAGTGCGACATGAGCGTCGTGGCGTACCACATGGCGCTCTTCGTCGGCCGGGCCGGCCACGTCCTGACCCCCGAACTCCGCAGCGAACTGCGCAAGTCCCTGGAGTCCGAGTCGTCCCAGCCGACGGGGAGCGCCCGATGAGCAGCAGTCCCGGAGAACCCGGCAAGAACGGCCGGGGCCACCTCCCCGTGCGCGGCGCCGACCGCAAACCGGCCCGCGTACGCCCCTACTCGCTCACCGGCGGCCGCACCCGCTTCGGCCACGTGCTGCTCGTCGAGACGTTCGTCGGCGCCACGGCGGGCACCGCCGCGCTCGAAGCCGCCGAGGAGCGCAAGGAGCTGACGAACGGCGGCCTCACCTCCCGCGTGATGCCGGAGATGCGGGCCATCGTCGAACTGTGCCGCCGGATGCGTACGGTGGCCGAGATCGCCGCCCTGCTGAAGATGCCGCTCGGCGTGGTCCGGGTGCTCCTCAGCGACCTGGCGGACCAGGGAAAGATCCGTGTGTACGGCACCGGGACCGGCCACGGCACGGGCCGCCCGGACCGCGCTCTGCTCGAAAGGGTGCTCAGTGGACTCCGTCGTCTCTGACGCCGCCGCGTTCGGCGTCCCCCCGCTCGTCGACACCGACGGGCCCGTGCAGCCCTGGCAGACGGATCCCACCCGTGCGCCGGTCGCCACGAAGATCGTCGTCGCGGGAGGTTTCGGCGTCGGCAAGACCACGCTGGTCACCGCCGTCTCGGAGATCACGCCTCTGCAGACCGAGGCGCTGATGACCGAGGCGAGCGAGGAGACCGACGACCTCACCGCCACCCCGGGCAAGCTCACCACCACCGTGGCCATGGACTTCGGCCGCATCACACTCGACGACGACCTGGTGCTCTACCTGTTCGGCACCCCGGGCCAGCAGCGGTTCTGGTTCATGTGGGACGACCTGGTGCGCGGCGCGATCGGCGCCGTCGTCCTGGCCGACACCCGGCGCCTGAAGGACTGCTGGCCGGCCCTCGACTACTTCGAGAGCTGCGGACTGCCGTACGTCGTCGCGGTCAACCACTTCGACGGCAGCGAGCTGTTCGAGGCGGACGACGTGCGGGAGGCGTTGACGATCCCGGCGCACATACCTGTAATGATCATGGATGCGCGCCGTCGGATCTCGGCCATCGAGACCCTCTTGTCCCTCGTGGGCCACGCGCTCGACGAAACACCCGAGTAGACGAACCCTCGTCCACACGCCCTCGAGTAGGAGACGGAACACCGCATGCGGAAGATACTCGTCGTCGGAGCCGGCCAGTCCGGTCTCCAGCTCGCCCTCGGCCTGCAGTCGCACGGCTACGAGGTCACCCTGATGTCCAACCGGACCGCGGACGAGATCCGCACCGGCCGGGTCATGTCGACGCAGTGCATGTTCCACACGGCACTCCAGCACGAGCGCGATCTCCAGCTGAACTTCTGGGAGTCCCAGGCCCCGAAGATCGAGGGGCTCGGCGTCTCGGTGGCGGCCCCCGGCTCCTTCGACCCGGGCCCCTCGCAGCGCGCGATCGACTGGCTGGGCCGCCTCGACGGCTTCGCGCAGTCGGTCGACCAGCGGGTGAAGATGGCCGGCTGGATGGAGACCTTCGCGCAGCGCGGCGGCCAGCTGGTCATCCACGGCGCGGCCGTCGGCGACCTGGACTACTTCTCCCGCGCCTACGACCTCGTCCTGGTCTCGGCGGGCAAGGGCGAGCTGGTCCAGATGTTCGGCCGGGACCCGGAGCGGTCGCCGTACAGCGAGCCGCAGCGCGCCCTCGCCGTCGCCTACGTGCACGGGATGGGCCCGCGGCCCGAGCACCCGGAGACGGAGGCCGTGCGCTGCAACCTGGTGCCGGGCGTGGGCGAGATGTTCATCATGCCGACGTTCACCACCTCGGGCCGCGCCGACATCCTCTTCTGGGAGGGCATACCCGGCGGCCCGCTGGACGCCTTCAAGGACGTCAAGGACCCCGCGGAGCACCTCTCCCTGACCCTGGAACTCATGGAGAAGTTCCTCCCGTGGGAGTACGCGCGGGCCACCAAGGTCGAACTGACCGACGCCGGCGGCACCCTGGCGGGACGCTACGCCCCCACCGTCCGCAACCCGATCGGCCGCCTCCCCGGCGGCGGTCTCGTCCTCGGCGTGGCCGACGTGGTCGTCGCCAACGACCCGATCACCGGCCAGGGCTCCAACTCCGCCTCCAAGTGCGCCGCCTCCTACCTCGGCTCGATCATCGAGCACGGGGACCAGGAGTTCGACGAGACCTGGATGCAGCAGACCTTCGACCGCTACTGGGAGACCGCCCAGCACGTCACCAAGTGGACCAACACCATGCTGGCCCCGCCGCCTGAGCACATCCTCAACCTGTTCGGCGCGGCGACGCAGCTCCAGCCCATCGCCGACCGCTTCGCCAACGGCTTCAACGACCCGTCGGACTTCGAGAACTTCTTCTACGACCCGGCGAAGACCGAGGGCTACCTGGCCGAGGTCTCGGGCGCCGCGGGCGCGTAGGAGGCCGCGTACCCCTCGTCGGACCCGTCCGTCGCCCCCGCGGGCAGCCTCGGTGGCGTGTAGCGCCGTACGGGATCCCCGCCGGGGTCGGGGCGTACGGCGCCGAGCACCGGGTTGGCGGCGATCGGCGACACCTTGACGTCGGCGCCGGGGCGCGGTGCCTGGACGACCATGCCGTCCCCGAGGTACATCGCCACGTGGGTGGCCTCGGGGAAGTACACGACCAGGTCACCGGGGCGCAGTTCGTCCAGCGGCACGTGGTCGAGGCGGGCCCACTGCTCCTGGCTGGTGCGCGGGATCGGCGTCCCGGCCCGCTCCCAGGCCACGGAGGTCAGCCCCGAGCAGTCGTACGACGCCGGGCCCTCGGCGCCCCACTCGTACGGCTTGCCGAGCTGCTCCACCGCGAAGCGCACCGCGTTCTCGCCGCCGGCCGACGGCTTGGCGTCGTCGCCGAGTGCGCCGGACGCCAGGAACCGCTCCTGCTCCTCGGCGATCCCGCTGCTCTCCAGCTCGTCCAGCGCGGCCAGCTGCTCGGGGGTGAGGGAGGCGAGCATCGCTTCCACGGCGCGCAGGCGTTCGCGTACGCCGTCCCGTTCCCTTTCCTGGCGTTCGGCGAGGGCGGCCTGCCGGCCCAGGGCCTCGCGCGAGCGCCGTGACAGTTCGTCCGCCTTCTTCTCGTCGCCCGTCAGGCGGCCCACTGTCTCGACCCGTTCCCGGGCCAGCCGGCCGATGACATGCCCCTGGTCGACCGCGTGCTGCGGGTCGCGGGCCAGCAGCAGCCGCAGGTAGGGGGAGAGGCCGCTGCTGCTCTGGTACTGCTGCCGGGCCAGCCGCCCGGCCGCGCCACGGCTGTCGTGCAGGGACGTCCGGGTCCGGGCCAGCTCGGTGTCCAGCCGCCGCACCTCGGCGCGCTGCTCGCGCAGCCGCTCCTCGGTGCCGTTGTAGGTCTCGGTGGCCTTCTCCGCCTCCCGGTACAGCTGCTGAAGGTCCGTCAGCAGTCCGGCCACGGTGCGGTCGTCGGCCGTGCCGGGCGCGGGTTCGGCCGCGGCGGGCACGGGCGCGAGGACGATCCCGGCCGCCACCGCCGCCGTGCACACCAGACGCAGGAGCCTTCCTGACATGCCATCACCTCCGGTGCGGGGCGGTGGGTCCGCTCCGCACGGCGAGCATGTGGCGGGTGCGCGGGCCGCGCGCGCCGAGTGTGCGCGGATCGGCGCAACGAGGTCACCCGTCCGCGTCGTCCGGCTTGCCGGGCGGCGTGGCGTCTGGATCGGCGGCCGCCGCGCGGTCCGGCTTCGACCACGGCCACCTGCGGCC
The DNA here is from genome assembly GCF_014650435.1 of Streptomyces tendae. Lineage (GTDB taxonomy): Bacteria > Actinomycetota > Actinomycetes > Streptomycetales > Streptomycetaceae > Streptomyces > Streptomyces tendae. The sequence continues at coordinate 902,105 of NZ_BMUY01000001.1, forward strand.
CGAGCCCTTCCGGCCCGAGGGGTCGTAGGCGTACTTCCAGCGGGCGAACCGCAGCCCGCCCCTGGTGTCCCGGGGCTCCCTCCGGTACACCAGCACGGTGGGCGGGCCGCCGTCCGGGTCCGGTACGGGGATGCGGTACGTCTTCGGCGGGTGCCCGGTCATCCCGACCAGGACGGGCAGCACGCGTCCGTCCATGGGGCCGCCCTCGAAGGGGGTGTCTTCGCTCTTCACGCCACCAGTGTCGGTGATCGGCGCGCCGGCGCCGGAAGCCGCCGCCCCGGGTCAGAGATCCGCCGCCAGCGCCTCGACCAGCGTCGCGGTCTGCGGGTCGCGGCGGGCGGTGACCGTCAGCACCGCGAGGAACTGCTCCACCAGCCAGTCCCGCAGCTCGTCCACGGGCGGCTGCTTGTCCTCGTCCAGCCAGATCAGCGAGGCCGCCTCCACCGCCGTGATCCACATCCGGACGGTCATCCGCAGCCGGGGGCCGGGCTCGGTGACGTCCAGGTGGCGCATGATGTGGTCGGCCGCGGCCCTGCGTACGCCGTCCACGATGCCCGAGGTCTGCGAGGTCTCCACCACGCTGCCGCCGCGCAGCAGGGCGCTGAAGCCGGTGTCGTGCTGGTCGACGAAGGTGAGGTAGCGGTCCAGGGCGCGGGAGAGCCGGGCCAGCAGCGGGCCCTCGCGGGGCTCGTCGAAGCACAGCCGCAGCTCGTCGGCGGCGGACCTGAGCGCGGCCTCGTACAGCTGCTGCTTGCCGCCGGGGAAGTACCGGTACACCAGCGGCCGCGAGACCCCGGCCTGCTCGGCCACGTCGTCCAGGGAGACCTCCTCCGGGGGCCGGTGCGCGAAGAGGGTGAGCGCCGCGTCCAGCAACTGGATGCGGCGCTCCTCGACGCTGAGGCGGCGGTAGGCGGGGGTGGGGGCCTGCGGGTTCATGTCCGCAGGGTAACCGGGCGGGGGAGCGCGCAGCCCGGCGTTGTGGGGTGCCGCTGCGCCCACCCTCCCCCACTCTCGGCTTCGCTCGAGCGGGGGGGACCCCCATCGCCCCAGCGGCACGACTGCCCGCAGCTGGGGGGACCGCCCCAGCGGCCCTACTGGCCGCAGCCGGGGCGGCTACGCCAGGAGGCCCGAGGAGCGCCACAGCTTGCGGCCCGCTCCGCGCAGTACGCCGATGTCGTCCAGGAAGTCCGTCAGGCGCTTCGCGCCGGTCTGCATGATCTCCCTGCGGTGGCCGCTGGCCTGGACCTGGGCCAGGGCCTCCCGCTTGTCCAGGCCGACGTTCGTGTAGACCTCGGGGTTGATGAACGCCTTGGAGAAGACGCGGGCGAACTCGCCGGAGGTGACCCGGGTGAACTCCTGCGACCACTTCGGGGCCGTCACCATCTGCCGGCGCAGCTCCTCACGGGCGTACCGCACGTGCCGGGCCTCCTCGACGACGTGGATGCGCGTGACGCCCCGGATCAGCGGCTGGACCCGCTCGTCCGGGAAGGTCAGCCGCTGCATCCAGTCCAGGACCTCCTCGCCGAGCAGCGTGGCGGTGAAGGAGCCGGGCGTGGTGGAGATCGTCTTGAAGAGGCGGCCGAGGTGCTGGTGGACCGGGCTCACCGGGTACCACGGGGTCTCGCCACGCGATATCAGCCGGGCGAACATCTTCGAGTGCCGGCACTCGTCCTCGATCTCGGTCAGCGCGTAGCGCACGTGGGCGCTCGTCGCCGCCTTGTCGTAGATGTGCCGGACGAGGAGCTGCATGAGGATCAGCTCGAACCAGATGCCGAGCGAGGCGAGCGCGGCGGCCTCGTGCTGGGAGAGCGCGATGCGCTGCTCCTCGCTCATCCGCTGCCACATCGGCGTGTCGTACAGCGACACCAGCTCCGGCGGCCAGAACCACTTGCCGTCCTCGAACGGCGCGTCCCAGTCCAGCTCCTTGTCCGGGTCGAAGGAGTGCTTGGCGGACGAGTCGAGCAGCCGTTCGGCCACCTGCTCCCGGTCCTTGAGCAGGCCGAGCGCGTCGCGCAGGCCCTCGAGCGCGTCGGCTTCCGTCAGCGTCGTCATGGCTGTGTCCCACCTCGTCGAACGGATCGTGTTACCCGCGGTCACTCCAGCTTGCTGGGTCTTATGAGACTGCGTGTCAGCAAGCTCGTCAATCCCCTGCGCGGAACTTGTTGACCGCGAGTAAAGGTGGGGCGCCGTCAATGCCTCGGCGCGGGACCACCCGATGGAGCGCCCCGTCGGCGTTCGTGCTGGGTACGCTGGCCGTGTCCGTCAGACTCCGGTACATGGGAGCGATCATGAGCGCCGCGCGTGACTACGGGCTGGACGACGACTACGAGTGGCCCCGTCCGCCGGAGGGCGGCTGGACGGCGGACGACCTCGACGAGCTTCCCAACCTGCCTCCGCACACGGAGCTGATCGACGGGAGCCTCGTCTTCGTGAGTCCGCAGACCAATTTCCACTCACGTGTCATCCGGCTGTTGGACAACGCCCTGCTGGCGCAGGCGCCGGAAGAGCTGGACGTCATCCGCGAGATGACCATCAAGCTCAACAAGCGCAACCGGCCCGAGCCCGACGTCCTCGTGTTCCATGCGGATGCCGACACCGGTCCGAAGCAGACTTGGTACCGGCCGGAAGACGTGGTGATTGCCGTCGAGGTCGTGTCCGAGGAATCGGAGGACCGGGACCGAGAGGTGAAGCCGCCGAAATACGCGCGGGCGGGCATTCCTTACTACTGGCGTGTTGAGGAGAATCAGGGACTTCCGGTCGTCTACGTCTACGAGGTCGACCCTGCCACGCAGGCCTACGCTCTGACCGGCATCTTCCACAACCGCCTCAAACTCACCGTCCCCTTCCTCATCGACATTGACCTCACCGCCGTGAACCGTCGCCGATAGCCCCCTACCTCACCTCCCGAGCACCGCCTCCATCACCCCCCGCGCGATCGGCGCCGCGAGCCCGCCCCCGCTGATGCCGCCGCGGTCCGCCGCCGAGCCCTCGACCACCACCGCCACCGCGACCTTCGGCTCCACGTCGCCGGCGCCCCGCGCCCAGGAGATGAACCACGCGTACGGCGTGCCCGAGTTGCCGACGCCGTGCTGGGCGGTGCCGGTCTTGCCGCCGACCACGGCACCCGGGATCGCCGCCTTCGCGCCGGTGCCCTTGTCCACCACGCCGGTCATCAGCTCCTTGAGCAGCGCCGCGGTCGAGGGACGCATCACCTCCCGGGAGGGCCGCGACCCGGCCGCCGCGACCAGGCTGCCGCCCGCCCGCTGCGTCCGCTCCACCAGGTACGGCGAGCGCACCTGACCGCCGCCCGCCACCGCCGCCGCCACCGTCGCCATCTGCAGCGGCGTCGCCCGCGTGTTGTACTGCCCGATCGACGACAGGCCGAGCTGCGCCCGGTCCACCGAGGTGTCGAAGGTGCTCCGTGCGACGGGGAAGGGGACCCGCAGCCCGTCGTCGTTGAAGCCGAACGCCTCCGCCATGGCCGTCATGTCCGTCACGCCCACGTCCACGCCGAGCTTCGCGAACACCGTGTTGCAGGACCACTCGAACGCCTCCCGCAGCGAGGCGTTCCGGCAGCCGTCGGCCTCGTTCGTGAGCGTCGTCCGCGTCCCGGGCAGGGTGTACGGGTCGGGGGAGCGGGTCGGCGCGTCCAGGTCGCGGATCACACCCGCGTCCAGCGCCGCCGCCGCGGTGACCACCTTGAACGTCGAACCCGGCGGATAGGTCCGGCTCACCGCCCGGTTGAGCATCGGCTTGTCCGGGTCGGCGTTCAGCCGGTTCCAGGTGCGGGTGGCGGCCGCGCTGTTGCCGGACAGCAGCTGGGGATCGTAGGAGGGGGTGGAGGCCAGGGCCAGGATGCGGCCCGTGGCCGGTTCGATCGCGGCCACCGCGCCCTTGCGCCCGCCGAGCCCCTGGAACGCCGCCCGCTGCGCGGCCCCGTCGATCGTCGTCACGACGTCGCCGCCCGGGTTGTGGGCGCCCGTGACGTCGTTCCACAGCGGCAGCGGCGCGAGCATCGGATCGGCGCCGGACAGCAGTCCGTCCTCGGCCTGCTCGAGGAGCGTCGTCCCGTACGCCTGGGAGGCGAAGCCGGTGATCGGCGCGTACATCGGCCCGTTCGCGTAGGTCCGCTCGAAACGCAGGTGCTCGCCGGTGTCGCGAGAACCGGTGACCGCCTTGCCGCCGACCAGGATGTCGCCGCGCGGCTGCTGGTAGCGGGCGATGTCGGGGCGGCGGTTGGCTGGGTTGTCGTCGTACTCCGGCTTCTGGACGATCTGCACCCGGGCCGCGTTGACCACCAGGGCGACCAGCAGCAGGGCGCAGAAGACGGCCGCGTGCCGGATGTTCCGGGTCACGAGGGGGTCCCGCGCCGGGCCGCGTGGCTGACCCGGATCAGCAGCGCCACGATGGCCCAGTTGGTGACGACCGAGGACCCGCCCTGCGCCAGGAACGGCATCGCCATGCCGGTCAGCGGGATCAGCCCCGTCACCCCGCCCGCGATGACGAACACCTGGAGCGCCACGATCGAGGAGAGGCCGACCGCGAGCAGCCGGCCGAAGGGGTCGCGGGCGGCCAGGCCCGCCCGGTAGCCGCGCTCCACCAGCAGCCCGTACAGCAGGAAGACGGCGGTCAGGCCGAGGAAGCCCAGCTCCTCCCCGGCCGTCGCCAGGATGAAGTCCGACTTGACGGCGAAGCCGATCAGGACCGAGTGGCCGAGGCCGAGACCGGTGCCGGTCACCCCGCCCGCCGCGAAGGCGAAGAGGGACTGGGCCAGTTGGTTCGGGCCGTCGCCCGCCTCGATGGACGCGAAGGGGTGCAGCCAGTCCTCCACCCTGCTGTGCACGTGCGGCTCCAGCCAGCCCACGGCGACCGCGCCCAGCGAGGCCAGCAGCAGCCCCACGGCGATCCAGCCGGTGCGGCCGGTGGCGACGTAGAGCAGGACCACGAACAGACCGAAGAAGAGGAGCGAGGTGCCGAGGTCCCGCTCCAGGACCAGGACGCCGACACTGACCAGCCACACCGCCAGGATCGGGCCGAGCACCCGGCCGGTGGGCAGCTGCAGCCGCCACACCCTGCGCCCCGCGTACGCCAGCGCGCTGCGGTTGGCGGCCAGGTAGGCGGCGAAGAAGACCGCGAGCAGCACCTTCGCGAACTCGCCGGGCTGGATGGAGAAGCCCTCGATCCGGATCCAGATGCGGGCGCCGTTCACCGCCGGGAAGAAGATCGGCACGGTGAGCAGGGCGAGCGCCGCGGCGACGCACACGTAGGCGTAGCGCTGCAGCACCCGGTGGTCGCGCAGGAGCAGGACGACCACGATGAACAGCGCGACCCCCAGCGTCGACCAGACCAGCTGGGTCGGGGCCGCCCGGTCGCCCGGCGTCTCCAGGTCGAGCCGGTAGATCAGCACCAGGCCGAGGCCGTTGAGCAGCACCCCGATGGGCAGCAGCAGCGGGTCGGCGTACGGGGCGCGCAGCCGTACCGCCAGGTGGGCGACGAGCGCGAGCACGCCGAGCCCGGCGCCGTAACCGGCGGCGCCGGGCGGCAGGGCGCCCTGCTGGGCGAGGCCGACGTTGCAGTAGCCGAAGACCGACAGCAGGACGGCCACGACGATCAGCGCGAGTTCGATGCCCCGGCGCCGGGGGAGCCGGGCGACGGGAGCGGGGGTGTCCGCCTGTGCCACGGTGATCCCGGTTCCGGTTCCGGCCTTGGTCATGTCCGGAACTTACCCAAATGGTGTGGTGTGTGCGGCGTCCGGCTCAGCACCAGCGCGGCGCGGGGCCGATGTTGTCGATGTAACGGGCCGCGCCCCAGGCCCAGGTGCCGTCCGTGAGGAGGTACCAGAGGGGGTTGCCCTTCACCCGGTCGCCGGGCGTCTTGCAGTAGATGGAGACGACCTCGCCCCGGCGGGCGTACCGGATGACGTCCGAACCGCGGCTCGGCGAGGTGCGCAGGGCGAGGCGCTGGGCCGTCACGACGCCCCGGTAGCGGCCCTGCTCCTGCCGGCCGTCGCTCCCGCCCCACTCGTCGCCGCCGTTCCCGCCGCGGTTTCCCTCGCCGGTGACGGCGGACGTGGAGCCGGCGTCCCCGCCGCGCCCGTCGTTCGCGACGGCGGGGGTGACGGCGACTGCGGTGGCGAGCGCGCCCGCCGCGAGGGCGGTGGCGAGGCCGCGGACCAGGGGTGAACGCGAGGCCGGTGCGGACAGTGGCGACATGGGAGTACCTCCCGGGAGCGAACGGGTCTTCAGGTGACTAACCGCCACATTAGGAGCGGCCCGTACGCACCGCCCGCCGCACTGAGCCATCGGGGAAGGTGCCGTGGTCAGGGCTGCTGAGGCAGCTGCTGAGGCAGCGTCAGCCTGGCCAGCGCCCCGCCGTCCGGCGGGTTGGTGAACTCCAGGCGCGCCCCCAGCACCTCGGCCTGCCCCAGCGCGATCGTCAGCCCCAGGCCGTGCCCCTTCGTCCCGCCCTCGGTGCGGAACCGCTGCGGCCCGTGCGCCAGGAGGTACTCCGGATAGCCGCCCCCGTGGTCCCGCACGGTGATCACCGCGCCGTCCACGGTCAGTACCACCGGCGCCCGCCCGTGCAGGTGCGCGTTCGCCACCAGGTTGCCCAGGACGCGCTCCAGACGCCGCCGGTCGGTCTCCACCCAGGCGTCCCGCGCGACGTCCACCCGGGTGTCCGTGCCCGAGCTCCGCACCACCCGCCGGGCCAGTGCGCCCAGTTCCTCCGGCTCCGTCGCCGGCCGCTCCCGCCCGCTCTCCAGCCGGGAGATCTCCAGCAGGTCCTCGGTGAGGGTGCGCAGCGCCGCCACCCGGTCCCGCACCAGCTCGGTGGGGCGGCCGGGCGGCAGCAGCTCGGCCGCCGCGTGCAGGCCGGTGAGCGGGGTGCGCAGCTCGTGCGCCACGTCCGCGGTGAACCGCTGCTCGGCGAGCAGCTTGCCCTGCAGCGACGACGCCATGGAGTCCAGCGCGGCGGCGACCGACGCCACCTCGTCCTGCGGGCGCGTCGGATCCTGGGCGCGCGGATCGCCGACCCGCGCGTCGAGGTCGCCGGCGCTGATCCGCCGGGCCACCCGCGCCGTGGTGTGCAGCCGCCGTGTCACCCGCGTCACCGCGAACGCGCCGACCAGCAGCGTCGCCCCGATCGCCAGCGCGGACGCCCACACGAGCGTGCCGTCCAGACCGTCGATGGTGGCCCGGCCCTGCGAGTGGTCGACCCGCACCGCCAGCGCCCGGCCGCCGTCGGCGGGGCCCGCCGCCCACATCGTCGGGCGCCCGGCGTACTCGGCGACCATCGTGCCGCGCCGGCCCGACACGGCCAGCTCACGCAGCTGCCGCGGCAGCCCCGGCGGATCGACGCCGGCCCCGCGCCGCAGCGGGTCCCCCGCCTCGTAGGACTCCGTCGCCTCCCGGAGCCGGGTCAGGGCGACGTCGCGTGCCTGGCCGACGGTCCGGTTGGTCACCGAGACGTGCACCAGGACGCCGAGCAGCGCGGCGAGCCCGCAGCACATCACGGTGATGAAGACGGCCGCCCGCACCGCGAGCGGTCCCGCCCACCGGGGGAGGGCGAGCCTCACCGGGCGCTCGCCGAGGGCGGCACGGAGGTTGACGCGGAGGGCGACGGCGCGGGCGACGCGGGCGGTGACGGCGAGGCGGACGGACGCTTCGTGTGCTGACCGCCGTCGTCGGTGCGCAGCATCTCGTCGCTGGTCAGCAGCATGGCCCCCTGGTCCGCGTCCCAGGTCCACTGCAGCCGGTACTCGTACCCGGCGACCTCCGAGGGCGAGCGGACGATCACCGTCCGCCCGGCCAGCTCGACCGCGCTCACGGCGTCCTCGTAGGACATGACCCGCACCAGGCGGTCCTTCTCGACGGTGTACACCCGCACGGCGGTCAGCTTGTCCGGCAGCAGCCGGAAACCCAGCGTCATCTCGGGCCGCCCGTCACCGGTCAGGTCGCGGTAGTACGGCCGCAGCACCGGGCAGCCGCCGCGCTCGTCACCGGCGCCGTCCGGGCCGCAGTCCGCCATCCGCACGGACGTCTCGTGGTACCGCGCCTTCGCGTCCGCGTAGTCGTCCGGATGCGCGGCGATCTCGGCCCGCACCGCGGCCACCGGATTCGCCCTGCGGATGTCGCCGCCGGGCACGGCGACGCCCGCCACCGGCGCGTGCTCCACCTCGCCGATGTCGTACGCCGGACTGGACGCCGGCGTCAGGCCGGGCCAGAGCCGGGCCGGCTGGCGCGCGGCGGGCGTCGCCCCGGCACTCTCCAGGCCGCCGGTGTCCCCGCAGGCCGCCAGCGTGCCGGTCGCCGCGGTCGCCAGGAGCAGCGCGAGGGCGGCGGGGACGCGGGCGGGGTGCCCGCGGCGGCTCGGGAGCACTGCACTCCAGGGGTTCGGTGATCGGCGTCGGCGGTCCCGCACGGCCGCGGGCGGCACCGCGGACGTCGCGGCACCCACGCATCTTCGTACGGAAGGCCATTTTGCGTGCGCACCGGCCCGCCGGGCTACTCGGCCAGCTCCTCCAGCTGCCGCACGGTGGCCAGGCCGGCCCGGAGGTAGGCCGCGAACAGGTCGTTGTGCAGCGCCCACGGGGAGCGCCGGGCCCGGATCAGCCGGATCGCCTCCTCGGCCCCGCTGCCCCGGCGCATCAGCGTGTGCGCGACGACCAGACCGGAGCGGTTGTAGCCGTGGTAGCAGCGGACGAGGACCTTCCGGCCCCCGTCGAGCGCCTCACCCGCGGCCTCGGCCAGCCGGATCACCCCGGCGAGCTGCGTGCCGTCCAGGGGGCCGTCCGGGATCGGCCAGACATGGTGCTCGACACCGCGGTCCGGTCCGTGCCCGGGCAGCCGCAGCAGGGTCTGCACCAGGTCGAACTCGTCCCGCACCACGGCGAACTCCAGCCGCCCGGCCGGCCGCCGGAACTCGTGCCCGCCCATCCACAGCCCCGGCACGATCTCGTCCCACGGCCGGTCCGGGGCCGGCACGTCGGGGCCCATCCCACGGGTACGCACAGGCACCTCCCCAGTCCTGCCCAGGGCTTGCCCAACTCCTCCCCAAGGTAACCGGGTTCTTGCCCCGGCAGCACCCTGCCTGGTCCCATGGACGGGGGTGGTGATGGCATGGACGGACTGCGCGTCGTGCCGACCCGGCGCCACGGCCGGGAGCGGCTCTACGTCTGCCTTCCGGACGGCGGGAACGTCGCCTGGTACGACCGCGAGGCGGCCCGCGTCAACCTGCTGAGCGACGACCGCAGGGACGAGGTCCTCCAGGCCCTCGGCCCGTTCGTCACCGGCCCGGTCACGGTCGGCCCACCCCCGGTGCCGACCCCCGCCGAGCTGGCCCGGCTCAGCCTCCACCCGGACGACGACCTCGCCCCCAACCGGCCCGGCGAGGCCCTCCTCGTCGCCCTGGAGCGCGAGCCCGCACCGGCGCACCGGCTGCGCGCCGACCCGCGCCGCCGGGCGCTGGCCGCCGAGCAGACGACGGGGGCCGCCCTCGACCGGCTCGACGGGGCCGGCTGGCACACCCTGCACTCCCTCCCGCTGCCCGGCGGCGACCGCGTCCACCACCTGCTGATCGGGCCCGGCGGCCTCTTCGCCCTGCACGTGCTGCCCGCCCGCCGACAGCGGGTGCGGGTCGGCGACCCGCTGGTGGCCCTGGGCCGCCGCACGCCGCTGCCCCTGCTGCGCCGGGTCCGCGCGGACGCCGACCGGGCCTCCTACGCCCTGACCGCGGAGGTCCGCCCGGTGCTCGTCCTCGTGGAGCCGGCGCACGTGTCCGTCACCGCCCCGCCCCGCTCGGTGCGCGTCCTCACGGACCGGGAGCTGCCCGACCTGGCCGGCACGGGCGGGGTGCTGAAACCGGCGGACGTGGAGGCCCTGCACGCCATGGCCCGGGACCGGGCCACCTGGAAGCGCGTCTGAGGACGGCGGCGGACCGGCGGCGGACCGCGGCGGGACACCGCGGCCGCGGGCCGTCCGGGGGCGTCGCCGCTCAGGGCAGTGCCGCCGCCCGGCGCCGCTCGAACAGGGGTGCCAGCAGGTCGCCGTAGTCCTGCACCCGGGGCCCGACGTCCGGCGCCAGGAAGACGAACTGCTCCGCCCGCCCGCACCCGGCGACCTCGTCCCACGTCACCGGCGTGGAGACCGCGGGCACGTCACGGGCGCGCACGGTGTACGGGGCGGCCGTGGTCTTGCGCGCGGCGTTCTGGCTCCAGTCCACGAACACCTTCCCCGGCCGCAGGCTGCGCGTCATCCGGTGCACCACCAGCTTCGGCAGCGCCTGCTCCGCCTCCACCGCGAGCGACTTCGCGTAGTCCGACACCCGCTCCGAGGGCGACCCCCGCACCCCCGCCAGCAGGTGCAGCCCCTTGGCCCCGGAGGTCTTGGCGTACGCCTCGATCCCGTCCGCCGCCAGTCGCTCCCGCAGCCACAGCGCGACCTCGCAGCACTGCACCACGGTCGCGGGCGGCCCGGGGTCCAGGTCGAACACCAGCCGGTCGGCCTCGCCGGGGTCGTCCGCGGTCCACTGGTGGGTGTGGAACTCGGTCACCAGGTTCGCCGCCCACATCAGGCTCGCCAGGTCCTGCACCAGCACCATCCGCGCCGGGCCCTCCGAACGGGGAACCTCGGCCGTGGTGACCCAGTCGGGGGTACCCGGCGGCACGTTCTTGGTGAAGAACACCTGACCGTCCGGGCCGTCCGGATACCGCAGGAACGAGACCGCGCGGTCCCGCAGGTGCGGCAGCAGGACCTCGGCGGTCGTCGCGTAGTAGTGCAGCAGCTCGCCCTTGGTGAAGCCGGTCGCGGGATACAGCACCTTGTCCAGGTTGCTGAGGGCCACCCGCCGCCCCTCCACTTCCGTCATCGGCGCCATACCATGAGAATCTCATAAAACAGTCACAAAACGCCCGAAAGGAACGGTGCTGCACGTGCGATCCATCTGGAACGGCGCCATCTCCTTCGGTCTGGTCAGCATTCCGATCAAGCTGGTGAACGCGACCGAGAGCCACTCGGTCTCCTTCCGCCAGATCCACACGGAGGACGGCGGCCGGATCCGCTACCGCAAGGTGTGCGAGCTGGAGGACCGCGAGGTCACCCAGGCCGAGATCGGCAAGGCCTACGAGGACGCCGACGGCTCGATGATCCCGATCACCGACGAGGACCTGTCCCAGCTGCCGATCCCGACGGCCCGCACGATCGAGATCGTGGCCTTCGTGCCGGAGGACCGCATCGATCCGCTCCAGATGGGCTCGGCCTACTACCTCGCGGCGAGCGGTGCCCCGGCCGCCAAGCCGTACACGCTGCTGCGCGAGGCCCTCAAGCGCAGCAACCGGGTCGCGATCGCCAAGTTCGCGCTGCGCGGCCGGGAGCGCCTCGGCATGCTCCGGGTCGTCGGCGACGCCATCGCGATGCACGGCCTGCTGTGGCCGGACGAGGTCCGCGCCCCCGAGGGCGTCGCCCCGGAGGCCGGCGTCACCGTGCGGGACCAGGAACTGGACCTCGCGGACGCCCTCATGGACACCCTCGGCGAGATCGACCTGGACGACCTGCACGACGAGTACCGGGAGGCCGTCGAGGAGGTCGTCGCCGCCAAGGCCGCCGGCGAGCGGCCCCCTGAGGCCCGTGAGGAGGCGGCGCCCGGGAAGGTCCTGGACCTGATGGCCGCGCTGGAGAGCAGCGTGCGCGCGGCGCGGGAGTCCCGGGACGGCGAGGAGGCCGGGGCGGCCGAGGAGGCGGAGGTCAGATCCCTGCCGCAGCGCAAGACCTCGTCCCGGCGCGCCCCCAAGGAGACCGGCGGCAAGAAGTCGACGTCGACGGCCGCGAAGAAGACGGCGGCGAAGAAGGCGGAGCCGAGGAAGTCGACGGCGAAGTCCGCGGGGTCCGCGAAGAAGACGGCGGCCAGGAGCACCGCCAAGAAGACCGCCGCCAAGAGCACCGGCAGGGGCGGCGACAAGACCGCGGCCAAGAGCACCGCCAAGAAGACGGCGTCCCGCAGGCGCAGCGCCTGACGGGCGCGAGCCGCTCACTGCGGTCGGCGGGTGCCCTCCGGGAGCGCGCGGCCGTTCAGTCGAACGTCCAGGCAGACGTGGACGCCCGGGGTATCGCGGACGGCGCGGGCTCGAACACGGCGGGGCTCGCGGCGCCGGAATCCGTCGGCGCGAGGGAGCCCGTGGGGGGCTTCGCACCGGAGTCCGCGGTGGGCAGGGCGGGGCTCTCCTCCAGTGGCCGGCCGATGGTCTCGGCCGGTTCGCCGCCCGGGCCGGCCGGACCGGTGGACAGCTGCGACCACGCGGTCAGGGCGAGCGCGACCGCGGCCGCCGTGCCGGCCACCCGGCCGACGCGCCGCAGCCGGGCCCGGCCGTCCAGCTCGCGCCAGGGCGTCCCGGCCCATGTCTCCTCCCGGCGCCACGCCTCACCGACGGTGCCGCGAGCGCGGTCGAAGTGACCGGGGCGTTTGGGGTGACCGGAGTGGTCGGGGTGACCGGGATGGTCGGGGTGCTCGACGGAGGGCTCCTGCGGCCGCCAGCCGGGGACGCGGTCCCGCGCGGAGGGCTCCCTGGGGGCGGATGCTCGGATGGCGCGCTCGTCGTCCTCCAGGAACTGCCGCCAGACGTACTCGGGCACGGCCGGCGTCCCGTCCGGCTCGCCCGGTGTGCCGCCGCTGCCCGGTCCGGAAGCGGTCATGGTCCCGCTCTTCCTGTCGTCGGCCCCGGAACGGACGCGGGCGGGAGCAAGGGGTGGGCCCGCCCACCACCGGGTCCGGCGCCGGATGGTCTTGGCCCGGCGGACTCCGTCGGCCGCCATCCCCTAAGAACGTGTCCGACCGGCGGCCCGTTCCCCCCGCCGCCGGTCGTGACGCGGTCGTGATCGTGCCCCTGCCCGGGCGCTCAGGGGGCCGCCGGGGACGGAGTGGGCGTCGGGGAGGCGGTGTTCACGTTCAGGTCGGGGCGCGGCTTGAGCACCAGCACCCGCTCGCCCGGCTGCGGCGGGGGCGGGGTGACCTTCTCCCTCGGCAGCTTCGCCGGGCCGGTCTGCTTGAAGGTGACGTCGTCGTACTCCACCAGCCCGGTCTTCTCCAGCACCGTGATGTGGTCCAGGACGGTGTCGTTGGCCAGGTCCGCCAGCTGCCGCACGAGGGTGTTCTTGGTGGAGGCCCGGATCTTGGCGATGGCCGGGAAGATCTGACCGTGGGTCACCCGCATGATGTTGACCGCCGACGAGTCGAACTCCTTGCCGCTCTTGGCGTCCACGGTGGCCACGAAGCCCTCCTGCTGGGGGGAGGCCCGGTTGGGCAGCGTGATGCCCAGCTCGGGGGAGATCTCGCGGCACATCGCGTCGAGGCCGGCGTGCCCGACGACCAGGTGCTCGCCGGCCGTCTTCATCGCCTTCGTCGTACCGCGCTCCATCACGATCTCGCCCAGCGGGTACTCCCACAGTCCGGCGGCGCGGACCTTCACCACGAAGTCGCGGTCGGCCTCGGTGAGCGGACCGAACTTCGTACTCGCCACCACCCGGTTCTGGTTGCCGTCGGCCTTGTCCAGACCGAGCACGGCCGGGAAGGCCAGCGCGGTGAGGGTCAGGGTCATCGCACCGAACAGGACGACGACTCCGATCCTGCTGCGGGACAGGCGCATGGTGCCTCCAGGGGCGACGCGGGGCACGCGCACGCTTGCTCGCGCGCGTACTCGTACGGGTACGCCTGGAGATACGGGAACGGCGGGCGGATCCTTCACCGCTTCGGCACAGAACTTGGCGAGTGCGCCGGGTCCCGCTCCCGCGCGCTCCGCCTCAGCCGATGTCGGCGCCGTACACCCGCTCGACCGTGATGGTGAGCAGCACCCGGCGGTCGGACACCATCGTCGAGCGGTACTCGTCCCAGTCCGGGTGCTCCCCGGCCGCCGCGCGGTAGTACTCGACCAGCGCCTCCACCTCGGGTCCGTGCGGGTCGGTGCCCGGCCCGGTGAGGGTGGCGACGCCCTCGGCGGTGGCCCAGGACCTGCCGTCCGGGGCGGTCACCTCCAGCGTGGCCCGCGGGTCCCGGCGCAGGTTCGCCGTCTTGGCGAGGCCCTCGCGGGTGGAGACGCGGATGACGCCCGCGTCGGGGTCGTATGCGGGCATGACGGGCGAGAGCTGCGGGCGGCCGTCCGACTTGATCGTCGCCAGGACGCCGAGCCGGCTCTCGGCCAGCAGGGCGCGCGGGTCGAAGCGCGGTGTGGTGGTCATGGTCCGATCCTCACCCGCCGCCCCCGGGCCTGTCCCGCGAACCGTCCGCCGAACGCGCCGAACGCGCCGCACCGGGCGCGCTGGGGGCACCGCAGCACCGGGCGTGCTCGGGGCACCGCCGCGCCCGGCGTGCTCAGGGCACCGAGGGGCCGCCCAGGTAGGCGCCGTCCTCGTCGTAGGGCCAGGCGTTGGCCACGCATCCCTTGAGGCCCTTGATCTGCTGCATCATCGCCGGAGCGGGCCGGCCGGCACCGGGGCACGTCTCGTGGCCGTGGCCGATGCGGTGCCCCACCTCGTGGTTGACGATCAGCGCCCGGTACTCGTGGAGCGGGCCGTCGAACTCGGGGGAGCCCAGCACCCAGCGCTTGAGGTTCACCACGACGTCCGTGCCGACGCTGCAGTTGACCTCGCCCCGGGTGAGCAGGCCCGCCGCGCCGCAGATCTCGTCGACGGTGCCGGGCGTGGCGATCTTCACCACGAAGTCGTACGAGCCGCTGCTGACCAGCCGGAAGGAATTGGTTCCGTCCCGGGTCCAGCCGCGGTCGTCGGCGAGCACGTCGGCTATCTCGGCGGCGGCGGCGCTCGGCCGGACGTCGATGCCCTCCTCGACCAGCACCTTGTAGCGCCGCACGCGGCTGCCTGTGCCCACGGTCGTGCCGTCGGCCTGGGCGGTGACGAAGGTGCCGGGCCCGGTCGCCGGAATGGCGATGGTGCTGGGGGAGGGCGAGGCGGAGGGCGACGCCGAGGGAGACGGGGACGACTTCGGGGACGGCGACGCCGAGGGGGAGGGAGAAGGAGCGGGCGTACGGGTCGAGGCGTCCAGGGCGTCCGCGACGTCGGCCGCCTGGTCGTCCGTCACCGGCGGCCGGGTGTCCCGCCAGTACGCGACGGCGGCACCCGCGGTGAGCACGACGGCTCCGAGGGCGGCGAGGGCGAGGACCGCGCGGGCCGGTCCGCGGCGTGCGCGTCCACGTCTGCGGCTGCGGGAACGGGATCTGCCCCCGCCACCGTTCGGCCCGGTTCTCCGGCTGGCCCGGCGGGCGGTGGATCGGCCCACGGCGTGCGTCCTCTCTGCTGGTCGGCGGGGCGCGCACAGCGGACTTCGGTGTGCTGATGTGCCCCCAAGATCCAAGCGGACGCACGTGCGAAAACAGCACGGTTTCCGAAGTGTCCCTTCTCACGCGGACATTCATGGCGTGAGCGCAACCGTTCGATGCCCCGCAACGTCTTCGTCGGGGTCACCCGGTTTCGAACCGGGTGACCCCGACGCGTGCGGGGAGGGGTGCCGTCAGCCGGCGGGAGTCCGCTCCCAGCGGTAGAAGCAGCGTGCCATCGCGTCCTTCGGACCACGCCAGGTCGCCGGGTCGTACGCCGAGACGTACGGTTCGAGCCGCTCGCTGACCTGGCGGAACTCCGGGTGCCCGGTCAGCCTGCCGATGGTGGGCGCCGGGTCCTCGTCGCTCTCGATGAGGTGCAGGTACACGCCGTCACCGAACTCGAAGAGGCTGCGCCGGTTGACGCCCACCAGGTGCGGCAGTTCGCCGCTGTCGGACTCCGCGAACACCTTCGCGATGTCCGGTGCCGCGCCGGGTGCCATCCGGGCGACGATCAGTGTGTGGTGCATGGGGTGCTGCCCTTCACGGGTGTCGATCGGTGTCGGTCGCAGTCGGTGCGCCGGCGTCAGTCGGCGAGCGCCGAGGCGGTCCGCCGCTCGCTCGCCGCCTGCTCGATCCGGTCCCGGATCAGCGCCATCTGCGTACGGGAGTTGCGGTTGATGTTGTCCGTCATCCACGCGTCGTCCACGGGCGCGTCCGGCTTCATCGCGAAGTCCTGCGTCCAGCGCATCACGACGCCCTCGGCGGTCTCCGCGTACTCCCAGACGATGTTCATGTACTGGAAGGGGCCGGTCTCCACCCGCTGGGCGCGGACCGTGCGGGTGACGGGGTCCGCGACCCGCTCGGAGACCCAGCTCCAGACCTTGCCGTCGGCGTCCGGGTGCATGGTGAGCCGGAACGTGACGCGGTCCTCGTCGCGGTCGAGCACCTCGACCGAGGCGTACTCGCTGAACAGCCGGGGCCAGTTCTCGATGTCGTTGGTCATGTTCCAGACCAGCTCCATCGGAGCGGCGATGGTGATCTCGTTGTCGGTGTGCCCTGCCATGTTCACACTCCCGTCTTGAGGGCGCCGTTGACCAGCGCGAGGAAGTCCGCCGGCGTCTTGCAGCGCTCGGCCTGCTCGGGCAGACCGAGTCCGTACCGCTTCTCCAGCTCGGCCACGATGCCGAGCAGGCCGAGGGAGTCCAGGCCGAAGGTGTCGAAACCGTCGGCGGCCTGCTGCTCGAGGGTGACCGGGTCGACGTGCACGCCGGCGGTGCGCTTCATCAGCGCCGACAGCTCCTCGACGGTCACCTGGTAGTCCAGCTGCTGGTCGGTCATGGGTGTCCTCCTTGACTCGGGTTGGCCGGCCACGGGCACCGCCCGTGGCCGTTGGTCGTCGTTCGGTCGTCAGTGGCCATCGGGCGGTACCGCACCCCGGCGCAGGACGAGCGCCGAGTTCGACCCCATGAGCCCGCGGGCGAGGACCAGGGCCGTACGCGGCTCGGCGGGGCGGGCCCGCCCGGTCACCAGGTCCAGGTCGTGGCACACGTCGAAGACGTGCGGGGTCGGCGGGAGCAGTCCGTGCTCCATCGCGAGCACCGCCGTCGCCACGTCAAGGACCGGAGCCGCGCAGTACGCCCGTCCGGTCCCGGTCTTGGGCGCGGTGACCGGCACCCGCGCGGCGTGCGGGCCCAGCGCGTCGGCCAGCGCCAGCGCCTCGGCCCGGTCGGCCTCCGGGACCCCGAGGGCGTCCGCGAAGACCACGTCGACCTCCTCGGGCCGGCAGCCCGCCTCGGCCAGGGCGCCCTGGATCGCGCGGGCCAGGCCCTCCCGGGACTCGGCCCAGCGGCCGGGCCCGGTGAAGGTCGCCGCGTGCCCGGCCACCGTCGCCCGCACGTCCGCCCCGCGCTCCCGGGCCGCCGCCTCCTCCTCGACGACGAGTACGGCACCGCCCTCGGCCGGTGCGAACCCGCAGGCCGCTTCGGTGAACGGGCGGTAGGCGCGGTCGGGTTCGGTGGCCCGGCTCAGCTCGGGGTAGCCCAGCTGGCAGACGATCGAGTACGGGGCCAGCGGTGCCTCCGTCGCGCCGCAGACCACCGTGTCGGTGCCGTTGCGCACCGCCAGTGCCGCGTGCGCCAGGGCGTCCAGACCGCCGGCCTCGTCGGCGGCCACGACCCCGCAGGGGCCCTTGAAGTCGTTGCGTATGGAGACCTGGCCGGTGCTGGCCGCGTAGAACCAGGCGATCGACTGGTAGGGGCCGACGTGGCGCGAGCCCTGGCCCCACAGGTTCTGCAGCTCCCGCTGCCCGAACTCGCCACCGCCCGAACCCGCCGCGGTCACCACGCCGACCGAGAACGGCGAGTCGACGTCGGCCCGGCCGAACCGGGCGTCGGCCAGCGCGTGCTGGGTGGCGGCCAGCGCGAAGTGGGTGAACCGGTCGGTCTGGACGAGGAAGCGGTCCTCGACCGTCTCGGCCGCGTCGAAGCCCTGCACCTCGCCCGCGACCCGCAGCGGCAGGTCCGCGCAGCCCTCCCGGGTGACGGGTCCGAGGCTGCTGGTGCCGTCGGCGGCAGCCTTCCAGTGCGCCTCGACACCGGTGCCGTGCGGCGACACCACGCCGAGTCCGGTGACGACCGCCCGCCGGCTCCCACCGCCGGTGCCGGTCCGTTGTGGTCCGCTCATCGCAGCCCTCCTTCACTGCCGCTCAGTACGACCGCGGACTGGAAGCCGCCGAAGCCGCTGCCCACCGACAGCACGTGCCGCAGCGTCCGCTCCCGTGCCTCGCGCGGCACGTAGTCCAGGTCGCACTCGGGGTCGGGGGTCGTGTAGTTGGCCGTGGGCGGCACCACCTGGTGGGCCATCGCCAGGACGCACGCGGCCAGTTCGATCGAGCCGATCGCGCCGAGCGAGTGGCCCACCATGGACTTGATGGAGCTCATGGGCGTCTCGTAGGCGTGCGCGCCCAGCGAGCGCTTGACGGCCGCGGTCTCGTGCCGGTCGTTCTGCTGGGTGCCCGAGCCGTGCGCGTTGACGTAGTCGATCGCGGAGCCGTCGAGGTGCGCCATGTCCAGCGCCGTGTCGATGGCCCGCGCCATCTCCAGGCCCTCCTTGGTGAGCCCGGTCATGTGGTAGGCGTTGCCGAAGGTGGCGTAGCCGGAGATCTCGCAGTACACGTCCGCGCCCCGGGCCCGCGCGTGCTCCAGGTCCTCCAGGACCAGCACCGCGGCGCCCTCGCCCATCACGAAGCCGTTGCGGTCCGCGTCGAAGGGCCGGGAGGCGTGCTCCGGGTCGTCGTTGTTCGGCGAGGTCGCCTTGATGGCGTCGAAGCAGGCCATGGTGATCGGCGATATCGGCGAGTCGGCCGCGCCCGCCAGGCACACGTCGACGCGGCCCTCGGCGACGGCATGGTAGGCGTACCCGACGGCGTCGAGGCCGGACGTGCACCCGGTGGAGACGGTCTGCACCGGCCCGTGCACCCCGAACTCCTCGGCGACCGCTGAGGAGAGGGTGGCGGGGGTGAACGCGCGCTCCAGGTGCGGCTCGGCCCGCCGGTCGTCGACGTCCCAGCGCGAGCCGCGCTCGCTGACCAGGACGTAGTCGTGTTCGAGCCGGGTGGTGCCGCCGACCGCGGTGCCGAGGGTGGCACCGGCCCGCCAGGGGTCCTCGCGGTTCATGTCGAGGTTGGCGTCCCGGACCGCCTCGGAGGCGGCCACCAGCGCGAACTGCACGTACCTGTCGCAGCGCTGGGCGGTGGCGAGGCCGAGCCCGTGGTCGGACGGCTCGAAGTCGCACTCGGCGGCGATCTGCGAACGCAGCCCGGCCGGGTCGAACAGGGAGATGCGGCGCGTCGCCGTACGGCCTTCGGACAGCAGCCCCCAGAACTGGGGCACGCCGATCCCGCCCGGGGCGACGACGCCTATGCCCGTGACGGCGACCCGGCGCCGGTTCACGACACCACCTCCGCCGCGGGGGCGGGCCGCTCGTGCCCGGCGTGGCCCGCGTGCGTCCCGTCGCAGGGCAGGGCGTTGCCCTCCGCGTCCTCCGTGTCGACGTGCCCCAGCTCCGGGCGCGGGGCGAGCGGGCCCAGGTGGAACACGAGCCGCGCCTCGACGTCGCCCGCGTTGCGGAAGCGGTGGCGCATGTCCTGCGGGATCAGCAGCCCCTGGCCGGTGGCGAGCGAGTGCGGCACCCCGTCCAGGTCCACTTCGAGGGCGCCCTCCGTGACGTACACGAACTCCTCGGAGTACGGGTGGTAGTGCTCGGCGATGCGGTCGCCGGGCTGCACGATGGCCACGCCCATGAAGCCGCTGGTCGACCCGGCGGTGGTGGGCGTGAGAAGGGCGCGGAGGTCCCCGCCGCGACGGCGGTTCGGCGCGATGTCGCCGAGGGAGACGATGCGTACCTGCTGGTCTGTCATGTCGTTCACTCCGGGGTGACGGGAGGAAGTGGGGGAGGGAAAGCCGGGAGGAGCCGGGGAGGGGGCCGCGCGAACCGGCGGGCACGCCGTCGGGCCCGGTCGGCCGCGCGGTCGGGGAGGGTGGTTCAGGAACCGGCCGAACGCCGGTCGGTCAGCGGCGTCATACGGACCCGGGTCAGCAGCCGGGACAGCGTGGCCGCCTCGGCCGGCGGCCCGTCGACGCCGACCGCGGCGGTGTCCAGCAGCCGCTCGGCGGCCGCGGCGCCCTCGGACCCTTGCAGGCCCAGGACGGCGGCGGGCGCGGCCGCGGGGTCGCCGTCCACGTCGACGAGCCGTACGACGAGGTCGTCGCGGTGGAAGACGGTGGCCGCGAGCACCGGGCTGTCCGGGTCCTGCGCGGCGCGGGCGTCCTGGTGGGCCAGCAGCCGGGCCAGTTCCCCGCCGGCACCGGCGCGCACCGGGTAGAGCAGCGCGAGCCGCTCGGTGCGCGCGCCGGCCCGGCCGGGGGTGGTCGCGTGGTGGACGGCCGGCATGGCGGCCCGGGTGAAGAAGCGCCGGGCGGACTGCGGGTCGGCGAGGTCCCGGTCCTGCTCCAGATACGGGTTCAGCGCCTCCTCCACGGCCCGCACCCCGGGCTGCCGGGCCACGTGGCGCAGCGCGGTCTGCAGGTCGCCGCGCACCTCCACGGCCCGCACGATCCGGTTGCCCGACATGAAGAGCGAGGTGCGCAGCAGCCGCGTGGAGCCGTCCACATGGGCGTCGGGCGACACGTACTCGGACAGCAGCCGGGCCGTCTCGGCCTCGGTGCCGGGCCGTACGGTGAAGGTCAGGGCGTGGCGTACGACGTTGCCCCCGATCCGGGGCGCGGAGCGCGGCTCACCGGGCGCGGGCCGGGCGCCGTCGGTCTCCCGCAGGACGCTGTAGCGCAGCGAGTGGGTGTCGCGGACGCACGTCGCCAGCGGTTCGACGGTGTCCAGGTGCTCGTCGCTGTTGACCCAGGCCAGGAAGGGCGCGGCGCTCTCCCACTCACTGGTCAGCAGCCACTGGGTCGGGTTCTCCAGGGACTGGCACAGCTGGTCGCTGACGTGTCCCGGGACGGCGGCGACCCGGTCGCGGATGCGCTCGTAGGCGTCCAGGAACTCCTGCTGCATTCCGTCGTGGACGTCCAGCATCAGGACGACCCGCACACGGGATCCGTCGAACGCGGATATCGACACGCCGCCCGCGTCCGTCGCCACGGCACTGGTGCGTATGGCGTCCGTCGCGTTCCTGGCATCCGTGGTCGGGGCATCCGTCGCTGCGACGGGAGAGACCGTCATCCGGCCCACCTCTTCTCGGGGTCTTCCTCGTGGACTGGGGCGAACGTCGGCGGCGCCCACCGGGCAGGCGGGGCGCGACGGCCGCGTAAGCACGATCGTGAGCCGTGCCCGCGGGGTCCGCGAACCAGGAGGGTTAAGCGGGTGAAGCCTGCGCCGCGGCGGGCCTCGGCGAGCCGTACGGGGCATGCATGAAGGCCCCGGCGCACACCTGTCGCGGGGCGCGCACGTCACCCACGTCCCCTCACCCACGTCTCTCTTCCACGTCCCTCACCCACGTCCCTCATCCACGTATGTCACTCACGTCTGTCGCAACGGAGGACGAGCAACCATGAACGAAAGAGCCGACCGGTCCGGCGGCGCCACCCAAGGGGGCGACCGGACCCACCGCGTACCGGTCCTCGTCGTCGGCGGGTCCCTGGTGGGCCTGTCGATGTCGGTGTTCCTGGGACGGCTGGGCGTCCGGCACACCCTGGTCGAACGCCACGCCGGCACCTCCATCCACCCCCGGGGACGCGGCAACAACGTCCGCACGATGGAGATCTTCCGGGTGGCCGGCACCGAGCCCGACATCCGCCGGGCCGCGGCCACCCTGGCCGACAACCACGGCATCCTCCAGACGCCGACCCTGGTCGGTGACGCGGGGGAGTGGCTGTTCAAGCAGATCGACCCGGGCAACGGACTGGCCCGCTTCAGCCCCAGCTCGTGGTGCCTGTGCAGCCAGAACGACCTGGAACCCGAACTCCTCACCCACGCCGTCAACCTCGGCGGCGACCTGCGCTTCGGCACCGAACTGCTCTCCTTCGAGACCGACACCGAGGGCGTCACGGCCATCGTGAAGAGCCGGGAGACCGGAGAGCACACCACCATCCGGGCGGACTACCTGGTCGCCGCCGACGGTCCCCGCAGCCCCGTCCGCGAGCAGCTCGGCATCGGCCAGAGCGGACCCGGCGACCTCTTCCACAACGTCAGCGTCACCTTCCGCTCCCGTCGCCTCGCCGACGTCGTGGGCGACCGCCGCTTCATCGTCTGCTACCTGACGGAGGAGAACGCCGACGGCGCCCTGCTGCCCGTCGACAACCGGGAGAACTGGGTCTTTCACGCCCCCTGGCACCCCGAACAGGGCGAAACCGTCGAGGACTTCACCGACGAGCGCTGCGCCGCCCACATCCGCCGCGCGATCGGCGACCCCGACCTGGACGTCGAGATCACCGGCAGGGCCCCCTGGCACGCCGCCCAGCGCGTCGCCCGCAGCTACCGCTCCGGCCGCGTCCTGCTGGCCGGCGACTCGGCCCACGAGATGTCCCCCACCGGCGCCTTCGGCTCCAACACCGGCATCCAGGACGCCCACAACCTCGCCTGGAAGCTGGCCGCGGTCCTCGAGGGCTGGGCGGGCGAGGGGCTCCTGGACACCTACGACATGGAACGGCGCCCGGTCGCGGAGGCCACCAGCGCCCGCGCCGCCCACCGCTCGGTCGAACACAGCCACCCGGGCTTCGCACCGCCGCCGGTCATGGGGGGCGGGGGGCCTGGCGGCGGGCCTGTTGGTTCCAGTGGTCCGGGTCGCGCGGCGGCGGGCGGGCCCGGGGGGCTTGGTGGCCCCGGTGGTGCGTCCGGTGCTGCGTCCGGCGGTGTCCGGGGCCCGGGTGGTCCCGGTGGCCCGGGAGGCGCGCCCGGCGGTCCCGGCGGAGCACCCGGTGCCGGCGGTCCCGGCGGAGCGCCCGGCCGCGGCCCCGGCGGCGGTCCGCAGCGCGGGATCCTCAACGTCGCCCTCGGCTACCGCTACCCCCGGGGCGCGGTGGTCGGCGCCGACCCGGCGACCCCGGTGGTCCCGGAGGGCCTCGACCTCACCGGCGCCCCCGGCAGCCGGGCTCCCCACCTCTGGGTCCGCCGGGGCGAGGAGCGCCTGTCCACCCTGGACCTGTACGAGGACTCCCTGGTCCTGCTCAGCGACGCGGCCCAGCCCACCGGCTGGCACGAGGCGGCCGCCGAGGTGGCCGCGGAGATGCGCGTCCCGCTGAAGCCGTATCGCGTGGGCGGCACCCCCGGCGCCGACCTGGTCCCGGACGACGAGGAGACCGACTGGGCGCGGGCCCACGGAGTGACCCGGGGCGGCGCGGTCCTGGTCCGCCCCGACGGCTTCGTGGCCTGGCGCTCCCCGGGGCCCGCCCCCGACCCGGCGTCGATGCTGCGCCAGGTGGTGGGTTCGGTGCTGGCCCGCACCTGAGGCGGGCGACCACCCCAAACGTGGACCACTCCCCGGTTACCTGCTAGCGTCTGGCGCGGCAGTAAACGGGGAGTGCTCCCCAGTACGGGAAGGGGTGGGCGTGGCGGATACGGCGCTGGTGCTGGGCGGGGGCGGCCTGACCGCGTACGGATGGCAGATCGGCGTCCTCGCGGGCCTGGCCGACGCCGGGGTGGACCTCGCGGACGCCGACGTCCTGGCGGGCACGTCGGCGGGTTCGCTGCTGGCACTTGACCTGGCCGGGGGATCGGCCCCGGCCGACCTCTACAAGGAGCTGCTCAACGGGGAACGCGCCATGCTGGACGTGGACTTCACGTTCGGCATGACGGTCAGGTATCTGTGGGCCGCGCTCGCCTCCCGGGACCCGGAGACGGTGGTGAAGCGCCTCGGGCGGCTCGCGCTCTCCGTACGCGACGTGCCGCAGACCGCGGTCCTCGACGCCATCGGCGCCCAACTCCCCGTACGGGACTGGCCCGACAGGACCGTCCGGATGTTCGCCGTCGACGCGCTCACCGGCCAACCGACCGCCTTCGACGCCGACAGCGGCACCGACCTGCTGCACGCCATGTCGGCCACCTGCGCACTGCCGCCCCTCTTCCCGCCGATCGGCATCGGTTCCGGCCGCTGGATGGACGGCGGCGTCCGCTCCACGACCAACGCCGACCTGGTCGACGATTGCGCGCGCGTCGTCGTACTGGCCCCGATCCCCAAGGGGGCGGGCGCGAGCCCGAGCGCACGGAGTCAGGCCGAGACCCTCGCCTCGCGCGGGGCCCGGGTCGCCCTGCTGACCCCCGACCGGGCGGCCCGCCGCGCCTTCGGCCGCAACGCCCTGGACGCCTCCCGCATCCCCGGGGCGGCGCGCGAGGGCCGGCGCCAGGGCTTGGCCCACGCGGAACGCATCGGGGAGATCTGGCAGGGCTGAGCGCCGAGTCAGCCCCGGCGCTCCGACAGGCCGGACACCTCGTCGACCAGAGGCTGGACGCGAAACGGCACGACCGCACTCAGCGCGATGACCGTCGTACTGCGCCGCACTCCCGGCACCTCCAGCACCTGGTCGATCACCTGTTGCACGTGCTGGTTGCTCGTGCCCGCGATACGGCACCAGATGTCACCGGGACCGGTCACGACGTGCGCCTCCAGGATCTGCGGCACCGCTCGCATCCGTGCCGCGATGGCCTCGCGGGCCGACTGGTCCACCTCGAACGTCGTGAACGCCTGGACGACGTGCCCGAGGGCGGCGACGTCCACGTCCGGCCCGTACCCGGTCACCACGCCGGAGCCGGTCAACCGGTCGAGCCGCGCCTGCAACGTACCGCGGGCGACCCCGAGTTGCCGGGCGACCTCCAACAACCCCACCCGCGGACGTTCCCGGAGCAGCCGCAGCATCCGCCCGTCGAGCCGGTCGAGCCCCTGTCGTGCCACCGTACCTGCCGATCTGCCACCTGAGAGGCACCCAGAAGCCGCTGCTACTGCCAAATAAGCAACCCAAAGAAGTGTCCGTTGCTCATTGGACACCCCGCGCCCCACCCTAAGTGCTCCCGTCCAGGAGGAGACCCGTGAGGCAGCACACGCACCCGTTCGTCCCCTACCGCCCCGACCGGTACGACGAGGCCGAAACGATCCGGCGGGGGCGGGACTTCGTGTCGTTCGTCGACCGCAGGCGCAGTGTGCGGTTCTTCAGCGACGAGCCGGTCCCGCGCGAATGCGTCGACCTCGCCGTCGCCGCGGCGAACACCGCGCCCTCCGGCGCCCACTTCCAGCCGTGGAAGTTCGCCGTGATCGGCGACGCCGAGACCAAGCACCGCATCCGGGTCGCCGCCGAGGAGGAGGAACGGGTCAACTACGAGGGCGGACGCATCCCGCCCGAGTGGCGCGCCGCGCTCGCCCGTCTCGAAACGGATTCCGACAAGGGCTTCCTCGACGTCGTGCCGTGGATCGTGGTCTGCTTCGCCGAGAAGAGCACCGCGATGCCGGACGGTTCGCTGCGCAAGAACTACTACGTGAACGAGAGCGTGGGCATCGCATGCGGCCTCTTCATCACCGCCCTGCACGCGATGGGCCTGAGCACCCTCACCCACACCCCCAACCCGATGGCCTTCCTCACCCGGATCTGCGAACGCCCCGGCAACGAACGCCCCTACATCCTCTTCCCCGTCGGCTACGCGGCCCCCGACTGCGAGGTCCCGGACCTGACCCGCAAGCCCCTGGCAGAAGCGCTCACCGAGCCCCCGCACTGACGGATCCCGGACGGCCCCCTGGCCAACTGCCGCGTCGGCCGCGCGCGCAGCGGCCGGGTGGCCTTCCTCCTCGCCCTGGAACTGGCCTTCGACCGCCCCCTTGCCCTCGGCGAGACTCGGGCATCGTGGGCCTGGTCTGGGAACGGGACTGACGTCTTGAGCGCCGGTCAGCGCCGCGCGACATCGGTGGCGGTGCCTTCGACGTGCACGGCCTCCCCTTCCCGGCCGACCCCGTCGATGAGCCAGTCGACGATCAGCAGCGCCAGACCCCCACTGCGGTACGCATGCCGCGGACGAACAGAAATGGGCACGCCGAGCCCCTGCAGGCGGCCGTTCGCGACGTGCAACTCGGGTCCGGCCACCGGGGCCCCCGGTTGGAGGACCAGCACGGCCGCGTCCTCGTAGACCTGAGCCAACGCGGCGGCGTCACCGCTGTTGAACCGCTCGGCGAACACCACGGGCACGTCTTCGGGCCGATGGGCCAGCTCTCGCATGATCGACAGACATCCTTCCGGACCGGGACAATCGAACCGCCCCCACGCCAGGAGGCGATCTCGTGGTGACGTGGGCGCGCGGATCGTCGGGGAGCCCTGGACAAGCTGCTGTCCGACCGCCTGGCCCAACTCACCAGAACCGAAGTCGTCGAGCGCCACCGCCGCCCCGGCCGGCCCCCACGCGTCCACTACACCCTCACCCCGAACGGCCACCGCCTCGGCCCCGTCCCCCAGGCCCTGTGGGACTGGGGAACGCAGACCCCACTCCCGGACAACGAGACTCCACCCAGCCGAACCCCCGCGCTGTTCCCTGACCAGCAGGCTGGAACAACTCGCCCTGCTCGACAGCGTCGTCTCCGTCCTGCGCCCGCATGACCCCGACTACGGGGGCGACCGGTACCAGCCGGACTGCACACCGCGCGGTTCGACCGGCTGCCCTCGCCAGACTGGGCGGAGCGGTCAGATCTTGATCACGGTCGTGCGGCGTCGGCGAGGAGGGCAGCAGCGTGGCGGGCAATCGGCTCGGTGATCGGTTCGAAGACAACATCCACGGATGCAGAACATCACAAGATCGTCTGCGTGCCCAGGTCGTTGATGAGCCTTGTCCAGAGCTTCTGAAAGGGCGTCTGGCCTGCGAAGAGGCTCGCCAAGTTCATTACGTCGTCACTATGTGACCACTGACATGGGCCTGCATCGAGAGACATCCGCCTGCACATGCAAGAAGACCCCGCACTCAGCGTCTCCGCTGGCTACGGGGTCTTGACACACTTACACAGTGTGCCCCCGGCAGGATTCGAACCTGCGCACACGGCTCCGGAGGCCGTTCGTGCTCCGCCTGTTTCTACAGATCAGAGCGTTGTCGAAGCTGTAGCCTGCTCGGCCTGTCCACAAATAGGCCACGGCTGGGTGCGTCTCGTGCTAGTCATTCTGCATGACGTGTACACCAGTTGGCGGGCACCGCCCGACTGACCTTCCAGCAGCCGCCTTCCTCGCCTTGACGCAGTCACTGTTCGACCACGAGGGCCAACCTGTTCCCTTCGTTCTCCGAGGGAAGGGCGAGGTGCAAGATGATCCGTTTGATACGCATGTCGCCGACATCCTGGAACGTGCCCTTCCGCCGGAGTTGCGCGTGCTCCGTGCCGGCAAGCCGCTTGTTAGCCCTGACATCGTGCTCGCACGCCCAGAGGAATATCGGCTGCTAGCGAGCGGCGGAGCGGACTTCGACACTCGATCGATCGTTGCCATCGAAGTGAAGAAGGTTTCCCCAGACAAGAAAACGGGACTACCGGCCCGCGGTTCCGGCATGGACTACAACAGTACGCCCCCCTGTGAAACCGTCCGTCTGTACTCGCCCAGCAACGAGGAGATTCTGGTTCCTTCTTTCTATTTTTTTGCCCTCCTTGGTCAAACAGGAAGAAGTGGGGAAGTTTACGTTGAGAGCATGGCGCTGGTCGCGGGGTCTGCACTTAGCAAAGACACCGATCTATACGACCGGATCACCGGTAGGCGAAAAAAGGCTATTGGTCTCGGGACCTACGGGGACGGTGCGGACAGACAACGCCCGATGCTCGTTTTCGCGAATCCATTGGGATGGCCCTGGATGCAAAGGCAGGCCACGCTGATAAGCGAGCGAGATGATCTTGACGAAGAGTTTCCAGACCTTGCTTACGTTCGTTCGATGACGCGATCGTGGAAATCCTCCGAAGGTATGGAGGATAAGGAAGAGCGATTCCACTGTTATCGAGTTGCGGCTCTCGATTCGTCAGTTGAAGAACCCGCTCGGGATCCTTTCCCGACTCCCAGAAAGCGCACCGAGCAGACCGCACAACGAGGCAGGTTCAAGATAGATTTGTCTGACGACTCGATTTTTTAGCCTCGATATCAAGTTCCGCTGCGGCCTTGACGACTTCTCTTTCAGCATCCAAAGAGAGTTCTTCGAGGCTGCTGGCGGAGCCCGGTCGAGTGTGCAGCGCCAAGACGGACCCACGAATCACTGACTCTACGTCTGCGTAGCCGACAGTGATACCTGCCTCCTGGCACTCACGCAGGGCAGCGATAGCTCGGGCGCTCACTGCGCCAGCCGTTGTGGGCAAGGACTCTGGAATCTGATCGGCCAGCCGACACACGACGATCGAGTCGAGATTCGACGGGTTAGCAGCACTCGACTTGGTAGTGCTCGTGCTCATCTCAGCCTTAACTGGCTGTACTGCCGTGATTACGAGGCCAGCGGCCTCCAGTGCCCTGACCAATTCGATCCACCCAGCAATTCGTGCTTGGTGGAATGTGAAGGCGAGGAGGCCGCTCGGTTTGAGAATGCGGGCGCATTCTTTCCAGACGGCGGCAATCGCACGCCCGAAGTCACCAGGGTCGGCGGACTGTACTTCTTCCGGATTACGTGTCGTCCCAACAGCAGTCGGGTACTCCTCGAACGGTCGCACTTGGCGGAGCCAGGCATGGAAGAAGTCGGCAAGTTCGCTGTAGTGGACGTTATCCATGAATGGTGGATCGGTGATGACCAGTTCCACCGATTCTTCTGCCAAATCGAAGGATGCTGACGATCCAAACCGCACGTATGCGCTGGACCGTTGTTGCTCAAGATCTTCTGCATTTCCGAGCCTCAGCGACAAGGGCATGGAAAGGCCAAAGACTCGTTCCGGCTTTCCATCGACTGGAACCAAGTCGTGTGGTTTTTGCTTGTACTCCCAAGCTCTAAGGATTCGCGATTGGTACAGCGTTGAGAAGGCACCGGAAGACTGGGGTGTTCCCCAAGGGTGTGCCTCCAAGGGCGTTCGCTCCGGTTTGAGTACATGATTCGAGAACATGTGGCGCACAGCGCCCGTTCCCTCACCCTTAAAAGAGCAGAACAGGTTATTGAACTCTAGTACACCCGAAAAGAGCGCAGCCAGTGCTTCGCGTTCCGGACTTGGATCTAGATCTCGGATTGCCGATCCGAGCAGGCCCATGCTGTACAGTTGACGGGCATTGAAGAATTGCTTCCACTCGCGATAGTTCCAGCGAATCGCCTGGCGAGTATTGTAGCCGTCATCTAGCGCGCCAGCTGGCAGGACGAGATTCGATCCTTGCTCTGCGAGGAGCTTCTCAGTCCTTTCGTACAAAGCGATGTCGAACTCATCGATTGGTTCGTAGCGGCGTGAACCGTCGTCCGCAAGTACCTGCTTTGCGTACATGCGCATTTTCGGCGGTTGATCGCCGAGTGAGTCGAGCACTTTCGATACATGTCCCTGATGGCACGTCATCGTCGCGCGATTGACAGGCCCCGTCAGGCTTGATACCTGCCCGCAGGTTCCACACTCGATCTGCTGATCAGTGAGGACATTGACGATCTCAACTGCGTGACACCTAGGGCAAGTTGCCTTACTGTTCGGATACTTCTTCGGATAGGCGTGTTGCGCGAAGACATACCTGCTGAACAGCTCGACAGGAGGCGAACTCGTCGGGCATTGCGGACAGTGCGCCAAAGCGACCCAGAAATAGTAAAGGACCGTACGCCCGTGCTTATCGCGATGTACTTCGTCGATGTCACGACGGACTCTAGCCTCGACTTGCTTATAGGCACTTTCCAAGTGAGCCAGGTCCCACGAAGCCAATGCTTGCCGCTGCACTAGGGTGGCCACGGGATTGATATCCCGGCCAATCACCTTGGCGCCGAGCTTGGCAGCCTCGGCTAGCGTTGTCCCTGAGCCGGCAAAGGGGTCGCATACAACAAGGCCGTCGAGACGGAGGGCGTTGCTGTAACACCTGATAGCGTTTGGCTCGTCTTCAGCGACAGCAGCGGCGAGAATTCCCCTGAAGACTGAGCCGAGCCGCTGCGCCCACCACTTGTGCGTATGCGTTGCCGGGCGGTGTACTTCCTTACGCCAAGACTCGCGCTCAGCTGCAGCGGATACCAGCCCTGCGGGGAAAGCTGCCTCCAACGCAGTTACACGAGGCACAGCGGTCCTTGAGATCTGTGCTGGCCCCTCGTGGTTCGCGCCGAACATGCTCTCTTGCTCGAAGATCGTCACTTGCTCCTCCAGGATCGATCCAAGTATCTCCTGTCGCAGTGTGTGGTGGGAACCACCCGCGGCACGGGACTACAAGGACGACAGACCGGAGCGCGGCCTGCTGAGGTGCTCTGCCAGGCCACGCTCCTTTCCTGGGTCAACCGTTCGGTTGGGGCGGAGATTGAGGAGTCGTCAAGGGAGGCCGGCACTGGCCAGCTACTACCGCTGCCCAGCGAGTGATCGTTGCGACACGTCGCCTCCAGGGAGAAGATCGCTATTGAAGTGCTCTGAAATCATCGTCGTACAGTATCTCCGCAACTTCGAGTGAGATGGTTGAGATTCTGCCGCCAAACTTAACCGGAGGGTCAACCGTTAGACCCACTACCTTTTCTTTGTCGCGCATGGACTCTATGAGAATCGAATCAGCCGAGACCGATTCATCCTGCAGAGAAGTGATTCGCGCTGCGCGAAGACGCTGCGTTTTCTTTTCAATCCCGAACAAGACCTCACCTACCGATAGCTCTGCAGAGCTTAGCTTTACGAGGTGGGCCTGCGCCTTATCGAAATAGTTCGTAACGTATCCCACATCTGAGGACTCGATGGTGGCGAAAGTCGTTTTCCGCAACTCGTCGAAAAGGGAGGTAACCAGCCGCTTTAAAGCCTCAGCAACTCCCGACAAAACGTCAGGCTCTAGCAGATCGGTGTAATCACCGTGCGAGATCTCGTTTCGTCGATTGACAAGATCTAGCAGCAGGCCATCCAGGTCGCTGTAGATCCCGTTAAGGACACCGTCGTCGAATGTATCGTGATTGAGTGCTTTAGTGATGGCGTCCAGCGATACGTTTACACGCCCGAACATTTCGGACAGGATAGGGAACTTCAGGTTGTTGTCATGATAACTTAGCGCGGTTCCGCTTATCTTGAAACCTGCTCCGCCATCCAAGCATGACGCCAAGCATCTGACCATGTTGTCTGTGTCGTCGCGACTCAAGCGTCCGCCACTGTCACGATTCAAGAGCTTACGCGCCTGCTCGTCATGCGCTTTGCGAATAGCTTCGGGCACATGGCCGTAATCTCTATAGAGGATGTTCGTGATACTTGCGAACTTCTTGATAGTGTCGTCGACGAACTGCTCTAGTGCGCCGTACATGTTAATGATGACGCCGGAATAGATGAGCCGTCGCCATTCCGCGCTGCGTGCGTCAGGCAGCTTTTCGGGCATCGTGCGCAAGTTCTGGTCAAACTGGAGCACGGACAAAACTTCATCGAACCGAGCCACGGCGGATCTCAGAACCAGGTGCATAACTGCACCTCAAATCAAGTGGGCGTCGAGGAAGCCTAGATAGAGCCTATTTCGCTCTTCCAGGTCCCTAGAGTTCACTTTCCGTCCGTCAATCCTGTCTCCGTTCTCCTTGTAAAATCTAGGAAGGTCCGCTGCAATCGCACTGCTCTTCTCCACCAATGCCTCTGCGGCGGAAAGTCGCTGACTGAACGCGAGCATCAATGGCTCGTATGCCACGACCGCCGGCTCTTCGATCCACTGCCAAGAACCCCGCCGGAAGCGGTACAGCCAAAATGCCTTCTCGCCCAACACCTGTTCAACTAGATCAGCAGTCTGGATGAAAAGTTCACGTAGTTCCTCGATGAGTTCTTCGCTGTAACGGTTGGCGGCGCTCAAGTATGAGTCGAGGTAGCCCCGGAGATTCCGGCGTGGCCCGACCCCGCCTGCCAGCCGCTGACGATAAGCGAAGAAGCGCAAGACCAATTCTACGTCGTACATAGATCGGTAAAAGGGGTGTGCGGAAAGAGAGTCTTCCTCTCCCTCGGCCGCTCCTTCGGGGGCCGTGATCCCCCACAGGCGGCGAAAACTTGGCGTGTCCGCCAGATCCAAGCAAAGCCGGTTCATGCGACCTGGAAGGAGAGCATTGCGGGACTCTTGGGGCGTCAGGTCGACGCCTCCGCTGTTGATGCGTTCGAAGACTAGTTGCTTTAGGAGATCTGCTTCCTCGGGTGTTTTCCCGGTTTCATGAAGCAACACTACGGCACTGAGGTACCGTCGACCGATGATGCGTCGAGTTACGTCATCGATCGAAGAGAAAGATTTTCCGTTTAGGTCTGGGAAGTATTCAAGATCCTGAAGCTCGTACGTGTCCTTAAAAAATTCGGAAATCGCCGTGAGTCGTTGAAGGCCATCCATGACCTCGAACCGGCTCAGCTCGGCTTCGTAGAGGAAGATTGGCGGAATGGGGACATTGAGCATAATTGACTCAATGAGTCGAGACCTTTTCGAAACGTCCCACCGGTGGCGCCGCTGGAAGTCCGGATTCAAATTCCATTCATCGCTGCTTACGAGGTCGGGAATCTGGGCAACTTGATAGCGCGCTTGTTCGGTAACGATTCTGAAGTCGGTCTGCCCGCGACGAACGATATTTTCCCTCTCAGGGAAACTTTGAAGCACGGATGTCGGCGGGGCGGTGAAGTCGATCTTTTCGCCGGGCAGGAGGTCAAGCCCCGCGTTGTCGCCGGCGGCTTCAGCTCCCTCAGTTGAAGCCCAGTCATTCAAGTCCAGTTGCCGGGACGAAGACATGCCCTTAGTTTCCCCTCGGTCGTTCGTCTGCTCGTAGCGGGTTTGGCGTCTGTGGCCAGCGATCAATTTCGTTGACAGTCACCCCCCGGCACGATGCCCGGTTAGCGCACAGCAGCTGTCGGCAACCAGCCTGGGACCGACTCGAGTTGTGACCGTTCGTTGCAGCCTGCAGCGAACCTGAGGGTAACCGTCAGAGGTTATCGGCGGAAGAGCTGCATTCACCGTCGCCCGCGGCTGTTCGTCCGGGTTGCCATCAACCGCTGACGTTAGGGCTGTGGGGCTCAGTGTGCTCATGCCACAATCGGATGAGGCTCTCAGTCTGGTGCCCAGTGATGATTCCTGCCTGAGCTGCGAGCTTCGCCGCCTCATTGACGGGGGCACGCTTCATGCTCAGCATGGCTTCTGCCAACTGGTCGTCGATCCTCGGCGTCCCGTGATGGCCGTACTCAAGGTCTCCGGGCAAGATCCGCGCTTCGCTGCCGTCGATGTAGTCGGAGCTCCCCCGGGTGATCCGAATGAGGACTCGCTTCGTTCCGAAGCTAACGACCGTACCGTGGGCCCTGTGGTAGCGGCCCCCCGCGGAGTCAAATGAGGCTCTAACCGTGACGGGATCCCCTGGAGCGAGGGTCTTGCCATTTCGATCGTGCACGCTGCCGAGTCCTTCCTAGTTGCCCTGGAGTCACGCTATCCGCCTAGTGGTTGCTGCACTGCTGCAACCCATCACTCACCCCGGCTCCCATCCCGTCCGCCGTCGACCCACACTCCGTGGAGCGGGCGTGGTCCATGGCGTCCAGGTGGAGCGCGCCACTGTACGAACGACCTGGACGCCATGAGCCGCGTCTGCTCGGCTTTGCCTGGGTCGACGGTGGACGGGATGGGAGCTCCCCGCGCACGCCCCCACGGACTCGCAGTCGGCGACGGTGCCCCCTCCATCCCGGTGCCGGCCGATCCCCCGCCGGAGGCATGGTTCTGACCGTGGCCGCGGTATGCGGTGATCGACTTATGGCCTCCGGTCGTATCCACATGTGGGCGCGCGTCGGCGCAGCGCGGGCGGAGCGGGCCGGAGGCAGGAGCGGCGCCCGCAGCGGAGCCGGGAAGCGCGCCCGGCGGAGCGGAGCGCAGCCGGGGCTTGAGCTCCCGAATGGGGAATTGCGAGTGTGGCGGAGCGACTTCCGGACTTGGCTGCGGCAGTTGGAGACGGCAGCGTGAAGTCGCTCGACGTAAAGGTCTGGAGTGTCCGTAAGCGGGACACAAAGACGCCATCCTACGGAGTGCGCTGGTCAGTGGCTGGCAACGTGTTCTCGGAGTCTTTCCGTACGAAGGCCCTCGCAGACCACTACCGAACCAAGCTCATGCGTGCGATGCGTGATGGTGAGGAGTTCGACACGAGGACTGGTCTCCCAGCGTCGATGGAAGAGACGAAATCGGCGGTGTCTTGGTACGACTTCGCGCTTCGGTACCTCGCGATTAAGTGGCCGCATGATGCACCCAACACGCGCGACGGCATTAACGAATCGCTCACGAGCGTGACCATGCAGCTACTCGGTGAGCGTCCCAGTCGGCCCTCTGACGAGACGATCCGCAAGGCACTCCGCAACTGGGCTTTCGTGCTGCCCGGGCCGAACGACCGCGAAGTCCCGGATGACGTGCGAAACGTTCTTCATTGGGTGTCCAAAGCATCTCGGCCGCTCGCTGATCTCGCCGAACCTGCCACGGCTCGCACCGTGCTCGACTCCCTGAAACTCAAGCTCGACGGAACAGCCGCTGCGGCGGAAACCGTACGGCGTAAACGCCGGCCCCTCGTCAACGCTGCGAACTAGGCAGTCGACCTGGGGGAGCTACGGGAGAACCCGATCACGGCCGTTCGCTGGCAGAAGCCCAAGGTGTCCAACCAGGTTGATCCGCGGGTAGTCGCCAATCCGGAGCAAGCTCGGAACCTCCTGGCGGCGGTCTCCTATGTCGGCGGGTACCGGCGTGCACGTGGCCGGCGACTCGTGGGTCTGTTCGCCGCCATGTACTTCGGTGGTCTCAGACCAGCGGAAGCGGTGGGCCTCGTCGAGACTGACCTGATCCTCCCCGAACGCGGCTGGGGCTCCGCGCTGCTTCACCGAACCCGTCCGTCCGTCGGCAAGCAGTGGACCGATTCGGGGGAGACCCATGACGACCGCGGGTTGAAGAACCGACCGACCGAAGACGTCCGGCCGGTTCCCATTCCGCCGCACCTCGTCGCCGTGCTCCGCGAGCACCTGGCCACCTTCGGGACGGCGGACGACGGGCGGCTGTTCTTCAGTGAGAAGGGCGCGGTCGTCCCTTCCTCGACCTACTACCGCGTGTGGCAGGAGGCACGGCTGATTGGGCTTCCGCCGGCAATCGCGGCCTCGCCGCTCGCGAGTCGACCGTACGACCTTCGGCACTCGGCGCTGTCGACGTGGCTCAACGCTGGTGTCGACCCGACCGAAGTCGCCGAGCGCGCCGGCAACAGTGTCGAGATCCTGCTGACTCGCTATGCGAAGTGCCTCGCCGGACGGCAGGACGTTGCCAACCGCCGCATCGAGGACTTGCTCCGCGAGTACGAGTGAGACATCCCGTACCCAAACTGAGGCTCCAGGCATGCCGCCTGGAGCCTCAGTCGTTCCATGCCTTACCGGGGGCGGTGCTTCATCCGGAATGAGCGAGCTCGGCCGCGCTGCTTGCCCCGTGGTCTTGTGGCCCTCTCTCGCTTGCTGCTGGCATGTCGGCAACGTCAATGCGAGAGCACAGGGGGCCGTATGGAGCTGCGCGTTACGCGCTGGAAGCGGTACGGGCGTGATCGCTTGTATGCCAACCTGTCCGACGGCACTGCGGCCGGTTGGGCAGATGTCATGACGGGGGACATCACGGTTTTGCGCGCGGAGTATCACGACGACGTGATCGCCGCGCTCATACAGCACTTACAGCAGCTCACGGAGCCGGTTTCGCCAGACAGGGCGCCCGGGGTTGCAGAGCGTCTGAGGCTGCCGCCTCTGACGCCGGCGGATGATCTGGCCGTGAACCCTCCCGGGGCCTCCTTGCGTGATCTGCTCGATGAATCCGGACCGAGACTGTTGGAGCGAGCGATCGCGCGGGTTCTTCGGCGACCCACTGAATGGGACGCCTGGCGGAAGGGGTTGGAGGGGGAGCGGCGAGTGGGAGCCGAGCTGAACCGCTTGGGGCGCCACGGTTGGCGTGTCCTGCACTCCATCCCCTTGGCCACCAAAGTGGACATCGATCACTTACTGATCGGGCCTGGTGGGGTGTTCAGCATCAACACGAAGCACGCACCACCACAAGAAGGCCGTGTGGGTCGGGGACGATTCCGTGAAAGTCGATCACGGCAAACCGGCTCCCTACGCACGCAAGAGCCGGGCGGAGGCCAACCGGGTAGTCCGGGTGCTTGAGCGCTACTGCGACTTCCCGGTACCGGTGGAGCCGGTGCTCGTCTTCGTCGGTGTCTCTGAGCTGAAGGTGGTTGCCACACAGCTCACCGTCCGGGTCTATGAGGAGCGCCAGGTAGCGGCACTCGCTCCACTCTCAGGCGTGCTCACGGCTGACCAGGTGGAGCAGGTGTATGGAGTCGCTCGTCATAGTCAGGCTTGGGCTCGGGCCTGAGCCGGCGGCCCCGTGGCGTGACCATCCCAACGGGGTGGGCCGACTGGAGTTGGTGAGACATCGCCTTTTCCCGGACCTCACCTGCGGCGATGCTCCAAGATCCCGTCCACGCCTCGTCCACAGACCCCGACACACGCCCGCTCCGAGCGGCATACGCCTGCACATACGCGAAGACCCCGGCCTCAGCGTTTCCGCTGGTGACGGGGTCTTTGGGCACCTAATCCGTGGTGCCCCCGGCAGGATTCGAACCTGCGCACACGGCTCCGGAGGCCGTTGCTCTATCCCCTGAGCTACGGGGGCGTGTCCGACGCGGTCGGTGTTGCTCGCGGCGACGGGTAGAACACTACCAGCTCGCCCGGGGTGGTCATGAACGGGTTTTGGCGGGTCGGGGAGGCGGCCTGGGCGGGGCGTTGTCCCTCGCAGGGGGTGGAAGTGGGGAAAACCCGGACGCGGTGGCCGGGGGCGACCTACTCTCGAGTTGTGCCTAGGGCGTCCGGCCGGATTCTTGTTGTGGACGACAACAAGGTCATCCGGCAGCTGATCAGGGTCAACCTCGAGCTGGAGGGCTTCGAGGTCGTGACCGCGGGCGATGGTGTCGAGTGTCTGGAAGTCGTCCATCAGGTGCGGCCCGACGCCGTGACGCTGGACGTGGTCATGCCTCGGCTGGACGGGCTCAGGACCGCTGCCCGGCTGCGTGCCGATCCGCGGACCCGGGACCTGCCGATCGCCATCGTCAGTGCCTGTACGCAGTACGAGGTCGACGCCGGGTTCGCCGCGGGAGCCGATGCCTTTCTGTCCAAGCCCTTCGAGCCCGCCGAGCTGATCGGTCTCGTACGGCAGTTGGTCGAGCGGAAGATCAGTGGGGTCGGCGGCGTCAAGGGTCTCAAGGGGGCGTCCGGGGCCGGCGCCTCGCTGCCGCGGGTTCGTGGGCTCGCCGGGGAGAGTGAGGCGTCCGCCCAGGCGTGATCGAAGGTTGGCGGAGGTCCTTGGGGCGTCCGGGTGGTGTTTTCGGATGCGTCCGGGGAGCGCTCGGGCTGTAGTCGGGCCCCCCTCGGCTTTCTCTCGCATCCTCGGCTGTCGTCCAAATCTCGGGACTGCCGCAAATCGGTTCGCTTACCCACCCCCTTCCTCCCATACGCTTGTCCCGTGACACCCGTAGAGCTCTCCCGCACCGTGCTGCACGCGGTGCGTCGCGCCGTCGACGCGGGGGAGCTGAGCGTGGCCGTCCCGACGCGTGCCGTGGTCGCGCCGCCGGGGCCCGGAGGGTGCGGGGACTACGCCACCGGCATCGCCCTCCAGCTGGCCCGCCCGGCCGGGCAGCCGCCCCTGAAGGTCGCCGAGGTGCTGCGGCCCCACCTCCTCGGGGCCGAGGGGATCACCGACGTCGTCCTCACCGGGCCGGGGTTCCTCAACATCAGCCTCGACCGGGCCGTCTCCCGCGTCGGGCTCGTCGGCGAGATCCTGCGCCGAGGAGAGCGGTACGGGTACGCCGACGGGCCCGACGGGCGCGTCGTCCAGCTCCACTGCCCCCACGACCTGCGTGCCGTCGTCGTCGCCGACGCAGCCGCACGGCTGCTTCGCTCCCAGGGCGCCCTCGTCCGCGTGACCGCCGAGGGGTTCGAGGACGCCTGGACCTCCGTCCTCGGGGTCGCCGTCGACGCCGTCGGGCGCGCTCCCGCCGAGCTGCCCGTCAACGTCCGGCCCGTCCCCGCCCCCGAGTCCGCCGACCCGATGTCCCTCGGGCGCGACGCCGGACGCTGGGCCCTGCTCCACCCCGCGGCCCACGACCGGCCCCGGGCCGGCGACCAGCACCTCGTCCAGCGGGAGAGCAACCCCCTCTTCCGCGTGCGGTACGCCCACGCCCGCGCCCGTGCCGCCACGCGCAACGCCGCCGACCTCGGGTTCACCGCCGAACCCGGCCCCGTCACCGGTAGCGACACCGGTACTCCGACCGGCACCGCGACCGTCACCGCCCCCCTCGCAGACGTAGCGCCGGAACTCCTCGCCGCCCTCGCCGACCACCCCCGCGTCCTCGCCGCCGCCGCGGACCACCGCGCCCCCGACCGGCTCGCCCGGCATCTCGTCACCGTCGCCGACGCCGCGCTGCCGTTCCTGCCCACCGTGCTGCCACGCGGCGGGGAGAAACCCTCGGCCGCCCACCGTGCCCGGCTGGCGCTCGCCGAAGCCGTCGGGGCGGTGCTGGCCGGCGGCCTGGACCTCCTCGGCATCGACGCACCCGACCACCTCTGAGAGAGCGCAGAAGACGCCATGAGCCGTTCCGCACACCCCGCCGGGCCCCGGCACGCCGATGTCCTTCCTGAAGGGCACTACACCGCCCCCGCGGACGATCTGAACGCCCTCGACCCCAAGGTCTGGGCGCACACCGTCGCTCGGGACGCGGACGGTGTCGTCACCGTCGGCGGACTCCCCGTCACCCAGCTCGCCGAGGAGTACGGCACCCCCGCCTACGTCCTCGACGAGGCCGACTTCCGGGACCGGGCGCGGGCCTGGCGCACCGCCTTCGGGGCCGACGCCGACGTCTTCTACGCCGGGAAGGCATTCCTGTCCCGCGCCGTCGTGCGGTGGCTGGACGAGGAGGGGCTCAACCTCGACGTGTGCTCCGGTGGGGAGCTGGCCACCGCGCTCGCCGCCGGGATGAGCGCCGAGCGGATCGCCTTCCACGGGAACAACAAGTCGCCGGAGGAGATCGAGCGCGCCGTCCGTGCCGGGGTGGGGCGGATCGTCCTCGACTCCTTCCAGGAGATCGTGCGGGTCGCGCACATCGCCCAGACCCTCGGCAAGCGGCAGCGGGTGCAGATCCGGATCACCGTCGGGGTCGAGGCGCACACGCACGAGTTCATCGCCACCGCGCACGAGGACCAGAAGTTCGGCATTCCGCTGGCCGGCGGGCAGGCCGCCGAGGCCGTGCGCCGGGCGCTGCAGCTCGACGGGCTCGAGGTCATCGGGATCCACTCCCACATCGGGTCGCAGATCTTCGACATGTCCGGGTTCGAGGTCGCCGCGCACCGGGTGGTGGGGCTGCTCAAGGACATCCGGGACGAGCACGGGGTCGAGCTGCCCGAGATCGACCTCGGGGGCGGCCTCGGTATCGCGTACACCAGTGACGACGACCCCCGCGAGCCGCACGAGATCGCCAAGGCGCTGACCGAGATCGTGACGCGGGAGTGCGAGGGCGCGCGGCTCGCCACTCCCCGCATCTCCGTCGAGCCCGGGCGCGCCATCGTCGGGCCCACCGCCTTCACGCTGTACGAGGTCGGCACCGTCAAGCCGCTCGACGGGCTGCGGACGTACGTCTCCGTGGACGGGGGGATGTCGGACAACATCCGTACCGCGCTGTACGACGCCGAGTACAGCGTCGCCCTCGTCTCCCGCGCCTCGGACGCCGAGCCGATGCTCGTGCGCGTCGTCGGCAAGCACTGCGAGAGCGGGGACATCGTGGTGAAGGACGCGTTCCTGCCGGGGGACCTGGCCCCCGGTGACCTGATCGCCGTACCGGCGACGGGGGCGTACTGCCGCTCGATGGCCAGCAACTACAACCACGCGCTGCGGCCGCCCGTCGTCTCCGTGCGGGACGGCGAGGCGCGGGTCATCGTGCGGCGGGAGACCGAGGAGGATCTGCTGCGTCTCGATGTCGGGTGATGCCCCCGCCCCCGCCCCCGGGCAGCTCGGGCGGAGGAGAAGACCCCGCCCCAGGAGTCGGTCGGCGAAGATCTTCCGGCTTGCGGGCCCTCCGAAAATGAAATAAACGTCTCACGATCCGGACGAAAGGCAGAAAATCCCGTCCGGTGCGTGAGACTGGTCCAACCGTAGACGGTATGAAGGAAACGAGGTCGGATGATGCGTACGCGTCCGCTGAAGGTGGCGCTGCTGGGCTGTGGAGTGGTCGGCTCAGAGGTGGCGCGCATCATGACGACGCACGCCGCCGACCTCGCCGCCCGGATCGGGGCGCCGGTGGAGCTCGCGGGTGTCGCCGTACGGCGGCCCGACAAGGTGCGCGAGGGCATCGACCCGGCCCTCGTCACCACCGACGCCACCGCCCTCGTCAAGCGCGGGGACATCGACGTGGTCGTCGAGGTGATCGGCGGGATCGAGCCCGCCCGTACGCTCATCACCACCGCCTTCGCGCACGGCGCCTCCGTGGTCTCCGCCAACAAGGCGCTCATCGCCCAGGACGGCGCCGCCCTGCACGCCGCCGCCGACGAGCACGGCAAGGACCTCTACTACGAGGCCGCCGTCGCCGGTGCCATCCCGCTGATCCGGCCGCTGCGCGAGTCCCTCGCCGGCGACAAGGTCAACCGGGTGCTCGGCATCGTCAACGGGACGACCAACTTCATCCTCGATGCCATGGACTCGACCGGCGCCGGTTATCAGGAGGCGCTCGACGAGGCCACCGCCCTCGGGTACGCCGAGGCCGACCCGACCGCCGACGTCGAGGGCTTCGACGCCGCCGCCAAGGCCGCCATCCTCGCCGGGATCGCCTTCCACACCCGCGTGCGCCTCGACGACGTCTACCGCGAGGGCATGACCGAGGTCACCGCCGCCGACTTCGCCTCCGCCAAGGAGATGGGCTGCACCATCAAGCTGCTCGCCATCTGCGAGCGGGCGGCGGACGGGGGGTCGGTCACCGCGCGCGTGCATCCCGCGATGATCCCGCTCAGCCATCCGCTGGCCAACGTGCGCGAGGCGTACAACGCCGTGTTCGTGGAGTCCGAGGCCGCCGGTCAGCTCATGTTCTACGGGCCCGGGGCCGGCGGTTCGCCGACCGCGTCCGCCGTCCTCGGCGACCTGGTGGCCGTGTGCCGCAACCGGATCGGCGGAGCGACCGGACCCGGTGAGTCCGCCTACGCGGCGCTGCCCGTCTCCCCGATGGGCGACGTCGTCACGCGCTACCACATCAGCCTCGACGTGGCCGACAAACCGGGCGTGCTCGCCCAGGTCGCGACCGTGTTCGCGGAGCACGGTGTCTCCATCGACACCGTGCGGCAGTCCGGCAAGGACGGCGAGGCATCCCTCGTCGTCGTCACCCACCGCGCGTCCGACGCCGCCCTCGGCGGTACGGTCGAGGCGCTGCGCAAGCTCGACACCGTGCGGGGTGTCGCCAGCATCATGCGGGTTGAAGGAGAGTAACCAGCAATGACTCACCAGTGGCGCGGAATCATCGAGGAGTACCGGGACCGGCTGCCCGTCTCCGACAGCACGCCCGTCGTGACGCTCCGCGAGGGCGGCACCCCGCTCGTGCCCGCGCAGGTGCTCTCCGAGCGCACGGGCTGCGAGGTCCACCTCAAGGTCGAGGGGGCCAACCCGACCGGGTCCTTCAAGGACCGCGGCATGACGATGGCCATCAGCAAGGCCAAGGAGGAGGGCGCGCAGGCCGTCATCTGCGCGTCCACCGGCAACACGTCCGCGAGTGCCGCCGCGTACGGCGTGCGCGCGGGCATGGTCTCCGCCGTGCTCGTGCCGCAGGGCAAGATCGCGCTGGGCAAGATGGGCCAGGCCCTCGTGCACGGCGCGAAGATCCTCCAGGTCGACGGCAACTTCGACGACTGCCTCACGCTGGCCCGTGCGCTCAGCGACAACTACCCCGTGGCGCTGGTCAATTCGGTCAACCCGGTGCGTATCGAGGGGCAGAAGACGGCCGCCTTCGAGATCGTGGACATGCTCGGCGACGCGCCCGACATACACGTCCTCCCGGTGGGCAACGCGGGCAACATCACCGCGTACTGGAAGGGGTACAAGGAGTACGCCGCCGACGGCGTCAGCACCCGCAAGCCCCGCATGTGGGGGTTCCAGGCATCCGGCTCCGCCCCGATCGTGCGCGGCGAGGTCGTCAAGGACCCCTCGACCATCGCCACCGCCATCCGGATCGGCAACCCCGCCTCGTGGGACTTCGCGCTCGCTGCGCGGGACGAGTCGGGCGGCGCCATCGACGAGGTGACGGACCGTGAGATCCTGCGTGCCTACCGGCTGTTGGCCTCCCAGGAGGGCGTCTTCGTGGAGCCCGCCTCCGCCGCCTCCGTGGCCGGTCTGCTGAAGGCCGCAGAGCAGGGCAAGGTCGACCCGGGGCAGCGCATCGTGTGCACCGTCACCGGCAACGGGCTGAAGGACCCGGACTGGGCCGTCGCCGGCGCCCCGCAGCCGGTCACCGTCCCGGTCGACGCGGCGACCGCGGCCGAGCGGCTCGGCCTGGTCTGACCGCCGCACCCGCGCCGCGCACCCGTGGAAGGCGCCCGGCGTAAGAGGGCGTAAGCGACGTCCAGCCGGGAATGTCACTTACGGGGGGTGCACAGGGGGCTTACGACACGCATCGTGCGCCTCCTGTGCGCCCTATGTCGCCACAGAACCTTCCTTCGATAGGCTGTACCTAACCCGCCTGCCGCATATGCCGCGGTGCCGCGCTGTCTCCGCGGTCGCGCCCAGGGCCGGGTACGTCATCGTCCTCGTCATCGAACGTCATTCGACAGTCACGGCAGTCACCAGAGTCACTACGGTCA
Source organism: Streptomyces tendae (assembly GCF_014650435.1). Lineage (GTDB taxonomy): Bacteria > Actinomycetota > Actinomycetes > Streptomycetales > Streptomycetaceae > Streptomyces > Streptomyces tendae. Next base: position 944,866 of record NZ_BMUY01000001.1, read on the forward strand.
CGGCAGTTTCGACAGTCACGCAGCTCAAGGAGAGTCGTCTAGCGATGGCCGGTCCAGCGTTCCGCGCCGCCGCCGTCAGGGTGCGCGTCCCCGCCACCAGCGCCAATCTCGGTCCGGGCTTCGACGCCCTGGGCCTCGCGCTGGGTCTCTACGACGACGTGGTCGTCCGGGTGGCCGACTCCGGGCTGCACATCGACATCGCGGGTGAGGGCAGCGAGACCCTCCCGCGCGACGAGAAGCACCTCCTCGTCCGCTCCCTGCGCACCGCCTTCGACCTGCTCGGCGGACAGCCGCGCGGCCTGGAGATCGTCTGCGCCAACCGCATCCCGCACGGCCGCGGCCTCGGCTCCTCCTCCGCCGCCATCTGCGCCGGCATCGTCGCCGCGCGCGCGGTGACCATAGGCGGCGAGGCCCGCCTCGACGACGCCGCGCTGCTCGACCTCGCCACCGAGATCGAGGGCCACCCCGACAACGTGGCGGCCTGTCTGCTGGGCGGTTTCACCCTGTCCTGGATGGAGTCCGGCGCCGCCCGGGCGATCAGGATGGAGCCCTCCGATTCCATCGTTCCGGTGGTTTTCGTGCCCGGGAAGCCGGTACTGACCCAGACCGCGCGCGGACTGCTCCCGCGCAGCGTCCCGCACGTCGACGCCGCCGCCAACGCCGGCCGCGCCGCGCTGCTCGTCGAGGCCCTCACCCGGCGCCCCGAGCTGCTGCTGCCGGCCACCGAGGACCGCCTGCACCAGGAGTACCGCGCGCCGGCCATGCCGGAGAGCGCGGCACTGGTGGAACGGCTGCGCGGCGACGGCATCCCCGCGGTGATCTCGGGTGCCGGACCCACGGTGATGGCACTGGCCGACGCCGACACGGCCGACAAGGTCGAGGCGCTGGCCGGAACGGACTGGGCGGCCAACCGGCTCGGCCTGGACCAGCAGGGCGCGAGCGTCCTGCCCCTGGCGACCGCCAGTGACACCTGACGCGGACGGTTGCCGGATTTCGAGAGGGGGAATGTTTGTTGGATCCGGTAGTGTTAACCTCAAGTCTGCACCCGACCCCACCATGGCGAGGTGCCTCGTGTCCCCGTCCGGGACAGACATTCTTCCGGGAGCCCCCCAAGCCGCATTGTGCAGTGAGTGTCGTACGTGATCAGTACGGCCGACACGGGCATTGAGCGGCCCACCGGTGGGGGTTACCCCCTCTGGGGGAGTTTCGGAACCGGTGCGACCACGCCGCATGACACAGACACCGGGTGCCACGGCTAGGGGAAGCGCCATCACCAGATATCTCTTCCGCCGTTCAGGCGGACCACCGCCCCGGCACGGTTCGCACAGCAAGGACCGAAGCCGGACAGCACAACCGGTCGCCGAGCCAGACAGGCCGACGTCCGCTCCAGGGAAGGACCCTTCGTGAGCGACACCACCGATCTGATGGGCGCACGTGTCGAGGAGACCGCTGCCGCGCCCGCCACGGACGCCTCCGCGCCTGCCACCGGTGCCGGCTCCCGGCGGCGCCGCGGTACCGGCCTCGAGGGCATGGTGCTGGCCGAGCTGCAGCAGGTCGCATCCGGCCTCGGCATCAGGGGCACCGCGCGTATGCGCAAGAGCCAGCTGATCGAGGTCATCAAGGAGGCGCAGGCCGCGGGGGGAGCCCCCGCCAAGGCCGCGTCCGCCGCCGCGGACACCGCCGGCGAGACCAAGCCGAAGCGCCGCAGCACCTCCCGGACCCGTACGGGCGACGAGGCTCCCGCCGAGAAGGCGGAGAAGGCCGAGAAGACGGAGAAGGCCGGCAAGGCCGACAAGAAGGCGGACAAGGCGGCCGCCGACCAGGCCGCCCAGCAGCAGATCGAGATCCCCGGTCAGCCGTCCCCCAAGGTCAACGCCTCGGCCGAGCAGGCCGCTCCCGCCGACGACGCCCCCTCCGAGCGCCGTCGTCGCCGGGCCACCGCCGACGCGGGCAGCCCGTCCGCCGGCACCGAGGCGGTGGCGGTCGAGACCCGCGCCGAGCCGAAGGCCGACGCGTCGGCCGCCCAGCAGCAGACGCAGGGCCACCAGCAGGGCCAGGGCGACGCCCGTTCCGACGGCGAGGGCGGCGAGGGCCGCCGTCGCGACCGCCGTGACCGTGGCGACCGCGGTGACCGTGGCGACCGCGGTGACCGGGGCGGCCGCGACCGGCGCAACAAGGGCGACGACCAGCAGAACCAGGGCGGCGGTCGTCAGGACCGCCAGCAGCAGGGCGGCGGACGCCAGGACCGCCAGCAGCACGACGACGGTTACGACGACGACGCGGGCGGCCGTCGCGGCCGTCGGGGCCGTTACCGGGACCGCCGGGGCCGTCGCGGGCGCGACGAGATCCAGGAGCCGCAGATCAACGAGGACGACGTCCTCATCCCGGTCGCCGGCATCCTCGACATCCTCGACAACTACGCGTTCATCCGGACCTCCGGCTACCTGCCCGGCCCGAACGACGTGTACGTCTCCCTCGCCCAGGTCCGCAAGAACGGCCTGCGCAAGGGCGACCACCTCACCGGTGCCGTGCGCCAGCCCAAGGAGGGCGAGCGCCGTGAGAAGTTCAACGCGCTGGTCCGGCTCGACTCCGTCAACGGCATGGCCCCCGAACACGGCCGCGGCCGCCCGGAGTTCAACAAGCTCACCCCGTTGTACCCGCAGGACCGCCTCCGCCTGGAGACGGACCCGGGCGTCCTCACCACCCGCATCATCGACCTGGTCGCGCCGATCGGTAAGGGCCAGCGCGGTCTGATCGTGGCCCCGCCGAAGACCGGCAAGACCATGATCATGCAGGCGATCGCCAACGCGATCACGCACAACAACCCCGAGTGCCACCTGATGGTCGTCCTGGTCGACGAGCGTCCGGAAGAGGTCACCGACATGCAGCGGTCGGTGAAGGGCGAGGTCATCTCCTCGACCTTCGACCGCCCGGCCGAGGACCACACCACGGTCGCCGAGCTGGCCATCGAGCGCGCCAAGCGCCTGGTGGAGCTGGGTCACGACGTCGTCGTGCTGCTCGACTCGATCACGCGTCTGGGCCGTGCGTACAACCTGGCCGCCCCGGCCTCCGGCCGCATCCTGTCCGGTGGTGTCGACTCGACCGCCCTGTACCCGCCGAAGCGCTTCTTCGGTGCGGCCCGCAACATCGAGGACGGCGGCTCGCTGACCATCCTCGCCACCGCACTGGTGGACACCGGGTCCCGCATGGACGAGGTCATCTTCGAGGAGTTCAAGGGCACCGGCAACGCCGAGCTCAAGCTCGACCGGAAGCTCGCCGACAAGCGCATCTTCCCCGCGGTGGACGTCGACGCGTCCGGCACCCGCAAGGAGGAGATCCTGCTCGGCAGCGACGAGCTGGCCATCACCTGGAAGCTGCGCCGGGTGCTGCACGCCCTCGACCAGCAGCAGGCGATCGAACTGCTCCTCGACAAGATGAAGCAGACCAAGTCGAACGCCGAGTTCCTGATGCAGATCCAGAAGACGACCCCGACCCCCGGCAACGGCGACTGAGCCACCGCCGGCCGGTTCGCGGTCCGGAACCAGAAGTCCCGCTTCGTCACGCAGGTGACGGGGCGGGACTTCTGGCGTTCCGGGCTTGTAGGATCAGCGCACCGCAGTGGGGGGGAACGTATTTTCGGATACGCCCACGGGGCGATCGGTGATCCGTGCTGTCCGCACGCACGGACCCGGGCCCGCCGGGCGCTTCTCTCCTGCCTGCGTCTACAGCGACAGGAGACCTGAGTGACCTCTACCCCTCGAAGAGCCCGCCTGGCTCTTCCCGCGGCCACCGCCGCACTCGCCCTGTCGGGCGCGGTCCTCGCGGCCGTCCCCGCCCAGGCGTCCGGCGGGACCCCCGTCCCGCCCCGGCCGGCCGTCACCGAACGGCCCGCCACCGCGTCCCACGCCGAGCTGGCGCAGCGCGCCCAGGAGTCCGGGGCCGCCCTCAAGAACGGGACCGCGACCGCTCCCGGCGCGCAGCCGGAGGCCGGCCCGAGCGCCGGCGCCCCGTCCGGCCGGGTCGACCCGAAGATCATCGGTGGCAAGGACGCGTCGATCTCCGAGGCGCCGTGGATGGTGCAGCTGCACTACTACGACGACAAGGGCAACAACGACCCCGCCGACGACGAGGGCTACTTCTGCGGCGGCACCCTGGTCGCCCCGGCGAAGGTCCTCACCGCCGCGCACTGCGTGTACGGCCTGGACTGGACGGAAAACGGCACCATCGTCGCCGGCACCGCCCAGCTGCCCGACGAAACGGGCCTGCACGGCGGCCGGGTGGCCGGCGTATGGCGCCAGTGGGTCAACCCCACGTACCGGCCGAGCACCACCTCGGGCGGCGACCTGGCGGTGCTCACGCTGACCGAGGCGCTGCCGTACAAGACGCTGCGGCCGACGACGAGCGGCGACACCGCCTCCTACGCCAACGGGACCCCGGCGACGGTCTACGGCTGGGGTCGCACCAGCTCCACCAGCCAGGACATCTCGCCGACGCTGAAGAAGGCGACCGTGCCGATGCGCCCGGACGCCTCCTGCACCTCGTACTGGGGCTCCGACTTCGTGCCCGGCCAGATGGCCTGCGCCGGCGACGCGGCCTCCGGCCAGGACGCCGGTACGGTCTCCCCGTGCAACGGCGACTCCGGCGGCCCGCTCGTGGTCAACGGCCGGATCGCCGGCGTCGTGTCCTGGGGTGTCGAGGACTGCGTCGCCTCGGGCGCCTACGCCGTCTACGCCAAGGTCAGCTCCTATGTCGGCGAGGTCAACTCCCGCGTCGACGACACCGACCTGAACTTCGACGGCCTCGCGGACCTCTTCGCCCGCACTCCCGGCGGCGAGGCGTACGAGTACTACTCCCTCGGCGACAGCTGGCCGTACCTGGGCAACCGCCTCTGGCTCGGCGACTGGGGCGGGGTGAGCCTGGTGCGCCAGGGCGACCTGGACCGCGACTTCTGGCAGGACTACGTGTACCGCGCCTCGGACGGCGTGCTGTACACCCTCGCCTTCGACGGGGTCGACGCCTACGAGTCGATCCGTGTCGGCGGCGGCTGGAACGCGATGAAGGACCTCCGCGTCCCGGGCGACCTCTCCGGCGACGCCCTGCCCGACCTGGTCGCCAAGGACAAGGACGGCGTCCTGTGGCTCTACCCCGGCAAGGGCGACGGCACGTTCGGCAGCCGCGTCCGGATCGGCGGCGGCTGGGCCGCGTACACGATCACCGGCAAGGGCGACTACAACCGCGACGGCAGGCCCGACCTGCTGGCGCGCGACGGCTCCGGCGTCCTGTGGCTGTACCCGGGAACCGGGAAGGCCGCACCGGCCCTCGGCAGCCGGGTCAGGGTCGGCGGCGGCTGGAACGCCTACAGCGCCTTCGCCACCGCCGGTGACACCACCGGTGACGGCAGGCCCGACCTGCTGGCCCGCGACAGCTCCGGTGTGATGTGGCTGTACAAGGGCACCGGGAAGTCCGGCACGGCGACGTTCAAGACCCGGGTGCGGGTCGGCGGCGGCTGGAACGCGTTCAACCTCCTCGGCTGAGCGAACGATCCCCTCGGGGCCGCCTCCACCTCGGGGGCGGCCCCTTCGCCGTTCACCGGGCCCCGGTTTGCGACCTTCACCACACGGGAGGCCCCGGCCGGAGTTCCGGTGGGACGGGGCCGATGCTCGTGGAGGCCCAGGTCAGCGCCGCGGACCCGGCTACTACGAACACGCTCCGTCACCGTTTTTGCACCGGTTCGCCACAGTCCGTTGTGCAACCCTGTCCCGAGTTCCGCCGTCTGAGCTACGGAGGGACCATGGTGAGGTACCGGCGCCGACCGCCGGAGCCGACCGACCCGACCCTGAGCGCAGGGGGTAACCGACCGGACGAACACCGAGGAGCCCATGTCCGCCGAGAGCACGCCGGATCCCGCGATACCCGGCCACGGCCAGTCCCGCACCCCCGGCCCCGGCCGCCGGGGCAGGGGCCGCCGCCGCAAGCCCACGGCCAAGCGGCGCAAGGCCCTGCTCGTCGCGGCCTGGAGCGCCGCGGGCATCGTCGTCCTGGGCGGCACCGGAGCCGGAGTCCTGTACTTCAAGCTCAACGGCAACCTCACGAGCGTCGACATCGACCAGGCACTCGGCGCCGACCGGCCCGAGAAGGCCGACAACGGCTCGGAGAACATCCTGGTCCTCGGCTCCGACACCCGCTCCGGCGGCAACAAGAAGCTCGGCGGCGGCACCGACGACGGCACCGCCCGCTCGGACACGGCGATGATCGTGCACGTGTACAAGGGCCACAAGAAGGCCAGCGTGGTCTCCATCCCGCGCGACACCCTCATCGACCGCCCCGACTGCACCGACACCGACGGCGGTCAGCACCCCGCCGCCGACGACGTCATGTTCAACTCCGCCTACTCCACCGGCGGCGCCGCCTGCGCCGTGAAGACCGTGGAGTCGATCAGCGGCCTGCGCATGGACCACTACCTGGAGGTCGACTTCAGCGGCTTCCAGAACCTCATCGACGACCTCGGCGGCGTCCGGGTCACCACCACCGAGGACATCAAGGACCTCGACAGCCACCTCGACCTCACCGCCGGCACCCACCGGCTCGACGGCGAGCAGGCCCTCGGCCTGGTCCGCACCCGGCACGGCGTCGGCGACGGCTCCGACCTCGGCCGCATCCAGCTCCAGCAGGCATTCGTCAAGGCCCTGGTCCACCAGGTCAAGGACATCGGCCTGCTCGGCAACCCCAAGAAGCTGTACGACATCGCCGACACCGCCACCAAGACCGTCACCACGGACTCCGACCTGGGCTCGGTGAACTCCCTGATGTCCTTCGCGAGCGGTCTGAAGGGCATCGGCCCGGACAAGATGCACATGGTCACCACGCCGGTGGTCTACGACCCCGCGGACCCGAACCGGGTGCTCCTGGAGAAGACCAAGGCCGACCAGGTCTGGACGGCCCTGAAGAACGACCGCCCGATCCCGGAGTCGGCCACGCAGGGCACGGCCACGGGCGAGGCCAAGGGCGTCGTCAACGCCGGGGAATAGATCCCGCCGCCCCCCGGTTTTGGGGGATGGCGCCAGTCCTGGCAGACTGGTACGTCGGCTCCGGTTCACGCTCCCGCACCCCGCGGCGGCGACCCGGCGCCCTCCCGGAACAGTAGGAGACACCTTGAAGCGCGACATCCACCCCGAGTACGTCGAGACGCAGGTCAGCTGCACCTGTGGCGCGTCGTTCACCACCCGCAGCACCATCCAGTCCGGCACCATCCGGGCCGAGGTCTGCTCCGAGTGCCACCCGTTCTACACGGGCAAGCAGAAGATCCTCGACACCGGTGGCCGCGTGGCCCGCTTCGAGGCCCGCTTCGGCAAGGCTGCCGCCGGCTCCAAGAAGTAGCGAGCCCCCAACCGCCGGTCCACGGCCGCATCCCCTCCCCGGGGAGCGCCGGGACCGGCGTTTTTGGTCGCCCGCCTTCCCCTTCCCAAGCAGTAAGCAGGAGCCCAAGATGTTCGAGGCCGTCGAGGAACTCGTCGCCGAGCACGCCGACCTGGAGAAGAAGCTCGCCGACCCGTCGGTCCACGCCGACCAGGCGAACGCGCGCAAGCTGAACAAGCGGTACGCCGAGCTGACCCCGATCGTCGCCACGTTCCGCTCCTGGAAGCAGACCGGCGACGACATCGAGACCGCGCGCGAGTTCGCGGCCGACGACCCCGACTTCGCCGCCGAGGTCAAGGAGCTGGACAAGCAGCGCGACGAGCTCACCGAGAAGCTGCGCCTGCTCCTCGTCCCGCGCGACCCCAGCGACGACAAGGACGTCATCCTCGAGATCAAGGCGGGCGCGGGCGGCGACGAGTCCGCCCTGTTCGCCGGCGACCTGCTGCGCATGTACCTGCGCTACGCCGAGCGGATCGGCTGGAAGACCGAGATCATCGACTCCACCGAGTCCGAGCTGGGCGGCTACAAGGACGTCCAGGTCGCCGTGAAGACCAAGGGCGGCCCGGGCGCCACCGAGCCCGGCCAGGGCGTCTGGGCGCGGCTGAAGTACGAGGGCGGCGTGCACCGCGTGCAGCGCGTCCCCGCGACCGAGTCCCAGGGCCGGATCCACACCTCCGCGGCGGGTGTCCTCGTGACCCCCGAGGCCGAGGAGATCGACGTCGAGATCAACCAGAACGACCTCCGCATCGACGTCTACCGCTCCTCCGGACCCGGCGGCCAGTCCGTCAACACCACCGACTCCGCCGTGCGCATCACGCACATCCCGACCGGAGTCGTCGCCTCCTGCCAGAACGAGAAGAGCCAGCTGCAGAACAAGGAGCAGGCGATGCGTATCCTGCGCTCCAGGCTGCTCGCGGCGGCGCAGGAGGAGGCGGAGAAGGAGGCCGCGGACGCCCGGCGCAGCCAGGTCCGCACCGTCGACCGCTCCGAGAAGATCCGCACGTACAACTTCCCGGAGAACCGTATCTCGGACCACCGCGTCGGCTTCAAGGCGTACAACCTGGACCAGGTCCTGGACGGCGACCTCGACTCGGTGATCCAGGCATGCGTCGACGCGGACTCGGCGGCCAAGCTCGCCGCCGCGTAGACACCGCCGCACCACCCGCACCGGACAACAGCTCAGCCCCGGAGGACCAGCGTGAACCTGCTGCTCATGGAGGTGGCCCAGGCCACCCAGCGGCTGGCCGACGCCGGCGTGCCCTCGCCGCGCACCGACGCGGAGGAGCTCGCCGCGCATCTCCACGGCGTCAAGCGGAGCGAGCTGCACACCGTGCCGGACGCGGACTTCGACGCCCGGTACTGGGAGGTCGTCGCCCGCCGGGAGGCGCGCGAGCCGCTGCAGCACATCACCGGCCGCGCCTACTTCCGCTACCTGGAGCTCCAGGTCGGCCCAGGCGTCTTCGTGCCCCGCCCCGAGACCGAGTCGGTCGTCGGCTGGGCCATAGACGCGGTGCGCGCCATGGACGTCGTCGAGCCCTGCATCGTCGACCTGTGCACCGGCTCGGGCGCCATCGCGCTCGCGCTCGCCCAGGAGGTGCCGCGCTCGCGCGTGCACGCCGTGGAGCTGTCCGAGGACGCCCTCACGTGGACGCGCAAGAACATGGAGGGGTCCAGGGTCGACCTGCGCCAGGGAGACGCCCTGACCGCCTTCCCGGACCTCGACGGCCAGGTCGACCTGGTGGTGTCCAACCCGCCGTACATCCCGCTCACCGAGTGGGAGTACGTCGCCCCCGAGGCCCGCGACCACGATCCCGAACTGGCCCTGTTCTCCGGCGAGGACGGACTGGACCTGATCCGCGGCCTGGAACGCACCGCGCACCGCCTGCTGCGCCCCGGCGGCGTGGTCGTCGTCGAGCACGCCGACACCCAGGGCGGCCAGGTGCCGTGGATCTTCACCGAGGAGCGGGGCTGGGCCGACGCGGCCGACCACCCCGACCTCAACAACCGGCCCAGGTTCGCGACCGCCCGCAAGGCGATGCCGTGAACGTCCCGACCACTCCCACCCCGCAGTACGTGTACGAGGAGGCCCGCTAAATGGCACGGCGATACGACACCAACGACGCGACCGACCGAGTGACCGGTCTGCGCGAGGCCGCGTCCGCCGTCCGCCGAGGCGAGCTGGTGGTGCTGCCGACGGACACCGTGTACGGCATCGGCGCCGACGCCTTCGCGCCGGAGGCCGTCGGCGATCTGCTGGAGGCCAAGGGGCGCGGCCGCAACATGCCCTCCCCGGTGCTCATCGGCTCGCCGAACACCCTGCACGGCCTGGTCACCGACTTCTCCGAGCTGGCCTGGGAGCTGGTGGACGCCTTCTGGCCGGGCGCGCTGACGCTGGTTGCCAAGCACCAGCCGTCGCTGCAGTGGGACCTCGGCGAGACCCGCGGCACGGTCGCAGTCCGGATGCCGCTGCACCCGGTCGCCATCGAGCTGCTCACCGAGGTCGGTCCGATGGCCGTCTCCTCCGCCAACCTGACCGGCCACCCGGCCCCCGAGGACTGCGACGCGGCCCAGCAGATGCTCGGCGACTCCGTCTCCGTCTACCTCGACGGCGGCCCCACCCCCGGCATCGTCCCGTCGTCCATCGTCGACGTCACCCGCGAGGTGCCCGTGCTGCTGCGCGCGGGCTCGCTGTCGGCGGAGGAGCTGCGCAAGGTGGTACCCGACCTCGAGGTGGCGAATTGACGGCCCCTGAGACGGGGCGTGGCATAGGCAACGGGGAACGCGCCGCGGAGATCACGACCACGTTCGTCGGACTTCCGCGCGACAGCTTCCGCATCCTCCACGTCAGCACCGGAAACGTCTGCCGCTCGCCCATCACCGAGCGGCTGACCCGGCACGCGGTACAGGAGCGGCTGGGCGTGCTGGGCGGCGGCCTGATCGTGGAGAGCGCCGGCACCTGGGGCCACGAGGGCGCCCCCATGGAGGCGAACGCCGAGACGGTCCTCACCGACTTCGGCGCCGATCCCGCCGGCTTCACCGGCCGCGAACTGCTCGACGAGCACGTGATCCGCGCCGACCTGGTCCTCACCGCGACCCGGGACCACCGGGCCCAGGTCATCTCCATGGGCCACTCGGCGGGCCTGCGCACCTTCACCCTGAAGGAGTTCACCCGCCTGGTGAACGCCATCGACCCGGCGACGCTCCCGCCCCTGGAGGACGGCGTCGTCACCCGCGCCCGCGCCCTGGTGCGCGCGGCCGCCGCGCTGCGCGGGTGGCTCCTGGCGCCCACGGTGGAGGCGGACGAGGTGTACGACCCGTACGGCGCGCCCCTGACGTTCTTCCGCTCGATCGGCGACGAGATACACCAGGCGCTGGATCCCGTGGTGACGGCGCTGACGGGGGTTTCCGCGCGGGCGTGAGGCGGGGTGGGGCTCGCGGGCCTACATTGGTCGTACGTCACCGTCGACGCATGCCCGGAGCGCACCATGTCGGTCACCCACGACATCATCGAGGCCGATGACAGCTCGCTCGGCGTCCTGCTGCGCCAGGATCCCGAGCTGGCCGACATCCTGTTCGCCGAGGGCCGCCGGCAGGCGACGACCCTCCAGCTGATCGCCGCCGAGAACTTCACGTCCCCCGCCGTGCTGGCCGCCCTCGGCTCCCCGCTGGCCAACAAGTACGCCGAGGGCTACCCGGGCGCCCGCCACCACGGCGGCTGCGAGATCGTCGACGTCGCCGAGCGGCTCGCCGCGCAGCGGGCGCAGGCCCTGTTCGGCGCCGAGCACGCCAACGTGCAGCCGCACTCCGGCTCCTCCGCCGTGCTGGCCGCATACGCCGCCCTGCTGCGCCCCGGCGACACCGTCCTCGCCCTGGGCCTGCCGTACGGCGGCCACCTCACCCACGGCTCGCCCGGCAACTTCTCCGGCCGCTGGTTCGACTTCGTCGGCTACGGCGTGGACGCGGAGACCGGGCTGATCGACTACGACCAGGTGCGCACCCTGGCCCGCACGCACCGTCCCAAGGCGATCGTGTGCGGCTCCATCGCATACCCCCGCCACCTCGACCACGCCGCCTTCCGGGCCATCGCCGACGAGGTGGGCGCCTACCTCATCGCGGACGCGGCGCACCCGATCGGGCTGGTCGCCGGGGGAGCGGCGCCCAGCCCGGTGCCGTACGCCGACATCGTGTGCGCCACCACGCACAAGGTGCTGCGCGGCCCCCGCGGCGGCATGATCCTGTGCGGAAGCGAACTGGCCGAGCGGGTCGACCGGGCCGTCTTCCCGTTCACCCAGGGCGGGGCCCAGATGCACACCATCGCCGCCAAGGCCGTCGCCTTCGGGGAGGCGGCGACCCCCGCCTTCGCCGCCTACGCCCATCAGGTGGTCGCCAACGCCCGGACCCTCGCGGCCCACCTGGCGGCCGAGGGCCTGGTCGTCACCACCGGCGGTACGGACACCCATCTGCTCACCGTCGACCCCGCCCCGCTCGGCGTCGACGGCAAGGCCGCACGGGGGCGGCTGGCGGCGGCCGGGATCGTCCTGGACTGCTGCCCGCTGCCGCACGGCGACGCCCGTGGGCTGCGCCTGGGCACCGCGGCCATGACCACGCAGGGCATGGGGGAGCGGGAGATGCGGGCGGTGGCCACCCTGCTCGCCGGGGTGCTCAGGGGCGACACGGAGCCCACCGCGGCGCGGGGCGACGTACGGGACCTGGTGACGGAGTTTCCGCCGTATCCGGACTGAGATCTTCGCGGTCTCCGGGCCGGGGCGGGGTAGGCGGACACGGGTGCACAGCCGCACGTGCAACCATCGTCGCTACCCGGAAGTCCTCATCCATATGCCTGGATGGCTAGGCTGTGAGGCCGGGAATGGCCAGCGAGACCTGTGGGGAAGCCCGTGCGTGAATACCTGCTGACGCTCTGCGTCACGGCCGCGGTGACGTATCTGCTCACCGGGCCGGTACGCAAGTTCGCGATCGTGGCGGGTGCGATGCCCGAGATCCGGGCCCGCGACGTGCACCGGGAACCCACTCCGCGGCTCGGCGGGATCGCCATGTTCTTCGGGCTGTGCGCGGGTCTGCTGGTCGCCGACCACCTGACCAATCTCCACCAGGTCTTCGAGCAGTCCAACGAACCGCGGGCGCTGCTCTCCGGCGCCGCCCTGATCTGGCTGATCGGTGTGCTGGACGACAAGTTCGAGATCGACGCCCTGATCAAGCTGGGCAGCCAGATGATCGCCGCCGGCGTGATGGTGGTGCAGGGACTGACGATCCTGTGGCTGCCCATCCCGACCGTGGGCACGGTCGCGCTGACCCAGTGGCAGGGCACGCTGCTGACGGTGGCGCTGGTGGTCGTGACCATCAACGCGGTCAACTTCGTGGACGGCCTGGACGGTCTCGCGGCCGGCGTCGTGTGCATCGCGGCGGCGGCGTTCTTCATGTACGCCTACCGGATCTGGTACTCGTACGGCATCGAAGCCGCGGCGCCCGCCTCGCTGTTCGCGGCCATCCTGATGGGCATGTGCCTGGGCTTCCTGCCGCACAACATCCATCCCGCGCGCATCTTCATGGGCGACTCGGGCTCGATGCTGATCGGCCTGGTGCTGGCGGCGAGCGCGATCTCCATCACGGGCCAGGTGGACCCGGACAGCCTCTTCGGCGGCTCCGAGCGCAACACCGTGCACCAGATGGTGCCGGTCTACATCCCGCTGCTGATGCCGCTGACCATCATCGCCATCCCGGCCGCCGACCTGATCCTGGCGATCGTGCGCCGTACCTGGCGCGGCCAGTCGCCGTTCGCCGCGGACCGGGGGCACCTGCACCACCGGCTGCTGGAGATCGGGCACTCGCACAGCCGCGCGGTGCTGATCATGTACTTCTTCTCGGCACTGATCGCGTTCGGCGCGCTCGCCTACTCGGTGAACGCGGCGTCGATGTGGATCGTGCTGGGCGTCGTCTTCCTCAGTGCGATCGGCCTGGTCCTGCTCCTGCTGCCGCGCTTCACCCCGCGCGCCCCCCGCTGGGCCGAGGCCTTCGTGCCGCCGCGCTACCGGCGCCGCCGGGCGGCCAGCGCGACCGCGGCCGAGGGGGAGGCCCCGGCGGTCGCGGACGAGGACGAGGACGGGGAGCGGGTGCGCGTCGCCGTGGGTGTCTCGGGCGTCAACGGGGCGACCGCCGTCGGACCTCGTTCGCGGGCGCGGTGAGAAAGGTGCGAGGGGATAAACCGCCCCATTACCAGACAAGTGGATGCAGTAATTGCACAAACGCGCACTGTCACTCTCACGTGTGACAGCAAGCACACCCACAGGTAAAGACCTCATCAAATAGTTTGTGATACGGTTCACGAGTATTCCCGGGGTAGAGCCCAAGGACCGTAGTGCGACGGTCTCTTGAACGTGCGGACACCGTCCGACCCGGGGCTACGCTCGTCCATGACGACACCTGCCCCCTGTGTGTTGAAAGCGGAGTTGCCGCCATGCCGTCCAATGACGTCCGGATCCTGCTTCAGGCTGCCGTGCCCACGGCTGCCGTCGGCGCTGTAGCCGCCGTCGTCAGCGCCGTGGTCGCCGGCGGCAAGGGCGCGGTCGGAGCCGTCGTCGCGACCGTGGTTGCGATGCTCTTCATGGGGATCGGCCTCTACGTCCTGCAGCGCACCGCCAAATCGCTTCCGCACCTTTTCCAGGCGATGGGCCTGATGCTCTACGCGGCACAGATCCTGCTGCTGTTCGTCTTCCTCGCGGCGTTCAAGAACACGACGCTGTTCAACCCCCGGTCCTTCGCGATCACTTTGGTCGCCGTCACGCTCGCGTGGATCGCCGCGCAGACGCGGGCGCACATGAAGGCCAAGATCCTCTACGTCGAACCCGAGCCGAAGGGCGAAAAGCCCGAAAAGACGGGCCACTCGTCGTGAGGGGTAGGGCCGGGATAAAGAGGCATGTGAAGTCCTGCTATCGTCCGGTGCCAACTGCGGCATCGCGGGCGCGGGCATCTCGGCTGACGCCTGCTGAATCGCGAGGCGAGATGCCCCACAGCCGCCCCCACATCCGTAACACCAGTCCCGTGCCGAACAGCGGTTACGCGCCGCGCCGACACAACGAGGTTGCCGTACCCATGCGCCACGATGAAGGAGCCCGCGGTGAGTGCTGACCCGACGCAGGTGCTCGCCTTCGAGACCGACTGCCACCTGTTCGACGGGTGTGGCTTCCCGGCTCCCGGCCTGCACTCGTTCCTCTTCGAGCCGCTCTGGGGCAACGCAGACGGCAACGGCATGTACTTCAACAAGCCGATGCTGCTGGCCCTGCTCGGCTCGATCATCATCGTGGGCTTCTTCTGGGCCGCCTTCAACAAGCCGAAGGTTGTCCCGGGCAAGCTCCAGATGGTCGCCGAGGCCGGCTACGACTTCATCCGCCGCGGCGTGGTCTACGAGACGATCGGCAAGAAGGAAGGCGAGAAGTACGTCCCGCTCGTCGTGACGCTCTTCTTCTTCATCTGGATGATGAACCTCTGGTCGATCATCCCGGTCGCCCAGTTCCCGGTGACGTCGATCATCGCCTACCCGGCGGGCATGGCCCTGATCGTCTACGTCCTGTGGGTCTCGCTGACCTTCAAGCGCCACGGCTTCGTGGGCTTCTTCAAGAACGTCACGGGCTACGACAAGTCGCTCGGCGCGGTGCTGCCGCTGGCCATGACGATCGAGTTCTTCTCGAACCTGATCGTCCGCCCCTTCACCCACGCCGTCCGGCTCTTCGCGAACATGTTCGCGGGCCACACGCTGCTGCTCCTCTTCACGATCGCCAGCTGGTACATGCTGAACGGCATCGGCATCGCCTACGCGGGCGTCTCGTTCGTGATGACGATCATCATGACGGCCTTCGAGCTCTTCATCCAGGCCGTGCAGGCTTATGTGTTCGTGCTGCTGACCTGCACCTACATCCAGGGCGCGCTCGCCGAGCACCACTGAGTCGTCCGGCACCACACCCCAGCCGTCCGGTGGCCAACCCCCACCGGTCCGTAAAGAAAAGGAAGAACCGGCATGTCCCAGACCCTTGCTGCCGTTGATGGTTCGCTCAGCTCCGTCGGGTACGGCCTGGCCGCCATTGGCCCCGGCGTCGGCGTCGGCATCATCTTCGGTAACGGCACCCAGGCCCTCGCCCGTCAGCCCGAGGCGGCCGGCCTGATCCGCGCCAACCAGATCCTCGGCTTCGCCTTCTGTGAGGCGCTCGCCCTCATCGGTCTCGTCATGCCGTTCGTCTACTAAGACGAGCACTGACGACCGACCCTTTCGACGAAAGGCACTGATGTGAACTCCGCCCTGGTTTTCCTGGCGGCTGAGGGCGAGAAGGAGAATCCCCTCATTCCGCCGTGGCCGGAAGTTGTCATCGGCCTCATCGCTTTCGTCATCGTCTTCGGCTTCCTCGCCAAGAAGCTCCTCCCGAACATCAACAAGGTTCTGGAAGAGCGTCGCGAGGCCATCGAGGGCGGTATCGAGAAGGCCGAGGCCGCGCAGACCGAGGCCCAGAGCGTCCTTGAGCAGTACAAGGCCCAGCTCGCCGAGGCCCGGCACGAGGCCGCGCGACTGCGTCAGGAGGCGCAGGAGCAGGGCGCCACGCTCATCGCCGAGATGCGCGCGGAAGGCCAGCGGCAGCGTGAGGAGATCATCGCCGCCGGTCACGCCCAGATCCAGGCCGACCGCAAGGCCGCCGCGTCCGCGCTGCGCCAGGACGTCGGCAAGCTGGCCACCGAGCTGGCCGGCAAGCTGGTCGGCGAGTCCCTCGAGGACCACGCCCGCCAGAGCCGTGTGATCGACCGCTTCCTGGACGAGCTGGACGACAAGGCGACGACGGCAGAGGCAACCCGATGAGTGGGATGCACGGAGCGAGCCGCGAGGCCCTGGCCGCCGCGCGTGAGCGTCTCGACGCGCTGACGGACTCCACGTCCGTCGACGCCGGCTCGCTCGCCGACGAGCTGGCCGCCGTCACCGCGCTGCTCCACCGTGAGGTGTCGCTGCGTCGGGTCCTCACCGACCCGGCGCAGTCGGGCGAGGCCAAGGCCGAGCTCGCCCAGCGCCTCTTCGGCACCCAGGTCAGCGGCCAGGCCGTCGACCTGGTGGCCGGCATGGTGCGCTCCCGCTGGTCGCAGTCCCGCGACCTGGTGGACGCGCTGGAGGAGCTGGCGAACACCGCCGACCTCACCGCCGCCCAGAAGCGGAGCCGGCTCGACAACGTGGAGGACGAGCTGTTCCGGTTCGGCCGGATCGTCTCCTCCAACACCGAGCTGCGCGCCGCGCTCACCAACCGGTCGGCCACCACCGCGGCCAAGGGCGAGCTGCTGCGCGACCTGCTCGGCGGCCGGGCGGAGCAGACCACCGAGCGTCTGGTGACGCGCCTTGTCACCGCGCCGCGGGGACGTAGCCTGGAGTCGGGACTCGAGTCCCTGTCCAAGCTCGCCGCCGACCGGCGGGACCGGATGGTCGCCGTGGTCACCTCGGCGGTGCCGCTGAGCGACACGCAGAAGCAGCGCCTCGGCGCGGCCCTCGCGAAGGTCTACGGCCGTCCGATGCACCTCAACCTCGACGTGGACCCCGAGGTTCTCGGCGGAATCCGGGTGCAGGTCGGTGACGAGGTCATCAACGGCTCCATCGCGGACCGTCTGGAGGACGCCGGCCGCCGGCTGGCGAGCTGACGCCCCCGCGACGGCGGTCGCGACAACAGCACAGCACGCAGCAGCACAGCAGTAACAGAGCAGTAGCAGTACGTACTTACGACGGCCCTGGTTGGGCCGTGCAGAGGATTCACCTCTCATTGGGGGGAGTCCCGACTCGTGGAATACCCCCCAAGTGAAACTTCGGGCCCAACAAGGAGAGCAGGGAACTCAGATGGCGGAGCTCACGATCCGGCCGGAGGAGATCCGGGACGCACTGGAGAACTTCGTCCAGTCGTACAAGCCGGACGCGGCCTCGCGCGAGGAGGTCGGTACGGTCACCCTTGCCGGCGACGGCATCGCGAAGGTCGAGGGCCTGCCCTCGGCCATGGCCAACGAACTGCTGAAGTTCGAGGACGGCACCCTCGGCCTCGCCCTCAACCTCGAGGAGCGCGAGATCGGTGCCATCGTCCTCGGTGAGTTCAGCGGCATCGAGGAGGGGCAGCCGGTCTCGCGTACCGGTGAGGTCCTCTCCGTGGCCGTCGGCGAGGGCTACCTCGGCCGCGTCGTCGACCCCCTCGGCAACCCGATCGACGGCCTCGGCGAGATCGAGACCACCGGTCGCCGCGCCCTCGAACTGCAGGCCCCCACGGTCATGCAGCGCAAGTCGGTGCACGAGCCGATGGAGACGGGCTACAAGGCCGTCGACGCCATGACCCCGATCGGCCGCGGCCAGCGCCAGCTGATCATCGGCGACCGCCAGACCGGCAAGACCGCCCTGGCCGTCGACACGATCATCAACCAGCGCGACAACTGGCGCACCGGCGACCCGAACAAGCAGGTCCGCTGCATCTACGTCGCCATCGGCCAGAAGGGCTCCACCATCGCGTCCGTGCGCGGCGCGCTGGAGGAGAACGGCGCGCTGGAGTACACGACCATCGTGGCCGCCCCGGCGTCCGACCCGGCCGGCTTCAAGTACCTGGCGCCGTACACCGGCTCGGCCATCGGCCAGCAGTGGATGTACGAGGGCAAGCATGTCCTGATCATCTTCGACGACCTGTCGAAGCAGGCCGACGCCTACCGCGCCGTGTCGCTGCTGCTGCGCCGCCCGCCGGGCCGCGAGGCCTACCCGGGTGACGTCTTCTACCTGCACTCCCGTCTGCTGGAGCGCTGCGCGAAGCTCTCCGACGCCGAGGGCGCCGGCTCGATGACCGGTCTGCCGATCGTCGAGACCAAGGCCAACGACGTGTCGGCGTTCATCCCGACCAACGTCATCTCCATCACCGACGGCCAGTGCTTCCTGGAGTCCGACCTGTTCAACGCCGGGCAGCGTCCGGCCCTGAACGTCGGTATCTCGGTCTCCCGCGTCGGTGGCTCCGCCCAGCACAAGGCCATGAAGCAGGTCTCCGGCCGACTGCGCGTGGACCTCGCCCAGTTCCGCGAGCTGGAGGCGTTCGCCGCCTTCGGTTCCGACCTGGACGCCGCGTCGAAGTCGCAGCTGGAGCGCGGTCAGCGCATGGTCGAGCTGCTGAAGCAGGACCAGTACCAGCCGATGGCCACCGAGGACCAGGTCGTCTCCGTCTGGGCCGGCACCACCGGCAAGATGGACGAGGTGCCGGTCGGCGACATCCGCCGCTTCGAGAAGGAGCTCCTTGAGTACCTGCACCGCCAGGAGCAGGGCCTCATGACCTCCATCCGCGAGGGCGGCAAGATGTCGGACGACACCCTGCAGGCCGTCGCCGAGGCGATCACGTCGTTCAAGAAGCAGTTCGAGACCTCGGACGGCAAGCTGCTCGGCGAGGACGCCCCGTCCGCCGCCAAGTGACGTAAGGAAGGGACCTGACTCATGGGAGCCCAGCTCCGGGTCTACAAGCGTCGCATCCGATCCGTCACCGCGACCAAGAAGATCACCAAGGCGATGGAGATGATCGCCGCCTCGCGCGTCGTCAAGGCGCAGCGCAAGGTGGCGGCCTCCACGCCGTACGCGCGGGAGCTCACCCGCGCGGTCACGGCGGTCGGTACCGGGTCGAACACGAAGCACCCGCTCACCACGGAGGCGGACAGCCCGAGCCGTGCCGCGGTCCTGCTCCTCACGAGCGACCGCGGTCTGGCCGGCGCCTTCAACTCCAACGCCATCAAGGCGGCGGAGCAGCTGACCGAGCGCCTCGAGCGTGACGGCCGCCAGGTCGACACGTACATCGTCGGCCGACGCGGTCTGGCCCACTACAACTTCCGCGAGCGCAAGGTCGTGGAGTCGTTCGCGGGCTTCACCGACGAGCCGGCGTACGCGGACGCCAAGAAGGTCGCGGCGCCGCTGATCGAGGCCATCGAGAAGGACACGGCCGAGGGCGGCGTGGACGAGCTCCACATCGTCTACACCGAGTTCGTCTCGATGATGACGCAGACGGCGGTCGACTCGCGGCTGCTGCCGCTGAGCCTCGAAGAGGTCGCGCAGGAGTCGACGACGAAGGACGAGATCCTTCCGCTGTACGACTTCGAGCCGTCGGCGGAGGACGTCCTCGACGCCCTGCTGCCGCGCTACGTCGAAAGCCGCATCTACAACGCGCTGCTGCAGTCGGCTGCCTCCAAGCACGCCGCCACCCGGCGCGCGATGAAGTCGGCCACCGACAACGCGGGCGAGCTGATCAACACGCTCTCCCGTCTTGCCAACGCGGCCCGCCAGGCCGAAATCACCCAGGAAATCAGCGAGATCGTCGGTGGCGCCAGTGCCCTGGCCGACGCGAACGCGGGGAGTGACAACTAATGACCACCACTGTTGAGACCGCGACGGCCACGGGCCGCGTCGCCCGGGTCATCGGCCCGGTCGTCGACGTGGAGTTCCCCGTCGACGCGATGCCGGACATCTACAACGCGCTGCACGTAGAGGTCGCCGACCCGGCCAAGGAGGGTGAGCTCAAGACGCTGACCCTCGAGGTCGCCCAGCACCTCGGTGACGGCCTGGTCCGCACCATCTCCATGCAGCCCACCGACGGCCTGGTCCGCCAGGCTTCGGTGACCGACACGGGCGCGGCCATCTCCGTCCCCGTCGGCGACTTCACCAAGGGCAAGGTGTTCAACACCCTCGGCGAGGTCCTGAACGTCGACGAGCAGTACACCGGTGAGCGCTGGCCGATCCACCGCAAGGCCCCGAACTTCGACGAGCTCGAGTCGAAGACCGAGATGTTCGAGACCGGCGTCAAGGTCATCGACCTGCTGACCCCGTACGTCAAGGGCGGCAAGATCGGTCTGTTCGGCGGCGCCGGCGTCGGCAAGACGGTGCTCATCCAGGAGATGATCTACCGCGTCGCCAACAACCACGACGGTGTCTCCGTGTTCGCCGGTGTCGGCGAGCGCACCCGTGAGGGCAACGACCTCATCGACGAGATGAGCGAGTCCGGCGTCATCGACAAGACCGCGCTTGTCTTCGGTCAGATGGACGAGCCGCCGGGCACCCGTCTGCGCGTCGCGCTGGCCGGCCTGACCATGGCCGAGTACTTCCGTGACGTCCAGAAGCAGGACGTGCTGTTCTTCATCGACAACATCTTCCGCTTCACCCAGGCGGGCTCCGAGGTGTCGACCCTGCTCGGCCGCATGCCCTCCGCGGTGGGCTACCAGCCGAACCTGGCCGACGAGATGGGTCTCCTCCAGGAGCGCATCACCTCGACCCGTGGTCACTCGATCACCTCGATGCAGGCGATCTACGTCCCCGCGGACGACCTGACCGACCCGGCCCCGGCCACCACCTTCGCCCACCTCGACGCGACGACGGTGCTCTCCCGTCCGATCTCGGAGAAGGGCATCTACCCGGCCGTGGACCCGCTGGACTCGACGTCCCGCATCCTCGACCCGCGGTACATCGCGGCGGACCACTACCAGGCCGCGATGCGCGTGAAGAACATCCTGCAGAAGTACAAGGACCTGCAGGACATCATCGCGATCCTCGGTATCGACGAGCTGGGCGAAGAGGACAAGCTCGTCGTCCACCGTGCCCGTCGCGTGGAGCGCTTCCTGTCCCAGAACACCCACGTCGCCAAGCAGTTCACCGGCGTCGACGGGTCGGACGTCCCGCTGGACGAGTCGATCGCGGCCTTCAACGCGATCTGCGACGGCGAGTACGACCACTTCCCGGAGCAGGCGTTCTTCATGTGCGGTGGCATCGAGGACCTGAAGAACAACGCCAAGGAGCTGGGCGTCTCCTGAGCCCCGGCTCGCGGTGAGCCGCACGGTTCACCACCCGGAGGGGGCGGGCGCGTCCCGTCCCCTCCGGCACGCCCCTTAGACTTGTAACCAACACCCGGCTCTCCCGCCGGGTGGTGACCCGAGGAGCCACCTTGGCTGCTGAGCTGCACGTCGCGCTGGTCGCGGCCGACCGAGAGGTCTGGTCCGGCGAGGCCACCCTGGTCGTCGCGCGCACCACGTCCGGCGACATCGGCGTCATGCCCGGTCACCAGCCGCTGCTCGGTGTGCTGGAGTCGGGCCCGGTGACCATTCGTACGAGTGACGGCGGGACGGTCGTCGCCGCGGTGCACGGCGGTTTCATCTCGTTCGCCGACAACAAGCTGTCGCTGCTGGCCGAGGTCGCCGAGCTGTCGGACGAGATCGACGTCCACCGTGCCGAGCGGAAGCTCGAGCAGGCGAAGGCGGAGGGCGACGCCCACGCCGAGCGCCGCGCGGACGTCCGACTGCGCGCGGCGGCGGGACGCTGATCCACAGCACAGTGCGATAGCGTCGTGCCATGACGTCACTCAGCCGCGGCTGGGACCGGAGCCATCCGGACCCGGCCGCGGCTGAGGCAGATCCGGGTGTTTTTTCCGTTCCGTTACCTAGGAGACGAGGAGGTCGGTGTCGATGGCCCTCGCTCTGACTGTGTGCGGAATCGTCGTGGCCGTGGTGGTGATCGGCCTCTTCGTCTTCGGTCTGCGCCGCCGGCTGATCCAGCGCTCGGGCGGCACCTTCGACTGCTCCCTGCGCTGGGACGCCCCCAAGGAGGGCGACACCACCGACGGCAAGGGCTGGGCCTACGGGGTGGCCCGGTACAACGGCGACCGGGTCGAGTGGTACCGCGTCTTCTCGTACTCCCCCCGCCCGCGCCGCGTCCTCGAGCGCTCCGCGATCGAGGTGGCCGGCCGCCGGGTGCCGGACGGGGAGGAGGAGCTTGCGTTGCTCTCCGACGCCGTGGTCCTGGCCTGTCTGCACCGGGGCACACGGCTCGAACTGGCGATGAGCGAAGACGCGCTGACCGGATTCCTCGCGTGGCTGGAAGCAGCCCCGCCCGGTCAGCGCGTCAATGTCGCTTAACTCTTCTTACGGCTGTTTTTACTTCAGGCCGCTGTCGATGGCGCTCACCAGTTCGCCGTTCGTGGTGTCGCCGCTGAACTCCCAGAAGAAGGCGCCGCCGAGGCCCTGCTGCTCCGCCCAGTCCATCTTGGACTTGATGGTGGCCGGGGTGTCGTAGGACCACCAGTTGGAGCCGCAGTGGGCGTACGCGGTGCCGGCGACGGTGCCGGTGGCCGGGCAGCTGTTCTTGAGGACCTTGTAGTCCTCGATGCCCGCCTCGTAGGTGCCGGTCGCCGGGCCGGTGGCGGTGCCGCCGGGCGCGGACTGCGTGACGCCGGTCCAGCCGCGGCCGTAGAAGCCGATGCCGATCAGCAGCTTGTCGGCCGGGACGCCCTTGGACTTGAACTTCGCCATCGCGTCGGCGGTGTTGAAGCCCTGCTGCGGGATGCCGTCGTACGCGGTCAGCGGCGAGTGCGGAGCGGTCGGGCCGTTCTTCGCCCAGGCGCCGAAGAAGTCGTACGTCATCACGTTGTACCAGTCGATGTACTTCGATGCCTCGCCGTAGTCGGCGGCGTCGATCTTGCCGCCGTCCGAGCCGTCGGCGGTGACGGCCGCGGTGATCAGGTAGTCCTGGCCGAACTCGGCGCGCATGGCCTTCATCATGGTGCTGAAGGCGTTCGGGGCGCTGGTCTCGTCACAGCTGAGACCGCAGGCGTTCGGGTACTCCCAGTCCAGGTCGATGCCGTCGAAGACGTCGGCCCAGCGCGGGTCCTCGACCAGGTCGTGGCAGGACTTCGCGAACGCGGCCGGGTTCTTCACGGCGTCGGGGAAGCCGCCGGACCAGGTCCAGCCGCCGAAGGAGTAGAGGATCTTGATGTTCGGGTACTTGGCCTTCAGCTTGCGCAGCTGGTTGAAGTTGCCGCGCAGCGGCTGGTCCCAGGTGTCGGCGACGCCGTCGACGGACTGGTCGGCGGTGTACGCCTTGTCGTAGTCGGCGTAGGAGTCGCCGATGGTGCACTTGCCGCCCTGGACGTTGCCGAAGGCGTAGTTGATGTGCGTGATCTTGTCGGCGGAGCCGGAGGTGACCAGGTTCTTCACGTGGTAGTTGCGCCCGTAGACGCCCCAGTTGGTGAAGTAGCCCATCTTGACCTCGGCGCCGGTGCCGGGGTTGCCGCCGTCCCCGCCGCCGGTCGTGGTGACCTTCACGGCGCCGCTGGCCGGACCGGTCTGGTCGGCGGTGTCACGGGCCTTGACGCTGTACGAGTACGCGGTGCCCTTGGTGAGGCCGTTGTCCGTGTAGGTGGTGCCGGTGACGGTGGCGACCTTCGCGCCGTCCCGCAGGACGTCGTAGTTCTTGACGCCCTTGTCGTCGGTCGCCGCCGACCAGGACAGCTTCACCGAGGTGTCGGTGATGTTGGAGGCGGTGGGTGTGCCGGGCGCGGAGGGGGCCTCGTCGCCGGGGACGGAGGTGCCGTCGCAGCTGCCGCCGTTGAGCTTGCAGTTGGACGGGGAGCCGGGCCCGCTGCCGTTGAAGCCGAAGGAGACCGAGGCGCCGGGGGCGAGCGTCCCGTTCCAGCCGACGTTCTTGGCGGTCCAGTGGTCCGCGGAGTTGGTGACGGTGGCGTCCCAGGCGGAGGTGACCTTGGTGCCGGAGGGGAAGTCCCACTCGACGGTCCAGGAGCTGAGGGAGGTGGTGCCGGTGTTCTTCACCGTCCACTTGCCGCCGAAGCCCGTGCCCCAGTCCGAGGTCTTCTCGAAGGTGGCCGTCGCGCTCGCGGCGGCCTGGGCCGGGCTCGCGAGGCCGACCAGACCGGCGAGGGGAAGCGCCAGGGTCGCTGCGAGTGCCGCGGCTTTGTGTCTGAAGCGCATGTGCGCCTCCTTATATGGGGATGTTGTCGAGGGCATGACTGAGCCTCATGCCCGCAGTGCGGCGAGAATAGAAAGGTCTGGACCACAGGTCAATAGGTCTGGACCAATGTGGCGGCCAGTGGTTGAACCTGTGATTTTCAGGGAACGCTAGATCCCCAACTCCTGTGCCAGCACCGCCGCTTGCACCCGGCTGCGCAGCCCCAGCTTGCCCAGCAGTCGGCTGACGTGCGTCTTGACCGTGGCCTCCGCCATGTCGAGACGCTCCGCGACCGCCGCGTTGGACAGCCCCTCGCCGAGACACGAGAGCACCTCGCGCTCACGCCGGGTCAGCTCCCGCAGCACCGCCGGGTCCGCGGTCGGCTCGCGCACCGGCTTCGCGGCGAACTCGGCGATCAGCCGCCGGGTGACGGCCGGGGCCACGATCCCCTCGCCGCCCGCCACCGTGCGCACGGCCGCGAGCAGGTCCTTGGCGTCGGTGTTCTTCAGCAGGAACCCGGCGGCCCCCGCCCGCAGCGCCCCGAAGACGTACTCGTCCAGGTCGAAGGTGGTCAGCACCAGGACGTCGGCGAGCTGCTCCCCGACCACGATCCGGGTCGCCGACACCCCGTCCAGGCGCGGCATCTGCACGTCCATCAGCACCAGGTCGGGACGCAGCTCCCGGGCCAGCGCCACCGCCTGCTCGCCGTCGGCTGCCTCGCCCACCACCTCGATGTCCGGTGCGCTGCCCAGGATCAGCACCAGCCCCGCGCGGACGGCGGACTGGTCCTCGGCGACGAGGACGCGGATCATGCGAGGTCTCCTTCGGTCAGGGGCAGCGTGGCGCGCACGGCCCAGATCTTGCCGCCCGCCGGGCCGGGGTCCGCCACCGCCCCGGCCTCGAACGTGCCGTGCAGCAGCGCGACCCGCTCCCGCATCCCGACGAGACCGGCGCCGGAACCGGGGACGCGCGGGGTGTCCCGCTCGCCGTACGGGCTGGTCACCTCGACCCGCAGGGCGCCCTCGTGCCGGTCGAGCCGCACCCGGACGGTGCCCTGCGAGGCATGCTTGAGCGCGTTGGTGAGCGACTCCTGCACGATCCGGTACGCGGCCAGCTCGACCGGCGCGGGCAGGGCCTCGCCGGGGGCCGCGTCCAGGGCGACGTCGAGGCCGTTGGCGCGGGCGCCCTCGACCAGCGCGCCGAGCCCGTCGAGGGTGGGCGCGGCGGCCGGCTCGGTGTCCCCGCCCTGGTCCCGCAGGATGCCGATGAGCCGTCGCATCTCGGCCAGTCCCGCCACGCTGTTCTCCCGGATCACGCCGAGCGCCTGCCGGGTGGTCGCCGCGTCGTCCAGGGAGAGCGCGGCCGTGGAGTGGATGGCGATCGCGGAGAGGTGGTTGGCGACCATGTCGTGCAGCTCGCGGGCCATCCGGGAGCGCTCCGCCGTCACCGCCTGGACCCGGTCCATCTCGGCGAGCAGCGCGGTCTGCTCGGCCCGCAGCAGGGCGGCGTCGGCGGCCTCGCGGTGGTTGCGGACGATGAGCCCGGTGGAGGCGGGCGCGAAGGACACGATGCCGACGGCGACGCCGATGAGCAGTGTCTCGGGCACCCGCCACACGGCGAACGGCACCAGCGTCGAGGCGACGGTGAGCAGCCCGGTGATCCACGGGATGCGGCGGGCCGAAGCGGGCGGACCGTACAGCACGGCGGCGTACATCAGGTCGGTGTACATGATCACCGTGACCAGGCTGCCCTGGGTGAGCGTGTCCGCGGTCAGCGCGAAGGTGCCGATCAGCAGACCGGTGCGCGGCGCGGCCCGGCGCAGCAGCTCGCAGCCCGCCATGACGACGAGCGGGACCAGCAGCGGCCAGCGGCCGTCGAACAGCACGATCGGCTCGTCGGCCGGCCGTACGCCGAGGCCGATGCCCCACAGCAGCAGCCCGCCCAGCAGACCGGCCGACGCGGCGTACACGTCGAAGCGGCGCGGGCGGGGGAGTCGTGCGGCCATGCCACCATCCAACACGGCCCGCGCCCCGCCCGCCTGATCCCCGGGAAGGGTCCCGCACTGCATCTTTCGATGTACCGGAGGTTCGTCACCGCCGACGACGAAGTGGGTGGATTCCGACGGGAGCCTGGAAGGGTGAACGAAGGGAGTACGTCGTGGTCGTCGCGTTGATCATCGCCTGCGAGGTCGGCTTCTGGGTGCTGCTGGCCCTCGGCCTGGGCGCCCGCTACCTGCTGAAGTGGCGGCGCACCAGCGTGGTCCTGCTGCTGTGCGAGCCGGTGCTGGAACTGGTGCTGTTCGCCGTGACGGCGTGGGACCTGAGGAACGGCGCCGAGCCCGGCTGGGAGCACGGTCTGGCCGCGCTGTACATCGGCTACACCGTCGCCTACGGCCACTACACGATCCGCTGGCTCGACGGCCACGCCGCCCACCGCCTGGCCGGCGGCCCGCCACCGGTCAAGCCCCCTCGCTACGGCATGCCCCGGGCGCGGCACGAGGGCGGGCTGTGGCTGCGCACGCTGCTGGGCGCCGCCGTCGCCTGCGCGCTGCTCCAGGGCGCCGTCTGGTACGTCGGCGACGAGGGCGACGTCTCGTCGCTGCGTTCCTTCCAGTGGACGGCCCTGCGCGTCGTCGGCATCCACGGCCTGATCGCCCTGACGTACCTGATCTGGCCGAAGAGGGGCCCGGCGGGCAGCGCCCCAAGGGGGCGCGGGGAACTGCGCGACCAGCCACGATGACGCGGCAGACGGAGGACGGCCGTAGCGGCGCCACCAGCGGAGTGCCTAGCGTTCCCCGCCCGGCACCCACAGCACGTCGCCGACCTCCTTGTTGGCCACCCGGGCCAGGATGAACAGGAGGTCGGACAGCCGGTTCAGGTAGGTCGCGGTGAGCGGGTTCATCGTCTCGCCGTGGGCCTCCAGCGCCGCCCAGGTGGAGCGCTCGGCCCGCCGGACCACCGTGCACGCCTGGTGCAGCAGGGCCGCGCCGGCGGTGCCGCCGGGGAGGATGAAGGAGCGGAGCTTCTCCACCTCGGCCAGGTAGCGGTCGCAGTCCGCCTCCAGCTTGTCGACGTAGAACTGCTCGACCCTGAGCGGCGGGTACTCCGGGTTCTCCACCACCGGCGTCGACAGGTCCGCGCCCACGTCGAACAGGTCGTTCTGGACGCGGACGAGGACCTTGACGACCTCCTCGGACAGGCCGCCCAGGGCGATGGCGGTGCCGATCACCGCATTCGCCTCGTTGGCGTCGGCGTACGCGGAGATCCTGAGGTCGGTCTTGGGGACCCGGCTCATGTCGCCGAGGGCGGTGGTGCCCTTGTCGCCGGTCCGGGTGTAGATGCGCGTCAGGTTGACCATGGGGCCAGCGTAGTTACGCTCCGGCGGTCCGGAACACGCGTGTGCCCACCGTCACGGCCAGTGCGGTGAAGCCCAGGGCGACGAGGACGCCGTACAGCATGTGCGCCGTCGCGTAGGAGCCGACGTAGGCGTCCCGCACCGCGTCCACCAGATAGCGGAACGGCATCAGGTGCGAGAGCACGTCCAGCCAAGCCGGGCCCAGGGTCATCGGGAGCATCAGGCCGGACAGCAGCATCGACGGCATGGTCAGCGCGTTGATGGTGGGCCCGAACTCCTGCGGGGTATGGACCTTCATCGCCAGCGCGTACGACAGCGAGGCCAGCGAGACCGTGAGCAGCGCGACGAAGGCGAAGCCGATCAGCACGCCGGGCAGCGGCGCGCGCAGGCCCATCACCAGGGCCGCGAGCACCAGCAGCACTGCCTGGAAGGCGAAGACGGTGGCGTCCCGCAGGACCCGCCCGAGCAGCAGCGCCAGGCGGCTGACGGGCGTGACGCGCATCCGCTCGACCACTCCCTGGCTGTTCTCGATGATGATCGAAAACCCGGCGAAGGAGGCGCCGAACAGGCCCAGTTGCAGCAGCAGGCCGGGGACCAGCACCTGCCAGGAGCTGCCCTGGCCGCCGAGCGGCAGGTCGGTCAGCAGCGGACCGAAGAAGAGCAGGTACAGCAGCGGCATCAGCACGCCGAACAGCAGCGCGAAGCGGGAGCGCAGGGACTGGCGCAGATAGCGGCCGTAGATCAGGCCGGTGTCGTGGAGCAGCATCGGGAATCCTCGAAGGGTCAGACGGCGACGGGGGCGGCGTCGGCCGGAGCCGCGCTGCGGCCGGTGACGGCCAGGAAGGTGTCCTGGAGGGAGGCGTCGGGCGAGCCGCCGTACTCCCGCTTCAGGGCGGCGGGAGTCCCCTCGGCGACCACCGTGCCGCCGTCCACGACGACCAGGCGGTCGGAGAGGGCGTCGGCCTCGTCCAGGTAGTGGGTGGTGAGGAAGACCGTGGTGCCGTACTCGGCGCGCAGCCGGCGGACCAGGTCCCACAGGTCGGCGCGGCTGCCCGGGTCCAGACCGGTCGTCGGCTCGTCCAGGAAGAGCACCTTCGGGCGGTGCGTGAGCGCCATCGCGATGTCCAGCCGGCGCCGCTGCCCGCCGGAGAGCGCGCCGCACTTGCGGTCGAGCAGCCCGGTCAGGTCCAGGTCGCGGGCCAGCTCGTCGGCGCGCTCGGCGGCCCGCGCCTTCGTCAGCCGGTACAGGCGGCCCTGGGTGACCAGCTCCTCCCGGACCGTGACCTGCGGGTCCACCCCGCCCGACTGCGCCACGTACCCGCACGCCGCGCGCACCCCGGCCGGGTCGGTCGCCAGGTCGTGCCCGGCGACGGTGGCCGCGCCGCCGGTGGGGGCGAGCAGGGTCGTGAGCATCCGCAGGGTGGTGGTCTTGCCCGCGCCGTTGGGGCCCAGGAAGCCCAGGATCTCGCCCTCGCGGACGGTGAGGTCGATGCCGCGCACCGCCTCGACCGGGCCGCGCTTCGTGGCGAAGGTGCGGGCCAGCTGGGCCGTACTGATGATTGCCATGCGCTCCAGAAAAACAGAGTCATTGTAATTTTGCAACGGCCCCAAGTTTTCATCAGCCCCAACGAAGCTAGGATGAGGGCATGGCCGAGGGACTCAGGGAACGGAAGAAGCGGCAGACCCGGCAGTACATCTCGGATGTCGCCACGGGGCTGTTCCTGGAGCGCGGTTTCGAGGGCGTGACGGTGGCGGAGGTCGCGGACGCCGCGAACGTCTCCGTCAACACCGTCTACAACTACTTTCCGGCCAAGGAGGACCTGTTCCTCGACCGCTCCAAGGGGGTCGTCGACCGGCTGTCGCGCTGGGTGCGCGGACGGGGCGACGGGGAGTCGGCCGCTCGGGCCGTGCTGCGGGAACTGCGCGAGGAGGTCGAGTCGGTTTCGCCCCGGATCGGCCTCATGGACGGATACGCGCGCTTCATGGGAGTCATCCACTCCTCACCCGCGCTGCGCTCCCGGCTCTGGGCGATCGGCCAGGAGGTGCAGGACAACCTCGAGCGCACCCTGCGC
The DNA here is from genome assembly GCF_014650435.1 of Streptomyces tendae. GTDB lineage: Bacteria > Actinomycetota > Actinomycetes > Streptomycetales > Streptomycetaceae > Streptomyces > Streptomyces tendae. The sequence continues at coordinate 974,467 of NZ_BMUY01000001.1, forward strand.
GAGGAGACCGGCGCCCCGGACGACGACCCCGTCCCCTCGCTGATGGCCGGTCAGATCAGCTGGCTGCACGGCACGGTGATGGCCGCCATCGGCCGCCGCCTGATGGCCGGCGGGAAACCCGCCGAGGTGTCCCGCGAGATCCTCGTGCTGCTGGACGAGATGGAGGAGCTGCTGAGCGAGAAGGTGCTCAACTACGCCGTACGAGGCGCGCAGTGACACCCGGACGGCACCCCTCGGTGTGACGTCCGTCATTTGAGACGTGACGCGCGTTACTAACCGGTCACACAGCGCCTCACGCCCGCTAATCTCCGGCCGAGAGACGAGAATCAGCGCGTATCAGGGGAGTCGCACAGTGGCACGGAAGCTCGCCGTCATCGGAGCCGGTCTCATGGGGTCCGGCATCGCCCAGGTCTCCGCGCAGGCGGGCTGGGACGTCGTCCTGCGCGACGTCACCGACGAGGCGCTGCGGCGCGGCACGGACGGCATCAGGGCCTCCTACGACAAGTTCGTCGCCAAGGGCCGGCTCACCGCCGACGACGCCGAGGCCGCCCTCGGGCGCATCACCGCGACCACCGACCTGGACGCCGTTGCCGATGCCGACGTCGTCGTCGAGGCCGTCTTCGAGAAGCTGGAAGTCAAGCACGAGATCTTCCGTACCCTGGACAAGCTGGTGAAGGACGGGGCGATCCTCGCGTCCAACACCTCCGCCATCCCGATCACCAAGATCGCGGCCGTGACGGAGCGCCCCGAGCGGGTCGTCGGCACCCACTTCTTCTCGCCGGTCCCGATGATGCAGCTGTGCGAGCTGGTGCGGGGCTACAAGACCAGCGACGAAACGCTCGCCACCGCACGCGAGTTCGCCGAGTCCACCGGCAAGACCTGCATCGTCGTCAACCGCGACGTCGCCGGGTTCGTGACCACCCGCCTCATCTCCGCCCTCGTCGTCGAGGCCGCGAAGCTGTACGAGTCGGGCGTCGCCACCGCCGAGGACATCGACCTCGCCTGCAAACTGGGCTTCGGCCACGCCATGGGACCGCTGGCCACCGCCGACCTGACGGGCGTCGACATCCTGCTGCACGCCACGGGCAACATCTACACGGAGTCCCAGGACGAGAAGTTCGCCCCGCCGGAGCTGATGCGCCGGATGGTGGACGCCGGTGACATCGGCCGCAAGAGCGGGCAGGGCTTCTACAAGCACTGAGGTCGCACCAGCCCCGGCAAACATCACACGCCGGGGTGAAATTCGGTATCGGTTCGCTTACAGACGGCAACCTCCGGTCGTTTCGGCCAGTCAGAGGGTGCAGTGCCTGATATCGCCGAGAGACCACAACGCGCGCAACGCAACGCCAAGACGAAGAAGACGACGAAGAAGACGCACGCCGGGGAGCGCATATGCACATCAGGGGCGACCACGTCGAGCTGGTCGTCGGGGGCCGCCTCGACGTCCGCAGCGCGGCGGACGCCCGTACGGTCCTGCACTCGGCCGTCGACGACGGAGTCGGCGACCTGGTGCTCGACCTGTCAGAGCTGGACTCCTGGGACGCCACCGGACTCGGCGTGATCATGGGAGCCCACCGGCGGGCCGGCCGCTGCGGGCGACGGCTGGTGCTGCGCGGTGTGCCGCCGCAGATGCAGCGCCTGCTGGTGGCCACCCGGCTGCACCGGATCCTCGCCATCGAGGGCGGCATCGGTGTGGAGACCCTGCCTCGTGTGTAAGTGAAGGTTCACACCTCCGACACACGCAATCCTCACGAGACCGTGACCTCTCGGGCCGTCCGGCACCCCGGACTGTCGGAGATACTGGGCGAAGGTTTAGGGTCTGGCTGCCCGCTGCCTTTGCAAACCCGCCGGCGGGCCCGGACCAGAAGCGACAGCGCGGTGTGCGGCACAAGGCCGGGAGGGTGGTCCCTGCCGGGGCCCTGCACACGACGCTTTTGGGGGGCTTGAACCAATGGACCCGAACAACCGGGGCCCTGAGGAGTACGGCCAGGACGGCGACCACCAGGCGCCGCGCCCGCGCCCGCACAGGGACCCCATCACCTCCGACTTCGGACAGCACGCGCCCGCGCTCGCCCGCACGGTGCAGCTGGTGTCCGGCGACTTCCTGCTCACCGTCAACCCCGTCGACGGCAGCGAGATCGAGGTCTGCCCGCCCACGGAGCGGCCGGCCCGTCCCGAGAAGCTCACCGCGGCCGAACGCGCCGAGGCGGAGCGCACCGCGCGGCCGCCCGTCCCGCCGGGACCGGTCCGCACCGTCCTCGGCCTGCTGGCCCGCGAGGACGAACGCGAACGCCTGGTGCGACTGCTCGCCCGCGGCCGCTCCGTCCGCCTCACCGGCCCCGCGGGCTCCGGCCGCACCAGCCTCCTCGACCTCGTCGCCGAGGACTGCGCGGGCCTCGCACCCGACGGCGTGGTCCGGCTCAACGGCCACCACCGTACCGCCGACGACCTGCTCCACGACCTCTTCTACGCCGTCCACCGCGCGCCCCTGCACCGCCCGGACCGGGCGGAACTCCTCGGACACCTGCGCGAGGTGGGCGCGGTCGTCGTCCTGGACGACGTCGAGTTCGGCGGCACCGCCCTCGACGAACTCCTCGACGCCACCCCCGAGTGCGCCTTCCTCCTCGGCGCGACCCCGGAGGTGGCCGCACCCTCCGCCGACTCGGCCGTGGAGGAGGTCTTCCTCGCCGGTCTGGACCGCGCGGACGGCGTGGAGCTGCTGGAGCGCGCCGCCGGGCGTTCCCTCACCGAGGAGGAGGCCAACTGGGCCGGAGACCTCTGGTTCGAGTCCGAGGGCCTGCCGCTGCGCTTCGTCCAGGCCGGTGCCCTGCTGCGCCGCCGGGACCGCGAGCGGGCCGGTGCCGACGCCGTCGACGAGTTCGGCGTCTTCGCCGACGCCCGCCCCGCCGACGACACCCCCTACGACGCCGGCGAGGCCGACGACGTACCCCTGCCGTCCCTCGGTGAGGCCGCCGCGCCCGCGCCGCTGCTCGCCTCCCGGCTGAGCGCCTCCGCCCGCGCCACCCTGGAGTTCGCCGTCGCGCTCGGCGGCGAGGTGCCGCACCAGGCGCACCTGCCCGCTCTGGTCGGCGACACCCACGCGGACGCCGCCCTCGGCGAGCTGACCGACTGCGGGCTGGTCTCCCCGGTCGGCTCCCGCTACCGGCTGGCCGCCGGGGTGCTCACCCAGCTGGAGAGCGCCGGGTACGCCGACGCCGTGCCCGAGCGGGCGCAGGCCGCCGCCCAGCACTACGCCTGGTGGGCCGGGCACCCCTCGGTCACCCCGGAGCGGGTCTGCGCCGAGGCCGACGCCGTCCTGGCCGCGCTCGCCGTGCTGGTGCCGGTGACGACCCCGCCCGCGGACGACGCGGAGAGCCCCGCCGTCCAGCTGGCCCGCACCGCCGCGCCCGCCTTCGCCGCCGGACTGCACTGGAGCGCCTGGCAACGGGCGCTGCGCTCGGGCACCGAGGCATCCCGGCTCGCCGGTGACGTCGCCGAACAGGCCTACTTCCACCACGAGCTGGGCGTCCTCGCGCTGTGCGAGGACCAGCTGGACCGGGCCCGCGCCGAGCTGGAGGCGTCCATCGGGCTGCGCGGCGCGCTCTCCGACAAGCGCGGCGCCGTGGCGGGCCGGCGCGCCCTCGCGCTGGTCGCCGACCGCACCGGGGACACGCCGGGCCTGGGCAGCGGCGCGGGCGCGTTCGGCGTGGCGGCCCCCGCGGCCGGACTCGGTGCCGTCGGCGCCGGGCTCGGTCCGACGGTGGGGGAGGAGGTGCCCGACGCCCGCAACGAGGAGTCGGCGTCGCCGTCCGCGGGCGTTCCCGCGCCCTTCCCGCCGCTCCAGCCGCGTCCGCAGTCCCCCACCCTGGTCACCCGTCGCGAGCCCGAGGAGGAGCCGTCCCGTACGGTCGTCGGCGGCATCAAGGGCTTCGCGCGGCGCAACCTGGTGGCCGCCGGGGCGGGCGCGCTGCTCGTCGCCGTGCTCGGCACGGTGGTCACCCTGGGGGCCACGTCCGAGAACGACCCCGGGGACCCCTCCAACGAGGTCGGCGTCAACCCGTCGGCCAGCCAGGGCATCGACGACGGCAGCCTGGGCGCGGACCGGCCCTCCGACGACGGCAAGGACCAGCAGACGCCCGGCGGCCCGTCCGGCTCCACCACCCCCGGCCCGTCGGACGCGCCGACGGCCACGGAGTCGGGGGAGCCTTCGCAGGGGCCGAGCAGTACGGGTGGCACCGACCCCGGTGACGACGAGAGCCCCGACGACCCCGGCTCGCCGGACGAGCCGAGCAAGTCGCCGAGTTCGCCGACGACGAAGCCGACGACGCCGAAGCCGACGGACACCGAGCCGACGGATCCAGGCAGCCCCACCGAGTCCAACGGCACGTCACCGACGCCCACGGAGAGCGAGACCACCTCGCCGTCCTCCCCGGAGACGTCCGACACCGTCAGCGGCGCAGGCACGCCTCCGGCCACCGTCTCGCAGAGCAGCACCGAGGGCACCGACACCGGAGCGGGAAGCCAGGACGGCTCCGACGACCCGGCGACCGGTCAGATCATCTGACCCCGCCGGGGCTGACCCCACCGGGGAAGGCAACAGCACAGGAGGGCCGGGTCCGTCGCACGGACCCGGCCCTCCTCATGTCGTCGTGGCCGACGCGTCCTAGAACAGCCGCAGCTTGTCGTCCTCGATGCCGCGCAGGGCGTCGTAGTCCAGCACCTGGCAGCCGATGCCGCGGTCCGTGGCCAGCACGCGGGCCTGCGGCTTGATCTCCTGGGCGGCGAAGACGCCGCGCACCGGGGCGAGATGCGGATCGCGGTTCAACAGCTCCAGGTAGCGCGTGAGTTGCTCCACGCCGTCGATCTCGCCGCGCCGCTTGATCTCGACCGCGACGGTGCCGCCCTGGGCGTCCCGGCACAGGATGTCGACCGGGCCGATGGCGGTCATGTACTCGCGGCGGATGAGGGTGTAGCCCTCGCCCAGGGTGTCGATGCGGTCGGCGAGCAGCTCCTGGAGGTGTGCTTCCACGCCGTCCTTGATCAGGCCCGGATCGACGCCCAGTTCGTGCGAGGAGTCGTGGAGGATCTCCTCCATCGTGATGATGAGTTTCTCGCCCGCCTTGTTGACGACCGTCCAGACGCCCTCCTCCTCGCCCGTGCCCTCCTTCAGGGTGCAGGGCGGCGACATCCAGTTGAGGGGCTTGTAGGCCCGGTCGTCGGCGTGGATCGAGACGCTGCCGTCCGCCTTGACCAGGATCAGCCGGGGGGCCGAGGGCAGGTGGGCGGTGAGCCGTCCGGCGTAGTCGACGGAGCAGCGGGCAATGACGAGACGCATGGTCGGCAACGCTACTCGACGGGCCCGGCCCGACGCGATTCGCCCGTACCCGGGCGCCCGAGCGCACTGTCCCACTTCTCCCATTGGCCCCGTCTTGCCCACTGGCCGATTGTGGGCCTACGGGATGGTGTCCATCTCGGCATTCTCCTGGTGCCGTCACGATCGGTTGCTTACGGTATTGAACGGGAGGTCGCGAACTGTGTACGCAGCGTGTTCGGAATCGCGCACTCCCTTAACTGTCCGGCAACCCCTGCTGGTCGGGGGTGCGAGAGGAGAACCCATGTCGCTCGACGTCTCACCGGCCCTACTCGAACAGGCCGAGCGAGGCGAGGTCGACGAAGCAGACTTCGTCGACTGCGTCCGGACCTCCCTGCCCTACGCATGGGAGATGGTCAGCTCCCTGGTGGCACAGCTGAAGGTCGACGGCGGAGCCTTCGCCGACAACCAGACGCCCCCGCCGGACGAGCAGGCGCGCGGTCAGCTCCTGCGTGCGCTCGCGAGTGACGCCATACGCGGTGCACTGCAGCGGCACTTCGGCGTGCGGCTGGCCTTCCAGAACTGCCACCGGGTGGCGGTGTTCCCGTTGGACTCCTCCGTCGACGAGACGCTGACCAAGTTCACCTCGGTGCGCAGCCAGTTGCTGAACCAGTCGCCGGAACTGCGCGACTGCTGAGGCACCCCAGAGCGCCCGCTTGCCGCTCCGTACGTGGGAGGTGCAGTTCTTGTACCGGAGCGGCAAGCTCCCCGCCCGCCTGCTCAGCGGAGCTGGGGGAGCACCTCGGCCCCGAGCCGCCGCACGTTCTCCTCGGTCGCCGCCAGGTCTCCCGAGCCCTCGACGAGCAGGGCGAAGCGGGAGATGCCGGTCCGCTCGCCGGTCGCCGCGAGCCGGTCCGCGCACAGCCGGGGCGTGCCCACCGGGTGCAGCCCGCAGAGCAGTTCGGTGTAGGCGTGCGGGTCGCGCATCTGCCGGGCCCGGCCGTCCACCGTGACATGGGCGCCCAGGCCCTGCCGCAGCCAGCCCGGCATCGCCTTGAGCAGGGTCTCCGCCGCGTCCGAGCGCCGGTCCGCGATCTGGCAGACGCCGGCCGAGACGTGTCCGGCGCCGTGGATCTCCGCGGCCGGACGCCCGGCCGCACGCGCGTGGCGCCGCCACAGGGCGACCATCTCCGCCTTCTCCTCGTCGCCGACGTGCATCCCGAGGAGCATCGGCAGCCCCCGCTCGGCCGCCAGGCGCACGCTCGACGGCGAGGTGCAGGCCACGACGACCTCCGGGCCCGGCTCTTCCGACAGGGACTCAGACGGGCGCGGCACGACGGGCACCTCGCGGAAGCGGAAGCGGTCCCCCGAGGCGCCGACGGCCGGCTCGCGCAGCCAGCGCAGCAGCAGGTCGAGCGAGTCCGGAAACCCCTTCTCGTACGCCTCGAGACCCGCGCCGAACACCTCCAGGTCCACCCAGGGGCCGCCCCGGCCCACGCCCAGCGAGAAGCGGCCGCCGCTGGTGACGTGCAGCAGCGCGGCCTGCTCGCCGAGCGCCACGGGGTGGACGGTGGGCAGCACACTGACCGCGGTGCCGACCCGGATGCGCCGGGTGCGGCCCAGCAGCAGCGCGGCCAGGGTCACGGCCGACGGACACGTGCCGTACGGCACGAAGTGGTGTTCGGCCAGCCAGACGGCGTCGAGCCCGGCCTCCTCGGCGACCTCGGCCGAGCGGACCGCGCGGTGCAGCGCCTCCCCCTGGCCCTGGCCCGGGAACTGGGCCCCCAACACGAAACTTCCTACGCGCATTGCCTTTTCCTGCTTCCTCGGCCCCGACGTGGAGCTCCCCCACACGGCATAACCGCCTGACACGTGCCGAGGACACGGCCGGACGAAGGAATTTGCGGATTGTCTGCAGAATCGGCCGTTGTGGGACGGTGCGCGGGCCCGGACGGACAACACCGGTCGGGGGAGTTGCGGTGTTTGGCGCCGTACGCGTACCCGTGTCCGCGCCGCGTAGGCTGGATGCCGCCCTGCTTCCTGTATAGCTCCGTGAGGTGTCCCGTGTCCCCGCGTCGCAACCGACCCAAGGGAGCCGGTTCCTCCGGCCGGAGCGCCGAGGAGGACGGCTCCGGCCGCTACGGCGGCTGGCAGTCCTCGGAGAGCTGGCAGGGCGAGGAGTGGAGCGTACGGCACGTGGCGGGGGCGAGCGCGCAGGGCAAGTCGTACCGCTGCCCGGGATGCGACCAGCTCATTCCGGACGGTGTCCCGCACGTGGTGGCCTGGCCCGCGCACTCGGGCGTCGACGACCGCAGGCACTGGCACAAGGCGTGCTGGAACGCGAAGGACCGCCGCACCACGCGGGTGCAGCGGTCCCGTAACGCGCCGAGGTTCTGAGGGCCCCTCCGGCCGCCCTACACGTCCCGCTTCTCCAGCAGGGCGAAGGCGGCGGCGAACGCGGCCGCGGTCACACCGAGCACGATCCACAACGGGTCCCAGCCCGAGGGCCCGGACTCGGAGAGCGAGTTGGCGTAGAAGATGCTCATCTGGTTCGGGATCGAGTACTCGAAGAGCGCCTGCTGCACGTCCTTGAGCGACTCCGAGAACATGAACAGCGCGATCACCAGCGGGGCGAGCAGGACGCCGATCATGATGGTGATGGCGCCCGCGGAGTGCCGGATGATCGAGCCCATGGCCAGGGAGAGCAGCCCGAGCAGCGCGACGTAGAGCGAGACGCCGACGGTGCCCTTCAGCCACTCCGCGCCGGTCGGGTTCTCGGCGCCGTTGCCCTCCAGCATGGACACGTGGGCCAGCCCGACCAGCGTCGCGGAGACCAGGGTCACCACGAAGGCCACCAGGAAGAACACGATGCCCTTGGCCGCCAGCACCCGGCCGCGGCTGGGGCAGGCGGTCATCGTCGTGCGGATCATCCCCGTGCCGTACTCCGAGGCGGTGGTCAGCACGCCGAGCGTGATCACGCACATGCTGCCGAGCAGCAGACCGAAGAAGCCGAGGCTCAGCGCGCTCTCACCGGCCAGGTCGGAGTCCGAACTCGCCACCACCGCGCCGGTCAGCAGCCCGATGCCGAGCACCAGCAGGACGAACACGCCCAGCGTCCACATCGTCGAGCGCACCGACTTGATCTTCGTCCACTCGGAGGCCAGCGCGTGTACGAGGGTCGTGCGCACCACCGGGATCGGCGACGTGTACGTCGGGAACGGCGAACCGGGCGCCGCGTGCCAGTCGGGCGCGGCCTGCTGCGTCGGGGGCTGGGGCGTGCTCATCGGGCGTCCTCGGGCTTGGTCGGGTCGGTGACGGGCGCGGGGGCGGCCGCGGGCGGCGCCGGGGCCGCGGCGGGGGCCTGGGGCACCGGCGGGGCCTGGGGTGCCTGCTGCGCCGCGTACGGGTTGGCCGGCTGACCGCCCGGCACGGCACCGGGCGCCACCGGGGCGCCGTACGGGCCCGCCGGGGCCTGGCCGGGCGCGCCCTGCGGCGCGGCGAAGGGCTGTCCGCCCTGCTGGGGCGGCGGCGGGGCGTACCAGTCGGGCTGACCCTGTCCCGGCACCGGCATCGGCGGCTGCGCGCCGGGCGGCAGGGGCTGCTGGAGCCCCGCCTTCTGGTCGGCGGTCGACCGGTAGTCCACGGCGCCCTGCGTCATGCGCATGTACGCCTCCTCCAGCGACGCCTGGTGCGGCGACAGCTCCCACAGCCGTACGTCGGCGTCGTGCGCGATGTCGCTGATCCGGGGGAGGGCGAGGCCGGTCACCCGCAGCGCGCCGTCCTGCTCGGGCAGCACGTGGCCGCCCGCCTCGGTCAGCGCCGAGGTCAGCTTCTCGCGCAGCTGGGGCTCGGTGTCCGGCGTCCGCACGCGCGCGAAGTCGGCGGAGTTGGCCGAGATGAAGTCCGTCACGCTCATGTCGGCCATCAGCTGGCCGCGCCCGATGACGATCAGGTGGTCGGCGGTCAGCGCCATCTCGCTCATCAGGTGCGAGGAGACGAAGACGGTGCGGCCCTCCGCCGCGAGCGCCTTCATCAGGTTGCGCACCCAGTGGATGCCCTCCGGGTCGAGGCCGTTGACCGGCTCGTCGAAGAGCAGCACCTGGGGGTCGCCGAGGAGCGCGGCGGCGATGCCCAGCCGCTGGCCCATGCCGAGGGAGAAGCCCTTGGAGCGCCGCTTGGCCACGTCCTGGAGGCCGACCACGCCGAGCACCTCGTCCACCCGGCGGGCCGGGATGCCGGACAGCTGGGCGAGGCTCAGCAGGTGGTTGCGGGCGGCCCGGCCCCCGTGCACCGCCTTGGCGTCCAGCAGCGCCCCGACGTGGCGCGCGGCGTTCGGCAGCCTGCGGTACGGGTGGCCGCCGATCGTCACGTGTCCCGCGGTGGGGTTGTCCAGGCCCAGGATCATCCGCATCGTCGTCGACTTGCCGGAGCCGTTGGGCCCCAGGAAGCCGGTGACGGCGCCGGGCCGCACCTGGAAGGAGAGGTTGTACACAGCGGTCTTGTCGCCGTATCGCTTGGTCAGGCCGACAGCCTCGATCATGCTCCGCACCCATCGGAAGGTTCAGGGACAGCAGGGCACACGCCCCCGTAAGGGTTAGGAGGATATCCAGGCGCTGACGGTTCCGTTCAAGCGCGGGCAAAATCCGACGCCGTACGGAGGCCGGACGGAGGGGGTCAGGCGTCCCGCCGCTTCAGCACCGCGTACCCGCCCACGAGTGCCGCGATCACCCACAGTGCCATGATCCCGAGGCCGCCCCACGGCCCGTACGGCACGTCGTCGTCGATCGGCGTGACCACCTGCATGATCTTGCTACCGGCCTGGTCGGGCAGGAACCGGCCGACCTTCTCCGTCGCCGGGACGTTGCCCAGGATGTTGGAGATCAGGAAGAAGAACGGCATCAGGATGCCCAGCGACAGCATCGGGGAGCGCAGCATCGCGGCCACGCCCATCGAGAACATCGCGATCAGGGTCATGTAGAGGCCGCCGCCGAACACCGCGCGGAGCACGCCGGGGTCGCCGATCGACGCCTTGAGGTCGCCGAGCATCGCCTGGCCGAGGAAGAACGTGGCGAAACTGGTGACCATGCCCACGATCAGGGCCAGGGCGGTGGCCACCGCGATCTTGCTGAACAGGAAGGTGCCGCGCTTCGGCACGGCGGCCAGCGAGGTGCGGATCATCCCGGAGCTGTACTCGTTGCCCACGACGAGCACCCCGAACACGATCATCGCCAGCTGGCCGAGGCTGGTGCCGGCGAAGCTGATGAAGGTCGGGTCGAAGGAGAGCTGGTCGCGCCGGCTCATGTCGCCGAACTCGTTCTTCGACAGGGCCGAGATCAGCATGCCGAGGGCGATGGTGACGACCACGGCGAGGCCCAGCGTCCACACCGTGGACGCGACCGACCGGATCTTGGTCCACTCGGACCGGACGACCTGTGTCGCCGCCATGCTCAACCCCTCTTCCAGTCGCTGCCCCACGGCTGCTGCGGAGGCTGCCCCGGTGGCTGTTGCTGCTGCTGCGGCACCGCGCCGGGCGGCTGCCCGTCGTGCGCGTGGTACTCCACGGACTCCGCGGTCAGCTGCATGAACGCCTCCTCCAGCGAGGCGCGCTGCGGGCTCAGCTCGTGCAGTACGATCTGCTGCCGCGCCGCCAGCTCGCCGACCGCCTCCGACTTGTCGCCGTCCACCTCCAGCACCCCGTCGGCCGCCTCGACGACCGGGACACCGGCGCCGTGCAGCGCGTCGAGCAGCTGCTCGCGCTGCGGGGTGCGGATCCGGACGTAGCTGCGCGAGTTCTCCGCGATGAACTCGGCCATCGAGGTGTCCGCGAGGAGCCTGCCCTGGCCGATGACCACCAGGTGGTCGGCGGTCAGCGCCATCTCGCTCATCAGGTGGGAGGAGACGAAGACCGTACGGCCCTGGGAGGCCAGGGTCTTCATCAGGTTGCGGATCCAGTGGATGCCCTCGGGGTCCAGGCCGTTGACCGGCTCGTCGAACATCAGGATCCGCGGGTCGCCGAGCAGCGCGCCCGCGATGCCGAGCCGCTGCCCCATGCCGAGGGAGAAGCCCTTGGTCTTCTTCCTGGCGACCGCCGAGAGCCCGACCGTGTCCAGGACCTCGCGTACCCGGCTCGCCGGGATGCCGTTGCTCTGCGCGAGGCACAGCAGGTGGTTGTAGGCGCTGCGCCCGCCGTGCCACGCCTTGGCCTCGAGCAGCGCACCGATGTACGTCAGCGGGTCCTTGAGCTGGTCGTAGTGCTTGCCGTCGATCCGCACGTCCCCGGCGGTCGGCCGGTCCAGGCCCAGCACCATCCGCATGGTCGTCGACTTGCCCGCGCCGTTGGGGCCGAGGAAGCCCGTGATGATGCCGGGTCTGACGGTGAAGGAGAGATTGTTGACCGCCACCTTCTCGCCGTACCGCTTGGTCAGCCCCTCGAGCTCGATCATGGCGCCCACGCTAGAACGGGACGAGGCCCGCTGCCACCCCAGTGACAGAAGGCCTCGCCCTTCCTCGTACGTATTCAGCAGGCGTTCGCCCCCGCGTGGGCCGAACCGCCTCAGCGGGACTGCTGGGCAGGCACCCCGCGGGAGACCGGCTCGTCCTCGACCGCCGGAGCGGCGGCCACCGCGGCACCCGTGAGGGACGCCAGCATCTCGCGCACGTTGGTCAGCTGCGCGTTGATGGAGTCGCGGCGGTTGGTGAGGGCGGCCAGCTCGCGCTCCGACTCCGAACGGATGCGGTCGGCCTTGGCGTTGGCGTCGGCCACGATGTCCTCGGACTGGCGCTGCGCCGTCTCCACGGTCTGGCGGGCCCGGCGCTCGGCGTCCGTGCGCAGCTTCTCCGCCTCCAGGCGCAGCTGCTCCGCGCGGTGCTCGATCTCCGCGAGCCGCTTCTCGGCCTTGGCCTGACGGGAGGCCAGGTCCCGCTCGGACTGCTCGCGGCGCTTGGCGAGGTTCGTCTCGAAGTCGGCGGCGGCCTGCGCGGCCTTGGCGCGGGTCTCCTCGAAGAGCGCGTCGGCCTCGTCGCGCTTGGACTGCGCGTCCTTCTGCGCCTCGGAGCGCAGCTGGGAGGCGTCGCCCTTGGCCTTCTCGACAATCCGGACGCCCTCGTCCTCGGCCTTGGCCTTGCGCTCGGCGGCGTACGACTCCGCGTCGTTGCGCACCTGCTGGGCCGAGGACTCGGCCAGCTCACGGTGCTGCTCGGCCGCGCGACGGGCCTCCTCGCGCAGGTCCTTCGCCTCTTCCTCGGCGAGCCGCAGGATCTTCTCGACCCGGGCGCCGAGACCGGCGTACGACGGCTCGGCGTCGTTGACCTGGGCCTGGGCGTTCTGGGTCTCGAGGTGGAGCTCCTCGATGCGCTTTTCCAGAGCGGTGATGCGGGCGAGAGCGCTGTCACGGTCGGAGACGAGCTTGGAGATGCGTTCGTCCACCTGAGCGCGGTCGTACCCACGCCGCACAAGCTCGAAGCCGTAGGGGGAAGTGTCGCTCATGGGGTTCCTGTCGAAAGAGACCGGGTGAGGTGATAGAGGGAATCCTAGGCGCCAATGCGGTGTGTCATCGAGCGGATGCACGTTTGATACGGAGAATGACACCTCTTTTGAGTGGCTGACCCTCGGATGGCTTGCCAAAGCCTCGGGCAGGGGTCCCGTCGGGACTCGGCCAAAGATCTCCAGCAGACACCCAAACCACCCCGAATGCTAGCTGTCTGACGACTTGCCACCCGAACGTGGGGCGCCCACCGTCGCTCCGGCCTTCACCCCGTTGTCCTTCGCGCCCCCGGGCGCCTCGAACGACTCCAGCGCCTCCAGGACGTCCTGCACCCGGGAGATCTCCGCGTTGATGTCCTCGCGGCGCCGGACCAGCACCTCCAGCTCGCGCTTGCCCTCGTCGACCGTGGCCCGGGCCTCGCGGACCGCCTCGGCCTTCAGCTCCTCGGCCTCGCGGACCAGGGTGGCCTTCTTCTGCTCGGCCTCCTTGAGCAGCCCCTCGGCCTTCTTGACGGCGGCGATGCGCACCTTGCCGGCCTCGGAGTTGGCCTCCGACACCAGCTCCTTCGCCTTCGCCTCCGCCTTGGCGAGCTGCTCCTCGGCGGCCTTGATGAGCGCGTCGCAGCGGTCGCCGGCCGACTTCATCGTCTCGGCGGCCTCGCGGCGGGCCCGCTCGTGCAGCTCCTCGATCTCGGAGGTGAGCCGCTCGCGCAGCTCCTCCGCGCGCTCCCTTATGGCGGTCGCGTCCCGGCGGGCGCCGACCAGCAGCTCGTCCGCGTCCGTACGGGCCTTCTCCACCCGGGTGTTGCCCTCGACCGTCGCCTCCTGGACGATCCGGTCGGCCTCCGCACGGGCCGCGCCGACCATCGTGTCGGCCTGCGACTCGGCGTCCGCGGTGGTCTTCTGGGCCTGCTGCTGCGCCTCGGTGAGCAGCTTGTCGGCCTCGGCGGTGGTCTCCGTGATGAGCGTGTCGACCTGCTCGGCGGCCTCCGAACGCCGCTTGTTGGCGTCCTTGCGGGCCTCGTCGAGGGTGCGCTCGGCCTCCTCGCGGGCCGCCGTGGTGACCCGCTCGGCCTCCGCCGCCGCCTCGCGCCGGACCCGGTCCGCCTCGGTGCGCAGCCGCTCGGCGTGCTGCTGCGCGGAGCCGACCGTGTCGGCGGCCTCGGCCCGCAGCCGCTCCGCCTCCCCGGTGGCGTCCGACATCAGCTGCTCGGCCCGGGCGCCCGCCTCGGCCCGTACCCGCTCGGCCTCGGCGATCGTCTCGGTGCGCAGCCGCTCCGCCTCGGTGGCCGCCTCGGTCCTGACCCGCTCGGACTCGCTCGCCGCCTCGGCGGTGACGCGCTCCGCCTCCGCGAGCGTCTCCGTGCGGAGCCGGTCGGTGTCGGCCGCCGTCTCGATGGTGAGCCGCTCCGCCTCGGAACGCGCCTCGGTGATCAGGGCGTCCGCCTGCGTCGCCGCGTCGGACCGGATGCGGTTGGCGTCCTCGCGGGCGTCCGCCCGGGTGCGCGACGCGGACTGCTCGGCCTCGGCGATGGCGTCGGATGCCTCCGTGCGCACCCGCTGGGCGTGCTCGGAGACGTCCGCGCGGATCCGGTCGGCCTCCGTGATGGCCTCGGACACGGTCCGCTCGGCCAGCGTCTTGGCGGCCTCGGTCTCCTCCTGCGCCTCGCGCCTGAGCCGTCCGGCGTCCTCGCTCGCCCGCTCCCGCTCGGCGTAGGCGTCGGCGCGGACCCGGTCCGCCTCCTCCTGCGCCTCGGTCCGGGTGCGCTCCGCGGCGTGCTCGGCGGCGCTGCGCAGCCCGGTGATCTCCTCCTGGGCCTGTTCGTGCAGCCCGGCGACCGACTCCCGTACCTGCGCCGCGTGCTGCTCGGCGGCCGACACCATCTCGGTGGCGCGCCGGTCGGCCTCCTCGACCAGCCGGACCGCCTCGGCCTGCGCCTCCTCCACACGGTTGCGCGCCGAGGCCAGCAGCTCCTCGCTCTGCTCGCGGGCCCGCTCGCGCTCCTGGTCCGCCTCCTGCCGGGCCGAGCCGAGCAGTTCCTCCGCCTCGCGGCGGCGCCGGGCGGCCTCCTCCTGGGCGGCGGCCAGCGCCTCCGACGCCTCGGCGGCGATGCGCTCGGCGGCACTCTGCGCCTCCGCCCGCACCCGGTCGGCGCTCTCCTGCGCCTCCGACTTCAGCCGCTCCGCCTCGCTCGCGGCCTCCGAGCGCAGCCGTACCGCGACGGACTCGCCCTCCGCGCGGGAGGCGGACGCGTCCGCGGCGGCCTCGGTGCGCAGCCGCTCGGCCTCCGTCTCCGCCTGCTGCTGGAGCGTACGAATCCGCTCCGCGGCCTCCGCGCGCAGCCGCTCGCTCTCCTCGGCCGCCTCGCGGCGGATCCGCTCGCCCTCCTCGCGGGCCTCGCCCAGCGCCTCCTCGGCGGCGGTGCGGCGCTCCTCGGCCTCGGTGTGCAGCCGCGTCAGCTCCTCGGCGGCCTCCGCCTTGCGGGCCTCGACGGCGCGCTCGGTCTCCTCGCGCAGCTCACGGGCCGCCCGCTCGGCCTCCGCCTGGAGCTCCTCCACCCGCTCGGCGGCCTCGGCGCGGTGCCGCTCGGCCTCCGCGCGGGTGCGCTCCAGGGTCTCCTCGGCCTGCCGGCGCAGGGTCGTCGCCCGCTCGATCGCCTCGGTGCGGACCTTCTCGCTGTCCGCCGTCGCGGTCTGCCGCAGCTCGTCCGCGTCCGCCTTGGCCTTGGACAGCAGCTCCTCGGCGGTCTTCGCCGCCTCCTCGATCTGCGCCACGGCCTCCTTGCGGGCCTCGGCGCGGATCTTCTCGCCCTCGGCGACCGCGTCCGCCCGCAGCTGCTCGGCCTCGCCGCGCAGCCGGCGCGCCTCCTCCTGCAGCTCGACCGTCTTGGCGCGGTACTCCTTGGTGTCGTCCTTCGCCGCGCCCTTGAGCTCCTCGGCGATGTCGTGCGCCTCGGCACGCAGTCGGTCCGCCTCGGTCTCGGCCTCGGTGCGGATCCGCTCGGCCTCCTCGGTGGCGGCCTTCGTGGTCCGCTTGGCGTCCTCCGACGCCTTGTTCAGCACGTCCTCGGCCGTCTTGGCCGCCTTGGACAGCTGGGTGGCCGACTCCTCGGCGGTGATCGTGCGGGCCTTCTCGGCGGCCTCGGCGACGATCCGCTCGGCCTCGGCGCGGGCGTCCGCGACCACCTGCTCGGCCTCGGACCGGGTGCTCTCCGCGTCCTTGGTGGCCTCGCCGACCAGCCGGGCGACCTGCTCCTTGGCGGTACGGGTGCGCTGCTCGTTGGTCGCCTCGGCGCTCGACAGCGCCTTGGCCGCGGCCTCCTCGGCCTCGGCGACCACCTTCTCCGCCTCGGCCTGCGCCTTGCGCAGCGCCTCCTCGGCCTCGGACATGCGCTGCTCGGCGGCCCGGCTCAGCTCCTGGACCTCGCGCCGGGTGGACTCCGACTCGGTGGCGGTGGAGCTGCGCAGCTGCTCGGCGTGGTCGGTGGCCTCCTGGGCCTGCGTGGAGGCGGCGTTCAGCAGCCGCTCGGCGTCGGTGCGGGCCCGGCGCAGGATCTGCTCGGCCTCGGTGCGGGCGCTCTCCGCGTCGCTCCGCAGCCGCTGACGGGCCTCGGCGGTCAGCCGCTCCGCCTCCGCGCGGGCCGCGCTCATGGCCTGCTCGGCCTCCGCGCGGGACTCGTCGAGCAGGCGCCTGGCCTGCTGCTCGGTGCGGGCGCGCAGCTGCTCGGCCCAGGCCACGTTCTCGTTGACGTGCGACTCGACGGTCTGCCGGCGCTCGGCCAGCTCCTGGTCCAGCTGCTGGCGGCGGGTCACCGCCTCCTGGTGCAGCTCGGCCTGGAGCCGGGCGGCCTGCTCGGCGTGCTCCTGGAGGATCCGCTGGGTCTGCGCCCGGGCCTGGCTCAGCTCCCGCTCCGCGTCGGCGCGCAGCTGGTCGGCCTGCGTCTGCGCGTTGCGCAGCAACTGCTCGGCCTGGTACCCGATGTCGCCGCCGTCGAAGGCGGGCCGGGACATGATGGTGCGCCGCGCCTCGTGCAGCTTGGCGCGCAGCACCTCGACCTGGTAGCCGAGGTCCTCGGCGTGCTGGATCGCCTTTTCCCGCTCGGTCTTCAGCCGCTTCATCTCGGCCTCGAACCGAGAGAGGTGGTCGACGTCAGCCGCCGGCTCTCGCTCCTGGCTCTCGTAGCCCCGCACTGCGCGGTCCCATCCGTCCCCTGGTCGCAAATCTTCCCGAACGAGCTCCGTCCGTCCGACGGACGGGGCCCCCGGGGAATGGTGTCAGATCAACGGCGGAGCATGTGCTGCTGCCCCGTCGCCCGCCCCCCGAAACACGACCCCGGCGGTCCCGGCGCCGGAGACGACAGGACCGGGTCACCCTGGACTGAGCGGCGACCGCACCCAACCCTACCGGCCCCTATGTACGAGGGTCAGTGCTCAGGTGACTCAACGGCCGCCGATGTGACCAGTTCTGTCAGTACGCCATGGCAGTCCTTGGGGTGCAGGAAGGTGATCCGCGACCCCATGGAACCGCGCCGGGGCTCGTCGTACAGAACGCGTACGCCCTTGCCCCGGATGTCCGCGGCGTCCGCGTCCACGTCCGCCGTGCCGAAGGCGATGTGGTGGACGCCCTCGCCGTTCTTCGCGAGCCACTTGCCGACCGCGGAGTCCTCGCGGGTGGGCTCCAGGAGCTGGAGGTACGAGGCGCCCCCGTCCGACGTATCGTTGATCTTGAGCATGGCCTCGCGCACGCCCTGCTCCTCGTTGACCTCGGTGTGGAACACCTCGAAGCCGTAGGTGGCACGGTAGAACTCGACGGTCGCGTCGAGGTCGTGGCAGGCGATTCCGATGTGGTCGATTCGCGTCAGCATGGTTTCAGTGCAGCGCTCCGGAGGTGGTTACGCAACGTGCGCGCGATCACACCGACAGCCCGGTGACGGGCGGGATACCGCTCAGTACATTCGAGTAAACCCTCGTTCACTCCTCGGCCTGTGCGGGCCGGAAAAGGGGACCGCAGCTCATGTCTTCTGGAACCACTGAAACCTCTGGAATCTCTGGAACGAACGGCACCACCTCCGTCGTCGTCGCGGGTGCCCGCACCCCGATGGGGCGGCTGCTCGGCTCCCTGAAGTCCTTCTCCGGGGCCGACCTCGGCGGCTTCGCCATCAAGGCCGCCCTCGACCGCGCCGGAATCGGCGGCGACCAGGTCCAGTACGTGATCATGGGGCAGGTGCTCCAGGCCGGTGCCGGGCAGATCCCCGCCCGCCAGGCCGCCGTCAAGGCCGGCATCCCCATGAGCGTCCCGGCGCTCACGATCAACAAGGTCTGCCTCTCCGGCCTCGACGCCATCGCACTCGCCGACCAGCTCATTCGCGCGGGTGAATTCGACGTGATCGTCGCCGGCGGCCAGGAGTCCATGACCAACGCCCCGCACCTGCTCCCCAAGTCCCGCGAGGGCTACAAGTACGGCGCGGTCCAGATGATCGACGCCATGGCGTACGACGGCCTGACCGACTCCTTCGAGGACATCGCCATGGGCGAGTCCACGGAGAAGCACAACACCCGGCTCGGCATCGAGCGCGCCGCCCAGGACGAGATCGCCGCCCTGTCCCACCAGCGTGCCGCCGCCGCCCAGAAGAACGGCGTCTTCGACGCGGAGATCACCCCGGTCGAGATCCCGCAGCGCAAGGGCGACCCGGTGCTGTTCAGCAAGGACGAGGGCATCCGCGGCGACACCACCGCCGAGTCGCTCGGCAAGCTGCGTCCGGCCTTCGCCAAGGACGGCACCATCACCGCCGGCTCCTCCTCGCAGATCTCCGACGGCGCGGCTGCCGTGGTCGTGATGAGCCGGGCCAAGGCCGAGGAACTGGGCCTGGAGTGGATCGCGGAGATCGGCGCGCACGGCAATGTCGCGGGCCCGGACAACTCTTTGCAGTCGCAGCCGTCGAACGCCATCCGGCACGCCCTCAAGAAGGAGGGCCTGGAGGTCGGCGACCTCGACCTCATCGAGATCAACGAGGCGTTCGCGGCCGTCGCCGTGCAGTCAATGAAGGACCTCGGCGTATCCACCGAAAAGGTGAACGTCAACGGTGGTGCCATCGCGCTCGGTCACCCGATCGGCATGTCCGGCGCGCGGCTGGTGCTGCACCTGGCGCTGGAACTGAAGCGGCGCGGCGGCGGCGTCGGCGCGGCCGCGCTGTGCGGCGGCGGCGGTCAGGGCGACGCTCTGATCGTGCGGGTGCCCGGGGCCTGACCCCCCGAGTTACGACTTCTCACTGAACGGAGCTGTGATGCAGGACGTCTCCTCACTGGTGGCCCAGGCCCGAGAAGGCCGGCCGCGGGCCGTGGCCCGGCTGATCTCCCTGGTGGAGGGGGCGTCCCCGCAGCTCAGGGAGGTCATGGAGGCGCTCGCGCCGCTCACCGGCAACGCGTACGTCGTCGGCCTGACCGGCTCCCCGGGGGTCGGCAAGTCGACCTCCACCTCGGCGCTGGTGACGGCGTACCGCAAGCAGGGCAAGCGGGTCGGCGTGCTCGCCGTCGACCCGTCCTCCCCCTTCTCCGGCGGCGCCCTGCTCGGCGACCGCGTCCGGATGTCCGAGCACGCCTCCGACCCGGGCGTCTACATCCGCTCGATGGCCACCCGCGGCCACCTCGGCGGGCTCGCCTGGGCCGCGCCGCAGGCGATCCGCGTGCTGGACGCGGCCGGTTGCGACGTGGTCCTGGTGGAGACGGTGGGCGTCGGCCAGTCGGAGGTCGAGATCGCCTCCCAGGCCGACACCTCCGTCGTCCTGCTCGCCCCCGGCATGGGCGACGGCATCCAGGCGGCCAAGGCCGGAATCCTGGAGATCGGCGACGTCTACGTGGTCAACAAGGCCGACCGGGACGGCGCGGACGCGACCGCCCGCGAGCTGAACCACATGCTGGGCCTCGGCGAGGCGCGCGCCGCCGGCGACTGGCGGCCGCCCATCGTCAAGACGGTCGCCGCGCGCGGCGAGGGCGTCGACGAGGTGGTCGAGGCGCTGGAGAAGCACCGGGCGTGGATGGAGGAACGGGACGTCCTCGCCGAGCGGCGCCGGGTCCGGGCCGCCCGCGAGGTGGAGACGATCGCCGTCACGACGCTGCGGGAACGTATCGGTGACCTGCACGGGGACCGGCGGCTGGGCGCGCTGGCGGAACGGATCGTCGCCGGGGAACTGGATCCGTACCGGGCGGCGGACGAGTTGGTGGCGGGGCTGACGCGGGGCTGACGCGGGGGCTGACGCGAGGGCTGAGCGGTGCGGGGCGGTCTTCCGGCGTGGGGTTTCTTCGCCCCCGCCGCCCCTTCCCTTCCCGACCCTGGGGGCTGCCGCCCCCAGACCCCCGCTTTCGGCCTGGACGGCCTCGTCCTCAAACGCCGGACGGGCTGGAGGGGGCTCAACGGTCTCGTCCTCAAGCGTCGGACGGGCTGGAGGGGGCTCAACGGTCTCGTCCTCGAGCGTCGGACGGGCTAAAGTGACCCGCGTGTTCCTCCTCTTGGCCTAGGGCCCGCCCCGCGCGCGACCGCCGTATCCGGCCGTCGCGCGCATCGGTGTCCCCTGGTTGCCTTCCTGCTGAGGAACCCTTCGCGTGTCCACGCCTCTTTCGCGGCCCTCCTACGCCGCCGTGCTCCGTGTCCCCCATGCCCGCCGCACGTTCTCGGCCGCCCTCGTCGGGCGGCTGTCGTACGGCACGGTCTCCCTCGCCCTGATGCTCTCCCTGACCCGGTCCACCGGGTCGTACGCCGTGGCCGGGCTGGTCATGGCGCTCTTCGGCGCCACGAGCGTCTTCCTGTCCCCCTACCGTGCTTCCCTCGTCGACCGGCACGGTCCGCGCCGGGCACTGCTGCCCATGGCCCTGCTCTACGCCGCCCTGCTCTGCGTGCTGGCGGCGGCCTGCCGGCGTCCGGGTACCTCCGAGGCGGTCCTCGCGGTGACCGCCGGGCTCGCGGGCGCCTGCACGCCCCCGCTCGGCCCCACGATGCGCGCGGTGTGGGCCGAACTGCTCCCCGACCGGCTGCTGTTGCAGCGGGCCTACAGCGTGGACGGCGTTGCCGAGGAACTGCTCTTCGTCTCCGGTCCGCTCCTGGTCGGCGGCATCGTCGCCGTCGCCTCGCCGGTGGTCGGCGTCGTGCTCAGCGCGGTGCTCGTGGCGGTCGGCACCCTCGCCTTCGTCACCTCACCGGCGACCGCGGCGCTGCGCCCGGCGGGGCGGGCAAAGAGCGACGGCCCCGCACCCGGGCGAGGCGGCCCGGGGCAGGGCCGGGCGCTGCTGCAGCCCGTCGTCGTCGCGGCGGCCGTCGGCGTCTCGGTGAGCGCAGTCGACCTCCTCGTCGTGGCCTTCGCTGGGGAGCACGGCCTCGGGGACGGCACGGTCGCCTGGGTGCTCGCGGCGCTCTCCGTCGGCAGCGCGGTCGGCGGTCTCGTCAACGGCGCCGTCGCCTGGAGTTCGCCCACCCGGGCTCGGCTCCCGTTCTTCGCGGCCGGTGTCGGCCTCTGCCTCGCCGCCGCGGGCCTCGCGCCCGGACTCGGCACGCTGGTCCTGGCCGTCATGTGCGCGGGCCTGTTCGTGGCCCCGGCGCTGACCACGGCGTACCTGATCGCCGACGAGAGCGTGGCGCCCGGTTTCCGGGTCCGGGCGGGCGCCTGGTGCAACACCGCAGTGAACGCGGGGATGTCGGTCGGCGCCGCCGTCGTGGGGCTGCTGGTGGAGCGCCTTCCGCTGCCGGTGTGCTTCGCGGTGTCCGGCGCGGTCGCGGCGGTGGCGGCACTGGTGCCGTGGCACCGCCGCGGGTCGGCCCGACGAGCCGGAAAGGGCGCTCAGTCGTCGTCGGAGTCGTCCGAGCTGCCGGAGCCGTCGTCGTCGGCGTCGTCGTCCGAGTCGTGAGAGCCGTGCGCCTCGTCCGAGCGGTCGGCCGTTACCTTTCCGGTCTTCGGGTCGACCCGCCAGTCCTGCTCACCCTTGCCGGAGGCGTGCGTCTCGACCTCCCAGGCGGGCTTGCCGTCGCCGTGGTCGCCGTCGTCGTCCAGCTCGACGGAGGTGACGGTGCCGTGTCCGGCCGCCGCCTTCGCCGCCTCGGCGGTGTCCACCGAGGTGCCCTTCAGGGCCGCGCGCACCTCGGCGGTGTCGTCCTCGTCGTCGTCCCGCTCGGAGGCGAGGACCTTGCCGGTGGCCGGGTCGATCCGGACGCTGTGCCAGGTGCCGTCGCCGGAGAGGACGTCGACCTCCCAGGCCGCACGCTCCCGGCGGTCGTCGTCGTCGTCGTCGCCGTCGTCGTCCTCGTCGTCCAGCTCGGCGGAGACGGCCGTGCCCGGGGTGTCCGCCAGCGCGGCGGCGACGGCGTCGGCAGCCGTGACCTTCGCGGCGGCGGCGCCGGAGTCGTCGCGCCGGTCGTCGTCACGGTCGTCGGCCTCGTCCCGTACGCCGGCGTCGTCCGACACGGTGACGGCCGACGCGTCCGCGCCGTCCGCGCAGGACGTCGCACCCCGGTCGTCGTCCCCCGTCGTCGCCAGGGCCGTCGCCGTACCGCCTCCGATCAGTGCGGCGGCGGTGACGGCGGCGATCACGATGTTGCGCTTCATGCTGTTTCCTCCGAGTCGTCCAGAGTCCCGTCGTTTTCGACGTGTTCACTGTCCCGGACCGACGCTGAGGCCAACCTGAAGCCACCTGAAGGGATCTTCAGCTCGCCTTTGCCACTCTTTACGCATGCGCCCACCCGTCGCCCACCACCACCCTGCCCGAGGCGCTTCGCGCCGCCCCCCTCGATTCTTGATCGTGGAGGACGAGAGGCGCCTCGCCGTGTCGCTCGCCAAGGGCCTCACCGCGGAGGGATACGCCGTGGACGTCGTCCACGACGGCCTCGAAGGGCTGCACCGGGCGGGTGAGGGCGTGTACGACCTCGTCATCCTCGACATCATGCTGCCCGGCCTCAACGGCTACCGGGTCTGCGCCGCCCTGCGCGCCGCCGGGCACGACGTGCCGATCCTGATGCTCACCGCCAAGGACGGCGAGTACGACGAGGCCGAGGGCCTGGACACCGGCGCGGACGACTACCTCACCAAGCCCTTCTCGTACGTGGTCCTCGTCGCCCGGGTGAAGGCCCTGCTGCGGCGGCGGGGGCAGGGGGCCGGAGCCTCGCCCGTGCACGTCCACGGCGACCTCAGGGTCGACACCGGCGCCCGCCGGGTGTTCCTCGGCGAGGACGAGGTCACCCTCACGGCCAAGGAGTTCGCCGTCCTGGAGCAGCTCGTGGTGCGGGCCGGACAGGTGGTGTCCAAGGCGGAGATCCTGGAGCACGTCTGGGACTTCGCCTACGACGGCGACCCGAACATCGTCGAGGTGTACGTCAGCGCGCTGCGGCGCAAGCTGCGTGCCGGGCTCATCCGGACCGTGCGCGGCGCCGGCTACCGGCTGGAGACCGGGCGGTGAGCCGCCTCTTCGGCTCGGTGCGGGCCCGCGCCACGCTCGCCGCCACCCTCGTGGTCGCCGTCGCCCTCGTCGCGGCCGGCACCGCCGTCCTGCTGTCCCTGCGCTCCAACCTGCTCGGCGAGGCGGGCACCCAGGCCGAGCGCTCGGCGCGCGAGGTGGCGACGGTGCTCGCCGTCGGGACCCCGTACGCGGACCTGTCGCTGGACGTGGACGACCGGCCGGTGCAGGTCGTCGACGACGACGGCGTGCTGGTCGCCGCCAGCGAGGACCTGGAGCGGATCAGCGGCACCGGCGTCGACGCGGTGAAGCCGCAGCCCGCCGCCTCCCCGGGTGGGGAGCACGACGACGACGCCGACGACGACGATGACGACTCCGGCGAGTCCCTCGAACCCGGCGAGATCGGCGGACGGATCACCGTCAGCGACGGCTCGGCGACCATCGACGGGGACACGGAGGACTACCGTTTCGCCGCCGTCCCGGTGAAGACCGACGACCGGGGCACGCTCACCGTCTACGCCGGTGCCCCGCTCTCCGCCGAACACGGCGCCGTGAACACCGCGCTGACCGTGATGCTGATCGGCTTCCCACTGCTGCTCGCGGTCGTGGCGTGGGTGACCTGGCTGGTCACCCGGCGCGCGCTGCGCCCGGTGGAGGGCATCCGGCGCGAGATGGCCGCGATCACCGCCAGCGAGGACCTGGCCCGCCGTGTCCCCGTGCCGGACACCCACGACGAGGTGGCCAGGCTCGCCACCACCACCAACGAGACGCTGGCCGCCCTGGAGTCCTCGGTGGAGCGGCAGCGGGGCTTCGTCGCGGACGCCTCGCACGAGCTGCGCAGCCCGATCGCGTCGCTGCGCACCCAGCTGGAGGTGGCCGCCGCCCACCCGGAACTGCTGGACCTGGACGGCGCCGTGGCGGACACCGTACGGCTCCAGCGGCTCGCCGCCGACCTGTTGCTGCTGGCCAGGCTGGACGCGGGGGAGCGGCCCGCCGAGGCCCGGGTCGACCTCGCGGCGCTCGCGCGGGAGGCGGCCGAGGGCCGGGCCGGGGTGAGTGTGCGGGGCGCCGAGGGTCCGGTGAGCGTGGCCGGATCGCGGGGGCAGCTGGGGCGGGTCCTGGCCAATCTGCTCGACAACGCGCAGCGGCACGCCAGGTCGGCGGTGGAGGTGACCGTACGGCGGGACGGGGACGCGGTGGTGGCCGCCGTGGCCGACGACGGCGACGGCGTGCCGGCGGCCGACCGGGAGCGGATCTTCGAGCGCTTCGTACGGCTCGACGCCGCCCGCAGCCGCGACGACGGCGGGGCCGGTCTCGGACTGGCGATCGCCCGCGACGTGGCCGTACGGCACGGCGGCACGCTCACGGTGCACGACGCACCGGCAGGCGGCGCCCTGTTCGAGCTCCGCCTGCCGGGTGACCGGGCCGGAACGGCCCGGGACATGTGATCAGGGACTCAGGGTCGTCCCCGCTGCCCGCGCAGGTGTTCCGCGATGGGCTTGAGCGCCTTGTCCAGCTCCGTCAGGTCTTCCGGGGCCAGCAGGTCGATGAAGTGCCTGCGGACGGATGCCACGTGGTGCGGCGCGACCTTCCGCATCGTCTCCATGCCGTGCTCGGTGAGGACGGCGAAGAGCCCGCGCCGGTCGGACTCGCAGTTCTCCCGCCGGACCAGGTTCGCGTTCTCCATGCGGGTGATCTGGTGGGAGAGGCGGCTCTTGGACTGCATCGTGGCCGTGGCCAGGTCGCTCATCCGCATTCTGTCGCCCTCCGACTCGGAGAGGTTCACCAGGATCTCGTAGTCGTTCATTGTCAGGCCGAACGGCTGCAGGTCCTTCTCGAGCTGGTGCGTCAACAGCCTGTTGACCTCCAGGTGGGTGCGCCAAGCACACTGCTCCGTATCGGTCAGCCAGCGGGTGGCCGTCTCGGTCTCCATGAATGAAGTCTACCTAAAAGGTTGAAAGGCGAACTAGTGAGGGGTTTTCCGTGACGGTGACGGTGCGCACGCGTTCGATGTCACACTCCGCAGATTACCGCTCACAGCCCGAAGCGGCGCTGGAGGTCTCCCAGCTGTCCGGGAAGCCCCGGTGCCCCGGACCGGCCTGTCGGCGCTCCGGAAGCCCCGCCTCCGGGCACCCCCGCCTGCTGCGGAGGAGTCCCCACGGCCTGCTCCGCCATCAGCGCCTCGCTCGACTGCAGCAGCACCGTCCCGGCCCCCACGAACTCGAACTGGTGCTCCTCCCCGGAGGCCCCGCCGAGCCCCGTCATCGCACGTAGACCGCCCAGTAGGCCGGTCATGTACCCATGGTCGTAGTGGTGGCACGGGGACGGGCAGTCGGCCCAGCCGACCAGGGCCTGCGGGTCGACCCGGATCGGCGGTTCCACGAACACCACCGGACCGTTGGACGCGGCCACGAACTTTCCGGTTCCGATCAGCGTCAGGAAGCCCGGCACGATCGACTGCTTGAGCGCGAGGCTTGGCTGAAAAGCGAGCAGGTTGCCCGAGCGAATGGTCAGGTTGCCTTCTTCGAGGTCGTACGAATTCACGTCGAAGGCCCGGTCGGCGAGGAGCATCTTGCCCGATCCCTCCGCCACGACCCAGTCGCTCGCGTGCAGTGGCGAATGGAACGACGTACGCACCAGCCGGTCCAGCCGGCCGTGCCCGATCCCGTTGAAATCGATCGTCCCGTAGTAGGCGATCATCTTCCCCTTCTGCAGGAACCACTGGCTCCCCTTCAGCTCCACGCAGAAGGTGTACGCGTTGACGTTGTCGTCGGCCGGCAGTGTCGCCGGGTCGTGGTGGACGGTGCTCACAGTTTCTCCTCCGACGCCTGGACGAACACCGTGCCGCTGCCGCTCAGCTCCAGCTGGAACGCCTCGCCGGAGCCGCGTCCCACCATGTCCCGCCAGCCCAGGGCCGTGGACAGCTTGTTGCGCACGTCCCCGTGGTGGGCGACGTAGGCCTGCGGGTCGACGCGCACCGGGCGCTGCGGGGTGATGGGCACCTCGAAGACGCCGCCGTGGGCCATCACCGCCACCGAGCCGTGGCCCTTGAGGGACGTGGTGAACAGTCCCTGCCCGCTCACCTGGCCCCGCACCATGCCCATGACGCCGCCCTGCGAGCCGAGGAACACCGTGCTCTGCTCCAGGGTGCCCTCGAAGGCGAGCAGGCGGTCCGCCTCCACGTACAGGGTGTCGCCCGACAGGTTGATCACCTGGACGTGGTGGCCGCCGTGCCCGAAGAACACGGTGCCGCTGCCCTCCACGGTCATCAGCGGCGTGTCCTCGTTCGCCACCCGGCGTCCGATCATCGACATGACCCCGCCCTGGCCGCCGCGCAGATTCGGGGTGAAGGACACCTCGCCGCGGTAGGCGAGCATGGCGCCGCGCTGGCTGAACAGCCGCTGCCCGGGTGCGACGGTCGCCTGGACCATCTTCGAATTGATCTCCTGGAAGGCCATGGTCAGACATCCCCCGCGATCGTGTTCCGCTCGCTCGGCTGCACGTACACCAGTCCGTCGCCCTCGAAGCGGATCTGGAAGGCCTCGCCGCCGCCCTCCCCGAACAGCGTGCGGAAGGTCACACCCGACTGGAAGGACTGCCGCAGGTTCCCCTGGTGCGCCACGTACGCGCCCGGGTCGACGGTCAGCGGGTACTGGGCGCTGACCCGCAGCACCACCGCCGGACCGTCGGACATGATCGCCGCCTGCCCGTGCCCCTCGATCGTCGTGGTGAACAGCCCGTTGCCCTGGGAGGCGCCGCGCGTGCCCGTGAAGCTGGTGCCGGTGCGCAGCCCGGCGTCGGCCGCCAGGAAGTTGCTCGACTCGACGTACAGCTTGTCGCCCTGGAGCCCCACCAGGGTGATCTCCGAGGCCCGGTCCGCGAACCAGCAGGTCCCCTGCCCTCTCACCTCCATCACCGTCATCTGCTCGCCGGTGATCCGCCGGGTCACCATGCCCCGGAGGCCCTCACCGCCGCCGCTCAGCTTCTTGAAGGCCATCTCCCCGTCGTACGCGACCATCGAGCCGTTCTTCGCCTTCACGGCGTCTTGGGTCATGTCGACGGCGAGGACCTTGCTGCCTTGAAGTCGGAACATCGCCACGCTGCGAAAGTAGCCCCGCCACGGGTGGACGGAACAGGGCCCACGGGTGGAGACCGACCCTGAGTCCATCCCTTGGGGCATTGTTTGCCACAATGGGCGAACGATTGTGCTTCCGTTCACAAGGCGGAGCGCACGCCGCCCGCGCCGTCAGCGACTCCCTCCCACCGAAGGTGACCCGTGGACCTCAAGACCGCCACCGCCCTCCGCCGCCTCCGCCTGGTCTCGGCCCCCGAGGCGATCTCGTTCCTCCTCCTGCTCGTCTGCTCCGTCCTGAAGCGGACCACCGACTTCAACGCGGTGCCGGCGATGGGCATGATCCACGGTGTCCTCTTCGTGCTGTACGTGATCTTCTGGGCCGACGCCTGGAACCGCGCCAAGTGGCCGCTGAAGACCGCCGCCCTCTACTTCGTCCTCTCGGTCCTGCCGACCGGCGGCTTCTTCGCCGAGCGCAAGCTCAAGCGTGAGGCCGAGAGCGCGGTCATCGCCTCCCGCGCCCGCCAGGAAGGGATCGTCAACGCATGATCGTCGCCTTCTCCGTGACGCCGCTCGGTGTCGGCGAGGACGTGGGGGAGTACGTCGCCGACGCCGTCCGGGTGGTCCGCGAGTCCGGGCTGCCCAACCGCACCGACGCGATGTTCACCTCGATCGAGGGCGAATGGGACGAGGTCATGGACGTCGTCCGGCGCGCCGTGGCCGCCGTCGAGGCACGCGCACCCCGGGTCTCCCTGGTCCTCAAGGCGGACATCCGCCCCGGCGTGACGGACGGCCTCACGTCGAAGGTCGAGACGGTGGAGCGCCACCTCGCCGAATGAGCGCCCGGCGAGCGCCGATGCGCGGTCGGTGGTATCGAAGGGCGAGACGGGGCTGACCGGCATATGACCGGCCGGTAAGGTCTCTTGCCGTGCCGAAGCCCCTCAGTCTCTCCTTCGATCCCATCGCCCGAGCCGACGAACTCTGGGCACAGCGCTGGGGCGGTGTGCCCTCCATGGCGGCGATCACCTCGATCATGCGGGCCCAGCAGATCCTGCTGGGCGAGGTCGACGCCGTGGTCAAGCCGTACGGGCTGACGTTCGCGCGGTACGAGGCGCTGGTGCTGCTCACCTTCTCCAAGTCGGGCGAACTGCCGATGTCCAAGATCGGCGAGCGCCTGATGGTGCACCCCACCTCGGTGACGAACACCGTCGACCGGCTGGTGCGCTCCGGTCTGGTGGCCAAGCGCCCCAACCCCAACGACGGCCGCGGCACGCTGGCCACCATCACCGACAAGGGCCGCGAGGTCGTCGAGGCGGCCACCCGCGACCTGATGGCGATGGACTTCGGCCTGGGCGCGTACGACGCCGAGGAGTGCGGGGAGATCTTCGCGATGCTCCGGCCGCTGCGGGTCGCCGCGGGGGACTTCGAGGAGGACTGAGCAGCGGGCCCGGCGGGCCCGGCGAGTCGCCCGACCCGGTCGAAGATCGCGCGAAACGGGCGGTTACGCTCGGAGCCATGAAAAAGAGCGTGCTGACCCGCTACCGGGTCATGGCGTACGTCACCGGTGTGCTGCTGATCGCGCTGTGCCTCGGCATGATCGCGAAGTACGTGCTGGACCTGGGCGGCGCCGCGGACTTCACCCAGGTCGTCAGCATCGCCCACGGCTGGCTGTACGTGATCTACCTGGTCTTCGCCTTCGACCTGGGCTCCAAGGCCAAGTGGCCGGTGAAGAAGCAGCTCTGGGTGCTGCTCGCGGGGACCGTTCCGACGGCCGCCTTCTTCGTGGAGCGCAGGGTCACCCAGGAGCTGGACGCGAAGGTCGCCGGCGCCGAGGCGCCCGCCGCCGCGAAGGTGTAACCGGGCCCTCACCGGCCGTCCCACCGCCGTACGGACACCCGTACGGCGGTACCCCATCGACATTTACTTGGACGTCCTAGTAAATTTGAAGGTATGGACGCTCATGCCATAGAAGAGGGCCGCCTTCGCTGGCAGGCCCGGTACGACGCGGCGCGCAAGCGCGACGCGGACTTCACCACGCTCTCCGGTGATCCCGTGGAGCCGGTGTACGGGCCCCGCCCCGGGGACGAGTACGAGGGCTTCGAGCGGATCGGCTGGCCGGGCGAGTACCCCTTCACCCGCGGCCTGTATCCGACCGGGTACCGGGGGCGTACGTGGACCATCCGGCAGTTCGCCGGGTTCGGCAACGCCGAGCAGACCAACGAGCGCTACAAGATGATCCTCCGGAACGGGGGAGGCGGGCTCTCGGTCGCCTTCGACATGCCGACCCTGATGGGCCGCGACTCCGACGACCCGCGCTCGCTCGGCGAGGTCGGGCACTGCGGGGTGGCCATCGACTCGGCCGCCGACATGGAGGTTCTCTTCAAGGACATCCCCCTCGGTGACGTCACGACCTCCATGACGATCAGCGGGCCCGCCGTGCCCGTGTTCTGCATGTACCTGGTCGCCGCCGAACGGCAGGGCGTCGACGCGTCCGTGCTCAACGGCACGCTGCAGACCGACATCTTCAAGGAGTACATCGCGCAGAAGGAGTGGCTCTTCCAGCCCGAGCCGCACCTGCGCCTGATCGGCGACCTGATGGAGTACTGCGCGGCCGGCATCCCCGCCTACAAGCCGCTCTCCGTCTCCGGGTACCACATCCGCGAGGCCGGGGCGACGGCCGCGCAGGAGCTGGCGTACACCCTGGCGGACGGCTTCGGGTACGTGGAGCTGGGGCTCAGCCGCGGTCTGGACGTGGACGTCTTCGCGCCCGGCCTCTCCTTCTTCTTCGACGCGCACGTCGACTTCTTCGAGGAGATCGCCAAGTTCCGCGCGGCGCGCAGGATCTGGGCGCGGTGGATGCGCGACGTGTACGGGGCCAAGAGCGAGAAGGCGCAGTGGCTGCGCTTCCACACGCAGACCGCCGGTGTCTCGCTGACCGCGCAGCAGCCGTACAACAACGTGGTCCGTACGGCCGTGGAGGCGCTCGCCGCGGTGCTCGGCGGCACCAACTCGCTGCACACCAACGCGCTCGACGAGACCCTCGCGCTGCCCAGCGAGCAGGCCGCGGAGATCGCCCTGCGCACCCAGCAGGTGCTGATGGAGGAGACCGGCGTCGCCAACGTCGCCGACCCGCTGGGCGGTTCCTGGTTCATCGAGCAGCTGACCGACCGCATCGAGGCGGACGCGGAGAAGATCTTCGAGCAGATCAAGGAGCGGGGGCTGCGGGCCCACCCCGACGGGCAGCACCCCGTCGGGCCGATCACCTCCGGACTGCTGCGCGGCATCGAGGACGGCTGGTTCACCGGGGAGATCGCCGAGTCGGCCTTCCGGTACCAGCAGTCCTTGGAGAAGGACGACAAGAAGGTCGTCGGCGTCAACGTCCACACCGGCTCCGTCACCGGCGACCTGGAGATCCTGCGGGTCAGTCACGAGGTCGAGCGCGAGCAGGTGCGGGTGCTGGGCGAGCGCAGGGTCGCCCGCGACGATGCGGCGGTGCGGGGTGCGCTGGACGCGATGCTGGCGGCGGCGCGCTCCGGGGGCAACATGATCGAGCCGATGCTGGACGCGGTGCGGGCGGAGGCGACGCTCGGGGAGATCTGCGGGGTGCTGCGGGACGAGTGGGGGGTGTACACGGAGCCGGCGGGGTTCTAGGCGCCGCGTGTTCCGGCGGGCGTCACCAGGGGGCTCCGCCCCCTGGACCCCCGGGCCTGTGCCCACCCACCACCCGACTCGGTCGGTCAAGAGGTCACCCGTCACCCGCCAGCGGGCTCGGTCGGCCGAGAGGTCACCCGTCAGCCGTCGCTCGGCTCGGGCGGTTGCGTGGTCAGGCCCCACAGGAGTACCTGCGTCAGGCCGCGTACCCACTCCTCGTTCGCGGCCTCCGCGCTGACCAGTGTGCGGTGCACCACCGATCCCGCGACCATGTCGAAGATCAGGTCGGCGGTGCGCGCCGCCTCCGCCGCGTCCGGCTCCGGCGGCAGCTCGCCCCGCGCCTGGGCCCGGGCCCTGCCCTCCAGCACCAGGCGCTTCTGCCGTTCGACGATCGAGGTGCGGATGCGCTCGCGCAGCGCGTCGTCCCGCGTGGACTCCGCGACCACCGCCATCAGACCGCTCCTGGCCTCCGGACGGGCCAGGATCGCCGCGAACTGGAGCACCACGCCCTCGATGTCGGCGGCGAGGGAGCCGCGGTCGGGCAGTTCCAGCTCGTCGAAGAGCTCCGCCACCGCGTCCACGACCAGCTCGTTCTTGCCCGCCCAGCGGCGGTAGAGCGTCGTCTTGGCAACCCCGGCCCGGGTGGCGACGTCTCCCAGGGTGAGCTTCGACCAGCCGAGGTCGACCAGGGCGGCCCGCGTCGCGGCCAGGATCGCGGTGTCCGCCGCGGCACTGCGCGGGCGTCCGGCACGGCCGGCGGGGGTGCTGCTCTGCATCCCCCGACCTTAACCGGCGGGTAACACGCGGCCCGTCGTGAGACAGATCACCGGGGCGGGGTGTCGCGACGCGCCCTGCTGGTATTACGCTACGACGCGTAGCGAAAGCGCGGGTCCACCCGCGCCCCAGCGACGACCACGGGCGTGGGGTGGGGACCCGGCGCCGAGCAGCACACACATCGGGCATGACACACACCGAACAGCACACATCCGGGCGGGCTTTCGACCCGGTTTTCACACGCGCGCGCCGTACGGGGGAGGATAGACCCATGCAGCCACGGAACATGTCCATGAGCGGGGTCGTCGACCTCGCCGCGGTGAAGCAGGCCCAGGAGGCCAAGGCCAAGGCCGAGCAGGCGCGCGCCGACGCGGCCCGGAACGGCGGGACGGGTGCCGTCTCCCCGGCCGACCTCGTGATCGACGTCGACGAGGCCGGTTTCGAGAGCGAGGTCCTGCAGCGGTCCACCGAGGTCCCGGTCGTCATCGACTTCTGGGCCGAGTGGTGTGAGCCCTGCAAGCAGTTGAGCCCGGTCCTGGAGCGGCTCGCCGTCGAGTACAACGGGCGCTTCCTCCTCGCCAAGATCGACGTCGACGCCAACCAGATGCTGATGCAGCAGTTCGGCGTCCAGGGCATTCCCGCCGTGTTCGCGGTCGTCGCCGGGCAGGCGCTGCCCCTCTTCCAAGGTGCCGCGGGTGAGGCGCAGATCCGCCAGACCCTGGACCAGCTGGTGCAGGTCGGCGAGGAGCGTTTCGGCCTGACCGGTCTCGTCGTCGACCCCGAGGCGGAGCCGGGCGCCGAGCGGCCCGCCGCCCCCGAGCGCCCCGCCGGGCCGCACGACGCGGCCCTCGACGCCGCCGTGCAGGCGATGGACGCGGGCGACCTGGGCGGTGCCGTCCAGGCGTACAAGAACGTGCTGGCCGAGGAGCCGGGCAACACCGAGGCCAAACTGGGCCTGGCCCAGGCCGAGTTGCTCCAGCGGGTGCAGGACGCCGACCCGCAGAAGGTCCGTCAGGAGGCGGCCGACAAGCCGGGCGACGCCCGGGCGCAGATCGCCGCCGCCGACCTGGACCTGGTGGGCGGCCACGTGGAGGACGCCTTCGGGCGCCTCATCGACACGGTGCGCGTCACGGCGGGCGACGACCGGGACGCCGTACGGCTGCGGTTGCTGGAGCTGTTCGAGGTGGTCGGCGCCGAGGACCCGCGGGTGGCCGCGGCGCGCCGGGCGCTCGCCCGCGCCCTGTTCTAGGCGGCGTCCGGCCGGCGCTCCGGATCGGCGCTCTAAACGCCGTCGGCGTGTTGCGTATGTGAAGGAGCTGTCGAAGAGGCGTCACTGCGGCCGCGCTTTACCAAAACTTGGTAATCGCGGCCGCTGTTACTGCCAGTAAGTCAGCGCCGCCGATCTGTCGGACTCTGTCCATCGATCAATAGTTTTGTTCCGCCCTCATGGCACACCCAGCGTCGCCGTTCGGGGCCGGTGCGTCGTCCCGCGGTCACACGCCCGCTACTAGCCAGTAACGAACCCCCTTGTGTCGACGGCGAGAATGCACCACGATCGGCGACGCTCGGTCCATTCCCGTACCCCGACAGCCGGTCGGGTGGCGGGGGTTCCTGGGTCCCCACCGAGCAGGGTCGGCGGCAGTGATGCCGGCCCTTGGGCAGGGGGGTCTTCGCTCATCCGGCGAAGCCTGTCCAGCAGGGTTGTGCGTGATGCGTGTCAGGCGCGACCAGTGGTTGTCGCTCGGGGGTGATCGCCGGTTGTTCGGGCGCGTTGTACGTGCCGCCGAGGACGGGCGCTCTCCTTCCCGAGGACGTAGCACTTCTCCCATCCCTGCCGGGCCGAGTCGCCGACTGGCGACGGGGCCGAGGCCAGGAGATGTACGTCCGAGAAGGAGGAAATATGGAGTCCCAGGTGCGTGGCGGGACCAGATGGAAGCGGTTCGCCGTGGTGATGGTGCCCAGCGTCGCCGCCACGGCTGCGATAGGCGTCGCGCTCGCGCAGGGCGCTCTCGCCGCGTCGTTCAGCGTGTCGGGTCAGTCGTTCAAGGTGACGGCGGACCGGCTCGACGGCACGGGCTTTATGCAGTACGGCGCGATCGACCAGGGCTACACGCTGAAGGGCGAGAAGACGGCTCACCCCGTCGCGGTCTCGGCGTTCAAGTCCGCGCAGATCAAGAACATGTGCCAGTCCGTGGTCACCCCGGACATCCCGCTGATCGGTTCGGTCAGCCTCATGCTGAAGGCCGGCGGTGGCGACACCCCGGTCAAGGCGGAGAACCTGTACATCGACGTCGAGGACCTCGAGGCCGATGCCACGTTCCGCGGCATCGACATCGGTGTGGCCGCCAAGGACGCCAACAAGGGTCCCGGCATCAAGAAGGGCGACACCACGAACCCGTACGGGTTCTCGCAGCAGGCCGACTCGGCCACGCTGACCGGCGTGAAGCAGACGGCGTGGGCGACCACCGCCGGAACCTTCAAGCTCAGCGGTCTGAAGATGTCGCTGTCCAAGGGTGTCAAGGAGTGCTACTAAGCACTCGCTGACGGGCGGGGGAGCCGGTGGCGCCCCCGCCCGTCCACTCTCCGGCCGCGCCTTCACACGCGGCCCACATCTCCACCACAGCAAAGCCGTACCAGGGAGCTGTTTTCCATGAGCGCCGAGACTCCTGCCGCAGCCGGCCAGTTCACCCGCCGGAGGCTGCAGTTCCGTGCCTGGCGAGGCGCGCGGCCGTTCTGGGCCGGCCTGTTCGTCGCGCTCGGCGGACTCCCCATCGCCTACTTCCCGTACGCGAACCTCCAGATCGGTCACCTGACGCTGGCGATGTCCACCACCGCGGGCGCCGGGTCCCTGATCATCGGCGTGCTGCTGGTCGTCCTGGGCGTCAGCCTGTGGTTCCAGAAGCACGTCCGGGTCTTCGCGGGCGTCGCGGCGATCCTGCTGGCGCTGGTGTCCATCCCCGTGTCCAACCTCGGCGGTTTCCTCATCGGCTTCCTGTTCGCGCTGGTCGGCGGGGCCATGGCCGTGTCGTGGGTGCCGGGCGAGCCGCCGCGGACCGAGCCGCCGCTGGAGGGCAAGGGCACGGACGGCGCGCCCGAGGGCGTGGTCCCCGCTGCCCCGGCCGACGACACCGCGTTCCCCGGCTTCCCGGAGTCCGGAACGCAGGCGGGCCCGGCCGTGCCCGGGCCGCGGGGCGGGATGGACGACGGGGAGCCCTCCCAGGGCTTCATGGCACCGGGGGCGCACGATCTGTCAGGAACGAGCCCGGCCAACGGGGCGAACGGGAGGCACAGTGCCGGCTGACGAGGTGACCCGCGGGACTGACGTGGAGTCGTCCCGTGTGAGAACCGGGCCGCGCCACGCGGCACCCAAGAAGCCGTTGTTCACCAGGTTCCACATGCCGGCCGGCAAGGCGATAGCCATCGCGGCGATGCCCACGGCCGTGCTCATGGGGATGGGGTTCACGCCGACGCTCGCCCTCGCCGACGGCAACGACGCGGCGCCGCCCTCCAACAGCCTGACGGCCGACGAGTACAAGGACTGCGTGGCGGCCCTCGAGGACGCCGAGAAGGACCCGTCCGAGTCGCCCACCCCCTCGCCCTCGGCGAGCGACGGTGCCGAGGACGGCAAGGACGACGCGAAGGAGCCCGACCCCTCGGCCTCCACCGGGGACACCGGCGAGGACGCGGGCAAGGACGACGGCTCGGACCAGGGCGACTCCTCTTCGTCGGATTCAGGTTCCGACGACAAGGGCGCCAAGGACGAGCAGGACGCCCCCGCCCCGAGCCCCTCCGCGTCGCAGAGCCAGGGTGCGTCCGGTCAGAGCGCCACGGAGCCCTCCCCGTCCGAGTCGGACGAGTCGGAGGACAAGGGCGGTCTGCTGGACGGCCTCGGCGACGCCATCGAGGGCATCTTCACCGGCGGCAAGAAGGCCGAGGAGAGCCCGAGCCCCACGCCGACCCCGTCGGCCTCCGAGAGCGCGGGAGACGCGTCCGACGCGCTCAAGGACACCACCGACGCGGTCACCGGCACCGCGAAGGACACCGTCGAGGGCGCGACCGACACGGCGTCGAAGGCGGCCGAGGACACCAAGGACACGGTGGACAAGGCGGCCGAGGCGGCCAAGGAGGCGGCGGAGAAGGCCAAGGAGGACGCGGCGAAGGCCACGGAGGACGCCACCGCCACGCCCAGCCCCAGCGCCTCCGAGAGCGCCTCCGGCACCGACGTCGACGACTGCCCGGCCGCCACCGACGAGGAGGGCGGCGTCGACAACAAACTGCCGCTGCCCGACGACCCGTGGTATCTCAACGCCAGCTCGCTGCTGCTGAAGGGCGCCTCCTACAAGGGCGTCGTCGAGGTCAGGACGGCCAACGGCACCACCAAGAAGGTGCTGAAGTACGTCATCTCCAACGGCACCGACATCGGCGACCTGCACCAGACGGTGAAGGACGAGCAGGCCGGCAAGACCTACCACGTGCAGGCGGCCGAGGGCTCCACGTCCACGATCCGCGACGGTGAGACGGTGATGTACACCGAGAGCATCTCCGGCAACCTGCTGGGGCTGATCCCGATCACCTTCGACCCGGAGCACCCGCCGCCGCTGGACATCCCGCTGATCTACTTCACCAAGGTGACGGTGGTCCAGGCCGGCCAGTTCGGCGGCACGCTCCACATCCCCGGGCTGCACCAGTACACGACCGACTGAGCACGACCGCACCACGCACCGAGGGCGCCCCCTGCGACAGGGGGCGCCCTCGGTACGTACGACGGGAAGGGGGCGGTCAGCCGCGCCGCGTCTCGCCCAGGTGGTGCACGCGGACCATGTTGGTGGTGCCGGGCACGCCGGGGGGCGAACCGGCGGTGATCACGACGATGTCGCCGTCGTTGAACCGGCCGAGGCGGACCGTCTCCTGATCCACCAGGTCGACCATCTCGTCGGTGCTGTTCACGAACGGCACCACGTGCGGCTCCACGCCCCAGCTGAGCGCCAGCTGGTTGCGGGTGGACTCGTCGGTGGTGAAGGCCAGGATGGGCTGGCAGGCGCGGTAGCGGGAGAGCCGGCGGGCGGTGTCACCGGACTGGGTGAAGGCCACCAGGCCCTTGCCGCCGAGGAAGTCGGCGATCTCGGCGGCGGCCCGGGCCACCGAACCGCCCTGCGTGCGCGGCTTCTTGCCCGGCACCAGCGGCTGGAGGCCCTTGGAGAGCAGCTCCTGCTCGGCGGCGGTGACGATCTTCGACATCGTCTTGACCGTCTCGATCGGGTACGCGCCCACCGACGACTCCGCCGACAGCATGACCGCGTCCGCGCCGTCCAGGATCGCGTTGGCCACGTCGGAGGCCTCGGCGCGGGTCGGACGGGAGTTGGTGATCATCGACTCCATCATCTGGGTCGCCACGATCACCGGCTTGGCGTTGCGCCGGCACAGCTCGATCAGGCGCTTCTGCACCATGGGGACCTTCTCGAGCGGGTACTCGACGGCCAGGTCGCCACGGGCGACCATGACGGCGTCGAAGGCCGCGACGACGCCCTCCATGTTCTCCACCGCCTGCGGCTTCTCCACCTTGGCGATCACCGGGACCCGGCGGCCCTCCTCGTCCATGACGCGGTGCACGTCGGCGACGTCCTTGGCGTCCCGGACGAAGGAGAGGGCGACCAGGTCGCAGCCCATGCGCAGCGCGAAGCGGAGGTCCTCGACGTCCTTCTCGCTCAGCGCGGGGACGTTGACCGCGGCCCCCGGCAGGTTGATGCCCTTGTGGTCGGAGATGACGCCGCCCTCGATGACGATCGTCTTCACCCGGGGGCCCTCGACCTCGGTGACCTTCAGCTCGACGTTGCCGTCGTTGATGAGCACCTGGTCGCCCTTGGTGACGTCACCGGGCAGGCCCTTGTACGTCGTGCCGCAGATCGTCCGGTCGCCCGGGACGTCCTCGGTGGTGATGGTGAACTCGTCACCCCGCACCAGCTCGACGGGACCCTCCGCGAAGGTCTCCAGGCGGATCTTCGGGCCCTGCAGGTCGGCGAGGACACCGATGGCCCGGCCCGTCTCCTTGGCGGCGGCCCGGACCCGGTCGTAACGACCCTGGTGCTCGGCGTGAGTGCCGTGGCTGAAGTTGAAGCGGGCCACGTTCATGCCGGCTTCGATCAGCGTGACGAGCTGCTCGTGGGAGTCGACCGCGGGGCCGAGAGTACAGACGATTTTCGAACGGCGCATGGGTGCCATCCTATCGGTTTGTTTCGGCGCGGAATATTCCGGCTGGCGGAAAATACAAAAGGGCGGGATGCCGCTCAGGTGAGATTCGGATTCCCCGATTCATTTACCAGCGCGTAGGTCTGTGTCGCGATCTCCATTTCCTCGTCCGTCGGTACCACCGCCACCGCCACCCGCGCCTCCGCGGGCGAGATCAGCCGGGCCTCCTCGCCGCGTACGGCGTTCAGCTCGCCGTCCACCGCAAGGCCCAGTCCTTCCAGGCCCGCCACGGCCGCCTCCCGGACCGGCGCCGCGTTCTCCCCGACCCCGGCCGTGAACGCCACCGCGTCCACCCGTCCGAGAACGGCGTAATAGGCCCCGATGTACTTCTTCAACCGGTGGATGTAGATGTCGAAGGCCAGCCCCGCCTGCTCGTCGCCCTCGTCCACCCGGCGGCGGATCTCCCGCATGTCGTTGTCACCGCACAGACCGAACAGACCGCTCCTCTTGTTGAGAAGAGTGTCGATCTCGTCGGCGGACATTCCGCCAACACGCATCAAATGGAAGATGACGGCCGGGTCCATGTCTCCCGAGCGCGTACCCATCACGAGCCCCTCCAAAGGCGTCAGCCCCATGGAGGTGTCCACGCACCGCCCGCCCCGCACCGCCGACGCGGACGCCCCGTTGCCCAGGTGCAGCACGATCACGTTCACGTCCTCGGGCGCCCGGCCGAGCAGCCGCGCGGTCTCCCGGGAGACGTACGCGTGCGAGGTGCCGTGGAAGCCGTAGCGGCGGATGCGGTACCGGTCGGCGATCTTCGGATCGATCGCGTAGCGCGCCGCGGACTCGGGCATCGTCGTGTGGAACGCGGTGTCGAAGACCGCCACCTGCGGCAGGTCGGGACGGAGCGCCTGCGCGGTGCGGATGCCGGTGAGGTTGGCCGGGTTGTGCAGCGGAGCGACCGGGATCAGCCGCTCGATCTCGGTCAGCACGTTCTCGTCGATGAGAGTGGGCTCGCTGAAGAACTCGCCGCCGTGCACCACCCGGTGC
Organism: Streptomyces tendae; assembly: GCF_014650435.1. GTDB lineage: Bacteria > Actinomycetota > Actinomycetes > Streptomycetales > Streptomycetaceae > Streptomyces > Streptomyces tendae. The sequence goes on from NZ_BMUY01000001.1 coordinate 1,013,428, forward strand.
CCGATCGCGGCCAGCTCCGGGGAGTCCAGGCCCAGACCGTCCCGGCCCAGCTCGGCGGCGACCGCCTTCAGGGCGGCCTCGTGGTCGGCGATCGGGCCCTCCTGCTCCCGGGTGTCGCCGGCGGCCACGTGGGTGTGCTTCAGCCGGGACGTCCGCTCGCCGATGCGCTCGACCAGCCCGGCCGCCAGCCGCGCTCCGTCGCGCATGTCGATCAGCTGGTACTTCACCGACGAGGAGCCGGAGTTGAGGACGAGGACACGCGTGGAACTCACTGGGCGGACGCCTTCTCGGTCGGGGACTGCTGGGCCTGGATCGCCGTGATGGCGACGGTGTTGACGATGTCCTGCACGAGCGCGCCCCGGGACAGGTCGTTGACCGGCTTGCGCAGGCCCTGGAGCACCGGGCCGACCGCGATGGCACCGGCCGAGCGCTGCACCGCCTTGTACGTGTTGTTGCCGGTGTTCAGGTCGGGGAAGATCAGCACGCTGGCCTGCCCGGCGACCGCGGAGCCGGGCAGCTTGGTCGCGGCGACCGACGGCTCGACCGCCGCGTCGTACTGGATCGGCCCCTCGATGCTCAGGTCGGGGCGGCGCGAGCGGACCAGCTCGGTGGCCTCGCGCACCTTGTCGACGTCCGCGCCGGAACCGGACGTGCCGGTCGAGTACGACAGCATCGCGATCCGCGGCTCCACCCCGAACTGCGCCGCCGTCGACGCCGACTGGGCGGCGATGTCGGCGAGCTGCTCCGCGTCCGGGTCCGGATTGACCGCGCAGTCGCCGTACACCAGCACCTTGTCGGCCAGGCACATGAAGAAGACGGAGGAGACGATGGCGGCGTCCGGCTTGGTCTTGATGATCTCGAAGGCCGGGCGGATGGTCGCCGCCGTCGAGTGCACCGACCCCGACACCATGCCGTCGGCGAACCCTTCCTGCACCATCAGCGTGCCGAAGTAGTTCACGTCGGAGACCACGTCGTACGCCAGCTCCACGGTCACGCCCTTGTGGGCGCGCAGCGCGGCGTACTTCTCGGCGAAGGAGTCGCGCAGCTCGCTGGCGGCCGGGTCGATCAGCTCGGCACCGGCCAGGTCGATGCCGAGGTCGGCGGCCTTCTTGCGGATCTGCTCGGCCGGTCCGAGCAGGGTCAGCTCGCACACGCCCCGGCGCAGCAGCACCTCCGCCGCGTGCAGCACCCGCTCCTCGGTGCCCTCCGGCAGGACGACCCGGCGCAGGTCGGAGCGGGCCTGCTCCAGAAGCTTGTGCTCGAACATCATCGGCGTGACGCGGTCGCTGCTGGGGGCGGAGACCCGCCGGTTCAGCTCGGCGGTGTCGACGTACCGCTCGAAGAGGCCGAGGGCGGTCTCCGCCTTGCGCGGGGTGGCCGCGCCCAGCTTGCCCTCCAGGGAGAAGAGCCGCTCGGCGGTGGGAAAGCTGTTGCCCGTCACCGAGAGCACCGGCGTGCCGGGGGCCAGCCGGGCGGCGAGGGTGAGGATGCCCTCGCCCGGCACCTCGTTCAGGGTCAGCAGCACGCCGGCTATCGGCGGGGTGCCGGCGCTGTGCGCGGCCAGCGTGCCGATCACCAGGTCGGCACGGTCGCCGGGCGTGATCACCAGGCAGCCCGGGGTCAGCGCGGCCAGCAGGTTGGGCAGCATCGCCCCGCCGAAGACGAAGTCCAGCGCGTCGCGGGCGAGCCCGGAGTCGTCACCGAGGACCACCTCGGCACCCAGGGCGTGCGCGATCTGGGAGACCGTCGGCGCGGACAGGGCGGGCTCGTCCGGCACCACCCAGCACGGCACCGGCAGCCGGTGCCCGAGCCGCTCGGCGATCTCGTCCCGGTCCTCGCGCGCCACCCGGTTGGCCACCATGGCCAGCACGTCGCAGCCCAGGCCGTCGTAGGCGCGGAAGGCGTTGTGGGTCTCCGCCAGCACCGAGTCGGCGCTCTGCCTGCGGCCGCCCACGACGGGGAGCACCGAGGCGCCGAACTCGTTGGCGAGCCGCGCGTTCAGCGACAGCTCGTCCGGGAACTGGGTGTCGGCGTAGTCGGTGCCGAGGACCAGCACGACGTCGTAGTCCCGCGCGACCAGGTGGAACCGGTCGACCAGCGCGGACACCAGCTCGTCCACGCCCTGCTCGGCCTGGAGGAGGGAGGCCTCCTGGTAGTCCATGCCGTAGACCGTCGCCGGGTCCTGTGAGAGCCGGTAGCGGGCGCGCAGCAGCTCGAAGAGCCGGTCGGGCCCGTCGTGCACCAGGGGACGGAAGACACCGACCCGGTCGACCTGCCGGGTCAGGAGCTCCATCACCCCCAGCTCGACGACCTGGCGGCCGTCGCCGCGGTCGGTACCGGTCACGTACACGCTGCGCGTCACGCGTGCTCTCCGTTTCGTCTGGGTGAGCGTTTCGTCGGGCTGATTCGTCGGGCTGGGTCGTCGGGCTGAGGGGATGGGCGGAATCCTCTTGACAGTACCTCCGGCGATGGTTATGGCGCCCGTCAGCGGCCGTCAGCGCCCGCCGCCGTCCGGGGCGTGAAAGAATTGGATCGGCTCACCGGTGTCAACAGCGAGCAGGAGACACAGCACGATGCGTATCGGAGTTCTCACCGCAGGCGGCGACTGCCCCGGCCTGAACGCAGTGATCCGGTCGGTCGTGCACCGAGCGGTCGACAACTACGGCGACGAGGTCATCGGCTTCGAGGACGGCTACGCCGGGCTCCTTGACGGCCGTTACCGCACCCTCGACCTCAACGCGGTCAGCGGCATCCTGGCCCGCGGCGGCACCATCCTCGGCTCCTCCCGCCTGGAGCGCGACCGGCTCCGCGAGGCCTGCGAGAACGCGGGCGACATGATCCAGAACTTCGGCATCGACGCCCTGATCCCGATCGGCGGCGAGGGCACGCTCACCGCCGCCCGGATGCTGTCCGACGCGGGCCTGCCGGTCGTCGGCGTGCCGAAGACCATCGACAACGACATCTCCTCCACCGACCGCACCTTCGGCTTCGACACCGCAGTCGGCGTCGCGACCGAGGCGATGGACCGCCTCAAGACCACCGCGGAGTCCCACCAGCGCGTGATGGTCGTCGAGGTCATGGGCCGGCACGCCGGCTGGATCGCCCTGGAGTCCGGCATGGCCGCCGGCGCCCACGGCATCTGCCTGCCCGAGCGCCCCTTCCACCCCGCCGACCTGGTCAAGATGGTCGAGGAGCGCTTCGCCCGCGGCAAGAAGTTCGCCGTCGTCTGCGTCGCCGAGGGCGCCCACCCCGCCGAGGGCTCCATGGACTACGGCAAGGGCGCCATCGACAAGTTCGGCCACGAGCGCTTCCAGGGCATCGGCACCGCGCTCGCCTTCGAGCTGGAGCGCAGGCTCGGCAAGGAGGCCAAGCCGGTCATCCTCGGCCACGTCCAGCGCGGCGGCGTGCCCACCGCGTACGACAGGGTGCTCGCCACCCGCTTCGGCTGGCACGCGGTGGAGGCCGCACACCGGGGCGACTTCGGCCGGATGACGGCGCTGCGCGGCACGGACGTGGTGATGGTGCCGCTGGCGGAGGCGGTCACCGAGCTGAAGACGGTCCCCAAGGACCGGATGGACGAGGCGGAGTCGGTCTTCTAGACCCTGGATCTCCAGACCTCGGACACGCTTACGGGTGCTTCTCCACCGCCGTCCAGAAGTGCTCCACTATCCGGTCGAGGAAGTCCCGGCCCCCGGCGCTGGAATCGGCCGCGCCGCCGCCCCAGGTCAGGGTGGCGGTCATCCGCCCCTGGTAGTCCTGGTGCAGCACCTGGAGGACGTTCTCCAGCACGCGCCGGTCCAGCGGCGCCAGCTTGGCGATCGGGCGCACACAGCCCTGCCAGCGGGTGGTTACCGCACTCGTCAGCAGGTCGGCGAGCTTCTCCTCGCGCCCCGTGACGGTCACGAAGTCGGGCAGCGTGAGGCCGAGCACGTCGGCGAGCTGGGCCGACTGACGGTCGGTGCCGCGCCAGTCGTCCGCCTCCTCCATCCGCAGGTAGGCCGGGAGCCCCAGCCCGACCGCACGGGCCACGTCCTCGGGTGCCAGACCCCGGGCGACGCGGTGCTCGCGCAGGGACTGCGGCCGCCCGATCAGCTCACCCGGCGAGCACCACAGCACCCCGGCGAGCGCGGTCAGCTCCGGGCCCTCGGGAGCGGCGGCCCCCCGCTCCCAGGCGATGACGAGGTCGGGGGTGACGTACGGCAGCCCGTACGAGACCCGTATGCCGTGGGCGACGTGCTCGGGCCCCATGTTGAGGGCGGCACGCAGCCGACGGGCGGCGAGGGCGTTGAACGGGGGGCCCGACTGGCTCGGGCCGGGTGAGGGTCGGCGCACGCGCCACACCGTAGGGGTCCGCGGCGATGCTGACTACGGGCTGTTCGGCCAGCGATACGGATTGTAGGAACGTACGGGGGGCGCGCGGACCAGGCTGCGCCCCCGTCCCCTACCCCCGTTGCCTATCTCCCCCCGGCCCTCACCCCTTCACCGCACCGCCCAGCGCGAAGCCGCCGCCCAGCCGCCGGGAGATCAGCACGTACAGCAGCACGACCGGCGTCGAGTAGACGATCGAGAACGCCGCCAGCTGCCCGTACGCCACCATGCCCCGGTTGCCGAAGAAGTCGTTGATGCTGACCGAGGCGGGCATCTGGTCCGGGGAGAGCAGCAGCATGAAGGGGACGAAGAAGTTGCCCCACATCATCACGAACGAGAACACCGTCACCACCGCCACCCCCGGCCCCATCAGCGGCAGCACGATCCGCAGCAGCGACTGGAAGGACGACGCCCCGTCCGTCCACGCCGCCTCCTCCAGCTCCTTTGGCACCCCGTCCATGAAGTTCTTCATCAGCCAGATCGCGAAGGGCAGCTGCGAGGCGGCGAAGAAGAAGATCGTCCCCTGCATGGTGTCGATCATGTTGACCCGTACGAACAGGGCGTAGACCGGCACCATGATCGCCGTGATGGGCAGGCTGGTCGCGAACAGGATGGTGAGCAGGAACGGCCGGTTCAGCCGCGACCGGAAGCGGGAGAGCGGATACGCGGCGAGCGCCGCGCACACCACCGTCAGCAGCGTCGCCCCGCCGCACAGGATCAGGCTGTTGAGCAGCGGGGTGAAGGTGATCTCCGAGGTGAGGATCGCGTCGAAGTTGTCCAGCGTCACCCCGTCGGGAACCTTGACCCGCAGGCTCGCGTGCGGGTCGAGGGCGGACAGCACCACCCAGGCAAGCGGCAGCACGAAGGCCGCGGCCACCACCAGCAGCCCGGTGTCGGCGGCGGCCCGGCGCCGGTTGCGCCGGGCGGCGGGGGCCGCCGTACGGCGGGCGGCCCTGGGCGTTCGAGAGGCCGGGCGAGGCGCGAGGGTGTCCGTCATCTCAGACCTCCGTCCGCAGCAGGCGCAGGTACACGACCGAGAACAGCGAGCCGATCAGCAACAGCAGCAGCGCCACCGCCGTGCCGTATCCGATCAGGCTGTTCTGGAAGGCCTGCTCGTACATGAACAGCGGCAGCGTCTGGCTCTTGCCGCTCGGCCCGCCCCTCGTCATCACCCAGATCAGCCCGAAGACCGACAGCGTCTGGAGCGTGTTGAGCATGAGGTTGGTGCCGATGGAGCGCCGGATCATCGGCAGCGTGATGTGCCACATCCGGCGCCAGCCGCTCGCGCCGTCGACCTCGGCGGCCTCGGTGACCTCCTTGGGGATCTCGTTCAGCGCGGCCGAGTACACCAGCATCGAGAACGCCGTGCCGCGCCACACGTTGGCGAAGGACACCGCCAGGATCGGCAGCGTGAACAGCCAGTTCTGGGAGGGCAGGTGCAGCCAGTCCAGGATGGCGTTGAGGGTGCCCTCGCGCCGGAAGAAGGCGTAGAGCAGGAAGCCCGCCACCACCTCCGGCAGCACCCAGGCCGTGACAACGATGCCACCGGTGAGCGTGCGGACCGGCTTCGACGCCCGCTGCATCAGCGAGGCCAGTGCGAGCCCCAGCGTGTTCTGCCCGATCAGCGAGGACAGCACGGTGAACACCAGGGTCAGCCATACGGCGTTGAGGAACGCCTCGTCCTTGAAGGCGCGGGTGAAGTTGTCGAAGCCGACGAAGGACTCCTGGGCCTGCCCGGTGAGCTGGAGGTCGGTGAAGGCGATGACCACGCAGTAGACGATCGGGCCGGCGAGGAAGAGCACCAGCAGGACGACGGCGGGGGAGACGGGCAGGGCACGGAAGAGGGAGCGCCGGACGGTGCCGGACCGGGTGCCGGAGGGCGGAGACGCGGGCGCCTTCCGCACCTCCGGCCCGGCGTGCCCCGGCGCGGTGGCCGTCACTTGCTCACCACCTGGTTGTCGGTGGCCTCCTTGAGCGCCTCGTCGTAGCCGCGCGCAGCCTCCTCGACCGACTTGTCGCCGGTCGTCACGCCCTCCATGGCCTCCTGGATGGCGACGGACACCTTCGGGTACGCCGGGTAGGCGGGCCGGTAGTGGGTGTCGGCGACGAGGTCGGTGAAGAACTTGATGCCGGGCTGGGCGTCGACGTAGGCGGGATCGTTGGCGACGTCCTCGCGGACGGAGATGCCGGAGTTGGCGATGTACCACTTCTGGGCGTTGGCCTTGGTCTGCATCGTCTTGATGAACTCGAAGGCGAGGTCGGGGTTGCCGGCCTTGTCCGGGATGGACCAGGTCCACCCGCCGGACATGCTCACCCTGCCGGGAGCCTGCCCGTTCTGCGTCGGCATGGCGGCGAGCCCCAGCTCCTTCGACCACTCGGGCCACTCGTGCCCGCTGCCCTCCAGCCAGTCCTGCGGCAGCCAGGAGCCGTCGAGCGCGATCCCGAGCTTGCCCTGCGGCAGCAGCTCGCCGCGGATCTTGGTGGAGAAGTTGGGGTCGAGCGCGTCGGAGACCTCCGGGCCGAGCTTCTCCTTGTACACGGTCTCGACGAAGGAGAGGGAGTCCTCGAACCCCTGCCCCGCCGTGATCCACTTCTTGCTGCCCTTGTCGTACAGCGGGTCGGCGTTCCCGTCCCCCGTGCCGTACAGCAGCATCTCGAAGCCCTGCATGGTGGCCATCTCGCCGGCGGGCTTGCCGGTGTAGACGTTGAGCGGGGTGACGCCGGGGACCTTCTCCTTGATGGTGCGGGCGGCGTCGAGCACCTCGTCCCAGGTCTTCGGCTGCCAGTCGGCGGGCAGCCCCGCCTTGGCGAACACGTCCTTGCTGAACCACAGTCCCCGGGTGTCGGTGCCGTCCGGAACGCCGTACGTCTTCCCGTCCTCGCCCTTGGCCGCCGCCTTGGCGGTGTCGATGAACTGATCCCAGTCCTTCCACTTGTCCAGGTACTCGTCGATCGGCTTCAGGTACCCGCTGGTGATGTCGGAGTTGATGAGAAACGTGTCCTCGTAGACCAGGTCGGGGGCGGTCTTGGGGGAGCGGAGCATCTGCTGGAGCTTGGTGTAGTACTCCGAGTCGGGTGCCTTGATCGGCACCAGCTCGACCTTCTTCCCCGGGTTGGCCTTCTCGAACTGCTTCTTGATGTCGCCGAGGTAGGTGTCCATCACCTTGATGGAGTTGTCCGTCGACTGCTTGAAGGAGACCTTCACCGTGTCCGGATCGCTGCCGGAGCCGCTTGAGCAGGCGGCGAGCGAGATGGAGGCGAGCGCGGTGAGGGTGAACAGGGCGGTGAACCGGACGGTGGAACGCACGGGCATGACCTCCTACGGGCACACGACACTGTGGCCTGGACGGCTGCTCGGCGAACGTAAGAGGAATGGTCTAGTCAGGTCAATGAGTGTGCGCCGGATTGACCCCGGAGGAGGTGATCGGCCTTGCCGGTGACGGGGCCGTGGAAGGTGCCGCCCCGGAAGTCGATGTGGTCTCCGCCGTACGTCGCTCCTTGGGGCTCCTCCTCGGAGTCGGAGGAACCCTCCCGGGGCCGGTGCTTGTGCAGCACCGCCACCGTCACCGCCGCGGCGTGCTCGGCGGCGCGCTGCTGTGAACCCGAGGCGTCGGCCTGGTGCTTTCCGGCGTCGGCGCGGTCGCTGATGCCCCGAATGACCAGGGCGTTCAGCCGGCCGCTCAGGTGGGCCGCCTGGAGGGCGCCGGAGCCCTCCGTCTCGATCGCGCCCGCGTCGTTGTAGCTCCGGCGGAGGAACCGGGCGAGCTCCGATTCGGCGTCCGCCAACACCACGTCCCCCGTGGCGATCGGCAGGAAGTGCGCCCGTACGCCGGGCATGTCCCGCACCGCGGAACGGGCCGCCTGCTCCAGAGCGTGCGAGCCCGGCAGGGCCTTGGGCCGGACGAGGAAGCCCTCCGGGGTCTGCTTGCCGCCGTGGATCTCGTACACCTGCGTGCCCACGACGACGTCGCCGATCTCGATGTCGTCCTTCAGGCTGCCCGCGACCCCGACGAACAGCACCGCCTCGGGGCGCAGCCAGTCGATGAGCTGGGTGGTGAGGACGCCGGCCCGCTCGGCGCCCATGCCCAGCTCGGCGAGGGTGACGTGCCAGGAAGTCGACGTCAGTCGGCCCACTTCGACCCGGGTGCCGTCCCGGTGCACCCGCTCCTTCCGCTCCACCACGTGCGCGCGGATCGCGGCGTATTCGAGCGGGAGTGCGGTCAGCACCAGAACGGTGGGCTGGATGTCCGGCATAGTCATAAGTTACCGCTGGGAGAAGGGGATCGAGTGCCGGAACAGGACGTCACGGTGGGGCAGTTGCTGCTCGCCGAGTACGAGAGCGTGAAGAGCGAGCAGAGGGCGAGGATCGGGTTCCGGGACAACCTCCTCTACGTGACGCTCGCCGTCGTGGCCGCCGTCATCGCCGCCACGGCCCAGGCGGAGCAGCCCTCGATGCTGCTCGCGCTGCCGCCGGTGTGCCTCGTCCTCGGGTGGACCTACCTCGTCAACGACGAGAAGATCTCCGCGATCGGGCTCTACGTCCGGGACGATCTGGGGCCCAAGCTGGCCGAACTCGCGGCGCACAGCAGCGGGTTCGCGACCTTCGGGTGGGAGGCGTACCACCGGAGCGACACCCGGCGCCGGTCCCGCAAGACGATCCAGACCGTGATCGACCTGACGGCGTTCTGCGCGGTACCGCTGGCGGCGCTGGTCGTTTTCTGGGTGAACGGGGACGCCACCCGACTGCTCGTCGCGCTCTCGGTGCTGGAGGCGCTCGCCGTGGCGGGGCTCGCCGCACAGGTCGTGTGGTACGCGAAGGCGGCGTGATCGTCCCTCTCGCACGGGAGGAACGGCGCGAATGGAAACGGCACTGCTGACGGCACTGGCCGAGGGCGCGGGCGGGGACGGTGGACGCCGGGCGGTGGAGGCGCTGGCGCGGGCGGTGGGGCTCGACGGCGGCGCGCCTGTCCGGGACATCGCGAAGGCGGCCGCGGAACCGGCGCGGCGGGATGCCGTGCGGAAGTGGGGCGAGACGGTGGCCGAGCTGCTCGCCGCCGAGCCGTCCGGCGTCGCCGGTGCCGTCGCACGGGCCATGGAGCGGTCCGCGCCGGGCAGCGGGGCGTCCCGGTACGGCGGCGATCACGCCGACTTCCGGGGTGGGGTCTTCCTGCGCGAGGTGATCGGCGTACAGGTCCTGATCCAGGAGGGCGCGGCCGCCGGTCCGGAGGCGATGGCGGGCCTGCCGCCGAGGCCCGGCGGGTTCACCGGCCGGGAGCGCGAGACAGAGGACCTGTTGCGCGCGCTGGACCCGGACGGGGCGCGGTCCGCCGCGGCGCCGGTCGCCTCCGTGTCCGGTCTCGGCGGCATCGGCAAGACCGCGCTAGCCGTCGAGGCCGCGTACCTCTCCCGCGAACGGGGCTGGTTCCCCGGCGGGGTCCTCTTCATCGACCTGCACGGCTACGACCGGGAACCCGTGACCGCGGACCGAAGTCTGCGAACCCTGCTGCACGCCCTCGGCACCCCGCCGGAACACGTGCCCACGACGACGGACGAGCGGGCCGCGCTCTACCGCTCGACGCTGGCCGTCCGGGCCCGTGAGCGCGGCGGGGTGCTGGTCCTGGCCGACAACGCCTCGTCGGCCGACCAGGTACGGTCCCTCGTGCCGGGTGACTCCCGGCACCGCGTCCTGGTCACGTCCCGCGACCGCCTGCCACAACTCGGTGCACGGCTCCTGCCCCTGGACGAACTCGGAACGAGCGAGGCGTACGAACTCCTCGACCGCGCCCTGCGGATCGCCGATCCGCACGACGGCCGGGTGGGCGACGACCCTGGCACGAGCGACCGACTCGCGAGCCTCTGCGGGCACCTTCCGCTGGCCCTGCAGATCGCGGCCGCCCTGCTGGCGGCCGATCCGGGCAAGCCGGTGAGCGAACTCGTGGCCGAACTGGCCGAGGCCCACGACCGCCTGGACCACCTCGACGACGGCGAACGCAGCGTCCGCGCCGCCTTCGAGCTGTCCTACCGTCGGCTGTCGCCCGAGCAGGCCCGGCTGCTGCGCCTGCTCGCCCTCGCGCCTGGACCCGAGGTGAGCGACGAGGTCGTCGCCGCGCTGGTCGGCGCCGGCCGTCCTTTGGTGCGTGACCAGCACGCCCTGGCCCGGGCGCACCTCGTGGAGCGGGGGCACACGCGTGGGTGGTGGCGACTGCACGACCTGGTGCGGGTGTTCGGGGCGGGAGTGGTGGCCCGAGCAGAGGGTGACGCCGCGCGGGCGCGTGTGCTGCGGCACTACCTGGAGCGGGCCGGCGCGGCGGACGCCCGCCTGAAGCCCCGCACGGAGGACGACGAGGAGACCGGGTCGTTCCGGAGCCGCGAGGAGGCACTCGCCTGGTTCGACGCGGAGCGCGCCGGGCTCGTGGCCGCCGTCCAGTGGGCGACGGACCGCCCACTGGCCTTCGACGCCGTCCGGCTCTCCAGTGCGCTCGGTGAGTACTTCGAGTGGCGGCGCTTCTTCGACGACGCGGTCACCGTGTGCCACGCCGCCTGTGCCGCCGCACGCCGAGAGGGCGACAAGGCCGTCGAAGCCGCCGCCTGGAACAGGATGGGAACCGCCCTGCGGGGAGGCAGCCGGCTCAGGGAGGCGTGGGAGGCGCACCAACGGGCGGGCGACCTCTACCACGCGGTGGGCCACGACAACGGCGAGGCGATGGCGATGGCCAACCTCGGCACCATCCTCAGCGATGTGGGTCGGATCGACGAAGCCGTCGAAGCCTTCCACACCGCCCTCGACCTGTTCCGCCGCACCGGCGACCGGCACGGCGAGGCCGGTGTGTGGAACAACCTCGCCATCCCCCTGCGCAAGTCCGGCCGCGTGGACGAGGCCCTCGACGCCCTCCGGGCGGCGCTCGACCTCTACCGGGAGACGGGGGACCGGCCCCGCGAGGGCAGGGCCTGGCACAACTACGCCGTCGCCCTCAACGCACGCGGCCGTACGGCGGAAGCCGTGACCGCCTGCCTCGACAGTCTGGACATCTGCGAGGAGTTCGAGGACTGGCACGGCGCCGCCCGGACGCTGTACGCCCTCGGGCTCGTGCACGAGACGGCCGGAGACGCCGAGCGGGCCCGCGCCCGCATGACGCAGGCCGCCGAAGCCTACGAGCGGGCGGGCTCGCCCGAGGAGGCCGAGCAGGCCCGCAGGGCGGCGCGGCTCACCGGCCCCGCACCCACCGGTACACCAACTCCGGCCGCCCCACCTGCCCGTACTGCGGGCTCCGGCCCGCCCGGCCCGCGTCCACCAGGTGCTCCAGGTAACGCCGGGCCGTGATGCGGGAGATGCCCACCGCTTCCGCGACCCCGGCGGCCGTGAGGCCCTCGGCCGAGCCGCGCAGGGCGCCCGTCACGCGTTCCAGGGTCGGGCCGCTCAGGCCCTTGGGCAGGGCCGCCGGTCCGGGGGCGCGGAGGGTGGCCAGGGCGCGGTCCACCTCTTCCTGGCCGCTGGCCTCCCCGGCGGTCCCCCGGAACTCCGCGTAGCGGACCAGGCGGTCGCGCAGGGTGGCGAAGGTGAAGGGCTTCAGGACGTACTGGACGACGCCCAGCGACACCCCCTCGCGCACCATCGTCAGGTCCCGTGCCGACGTCACCGCTATCACGTCGGTGTGGTGTCCCGCCGCGCGCAGTGACCGGGCCAGCTGGAGTCCGTGCACGTCCGGCAGGTGCAGGTCGAGCAGGAGCAGGTCGACCGGCGTGCGGTCCAGCATGCGGCGGGCCTCCGCACCCGTGTGCGCCTTGCCGACCGCGACGAACCCCGGCACCCGGCCGACGTACATCACGTGCGCGTCGGCGGCGACCGGGTCGTCCTCGACGACCAGGACCCGGATGGGCTGTGCGTCGGCGGTGCTCATGCGGAGCCCCCTAGGGGGTGTCGTTTGGATCTTGCCGGGGTCGCGGGGCCTGGCACGCGCATCTGCGGCGTTGTCGTCGGTTGCCAGGGCTCCGCCCTGTCGCCCTCCTCCGCCTTGCAGATGCACGCACCATGCCCCGCTCGGGTCGGCCACAAGGCACCGTAGGCCGCGGCCGGCCTGATCCAAACGAGACCCCCGGGGTGGGCGCGCCGCACGCCGACGGCGGTCCGGCGGTCCGTGTCGGCCGGGACGAGGGGCACGGGGCGTCGCCGTCTCACACCGCACCCCCGGACCTCGGTCTGCCGCCCGTCACCCCGGCCGGTGCCGACCCGCCGCGCCCTGCATCCCCCAGCGGCAGCCGGGCCTCGAAGCGGGCGCCGCCGCCCTCCGCCTCCGTGACGGTCAGGGTGCCGTCGTGCCGCCGTACCGCCTGCCGGACCAGGGCCAGGCCCAGGCCGCGGCCGCCCTCCCCGGCCGGCTTGGTCGAGTAGCCCCGCTGGAAGACCAGGTCGGCGTGGGCCGGATCGACCCCGGCGCCGGTGTCCGACACCCGCAGTACCAGCTCGGAGCCGCCGACGCCGGAAGCCTCCGTGTACGCCGCCACCGTCACCCGTGACGGCACCGCCCCCTGTGCCGCGTCCACCGCGTTGTCCACCAGGTTGCCCAGGATCGTCACCAGGTCCCGGGCGGGCAGCGACGGCGGCAGCAGTCCGTCGTCCAGTCGGCTGTCCTGCGACACCACCAGCTCCACTCCCCGCTCGTTGGCCTGCGCCGTCTTGCCCAGCAGCAGCGCCGCGAGCACCGGCTCGCTCACCGCCGCCACCACCTGGTCGGTGAGGGCCTGCGCCAGCTCCAGCTCCGCCGTCGCGAACTCCACGGCCTCCTCCGCCCGTCCCAGCTCGATCAGCGAGACCACCGTGTGCAGCCGGTTCGCCGCCTCGTGCGCTTGCGAGCGCAGCGCCTGCGTGAAACCGCGCTCCGAGTTCAGCTCGCCCGTCAGCGACTGCAGTTCGGTCACGTCCCGCAGCGTCACCACCGTGCCACGGCGCTCACCCCCGGAGACCGGCGAGGTGTTCACCACCAGCACCCGGTCCGCCGCCAGGTGCACCTCGTCCACCCGCTGCTCCGACGCCAGCAGCGCCCCGGTCAGCTGCGACGGCAGCCCGAGGTCCGCCACCGAGGCGCCGACCACGTCACCGCGCACGCCGAGCAGCTCGCGTCCGCCGTCGTTGATCAGCGCGACACGGTACTGCCCGTCCAGCATCAGCAGCCCCTCCCGCACCGCGTGCAGCGCCGCCTGATGGTAGTCGTGCATCCGGCTCAGCTCGTCGGCGTTCATGCCGTGCGTGTGCCGGCGCAGCCGCGCGTTGATCACGTACGTACCGACCGCGCCGAGCAGCAGCGCTCCGGCCGCGACCCCCGACAGGGCCGTGAGCTGCTCCTGCGCCCGCTTGCTGATCTCCTCGACCTTGATCCCTGCACTGACCAGGCCGACGATCCGGCCGTCGTCCCTGATCGGCGTGACCGCCCGGACCGAGGGGCCGAGCGTGCCCGTGTACGTCTCGGTGAAGGTCTGACCCCGCTGCGCACGCTCGATGTGGCCCTGGAATGGATGGCCGATTTCCGTCGGCTCCGGGTGGGTCCAGCGGATGCCCTCCGGATTCATGATCGTCACGAAGTCCACGTCCGTGTCCTGCATCACCCGCACCGCGTACGGCTGCAGGCGCGCCGTCGGGTCCGGGGTGCGGATCGCCTCCGCCACGGACGGCGAGTCGGCGATCGCCAGCGACACCGCCCTGGCCTGGCGCCCGGCCGCCTCCTCCGCCTGCCCCCGGTCGCTGATGTAGCTGAACAGCGCGTACCCGACCACGACGACCGCTATGAGTACGGCCTGCATGGCGAAGAGCTGCCCCGCCAGGCTGCGGGGTCTCGGGACGCGGAGGTGCATGCCGCCAGTCTCCCTCCTGGCTGGATTGTGAACTAAATGAACGCAAGGGTGACCGCGCTCACATGCCGGGAGATAGTCACCCCGTCCCCGCTACACACCCCCGGACGTGAGCCGCACGCCGGTGATGCCGACGACGTCGTCAAGGAGGGCCGCCGTGACCAGCAAAGCCGCTACGGCACCTGCCGCACCCAAAGCCAAGCGCGACCGCACGCACTATCTCTACATAGCCGTGATCATCGCGGTCGCCCTCGGTATCGCCGTCGGTCTGATCGCGCCGGACTTCGCGACCGAGCTGAAGCCGCTCGGTACGGGCTTCGTGAACCTGATCAAGATGATGATCTCGCCGATCATCTTCTGCACGATCGTGCTGGGCATCGGTTCGGTCCGCAAGGCCGCCAAGGTCGGCGCGGTCGGCGGTATCGCCCTGGTCTACTTCCTCGTGATGTCGCTGGTGGCGCTCGCCATCGGTTTGATCGTCGGCAACATCCTGGACCCGGGCACGGGCCTCGCGGTCACCGACGCCGTCAAGGAGACCGGCCAGGCACAGGTCGACGCGGAGGCCAAGGGCACCGTCGACTTCCTGATGGGCATCATCCCGACCACGATCGTCTCCGCCTTCACCGCGGGCGAGGTGCTCCAGACCCTGCTCATCGCCCTGCTCTGCGGCTTCGCCCTGCAGGCCATGGGCTCCGCCGGGCAGCCCGTCCTGCGCGGCATCGAGCACATCCAGCGGCTGGTCTTCCGCGTCCTGGCGATGATCATGTGGGCCGCCCCCGTCGGTGCCTTCGGCGCCATCGCCGCCGTCACCGGGTCGGCGGGCGTCGACGCCCTCAAGAGCCTGGCCGTGCTGATGCTCGGCTTCTACGTGACCTGCGTCCTCTTCCTCTTCCTGGTCCTCGGTACGGTGCTGCGCGTCGTCGCCGGGATCAACGTCTTCTCGCTCTTCAAGTACCTGGGCCGCGAGTTCCTGCTGATCCTGTCCACCTCCTCCTCCGAGTCGGCGCTGCCGCGCCTCATCGCGAAGATGGAGCACCTGGGCGTCAGCAAGCCGGTGGTCGGCATCACCGTCCCGACCGGCTACTCGTTCAACCTCGACGGCACCATGATCTACATGACCATGGCCTCGCTGTTCATCTCGGACGCCATGGGTACGCCGATGTCGATCGGCGAGCAGATCCCGCTGCTGCTCTTCCTGCTGGTGGCCTCCAAGGGCGCCGCCGGTGTCTCCGGCGCCGGTCTCGCCACGCTGGCCGGCGGCCTGCAGTCGCACAAGCCCGCCCTGGTGGACGGCATCGGCCTGATCGTCGGCATCGACCGCTTCATGAGCGAGGCCCGCGCGCTGACCAACTTCGGCGGCAACGCCGTCGCCACCGTCCTCATCGGCACCTGGACCAAGGAGATCGACAAGGACCGGGTGAACGAGGTGCTGGCCGGCCGGGCCCCGTTCGACGAGAAGACCCTCCTGGACGACGGCCACGGCGCCGCCGACGGCGACGACACCCCGGACCTGCCCGAGCAGGGCGGCGAGAAGGAGCTGGCGCGGGCCTGACGCCCACCCGCTCGGGCTGCTCCCGCACACGCCGGGCGGCTGAGGTGCTCCCCCCGTTGCTCAGCCGCCCGGTCCCCCGAAGAAGCCCCGCGCCCTCCCCCGGCGCGGGGCTTCTTGCCTTGACGTCGGCGTCAAGGCTTACGTTCGTCGGTATGCGAATCGGCGAGCTGGCCGCACGGGCCGGGACCACCACGCGGACGCTGCGGTACTACGAGTCGCGGGGCCTGCTGACCGCCCGACGGGGCGGCAACGGCTACCGGACCTACGACGAGGACGACCTGAAGCTGCTGCGGCAGATCAGGACCCTCCAGGACTTCGGGTTCGACCTGGAGGAGACCCGCCCCTTCGTGGAGTGCCTGCGCGCCGGGCACCCCGAGGGCGACTCCTGCCCGGCGTCGCTGGTGGTCTACCGGCGGAAGCTGGGCGAGCTGGACACGCTGATCGAGCAGCTCACGTCGGTGCGCGCGCAGGTCGCCGCGCAGCTGACGCGGGCCGAGGCGGCGGCTCCGGGGGGCCCGGAGCCCAAGTGCGAACTGGGAGGACACGGATGAGTTCCCATGGGGTGCCCGAGGTGACGGACGCGGACTTCGCGGCGGAGGTGATCGGCTCCGAGCTGCCCGTACTGGTGGAGTTCACCGCCGACTGGTGCCCGCCCTGCCGGCAGATGGCGCCGGTGCTCAGCGCTCTGGCCGAGGAGGAGGGCGACCGGCTGCGGGTGGTGCAGCTGAACGTCGACCGGAACCCGGCGACCACGAACGCCTACAAGGTGCTGTCGATGCCGACGTTCATGGTGTTCCGCGGCGGTGAGCCGGTGAAGTCGATGGTGGGCTCCCGGCCCAAGCGGCGGCTCCTGGAGGAACTGTCCGACGTGGTCTGACCGGCCCGGCCCACGGACTGGCCGGCGCAGAAAAAATCCCCCGAGCAATTGCGCTCGGGGGATTTCTCTGCGTATATTCGTTGATTCGTGACTTCAGGAAAATGAGGTCGCGAAGAAGTTCAGTAGGCACAGTATATGCGGCCGGGAGTGGAATTGTCAAACACCGAATTTCCGGACGATGAATTGCTGCACGAGCAGGAATTCATCGACGGACTGTACGCGCGCGTGGACGCGCTGCGCGGCGACGCCGAGGACTCCGTGACCGACGCGCTCGCGCAGGGCAACACCCCGCAGCAGGCCCGCCTGGAGCGGGACATCCTGGTTGCCGAGCGCTCCGGGCTGCTCGCCGCGCTCAACGCTGTGGACGGCTCCCTCTGCTTCGGCCGGATCGACCTCACCTCCGGGGAGGGCCACCACATCGGCCGCATCGGCCTGCGCGCCGACGACGCCGAACGCACCCCCGTCCTCATCGACTGGCGGGCCGGTGTCGCCCGCCCCTTCTACCTGGCCACCGGCCACACCCCGATGGGTCTGCGCCGCCGCCGGCACATCACCAGCGAGGGCCGCACGGTCACCGCCCTGCACGACGAGATCCTCGACCTCGGCGACGAGAGGCGCACCGGCCACGAGGACCCCTCCGGCGACGCCGTGCTGCTCGCCGCGCTGAACTCGGCGCGCACCGGCCGCATGGGCGACATCGTGCAGACCATCCAGGCCGACCAGGACCGCATCATCCGCGCCCCGCACCGCGGCGTCCTGGTCGTCGAGGGCGGCCCCGGCACCGGCAAGACCGCCGTCGCCCTGCACCGCGCCGCCTACCTCCTCTACGAGCACCGCGAGCTGCTCGCCAAGCGCGCCGTCCTCATCGTCGGCCCCAACCCGGCCTTCCTCGGCTACATCGGCGAGGTGCTGCCCTCGCTGGGCGAGACCGGCGTGCTCCTCGCCACCGTCGGCGAGCTGTTCCCCGGCGTGAAGGCCACCGCCGCCGACACCCCCGAGGCGGCGGCCGTGAAGGGCCGGGCCGGGATGGCCGACGTGCTCGCCGAGGTGGTCCGCGACCGGCAGGCGCTGCCCGACCCGGTGATCGCGATCGAGCACGACCGGGACGTCCTCATGCTCGACGACGACCTGGTCAACGTCGCCCGCGAGCGCACCCGCGCCGCGAAGCTGCCGCACAATGCGGCCCGCGAGCACTTCGAGGGCCACATCCTCAACACCCTGACCGACATGGTCGCCGAGCGCATCGGCACCGACCCCTACGACGGCACCAACCTCCTCGACCCCAGCGACATCACCCAGATCCGCGACGAACTCGCTGAGAATCCCGAGGTCTGGTCCGCCATCGACCAGCTGTGGCCCCGGATCACCCCGCACCGCCTGGTCGCCGACTTCCTCGCCGCCCCCGAGTCCTTCCTGCCCGCCGAGGACGCCGCCGCCGTCCGCCGTCCGGTCACCCGGCGCTGGACCGTCGCCGACGTGCCCCTGCTGGACGAGGCGGCCGAACTGCTCGGCGTGGACGACCGGATCGCCCGGACCCGCGCGGAACGCGAGCGCGAGGAGCAGATCGCCTACGCGCAGGGCGTCCTCGACGTGTCGTACGCGTCGCGCACCTACGAGTTCGAGGACAAGGACGAGGAGGACGCCGAGGTCCTGTCCGCGCACGACATCATCGACGCCGAGCGCTTCGCCGAACGCCAGGAGGAGGACGACCACCGCAGCGCCGCCGAACGCGCGGCGGCCGACCGCACCTGGGCGTTCGGGCACATCATCGTGGACGAGGCGCAGGAGCTGTCCCCGATGGCCTGGCGGCTGCTGATGCGTCGCTGCCCCACCCGCTCCATGACCCTGGTGGGCGACCCGGCGCAGACCGCCGAGGCGGCCGGCGTCGGCTCCTGGTCGAAGATCCTCGCCCCGTACGTCGAGGACCGCTGGGAGCACACCCGCCTGGGCGTCAACTACCGCACCCCGGCCGAGATCATGGACCTGGCGGCGGCCGTCGTCCGCGCCGACGACCCGGAGTTCACGCCGCCCAGCTCGGTCCGCTCGACGGGCGTACGCCCCTGGATCCGCGCCACCGGTGACCTCCCGGCCGCCGTCGCCGAGGCGGCCCGTGAGCTGACCCCCGAGGAGGGCCGCCTCGCCGTCATCGCCCCGCGCGAGCTGCACCGGGTGCTCGCGCCCCGGCTCGACGGCGTGAGCGCGGGCGCCGAGCCCGACCTCACCCACCGCGTCGTCCTGCTCGACCCGCGCCAGTCCAAGGGCCTGGAGTTCGACTCCGTCCTGGTCGTCGAACCCGGCCGCTACGGCACCAGCGACCTGTACGTCGCCCTCACCCGCGCCACCCAGCACCTCGGCGTCCTCCACAGCGAGCCGCTGCCGAAGGGGCTGGTGGACGCGGGCTGACGGACGGGCCGCCCGGTCAGGCCGGACGCAGCCACACCGTCGCCAGGGGCGGCAGGGTCAGCCGGATGCTCGCCGGGCGGCCGTGCCACCCCTGCGCGTCCGGCTTGACCGCGTGCGGGTTCAGCACGTCACCGCCCCCGTAATGGGCCGCGTCGGTGTTGAGCACCTCGTGCCAGGCAGGGACGTCGTCGGGGACGCCGAGGCGGTAGCCGGAGCGGACCACCGGGGCGAAGTTCGACACCGCGAGCAGTGGGGTGCCGTCGGCGTCCAGGCGCAGGAACGCCAGCACGTCGTCGTCGGCGGCGTCCCCGACCACCCAGGCGAACCCGGACGGGTGGGTGTCGCGCCGCCACAGCGCGGGCGTGGCCCGGTAGACGGTGTTCAGGTCCCGCACCAGGTCGCGCACGCCCCGGTGGTCCGCGGCGGCCCCGTACTCCGGGTCCAGCAGCCACCAGTCGGGGCCGTGCGCCTCCGACCACTCCGCGCCTTGGGCGAACTCCTGTCCCATGAAGAGGAGTTGTTTGCCGGGGTGGGCCCACATGTAGCCCAGGTACGCCCGCTCGTTGGCACGCTGCTGCCACCAGTCGCCGGGCATCTTCGACACCAGCGACTTCTTGCCGTGCACCACCTCGTCGTGGGATATCGGCAGCACGTAGTTCTCGCTGTACGCGTACACCATGGAGAAGGTCAGCTCGCCGTGGTGGTACTTGCGGTGCACCGGCTCGCGGCCCATGTACTCCAGCGAGTCGTGCATCCAGCCCATGTTCCACTTCAGGCCGAAACCCAGCCCGCCGAAGCCGCTCGGGCCCTTGTGGTGCGTGGCTCGCGTGACCCCGTCCCAGGCCGTCGACTCCTCCGCCACCGTCACGACGCCGGGCACCCGCCGGTACAGCGTCGCGTTCATCTCCTGGAGGAACGCCACCGCGTCCAGGTTCTCCCGGCCGCCGTGCTCGTTCGGCGTCCACTGGCCCGGCTCGCGCGAGTAGTCCAGGTAGAGCATCGAGGCGACGGCGTCCACGCGCAGCCCGTCGATGTGGAACTCCTCGCACCAGTACACGGCGTTGGCGACCAGGAAGTTGCGCACCTCACGGCGGCCGAAGTCGAACTCCAGCGTCCCCCAGTCCGGATGCGCCGCCCGCAGCGGATCGGAGTGCTCGTACAGCGGGCGCCCGTCGAACTCGGCCAGCGCCCAGTCGTCCCGCGGGAAGTGCGCGGGCACCCAGTCCATCAGCACGCCGATCCCGGCCCGGTGCAGCCGGTCGACCAGGTATTTGAAGTCGTCGGGGTCGCCGAGCCGGGCGGTGGGCGCGTAGAAGCCGGTGACCTGGTATCCCCAGGAGCCGCCGAAGGGGTGCTCGGCGACCGGCATCAGCTCGACGTGGGTGAAGCCGAGGTCCGCGACGTAGGCGGGGAGCTGCTCGGCCAGGTCCCGGTAGGTCAGGCCGGGGCGCCAGGAGGGCAGGTGGACCTCGTACACCGACATGGGCGCCTCGTGCGCGGGCGCGTCGGCGCGGTGGGCCAGCCACTCCTCGTCGCCCCAGGTGTAGTCCGAGGCGTGCACGACGGAGGACGTGGCGGGCGGCACCTCCGTACGGCGGGCCAGCGGGTCGGCGCGGAAGGTGCGGGAGCCGTCGGGCCGGGTGATCTCGAACTTGTACAGCTCGCCCGCGCCGACGCCGGGCAGGAACAGCTCCCACACCCCGGTCGAGCCGAGCGAGCGCATCGGGTGTCCGGTGCCGTCCCAGAAGTTGAAGCCGCCGGCCACCCGGACCCCGCGCGCGTTCGGCGCCCACACCGCGAACCGGGTGCCCGCCACCCCGTCGTGGGTCTCCGGGTGCGCGCCCAGCGCCCGCCACAGCTGCTCGTGCCGCCCCTCGCCGATCAGGTGCAGGTCCAGCTCGCCCAGGGTGGGCAGGAAGCGGTACGGGTCCTCGACCTCCTGGACCGTCCCCTCGTACGCCACGAGGAACCGGTACAGCGGGACCTCGCTCAGCGGCACCAGGCCGGAGAAGAACCCGTCGCCGTCGTCGTGCAGCTCGACCCGCAGCTCCCCGGACAGCACGGTCACCGCCAGGGCGTACGGCCGGAACGCGCGGAACGCGACCCCGCCGGGCACCCGATGGGCGCCGAGCACGGCGTGCGGGTCGTGGTGCGTGCCGGCGAGCAGCCGCTCCCGGTCGCCGGCGTCCAGCGCGGGGGAGCCGGCGGCCTCGGCCCGGGGCGGGGCGGCGGCCTCCCGGGGCGCGGCCTGCTTCGTCGCGCTCTTCTTCGTGGCGGTCTTCTTGGTGGCGGTCTTCTGCGCGCCCTTCTTGTTCGCGACGGCCTTCTTGGCGATGGCCTTTTTTGCAACGGCCTCTTTTGCGACGGCCTTCTTCGCGACGGGCTTCTCGGCGGCCTTGGCCGTCTTCTTCCCGGCTGTCTTCTTCCCGGCTGTCTTCTTCCCGGTCGTCTTCCTCGGTTCGGGGCCGCTGGACGAGGGGCGGGGGGTCACGGGTGGAGCCTCCTGGGCGAAGTGGGGGCGGGCGGGGGCGTCAGGCCGGCTCGGGCACGGACAGGCGGCGCACCGCCGCCAGCGGCACCGGGAGCCAGTCGGGACGGTGCCGGGCCTCGTACAGGACCTCGTAGACCGCCTTGTCCGTCTCGTAGGCGCGCAGCAGCACGGGGTCGGTGCGCGGGTCCCGGCCGCCGCCCTCCGCGTACCCGGTGCAGTACGCGGCCCGGCAGGAGTCGGCCCAGCCCGGCACGCGGACCTCGGCCGAGTGCGCGGCGTAGTCGAAGGAGCGCAGCATCCCCGCGACGTCCCGCACCGCCGGCTGCGGAAGCCGGCGCTCGGCCAGGGGCTTCGCCGGCTCGCCCTCGAAGTCGATCAGCGACCACTCGCCGTCGGGGGAGCGCAGGCACTGGCCGAGGTGCAGGTCGCCGTGGACGCGCTGGGCGGTCCAGGTGCGGCCCTCGGCGGCCAGGTCGGCCAGCGCGGTGAACGCCGTCCCCAGCGCGGGCGCGTACGACCGGAGCAGGGGCACGGCCCGCGCGGCCTCCGCCAGCCGCTCGCTCATGCCGTCGGCGAGCCGCCTCACCTGGGCCTGGCCGACGGTGGCGGTCGGCAGCGCGCGGGCCAGCGCGGTGTGCACCTCGGCGGTGGCCCGCCCGAGCGCCCGGGCCTCGGCGACGAAGTCCTCGCCCTTGGCCAGCTCGCGCAGCGCCAGCTCCCAGCCGTCGGTCGCGCCCTGCAGATAGGGCTGGAGCACGCCCAGCACCCAGGACCGACCGGCCAGGTCGGCCACCATCCACCCGGCCGGTGCCGGCACCCGGGGGCAGCCCTCGCGGGCCAGGGCCAGCGGCAGCTCCAGGTCGGGGTTGACGCCGGGGACGATCCGCCGCAGCAGCTTGAGGATGAACGTATCTCCGTACACGACCGAGGAGTTCGACTGCTCGGCGGTCATCAGCCGCGGCACCAGACCGGCGCGTATGTCCTCCTCCGGTGACCGCTCGAAGCGCAGGCCCCCGATGCGGGCCCGGGTGCGCAGCGCCTCCAGCAGCACCTCGGCGGGGCGGGTGTCGTACAGGGCGTCGTAGGCGGTGCGTCCGGCCGCCGGGCCCTCGGCCACATGCCCGATCAGCGCGGGCGCGAGCCGGGGCGGCAGCGCCTCGCGGGTGCCTATCAGGAGCTGGTAGCAGTCGCCGGGCTCCTCGGCCGCGCCACCGGCGGGTGTGTGCCGCTGGTGGGCGCGGACCAGCACGTGGTGCAGGCCGAGGCGGGAGTCGGCCGGAAGCAGTTCGGTGGCCGCGACCAGCGAGAAGCCGGTGACCGGGCGCCCCTTGCCGGCGAACCAGCGCTGCCGCGGCAGCCACTCCCGCAGCAGTGGATCGAGTGACGCAAGGAGGCCGGGCGGGCTCGTATCGGTGCGTATGACGGCTTCCGACATGACGTCGCGTCCTTTCCCCGGATCGTCGGGGTGGTTACTGATGCGTGCCCCGGGCGGAGCGGCGGAAACCGCGCCGCCCGGGGACGGGGCCGGTGTCTAGACGGCGTCCTTGCGCAGCCGGAACCAGTAGAAGCCGTGCCCGCCCAGGGTCAGCAGGTACGGCAGGTCGCCGACGGCGGGGAAGCGGACCCCGCCGAACAGCTCGACCGGATGGCGTCCGCCGAAGGCGCTGAGGTCCAGCTCGGTGGGCTGCGCGAACCGGGAGAAGTTGTGGACGCACAGCACCAGGTCGTCCCCGTACTCCCGCAGGAAGGCCAGGACCGCCGGGTTCGACGAGGGCAGCTCGGTGTAGGTGCCCAGGCCGAAGGCCACGTTCTGCTTGCGGATCTCGATCATGCGGCGGGTCCAGTGCAGCAGGGAGGACGGCGAGGCCATGGACGCCTCGACGTTCGTCACCTGGTAACCGTGGACCGGGTCCATGATCGTGGGCAGGAAGAGGCGGCCCGGGTCGGACGAGGAGAAGCCGGCGTTGCGGTCGGGCGTCCACTGCATCGGGGTGCGCACGGCGTCGCGGTCGCCGAGCCAGATGTTGTCGCCCATGCCGATCTCGTCGCCGTAGTAGAGGATCGGCGAGCCGGGCAGGGACAGCAGCAGGGCCGTGAACAGCTCGATCTGGTTGCGGTCGTTGTCGAGGAGCGGGGCCAGGCGCCGGCGGATGCCGATGTTGGCGCGCATGCGCGGGTCCTTGGCGTACTCCGCGTACATGTAGTCGCGTTCCTCGTCGGTGACCATCTCCAGGGTCAGCTCGTCGTGGTTGCGCAGGAAGATGCCCCACTGGCAGCCGGACGGGATCGCGGGAGTTTTGGCGAGGATCTCGGAGACCGGGTAGCGGGACTCCCTTCTGACCGCCATGAAGATGCGCGGCATGACCGGGAAGTGGAAGGCCATGTGGCACTCGTCGCCGCCCGCGGCGTAGTCGCCGAAGTAGTCGACGACGTCCTCCGGCCACTGGTTGGCCTCCGCCAGCACCACCGTGTCCGGGTACTGCGCGTCGATCTCCTTGCGCACCCGCTTCAGGAAGTCGTGCGTGCGCGGGAGGTTCTCGCAGTTGGTGCCCTCCTCCTGGTACAGGTAGGGCACCGCGTCCAGCCGGAACCCGTCGATGCCCAGGTCCAGCCAGAACTTCAGCGCGGAGATCATCTCCTCCTGCACGACCGGGTTCTCGTAGTTGAGGTCCGGCTGGTGGGAGAAGAACCGGTGCCAGTAGTACTGCTTGCGCACCGGGTCGTACGTCCAGTTGGACGCCTCGGTGTCGACGAAGATGATCCGCGCGTCCTGGAACTGCTTGTCGTCGTCGGCCCAGACGTAGTAGTCGCCGTACGGCCCGTCCGGGTTTCTGCGGGACTCCTGGAACCACGGGTGCTGGTCGCTGGTGTGGTTCATGACGAAGTCGATGATCACGCGCATGCCGCGCTGGTGGGCCGCGTCCACGAACTCCACGAAGTCGGCCAGGTCGCCGAACTCGGGCAGTACGGCGGTGTAGTCGGAGACGTCGTAACCGCCGTCGCGCAGCGGTGACTTGAAGAAGGGCGGGAGCCACAGGCAGTCCACGCCCAGCCATTGCAGGTAGTCCAGCTTGGCGGTCAGGCCCTTGAGATCACCGATGCCGTCGCCGTTGCTGTCCTGGAAGGAGCGGACGAGGACCTCGTAGAAGACGGCTCGTTTGAACCAGTCCGGGTCCCGGTCCTTGGCGGGGGTGTCCTCGAAGGTGTCCGGCACGGGCTCGTTGACGATCATGTGGTGGGTGACCCTCCGATCTGCGGGTGGGACGGTCGCAGAACCGTGCAGACGTGCGCGGGCGTACGGCCCGGCTCCAGGCGCACATAGTTGGCCCTGCCCCAGTGGTAGGTCTCGCCGGTCAGCTCGTCGCGGACCGGCACCGACTCGTGCCAGTCCAGGCCGAGTTGCGGCATGTCCAACGAGACCGTGGCCTCCTGGGTGTGGCGGGGGTCGAGGTTGACGACCACCAGAACCGTGTTCGACCCCTGCCGCTTCGAGTAGGCGATCACCTCTTCCTTGTCCGTGGTGTGGAAGTGCAGATCGCGCAGTTGGTGGAGCGCCGGGTTCTCGCGTCGGATGGTGTTGAGGCGGGTGATGAGGGGGGCGATGGTGGTGCCCTCGCGGGCGGCGCGGGTCCAGTCGCGGGGTTTGAGCTGGTATTTCTC
>NZ_BMUY01000002.1 GCF_014650435.1 Streptomyces tendae
TGAGTTCTCAAGGAACGGACGCTTCCTTTGTACTCACCCTCTCGGGCTTTCCTCCGGGCGCTTCCCTTCGGTCTTGCGTTTCCGACTCTATCAGATCTTTCCGATCCGATTTCCTCGGTGCTTTCCAGGTTCCCGCTTTCGCGTTTCCCTTTCCGGCGGTTCCGACTCTATCAGATCCTTTCGGCCCTGATTCCCCGTCAGAAGGGGTTGTCTCCGCGGCCCTTGGGCCGTTTCAACGAGGTGAGACTCTAGCGGATTCCCGGCTCCCGAGCTAATCGGGGGCCGCGTTCTTTCGAACGTGGATTCCTCATTCCGTTAATACGCGCACCCACAGGACGACGACGCCGACAACGCGACTGTCCGTCGAAGAGTGGTTGGTACTTGCGGAATCGCTGTCCGGGGACCGACCGGGGTCGGCGCTCACGTCGGACAACTCGGAGAACACTAGGAGTGCGGGGCAGCCGTGTCAAATCCCGGGTGGAGCGGGCCGCGCGGGCGTACTGTGGGGCTCGTGACGACGCGTACGTGTACCCAGCTCTGGCGGGCCGCCTGACGGCGGCCGCACACGTATGCACTCTACGGCCGCCGCTTCGGCGGCCGTTCTCGTATCTCCCTCCAGGAGGGGCGGCCGGCCGGTGGCGGCGGCCCTGACCAGGAGGTGGAGAGATGACGCGAGTCTTCAGTGGGGTCAAGCCGACCGGGCACCTGACGCTGGGGAACTATCTGGGAGCCATGCGGCGGTGGGCCGCTGTGGACCAGCACCGGTCGGACGCGTTGTTCTGCGTCGTCGACCTGCACGCGCTGACCGTGGATCACGATCCCGCGCGGGTGCGCAGACTCAGCCGGCAGGGAGCGTCGCTGTTGCTGGCGGCGGGCCTGGATCCCGAGCTGTGCACCGTGTTCGTGCAGAGCCACGTGGACGAGCACGCCCGGCTGTCGTACGTACTGGAGTGCGTGGCGACCGACGGGGAGATGCGGCGGATGATCCAGTACAAGGAGAAGGCCGCGCGGGAGCGGGAGCGGGGTGGGAGCGTGCGGCTGTCGCTGCTGACGTACCCCGTGCTGATGGCGGCCGACATCCTGGCGTACGGGACGGACGAGGTGCCGGTCGGGGACGACCAGACCCAGCACGTGGAGCTGGCGCGGGATCTCGCGGTGCGGTTCAACCAGCGGTACGGGCACACGTTCGTGGTGCCGCGGGCGACCAGTCCGGCACTGGCGGCCCGGGTCATGAATCTGCAGGAGCCCGCGTCGAAGATGGGCAAGAGCGACGACGTCGGGCCGGGGATCGTCTATCTGCTGGACGAGCCGGACGTGGTGCGGAAGAAGGTGATGCGGGCCGTGACCGACAGCGGGCGTGACGTCGTGTACGACCGGGCGGAGCGCCCGGGGCTCGCGAACCTGCTGGAGATCCTCGCGGCCTGCACGGGTGGGGACCCGGCGGAGCTGGCCGATGGCTACGACTCGTACGGCGCGCTGAAGAAGGACACCGCGGAGGCGGTGGTCGAGGTGCTGCGGCCGGTGCGGGAGCGGCACCAGGAGCTGTGCGCCGATCCCGGGTACGTGGAGGGCGTGCTCCGGGAGGGGGCCGAGAAGGCGCGGGCGATGGCGCGGCCGACCGTGGACGCCGCCTACCGGGCGATCGGGTTGCTGCCGCCGGTGAACGCGGTGCGGTAGGAGCGGGGCTGGGCTTGGCGGCGAGGCGTGTGGCGAAGTGCCGACGCATGGTGTCGGCGCATCATGACCTCGCTGCCGAAGCCCGCCCGGCGGACGACCTCCGGCATGGGCAGGCCGGGGCGTTCGAGGAGCTTCCGGGCGGGTGCTGACCGGCGTGCGCTGAGCACCCTGCCCGGGCGCCGTCGCGGTGGTCAGTCCTTGGTGCCGGTGGCCAGTTCGCGGCTGCGGTCGCGGGCGGCTTCCAGGGCGGCGATGAGGGCGGCGCGGACGCCGTGGTTCTCCAGTTCGCGGATGGCGTTGATGGTGGTGCCGGCGGGGGACGTGACGTTCTCGCGGAGCTTGACGGGGTGTTCGCCACTGTCGCGGAGCATCTTCGCGGCGCCGATCGCGGACTGGACGATCAGGTCGTGGGCCTTGTCGCGGGGCAGACCGAGGAGGATGCCGGCGTCGGTCATGGCCTCGACCAGGTAGAAGAAGTACGCCGGGCCCGAGCCGGAGAGGGCCGTGCAGGCGTCCTGCTGGGACTCGGGGACGCGCAGGGTCTTGCCGACGGCGCCGAAGATCTCCTCGGTGTGGGTCAGGTGGGCGGCGGTCGCGTGGGTGCCGGCGGAGATCACGGACATGGCCTCGTCGACGAGGGCCGGGGTGTTCGTCATGACGCGGACGACCGGGGTGCCGGGGGCGAGGCGCTCCTCGAAGAAGGCGGTGGGGATGCCCGCCGCGCCGCTGATGACCAGGCGGTCGGCCGGGACGTGCGGGGCGAGTTCGTCGAGGAGGGTGCCCATGTCCTGGGGCTTGACCGTGAGGATCAGGGTGTCGGCGTTCTTGGCGGCCTCGGCGTTGGTGACGGGGGTGACTCCGTGGCGGGCGCGGAGTTCGTCGGCCCGTTCCCGGCGGCGGGCGGTGACCAGGAGGTCGGCGGGGGCCCAGCCGGCTCCGATCATGCCGCTGAGCAGGGCTTCGCCGATCTTGCCGGTGCCGAGGACGGCGACTTTCTGGGTCATGGGGTTCGGTGCCCTTCGGTGCGCTGTCCGTTCTTGCGTGCGTTGTCGTCATCCTCGCATTCAGGGGGGTGGGTGGAGTGTTGCGTCCAGTCCGCGGGACGGGGGGTGGTGGGTGCCGGTGGGGGGTTTCGCCCCCGCCGCCCCTTCCCTTTCCCGTCCCTGGGGGCTGCCGCCCCCGGACCCCCGCTTTCAGCCCTGAACGGGCCTCGTCCTCAAGCGCCGGACGGGCTGGTTTATGCCGTTCGGCGTTTCAGGGTTGCTGCGCCCAGGGCCAGGACCAGTAGTGCGCAGCCCGCGACGATCAGGGCGTCGCGGATGAAGGTGGCGGTCATGTCGGTGTGGCGCAGGACCTCGTTCATGCCGTCGACGGCGTAGGACATGGGCAGGACGTCGGAGACGGCCTCCAGGGCGGGGTGCATGTTGTCGCGGGGGGTGAAGAGGCCGCAGAGGAGGAGTTGGGGGAAGATCACCGCGGGCATGAACTGCACCGCCTGGAACTCGGAGGCCGCGAAGGCCGAGACGAAGAGGCCGAGCGCGGTGCCCAGGAGGGCGTCGAGCAGCGCGACCAGGAGGAGCAGCCAGGGGCTGCCCGTGACGTCCAGGCCCAGGAACCAGACCGCGAGGCCCGTCGCGAGGGCGGACTGGACGATGGCGAGGGCGCCGAAGGCGAGGGCGTAGCCGGCGATGAGGTCCCCCTTGCCGAGCGGCATGGCGAGGAGGCGTTCGAGGGTGCCGGAGGTGCGCTCGCGCAGCGTCGCGATGGACGTGACCAGGAACATCGTGATCAGCGGGAAGATGCCGAGGAGCGAGGCGCCGATGTTGTCGAAGGTGCGCGGGCTGCCGTCGAAGACGTAGCGCAGCAGGAAGAGCATCACGCAGGGGATCAGCATCAGCAGCGCGATGGTGCGGGGGTCGTGGCTCAGCTGGCGCAGGACCCGGGTGGCGGTGGCCGTGGTGCGCGAGAGGCTCAGGGGGCGGGTGGGGGCCGGGAGCGTCGTCGCACGGGCGGGTGCGGGGGCCGTGGGCGTGGTCATCGGGTGGTCTCCTTCGTGCGGGCCGCCGCCTTCGCCTCGTCGACCAGGTGGAGGAATGCCTCCTCGACCGTCTCGGAGTCGGTACGGGTGCGCAGGGCGTCGGGGGTGTCGTCGGCGAGGACCTCGCCCTCGCGCATCAGGAGCAGCCGGTGGCAGCGTTCGGCCTCGTCCATGACGTGGGAGGAGACGAGGAGCGTGGCGCCGCGCTCGGCGGTGATGGAGTGGAAGAGGGCCCACAGGTCGCGTCGGAGTACGGGGTCGAGGCCGACCGTGGGTTCGTCGAGGACCAGGAGTTCGGGGGCGCCCAGGAGGGCCACGGCGAGGGAGACGCGGCTGCGCTGGCCGCCGGAGAGGTTCCCGGCCAGGGCGTCGGCGTGGGTGGTGAGGTCGACGTCGGCGACGACACGGGTGACGTCCTCGCGGCGGCGGTCGGCGGCCGCCCGGCCGGGGTCGAGGATCTCGGCGAAGTAGGCCAGGTTCTGGCGGACGGTCAGGTCGTCGAAGACGGACGGGGCCTGGGTGACGTAGCCGATGCGGGTGCGCAGGGACGGGTGGCCGGCCGGGCGGCCGAGGACGTCCAGGGTGCCGGCGACCTTGGCCTGGGTGCCGACGATCGCCCGCATCAGGGTCGACTTGCCGCAGCCGGAGGGGCCGAGGAGGCCGGTGATGCGGCCGCGCGGGACGGTGAATCCGAGGCCGCGCAGGACGGTGCGGGAGCCGCGGACGACGGTGAGGTCTTCGGCGTGGACGGCGGGTGGGGCGGGGTCGTCGCCGTGCCCTTCGGGTGGCCGGGAGGAGTGCTCCCGCGGGTAATTCATCATGTGATGAATACTCCTCCCGGGTGCCCGTGGCGTCAAGCGCCATGCGGTCGCCCTACGGCCACGGGGGCGTCACGCGCCGGCGACGGGAAGCGTCAGGAGGTGGCACGGTTCGTCGCGCGCCGGCGCGTTCGTCAGGGGGCGTCGAGTGTCCTCACGCCGTGGGAGTCCTGGCGACGAGGAGGTGGACGTCGTACGTCTCCTCGACGATGCCGTCCGGGAACACGGTCAGCCGGTGTCGGCGCTCGTCGGCGAAGAAGGCCGCGGTCCGTTCCTCGGTGTCGGTCAGGAAGACCGAGTGGCTGCCGAGGTTGGCCAGGTGGGTGTCGAGGGGGACGCGTCGGGTCCAGCGGAGCACGCGGTGGACGAAGTCGAGGTGACCGGTGGGGTCGGCGAAGCGTGCCTCGAACCTGCGCTTCTCGGCGGAGAGGTTCAGGCCCTCGAAGTGCCGGTCGACGCGTCGCGCCGACTCCGCGATCCACGGCACGTCGAGGGCGTCGGTGTTCCACCACAGCGCCAGCGCGCCGCCCGGACGCAGCACGCGCAGCGCCTCCGGGACGGCCAGGGCGGGGTCGGTCCAGTGCCAGGCCTGGGCGTAGGTGAGGAGGTCGGCGCTGCGGCCGGCGAGGGGGAGGGCGTTGCCGTTGCCGCGGACCACGGGCACGCCGGGGAGGGTGCGGCGGAACTCGGTGGCCATGCCGGCGCCGGGTTCCACGGCGACGACGTCGGCGCCGCGCTCGTGCAGGCGGGCGGTGGCGAGGCCGGTACCGGCGCCGACGTCCACGACGCGGGCTCCCTTGAGGGGGCGGCCGGTCAGCTCCTCCAGCGCGTCGAAGAGGACGGACGGGTAGGAGGGGCGGTTGGCGGCGTACTGGGCCGCGGCCGCGTTGAAGGAGTGGGCGCGGGCGCCGTGGTTGGCCGGCTGCGCGGGGGCGGCGTTCGGAGTGGCCCGGTCGTCCGGGGTCAGCGGTGTCGTCATGCGGCCATGGTGGCCGTACGGGTCTGGTAGGCGTAGGGGGTTGCCGGAGGGGTTGCTGGAGTCCCCGCACCCCGCTCGCGTGTCCGGCGGCGCCGCTTTCGCGGGGCTGGTTCCGGCGCCGCCCCTGGCGTGCTACTTCCCGCGGCGCTTCTTCGACGGGTTGCCCGAGCGGCGGGTGGTGCGCTTCTCGTACTCCGCGCGGGCCTTCTCGTACTCCTCGCGGTGCAGCTTCTCGCCCGGTGCCTCGGTGAAGGTGCGGAAGAAGTAGGCGAGGAGGGAGCCGACGAAGCCGATGGCCAGCAGGCCGCGCATGGATGCCTGCCGGTCCGGGTCCGGGCGGCCGGCGAAGCCGGACCAGGTGTGGCGGAAGGCCAGGGCGCTGCAGATCGCGAACATCACGATCATCAGCAGCGAGACGAAGCTGCCGATGTCGGCGATCTGCAGGCCCTGGTAGGCGACGCGGAGCACGAAGCAGGCGGCGGCCGCCACGGCCAGGGAGCCCACGGCGAGACCCACCCGGCGGGCGGTGTAGCCGTGGTCGTGGTCCACCCAGGTCGTGCCGTAGAACCGCAGGGGTTCGGGGCGGGGGCCCGCGGGGGTGTCCGGGATGCCGTTCTTGCCGTTCTCTGCGCTCACGGGTCGATTATCGCGCGCGCCGTTCGGGGCGTGCCGTGCGGTCAGCCGCCCTGGCCGGCGCTGCCGAGCGGGCCGACCCGCACCGGGGTGCCGGAGCCGTCCGTGACGGGCAGCGAGGAGCCGCCCGGCCAGTCGAGGGTGACCGACTTGGTCTCGTCGGGCGGGGTCACCACCAGGCCGGTGATGCGGACGCCGGAGCCGCCCGAGTCGTTGATCGGGTAGGTGATGCCGAAGGTCACCGTCTCCCCGTCGCCGAGGACGATCCTGGGGGCCGGGTCGCCGGTGCGCTCGGCGGACACGGTGCCCGAGTTCGTCTTCAGGTCGACGCCGGCGTAGCCCGCGAGGGAGCAGTCCCGGCCGCCGCCGTTCTTCAGGTCGACCGCGACGGTGCCGTCGGAGTCGCCGCCGATGGTGGCGTCGATCGCCGTGATCTCCAGCTCGTCGGTGCTGCACTTGGCGGCCTTGCCGTCCTCGCCGGCCCCGCCGGTGCCGCCGGAACCCCCCGTCCCGTCGGTGCCGCCGGTCCCGTTGGGGGACTTGCCCGCGGAGTCCGAGCCGTCCTGCTGGTCCGAGCCGGCCGAGCCCGAGCCGCCGTTCGACGAGGACGCCGCGGAGGAGGCCGGCGGGGCGGCACCCTGGTCCGAGCCGCCGTCATCGTTCTGGCAGGCCGTGAGCGAGAGACCGGCGGCGAGGGCCATGGCGGCGAGGGTCAGCTTGCGAACGCGCATCGTTGTCTACCTCAGGATCGGTTGGCGTGCCGGGCCACCCGTACCGAACGGTCCGAGCGGGCGTTTCTGTCCACCAAGACCCGCTCGGCCCGGCACACCGTTCCCCTAGGCAACCTCCTAGTACGTCCCTAAGACAGCCCTGTTACAAGGTCAGCAGCGAGGGGCCACGTAGCCGTCGCTGCCGGTGAGGATGTACGTGTCCGAGACGTACTGGCCGCTGCCGATGTTGTCCCAGATGTTCGAGGTGCCGTAGGGGCCGGAGACCCGCTCCCCCGTGCGCTGGCAGTTGATCGTGACCCTGGAGCCCTCGGCCAGGACCCGCACCACGGAGTAGTTGGTGCCCGGGCCGCTGCGCACGTTCAGGCGGTAGCCCGGCGCGACCGGGTAGGAGCGCAGGGCCGCCGCCGCGACGACTCCCTCGCCCCCTGTCCTTTCGCCCTCTTCCCCGCCGCCGATGTTCTGGACCTGCTCGACCGACATGAAGAACTCCCCCCGTTGAACACCCCACGACTGTCGCGGGGCACCGGTGATACCCCAAGAACAAGCCATGAAACACCAGTTCGCAAGTCGCACACGCGGGTCGG
The DNA here is from genome assembly GCF_014650435.1 of Streptomyces tendae. Lineage (GTDB taxonomy): Bacteria > Actinomycetota > Actinomycetes > Streptomycetales > Streptomycetaceae > Streptomyces > Streptomyces tendae. Next base: position 7,461 of record NZ_BMUY01000002.1, read on the forward strand.
CAGGCCGACTCCGTCCCTTGCGTCCCATCGACTAGGCTCCGATCATCGCTCGCGCGAACGAACAGCTCGGGGGGTGGTTCCATGGCGCCGCAGCGGGATGCCGGAGCGGACGCGGAAGCGGAACTTCCGGAGTACGCCGGTCACTACCGTCTGGAGTCCCGGCTCGGCTCGGGCGGCATGGGCGTCGTGCACCTGGCCCGCAGCACCTCCGGGATGCGCGTGGCGGTCAAGGTCGTGCACGCCACGTACGCCAGGGACCCCGAGTTCAGGGGGCGTTTCCGGCAGGAGGTGGCGGCGGCCCGGCGGGTGAGCGGGGCCTTCACGGCGCCGGTCGTGGACGCCGACCCGGATGCCGGGCGGCCCTGGATGGCCACGCTGTTCATCCCCGGCCCGACCCTGTCCGAGCAGGTGAAGCGGAACGGGCCGATGGACGAGCCCCAGCTGCGCCGACTGATGGCCGGGCTCGCCGAGGCGCTGCGCGACATCCACCGGGTCGGCGTCGTGCACCGGGACCTCAAACCGAGCAACGTCCTGCTCGCCGAGGACGGTCCGAAGGTCATCGACTTCGGCATCTCCCGGCCGAAGGACAGCGAACTGCGCACCGAGACCGGGAAGTTGATCGGCACGCCGCCCTACATGGCGCCCGAGCAGTTCCGGCGGCCCCGGGAGGTGGGGCCCGCGGCCGACGTCTTCACCCTCGGTTCGCTGATGGTGCACGCGGCGACCGGACGAGGGCCGTTCGACTCCGACAGCCCGTACGTCGTCGCCTACCAGGTCGTGCACGACGAGCCCGATCTGACCGGCGTACCGGACTCGCTCGCGCCGCTGGTGCTGCGGTGCCTCGCCAAGGAGCCCGAGGACCGGCCTACGCCGGACGAGTTGATGCGGGAGCTGCGGTCGGTCGCGGCGGCCTATGACACGCAGGTGTTCATACCGGCACCGCGGACGGAGCGGGCCGAGGCTCCGGCGGAGGCCGGGGCGGAAGCCGCCCCGCGGGCTTCCGCCGGGCCATCCGGGCCGACCGGGCCGACCGGACGGGCCGGGCGGGTCGTGCGGCGGCTGGGGAAGCGGTCGGCGCTCGTCGCCGGGGCGGTGGGTCTCGCCGTGATCGGGAGCCTGGTCGCCGTGCAGGCGTTCGGCGGTGCCGAGCCCGCGGGCACGCCCACCGCGCAGAGCGCGCCGGGCGGGTTCGGGGCGTGGGAGGCGTTGCCCGCGGCGAAGGGCGGCGGGATGCCGCAGTGCTCGTACGAGGCGCGGCGGCTGCTGTGCGCCCGGCCCGGGCTGGTCTTCGCGCTCGACCCGGCCGACGGGAGCACGCTGTGGCGGCACCCCGTCGAGGAGGCCGTGCGCAACGAACCGCCGGTCGTGTCGGGCGGGCTCGTGCAGCCCGAGGTCGGACTGCTGGGCCCGCTGGAGGCGCTCGACCCCGCGACGGGCGAGCCCAAGTGGCAGGAGGACATGCCCGCGTACGACGGGCTGCGTACCGTCGGCGACATGCTGCTGCTCACCCGCGCCGACGGGCTGGTCACCGGCGTGGACAGCGCCACGGGGCGGACGATGTGGTCGCGCCGGATCCCCGGGCAGGCGGTGCCGTACTTCACCTCGTTCGCCGGGGAGCGGCACCCGGTGGCGTACGCGACGAGCCCGAGCGCGGACGGGAAGCGGACCCGGGTCACCGCGGTGGACCCGGCGAGCGGGGACGTGCGCTGGGACGCGGACCTGGCGGGGACGCTGACGCCCGTGGCAGCGGCGGACGGTTCCGTGTTCCTCGTCGCCGAAGGGGCGACCTACGGCGACGTGAAGGCCGTGGTCCGCCACACGCCCGCCACCGGGGCGACCCGCCGGGTGACGCTGCCGATCCCGGTCGAGCAGGCGTCGGCCTCGGCGGGCGTGCGCGGGGACACCGTGTACCTCATGGGCGCGGGCGGCTCGCTGGTCGCCGTGGACACGGCGGCGGGGAAGCAGGCGTGGCGGCTGGAGACGGGCGTGAGCCGGGGCTCGGCGCCGGTCTCCGACGGGCGGCACGTGTACGTCACCGCGCCCGACGGGCGGCTCCTCGGTGTCGACGCGCGCGAGGGCAGGCTCCTCGGGCAGACCCGGCCCCGGCTCGGCGCCGACTCCGACAAGGTGCCCGCGTCGCTGCCGGCGCCGCTGGTCGCGGGCGGGCACGTGTACGCCGGGGCGCCGGACGGGACGGTGTTCGGGGTGTCCGGGCGGGACCCGGGGGCCTGGTAGGCCCTTCGATCCCGCCCGGCCCGGGGTCAGCCCAGCTTGCTGACGTCGCGCACCGCGCCCTTGTCCGCGCTGGTGGCCATCGCGGCGTACGCCTTCAGGGCCGCGGAGACCTTGCGGTCGCGGTTCTTCGGGGCGTACACGCCGTTCAGGCCCTGCTCGCGGCGGGTCAGCTCGGCGTCGTCCACGAGCAGCTCGATGGAGCGGTTCGGGATGTCGATGCGGATGCGGTCGCCGTCCTCGACCAGGGCGATGGTGCCGCCGGCCGCCGCCTCCGGGGAGGCGTGGCCGATGGACAGGCCCGAGGTGCCACCGGAGAAGCGGCCGTCGGTGACCAGGGCGCATGCCTTTCCGAGGCCGCGGCCCTTCAGGTAGGAGGTCGGGTAGAGCATCTCCTGCATGCCGGGGCCGCCCTTGGGGCCCTCGTAGCGGATGACGACGACGTCGCCCTCCTTGACCTGCTGGGTGAGGATCTTCTGGACGGCCTCCTCCTGCGACTCGCAGACGACGGCCGGGCCCTCGAAGGTCCAGATCGACTCGTCGACGCCGGCCGTCTTGACGACGCAGCCGTCCACGGCGAGGTTGCCGCGCAGGACCGCGAGGCCGCCGTCCTTGGAGTAGGCGTGCTCGACGGAGCGGATGCAGCCGCCCTGGGCGTCGTCGTCGAGGGAGTCCCAGCGCTCGGACTGGGAGAATGCCTCGGCGGAGCGGACGCAGCCGGGAGCGGCGTGCCACAGCTCGACGGCCTCCTGGGAGGGGGAGCCGCCGCGGATGTCCCAGGTCTTCAGCCAGTCGGCCAGGGACGGGCTGTGGACGGAGTGCACGTCCTCGTTGAGCAGGCCGCCGCGGTGCAGCTCGCCGAGGAGGGCGGGGATGCCGCCCGCGCGGTGCACGTCCTCCATGTAGTACGTGCGGTCCTTGGCGACGTTCGGCGCGACCTTGGCCAGGCACGGGACGCGGCGCGAGAGGGCGTCCATCTCGGTGAGGCCGTAGGCGACCTCCGCCTCCTGGGCGGCGGCCAGCAGGTGCAGGATCGTGTTGGTCGAGCCGCCCATCGCGATGTCCAGCGCCATGGCGTTCTCGAAGGCCGCGGGGGTGGCGATGTTGCGGGGCAGGACCGAGTCGTCGTCCTGCTCGTAGTAGCGGCGGGTCAGGTCCAGGACCGTGCGGGCGGCGTTCTCGTACAGCGCCTTGCGGGCGGTGTGGGTGGCCAGCACCGAGCCGTTGCCGGGGAGGGAGAGGCCGATGGCCTCGGTCAGGCAGTTCATCGAGTTGGCGGTGAACATGCCGGAGCAGGAGCCGCAGGTGGGGCAGGCGTTCTCCTCGATGCGGAGGATGTCCGCGTCGGAGATCTTCTCGTTGACCGCCTCCGACATCGCGTCGACCAGGTCCAGGGTGCGGACCGTGCCGTCGACCAGGGTGGCGCGGCCGGACTCCATCGGGCCGCCGGAGACGAAGACCGTCGGGATGTTCAGGCGGAGCGCCGCGTTGAGCATGCCCGGGGTGATCTTGTCGCAGTTGGAGATGCAGATCAGGGCGTCGGCGCAGTGGGCCTCGACCATGTACTCCACGCTGTCCGCGATCAGGTCGCGGGAGGGGAGGGAGTACAGCATGCCGCCGTGGCCCATCGCGATGCCGTCGTCCACGGCGATCGTGTTGAACTCGCGCGGGATGCCGCCGGCCGCGGCGACCGCCTCGCTGACGATCCGGCCGACCGGCGCCAGGTGCGTGTGGCCCGGCACGAACTCCGTGAAGCTGTTGGCGACGGCGATGATCGGCTTCCGCCCGATGTCCGCGCCGGGTACACCGGAGGCACGCATAAGGGCGCGGGCGCCCGCCATGTTGCGGCCGTGGGTGACAGTGCGGGACCTCAGTTCGGGCATCGTCGCTCGCTCCTTCGGAGAGTTATGACTGTCGTCGAGCGTACGCCGGTCATCCAGGGGTCGGGACGGGGCGTCCGGAATGCGGGACGTTCGTCTCGCCGTACGCCTGCGGGCGGGTGTCCTCAGGGGCCCGTGAGGTGCCCCTGTACGACGGGGGCCATGCGGGCGATGATCTGCTCCGCGTCGGCGGAGGCCAGCGGCTCCACCTTGATCACGTAGCGGAGCATCGCGCACCCCACCAGCTGCGCCGCCGCCAGCTCGACGCGCAGCTCCGCGTCCGGGCGCTCCAGCCGGGCCGCCACCCGCCGCATCACCTGGGTGGCGATCAGGCGGCGGAAGACGGCGGCGGCGGTTTCGTTGTTCACGGCGGAACGGACGATGGCCAGCACCGGCTTGCGGGTCGTGGGGTTCTCCCACACGCCCATGATGAACCGGGTGAGCTGCTCCCCGATGCCGTCGAGGGGGCCGTCACCGAGCGCTTCGGGGACCTTCAGGGCCGGTGCGAAGGCGACCTCGATGGCCGCCTCGAAGACCTGCTCCTTGGTGCCGAAGTAGTGGTGCACCAGCGCCGGGTCCACGCCCGCGGCCTTGGCGATGCCGCGTACGGACGTCTTCTCGTAGCCGCGTTCGGAGAACTCCTCGCGGGCGGTGGCGAGGATCCGGTCGCGGGTGTCGCCGGACGCCGTGCGCGGCGGGCGGCCGCGGCGGCGGACGGCCCCGTCGGCGTCGGTCACCGGCGCTCCGTCCGCGCGGCACCGGCGGCACCGGCGGACCCGGACGCCGAGGCCGCCGACTGCCCCAGGTGCCGGCGGGTGAAGGCCAGCGCCTCGGCGAGATCGGCCTCACGTTCGGCGCTGGACATCGCGCGCCGGGTGTTGACCTCGATGACCACGTGGCCGTCGAAGCCGGTGTGCGTGAGGTGCTCCAGCACTTCGGCGCAGGGCTGGTTGCCGCGGCCCGGGACCAGGTGCTCGTCCTTGGCGGAGCCCTTGCCGTCGGCGAGGTGGACGTGGCCGAGGCGGTCGCTCATGCGGTCGAGCATGCCGAGGGCGTCGGTGCGGGAGGTCGCGGCGTGGCTGAGGTCGATGGTGAAGTGCCGGTAGTCGTCGTTCGTCACGTCCCAGTCGGGGGCGTACGCCTGCATCTCGCGGTCGCGGTAGCGCCAGGGATACATGTTCTCCACGGCGAACCGGACGTCCGTCTCGTCGGCCATCCGCCAGATGCCCTGGACGAAGTCCCGCGCGTACTGGCGCTGCCAGCGGAACGGGGGGTGGACCACCACGGCGGACGCGCCGAGCTTCTCGGCGGCGGCACGGGCGCGCTGGAGCTTGACCCAGGGGTCGGTGGACCACACGCGCTGGGTGATGAGCAGACACGGTGCGTGCACGGCGAGTATCGGCATGCGGTGGTAGTCGCTGAGCCTGCGCAGCGCCTCGATGTCCTGGCTGACCGGGTCCGTCCAGACCATCACCTCCACGCCGTCGTAGCCGAGGCGCGCGGCGATCTCGAAGGCCGTCGCCGTCGACTCCGGGTAGACGGAAGCCGTCGACAGGGCGACCTTCGGGTCCGGGGTGCGGATCACGTCCCTGGGATTTGCCACGGGGGTCAGGGTACGGGGTGCCCGCTGGGAGTCGCGGGGTGCCCGATCGCCGTTGTGGTGAGGGCCATAGGGCGGGTGCGGCTGCGGGTGCGGGTGCGGGTGCGTCGTGGCTTGTCGTGCCCACGCGGCGGAGCCGCACATCGATACAGCCCCGCGCCCCTTTCAGGGGCGGCGTTCACCCTTGGCCCATGTGGTCCAGGCGGCGCAGGATCACGCCCTCCCTCAGGGCCCAGGGGCAGATTTCCAGGTTCTCCACGTGGAAGAGGTCCATCGCGGCCTCGGCGACCAGGGCGCCGGCCAGCAGCTGGTGCGCCCGGCCCTCGGAGACGCCGGGGAGTTCCGCGCGCTCGGTGCTGGTCATGGCGGCCAGGCGGGGCACCCACGCCTCCAGCGAGGCACGCTTCAGCTCGCGCTGGACGTAGAGGCCCTCGGCGGAGCGGGCGGCGCCGGCGATGCGGGCCAGCTGCCGGAAGGTCTTCGAGGTGGCGACCACGTGGTCGGGGGCGCCCAGGCGGCTGAACTCGCCGACGGTCCGGGCGATCTCCGTACGGACGTGGCGGCGCAGTGCCCTGACGTCGTCCGGGTGGGGCGGGTCGTCGGGCAGCCGGGCCGCGGTCAGCCGGCCCGCGCCGAGCGGCAGCGACACGGCGGCGTCCGGCTCCTCGTCGATGCCGTAGGCGATCTCCAGGGAGCCGCCGCCGATGTCGAGGACCAGCAGCCTGCCCGCGGACCAGCCGAACCAGCGGCGGGCGGCGAGGAAGGTGAGCCGGGCCTCCTCGGCGCCGGTGAGGACGGTCAGCTCGACGCCGGTCTCGGCGTGCACGCGCGCGAGGACGTCGTCGGCGTTGCTCGCCTCGCGCACGGCCGAGGTGGCGAACGGCAGGAGGTCCTCGACGCCCTTGTCCTCTGCGGCCTGGAGCGCCTCCTTGACGACCGCGGCCAGCCGGTCGACGCCGTCGGGGCCGATCGCCCCGTCCTCGTCGAGGAGCTGGGCGAGGCGCAGTTCCACCTTGTGCGAGTGGGCGGGCAGCGGGCGGGCGCCGGGGTGGGCGTCCACCACCAGCAGGTGCACCGTGTTCGAACCCACGTCGAGAACACCGAGTCTCATGTACGGAACGCTACTGCCGACGGGACCCGCCGTGGTCCCGTCCTCGCGCTCCGGCGACTTACCCTGGAGCCGTGCCAAAGACGAAAAAGGCGAAGGACGAAAAGTCGGCCAAGAAGGACAAAAAGCGCGTTCTGGGTGAAGCGCAGGGCGCCGCGGGCGACGAGAAGGGGCTCGACTTCGCGCGCGCGTGGGTGGAGTTTCCGGATCCGGCGGACGACGAGCAGGTCTTCCGGTGCGATCTGACATGGCTGACCTCTCGCTGGAACTGCATCTTCGGCAGCGGCTGCCAGGGCATCCAGGCGGGCCGCGCCGACGACGGGTGCTGCTCCCTGGGCGCGCACTTCTCCGACGAGGACGACGAGAAGCGGGTCGCCGAGCACGTGGCGAGGCTCACGCCGGACCTCTGGCAGCACCACGCCGAGGGCACGCGGAACGGCTGGATCTCCGAGGACGACGAGGGCTCCCGGCAGACCCGGCCCTTCCAGGGCTCGTGCATCTTCCAGAACCGGCCGGGCTTCGCCGGGGGTGCGGGCTGCTCGCTGCACATCCTGGCGCTCAAGGAGGGCCGGGAGCCGCTGGAGACGAAGCCGGACGTGTGCTGGCAGCTGCCGGTCCGGCGGACGTACGAGTGGATCGACCGGCCCGACGACACGCGCGTGCTGCAGGTGTCGATCGGTGAGTACGACCGGCGGGGGTGGGGCCCGGGCGGGCACGACCTGCACTGGTGGTGCACCTCGGCGACCTCGGCGCACGGCGCGGGGGACCCGGTGTACGTGTCCTACCGGCCGGAGCTGATCGAGCTGATGGGCAAGGCGGGGTACGACCGGCTGGTCGAGCTGTGCGAGGAGCGGCTGGCTTCGCAGCTGCCCCTGCTGGCACCGCATCCGGCGGATCCGGCTCGCTGAGACCGGGCCCGGGCCCCGGGCGCCGTCTAGGAGCCGGACGGGCTCGGGGCGCCGCTGTCGCTGTTGCTCGGCGGTGGTGACGAGCCGCCTGTGCCGCCGGTCGGGGACGGTTCGTTCGTCGACGGGTCCGGGTCGGGCGACGTCGGCGGGTCCTCGGTGGGTGTCGGGTCCGGATCGGGATCGGTGGGCTGCGAGGTGGACGGGTCCGGGTCCGGATCCGGATCCGGGTTCTGGCCCGGGTGGGACGGGGACGTGGTGTCGTCGGGCGTGCTGGGGCGGGGGCCCGGGCGGGACGGGGTGAGCGCGGGGCCGTAGCCCTCGATGGTCACGACGGCCCCGGCGGGCGACACGGCCACCCGTGCGCTCCAGTGGCCGGACGGCTCGCGCAGGTGGTCGACGTACACCCGGACCGTCACGGCCTCGCCGGGGCGCAGGGTGCCCGAGGACTGGCTCAGGTAGAGCCAGGAGGCGCCGACGGACACGGACCAGCGCACCGGGGCGTCGCCGGTCGCGGTCAGCGTGACCAGCGTGGTGTCGCCGTCGTGGCCGGCCGTCACCCTGAGGTGGCCGGCGCCCTTCTCGGCGGCGCCCGGGACGCCGACGACTTCCACGGAGACGTCGGCGTCGCCGTTCTTGCCGAAGCCGGTGCCCGGGGTGGTGCTCGCGTTGCCGGCGTTCTCGTACCCGTAGCGGCCGCCCGACTCGCCCTCCAGGCCGTCCGGGTCCTGGCTCTCGCTGGCGCTGGCCGAGCGGCCCTCCTCGCCCTCGACGACGGGGGTGCCCCGGTAGGCAGCCCACAGGGCGAGCACGGGGGCCGCCACGACGGTGGCGACGACGGTGGTGGTGACGGCGCGGGCGCGCAGGCGGTCGCGCCGGGCCGCGCGGTCCTTGGGGTCCATGGGGAAGCCGCGCCGGTCGAAGCGGGGGGCGCTGCCGCGCGCGCGGGAGGTGTGGGCCGGGGTTCCGTGCAGTGCGGTGCGGGGGGCTTCCAGGACGGGCAGTTCGGCGGGAGTGACGCTGGTGCCGGGCCACCGGCCGGGGACCGCGCGCTCGGCGGTTCGGCGGCAGCGGGGGCAGTCGTCGACGTGCCGGACCAGCTCGCGGCGCAGGGCGCTGCTCAGGACGTAGCGGTTGTCGCCGGTGAGGCGGGCTACTCCGGCGCAGGTGCCGGTCTCCACGACGGCCAGGGCGGCGCGGGTGCGTTCCACCTCGCAGGCGGCCGAGGCGAGCAGTTCGCGGGTGGTGGCGAGGTCCATGCCGAGGACGGCGGCGACCTCGTGCGGGGCCAGGTGGTGGCGCACGGCGAGTTCGAGGGCCTCGCGCTGCTCGGGGGTGGTGCCGGCGGCCTCCGGCCAGGCCAGGAGGGCGAGTTCGGTGCGGTGGCGCTGGTGGGTCTCGTCGGTGGTGGAGGTGGTGGAGGTGGAGGTGGTGGAGGTGGTGGGGGTGTTTGTCGCGGGCCTGGCGGGGCGGCCTGCCGCGTGGCTGCTCGGACGTTTCTGCTTGGCCTCGGCCAGCTTGCGCAGGCAGGACCAGCGGGCCAGCGCGTACAGCCAGGCCCTGCGGTCGGCCGCGGAGCTGGGGGCGCGGTGGCCGCGGCGCTCGGCGAGGGCCAGGACGTCGGCCAGGGCGGCGGTCGCGGCGTCGTGGTCGCAGAGCACGGACAGGCAGTACGTGAACAGGCCGTCCAGATACGCGTCGTACGCGGCGTACCGCGCGGGCGGACGCTGCACCGGCGGTTGCGCCAGCGCCCTCGCCGCGGCGCGGTCACGCGCTTCCCGGTGCGAGTGCGCCCGGTGTGCGCCGGTCGTGCGGGTCGTGGTTTCCGGACTGCTCCTCATCACTCGGCGACCGTAGGGGGCTATGGGTGGCGCGAACTGGCGCGTTGGGCACTTTTAATCCGTACGGGTGAAACGATCCCTCATAAGGGGACAGGAAGCTGTTCTTCCGTGGCCGGGGCGGGGTGCGCGTCGTCCGTTCGGGGTGCCTGCGGCGCCGCTGCGGGTTTGGTGGGGGTGCGCGTTGCGCGGTGCGTGGGGTGGTGGGTCGGGGCCGCGCCGGGGGGTGTTCGTCCTCGGAACGGCGCGGAATCGGGTGCTGACAGAGGCTCGCGGCGTTGACGCGCCAACCGCTGCGGGCGAACACCCCCCGCCACGTCCCCTTCCCGCCGTACGCGGCTCTCCCGCCGCGTCGCCACCGGCCCTAGCTGCGGGCAGTCGCCGGCCGCGCGCCGCTGCGGGCAGTCGTGCCGCTGGGGCGGCACGGGTGGGCGCAGCGGCACCCCGGCAGCGCCGGGACGCGCGACCCACCCCCGCGGCCACACCCGCGCCGGGCGGCCACGGGACGGTCCCCCGGGTCCGCTGTCAGTGGGGGCCGTTACGGTTCGTGCATGGCTGCCCGTACGAAGTCCGCCAAGGAACGGCCGTCCTACCGCTGCACCGAGTGCGGCTGGCAGACGGCCAAGTGGCTCGGCCGCTGCCCCGAATGCCAGGCATGGGGCACGGTCGAGGAGTACGGCGCGCCCGCCGTGCGTACGACCACCCCGGGGCGCGTGACCACGTCCGCGGTGCCGATCGGGCAGGTCGACGGCCGGCAGGCGACCGCCCGTTCCACCGGCGTGCCCGAGCTGGACCGGGTGCTGGGGGGCGGGCTGGTGCCCGGGGCCGTGGTGCTGGTCGCCGGTGAGCCGGGCGTCGGGAAGTCCACGCTGCTCCTTGACGTCGCGGCCAAGTCGGCGAGCGACGAGCACCGGACGCTGTACGTCACCGGTGAGGAGTCGGCGAGCCAGGTGCGGCTGCGGGCCGACCGGATCCACGCCATCGACGACCATCTGTATCTCGCCGCCGAGACGGACCTCGCGGCGGTGCTCGGGCACCTGGACGCCGTCAAGCCGTCGCTGCTGATCCTGGACTCCGTGCAGACCGTCGCCTCGCCCGAGATCGACGGCGCCCCGGGCGGCATGGCGCAGGTGCGGGAGGTCGCGGGGGCGCTGATCCGGGCCTCCAAGGAACGCGGCATGTCCACGCTGCTGGTGGGCCACGTCACCAAGGACGGGGCCATCGCGGGCCCGCGGCTGCTGGAGCACCTCGTGGACGTCGTGCTGCATTTCGAGGGCGACCGGCATGCGCGGCTGAGGCTGGTGCGGGGGGTGAAGAACCGGTACGGGACGACCGACGAGGTCGGGTGCTTCGAGCTGCATGACGAGGGGATCACGGGGCTCGCCGATCCCAGTGGGCTGTTTCTCACGCGGCGGGCCGAGCCCGTGCCCGGCACCTGTCTGACCGTCACCCTGGAGGGGCGCCGGCCGCTGGTCGCCGAGGTGCAGGCGCTGACCGTGGACTCGCAGATTCCGTCGCCGCGGCGTACGACCTCGGGGCTCGAGACCTCGCGGGTGTCGATGATGCTGGCCGTGCTGGAGCAGCGCGGCCGCATCAGCGCGCTGGGGAAGAGGGACATCTACAGCGCGACGGTGGGCGGGGTGAAGCTCTCCGAGCCCGCCGCCGACCTCGCCGTCGCGCTGGCGTTGGCGAGTGCGGCCAGTGACACTCCGCTGCCCAAGAACCTCGTCGCGATCGGCGAGGTCGGTCTCGCCGGGGAGGTGAGACGGGTCACGGGGGTGCAGCGCAGGCTCTCCGAAGCGCACCGGCTGGGCTTCACGCACGCCCTGGTACCGGCCGATCCGGGCAGGGTCCCCGACGGCATGAAGGTGCTGGAAGTCGCGGACATGGGGGACGCCCTGCGGGTGCTTCCGCGCTCGCGTCGGCGAGAGGCCCCACGGGATGAGGAGGACCGCCGGTAGACTTTGCCCTGGTCTCGCCCGTCCGTACGACCGAGTGTGCGACGGGGGAGGGCCGGAAGAACCTGCGACCGGAGGAGTGCAGTGGCAGCCAACGACCGGGCAGCAGCTCCCGGAAAGTCCGGTGGGAGTGCCGGTGCCGATGGCCTGATGCGCGCCTCACTGAGCGCCGTGGCGCCCGGCACGTCCCTGCGCGACGGCCTGGAGCGGGTCCTGCGCGGCAACACCGGCGGTCTGATCGTGCTGGGTTCCGACAAGACCGTCGAGCAGATGTGCACGGGCGGTTTCGTGCTGGACGTCGAGTTCACCGCGACGCGGCTGCGCGAGCTGTGCAAGCTCGACGGCGGCATCGTGCTGTCGTCCGACCTGTCGAAGATCCTGCGGGCCGGGGTGCAGCTCCTCCCGGACCCGACCATTCCGACGGAGGAGACCGGTACGCGGCACCGTACGGCGGACCGGGTCAGCAAGCAGGTCGGATTCCCCGTCGTGTCGGTTTCGCAGTCGATGCGGCTGATCGCCCTGTACGTGGACGGGCAGCGGCGGGTGCTGGAGGACTCGGCCGCGATCCTGTCCCGGGCCAACCAGGCGCTGGCGACCCTGGAGCGGTACAAGCTCCGGCTCGACGAGGTCGCGGGCACGCTGTCGGCCCTGGAGATCGAGGACCTGGTGACGGTGCGGGACGTCTCGGCGGTCGCGCAGCGGCTGGAGATGGTGCGCCGGATCGCCACCGAGATCGCCGAGTACGTGGTGGAGCTGGGGACGGACGGGCGGCTGCTCGCGCTGCAGTTGGACGAGTTGATCGCCGGTGTGGAGCCCGAGCGCGAGCTGGTCGTGCGGGACTACGTGCCCGAGCCGACCGCGAAGCGCTCCCGTACGGTCGACGAGGCGCTCGCCGAGCTGGACAAGCTGAGCCACGCCGAGCTGCTGGAACTGTCCACGGTGGCGCGGGCCTTGGGGTACACCGGGTCGCCCGAGACGCTGGACTCCGCGGTGTCGCCGCGCGGGTTCCGGCTGCTGGCCAAGGTGCCGCGGCTGCCGGGCGCGATCATCGACCGGCTGGTGGAGCACTTCGGTGGTCTGCAGAAGCTGCTCGCGGCGAGTGTGGACGACCTCCAGACGGTGGACGGTGTCGGCGAGGCGCGGGCGCGCAGCGTGCGGGAGGGGCTGTCGCGGCTGGCGGAGTCGTCGATCCTGGAGCGTTACGTCTGACGTCCGCGGCGGGCCCCGGGGGCGCGGCCGCGCCCCCGGTCAGTCGTTCTTCAGGACGAAGGACGTCTGGACCTTCTCGAAGCCGGGCGCCTTTGCCTCGACCAGATAGGTGCCCGCCTTGGCCGAACCCGCCGGCGGCGTACCGCACTCGGGGGCGCTGGGCTTGCGGTCCCACTTGGTGGTGTAGGTGATGCCGCTGCCGGCGGCGACGCGGTAGCGCAGGCTGCCCGTGCCCTTGACGCAGTCGTCCGAGGCCCAGTAGGCGTCGTCGCCGTCGGCCGGGGTGATGGTGAACACCGCGTTCTTCGGGCCGAGATCGACCTTGCAGTCGCTGCCGGAGGTGTTCCGCGCGGTCAGTTCGAAGGCGGGGGTCTGCCCGGGCGAGTAGCTGTTGCGGACGCTGCGCAGGCTCAACTTCACGGCGCCCGGGGTGCAGTTGGGCAGGGCCGACCCGGCCGGCAGCGCGTCGCCCGCGCCGACGCCGGTCACCGCGCCGCCTCCGCCGCCTGGGCCACCGGCGCTGCCCGATCCGTCGCCGCCACCCGACTCGCCGTCGCCGGACCCGGAACCGTCACTGGAGCCGTCACCGGAGCCGTCACCGCCCGAACTCGATCCGGAGCCCGAGCCGTTGGAGTCGCCCGACTCGTCGCGTCCGCCCGGTGCCTGGCTGATCGCCGGGCCGGAACCCGAGGGGCCCGGGGTGATCGACGGTGCCGGGTTCTTGCCGTTGGCCCCGTCCTCGCGGCCCTTGTCGCCTCCCCCGCCGCCGGAGACCACGATCCACGTGATCAACAGCGCCAACAGGGCGAAAAGAGACAGCAGTACGGCCCTCCGTCGCCAGTAGATGGAGGAGGGAAGCGGCCCGACCGGATTGCGCAGAGATCCCACGGCGCAAACTGTACGAGAGATCGGCGCGTTCCCTTGTCCCACCCGCCGTTCCGGCCCGCAACTTTTACGGATCATCATTCCGCAGACCGTCCGGAACGCACCCGGTGGCGGTTTGTCGTGCGGTGGTCCTCCCGTGGCAGGATCGGAGGGTCATGACTGCGCCCACTAAGCCCTCGCCAGGCGGACCCTCCGACCCCGCCGCGTCCGGTGTGCCGCTGCACGCCCCCGTCATCGACTGGTTCGACGAGCACGCCCGCGATCTGCCGTGGCGTCGCCCCGAGGCCGGTGCCTGGGGCGTGATGGTCAGCGAGTTCATGCTCCAGCAGACCCCGGTCAGCCGTGTCCAGCCCGTCTACGAGCAGTGGCTGGCCCGCTGGCCGCGCCCCGCCGACCTCGCCGCCGAGGCACCGGGCGAGGCCGTGCGCGCCTGGGGCCGGCTCGGCTACCCGCGCCGCGCCCTGCGGCTGCACGGCGCCGCCGCGGCCATAACGGAACGGCACGGCGGCGACGTACCCGCCGACCACGCCCAACTGCTGGCACTGCCCGGCATCGGCGAGTACACGGCCGCGGCGGTCGCCTCCTTCGCGTACGGCCAGCGGCACGCCGTACTGGACACCAACGTCCGCCGGGTCCTCGCCCGCGCGGTCAGCGGTGTGCAGTACCCGCCGAACGCCACCACCGCCGCCGAGCGGAAGCTGGCGCGGGCACTGCTGCCCGCCGAGGAGGCGAGTGCGGCCCGCTGGGCCGCCGCCTCGATGGAGCTGGGCGCGCTGGTCTGCACGGCGAAGAACGAGTCGTGCCACCGCTGCCCGATCGCGGCCCAGTGCGCCTGGCGGCTGGCCGGCAAGCCCGCCCACGACGGGCCGCCGCGACGCGGCCAGACGTACGCGGGCACCGACCGGCAGGTGCGCGGGCGGCTGCTCGCGGTACTGCGGGAGGCGGCCGGGCCGGTGCCGCAGGCGGCCCTCGACCAGGTGTGGCAGGAACCGGTGCAGCGCGCCCGCGCCCTGGACGGGCTGGTGGCCGACGGTCTGGTGGAGCCGCTGGCGGACGGGCTGTACCGGCTGCCGCTGAGCTGACGCGCGACGGCTGCCGCTGAGCTGGCACACGACGGCTGCCGCGACGTCTTTGTGACGGCTCTTATATTGCGCAAATCGCCTGATGTCACCATCAAGTGGTGCGTCGATTTTCCCGGTTCCTCCTTCCGTTACACAACCGACGGACAGCCGAGGGTTTGCCGCAGGCTGCTTCGCACAGCGCCGTGACAACGCTTCCCTACCTTCGTTTGCGTGCCCAGAGGGCATGGCACGACAACAGACCACAGGCAGTGGGCCGACGGTGACCACCGTCGGGGTACGGGGATCGGAAGGGCGGTTGACATGGGCGAGGTGCTCGAGTTCGAGGAGTACGTCCGCACCCGGCAGGACGCGCTGCTGCGCAGCGCCAGGCGCCTGGTCCCCGACCCCGTCGACGCCCAGGACCTGTTGCAGACCGCGCTGGCGCGGACGTACCGGCGCTGGGAGACCATCGAGGACAAGCGGCTCGCGGACGCCTACCTGCGCCGGGTGATGATCAACACCCGGACCGAGTGGTGGCGGGCGCGGAAGCTGGAGGAGGTGCCGACCGAGCAGCTCCCCGAGTCGCCCATGGACGACGCCACCGAGCAGCACGCGGACCGGGCCCTGCTGATGGACGTCCTGAAGGTGCTCGCCCCGAAGCAGCGCAGCGTCGTCGTGCTGCGACACTGGGAGCAGATGTCAACGGAGGAGACCGCCGCCGCCCTCGGCATGTCGGCGGGGACGGTCAAGAGCACGCTGCACCGGGCGCTCGCCCGGCTCCGCGAGGAGCTGGTCGCCCGCGATCTGGACGCACGGGCGCTGGAGCGTGAGGAGCGGGAGCGTTGCGCGGCCTGACCGACGGTCGGACTCCCGGGGAGACCCGGAGAACCACGCAGGCGGCGAGTACGGCGGTGGCCGTGTTCGTCGCCCTCGGCGTTTCCCTGTCCGGCTGCGGGACCGGCGGCACCGGCGCCCGGGACGAGGGGCCGGCCCACGCGGACACGGTCGGCGGCGCGGCCTCGCCGTCGCCCGCGCCCGCGGCGAAGTCGTCCCCCTCGCCCTCGAAGGTGCCCGACCGGGTCGACGCGGTGCGGCTCGTCAAGGCCGACCCCAAGGTGTCCCCGGAGGTCAAGCGCGAGCTGAAGCCGTGCGTCGCCGACGAGTACCCGATCGACGTGTCGTACGGGAAGCTGACGGACGGCTCGGCGGACGACGTCGTCGTCAACGTGCTGACGTGCGGTGACGCGGTGGGTGTGGGCAGTTACGTGTACCGCGAGGAGGACGGCGCGTACCAGAATGTGTTCAAGGCCGAGGAGCCTCCGGTCTACGCGGAGATCGACCGCGGCGACCTGGTGGTGACGAAGCAGGTGTACGACAAGGGGGACCCGGTGTCGAGTCCGTCCGGCGAGAACGTGATCACGTACAGCTGGACGTCGGGCCGGTTCGCCGAGGAGTACCGCACCCACAACGACTACAGCAAGGCCGCGGGGAACGCGCCCACCCCGGTCCCGGAGCCGGACAGCTGAACCGCTCCGCCCGGCCGGGCCGGCCCGCGTGAACCGATCGGGCCGCTCGTACCGATGACCGGGTGAAGGCGCCTTGGGCGATCCGGCGACCGACCCGTTCGACCGACCACACCATGAGGACTGAGAGCACCGGGATGGCAGACCAGACCCACGTCCTGTTCGTCGAGGACGACGACGTCATCCGCGAGGCCACGCAGCTCGCCCTGGAGCGGGACGGCTTCGCGGTCACCGCGATGCCCGACGGGCTCTCGGGCCTGGAGTCCTTCCGGGCCGACCGTCCCGACATCGCCCTGCTGGACGTCATGCTCCCCGGCCTGGACGGCGTCAGCCTGTGCCGCCGGATCCGGGACGAGTCCACGGTGCCGGTGATCATGCTGTCGGCGCGGGCGGACTCCATCGACGTGGTGCTCGGCCTGGAGGCGGGCGCCGACGACTACGTGACCAAGCCGTTCGACGGCGCGGTGCTGGTCGCCCGGATCCGGGCCGTGCTGCGCCGCTTCGGGCACGCCGGGGGCGGCGACCGGGCCGAGGCGTCCGGGGCCGCGGACACCGGTGGCGTGCTCACCTTCGGCGACCTGGAGGTGGACACGGACGGCATGGAGGTGCGCCGGGCCGGGCGGCCGGTGGGGCTCACTCCGACCGAGATGCGGCTGCTGCTGGAGTTCTCCTCCGCTCCGGGCACCGTGCTCTCCCGCGACAAGCTGCTGGAGCGGGTGTGGGACTACGGCTGGGGCGGGGACACCCGGGTCGTCGACGTACACGTGCAGCGGCTGCGCACCAAGATCGGCCAGGACCGGATCGAGACGGTCCGCGGCTTCGGCTACAAGTTGAAGGCCTGAGCGGGGATACAGGGATATGCGGGGGTTCTTCCGACCACGCCGGAGCGTCTCGCCGCCGGGGCACCCGTACGACCGCACGGAGCCCGGAGAGCAGCCGGGACCCGGCGATCACACCGGGCCCGGTGAGCACGCGGGACCCGGTGGGCGCAGGGGGCCGGGCGGGCGTGCGCGCGGCACCGGGGTGCGCGGCATCGGTGTGCGCGGGCTGCGTGCCCGCGGTATCCGCACCGGGCTGCGCTGGAAGCTGAGCGCGGCCATCGCGCTGGTCGGCGCACTGGTGGCGATCGCGCTGAGCCTGGTCGTGCACAACGCCGCCCGGGTCTCGATGCTGGACAATGCCCGCGACCTCGCCGACGACCGCGTCCTGATCGCCCAGCGCAACTACGAGCTGTCCGGGCGGCAGAACTTCCCGAACGCCCAGATCGACGACCCCGACCTGCCGCCCGAGCTGCGCCGCAAGGTCGAGGCGGGCCGCCGGGCCACGTATGTCGCCGAGCGGCCGGACGGGGTGACGGACATCTGGGCGGCGGTGCCGCTCAAGGACGGGCACGTGATGTCCCTGCACTCCGGTTTCACCGACCGCAGCGCGGACATCCTCAGCGACCTGGACCAGGCCCTGGTCATCGGTTCCATCGCGGTCGTCCTCGGTGGCAGCGCGCTGGGCGTGCTCATCGGCGGTCAGTTGTCGCGTCGGCTGCGCAAGGCCGCGGCCGCCGCGAACCAGGTGGCCAACGGCGAGGCCGAGGTCCGGGTGCGGGAGGCCATCGGCGGCGTCGTGCGGGACGAGACGGACGACGTGGCACGCGCCGTGGACGCGATGGCGGACGCCCTGCAGCAGCGCATCGAGGCCGAGCGCCGGGTCACCGCGGACATCGCGCACGAGCTGCGCACGCCGGTGACCGGGCTGCTCACGGCCGCCGAGCTGCTGCCGCCGGGCCGGCCGACCGAGCTGGTCCTGGACCGGGCGAAGGCGATGCGCACGCTGGTCGAGGACGTCCTGGAGGTGGCGCGGCTCGACGGGGCCTCGGAGCGGGCCGAGCTGCAGGACATCATGCTGGGCGACTTCGTGACCCGGCGGGTGGCGGCCAAGGACCCGGCCGTCGAGGTACGGGTGATCCACGAGTCGGAGGTCACCACCGACCCGCGCCGTCTGGAGCGCGTGCTGTTCAACCTGCTCGCCAACGCCGCCCGGCACGGCCGCTCGCCCGTCGAGGTCAGCGTCGAGGGCCGGGTGATCCGGGTCCGCGACCACGGCCCCGGCTTCCCCGAGGACCTGCTGGCCGAGGGCCCGAGCCGGTTCCGCACCGGCAGCACGGACCGGGCCGGTCGCGGGCACGGGCTCGGCCTGACCATCGCCGCGGGCCAGGCCCGGGTCCTGGGCGCCCGGCTCACCTTCCGCAACGTGCGCCCGGCCGGCGCCCCCGAGCACATACCGGCCGAGGGCGCGGTCGCCGTCCTGTGGCTCCCGGAGCACGCCCCGACCAACACGGGGAGCTACCCGATGCTGCCGGACCGGTCGGGCGGCGGCACGTCGTCTTCCGGGAACGCGTCCCGGGAAGCCGTCCAGGGGACGTCCCGGAACCGGTGACGCCCGGCGGTCAGATCCGGTCGAGTGCGGCGCGGACCCGGTCGAGTCCCTCCGCCCTCCAGTGGTCCCGGTCGGGCATCTGATCGTCCCGGCGCCAGCGCCAGGCGGAGAACAGCGCCCAGTTCAGCGCGCGGCACCGGTGGAGCAGTGCGGGATCCGCACCCGGGTAGTGCTCCGCGACTTCTTCCGGACCATGGGCGAGGTCGAACTCGATCGGCCCGCGGCAGCAGGTGGCGAGGTCGACGAAGAGCGGGCCTCTGCGCGTGTTCAGGAGGTTTCCGGGGTGCGGCTCGCCGTGCAGCAGCTGGTCGCGCGCCCTGTCGGCCCTGGTCTCGGCGCTCAGACCGGCGAGTGTGTCGTGGAGGAACGCCCGGTCGGGGTCGGACAGCTCGGGTGACCGCTCCCGGTCCTCCACCCCGTCCAGCGCCACGGCCACCCGGTCGGTGAAGTGCGGTGCGTCCACGTCGATCCGGCGCAGGGCGGCGTGGTGCCGCATGAGCGCGTCCGCGTAGTCGGCCGGCGCGATCTCGGGTCCCACCGGTGCGTAGTAGGTCCAGAGGGAGACGGCGAAGGCGTCCCGCACCTGGACCCGGGGCTCGGTCCGGGGGTCCAGCTCCCCCACCGGAGCCTCGGCGTCGGCGAGCCGACGGGCGACCTCCACTTCGAACGCGGCCTCTGCCAGATGTCCCGAGGGCGCGACCCGGGCCAGAACGTCACAGGGCAGCAGACGCAGTACGACGCGGTCCGAGTTGTGGACGACGACCACCTCGTCGGCCCGGAGGCCCTGCTCTGAAGCGGCCGTCCGGCCGGCCTCGACTGCGCGGCGGAGTTCCGCTGGCTCCACACCGTCCTCCTTTGTGGGGTCGGTGCCCATGATTGTGGTGCGAGTGGTCCCGGTCGAGAGGTTTTCGCTCCCGGCGGCCGGAGGTCATAGGGGCAGGGGCCGGGCCTCGACCAGGTTGGCCATGACGAGGGTGGAGCTGAGGCGCTGGACGCCGGGCAGGGAGGCGAGGCGTTCGTCGTAGAGCCGCCGGTACGCCTCCAGGTCGCGGGTGACGACCCGCAGCAGGTAGTCGGGGTCGCCGAACAGCCGCTGGGCCTGGAGGACGTGGGGGATCTCGGCGACGGCCGTTTCGAAGGCGGCGACGGTCTGGCGGTCCTCGTAGCGCATGGTGACGAAGACCAGGGCCTCGAAGCCCAGGCCGAGCGCGGGGGCGTTCAGCGCGGCGTGGTAGCCGGTGATCGCCCCGGAGCGCTCCAGCGCGCGCAGGCGCCGGTGGCAGGGGGAGACGCTGAGGCGGACCCGCTCGGCGAGTTCGGTCAGGGTCTGCCGACCGTCCCTCTGCAGCTCGGCAAGGATTTTCCGGTCCACGTCGTCCATGGAGGAAATCTTTCCACGCACGGCAGCACACCGGAGAATTCTTGAAAGCACCTTTCGGGCAATCTTTCCTAATCTGCCCAGGAGAGCCGGAAGAGTGTGAGGTGGAGACGGTGGAGATGGCCGGCATCGGAGCGTTCTGGTCGGTGTCCTTCCTGCTGGTGCTGGTCCCGGGAGCGGACTGGGCCTACGCGATCACGGCGGGGCTGCGCCACCGGTCGGTGCTGCCCGCCGTCGGCGGCATGCTGAGCGGATACGTCCTGCTGACCGCCGTGGTCGCCGCGGGGCTTGCGACCGCGGTCGCCGGTTCACCGACGGTGCTGACCGTGCTGACCGGCGCCGGGGCGGCGTATCTGATCTGGCTCGGCGCCACGACCCTGGCCCGCCCCGCGGCGCCCCGGGCCGAAGCGGGCGGCGAGGGGGACGGCTCCGGCTCGTGGGTGGGGCGTGCGGTCCGCGGGCTGGGCATCAGCGGCCTCAACCCCAAGGCGCTGCTGCTGTTCCTGGCCCTGCTGCCGCAGTTCGCCGCCCGGGACGCCGACTGGCCCTTCGCCGCGCAGATCGTCGCCCTCGGCCTGGTGCACACGGCCAACTGCGCCGTGGTCTACACGGGCGTCGGCGCCACGGCACGCCGGATCCTGGGCGCCCGCCCGGCCGTCGCCACGGCGGTGTCCCGCGTCTCGGGCGCGGCGATGATCCTCGTCGGCGCGCTGCTGCTGGTGGAGCGTCTGGTCTAGGCCCCGGGGCCGGCCCGTAGCCTGTGGCGCCATGGGCATACGCATCGAGGCAGAGGTCAGTTTCCCGGCCAACGACGAGGTGGAGCGGGTGCTGGGGATGGCCGAGACGGTCGGTGAGCCGGTCACGGTCACGTTCGAGTGGGAGGGGGGCCGGCCCCTGCTGCACGGGGTGCTGGTCCCCGCGGCGACGCTGGCGCTCTGGGAGCACTGGTCGCCCACCGCCTACCCGGCGGGCGACCGGGCGGAGGGGCCCGAGCTGGCGCACCCCGAGGAGTTCGGCCCCTTCACGCTCTTCCGCCGTCGCGTCGGCGGACGTACGGCGGTGGCCCGCGACGGCGCGGTGGTCGCGGAGCTGCTCGACCCCGCGGAGGCGCACTGGCTGGAGGAGCAGGCCCGCAATGTCCGCCAGGGCTTCATGGACCCCAAGCAGAAGGCGGCGTTCGAGGACTTCCTCGCCCGGCAGGCGGCGCGGGGTGAGCAGTAGCGGTCAGCTGGTTACCGCAGACCGTCGACGAACGCCTGCCAGGCACCGGCCCCGACGGTGACGACCGGTCCGGACGGGTCCTTGCTGTCCCTGACCGGGACAGCGCCAACGGGGCATCCATCGGCGACTTCGACGCATTCGCCGCCGGTGTTTCCGCTGTAACTGGACTTACGCCACTGGGTGTTCCTCGGGCTGGAAGCAGTGTCCATAGCGTTCCTCCATCACACGGATGATCAGTTCCGCTGAATCCTCCACGGAGAGGGCGGCGGCCTGCAAGCGAGCGTAACGGAGCGCGGCTTCCCTGATGGTCTCCGGATTAGCCGTCATGTGACCGGAGATGACGTCTTCCGTATAGATCATGTCCGGGTCGTCGTCGAAGCGCATGGCGGTGAACGATCCTGCGAGGCTGGCGTGCGCACCCGCCTCGTTCGGCAGCACCTGAACCTGCATCCAGCGGTGGCCGGCGAACTCCAACAGCCGGGCCAGTTGCCGCCGCATGACCTCGTGTCCTCCGACGGGGCGGTGCAGCACCGCCTCGTCCAGCACCACCCAGGCCAACGGCGGCCGCTCACGCTCCAGGATGCGCTGGCGTTCCATCCGGGCCGCCAGCAGGCCTTCCAAGTCGTCCGGCATACCCGTGGCCAACACCGCCCGCGCGTACTCCTCCGTCTGCAGCAGCCCGTAGACCAACTGCGCCTGGTACGTCGAGATGTACGCCGCCTTCGCCTCCATCTCCGCGTACGGCTGGAACCACGTGGGGAGTTGGCTGCGCAGCACCAGGCCGATCAGCCGTGAGAACAGGCCGTCCGTGCCCAGCGCCGCGTCCACACGCTCGGAGAAGTCCCGCGTCGGGACCTTCTTCGTGGTCTCGATCTGGCCCACCAGGGAGCCCGTGCAGAAGATGATGTCGCCGAGCTGGCCCTGTTTGAGGCCGTGGGCCTCGCGCTGGCGGCGCAGCTCCCAGCCGTAGTAGTCGAGCGGGGACGCGGTCGGGTCGAGGGACTGGATGTTGGCCACTGCGGCACCTCACTCCGGGACTACGGACGGCAACAGCTCCTGGCGTTCGTTTCTGTGCGTAGTCGAGCGTACGCAGCGCGTCGCAGAGTTGTGGCGTGAATCACGTAACCGGTCCGCGGGCGGCGGACGTCGAGAGCCAGTACCACGCCGAGTTCGCCATGGGCGCGCACTCGGCCCGTCATCTGCGCCGCGTGCTGCGGCTGTACCTCGTCCGCTCGGGCCTGTCCGAGGTGACCGACGCCGCCGAGCTGGCGCTCACCGAGCTGGTCGCCAACGTCGTACGGCACGTGCCCGGACGGCGTGGTCGCGTGTGCTTCCTGCTGCGGCCGGGCTGGGTGCGGGTGGAGGTCGCCGACGGGTGCCCGGAGCTGCCGGTTCCGGCCGCCGGGGACGCGCTGGGCGAGGGTGGGCGGGGTCTCGTGATCGTCGCCGCGGTCACCGACCGGTGGGGCGTCACGCCGTACCCGGACCGGCGGGGCAAGACGGTGTGGTTCGAGTGCGCCGGTACGGCGGACAAGGAAGGCCCCCGGGCGGCCGAAGCCGTCCGGGGGCCTGGTGAGGGGGCAGGCGGGCCGCCGCGAGGTCAGACCGTCTCGGTCACCGGTTCCTTCGCCGAGGCCGGGGCGTCACCGTCGGCCGGACCGTCGGCCGCCTTCGGGCCCGCGCCCTTGAGCGGGACCTCCTTCACGAAGACCGCCGCGACCAGTGCGAGGACGGCCACCACCGAGCCGAGCAGGAACGCGCCGTGGGTGCCGGAGGACACCGCGTGCTGGTAGGCGTCGCGGACCGCCGCCGGCAGTGCGTTCAGCGCGTCCGCGGTCAGCGTCGCCGACTGCTCCGTCGCCTTGGAGCCGCCCGCCGGGGCCCGCTCGGCCATGACGTCCTGGACGCGGTTGTTGAACAGCGCGCCCATGATCGCGACGCCGAAGGAGGAGCCGAGGGTGCGGAAGAGGGTGGTGGAGGAGGAGGCGACGCCCATGTCCTTCATCTCCACGCTGTTCTGCGCCACCAGCATGGTGATCTGCATCAGGCAGCCCATGCCGAGACCGACGACGGCCATGTACAGGCCGGAGGTGAAGCGGGTGGTGTCGGTGTCCATGGTGGACAGCAGGAACAGGCCGACCGTCATCAGCGCGCCGCCCGCCACCGGGAAGATCTTGTAGCGGCCGGTGTTGGTGGTGACCCGCCCGGCGACCATCGAGGTGACGAGCATCGCGCCCAGCATGGGCAGGAGCAGCAGCCCGGAGTTGGTGGCGGACGCGCCCTGCACCGACTGCTGGTACAGCGGCAGGAAGAGGGTGGCGCCGAACATCACGAAGCCGACGATGAAGCCGATGATCGACATGAGGGTGAAGTTGCGGCTGCGGAAGATGTGCAGCGGCATGATCGGCTCGGCGGCCTTCGTCTGCCAGAACACGAACCCGACCAGCGCGGCGACGCCGATGCCGATCAGCTCCATGATCCGGGCCGAGGTCCAGGCGTACTCGGTGCCGCCCCAGGTGGTGACGAGCACGATGGCCGTGATGCCGATGGTCAGCAGTGCGGCGCCCGGATAGTCGATCCGCGCCTTGCTGCGCTTCTTCGGCAGGTGCAGCACGGCGCTGATGGCGATCAGTGCGATCACGCCGAGGGGAATGTTGATGTAGAAGGACCAGCGCCAGCCCCAGTTGTCGGTGATGGTGCCGCCGACCAGCGGTCCGCCGATCATCGAGAGCGCCATGACACCGGCGATCATGCCCTGGTACTTGCCGCGCTCGCGGGGCGGTATCAGGTCGCCGATGATCGCCATGACGCCGACCATCAGACCGCCGGCGCCCAGGCCCTGGATCGCGCGGAAGCCGATGAGCTGGCCCATGTCCTGGGCCATGCCGCTGAGCGCGGAGCCGATCAGGAAGATCACGATCGACGTCATGAACGAGCCCTTGCGCCCGTACATGTCGCCGAGCTTGCCCCACAGCGGGGTGGAGGCCGCGGTCGCCAGGGTGTATGCGGTGACGACCCAGGAGAGGTGCTCCAGGCCGCCCAGCTCGCCCACGATCGTCGGCATCGCGGTGCCGATGATCATGTTGTCGAGCATCGCGAGCATCATCGCGATCATGAGGGCGAGCAGGACGACCCGCACGCTCCTCGGCTGCTTTCCGGCGTCGGCCCCGGCCGCCGCCTCCGTTTTCTCGGGCATGTCCCCTACTCCCCCAGCTACCGCTGTGCCACTTGCCACTTACTTGCCGCCCGGCAAGCTGCCTACACTGGGGAAGGTAGTAGCGTAACTAGCCGGGCGTCAAGTAAGTTTTTCGGAAAGTGCGCGGGGCAGGAGGTGCGTAGGAGGATGGGCGGCACAATGAACGGCACCAAGCAGCAGCGACGCCGCGGGGACACCCGCCAGCGCATCCAGGACGTCGCGCTCGAGCTCTTCGCGGAGCAGGGGTACGAGAAGACCTCCCTGCGCGAGATCGCCGAGCGCCTGGACGTCACCAAGGCCGCGCTCTACTACCACTTCAAGACGAAGGAAGAGATCCTCGTCAGCATCTTCGAGGATCTCTCCCGGCCGCTGGAGGACCTGATCGCCTGGGGGCGGGAGCAGCCGCACACCCTGGAGACGAAGCAGGAGATCATCCGCCGCTACAGCGGGGCACTGGCCGGTGCGGCGCCGCTGTTCCGCTTCATGCAGGAGAACCAGGCGACGGTGCGGGACCTGCGCATCGGCGAGCTGTTCAAGACGCGGATGTTCGGCCTGCGCGACATCCTGATGGATCCCGAGGCGGACATGGTCGACCAGGTCCGCTGCGTCACCGCGCTGTTCACGCTGCACGCCGGGATGTTCGTGCTCCGGGACCTCGAAGGCGACCCCGAGGAACAGCGCGCTGCTGTTCTCGAGGTCGCCATCGATCTGGTGACCCAGGCCCACCGGGGAGCGGCGGGCGGGTAGGGGGTGTCGTTTGGATCAGGCCGGCCGCAGCCTACGGTGCCTTGTGGCCGACCCGAGCGGGGCCTGGTGCGTGCAGCTGCAAGGCGGAGGAGGGCGACAACGCGGAGCGTTGGCAACCGACGACAACGCCGCAGATGTGCGTGCCAGGCCCCGCGACCTCGGCAAGATCCAAACGACACCCCCTTAAGCCGCGGTCCTTAGACCGTCACGCCCTTGCCGCGCAGGAAGGCGACCGGGTCGACGGCCGAGCCGTAGTTCGGGGTCGTGCGGATCTCGAAGTGCAGGTGCGGACCGCTGGAGTTGCCGGTGTTGCCGGACTTGGCGATCGACTGGCCCGTCTTCACGATCTGGCCGATCTTCACGTTGATCTTGGACAGGTGCGCGTACTGGGAGTACGTGCCGTTGCCGTGCTTGATGACGATCGCGTTGCCGTAGGCGGGGCCGTCACCGGCGCCGTTGCCGCCGGCCTTGACCACGGTGCCGCCGTGGGCGGCGACGACGTTGGTGCCGATCGGCACGGCGAAGTCCTGGCCGCTGTGCTTGTGCGCCCACATGCCGCCGTTCTGGGCGAAGCTGGCGCTCAGCTCGTACTTCTTGACCGGGTCGACCCAGGAGGCGGCCTTCTTCTTGGTGGCCGTCTTCTTGGCGGTGGTGCTCTTCTTGGCGCTCGCGGCGGCCTTCTCGGCCTTCGCCGCCTTGGCCTGCGCCGCGGCCTGGGCCTCTACGGCGCTCGCGGCGGCGTTGGTGCTGGCCGCCGCCGTGGTGCCGGTGGCGGCCGCGACCCCGGCTCCCAGTGCGACCGAGGCTCCGAGGCCGGCGGCCATCACCGCGGCGCGGGTGCGGATGGTCGTACGGGAAGAACGGGACGTGACACGCGGAAACATTCGAACCTCATGGGGACGGGTGCAGAGGAATGCCCACCGGCGGGACGCACAAGGCGCTCACCGGGCGGGCTCAACCTTGGTAACCCGGCGACCCCGAACCGCACAAAGGTGTGACCTACGACCCTATTTAGTACTTCAGAGCGAAACTTCATGACCCTCACCAGAGCGGCCATTCTGGACAAAACCAGCTCAGAGCCCCGGAAAACCCCCTGCCGGGTGCTCCGGTATGTCCGTTTTCGTAGTTCTTGTGGCGGCCACTATTCCCCGTAGTACACGGCAATCGGCCTGTGCGGCACATCACCGGCGGCCATGATCGAAGGGGCGGTGAATGTGACGGGGGCTACTCCCGTCCCGGTTAACCCGCCCCCCGCACAAGGGCGTTCACCTAGGCTCGGAACATGGTCGACGTCACAGCACTCGGGGCCCGTGTCGCGTCCAGCGCGGTCGCGCCGCTCGTCCGCCGGCTCTTCGTCCGGGACGGGCCGGGAGCGGGTCTGGTGGACCGGCCGGTGCGGATATCGGCACTGGTGTCCTTCCGGGGCGAGAAGCGGAGCGTCACGCCCAAGGACCTCGAAAAGATCGCCTCAGAGCTGGTGCGCAGGGCGCTGACCTCGGCCGGACCCGGCGAGGAGCCCGTGGACGCCGCGGAGGCGGCGGCCGTCAAGGACGCCCTGGCCCGCACGCTCGCCCGGCTCGGCGAGATCACCGTCGAGGACTACGAGGCCGTCGGGCTCGGCCCCGAGCGCTTCGCCCGCGAGCTGAGCGCCGGTGTGCCCCTGGCCCCGTACGGGCTCGGCGAGGACGGCACGCTGCTGTACGAGCGGCTGCTGCACACCGCCTCGCTGCACATCCTGAACTTCCTCACCCAGCGCTCCACCTACGTGGCCCGCCGGCAGACCGTCCAGACGCAGCAGCTGGCCCGGCTGGTCCAGGGCGTCGACGTACTGCTGGAGCGGCTGCCGTCCCAGTCGGCCGAGGACGCCGGGTTCGAGGAGCGTTACGCGGACCACGTCGCCGCCCGGTACGGCACCCTCACCATCTACGGTCTGGACGCCGGGACCCGCGAGTGGCCGCTGGACACGGCGTACCTGAGCCTGGAGGCGACGCGGCCGCGGCACGGGCGGCACGGCCCCGGGGGCGCCTCAGGCGCCGGGCCGCTCCGCCTCTCCGCCGAGCAGGTGCTCGCCGGTCACGACCAGGTGTTCCTGCGCGGTGTCGCCGGTTCCGGCAAGACCACCCTCGTGCAGTGGCTGGCGGTCACCGCCGCCGCCCGCGTCTACGACCACGGGATGCCCCACCTGATCGGGCGGGTGCCGTTCGTGCTGCCGATGCGCCGGATCGTGCGGCCGGATGCCGAGCTGCCGCTGCCCGGGGACTTCCTGCGGGCGGTCGGCGCACCCGTCGCGGGCGAACAGCCGCCCGGCTGGGCCGAGCGCGTCCTGCGGGCCCAGCGCGGGGTACTGCTGGTCGACGGCATCGACGAGATCGCGGACGACCGCCGCGCCGCGGTCCGCCGCTGGCTGCGCGAACTGGTAAGGGCCTTCCCGGGCAACCTGTGGCTGGTCACCTCGCGCCCCTCGGCCGTACCGCAGGACTGGCTGGCCGCCGAGGGCTTCCACGAACTGGACCTCGCCCGGATGGGGCGCGCGGAGGTCGACACGTTCATACGGCGCTGGCACCGCGCGGCCGGGGCCGAGGAATCGGTCGGCGAGGCGCTGCGGCACTCCGTGCGGACCACCTCCGAACTGAACCGCCTCGCCACCAACCCCCTCATGTGCGGCATGCTGTGCGCCCTGCACCGGGACCGGCGCGGCTTCCTCCCGCAGGACCGCAGGTCCCTGTACGAGGCGGCCCTGACCATGCTCCTGGAACGCCGGGACCGCGAGCGGGAGCTGCACTCCCCCGCCGGGGCCGCGCTGCCGTACGCGACCCAGGTGCAGCTGCTGCAGAAGCTGGCGTGGTGGCTGATCCGCAACGGCCGCGCGGAGATGGACCGGGACGAGGCACTCCAGATCATCGGCCGGGCCATTCCCGCGCTGAACCTGTCCGGTGCCGAAGACCAGGAGGTCTACGACGCGCTGCTGCTGCGCTCCGGGCTGCTGCGCGAGCCCGCCGAGGGGCGGGTGGACTTCCTGCACCGCACCTTCCAGGACTACCTGGGCGCCCGGCTGGCCGTGCAGGAGATGGACTTCGACCTGCTGGTCGACCACGCGCACCGGGACGAGTGGGAGGACGTGATCCTGCTCGCCCTCGCGCACGCCCGGCCCAAGGAGGCGGAGTACATCCTGCGCCGGCTCACCGAACCGGGCACCCCGCGCGGCTCACTGCTCGCGGCGGCCGGGCTGCGCTACGCGGCGGAGGTGGAGCCGGGGGTCCGCGAGCGGGTGGAGGAGGGCCTGGCGGCCCATGTCCCGCCGGCCGGCCTGGAGGCGGCGGTCGAGGTCGCGCAGGCCGGGGGCGATCTGGTGCTGGGCATGCTGCCCGGCCCGGACGACGCCGACGAGCGGACGGCGTACCTGACCGTGCAGACCGCGATCGAGGTCGGCACCGAGGCGGCGCTGCACTTCCTGAGCGGCTTCAGGGACCATCCGAGCGAGGACGTCCAGCGGGCGCTGGCCGGCGCCTGGGACCGGTTCGACCGGGGCCGGTACGCGCACGAGATCCTCGCCCACCTGACCTACCAGTCGTACCTCGTGGTGAGCACGCCCGAGGACCTCCGCACGCTCGTCCCCCTGGGCGGCTGGCAGCGCCTCACGGTCCGCGGCTCCTACCGGGTCGAGGACCTGACGGCCCTGATCGTGCCCGAGCGGCTCACCCACCTGGCGCTCGACGCACCGCACCCGGTCGAGGGGCTGTCCTGGCTGTCCGCCTTCCCGCGCCTGACGTCCCTCTACGTCGGCACGGACGTGGACAGGTCCGTGGCCGGGCAGGTCCCGGCCTGGGTGGAGGAGTTCGAGACACCGTCGCACGCAGAGCGCACCTACCTATAGGGGTAACCCACCTTCATGGATGCCGTCGTCCGCACGCCCTCCCGTCTCGCCGCCCCACTCGTCCACCGGCTCTTCCGCGACCCCGCCCGGCCACCGGTGTTCTCCGAGCCGGTCCCCGGCCTCGTCACCTGGCGGGGCGTCAGGGCCACGGCCACCCCGGACGACGTCCACCGCACCGCCGCCGACCTGGTGCACCTCGCCGCCGAGCGGCATGCCTCGCCCACCGCCGAACTGGCCCCGGTCGTCGACGTCCTGGCCCGAACCCTGCTCGCCATCGCCGAGGTCGACGTCACCGACGCCGACGCCGTACGGCTGGGCCCGCAGGACTACGCGCGGCGGTTGCGGGGCGCGGTGCAGGGCGCCGACCGGGAACTGTCGCCGGACGCGGCCTGGTTCCACGACGCGCTGCTGGTCTCGGTGTGCCTGCACGTCCTGCACCACCTGGTGCGGCGCTCCGCCTACCTCCAGCGGCAACTGCCGGGGCGGGCCAGCCGGATCGCCCAGCTCGTCGACCAGGGCGACACCGAGGCCGCGGCGGCACGGCACGCCGAACGACCGGAGGAGGACGTGGCGTTCGAGGCGGAGTACGCCCAGTGGGTCGCCCGGCGGCACGGCTGGCTGACCATCGTCGGCGTGGACTTCCCCAACGCACCCGACCGTTGGCCGTTGGAGGAGACCTACCTGAGCCTGGAGGCGGAGGAGCGCAGCGGCGGGGTGGGCGGCGCCGAGGACGAGCAGCGCACCGTGCTGCTCGCGGACCGCGCCCTGGTGGACCACGAACGGGTCCTGCTGCGCGGCGGCGCCGGCTCGGGCAAGACGACCCTGGTGCAGTGGCTGGCCGTGGCCGCCGCCCGCGAGGGCTCCCGGGTCCCCTTCGTCCTCCCGGTGCGCCGGTTCGCCCGCGAGGGCTTCCCCGCCCCCGACGACTTCCTGCACGCGGTCCGGCACCCGCTCGCCGACCGGGCTCCGGAGGGGTGGGTGGTGCGCACCCTGCTCGCGGGCCGGGCGCTGTTGCTGGTCGACGGCATCGACGAGGCGCCGGAGAAGACCCGCGGCGAGCTGCGCGACCGGCTCCGCCGACTGCTGCGCGTCTTCTCCGGCAACGGCTGCCTGGTCACCTCCCGGCCCTCCGCGGTCTCGGACGGCTGGCTGTCGGGAGGCGGACTGGCCGAGGAGGACTTCGTCGAGCTGTCGCTGGCGCCCATGTCACGGGACCAGGTCACCCGGTTCATCCGGGACTGGCACTCGGCGGCCCGCCTCGACGAGCAGAGCCGCTCCCCCGGGCCCCGCGAGCGGGAGCGGGAGCGCAGCACGCTGGACGAGTACGAACAGCGGCTGCTGCACTCCGTGCGGATCTACCGCGAGCTGCGCCAGCTCGCCACCAACCCCCTGATGTGCGGGCTGATCTGCGCCCTCAACCGGGACCGCGCCGGTTCCCTGCCCAGCGGCCGCAAGGAGTTGTACGACGCCGCCCTGGAGATGCTGCTCCAGCGCCGCGACCCGGAACGGGACGTGCTGTACGCCGACGACGTGCGGCTCCAGCAGAGCACCAGGGAGCGGCTGTTGCAGAAGCTGGCCCACGCCATGCTGGAGGAGGACGCCTCCGAGCTGACCCGGGAGCGGGCGGTCGGCATCCTGGACGCCGCGCTGCCCGCGATGCCCGCCGCCCGCGCGCAGGGGGACGGCGCGAAGATCTTCCGGCATCTCCTGCACCGTACGGGCCTGCTGCGCGAACGGTCGGGTGAGTCGGTCGACTTCGTCCACCGCACCTTCCAGGACTACCTGGCCGCCAAGGAGATAGTCGCCCGCGGCGGCTTCCCGACGCTGGTGGACCACGCCCACCAGGCCGAGTGGGAGGAGGTCATCCGCATGGCCGCCGCCCACGCCCGCCCCGAGGAGTGCGCCCAGTTCCTGGAACGGCTGCTGGCGCCCGCCCCCGGACTGCGCCGCCCGCAGATCAACCACCGGCGGCTGATGGCCGCGGCCTGCCTGGACCACGTCACCGAACTCGACCCGGCCGTCCAGCGCCTCGTCCACGACCGCACGAAGAACCTGGTGCGTCCGACGACGGAGCTGGCGGCCCGGGGGCTCGGCTGGGTCGGTCCCATCGTCCTGGAGCTGCTGCCCGACCCGGGCCAGGTCCCCGACGACCGGCAGGCCCTGCTGCTCGCCTACACCGCGACCCGGGTCCAGGACGACGCGGCGATCGACTACCTGGCCCGGCTGCGCACCCGTGCCGCGCTGCCGGTGCGCACCGAACTGGCCCGGGGCTGGCGGCACTTCGACACCGAGCGGTACGCCCAGGAGATCATCGCCCACCTGGACCCGGACGGCCTCCACTTCCCGGTCGCCGACACCGCCGAGCTGGCGGCCCTGCGGGAACTCGGCGGGCGGCCGCGGATCCAGGTGGCCGGGGTGATGCGGGCCGAGGAGCTGCTGGCGGGGCTGCTGCCCGACCAGCTGACCCACCTGTGGCTGAACGCGGAGCTGCCCGACACGGACGTCTCGTGGCTGTCCGGCTTCCCCCGGCTGCGGGTGCTGCGGGTCAATCCCCGGCTGCCGCGGGTGCGGAACGTGCCGGACGGGGTGGAGATCACGGCGTAGCCGCCGCAGGTCGGACGGATGACTTCGCCGAGTACAAGACGGAACAGCCAGTCGTCCTGACGCCGGTCACGCAAAAGGGGGGCCACCCGGGACTTCGGTCCCGGGTGGCCCCCTTTCAGGCTCACCCCCGGAGGGCTACGCCTCCTTGCTCAGGTTCGGGCCGGCGCCGCCGGCCGCCTGCTCGATCGGCGGGACGTCGGGGAGGGCCGACTTCTCCTCACCCCGGAAGGTGAAGGTCTTGGTGTCGCCCTCGCCCTCGGTGTCCACGACCACGATGTGACCGGGACGCAGCTCGCCGAAGAGGATCTTCTCCGACAGCGTGTCCTCGACCTCGCGCTGGATCGTGCGGCGCAGCGGACGCGCGCCCAGCACCGGGTCGTAGCCCTTCTTGGACAGCAGCTCCTTGGCGGACTGGGAGAGCTCGATGCCCATGTCCCGGTCCTTGAGGCGCTCGTCCACCTTCTGGATCATCAGGTCGACGATCCGCAGGATGTCGTCCTGGCTGAGCTGCGGGAAGACGACCACGTCGTCGACACGGTTGAGGAACTCGGGCCGGAAGTGCTGCTTCAGCTCGTCCTGGACCTTGTTCTTCATGCGCTCGTAGTTGGACTTGGTGTCACCCGCGGCGGCGAAGCCGAGGTTGAAGCCCTTGGAGATGTCCCGGGTGCCGAGGTTGGTCGTCATGATGATGACCGTGTTCTTGAAGTCCACGACCCGGCCCTGGGAGTCGGTCAGGCGACCGTCCTCCAGGATCTGCAGCAGCGAGTTGAAGATGTCCGGGTGGGCCTTCTCGACCTCGTCGAAGAGGACGACCGAGAACGGCTTGCGGCGGACCTTCTCCGTCAGCTGGCCGCCCTCCTCGTAGCCCACGTAGCCGGGGGGCGAACCGAAGAGGCGCGAGACCGTGTGCTTCTCGCTGAACTCCGACATGTCGAGGGAGATCAGCGCGTCCTCGTCGCCGAAGAGGAACTCGGCGAGCGCCTTGGACAGCTCCGTCTTACCGACACCGGACGGACCGGCGAAGATGAACGAGCCACCGGGACGCTTCGGGTCCTTCAGACCGGCACGGGTACGGCGGATCGCCTTGGACAGCGCCTTGACGGCGTCGACCTGGCCGATGACCCGCTTGTGGAGCTCGTCCTCCATGCGCAGCAGGCGGGACGACTCCTCCTCCGTGAGCTTGAAGACCGGGATGCCCGTCGCCGTGGCGAGGACCTCGGCGATCAGCTCGCCGTCGACCTCGGCGACGACGTCCATGTCGCCGGCCTTCCACTCCTTCTCCCGCTTGGCCTTGGCGGCCAGGAGCTGCTTCTCCTTGTCGCGCAGGGAGGCGGCCTTCTCGAAGTCCTGCGAGTCGATCGCGGACTCCTTGTCGCGGCGGACGCCGGCGATCTTCTCGTCGAACTCGCGCAGGTCCGGCGGCGCGGTCATCCGGCGGATGCGCATCCGGGAACCGGCCTCGTCGATCAGGTCGATCGCCTTGTCCGGCAGGAAGCGGTCCGAGATGTAGCGGTCGGCGAGGGTGGCCGCCTGGACCAGGGCCTCGTCCGTGATGGAGACGCGGTGGTGCGCCTCGTAGCGGTCGCGCAGGCCCTTGAGGATCTCGATCGTGTGCGGCAGCGACGGCTCCGCGACCTGGATGGGCTGGAAGCGGCGCTCCAGGGCCGCGTCCTTCTCCAGGTGCTTGCGGTACTCGTCCAGCGTGGTCGCACCGATGGTCTGCAGCTCGCCACGGGCCAGCATCGGCTTGAGGATGCTCGCGGCGTCGATGGCGCCCTCGGCGGCACCCGCACCGACCAGCGTGTGCAGCTCGTCGATGAACAGGATGATGTCGCCGCGGGTGCGGATCTCCTTGAGCACCTTCTTCAGGCGCTCCTCGAAGTCACCGCGGTAGCGGGAGCCGGCGACCAGGGCGCCGAGGTCCAGGGTGTAGAGGTGCTTGTCCTTGAGGGTCTCGGGCACCTCGCCCTTGACGATGGCCTGCGCGAGGCCCTCGACGACGGCGGTCTTGCCGACGCCGGGCTCACCGATGAGCACCGGGTTGTTCTTCGTACGGCGGGACAGCACCTGCATGACCCGCTCGATCTCCTTCTCGCGCCCGATGACCGGGTCGAGCTTGGACTCACGAGCGGCCTGGGTGAGGTTCCGGCCGAACTGGTCGAGGACCAGGGACGTGGAGGGGGTGCCCTCCGCAGGACCGCCGGCGGTGGCGGTCTCCTTGCCCTGGTAGCCGGAGAGCAGCTGGATGACCTGCTGCCGCACCCGGTTCAGATCTGCGCCCAGCTTGACCAGGACCTGGGCGGCGACGCCCTCGCCCTCGCGGATCAGGCCGAGCAGGATGTGCTCCGTGCCGATGTAGTTGTGGCCCAGCTGGAGGGCCTCGCGGAGCGACAGCTCCAGAACCTTCTTGGCACGGGGGGTGAAGGGGATGTGCCCGGACGGGGCCTGCTGGCCCTGGCCGATGATCTCCTCCACCTGCTGGCGGACCGCCTCGAGCGAAATCCCGAGGCTCTCAAGGGCCTTGGCGGCGACACCCTCACCCTCGTGGATCAGGCCCAGGAGGATGTGCTCGGTGCCGATGTAGTTGTGGTTGAGCATCCGGGCTTCTTCCTGAGCCAGGACGACAACCCGCCGCGCGCGGTCGGTGAACCTCTCGAACATCGTTAATCGCTCCTCAGAGCGGTCAGGCAGTGGGGGGAACTTCCCCTCCCTGTCCTTCCGCAGCTTAGTCCCGCAAGCGGGGACCGCTCATTCCAACTGCCGACACCGTCGATGGCCTCCTGACCCCTGACGCCGACATCTGCCACAACCCGATGGTGCGAGACGATGTTCCCGCAGGCCAGGCACTTACCCCACTCGCCAGTACGCCGATGGCGAA
Source organism: Streptomyces tendae (assembly GCF_014650435.1). GTDB lineage: Bacteria > Actinomycetota > Actinomycetes > Streptomycetales > Streptomycetaceae > Streptomyces > Streptomyces tendae. The sequence goes on from NZ_BMUY01000002.1 coordinate 41,988, forward strand.
CGCGAGACGGCCCGATCTGCATGTCGCCCCCTCCCACTAGGGATGTCTTACCCGCTGGGGCGGACACTCCATGCCGCGCGCACCGGTTCCCTCCGCTACGGGCGAACAACCTTGCGCCACCCCGCACCCCCGCACGCCCCCTCTTGCCGCCTTCGTTCGACACTCTGCGCATTCGGATCAGTACCCAGCGTAACCCGGAGGCAGTTCGGACGGTTGCACTTGGCATGGTTGGCGCCTCGCACCCGGTCCCGCCGGTCCCCGGCCTCCCCCCGTCGTCCGTCGCTGCCGCGTCCCCCGTTGTGCCGTCGCCCCGCCGGCCCACGGAGAACGACGGCGGCTCGGCGTCCGAGCGGGTGCGGTGGTGGTACGAGAGCGTGCTCGGATGGCCGACGGCACCCGGGGAGCCGGTGCGGTTGCGCACGGGCGTGCGCTTCGACGTCCTGGACGTGCCGGCCGGCGCCGGGTACGCGACGCTGGAGCGGCTCGGGCGGGCCGAGCAGGCCAAGCGGGCAGAGCGAGTGGGGCGGGCAGAGCGAGCCGGGCGGGCCGGGTCGGCCAGGGCAGACGGTGCGGGTTCGCCGGTGCCGGGGTTTCCGGTGGCCGTCCAGGGCGGGCGGATGCTGCTGCTCGTGGCGGCGGGTGCCGCGGAGGAACTGCCGGGACTCCTGGAGTGGCTGGAGTGGGGTTCGCTGCCGCTCGACCTGACGGCCGTCGGAACGGGCGGCCTCATGGACGCGCCCCCTGCCCCGCAGCCCGGCCCGGCCGGGCTGCCGCCGCGTCCCCCGGAGCGCGACGGCCTGCGAGGGGCCGCCGTCTGGCTGCGACCCCCGGTGCCGGGGTGCGAGGTGGGGTCCTCGCTGCCGGCCCTGTCGGTCCCCGGGCATGCCGGGACCGCTCTCGATCTCGCCCGGCTGGTCCACACGCTGGCCACGCAGTGCCACCGTGTCCGACTCGCCGCGAGCGACCCACCCCGGGCACGGCCCGTGGCGCGGGTCGGGTAATCAGCCGTTGGCCTGCTCGTACGCCTCGCGGACCTTCGCGGGGACCCGGCCGCGGTCGTTGACGTCCCAGCCGTTCTCCTTCGCCCAGGCGCGGATCGCCGCGGTGTCCTGGCTGCCGCCGGAAGCGGCGCGCGCCTTGCCGCGGCCGCCCGAGGCACGGCCCCCGGTACGACGGCCACCCTTCAGGTACGGATCGAGAAGACCGCGGAGCTTGTCCGCGTTGGCGGTGGTGAGGTCGATCTCGTAGGTCTTGCCGTCCAGTGCGAACGTCACGGTCTCGTCTGCCTCGCCGCCGTCGAGGTCGTCGACAAGAAGGACCTGAACCTTCTGTGCCACCGGATTTCCTTTCATCGATAACTTGAGGGGCGGGAGTCCGCCGGCGTCCGCCGTATCGCCGTCCCTTGTTATATGCAGTACTGCAGTACGCCGGAAAGCAAACCGCTTTTGCCGGAAAAACACAAACCCCCGGCGGAGACCGGTAGCCTGACTCCGGGCCGGAAACGTGCGCGTTTCGGACATAGGGAACCCGTGAAGGGCACCTCGGTGGAATAAACCTGCGAACGTGCGAAGGACCGCGGAAGGGCTGTGGGCGCCTGGCGCTGCCCGGCGATCACAGATGCAGAAGCATCCGGCTGTTGCCCAAGGTGTTCGGTTTCACTCGTTCGAGCCCGAGGAACTCCGCAACGCCCTCGTCATAGGAACGCAGCAGCTCCGCGTACACATCGGTGTCGACGGGTGTCTCCCCGATCTCCACGAAGCCGTGCTTGCCGAAGAAGTCCACTTCGAAGGTGAGACAGAAAACGCGGCGAACACCGAGCCAGCGGGCCGTGTCCAGCAACTTCTCCAGCAGCTTGTGACCGACGCCCGCGCCCTTGAGACCGGGCTTCACCGCGAGAGTCCGCACTTCCGCGAGGTCTTCCCACATCACGTGCAGCGCGCCGCAGCCGACCACCTCGGCGTTGTCGTCCCGTTCCGCGACCCAGAACTCCTGGATGCTCTCGTAAAGCGTCACCATCGCTTTGTCGAGCAGGATACGGTCACGGACGTACGCGTCGAGGAGCCGGCGTACGTCCGGGACATCCCTGGTGCGGGCCCGCCGGACGCTGATGGCATTTGGCATGTGGGGACGCTATCGCTCGCCGCCGTCCGGTACCGCGCCGGGTCCCGGCGCCGGGGTTTCCGGTCCCTGCACGATGCGGATGGCGTCTCCGAGTGCCTGCCGCTGTTCCTCGCTCATCATGCCGAAGAAGGCGACGAGGGCCGCGGCGGGGTTGTCGCTCTGGGACCAGGCGTCGTTCATGAGGGCGGCGGCGTAGGCGGCGCGAGTGGAGACCGCCTCATATCGATAGGCCCGGCCTTCGGACTCGCGGCGCACCCAGCCCTTCTGATGGAGATTGTCCAAAACGGTCATCACGGTGGTGTACGCGATGGACCGTTCCTGTTGCAGGTCTTCCAGGACTTCTCGAACGGTCACGGGGCGGTTCCACTTCCACACCCTCGTCATGACCGCGTCTTCGAGTTCTCCCAATGGGCGAGGCACGCTTCGAACGATAGTGGGAGATCGGGACGATCGCGTGCCGGACGTGCGCTTTCGCTGGAAAACGGGCACGAAAGGGGCGGCGTACGGCTCCTTGGGGCGGGAGCCGTACGCCGCCGCCGGGCCTGGCCGGTCGGGCCGGGGATCGGGCTGGGCGGGCCGGCCGGTGTGGTCAGGCCTTGGGGTGCGGGGACGGCTGCCGGGCGCCCTCCGCCCGGGCGAGGGCGGCGTCGACGACGGCGTCCTCCTTGGCCTTGTTGGCGCCGCCCTGGGTCTTCACGATCACCCGGATCAAGCCGATGAAGAAGACGGCCATGACGGCCGGGGGCAGGAGCGCGGAGACGTAGTCCATGCGACCAGGGTAGCCAGGCGCCGTCAGCCGGCCGCGAGGTGGTGCCGGGAGTCCGGGGCGGGTGGCGCCGGCGGGGCGGGCTTGCGGCGGGGGAAGACCTCGCCGGGGGTGGGGACGGGGCGCTTGGGGGTGGCGGGGGCGGGCTGGGGGGCCGGTTTCGGGGCGGGCTTCTGTGCGGGCTCCTTGTCCGGCTGCCGGCCGCCGGGGAGGGCGTGGAGGCGGGTGCGGGCGGCGGGGACGGGGAGCGTGGGGCGGCAGCGGGCCAGGAGGGCGGCCGCCGCCGGGTTGCCGCGCAGGGCGCCCAGCGCGGCGAGGTCGTCCGCGCCGGGGCGGTGACCGGCGTCCAGCGCCTCACCCAGGAGCGCGAGGTAGCCGGTGGCGGTGCCGGGGAGGGCGGCGCGGTACCGGGCGAGGTCGGCCACCAGGAAGGCGCGGTGCCGGGCACCCTCCCGCATCGCCTCGTCCAGCGACTCGGCGAGCCGGAGGCAGTCCTGGGTCTCCTGGGGCGAGACCGGGCTGGGGTTCAGGGCGAGGGCGAGGGCTCGCCGGAGCACGCACAGCTCCTGAGCACCGAACGCCATGCCGCCGCGGGGTCCGTAGGGCGTGGGCATGGGGCGACGATACGCGCTAATCAGACAAACCCCGCATAGGGGGCACGGGTGTGGCGTACACACCCACTCGTATGCGGGTGCCTGCGGCGCCTGTGCGGGTTTGGGGGGTGCGGGGTGCCTGCGGCGGCTGTGCCGGATGGTGGGGGTGCGGGGTGCCTGCGGCGCCTGTGCGGGTTCGGTGGGGGTGCGCGTAGCGCGGTGGGTGCGGTTGTGGGTCGGGGCCGCGCCGGGGGGTGTTCGTCCTCGGAACGGCGCGGAATCGGGTGCTGACAGAGGCTCGGGGCGTTGACGCGCCAACCGCTGCGGGCGAACACCCCCCGACACGTCCCCTTCCCGCCGTACGCGGCTCTCCCGCCGCTGCGGGCAGTCGTGCCGCTGGGGCGGCACGGGTGGGCGCAGCGGCACCCCGGCAGCGCCGGGACGCGCGACCCACCCCCGCGTCGGCTACATGCGGGACACGTTCCGTTCGTACACCAGTCGCAGGCCCATCAGTGTCAGCCACGGCTCGTGTTCGTCGATGACCGAGGACTCCCCCAGCACCATCGGCGCCAGTCCGCCCGTCGCGATGACCGTCACGTCGTCCGGGTCGTCGGCCAGCTCCCGCGCCATGCGGTTGACGACGCCGTCGACCTGGCCGGCGAAGCCGTACACGATCCCGGACTGCATCGCCTCCACCGTGTTCTTGCCGATCACGCTCCGGGGACGCGCCACCTCGATCTTGCGGAGCTGGGCGCCCTTGACGCCGAGCGCCTCGACCGAGATCTCGATGCCGGGGGCGATGACCCCGCCGATGTACTCCCCGCGCGCGCTGACCGCGTCGAACGTCGTCGCCGTGCCGAAGTCCACGACGATCGCCGGGCCGCCGTAGAGCTCGACGGCCGCGACCGCGTTGATGATGCGGTCCGCGCCGACCTCCTTGGGGTGGTCGGTGAGGATCGGGACGCCGGTCTTGACGCCCGGTTCGACCAGGACCGCGGGGACGTCGCCGTAGTAGCGGCGGGTGACCTCGCGCAGTTCGTGCAGGACCGAGGGGACCGTCGCGCAGATGGCGATGCCGTCGATGCCGTCGCCCAGCTCGTCGCCGAGCAGCGGGTGCATGCCCATCAGGCCCTGGAGGAGGACCGCCAGCTCGTCGGCCGTGCGGCGCGAGTCCGTGGAAATGCGCCAGTGCTCGACGATGTCCTCGCCGTCGAAGAGCCCGAGGACGGTGTGCGTGTTGCCTACGTCGATCGTCAGCAGCATGGGATCTACTCCGCCGCTCGCAGGTCCAGGCCGATGTCCAGGATCGGGGAGCTGTGGGTGAGGGCCCCCACGGCCAGGTAGTCGACGCCCGTGGCCGCGTACGCCTTGGCGTTGGTGAGGGTCAGGCGGCCCGATGCCTCCAGCGCGGCCCGGCCGGCGACCAGGGCGACCGCCTCCTCGCACTCGTCCGGGGTGAAGTTGTCCAGGAGGATCAGGTCGGCGCCCGCGTCCACCACCTCGCGGAGCTGGTGGAGGGTGTCGACCTCGACCTCGATGGGCACGTCGGGGAAGCTCTCGCGCACGGCGTTGAACGCCTCGGCGACGCCGCCCGCGGCGACCACGTGGTTGTCCTTGACCAGGGCGGCGTCCGAGAGGGACATACGGTGGTTGACGCCGCCGCCGCAGCGGACCGCGAACTTCTCCAGGCTGCGCAGGCCCGGCGTCGTCTTGCGGGTGTCGCGGACCTCGGCCTTCGTGCCGTCCAGGGCGTCCGCCCACGCGCGCGTGGCCGACGCGATGCCCGACATGCGGCACAGCAGGTTCAGCGCGCTGCGCTCGGCGGTGAGGAGGTCGCGGGTGCGGGTGGTGACGGAGAGGAGCTTCTGGTCCGCTTCCACGCGGTCGCCGTCCTCGACGTGGCGCTCCACCTCGAACTCGTCCGTGCAGACGATGGAGAGGACCGCCTCGGCGACCCTGAGGCCCGCCACGACGCCCGCCTCGCGGGCGGTGAAGTCGGCCGTGGCCACGGCGTCCTCGGGGATGGTCGCGACCGTCGTCACGTCCACGCCGCCCGCCAGGTCCTCCTGGATGGCGACGTTCGCGATGTCCTCGACCTCGACCGGATCGAGGCCGGAGTCCAGCAGGAGCGCCGCCAGGGCCGGGTCGAGGCCGCACTCCAGGTAGGTGTCCTCGTCGGTGTCCGCGCCGCAGGCGCAGCCGTCGCCGCAGCCTCCGGTGGAGGCGAGGGGGAGTTCGTTGGGGTCGGAGGGGTTCACTGGGTCACTGCTCCTGGGGACGGTGCGTCGGCTGGGCGCCGTGGACGGTCGGGGGGAATTCTGGCGTGTCCGTGGTGTGCACGGCGAGGGTGCGGTCCGGGTTCAGCCGTACGACGATGTGGCGGCGCCACGTGGTGTCGTCGCGGTCCGCGTGGTCCTCGCGCCAGTGGCAGCCGCGGGTCTCCTCGCGCCGGGCCGCCGCGGCCACCAGGACCCGGGCCACGCACAGGAGGTTGGTGGCCTCCCAGGTGTCGACGCCCGGCTCGGACGTCTTGCCGTTCTCGTGCAGGGCCTCGCGGGCCTCGGTGTGCAGGCCGTCCAGCAGGTCGGCCGCGCGGGTGAGGGAGTCGGCCGAGCGCAGGATGCCGGCGCCGTCCGTCATGATCCGCTGGATGGTGAGGCGGGCCTCGGGCGGCAGGAGGGGGTGCTCCGGGTGGTACGGGTGCGGGAGGGGGGCCGGCACGCGCGCGTGGAGGGTGCCTGCCGTGTGGCCCGCCGCTATGTCGGCGGCGATGCGCTCGGCGTAGACCAGTCCCTCCAGGAGGGAGTTGGAGGCCAGGCGGTTGGCGCCGTGCACGCCGGTGCAGGCGGCCTCTCCGCAGGCGTACAGACCGGGGACCGTCGTACGGCCGTGGTCGTCGGTGCGGACGCCGCCCGAGGCGTGGTGGGCGGCCGGGGCGATGGGGATCGGCTCGGTGACCGGGTCGATGCCGTGGGCGCGGCAGGCGGCGAGGATCGTGGGGAAGCGGTGTTCCCACATCGTCCTGCCGAAGTGGCGGGCGTCCAGGTACATGTGGTCGGCGTCCCGCTCCTGCATGCGGCGCGTGATGCCCTTGGCGACGACGTCGCGCGGGGCGAGTTCGGCGAGTTCGTGCTGCCCCAGCATGAAGCGCACGCCGTCCGCGTCCACCAGGTGGGCGCCCTCGCCGCGCACCGCCTCGGAGACCAGGGGCTGCTGGCCCTCGGCGTCCGGGCCGAGGAAGAGGACGGTGGGGTGGAACTGCACGAACTCGAGGTCGCTGACCTCGGCGCCCGCGCGGAGGGCGAGGGCCACACCGTCGCCGGTGGAGACGGCCGGGTTCGTGGTCGCCGAGAAGACCTGGCCCATGCCGCCGGTGGCGAGGACGACCGCGGGGGCGTGCACCGCCCCGACGCCGTCGTGCTGGCCCTCGCCCATGACGTGCAGGGTGACGCCCGCCGTGCGGCCTTCGGCGTCCGTGAGGAGGTCGAGGACGAGGGCGTTCTCGACCGTGCGGATGCCGCGCGTGCGGACCGCCTCGACCAGGGCGCGGGAGATCTCGGCGCCCGTGGCGTCGCCGCCCGCGTGGGCGATGCGGCGGCGGTGGTGGCCGCCCTCGCGGGTGAGGGCCAGGCCGCCCTCGGTGGACTCGTCGAAGTGGGCGCCGGTGGCGATGAGGCGGCGTACGGCGTCGGGGCCCTCGGTGACCAGGATGCGGACCGCTTCCGCGTCGCACAGGCCGGCTCCGGCGACCAGGGTGTCGTCCAGGTGCTGGTCGGGGGTGTCGCCCTCGCCGAGGGCCGCGGCGACGCCGCCCTGCGCCCAGCGGGTGGAGCCGTCGTCCAGGCGGGCCTTGGTGACGACGACGGTCCGCAGCCCGGCGGCCTCGCAGCGCAGGGCCGCGGTGAGGCCCGCGACACCGGAGCCGACGACCACCACGTCGGCGTCGACGGCCCAGCCGGGCGCGGGGGCGTGCAGTCGTATGCCTGTGCTGGTCACGAGGCGGCTCCGAACGGTCCGAAGGTGAGGTGGACGTTGTCGATCAGGCGGGTCGCGCCGACCCGGGCGGCGACGGCGAGGACCGCCTCGCCGGTGTGGTCGTCACCGATCTCGGTGAAGTCGGACGGGTCGACCAGGGCGAGGTAGTCCAGCTCCAGGGGCGGGGTGGCGCGGGCGGCGTCGTCCAGGACCAGGCGGGCGGCGTCCCGGACGGCCGTGGCGCTGCCGGGGGCGGACGTGGCGACGGCGTGGGCGTCGGCCGCCGCGCGGGACTCGCCCAGGGCGCCCAGCGCCTCGGCGCGCGCCCTGGTCGCGGGTACTTCGCGGGCCCGCGCGCAGAGCGCCTCCTGGGCGGCGTGCCGGTCCTGGCCGGCGAAGAGCGCCTGGGAGAGGGCGAGGGCGGTGCGGCGTTCCGCCGTGGAGAGGTAGCGGTTGCGGCTGGACAGGGCCAGGCCGTCCTCCTCGCGCACGGTCGGGACGCCGACGATCTCCACGCCGAAGTTCAGGTCGCGGACCATGCGGCGGATCAGCGCGAGCTGCTGGGCGTCCTTCTGACCGTAGAGGGCGAGGTCGGGGCGGGTGAGGTGGAGCAGCTTGGCGACGACGGTGAGCATGCCGTCGAAGTGGCCGGGGCGGGAGGCGCCCTCCAGGCGTTCTCCCATGGGGCCGGCGGTGATGCGCACCTGGGGTTCGCCTCCCGGGTAGACCTCGTCGACGGCGGGGGCGAAGACGGCGTCGGCACCCGCCCGCCCGGCGATCTTCAGGTCGGCGTCCAGGGTGCGCGGGTAGCGGTCGAGGTCCTCGCCGGCGCCGAACTGGAGCGGGTTCACGAAGACCGTGGCGACGACCTCGCCGTCGGGGCCCGCGAGGTCGCGTGCCGTGCGGATCAGGGTGGCGTGGCCCTCGTGCAGGGCGCCCATGGTCATCACGACGGCCCGGCGGCCGTGCCGTACGCGCGCGTGCAGCTCGTCGGCGGTGCGCAGCAGGACGGGCGGGGTGGGGGTCATCGGGCGCCTTCGTCGGGGCCTTCGGTGCCGGGCCTTCCGTCCGTGTCCGTGCCGCCGGTGGCTGACGCGGCGCCGTCGGCGAGGACCACGAGCAGGTCCTCGGCGAGTTCGGCCTTCAGCAGCCCGTGGTCCAGGGCGCGGTCGGCGGTCGCGCGGGCCATCGCCAGGTAGCCGGCGACGGCCTGCGGGGCGTGGGCGCGCAGCTCCACGATGTGTGCGGCGACCGTGCCCGCGTCCCCGCGCGCGACGGGGCCGGTGAGGGCCGCGTCGCCGGAGCGCAGGGCGTTGTCGAGGGAGGCGCCGAGCAGCGGGCCGAGCATCCGGTCGGGGGCCGCCACGCCGGCCGTGCGCAGCAGCTCCATCGACTGCGCCACCAGGGTGATCAGGTGGTTGGAGCCCAGGGCCAGCGCCGCGTGGTACAGCGGGCGCCTGTCCTCGGCGATCCACTCCGGCTCGCCGCCCATCTCGATGACCAGGGCCTCGGCGGCCAGGCGCAACTCCTCGGGCGCGGTGACGCCGAAGGAGCAGCCGGCCAGGCGCTGGACGTCCACCGGGGTGCCGGTGAAGGTCATCGCCGGGTGCAGGGCCAGCGGCAGGGCGCCGGCCCGCAGCGCGGGCTCCAGGACCTTCGCGCCGTACCGCCCGGAGGTGTGCACCAGCAGCTGGCCCGGCCGCACGGCACCGGTCTCGGCGAGCCCGGTCACCAGGCCGGGCAGGGCGTCGTCGGGGACGGTCAGCAGGACCAGTTCGGCGCGCTGGAGGACTTCCGCGGGCGTCGTGAGCGGCACGTCGGGGAGGAGGGCCGCGGCACGCCGCCTGGAGGCGTCGGAGACCCCGGAGACGGCCACCGGACGGTGCCCGGCGAGTTGGAGGGACGCGGCCAGCGCGGGGCCCACCCGTCCGGCGCCGACGACGCCTACGGTGAGCCGCGCGGGGCGGTCCTTGGGGTCTGGCTGTGGGGTTGTGTTCACGCGACGACGGCCTTCCCGTTCCAGTCCGCTCGGGGTACCGGACGATTTCTCGTCATGTTAACGCGATCGGTCCGGGCGACGTCCGGTTGTCCACAGGCTGTGGGTTTCCGTGCGGCGCCGGAGCACACACGGGGCGCGGGCCGGAACGGGTGCGGAAACCGGGTGCCGCGCGCCCGGCCCGCGCGACATGATCCCCGCATGAGCGATACGGCAGCGCAGGAAGAACAGCAGGAGGAGCAGCAGCAGGAGGAGGGGCAGGACGGACGGCGCGCGCGGGACGCGCGGACGCGCGAGCGGCGCGTGGCCGCTCTCCGCGGCGCCCGGCGCGCGCTCGCCCGCCCGGGCTTCGTCACTACCCTGCGGGAGCGCCTCGCCCTGCTGGACGGGGTCGAGGAGCTGTACGACCTCGACGAGCCGTCCGACCTCTACGGCAACGGCGTCGTGGCGGCCCTGGAGGAGCGGACCGCCGCCCTGCTCGGCATGGAGGCCGCCGCCTTCTTCCCGACCGGGACCATGGCCCAGCAGGTGGCCCTGCGCTGCTGGGCGGGCCGCACCGGCAACCCGGTCGTCGCCCTGCACGGGCTCGGCCATCCCGAGGTGCACGAGCGGAACGCCTTCAGCCGGGTCGCCGGGCTGCGTCCGGTACGGCTGACCGACGAGCCCCGCCAGCCCACCGCCGACGAGGTGCGCGGCTTCGAGGAGCCGTTCGGGGCGCTGATGCTGGAGCTGCCGCTCAGGGAGGCCGGATATCTCCTGCCCACCTGGGAGGAGCTCACCGAGGTGGTCGAGGCCGCTCGGGAGCGCGACGCGGTGGTGCACTTCGACGGGGCCCGCCTGTGGGAGTGCACCGTCCACTTCGGCCGCCCGCTGGCCGAGATCGCGAGCCTGGCGGACAGCGTGTACGTCTCGTTCTACAAGTCCCTCAAGGGCTACGGCGGCGCCGCCGTAGCCGGCCCCCGGACGCTGGTCGAGGAGGCGAAGGCATGGCGGCACCGGTACGGCGGCCAGGTGTTCCAGCAGTTCCCCACGGTGCTGTCCGCCCTGGCCGGCCTGGAGCGCGAGCTGCCCCGGCTGCCCGCGTGCGTGACCCACGCGCGCGTGGTGGCCGACGCGCTGCGCGAGGGGCTCGCGGCGGCCGGTCTGCCGTGGGCGCGGGTGCACCCGGAGATGCCGCACACGCACGAGTTCCAGGTCTGGCTGCCGTGCACCCCCGAGGCCGCGAGCGAGGCCGCGCTGCGACAGGCCGAGGAGACCGGGACGATGCTGTTCTCCCAGCCCTGGGACGCGGCCGGTCCCGGGATCGCCCTCACCGAGGTCTCGGTGGGCGAGTCGGGCCTGGAGTGGACGGCCGACGACGTGCGAGCCGCGGTCACGGACTTCGCCGCCCGACTGACGGCATGACGGCCGGGCACGGGACCCGGCCTCCCGCCGGCGGCGTGACTGCCGGGCACGGGACCTGAACCTCCGCTGACGGCGGGACGGCCAGGCACGGGACCTGAACGGCCGCTGACGGCCGGACGGCCGGACGCGGAACCCAGCCTCCCGCTGACGCCGTGACGGCCGACCGCGGAGCCCGACCTCCCGCTGACGGCCGGACGGCCGAGCACGGGACGTGAACTCCCGCTGACGGCGTGACTGTCAGGCGCGGAACCCGGCCTCCCGCCGACGGCGGGACGGCCGAGCACGGTGCCTGAACTGCCGCTGACGGCCGGACGGCCGGACGCGGACCCAGCCTCCCGCTGACGGCCGGGACGGCCCAGCACGGAACCCGGCCTCCCGCTGACAGCCGGACGGCCGGACGCGGAGCCCGGCCTCCCGCCTCCCGCCTCCCGCCGGCGGCCGGGCCGGGCGGGCCGGGCGGGCGGGGGCCGCTCGGCCGGGTCAGTTCAGGGCGCGCGGCCACCGGGACCACCAGCGGCGCAGGGCCCGCCGTACCCGGCCCCGGGCGGGGCGGCCGGCGAGCACGGCCTGGAACTGGCGGCGGTCGTGCCACTCGCGGACGACCTGCCAGTCGTGGGCGCCGGGCGCGGGCGGCCCGGGCTCGCCGAGCTGCCGGGCCCGGTAGGTGTCGAGGAGGTACTGCTGCGTGATGCTCATGGCGGATCGCCCTCTTGAGGAGACGTAGATGTGGGTACGGGCTCCGCGGCTGCCCCGGTGACCCCAGACTGCGCCGGTCCCCGCCCCGCGGTCGCGCCGATTGACGGCGGCGGTCAATCGGCGGCGGCGTTGTCGGTGGTGGCGTGCACCATGGGGGCATGAGCGTGCGCATCGACATCACGGGGCTGCGGCCGGAGCGGGTCGCCGTCGTGCCCTCGCCCCTGGCCGAGCTGGGCATGGCGCTGCACGCGCTGTCCGAGCCGGGGCACCACCCGGGGCTCCAGGGCTGGGTGACGGGCGTGACCGCCCGGCTCGACTCGCACCTGGCCGACCGGATGTGCGAGGCCGACTTCCTGTGGCGGACGACCTTCTCGGACCTGTTCATGCCGTTCGCCGGGGTGCCGGGCCGCAGCACCCTGCCCGGCGCCTCCCTCGCCGACGACCTGGACCTGCTCGACAAGCTGTCCGACGAGCAGTTCGTCGACGCGGCCCTGGAATTCACCTGCGCGCTGCCGTACAGCACCGCGGGCGCCTCGGCGCTCGACGACCCCGAGGCGCGCCGGCGCGCGCTGGACCTGGCCGCCGCGCGGGGACCGCAGCAGCTGCGCTTCAGCGAGCGGCTGCTGGCCGATCCGCCGCGGATCCGCGACTGGCTGCGGCAGTTCGCCCGGGACTGCGACGAGGCGTTCTTCGCGGAGGCCTGGTCCCGGCTGCGCCACCAACTGGCGGCGGACGCCCGGCGCAAGACGGACCTGCTGCGCCACAAGGGCCTCGCCGAGGCGCTGGCCGCCGTCTCCCCGGCGGTGACGCTGGACGAGGGGGCCGCCAGGATCACCGTCGACAAACTGGGCGACGGGCGTTCCGCGACGGCGGACGGCGGCCTGCTGCTGGTCCCGACCAGCCTGGGCTGGCCGCATCTGATGGTCCTGCACCGGCACGGCTGGCAGCCGGTGCTGCACTACCCGGTCGGCTCCCCCGAGCTGGCCTCACCACCCTCGGTCGAGCAGCTCACGATGCGGATGACCGCGCTGTCCCACCCCGTCCGGATGCGGATCTGCCGGTATCTGGCCCGCAGTGCGTACACCACGGGCGAGCTGGCCCAGGTGCACGGCATGACGGCGCCGGAGATATCCCGGCACCTGGGCGTGCTGAAGAAGGCCGGGCTGATCACCACCCGGCGCCGCGGCCGGTACGTCCTGCACCAGCTGGACGTCACGGTGGTGGCCCGGCTGGGCAGCGACTTCCTGGAGGGGATCCTGCGCTGACGCCGGTCCGGGGCCGGCGTCAGTCGACCCTGATGTGCCGGATCCCGACGCCCGCCTGCCGCATCCGGGTGCGCAGCGCGCCCTCGTTGTTGGGCTTCAGGGTGAGTCCCGCGAGTACGGCGATGCGGTCGGCGGTCTTCGGGACGGTCGTGTGGTCCGTCCACAGGTGCTCGGCGAACTCCGGTTCGGCCAGCCGCTCCAGGCAGTGGTCGAGCTGCCGCACGGCCCAGCTCTCCCGGCGCGGCCCGCTCCCCTTCCCCGTCACGTACCGCAGGGCGTGGCCGAGGCCGCGCTCGCGCAGCCGCCGCAGGACGGTCTCGCGTTCGGCGAGGAGGCTGAAGTGGTGGACGTCGTGGCCCAGTTCGCGCAGCCGGCCGACGGTCTCGGCGAAGTACTCCGGGTCGGTGACGGTCATCGGCGCGATCACCACGCCGTCGTGCTTGGTCAGGGCCAGGTCCAGCACCTCCACGACGCCCTGCCGCCAGGAGGCCAGGTCCTGGAAGTTGTCCCGCAGTTCGGGTGGCAGCATGCGGCGCAGCCCGAAGCCCGCGTGTTCGGGGTCGCAGACGACACTGCCGGGGAGTCTGCGCCGTATCTCGTGCGCGGTCTGTGTTTTTCCGCCCCCGAAGGGGCCGTTGATCCACAGGAGCATGCGCAGACCCTACCGACGAGCGGCCCGACGCGGGGCACTGCGCACAGGTCCGTCAGCCCTGTCCGCCGCCGGCCCGCACCAGCCCGGTCTCGTAGGCGAGGACCACCACCTGCACGCGGTCGCGCAGGCCCAGCTTGGTCAGGATGCGGCCCACATGGGTCTTCACGGTCGCCTCCGACAGCACGAGCCGAGCCGCGATCTCGCCGTTGGACATGCCCTGCGCCACCAGCACCATGACCTCGCGCTCCCGCTCGGTGAGCCGCTGGAGCTCCTTCTGCCGGGGCTCCTGCCCGGTGGCCGGCAGCATCGGCGCGAACCGGTCCAGGAGCCGCCGGGTGGTGGACGGTGCGACCACCGCGTCGCCGCTGTGCACGGAGCGGATGGCGGCGAGCAGCTCGCCGGGCGGCACGTCCTTGAGCATGAAGCCGGAGGCGCCCGCCTTCAGCGCCGAGAACGCGTACTCGTCGAGGTCGAAGGTGGTCAGGATCAGTACCTTCGGCGCGTTTGGGTCCACGCAGATCCGGCTGGTGGTCTCCACGCCGTCGAGCTTGGGCATGCGGACGTCCATCAGGACGACGTCCACGGCGGTCGAGCGCAGCACCTGGAGCGCCTCGACGCCGTCGCCCGCCTCCGCGACGACCTCCATGTCCGGCTGGGCCGCCAGCACCATCCGGAACCCGGTGCGCAGCAGCACCTGGTCGTCGACGAGCATCACACGGATCGCCATCGGGGCCTCTTCTTCCTTACAGGTGTCAACGCCGTACGTGCGTGAGGGCGCGGTGGTCAGGGTGCCGGTTTCAGCGGCAGCAGCGCACTGATGCGGAATCCTCCGCCCGGACGCGGGCCGGCGTCCAGGGTTCCGCCGACCATGCCGATCCGCTCGCGCATGCCGATCAGCCCGTGGCCCTGGCCGTCGAAGCCGCCCTCCTCGTAGAGCTCGTGCGGGGCGCCCTTGCCGTCGTCCTCGATGAGCAGCCCGAGTCCGTCGTCGAAGTAGACCAGGCGCACGCTCGCGCCCGCGTTCTCGCCGCCGTGCTTGCGCGTGTTGGTCAGCGCCTCCTGCACGATGCGGTACGCGGTCAGCTCCACGCCGCTGGGCAGCTGCCGGGGGGTGCCCTCGACCTTGAAGTCGACCGGCAGCCCGGAGGTGCGGCACTGCTCGACGAGGTCCTCGATCTGCTCGACGTCGGGCTGCGGCACGTACTCCCCGGCCTCCTTGTGCTCGCCGGTGCGCAGCACGCCGAGCAGGCGGCGCATCTCCGCGAGCGCCTGCCGGCCGGTGGAGGAGATGGTCTCCAGGGCCTTCTTCGCCTGGTCGGGCGCAGCGTCCAGGACGTAGGCGGCGCCGTCGGCCTGCACCACCATGACGGAGACGTTGTGCGCGACGACGTCGTGCAGCTCACGCGCGATCCGGGCGCGCTCGGCGGCGACCGCGACCTTGGCCTGCGCCTCGCGCTCCTTCTCCAGCCGGGTCGCGCGCTCCTCCAGCTGCGCGAAGTAGGCGCGCCGGGTGCGGATGGAGTCGCCGAGCACCCAGGCCAGCGCGAAGGGCACGGCCTGGAAGACCGTCACGGCGATGGTGGTGCCCATGCCCAGCTCGCTGTCGGACCAGCGCAGCTGGGCCAGCGGCGCCGCGCACAGGCCGGTGGCCAGCGCGGTCCTGGAGGCCCAGCGGGCGCCGGTGGCGGCCACCGTGTAGATGATCACCAGGAAGGCGAAGTCGGCGGGCATCGTCGCGACGTCGAAGACCAGCTGCCCCACGCCGAGTGCGACGGCGAGCAGCAGCATCCGCTCCGGTGCACGCTGGCGCAGCGCGATCACGACGCTGAGCAGCACCACGAAGGGGACGATCAGCGCCACGTTGTCCGTCCCGTCCGCCCGCGTCCCCGGAGTCACCGAGGACACCAGGGCGATTCCGAGCACCACGAGGGCCCAGAAGGAGTCGACACCGGTCGGGTGTCTGCGGAGGAAGTCGTAGAGGCGCTGCACGTAACCCAGCGTAGGGAAGCCGAATAGGTGCAGGGGTCAACCGGAGGGCCGATCCGCACCGGCCGCGCATACTCCGCAAGGTGGAGGCTCCGCTCTTCTGTGCCCCTAGCCTGTCCCTGTGACACCAGGGACGGCGGGGTTCAGAGGGGCTCCGGAGACGCACGGGACATGGCGGGGCTGGCGGGAGGCCACGCACGAGGCGCTCTACGGACCGGAGGGCTTCTACCGCACGGGGTCCCGGGGCCCGGCCGGGCACTTCAGGACGTCCGTGCACGCGTCGCCGCTGTTCGCGGGGGCCGTCGCGCGGCTGCTGTGCCGGGTCGACGAGGCGCTGGGCCGGCCCGCGGTGCTGGACTTCGTGGACATGGCGGCCGGACGGGGCGAGCTGGTCACCGGGGTCCTGGCGGCCCTGCCCGCCGACGTGGCCGCCCGCACGCGCGCGTACGCCGTCGAGGTCGCCGCCCGCCCGGAAGGGTTCGACCGGCGGGTCCAGTGGCTCGCTCGGCCACCGGACGGCGTCACCGGGCTGCTGTTCGCCAACGAGTGGCTGGACAACGTGCCGCTGGAGGTGGCGGAGGTGGACGCCGCGGGCGTGGCACGCCGGGTGCTCGTGCGGGACGACGGGGCAGAGCGGCTCGGGGAGCCGGTGGCCGGGGCGGAGGCCGCCTGGCTGGCCCGGTGGTGGCCGCTGCCCGGCGAGGAGGGCCTGCGGGCGGAGATCGGCCTGCCCCGCGACGCGGCCTGGGCGTCCGCCGTGGCGGCGCTGGACGGCGGGGACGGCGGGCTCGCGGTGGCCGTCGACTACGCGCACACCGCGGCCGCCCGCCCGCCGTTCGGGACGCTCACGGGCTTCCGGGAGGGGCGGGAGACGGCGCCGGTGCCCGACGGGTCGTGCGACATCACCGCGCACGTCGCACTGGACGCGTGCGCGGCCGCCCACACCGCGAGGTGCACTCCGGGGCACGCGCCCCCGGATGCGCTCATGCGCCCCCAACGCGAGGCCCTGCACGCCCTCGGCGTCACCGGCGCACGCCCCCCGCTCGCGCTGGCCTCCACCGACCCGGCGGCGTACGTGCGCGCCCTCGCGAGCGCCTCCGAGGCCGCCGAACTCACCGCGCCGGGCGGCCTGGGCGACTTCTGGTGGCTGCTCCAGCCGGTGGGGGCGCTCGACGCGGCCGCGCTACTTGTCGATGTCGCCGACCACGAAGAACAGTGACCCCAGGATCGCCACCATGTCCGCGACCAGCGTCCCGGGCAGCAGGTCCGCCAGCGCCTGGATGTTGTTGTACGACGCCGAGCGCAGCTTCAGCCGGTACGGGGTCTTCTCGCCCTTGCTGACCAGGTAGTAGCCGTTGATGCCGAGCGGGTTCTCGGTCCAGGCGTACGTGTGGCCCTCGGGCGCCTTCAGCACCTTCGGGAGCCGCTGGTTGACCGGGCCGGGCGGCAGCTCGGCCAGCCGGTCCAGACAGGCGTCGGCGAGGTCGAGGGCGTTGTGCGTCTGCTCCAGGAGGCACTCGAAGCGGGCCAGGCAGTCGCCCTCGGTGCGGGTGACGACCTTCAGCGTGTCCTGGAGCTCGCCGTAGGCGAGGTACGGCTCGTCGCGGCGCAGGTCGAAGTCGACGCCGGAGGCGCGCGCGATCGGTCCGCTGACGCCGTAGGCGTGCACGGCCCCGGCGCTCAGGGCGCCCACGCCGCGCGTCCGCCCGCGGAAGATCTCGTTGCCGAGCACCAGGTCGTCGAAGACGTCCATGCGCGGGCGCACGGCGGCGACGGCGGCACGCGCGCGCGTGGTCCAGCCCGCCGGGAGGTCCTCCTTGAGCCCGCCGACGCGGTTGAACATGTAGTGCATACGCCCGCCGGAGACCTCCTCCATCACGTTCTGGAGGACCTCCCGCTCGCGGAAGGCGTAGAACACCGGGGTGATGCCGCCCAGCTCCAGCGGGTACGACCCCAGGAACATCAGGTGGTTGAGCACCCGGTTCAGCTCGGCGAGCAGCGTCCGCGTCCACACCGCGCGCGTGGGGACCTCCATGCCGAGCATCCGCTCGACGGCGAGGACGACGCCCAGCTCGTTGGAGAAGGCCGACAGCCAGTCGTGGCGGTTGGCGAGCATGATGATCTGACGGTAGTCACGGGCCTCGAACAGCTTCTCCGCGCCGCGGTGCATGTAGCCGATCACCGGCTCCGCGCTGGTGATGCGCTCGCCGTCCAGAACCAGCTTGAGCCGCAGCACGCCGTGGGTGGACGGGTGCTGGGGCCCGATGTTGAGCACCATGTCGGTGCTCTCCGCGGCACCGCCGATTCCGACCGTGGTCTCCGTCGTAGGAGTCATGAACACAGTCTCCCCTACGTACGCTGGCCCCATGGAGACGGGGAGCCCGGACGACCCGGGCACGGCGGGGGCGACGCGAGCGGCGGACCGGGCGGGTCCGGCGGACCAGCCGAGTCCGGCGGGTCCGGCGGGTCCGGCGCGGGAGGAGCCGGTGTGGACCGGCCTGCCGCCGGGACTGCTGCGCATGCGCCGCCTGCTGCTGGTGGTGTGGCTCGGCCTGCTGACACTCGCCGCCGGTGTGCTGCCCGCACTGTTCCTGGCCCCTCTCTGGGCCGCCCTGGCGCTCCTGCCGCTGGCCCTGCTGGCCTGGGGCTGGGTGATGCTGGGGCGCAACTGGCGCTCCTGGCGGTACGCCGAGCGCGCCGACGACCTGCTGATCAGCCGGGGCGTGCTGTGGCGCGAGGAGACCGTCGTCCCGTACGGGCGCATGCAGCTGGTCGAGGTGACGTCCGGACCGGTCGAGCGGCACTTCGGCCTGGCCAGCGTGCAGCTGCACACGGCCGCCGCCGCGACCGACGCCACCATCCCCGGCCTCGACCCGGCCGAGGCGGAACGCCTCCGCGACCGCCTCACCGAACTGGGCGAGGCCCGATCGGCGGGACTGTGAGCGGCCCGGGGGCCGAGAAGGCCACGCCCGACGCCGGCACGGCGGGGCACGGGCCCGGCGCGAGCAGCCCGGCGGACCGCACGGGCACCCCGCACGTCACCGGTAACCGAAAAGACCCCGGAAGGCCACCCGCCGCCCCCGACCCCACCGAGAGGCCGACCACCGGTACGGCGGACACCGCACCCGGCACCACGAAGACCGACCGCGACACCACCGACGCCGGAACGGCGGGACACGGACCCGACACGAGCGGCCCAGCGGACCGCACGGGCACCCCGCACGAGGACACCCCGCACGGGAACGGTGGCCGGAAGGATCCCGGAAGGGCCCCCACCGCGGTCCTGGACTCCACGGAGGAACCACCCGCCGGTACGGCGACGACGGAAGGCGGCGCGACCGAACGCCCGCACGACGCCCCGGTCGCCGGGCCCGACCCGGCCCGGCCCACCGAGAACGCTGTGGCCGCCGCCCCCGCCACCGGCATCGCCGCGCCCGCCACCGGCGCCGCCGCGCCCCCGCCCGGCGGTGAGCTCGTCGAGCGCCGCCTGCACCCGGTCACGCCCCTGCGGCGGGCCTGGGCGCCCGTCGCCGTGCTCGTCGGATGGGCCGTGCACGATCCGGACCAGGCGCAGCGCCAGCTGACCCGGCTGACCACGACCCACCTGCTGATCGGCCTCGCCGTACTGATCCCGGCCGCCGCCCTCTACGGCTTCCTCACCTGGTGGTTCACCCACTACGCGGTGACCGACACCGAGCTGCGGATCCGCACCGGACTGCTGTTCCGGCGCACCGCGCACATCCGCCTCGAACGCATCCAGGCGATCGACGTCACCCAGCCCCTGCTGGCCCGGGTCGCGGGGGTCGCCAAGCTCAAGCTCGACGTCATAGGCACCGGCAAGAAGGACGAACTGGCCTTCCTGGGCGCCGACGAGGCGCGTGCGCTGCGGGCCGAGCTGCTCGCGCGCGCGGCCGGCTTCGCCCCCGAGACCGCGCACGAGGTCGGCGAGGCCCCCGCGCGGCAACTGCTGCGGGTGCCGCCCGGCGTCCTCGCCGTCTCCCTCCTGCTGACCGGCGCGACCTGGGGGACGCTGATCGCCGCCGCCGTCGTACCGACACTGCTGTGGCTGGCCACCCACAACCTGTGGACGGTGCTGGCGACCGCCCTGCCGCTGGTGGGCGCCGCGGGCGCGAGCAGCGCCGGCCGGTTCGTCGGGGAGTACGACTGGACGGTGGCCGAGTCCCCGGACGGGCTCCGCATCGACCACGGCCTGCTGGACCGCGCCCACGAGACGGTGCCGCCGGGCCGGGTGCAGACCGTACGCCTCGTGGAACCGCTGCTGTGGCGGCGCCGCCGCTGGGTACGGGTCGAGCTGGACGTGGCCGGGTCGTCCAACTCGGTCCTGCTGCCGGTCGCCCCGCGGGAGATCGCCGAGTCGGTCGTGGCGCGCGTACTGCCCGGGGTGAGCGTGCCGACCGGACCGGAGCTGTCG
This sequence comes from Streptomyces tendae, assembly GCF_014650435.1. Taxonomy (GTDB): domain Bacteria; phylum Actinomycetota; class Actinomycetes; order Streptomycetales; family Streptomycetaceae; genus Streptomyces; species Streptomyces tendae. Next base: position 61,874 of record NZ_BMUY01000002.1, read on the forward strand.
CGTCCGCCGCGCCGGGCCGCGCGCTGCCGACCGCTGTGGTGGCGCGGCCACGGGCTCGCCGTCACCGACGCGGTCTTCGCCGCCCGGTACGGCCTGCTGCGCCGCAGCCTGGCCCTCGTGCCGCACGCCAAGGTGCAGAGCGTCCGCCTGGCTCAAGGGCCCTGGCGGCGCGCCCTGCGACTGGCCGACGTCCACGTGGACACGGGCGCGAACAAGACCGTGACCGCCCGCCTCCGCGACGCGGACGAGGCCGCCGAGCTGCTGCGGGCCCAGGCGGAACGGTCCAGGACCGGCCGCCGGGACGCCCCGCCGGACCGCTGGATGGCCTGAGCCGGGCCCCTGGGCCAGGAAGGGACCACCCAGGCTCAGGAGACGGCGCTGCGCAGCCCCTGTACGTCGATCTGCTCGGTCTCGTCGTGGGCCGTCAGGTCGATCACCTGGCCCACGCCCCGGGACTCCTCACCGGCCTGCTTGAAGGAGACCTCGGCCTCGGCCTTGTGCAGGGCGAGCGCCTCCTGGCCGACCACGTCGGCGAGGTCCTCGTTCTGGACGGTCTCCAGCGCGGCGTCGGCGCCGCCCGCCGCGCCCACCGCACCCTCCGGGTCCTTCGTGCCGAAGAAGTCGAAGCCGCCCTCGACCACCGGACGCCGCGCCGGAGCCGGCGGTACGACGGCCACCGCGGTCGGCACCGTGAAGTGCCCGTCGGCCCGCCGGGTGGGCTGCGTGGACTGGGTGGGCTGCGCGGGCCGCTCGTCGGCGGAGCTGGTCGGGGAGGCGGCGGCGGTGCGCTCGTGGCCGTCGGCCGCCTCGGGCTGCCCCTGTGCCTCGTCCTCCCGCCCCGCCTCGGCCGCCGCGGCGCCCTCGCCGCCGCCGTCCCCACCACCGTCACCGTCGGAGCCGTCGGAGGCGTCGGAGGCGTCGGCACGGTCGCCCCGGTCGCCACCGTCCGGGTCGGCGGGCGCGTCACCGTCGAGGCGGGCCAGTGCCGCGTTCGCACGCAGGAACAGCCGGGACCCCTCGGGCGAGAACACCGCGGGAGCGGAAACCTCGTCGCCGCCGCCACTCTCCTCGCCCGGACTCTCCTCGCCGGGCACGACCTGCTCGGAAGTCTCCGCCTCCGACGTCTCCCTCGCCGGCGTCTCCGTCTCCGGCGTCTCCTGAGCCGGGGCGGTCCGGGCGGCCGGCAGCGCGGGTGCCTGCGGCGCGGCCTCGATCTCCAGCAGCCGACGGCCCTCCAGCGCACTGGCGCGCTCGGTCTCCGCCGTGGCGTAGCGCCGCAGCAGCGAGGCGTGCTCGTTGCGCAGCCCCGCCAGCTCAGTGCGCTTGGCCCGCAGCCGGTGCTCCAGCTTCTGCCGCAGCTCGCGCGACTCCTCCAGGTCGGACTCCAGTTCGGCGACCCGCTCCTCGAAGCGCCACTCGTCGCTCGCACGCGCCCGGGTGAGGTCGGCGACCTGCCGGCCCGCCTGCGCGTCCCAGTGCCGCATGACGACCGCGCCGACCACGGCCGTCACCGCGGCGGCCGCGGCGAGGACGCGAAGGAGCATGGTCTCGCTGAACAACCAGGGCCCGAGGGCGCAGACGACCGAAACACCTGCGATCGCCGACGGAGGAAGCAGCCTGTGCAGAGGCGGGGAATGGCGATGACGTCCACGTGGCATGGCCAGAAACTTACCGCGCGTAGGCGAATCTTGGCGCCCCGCCCCGTAAAAACACGGCCATCTCCGACGTGTTCACAGGGAGCGGGGAATCCACATCCCCGACGACGGACGAATTAGCCACGGATTCCAAGATCATTCAAGAGTCCCGCCCGCCACCCAGCCGCTCATCGAGCCACCGCAGGGTCGCGGGAATCTCCCGCCGCCAGGTATTGAAGTTGTGCCCGCCGCTTTCCAGGATGATCGACGAGATCCGGGTCGGCCTCTTGCCCTTCACCAGATCAATGAACTTCAGCGTGTCCCTGTAGTTCGTCTCGCCGGTCCTGCTGCTGGTGACGAGCAGTGAAGTGTCGGGCGCGGGCGCGTTCTTGAGGTACCACCACAGACTGGCCCGCTTCTCGAGCCCCTCGTCCCCCTGGAAGAGATCACCCGTGGTGGGGTCGTTCGGCGCGTCGTAGTACGGCGACAGCCCGGCCCCGGCGGCGTACACCTCCGGATGGTGCGCGGCGAGTTTCAGGGCACAGTAGCCGCCGGTCGAGTTGCCGACGACGCCCCAGCTCCGCGGCTCCTTGGCCACCCGGTAGTGAGCGCTCACCGCCTGCGGGAGGTCCTTGGCGAAGAACGTCTCCGTCTGCGGTCCGCCCGGTACGTCCACGCACTCCGTGTCGCGCGGCGGTGCCACCGTGGGCCGCAGCATCACCAGGATCATCGGCCGCATCCGACCGGCCTTCGCCAGCTCCAGCGCCGTTCGCGGGTAATGGAGTTTGTCGACCAGCGCCTCGGCGGTCCCCGGATAACCGGTCAGGACGACAGCCGCGGGAAACGTACGGCCGCGGTGCCGCGCCTGAAAGTACTCCGGCGGCAGATAGACATACGCCGGTGACGCGATCCGCGACGTACGCCCGACCACCCGTATCTCCTCCACCCGCCCCGAGACGTCCGGCCGCGCCCCGCCCGCGGGCGTCACCCGCCGGTCCCCGACGACCCGCAGCGGCCCACCTCCCCCACCGGCCGAGTGGTCCACGACCACTCCCTGCCCGTCCTCCCGCCCGAACAGGTCGGCCCAACTGCCGTAGAACCCGAAGGACTGGTTGGCGACCAGCCCCACCGCCGCGAAGACCGCCACCTGGGTGGCGAACAGCAGCCCGACCCTCCCCAGAACGGCCCGCACGCTCCGCCGCGCCAGCCGCGGCCACAGCCACACCGTCCCGGCGAACAGCAGCACGCCGACCGCCACAGCCAGCGCGAGCACCTTGTCGCTCGTGAGCCCCATGTCTTGCTACCTGCCCGCGCTTTCCCTACGCCCGTCCGTCCGGGCTTTCCGATCAGGGGAGTGAACCTCTCCCTCCGAGACACCGTCCTAGAGGGCGCAATGTCGCCGGATGCCCGAAACGGGCCCGGATCCACGGTCTCTCGCAGAACAAACAGGTGCGATGTCTGTCAGGACAGATGAGGAAATGTCGGGCGAGGTTCCGACGAGGCCCACCCGCATACGCCGCGCACTGCGCGCCCCCCGCCCGGACCGGATCCCCCTCCTCGTCGGCCGTGCCTGCGTGCTCGTCGGCCTGCTGGACATCGCGGCCGGCTCCTTCCCGCGCTTCCGGCACAGCCGCATGCACGCCCTCGCCGAGGTCCTGCCCGGCTCCTTCGGCCCCTTCGCCGCGGCCCTCTCGCTCAGCGCCGGCGTCCTGCTGCTCCTGCTCGCCCACGGCCTCAAGCGCCGCAAGCGCCGGGCCTGGCGGGCGGCCGTGGCCCTCCTCCCCCTGGGCGCCGTCGCGCAGTTCACCTACCGCCACTCCCTCCTCGGCGTACTGATCTCCCTGGCCCTGCTCGCCCCCCTGCTGCGCCACCGCGACCAGTTCGCGGCGCTCCCCGACCCGCGCAGCCGCTGGCGGGCACTCGCCAACTTCGTCCTCATGAGCGCGGGTTCCGTCCTGCTCGGCCTGCTCGTCGTCAACGCCCACCCGCACCGCATGCTCGGCGACCCGAGCCTGGCCGACCGCCTCACCCAGGTCCTGTACGGCCTGTTCGGCGTCGAGGGCCCGGTCGACTACCGGGGCAACACCTCCTGGACGGTCGCCTTCTCCCTGGGCGCCCTGGGCCTCCTGACCGCCATCACCACGATCTACCTGGCCTTCCGCCCCGAGCACCCCGCCGCCCGCCTCACCGAGGACGACGAGACCCGCCTGCGCGCCCTCCTCGCCCGGCACGGCGGCCGCGACTCCCTCGGCCACTTCGCGCTGCGCCGCGACAAGGCCGTCGTCTTCTCCCCCAGCGGCAAGGCCGCCGTCACCTACCGCGTCGTCTCGGGCGTGATGCTGGCCAGCGGCGACCCGATCGGCGACGTCGAGGCATGGCCGGGCGCCATCGAACGCTTCATGGACGAGGCCCGCGCCCACTCCTGGACCCCGGCCGTGATGGGCTGCTCCGAGACCGGCGGCGAGGTCTGGACCCGCGAAACGGGCCTCGGCGCCCTCGAACTGGGCGACGAGGCGGTGGTGGACGTGGCGGATTTCTCCCTCGCCGGCCGCGCGATGCGCAACGTGCGCCAGATGGTCAAGCGCATCGAGCGCGCCGGTTACGAGACCCGGGTACGGCGCGTGGCTGACCTGTCCGACGCCGAACTGGACCGCGTCCGCCGCGCCGCCGACGCGTGGCGCGGCACGGACACCGAGCGCGGCTTCTCCATGGCCCTGGGCCGCGTCGGCGACCCGTCCGACGGGGACTGCCTGATAGCGACAGCCCACAAACAGGACTCGGAACCCGGCGAGTACGGCGACCTGAAGGCGGTCCTGCACTTCGTGCCGTGGGGGCCGGACGGGGTGTCCCTCGACCTCATGCGCCGCGACCGCACGGCCGACCCCGGCATGAACGAACTCCTGATCGTGGCCGCGCTCCAGGCCGCCCCGAAGCTGGGCATCGCCCGCGTGTCCCTGAACTTCGCGATGTTCCGCGCGGCGCTCGCACGGGGCGAGAAGATCGGCGCGGGCCCCGTCCTGCGCGCATGGCGCGGCCTGCTGGTCTTCCTCTCCCGCTGGTTCCAGATCGAGTCCCTGTACAAGTTCAACGCGAAGTTCCGGCCCCGGTGGGAGCCGCGCTTCGTCGTCTACCGCCGCTCCGCCGACCTCCCGCGCATCGGCTTCGCCGCGATGCAGGCGGAGGGGTTCGTCACGGTGTCGCTGCCGCGAGCCCTGCGCCGCCGGACGCCGGCACGCCGCCCCTGCGCCCACCAGGCGCCCGCGCGGGCGGCGTGAGGGACGGTGGCCCGGCGTGCTCCCGGCGCGGGTGTGGCCGCGGGGGTGGGTCGCGCGTCCCGGCGCTGCCGGGGTGCCGCCGCGCCCACCCGTGCCGCCCCAGCGGCACGACTGCCCGCGGCTAGGGGGCGACGGCCCGCAGGCGCGTACGGCGGGAAGGGGACGTGTCGGGGGGTGTTCGCCCGCAGCGGTTGGCGCGTCAACGCCGGGGACTACTTGGCCGACCGATTCCGCGCCGTTCCGAGGACGAACACCCCCCGGCGCGGCCCCGACCCACCCACCGGACGCACCGCGCTACGCGCACCCCCACCCAACCCGCACAGGCGCCGCAGGCACCCGCGCAGCCGCCGCAGCCCACCGCCTACGCTGAACACATGAGCAAGCAGACCGGCCGCCGACGCCATCTGGCGGGACTGACCGCATGGGACCGCTGCGCGGTCATGGGAGTCGTCAACGTAACCCCCGACTCCTTCTCCGACGGCGGCCGCTTCTTCGACACCACCGCCGCCATCAAACACGGCCTCGACCTGGTCGCCGAGGGCGCCGACCTGGTGGACGTCGGCGGCGAGTCCACCCGCCCCGGCGCCACCCGCGTCGACGAGGACGAGGAGCTCAGGCGCGTCGTCCCGGTCGTGCGCGGCCTCGCCTCCGAGGGCGTGACGGTCTCCGTCGACACCATGCGCGCCTCCGTCGCCGAGCAGGCCCTCGCCGCCGGCGCCGCCCTGGTCAACGACGTGAGCGGCGGTCTTGCCGACCCCCGGATGATCCCGGTCGTCGCCGACGCGGGCGCCCCCTTCGTCGTCATGCACTGGCGCGGCCTCCTGGAGGGCGGCAACGTCAGGGGCACCTACACCGACGTCGTCACCGAGGTCGTCGACGAGTTGCACGCACGCGTGGAGGCCGTCCTCGACGGCGGCATCGCCCCCGACCGCATCGTCGTCGACCCCGGCCTCGGCTTCTCCAAGGACGCCGAGCACGACCTCGTCCTCCTCGCCCACCTCGACCGCCTGCTGGCCCTCGGCCACCCCCTCCTCGTCGCCGCCTCGCGCAAGCGCTTCCTCGGCCGGGTCCTGGCAGGCCGCCCGGAAGCCACCCCGCCCCCCGCGCGCGAGCGCGACGCGGCCACCGCCGCCGTCTCCGCCCTCGCGGCGCACGCCGGTGCGTGGGCGGTCCGCGTCCACCAGGTCCGCGCCACGGCCGACGCCGTCCGGGTCGCCCGCGCCGTCGAAGGAGCCCGGTGAACGCGCCCCACCTCGACGTCGAACAGGTCGAGGCCGCGAACACCGCCTTCTACGAGGCACTCGAGGAGGGCGACTTCGAGAAGGTCTCCGAGTTCTGGCTGACCCCCTCCGACCTGGGCGTCGACGAGTCGTACCACGACCCGGCCGACGCCGGCGTGGTCTCCTGCGTGCACCCCGGCTGGCCGGTGCTCACCGGCCGCGGCGAGGTCCTCCGCTCGTACGCCCTGATCATGGCGAACACGGACTACATCCAGTTCTTCCTCACCGACGTGCACGTCTCCGTCACCGGCGACACCGCCCTGGTCACCTGCACGGAGAACATCCTCAGCGGCGGCCCCGCCCCCGACGGCGGCGAGGAGCTGGGCCCGCTCGTCGGCCAGCTCGTCGTCGCCACCAACACCTTCCGCCGCACTCCCGCCGGCTGGAAACTCTGGTCGCACCACGCCTCCCCCGTACTCGCGGAAACCGAGGACGAGGACGGCGAGGACACCCCACCCTGACCGGGCAGACAGGCTGACCGGGCTGACAGGCTGACCGGGCAGGGCGGGGAAGTGGTTGGAATCACGACCCGGCGGGTATGCGCGCCTACCAACCCGTGATCCACCGGGACCGCCAGGGAAAACGCCCGGTGAAACCTGCCGGCGCCCCACCCCGCCCCACACCCCGTGTCCCGGCGCTGTCGGTGCACGCGGGTAGATTCGACTGGGGCCGCCGTACCACCCGCACGTGGCACGACCGGCCGAGACCGACGACTGCAGGAGTGATTCGCGTGGATCGTGTCGCGCTGCGCGGCCTGAAGGCCCGTGGGCACCACGGTGTGTTCCCCAAGGAGCGCGAGGACGGCCAGACCTTCCTCGTGGACATCGTCCTTGGCCTGGACACCCGCCCGGCCGCGGCCGACGACGACCTGGCGAAGACCGTGCACTACGGCATCGTGGCCGAAGAGGTCGTGGCCGTCGTCGAGGGCGAGCCGGTCAACCTCGTCGAGACCCTCGCCGAACGCATCGCCCAGGTCTGTCTGAAGCACGAAGGGGTCCAGGAGGTCGAGGTCTGCGTCCACAAGCCGGACGCGCCGATCACCGTCCCCTTCGACGACGTGACCGTCACCATCATCCGGAGCCGTGTATGAGCGCCCCCTTCGCCAAGGGTTCGAGCGACCCGACCGTACAGCCCGTGCCCGCCTCCGTCATCGAGCAGGTCGACGCCGCGGACACCACCCTGTCCAACCCCAAGCGCGCGGTGATCGCCCTCGGCGCCAACCTCGGCAACCGCCTGGAAACCCTCCAGGGCGCGATCGACGCCCTGGAGGACACCCCGGGCGTACGCGTCAAAGGGGTCTCGCCGGTCTACGAGACCGAGCCGTGGGGCGTCGCACCCGACAGCCAGCCCTCCTACTTCAACGCGGTCCTGATCGTGAAGACGACCCTGCCCCCGTCCTCCCTCCTGGAGCGGGCGCACGCGGTCGAGGAGGCATTCCACCGGGTCCGCGACGAGCACTGGGGCCCGCGCACCCTGGACGTCGACATCGTCGCCTACGCCGAGGTCGTCTCCCACGATCCGCAGCTCACCCTCCCCCACCCGCGCGCCCACGAACGCGCCTTCGTGCTGGCCCCCTGGCTGGACGTGGACCCCGAAGCCGCGCTGCCCGGGCAGGGCAGGGTCGCCGACCTCCTGTCGGCCGTCACGCGCGACGGCGTCGCGCTCCGCACCGATCTGGAACTCCGGCTGCCCGAGTAGTCGTTAAGGTCGACGAGGACGACGAGGTCAGGACGACCGCGCCGGGAAGCCGAAGGGACACCGGGACACCGTGAAAGAGTTGCGCATCAGGGTGCTGGCCGGCGTGTTCGTCGTCGCCGGAATCCTGTCCTGGGCCGGCGCCCGCCTGTGGAACTCGGTGGGGACCCTCCCGAGCGTCCCCCTGGCCGCCCCCGTCGTCCTCGCCCTGATCGCGGTGATCCTGCTGGCCACGGCCCTCTCGATCCGCGCCCGCCTCAAGGCCCAGCGGGACCGCGTCCCCGGCGCCAAGGGCGTCGACCCGATGATGGCGGCCCGCGCCGTGGTCTTCGGCCAGGCGAGCGCCCTGGTGGCCGCCCTGGTCGCCGGCATGTACGGCGGCACGGGCGTCTTCCTGCTGGAGTACCTCGACATCCCGGCCCGCCGCGACCAGGCCATCTACGCGGGCGCCTCGGTCGTCGCAGGCATCGCCGTGATAGCGGCCGCCGTCTTCATGGAACGCGTCTGCAAACTCCCGGAAGACGAGGACGACGACCACCCGGGCGCAGCAACAGCGGCGTGACGCACGCGGCTCACCAGGGCTGGCGGGCCAGGTGTCCGTTGACCAGGAATCCGGGACGGGGGTCGAGTCGGTAGCTGTAGAGGGTGAACGGCTTGTTCACGGTGGTCCGCAGCCGCACCTCGTGAACCTGGGTCCAGCAGGACTCCCGGAGTTGCAGAGGGTGCCGCTCGGCCTTGAACGCACCGCGCGAGGACCAACCGTCGACCACGACCAGATGTGACGCCAGACCATTGGTCCGCGGAGTGAACCGCGCGCCCAGCACCTGCGCCAGGTCCGAAAGGAACGCCACGTTCCCGCTCACGAGCACTCGACCCGCCCACCTCTTGGAACGGAACCCGTCGCCGTCCGTGTAGCCGTCCAGGAAGCCCTCGAAGGTTTCCCTGTCCCGAAGGACCACCCTGGGAAACCGCTGCCGCATGTGGTGCGCATCGCCACCCACGTACTGCCTCATCAGATCGGCCAGGTAGGACGACACGACACGGACGCGAAGGCCCGGAACGTCCCGTTGGAGGTAACCAGAAGGTCGCGTCACCGCCTCCAGGCGGGCGGGCAGTCCGGTCACCGCCGTGAGGCACGCCGCATAGCGCGAGGCGAATGCCTCGTCATTGACCACCAACGAGACGTAGTTTCTGCCGACGGTCCCGTCCGCGCAGTTGGCTCCGATCAGGTAGCCCAGCTCGTAGCCCGGCTTGATGGTCAGCCTCGTGCGGCACAGCTTCCGCGCATGCGTCCAGGCGAGCACGGTCCCGGTGGCGTCCCTCGCGTGAACCCAGCCGTCGGGCGTACCCAGCATCTGGTCGGGCGCCACGGTGAAGCTGACACTGTCGGTAACGACGTCCATGACTTCACGAGCTCGGGCCGTGGCGACGGCCGTCACCGTGGTCGGAACCGTGCGCTGACCGTCCACCGTCCACAGCCGGCAGCCCACTCGCACATCCCGCGCCCGCAGGCGCCCCTCGACCGCGTTCACCGTCTGCTTGCTGGGCAGCCCGTACCCCACAGCGCCCCCCCTTGATCAGTGACCCACTCACTGATCAAGGACGGTATCGGGCACCACCGACAATCGGGTCAGCGCGCCAGTATCAGGCTCATTGCCTCGGCACGCGTCGTCGCATCCCGAAGCTGACCGCGCACCGCGGACGTCGTGGTCTTGGCGCCGGGCTTGCGAACCCCGCGTACCGACATGCACATGTGTTCGGCCTCGACGACGACGATCACGCCCCGGGCCTCAAGGATCCGCATCAGCGAGTCGGCGACCTGCGTAGTGAGACGTTCCTGCACCTGCAGGCGGCGCGCGAAGACCTCCACCAGCCGTGCGAGCTTCGACAGACCGGTGATCTTGCCACTCGCAGCCGGGATGTAGCCGATGTGTGCCACACCGTGGAACGGCAGCATGTGGTGCTCGCACAGACTGACGATTTCGATGTCCTTCACCAGCACCATCTCGTCGTGGCCGATGTCGAACGTCGTCGTCAGTACGTCCTCCGGCTCCTGCTCATGTCCCGCCAGAAGCTCCCGATACGCCCGCGCCACGCGCGCCGGTGTCTCCCTCAGGCCCTCGCGGTCCGGGTCCTCGCCGACCGCGATCAGCAGTTCGCGTACGGCGTTCTCGGCACGCTTCTCGTCGAACTCGCCGATCTGGCCCTCGCCGTCCAGCGTCACGGGGTCGGTCATCTGATGCCTCGTTCCTGATCCGTCCTGCGACGGCATACGAAAATGCCGCACCCCCCAAGGCTAGAACCTGGGGGGCGCGGCATACATTCCGGGCCGGGTGGGCCGGGTGTCAGCTCTCCGGGCGGTCCTCCGGGGCCCGCTCGGGTGCCGGAGCGGGCTCCACCGTGGTGCTCTTGGTGGTGGAGATCGCCGCCGTCGCGCCGTTCGCACCGTTCGTCAGTGCCAGCTCCTTGGGGGAGAGCACCGGCGGACGCGTCGAGGGCGTGCGGCGGGAGGAACCGGTCCAGGCGGGCCGGGAGGGGCGCTTGACGATCTGGGAGAAGACCTCGGCGATCTCCTCCTTGCCCAGCGTCTCCTTCTCGAGCAGCGCGAGGACGAGGTTGTCGAGGACGTCGCGGTTCTCGACCAGGATCTCCCAGGCCTCGTTGTGCGCCGTCTCGATGAGCTTCTTGACCTCCTCGTCGACCAGCGCGGCGACCTCTTCCGAGTAGTCGCGCTGGTGAGCCATCTCACGCCCGAGGAACGGCTCGCTGTTGTCGCCGCCGAACTTGATGGCGCCGAGGCGCTCGGTCATGCCGTACTGCGTGACCATCGCACGGGCCAGGCCGGTGGCCTTCTCGATGTCGTTGGCCGCGCCGGTCGTCGGGTCGTGGAAGACCAGCTCCTCGGCCGCGCGGCCGCCCAGCATGTAGGCGAGCTGGTCGAGCATCTCGTTGCGCGTGGTCGAGTACTTGTCCTCGTCCGGAAGGACCATCGTGTAGCCGAGGGCCCGGCCTCTGGACAGGATCGTGATCTTGTGGACCGGGTCGGAGTTCGGTGAGGCCGCCGCGACCAGGGCGTGGCCGCCCTCGTGGTACGCGGTGATCTTCTTCTCCTTGTCCGACATGATCCGGGTCCGCTTCTGCGGGCCCGCGACCACGCGGTCGATCGCCTCGTCCAGCATGTGGTTGTCGATCAGCTTCTGGTCGCTGCGGGCCGTCAGCAGGGCGGCCTCGTTCAGCACGTTGGCCAGATCGGCACCGGTCATGCCGGGCGTACGGCGGGCGACGGCCGACAGGTCGACGTCGGGCGCGACCGGCTTGCCCTTCTGGTGGACCTTGAGGATCTCCAGACGGCCCTGCATGTCCGGCCGGTCGACGGCGATCTGCCGGTCGAAGCGGCCGGGGCGCAGCAGCGCCGGGTCGAGGATGTCGGGCCGGTTCGTCGCGGCGATGAGGATCACGCCGCCCTTGACGTCGAAGCCGTCCATCTCGACGAGCAGCTGGTTCAGGGTCTGCTCGCGCTCGTCGTGACCGCCGCCGAGGCCGGCGCCGCGGTGGCGGCCGACCGCGTCGATCTCGTCGACGAAGACGATGGCCGGGGCGTTCGCCTTGGCCTGCTCGAACAGGTCGCGCACTCGGGAGGCACCGACACCGACGAACATCTCGACGAAGTCGGACCCGGAGATCGAGTAGAACGGCACGCCGGCCTCGCCCGCGACGGCACGCGCGAGCAGGGTCTTGCCGGTGCCGGGCGGGCCGTACAGCAGCACGCCCTTGGGGATCTTGGCGCCGACGGCCTGGAACTTGGCCGGCTCCTGGAGGAACTCCTTGATCTCGTGGAGTTCCTCGACGGCCTCGTCGGACCCCGCGACGTCGGAGAACGTCGTCTTCGGGGTGTCCTTGGTGATGAGCTTCGCCTTCGACTTGCCGAAGTTCATGACCCGGGAGCCGCCGCCCTGCATCTGATTCATCAGGAACAGGAAGACGACGACGATGAGGACGAACGGGAGCAGGGAGAGCAGAATCCCGACGAACGGGTTCTGCTTCGACGGCGACACGGTGTAGCCGTCGGGGATCTGCTTGTCCTGGTACTTGTTCTGAAGTGTGTTGGCGAGGGTCACGCCCTGGTCGCCGATGTAGCTCGCCTGGATCTTCGAGCTGCCCTCGACCTTTTGGCCGTCCTTGAGCTGGACCTTGATGGTCTGCTCGTCACCGGTGGTCAGCTTGGCCGACTCGATCCGGTTGTCGTTGATCGCCTGGACGACCTGGCCCGTGTCCACCGTCTTGTAGCCACCGGACGAGCCCACGACCTGCATCAACACGACCACGGCAAGGACGGCCAGCACGATCCACATGATTGGCCCACGGAAGTATCGCTTCACGTCCATCCACACGGAGCGGTGTCGCCCCGTCCCTCCTGCCATAGTGAGTTTGATAAGACAGTTCTTCTGACGGTACCCCAGCGTGGCGGCCCTCAGCCGCACGGGCGGGCCGACGTCCCGTCTGCATGCTCCAACGGCGCGGGGCCCCGAGGGGTTCCCGGGTGACCCGCCGAAACACCGTGAAGCCCGTTACAGGGCTGCGTCAGCCGCCGTACACGTGGGGCGCGAGCGTACCGACGAACGGGAGGTTGCGGTACTTCTCGGCGTAGTCGAGGCCGTAGCCGACGACGAACTCGTTGGGGATGTCGAAGCCGACCCACTCCACGTCGATGGCGACCTTCGCGGCGTCGGGCTTGCGCAGCAGCGTGCACACCTTGAGGGAGGCGGGCTCGCGCGAGCCGAGGTTGGAGATCAGCCAGGACAGGGTCAGGCCGGAGTCGATGATGTCCTCGACGATCAGGACGTGGCGGCCCTTGATGTCGGTGTCGAGGTCCTTGAGGATCCGCACCACACCGGAGGACTGGGTGCCCGCGCCGTACGAGGACACCGCCATCCAGTCCATCGTGACGGGGGTGGACAGCGTGCGCGCCAGGTCGGCCATGACCATCACGGCGCCCTTGAGGACGCCGACGATGAGCAGGTCCTTGCCCGCGTACTCCGCGTCGATCTTCGCGGCCAGCTCGGCCAGCTTCGCGTCGATCTCTTCCTTGGTGATGAGTACCTTCTCGAGGTCGGCACCCATGTCGTTCGCGTCCACCCGCATCACTTTCGGTCGTCCCACCGGCCACACCGGAGCACCCCGGCGATCCGTGTGCGGATCGGTGGGAGGGTCCGGATTCAGCCTTGCCGAATCACCAGTCTGCCACCCTGCCGCCGGGCGACGACTTTGCCGGGGAGGTTGATGGCCCCCTGACCGCGCCAGCCGGTGATCAGCCGGTCGACTTCCTCGATGTGGCGGGCGAACAGGGCGCCGCCGGGGGCACCGGCTTCGAGGGCGGCGCGGCGCAGGATCCGGCGGCGTACGGCGGGCGGCAGGGCGTACAGCTTGGCGCATTCGAGTCCGCCGGCGGCGTCGCGGACGCCGGCTTCGGCCTGGCGGGCCCAGGTGTCGAGGGCGTCGGCGTCGTCCCGGGAGAGCTGGGCCGTACGGGCGAGGGCCTCGACGACGCCTTTGCCGAGCGCCTTCTCCAGGGCGGGCAGGCCCTCGTGGCGCAGCCGGGAGCGGGTGTAGGCGGGGTCGGCGTTGTGGGGGTCGTCCCAGACGGGCAGGGACTGGACCATGCATGCCTTGCGAGCGGTCTGGCGGTCGACCTGGAGGAAGGGGCGCCGGTAACGGCCGCCGGCCCCCGAGACCGCGGCCATGCCCGACAGGGAGCGGATGCCGGAGCCGCGGGCGAGGCCCAGCAGGACGGTCTCGGCCTGGTCGTCGCGGGTGTGGCCGAGCAGCACGGCGGCGGCGCCGTGACGGGCGGCGGCGGCGTCCAGCGCGGCGTAGCGGGCGTCGCGGGCAGCGGCTTCCGGGCCGCCCTCGCGGCCCACGGTCACGGCGGTGGCCTCCACGGGGTCGAGGCCCAACTCGCGCAGGCGCAGGACGACTTCCTCGGCGCGCAGGTCGGAGCCGCTCTGCAGGCCGTGGTCGACGGTGACCCCGCCGGCCCGGACGCCGAGCCGGGGGGCCTCGAAGGCGAGGGCGGAGGCGAGCGCCATGGAGTCGGCACCGCCGGAGCAGGCCACGAGCACGAGCGGTGCCGTCGGAAGTCCGGGCGGGCGTTCGGGCGTACGCTCGACGGCCGTCGCGGCGGGGACGCCGGCCGGAGTGTTCAGTTCGGTGAGGATGTCGTGGAGGACGCGGCGGACCGCCAGGCGTATCGCCGCGACCGCAGGATGGGGACCCATGTCCGGTGCCCTTCATGAAGTTGTCGGGGGTGAGCCCGAGGTTCGGTCACGCAGAGTGTGTAGATGGTGACAGAAACGGGCCGTTCCCTGAGCATCGCACGCCTGCCGATGGCTCACGGTCCCTCGGACGGGTGATTGGAGGGTCGTTCGCCTGCCGTCGGCCGGAATCGTTTCACGCCCCGCCCGCGCGGCTCACGCCTCCGGCTTGCGGTGCACCCGCGCGATCCAGTCCGCCGGTTTGGCGATCTCCGACTTGGTGGGGAGTGTGTTGGGCGAGGTCCAGACGCGGTTGAAGCCGTCCATGCCGCACTCCTCCACGACGGCCCGCACGAACCGTTCGCCGTCCCGGTACTGGCGGAGCTTGGCGTCCAGGCCGAGCAGTTTGCGCAGCGCCATGTCGAGGCGGGAGGCGCCCTTGGCGCGGCGCTGCTGGAACTTCTCGCGGATCTCCCCGACGCTCGGCACGACCGCCGGTCCGACGCCGTCCATCACGAAGTCGGCGTGCCCCTCCAGGAGGGACATCACGGCGGTGAGGCGGCCGAGAACCTCCCGTTGGGCCGGGGTCTGCACCAGTTCCACGAGCGAGCGGCCGCCGTCGTCCTCCTCCGCCTCGGGACGGCCCCCGGCCAGCGTCTGGGCGGCCTCGCGGACCCGTTCGAGGACGGTCATGGGGTCGACGTCGGTCTCGGACAGGAACGACTGGATCTCGCCCTCCAGGTGGTCGCGCAGCCAGGGCACGGCGGTGAACTGCGTGCGGTGCGTCTCCTCGTGCAGGGTCACCCACAGGCGGAAGTCGTGGGGCTCCACGTCGAGTTCGCGCTCGACGTGCACGATGTTCGGCGCGACCAGGAGCAGCCGTCCGCCGCCGTTCGCGCCGGCGGGCAGTTCGCGGGTGGCGGGGGCGAAGGTCTCGTACTGGCCGAGGACGCGGGAGGACAGGAACGACAGCAGCATGCCCAGCTCCACGCCGGTGACCTTGCCGCCGACGGCGCCGAGGACCGCGTTGCCCGCGCCGCCGCCGCGCCGCTCCTGCATCTTCTCCAGCAGGGGTTTGAGGATCTCCCGGAACCCGGCGACGTTGGCCCGGACCCAGCCGGGCCGGTCGACCACCAGGACGGGGGTGTCGTGGGTCTCCTCGGTACCCATCCGGGTGAAACCGCGGACGTGCTCCTCCGAGGACTTGGCATGGCGGCGGAGCTCGGCGACGACGGCCCTGGCCTCGTCGCGGCTCACCTCGGGGCCCGGCCGTACGAGCCGGGTCGCGGTCGCCACCGCGAGGTTCCAGTCGACCATGCCGGAATTTGCGCCGATGCTCGTCATGGGTCAACGGTACGGGAGCGCTGCCGCTGGGGGGCAGTCGTGCGGCGGGGTGGGTGCCGGGTGCCAGGTCGGCGGGCTTGAGGTCCGTTGCCTGGGCGCCCGGCGTTGCGGTGCCGCTGCGCCCACCCTCCCCCACTCTCGGCTTCGCTCGAGCGGGGGGACCCCCATCGCCCCAGCGGCACGATTGCCCGCAGCTGGGGCGGCAGGCGACTGCCCGCAGCTAGGGCATCGGCGACGCCAGTGCTGTTGCCGCTCGGTCCAGGGTTGTCTGGGCCGTCCAGGGGTCCGTCGTGGCGTTGGCCAGGAAGGCGAAGCCCAGGAGGTGGCCGTCGGGGGTGGCGACCGTGCCGGCGAGGGTGTTCACGCCCGTGAGGGTGCCGGTCTTGGCGCGGACCAGGCCCGCTGCTCCGTCCGTGTAACGGCCGGCCAGGGTGCCGGTGAAGTGGGCGACGGGCAGACCGGTGAGGACCGGGCGCAGCTGGGGTCGGGCCGGGTCGGCCGCCTCGGCCAGCAGGGCGGTGAGCAGGTCGGCGCTGATCAGGTCGGTGCGGTCCAGGCCGCTTCCGTCGTGGAAGCGTGCCCCCTGCACCGGTAGGCCGAGCTGCCCCAGGCGGGCCGTGACGGCGGCGCCCGCACCGTCGAAGTCGGCGCGTTTGCCGGTCGCCACGGCGGTGTGGCGGGCCAGGGCCTCGGCGAGGTCGTTGTCGCTGTTGGTCAGCATCCGCTCGACCAGCGCCGACAGCGGGGGCGAGGAGACCGTGGCGAGGGTGTCGGCGCGGGCCGTGGCCTTGGAGGGGCCGGGGGCCGACGCGGTGACGCCGTGCTCCTTCAGGAGGCCGGCGAAGGTGCGGGCGGCGTCGGCGGCCGGGTCGGGCACGCGCGGTGCGGGGCCGCTGGTGGAGTCGTCGGTGCGGCCCTCGTCGGCCATCAGGGCGGTGACGCGGGCGAGGTTGTCGTTGACCCCGATCGGGTGCATCTCGGTACCGGCGTAGAGCGTCGTGTCGTACGACAGCGTCACCTTGCGCACGTCGCGCTTCTTGAGGGCGGCGGCGGTCTTCTCGGCGAGGGTGCGCAGACTCGCCAGGCCGCGGGGGTCCTTGCGCGCGGTGAGGGTGGGGTCGCCGCCGCCGACCAGGACGAGTTCGCCGGTGTCGGCCTCCAGGGCGGTGCGGGTGGTGAGGCGGTGGTCGGGGCCGAGGGCGGTGAGGGCGGCGACGGCGGTGGCGATCTTGGTGGTGGAGGCGGGGATGAGCGGGGCGTCGCCGCCGAGGCCGTACAGGCGTTTGCCGGTGGTGAGGTCGACGACGGCCGCCGCGCGGTGCTCGCCGAGCGCGGGGTCGTCCTTCAGCAGGGGGTCGAGGAGGCCGGCGAGGTCCTTGCCGCCGGGTGCCGCCTTGACGCCGCCGGGTGTGGTGGTGCCGCCGAGTCCGGTCAGTACCGCCCCGGCGCTGGGGGCGGGACGGGGCGAACCGGACGACGTACCGGAGGCCCCGGATCCGCTGCCGTGATCTGTGCCACCCGTCTGCTCCAGGGCGACGGCCCGGTCCCGCTCGGCCGTACGCTGACCCGTGGAGTCCCAGGGGCCGGCGGCGGTCACCACACCGGCGGCCAGTGCCAGCCCGGCAGTGGCGGCACCGGCGGTGTACTGCCAGGTCTTCGGCCCCGTGATCCGGGCGAGCTGCGGTCCCGTGGCCCGCGCGAACCGTGCGACCCGCGGTTTGGCGGTCCGGGCGAAGCGTGCCAGACGGGGACGAACGGCACTCGCGGCCCGCGCCACGTGCGGTCCCGCGGTCCGCCAAGGCCTCAGCTCTGGCACTGTCACCAGCCCCTTTCGCGATCACACACCTGCGTGAGGGACACTTAACCACCAGAACTATGTGCTGATCATGGAGGAGCGTCCGGTGGAGTTCGACGTCACGATCGAGATCCCGAAGGGTTCGCGGAACAAGTACGAGGTGGACCACGAGACCGGTCGTATCCGCCTGGACCGCCGCCTGTTCACCTCGACCGCCTACCCGACCGACTACGGCTTCGTCGAGAACACCCTCGGCGAGGACGGCGACCCGCTGGACGCGCTGGTCATCCTGGACGAGCCGACCTTCCCTGGCTGCCTCATCCGCTGCCGCGCGATCGGCATGTTCCGGATGACGGACGAGGCCGGCGGCGACGACAAGCTGCTGTGCGTGCCGTCGACCGACCCGCGTGTGGAGCACCTGCGTGACATCCACCACGTCTCGGAGTTCGACCGCCTGGAGATCCAGCACTTCTTCGAGGTCTACAAGGACCTGGAGCCCGGCAAGTCCGTCGAGGGCGCCGACTGGGTGGGCCGCACCGACGCCGAGGCCGAGATCGAGCGGTCCTACAAGCGCTTCAAGGACCAGGGCGGCCACTGAGCAGTCCGGACACCCGTAACGGGCCGCACGCACACGCGTGCGGCCCGTTCGTGTTTGAGTGACCATACTGAGGTCAACAGGAGGGTGTGTCGGTACCAGGGAGCGTTGCGCAGGTGACGGAGGCGGAGGAGCCCAAACCGCAGTCGGACGAGGCCCGCAGTGCCTTCCGGCAGCCCAGTGGGATCGCGGCGTCGATCGACGGCGAGTCGTCGACGACGTCCGAGTTCGAGATCCCGCAGGGGCTCGCGGTCCCGCGGCACGCCGGTACCGAGTCCGAGACGACCTCGGAGTTCTCGCTCCCCGACGGCCTGGAGGTCCCGCAGGCCCCGCCCGCCGACGCCGAGGGCTCGGCGTTCACCATGCCGAGCACCCACAGTGCCTGGACGGCGCCGGCCGCCTTCACCCCGGCGAGCGGCTTCCCGGCGGTGAACCTGACGGACGTGCCCTGGCAGGACCGGATGCGCGCCATGCTGCGCATGCCGGTGGCCGAGCGGCCCGCGCCGGAGCCCTCGCAGAAGCACGACGACGAGACCGGCCCCGCCGTGCCGCGCGTGCTGGACCTGACGCTGCGTATCGGGGAGCTGCTGCTGGCGGGCGGTGAGGGCGCCGAGGACGTGGAGGCGGCCATGTTCGCCGTCTGCCGGTCCTACGGCCTGGACCGCTGCGAGCCGAACGTCACCTTCACCCTGCTGTCGATCTCCCACCAGCCGTCCCTGGTGGACGACCCGGTGACGGCGTCGCGCACGGTACGCCGCCGCGGCACCGACTACACGCGGCTCGCGGCCGTCTTCCACCTGGTGGACGACCTCAGCGACCCCGACACGAGCATCTCCCTGGAGGAGGCATACCGGCGCCTCGCGGAGATCCGCCGCAACCGGCACCCTTACCCCACCTGGGTGCTGACCATGGCGAGCGGGCTCCTCGCGGGCGGGGCCTCGCTGCTCGTCGGCGGTGGGCTGACCGTGTTCTTCGCGGCGATGTTCGGCTCGATGCTCGGCGACCGGCTGGCGTGGCTGTGCGCCGGGCGCGGGCTGCCGGAGTTCTACCAGTTCGCGGTGGCGGCGATGCCGCCCGCCGCGATGGGCGTCGCGCTGACCGTGACGCACGTCGACGTGAAGGCGTCCGCGGTCATCACCGGTGGGCTGTTCGCGCTGCTGCCCGGACGGGCGCTGGTGGCGGGGGTGCAGGACGGTCTGACCGGGTTCTACATCACCGCCGCCGCCCGTCTGCTGGAGGTCATGTACTTCTTCGTCAGCATCGTCGCCGGGGTGCTGGTGGTGCTGTACTTCGGGGTCCAGCTGGGTGCCGAGCTGAATCCGGACGCCAAGCTCGGCACCGGTGACGAACCGTTCGTGCAGATCTTCGCCTCGATGCTGCTCTCGCTGGCCTTCGCGATCCTGCTCCAGCAGGAACGGGCCACCGTCCTCGCGGTGACCCTGAACGGCGGCATCGCCTGGTGCGTGTACGGCGCCATGCACTACGCCGGCGACATCTCGCCGGTGGCCTCCACGGCCGCCGCGGCGGGGCTCGTGGGCCTGTTCGGGCAGCTGATGTCCCGGTACCGGTTCGCGTCGGCGCTGCCGTACACGACCGCGGCGATCGGGCCGCTGCTGCCCGGTTCGGCGACGTACTTCGGTCTGCTGGGCATCGCGCAGGGCGAGGTCGACTCGGGACTGCTGTCGCTGTCCAACGCGGTCGCCCTGGCGATGGCCATCGCGATCGGGGTGAACCTGGGTGGGGAGATCTCCCGGCTGTTCCTGAAGGTGCCCGGCGCCGCGAGTGCGGCGGGACGCCGGGCAGCCAAGCGGACGCGGGGGTTCTAGCGCCCCTGGTTGTACGGGTACTGGTCGCCGTACTGCTGAGGCTGGTCGCCGTAGCCCTGCGGGTACTGCTGGGCGTACGGCTGCTGCGGGGGCTGCTGGTACTGCTGAGGCTCCTGGTACTGCTGAGGCTCTTGGTACTGCTGGTGCGGCTGCTGGTACTGCTGCGGCTGGTCGTAGGGGTCCAGCCGGCGGAGCTGGGTCGTGGCGTCGTCCATGACCGGGTACTGCGGCTGGGGCTGGTGCTGCTGGGACACGGCCAGGGTCGGTTCCGCAGCCGCGGCGCGCCGCTTCTTCTTGCGCTCGCGCAGGTACTCGATGGCGATCGGGACGACCGAGACCACGACGATCAGGACGAGGATGGCCTCGACGTTGGTCCGGATGAACTCGATCTGGCCGAGCCAGTAGCCCGCGAGGGTGACGCCGGTGCCCCAGGCCACGCCGCCGATCACGTTGTACGTGAGGAAGGTGCGGTACTTCATGCGGCCGGCGCCCGCCACGATGGGGGCGAAGGTGCGCACGATGGGCACGAAGCGGGCCAGGACGATCGCCTTGGGGCCGTACTTCTCCATGAACTCGTGCGCCTTCTCCAGGTTCTCCTGTTTGAAGAGCTTGGAGTTGGGGCGGCTGAAGAGCTTCGGGCCGAAGAACTTGCCGATCATGTAACCGACTTGGTCGCCGATGACGGCGGCGGCCACGATCAGGGTGCACACCAGCCACAGCGGCTGGCTGATGTACTCGCCCTGGGCGACGAACAGGCCCGCGGTGAAGAGCAGCGAGTCGCCGGGCAGGAACGCGAAGAGTCCTGACTCGGCGAAGACGATGAGCAGGATGCCGGGCAGGCTGAACGTCTCGATCAGATAGTCCGGGCTGATCCACTCGGGACCGAGCGCAAGGGTGGTCACGGGATTGTGGCTCCTGCTGCTGGGGGAGGCGGGCTGGACCTGGCTGCCCAAACGTACAACGCAGCCGCGGTGTCCCAGGTTCCACGGGGTTTCTTGGGGTGCGCTGTGACGTTCCCCGGGGAAACCTGAGAACCATGGGTATTGAAGAATACGGCGGCGGCCAGGACCCGCAGCCCGATGTGCTCGTGGTGACCACGAACGATCTACCGGGCCACCGGGTGCAGGAGGTGCTCGGGGAGGTCTTCGGGCTGACCGTGCGCTCCCGGCACCTGGGGAGCCAGATCGGGGCCGGGCTGAAGTCGCTGGTCGGCGGTGAGCTGCGCGGCCTGACCAAGACACTGGTCGAGACCCGCAACCAGGCGATGGACCGGCTGGTCGAGCAGGCACGCGCGCGTGGCGCGAACGCGGTGCTGTCCTTCCGCTTCGACGTGACGGAGGCGGCGGACGTGGGCACCGAGGTGTGCGCGTACGGGACGGCGGTGGTCGTGACCCGGGAGTGAGCCCCCAGGGGCCGGGCCCCCCGGAACGAGTCCCCGGGTCACGACCACCGCTCAGGGGGTGTGCCGGACGGCGTTGGCGAGGATCGCGTCGCGCATGTAGGCGGCGAGGCCCGGCCTGGCGGCGTCGATGTTTCGCGTGAAACGTTCGTCCGAGACGTACATCTCGCCCAGGCAGGTGTGCATCTCGTACCCGCAGTCGTAGTGGTTGCGGGCGATGCCCTGCCGGTGGTCCTCGGCGGCGTCCATGGCCCCCTCGGACTCGGCGGGCTCGCCCGCGTCCATCAGGGCGACGAAGCGGCGGGTCAGCTCGTCGGCCTCGTCCTGGATGCGCTGCCAGTCCTCCTTGGTGTAGGAGGCGGTCTTCTGCTTGGACTGGCGGTAGGCGTCGGTGTCGCCCCAGCGTTCCTGGACCTCCTCCTCGTACTGGTCGGGGTCGAAGTCGCCGAAGACCTCGAACTTCTCCTCCGGCGTGAGATTGATTCCCATGCTGCGTGCCTCCATGGCCTGCTCCACGGCCGCCGCCATCTTCTGCAGTCTCTCGATCCGGGCGGTCAGCAGCTCGTGCTGGCGGCGCAGGTGCGCGCGCGGGTCCGCGGCCGGGTCGTCGAGCAGGGCGGCGACCTCGTCGAGGGGGAAGCCCAGCTCCCGGTAGAACAGGATCTGCTGCAGCCGGTCGAGGTCGGCGTCGCTGTAGCGCCGGTGGCCCGCGTGGCTGCGCCCGCCGGGTGCGAGCAGGCCGATGTCGTCGTAGTGGTGCAGCGTGCGCACCGTCACTCCGGCGAAGCCGGCCACCTGTCCCACGGAGTAGCTCACTTCCGCTCCCTTCTCTGACGTCCTCCACGCTGCCTCCTCACGTGACGTGAGGTGCAAGCCGGGACGTTCCGCGAGCCACGCCGTGACCGGCCCCGCCCTTCTCGGCACCCGCCGCCCCGTGTCCCCCGCGGGAGCTACGGGGGACTGTCCACTCGGGGGTGATTCGGGAACGTGGCCGTCTCCGTAGCGTTCTCGGCAGGTCGCCGGAAGGCACGCGGCCGATGCCACCCGGAGGTCACCATGAGTACGACTCGCACCGCTTCGCCCCTGCCCACCCGCCGGGAGGGTGGCCGCTTCGTCCAGTCTCCCCTCGTCTGGATGCTGACCGGGATCGTGGGTGTGGGTCTGGCCTCCGGGCTGGCCTCGGCCGGCGGGGTGGTCGCCGTCGTCGGCGCGGTCGTGGCGGTCGCCGCCTACTGGGCGGTCATGCGCTTCGTCGCCCGGCGGAGCATGCCGGAGATCGCGAGGCCGGGAGCCGTGGCACAGGCGTTGTCCGGCGCCGCGATCGGCTTCGGGTTCATCACCGTGTCGATGCTCATGCTCCTCACCGAGTTCTCGTTCACCGAACGGCCCGGCAGCGCCCTGTCGATCGTGGCGAGCATGGCCGCGATGCAGCTCGGCGCCGCCGTGACCGAGGAACTGATCTTCCGCGGCCTCGCCCTCCAGGCACTGGAGAAGCTGTGCGGCAGCTGGGCGGCTCTGGCGATCACCGCGGTGCTGTTCGGCGGGCTGCACCTGGCCAACCCGGACGCCACCCTGTGGAGTTCGACCGCGATCGCCGTCGAGGCCGGCGTCCTGCTCGGCGCCGCGTTCCTGTGGACGCGCAACATCTGGTTCGCCGTGGGCCTGCACTTCGCCTGGAACACCACCCTGGGCCTGATCGGCATCCCGGTCTCCGGCCACGCCTCGGAGGGTCTGATGACCACCAACCCGACCGGCCCCGAGCTGCTGACCGGCGGAGACTTCGGCCTGGAGGCGTCGATCGTGCCCGTCGTCGTCAGCCTGCTGATCGCGATCCCCATGCTCGTCGCCGCCCACCGGCGCGGCAACCTGGTCCCCATGCGCCGCGGGCGCCGCTGAACACCCGTCGCCGGAAGGGGCTCCGTCAGCCCGGGCAGCCGTGGGAGCCCGCTTCGAGGCTCGCGCGAAGCACGGCCAGGGTCGAGGCGACACGGCGCAGATCCTCGGGCGAAACCCCCGCGGTCAACGAGACGAGCGCGCTCTCGACCACCGGGCGGGAAGCCGCCAGCCGCCGATCGCCCTCGGAGGTGAGGCGGAGCACGGACGAGCGGCGGTCCTGGGGGTTCACGGCCCGCACGCACCAGCCCGCGGCGACCAGCCGGTCGACCGCCTTGCTGACGGCACCCACGGTGATCGCCAGTTCGCCGACGATGTCGAGCACACGGCACCCCGGCACGCGGTCGATGATCTCCAGAAATTCGAACTGTCCCAGAGTCACCCCCTGTTCGGCCCGCAGCCGGGCGCTCACCGCGTTGTAGAGACGGGTCTCGACGCGGACCAGGTCGACGAAGGCCGGGGTGACGTAGTTCACAAATCCTCCAATAGATTCCTGAGAATCATATTCCTCGGAATACGGTTGGCCCGAACAGATGGATTCCTAGGAATCCATTCTCGCACGCCGACCCATGGAGGCCCCGCATGTCCCGACAGCAGCGCGACGCCCTGGACGCCATACTCCGTTCCGCCCCTCGCGCCGAGACGCCGCCCACTCCCGAAGAGCAGCGCGAGGGTTTCGCCGCGGCCCTCGCCCGCCCCGCCCCGGAAGGAGTGGCCACCCGCAGGACCGTCCTGGGCGGGCGGCCGGCCCTGGAGCTCGAGCCGGACACGGCCTCCGGCCCCGGCCGGCTGCTCTACCTGCACGGCGGCGGCTACGTCGTCGGTTCACCGGCCACCCACGCGGGGCTGGCCGGTGAACTGGCCCGCCGCGCCGGGTTGCGCACGGTGTCGGTGGACTACCGCCTGGCGCCCGAGCACCCCTTCCCCGCGGCCGTGGACGACGGGCTCGCCGCCTACCGCGAGCTGCTGTCGAAGGGGACCGACCCACGGGACCTCGTCCTGGCCGGTGACTCCGCAGGTGGCGGACTGGGCATAGCCACACTGCTCGCGGCCAGGGAAGCAGGGCTGCCGCAGCCCGCCGCCGTGGCCCTCTTCTCCCCTTGGGCCGACCTCACCCTCGCCGGAGGGAGCATCCGTTCCAAGGAGGGCGCCGACCCCATCTTCACCGAGGCCGACGTGCGCGCGTACGCCGATCTCTACGTCGGCGCGGGCGACCGGGCGGCCCCCCTGGCCAGCCCGGTCTTCGCCAACCTCGCCGGACTGCCCCCGCTGCTCGTGCAGGCCGGTGCGAACGAGGTGCTGCTCGACGACGCGGTCCGGCTGGCCGGCCGTGCGGGCGCCGACGACGTCGAGGTCACACTCGAAGTCGGCCCGGGCCTCCCGCACGTCTACCAGCTCCACTACGGCCGCCTCGAGGAGGCGGACGCCGCACTCGACCGCGCCGCCCGCTTCCTCACCGCCCACCTGGGCGCCGGACGCCCGGACGCCGACCGTCTCGCACCGGTCCGCTGAAGGTCCGGCACGAGTCCGGCACGATCCCGTCCCGGATGCGGGGTACGGGGCCCGGGCCTACCGTCGGTCGCATGTCACTGCACAAGGGTCCCCGCCCGCCCCACGGCGACGACCGCGACCGGCGCCGGCTCGCCGTGAACCCCTTCCACGCGGCGGCGAACCCGCTCGGCGGCATGACCGAGGCCCCGCCCTCCCACCGGCTGCCCGACTCCCCGCTGCCGCCGGAGACCGCGTACCGCCTCGTCCACGACGAGCTGATGCTGGACGGCAACGCACGGCTGAACCTGGCCACCTTCGTCACCACCTGGATGGAACCGCAGGCCGGGGTGCTGATGAGCGAGTGCCGGGACAAGAACATGATCGACAAGGACGAGTACCCGCGCACCGCCGAGCTGGAGCGGCGCTGCGTGGCGATGCTCGCCGACCTGTGGCACGCGCCCGACCCGTCGGCGGCCGTGGGCTGCTCGACGACCGGGTCGAGCGAGGCGTGCATGCTGGCCGGGATGGCGCTGAAGCGGCGCTGGGCGCTGCGCAACGCCGACCGGTACCCGGCGAAGGACGTGCGGCCCAATCTGGTGATGGGCGTGAACGTCCAGGTCTGCTGGGAGAAGTTCTGCAACTTCTGGGAGGTGGAGGCCCGCCAGGTCCCGATGGAGGGCGACCGCTTCCACCTGGACCCGCAGGCGGCCGCGGAGCTGTGCGACGAGAACACCATCGGGGTCGTCGGCATCCTCGGCTCCACCTTCGACGGCTCCTACGAGCCGGTCGCCGACCTGTGCGCCGCCCTGGACGCCCTCCAGGAGCGGACCGGACTGGACGTCCCGGTACACGTCGACGGCGCCTCGGGCGGCATGGTCGCGCCCTTCCTGGACGAGGACCTGGTGTGGGACTTCCGGCTGCCCCGGGTCGCCTCGATCAACACCTCTGGGCACAAGTACGGGCTGGTCTATCCGGGCGTGGGCTGGGCGCTGTGGCGGGATGCGGAGGCGCTGCCCGAGGAGCTGGTGTTCCGCGTGAACTACCTGGGCGGCGACATGCCGACCTTCGCGCTGAACTTCTCCCGGCCCGGCGCACAGGTGGTGGCGCAGTACTACACCTTCCTGCGGCTGGGCCGCGAGGGCTACCGGGCCGTGCAGCAGAACGCGCGCGACATCGCGGGCTCCGTCGCCCGGCGGGTGGCGGCGCTGGGCGACTTCCGGTTGGTGACCCACGGCGACCAGTTGCCGGTGTTCGCCTTCACGACGGCCGACGACGTGACGGCGTACGACGTCTTCGACGTCTCCCGGCGGCTGCGCGAGGGCGGCTGGCTGGTGCCGGCGTACACCTTCCCGCCGCACCGCGAGGACCTCTCCGTGCTGCGGGTGGTGTGCCGCAACGGCTTCTCGGCCGACATGGCGGACCTGCTCCTGGACGACCTGGAACGGCTGCTGCCGGAGCTGCGCCGGCAGCCGCACCCACTGACCCGGGACAAGGGCGCGGCCACCGGATTCCACCACTAGCGCCCGTCCCGGGCCGGGGTCGTCAGCGGCTCAGCCGCCCGAACCTGGCCACCGCCAGCGGGAAGAACACCGCGAGCAGTGCCAGCGGCCAGGCGACGGCCGCCCAGACGTGCCCCGCCTCGCCGCCGGGGCCGCCGAAGAGGTCGCGGACGGCCGTGGCGGTCTGCGACATCGGGTTCCACTCGACGACCGTGCCCAGCCAGCCGGGCATGGAGTCGGGGGTGGCGAAGGCGTTGGAGAGGAAACCGACCGGCCAGACCAGGATCTGCACCGCCTGCACCAGCTCCGGCTTCCCGGCCACCAGGGCCAGGAAGATGCCGATCCAGAGCATGGCGAAGCGAAAGAGCAGGAGCAGGCCGACCGCACCCAGGAAGGCGCCGGGGCCGCCGTGGGCACGCCAGCCGAGCGCGTACCCGACGCCGATCATCACGACCAGTCCGAGCACCGACTGGAGCATGTCGGCGGCGGAACGGCCCACCAGGACCGCGCCATTGGCCATCGGGAGGGAGCGGAAGCGGTCGACGACGCCCTTGTCGAGGTCCCGGGTGACGGCGATCATCGTGCCCTCCAGGCCGAAGGCCATGGTGAGGGCGAGCATCCCGGGGACCAGGTAGTCGACGTAGTCGCCGCTCAGGCCCCGGCCGCCGCCGACCAGGTAGCCGAACATCAGCAGCAGCATCACCGGGAAGACCAGGTTGACGACGACCGCCACCGGCTGCCGTCCCCAGCGGGCCAGCTCGCGGCGGGTCATGGTCCAGGAGTCGGAAAGGGCGTGGGTCATGGGGGTGAGGGTGCTCGTACTCACGCGGCCTCCTTCGTGCGGTCGGTGAGGTGCAGGAACACCTCGTCCAGGGTCGGCCGGCGCAGCGCCACGTCCTCGGCCTCGATACCGGCCTCCTCCAGCGCCCGTACGACGCCGGAGAGCGCCGCCATCCGGTCGGTGACCGGGGCGCTGAGCAGTCGGCGGTCGGCATCCACGCGGACGCCGGTGAGCGGCAGCAGGGCCACCGCGGCGCCCAGTTGGCCGGCGTCGCGCAGGACGACGTCGACGCGGTCGCCGCCGGTGGCGGCCTTGAGTTCGTCCGCCGTGCCGTCGGCGACGACGCGGCCGGCGTCGACGACCGAGATGCGGTCGGCGAGCTGGTCGGCCTCCTCCAGGTACTGGGTGGTGAGCAGGACCGTCGTACCGGCGCCGACCAAGGAGCGGACCGAGTCCCACACCTCGGCGCGGCCCCGCGGGTCGAGGCCGGTGGTCGGCTCGTCCAGGAAGAGCACCTCCGGTTCGGTGATGAGGGACGCGGCCAGGTCGAGGCGGCGCCGCATGCCACCGCTGTAGGCGGTGACCGGTTTGCGTCCGGTGTCGGCGAGGTCGAAGCGGGCGAGCAGTTCGTCGGCACGCGCGCGTGCCCGTCGTGCGCCCAGGTGGTGGAGACGGCCGAACATCTCCAGGTTCTGCCGACCGCCCAGCTCCTCGTCGAGCGCCGCGTGCTGGCCGAGCAGGCCGATGCGCAGCCGTACCGCGTACGCCTCGGCGACGACGTCGTGCCCGGCCACCTCGACGCGGCCCGCGTCGGGGCGCAGCAGGGTGGACAGGATGCGGACCAGGGTCGTCTTGCCCGCTCCGTTCGGGCCCAACACACCGTGCACCGTGCCGCGTGCGACGGTCAGGTCGAGCCCGTCCAGTGCGTTCTTGTTGCCGTACCTCTTGCGTGCGCCTTCGACGGTGATCGCCGTGTCGGCCACTGTCGCTCCCCCATCCGGCCCTCGGAAGGACCCACTCAGCTAAGCAAATTTGACTACTGACCCAGAAGATAGTCTCCGCCCTTCCATTGGTCAAACTTGATTAGCGAGCTTCCCCGTAGTGCGGCCGCCCCGCCGCGAAGGGGTTCTCCTCCCCCTCCGCCAGCACACCGACGAACGGCTCGCCCTCGCCGGCGAAGGTGTACGCGCCGCCCCGGACGCGTTCGATCAGGCCGCGGGTCCACTCGGCACCCGAGTCCGCCGAATGCACCCAGTAGTTCATGATCTCGCCGATGTGCCCGTACTGTCCGGGCCCCTCCGCGGGCATGTAGTACTCGGTGACGGCGGCGCGCCACTCCCCGATCTTCCGCACCCGCTCCTCGAGGAGAGCGAGCGCCTCCTCGCGCGGGAGGTCGACCATGAAGCCGAGCGCCGCGGTGAGCACGTCGGGCCGCTGGTCGTAGGCGGTGAGGTAGGCGCGGAGCAGGGTGAGGTACTCCTCGGTGCCCTGCTCCGTGATCTCGTACTCCACCCGCGGCGGCCCGCCCGCCGTGGACGGCGCGATCTCGTGCGCGAGGAGCAGCCCCTGTTTCGCCATCTGCTTCAGCGCGTGGTAGATCGAACCGGGCTTGGCGTTGGACCACTCGTGCGCGCCCCAGTACTCCAGGTCGTTGCGCACCTGGTAGCCGTGGGCCCGCCCGTGCTGGCGGACGGCGCCGAGCACGAGGAGACGGATCGCTGACATGGCTCCAGCCTATGACCCGCCCGTCGCTCCCCGGCGCCGGTGTCCGCCCGCGGCAGGCGTCGGAACGCGCCTCAGAACGGGAAGCCGCTGCGCCCGTGCTGCACGGAGATCCACTTCTGGGTGGTGAAGGCGTCCATCATGGTGTCGCCGTTGAGACGGCCGATGCCGGAGTGCTTCTCACCGCCGAAGGGCACGATCGGCTCGTCGTGCACGGTCCCGTCGTTCACGTGGAACATGCCGGTGTCGATCTGCTTGGCGAAGTTGACCCCGCGCTCGACGTCCCCGGTGTGCACGGCGCCGCTCAGCCCGTACGGCGTGTCGTTGACGAGGCGTACGGCCTCCTCCTCGCCGTCGAAGGGGACGAGGAAGGCGACCGGTCCGAAGACCTCCTGCCGCAACAGCGCGGAGTCGGCGGGCAGGCCGGTGAGGACCGACGGCTCGACCAGGTTGTCGGTGACCGTGCCGCGCACCAGGGCGGTGGCGCCCTCGGCGAGGGCCTGCTCGACGACGCCGGAGAGCGCGTCCGCCTGCGAGGAGTTGATCACCGGGCCGATGACGGTCTCGGGGTCGCGCGGGTCGCCGGTCTTGAGGGTGCTCACCTTGGCGACGAACTTCTCGGTGAACTCGTCGGCCACCGCGCGGTCGACCAGCACGCGGTTGGCGGCCATGCAGACCTGGCCCTGGTGGACGTAGCGGCTGAAGACGGCGGCGTCGACCGCGTAGTCGACGTCGGCGTCGTCCAGGACCACCAGCGCGCTGTTGCCGCCCAGTTCGAGGACCGAGCGCTTGAAGTTGGCGGCGCAGACCGTGGCCACGTGGCGGCCGACCTTGTCGGAGCCGGTGAAGGAGATCACCTTGGGGACCGGGTGCTCGATGAAGGCGTCGCCGATCTCCGCGATGTCGGTGACCACGACGTTGAGCAGGCCGCCCGGCAGTCCCGCGTCCTGAAGGATCTTCGCGACCAGCGTGCCGCCGACGATGGGCGTGTTCTGGTGCGGCTTGAGGACGACGCCGTTGCCCAGGGCGAGGGCCGGGGCGACCGACTTCAGGGAGAGCAGGAAGGGGAAGTTGAAGGGGCTGATGACGCCCACGACACCGACCGGCACCCGGTAGACACGGTTCTCCTTGCCGTCGACCGGGGAGGGGATGATCCGGCCCTCGGGGCGCAGCGCCAGGTGGACCGCCTCGCGCAGGAACTCCTTGGCGAGGTGCAGTTCGAAGGCGGCCTTCAGCCGGGTGCCGCCCAGTTCGGCGACGATCGCCTCGCTGATCTCGGCCTCGCGCTCCTCCACCAGGCGCAGCGCCTTCTCGAACACCGCGCGGCGCGCGTACGGGTTCGTCGCGGCCCACTGCTTCTGCGCGCGCTCGGCGGCCCGGTAGGCGGCGTCGACCTCGTCGGCCGTGGCTATCGTGATCGAGGCGAGCTTCTCGTTGTCGTACGGGTTGAAGTCGATGATGTCCCAGGAGCCGGTGCCCGGACGCCACTCGCCGTCGATGTACTGCTGGGCGAGGTCGGTGAAGTACGACGACATGTGTTCCTCAATCCCCTTAGCTGCCGCAGCCGCCGCGAGCGAGCCGCCTGATTGGGCGTCATCGTACTGACGTTTCAGGAGAGTTGGAGGAGTCCCCGCAGAAGGTCCCGGCTCTCGTCCGGCCCCGGGCTGTCCTGCTGGAGTTCCTTCAGCGCCGTCTCGTACTGGGTGACGTCCTCCTGCTTGTCCAGGTACAGCGCGCTGGTGAGCTGCTCCAGGTAGACGACGTCCGAGAGGTCGGACTCGGGGAAGCTGAGGAGCGTGAACGCGCCACTCTCGCCGGAGTGCCCGCCGAAGCCGAACGGCATGACCTGGAGGCGCACATTGGGGCGCTCGGACACCTCGATCAGGTGCTGGAGCTGGCCGCGCATCACCTCGCGGTCGCCGTACGGGCGGCGCAGGGCGGCCTCGTCCAGCACGATGTGGAACTCCGGGGCGTTCTCCGCGACCAGGTGCTTCTGCCGCTCCAGGCGCAGCGCCACCCGCCGCTCGACGTCCGCCTCGCCGGCGCCCTTCATGCCGCGCCGGACGACCGCGCGGGCGTACTCCTCGGTCTGCAGCAGGCCGTGCACGAACTGCACCTCGTAGGCACGGATCAGCGAGGCGGCGCCCTCCAGCCCCACGTAGGTGGGGAACCAGCTGGGCAGCACATCCGAGTAACTGTGCCACCAGCCCGCGACATTGGCCTCCTTGGCCAGGGAGAGCAGGGAGGCGCGCTCCTGCTCGTCCGTGATGCCGTACAGCGTCAGCAGGTCCTCGACGTCCCTCGTCTTGAAGCTCACCCGGCCCAGCTCCATCCGGCTGATCTTCGACTCGGAGGCGCGGATCGAGTAGCCCGCGGCCTCTCGCGTGATCCCCCGCGTCTCACGCAGTCGCCTGAGTTGTGATCCGAGCAGCATGCGCCGCACCACCGATCCGGGCTCTCCCGCGCTCACGTTCGCCAGCCTCCCCAACCGTCTTCAGGGGCCGCAGTCTGCCACTAAAACACTTCGAGCAGTACTCGTCCGGTTACGGAAACGGAATCGAGCCAAAGGAAATGGGCAGGATCATGCACGCCGCGGGTCGGAACCGGCCTCCGCAGGAGATGAAAGGGAGGCGAAGACGACGGAAAAATTGACCAACAAGCGGTACGGGCAGGTCCATTTCGGTCACGTGCACGTGCATCTGCCCTTGCATCTGAGGTACGCATCCGAAACCATGGTCCCCGCACCACCGCGCCGCATCGCTACGACCGCGAATTCCCGGGAGTGCCTCGCATGGGGACGAATGGATCGACCATGCTCGAGCCGTTACGGCAGGGCCTTCCGCCACTCGACCCCGCGGCCGTGTCCAACGCCGCCTCCTGCGCCCTGCCACCCCGTTTCGAAGCGGTGCGCGAGGCCCGGAGGTTCACCCGCAGAACGCTCGACGGCTGGGAGACCGGCGACCGCTTCGACGACGTCTGCCTGGTGGTCTCGGAACTGGTCACCAACGCCCTGCGGCACGCGCTGCCGGCGGACACCCCGCGCCACGACGAACAGCACGGACCGGTGCGGCTGCACCTGATGCGCTGGACCGAGCGGCTGGTGTGCGCGGTGCGCGACCCCAGCCACGACAGCCCGGTGGCCCGCGAGACCGACGACTTCTCGGCGGAATCGGGCCGGGGCCTGTTCCTCGTCGACTCCTTCAGCGACAGCTGGGGCTGGCACCCGCTCGCCGGGACGCTCAACGGCAAGGTGGTCTGGGCGCTGTTCCGCGTCTAGGACCTGTCCGGGCGGGCCGGACGCCCGGGTCAGCTCGCGATCAGGTGGTCGAACTCGCCGTCCTTGATGCCCAGCAGCATGGCCTCGATCTCGGCACGCGTGTAGACGAGCGCGGGACCGTCGGGGAAGCGGGAGTTGCGCACCGCCACCGCGCCGTCGGGCAGGCGCGCGAACTCCACGCACGATCCCTGCGAGTTGCTGCGCCGGCTCTTCTGCCAGGCCGCATCGTGCAACTGCGTGGCGGCCATGCCGTTGTACACGTCGTACACGTCGTGGTCCACAGGTCGCTCCCCGGTGTGCACTGGCTGATGTGGCCATTGATGCAGTGGTCAACTGATCCGGATCATAACCCTGTTCACGTGCAGATGCATGAGCAAATGCACGTGCACGCGCGGTGTTCCCGCGGTTACAGCTTTGACGACCGCTTTACCGAGCCCTGCCCTCTACGACGCCGGGGCCCGGGAAGTCGTTCCCGCATGTGCCCCCGAATTCGAAGAATATGCAACAACATGCGACAACACCGGGGCCCGACCGGTACGGGCGCGCCCCGGTGTTGTCGCTGGTGCGTGAGGTACGGCGGGCGGGTCAGCGCGTGCCGTACGGCAGCAGCGCCATCTCGCGGGCGTTCTTGATCGCCCTGGCCAGCTGCCGCTGCTGCTGGGAGGTCACGCGGGTGACGCGACGGCTGCGGATCTTGCCGCGGTCGGAGATGAACTTCCGCAGCAGCTCGGTGTCCTTGTAGTCGACGTACGTCACTCCCGCCTGGTCCAGGGGGTTGGGACGCTGCCGGGCGGGCGTGCGGTCGTTCTTGCGGGGTCGGGGCATGGGGGTCAGACCTCCAGGAGGGTGTCGAAGGCGGGCGGCAGCCGGTCCCAGGCGGCCTGCCCCGCGGCGTACTCGGCGTCGGTCAGCAGGCAGGACTCCAGGAGCCGTTCCAGGCCGTCCCGGTCGAGGCCGGGGGAGGTGAAGACCAGGTGCTGGCAGCGGTCGCCGTGCTCGGGGTGCCAGTCCAGCGCGGCGGCGGCGCGGCGCACGGGCGGCACCAGTTCCCACGCGGCGTCGGGGAGCGAGGCGAGCCACGGTCCCGCGCTCTCCACGCACAGCGCACCGCCGGCGGCGTCCCAGTGCAGCAGCGTGTCCCCCTTGCCGGCCAGCCAGAACCGCCCCCGGCTGCGGGCCGCGGCGCAGGTCAGGTCCTCGAGCGCCGCGTACAGCCGCTCCGGGTGGAAGGGGCGGCGGCGGTGCCAGACCAGGGTGGCGACGCCGTGCGCGTCGGCCTCGGCGGGCAGCAGGGCGCAGGCCGGGTGCTGGGCGGCTGCCGCGGCCTCCACGTCGAACCCGGCGAGGGCGGCCCGCGCCAGCTCCGGGCTCGCGTGGGGTGCGCCCGCCGGGTTCCCGTGGCCGATCGGGACCCGGCGGGCCGTCGGATGGAGCTGGGCCAGCAGCTCGCGGTCCTCCTCGTCGGCCTCCGGCGAGCCGGGGAGGGAGTCGGCGAGCGCCAGGACGGAGGCGTACTCCAGCTGCCGCGCGAAGGTGTCGGCGACGGTGCGCTGGTCGGTGGCCGCGGCGGCGAGGCCGCCCTCGGCGAGGTCGTCGCCGTTGCCGAGGTACGGCAGGACCAGGGCGGGGTCGACGGCGGTGATCACGCCGGCGACGGTGAAGCCGCCGGCCGTCACCACCTCCGCCATCGCCTTGGGCTCGACGGAGTCCCACAGCTCGACGACCGCCAGCGGGGTGCCCCCGGCCTCCGCGAGCCGGACCAGCTCGGGGACGAGGTCCTCGCGCAGCGCACAGCACGCGCAGTCGTTGACCAGGGGCGCCTCGCCCGCGGCGAGGATGCCGGTGGCGTCCCGCACGGTCCGTACGACCGTCCCCGCGGTGGCCGTCGCCAGGTCGTGGTGGAGGACGACGCTGCCCGGCACGTCGGCGAGCAGCCGGGCCACGGCCGCCCTGCGCGCGTCGGCGTGCAGCCCGCCGACGATCACCACCGGCGGTTCGGGGAAGCGGCCCTGCCCGCTCATGCCCCGTCCTGCTTCCCGTACCGGCGCTCGAAGCGCTCCACGCGTCCGGCGGTGTCCAGGACGCGGGCGGTGCCGGTGTAGAAGGGGTGGCTGACGTGGGAGACCTCGACGTCGACGACCGGGTAGGTGCGGCCGTCCTCCCACTCGACGGTGCGCTCACTGGTCATGGTCGAGCGGGTGAGGAAGGCGTAGTTCGCGGCCCGGTCCCGGAAGACGACGGGGCGGTACTCGGGGTGGATTCCCTTGCGCACGGCGTCTCAGCGCTCCTCTCGGAAGTCGACGTGGCGGCCGGCCATCGGGTCGTACTTGCGCAGGACCAGGCGGTCCGGATCGTTGCGGCGGTTCTTGCGGGTGACGTAGGTGTAGCCGGTCCCGGCGGTGGACCGGAGCTTGACGACCGGGCGGAGTTCGGTGCGTGCCATGCTGCTATCTTACTGAAAATGAATTCCATTAACAGCTAGGGCCCGTCCGGCCCGGAGGAGAGGTACGTCACCGTGTCCGCCCACTGCATGCTGACCGGGGCCCGGCCCGGCTTCGGCAACCGCATCTCCCACTCCCACCGGCGCACTTCGCGCCGCTTCGACCCCAACATCCAGACCAAGCGCTACTGGCTGCCGAGCGAGAACCGGCACGTACGGCTGCGGCTGAGCACGAAGGGGATCCGGACGGTCGACTCGATCGGCGTCGAGGCGGCCGTGGCGCGCATCCGTGCCCGTGGGGTGAGGATCTGATGGCGAAGAAGAGCAAGATCGCGAAGAACGAGCAGCGGCGGGAGATCGTCGCGCGGTACGCGGCACGCCGGGCCGAGCTGAAAGAGATCCTCCGCCGGCCCTCGTCGACGGAGGCCGAACGGCTCGCCGCCCAGCGGGAACTGCGCAGGCAGCCGCGCGACGCGAGCCCCACGCGGGTGCGCAACCGCGACCAGGTGGACGGACGCCCGCGCGGATACTTCCGCGTCTTCGGGCTCTCCCGGGTGAATCTGCGCGAGCAGGCGCATGCCGGGCATCTTCCCGGGGTGCGCAAGTCCTCCTGGTAGCTTGCGGCTGTTCGGGGCCGAACGGCCGTCCGGCTACAGCTTGGAGCTTCCGGTGACGTGGGTGACTGCGGGGAACAGGGCGAGCACGGAGAACACGACGCGCACGATGCCGACCACGGGGGCGGCGCGGGTCACGGGTGCGGCGAATGCGGCGGGTACGGCAGATACGGCGGATACAGCGGATACCGCTGGTACGGCTGGTGCGGCTGCGGCTGGTACGGCGACCGTGCCGCGTGCGGACGTTCCGCGCGGCGGGGCCCCGCACCGGCGGGCGCGCCGCCCGTCCGTGCGCGCCGCGGCGCTCGGCCTCGGCCTGGCGGGCGCGCTGGTCCTGACCGCCTGCACCGACGACGGGGGCTCCGACAGCGGCTCGGGCGAGGGCTCGGCCGGCGGCGACAAGTCCTCGGCGGCGCCCGGCGCGTCCGCGAGCACGGACCCGGGCGGCGCCGGGGGCGGGTCCCCGTCCGCCGGTGCCGCCGGGGAGCTGGAGGGCAGCTGGCTGGCGACCACCGACGGCCAGGCCGTCGCCCTGATGGTCACCGGCGGCAAGGCGGCCCTGTTCGCCACCGGCGGGACCGTGTGCAGCGGTACGACGGAGGAGACCTCCGGCACCCGGACGATCCACCTCAAGTGCACCGCCGGCGACGACGACCGGTCGACCGGCAAGGTCGGGGCCGTCGACGCCACCTCGCTCACGGTGGCCTGGGAGGGCGAACTCGGCGAGGAGACGTACACCAGGTCCGAGGGCGGCTCGCTCCCGCCCGGCCTGCCGACCGCCGGCCTCGGGTCCTGAACGGGCCGTACGGCCGGTGCCGGTTCAGCCTCGGGCCGTAAGGCCGGAGCTGGTTCCCCCCCCCGGCTGTAGGGCCGGATCCGGTTCAGCCTCAGCCCTGTTTCAGTGGCCGGTGGTGGCCGACCCGGGCGGCGTCGGCCGCGCGGGTGCCCTCCGTCCAGCCGGCCGCGTCCGCGGCGCCGCGCAGCCGGGTCGTGGTCGTCTGCGGGAACATGCGCTCCACGCGGTCGGTGACCGCGACCTCGCGGGAGGCGAGCACCGGCAGGAGGTTCGCGTCCGCCGCCCCCGTCGCGGCCGCTTCCGTGGCCGCCTCCGCGGCGGCCCGCAGCCTGGTCCCCGCGCGGTGGGCGTAGGCGGCGAGGAACGACTGCCGGAAGGTCTTGGTGCGCTTGCGACCGCCGGCCCGCTGCCCGGCCTCCGCCTTCGTCATCGCGGCCTCGGCCTGCACCAGCAGGGAGGTGTAGAGGAGTTCGACCGCCTCCAGGTCGGCCTCGAAACCGACGACGGTGGAGAAGCCGAAGGGCTCGTTCCACACGGCCCTGCAGTGGTTGGCGTCGGCCACCGCGTCCAGCAGCACCGCCTTGGCCTGCTCGTAGGGCGGCTCCACTCCGATCCGGCAGGCCCCCGGCGTGTCGGGCGAGGTCGCCGACCCCTGCGCCTGCGCGGCCAGCAGCGCCTCGTCGACGCTGTGCCGGGCCATCAGCTCCTGCGCCTTTGCGCTCAGTGCCTCCGCCTCCTCGGGATACCCGGTCGCCTCCGCCTTGGCGAGCAGCGCGCGGATGCGGGCGAGGGCGCGGGACTCCGGCCGGTTCTCCCGGTCCCGACGCGGCGCCTCCCCCGCCGCCCCCGTCTCCAGGGGCTCGAGGCCGGGCAGCCGCAGCAGCAGGCGGTACAGCTCGAGTACGGCGGTGGCGTGCGAGAAGCGGTCGGCGCGGGGCGGCACCGTCGCCTCCGCGTCCGGCAGGTCGTCGAGCTGCGCGGCCCAGCGGGGACCGCGCGCACGGTCGTGCGGCGCCTGGGCGCGGATCAGCGCGGCCACCAGCCGTACGTGCACGTCGTCCAGTTCGCGGCGCACGATGCGTACGAGGTCGGCGGGCTGCCAGCCGCGCCGCCAGGCCGTGGCCACGAACTCCTCGCCGCGCCGGGCCAGTTCCGCGTCCGCCGCGGGATCGGCCGCGAGCAGCGAGGCGGCGGTGTCGAGGGCGTCGTCGGCGGTGTCGTACAGGGCGGTCTCGAAGGCACGGTCGACGGTTCGGGGCGTACTCACCCGGCGATGGTGCCACGGCAGCCCGGCCCGTCTCACTCCGCGGAATTCGGCCGGGTCCGCGCCCGCCGGGGCCAACCATGACCGGCATGGTGGACACAACTCTCTACACGGCGTTCCTCGTCGCCGCCTTCGCCCTGTGCATCACTCCGGGCCCCGACATGATGTTCATCGTGGCGATGGGCGGCCGGGGCGGGCCCACGGCGGGGGTGATGGCCGCGTTCGGGGTGGCCTGCGCGATGCTCGTGCACGCGGTCGCCGCGGCACTCGGGCTGTCGGCCCTCTTCACGACGCTGCCCAC
This sequence comes from Streptomyces tendae, assembly GCF_014650435.1. Lineage (GTDB taxonomy): Bacteria > Actinomycetota > Actinomycetes > Streptomycetales > Streptomycetaceae > Streptomyces > Streptomyces tendae. Next base: position 99,046 of record NZ_BMUY01000002.1, read on the forward strand.
GCTGTACCACGTGCTGCGCTGGGCGGGCGCCGCCTACCTGCTGTATCTGGCGGTGAAGGCATTCCGGGACCGGTCGGTGCCGGGCGGGGACGATGCGGCGCCGAGGGTCGCGGGCATGCGGCGGGCCTTCTGGCAGGGCGCGATCACCAACCTGCTCAATCCCAAGGTGATCCTCTTCAACGTGGCGTTCCTGCCGCAGTTCGTCGACCCCTCGCTCGGGCACGTGCCGGGCCAGCTGCTGGTGCTCGGCGGAACGCTGGTGGTGATGGGCTTCCTGTGGGACGGCTTCGTCGGGCTGCTCTCGGGGCGGCTGGCGAATCACCTCAGGCGCAGTGCCCGGGTGAACCGCTGGCTCAACATCGTCTCCGGGACGGTGTTCACGGGGTTGGCGGTGCGTCTGGTGGTGGCGTCGCCGAAGTGACGGTGGACCGAGCGGTGGATTGAGCGGTAGGCCGAGCAGCGACCGAGCAGTGCACCCCATAGGGTGTCAACCGACAGTTGACACCCTATGGGGTGCAACCTACGGTTGACACATGACGACGAACCCGAGCATCACGTCTTCCGTACGCCTCGACGAACTCATCAACGCGATCAAGAAGGTGCACCCGGAGCCGCTGGAACAGCTTCAGGACGCCGTCATCGCCGGCGAGCACCTCGGCGAAGTGGCCGACCACCTCATCGGCCACTTCGTGGACCAGGCTCGGCGTTCGGGCGCCTCCTGGACGGACATCGGCAAGAGCATGGGCGTCACCCGCCAGGCGGCGCAGAAGCGCTTCGTGACCAAGGAGTCGGCCGACCTGGACGCGAGCCAGGGCTTCAGCCGCTACACGCCCCGCGCGCGCAACGTCGTGATGACCGCCCACAACGCGGCCAAGACCGCCGGCAACACCGAGGGCCTGCCCGAACACCTCGTCCTCGGCCTGGTCACCGAGCGCGAGAGCCTCTCCGCCAAGGCGATCGCCGCGCAGGGCGTGACCCTGGACGCGATCCGCGAGGCGGCGACCGCGGCGCTCCCGCCGGCCGCCGCGGAGGTCCCGGAGCTGGTGCCCTACGGAGCCGCGGCCAAGAAGGTCCTCGAACTCACCTTCCGCGAGGCCCTGCGCCTGGGTCACAACTACATCGGCACGGAGCACATCCTGCTCGCCCTGCTGGAGCACGAGGACGGCGCCGGCGTGCTGAGCGGGCTCGGTCTCGACAAGGCGGCGACCGAGCGGTACGTGGTCGAGGCGTTGGCGGAGTTGATCCAGCTCGCGCAGGAGAAGACGGCGGAGGAGACGGTGGAGACCGGGTCGGCGGGGCCCACGCCCGAAGAGGGCTGAGGCCGGCCGCGCCGCGCGGGCGTTGTCAGACCCGCCTGCGACACTCGCGACATGGCCGAGAGGTGCGCGCTCGCGGTGGCCGAGGGCGGTGGCGTGGAGGTCGCCGCCCTCGGCGCCGACGGGCTGCCCGCCGGGCCGGTGCGGCGGGAGCCCGACCTCGCCGCGGCGGTGCGGAGCAGACCGGAGGTCACGCGCTGGGTGTGGCGGTCCACCGCCGAGATCGCACCGCGCCTGCTCGCCACGGGGGTGCGAGTGGAGCGGTGCTACGACATGGAGGCCGCCGAGACCCTCCTGCTCGGCCACGAGGGCCGGTACGGGGAGCCGCACTCGGCGGCGGCCGCCCTGGCCCGGCTGCGCGGCGGACCCGTACCGCCCGACCCACCGCAGCGCTCCGCCGAGCCCGGCGCGCAGTCCTCGCTGTTCGAACCCGAGACCGTCCACCTCCCCCTGTCCGACCTGCTCGCCGTCTACGCCGAGCAGCAGCGCCGCCACGACCGCTCGGCGCAGCCCGAGCGGCTGCGCCTGCTGACGGCCGCCGAGTCGGCGGGGATGCTGGTGGCCGCGGAGATGAACCGCGCGGGGCTGCCCTGGCGGGCCGACGTCCACCGCGAGGTCCTGCACGACCTGCTGGGCGAGCGGTATGCGGGCGGGGGCGAGCCGCGCCGCCTGGCGGAGCTGGCCGAGGAGGTGTCGGCGGCGTTCGGCCGCCGGGTGCGGCCCGACCTGCCCGCGGACGTGGTCAAGGCGTTCGGGCAGGCGGGCGTGAAGGTCCGCTCCACCCGCCGCTGGGAGCTGGAGTCGCTGGACCACCCGGCCGTGAAGCCGCTGATCGAGTACAAGAAGCTGTACCGGATCTGGGTCGCCCACGGCTGGTCCTGGCTCCAGGACTGGGTGCGCGACGGCCGGTTCCGCCCCGAGTTCCTGGCCGGCGGCACCGTGACCGGGCGCTGGGTCACCAACGGCGGGGGCGGGCTGCAGATCCCCAAGGTGATCCGGCGGGCCGTCGTCGCCGACCCCGGCTGGCGGCTGGTCGTCGCCGACGCCGACCAGATGGAGCCGCGCGTACTGGCGGCGATCTCCCGGGACCCCGGTCTGATGGAGGTGGCCGGCCGCGAGAGCGACCTCTACCAGTCCGTCTCCGACCGCGCCTTCTCCGGCGACCGCGCCAAGGCCAAGCTCGCCGTGCTCGGCGCGGTCTACGGCCAGACGTCCGGCGACGGCCTGAAGAACCTCGCCGCGCTCAGACGCCGCTTCCCCAGGGCGGTGGCGTACGTCGACGACGCGGCCCGCGCGGGCGAGGAGGGGCGGCTGGTGCGCACCTGGCTGGGCCGCACCTGCCCGCCCGCGGCCGGCGCGGCCGACGGTACCGAGGAGGCGGGCCTGCCGCAGGACGACCCCGCCGACGCCGGGGACCGCCCCCAGGAGTGGGTGCCGGGGTACGCCTCCACCAACGCCCGCGCACGGGGCCGCTTCGCCCGCAACTTCGTCGTCCAGGGCAGCGCCGCCGACTGGGCCCTGCTGCTCCTCGCCGCGCTGCGCCGGACCTGCGCGGACATGGCGGCCGAGCTGGTCTTCTTCCAGCACGACGAGGTGATCGTGCACTGTCCCGAGGAGGAGGCCGAGACCGTCGTCGCGGCGATCCGGGACGCGGCGGAGCTGGCGGGACGTCTGACGTTCGGGACGACGCCGGTGCGGTTCCCGTTCACGACGGCGGTGGTGGAGTGCTACGCGGACGCGAAGTGAGCGGCGCCCTGGCCGGCGCGAATCGGCCTACGGCTCGTCGAGGAGCCCCGCGTCGTGGGCGAGGACGGCGGCCTGCACGCGGTTGGCGCAGCCGGTGCGGGTGAGGATGCGGCTGATGTGCGCCTTGACCGTACCGGCGCTCAGATACAGCCGGTCGGCGATCTCCACGTTGGACAGACCCGTGCCGAGCAACCGCAGCACGTCGCGCTCGGCCGGGGCCAGCCCGTCGAGCCGGGTGAGCGCGGCCTCGGTGTCGCGGCCCGACCGCACATGCCGCTCCAGCAGCCGCCGGGTGATCCGCGGGGCCAGCACCGGCTCGCCCCTGGCGGCGAGCCGGACGGCGCGGATCAGGTCGGCGGGGCCGGTGTCCTTGAGGAGGAAGCCACTGGCCCCGGCCCGCAGGGCCCGCGTCACGTGCGCGTCCTGCCCGAAGGCCGTCAGCATCACGACACAGGTGCGGGGCGAGAGTCGCGAGATGTCCTCGGCCGCGGCGATACCGTCCCGGACCGGCATCTGGACGTCGACCAGGGCGACGTCGACGTCCTGGTCGCGACAGGCCGCGGCGGCTTCCCTGCCGTCGCCTGCCTCGGCGACCACCTCGATGTCGTCGGCGTTCTCCAGGATGAGCCGGATTCCGGCGCGCATCAGCGCCTCGTCGTCGGCGACCAGGACTCGGATCATCAGCTCATCCTAGGACCGCAGGTCGCTAGGTCATTCGCGCCCATCCGCGGTCATCCGCGCTCATTCCTCCGTACCGACCCCGCGTCCTCCGTTCATCCCAGGACCGCCAGCACCAGCAGGACGACGAGGAAGCCCGCCGTGGGCAGGACCACGGCCAGTGCCGCGCAGCCCGAGCCGAGGACGCGCGGCCAGGTCAGGATCTCGTCCGGCAGCGGGGCACGGGCTCCTTCAGCCCCGGGGCGGAGGATGGGGTGAGGAGAAGCCGCAGACGTGCTGGCCGAAGGCCAGTCGAGCGCGGGGCGGTCGAGCGCGGGGCGCTCAAGCACAGCCCGGTCGGCGGCACCCTGTGCGGCGCCGTCGCCTCCCTGGCCCCGGTGCCCCTGCGCGGGCAGCCGGGCGGCAACGCGGAAGCCGCCGTTCACCAGGGCGCCCGCCTCGAACGTGCCGCCGAGCAGCCCGACCCGCTCCTGGCAGCCGGCCAGTCCGCTGCGACTGCCGCCGCGGGAGGGCCCGGCCACGGGCGGCGGGGCGTTGGTGACGGAGACCTCGATCCCGCCGCCGACGCTCGTCACCTGCACCCGGGTGGGCGCGCCGGAGGCGTGTTTCAGCACGTTGGTGAGCCCTTCGCGGACCACCCGGTGAATGGCCTGCCGCGTCCGTGGTCCCAGCTCCGCCCCGTCCGGGAGGGACCAGTCCAGCTCGACGGCGCTGCCGGTCCGCCGGGACTCCGTCACCAGCGCGGCGATGTCCTCCCTGGTCCCGCGCTCGTCGCCGGGCCGGTCGTCCCCCGCACCGGCCAAGTCGGCGTGCCGCAGGACGCCGAGGATCTCGCGCAGTTCCTCCATCGCCGTACCGGCGGTCGTACGCAGCAGCTCGGTCTGCCCGGCGAGGGCCGGCGCCTGCCGCGCGGCCGCCAGTTCAAGTGCCCCCGCGTGCACGGATATGAGGCTCAGCCGGTGGCCCAGGAGGTCGTGCATCTCGCCCGCGATCCGGTTCCGTTCCTCCGCCCGGGCCGCCTCGGCGGTGAGGGCGCGTGCCCGCTCCAGATAGGCGTTGCGTTCACGCAACAGGCTGACGAGCGGCCGCCGTTGCCCCAACAGCGTCCCGGCCAGGGCGGGAAGCACCAGGAGCAGCGCCAACGAGATGGCGTTGCCCACCAGTTGGAACGCGAGGGGCTCGGTCCGGAACGGCACGGTGGCGACGGTCAGCACCCCGACCACGGCCGAGGCCGCCCCGACGACCTCCCACGCACGCCGCGTCGGTGCGATGCGCCGGGTCGCGGACATCACGACGAGCGGCGCAACCGCCAGCGTCCACACGTTGACCCCCACGACCAGCAGGGAGGACCCCAGGACGGCGGCGACCGGTCTCCCGCGGCGCAAGGCTACGAGCAGTACCGCCCAGAGGGCCTCCGCCACCGCGAGCCCCGGCCGCGCGGGTACCACGAGCAACAGGGGCACCAGCCCGAAGGCGGCCGTGAGGAGACAGAGCAGCCCCTCGACGACGACCGTACGACGTCCGGCCCCACGCACCGCGGCCCAGCCGGCGACCGCCTCCCGCCGCACCCGGCGCGCCGCACCGGCCGTCGCGCGCCGCACCCGGGCCGACGGCCGGGGCGCGTGCCCGCCGCCGGAGTCCTGACCACTGCTACGCACCCGCATCCCCGGAACGCTATCGGCCCGGCCGTCCCCGCCTTCACGCACCCGGCAGGCCGTCCAGCTCGCCCCGCAGCGCGGCCGGATCGACCTGCGCAGCGACCAGCAACTCCGCGGCACCGGCATCGTCGAGCAGCGCGGACAGCAGATGGACGGTACCGACGGTGGGCGCCCCCCGCTCGGCGGCCCGCAGCCGGGCGCCCGCGATGACACGTTCGGCAGCGGCGGACAGCCTCGCCCGCTCTCCCCCGGCCTGCTCGGCCCCACCGCCGACCGACGCGGCCGAAGCGCCGGAACCGGCCGAAACGGCAATCCCGGCCGAAGCGACGGGACCGGCCGAGGCGACAGGACCGGCCGAAATCGCAGTCCCGGCCGCAGCGACGAGAGACACCTGCCGCACCCCGTGCCGGCGCAGGACGGCCGAGGCGGCATTGGCCTCCACCAGATCCTCCGGAAGGGCATGCCCCGCCACGGCCAACCCCCGGTCCAGGGCCAGCGCCCCCAGCAGCAGATCCACCGGTTCCGCCGTGTCCCGCCCGCACCGCACCGCCTGGCGCGTGGCCTCGACGTTCACGGCGAACAGCACCGGTGAGCCGTTGAGCCCGGACTGAGCGGTCCACGAAGTGAACGCGCGGGACAGCCGGTTGCCGCTCCTGCCCACCGTCCCGGCCCTGCGCAGCAGCAGCACGCCGTACGACTCCGGCCGCTCGCTCGCCTCGTCCGACCCCGCGGCCTCGGCGTCCAGCCGGTCAAGGCGGGTCAGCGCCTCGGACGCGTCCAGTCGCCGGAGCAGCAGCGCCTCCCGCGCCCTGCTGTCCGGCAGCTCCAGCAGCGCCCTGGCCACATGCCGGCAGCGCACGGAGACCGTGCCCTCGGCACGCGCGGACGCCAGCGCGCGCAGCAGGCAGCTCCGCATCGCCCCGCTCAACACGGGCGGCACGGCCGGGATGCCCTCCCGCGCCGACTCGCGCAGCCCCCGCCCGAACCGCCACCACGCCTCACGCCAGGCGGCCTCGACCTCGACCTCGTCGGCCCGCACGCCCGACCCACCGCTCGCCTCGTCCTCACTGACCCAGCCCAGACCCGCCCGGGCCTGGATGAAACCACTGAGCCCACCGGACTTCCGCATCCCCGGAGCGATCACCGCCCCCGCCTCCGAGTCCCCCATCACCAGCTCCGCCAGCAGGGTGTCCGTCCCCGCGAACGCCGACTCGCCCCGAACGGCCCGGCGCACCGTCGCGACGAGCACCTCCATGACGTCCGGCTCGAACTCCGTCGTCACCCCGAGCCCGGCCAGATCTGCCGTCGTCCCTCGCTGCCCCATCGAACCTCTCCTCACCACGCGGCGCTCCGCCCCGACTACGCGAACGACGCTAGGCACCCCCACCCCACCCCCGCGCCTGCCAACCGGCCAGACTCCCGGTCCGATCGGCCCGCCCCGCGAGCACCGAGGAGAAAAAGAAGACCCGCAGGCCGGATGTCCGACCTACGGGTCTCGAAAACGGGGCCGGACCACTGCGCGGGCCGGCCCCGAAGCAAGCCACGCGCCAACCTGGCCTGCCGGGAGTTCCCGTACCGCTGATGGTGGAGCCAGGAGCGTCAGGGAGGAGCCCATGTTCTGGACATCGGCAGCCATGAGCGTGTCAAACGGGGTGCGTTGGGACAAGTGGTGGTGGACCGAAGTGACTTTTCCGATGACCCTGAAACGATCAAGGTGTGGTGTGTCCCGACGGTCATGAAGCGGAGTTCCTGGTCAGCGAATTGACTCAGACCGTGCCATAGCGAAATGCGGGCTGCTGGTGGCATACGTGGCGGTCGCCAGACGACTGGGTCTGATTTGCGGGCTGACTCAGAAATGCGCCAACACACCCGGCTCGGTCCTGCGGTGGTGCTGCTCCTGGCAGGATTTCGGGAGCCGTTCAGGAGCGCCTACTCCTCACCGGCCGGATCACTTCGGAGTCAGGAGCGTGGTCGTGCGGCCACTGCCGACATCCGTTTTTCAGAGGTCAGGAGGACCCCGTGCCCAAGCATTCTCTCATCGCCCGGTCACGCCGAGCGCTTTGCTTCTCCAGGCAGGCGTGCGTGCCGGCAACAGCCGCTGGCGCAGTTGTCGTTGTCGTGATCGTTCTTGTGCTGTCAGGCCTCACCCTGACCAGCACCATCGCTGTGGCCGCACAGGCCGCGACGGCCATCGCCGCCCTGGCAGCGCTCGCCGGCAACGACCGGGTGCGGCCCTCGAGCTGCGGGCGTGCCGCGGCGACGTGCCAGTGACGGGCAACGGACGTGGGGAGACCAGAACGAGCGGTGCCCTGGCCGGGCACAGCCAGAGCCGAACTCGCCGTGTTCTTGCGCGAGGGGCGATCCCGCAAAGGGCTCAGCTACGCGGTACTGGCCCAACGGACTTCGGCATACAGCGCAGCGACACTGCAGCGCGCGGCCGGCGGACGGAGCGTGCCGGGACGCAAAGTGGCTCGCGCGTATGCCGCGGCCTGTGGCCTGGACGTGGATGAAACGGACCGGTTATGGCTGGAAGCACGCCGTGAGGAACACGCGGAGGCTCACGTCACGAAGCGCCGATCCGTTCCCAAGCCGCGCATGATGCGCGATCTGGCAGACCTCGGCACCGGACTGGCCGATGTCCACGAGCGAGCGGGAGCACCCTCGCGCCGCGAGATGGAGCGCCGAGCCCGTTCCGCCGGAGCCACGCTCTCCAGCAGCGCCGCCCAGCGCATCGTCAGCCGTCGGCAGGTACCCAGCTCACCCGAGCAGTTGGTGGCCTTCCTGCGCGCCTGTGAAGTACCCGAGAGGGACCACGCAGAATGGCTCCAGGCATGGGCACGCGTTCGACGGCACCAGGCCGTGGAGCTCAACGCCTCCAAAACCCTGCTCGACCTGCAGGAGGCCGAGGCGGCGGAGGACCCTTCCGGGCGGGTGACAGCCGAGCAGGCCGCCCAACTCCTGTCCTCCGCGGGCTACGCCCCCGCCGAGCGCTACCGGGGCTACCACGTGCCTTGGACGGTGCGCTGCCAGGTGTGCACCGCGGTGAAGCGGATCAGGCTCTCGGACCAGGCTGACGGCCGCACGAAACAGTGCACGCAGTGCGACAACGACGCGGAGCGCACCGTCCAGGAGGTATGGACCGCCCTCTTCGACCGGCAGCAATGGAAGGAGAAGGGCATGCCACCTACGGAGGCGGAGATGTTCCGCAGATGCCGGGTCGCCGGCGTCGAGCGCCGGCAGTCCCGGCTGCACATCACCGTCGCAGCCCCCTCCGAAGTCTTCGCCACTGCAGGACTCGCCGATACGTCCGCCTGGGAGTCCCTCATAGCCGACGCCGTGAGCGAGAAGTTGGACACCGTCTCCGAGGTCATCTACGTCACCTACACCGACCGGCTGAACTGACCGCTGCTTGTACAGCGCAGCCCTCACCGCCGCGGAACGAAAAAGCCCAGCTCAGAAACATCCGAGCTGGGCTTCGACTGGAGCCGCCTTCGGGATTCGAACCCGAGACCTACGCATTACGAGTGCGTTGCTCTGGCCATCTGAGCTAAGGCGGCGCGCTGTGCACCCATGGTGCGATCAGCAACGTCGGTAAGTCTACACAGTTTCCCGGGGTGCTCCGAACCCGCCCCGGAGGCGTGAGCTCCGGGGCGGCGGGGTGGAGCTACGAGCAGCGCTTGCCGTCTTCCGGTGCGGTGCCGCGCAGCAGGTACGTGTTGATCGCGGAGTCGATGCAGGTGCTGCCGCGGCCGTAGGCGGTGTGGCCGTCGCCCTCGTAAGTGAGGAGGCGGCCGGAGGCGAGCTGGGCGGAGAGGGCCTCGGCCCAGCGGTAGGGGGTGGCCGGGTCGCGGGTGGTGCCGACCACGACGATCGGGGTGGCGCCGGCCGCTTCGATGCGGTGCGGCTCCCCCGTGGGCTTCACCGGCCAGTACGCGCAGTTCAGGGAGGACCAGGCGAGGCCCTCGCCGAAGACCGGGGACGCCTTCTCGAACTCGGGCAGGGCGTCGCGCACCTCGTCCGGGGAGGAGAAGGCGGCGGGGAGGTCGAGGCAGTTCACGGCGGCGTTGGCGAACATCAGGTTGCTGTAGCCGCCGTCGGCCTCGCGCTCGTAGTAGCTGTCGGAGAGGATCAGCAGGCCCGCGCCGTCCTTCTCCTTGATCGCCGAGGTCAGGGACTCGCGCAGCTGCTGCCAGGCGCCCTCGTCGTACATCGCCGCGATCACGCCGGTGGTGGCGAGGGACTCGGTGAGCTTGCGGCCGTCGGCGTCTCCGGCGGGCAGGGGCTTCGCGTCCAGGTCGTCGAAGAAGGACTTCAGGTTCTTGCCGACCTGGTCGGGGGCGGTGTTCTTGTCGCCGAGGGGGCAGTCCGGCTGCCGTACGCAGTCCTTCGCGAAGGACTGGAACGCCGTCTCGAAGCCCTCCGTCTGCTCCAGGTTCAGGCGGCGGGCGGGCAGCGAGGGGTCCATCGCGCCGTCCAGGACCAGACGGCCCGTCCGGTCGGGGAACAGACCGGCGTAGGTCGCGCCCAGGAACGTGCCGTACGACGCTCCGACGTAGGTCAGCTTCTCGTCGCCCAGCACGGCGCGCAGGACGTCCATGTCGCGTGCCGCCTCGACCGTGGAGACGTGGCGCAGCAGCTTCGGCGCGTCCGCCCCGCAGCCCTCGGCGAACTCCTTGTAGGCGTCGACCAGCTCGTCCGTCTCGCCCGCGTCGTCCGGTGTGACGTCGGTCTGGGTGTACGCGTCCATCTCGGGGCCGTCGAGACACTCGACGGGCTCGCTGCGGGCCACGCCCCGCGGGTCGACCGCGACCATGTCGTACTGGGCGCGGACCTTCGCCGGGTAGCCGATGCCCGCGTACTGCTGGAGGTAGCCGATCGCCGAGCCGCCCGGTCCGCCCGGGTTGACCAGCAGCGAGCCGAGCCGCTTGCCCGGTCCGGTGGCCTTCTTGCGGGCCACCGCGAGCCGGACGTCGCCCTCGCCCGGCTTGGCGTAGTCGAGCGGGGCCTTCATGGTGGCGCACTGGAAGCCGGGGACGCCGCAGTCGCGCCAGGCGAGCTTCTGCTCGTAGTACGGCGACAGCTCGGAGGGCGTGGCCTGCGGCAGTGGGGTCAGGGCCGCCGTGGCCGCCTCCGTCGAGCCCACCGCCTGGGCCGCGGGGGAGCCGGCGGACGTCGACGCGCCCCCGGCCGAGCAGGCGGTGGCGAGCAGCGCGGCGGCGAGCAGCGCGCCTCGGAAACGGGTGCTGCCGGTGCGGGTCCTGCGGTGAGTGCGCCTTGTGTGCATTCAGCGAGCGTAACTCTCCGCGACGACCTCGTTGCGGTGCGTGGTTCGCGTGCCTCGTACGTGTTACGGCGTCAACCGGGCGGGACGTCGGCGGCGCCCGGCCGGGCCCCGGCACGGTCCGGGGGCGGATGCTCAGCCCGATCTGAGCGCCATCGTCATCGCCTCCACCGCCAGCAGTGGCGGCACGTTGCGGTCCAGGGCCTCTCCGCACGCGGCGATCGCCTCGATGCGGCGCAGCGTGGACTCGGGCGTGCTGCCCCGGGCGAGCCCCTCCAGGGCGTCCTCCGCGTCGGCGTTGGCGATCGCCACGCGGGTGCCTAGCTGGAGGGCGAGGACGTCGCGGTAGAAGCCGGTCAGCTCGCTCAGGGCGAGGTCGAGGCTGTTGCGCTGGGTGCGCGCCTTGCGGCGTTTCTGGTCGGCCTCCAGATCCTTGATCACGCCGGCCGTGCCGCGCGGGAGTCGGCCGCCCTGGGCCGCGCCCAGGGCCGCCTTCAGTTCCTCGGTCTCCTTGGCGTCCATCTCCTCGGCGAGCTGCTTGGCGTCCTCCGCCGCGGCGTCGACCAGTTCCTGGGCCGCCTTGAGGGCGCCGCCGACGTCCTCGACCCGCAGCGGCAGCTTCAGCACGGCGGCCCGGCGGTCGCGGGCGGCCTTGTCGGTGGCCAGTCGGCGGGCGCGGTCGATGTGGCCCTGGGTGGCACGGGCCGCCGCGGCTGCGACGTCCGGTTCGATGCCCTCGCGCCGTACGAGCATGTCGGCGACGGCCTCCACCGACGGCGTGCGCAGGTTCAGGTGGCGGCAGCGGGAGCGGATCGTGGGCAGGACGTCTTCGACGGAGGGGGCGCACAGCAGCCACACGGTGCGCGGCGCCGGCTCCTCCACGGCCTTCAGGACGGCGTTGGCCGACTTCTCGTTCAGCCGCTCGGCCTCCTCTACGAGGATGATCTGCCAGCGGCCGTTCGCGGGTGAGGTGAACGACTTGCGGACGGTGTCCCGCATGTCCTGGGCGCGGATCTCGGCGCCCAGCGCGACCACGGTGCTGACGTCCGCGTGGGTGCCGACCAGTGCCGTGTGGCAGCCGTCGCAGAAGCCGCAGCCGGGGACGCCGCCGAGGGCGCGGTCGGGGCTCACGCACTGCAGCGCGGCGGCGAACGCCCGGGCCGTCTGCGCCACGCCGGAGCCGGGCGGGCCGGTGAACAGCCAGGCGTGCGTCATGCTCGTCGCCTGCGGCAGCGGGCCCTCGGCCGCGGCGGCGGTGACGAAGGCGTCGGCGTCCCGGGCGGCGGCGGCGAGCGGCTCGCACACCTTCTCCTGCCCGACGAGGTCGTCCCATACGGTCATGGGTCACGCCGTCCTTCCCTCACACAGAGCCGGTCACACAGAGCCGGTCACACCGAACCGTCACACCGAGCCGCCGCGCTGATCCGCGTCGCGCCCTCCATTGTGCGGGTCGGCACTGACAACGCGGCGGGCCGCCGGAGCACGCACGGCCCCGGCGGTCCCGGTGCTCAGCGTCGTCCTCGGCCCCTGCCCCGGCCCCGGCCACCGCGGCCGTCGTCGTCGCGGCCGCCCTCGGCCTCGTCGTGCGGGCCGAGCAGCTCGTCCGCCAGGGTCGGCAGGTCGTCCAGCGGGGTCTCCTCGGCCCAGTCGGACCGGCGCCTGCGGGACGGCGGTGCCTCGTCCGGGTCGATCTGGGGCAGCTCGCGCGTGCGGTCCTGGGCCTCCTCGGCCGGGGAATCCTCCCGGAAGTAGCCCGGCGGCACCCGGTCGGCGGGGTCGTCCCCGCGCACGGGCGGCAGTACGGCCGTCTCGTCGGCGGCTCCCGACGGCGCCACGGGCGGCAGTACGGCCGTCTCCTCGGCGTCGCGCGGCTCCACCGCCGGAAGCACCGCCGTCTCGTCGGCGGCGCCGGACGGCACCGGCGGCTTGGGCAGCTCGGTCGTCACCTCGGACTCGGACTCGCCGGACGCCCGGCCGCCGTCGCCGCGAGCTCCCCGGGCGTCGGTGCCGTCCTCGGCGTCGTCGGCACGGTCGTCGTCGGGCGTGTCCCGCACCGGCCGCAGTACGGCGGTGTCCTCCACCGGACCGCCGGAGGCGTTGGTCGGGGTCACGATCGGGGTCGGCACGGTCGCCGCGTCGGTGGGGGTCGAGGCGGCCGGCTTCGGACGGGGCGCGTCCGCCGCCGCGGGGGCCGCCGACTTGGGACCGGCCGCGGCCGCGGCCGCCGCCTGCTCCGCCGCCCGGCGTGCCTCCTCGGCGCGCAGCAGGGCCTCCTCGGCCTTGCGCTGCTTCTCCAGGCGCCGGGCCTCGGCCTCGGCGCGCAGCCGCTCCTCCTCCTCGGCCTGCTTGCGGCGCCGCTCCTCCTCGGCCCGCAGCCGCGCCTCCTCCTCGGCGCGCGCCTTCTCCTCCGCGAGGAGCCGGGCCCGCTCCTCCTCGGCCTTGCGACGGGCTTCCTCGGCCCGCTGCCTGGCCTCCTCGGCCTGCCGCTCGGCCTCGCGCCGCTGCGCCTCCTCCAGCTCGCGCCGCTTGCGCTCCTCCTCCTCGGCGCGCACCCGCGCCTCCTCCTCGAGGCGCTCGCGCTCCAGGCGCTCCTCCTCGGCCTTGCGGGCCGCCTCTTCCTCGGCCTTGCGGCGGGCTTCCTCCTCCGCCTTGCGGCGCGCCTCCTCCTGGGCCTTGATCTCGGCCTCGGACAGCGGCAGCACCTGGTCCAGCCGGTGCCGTACGACGGTGGTGACGGCCTCCGCCTCCTGACCGGCGTCCACGACGAGGTAGCGCCCGGGGTCGGCGGCGGCCAGGGTGAGGAAACCGGAGCGCACGCGCGCGTGGAACTCGGCGGGCTCCGACTCGAGGCGGTCCGGCGCCTCGGTGAACCGCTCGCGGGCGGCCTCCGGCGACACGTCCAGCAGGACGGTCAGGTGCGGTACGAGCCCGTTGGTGGCCCAGCGGTTGATCCGGGCGATCTCGGTGGGCGACAGGTCGCGTCCGGCGCCCTGGTAGGCGACCGAGGAGTCGATGTAGCGGTCGGAGATGACCACGGCGCCGCGCTCCAGGGCGGGCCGGACCACGGTGTCGACGTGCTCCGCGCGGTCGGCGGCGTACAGCAGGGCCTCCGCGCGATGCGACAGTCCCGCGCTGGAGACGTCCAGCAGGATGGAGCGCAGGCGCTTGCCCACCGGCGTCGCCCCCGGCTCCCGGGTGAGCACCACCTCGTGTCCCTTGCCGCGGATCCACTCGGCGAGGGCCTCGGCCTGGGTGGACTTGCCGGCGCCGTCGCCGCCCTCCAGGGCGATGAAGAAGCCGGTCGCGGCGGGGGTCGGCACCGGGTCGTCGCCGCCGAGCAGCGCGTCCCGCAGGTCGTGCCGCAGCGGCACGCCGGAGCGGTCGTCGACCTTGGCCAGGACCAGCGCGGCCAGCGGCAGCAGCAGCGCGCCGAGCAGCATGAGGACGAACGCGGCGCCGCCGTGGGCGAAGACGAACTTGCCGTTCTCCAGCCGGTGCGGTCCGATCGCCGCGGCCACGACAGGACCGACGACGGCACCGAGCGCCACGCAGACCCGGACGACCGCGTGCAGGTGCTCGGTCGTCCGTGCCCGGCGGTGGTCCTCGGTCTCCTGGTCGAGCAGCGCGTGCCCGGTGTTCGCGGCCACGCCCGCGCCGACGCCGGCCAGCGCGAGGAGCAGCAGGACGGTCGTGTCGTCCGGGACGAGTCCGGCGGCCAGCAGGGAGACGCCGGCGAAGGCGATGGCCAGGGCGAGCAGCCGCCGCCGGGACAGGGAGGGCAGCAGGGCGGGGGCGGTGCGGATGCCGACGACGACGCCGCCGGTCAGCGCGCCCACGGCCAGACCGTAGAGCACCGGGCCGCCGCCCAGGTCCTTGGCGTGCAGCACCGCGACGGCGACCGTGGCGGCCACCACCGCGGCGACCGCGGCGCAGGCGAACACCAGCAGCGGGAGCGCGCCGGTGCGGCCCTTGTCGACGCCGCTGCCGCTCTTGGGGCGGCGCATGCCCTCCAGCGGCGACCGCGCGCGCGGGGTGCGCATCGCGGGCAGCTCCAGGAAGGTCACCACGGACAGGGACGCGGCGAACAGCCCGGCCGCCACGTACGAGCCGAGCGCCGCCTGGTGCTCGGCGAACCAGTCGACGCCGGCACCCAGGAGGTTGTTCAGGAGCCCCGCGACGACCAGCACGGCGGCCGCGAGGGGGATCGCCACGAAGCTCGTGCGCAGCGAGAGGCGGCGCAGCGCGTCCATGTGGTCCGGCAGCGGCCGTACCGTCGCGCCCTCCAGGGGCGGGGCGGGCAGCAGCGCCGGGGCCGCGCTCTCCCGGCACACCGTCCAGAAGCGCTCGGCGACGCCGGTGACGAAGACGGTCACCAGGAGGACGGCGAGCGCGTCGTCGGGCGTCCAGTCGATCCACAGGGGCGCGACGATCAGCAGCGCGGCCCGCAGCCCGTCGGCGCCGACCATGGTCCAGCGCCGGTCGAGCGGACCGTCCTGCGAGGTGAGTGAGGTCAGGGGCCCGAGCAGAACGGCGCCGAAGAGCAGCGTCGCCAGGATGCGGACGCCGAAAACGGTCGCCACTGCGAACGCCACGCCCCGGTAGCCCCCGCCGAACGAGCCCGCGCCGATCGCGGCCTGGACGGCGAGGAGGACCAGCACCAGCAGGGCGAGGATGTCGCCGACACCCCCCACCAGCTGTGCGCTCCACAAACGCCTCAGCTGCGGACGGCGCAGCAGGGCGCGGACGGCGCGCTCGCGGGAGTCCGCGACCAGGGCGTCGTCCGGGGCCGGGTGAGGGGCCGTTGGCTGCTCGGCTCGCGTCATGCGTTCAGCCTATCGGTCGCCGCCGACAGTCCGGTGTGCCCGGCCGAACGTACGCACGCCCCGACACCGAAATGATGCCGGGGCGTTCGTTTTGCGAAGAGCGTGCACGGCGCGGAAGGGGCGCCGCTCAGCGGTTCGGGGGTTTCTGAACCGGCCTCAGTCCTCCGACGTCTTCGACGCGGTCGCCCTCTTCGTCGCCGTCTTGGCGGTCGTCTTCTTCGCGGTGCTCTTGGCGGCGGTCTTCTTGGCCGCCGTGGTCTTGGCGGCGGCCGTCTTCTTGGTGGCCGTCGCCTTCTTGGCCGGGGCCTTCTTGGCGGCCGTCTTCTTCACGGCCTTCTTCGCCGTCTTCTTGGCGGGCCCCTTGGCACGCTTCTCGGCGAGCAGTTCGTAGCCCCGCTCGGGCGTGATCTCCTCGACGCTGTCGCCGGAGCGCAGGGTCGCGTTGGTCTCGCCGTCGGTGACGTACGGGCCGAAGCGGCCGTCCTTGACCACGACCGGCTTCTCGCTGACCGGGTCGGTGCCCAGCTCCTTCAGCGGCGGCTTGGCCGCGGCCCGGCCACGCTGCTTGGGCTGGGCGTAGATCGCCAGCGCCTCCTCCAGCGTGATCTCGAAGAGCTGCTCCTCGGTCTGGAGGGACCGCGAGTCCGTGCCCTTCTTCAGGTACGGGCCGTAGCGGCCGTTCTGCGCGGTGATCTCGACGCCTTCGGCGTCGGTGCCGACGACACGGGGCAGCGACATCAGCCGGAGGGCGTCGTCGAGGGTCACGGTGTCCAGCGACATCGACTTGAACAGCGAGGCGGTGCGCGGCTTCACGGCGTTCTTGCCGGTCTTCGGGGTGCCCTCGGGGAGCACCTCGGTGACGTACGGGCCGTAGCGGCCGTCCTTGGCGACGACGGCGTGGCCGGTGGCCGGGTCGGTGCCCAGCTCGAAGTCGCCGCTCGGCTTGGCGAGCAGCTCCTCCGCCAGCTCCACGGACAGCTCGTCCGGGGCCAGGTCCTCGGGGACGTCGGCGCGCTGGTGGTTCTCGGCGTCCTTCTCGCCGCGCTCGACGTAGGGGCCGTAGCGGCCGACGCGCAGCTTGATGTCGTTGCCGACGGGGAAGGAGGACACCTCGCGCGCGTCGATCGCGCCGAGGTCGGTCACCAGCTCCTTGAGGCCGCCGAGGTGGTCGCCGTCGCCGTTGCCCGCGTCGGCCGCACCGCCGCCCCCCACGCCGTCGCCCTCGCCGAAGTAGAAGCGCCGCAGCCACGGCACCGACTGGGCCTCGCCGCGGGCGATGCGGTCGAGGTCGTCCTCCATCTTGGCGGTGAAGTCGTAGTCGACGAGCCGCCCGAAGTGCTTCTCCAGGAGGTTGACCACGGCGAAGGAGAGGAAGGACGGGACGAGGGCCGTGCCCTTCTTGAAGACGTAGCCGCGGTCCAGGATGGTGCCGATGATCGACGCGTACGTCGACGGGCGGCCGATCTCGCGCTCTTCCAGCTCCTTGACCAGCGACGCCTCGGTGTAGCGGGCCGGGGGCTTGGTGGCGTGGCCGTCGACCGTGATCTCCTCGGCCGTCAGCGCGTCGCCCTCGGCGACCTGCGGCAGGCGCCGCTCACGGTCGTCCAGCTCGGCGTTCGGGTCGTCGGCGCCCTCGACGTATGCCTTGAGGAAGCCGTGGAAGGTGATGGTCTTGCCGGAGGCGCTGAACTCGACGTCCCGGCCGTCGGAAGCGGCGCCGCCGATCTTCACGGTGACGCTGTTGCCGGTCGCGTCCTTCATCTGGGAGGCGACGGTCCGCTTCCAGATCAGCTCGTACAACTTGAACTGGTCGCCGGTCAGGCCGGTCTCGGCGGGCGTGCGGAAGCGGTCGCCGGAGGGGCGGATCGCCTCGTGCGCCTCCTGCGCGTTCTTGACCTTGCCGGCGTACGTGCGCGGCTGGGGCGGCAGGTAGTCGGCGCCGTACAGCTGCGTCACCTGGGCGCGGGCGGCGGAGACCGCCGTGTCGCTCAGGGTCGTGGAGTCCGTACGCATGTAGGTGATGTAGCCGTTCTCGTACAGCTTCTGGGCGACCTGCATGGTCGACTTCGCGCCGAAGCCGAGCTTGCGCGATGCCTCCTGCTGCAGCGTCGTCGTACGGAACGGGGCATACGGCGAGCGGCGGTACGGCTTGGACTCGACCGAGCGGACGGCGAAGCGCGTGTTCTCCAGGGCGGCGGCGAGCGCGCGGGCGTTCGCCTCGTCGAGGTGGAGGGTGTTCGCGCTCTTGAGCTGTCCCAGGGAGTCGAAGTCGCGGCCCTGCGCGACACGCCGTCCGTCGACCGTCTGGAGGCGCGCGACCAGCGACGACGGGTCGGAGGCGTCTCCCGCGCGGCCGGTCGCGAAGGTACCGGTGAGGTCCCAGTACTCGGCGGAGCGGAACGCCATGCGCTCGCGTTCCCGCTCGACGACGAGGCGGGTGGCGACGGACTGGACGCGGCCGGCCGACAGGCGCGGCATGACCTTCTTCCACAGGACCGGCGAGACCTCGTAGCCGTAGAGGCGGTCGAGGATGCGGCGGGTCTCCTGGGCGTCGACGAGCTTCTGGTTCAGCTCGCGCGGGTTGGCGACGGCGGCGCGGATCGCGTCCTTGGTGATCTCGTGGAACACCATGCGCTTGACCGGGATCTTCGGCTTGAGGACTTCCTGCAGGTGCCAGGCGATGGCCTCGCCCTCGCGGTCCTCATCGGTGGCGAGGAAGAGTTCGTCGGACTCCTTCAGCAGGTCCTTGAGCTTCTTGACCTGGGACTTCTTGTCGGCGTTGACCACGTAGATCGGCTGGAAGTCGTGTTCGACGTCCACACCGAGGCGGCGGACCTCGCCGGTGTACTTCTCCGGCACCTCCGCCGCGCCGCTGGGAAGGTCGCGAATGTGCCCGACGCTCGCCTCGACGACGTAGCCAGGGCCGAGATAGCCCTTGATCGTCTTCGCCTTGGCAGGCGACTCGACGATGACGAGTCGGCGGCCGCCCTTCGCGGTCTCGCTGGTCGGGGACAACTTCGCTCTTCTCTCCGGTCGACGCTGGGCCTCCCCAGGCCGTGGTCCCGGGTCGGGTCGTTCTGTGTTTCGATCGTGACGCTGCGGAGTGTGACGGTACCTCCCGCCCCCGTGTCAAACGGGAAAAGCCCGCAACGGCCACTCGAACGGTAACCCGACGAACCCTGTTCCTGCCGCCCGGAGTGCTCACCTGCCCCGACGCGCGTATCCGGAGTGCGATCCCCCGATTACCCGGGCCGCGCCCCGTCCGGGTCCGGAACCGGCCCCTCACACCTGGATCAGGCACCAGGCCCCGAGGGCCAGGGCGACCACGGCGGCGACGCCCGCGACGGTCGCCGATGCGACGGGGCTCACACCGTGCGCGACGGGCCGGCCGTGCCGGACCCGCGTCGTGGTCCACACCAGCAGACTGGCCCCGAACAGGGCGAACACCAATCCCGCGAAGATCGCCGGCCCGCTCTCCATGGTCCCCGTGCCCCTTTTCTCCAGCCCGCGCGTGTCCAGCCTCCGGGAGGCTGTCACGCGCGGGCGGCGGAGAGACGAACCCGAGGTGAACGGGGAGCCGACGGATCCGCCGGATGTCGTCGGGCGTGGCCGGTTCCCCGTACGTCGGGCGGGGCCGGCGGCGCGGGCGGCCGCGGAAAAGAAAATGGGTGCGCCCACCCACGCCCGGCGGCCGGGCCGCGCTACGCCGGTTCGAGGAAGCCCTGCTCCACCAGCAGCCGGATCTGCGCGGGCGTACGGTCGCGCAGGGCCACCGGGTCCTCGCCGACCAGCTGGGCGATGGCGTCCAGGATCCGGCCCGCGCTCATGGTGCCGTCGCAGACACCCGCGAAACCGGCGCCGACGGTGTCGACCCGGGTGGCCCGGCGCATGCCGCGGTTCTGGCGCAGGACGACGTGCTCCGGGTCCTCGGCGCCGGGCAGTCCGACCTGCTCCTGGACGACCTCGCCGGACAGCGTGAAGTGCGCCTCCAGCAGAGCCGCGTCGTCGTGGGAGCGCAGGTAGTCGACGCGGTCGAAGTGGGCGCGCACGGTCTCGCCGAGCGGCTGCTCGACCGGGTGCGGCCATTCCTCGGCGACGACCGAGGGCTCGGCGGCCCCGGTCCGGCGCAGCGTGATCCAGCCGAAGCCGACGGCCTTGACCTTACGTGCCTCGAACTCGTCCAGCCAGGCGTCGTACCGCGCCTGGTAGTCGGCGGGATCACCGCGGTGGTCGCCCGCGTCCCGCAGCCACAGCTCGGCGTACTGGGTGACGTCCTGCACCTCGCGCTGCACGATCCAGGCGTCGCAGCCGCGCGGCACCCAGGAGCGCAGCCGGTCCGTCCACTCCTCCCCCTCCACGTGCTGCCAGTTGGCGAGGAAGTGCGCGAACCCGCCCTCGTTCAGGCGCTCCCCCGTCTGCTGAACGAGCGAGCGGCACAGATCGTCCCCGCCCATCCCGCCGTCCCGGTAGGTGAGCCGGGCACCGGGCGAGATCACGAACGGCGGGTTGGAGACGATCAGGTCGTACGTCTCGTCGTCGGCGACCGGTTCGTAGAGGGAGCCCTCGCGCAGGTCGGCGGCCGGGGCTCCGGACAGGGCGAGGGTGAGCGCGGCGATGTGCAGCGCGCGCGGGTTGACGTCGGTGGCCGTCACGCGCGTGGCGTGCGCGGCGGCGTGCAGCGCCTGGATGCCGGAGCCGGTGCCGAGGTCGAGGGCGGCGGAGACGGGCGTACGGACGGTGAGGCCGGCCAGGGTCGTGGAGGCGCCGCCGACGCCCAGGACGACACCCTCGGCGTGGTTGCCGATGCCGCCCGCGCCTCCGACCGCGCAGCCGAGGTCGGAGACGATGAACCAGTCCTCGCCGCCGGGGCCGCCGTAGGGCCGCACGTCCACGGTGGCCGCGACCTCGTCGTCGCCCGCGCGGTCGAGCCAGCCGCTCTCCAGGCAGGCGTCGACGGGCAGGACGTCCGCCACGCGCGCGTGGGGGACGGGTTGCTGGAGCAGGAACAGCCGGACGAGCAGTTCCAGCGGCGTGTCGCCGCGGGTCGCCCGGAGCGCGGGCACGGTCTCGCTGCGCGACAGCGCCGCGTACGCGGGGGCGCCGAGCAGCTCCAGCAGTCCGTCGGCGGTGAAGGACGCCCCGAGCAGGGCGTCCCGCAGCCGGGCGGTGACGTCGGGGCGGTCGGCGGAGGGCAGGGGGGACAGGCTGGCGTTACTCACACCCCCATTGTGGCCCGGCCGTCACCGCCCCGCCCCGTGCCCGCGCGGGGACGTCGGTCCGTCAGCCCTGGGCGGCCGACGGGGTCACCGAGGCCGACTTGCAGCTGGGCTGCTTGGCCATCGCCTTGCCGACGTCGCCCTCCTCCAGGGTCTTCAGCGCGTTGCTGCCGCTCTTGCTGAGCTTGTTCAGCTCGGTGGCGATGTCCTTGAGGCCGTCGGCGAACTCGGCCTGGTCCTTGGTGTTGAGGTCCTCCACCTGCTTGCGCAGGGAGGCGTAGGACGAGGAGAGGCCGTTCAGCTCGGTGACGGCGTCCTTCTGCTTCTTCTCGCCGTCGTCGACGTCCGGGGGGCCGGCCTTCTGGACGGTGGCGCCCATCGCCTTGTAGGCGTCGGACATGTCCTGGAACGCCTTGGCGTCGGTCTTCTGAACCTCGGCGGGGGTGCTGCTGTCCGAGGTCTCCTTCTGGATCGCCGCGTTGGCCGCCTCGATCTTCTTGGCCTGCGGCTGCACGCCCTCGCAGACCTCCTTGGCCCAGGAGTCCAGCTTCTCGTTGTCGTCGCTGCTGCTGCATCCCGTCAGCGCCAGTACCAGTACCGCACCGCCGGACAGTGCGGCCGCGAGCTTCTTGTTCACCGGATTGGTCCCTTCCATGGCTCTCGGCCCCGGAACATACACGCCGGATGGAGGACATCCACCGGACGAACATCCGTTAAGACCGTATTGAAGCCATTTGCACCAAGAGAGAGAAGGCTCACGGTGACGGGTGCGCGCACGCGCGAAACGGGCGGACGACGCGTCAACACGCGCCGTCCGCCCGTCCTTTGAACCAAGCCCCGGGCGAGGCCGTACTGCGGTGTTCAGGTCGGCAGCTACGAAACCACGGCAGGGTTGGCCGACTTGGGCTCCTGGTCGGTGTCGTCCTCGTCGCCCATCGCGATCCCGCGCCGCTTGGACACGTAGACCGCCGCCGCGATGACGACGAAGGCGACGACGGCGATCAGCACCCGTACGCCGACGCTCTTGTCGGCCCCGTACGAGAACTTGATCACCGCGGGCGCGATGAGCAGCGCCACCAGGTTCATGACCTTGAGCAGCGGGTTGATCGCCGGACCCGCGGTGTCCTTGAACGGGTCGCCGACCGTGTCGCCGATCACGGTGGCGGCGTGGGCCTCACTGCCCTTGCCGCCGTGGTGGCCGTCCTCGACGAGTTTCTTGGCGTTGTCCCAGGAACCTCCGGAGTTGGCGAGGAACACAGCCATCAGCGTGCCCGCGCCGATCGCGCCCGCCAGGAACGCGCCGAGCGCGCCCACGCCGAGCGTGAACCCGATGAAGATGGGCGCCATCACGGCGAGCAGTCCGGGCGTGGCGAGTTCCCGCAGGGCGTCCCTGGTACAGATGTCGACGACCTTGCCGTACTCGGGTTTCTCGCTGTAGTCCATGATTCCGGGCCGTTCCCGGAACTGCCGCCGCACCTCGTAGACCACCGCGCCCGCCGACCGCGACACCGCGTTGATCGCCAGCCCCGAGAAGAGGAAGACGACCGCCGCTCCGGCGATGAGCCCGACGAGGTTGTTGGGCTGTGAGATGTCCATCATCAGGTTCATCGGCGCGCCCTCGCCGCTGAGTTTCTCGCCCACGTCCGCCGCGCCGGTGGTGATGGCGTCGCGGTACGACCCGAACAGGGCCGCGGCGGCGAGTACGGCGGTGGCGATGGCGATGCCCTTGGTGATGGCCTTGGTGGTGTTGCCGACGGCGTCCAGGTCGGTGAGTACCTGCGCGCCGGCGCCCTCGACGTCGCCGGACATCTCGGCGATGCCCTGCGCGTTGTCGGAGACCGGCCCGAAGGTGTCCATGGCGACGATCACGCCGACCGTGGTGAGCAGGCCGGTGCCGGCCAGCGCCACCGCGAACAGCGCCAGCATGATCGACGTACCGCCGAGCAGGAACGCCCCGTAGACGCCGAGGCCGATCAACAGGGCGGTGTAGACGGCGGATTCGAGGCCGAGCGAGATTCCGGCGAGGACGACGGTGGCGGGACCGGTGAGCGAGGTCTTGCCGATGTCCTTGACGGGGCGCCGGGTGGTCTCGGTGAAGTAGCCGGTGAGCTGCTGGATCAGGGCGGCGAGCACGATGCCGATCGCGACCGCGACCAGTGCGAGGATCCGCGGGTCGCCGTTCTTGCCCGCGATCGCCGCGTCGGTGACGCCGTCCAGGTCGGCGTAGTTGCCGGGCAGGTAGACGAAGACGGCGACCGCCACCAGCACCAGCGAGATCACCGCGGAGATGAAGAAGCCCCGGTTGATCGCGCTCATGCCGCTGCGGTCGGACCGCCTGGGCGCCACCGCGAAGATGCCGATCATCGCCGTGAGCACGCCGATCGCCGGGACCAGCAGCGGGAACGCCAGCCCGGAGTCCCCGAACGCCACCTTGCCGAGGATCAGCGCGGCCACCAGGGTGACCGCGTACGACTCGAAGAGGTCGGCCGCCATGCCCGCGCAGTCGCCGACGTTGTCGCCCACGTTGTCTGCGATGGTCGCGGCATTGCGCGGATCGTCCTCCGGAATGCCCTGCTCGACCTTGCCGACCAGGTCGGCGCCGACGTCGGCGGCCTTGGTGAAGATGCCGCCGCCGACCCGCATGAACATCGCGATCAGCGCGGCACCGAGGCCGAAGCCCTCCAGGACCTTCGGCGCGTCGGCCGCGTACACCAGCACCACGCAGCAGGCGCCCAGCAGGCCGAGCCCCACCGTGAACATGCCGACGACGCCGCCCGTGCGAAACGCGATCTTCGTCGCTTTGTGCGCGACGAGAGTGAGATCCTTTTCCGGTTCGCCGGGTGCCGGTGTC
The DNA here is from genome assembly GCF_014650435.1 of Streptomyces tendae. GTDB lineage: Bacteria > Actinomycetota > Actinomycetes > Streptomycetales > Streptomycetaceae > Streptomyces > Streptomyces tendae. The sequence goes on from NZ_BMUY01000002.1 coordinate 122,615, forward strand.
GCTTCCCGCGCCGCCGCGGCGACGCGTACATTGCTGCGCACGGCGAGCCACATACCGATATAGCCGGTGGCCGCCGAGAACGCGGCGCCGATCAGGAAGAAGATCGAACGTCCGGCACGTTGATTCCAGTCGTCCGCGGGCAGCAGCATGAGCAGGAAGAACACGACGACGGCGAATACGCCGAGCGTGCGCAACTGCCGGGCCAGGTACGCGTTCGCGCCTTCCTGGACGGCCGCCGCGATCTTCTTCATGCTGTCGGTTCCCTCGCCCGCCGCGAGCACCTGGCGCACCAGGACTCCGGCGAGCACCAGCGCGGCCAGCGCGACGACCGCGATGACCGCGACCAGCGCGCGGTTTCCGTCGGTCAGCACGGCAGCCGCGAGATGAGAGGTAGGAAGCTCCGCCATTCGTCCTCCTTGACGCTTGGGCTGAGCTCAAGATGTGGACGGGATTGTAGGTACCGGAAGCCGATCAAAACAGTGCACGACAAAAGGAATTGCTCTGTCAACCACAAGGGCACCGGAAGTAGTAATGGCCCTCCGGCATTAATTCCGCGATCCGCTCGGTGATCCGTTTCACGAACAGCTCGGTGATCGATTTTCCATGCCATTGATCGTGAATGAATTCACTTAACGTCCGCACGACCCCAATGTATGTCCGCGCATGGCAAAGGGCCCCACCAGGTGGGGCCCTCCGGGTGACGCGGGAGAGGTCAGACCGGCGGCAGCACCGCCGGTGCGGTCGGCCAGGTCATGCGGATCAGCCCGCCGGACTCGCCCGCCGTGACCTCCACGTCGTCGACGAGTCCGCTGATGACCGCGAGACCCATCTCGTCCTCCTCGGCCTCCAGCTCGTCGGCGGCGTCCCCCGAGGTCTTGACCCCGGGGACGGCGTGCGGCGCCTCGTCGCCGACCTCGATGGAGAACTGCTTCTCCTCCTCGATCAGCGCCACCTTGACCGGCGCCGTGATGCCGACGTGCTGATGCAGACCCACGGCTCGGGTGCAGGCTTCACCGACGGCGAGCCTGACCTCGTCGAGGACGGCCTCGTCCACTCCGGCCCTGCGCGCCACCGCGGCCGCCACCAGACGGGCGGTCCGGACGTGCTCGGGCAGCGCGCTGAAGCGGAGTTCGACGGTGGCCATGCATCCCCCTCGGAACTACGGGCGTGCTTTCGAGGGTCCGGGCCGCCGACAGCCCGGACCCCCTTCGTTCTCTTGCTGCCCCGGGCCGCACAGGACCCGGGGCCGGTCGTCAGTCGGTGGCCGCCACCGCTTCCTCGACCGAGGTGTGAATGGGGAACACCTTGGTGAGGCCGGTGATACGGAAGATCTTGAGAATGCGCTCCTGGTTGCAGACCAGCCGCAGCGAGCCCTCATGGGCACGCACCCGCTTCAGTCCACCCACCAGCACGCCGAGCCCTGTGGAGTCGAGGAAGTCCACGCCCTCCATGTCGACGACGAGGTGGAAACTCCCGTCGTTCACGAGCTCGACCAGCTGCTCACGCAGCTTGGGCGCGGTGTATACGTCAATTTCGCCACCGACCTCGACGACCGTACGATCGCCGACGGTACGGGTCGACAGGGACAGGTCCACGGATCCTCCAGCACCTTGCTATCGAGCGGTCGTCCCTCGGGACACCTCGGCTTGAAGCCCCCAGGACGGTTCGCCAGCCGCGATGGCATTCAATCACTTACCGGCAGGCGTGCACGACGCCTTGGTCCCATTGTCCGTCACGCCAGTGACAGACTCGGTGCCGATGGCCAAGAATCACCGACCCGATCGATCCCCGGCGGAGCCCGGCTCCCGGCCGGAACCGGGCATGCTCCTGGACCGGCTCGCCGCGGGACCGAGCCGGGCTGCGCGCATCACTCATACGGAGCACTTGCCCCCGCGTGCGGGCCGTCATGCCGTCTGGCCGGACCGGATTCGGCCGGAGGTGCTGGCCGCGGTGCGGGCCGCGGGCATCGAACACCCCTGGGCCCACCAGGCACGCGTGGCCGAGCACGCCCTGGACGGCGATTCGGTGGTCGTCGCCACGGGCACCGCGTCGGGCAAGTCCCTGGCCTATCTGGTGCCGGTCCTGTCGAGCCTCGTGGACGGCTCCGAGGCGCCGAACGGGCGCGGCGCCACCACCCTCTACCTGGCCCCCACCAAGGCGCTGGCGGCCGACCAGTGCCGATCGGTGAAGGAACTTTCACAACCTCTGGGCACATCCGTCCGGGCCGCGGTCTACGACGGCGACACCCCGTTCGAGGAACGCGAGTGGATCCGCCAGTACGGGACGTACGTGCTGACCAACCCGGACATGCTGCACCGCGGCATCCTGCCCTCGCACCCCCGCTGGTCGTCCTTCCTGAAGGCGCTGAAGTACGTCGTCATCGACGAGTGCCACACCTACCGTGGCGTCTTCGGCTCCCACGTCGCCCAGGTGCTGCGCCGACTGCGCAGACTGTGTGCCCGGTACGGCGCGTCGCCGGTGTTCCTGCTCGCCTCCGCCACAGCCGCCGAGCCCGCGGTGGCGGCCCGCCGGCTCACCGGGCTCCCGGTGATCGAGGTCGCCGACGACGCGTCACCGCGCGGTGAACTGGTGTTCGCCCTGTGGGAGCCGCCGCTGACCGAACTGGAGGGCGAGAAGGGCGCGCCGGTCCGCCGTACGGCCACCGCCGAAGCCGCCGACCTGCTCACCGACCTCACCGTGCAGGGCATGCGTTCGATCACCTTCGTACGGTCCCGGCGCGGCGCGGAGCTGATCTCGGTCATCGCCCAGGAACGGCTGGCCGAGGTCGACCGCTCCCTGGCCGGGCGTGTTGCCGCGTACCGCGGCGGCTACCTCCCCGAGGAGCGCCGCGCCCTGGAACGCGCCCTGCACTCCGGCGACCTCCTCGGCCTCGCGGCGACGAACGCCCTGGAACTCGGCCTCGACATCTCCGGCCTGGACGCCGTGGTGATCGCCGGGTACCCGGGCACGCGGGCCTCGCTGTGGCAGCAGGCGGGACGGGCGGGCCGGTCCGGACAGGGGGCGCTGGCCGTGCTGGTCGCCCGTGACGACCCGCTGGACACCTTCCTCGTCCATCACCCGGAGGCGCTGTTCGACCAGCCGGTGGAGTCCACCGTCCTCGACCCCGACAATCCGTACGTCCTCGCCCCCCACCTGTGCGCGGCGGCGGCGGAACTGCCCCTGACGGAGGAGGACCTGAAGCTCTTCGGTCCGGCCTGCGAGGAACTGCTGCCCCAGCTGGAGGCGGCGAAGCTGCTGCGCCGACGGACCCGTGCCTGGCACTGGACACGCCGTGAGCGGGCCGCCGACCTCACGGACATCCGCGGCGAGGGCGGACGTCCGGTCCAGGTCGTCGAGGACGGCACGGGACGGCTGCTGGGCACCGTGGACGCCGGAGCCGCCCACACGAGCGTCCACGAGGGCGCCGTCCACCTCCACCAGGGGCGCACGTACCTCGTCCGCTCCCTCGACCTGGAGGACTCCGTCGCGCTGGTCGAGCAGGCCACCCCCGCCTACTCGACCGTGGCTCGCGACACGACGGCGATCTCGGTCCTGGAGACCGACATCGAGGTCCCCTGGGGCGACGGGCGCCTCTGCTACGGCTCCGTCGAGGTCACCAACCAAGTCGTCTCCTTCCTGCGCCGACGCCTGATCACCGGCGAGGTCCTGGGCGAGACGAAGCTCGACCTGCCTCCCCGGACGCTGCGCACGCGCGCCGTGTGGTGGACGGTCACCGAGGACCAGCTGGACGCGGCCCGGATCAACCCGGAGATCCTCGGCGGGGCCCTGCACGCCGCCGAGCACGCCTCGATCGGCATGCTGCCCCTGTTCGCGACCTGCGACCGCTGGGACATCGGCGGCGTGTCGATCCCCCTCCACCCGGACACGCTGCTGCCAACGGTCTTCGTGTACGACGGCCACCCCGGCGGGGCGGGCTTCGCCGAGCGCGCCTTCCACACCGCCCGCGACTGGCTCACGGCCACCCGGGAGGCCATCGCCTCCTGCGAGTGCGACGCGGGCTGCCCGTCCTGCATCCAGTCCCCCAAGTGCGGCAACGGCAACGATCCGCTGCACAAGCGGGGGGCCGTGCGACTCCTCACGGTGCTGCTGCGGGGGGCGGCGGAGGCGGGGTAGGCGGTGCGTCAGGCACAGTCGGTGCGGAGGGCGGGGCCGGTGCGGAGGGCGGGGGCGGCGGGACCGGTGCCGGTGACGTGAGCGAGGCGGCCGGGCCCGCCCTCGCCCGGACCTCCGCCGTGAACGGACCCCTGCCCGACGCCGCCGTCACGTCCGAGACCTGCCCGGTGATCACACACCTCACCAGCCGCACCTGCTGCGCCCGCGCGACCCGGCTCGCCCGCTCGCACGCCGCCGTGCCGCCCTGTGCCCAGTGGTCCGCCGCCGCGAGTGCCGCCAGATCGGCACCGCCGGCCGCGCGATGGCGGGCCACGACGGCCTGCCCCAGGGCCAGCACCACGCCGAACACCAGAGACAGAACGGCGATGACGACAACGCTCCACACGGTCGCCGAGCCCCGGTCGGAGCCGGTGCGGAGGGCAGACGCCTGCGCGGAAGCAGGTGCGGGGACGGAGGCAGGTGTGGGGGCAGGGGCAGGTGTGGGGGCGGAAGGCCGATCGTGGCCGCTCCCAAGGGCGGTGCCGTCCCCGGACACGCGGCCCTGATCGTGGCCAATCCCGGAGACGGGGCCGTCCCCGGACCCGGAGACCTGATCGTGGCCGCCCGCAGGGGCTGGGGCGGCCCCCGCTGCCGCTCCGGTGCCGCCCCGGCCGGTTGCCGACCGGGGCGGGGCACCGCCCCTCACCGTTCCACCCGCGTCCGCGCCGCTGTCGCGGCCGCCGACTCAGTCTCCGGCCCCGGCATCTGCTCCGCCGAAGCCACGGCCTGCGCCCGAACCTGGAACGGCAGCCCGTGCAGAGCCGGTGGGTCGGCGACCACCACCACGTGGACCAGCCCCGCCTCCCGGCTCACCGTGACCCGCGCTCCGCTCGGGGCCGCCTCGCGGGCGACCTGTACGACCTCGTCGGCCGGGTCCTGCCGTGCCGCCGCGCGGGCGCCCGTCCGGGCCGCGTCCACGCACTGGATCTGGGCGGCCACCACCAGCAGTCCCCACACCAGCGCCATCGCGAACACCACCAGCACCGGCAGCACCACGGCCGCCTCCGCCGTCACGAAGCCGCTGTCCGGTCCGCTGCCGCGTGCCCGGGCCCATACCCGTGCCCGCATCCTGGCCGCCCGCTCACATCCGCGCATCGAGTGCCCCCTTCACGATGCCCTGCAACTCCGCGCTGACCGCGCCGCTCGTCACGACCTTGTAGAGGACGACGGCGAAGGCCACCGCGGCGACGATCCCCATCGCGTACTCGGACGTGACCATTCCGGCGTCGTCCCTCCGAAGGCCCTGCCGCGCGGCCCGCCTCCGCAGCGCCGCACCGACCCCGCCTGCCAGGGCACACAGCCGTGCCCGCACCACCTGATACATCGCAACCCCCATAAGGCTTGATCCCGTTGTTCACTCGCTCGCCCGTCGCTCGTGCGCCGGACACCCACTCGCCGGCCCCGCCGCCGGCCCGACCCGACCCGTCAGCCACCGCCTCCCCCATGTCCCAGCACCCCGCCGGCCAGCCCGATGACCACCGGCAGCACGCCCACCGCGATGAACGCCGGCAGAAAGCACAGCCCCACCGGCACGGTGACCATGACGGCCGCTTGACGGGCCCGGGCCGCCGTGGTGCGGGCCCAGTCGGCACGGGCCTGGGCGGCGAGCCGGGCGGCCGGACCCGCCGCGGCCAGGCCGGACACCTCGGCCCGCTCCAGCAGCCGTGCCAGGGGAGCGGCCCCCGCGAGGGCGGCCAACCCGCGCCAGGCACCGTCCGGTTCGCCGCCCAGGCGCACCTCCGCGGCGCCGCGCCCCAGCGCGTCCCCGACCGGTCCGCCCAGAGCGTCACCGACCGCCCGCGCCGCGGCGACCGGGCTCGCGCCCGCCGCGACACACGCCGCCAGCAGATCGGCCGCCAACGGCAGTTGACGGGCGGCCGCACCGGCAGCGGCCTCCGCCGCCGACGCACCGGCCGCCGCACGCCGGGCGCTCCAACGCCACAGTGCGGCCGCGCCGACCAGCCCCACCAGGACCCCGGCCGCACCGCCGACCACGGCCCAACCGGCGCCGAACATGCCGGCCAGCGGCAGCCAGGGGCGGACGGTGCTCAGCACCTCGGCGCGTCGTGCGGCGGGTCGGACCGGTTCCGGTGCCAGCAGGCCCGTGAGCCGTCTGCGAACCGCCCGCTGCCGCCGCGCGGCTCCGAGACCGCGCGCCAGCCAGCCGACGGTCAGCACCGCCCCCACCACTGCCCCCAGCCTGTGGACAAGGTCGCCGTTCACGACGCCGCCTCCGCTCCGCGCACGATCCGCGCCACCCACCACACGCCCAGGCCCTCCAGGAGCCCACCGGCCAGCAGACAGCCCAGCCCGGCTCCGGTGTGCAGCAGCACGTGCAGCGGGTCGGCCCCGAGGGCGACGCCGAGCAGGAGGCCGAGAACCGGCAGGCCGGCGAGCATCACGGCGGTGGCCCGCGCACCCGCCAACTGGGCGCGGAGGTCGGAGCGCTGGTCCCGCTCGGCGCGCAGCGCGCCCTCCAGCCGGTCGAGGCCGGCCGCGAGTCCGGCCCCCTGGTCGACCGCAACCCGCCAGCACGCCGCGAGTCCGCGCAGCCCCTCGGCCCCGGGCTGCCCGGCCGCCGCCGCCAGCGTGCCGGGGACGTCCCCGCCGAACCGGGCCGCCGCCAGCACCGCCGCCTGGGCGTCACCGAGCCCGCCGGAGTCTTGCGCGGCGTACAGGAGCGCCTCGCCCGGTTGCCGCCCCGCCCGCACCTCCCCGGCAAGCGTCGCGCACAGGGCGATCACCGCGTCCTGCCGGCGCTCCCTGGCCCGCCGCTCCCGGCCGGCCAGGCGCACCCGCCGCAGCACCGGCACTCCGGCCGCGCCCGCGACGATCGGCAGCACCGAGTTACCCAGGAGCGCCAGCACCAGCCCGGCCGCCGCCGACCACCACTCGGGTCGCAACCGGCCTCGCACGCGCCGTAACCCGTCCGCCATCCGGCGCGCCGGAGGCGGCCCTATACTGCCCGTTACGCCCGACCAGCCAGTCCCGTCAGCCCTGTCAGCCCCGTCAGCCTTGCTGGTCCCACTGGGCCCGCTCGCCCCGATCGCCCCGCGCGATCCGCCCCTCCGGCCTTCGACGAGGACCGTCCGCGCCCGCCGTACGCCTGAGTGCCACCCGCCGGCCAACCAGGCGGCTGATCCCAGGCACACCAGGGCCACGCCCATCGACAGCTCGCCCGCCCCGGGCACGCCCGTCGTCCCCGTCGCGCTCAGCATCCCTGCGCCTCCCGTCCGACGGCCCGCTCCTCGGGCCCCGCACCGCGCAGCAGCGCCCGCAGCCGCGGCCAGCCGCGTTCGGCGACGAAGGACTCCGCGCCCCATCGCAGCGCCGGCACCGTCCGCACCAGCCCCGACGGGTCCCGTTCCAGTACGTGCACCTCGGCGATCCGGCGCCGTCCCGCGCGGTCACGGACCAGGTGGAGGACCACGGAGAGGGCCGCCGCGAGCTGGCTGTGCAGAGCCGCCCGGTCCAGGCCCGCGGCCGTGCCGAGCGCCTCCAGCCGGGCCGGTACGTCAACGGCCGCGTTGGCGTGCACCGTCCCGCACCCGCCTTCGTGGCCCGTGTTCAACGCGGCGAGCAGATGGACCACCTCGGGTCCGCGCACCTCGCCCACGACCAGCCGGTCCGGCCGCATGCGCAGTGCCTGGCGCACCAGGTCCTCCAGGGTGACCAGCCCCGCGGCCTCTTGGTTCGCCGGCCTGGTCTCCAGACGGACGACGTGCGGATGGTCGGGCCGCAGTTCCGCCGAGTCCTCGGCCAGCACGATGCGCTCGTCCGGTCCGACGAGCCCGAGCAGGGCGCTGAGCAGCGTCGTCTTCCCGAACCCGGGACAATGACGCCCCTACTGAGGCAGACTCAGGACATGAAGAGCACCCAGACGGGGGACGCCCGGACGCGCGCGGTCATCTACTGCCGGATCTCCCAGGACCGCACGGGCGCCGGCCTCGGCGTCGACCGGCAGCGTGAGGACTGTGAGGCCCTCGCCGAGCGGAACGGCTGGGAAGTCATCGAGGTGTACGTCGACAACGACGTGAGCGCCTTCTCCGGGAAGAAGCGCAAGGACTACGAGCGAATGCTCGCCGACCTCGACGACGGCAAGGCCACCGTCGTCATCGTCTGGCACACGGACCGCCTGCACCGCTCGGTCCTGGAGCTGGAGAAGTACATGAACCTGTGCGAGCGGCGGGGCGTCTTCACGCACACGGTGCAGGCCGGCGAGATCGACCTCGCCTCCCCCACCGGCCGGATGCTGGCCAGGCAGCTCGGCATCATCGCCCGCTACGAGTCGGAGCACAAGGGCGACCGCATCGCCCGCAAGCGCCGCCAGAAGGCCATGGCCGGGGAGTGGGCGGGCGGCATCCGCCCCTTCGGCTGGGGTGTGCCCACCGGCGAGACGAAGAGGAAGCTCGACCGGAAGACCGGCGACGAGATCGAAGTCCCCGAGCTGGACATGACGAAGGCCGTGCCCGAGGAGGCCGAGGCGCTGCGCTTCTGGACGGACGAGATCCTCTCCGGCGCCTCGATCCGGTCCCTGGTCCAGTGGTGCGCGCACAAGGGTGTCCTGACCACGCGAGGGAACGCCGTCTCCCACACCGACATGCGCGACATGCTGCTGCGCCCAAGGAACGCCGGAATCGCCGTCTACAAGGGCGAGGAGGTCGGCCGGGGGAAATGGGAGCCGATCGTCGACGAGGCGAAGTACAGGGCCGTCGTGGCGATCCTGAAGGATCCGGGGCGCCGGACGACGCCGGGCGCCTCGCCGAAGTGGCTGGGCTCGCTGCTGTACCGGTGCGGCCGCGGCGACTGCACCGAGTACGTGTTCGTCACCCAGTCCGGCGGCCGCCGGTTCCCGTCGTACCGGTGCCAGACCGGGCACGGCGGCGGCCGGCGCGCCGAGGTCGTCGACCAGTACGTCGAGGACACGATCGTGGAGCGGCTGTCACGGCCGGACGCGCACGAGCTGCTGGAGCCCGCCCCGGAGGGCGTGAACGTGGCCGCGCTGCAGGCGGAGGGCGAGCAGATCCGCGCGCGGATGCGGGACCTCGGCGGCCTGTTCGGTGCGGGCCAGCTCGAGCTGGGCCCGTTCACGGAGGGAATGGAGATGGCCCGCGCGCAGCTGGACGGAGTGACGCGGCAGCTGGCGCGCGCGGTGACCGCGGATCCGCTGGCCGGCCTGGTGGGGGCGCCGGACGTGCGGGCGGCGTGGAAGGCGCTGGAGCTGGACCGGAAGCGGTCGGTGCTGCGGGCCCTGGTGGAGGTGACGCTGAAGACGCCGCGGCCGGGGCGGATGCCGGACGGCGGGTACTTCGACTACGACGCCGTCGTATTCACCTGGAAGCGAGGCCAGCTCTAGCCTTCGCGGCCGGGGACCTCACCACCCAAACTCTGCAGCTCCACCTCAAGCGCATGGCGCTCTGCCGGAGTGTGGTCCTTCAGGCTGTCGTACAGCTCGTGCTCGATCTCCAGCCGCCGCTCGATTGTCGGGTCGTAGGCGCCGTCCACGGGTGTACCCGCAGGTGGGAGGAACTTCTTGCGGCGCGCCGACGCCACCCACTTGGCGGCAGTAGAGTGCGGCGCCTTGAACTGGTTAGCCACTTCTCGAGTGGGGGCCATGCCCGCCCGTTCCGAGATCGCGTAGACACGGGCGACCTTCTTCAGGAAGTCGTCGGTGATTCGCTGGCGCTTACGCCTCGGATTCGGCGTCCCCCGCGCTGATGCGTATGCCTCAGCGGCGTGACTCTGCAGCTGGTCCAACCATTCGATAGCCGCCTTTGGGCGGTTCCCATACGGATCCGACTCGTCCGCAGAGACCACCGGCCAGTCCCCGCCAGTTCGCGCAGGGTCAGACTCCGGCCGGCCGCCCTCGTCCATGAACTGCAGCAGGTACTGGGTCATGTAGTGGATACCCAGTAGCTTCCACTTGTCCGGCTTGATGACCTTGCGCACCGTCTCCATGACCGTTCCGATGTCCTGGTAGGCGGAGCGTGCCTCCGTCATCTCCAGCTCCCCCTCGTAGACCTGAAAGTTCAGGAAGAGGACGGGAGCCCGCCAGCCTTCTGCACCCTCCGAGCCATCCCGGTAGGTGCGCCAGGCGTCTTGCGGCGCGATGACCAGGTGAAAGAACTCAGGCAGGAGAACGGAGCCCACCCGCAACAGGCGAGGTAGCTCAGTCGGTTCATCCATGGCAAACCACGGAAAGGCTGCGATCTTCCAGCCGCCGGGGGGCTTGAGGGCGTCATCCATGGCTCCCATCCTGCCCGCCCTGGCAAGGGTACGGCAAGAGCACGGACAGTAAACGGCACGCCACTTTGACAACTCCCATTGTGTGAATGGCAAAGCAATGGCTAGGGTGTGGGCATGGCACAAGCGCAAGCGCTGCGACTTGCTGACATGCGCTCGGCCCTGTCTAGCGGGGAAGCCGAGCGCCTGCGAGTTGATGCACAGCTGTCGATTGGCGAGGTGGCTCGAGCGTGCGGCGTGGATCAGTCCACGGTCTGGCGCTGGGAGAACGGTGTACGCAAGCCGCGCGGAGTAGCTGCGCTTGCATACGCGGAACTCATCGAGTCACTCCGCCTGCGGTCCTCGTCCACCGACGAGAGGGAAACGGCGTGACTGCGGCAAAGCCACAGGTCACCCACTTCGGTGCCGCTTTCGAGGTCCAGTCGGAAGCGTCCACCGGAAACGACGAAGCGACCCGGGGTCCAGCCGGGCCGCCTCTGTCGAGCAATTCGCGAAACCACGTGCAAGCAGATCGGAAGAGCTCTATGACCAGCATCCCACAGGCGACAACGACGTCACCTGCCCTGCCCGAGCAGTGCATCGTCGCCAGCCTCACCGCCGAGGTGATGGCCGACGCCGACGACGGACAGCTCACCCTCCTCGCAAGCACGCTCGGCAATGCGGCTGATCTTCAGGTGATCAGCCCCCGCGCCCTGCTGCAGATGGTGAACCGGCAGCGCGCCCAGCTCGACCAGATAGAGGCCCTCGCCCAGGAGTACGCCGAGAAGGTGCTCCTCCCCCCGTTCCTCGACGAATACGGCATCGAGCTGGAAGAACTCGACCCCGCCAGCCTCTTCCAGTCCAACCCCAAGCTGGCCGCCGGCTTCCACGCCTTCGCCGCCGTCCACAAGGACGGCCGCACCCTCGCCGTCGTCCCCACCGGCCAGAAGCCCACCGCGCGACTCGCCGCCCTCGTCGCCCTCATCGACCACATGCAGGACCAGAAGTGACCGCGCCCACCAACGCGCCGGCGGCCTGGGGTGTAGCTACACCCCCGGCCCGCCCGGTCCGCTTCGAGGACCCGACCCGGAACGCGGCGTACTGGGCCCGTATCGACCGGTGCGTCGACCAGGCGCCGCCGCTCACCGACGAGCAGATCGCCATCCTGCGCGGGATCTTCGCTCCCGTCGCCCGCACTGCGACCCGGGAGGCGGCGTGAGCACTGTGACCGCTGCCCTGTACGTCGACCTCGAAGGTGTCCGCGCCCGCTACGAGTGCCTCCGCCCCGGCTGCACGCAGCCCCTCGAAGGCCCCGTCTACGGCGACGACGTCAAGCCCTTCGTCGACACCATCCGCACCCATCACCCAGCACGCTGCACTGGAGTGCCCCGTTGAACGACGCACAGACCCCCGACCTCCGGGCTTCCGCCCGCGAGATGGACGACGCCGGCCTGTGCGTGCTGCCCGTCCGCCCCGACGGAAGCAAGGCCCCCGACGTCCGCAGCTGGACCCAGTACAAGGTCAACCGCTCCACCCCCGAAGAACACGACCAGTGGTTCAGCGACGGCCGCCGCACCGGCATCGGCATCGTCACCGGCGCAGTCTCCGGCAACATCGAACTCATCGAGTTTGAAGGCCTGGCGGTCAACGAGGGGATCCTTGCCGAGGTCGCAGAACTCGCGCACAACAGCGGGCTCGGCGACCTCTGGGAGGCCGTCACAAAGGGCTGGGCCGACCAATCCCCGTCCGGCGGCGTTCACTACAAGGTCATCGTCGAGGGGCAGCCCGCAGCCGGAAACACCAAGCTCGCCCGACGCCTCGCCCGCGAAGACGAGTACACCCCGGAGGAACGGCAGCGGGTCGCAGAGCGCCCCAACGTCAAGATCGTGCGGGTCCTGATCGAAACCCGGGGCGAGGGCGGATTCGTCGTCGTGGCGCCGTCGCACGGGTCCACGCACCCCAGCGGCGAGCCTTACGTCCGTCTGGCCGGGGGCCCCTCCACCATGGCCGTCGTAGGGCCGGAAGACCTCGAAGCGCTGTACACCCTGTGCCGCGCCTTCGACGCCATGCCCACCGAGGAGAGGGCGAAGACCGCCCCGCGGCCGAGGCGTGAGCTGCCCGCCGGACACGTGCGGCCGGGCGACGACTTCGAGGACAAGACCGACTGGTCCGAGATCATCGGCAAGGAGTTCGACCCGATCTTCACGCGGGGCCGGACTACCTATTGGCGGCGCAAGGACAAGCCCCGCGGGATCTCCGCGACCACCGGCCACTCAGCGGACCGCGACCGGCTGTACGTCTTCAGCACGTCCACCGTGTTCGAAGCAGAGACGCCTTACGACAAGTTCGCCGCCTACACCCTGCTGACGCAGGGCGGTACCAGCGCTGATGCGTTCAAGCGGGCGGCTGCCGACCTGCGCCAGCAGGGATACGGCTCCGAACCGCCCCGGCAGCGCCTCAGCTCCGTTCCCCGGCAGGCCGGGCCGTTCAACGACGGATCGTCTGCCCTCGACCCGGACACCATCCCGGCGCCGGACGAGCAGGAGATGGCCGGCGGACCGGACCTCCGGATCGTCCGGAGCAAGCCGGAGCTGGACATCACCAACGAGGCCGACGCCATCGACGGCCTGCTCGACATCATGGCCAACGAGCAGATGCCCGGCCTGTACAAGCGGTCCACCGGCCCGTGCTGGGTCTACGAGGACGACCAGGGCAACCCGCTCGTCAAGCAGCTGGGCACCGACAACCTGCGGGCCTACCTCGCCGAGCACGTCACCACCTTCCAGATCGTGCGCGACCCGTTCACCGATGGCACCAAGGAAGTCCGCGAGCTGGTCATGCCCAAGACCTGCGGCACGATCCTGGGACGCAGGGACTGGCCGCTGCTGCCGCTGCGGGGAATCGTCACGTCTCCGGTCGTCCGTCCGGACGGAACGCTGGTGAAGGCGCCGGGCTACGACCGCGGCACCGGCCTGTATATGCACCCGCGGGTGCCGCTCCGGCGGCTGCAGCCGCAGGTGTCCAAGGAGTCCGTCGAGCGGGCCAAGGACATCGTGCTCAACCAGATGCTGGCCGACTTCCCGTTCGTCGACGCCTCCGACCTCGCGCAGTACCTCGGCGCCCTGCTCTCCCCGATCATCCGGCCCTACGTCCCCGGGCCGACACCCGTCGTCGTCATCACCAGCACCTCGCAGGGCTCCGGCAAGACGCTCCTGAAGGACGCGTTCGGCTACGTCTACGGGCTCGCTGAAACGCCGTGGCCGGAGAATGACGCCGAACTCCGCAAGGCGATCACCGCCAAGCTGTGGGACTGCGGTGACCCGGTGATCGCCATGGACAACCTGCCCAACGGCCACATCATCAAGTCGCCGATCCTGTCGTCCCTCGTCACCTCCGCCAACTGGAGTGACCGGCTCCTGGGCTCCACCAGCAGTGTCAGCATCCCCAACGACCGGCTGTGGGTTCTGACCGGCAACAACCTGCGCACCGGCGGGGACAACGCCCGTCGTACCCTCTGGGTCCGCCTGGACCCTGACTGCCCCAACCCCGACCAGCGTGACGACTTCGCCGTCGGCGACCTCCGTGCCTGGCTCACCGACAACGCGTCCACGGTCGTCGCCGCACTCGTCACGATGGTCCGCGGGTGGCTCGCCGACGGCGCGAAGACGGTCAACACCCGCATGGGCGACTACTCCAGGTGGGCCTCCGTGATGGCGGGGATCCTCGCCTACCTGGAGGTCCCCGGCTGGCTCGCCAATCGTGAGGCGGCGGCCGCCGTCCTCGACGACGAGGCCGAAGAGTGGGCGGCGTTCCTGACCGCCTGGCACGAGACGATCCCCGACGGCCGCGCGGTCCCCACCAAGGAACTCCTGGGCCTCAAGGAGGACGTGCCCCGCCTCCACAACGGCGACCTCCCGTCTCCGAAGCAGCTCGGGCACTGGCTCAAGGCCCGGGAGGGCCGCTACTACGACGACCTCAAGGTCGTCCGCGTCCCCGACTCGCACCGGAAGCAGAACCTTTGGCGCGTCGCCAAGTACGGGGAGGGCCGGTGATCCCCACATACCCGCAGACTGCGGGGAAGTTGCGGGGAAGAGAAATGTCCTCCGACCTGCGGTTTCGCGGGGATGCGGGGATGTGCGGGATCGGGAGCTATTCCCCCGTATACGTAACCCCCTCATACACACCACCCGCAACACACCTGTGCATGCGCCGCGTTCCAAAAGATCTCAGCCTCATACGTCAGACCCAAAAGACATTCCGCACTTACCCGCAAACCCCGCAGACCAGCAGGTCAGCGCGCGGCAGGGGCCTCGAGAAGAACCCCGCACACATCCCCGCAACATCCCCGCAGAACCCCGCAACGGAGAGCCGAGGTGACCGGCATGTCTGATACGCCCGAGACGTTCACGCCCCGTCCGTACCAGGCCGAGGCCATCAAGACCCTCATCTCCGCCTGGCAGGGCCCGCACAACCGGCTCGCCGTCGTCCTCCCGACCGGCGCTGGCAAGACCGTCGTCTTCGCCAACCTCATCGACGAGCTGCTGCCGCAGCTGAACGGCGGCCGCGCCCTCGTCATCGCGCACCGCGAAGAACTCATCGAGCAGGCCGCCGCGAAGATCCGCGCCGTGCGCCCCGACCTGCGGGTCGGCGTCGTCAAGGCCGAACGCGACGAGCACCAGGACGCCGACGTCATCGTCGCCTCCATCCAGACCCTGGCCGTCGAACGGCGCCGCAACGCCATCACCAACATCGGCGTCGTCATCGTCGACGAGTGCCACCACGCCGCCGCGCGCAGCTACATGACCGTCCTCGAACACTTCGGCGCCTGGCGCGGCCTTCCCGTCGCCGGCTTCACCGCCACCATGACCCGCACCGACGGCGGCCTGGCCGACGTCTGGGAAGAGGTCGTCTTCACCCTCGACATCCTGGAGATGATCGAGGACGGCTATCTGTGCGACGTCCGCGGCAAGCGCGTCATCGTCGAGGGCCTCGACCTGGACGCCGTGAAGTCCCGTGCCGGCGACCTCCAGGACGGCCAGCTCGGCCAGGCCCTGGACGACTCTGGCGCCGCCGAGGTTGTCGCCGAGGCGTACCGCCTGCACGCCGGAGACCGCGCGGGCGTCGTCTTCACCCCGACCGTCGACACCGCCCAGTCCATGGCCGAGTCGTTCACCGCAGCCGGCCTCCCCGCGGCCGCCGTCTGGGGCGACATGCCCCGCGACGACCGCGCGGCCACGCTGGAGAAGTACCGGCGCGGCGACGTCCAAGTCCTGACCAACTGCATGGTGCTCACCGAGGGGTTCGACGCCCCGTGGACGTCGTGCGCGGTCATCGCCCGCCCGACCAAGTCCGCAGGCCTGTACTGCCAGATGGCGGGCCGAGCGCTCCGGCTGTGGGAGGGAAAGAAGGATGCGCTGATCCTCGACGTGATGGGCGCCTCCACCCGCCACAAGCTCGCCTCCATCGTCGACCTCACCGGCCGCGACGTCGTGATGCCCGACGAGGACCAGACGCTGCGGGAGGCCGTGCGCGAGGCCGAGGAGAAGGCAAAGCGGCGCCTGGACCTGTCGCGGATCCAGGTCGAGGAGATCGACCTCTTCCACGGCTCGACGGTCCGCTGGCTGAAGACTGAGACGGGCGTCTGGTTCATCCCCGTCACGGACTCCACCTACGTCTTCCTCCTCCGCAACCCGGGCGACCGGACGTACTGGCTGCGCCGCTTCGACACCGCCAACGGCGTGGTCGGCCCGAAGAATGACGTGCCGATGCCGCTGCCGGAGGCGAAGGCGTGGCTGGAACAGCAGGCGAAGGCGATGGGCAGCCGGTGGCTTGCCACCCGCTCGGCGTCGTGGCGGAACCGGCCGGCCAGCGTGAAGCAGCTCAACTTCTGCCGGATGAACCAGATCGCGGTGCCGACCGGCAGCACCGCCGGCGAGGTGTCCGACCTCCAGGCCGTTCACCAGTTCTCAACCATCCTCTACCGGCTCACCGCCCTCGCCGCGGCATGAAGGGAGACACCGTGCAGAGCACCACGATCCCGAAGGTGATCGGCCTCGACCTGAGCCTCACCTGCACCGGCGTTGCCGGCGAAGGGTGGACCGACATCATCCGGCCCCGGACCGGAGTCCGCGGCCACCCGCGGCTCGCCTTCATCGTCGACCGAGTCGCCGACCACATCGGTGGCGCCGACCTGGTCGTCATTGAAGGCCCGTCGTTCGGCGGCGGGGTCGCCCACCGGCACGAGGATCTCGCCGGGCTCCGCGTCATGGTCCGGCACGCCTGCTGGCGCCGCCAGATCCCCTACGCGGTCGTCCCGCCGTCCTGCCGGGCTCTGTACGCCACCGGCAAGGGCTCCGGATCCAAGGGTGCAGTCCGGGACGCAGTACGCACCCGATACGGCGTCGACTGCGACGGGCCCGGCCGCTACGACCAGGCCGACGCCTACACCCTCCTCGCGATGGGCCTGCACCACCTCGGCTGGCCCCTCGCCGTAGTCCCCGACACTCACCGCCGCGGCCTCGACGGAAGCCAGTGGCCCATCCTGGAAGGACTTGCCGCATGACCTCGAACGAGATCCTGATGCTGGCGGTCGGCCTGCTCACCGGCGCCCAGCTCACGAACCTGATGCACGCCTACTGGGCCAGCCAGGACGCCCGCCGGGACGCGGCCGCCGCAGAAACCGCCCTCAAGCGCAGCATCGGCGACCGGGACCTGAACACCTTCCGCCTGGAACGGCTGCAGCAGCGCACCGGGACGCGGTCATGACCGCCGCGCAGGTGCTCGCCGCGGCCGTCGCCGAGCTGCGGTCGGTGCCGTCCGGGGACCCGGTGGCCGTGCAGGGCGGTGTCATACCGGCCCGGGTCGCGGAGCCGCTCGCTGCCTGGCTGGAGATCGCCCACGACTACGTGACCCGGTCCCATCCCGATCTGGCGCTGGCGTCCCCGTTCCGGCGGGGCGCCGTCGACGTGGCCCACGCTCTCATCCGCGGCCGCCACCACCCGACGGAGGTGTACGCCTCGGCCGAGGCCGGTATCCCGCCGGGTTGCGCCGTGTGCGGGCCGATGAGGTGGCCGTGCCCGACCGTCAACATCAGCTACGAGGAGACGCCGTGAACGAGTGCGAGGTGTGCGGGACGGAGACGGACGGGTACCTGTGCGGCCGTCACGCCGAGCAGTTGGCCGCCCGCCTGGCCGACCTGCCCACCCTGTACGACGAGGTCGCCGAGTGCCTGGTGCCCCGCCGGTCCGGGCCTGCCGAGTTCGTCTCGGCGGCCTCGGCCGGCCCGCGGTCGCCGCTCGACGAGTCCGTCCTTGACGAGGTGAACACCGCGCGGGCCGCCGAGGTGACTCACCTGTGGCGGGTGGACGTGCAGCGCGTCCGCTGGCCGCACCACGGGGCGCCCGCCCCGGCCGGGCTCGCCGCGGACTGCCGGTGGCTCGCGATGGAGCTGGAGTGGATCGTCGAGCACTACCCGGCGGCTGGCGACCTGGCGCGGGAGGTGCGCGAGCTGGAGCTGGCCGCGCGGTCGATCGTCGGTGATCCGGCGCCCCGCCCGCAGCGGCTGGGGACGTGCGTGGCGGTCGACGGCGAGGGCGTGGTGTGCGGGGCCGTGATCTCCCGACTGCCCGGGCAGTCCCGGGTGGCGTGCCGGTGGTGCGGCTACCGGTACGAGTCGGAGCAGGACTGGCTGACGCTGCTCCACTTCCAGCCCAAGGCGGCGGCGTGAAGACCTTGAATCCAACCCCGGGTTGGACTACCGTAGTGGCGATGGAACCGATGCCCTGGCGGGATCGGGTTCGAGGCGAGGACGCGCTGTTGCAGCAGCTCAACGGCCTCGTCACCGACGCCGCCAACCGTCGCGCCGAGGCGCTACTCGAAGGAGTGGCCGACCTCGGCACCGTCGCCGACGTCGCCCGCGACCTCGGCCTCAGCTGGAACGCCGTCGACAAGGCGATCAAGAAGTACGAACGCCGGAAGGCCGACAGCACCACAACCACATAGACGAGAGGCCGGGCAGCAGCTCGGGGGTTGCAGCCCCCGGCGCGCGCACCGCCCGACCTCTCCAGCCCACGAACGAGATCGGACCTCGTCATGGACCACCAGAACCTTAGCGCGCCGGAAAGCGCGCAGATCAACGTGCGTCAGCCCCTCTACGGGGCCGCCGCCGTCGCCGTCCGCGACCAGCTCCGCCAGCTCCCGGCGCTGAGCACCGCCATCCACGTCGCCCGGCGCATGCTCGACGAGTACGGCACCGTCGACGCCGACCTCCTCGCCTACGCCCGCGCCCACGGCGCCCTCTCCGAGTCGCTCCGCCTCCTCCTCCGCGCCCTCGACGCCGAGACGGAGGCCAGCCAGTGAGCGCCAAGCCGCCCGTCTTCGGGCCCACCGACACCATCCCGGCCGACGAGAACGCCACCCCGCTCGCCGTCGCCGCCATCGCCATCACCGTCACCCGCGAGCAGCTGCGCACCGCACTCGCCGCCGGACACGCCGAGATGGCCGGCCAGCCCCCGCTCGACGACATCAGCGTCCTCGACGTCCGCCGCGAGATCGAGGGCCACCTCGCCGCCGGCGCCGTCGTCGCCGTCGACGACGAGACGCCCACCGTCACCGAGCGGCTCACGCCCGAGTACACCGCCCAACTCGACGCCGCCATCGACCGCGCCTACACCCGGCCCGCCCCGGCCCCGCGCATCCCGCAGGACCCGCGGTACAGCCAGGGCTCCGTCACCCTCCAGACCCTCGACCACGGCGACGTCACCATCGCCGAGCCCAGCTGGTGCGTCGGCCACGACGACGACCACGTCGGCGACTTCGTGGACATCCAGCACCACGGCCCCTCCAGCACCGCCGGTGCCGTCACCGCCCGCTACGGGCACATCCCCGTCCTCGACACGCACCTCACGCACTTCCCGCACGGCGACAGGCTGCGGGAGATGGCGCCCCTGCTGTCCATCCGTCTCGAGGTCGACGTCACCGTCGTCCCCGAGGACGCCCGGCACATCACCCAGGCCCTCCGCATCAGCATCGCCCGCATCGAACGGGCCATCGCAGACCTCGCCCACCTGCGAGGTGAGCAGCGATGAGCGCCCTCATCTCCCAGCCGCTCGTCGCGGCCGCCGCGGGCGTCGTCGCCCTGGCGCTCCTGGTCTGGCTGCTGCGGTCGCTGCGGAAGACGCCGGCCGCCGTGGCGGTCGCCTCTCTCGCCGCGATGGCCTGCACCGCGTACAGCGCCGACACCAGCTGGCGGTTCGCCGAGCACCGCCTCGGCATGGCCTCCGACCTGGAGCGCGGCGCGATGTTCGCCGCCGCCGAGCTGGCCCTGTTCTCCTGCGCCCTCATGGCCCGCCAGAACCTCCGCTCCCCGCAGGGCACGCCTGGCACGCCCGGCGTCCTGGTCTGGGTCATCACCGGCGTGCAGGTCATCCCCGCCTACAGCGAGTCCGGGATCGTCGGCGGCACCGTCCGCGCCGTCGTCGGCCCGATCCTCGCCGCGCTGCTCTGGCACCTCGCCATGGGCATCGAACTCCGGCACGGCCAGCCCGGTGCCGCGTCGCAGTCCCTGCCCGCCCTGATCGCCCGGGAGCTGCGGGAGCGGCTCCTGTCCCGGCTCGGCCTGGCTGTCCGGGACCGCAGCGCCGAGCAGATCACCCGCGACCGGGCCACCGTCCGCGCCGTCGCCCTCGCCGCGAAGCTCGCCGACATGAAGCCCGGCGCCCGCGGCCGGGCCCGTACCGCGCGGCGCCTGTCCGTGGCCGTCGGCAAGGCACAGGCGGGCGCGTCCGAGGAGCAGCGGGCCAAGCTCCTCGACCTGCTCGCCGCCCGCCGGCACGCCGCCGCCCTTGCCACGATCGAGCTGGCGTCACCGTGGGAGGACGCCCCCGAGGACACCCAGGACGCCGAGGACGCGCCCGCGTCCCCGTCCGTCCCGCCCTTTCCCCGCCCGGTCCCGCCCGGGGCCCGGCTCCTGCCGATCGTCGCCCGCCCCACGGCTCCGGCGCCCGACCCGCAGGACGGCCAGGACGCGCCCGAGGACGCCGAGGACCACGAGGATGGGCCCCCGCCCGAGCCGCCCCTGATGACGTCCCGGGACGTCGCCGACCACTACGGCATCAAGCCGTCCACGGTCCGCAACTGGGTGGCAGCAGGACACATCCCCGTGCACTCCAAGGACGCGTCCGGCCGGAACCTCTTCCACCCGAACGACCTGCCCAACTTCCAGGTGGCGGTGCCGGTATGAAGGCGCTTCTGTTCGGTGCCCTCCTCGGCCTGGCCCTGGTGCTGTGGCCGTCCACGCTGCAGATCGCCGTCGCCAGCCTGGCGTACCTGCTCGCTCAGCCCCTCGTCCTGTCCTTCGTCCTCGGCGTCCTCGCGCGTCCGGCCCTCGCCCGGAGGTGGACGCGATGAGCGACGCCCTGGAGAAAGCCGAGGCCGCGGTCCGCGAGGCGTCGACCGACACCGCCGCCGTGCAACTGGCGTTCGCCGCCATGGAGCTGGCCAAGGCCGCGCAGCAGCAGGCGCAGGCCACCCCGCAACACCACCAGTGCGAGCACCCGCACAAGCCGCGGCGATCGGCCGGCGAGTGGATCGGCATCGCCTGCGCCGTGTGCGTCGGCGGCGTCGGCATCGCCTTCGCCTCCCTCGCCCTGGCCATCCTCGGCGGCACCGCCGCCATCGTCGTCCTGGTCCTGCGCTCGATGTGGACCGACGCCCGGAAGAGCCGCTGACGGCTGCCCGATCCGCCCGAGTGTGACGGGCGGTGAGGGGAGCCGGACAGCCCGGCTACCTCAGGGAGGACACCGTGACCGAAACCTTCGAGACCATCCGCTTCACCGCTGACGTCGTCGTCACCACGACCGACGGGTACGTCCTGCTGATCGAGCGGGGGTGGGACCCGCACAAGGGCCAGTGGGCGCTTCCCGGCGGCCACGTCGACCCCGGCGAGACCAGCCGGCACGCCGCCGCCCGCGAACTCGCCGAAGAGGCCAGCCTGTACGCCATGCCGGAGGAGCTGGTCCAGGTCGGCGTATTCGACGCCCCCGACCGCGACCCTCGTGGCCGGTACGTCACCGTCGCCTACCGCTTCACCGTCATCCCCGGTCTGCCCATCGAGGCCGGTGACGACGCGGTCAACGTCCAGTGGTGGCCCCTCGCCGCCCTGCCGCCGCTGGCCTTCGACCACGCCGACATCATCGCCGCCGCCCTCACCCGCACGGAGGGCTGACCCATGGCCGCCCTCGACCTCAACGCCAGCGACTACACCGCCGGTGAGAAGGCCCGCCTGACCTGGCTGATCGCCCGCATGGCCAAGCGCGGCATCGCCGACGACGGCACCGGCAACGTCGACCAGTCCGGCCTGCAGCGCAAGTTCGACCGCATCCAGGACCAGGCCCGCAAGCGCAAGCAGCAGGGCCGCAAGAAGTAGCTCGGCCCCGGGGACGGCGTCCTACCGCCAAGCAGCCCGCCGT
This sequence comes from Streptomyces tendae, assembly GCF_014650435.1. GTDB lineage: Bacteria > Actinomycetota > Actinomycetes > Streptomycetales > Streptomycetaceae > Streptomyces > Streptomyces tendae. The sequence goes on from NZ_BMUY01000002.1 coordinate 144,478, forward strand.
CCCCGGGCCTCCGCACCCCAGCAAGAGGCAGGAAGCCCCAGCATGACCGTTCACCTGATCAAGCCGCCACAGGACGCGCAGGACGCCCCCGCGTCCGGGGCGTCCTCCACCCGTCCCGAACGTCGCCGCGCCCGGTACCGGCGCATCGCCAAGGCCGCCCTCCAGGACGAGCGCGTGCGTACCGCGGGACGCCTCGCCGTCCGCCACGGCTCCTACATGATCGGCGGCACGAAGATCGCCGCCCGCCGCATCTGGGACGGCCGCACCGCCTCCCGGTACGAGCGGATGATCCGCGCCGCCGAAGCCGCCGGCCTCATGGACGAGGTCAAGGAATGGGAGCAGCGCGCCGCCGCCTACCGGGCCGCCCGGCACACCCGCCGCCTCCAGCTCCTCCAGGCCGCCGTACAGCTCCCCAAGGCCCTCGGCCTCGCCCTCGTCAGCGGCTTCGGCGTCCTGATGCTCCTCGGCATCCTCCTCGCCTGGGGCACCGGCGACCCCCACACCGTCCTCGCCCCCACCGAGGCCGTCGTCGAACTCGTGCGCTGGGTCGCGTTCCTCGCCGGCGTCGTCTGGGGCCCATTCCTCCTCGCCGCACCCTGGATCGGCCTCGCCGCCGTCTGGACCATCGGCCAGCAGCGCCACACCGCACCCCAGTGGGCCCTGCCCGTCCAGGCCCGCGACCTCGGCGCCGCCATCACCCCCTCCACCGTCGTCGTCGCCTTCCGCGACCTGGGCATCTCCCCACTCCGCAAGGCCATCGACGCTATGGGAGACGCCGGCGCCGCCCTCCTCAGCCCCATCCGCATCGCCGGATGCGGCGTCGAACTGGACGTTCACCTGCCCACCGGCGTCTCCACCGAGGAGATCCAGGGCCGCCGCCGCAAGCTCGCCGAGAACCTCAACCGGCACGAACACGAGGTGTTCATCACCATCCCGCCCTCCCCGCGGACCGTCCGCCTGTGGATCGCCGACAGCGGCGCCCTGGACGAGCCCATCGGCCCCTCCCCGCTGCTGCTCGACGACGACGCGACCGCCGACTACTACACCGGCTCTGCCCCCTGGGGACAGGACCTGCGCGGCGACGCCGTCGGCGTCAGCGTCTTCCAGCGGCACATCCTCCTCACCGGCCTCTCCAACCAGGGCAAGACCGCCTCCCTGCGCGCCCTCGCCCTCTGGCTCGCCTTCGACCCGACCGTGGACTTCTACGTCGCCGACCTCAAGGGCGTAGGCGACTGGCGCGCCTTCGACGGCCTCGCCCAGCTCCTCATCCAGGGCCCCACCGACGACCACGTCGCTCAGGCCACCGACATGGTCGAGTGGGGCGTCACCGAGATGCAGACCCGCATCGCCCTGCTGGAAGAGTCCGGCGCCACCGACGGCGTCACCCGCGAGATGGCCCGCACAGACCCCCGCTTCCGGCCCGTCGTCCTCATCGTCGACGAAGCCCAGGTCGCCTACGGCTGCGGCGCCAAGAGCCCCGACGGACGCCCCTACGGCGGCAGCAGGGCCACCAGCCGCTACTTCCAGGCCGTCAAGAAGATCCACGACCAGGGCCGCGCCGTGAACGTCACCATCTGGGAAGGCACCCAGGACCCCACCGACGAAAACCTGCCCAAGCGGTCCCGAGAGGGCAACCACATCCGCGGCTCCCTCGTCCTCGGCACCGAGTCCCAGGCCAAGATGGCCCTCGGCGAGGCCCCCGTCGACGCCGGTGCCGCCCCCCACAAGCTGCGCCGAGGCAAGGACCGCGGAACCCTCGTTGTCGCCGGTGAGGGCATCCCCCTGGAAGCCGGCCAGTCCTCCGTCACCGTCCGCACCCACTTCATCAGCGGCGAGGACGCCCTCGTGCTCACCGAACGCGCCAAGCAGCTGCGCGACGGCGTCGCCACCGTCCACCAGCTCGAAGCCGTCGCCCCCGTCGACCACCTCGCCGACCTCGCCGCCGTCGTCGGCCGCGAGAGCCGCGTCCGCACCACCGAGGTCCTTCACCGGCTCAAGACCCGCCGCCACGACGTCTACGAACACTGGACCGGCGCCCGCCTCAAGGCCCTCCTCGCCGAGTGGGACGAGGAGCCCGGCAAGCTCGACGGCTACCCCGTCGTTAAGCTGGAGAGCGTCGAACGCGCCCTCGAACGGCGCGCGGAACAGCTCGCCGAGGCGCAGTGACCCGGCAGTGGGCAGTGACTTTCCACTTCGAAGGTCACTGCCCCGCCTCACTGCCCTTGATCAGCGGAAATGGCGATCAAGTGAGGCAGCGAAGCCGCTACAAGTGCCCTCCTACAAGGCGCTGGAGCGACCTGCCGAACGCCCCACGCAGGCTCACTCACTGCGAGAGGATGACCCCATGGACGAACTGGTGCAGTGGCTGCGCGAGCAGCTCGACGACGACGAGCAGACCGCTCAGGCCGCCTCAGCAGGCCCCTGGTCCACTAGGTGGAACGGCCAGGACCACGAACTCGTTGCGCCCGCCCGCGCCTATCCGATCGCCGAGTGGACCTACGCGATCGCCACCCAGGAGCCGGAGGCCAGCGCGCATCGCGCCGAGTGCGACACTGCCAACGCCGACCACATCGTCCGGCATGATCCGGCGCGGGTGCTGCGCGAGATCGATGCCAAGCGGAAGACCATCGCCCTCTGCGAGCCGCCGCTCGTCGACGTGACCGGCCCCGGCGACACCGAGAAGTCGTTCGTGCCCGGTGAGGGCACTCCCTGGGGTCTGGACGTCCTCAAGCTGCTCGCGCTCCCCTACGCGGACCGGCCCGGCTACCGCGAGGCGTGGCGGCCGTAGGACGGCATCATGGGGTCATGGAGTCGCAGATGAGCCGCCCAGGCCACCTCACCGCCCACCAGACCGCACAGCTCCTCGGCGTCGGCCTGGCCGGCCTCCGCTCCATCGTCCACCGCGGCCAACTCACCCGCTCCGGCGGCACCCCCCGACAGCCCTGGTACGCCGCCAAAGACGTCGCCGCCCTCGCCGCCCAACGCGCCACCCGAGCCTCCGCTTGACCCCAGGTCAGACAGCGTGCAACGATCCCGGTGAACACTTGTGCCCGCAGACGGCACCACAGACACACGACGAAGCCCCGACCGCAGGGTTCCCGGTCGGGGCTTCGTCGTGCCTACACGTCCGCGCAGGGCAACCCCCATCGCTCACACCGAGCGGGTTTGCTGCTGGCGCTGCGCCCTGCGCGGACCCCCAACGTCACAGGACAGCCACACCGCTTCCACACCGCCCCCACACGACGCATGATGCCCAGGCCAGCATCAGCAACCGTGGGGGCCCCATGAGCAACTACCGCGACGTCCAGACCGCCGTCAGAGTCGAGAAGCTCCGCATCTGGTTCGCCTGGATCTGCGGCAACGTCATCCTCGTGATCCTCGCCAACGGCACCAAAGACGTCCGCATCCTCAGCGTCGCCACCCAGGTGCTCCTGGTCGTCGGCTTCCTCGCGCTGACCGTCGCCCTGTTCCGCATGACCGGCGCCCTCAACCGCAAGGCCGCCGCCGCACGCCGCGAGGTCCTCGGCGACGACGCGTAGGAGGTGGCGCCCGTGGCCAGCAACCCCCGCAACGGGCGCCGCTACCGCCGCCTCGCAGCCTGGCTCCGAGCCCAGCGCCTCCCCTGCTGGCTGTGCGGCCACAACATCAGCTACGAGCTGGACGCCCGGCACCCGCTGTCCTTCACCCTCGACCACGAGCAGCCCCTGTCCCGCGGCGGCTCCCTCCTCGACCCGGCCAACGCCCGGCCGGCACACCGCCGCTGCAACAGCAGCCGCGGCAACCGCGAGGGCACCCCGCCTAAGGCAGCACCACAGCGAGCGTCACGGAGGTGGTGACCATGCAGAGCCTGATGGGTGCAGCAGAGCTACGACGGCTCGCCGACGCGCTCGACCTCCTCAGCGAGACGACCAAGCAGACCGGCGTCACGCTCTGCGCCTACGGAACCGACAACATCGAGATCGGCGGCATCACGCTCCCCCTCCAGTACGAGGGCGAGGGAGAGAGCATCCGCTACCTGGTCGATCTGTCGGGCCGGTGACACCGTGCTGTACGTCATCACCGGCCCGCCGGCCGCGGGCAAGAGCAGCTGGATCGAGTCGCACGCCAAGCCCCAGGACATCGTGATCGACCTGGACCGCATCACCGTCGCCCTCACCGGCCCAGGCGCACCGCACTGGAACCACGCACCGCTGCAGCAGCGCGTCGCTCAGCGCGCTCGCTACGCAGCCATCGACGAGGCGCTGCAGCACCTGCACCAGCTGGACGTGTACCTGATCCACACCATGCCGAGCCCGAAGGCGCTGGCCAAGTACAAGCGGCACAAGGCCCGCATCGTGGTGGTCGACCCCGGCGAGGCCATCGTCATGCAGCGCATCCAGGCCATGCGGTCCCCTGCCATGGAGAGGGTGGCCACCCGGTGGTACCGGGCCCGGCAGGGCAGGCCCCGAGAGGCCATGCCACAGGCGTCGCGGTCCTGGTGACACAGCGTCGCTGAGCGCTGCGAACTCAGCGTGAACAGCGAGCGCGAGCGCTCCTCGGCGCCGCCCCGATCATGATCAACAGGGGGGAGTGGGTCCAAAGTCCGGCTCTTGGCCGGGCGACCCAAAAGCCCTTGTCGCCCGTTTTTTTGCGCGGCCCCGATTCAAGATCTACTTCACGCGAACTCAGTTCGACCCATTTAGCGGCGATCACTCAGCGTTACATCACTCTGCGTAAGGGCGGTGATCATGGGCGCCGTAACCGATGCAACCGAGGCCGAGCTTGTCAAGCTCCACGCCGACCAAACCGCACCTGGCCTCGGCGAACTCGCGCTCAGCCTCGCCCGGGCCATCGACGGCACCGACGCCCCGACCGCCATCGCCGTAGCCGGACGAGAGCTACGCGCAGTGATGGCCGACCTCCGCAAGCTGGCCCCCGTCGGGGAGGAGGGGGACAGCGTCGATGACATCGCTGCTCAGCGAGCCAAGCGCCGCGCAGCTGCCAGAGAGCAGGCCGCCGGCGGCTGACGGTCCGGTGCACGGCTGGCAGACACCGCCCATCGAGACCGTTCCACCGTCCGTCACCAGTGCAGGTCAAGAGGCAATCGACCTGGCCGCGAAGGCGGGCCTGCACCTCGACCCGTGGCAGCAGCACGTCCTGCGCCGCGGCATGGGCGAGGACGTTGACGGCTCGTGGTCCGCGTTCGAGGTCTGCGTCAACGTGCCCCGCCAGAACGGCAAGGGCGGGATCATCGAGGCCCGCGAACTGTGGGGCCTGTTCATCGGCGGCGAGCAGCTGATCCTCCACTCGGCGCACGAATTCAAGACGGCGAAGGCCGCCTTCAAGCGGGTGGAACGCCTCATCCGAGGATGCCCTGACCTGCACAAACGTGTGAAGGCGTTCCGGTACACGGTCGGTGAGGAGTCGATCGAGCTGTACTCCGGGCAGGTGCTGCGGTTCATTGCCCGGTCGAAGGGGTCGGGCCGCGGCTTCACCGGCGACTGCAACATCCTCGACGAGGACATGATCCTCGGCGACGACGCGATGGACGCGCTGCTGCCGACCATGGCGGCCGTCGACAACCCGCAGATCTGGTACCTGGGATCGGCCGGCATCGGCGCCCTGTCCGTCCAGCTGGGGCGGCTGCGGCGCCGCGCGCTGGCCGCGCTGGAGTCCGGCACGCCGGACCCGTCGCTGGCCTACTTCGAGTGGTCGTGTGACCTGCATGTCGACGAGTGCCCGCGCGGCTGTACGGAGCACGACGACGCGGGGTCGGACGAGGCGGTGCTGAAGGCGAACCCCGCAGTCGGCTACCGGCTGACGCTGGAGAAGACCGCCAACGAGCGGGCCACTCTCAGCAAGGCCGGGTACGCCCGCGAGCGGCTCGGGGTCGGCGACTACCCGACGGACGAGGCCGACACGTGGCAGGTCATCGGGGAGGACGCGTGGCGGGCCCTGGCGGCCGCCGAGAGCGCCCCGGCCGACCCGGTCGCGTTCTCCATCGATATGACGCCGGAGCGGTCGCACGCGGCGATCTGCGTGGCCGGTGAGTGGCGCGGCGGCGTGCACGTGGAGGTCGTCGACCACCGGCCCGGTACGGGCTGGGTCCTGGAGCGGGCCAAGGAGCTGCATGCGAAGTGGGGGCCGCGGTGTTGGGTCGTCGACGGGGGCGGGCCGGCCGGGTCGCTGATCCCGGACCTGGAGGACGAGGAGAAGGGGCTCGGCATCACTGTGGTGCAGCCGAAGACCCGGGAGATCGCGCAGGCTTGCGGTCAGTTCTACGACGCGGTCACCGAGCAGACCCTCTCCCATCTCGACCAGGCGCCGCTGGCGTCGGCCCTGGCGGGCGCTCAGAAGCGGCCGCTGGGGGACGCGTGGGCGTGGGCCCGACGGATCGCGTCGGTGGACATCAGCCCGCTGGTGGCGGCCACGTTCGCCCGGTGGGGCCTGGCGGCCGAGGTCGAAGAGGCAGAGGAGGTGCCGGACGTATGGTGACGCGCCGCGTGCTGAATGTGCTGGAGGTCGTGTTCGTCCTCGCGCTGCTGCTCGGGGTGGGCCTGTGGTCCGTGCCCGCCGCGCTGATCCTGGGCGGTGTGCTGGGGGTCGTGGCGGTGGAGCGGACCCTGGCCGGGCTGCCGCGTGAGGGGGCCAAGCGATGAGCCTGTTCGGGCTGTTCGAACGACGCGCGCCATCGCTGGAGAACCCGGCTGTACCGCTGACCGACGCCTCGCTGCTGGAGGCGTTCGGCGGGATCCAGTCGGACGCCGGCGTGCAGGTGTCGGAGGAATCGGCGCTGCGCACGCCCACGGTGTGGCGGGCGGTCGCCGTCGTGGCCGGGGTGTCCGCGTCGCTGCCGCTGCACGTCTACCGGACCGGGAGCCGGGACCGGGTGACGACGCCGCTGCTGGACGATCCGCACCCAGAGCTGACGCCGCTGGAGCTGTGGCGGCTGGCCTACGTGCACCGCGTGCTGTGGGGCAACGGCTACCTGCAGAAGCTGCGTGCGCCGTCGGGCCAGGTCAAGGAGCTGTGGCCCGTCTCCCCGGACCGGGTGACGGTGGAGAGGCTGAAGCCGAGCGACGGCAACCCGACCGGGAAGTGGTTCTTCGCGACGGACGACTGGGGGGTCCTGCACGCGCTGACGCCCCGGGAGATGCTGCACCTGCCCGGCCTCGGCTACGACGGGCTGAAGGGCCTGTCTCCGATCGCCATGGCACGGCAGGGCATCGGCCTGGCGCAGGCTGCGGAGAAGGGGGCGGCGAAGCTGTTCGGCCGCGGCAACGTCCTGTCCGGTGTGCTGGAGACCGAGCAGAAGCTGAACGCCGACCAGGCCAACGCACTGAAGACCCGGTTCCAGGCGAAGCTGGCCGGGGTCGAGAACTTCCAGGAGGTGGCCGTCCTGGACGCTGGCGCTTCCTTCAAGCCGGTGACGATGCCGCTGAAGGACTCCCAGTTCCTGGAGTCCCGCGAGTTCCAGATCCCAGAGATCGCCCGCATGTTCGGCGTCCCGCTGTTCCTGCTGATGGAGACGTCCAAGAGCACGTCGTGGGGCACCGGCCTGGAGCAGCAGGCGCAGGGCTGGATCACGTTCGACCTGGCGCCGACGTGGCTGGGACCGACCGAGCAGCGCATCACTAAGGAGCTGCTGCCACCCGGCCAGTACGCGCACTACGCGGTGCAGGGCCTGCTGCGCGGCGACAGCTCGGCGCGGGCGACGTTCTACCGGGCGATGCGCGACACAGGCGTGATGTCCGCGAACGACATCCGCGCCCTGGAAGAGATGCCGCCGATCCCGGGGCCCGAGGGCGACACCTACCTGCAGCCGACGTACATGGCCCCGCTGGGGTCCAACCCACTGGCCGAAGACGGCGGGGCACTGCCCGCCCGCGCGGCCGCCCTGATGGCCGAGGCGCGGCGCCTGCTGGCCCAGCACGCTGAGCAAGGAGGCGACCATGCCGACGACGATGACGGGTGAGGAGCGGCGCCGTCTGGCGCTGTCCGCGGCCGGGGTGAGTGTCCGCGCGGACGGGGACGGCCAGCGGTTCGCCGGGTACGCCGCCGTGTTCAACTCGCGGACGGCGATCGGGAACCCGCTGCGCTGGGGGTTCTACGAGGAGATCGCGCCGGGCGCCTTCGCGAAGACGCTGACCGAGGGCGATGCCCGGATGCTCATCGATCACGACTCGTACTACGTCGTGTCGCGGACGTCGGCCGGCAGCCTGACCCTCGCCGAGGACGACAAGGGCCTGTCCGTCGACTCGGCGCTGGACACCCGCCTGTCCTACGTGCAGGACCTGGCGGTGAACCTCGACAACCGCAACGTCACCGGCATGTCCTTCGGGTTCTACGTCATCAAGGACGAGTGGAACTCCGAGCCGATCGAGGTGGAGGGCGCCGACCCGGTAGAGGTCGACGTCCGGATCATCCGCGAGGTACGCCTCATCGAGGTGTCCGCGGTGACGTTCCCCGCCTACCCCGAGACCGAGGCCGAGCTGAAGGCCGTGGCCCGGGCGCTGGACCACCGCGGCGAGTACGCCGCCGTGGAGGCCCGGGCCAAGTTTCGGCCCGAGCTGCTCGACCTGGTGCACATCGACCGCGAGCCGGGTGAGTCCACTCGCGGCACGCAAGACCCCGCTGAGCCGGCCGTGTCCACTCAGCCGACGGGCCTGCCCCTGTCGATGCGCATGAACGCGCTGGCCGCCCGCTACGGGCTCCCGCGCTGATCTGACCAACCCTTCCCTGCAGCCCGCCGCCGGTGGGCTGTTCGGCGTGCCGTGAAAGGACACAGACGCCATGACCGCACTGCTCACCCGGGCCCTGGAGAAGCGGGCCAACCTCTGGTCCCAGATGCAGGAGATCCAGGCCCGCGCCGAGTCGGAGAACCGCGACGCGCTGACCGCCGAGGAGCGGGAATCCTGGGACCGCATGGAGGCCGACCTGACGGCCACCTCCCAGGACATCGAGCGCATGGAGCGCTCCGCCCGCATGGACGCCGTCCAGCGCGACCAGGCCATCGTCACCACCGGCGGCAACCCGGAGGGCGGCGAGAACCGCGAGGCCGACCAGGACGCCGCCTACCGCGACGCGTTCGGCCGGTTCCTGCGCCGGGGCATGACCGTCCTGTCCAACGACCAGCGCGAGCTGATGCTCGCGAACCACTCGGAGATCCGGGCGCAGGCCACCTCCCCGGGCAGCGCGGGCGGCTACTTCATCCCGACCGACACCCTGAACAAGATCACCGAGACGCTGAAGGTGTACGGCGGTCTGCTGTCCGAGGTCAACGTCATCACCACGGCGTCCGGCAACCCGCTGAACTGGCCGACCAACGACGACACCGCGAACGTCGGCGCGATCCTCACCGAGAACTCCCAGGTCACCGAGCAGGACATCACGCTCGGTCAGAAGGACCTCGGCGCGTACACGTACACGTCGAAGATGATCCGCGCGTCCCTGGCCCTGCTGCAGGACTCCGCGTTCGACACCGAGGGGTTCATCGCCCGCAAGCTCGGCGAGCGCATCGGCCGCGCGATCGCCGCGCACCTGGCCACCGGCACCGGCACCAACCAGCCCGAGGGCCTGTTCACCAACGCCACCGCCGGGGTCACCGGCGCCGCGGGGCAGGTCACTTCCGTCACCTACGACGACCTGATCGACCTGCAGCACTCCGTCGACCCCGCCTACCGCGGCACCGCGAAGTGGGCCACCTCGGACTCCGGGCTGAAGGTCGTTCGGAAGCTGAAGGACGAGCAGGGCCGCCCGCTGTGGGAGCCGTCCGTCCAGGCCGGCGTACCGTCCACGCTGCTCGGCGCCCCGGTCGTCATCGACAACGGCATCCCGGCCCCGGCCGCGTCCGCCGCGTCGATCGGCTACGGCGACCTGCGCGCCGCCTACGTCGCCCGCCAGGTCGCCGGCGGCCAGATGATGCGCCTGGAGGAGCGGTACGCCGACTACCTCCAGGTCGGCTTCCTCGGCTTCCTCCGCTTCGACGGAGTGCCGGACGACGGCGCCGCGTTCCGCACCTACGAGCACCCGGCCGCCTGACCCCTGCCCGACCCCGCGGCCCCCGGCACCGTCGGGGGCCGCCCCATGGAAGGAGCACCGGATGCCCCGCATCCGAGTCCTGCAGTCCGTCGGCGGCCTGGACTTCTCGTGGACGCCCGGCCAGATCGTGGACGTCGACGCCGCCACCGCGAAGGCGTGGGCAGACGGCGTGCGCGCCGAGCTGGTCGAAGACCCCAAGCCGCAGGGCCGCACGGAGAAGGCCGCGTCCCGCTCACGCGGCGGCGGCCGCGCCGCGAAGCCCGAGACCCGCTGAGGAGGGCGGCGTGCCCTACGACCTCGGGTCCACCGCCCGCCTCACCGCGCAGTGCAAGAACCCCGACGGCAGCCTGGCCACGGCCGGAACCGCGGTGTGCACGGTCACCCTGCCGGACGGCAGCACCGCCACCCCGGCCGCCACGGAGAACGCCCCCGGGGAGTACCAGTCCGACTACCCGACCACGGTGCCCGGACGGCACACGGTCCGCTGGGTGTTCACAGCGCCGGCGCACGCGTACACCGACGTCCTGGACGTGCAGGACGCCGTGCCCGTCGCGGTGCTGTCCCTGGCCGACGCCCGTGCGCACCTCAACCTCAAGAGCACCACGGACGACGACGAGGTCCGGTTCTGGAACGCGACCGCCACCCGGGGCGTGGAGGCCCTGATCGGCCCGGTCACGCCCCGGGTCGTGACGGAGGACCATCACTTCGGGCTGGCCATGATCCTGGTGGTGCGGCAGGTGCCCGCCCTTGAGGTCATCAGCCTCGCCCCGCTGGTGGACAACGGCATCGTCTACGACGCCTCCGCGCTGGGCCTGGACGGGGCGACGGGGGCGCTGTGGCTCACCGGCGGAGGGATGTTCCACGGCCCGCAGCGGATCACCTACCGGGCCGGGCGCACGGTCATCGGCGAGCACGTCACCGCCGCCGCCCGAATCATCCTCGATCACCTGTGGCGTACCCAGCGCGGCGGCCGCGGCGGCCTGGCCGGCGGGGGCGACGACTACAGCGTGTCCGAGCCGATCCCCGGCTTCGGCTACGCGATCCCCAACCGCGCGCTGCAGCTGCTGCAGCCAGACCTCCTTCCCCCCGGAGTGGCCTGATGGGCTCACGTGTACCCGAAGTCATCGACCGTCTCCTCGCGCTCGGCGCAGCCGACAGCGCCCTGAAGGGAGTACGGGTCTCGGACGGTCCGGAGCTGACCGAGGACGACGATCCAGAGTGGCTCATCCCAGGCTGGGACGCGGACCCGAACGGGGACTACCAGGCAGCAAGCACCCTCGGCGGCTGGGCAGGGCTGGGCTCCCGCCGAGAGGAACAGTTCCAGATCACCGTCGCGGTGATCGCCTTCAACGGCGACACCGACGTGCGGGCCGCCCGAGAACGGGCCTACGAGATCGCCTACGCCGTGGAGGCGTGGTTCGCGGCCGACCCGAGCATCGGCCTGCCCGAGCTGGAGGCAGCGATCGAGGCGAGCCAGCTCACCCAGGACCAGACCGACAAGGGCGCGAAGGCCACCCTGCTGCTGACGGTGGCCGGCCGTGGATTCACGTAGAGAGGAGCCCGCGGTGGCGGTGCGGATGCGGCACGACGGCATCGAGCAGGAGATCGAGGTCCCGGAGATCTCGGTCGAGCAGTACAAGCGGTCCGGCTGGAAAGTCGTCGGCGACGACGGCCAGCCGATCGAGGAGAAGACGACCACGGCGAAGCGCCGTCGGGCTGAAGGAGATGAGAGCTGATGGCGACTCCGATCCAGGCGTCGACCCGGTACTACCGGCGCGGCGTCACCCGCGTGCTGTGGGTGCCGACAATCGCGAACAAGAACGCGCCCACCCGTGCGGAACTGGACGCCGGCACCGCGCTGGAGGCCGAGACCGGGGCGATGTCCGGGTGGCAGACCACCTCCGGCACCGTACCCACCCCCGCGCTGGGCAGCCGGTTCACGCCGGTGGTCGGCGGCGAGATCACCGCCTCCGACTCTTCGCTCACCTTCTGGGCGTCGAAGGACGGCGACGACGTTCGCCAGCTGCTGGTGCGCGAAGCCACCGGCAACATCGTGTGGATGGACGAAGGCGACGTGCCCACCCAGCCGATGGACGTCTACCCCGTTACCGTCACCTCGCAGGCCAAGGTGCGCGAGCTGGACCAGGCGGCGCAGATCATGTGCCAGTTCGCCATCACCAGCGAGCCCGCCGAGAACGTCGACATTCCCGCCGTCACCCCCTGATCCGATGGCGGGCAGCGTTCAGATCCTGGGCACCGGCCAGCTGCTCACGCTCTCCCGGCGGATGCGGGCAGCTGGCGGCCCCCGGCTGCGGCAGAACTTCTCCCGCCGCGTCCGGCGGGCCGCCGAGCCCCTGCACAAGGACCTGCAGAAGGCGATCCGCACCCAGCCGCTCGTCTCGGAAGGCCGCAAGGGCGGGAAGCGGGGCGGCCCGTCGCCCACCACACGGCCGCTGCGGTCCACGCTCGCGGGCAGCATCCGGATCAGCGTCCGGTCCGGCGCCAACCCGGGCGCCCGGATCTGGATCGACAAGGGCCGCCTGCCGGAAGACCTGCGGAACATGCCGTGGGTGATCAACGACGGCCGGGTCCGCCACCCGGTGTTCGGCAACCGGAAGCGGTGGGCGACGCAGTGGGCCAGGCCGCCGGGCTGGTGGTCCAAGACGGTGGAGGCCGGCACACCGCGCATGCGCGCAGAAGTCGAACGGGTCCTGCGCGACGTGCGACGGGACCTTGAGTGAGAAGAGGAACCAAGAGTGATCATCTCCATCGCGCAGGACGACGGCACCGTCGAAGAGCTGTCGACGGATGAGCTGTCCGCTCTGGAGGCGGCCGCCATCGAGGAGGCGATGGGCGGTGCGCAGTGGCAGCGCATCGAGGCCCTTCTCCAGCTGCAGGACCCGACCGCGCTGCGGGCCGTCGTCTGGGCGCACCGGCGCCGCGCCCAGCCGGACCTCGCGTTCGCCGACTTCGACCTGCCCGGCTGGCGCCGACGGGTCAAAGCGCGGATCACCCGCGGTGAGATCGAGGACGCCCTGAACAACCTGATGGTCCAGGCCCTCAGCAGCCAGGCCGAGGACACCCAGATCGACCTGGTGACACCGCACCTGCGGAAGCTCGCCCATACCCCGGCCGATGTGGACGCCGCGCTGGACGGGCTGGGAAAAGGCCACCTGGTACACCGGCGCCGGGACTCCGAGGACTGATCCACGAGTACGAGCCGCTGCTGATGCACTACCTGCACATGCAGCCCTCGGAGATCGACCGGCTGTCGGTCACCCGCTTCCTGCGCCTGGTCGCCTGGCTGGACCGGCACGTCTCGACACTGAGGGGGTGACCGGCACGTGGCTGAGCGGCTCACCTTCACCCTGACCGGCCGCGACGAGCTGTCCCGCGTCCTGAACGGCACCGCGTCCTCTGCGGACCGGCTGCGGCTGCGGATGGCCGGCATCACCGCGGACGCCGACGGGCGGCTGCGCGACCTCCACGGCAACCTGCTCACCACGGACGACGCGCTGCGCCGCCTGGACGCCACGGCCGGTGGAACGCGGACCAGCTTCAACACGCTCGGCGAGGCATCCGACAAGCTCGGGTCGTCGCTGAAGGCGAACCTGATCTCGCTGCTGCCCGCTGCGATCCCGATGGCCGCCAGCCTGGCCAGCAGCGCCACTGTCCTCGCCGGGCAGCTCGGCGCGGTCGGTGTCGCGGCCGGCGCCTACGCGCTGGCACTTGGCCCGCAGATCGGGAAGATCGGCGAGGCCATCGACGCGCAGGAGAAGCTCGATGAGGCGCTGCGCACGTCCGGGGCGGGCAGCGCCGAGGCGGGAAAGGCGGCGCTGGAGTACGAGCAGCGGCTCGCCGAGCTGTCGCCGGAGACGCGGGAGGCCGCGATCGCGGTCGGCCTGCTGAAGGACGGCTACGACCAGTGGTCGGACAGCCTGTCGGGCGACGTGATGGGCCCGTTCATCAAGGGCGTCGGCGTCGCCAACGCGCTGCTCCCGGAGACGACCGGCCTGGTCAAGGGCGCGTCCACGCAGTTTGACCGGCTGATCACCATGGTCGCGGGTGGGATCAGCACGCCCGGGTTCGACGCGATGAACCAGCGGTTCACCACCTTCGCGAACGACACCCTCGACAACGGCATCGACCAGCTGACGGTCTTCCTGGCCAAGCTCGACGCGGGCGAGTACGACGGCGGCGGCGTCGCCGAGTTCTTCGACTACGCGCGCGACGCCGGCCCCGAGGTGTGGGACACGCTGGAGAACATCGGCGACGCCCTGCTCAACGTGCTGGAGGCCGGGGCCGACGTCGGCGTGGGCATGCTGGATGTCGTCAACGTCCTGACCGGCATCGTGTCCGCGGTCCCGCCGGAAGCAGTCGCAACGATCCTGCAGCTGGCGATCGCCCTCAAGGCCGTGAAGCTGGCCGCGGTCGGAGTCGACGCCGCGCGGGCGGTGATGGCTGGGCTCGGCGTGCAGATCGGCATCATGTCGACCGCCGCCGCTGGATCGACGGGCGTGCTCGCTGGCACCACGGCAGCGGTCGGTGCCCTGTCCCGCACGGCCAAGCTGGCCATGGCAGGCACGGGGATCGGGCTGCTGCTCATCGGCCTGGACATGCTGTCGTCCAAGAGCCAGAAGCCGAAGCCGGACGTGGACAAACTCGCCACGTCACTGACGGAGCTAGGGAACTCGGGCGAACTCGGCGGCGAGGCGGTCCGCGCCTACGGCGACGACCTGTCAGGGCTGGCCGACGCCTTCCAGAAGGTTGTCGACCCGAAGGGCGTTGACCGAGTACAACAGGCCATCATCAGCTTCTTCGGCACCGACAGCACGCCGGTGAAGGAGGCGAAGGAGAACGTCGACGCGCTCGACCAGGCGCTCGCCGACATGGTGTCCAACGGGCAGGCGGACCTCGCAGCAGCAGCGCTGGAACGCGTCAGCGCCAAGCTGCAGGACCAGGGCCTCTCGGCGGACGAGGTGGAGGGCGAGCTCAACGACTACAAGGACGCGCTCGCCGCGCAGGCCCTTGAGCAGGAACTGGCCGCCCAGTCCATGGGCATCTTCGGCGATCAGGCCATCGAGGTGCAGGCTCAGCTCGATGCGCAGAAGCAGAGCGCGGATGGGCTGAGGGAGAGCATCCTCGCTCTCAACGACGCGAACCGGTCGGCGTATGACGCGCAGATCGGGTTCGAGGCCAGCCTCGACGCGCTCACGGAGAGCTTCACCGAGAACGGCGCGACGCTCGACCTGAACTCGGAGAAGGGCCGGGAGAACGCGCAGGCCATGTCGGCGGCGGCGAAGGCGCACGACGAGATGCTGGCGTCCGGCCTGGCGGCCGGCGAGTCGCTGGGGTCGATGACGGAGAAGTCCGAGCAGCTCCGCGCGAAGATGATCGAGCTGGCCACGCAGACGGGTATGACCGACGCCGAGGCCCGCGAGTACGTCTCCACGCTGCTCGGCACGCCGGACAGCATCCGCACCACGGTGGAGCTGGAGAAGCAGGAGGCGATCGAGGGCCTGGTCGCCGTGCAGACGGAGATCGACAAGACGCCGAACTCCCACACGGTCACCGTGGACACGCTGAACGCCGCGGCGATCGCCGCGCTGGAAGCGGTCGGGCTGAAGACCCGCAGGCTGCCGGACGGCAGCACCGAGGTGTTCACGGCGAATAAAACGGCGCTCGGCAACATCGGGGCCGTCGACAAGGCGCTGCGTGAGCTGGACGGGGACACGGCGACCACCACGATCACGACCATCCGCATGACCATCTTCAAGTCGGTGCAGCAGTCCGGCGGATCCAACCAGGCCGCGAAGAATGCTGCCGAGCTGGGCTACGCCGAGGGCGGTCTGATCCGACGGGCACGGGGCGGGCCCATCCCGGGCTTCCCCGACGGGGGGCGTCTGGCCGGGCCGGGCACGCCGACGTCCGACGACATCCTGCTGTGGGGGTCCGCCGGCGAGTACATGACGCGGGCGGCCGCCGTGGACTACTACGGGCAGGGCCTGTTCGACGCACTCAACGCGAAACAACTGGACCCGTCCGCGCTGGCGGCGCTGGTCGCCCCGGCGGGGCGGGCTGCGGTGTCGCCGGGCAGGTCGGCTCCGCAGCCCGCGGCGCCGATGGCTGGATACGCCCGGCCGTCCGTGACGTACATCGTGCAGCCCCGCAAGAGCGTGATCGACGCCCGGGACCTCGAACTGATCACCCGGCAGGAAGAGGCGCGCATGCGTGTGGGGAGGCCGCGATAGATGCCCATCATCACCGCACCGGTCACCAGCCCCGAGGTCCCGGAAGTCCCCCCGGTCGATGTGCCGGAAATCGGGTTCGCGTCGATCACCTACGTGGACCCGACCGGGAAGCGGTGGCCGATGACCGACCTGGCCGCCGAGTGGTACACGCTCGCCGAGGGCGTGTCCGGGCTGGGGGCGGCGCCCTACGAGCTGACGGCAGACCCGCACCCGCGGGGCGGGTCCCGTCTGCGGCACGTCCAGCCGCAGGCGAGGAACATCGTGTGGCCCGTCCTGGTGAAGGGCACCGACCACACCACCTTCACGGCGAACTGGCGGGCGCTCGCACGGGCCTTCGCACGGACACTGCGCGAAGGGCCCGGCTGGCTGGAGGTGGCCCGGCCCGACGGGTCCGCGCGTCGGATCGCCGTCTACTACAGCCAGGGGTGGGACGGGCAGGGCCGTACCGCGACCGGCATCACCTGGGACAGCGCCGTCGTCACCCTGTGGTGCGAAGACCCGTACTGGCTGGACGTCCACCCGCAGACCGTGCACCGGGAGACCGGGGCCGGCGTCGACTACCTGGCCCCGTACCCGTCGGTGTCCAGCTCGCAGGTCCTCGGCGCCACCACCGTGGAGAACCGCGGCGACGTCGACGTGTGGCCGGAGTGGCACATCACCGGACCGGCCACCTCCATCACCTTCACCCGCGAGGACACCGGCCAGGCTTTCACCCTGGACATGGAGGCCACGCCTCACGGCGCCCTCCTCGCTGGGGAGACGGTGACGATCTCCACGGATCCGCCGCGCGCACGGTCCGGCACCGGGGAGAACCTCGTCGCCGGGCTGAACTGGCCCGAGGCCGTGCTGTGGAGCATCCCGCCCGGCGAGACGCCCGTCACCTTCCAGCTGGCGGGCGCCGAAGCAGGGTCGGCCGTCGACCTCACCTACTACCCGAGGTACGAGACGGCATGACGGTGCAACTGCTGGTCACCGACCGCAACCTCAACTGGCTCGGCGACCCGATCACCGGCTGGACCAAGCTCGCCTGCGACCTCAACTTCAACGCACCCGCGTCGGGGTCGGTGCAGCTGCCCGCGCAGCCGGAGGTCATGGAGCTGCTGCAGCCCGGCAACCGCATGGTGGTCCTGCGTGACGGGGAGATCTGGTGCGCCGGGCCGATGGAGGAACCGCAGGACTACACGTGGGACCTGGAGTCGAACGCCGGAGTGGGCACGGTCACATGCCGGTTCTCCGACGACCTGGCCCGGGTCGCCGGCTACCTCACCTACCCGGAGCCCGCTAAGTCGTTCGCGACGCAGACCAAGACCGCCGACGTGGTCCGGAAGCTCACGGCTACGAACGCGGAGACGATCATCCGCACGCTGGTCAACGAGAACTGCGGGCCCGGCGCCCTGGCCGCGCGCCGCATCGAGCAACTGGTCCTCGACACGGTCGCCGGGGTCGGCACCGCTCAGACCGTGTCCACGCGGTTCGAGCCGCTGCTGGACGCGTGCCGGACGGCGGCCGTCAGCGACAAGCTCGGCTTCCGCACCCGGCAGGTCGGCAACGAGATCCGGTTCGGGGTGTACGCCCCGCGGGACCTCACCGGCACGGCCCGGTTCTCCGACGGCCTGGGCAACCTCCGGTCCGCCGCCTTCACGCTCGGCGCCCCGACCGCCACGTCCGAACTGGTCATGGGCGGCAACGATCCCGCCGACGACCCGCCCGAGGGGGACCCCGCCTACCAGCGGGTCTACGTTGAGGTCACGTCCAACCTCCACACGGACTGGTGGCGGGTAGAGAAGTTCATCGAGAAGTCCGGCGTCGACGACGACTCGGAGGGAGAGCTGACGCAGGCCGGCGTCCTCGCCTTCGGCAACGACAACCCGACCGCCAGCCTCAGCACGGTCACGGTCGACACGGAGGACCTGAAGGCGGGCCGGGACTTCGGCCTCGGCGACCTGGTCGCCGTCGTCCTGCCGACCGGGCTGGAGATCGCCGATGTGGTGCAGTCCATCGGCCTGGCCGCCGAGCCGGATTCCGGCGAGCTGGTGACCACCGTCATCGGCAACAACGACAAGACGACCACCACCCGCATGGTGTGGACCGTGCGGGACCTGGCCTACCGGCTGGGGCAACTCGAAGGGAGGGGCCGTGGCTGAGGAGTCCTACCCGAGCCCGGGGCACAACAGCCGGGCGGTGACGGACGACGAACACGAGCTGCTCGCCAGCCGGTTCTCCGACGACGGGATCTACGGCGACCCCACGGACACGCAGGTCATCACGGCCGGTACCGGCCTGTCCGTCAACGTCCGCCCGGACGCCGCCGGCAGCGTCCGCGGGCACGGCTGGTACTCCGGCAGCACCACGACCGCCGTGCCCCTGTCGGCGAACATCTCCAGCCAGCCGCGCATCGACTGGATCGTCCTGCGCCTGGACCGCTCCGACTGGACAGTGCGCGTGGCCGTCGTCGGCGGCACCCCCGGCTCCGGCGCCCCCGCCCTGACCCAGCAGACCGGGACCACCGGCGTCTACGAGATCCCCCTCGCGCAGGCCCGCATCCTCGGCGGGGCCTCCTCGGTCACCGTCACCAGGGCGGAACTGTACGTCGGCACCCGCTGCCGCCCGGCAACCTCGACCACCCGCAACCCGAACCCCAGGCTGGGTGAGGAGTGCTTCGAGACCGACACGGGCGCCAAGAGGATCTGGACTGGCAGCGCGTGGAAGCTGGTCTTCGACGACACGGGCGACATCGAAATCAGCCTGCTGACCCCGGCGTGGTCGATCGGTGTCACACCGGTGATCGAACGCCGCAACGGCATCGTGTGCCTGCGGCTCGGCAGCTTCCAGCGGAAGGTCGGCAACCTCGCCGGCAGCTCGGAGTCCCGGCTGCCCGCCCAGATCCCGTCAGCCTTCCAGCACCGCAACCGCGACCAGTATGCCCTCGCCTACATCGAAGGCGTGTCCATCGGGAGGATCACGATCTACTCCAAGGCATCGGACAAGCCGGGCCAGGTGTGGCTGGTGCAGCACCCGACGATCCCCATCGGCGACTACGTGCTCACGCAGTCCGGACCGAGCTGGGTGGTGGACTGATGAGGTACGAGTTCGGGCGAGGCATCGCCGACTACGTGGTCCGGCCGACTGACGGACTGTGGTCCGTCGCCCCCGGCGCGGTCCTCACCTTCTGGTCGGCAGCCGACGGAGGCACCCAGTACACCGACCTGCAAGACGCGCTCAGCACTCCGATCACCCAGGTCACCGCCGACGATCAGGGCCTGGTCCCTACCTTCTACGGGCCGGACGGCGTGGTCGGGATGTGGGCGGACGCGGGCGGCGTCAGCCGCGCGTGGATGGAAGCGCACACCACCGGCACCGGCGGCACGGACGCCCCGCCCGGATCAGTCCGGGACTGGCTGAACGTTCGCGACTACGGGGCCGTCGGCGACAACGTCACCGACGACACCGTCGCGATCCAGGCCGCCCTCAACAACTGCGTGATGGGCGGGATCGTCTACCTACCCGTCGGCGGCTACCGCACCTCCGCGCCGCTCACGATCCCGCCCGGCGTCACGCTGCAGGGCACCCACTCCAACCTGATGGCAGTGCCAGGGCTCACGGACCCGCAGTGCTACATCAAGCCTCTCGCCAGCTTCGTCGGCGACGCGGTGATCTCGTTCCTCGACGAGATCGATGGGGGCTACGCCACCATCTCCGCCGAGCACCGCATCGTGTCCGTGATGATCGACGGCGCGGACGTCACCGCCCCGGGTGTCGATGGGGTCAGGGCCGCGGGCAACATCCAGAACGTGCAGCTCAGGGACGTCACCGTGCGCCGGGTGACCGGGGCCGGCGTCCACACCGAGGCCAACGAGGGGAAGTTCCCGTACAGCTGGCGGCTCCAGCGCGTCATGGTCGACAACACGGGTTGGCACGGGATGGCGTTCGAGGTGATGACGGACATCACCCTCATGGACTGCCAGGCGATCGGCTGCGGCGCCTCCGGGTTCGAGATCGCCAACGCGGCGAACTCGCACATGCTCGGCTGCCGCGCCGAGTGGAACGTCGGCAACGGCATCCACATCACGGGCGACTGGGCCGTCGGCACCGGCAGCGGCGGCATGCTGATCGGCGGCTGCTCGACGGACCGCAACGGCGCCAACGGCGTCCTGGTCGACGCAACCGGTAACCCACCGATCCAGATTGAGAACCTGCACGTCCGGCGGGACGGCCGGAACAACGGAGCGGGCGGCGGCGGGTACGCCGGCCTCGCCTGCGACGGCGCCACCGTCCCCGTCCTGGTCGGCATGGTCACCTGCTACCCCGGCGTCGACGACGACGGCACCCAGACGAACTCACCAGAGTTCGGGGCCCGGTTCACCGGCTGCACCTACGTGTCCGTGGACTCCGGGTTCCTGCACGCCGCCACGGCCGGCTGGTCCGACGCGGGCGACAACACGATCCTGCGCCGCGGCCTGAACATCGCCGAGCGCACCGGACCGACGAACGCTCCGGTCGACGCGTTCGCCCCGCCCACCGACGTCGCTGGGAACCTGAACGTCGGCGGCTACGCGGCACTCGCCTCCGGGCAGTCGGCCGGGCAGTGGAACATCTGGGCAGGCCAGGCCAAGGCGCTCAACCTCGGAGGGGCAGGCGGCGGCATCGCGATCGCCGAGGGCGCCAACGCCCGCATGGGCGTGAGCACCCTGGCGGCCGGGACCGTGACCGTGGCCAACACGAGCGTCACGGCCAACACCCGCGTAGCCACGTTCCGGCAGGCGGCGGGAGGCACGCTCGGTCACCTGTCCACCACCAAGGTCGCGGGCACCAGCTTCACGATCACGTCCAGCAGCAACGCGGACACCTCGGTCGTCGGCTGGGTCCTGTACGAGCCCGCGTAGCCGCCCTGTCCCGCACGCCCCGCGCCGTCCTGGCCCGGGGCTTTCCTCATCTCTGGAGGCCCCGTGGCCAAGACCGGTCCCCAGCGCTACCCCGGCGCGTCCACCGCCTACTGGCACCAGTCCCGCTACGGCGGCGACGCCATGGAGTCCAACGTCGTCGTCTGGCACACCACCGAGGGCACGTCACTGCCGTCCTACGGCGGCGGGGCGAGCGCCCCGAACTTCACCGCGAAGCCGGACTTCACGGCGAAGCGGCTGGTCTGGTACCAGCACTTCGACTTCGACGTGTCCTCACGCGCCCTCGTCAACAAGGCCGGCGGCGTGGAGACGAACACGCTGAACGTGGTGCAGGTGGAGATCGTCGGCACCTGCGACCCGGCCACCCACAAGAAGTGGGGCAGCACCCCGCACCTGTACACGCCGGACCTGCCCGACTGGGCCGTCCGCGACCTGGCCGCGTTCGCGAAGTGGGCCCACGACCACCACGGCGTCCCGCTCACCAGCGGCGTGACCTTCAAGGCGTACCCGTCCAGCTACGGCTCCAACGGCGTCCGCATGTCCGGCGGGAAGTGGAACAGCTACCGCGGGCACTGCGGGCACCAGCACGTCCCCGAGAACGACCACGGCGACCCGGGCCTGCTGCCCATGGGCGCCATCCTCGCCCGCGCCAAGGGCTACACCCCGACCACCCCGAGCAAGGAGAACTCCGACATGGACAAGGGTGACGTCTTCAACGCGACGTGGGACACCGATGGCCTGCCGGCGCCCGAGTTCGCGCCGGACGTGAAGAAGAACCCGAAGTGGACCGCGTCCAGCTACATCCGCTCGATCTACAACGCGGTGGCTGGCCTGCCCGGCGCACTCTCTGCGCTCCGCCAGGACGTCGCCGCCCTGCGCGCCGATGTCGCCGCCCTCAAGAAGGAGTCCTGACCCATGCCTGAGCTGCACTTCGACGGCGAGACCGTCGTGAAGACCGCGTCCACCTTCGGCCGCGACCTCCTGGAGCGCGTGCTGTCGACGTTCCTGCAGAGCTTCATCGGCGGCATCGTCGTCACTACCCCGCTGGACGGCTCCATGTGGTACGCCGCCGGAGCGGGCGGGGTCGGCGCGGTCCTCGCTCTCGGCAAGGGCCTCGTCGCCCGCTGGCGCGACGTCACCAACTCGGCGTCGCTGGCCAAGGGGGTCTAGTGGCTACGCCCGAGCAGGGCGTGGTCATCAGCAACGCCCAGATGTACCAGGAGGTCCGCGACTTGGCGAAGACGGTCGGCCGGATCGAAGCGAAGATCGACGGCGTGCTGAACGAGACGCGGGACATCCGCGCCGACCTCGCCGACCACGAGGCCCGTCTGCGCGCGCTGGAGGCCATGCCGAAGTCCAGCGAGATCGAGCCCCGCGTCGCCACCCTGGAACGCGCCCGCTGGCCACTGCCCAGCCTGGCAGCCCTGACCGGGATCGGCGCCTTGGTCGTCGCTCTCCTCGGCTTCCTCAACTGACCGCGGCCCCGCTCTCCGTCACCGCGACGGAGAGCGGGGCCGCTTTCGTGCGTCCGGGGTCAGTCATCGAGGTCGATGCGGAAGTCGACGATGGTGGTGTCGCCGCGGCGCACGATCGGATGGGCGACCTCGACGACCCGTCCGGTGTCGGAGATGTGCCGGCGCGTGTACCGCAGCACGGGCACGCCGCCGCCGATGCGAAGGGTGGCCGCCTCCAGCTCGGTGGGCATGCCCACCGTGAAGGACTCCGTGATCGCTGTGACGCGGATGCCGAGGCTGCCGAGCTGGGCGCGAGTGCCGCCCGGCCAGGGCTCGTTGATCGGGTCGGCGACCGGGGTGCCAGCGACGTCGGACCAGCGGACGTAGCTGGTGGACATCTGGGTGGCCTGGTCGTTGTCGTAGAACACGAAGTGCCGGGCCAGTAGCCGCTCGCCCACCTCGCACTCGAACAGGCCAGCCAGTTCGGCGTCGGCCTTCACGCGCTCGAACCGCTTGTCGAGCCGGTACTCGGACCAGCCGATGCCCTGATCGCGGGTGTACGGCGTGGACTTGGCGCCGGGCGTGGTCCGGTAGCGGTCGGCGGCCATGCGGTGGATCGGCGGCCGCGGCCGGACGCGGGTGCCGGCACGGGCCCGGGTTTCGATGAGGCCCTCTGTGGCGAGGAGCCGGAGCGCGTTGCGGATGGTGGTTTCGGATACGCCATATGACGCACACAGGGCGGGCAGGGTCGGCAGCTGGTCGCCGGGTGCGAGCTGGCCGGAGGCGATGCGCTGCCGCAGCTCAGCGGCGATGCGCAGGTACTCGGGCTGTGCCACTGCCGTACCACCGTTCCACGTGATCGCGTCAATCTGAGTACACATACTCTCCCTTCCCTCTTGACCAGCGCCAACTCCGTCGACAATCTGAGTACAGATAAGCACTATCCGTACACAGATAGCCACCGTCTGCGGGGTACAGTCATGCCCGAATCGGGTCACACGTGGCAGAAGGCATTCAAGGGCGATCCCATCGAGGCGCCTCACGTCCGCCTCTGGACCCGTGGCCGCGTCGAGCACCCGGACGCCCCGCTCATCGCCGACGAACTGTTCGTCGCCGTCCTTGGCTCCGGCGCTCCCGTCGTCGAGATGACGCTCTCCACCGCGGGCGCCCGCATCCGCATCACCGCAGAAGGGCCTGACCCGCTCCCCCTCATCAACAGCCACGGCCCCGGCTGGTCGATCCTCACCGGCCTCTGCAGCAGGGCCGGACTCACCACCGACGAGCGGGGGCTGTGGGGGCAGTTGGGAGGCCAGTCGAGATGAACAGCCTTCCCGCCGCCACCGCCTTGTCGTGGGCGCAGTACGCCGGTTGGGCCTGCGCCCTGTGCGGCGCCTCTCTCGCGACGACGGGCGGGGTGTCCGTCGGCCGCGCCGAGGGGCGCTCCGGCGTCCACGACCTCAGCACCGAGGTGTTTGCCTGCCCGCCCCTGTCGGGCTGCGGGCCAGCGTGCCTCACCTTGACTCCCGCCCTCTACCAGCGGGCGGGCCAGACGCCTCCACCCGGAGGCGACGTCCACAACAGGAGGAAGACGTGACCATCGCGTTAGAGCACCCCGTGGGCACCACCGACCCGGCCGCCCTCGTCGGCCCTGAGGTGACCGAGCGGCTCGCCCGCCGGATCACCACCGACCACCCGGAGATCAGTGAGGCGACCGCGGGCCGCATCGTCGGCCAGGCCGCCGCGTTCGTCGCCGCCTCCGGCCAGCAGCCCGGCCAGTCCCTCGCGCCGAGCAAGCTGGTCGACTACGGCTGGCACGCGTTCATCCTGCACACCGTCGACTACGCCGAGTTCTGCGAGCGGGTCGCTGGTGGCTTCGTCCACCACGTCCCCACGGACGAGGGCGACGAGATGCCGGGCGGGGCGCAGGCCACCCGCGAGCGGACCCTCGCCGCCATCACGGCCGCCGGGTACACCGTGGACGAGGAGCTGTGGCCGGACATGGCCGACTGCAGCCAGTGCCACGCCGGGTGCACCGACAGCCCCAACAGCGGCAAGGGGAAGTAGCACACCGCACCACGCCCATCGTGCAAGACTCCAGCCGTCCGGCGTCACAGCCGGGCGGCTGGCCCTATGAGCGGAGCACCACGTGACAGACACCGCGATCGCCTGGGACACCTACTCACGGCAGCGCCCCGAACGCCGGCCGACGAACGCAGCCGGGGAGACGACCTGGTTCAACTGGACCCAGTACCCCGACCACGGGCCAGGCGCGGAACTCCTCGAAGTACCGGCCGGCGGCCGGGTCCTGGACCTCGGCTGCGGTAAGGGCGGCAACGCCGCGCACCTCGCCGCGCTCGGCCACCGCGCGGTCGGCGTCGACGTGTCGCCGAAGCAGTTGGCCGCCGCGCGCGAGCGGTGGGGCCAGGCGCCGGGGCTGGACCTGCGCCAGGTGGAGGCCGTCGCCTTCCTGCGTGAGGACCGGGACGGCTTCGACGCCATGTACTCGGTGTACGGCGCGGTCTGGTTCACCGACCCGACCCGGCTGCTGCCCGCGATCCGTGAGCGGCTGTACCCGGGCGGTCGGCTGGTGTTCTCCCAGCGGCCGCCGGTGGAGGGCTGCTACGGCTGCCAAGCCTCGTACATCCCGCGCGGCGACGACGAGGACCCGCTCGTCGTGAAGCGGTGGGACTACGAGCCGGAAGGGTGGGAGCGGCTGCTGAAGGAGTACGGCTTCACCGACGTGACCGCCGAGGTGCTCGCCGCGCCGCCGGGGAAGCGGACGACGGGCACCCTCATCGTCCGGGCGCGCGCCTGAGCGGCACCCCCACGCGGCCCCGGACAGCGACCTGAACCGCTGTCCGGGGCCGCTTTCTGTCCTCACCTTGGATTCGAAGGCGATCGCGCGCCGCACCGAATCGGGCCACAAAGCCGCAGGTCAGAGCGCCTTCCGATCGCTTTACGTGTGCTCATAAAGTGATCACTCGCTAGAGGCGTCATAGCACCATATTGGGGTTGCCGCTGCCGGTACCGCCGCTGACGAGGAAGGACAGCCGTGCCCGCAGAAGGGCGCGCAGCACGCGGTCGCCGCCGGGCGGCACGGTGCCCGCCGCGGTCAGCTCGTCGAGGGTGAAGGCGCGCGGCCGCACCACCCGCAGCGACAGGCAGGTGCAGTCGACGGCGACCGGTGGCAGCACCGCGTGCAGCCGGGTGCCGTCGGGGAGCCTGGCGTCCACCCAGGGCCGGGCGTCGTCCAGCCGGCGCCCGGCGACGGTGGCGAGGCGCTGCGCGAGCCGCCGCACCGCCCCCGCGTCGGGGAAGGAGACCGGCGCCAGCTCCAGGCCACCGCCGCGGTCCACCCAGACCCGGTCCGGTGCGGACACCAGGACGTCGGTCACCGAGGGGTCGGCGAGCAGCGGTTCGAGTGGCCCGCTGCCGACCAGCTCCGACCTGAGCTGTTCGGCGGCACCGAGGACCTCGGCGTCGCCCAGCACCCGCCCCTGTTCCCGCAGTGCCTGTGCCACACGCGCGGGCGTCGGCTCCGCCCCGCTCTCGGCGAGCCACCGCCGTACACCGTCGAGCATCCCGGACGCGGTGCCCGGGCTCCGCTGCGCGGTCGCCGCCGGTGACCGCCCGGCATTCCGCGCCTGCGTCCGGGCCCGCCCGGACGCCCAGCCCGGCGATCCGGTGGATGCCGGTCCCATCGATGCCCCGGAGGTCCGGCGCGCTGTCCCTGCGGCAGTGGCTTCCCCGGGCGATCCGCTCCACCGCCGGACTGCCCGGCCCGAACCCGTCCGAGCAGCCGGACCGTCGAACGCCTCCAGCCCCGTGCCGCCCGTTCCCTTCCCCGGAACCGGCCCGGCGGGAGTGCCCGAGGCCCGGTCCTGCTCCCCCGCGATCACGATGTCCGCCCCGTCCACTCCGTGCACCCCGTCCCGCCTTCCACCGCTCACGACCGACTCCGTCACGCACCTCATGAACCGCTCCCGCCCCGTCCGTCCGTCTCCGCCAGCGCCCGCTCCCAGAACCCCCGGCAGAAGCGCGCCAGCGGGCCTCGGGAGGGTGTGCCCGGGGGTCGTCTGCTCTCCGTGGCGCGCAGGAGCCCCGACTCGACGGGCACCTCACCGACCAGGGGCAGGCCGAGCAACCCGGCCACCTCGCGGTCGTCGAGTCCGGAGGCGTAGGGCCCGCGCACCGCGACCCGGAGGTCACGCAGGACCATGCCGACCGCGGCCGCCACCCGGCCCGCCGCCGCGACGGCCCGCAGCTCGGCGGGGACCACGAGGATCCCGATGTCGAGCTGTGCGAGGACCTCGGCGACGCCGTCGTCGACGCGGCGCGGCAGGTCCACGACGACCGTGCCGCCCCTTCGCCGGGCCGCCGCCAGCACCGCGCGTACGGCCGGTGCCGGTACCGCGACGCAGTCGCCCCGGTCCCAGCTGAGCACCCGCAGCGAATGCAGCTCGGGCAGCGACTCCTCCAGGGCACCGCCGCCGACCCGCCCGCGCGAGGCCGCGAACGCCGGCCACCTCAGCCCGTCGGCCGTCTCGCCGCCGAGGAGGACGTCGAGGCCGCCGCCCATCGGATCGGCGTCCACCAGCAGACTGCGCAGCCCCTCCCGCGCGGAGGTGACGGCGAGCGCGCAGGCCAGCGTGGACGCTCCGGCGCCGCCCCGGCCGCCGATGACACCGACGGTGAGGGCCGGGCGGCCGACGCCCTCGGCCACGTCGGCGATGCGGTCGACCAGCCACTGCTCACCGTCGGGCAGCATCAGTACGTGGTCGGCGCCGATCTCGACGGCCCGCTGCCAGATCCCCGAGTCGTCCTGGTCGCGGCCCACGAGGACCACTCCCCGCCTGCGCACCGCTCCGCGCACGCGCCGGGCCGCGTCGTCCCCGACGAGGACCAGTGGCGCGGTCTCCCATCCGGTCCGCCGCCCGGTCCCCGGGGGTGCCGGGGACGTGGCCGTCCCGGTCGGGGCCGGAGGCGGAGAAGGCCGCGGCACGGGCACCGAGTGGTGCACCTCCGGTGTGGCGCCCGCGGCGGCGCACAGGCGCAGCAGGTCGTCGAGGAGTTCCGTGTCCTCGGTGACGATGAGGGGTCCGCCCTGCCGTCCTCCGGGGGTGGGCGGCGGGTCGTGCGTGATGGTTCCGGTCATGGTCTTTCCCCCTTCGGCGCGGCTCCCGCGGTCGCGCCCGCTGTCTCGTGGTCTCTCGCACGGCCCCCACGGCCCCGCGATGTGCGGCCGCGTGAAGAACCGGAAACCGGTCTCCGCACGAGCGGCCCGCAGCACGCGTCCGGCAAACAGTTCCGGCCATGGAACTCGGCACGGCCCGGACGCATGGGAATCACGGTGCAGCGATCCGGGAAATCGTGTGGATCTTGGTCAAAAACTGTGGACAACTCGACGATTGTGAATATCGACTCACCCGAACCGGTGAGCCTCGACCGGCCCCTCTACGCCCCGCGTGCGACTCCCGCAGAGCAGTCCGACCACTACGCTGCGTAGTCGAATCCGGCCGCGACGACAGCTGGGCCCCGCGCCACCACGGCGCGGGGCCCAGATCATGGAAAGAGCGAAGAAACCCACCCGGACATGCGACGACCCCCGCCGGGGGGGGAGAGCGGGGGTCGTCTCCACGGCCGACTCGGGGGGGGAGGAGTCGGACCGGGTTAGCACGGTCGCGAACGATCCGTGACTTCCATGGTGTACCCGAGAGCCTTCTCAGGCAAACCCACGCGCCCCACCTTACGCCGAATGGGCTGCGCCTATGCTCAGGGTTGTGGAAAACCACTCCTCACCCCACTCGGCGCCTCACTCCATGCCCCGCACGGCGGCCTTCTTCGACCTGGACAAGACGGTCATTGCGAAGTCGAGCACGCTCACGTTCAGCAAGTCGTTCTACCAAGGCGGGCTGATCAACCGCAGGGCTGTGTTGCGTACCGCATATGCCCAGTTCGTCTTCCTCGCCGGCGGTGCCGACCACGACCAGATGGAGCGGATGCGCGAGTACCTCTCCGCGCTGTGCCGGGGGTGGAACGTCCAGTTGGTCAAGGAGCTGGTCGCCGAGACCCTGCACGACCTGATCGACCCGATCATCTACGACGAGGCGGCCTCCCTGATCGAGGAGCACCACACCGCCGGGCGGGACGTGGTGATCGTCTCCACGTCGGGCGCCGAGGTCGTCGAACCGATCGGTGAGCTGCTCGGCGCGGACCGGGTGGTGGCGACCCGCATGATCGTGGGGGACGACGGATGCTTCACCGGAGAGGTGGAGTACTACGCGTACGGCCCGACCAAGGCGGAGGCGATCCGGGAGCTGGCCGGGTCCGAGGGGTACGACCTGGCCCGCTGCTACGCCTACAGCGACTCGGCCACCGACCTGCCGATGCTGGAGGCCGTCGGCCACCCCCACGCGGTCAACCCGGACCGGGCACTGCGCCGGGAGGCACTCGCGCGCGAGTGGCCGATCCTCGATTTCCACCGCCCGGTGCGGCTCAAGCAGCGGATCGGCGGATTCTCCGTGCCGCCGCGGCCCGCGCTCGTCGCCGCGGCCGCGATAGGCGCCGCGGCCGCGACCGCGGGCCTCGTCTGGTACGCGAGCCGACGACGGTCCACGGCAGCCCGATCGGCGGCCTGACGGTCCCAGCCGGGCGACCGCCCTACCGGCCCCCTCAACTGCCGACCGGCCGGCCGATTGACCCTTTCACCCGTGTATGAGCGCAAAAGTAAAGAAGTGCAGCAAGCACTTCCGCTTCCCCGGGCCCAGTAGTACAAAGGTTTCAACGGCCCGCGAGACCAAGGACATCCGAAAGGATCACCTTAAACGCGCATTTGGCCCCACGGACCGAGCACGGACACCGGGCACCCACGCGACGTCGACCCGTCGATTACGGGCCAGCCGCACCAGGTGACGGGCGAAGTTCCCGACCTGATGGGCACATAACGAGGACGCTTGGTAACCCGGCGGACGTGCCAGCGGCGGTACGAGCACTCGTACCGCCGCATTTCTGTGGAGTCCGCCGCACGACCCGCCGTTCGCCCTACGCCGCCCCGCGCTGGAGCGCCTCGCACACCGCCGTCGACTCGCGGGCTCCCAGCGCGACGGCCCTGCCGCAGTGGGCGATCCAGGCGGCCATGCCCTCCGGGGTCCCGGAGACGTAGCCGTCGAGCGCCGCGAGGTAGGCCGCGCGCCCCAGCTCGGCGTGGCCGACCTCGGCCGGGCACACCGACTTGGGATCCAGCCCGCTGCCGACCAGGACGATGCGCTCCGCGGCGCGCGCGACCAGTCCGTTGTGGGAGGCGAAGGGGCGCAGCGCCAGCAGTTCGCCGTGCACCACGGCGGCCGTCACCAGCGCCGGCGCCGAACCGCCGGCCGTGACCAGCGCCGCCAGGCCCTCCAGACGACCGTGTGCCTCCTCGGCGTCGGGCAGCGGCAGCTCGACGAGCGGTTCGTCCACCGGCTCGCCCTTTTGGCGGGGGCGACCCACCTCGTCGGCCTGGTCCGCGGCGGCCACCAGGTGCAGCCGGGCCAGCACCCGCAGCGGCGACTGGCGCCAGATGGACAGCAGCTGCCCCGCCTCGGCGGTCAGCCGCAGCGCGGCGCCCACCACGCGCGCCTCGCCGTCGCCGCTGAAGTCGCTGCGCCGGCGCACCTCCTCCAGGGCCCAGTCCGCGCCGGACAGCGCCGCCGAGCCCCGGGCGCCGCGCAGTGCCGCCTCGCCGGTGATCTCGTTGCTGCGGCGCCGCATGATCCGGTGGCCGTAGACGCGGTCCACGGCCTTGCGTACGGACTCCACGGACTCGGCCACTCCGGGCAGGGCGCCCAGGGCCGCGAGCGGATCGGCGTTCGCGCCTGTCGTACTCATGAGTAAGACCCTACGCAACCCTGCGCCGCGCCCCACGAATGAGTGGTCTTCTTCACCCCTCACCCGTCCCGTATGCCACCTACAGCTATCGAGCCACTACGCTTGGTGAACATGAAAATTGCTTTCGTCGGGAAGGGCGGCAGCGGCAAGACCACCCTGTCCTCCCTGTTCGTACGCCACCTCGCCGCCACCGGCGCACCCGTCGTCGCGATCGACGCCGACATCAACCAGCACCTGGGGGCCGCGCTGGGCCTCGACGACGCGGAGGCGGCCGGGCTGCCCGCGATGGGCGAGCACCTCCCGCTGATCAAGGACCATCTGCGCGGCAGCAACCCGCGCATCGCCTCCGCCGACAAGATGATCAAAACGACGCCGCCCGGCGAGGGCTCGCGCCTGC
Source organism: Streptomyces tendae (assembly GCF_014650435.1). Classification (GTDB taxonomy): domain Bacteria; phylum Actinomycetota; class Actinomycetes; order Streptomycetales; family Streptomycetaceae; genus Streptomyces; species Streptomyces tendae. Next base: position 175,367 of record NZ_BMUY01000002.1, read on the forward strand.
TGCGGGTGCGCGAGGACAACCCGGTCTACGACGCCTGCGCCCGGCCGGTGGAACTCGACGGCGGAGCCGTCCGTTTGATGGTCACCGGGCCCTTCACGGACGCCGACCTGGGAGTCGCCTGCTACCACTCCAAGACCGGCGCCGTGGAGCTGTGTCTGAACCACCTGGTCGACGGCCGCGACGAGTACGTCGTGGTGGACATGACCGCCGGCTCGGACTCGTTCGCCTCCGGCATGTTCACCCGCTTCGACATCACGTTCCTCGTCGCCGAGCCGACCCGGAAGGGGGTCTCCGTCTACCGCCAGTACAAGGAGTACGCCCGCGACTTCGGCGTCACCCTGAAGGTCGTCGGCAACAAGGTGCAGGGGCAGGACGACCTCGACTTCCTGCGCGACCAGGTCGGGGACGACCTGCTGGTCACCGTCGGGCACTCGGACTGGGTGCGCGCCATGGAGAAGGGCCGCCCGCCCCGGTTCGAGCTCCTGGAGGAGACCAACGGCCGGGCGCTGCGCACTCTGCACACGGCCGTCGACGCGACGTACGAGCTGCGGGACTGGTCGCGTTACACCCAGCAGATGGTCCACTTCCATCTGAAGAACGCCCACAGCTGGGGCAACGAGCGCACCGGGGACGACCTGGCGGCGCAGGTCGACCCCGGTTTCGTCCTCGGCGAGGAGGTCGCCGCCCCCGCGTGACCGTTCGCGAGGCCCCGCTGGAGTGCGGGGACGCTACGGCTTGGCGGCCGGGGCCCCGGGCACGCCCTTCGGCGCCGGTGCGGGCGCGGCCGAGAGGAGGGACGCCCAGCCCTTCTTCGGAGCCTCGCCGACGCCGAGGGTGCGCAGCTTCTTCAGGACCTTGGGGTCCTGGGCGTCCAGCCAGTCCGCGAGCTGCCGGAAGGAGACGCAGCGCACCTCCTTCTTGGTGCACACCGTCTCGACGACCTCCTCCACGGCGCGCATGTAGGTGCCGCCGTTCCAGGACTCGAAGTGGTTGCCGATGATCAGGGGCGCGCGGTTGCCGTCGTAGGCCCGCTCGAAGCCCTGGAGCAGGCTGTCACGCATCTGGTCGCCCCAGAACTCTCGCTTGGCGGGGTCGCCCTGGGTGGCGGTGCCCGACTGGTTGACCATGTAGTTGTAGTCCATGGTGAGCTGCTCGTAGGAGTGGCCGGGGAACGGCACGAGCTGCATCGACAGGTCCCACAGGCCCTCCTTCTTCGACGGCCAGACCTGGTTGTTGACCCCGCTGCTGTCGTAGCGGAAGCCCATCTGGCTAGCGGCCTTCACGAAGTTCTTCTGGCCCTCCAGGCACGGGGTGCGGGCGCCGATCAGCTCCTTTTCGTAGTCGAAGGGCAAGGGCGCTGCGTTCTTCATCCCGGTGTTGGTCTTCCAGGTCTTCACGAACTGCTTGGCCTGCTTGATCTCCTCCTTCCACTCCTCGACGGACCACTCGCCGACCCCGCCGTTCGCACCGCAGAAGTGCCCGTTGAAGTGGGTGCCGATCTCGTTGCCCTCCTGCCACGCCAGCCGCAGTTGCTTGACGGTGTCGGCGATGCCCTGCTCGTCGTTGAAGCCGATGTCGGAGCGGCCCGGGGAGTGCTGGGGCGGGCTGTACTGGTCCCGCTTCTCGGACGGCAGCATGTACACGCCGCTCAGGAAGTACGTCATCGTGGCGTTGTTCTCCTTGGCCACCTCGCGGAAGTGGGAGAACAGCTTCTGGCTGTCCTCACCCGCGCCGTCCCACGAGAACACCACGAACTGCGGGGGCTTCTGGCCGGGCTTGAGGCGTTCGGGTCGGGGCAGGTGCGGCTGGGCCCCGGTGTACGCGGTGGAACCGTCACCGATCAGCCGGACCGCGTTCTTGGGCGCCGGTGCCGCTTTCCCCTTCTCCTTCTCCGGACCGTGCGTCCCTTCGCCGGAACCGGTGCCGTTGTCGATCGCGCAACCGGCGAGCGCCGCCGCGCAGACCGCGGCGACCACGGCGAGCGCGGCCGTCCTGTGGGAGGCCATCCTGCGGGTGGCGGCCATGTCCGCCCACCTTCTTCCTTCTCTCGGGCCAACGCCGACTAGGCGATGTCGGGTGCTGAGCCGGGCCGTGCCGTCAGCGCCGTCAAGGTGACACGGAAATGAGAAGGAATTAGTACGACAAGCCGATGAAATTCTCAGTTCACCCGAATACGCCGGGCACTACTCCATTCGCGCTAAAAACCTATGCCTCTTCTTTACTCTGAATTACTCTCTATTTACTCGCTGTAATCGACGGATCCTCAGGAGACGGGAACATGTCAGCCTGCGTCCCCGCCCGCGCCGATTCGGCCCGGACCAAGCACGTCCATCCACCTCACAGTCCGCCGCCCGGCGGCCCCCGGCGCTTCCGCGTCGCGGGTGCCGATGTCTCGGCCTCGATCGCGGTCTTCCTGATCGCCCTGCCCCTCTCCCTGGGCATCGCCCTGGCCACCGGCGCGCCCCTCCAGGCCGGCCTCGTCGCCGCCGCGGTCGGCGGGATCGTCGCCGGACGCATCGGCGGCTGCCCACTCCAGGTCAGCGGCCCCGCCGCCGGACTCACAGTGGTCACCGCCGACCTCATCCAGCAGTACGGATGGCGTACGACCTGCGCCATCACGGTCTTCGCCGGGATCGCCCAGCTGGGGCTCGGCTGCCTGCGCGTGGCGCGCACGGCACTCGCCGTGAGCCCCGCCATCGTGCACGGCATGCTCGCCGGCATCGGCGTCACGATCGCCGTCGCCCAGCTGCACATCGTCCTCGGCGGCACCCCGCAGAGCTCCGTGCCCGACAACCTGGTCGCGCTGCCCGCCCAGTTGGCGAACCTCCACCCCGCCGACGTGGCCGTGAGCGTGCTGACCCTGACCCTCCTGCTGCTCTGGCCCCGCCTCCCCGGCCGCGCCGGGGACGTCCTGGGCAAGCTGCCCGCCGCCCTGATCGCCGTCGGCGGCGCCACCGCCGTCGCCGCCCTCACCGGGCTCCGGCTGCCCAAGGTCGACCTGCCCTCCTGGAGCAGCCACGCCCTGGCCTCGCTGCCCGAAGGACCGGTACTCGGTCTCGTCGCCGCCGTCCTCACCACCACGCTCGTGTGCAGCGTACAGTCCCTGCTCGGCGCGGTCGCCGTGGACAAACTGGTCGCCGCCCGGCCCGCGCTGACCGGTCGCGTCAAGCGCTCCGACCTCGACCGGGAACTGCTCGGTCAGGGCGCCGCCAACATCGTCTCCGGGTCGCTCGGCGGGCTGCCCATCGCCGGTGTGGCCGTGCGCAGTTCGGCGAACGTGGCGGCGGGTGCCGTCAGCCGGAACTCCACGATGCTGCACGGCGTTCTCGTAGTGATCGCCGCACTGCTGCTGGTCCCGGCCCTGGAGCTCATCCCGCTCGCCTCGCTCGCCGCCCTGGTCATGTCCGTCGGCCTCAAGATGGTGTCGCTGAACCACATTCGCACGGTGACCCGCCACCGTGAGGTGCTGGTCTACGCGGTCACCACCTGCGGCGTGGTGTTCCTCGGCGTCCTGGAGGGCGTCGTGCTGGGCATCGCCGTCGCCGTCGGCGTCGCCCTGCACCGCCTCACCCGCACCCGGATCACCCACGACGACGTCGAGGGAGTCCACCACGTCCACGTGCGGGGGCAGTTGACCTTCCTCGCCGTGCCGCGGCTCAGCCGGGTCCTGCACCAGGTGCCGCACGGGGCGGACGCCGTCGTGGAGCTGGACGGGTCCTTCATGGACCACGCGGCGTACGAGACGCTCCAGGACTGGCAGAAGACGCACACCGCGCAGGGCGGTGCCGTCGACATCACCGGCCGCCGGCCCGGCACCCGCATCTCCGAACCGGCGGAGGTGGACGGCTGCCGCTGCCGTCCCTGGACCCCCTGGCGCAACCACCAGTGCGAACGCCCGTCGAAGGCACCGGCGCCCGGCACGGACCGACGGGCCGCCGCCGGCGCACCCACCGGGGAATCCCCCGGCACCACGACCGGCCCGAACGCCTCCGGCACATCCGGTGAATCCGGTGTTCCCGGCACACACGGCGCGCCCGCCGCGACCGGTGGGACCGGTGGGACCGACCAGCGCCGCGGACACGAACTCGCCCGTGGCATCAGCGCCTTCCACCGCAACACCGCCCCACTGATGCGCCGCGAGCTGGCCAGACTGGCCCGGGAGGGACAGCAGCCCTCCCAACTGTTCCTGACCTGCGCCGACTCGCGGGTGGTCACGTCGATGATCACCTCCAGTGGCCCCGGCGACCTCTTCGTCGTGCGCAACGTCGGCAACTTCGTACCGCTGCCCGGCGAGGAGAGCGGCGACGACTCGGTGGCCGCCGCGATCGAGTACGCCGTGGACGTGCTGAAGGTGCGGTCCATCACGGTGTGCGGACACTCCGGGTGCGGGGCGATGCAGGCGCTGCTCGGCGCCGACCCCGCAGGCGCACGCACCCCGCTCCAGCGGTGGCTGCGGCACGGACTGCCGAGCCTGGATCGCGTACCCGCGGACGCGGCCGAGGACGGCCGCGAACGACCCCGGCTGGCCGGGCGCGCACCCGCCGACGCCGCCGAGCGGTTGTGCCTGGCCAACGTGGTCCAGCAGCTGGAGCACCTGCGCGCCCACGAGTCGGTGGCCCGCGCGCTGGGCGCCGGCGACCTGGAGCTGCAGGGCATGTACTTCCACGTGGGCGAGGCCCAGTCGTACCTGCTGTCCGAGGACACGGAGGGCGGCGTGTTCGAGCTGGTCCGGGAGACGAACCTGACGGCCTGACCGCCTGACCTCCCCAGAGCCCGGGGTGGTCCGGGACAGCCGCGGCGCGGGCCGGCGTGTGAGAGGCGTTACACACGCTGAACCCCGCGTCGTCGGCTTCCGTGGGTACGGGTGACCACGGACCACGAAGGAGACACGGGGTCGGCGGCGACCAGAACAGGTCTAAACCATTTGCCCGTCGACCCTTGTCATCGGCCCCCCGGGTCTGATGAGCTGTGGCCTGGGACACAACGGACAACCCTGAGAAAGGGAGATGTCGTGAGCAACGAATCCTTGGCCAACCTGCTCAAGGAAGAACGCAGGTTCGCACCCCCCGCCGACCTGGCCGCGAACGCCAACGTCACGGCGGAGGCGTACGAACAGGCCAAGGCTGACAGGCTCGGCTTCTGGGCCGAGCAGGCCCGCCGTCTGACCTGGGCGAAGGAACCGACCGAGACGCTCGACTGGTCGAACCCGCCGTTCGCCAAGTGGTTCAAGGACGGCACGCTGAACGTCGCCTACAACTGCGTGGACCGGCACGTGGAGGCCGGCCACGGCGACCGCGTCGCCATCCACTTCGAGGGGGAGCCCGGCGACAGCCGCGCCCTCACCTACGCCCAGCTCAAGGACGAGGTCTCCAAGGCCGCCAACGCCCTGCTGGAGCTGGGCGTGCAGAAGGGCGACCGGGTCGCGATCTACATGCCGATGATCCCCGAAACGGCGATCGCGATGCTGGCCTGCGCCCGCATCGGCGCCGCGCACTCGGTGGTCTTCGGCGGCTTCTCCTCGGACGCGCTGGCCACCCGCATCCAGGACGCCGACGCCCGCGTCGTCATCACCTCCGACGGCGGCTACCGGCGCGGCAAGCCGTCCGCGCTCAAGCCGGCCGTCGACGAGGCCGTGGAGCGCGCCGGGATCGTCGAGCACGTGCTCGTCGTCCGCCGCACCGGCCAGGAGGTCGCCTGGGACGACTCCCGCGACAAGTGGTGGCACGAGGCCGTCGACGGACAGTCCGCCGAGCACACGCCCGAGGCGTTCGACGCCGAGCACCCGCTGTTCATCCTGTACACGTCCGGCACGACCGGTAAGCCCAAGGGCATCCTGCACACCTCCGGCGGCTACCTCACACAGACGGCGTACACGCACTGGGCCGTCTTCGACCTCAAGCCGGAGACCGACGTCTTCTGGTGCACCGCCGACGTCGGCTGGGTCACCGGGCACTCCTACATCGTCTACGGCCCGCTCGCCAACGGCGCCACGCAGGTCATGTACGAGGGCACCCCGGACACCCCGCACCAGGGCCGGTTCTGGGAGATCGTGCAGAAGTACAAGGTCTCCATCCTCTACACCGCGCCCACCGCGATCCGGACGTTCATGAAGTGGGGCGACGACATCCCCGCCAAGTTCGACCTGTCCTCGCTGCGCGTCCTCGGCTCGGTCGGCGAGCCGATCAACCCCGAGGCGTGGATCTGGTACCGCAAGAACATCGGCGCGGACGCCACCCCGGTCGTCGACACCTGGTGGCAGACCGAGACCGGCTCGATGATGATCACGCCTCTGCCGGGCGTCACCGAGGCCAAGCCGGGCTCCGCCCAGCGCCCGCTGCCCGGCATCTCGGCCACCGTCGTCGACGACGAGGCGAACGAGGTGCCCAACGGCGGCGGCGGATACCTGGTCCTCACCGAGCCGTGGCCGTCGATGCTGCGCACCATCTGGGGCGACGACCAGCGGTTCATCGACACCTACTGGTCGCGCTTCGAGGGCAAGTACTTCGCGGGCGACGGCGCCAAGAAGGACGACGACGGCGACATCTGGCTGCTCGGCCGCGTCGACGACGTGATGCTCGTCTCCGGCCACAACATCTCCACCACCGAGGTCGAGTCGGCCCTCGTCTCCCACCCGTCGGTCGCCGAGGCGGCCGTGGTCGGCGCGGCGGACGAGACCACCGGCCAGGCCATCGTGGCCTTCGTGATCCTGCGCGGCACGGCCGCGGAGAGCGAGGACCTGGTCACCGAGCTGCGCAACCACGTGGGCGCCACTCTCGGCCCGATCGCCAAGCCCAAGCGGATCCTGCCGGTGGGAGAGCTGCCGAAGACCCGCTCCGGCAAGATCATGCGCCGCCTGCTGCGCGACGTCGCGGAGAACCGCCAGCTCGGGGACGTCACGACCCTCACGGACTCGACGGTCATGGACCTCATCCAGTCGAAGCTCCCGGCGGCGTCCAGCGAGGACTGAGTCACGCACATCGCGGACACGTAGCACACCGAGGGCACCCGGCGCCGGACGCGCGCCGGGTGCCCTCGCCCTGTGCGGCGCCCGTGGCCCGGGTAAGCTGGACGGACGTAAGAGAGTCATCAAGATCCTCATGGTGCGCCGGGAAGTCTGGTCGGCATGTGTTCCGTGCTGCCCACCCACCGGAGGTTCCCCTCGTGACCGCGCCCCGCACCCCCCGCAAGGCCTTCGGACGGCTGTCCCTTCCGGAGCGCACCTACCTCGCGGACGCGCTGCGCACCGAGACCGTCGGCGGCGTCCTGCTGCTCGCCGCCGCGATCGCCGCCCTGGTGTGGGCGAACATACCGGCGCTGCACGACAGCTACGAGAGCGTCAGCCACTTCCACTTCGGCCCCGCGGCGCTCGGACTCGATCTGTCGGTCGCGCACTGGGCCGCCGACGGACTCCTGGCGATCTTCTTCTTCGTCGCCGGCATCGAGCTCAAACGCGAACTGGTCGCCGGTGACCTGAAGGACCCCAAGGCCGCCGCGCTCCCGGTGGTGGCGGCGCTGTGCGGCATGGTCGCACCGGCACTCGTCTACACCGTCACCAACACCGCGGGCGGCGGCTCCCTGGCCGGCTGGGCCGTGCCGACCGCCACCGACATCGCCTTCGCGCTGGCCGTGCTCGCCGTCATCGGCACATCGCTGCCGAGCGCCCTGCGGGCCTTCCTGCTGACGCTCGCCGTCGTCGACGACCTGTTCGCCATCCTGATCATCGCGGTCTTCTTCACCGACACCCTGAACTTCGCCGCGCTGGGCGGCGCGGCCGTCGGTCTCGTCGTCTTCTGGCTGCTGCTGCGCAAGGGCGTGCGCGGCTGGTACGTGTACGTCCCGCTCGGCCTGGTGATCTGGGCCCTGATGTACAACAGCGGCGTCCACGCCACCATCGCCGGTGTCGCGATGGGCCTGATGCTGCGCTGCCACCGGCGCGACGGCGAGGAGCACTCCCCCGGCGAGCGCATCGAGCACCTGGTGCGCCCGCTGTCGGCGGGCCTGGCCGTTCCGCTGTTCGCGCTGTTCAGCGCCGGGGTGGCCATCTCCGGTGGGGCGCTGGCGGACGTCTTCACCAAGCCGGAGACCCTCGGCGTCGTGCTCGGACTCGTCGTCGGCAAGACGCTGGGCATCTTCGGCGGCACCTGGCTCACCTCGCGCTTCACCAAGGCCTCGCTCAGCGACGACCTCCAGTGGGCGGACGTGTTCGCGGTGGCGACCCTGGCCGGCATCGGGTTCACCGTCTCGCTGCTCATCGGCGAGCTGGCCTTCGAGGGCGACCAGGCGATGACCGACGAGGTCAAGGCCGCCGTACTGACCGGCTCGCTCGTCGCGGCGGCATTGGCGACGGTACTGCTGAAGATACGGAACGCGAAGTACCGGGGGATGGTCGCCGAGGAGGAGCGCGACGACGACCTCAGCGGTGTGCCGGACATCTACGAGGAGGACGACCCGGCCTACCACCTGCGGGTGGCCGCCGTCTACGAGAGGAAGGCCGCCGAGCACCGCCGGATCGCCGAGGAGATGGAGTCGGCGCGGCTTGCCGAAGTGGCGGGCGGGGCAGGCGATGAGGACGACCGTCCGGCATGATCTGACGAGACGGTACAAAAGACGGAACCGTACTCAGATGAGCCAGCAGAAGAGGGAGACCGCGATGAGCGCACCCGACGGCAGCCCGGTCGGCACCGAACGCAGCATCGGCCAGCTGTTCGCCTCGGCGACCACCGAAATGTCGGCGCTCGTGCACGACGAGATCGCGCTGGCGAAGGCGCAGCTGAAGCAGGACGTCAAGCGCGGCGCGACGAGCGGCGGCGCGTTCTCCGCCGCGGGCCTGCTCCTGCTCTTCTCGCTGCCGATGCTGAGCTTCGCGCTGGCCTACGGCATCCGGACCTGGAGCGGCTGGAACATGGCCGTCTGCTTCCTGCTGTCCTTCGCCGCGAACGTTCTGGTCGCCGGCCTCCTCGCGATGATCGGCATCGTCTTCGCGAAGAAGGCCAAGAAGGGCCGCGGGCCCCAGAAGGTCGCCGCCTCGGTGAAGCAGACGGCGGGCGTACTGCAGAACGCCAAGCCGCACCCGCGTCCGGAACTGCCCGCGGACCGGTCCCCCGAAGCTATCGAGGCTGTGGCACGCTCGACCTCATGACGGGCTCCACCACCCCTTCGGGGCACTCCCCCTCGCCGCAGCACCCCAATCCCACCTCGGTCGTACGCCTCGGCATCCCGGGCGGCCCCGAGGTGACCCACCGGGACGTCGCGGCCAACGGCGCCCGCTTCCACATCGCCGAGCTGGGCGACGGGCCGCTGGTGCTGCTGCTGCACGGCTTCCCGCAGTTCTGGTGGACCTGGCGGCACCAACTGGTGGCGCTCGCCGACGCCGGTTTCCGCGCGGTCGCCATGGACCTGCGCGGCGTCGGCGGCAGCGACCGCACCCCGCGCGGCTACGACCCCGCGGGCCTCGCCCTCGACATCACCGGCGTGGTCCGCTCCCTCGGCGAGCCGGACGCCGCGCTGGTCGGCCACGACCTCGGCGGCTACCTCGCCTGGACGGCCGCCGCGATGCGTCCCAAGCTCGTACGGCGGCTCGCGGTCTCCTCGATGCCGCACCCCCGGCGCTGGCGCTCGGCCATGCTCGGGGACGTCCGCCAGAGCCGGGCGGGCTCCTACATCTGGGGCTTCCAGCGCCCCTGGGTGCCGGAGCGTCAACTGACCGCGGACGACGGAGCGCTGGTCGGCCGGCTGCTGCACGACTGGTCCGGGCCGCGGCTCCTGGACGACGAGGCGGTGACGGCGTACCGGCGCGCCATGTGCATCCCCTCCACGGCGCACTGCTCGGTCGAGCCGTACCGCTGGCTGGTGCGCTCGCTGGCCCGACCGGACGGCATCCAGTTCTACCGCCGGATGAAGCGGCCGGTGCGCGTGCCGACCCTGCACCTGCACGGCTCCCTGGACCCCGTGATGCGCACGCGCAGCGCCGCCGGGTCCGGGCAGTACGTCGAAGCGCCGTACCGCTGGCGGCTGTTCGACGGACTCGGGCACTTCCCGCACGAAGAGGATCCGGTCGCCTTCTCGACCGAACTGATCAACTGGCTGAAGGATCCCGAACCCGACCGGTGAGGGTTTGGTGAGCGATCGGTCACCGAACGGACGCGCCCGGTATCCGAACCGGAACGCTTGTCCTATGAACGGCCACTTGCCCGGCGCATAGGCCAATTGGGGGCCCCGGGAACGGTTATCGACCTTGGGGCGGGGGCACACGTCCGGGTATGGGCTGGACGCACGACTACAGTGACGTAGCACGCGACGGCCGCTCCACGAGCGGCGTGAGCAGTACCCACCGACGCGGCGGCACCCCGCAACTCGCGGGTGCGGACCTACGAGTGGGAATTCCGCGCATCCTGCGCCGCCGGGCCCGCTGGGTCTCCGTACGCCTGCGCCATCCACGGACCTGAGGCGTAGGTACGTTCAGAGCGCGCAGCTGTCGCTGTCCACCTGCTGGCCGGCGGTGCGGCCCTTGCTGATGTCCTCGCGGATCTCGTCCGCGGTGAGCGCGTAGCCGGTGTCGGGGTCGTCCAGGGACTTGGCGAAGACCACGCCGTACACCTCGCCCTCCGGCGTCAGCAGCGGGCCGCCCGAGTTGCCCTGCCGGACGGTCGCGTACAGCGAGTAGACGTCCCGGCGGACGGTGTCGCGGTGGTAGATGTCCGGCCCGTTGGCCGTGATGCGCCCGCGCACCCGCGCGGCCCGGACGTCGTACGCCCCGTTCTCCGGGAAGCCCGCGACGATCGCGCCGTCGTCGTCCTGCGCGTCCTCGTCCTCGTCGGTGAACCGCAGCGCGGGCGCGTCCAGTTCGGGCACGTCCAGCACGGCGATGTCGCGCCGCCAGTCGTAGAGGACGACCGTCGCGTCGTACTTCCGCCCCTCGCCGCCTATCTGCACGGTGGGCTCGTCGACGCCGCCCACGACGTGGGCGTTGGTCATGACGCGGCGGTCGGAGAAGACGAAACCGGTGCCTTCCAGGACCTTCCCGCAGTCGGGGGCGGTGCCCATGACCTTGACGATGGAGCGCTTGGCGCTGACGGCGACCGGGCTGTTCGCCAGCGCCGGGTCGGGCGGCAGCGTGTCGGGGATCGACTCGTCGCCGAACGGGCTGAAGACCTGCGGGAAGCCGTTCTCCGCGAGGACCGAGGTGAAGCTGTCGAACCAGTTGTCGGCACCCGCCGGCAGGACTTCCTGCACTCCGGCCAGCAGCGCGGACTGCCGCACCTCCTTGCCGACCGTCGGCATCGTGGTCCGCGCGAGCGCGGAGCCCAGCAGCCAGGCGACCAGCAGCATGGCGACGACGTTGACCAGGGCGCCGCCGGTGGCGTCCAGGGCACGGGCCGGGGACCACGTGATGTAGCGGCGCAGCTTGTTGCCCAGATGGGTCGTCAGGGCCTGGCCGACGGAGGCGCACACGATGACGACGACGACCGCGACGACGGCGGCGGTCGTGCTCACCTCCGCGTTGTCCGTCAGCGCGTCCCAGATCACCGGCAGCAGGTAGACGGCGACGAGACCGCCGCCGAGGAAGCCGATCACCGACAGGATGCCGACGACGAAGCCCTGCCGGAAGCCGACGATCGCGAACCAGACGGCGGCCAGCAGCAACAGGATGTCCAGCACGTTCACTGATTCAGGCCTCGCCTTGTCGTCTGCGGTACGCAGGCCACCCTGTCATGCGCGCCAGTCCAGCGGGACCTGCTTGTCCGGGTCCCACGGCCGCTCCCAGCCCGCGAAGTGCAGCAACCGGTCGATGATGCCGGCGGTGAAGCCCCAGACGAGTGCCGATTCGACCAGGAATGCCGGGCCCCGGTGGCCGCTGGGGTGGAGGGTCGTCACCCTGTTGGCGGGGTCCGTGAGATCCGCCACGGGGACCGTGAAGACGCGCGCGGTCTCGGCCGGGTCGACGACGCCGACCGGGGAGGGCTCGCGCCACCAGGCCAGCACCGGGGTGACGACGAAGCCGCTCACCGGGATGTACAGCTTGGGCAGGACTCCGAAGAGCTGGACGCCTGCCGGGTCGAGCCCGGTCTCCTCCTCGGCCTCGCGCAGGGCGGCCCGCAGCGGACCGTCACCGCGCGGGTCACCGTCCTCGGGGTCGAGGGCACCGCCCGGGAAGGCGGGCTGGCCGGGGTGGGAGCGCAGGGAACCGGCGCGCTCCATGAGCAGCAGCTCCGGGCCGCGGCCCGCCTCCTTGCCGCCCTCGCCCTCGCGGGTGCCGTCGCCGAAGAGGATCAGGACGGCGGACTGGCGGCCGGCGCCGTCGGCCGGCGGCAGGAAGCGGCTCAGCTGGGTGGGCCGGACCGTCTCGACGGCCCGCACCACCGGGTCCAGCCAGCCGGGCAGGCCCTCCTTGCTGAGGACCGCGCCGTCCCGAGTGCGGTCCCTGGCGGGACCCTGCGTGTCACTCGCCCGTGTCATCTCCACCCCCGTCCTGCCGACTCCAACGCCCGACGACCCCGAGATCGTTCCGTCACCCGGCCCCCAGCGGCGGGGCCGGCTTGCCGCCCGCGTCCAGGTACGCCTGCGGGGGACTCAGCCGCTGTCCCGGGAAGCCGCCCTTCTCGTACTTCAGCAGCTTCTTCGCCTTCTCCGGGTCCGTCTCGCCCTCGCCGTACGCCGGGCACAGCGGGGCGATGGGGCAGGCGCCGCAGGCGGGCTTGCGGGCGTGGCAGATGCGGCGGCCGTGCCAGATCACGTGGTGGGAGAGGTCGGTCCAGTCGCTCTTCGGGAAGAGCGCGCCGACGGCGGCCTCGATCTTGTCCGGGTCGGTCTCCTCGGTCCACCGCCAGCGGCGCACCAGGCGCTGGAAGTGCGTGTCCACGGTGATGCCGGGGCGGCCGAACGCGTTGCCGAGCACGACGAAGGCGGTCTTGCGGCCGACGCCGGGCAGCTTGACGAGGTCTTCGAGGCGTCCGGGGACCTCGCCGCCGAAGTCCTCCGTCAGGGCCTTGGAGAGCCCTATGACCGACTTGGTCTTGGCCCGGAAGAAGCCGGTCGGGCGCAGGATCTCCTCGACCTCCTCGGGGACGGCGGCCGCCAGGTCCTCCGGGGTGGGGTACTTGGCGAAGAGGGCGGGCGTCGTCTGGTTGACGCGCAGGTCGGTGGTCTGGGCGGACAGCACCGTGGCCACGACGAGCTGGAACGGGTTCTCGAAGTCCAGCTCCGGGTGCGCGTACGGGTAGACCTCGGCCAGCTCGCGGTTGATACGGCGGGCGCGGCGGACCAGAGCGGTGCGCGACTCGCCGCGCGGCGGCTTCGGGGCGACGGTCTTCGCGGGGGCGACGCCCTTGACGGCGGCGGTGGCCTTCTTCGGGACGACGGCCGGCTTCTTGGCGGGCGCCTGCCTCTTCAGCGGCGCGGCCTTCTTGGCGGGGGCCTTCTTGGCCGTGGCCGCCTTCTTGGCGGGGCTCTTCTTGGCCGTGGCCGCCTTCTTGGCCGCGGCGGATTTCCTGGCCGCAGGGGCCTCTTCGGTCGCGGGGGCCTCTTCGGTCGTGGAGGCCCTGTCGGCCGCGGCCGACTTCTTGCTCGCGGCGGTCTTCTTCACGGCACCCTTCTCCGCAGTCACCCTCTTGGCAGGCACTGCCTTCTTTGTCGGTTTCGCCGTTTTCCTACCGCCATCGGGACCCTGTTCGCCCACAGCGGAATCGCGACGTACACTCACCCGCGCAGCCCCCTGAGCCTGTGCTCTCACCGGCGATTTGGACACCCGGCCAGCCTACGACCCGGCACCGACATCCGCCCCGGACCTCGAAGATCGACGTCCAATTGGACCCCTGCCGCGTACCCCGGGACATCAGTGCGGCATCCTTGTGACAGATCACACTGTTTGGACTGTCCGGCAAAATGGGCACCACGGACCCCTGGTACACCGGGGGAACAAGATCCTCTGAGCCGGTCGACAAGGAGAGAACTCGTGGACGACGTTCTGCGGCGCAACCCGCTCTTCGCGGCGCTCGACGACGAGCAATCCGCGGAGCTCCGCGCCTCCATGAGTGAGGTGACCCTCGCCCGCGGCGACACCCTGTTCCACGAGGGGGACCCCGGAGACCGCCTCTACGTGGTCACGGAAGGCAAGGTCAAGCTCCACCGCACGTCCCCCGACGGGCGCGAGAACATGCTGGCCGTCGTCGGCCCCAGCGAGCTGATCGGCGAGCTGTCGCTCTTCGACCCGGGCCCGCGCACGGCGACCGGCACCGCGCTGACCGAGGTCAAGCTGCTCGCCCTCGGCCACGGCGACCTCCAGCCCTGGCTGAACGTCCGGCCCGAGGTGGCCACCGCGCTGCTGCGCGCCGTCGCGCGCCGCCTGCGCAAGACCAACGACGCCATGTCCGACCTGGTCTTCTCGGACGTCCCCGGCCGCGTCGCCCGCGCCCTGCTGGACCTCTCCCGCCGCTTCGGCGTGCAGTCGGAGGAGGGCATCCACGTGGTGCACGACCTGACCCAGGAGGAGCTGGCCCAGCTGGTCGGCGCGTCCCGCGAGACGGTCAACAAGGCACTGGCGGACTTCGCCCAGCGCGGCTGGCTCCGCCTGGAGGCCCGCGCGGTGATCCTGCTGGACGTGGAGCGGCTGGCCAAGCGCTCCCGCTGATCCACCGCCCCGCAGACCCGGACGGGTCTGCAAACGCCTCGGGGCCTCCCCCGGGGCTCCTATTCGGGCAGCTGGACGATCCCGTGCTCGCCCAGGTACTCCAGCTGCGCGCGCACCGACAGCTCCGCCGCCGGCCACAGGGAGCGGTCGACGTCCGCGTACACGTGGGCGACGACCTCGCCCGGCGTGCGGTGGCCGTCCTCCACCGCCGTCTCGACCTGGGCGAGCCGGTGGGCGCGATGGGCCAGGTAGTACTCCACGGCGCCCTGCGCGTCCTCCAGGACGGGCCCGTGGCCGGGGAGCACCGTGTGCACCCCGTCGTCGGCCGTGAGCGACCTGAGCCTGCGCAGGGAGTCCAGGTAGTCGCCGAGACGGCCGTCGGGGTGGGCCACCACCGTCGTGCCGCGGCCCAGGACGGTGTCGCCCGTCAGGACCGCCCGATCGGCCGGGAGATGGAAGCACAGCGAGTCCGCCGTGTGCCCCGGTGTCGCCACCACCCTCAGCTCCAGGCCGCCGACCCCGATCACGTCACCCGCGGCCAGCCCCTCGTCGCCCAGCCGCAGCGCGGGGTCCAGGGCCCGTACGTTCGTGCGGGTCAGCTCGGCGAAGCGCGCCGCGCCCTCCGCGTGGTCCGGGTGACCGTGCGTCAGGAGCGTCAGCGCGATCCGCTTGCCGGCCTGCTCGGCCGTGTCGACGACATGCCGCAGGTGGGCGTCGTCCAGCGGCCCCGGGTCGACGACGACGGCCAGGTCGGAGTCGGGTTCGGCGAGGATCCAGGTGTTGGTGCCGTCCAGGGTCATCGCCGAGGCGTTGGGCGCGAGGACGTTCACCGCGCGCGCGGTGGCCGGACCCGACAGGACACCGCCTCGCGGCTGTCCTGGCAGTGCTGTTGCGTCCGTCATGCGGGAGCTCCCCCGGTCGGGTCGGAAGGTGTCGCCGGCGTCGCACTCGCGACGCGCTTGGTGAACTCGTCGTGTCCCGGCCAGGAGAGGACGACCTCGTCGCCGGACATCCGCGCGCGAGCCAGTACCGGTGTCATGTCGCGGCCGGTAGCCGACGCCAGCGCCTCGGCCGCCGTGGCGCACTCCGCCAGCCCGCGCAGGGTCGCGACGGTGGGCGGCATCATCAGCAGCTCGCCCCGGTCGTACCCGGCGGTCGCGTCCGCCGGCGTGATCCACACCGTGCGGTCGGCCTCCGTGGAGGCGTTGCGGGTGCGCTGGCCCTCGGGGAGCGCGGCCACGAAGAACCACGTGTCGTAGCGCCGGGACTCGAACTCCGGGGTGATCCAGCGCGCCCAGGCACCCAGCAGGTCGGAGCGCAGGACGAGGCCCCGGCGGTCCAGGAACTCCGCGAAGGACAGCTCTCGGTCGACCAGGGCGGCCCGGTCGGCCTCCCAGTCCGCGCCCGTCGTGTCGCCGACCACCGAGTCGCCGGTGGGTCCGGCGAGCAGGACGCCGGCCTCCTCGTACGTCTCCCGTACGGCCGCGCAGACGATCGCCTGGGCGCCCGCCTCGTCGACGCCGAGCCGGTCCGCCCACCACGCGCGCGTGGGGCCCGCCCAGCCGATGGCACGGTCGTCGTCGCGCGGGTCGACCCCGCCGCCCGGATAGGCGTACGCGCCCCCGGCGAACGCCATGGAGGTGCGGCGGCGCAGCATGTGGACGGCGGGTCCGGACCCGGGCCCCGTGGTGCCGGTGCCGGTGTCCTTGAGGAGCATGACGGTGGCCGCACGCTTCGGGGTGACCGGCGTGAGGGTGCCGGCCGCCAGCGCGCGGATGCGGTCCGGCCACTCCGGTGGGTACCACTGACCGTTCGCCTGACCACTCGCCCGACCATTCGCCATGGCCGGAGGCTATCCGGTGACGGGCGGATGTTCGAGTGGCCCCCGGGGCCCCGTGGGCCTCAGGAGGGCAGGCCGGTCAGCCACTCGGTGAGCAGCCGGTTGGTCTCCTCGGGGCGCTCCTGCTGGAGCCAGTGGCCGCAGCCGTCGAGGATGTGCGAGGCGCTCAGACCGGGCAGGGTGGCCGGGTACGCCTCGATCGCGTCGGTCAGCCAGGTGGTGGAGGCGTCCAGGCCGCCGCCGAGGAACAACGACGGCTGCGTGATCGGGGCGCCCTCGTGCGCGGCCAGGTCGGCCCAGTCGCGGTCCATGTTGCGGTAGCGGTTCAGGGCGCCGGTCAGGCCGGTGCGCTCGAACTCCCCGGCGTAGACGTCCAGGTCCTCCTCGGTCAGCCAGGAGGGCAGCCGCCCGGCGGCCGGGAACCGGTCGCGCATCCGGCCGCCCGGAGCGACGAAGTGCGGGTCGGGATCCTGAGGGCCGGGCATGGTGTCGGCGGACAGCGCGGCGTAGAGGCCGGCGAGCCAGCCGCGCACGTCGGGCTCGATCTCGGCCTCGGCGCGGCCGGGCTCCTGGAAGTATGAGACGTAGAACTCCTGACCGGCGAAGGGCCCGGCCGGGTCGCTCATGCCGGCGAAGACGTCGCTGGGCCTCGGGCCGCCCGGCGGGGTGTACGGCACGCTCAGCAGGCCCACCGCGCGGAACACGTCCGGCCGCAGCAGCGCGGAGTGGGCGGCGATGTTCGCGCCCCAGTCGTGGCCGACGACCACGGCGGAGCGTTCCCCCAGGGCCTCCACCACGGCGACGTTGTCCGCGACCAGGTCGAGCATCCGGTACGCCGCCACGGCGTCCGGTCGCGAGGAACGCCCGTAGCCGCGTACGTCGACGGCGACCGCGCGGAACCCGGCGGCGGCAAGGGCGGGCAGTTGGTGGCGCCAGGAGTACCAGGAC
Organism: Streptomyces tendae; assembly: GCF_014650435.1. Taxonomy (GTDB): domain Bacteria; phylum Actinomycetota; class Actinomycetes; order Streptomycetales; family Streptomycetaceae; genus Streptomyces; species Streptomyces tendae. The sequence goes on from NZ_BMUY01000002.1 coordinate 192,781, forward strand.
TCGGGGAAGCCGTGCACGAGCAGGACCAGCGGCCCGCTGCCCTGCTCGACCAGGTGGATCCGGCCGGCGGGTGCGGGCACCAGACGGTGGACGGGCCGGCCTGCGGGCGCGTGGACGGCCTGGTCGGGTCGGTGGGCCTGCTGGTCGGTCACGGGCGGCTGCGGCATGGCTCCTCCTGGCGCATACGGTCGGTACGGCCCCGGTACGGGCCGGGACCGCCGACCGGGGCCGGCTCCCGCCCCGTACGGGGCATGGAACCGATCCTGCGAGGTCGGAGCGGCCGGGGCGAGGTTTGTTGCCGGCCTGGCAACGCACGCCGCACCCGGCGTCCGCCCGCGCTCCCTCGGCGTACGGCGGGAAGCCCGCTCCTTCGGCGTACGGCGGGAATCCCCGCCCCGTCGGCCGCGGGAGGCCCGGTCCGTTACGGCTGGACCAGCTCCACCTGGACCTCGACCTCCACCGGCGCGTCCAGCGGGAGCACCGCCACGCCGACCGCACTGCGGGCGTGGACGCCCTTGTCGCCCAGGACCTCGCCGAGGAGTTCGCTGGCGCCGTTGATCACACCGGGCTGGCCGGTGAAGTCGGCAGCCGACGCGACGAAGCCGACGACCTTGACGACACGCGCGACGCGGTCGAGGTCGCCGGCGACGGACTTCACGGCGGCCAGGGCGTTCAGCGCGCAGGTGCGGGCCAGTTCCTTGGCCTCGTCCGGGGTGACCTCGGCGCCGACCTTGCCGGTGACCGGAAGCTTGCCGCCGAGCATCGGCAGCTGGCCCGAGGTGTAGACGTACGGGCCGGACTGCACGGCCGGCTGGTAGGCGGCCAGCGGCGGGACGACCTCGGGCAGGGTCAGACCGAGCTCGGCGAGCTTCGCCTCGACGGCGCTCATGCCTGCTTCTCCCGCTTCAGGTAGGCGACGAGCTGCTCGGGGTTGTTCGGCCCGGGCACGACCTGGACGAGCTCCCAGCCGTCCTCGCCCCAGGTGTCCAGAATCTGCTTCGTGGCATGGACGAGCAGCGGCACGGTTGCGTATTCCCACTTGGTCATGCGGCCGACTCTAGCCGTTGGCCGGGGCACCTCCGCAGCCGCTGTCCGGGGCCCTTCGCCACCGCGCTCCGGTGGCCGTCCGCAGCCGCTGCCGGGCCCCCTCCGCGGGCCGGTCGCGGCGACGTTGTCCACAGCCTCCGGCGTACTCGGCGCGCGGACTGGTTACGCTCGAAGGCGTGAGCAGGCTCCAGGTCGTCAGCGGCAAGGGCGGTACCGGCAAGACCACGGTGGCCGCGGCCCTCGCGCTGGCCCTGGCCACCGAGGGGAAGCGCGCGCTTCTCGTCGAGGTCGAGGGCCGCCAGGGCATCGCGCAGCTCTTCGAAACGGAGGCGCTGCCTTATGAGGAGCGGAAGATCGCCGTCGCTCCGGGGGGCGGGGAGGTGTACGCCCTCGCCATCGACGCCGAACTGGCCCTGTTGGACTACCTCCAGATGTTCTACAAGCTGGGCGGTGCCGGACGGGCCCTGAAGAAGCTCGGCGCGATCGACTTCGCGACCACCATCGCGCCGGGGGTCAGGGACGTCCTGCTGACCGGCAAGGCGTGCGAGGCGGTCCGGCGCAAGGACAAGCGGGGACGGTTCGTGTACGACTACGTCGTCATGGACGCCCCGCCGACCGGCCGCATCACGCGCTTCCTCAACGTCAACGACGAGGTGGCCGGGCTCGCGAAGGTCGGCCCCATACACAATCAGGCGCAGGCCGTGATGCGGGTGCTGAAGTCGCGGGAGACCGCGGTGCACCTGGTGACGCTGCTGGAGGAGATGCCGGTCCAGGAGACCGTGGACGGCATCGCCGAGCTGCGGACGGCGCGGCTCCCGGTGGGCCGGGTCGTCGTCAACATGGTGCGGCCGCAGGTCCTGGACGCCACCGACCTGGAGCTGGTCCGGGAGACACCGCGTGCGGAGCTGGCCCGGTCGCTGTCCGGTGCGGGGCTCGGCGGGGCACGGCGGGGCGGGCACGCCGAGCGGCTGGTGGACCCGCTCCTCGCCCAGGCCGGGGAGTACGCCGAGCGGCACGCGCTGGAGGAGGAGCAGCGGGCGGCCCTCGGTGAGCTGGGCCTGCCGACGCACGAGCTGCCGCTGCTCGCGGAGGGCATGGACCTGGCGGGCCTGTACGAACTGGCCACCGAGCTGCGGAAGCAGGGGATCGCATGAGTCCGGACGACCCGGCCCGCCACCCCGAGGGCGCGCGCCGTCTGACCCCCGCGCGGGTGCTCGACGTCGACGCCCTGCTGGAGGACCCGCACAACCGCATCGTGGTGTGCTGCGGTTCGGGCGGGGTCGGCAAGACGACCACGGCGGCGGCGCTGGGCCTGCGCGCGGCCGAGCGCGGCCGCAAGGTGGTCGTCCTCACCATCGACCCGGCCCGGCGGCTCGCACAGTCCATGGGCATCGACTCCCTGGACAACACCCCGCGCCGGGTGAAGGGCGTCGACGACGCGGCGGGCGGTGAGCTGCACGCCATGATGCTCGACATGAAGCGGACCTTCGACGAGATCGTCGAGTCCCACGCGGATCCCGAACGGGCCGCGGCGATCCTGGGCAACCCCTTCTACCAGTCCCTGTCGGCCGGCTTCGCGGGCACGCAGGAGTACATGGCGATGGAGAAGCTGGGGCAGTTGCGGGCGAAGGACGAGTGGGACCTCATCGTCGTCGACACGCCGCCGTCCCGCTCCGCGCTGGACTTCCTGGACGCCCCCAAGCGCCTCGGCTCCTTCCTGGACGGCAAGCTCATCCGCGTCCTGCTGGCACCGGCGAAGGTCGGCGGCCGGGCGGGCATGAAGTTCCTGAACGTCGGCATGTCGATGATGACCGGCGTCCTGGGGAAGGTGCTGGGCGGGCAGTTCCTCAAGGACGTGCAGACCTTCGTGGCCGCGATGGACTCGATGTTCGGCGGGTTCCGTACGCGCGCGGACGCGACGTACAAGCTGCTCCAGGCGTCCGGGACGGCGTTCCTGGTGGTCGCGGCCCCGGAGCGGGACGCGCTGCGCGAGGCCGCGTACTTCGTGGAACGGCTGGCCGCCGAGGACATGCCGCTGGCCGGTCTGGTGCTCAACCGGGTCCACGGCAGCGGCGCCGACCGGCTGTCGGCCGAGCGGGCACTCGCCGCCGCGGAAAATCTTGAGGATCCCCGCATTGTGGATCAGGACGGCGGGAAAGCTGGAGTTCGTACCTCTCCCGGCAACTCTCCCGACCCGCACGGCAGTTCAGGATCGGCCGACTCCGTCCCCGACGACGCGGCCCCCGACACCGCTCCGGAGGCTCCCGACACGTCTTCGGAGATTTCCTCGGAGGTCACCCCCGCCGAGGCTCCCGACGCACCGGAGCGGTCCGTCGACGCCCTCGCCGCGGGCCTGCTGCGCCTGCACGCCGAGCGCATGCACCTGCTCGCCCGCGAGCAGCGCACGCGTGACCGCTTCACCGCGCGTCATCCCGAGGTGGCGGTCACCGAGGTGGCCGCGCTGCCCGGCGACGTGCACGACCTCGCGGGACTGCGGGACATCGGGGCACGCCTGGCGACCGGCCGGCCCGAGCCGGGCGCCTGATCCGGCCGTACGGCATCGGACCGTCGTACGTGCTCGGCCCACGGCAGCGTGGTTGCCTGCCGTACGAGGGCTCAGCCCACAGCCGCTCAGTGCCGCCGTACGGGGCTCAGCCCACGGCCGCGTAGTTCTCGTACACCTCGTCGTCCTCGAGGGGCACGATGCCGACCCCTCGTTCGTACTCCGTCCGCGCCGTCTCGAGCAGCCGGCGCCAGGAGGTCACGGTGGGCCGCCTGCGCAGCAGTGCGCGGCGTTCCCGTTCGGTCATGCCTCCCCACACGCCGAACTCGACGCGGTTGTCGAGCGCGTCGGCCAGGCACTCGGTCCGCACCGGGCATCCGGTGCACACCGCCTTGGCCCTGTTCTGCGCTGCTCCCTGAACGAACAGTTCGTCCGGATCGGTAGTGCGGCAGGCGGCCTGCGCACTCCAGTCGGTTACCCAGCCCATACCGGCGCCGTCCTCTCCCGAATCGAGGCTCCCCCACGGCGGCAGCGGCATATTCACCGCCGCCAGTTGAGGACGTTACGGAAGGTGGGCACAGCGCAACACCCCCTTCGGGCCCAATCTTGAATGGCCCGAACGGACTATGGGTAAGCGGCAGATCACCCGGGGGAGTGAGCTGGCGACATGCGCGACGATCCCGACATTCGGGTCATCTCTGTTGCGCCACAACGGACACCGATTGACACACAAGGCAAATTCGGACACGCACTCCACACGCCGCGGCACGCGCCGGTACGCACCAACGCGCCCCCCAGCGGGGCCCCTCGGAAAAAACTCGAGCGGATCCGGAACGATTCGGGGTCGCCGGACGTATTGATACGTGGCCTCACTGCTGTGACAGTTGAGTGCAGCTTAGGCCAAGGCATATACGCGTGTCCGGCGAATGAGAACGTAGGCTGCCTCCATGCCAAAGAAGCGCTCGGGCGGTGGTCTGTCGCCAACGCAGCAGGCCGCCAAGTTCCTCGGTGTCAGTGTCCTCGCGGGAGCAGTGCTGGCCGGCATCGCGTTGCCCGCCGTGGGCGCGCTGGGGCTGGCCGCCAAGGGATCGGTGGAGGGCTTCGACGCCCTCCCGACCAACCTGAAGACTCCCCCGCTGAGCCAGCGCACCACCATCCTCGACGCCGAGGGCGGCACCATCGCCACGGTCTACTCGCGCGACCGGACGGTTGTCGACCTCAAGGACATCTCGCCGTACATGCAGAAGGCGATCGTCGCGATCGAGGACTCCCGCTTCTACGAGCACGGCGCGATCGACCTGAAGGGCGTCCTGCGCGCCCTCAACAAGAACGCGCGCAGCGGCGAGGTCTCCGAGGGCGCCTCCACGCTCACCCAGCAGTACGTCAAGAACGTCTTCGTGGAGGAGGCGGGAGACGACGCGACGAAGGTCGCCCAGGCCACCCAGCAGACCATCGGCCGCAAGATCCAGGAGCTGAAGCTCGCGATCCAGGTCGAGGAGGAGCTGGGCAAGAAGAAGATCCTCGAGAACTACCTGAACATCACGTTCTTCGGCCAGCAGGCGTACGGCGTCGAGGCGGCCTCCCAGCGCTACTTCTCCAAGCACGCCAAGGACCTCAACGTCCAGGAGGCCGCCCTCCTGGCCGGCATCGTCCAGTCGCCCAGCCGATACGACCCGGTCAACGACGAGGCGGAGGCCACCAAGCGCCGCAACATCGTCCTGAACCGCATGGCACAGGTCGGCGACATCTCCACGGCCGAGGCCGAGAAGGCGAAGAAGGCACCGCTCGGGCTGAAGGTCAGCAAGCCGAAGAACGGCTGCATCACGGCCGTGAACGACGCGAGCTTCTTCTGCGACTACGTGCGCGAGGTGTTCCTGAGCGAACCGGTCTTCGGCAAGACCCGCAAGGACCGGGCCAAGATCTGGAACCAGGGCGGCCTCACCATCCGTACGACGCTGGACCCGAAGGCCCAGGAGTCGGTGCACCAGTCGCTCAAGGACCACGTCAACAAGTCGGACTCGGTCGCCGCGGCGAGCACGCTGGTCGAACCCGGCACCGGCCGGATCGTCGCGATGGGCCAGTCGAAGCCGTACGGCTACGGCAAGGACGAGACCGAGATCAACTACTCGGTCGACCACGCCGTGGGCGGCTCCAACTACGGCTTCCCGACGGGTTCGACGTTCAAGCCGTTCCTCGCGGCCGCGGCCCTGGAGGAGAACGTGCCGGCGACGAAGGAGTACTCGTCGCCGTACGACATGGACTACCCGAGCCCCATCCAGACCTGTGACAAGCCCTGGATCAACGACTCGGGCTACCGGCTCGAGAACGAGAACGAGTCGGAGGTCGGCCCGTACCGGCTGAAGGAGGCGATGGCCAAGTCGGTCAACACCTACTTCGTCCAGATGCTCGCCGACATCGGTCTGTGCCCGGTCGCGTCCATGGCGGACAAGCTCCACGTCCACCAGGGCAACGGCGACAAGCTGCCGCAGAACCCCTCCGCCCTCGCCCTCGGCTCGGTCGGTATGTCGCCGCTGACGATGGCGAGCGCCTACGCCACCTTCGCCTCGCGCGGCATGTACTGCACGCCGGTCGCGATCGAGTCGATCACCCAGAAGGTCGGCAACAAGCAGAAGTCGCTGGAGGTGCCGAAGTCGACGTGCTCCCGCGCCATGACGGAGAAGACCGCGGACAGCGTGAACACCCTGCTGCAGGGCGTGGTCGACTCCGGTACCGGTAAAGCGGCAGGTCTCAGCGACCGCGCCAACGCCGGCAAGACGGGTACGACCGACGAGCGCAAGAACGCCTGGTTCGTCGGCTACACGCCGAACATGTCGGGCGCCGTCTGGGTCGGCAGCGCCAGCCAGAAGGTCGAGATGAAGAACATCACGATCGGCGGCGTCTACCACCCCCTCGTCTTCGGTGGCGCGGTCCCGGGCCCGATCTGGAAGGACGCCATGACCGGCGCCCTGGAGGGCAAGGACTCCCCCTCGTTCAACCTCGTCGACATCCCGGACGGCGACAAGAACAAGGACAAGGACAAGGACAAGGACAAGGGCCGCGACGAGGACAAGCCCGACGACGGGAACAACGGCGACGACGAGGGCTTCATCGCCGGCCTGACCAACGGCGGCAACGGCAACGGCGGCGGGGACGGCGGCTTCCCGGGGAACCTGATCCAGGGCCCGGGCAACGGCCCCGGCGGACGCCGCTGACACCTTCCTTCGACCTGACGAGGGCCCTCGCCGCGACTGCGGAGAGGGCCCTCACAGGTGTTACCGGCGTACCGGCACAGCCGGTTCCGTAGGTAGTGCCGGCGTTTCCGGCACAGCCGGTTCCGCAGGTGTTACCGGCGATACCGGCACAGCCGGTTCCACCCGCGTCGCAGGAACGCGGCGGCGACTCAGCCGGCCAGGAGCTTCTTGACGGCGGCGGCGACCCGGCCGCCCTCGGCCTGCCCGGCCACCTTCGGGTTCACGATCTTCATCACGGCACCCATGGCCCGCGGCCCCTCGGCACCGGCCGCCTTCGCCTCCTCGACGGCCTGCGCGACGATCGCGTTCAGCTCGTCGTCGGAGAGCTGCTTCGGCAGGTAGGCGGCGAGCACCTCGCCCTCCGCCTTCTCCCGCTCGGCCTGCTCGGCGCGGCCGCCCTGGGCGAATGCCTCGGCGGCCTCGCGGCGCTTCTTCGCCTCGCGGGTGATCACCTTCTGCACCTCGTCGTCGGAGAGCTCCCGCTTCTCCTTCCCCGCGACCTCCTCCTTGGTGATCGCGGCCAGCGTCAGCCGGAGCGTCGAGGAGCGGAGCTCGTCGCGCTCCTTGATCGCGGAGTTGAGGTCGTCGTGCAGCTTCGACTTGAGCGTGGTCATGGACCTGATTGTCGCAGGTGCGCGGGTACCGGCGCCCGTCGATTTGCGCGCCGCCGGTCCAGGTGGCCGCGGAGGGCCCGCCCACCACCGCGTCCGTCGCTCTCCAGCCGCTTCTGACACGATGGACGTATGCGCGCGCGATACGGAGTACCCCTGGGAATCACGGCGGTTGGCGCCGCCGGTCTGATCTACGCGGCGGGCATCGAGCCCCGCGCTTTCCGCCTCCGACGAGTGACGGTCCCCGTCCTCCCGTCCGGTATGCGTCCGCTGCGCGTGCTCCAGGTCTCCGACATCCACATGGTCGGCGGTCAGCGCAAGAAGCAGCGCTGGCTGCGCTCACTGGCCGGGCTGCGCCCCGACCTCGTGATCAACACCGGCGACAACCTGTCCGACCCGGAGGGCGTCCCCGAGGTCCTGGACGCGCTCGGCCCCCTGATGGAGTTCCCGGGCGCCTACGTCTTCGGCTCCAACGACTACTACGGGCCGCGGCCCCGCAACCCCGCCCGGTACCTGCTCGAGAAGGTCCAGGGCCGCCACGGTCTCAACGGCAACCCGCCGGTCGTCGGTGCCGTCCACAACCCGTGGGAGGACCTGCGCGACGGTTTCGACTCCGCGGGCTGGCAGAACCTCACGAACACCCGGGGCACGCTCAAGATCGAGGGCGTGTCGGTCGAGCTGACGGGACTGGACGACCCGCACATCAAGCGGGACCGGTACGCGGAGGTGGCCGGCGGCCCGTCCGGCGCGGCCGACTTCTCGATGGGCGTGGTCCATGCCCCGTACCTGCGCGTCCTGGACGCCTACACGGCGGACGGCTATCCCCTGGTCCTGGCCGGCCACACCCACGGCGGCCAGCTCTGCATCCCCTTCTACGGCGCCCTGGTCACCAACTGCGACCTGGACACCGACCGCGTGAAGGGCCTGTCCAGGCACACGTCCGGTGGCCACACGTCCTACCTCCACGTCTCGGCCGGCTGCGGCGCGAACCGATACACCCCGTTCCGCTTCGCCTGCCCACCGGAGGCGACGCTGCTGACGCTGGTGGGCCGGGAGAGCTGACGGCGAGAGGCCCGCGGCGAGCTGACGGCCAGAGGCCCGGGAGAGCTGACGGCCACGGGCCCCGGGGAGCTGACGACCAGAGGCCCCCAGGGGGAGCCTGCGGGCGAATCCACACGGTCACCGAGGGCAACCGCGTACCCCACACGGCCCACCCACATAGCCCGCCATGTCCGATTTGCCTACGTTGGGGCCATGACAGCCCCGATACCCAGGGACATCCCGGACCTCCCCCCGATCCCGGGCCACGTCGTCCTGCCGCCCACCGTCGTGCCGGCCCGTGCCGTACTGATCCCGGCCCGCCGGCGCACGGTCGCCGCCTTCCGCGGCCTGATCGCCCTGCTGGCCCTGACCGGCGTGGCGATCGAGCTGCTCGCCGACGGTGCGCCCACCACGGCCCTGAGCCACTTCACGATCCAGAGCGGCATCCTGCTGGCGCTGGTCATGCTCGTCTCCGCCCGGTGCGCCTGGTCCGCCCACCACCCCCTGCCGGGGGCTCTCACGGGCGCGGCCCTGTTCTACGTCGTCGCCGCGAGCCTGGTCCACCACGTGCTCCTGGCCCACGCGTCGAGCCCGTTCGCCGTCCAGGGCGACAGCGGCATGGTCTGGCAGACCGCCGCGACCCACATCCTCCACACGGCGGTACCGGTGGCCGCGATCCTGGACTGGCTCCTGCTCACCCCGGCCGGCCACCTGCACCTGCGCCAGGCCCCCGTGTGGCTCCTGTACCCCCTGGCCTACCTCGCCTTCACCCTGGCCCGCGGCGAGCTGCTCGCCCCTGGCTCCCAGGACAGCTACCTCTACCCCTTCCTCGACGTCGCCCAGCACGGCTACAAGATCGTCCTCGGCAACGCCCTCCTCGTCGGCCTCGCCCTCTACGCCCTGGCCGTACTCCTCGTAGCCCTGGACCACATCCGCCCGGACCCGCTCCGCCGCCCCCGATAAACCGGATTTCGTCTCCGGCCACCGGTGGGCTAAAGTAAACGACGTCGCCGCGACGAGCAGCGACAATCGGGGTGTGGCGCAGCTTGGTAGCGCGCTTCGTTCGGGACGAAGAGGTCGTGGGTTCAAATCCCGCCACCCCGACAGTGAAGTACCAGATCAGGGGCCTGATCCGCTTAGCGGGTCGGGCCCCTGAGTGGTTTCTGGCGGTCCTGGGGTCAGTGCGTGGTGTAGCCGCCGTCGACGGGCAGGGCGACGCCGATGACGAAGCTGGCACCGGGGCTGCAGAGCCACAGGGCAGCAGCGGCGACTTCCTCGGCCTGGCCGAGGCGCCCGATGGGCTGGTCGTTCATGATCGCGGCCATGGCTTCGGCCTGCCCCTCGAGCATGTCGGCGACCATCGGCGTCTCGATCACGCCCGGGCAGACGGCATTGATACGGATGCCCTTGGGCGCGTACTCGACGGCGGCGCTCTTGGTCAGGCCGATCACACCGTGCTTGGAGGCGTGGTAGGCGGCGCGCTCGGGCAGGCCGACCAGCCCGCCGAGGGAAGAGCAGTTGACGATGGCGCCGGAGCCCTGGGTGCGCATCTGGCGCAGCTCGTGCTTCTGGGCGGCCCACACACCGCGCAGGTTGACGCCGTTGACGCGGTCGAAGTTCTCGGCCGTCTCGTCGGCGGCGTCCGAGGGCGGGACCTGGATACCGGCGTTGTTGAAGGCCATGTCGAGGCGTCCGTAGGTGTCCACCGTGCGCTGGACCATGGCGGCGGCCTGGTCCTCGTCGGTGACGTCGCACACCACACCGATGGCTTGGTGTCCGGCGTCCGTGAGTTCCTTCGCCGCCGTCTGCACGGCGGTCTCGTTCATGTCGGCGAGTACGACGGCCGCGCCGGCCTGGGCGAAGGAGCGGGCGGCGGCCAGTCCCATGCCGGAGGCCGCGCCGGTGACCAGGGCGACCTGGCCTTCGAAGTTGTACTGCGGGTTCATGCTCGGGGTCCTATCTCTGTGGCAGGCGGGCTCGGTGTCAGGGCGCCGCCTCGTGCTGGGGGTCGGGGCAGCCGCTTCTCGGCGCGGCGGACGTGCCGACGGTTGATTCAGGGGCGCAGGAGGGTCTTGATGGCGCGGCGCTCGTCCATGGCCCGGTAGCCCTCGGCGGCCTGGTCCAGGGGAAGCTCCAGGTCGAAGACTTTGCCCGGGTTGATCCGGCCGGTGAGGACGCGCTCGACAAGGTCGGGCAGGAAGGCGCGGACCGGGGCCGGGCCGCCGCGCAGGGCCACATGGGAGAAGAACAGCTCCTCCCCGTCGATCTGCACGCCGTGCGGGACGCCGACGAAGCCGACGTTTCCGCCGGGGCGGGTGGAGTGGAGGGCCTGCTGCATGGACTCGGGGTTGCCCACGCACTCCAGGACGGCGTCCGCGCCGATGCCGCCGGTCAGCTCCTTGATCCGGGCAGCGCCCTCGTCGCCGCGCTTGGTGACAACGTCGGTGGCGCCGAACTCGCGGGCCAGATTCTGGCGCGGGGTGTGGCGGGACATGGCGATGATGCGGGTCGCTCCGAGTTCCTTGGCGGCGATGACGGCGCACAGGCCGACGGCTCCGTCCCCGACCACCGCGACGGTGTCACCGGGCCCGACCTGGGCGGCGACGGCCGCGTACCAGCCGGTGCCCATCACATCGGAGCAGGCCAGGAGGCTGGGGATGTGCTCCTCGGCCACCTCGCCGGGGACGTGGACGAGGGTGCCGTCGGCGAGCGGGACGCGGACGTACTCGGCCTGGCAGCCGCCGACGAACTCGCGGTGCAGACAGTTGGTCTGGTAGCCGTTCTCGCAGTTGGGGCAGGTGTTGTCGGAGGCGAAGAACGAACCGACCACGAGCTGGCCGGGCTTGACGCTGGTCACCTCGCTGCCGACTTCTTCGACGAGGCCGACGTATTCGTGGCCGCCGGGCATGGGCCCGGCGACTTCGTTGACGCCTCGGTAGTCCCAGAGGTCCGAGCCGCACACACAGGTGGCGACGGTGCGGATGACCGCATCGGTGGGCTGCTGGAGGGCGGCCTTGGGCCGGTCTTCGACCCGTACTTCGTAGGGAGCGTGAAGGACGGTTGCGCGCATGGTCTTTTCCGTAGCGTTGGGGGAGGAGTGCGGGGAGCTGGATGGTTCCGGGCCCGGAGAGGGTCAGGAGCTGCGGTCGGGGCGGCAGGGACCGGGACTCGTCGTCCCTCGGGCTGTTTGTGTTCCGCCATCACCGACGCAGGGGCGGCCGTCTGTGGCGGGGGCGGTTGCCGACCACCGGCCTGATATCGATGAAACGGCAGGTCACGCGTGTGCGGAAGGACCCACTGTTACGTGTACTGGCAGGGCACCCCTCCTGCCCCGCGATCGTCGTAGCCTCGAAGACATGGACAACCGCAGTGAGGTCCGCGAGTTCCTCACCAGCCGCCGCGCGAGGATCACGCCACAGCAGGCGGGCCTGCCGGCCTCCGGACACCGGCGGGTCAAAGGGCTGCGTCGCGAAGAGGTCGCGATGCTCGCCGGTGTCAGCGCCGAGTACTACGCCCGCATCGAACGTGGGAATCTCTCCGGCACCTCCGAAGCCGTCCTGGACTCCCTGGCCCGGGCGCTGCAGCTCGACGAATCCGAGCGTGCCCATCTGATGGACCTGGCCAGGAGCGCCAGTACCACCCGCCGGCCCGCACGCCGCCGCACGGCACAGCCCATCCGGCCCGCCCTGCAGCAGCTCCTCGACGCGATGACCGACGCGCCCGCCTTCATCCGCAACGGCCGCCTCGACATCCTCGCGACCAACCGTCTCGGCAAGGCCCTGTACTGGCCGCTGTTCCAGGACCCCGCCCGGCCGGTCAACATGGCCCGCTACCAGTTCCTCAACCCCGGCGCCGAGCAGTACATGACGGAACTGGACCACCAGCGGGCCGCAGCCGCAGCCCTCCTGCGCACCGAGGCCGGACAGGACCCCTACAACCGCGACCTCAGCGACCTGATCGGCGAACTCTCCACTCGCAGCGAGGACTTCCGTTCGCTGTGGGCCGCGCACAACGTGCGCCTGCACCACACCGGCCTCAAACGCTTCCACCATCCCGCCGTCGGCGACCTCACACTCGCCTTCGAAGCGCTCCCCGTACCGACCGACCCCGGTCTGACCCTCACCGCCATGAGTGCCGGGCCCGGCACCCCATCGGCCGACGGCCTCAAACTGCTCGCCAGCTGGGCCGCCACTCTCGAGGGGGATCACCAGCCGGAGGGCGAACCCGGCAACGGCCCAGACGCCACATACCGGCCCTGAGCCGTCGCTCGCCCGGCAGCACGACGATCCCGGCCGTGCAATGGTTGCTCGCTGGCTACTTGGTGGTGCGCGGGGCGCTCGTCGGTAGTTCCACCGTGACGCGGAGGCCCCCGCTGTGGCGTGGGGTGAGGGTGAGGGTGCCGTCGTGGGCCTGGGTGATGGTGTTGACGATGGCCAGGCCCAGGCCGACGCCGGGGTGGTCGGTGTGTACGCGTTCGGTACCGCGCTGGAAGGGTTCGGTGAGGGTCGAGGCCCGGTGGGGGCTGATCAGGTCGCCGGTGTTCTCGACGACGAGCCGCGTGGTGCGGGGGCCGGCGGTGGTGTGGATCCAGACCCTGCCCCGGCCGGGGAGGTTGTGGACGATCGCGTTGTGGACGAGGTTCGTGGTCAGTTGGAGGAGGAGGGCCGGTGATCCGAGGGCGGGGGTCACGTCGCCGCTGGTTTCGAGGGTGACCCCGTGCTTCTCCGCGAAGGGGAGCAGTGTCTCGGTGGCCTCCTCCGCAAGGAGGGACAAATCGACCTGTTCCCGGGCGAAGGAGCGCTGGCCGGCGCGGCTGAGCAGGAGCAGGGCCTCGGTGAGGTCGATCGCTCTGGTGTTCACGGCGTGGAGGCGGTCGATGATCTCGCCGGGGTCCTGGTGCGGGTCGGTGCGGGCCACGTCGAGGATGGCCTTCGAGACGGCCAGCGGGGTGCGCAGCTCGTGCGAGGCGTTGGCCGCGAAGCGCCGCTGTTCGGACACGTGGGCTTCGAGGCGGGCGAGCATCTCGTCGAAGGCGTCGGCGAGTTCGCGGTACTCGTCCCTGCGGCCCGGCAGCCGGATGCGGTGGGAGAGGGATCCGGTCGCTGCCGTGCGGGTGGCCTCCGTGATGCGGTCCAGAGGGGCAAGCATCCGTCCGGCGAGGAACCATCCGCCCACGAGGCCGAACACCAGGAGAAACGCCATGACCCACGCTGCCGTGGGGGCGAAACTGCGGAGGAAGATCGTGCCCGGAGTCGCTCTCACCGCCCCCCATTCGTTGGTGATCAACCATCCCTGTCGCACGAGGAACACGCCTACCGCCACGAGCAGCAGGGCTCCCGCGAGCATGAGGAATCCGGCGTAGCTGAGGGTGAGCTTCAGGCGGACGCTCAGGCCGGGTCTCCTATCCACTGTCGCCGCCCGCCTGCTCGGTGACGGGTGCCGTGTCGATGCGGTATCCGACGCCAGGCACGGTGGCGATGATCCCTGGTTCGCCGAGGCGCTTGCGCAGGGCCGAGACCGTGATGCGGACGGCGTTGGTGAACGGGTCGGCGTTCTCGTCCCACGCGCGTTCCAGGAGTTCCTCGGCGCTGACGACACCGCCCTCGGCCGCTACCAGCACTTCGAGAACCGCGAACTGCTTCCTGGTCAGCGCTACGTATCGGTCGTCCCGGTAGACCTCCCTGCGGAACGGGTCGACGCGCAGACCGGCGACCTCCCGCACCGGCGGCCTGCTGTGGGCGCGCCTGCGGTCGAGTGCCCTGAGCCTGAGCGCCAGCTCCTGCAGTTCGAACGGCTTGGTCAGGTAGTCGTCGGCGCCGAGGCCGAAACCGGATGCCTTGTCGTCGAGGCGGTCGGCCGCGGTGAGCATGAGGATCGGCATGCCGCTGCCGGAGGCGACGATGCGGGCGGCGATCTCGTCGCCGGACGGGCCCGGGATGTCGCGGTCGAGGACGGCGATGTCGTAGGTGTTGATGCTCAGCAGTGCCAGGGCGGTGTCGCCGTCACCGGCGATGTCGGCCGCGATCGCCTCCAGGCGCAGGCCGTCGCGGATCGCCTCCGCCAGGTAGGGCTCGTCCTCGACAATCAGCACACGCATGATGTCGAGGTTACGAGTCGGCACATATCGTCGGCATATCGAAATCCGCATACGTGCCGGCAACGCCGCCTCGCCTTCACTGACCGCATGCGTCACATCTCACCACCAGCTCCATCGTCGGCAGCAGGGACAGAAGCAGAAGCAGAAACAGGAAGCGGGGCAGGGACAGGGACAGGGGCCGAGGCAACAGCCGCTATAGCCGCCGTGCGGAGTCCGCTGCCGCGCCGCGCGTTCCGCCGGGTGCTCAGACCGGAGGTGTGGAAGCGGGGGCCCGTGCTCACGGCGGCGGCGCTCCTGCTGGGTCTGGTCATGCTGCTGCACGCCCAGATCCCGAACCGGGTCGGGTCCCTCGGCAGTCTGGTGGAGACTTTCCTGCCGTGGTTCGCGGTATTCATCCCCGTGCTGGCTGCCGGAGCGCTGTGGCGCCGTTCCGTCTCCGCGATGATCGCGCTGGTGCTGCCGGTCACGGCATGGCTGAGCCTCTTCGGCGGGCTGCTCGTCGACAAGTCCGAACCGGGCGGCGACCTCACCGTGGCCACCCACAACGTCGGCGCCGACAATCCGGACCCGGCCGGCACCGCCCACGACCTGGTCGCCTCCGGGGTGGACGTGCTGGCCCTGGAAGAGATCACCGACGAGGACCGGAGTGTGTACGAGAAGGAGCTGGCGGGGACGTACCCGTACCACACGGTGCAGGGCACGGTCGGGCTGTGGAGCAAGCTGCCGCTGTCGGGCACCCGGCCGGTCGACATCGCCACGGACTACGGGCCGCTCGCGGACACCAAACCGGCCGACGTCCAGCTGGCCGGCAATCGCGCGCTGCGCACCACGGTGACCACGGATCAGGGCCCGCTGGTGGTGTACGTGGCTCACCTGGGATCCGTACGGCTCAATCCCCGGGCCGGCTTCTGGACGGACTCCCGCGACCGGAACGCACAGGCGCTCGGCACGGTTCTCGCCGCCGACCGGAGTGAGCGGGTGATGCTGCTCGGGGACCTGAACGGCACCCTGGACGACCGCGCGCTGGCGGGCATCACCTCGCAGTTGGACTCGGTTCAGGACGCGGCCGGTGACGGGTTCGGCTTCAGCTGGCCGGCGAAGTTCCCGGTGGCGCGGATCGACCAGATCCTGGTGCGCGGCGTGGAGCCGACCGGTTCGTGGACGCTGCCCGCCACCGGCAGCGACCATCTGCCGGTGGCCGCCGGAGTCAGCTGGTAGGCGGCGTCCGACGAGGTGCCGGGGTCGTCCGACGAGGTGTCCGGGACCGCCCCTGCCCGCCTCGCCCGGCACATATCGTCGGTGTATCGGAAACCGCATACGCGTCGGCAACACGGCGCCGCCTTCACTGGCTGCATGGCCTACAGCGAACCAGTACCAACAGCTGACCCGACGGGGAGCCACCCGGCCAGGACCGCGGGCGTGCACCCGACCGTCCGGCCGATCAGCGCTACCGAGCACCTGGCGTTCGTGCGCGCGCAGCGCTCGGTCAGCTTCCTGCAGACCCCGGCATGGGGGCGCGTCAAGACCGAGTGGCGCAGCGAGTCGCTCGGTTGGTACGACGGCCCGCGACTGGTCGGCGCCGGGCTCGTCCTGCACCGGCCGGTGCCGCGACTCCAGCGCTACACGCTGGCCTATCTCCCCGAGGGCCCGGTCATAGACTGGACCGGCGACATCGCCGCGTGGCTCGACCCGCTCGCCGCATACCTCAAGGCGCGGGGCGCGTTCGCGATCCGGCTCGGTCCGCCCGTGCGCACGAACGTCTGGAGCGCCGGCCAGGTCAAGGAGGGCATCGCCGACAGGGGCACGCGGCGCCTGACCGATGTGAACGCCCACTGGACCGACCCGGTCGGCGTCGGCGTGGCCGGTCGGCTCAGGGACGCGGGCTGGCTGCCGCAGAGTCCGGAGGACGGATTCGGGGTCGGCCATCCCCAGTTCAAGTATGAGGTCCCACTGGCCGGGAGAACCGAGGACGACCTGCTCAAGGGCATGAACCAGCTCTGGCGGCGCAACGTCCGGAAGGCGGCCAAGGAGGGCGTCGAGGTCACGGCCGGCCGAGTCGCGGGCGAACAGGTCACGGATGGGCGGGGTACAGGCGGGCAAGGCACGACCCGGCGCGGCATGACCGGGCGCGACGCGGAGGGTCAGGACCTGAGCGGGGAGGATCTCCATGCCTTTCACGATCTCTACGTCCACACCGCCGAGCGCGACCGCTTCACGCCCCGGCCGTTGCGCTACTTCGAGACCATGTTCGCGGTGCTGGGCGCCGAGGATCCGGAGCGGGTCAGTCTCTATCTCGCCCGCCACCGGGGCGACCTCGTCGCCGCCACCGTCATGGTCCGCGTCGGCACCCACGCGGTGTACGCCTACGGCGCCTCGTCCACCGAGAAGCGTGAGGTGCGGGGCTCCAACGCCTGCCAGTGGGCGATGATCCGCGACGCGCTCGCGTCCGGCTGCGACGTCTACGACCTGCGCGGCATCACGCCGACCCTCGACGCCGACGACCCGCACGTCGGGCTGGTCCAGTTCAAGGTCGGCACCGGAGGCCAGGCGGTGCGGTACGTGGGCGAGTGGGACCTGCCGCTGCGACCGCTGGTCTACCGGACCTTCGACCTCTACATGAAACGACGTGGGCGATGAGGTCCGTCTCGCAGTGCCCGCCCGGGCATTACCGTCCGGTAGTTTATCGTCAGGATATCGAAAAGCGCATACGCGCCGACAACGTCAGGTCGCCTTGAATGGGGGCATGACCTTTTCCCCGGTGTCCCCGGCCTCCTCCGCACCGTCGATCTCCCCGTCCGTTCCGACGACGGGAATCACTGTGTACGGCTGCGGGCAGGACGAGGCAGTCCTGTTCCGCGAGATGGCACCCCGTCTCGGTGTCAGGACGACGCTCACCGAGGCCGGGGTGTCCGAAGTCAATGCCGAGCTGGCCTCCGGAAGCCAGTGCGTCAGCGTGGGGCACAAGACGCCTGTCGCGCCCGCTGTTCTTCTTTCGCTCCGTCGAGCCGGCGTGACGTACATATCCACCCGGAGCATCGGCTGCAATCACATCGATGTGGAATACGCGACACGTATCGGCATCACGGTGGAGAACGTCATCTACTCCCCCGACAGCGTGGCCGACTACACCCTGATGCTCATGTTGATGGCAGTGCGGAACGCGAAGGCCACCGTCCGCCGCGCGGACCTGCACGACTACCGGTTGAACGAGGCGCGGGGCAAGGAGCTGCGCGATCTGACCGTCGGGGTGATCGGAACAGGGCGTATCGGCGCGGCGGTCGTGGACAGGCTGCGGGGTTTTGGCTCCCGTGTCCTGGCGCACGGTAGCCGGTCCACGACGACGGCAGATTACGTACCTCTCGACGTATTGCTGCGGTCGAGCGACATCGTGACGCTGCACGTTCCGCTGAGTCCGGATACCCATCACCTCCTGGGTGAGCGACGTATTCGGCAGATGAAAAGAGGCGCGTTCGTCATCAATACGGGGCGCGGCCCGCTCATCGAAACCGGGGCCCTGCTCTCGGCACTGGAGAGCGGACGGTTGAGCGGTGCGGCACTGGACGTCGTCGAAGGCGAGGAAGGAATCTTCTACGCCGACTGCAGAGACAGACCCATTGAAAACACCCTGATACCGCGGCTGCAGAGCATGCCGAACGTGCTCATCAGCCCGCACACCGCCTATTACACCGACCATGCCCTGCGGGACACGGTCGAGAACTCCATCGTCAACTGCCTGAATTTCGAAAGCAGGAAACAGCATGGCTAAGTCGGACGAGTCGGCCAAGTTGAAGATCGGCATCGTATTCGGAGGCTCATCCGAAGAACACGCCGTCTCCGTCAAGTCGGCCCAGGAGATCGCTCGCAGCCTCGACACCGAGAAGTACCAGCCCTTCTTCGTGGGAATCACGAGGGACGGCGCGTGGAAGCTCTGCGACGGTCCCGGACCGGACTGGGAGGACGGCGACTGCCGTCCGGCCGTGCTGTCGCCGGACCGGAGCGTCCACGGGCTGCTCGTGCTGGAGCAGGGGCGGTACCGGACGATACGCCTGGACGTCGTCCTGCCCGTCCTGCACGGCACCCTCGGCGAGGACGGGGCGACGCAGGGTCTGCTGGAGCTATCCGGCATTCCGTACGTGGGCTGCGACGTGCAGAGTTCCGCCCTGTGCATGGACAAGTCCCTCGCGTACGTCGTCGCCGGGAGCGCGGGGATCGCCACGCCGAGATTCCGGACCGTGGCGGGGGACGAGTACCTCGATGCCGACCGGGTGGCGTACCCCGTCTTCGTGAAGCCGGCCCGTTCCGGGTCGTCCTTCGGCGTGACCAAGGTGTCCCGGCGGGAGGATCTGCCGGCGGCGGTGGCGGCCGCTCGGCGGTACGACACGAAGGTGCTGGTCGAAGAGGCCGTCGTCGGCAGCGAGATCGGCTGCGCCGTCCTGGGCAACGACACGGAACTGGTCGTGGGTGAGGTGGACCGCATCGCGCTCTCCCACGGGTTCTTCCGGATCCACCAGGAGGATGAGCCGGAAAGCGGCTCGGAGAACTCGACGGCGATCGTGCCCGCCGACATCCCGGCCGAGGCGCGGGCACTCGTCCAGGAGACCGCGAAGGACGTGTACCGGGCACTGGGATGCACAGGGCTGGCGCGGGTGGACATGTTCCTCAAGGACAACGGTGAAGTCGTCCTCAACGAGGTCAACACCCTGCCGGGCATGACCTCGTACAGCCGGTATCCGAGGATGATGGCGGCCGCCGGGCTGCCACTCTCCGAGGTGATCGACCGGACGGTGTCGCTGGCGTTGACGGGGAAGCTCCGATGACCGGGGATTTCGCCTTCGTGGACGAGCTGGTGCCCGGAATACGGTGGGACGCCAAGTACGCCACCTGGGACAACTTCACCGGCAAGCCGGTGGACGGTTACCTGGCGAACCGGATCGTCGGCACGAAGGCCCTGTGCGCGGCACTGGGACGGGCGGAGGAGGGTGCCGAGTCCCTCGGTTTCGGGCTGCTCCTGTGGGACGGCTACCGCCCGCAGCGGGCCGTGGACTGCTTTCTCCGCTGGTCCCGACAGCCGGAGGACGGCCTGACCAAGGCGCGGCACTATCCGAACATCGGCAGGGCCGAGATGTTCGACCGGGGATACGTGGCGGCCAGATCGGGCCACAGCCGGGGCGGCACCGTCGACCTGACGCTGTACCACCTGACCACCGGTGAACTCGCCGCCGTGGGCGGCGGCCACGACCTCATGGACGCGGTCTCACACCATGACGCACCGGGAATCTCGCGGGTCGAGGCGGCGAACCGCCGGCATCTGCGCTCGATCATGGATGCCAGCGGTTTCGACTCCTACGACTGCGAGTGGTGGCACTACACGTTGAGGGACGAACCCCACCCGGACACCTACTTCGACTTCCCCATAGCGTGTCCAGGCGAGCGGGCCGAGTTGCCCGCCCGCGTGGCCGCGGAGTCTACGAGCGCCGCCGTCCCGTGCGGTGGGTGAGGAGGAGCGCCGTCACCGTGAGGGTCTGGATGCCGAGGATCATGGCCTGGACCTTCGGCTCCTCCACGGCGAGCAGGATCATCGTCGCGTTGACCGCGAAGTGCACCGCGATGGAGGCGACGATGCCGGCGCGCTCGTAGGCGGCGGTGACCAGCATGGCCATCGGGATGTTGCTGGCGACGAACAGGACACCGCTCGGGGTGGCGAGACCGAGGTCGTGCTGGACGGTGCCGTCGATGAAGAACAGCGGGAGGTGCCACACGGCCCAGGTGACGCCCAGGACCAGGCAGACCCGGAAGGTGCTCAGCTTCTGACGCAGCCTCGGGTACGCGGTGCCCCGCCAGCCCGGCTCCTCGGACAGCGGGCCACTGACCAGCATGCCGACGAGGAACGCCGCGGGCCCGCCGAAGTCGTCGATGGCGTCCTTCGCGACGTCCAGGCTCAGCTCGGGGCCGCCCGCACGGCTCGCGAGCAGGGCGGCGGCCAGGACGGTCGCCGAGCCCAGCACCAGCAGGAGCAGTGCCTTGAGCAGGTGCGCCGGGCGGAAGGGGACCACGTGTTCGGGGACCGGTTCGCCGCGTCGACGGCGGCGGACGCGGAGCACGAGGGCGCCTACCAGCGGGCCGAAGGCGCCGAGCATGTACGGGGCGTTGGCGGCTTCGTTCGTCTCGGTGCCGCCCAGCGCGATCGCCGCGCCCCAGGAGAGCCAGCTCACGGCGAAGGCGATGACCATGAAGAGGGTCAGGTCGGAGCGGTAGTCGCGGACGGGCGCCGGGGCGGCGTTCTGAGCGGGTGCGGAGGCAGGGACGGAGGCGGAGTCAGGGGGAGGGGCAGGGGCGGTGAAAGGAGTGCCGTGCGACGTGCTTCGTGAAGTGGGCATGCCAAACCTTCGGTCGTCCGTGGCCATGGGGTGTCAAACGTGCGTGTGGCGTCGTGCGTAAGGCGCGTAAGCGGGTCAGGGGCGGGTCGCGGGCCGCTCGTCCGCGGGAGTGCCCGAGGGCTCGTGCAGGCGAACCTGGAGCCAGGTCGCGACGAGGGTGAGCACCTCGGGGTCGACCGGTTCACGGAGCAGCCGGCGGTAGGCACGGAGCGTGGGCCGGTCCGGGTCGCGGCGCAGTACGTGGGTCAGGTCGGGGACGCGGTGGATCTCGGTGTCGCCGCCGGGCACCAGGCGTCGGATCTCGTCGAGGTCGGCGGGCGGGACCTGGATGTCCTTGTCGCCGGTGACGGCAAGGACGGGGACCACGGCCGGGACGGCGACCAGGTCGTCACGGGTGTCGTGGACGAGCATCTCGCGCATCCAGCGCGCGTTGAGCGGGAGGAGGCCGGCGATCCGCGCCACGTCGGTGCGGGTGCGCTTGACGCGGGCCAGGACGCGCTCGCCCAGGGCGCCCAGGGGGCGGCGCAGCAGGCGGACCGGGGCGGGTAGACCGCCGAAGACCGACGCCGCCTGCCAGCGGAAGGCCGACTCGCCCTCGCGGGCGAACCCGGCCAGCAGTACCGCCGCCGCCACCTCGTGTCGGGCGGCGAGGGTCATCGCATGCAGGGCGCCTTCGCTGTGGCCGACGACGCCGACGGCGTCGGGGTGTATGTCCGGGTGGGCGGCGAGGGTACGCAGGGCGGCGCTCGCGTCCTGGCGGTTGTCGGTGAAGCCGGTCTCCTCCCAGACGCCGGGGGTGTCTCCCGCGCCGCGCCGGTCGTAGCGCAGCGTGGCGATGCCCGCCGCGGCCAGGGCGTCGGCCAGTGGGCGCCCCAGGTTCAGCGGCAGTTTGCGCGTGTTGCCCTCGCGGTCCAGAGGGCCCGAACCGTGCAGCAGGAGGACGGCGGGGTAGGGCCCAGGGCCGGTAGGAAGGCTCAGGGTGCCGGCCAGCAGGGTCCCGTCGTCCGCGGTGACCGTCAGGTCGGTTTCGGGCAAGGCTCCGCCTCTCTCGATCGCTCTCAACTACGAGAACGTTATCAGATGTGAGAACATGAGTCTCATGGCTACCTCGAATCTCCTCCTCCACCCCGTCCGCATGCGCATCCTGCAGACCCTGGTCGGCGCCGGTGAACTGACCACCGCCCAGCTGCGCGAACGGCTCCCCGACGTCTCGCCCGCCTCCATGTACCGGCACATGGCCACGCTCACCGAGGCCGGTGTCCTGGAGGTCAGCCACGAGAGGCGCGTCCGCGGCACCGTCGAACGCAGCTACCGGGTCCGCCAGGACGAGGCCCTCGTCGACGAGGACGCCCGGGCCACCATGACCAAGGACGACCACCGGCAGGCATTCACCGTCTTCACCGGCGCCCTCATGGCCGACTTCGACCGCTACCTCAGCCGCGACGACACCGAGCCCGCCCGCGAAGGCGTCCTCTACCGGCAGGGCGCGGTCTGGCTGACCGACGACGAGTTCACCGCGCTCGTCGAGGAGCTGGAGGCCGTGGTCGCCCGGCGCACCGAGCGCAGACCGGACGACGGCCGCCTGCGCCACCTCATCAGTCTCGTCGTCATGCCGGACAAGGAGGGCGGTACGCAGTGACCGGGACCTGAGGGCGAGGAGAACGAGAACGACACCCCCCGGCCCTCACACGCACCCGCCCTCACGCCCTCACGCGCCGGCGTGCTCCGACTCCGGAGCGCCGTGCTCGCCCAGCCAGCGGGCCAGTCTGCCGCGGCGGCCGATGGCGCGCAGCCGGCGTTCCGCCGCCTCCCGGACCCGGGGTGTGGTGATGAGCAGCAGTTCGTCGCCGGCGCGCAGCACGGTGTCGCGGTCGGGTACGAGGCTGGTGCCGCCGCGGACGACCAGGGTGACGACCGTCGGGTGCGGCAGCCGCAGTTCGGAGACGGAGACGCCGTGCAGCCGCGAACCCGGCGGGACCGACACGGTGAGCAGGTCGGCGTCCAGCAGGTCGAGCGGCGCGGTCTCGACCTGGATCTCGCGCAGCGCGTCCGGACGGGTCACCCTCGTCCACCGGGCGACGGCGGGCAGCGTCGGCCCCTGGAGCAGCGTGAACAGGACGACGAGGACGAACACGATGTTCAGGGCGTCGCGCGCACCGGTCACCCCGGCCACCACCGGGAAGGTCGTGAGCACGATGGGGACCGCGCCGCGCAGACCGGCCCAGGAGATGAAGACCTGCTCGCGCCAGGGCACCCGGAACGGCAGCAGGCACAGCAGCACCGAGACGGGCCGGGCGAGCAGGAGCAGGACCAGGCCGACGACCAGGGCCGGGAGGACCGCGGCGGGCAGTTCGGACGGGTCGACGAGCAGGCCGAGCATGACGAACAGCCCGATCTGGGCCAGCCAGCCGACGCCCTCGGCGAAGGAGCGGGTGGCCGCGCGGTGGGGCAGCTTGGCGTTGCCGAGGACAAGGCCGGAGAGGTAGGCGGCGATGATGCCGCTGGCGCCCAGCGCTCCGGCCGCGGCGAAGGCGATGACCCCGAAACCGACGGTGGCCAGCGGGTACAGGCCGGTCGCGGGCAGGGCGATGTGCCGCAGCGCCGCGACGCCCAGCCACCCGACGGCCACGCCCAGGATGCCGCCGACCACGAGCTGGAAGAGGAGGTTGCCCACGACGGGGAGCGGTCCTGGCAGTTCGGCGGTGGTGGAGAAGAGCAGGACCAGGATGATGGTGGGCGCGTCGTTGAAGCCGGACTCGGCCTCCACCAGCACGCTCACCTTCCGCGGCAGCGGCAGGGCGCGCAGTACGGCGAAGACGGCGGCGGCGTCGGTGGAGGAGACGATCGCGCCGATCAGCAGGGCCAGCCGCCAGTCGATCCCCAGCAGCCAGTGCGCGCCCGCCGCGGTCACCGCCACGGAGATCGCCACACCCACCGTGGCGAGTACACCGGCGGGGGCGAGCAGGCGCCGTACATCGCGCCAGCGGGTGGTCAGGCCGCCCTCGACGAGGATGAGCGCGAGGGCGGCGGCGCCCAGCGCCTGGGCCAGCTGGGCGTCGTCGAACCGCAGGCCGAGACCGTCCTCGCCGGCGACGAGGCCGACGCACAGAAACAGCAGCAGGCTGGGCAGCCCGACGCGGTGGGCGGCGCGGGCGGCGGCGATGCTGGCCAGCAGCACCGTGCCGCCGATCAGCAGCATCACGTACAGCTCGGACAGGGTCATCGGGCAGGCTCCGGGCCGTAGGCAGCCCCGGTCGCGGCCCCATTCGCGGTCCCGTACGCAGCTACAGTCGCGGCCCCATACACAGTCCCGTATGCGGCCACGGTCACGATCCCGCGCACAGTCCCGTACGCGGCCACAGTCGCGGTCCCGCACACAGTCCCGTACGCGGCCACGCGGGCGGCCGGGCCCCGTCCGCCGGGGTCAGGACTCGCGCGGCGGGCTCCGGGTGCCGCGCTCGCGCCGGTGCGGGTCGAAGAGTTCACCGGCGACCCCGGCGAAGACCAGCCCGGCGGCGATGAGCAGGCCGTGGGCCAGGAACATACCGGTGGCCAGCGCGCCCAGGGCGACGGCGAGCAGCAGCCAGGCCCGGTGGTACCGGTACTCGCGCGGGCGGCGGGGGCGGCCGTCGGCGAAGGCCCTGGCGAACTGCGGGTCCTCGCGGTGCAGCCGGGACTCGATCTCGGTGAGCCTGCGGTCTTCGGGTACGGGCATGGGGTCCTCCTCCCGACGCGGAGCCCTGGGCGGGCGACGCGGTCAGCGGGGCGGGCCATGTGCTCTCCTTGCGGGGTGGGGCATCGCGATCACACCAGGACGGAGCGGCCGGGTAAGGGGAGTGGGCTCCAGCGTCGCCCGCACGGGCCCGTCGTGGCCATCCGGGGCGGCACCCAAATGGGGCGGCGTGCGACCTGTAGGCACGACCTGTCGGGGGCCGGGATCTGAGAGAGGATCGGGGTGTCCTGCGCGTTCGCAGGGGGCCGACCGGGAAGGACCCAGCTCGTGATCATCTTCGGCACCAAGGGATACCTCTACCAGCTCGCGATACTGACGCTGGTGTGCGCCCGGTGCGGCAACCCCGCCGCGCACACGCTCAGGAAGCGCGTCACGAAGTTCACGCTGTTCTTCGTGCCGCTGTTCCCCTTCTCCACGAAGTACACGACCCAGTGCACGTTCTGCGGCGCCGAGCAGCAGATGACCAGGGAGCAGGCGGAGCAGCTCCAGGCGCAGGAGGCCGGCGGTCAGGCGTACGGGCCGGCGGGGCAGCAGCCGTACCAGCGGCCGTAGGGGGCAGGCGGCACCGCGGGAGCGGACAGGCACGGACCGGCGGCGGAGGGTAGCCTCCGCACCCTCCCCCGCGCGTTGCCGGTTTCCGGCAGTGTTGACTACCCTCACGTTGCCGGACACCGCGCACCGGGCGTGAACGGCAGGGGAGGCGCGGGGTGACGGACCTGCAGACGGACCAACGACAGACGGACCAACGGCAGACGGACCAACGGCAGACGGACCAACGGCAGACGGACCAGCGGCAGGCAGGCAAGCAGCAGACGGACGAGCGGGAGACGTACCTGACCGGGTACGCCGAGATCCTGGCCGGAGTCGCCGACACCGGGCGCCGGCTCACCCGCGACGAGCTGGAGGAGCGGCGGCTCTTCGGTGAGCAGGCCGCGGAGGCGGGCCACAGTCTGCGCAGCCTCGTGCGGCTGCATCTGGATGCCACGCGCACGTCCTGGCCTGGCGGCGGTTCGACGGGCTCCGGCCCGGACGCCACCGGCACCGTGCTCGCCGCCGTCGCCCAGGCCGTGGACGCCTTCGCGGAGGGTTACGAACGCGCGCAGCGGCTCGCCGTACGCCAGGAGGAGGCCGCGCGGCGGGAGTTCATCGACGACCTGCTCTACGGGCGCAGCGATCTCGGCCGCCTCGCCGAACGGGCCGAGCGCTTCGGACTCGTCCTCTCCCGCGCCCACGCCGTCGCGGTGGCCCAGGGGCCGGAGGCGTACGACGACACCGCCCCGGTCACCCGGATCGTGGAGACGGCGCTCATCTCCCGCTTCGGCGACCGGCGGGTGCTGATCACCACCAAGAACGGGCAGTTGATCTGTATCGCGCCCGGCGACCAGGACGACGTCCTGTCCTTCTTCGCCAAGCAGGCGTACGCCGCCACCGACGGCAGCAGGGTCGCCATCGGACGCCCGCAGAGCGGCGCGGGCGGCGTGGTGCACAGCTACGAGGAGGCGCTCAGCACCCTCGAACTCGCCGACCGGCTGGGCCTCGAGGAGCCCGTGGTGCGCGCCGCCGACATGCTGGTCTACCCGGTCCTCGCCCGGGACCGGCAGGCGATGGCCGACCTGGTGCTGAGCGTGCTGGGTCCGCTGCGCGAGGCCCGCGGCGGTGCCGAGCCGCTGCTGCGGACCCTGGAGGTGTACTTCGACGCCGGCTGCACCGCGGCCGAGGCCGCCCGGCGGCTGACGCTCAGCGTGCGGGCGCTCACCTACCGGCTGGACCGCATCCACCAGCTGACCGGGGCGGACGCCTCCGACCCGGTGCACCGCTACACGCTGCAGACCGCGGTCATCGGGGCCCGGCTGCTGGGCTGGCCCGCCCAGGAGATCTGAGCGGACCCGCCGGGGCGCCTTTGCCCTCCTCCTCCGGTCAACCGGTGATCTCGACCTTGCCGTTGCGCTGGTCGGGACCGGGCTGCGGCTCCTCGGCGCCCTTCGCCGTGAGGTTCTTCAGCAGGGCGGCCAGGTCGACGCCCGTGGTGGAGCCGAGCAGTTCCATGCCCTGGGCCACGTTGTCGGCGACCGTGCGGGACAGGCGGCTCGCGCCGTCCGTGGAGATGACGGTCATCTTGTCCACGGCCGACAGCGGCTCGGACGCCTTGGCGACCACCTGCGGCAGCGCCTCGACCAGCATCTGGATCACGGCCGCGTCGCCGTACCGCTCGAAGGCGTCGGCCTTCTTCTCCATCGCCTCGGCCTCGGCCGCGCCCTTGGCGCCGATCGCGGCGGCCTCCGCATCACCCTCCAGCCGTACGGCCTCGGCGATGGCCGCACGCCGGGAACGCTCGGCCTCACCCTGCTTGAGGCCCTCGATGGCCTCCGCCTCGGCCAGCGCGCTGCGCCGCTGCTTCTCGCCCTCACCGGTGAGCCGGGCCCGCTCGGCCTCGGCCTGGGCGCCCGCGATCTCGGCGGCGCGCTCGGCCTCTGCCTGCTTCACCCGCGCCACCCGGCGGCCCTCGGCCTCCTGTTCGGCCTCGTACCGCTTGGCGTCGGCGGGCTTACGGACCTCGGTGTCGAGCTGGCGGTCCTTCAGCGCGGCCTGCCGCTCGGCGACCTTCTCCTGCTCGGCGAGGATGTCCTGCTGGCGGGCGGCCTCGGCAAGCGGCCCCGCGGCGTTGGCGCGGGCCGCGGCCTGGTCGGTCTCGGCCTTGATCTCGGCCTGCTTCAGGTAGAGGGTCCGCTGCGCGACGGCGATCTCCTCCTCCGCCTTCAGCCGCGCCTGCTCGGCCGCCCGCCGGGCCACCGCCTCGGCGATGTCGGCCTCCTGCTTGGCCCGCGCCGCCTCGGGTCGGCCGAGGTCCTCCAGGTAGGAGCCCTCGGTGGTGATGTCCTGGATCTGGAAGGCGTCGAGCACCAGGCCCTGCCCGGACAGGCTCGCCTCCGCCTCCTCGGCGACCTGGCCGGCGAACGCGGCACGGTCCCGGATGACGTCCTCGACGGACATCCGGCCGACGATCGCGCGCAGCGCGCCGGACAGCACCTCCTGGGTGAAGCCGACGATGCCGTCCTGCTGCATCAGGAACCGCTGCGCGGCGGCGCGGATCGCGTCCTCGGTGCCGCCGACCTTGACGATGGCGACGCCCTCGAGGTTGGCCTTCACCCCGCGCAGCGTCACCGCGCCGCGCACGGCGACCGGGATGTGCCGCGAGGAGAGGTCGAGGGTGAACCGCTGCTGCACGAAGGGGACGACGAACACGCCGCCGCCGACCACGACCTTCTGACCGCTGTTGTCGGTGAAGACGCGGCCCGTCTCCGGATCGGTGGACTTCTTGCCGCGCCGTCCCGTGACGATGAACGCCTCGCTCGGGCCGGCCACCTTGTACCGGCTGACCACCACCAGCGCGAGCAGCACCAGGAGTACGACGACCCCCAGCACCGCGATGACTACAGGACTCATGGCAACGCCCCCGAATCACAGAGAGGTACGGACGAACAGGAACAAGAACAAGAGCAAGAACGACAACGAGAGCAGGAGCAGGCGTAGGGGCAGAGGCAGGAGCGGGGGGGGAAGCAGGCGTCCGGCGGGGGACGGTCAGCGGTCCACCGGGCGGACCACGACCGACGTTCCCGTCGGCACCGCCTCGACCCACACCTCGGCGCCCCGCGCCACCGGCACCGCGCTGCGCGCCGCGCACTTCAGCGGCTGGCCGGCCAGCCGGAGCAGGACCTCGCCGTAGCCGTCCGCCGGGATGGCGGTCACGACCTTGCCGGATGTGCCGAGGAGGTCGTCGGTACGGGGCGTGACGGCCGTCTGGTCGCGCATCAGGGCGCGGCTGAAGCGGTACGTCAGCCAGCCGGCCCCCACTCCGGCGACCGCGCCGACCCCGGCGGCGCCCGCCGGGCCGGTCCCGCCGGTGCCGAGGGCGATGGCGCCGGCGAAGCCGGTCATCGCCGTGAACCCGGCGACGACCGGCAGCGACAGCCACCCCTCCAGGAGGCCGTCCAGCGCTCCCCCGAACGCGCCTTCCAGCACTCCGTCGAAGACCAGCGACAGGGCGAGCAGCACGACCCCCGTGATACCCAGCCCGAGAAACCAGGCCATGCGTGCCGTCCCCCTCCCGCCCGTCGCTGAGCTTCGGTGAAATGAATGTTCACACGTGGCACGTCCGCAGGTCATTGCCGTGTTCCGGCAATCTTTACGCGTCTTTGATGCCGCCCTCGGCCGGCACCGGCGCTCCGGGAACCGCGGGCGGTGCCTGTACTGTCCTTCTCTTGATGGGGACTCATACGGGGAGCGTTCCGAACCAGGTTCCGCCGGGCGACGGGTACGCGCACATGGTGGTGTGCGGGGACGACGGGCTGGCCCACCGGCTGGCCGCCGAACTGCGCGGCGTCTACCGCGAACAGGTCACACTCGTCGTCCCGCCCTCCGGCCGCCGGGTGCGCCAGCCGGTGGTCGGCCGGGCCCGCGCCGCCTCCGCGGCCCTGCGGGACATGGTCAACGCGGCGGTCAACCGGACGGGCAACAGCGACGCCACGGGCGGCACGGGCCGCGAACTGGAGGCCACCGAGCCGACCGAGGACGTGCTCGCGGACGCCGGTGTCGAGCGGGCCACCGCGCTGGCGCTGGTGTACGACGACGACGAGA
This sequence comes from Streptomyces tendae, assembly GCF_014650435.1. Classification (GTDB taxonomy): domain Bacteria; phylum Actinomycetota; class Actinomycetes; order Streptomycetales; family Streptomycetaceae; genus Streptomyces; species Streptomyces tendae. The sequence goes on from NZ_BMUY01000002.1 coordinate 222,076, forward strand.
CCAACATCCGGGCCGCCCTGACCGCGCGACGGCTCAACCCGCGTCTGCAGCTGGTCCTGCGCCTGTACAACCGGCGTCTGGGCCAGCACATCGAGGAACTCCTCGACCAGAGCGCCGCGTTGGCCTCCGGCGGCGGCCCCGGCTCCGGATCCGGGTCCACGACCGTGCTGTCGGACGCCGACACGGCCGCGCCCGCGCTGGCGGCCACCGCTCTCGTCGGCACCAGCAAGGTCGTCGAGACGGACGGCCTGCTGCTGCGCGCCGTGGAACGCAATCCGCCGCGGCCCGGCGAGGTGGCCGACCCGGGGCTGTGCACGCTCGCGCTGCTGTCGGCGACGAGCAACGACCCGGCCGGCGCGGACGGTTCGGAGGACAGTGGCGAGAACGGTCCGCAACTGCTGCCCGACGCGGCGGCGGTGGAAGCGGCCACCGGACGCGGGACCGTGGCCCTGGAGCAGGTGTCGTACTCCGGGCCGCCGCTGCCCGCCGGGCGGGCCGGCGTGCCGGCCTTCGGGGAGCTGTTCTCACGGCGGCTGCGGTGGTCGCTGGCCGGTCTGGCGGCGTGCGTGGTCGCTCTCGCCGTGGCGCTGATGGTGGTCACCGGCGACCATCCGCTGCACGCCACCTACGTGACGCTGCTCGACCTGTTCTCCATCAACGAGCCCGCGCACAACGCCGACATCGGGCGGCAGATCCTCCAGCTGCTGTCCGGCTTCGTCGGCCTGCTGCTGCTGCCCGTCCTGCTGGCGGCCGTACTGGAGGCGCTCGGAACCTTCCGCAGCGCCTCGACCCTGCGCAAGCCGCCGCGCGGACTCGGCGGGCACGTCGTCCTGCTGGGTCTCGGCAAGATCGGCACGCGCGTCCTGACCCGGCTGCGGGAGATGGACATCCCCGTGGTGTGCGTCGAGGCCGATCCCGAGGCGCGCGGCATGGCGACGGCGCGACGGCTGCGGGTACCGGTGGTGCTCGGGGACGTCACGCAGGAGGGCGTGCTGGAGGCCGCCAAGATCCACCGCGCGCATTCGCTGCTGGCTCTGACCAGCGTGGACACCACCAACCTGGAGGCGGTGCTGTACGCCCGCTCCGTACGGTCGCGGCTGCGGGTGGTACTGCGCCTGTACGACGACGACTTCGCGACCGCCGTGTACCGCACCCTGCGTGCCGCGCACCCGCGCGCGCTCACCCGGAGCCGGAGCGTGACGCACCTGGCGGCGCCGTCCTTCGCCGGGGCGATGATGGGCCGCCAGATCCTCGGGGCGATCCCCGTGGAGCGGCGGGTGCTGCTGTTCGCGGCGGTGGAGGTGGCGGGGCATCCGCAGCTGGAGGGGAAGACGGTCGGGGAGGCTTTCCGGGCGGGGGCGTGGCGGGTGCTGGCGCTCGAGGTGTCCGACGGTGAGCGGGCGGCGGGTGCCGACTCACCGTCGGAGGGGGCGCGGGAGTCGCGGTTGGTGTGGGAGCTGCCCGATACGTATGTCCTGCGGGGCTCGGACCGGGTGGTGCTGGCGGCGACTCGGCGGGGGTTGGCGGAGTTGCTGGGGCGGCGGGCGCGGCAACAGTCCCCTGGGTAGCAGGTGACCGTTGCAGTGCCTGGGGGTGGGTGGGGAGCACTCGCCCGCGTTGGCGGGGTGCCGCCTGCGCCCACCCGTGCCGCCCCAGCGGCACGACTGCCCGCCGTCAGGCGCTCTTCGGCAAGTGCCTCTCCGCGAAGTCCAGTTCCAGGCGGACCTGCTTGATGCGTTCGTCGACGACCAGGGAGCCGTGGCCCGCGTCGTAGCGGTAGACCTCGTGGACGGCGCCCCTGGCCTCCAGGCGCTTGACGTAGTTCTCGACCTGGCGGATCGGGCAGCGCGGGTCGTTGACGCCCGCCGAGATGTACACCGGGGCCTTGACCTCGTCGACGTAGGTCAGCGGGGAGGACGCCTCGAAGCGCTCGGGGACCTCCTCGGGGGTGCCGCCCAGCAGGGTGCGGTCGAGGGCCTTCAGCCCCTCCATCTCGTCGTGGTACGCGGTGACGTAGTCGGCGACCGGCACGGCCGCGATGCCCAGCGTCCACGCCTCGGGCTGGGTGCCGACGCCGAGGAGGGTGAGGTAGCCGCCCCAGGAGCCGCCGGTGAGGATGAGGCGCTCGGGGTCGGCGAGGCCCGAGGTGACCGCCCATTCCCGCACCGCCGCGATGTCCTCCAGCTCGATGAGGCCCACCCGGTGCTTGAGGGCGTCGGTCCAGGCGCGGCCGTAACCGGTGGAGCCCCGGTAGTTGACGCGGACCACCGCGTAGCCGTGGTCGACCCAGGCGGCCGGGCCCGCGGCGAAGGCGTCGCTGTCGTGCCAGGTCGGGCCGCCGTGGATGTCGAAGACCGTCGGGAGCGGACCGGCCGCCCCGGCCGGCTTCTGGACCAGGGCGTGGATGCGGCCTCCCGGACCCTCCACCCACACGTCCTCCACCGGGACCGAGCGGGGCGACTTCAGGCCGGGCGGGTCGAGGACGACGCGGCCGGTGGTGGAGCGGACGGCCGACGGCTCGGCGGCCGAGGACCACAGGTACTCCACGCTGCCGTCCGGGCGGGCCGTGGCCCCGGAGACGGTGCCGGCCGGGGTGTCGATCTCGGTCAGGCCGCGCTCGGCGAAGTCGTAGCGGAACAGCTCGCTGCGGGCCTCGAAGCCGTGCACGATCAACAGGGCGGAACCGTCCGGATACCACTCCGCGCTCACGTCGCCCGGCAGCTCCAGCGCGAGGTCGGTCTGCTCCCCGGTCGCCACGTCCCACACCAGGGGCTCCCAGCGGCCCCGGCGCTGGTGGCCGATGAGCAGTCGGGTGTCGCCGTCGACCGGTGCGAAGCCCAGGACCTCCAGGCCCAGCTCCTTCTCGCCGCCCCGGGTGTCGTCCAGCTCGGCGACCGTGGTGCCGTCGGGGCGCAGGACGCGCAGCGCCGAGTGCATGGCGTCGCCGTGCTCGGTGTGCTCGATGGCGATCAGGGTCCCGTCGTGGGAGAGGTCGCCGACGCCCGCGGACTCGCGGTGCCGGTAGATCTCCACCGGGGCGCCGCCGTCCCGGCGCGCGAGGTGGATGGTCGTACCGTCCTCGTCCGTCGAGCGGCCGATCACCGCCGTGCGGCCGTCCCGTCCGACGGCGAGGCCCGCAGGGTAGGAGGGGTCGAGGCCCGGCACGGCCTCCTCGTCCGCACCGCCCGCGAAGGGCTGCCGGCGCCAGACGCCGAACTCGTCGCCGTCCTTGTCGTCGAACCACCAGATCCACTCGCCGTCGGGTGCGAGCACCCCGTCGGTCGTGCCGTTGGGCCGGTCGGTGACCTGGCGCTGCTCGCCGCTCGACCGGTCCCAGGCGTACAGCTCGTACGTCCCCGTCGCGTTCGACACGAACAGGGAGCGGTCCGGGGCGTCCTCGGCCCAGTCGGGCAGCGACACCCTCGGCGCCCGGAACCGCTTCTCCCAGTCCGGCACCTGCTCGTCCCGCGGCTGCCGCCCGTCCGCGGCCTCCGCGGCCCGCCCGTCCATGTCCATGTTCACGTCCACGGCCGCATCCATGTCCGGCGGAACGGACCCGTTGCTCTCAGTCATGGCCCCATACTGCCCCGACCGGGCGACAACGCGCAGAAGAGATCCCCAGCCTGTGGACAACCTCCACCGTCCGTGCGCCGCTCCCCCGTCCTCCCCCGTCCTCCCCCTCGTTTTCCACAGCCCCGCGGCTGGGTCCTCGGGGCGCGCACCGTACCGTGGAGGGCGTGTACCGGTTTCTGCTGACGCCCCGATGGTGGGGGATCAACGTCTTCGTCGTCCTGGCCATCCCCTTCTGCATCTTCATGGGTTCCTGGCAGCTCGGCCGGTTCGAGGACCGGGTGCAGGACCACGAGACCGCCTCCACACAGCACGAGTCGACCCGCCGGGAAGCGGCGCGCCCGCTGACCGAGCTGCTGCCCGTGGACAAGGCGACGGTCGGCGAGCAGACCACCGTGACCGGCCGGTACGACGATCAGCTCCTGGTCCCGGAGCGCAAGCTGGACGACCGGGAGGGCTTCTACGTCCTCACCCTCCTGCGCACCGACGGCGGCGAGGCGGTGCCGGTCGTGCGCGGCTGGCTGCCCGGCGAGCCCGACCCGGCGAAGGCCCCGGCCCCGCCCACCGGCGAGGTCACCGTCACCGGCGCGCTGCAGGCCGCCGAGTCCCCCGGCGCGAACGGCGTCAGCGGCCGATCCGGCTGGCCCGCCGGGCAGACCGGCGCGATCAGCGCGGCGACCCTGCTGAACCTGGTGCCGTACGACGTGTACGACGCGTGGGTCACGCTGAACGAGGGCGACTCCGGGATGCGGGCCGTGCCGGTCAGCGAGCCGCAGAACACGGGGCTCGACCTGAAGGCCTTCCAGAACCTCGGCTACACCGGCGAGTGGTTCGCCTTCGTCGGCTTCGTGGTCTTCATGTGGTTCCGCCTGCTGCGCCGCGAGGTCGAACTCGCCCGCGACGCCGAGCTGGGCCTGGTCACGCGGGACGACGAGAACGCGGGGGACGACGAGAACGCGGGGGACGCGGAGAACGCCGAAGACGAGAAGAACGCGGGGGACGCCGGGGACGAGGAGAACAAGGGCGCGAGGGCCGGGCTCGTCTCCTGACCGCGGGACTGCCCGCCCTCGGCTACGCCCCCGCGCCGGAGTCCGCCAGCAGGCCCGTCCAGTACACCGTCCCCACGCACGCGTTGGACACCGTGGCCGTCGCCGAGCCGGAACCGCCCTGCGGGCTGTAGGTGACCGACACGCTTCCCTCGGCCGGACCGTCCTCGGTGATCAGCTGGGTCGTGGGCCCGGCCTCGCCGCCGCCTCCGCCGGCGGAGGCGCCGCCCGCGGCGGTCGTGTCCCCGGTGGGCGAGGGGTCGGGCGAGGGCCCGCCGGTGCTGCCCCCGTTGGTGCCGCCGGTGGTGGGACAGGTCTCGGAGGGCACCCAGGCGAACTGCACCTCGTACGCGGCGCCCGGCGCCAGCGTCAGCGAGGCGGCCTCCAGCGACGGGTCGGGCAGGCCGGCCGCGGCGTCACCGGCGGCGTGCCGTGCGGTGCCGATCCGTCCGGCGTCCGCCGCGCCCAGCGAGGTGGTGACCACGTTGCCGGGACCCGTGACGGTACAGCCGTCCGAGGAGACGTTGGTGACCCGGAAGGAGCCGTAGACCACGCCCGTGGAGTCGGGAGCCGCGCTGCTGGCGACGGCCGGGCCGAGCGACCCGGGCCCGCAGGCGGGGACGTCGGCGGGGCTGCTGGCGCTGGGCACGCCCGAGGGGGCCGAGCCCGTCGCGGCGCCGGACTCCTTGCCGCCGGGTGTCTCCTTGGGGTCGGCCTTGTCCTTGCCCTCGGCGGTGTCCCCGGAACCGGCGATGCCGCTCTGGCCGCCGGCCGGGTCCTTGCCCTGGGAGGCGCCGCCCTGGGCCTGTGAGGCGTTGCCCGCGACGGACGGGTCGGCACCGGGGCCGGTGGAGTTGGAGACGTGCACGAGGGCCGGGACCGCCGTGCCGAGGAAGAGGGCGGCGGCCGCGACGCCGACGACCGCCTGGCGCTTGCGGGCACGCCGGGCGGGCACCGCGCGCCGCAGGTGCTCCAGGGTGCCGTCGCTCGGCTCCAACTCGCCGACCGCCCGGTGCATCATCGCGCGCAGGACGGCCTCGTCGGAGGCGGGACCGTCGGCCGCCGGATCGTCGGGGCCCGGCGCGGCGGGGCCGTGGTTCACAGTTCCGTTCCCAGCGTGCGTGTGCTTCTGCTGCTCTCGCCCGGCCGGTCCGGCGGGCGCGTCATGCCCTTGGCGGGTGTCCGGGCGCGGCTCGTGCCCTTCCCGGGCCTCCGATCGCGCGGCGTGCCCTTCCCCGGCGTCCGGCGGCGGGCCCTGGCCCTCACGGGCCTCCGGGCGCGGATCGGGCCCTTCCCGATCGTGCCCTTCCCTGTCGTCCGGTCGCGCGCCCTGCCCCTCAAGGGCGTCCGGGCGCGAGCCCTGGCCCTCGTGGGCGTCCGGGCGCGTGTCGTTGCCGTCGCTCATGCCGGGGCCTCCATGGCCACCCTGAGCGCCGCGATCCCGCGCGACCCGTACGCCTTGACCGAGCCCAGCGATATGCCGAGCGTCTCGGCGACCTGGGCCTCCGTCATGTCGGCGAAGTAGCGCAGGACCAGCACCTCGCGCTGCCGGCGCTGGAGTCCCTTCATCGCCTTGATCAGGGAGTCCCGCTCCAACTGGTCGTAGGCCCCCTCCTCCGCGCTCGCCATGTCCGGCATGGGCTTGGAGAGGAGCTTGAGGCCGAGGATGCGGCGGCGCAGCGCCGAACGCGAGAGATTGACGACCGTCTGACGCAGGTACGCCAGGGTCTTCTCCGGGTCACGGACGCGTTTGCGGGCCGAGTGCACCCGGATGAACGCCTCCTGGACCACGTCCTCGCAGGAGGCCGTGTCGTCGAGGAGGAGGGCGGCGAGGCCGAGCAGCGAGCGGTAGTGCACCCGGTAGGTCTCGGTGAGGTGGTCGACGGTGGTACCCGCCGCCACGTCCTCTTCCGCGCCGTCGCGCTGGTTCGATATGCGGGCCGGCCGCGCTGCGGGCATGGGCGCGATCACCGGCATGCCACCGGCCGCGCCGGCCACACGGGGACGGACGGACCGGGCGGGCGGGACGGGCGGGCGCAGTGCCGCACCGCGTGCCCCTGCGGTGAATTCGAGAACCTCTGCCACGCCAGTTGGACACGTCCGACCCCGTGAGGGTTGTACGTGCCGGGCGTCACGTTCCCGAGTCCGTCGGACAGCCGTCTGGGCGGCCACCCGGCTGACGGTGCGTCATAGGCCCTCATCGTCCGCTCTTCCCCTGCGTCCCATGTGAACGGACGTCCCCACGCCCGCACTCGGCGTCCCCACGCCGACCCGCGCCCCGCGCCCCGAATGGGTGACCGCAAAGACGCTCCCCGCCGCTCGCGCGGTTGCGGAGGGCGGGGAAGGAAATCTTCCGACGGCACGGGTGTCCGGTACAAGTAGTCCGGACCAACTTCCGGATCACATCTCGTCCATGGATTCTACAAACGAAACCCACAGCGTCCGGGGGCTTTTGCCTAGCTGATCCCGGTTCAGCCGAACTCGGCCGCGACCAGCTCCGCGATCTGTGCCGTGTTCAGGGCGGCACCCTTGCGCAGGTTGTCCCCGCACACGAAGAGTTCCAGTGCGGTCGGATCGTCCAGGGCCCGGCGCACCCGGCCGACCCAGGTCGGGTCGGTGCCGACCGCGTCGGCGGGCGTCGGGAACTCCCCCGCGGCCGGGTTGTCGAAGAGGACGACGCCCGGTGCGGTGGCCAGGATCTCCCGGGCCCCCTGGACGGTGACGTCGCTCTCGAAGCGGGCGTGGACGGTCAGCGAGTGCGTGGTGACCACGGGGACCCGTACGCAGGTCACGGCGACCGGCAGCCGCGGCAGTCCGAGGATCTTGCGGGACTCGTCCCGCACCTTCATCTCCTCCGAGGACCAGCCGTCCTCCCGCAGCGACCCGGCCCACGGTACGACGTTCAGCGCGACCGGCTCCGGGAACGGCCCGGTGTCGTCGCCGACGGCCCGCCGTACGTCGCCGGGGTGCGTCCCCAACTCCGTCCCGGCCACCAGCGACAGCTGCCGGCGCAGCGTGTCCACGCCGTCCCGCCCGGCTCCGCTGACCGCCTGGTACGAGGAGACGACCAGCTCGCGCAGCCCGAACTCGGCGTGCAGCGCGCCCAGCGCCACGATCATGGACAGCGTCGTGCAGTTCGGGTTGGCGACGATGCCGCGGGGCCGCATCCGCACCGCGTGCGGATTGACCTCGGGCACGACGAGCGGCACGTCCGGGTCCATCCGGAACGCGCCGGAGTTGTCGACCACCACCACGCCCTTGGCGGCGGCGACGGGCGCCCACTGGGCGGCGACCTCGTCGGGCACGTCGAACATGGCGACGTCGACCCCGTCGAACGCCTCTTCGCTCAGCGCGACGACCTCGACCTCCTCGCCGCGCACGGCCAGCTTGCGGCCGGCCGAGCGCGGGGAGGCGATCAGGCGGATGTCGCCCCAGACGTCCGCGTGCTGGGACAGGATCTGGAGCATGACCGAGCCGACGGCACCGGTCGCGCCCACGACTGCGAGCGTGGGCCGACCGGTACGGCCGCCGTCCCGGCCGGTGTCTTGCCTGGCGGACATCAGCGCCCGGTGCCCCCGTAGACCACGGCCTCGTCACGGTCGGAGTCGAGCCCGAAGGCGGTGTGCACGGCGCGCACGGCCTCGTTCACGTCGTCCTTGCGGGTGACGACCGAGATACGGATCTCGGAAGTCGAGATGAGCTCGATGTTCACCCCGGCGTCGGAGAGCGCGGTGAAGAAGTCGGCGGTGACGCCGGGGTTGCTCTTCATACCGGCGCCGACCAGCGAGATCTTGCCGATCTGGTCGTCGTAGCGCAGGGAGTCGAAGCCGATGCCCGGGCGGTTCTTCTCCAGCGCGTCGATGGCCTTGCGGCCCTCGCTCTTCGGCAGCGTGAAGGAGATGTCCGTCAGGCCGGTGGAGGCGGCGGACACGTTCTGCACGACCATGTCGATGTTGACCTGGGCGTCGGCGATGGCGCGGAAGATCGCGGCCGCCTCGCCCGGCTTGTCGGGCACCCCGACGACCGTGACCTTGGCCTCGGAGGTGTCGTGCGCGACTCCGGAGATGAGGGCCTGCTCCACGTGCTTTTCCCCTTGCTTGATCGGCTCGCTGCTGACCCACGTGCCCTGCAGTCCGCTGAAGCTGGACCGCACGTGAATCGGAATGTTGTACCGGCGGGCGTACTCCACGCAACGGTGGAGCAGCACCTTGGAGCCGGAGGCAGCGAGCTCCAGCATGTCCTCGAAGGAGATCCAGTCGATCTTCTTCGCCTTCGGCACCACGCGCGGGTCGGCGGTGAACACGCCGTCGACGTCGGTGTAGATCTCGCAGACGTCCGCGTCGAGCGCGGCGGCGAGGGCGACGGCCGTGGTGTCGGAGCCGCCGCGGCCCAGCGTGGTGATGTCCTTGCTGTCCTGGCTGACGCCCTGGAAGCCGGCCACGATGGCGACGTTGCCCTCGTCGACCGAGGTGCGGATGCGGCCCGGCGTGACGTCGATGATCCGGGCCTTGTTGTGGACCGAGTCGGTGATGACTCCGGCCTGGCTGCCGGTGAACGACTGGGCCTCGTGCCCCAGGTTTTTGATCGCCATGGCCAGCAGCGCCATGGAGATACGCTCTCCGGCGGTCAGCAGCATGTCGAGTTCACGCCCGGCAGGGATCGGGGAAACCTGCTCGGCGAGATCGATCAGCTCGTCCGTCGTGTCGCCCATCGCGGAAACGACGGCGACCACCTGGTTGCCGTTCTTCTTCGCTTCCACGATCCGCTTGGCGACGCGCTTGATGCCCTCGGCATCGGCTACGGAGGAGCCTCCGTACTTCTGCACGACAAGGCCCACGTGCGCTCCTCGCTCAATCCGTCTCTTTCCGCACGTACGTATATGTACTGCGGTCGGCTCATTTTACCGAGCGTCCGGATTTCCCCCCTGCGGTATCGCATGGTGAGACTTCCGGGCCACCCACTGTTCGGGGTGGCTCATGCCCATCGCGGCGCCGGTCACTCGGGAAAGTGCGGTGTGTCACACGTTCACAAGTGCTTCCCGCCACGTGGAAAGCCGGGTTGGTTGAACGTGCAACCCTTGGGGCCGGTGGTGAGTCTGAGGGCTGTGGCGCGCGGTGCGCCACGCTCTGGGGAGGATCACCGCCTTGTCTCACGTACGCCCGTCCGGCCGTAGGTTCGCGGCCGCCGTCACCGTCGTTCTCGCCGTCACCGCCGGTCTGACCGGGACGCCCGGTCCGGCCCAGGCCGCGCCTGCGGTACCGAGTACGGCGACAGCGCTCCAGGCTGCCTCCGATTCCCTCCCCCCGTTCCCGGTGGATCGGGAACTCACCGGCGTGACCGCGTCCGGTTACGTGGTCAGGGACCAGGCCATGCGCACCAGGTCCTGGGTGCGGGCCTCGGACGGGGCGGTGACCGAGTTGGGAGAGGACCCCGTACGGGCCACCGGGCAAGGAGATCTGGTTGCGGTGTGGAACACCGACCGGGCCGACGTGCGGGACCTGGCCGGCGGTCGGACGGTGCTCAGCGTCCCCACCGACTCGGCCGAGGGTGTCGACTTCGTCGGCGCCGCGGGTGAGGCCGTCTTCACGACGGACAGGGACGCGACGGCCGGAGCCGAGCTGTGGATGCACACGGCGAACGGCACCACGGTGGCGGTGACGGGACTGCCGGACGACGCGCGCGATCACTTCGTCCTGAACAGCACGGCCGACCACGCGCTGGTCAGGTACAAGACGGACACGCCAGGAAGGAGCCTGGCCCTGCTGGACCTGGCCACCGGCGCCGCGACAGTGCCCGACCTGTCGAACGGAGCCAACCTTGCCGGTGACATGGCCCTCTCCCGGACCCACGCCGCCTGGGTGGAACGCGACGGCGCCAGAACCAGCGTGGTGGTGCGCGCCCACGACACCGGAGAGACCCAACGAATCCCGGTGGGTGACAACCTGTCCACGACTCTCGAGATCGGCCTTCAGGGCGACTACCTGACCTACGCCCGGAAGGGCGGCCTCACCGCCGGCGGATCGGATCCGCTCCACGCCCTGACCGCCTACGGCCTCAAGGACGGAACCACTACCAAGCTCCTGGACCACGTGGTCTCGGCCGACACGTCTCCCTCCGGCGTGCTCTACGTCCGCGGCGGAACGGTCGCGGAGGGCGAAGGCGTCTACCGCGTCGACTCCGGCGCGGACGGCACACCGACCGCGGCGCTCGTCGCGAGCACCGGCGAGCCGACCGAGCTCACCCTCCGCCGGTCCGACGTCCTCCCCGTGGTCGACCTCAGCTCCGACACTTCTGAGGCCATGGTCTGGTACCTGTCGCGGGGCAACGCCGAGGTGAAGGTGATCCTGCGCCATGAGCGCACGGGAGAGAGCGCCGAGTTCACCCTGGGGCCCCGAGAGCAGCCGGCAAGGTTCTCCATCGCCTGGCCGGGCGACCTCGACCGAGGGACGTTGAGCGCCTACAACGGCGACTACACGTGGGAGCTGTCGGCCCGGCCGGTCAACGGCATCGGCCCGGTACTGACCCGGACCGGCACGTTCAAGGTGGCCCGCTGGCGAGCCGCCCCGCACGACTTCAACGACAACGGCAGCCCGGATCTTCTCGCGCGCGACTCCTCGGGCCACCTGTGGCGCGAGGACTCGCACTTCTCCCGCGAGGGCGTACTGAACCACACGGGACACACCGCCCTCGTGGGCGGCGGCTGGAACGTCTACGACCGGATCGAAGCGGCCGCCAACCTCGGCGGTGCCCCGACCGGCGACCTGGTCGCCCGCGACAAGGACGGCGTCCTCTGGCTCTACCTCGGCAAGGGCGACGGCACCTTCGCCGGCCGCAGCCGCATCGGCGGCGGCTGGGGCGTCTACGACAAGATCACCGCGGGCAGCGACCTCGACAACGACGGCAAGGCCGACCTGCTGGCTGCCGACAAGAGCGGCGTCCTGTGGCTCTACCGGGGTACCGGCAACTGGCGGGCACCCTTCACCGACCGCACCCGCGTCGGCGGCGGCTGGGGGATCTACGACCAGCTCACCGCGATCGGGCTCGACGGCGCCATGACCGGCGACATGGTCGCCCGCGACAAGTCCGGCGTGCTGTGGCTCTACCGGGGCCTGGACGACGGCACCTTCGCCGCCCGCACCCGCATCGGCGGCGGCTGGGGCGCCTACCAGGAGACCGTCGGCATCGGCGACGCCAACCGTGACGGACGTGCCGACCTGTTCGCCTACGGCAGCCACGGTACGAGGTACTTCTACGCGGGCACCGGCGACTGGCACGCCCCCTTCGCCCCCCGCGAGATCTCCACTCTGTTTCCGGCCCAGCAGAACGTCACGTCGGTTTCCTGACCGGACCGGCCGGGGCTCGTCGCCCCGGCCGTGCTCAGTCCGCCAGTTCCTTGAGGGGCTCGGTGTCGAGGGTGATGTCGACGGGGGCGGGGAGGTGCACGGTCGCGCCGAAGGGCAACCTCTCCTCGTGCTGGTAGCTGCCGTTCTCCGGTTGATCGAACACGACGACAGAGCAGCTTTCCCGGTCGATGAGGAGGTAGACCGGGATCCCGGCAGCCGCCCGAAGAAGGCGAAGATCCGTCAGAAGGCAGCCCCGCGCCGGGCTCGGGTGACCCGCGCCGTCATGGCCTGCATGAGCTGCGACGCGGACGAGCGGACGACGGAGATCAGGGACGGCATGTGCCCCGACTGCCGCGCCGAGTACGAGGCGGCCGTGGCGGGCATCCTGTTCTCCAGTCGGTTGCGGGCGAGTCCGCCCGGGTTGTTCACGGTCGCGGGAAGGCCGTCGGTCACCGCGCGGGTGATGTCCTGGGGTGTCGCGCCCCGCGTCAGCAATTCCTCGGCCAGGGATGCGAGGGACCGGCAGTCCGCCTCGGACAGGCGCATGCGGGGTTCTGTGTCGCGGATCGCTGCGAGGGCGAGGTACGAGGTCCTGGACTCCGGGTCCGCCTCGGTCCCGGGACGCGGCTCGGGCTCCGGTTCGGGCAGCTCGGGCTCGTCGGTGCGGGCCAGGCCGGGGCGGAGGTCACCGGGCACGATCCGGCCGTTGCGCTGCCGCGCGAACTCCGCCCACCAGTCCGCCGACCTGCGCGTACGCGACCAGTACGTCCGCGTGACCCACCGCATGGTGCTGCCCTCGACTGTGAGGTGTTCCCTGATCCAGCGCAGGTGGCCGGCTTCGGTGATGCGGGTCAGCGACGTGCGCATCGCCTGCTGGCCGTAGCGCGGGTGCTCCGCCGGGAGCACCTTTACGAGGTACGGCGTCTCAACCCACTTACAGACTTGAGTAGTTGGGTATTTCGACCAGACCAGAAACCCAAGGGAAGAGCTCGGGTCCCGGGGCTGGGCTCAAGCTTCGGGCTGAACTGCGGCGATGAACGCCGACCAGGCGGGGGCCGAGACCTGAAACTCGGGCCCCGCGGGGGCGGTCTTGGAGTCGCGGACGTGTATCGCGCCGCAGCGCGCGACCTCGACGCAGTTGCCGCCTTCGCTGTCGCTGTAGCTCGACTTGACCCACTTCAACTGGTCGCTCACGACTGGCTCACCATCCGCTCGATGAAACGGGCAGTCTCGTCGGGATCGAGCGCCCGCGTGCGGATCATGCTTAGCCGCTCAGTCACGCGGCTGACAACACCCGCATCGGCCGAAAGCTCACTGGCGAACGCGCCCTCCATGAAGGCAAGTCGCTCGTGATCCTGCCCCTCCACCAAGACCATGGGGCCCTCCAGCGCATTGCCGATCGCCTGCCCGAAGGGAAGTACCTGCAACACCACGTTGCGCAGCCCTGCCACCTCCAGCAGGCGTTGCAACTGCGCCTCGTCCACCCACGGGTTTCGCAGGACCGCCTCGTACAGAACGAAGCTCAACCCCACCGGCGGCTTCCGATCTGTGAGGATCGCCTGTCGCTCCATTCGGGCGGCGACCCGCTCCTCCACCGTCTCCTCGTCCAGGGGCGGGATGCGGTTGTCGATGAGCGCCTGCGCGTAGGCCCTCGTCTGCAACAGTCCGGGGATCAGGGCGACTTCGTACGTCCACAGACTCGTCGCCTCCCGCTCCCGCTCGATGAAGTCCACCGCCCGAGCCGAGTACCGCTCCCTGCGCACGTACTCCTTCGCCGCGCTCAGCATGCCCTGCGCGCCGCACAGTTCGTCCGCGATGTCCAGGAGGCGGGGCGACGGCATGCGTACGCCGCGCTCCATGGACGCGATGGTCTCGGGGGCGTAGTTGGCGGCGGTGGCCAGGGCCTCGCGACTGACGTTGGCCATGGAGCGCCAGCGTTTGATCTGGTTGCCGCTGTAGCACCAGGCCGCGGGTGGCTGGGAGTTGCTGTTCGGCTTCGGCACGGCGCCCACCTCCGACTGCTCGTTGACTACCGAGCGTAGCTTTGTCGGTGCCAGCTTGTGACCATGACGGAGACAATTCACCGCCCCTCATGGGTCCCGCCGACCCGGCACCAACTGCACCTCACCGGCGTGCACTTCGACGGACACCAATCGTCAGGAAGGTTGAGGTAATTGGGCCACGCAACTTCGGCCGCGCCGGAATGATGCGCGAGTGGAGAGATCGAACGAACTGGTGCGGGCTGCCCGAGGCGGGGACGCGGCTGAAGTAGTCCGGCTGCTGGACGCCGGGGTGCCCGTGGACGCCCTCGACGACGACGCGCGTACGGCGCTGGACCTGGCCGCCCAGGAGAACCACGCCGACGTCGTGCGGGTGCTGCTCGCGGCCGGTGCGGACGCGGCGGCGCATGCCGGGCCGTACCACGACCTGACCCCGCTGACCTGCGCGGCGATGGTCGGGAGCACGGATGCCGTCGCGGCGCTGCTGGACGCCGGGGTGTCCATGGGGGCGCAGGACCGGATCCCGTACACGCCGCTGGTGCTGGCCGCGGGCGACAACCATCCCGAGACCGTCGCTCTGTTGATCGACCGGGGGGCCGATCCGGAGGACCGGGCCATGAAGGGACGGACGGCGCTCGAATGGGCTGCCTGCCGCGGGTCCGTCGAGTCGGTGGTCGTGCTGCTGCGGCGGGGGGCCGAGGCCACGGACACGGCCCTGCGCTGCGCGCTGCGGCACGCCGACCGGGGCGAGGAGGAGAGGGAGCGCTACGGGCGGGTCGTCAGGGCGCTGCGTTACGCGCGTGCCCGGGCGGCGGGCACCGCCGCTCCACCGGCCGCGCGCCGGGCGGCCGAGTGAAGCGGAGCCGTTTCGTCAGGCATCGGTCCTCAGTCCTCCGGGCGTTCTCCTGCCCCGCGTCTTCCCTTCCTCATCGGGCAGTGGGGGCGAGGTCGTCGTCGGGCGCGTTGGCCGGGGTCTTCGTCCCCCGGCCGGTGGCCAGCCGCAGCAGCAGGGAGGCCGCGGCCAGGGTCACGCCGAACCAGAGGACGCTCGTGACTCCGACGTGGTCGACGAGCAGGCCGCCGAAGAGCGCGCCGAGCGCGATGCAGGTGTTGTACGCCATGGTGTTGAGCGACATGGCGGCTTCGAAGGTGTCGGGTGCGGAGGCGAGCGTCATGTTGATCTGGGACAGCTGCACGGCACCGAAGGAGAGCCCCCACAGGACCAGCGCGACGACGGCGCCGAGTTCCCCGTTCCCGACGAAGCGCAACAGCAACAGGGCCGCCAGGAGCCCCACGAGACCGGTGACGAAGGTGCCGCGCAGGCTCTTGTTCACCGTGTGTCCGGCGATGAAGTTACCGACCGCACCGCCGACACCGAAGATGATCAGGACGGTGGTGATGAAGCCGGACGACGCGCCCGCGGTGTCCTCCAGGTAGGGGCGCACGAACGTGTAGGCGCCGAAGTGGCCGAGCACGAAGAAGACGACCATGACCAGCACCGTGCGCAACTGCCCGTTCCTGACCGGCAGTCGGAAGACCTCGCGGACGGACACCGCGTTCTGCGACGGCATCGACGGGACGAGGGCCGCGACCGCGACCAGGACGAGCACGCTGAGGCCGGCCCAGATGCCGAAGGTGGTCCGCCAGTCCGTCTGCGCCTCGATGACGGTGCCGAGGGGTATGCCGACGACCGTGGCGATGGCGATGCCGGACATCACCACCGCGGCGGCCCGGTTCGCGTGCCGTTCGGGCACGATCCGCATGGCCATGCTCACGCCGATGGCCCAGAAGACGCCGCTGGCGAAGCCCATGCCGAGCCGGGTGCCGAGGATCAGCGCGTAGTTCGGCGAGACGGCGGTGATGACGTTGCCCACGGCGAGCACCGCGAGCAGCGTGGTGAGCAGCGGGCGTCGGTCGACGCGCCGGGTCCAGGCGACGATGAACGGCACGCCGAGACCCGCCGCCACACCCTGAGCGGTGACCATGAGACCGGCGACGCCGACGGAGATGTCCAGGTCCTCGCTCAGCGGAGTGAGCAGGCCCACGGGCATCAGCTCAGTGGTCAGGAAGACGAAGAGACTGGCCGTGATGGCGGCGACACCCAGCCATCCCTTCAGGGACGAGGACGAGGTCTCTTGCACGTGTGCGGACATGTCAACGAAGTCTGCTGGCGCCCGATCAATGAGTCCAACACATGTTTGTCATCTCGTTCATCGTGATTCACGATGGATCTCATGGAGCTCCAGCAGATGCGCTATGTGCTCGCGGTCGCCGAGACCATGAGCTTCACCCGGGCCGCCGAGCGGTGTCACGTCGTGCAGTCCGCCCTCAGTCACCAGGTCGCGCGGCTGGAGCAGGAGCTGGGCAGCAGGCTGTTCGAGCGCACCACCCGCCGGGTGCGGCTGACGCCGGCCGGAGAGGCGTTCCTTCCGGCGGCCCGCCAGTGCCTGGCCGCCGCCGAACGCGCGGTCGCCGAGGTCGCCGCCGCCGTCGGTGAAGTCCGCGGGCAGCTCCGTGTCGGCGTGATCTCGTCCGTCGCCGCCGTCGACATCCCGCGCGCCCTGCGGGACTTCCGGCGGCGGTATCCGAAGGTGCGCGTCAGCCTGCGCGTGGGTGCCAGCGAGGAACTCGTCGAGCGGGTCGGGGAGGGTGACATCGAGGTCGCCTTCCTCGGGCTTCCGACCACGGCGCGGCCCCAGGGGGTCGAGGCCCATGCGCTCGGGCGTGACCGGCTCGTCGCAGTGGTCTCCCCCGATCACCCGCTGGCCCGCGCGGAAACGGTCGATCTGCGGCGGCTCGCCGAGGAGGAGTTCGTGGACCTGCCCGCGAAGACCGCCGGCCGAGCCCAGTCCGACCTGGCCTTCGCCGCCGCCGGCCTCACCCGTGACGTCGCCTTCGAAGTGACCAACACCCACTTCCTGGCCCGGCTGGTCGGTCAGGGCCTGGGCGTCGCGATGCTGCCGTACGCGTACGTGGCCCAGCTCAGCGGTGTGACCACGCTCGAGGTCACCGACGCACCGGCCCGCGTCGAGTACGTCGTCTGGCCGACGGGGGGCCGCACACCCGCGGCGACCGCGTTCCTCCGCCTGCTCGACGTACCGGACGTCCGCGAGGAGACCTGAGACGAGCGGTGCCCTCAGGTGACCGGGCGCAGCCCCAGCGGGCCCGCGATCTCCTGGACCATGACGCGGCCGGCCTCCGACTCCAGGGCGTCGTCGCCGAGGTCCTGGTCGGTGTCGAGGCCGTCCAGCTCCTCCAGGGGCTGGTTGAGGCGGACGTGGGCGACGACGGACTGGAGTGCGCGCAGGGTCGCGGAGGCGGTGGAACCCCAGTTGGAGAAGTAGGAGAACTGCCACCACCACAGGGCTTCCGTGGTGCGGCCGGCCTTGTAGTGGACCATGCCGTGGCGGAGGTCGGTGATGACGTCGGTGAGGTCGTCGGAGATGCGGGCCGGGACCGGGGCCTTGCGCGGCTCGTAGGGGTCGAAGACCTCGGAGTAGACGTCGATCGGGTCGAGGATGCGGGCCAGGTTCTCCCGGATCTCGTCCACGTCCAGCTCCGGGCCCGGGTCGGGCTCGTAGCGCTCGTCCGGGACGATGTCCTCGTGGGCGCCCAGACGGCCTCCGGCCAGCATCAGCTGGGAGACCTCCAGGAGGAGGAAGGGGACGGCCGAGTCGGGCTCGTCGCCCTTCGCCACCTCGGTGACGGCCACCAGGAAGCTCTCGATCTGGTCGGCGATCTGGACCGCGAAGTCGTCCGGGTTCTGATCGGTCGCGTGCAGCGTGGCGTCAGACATCTAGGAGTCGTCTCCCCTCGAAGGCGCGGCCGAGGGTCACCTCGTCCGCGTATTCCAGGTCGCCGCCCACCGGGAGGCCGCTGGCCAGGCGGGTGACCTTGAGGCCCATGGGCTTGATCATGCGGGCGAGGTACGTGGCCGTGGCCTCGCCCTCCAGATTCGGGTCCGTGGCCAGGATCAGCTCCGTGACCGTGCCGTCCGCCAGGCGGGCCAGCAGCTCACGGATGCGGAGGTCGTCGGGGCCGACCCCGTCGATCGGGCTGATCGCGCCGCCGAGCACGTGGTAGCGCCCGCGGAACTCGCGGGTGCGCTCGATGGCGACGACGTCCTTCGGCTCCTCCACCACGCAGATGACGGAGGGATCGCGCCGGGCGTCACGGCAGATGTTGCACTGCTCCTCCTGCGCGACGTTCCCGCAGGTCGCGCAGAAGCGGACCTTGGCCTTCACTTCCATGAGGGCCTGGGCGAGCCGCCGTACGTCGGTCGGCTCCGCCTGCAGGACGTGGAAGGCGATCCGCTGCGCGCTCTTGGGACCGACGCCGGGCAGCCGCCCGAGTTCGTCGATGAGGTCCTGGACCACGCCTTCGTACAACGGACTGCCGTCCTTCCTGAGGTTCGTGCACTACGTACGGTAGATGGCTTCGCCCGGTCTGAGGAAGGCGAACCGGGAAAGGGCCGGATCGGTCCTCCCGGAGCGGCCCTCCTGGATCAGAACGGCAGGCCGGGGATGCCGGTGCCGCCACCGCCCAGACCCTGGGCCAGCGGGCCGAGCTTCTGCTGCTGGAGGTTCTGCGCGTTCTCGTTGGCCGCCTGGACGGCCGCGACGATCAGGTCGGCGAGGGTCTCGGTGTCCTCCGGGTCCACCGCCTTCGGGTCGATCTTCAGGCCGCGCAGCTCGCCGGAGCCGGTGACCGTGGCCTTCACCAGGCCGCCGCCCGCCTGGCCGTCGACCTCGGTCTGCGCCAGTTCCTCCTGGGCCTTCGCCAGGTCCTGCTGCATCTTCTGGGCCTGCTGGAGCAGCTGCTGCATGTTGGGCTGGCCACCACCGGGGATCACGTTCAGCTCCCATCACGTCCGGTCACGAGGTTTTGCCGTTCGGCACGAGCCTACGTGGTCCGGGCGGCCCTCGCTCCAGCACTCTTTCGAGTGACACCCCGGGAGCCCTATACCTGATCAACGCCCTCTTCCGGGCGGAAAAGCGGCGGAACCCGGCTCTTCGCCACCCATTGGGCGGTAGGAAGGGTTCCGGCGCGGGGTTCCGGCGCACGGGTCCTCGCGGACGGCGAGCGGTGCGGCGAGCAGTGGCGAGCAGTAGGGAGTGCCGGGTGGGTCAGCCGGAGATGCAGCCCGAGAGGCCGCCGCGGGACGGGCGGGACGGCGGGAGGACGGGCGGGCCGCGGCCGGGCGACCTGACCGGGCGGGCGTTTCCCCTCGGGGACTGGGCGCTGCCCGCCGAGCGCCTCGACGAGCTGTACCGGTGGGTGGAGCGGGGTGCGCTGGACACGGCGGCCTGGTATCTCGCGGACCGGGTGTGGAAGCGGCGCGGCGCCGTGCTGCTGCGGGGCGGGGCCGCGGCGGGGGCGGCCGCCGGGGCGGCGCTGCCGCTGCTCGACCTGGCCGGGGCGGTGGGCGGGGCCTCGCCCTGGGGGTATCTGGCGCTGCTGTGGGCGGTGGCGTGCGTGGCGGGCGACCGGTATTTCGGGGTCACGTCCGGGTGGATGCGGGACGTGGCCACGGCGCAGGCGGTGCAGCGGCGGCTGCAGGCGCTCCAGTTCGACTGGGCGTCGGAGAGCGTGCGGGAGGTGCTGGGGCCGGCGGACGGGACGGCGAGCGAGGCGGCGGAGCGGTGCCTGCTGGTGCTGCGGCGGTTCTCGGAGGACGTGACGGAGCTGGTGCGGGCGGAGACGGCGGACTGGATGGTGTGCTTCCGCCCGGGGCCGGGGCCGCTGGGGCGGCACGCCGCGGCGGCGGCCGACGGGCCCCGCCCGGACGGCGGGGGCGCGGGCGCCTCGAGCCGGTTCGCGGTCCCCCCGCAGAACGGCACCCGGCCGAACATGCCCCGCCAGCGCCCGCCGGAGCCGCGGTGACCCCGGCGACGGGATCACGTCCCCTCACTGACGGGTGTAGACCAGGGACTCGCCGGTGTCGTCGTTGGTGCGTTCCAGGTTCCCGTCCGGCAGCAGGGTGACCGTGCTGGACCCGCCCGGGGAGCAGCTGCTGGCGGGGCCCGCGCTGACCTGGGACGGGCCGAGCCGCAGCGGCCCGTCGGCGCCCGGCTCGCCGGTGAGTGCGGCGTCGAAAACGCAGTGGTACGTGCCGGTGTCCGTCGGCCCGTCCGCCACGAGGGTCAGCACCGTGTCGCCGACCTCGCCCTGCGTGATGGTCAGCTTGCGGGGGTGCGTGCCGGAGGCGTTGTCGATGGCGGTCGCCCAGTCACCGACGTACCCGGTCGGGACGGTGCCGTCGTCGGCGGCCGGAGCGGTCGAACCGCTCGACGGGCCCGCCGTCGGATCCGAGGCCCCCGGCGAGCCCGACCCCGGGTCCTGGGGCGCGCCGGTGGACCGCGTGGGTGTGGGGTCGCCGCCCGCACGGTCGTCGCCGTCGCCGCTCATCAGGGCGTAGACCGCGCCTCCCGCGCCCAGCGCGACGACCAGCGCGACGACGATCAGCAGCGCGGTGGAGCGGCCGGTCCGGGCCGGCTCGTGAGGAGGCCCGTACGGCACGCCGTACGGGGGCGGGGGCCCCTGGGGCGGGGTGGTGCCGAGGCCGCCGCCGTAGCCGTCGCCGTAGCCGCCGCCGTACGGGGGCTGGTTCCCGGGCTGCGAGGCGTGCCACGCCGGGCCCGGGGCATACCCGGGGGCGGTGGCCGGGGGCGTGGGCGGGTCCTGGCCCGCGACCCGGGTGGGGATGTGGTTCACCGGGTCACCGTCACCCCGGCCCGGCTCACGCGGGGGCGGCGGACCCTCGGCCGGCGGGCCGCCGAACGCCGGGCCGCCGGACGCCCGGTCGCCGGACGCCGAGTCGTGGAGCGCCGGGTCGGGCGCCGGGCCGCCACCCGGGGCAGCACCAGCACCGCCGGGACCCCAGTCACCGGGCCCGGCAGCACCAGACCCCGCGCCCCCGGGCCACCCGGCTCCAGGCACCGCACCACCAGCAGGGCCCGCGCCACCTGGGCCCACACCTCCAGGCCCCGCACCATCAGAGCCCACACCACCAGGCCCCGAGCCGCCAATGCCCACACCACCAGACCCGGCATCACCGCTCCCGGCGCCGTCAGGCCCCGCTCCCCCGGGCGCTCCACCACCGGACACGGCACCACCGGACCCCGTGCCAAGGCCGGGGCCCATGCCCTCGGCGGCCGTCGCTGCGGCCCCCCGTGCGTCCGGCTGGGCCGGGGTCGCGGGGTGGGTGGGGGGTTCCGGGGTCTCCGTGTCCAGGAGTTGGACCGCGTGCCGGCCGAGCTGGGCGACCAGGGCGCTGGGCAGCCAGGGTTCGCGGGAGCGGCCGTCGGTGACCGTGTCCTGGGCGCCCGTGCGTTCCAGGACCTCGGCGAGGCCCGGCCGCGCGGCGGGGTCCTTCCTCAGGCAGTCGCGTACGAGGTCGGCGATGCCCTCGGGCACGCCCGTCAGGTCGGGATCCTCCTGCGCGATGCGGAACATCAGGGCGTGCGCGCCGCTGTTCGCGGGGCCGAAGGGCAGCTTGCCGGTGGCGGCGTAGGTGAGGACCGAGCCGAGGCAGAAGACGTCGCAGGCGGGCGTGACGCGGTCGCCGCGCACCTGCTCGGGTGCCATGAAGCCGGGCGAGCCGACGAGCGCGCCGGTGCGGGTGAGGCCGCCGTCGGTCACCGTCTGCAGGGCGCGGGCGATGCCGAAGTCGATGACGCGGGGGCCGTCGATGGTGACCAGGATGTTGGACGGCTTGAGGTCGCGGTGGACGATCCCGGCGGCGTGGATGTCCTGGAGCGCGTGGGCGAGGCCGGCGCCCAGCGTGCGTACCGAGCGTTCCGGCAGCGCTCCGTGGTCGTGCCCGACGACCTGCTGGAGGCTGGGCCCCGCGACGTACCCGGTGGCCACCCACGGCACGGCGGCCTCGGTGTCCGCGTCCAGGACGGGCGCCGTCCAGTACCCGCCGACCCGGCGCGCGGACTCGACCTCCTGCCGGAACCTCTCGCGGAACTCCTCCAGCGCGGCCAGCTCCTCGCGCACCAGTTTCACGGCGGCCATCCGCCCGCGGTCCGAGCGGGCCAGGTAGACGTGTCCCATGCCGCCCGCACCCAGCCGGCCCAAGAGCCGGTAGACCCCAACGTGCTGTGGGTCCCCGTCCCCCAGTGTCCGCATGCCGCGCCGCCTTCCCCGCCCCCGAACATCAACAACACGGTGAGGATAGTGCGGGCGGTCCCGCGGTGAGTCGCCGCTTGTCCACGGTTGCGTAACGGCGGCGGTCCCACCGCGGGGCGACGCGTCGACAACCTGTCGTGGAAAGCCTCCGACCGCAGACAGGACGCCGATTCCGTTTCCGCATCGCGGACATCTACCCTCGGCCGCATGACCCCTCAGCCCTCCCCCCAGGCCGGCGCCGCCGTGAAGGCCGCGGACCGCGCGCACGTCTTCCACTCCTGGTCAGCGCAAGAGCTGATCGACCCGCTCGCCGTCGCCGGCGCCGAGGGGTCGTACTTCTGGGACTACGAAGGCAAGCGCTACCTCGACTTCTCCAGCGGCCTCGTCTACACCAACATCGGCTACCAGCACCCCAAGGTCGTCACCGCGATCCAGGAGCAGGCGGCGCGGATGACGACGTTCGCGCCCGCGTTCGCCGTCGAGGCGCGTTCGGAGGCGGCCCGGCTGATCGCCGAGCGCACGCCCGGCGACCTGAACAAGATCTTCTTCACCAACGGCGGCGCCGACGCCGTCGAGCACGCCCTGCGCATGGCCCGGCTGCACACCGGCCGCCCCAAGGTGCTGTCCGCCTACCGCTCGTACCACGGCGGCACCCAGCAGGCGGTCAACGTCACCGGTGACCCGCGCCGCTGGGCCTCCGACAGCGGCACCGCCGGTGTCGTGCACTTCTGGGCGCCGTTCCTCTACCGCTCGCGCTTCTACGCCGAGACCGAGGAGCAGGAGTGTGCGCGCGCCCTTGAGCACCTGGAGACGACGATCGCCTTCGAGGGCCCGGGGACCGTCGCCGCGATCGTCCTGGAGACGATCCCGGGCACCGCGGGGATCATGATGCCGCCGGCCGGCTACCTGGCCGGGGTGCGCGAGATCTGCGACAAGTACGGCATCGTGTTCGTGCTCGACGAGGTGATGGCCGGGTTCGGCCGCACCGGTACCTGGTTCGCGGCCGACCTGTACGACGTCGTGCCCGACCTGATGACCTTCGCCAAGGGCGTGAACTCGGGCTATGTGCCCCTCGGCGGCGTCGCGATCTCGGCGGAGATCGCCGCGACCTTCGCCGAGCGGCCCTACCCCGGCGGGCTGACGTACTCCGGGCACCCGCTGGCCTGCGCCGCCGCCGTCGCCACGATCAACGTGATGGCGGAGGAGGGCGTCGTCGAGCACGCGGCACGGCTCGGCGCCGAGGTCGTCGAGCCGGCGCTGCGGGAGCTGGCCGAGCGCCACCCGAGCGTGGGCGAGGTGCGCGGGACCGGCATGTTCTGGGCGCTGGAGCTGGTGCGGAACCGGGAGACCCGGGAGCCGCTGGTGCCCTACAACGCGACCGGGCAGGCGGCCACGCCCATGTCCGCGTTCGCCGCCTCGGCCAAGGCGCACGGCCTGTGGCCGTTCGTGAACATGAACCGGACCCACGTGGTCCCGCCGTGCAACGTCTCCGAGGCGGAGCTGAAGGAGGGCCTGGCGGCCCTGGACACGGCACTGTCCGTGGCGGACGAGTACACGCAGTAGGCGGAGCGGGGCGCGGGCCCCGAGCGCGTAGGGTTGCGTGCTCGTACGCGGTACACATGTGCCAAGCGGTAGACACGTGTACGAGCACGCCCCCGGACGGCGCCCTCCGGCGACGCCCCGACGCGACGAGGAGACACCCGCCCATGCCCGGCCCCAGCGGTACCGGTGCCGTCACGCGCAGCACCCTGCGGCAGCAGATCGCCGACGCCCTGCGCGACGAGGTGCTGGCCGGGCGGCTCCAGCCGGGGCAGGAGTTCACGGTCAAGGAGATCGCCGAGCAGTACGGCGTCTCCGCGACGCCGGTGCGCGAGGCCCTGGTCGACCTGTCCGCGCAGGGGCTCCTGGACGCCGACCACCACCGCGGCTTCCGCGTCCACGAGTACTCGGTCGACGACTTCCGCGGCATGATCGAGGCCCGCAGCCTGGTGACCGACGGCATGTTCCTCTCCCTGGCCGCCGACCTGCCGGGCGGTCCCGACCCGGCCGATCCGCGCATCGCCGCCGCCCTCGCCGGGGTCCGGCGGCGCGGCGAGGAGGCCCAGCGCGCCGCCGCGGCCGGGGACCTGACCGTCCTGATCGGCTACGACCTGCGCTACTGGCGGGAGCTGGCCACCCTCTTCGGCAACCCCTACCTCTGCGACTTCCTGCACCGGCTGCGCGTGCAGAGCTGGGTGTGCACGGTGCAGCACTTGCGCCGGCTCAGCGAACTGCGCGGCGCGCTGTGGTGCGGGCACACCGAACTGGTCGACGCCCTGGCCCGGCGCGACGTCCCGGGCGCGCGTTCACTCGTCGACGCCTACAACGCCCACTCGCTCGCCCTCGTCGAGGGGCTCGCCGGCGGATGACCAACGCCGGACGTGTCGTTGCCCGCCCCCAGATGGGTATGGGTCCTGCACGTGGGCGCACACCGCCCACCACCGACTACGCTGCCCTGACCACCGTGCTGTGTGAGGAGCCCTCTTTTGGCCTGTGACCTGTGGCTGGTACCGCTCGTCGACGTCTTGTGCCACACGCCGGACAACCCGTTCGCCGAGGAACTCGCGCAATACGACAAGGTACTGGCCGAGGCCGGGCTGCCGCCGGTGCCCGTGTACCAGTACATGCCGGGGCTCTCCGGCGAGGTCGCTCCGGTGGCGGGCTTCGACTACGACGCGCTGCACTTCCTGCGCCGGGCACACCTCCTCCAGGTGTGCGGCCTCCCGGTGACGCCGGTGGACGAACTCGGCGGCGACTACGAGCAGTTGCTGGAGATGTTCGAGTCGACGGCCCAGCAGTCCCACCTGGTCTGGCACTACGACCACGCGGGCGCCTACGTCCCGGTCGACTTCCCGCACCCGCTCGCCAACGACGAACTCCTGGCGGGCGGCGGCCCGTTGGGTTCCTCGCACACCCTGCTGCGGGAACTGGAGGCGGTCGCCCCGGCGCTCGGCATCGACCCGGCCAACCCCCCGGCTCCCCCGGCACCGCCGCTCGCTCCGACCGAGCTGGAGGAGCCCGCGGTGCCCGCGCCGTACGACTCCAGTCCGTTCGCCCGGGAGCGGCACGTGTGGCTGGGGCTGCACGCGGCGGCGACGCGGAGCCTGGCCCAGGGGTCGATGATCGTCTTCAGCTGACCCGCTCTTCTGCGCCGGTCAGCCGAGCTGGGACAGGCCCTTGCGCAGATCGTCCGCGTTCATGATCGGGGAGACCTCGACCTCGGCGCCCAGCTCGGTGAAGAACGGCTCACCGGTGGGCGGCAGTTCCGAGCTGTCCTGCATGTCGAAGACCAACAGGGCCGTCCGGCGTCCGCCGAGGGGACCGAAGTAGGCGGCCTCCGGCTTGAGGTGGTCCAGCGTCCGGCTGATCACCTCGGGCAGCTTCCCGCTGCGGATCGCCTCGTTCGCCCGGTCCGTGTCCAGCGTCGCCTTGAGCAGCACGCGCATCGCACTCACCTTCTTCTGCCGACGCGACGTGTACGTATTCAGCTTATGCCCGTGATGTCCAGTTCGTTCAGGCGAGCAGGTTCCGCGACCACGTCGATGCCGGTGATGCGGCCGTCGGCGGCGAAGTCGAAGCGGAGCACGACGCGCAGCCTGCCGTGCTCGGCCATCGCCATGCCCACCCGGCCGTCGACGAGCACGACCGCGGCGGCCCTGGCCCGGGCCATCGAGGCCATCGCACCCCTGGCCACCCGCTCCACACCGCTGACGGTGACGGGCTCGGACGTCGGGACGACCGCCGCGTCCGCACTCAGGACGACGTCCGGGTGGAGGAGAGCCACCAGCGCGTCGAAGTCGCCGCCGCGGGTGGCCGCCATGTAGGCGTCGACCGCGCGGCGCCTGCGGGGCAGGTCGGCCTCGGGCGCGGGGACGCCCCGGACCCGGCGGCGGGCCCGGCTGGCCAGCTGGCGGGTGGCGGCGGGGGTCTTGTCGAGCATCGCGGCGATGTCGTCGAAGGGCACGTCGAACATGTCGTGCAGGACGAACGCGAGCCGCTCGGCGGGGCCGAGGGTGTCCAGGACGATCAGCAGTGCGATACCGACCTCGTCGCCGAGCTGCGCCTCCTCGGCGGGATCGGCCGCGGTGCCGGTGACCGTCGGTTGCCTGCGGGCCCCGTCGTCCAGCGGCTCCTCGCGACGGGTGTCCCGGGCGCGGAGCAGGTTGAGGCAGACCCGGGCCACGACCGTGGTGAGCCAGCCCGAGGGATTGTCCACCTCGGAGGTGTCCGCGCGGTCGGCCCGCAGCCAGGCGTCCTGGAGGGCGTCGTCGGCCTCGCCGAGCGAGCCGAGGATCCGGTACGCGACCGCCCGCAGCCTGGGCCTCTCCCGCTCGAACCGCCGGGCCATGTCGTCGGATCGTGCGGGCACCGTACGGCTTCCTTCCGCCTCCGCACGCCTTCGGGGCGTGTCGGCCCCAGTGAACCATCCCGGCGTCCGCGCCCCCGCGACGGCCCCTCACCGCACCAGGACGATCACCGGCGGCCACAGCACCCCGGCGGCCAGCAGCAGCGACGGCCCGAGGTGCACGGGGCACACCCGCAGCGGCGCCCGCAGGTGCCGGGCGACCTCGAAGCGGACCGGGTCGCCGCAGTCGTCGACCCCGTTCTCGCCGCCGTACGGGCCCTGGCAGACGGCGGCGCGGTCACGGTCGGTCATGCCCCCGATCCGACACCACCGGACACGCCGGCGCCCGGCGGAGGGGGCCGAACGAAGGGCTACAGGACGGTGGCGGCGTCGTCGAGGCCGATGCACTTGCGCTGCTGCGGGATCCACTTCACGGCCGGATCCAGTGCGGCGAGGATGCCGCCCACCTCCTCGCGCGGACCGGAGTACGTGAACTCCACGGCCGGTGAGCGGCCGTACGTGCGCAGGACGCTCACGCCGTCGCGCTTGAGCCGGGCCTCGTCCAGGACCCAGTCGACGCCGTCCGCGGTGACGCAGAGGTTGACGTTGGGCTGCAGTTCCTCGGCACCGCAGCGGAACACGGCCTTCTGGCCGCCCCAGGAGGCGACTCCGTCGCCCAGGGCCCAGTCGCGGGAGGCGCCGGGTATGTCGTCCGGGAGGCGGGAGATCACCTTGTCGCACTTGGGGTCCTCGGCGTGCGGCGCGGCGGAGACCCGGTGGCCGTCGACGTAGAAGAGGCCGCCGGTCACGGCGACGACCGCCACGGTCAGCCAGATCCACGTCCGGGTGGTGGGCTTCCGCATGTTCCGCTCGCTCCGTGCTGTCCGTGGTGACCGGGTTGCCCCGGCCCCTGCTGGTTCGGCCAGCGTATCCGCCGCCCCCACGCCGACGGCCGGGGCCCCGTGCGGGGTCCCGGCCGTCGGTGTGCGTGCGCGGTGCGCGGTGCGCGGTGCGCGGTGCGGCTCCTACAGGAACGAGTTGACCTCGATCGTCTCGTCCCGGCCCGGGCCGACGCCGATCGCGGAGATCGGGGCGCCGGACATCTCCTCCAGGGCCCTGACGTACGCCTGGGCGTTCTTCGGCAGGTCGGAGAAGGACTTCGCCTTGGTGATGTCCTCGCTCCAGCCGGGCAGCGTCTCGTAGACCGGCTTCGCGTGGTGGAAGTCGGACTGCGAGTACGGCAGCTCCTCGACGCGCTTGCCGTCGATCTCGTAGGCCACGCAGACCGGGATCTGCTCCCAGCCGGTGAGGACGTCGAGCTTGGTGAGGAAGAAGTCGGTGAGGCCGTTGACGCGGGTGGCGTAGCGGGCGATCACCGCGTCGAACCAGCCGCAGCGCCGGTCGCGGCCGGTGGTGACGCCGCGCTCGCCGCCGATGCGGCGCAGGGCCTCGCCGTCCTCGTCGAACAGCTCGGTCGGGAAGGGTCCGGCGCCGACGCGGGTCGTGTACGCCTTGAGGATGCCGATGACCCGGCTGATCTTCGTCGGGCCCACGCCGGCGCCGGTGCAGGCGCCGCCCGCGGTCGGGTTCGACGAGGTCACGAAGGGGTACGTGCCGTGGTCGATGTCCAGGAGCGTGCCCTGGCCGCCCTCGAAGAGGACCACCTTGTCGTCGTCGAGGGCCTGGTTGAGGACCAGGACGGTGTCGGCGACGTACGGGGCGAGCTTGTCCGCGTAGCCGAGCAGCTCCTCGACGACCTGGCCGGTGGCGATGGCGCGGCGGTTGTAGAGCTTGGTGAGCATCTGGTTCTTGACGTCGAGCGCCGCCTCGACCTTCTGGGTGAGGATCGACTCGTCGTAGAGGTCCTGGACCCGGATGCCCACGCGGTTGATCTTGTCGGCGTAGGTCGGGCCGATGCCGCGCCCGGTGGTGCCGATCTTGCGCTTGCCGAGGAAGCGTTCCGTCACCTTGTCGACGGTGACGTTGTACGGCGTGATGATGTGAGCGTTGCCGCTGATCAGGAGCTTGGACGTGTCGACGCCGCGCTCGTTCAGCCCGCTCAGCTCGGAGAACAGGACCGACGGGTCGACGACGACGCCGTTTCCGATGACCGGCGTGCAGCCGGGGGAGAGAATCCCGGAAGGGAGCAGGTGCAGGGCGTACTTCTGGTCGCCCACGACCACCGTGTGGCCGGCGTTGTTGCCGCCCTGGTAGCGCACCACATAGTCGACGGAACCACCGAGCAGGTCCGTCGCCTTTCCCTTGCCTTCGTCACCCCACTGAGCACCGAGCAGCACAAGTGCGGGCACGCGCGTACACCCCTTCCGGGCGGGGCATGTCCATGGTCGAGGGCGTATGCGACGGGTTTCCGCCACGTACACCGCGACCGTCGTTGGCCGCCAACCGTCGGACCGGGTGCCCCGGAATAGACGAAGCCCCTGGCGCAACAGCGCAAGGGGCTCTTGCACAAAGATGCTACCCGAGGAAGCGAGGCATGGCCGAGGTGGCGACTTCCGCGAGCTCTTCCGCGAACTCTTCCGCGAGGTCCGTTTCGCTTCTGGTGGTCGTCGATCCGGTCGCCCGACGGCTCGACGGGGAGTCCGTCCGGATCGCGAAAGACGTGCTCAGCGCGGGCGCGGCGCATACGAAGGTGTGCCTGCCGGACGGCCCGGAGGAGTTCGCGCGGGCGCTTCGGCGGCGCGGCTCGCGGCGCCCGGTGGTGGTCGGTGACGACAGCGCGCTGCTGCGGGCCGTGGCCCTGCTGCACCGGCAGCGGGAGCTGGCGGGCTGCGCGCTGTCCGTGGTGCCGGTGGGGTCGGCGCTCGGCCTCGCCCGGTCCCTGGGGCTGCCGACGGGTGCGGTGGCGGCGGCGCGGGCCGTGCTGGACGGCGCGGAGCGGCGCCTGGACCTGCTCGTGGACGACAGCGACGGGGTGGTGCTGGGGGCGGTGGGGATCCCGCCTGCTCCCGTGCCGGTGCCGGCGCGGGGGCAGGCGGAGGCGGAGTCGGACGCGGGGACCGGTTCAGGCGCGGGACCGGGCGGGCCGGGGACGGTCCGGCCCTGGCTGCGAACCTGTCAGTCGTTCGTACGGACGCTGGCGTCCTCGCGTCCGGCCAGGACCGCCGTGACGCCGGGGGCGGCCGGTCCGGCCCGGCTGCGGGTGGAGGTCGACGGGGCGACGCTGGTGGACCTGGACCAGCCCGTGGACGCGGTGACGGTGATGCCGGGCGCCGGAGGGGTGGCCGTGGTGGAGGTGCGGCCGCTGTCGGTGGGCGCGCAGGCGTCGCCGCTGACGGCGAGCGGACGGACGGTGACCGTGTCGGGGGCGCACTTCCGGTACCGGGCCGACGCGGTGGTGTGCGGGCCGGTGGGGACGCGGACGTGGGTGGCGCGCGAGGGTGCGTGGGGGCTGACGCTGCCGGCGGGATAGGTGCCCTCGTCAGGGGTTCGTCCGTCCCCGCCCGGACCGCCGGTGGTTCGTCCCAGCCCGGACCGGCCGGTGGCTCACCCCCGCCCGAACCGCTCCTCCCGGTGCACCCGCCAGCGTTCCATCATCGCGACGATCTCGCCGTCGACGAACTCGAAGAAGGCGAGCGTCTCGGCCATGCGGCGGCCCGCCGGGGTGTCGGCGCCGAGGCTGGTGACGCCCTCGCTCAGCGCGTTCTCCCAGCGCTTGAGGACGGCCTCGCGGTTGGTGAGCGCCTCGTACCACTGGTTGCTGTGCACCCGGTAGCGCTCCCGGCGCGAACCGGGCTCCCGCTCGCGCGCGACCATGTGCTGCTGGGAGAGGTAGCGCACGGCGCCGGAGACGGCGGCCGGGCTGACCCGGAGGGTCTCGCCCAGTTCCGCGGAGGTCAGCGAACCCGAGTCGGAGGCCAGCAGGGCGGCGAAGACCCGGGCGGGCATGCGCTGCATCCCGGCCTCGACGAGCTGTGCCGCGAAGCCCTCCACGAACTTCGACACCGCCTCGGGGTCGCGCCCCGCTTCCGCTGGTTCCGTCGTCATCCGTCGATCATCTCTCACCCGGCGTCGCCCATCATCCTGACGGTTTCTTAACTTCACAAGTTTCTGAAAGAAGCGTACTTTCCAAATCATGACGAAGGCAATCAGCGTCTCCGGACTCCACAAGTCGTTCGGACGCACGCACGCTCTGGACGGGCTCGACCTGGAGGTCGAGACCGGCGAGGTCCACGGATTCCTCGGGCCGAACGGGGCCGGCAAGTCCACCACCATCCGCGTCCTGCTCGGACTGCTGCGCGCCGACGCCGGTGCCGCGCAGGTGCTCGGCCGCGACCCGTGGACGGACGCCGTTCAGGTGCACCGGCGGATCGCGTACGTCCCCGGTGACGTGACGCTGTGGCGCAACCTCTCCGGCGGCGAGGTCATCGACCTCTACGGCCGGCTGCGCGGCGGGCTCGACACCCGGCGGCGCGCGGAGCTGGTCGAGCGGTTCGAACTCGACCCGACCAAGAAGGGCCGCACGTACTCCAAGGGCAACCGGCAGAAGGTGGCCCTGGTGGCCGCCTTCGCCTCGGACGTCGACCTGCTGATCCTCGACGAACCCACCTCCGGGCTCGACCCGCTGATGGAGGAGGTCTTCCAGCGGTGCGTCGAGGAGGAGCGCGGACGCGGCCGGACGGTGCTGCTCTCCTCCCACATCCTCAGCGAGGTCGAGGAGCTGTGCGACCGGGTCAGCATCATCCGCAAGGGACGGACCGTCGAGAGCGGCTCGCTCGCCGACCTGCGCCACCTGACCCGGACCAGCGTCACCGCCGAACTCGCGGGCGCCCCGAACGGCCTCACCCGCCTGCCCGGCGTGCACGACCTCGACGTCCAGGGCCACCGGGTCCGGCTCCAGGTCGACACCGACAAGCTGGACGCCGTCCTCAGGTCGCTGAGCGAGACGGGCGTGCGGTCGCTGACCTCGACGCCGCCGACGCTGGAGGAGCTGTTCCTGCGGCACTACCAGGCCGAGGACGCCGAGGGCACGGAGTCCGGGGCGGAGGTGACGGCGCGATGACCGCCACCGCCGGCACCGCCGCGCCCGCCTTCGCCGCCCGGTCCGGTGGCTCGCGCCAACTGGCCGGCACCGGCACGCTGCTGCGCTTCGCCCTGCGCCGCGACCGGGTGCTGATCCCCGTCTGGGTCGCGGTGAACGCGCTGATGGTGCTGTCCATGCCGGGCACCATCAAGGGCCTGTACGGCACCGCCGCCGAACGCGCCGACCTGATGCGGCAGATGGAGACCAACGCCTCGCTGCGCGCCCTGGTCGGCCCCGTCTTCGACGACGGTCTCGGCGCGCTCACCGCCTGGCGCGTCGGCCTGTACGCCGGTGCGCTCGCCGCCGTGATGAGCCTGCTGATCGTCGTACGGCACACCCGGGACGAGGAGGAGAGCGGGCGGCAGGAGGTCGTCGCCTCCGGAATGGTCGGCCGCCGGGCCTCGCTCACGGCGGCGCTGCTGGCGGCCGCGGTCGCCAACGCCGTACTGGCCCTGCTGATCGCCGTCGGACTGGCCGGGCAGGGGGCGGCCGGCGCGCTGGCCCTCGGCCTCGGGGTCGCGGGCGCCGGGATGCTCTTCGCGACCATGGCGGCGATCGTCGCCCAGCTCACCGAGAGCGCCCGGCTGGCCCGGGGCCTGACGGCGGCGGTGCTGGGCGGGGCCTTCGTGCTGCGGGCGGCGGGCGACTCCGCGACGGACGACGGTTCCTCCGTCCTCACCTGGGTGTCGCCGCTCGGCTGGCTGGAGAACCTGCGGGCCTTCGCCGACGAGCGGTGGTGGGTGCTGCTGCTGATCGCGGGCGCCACGGTGGCGCAGGGGTTCGTGGCCTACGCTCTCGCCGGGCGCCGGGACCTCGGCATGAGCTTCCTGCCGACCCGGCCGGGACCGGCCGACGGGCGCCTGCGGACGGCCGGTGCGCTGGCCTGGCGCCTGCAGCGCGGCAGCGTCCTCGGCTGGAGCATCGGCTTCTTCGCCGCCGGGGTCGTCTACGGCGGGATGACGGAGGGCGCGGCCGATCTGGTCGGGGACAACGAGCAGGCCCGCGAGATCATCGAGCGGATGGGCGGACAGGCCGGGCTGACCGACGCGTTCGTGTCGGCGATGATCGGGATGCTCGGACTGATCGCCGCGCTGTACGTCGTGGCGTCGGTGCTGCGGCTCGGCGGCGAGGAGACGTCCGGACGCGCGGAACCGGTGCTCGCGGGTGCGGTGGGCCGGCTGCGGTGGGCCGCGGGCCACCTGGTGATCGCCTTCGGCGGCGCGGCGCTCATCATGCTGCTCGCCGGGCTCGGTTTCGCCGCCGGGTACCGGCAGGACTTCGGGGCGATCATGGGTGCGTGCCTGGTGCAGCTGCCGGCGGTGTGGGTGATCGGCGGGGCGGCGGTGCTGCTGCACGGGCTGCTGCCCCGGGCGGCGGTGGCCGGGTGGGCCGTCGCGGGCGGGGTGCTGCTGCTCGGGTGGGTCGGACCGGCGCTGGACGTGCCGCAGACCGTCCTGGACGTGTCCCCGTACGGGCACCTGCCGAAGCTGCCGGGCGGGGAGATGAGCTGGTCGCCGGTGGTGGTGCTGGTGCTGATCGCGGCCGCGCTGGTCGGGTCGGGGCTGGCGGGACTGCGGCGGCGGGACCTGACGACCTGACGCCTCCGGGGTGGTGCGACCCGCGAGATCCGGACAGATCGCCGCGGTGCCTTGCGCGGAGGTGCCCGTACGGAAATAGTTGAACGATGAACTACAGAGCTCGTCGGCCGGCACCCCCGGCTGGCCCGCCCTGCCATCGCCCGTACGTGTACTTAGAGAGGGAGCACCCGCATGAGCGTCGCGCTCGTACGCAACCCCGGCGAAGGCACCCACTACCGCTACTACGACAGCGTCCAGGAACAGGTCGTGTCGACCAACGAGACGCAGGGAGTGGTCAGCGTCGCGCGGCTGACCATGCGCCGCGCGGACGCACCGCCCCTGCACGTCCACAGCCGTGAGGACGAGAGCTGGGTGGTGCTGTCCGGCCGCGTCCGCTTCTGGATCGGCTCCTCCTCGCTCGACACGTGCGAGGTCCACGACGCCGGGCCGGGCACCTACGTCTTCGGTCCCCGGTCGGTGCCGCACACGCTCCAGCCGATCACCACGACGGCGGAGGTCCTGGTCATCAACAACCCCGGGGCGATCGAAGGCTACTTCCGCTCGGTCGGGCTCGCCGACGCGCGTAACGACGCGGAGCACGTCGACGCACTCGCCGAGTACGGAGTGGCCCTCCTGGACGATCCGCCCCAGGCATAGGGCGTCGCGCGTGCCGCTTCCGCCCCACGTGAAACCGGCGCGGGGGGCGTGGACGTCCTGACGGACATGAAGCGAGACGCGGTGACGGGTGGCGGGTGCCTGGTGTCGGCGGCGGGTGTCGTGGGCGCCGTATGGCTGTGGGGGGCCTCGGACCGCACGCAGCGCCACCTGGGCAACGAGTTCGAGAACAACGGGCAGGACTTCGGCGCCGTCCTCACCGAGCTGCCGTTCGTCTTCCTCGCCGGGGCCGTCGTACCCGCCGCGGTGTGGGGGCTCGGGGTCTGGCTGCTGGGGCGGCGCCGGGGGCGCTCGGAGTCTTCGAGGGCTTCAGAGTTCCACGCGTAGCTCCTTCAGCCCGCGCATCACGAAGTTCGGCCTGCGTTCCGGTTCCGCCGCCGGGCGCAGGCCCGGGGCCCGCTCCAGCAGGGACGTCATGGACGCCGCCAGCTCGATGCGGGCCAGCGGGGCGCCGATGCAGTAGTGGATGCCGGCGCTGAAGGAGATGTGGGGGTTGTCGCGGCGGGTGAGGTCGAGGCGTTCCGGGTCGGTGAAGACCGCCGGGTCGTGGTTGGCCGAGCCGAACAGCAACGCCACCTCCACTCCGCGCGGGAGGGTCGTCCCGTCGATCTCGATCTCGTCCAGGACCCAGCGTTCGAAGAGCTGGAGCGGGGTGTCGTAGCGCATCAGCTCCTCCACGGCGGACGGGACGAGGGAGTGGTCGGCGCGCAGCGCCGCCAGCTGGCCGGGGTTGCGGAAGAGGGCCAGCCAGCCGTTGGTCGTGGCGTTCACCGTGGCCTCGTGACCGGCGTTCAGGAGCAGGACGCAGGTCGAGATCATCTCCTGCTCGGTGAGGCGGTCGTCGTCCTCGTCGTGCGCCGCGATCAGACCGGAGATCAGGTCGTCGCCGGGCTCCTTGCGACGGGCCGCGATGAGGGTGCGCAGGTACTCCGAGAAGTCGAGCGAGGCCCGGACTGCCTTCGCCGCCGTCTCCTCGGACGGGTTCAGCTCGTACATCCCGCAGATCTCCGCCGACCAGGGGCGCAGCGGTGCCCGGTCGGACTCCGGGATGCCCAGCATCTCGGCGATCACGGCGACCGGCAGCGGCTCGGCCACGTCGGTGAGCAGATCGCCGCCGCCCGCCTCGACCAGCCGGGACACCAGGTCGTCGGCCAGCGCGTGCACGTACGGCTTCAGCCGCTCCACCGTGCGCGGCGTGAACGCCTTCGACACCAGACGCCGGATACGGGTGTGGTCCGGCGGCTCCAGGTCGAGCATGCCGTGGTCGTTCAGCGTGTGGAAGGGCTCCTGCTCCGGCGGGGGCGGGGTACGGCCGAAGTCCTCGTGGCTGAAACGGTGCTGGTAGGTCCGGCCGAGCCGGCGGTCGCGCAGCAGCGCCGACACGTCCGCGTGGTGCGGGACCAGCCACTGGTCGCTCGGCGCGTAGTAGAGCACCCGCCCCCGGGCCCGCAGCTCGGCGAAGGCGGGGTAGGGGTCGGCGACGAACGCCGGGTCCCAGGGGTCGAACGCGAGGTCGGACGGAGGCGTCATGGACGGACCACCCCGGAGTGCCGCTTGATGCCCTCGACGAAGGCGGCGAAGGAGGTCACAGGGACGGAGAGGGTGGCGCGGGCGGGCGCCTTCGAGTCGCGGATGGCTATGTGGGTGACCGACTCCGCTATCTCGACGCAGGTGTCGCCGTCGCCGCCGCCCGAGTAGGTGGACTTACGCCAATGCTTGCTCTCGGTCATGTCTCGCTTCACAGCTCCTTCGTCAAGCGGTGGACAAAGTCCCGCGACGCGGTGGGATCCAGCGACGCGCCCTGCATTCTAAGAAAGAGCGTTCGAAGCTGCTTCAGCTGCGCACCCGCGTCGATGAAGGCAACTCCGGTGGGAGCATCCCGGAGACCAGTGTCCAATTGAGGCACCGAACCGCTCGCGTACATCATCGAGATCCCGGCACCGCCAAAGCCGTCCTGATCAAACGGGATGACCCTCACCCTGGAGTGCCCTTGTTCGATCCGGTTGAGAATCTGCTGGAGTTGGGCGCGGCAAACACTGCGATCTGCCACCCGAACGCGAAGAGCGCACTCGTGGATCAGCGTCTCATAGGGGGTTGGATTGTCACCTGTGACAACAGCGCTTCGCTTCATCCGGTGTTCCACCCGAGGGATCAGTTCGCTCTCGGGCAAGCCGGGATGCACGTAGGTATAGAGCGCACGTGCGTAGTCGGCGGTCTG
The DNA here is from genome assembly GCF_014650435.1 of Streptomyces tendae. GTDB lineage: Bacteria > Actinomycetota > Actinomycetes > Streptomycetales > Streptomycetaceae > Streptomyces > Streptomyces tendae. The sequence continues at coordinate 258,063 of NZ_BMUY01000002.1, forward strand.
CAACAGCCCTGGAACGTGCGTGATCACGACCTCACGTAGGTACGTCGCATGGTGTTCGACTTCAGCGGTGTCCTGGAAAACGGGCGGCAGCACTCCCCGGTACTCTTCCCACCAACCGCGCGTGCGGTCTGTCGCCATAGCGACGAGCGCATCGATCAACGCCTCGTCTGTACACGCATAGTGAGCCGCAAGCCGCCGCACTCGTTCTGCGCTGACGCCGGCAAAGCCCAGCTCCATCTGGCTGATCTGTGCCGACGTCGAATTCAGCAAACCGGCTACCTCGCGCGCCTTCAGCCCAGCCGCCTCACGCAGACGTCGCAGCTCAACGCCCAGGCGCACTTGGCGCCCGGTGGCATGACTTCTCGGCGGCATCCGCCCTCCTCAACACCCTTGTCGGCGCACCTCATTCGAGTGTCAGACTACGGGAACCAGTTGCGCTGGCAATAATTGTTGCCCTACCGTCAGTGACGCGACGCACACGCTGCGGGGCCCCGGGGCACCGGAAGCGCACCGCACCGTCCTGCCATGACGGCTGCGGCATGGACACCGCCCGGAGGCCGCGCCCTCTCTCACCGCCCTCCCCTCACCTGAACGGAGTCGACGCATGCCCGAAGACGAGTCCTGGGAGTACTCCCTGTACATCCCCAACGACCCGCGCGCAGTCACGATCAGTCGCCGCACCCTGCGCCTGATTCTCACCATGCACGGACTGATCCGCCTCGTCGATGTCGCGGAGCTCCTCGCGGCGGAGCTGATCGGCAACGCCGTGCTGCACACCAAGGGGCCGGCTGCGTTGCGGGTGCGCTGGTCGCCGCCGGGGACGCTGCGGATCGGCGCGTGGGACGCGGATCCCGGGCCGCCCGACGCTCCTGCCCGGTTGGCGGACGTGACCGACAGCGAGAGCGGCCGGGGGCTCGCCCTTGTCAGAGCCTGCTCCGACCTGTGGGGGTGGCAGCCGCTCTCCCGGTTCGGCAACCGGGGCAAATACGTGTGGTGCGAGGTCGGTACCGGTCAGCCCGGCGTCACCAGTCGGGCCTCGTAGGCGAAGACGGCCGCCTGGGTGCGGTCGCGCAGGCCCAGCTTCACCAGGATCCGGCTGACGTGGGTCTTGATCGTCGACTCGGCGACCACCAGCCGCTCGGCGATCTCCGAGTTGGACAGGCCCTGCGCGATCAGCACCAGGACCTCCGTCTCGCGCTCGGTCAGGTCGCCGTACGCCGCCTGGGCCGAGGGCATCAGGCGCGGGGCGTCGGACAGCTTGGAGAACTCGGTGATCAGGCGCTTGGTGACCGAGGGCGCGAGGAGGGCTTCCCCGGACGCCACCACCCGGACGCCGTCCGCGAGCTGACGGGCCGAGGCGTCCTTGAGGAGGAAGCCGGAAGCGCCCGCGCGCAACGCCTGGTACACGTACTCGTCGAGGTCGAAGGTGGTGAGGACCAGCACCTTCGACGTGGTGTCCGCCGCGACGATCTCCCGGGTCGCCTCGATGCCGTTCAGCTCGGGCATGCGGATGTCCATCAGGACGACGTCCGGGGCCAGCTCACGGACCTTCGCCACCGCCTCGCGGCCGTTGACCGCCTCGCCCGCGACCTCGATGTCCGGCATCGCGTTCAGCAGGACCGAGAAGCCCTCGCGCACCATCATCTGGTCGTCGGCGATCAGTACGCGGATCGTCATGCCTCGTCCTCGGTCTGCACGGTGACCGGCAGGAACACCGCCACCTCGTACCCTCCGTCGTCCGTCGGGCCCGCCGTCATCTCGCCGTTCAGCATCGAGACGCGCTCGCGCATACCGGTGATCCCGTGCCCGGCGCCGGGCGACGGCTTGACCAGGGTGTTTTGGGGGATGGCGGTGTTGACCACGCGCAGGCCCAGGCCGCCCAGGACGTAGGAGACCTCGACGCGGGCCGTCGCGCCGGGCGCGTGGCGCAGGCTGTTGCTCAACGCCTCCTGCACGATCCGGTACGCCGACAGCTCCACGCCGGGCGGCAGCTCGCGCACCGCGCCGGTCACCGCCTTGTCCACGGCCAGACCCGCGTCGCGCACGTTGGCGAGCAGGGCGTCCAGGTCGGCGAGCGTCGGCTGCGGGGCGTCCGGCGCCTCGTAGTCCTCGGCGCGGACGACGCCCAGGACGCGGCGCAGTTCGGTGAGGGCCGCCACCGCGTTCTCCCTGATGGTGGCGAAGGCCCGCTCCAGCTCCTCCGGCGGATTCTCCACCCGGTAGGGCGCGGCCTCCGCCTGGATGGCGACCACCGACATGTGGTGGGCGACCACGTCGTGCAGCTCGCGGGCGATGGTGGTGCGCTCCTCCAGCAGGGTGCGGCGGGAGCGCTCGTGCGCGGTGACCGTCTGCTCGGCGGTGACCTGCTGCCGGGCTTCACGCCGGATGTGCCACACCGATATCAGGAGCAGGCCGAAGGCGTTGAGGACCAGCAGCGGGGTGGCATTGCTCCCGAAGTGGCCGGCACCCCAGAAGGAGTCGTTGACGAATCCGTACGCCGCGGTCAGGGCCCACATCCACGCGGCCGTCCGAGGCCGGGTGCGTATCGCCACGATCAGCATGACCACGGTGTGGCACAGGAACGCGCCGGGCAGCCACGGCCAGTTCGCATAGCTGCTGCCGAGCAGAGCGACCACGGGGGTGGCCGCCATGGACATCCAGAAGGCACCGACGGGCCGGACCAGTGTGGTCAGCACCGGAACCGCGCACACCAACCCGCTCAGCAGGCTGAGCGGGCCGTCGGGCACTCCTTCGACCGTCCCGGCGTAGAAGCACAGGAGAGCGAGGGCCACCACCACCGCGTGCGGGATGCGGGCGGCGTGGGGCTTCAGCCTGGCCGGCAGGCTGCGGGCCACCGGGCCGTCCGTGCCCATGCGGGGCAGCGGTCGGTAGGCGAAGGCGTCGTGGAAGAGGTCCTCGCGCAGCCCGCTCAGGGCGTTCATCGCCAGCCGGTACTCGGGGCTGCGCGATCCGCTTCCGCCTCCGGGAGGCGCGGTCCGGATCTGGGTCGTCTCGGTCACGTTGGCAACCGTAGGCGCAGCCGAGGTACGACGTCGTCACCAGTGAGAGGGGTCCTGCGGCATCCGTCTCAGGTACTACGGAGACGACGACGGCGCTCAGTATCCCGCGGGGCGCACCAGCCCCGACTCGTATGCGAACACCGCCGCCTGCGTGCGGTCCCTGAGGCCCAGCTTCACCAGGATCCTGCCCACATGGGTCTTCACCGTCTGCTCGGCGACCACCAGACGCTGGGCGATCTCCGCGTTCGACAGGCCCTGCGCGATGAGCGCGAGCACCTCCGTCTCCCGCTCGGTCAGCTCGCCGACGCGGACCTTGAGCGGGGCCCGCGGGCGGTCGTCCAGCCGGGAGAACTCCGCGATCAGCCGTCGCGTGATCCCCGGCGCGAGCAGGGCGTCCCCGGCGGCCACCACCCGGACCGCCTCGGCGAGCTGGTCGGCGGACGCGTCCTTGAGCAGGAAGCCGGAGGCGCCCGCCCGCAGCGCCTCGTAGACGTACTCGTCGAGGTCGAAGGTGGTCAGCACCAGTACCCGGATCTCCGGGGTGGCCGTGGTGATCCGCCGGGTGGCCTCGATGCCGCCCAGCTCGGGCATCCGGATGTCCATCAGGACGACCTCCGGGGCCAGCTCGGCGACCTTGGCGACCGCGTCCAGGCCGTCCACCGCCTGCCCGATCACCTCGATGTCGGGCTGGGTGTTGAGCAGCACGGTGAAACCCTGCCGGACCATCTGCTGGTCGTCGGCGATCAGCACGCGGATCACGCGGCCGTTGCTGCTGGTCGTCATGGGGCGTCGTCCTCGGTGGAAGGGGCAGGGAAGGAGGCGCTGGACATGTCCGGGCCGTCGGCCGGCAGGAGCGCCGCCACCTGGTAGCCGCCGTCGGGCGTCGGGTGGGCCGTCAGCGTGCCGTCGAGCATCGCCACCCGCTCCCGCATGCCGAGCAGCCCGTGCCCGGCACCCTGCGAGGGCGCCGGGACACGCTTCGGGCGGGTGTTGGTGACCTCCACGCGCAGCCCGATCGGAAGGTGGACGAGGCGGACCCGGGCAGTCGCGCCCGGCGCGTGCCGCAACACGTTGCTGAGCGCCTCCTGCACGATTCGGTACGCCGACAGCTCCACGCCGGGCGGCAGCGGTCGACGCGTGCCGCTGCTGTCAGTGGTCACGATCAGGCCGGCCGCCCTGATGTTGTCCACCAGCGCGTCGAGCCGGTCGAGCGTCGGCTGCGGGGCGTGCGGCGCGGCACCGTCGCCCGCCTCGGAGGCCACCGGCACCTCCGGGTGCTCGGCACGCAGCACGCCCAGCACCCGGCGCAGCTCGGTGAGCGCCTCCAAGGCGTTCTGCCGGATGCCGGCGAGGTTCTCCTTCAGCTCGTCCGACGGGTTCTCGACGAGGAGGGGAGCGACCTGGGCCTGGATGGAGATCACCGACATGTGGTGGGCGACCACGTCGTGCAGCTCCCGCGCGATGCGGCCGCGCTCCTCCAGCAGGGTGCGCCGGGCCCGCTCCTCGGCCGTGAGCGTGGTCTGCTCGGCCAGCTCGTCGCGAGCTTCACGGCGGCCTCGCAGGGCGGTGCCGAGGACGACGACGACCGTGAACAGGATGACGGCGAGCTGACCGGTCGGCAGGTAGTTCGCGGCGCCCATCACGCCCTGCACCAGGTAGGTGGTGAGCGCGGTCAGGGCCAGCGCCTCCAGGGACACACGCGTACGCACCCGCAGGGCGAGCAGCAGCATCACGAACAGGTGCCCGATGAGCCCCGCGGCCGTCCACGGCCAGGTGAACTCGTAGCCGCCCGGAACCATCTCGGCCCGCACGGCGAAGGCCCCGACCAGCATGCCCGCCATCGACAGCCACCACGCCGCGACCGGTCGCCACAGCGCGAGCGCCATCGCGCCCGCCTGGGCGACGGCGATGAGGAAGGCGAACCCCGGTTCGATCCCGCCGTTGTCCCCGAGTTGTGCGGCGTCCCCGACCAGCACACCGAACGCGGCGAGGAGGACGACCCCGTGCGGGAACCAGCGCAGCCACACCGAGGGCGGCAGCGGATCGGCGCGCCAGGTCCACAGGTCGTCGTGGAGCACGCGCAGCATGCGCTCGGCCCGGGCCCACAACCAGGCCCCTTGCCGTTTCCCCCATCGCTTCACGGGCTCCACCCTAGACATGACGTACTCCCGTCGTGGTCGCCCGGCGCTGCGGGCGGTGCGCGCGCACGACGCGAGCGCGGGTACGGCGCCGTCGTCGGCCGCGCTGCTCGCAGGAGCGGAACGTGGCCCAGCAGCCGGCCAGGACCAGCGCGAACACCGGGAGCCAGGCGAGCCGGGCCGCCACCCAGTCCAGGCCGTCGGGACGCGTGTGCAGGCCGGGCAGTCGGCCCGCGAGGAGGCCGGTGGCCGTGGTCGCCATCAGGGCCGTCTGGTGCCAGAGGAAGATGGTCATCGCGGAGAGGTTGACCAGCGCGATCGCGGCCCAGGCCACGGGCCGCCGCATCCCGCGGCGCAGCCGCTCGCGCAGCAGCAGCGCGAGCCCGCACTGGGCCAGGCCGAAGGTGACGGCGGCCAGGGTCGGCGGGTTGAGGTTCGACACGGACGCGCCGGGGACGCCGACCATCGACGCCGGGTAACCCGCCCAGGCGACGAGAGCAGCGGTCGCGGCGGTGCCGCCGGTCAGCAGGATCCAGCCCGCGCGGCGCCGGTCCAGCTCGCCGCGGGTCCAGGCGGCGCCGAGGGCGTAGGGGACCAGCCAGCCGGCCGCGAGGTTGAGCCAGCCGAGCCAGGCCGGGGCGCCGAGACCGAACCGCAGCAGGTCCACGTGCAGGACGACGACGAGCGGCCACAGCGGGTGCAGCCGGGTCAGCAGCGGTGTCGCCGCGGTCAGCGCGGCGAAGACCAGCAGGAACCACATCGGGGACAGCGCCAGCTTCACCAGTGTGTGGACGGTCCCGAAGTCCGCGCCCGTGAGCAGGAGCAGCGCCGCCGTCACCGTCCACAGGGCGAGGACGGCCGCGACCGGTCGGAACAGCCGGGACAGCCGGGCTCTCAGCCAGCCGCCGTAGGACTCGCCGCGGGCCCGGGCCGACGCATAGCCGCGCGTGGCGACGTGACCGCCGACCAGGAAGAACACGGCGAGGGTCTGGAAGGCCCAGGAGACCGGGGCCAGCCAGGGCATGTCCCCCAGGGGGCTGGCCGCACGCAGGCTGGTGCCGTCGGCGACCAGGGCCGTCACCAGCCAGTGCCCGAGGACCACGCCGAGGATGGCGAAGGCACGCAGGGCGTCGACGGCCCGGTCGCGGTCCCTGGGCGTGGCCGCGTCGATGCGGGCGGCGGCCTCGCGCAGGGTGCCGCGCGGGAGCGCCGGTATGACGGTCGGGGTCGGGGTGAGGTCAGGCATGGGTCACCTCCGTGGTCTCGCCCAGGGCGATCCGGGCCAGGTTCGTCAAGGAGAGGGAGCCGGTGTCGAAGTAGTCGCTGTGGCCGCCGTCGCCGGCGTCGAAGACCCGGGCGCCGAAGCCCGGGGAGACCGGGTCCGTGCCGAAGCCGACGGTGGTGCCGAACAGGTCGGCGCTGACGTGCGGCACGTGCTCCACCCAGTCGTCGGCGCCCCGCCCCGCCCATATCCGGGCCTCGGAGTGCAGACCCGCGGCGGTGTCGGCTCCGGTGCCGGGGCTGCCGACCAGGGCGATGTCGGCGACGTCCAGGCCGTCGGCGGCGCGGGCGCAGACCACCGAGCCGTAGGAGTGGCAGAGCAGGGCGACGCCCGTGTCGGGGCCTGTGATCCGGCGCAGGTCGTCGACCAGGTCGCGCAGCTCGGGTGCGGCCCGGTCGGCGCGGTCGGTGGTGGCGACGGTGGTGCTGACGGTGCCCGGCGTCTCGTAGCCCAGCCAGGCCACAACGGCCGTGCGGGTCCCCTCGGGAGCCTCGGCGGCGAGCTGCCGGTGCAGGGCGAGGGCGGCGGCACGGAACCGGCCGTAGGTGTCGAGGCCGGTGTCGGAGCCCGGGACCAGGACGGCGACGCGGTCGGCGTGCGCCAGGTCGCCGAGGACCTCGGTGGCCAGTCCGGCGCCCCGGCCGTCGAAGGCGAGGAGGTGGCGGGAGCGGTCGGCCATCGCGCGGTCCGCCGCCGCGCGGTGGCGGTCGCCGTGGTCGGCGGCCATCCGGGATGCCTCGGCCGCGTTGGCCCGGTTGGCGGCGTACGCGTCGTCCAGCGTGGCGGCCGTCGGGGCCGCGAGCGCGGCGGGCGGCGGGGCGGGGATCTCGGGCCGCGCGGCCCCGGAGAGGGGAAGCGCCACGGCACCCGCGATGAGGGCGGCACAACCGGCGCGGCGCCATCCGCCCACCCGCCGCCGCCAACGTACCTTCGTCCCGGGCCCCATGGCCGCCCCCCTCCAGCGCGCCCGCCCACCGGGTGCGTCAACAGGGGAAGTTATGGATCGGGCTGGGTAACCCGCGTCCCGCCAGGGAACTCACCTGGCGGGTAGCTCTCAGGTATTACGGGTACGACGACATCCGCTACTACGGGTACGACGACTGCTACGGGTACGACGACTACTACAGGTACGACGACACCCGCCGCCCGCTTACCACGCCAACTGCGCGATCTCCTCCGCCACCACCGCACACGCGTCCGCCGCCGGGTCGATCAGCGGGTAGTGGCCGACGTCCTCCAGCAGCGTCACCCCGACCACCTCCCCGGCCTTCGCCGCCGCGTCGGCGTACGCCTCGGCGACCGCCTGCGGGACGTCCACGTCGGCGCGGCCCTGCACGAGGGTCGTGGCGATCCCGGTGGGCAGCAGCAGGGCGGGGTCCGCGTACGGGCGGCGCTCGGCGAACAGCTCGCCGTCGCCGAGCAGTTGCCGTGCCGCACCACCGCACACGTCGAGCTTGTCGGCGACCTCGAAGTCGGCGATCGGCGCGAGGGCGACCACGCCGCGCAGCGGCGTCGGGCGGTCGGTCCGCCACGGAGCGTCGGCGGGCAGCAGGTGCCTGGCGGCCGCCCACAGGGCGAGGTGGCCGCCGGCGGAGTGGCCGGTGAGCACCACGCGCCGCGCGTCCGCCCGCGGCAGGTGCTGCCGGACCAGTTCCGGCAGCGCGTCCAGCGCGGCGGCCACGTCGTCGAACGTGTCGGGCCAGCGCCCCGCGACGGGCTCCCCGGAACCGTCGAGACCGGGCCCCTCCGCCCCGCGCCGGTACTCCACACTGGCCACGGCGAAGCCCCGTTCGGCGAGGAAGCCGGCGAACGGGCTGATGTGCCGCCGGTCGTACGGGGCGCGCCACGAGCCGCCGTGCAGCACCACCACGACGGGAGCGGCCTCGCCCGGGCCCGTGGCGCCGCGCGGCGCGTAGAAGTCGATCACCTGGTCGGGGTGGTCGCCGTAACCGGCGGTGGAGTCGGGCTCGACCGCCGGGTGGGAGAAGGCCGATTTCTCCTCCGCCGCGTTCCTCGCGGCAGCGGTGCCCGGTTCTGCGGCGGCGTCCGGCATGCTCAACCTCTCAGCGACGAAACGGTGTTGGCGGACCGGGGAAGGAAATCGGCCGTTGGCGGGACGTTATCAGGCCGATGACGTGCGCGGACATGGGGATGTGACGCTGGGTGAGGGCCGGAACGACGCGTCCGGCCCCCACCCGGCGGCCGGGCCACCGGTCCGCGGTTCAGCCCGCCAGCGTCCGCGCCAGCACGCGCGCCGCCCGCTCCACGTCCGCGAAACCGACGTACAGCGGGGTGAAGCCGAAGCGCAGCACGTCGGGCGCGCGGTAGTCGCCGACCACCCCGCGCTCGATCAGCCGCTTCATCACCTCGCCCGCGGTGGGGGCCCCTCCCGCTCGAGCGGAGCCGAGAGTGGGGGAGCAGCGCAGCGCGACCTGGCTGCCCCGCTCGGCGTGCGCCGCCGGGGTCACGGACTCCACGCGGCCGTCCGGGACGTACGCCTCGACGCAGCGCAGGAAGAAGTCCGTCAGCGCCAGCGACTTGGCCCGCACCGCCGCCACCGAGACCCCGTCCTCGTCCCACACGTCCAGCGCCGCCTCCAGGGCCAGCAGGGAGAGGATGTCCGGCGTGCCCACCCGCCCGCGCAACGCGCCGGAGGCCGGGGCGTAGTCGGACCGCATGCCGAACGGCTCGGCGTGCGAGTTCCAGCCCGGCAGCGGGGAGTCGAAGCGGGGCTGGAGGTCACGGCGCACGTACAGGTACGCGGGCGAGCCGGGGCCGCCGTTGAGGTACTTGTAGGTGCAGCCGACCGCCAGGTCCACGCCGTGCTCGTCGAGTCCGACCGGCAGCGCGCCCGCGCTGTGGCACAGGTCCCAGACCGCGTACGCCCCCGCCGCGTGCACCGCGGCCGTGAGTCCGGGCAGGTCGTGCAGCCGGCCCGTGCGGTAGTCGACGTGGTTGAGCAGCACCGCGGCGGTGCGGTCGCCCAGGGCGCCGGGGACCTCGGCCGGGGCCACGGGCCGCAGGGCGCACCCCGTCATCCGGGCCGCCGACTCGGCGATGTACCCGTCCGTGGGGAAGGTGGTGGCGTCGACCAGGATCTCGTCCCGGACTCGACCGGCCCCCGCACCGCTACGACCGTCCTCCTGCGCCATGCGCACCGCCGCGACGAGCGCCTTGAAGACGTTGACGCTGGTCGAGTCGCCGACCACGACCTGCCCGGCGGCCGCGCCGACCAGCGGGGCGATCCGGTCGCCGATCCGCTCGGGCGCGGTCCACCAGCCGCTCTCCTCCCAGGACCGGATGCGCAGCTCGCCCCACTGGCGCCGTACGACGTCCTCGACGCGTGCGGGGACGTGCGCGGGGAGGGCGCCGAGGGAGTTGCCGTCGAGGTACGTCACGTCGTCCAGGACGAACGACCCCCGCACCCCGGCCAGCGGGTCGGCGGCGTCCAGTTCCTCGGCGATCCGCTGGAGTTCAGACATAGGACCGTGCCGTCCACAGTTCGGGGAACACGTTGTTCCGGGCCCGCTTCTCCAGCCAGGCCACCCCGGCGGAGCCGCCCGTGCCGGTCTTGGAGCCCATCGCGCGGCGGGTGGCGACCAGGTGGTCGTTGCGCCAGCGCCAGACCAGCTCCGCGACGTCGGTAAGGGCCTCGCCGAGGCGGGCCAGCTCGCCGTTCTGGTCGCCGGAGTAGACGGCCGTCCAGGCCGCCTCCACCTCGGGTGCCGCCTCGTACTTCTGGGTGACGTCACGCTGGAGCACGGCGTCCGGGATGTCGTACCCGCGCCGGGCGAGCAGCCGGACCACCTCGTCGTACAGACTCGGCTCGTGCAGCGCCTTCTCCAGTTCCGCGTGGACGCGCGGGGCGCCGCGGTGCGGGACGAGCATGGACGCGGACTTGTCGCCGAGCAGGAACTCCAGGCGACGGTACATCGCCGACTGGAAGCCGGAGCCCTCGCCGAGGGCGGACCGGTAGGAGTTGAACTGGGCCGGGGTGAGCTGGGCCAGGGGCGTCCAGGAGGCGTTCAGCGCCTCCAGCTCCCGCACGGAGCGCTTGAGCGCGTCGGTCGCCACCGGGATCCGGTCCTCGCGCAGGGCGCGGGCGGCGGTCTCCCATTCGTGGACGATGACGGTGAACCACAGCTCCATGACCTGGGTCGTGACCAGGAAGACCATCTCTCCGGGATCGTCGGAGAGGGTGTGCTGGAGGTGGGTGAGCACGTCCGCCTTGACGTAGTCCTCGTACGGCGTGCTGCCCTCGAAGTCGAGATTCGGGGCGTCGTGGGACATCGCTGTCTCCTGATGTGCACGGGTAGCGGTCCGCCCTGCCGTTACCGGCACGGGGCCCCGGTCCCCAACGGCATCCTCCGCAATCGTCGCAGGAAACCGCAAGGCCCGCCCGCGCACGGCGGACGGGCCTGGAGGCGTCGGGGCCGGTCAGCCCAGCACCTCGGCCGCGGCCGGCGAGGAGTCCTTGAGGAACTGGCTGCAGCGCTCGTACTCCTCCTTCTCGCCGATCGCCTGGGCGGCGCGGGCGAGGGCGTGCAGGGCGCGCAGGAAGCCGCGGTTCGGCTCGTGCTCCCAGGGGACCGGGCCGTGCCCCTTCCAGCCGCTGCGGCGCAGGGCGTCGAGACCGCGGTGGTAGCCCGTACGGGCGTACGCGTACGACTCCACGACGCTGCCCCGCTCGAACGCCTCGTCGGCCAGGCGGGCCCAGGCGAGCGAGGACGTCGGGTACTTCGCGGCGACGTCGGCGGGGGTGGTGCCGCCGGCCAGCAGCTCGCGCGGGCCGGGGTCGTCGGGGAGGTGGGTCGGGGGCGGTCCCCCGAGGAGGTTCTCGTGAATGGCCATGGGACAAGTCTGCGGCATCGCCGGCGGCAGCTGGACGGGGCTGTGGGTGCGGTGAGGTGGGGTGGGGTGCGTTGTCGGGTGCGGGTGCGTTGTGGCTGGGCGCGCAGTTCCCCGCGCCCCTTGAGGGCATGACCCCGGCGTCGGCCGGGGAGGTGCCCTGTGTCACCTCCCGTGCGCGGTTCCTCGCGCCCCTTGAGGGCATGACCTCGGCGTCGGCCATGGCGGGGCCCTGCGTCACCTTCCGTGCGCGGTTCCTCGCGCCCCTTGCTCCAGTGGGGGTGTCAGTACCGAGCCGTGGGTGCGGCACTCGGGGCGGGGGCAGCCCGGGGCTGGGCGGCGTACGGTGGTGAAGGCGATCACGGAGCCCGCCACCAGGACGCCCGCGCAGATCAGCATCGCCGGTCCGAACGCGTCGTCGAACGCGTCGGCCGACCGGTACGCCTCCTCGCCCATGCCGGTGAACAGTGGCAGCGCGGCGACCGCGACCAGCCCCGCCGCGCGGGCCGCCGCGTTGTTGATGCCGCTGGCCAGACCGGCGCGCGCGGTGTCCACCGCGGCCAGCACGCTCGCCGTCAGGGGCGCCACCAGCGTGACCATGCCGAGGCCGAGCACCAGCAGGGCGGGCAGCACGTCGGCGAGGTACGAGGCGCCCGGGCCGACCCGCAGCATCAGCACCATCCCGGCCGCGCAGAGCAGGGGCCCCACGGTGAGCTGGAGGCGCGGGCCGAGGCGCTCGGCGAGTTCGCCGGAGCGCGCGGAGAGCAGCAGCATCAGGACGGTGGTCGGCAGCAGTGCCGTACCGGCGGCCAGCGCGGACCAGCCGACCACGACCTGGAGCTGGAGCGCGGCGAGGAAGAAGAAGCCGCCGAAGGCCGCGTACACGCACAGCGTGACCAGGTTGACCGCCGTGAACTGGCGGGAGGAGAAGACGTCCAGCGGCATCATCGGGTCCTTGCCGCGCCGCTCGACGGCGACGAAGGCCACGGCGGCCACCACCCCGGCCACCGCGCTGAGCGCCACCGCCCAGGACGCCGTACGGGCCTCGATCAGCGCGTACGTGAGCAGTGCGAGGGCCGCCGCGCACAGGGCCGCACCGAGCACGTCGAACCGGGTGTGGGCGCGCTCGTCCGAGGACTCGGGGACGTGCCGCAGCGCGATCGGGGCGCACAGCAGCGCCAGCGGGACGTTGAGCAGGAACACCCAGCGCCAGCCCGCGCCGTCCACCAGCCAGCCCCCGAGGAAGGGCCCCACCGCCGCGCCGACGCCCCCGAACCCCGACCACAGGCCCACCGCCCTCCCCCGGTCGTCGGCGTGGAAGGACGCCTGGATGAGGGCGAGCGAACCGGGCGTGAGCAGCGCGCCGCCGACGCCCTGGAGGGCACGGGCCGCGATCAGCACTCCGGCGTTCGGCGCGAGACCGCACAGCAGGGACGCGGCGGCGAACCACAGCACGCCGAGGACGAAGATCCGGCGGCGGCCGAACCGGTCGCCGAGGGCGCCGCCGAGGAGGATCAGGCCGGCCAGCGTCACCATGTAGGCGTTGACGGTCCACTGGAGGGCGGCGAGGTCCGCGCCGAGGTCGCGCCCGATGTGGGGCAGCGCGACGTTGACGACGGTCGAGTCGAGCAGGGCCATGCTGGATCCGAGGACGGTGGTGAGCAGGATCCATCTGCCTTGCGGTGAGGCCAGCCGGACGTCGGGCATGGCCCCACATATACACCCGGGTGTACACCGGGGAACGCGGCGAGCCCGGCGCGTTCGGCGCCGGGCTCGTGCGAAGCGGTCCTACGACCGGGGCTTCCCCCGGGTGCTGCTCAGCGTTACTTGATCTTCGTACCGGCGGACCTCAGGTGGCCGCAGGCCTCGACGACGCGCGCGGCCATGCCGGCCTCGGCCAGCTTGCCCCAGGTGCGCGGGTCGTACGTCTTCTTGTTGCCGACCTCGCCGTCGACCTTCAGGACGCCGTCGTAGTTGCGGAACACGTGGTCGGCGACCGGACGGGTGAAGGCGTACTGGGTGTCCGTGTCGATGTTCATCTTGACCACGCCGTTCTCCAGGGCGGTCGCGATCTCCTCGGCGGTGGAGCCGGAGCCGCCGTGGAAGACGAAGTTGAACGGCTTGCTGCCGGCCGGCTGACCGTACTTGGCGGCGACGCCCTCGTTCAGCTCCTTCAGCAGCTCGGGGCGGAGGACGACGTTGCCCGGCTTGTAGACGCCGTGCACGTTGCCGAAGGACGCGGCGAGCAGGTAGCGGCCCTTCTCGCCCAGGCCGAGTGCCTCGACGGTGCGGAGCGCGTCGTCGACCGTGGTGTAGAGGGAGTCGTTGATCTCGTGGGAGACGCCGTCCTCCTCGCCGCCGGTCGGGGTGATCTCGACCTCAAGGATGATCTTGGCGGCGCGGGCGCGCTCCAGCAGCTCGGTGGCGATGGAGAGGTTGTCGGCCAGGGTCTCGGCCGAACCGTCCCACATGTGCGACTGGAAGAGCGGGTTGCGGCCGGCCTTCACCCGCTCCTCGGAGACCGCCAGCAGCGGGCGGACGTACCCGTCGAGCTTGTCCTTCGGGCAGTGGTCGGTGTGCAGCGCGACGGTGACGTCGTACTTCTCGGCGACGATGTGCGCGAACTCGGCGAGGGCGACGGCGCCGGTCACCATGTCCTTGTTGTGCTGGCCGCCCAGGAACTCGGCGCCGCCGGTGGAGATCTGGACGATGCCGTCGCTCTCCGCCTCCGCGAAACCGCGCAGGGCCGCGTGCAGCGTCTGGGAGGAGGTCACGTTGATGGCCGGGTAGGCGAACTTTCCTGCCTTCGCCCGGTCCAGCATCTCGTTGTAGACCTCGGGAGTTGCGATGGGCATCTGTCCGCTCCTTGTATGTGCGGGTGGGCGTGTTGCTGCTTATGGCCCTGACCTAGGACTGGGGGGCGACGTCATCGTCGGCCCCATCCTTCCAGACGGAACGGGAATACCCGAGCGGACCCCGGTCCCGTCTCGGCCCCTGGTATCCCCTGGTACCCCCTGGTACCCCTGGTGTCAGTCCAGGCCCAGCTCGTCCTTGTCGTACGCGTACAGGTACGGCACTCCCGCGCCGTCCTGGATCTTCTCCGCGGCGCCCGTCGCCCGGTCCACGATGGTCACGACGGCGACCACCTCGGCGCCGGCCTCGCGCACGGCCTCGACGGCGGTGAGCGGGGAGCCTCCGGTGGTGGAGGTGTCCTCGACGACCACGACGCGGCGGCCCTTGATCTCCGGGCCCTCGACGCGGCGCTGCAGCCCGTGCGCCTTGGCGGCCTTGCGGACGACGAACGCGTCCAGCTTCCGGCCCCGCGCGGCGGCGGCGTGCAGCATGCTCGCGGCGACCGGGTCCGCGCCCATGGTCAGGCCGCCCACGGCGTCGAACTCCAGGTCGGCGGTCAGGTCGAGCAGCACCTGCCCGACCAGCGGCGCGGCCTCGCCGTCCAGGGTGATGCGGCGCAGGTCGACGTAGTAGTCCGCCTCCAGACCCGAGGAGAGGGTCACCCTGCCGTGCACCACGGCCTTGTCCTTGATCTGCTGCAGCAGCTCGCCGCGTACATCCGTCATGTACGCCAGCTTAAAGGCGGCGCCAGGCCCAGGTCGTCGTGGCCTCCAGCGGCTCCAGGGGGGTGACCAGGCGGGGGAGGGTGTTCAGGCCGTTGGGCGGGCCGGTCTGCGGTTCCACGCAGACGGCGGCCTCCTGCTCGTCGTACACCACGGCCCACTGCTCCCGGCTGGTCACCTTCAGCTCCAGCCGCCCCGGCCAGGTCAGCGTGACGTCGACGCCGTCCGGCATGCCGAAGCAGTCGTCCCAGGGGCCCGGCTTCGGCTCGACCCGGTTGCCGGTGGGGAGGTGGTCGTCGCCACGCTCCTCCTGCCAGGCGGGGTCGAAGGCGATCTCCACGCCGGTGCCGTTCTCGCCGTCGAGGGTCCGGTTGAACCAGGGGTGCCAGCCGATCTGCGCCGGGAAGGACGACTCGTACGTCTCTACGGACATCGACAGCGTGAGCCCGTCCTCGGCGAGCGCGACCACCTGGGTGACGCGTCCGGGGTACGGCCAGGGATCGACGAGGTCGTAGGTGATGACGGCCTCGTCGGCGGTGACGCGGGCGGTGCGCCAGGCGGCGTCGCGGGCGGTGCCGTGGATGGCGTGCGGCGGGGAGTTCAGCGGCATCTGGTGGACCACGGCGCCGTCGCGGAAGCGGCCGTCGCGGATGCGTCCGCACCAGGGGACCATCGGGAAGCAGCCGTAGCGCTCGCCCTGGCGGAGCAGCTCCGTGCCGCCGACGCGGAGTCCGCCGATCCGGCCGCCGTTGCCCGGCAGCACGGTCGCCTCCGCGTCGCCCGCGGTCAGCGTGATGGGTTCGTTACTCACGCCACGACCCTACTGGGGCGATCAAGGGCGCCCCACCCGGCGGCGGTCAGCGGCGTTTGCGGAGCGCGCGGCCCACCACGATCGCCGACGCCACGACCAGCGCCGCCGCGGGTGCGGCCCAGCGCAAGGGGGCACCGACACCGCTCGCCTGCGGGGTGGGCACGGGGGCGTACCGGCCGCGCGGCGGGGCGTGGTCCACCTCCTCGGCGCTGCGGCCGATCATCGTGCGGCGCGCGTGCGCGGCCTCGGCGGGGGGCGGGACGGCCGGCCCGGCGTCCGTGCCGTCGTCGTCCGTGTCGTCGTCCTCGTCCGTGTTCATGAGGGAGGGCGGGGGGACCTCGGTGTCGAAGACGGAGGCGGGGTGCGCCTCGGATTCCCGCCCCGGCTCGGGTTCGGTCCCTGCCTCCGGTTCGGTCCCCGACTCAGAATCCGTCCCGGACTCCGGTTCCGTCCCCGGCGCCGGTTCTCTCCCCTCTCTCCCCGGCTCCGGTTCCGTCCGCGGATCCGGTTCGGGTCGCGGTGCGGGGTCCGCCGCGGGGGGTGTCCGCGCCGCCGTGCCCAGGTTCTCGGCGAACCGGGTCAGCAGCCGGGTGGTGGCCGAGGTCACCGACTCGGGCGGCAGCTCCGTGACCCGCCCGTCGGCGGTGGCGGTCCCGGTGAACGTGAGGGTGGCGCCGCCGTCGGCATCGGCCGCGCGCAGCGTCAGCGCGAGCGTGACCGCGCCGGTGCCGCGCGACTCGGTGGCGTCGCCCTCGACGGCGTACGTGCCGTCCTGGCGCGCGGACAGGCGCAGGGAGCCGCGGTAGGTGATGGAGTGACTGCCGATGCGCACCTTCAGCCGGCCCGCGACGGGCTCGGCCCCGGCGTCCTGCTGGAGCCCCGGAACCGCGCGGGCGACCCGGACGGGGTCGGCCAGCACGTCCCTGAGCCGCTCGGCCGGAACCGGAACGAACACCTCATGCTCCATGTCACGGCACCCTACCCAGCGGGCGCCCGGCGCACCCCCCGTCGAGGCAAAGTCACCCGCCGCCCGCGCTCCCCGGCGTCACCAGTCCCGTCTCGTACGCCACGACCACCGCCTGGGCCCTGCTGGTCAGGCCCAGCTTGGTCATCGTGCGGTTGAGGTGGGTCTTCACGGTGGCCTCGCTGATGAACAGCCGGTCGGCGGCCTCGGCGTTGCTCAGGCCGCGGGCGACCAGGCGCAGGACCTCGGCCTCGCGCCCGGTCAGCGTCGTCAGCGCGGGCGGCGGACCGGCGTCCCGCTCCGTCCCGGGCCCCGTGTCCGTCATCCGCGTGAACGCCTCCACCAGGCGCCGGGTGACCGCGGGGGCGAACAGCGCGTCGCCGCCGTGCACCGCGGTGATCGCGGCCAGCAGCCGTTCGGGGCCCGCGTCCTTGAGCAGGAAGCCGGACGCGCCCGCCCGCAGGGCGCCGTACACGTACTCGTCGAGGTCGAAGGTGGTCAGGACGAGGACGCGGGGTGCGGGGTCCACCGCCTCGGCGAGGATCCGCTCTGTGGCCTGGATGCCGGTGAGGCCGGGCATGCGGATGTCCATCAGGACCACGTCCGGCCGGATCCGCGCGGCCAGCTCCACCGCCTCGGAGCCGTCGGCGGCCTCGCCGACGACCTCCATGCCGGGCGCGGCGCGCAGCAGCGTGGCGAGGCCGCTGCGGACGAGGTACTGGTCATCGACGACGAGCAGGCGTATCGGCCCGTCCGTCGGGCGGTCTCGGTCTGCGTCGCTCATTCCCGGGCGGTGTCTCCTCGGCGTGCGGCTTGTACCGGCGTCGGCAGGGTCAGGCGCACGCCGAATCCACCCTCGCCGCGCGGGCCGACGGCGATCGTCCCGCCGTAGAGCTTGGCCCTCTCCCGCATCCCGATCAAGCCGTGGCCGCCGCGTTCGGCGGGTGTGTCCGGAATCGGTCCCTCGGCGGGTCCGTCGTCGGTCACGGACACCGTCACCTCGCCCGCGCGGTAGGAGAGTTCGACGGCGGCGTCGGCGCCGGGCGCGTGCTTGAGCACGTTGGTGAGGGCCTCCTGCACCACCCGGTAGACGCACAGCTGGACGCCGGGCGGCAGCGGCCGCGGGGTGCCCGTGACGCGCAGTTCGACGCCCACGCCGCCGGTGCGCACCCGGGTGACCATCTCGTCGAGCTGGCCGAGGCCGGGAGCGGGGGCGCCGTCCGCGCCCTGCACGCCGTCGGCGCGCAACAGGCCCAGCATGCGGCGCAGTTCGGCCAGGGCCTCGCCGCTGGCGCCCTCGATGGTGTCCAGGGCCTCGCGCGCGGTGCGGGCGTCGGAGTGGAACACGAAGCGGGCGAGGCCCGCCTGGACGTTGATGACGGCGATGTGGTGGGCGACCACGTCGTGCAGTTCGCGGGCGATCCGCACGCGTTCCTCGGCGACCTCGCGCCGCGCCCGGTCGGCCTGTTCGGCCCGCAGCCGCAGCGTCAGTTCGCCGGTCCTGCGGGCCACGTACCCGAACCGCCACAGCACCAGCGGGAAGCCCACGGCCTGGCCCGCGACCGAGGCCATCGCCCCGGACTCGCTGCGCAGCCCGGCGTAGATCCAGACCACGGCGAGGAGGGCGGCGCAGGCGGCCGCGGTGCGGGTGGGGCGCAGGGAGGCGACGGTGTAGACGGCGAGCATGGGGCCGAAGGAACCGACGACGGGCCAGTAGTCGAGGGTGACGTAGGCCGCCCAGCAGGCATGGACGACGAGGCAGACGGTGACGGGGGCCCGGGTGCGCAGTACGAGGGGGAGGGTCAGCAGGCCGACGAGCGTCCAGGCGAGCGGGTCGAGCGCGGGCCACCCCTGGGCGACGGCCTCGGTGCCCAGCAGGACCGCCACGGTCGTCAGCGCCGCGGCGATCAGGCCGTCGGCCGCCAAGGGGTGCAGGCGCATTCCCGCAGCGTAGGTCCGCCCGCCCGGCGTCGGCGTCATCCTTCCGCGGTACCGCGGAAGTTGCAGGAACCGGGCGGCTACCACGCCGGGTTGGCGCCGTTCTCCACCTACCGCGGGATTCGGGGCCGCGCGGTGCGGCCGTAGGTTCTCGGTGCGGGCGATCCACAGGGGGATCAGGGGGATGTGGCGGTCCGCCCCGCACCCGGGGGGAGGGTCGGGCCGCCGCACGGGGACCTGCGGGACGACACTCGCGGCAACCTCGGGGGGCCACCACCTCGGGACGGACGCGGGAGGGGCGCGGTCGCGGCGCCCTCGCGGGCTCAGTACCGCGGGTGCGGGAGCGTGGACGGCGGCAGACCGGGGATCCGGGTGCGGGCCGCGGCGCGGGCGTCCCGGGCCAGCGCGTCCGGCGTGAGGGTGTGCGGGCGGGGCGCCGCCGGGTCCAGGCGCAGTGCGGGAGCGGTGCGCGCGGCCAGGAGGAAGCCCCAGCCGCTGGGGGCGCGGCGGTCGGCGGCCGCGCGGTGGGTGCCGGGCGCGGAGCCGGGGTGGCGGGCGCCGACACGGTAGGCGGTGGCCGGCAGGCCGGCCGCGCGGAGGGTGGCGTCCACGGTCCAGAAGGCGCGGGGGCTCGCGGCGACCGGGCCCGCGTGGACGGCCAGCCTCCCGTCGGGCGCGAGCACCCGCCGCAGCAGGCCGTAGAACTCCTGCGAGTACAGCTTCGTGCTCGCCGTGAGGCCCGGGTCGGGCAGGTCCGAGATCACCACGTCGTACGTCGCGGACGGTGTCGAGCGCAGCCGGCGGAAGGCGTCGCCGGTGAGGACGTGGACGCGCGCGTCGCCGTAGGCGTGCTCGTTGAGGGCGGACAGGCCGGGGTCGTGCCGGGCCAGCCGGGCCAGTCCCGGGTCGGCTTCGAGCAGGTCGACGCGGACCGTGCCGGGGTGGCGCAGCACCTCCCGGGCGGCGAGGCCGTCGCCGCCGCCGAGGATCAGCACGCGCGCGTGCGGGCCGCTCATCGCGGGGTGCACCAGCGCCTCGTGGTAGCGCCGCTCGTCGCTGCCGCGCACCCGCAGCCGCCCGTCGAGGAACAGGTCGAGGGGCCGGCCGTCGGTGTCGCCGGTGAGGACGACCTCCTGCACGTCGGTCCGTACGGCCACGCGGACGTCCTGACCGTAGACGGCGTGCCGGGCCGCGCGTTCGAAGTCGTCGGCGAGGACGGTCGCCGTGGCGAGCAGGGCGAGGACGACCGCGTTGGCGGTCAGCAGCAGCCAGCGCGCCCGGCGGGTCAGGTCGCGCCGGAACAGGCCGAGGACCAGGGCGGCGCCGACGACCGCGTTGACGGTGCCGGTGAGCAGGGCGCCGGTGAGCTGGCCGAGGAAGGGCAGCAGGACGAACGGGAAGGCGAGGCCGCCGACGAGCGCGCCGACGTAGTCCGCGGCGAACAGGTCGGCGACGGCGCCGCCCGGGTCCTGCCTGCGCACCCGCTGGATCAGCTCCATGAGCAGCGGCACCTCGGCGCCGATCAGCACGCCGATGGCGAGCGAGAAGGCGACCAGCAGGAGGCGCGGACCGTCGGCCCACAGGCCGCCCCAGCCGCCGGTCCAGGCGAAGACCGCGTACAGCAGCATGGCGCTGGAGCCGCCGACCAGGGCGAGCGCGGCCTCCAGCGCGCCGAAGCCGGCCGCCGCCAGGCCGCGCAGCCGTTTGGCGGCCAGCGAGCCGAGGCCCATGGCGAAGACCATGACGGACAGGACGACGGACGCCTGGGTGACCGAGTCGCCGATCAGGTACGAGGCGAGCGCGACGAGTTCGAGTTCGTACACGAGCCCGCAGGCCGCACAGACGAAGACCCCGGCCAGCACCAGGAACCGCCCGACGGCCGGGCGCACGGGCAGCCGTGCGGGCGCTTCGGGACCGCAGGGGCCGCCCCAGGACGGCGGTGAGCCGGGCGGGGCGGGCGCGTGCGGTTCGATCACGCAGTGACGTTACGTCACTCCAGCACTGCGCTTCGTCACCCACACGTGTGAAACTCCGGGCCGCCCGGGCACCACAGGTTTATCCGGCCCCACCCGCTCACACCGCGGACGGGCTGAGCCGGGCCGTCGGCACCCGCACGCCCACCCGGGTGCGGGTCGCCACCAGCTGGCCGTCCTGCGGATAGGCGTGCCAGGTCCGCCAGTGCACCTGCCCCTCGTGCCGCTGGGCCAGCAGCGCGGTGAAGGCGTGCGGACTGCCGGGGAAGACGCCGACCAGGCCGTGCGGGTGGTCGGAGACCAGGGCCAGCAGTTCCTGGGCGCGTCCGGCGAAGGAGCCCGGCGTCAGCACCTCCACCCGGGCGGCGAACTCGTACTCCCAGTCCCCCACCCGCTTTGCGACGCCCAGCGGAAGGGGTGTGCTGCTGCCGGGGATGCACGCCACCGTCTCCGAGCAGCTGCCCCGCTCCTCCTCGAGCAGGACTTGGTGGGAGGCGCCGAGCAGCCTCAACTGGAGCCGGGCGTCCGTCAGTTCGACGTCGAGACAGGCGAGCGCGGGCAGCGGCTCGCGCCCCAGTGCCCAGGCCAGGTCGGCGGCGCGGGTGTCGGTGTAGGCGGTTTTGAGGGTCGTGAGCATGGATCGGCTCCGCAAGCAGACAAGGAGAGGAAGGTGTGGGGTCCGCGCATCCGTGGCGCTGCCGGGGATGCGGCCCGCTCAGCCCAGTCGGCCGGTCAGGAGGGGGGTCAACAGGTCGTCCGAGGAGCTGCGTTGATGAGGGAGAGCGAATCATGAACGATGGCGCCGCCACAGCGTTTTTACCCAACTTCGTGACGTTTCCATCCCTCAGGGGGCTCCACAGCTCAACTGTTCAACCAGGGCGCACACCCCGCCCGTTCAGCGTGCGCCGGGGCGTGGGAGCGCCCACCGGGAGTGTGGCCCGGCGGGCGCTCTGGTGGGGCGTGGGGCCCGGTCCCAGGGTCGGGCCCCGTGGCGGGGATGCGGTTCCCCCTGGTCGCAGGCTCAGCTGCCCCGTGTCAGCCGCCGCCTCCGCCGCATCCGCCGCCGCCCCCTCCCCCGCAGGACGACCCGCCTCCGCAGGACGAGCCGCCACCGCAGGAGTGGCCCGAGTGGTGGCCGCCGGAGGACGAACCGTCCCCGTCGCCCGCCCACCAGCTGTTGGTGCTGCCGCCGCTGTCGCCGCCCCCGCCGGTGCTCGACCGGCGCGGCCCCCGCCCGGCCCGGGTCCGGGCCGCGCCCGAGGTGCGCCGGCCCGCCACGAGTCCCCTGATCACCAGGGCTGCGATCACGAACAGGATGATGCCTGTGACCACGGCTCCACCCTCCTTCCGTTCCCGGGCCCGCGCCCGGAAGTCCCCCGAAGCAATCCCCCGTCGGACGCCTCGCTGCGTGTCGATTGCCTGTCGCTTGCCTGTGGATCGCGCCGTGAAGCTCACCGGCGTGCACGGGAGATGCCCTTCGCCGCCACGCCCCAAAGCAGAGTTGAGGAAGTCCAGAGCTTCGGCGCAGGATGACTCGTATGACCTCGATGAGCTCCAGCGCCCGTCCCCTCCTGAACCGCCGGCTCGCCGAGTTCGGGACGACGATCTTCGCCGAGATGTCCGCCCTGGCGGTGCGGACCGGGGCGATCAACCTCGGTCAGGGCTTCCCCGACACCGACGGCCCCGAGGAGATCCGCGAGGCCGCCGTACGGGCGCTGCGCGACGGGCGCGGCAACCAGTACCCGCCGGGCCCGGGTGTCCCGGAGCTGCGCGCCGCCGTCGCCGACCACCAGCTGCGCCGCTACGGCCTGTCCTACGACCCCGACACCGAGGTCCTGGTCACCGCCGGCGCCACGGAGGCCATCGCCGCGGCCCTGCTGGCCCTGGTGGAGCCCGGCGACGAGGTCGTCGCGCTGGAGCCGTACTACGACTCGTACGCGGCCTGCGTCGCGATGGCGGGCGGCACACGCGTGCCGGTGACCCTGCGGCCGCACGAAGGCGCGTTCCGCCTGGACCTGGACGAGCTGCGCGACGCCGTCACCGACCGCACCCGGCTCCTGCTGCTGAACACCCCGCACAACCCGACGGGCACGGTCCTGAGCCGCCCGGAGCTGGCGGCGATCGCCGAGCTGGCGGTGGAGCGGGACCTGCTGGTGGTGACCGACGAGGTCTACGAGCACCTGGTCTTCGACACCGCCGAGCACATCCCCCTGGCGTCCTTCCCGGGGATGCGGGAGCGCACGGTGACCATCGGGTCGGCCGGCAAGACGTTCTCGTTCACCGGCTGGAAGGTCGGCTGGGCCACCGCCGCGCCCGCCCTGCTCACTGCGGTCCGCTCGGCCAAGCAGTACCTGACGTACGTGGCCTCGGGACCCTTCCAGTACGCGGTCGCCGAGGCGCTCGCGCTGCCGGAGTCGTACTTCGCCGCCTACCGGCAGGACATGGAGGCGAAGCGGGACCTGCTGGCGGCGGGGCTGGCCGAGGCGGGCTTCGGGGTGTACCGGCCCGCCGGGACGTACTTCGTCACCACCGACATCCGCCCGCTCGGCGAGCGCGACGGCTTCGCCTTCTGCCGCTCCCTGCCCGAGCGCGCGGGCGTCGTCGCCGTCCCCAACGCGGTCTTCTACGACCACCGGGAGGAGGGCGCGCCCTTCGTGCGGTTCGCGTTCTGCAAGCGGCTGCCGGTGCTCCAGGAGGCGGTACAGCGGCTCAAGACCCTGGCGGGGTGAGCCGGGCGGGAAGGAGAAAACCCGGCCCCCGCTGTCGCGGGTGCCGGGCTCTTGTGGATTCAGCCGCGGGGGCGGACTACTCGCCGTCCTCGTCGGTCGGCTTCTCCGCCTCGTTGACGTCCTGCTCCAGGCCGAGCTGCTCCACGAGCCACCGGTCGAACTCGATGGCGGCCCGCACCCAGCTGACCGTCGAGGAGACGAAGTGCTCCAGGCTGACGCCCATGCCGATCAGCATCTGCGCCTCGCCGATCAGGCGGACCGTGCCGTCGTCGTGGGTGTGGGAGTACACCTTGGGCCACAGGGTGCGCCGGTTCCAGTCGTCGACCGACTCGAGCAGCTGCGGCTTCTCGTCGATCTGGTGGGGCCGGTCGTAGAACGTCCGCACCGAGAAGACCTGCTGGTCACCCTCGCCGCGGAACATGAAGTACGTACGGAACTGCTCCCACGGCGCCGCGAGGTCGCCCTCGTCGTCGACGACGTACTTCAGCTCCATCTGTTCGAGGAGCTGCTTCACAAGATCCTGATCCGGGACGACGGGGCCCGCCGGTCCTTGGGGCTGCGGCTCGGGCTGCTTGCCCCCGAAGTTCGGAATCGAGGACGGGTCGATGCTCACCGTGAATTTCCCTTCGTACGGATCCGGCCATCCTCCCCCATGCGGGGAGGGGGGTGGCAAGCCCGTCGGGGGCCTGTCAGCCCTGGGCTGACTTGATCCGGCCAGTCGGGTACCCGCGCGGGGCCCCGGCAACCCGTGGGACGGGTCGCCGGGACGTTGCCGTGCGGTCCGCTACAGCGTCTTGCCGCTCGCCGGCCCCACGATCAGGTCGTCGCCGAAGCGGTCCACGCGGACCGTGTCGCCGTCCTTGATCTCGCCGGAGAGGATCTCCCGGGCGAGCCGGTCGCCGATCGCGGTCTGCACCAGGCGGCGCAGCGGGCGGGCGCCGTAGGCCGGATCGTTGCCCTCCTCTGCCAGCCAGGCGAGGGCCTCGTCGGTGACCTCCAGGGTGAGGCGGCGTTCGGCGAGCCGACGGGCCAGGCCGTTGATCTGGAGCCGTGCGATCCGGCTCAGCTCCTCCTTGCTGAGGGCCGAGAAGACCACCAGGTCGTCGAGCCGGTTGAGGAACTCCGGCTTGAAGGAGGACCGGACCACCTCCAGGACCTGCTGCTTCTTCTCCGCCTCGCCGGTCGTCGGGTCGACCAGGTACTGGCTGCCCAGGTTGGAGGTGAGCACCAGGATGGTGTTGCGGAAGTCGACGGTGCGGCCCTGGCCGTCGGTGAGGCGGCCGTCGTCCAGCACCTGGAGCAGGATGTCGAAGACCTCGGGGTGCGCCTTCTCCACCTCGTCGAGCAGCACGACGGTGTACGGCCGCCGCCGCACGGCCTCGGTGAGCTGGCCGCCTTCCTCGTACCCGACGTATCCGGGCGGGGCGCCGACCAGCCGGGCGACGCTGTGCTTCTCGCTGTACTCCGACATGTCGATGCGGACCATGGCCCGCTCGTCGTCGAAGAGGAAGTCGGCGAGCGCCTTGGCCAGCTCGGTCTTGCCGACGCCGGTGGGGCCGAGGAAGAGGAAGGAACCGGTCGGGCGGTCCGGGTCGGCGATGCCGGCCCGGCTGCGCCGTACGGCGTCCGAGACGGCGCGTACGGCCTCGGTCTGGCCGATGAGCCGCTTGCCCAGCTCGTCCTCCATGCGCAGCAGCTTCTGCGTCTCCCCTTCGAGCAGGCGCCCGGCGGGGATGCCGGTCCAGGAGGCGACGACGTCGGCGATGTCGTCGGCGCCGACCTCCTCCTTGACCATGGTGTCCCGGGCGACCTCTTCCTCCGCCTCGGACGCGGCCTCCAGGTCGCGCTCCAGGTCCGGGATCTCGCCGTACAGCAGCTTGCTGGCGGTGTCGAAGTCGCCGTCGCGCTGGGCGCGCTCGGCCTGCCCGCGCAGTTCGTCGAGCTTCTCCTTCAGCTCGCCGACCCGGTTGAGGGACTTCTTCTCCTTCTCCCAGCGGGCGGTGAGGCCGCGCAGCTCCTCCTCCTTGTCGGCGAGGTCGCGCCGCAGCCGCTCCAGGCGCTCCAGGGAGGCGGCGTCGGTCTCCTTGCCGATCGCCAGCTCCTCCATCTTCAGCCGGTCGACGGCGCGCTGGAGCTCGTCGATCTCGACGGGCGAGGAGTCGATCTCCATGCGCAGCCGGGAGGCGGCCTCGTCGACCAGGTCGATGGCCTTGTCGGGCAGGAAGCGGGAGGTGATGTACCGGTCGGACAGGCTCGCGGCGGCCACCAGGGCGCTGTCGGCGATCTGCACCTTGTGGTGCGCCTCGTACCGTCCCTTGAGGCCGCGCAGGATGGCGATGGAGTCCTCGACGGTCGGCTCGGCGACCAGCACCTGCTGGAAGCGCCGCTCCAGGGCGGGGTCCTTCTCGATCCGCTCCCGGTACTCGTCGAGCGTCGTCGCGCCGACCATGCGCAGCTCGCCGCGCGCGAGCATGGGCTTGAGCATGTTCCCGGCGTCCATGGCGGAGTCCCCGCCGGCGCCGGCGCCGACGACGGTGTGCAGCTCGTCGATGAAGGTGACGACCTGGCCGTCGGAGTCCTTGATCTCGGCGAGGACGGTCTTCAGCCGCTCCTCGAACTCGCCGCGGTACTTCGCCCCGGCGACCATGGCGCCGAGGTCCAGCGCCACCAGCCGCTTGTCCTTCAGCGACTCGGGCACGTCCCCCTTGACGATGCGCTGGGCGAGCCCCTCGACGACGGCGGTCTTGCCGACGCCGGGCTCGCCGATGAGGACGGGGTTGTTCTTGGTCCGCCGGCTGAGTACCTGGACCACCCGCCGGATCTCCTGGTCGCGCCCGATGACGGGGTCGAGCTTTCCGTCCCGCGCGGCGGCCGTGAGGTCGGTGCCGAACTTCTCCAGGGCCTTGTACTGGCCCTCGGGGTCGGGCGTGGTCACCCGGCGCCCTCCCCTCGCCTTGCGGAAGGCCTCCTGCAGCTTCTTCGCACTGGCTCCCTGCCCCTCCAGTACCTCACCGGCCGCGCCGCCCTTCGCGGCGATGCCGAGGAGCAGGTGCTCGGTGGAGAGGTACTCGTCCCCGAGTTCCTTGGCGCGTGCCTGGGCGTCGGCGACCACGGCGAGCATCTCACGGCTGGGTTGCGGGGGCGCGACGGTGGACCCGGTCACGCTGGGCAGCCCGGCGACGATGCGCTCGGCGCCGGTGCGCACGGCGGCGAGGTCGGCCTCGACGGCGACGAGCAGGTCGGTGATGTTCTCGTTGTCCTGCCCCTGGAGCAGCGCGAGGAGCAGGTGGGCGGGGGTGAGGTCGGCGTTTCCCTCGGTCACGGCCCGGTTGCTGGCCGCGTTGATCGCGTCCCGGCTCCGGTTGGTCAGCTCGGCGTCCACGTTCTGGCTCTCCTCCTCGCGTCGGCCGTCGGCGGTCCGGCCTGTCTCCAGTCTCCCAGTGCTGACTCATACAACCTACACAAAGTTGAGCCTATTCCACTCAAGGAAGCCGGACACGTGTGCCCGCCCGGGGACACCAGGGTGGTCGCACGGAGGGCGTGAGGGGAGCGCGGAGGGAGCGAACCGCGCCGCACGAGACACTTTTCGGCCACACGCGGACCCGGCCGGTTTCGCAACATGTCCGCACATGCGACAGCGGCGTCACCGTGTTCAGGTCACGGTGACGCCGCTGCCGGGGGGAAGCACCTGAGCGATTTGTTACGACGGGGGAATCGCGTCAGGCACTGCGGGGGGTGGCCGAGATGGTCCTCACTTCGGGGATCTCCGGCTGCTCGAGCCGGTGGTCCCGCTGGTCCAGGTTCACAAAGATCATTCCGTACCGGATGGCACACCGGACGGGCTGCGGCGCCCCCCGAGGCCGCCGCAGACACCGGTACGCACGCACGTCGCCGTCCTCGTCCAGCGTGACGACGACCGGCTCACCGAAGACGGTCACCATCAGGGAGTCACCGGCGTGCGGGATCGCGGTGACCAGGTCGATGAAGTGCCAGCCGGAGCGGTAGGCGGTGGCCATTTCACGACGGAAGGAGCGGTCGTCGGGTGGCGTGGTCACTTCAGCCCCCCGAGTTCGCAACGCCCGATGGCCAGTGACTGTCCGCCCGAACATCGCCCTCCGTATCGGAGTGAAAGCTCAGCGCTCCGAAGATGGCGGCGGCGAAGAGGGCGCCAGCAAGCACCGAGCGAACCAGTCTGTTGCGCATGGTCGGCTTCGTCCTCACTCGTAAGTCTCCTCTTCCCCCGTCAGATAAGACGATGGCTCATTCCAACACCTCATGGCCACACAATCGGTGCATCATGTTCCTGCATGTTCAGGACCCTGGGGGGTGGAGATTTGGTGGCAAATCAGACTAAGGCGTCGCATCCCCATGCGGTGACCGAACTGTGCGACGAAGGTACCCGGCTCTACGCGAACGCCCTACGCCTGGGACGGATCGCGAGGGCGGACGTGGAATCCGCTCCCTGCCTGATGGAACTCGCGCTGATACACCCGGATCCGGACGATGCCGACTGGTTGCGCCCCGTGCCTCCGTCTGCCGCTCTGGCTCAGCGCCTGCACCCCCTCGAGCGGGAGATCACGGAACGGCGGCGGCTCTCGATCGAGCTGGCGGACGCGTTCGAACCTTTCATGGCCATCGGCACCCAGCCGGCGCGGAGCGAGCACTCCATCACGGTGCTGGAGGGCGGTGACCGCATCAACGCGGCCCTCAACCTGGCCACCACCCAGTGCCAGACGGAGATGCTCACGGTACAGCCGAGTGACGACCAGTTCTCCGAACGCAGCCTCATTCAGGGACTTGAGCGGGACAAGCCACTGACGGAGCGCGGCGTGCGGATCCGCACGCTCTACCAGCACACGGCCCGGTACAGCCCACAGAAGATCGCCTACGTCGCCCAGCTGTCCAACGGCAAGGCGGAGTACCGCACGATAGACGAGGTCGTGGAGCGCCTCATCGTCTGCGACGAGACCGTGGCGTTCATCCCGACGCGCGACGACCAGCAGGTTGCCCTCGAGATCCGTAATCCCGGCCTGGTCCGTTACCTGATCAAGGTCTTCGAATTCATGTGGAGCCGGTCCGTCCCGCTGAACGCCGGCGCGCCCTACGAACCCGCACCGGGTGGTATCACCGACATCCAGTACTCCATAGCCAAGCTGCTGGTCGAAGGACACGTCGACGAGGCCATCGCCCGGCGCCTGGGCATGAACGTACGCACCTGCCGAGCGCACATAGCCAAACTGGCACAGTCCCTCGGTAGTGGCAGTCGCGCCCAACTCGGCTACCTCATAGCCCAGTCGGGGATCCTGGAGACGGATCACTGATCCCGGTCGACGAAGAGAGCCACACGTGACCCGAGAGATGCATCACCACGGAACGGAGGAGCTGTGTGATGCGGGCCTGGAGATCTACGCCCGTGCACTGCGGGAAGGACACCTTCCCAGCGCCGAGGCAGCCGCGGCTCCCTGCCTGATCGACAACGGCGTGCTCCACCCGGCCGTCGAGGACCTGGACCGCCTCGAGCCCGTACCGCCCACCGTCGTGCTCCAACGCCTGCTCCGGTCCTCGGAGGACCGCATCGCCGACGAGAGACGGCGCGGGCAGCGGATGGCCGATGTCTTCGAGCCCCTCATGCGTCTGGGCCGCCGCGATGTCCCCACCGAGGACACTCCGGCCCTCAGAATCCTCAGC
The DNA here is from genome assembly GCF_014650435.1 of Streptomyces tendae. GTDB lineage: Bacteria > Actinomycetota > Actinomycetes > Streptomycetales > Streptomycetaceae > Streptomyces > Streptomyces tendae. The sequence continues at coordinate 287,029 of NZ_BMUY01000002.1, forward strand.
AGCAAGGAGCGCACCGGCCAGGCCATCGAGGAAGCCATGGCCGAGGGCAGGAAAGAACTCCTCGCGATCCAGCCGCACGACTCACACGTCACCAAGCGCCCCGACATACTCGAAGGGGCCATGAAACGGGACCAGGCCTTCCTCGACCGCGGCGCCCGCATCCGCACCCTCTACCAGCACACCAACCGTCACGCCCCCTACACACGGGCCCGCTACGAGCTCCTGCGCGGCGACGTGGAGGCACGCACGCTCGACGAGGTCACCGAACGGCTCATCATCGTCGACCGCACCGTCGCCTTCATCCCCGCAAGCGCCGACCGCTCACTCGCCCTCGAAGTCCGCCACCCGGCCCTCATCGCCTACTTCGCCAACACCTTCGACCGCCTCTGGCACCTCGCCACTCCCATGCACCCCCAAGCCGTCCACCAGCCCACCCTCAACGGCATCACGCCCCGCCAACGCGCCATAGCCGCCCTTCTCATCGAGGGCCACACCGACTCCGACATCGCCGACCGCCTCGGCATGAACGTCCGCACCGCCCGCGTCCACATCGCCAAACTCGCCGCCACCCTCGGCAGCGAAAGCCGGGCCCAGCTCGGCTACCTCATCGGGCAGTCGGGGATTCTCGATCAGGGAGGATGACGGGGGCCGGGGCGCTGCGCGGGGAGCCGTCCAGGCCGGCCTGGGCGATGCGGACGCCCAGCTGGGTGCGGCTGGCCGCGCCGAGGGTTTCCGAGAGGCGGGCGATGTGCGCGCGGGCCGTGCGGACGCTGATGCCGAGGCGTTCCGCGATCACCGCGTCCTGGTGGCCCTCCGCCAGGAGCGCCGCGATGGACTGCTCCCGGTGGGAGATGCCCTCGATGCCCGTGTCGGGGAGGGGGGCGGTGAGGGGGATCGCCAGGCGCCACAGGCGTTCGAAGACCGTGACCAGGTAGGCGATCAGCGCGGGATGGCGCAGTTCCAGGGCCATCGTGCGGTCGGTGTTGGCGGGGATGAAGGCGACCGTGCGGTCGAAGAGGATGAGCCGGTCGATGACCTCGTCGAGGGTGCGGGCCTCCACCGCGTCACCCATGAGCTCCAGGTAGTTGAGCAGGCCCTGCCCGTGCCGGGCCACGTGCGTGTACAGGTCCCTCATCCGCACCCCGCGCCCGCGCAGCGCCAGCGCCCGGTGCAGGCCCTCGGACAGTTCGTGCTCGCGCCGGATGCCGCCCGGCTGGACGGTGAGCACCTCCGTCGTGCACGCCTGCGTCGCCTCGTCCATCGCGGCCTGGATGCGGGACAGCCCGTCGAGGACCCGGATCGCCGTACTCTCCGGGCCGGCCGGGGCCTGGAGCAGCCGGCCGAGGTCCGCGTACCACTCGAAGGCCTCCACGGCCGAGCCCACCCGCCGCTGACTGGCGCTGACCTCGTCGTGGACCCCGCGCAGCAGCCGCGTCATGACCTCCTGCGGGGAGGTCGGCACCAGCCAGTCCATGTCGTCGGGATCGGGGTGCAGCAGGGCCAGTTCCAGGAGGCAGGGGACCTGCTCGGCGTCCCGGCGCGGCACGCGGCCCCGCCGTACGGCCCGGGAGTACACGCGGTCCCCGGCAGCGCACAGCCGGTCGGCCCCGTGCGGGTGCTCCTGAGCCCCGTGCCCGGCCATCGCCCATCCCACCCCCGGTTCCGGCTCTTCCGCAGCGCAACTATGCGCGGCCCGGACCGGCTCCGCAACACGGCTCCGCCCCGTACAGGGAACGAGAAGGGCCGGTTTCAGCCGTAATGCCCGAGAGGTGGAACCGGGGGGACACCCGGGCTACTTCAGCCCGAGCTCCGCGCACGCGTCCGCGTACTTGGCGGTGCAGATGTCGCTGACCTTGTAGAAGCCCTCCGCGATGACCGTCTCCTCGATGTTGGCCTTGGTGAGGGCGACGACGGGGACGAGCTGCGCGGGGATGCCCTTGTGGGTGGGGCTGTCGACCTTGTCGCGGGCGAGCGCGTCGAACTGGATGTCCCGGCCCTGGACCCGCGCCACGGCCATCTCCGCGGCGTTCTCGGCCTCCTGCGGGTAGGACTTGTACACGCTCATGTACTGCTCGCCGGTGACGATCCGCTGCACCGCCGCGAGTTCCGCGTCCTGGCCGGTGATCGGCGGCAGGTCGGTGACGCCCGCGTCCTCCAGGGCCTTGATGATGCCGCCCGCCATGCCGTCGTTGGCGGAGTAGACGCCCGCGATCTTGTTCTTGCCGATCTTCTCGATCGCCTCGGTCATGTTGGCCTCGGCGTTCTCCGGCTTCCAGTCCTTGGTGTCGAAGGACTGGGCGATCGTCACCTTGCCGTTCAGCTCGGACAGCGCGCCCGCCTTGAACTGCTTGGCGTTCGGGTCGGTGGACGAGCCGTTCATCATGACGACCTTGTCGGAGCTCTCCGGGTCACCGCCCAGCGCCTCGATGAGGGAGCGGCCCTGGACCTCGCCGACCAGTTCGTTGTCGAAGGAGATGTACGCCTCGATCGGGCCCTCGGCCAGCCGGTCGTAGGCGATCACCGGGATGCCGGCGTCCTTGGCCTTCTGCACTCCGTCCGCGATGGCGTGCGAGTCCACCGCGTCCAGCACGATCACGTCGACCTTGTCGTCGACCATCTGCTGCATCTGCTCGGCCTGCTTGGCGGCGCTGGCCTCGGCGTTGGCGTACTTGACGTTGCCCTCGTCGCGCGTGAGGTCACCGACCTTCGCCTTGAAGAAGGGGTAGTCGAACTGCTCGTAGCGCGTGTTCTCCTTCTCCGGCAGCAGCAGGCCGACGGTGATGTCGTTGCCCTTGGTCGGGCTCGCGTCGTCGCTGCTCTCCGAGGCGCCCAGCACGCCACAGGAGGCGAGCGAGAAGGTCATCAGGCACGCGGCCACGGATATGGCGGTACGACGGGCACGGCTGCTCACTGCGCTAGACCTTCCGACACACGGGAGTAGTTGGTATCCAGGTGACCCAGGTGACCCCGGTGAAGGAAGCCAACGCTGTCTTCACCAAATCGTCAAGAAGTACTAGACCAATGAGACAGCACCGTTGTGAACCAGCCCCGGAGGACGGGATGGTCCTCCGGGGCTGTCGCTGCCGTTCTTCCCTTGTGCCGCCTGCCGGCCCGGGTCAGTCCGAGGACTGGCCGTGGCGCTTGGGACGCCAGACCACCAGGGCGCTGGTCTGCTGTACCTCTTGGTAAGGAACCAGGTCACGGCGGTACGACGCGTGCACCGCGGCCTCGCGCTGACGCATCGCCGTGGCGGCGCCGTCGAGCGCGGCGGCCAGCTCGGCCGCGCGGGCCTGCAGCTCGGCGACCTGGTTCTCCAGTTCGATGATGCGCTTGATTCCGGCCAGGTTGATGCCCTCGTCCTGCGACAACTGCTGGACCTGCCGGAGCAGTTCGATGTCGCGGGCCGAGTAGCGCCGGCCCCGGCCGGCCGTGCGGTCCGGGGAGACCAGGCCGAGACGGTCGTACTGGCGCAGCGTCTGCGGGTGCAGGCCGGAGAGCTGGGCCGCCACCGAGATGACGTAGACCGGGGTGTCCTCGGTCAGTTCGTACGGGTTGCGTCGACGACCGTCCATTCCCGTCAAGCTCCCTTCGCGGCCTGGAACAACTCCGCCCGCGGATCCTCGTCCGCGGTCGCCTCGCGATACGCCTCAAGCGCGTCACGAGCCTTCCCCGTCAGGTCCTTCGGAACACTCACCTCCACGGTGACCAGGAGGTCGCCGCGGGTGCCGTCCTTGCGGACCGCGCCCTTGCCCCTGGCCCGCATGGTGCGGCCGTTGGGCGTGCCCGCCGGCAGCTTCAGCGTGACGGGCGGACCGCCCAGGGTCGGGACCCGGACCTCGCCGCCGAGGCCCGCCTCGGCGTAGGTGACCGGGACGGTGACGGTGAGGTTGTCTCCCCGGCGGCCGAAGACGGGGTGCTCCTTGACGTGCACGACCACGTACAGGTCGCCCGCCGGACCGCCCCGCTCGCCCGGCGTGCCCTTGCCGCGCAGCCGGATGCGCTGCCCGTCCAGGACCCCGGCCGGGATCCGGACCTGCATCGTCCGCGAGGACTTGGCGCGTCCGGAACCCTTGCAGACCTCGCAGGGGTCCTCGGCGATCAGGCCGCGGCCCTTGCAGTCGGGGCACGGGTCGGTGAGCGAGAAGCCGCCGCCCGAACCCCGCGCGACCTGGCCGGTGCCGACGCAGGTCGGGCACACGCGCGGTGTGCCGTTCTTGTCGCCGGTGCCCGAACATGCCTTGCAGGGCGCCTGCGAGGACATCCTGAGCGGCACGGTCGCGCCCTCGATGGCCTCGGTGAAGCTCAGGGTGACCTCGGACTCGATGTCCTGCCCGCGCCGCGGCTGCGTGCGCGTGCCGGTGCCCGGTCCGCCGCCGGTGCGGTTGAACAGGCCGCCGAAGACGTCCCCGAGGCCGCCGCCGAAGCCGCCGGCGCCGCCCTGGCCTCCCCCGCCCTGGGCGCCGCCTCCGAAGAGGTCGCCCAGGTCGAAGTTGAAGGTGCCGCCGCCCGCGCCCGGCCCCGGGCGGAACCCGCCGTTGCCGAAGAGGGCGCGGGCCTCGTCGTACTCCTTGCGCTTCTTGGGGTCACCGAGGATGTCGTTGGCCTCGGAGATCTCCTTGAAGCGCTCCTCCGCCTTGACGTTTCCCTTGTTGGCGTCCGGGTGGTTCTCGCGGGCGAGCTTCCGGTACGCCTTCTTGATCTCGGCCTCGGTGGCGTCCTTGGGGACGCCGAGAACCTTGTAGTAGTCCTTCTCGATGAAGTCCTTCGTGCTCATCCCCGACGTCCCTCCTCTCGCGCCTGTGTCGTCACTTCAAGCTCAGCCCTCGTCCGGGCCACCGCTCTCCTTGGTCCCGGCGTTGTCCTCCGCGTCGGAGGCGTCCTGTCCCTCGGCGCCGGCCTCGGCCGGCTTGACCGTCTGGGCGCCCGGCTGCGGCTCGGCGACCGCCACCCGCGCGGGGCGGATGGTGCGTTCGCCGATCCGGTACCCGGGCTGCAGGATCGCCACGCAGGTCGTCTCGGTGACGTCCGGTGCGTAGGAGTGCATCAGGGCCTCGTGGATCGTCGGGTCGAAGGGCTCGCCCTCCTTGCCGAACTGCTGGAGGCCCATCTTGGCGATGACCGTCTCCAGCGACTCCGCGACGGACTTGAAGCCGCCGACCAGTTCGCCGTGCTCCCGGGCGCGCCCGACGTCGTCGAGCACGGGAAGCAGCTCGGACAGGAGGTTCGCGACGGCGACCTCCTTGACCGCGACGCGGTCCCGCTCCACCCGGCGGCGGTAGTTCTGGTACTCGGCCTGGAGGCGCTGGAGGTCCGCGGTGCGCTCGTTCAGCGCGGTGCGCACCTGGTCCAGCTGGGCCACCAGACCCGCGTTCTCGCTCGCGTCCCCGGCCGGGGCCGCCCCCTCTTCGGAGGCGGCCTGCGGCTCGGCGTCGTCAGGGGTGGCGCCGGAGGGGACGTCGGGCTTCTCGTCGAAACCCGGGGTCTCCTCCGTCACGCGGCACCGTCCTTGCGCTCGTCGTCCACGATCTCGGCGTCGACGACGTCGTCGTCGGCCTTGTCACCGGAGGCGGCACCCGCGTCGGCGCCCGGGGCCTCGCCGCCGGCGGCCTGCGCGGCCTGGGCGTCGGCGTACATGGCCTGGCCCAGCTTCTGCGAGACGGCGGCGACCTTCTCGGTGGCGGTGCGGATCTCGGCGGTGTCCTCGCCCTTGAGCTTCTCCTTCAGCTCGGCGACGGCACCCTCGACCTCGGTCTTCACCTCGCCGGGGACCTTGTCCTCGTTGTCCTTGAGGAACTTCTCCGTCTGGTAGACGAGCTGCTCGCCCTGGTTGCGGGACTCGGCGGCCTCGCGGCGGGCGTGGTCCTCCTCCGCGTACTTCTCGGCCTCCTGGCGCATCCGGTCGACCTCGTCCTTCGGCAGCGAGGAGCCGCCGGTGACGGTCATCTTCTGCTCCTTGCCCGTGCCCAGGTCCTTCGCGGTCACGTGCATGATGCCGTTGGCGTCGATGTCGAAGGCGACCTCGATCTGCGGGACGCCGCGCGGCGCCGGCGGCAGACCGGTCAGCTCGAACATCCCGAGCTTCTTGTTGTACGCCGCGATCTCTCGCTCGCCCTGGTAGACCTGGATCTGCACGGAGGGCTGGTTGTCCTCGGCGGTGGTGAAGATCTCCGAGCGCTTGGTCGGGATCGTCGTGTTCCGCTCGATCAGCTTGGTCATGATGCCGCCCTTGGTCTCGATGCCGAGGGACAGCGGGGTGACGTCGAGCAGCAGGACGTCCTTGACCTCGCCCTTGAGGACACCGGCCTGCAGGGCGGCACCGATGGCGACGACCTCGTCCGGGTTGACGCCCTTGTTCGCGTCCTTGCCGCCGGTCAGCTCCTTGACGAGCTCGGCGACGGCGGGCATACGGGTGGAGCCACCGACGAGAACGACGTGGTCGATCTCGGACAGCTGGATGCCGGCGTCCTTGATGACGTTGTGGAACGGCGTCTTGCAGCGCTCCAGCAGGTCGGAGGTCAGCTGCTGGAACTGGGCGCGGGTGAGCTTCTCGTCCAGGTGCAGCGGGCCCTCGGCGGACGCCGTGATGTAGGGGAGGTTGATCGTGGTCTCGGTGGACGAGGACAGCTCGATCTTCGCCTTCTCGGCGGCCTCGCGCAGGCGCTGCAGCGCCATCTTGTCCTTGGCCAGGTCCACGCCGTGGCCGGACTGGAACTGCTTGACCAGGTAGTCGACGACGCGCTGGTCCCAGTCGTCACCACCGAGGTTGTTGTCACCGTTGGTGGCCTTCACCTCGACGACGCCGTCGCCGATCTCGAGCAGCGAGACGTCGAACGTACCGCCACCGAGGTCGAAGACCAGGATGACCTGCTCGTCCTTGTCCAGGCCGTACGCCAGCGCGGCGGCGGTCGGCTCGTTGACGATGCGCAGGACGTTGAGGCCCGCGATCTCACCGGCCTCCTTGGTGGCCTGGCGCTCGGCGTCGTTGAAGTACGCCGGGACGGTGATGACCGCGTCGGTCACCTTCTCGCCCAGGTAGGACTCGGCGTCCCGCTTCAGCTTCTGCAGCACGAAGGCGCTGATCTGCTGCGGGTTGAAGTCCTTGCCGTCGAGGTTGACCTTCCAGTCGGTGCCCATGTGGCGCTTGACCGAGCGGATGGTCCTGTCGACGTTCGTGACCGCCTGACGCTTGGCCACCTCGCCGACGAGCACCTCGCCGTTCTTGGCGAAGGCGACGACGGACGGCGTGGTCCTGGCGCCCTCGGCGTTGGTGATGACGGTGGGCTCGCCGCCCTCCAGAACGCTGACGACGGAGTTAGTCGTGCCCAGGTCGATGCCGACCGCACGTGCCATGGTGAATAACCTCCAGCTGACTTGAGTGGAACAGGCTCAAGTGTGCACGACACCCGGCAACGGGTCAACAGAGGTGAGTCGGCCAGGCTCAACTCTTATCCGTTCCTTACGCGCAATGGGGGCGGGTGCGGCGCGTCGCGGCCAGGGTTGCCTCAGCGACGCAGATCACCGCACGTCCGACTACAGTGCGGCGGAGGATGGGGGTAGTCTCAAACGGACTGATTAAGTTACCGCTTAGTAATACGAGTCCCACCAAGCACCACCGAGCACCACCCAGTAGTACCGAGCCATACCAGTAGTACCGAGTACCACCGCCCCCCTCGTAACCTCGCAGGCCCGAGGAGCCCCCAAATGCAACTCGCCGCGATCATCGTGTCGCTGGTCCTGATCGTGGTCGGCGTCGCACTGTTCGGCCGCGCCGTCCTGCAGATCGTCAACTACATGCGGCTGGGCCAGCCGGTGCCGGCCGGAACGCGGACCAACGACCCCGTCGACCGCACCGTCACCGTGGTCAGGGAGTTCCTCGGCCACACCCGGATGAACCGCTGGGGCATCGTCGGGGTGGCGCACTGGTTCGTCGCGGTGGGCTTCTTCTCCCTGCTGCTGACCATCGTCAACGCCGTCGGCCAGCTCTTCCAGGCCGACTGGATCCTGCCGGTCATCGGCGACTGGGCGCCGTACAACGTCTTCGTCGAGTTCATCGGCACGATGACGGTGCTCGGCATCCTGGTCCTGATCGTGATCCGGCAGCTCAGCCACCCGCGCAGGCCGGGCCGCAAGTCCCGCTTCGGGGGCTCCAACTTCGGCCAGGCGTACTTCGTCGAGGCCGTCATCCTCGTCGTCGGCGTCTGCATCTTCATGCTGCACGCGCTGGAGGGCGCTCTCCACCACGTGGACGGCTACGAGGCGTCGTTCTTCATCTCGTACCCGGTCGTCTCCGCGCTCCATGACGTGGACCTCGGCACGCTCCAGAACCTCGTCTACTTCTTCGCCGGACTGAAGATCGCGACCTCCTTCATCTGGATGATCACGGTCGCCCTGAAGACCGACATGGGCGTGGCCTGGCACCGCTTCCTGGCCTTCCCGAACATCTGGTTCAAGCGCGACGCCAAGGGCGGCACCGCCCTCGGCCCGCTGCTCCCGATGACCTCGGGCGGCAAGCCGATCGACTTCACCGACCCCGGCGACGACGACGTCTTCGGCGTCTCCCAGGTCGAGCAGTTCTCCTGGAAGGGCCTGCTGGACTTCTCCACCTGCACCGAGTGCGGCCGCTGCCAGTCGCAGTGCCCCGCCTGGAACACCGGCAAGCCGCTCTCCCCCAAGCTCCTGATCATGTCCCTGCGCGACCACGCGCACGCCAAGGCCCCCTACCTGCTGGCCGGCGGCGGCAAGACCATGGAGGGCGAGGAGAAGGCGTCCGAGGAGCAGCTGGCCGGCGTGCCCGCGGCCGCGCTCGCGGAGGCCGAGCGCCCGCTGATCGGCACCCTCGAGGAGAACGGCGTCATCGACCCCGACGTCCTGTGGTCCTGCACCACCTGCGGCGCCTGCGTCGAGCAGTGCCCGGTCGACATCGAGCACGTCGACCACATCGTCGACATGCGCCGCTACCAGGTCATGATCGAGTCGGCGTTCCCCTCCGAGGCCGGCACGATGCTCAAGAACCTGGAGAAGAAGGGCAACCCCTGGGGCCTGGCCAAGAAGCAGCGCCTGGAGTGGCTCAAGGAGCTGGACTTCGAGGTCCCGGTCGTCGGCAAGGACATCGAGGACCTCACCGAGGTCGAGTACCTGTACTGGGTCGGCTGCGCCGGCGCCCTGGAGGACCGCGCCAAGAAGACCACCAAGGCCTTCGCCGAGCTGCTGCACATCGCGGGCGTCAAGTTCGCGATCATGGGCGGCGACGAGAAGTGCACCGGCGACTCCGCCCGCCGCCTGGGCAACGAGCCCCTGTTCCAGGAGCTCGGCATGGAGAACGTCATGACCCTCAACGCCGCCTTCGGCGAGGAGATGGACGACGACGGCAAGGTGACGCCCGAGTCGGCGAAGCCCAAGTCGGCCAAGAAGATCGTCGCCACCTGCCCGCACTGCCTCAACACCCTCGGCAACGAGTACCCGCAGCTCGGCGGCGACTATGAGGTCATCCACCACACCCAGCTGCTCCAGCACCTCGTCGACGAGGGCAAGCTGCTCCCGGTCACCCCGGTCGAGGGCATCATCACCTACCACGACCCCTGCTACCTGGGCCGCCACAACAAGATCTACACGCCGCCGCGCGAGATCATCGCCGCCGTCCCGGGCGTCCGCAACGAGGAGATGCACCGCCACAAGGAGCGCGGCTTCTGCTGCGGCGCGGGCGGCGCGCGGATGTGGATGGAGGAGCGGATCGGCAAGCGCATCAACAACGAGCGCGTCGACGAGGCCCTCTCGGTCAACCCCGACATCGTCTCGACCGCCTGCCCCTTCTGCCTCGTCATGCTCACGGACTCCGTGAACGGCAAGAAGAACGACGGCAAGGCGAAGGAGTCCATCCAGGTCGTCGACGTCGCCCAGCTCCTGCTGGACTCCGTCAAGACCCCGGCCGACCCGACCGGCGACCCGGAGCCGGAGAGCGAGCCGACACCGGAGCCGGTGAAGTAGCAGCCGCCCGGCACCCGGCGCTCCGCCGACACCCCCAGGTCCGCCCGGACCCGGGGGTGTCGCCGTATGTCGAACACGTGCATCATTACCCGGTCGTTGTCGGTAATGGTGATACGGGTCGATACGGACGAGGTGAACGGTGCGCCTGCGCAGAAGCACCACCCTGACCGGCACAGCCGCCGTCGGCTGCCTGCTGCTGCTCGCCGCCTGCGGCCACGGCCAGGCGCCCGCCGCCGAGGACGCCGCCGCCCCCACCCCCGTACGCGCCGCCCAGGCGCCCGCCCTGCTCCCCGTCCCGCACGGCGAGGGCAGCGAGGTCCCCGACGACTTCAACGGCGACGGCCACCGCGACCTGATCCTCGACGACCTGGTCAAGGCGGAGAGCCACGCCGACGACGCCGGCATCGGGATCGTCTACGGCTCGTCCCGCGGACTGGTGCCGGGAGCCCGGCAGTTGCTCACGCCGAAGCAGCACGCGGCACGCGTCGACGGCCAGTTGCCGGCCGTCTTCGAGGCGGAGGCGAGCTGCGACCTCGACGGCGACGGCTTCACCGACCTGGTGGTCACCACCGACCCGCCCTACGACGGCCAGGGCCGCCCCCCGGTCCCCCTCCAGCTCCTCTTCGGCTCCCCGGCGGGACCGACCGACCGCGCGGTCCCGCTGACCGTCCCCGACAAGGCCCGCTACGGCAACGACTGGCCCGAGCGGCCGGTCTGCGGCGACTTCGACGGCGACGGCGCCCAGGACCTGGTCGTCCACGCCTCCGCCGGCCGCCTCAGCTACCTGCGCGGCCCCTTCACCCGCAAGGGCGACCCGCACCAGGCCGGCGCGCCCGTCCCGTCCCCCGGCGAGGCCCCGACCGGCCCCGCCGCCGACGTGAACCGCGACGGGTACGACGACCTGGTCGTCCGCACCTCCGCGGGCCCCGGCAAGGCGGCCCTCGTCCTGGGCGGCCCCGACGGCCCGACCCGCACCGGGGTCACCCTCCCCGCCGGCGTCGACATCGCCCTGGGCGCCTTCGGCAAGGGCAAGGCGCTGGACGCGGCCGTGGGCACCCTGGACGACACCGCGATGCGCTACGACCTGCCCACCGCGACCCGCAGCGCCCTCGACACCCCCGGTTCGATGCTCGACGCCGCCGACTTCGACGGCGACGGCCTGAGCGACCTGGTCTCCAGCGGCTCCGGAGTACGCGTCCACCCGGGCCGCGAGTCCGGGCTCACGACCAGGGCCCCGGTCACGGTGCGACCCGCGGCGACGGGCACGACGCGGGTGCTGACGGTCGGCGACTTCGACGGCGACGGCCTCGCGGACCTGGTGCTGCGCACCCATCGGGGCGACACGGAGGACTCCGTCGAGGTCCACCGGGGCGCGCCGAAGGACGTCGTGACGGCACGGGCCGCGGTCACCTTCTCGACGTCGCAGTTCCTGACCCGCTCCTGACCCCGTGGGGAGCCGGAGGGCACCCACCGCCGGTCCACCGGTCGGGCCTCGGGGACTCCTCAGGGAGCACCCGTAAGGGATGTCACAGCTCGGCCGCAAAGGACCCCCCGAATGGCCGGGCCCCGCCCGTCACTCTCCGGGACCAGGTACGTTCGAAGGCGTGGCTGGATTCAGGATCGGACGCGGCCGGGACAACGGCGCTCCAAACGCGCGACCGCAACGCCCCCCGTACGGACAGCAGGCGCCCCAGGGACCGTCGTACGGCGGTCCCGCGGCGCCTCAGCCCCCGTACCCGCAGCAGCCGTACGGGGGTGGCGCCCCCGCGCCCGGCGGCTCCCCGTGGCCGCAGGCACCCGGCGGCGGACACGGAGGTCACAGAGGCGGGCACGGTGAGCCGGAGTACTTCGGCGACGGCGGCTACGGACAGGGCGGCCCCGGCGGCCACCCCCAGCAGGCACCGTACGACCCGTACGCGGCCAACAACCCGGGCCACACCCAGGCGTTCACGGTGGACGACCCCTACAACCAGGGCGACACCTACCGTGCCGGTTCCGCCCCGGCCCCCGGCCCGGTCGGCCCCCGCCTGCACTGGAAGGACCTGCTGAGGGGCGTCGTCCTCGCCCCCAACCAGACCTTCCTCCAGATGCGGGACTACGCGATGTGGGTCCCGGCGCTCATCGTGACGTTCCTCTACGGCCTGCTGGCGGTCTTCGGCTTCGACGGCGCCCGCGAGGAGGCGATCAACGCCACCCTCTCGAACGCCATCCCGATCGTCCTGACCACGGCCGTGGCGCTGGTGCTGAGCGCCTTCGTGCTGGGCGTGGTCACCCACACCCTGGCCCGCCAGCTCGGCGGCGACGGCGCCTGGCAGCCCACGGTCGGCCTCTCCATGCTGATCATGTCCCTCACGGACGCCCCGCGCCTGGTCGTCGCGATGTTCGCCGGCGGCGACGCGCCCTTCGTCCAGATCCTCGGCTGGGCCACCTGGATCGCGGCCGGCGCCCTCCTCACCCTGATGGTCAGCCGCTCCCACGACCTGCCCTGGCCCAAGGCACTCGGCGCCTCCGCCATCCAGCTGATCGCCCTGCTGTCGATCGTGAAGCTCGGCACGTTCTGACGGGACGGCATGGTGTGTGAAGGGCCCCCGGCGCGACGCCGGGGGCCCTTCACACACCATGTCCTTCACGGCGCTCAGGCGTCGAGGACCTGCCCGGCCCGCCGCACGACGGGCTCCTGCACGGACCACGGGAAGTTGATCCAGTCATCCGTCCGCTTCCACACGTACTCGCACTGGACGAGGGAGTGGGACTTCTCATAGATCACCGCGCTGCGGACCTCGGCGACCGTGTCGAGGCAGAAGTCGCGCACCAGCTTGAGCGTCTTGCCGGTGTCCGCGACGTCGTCGGTGATCAGGACCTTCTTGTCGGAGAAGTCGATGACGTTCGGGACCGGCGCGAGCATGACGGGCATGTCGAGCGTGGTCCCGACCCCGGTGTAGAACTCCACGTTCACGAGGTGGATGTTCTTGCAGTCGAGCGCGTACGCCAGCCCGCCCGCCACGAAGACGCCGCCGCGGGCGATGGACAGCACTATGTCCGGCTCGTACCCGTCGTCGGCGACGGCCTGTGCGAGTTCCCGCACGGCGACGCCGAACTGCTCGTAGGTCAGGTTCTCCCGAACATCACTCATGCGCGCGCCCTGCTCATCCTGCTCGTCACTGGGTTCAGACCTGGGTCCGATGGAAATTGAGGAAGGACCGGGAGGCGGTCGGCCCCCGCTGCCCCTGGTAACGGGACCCGTAGCGCTCGCTCCCGTACGGGTGCTCGGCCGGCGAGGTGAGCCGGAACATGCAGAGCTGCCCGATCTTCATCCCCGGCCACAGCTTGATCGGGAGGGTCGCGAGATTGCTCAGCTCCAGCGTCACGTGCCCCGAGAAGCCCGGGTCGATGAACCCGGCGGTGGAGTGCGTGACCAGTCCGAGCCGCCCGAGCGAGCTCTTCCCCTCGAGCCGGGACGCCAGATCGTCGGGGAGGGTGATGACCTCGTACGTACTGGCCAGCACGAACTCGCCGGGGTGCAGGATGAACGGCTCGTCGCCCTCCGGCTCCACGAGCCGGGTCAGATCCACCTGCTCGACGGAGGGGTCGATGTGCGGGTACCGGTGATTCTCGAACACCCGGAAGTAGCGGTCGAGACGCACGTCGATGCTCGACGGCTGCACCATGGAGTCGTCGAACGGATCGATCCGCACCCGCCCGTTGTCGATCTCGGCCCGGATGTCCTTGTCTGAGAGAAGCACGCACCGAGGATACGCAAGGCGCGCGGAGCAGCGACAACCGCCGCCGCGCCGCGCGCCCGATCCCGCTCTGCGTCTGTGCTACCGCTTCTCCGCGCCCACGGGCACGGCGCTCCGCAGCCGCGCACACCGCGGACATCGGACGAGCCGACCGGGGCCGAGTCGCTCGGCCTGCTGCATCGGGAACGAGGTGGCGGTGAACACGTGCCCATCGGCACAGCGGACGACGGTGCGCTCCATCAAGTCCTTCAAGTCCCTTCCCCAAGAGCCGCGTCTGGCTTACTACCCTGACGACAAAAGCCACAGTACGGGATGAAAGAGACGACTCTCCAGGCGGCACTCCGCCCTCACGCACACCCTCTTCAGGGCCCCCACCGTACGCCCCAACTCCGAGCCTCCGCAGCCTCGTCCCCCACCCCCGAACGACCACCGGCCCCACGGTGCGAACACCGGGGGCCGGGCATGGGGTAGAGTGAGCGAGCGTCCAGGCACCGACCTCGGTCGGCGTCTTAGGCGGGTGTAGTTTAATGGTAGAACATCAGCTTCCCAAGCTGAGAGCGCGAGTTCGATTCTCGTCACCCGCTCCACAAGGCCCAGGTTACCGACCTGGGCCTCAGTCGTTTCCGAGAGGGTATGTCCTCCCAGCCGGCCTGCCGGCTGGGCAGGAGACCGCTGAGCGGCGGCCGAGTCCGCACGGCGAGCACCGCCCCTACAAGGCGTCGCGGCTCAGACCTTCTCCGCACTCAGGCGCGGATGTTCGGCAGTGAGCAGCCCGATGTCCTCCACGTCCGACGTCAGAATCGTCACCCGGCCGGGATGCTGCAAGGCGGTCGCGCACAGCATGGCGTCGATGGCGTACTTGTGGCCGTGCAGCCCCGCTGCCCGCAGCAAGGCGGCAGCGGATTGCGCGACGGCTTGGGTCACCGGCTCGACGCTCAGGCGGGACAGGGTCCACTTCAGTGCGGCGTCGTCGATCTTCGGATGGATCACCTCGACCAACACGGCCGCCGAGGTGATCACGGGCAGATCCGCGTCGCGAGCCGCCGTCAGCCACTCGTGGACTTCCCGATCCCGGTGTACTGCCTTCGCCAGACCCTCGCTGTCCAGGACCAGGGCACCGCTCACGCGGCCGCCCCGGTGTTCGTGGCGCCTCCGGTCAGCCGGGCACGCTTGGCCGCCACGGCCTCGGGATCGGCCGGACCGTGCACCTTGTCGAAGTCTGCGATCAGCTCGTCCAGATTGTCGCGCTCGATCTGCCGCTGGGCCGCCTTCTCCAGGTAGGCCGAGACACCTCGCTTGCCGACCCGCTCACGGATGGCCTGCAGGGTTCCGGCGGCCAAGGTGACGGAGATACCGCTGGTGGGGCCGTCGCCGGGCGGGAAGTCAACGTCGTCGTCAGTCACACTTCGAGTATGCCATTCGAAATAGCACAGCAGGTGGAAAGTGGCGCCGCGCGGCCCTGATCGAATGACAGAGGCCCGGCGTCAGGCGCTCGTGAATGCAGTGCGGTCGCAACGCCTCGTTCAACAGCTGAACCCCGCACTGGAGGACCGTGTGCAGCCGTCCCCTCGGTGGCGCCGATACCTGTCTCCATGAAGAGGGCCCAGGTCATCGACCTGGGCCTTACTTGATGTCTAGGCGCTGACTCCCCGTGGGCCCGGGCAGCCGGCGTTCGCAGCGCGCACCTTGCCGAAGGGCTACCGCATGAAGCTATAGTGCTAGGAAGCTAGATAAATGGAGGAGCCGGTGATTGAGTTCCATCTGAACAGCCGGTCCGGGCTGCCCCCGTATCAGCAGCTGGTCCAGCAGGTGAGGCACGCGTTGCGGCTCGGCCTGCTGAACGAGGGGGACCGGCTGCCGACCGTCAAGGACGTAGCGAGGCAGATGGCGGTCAATCCGAACACGGTGCTCAAGGCGTACCGGGAGCTGGAGCACGACGGTCTGGTGGCCGCTCGTCCCGGTGTCGGGACGTTCGTGACCCGGACGCTGGCCGACGGCACGCTCGCCGCGCACGGACCGCTGCGCAAGGACCTGCAGCGCTGGCTGACCAAAGCCCGTCTGGCCGGGCTCGACGACGAGAGCATCGAGGCGCTGTTCGTGAGCACGTTCCGCAACGCTGCCGGGGAGGACGTAGCGTGAGTGCCGTCTTGCGCGCCCAGGGCCTGGGCAAGAGGTACAAGCAGCGCTGGGCGCTGCAGAACTGCGACCTGGACATCCCTTCCGGCCGGGTGGTGGGCCTGGTCGGCCCCAACGGAGCGGGCAAGTCGACTCTGTTGAACCTGGCCTCCGGCATGCTGCGGCCGTCGGCCGGGACCATCGAGGTGTGCGGTGGCCGTCCTGCCGAGGGTGTGGAACAGCTGGCCAAGGTCGGCTTCGTCGCCCAGGACACCCCGGTCTACGCCGCGCTGAGCGTCGCCGACCACCTCGACTTCGGCAAACGCCTCAACCCGAACTGGGACGAGGGCCTGGCTCGCGACCGGATCCGTCGCCTCGGCCTGGATCCCAAGCAGAAGGCCGGCAAGCTGTCCGGCGGCCAGCGCGCGCAGCTCGCTCTCACCCTGGGCATCGCCAAGCGCCCGGAACTGCTGATCCTGGACGAGCCGGTCGCGGCCCTGGACCCGCTCGCCCGACGGGAGTTCATGCAGGACCTGATGGAGGCCGTCGCCGAACACGAACTGAGCGTCGTGCTCTCCTCCCACCTCGTCTCCGACGTGGAACGGACCTGCGACTACGTCATCGTCCTGGTCGACTCCCGGGTGCAGGTGGCCGGCGACATCGACGACCTGGTCGCCTGCCACCACCGGCTCACCGGACCGCGCCGCGACCCGGCCACGCTCCCGGCCGGCCAGCACGTCATCACGGCCAGCCACACCGAACGGCAGACCACCCTCCTGGTGCGCACCGACACCGCGGTCCACGATCCGTCCTGGACCGTGACTCCCCTTGGCCTGGAGGACATCGTCCTGGCCTACATGACCCGGCCCGCCGACGCGGTACGTGACACCCGGCCCGCCCTGGAGGTACTCCGATGATCTGGCTGAGCTGGCGCCAGTTCCGCACCCAGGCCGCCGTGGTGTTCGCCGCGGTGGCCGTCCTCGCCGTCATCCTCGCCGGCACCGGACCGCAGCTGGCCGATCTCTACCGGACGGCCGGCAGCGGCCTGGTGGACCAGGTCTCCAGTGCGGACCAGACGCTCTACTACACCGGACTGCTGGTCGTGTATGCCGTGCCGGCGGTCATCGGGATGTTCTGGGGTGCGCCGCTGATCGCCCGGGAACTGGAGACCGGCACCCACTACCTGGCCTGGAACCAGGGCGTCACCCGCACCCGCTGGCTGGCGACCAGGCTCGGCCTCGGTGCGGCTGCCTCCATGACCGCTGCCGGACTGACCAGCCTCGCGGTGAGCTGGTGGAGCAGCCCCATCGACCGGGCCGTCAACGGCGGCGGCGCGACGGACACGTACTTCGCGCGGCTCGACCCGGTGGCCTTCGCCGCCCGGGGGGTCGTCCCCATGGCCCATGCCGCCTTCGCCTTCGTCCTGGGCGTCGCCCTCGGCCTGGTCGTCCGCCGCACCCTGCCCGCGATGGCCACCACGTTCACCCTCTACGCCGTCGTCCAGGTCGCCGTGCCGATGTGGCTCCGGCCTCACCTGGCCGCCGCGAGCCGGACCACCGTGGCGATCGAACCCGACGGTGGCCCCATCAGCATCCAGGACGGCGCCAAGCAGATCGTCGCGCACCTCGAAGACGTACCCGGGGCCTGGGTCACTTCCCAGCAGACACTGAACGCCGCCGGTCAACCGGCCCCCGTGCCGTCGTCCTTCGCCGACTGCCTGCGCACCGAGTCCGGTCCTCCCGCACTGCAGCAGATCGACGGCTGCGTCGCCGACCTCGGCGCCCTGGGTTACAAGCAGCAGGTGACGTACCAGCCCGCCGACAACTTCTGGGCCCTTCAGTGGGCCGAGACCGGGCTGTACCTCGGCCTCGCCCTGGCCCTGACCGGCTTCTGCGCCTGGTGGATCCGCCGGCGAGTGGCCTGACAGCCCTCGCACCCAGGATGGGACCTCGCGGTCCGGCCCCATGCCCGCAAGGTCGTCCGGTGGACCGGGGTGCCCGGTAGGCCCACCGAATCGGGGACGCTGTCAGACCTGCGCCTGGCCTCCGTCGACGAACCAGTCGACGCCGTTGACGAAGCTGGAGGCGTCCGAGGCCAGGAACGTCGCCACGGCGGCGATCTCGTCCGGGCGGCCGATCCTGCCGAGCGGCACCTGCGAGGCGAGTTGGTGGTCCGGGCCCACGGCGCCGACCAGGCCCGGGGTCTCGGTCGGGCCGGGGCTCAGCACGTTCACCCGGAACTTGCGTTCCCGCGCGCCGAGCGCCCAGCTGCGCACCAGGTTGCGCACCGCCGCCTTCGACGCGCCGTAGATTTCCAGGCTCGGTCCGGGGCGGAGGGTGCTGGTCGACCCTGTCACCACGATCGAGGCGCCGTCCGACAGCAGGGGCAACGCCTTCTGCACGGTGAAGACCGTGCCCTTCACGTTCGTACCGAAGGTGGCGTCGATGGCTTCCTCGGTGATCTCACCGAGTTGCTGCGGGACAGCGCTGCCGGCGTTGGCGACAAGCACGTCGATGCGGCCCGCCTCCTCGCGCACGACCGAGTACAGATCATCGAGGTCGGCCTGTACCGAAACGTCGGCCCGCACACCGGTGGCCGCCGAACCGATCTCGGCGACGGCCGCGTCGAGCGGCTCCTGACGGCGACCGGCCAGGAACACCCGTGCCCCCTCCGCGGCGAACCGCTTGGCGATGGCAAGCCCGATGCCGCTGTTGGCTCCGGTGACCACCGCCACCTTGCCTGCGAGTACTCCCGCCATAGCGCACCCACTCCTCAGTTCTTGACTGGTCCGTCCATAACGCTAGCCGTTATGGACGGACCAGTCAAGAATGGGTAGACTGCCGCCATGGCACGCCCCAGGAAATTCGACGAGCGGCAGGTACTGGACGCTGCCCGGGAGCGGTTCTGGTCGGGTGGGTACGCCGCCACGCGCATGGAAGACATCGCCGAGGCGACAGGGCTCGGCAAAGGCAGCCTGTACGGCGCCTTCGGCGGAAAACAGGCACTGTTCCACCGGGTGTTCGACGATTACTGCGGCTCCGTCGTCGAGGCCGTGAGCCGGCAGCTGTGCGGCAACGACGAGGACGCCTACGCGCGGCTGTCCGCCCACGTGTACGCGGTGGCGGCCGCGACTGCCGCGGACACCGCCCACCGCGGATGCCTGTTGGCCAAGGGCGCCGCCGAGCTGGCCGAACACGACGAGACGGTGGCCGGGCGGGCGCGCGCGGCCATCGAGGCGCTGCAGGCGCTACTGGAGAGCGACATCGCAGCCTGTCAGCGCAATGGCGACATCGCCGCGGACACGGATCCGGGAAGGCTGGCTGCGCTGGTGCTCGCCGTACTGCGCGGCATCGAAGCGCTGGGCAAGGCCGGAGCGAGCGAGGAAACGCTGACAGATATAGCCCGGACGGCCCTCGCCGTACTGCCCCGCCCCGCTCACTGAGCTTCCTCGGCCCGGCCACCGGTCGGGAGATGGCCGGGCGCAACGCCGTGCCCCTGGTGATCAGTTGGCCGCCGTGACCGGTTCGGCGGCCTCCGGGTGCGGTTCCGTACCCGACGCGGCGGGGGTGGCCGCGATCGCCGGGACGTGGCGCAGCAGTGTCGTCACCAGGACCGTCGTCACGAGGATGAGAGCCGCACTCACGGTGGCTGCCGTCTGCAGCCCTGTGGTGAAGGCGTCCTTCGCCGTGGCCAGCAGTGAGGCGCCGTCCGGGAGGCGTTCCGCGGCGGCGATCGCACCGCCTACGGTGTCCTTGGCCTCGGCGGGTGCGTCGTCGGGGATCTCTCCGCGGTAGGCCGCGACCGCGAGAGTGCCAGTGATCGCGATACCCAGGGCGAGGCCCAGGTCGTATGCGGTCTGACCGGTCGCCGCGGCGGCACCCGCCTTCTCCGCGGGCGCGGCGCCGACCGCCAGGGCCGTGCCGAGGACGCTGATAGGGGCGACGCCGAACATGATCACCGTCAGGCCCAGTGAAGCGGTCAGGACTCCCTCGTACAGGGCGATCACCGCGTAGCCGGGGAGTGAGAGCAGCAGGCCGCCGGCCAGGACGTACGCCGGACGGAACCGGCGGGCGAGGACCGAGGTGAGCTGGGAGCCGGCGATCAGTCCCGCGGCTCCGGGCAACAGCCACAGCCCGGCCTCCAGCGGCGACTGTCCCGCCACGGCCTGCAGATACTGCGGGACGAGATACTCGACGCCGTTGAGGGCCGTCATCCCGATCAGCAGCGTGAGCAGCGCCCCCGTGAAGGCCCGGTCGTGAAAGAGCCGCAGCTCCAGCAGCGGCGTGGCCAGCCGGTTCTGCCGACGTACGAACGCGGCGGTGCAGACCGCCCCGGCCGCGAAGGCGAGGGCGGGCTGCCAGGCGGGGGAACCCGAGGCCAGGCTCTTGATGGCGTACACCACGGGCAGGACGGCCAGCAGGAACAGGGCGACGCTCGCCGGGTCCAGACGGCCAGGGGCCGGGTCACGGTACTCGGGCAGCAGCGCCCGGGCCGTGACCAGCGCGAGCATGGGGAGAGGCGGCCGCGTTGGCGGACCGGTCCGTCCAGCGCCTGCTGCGGGGCGACCTGGCCGCTGCGCGGGAGGACGCGGAGCGCAGCGCGGGGCTGTTCGGGGACGTCGGGGACACGTGCGGCCAGTTGTGGTCGGTGTACCCGCTGGCGTCGGTCGCCGAGATCCACGGCGACTACGAGCGCGCGGCCCGGCTGCGACAGGCCGGGCTGGACAGCGCCGAGAAGTTCGGCCTCTCCACCCTGGCCGCGGACCTGCTGTCCGGGCTCGGACGGACGGCACTGCTCACCGGCGACCTCGGCAGGGCGCGGGAGTACCACGAGCGGTCCCGGCGCCTCGCCGCCGAACTGGGCTTCCGCGCGGGCGAGATCAACGCGGAGCTGGGGCTCGGTCTCGGCGCGCGCCGCGAAGGGCTCCTCGACGAGGCGGAGGCCCGGATGCGTACGGTCCTGGAATGGCACCGCCAGGTCGGGCTCGACGGGGCGAACGCGCTGATCCTGGCCGAGCTGGGCTTCATCGCGGAGCTGCGCGGCGACGCGCGCGGTGCGTTGGCCCACCATGAGGAGGGCTACGAAACGGCCCTCACCACCGACGACCCCCGGGCGGTCGCCCTGGCCCTGGAGGGCCTCGCCGCCGCTCACGCCCTCGCGGACGGCCCCGGGACCGCGGCGCTCCTTCTCGGCGCCGCCTCCGCCGCGCGCGCCGCCACGGGCGCGCCGCTGCCGGCCGCGGAGCGACTGGACGTCGGCCGCACCACCGCCGCGGCGACCG
The DNA here is from genome assembly GCF_014650435.1 of Streptomyces tendae. Classification (GTDB taxonomy): domain Bacteria; phylum Actinomycetota; class Actinomycetes; order Streptomycetales; family Streptomycetaceae; genus Streptomyces; species Streptomyces tendae. The sequence goes on from NZ_BMUY01000002.1 coordinate 308,149, forward strand.
CCGCGCTGGGGGCGGCGGCCTTCACGGACGCCTTCACGAAGGGGGAGGCGCTGTCTCCGGAGGCAGCACACGCGCAGGCGCGGGCGCGGACGTCGCGGACCCCGGCCGGCCACCGGCAGGCCGCCGGACCCGGTACGTGAGCCGGTCCCGGTACGTGAGCCGGACCCGCCGGGGTCTCCTCGGCGCCGAGTTGCCGACCGCTCCGCTCCGGGAAAGCCTTGAGTGGCTGTCCCGACCCGTCGCCGCAGGAGAGGTCAGGTCGCCATGGCCGACAACGCGAAGCTCCCCACCCCCGCCACCGTCGCGGCGAACCGGGCCGCGGTGAGCCGGTACGCCATGGACGACCGACAGGACTTCGCCGACAACGACCACGGCTTCATCGCCCCGCTGCCGGGACAGGTCGAGGCGGCCGACGGCCGGATCATCTTCGACCCGGGCTGGTTCGACTACCTCGCGGAGGACGCTCCGGCACCCGACTCCGTGCATCCCAGCCTGTGGCGCCAGTCGCAGCTCATGGCCAAGAGCGGGCTCTACCGGATCGCCGAGCGCGTCTTCCAGGTGCGCAACAACGACATCGCCAACCTCACCGTGATCGAGGGCCACACGGGCCTCGTCGTCATCGACTGCACGGGCTCCGTCGAGTCCGCCGCCCAGTCCATGTCCATGATCCGCGAGCACGTCTCCGACCAGCCCGTGGCCGCCGTCGTCTACACCCACACGCACGTAGACCACTACGGCGGCGTCAAGGGCGTGGTGAGCGCCGACGACGTGGCCTCGGGCCGGGTCCCGATCCTGGCGCCCGGCACGATCGCCTCGTTCGACAAGTACGCCATCGGCGAGAACGTCATCGCCGGCAACGCCATGTCCCGGCGGGCCGGTTACGCCTTCGGCAGCCTCCTCGGCAAGAACGCCTGCGGCTGCGTCACCAGCGGCATCGGCATCACGACCACCTCCGGTGCCACCGTGTCGTACCTCTCCCCCACGGACCCGATCACCGAGACCGGCGCCCGGCGCGAACTCGCCGGGCTGGAGTTCGAGTTCCTGTACGCGCCGGACACCGAGGCGCCCGAGGAGATGCACATCTGGATCCCGGAGCTGAAGGCCCTCACCTGCGCCGAGAACGCCAACCACACCCTGCACAACATCCAGACCCTGCGCGGCGCCCGCACCCGCGACGCCCGCAACTTCGCCCGCTACCTGGACGAGACCCTCCAGCGGTGGGGCGACGAGGCGGAACTGCACTACGGCCCGCACACCTGGCCCGTCTTCGGCAACGAGAACATCACCGCGTTCCTGGAGTCGCAGCGCGACACCTACAAGTACATCCACGACCAGGCACTGCGGCTGGCGAACAAGGGATACACCCCGCTGGAGGCCGCCGAGGTCGTCGAGCTGCCCGATGAGCTGGGCCGCAAGTGGTTCAACCGCGGTTACCACGGCACGCTCCACCACGACGTGCGCGCCGTCTTCACCAAGGAACTCGGCCTGTGGGACGGCGACCCGGTCTCCCTCCACCCGCACCCGTCAGTGGAGACCGCCCGCCGTCTGACCGACCTGATCGGGCCCGACGCGATCCTCACCGAGGGGCGCCGGGCCTTCGACGCCGGCGACTACCGCTGGGCGGCGCAGATCCTGCACGCCCTGGTCTTCGCCCAGCCGGACCACCAAGCGGCGCGTGACCTCCAGGCCGACGCCTACGAGCAGATGGGTTACCAGGCCGAGGGCCCGCAGTGGCGCGGCATCTTCCTGACCGCCGCCAAGGAACTGCGCGAGGGCGTCGCGCCGGCCGCCTTCGCCACCGCCAGCCCGGACTCGATCCTGGCCATGCCGATCGACATCCTCTTCGACTTCGCCGCCGTCCACCTCGTCGGCGACAAGGCCGCCACGGCCGACCTGCGGATCGACTTCCGCTTCGCCGACACCGACGAGACCTGGACGATGTGGGTCCGCCGAGGCGTCCTCAACGCCCGTCGCGGCGCCTCGCCCGACACCCGCCTGACGGTCAGCGGCCCCAAGCCCGCCCTCGTCGCCTGCCTCCTGAAGCCGGCCGACGCGGAACACCTCGTCGAGGCCGGGAAGATCACCCTCGACGGCGACGAGACCGCCCTGACGACCCTGGCCGGACTCCTCGACGACTTCGACCCGGACTTCGCCGTCGTCACCCCTTGACGGATCGAGGACCCGGCCGCTGCTTGTGTCCGGTGACTCGGGCTGCCCGCCGCCGACCGTCTCCGGCTCGCCGGCGTCCTCGTACCGGTAGTGGGCGTGGGCGTGCGGCTCGGGGGTCTCAGCTTCCGGCTGCGCGCCCGCCGGTGGGCGACGGTGCTGTGCGGGGACGGTGGGCTCGGACGTCCACCGGTCGGCCGTCGGGATCGCGCACGGTCAGCGTCCACTGCGTGGGCAGTGTCTCGATCTCTCCGGCCGGCCATCCGGCACCGAGGACGCGTTCGCGGACCTCACGCAGCTGCGCGTAGGTTCCCACGCGGAGTCCCCATCCCGCCCGGCCCAGAGGGTCGAGATCGGTGTGGGGGGCGGTGGCGGTTTCGACGATCATCAGGTGGTCGTCCCCGCCGACGTCGACGACCGCGATCCGCGGATCCGTCGAGGTCGCGGCGCGCTCGAACGCGAGCCTCGCTCCGAGCAGTTCCTCGTAGTACGTCACGAGCCGGTCGAGGTCGCTCGTGGACACGGTCAGATGGTTTATTCCGCACAGATCAGGCATGGGACGGCCAACTGTAGTCCAATCCCCTTTCCCCTCACGCGAGTTGCGTACGGTCCGCGGCAAGGAGGTCCGGCTCGGCGACGGTGAGGACGGCCTGTCCGGCGATGCCCAGCACGAGGGACAGGGCCGCCACCAGCATCAGGTCGGCTCCGGCCGGGGTCGACGCCGAGGGCCAGTCCCGGGACCGCAGCTCCTGCTCGGCGGCGAGGCGCACCCCGGTACCGCCCGGCGTGGTCACCAGCAGGACCCGAGGCCGGGCGGCCGCCGCACGCGCCAGGACGGCGGTCAGGCCCACCGCAGCGCTCCCTCCCGCCATGCGTAGACCACACCGGTGAGCAGGACGGCGAGGAAGACGAACATCTCGATCACCGCACCGGGCCCCATCGCCGAGATCACCAGCGTCCACGGGTACATGAAGACCATCTCCATGTCGAAGGCCAGGAAGAGCATCGTCACGGTGTACCAGCGCAGGTGGAAGCGGCTGACCGCGTGTTCCGTCGGCTCCAGTCCCGACCCGAACGGCTGCGCGGGCAGCGGACCGGACGAGAGCCGAAGCGCCCGGGCCGCTCCGTATGCTCCGGCCACCGCCAGCAGGGCCAGGCCCAGCAAGGCCGGCGCGGCAGTGAAGCCGCTCACCCGATGCCTCCACCCGGGAGGTCTCGCCCACGCCCCCCGACCCGTACGTCGAGGAGCCCGCCGGCAGACGCTGTCCCGCCCGTGCCCCGCGTCGAACCCATCCGCCGCTCCGTTCCCGCTGAGCCGGAAGCGTGGCCACCCCCGGAGGCAGTGCTACGGCCACGGTGCCGGAGGTGCACACGCCGCGCGAGGCGGCCGCGTCCATCAGTGCCCGTGGGCGAGTCCACGCGTCAGGCGGGGGAGAAGAGGAGCGGTGCCTGCGTCAGTGCGTCGCGTGACGGGTGCGCGGGCCGGTCACCCTTCGTCGAGACAGAGGCAGAAGGGATGGCCGGCAGGGTCGAGGAGCACTCTCACGTTCTCCTGCGGCTGGTCGTCGGCCAACGTGGCGCCCAGGGCGACCGCCTCGGCGACCGCCGAGTCCAGGTCGCCGACCTGGAAGTCGAAGTGCATCATCGGGCGCTGTTCGCCGTCGGCAGGTGGCCAGACCGGAGCCCGGTAGCCTTCGGCCTGCTGGAACACGAAGAACGGCCCTTGTGGTGAGGCGGCGACGACGACGTTTGCGGCTTCCTCGTGTTCGATGTGCCAGCCGAGGAGTTCGGCGTAGAACCTCGCCAGGCCGCCGGGGTTCGGCGCCTCGATCGCCGTTCCCCACCACATACCGTCGGTTCGGGATTTCATCCCGGCAGCCTGCCTCACGATCCCGCGCCTGTCGTCGGTTTTGGTACATCGGCCCACCCGGCGTTCGTGGGCGTGCTCGGCGAGAATGGAAACAGGCCGAAGCGATTCCAGGAGCCGCTGATGTCCGAGAACCCGAGCACGGCGCAACCCCCGGTCGTCGACCGCGCGACCTTCGAGCAGCGGTTGGACGGGCTGCGGGCGAGGGAGAAGGCCCACACCCGCGAGGGCGACGCGATCGCCGCGGCGCGCCGCGGACTCCCGATGGTCGAGGTGGCCGCGGACAGCCCGTTGCTGGGGCCGGACGGCCCCACGACGCTCCTGGACGCGTTCGAAGGGCGACGCCAGATGATCGCCTACTACTTCATGTGGTGGCCCGGCCGACCTGCCGCCGAGCAGTGCGAAGGCTGCACCTGGGTGATGAGCCACGTGGGCGAGCTGTCCTATCTGCACTCCCGCGACATCACCTTCGCCGTGTTCTGCCAGGGGCGGAACACGGCCTACGGCTTCGGGGACGCGCAGACGTCGTACGAGGAGAGCCTGCGCTACCGCGCCTTCATGGGCTGGACGATGCCGTGGTACTCCGCCCAGCCCTCGCTCGAGTCGCTCCTCGTCGGCCGGGAGCTCGGCCTGTTCCACCTGGTCTGCTACCTGCGCGACGGCGACCGCGTCTTCGAGACGTACTGGACCAAGCGTCGCGGGGCCGAGGCGGTGGACTACAGCTACGCGCTCATGGATCTCACGGCGTTCGGGCGTCAGGAGGACTGGGAGGACTCACCGGCAGGCCGGCCGCGCCTCGGGCACGCCACACGGACCCTGGGCGGGGCTCCCGACTGGCCCCCGCTGCGGGAGTGGCCGGGCGGACGTCCCACAGCACAGTGGCCCCGCATCGACGCCGGACACTCCGACGACCTGGGCGCCACCGGCGCAGGCACAAGCACCGACACCGGCACCGGCACCGGCACCGGCCCGGCGACCGAGCCCGGTCACTGCCACTGATCGCGAGCCGTCGCCCGACCTCGCCTCCGGAGGCGGTCGTCGTGACGGCCGGTCAGCGCTCGGCAGGCTCCCACCACACCAGGTTGGCGGCCGCCCGCGCCGTCGGCTCGATGATCTCCCAGCCCTCGGCGATCAGCCCGTCCTCGATGCGCCAGATGTCGACGACCGCGATCTCCGGGCCGGCAGCGGGGAGCCGTCGCCGCGAGTGCATCACGACGTGGTCCCCCTCGGACAGCAGGTGGACGACCTCGACCTGCATCCCGGCGAGCGGCACGAGTGCCTCCCGCACGGCGGCGAGCCACTGTGCCTTCGTCGAGGAGGTCGAGTCCGGCCGGTGATGGACGAAGTCGTCGCTCAGCAGCGGTTCGAGCGCGTCGACGCCGCCCGTCGTGATCAGTTCCGCCAGTGCCCGTCCGACGAGGGTCTTGTTCTCCGAGGTCTTGTTCTCCGTGGTCATGGACGCAGTGTTTCCGCGGGCGTGCCGCTTGTCGATGAAGTCGGATTTCATGGCGTACGGCTCCACGATGAGTACTGTCGACGACCGTGCACACCGTTGGGGAGCTCTTGCGGCAGTGGCGGCATCGCCGACGACTGAGCCAACTCGATCTCGCGCTCGCGGCCGACGTCTCGGCCCGTCACGTCAGCCTGGTCGAGACGGGCAGGTCCAACCCGAGCGCCGACATGGTCCTCCGGCTCGCGGACCAGCTCGACGTGCCGTTGCGTGAGCGCAACGCGCTGTTGCTCGCGGCCGGCTTCGCACCCCGGTACACCGAGCGGCCACTGGACGACGACGCGCTGTCGGCGGCCCGGGCCGCGGTCGAGCGGGTGCTCCGCGCGCATGAGCCGTACCCGGCGTTGGCGTTCGATCGCCGGTGGAACATCGTGATGACCAATCGTGCGGTCGAGCCGTTCTTCGCGGACGTCGATCCCGATCTGCTGCGGCCGCCGGTCAACTTGGTGCGGCTGGGGCTGGACCCGCGCGGGTTCGCCCCGCTGGTCGTCAACCTGGCCGACGTGCGTGCGGTGTTCCGCTCCCGCATCACGCGCCAGCTCGCCCTCACGCACGACGCCGAACTCGCCGCGCTCTACGACGAACTGCTGGAGCCCGGCTCCGCCGACGCGTCGGACCCGTCCGTCGCATCCGACGTCCTGATCCCGATGGTCCTTCGTCTCGGCGGACGTGAGGTCCGGCTGTTCTCGACCATCACCACGTTCGGCACTCCCATGGACATCACCCTGGACGAGGTCGCGGTCGAGTCGTACTACCCCGCGGACGCGGAGAGCGCCGCGTACTTCGAGGAACCACGGCACGGAAACTTTAGTTTACATGAATCTTTAAGTAAACTACAGTTGTCGCATGACAGCCCCTGAGATCAGCCCAGAAGAGCAGGCGGAGCTGGACAAGGCCCTGTACGACGCCCTGAACCCGCTGGCCTCGGCCATCCGCTCCCGGGAGGGCGGGGTGTCCGCCGAGCGGATGTGGGACGCGAGTCCGGTCGACGTGGCCCTGTCCGTCCTGGCCGCGTGGAAGGTGATGGACGGCGAGGTCAAGCGGCTCACGGAGCGGGCGGCGGTCACCGCCGGCTCCTACGGCGCGAGCTACGAGCAGTTGGGCGCCGTCTGGGGCATCACCCGGCAGGGTGCCCGCAAGAAGTGGCCCGACGCCGTCAGCCGCACCGCACCCGCGACCGTGGGCACCAGCACGCTCGCACTGTTCGGAGGGACCGCGGAGCTGGTGCGGTCGACTTCCGGCGGCTGGGGCTGGACCGGCCGGGGCGCCGACGGGACGGCCGGCACGGCCCCCGACGGGGCGCCGTACGCGACCGCGGAGGAAGCGGCGGCCCACGCGGGCGCGTTCCTCAAGGAGCACGTCCTCGTCGGCGGCGATCAGTCCTAGAGCGCCGATCCCGGGTTCCCGCGCCGGTTGGCGTGGAAGCGGGCCTTCTTCTCGCGGTTCCCGCAGGTGTTCATGTCGCACCACCTGCGGGTGCGGCTGCGGCTGGTGTCGAAGAAGGCGGCTCGGCAGGTCGGTGAGGCACACAGGGCGAGTCTGCCGTCCCGTTCGCCCGAGATGACGCTGATCGCGTCGGCCGCGATCACGCCCAGGGCGTCCGCCACGCCGGAGGCCGGGCGGAGCCGCCAGCGCCGCTCGCCCCCGGGCGTCAGGACGGCCACGGCCCCGCCCCGGGCGCTGTGGTCGTTGATGACCCGGACGGCGGACGCGGGCAGCGCGTCCTCGGTCGCGGCCGCCGTCGCGGCGGCGTGGATCGCCTCCCTCAGCTCCCGGGCGAGGCCGAGCTGGGCGGGGGTGCAGGCGTCCACGACGAGGCCGTACACCGCCAGCCAGTCGACGAGTCGCCGTGGGGTGGGGATGCGCTCCACGGCGGTGCCGTGCCGCTCCGACAAGGTCCCCGTGAAGCTCGTCGCCAGCACCTGACCGAGGCGGAAGTCGGGGAACTCAGCACGCATGGAACCACCATAGCCGGTTGCCACGTGACTCGGGAGGCTGGTAGAACCGGCTAAGACGGTTCCGCCATGCCGAGGAGGCAACATGCCCCGCCCCACCAGCGAGGTGCACGCCGATGTGCATGCTTTCGAGGCCCGCGCGGCCGACGCCGACCTCGCCGATCTGCGCGCTCGACTGGCCGCGGCGCGACTGCCGGAGGCCGAGACGGTCCCACCCGGCGCACCCGGCCGGCGCCGTTGGGAGCAGGGCGTACCGCTCGCCGACCTCGCCGACGTCGTGGAGTACTGGCGCACCGGCTACGACTGGCGGGCGTTCGAGGCGCGCCTCGACCGGATCGGCCAGTTCCGCACGACCGTCGACGGTCTGGGCATCCACTTCCTGCACCGGCGCTCCGCGCGCGCGGACGCCACCCCGCTGCTCATGACCCACGGCTGGCCGGACAGCGTCGCCCGGTTCGTCGACGTGGTGGACGAGCTCGCTGACCCGCGGGACGCGGACGCACCGGCGTTCCACGTCGTGGTCCCGTCGCTGCCGGGCTTCGGTCACAGCGACCGGCCGGCCACCACCGGGTGGGGGACCGAGCAGGTCGCCGCCGCGTGGGTGGAGCTGATGGGGCGGCTCGGGTACGGCGAGTTCCTGGCCCACGGGGGCGACTGGGGCGGCAACATCACCACGGTCCTCGGCGGCAGGTTCCCGGCGCACGTGCTCGGCATCCACACCACGTTCGCCGAGGCGCCGCCCGGCCTGACCACGGACGGGCTGACCGCGGCCGAGCGCGGGTGGGTCGAGGAGACCCGCGACTTCTGGCGCCACCGGGCGGCGTACGCGAAGCAGCAGGCCACCCGGCCCCAGACCATCGGCTACTCGCTCGTCGACTCCCCCGTCGGGCTCCTCGCCTGGATCCTCGACAAGTTCGCCGAGTGGTCGGACACCGAGGACAGCCCGTTCGAGACGATCTCCAGGGACCGGGTCCTCGACGACGTCACCCTGTACTGGCTGACGCGGACCGGCGCGTCGGCGGCCCGCATCTACTACGAGAGCCACAACTCGCTGGACCCAGGACTCCGGGTCGACGTCCCGTCGGCGCTCGGCATGTACCCCCGCGACGTCGAGAAGTGCCCGCTCCCCTGGGCACGGGAGCGGTACCGGAACATCGTCCACTGGACGGTGGCCGAACGCGGGGGACACTTCCCGTCGCTGGAGGTTCCCGAGTACTTCGTCGAGGATCTGCGGGCCGGGCTCGGGGCGGTGCTGGCCGCTCGTCGGTGAACACGGCCGGCACCGTCGCCGCCGAGCCGGCTCAGGGCGTGTACAGCGACTGCACCCTTGTGACCCGCCCCTCGCCGTCGAAGCTCAGGTCGTAGCCGAGGAGCGCGCGGTCCGAGGAGGGCCGGGCCGTCAGGCGGCCGACGAAGTCGGCCTGGGAGTACGACGCGGGGTGCTTGGCGTCGCCGAGCGGGACCGACAGGAGCACCTGGGCGTCCTCGGTCATGCTCACCTCGGTGTACGGGCCCTCGCCCGGGACGATCACCCACGCCTCGAACTGCGGGTGGGGCTTCTTCTGGGCAGGCCGCACCGACAGGTGGGTCCGTCCGTCGGCGGTCCGGGCGTCGTCGATCTGCACGAACTGCTTGGTGCCCGCCCAACGAGCCCCGGTGCCGATCGGCTTGGTCCCGCTCGGCGCGGTGTCGGTCGGCGCGGTGTCGGTCGGCGCGGTGCTCGGGGCCGTTCCGTCCGGCGACGGGGCGGGCGCCGCCGACGTCCCGGACGCGGTGGCGGCCGCCGGACCGTCGTCGGTGCCGCACCCGGTCAGGGCCAGCATGCCGAGGGTGAGGGCGGTGAGGCAGCGGACGGTGGCCGGCCGACGGTGTACGACGCGCATGGTGAAGTCCCCCCAAGGACCTGGTGCGTTCTGGATACGCACTCTCTACGCGCCACCCCACCCGGCAGGTTGCACCGCGATGCGAAATGCTTGCCCACCGCCCGTCCGGTTTCCAGTACCCCCGGGGCTCAGTCCGCGAGCCAGTACGCCTCCCGCAGCGAGTGCACGCGGCCCTCGCCGTCGTAGTCGATGACGAACGCCCACTTCCGGTCGGCGGTCAGGCGGTCCAGCAGCTCGTCCAGTCGCACGTCCGCCGGGTCCCCGCCGGACAGCCGCCGCGCTTCGACCGGCGTCCCCCGCGACAGGGTCAGCGTGTGCGCCTCACCCGCGGGCGTCGCGGTCCCCCCTACGGCGCGCAGCGGCTCGACGGTGACCCGCACCGTGTCGCCCCGCACCACCGGGTCGTACACATGGGCCAGTTCCTCGGCGTACTCCTCCCCCGGAGCGGGAGCCGGCGGCACGAACCGCGAGGCCGTCGCCGTCGGGTGGACGGCCGGCGGCTCGGGGCCCCGGGCGGCCCGGACCAGCGAGATCCCGCCCAGCGCCACCGCCGCGATCAGGAGCGCGCCGCCGGACGCCAGCGCGGCCCGCCTGCGGCGTACTCGCTGCTCACCGCGAGCCCGGATCCGCTCCGCGGCCGGCGGCACCGCCCGCCGGCGGCCCGACTCGGCGAGGTCGGCCAGGCACTCCTCCAGTCCCCCATCCGGTCCGGGCACCAGTCCGGGCCTGTCAGCCATGACGCACCTCCGGCGGGCGGCTCGTCCGCGGGTCCAGCTCCGTGTCGGTCAGCAGCCGTGCCAGTGCCGCCCGACCCCGGCTCAGCTGCGCCTTGACCGTACCGACCGGGCAACCGACCTCGGCAGCCACCTGCTCGACCGTCAGGTCGCACAAGTGGTGGAGCACCACGGCCCGGCGCTGCGTCTCGGGTATCCGCCGCAGCGCCTGGACCAGCACCACGTGGTGCGGTTCCGGCGGCAGTACGGCGGCCGGCGGGCCCTGGCGCCGGGCGAAGGCGAGCGCGGTGCGCACCTTGCGCCATCGGCTGACCGCCAGCCGCCAGGCGACCGTGCGCACCCACGCCTCGGGGGCGCCGTTCAGGTCCAGCTCGGCCCGCCGTTCCCAAGCCCGGGCGAAGGCCTCCTGGACCACGTCCTGCGCCTCGGCGAGGTCGCCCGTCATCGCGTACAGGTGACCGATCAGCCGACCGACGCTCTCGGCGTAGAAGGCGTCGAACTCGCGCGCGTCCGCACCCTGGCCGGTGCTCGGTTCGTCTGGTGGTCGCATGTCTCCCCCGTCGGGCTGCACGGTGCCACCCGACCGCCCTCCGGTACAAGGGGCGTGGTCTGCGGCGGCGGACCGCCCACGGGTCCCGGCAGTCTCGCGGGCCGGGAGACTGCCGGATGCGGTACAGGCGGGGGCCGGGTGGGCGCTGGCACCATGCGGGCATGAACACCGGCCGGGAAGTGAGTGTCCGTCCCCTGCGCACGCGGCCCCTGTGGGTCTTCGTCGCGCTGGGCGCGACCGGGGCCGTCCTGGCCGCGGGGCGCCTGGCGTACACGGGTGAGCTGGACTGGTGGGTGGGCGGAGGGCTGCCGGCCGCTCTCGTGGGCGTCGCGTTCCTCCACGCGGTCACCCTGGAGGTGGGCGCCGACGCGTACGGCGTGCGGTACGGCTCGCTGGTGCGCCGCCGCCGGAGCCTGCCCTGGGGGGACATCGCCGACCTGCGCGTCCACATCCAGTACGGGCGGCACGGGGAGGAGTACTTCCGCGTCGGCGTGCTGCTGCGCGACGGGCGGACCCGGCGGCTGCCCCTGCCGCTGTCCGTGTCCCGGGACGACCGGCCGGACTTCGACGCGAGACTGGACGAGCTGCGGGCCCTGCACCGTCGACACGGAGCACCTGAGTCGGACCACCTCGCCGTCATCTCCAGACGCACCGCGGGGCGCGGCGCCGCCGTGCCGCTGATCCTCTGCGTGCTGCTGCTCGCGGGCGCGGGGCTCGCCGCGTGGTTGGTGCCGGTCACGGGAGCGACGAAGGACGCGTGGGAGTCGGCCGCACCGTGCGCGGCCGAGGCGCCGCCCGCGGATCGCGCGGAGTGCCTGACCACCCTGCCGGCCGTGATCGCACGGACCGAGGTGAACAGCGGGAAGGGGCCCAGCAGGCTGTACTTCGCCGACGGCCGGCCCGTGGACCGGGTGACCGTCTCGCGGGAGGGCGCCCGGGGGTTCCGGGCCGGTGACCGCGTCGAACTCACCGTGTGGCGCCGTCAGGTGAGGGTCGTCGCCGGGGAACACCACGTGTGGCGCGAGCACTTCACCGACGCCGGTTCGGTGGCCGTCGTGGCGGCCGGGCTCGCACTCGCGGCCGGGTATCCCGGTGCCCGGGTGCTGCTGCGCCGGCGCGGGCGCCGGCTTCCCGACGACGAGGTGCTGCCGTCGGCGCTGCCGTTCGCGGGTGCCCTGGTCGTCACCGCGCTGTGGCTGCTGCCGTTCTGCTACGTCCACCCCATGGGCCCGCCGGCTTCCCCCGGGCCGCTCGCCTGGGCGGCCGCGGGGTCCCTGGTCACGCTGGGCCTCCTCGTCCTGGCGTGGCGCGCGACCCGGATCCGTACGCCGCAGGTCGCCGCGACGGCCGCGGCGACCGGGGCGGTGCCCCGGGAGGCCGCCGGAGAGGACGTGTTCCTCGCCGCCCGCTTCCTGGAGAGCACCGACTACAACCCGAACCACTTCGGCACCCATGTCGTGCTCGGCGACGGTCCGCCCGCCGTCGTCCCCCACCCCGGGCCCGGGCGGTTCGCGGCGAAGGCCGTTCCCGCGCACCGGCTCACCGTCAAGGGCGTACGGCGTCCGCGCGGCGGCGACGGCGACGGCGTGCCCCGCGGCTGGCACGTCGCCGAACTCGACGACGCGGGCGAGCCGGTCCGCCTCACGGCGGCCCCGGCCGACCTGGCCCGCATCCTGCGTTCCCTCGACGCCGTCGAGACGGCCACCGGCGCGGACAACGCCTGAAGTTGCCGGAACACGGCAGCTTCGGCCGGTCTGCCGTACCGGAAGGCACACTCACGCCGGGGCGGGCGGGTTGCCTAGGCTTCCGTCCGGAAGGGGGCCGCGATCATGTCTGCCCGACTGAGCACGGACGACTGGTGGCTCATCGCCTTCGGCGCCACCGTCGTCTACACCGCCGTGATGTATTGGTGCATGCCGACGCGCAAGGCCCGGCTGCGCATGTTCGCCGCCCCGCTGGCCGGCTGGCTGTTCCTGCTGCCCAACGCCACGGTGAAGGGCTACTCCGTCCCGCACACCCTCTTCATCTACAGCGGTGTCCTGCTCACGTTCGTCGTCATGCTGGCGCCGATCGCCAGGAAGGTCGCGGCCGACATCCGGGAACAGGAGGAGAAGCCCTGGGACAAGGTCCCCCTCAACACCTTCTCCCTGTACTGGATGGCAGGGTCGGGCACGGCTTGCACGGGAGTCGGGGCCTACCTCTGGCAGTACCTCGCCCAGGGGTGAGCCGTAGCCCGGTTGTCCGCGAACTCCCCCGGGATTGTCCGTGATCCGTAACGGACGGATCCCCGCGGGGCCTTTTCCCGTCCTGCCATGTGGTCCCCGACGTGATCGGGGGCCGGCGGTGAGGGACTACGCGAAGGCGGGGCGGCGGAGATGGCGCGGCACAGTGGTGGACGGGGCTGGTACGGCAAGGTCGTCGGGGCGGCGCTCGGTGTGACGATGCTCGCCGTCGGCGCCTCGGTGTGGACCGCGCAGGCCGATCCCTCCGGCGGCGGCGCGAAGCCCGCGTCCTCCGCGTCGGCCACGCCGGGCGGCGATGCCAAGCCGGTCGACATCAGCATCGCGCACGCCTCGGACGCGGGGCCGAGCGGCGTGAACATCACCATCGACGACGGTCCCGACCCGGCGTGGACACCCCAGGTGCTCGACCTGCTGGACGAGTACGGGGTGAGGGCCACCTTCTGCATGACGGGCGTTCAGGCCAAGGCCCACCCGGACCTCGTGAAGGACGTCGTCGCCGCCGGGCACCGGCTGTGCGACCACTCGGTCTCGCACGACACCGCCATGGACAAGAAGTCCGAGGCGTACCAGTCCAAGGAGATCCTCGACGCCGAGCGCATGATCACCGAGGCGTCCGGGGGCGTCCGGCCGATGTACTACCGGGCCCCCGGTGGGGCGTTCACCCCCTACAGCCGCAAGCTCGCCGCCTCCCACGGCATGCGCCCGCTGGGCTGGAACGTGGACACCAAGGACTTCGAGCGGCCGGGCACGGACGCCATCGTCACCACCGTCCAGCGGGAGCTGCCCAACGGGCCGACGATCCTCTTCCACGACGCCGGCGGCGACCGCACCCAGACCGTCGAGGCGCTGCGGCAGGTCCTGCCCTGGCTGAAGGAGCAGGGCCGCACCTTCGGGTTCCCGGTGCGCTGAGCGTGACCGCCGCTCAGACCGTCGGGGCGGGCTCCGGCGTACGGGCCACCACCGGACGGCGCCGGGTCGGCATGCCCAGGGTCGGGTTGGCGACGCCCCAGGCCGCGGACTTGCAGACGAGTTCCTTGTAGAGGGCGGCGAGCCGTCCGGTCAGCGCCCCGCGCACGGCCCGGTCGTCGGCGGTCACGTACTGGATCAGGCCCTGGCCGCGGCCCAGCGAGATGCACTGGTTGAAGTAGCGCGGCGTCACGTTCGGCAGCTTCCCGCCGGTCAGCCGGGCCGCGATGGCGTCGGCGGCCTGCCAGGCGGTGGGGACGCCCGAGGCGCAGGACATCCTGAGCGGCTTGTCGCCGGGGCCCGCGGCCAGCGCCGCGTCGCCGACGGCGTACACGTCCGGGTGCGACACCGAGCGCATGGTCCCGTCGACCACGATCCGGCCCGTGTCCGTGACCTCCAGCGTGGTGGCTCCCGCCAGCGGGTGGACGGCGAACCCGGCGGTCCACACCGTGACGTCGGCCGGTACGGCCGTGCCGTCGGCGGTGACGACGCGGTCCGCGGCCACGGCCGTGACGGCGGCGTCCTCGTACGCCGTGATGCCGAGGGCGGCGAAGACCTTCCGCAGGTGGCGGCGGCCCTTGTGGGAGAGCCAGTCACCGAGGCCGCCGCTCGCCGTGAGCGACACCTCCAGGTCCGGGCGGGCCTCGGCGATCTCGGACGCGGCCTCCAGGCCGGTGAGCCCGCCGCCGACCACGACCACGGACCGGCCGGCCTCGAGAGACGCCAGGCGTTCGCGCAGCCGCAGCGCTCCCGGCCGGCCCGCGAGCTCGTGGGCGTGCTCGGCGACACCGGGGACGTCCTGGGGGTTCCAGGCGCTGCCGAGCGCGTAGACGAGGGTGTCGTACGCCAGCTCACCGGTGCCGTCCGCATCGGTCACGGAGACGGTCTTCCGGTCGGCGTCCACGCCGGTGACCTTGGCGATCCGCACGTCGACGCCGGTGCGCGCGAACATCTCGTCGAGCGGCCGGGCCCTGAGGTCCTGGCCGACCGCGAGCTGGTGCATCCGCACCCGTTCGACGAAGTGGGGCTCGGCGTTGACGAGGGTGATGGCCGCGTCCTCGCTCCGCAGCCGCCTGGCGAGACGGCCGGCGGCGACGGCTCCGGCATATCCGGCGCCCAGGACGACGATGCGGTGCCGCGGGGTGTGCTGCATGACGTGCTCCCTTGTGTCCGGCCGCTGAGGGCTCTCTCCAGCGGGACTCGCCCCTTGAACCGGGCAGCCCGCGGATTCCTGACAGGAGCAGGAGGTGACCTGCGTCACAGCAGGGTCAGAAGACCTGGAACAGGGGTTCCCCGTGGTCGGTGGCCGCCCACCGGCGGGTGGCGCGTTCGAGCTTGTCGGGGTTGACCTGGTTGCGGAAGCCCGCGAGCCCCTCGGGCGTGACCTCCAGGCACATGATCCCGATGACCCGGCCGTGCACGACGGCCACGACGGCGGGGTCGCCGTTGGCGGTGACGGCGTAGATCTCGGCGGGACCGCCGGTCAGCTCGCGCTTGGCCTTGCCGGGCTTGAACAGGCCCCGCATGAACGTGGCCACGGCGCGGGCGCCCTCGAACGCCTTGGCGCGGGCCGGGACCTTCCCGCCGCCGTCGCCGATCGACACGGCGTCCTCGGTGAGCAGCCGGACCAGCGGTTCGGTCCGGCCGCTGGTGGCCGCCGCGAGGAACTCGTCGATGATCCGCCGGGCCTCGGCCCCGTCGACCTCCGTACGCGCCCTGCCCTGCGCGACGTGCTTCCTGGCCCGGTGCAGGGTCTGCTGGCTGGCGTCCTCCGTGATGTCGAGGATCGCGGCGATCTCCCGGTGCGCGTACGCGAACGCCTCACGCAGGACGTACACCGCCCGCTCGGCCGGTGAGAGGCGCTCCAGCAGGGCGAGGACCGCCAGGGAGACCGACTCGCGCTGCTCGGCCGTCTCGGCGGGGCCGAGCATCGGGTCGCCGGCGAGCAGCGGCTCGGGCAGCCACTGGCCGACGTAGGTCTCCCGCCGGGCGCGGGCCGAGGTGAGCTGGTTGAGGCAGAGGTTGGTGAGGACCTTGGTCAGCCATGCCTCGGGCACCTCGACGCGTGCGACGTCGGCCGCCTGCCAGCGCAGGAACGTCTCCTGCACGGCGTCCTCCGCCTCGCTCGCGGAGCCGAGGAGGCGGTAGGCGATGGCCTCCAGACGGTGCCTGGAGGCCTCGAACCGTTCCACGTCGCTCACCGTGAGGGCCATGTCCCGGATTGTAACGGTGCCTCAGTGCCCGGCCGCCGGGGCCACCAGGTCCTTGAGCGCGATGTTCAGTTCCAGGACGTTCACCCGCGGTTCGCCGATGAAGCCGAGGGTGCGGGGGGTGGTGTGCTCGTCGACGAGCTTCTGGACCCGGTCGGCGGGCAGGCCGTTCTTCTCGGCGACCCGGTGCACCTGGAGGTCGGCGTACCGCGGGGAGATGTCCGGGTCCAGGCCGGAGCCGGAGGAGGTGACGGCGTCCGCGGGCACGTCGGACGGCCGCACGGGGTGGCCGGGCACGGAGTTGTCCTTCACCACGGCGGCCTTGGCGTCCTTCACCCACTGGAGGAGTTCCGGGTTGTCGGCGGAGCGGTTGGTGGCTCCGGACAGGATCAGCTCGTACTGGGTGTTGACGCTGTTGCTGCCGAGGCCGTTGGCCGGGCGGCCCTGGAACCATTTCAGGTCCGGTTCCGGGGTCTCCTGGCCTTCCTTCAGCGGCAGGTTGTAGGACTGGCCAATGAGGGAGGAGCCGACGACCTTCCCGTCCGCCTCGATCTCCGAGCCGTTCGCCTTCCCGGGGAACAGCCCCTGGGCGACGCCGGTGACGGCGAGCGGGTAGACGATGCCGGTGACCACGGTCAGGACGAGGAGGGCGCGCAGTCCCGCCGCGAGGAGGCGGGCGGCGTTGCTTACGGAGGTGTTCATGGCGGTCAACCGATTCCGGGGATGAGCGAGACGATCAGGTCGATGAGCTTGATGCCGACGAACGGGGCGACCAGGCCGCCCAGTCCGTAGACGGCGAGGTTGCGGCGCAGCATCCGGTCGGCGCTCATGGGCCGGTAGCGCACGCCCTTCAGCGCGAGCGGGACCAGCACCACGATGATCAGCGCGTTGAAGACCACCGCGGACAGGATCGCGGAGGACGGGGAGGACAGGCCCATGATGTTGAGCTTGTCCAGGCCCGGGTGGACGGCCGCGAAGAGCGCCGGGATGATCGCGAAGTACTTGGCGACGTCGTTGGCGATGGAGAACGTCGTGAGCGCCCCCCGGGTGATCAGCAGCTGCTTGCCGATCTCGACGATCTCGATGAGCTTGGTCGGGTTGGAGTCGAGGTCGACCATGTTGCCGGCCTCCTTGGCGGCCGACGTTCCGGTGTTCATGGCCACGCCGACGTCCGCCTGGGCCAGCGCGGGGGCGTCGTTGGTGCCGTCGCCGGTCATCGCCACCAGCTTGCCGCCGGCCTGCTCCCGTTTGATCAGCGCCATCTTGTCCTCGGGCGTGGCCTCGGCGAGGAAGTCGTCGACGCCGGCCTCGTCCGCGATCGCCTTGGCGGTCAGCGGGTTGTCGCCCGTGATCATGACGGTCTTGATGCCCATGCGGCGCAGCTCCTCGAACCGCTCCCGCATGCCGTCCTTGACGACGTCCTTGAGGTGGATCACCCCGAGGACGCGCGCGCCGCGGTCGTCCTCGACGGCCACCAGCAGCGGCGTACCACCCGCCTCGGAGATGCGGGCGGTGGCGGTGTCCGCGTCGTCGGCGACCGTGCCGCCGCGCTCCCGGACCCAGGCGGCGACCGAACCGGCCGCGCCCTTGCGCACCCTGCGGCCGTCCACGTCCACGCCCGACATACGGGTCTGGGCGGTGAACTCGATCCATTCGGCGCCGACGAGTTCGCCTTGGTGCCGCTCGCGCAGCCCGTACCTCTCCTTCGCGAGGACGACGACGGAGCGGCCCTCGGGGGTCTCGTCGGCGAGCGAGGAGAGCTGGGCGGCGTCGGCGACCTCGGCCTCCGGCACCCCGCGCACGGGCACGAACTCGGCGGCCTGCCGGTTGCCGAGGGTGATGGTGCCGGTCTTGTCGAGGAGCAGCGTGGAGACGTCGCCCGCCGCCTCGACCGCGCGGCCCGACATCGCCAGTACGTTGCGCTGCACCAGGCGGTCCATGCCCGCGATGCCGATCGCGGAGAGCAGGGCGCCGATCGTGGTCGGGATGAGGCAGACCAGCAGGGCCACCAGCACGACCGTCGTCAGCTCGGTGCCCGCGTAGTCGGCGAACGGCGGGAGGGTGACACAGGCCAGCAGGAAGACGACGGTCAGCGAGGCCAGCAGGATGTTGAGCGCGATCTCGTTCGGCGTCTTCTGCCGGGCCGCCCCCTCGACCAGGTTGATCATCCGGTCGATGAAGGTCTCGCCCGGCTTCGTGGTGATCCGGACGACGACCCGGTCGGAGAGCACCTTCGTCCCGCCGGTGACCGCGGACCGGTCGCCGCCGGACTCCCGGATGACGGGCGCCGACTCGCCGGTGATCGCGGACTCGTCGACCGAGGCGACGCCCTCGACGACGTCGCCGTCGCCGGGGACGATGTCGCCGGCCTCGCAGACCACCAGGTCGCCGACGCCCAGCCCGGTGCCGGGCACCCGTTCCTCGCGCCCGTCGACCAGCCGGCGGGCGACGGTGTCGGTCTTGGCCTTGCGCAGGGTGTCGGCCTGCGCCTTGCCGCGGCCCTCGGCGACCGCCTCCGCCAGGTTGGCGAAGAGCACGGTCAGCCAGAGCCAGGCGCTGATCGTCCAGCCGAACCAGTCACCGGGGTCCGTGAGGGAGAAGGCCGTGGTCAGGACGGATCCGACGAGGACGACGAACATGACGGGCGACTTCACCATCACCCGCGGGTCGAGCTTGCGGAACGCGTCGGGCAGCGATGTGGCCAGCTGCTTCGGATCGAAGAGGCCCGCGCCGACGCGGCCCTGGTCGGGCTTGTGCCCGGTGGACGCGTCGTCGTGCGGCGCCCGGTCCGGGGTGGTGACGGTGGACATGGCGTCCTCTTGTTGTTTCCGCGTGTGAGTGGTCATGCCAGCCCCTCGGCGAGCGGGCCCAGGGCGAGGGCCGGGAAGTAGGTCAGCCCGGTGATGATCAGTACGGCGCCCACCAGCAACCCGCTGAACAGGGGCTTCTCGGTGCGCAGGGTGCCCTTGGTGACGGGCACCGGCTGCTGCCGGGCCAGCGAGCCCGCGAGGGCCAGGACGAACACCATCGGCAGGAACCGGCCGAGCAGCATGGCGAGGCCGAGGGTGGTGTTGAACCACTGGGTGTCGGCGTTCAGACCCGCGAAGGCGGAGCCGTTGTTGTTCGCGGCGGAGGTGTAGGCGTACAGGATCTCGGAGAAGCCGTGCGCCCCGCTGTTGGTCATCGAGTCGCCCGGCGTGGGCAGGGCCATCGCGGCGGCCGTGAACACCAGGACCAGGGCCGGGGTGATGAGGATGTAGCAGGCGGCGAACTTGATCTCGCGGGTGCCGATCTTCTTGCCCAGGTACTCGGGCGTGCGCCCGACCATGAGTCCCGCGATGAACACCGCGATGACCGCCATGACCAGCATGCCGTAGAGACCGGATCCGACACCGCCGGGCGCGATCTCGCCCAGCATCATGCCGAGCATGGTGATGCCGCCGCCCAGGCCGGTGTAGGAGGAGTGGAAGGAGTCCACCGCGCCGGTGGAGGTCAGGGTGGTCGACACCGCGAAGATCGACGAGCCGCCGATGCCGAAGCGGACCTCCTTGCCCTCCATCGCGCCGCCGGCCGCCTGCAGCGCCGGGCCGTGGTGGGCGAACTCGGTCCACATCATCAGGGCGACGAAGGAGAGCCAGATGGTGGCCATCGTGGCGAGGATCGCGTAGCCCTGGCGCACCGAGCCGGTCATGACGCCGAAGGTGCGGGTCAGCGCGACCGGGATGAGCAGGATCAGGAAGATCTCGAACAGGTTGGTGAACGGCGTCGGGTTCTCGAAGGGGTGGGCGGAGTTGGCGTTGAAGTAGCCGCCGCCGTTGGTGCCCAGCTCCTTGATGACCTCCTGGGAGGCGACCGCGCCCCCGTTCCACTGCTGCGAGCCGCCCATGAACTGGCCGACCTCGTGGATGCCGGAGAAGTTCTGGATGACACCGCAGGCCACCAGGATCACCGCGCCGACCACGGCGATGGGCACCAGGACGCGGACGACACCGCGGACCAGGTCGGCCCAGAAGTTGCCGAGTTCACCGGTGCGGGACCGGGCGAAGCCGCGGACGAGAGCGACGGCGACGGCGATACCGACGGCCGCCGAGACGAAGTTCTGCACGGCGAGACCGGCGGTCTGCACGACGTGGCCCATGGCCTGCTCGCCGTAGTACGACTGCCAGTTGGTGTTGGCCACGAAGGACGCGGCGGTGTTGAACGCCTGGTCCGGGTCGATGGAGGCGAAGCCGAGCGAGCCGGGCAGCACGCCCTGGAGCCGCTGGAGCAGGTAGAGGAAGAGGACCCCGGCGACGGAGAAGGCGAGGACACCGCGCAGGTAGGCGGGCCAGCGCATCTCCGTGTCCGGGTCCGCGCCGATGCCCCGGTAGATCCATTTCTCGATCCGCAGGTGCTTGGGCGAGGAGTAGACCCTGGCCAGGTAATTGCCGAGGGGGACGTAGGCGAGCGCCAGCGCGGCCATGAGCGCGAGCAGCTGGAGCACGCCGGCGAGGACGGGGCTCATGCGGTGCTCAGAACCTCTCCGGGTGGATCAGGGCGAGGACGAGGTAACCGAGCAGGGCGACGGCCACGATCAGGCCGACGATGTTCTCCGCGGTCACAGCTTCGTCACCCCCTTGGCGACAAGGGCCACGAACGCGAACACCGCGATCGTGGTGACGACGAAGGCCAGGTCGGCCATCGCTGGCTCCTAGTGAGGTTCGGAAAAGAGGCTGACAGGGAGATGAGAGCCCCGTTCCGACCGGATTCGGCCACCGTTGACGGCTTCCATACGGCGGCGTGAGCGCCTTTGACACGTCTCTGACGAGGGGAGACCCCGCGTCTCCCGCGACGGCGGGCCGCCCGCCCCGCGCGAAGACGACCAGGCGCAGGACCACGAAGCGAGCGATGCCGGCGAGCGCGGAGGCGGACAGGTAGACGGCCTGTTCGAGCACCGCGCCGGGCGCCGCCACCACCTGGTGCAGGGCGAGCATCGCCGCACACGTCACCGCGTACGCGGCCGCCGCCGATCCGGCGGACTGGGTGTGCTGGCGCCAGGTCGTACGCCCGCCCGTGCCGAAGGTGAAGCGGGCGTGCAGCTCGGTGCCGAGGAGGGTGGAGGCCGCGGTGGCCAGGGCGTTGGCCAGGGCCCAGGGCATCCAGGAGGCGAGGCCGGCCACCGCGAAGCCGGCGGCGAGGCCCACGCCGCCCCCGCAGAGCACGAAGCGGGCGAAGGCCGCGAGCGCGCCGGGCGTGGCCTGTCGACGGCTCTGCACTGCGTCCATGGTCGGACCGTCCCCCTCCGTAGTGCCGTTGATGACATCACTATGGCACACACCTGGCACCATGTGGAGCCATTTTCTGGCGCCATGCGCGCCGTTGCCCGGCGGCAGGGCAACGGCGAGGGCGGCGCATCCGACGAGGTGCCGGGTGCGCCGCCCTGGGAGGAACGGGTCGCGGGTGCCGCCCGCGGACGTGGCGGCCTACTTCGACTCGCGGTTGAAGACCGACTTGGACCAGAAGTAGCCGAGCGCGCAGAGGGCCAGGCACCAGCCGAGGGCGAGCCAGCCGTTGTGGCCGATCTCGGTGCCGAGGAGCAGGCCGCGCAGGGTCTCGATGGCGGGGGTGAACGGCTGGTACTCGGCGATCGGCTGGAACCAGCCCGGCATGGCGTCGATCGGCACGAAGGTGCTGGAGATGAGCGGGAGGAAGATCAGCGGCAGCGCGTTGTTGCTGGCGGCCTCGGCGTTCGGGCTGATCAGGCCCATGCCGACGGCGATCCAGGTGAGCGCCGTGGCGAACAGGGCGACCAGCGCGAAGGCGGCGAGCCACTCCAGGACGGTGGCGTCGGTGGAGCGGAAGCCGATGGCCGCGGCGACGCCACCGACGAGGACCACGCTGATCACCGACTGCAGCACGCTGCCGATGACGTGCCCGGTGATCACCGAGCCGCGGTGGATGGGCATGGTGCGGAAGCGGGCGACGATGCCCTCGCTCATGTCGTTGGAGACGGAGACCGCGGTGCCGACCGTGGTGCTGCCGATGGTCATCAGCACCAGGCCCGGCACGATGAACGCGATGTAGGCGGACCGGTCGGCGCCGCCGCCACCGATGCCGGCGCTCATCGTGTCTCCGAAGATGTAGACGAAGAGGAGCAGCAGCATGATCGGCGTGAGCAGGAGGTTGAGGGTGAGGGAGGGGTAGCGCCGGGCGTGCAGGAGGTTGCGGCGCAGCATGGTGGAGGAGTTGCGCACGGCGAGGGTGAGGGTGCTCATCGGACCGTCTCCTTGGTCGCGTCGGACTGGCCGGTCCGGTCGGTTTGGGCGGGGACGCCGGCGCCGCCGGTCAGGGCGAAGAAGACGTCGTCGAGGTCGGGGGTGTGCACGGTCAGCTCGTCCGCCTCGATGCCCGCGCCGTCCAGGCGGTCGAGGACGGAGCGCAGGTCGCGCTGGCTGCCGTCGCTGGGGATCTGGAGGGTGAGGGAGTCGTCGTCCCCGGTGCCGCCGGGCAGGGCGGTGGCGGCGTCGCGGTAGGCGTCCGGGTCGGTGAAGCGGAGCCGGACGTGTCCGCCGGGGACGAGCCGCTTCAGTTCCTCGGCGGTGCCTTCGGCGGCGATCCTGCCGTCGTGGAGCACGGCGATGCGGTCGGCGAGTTCGTCGGCCTCCGTCAGGTACTGGGTGGTGAGGAAGACGGTGACACCGCCGGTGACGAGTTCGCGGATGATCTGCCACATGTTGTGGCGGGAGCGGGGGTCGAGGCCGGTGGTGGGCTCGTCGAGGAAGATGACCCGGGGGCTGCCGACGAGGGTCATGGCGATGTCGAGGCGGCGCTTCATGCCGCCGGAGTAGGTGGAGGCGGGCTTCTTCGCGGCCTCGGTGAGGCCGAAGCGCTCCAGCAGTTCGGCGGCGATCCGCTTCCCCTCGCGCCGGGGCAGCAGATGCAGGTCCGCCATGAGGAGCATGTTCTCCTCGCCGGTGATCAGACCGTCCACCGCCGAGAACTGTCCGGTGACACCGATGGCGCCGCGGACCGCCTGCGGGGCGGTGGCGAGGTCGTGGCCCGCCACCTGGGCCTGCCCGCCGTCGGCGGAGATGAGGGTGGAGAGGATCTGCACGGTGGTGGTCTTGCCGGCGCCGTTCGGGCCGAGCAGCGCGAACACGGACCCGGCCGGGATGCGCAGGTCGATGCCGTCGAGGACGGTCTTGGCGCCGTACGACTTGCGCAGATTCGCGGCGGAGACGGCGGCGGGGGCCTGCGGACCGGCTCCCGAGGTGGTCGTGGGCATGACAGACGAAGGCATGGAGCCCTCCCGTTCGAGGGGATGACGGATTCGGGGGACGGATCCGGGGGTGACGGATTCGCGGGACTGATCCGGTGTTTCGCGGGACGGATCCGGGGTGACGGAGTCGGCGGGCTCTCAGGCCTTGGCGCGGCGGACGTCGATGTTGCCGTACCGGGTGCGGGCGTGGACCTTGACGGTCTCCTCGGTCCCGGCGGGGCTGCCGGACGCGGTGAGCGTGTTGCGCACCAGCCCGCCGCTGGACTGGACGTCGAGCCAGGCGGCCGTGCCCTCGCGGACGCCGACCTCGATGGCGCCGTAGGAGGTCTCCAGCCGGATCTCGCCGCGGACCACCTCGTCCACCCGCAGGGTGCCGTGGGCGGTGGTGGCGGTGAGCGATGCCTCGGCGCGGGCGACGTTGATGTCACCGTTGGCGTTCTTCACCCTCAGGTCGGCCAGTGCGACGCCCACGGTGGTGGAGCCGTGCGAGTTCTTCAGGACGGCGGGGCCCTCGAGGGCGCCGACGCGCACGCTGCCGGAGCTGGTGGTGATCTCGGCCGAGCCCTCGACCCGGTCCACGGTGACCGAGCCGTGGGAGGCGTTGAGCTCGACCGGTCCGGTGGTGTCCAGGCGCACGTCACCGCCCGGGGTCTTCACCCGGACCTCGCCCAGCCGGCCCTCGCCGAGGACCTGGGTCCAGGAGCCGACCGTGTCCACCCGCGACCCCGCGGGCAGTTCCACCGTCACCTCGACCGCGCCGGTGGGGCCGATGAAACGGCGCTCCTTCGTACTGATCGTCAGGACGCCGCTCGCGTAGGAGACCTCGGTCTGTTCGGCGGCCCGTACGTCCTTGTCCCGCCCGGGGTCGCCGGGGCGCACCTCGACGACCGTGTCGGACCGGTCGCTCGCGGTGAACCGGATGGAGCCGGCGCCCACGTGGGCGTTCACCGCGATCGGTCGGGGAGTGTCGAAAGAAGGCATGGCTGTACCGTCCTCTTGAGTCCGTGGGGCGTCCCCGCTGGTGGGACGTGGTGTGGGTTGGTGCGGGTACCGGTGGCTGCCGGTGCGGGTACGGGTGGCTAGCGCACCCAGCCGGTGAAGCTCTGTCCGACGTTGCGCGCCCGCTCCGGCGCGGGCGGGGTGCCACCGCCGTCGACGGCGGCCGACACGGCCCGCACCAGCCAGGCGTTGACCGACAGCCCCTCGCGGCTCGCGGCCTCCTCGGCCCGCGTCTTGAGGTGGGCCGGCAGGCGCAGGTTGACGCGGGCGGTACCGCCCTCGTCGCCGTCGGCGGGCGCCGGCGCCCTGAGCGTCTCTACGGGCGCGGCCTGCTCCGTGGCACCACCGCCGTCGGTGGGCGGCGGCGTCACCACGAAGTCGGGCTCGAGCCCGCGCAGCCGTACGTCGACCGAACCGGGGGCCAGTTCGCGGGTGATCTCGTCCATCGCGGCGGAGAGCACGTTGAGCATGGTCAGCCGGGTCGCCGACTCCAGCGGAGCGATGAGCCGCTCGGCCAGCTCGCGGGCTTCGTCGCCCCCGGCTTCGGCGGCCACCGCGAGTTCACGGCGAAGTGTGTCGACATACGGGGTGAGGTCCATGACGCCATGATGGCACCACGATGGTGCCACGCGCAAGGCACAACGACATCACGACCCCGAGGCCGTGAACCGCAGGCCCCCGACCTGCGGAAACGCCGCAGAAAAAATCTGCGCCCCCGTGGTGCCACGAGTGGCGCCACGGAGGCACAGGTGTCCGTCGGCTACTCGACGAGCCCGTGGGCCGCCACGCGCTTCACCGTTCCGTCGGCCAGCCGGTAGGACAGGCCGACGACGGCGCACCGGCCGGCGGCCACCTCGGCCGCCAGCAGCGCCGAGCGGCCCACCAGCCCGTCGACGCTCCGGCGGATGTGTTCGTCCACGAACTCGTCGACCTGGGTGCGGCCCAGGGCGCGCGCGGCGAGCACGCTCGGGATCACCCGCTCCACCACGTCCCCCAGGTATCCGGCCGGTGCGGTGCCGCCGCGCTCCGCCTCGGCGGCCGCGGTGACCGCGCCGCAGGAGTCGTGCCCGAGCACCACCACGAGCGGTGCGCCCAGCACGGCGACGCCGTACTCCACGCTGCCCAGCACCTCCGCGCCCGCCACATGGCCGGCCGTCCGCACCACGAACAGGTCGCCCAGCCCCCGGTCGAAGATGATCTCGGCCGCGAGCCGCGAGTCCGAGCAGCCGAACAGCACCGCGAACGGATGCTGGCGCGGGGCCAGTTCCGACCGGCGGTCGGCGTCCTGGTTGGGGTGCAGACGGTCCCCGCTCACGAAGCGGGCGTTGCCCTGCAGCAGCGCCGCGTAGGCCTCGGCGGGGGAGGAAGGGGTCAGATCAGGCATGGGTGCACGGTACTGGCCCGACGGCGGAACGACGGGCAGGCGATAGAGTGGGGAAGGACTTGCAGACTTACGCAATTCATCAGTTGCCTTGATTCATACATCCTCCACGGACCGCACGGACGGACGAGAGGTGACCGAGATGCCGATCCCGTACCGCCCCCCGTACCGGCTCCACGTCGTGTACGAACCGGCCGGCGGGGAGGCCGCCGAGCTGCCGGCCACCGCACGGCGGATCCTCTCCGAGCTGCTCACGGGCCAGGGGCGACTGCTGGAAGAGCTGCGGACCGCGGAGCCCGTCCGATGAGCGGGCGCGGCAACGACGAGCGCCGGTTCGAGCGCGGTGTCGCCCTCCGGGCGGGCTTCTACATCTTCGGCACGCACGTCCTCGCCGGTTTCATCTGGCTGCTCTTCTACGTGGGTGAACACGCCCACAAGTGACCGGCCGCGCGGGCCTACGCCCGCTCGGGCCCCGGCTCGGGCTGCCCGGCCCGGAGGTCCGCGAGCAGTTCGGCCTGTCCGGCGAGCACGCCGGACAGGATGCCGCGCGCGACCCTGAGCAACTCGGCGACCTGCGGGCTGGTCAGGGAGTAGTACACGGTCGATCCCTCCTTGCGGGACACCACCAGGTTCGCCCGGCGCAACACCGCGAGCTGCTGGGACAGATGGGCCGGCTCGATCCCCACCTCGGGGAGCATCTCCGCCACCGCGTGCTCGCGCTCGCTCAGCAGTTCCAGGACGCGGATGCGCGCCGGATGGCCGAGCGTCTTGAAGAACTCGGCCTTCAACTGGTACAGCGGCGTGCTCATCGTGCCTTCGCCTTCCTCGCGCCGCGGCGGCGCGGCCCGGTCGGCCCGCCCTGGGCGCGTCGCGCCCGTCCCGTCCTCATCAGCATGCCGCCCATCCTCGCCCGAGCCACCCGCCAGGCCGAATCCGCCGGGACGAACCCGGTCGCACCGGGGCGGTGCCGGGTTACTCCGACCGGCTGTGGACGGGCGGCACGCCCCGCACCGATGGGCGAGGGTGGGCGGAGGGCGAACCGCACGGCGGGAGGCGAGGCACGCGTGATGGCGGAGGAACGGCAGCGCTCGCCGAACGAGCCGGCCCCGGCCGGCGCGGACCCCGGCGAGGGGCCCGGCGTGGACCCCGGGGAGGGGCCCGCAGCGGCCTCCGGGGAGGGCTCCGGGGAAGGTCCCGCAGCGGCCCCCGGCCAAGGCGGCGCCGACGAGCCGTACGCCTCGCTCCTCGACCTGCCGCTCAGCTCCGACCTGAACCGGATCGGCGAGCAGCTGCACGCCCTGGCCCGCGCCCAGCGGACCCTGCAGGAGCTGCTCCAGGCGGTCGTGAACATCACCGGCGAGCTGGAGCTGCCCGCGGTGCTGCGCCGCATCGTGCGCACCGCGATGGACCTGGTGGGCGCCCGCTACGGGGCCATGGGCGTCCTCGACCAGGAGGGCAGGCTCCTGGAGGAGTTCATTCCGCTGGGGCTCACCACGAAGGAGCTGGCCGACCTGGAGGGCGTGGAGCTGCCGCGGGGCAGGGGCCTGCTGGGGCACCTGATCCACCACCCCGAGCCGCTGCGGGTCAAGGACATCTCGCGCCACCCGGAATCGGCGGGCTTCCCGCCCGGACACCCGCCCATGCGCAGCCTGCTCGGGGTGGCGATCAGTGTGCGCGGCCGGATCTACGGCAACCTCTACCTCTCCGAACGCAAGGACGGGCAGCCCTTCGACCGGCACGACGAGGGCGTGATCCGCGCGCTGGCCGGCACGGCGGGCGTGGCGATCGAGAACGCCCGCCTCTACCAGCAGGTGCAGAACAGCAGCGAGCAGTTCCAGCGGCTGCTGCTGCCGCGCCTGCCCGACCTGCGTCCCTTCACCGCGGGCGCGGCCTACCGTCCGGCGAGCGCGCCCGCCGCCGTGGGCGGCGACTGGTACGACGCCATGCTGCTGCCCGGCGGGGCCTGCGCGGCGGTGATCGGCGACGTCGTGGGGCACGACCTGCGGGCCGCGGCCGACATGTCCCAGATCCGCAACATGCTGCGCGCCCTGTACTACGACCCGGGCGCCGCACCCAGCACCTCCCTCTCCCGGCTCGACCGGATCATGAACGCGGCCCTGGACGAGGCCCCGGTCGCCACCGCGCTCCTCGCGCGGCTGGAGCCCGCCGACGGCACGTGGCAGCTGCGGTGGTCCAGCGCGGGGCACCCGCCGCCGCTGGTGCTGCTGCCCGACGGGCGGGTCCGCTACCTGGACGTGGAGCCCGGACTCCCCCTCGGGGTGGCGCCCGACCTGCCGCGGCCCGACCACTGCCGGCCCCTGCCGGTGGACAGCACCGTCGTCCTGTTCACCGACGGCCTCGTGGAGGTCCCCGGCCAGCCGCTGGACCGGGGCCTGGACGCCCTGGCCGTCACCGCCTCGCGGCTGGTGGGGCTGGCGCCCGAGGACCTGTGCCGTGCCCTGGTCGCCCACCGGCCCGGCAACGGCCACGACGACAAGGCCGTCATCGCCCTGCGCACCCCGCCCCTGACGAGCTACGGCTCCTCGTGAGGGCGGGCCGGTCCGCGTCTCGCAGCGGTCCTCGCCTCACAGCGGGAGCGTGATCCAGATGCTCTTGCCCCGGCCGTCGCAGTCGCCCCGGACCACCGCGGTGCCGCCCAGGGTGCCGGTGAGCTCCATGACGGTCGCCAGTCCCCCGGTCCGGCCGGTGGTCTCCGCGCCGTGCAGCCGCGGCTGGTGCGGGTGCCGGTCGTGCACGGCGAAGGCCAGGCAGTCGTCTCCGATCGCGTAGGTGACGGTCACCTGCTCGCTCGGCGGCGACGCGTGGCGGACGCTGTTGGTGACCAGTTCACTGAGGATCAGCAGGGCGGGTGCGACGGTGGGGTGCCCCGGGTTCACGCCCCACTCGGCGAGGGCCTGCTCGGCCGTTTCCCGGGCCACCCGGACCGCCGGGGGCGCCGCGGGCAGGGTGAGCACGTGCCGGTGGGGCAGGGGCTGGAGCAGGGTGCTCATCGCGTCTCCACAGGGAAACCGGTCCACGGCCTCCTGCGGACCCGGGGCCCCAGCATCCAACGACTTGCCAACTTTCGCAATTCAGCAGGCGTGCGGGCCCCCGGGCGCTCAGGCCGCCTCGAGCCGTGGTTCCGGGAGCGCCTGCGGCACCGCGGGCACCGGTTCCCAGCTCTTCGTGGTCCGTATGTAGCCGTGGATCACCGAGGCCATCGCCAGCAGCAGGAGCGGGCCGAAGACCCAAGGGTGCCGGGCCATCTCCAGCGACAGGTAGCGCGTGGACGCCAGGATCGCGGCGAACACCACCGCCCCGTGGGCGACCAGCAGGCTTCCCGACCGGTCCCAGCCCCGGTCCAGGGCGCGCAGCCCCGCCTCGACCGTGACCGCGAACACCACGCCGGCGACGAGGTCGATGGCGTAGTGGTAGCCGAACCCCAGCGTCGCGGTGAGCGTGGCGACCAGCCAGAACGTTCCTGCCCAGCGCAGGACGCGCGGGCCGTTCCGGGAGTGGATGAAGATCACGGTGGCCCATGCCGTGTGCAGGCTGGGCATGCAGTTGCGGGGGGTGATCCCGTCGTAGGTGAACGGGTGGGGTGCGGCGATCGGCGGTGGCGTGTGCGGCCACAGGTTGGCGATCGCCCACTCCTCGCCGCCGGTGCCGAAGGCGCCGGTGCCGTAGGCGAAGACCGGTCCGACGACCGGGAAGATCATGTAGATGCCCGGCCCGAGCAGACCTATCAGCAGGAAGGTGCGGACCAGGTGGTGGCGCGGGAAGCGGCGCTCGGTGCCCACCTTGCGCAGCTGGTACAGGGCGACGACGGCCGCGGCCACCGCGAGTTGGGCGTAGACCCAGTCCAGCAGGTGCTCACCGACCGGGCCGGTGGCCTCGACGGCCCGGCCCACCAGCCAGGACGGGTTGCCCAGCGCGTGGTCCGCGGTCGCCACGTACCGGTCGAGGACGTCGGGGCGGGTCTTGGAGGTGATCAGCAGCCAGGCGTCGCCCGTCTTGCGCCCGGCCACCAGCAGCAGGCCGAGCCCGACGCCCTTCAGCAGCAGGATCCGTTCGGCGCCGGTGCGCCGCGTCACGGCGACGACCCCGCAGCCCAGGACCACCCACAGCGCCCCGTTGCCGAAGGAGTGGCTGCCGGACGCGGTGGCGTCCGCCGCCCACCGCACCAGTACGACGGCGAGGTCGATGCCGACCGCGACGGCCGCCGCCACGAACCGCTGCCGCCAGGTCAGGACCACCATCGTCAGCGCCAGGCCGGCGTAGAGCAGGGGCCCCGAGGCGGGGGCGAACACCAACTCCTTGGCCTGGTTGGTCATCGGCCCCGGCAGGCCGTAGCGGCGCGCGGCGATCTCCAGCGCGACGAGGAACGCGAGGGTCGCCGCACCCGCAACGGCCCAGAGTCTCGCCCGCGTCCCGCCCCTGGGTATTCGCGGTGTTTCCCGTGAAGACATGCACAGGAAACTAGCCCATCAGTTTCGGAGCTCCGGCTGCCAGGCGAAGCCGTCGGGATCGGCGAACGGGCGGGTGCCGCCGGAGACGACGAGACGGTGCGAACCGGTGCCGTCGGCGGACACCCCGGCGACCTTGGCGAGGGCCCGGCGCTTGTAGAGGGAGAGCTTGACGGTGTCCGGGCCGGTGGCGAACTCGACGTACTTCCCGCCGAAGCTCTTGCCCACGGTGAGGCCCTGCTCGACGTAGAACCGCTTGGTGGCCTTCACGTCCTCGACGCCCAGGAGGAGCACGATCTCGTCGACGTCGCGGGTGACCGGAGCGGTGTCCTTCTTCGCCGACGTGGCGATCTGCCATACCGTGCCGTCCGGTGCCTGGACGACCCCGCCGTAGCCCCACAGCGACTTCGCGGCGGGCTTGAGGACGGTGGCGCCGTGCTCGACGGCCGCGGTGAACAGCGCGTCGACGTTGCCGGGCTGGGCCACCACGAGCGACAGGGTGAAGCCGCGGAAACCGCTCGTCGGGGCGTCGGAGGCGCGGACCCGCACCCGCGACCCGTCGAGCCCGAAGGCGTCGGAGTAGAAGCGGGCGGCGGCCTCGGTGTCGGCCACCTCGAGGGTGACGGAGTCGATGGAGTTCATGTCGTAGACGGTAGGAGCGGGCGGGCCCGCGGTGCTTCTCGAAAACTGACCGGCTGCCCCCGCTCTGCCGAAACGTCTCCGCGCCAGGCAGACTCTGCGGCACAGGCACGACCACGGAGGATGACCCACGCATGATCACGCTCACCAAGGAAGGCGGCCCCGCGGACCTCGACGGGGTGACCCACCTGTCCATCGGCGTCTCCTGGGACCCCACCGCCGGCAGCAGCGGCGGAGTGCTCGGCAAGCTGCGGCGCAAGACCGGCACCGACCTCGACCTGATCGCCGTCGCGATGCAGGGCGGGGACCCGGTACGGCTCGCCGGGCTCGACTCGCTCGACCCGATGGGCAACGGCTCGCTGCTGCACAGCGGCGACAACCAG
Source organism: Streptomyces tendae (assembly GCF_014650435.1). GTDB lineage: Bacteria > Actinomycetota > Actinomycetes > Streptomycetales > Streptomycetaceae > Streptomyces > Streptomyces tendae. The sequence goes on from NZ_BMUY01000002.1 coordinate 339,359, forward strand.
ACCGGCCACGGGGACGGTGACGACGAGACGGTGACCGTCGAGTTCGCGCGGCTCCCCAGCGTCATCACGTCGATCGTGTTCGTGGCCGCCGCGTACAAGAAGGGCAGCTCCTTCCAGAAGGCGCGCAACATCAGCTTCAAGGTCTACGACGCGACCGGGGGCAGCTCGGAGCAGGTCGCCGACATCTGGCCCAGTCTGCTCAGCCAGGACAACGGCTGCGCGGTGGCCAAGGCGGTGCGGGTCGGCGGCACCTGGAAGCTGGAGGTCGTCAACGAGACGGGCAAGATCAAGCAGGGCGACGAGCACGCGCTGATGCGCTTCGCCGTCAGCAAGTAGGACGGCCGGTTCTCACGCGCCGCCCGTCCACGCGTCCGGCCGCGGGGCCAGTACCGCCTCGACCACCTCGGCGGACGAGGCCATGACGTCGGCCGCGAAACGGCGCCGTCCGACGCCGAGGCGGCGCAGCCCCGCGCCGTGGTCGGCGACGACGACCAGGGTGGCCGCGAGGAGGAGCAGCCGCCACAGGGCCAGCACGGGGCGGCGCGTGACGGCGGGCAGCCCGGCCAGCGAGTCGTGCAGCCGCGCGCAGTGGAAGGGGACGTGGCGCCGCTCGTCGGCCAGGATCCGGCCCGCCACCTCCGTGGTCAGCGCGTCGTCCGTGCCGTCCCGCAGGGCGCGGTAGTAGCGCAGCGCCACGACCTCGGCGACCATCAGCACCAGCAGCTCGGTGCGCAGGCCCAGCAGCCGCCGCAGCCGCACGAAGGCGGTGTCGCTCCAGTGGCCGCTCAGCGTCGGTCTGCCGCCCGCGGCCAGCAGCCGGGCGAGGAGCCGGGCGTGGTTCTGCTCCTCGGCGACGAAGAGCCGCACCGCCCGCGCGTAGTCGGCGTCGCCGGCCGCCTCGGCCTTGGCGACGAGGTTCGCCCCGTCGCCGTCCTCGCCGACCTGGAAACGCTGGATGCCCGCCCACACCGCGCGGTGCAGCACGGCGCCCCGTTCCCACTCCGGGTCGCCCTGCGCACGTCTGCGCTCGCGCTCGTCCTCGAACCGCCGTGTCCACTTGGCGAACCCGTCCGCAGCCACTGTGCCGCCCCTCCCCGGGACACGGCCGCCGTGCCCTGGAAGGGGACGACGCAGCGGGGCACCGAACCGTTCCCCCGGCCATTCAGCCGTTCAGCCGCTCGGCCCGTCAGCCGCTCAGGCCGAGTTCGCCCGCGCGCACCCCCGCCTGGAACCGCGACCCCGCGTCGAGGGCGTCGAGCAGTTCGGCGACCCGGCGCCGGTAGGTGCGCAGCGACATGCCCAGTTCCCGCGCCGCGGCCTCGTCGGTGGCACCCGAACCCAGTGCGCGCAGCACCGTCCGGCTCCCGGCGTCGAGCTGCGGCTGCTCGCCCCGCAGGAAGGACACGAGGTCGGTGGCCGCCTCCCAGGCGGCCTCGAACAGGGCGTGCACACCGCCGACCAGGGTGGGCGCGGCGGTCACGGTGTACGCGCGGCCCCCGGGCGCGTCCGCTCCGGCGAGGATCGCCCACCGCCGGTCGATGATGATCGTCTCGTGCGGGAGGCCACTGGCGGCGATCCGCACCCGGGCGCCCCGGGCGGCCAGCTCGTTCAGGTGGGCCCGGCCGCCCTCGTCGGCCAGCGCGGCCGGACTGAGCAGCTTGCGCACCCGCGTGGCACCGCTGTCCCGCACCCGGCTCCGGGCGACCTGCCGGGCGGCGGGCCGGGGCCAGGTGTCGAGGTCGCGGGCGGCACAGACGAACTCCTCCCGGACGGAGGAGAAGAGGTGCCCGGCCCGGGCCAGCAGCTCCACGTCACCGTGCACCGTCATGCTCTCTGCCATACGGCCATTGTGACGCGCCCGCCCCGGTGGTGACCGGACCAACGGCGATCACTACGACCCGGGGGGACGGCCCGGCGCCGGGGTGTCGACGCCCCCGGGCAGCCCCCGCGCCCGGGTGGCCCGGTCGGCGGTGGTGGCATCGGTCGTGGTGGGCGGGGGGTTGGCAGCAAGCTGCCACGGTCTCGTGCGGTGGGGGCGGCGCCTCGCAGGGTGGCGGCATGAGCAACGACTTCCGCCTCGGCGGCGACCTCGTGATCGGACGGCTCGGCTTCGGCGCCATGCGCCTGCCCACCAACAGCTTCCACGGCCCGGCCCGCGACCCGGAGACCGGCCGCGCCGTACTGCGCCGCGCCGTGGAACTCGGCGTGAACCACATCGACACCGCCGCCTTCTACACCAACGACGACGGCTCCGTCCGCGCCAACGACCTGATCCGCGAAGCCCTGCACCCCTACCCGGACGACCTGGTGATCGCCACCAAGGTCGGGCCGCTGCGCACCCCGGACGGAGGTCTGCAGGCGACCACCGATCCCGGCGCGCTGCGGGCCCTGGTCGAGGAGAACCTGAAGGGCCTGGGCGTCGACCGCCTCGACCTGGTCTACCTGCGCATCGGCGGCATGGAACCGCCGCCGCACGGCGAGTCCGTCGCCGCCCGCTTCGAGGCGCTGGCCGCACTGCGCGAGGAGGGTCTGATCCGGCACCTGGGCCTCAGCCACGTGGACGCCGGGCACCTCGCCGAGGCGCGGGCGATCGCACCCGTGGCAGCCGTCCAGAACCACTTCCACACCGACAAGCGCGACGACACGGAGGTGTTGGCCCGCTGCGAGGAGGCCGGCATCGCCTACGTCCCGTTCTTTCCGCTGGGCGGCGGCCTGAGCGACATCCGCGGGGACCGTATCGCCGCGGTCGCGGACCGGCACGGCGCCACCGTCCAGCAGATCGCCCTGGCCTGGCTGCTCGCGTCCTCGCCCGTCACCCTGGCCATCCCCGGCACCGGTTCCCTGTCCCACCTGGAGGAGAACACCGCAGCCGGGTCGATCGCCCTCACCGCCGAGGACCTCGCCGACCTCGGCTGACCGCCGCCCGCGCGGACGTGTCCTTTGTCTCGGTCGGGGGGTGTCCGCGGCGTCCCGGGGGCGCTGTCCGCCGTGACGGCGGGAGAAGTCGGCCGCCGGTCCGGGAATATTCCCCGGGCGGCCGATCGGGCCGAGATTATCGCCGGCACCCGGCCGATCACGGCGTGCTACTGTCGAGGGAAGTTGCAGTTGTGGTTGCCTGAAGGTTTTTCCGACGGGGTGATCATCGCGGCGACCGGAGTGCACACAGGGTGAACTCCGAGCACCGTACCGAAGGAGAAAACATGGCTTCCGGCACCGTGAAGTGGTTCAACGCCGAAAAGGGCTTCGGCTTCATCGAGCAGGACGGCGGCGGCCCCGACGTCTTCGCCCACTACTCGAACATCAACGCGCAGGGCTTCCGCGAGCTGCTCGAGGGTCAGAAGGTGACCTTCGACATCGCGCAGGGCCAGAAGGGCCCGACGGCCGAGAACATCACCCCGGCCTGACGCTCACGCATACTCCGCAGCTGGGGCCCGCACCTTGGGGTGCGGGCCCCAGCTCGCCGCGTTTCCGGGCGCACCGCGCCCCGCGCGGGGGCACGGATTTCTCCACACTCCCTCCCCCGCGTTCGCTTTACCCGCGTTCCCGCATTCACCAATTCTCCCGGTCCGCTCGGCCCAGCACGCCGAAATCGACCGGCCGGCTCGTTCTTGCGATTCCCTGCGCCGCTCCTCCGCTGCGGGTCTCCCTTGATACGTGCCGTATCAAGGAAGGTTCCCCATGAACCGCACACGCACCAACGACCGCCGGCGCTCCGGCGAAGGCCCCCGTCGCTCCCGGTCGGCCGGCCGCTCCCAGAACTCCGGCCGCAGGCCGGCCGCCGCCCCCCAGGGCGGCGAGTTCGCGCTGCCGAAGACCATCACCCCGGCGCTCCCCGCCGTCGAGACCTTCGCCGAACTCGACCTGCCGGCCCGCATGCTGGCCGCCCTCGGCGACCAGGGCGTGACCGTGCCGTTCCCGATCCAGGCGGCGACCCTGCCGAACTCCCTGGCCGGACGGGACGTCCTCGGCCGCGGCCGCACGGGTTCGGGCAAGACCCTCGCCTTCGGTCTCGCCCTGCTGGCCCGTACGGCCGGCCGGCGTGCCGAGCCGCGGCGTCCGCTCGCCCTGGTCCTGGTCCCCACCCGTGAGCTGGCCCAGCAGGTCACCGACGCGCTCGCCCCGTACGCCCGCGCCGTGGGTCTGAGGTCGGCCACCGTGGTCGGCGGCATGTCCATCGGCCGGCAGGCCGGGGCGCTGCGCTCCGGCGCGGAGGTCGTCGTCGCGACGCCCGGACGGCTCAAGGACCTCATCGACCGCGGCGACTGCGCCCTCGGCGACGTCACCATCACGGTCCTCGACGAGGCCGACCAGATGACCGACATGGGCTTCATGCCGCAGGTCACCGCCCTGCTCGACCAGGTGCAGCCGGACGGGCAGCGGATGCTGTTCTCGGCCACCCTCGACCGCAACGTCGACCGGCTGGTCCGCCGCTACCTGACGGACCCGGTGGTCCACTCCGTCGACCCGTCGGCCGGTGCCGTCACCACGATGGAGCACCACGTGCTGCACGTGCAGGACGAGGACAAGCAGCGCGCGACCGTCGAGATCGCGGCCCGCGACGGGCGGGTCATCATGTTCCTGGACACCAAGCACCGGGTGGACCGGCTGGTGAAGCAGCTGCTGAAGAGCGGGGTGCGCGCCGCCGGACTGCACGGCGGCAAGTCCCAGCCGCAGCGCACCCGGACCCTCGCCCAGTTCAAGGACGGGCAGGTGACCGCGCTGGTGGCGACCAACGTCGCGGCCCGCGGCATCCACGTCGACAACCTCGACCTGGTCGTCAACGTGGACCCGCCCGGCGACCACAAGGACTACCTGCACCGGGGCGGCCGTACGGCCCGGGCCGGCGAGTCCGGCAGCGTCGTCACCCTGGTGACGCCGGACCAGCGGCGCGAGATGACCCGGCTGATGGCCGCGGCCGGCATCACCCCGCAGGTCACGCCGGTCCGCTCGGGCGAGGCGGAGCTGACCCGCATCACCGGTGCGCAGACCCCCTCCGGCATCCCCGTCGTCATCGCCGCACCGGTCGTGGAGCGCCCCCGGCGCGCCGCCTCCGGCGCGGGATCGTCGTCCCGCGGTCGCCGCGGCCGCTCCTCGCAGGGGCGCGGCGGCGGACAGGGGGCCGGCACCCAGGCCCGCACCGGCGCCGCGCAGCCCCGCACCGCCGGCCAGGGCCGCGCCGCCCAGGGGCGGCCCACCGGCGACTCCCCGCGCCGCAGGCCGCGCCGTCAGTCCACCGGCGGCTCGGCCGGTTCGACCGGCTCGGCGGCCTAGGACGGTCCGTCGGACTTCCCCCCGACACCACCGGAAACCCATCCCGCTCGTGGAGGCAACATGCGCTGTGTCATCGCCCGGTACCCGTTCGACCTCACCAAGGGCGGGGTGCTGGACTCGATGAAGGGCGTCACGCCCGAACCCGTCACCGGTGAGTCCGTGACCATCGGCCGCCGCCGCTACCCCGTCAAGCAGGTGGGCGAGGTCGTCACCCGGCAGGACCGGCGCGACTTCAGCGGCGGCGAGGTGACCCGGGCCATGGCCCGCCTCGGCTTCACCTGCCACCCCGCCCCCGGCGCCGAACCCGCGCCGTCGGCGCCCGCCGCCACACCGGTCGAGACGGCGTCCGTGCTGCTCGGCGGCACCGTCGTCACGCCCCAGGACGGCTGAGGCACGACGTCCGTGCTGCTCGGCGGCACCGTCGTCACCCCCCAGGACGGCTGAGGCACGATCAGCACAGCTCCGTGGCCCGGCCCCCGTCGTCCCAGCGGACCTCCAGCACATGCCGGACGGCCGCACGGTCGAGGGGGCCGAACACGTGCGGGAAGAGGGTGCCCCCGGCGACACCCGGCGGCGGCGCCGGTGCGGCGGCCTCCCACTCGCACCTCGCGGTGAGCCGGTCCTCGTCGACGAGCAGCGCCACCAGCGGCCGGGGCGCGCCGCGGTAGAAGGCGTTGACGACGGCGAGCGTGGTCTCCTCGTCGGGCGAGCAGTGGACGAACCCGTCCTCCGCGAGGGAGGCGGGCGCGTACGGCCGCCCCGGGTCGGCGTTCCACTCGGCGAGCGGCACCACGTGATAGATCATCGCCCCGTTGTAGCAGCCGCCCCGTCCACCGCGGGCGTGGGCACCACGGCGCCCGGCGCGTTCGACGCTCCCTGCCGGACCGGCGGGGCGCTCGGCTCGGATGCCGGTTCGGACGGCGACGGGGTGGCGGTGGACGGGCCGGATTCCTCGGTCGGCAGTGCGGGGCCGGTGCCGGGCGCCCGCGTGGAGTCGCTGGGCGGGACCGGGCTCGGCGGGGCCGGGCTCGGTGTGGTCTGCGGGGCGGGATCGACGGGGGCCGGGGCCAGCGGTGGCGCCGGGCGGGTGGGCGCGGCTGGGGCCGCCCAGTGCAGCGGCAGCGCGATCAGGGCGGCGGCGGCAGCGGTCGCGGCGGCACCGGCGGCGGCGCGCAGCAGGCGCCGCCGGGACGCCGCCCGGCGGATCGCCTCGTAACGGCCCGGCGGCGGGCCCAGGAAGTCGGCGCCCGGACGCAGTACGACCAGCAGCGGATCGTCGCCGTCCGGTCCGGAACCGGGCCCGTCCATCTCGTCCTCAAGGCGTGTGGTCAAGGCTTCTCCTCAGATGGACGCGGAGCAGTTCGCGGGCCGCGTGCAGGTCGGCCTTGACGGTTCCCTCCTTGCGTCCGGTCAGCACGGACACCTCCCGGATCGGCATGTCGGCGTAGTAGTGGAGCAGGATCGGCACGCGCAGTCGCTCCGGCAGCGACTGTACGAGCAGCCGGACCGAGGGGTCGGCCTGTTCGGGGTGCGGGCGCACGGCGACCTCCGCGGTGACCCGGCGCACCGCCCGGCGCTCGCGCTCCAGTTTGCGCCAGTGGTCGCGGACCAGGTTGGCGGCTGTGACGTAGAGGAAGCCGCGGGGCTCCTCCACGGACGTCCAGCGGGCCCACAGCCGGGTGAACGCCTCCGAGGCGATCTCGTGGGCCGTCTCGTCGTCGTCGACGAGCCGGCGGCACCAGCCGGCGAGGCGCGGATACAGGGCGGCGAACAGTTCGGACGCCGCCCTGTCACGGGACCGTTTCAACGCTCTCCATGGTCGTGAGGGTATGCGGTGCGCACCGGGACCCGGCCTGGGGCCACCGGGACCCGGCCCAGGGCCTGTCCGGCCCTGGGGCCTGCCCTAAACGCCCTTGGTGGCGCTCAGTTCGGCGAAGACGATGACGTTGTCCCGGTACTCCTCGCCGTCGCGCGGGCCGCCGCAGGTGATGAGCCGCAGCTCCGGTCCGGCCACGTCCCCGTAGACGTCCTGCGTCGGGAAGTCGGCCTTCGCGACCGTCCGTACGGCCGTGACCGTGAACTCGGCGGCCGCGCCGTTCTCCAGGCGGGCCTCGATCCGCTCGCCGCGGTGCAGCCGGGCGAGGTCGCGGAAGACCCCGTCGCCGTACCTGCCCACCGTGACGTGGCCCAGGAGGACCGAAGGACCCACCTGACCCGGCGTCGGCGAGTGCCGGTACCAGCCGGCGCGGTCGTCGTCCGTGACGGGCGGGACCTGCACCGTGCCGTCCGCGGCCAGCCCCAGGCCCATGACCGGGGTGTCGACCCCGATGGCGGGGATGCGCAGCCCCACCGGCACCGAACGCGCCAGGGGCCGCACGGACTTCGCCGGGGCCTGCGCGGGAGGTGCCGCCGTGGCCTTCGTGGCTGCCGGGCGGCCGGGGGCGGCGTCGCCGTCCGTCCGGCCGCCGCCGCAGCCCGCGAGCAGCGCGGCCAGTGCGACGGTCGCGAGGGCGCGGCCGGGGCGCGGGATCATGCGCCGGTCGCCGCCGCCCGTCGGCGGCGGACGACGAAGAGGACCACGCCGCCCGCGAGGAGCACCCCGCCGGTGCTGGCGCCGACCACGGACGCGTCGGTCCCGGCCGGGTCGGAGGGCGCCGCCACTCCGGTGTCGGCCGCGCCTTCCGGTACGACGGAGACCTGGCCGTCGGCGGGCGCGGGGGCCGGTGCCTCGGTCGGCTCGGCGGCGGGAGAGCTGACGGACGGGGCGGGTGCGGGGGTCGCGTCGGTCGCTCCGGTACCGGGGCTCGGGGCGCTCTCGGCGGGGGCGGAGGGGACCGGGCTGGGGTCGTCGGCGAACGCGGTCCCGGTGCCCGCCAGTACGGCGGTGCAGGCCAGGGCCACGGCGGTGAGGATGGTTCGGCGCATCGGGTCGCTCTCTCTCGTCGTCGGCGCACCACGTGGGGGGGTGGTGATGCGGGTCGGACGGAGAGACGAGGCGGGGACCGGACGGGTTGTAAAGGAATGGCAAAGCCGCCGGTCGGTCGCGAGGGTTCTTCGGCCCCCGGCTCCTTACGGACCCGTGACGTGCCGGGCGGCGGGCCCGGTCCGGCGCCCTCGCGGGCCTAGCGTGACGGGCATGCGCGTACTGGTCACCGGCAGCGCCGGTTTCATCGGGTCCCACGTCGTTCAGGCCCTGCGGGAGCACGGGCACGAGCCCGTCGGCTACGACGTCCGGGAGGACCCCGGCGCCGACGTGCGCGATCCGGCGGCCCTCGCACGGGCGCTGGCCGGGGTGGACGCCGTGTGCCACCAGGCGGCGATGGTCGGCCTCGGCAACGGGTTCGCCGACGCGGCGGAGTACGTCTCCCGCAACGACCTCGGCACCGCGGTCCTGCTCGCCGCGATGGCCGGTGCGGGCGTGCGGCGGCTGGTGCTCGCCGGGTCGATGGTCGTGTACGGGGAGGGACGGTACACGTGCCCCCGGCACGGGGTGGTGCGGCCGGGGCCGCGCGCCGTCGCCGACCTCGACGCGGGCCGGTTCGAACCCGCCTGCCCCCAGTGCGGCGCGGACCTGTCCCCGGGCCTGGTCGGCGAGGACGCCCCGGCCGACCCGCGCAACGTGTACGCCACCACCAAGCTGGCCCAGGAGCACCTGGCCGCCGCCTGGGCCCGGACGACCGGCGCGACGGCGGTGTCGCTGCGCTACCACAACGTGTACGGCCCCCGGATGCCCCGCGACACCCCGTACGCCGGGGTCGCCTCCTTCTTCCGCTCCGCGCTGGCCCGCGGCGAGGCCCCGCGCGTCTTCGAGGACGGCCGCCAGCGCCGGGACTTCGTGCACGTACGGGACGTGGCCGCGGCGAACGTCGCGGCGCTGGAAGCCGCCGGGCCGCCCCAGGGCGCGCTCGGCGCCTACAACACCGGCAGCGGCGAGCCGCACACGGTGGGCGAGATGGCCACCGCCCTCGCCGCCGCGTACGGCGGACCCGAGCCCGTGGTCACCGGCGAGTACCGGCTGGGCGACGTCCGCCACATCACCGCCGACTCGGCGCGTCTGCGGACCGAGCTGGGCTGGCGTCCCGAGGTGGGGTTCACCGAGGGCATGCGGGAGTTCGCGCGGGCGGGCCTGCGGGGGGAGTGACCCCGGGTCTCAGGCCTCCGCCGGCGGCAGCGTCACCTCGAAGCGGCAGCCGCCGGGGATGTTGCGGACCGTGGCCCGGCCGCTGTGGGCCTCGACGATGCCGCGCACGATGGCGAGGCCCAGGCCGGCCCCGGCCGGGGGCGTACGGGCGTGGGTGCCGCGCCAGCCGGTGTCGAAGACCCGCGGCAGGTCCTCCTCGGGGATGCCGCCGCAGCCGTCGGTCACGGAGACCACCACACCGTCGGCGGACCGCTCGGCGGCGACCGCGACCGTGCCGTCGGCTGGGGTCCGGCGGATCGCGTTGACCAGCAGGTTGCCCAGGACCCGGCTCATCTCCTTGCCGTCCACCTCGACCGGCACGGCCGCCACCGCGTCGCCGACCAGCCGTACGCCGTGCCGGCGGGCGAGCGGGTCCGCACCGGCGAGGGCGTCGCCGACCAGGTCGTAGAGCGAGACCCGGGCGGGGGTGAGGACGAGGGTGCCGGCGTGGATGCGGGAGAGTTCGAAGAGGTCGCCGACCATGTCGTTGAGGCGTTCCACCTCGGCGCGGATCTGCCGCAGGTAGCGGTCGGGGTCGGCGGCGACCCCGTCCTCCAGCGCCTCGGACATGGCGCGCAGCCCGGCCAGCGGGGTGCGCAGGTCGTGCGAGATCCAGGCGACCAGCTCGCGCCGGGAGGTCTCCAGGGCGCGCTCCCGTTCCCTTGACTGGGCGAGCCGGGCGCTGGTGGCCGCCAGTTCGCGGCTGAGCGCGTCCAGTTCCGCGGTGGCGGGGGTGGTGGGGGCCGCGTAGTCCCCGTCGTCGCCGAACGAGCGCGTCGCCGCCGCCAGTTCGCGGCTGCGGGCGACCACCCAGCGGCCCAGCAGCAGCGCCGTGGCCAGGGAGACGACGGCCGCCATCGCTACGACGGTCGTGACGACGGACAGGTCGTGCGGGGACAGGAACATCGCCCAGGCGACGGCCAGCGTGCCGGCGAGCATGGCGAGCACGGCGACCGCCGCCACCACGGCGAGCGAGGCGGTCAGCGAGCGCCGCCGGATCAGCCGCAGCACGGCCGCGCCCACCAGGCCGGCGGCGGTGGCGCCCGCGAAGGCGTAGAGAGCGATGAGCAGGGTCGCGTGCACGGTCAGTCCGCCTCCCGGCTGGCGGGGTCGAAGCGGTAGCCCACGCCCCACACCGTCTGGATCAGCCGGGGGCGGGCCGGGTCGTCCTCGACCTTGCCGCGCAGCCGCCGGACGTGGACGGTCACGGTGGACAGGTCGCCGAAGTCCCAGCCCCACACCTCGCGCATCAGCTCCTCCCGGGCGAACGCCCGCCCGGGGTTGCGCAGGAAGAAGACGAGCAGGTCGAACTCACGGAGCGTCAGGGCCAGTTCGACCCCGCCCTTGGTGGCCCTGCGGGCGGCCGGGTCGGCGGTGAGGCCGGCCGCGGACGGCGGGCGCGGCGCCGGGGCCGGGCGGGTGCGGCGCAGCACGGACTCCACCCGCAGCACCAGTTCCCGTGGGCTGAAGGGCTTGGTGACGTAGTCGTCGGCGCCGACCTCCAGACCGAGGACGCGGTCGTCCTCGTCGCCCCGGGCGGTCAGCATGATGACCGGCACCGGCCCCTGCCCGCGCATTCGCCGGCACACCTCCAGTCCGTCCATGCCGGGCAGCATCAGGTCGAGCACCACCAGGTCGGGCCGGTACGCGGCGGCCCGCGCGAGCGCGGCCGGCCCGTCCCCGGCCCGGTCGACGCGGTACCCGGCCCGGTCGAGATACCCGGCCACGACCTCCGCGACGGTGGGATCGTCGTCCACGACGAGGATCCGCGCGGGCGCAGGCGCAGGCGCGGCCGTGGCCGGGCCTCCGGCCGAGGTCTCGGCCGGGGACGCCCCGACGCCCGGGGAACCGGCCGGGCCCCTGCCCGGTGGCCCGGCCACGGATCCGCGGGGAGGTCCATCGAGGCCCGGGGAACCGTCACCGACCGGACGCTCAGCCGGAACCCCGGCACCGGACTGGGCCGAGCGCCCCTCGCGGGGCAGGGCCGAAAACACGCCGGAGGCGCCCGCCCCTGCGGCGTCCGAGGACCGCGCCGGAGGACCGGCCGGGGAACCGCCCACGAACTCGCCCGAGGCCACGGACGGCGGCACCACGAGCGGTTCGGCCGGGGCCCGGTCGACGGGCCGGCCCGGAACCCCGGCACCGGGCCCGGCCGAAGACCCGGTGACGGGGGCGGCCGGGGGTACGGGGGCCGGGGTGGAGGTGTCGGGCTGCTGGTGCATGGGGCCAGCGTCGCACCGCGGGCTCGGCGGCGGGGCTTCCGAGGGCGGACGGGTCGGCGACGTCCGTGTTTCGTAAGGAGTGGAAGTCCGATTCGTCCGGTTCCTGTTCGTAGGGTGAACGCCGTGACCACCTCGCCCGCTCCCGACGTCGACGTCGTCCTCCCCTGCCTGAACGAGGCCGGGGCCCTCCCGTGGGTCCTGGCCCGCGTCCCGGCCGGCTGGCGCGCCCTCGTCGTCGACAACGGCTCCACCGACGGCTCGGCGGACCTCGCCCGCTCGCTCGGCGCCACGGTCGTGACCGAGCCGCGCCGCGGTTTCGGCGCCGCCTGCCACGCCGGACTGACCGCCGCGACCGCCGACGTCGTCTGCTTCTGCGACTGCGACGCCTCCCTCGACCCGGGCCTGCTGGCGCCGTTCGTGGAGGAGATCCGCGCCGGCACCTCCGACCTCGTGCTCGGGCGCCGACGGCCGCGGACCAGGGGTGCGTGGCCCGTGCACGCCCGCGCCGGCAACCTCGCCCTGGCCCGGATGCTGCGCCACCGCACCGGCCTGCGGCTGCACGACCTCGGCCCGCTGCGCGCGGCCCGCCGCGAGCCGCTGCTCGCTCTCGGCCTCACCGACCGGCGCAGCGGCTACCCGCTGCAGATGGTGGTGCGGGCCGCCGACGCGGGCTGGCGGATCGCCGAGCACGACGTCCCGTACCTGCCCCGCACCGGCGCCTCGAAGGTGACCGGCACCTGGCGCGGCACCTGGCACGCGGTACGGGACATGCGCCGCGTCCTGGCCGAGCCGCCGGCCGTCCGCGCCGACGTCGGCGACAGCGAGAGGAGCGGCACCCGGTGACCGCCACGACCACGCTCCTCGTCATCGCCAAGGAGCCGCGTCCCGGCCGGGTCAAGACCCGGCTCACCCCGCCCTTCACCCCCGCCGAGGCGGCCGCGCTGGCCGAGGCCGCCCTCGCCGACACCCTGGCCGCCGTGGCCGCGACGCCCGCGCGGCGCCGGGTACTGGTGCTCGACGGCGCCCCGGGCCCGTGGCTGCCGCCCGGCTTCGACGTCGTACCGCAGTGCGCCGGCGGGCTCGACGAACGGCTCGCGGACGCCTTCGCCGGGTGCGCGGGACCCGCCCTGCTGATCGGGATGGACGCCCCGCAGGTGACGCCGGACCTGCTCGACGTGGACTTCCACGACTGCGACGCGTACTTCGGACCGGCCGAGGACGGCGGCTTCTGGGCCCTGGGCCTGGCCCGGCCGGAACCCGCCCTGCTGCGGGGCGTGCCCATGTCGACGCCGGTCACGGGGGCCGTGCAGCGCGAGCGGCTCCTGACGGCGGGACTGCGGGTGCGCGACCTGCCGCCGCTGCGCGACGTCGACACCGCCGCCGACGCCCGCGCCGTCGCCGCCCTGGCCCCGGACGGCCGGTTCGCCGCCCGGCTGGCGGCCTGTGCACCGGCCGCGGACCGGCGGCGGGCAAGCCGGTGAAGGGCGCCGCGCGACTCGCCCCCGGCACGCCGTCCCCCGCCCCCGCCTGGGCGGCCTCCGACCCCTACGCCGCCGCCCTGCGGTCGGGACACGGGCCGCTGTTCCTGCGCCGCACCGACGGCTGGCTGCTGCCGCTGGAGGTGGAGCGCTGGTGCGCGCGGGCCGACCCGGTGGACCTGGAGGTGCTGGACCGCTGCGAGGGCGCCGTCCTCGACGTGGGCTGCGGACCCGGCCGACTGGTGGCCGAACTCGCCGCCCGGGGCCGCACCGCCCTCGGCATCGACGTCAGCGAGGCCGCCGTGACCCGCACCGTACGGCTCGGCGGCCAGTCCCTGCGGCGCTCCGTGTTCGAGCCGCTGCCCGGCGAGGGGCGCTGGGACACCGTCCTGCTGATGGACGGCAACGTCGGTATCGGCGGCGATCCCCGTGCGCTGCTCGCCCGCGTCGCCGCCCTGCTCGCCCCCGGCGGCCTGCTGATCGCCGAGACCGCCCCGGTCGACGTCGACGAACGCGCCCACGTGCAGCTCGTCGGCGTCACCGACGCCCACGCCCGTGCCGCCGGCAGCCCGTTCCCGTGGGCGCGGATCGGCACCCGCGCCCTGCTGCGCCGGGCGGGCGCGGCCGGCTGGCGCAGTGCCGGTCAGTGGACGTCGGGCGGGCGCCGCTTCGTCGCGCTGCGCAGCAGCCGCCCGGCGAGCAGCAGCGCCGAGCCGCCGAACAGCACCGCCGTGATCAGCAGCCAGCGGGCGAGGAAGCCGTCCGCCGACAGCCCGGTGACCCCCGCGTAGCTCGCGTCGACCCGGCCGCCGATCAGCGGGAACCACACCAACAGGAGCAGCCCGGAGCAGGCCGCCGGAAACCGGACGTACGAGGTCCACTCACTGTGCCGGGCCGCGCCGAGACCTCCCGTGAGCGCCCGGTCCGCCACCGAGTACAGCGGCAGCAGGACCAAGTCGTGCAGGAGTGCCGCGCCCACGAACCAGAGGACCACGCCGAGCCAGTCGCCGGCGAGCAGCCGCACGCCCGCGTAGCCCGCGAGCGCGAAGGAGCAGGCGAGGAGGAGGATCTGGAAAGGACTGCCGATCCGGGGCCGCCGCGCCCCCTGCACCCGGCGTACGCGCTTCATCCCAGGTCTCCGAACGTCATCCGGGCCACCCACTTGGTGTTCAGCACGCCGGGCGCGGCGGGCACGATGATCCGCGCCGGGTGTCCGTGGTCCGGGCTCAGCTGCTCGCCGTTGACGTACAGGGCGAGCAGGGAGCGCGGGTCGGCCACCTGGTTGGCGCGCAGGGCCCCGCTGCGGAAGGCGCCGCGTCGCTGGAGGGACTCGACGAACACGTCCGGCGGGTCGTCCCCGTGGCCCGCGAGCGCGGCCAGGTCCCGCAGCCGCACCCCGCGCCACCACTGGTCGGACGTCGACCAGCCCTCGACGCAGGCGATGGGCAGGGCCGCGCTGTGCTGCTCCATGGCGAGCAGGTCGGCGCGGCTGAGCCGGACGCTTCCCGCCCGCCCCGTCACGACGAGCCGCCAGGTGTCCTCGCGGGTCTCGGCCGGGTCGATGCCGACGTGGGCGGCCGTCTTGTTGATCTGGAAACCGTTCGGGCCACTGCCCGGCTCGGGTCCCCCGTGCGGGGAGAGCACGGCGGTGGCCCGCAGCGGCCCGTCGAAGCCGCGGCCCGCGTTGGTGGCGAACATCAGCAGCGAGCCGCCCCCGACGAACCACAGCGCGCCGCGCCGCGAGACGGTGGGCGCGGCGGGCCGCGGCGAGACCAGGTCGTCCCGCTCCTCCCGCTCCACCCGCACCTCCGGCTCCACCCGCTCCCCCCGCATCGCCCGGAGGTTGCGCAGCGCGGTCGGCGCCTTCAGCACGGCGTGTGCGACGAACGCGCCGAAGAAGACCCAGGCGCCGTAGAAGTGCAGCGGGTAGAAGGAGCCGGGGAAGAGATAGTCCAGCTGGATGTTGAGCACCCCGGTGGCGAACTCGAACAGGGCGCCGCCGACCAGCAGCAGCAGCGAGATCCGCTCCAGCGCGTGGGCGAGCGAGCGGACCGGCGGCAGCGTGAACAGCCTCGGCACCACCGACCACAGCTTGGCCAGCAGCACCGGGATCAGGACCAGCCCGAGGGTCACGTGGACGCCCTGCGTGAGCCGGTACAGCCAGGGCGGGTCGGTCGGCCAGGCGAAGAGGTAGAAGCCGAGGATCCCCTTGTCCGGGGTCTTGTCGTTGACCGGCGCCAGATCCGGGTTGTAGGCGGCGTAGGACAGCAGCCCCGTCACGAACAGCACGGTGATGCCGACGAGCAGGACGAGGCCGAGCACCGAGGTGAACCAGGGCCCGCGCAGCGGGCTGCGCCAGAAACCCGGGGAGGAGGGAAGCCGTGGGGCGAGGTCGCGCATGTCCCGACCGTAGGCCGGGACCGGCCCCCGGAACGGTCCACGACCCATGACGAAACGCTGACGTCCGCCGTGCGCACCGCCCGATGCGTGATCTCCCGGCCTACGGTGCCGGGGTGACCGTGACCCGCCCGCGCCCCGTGCCCCGCGACCTGTACGCCGTGGCGGCCGCCGTGCTGCTCGTGACGGCCGCCGTCCTGGTCGGCCGGTACGTGTACACCTACGACGACCTGATCGTCGGCTGGCCGCCCCTGCTGGGCCGCTGGGACCCGCATCTGGGCCCCGGCACCCCGGCCGCCGTGGTGGTCGCGGCGGCGGTCGTGGCGTACGGCCCGGCCGTCGCCGCCCGGCTGCCGTGGCGTGCGCTGCTGCCGGCGGCCTGGGGCACGGCGCTGGCCTGGACCTGGTCGCTGGCGCTGATCGACGGGTGGGAACGGGGCGTCGCCGGACGGCTCACCACAAGCCAGGAGTACCTCTCGGTCATCGACCGCTGGCACGACATCCCGGCGACCCTGCGGGACTTCAACGGCCACATCCTGCTCCACTCCCCCGACAACTGGCCCGCCCACGTCGCCGGTCACCCGCCCGGGGCCACGCTCACCTACGTGCTCCTGGACCGGATCGGGCTCGGCGGCGGGGGCTGGGCCGGGGCCCTGACCATCACCGTGGGCGCGACGGCGGGCGTGGCGGTGCTGGTCGCGGTGCGGGCCCTGGCCGCCGAGCGGCTCGCCCGGCGGGCGGCGCCCTTCCTGGTCCTGGCACCGGCGGCGGTGTGGATGGGCACGTCCGCCGACGGCTACTTCGCGGCGGTCGCCGCGTGGGCGGTGGCTCTGCTGGCCCTCGCGGTCACCGGGCGGCGGCTGTGGTGGGCGGCGGGCTCGGGACTGCTGTTCGGGCTGACCTGCTACCTCTCGTACGGCCTGACGCTGTTCGCGGTGGTCGCGGCGGCGGTGCTCCTGCTGGGGCGGCGCGGGGTACGGGCGCGGCCGGTGCTGTTCGTGCCGCTGCTGGCGGGGGCGGCGGTGGTGCCGGCGGCGTTCACGGCGGCCGGGTTCGACTGGTGGGAGGCGTACCACCTGCTGGTAGAGAGGTACTACGAGGGCGCGGCCGGTGTCCGCCCCTACGCCTACTGGGTGTGGGCCAACCTCGCCTGCACGGTGCTCATCACGGGCCTTGCGACGGTGGCGGGCCTGCGGCGGGCCGGAGGCGTACTGGTCCGGCGGCGCGCCGAGGGCGTGCGGGCGGACGGTGCGCGGGCCGGGGAGACCCGGCTGGCGTTCCTCGTGGCCGCCGCGCTGCTCGCGCTGCTGGCCGCGGACCTGTCCGGCATGAGCAAGGCGGAGACGGAACGCATCTGGCTCCCCTTCGCCCTGTGGCTCCTCGCGGCCTGCGCCTTCCTCACCCGGCCGCGCGGCTGGCTGGCGGCGCAGGCGGTCCTGGCCCTGCTCCTGAACCACCTGGTGGCGACCGGCTGGTGAACACACGCGAAGGGCCCGCACCGTGCGGTGCGGGCCCTCGACAGGTGCTGCGCGACTACCGCGCGACGTACTGCACGCGGGTCGTCACGCGGGTCGTTACGCGGGAACGATGTTCTCCGCCTGCGGGCCCTTCTGGCCCTGCGTGACGTCGAAGTTCACCCGCTGGCCCTCCTGGAGCTCGCGGAAGCCCTGGGCGTTGATGTTCGAGTAGTGGGCGAAGACGTCGGCGCCGCCGCCGTCCTGCGCGATGAAACCGAAGCCCTTTTCGGCGTTGAACCACTTCACGGTACCGGAAGCCATGCTTTTTTCTCCTAGGCAGTGTTGAAGGCCCGCACCGTGCGGAGCCTCCCATCGCCGCGATGATCACCTGCCCGGAACCCGGGGTCGACGCACAGGGCAACCACAACTGCAACATGTCCAGGTTAGCACGGAATGTACCGTCAATCCGGGAGGAAACGCCGGATCAGCCCCCGAGGACCAGGACGCCGTACCGGCCGAGCACGGACGACTGGAGGGTGTCGCCCTCGGCGTAGCGCCAGCCCCAGGAGCGCAGCGCCTGCACGGTCGCGCCGTTGGTGCGGTCCACCAGGGTGACACCGAGGGCGGCCTCGTGCTCGGCCAGCAGGCGGGTCTGCAACCGCCGGGCGAGGTTCCAGGCGCGGTCCTGGTGCTGTCTGCGCACGCGGGCCGGCACGACGATCCCGGAGACCAGGAAGAGCCGGCCCGACGCGGCGACGGACAGCACGCTCCCCGGCAGGTACGGCTCGAGTCCCCGCACGCCGCGCGGGTCGCCGCCGGGCACGGGGTAGCCGTAGGCACAGCCGGTCAGGACGGTGGTCTCCGCTATCAGCAGACCGAAGCCCGGACGCCGTACGTCGGCGCCCAGTCGGCGCAGGAAGGCGCCGCGGGCCGCGTTCCACGCCCGGGGGCCGCCGCCGGAGGTCTGCGCGTACAGGTCGCCCAGCTCGGCGAACCGGTCCTCGATCTGACGCCGGGTCAGCGGCCGCAGCCGCTCACCGGCCTGCGGCGAGGAACCCTGCCGCGGGCCCGGACGCCGCGCACCCGGCCGGTGGGCCGCGGCGGGCCGCTCCTGACGCTCCGTGGTCGCCGGCCGCACCGGCACGTGCACCGTCATGAGGCGAGTCCTGCCCCGGGCTCGGGCGGATACCGGCCCGGCGTCGTCGATCGCCGGGAGCGGCACCGGTGTCGGGGCCGGTGCGCGGCAGGCCCCCGGTTCCTCCACCGTACTGCGGGCCCCGGCCCGTGGCCCGGTGGGTCAGCTCCCGCAGGGCAGGTCCACGTCCAGGGTGGTGGGGCCGCCGGGCGGGCTGCTCAGGCGGAGGGTGCCGTCCAGTGCCGCGACGCGGCGGCGGATGCCGGTCAGGCCCGACCCGCCGTCCTCGTCGGCGCCGCCCCGGCCGTCGTCCTCGACCAGCAGGCGCAGCCGGCCCCCGCGGGCCCGGACCGTGACCGAGGCGCGGGCGGCACCGCTGTGCTTCGCGATGTTCGTGAGCGCCTCGGCCACCACGAAGTACGCCGTCGCCTCGACCGACGCCGCGCATCGCTCGGGCACGTCGGCCTCGACGCGGCACGGCACCCCGCAGTCCGCCGCGAGTCCCGACAGCGCGCCCGCGAGACCGCGGTCGGCGAGGACCGGCGGCAGGATGCCCCGCGCCACCGAACGCAGCTCCGCCAGCGCCTGCTCCGCGGCGGACTGCGCACGCTCCAGCAACTCGTCCGCCCCGGAGGGGTCGCGCGCCGCCATGCGTCGGGCCGCGCCCAGCAGCACCGTCACCGACACCAGCCGGTTCTGCGCTCCGTCGTGCAGGGACCGTTCGATCCGGCGCAGCTCGGTGGCGTGCGCGTCCAGCGCCGCGGCCCGGGTCGCGGTCAGCTCCGCCACCCGCAACGACAGGTCCGTGTCCGGGCCCGCCGCGAGCAGCCGCCGGGCCGGGGCGGCCTGGAGCCGCGCCATGCCGGGGCCCAGGCCCAGGACGATCGCGGTCCAGCCCACGCCCAGCAGGGTCGCCGCGAGCGCGTCCGGCCAGCCGTGCGCGGTGCCGACGCCGATGGACGTGGTCGTCGCCTCCCCGGGGCTCAGCCGCCACCACAGCGGGAAGGTGGTGTCCCGGACGGCGCAGAGCGGCAGCAGGAAGCCGAGCAGGCCCAGCAGGAGCCCCAGGGTGGCGTGCCGGACCAGCCAGTTCAGCTCGCGCCGGGTGGTGGCATCGCCCAGGGCCGCGCGCAGCCGGGTGGGCGGCGGGTCGGGCGGGACGATCTCCGGGCCCCGGCGGGACAGGCGTTCGCGTTCCCGGCGGGCGAGCGCGTGCAGGGCGCGCAGGGCGGCGGGGGCGAGCAGCAGACCCACGCCGGCCGGCGCGGTCACGGCGGCCAGCGCCACCAGCAGCAGCACGCCCAGCGCCAGGAACGCGGTGCCGAGCCCGCCGACGAGCTGCCCCGTCGCGGCACCGGCGGCACGCAGCGTCCGTACGGCGGTCTCCCGCACGGACGTGACCGGCACCGTCATCCGCCTGCCTCCCTCCGGTCCGTGCGCCCCGCTCCGGCGTGCGCGTGGGGCCGACCCTATGCCGCCGGACGGGCCGGCGGCGGGTGCGGAGCCGGAGAGTACAGCCTGCTGTACCCCGGACCGGGCGGCCCACGGGATCGGCCGCCGGGTGCCTCGCTCCATAGCGTCGGGGACGACCGAGAGCGACGCCGACGGAGGCCGCAGCCATGACGCACCAGGATCGCCACAACCAGCAGGACCCCTACCGCCTGGGCGTGCCCCAGGCCGTCCCGACCGCCGCTTCGGCCCCCGGCGAGGGCCCGGACGCCGTCTCGCGCGGGGACGTCCTGCGGACGCTGCTGTGGGCCGTGGTGGTGCTCAGCGCGGTCGCCAACATGGCCCTCTCCTTCACCGGTGCCGCCGCCCCGCTCCACCTGGCCAGCGGCGTGGTCACCGTGCTCGCCGCCGGGACCCTCGTCGTGCGCGGCCTGCGGGGGCGGCGATGAGCACCGCAGCCCTCACCGCCGTCACCGCGCGCCGGGCGCCCGCCATCGCGCTGGACCGGGTCGCCCGGACGTACCCGGGCGGCGTACGGGCCCTGGACGAGGTGTCGCTGACCGTGGAGCACGGCACGTTTCTCGCGGTGATGGGGCCCTCGGGGTCCGGCAAGAGCACGCTGATGCACTGCGCCGCCGGGCTCGACTCCCCCACGTCCGGCAGCGTCCGCATCGACGGGCAGGAGATCTCCGGCCTGAACGAGACCCGCCGCACCGAACTGCGCCGCGAACGCGTCGGGTTCGTGTTCCAGGCGTACAACCTGATCCCCTCGCTCAGCGTCGAGGACAACGTCACGCTGCCGCTGCGCCTGGCCGGCCGGCGCCCGGACCGGGACTGGCTGCGGACGCTGACCGAGCGGGTGGGGCTGGCCGACCGGCTGTCGCACCGCCCCGCCGAGCTGTCCGGCGGCCAGCAGCAACGGGCCGCCGTCGTACGGGCGCTGGCGGCCAAGCCCGCCGTCGTCTTCGCGGACGAGCCGACCGGCGCGCTGGACCTGCGCAGCGCCCACCAGGTGCTCGACCTGCTGCGCGCACTCGTCGACGACCTCGGTCAAACGGTGGTCATGGTCACCCACGACCCGGCCGCGGCGGCCCGCGCGCACCGGGCACTGGTGATGGCCGACGGCCGGGTGGTCGAGGCCCTGGAGCGGCCGACGGCCCCGCAACTGGCCCAGCGGCTCGTCGCGTTGGGGGAGCGGTAGACATGCTGCACCTCGCCCTGCGCATGGCCGCGCACCGGATCACCGCCCTGCTCGCCGTGGCGTGCGCGGTCCTCGGCGGCGCGGCCCTGATCACCACCACCGGCGTACTCGCCGAGTCCGGGCTGCGCTCGCAGCTGCCGCCCGGGCGGCTCGCCGGCGCGGACGTCGTGGTCGCCGCCGAGCAGGAGTTCCACCCGAGCGGTGACCTGCCGATCGCGCTGCCCGAGCGGGCCACCGTCCCGGCCCGGCTCGTCGACCGGCTGGCCGCCCTGCCCGGCGTGACCGCGGCCGTCGGCGACATCGGCTTCCCGGCCGCGCTCCTCGACGGGCACGGACGGCCCGTCCCCGTCGCCCAGGACCCGGCGACGGCGGGTCACGGCTGGTCCTCGACACGGCTGCTGTCCGGCGCGCGGGTCGAAGGGCGGGCGCCGTCCGGTGCGAAGACCGTCGCCGTGGACGCGGCGGCGGCCGACGCGGCGGGCCTCGCGGTGGGCGACCGGGTCCGGGTCGTGGCCGACGGCCGCCCCGCCGCCGCCTACCGGGTCTCCGCCCTGGTCGACGCCCCGGGCGCGGACGGCGGCGTCTGGTTCGCGGACGGGACGGCCGCCGCGCTGGCCGGGCGGAGCACCGGGGGCGAAGGGCCGCGGGCCGGGACCGTGGACCTGGTCGGCCTGCGGGCCGCCGACGGCGCCGGGGAGCGGGTGGCCGACGCCGTCCGCGCGGAGGTCGCGGGCACGGGGCTCCGGGTGACCACCGGTGCGGACCGGGGCGAGGCGGTGGCGCCGGGCGTGGGTTCGGCACGCTCGCTGCTGATCCTGCTCGCCGGTTCGCTCGGCGGGATCGTGCTGCTGATCACCGGGTTCGTCGTCGCGGGCGCGCTGGGGGTGACCATCGCCGGGCAGCGCCGCGACCTGGCGCTGATGCGGGCGGTCGGCGCCACGCCCCGGCAGATCCGCCGCCTGGCCGCCGCGCAGTCGACGGTCGTCGCGGCCCTCGCCCTGGTCCCGGGCGTGGCGGTCGGCTACCTGCTGGCGGGACGCTTCCGGGAGCTGCTGGCCGACCGCGACGTACTCCCGTCCGAACTCCCCCTCACCGTGGGTCCGTTGCCCGCCCTCGCCACGCTGCTCCTGGTCGCGGCGGCCGTGCAGCTCTCCGCCCGGTGCGCGGCCTGGCGCACCTCGCGGATGCCGGCCACCGAGGCGGTCGCCGAGTCGCGCAGCGAGCCGCGCACACCGTCGCGGGCGCGGACCACGGCCGGGCTGCTGCTGATCCTGGGTGCCTGCGCGCTCTCGGTGGTGCCGCTGCTGTCCCGGACGGTCCTCGGGGCCTCGGTCACCTCCGTCGCGGGCATCGTCGCCGCGATCGGCCTGGCGATGTCCGGACCGGCGCTGGTCAGGAGCGCGGGCGAAGCCGTGGTACGGCGGCTGCGGCCCGGGGCGGCGGCGCCGACGTGGCTGGCGCTGTCCAACGTACGGGCCTACGCCCTGCGTCTTTCGGGCGTGGTCAGCCCGCTGGCCATGGGCGTCGTCTTCGTCCTGACCTACACCCTCACCCAGACCACGGTGCTGGCCGCCACCTCCGACGACACCCGCACCGGCACGCTCGCCCAGTACGAGCTGACGGCGCCCGCGCTGGGCGGGCTGCCCGACGGCACCCTGTCCGCCGTGCGGGACGTGCCCGGCGTACGGGCGGCGGCACCGGCCGGGACGACCACGGTGGTGTGGGAGTACGACGAGCTGGGCGAGCCCGCGGCCGAGTCGGCCTCGGCGATGATCCTCGCGCCGGACGCCCGGGGCGTGGTGGACCTCGGGGTGACCGACGGCGGCCTGGACCGGCTGACCGGGGCGACCGTCGCCGTCAGCGCCGAGGCCGCCCGCACGCGCGACGCCGGGCTCGGGAAGCGGGTGCGCCTGGTGCTCGGCGACGGGGCGCGGGTCGACGCCCGGGTCGTCGCCGTGTACGACCGGGGGCTGGGATTCGGGCCGGTCGTCCTCTCCCGCGAACTGGCCGCCGGGCACACCACGACCGGCCTCGACCAGCGGGCCCTGGTCCGCACCGACGGCACGCGGGAGGCGGGGCGGGCGCTCGCCGCGCTGGCCGCCGACCGCCCCGGCCTCGCCGTCGCGAGCACCGCCCAGGACGCCACCGGCGCGGACGCGCCGCCCGAGGTGTGGGTCAACCTGGCGGTGGTCGTGGTGCTCCTCGGCTACCTGCTGCTGAGCATCGCCAACAAGCTGGTCGCCGCCACCGCCCAGCGCCGGGCGGAGATCGCCGCGCTGCGCCTGGTCGGCACGACCCCGCGCCAGGTCCGCGCGATGATGCGCCGCGAGGCCGCGGTGATCGCCGCCGCGGCCCTCGTCTCCGGGCTCCTGCTGTCCGCCGTCCCCCTGGCCCTCCTCGGCCAGGGCTTCCTCGGCCACCCCTGGCCGGCCGGCCCGTCCTGGCTCCTCCCGGCGGTGGCGGCAACGGTGGCCCTGACCTCGTACCTCACCATCGAACTCCCCACCCGCCACGCCCTGCGCACACCCCCGGCGGACGCGTTGCGAACGGGCTGACGGCGGGGCGGGGCCGCCGCCACGGGCGGGCCTTCGCGGCCAGCCCCCATCGGACCCGCCGCCAGGGGGACTGACGGCGAGGCCCGGTGGGACCGCCGCCACAGGCAGCCGGACCCCCGCGACCGGCGGCGCGCGCACCGGGACACCCCCGGCAGACGGACCCTCCGGCCGGGCCCCGGGCCTTCCCGCGGGGCGAGCCCTCGCCGCCGATGCGTGCCGCGCCGGACGGCCTTCGCCGCCGGGTGCCGCGACCGGACGCATGCCTCGTCGACCGGGGCGCCGGGGGCACCGCCGCGCGAGCGGACGCGCCTTCCCGCCGCCGACACGCCCCGACTCCCCGGGGCCCGCCGTGACGGGGCCCTCGGGGAGTTCGGGTGCGGGCCGGTGGCGGCCGGACCGTCCGGGTGGGCCCGGGAGCCGGGGCGTCGGGCGGGCCGGGCCGTTCGCCGGGGCTCATGGGCGTCGGCTGCGCAGGGTTCTGTGGGCCGGGAGGGTGACGGAGGCCAGGCCGAGGATGGCCGCGGTCGCGGCGAAGGCGGCGTACAGCAGGGGTGGGACGTGCGGGAACTCGCCGGTCAGGCCGCGCATCATCGGAGTCAGCGTGATCATGGCGATGGCGGTGCCCAGGGCCACGCCCGCCGCCGACACCAGCAAGCTCTCCCAGCCCAGCATGCGCAGCACCTGGCGCCGGGTGGAGCCGACGAGGCGGAGCGTGTGCAGTTCGCGGCGGCGGTCCAGGACCGTCATCACCAGGGTGTTGACCGCGGCGACGGCGGCGAAGCCGCCCAGGACGGCGGCCATCATGTAGTTGGCCCAGGCGCCGAACTCGCGGTCCACGTTCTGCGCGAGCGCGTAGCCGGAGGCGTCGGTGACCTCGCCGAGCGCCCGCAGCGGTCCCGCCTCGCCGCCACTGACCAGCAGCGTGTCGGCGAAGGGCGACGTGACGTGGCCGTCCAGGGCGGCGCGGTCCATGGTCACGGCGGGCAGGCCCAGGCCGCGGCCGTAGACGGCGACCACTTCCGGGTCGGCCTTCGTGCCGTCGGGGAGGTAGAGGGGCAGTTTGTCGCCGAGGCCGACGTCCGTGGCGGTGGCGAGGGTCTTGTCGATGGCGATCCGGCCCGGCCCCACCCGGTCCAGGCCGCCCTCGCGCACGTCCAGGTCCTGGACCTTCGCGAGCTGCGCGCCGGAGCCCGAGACGCCCTGCGTCGCCGTTCCCTGCAGCGAGGTCTCGCCACCGCCGCGGACGGGCACCAGCACCTGCGTGTCCAGCAGGCTCACGGCCGCGTCGACGCCCGGTGCGCGGGCAGCCCGGTCGGCGGCGTCGGCGGGCAGGCCCGCCGGGGCGGTGACGACGTGGTCCGCCGTGATGCCGTCGCGGAGCTGCTCCGAGGCGACGTGGCTCTCGCTGGTGTGCATGAAGACCAGCGTCGAGGCGAAGGCCATCGCCAGCACGATCGGCGTGATCGCGGAGGCCAGGCGGCGGGCGTTCGTACGGGAGTTGGCGGCGGCCAGCGACGCGGAGGCGTCACCGCCGCGCAGCAGCAGGCCGAACAGCCCCGCGCACAGCCGGGCCAGGATCGGGCCCAGCAGGGCGACGGCCAGCATGAAGAGCATGACGACGCCGAGCGAGGCGTTGGCCGCGTCGGAACCGGCGGCGGAGGCCGCCACACCGGCGAGCGCCGAACCGCCGCCCACCGCTGCCACACCGAGGACCGTACGGACGACACCCGGCCGCAGCCGCTCCACCGATGCCTCGGCGAGCGCCTGACCCGGCTTGATCTTCGCGGGCCTGCGCCCGGCCGCCCAGCCGGCACCGAGCGCCGTGAGCAGCCCCACGCCCACGGCGGCGAGCAGCGGGAACCCCGAGACGTGCAGTTCGACCGCCTCGGGGACGGCCCCGCGGTCCTGCATCTGCCCGAACCACCAGTGCGCGAGCCCGATGCCCGGCAGGCAGCCGAGCAGCCCGGCGAGCGGGGCGACCAGCAGCGCCTCGGCGGCGACGGCACGGCGGATCTGCCGCGGGGTGGCGCCGACGGCGCGCAGCAGCGCGAACTCGCGGGTGCGCTGGCCGACGGAGAGCGCGACCGTACCGGCCGCGGTGAAGACGGCGACCAGCGTGGCGATCCCGCCGAAGGAACCGCCGACCGCGAAGAGCGTCTCCTTGCCGTACGCCAGCCCGTGGTCCTCGACCTCACCGCGGTCGTCGCCGGTGAGCGTCCGCGCGCCGGAGCCGGCCAGGGCCTTCTCGACGGCCGCGGCGAGGGCGTCCGTGTCGGCCCCCTCCTTCGCCATGACGGCGATGGCGTCGGCCTTGCCGGGGTGCCCCGCCAGCACGGGCGCCTCGGCGTCGGCGAACCAGGCGGTGCCCACGCCGTCCGCCCCCTCGTCCGCGGTGTCCCCCGCACCGGCCTCGGCCAGCCCGGACACCCGGAAGTCGGCCGGCCCGTCGGCGGTCTCCAGCGCGACGGTGTCGCCGACGCCGACCCGCGCGGTGCGGGCCGCGTCGGCGCCCAGGACCACCTCGCCCGTGTGCGGCGCGGCGCCCTGCGTCAACGCGGTGCCGGTGAAGGCGTGCGAGCCCCAGCCGTGGCCGGTGAGCGCGCCCGACGGGCCGTCACCGCCGTGCACCGGGAAGGTGAAGTCCGGTACGGCGGTGGCCGCGCCCGGCACCCCGGCGGCCTTCGCCGCGAGCCCCGCGTCCACGCGGGCGGTGTCCGGCAGCGGGTACGCGGTCTCCTCGGGGCCGTCGACGGTGTCGGCGACGACGCGCGCGGACTGGTCGGCGGCCGCGACGACCGGCGCGTTCGCGTACCGCTCCGCCGGTACCGAGGCGCGGATGCTGGTCTCAAGGAGCACCCCGCAGGCCGCGACGACCAGCGCCGACATCATCAGCGCGACGAACGTGCCCGCGAACGAGGCGGGCTTGAAGCGCACGGCCGCGCGGGCGAGGCCGTTGGGCTTGACGCTCATGCCGCCACCCCCGCACCGGCCCCGGCCATCGCCCGCGTACGCCCGGTGAGCGCGGTCATCCGTGCCGCGATCTGCTCCGCCGAGCCCCGCTCCAGGTGGTCGGCGAAGGACCCGTCGGCGAGGAACAGCACGCGGTCGGCCCAGGCGGCCGCGGCCGGGTCGTGGGTGACCATGACGACGGTGGCGCCGAGCGTGTCCACCGCGTGCCGGAGCAGTCCGAGCACCTCCGCCGCGGTGCCGGTGTCGAGGGCGCCGGTGGGCTCGTCGGCGAAGATCACGTCGGGGGCGGTGACCAGGGCGCGGGCGACGGCCACGCGCTGCTGCTGGCCGCCGGACAGCTCGCCGGGCCGGCGCCGCGCCTTGTCGGCGAGCCCGACCTGCGCGAGCACCGCGGCGGCGCGGCCGCGGTCCTGGCGCTGCCCGGCCAGGCGCATGGGCAGCAGGACGTTCTGCTCCACGGTCAGCGACGGCAGCAGGTTGAACGCCTGGAAGACGAAGCCGAGGCGGCTGCGGCGCAGCTCCGTCAGCTCGTTCTCGTCCATGCCGGTGATCTCCGTACCGCCGAGGCGCACCGAACCCGCCGACGGCCGGTCGAGCCCGGCGGCACACTGCAGGAACGTCGACTTGCCGGACCCGGAGGGGCCCATGACGGCGGTGAAGGTGCCGCGCGGGAGGGCGAGGTCGACGCCCGCGAGCGCGTGCACGGTGCCCGCGCCGCGGCCATACTGCCGCCGGACCCCGCGCAGTTCGACGGCGAGCCCGGGTGTGGCGGCCGGGGCCTCGGGGCGGTGGTCCGCCCCGGCCCGGTCGTCCGCCTGCCGCCGCTTGCCCTTGCGTAGCCTCATGGTGCCGTCTCCTCGTCGGTGCGCTCGTGCGTCTTGATGACGAGGTGAAGAGTGCGGGGGCGGCTCGGCGCCGGGCGTCATACCGGGGAGCCAATGTGGAGGTGCTACCCCGGTAGGGGGAGAAGGAGGAGGCGGCCGGGCCCGCGGGACCGGCCGGGCGGGACTACTCTCCCGGGGCCACGAGCCCCGACTCGTACGCGAAGACCACCGCCTGCGCCCGGTCGCGCAAATCGAGCTTGGTGAGGACACGGCTCACGTGGGTCTTCACCGTCTGCTCGGCCAGCACCAGGGTCCGGGCGATCTCCGTGTTCGACTGGCCGCGGGCGACCAGGGTGAGTACCTCGGTCTCGCGTTCGGTCAGGCCCTTGAGCCGCAGCGCGGGCTTGCCCCGTGAGGCGGGGCGCTGCTGGGCGAAGTCCGCGATCAAACGGCGCGTCACCGAGGGGGCGAGCAGTGCGTCGCCCGAGGCCACCACGCGGACCGCCGCGATGAGGTCGGCGGGCGGCGCGTCCTTGAGCAGGAAGCCGCTGGCGCCGGCCCGCAGCGCCTCGTACACGTAGTCGTCGACGTCGAACGTGGTGAGCATCAGGACCCGCGGCCGGTGGGTCACCCCCGGCGGGGGCGACAGCAGGCGGCGCGCGGCCTCCAGCCCGTCCATCTCGGGCATCCGCACGTCCATCAGCACGACGTCCGGATGCGTGCGCCGGCTCAGCTCGACGCCCTGGGCGCCGTCGGGGGCCTCGCCCACCACGTCGATGTCGCTCTGGGCGGCCAGCAGCGCGGCGAAGCCCGCCCGCACCATGGCCTGGTCGTCGACGATGATGACGCGCGTGGTCACGTGAGGTCCTCTTCCGTCAGGGGGAGTTGTGCGGCGACCCGGAAGCCGCCGTCCGGCAGCGGCCCCGCATCGAGGGTGCCGCCGACCAGCCGCACCCGTTCGCGCATGCCGACCAGTCCGTGCCCGGTGCCGCCCACTTCGAGCGGTCCGGCGGGCGGCTCGGGCGGCGGGTCGTTGACGACCAGAACGGTGAGCCGCTCCCCGCCCCGCCCGACAGCGAGTTGCTCCCCGCCCCGGCCGTCGGCGGGCTGCTCCCCGCCCTGCCCGTCGGCGGGCCGCGACACCGACAGCGACACGTGCGTCGCGGCTCCGGGCGCGTGCCGTACGACGTTCGCGAGGGCCTCCTGGACGATCCGGTACGCCGACAGGCCCACCGCCTCGGGCACCTCGGCGTCGCAGGGGGTGAAGTCCACCGGGCCGCCCGTCCTCGCGGTCGCCTCCACCAGTTGCCCGATCTGCGCGAGGCCGGGCTGGGGCGCGAGTTCGCCGTGCGCCTCCTCGTTGCGCAGCACGCCGAGCAGGCGTCGCATCTCGCCGAGCGACTCCCGCGCGGTCGCCGCGATGGACGTGAACTCCTCCCGCACGTCCGGCGGCAGCGCCGCGAGGCGGTACTCGGCGGTGTCCGCCTGCACGGTGATGACGGACATGTGGTGCGCCACCACGTCGTGCAGCTCGCGCGCGATGCGGGCGCGTTCCTCCAGCAGCGTGCGCCGGCCCCGCTCGGCCTCGCTGATCGTCTCCTGCTCGACCAGCCTGCGCTGCACCTCGGACCGCTCGCGCAGCACACCGCCCAGCAGCAGCGCGACGCCCCCGAGGATGGTGAACAGCAGTTCCTTGGCGCCGGAGCCGTGCGGGGCGGCGAATCCCAGGCCGACGTTGGCGCCCGCCGTCGCCAGCCACACCAGCACCAGCGTCCGGCGCCGCTCGCGCAGGCCCAGGGCGAGGCAGAGGGCGACGTACCCGACGAGTTCCATGGGCGGGAACGGCCACAGCAGCCGCTGCTCGAAGTCGACGCCGAGCAGGGCGAGCGCCCCGGCCACGTCCGCGGCGAAGACCACGTACCAGGCGTGCAGCGGCCGTACGACGGCGAGCAGCAGCGGCGCGGACTGCGCCACGGCCAGCGCGCTCGCGACGCCGCCGTTCAGCCCGTAGTCGGCGGTGAGGACCACGATGGTGGTGGGCAGCAGCACGACGCACAGCACGAACGCCACGGCCCACGGCAGCGCCCGCACCCACCGCCGCGACGCCCCCGCGAGCAGCGCACGCGGACGTCCCTCCTCCACTGGGGTCATGGGCACCAGCCTAGGCGCCCGGTGTGCGCCACGACGGCGTCCGAAGGGGCGGCGTCCGCGGGCACGCACGGCATCGGCTCCTCGGCTGTCGGTTCCTGGGGTGTCGGCCCCTCAGATGTCGGCTCCTCAGATGTCGGCACGCAGCGGTTCTCCCACCTCGTGCATGTGCCGCAGGGCCTGCCGGTAGGAGTCGACGAGGCCGGTCTCCGCGTAGGGGAGGCCGAGGTCGCGGCAGCGGGCCTTGACCGCACCCCGGGCGAGCCGGAGGTGCGGGCGGGGCATGCTGGGGAACAGGTGGTGCTCGATCTGGTAGTTGAGGCCGCCGAGGAACCAGTCGGTGACGAAGCCGCCCCTGATGTTGCGGGAGGTGAGCACCTGGCGTCGCAGGTGGCCCCACTTCTCGCCGTCGGGGTCGGGCATGTCCATCCCCTTGTGGTTGGGCGCGAAGGCCAGGCCAAGATGCAGTCCGAACAGGGCCTGGTGGACCGCGGCGAAGACGACGGCGTGCGCGAGCGGCATGGTCGTCAGGAGCAGGGTGGCGTACCCGGCGACGTGCGCGGCGAGGAGCGTGCCCTCCACGAGGCGCTCGCGGCCGCTCTGGCGGCGCAGGTCCCGGAAGCCGTGGACCTTCAGGGCGACGCCTTCGAGGAGGGTGAGGGGGAAGAACAGCCACGCCTGGTGCCGGGTCAGCCAGCCGCGGAAACCCGTGCGGACGGCAGCCTGTTCGCTGGTGAAGACCAGGACGTCGGCGGCGACGTCGGGGTCCTTGTCGATGTGGTTGGGGTTGGCGTGGTGGCGGTTGTGCTTGTCGTTCCACCAGGCGTAGCTCATGCCGAGCAGCAGGTTGCCGTGGACGAGCCCGATGCGGCGGTTCACGGCGCGGTCGCCGCTGATCTGGGCGTGGCCCGCGTCGTGGCCGATGAACGCCGTGCGGGCGCACAGGACGGCGAGGACGGGTGCGAGGGCGAGCACCCACCACGAACCGCCGAGGAACGCCATGCCGGTGCCGACGGCGACCAGACCGAGGGCGTTGGCCGCGATGGCGCGCGCGTACCAGCCGGTGCGCCGTTCGAGCAGTCGCTGCCCCTTGACGTCGCGCAGCAGCGGCGTGAACTCACTGCCGGTGTCGGGTGGGGCGGCGCCCGGCGGGGAGGTGTCCGGCGGGAGTATGTCCGGCGGGGAGGTGTCGCGGGCCGGGGGCATGGGGGCTCCTTGAGGCTGAGGTCGGGACGGGGTCGAGTCGGACCGGATCGGGCCGGATCGGGCCGAGTCGGATCAGGCCGGGCCGGATCGGGCCGCGTCGGGTCTGTCGGAGTCGCCGTCTCACGCGGCCAGCGCGAAGTAGCCGAAGCCCGCCGCCAGCACCGCCGCCGCCGCGCGCCGGGCCGTGCCGGTGCGATCCCACGGGGCCTCCAGCGGCCGGGCGAACTTCGCGATCACCACGAGCAGCCCCGCGAAGAGCGGCATCCAGGCCAGCCGCGCCAGAACCCATCCGCCCGTGTCGGGTGCGCCGGTCAGACCGGGGACCTCCCCGACGTACGAGGCGGGGACGGCGGCGGCGAGCATCGCCGTCTGGTGCCAGCACAGGATGGTCATCGCCGACAGGTTGACGACCACCACCGGCGCCCACAGGGCGGGCCGCCGCAGCAGCCGGGCCAGCCGGTCGCGCAACAGGATCGCCGCGCCGGACTGGGCCGCGGCGAGCGCGAGGACCAGCAGGGACGGTGGGTGGGAGTTGGTCCGGTCCTCGCCCGGCACGCCCACCATCGACATCGGGTAGTGGAAGGCGAGCAGCAGCGTGGCGAACAGCGCCGTACCGCCGGCCAGCAGCAGCCACGCCCCGCGCCTGCCGATCCGCCCGTCCGCCCAGGACACTCCGAGCTGGTAGGCGAACATCCAGCCCGGCAGCAGGTTGAGCAGACTCAGCCAGGACGGCATCGCGTCCGCGTACGGCCCGTAGCGCAGGAGGTCGACCACCGCGACCGACCCGATCAACGGCACCGCGGCCCAGGCGCCGAGGCGTCGGGACGCGCGGACGCAGTACGGCGTGAGGGCCGTGATCACGGCGTAGACGCCGACGAACCACAACGGCTGGACGACCAGGGTCGACGCGGTGTGCAGGGTGTCGGCCGGCACCCCGGCGCCGTAGTGCAGCAGGGGGAGCAGCAGCGCCCATACGGCCGTGACGCCGAGGACCGGCCGCCCCAGCCGCCTGAGCCGCCCGACCGTCCACTCCCGCACCGACCCCTTGCGGCGCCGGTAGGAGAGGTACGAGGAGTAGCCGCCGACCAGAAAGAAGATGCCCAGCATCTGCAGGACCCAGCTCGCCGGGGCCAGGCCGCCGAAGGTGGCCAGCGGACTGGCGTTGTGCAGCCCGCCGCCGTCGAGGGTGAACCCGCCGACCAGCCAGTGCCCGGTCGGGACGGCCAGCAGCGCCAACGCGCGCAGGCCATCGATCGCACGGTCGCGGTGGGCCGGAGTCCGCTCGTCGACCCGGGCGCCGAACCGGGCGAACGCGGCACGCGGGCCCCTCATGACAGCGCTCCGTCCGCTATCGCCGCGAACGCGGTCAGGGTGGAGGTGCCGGGGGCGAAGTACTCGTCGTGCGCCGGGACGTCGTCGGCGGGCAGGACGGTCGCGCCGAAGCCGGGCGAGGTGGGGTCCGCGCCGTGACCGAGGCCCAGGAACTCGACGTTGGGGACGCGGCCGATCCAGTCGTGCGGGGACTTCGCCGCCCAGACGTGGGCGTCCGTGCCGAGTGCGCCGACGTCGGCGGCGCGCATGCCGGGCGAGCCCATGACGACGATGTCGCTCGCGTCGGTGTCGTCGGCGGCCAGGCCGCAGACCACGGAGCCGTAGCTGTGGCAGAAGAGGGCGGGGTCGGGCAGACCGGCCGCGTCCAGCCCCTCGGTGAGACGGACCAGCCGCTCGGCCCCCGCCTCGGCGAGCCGGCCCGTGGCCAGGTCGAGCCCGATGCCGGAGGGCGTCGTGTACCCGGCCCAGGCGATGACGGCTGTGTCGTCGCCCGCCGCCGCCTGGAGGTCGGCGGCCCGCTCGGCCGTACGGTCGAAGGTCTCGGCGTCGATGTCCGAGCCCGGGACGATCACCGAGACGTGGGCGGCGCTCTCCAGGTCGCCCGCGACCCGCGCGATCGTCCCGCGCCCGCGCGGGTCGTACGCCAGCACCCGGTCGCCCGCGGGCGCGTTGGCCTCGTAACGGAGGTGCACGGGGACGCCGTCGAGGTTGCCCACCACGGTGGGGTGGTCCTCGACGAGTCTGTCCTGCTGGGCGTGGCTCAGACCGGCGAAGAACGCCGCCACCTCCGCCGGGGTGGCGGTGGCGGGGTCCGGCAGTTTCCGGCCCAGGGAATCGTCCGCCAGCCAGGAAGCGGTACCGGGAAGCGGACCGCTCGGCACGCTCCCGCTGCTCGCCGACGCCCAGCCGGCCGTGCCGCCGACCAGCAGCGTGGTCAGTACGGCGGTGGTCAGGAACCTCCTGAAGCGACCCATCCGTCCGCCTCCTCCGTCTCGTCGTGGCGCTGACGGAGGGAAGGTAGGAAGACGGCACCGGCCGGCACGTCACCCCGGGGAGCCAAGCCGCGGATGCTACCCGGGTAGGGGGTCGGCTACGAGTCGGCCACGTCGGTGACCGACCCGTCGGTCAGACGGAGGCCGCCGTCCACTCCCGCAGCAGCGCCAGGCGACCAGCTCCCCGACGGTGCTGGTGCCGTCGGCGAGGCGGCCGAGCAGGGTGCGGGAGAGGTCGTACTCGTCCGGCGTGCGGATCCCGCCGGCGACGGCGGCCAGGGCGCTCGCCTCGACCGCCCCGTCGGCCTCCGTCTCCACGCACACCGTGAAGAGCGGCGGGTGCTCCCCGTCCCCGGTCAGCCGCACATGGCGGTCTCCTCCGGCGGTACGCACGTCACTGTCGCCGGAGGAGACGATCGCGGCCCGGGGGGGAGGTTCCCGGCGTCAGGCCACCGGCGTCGTCGGGCCCACCAGTTCCGTCAGGACGTCCTCCATCGTGACGAAGCCCAGGACCGCGCCCGTCTCGCCGGTGACGGCGGCCAGGTGGCTGTCCTCGGTGCGCAGGGCGGTGAGGGTGTCGTCCAGGGGGGTGTCGATGCGGACGCGGGTGACGCGGTGGAGGGCCGTGCGCGGGAAGGGGCTCTCGCGGTCGGTCAGGCCCAGGGTGTCCTTGATGTGCAGGTAGCCGAGGACGGTGCCGCCGGGGCCGGTGACCGGGAAGCGGGAGTAGCCCGCGTCGGCGGCCAGGCGTTCCAGCTCGGCCGGGGTGACCGTGTGCGGGACCGAGCGCATCTTCTGGGCCGGGACCAGGATCTCGCCGACCGGGCGGGTGCCCAGCTCCAGCGCGTCGCGCAGGCGCTCGCCGTCGGCCGGGGTGAGCAGTCCGGCCTCGCTGGCGTCGACCACCATGCGGGCCAGCTGGTCGTCGGTGAAGACGGCCTCGACCTCGTCCTTCGGCTCCACCCGCAGCAGCTTGAGGAGCGTGTTGGCGAAGGCGTTGATGCCGAAGACGACCGGCTTCAGGGCCCGGGTGAGGGCGACCAGCGGCGGGCCGAGGATCAGCGCGGTGGTCGCCGGGGCGGCCAGCGCGATGTTCTTCGGGATCATCTCGCCGATCAGCATGTGGAGGTACGTCGCCAGGGTCAGGGCGATGGCGAAGGCCACCGGGTGGACCAGCGCGTGCGGCATGTGGACCGCCTCGAACACCGGCTCCATCAGGTGCGCGATGGCCGGCTCCGCGACCGCGCCGAGCACCAGGGAGGAGACGGTGATGCCGAGCTGGGCCGTGGCCATCATCTGGGAGATGTGCTGGAGGCCCCACAGGGTCATCCGGGCGCGCTTGTCGCCCGTCTTCGCGCGCGGCTCGATCTGGCTGCGGCGCACCGAGATCATGGCGAACTCGGCGCCCACGAAGAACGCGTTGGTCAGCAGCGTCAGCGCGCCGATGAAGAGCTGTACGACGGTCATCGGGCCAGCTCCCGCTCGTCGTGCGCCGACGGTTCATGCGCCGACGGTTCGTGCGCCGACCGCTCGTGGGATGCCGGTGCGGGCGACGTCCGCTCACGCTCCGGCCGCTCGTGCGCCGGCGCGTCGTCGGCCGCCGGGGCGGTGACGCGCAGGCGGTCGGCGCGGTGGTGGTCGACGTCGAGGACGTCGATGCGCCAGCCGTCCAGGGCGACCACGTCGCCCTTGGCGGGGATGCGCGTCAGACGGGTGGCGACCAGGCCGGCCAGGGTCTCGTACGGCCCCTCCGGCGCGGTCAGGCCGATGCGCTCCAGGTGGTCGAGGCGCAGCGAGCCGTCGGCCTCCCAGGCCGCGCGGCCGTCCGGGTCGGCGGGGGCGGGCAGCAGGTCCGGTATCTCGACCGGGTCGTGCTCGTCGCGCACCTCTCCGACGACCTCCTCGACGATGTCCTCGACCGTCGCCACGCCCGCCGTACCGCCGTACTCGTCGATGACGACGGCCATGGTGCGGGTGGCGCGCATGCGCTCCAGGAGACGGTCGGCGGGCAGGCTGTCCGGCACCAGGAGCGGCGCGGTGGCCAGCTCGGTGACGGGGGTGTCCCGGCGCTTGTCCGGCTCCAGGGCCAGCACGTCGCGGATGTGGACGGTGCCGACGACCTCGTCCAGGCTGTCCCGGTAGACCGGGAAGCGGGACAGGCCGGTGGCGTGCGAGAGGTTCGCGGCGTCGGCGGCGGTGGCGTGCGCCTCCAGGGCCTTGACGTCCACGCGCGGCGTCATGACGTTCTCCGCGGTCAGCTCGCTCAGGTGGAGCGTACGGACGAACAGCTCGGCCGAGTCCGCCTCCAGGGCGCCCTCCGCGGCCGAGTGCTGGGCGAGGGCGACCAGCTCCTCGGCGCTGCGGGCGGAGGCCAGCTCCTCGGCCGGTTCCAGGCCGAAGCGGCGCACGAAGCGGTTCGCCGTGTTGTTCAGGTGCCGGATGAAGGGGCCGAAGGCGGTGGTGAAGCCGCGCTGCGGGCCCGCGACGACCTTCGCGACGGCCAGCGGGCGGGAGATCGCCCAGTTCTTGGGGACCAGCTCGCCGACGACCATCAGGACGACGGTGGAGAGGACCACGCCGAGCAGGGTCGCCACCGTCGAGGCGGCGCCGCCCAGGCCGATCGCCGTCAGCGGGCCGCGCAGCAGCACCGCGATCGACGGCTCGGCCAGCATGCCGATGACCAGCGAGGTCACCGTGATGCCGAGCTGGGCGCCGGACAGCTGGAGGGTCAGGGACCGTACGGCCTTCAGGGCGCCGTCGGCACCGCGCTCACCGGACTCGGCGGCACGCTCCAGGTCGGAGCGCTCGACGGTGGTGAGGGAGAACTCGGCCGCGACGAAGAGGGCGCAGGCCAGGGTGAGGAGGAGGGCCAGCAGGAGGAGCAGGACCTCGGTCACCGTGCCACCCCGCTTCCCTCACGCGCATACGGGGGCACTGGCGGGCCGGCCGAGATACGGCCGGTACTGGGAGGCTCCATTACGGAACGGGACTCCTTAACGGGGTCGGTGGGCGCCGGTACCAGCCGGGCGCCCGAGGGTTCTCCCTCATGGTAAAGGACGAGCAAAAAGATCGGGAGTCCTGAGGCCCCTATGCTTCTACTCGCCTGTAGAGAACGGCCGGACGGCTCCGGTTGTTCCCCGCCCGAAAGTGAAGGAGCGAACGCCTCGATGGTGTTCAAGCGGCTGCTCGGTTCCCTCGGCGTGGGCGGACCCACGGTGGACACGGTCCTCGACCCGGGCGCCGCTCGGCCGGGCGGCACGCTGTCGGGCCGGGTCCGCCTCGCCGGCGGCACCTCCGGCCACGACGTCGAGCACGTCGTGCTGGAGCTGGTGGCCCGCGTGGAGAGGGGGAACGGGGAGCACGGTGACGGCGAGGGCGTCGTCGTCTTCGGCCGGCACACCGTCGGCGGGACCTTCCGGCTCGCGGCGGGTGAGGAGACGAGCCTCCCGTTCACGGTGACGCTGCCCTGGGAGACCCCGGCCACCGAGCTGTACGGGCGTCCGCTGGGCATCGTGCTCGGCGTGCGCACCGAACTGGCGGTCGCCGGCGCCCGGGACAGGGGCGACCTGGACCCGCTCACCGTGGCGCCGCTCCCGGCCCAGGAGGCCGTCCTGGAGGCCCTCGGCGCGCTCGGCTTCGGCTTCCGCTCGGCCGACCTGCAGTACGGACGCATCGGGGGCACCGGGCAGCGGCTGCCCTTCCACCAGGAGATCGAGCTGACCCCGCCCCCGCGCTACGCCCACCAGGTCGACGAGATCGAGCTGACCTTCCTGGCCGTGCCGGGCGCCCTGGAGGTGGTGCTGGAGGCGGACAAGCGCGGCGGCCCGTTCGCCGACGGCCGCGGCGGCCACGACGCGCTCAGCCGCTTCACCGTCCCGCACGAGGGCCCCGCCGGGCCGCACGACTGGTCCGCCCTCGTCGACGGCTGGATCCAGGAGCTGGTCGAGCACCGCGCGTCGTACGGCTCCCACGCGGTGTACGGCCACGAGTCCGGGGTCGGCGCCGCCGTCCTGGCCGGGGCCGCGGGAATCGCCGGGGGGATGGTGGCGGCCGAGGTCGTGGACGAGGTGGGGGACTTCTTCGAGGGCGACTCGGACGACGGGGAAGGCTGATAACTTCTACAGTGATGTAGAGGGACAGGCGGCCGGGTCGGCGCGAGTCGGGCCGGGCCGAGCCGGTCCCGGACGCCCTCGATCAGCACCCCCTTCCCGTCCGACCGGTACGGAGTACGGAGTTCTCATGGCCCTGTGGGACCGCTTCAAGGAGTCCGCGTCGCAGATGCAGACGCAGCTCGTGGCGAAGAAGAACGACCTCAAGAGCGGCGCCTTCCGCGACGCGAGCATGGCGATGTGCGCGCTGGTCGCGGCGGCCGACGGCAGCGTCGACCCCTCGGAGCGGCAGCGGGTCGCCCAGCTGATCTCGACCAACGAGGTGCTGCAGAACTTCCCCGCCGACGACCTGCGCCGCCGCTTCGAGAGCAACCTGGACAAGCTGACCGCCGACTTCGCCTTCGGCAAGGTCGGCATCCTCCAGGAGATCGCCAAGGCGAAGAAGAAGCCCGCCGAGGCACGGGCCGTGGTCCAGATCGGCATCGTGATCGGCGGCGCCGACGGGGACTTCGACAAGGACGAGCGCGCCGTGGTCCGCGAGGCGTGCTACGCCCTGGACCTGCCGCCGCACGAGTTCGACCTCTGAACGAGTTCGACCTCTGACAGCCTCCGGGCCGCGCGGGCACCGGGCCCGCCGGCCTTGCCGTAGATTCCGTGGTCGGGTCCGTGCCGCGGACCCGCACCGTACGTTCACCAGGGGAGCGCCGTGTTCGGACTGAGCGAGCTCGCGATCATTCTCATCGTCGTCGCGGCCGTCCTGGCCGTGAAGAAACTCCCCGAGCTGACCCGCTCGGCCGGCAAGTCGGCCCGCATCCTCAAGTCCGAGGCCCGCGCGGCGAGGGACGCGGACGAACCGGGGACGCCGCGCGTCATCCAGGGCGAGACGGTCAAGCGCGAGGACCCCGGCACCGACACCGGCCCCCGGGGCTGAGCCCGGCCCGCCTCACGCGCCGGGGGCGCGGTCCCCGGCGCGGGTGCGGTGCGGACCCAGCTCACGCAGCACCTCGCCGAGTTCGGCGGCGGTGAGTGCGGGCGCGGGCAGCGCCCCGGCGACCGGCGCGGTGCGCAGCCCCGCCAGGAACAGGGCGAGGGGGCGCCGCCAGGCGTCCGACGGGGCGGCTGTCGCGGCGCCGGGCGCCGCCCCGTCCGTCGGCGTCGTCGTCGCCGCGGTCAGGGCCGGGACGGCTCGGCCGAGGGCCGCGAGGCCGAACAGTACGTCCTCGGTGGTGACGTCGGCGCGGACGGTGCCCTCGTCGCGGAGCCGGGACAGCAGCGCGTCCACGGTCCCGCGGTTGTGCTCGTGCACGGCCTCCAGACTCCCGACGCCCCGCAGATGCGTGGTCATGAGGTCGTTGGAGCCGCGGTCGGCGGCCAGGGTGCCGAAGACCGCCTCCAGATAGGCGGTGAGGCCCGCCCACGCGTCCGGGGCCCTCCTGGCCCGCTCGCCGGCGTCCATCGTGCCCGTCAGCGAATCCCGGAACACGGCGTCCACCAGGGCGGCACGGGTGGGGAAGTGGCGGTAGAGCGTCGCGTTGCCGACCCCCGCCCGGCGCGCGATCACGTCCAGCGGCGCGTCCAGCCCCTGCTCGGTGAACACCTCGTGGGCCGCCTCCAGCAGAAGCTCCCGGTTGCGCCGTGCGTCACGTCGCTGCCGGGGCGCTCCGTCGCGTGCGCCGACGGTCATCCTCACCCTCCGGGTCGTACGAACCGGGGAGTGCTCCCCGTGCTCCGAACGCCGATGCTATCGTCGGCCGAGGAAATGGGGAGCACTCCCCGGTTCAATGTCCCTTCACAGGTGCACAGGAGGTCCCATGACCGCGCCCACCTCCGAGGAACTGGCCGCCCTGCGGGCCGTGGGCGCCGTGCACCGGGCGCTCGTGCCGGGCAGCGGCGAGAGCTGGCTGGTGGTGACGCGCGACGCGGCACGGGCCGCGCTCACCGACCCGCGGCTGCGCAACGACATCCGGCACTCCGCTTCCTGGGACAGCGACGGCGGGCACGCCATCGGCCACAACATGCTGCAGAGCGACCCGCCGCTCCACACCCGCCTGCGCCGGCTGGTCGCCGGACACTTCACGCCGGGCCGGACCGCCGCCCTGCGCCCGCGCGTCGAGCACATCGCGCACGACCTGCTGGACGCGCTGCCGCGAGCGGGCACGGCCGACCTGGTCGCCCGGTACGCGCTGCCGCTGCCGGTCACGGTGATCTGCGAGCTGCTGGGCATCCCGGAGAGCGACCGAGCAACTTTCCACACCTGGTCGAACGAGCTGGTCATGCCCACCTCGCCGGAAGCGGCCGGGGCAGCGGCGACCGCGCTGACCGGCTACCTCACCGAGCTGACCGACGCCAAGCGCCGCACCCCGGACGGCACGCTGCTCGGCGATCTGGTCACCGCCGCCGACAGCGGCGAACTCACCCCCGGCGAACTGCTCGGCATGGCCTTCCTCATCCTGGTCGCCGGGCACGAGACGACCGTCAACCTGATCTCGGCCACGGTGCACGGCCTGCTCACCCACCCCGACCAGCTCGCCCGCCTGCGCGCCGAGCCGGAGCTGACCGAGGCCGCCGTGGAGGAGTCGCTGCGGTACCACTCCCCGGTCCACGCCTCCGCGTTCCGCTTCGCGGCCGAGCCGCTGGAGCTGGCGGGCACCGCGATCGCGGCGGGCGACTCGGTACTCGTCTCCCTCGCCGCCGCCTCCCGCGACCCGGCGCACTTCCCCGACCCCGACCGCTTCGACATCGGCCGCCGCCCGCGCGGCCATCTCGGTTTCGGCCACGGCCCGCACCACTGCCTGGGCGCCCCGCTGGCCCGCCTCGAGGCCGCCGTCGCCGTACGCCTGCTCCTCGACCGGCATCCCGCGCTCGCCCTGGCCGCCGACCCGGCGACCCTCACCTGGCGCACCAGCACCCTGCTGCGGGGGCTGACGGAACTGCCGGTGCGGCTCGGCTGATCCCCTCGGGACGGGCTCAAGAAGGGTCCTCAAGAAGGGGCCTCAGGACGGGTCCTCCGGTACGGCCGACAGCAGGCTGTGCACGATCGGCCCCGCCGAGCCGCCGCCGGTGACGCCCTCCTCGACGACCACGGCGACGGCGACGTTGCCCCGGTGGGCGACGAGCCAGCCGTTGTTGTCCTGGTCGTCGGAGACCTCGGCGGTGCCGGTCTTGGCGCCGATCTCGCCGGGCAGGTCGGCCAGGACGCGCGCGGTGCCGTCGGTGACGGTGGCCCGCATCAGCCCGCGCAACTGGCTGACGACCTCGTCGGGCAGCGGCTCGGTGCGGGTCTCGTCCTCGTTGCCCGCGGTGACGGACGGCTGGTGGAACTCGCCGGAGACCGCGGTGGCCGTCACCGACGCCATGATCAGGGGGTTGGCCTGGACCCGGCCCTGCCCGATCATCGACGCGGCCTTCTCCGTCTCGTCCTTGGGCACCGGCACCGAGCCGTCGTACGTCGGGATGCCGATGTGCCACTCCTGGCCGACCCCGAAGTAGGTGCGGGCGACCTTGCCCAGCTCCCCGTCGTCGAGCTTGCCGCGCAGGCTGATGAACGCGGTGTTGCACGACTCCGTGAAGTCCTTGCGGAAGGTGGCGCCCGGGTGTTCGGAGGTCTCCACGTTGTGGAACTCCTTGCCCACGGTCAGGTACTTGGGGCAGTCCACGACGTCGTCGGGCGCGACCGCGTCCTTGAGAAGCAGGGCGCTGCTCGTGACGATCTTCCAGGTGGAGCCGGGCGCGTAGGTGCCGGACGCGGCACGGTTGAAGCCGGAGGAGGGAGAGTTGGCGAGGGCGAGCACCTCGCCGTTGTCGACGCGCAGGGCGACGAGGGAGGCGTTCTTGCCGTCGGCCTCCCCGAGAGCCTGCTCGGCGGCGGACTGCCAGCCGGCGTCCAGGGTGGTGCGCACGGGCCGGTCCGCCGTCGCCGGGTCGGGCTTCTTGCCGAAGGACGCCTCGGTGCGCACGGTCTCGCCGCTGGCCCGGTCGACCAGCTCGACCGCGCCGCGCGGACCGCCGCCGCCCGCGTCACCGGCGAGCCGGCCCAGGAGCGGGGACAGGGACGGGTACTGGGCGCCCACGAGCGAGACGCCCTCGCGGTCCGTGACCTTCGGCGGGGCGCTCTCCTCGCGCTCCAGGCGGAACTTCTCCGTCTCGCTCAGCCGCGGGTGCACCAGCGACAGCCGCCAGTCCACCTTCCAGCCCCCGTCCTGCTCGCGCAGCGGCAGCTCCGACTCGTACGTCCAGGTGCCCAGGCCGGTGACCGGCATCCGCGCGGTGAAGGGGACGCCGAGGGTGCCGTCCTCGCCCTCCTTCACGTCGTCGTCCGCCGCCGTCAGCTTCGGTTTCTCGATGTCGAGCCCCGCGGTGAAGCTCTGCAGCACCTCCTGCGCCTTGCCGGGCTCGGTGGTGCGTCCGGCCGCGCTCGGCAGCCGGCCGGCGGCCCAGTCGGCGAGGAAGGCGCGCGCCTGTTTCATCGCGGCCGGGTCGGGTCCGTCGTCGCCGCGCGCGAAGGGGCCGAACCCGGCGGCGTACGAGCCGCCCGCGGCGACCGCGAGTACGACGCCCACGGCGGCGACGGCCCGCACACCGTTGCGTGGCCTGCGGCGGCGGGAGGAGGAGGCGAGGTGGGGGGCGTCGGGCATGAGGTCGGGCATGGCAGGTCCTTCGTCGGGTCAGTGGCCGGGCCGGGGTCGGAGCGGGGTCAGCGGCCGAGGCCGGGGCCGGAGCCGGTCAGTGGCCGGGGCCGGGGTCGGTGAAGAAGTCGAGGATCGTGTCGGTGGCGTCGAGGGCCGTGCTGACAGGGCCGAACCCCTCGGGCGGCGGGACGGTCGAACCCGGCCAGGTGTGACCGGCGTCGTCGACGACGAGGAGCTGCACGGTGCCGCCGGACCGCCGGTCGCCGCCGGGGGCTTCCTTCCCGAGCCGCCACACCGTCCGGTCGTAGCCCTTCTCCTCCCGCGTGACCGGCTCGCCCCCGCCCCCGGCCGCCGCGAACGCCGCCGCGCTGTCCCGGGCCGAACGGGTCGGCAGGATCGGCTCCTCGGGGTCCGGCGGCGGGGAGGGCAGGCCCGTGAGCGGCCGTACGGGGTCGTCGGCGCCGTAGACGACCATGACGGGGACGGACCCGGTGGGCTCCACCGCGGCGTCCCCCGTGGGCAGTTGACCGGAGACCGAGGCCGCGCCCGCGAGCAGGGCGGGGCGCTCGGCGGCCATGCGCAGGGCCATCGAGCCGCCGTTGGAGAACCCGGCGACGTAGACCCGGTCGGGGTCGGCCCGCTCGGTGCGGGCCAGGTGCTTGATCAGCGCCTCGGTGAACCGCACGTCGAGGGCGGGGTCGGGACGCTGCTTCGTCGCCTGTGCGCCCGCGCCCCAGCCGTGGCCGAGCCCCTCGGGAAAGGCGACGAGCATGCCGCGCGCGGTGGCGGCCCGCTCCAGCCGCGTCTTCGCCCGCAGTTCGGCGGCGTCGGCGCCACGGCCGTGGAACGCGATGAGGAGGGGCTTCGGACCGTCGCCTTCGCCATCGGCGGGCGGGGCGGGTGGCCGGTGCAGGAGGTACTGGCGGATGTCACCGTCCACCCGGAGCTGGGCCCTGACCTCCGGCGCCGCGGTGGCCGTACCGCCGCCGACGGCGGACGAGCCGCTCGCCGAGGGCGCGGCGGCCGGACGGCCGGAGTCGCTGGCGCAGCCCGCCAGGGGGAGGACGACCGCGAGGGCGAGGACACCGGGCCACCGGCGGGCACGGACCGCGAAGTCGCGGGCACGGCCATGCGCACGGGCACGGACAGGGGCATCTGCACCGGCAGGGACAGAGGCAGGGGCAGGAGAGGCAGAGACAGAGGCAGGGGCAGGGGCAGGGGCAGGGGCACGGCCGCGGAAGGAGCGCATGGCCCGAGGAGAGCAACCCCGCCGAGTCCCTGTCCAAGACCGATATGGATGTCGGATCGATCAATCACCGATATGATTACTGGTCGTGGACCTGGTGCGGCACCTGGAGTGCTTCGTGGCTGTTGCAGAAGAGTCACACTTCGGGCGTGCCGCCGCCCGGCTCGGCATGGCCCAGCCGCCCCTGTCGCAGCGCATCCAGCGACTGGAGAAGGAGCTGGGCGTCCGGCTCTTCGAGCGCACCAGCCGCCAGGTGGCGATCACCGAGGCGGGCACGCTGCTGCTCGCCGAGGCCCGTGAGCTGCTGGCCCGCGCCGAGTCACTGCGGACCGCGGCGCGCCGCATCCGGGACGGCGAGAGCGGTCTGCTGCGCGCCGCCCTGTCCCCCGACATCTCCGGCGAGACCGTCGCCGCGCTGCTGGCCGACTTCCGCCGCCGGCACGCGGGGCTCGAACTGGAGCTGCACGAGCTGACCACCGCCCAGCAGCTCGCCGGGTTCGCCGCCCACGAGCTGGACGTCGGCCTGATCCACCACCCGTGCGACGTCACCGGCCTGGAGCTGGGCCCGGTGCTCCGCCGCGACCTCGGCGTGCTGCTGCCGCGGGGCGCGCCGCAGACCGAGCTGGACGCCGTGCCGCTGGCCGCGCTCACCGGCTACGACCTGGTGCTCTTCCCGCGCGCCGACGCCCCCGCGGTCTACGACGACCTGCTCACGGCCTGTGCCCGGGGCGGCTACACGCCCGCCGCGGTACGGCACGGCCAGGGCGCGAGCTTCGTCCGCGGCCTGGTCCTGTCGTCCGGGGCCGTCGCCCTCAGCCCCCGCGACACCCGGCTGGTGACCCCCGGCGACCAGGACCTGGTCTGGCGCCCGCTGGCCGGGGCGCCGCCCGCCTGGCGGCACTCCGCGGCGTGGCCCCGGGGCCGCGGCGACGCCGCCGTCGGCGCCTTCGCGGACGCGGCCACCCACGCCCTGCGCACCACGGCCGACGCCCACGCCGAGACACCCGCCCGGCCCCTGCACCTACGCCCGGCATCGGAGTTCTGGCTTTGAGCGCCCCAGCCCCCTTGGGCCACCGACCCGCACGGCCCGCCGCCGCCACGGGTGCCGCCCACCGCTACCCGGCGTGCCCAGCACGGATCGGCCCGGCACCGGAGGACCGGTCATGAGCGACACCGCCACCGCCGCACGGCTGGACGCGGCCTTCGCCGACGCCGGGGTCACCGGGTGGCTGCACGCCGTGGACATCGACTCGGGGGCGCAGATCGGCGCCGGGGCGGACCAGCCGGTGTGCACGGCCAGTGTCCACAAGCTGTGCGTGCTGGTGACCCTGCACGAGCTGGCGGCGGCCGGGGCCCTGGACCTCACCGAGCAGGTCGAGTGCCCGCCCGCCGGACGCACCCCGGGGCCCACCGGGCTGGCGGCCATGCTCGACCCGGTCCGGCTGTCGCTGCGCGACGCCGCGTTCCTGATGATGTCCGTCAGCGACAACACCGCCGCCGACCTGCTGCTGCGCCGGGTCGGTCTGGACGCCGTCAACCGCACCGCGGCCCGGCTCGGCCTCACCCGGACACGGGCGGTGTACGGCTTCGGCGAGATGCTGGGCACCATGCGCGAGGACGCAGGGCCCGACGGAGCGCGGGCGCTGACCGACCCGCACGTCATCACCCGGCTGCGTGCCCTGGACCCGGCCCGCACCAACCACAGCACCCCGCGGGACATGACCCGCCTGCTCGGCACGGTCTGGCGGGACGAGGCGTGCCCTGCCGAGTACGGCGCCGCGATGCGCCGGATCATGGGCCTCCAGGTGTGGCCGCACCGCCTGGCCTCCGGCTTCCCCTTCGACGACGTGCACGTGGCCGGCAAGACCGGCAGCCTGCCGACCCTGCGCAACGAGGTCGGCGTCGTCGAATACCCCGACGGCGGCCGCTACGCCGTGGCCGTCTTCACCCGCACCGCCCACACCGCGGCCGTACTCCCGGCGGCGGACGCGGTGATCGGCACCGCGGCCCGGATCGCGGTGGACGCGCTGCGCGCACCCTGACGGTGCCGGGGCCCTCG
The DNA here is from genome assembly GCF_014650435.1 of Streptomyces tendae. GTDB lineage: Bacteria > Actinomycetota > Actinomycetes > Streptomycetales > Streptomycetaceae > Streptomyces > Streptomyces tendae. The sequence goes on from NZ_BMUY01000002.1 coordinate 384,218, forward strand.
CGTCACCCAGCCACGTGCGCCATGTGCGCCGCGTGCGTCACCCGCGTCACCCGCGTCACCCGGCGTTGTCGCGCCAGCGTCCGCCGCTCGGCGCCGAGTCGAAACGGGTCGACGCCGAGCCGTTGCCGCTGAAGTCGTTGCCGGAGACCCGGCCGCCCGTCCAGGTGGCCTCGGGCGCGATCCACACCGCGTGGACCTGGGTGCGGGGGCGCCCGTCGTCCCGGACGCGGTTGCCGTGCACGTACGGGTGGGTCACGGCCGCGGCGGCGGTGAGACCGGCGCGCGGGGCCGGGGAGTCCGGGAGGCGGTAGGCGGTGCCGGGGCCGGGGGTGCCGTCCGGCCACGCGGTGTCGGCTCCCGGGCGCAGGGGGGCGAGCGTGAGCCGGGTGACGGTGTTGTCGGTGACCACGGCGGTGACCTCGGCCCCGCCGGGTTCGCCACCGATCGTCAGCTCTTTGCCGCGGTGGCCGCCCGGCAGCCAGTCGGCCCGCTCGTCGGTCAGGGACAGCGGCCCGCAGTGGACGCCCTCGCCGCCCCCGTGAGCCTCCGGCGCCGCCCGGCGGCCGTTGCCCCGGATCCGGTTGCTGAAGATCGCGGGCTCGTGCAGCGGGGCGTCGACGCGGATGCCGTCCAGCGCGTTGTCGTGGATGTCGTTGGACTCCAGGACGATGTCGGTGGCGGGTTCCTGGTCGCCGCCGGACAGGTTGTGCTCCCAGTAGCCGTACCGCCCGTTGTTGCTCACCCGGTTGCCGTGGAAGCCGTACGGCCCCGGGGTGTTGCCGAGCGCGATCCCGTCCCCCGCGTTGCCGTCGATCACGCACCCGGTGACGAGGCCGCCGCGCCCGCCCACGCTCGTCGTGCCCTGCGCCGACACGTCGAACCCGGCGACGTGGTTGCCGAGCATGGTGCAGCCGGTGACCAGGAGGCCGTCGGCGCCCCAGTCGGAGATGCCGTAGCGGTTGTCCTCGGCGTGGCAGGCGGTGAGGCGGATGCCGCGGGGCGGGACCCAGTCGTCCTGCTGGAGTTCGAGGAAGATGCCGTTGGTGCCGTTGCCGCGCGCGGTGCAGTCGGTCACCGCCAGCCGTTCGACCGGCCCCCAGCCGCCGACCCCGATCCCGATGCCCGCACCGCCCATCTTCTCGCCGGGGTCCTGCCGCCCGCACCGCTCGGTCAGCACCCCCTCCACCACCGTGTCCTGGAGGAAGTCGCACCCGAAGCCGGTGGCGGCGGTGTCGTGGATCCACAGGTCGCTGAAGCGCCCGCGCAGCACGTACTGCAGGCCCAGGCCCTTGGCCAGGACCTCGTACTCCTCGGTCTCCACCCCAAGACCGTCGATCTCGAAGTGGGCGAAGGTGACGTCGGCGACGTGGTGATCCCGTCCGGCGCCGTGCTGCGCGGTGGTGAACCAGGCCAGCGGAACCGGCTGCGTGGGGGCACCCGGGTTGGTGAGCGCGAAGCACGTCGCGCCGCGTCCGGCACCGACCAGCGAGACGCCGCTGCGCCAGAGCACGGGCTTGTCCCGGATCAGGTACCGCCCGGCGGGCACGCGCACGGTGCGCGGCCGTCCGTCCCCGGCGGTGGCGTCGCCCAGTGCGTCCACCAGCTTCTGCAGGGCCGGCCCGTCGTCCGCGGTGCCGTCCCCGACCAGGCCGTACTCATGGGCGTCCGCCGTCAACGGCGCGGTCATGGGCTGCTCCTTCCACCGGTGACGCCGACCGGGTACCAGGCACCGGCCCGCCCCAATCGCGAGGACACAGGCAAGGACACAGGCAAGGACAGAGATGGGGACATATCAGGCGCTTTATCTCATTTGGGGGTACATAATCAGAACATGAGTACGGCAACGTATGTAGTGCTGGCCGCGCCTTCGGGCGGGCTCAAGGTGGCAGTGGTCTTCATCATCGGGCTGGTGATCGCCGGGGCGTTGGTCTGGGCCGTACGCATCGGCATGCGGGTCATGGACCGGGAGCCCGACCGCCCCCGCGCCGACGAACAGCCGCACCTCCCGGACACCGGGGCCGTCCGCGAGGAGCGGGAGATGCGTGAACCCGACGAGATCCCGCTGAACGACAACGGGAGCCCGCGGCTCATGCCCTACGAACTGCACCACTCGGGCAGCCGCCGCGGCGAGGACCAGAAACGGCGGCGCTGGCTGCCGGGGTCCAGCGGAGCCTTCGGCAGCGGTGGGCCGGGACACGTCTGAGGCCGTGGGTGACGCCGCCCCCGGCGCCTTCGCGGAGGACGTCTACGCGGCCCGCATGGACCGCACCGCGTACGAGGCCGCCGCCCTCGGGCTCGCCGGTGTGCTGGTCACCCCCGGCCCCGACCTGGTGTGGCTGTGCGGCTACCGGCCCACCGCCACCACCGAACGCCTCACCCTCCTCGTCCTCACCGCCACCTCCCAGCCCCGGCTGCTGGTGCCCGCGATCGACCGCCCGACCGCCGAGGCGGCTCCCGGCGCGGGCGCGATACGGGTGTCCGACTGGTGGGAGGGACAGGACGCCTACGCCGCCGCGGCCGGACTGCTGCGCCCGCACGGGCGGTACGCCGTCTCCGACGCGACCTGGGCGCTGCACCTGCTCTGCCTCCAGGCGTCCCTGCCGCTGGCCACCTACCAGCCGCTGTCCGTCGTACTGCCCATGCGGCGGGCGGTGAAGGACGCGGACGAGGTGGCCCGGCTGACGGCCGCGGCAGCGGCGGCGGACGCCGCGTACGAGGAGGTCATCGGGCTGCGCTTCGGCGGGCGCAGCGAGCGGGAGCTGGCCGCCGACCTGGCCGGACTGCTGCGCGGGCACGGCGGCAGCCGGGTCGACTTCACGGTGGTGGGCGCCGGGCCGCACGCCGCCGACCCGCACCACCGGCCCGGGGACCGGGTCATCGGGGACGGCGACATGGTCGTCCTGGACTTCGGCGGCCTGCGGGACGGCTACGGCTTCGACATCGCCCGCACCGTCCACGTCGGGGCGCCGACGGACGAGGAGCGCCGGGTCCACGAGACCGTCCGGACGGCGCAGCGGGCGGCCTTCGAGGCGGTGCGGCCCGGGGCGTCCTGCCAGGACGTCGACCGGGCGGCCCGCGCGGTGCTCGAGGAGGCCGGTCACGCCGGGCACGTCGCGCACCGCACCGGCCACGGCGTCGGCGTCACCACCCACGAGCCGCCCTATCTGGGGGAGGGCGAGGACCAGCCCCTGGAACCTGGCATGTGCTTCTCCATCGAGCCCGGCGTCCACCTCCCGGACCGTTTCGGCGTCCGTATCGAGGACGTCGTGACCTGCACGGAGGACGGGGCGCGACGGCTCAACACCACCTCGCACGAGCTGGTGATCGTCCGCTGAGGGTCCCGGCCGGAGGAAAAACCGCTCGCGTCCGCGCCCCGGCCCTGCGTACCGTCGCACCCATGAAGCGCGCCTGCTCGTCCTTGATGACGACGCCGGGGACCGTCCCGGCGCGCTGACTGCTGACCAGAAGTCCGAAGCCCCGGGGCGAGCGCCCCGGGGCTTCGTCGCGTGGTGCTCGTCCCGTGGACCGTTCCGAGGGAGACCACCGTGCACGACCGGAACCATGACCGGGACCACGGCCACGACCATCACCACGACCACCGGCGGCTCGGCCGCGAACTGGCGCTGTTCGACACCGATCCGCTCATGGGCGCGGGCCTGCCGTACTGGCTGCCCGACGGCGCGGTCGTCCGCCACACCCTTGAGGAGTACGTCCGGGAGGCGGAGCGCCGGGCCGGCTACCGGCACGTGTACTCCCCCGTCCTCGGCAAACGCGAGCTGTACGAGATCTCCGGGCACTGGGAGCACTATCGCGACGACATGTTCCCGCCGATGGAGCTGGGCGCCGAGGAGGTCGTGCTGCGGCCGAGCCTGTGCCCGCACCACGCCCTCGTCTACCGCTCCCGTTCCCGCAGCTACCGCGAACTGCCCCTGCGCATCGCCGAGCTGGGCGCGATGTACCGCTCCGAGCCCTCCGGCGTCCTCGGCGGACTGACCCGCGTGCGGGCCATCCACCTCAACGACGCGCACGTCTTCTGCGCCCCGGACCAGGCCGCCGACGAGGCCCGCGCCGCCCTCGGGCTCATCCGCCGCGCCCACGCCGACCTGGGCATCCGGGCCTCCCGCTACCGCCTGTCGCTGCCGGGTCCGGGCGGCAAGTACGTCGCGGACCCGGAGCTGTGGCGGCGGGCCACCGCCCTGCTCCGCGAGGCCCTGGAGGGGCTGCCGTACGAGGCGGTGGAGGGCGAGGCCGCCTTCTACGGACCCAAGATCGACGTGCAGATCGAGGACGCGGCCGGCCGCGAGTCGACCCTGTCGACCGTGCAGATCGACTTCCACCAGCCCGAACGCTTCGGCCTGCGCTACATCGGCCCCGACGGCACCCGGCACCGCCCGGTCATGGTGCACCGCAGCGTCATCGGCAGCGTGGAACGAGTGGTCGCCCACCTGATCGAGGCGCACGGCGGCGCCTTCCCGGCGTGGCTGGCCCCGGTGCAGCTGGTGGTGCTGCCGGTGGCCGACGCCCAGCGGGAGGCGGCGCACGCCCTCGTACGGCAGGCCGTCGACCGCGGCCTGCGCGCCGAGGTCGCCGACCCGGAGCGCGGCAGCCTCGGCGCCCGGGTCCGAGCGGCGCGGAAGGTGCCGTACCAGGCGGTGATCGGCGCGCGGGAGGCGGAGAGCGGCGACCTGGTCGACGTACGCCTGCGCGACGGCCGCCGCCCGGGCCGGCTCCCCGGCACCGAACTGCTGCACCGCATCACCGACCGGGTCGAGGCCCGCGCCCCGGAGCTGTGGCCGTCCACCTGAGCCCGCGCTCCCGGCACGGGTGCGCCCGAGTCTCCCGAGCCGGGGAACTCGGCGGCACCCGCGTAGGGTCACCGCATCGGCGTCCCCCCGCGAAGTACAAGGAGCCCCCGGCCGTGAGCACCGTCTCCGAGCAGCAGCAGCCCATTCCGGTGATCATCGACTGCGACACCGGCATCGACGACGCCCTGGCCCTGCTGCTGGCGGTCCGGCACCCGCGCCTCGACCTGCGCGCGGTCACCTGCGTCGCCGGGAACACGGACGTGGCGGGTGTCGTCCGGAACACGCTGACGGTGCTGGAGCGGGCCGGTGCCCCGGACGTCCCCGTCGCCCGGGGTGCCGAGCGGCCGCTGATCGAGGGTGTGCGCACCGCGCGGCACGTGCACGGGGCCGACGGCATGGGCGACCTCGGGCTGCCCGCGCCCACCCGTGCCCCCGCCGACGTGGACGCGGTGACGCTGCTGCGCCGGGAGATCCTCGCCTCCCCGCGCCCGGTCACCCTGATCCCGACCGCGCCGCTGACCAACATCGCACTGCTGCTGCGCACCCACCCGGAGGTCACCGGCAACATCGAGCGGATCGTGTTCATGGGCGGCGCGGTGGCCACCGGGAACGCGACGCCGGTCGCCGAGTTCAACGTGTGGCACGACCCGGAGGCGGCCGCGATCCTGCTCACCGCCGGGGTGCCGATCACGATGTACGGCCTCGACGTGTTCGAGCGGGTGATCGTGCCCGGCCCGGACGTCCGGCGGCTGCGCGCGAGCGCCGAGCCCGGCACCCGGCTCGCCGGGGAGCTGCTCGCCCACCGCGGCCCGGCCACCGACGCGACGGACCCCGGCGGCGGGCTCGGCGACGCGGGCGCGGTCTGCGCGGTGATCGACCCGGCGGGCCTGACCACGCACCGGCTGCCCGTCGAGGTCTCCCTGGCCCCCGGCCCGTCCCGCGGCCAGACCCTGGTCGACCGCCGGCTGCGCGTCGGCGAGTCCGAACTGCACGACGGCATGCGCGAACAGGCCCTGGTGGACGTGGCGTTGGACGTGGACGTGCCCCGGTACGTGGAGCTGTACCTCGGCACGGTCGAGCGCACGGTGGCGTAGCCCCCGGCGCGTCGCGGGCGCACGGGTTCCCTTTTCGGGTGATCTGGACAGACGTACCAGATCAGTTCGTGTCGCCCGCACGTACCGACTCGGCATCTCGAAGGAGGCCGCGTGACCGTACGCAGCACCCCCAGCACCGCCAGCACCCCCGACCTGTCGTCCAAGGACCCCAACTGGTGGCGGCAGGCCGTCATCTACCAGGTCTATCCCCGCAGCTTCGCCGACGCCGACGGCGACGGACTCGGCGACCTGCGCGGCGTCACCCAGCGGCTGACCCACCTGGCCGCCCTCGGCGTCGACGCCCTGTGGCTCAGCCCCTTCTACCCCTCCGAACTCGCCGACGGCGGCTACGACGTCGACGACTACCGCGACGTCGACCCGCGCCTGGGCACGCTGGACGACTTCGACGCGATGGCCGCCGAGGCCCACCGGCTGGGCCTGAAGGTGATCGTCGACCTGGTGCCCAACCACACCTCGCACCGCCACGCCTGGTTCCGGGAGGCGCTGGCCGCCGGTCCCGGATCGGCGGCCCGGGACCGGTACGTCTTCCGTGCCGGTCGCGGGGCCAACGGCGAACTCCCGCCCACCGACTGGCAGTCCGTCTTCGGCGGCAGCGCCTGGCAGCGGGTGCCCGACGGCCAGTGGTACCTGCACCTGTTCGCACCCCAACAGCCCGACCTGAACTGGGAGAACGAACAGGTCCGCGCCGACTTCCGCACCACGCTGAAGTTCTGGTGCGACCGGGGCGTCGACGGCTTCCGCGTCGACGTCGCGCACGCGCTGGTCAAGGACCTGACCGAGCCGCTGCGCGACCTCGGCGCCCCCGAACTGAGCGGCGAGGCGGCCCTCGCGCAGTTCGCGCCCGGCACCCACCCCTTCTACGACCGCGACGACGTCCACGAGGTCTACCGCGACTGGCGCAAGATCCTCGACGCCTACACCCCGCCCCGCACGGCCGTCGCCGAGGCATGGGTCCCGGGCCCCCGGCGCGTGTTGTACGCCCGGCCCGACGAACTCGGCCAGGCCTTCAACTTCGAGTACCTGCAGACCGGCTGGGACGCGGCCGAGCTGCGCGAGGTCATCACCGGCTCGCTGGCCGACGCGCGGGCCGCGGGGGCCTCGGCGACCTGGGTGCTGTCCAACCACGACGTCGTCCGGCACGCCACCCGCCTGGTCCTGCCGCCGGACACGGACACCGACGCCTGGCTGCTGTCCGGCGGCCACGCACCCGCCGTCGACCCGGCGGCCGGGCTGCGCCGGGCCCGCGCGGCGACGCTGCTGATGCTGGCGCTGCCCGGCTCGGCCTACCTCTACCAGGGCGAGGAGCTGGGGCTGCCCGAGGTGGCCGACCTGCCCGCCGAGGTCCTCCAGGACCCGATCTGGGAACAGACCGGACACGTCCGCAAGGGCCGCGACGGCTGCCGGGTGCCGCTGCCCTGGACGACGGATGGGCCCTCGTACGGCTTCGGCGCGGGCGGGGCGTGGCTGCCGCAGCCGCCGGGCTTCGCGGCGTACGCCGTCCAGGCCCAGGACGGGGTGGCGGGCTCGACGCTGGAGCTGTACCGCACGGCGCTGCGCCTGCGCCGCAAGCTGCTCGACGGCGAGTCGCTGACCTGGTCGGACGACGTACCGGCGGGGGTGCTGCGGTTCGACCGCTCGGACGGCTGGCGCTGCGTCACCAACCTCACCGGAGCCGCGGTCGACCTGCCGGCCGGTGAGGTGCTGCTGAGCAGCGCGCCCCTGGAGGACGGCGGCCGGCTGGGCCCGGACACGACGGTGTGGCTGGGGCTGTAACCGGCCCGCGCGGCCGCCCGGCGCGCTCACCCGGACGGCCGCGCACGCTGGTGGCGGGGCGGGGACGGTGGTGCCGTGGAGGGGTGACCGATCCGGCACGGCGCCGGTCGCACCGGCCCTCCAGGAGGCACCGATGCAGCACGCCCCCGCCGCCCGACCGTCACCCACCCCCGCGCCCCACCTGCCGCCGGGCACCACCACCCGCCCGCGGCCCGGCACCACCACCGCGTCGCACCGCACGGCCACCCGCCCGCTGCTCGCCGCCGCGATCGCCGCGGTGCTGGCGTTGGCGGCGTCCGCCTGCGTCGAGGGTGGGCGGGGGACGGAGGGGCCGGTCGGCCCCGTGCCGCCGACCGCGCAGTCACCGGCCGTGCTTCCGTCGGCCGAGCTGCCGCCGGTGCTCACCCGGGGGCAGGCGCGGGCGGCCCTGGTCGGGGCGGACGACCTGGGGGAGACGTGGGAGCCGACCCGGGGGGCCGCGACCTGGCGGGACGCGTTGCTCAAGGCCACCGCCGAGCGGACCGACTGCCGGCGGCTGCTGGACGTCCTCTACACCGAGGAGCTCTTCGGCACCGGCGCCGCCACCGCGCCCCGGGCCACGGCCGCCCTGGACGACGTGGACGGCGGGGCCCAGCTGCACTACCGGGTCACCTCCTACCGCGCCACCGACCTGGACCGGACCCTGGCGTGGCTCGGGACGCTGCCGGACACGTGCGGGCGCTTCGAGGCGCGGGACGCCCACGGCACCGCCCGGGACGTCCGGGTCACCGGCCTGCCCCTGCCGGAGGCCGGGGACGCCCGCCGGGGCCTGCGGGTGACGGTGGGCGACACGGCACCGGACGACGGGGAGGACCCCCGGGCGGACACCGGGACGGACACCGCGGGCGGGGTCCTCACCGTGGACCTGGTCGCCGTCCGCGTCGGCGACGACGCGATCAGCCTCACCAACGGCACCCTCGGCACACCGGCCGACGACGCCACCCGGACCTCCGTCGAGGTGGGCGCCGACCGCCTGACGGAGGCCCGACGCCAGGGCCGGGCCCAGGTCTAGGGCCAGGGAACCCGCGGGCCTAGAGCGGCGGCTGGGCGGGGGCCGGGCCCAGGGTGGTGGTGCCGGGGGCGGTGCGGTGCCCGAGGCCGGTGCGGTACGCGTCCAGGGCCGCCTCGACGCGGCCGGTGCGGCGCAGCAGGTCGCCGAGGAGCCGGCACAGGTCGGCCAGGTCACCGACCGCACCGGCCCGCTCCAGCAGGCTCAGCGCACGGACGTAGTGCTCCTCCGCGGCCTCGGTGTCCCGGGCGTCCTCGGCGATGATGCCGAGCAGCCGGTGCGCACCCGCGGAGTGCACGGCGCCGCGCTCGGAGGAGAGGTCGTCGAGAACCCCGTGCAGCAGCTCCGCGGCCTCCTCCGACTTGCCGCGCCGGTGCAGTACGTCGGCCAGCTCGACCGCGACCTGACTGCTGTAGAGGGCGGCACGGGTGGCCGAGAGCATGCCGAGGGCCTCGCGCATCTCCGCCTCGGCGCGCGGCAGTTCGCCGTTCTGGGCGCAGACGTAGCCGCGCATCCAGTGGCAGTTGGCCAGCTCGGTGCGGAGTTGCAGCGTGCGGTACAGCTCGGCCGCCTTGGCCAGCGAGGCGTCGGCGTCGGCGAGACGGCCCTCGGCGAGCAGCGTGCGGGCCACGGACCGGTGCATCCGGGCCACCAGTGCGGGGTCCCCGGCGCTGGGGGCGAGGGAGAGGGCGAGTTCGGCGGCCTGGGCGGCGCGCGCGTGGGCGCCCATGTCCATGTACGGGCCGATCGCGCTGGCGTAGAGCAGCAGCAGCGCGTCGGGGTCGTGCAGGCCGCCGCGGTTCAGCTCGTCGAGGGTGGTCTCCAGCAGGTAGACGGCGTACCGCAGTTCACCGGCCAGGTAGTGGGACAGCGCCCGCCCGCGCAAAGCGGGAACCCGGGCGGGCAGCGGGGCGCCGGCCTCCACGAGGCACTGCTCGGCCCGCTCGAAGTACTGCCGCCCGGCCGCCAGTTCGCCGGTCTCCACGGCACACTCCCCGAGTCCGAGCAGCGCCGCGGCCCGCTCCTCGGCCAGCTCGTACGCCTCGGCCTCGGCGAGCAGCCCGGCGTACTGGCCGGCCGCCTGTTCGGCGCCCTCGGTGGCCAGCGTGCGCTGCGCCTCGGTGAGCCGCAGCCGCAGGTCGGTGGCGAGGCGGGCGGGGCGTCCGGTGGCCAGCTCCTCGTAGCCGACGCCGAGCCGGTCGGCGAGGTGCCGCAGCGCCTCGTCGGAGGGGCGGACCCGGCCGGCCTCCAGGGTGGAGATGTAGGCGGGCGTGTACGCCGGCTCCGCGAGCTGGCGCTGGGTCATCCCGCGCTCGGCCCGCAGCCGCTGCACCCGGCGCCCGATGGCGTTTCGGTCGTCACGGTCCCCCACTGCCAACTCCCCATGAGGCTCTTGCCGTTCGGCTCGGACGGCTCTAGGTTAAACCGGGTATTAAGCGTGCTTAACCGCGCTTGACACAATCCCTGATCCCGCAGAGGACACCGTGCCCGTACGCACCCGCGCAGCCGAACGTTACGCCAGAGCAGTCGCCGCCGCCCTGGCCGCCGTGGCCTGCCTGCTGCTGGCCGCGAACGCGGGCCCGACGGACTCGGCCCACGCCCCGGCCCCGGCCCACGAGATCGCCCCGCCCGCGGAGGAGCTGGCCTCGTCGGACGGTTAGTCCTCCCCGGCCACCCGCCACCCGCACCACCCGCACCACCCGCCGGGAGGGGATGCCCTCACCCCTGGGTCTGGAGGCGGCTCAGTTCGCGCTGGACGTGGTCCAGGGCGCCCTCGCGGCGGCCCGGTACGCGGCCGCGCAGCGCGGCGAGGGCCGCGCCCAGCTCGCGGGCCCGTCCGGCGTCGCGGATCAGCCCCCACTGGTGGTGGGCCCGGTCGACGGCCGCCTCCACCGCGGGCGCCTGCGGGGGCTGCCCGGCGCCGAGCCGGGCCTCGGCCACCGTCAGCCAGGTCCGGCAGCTGCGCACCGGGTCGCCCGCGAACATCGCCAGGTCGGCCCGGACCTCGGTCCAGTGCAGCGCGTCCTCGGAGGCGGGCCCCTGCGCGTGGGCCGCGACCCGCTCGTGCCGGGCGGCGAGCGCGTCGGCGTCCCCGTGCCGCCCGGAGCGCACGGCCGCGGCGATGACGGCGTGCGGGTCACCCGCCACCGGCCCCGGCGCCGTCAGCACCAGGTCGGCGCCGGTCACCGCACCGCTGCCCGGGGCGTCGGCGGCGGCGCGGGCCAGCGCCTGCTGGTGCAGCTCGTCGGCCGGCGGCCGGTGCCCGCTGCGCAGGATCGTCGCGACGCCCCGCATGTACGACGGGACGGCCACCGTCCGCCGCGCGGGCGGCGGCGCGATGCGGCCGTAGACGGCGTTGTTGCGCCCCGAGTCGAGCGGACGGGTCCGCAGCCACTCCCAGGTCTCCTGGTCGGCGTGCAGATCGAGCAGCAGCGTCGTCGCACCGCTCGGCCGCAGCCGCAGCTCCTCGCGGATCCAGTGCCAGGGCAGGGCGGTGTAGCGGACGGTCGACGGCGTCGTGCGGGCCAGCGCCAGGTGCGGCATGCGCTGGCGCCGGTCCAGCTGGAGCTGTCCGGCGACGTAGACCGTGAGCGGTCCGGGTGCCGCCGCCGCGGCCCGCAGCCGGGTGAGGACCGCCTGCGGCTCCAGCGGGTCGGCGAGTTCCACGACGTTCGCCGTGTCCGTGCCGGCGAGCACGGCGGGCGGCACGGCCGCGAGCACGGGGAGCACGGAGGCGGCGTCCACCAGGCACCCACGGCCCACGGGTGCCGCCGCGAGCAGCAGCACGGTTCCGGGCATGTCCCCTCCCCCATGTCGATCACGTACCGCAGCACCGTAACCGCTGCGGCCGCGCAGCGGGGCACTCAGCAGTCGGCGCCGGGTTCCCGGCCGCCCGTTGTCCGCCGTACCGCGAAGACCGTGGTGTCGTCGGCCACCCGCCCCCGGCAGTGCCGCAGCGTGCCGTCCCGTACGAGGGACACCAGCCGCGTCGGTGCGGCGCTGCGCGCGTCGGCGGCGACGGCAGGGGCGATGTCGTCGGCCGGCCGGTAGAAGACCCCGGCGGGGTCCCGGGCCTCGGTCACCCCGTCGGTGACCAGCAGCAGTGTCTCGTCCTCGGCCAGGCGCAGCCGGTGCACCGGCGGCGTCCCGGACCGGCCGGTGGGCGCCAGTTCGGCCATGCCCAGCGGCAGCCCGCCCACGACCGGCAGCACGCGCACCCCGCGGGGGCCGACCGCCATGGGCGGTTCGTGGCCGAAGACGACGGCCTCCACGACGTCCGGCAGGCCGGGGGAGAACCCGATCAGCACGGCGGTGGCGAACCGGTCGCCGTCGGACCGGCCGAGGGCGGCGGTGTGCGCGCGGTGGCGCACCATGCGGATCTCCAGGCGCTCGGCGACCGTCGCGAGGTCCGGTTCGTGGTAGCCCGCCTCGCGGAAGGTGCCGAGCAGCGCGGCGGCCGTCTCCACCGCGCCGAGGCCCTTGCCCTGCACGTCGCCGACGAGGACGCGGGTGCCGTGCGGTCCCGGCTGGATGTCGTAGAAGTCGCCGCCGACGCGGGCCACGCTGTCCGCGGCGAGGTACACGGCGGCGTGGTCCATACCGCCGAAGCCCACCGGGAGCGGACGCAGCACGGTGCGGCGGGTGGTGTCGGCGATGTCCCGCATGTGCAGCATGCGCCGCTCCCCGCCGACCCGGTACCCGGCGGCCACCACGGCGATGGCCCCGCCGAGTGCGACCAGGACCAGGCCGGGCAGCCCGGTCTCCTCCCGGTGCTGCCAGACGGTGTCGGCCATGACGTAGACGACGAGCGCGAGCAGCGCGAAGGCGGCCGTCCCCCACACCCCGCAGATCGCAGCGGCGACCCCCGGCACCAGCACCGTCCAGGAGATGATCTCGAAGGCGCCGGTGGTGATGTCGCCCGCGGCGATGCCGATGAGCAGCAGCAGCGGGAACACCCAGGCCACCGTGCGGCCGCGCACGCTGAGCAGTTCGTGCCGGGACACGGCGTCGCCCCGTCCGGCGGCGTGCACGAGCCGGCCGAGCGGCCGCCACCGGGCGCGCACCGGCCTGCGGACACGACCCCTCACGGGCCCCAGCGAAACACGCGCCCGACCGGCCCGCATCCCGACCGCCCGCGTCCTGACTTGCCAGTCGGCGGGCCCAGGTGTGCCCTGGTAGACGGGGGAAAGGGGGCGAGCGAGAGGAGTGCTCCCATGGCTCACGCGGTACCCACACGCGGAACGTCCACCGGTGTCCGCACCGGCGCGGGCACGGGCGCGTCCGGTGCGTCCGGTGCGTCCGGGCACACACCGCCCGACGTCTTCGGCGCGCGGACCCACCTGCTGGCGAAGTGGGCGATGCCCCTCGCGATCGGCCTGGTCTACGGCTACTGGGCCGCGTCCATCCGCCGCCACGGCGGCCCCATCACCGGCTGGAACCTGCTGTTCGGCTTCATGACGGTGCTCGCGTTCGCCATCCTCTGGTACGTGGTCCGCACGGTGGCCGACCGGCTGCCGCGCGAGGGCCACGCGGTGCTGTGGGGGGCGTTCGCGGGCAGCGCGCTGGGCTTCCTGTACTCGGGCAGCGGCGTGGCCATGTTCACCTGCATCCTGGTGTCCCTGCTGCTCGCGGCCGCGGTGACGGCCGGGCTGTACTACCACTACGCCACCCACCAGGACGCCGAGGAGGCACGGACGGCCCGCACCCGCAACCCGGCCCGTGCCGGGACCACCTGACCGGCTCGCGACGCGGGGCCATCTGCAGTCACGCCGGTCGCCCGGCGAGGGCGCGGGGGTTTGCCTGGGAGGGTGTCCCCCCGCTCCCGGAGCGCCCTGTCGGCCGTCCTCATCGCCCTCGCCAGCCTGCTCGCACCGTGCGCCACGCTGGCGGGCTGGGCGATGCACGGGCCGGCCGACACGGGGCGGTACGTCGCGGCCGTGGCCCCGCTCGCCGACGACCCGGCCGTACGGGACGCGGCCGCCGACACGCTGGGCGCCGGGTTCGCGGGGTTCGTCGACGAGGCCACGGCCGGCCCCGTGAACGGCGCCGTGCGGCTCTTCGTGCGGGACGCGGCCCGGTCGTTCACCCGCACCGAGGCATTCCACGAGGGCTGGGACGCGGCCAACCGCACCGTCCACGCCGCCGTACTGCGCGCCCTGCGCGACGACGGCGCCGCCGGCCACGCGGTCACCGTCGATCTGGCCCCCGTCACCGAGCGCGTGCGGGACCGGCTCGCCGAGGACCACGTGCCCTTCGCCCGGCGCATCCCCGTCCGGCACACCGCCGTCACCGTGCTCCCGGCCCACGAGGCGGACCGGCTCAGGAAGGGCTACCAGGTGCTCGACGTCGCCGCCTTCTGGCTGCCGCTCGCGGCCGTCGTCTTCGCGGTCACCGGCATCGCCGTCGCCGCCTGCCGCCGCCGGGCCGTCACCGCCGCCGGGATCGGCACCGCCCTCGGCGGAGCCCTGCTCGCCCTCGCCGTGCTGGTCGGCCGCCGGCTCACCGTCGCCGAACTCCCCGGCCCGGTGGACGGCCCCGCCGCGGGCGCCGTGTACGACGCCCTCACCGAAACGCTGCGCACCGCCTCCTGGCTCCTCGTCGCCCTCGGCCTCACCGTCGCCCTGGCCTCCTGGCTCACGGGCCGGTACGGACGTCCGGCGCGCCGCCGGCCCCCCGCGAGACCCACCCCCGAAGCCACCGGTCCCACCCCACCCCGGCCGACCGGCACCCGGCTCTGAAACCACTTGGCGGGGCCCGCGCCCCGGCGGCTAACGTCGCCGACCATGACCGAGCACCGGACCGAGACCAGCACGACGACCCTGTGGCGCCCCACCGGCCCCGAGGAGCTGGCGCTCATCGAGGCCTCCGGCTGGACGGCCTGGCCGCCGCGCCTGCCCGAGCAGCCGATCTTCTACCCGGTCCTCAACGAGGACTACGCCGTCCGGATCGCCCGCGACTGGAACGTCCCGGCCTCCGGCTCGGGCTACGTCACCCGCTTCGAGGTCGACACCGCCTTCCTCACGCGCTACCCGGTACGGCAGGCCGGCGGCGAGACCATCCTGGAACTGTGGGTCCCGGCGGAGGAGCTGGCGGAGTTCAACCGGCACATCGTGGGCCGCATCGAGGTCGTACGGGAGTTCCACGCGCAGTCGTAGCACCGGGGGCGGGAGGCGGGGCGGGCCGGGGCTGGGAGCCATGGGCGGGGGCCGGGCCGGCCGGGGCCCTGGGCAACTTCCGGCTGCCCGGTCCCGTCCTTGAGGGAGGATTCGGCATCGCACCCGCGAGCGGAGGGCCGGGACGTGGACACGGAGACCGACACGGCGAACGGCGCGTGGACGGGCCCCGACGACGGGTGGGCGCCCCGCCGCACCGGACGGCGCCTCGGGGCCTGGTGCGCCGGGCTGCTGTTCGCCGGGGTGAGCGCGGTCGTCGGCTGCCGGGTCGCCGACACCGACGGCGTCACCCCCGTGCCGCAGCTCCTCGCCTTCCTGCCCTGGCTGCTGGTGCCGACC
The DNA here is from genome assembly GCF_014650435.1 of Streptomyces tendae. Taxonomy (GTDB): domain Bacteria; phylum Actinomycetota; class Actinomycetes; order Streptomycetales; family Streptomycetaceae; genus Streptomyces; species Streptomyces tendae. The sequence goes on from NZ_BMUY01000002.1 coordinate 399,471, forward strand.
GGTGCCGGGCTGCTGCTCACACTGCTCGCCCGGTGGTGGACCGGCGCGGTGTGGGGCGTCGCGCTGCTCGGACTGCTGGCGTGGTTCATCGAGCCGTACGGCAAGAGCGTGGAGCCCACCGGGCCGCCGGTGGCCGAGGTGCGGGTGCTGACCTCCAACGTGGAGTTCGGGCAGGGCACCGACGCGCTGATCGCCACCGTGCGCCGGGAGAAGCCCGACCTCGTGTTCGTACAGGAGTGCGAGTCCACGTGTGACGCGGCGCTGCGGCGGGACCTGGCCGCCGACTATCCGCACCGGCGGGCCGCCGAGGGCGACGGCTCCAAGGGCTCCGTGATCCTGAGCGCCTTCCCGCTGAGGGCCGCCCCCGCCGTCCCCGGCACCATGGGCATGCCGGGCGCCGTCGCCGACGTGCGCGGCCACCCCGTACGCCTGCAGCTCGCCCACCCGATGCCGCCGCTGGCGGACCGGGTGGGCCGGTGGCGCGAGGAGCTGGCCGCCCTGCGCGACGCGGCCGCGACCGCCGTCACCGGCGACGGCGACGGCGGGCCGCCCGTGGTCCTGGCCGGCGACTTCAACGCCTCCCAGGACCACGCCGCCTTCCGCCGCATCCTCGACACGGGACTGCGCGACGCGGCCCGGCTCGCGGGCGAGGACCGCACGCCCAGCTGGCCCGCGAGGGCCCTCCCCGTGTTCGGCGTGTTCGGCGTGCAGATCGACCACGTCCTGGTGTCCGAGGACTTCGCCGCGCGCGACGCCCGGTTCCTGGACCTGGCCGGCACCGACCACCGCGCGCTGGTCGTCGACCTGACCCTGCACGCGGCGCAAGGCTGACCCCGCTCCTGCTCCTGCTTGCTTCTGAGCCTTGCGGGACGGGCTCAGACGCCGATGTCGCGACCGTCCGCGCGCCACACCGCCACGACCGCCGGGCGCACGATCTTCCCGGGTCCGTCGGGCCAGGTGCTGGCCGGCTGCTCCACGGAGGCGCCGTCGACCTCGCCCGGATGCTGCACGGCGACCAGCACCCGCCGGTCCTGGACGAGCGGCCCGCAGGTCTCCGCGCCGGTCGGCACGGTCAGGAACTGCTTCAGCTCACCGCGCCGGTCGCCCTTGGTCGCCACGCCGAAGAGGCCGTCGTGCGTGCCGAGCGCGTTGCCGTCGGTGGAGATCCACAGGTTGCCGTGGTCGTCGAAGGCGACGTTGTCCGGGCAGGAGATCGGGCTGACCCGGTCCTTGGGGAAGCCCGCGAAGTAGGTCGCCGGGTCCTCCGGGTCACCGGCGACCAGGAACAGCGACCAGCCGAACGTGGTGGCGTCGGCCCGGTTCCAGCGCTCGGTCAGCTCCAGAACGTGGCCGTGCTTGTTGGAGTTGCGCGGGTTGGCCTCGTCGGGGCCCGCGTAGCCGCTCTTGCCCCGGTTGGTGTTGTTGGTGAGGGCGACGTACACCTTGCCGGTGGTGGGCGACGGCTCGATGTCCTCGGGACGGTCCATCTTGGTGGCGCCGACCTTGTCCCCGGCGAGCCGCGTGAAGACGCACACCTCCTCGGCGCTCATCCCGTCGACGTGCGAGACGGCACCGCGCTCCGTGGCCGTGACCAGCGGAATCCACTCGCCGCCCCCGTCGAACTCACCGTCGCGCGGCAGGGTGCCCGACCCGTCGATCTCGATGGCCGGGGAGTCGCCGCTGAGCTTGGCGACGTACAGGGTCCCCTCGTCGAGCAGCGAGAGGTTGTACTCGCGCGCCCAGCGGGAGTTGCCGTGGCGCATGCGCTTGCTGCCGACGAACTTGTAGAAGTAGTCGAACCGCTCGTCGTCGCCGGTGTAGACGACCGGCCGCCCGTCGTTCGTCAGCCGCACGGTCGCGGCCTCGTGCTTGAACCGGCCGAGCAGCGTGTGCTTGCGCGGCGTCGACTCCGGGTCGTACGGGTCCAGCTCGACGACGTACCCGAACCGGTGCACCTCGTTCGGCTCCTGGGCGACGTCGAACCGCTTGTCGAACCGCTCCCACTTGCGCTCGGTGGCGCCGGTCCCGATCCCGTACCGCTTGTCGGTGTCGCTGGAGGCGTTGGCGAAGTACTGGTTGAAGTTCTCCTCGCCGTGCAGCGTGGTGCCCCACGGGGTGGTGCCGCCGGAGCAGTTGTTGAGGGTGCCGAGCACCTTGCGGCCGCTGCGGTCGGCGGAGGTCTTCACCAGGTCGGACCCGGCGGCCGGGCCGGTCAGCCGGAACTCGCTGGTGGCGGTGACCCGCCGGTTGAGCCGGTGCCGCGACACGGCCGTGAGCCGCCCGCTCCTCTTCTCCTCCTCCACGGCGACGACCGACAGCCCGTGCGCGGCCCATGCGATCTCGACCTGCTCACGGGTCGGGTTCTCGGGGTCGTAGCCGCGGAACATGAGCACCTCGTCGGTGTACTCGTGGTTCGCGACGAGGAGTTGGCGGTCGTGCTCGCCCCGCAGCGGCAGCAGCGCGAGGAAGTCGTTGTTGTACCCGAACTGCCCGGCCTGCGCCTTGGCGGTCTGCTTCTCGGCGTCGAAGGCGGGCGCCCCACGCAGAATGGGTTCACCCCAACGGATGACGACGTCCTGCCGGTACCCCTCCGGGACGGTCACGGCGTCGTCCGTGTTGGGCGCGACGGGCGTGAACCGCAGCCCACGTGCTCCCTGTGTCCGGGACGGCTTCCCGTGCCCCTTTCCGGCCGCGGGCGCGGCCTGGGCCGAGGGCGCCCCCGCCACGCCCACCGCGCCGGCGCCGGCCGCGGCGACGGTCACGACGGCGGCGGCACGCATCATGGAACGGCGGCTGAGCGCACCGGCGATGACATCGCCGACGTACTCGTTGGAGCTGGTGTTCGGCACCTCGTGGAAGCAGGCGTCACCACACCGGAAACGGCAGGTCATCGCGGACCGGCCGCCCGGATGCGGGCCGGACGGCGTTCCGATCAACGGCAGGAGCTTGCGCACTGTGTTCTCCCCTTGAGAATCCCTGTATGCCCTGGTGTCAGCGCGACCGTAGGTGCACATACGTGCGGGGACCGGGCGTCGCGGTGAACGCCGGGTGAACCCGCGGAATCCTTGGTGGAATTGCGGCGACGACCGGATCCGGCCTTGACGCCTCGCCGCCCGCATGTCAGACCCTGCACAAGATCACAAGCCGGGACCGCTAACCTTACGTGTCCGTCCTGGCCAGGGATTGACGGCACCAACTCACTCGAAGGGTTGCGCACATGGGCATTCTCACTCTCCTGCGGAACGCGTTCGGCCGCTCACGCAAGGAACGGACCGCACAGGCGGAGGGTGCGACGCAGGAGACGGCACCGCCGGTCACCGCACCGGAGCCGAAGCTCCCGTCCCAGCCCACCGCACCCGCGGAGCCGGCCGAGACCACCTCGGCCGAGCCGGAGTCCTCCCAGATCCCCGAGCCCCGCTCGGAATCCACCCCGGACGAGCACGACCTCGTCAAGGCCGCCTTCACCAACATCACGGTCCCCAAGCCAACGCCCCCGACGACCACCGCCCCGACCCCGGCCCCGGACGCGGAGACGCCCCCCACCCCAGAGGCCAAGCCGCAGCCCGAGCCGGAGGCAGAGCGGGAGCCGGAGGCCGAGGCTGAGGCTGAGCCGGAGTTGAAGCCGGAGGCTGAGGCGGAGCGAGAGGTCGAGGCGAAGCCGGAGGTCGAGGCGAAGCCGGAGGCCGAGGCGAAGCCGGAGGCCGAGGCGAAGCCGGAGGCCGAGGCGAAGCCGGAGGCCGAGGCGAAGCCGGAGGCCGAGGCGAAGCCGGAGCCGAAGCCCGAGGCCAAGGCGGAGCCGAAGCCAGAGCCGGAGCCGAAGCCCGAGGCCAAGGCGGAGCCGGAGGCCAAGGCGGAGCCGGAGGCCAAGGCGGAGCCGTCGGCCGCCCCGCCCGCCACCACCCCGGAACCGGCAGCCGCCGACGGCGAGGACACCCCACAGGGGCCACCCGCACCAGACAACGAAGGCAGCACGGGCGGTGCGGGTGGGAACACGGACGCCGAAGGCGAAGCCGAGGCGTCGAAGCCGGCCACACCCCCCGCAAGGCTCCGCTCCCGCGCCCCCGGCCTCACCACCGCCTACAAGGCAGCCGGCACCGCCCTCAAGAAGCACGACCTCACCGGCACCCGCGCCAAGGTCCACCTCGTCCTCGACCGCTCCGCCTCCATGCGCCCGTACTACAAGGACGGCTCCGCCCAGGCCCTCGCCGAGCAGACCCTCGCACTCGCGGCGCACCTCGACCCCGAGGCCACGGTCCACGTCACGTTCTTCTCCACGGAAGTGGACGGCACCGGCGACCTCACCCTCACCGACCACGAGAACAAGATCGACGAGCTGCACGCGGCGCTCGGCCGCATGGGCCGCACCAGCTACCACGCCGCCGTGGAGGCCGTCCTCGCCCACCACACCGAACAGGCACCCCCCGGCACCCCCGCCCTCGTGGTCTTCCAGACCGACGGCGCCCCCGACGCCAAGACCCCCGCCACCCAGGCCCTCACCAAGGCGGCCGCGGACCACCCGAACGTCCACTTCTCCTTCGTCGCCTTCGGTGACCCGGAGAACAGGGCCTTCGACTACCTCCGCAAGCTCAAGACGGGCAACGCCTCCCACTTCCTGGCCGGCGAGACCCCGAAGGAGCTCACCGACAAGGAGCTGTACGAGGCCGTACTGGCCACCTGGCGCCCGTAGCCGGTCACAGCAGCCGCACGCACGGCCCCTCGGGGGGGTGGACGAAGGGGAAGCCCTCCGTCCACCCCGCGAAACGCGTGTGAGTCGATCTCCACGGGCCCAGTAGGATTTCGACCATGGCGGCCACTGGAACCGAGAAGCAGGGGGCGAGGGCGTACTACGTCTCGACCCCCATCTACTACGTCAACGACGCTCCTCACCTGGGCCACGCCTATACGACCGTCGCAGGCGACGTGCTCACCCGCTGGCACCGCCAGCGCGGCGAGAAGGTGTGGTACCTCACCGGCACGGACGAGCACGGTCAGAAGATCATGCGCACGGCCGAGGCGAACGGGGTCACCCCGCAGGCCTGGGCCGACAAGCTCGTCACGGAGTCCTGGAAGCCCCTGTGGGAGCACCTCGACATCGCGAACGACGATTTCATCCGCACCACGCAGAAGCGGCACACCGACCGCGTCCAGGAGTTCGTGCAGGACCTGTACGACAAGGGCGAGATCTACAAGGGCGGCTACGAGGGCCCGTACTGCGTGGGCTGCGAGGAGTACAAGCTCCCCGGCGAGCTGCTCGACGGCGAGGGCGAGTACGCGGGCCAGAAGCTGTGCCCGATCCACAAGAAGCCGGTGGAGATCCTCAGCGAGGAGAACTACTTCTTCAAGCTCAGCGAGTACAGCGAGAAGCTGCTCGCGCATTACGAGGCCAACCCGGGCTTCATCCAGCCCGAGTCCGCGCGCAACGAGGTCGTGAATTTCGTCCGCCAGGGCCTCCAGGACCTCTCCATCTCCCGCTCGACCTTCGACTGGGGCGTCCCGGTCCCCTGGGACGACAAGCACGTCATCTACGTGTGGATCGACGCCCTGCTGAACTACGCGACGGCGGTCGGGTACAACGAGAACCCCGAGAAGTTCGAGTCGACGTTCCCCGCCGACGTCCACCTGGTCGGCAAGGACATCCTGCGCTTCCACGCGATCATCTGGCCGGCCATGCTGATGGCGCAGGGCCTGCCCCTGCCCGGGAAGGTCGCGGCCAACGGCTGGCTGATGGTCGGCGGCGAGAAGATGTCGAAGTCCAACCTGACCGGCATCAAGCCGCAGGACCTGACCTCGCACTTCGGCGTGGACGCGTACCGCTGGTACTTCCTGCGCGCGATCGCGTTCGGCCAGGACGGCAGCTTCTCCTGGGAGGACTTCTCGGCCCGCTACACCAGTGAGCTGGCCAACGACTACGGCAACCTCGCCTCCCGCGTGGCGGCCATGGTCAACAAGTACTTCGGCGGCGAGCTGCCGGCCGCAGCGGCCGACGGGGACGCGGAGCAGGCGATCCACGCCGGCCTGGCCAAGGCGGTCGCGGAGGCCGACCGGAAGATCGGCGAGGAACTGGACTTCCAGGGCGGCATCCTGGCGGTCTTCGACTTCGTCAAGCAGGTCAACGGCTACATCACCGAGCAGGAGCCCTGGAAGGTCGCGAAGGACGACAGCCCGGAGGGCAAGGCCCGCCTGGCGACGATCCTCTACACGGCCGCGGAGTCCCTGCGCGCGGTGGCGGTCCTCCTGAACCCGATCATGCCGGACACCTCCCGGAAGCTCTGGGACTCCCTCGGCGCCGAGCCCTCCCTGGGCGCCCTCGCGGACCAGAAGGTCCAGGACGCGGCGGACTGGGGCCGCCTGCCCGCCGGCGCCACGGTCACCAAGGGCGCGGTGCTCTTCCCCCGTCTCGAGGAGAAGCCGACCGCGTAACGCGCTCGCTACAGCAGGGGCCCGGGAGAGGCGGAAGCTTCTCCCGGGCCCTCCGCGTTTGCGAAGATCGAACAAAGAACCACATCACGTCACGTGGGGGGACATCCATGGCACTCTTCGGCAACGCGCACAGCATCGACCCGGGCCAGGCGCAGCAGGAGTACGCGCGTCTGCTCGGCCAGGGCGAGCAGGTCCACGCGGCCTACCTGCTGATCCGCGACACCATCCTGTTCACCGACCGCCGTCTGATCCTGGTCGACAAGCAGGGCATCACCGGCAAGAAGACCGAGTACCACTCGATCCCGTACCGCAGCATCACGCACTTCGCGGTGGAGACGGCCGGCCACTTCGACCTCGACGCCGAACTGAAGATCTGGCTCTCAGGCTCCCAGGCCCCCATCCAGAAGACCTTCACCAAGGGCGTCGACATCTACGAGGTCCAGGCCATCCTGACCCAGTTCGTGGCCCGCTAGACCCGCGCCCGGTCGTCAGCTCCCGACCGCGTACGCCACGCCCCCGACGGCCCCCGTTACGCCACCCGCAAGGACTTCGTCTACGGGGGGGGGGGGACGTCACCATTGCCGACTGGACCGTCTCGACCCAGAACCTGCCGCTCTACCAGGAGGAAGGTCAGGGCCAGGGGTGACGCGACGGCGAAGGGCCCGGCGCCGGAGGTCGAACCGGTGCCGGGCCCCTGTGCGTGCCGTCGGCGGGCTACTTCGGCTGCGGCTTGCGCACCGAAAGGTGCAGTTCCCTCAGCCGGGTCTCGTCCAGCTCGGTCGGGGCGCCCATCATCAGGTCCTGGGCGTTGCCGTTGAGCGGGAAGGCGATGGTCTCGCGGATGTTGGGCTCGTCGGCCAGCAGCATGACGATGCGGTCGACGCCCGGGGCGATGCCACCGTGGGGCGGGGCGCCGAAGCGCAGGGCGCGCAGCATGCCGGCGAACTCGCGCTCAACGGTCTCCGCGTCGTAGCCCGCGATCTCGAAGGCCCTGAGCATGATCTCCGGCTCGTGGTTCCGGATCGCGCCGGAGGACAGCTCGACGCCGTTGCAGACGATGTCGTACTGCCAGGCCAGGATGTCCAGCGGGTCCTGGTTCTCCAGGGCGTCCATGCCGCCCTGCGGCATCGAGAACGGGTTGTGGGAGAAGTCGATCTTCCCCGTCTCCTCGTCCTTCTCGTACATCGGGAAGTCAACGATCCAGCAGAACCGGAAGACGTTCTCCTCGAAGTGCCCGGCGCGCTGGGCGGCCTCGACGCGGACGGCGCCCATGATCTTGGAGACCTCGTCGAACTCGCCCGCGCCGAAGAACACCGCGTGGCCGGGGGCCAGGGAGAGCCGCTTGGTCAGCTCCGCGACGTTGGCCTCGGTGAGGAACTTGGCGATCGGGCCGGACAGCTTGCCGTCCTCACCGACGCGGACCCAGGCCAGGCCCTTGGCGCCCTGCGAGACGGCGTAGTCGCCGAGCTGGTCGAAGAACTTGCGGGGCTGCGCCGAGACGTCCGGAACGGGCAGCGCGCGCACGTGCTTGCCGGCGAAGGCCTTGAACTCCGAGCCCTCGAAGACGTCGGTGATGTCGACCAGCTCCAGCTGGGCGCGCAGGTCCGGCTTGTCGGAACCGTACTTCAGCATCGCCTCGCGGAACGGGATCCGCGGGAAGGGGGAGGTCACCTCACGGTCGCCGCCGAACTCCGTGAACAGCTCCGTCATCAGCCGCTCGACCGGCTGGAAGACGTCCTCCTGCTCGACGAAGCTCATCTCGACGTCGAGCTGGTAGAACTCGCCGGGCGAGCGGTCGGCACGGGCGTCCTCGTCACGGAAGCAGGGCGCGATCTGGAAGTACCGGTCGAAGCCCGAGATCATCAACAGCTGCTTGAACTGCTGCGGCGCCTGCGGCAGGGCGTAGAAGCGGCCCGCGTGCAGGCGGGAGGGGACCACGAAGTCCCGCGCGCCCTCGGGGGAGGTGGCGGTGAGGATGGGCGTGGCCATCTCGTTGAAGCCGAGGGCGACCATCTTGCTGCGGATCGCGGAGATGACCGAGGTGCGCAGCATGATGTTGCGGTGCATGCGCTCGCGGCGCAGGTCCAGGAAGCGGTACTCCAGGCGCCGCTCCTCGTTGACCCCGTCCTCGGTGTTGATGGTGAAGGGCAGCGGCTGGGCGGCGCCCAGCAGCTCGACCTCGCCCACCTCGACCTCGACCTCGCCGGTGGGCAGGTCCGGGTTGATGTTGTCGGCGCCGCGGGAGACGACCTTGCCGTCGACCCGAACGGTCGATTCCTTGGTCAGCTTGTCCAGCGCCTCGTACGCCTCGGTGCCCGGACGGGCGACGAGCTGAGTGATGCCGTAGTGATCGCGCAGATCGATGAAGAGGATGCCGCCCAGGTCGCGCCGATTGTGCAGCCAGCCACTCAGTCGGACGTCGGTGCCGACGTCAGAGGAGCGGAGCTCGCCGCAGGTGTGGGACCTGTACCGATGCATCGTCGTTCATCCAGCCTTCGCGGATCGGGGATGGCGTTTCGCGTTTCACGTGAAACAACCCCAGCGTACCGGGCAGCAACGGCTGCCTTCCTCCCCATTGACGCGTGACCGGCCCGCCGGGAGCCCGCTCCCCGCCCGCCTCGGCAACACGGCGAGCGGTGGCACTGTCCGAGCACATCTTCCTAAAGTGGGGCAATGCGTACTGGTGAGCCCCTGCCCGAGGTGGGGGACGTCCTCGCCTCCCTCGCGACCGGACTGTGGCACTGGGACACCGCCACGGGCGAGGTCGTGGTGGACGCGGAGGCCGCCCGTCTGCTCGGGCTGCCCGCGGAACCGGCATGCCTCACGGAGGCGCAGGTGAGGGCCCGGCTGCATCCGGTGGACTGGAACGAGATCACCGGCGTGGTCCAGCTCGCCGTCGCCGAGGGCACCCTCGCCGAGGTCCGGATCCGGATCATGGACGAACGCGGTCATGTCGTCCGGGTCGTGCGCAGCCGCTCCAAGCCCTCCTTCGACCCCGAGCGCAAGGCGTACGTGCTGACCGGCACCCTCCAGGAGGTCGCCGAACCGCGGCCGGGCACGCCCGCCGGGCGCAGCGCGGTCACCGGAGAGTGGCGCCGCTCGCGGGAGGCATTCCTGCTGGACGCGGGCCGGGCGCTGGCCGAGGCGCGGTCGACCGAGGAGGTGCTGCGGGTCGCGGCCGGGCTGTCGATGCCGGGGTTCTCCCCGGACGGCCTCGCGGTGTTCGGGGTCTCGGGGGACCGCCTCACGGTCATCGGCCACCACGGGCAGCCGGAGAACGAGTCCAACCCGTTCGTGGACATGTCCCTGGACACCGCCTACCCGGCCGCCGAGGTGGTCCGCACCGGCCGCGCGGTCTATCTCTCCTCCCCGCAGCAGTACCGGTCCCGCTACCCCATGACATGGTCGCTCGCCGAGCGCTTCGGCCGCCGCTCCTGGGCCTATCTGCCGCTGACCGTGGCGGGCCGCACCATGGGCGCCTGGATGGCCGCCTTCGCCTATCCGGTCGCGTTCACGCCGGACGAGCGCTCCGTGCTGACCACGGTGGCGCGGATGCTCGCCCAGGCCCTGTCCCGGGCCGGCGCCGCGGAGAACCAGCGGGAGCTGACCGAGGGGCTGCAGCGCTCGATGCTGCCCATGCTCGGCCCGGAGATCCCCGGCATGGACGTCGCCGCCCGCTACGTCCCCACCGGCGGCGGCCTCCAGGTCGGCGGCGACTGGTACGACATGATCCCGCTGCCCGGGGACCGCTTCGCCCTGGTGATCGGCGACGTCCAGGGGCACGACGTGCGCGCGGCCGGACTGATGGGCCAGTTGCGCATCGCCCTGCGCGCCTACGCCTCCGAGGGCCACCGCCCCGACGCGGTGCTCGCCCGCGCCTCCCACTTCTTCCACGGTCTCGCCACGGGCGAGGACGACCCCGGCGACCTGCGCTTCGCGACCTGCTACTACGCCGAGGTCGACCCCGCCACCGGCACCGTGGAGAGCGCCCGCGCGGGCCACCTGGACCCGGTGGTGCGCATGGCGGACGGAACGGCGCTGATCCTCGCCACGGCGGGCGGGCTGCCGCTGGGCATCGACCCGGACACCGACTACCCGACGACGCGGCTCGCCCTGGAACCCGGGGACACCCTGATGCTGTGCACGGACGGCCTGGTCGAGACCGGCGGCCACGATCTGCAGAGCGGCTGGCACCGCCTGCGGGTGATCCTGGAGGAGCACACCGGCGGCCTGGAGGAGCTGGCCGACGCGCTGGTCCAGGCCGTGCACGGCCCCTCCTCGCACCACACCGTCGGCCCGCTGTCCGACCGCCGGGAGGACGACATCGCGCTGGTGCTGCTGTGCCGGCAGGGCGAGGGCTGCGGCTGCGGCGAATCCACCGCGACCCGGGCGCCGGTGCGCCGCACGATGCTGTCCGTCGCCCAGGCCGAGCCCGCCCGGATCGCCACCGCCCGTCAGCATCTGCGCGACCTGCTGCACGACTGGCCGGGCGAGGAGCAGCGCGACGCGGCGGTACTCCTGCTCTCCGAGATGCTGACGAACGTCCTGGTGCACACCGACACCGACGCCCTGCTGGTCGCCGAGGTCGCCGGGGAGCCGGGCGAGCGGCGGATCCGGGTGGAGGTCACCGACAACGGCGACGACCTCCCGCACAAGCGCAGGCCGGGGGAGATGGCGTCCTCCGGACGCGGGCTGATGCTGGTCGAACTGCTCGCTGACGCATGGGGCGTCGCCCCGCGCGGCGAGGGCAAGAGCATCTGGTACGAGCTCTACGAGTCCGCCGCCCCGGAGGACGGAGCCGGTCCCGCGGCCGGCCCGGAGGCTCCGGAACCGGAAGCCCCGTAGCGACCCTGGAGCTCGTGCACCACCCCGAACGCCGCCGCGGTCAGGGGCACGGCGAGGAGCATCCCGAGGATGCCGGCCACCGACGCGCCCGCGGTGAGCGCCAGCAGCACGACCGCCGGGTGCATCTGCACCGTCCGGCTCTGGATCATCGGCTGGAGCACGTGTCCTTCCAGCACCTGTACGGCCAGCACCACGCCCAGCGCCCACAGCGCGATGACGAAGCCCCGGTCGGCCAGCGCCACCAGCACCGCCACGGCACCGGAGATGAACGCGCCCAGATACGGGATGTAGGCGCCGACGAAGACCAGCGCCCCGAGCCCGACCGCGCCGGGGACGCGCAGGACGAGCAGCCCGACGGTGATGCACAGCGCGTCGATGAGGGCGATCAGGGTCGTACCCCGCATGAAGCCCTCGACGGCGCCGAACGCCCGCCGGGCCATGGCCTCGACCGTGTCGGCGGCGCCGGGCGGGGCGAGGGCGCGCACCGTGCCGACGGCCCGGTCGGAGTCGCGCAGGAAGAAGAAGACGAGCAGCAGGGCGAGCACGGCCATGGCGATCATCTCGCCGACGACGCTGATCCCGGTCACCACGCCGGACGCGGCCGTGCCGCCGAACTTGCCCAGCAGCTCGCGGGCGTTGGAGGCCAGGTCGTCCAGCGAGGTCCCGGCGGCGCCGAAGTGGTCGGCGATGCCCTGGGCCGCGTCCCGCAGCGAGGCGACGATCTGGTCGCCGGTCTCGACGAGCGCGGAGACCACGATGTACACGGCCCCGCCGACCACGGCCAGCACGGCCGCACAGGTCAGCCCCGCGGCCAGCGACCGCTGCACGTGGGCCTTCACCAGCCGCGCGTGCAGCGGTCGGAGCAGGGCGGTGCCGAGCAGCGCGAGCAGCGCCGGGGTCACGGCGGTGCGGAACTCGACGCAGAGCCGGATCGCGACGTAGACGACGCCGCTGGCGAGCAGGATGACGGCGCACCAGGCGGCGAACCGGCGGACCGGACCGGGGAGCAGCTGCACGGCTCCACCCGATCACGCGCCGGGCGGGCTGTCCTGCGCGGACGGCCCGCCCGGGTGACGTGCTGTCAGGCCCCGGGGCCCTCGCCCGACATGCCGTGCACGGCCGGGACGGTGCCGAGGCGGCCCTTCTGGAAGTCCTCGAATGCCTGCATCAGCTCGTCCTTGGTGTTCATCACGAACGGGCCGTAGTGCGCCATCGGCTCCCGGATCGGCCGGCCGCCGAGCAGCACGACCTCCAGGTCCGGGGTGTGCGAGTCCTGCTTCTCGTCCGCGCGGACGGTCAGCGAGCCCCCGGCGCCGAAGACCGCGGTCTGCCCGAGGTGCACCGGACGCCGCTCGGCACCCACCGACCCGCGCCCGGCCATGACGTACGCCAGGCCGTTGAAGTCCTCCCGCCAGGGCAGGGTGACCTCGGCGCCCGGCGCCAGCGTGGCGTGCACCATCGTGATCGGCGTGTGCGTGATGCCGGGGCCGTCGTGCCCGTCCAGCTCACCGGCGATGACGCGCAGCAGCGCGCCGCCGTCGGGGGAGGTGAGCAGCTGGACGGAGCCGCTGCGGATGTCCTGGTAGCGCGGGGCCATCATCTTGTCCTTGGCCGGCAGGTTCACCCACAGCTGGAGTCCGTGGAAGAGCCCGCCGGACATGACCAGCTGCTCCGGCGGCGCCTCGATGTGCAGCAGGCCGGAGCCCGCCGTCATCCACTGGGTGTCGCCGTTGGTGATGGTGCCGCCGCCACCGTTGGAGTCCTGGTGGTCGAAGATCCCCCTCCTCGGGCGGCGTGCGCCCCACTTTAGTTGAGCATTGAACTTCTTGCCACCTGGAACCACGAAAGCCCGGAGGGCATTCCCTCCGGGCTCACGGATTCCCGAGGCGTCGATCGGCCGTCTGCGCGGCAACGGCGTCTAGCCGTACATCCGGCGCATCGCAAAATCGACCATCTGTTCGACGGCTTTGGCGTCGAAGACCATCCGGTGCTCACCCTCCATGTCCAGGACGAAGCCGTAGCCGGTCGGCAGCAGGTCGATCACCTCCGCCCCGGTGATCACGAAGTACTTCGACTCCTTGCCCGCGTACCTGCGCAGCTCCTTCAGGCCGGTGAACATCGGGATCACCGGCTGCTGGGTGTTGTGCAGCGCGAGGAAGCCGGGATTGTCGCCGCGGGGGCAGTAGACCTTCGAGGTCGCGAAGATCTGCTGGAAGTCCTCGGCGGACATCTGCCCGGTGGTGAAGGCGCGCACCGCGTCCGCGAGCGAGGGCGGGGACGGCTCGGGGTACAGCGGCGGCTGCTGCCCGTATCCGCCGCCCATCGGCTGCTGCGGGGGCGGGGCGTACTGCTGCTGCTGTTGGCCCGCGGTCTGGTCGTAGCCGTACATGCAGCACAGAGTAACGAGTAACGAGTCACAGATGGGCGGCTCGGGGTTGCTTCTTATTACCGACGGGTAGCATCATCGGAGCTACTAGTTGGTATGTGTACGGATGCGAGGAGCGAGTGCCTCGCCGATCTCTCAACGGAGCCGTCGCCATGGGGCACTACAAGCCGAATCTCCGGGACATCGAGTTCAACCTCTTCGAGGTGCTCGGCCGCGACAAGGTCTACGGCAGCGGCCCGTTCGCGGAGATGGACACGGACACCGCCAAGAGCGTGCTCGAGGAGCTGACCCGCCTCTCGGAGAACGAGCTGGCCGAGTCCTTCGCCGACGCCGACCGCAACCCGCCGGTCTTCGACCCGGAGACCAACACCGCGCCGGTCCCGGCGTCCTTCAAGAAGAGCTACCAGGCCTTCATGGACTCCGAGTACTGGCGGCTCGGGCTGCCCGAGGAGATCGGCGGCACCACCTCGCCGCGCTCCCTGATCTGGGCCTACGCGGAGCTGATCCTCGGCGCCAACCCGGCCGTGTGGATGTACTCCTCGGGCCCGGCGTTCGCCGGCATCCTCTTCGAGGAGGGCAACGAGGTCCAGAAGCACATCGCCTCGATCGCCGTCGAGAAGCAGTGGGGCTCCACCATGGTCCTCACCGAGCCGGACGCCGGTTCGGACGTGGGCGCCGGCCGCACCAAGGCAGTCGAGCAGGCCGACGGCTCCTGGCACATCGAGGGCGTGAAGCGCTTCATCACGTCCGGCGAGCACGACATGTCGGAGAACATCCTCCACTACGTCCTCGCCCGCCCCGAGGGCGCCGGACCCGGCACCAAGGGCCTGTCCCTCTTCCTGGTCCCGAAGTACGAGTTCGACTTCGAGACCGGCGAGCTGGGCGAGCGCAACGGCGTCTACGCCACCAACGTCGAGCACAAGATGGGCCTGAAGGCCTCCAACACCTGCGAGATGACCTTCGGCGACCGCCACCCCGCCAAGGGCTGGCTGATCGGCGACAAGCACGACGGCATCCGCCAGATGTTCCGCATCATCGAGTTCGCCCGCATGATGGTCGGCACGAAGGCGATCTCCACCCTCTCCACGGGCTACCTCAACGCCCTGGAGTACGCCAAGGAGCGCGTCCAGGGCCCGGACCTCGCCAACTTCATGGACAAGTCGGCCCCCAAGGTCACCATCACGCACCACCCGGACGTGCGCCGCTCCCTGATGACGCAGAAGGCGTACGCGGAGGGCATGCGCGCCCTCGTCATGTACACCGCCTCCGTGCAGGACGAGATCCAGGTCAAGGAGGCGAACGGCGAGGACGCCTCGGCCGAGCACGCCCTCAACGACCTGCTCCTGCCGATCGTCAAGGGCTACGGCTCGGAGAAGGCCTACGAGCAGCTCGCCCAGTCGCTGCAGACCTTCGGCGGCTCCGGGTTCCTCCAGGAGTACCCGATCGAGCAGTACATCCGGGACGCCAAGATCGACACCCTCTACGAGGGCACCACGGCGATCCAGGGCCAGGACTACTTCTTCCGGAAGATCGTCCGCAACCAGGGCGCCGCGCTGAACTCGGTCGCCGAGGACATCAAGAAGTTCCTCGCCCTCGGCACCGGCGGCGAGGAGCTGTCCGGCGCCCGCGAGCACCTGGCCAAGGCCGCCGTCGAGCTGGAGGCCATCGTCGGCCTGATGCTGACCGACCTCGCGGCCACCGAGCAGGACGTCAAGAACATCTACAAGGTGGGCCTCAACACCACCCGCCTGCTGCTGGCCTCCGGCGACGTGATCGTCGGCTACCTGCTCCTCAAGGGCGCCGCGATCGCCGCCGAGAAGCTGCCGACCGCCTCCGCCAAGGACAAGGCGTTCTACACCGGCAAGATCGCCGCCGCGAAGTTCTTCGCCGCGAACGTCCTGCCCGGCCTCACCCTGGCCCGCAAGGTCGCCCAGGGCGTCGAGCTGGACCTGATGGAGCTGGACGAGGCCGCGTTCTAGGACGGGCCCCGCGCCGAAAGTCCGTTCCGCACACCCCCACGAGGGCCCGCTCCCGCCAGACGGGAAGCGGGCCCTCGTACGTCGTTAAGGTGAACCCCATGAGCGCACCCTCCCGCTTCGACCGCGGCCACACCGACGACCTGATGACCTTCCTGTCGGCGAGCCCGACCCCGTACCACGCCGTGGCGAACGCCGCCGAGCGCCTGGAGAAGGCCGGTTTCCGGCAGGTCGCGGAGACGGACGCCTGGGACGGGACGAGCGGCGGCCGCTACGTGCTGCGCGGGGGCGCGATCATCGCCTGGTACGTGCCGGAGGGTGCCGCGGCCCACACCCCCTTCCGCATCGTCGGCGCCCACACCGACTCCCCCAACCTGCGCGTCAAGCCCCGCCCGGACACCGGCTCGCACGGCTGGCGCCAGGTCGCCGTGGAGATCTACGGCGGCCCGCTGATGAACTCCTGGCTCGACCGCGACCTGGGCCTGGCCGGACGCCTCTCGCTGCGCGACGGCTCGACGCGCCTGGTGAACGTCGACCGGCCGCTGCTGCGCGTGCCGCAGCTCGCCATCCACATGGACCGCAACGTCACCGCGGACGGCCTCAAGCTCGACAAGCAGCGCCACCTCCAGCCCGTCTGGGGCCTGGGCGACACCGTGCGCGACGGCGACCTGATCGCCTTCCTGGAGGACGAGGCGGGCCTCGCCCGCGGCGAGGTCACCGGCTGGGACCTGATGACGCACTCCGTGGAGCCCCCGGCGTACCTGGGCCGCGACCGGGAGCTGGTGGCGGGCCCGCGGATGGACAACCTGCTGTCCGTGCACGCCGGGACGGCCGCGCTGGCCGCGGTCGCGACCTCCGGCGCCGGCCTCCCCTACATCCCCGTGCTCGCCGCCTTCGACCACGAGGAGACCGGCTCCCAGTCGGACACCGGCGCCGACGGACCGCTCCTCGGCACCGTGCTGGAACGCTCGGTGTTCGCCCGCGGCGGCTCCTACGAGGACCGGGCGCGCGCCTTCGCCGGCACCGTCTGCCTGTCCTCCGACACGGGCCACGCCGTCCACCCCAACTACGCGGAACGGCACGACCCGACGCACCACCCGCGGGTCAACGGCGGCCCCATCCTCAAGGTCAACGTCAACAACCGCTACGCCACCGACGGTTCGGGCCGCGCGGTGTTCGCCGCCGCCTGCGAGAAGGCGGACATCCCCTTCCAGACCTTCGTCTCCAACAACTCCATGCCGTGCGGCACGACCATCGGCCCCATCACCGCGGCCCGGCACGGCATCAGCACCGTCGACATCGGCGTGGCCATCCTGTCGATGCACAGCGCCCGGGAGTTGTGCGGCGCCGACGACCCGCACCTGCTGGCCAACGCGCTGGTGGCCTTCCTCCAGCCGTAGACCGGAACGCGGAACACCGCCCCACGGCATGAGGGTTGAGGCCCGGGGTACCCGCACGGAACCGGATCGGCCGGAAACCCGGAACCGACCGGATCTGACAGGGAGGCAACACTCATGGGCCTCGGCGGGTGCATCATCCTCATCGCCGTGGGAGCCATCCTCACGTTCGCGACCGACTGGGACATGCAGGGCGTCAACCTCGACCTGGTCGGTGTGATCTTCATGGTCGTCGGTCTGATCGGCGTCGCGACGTTCAGCAGCATCGCCCGGCGCCGCCGCGTCGTGATGCCGCCGTCGACCCCGGTCGTCGAGGAACGGCCCCACCACCCCACGCAGGACGGCTACCACAACGGCTACGGCGCCTGACGGCGCCGGGGAGTCCACCGGCGCCGCCCCCGACTTCGCCCCGCCTCCTCGCGGTTCCGTCAGCAGGCGCCCGGTGTCAGCGCGTGTCCGCTGGTCGCGTCCACATGGCCCGGCACCTCGTCGTGCCGGTCGCCGACGGTGAGGGTCCCGGTCGGTTCGAACAGCAGGATGGCCGTGGGAACGGGCGCGTACGGCTTGTGTTCGGTGCCGCGCGGGACGGTGAAGACGGAGCCCCTCGGCAGGACGACGACGCGCTCGCCGGCGGGCTCGCGCAGGCCGATGTGCAGTTCGCCGTCGAGGACGAGGAAGAACTCGTCGGTGTGGTCGTGCACGTGCCAGACGTGCTCGCCCTCGACCTTCGCGATGCGGACGTCGTAGTCGTTGACGGCGGTGACGATACGGGGGCTCCACTGCTCGGCGAAGGAGGCGAGGGCGGAGGTCAAGGAGATCGGTTCCTGAGTCATGGCGCCATCGTCCGGGGTGACGGGGGTGCGGACGAGTGCTAGGAATCGCATATGTCGCAAGGATCCTCTCAGCCCTCGCGCCCTCATCGTGTCGCGGTGATCGTCGACGAGGGCACCAACCCGTTCGAGGTCGGCTGCGCCACCGAGCTGTTCGGGTTGCCGCGGCCCGAGCTGGGGCTGCCGGGGCCGCTGTACGAGGTGACGCTGTGCGCTCCGAATCCCGGGATCCGCATGAATCACGGGTTCTTCACGCTCACCGACGTGCCGGGACTGGACGCCGTGGACGACGCGGACACGCTCGTCGTGCCCGGCCGGCCGGACAACGTGGTGCCGCGCGTCCCCGCCGTGCTCGACGCCATCCGGCGCACACACGCCCGCGGCGCACGCGTGGTGAGCCTGTGCACCGGCAGCTTCGCACTCGCCGAGGCCGGTCTCCTGGACGGGCGGCGGGCCGCGACCCACTGGCTGTGGGCGGAATCCTTCCGCCGGCTGCACCCGCGCGTCCTGCTCGAACCGGACGTGCTGTTCGTGGACGACGGCGACGTTCTCACCGCCGCCGGCAGCGCGGCGGCACTGGACCTCGGACTGCACCTCTGGCGCCGGGACCACGGCGCCGAGATCGCGAACGCCGTCTCCCGACGGCTGGTGTTCGCCACCCACCGGGACGGCGGGCAGCGCCAGTTCGTGGAGCGGCCGGTGCCGGACGTGCCGGACGAGTCGCTCGCGCCCCTGCTGGCGTGGGTGCAGGAGCATCTGAGCGAGCCGCTGACGGTGGCGGACCTGGCGGCGCGCGCGGCGGTCTCCCCGGCCACGCTGCACCGGCGGTTCCGGGCGCAGCTCGGGACGACGCCCCTCGCCTGGCTGACCGCCGAGCGCGTGACCCTCGCGCGGCGGCTGATCGAGCGCGGGGAGGAGCGGCTGGACGCGGTGGCGGCCCGCAGCGGACTGGGGACCGCCGCGAACCTCAGGGCGCGGCTGCGACGCGAGACGGGACTCAGCCCGTCGGCCTACCGGCGGCGTTTCGGGACGGGTCCGGGGGAACCGGTCAGAGTATGAGATTCCTCGTGTACGACCGGCTCCTCGGTATCGGTGACGACTACTGGATCGAGGACGACCACGGCAACAAGGTCTTCCTCGTCGACGGCAAGGCGATGCGGCTGCGGGACACCTGGGAGCTGAAGGACGCCCAGGGGCGCGTGCTCATCGACATCCACCAGAAGATGTTCGCCCTGCGCGACACGATGGTGATCGAACGGGCCGGCGAGCCGCTGGCACGCATCAAGCGGAAACGTCTCTCCCTGCTGCGCAACCACTACCGGGTCACCCTGGCCGACGGCACCGAACTGGACGTCAGCGGCAAGATCCTCGACCGGGAGTTCGCCGTCGAGTACGACGGCGAACTGCTGGCCGTCGTCTCCCGGCGGTGGCTCACCCTCCGGGACACCTACGGCGTGGACGTCGTCCGGGACGACGCGGACCCGGCGCTGCTGATCGCCCTGACGGTGTGCGTGATCCACCTGGCGGAGAAGGAACGGGAGGACGACTGAGGACCGGCGACCCGGCGGCGCCTCACGCCGTGCGGCGGACCGGCGGCTCTCAGGCCATGCGGCGGACGGCGCGGCCGAGGAGCAGCGGCACGGCCAGGTGGTGCACGGGGGCCGCCACGGCCCACAGCACCCGGCCGGCCCGGCGCTCGTAGAACGCGTACGTCGCCCAGAGCAGCCGCGCGCCGTCCACGGTCACGACGTTGCGCACGGTCAGCGACGGCGCGCGGGCCTCCAGGGCGATCCTGCCCGGCCCGGTCTCCAGCACGCGCCAGCCCACCACGTGCCGTCGCGAGGTGCGCGGCCCCAGTCGCAGCCCCAGCACGCCCGCCCACCCGGTCCGGAGCAGCTCACGCAGTATCAACGGGACGTCCTCGAAGCTGGCGCGCACCCATTCCTCGGGCGTCAGCGGGGGAAGTCCCGCCGCCGGAAGCTCGAAAGCCGTCGCGAAAGGGGCGCCGAGAGGGTCCACCCGCACCCGGCGAATGGCGGAGGTACCGGTACGCGTCCGTGTCATACCGGCATACTGGGCAGCGTGACACCACGTCAAACACGCGGCGTCACTTCCCCTCACACTCCGCGCTCAGCCGCGCGGCGGCTCCAGCCCCAGCACCCGGTCCTTCAGTGCCGGGAACTGCTCCCTGGTCCGCGCCACCTTCGCCGGGTCGAACTCCACCGTGAGGACCTCCTCGTCCGGGCCAGCCTCCGCGAGCACCTCGCCCCACGGGTCCACCACGATCGAGTGACCTGCCTGCGGAACTCCGGCGTGCGTCCCGGCCGTTCCGCAGGCGAGCACGAATGCCTGGTTCTCCACGGCCCGCGCCCGGGCCAGCAGCGTCCAGTGCGACCGGCGGCGCTCCGGCCAGCCCGCCGGCACGACGAGGATCTCGGCGCCGGCGTCGACGAGGGCGCGGAAGAGTTCCGGAAAGCGCAGGTCGTAGCAGGTCGCCACGCCAAGGGTGGTGGTGTCCGCCAGGGGGACCGTCACCGGTTCGCGCCCCGCGCCCATCAGTACGGCCTCGCCCTTGTCGAAGCCGAAGCGGTGGATCTTGCGGTAGGAGGCGGCCGGGTCACCGGAGGGGGAGAAGACGAGAGAGGTGTTGTAGAGCCGCCCGTCCGGGCCGCGTTCGGGAATCGACCCGGCGTGCAGCCACACGCCCGCGTCGCTCGCCGCCTTCGCCATCGCCTCGTGCGTCGGACCCCGCAGCGGCTCGGCCGCCGCGTCGAACTCCTCGAAGGCGAACGCGCCCGTGGTCCACAGCTCCGGCAGCACCACCAGATCGGCGCCCGCCTGCTCCCTTACCAGAGCCGCCGCCCGGAGGCGACGCGCTTCGACCGTTTCGTCCTCGTTCACGGCGATTTGGATCAAAGAGGCGCGCACACTACCACCGTCCTGGCATTCGAGCCGTCCACACGGGCCTACGATCGTCACACGAAAGCACTGCCGGGGTGCCGCACAGCAGCGTAACTTAGCCTCCCAAGACGCCCGCCGACTGCCGCCGCCGCCACTGGCACCGCCGCCACCAACCGCCCGTGTACCGACCGCCGAGGGGTCCCGTTCCGTGAGTCTGCATCCCACCCTCCAGCCCTACGCCGACGCCTGGACTCACTCCATCGAGGCGATATCCGAGCTGGTCCAGCCGCTTGTGGAGGCAGAGTGGAACCGCCGGACCCCCTGCCCGGGCTGGTCGGTGCGCGACATCGTCTCGCACGTGATGGGCCTGGACTCCGAGATGCTCGGTGACCCCCGCCCCATCCACACCCTCCCGCGCGACCTCTACCACGTCACCAACGACCACCAGCGGTACATGGAGATGCAGGTCGACGTCCGCCGCCACCACACGGCGCCGGAGATGACGTCCGAGCTGGAGTACATGATCATCCGGCGCAACCGCCAGCTGCGGAACGAGTCGCGGGACCCGGGCACGAAGGTGCGCGGCCCGCTCGGCACCGAGCTGACCCTCGAGGAGGCCATGCGCCGGCACGCCTTCGACGTGTGGGCGCACGAACAGGACCTGCGCACCACCCTCGGCCGCCCCGGCAACCTCGACTCCCCCGGCGCGCACGTCGCCCGCGACGTGCTGCTCGGCGAGCTGCCCGCCGTCGTCGCCGAGCGGGCGGACGCGCCGCGCAGTTCGGCGGTCGTCTTCGACGTGCACGGCCCGGTCGAGTTCCTGCGCACCATCCGCGTCGACATCCAGGGCCGCGGCACCCTCGAATCGTCCCCGGCCCTCGGCCCCGCCGCCACCCTCACCCTCGACTGGGAGACGTACTTCCGCCTGGCCTGCGGCCGGGTGACCCCGGAGGCGGCGAAGGACCGCATCAAGACGGAGGGCGACCCGGACCTGACGGCGGCGATCCTGCGCCATTTCACGGTGACGCCGTAGCTGCGGGCAGTCGTGCCGCTGGGGCGGCACGGGTGGGCGGTGGGGGCACCTCCCGCTCGAGCGAAGCCGAGAGTGGGGGAGGCACCCGGCAGCGCGGCCCGCCCCCGCCCCGCCCTCACGCCCGCACCCACGCCGGGTGCCTACACCGGCACGTGCACCTTCTCCACCCGGCTCGCAACCAACCGCTCCCGCTCCCGCAGCGCGGCCCGCTTCCGCAACCGCAGAATCTGCGTGATCCCGAGCGCCTGCAACACGAACACCGACGAGAACGCCACCCCGTAGTCGTCCCCCGTCGCGTCCAGCAGCACCCCCACCGCGAACAACGTGGTCATCGACGCCACGAAGCCCCCCATGTTCGTGATGCCGGACGCCGTCCCCTGCCGCTCCGGCGGATTCGCCGGCCGCGCGAAGTCGAAGCCGATCATCGACGCCGGCCCGCACGCCCCCAGCACCGTGCACAGCACCACCAGCAGCCACATCGGCGCGTGTTCGGCCGGGTAGGCCAGCGTCGCCGCCCAGAGCAGCGCCGTCGCCCCCACCGTGCCGAGCGCCAGCGGCAGCCGCGCCGCGTGGTGCCGGGCGATGACCTGGCCGTAGACCAGACCGACCGTCATGTTGGAGAGCACGACGAGGGTGAGCAGCGTGCCCGCCGTGGCCCGGGACAGCCCCTGCGCCTCGACCAGGAACGGCATCCCCCACAGCAGCAGGAACACCATCGCCGGGAACTGGGTGGTGAAGTGCACCCACAGCCCGAGCCGCGTCCCCGGCTCCCGCCAGGACATCGCGATCTGCCGCCGTACGTACGCGGCCCCCTGGTGCGGCATCGGCTCCGGCTCGTGCCCTTCGGGGTGGTCCTTGAGGAAGAGCAGCAGCAGGACGAAGACGACCGCGCCCGCCAGCGCACTGCCCGCGAACGCCGCCGTCCAGCCGATGCCGTGCAGCAGCCGGGCCAGAACGAGGGTGGAGACCAGGTTGCCCGCCATGCCGACGAGACCGGCGAGCTGGGCCACCATCGGCCCGCGCCGGGCCGGGAACCAGCGGGTGCCCAGCCGCAGCACGCTGATGAACGTCATCGCGTCCCCGCAGCCCAGCAGCGCCCGAGAGGCCAGCGCCATGCCGTACGACGGCGAGAAGGCGAAGCCCAGCTGCCCCACCGTGAACAGCACGACGCCGAGGCCCAGCACCTTCTTGGTGCCGAGCCGGTCGACCAGCAGGCCGACGGGTATCTGCATGCCGGCGTAGACCAGCAGCTGGAGGATGGAGAAGGTGGACAGGGCGGAGGCGTTGACGTGGAAGCGGTCGGCGGCGTCGAGTCCGGCGACCCCCAGGGACGTACGGAAGATGACGGCGACGAAGTAGACGGAGACGCCGACACTCCACACGGCGATCGCGCGGCGGCCGCCCGGGGGATCGCCGGGCAGGGCACGGCCGGCCGAGGTGGCCGTACTCATCGGACCTCCCCCCGAGCCAGGTTCGAGAACCAGCCCACGTGCCGGCCCACCACTGCGACGGCCGCCTCCGCGTCCCCGGCACGCAGCGCGTCGAGGATCTCCTCGTGCTCGGCGAGGGTGTGGGCGATCCGGTCGGGGTGGGAGTGCATCACGGCGACGCCCATGCGCAGCTGGCGGTCGCGGAGCTGGTCGTAGAGGCGGGAGAGGATCTCGTTGCCGCCGCTGCGGACGATCTCGGCGTGGAAGCAGCGGTCGGTGACGGAGGCGGCGGCGAAGTCACCGGCGGCGGCCTGCTCCTTCTGCCGGGCGAGCAGCTCCTCCAGCCGTTCGACGAGCCCCGGCGGGGCGGGTACGGCCTTCCTGGCCGCGTGCTCCTCGACCAGCAGCCGCGTCTCCACCACGTCCGCGATCTCCTGCGCGGAGACGGACAGGACCAGCGCGCCCTTCTTGGGGTAGAGCCGGATCAGGCCCTCGACCTCGAGCCGCAGCAGCGCCTCGCGCACCGGGGTGCGGGACACGCCCACGGCCTCGGCCAGCTCGCCCTCGGTGAGCAGCGTCCCGCCCTCGTAACGGCGCTCCAGGACGCCCTGTTTGACGTGGGTGTAGACGCGGTCCGCCGCGGGGGGTTGCTTCACTGCCGTGGTCATGCCGACAGGATAGATACAACAGGGACACAAGAGGGATCCGGTCCAGCATCCGGACGCCGGTCCGCCCCGCTCACCCTCCAGGGGGAGCCGGAGAACTTCCCCCGGGCCACCGCGCAACCATTTACCCCCTTCGGATGTCGCACTGTCGCGGCCACCGCTGCACCGACCACAACTCGGCCGCACTTCCGGGGAATTCACCACAATCGGGGTAATCAACTCAATGAACAACATTTCGGGCGTCCGTCTGCGCAGGGCCCTCTCCGTCGCCCTGACCGGCGGCGCCGTCCTCGCCACCGGAGCCCTCGCCACCGCACCCGCGCAGGCCGCCGCACCCGAGCGGGTCGTACCCGCCGCCGCCGTGCGGGCGCCCACCGCGCCCTCGATCGCCGCCAAGGGCGGCTTCGTGATGAACAACGCGACCGGCAAGTCGCTCTACACCAAGGCCGCCGACACCAAGCGCTCCACCGGCTCCACGACCAAGATCATGACCGCCAAGGTCGTGCTCGCCCAGCCGAAGCTGAACCTGGACGCCAAGGTGACGATCCAGATGGCGTACAGCGACTACATCGTGTCGAAGAACGCCTCCTCCGCCCGGCTCATCGTCGGCGACAAGGTGACGGTGCGCCAGCTGCTGTACGGGCTGATGCTGCCCTCCGGCTGCGACGCGGCGTACGCGCTGGCCGACAAATTCGGCTCGGGCAAGACGCGGGCGGCGCGGGTGAAGTCGTTCATCGGCAAGATGAACGCGACCGCCAAGAGCCTCGGCCTGAAGAACACGCACTTCGACTCGTTCGACGGCATCGGCAACGGCAAGAACTACTCCACACCGCGCGACCTCACGAAACTCGCGAGCAGCGCGATGAAGAACTCCACCTTCCGCACCATCGTGAAGACCAAGAAGTACACGGCGAAGACGAAGACCAAGAAGGGCGGCACCCGCACGATGGCGCCCTGGACCAACACCAACACGCTGCTGGGCAGTTACAGCGGAGCGATCGGCGTGAAGACCGGTTCGGGTCCGGAGGCCAAGTACTGCCTGGTCTTCGCCGCGACCCGGAAGGGGAAGACGGTCATCGGCACGGTACTGGCGTCCTCGTCGACGACACAGCGCGCCAAGGACGCCACCAAGCTCATGGACTACGCCTTCAAGAAGTAGCCCCGGGCCGGCTCCCCGCCGACCGCCGCACCACCGCACCACCGCACCACCGCACCACCGCTCTGCCGCTCTGCCGCTCTGCCGCTCTGCCGAGAAGGGCCCTTCGCCGAGGCGACGGGCCCTTCGCGCTGCCCGGGCACCTCCGACACAAATGGCACGCATGGTGATAGTGTCATTAGCACCATGCTGCTGAGTCTGGACAAGACCGACACCCGCCCGCTCCACGAACAGGTGGCCGGCGCCGTCCGGCGCGCCATCGCCGAGGGGGAGTGCGCCCCGGGCGACCGCCTGCCCTCGGCCCGCGACCTCTCCGAGGCCCTGGACGTCAACGTCAACACCGTGCTGCGCGCGCTGCGCGGCCTGCGGGACGAGGGCCTGCTGGAGTTCCGCCGGGGCCGGGGGGTGACGGTGGCCGCGGGCGCCCGGCCGCACTCCGAGCTGCAGATCCGGGTCGGGGAGCTGCTCGCCGAGGCGGCCCGGCTGGGCTACAGCAGGACCGATCTCATCGACATGATCAGGGGGATGCCATGAGGGACACGACCACGGCACGGCGTATGACGGCGGCAGTCTGGACGGCCGGGGTCACCGCCGTGCTCGCCGGGATGCCGCTCCTCGCGCGGGACCGGCTGCCCGACCGGCTGGCGACCCACTGGGGCCTGAGCGGCGAGAGCCCCGACGGCTCCATGCCCCTGTGGGCGGCGGCCCTCGTCCCCGCGCTGATCTGGCTGGTGACGGCGGCCGCGGTCACCGTCCCCCTGATGCGGGCGGGCCCGCCGATCCACCCCTGGACCACCGTGACCCTGCTCCCCCTGGGCATCCTCCTCACCGGCGCGCAGGCCGCGGTCGTCCGGGCCAACCTGGACCGCGCCGACTGGCACGAGGCCCGTCAGCCCACCACGTGGGTCGTCGCGATCCTCGTCGCGGCCGTACTCGCGGGAGTGGCCGGATGGCTGCTCGTCTCCCGGCGACGCGGCGCCTCCGACGACACCACGACGTCCGACGAAGCCGCCCCCGCGCTGGACATCCCGAAGGGCCGGCGCCTGGTCTGGTTCTCCCGCACCGCCAACCCCTGGCTCCAGTTGCTGGCCGCCGCGATCGGCCTGGTGGCCGCGGGCGCGCTCGTCGCCCTGGTCGGCGGCCTGGCCGCCCCGGGCACCCTGTGGGCGGTGTTCGCCGGCTGCGGCGCCGGTTCCCTCGCCTGCGGCATGTTCTCCTCGGTCCAGGCCCGCGTCTCGGAGCGGGGCCTGGAGGTCTCCTTCGGCCCGCTCGGCTGGCCCGGACGCCGCTGGGCACCCGGCGACATCGACACGGCGCGGATGGAGGTCCGCAGCCCCGCCGAGGTCGGTGGCTGGGGCTACCGCCTCAGCGGCCTCGGCACCACGGTGATGCTGCGCGCCGGCGAATGCCTGGTCATACGCCCCCACGGCCGCCGAACCGACTTCGCCATCAGCATCGACGACGCCGAACGCGGCGCGGCCCTCCTCAACGCCCTGCGCACGGACCGGACCCGGGGCTGAACACAGCGGCCCCTGGGGCCTGTTACACGCCCCCCGGGGGCCGCCGCAGCTCTTTCGATCATCTTCGCTCGCAGTCGTGAACATCTGCGTACCTGGCTGGCATATGCCCATGACTCCGTCCTACGTTCCGCGACGGAGGTGGTTCACATGAACGAACCGAGCGAACGAAAGAACTTCGCCGAGCAGAACGACGCGATCGACGTCAGCGACTTCGTCTACGCGGCGACCGGCGTCCGGGTGCGCAGGCTGACCATGCCGGGGGGAAGCCACTGGTTTCCGGCGGCGGACGTGTGCAAGGAGTTGGGATACACCACGACCCGAAAGGCCCTTCTCGACCACGTACCGGAGGAACACCGAGACAGTCTCGAGACTGTGACTGGAAGTCACAGTCTCAGCATTCCCGCAGGTAGGCAGTGGCGACGAGACTTGCAACTCATTGATCTGCAAGGTCTCATCCTGCTGGTCAACGCCTGCACCAAACCGGCCTGCGCCCCCTTCAAACAATGGGTCGCCGAAGTGGTCGAGACCGTGCAGCGCGAGGGTTCGTACACTCTGGACGAGGCGGAGGTGCAGCCCACCGAACCCGGTGCCCCCATCGCCTACGCCATGCCGGACCAGGTGGCCGATGCCATCGTCCGGCTGGAGGCGCACAACCTGAAGCTGGACGAGGAGTTGGCCGAGGGCCAGCGCACGTCGATCGCGCTGCAGCGGGAGATGCTGGCCACGCAGCAGGCCACTCTCGCCGTCCAGCAGTCCACCCTCGCCGTGCAACAGGCCATGGTGCACGCCTTGGAGCGCATCGCGGACCGGTTCGACACCCTGGTTCTCCACCAAGGGGCACTCCGCGGCCACCTCGCTCCGGTACCGACCACGGAGTCCGTGCTGGCCGACTGGCGGCAGCGGTTGTCCGTGACGGAGGACGTGTGGACGGTCGCCCGGGCCATCGCACCGGTGCTCGTAGAGAAGGGTGAGCTGCGGGAGCCGCTGGAGTCGATCGCCGCCCGTACGGGGCTCCCCGTGCGGCGGGTCAACGAATGCCTGCGGCTGCTGGGCACCCACGCCTGCATCCGCTCGCGGGGCGGGGCCGATGACGGGGCCCCGGTGTACGTGCTGCATCGGGGCTGAGCCCGGCACGACAAGAGGGGCGTCGCAACTCGAGCTTGCGGCGCCCCTCCGTCATGAAACTACCGGTTCGTGGCTGTCAGGCCCAGCTGATCAGCCGCTTGGGCTGTTCCAGGACCGCTGCCACGTCGGCGAGGACCTTGGAGCCCAGCTCGCCGTCGACCAGGCGGTGGTCGAAGCTCAGGGCGAGGGTGGTGACCTGACGCGGCTTCACCTTGCCCTTGTGGACCCACGGCTGGAGCTTGATCGCGCCGACCGCGAGGATCGCGGACTCGCCCGGGTTGAGGATCGGCGTACCGGTGTCGACACCGAAGACGCCGACGTTGGTGATGGTCACCGTGCCGCCCTGCATGGCGGCCGGGGAGGTCTTGCCCTCCCGGGCCGTCGACACCAGCTCGCCGAGCGATCCCGCCAGCTGCGGCAGGGTCTGGGCGTGGGCGTCCTTGATGTTCGGGACGATCAGGCCCCGGGGGGTGGCGGCGGCGATGCCCAGGTTGACGTAGTGCTTGACCACGATCTCCTGGGCGGCCTCGTCCCAGGACGCGTTGATGTCCGGGTTGCGCTTGATCGCGACCAGCAGGGCCTTGGCGATCAGAAGCAGCGGGTTCACCCGCAGGCCCGTGTACTCCTTGTCCTGCTTCAGCTCCTCGACCAGCTTCATCGTGCGCGTCACGTCGACCGTCACGAACTCGGTGACGTGCGGCGCCGTGAACGCCGAACCGACCATCGCCGCCGCCGTCGCCTTGCGCACGCCCTTGACCGGGATACGGGTCTCGCGCGTCGTGTCGTACGACGTCGGGGCCGACGGGGACGGGGCGGGCGCGGCCGGCTCGGAACGCGGGGCCGCCGTCTGGGCCGGCTCGGGCGCCGCCACGGCCGCGTGGACGTCCTCGCGGGTGATGATGCCGTCCGGGCCGGACGGGACCACGGTCGCCAGGTCGACGCCGAGGTCCTTGGCGAGCTTGCGCACCGGGGGCTTGGCCAGCGGGCGGTCGCCGGTGACCGGGGCGGCCGGTGCTGTCGGTGCCGCAGGTGCCGCAGGTGCTGCCGGTCCGTGGCCGTTCAGCTCGGCCTGGATCGCCGCCGACGGCGCCTGCGCGGCGGCCGGGGCCTCCGTGCCCTTGCGGGGGCGGCGCTTGGTCGAGGAGGTGGAGACCCCGTACCCGACCAGGACCGGCTGGCGGCCCTCCGGCTTGGGCTCCTCCGCCACGGCCTCCTGCACCGGCTCCGCGGCCGCCGCCGCGCCGTCGCCGACGGCCACCGCGATGATCGACGTACCCACGTCGACCGTCGTGCCCTCGGGGAAGTGCAGCTCGCGGACCACGCCGTCGTAGGGGATGGGCAGTTCGACGGCGGCCTTGGCCGTCTCGACCTCGCACACCACCTGGCCGTCGGTGACCGTGTCACCGGGCTGGACGTACCACTTGAGGATCTCGGCCTCGGTGAGCCCCTCGCCCACGTCGGGCATCTTGAACTCACGCACGGAACTGTCCGTCATCGTCGTCACGCTCCCCTCCTCAGTACGCCAGCGAGCGGTCGACGGCGTCCAGCACCCGGTCCAGGTCGGGCAGGTACTCCTCCTCCAGACGCGCCGGCGGGTACGGCGCGTGGTAGCCGCCGACCCTGAGCACCGGGGCCTCCAGGTGGTAGAAGCAGCGCTCCGTGATCCGGGCCGCGATCTCCGCGCCCGAGCCCAGGAACACCGGCGCCTCGTGGACCACGACCAGGCGGCGGGTCTTCTCCACCGACGCCTGGATGGTGTCGAAGTCGACCGGCGAGATCGAGCGCAGGTCGACGACCTCGAGGGAGCGGCCCTCCTCGGCGGCCGCGTCGGCGACCTCCTGGCAGAGCTTCACCATCGGGCCGTAGGCGGCCAGCGTGAGGTCGGTGCCCTCGCGCACCACGCGCGCGGCGTGCAGGGGGCCCGGGATGGCCTCCCGGTCGACCTCGGCCTTGTCCCAGTACCGGCGCTTGGGCTCGAAGTAGATCACCGGGTCGTCGCTCTGGATGGCCTGCTGCATCATCCAGTACGCGTCCGCCGCGTTGGACGGGCTGACCACCTTCAGGCCCGCCACGTGCGCGAACAGCGCCTCGGGGGACTCGGAGTGGTGCTCGACCGCGCCGATGCCGCCGCCGTAGGGGATGCGGATGACGACCGGCATCTTGACCTTGCCCAGCGAGCGGGCGTGCATCTTCGCCAGCTGGGTGACGATCTGGTCGTAGGCCGGGAAGACGAAGCCGTCGAACTGGATCTCCACCACCGGGCGGTACCCGCGCAGGGCCAGGCCGATGGCGGTGCCGACGATGCCGGACTCGGCCAGCGGGGTGTCGATGACCCGGTCCTCGCCGAAGTCCTTCTGCAGGCCGTCGGTGACCCGGAAGACACCGCCGAGCTTGCCGACGTCCTCGCCCATGATCAGGACCTTGGGGTCCGACTCCAGCGCGCGGCGCAGCGATTCGTTGATCGCCTTCGCCAGCGCCATCTTTTCCGCTGCCATGTCAGACCCCCTCTGCGTCTGCGAACGATGCCTGGTACGCGGCGAACTGCGCCCGCTCCTCGTCCACGAGCGCGTGCCCGTCCGCGTACGCGTGCTCGAAGATGGCGAACCGGTCCGGGTCCGGCATGGCACGGACCACCTCGCGTACTCGTTTGCCCAACGCCTCGCTCTCCGCCTCAAGTTCCGCGAAGAATCCCTCGTCCGCGTGGTTTGCGGACTCCAGGAAGCGGCGAAGGCGCAGGATCGGGTCCTTCGCCTCCCAGGCGGCGCGCTCGTCGTCGTGCCGGTAGCGGGAGGGGTCGTCCGAGGTGGTGTGCGCACCCATGCGGTACGTGTACGCCTCGATCAGGGCCGGTCCCTCGCCGCGCCGGGCGCGGTCCAGGGCCCAGCGGGTGACCGCGAGGGAGGCCAGCACGTCGTTGCCGTCGACGCGGACGCCGGGGAAGCCGAAGCCCTGGGCGCGCTGGTAGAGCGGCACGCGGGTCTGCTTCTCGTTGGACTCGGAGATCGCCCACTGGTTGTTCTGGCAGAAGAACACCACGGGCGCGTTGTAGACGGCGGCGAAGTTGAACGCCTCGCTGACGTCGCCCTGGCTGGAGGCGCCGTCACCGAAGTACGCGATCACTCCCGAGTCGGCGCCGTCCTTGGCCACGCCCATCGCGTAGCCCGTGGCGTGCAGCGCCTGCGAGCCGATGACGATGGTGTAGAGGTGGAAGTTGTTGCTGTTGGGGTCCCAGCCGCCGTTGTTCACACCGCGGAACATGCCGAGCAGGTTGGTCGGGTCGACCCCGCGGCACCAGGCGACGCCGTGCTCGCGGTAGGTCGGGAAGACGTAGTCGTCCTCGCGGGTGGCCCGGCCGGAGCCGATCTGGGCGGCCTCCTGGCCGAGCAGGGAGGCCCACAGGCCCAGCTCGCCCTGGCGCTGCAGCGCGGTGGCCTCGGCGTCGAAGCGTCGGGTGAGCACCATGTCGCGGTACAGGCCGCGCAGCTCGTCGGGGGTGATGTCGGCGACGTACGAGGCGTACTCGGCGTAGGCGGAGTTCGCGGCGGTCCCGACCCGCTCGCCCTCGGGCGTCAGCAGCTGCACCAGCTCCGTCTCGGAGCCCTTCTTCGCAGCGGTACGGGTGGTGCTGGTGGTGCGCTTGGTGCCAGTGGTGCGCTTGGCGTCGGTGCCGGCCTTGGTGCCGGTGGTCCCGGCCGCCTTGGTGCCGGTGGTCCCGGCCGCCTTGCTTCCGGCGCTGCGTCGCGGCTTGCGCGCGGCAGTGCTCTCGGTCACGTGTGCTCCTCCGTCGGTCCGGCCCCCGGGTTCGCCGGAAGCCAGTGCGGCTCACCTGCGGCCCGGCGGACGCACAAGGGTGGGTGCGGCCCGATCGGGAACAGGCGTGACAGGTGCCCCGGCGAGCGCCCTGCGAACAGCACGTTACCCAGTGCTCCACATTTCTGTGAAACCCCTCCTGACCTGCGTTTTTACTCGGATTTCCAAGTAAATCGGCGTAGGGCGGAAGTTTTACTGGTCACAGCCTTGCAGGGGGCCGGAACAACGGCACGTTATCCCGGCCACCCCGGGCACGGGAAGAGCCGGTGTGTGACACTGACCGCGTGCGCGAAGACGGAAAAATCCGGGTATTCCTCCTCGACGACCACGAGGTGGTCCGGCGCGGGGTGCACGATCTGCTCGCCGGCGAGGCGGACATCGAGGTGGTGGGCGAGGCCGGTACGGCCGCCGAGGCGCAGGCGCGGGTCACGGCCACCCGTCCGGACGTCGCCGTGCTGGACGTACGGCTGCCGGACGGCAGCGGTGTGGAGGTCTGCCGCGACATCCGCTCCCGGGACGAGTCCGTCCGCTGTCTGATGCTGACCTCCTTCGCCGACGACGAGGCCCTCTTCGACGCGATCATGGCGGGCGCGTCCGGCTACGTCCTCAAGGACATCCGCGGCGCCGAGCTGCTCGGCGCCGTACGGGAGGTGGCGGCCGGGAAGTCGCTGCTCGACCCGGTGGCCACCGCGCGCGTGCTGGAGCGGCTGCGCGACGGCGGGGCGAAGCCCGACGACCGGCTGGCCCACCTCACCGAGCAGGAGCGCCGCATCCTGGACCTGATCGGCGAGGGACTGACCAACCGCGCGATCGGCGAGCGGCTCCACCTGGCCGAGAAGACGATCAAGAACTACGTGTCGAGCCTGCTGGGCAAGCTGGGGATGCAGCGGCGCTCGCAGGCGGCGGCCTTCGTGGCCCGCCTGGAGGCCGAGAACCGCTGAGGACACGCTCCCCCGGCCACTGCTCCGTACTACGTGACTACGTGCTCGACGTGCTCGACGTGCTCGACGTGCTCGGGAGGAACTTACTCGGGACTTACGTCCCTTCCCGCCGGGGCGGGCGACCCTGGTCGCGTGCCCCGCGCTCGCGCACAGTGAGACCATGCCCTCCGACGAACAGCTCGCCGTCGGCCTGCTCGGCCGTACCGCCTACGGCCGGGCGGCCACCACCCTGCGCGCCCTGCCCTTCCTCGCCCACGCGCGGCACATCGTGGCCGACGGCCGGATCCTGCTGCGGATGCCCAGGAGCTGGGGGTACCACCGGGTGTGCGCCGGGAGCGTCGTCGCGTACGGGGCGGACAACCTGACCTCCGCGCGACCCGGCGAGAGCCTGTGGACGGTACAGGTCGTGGGGCGCTGCGAGGACCACGAGCCGAGCACCGCCGAGCTGGAGCGGTTCGGTCCGACGCCGGACCGGGTGGACGGCGAGCCCTTCGAGCCCGCCTACCTGTGCGTCGACCCGCAGTTCGGCACGGTGCACTTCACGGACGGGTCGGCGGGGCCCCTCTGACCTCCCCGCAGCGGCGTCCCCGCAACGCGACGCGCGCGTGGAGCCCGTTTCCGGGCCACACGCGCGCGTGGGGATCGTTATAGGGGCCTCAGCCCTCGCCCCCCTCGGAACCGCCCGGGGCGCCGGTCGCGCCGCCCGTCGGCTCGCCACCGCCCGTGGGGTCGCCGCCGCCGGTCGGCTCGCCACCGCCGGTCGGCTCACCGCCGCCGGTCGGCTCACCCGTCGGATCGCCGGTCGGGTCACCCGTGGGATCGCCGGTCGGGTCACCGGTCGGATCGTTCGTCTCGGTGTGCGAAGGCGTCCACGACGGCGTGTCCGGCTGCTCCCAGCCCCCGTCGCCGGTGCCGCCCCCGCCCGAGCCCTGCTCGGTGCCCGGGTCGGTGGTCTCCTGCGTCTGCTCGTCGCTGGGCGAGGAACTCGGCGACTCCTCGCCGGTGCTCTGGGAGGTGGTCGCCGACGGGCTCTTGTCCGTCTCGGTGCCGCCCTTGCCGTCGTCGCCGTTGTTCAGGGCCAGCGCGACGCCCGCCGCGATGGCGATCACCGCGAGGACGGCCAGTATCCACAGCTTGCCGCGACCGCTGCCCTTGTTGCCGCGGCCCTCGAAGCCGCCGTCGTCCCCGTCGTAGCGGCCCGGCAGGATCGGCTGGGGGATCTGCTGGGTGCCGGA
Organism: Streptomyces tendae; assembly: GCF_014650435.1. Classification (GTDB taxonomy): domain Bacteria; phylum Actinomycetota; class Actinomycetes; order Streptomycetales; family Streptomycetaceae; genus Streptomyces; species Streptomyces tendae. Next base: position 433,141 of record NZ_BMUY01000002.1, read on the forward strand.
CGCCCCGTGGTCGGCGGGGTGCGGCATCACCGTCGTACCCGCGAGACCGGCCGACGGGGTGTGCCGGCCGTCGTGCGCGGCGACCGGGCCGGTGTTCCAGGTACCGGTGTGGCCGCCCTGCTCGTACAGCATCTGCAGCCCGTACTGGACCAGGCCGCGCATCTCCTCGGCGGTCTGGAAGCGGTCGTCGGGCTCCTTGGCCAGCGAGCGCATCACCAGGCCGTCCAGCTCCGGCGGGGTGGCGTCGGAGACCTCGGACGGGGGCGTGGGAATGTCCTGCACGTGCTGGTAGACCACCGACAGCGGGGTCTCGCCGGTGAACGGGGGCCGCAGCGCGAGGAGTTCGTAGAGCAGGCAGCCGGTCGCGTACAGGTCGGAGCGGTGGTCGACGGCCTTGCCGAGGGCCTGCTCGGGGGAGAGGTACTGCGGGGTGCCCATGACCATGCCGGTCTGCGTCATCGTCGACTGGGCGCCGTGCAGGGCGCGCGCGATGCCGAAGTCCATCACCTTGACCGCGCCGGCGTTGGTGATGATGACGTTGGCGGGCTTGATGTCGCGGTGCACGATGCCGTGCTGGTGCGAGTAGGCCAGAGCCTCCAGGACCCCGGAGACGATGATCAGCGCTTGCTCGGGGCCGGGCGCCTCGGCGTTGAGGAGGAGGTCGCGGATGGTGCGCCCCTCGACGATCTCCATCACGATGTACGGCACGGACTGGCCGCCGACGACGTCCTCGCCCGAGTCGTACACGGCCACGATGGCGTGGTGGTTGAGACCGGCCACCGACTGTGCCTCGCGTGTGAAGCGGGCCTTGGAGACCGGGTCCTCGGCGAGGTCCGCGCGCAGCAGCTTGACCGCCACGGTGCGCCCGAGGCGGACGTCCTCGGCGGCGAACACCTCGGCCATGCCGCCCCGCCCGAGCCTGCGGGTCAGCCGGTACCGGCCGTCGCCGACCAGGCCGCCGTTGCCCCAGTTCTCCGGCGCGTCAGACATACCGCCGCCAGATGCCTCGGGTTCGGACGGGCCCTGGGCGCGCTGCTGCTGTGCCATCAGTCCTCGCCGTCGTTTCTGCCCGCGGTACGCGCGGTGTTGTTACGGTCTCCGTCGGCCACGCTACAGCCTTCGCGGGGGCCTCCGGTCCGAGATGGGCGCCGGGACCGGACATGAGACGGACCGGTCATGAAACCCTGGTTCCGTACTGTCGTGCAAATTCCGTGTACCGGCGGTACGCCCGCTGTAACGCTTCCGCGACGCTTCTTTCGCGTACGGTCACGGAACGGGCACCGCGCTTGACGTGTCGGTGCCCTGGGGCAGACTTGGCCGGGAATAGCACTTTCGATCACGAGCGCGCGTGCCGCTGCCACCGGCGCCCGCCGTCTATGGGGGACGCAGAGACATGAGCCAGGACGCCGCCGGACAGGGACGGTACGCGGGGCGGGCGCTCGCCGGCGGCCGTTACCAGCTGCGCGACTTGCTCGGCGAGGGCGGTATGGCCTCCGTGCACCTGGCGTACGACTCGGTCCTCGACCGCCAGGTCGCGATCAAGACGCTGCACACCGAGCTGGGTCGCGAACAGGCCTTCCGTGAGCGCTTCCGCCGCGAGGCCCAGGCCGTGGCCAAGCTCACGCACACCAACATCGTCTCGGTCTTCGACACCGGCGAGGACGATCTGGACGGCATGACGACGCCGTACATCGTCATGGAGTACGTCGAGGGCAGGCCGCTGGGCTCCGTGCTCGACGAGGACGTGCGGCAGCAGGGCGCGATGCCCGCCGACAAGGCACTGAAGATCACCGCCGACGTGCTGGCCGCCCTGGAGATCAGCCACGAGATGGGCCTGGTCCACCGGGACATCAAGCCGGGCAACGTGATGATGACCAAGCGCGGCGTGGTCAAGGTGATGGACTTCGGCATCGCCCGCGCCATGCAGTCCGGCGTGACCTCGATGACGCAGACCGGCATGGTCGTCGGCACCCCGCAGTACCTCTCGCCGGAGCAGGCCCTCGGCCGCGGCGTCGACGCCCGCTCCGACCTGTACTCGGTCGGCATCATGCTGTTCCAACTGGTCACCGGGCGCCTGCCGTTCGACGCCGACTCGCCGCTCGCGATCGCGTACGCGCACGTGCAGGAGGAGCCGGTGGCCCCGTCCACCGTCAACCGCGCCCTGCCCCCGGCGGTGGACGCGCTGGTGGCCCGCGCGCTGAAGAAGAACCCCAACGAACGCTTCCCCAGCGCCGAGGCCATGCGCGACGAGTGCCTGCGGGTCGCGGCCTCCTTCCAGGCGGCCCCGCCGAGCATCGTGCCCGGCGCCCAGACGTCGAACGGCGCGGGGGTCGGCTCCGCGGTCTTCCCGCCGGTCGACCAGAGCACGCCGGCGCCCACGGGCCCGGTGCAGACGCCGTACCAGCCGACGCCGGCCCCCGGCCCGAACCCGTACGGCACCCCGGCCCCGGCGGCGCACTCCCCGGCGTACGGCTATCCGCAGCAGGGCGGATACCAGACGCCGGCCCCGTCGCCGTACGGGCAGCAGCAGGGGGCGTCGACGCCGCCGCCGTACAACCTGACACCGTCGGCCCAGGGCTCCGGTTCCCCGGGCGGCGGCAAGAGCAACAAGCCGGTGATCATCGGCTCGATCGTGGTCGCCGTCGTGGCCGTCGGCGCGCTGGTCGGCGCCCTGCTGATGAACAGCGGCGGCGACGAGGACCCGGAGGCCGGCGGGGGCGGCACGGCGAGCGTGTCGGCGTCGCCGTCGAAGGCGGCGGGCTACCGCGGGCCGGACACGGAAAGGACCATCGAGAAGGACGAGTGCACCGAGCCTGAGGAGTCGTACAACGACCCCGACAAGATCAAGGTGCCGGACTTCACCTTCAAGTACATCGGCTCGGTCAAGGAGTGCTTCAACGCCGCGGGCTGGCGGATGAAGGTCGTCGACGTCGACGAGAACACCTATGGCGAGGGCTCGGTCCGGGACCAGTTCCCCACGGCGGGCACGGACGTCGACCCGGAGAACATGCCGGAGATCCAGCTCAAGGTCTCGACGGGCAACCCGCCCTCCGAGTGAGCCCGTGACGACGTGACGGACGGCTGACGCCGAAGGGCCCGGCAGCACACGCTGCCGGGCCCTTCGCGATATCCGTGCCTACATGACTAGAGGTAGGGGCCGCCGGAACGGCCGCCCGGGTGCGGGGGCTCCTCGCCCTCCGGGGCGGTGCCGGGCGGCAGCGCGCGGCGCATCTGCTCCAGCTGGGCCCGGGCGGCCATCTGCTGGGCGAACAGCGTGGTCTGGATGCCGTGGAAGAGGCCCTCCAGCCAGCCGACCAGCTGTGCCTGCGCGATCCGCAGTTCGGCGTCGGTCGGGGTGCCGTCGTCCGTGAAGGGCAGCGAGAGCCGCTCCAGCTCCTCCACCAGCTCCGGGGCCAGACCGTCCTCCAGCTCCTTCACCGAGCTGGCGTGGATCTCCTTGAGCCGGACCCGGCTCGCCTCGTCCAGGGGCGCGACCCGCACCTCTTCGAGCAGCTGCTTGATCATGCTGCCGATCCGCATGACCTTGGCGGGCTGCTCCACCTGCTCGGTCACCGGAATCTCGCGGGAGTCGTCGTCCCCGCCGCCGCTGAGCGCCATTCCGTCCTGGCCGACGACCAGGATCTGGGGGTTCTCCGGCGACCTGTCGTTCCTCGGCATCTCCATGTGGCCATTGTCGCGCACCCGGGAGGCGCGGACGGGTGGTGCCCCCGCGGAAACGGCCCCGACGCGTTCGGCGGCGCCCGGAATGCCGGTCTCACCGACCGGTGTGAGGCTTGTTCCGTCGATTTCCCCGACGCTTTCCACGACCGCTCATCACCGGGAGGGGGTCACGGACGTGACTCCATGGCTGCGCACACTGCGGGCGACGGGGCTGGCGGGTGCCCTGGGGGCCGGCGCGGTGGTGGCGCCGTACGCGGCGGGGCCGGCCCACGGTGCCGGGTTGCCGGCGTCGGCACCGGTCGCGGTGGTGGTGGCGGCGCCGTCGCCGGGGCCCTCCGCGCCGGGGGCGGTCGCCGTCCCGGACGGCTCCGGCACCCATGACGGGCGGGGCGGTCACGAACGTCCCGGGCGCGCCGACGGCCACGACCGCACGGAGCGGCCGGACCGGCCGGACGCCGGACCCTCCTCCCGGCCCACCGAAAACTCCGGCCCCGGAGATGGAGCGGGGCGCCGGCCACCCAAGTCCTCGTCCCCCTCGTCCTCCACTACCTCCGCCGCCTCACCGTCGGCGTCCGGCACGGCCGACCCCGGCCCCTCCCGGGGCGGAAAGCAGCCGGGTGAGGGCAGGCAACGGCCCGGACGCGACGAGGAGCGCGGGCGGGAGCGGGACGGCAGGGACGAGAACGCCGACCGGTACCCGGACGACGACGCCGCCGTCGGCGTCCCCGAGGACCCGGCCACCGCCGCGCCGCCCGGTGCGACCGAGGCCGCCGAGGTGTCCCCGGCCGCCCCGTCCCGGTCCCCGGCGCAGAGCGGCACGCCCACCCGGGCGGCCGCCGAGCCCGTCCTGCGAGTCCTCCCGCTCGGCAGCGGGCTGGTGCTCATCGGCCTCGGCCTGGCCCTGGGCCTCGCGGGGCTGCGCCTGCGCCGGGGGTGACCCCCGCACAGCCCAGGCGCCCACCCCGGCACCGGCCGTGCGCCGCCTACGGGGCGACCAGCAGCACCTTGCCGATGTGCCCGCTCTCCTCGACCACCCGGTGGCCCTCGGCGGCCTCGCTCATCGGCATCTCTCGGTCGACGACCGGGCGGACGTGTCCCCCGGCGAACAGCGGCCAGACGTGCTCCTTGACGGCCGCCACGATCGCCGCCTTCTCCTCCAGGGGCCGGGCCCGCAGCGAGGTGGCGCTGACGGCGGCGCGCTTGGCCAGGAGCGTGCCGATGTTCAGCTCGCCCTTCCGGCCGCCCTGCATGCCGATGATCGCGAGACGGCCGTTCACGGCGAGGGCCTGGACGTTGCGGTCCAGGTACTTCGCGCCCATGTTGTCGAGGATGACGTCGGCGCCGGCGCCGCCGGTGGCGTCCTTCACCTCGGCGACGAAGTCCTGGTCCCGGTAGTTGATCAGGACGTCCGCGCCCAGCTCGGCGCAGCGCTCCAGCTTCTCCTTGGTGCCCGCCGTCACCGCGACCTTCGCTCCGACGGCCTTGGCGAGCTGGATCGCCATGGTGCCGATGCCGCTGGAGCCGCCGTGCACGAGCAGCGTCTCGCCGGGGCGCAGGTGGGCGACCATGAAGACGTTTGACCAGACGGTGCAGACCACCTCGGGCAGTGCCGCCGCCCCCTTCAGGTCGACGCCCTGCGGCACCGGCAGCAGCTGGCCGGCCGGGACGACGACCTTCTCGGCGTAGCCGCCGCCCGAGAGCAGCGCGCACACCTCGTCGCCCACGGCCCAGCCGGACACGCCGGGGCCGAGCGCGGCCACGCGTCCGGAGCACTCCAGGCCCGGGTAGGGGGAAGCGCCGGGCGGGGGGTCGTAGAAGCCCTGGCGCTGCATGATGTCGGCGCGGTTGACGGCGCTGGCCGCCACCTCGACCAGGACCTCGCCCTCGCCGGGCTGCGGGTCGGGAACCTCGGCCCACACCAGCGACTCGGGGCCTCCGGGTTCGGGAATCGTGATCGCATGCATGGGGCCGACGCTACTCCTGTGCCCCCGTCCCCCTCCCCGCCGGAAAATCCCCGTGCGTCGGCGATGAGTTTGCGCGACGGTAAAGGTCTTCCCATGCGTAGCCCAAGAACGCGTACACGAAGAACGCGGAAGGACCCACAGCATGAGCACGCACACGTCCGGACTCGCCATTCAGACCGAGGGCCTGGTGAAGACGTTCGGTGAGACCCGGGCCGTGGACGGGGTGGACCTCGCGGTGCCCGCCGGCACGGTCTACGGCGTTCTCGGCCCGAACGGCGCCGGCAAGACCACCACGGTGAAGATGCTCGCCACCCTGCTGCGGCCGGACGGCGGCCAGGCCCGCGTCTTCGGTCACGACGTGGTGCGCGAGGCCGACGAGGTACGCGGCCGGGTGAGCCTCACCGGGCAGTACGCGTCCGTGGACGAGGACCTCACCGGCAGCGAGAACCTGGTCCTGCTGGGCCGGCTCCTCGGGCACGGCAAGGCGGCGGCGCGGGAGCGCGGCGACCAGCTGCTGGCGGCCTTCGGGCTGACGGACGCCGCGGCGAAGCAGGTCAAGCACTACTCGGGCGGCATGCGGCGGCGCATCGACATCGCCGCCTCCATCCTCAACACCCCCGACCTGCTCTTCCTCGACGAGCCCACCACCGGGCTCGACCCACGCAGCCGCAACCAGGTGTGGGACATCGTGCGCGCGGTCGTCGCCCAGGGCACGACCGTGCTGCTGACCACGCAGTACCTGGACGAGGCCGATCAGCTGGCGTCCAGGATCGCCGTCATCGACAAGGGGCGGGTGATCGCCGAGGGCACCAAGGGCGAGCTGAAGTCCTCCGTCGGCGCCGGCTCCGTCCATCTGCGGCTGCGGGACGCGGAGGAGCGGCCCGAGGCCGAGCGCGTCCTGCGGAACCTGCTGGTGGCCGAGGTGCAGCTGGAGCCCGACCCGGTGGCGCTGACCGCACGCCTCGGGGCGGCGGCCAGTGACACCGCCGCCGACCAGGCGGCCAAGGCGCTCGGTGAGCTGGCCCGGGCCGGCATCACCGTCGACAGCTTCTCCCTGGGACAGCCCAGCCTCGACGAGGTCTTCCTGGCGCTGACCGGGCACGACACCGGCCAGAGCACCGACGGCGGCTCCGGCACTGACACGAAGGGCGAGGTGGCGGCATGAGCACGGCCACGAGCACCGAGGACAAGGGTCTCTCCGCGGTCAGCACCGAGTCGCTGGCGGCCCTGCTGGTGACCAGGGAGCGGCCGCCGCGGCCCAGCGCCTGGTCCACGTCCCTGACCTTCGGCTGGCGCGCGATCCTCAAGATCAAGCACGTGCCGGAGCAGCTCTTCGACGTCACCGCCTTCCCGATCATGAACCTGCTGATGTTCACGTACCTCTTCGGCGGTGCGCTGGCGGGTTCGCCCGGTGACTACATCCAGTTCGTACTGCCGGGCATCCTCGTGATGTCGGTCGTGATGATCACGATGTACACCGGGGTCTCGGTGAACATCGACATCGAGAAGGGCGTCTTCGACCGCATCCGCTCGCTGCCCATCTGGCGGCCCTCGGCGATGGTCGGCTACCTCCTCGGCGACGCCCTGCGCTACACCATCGCGTCCATCGTCATGCTCGCCGTCGGACTGCTGCTCGGTTACCGGCCCGACGGCGGGTTCGTCGGCGTGGTCGCCGGGATCACCCTGCTGCTGATCTTCTCGTTCGCCTTCTCGTGGATCTGGACGATGTTCGGGCTGATGCTGCGCACCGAGAAGTCCGTGATGAGCGTCAGCATGATGGTGATCTTCCCGCTCACCTTCCTGTCCAACGTCTTCGTCGACCCGAAGACCATGCCGGGCTGGCTGCAGGCCTTCGTCAACAACAGCCCGATCACCCACCTGGCGTCCGCGGTGCGCGGGCTGATGGCGGGCGACTGGCCCGGCGTCGAGATCGCCTGGACGCTGGGCTGGGCGGGCCTGTTCCTGCTGGTCTTCGGCCCGGTCACGATGCGGCTCTACAACCGCAAGTAACAGGGGAGAAGGGCGGCTCAGTCGCGGGGGAACGGGCGGGCGTCGGGCGTCACATGGGTGGCCGGCGTCGCCCGTACGATCGTGATCAGGCGGTCCGTCAGCTCCAGCCCGCCGACGGCCGGGTCGTCGTAGCCCAGGACCCGGTGGCCGCGGATCACGCTCACCACCAGGTCCTCCACCTCCCGCGGGTTCTTGCCCGCCTCGGCCTTTATGACGGGCCGTTCGATGAGATCGAGCCCGCTGCCCTGGCTGATCAGATCCTCCATGACCATGCCGGCGGCGGGGCTGAGCACGGAGAGCCCCAGCAACCGGCCGGCGGCGCTGGCGCTGGTGATCACCGCGTCGGCGCCGGACTGCTTCAGCAGCGGCGCGTTCTCCTCCTCGCGGACCGCGACCACGATCTTCGCGCCGCGGTTGAGCTGGCGGGCCGTCAGTGTGACCAGCACGGCCGTGTCGTCGCGCTGGGTGGCGATGATGATCTGCTTCGCCCGGTACGCCTCGGCCCGGTTGAGCACGTCGCTGCGGGTCGCGTCACCGACCACACCCGCGTAGCCGTGGGCCGTCGCGGCCTCGATGGCCTTTCCGCTGGGGTCGACCACGACCACCTGGTCCTTGCGCAGCCCCGTCGCGCAGACGGTCTGGATCGCCGACCGCCCCTTGGTTCCGAAGCCGACGACGACGGTGTGATCGCGCAAGGCGGACCTCCAGCGGTTCAGGCGCCACTCCTCCCGAGTGCGCTCGGTGAGGGCTTCCAGCGTGGTGCCGACCAGGATGATCAGGAAGAGCACGCGCAGCGGCGTGATGACGAAGATGTTGGTCAGCCGGGCGGCGTCGCTGACCGGCGTGATGTCACCGTAGCCGGTGGTGGAGAGGGTGACGGTGGCGTAGTAGAAGGAGTCGAGGAGGTCGACGGAACCGTCGGAGTTGTCGGTGTAGCCGTCGTGGTCCGCGTAGACGATGACGGCCGTCACCACGAGGACCAGCAGGGCGATGGACAGCCGTTTGGCGACCTGCCGGAACGGGTGCTCCACCAGCTTCCTGGGGAGTTTCACCTTGTGGGTCACGAAGTGCTCGTCCGCCTGCCGAGCGATCGCGTCCTGGCCCGGAAGTTTCACGTGAAACACACCCCGATTCCGCCGGCCGCCCAGGGCAGGTCGAGCAGTTCGGCCTCCTGGCCGGACCGCGCACCGCCAGGGGGTACGACGGCCAGGGCGTCGGCGGCCGCGACACCGCGCAGCATCGCGGGGCCGTTGTAGTGCAGCGGCACGGCACCCTCGTCGCGCAGCACGACGGGCACGAGCCGGGTGTCATACGGGTGCCCGTGCACCGCGTCCCGCAGCGGCAGCGTGTACGGCTCGGGCGCCGGACGGGCCGCGAGGGTGCGCAGCAGCGGCTCGGCGAGGGTGAGCAGGCCGGAGACGGCGGCGAGGGGATTGCCGGGCAGTCCGACGAGGTGCTGGTCGCCCTTGAGGCGGGCCAGCAGCATGGGGTGCCCGGGGCGCACCTCCACGCCGTCCACGAGGAGTTCGGCGCCGATCCGGCGCAGGGTCGGGTGGACGTGGTCGACGGGGCCCGCCGCGGTGCCGCCGGTCGTGACGATCAGGTCGGCGTCGGAGGCCGTGACGGCACGGTGCAGCGCCTTGGCGTCGTCGCCGATCCGGCGCACGGCGCGGACCTCGGCGCCCAGCGCGCGCAGCCAGGGCGGCAGCATCGGGCCGAGCGCGTCCCGGATGAGGCCGTCGTGCGGGAGGCCCTCGGTGAGCAGTTCGTCGCCGAGGACGAGGACGTCGACGCGGGGGCGGGGGACCGCGGTGAGGGTGTCGTACCCGGCCGCGGCCGCGAGGCCCAGCACCGCCGGGGTCGCGAGGGTGCCGACGGGCAGCAACTGGTCGCCGCTGCGGCACTCCTGGCCGCGCGGGCGGATGTCCTGACCGTGGCCGACCTCGCGGGTGGGGTGCAGGCGGCCGCGTTCGTCGGTGCGGCCGTGCTCGGTGCGCAGTACGGCGGTGGTGTCAGCGGGGATCCGCGCGCCGGTGGCGATGCGGACGGCCTCGCCGTCGGTGAGGGGCGCGGGTTCCGCGTGTCCGGCCAGGACGCCCTCGTCGCGCACCTCCCAGGGGCCCGGTCCTGCGAGGGCCCAGCCGTCCATCGCGGAGGTGTCGAAGGAGGGCAGGTCGGTGAGGGCGGCCAGGGGCGCGGCCAGGGTGAGGCCGAGGGCGGCGTCGAGGGGCACGGCGACGGGGGTGCGGCGGGCGGCGCGGGCCGCGGCGCGGGCGGCGCGCTCGGCGGTCGCCCGGGCCTCGGGCCAGGGGGTCGCGCCGTGGTGGGAGTCCGCCGGGTGGTGCGGGGCGGGCGTGCCGTGTCCGCCGCGGCCCGGGTGGGCGGGGCCGCGGTGGGCGGGGCCCGGGTTCTCCTTCACGAGGGCGAGCGCCTCCTCGACGTCGAGGTCCTCGGCCTCCGTGTCGGCCCGCGTGCCGGGGGAGGTCATCACGCGTCCGGGCGGGTGTCGGGGGTGGCGTCGGGAGCCACGTCGGGCGTGTCCTTCCCCGGGGCGGCACCGGCGTCGGCGGCCTCCTCGGCCCAGCGCAGGGCGAGGGCCGCGGCCTTGCGGGCGGTCTCGGCGACGGCCTCGGGGCCGCCCTGGGCCCGCCCGGCCGCGTAACCGACGAGGAAGGTGGTCAGCGGGGCGGCCGGCCTGGCCACTCCGTGGGCGGCGTCGCGCGCGAGATCGAGCAGGACCTTGGTGTCGACGTCCAGGTCGATGCCCAACTCGTCCTTCGCTGCGGAAATCCATTCATCCAACACGTGACCATGCTCCCTGATGCGTGCCCTTGCGGTGGCCAGGTCGTCCCAGGTGTCGCAGTCGAAGGAGGCGACGGCGTCCGGGACGCGGGTGAGGCGCAGAGCGCCGGTCAGGCGGCGCAGCGGCAGCCCGGTGAGGTCCGGTTCTCCGTCCCGTGCCGCCCGGTCGCGGGCGAGCGCGGCGAGTTCGCGGCGCAGTGCGGGCGCGCGGTACGCGGCGACGAGGGGCTGGTCGCGGCCGTCGGCGTCGGTGAGCAGCGCCCCGTCGGCATCGCCCGCGGCGAGGGACGCCAGCAGCCGCGCGACGGTCGCCGGGGCGAGGAACGGCAGGTCGGCGGAGACCACCACCACGTGCTCCGCGGCGGTGTGCCGCAGCCCGGCGGCGAGGGCGGCCAGCGGTCCACCGCCCGGCGGGTCCTCGCGCGCCCAGGTCACCGGGCGGGCGGTGGGCCGGGGCTCGGCGACCACGACGGTGGTCCCGGCTCCGGCACAGGCGGCGAGCACCCGGTCGAGGAGCGCGCGCCCGCCCACCCGCAGACCGGGCTTGTCCACGCCCCCGAGCCGCCGGGCGGCCCCGCCGGCGAGCACGACGGCGTCGTACCCGGCGCGGCCGGGTTCCGTCGGCCCGGGATCCGGCGCGGGGTCGGTGTCGGCGCCTGGGTCGCCGGGGGGCTCGTACGCGGTCACCCCCCGAGTATGGGGCCCTCGGCGATCACAGGGAACGCAGGGGAGCCCGCGCGATCGGCGGGCGTGCGGACACACCGTCACCTTGCGGGCGTCATCGCCCCGGTCGCAGGCGTCGTCGCCCCGGTCACAGGGTGCGCAGCAGCACCGCCGGCTGTTCCACGCAGTCCGCCACGTACCTCAGGAAACCGCCCGCCGTGCCGCCGTCGCACACCCGGTGGTCGAAGGTGACCGAGAGCTGTACGACCTGACGCACGGCCAACTCGCCCTCGTGCACCCAGGGCTTGGGGACGATGCGGCCGACGCCGAGCATGGCCGCCTCGGGGTGGTTGATGATGGGTGTGGAGCCGTCGACGCCGAACACGCCGTAGTTGTTCAGCGTGAAGGTGCCGCCGGTCAGGTCGCCCGGCGTCAGCCGCCCCGCGCGGGCCGCCTCGGTCAGCCGGGTGAACTCCGCGGTGAGCCCCTCGGTGTCCCGCGCGTGCGCGTCCCGGACGACCGGCACGACCAGCCCCCGGTCCGTCTGCGCGGCGAAGCCCAGGTGGACGCGGTCGAGCCGGACGATCTCCCGGGCCTCCGTGTCGACCGTCGAGTTCAGCTCCGGGAAGCGGGCCAGGGCGGCCGTGCAGATCCTGGCCAGCAGGGCCATCAGGGAGATCTTGGGCCCGCCGGACGCGTTCATCGCGGTGCGCGCCCGCATCAGCTCGGTCGCGTCGGCGTCCACCCAGCAGGTCGCGTCCGGGATCTCGCGCCGGCTGCGGGCGAGCTTGTCGGCGACGGCGGCGCGCACGCCCTTGAGGGGCACGCGGGTGCCGTCGGGGTGCGGGACTGCGGAGGTGGACGAGGAGGCACCGGAGGACGCGGACGCGGCGTCCGGCACCCGGATCGCCCCGGCCTCCTGGTCCGCCGTACGGCCGCCCTGCGCGGCGGCGGCACGCAGCGCGTACTCCACGTCCGCCCGCAGGATCAGCCCGTCCGGACCCGAACCGGCCAGCTCGCGCAGGTCCAGGTCGTGCTGCCGGGCCAGCCTGCGCACCAACGGGGAGATGACGGGGACCGGGCCGTCCGCGGGCTCGGCGACACGGACCGGGCCGTCCACCGGGCCGGCAGCGCGGACCCTGCCGTTCGCCCGCCCCGAGACGCCGGTGGCCGCCGGACGGTCGGGCCGCACCCTGCGGCGCCGCGCGGGTGCCTCGGAGGTGCCGTAGCCGACCAGGACGTTGCCGGAGCCCTCCGCCTTCTTCTCCGCGGCGGGCGTCTTGGCGGCCGGTGCCTCGGCGGCACCAGTGTCCCGCGCCGGGCCGTCGGCCGCCGCGTCCTCCGCGCCGTCGACCTCGCCGACCGCCACGGTCACCAGCGGCGCCCCGACCGGCAGCTCCGCGCCCTCCTCGCCGAAGCGGGCGGTGACCACACCGCCGTAGGGGCAGGGCACCTCGACCATCGCCTTGGCCGTCTCGACCTCGACGACCGGCTGGTCCACGGCGACCACGTCGCCGACTTCGACCAGCCAGCGCACGATCTCCGCCTCGGTGAGTCCCTCGCCGAGGTCGGGCAGCCTGAACTCCAGGCTGCGCCCGTCAGAAGCGTGTGCCATCAGCTTTCGGCCTCCCACTGCAGGCGCCCCACGGCGTCCAGGATCCGGTCCACACCAGGCAGGTGGTGACGCTCCAGCATCGGCGGAGGATACGGGATGTCGAACCCGGCCACACGCAGCACCGGCGCCTCCAGGTGGTGGAAGCAGCGCTCCGTGACCCGGGCCGCGATCTCCCCGCCCGGGCCCCCGAAGGAACCCGACTCGTGGACGACGACCGCGCGTCCCGTCCGCCGCACCGAAGCGCACACCGTTTCGTCGTCGAACGGCACCAGGGAGCGCAGATCGACGACTTCGAGGTCCCAGCCCTCGGCCCGGGCCGCCTCGGCCGCCTCCATGCAGACGGCCAGCGACGGTCCGTACGTGATGAGTGTGGCGCTCCGGCCGGAACGCCGCACCACCGCGCGGCCCACCGGTTCAACGGACGCCGGCTCCTCGGGGTTCCACGAGTCCTTCGACCAGTACAGCCGCTTCGGTTCGAGGAAGACCACCGGGTCGTCGGAGGCGATGGACGCGCGCAGCAGCCCGTAGGCGTCGGCGACCGTCGCGGGCGTGACGACATGGAGCCCCGGAGTCGCCATGTAGTACGCCTCGGACGAGTCGCTGTGGTGCTCGACGCCGCCGATGCCGCCGCCGTAGGGGACGCGGATGGTCAGCGGCAGGGGCATCTTTCCGCGGGTGCGGTTGCGCATCTTGGTGACATGGCTGACGACCTGCTCGAACGCCGGGTAGGCGAAGGCGTCGAACTGCATCTCGACGACCGGGCGCAGCCCGTACATCGCCATGCCGACGGCGGTGCCGAGGATGCCCGCCTCGGCGAGCGGCGTGTCCGTGCAGCGGTCCTCGCCGAACTCCGCGGCGAGCCCGTCGGTGACCCGGAAGACGCCGCCGAGCGTGCCGACGTCCTCACCGAGGACGTGCACGCCCGGGTCGGCGGCCATGGCGTCGCGCAGCGCGCGGGTGAGGGCCTGCGCCATGGTGGCCGGCTTGGCGGCGACGGTGGTCATCGACGTCCCCCTTCCGGTGCTCCGGTCTGCCCTGCCGTGGTCTCGGCCTCCGCGGCCAGCTCCGCGCGGAGCTGGTCCCGCTGCTCGCGCAGCTGCGGTGTGGGCTCGGCGTAGACGTGGTCGAAGAGGTCCAGCGGGTTCAGCTGCGGGTCCTGGTTCATACGGGCGCGCAGGTCGGCGGCCATGGTCTCGGCGTCCTCGCGGGCGGCGCGGATGCCGTCCTCGTCGAGCAGGCCGCGCTCGGTCAGCTCCCGCTCCAGCAGCTCGACCGGGTCGTGCCGGCGCCAGGTCTCCACCTCGGCGTCGCCGCGGTAGCGCGTGGCGTCGTCGGCGTTGGTGTGCGCCTCGACGCGGTACGTCACCGCCTCCACCAGGGTGGGGCCGCCGCCCGCGCGCGCGTGGCGCACGGCGTCGGACAGGACCTCGTGCACCGCGGCGACGTCGTTGCCGTCGACCAGGCGGCCGGGCATCCCGTAGCCGACGGCCTTGTGGGCCAGCGACGGGGCGGCGGTCTGCTTGTCGAGCGGGACGGAGATCGCGAAGCCGTTGTTCTGCACGAGGAAGACGACCGGGGCCCGCCAGACGGCGGCGAAGTTGAGCGCCTCGTGGAAGTCGCCCTCGCTGGTGCCGCCGTCGCCGACCATGGCGAGGGCGACCACGTCGTCGCCCTTGAGGCGCGCGGCGTGGGCGAGACCCACGGCGTGCGGCAGCTGGGTGGCCAGCGGCGTGGACAGCGGGGCGACCCGGTGCTCGTAGGGGTCGTAGCCGGTGTGCCAGTCGCCGCGCAGCAGGGTGAGGGCCTCGACGGGGTCGACGCCGCGGGAGACGACCGCGAGGGTGTCGCGGTAGCTGGGGAAGAGCCAGTCGCGCTCCTCCAGGGCCAGCGCGGCGGCGATCTCGCACGCCTCCTGGCCGGTGCTGGAGGGGTAGACGGCCAGCCGGCCCTGCTTGGTCAGCGCCGTGGCCTGCGCGTTGTAGCGCCGGCCGCGCACCAGCCGGGCGTACAGCGTGCGCAGCAGCTCGGTGTCGGCGCGGTCCGCGGCCTTGGTGCCGAGGACGCGGTGGGGCTCCGTGTCGGGCAGCAGCGGCGCGGGGTCGGTTCGGGGCTGCCAGGCGGGCGGCGGTGTGGGCCGGTACGCGCCCCGCTGCTCCATGACCGTCATGACGCACCTCCTCGTGGGAGACGGCTCCGGGCTCGCCACGGGTGTGACGGGCCTCACCTACCGATTGTTCGGTCGCCGGCACATTTTGGCTACATGCGGCCCCAGGCTGTGGACAAACGGTTCTCCACAGCCTGAGATGGACGCAGTACGTCCATGAGGGGAAGGCGGGGGCACGTGGCAGCTGAACAAATGGCCGACCGCCCCGGGGAGGGCGGCGGCGCGGACGAGGCCGGCACCCCGCCGCCCCCGCGTCCGCTGGACGCCATCGACCAGGACATCCTGCGCATGCTCCAGGCGGACGGCCGGGCCTCCATACGGTCGGTCGCGGAGCGGGTGCACGTCTCGCGCGCGAACGCCTACGCACGCATCAACCGGCTCGTCGAGGACGGCGTCATCCGCGGTTTCGGCGCCCGCGTCGACCACGAACGCGCCGGGCACGGCACCTCGGCGTACATCACGCTGAAGATCGTCCAGAACTCCTGGCGGACGGTCCGCGCCCAGCTGCGGCAGCTGCCCGGGGCCTCGCACATCGCCCTGGTGGGCGGCGACTTCGACGTCCTGCTGCTGGTGCACACCCCGGACAACCGCGCCCTGCGCGAGCTGGTCCTCAGCCGCCTCCAGGCCATCCCGGAGGTGCTCAGCACGCGCACCCTGCTGGTCTTCGAGACCGAGGACCTGGAACCGCAGAGCTGACCGGCGGGGCCGAGACCAGGGCCGGAACCGTGACCGGGGCCAGGACCGAGACCGGCCCGACCGGCCCGGTGCCGCTGCGACCGGCCCGGTGCCGCTCCGACCGGCCCGTACGGCTCAGGACGCCTTGCGCAGTCCCCCGAACACCAGCCGCGCCACCGCGTCGACCACCTCGCGCTCGCCGGCCCCGCCGCGCCCGTCGGGACCCTCGGGCCGGTACCACTCGACGATCGAGTTGATCATGCCGAAGACGAGGCGGGTCGCGAGTCGCACCTCCACGTCCTCACGCACGTCCCCCTCGGCCGCCGCGGCCTTCAGCAGCGCGGCGACCCGGTGGTCGAACTCGCGCCGCCGCTCCAGCGCCCACCGCTCGGTGCCGGTGTTGCCGCGCACCCGCAGCAGCAGCGTCACGTAGGGCAGCTCGGCCATGAGCACCTCGACCATGCGCCGCACGACGTACTCGAGGCGCTCGGCGGCGGTCCCCACGCGCGCGTGCTCCTCGTCGAGGATCCCGAAGAGCTCGTCCAGGGCCCGGCTCACGGCCCGGCGCAGCAACTCCTCCTTGCCCGTGACGTGGTGGTATATCGACGACTTGGAGATCCCCGCCGCCTTGGACAGGTGCTCCATGGAGGTGCCGTCGTAGCCGCGCTCGATGAAGACCTGCACGGCGACGGACAGCAGCGTCTCGGGCGTGTACGTGTCGCGCTTGGCGGTGGTCATGAGGGGGTGCCCTCCCGTGCGTCGGCGGCGGCGGCGTGGCGGTGGAGCGCGAGGGACGGGGCGCAGCGCCCGGACGGTTCCCACTCATGGATGTGGGACAACAGGTCGCGGGCCCAGGTGTCACGGAGCCGACGGTTCCATTCGAAGGGGCCGAGGGGGTAGTTCACACCCAGTCGCATCGCCGTGTCGACGTCATCCGGGGTGGCCACGCCCCTGGCCACGGCATCGAACGCCAGATCGATGATCCGGGCGACGGTCCGGGCCACGATCATGCCGGGGACGTCGCCGACGACGCTGACCTTCTTGCC
Organism: Streptomyces tendae; assembly: GCF_014650435.1. GTDB lineage: Bacteria > Actinomycetota > Actinomycetes > Streptomycetales > Streptomycetaceae > Streptomyces > Streptomyces tendae. Next base: position 449,761 of record NZ_BMUY01000002.1, read on the forward strand.
GAGCGCCTGGAACAGGCCGGTGGCCCCGGACAGCAGGCCCGGACGGACGCCCGCGGACGCGGACAGGGCGATCCGGGTGGCCGCGCGGTAGTCGAGGGCGAGGTCGAAGTGGACGAGGTCCTCGGACCCGGGCAGCCCACCGTCGGTGAGGCACAGCGTGCCGCCGTCCGGCAGGACGATCCGTCCCGCTCCGTACCCGTCCGCCGGACGCACCTCGACGCCCGCCTCCCGGATCAGCTCGACCAGTTCGGCCGCCGGTCCCAGGTCCCCCTCGACGACGACGTACGCGGGCGCCTCGGCCGGTGGGGCGGTGTGCGGCCCAGGGCGCTCCGCGCCCTCGCGGTAGTCGTACCAGCCCTGCCCGCTCTTGCGGCCGAGCCGGCCGGACTCGACCAGGCGGCGCTGGGACAGGGACGGGGTGAAGCGCACGTCCTGGAAGAACGCCTGCCACACGGAGTGCGTCACGGACTCGTTGACGTCCTGGCCGATGAGGTCGGTCAGCTCGAAGGCGCCCATCCGGAAACCGCCCGACTCGCGCAGCACGGCGTCGATGGTGGCCGGGTCGGCGGCCCGCAGCTCGTGGACCGCGAGGGCTTCGGCGTAGAAGGGCCGGGCGACGCGGTTGACGACGAAGCCGGGGGTGTCGGCACAGGTGACCGGGGTCTTGCCCCAGGCACGGGCCGTCTCGTACGCGCGCGTGGCCGACGCGGGGTCGGTGGCGAACCCGGAAACCACCTCCACCAGCGGGAGCAGCGGCGCGGGGTTGAAGAAGTGCAGGCCGACGAAGCGGCCGGGGACGCGCAGCGCGCCGCCGACGGCGGTGACGGACAGGGAGGAGGTGTTCGTGGCGAGCAGGCAGTCGTCGCCGACGACGTCCTCCAGCGCGCGAAACAGCTCCTGCTTGACGTCGAGACGCTCCACGACCGCCTCGACGACGAGCGCGCAGTCGGCGAGCGCGTCGAGGGACTCGGCGGACGTGAGCCGGGCCCGGGCGGCGTCCCGTTCGGCGCCGGTGAGGCGGTCCTTCTCGACGAGCCGGTCGAGCCGGGCGCCGATCGCGTCGGCCGCCTCCCGGGCGCGCCCGTCGACGGAGTCGTACAGCCGCACGGGGTGGCCCGCGACCAGCGCCACCTGGGCGATGCCCTGGCCCATGGTGCCGGTGCCGACGACGGCCACGGGGCTGCTGAGGTCGAGTGCTGTCATGTGCGCGATCCTCCCGCACGGGGTTTTCCACAGATGCGGCGGTCCCCCTTGTCCCGACCGATCGTTCGGTTACTCTAGCCGTGTCCGCCTGTTCCTGCCCAGGTTTCCCCCCAGGTCACGACTCGACGGAGAGCTCGTGAGACGAGGAGTTGGTCCCGCATGGCCGCCGAACTCACCGCACACCAGCTGATCGCCCAGCACCGGCCGACCCTGGACCTGGCGCTGGAGACGATCCGCACGCGCGCGTACTGGTCCCCCCACCCGGAGCACCCCAAGGCATACGGGGAGAACGGCAGCCTGGACACGGCCGCCGGGAAGGCCGCCTTCGACGCCCTGTCCGGCACCCGCCTCGACCTCGGCCAGCCCGGCACCGACGGCTGGGTGGGCGGCGAGGTCTCCCCGTACGGGATCGAGCTGGGCGTCGAGTACCCGCACGCGGACCTCGACGTGCTGCTGCCCGCCATGCAGGCCGGCCAGAAGGCGTGGCGGGACGCGGGCGCGGAGCTGCGCGCGATGGTCTGCCTGGAGATCCTCAGGCGGATCGCCGACCGGACCATGGAGTTCGCCCAGGCGGTCATGCACACCTCGGGACAGGCATTCATGATGGCCTTCCAGGCGGGCGGCCCGCATGCCCAGGACCGCGGCATGGAGGCCGTGGCCTACGCGTACGTGGAGCAGTCCCGCACCCCGGAGACGGCGGAGTGGACCAAGCCCCAGGGCAAGCGCGATCCGCTCGCGCTCACCAAGCGGTTCACCCCGGTCCCGCGCGGCATCGGCCTGGTCGTCGGCTGCAACACCTTCCCGACGTGGAACGGCTACCCGGGCCTGTTCGCCTCCCTCGCCACCGGCAACGCGGTCCTGGTCAAGCCGCACCCCCGCGCGGTGCTGCCGCTCGCGCTCACCGTCCAGGTCGCCCGCGACGTCCTCACCGAGGCCGGCTTCGACCCGAACCTGGTCGCGCTGGCCGCCGAGCGCCCCGGCGAGGGCATCGCCAAGACCCTGGCCACCCGCCCGGAGATCCGGATCATCGACTACACCGGCTCCACCGCCTTCGGCGACTGGCTGGAGGCCAACGCCCGCCAGGCCCAGGTGTACACGGAGAAGGCCGGCGTCAACACGGTGATCGTGGAGTCGACCGACGACTACAAGGGCATGCTCGCCAACCTGGCGTTCTCGCTCTCCCTGTACAGCGGCCAGATGTGCACCACCCCGCAGAACCTGCTGATCCCCCGCGACGGCATCCGCACCGACCAGGGCGACAAGACCTACGACGAGGTCACCGCCGACCTGGCCCGCGCCGTCGACGGCCTCCTCGGCGACGACGCCCGCGCGAACGCCCTGCTCGGCGCCATCGTCAACCCGGACGTCAAGGCCCGCCTGGAGGCCGCCGCCGGTCTCGGCGAGGTCGCCCTGGCCTCCCACGAGGTGGCCAACCCGGAGTTCCCGGACGCGGTCGTGCGCACCCCGGTGATCGTCAAGCTGGACGGCGCCAAGCCCGAGGACGAGGCCGCCTACACCAGCGAGTGCTTCGGCCCGGTCTCCTTCGCCGTCGCCGTCGACTCCGCCGACCACGCGGTGGAGCTGCTGCGCCGCAGCGTCCGCGAGAAGGGCGCGATGACGGTGGGCGCGTACACGACCGACCCGGAGGTCGAGGAGGCCGTGCAGGAGGTCTGCCTGGACGAGGCGGCCCAGCTCTCGCTGAACCTGACCGGCGGGGTGTACGTCAACCAGACGGCCGCCTTCTCCGACTTCCACGGCTCCGGCGGCAACCCGGCGGCCAACGCGGCCCTGTGCGACGGCGCCTTCGTGGCCAACCGCTTCCGGGTGGTGGAGGTCCGCCGCCCGGCCTGAGCCGACGGCACCACGGCGGCCCCACGGCACTACGGCGTCTGCGGTGCGCCCCCACCGGCACTCCAGTGGTACAGCGTCATGGCCACACTGGTCGCGAGGTTGTAGCTGGAGACCTGAGGGCGCATCGGCAGCGCCACCAGATGGTCGGCCCGGGCGCGCAGCTCGTGCGAGAGCCCGCTGCGCTCGGAGCCGAACGCGAGCAGCGCCTCGTCCGGCAGCTTCAGCCCCCTGATGTCCTCGCCCTCCGGGTCCAGCGCGAACACCGGCCCCGGCGGCAGATCGGCGACCTCCAGCCGCTCCACGACGGTCGCGAAGTGCAGCCCCGCCCCACCGCGCACCACCGTGGGGTGCCAGGGATCGAGGGTGCCGGTGGTGACCACGCCGGTCGCCCCGAAACCGGCGGCCAGCCGGATCACCGCCCCCGCGTTGCCGAGGTTGCGCGGCTGGTCGAGGACCACGACGGGGGCGCTGCGGGGCGTGCGCGCCAGCGCCTCCAGGCCCGCCGCCCGGGCGGGCCGTACGGCCAGGGCGGCCACCGCGGTGGGGTGCGGCCGCGCCACGAGCGACGCGTACGTCGCGTGCGGCACCTCGGTCAGCAGCCCCGCCAGCGCCTCGCGCACGTCCGGCGCCAGCTCGTCGGCGAGGGCCAGGGCGCCAGCGCGGTCGCTGGTGACGGCCACCGGCACCTCGGCGCCGAAGCGGAGCGCGTGCTTGAGGGCGTGGAAGCCGTCCAGCAGCACGCACCGGCCGGCGTGCCGGTGCCAGGCGGCCGGCGGGCCGGGGGCAGGGACGGAGCCGGGGCCAGGGCCGGAACCGGGGCCGGAGTCGGTCATGCCCGGAAGCCTACGTGCGCGGGGTCAGGGCCCTTCCCCTCCACCGCACCCGCTCCGTCCATCGCCCCCTCGGTCTCCCGGGCCCTGGGTCCGGGCACCGTCGCCGTCGCCGTACGACCGTCCCCGTGCCCGTCCGGCGCCTTGGCCAGGCCCCCCGCGGGTCCCCGGCCGGACAGCCGGCCACGCGCGCGTGCCGCCCAGCCGCCCAGCCGGCGCAGGAACGAGGTCGGCAGGAAGACCGCGTCGGCGGCGATCATCGCCAGCGAGAAGAACGGCAGCCCGAGCGTCACGGCGATCACCGCGTGCTCGATCATCATCGCGGCCAGCAGCACGTTCTTGACCCGCCGGTTGAACAGCGTGAACGGGAAGGCGACCTGCACGGCGACCGTGCCGTACGTGATGAGCATGACCATCGTGCCGTTGGCGGCCAGCGCGTCGGAGAGCGCGGGCCACGGCGAGAAGTAGTCCAGGTGCAGCGGGTAGTAGACGGCCGTGCCGTCCTGCCAGCGCGAACCCTGGATCTTGTACCAGCCGGCCGTGGCGTAGATCAGGCACGCCTCGGCCATGATCACGACCAGCGCGCCGTTGTGCACGATGTTGGTGACCACGTCCAGCAGGATCCGCGGCTGGCTGCCCTCCGCGCCCCGCCCCACGGCCCACCACAGGCCCAGCGCGACCCACACCGCCCACAGCAGCGCCGGGACGAACCAGTCGCCGTCGAAACCGCCCGCCAGCGTCACCGTGAGCAGCAGGAACCCGCACACGCACCACAGCACGGGACCGACCCGGTCCACGACCCGCTCGCCCCGCGCGCGGGCCGCGGCCGCCCGCCGGGCGCGGCGCGCGTCCAGCGACCACACCTGGCCGCACCGGGTGAGGACCAGGTAGATGCTCATCAGGTGGATGACGTTGTCGCCGCCGTCCCCCATGAAGACGCTGCGGTTCTGCAGCGAGAGCACCCCGACCATGAACAGCACGGACATGGTCCGGGTGCGCCAGCCGAGCAGGAGCAGCACGCTGCTCAGGACGGCCAGCGCGTAGACGACCTCGAACCAGGCCCGGCCGTCCGACCACATCAGCGCCGTGAAGGCGCCGTTGTCCGCGATCAGCTGCTCGGCGAGGTCGTGTCCCCAGGGCCCGTCCGGCCCGTACAGCTCGCCCCGGTGCGGCAGTTCGCGCAGCAGGAAGAGCAGCCAGGTGGCGCTGAAGCCGATACGGATCACGGCGGTCTGGTACGGGCCGAGTGCGGCGCCCGTGACACGGGCGATGCCGCGGGAGACGCAGAGGACGGCGGCGTTCACGCGGCGCCCCCTTCCCGCGCGGCCTGCCCGGCCTGCCCCGACTTCGCGCCCCGGGTCTCCGCGGACACGGACCACCAGGGCAGTTCACGGACGGTCGGCCGGTCGGAGACCTTCTCGCCGCTCCACGGGGGCGGTTCCACGTTGGTGGTCCGGGAACGGTACTGCACGCGCTCGACGACACCGCCGGGTCCGGCGGCGCCGTCGCGGTCCAGGCGCAGCAGCGCGATGCGCCGCAGGTACGTCTCGGAGAGGGTGCCCCGCAGGCCCACCGGCCGGTCGTCGGAGTCGTGGCTGGCGACGAAGAAGTCCCAGGCCCGGCGCAGTTCGTTCTGCTGGGTGTGGCTCGGCAGCGGATTGCCGTCGATGGCCCGGCCGTCCTCGGCCGACAGGTCGTACCAGCCGGTCGTCCGTATCTCGCCGTCCGCCGTGCTGACCTCCGCACGGACCTGGACGGAGACGTTCTGCTGGAGCGGGTTGGGCGCGAAGAGCTTCCAGTTCTGCTCGAACTCCGGGAAGACCCACTCGTCCACCACGTCACCGTGCTGCTTGGTGAGGGTGTTGGACGGGGCCAGGTGCAGGAACACCATGCCTATGTGGGCGCAGACGGCGACCGCGACCACCGCGAGGGCGACCACGGCACCGACCTGGTAGCGCGGGGAGAGCGCGGCGACCCCGGTACGGGGGGCGGGGGGCTGCGCGGTGCCGGGCGGCGCAGGGCGCACGACACCGGCGGCCTCCGGGGCACCAGCGGCCTCTGCGGCACCGGCCACCTCCGCGGTACCAACGGCCTCTGGAACAACGGCTACCTCTGGGACATCGGCGGCCTCACGGGCACCGGCTGCCTCTGGGGCTCCATCTGCCTCCGGGGCGGTGGTCTCCGCCGCATCGGCTTCGCCGTCCGGCCGGTCGGGCCCGGCGGGCCCGCCGGGCCCGCCGGGCCCGTCCTGCCCCTGCCGGGCGTCCGAGCCCTTGTCGTACGCGTCCATTCCGCCCCGTTCGGTCCCGATCCGTCCATCCGCCCGCCCCGCCACGGCACACCCGCGCGCCACAGGAGGCCCAGGCGCCACCCGTGCGACTGCTCGGCGACGTTCGAACCGGAACGGTACTCAGGACCGGCCATGCGCACAGCACCCGGCGGACCGGCCGCACCGTGGCCGTCGCCACATCCGGCGGGGACAGCCTAGAGAACGTGCCCCGGCTCGCCCTTGTCGTCCACCACGGGACGCCCGGCCGCGACCCACTCCTGCATGCCCCCGTCGACGTTCACCGCGTCGACACCCTGCTGGACCAGGTACATGGTGACCTGCGCCGAGCGGCCCCCGACGCGGCAGAGCACGTGCACCCGGCCGTCCTGCGGCGCGGCCTCGGCCAGCTCACCGTACCGGGCCACGAACTCACTGAGGGGAATGTGCAGCGCCCCGGCGGCATGACCCGCCTGCCACTCGTCGTCCTCGCGGACGTCCAGCAGGAAGTCGCCGTCCGCGAGGTCCTCGATCCCGACCGTGGGCACACCAGCTCCGAAACTCATGCCCCAGACGCTACCCGAGCCACCACCCGGCGGCTCAGTCCTGGGCGAGCACCCCCGCCAGCTCCGCCTCCCGCTCGCGCACCTGCGTCGCCAGCTGCTCGGCGATCTCCTCGAGCAGCCGGTCGGGGTCGTCCGGGGCGAGCCGGAGCATGGCGCCGATCGCGCTCTCCTCCAGCTCCTTGGCGAGCAGGGTGAGCAGTTCCTTGCGCCGGTCGAGCCATTCGAGGCGGGCGTACAGCTCCTCGCCGCGGCTCGGGCGCCGCTCGGGCACCGGCCCGGCGGCCCACTCCTCGGCCAGCTCGCGCAGCTCCGCCTCGTCGCCGCGGGCGTAGGCGGCGTTGACGCGGGTGATGAACTCCTCGCGCCGGACCCGCTCGGCCTCCTCCTGCGCCAGGTCGGGGTGGGCCTTGCGGGCCAGCTCGCGGTAGAGCCTGCGGGCCTCCTCGCTGGGCCTGACCCGCTGCGGGGGCCGTACCGCCTGGTCCGTGAGCATCGCCGTGGCCTCGGGGAACAGCCCGTCCCCGTCCATCCAGCCGTTCAGCAGCTCCTCGACCCCGGGGATCGGCATCAGGCGGGCCCGCGCCTCGTCGGCCCGGCGCAGGTCGTCGGCGTCGCCCGTGCGGGCCGCCCGGGCCTCCAGGATCTGCGCCTCCAGCTCCTCGAGCCGGGCGTACACCGGGCCGAGCCGCTGTTCGTGCAGCCGCGAGAAGTTCTCGACCTCCACGCGGAAGGTCTCCAGGGCGATCTCGTACTCGATGAGTGCCTGCTCGGCGGCCCGTACGGCCTGTTCCAGCCGTTCCTCGGGACGCGGCGCACCCCCCTGCTCGGGCTCAGCTTCCGGCGTCGTCACCCGACCAGCCTAGGGCCTGTGGACACGGGGAGCCGCCCACGCGGTCCCCGTCCCCCGCACCCCGGCCGCGCTCACACCCCCAGCTCCGCCGCGATCCGCCCCGTGCGCACCGCGCCCACCAGTTCCGCGTGGTCCGCCTCCGTGCGGTCGGCGTAGGCGACGGCGAAGGCGGCCACCGCCTCGTCCAGCTCGCCGTTCTTGCCGCAGTAGCCCGCGATCAGCCGCGGGTCGGCGCTGTGCGCGTGGGCCCGGGCCAGCAGGGCGCCGGTCATCCGGCCGTAGTCGTCCAGCTGGTCGGCGGCCAGGGCCGCGGGGTCGACGCTGCCCTTGCGGTTGCGGAACTGCCGCACCTGGAAGGGCCGCCCGTCGACCGAGGTCCAGCCCAGCAGGATGTCGCTGACCACCTGCATCCGCTTCTGCCCCATGACGACCCGGCGGCCCTCGTGCACGGCCTCGGGAGCCTCGAAGCCGGCGGCGGCGAGGTGCGGCAGCAGCGCGGAGGGCCGGGCCTCCTTGACCTGGAGCACGAGCGGTTCGCCCCGGTGGTCCAGGAGCAGCACGACGTACGAGCGCGTGCCCACGCTGCCGGTGCCGACGACCCGGAAGGCCACGTCGTGCACCGCGTACCGGGCCAGCAGCGGCAGCCGGTCCTCGGAGAGGGTGGCCAGGTACGCCTCCAGGGCGCCCGCGACCGCCGCCGCCTCGGTGTCCGTCACCCGGCGCAGCACCGGCGCCGCGTCCACGAAGCGCCGCCCGCCGTCCTCGGTGGACTCGGTGGACCTCGCGGCGAAGCGCCCGCTGGTGTTGGCCCGCGCCTTCTCGGACACCCGCTCCAGCGTGCCGAGCAGGTCGTGGGCGTCGGTGTGGGAGACCAGTTCCTCGTCCGCGATGGCGTTCCAGGCGTCCAGCGCGGGGAGCCTCGCCAGCAGCCGCATGGTGCGCCGGTAGGCGCCGGCCGCGTCGTGGGCTGCCTCGCGGCAGGTGTCCTCGTCGGCGCCGGCCTCCCGGCCCGCGAGCACGAGCGAGGCGGCGAGCCGCTTGAGGTCCCACTCCCAGGGGCCGTGGACCGTCTCGTCGAAGTCGTTCAGGTCGATGACCAGGCCGCCGCGGGCGTCGCCGTAGAGACCGAAGTTGGCGGCGTGCGCGTCCCCGCAGATCTGGGCGCCGATCCCGGTCACCGGCGTGCGCGCCAGGTCGTAGGCCATGAGGCCCGCCGACCCGCGCAGGAACGCGAACGGCGTGGCCGCCATCCGCCCGGCGCGGATCGGGGTGAGCCCCGGTATCCGGCCGCGGTTCGACTCCTCGACCGCGCTCACCGCGTCCGGCCGGGCGGCGTCCGGGTCGAGCGCGGCGTGCGCGGACCGCGGGACGCGCGTGCGCAGCGCCTTGCCGTCGGCCTTCGGCGAGCCGGCCACGGGCCACCGCGCGAACCCGGGAACGACCGGCAGCCGCCCGCCCGGTACCGCCCCGTCGGCGTGCCCTCCCGTCCCGTAGGCCGTCCCTCGCGCCCCTTCCGCGTCCGCGCCCGCACGCGCCGTCGGCACCGCCCCGGCCACCTCCCCGGTCGCCGCCGCCTCCGTGCCCGCCCCCGCCGTCGCCCCGGTCATCCCGGCCGCCCTCCCCGTGCTCGTCGGACTCGTCGTACCCGTCGGACTCGTCCGTGCCTGCGCCTCGTACTGCCCCTCCTCGCCGAGCCGGTCCCGGTCGAGGTCGAGGTCGAGCCGGTCCCCGCCCCGGCGCCGGGGCGCCACGACCGTACCCCCGGCCGCACCTCCCGTACACCGCCCCCTGTCCGCCGCCCGCATAACGCCGCGCAGGGGGCGAAACAGGAGGTGCCCCGACCCCCTCCGGCGCGCCTACGGTGGCCAGCGATCACCACGGAGCGCGCCCGCCGAAGCACCCAACAGCAGCCTGCCCCGCGCCGGCGGGCGCGCTCCCTGTCCCCGACGTCCCGGATGTCGCACGTCCCGTTCAGCTTCCCCGAGGGACCAACCACCGAGGAGACCGAGGAACCGCCATGACCTCCGACACCCCCACCACTCCCGACGCGCCCAAGCCCGGGCCCAGGCCCGGACCGGGCCAGGGTTCCGGCGGCGACCGCGGCATCAGCCGCAAGACGCTGCTCAGGGCGGCCGTCGCCGCCGGTGCCGCCGTCCCGCTGCTCGCCACCGGCGGCGTCGCGCTGGCCCGGGACGCCGCCCGCTCGGGCGACGGGCAGCGGCTGACGCCGACCCCGTACTGCGACGACGGCGACGACCTGACGCCCGACCAGATGGAGGGCCCGTACTTCAAGCCGAACTCCCCGCTGCGCAGCAACCTGGTCACCCCCGGCACCCCGGGCACCGCGCTGACCGTCAGCGGCTACGTCTTCGGCCGCAACTGCGTCCCGCTGTCCGGCGTGCTCCTCGACTTCTGGCAGGCCGACGACAACGGCGACTACGACATGGCCGGGTACACCTTCCGCGGCCACCAGTTCAGCGACGCCACCGGCGCCTTCGCCCTGAAGACGATCGTCCCCGGCCTCTATCCCGGCCGCACCCGGCACATCCACGTCAAGGTGCAGGCCCCCGGCGAGCCCGTGCTGACCACCCAGCTCTACTTCCCCGGCGAGCCCCGCAACAGCACGGACATGATCTTCGACCCGGCGCTGCTGATGAACGTCCGCGGCGCCGGCGGCGGCAAGGAGGGCACCTTCGACTTCGTCCTGAACGTGGACGGCGACACCGGCCCCACGGATCCGCCCACCGACCCGCCCACCGACCCGCCGGGCGGCACCTGGGCGAGCGGCCACGCCTACACCTCCGGCGACCGGGTGACATACAGCGGCCGGTCCTACCGCTGCCTCCAGGCACACACCTCGATGACGGGCTGGGAGCCGCCGAACGTGCCGGCCCTGTGGCAGTCGGAGTCCTGAGACCTTCCTCACAACGCGCGCATCGCGGGCCACCGCGCCCGGACATGCGGAAGCCCCCCAGGTCCGAGACCTGGAGGGCTTCCGGCTGGTGCGCGAGGGGGGAGTTGAACCCCCACGCCCTTGCGGGCACTGGAACCTGAATCCAGCGCGTCTGCCTATTCCGCCACCCGCGCATTGGGTGTGTCTTCCGGGCCTTTCCTTGCGGTGCGGCGCCTTCCGACACGAGAACATTAGCACGCTGGAACGGGTCGATTCACATCCCTTTCCCCCGGCGGACCGGGGCGCACGCCCTCCTTCGGGCACTCGTCCCGGTCCTGGGCCGTTCACGTATCAACCTCGTACCGGTCCGGCCCGTCTCCCCAGGAGCCGGTGGGGGACCGCGGTCAGGTGCGGGACACTGGTCTGCGGCCGCCTCTACGATCCTGGGCATGAGTACCTGCGGGAGCACATCCCGAAGGTCCGCGGGAGTTCGAAGGGGAGCTCCGGCGGGAACTCCGAGAGGCGTCGACACCCGTCGACCGGGCCGACAGGGGGAACCAGCCGATCGACCGGCGCGTGGATACGATCAGTAAGCAGTACCAGGTGGGCAGTGCAGGACCGCACGGCACTGCGCGAGACGGCACGACGCAGCACGGCACGGTACGAGGCAGCAGTACGCAAGGCAGTCGACAGGACGGCAGCGACGGAGGAGGTGCCCCATGGGAGTCCTGAAGAAGTTCGAGCAGCGTCTCGAAGGTCTGGTCAACGGCACCTTCGCGAAGGTGTTCAAGTCCGAGGTGCAGCCCGTGGAGATCGCGGGAGCGCTCCAGCGCGAATGCGACAACAACGCGACCATCTGGAACCGCGACCGCACCGTCGTGCCCAACGACTTCATCGTGGAACTGAGCACACCCGACTTCGAGCGCCTCAGCCCCTACTCCGGGCAGCTCGGCGACGAGCTGGCCGGCATGGTCCGCGACTACGCCAAGCAGCAGCGCTACACCTTCATGGGACCGATCAAGGTCCACCTGGAGAAGGCGGACGACCTCGACACCGGCCTGTACCGGGTGCGCAGCCGTACGCTCGCCTCCTCCACCAGCCACCAGGGCGGCCCGGGCGCCGCCGCACCCCCGGCACCGCCCGCGCGGCCCGCCGCACCGGGCGGTGGGTACGGCTATCCGCCGGCCGCCGCCCCCGCGGGCGCCCCGCCCATGCCGTCCGCGCCGCCACCCGGCCGTCCCGGCGGCTACGGCTACCCGCAGCCCGCCGGCGGCCAGCAGCCCTCGGCCGCACCCGCACCCGGCGGACGCACCCGCCACTGGATCGAGATCAACGGCACCCGCCACCAGATCTCCCGCGCGACGCTCGTGCTGGGCCGCAGCACCGAGGCCGACGTGCGGATCGACGACCCCGGCGTCTCCCGCCGGCACTGCGAGATCCGGACCGGAACGCCCTCGACGATCCAGGATCTCGGGTCCACCAACGGCATCGTGGTGGACGGGCAGCACACCACCCGCGCTACGCTCCGCGACGGCTCACGGATCGTCGTGGGCAGCACCACCGTTATCTACAGGCAAGCCGAAGGGTGATCCGGGGGCAATGTCAGAGCTGACCCTCACGGTCATGCGGCTGGGTTTTCTCGCCGTACTGTGGCTGTTCGTGATCGTGGCCGTGCAGGTCATCCGCAGCGACCTCTTCGGTACGCGGGTCACCCAGCGCGGCGCGCGGCGCGACGCCGCCCGACCGCAGCAGACCGCCACGCGCCAGGGCCAGGCGCCTCCACCGCAGCGCCAGCAGTCCGGCGGGGGCCGCGGCCGCCGGGGCGCGCCCACCAAGCTGGTCGTGACGGAGGGCACCCTCACCGGCACCACCGTTGCCCTCCAGGGCCAGACCATCACGCTCGGCCGGGCACACGACTCGACGATCGTGCTGGACGACGACTACGCCTCCAGCCGCCATGCCAGGATCTACCCGGACCAGAACGGCCAGTGGATCGTCGAGGACCTGGGCTCCACCAACGGCACCTACCTGGACCGGGCCCGGCTGACGACCCCGACACCGATTGGTCCCGGGGCGCCGATCCGCATCGGCAAGACCGTCATCGAGCTGCGGAAGTAGTGCTACACCAATGAATGAGCGCGAGCGGAGCGAGCACGCAGCGGCGGCCGGCACCCCGGGCCCCGGCGCGCTCCCGACCGGAGGGTGGGCAGTGTGGCTCGACACGACCGGCTGCAGTCGGAGCCGACGGGCGAGGTGCGCATGAGTCTGTCACTGCGCTTCGCCGCCGGTTCCCACAAGGGCATGATCCGGGAGGGCAACGAGGACTCCGGCTACGCCGGTCCGCGCCTGCTCGCCATCGCCGACGGCATGGGCGGCCAGGCCGCCGGTGAGGTCGCCTCCTCCGAGGTGATCTCCACCATCGTGGCCCTCGACGACGACGTGCCCGGCTCCGACGTCCTCACCTCCCTCGGCCACGCCGTCCAGCGCGCCAACGACCAGCTGCGGCAGATGGTCGAGGAGGACCCCGCACTGGAGGGCATGGGCACCACGCTCACCGCCCTGCTGTGGACCGGCCAGCGCCTGGGCATGGTCCACGTCGGCGACTCCCGCGCCTACCTGCTGCGCGACGGCGTCCTCACCCAGATCACCCAGGACCACACCTGGGTGCAGCGCCTCGTCGACGAGGGCCGGATCACCGAGGAGGAGGCGGGCACCCACCCGCAGCGCTCCCTGCTGATGCGCGCCCTCGGCAGCGGCGACCACGTCGAACCCGACCTGTCCATCCGCGAGGTGCGGGCCGGCGACCGCTATCTGATCTGCTCCGACGGGCTCTCCGGCGTCGTCTCCCACCAGACGATGGAGGACACCCTCGCCAGCTACCAGGGCCCCCAGGAGACCGTCCAGGAGCTGATCCAGCTCGCGCTGCGCGGCGGCGGCCCCGACAACATCACCGTCATCGTCGCCGACGTCCTCGACCTCGACACCGGCGACACCCTCGCCGGACAGCTCTCCGACACCCCCGTGGTCGTCGGCGCCGTCGCCGAGAACCAGGCCCAGATGGGCGACAACGGCATCATGCAGACCCCGGCCGGGCGCGCCGCGGGCCTCGGCCGGCAGGGCGGACAGCGCGGCGGAGGCGGCGAGTTCGGCCCGCCCGGCAGCGGCGACGTCACCGGCTTCATCCCCACCGGCGGCTTCGACGACTACGGCCCCGACGACTTCGTCAAGCCCCGCAAGAACCGCAAGTGGCTCAAGCGGTCCCTCTACACCGCCCTCGCCCTCGCCGTCATCGGCGGCGGCACCTACGGCGGCTGGCGCTGGACCCAGACCCAGTACTACGTCGGCACCAACGACGACCACCTCGCGCTGTACCGGGGTATCAGCCAGGACCTCGCCTGGGTCTCGCTCTCGAAGGTCCAGAAGGACCACCCCGAGATCGAACTCAAGTACCTGCCGCCCTACCAGCAGAAACTGGTCGAGGCCACCATCCCCGAGGGCGACCTCAACGACGCCCGGGCCAAGATCGAGGAACTGGCGGTACAGGCCTCCGCCTGCAAGAAGCAGGCCGACCGGCGCACCGCGGAGACCGAGAAGAACGCGAAGACCGGCGAGGGCGAGGCCGGAGGCACCACGGGAACCAGCCCTGCCTCCTTCACGTCCAAGGCCTCACCCAGCCCGAACCCGTCGGGCTCGCCCGAGGCACCCGAATCGTCCGAGTCCCCGTCCACGACCGCACCCACTCCAGGCTCAGGACCGACCCTCTCGGAGGAAGAGCAGAAGGTCGTCTCGCTGTGCGGTAAGCAGTAGGCAAGCCGTGAGAGGCCCTGTCACACGATGAGCAGTACTACCAACCCGCCGACGCACCACACGTCCACGATCGGCGCCATCGGCGCCCCGAGCCGGCGCAACACCGAGCTGGCTCTGCTCGTGTTCGCCGTCCTCATCCCGGTCTTCGCCTACGCCAACGTGGGCCTTGCCATCAACGACGAGGTGCCCGCGGGCCTGTTGAGCTACGGCTTCGGCCTCGGCCTGCTGGCCGGCGTCGGCCACCTCGTCGTGCGCAAGTTCGCCCCGTACGCGGATCCGCTGCTGCTGCCGCTGGCCACGCTGCTCAACGGCCTCGGGCTGGTCGCCATCTGGCGCCTGGACCAGTCCGAACTGCTCCAGGACATCGAGCAGGCAGGCACCGCCGCGCCCCGCCAGCTGATGTACACCGCGATGGGCATCGCCCTGTTCGTCGCCGTGATGATCTTCCTCAAGGACCACCGCGTCCTGCAGCGCTACACCTACATCTCCATGCTCGGCGCCCTGTTCCTGCTGCTGCTCCCGCTCGTACCGGGCCTCGGCAAGAACATCTACGGCGCCAAGATCTGGATCCAGGTCGGCTCCTTCTCCATCCAGCCCGGTGAGTTCGCCAAGATCGTCCTGGCGATCTTCTTCGCCGGCTACCTGATGGTGAAGCGGGACGCGCTCGCCCTGGCCAGCCGCCGCTTCATGGGCCTCTACCTGCCGCGCGGCCGCGACCTCGGCCCCATCCTGGTGGTCTGGATCGTCTCGATCCTCATCCTGGTCTTCGAGACCGACCTCGGCACCTCGCTGCTGTTCTTCGGCATGTTCGTGATCATGCTGTACGTCGCCACCGAGCGGACCAGCTGGATCGTCTTCGGCCTGATGATGTCCGCGGTCGGCGCCGTCGGCGTCGCCAGCTTCGAACCGCACATCCAGCAGCGCGTCGACGCCTGGCTCGACCCGATGAAGGAGTACGCGCTCTCCCGCGCGGGCGTCGGCGGCCACTCCGAGCAGGCCCAGCAGGCCCTGTGGGCCTTCGGTTCCGGCGGCACCCTCGGCACCGGCTGGGGCCAGGGCCACTCCGAGCTGATCCGCTTCGCCGCCAACTCCGACTTCATCCTCGCCACCTTCGGCGAGGAACTGGGCCTGGCCGGTCTGATGGCCCTGCTCCTGCTCTACGCCTTGATCGTGGAACGCGGCGTGCGCACCGCCCTCGCCGCCCGCGACCCCTTCGGCAAGCTCCTCGCCATCGGCCTCTCCGGGGCCTTCGCCCTCCAGGTCTTCGTCGTCGCCGGCGGTGTCATGGGCCTCATCCCGCTCACCGGTATGACCATGCCCTTCCTGGCCTACGGCGGTTCCTCCGTCATCGCCAACTGGGCGTTGATCGGCATTCTGCTGCGCATCAGCGACACCGCGCGCAGACCGGCACCCGCCGCGCCCGCCAACCCCGACGCCGAGATGACCCAGGTGGTCCGACCGTGAACAAGCCACTGCGCCGAATCGCGATCTTCTGCGGCCTCCTGGTCCTCACCCTCCTCATCCGGGACAACTGGCTCCAGTACGTCCAGGCCGACGAGTTGAAGGAGGACGAGCACAACCGCCGGGTCGCCATCGAGCGGTACGCCAGCCCGCGCGGCGACATCATCGTCGACGGCAAGGCCATCACCTCACACGCCACCACCGAGGGCGACTTCAAGTACAAGCGCACCTACAAGGACGGCGCCATGTGGGCGCCCGTCACCGGGTACGTCTCCCAGGCCTTCGGCGCCACCCAGCTCGAGTCCATCGACGACGGCATCCTCACCGGCAACGACGACCGGCTCTTCTTCCGCAACACCCTCGACATGATCACGGGCAAGAAGCGCGAGGGCGGCAACGTCGTCACCACCCTCAACAGCGCCGCCCAGAAGGCCGCCTACGACGGTCTGAAGAAGCAGGGCGCCAAGGGCGCCGTCGTCGCGATCGAGCCGTCCACCGGCAAGATCCTTTCGATGGCCTCGTACCCCTCGTACGACCCCACCTCCATCGCGGGCAGCAACGAGGCCGCGGGCGAAGCCTGGAACAAGCTCCAGAAGAAGAACAACCCCGACGACCCGATGCTCAACCGCGCGCTGCGCGAGGTCTATCCGCCCGGCTCCACCTTCAAGGTGGTCACCGCGGCCGCGGCCCTGGAACACGGGAAGTACGACTCGGCCGACGAGAAGACCGACTCCCCGCTGCCCTGGACGATGCCCGGCACCACCACCGAGCTGAAGAACGAGGGCAACATCCCCTGCGAGGACGCCACCCTCCGCGAGGCCCTGCGCGTCTCCTGCAACACCGTCTTCGGCAAGCTCGGCTACGACCTGGGCAACGCCCAGATGCTGGAGACCGCCAAGAAGTTCGGCTTCACCGAGGAGCAGTTCGTCCCGGTCCGCTCCAGCGCCTCCGTCTTCTCCGACGGCATGAACGACTCGCAGGTCGCGCTCTCCTCCATCGGCCAGTACAACACCGCAGCCACCCCGCTGCAGATGGCCATGGTCACCTCGGCCATCGCCAACAACGGCACCCTGATGAAGCCGTACATGGTCGACGAGCTCCAGGCCCCCAACCTCGACACCATCGAGAAGACGGACCCCGAGGAGATGAGCAAGCCGCTGTCCGCGGACAACGCCCAGATCCTCCAGTCGATGATGGAGACCGTCGTCGAGGACGGCACGGGAACCAACGCCCAGATCGACGGCGTCAAGGTGGGCGGCAAGACCGGTACCGCACAGCACGGCGAGAACAACAGCAAGAACCCCTACGCCTGGTTCATCTCGTACGCCAAGGCCGACGACGGCAGCTCGCCCGTCGCCGTGGCCGTGGTGATCGAGGACGACAACGCCGTCCGCGACGACATCTCCGGCGGCGGCCTCGCGGCACCGATCGCGAAGAACGTCATGGAGGCCGTCATCGACAGCAAGAAGTGACCGCGCCATGAACGGGGCGTGACTCCGGTCACGTCCCCTTCACATCGGCGCACGTTGCGATACCGGTCCTGTATCGGCTGCCCGGCTCGGCCAAGGGGGCCGGAGCGAGCCGGGTACGGTAGGCCGGACGGCAGCCTCCGACCGTACAAGCATGCCGGTCGGGACCGACGGAGAGGGCTGGTAGGTAACCATGGAAGAGCCGCGTCGCCTCGGCGGCCGGTACGAGCTGGGCCAGGTGCTCGGCCGTGGTGGCATGGCGGAGGTCTACCTCGCGCACGACACCCGGCTCGGCCGCACCGTGGCAGTGAAGACGCTCCGCGCGGACCTCGCGCGCGACCCGTCCTTCCAGGCCCGCTTCCGCCGGGAGGCCCAGTCGGCCGCCTCGCTCAACCATCCCGCGATCGTGGCGGTCTACGACACGGGCGAGGACTACATCGACAACGTGTCGATCCCGTACATCGTCATGGAGTACGTGGACGGCTCCACACTCCGTGAGCTGCTCCACTCCGGCCGCAAGCTGCTGCCGGAGCGGACGCTGGAGATGACGATCGGCATCCTCCAGGCCCTGGAGTACTCGCACCGGGCTGGCATCGTCCACCGCGACATCAAGCCGGCCAACGTCATGCTCACCCGCAACGGCCAGGTCAAGGTCATGGACTTCGGCATCGCCCGCGCCATGGGCGACTCCGGCATGACGATGACCCAGACCGCCGCCGTGATCGGCACCGCCCAGTACCTCTCCCCGGAGCAGGCCAAGGGCGAGCAGGTCGACGCCCGCTCCGACCTGTACTCCACGGGCTGCCTGCTCTACGAGCTGCTCACGGTCCGCCCGCCCTTCGTCGGCGACTCCCCGGTCGCCGTCGCCTACCAGCACGTGCGCGAGGAACCGCAGGCGCCGAGCGTCTTCGACCCCGAGATCACGCCCGAGATGGACGCGATCGTGCTGAAGGCCCTGGTCAAGGATCCGGACTACCGCTACCAGTCGGCCGACGAGATGCGCGCCGACATCGAGGCATGCCTCGACGGCCAGCCCGTCGGTGCCACCGCCGCGCTGGGCGCCATGGCCGCCGGCGGCTACGGCGCCTACCCCGACGACCAGCCGACCACCGCCCTGCGCTCGGACGGGGGCGGCGGCGCCACGACCATGCTGCCGCCCATGAACCCGGACGACGGCGGCTACGGCTACGACGAGCGCCCCGACCGGCGCCGCCAGCAGCCCCGCAAGAAGAACACCTCCACGATCTTCCTGGTGCTGGCCGGCGTCCTCGTCCTCGTCGGCGCCATCCTGATCGGCAAGTACGCGTTCAGCGGGGGCGGGGGTGCGGGCAACGGCACGGTCGAGGTGCCCGCCCTGATCGGTCAGACGCAGAACGACGCCGAGCAGCTGCTCACCAACTCCGACCTCAAGCTGGGCACGGTCGAGCAGAAGCCCTGCGAGGACCAGAAGAAGGGCAGCGTCTGCGACCAGGACCCCAAGCAGGGCACCTCGGTCGACAAGGAGTCCACCGTCAACCTGGTGGTCTCGACCGGCGCGCCCAAGGTCGCCGTCCCGAACGTGATCGACAAGAACGTCGACGAAGCCACCAAGCAGCTCGAGGACAAGGGCTTCCAGGTCGAGACCAAGCAGACCGAGTCCTCCCAGGACGAGGGCACCGTCCTCAGCCAGGATCCGGACCCGGGCAAGGAGCTGGAGAAGGGCTCGACGGTGACCCTGGAGGTCGCCAAGGCCGAGGAGAAGGCCACGGTGCCGGACGTCGTAGGCCAGTCCTGCGACCAGGCCAAGTCCCGGATGGAGGACGAGAATCTCCAGGCCACCTGCACGGAGCAGCCCACCAACGACCCCAACCAGGTCGACAAGGTGATCTCCACCACGCCGCAGGGAGGACAGCAGGTCGACCCGGGCTCGCAGGTCACGATCGTCGTCGGCAAGGCCGTGGAGAAGACGAAGGTGCCCGAGATCAAGCTCGGCACGCCCCTGGGGCAGGCCCAGCAGACCCTGCAGCAGGCCGGCTTCACCAACATCCAGGTCAACGGTCCGAACGACGGCAACGCGGTCGTCATAGGGCAGAACCCGCCGGCCAACAGCGAGGTCGACGACCCCGCCGCCACGCAGATCACCCTCACCACGGTGGGTGGCAACGGCGGAAACAACAACAACGGCGGAAACGGAAACGGCGGCACCATCGCCGGCCTTCCCGGCTTCGGCGACTGACACCAGCAGTGGCCCTCCTCAGTCTCTGCGGAGGAGGGCCAGGTCCGTCCGCCATGCTCAAGCACCTAGGGCAACATAGGTCGGCGCTGATGACCTTTCCAACGCAGGAGTTGAGCGTTCGGTCCGGTTTGGAGACGTCGCATTCGAGCGCGCCCGGATGAGCTGTGCGAACGCCTGCACCGCTGCTGTCACAGGGCGGTGGCACGGCCAATACAGGGAGCAAGCCATCGCGTGACAGGGATCTGCCGTGCAGCGTCGTGTACGTGCTGCCGGGATCCAGTGAAGTATCGGCAGACCACGGAACCCGGCTTCGACTCGGGTACGACCTGCTGGCAACGCTTGCGGGACTGGGAACTAGGCGGGCGTGGTGAACTACTCGAAGCCCTGCTCGCTGGCCTCAACGCGACCTCCGTCCGGTCTGGTGCCGCCTGCCTGGTCGACTCGTCACACGTAAGAGCACTAATGGGGGCAGGGCACGGGCCCGTCCCCACTCGATGTGGCCGATCCACTCGAAGCTGTCCAACTGTAACCACCGACAGGCATGACATTCCGCTCGCGGTCCTGTTCGCCGGTGGCAGTCGTAACGACGTCACTCATCTGCTGTCCCCGCGCGACGTGATCCCGCCGATTCGCGGACCTGCTGCGCAGCCCCCTCCATGTGATCAAGGGGCAGCGGCGGCTGCACGGCCTGGCGAGTGGCCACACCAAGCACGCCCACGCAAGTCTCAGCCGCGGCCTTGACAGCGCGGACAGCAGGGACGGCAGCAAAGAAGGCGGCCGGCAGGCTGATGGTAGACACGGAGCCTGTGCGCCGACGCACCGATAGTCAGCGCCGTTCGACGGCGTGGTCAGGTCTGGGACGGCTAAAGAGCGGGCGTGAGTCACCGAGTGGGGCGTACTCGGCGCATGTTCCGTCCAGCAGGAAGAGGCAGGCCGCCTCACACAGGCCGCTCAGTCAGAGGCGGCGGTTCTTCGGTGAGCAGGCGGACATGCACTGGTATGGGCGTGAGTGGAGAACTCCGCTGACCGCGAACCCGACAGCGATCTTCGCCAGGGTGACGTACTTCCGCAGATGCACCAGAGGCTCCAGCGCGCGTGGGCACTCAGCCGCTCAGCGGTCGCCTTGAACAAGCTAATTTAAGGTGGCAAATTTTCACCTTAAGGCCGATGAATACTTTCTTGCTCGATCGTCAGCGTTGGCGTGACGCAACTTTTCCGACTGCAACCAAGGACGCCGGCAATGGCGGATCTCAAACACCCCTTGGCAGTGATCCATGTCACACAATAACCTAGATCGAATGCACCTTTTGTCTACTCTGGCTATATTGCAGCGCCGCTACTGCAATGCCATGATCATGGCGCTTGCACGCAATCCTAAGGGGAGGATTTTCTAGTGTCGTTGGTGAATAAGAAAGTTCTTGCAGTGCTCGCTTCGACCGCCTCAGTCCTCGGACTAGCTGTAGTGGGAGCACCATCCGCCAGCGCTGCCGCCGCCGGCGCTTACGGCTGCACTGGCGCAGAGATCGACACCTACCCTGTCAAGACTTCCAGCGGCAGCACCTGGGGCACCGTCCATCTTTACTACAACGCTTCGAATGGCCAAAACTGTGCCGTGACAGTGAAGAGTGCTTATGTTGGCACCCCAAGCCTCACCGCGATCTACTTGAACGTCACCGGCGGCGGGGACTCCGACAGCGACTCCGGTAACTACTCCTCTTACGCGGGGCCTGCTTCCATAAGCGCCGCCGGTCGCTGCATAAGCATTAACGGGGTAGTTTGGAATCCCGCACATACACAACTGGCCCAACAGGTAGCGGTTGGCGTTCATTGCGGCTGAATTAATTACCGCCGCTGATCAGGTGAGGCCCCCAAGCCGTTGACTAAGATTTCTCAAACCTAAGTCACACTGCCCGGGGCCTCCTTCACCGGGTCCGTGTAGTAGCCGACCACGTCGTCATTGAGGATCTTCATCGACGTGCCCTTTCCCACCAGGATCTCGCCCTTGCCCATGGCCGGGACGTGCAGGAAGCCGATGCCCGCTTGGTGTCCGGCGCCTGGGGGCCACCCGGGCCCCCGCGGTCCTGGGCCCAGTTGCCATGGACCTTGTCGGCCTGTTTGTCCGCCGCCCGGTCGGCGCCGACTGACACGTGCCGCGCCCCTCGGAAGGGAGCGTTCCGCCCCTTTGCCGAGAACCCGGGACTTTGTCGTCGCGCACGATCTCGCGGGCTTCGCGACAAGGGTGCGTCACCACCACCCCGACCGACCGTCGTGGTCATCGCCACACAGCAGTAGCGACCGCGGAGGCGAGACAGAGCACACCGGCCGCCGCTAGTGCTGGGTTCCTCAAACGGTGTACACATATCGGCGCCGTCGTCGGCGGGTTGGCGGTGCGGGTCGGCCCCAGATCCATGGGTTGGCCCGCGAGTTGAGCTGGTCGGTCGCCAGGGTGGTGGTGTATGTGATGTCGTCGCGGTTGGCGAAGGACTGGCCGGCGAGGGCGGCCTTGCGGAAGATGCGCCACCAGCCTTCCTGCAGGTTGAGCCAGCACGCGCCGACAGCGATGAAAGCGTGGTGGATGCGGGGATGGTCCTCGAGCCAGGTTCGGGTGGACAGGCTGTTGTGACTGGACAGGTTGTCGGTGATGATCCAGATCTCCCCGTCGGGGTTGGCGTCCTCGACTTGTTGCAGGAACTGCTGGTAGAAGACGCTGTTGCGGGAGGATGCGGTCATCGTGAGGGTCTGGCCATCTGCTGGCCGCAGACCGCCATGGACCCAGGTCTTCTCCGGTCCTCGGCCGTAGTCGAGTTCCGCTTTGATCCGGTGCCCGTCCGGTGACCAGGCAGGTGCGGGCGGGAAAGTTCGCGGGATCACCGGCCCCAGCTCGTCGGCGCAGATCACCGTCGCGCCGACGAGCGGGTGGGTGTAGAGGTCGATGATCCGTGTCCTTTTGGGACGAAGTCCGGGTCCTTCGAGCGCGTCCAAGACCGGGTACGACGCCAGCGCACGCCCTCGGCGAGCAGGATGCGGCGCACCTGTGAGCGGCCCACCTCGATCCCTGTGGCCCGCGCTGCCGCGGTCAGGGAATCCAGGGTCCACTCAGATGGCCCGGACTCGTCGAAGGCCCACAGTTCCCCGACGGTCTCCCACCTCAGCCACCCCGGCGGCACGCTTTTGACCACGGAAATGATCCGAGATCGTTCCTCCTCGGTGATCCGCCGTTTGCGGCCCTGCCCGCCCAGGTCATCCAGCACCTGCAGGCCCGAGCGGTTGAAGCGGTGCAGCCAGCACCGGACCGTCTTCTGACTGCAGCCCAGCTCAACAGCGATCGCCGGCACGCGCAGCCCCGACCAGCTCAGCTCGATCATCCGAGCCCGTATCACTGCATCCTGCGGAGCCTTCCGCGCCCGCGACAAGCGGCGAACGACGGTCCGCTCGTCCTCATCGCACCCCGGTCGTGCCCGTAAAACCATCCTCCAGCACCCGCCCCCGAGCACCCTCAACTATCCCGCCACCAGCACATATACCCAACGAAAGAGGAACCCAGCACTAGCAGCACGAAGAACACGATGGCCGGGTTGACCCAGGAGGGAACGAGGTCGAAGTTCTCGTTGCACTTGCCGCGCAGCCGAAACCAACGGTCGAACTCCTCCGCGTGCGCTGCCCGATAGGCCTCGTCATAGCGGACACCGTGACCATGAACACACGCCTCCCCGACATCGAGGCCCCCGGAGAGAATCCCGGTCAGGCAGGCGACAGCGAGTCCCGCCACACCCGCCGAGACACCGACCACACCCAGCGACAGCCAGGTACGGGGCCGCTCCCACGCCCTCTCACGGACTGCCCGGACGCTAACGCGCCCCCCTCGGCGGCCATCCCGACGCACAACATCGCCACCACGACGGCCACGACGGTGCCGAGCAGGAACACCAGGGCCACTCCCATCACCGCCAGTCCGCCCAGGTAGGCGAGCCGCTCAGGCCGGGAGCACAACGGCATCGAACGTGTCTTCATATGTCACAACTCGTTAAGTCCGGTTGACCACATCATCCCAAGAGGGAAGGAAGGCCGGGCGATGATCAACGAGACGGCTCTACTGGAATCGCGAACCCTACGCAGCGGCGTCCTCGAACGCACGGACGTACTCGATCGCGTGAAGGCGCTGTCCCTGCTGCCGGACGGCATGCACGTGACCACGGCGATGGTGGCGGCGTACTTCGAGGTAACCGTGAAGACGCTCGAGTCCTCCGTCGAGGACCATCGCGAAGAACTGCTGGCCAGCGGCTACCAGGTCTTGACGGGTACGCGACTGGCCCTCCTTAAGAGGGCCAGTGGGATCCAGTCCCGCTCCCGTTCCCTCGCGCTGTACTCTCGCCGCGCCGTCCTCAACATCGCCATGCTGCTCCGCGACAGCGAAGTCGCACGCCAGGTACGTGTCTACCTCCTGGACATGGAGTACGTGGCGCGCGCACAGCCTGTGGACAACCCAGCCCCAACAGACACCATCGCCCAAGATGCCCGCATCGACCAGCGCATCACCCACATCCTCGGCCGGACCGTCGTGCCGATGTTCAACGCCCTCATCGCCACGTCCGGCGAACACCGCCGCGAGCTCATCGAACTTCGCAGGGACATCGAGAACGTCGAACGCAAGCTGTGCTGGCACCACAAGCGCCTCGCCACCCTGGAAGGAGACACCCCTGCCGACGACGTCAGGGCGAAACTGAAGGCGATGACCTGGCAGGCATTCGAGCACCACGTCGCCGACCTGCTGCGCCGAGACGGCTGCGTCGACGTCGTCGTACGACAAGCCCGAACCGACCGCGGTATCGACATCACTGGCCGCACCGCCGACGGGCGCACCGTCGCCGTCCAGTGCAAGAACAGATCCGGCCGCTCGACCGTACCCAGCGCGGACATGCAGAAGTTCGCGGGCGCGGCACGCGCCATCGACCACGTGGACATCGCCCTGTTCGTCGCCACCTGCAACTTCAGCCACGAATCAGAGGCTGTCGCCAAACTCAGCGGCGTCGTCACCGTGAACCGCGAGGAGCTGGAAGCCTGGAGCGCCGGAGTGCTGCTCAAGGAGCTCCAGTAAGCGACACGGCAAAAGGCCCGAAGCCGCAAAAGGAAGTTGCGGCTTCGGGCCTACGCCATCCTAAGGGTGACTGAGATCCCTTAAGGACCTCAGTCACCTCACCGCAACTCCGCCGGCGGCGTGCGGTCCTCGTCCACCTTCTGGGTGCGGACCAGCTCGCCCCAGACCACGTACCGGTAGCGGCTCGTGTAGACCGGGGTGCAGGTCGTCAGGGTGATGTAGTGGCCGGCCTTCTTCTTGCCGGACTCCTTGGGGATGCCGCCGAGCACCTCGACGTTGTACTTCGAGGTCTCGGGCAGCACGGCGTACGTCTTGTAGACGTACCAGGTGTCCTTCGTCTCGAAGACGATCGGGTCACCCTTCTCTATCTTGTCGATGTTGTGGAACTTGGCGCCGTGCCCGTCCCGGTGGGCGGCGAGCGAGAAGTTGCCCTTCTTGTCCGAGGTGGGCAGCGTCGCCTTGACCGGGTCCGTGTAGTAGCCGGCCACGCCGTCGTTGAGGATCTTCATCGACGTGCCCTTCTCCACCAGGACGTCGCCCTCGCCCATCGCCGGGACGTGCAGGAAGCCGATGCCCGCCTTGGTGTCCAGCGCGCCCGGGCCGCCCCCGCCCACCCGGTCCTGGGCCCAGTTGTCGCGGACCTTCTCGGCCTGCTTGTCCGCCGCGCGGTCGGCGACCACGTTCGTCCACCACAGCGAGTAGACGACGAACAGGCCCATCACCAGGCCCGCGGTGATGAGCAGCTCGCCGAAGACGCTGACCGCCTGCGCGACGATCCGCCGGGGACCGCGCCCGCGGCGGCCCGCCCCGGGATCCGGTGGGCCGTCCTCGCCGGCGTGCTCCTGCTGATCCGTGTCGGTGGTCGCTGCCACTGGTCATCCGCCCTTAACTGACGAGCGCATCCGGCTTGCCCTTGCTGCGCGGCCGTTCCTCGACCATCTTGCCCCACACGATCATGCGGTACTTGCTGGTGAACTCCGGCGTGCAGGTGGTGAGGGTGATGTAGCGGCCGGGTCCCTTGAAGCCCGACTGCTTCGGGACCGGGTCCAGCACGCTCACGTTGCTCGGTGACGTCACCGGCAGGATCGACGCCATCTTGTACACGAAGTACTTGTCCTGCGTCTCCACCACGATCGGGTCGCCCGGCTCCAGCTTGTTGATGTACCGGAACGGCTCGCCGTGCGTGTTGCGGTGCCCCGCGAGCCCGAAGTTGCCGGCCTTGGCGTCCGGCATCGCGGTCTTCAGCCCGTCCTCCGCGTAGTGCCCGACCATGCCCCGGTCCAGCACCTTCTTGCTGCTGATGCCCTCCGCGATCGGCACCACCACGTCCAGCTTGGGGATGTGCAGCAGCGCGAACCCCTGCCCGGGCTCGAAGGCCCCCGGGTTGCGCTTGCCGTTCGCCCAGTCGTCCTGGAGGTCGCTCGCGGCCTGGTTCGCCTGGGCGTGCGCCCGCACGTTCGTCCACCACAGCTGGTAGGTGACGAACAGCAGCATCAGCACACCGGTCGTGATGAAGATCTCACCGATGGCCCGGCTGGCGATCACCGCGGCGCCGGGCTTGCGCGCCCGTGCCTGCCGGCGGGCCTCCACGCGCGACAGAGGCGCCTTCGCGGTCCCCTCGGCCTCCGCCTCCACCGACGGGCCCCGGGGCGCCCCACGGCGCCCGTGACGCCGTTTCGCGGCCTTCCTGCGGGCCGCCCGTCCGCCGCCCACGGGGCCGTCCCCCGCGGAGGCGGAGGCTGTCCCGGCGGGTGTCCGCCGCGCAGGGGGCTGTGGAACCCGCAGCGCCACCGTCTCGTCGTCGGCGAGTGGCGGCCGGTACTCGTCCCCGGATTCCCCGGACCCGGACTCCTCGTACCAACCGTCCCCGAACGCACCGGAATCCCCGTACGGCTGCCCGTACGAGGATCCCTGGTCACCGGCCGTGCCGGAGTCGCGCTCGGGGCGCAGCGCGGTCACGCCGTGGCCCTGCCCACCACCGGGGCGAGCCCCGCCGACCTCGCCACCGCGTCCTGGTCGCCGCACTCCACCAGCCAGTTGGCCAGCATCCGGTGCCCGTGCTCGGTCAGCACCGACTCCGGATGGAACTGCACGCCTTCCACCAGCAGGTCCCGGTGGCGCAGGCCCATCACGATCCCGTCCGGCGTGCGGGCCGTCACCTCCAGCTCCGGCGGCACCGTGGCCGGCTCCGCCGCCAGCGAGTGGTACCGCGTCGCCGTGAACGGCGAGGGCAGCCCGGCGAAAACGCCCCGGCCGGTGTGCTCCACCGGCGAGGTCTTGCCGTGCAGCAACTCGGGCGCCCGGTCCACCACGCCGCCGTACGCCACCTGCATCGACTGCATGCCCAGGCACACGCCGAAGACCGGAACCCCGGTGGCCGCGCAGTGTCGCACCATCTCGACGCACACCCCGGCCTGCTCCGGCGTACCCGGGCCGGGCGAGAGCAGCACGCCGTCGAAGCCGTCCTGGGCGTGTGCCGTCGACACCTCGTCGTTGCGCAGCACCTCGCACTCGGCGCCGAGTTGGTACAGGTACTGGACCAGGTTGAAGACGAAGCTGTCGTAGTTGTCGACGACGAGGATGCGCGCGCTCACTGGTTGTCCACCGTCACATCGTTGAAGGGCAGCAGCGGTTCGGCCCACGGGAAGACGTACTGGAACAGGACGTAGACCACGATCATCGCCAGCATGAGCGAGAGCAGCGCCTTCACCCACACGTTGCCCGGCAGATGCCGCCAGATCCAGCCGTACATGCCGTCCCTTCCGTCGCACCACGGCGCCAGACTCACGCCGTACCGCACCAGACTAGCGGCGCCGGGGGCCGGGGAACGGCCCTAATCCACAGGCTGGGCATAGTGCAGGTCCGCCGTGCCCGAGTAGCCCGGCAGCGTCACCCGCCCGTCGTCCTCGACCTTCCAGCCGAGCCCGTACACGTTGACGTACACCATGTAGTTCTGGATCGCGGGCGACTTCGCCAGCGCGTCCTTCAGGTCCTCCGGGTCCCCGACCGCCTGGATCTTGTACGGCGGTGAGTAGACGCGGCCCTGGAGGATCAGGGTGTTGCCCACGCAGCGCACCGCGCTGGTGGAGATCAGCCGCTGGTCCATGACCTTGATGCCCTTGGCGCCGCCCTGCCACAGGGCGTTCACCACGGCCTGGAGGTCCTGCTGGTGGATCACCAGGTAGTCGGGCTGCGGTTCCGGATAGCCGGGGAGCTTCGCGGTGGCGTCCGGCGGGGCGTCGTCGAGCGTGACGGTGATCGCCTTGCCCTTCAGCTTCTGCGTGCCCGCCTTCTCCTCCAGCGCCGCCAGTTCGTCGTCCTCGGACTTCGTCCGGCCGTCGTCGCGTTCGGCGAGCGATTCGACGTCCTCGCGCAGGGCTCCGTTGGACTCCTGAAGATCGCCGTTCTCCCGGCTGCGCTCGTGGATGAGATCGGACAACTTGAGCAAAGAGGCGTCCGTACGGATATTGGTGCCCTTCGCCGTATTGAAACTGGTGAAGAAGATAAGTCCGGCGAGTGCGAAGACGGCCGCCGTGAGTATCCGCACGGGCCGGAAACGGCGTCGGCGGACAGGGCTGGATCCCGTCCCGGGGGAGTCGGCAGAATTGCTCAACGTACCCTTATCTCCTTCGGCGCCACGGAAGGACTACGCTAACGGACGCCCGGGGGAGCGCTCAGAGTCCCCTTGTCCCATGTACGCCGCCCACCGAGACCGAGCCCCGTTCCCTGCGCGGCCACGCAGCGCATCGACAGGAGAGACCCTCGTGCCGAAGTCACGTATCCGCAAGAAGGCCGATTACACGCCGCCGCCCTCGAAGCAGGCGACCAGCATCAAGCTGACCAGCCGCGGCTGGGTGGCGCCGGTCATGCTGGCCATGTTCGTCATCGGCCTGGCCTGGATCGTCGTCTTCTACGTCACCGACGGTTCCCTGCCCATCGACTCGCTGGGCAACTGGAACATCGTGGTGGGCTTCGGTTTCATCGCCGCGGGGTTCGGCGTCTCGACGCAGTGGAAGTAGCCCCGGCGGTGGCCGCCCAGTAGCTCCGTATCAGCTCTGCCCAGGGGTATTCACGGAGTTATCCACAGGCACTGTCCACACGTTGGGGAAAAGAAAGACGATCTGTGGATAACCCGCCGGACATTGACGCCGGTGTGACGGAAGTACTGGCTGGACCACAGTTCCGAAAACATGTTCGCCCCCTGCCTGACCTGCGAGAACACTGGTCAGCGACAGGGGGCACATGTGTTCCCGCACGCTGTGCACAAGATCCGCCACCTACTGTGGACAACTGGCGCTCAGGTGAGCTGCATCGTCCTCAACAGGGTCAGTCCTACGACGACCACGAGGACCAGCGCACAGGTGCCGTACTGGACGAGCGCGCGCCGCTCACGCGGGGCGTGGAGCATGGCGTAGCCGATCACGGCGCCCGCAACGAGGCCGCCGACGTGGGCCTGCCAGGAGATGTTGCCCCGGGTGAAGGTAAAGATCAGGCTGATGGCCAGCAGGATGACGACCGGTCGCATGTCGGCGTTGAGCCGGCGGACGAGCGCGGCGGTGGCACCGAAGAGGCCGAAGATCGCACCCGAGGCGCCGAGGGTGGCCGTGGTGGGTGACTCGAGCAGATAGGCGAGGACGCTGCCGGCGAGGCCGGAGACGAGGTAGAGCGCGAGGTAGCGGGCTCTGCCGAGGGCCGCTTCCAGGGGCCCGCCGAGGAACCACAGGCTGATCATGTTGAAGCCGATGTGCCAGATCTCCTCGTGGGTGAACATCGTGGTCACCAGGCGGTACCACTCGCCCTCCGCGACGCCCTCGGTCGGGACGAAGGGGGCGGGGGGCCAGCGTCCGATGAGCACCATGTCGCCGAGGAAGGACGACGGAAGTGCCTGGACGGCGATGAACACCGCCACGTTGATCCCGATCAGGATCTTGGTGACGAGGTGGGGGTCGGCCGCGACGGTGCCGCCCGGGAGGGTGCGGGGCCGGGAGGCACTCGGGGCGGGGCCGGTGGCCCCCGGTGTGCGGCCCGCCGCGCAGTCGGGGCAGTGGAAGCCGACGGAGGCGTTGACCATGCAGTCGGTGCAGATGGGGCGTTCGCAGCGGGTGCAGCGGATGCCGGTCTCGCGGTCGGGGTGGCGATAGCAGCCGGGCAGGCTGTGGGCTCCCGGCGAGCCGGCGTCCGGTGGGCCGGCGGCCGCGTGGTCCATGGCATCCCCTCGGTCGTCCCTGCGGGCGGTGTGTGCAGATGCACCGCCCCGCCCTTCTCTACGGATGGGCGGGGCGTTTGGTTCCTGCCCGGTGTACGGGGCTCTCAGGCGTTGCGCGTCTCCACGACGACCGATTCGATGACGATGTCGGTCAGGGGGCGCTCGGTGCGGGGGTTGGTCCGGGCTGCCGCGATGGTGTCGACGACCTTCTGGCTGGCCGCGTCGGTCACCTCGCCGAAGATCGTGTGCTTGCGGTTCAGCCAGGTCGTCGGGGAGACGGTGATGAAGAACTGCGAGCCGTTGGTGCCCGGGCCGGCGTTGGCCATGGCCATCAGGTAGGGCTTGTCGAAGGCGAGGTCGGGGTGGAACTCGTCCGGGAACTGGTAGCCGGGGTCGCCGGTGCCGTTGCCCAGCGGATCGCCGCCCTGGATCATGAAGCCGCTGAGGACCCGGTGGAAGACGGTGCCGTCGTAGAGCCTGGCCGTGGACTTCTCGCCGGTGGCCGGGTGGGTCCACTCCCGTTCGCCGCGGGCGAGCTCGACGAAGTTCTTGACGGTCCTGGGCGCGTGGTTCGGCAGCAGCCGGACCTCGATGTCACCTTGGTTGGTCTTCAGGGTGGCGTAGAGCTGCTCGGCCACGATGTGCCTTCCCTCGTCCTGTTGTGCGCACCGATCCTCGCACGGTCGGGGGTGCGTTCGTCGCTCATACCGCTGGGTCACGAGCATGCGGCGCCGATACGTGGCATCGTCGGGGACAGGCGCGTGTTGCCCGGCATTCATCCGTTATTGATGTCGATCAGTGCTTGTTCGCAACTTCATCACTACTTGTCCCAGAGGCCACGGCGGCATCGCCCGTGACCCGGATGCCCGCCCTCGCATGCCTGGCGGTGCGTCCCCAGGCATGATCCGTAAAAGGGTGGAAAGTCGAATTACCGTACGCCACCGAGGAGGAGGAACCCGTGACCCGCATCGACAGCGTGCGCGCCGCGACCGGTTCGGCGAAGGACAGCGTGCTGCACGCCGCGGAAGTGGTGGCGCCCTACGCCGACACGGCCAAGGACAGGGCCGCTCACTATGCACAGGAGGCGCGCGTACGGCTGGCGCCCAAGGTGTCCCAGGCCACGTGCCAGGCGCGTCAGCAGTACGGCACGCATGTCGCGCCGCGGCTGGAACAGGCTCGTACGCATGTGCCGCCGAAGATGGACGCGGCCGCGCAGGAGGCCGCGATCCGTACGCGTCTGGCCGCCAGGCAGGCGGCCGACTATTCCCGACCGAGGATCGAGCAGGCGGTGGCCGCGGCCGGTCCCGTGCGCGAAGAGGCCACGGCGCGTGGTGCCGCCGCGCTGGCCGCACTGCGTGGTCAGGTCACGGCCAAGGAGATCCAGCGGCTGACGCGCAAGCACCAGCGCCGGGCCAGGGCCGGCCGGGTCGCCAAGGTCTTCGCGGTGGTCGGCATCGTCGCGGGCGGCGCCTTCGCCGCCTGGAAGTGGTGGGACAAGCAGGCCAACCCGGACTGGCTGGTGGAGCCGCCGGAGGCGACGGAGGTTCCCGAGTCGGGTCGGCTGACGTCCGTGGACGGTACCGGCGAGGCGATCCTCGATCCCGAGGTGCAGGCCAAGCAGGCCCAGGAGGAGGCGGCGGAGGGCGACGAGCCCCGCTGATCGCCGCTCGACGTACTAGTACCGGCCACTGCTTCTTACCGCCGCGGGGCGGGAGACCCTGAGTCTCCCGCCCCGCGGCGATGTTTCACGTGAAACGGCGCTCAGCGGCCGTAGCGGCGTTCCCTGAGGGAGTAGGAGCGCAGGGCGCGCAGGAAGTCGATCTCACGGAAGTCCGGCCAGTAGGTCTCGCAGAAGTGGACCTCTGCATAGGCGGACTGCCAGAGCAGGAATCCGGAGAGCCGCTGCTCGCCGGAGGTGCGGATGATGAGGTCGGACTCGGACCGTGTCTTGGAGTACAGGTGCTTGGAGATGTGCTCCATGGTGAAGGTCTCGATGAACTCGTCGATGTCGCCGCCCTGGGAGCTGTGCTCGGTCAGGGCGGAGCGCACGGCGTCGACGATCTCGCGTCTGCCTCCGTAGCCCACGGCGACGTCGACCTTGGTGCCGCCCTTGCGGCCCTGGGTGGCGGCGGTGGCGGTCTTGAGGCGGCTCGCCGACTCCGCGGGCAGCAGGTCCAGTGCGCCGACGGCCTCGACGGGCCAGGGGTTGCCCGGCGCGGCCAGCTGCTCGACGACCTCGGCGATGATGTCGATGAGGGGGTTCAGCTGCTCTTCGGGCCGGGCGAGGTTGTCGTCGGAGAGCATGAACAGGGTGACGTGCTCGATCTGCGCGGAGTCGCACCAGCGCAGGAAGTCCAGCACCTTCGCACCGCCGGCCCGGTAGCCCTCGCGGGGGTCGTCGATGCCGGACATCTTGGCCCACCGGCGGTTGCCGTCGAGCATGATGCCGATGTGCTGGGGGCGTGGGCGTCCTTCCAACTCCCTGACCAGCCGCTTCCTGTAGAGCGCGTCGAGAGCGGCTCGTACCTTCGCCCGCATGGTCTTACCCCTTCCACCTCGTCGGTAGCGACCGGACGGCTCCGACGGCGATGAGCCACGTGGCACCGCCCCGCAGGGGTGTGGCGCTGATGCCCTGTGGGGTGACGATATCAAGAGCAGACAGCGCCGCCGGGGCGCCGAGAGGGGCCCGTCCGTGCGCCGCATCATGCGGCGGCGCGGGCGCCGGGGCGTTGTTCCACGTGCTCAACTGGCCCTTTCCCTCCGGTTGTTGTTGATCACCCGGCCGGTGCGGGCGATGCGGGGCACGGTGCTAGGGCGACGACGGTGAGCAACCTCTCCGTCCGCCGGGGCACGCGCCGCGGGACCGCTGCGCACCGCCTGGCGAGAACAGAACACCTCCGACCCGTGTTTCCGCAGGTCGGAGGTGTACTTGACGGTGGAGCCTAGGGGAGTCGAACCCCTGACATCTGCCATGCAAAGACAGCGCTCTACCAACTGAGCTAAGGCCCCTCGTGAGGCGCCGCCGGTCCTTGTGCCACGGACCGTCGGGCGCCGGGGACCAGAGTACCGGGTCGCCCCCCGTATCTCACAAATGATTGGGGGTCCCGGGGAACGACCACGCTCCGTAAGATGCTCGGCGTGGTTCGCTGGAGCGAACTGCGGTTTTTGGGGAAGCGATGGGGAGACGCAATGGACGCCGCACAGCAGGAAGCCACCGCAAGAGCGCGGGAACTGCAGCGGAACTGGTACGGGGAGCCGCTG
Organism: Streptomyces tendae; assembly: GCF_014650435.1. Lineage (GTDB taxonomy): Bacteria > Actinomycetota > Actinomycetes > Streptomycetales > Streptomycetaceae > Streptomyces > Streptomyces tendae. The sequence continues at coordinate 482,734 of NZ_BMUY01000002.1, forward strand.
GGGGCGCTCTTCCGCAGGCTTATCGATGATCTCGGTCTCAACCAGGCTCGTCTCGCGGGGGTACTGGGGCTGTCCGCACCGATGCTGTCGCAGCTGATGAGCGGCCAGCGGGCGAAGATCGGCAATCCCGCGGTGGTCCAGCGGGTCCAGCTGCTGCAGGACCTGGCGGGGCAGGTCGCCGACGGCAGTGTGAGCGCGGCCGAGGCGACGGAGCGCATGGACGAGATCAAGAAGTCGCAGGGGGGCTCGGTGCTCAGCAACACCACGACGACCACGAGCAGTTCGGGCGCGCCCACAGTCAAGCGGGTGGTCCGTGAGATCCAGTCGCTGCTGCGCTCGGTGGCGGCCGCGGGCGACATCATCGACGCGGCGGACGCCCTCTCCTCCTCGCATCCGGAGCTGGCGGAGTTCCTGCGGGTGTACGGCGCGGGCCGCACCTCGGACGCGGTCGCGCACTACCAGTCCCACCAGAACTGATCCCGTGGGTCCGGTCGCCGAGGGGGTCGGCGGCCGGGCCGGCGGGAGTGGCGCGACAGGTCCCAGGGGAGGAGCGGCGCACAGCCATGGGTGAGGTCTTCGCGGGCCGTTACGAGCTGGTCGACCCGATCGGCCGGGGCGGGGTGGGTGCCGTCTGGCGCGCCTGGGACCACCGGCGCAGGCGTTATGTGGCCGCGAAGGTGCTGCAGCAGCGGGACGCGCACTCGCTGCTGCGGTTCGTCCGCGAGCAGGCGCTGCGGATCGATCACCCCCATGTGCTGGCGCCGGCGAGCTGGGCCGCGGACGACGACCAGGTCCTGTTCACGATGGACCTGGTCACGGGCGGTTCGCTGGTCCACCTGGTCGGGGACTACGGTCCCCTGCCGCCCGACTTCGTGTGCACGCTGCTCGACCAGCTCCTGTCGGGGCTGGCCGCGGTGCACGGGGAGGGTGTGGTGCACCGTGACATCAAGCCCGCCAACCTGCTCCTCGAGGCGACGGGGACGGGCCGTCCGCGCCTCAGGCTGTCCGACTTCGGCATCGCGATGCGGCTGGGTGAGCCGCGGCTGACGGAGACCAACCTCGTGGTGGGGACGCCGGGTTACCTGGCGCCGGAGCAGATGATGGGCGCGGAGCCGGACTTCCCGGCGGACCTGTTCGCGGTGGGTCTGGTCGCCCTGTACCTGCTGGAGGGGGCCAAGCCGGACGCCAAGACACTCGTGCAGCACTTCGCCGAGCACGGTACGCCGCCCGCGCCGCGGGGGATGTCCGAGCCGTTGTGGCAGGTCGTGGCGACGCTGCTGCAGCCGGACCCGTCGGCGCGGTTCCGTACCGCGACGGGGGCGCGCAAGGCGCTGGCCGCGGCGGTGGAGCTGCTGCCGGAGCCCGGACCCGACGACGAGCTGATCGAGATCTTCGACCAAGTGGGCCCGCTGCCGCCGGGGTTCGGCCCCGAGGGCCCGCTCAAGAGGGCCTCCGGCGTGGACGACACCCCCACGGACCCCCGCAACCTCCCGACCGACGCCCCCACGGACCCCCGCAACCTCCCGACCGACGCCCCCACGGGCCCTCGCCACCTCCCGGCCGACGCCTCCACGGGCCCTCGCCACCTCCCGGGCGACGCGACCCCGTCCCCGTACGCCACCCCGCCGACGCCCTCCTGGTCGGCCACGCCCCCGCCCGACCGGTCCCCGACCGGGGCCGGGACACCCTCCACCCCGCCCACGCCGGCTACCGGCACACCGCCCGACCGGAACCACCCGTCGCCCATCGCCCCGGGTTCGACAGCCCCGCCCGCACCGCCGACCGGCCCGCCAGCCGACCGGCACCGCATGTCGCCCGCCTCCCCGGACCCGGCGCCCGCACCACCACAGGTACCGCCGACGGCGACCGGCACGCCCACCCCCCACAGCTGGTCACCATCCGCCCCGCCCGCACCACCGAGCGGCCCCACCGGGCACACGCCCTCGTCCGGGCAGGGCTGGACGCCCTCCGTCCCCGCCGCGTCGCCGTCGGCGTCCGGTCCGGCGCACCCGGACCCGGGCGGCATGCCGTCGGCGGAGGTTCCCGGGGCCGAGCGGGACGGGGCCATGTCGGAGACCGGCAGTTTCCACCTGCCGCCCCCGCAGCCGACCACCACCTCGCAGTCGACCTCGGCAGCCGACCCGGCGCAACCGCCCACGCAGCAGCGGGCGTTCACGGACACACCGCAGCACCTGCCACACCACCTGCTGCCACAGCCCCAGTCGCAGAACTCGCCGCCGGACGGCGCGCCGTACCGGGCGCCGCACGGGCCGCCGCTCCCCGCCCAGGCCCTCGCGCCGTCCCCGCCCCAGCGCGCCGACGTCCCCACCGCCGCGTACACCGCACGGAACCCGCGGTCCGCCCCTCCCGCCCAGCACCGCGGGGCACGGCGGCGCCGCCGTCCCGGTCCCCCGGCCCGGGTGGCCGTGCCGCTGCTGCTGTTGGCGCTGGCCTGCTACGCCGTGGGGTTCTGGGCGCTGACCCGTATCTGAGTCCGGCGCCGGAAGGGGGCCTAGGCCCGGCGTCGGGCCGTCGCCGTCCACACGGCCAGGCCGAGGAGCAGCAGGCTGCCGGTGCCGATCCCGCCGACGGCGACCGCCTTCATGGCGAGGTCTTCGTCCGCACCACCCGTGGACCCGCTCGCGGGCGCGGCCGCCCGGTCCTGCGCGGAGACCTCGAAGAGGCCCTTCGGCCTGGACTCCCCCGCGTAGCCGGGGCCGCTGTCCGCCGTTCCGCCGAGCCGCACGCGCAGCGTCAAGGCGAACGGGCCCTGGCCGAAGTCGTCGGCCACCTGCGCCGCGAGGTGGACCACGAGGTAGTAGTCACCGGCGAACCGCAGCGCGCCGACCTGCCCGGCGGTGGCGTACCGGTTGGGGTACGCCACGGGCGGCAGGGGGGCGAGGCCGACACTGGTCCGGCGTCCGGTGTAGCCCCTGGCGGCGTCGTCCACCTCGCCGCGCACGGGGTTGTGCAGGGCCAGCCGCAGGGCCCCGGTGGCATAGCCGGAGGCGTCCGCGGACCCGGCGAGTTCTGCGGTGGCGGACACCTGGCGGCCCCAGTCGACCGGCACCTTGTAGTAAAGGGTCTCCCCGGGCCGGATGTCGTCGCGCCAGACGCCCTGCCCGACGGGGGTGGCGTGGGCGAAGCCGTTGCCGCCCGGCCGACGTTCCGGCTCGCCGGCGAGCGGTTCGGGCGAGGCGGAGTCCCACGTCTCGGGCGCCTTGGTGGCGCCGCCCTGCCGCGGGCGGGGTTCGGCGGCGGCGGTGATCTCCAGGTCCCAGTCGTCCGGCGGGGAGTCCTGGGGGCGGGTCCGCTCGACGCCGACGTAGTAGGTGCCGGGGTCCTGGCACCGGTTGGCGCCGGGGTCGATCTCGCGCATGCCCCAGGCGGTGACCGGGCGCGGGCTGCGGGCGGCGCCGAAGGTCGTGCTCTGCACCGAGCACGAGCCGCCGTCGGCGTCCTGCACGGAGACCCGGATGCCGTCGACGGCGGTGACCTCGCCGTCGGCACCGGGTACCGCGGTGACGGAGACGTAGGCGTCGGAGGCGTCGTCGAGGTCGAGGCGGTAGTAGAGGACACCGTTCCTCGGCAGGGTGCTGCGGTACGTGGAGCCGGCCTCCAGCGGTTCGGCGCCCGCGGTGGTGCTCGCGCCCGCGACCCGCACGGCGTCGTCGGCGAAGTCGTACCCGGCGGTGGCACCGGCCGTGCTGCCGAGGTCGCCGGTGGCCAGGGCCGTGGCCCCGGGCAGGGCAGCGGTCGTCATCAGTACGGCCGCCAGCACGGCCAACCGCGCGGGCACCGTCGGCCGCACGGACACCGTCGGCCGCGCCCGCCCCGTTCCGGCGCGCCGCCGAGCCGTACACCACCGTTCCATGACCCGCCACCCCTCGCGCTCACCGGCCCTGTCGCCGCCCGCCCCGAGCCGCCCGCCCCAGCAGCCCAGCCGTCCGCCCCCAGCGGACCGTGCCCCGTCGGGGCAACACAAAACCCCGACCGTTTGACGGCCGGGGTCTGCTCAGGACCGGATGTCGGTCGTTCTCACGAACCCGTGGGCACGGAGTCGGTCGCCTCCGTCCACAGATCCTGCTCGGCGCGATCCGCCTGGATCTGGCGGTACACGAGGAGCCCGCCGATGGCGGCCAGTGCGACCAGGAGAAGCTTCTTCACCGCGCGACCTCGTCTTTCCTTGGCGTTGGGGACTTCTGGCGCCCGACTATACACACCGGCCGATACCGATCGGTGACCTGCGTCGGCGGTCAACTGCCCGTCGCCGGGGCCCTTTAGAAGTGGACGAACCCATTCTGATCGGAGGGTGATCACACCCTCACGTGCGGTGACTTTTGCCCGCCTCCCTCCCGTCTGGGCACCTTTTCAAGCCCCTTGCGGCTATTCGGGTGGTGTTCATCTGAACATCGACGCGCCACGGGCGTAGGTCCACCACTTCGCGAGCCTCATACACATCATGAGGAAAGTACGCAAATCGCCCAACCCGAAAGTGAGGGGCCATGGCCCGGAACAAGGTCCTGACGCTCTGGACCACCATCGTCACCGCCTTCCTCGCGCTGTGCACGGCGCTCGGACTCATCACGACGACGGCCGCCGCGGCCGTACCGCAGACCAAGACGCAGAGCAACACCGAGAGCGCCTCGCCCGAGGCGGCACCCGCGGCCGCGGTCCCCCTGCCCCGGTCCCGAACCGGTTCCCTGCCCCCCACGATGAAGCAGCGCATCCGCGCCGAGGCCCACGGCGCGGCACCCAGTTGCCGCCACCGTCCGCTCGCCGACGCCGCCGCGGCCACCGCCACGACCACCGGCCTCCCGTGCGACGACACCGTCGCCGAGCCTCGGGCCCAGCACACCATCCCGCTCCAGCGCTGAGCGGCCCGCGCCACCCCCGACCCTGACGTAACGGCGATCTGCGTACCGCACCACACGCGAGAAACGGCCCGGCAGCTCGACAGAGCAGCCGGGCCGCCGCCGTGTGTGCCGGAACATGAACGAACAGGGAGGTCCCCGGTCGCACCTGACCGCCCCACCCCCACCTCCACCCCCACCCTCAACTCCTCACAACCTCCCGAGGAGTCGTAGCCTGCGGCCATGACCGAGGAGAGCGATCAGGGAAAGGTGGTGAGTGCCGCCGTGAACCGGCGCGTCACCATCCTCACGGCCGTCCACGGCCCCTCCGCCCCCTTCCTCCCCGAGGCATACGCCTCGCTGTGCGCACAGGAACTGCCCGCCGGCTGGGAGTGGCGCTGGGTGATCCAGGAGGACGGCCGTACGCGGGACGTCCGGCCGTACGTGCCCGACGACCCGCGGGTCGCGTTCCACCAGGGCCGCCACGGCCGGCAGGGCGGACCCGGGCTGGCACGCACGATGGCCCTGGCCCACGCCGACGGCCCGTACGTGAAGGTGCTGGACGCCGACGACCGGCTCACTCCGGGCGCCCTGGCCCGCGACCTGGCCGCCCTGGAGGCCGACCCGTCGATCGGGTGGGCGACCTCGCGGGCCCTGGACCTCCTGCCCGACGGTTCGACGGCCGGCTTTCCCGGCGACCCGGCGCACGGGCCGATCGAGCGCGGGGTGGTGCTCGACTTCTGGAAGGCGAACGCCTTCCGCGCCCAGGTCCACCCGGCGACGCTCCTCGTCCGGCGCGACCTGCTGCTCGCCCTCGGCGGCTGGATGGCCCTGCCCGCGTCCGAGGACACCGGTCTGCTGCTGGCGCTGGGGAGCGTGAGCCGGGGCTGGTTCTCGGCGGAGGTCGGTCTGCTGTACCGCAAGTGGGAGGGCCAGGAGACCGGCCGGCCGACCCACACCGACCCCGCGGAACGCACTGCCCGGATGGCGGTGGTGGAGGCCAGGGCGCGGGCGCTCGCGTCCTTCGGGTGGCGTCCGCCGGACGGTGCCGAGGGCTTCGACGGCCCGCGCGGGCGTGGCTGACGGGGGCCGGGAGCGCCGAGGGATCAGGGCAGCCGTTCCGCGTCGACCCGGGAGAAGATCAGATCGCTCTCCTCGGTCACCGGCCCCCGCAGGCGGACCGGCGCCCGGGGCGCGCCGCGCAGTGCCGGGGGGTAGCTCCCGGGCGCGTAGTCGTTGGCCAGCCGGTAGACATGGAAACCGGCGTTCCGCATCACCGCCAGCAGGTCGTCGGCCCGGTCCCCGAGCCGGGACATGCGCTCGGGCGACACCTCCACCGTGATCTCCGCGTCGGGCCGCAGGGCACTCAGCAGCGGCGCGAGACCACGTACGACGCTCCCCTCGGCGCCCTCGACGTCGATCTTGATCACCCGTGCGCTCGCGATCTCCGCCGCGTCGAGGAGCTCCGGCAGCGGCCGGGCCCGGGCCCGGAAGCTGGACTCCACCGGCCCGTCGTAAGGGACGATGCTGTTCGCCCCCGTGTTCCGTGAGCTGGCGAGCGCGAAGGTCAGCGTCCTGGCGCGGTCGGAGACGGCGGCGTTGAGCGCGCGGACGTTGCCGAGGGCGTTGAGCCGGACGTTGCGCACCAGGCTGCCGTGCAGGTCGGGCGACGCCTCGATCGCGACGACCCGGCCCTCGGCACCGACGAGCCGGGCGGCCAGGACGCTGAAGGCGCCGATGTTGGCCCCCACGTCGACGAAGCCGTCCCCCGGCCGCAGCCGACGCCGCAGCCAGCCCGTCAGGTGCGGCTCCCAGGCGCCGAAGAGGTACAGGTACCGCTGGATGAGGTCCTGCGTGTCCACGACGAACAGCTCGCCGGTCCGCGTTTCGACGACGGCCCGGCGGGGGTGCTCACGCAGCCGCGGGTTCAGCCAGCGCGTGGCGAGGGCCGCCTTCCCGAAGGTTCCGGGGCCGCCCCGCACGTACCGGACGGCGAGGCCGACCAGGGCCTCGGTGGCGGCGGCACCCGGCCCGCCCCGGGGGATCGGCGTCAGAACCCTTCCGTTTCCGCGCGCGCGATGGTGATCGCGGCGGACGGACACCCCTCGGCCGCCTCCCGCACCCGGGGAGCGTCGACGTCGTGCTCCCGGCCGGGTATGACCGCGCCGAGGCCGTCCACCTGGGTGAAGACGGCAGGGGCCCGGTGGACGCAGTCTCCGGAGCCGTAACACTGCTCGGGGTCGACGGAGATCCTCATGCGCACTCCAGCGGCGGTCGGTGGCGGAGCCTTCACGACCTGCCTGCCCATGGAGCGGCGCGTTGAATCCGCCCTGCCCGCTCGTCCGTCGCTCCCGCGGGACACGTGCGCGTCGGCATGGTTTGGCTCCGGTCCCTCCCCTCGTGGGGACCGGTGCCAAACCATGCCGGCGCCGTTCTTCGCGGGCGGGGCGGGCCGGGTCGGGAGGGACGGGCCACCGAAAGCTGACCGAGAACATGCGGCCTCATGGGGTGGCTCTCCGAGTACTGAGCCGCTGACCTGTCCGGGTGCCGCGGGGCCGCCTCGCCACTGCGACGCGATCCTGCCACCCGCGGTCGCCGCAGAGGAGGTTCCGGTTTCATACGACCCCGGTAGCCGCAGGTCAGCCGTATAGAGTGAGTTTTCCGGTCCGGACGTCCAGGTGCGGGGGAAGTAAGGAGTGGAGACCTTGAGTTTCGACTCAGGGGCACGCACGGCCTTCGCAGAACGCCTCGCACTGCTGTACAGGGAGGCCGGCAACCCTCCCCTCAAACGTGTGTCCGAGGCCGTCGTCCGGCTCCAGCGGGTCGACGAACGAGGGCGGCCCGTACAGGTCTCCGCCCAGCGGATCAGCGACTGGCGGCGGGCCAAGAACGTGCCCGCCCAGTTTCCCGCCCTCGCGGCCGTCCTGCACGTCCTCATACCCCAGGCGCGGCGCGCACGGCCCGTACCGGTCTCCGCCGGCCTGTACGACCTGGTCCAGTGGCAGCGCCTGTGGGAGCGGGCGGTGGCCGACCCGACCGGTGAACGCCCCGCGCCGCCCGCGGCCGCGGAACAGCCCCCCGCCGAGGCTCCGGCGGCCCCCGGCGGGGTCTGTCCCTACCGGGGACTGGCCGCCTACCGCCGGCAGGACGCCGACTGGTTCTTCGGACGGGACCGGAGCACCCGGGCACTGGTCGCCCAGCTCCACGCGACGCGCGAGAGCGGCGGCCTGGTCATGCTCGTGGGCGCCTCCGGGGCCGGGAAGTCCTCCCTGCTGAACGCCGGCCTGGTGCCCGCCCTGCGCACCGGTACGCCGGACGCCTGGGACGGTCCGTCCGGACGAGTGCTCCAGTTCGTGCCGGGGGCCGACCCGCTCGGCGAGCTGACCCGCCTGGTACCGCGGCTCGCGCCCGTCGTCGGCGCCATAAGAGAGGCGGCGGCCCGGGAGACGTCGTCCCCGGAGCCGGACTCCCCCGGAGCCCGCCCGACGGGTGACCCACAGGCGGAGGGCACCACCAGGGACGCCTGCGCGGCGCGGGCGGCATGGGCGGCATGGGCGGCGGCATCCACGGAGGGCCCGCAGGGCCCGGGCGCCCCTCCGGTCGTCATCGTGGACCAGTTCGAGGAGCTCTTCACCCTCTGCGCCGACGAGGCGGACCGGCGCGTGTTCATCCGGCTGCTCCAGGCCGCCTGCACACCCGGCGCCGACGGGAACCCGCCGCCCGTGCTGGTGACCCTGGGCGTACGCGCCGACTTCTACGACCGGTGCCTGCGGTATCCCGAGCTGGCCGACGCGCTGCAGCACCGGCACATGGTGCTCGGGCCGCTGACCACCGCGGAACTGCGCGAGGCCGTGACCGCTCCCGCCAGGGCCGTCGGCATGGAACTCGAACCGGGACTCGCCGAGCTGATCATCCGCGAGGTGAGCACCGACGGCCCGCAGGGCGCACACGACGCGGGCGTGCTGCCGCTCCTCTCCCACGCCCTGCTCGCGACCTGGCAGCGGCGCAAGGCGGGCCGGCTGACCCTGGCCGGGTACCGCGCGGCCGGCGGCATCCAGGGTGCGGTGGCCGCGACCGCCGAGCGGGCCTGGTCCGGTCTCGACCCGGCGGCCCGCACGGCCGCGCGGCTGCTGCTGCTCAGGCTGGTCCGGCTGAGCGAGGACACCCAGGCCACCCGCAGGCGCAGCACCCGGCGCCGACTGGCCGAGGAGTCGGGGGACCCGGACAAGACCGAGGAGTCCCTCGAAGCCCTGGTGCGGGCCCGGCTGGTGACGCTCGACGCGGACACGGTGGAGATCACCCACGAGGCGCTGCTGCACGCCTGGCCCCGGCTGCGCGACTGGATCGACGACGACCGCGCCGGAAACCTGCTGCGCCAGCGGCTGGAGGAGGACGGCCTGGCCTGGGAGGAGTCGGACCGCGACCCCGCTCTCCTCTACCGGGGCTCCCGGCTGGCGCAGGCGGGCGGCTGGGCGAAGTCGGCCGACGACGCCCTGCTGACCCGCAGCGCGGTGGAGTTCCTGGCCGCCGCCGTCCGGCTGCGCCGGCGCACCGTCATGATCAGCCGTGCCGCGGTGTCGGCGCTGGTCGTCCTGGCCCTGCTGGCCGTCGGTTCGGCGGTGCTCGCCTGGCAGCAGCGCAACGACGCCGTGTTCGAGCAGGTGGTCGCCGAGGCGGACCGGGTCGAGGACACGGACCCTTCCCTGTCGGCCCAGCTCGACCTGGCCGCACACCGTCTGCGCCCGGACGACGAGGACGTCAGGAACCGGCTGATCTCGATCGTGAACGCACCTCTGGCCACCCCGCTCCTCGGGCACACGGGCGCCGTCTACCTCACCTCGTTCAGCCCCGACGGACGGACCCTGGCGACGGCCAGCTACGACCGGACCGTCCGCCTCTGGGACGTCACCGACCCCGCCCGGCCGAAGCAGCTGGGAAAGCCGCTCACCGGACACACGAGCTGGGTGAGCACCGCGGTGTTCAGCCCGGACGGCCGCACCCTGGCCAGCGCATCGGACGACGGCACGATCCGGCTCTGGGACGTGCGGGACCCGCGCCGTCCGCGCCCGCTCGGCGCTCCCCTGACCGGCCGCGGCGGCACCGTCTACCTGCTCGCCTTCAGCCCCGACGGCCGCACCCTGGCCTCCGCCCACGACGACCACGCCGTCCGCCTGTGGAACGTGGCCGACCCGCGCGCCCCCGAGGCGCTCGACACCCTGACCGGGTCCACCGCGGCGGTGCGCTCGGTGGCCTTCAGCCCCGACGGCCACACGCTCGCGGCCGGCGGCGACGACGACGAGGTGCGGCTCTGGGACGTCGCGGACCCGCGCCGCCCCGAGCCGGTCGGCGCACCGCTCGTCGGCCACAGCGCTCTGGTGCACTCCGTGGCGTTCAGCCCCGACGGCCGCACCCTCGCCAGCGGCAGCGCGGACGACACCGTACGGCTCTGGGACGTCACCGACCCCGCCGGGGCGAAGCCCGTCGGCGCACCGCTCACCGGTCACAGCGGACCCGTCTGGGCGGTGGCGTTCAGCCCCGACGGCGACATGCTCGCCGCCAGCAGCGCGGACAGCACGGCGAGCCTGTGGAACATCAGCGACCCGGCCTACCCCTCGCAGATCGGCGTGCCCCTGGCCGGAGGCAGCGGCGAGATGTACGCCCTCGGCTTCAGCCCCGACGGCCACACCCTCGCCACCGGCAGCGGCGACAGCAAGGTCCGCCTGTGGTCGCTGCCGACGTCGGACATGATCGGCCGTATCGGAGCCTTCCGCCCGGACGGGCGGGTACTGGCCACGGCGGCCCGCGACGGCCGGGTCCGGCTGTGGAACGTGGCGGACCCCGCCCGGCCCGTGTCGCTGAGCGCCCCCTTCACACCGGGGGAGGGAGACATACGGTCCCTGGTGTTCTCCCCGGACGGCGAGACACTCGCGGTGCTCGTGGGGGGCCGCGCGCTGCAGCTGTGGGACGTCACGGACCCGGCCCGGCCCCGGGCACACGGACCGCCCGTGGCCCTGCGCACCCGGTACGCCGGCCCCGACACGCTGGCGTTCAGCCCCGACGGCCGCACCCTGGCCACGGCCCACGACGACCGCACCATCCAGCTGTGGAACGCCGAGGACCGCGCCCACCCCCGCCGTCTGGGCGACCCGCTCACCGGCCACACGGGCTACGTGAACACGCTCGCGTTCAGCCCGGACGGCCGCACCCTGGCCAGCGGCGGCGCCGACGACGCCGTACGCCTCTGGGACGTCACCGATCCCGCGCACGCCACCCGCCTCGGCGTACCCCGTACCGGGCACCTGGGGCCCGTCAACGTCCTCGCCTACAGCCCCGACGGCCGCACCCTGGCCAGCGGCAGCGACGACGGCACGGTCCGGCTCTGGGACGTCACCGCCCCCGCCGAGGCGTCCGGGGGCGAGGACGGAGGCGGGACCACGCTCGCCGGACACACCGACTCGGTGGTCTCGCTGACGTTCAGCCGGGACGGCGCCACCCTGGCCAGCGGCGCCAACGACAACACGGTCCGGCTCTGGAACGTCACCGACCCCGCCGAGGCCGCCCCCATCGGCCAGGCGATGAGCCCCAACGCCAAGACGGGCACCTTCCTGTCCTTCAGCCCCGTGCACCACATGCTCGGGGTCTCCAGCGGCACGGACACCGTCCGGCTGTGGAGCCTGGGCGTGGACGACGCCATCGACCGGATCTGCTCGGCCACCCGGGGTGTGCTGACCGAGGAGAAGTGGCACGAGTACCTGCCGCGCCTGGACTACGAGCCGCCGTGCGACCGGTGAAACCCCCACCGGCTACGTGATCCCTGTCACATCATCGACACCCGACCGACCAGTCGGCACCCACCGGCCACCCGGCCTTGTTAGCCTTGGCCACAGCCCGACCGCTGGCGCATCCCCCGTCGCCAGCGGTCGGGTCTTTTCCTGCCCACCGCAAGGCCCCGCGGACGCAACGAACCCCACCGACACAGCGGACGACCCGAACGCCAAAGACCCCCAACCGCTACCGGTTGGGGGTCTTCGTGCTGGTGGGGCTAACAGGATTTGAACCTGTGGCCTCATCCTTATCAGGTCGATCACTTACCACAGTGAGGTCGCAAAAGCCCGTAGCTGGACGGTGGCCGACGGTTGCCGAGGATCGCTACCGTCCGAGCCAGTTCGCTGTTGTTGGTGTCAGACGTTGATGTCAGGCAGGCGCCGGAGCTTGACAGAAGCAACCCTCACATCCTCCGCTGCATGGGTTGGTCGACCCGACGAGATGGGGCGCTCTCTTCTTCCGAAGTGATCAGCTTAAGTGCTGGTCGCACAGGCAGAGAGCGAAGTCCTTCGCCTCCTTGAGCAGTCAACGTCAGACCGAACACCAGTTTACTTAGTTCTTCAGAACGCACACATAGCTCATCAGCAATATCAGCTGGACTCACTCCACGTGACCTTAGGGACTTGAAAACCTTCTCGAATACTTGCGATGTTTCACGGCGAATTCCGCCGGGTTCACCGCTTCGATAACCGCGCTTACTGAGTTCAACAACGAGACTGCGATATTGCCAATCAGATAGCATTTCCAGATCGTGAAGCCTATATGTGAGCGCTAGGGCCGCCACCTTCCAAATCTTCCGCCCCTTGAGCACTTGATCTAGGAAGGCACCCTTGGGCATGTGCGCAACTACACTCCGGCGAGGCATGAGAAAGGAACTCGCGAACGCGTTTGCTTCCTGTTCAGCCTCGGCTCCCGCTAGGCTGCGAACTGGGCCATGCATGACAAGGTGCCCCAGTTCATGGGCGGCATCGAACCGACTTCGCTCGGCCGACTTGAGCGTATTAAGGAATACAAACGGGGATCCGTCGTGCCAGAATGAGAAGGCATCAATCTCTGCATATTCAGGCGCGAGACTAAATACCCTCACACCCTTGGACTCAAGCAAATGAACCATATTGGAAATGGGGGCCTGCCCCAGCCCCCATCGAGAGCGCACCATCTCTGCAGCACTCTCGGGGTCAGGCTTGTCAAGGGATGGCAGATCAGCAACTGGCAACCTGAAGCGTGCGGAGATTATTCCTTGAAGTTCGACTGCCAGTCGACCGACCGATAGGGCAACGTCGCGGCGCCCGGCGGTAAGTTTACTGCGGGCGCGAAATGCGACGGCCTCGGATGGAATTTCTTCGACCTCGACACCCGTGAAGAACCCAGAGGGGAAGCCTAGGGCATCTGAGATCTTGTTGAGAGTGTCACTCGACGGGCGCTGCCTGCCGTGCTCGTAGTTGGAGAGACTTTGGGCGCTTACGCCCACCCTGCGCGCAAGCTCCACGATGGTCATGCCGCGTCGCTTTCGCGCTAGTGTCAGCCGCGATGGTGTAACCATGCGATCTTCTCTCCACCCAGTTGCGGGAGCTGCCAATCTGGCTAGATCTCCTCCACAGGAACATCGATGCTGCCGTCGTCGTCACGGCCATCGTCCTCGATGACCGCCTCGAACGTCAGTCGGGGCAAGATCACTCGATCAAGCCAGTCGACAATGTACCCCGAGCTGCTGACAGCCTCGGGGCGGGACAACTCGCTGAAGATGGTCACGGTGTCGTTCTGCCGCACTCGATTGGTCAGCAGCAACCAGAGGTCCAGCGCCTCGATCCGCTCGGGCTCCAGGATCTCGGGGTGCCCAAAATCAGCGTTGCTGAACAGCGTCAGGTCTTCGCCAGCTACCGCATTCGCGAACGCCTGCCCCTTTGGGTACCGGCTCTTCGGCTTGTGCGGAGCAGGCCATCCAGTGCCCGCGTCCCCCGCCAGCACGCCAACGGCGATGGCCTGGGAGGGGTCGACCACGAGTGCCATGTTCTTGTGGTTGAGGGGGGTCCACCCCTCTTCGATGATCATGGTGTGGCGGAGCATGCCAACGCGGGCGATCCAGTCGCGCAAGCCCGGTGCCGTGGGCGGCTCGGTCGGCGTGGACTCTCGCCGAGCTGCCTCGCCGGCCCGGATGGCCCGCTCGCAGTACTCCCACTTGATCCCGAGAGTCGCGAGACGATCGACGTCATCCGCAGGAACCTCTACCAAGGCCACTCTCCCTCCCTTAGGGATTTACTCCCTCATCTGAGGCAGCAAAACAATAAGCCGGAGTCTACACCGCCCCACTGACACAGCGTCTGTTCCCTGTTTTCGCACGGAGTTGGAGCAGAGCACCGAGTCCTTCACCACCCACCTCCCGGCTCCCATCCCGTCCGCCGTCGACCCACACACCGTGGAGCGGGCGTGGTTCAGGGGCGTCAAGGTGGAGCGCGCCACTGTACGAACGACCTTGACGCCCCTGGGCCGCGTCTGCTCGGCTCTGCCTGGGTCGGCGGTGGACGGGATGGGAGCACCCCACGCACGCCCCTACGGACCCGCAGTCGGCGACGGCGCCCCCTCCATCCCGGTGCCGGCCGATCCCCCGCCGGAGGCATCGACTTTGACCGCGCCCGTTCTATGCGGTGATCGACTCATGGCTTCCGGCCCTATCCACATGTGGGCGCGCGTCGGCGCAGCGCGGGCGGAGCGGGCCGAAGGCAGGAGCGGCGCCCGGAGCGGAGCCGGGAAGCGCGCCCGGCGGAGCGGAGCGCAGCCGGGGCTTGATGAGGTAGAGAAACCTGTAACAGCCCACGCTGTTGCCTGGTCAGGACGAGGGTGCGTCGGCGGTCAGGAGTCGGCTCGTGAATCCGGCTTGGCACAGGCGCTCGTACGCCTCGATCACGTCGGCCGGTACGGGCTGGCTGATCAGGTAGCCCTGTTCCGGGTAGACCAGCAGACGCTGTAGTGCGCCGACAAGCATGTCGATCACCATGCGGGCATCGCCGATGGAGTCGACGTACTCGTTCAGCGTCATCGGGCTGGATGCGCTGATGATCTCGACTTCGGGCCACAGCTTGCGCGCCGTGGCGTATGCCCGACGCTCCTCGTACGGCTTGCTGATCAGCAAGACCGAGGACACATCAACGTCGGCCTCCTTCAACAGCTCCCGCGAGAAGCGGATGTTGTCCCCCGTGTTCCGTGCCCGCGGCTCCACCAAAACGGCTGAGCTGGGGACGCCAAGCTCAAGAGCCCGCTCCCGGTAGTGGACCGCCTCGCCCCGCGGCATGCGCTCTCGCGTCGTGGGGCTGGTGGCGCCCGTGAATACGATCAGCGGAGCCATGCCACGTTCGTACAGCTCGGCCGCCGTGTCGGCGACGCCCAGGTCGTGACTGCCGAGTCCGATCGCGACAGAACAAGGCCGGGGCGTATGGCCCATCTGGTGGTAGTCCCACAGACGTCGTGTGTCGGCCCAGTTCTGCGTCGAGATCACGGCTGGTCTTCCCTCTCCTTCGCTGAGTCTGGCACCTTGAAGTCGTACTCCCACGCGAAGCGTGACGCAGCATGCACACCGATGGCGAACTCCACCACGGTGCCGTCCGCCGTGTAGGTGGTGCGATGCAGCTCGACGACCGGTTCCCCAGGCGGCAGCTGCAGAAGGCTCACTTCGTCGGCCTTCGGGGCGCGGGCGAAGATCCTCTCCTGCATGTGATCGATCTCGTAGCCCGCGTCGTACAGCACACGGAAGCCACCACCCCGACCGGCGGGTCCCGGTGTCGGGTCAACGATGCGCGTGCCCTCGACGTGCTCGGGCCGGTAGTAGCTGGTCAGAGTGTGCGTCGGCTGGTCGCCTTCCTTTACAAGCCGTGCGCGGGCGTAGACCGGGGCGCCCACCGGCAGGCTGTGTGCGGCTGCCACCTCCGCCGGCGCTTCGACGAGGCTGACCGTCTGGGTCTGTTCATTGCGGCGGTACGGCCGCCCCGAAGCCACACGGTCCGCGATGAACGCCACCTCGTCGCCGTCCCGCCACTTCGCCTTGTCGTACCTGGCGATACCGAGTCGCTTGAGCGGGACTTGTTGCCGGACAACCGTGCCGTGACCTCGTGACGAGGTGACCAGGCCCTCGGCTTCCAGCGCCTTGTAGGCGGCGTGAACGGTCGCCTTGGAGCCTTCGCCTGCCTCGACCAGTTCCCTGATGTGCGG
This sequence comes from Streptomyces tendae, assembly GCF_014650435.1. Classification (GTDB taxonomy): domain Bacteria; phylum Actinomycetota; class Actinomycetes; order Streptomycetales; family Streptomycetaceae; genus Streptomyces; species Streptomyces tendae. The sequence continues at coordinate 498,615 of NZ_BMUY01000002.1, forward strand.
CAACTGCTGGCCCGGGGCGTACTCGCCCCCCTTGATCTGCTCAGCCAGCTTGTCCGCCAGCTCCCGCCACTTCGGCGCCATCACGACCCCTCTCTACGAGGTCCAGTGAAACATAGTCCTAGGACTGTTGACAGTCCTAGGACTGCGGGGCACTATCTCTCTTGTCGCTCGCAGTCCTAGGACAGCGGGGATGTGCAGCTCTCTATTGGGCTGCTCTGTCGTCGAACAAGGAGTTCTCATGCCGTCCTTCAAGATCGACCTCTCCACCGCCGTGGTGTTCGTCGCGACCGCGCCGGAACCGAAGATGGCCAACAAGAAGACCGGAGAGCGGGCCGTCGACCGGGACACCGGTGCGGGACTGTCCACCGTGGGCCTGCTGGTCTCGGACGAGGGGGAGGGCAACCTCTACCAGGTAACTATCCCGGAGACGGGCTACCCCGAGGGTCTGGCCCCGGGCATGCCGGTCCGGGTGGTCGGCCTCAAGGCCCGTGACTGGGAGAACGAGTTCAACGGCCAGAAGCGGCACGGGATCTCGTTCCGCGCGGTCGCGATCACCTCGGCGGCCTGACCATGGCTGACCTGACGCTGTTGATCGAGGCTACGGGGGCCCTGGCGGGTGCCGGTGGTGTCAGCTACGCGAAGCACCGGGCGCCGCGCCTGTACTGGTCGACGGTGGGTCTGCCGCTGACGTGGGGCCGGTTCACCTGGTCCTACCGGTCCACGATGGACGTGTGCGGGCTGACCGTGCAACCGTCCGGGCTGCGGGCCTTCATGACGCGCAACCTGTCCCGCCGTGAGGTGCGGCCGGTGCCGCCGAAGGTCCGTCGGGTCCGGCCCACCTCGACCGGGCTGCGCATCACGCTGCGCCTCCCGGCCGGCCTGGAGCCCGCCGACGTGGCCACCTCCTCGGAACGGCTGCGCCACGCCTTCGGCGTCCAGTCGGTCACCGTCGCGGAGACCAAGCCCGGCTTCGTAGAGCTGCGGATGACGGGCTACGACGTGCTGCGCCGGGTCCGTCTTCCGCGCTCCGCACAGCCCCGCGGGCTGCGGGTTCCGGTGGCGTTGCGGGAGGACGGCACGGTCTTCGAGCGGGACTACCGCGCGGTTCCGATGGCGCTGACCCTCGGGGCCACGCTGTCCGGGAAGTCCGTCTACCAGCGCAATCTGGTCAAGGGCCTGGCACAGCTCCCGGTCGGGTTGATCGGCATCGACTGCAAGCGCGGCGTCGAGCACAGCCGGTACGCGCCCCGCCTGTCGGCTCTGGCCACCGACCCGGACATGGCGGGACGGCTGATAGACGCGCTGGTCCTGGAGATGGGCGAGCGTTTCGATCTCCTCGCCCTGCACGGGGTCTCGGACGTGTGGGACCTGCCCGCGAAGCTGCGGCCGGTGCCGCTGGTCGTCCTGATCGATGAGGTGGCAGAGCTGTTCTTCGTCACCTCGAAGAAAGATGAGGCAGCGCGGGACCGGACGGTCATGCAACTGGTGCGGCTGGGTCAGATGGCCCGTGCGGTCGGCATCTACCTGGAGGTCTGCGGGCAGCGCTTCGGCTCCGACCTCGGCAAGGGTGCCACCGCGCTGCGTGCCCAGCTCACCGGGCGTGTGGTCCACCGGGTCAACGACAAGCAGACCGCTGAAATGGGCTTGGGTGACATCGCTCCGGATGCGGTGATGGCGGCGACCTCGATCCGGGCCGATCGTCCCGGTGTCGCGGTGGCCGGTGACACCTCCGGTGGCTGGTCCCGCATCCGCACCCCGGAGACTTCGCCGGCCGATGCGGCGGCCGTGTGCCGGGAGTTCGCGCATCTCACTCCGGAGCTGCCGTTCCTGGCCCCGTTCCGGCCCCCGGCCCGGCAGATGCCGCCGATGCCCACCGTTCCGCCGCTGGTGTCCCCGCAGCCCTGACCGGAGGGAGGTGAAGAGCCGTGATCCGCTCGATCCGCATCGACGCCGTACTCATCCAGGCCGTAATTGCCGGGGCTCTGTCCTTCGCCCACCTGCACGACCTCGCCGAAGCGGCTGGCCAGACCGGGTGGAAGGCATGGGCCTATCCCGTCTCCGTCGACCTGCTCTTGGTCGCCGTGTGGCGTCGGCTGCGCACTGAGCGCTCGAAGCTGGCTTGGTTCTGGTTCCTGGTTGCCCTGGTCGCCTCTCTCGGCGCGAACATCGCGACCGCCGGGCTCCTCGACCTGGACCATGTTCCGGCCTGGCTGCGCATCCTCGTGGCCGGTTGGCCCGCGCTGGCGTTCCTCGGCGGCACCCTGCTGGCCCACACCCCGACCGACCATGCACCGGCCCCGGCGCCCGAGCCTCGGCCCGTACCGGTCGTCGACCGACCCGCGGCTCCCGAACCGACCCAGACGGCTGCTCCGGTCCCGGAGATCCCGACACCGGAGCCTGCCCCGGCCCTGCCGCAGGCCCCGGCCTCGACTCCCGCGGTCCCGCCTGCGCTGGTCGACCACGCCCGAAAGGTCGCCACCGAACACCGCACCCGCACCGGAGCCGACATCGACACGGCCGCATTGCGCGATCGCCTCGGCATCCCGGAAGACCTCGCCGGCGCCATCGTTGCCCAACTCGCCTGAAGGGAATGACCTGCGTGCGCCCGAACCGCTTCTACGACGTCATCCGCGTTGGCCCGGTCCGAGTGGCCTCGTTCAACAACGGCCGGGGCCAGACCCGGCACACTGCCGCCTGCACCGCCCCGAAGTGCGGCTTCTCCAACGAATACGGCGACCGCTCGGCCGCAGAACTCGCAGCCCGCACTCACCGCTGCGCCTGAAAGGAGGACTGAGCCATGCAGCTGCCCGAAGACCAGATCCGCGCCGGCCACATCCCCGCCGACCTCTACCGGCAGATCCCGCCCGGCACCGACATGCGACGCGTCGTGATCGTCCAAGAGGCCCCGCGTTCGTACAAAGGCCCGATCGTCCTCACGCTGGTCGTCCTCACGGGATCGGTCGCGGTGCTGCTGGTCATCGCTTTCGTCGTTCAGATCGTCGCAGGCGCCGCCGTAGCGGTCCTGTCGGCCACCGGCGGACTCAGCTACACGATCAACCGCACGTCCAAGCGCAAGACCCTCCGCAGCAAGTAGCGCCCTCCGGGGCGGCCTCTCTCGCCAAAGATCCGCCGCCCCGGACGGCCACCACTTCCAGGCCCCAATGGACCCGAAAGGGAAGCCTCATCATGCCCCAGCCCGCCCGGAACACGCGCGTCTGCCGCGACTGCGACGGCTTCGCCATGGTCGCCATCACCACCGGCACCCGCCACGCCGACGGCTCCCGCGCCACCCTCCGGATCACCTGCCCGGCCTGCAAGGGCGCCGGACGCACCATCCCCGCCGCCCTGCACCGCATCGGGCGGTGACCACGTGACCGACACCGCCACCATGGCGGGCCTGGACCCGGCCACCCTCGCCGACGTGCTGAGGTTGGCCGGGTCCACCGGCTTCGACCGCATCCAGGACCAGATCCGCCGCACCGGCGGCTGCTCCGACCCCATCCACCTGACCGGCTCGACCGTCACCCGCGACGCCACCACCGGCAAGGTGTTGCACTCCTACTCGACCGACACCGAACCCGGCGGACGGCTCCGCCTCGCCTGCGGCAACCGGCGGGCCTCCCGCTGCCCGGCCTGCGCCTGGACCTACGCCGGCGACACCTACCACCTCATTCGCGCGGGCCTCGTCGGCGACCCCGCCAAGGGCACCCCCGAAACGATCCGGGACCACCCGCGGGTGTTCGCCACCCTGACTGCCCCGTCGTTCGGCCCGGTCCACAATCGCCCCGGAAACCGGCCCTGCCGCTGCGGTGTCCGCCACGCAGAGGACGCCCCGGAACTGGGCACCCCGCTCGACCCCGAGACGTACGACTACGCCGGGGCTGTGCTCTGGAACAACCACGCCTCCGAGCTGTGGCGCTACTTCACGATCTACCTTCGCCGCGAGATCGCCAAGCGCGCCGGGCTCACTCAGAAGGCGGCGAAGGAGCAGTCGCGAGTGTCCTTCGGCAAGGTGGCCGAGTACCAGAGGCGCGGCGCCGTGCACTTCCACGCTGTGATCCGCTTCGACGGACCCGACGGCCCGGATGACGCCCCGCCCGCGTGGGCGACCATCGACCTTCTCACCGACGCGATCCACGGCGCCGCCGCCCGCGTGGAAGTCGACGTAGAACCCGCCGGAGACCAGCCCGCCCGGACGCTGCGGTGGGGCACGCAGCTCGACGTACGCCCCATCCGGGCCTTCGGTGACGGCGAGGACATCACCGAACAGGCGGTCGCCTCCTACGTCGCCAAATACGCCACCAAAGCCGCCGAGACGACCGGCACCGTAGACCGCCGCATCGGCAGTAAAGACGCCCTCGTCCTGCTCGGCGTGCCCGACCACCCCGCCCGGCTCATCGCCGCATGCCTCGACCTCCACGCGCTCTACCCCGACCGCAAGCTGCGCGACTGGGCCCACATGCTCGGCTTCCGCGGCCACTTCTCCACCAAGTCCCGGCGCTACTCCACCACCCTCGGCGAGCTGCGCCAGGCCCGCGCCGACTACCGCGCCGCCCAGCAACGCGCCGCCCTCGGCCTGCCCGACCCAGACGACGAGGAAGCCACCACGCTCACCCTCGCCCACTGGACCTACGCCGGCCACGGCCATACCCCCGGCGAATCCTGGCTCGCCGCCAATATCCGCCGCGACATCCAGCACAACCGCGAAACCGCCCGCGAGGAACTACCCGCCCTGCTCGACCTGGAAGGAGCCGCTACATGACCACCGCTGCCCCGGAGCTGCTGACCGTGCCCGAGGTCATGGCGCGGCTGAAGGTGGGCCGTACCAAGGTCTACGACCTGATCCGCACCCATCGCCTCGTGTCCATCAAGGTCGACGGGTGCCGGCGCATCCCCGACCACGCGGTCCGCGACTTCATCGTCGGCCAGATCGGGGAGGCTGCCTGATGGCGAAGCGTCGGCCCAACGGCGGTGGCACGATCACCAAGCGGTCCGACGGCCGGTATCAGGGCGCCGCGTACGTGACCGACACGGATGGCAACCGGGTGCGGAAGTACGTGTACGGCCGGACGTGGGACGAAGCGAACGAGAAGCTGGGCAAGCTCCAGGACCAGGAGCGCAACGGCATCCCCGTTCCCTCGCGGTCCTGGACGCTCGGCGAGTGGCTGGGCTACTGGTTGGAGCACATCGTCGCTCCGGAGCGCGAGCACAACACGTACGTGAAGTACGAGTCCAAGGTGCGGCTCTACCTGCTGCCTCACCTCGGCAAGAAACCGCTGGTCAAGCTCACCCCGGCGCAGATCCGGGCGTTCATGGCCACGCTGACCCGGGAGAAGGTCGGCGCCTCGGCCCGCTTCGAGGTCCTGCGCGTCCTCCGCAACGCCCTCAACCGGGCCATGCGCGAGGAGCTGATCACGCGGAACGTCGCTCTCCTGGTCGACATGCCCAAGGTCAGCAAGGACAGGGGCGCGGCGTGGAACGCCCGCGAGGCGATCGCCTTCCTGCGCTCCGTGCGCGCCCACCGGCTCTACGCGGCCTGCGTCCTCGTCCTGGTCCTCGGGCTCCGCCGCAGCGAGGTGCTCGGTCTGCGCTGGCAGGACATCGACTTCGAGGCTGGCCGCTTCACCCCGGTCAAGCAGGTGCAGCGCGTCAAGGGCGCTGGCCTGGTTCTCAAGGACCTCAAAACAGAGTCCTCACAGGCCGTGCTCCCGCTCCCCGAGTTCTGCGCCCGGGTCCTGGATGAGCGCCGGGAGCTGCAAGCGCTGGAACAGAAGATCGCCGGTGAGCACTGGTCTCAGGAGCCGGACCATGACCTGATCTTCTCCTCCGAGCACGGCGGCATGATCGACCCGGTGGGCTTCTCCCGCACTTTCGATCGGCTCGTCAAGCGCGCCGGCGTCCGCCGGATCACGGTCCGCCTGGCTCGGCACACCTGCGGGACCCTGCTGGCCTTCCTGAAGGTGCATCCCAAGGTCGCACAGGCGATCCTCCGGCACAGCCAGATCAGCATGACCATGGACGTGTACACGCACGTGGTCGGCGACAGTGAGCGCGAAGCAGTGGGCATGCTCGCCGAGCTTCTGGAAGATCCACTCATCGGCTGATGTCAGCCGTGGATGTCAAAGACCCCCAGCCGTTGCCGACTGGGGGTCTTTTCGCTGGTGGGGCTAACAGGATTTGAACCTGTGGCCTCATCCTTATCAGGGATGCGCTCTAACCAACTGAGCTATAGCCCCGCCGCGCTCTGCGGTGTATGTCCCGCGCGCTGACTCCTGAAGATTAGCGCACGAGGCGGGCAGTCCCAAAATCGGTTGTCGCACCGCCGGAGAGCGGGGCCGGCCCCGCGGATCACTCGTCCTCGGCGAGCGTCAGCTCCACACCGCCCACGAAGCCGGCGGACAGGTTGTAGATGAACGCGCCGAGGGTCGCCAGGGCCGTCGCGAGGACCACGTCGATCACCGCGATGATCGTCGTGAACAGCAGCACGTTGGGCAGCGACAGGAAGGACTGCAGGTCGAAGCCGTTGGACTCGTTGGAGCCGGTGGCCTCGGCGATCGTGCCGCCGACCGTCGAGAAGACGCCCATGGCGTCCATGACCATCCACAGCACGGCGGACGCCACGATGGTGCAGATGCCGAGCGCGATGGAGAGCAGGAAGCTGACCTTCATCACCGACCACGGGTCGGCCTTCGAGACGCGCAGCCGCGCCTTGCGCACACGGGGCGTGGTGCGGGCGCCGGTGCGCGGGCGGCGCACGGCCGACGCGTTGCCGCCCTGCGTCTGGTAGGCCTGCGGCGGGTGGTACGGCCCGCCGGGCTGCTGGGGCTGCCGCTCTCCCGGCAGCGGCGAGGCCGCCTGCTGAGTCCGCTGGCCTCGGGTGTCCGTCACAGTTCCCCCCTGGGATCCATGCGTTGAGGACGAGCTCCCCGAGTGCGAGTCGGTCGCTCCGTCGTCGATCTTGCGCAGTTGAGTCGTGTGCGAATCCGTCGCACGCGCGGCTGAGCCACGGCCGCCGCCGCCCGTTTCCGTACCCGTCGGGGTACCGGCCGATCCGGCGCCCGTGGCTCCGCTCACGATGACTCTCTCCTCGTGCTACTCGGCCGAGGGCGCCTCGTCCTCGTCCGTGCCGGTGGTCGCGGCACCCTCGGCGGTCTCGTCGACGACCACATCGCCGTCGACCTCCTCCGCCTCGCGTCCCGCCTCGGCGTTGCGTGCGATGCCGACGACGGCATCGCGCTTGCCCAGATTGATCAGTTGAACGCCCATGGTGTCACGGCCGGTCTCCCTGACCCCGTTGACTCGCGTACGAATCACACCGCCCGAGAGTGTGATGGCGAGGATCTCGTCGTGCTCCTCGACCACCAGCGCGCCCACGAGCGACCCGCGGTCCTCGACGATCTTGGCGGCCTTGATGCCGAGGCCGCCGCGACCCTGGACGCGGTACTCGTCGACGGAGGTCCGCTTCGCGTAACCGCCGTCGGTGGCAGTGAACACGAACGTACCGGCTCGAACAACATTCATCGAGAGCAGCTCGTCCCCTTCGCGGAAACTCATGCCCTTGACGCCCGAGGTGGCACGCCCCATCGGACGCAGCGTGTCGTCCGACGCGGTGAACCTGATCGACTGCGCCTTCTTGCTGATCAGCAGCAGATCGTCCTCGGCCGAGACGAGTTCGGCGCCGATCAGTTCGTCGTCGCTTCCGTCCGCCTGCTCCCGCAGGTTGATGGCGATGACACCGCCCGAACGCGGCGAGTCGTAGTCCTTCAGCGGCGTCTTCTTCACCAGACCGGCCTTCGTGGCCAGGACCAGGTACGGAACCGCCTCGTAGTCGCGGATCGCGCGGATCTGAGCGATCGTCTCGTCCGGCTGGAAGGCCAGCAGGTTCGCCACGTGCTGGCCGCGCGCGTCCCGGCCGGCGTCCGGCAGCTCGTAGGCCTTGGCGCGGTAGACGCGGCCCTTGTTGGTGAAGAACAGCAGCCAGTGGTGCGTGGTGGACACGAAGAAGTGGTTGACGATGTCGTCTTCCTTGAGCTTCGTGCCGCGCACGCCCTTGCCGCCGCGCTTCTGCGCCCGGTAGTCGTCGGTCTTGGTGCGCTTGATGTAGCCGCCACGCGTGACCGTGACGACGATGTCCTCCTCGGCGATCAGGTCCTCGATGGACATGTCGCCCTCGTACGGGATCAGCTTGGTCTTGCGGTCGTCGCCGTACTTCTCGACGAGCGCGGTCAGCTCCTCGCTGACGATCCCGCGCTGGCGGACCGGCGAGGCGAGGATCTCGTTGTACTCGGTGATCTTCGCCTGCAGCTCGTCGTGCTCACGGACGATCTTCTGCCGCTCCAGGGCCGCCAGGCGGCGCAGCTGCATCTCCAGGATCGCGTTGGCCTGGATCTCGTCGATCTCCAGGAGGTCCATCAGGCCCCCACGCGCGATCTCGACGGTCTCACTGCGGCGGATCAGCGCGATGACCTCGTCGATGGCGTCCAGGGCCTTGAGCAGACCGCGCAGGATGTGTGCCCGCTCCTCCGCCTTGCGCAGCCTGAAGCGCGTACGGCGGACGATGACCTCGATCTGGTGGTTCACCCAGTGGCGGATGAACGCGTCCAGGGACAGGGTGCGCGGCACGCCGTCGACCAGGGCCAGCATGTTGGCGCCGAAGTTGGTCTGCAGGTCGGTGTGCTTGTACAGGTTGTTCAGGACGACCTTGGCGACCGCGTCCCGCTTGAGGACGATCACCAGGCGCTGGCCGGTGCGGGACGACGTCTCGTCGCGGACGTCGGCGATGCCGCCGATCTTGCCGTCCTTCACCAGGTCGGCGATCTTCTGCGCGAGGTTGTCCGGGTTGACCTGGTAGGGCAGCTCGGTGACCACCAGGCACTGGCGGTTCTGGATCTCCTCGACCTCGACGACCGCGCGCATGGTGATCGAGCCGCGGCCGGTGCGGTACGCCTCCTCGATGCCCTTGCGGCCCACGACCAGGGCGCCGGTGGGGAAGTCGGGGCCCTTGATGCGCTCGATGAGCGCGTCGAGCAGCTCCTCGTGCGATGCCTCGTAGTTCTCCAGGTACCACTGGGCGCCCGCCGCGACCTCGCGCAGGTTGTGCGGCGGGATGTTGGTCGCCATGCCGACCGCGATGCCCGCCGAGCCGTTGATCAGCAGGTTCGGGAAGCGGGCGGGCAGGACGGTCGGCTCCTGGGAGCGGCCGTCGTAGTTGTCCGTGAAGTCGACGGTCTCCTCGTCGATGTCGCGGACCATCTCCATCGACAGCGGCGCCATCTTGCACTCGGTGTAGCGCATGGCCGCCGCCGGGTCGTTGCCCGGCGAGCCGAAGTTGCCGTTGGAGTCGACGAGCGGCATCCGCATCGACCAGGGCTGGGCGAGGCGGACCAGCGCGTCGTAGATGGAGCTGTCGCCGTGCGGGTGGTAGTTGCCCATGACGTCGCCGACGACGCGGGCGCACTTGTAGAAGCCGCGCTCGGGGCGGTAGCCGCCGTCGTACATGGCGTACAGCACCCGGCGGTGCACGGGCTTGAGGCCGTCGCGGACGTCGGGCAGCGCACGCGAGACGATGACGGACATCGCGTAGTCGAGGTACGAGCGCTGCATCTCCGTCTCGAGCCCGACGGGCTCGACACGCATCGCCAGGGCGTCACCCTCGGGCGTGGTCACAGGAGTGTTCTCGTCGGTCATTGCTGGTGAAGGTCCTTCCTGGTGCGGTCAGCTGAGACCGACTCAGATGTCGAGGAAGCGGACGTCCTTGGCGTTGCGCTGGATGAACGCGCGCCGGGCCTCGACGTCCTCGCCCATCAGCACCGAGAACAGGTCGTCGGCCTGCGCGGCGTCGTCGAGCGTGACCTGGCCGAGCACCCGGTGCTCCTGGTCCATGGTCGTGATGCGCAGCTCCTCGGCGTTCATCTCGCCGAGGCCCTTGAAGCGCTGCACGGAGTCCTCGCGGATGCGCTTGCCCGCGTTGCGGCCCATCTCGATCAGCGCGTCGCGCTCGCGGTCGGAGTACGCGTACTCGAAGTCGTCCCGGCCCCACTTGATCTTGTACAGCGGCGGGCGGGACAGGTACACGTGCCCGGACTCGACCAGCGGCCGCATGAAGCGGAACAGGAAGGTCAGCAGCAGGGTGTTGATGTGCTGGCCGTCCACGTCGGCGTCCGCCATCAGAATGATCTTGTGATAGCGGAGCTTCTCGATGTCGAAGTCCTCGTGCACACCGGTGCCGAACGCGGAGATCATCGCCTGGATCTCCTGGTTCTGCAGGATCCGGTCGATGCGCGCCTTCTCGACGTTGAGGATCTTGCCGCGGATCGGGAGGATCGCCTGGTACTGCGGGTTCCGGCCGGACTTGGCCGAGCCGCCGGCGGAGTCGCCCTCGACGATGAAGATCTCGCACTTGGTCGGGTCGTTCGACTGGCAGTCGGACAGCTTGCCCGGCAGCGAGGCCGACTCCAGCAGGCCCTTGCGGCGCGTCAGGTCGCGGGCCTTGCGCGCCGCCACGCGCGCGTGGGCCGCCTGGATGCCCTTGCGGATGATGTCCGCGGCCTCGTTGGGGTTGCGGTCGAGCCAGTCCGTCAGGTGCTCGTAGACGACCTTCTGGACGAAGGTCTTCACCTCGGTGTTGCCCAGCTTCGTCTTGGTCTGGCCCTCGAACTGGGGCTCGCTCAGCTTCACCGAGATGATCGCCGTCAGACCCTCGCGGATGTCGTCACCCGTGAGGTTGTCGTCCTTCTCGCGCAGCAGCTTCTTGTCCCGCGCGTACTTGTTGATCAGCGAGGTGAGCGCCGCGCGGAAGCCCTCCTCGTGCGTACCGCCCTCGTGCGTGTGGATGATGTTGGCGAAGGAGTACACACCCTCCGTGTAGCCGCCGTTCCACTGCATCGCGACCTCGAGGGACAGGCTCTTGTCCTTGTCCTCGGCCTCCAGGTCGATCACGGTGGGGTGCACCAGCTCTCCCTTGCGGGAGTTGAGGTACGTCACGAAGTCGACGATGCCGCCCTCGTAGTGGTACGAGACGCTCTTGTCCTCGTGCTTCTCGTCCTCGCCCGCCTCGTCCGCACCGGCGGTGGCCTTCGCCGACTCGCGCTCGTCGGTGAGGTTGATCCTGAGGCCCTTGTTGAGGAAGGCCATCTCCTGGAAACGCCGGGAGAGCGTCTCGAAGGAGTAGTCCGTGGTCTCGAAGATGTCGCCGTCGGCCCAGAAGGTGACCGTCGTGCCGGTCTCCTCGGTGGCCTCGTGCCGGGCGAGCGACGCCGTGGGGACGCCCAGCTTGTACTCCTGCGTCCAGCGGTAGCCGTCGGTCTTGACCTCCACCGCGACCCTCGTGGAGAGGGCGTTGACGACGGAGACGCCCACGCCGTGCAGACCACCGGAGACCGCGTAGCCGCCGCCGCCGAACTTGCCGCCCGCGTGCAGCACGGTCAGCACGACCTCGACGGCGGGCTTGCCCTCGGAGGGGACGATGCCCACCGGGATGCCGCGTCCGTTGTCGACGACCCGGACGCCGCCGTCGGCGAGGATCGTCACGTCGATCGTGTCCGCGTGACCGGCGAGTGCCTCGTCGACGGAGTTGTCCACGACCTCCTGCACCAGGTGGTGCAGGCCCCGCTCACCGGTCGAACCGATGTACATACCGGGTCGCTTGCGGACCGCGTCCAGACCCTCGAGGACGGTGATGGCACTGGCGTCGTACGACGCGGAAGCATCGCCGTGCGGGGTGCTCACCGCGTCGTTCACGCCGGTGTCGGTGGACGGGTTGTTCTCGTTGGGGTTGCCGGAATCGGCCACGAAGCGCCCTTTCTGGCACAGCACGAGCCGGGCTCGTCGGCAGGTTGCCGGAGCGGCTGCGGCATGTTGCGTTGGTAAGCCTTGATCAGCGTTGCTCAGCTAGTCCCGGACGGTCCCCACGGTCGGGGCGGGATTCTCTCTCATTCTACCGGTACCACTGACACTGATGGGGGTTTGCCGGTACCTGAGTCCGCATGTGCCGCCCTGAACGAGGCTCGTCCGACTCCCGATATGCGGATGGGGGCCTCAAGAGGCTCACAACGGCACTCAGCGCTTCGAGGCGTCAACCCTTTGCTACTTGGGAGTCAGATCCCGCTCCGAAGCCCCGCGCAGGGGTACGACAGAGCACGCCCCGGCCGTTTCGTCCGGTCGGCGGCGCCGATTTTTGTGAGGTACATCACGCATGCCTGACGGGGTGCCAGGCCGCCCGCGCATCACCCGTAGGTGTCGCCCGGACCCTGGCTGCCGGGCGCCCGCAACGGCCCGTAGCGCCGGCCCGGACCAGCCGGACCACCGGGTCCCAGGACCTTGATCAGCCGCACCGACCCGTGCCCGAGGTCCTCGTTGAGACGGGCCACCAGCGTCGGCGCCAGCAGCCGCAGGTTCGTCGCCCACGCCGTCGAGTCGCAGCGCACCACCAGCACCCGCTCGTCCTCGTCGTAGCGCTCGGGCACACAGTGCTTCGCCACGTCCTCGCCGACGATCTGCGGCCAGCGGCCCATCACCCCGCCCACCGCCGCCGGTGTCTCCCAGCCGCGCTCGGTGATCAGCCGGTTGATCGCGGAACCCAGCGCCATGGGGTCACGGCCGTCGGCCCGCGCCCCGGAGCGCAGGCCCCCGCGCCGCGCCTGCTTCTTCTGCTGGGCCACGTCCCCACGCGCGCGTGCCGCCTCCCGCGCCGCCCTGAGCGCCACGCGCGCGAGGTCGACGCCGGAGGGCTCCCGGCCGCCTTTCCCCAGGGCTTTGGAGGCATTGGGGGCTTCGGGGGCTTTTCCGGGGTCGCCGGGACGCCTGGGGGCCGGCTCGTCGGCGCTCATACGCGCTCCACCGTCCCCTCCGCCACCGTGAACCGCGCTCCCGCCAGCACATGCGGCACGTCGTCGTCGACCGCGGCCGTCACCAGCACCTGCTCCCCGGGCGCCACCAGCTCGGCCAGCCGCTCCCGGCGCCGCGCGTCCAGCTCGGCGAAGACGTCGTCCAGCACCAGCACCGGCTCGTTGCCCTCGGCCCGCAACAGGTCGAACGAGGCCAGCCGCAGCGCCAGCGCGTACGACCACGACTCCCCGTGGGAGGCGTACCCCTTGGCGGGCAGGGAGCCCAGCTTGAGCAGCAGGTCGTCCCGGTGCGGACCGATCAGGGTGACGCCCCGCTCGATCTCCTGCTTGCGCGCCTCGGCGAGCGCCGCCATCAGCTGCTCGTACAGGTCCTCACGCGTGTGCGCCTCGCCGGGCGCCGACGGCTTGTACTCCAGGGCGAGGGGGCCGCCGCCCGGGGCCAGCTGCTCGTACGCCTTGTCGGCCAGCGGCTGCACGGCCGCGATCAGGTCCAGGCGCTGGGCGAGCAGTTCGGCGCCCGCGCGCGCGAGGTGCTGGTCCCAGACGTCGAGCGTGGACAGGTCCATCGTCCGCCCACCGTGCCGGCGGGCCAGCGCGGCCGACTTCAGCAGGGTGTTGCGCTGCTTGAGGACCCGGTCGTAGTCGGCGCGCACCCCGGCCATCCGCGGGGAGCGTGCGGTGATCAGCTCGTCCAGGAACCGGCGCCGCTCACCGGGGTCGCCCTTGACCAGGGCGAGGTCCTCCGGCGCGAACAGCACGGTGCGCACGATGCCCAGTACGTCACGCGGTCTGACCTGCGAGGACCTGTTGATGCGGGCGCGGTTGGCCTTGCCCGGGTTCAGCTCCAGCTCGATCAGCTGCTGCCGCTCGCCCTGCCGGACCTGGGCGCGGATCACGGCACGCTCGGCGCCCATGCGCACCAGCGGCGCGTCGGAGGAGACCCGGTGGCTGCCGAGGGTGGCGAGGTAGCCGACCGCCTCGACCAGGTTCGTCTTGCCCTGCCCGTTCGGGCCGACGAAGGCGGTGACGCCCGGGTCCAGGGGCACCTCGACCCGGGCGTACGAACGGAAGTCGGCCAGCGACAGATGCGTGACGTGCATGGTCGTTCGCCGACCTCCCCAACTGGTGGTGCCTACTTCTTCTCGACCGCGTGGCCGCCGAACTGGTTCCGCAGCGCGGCGATCATCTTCATCTGCGGCGAGTCGTCCTGCCGGGACGCGAACCGCGCGAAGAGGGAGGCCGTGATCGCGGGCAGCGGCACCGCGTTGTCGATCGCCGCCTCCACAGTCCAGCGTCCCTCACCGGAGTCCTGTGCATAACCCCGGAGCCCGTTCAGGTGCTCGTCGTCGTCGAGCGCGTTGACCGCCAGGTCGAGCAGCCAGGAACGGATCACCGTGCCCTCCTGCCAGGAACGGAAGACCTCGCGGACGTTCTCCACGGAGTCGACCTTCTCCAGCAGCTCCCAGCCCTCGGCGTAGGCCTGCATCATCGCGTACTCGATGCCGTTGTGAACCATCTTCGCGAAGTGGCCGGCGCCCACCTTGCCGGCGTGCACGGCACCGAAGTCGCCCTCCGGCTTGAGGGCGTCGAAGACCGGCTGCACCTTGGCGACGTTCTCCGCGTCGCCGCCGTACATCAGCGCGTAGCCGTTCTCCAGGCCCCACACGCCGCCGGAGACGCCGCAGTCGACGAAGCCTATGCCCTTGGCCGCCAGCTCCTCGGCGTGCTTCTCGTCGTCCGTCCAGCGGGAGTTGCCGCCGTCCACGACCACGTCGCCGGGCTCCAGCAGCTCGCCGAGCCGGTCGACGGTGGCCTGGGTGGCCTCGCCCGCCGGGACCATCACCCACACCACGCGCGGTGCGCTGAGCTTGCCCACAAGCTCTTCCAGGCTGTGGACGTCGGCGAGGTCCGGATTGCGGTCGTATCCGACGACGGTGTGGCCCGCGCGGCGGATCCGCTCGCGCATGTTGCCGCCCATCTTGCCGAGGCCGACGAGACCGAGCTCCATCAGTTGCGTTCCTTAGGTGTGCGAGGTGGCAAGGCGGCACCTCCGAACCCGCCGGATGCGTGCCGCGGCACTTTCGTACCCGCGTCGAGCCTAAACCCGCACGCCCGTGCACAGCTGTGGGCATACGCGCTCAGACGTATGCCCCCACCTGCGGGTTCTTCCCCACCCTGTGGACAGCCACCGGCCTGACGCGGCTCAGCCGCTCAGCCGCACCGGCATGATCAGGTACTTGTAGGCCTCGTCCGCCTCGGCGTCCACCGCGGGCTTGCCGCTGAGCAGGGCCGGCTTCGTGGAGGTCGTGAAGGACAGCTGGGCGACCGGGGAGTCGATCGCGCTCAGACCGTCCAGCAGGAAGGTCGGGTTGAAGGCGATCGAGATGTCGTCGCCCTCCAGCTGGGCGTCGACCCTTTCCACAGCCTGTGCGTCGTCGCTGGAGCCGGCCTCCAGGATGAGGACGCCCTGCTCGAAGCTGAGCCGCACCGGGGTGTTGCGCTCGGCGACCAGGGCCACGCGCTTGACGGCCTCCACGAAGGGGGCGGTCTCGATCACCGCGACGCTGTTGAACTCGGTCGGGAAGAGCGTCTTGTACTTCGGGAGGTCGCCCTCCAGCAGTCGCGTCGTCGTCCGGCGGCCCGCGCCCTCGAAACCGATCAGACCCTCGCCCGCGCCCGAACCGGACAGCGCCAGGATCACCTGGTCACCGCTGGTCAGCGCCTTGGCGGTGTCCTGGAGCGTCTTGGCGGGCACCAGGGCGACCGCGGAGATGTCCGGGTTCTCCGGCTTCCACAGGAACTCGCGGACCGCGAAGCGGTAGCGGTCGGTGGAGGCCAGCGTCACCGAGTCGCCCTCGATCTCGATGCGCACACCGGTCAGGACGGGCAGCGTGTCGTCGCGGCCCGCGGCGATGGCCACCTGCTGCACGGCCGAGGCGAAGACCTCGCCCGGGACCGTGCCGGTCGCCTCCGGCATCTGCGGCAGCGCCGGGTACTCCTCCACCGGCAGGGTGTGGAGAGTGAACCGCGAGGAGCCGCAGACCACCGTCGCCCGTACACCGTCTGTGGAAATCTCCACCGGCCGGTTGGGGAGGGCGCGGGAGATGTCCGCGAGCAGCCGACCCGAGACGAGGACGGTGCCCTCCTCCTCGATCTCCGCCTCCACGGACACCCGCGCCGAGACCTCGTAGTCGAAGCTGGACAGGCTCAGCTGCCCCTCCTCGGCCTTCAGCAGCAGGCCCGCGAGGACCGGCGCCGGCGGACGGGCCGGGAGGCTGCGAGCCGCCCAGGCCACTGCCTCCGCGAGTACGTCGCGTTCCACCCGGATCTTCACTGTTGCCGCCTCCTGCTGTTGCCGGCGCTGCTCGCCCTGCTTCGCCTTCGTCGTCTGACCGGTGTCGTCCGCCGCTGTGAGGGGCAGAACACCGGGGACCAGTCTGACGCACCCCACTGACAGTAGGTGCCGTTCGGGGTCAAGTCGTGACGAGGGGCGGTCGGGCTCGAGAGGGCGAGTTGTGCACAGGACCCGCTTCGAAACGAATTCCGCTCTCTCTCTAGTCGTCAGTAGTAGTAGGGCCTGTGGATACCGTGGATAACCTCGTTTGCCCAGGTCAGCCCGTAGATTTTGTCCACGGACCCTGTGGGCGGAGCCGGTGGACAACCGGGCCCTTCTGTGGAGAACGGAAAGTTCTGCACACACCGTGCACAGGGAGAGGCGACTTCTCCCCAACGCCGTCCCCAGCTTTACCCACGTTTCCCACAGCCCAACCAGGCAGCCTGGTGTGACGGCTTTCACTCGACGCGGTGACGGGGCGCGTCACGTTGCCGAACAGTGGACAAGCATGTGGAGAAGCTGGGGATCGCTGGGGACAACCCCGTCCTTCCTGTGGGTTGCCCGTGGACAACTGGATGCACAGCCTGTGGATCATTTCTTTGTCCACAGCCTGTGGAGATCCTTCGTCCACGAATCCACAGGGAGCTGACCTGCCCTGATGATCCCTCACCAGCCTGGCCTGTGGACAGGATCGGGACAACTTCCCAGTCCCCAAGGTGTGGACGGAAAAAAGTGGCCCAATCTGTGGAGGACGCCCGTAACCCGGCAGGTATTCGAACAGCGGTCAGGACAGCAGTGCGGGCCCGCGGACACGCGAAGGGCGCTCCTGCGGATCCAGGAGCGCCCTCGTGGCCGGTGGCCGGCGGTCGTCAGCCGTTCTTGATGCGGTTGGTCAGCTCGGTCACCTGGTTGTAGATCGAGCGCCGCTCGGCCATCAGATTGCGGATCTTGCGGTCGGCGTGCATCACCGTCGTGTGGTCGCGGCCGCCGAACAGGGCGCCGATCTTCGGCAGCGAGAGGTCCGTCAGCTCGCGGCAGAGGTACATGGCGATCTGGCGGGCCGTCACCAGGGCGCGCCCGCGCGAGGTGCCGCACAGGTCCTCGACGGTGAGGCCGAAGTAGTCGGCGGTGGCGCCCATGATGGCCGTGGACGTGATCTCGGGGGCGGAGTCCTCGCCGCCCGGGATCAGGTCCTTGAGGACGATCTCGGTGAGGCCCAGGTCGACCGGCTGCCGGTTGAGCGACGCGAAGGCCGTCACCCGGATCAGCGCCCCCTCAAGCTCGCGGATGTTGCGCGAGATACGGGAGGCGATGAACTCCAGGACCTCCGGCGGGGCGTTGAGCTGCTCCTGCACCGCCTTCTTGCGCAGGATCGCGATGCGCGTCTCCAGCTCGGGCGGCTGGACGTCGGTGGTCAGGCCCCACTCGAAACGGTTCCGCAGCCGGTCCTCCAGGGTCACCAGCTGCCGGGGCGGCCGGTCCGAGGACAGCACGATCTGCTTGTTGGCGTTGTGGAGGGTGTTGAAGGTGTGGAAGAACTCCTCCTGCGTCGACTCCTTGTCCGCGAGGAACTGGATGTCGTCGACGAGCAGGATGTCCATCTCGCGGTAGCGCTTGCGGAAGCTGTCGCCCTTGCCGTCGCGGATGGAGTTGATGAACTCGTTGGTGAACTCCTCCGAGCTGACGTAGCGCACACGCGTGCCCGGGTAGAGGCTGCGCGCGTAGTGCCCGATGGCATGCAGGAGGTGGGTCTTGCCGAGTCCCGACTCCCCGTAGATGAAGAGGGGGTTGTAGGCCTTGGCGGGCGCTTCGGCGACGGCGACGGCCGCCGCGTGGGCGAAGCGGTTGGAGGCGCCGATGACGAAGGTGTCGAAGAGGTACTTCGGGTTCAGGCGCGCGGTCGGCTCGCCGGGGCCGGTCGCCGGCGCGGGCTGCGCGGCCAGCGGTCCGGGCGCCCCGGTGGCGGGTCCGGGGCCGACGGGGCCGCCGCGGTGGACGTGTCCGGAACCGGCCGGGGGATCGGGCAGCTCGCGGCGCGGGCCGCGCTGCTCGTAGTCGCCGCGCTGCTGGTCGTAGTCCCCGCGCGGTTTGTCGTAGTCCCCGCCGCGCTGCTGGTCGTAGTCGCCGCGGGGTTTGTCGTAGTCGCCCCGCGACTGTTCGTACTCGCCGCGCTGGCTGTCGTACGAGGGGCGCTCGGGGGGCTGCGGGCGGTAGTCCTGCTGGTACGGGGTGTGAGGCTCGTGGGGGTACGGCGGCGGCTCCTGGCCGTACGGCTCCTGCGCCGGGGACGCGTAGGGGCCCCGCTCCGGGAAGCCGAGGCGCTGCTGCTGCCAGCCGTAGTCGTCCTGCTGCGTGGGGCGGGGCCAGGAGCCGGGCTCGGGGCGCTGGTACTCCTGCGGGTAGGCGGGCCGCGCGGTGGGGAGCTGGTCGGCGCGGTTTCGGCCGTATCCCTCGTACTCGTCCCGGTCGCGGTACTCCTCGCGGCCGCCCGGTCCGGGGGCGGGGAGCTCGGGCTCCTCGTAACGGGGCTGGGGGCGGGAGGGAGGCGCCTGCGGAGCGGGGGCGGCGGGGCCGGCGGGCTCGCCCGCGGTGTCGTCGACGGTGATCGCGATGCGGATCGGGCGCCCGCACTCGCGGGTCAGGGTCTCGCTGACGATCGGTGCGAGGCGGCCCTCCAGTACGCCCTTCGCAAATTCGTTCGGTACGGCGAGCAGGGCGGTGTCGGCGACCAGCGCGAGCGGCTGGCAGCGCCGGATCCAGTGCTCGTCCTTCGACTCGACGCCCTGCCCGCGGCCCTCTCCGAGAAGTTGCTCCAATACGCGTGGCCACACTGCGGCAAGATCGGCAGGTACGTCAGCCACAGGGCACGCTCTCTCACGAGTCCCTCGAAGGTGTGATTCGGGGACGGGTCGGGATGAAACTCGGGTGGGGCAGGGATAAGGGAACGAATCGGAGTCCAGTCACGGTAGTCAGCGCGACGGGTAGGGTTCAAGTTGTTGTCCCCAGCCTGTGGACAAGTGTCTCCCGGTCACCGCTGGTTTGACCGAATGGCGCAGTCGCACGTACCGTAACCAGGTCGAGTTGTCGATGGCTGCTGCCGCCTGCCTCCGATGGGCACAGGTCACGTCCAAGGTGATCGAAAAGCGGTGCACTCGGGCGTAACGCGAGCTACTCGTGGGCGCACGGTGACAGCCAGGACGGCACCCCGCCAACACCCGAATCTTTCTGGAGCCCCCGAGTGAGCAAGCGCACCTTCCAGCCGAACAACCGTCGCCGCGCGAAGACCCACGGCTTCCGGCTGCGTATGCGTACCCGTGCCGGCCGCGCGATTCTCGCGACCCGCCGCAGCAAGGGCCGCGCCCGTCTGTCCGCCTGATCCCGGTCAGGTCATGACATCGTGCTGCCCACCGAGAACCGGCTGAGGCGGCGCGAGGACTTCGCGACCGCGGTTCGACGAGGCCGCCGGGCCGGCCGCCCGGCCCTCGTCGTCCACCTACGAAGCGGTGCCACGGACCCGCACGCGCCTGGGGAGAGCGCTCCCCGGACACGTGCGGGTTTCGTCGTGAGCAAAGCCGTGGGTGGTGCGGTCGTGCGCAACAAGGTGAAGCGCAGGCTTCGCCATCTGATGCGCGACCGGATCGACCTGTTGCCCCCCGGTAGCCTGGTAGTCGTACGAGCGCTGCCCGGTGCGGGTGACGCCGACCATGCACAGCTGGCCCGAGACCTGGACGCCGCCCTGGCGCGGCTACTGGGAGGGGGCGCGCGATGAAGTACCCGCTGCTGGCTCTGATCAAGCTCTACCAGTGGACGATCAGTCCGCTGCTGGGGCCGGTGTGCAAGTACTACCCGTCGTGTTCCCACTACGGCTACACGGCCATCGACCGGCACGGAGCCGTCAAGGGCACGGCACTCACCGCCTGGCGCATCCTGCGGTGCAATCCGTGGTCGCTGGGCGGCGTGGACCATGTTCCGCCGCGCAAGCGCCCGCGGTGGCACGAAATGCTGCGTGCCGCCTGGCGGGCACGCAAGGGCGGGACCTCCGCCGCCGAACCGGCCACCGAAGGACGGTCTGCTCATCCGAGCCGGTCCGAGCCTTCGAGCCCGGCCGCAGAGACCTCGCCCCATGCCCAAGGAGCATGATTAGTGGACACGATTGCCAGCCTCTTCAGCTTCATCACCTGGCCCGTCTCCTGGGTCATCGTCCAGTTCCACACGGTGTACGGGGCGATCTTCGGACCTGACACCGGATGGGCCTGGGGCCTGTCCATCGTGTCCCTGGTGATCCTCATCCGTATCTGCCTGATCCCGCTCTTCGTGAAGCAGATCAAGGCGACGCGCGGGATGCAGACGCTCCAGCCGGAGATGAAGAAGATCCAGGAGCGCTACAAGAACGACAAGCAGCGTCAGTCCGAAGAGATGATGAAGCTGTACAAGGAGACGGGCACCAACCCGCTCTCCTCGTGCCTTCCCATCCTGGCGCAGTCCCCGTTCTTCTTCGCCCTGTACCACGTGCTCAACGGCATCGCGTCCGGCGACACCATCGGTGCGGTCAACCAGGACCTGCTCGAGAGCGCGCAGAAGGCGCACATCTTCGGGGCCCCGCTGGCCTCCAAGTTCTTCAGCAGCGAGAGCGACGTCGCCGCCCTCAGCGCCTCCCTGACCGATGTCCGCGTGGTCACCGCGATCATGATCGTGCTGATGTCGGCCTCGCAGTTCTTCACCCAGCGCCAGCTGATGACGAAGAACGTCGACACCACGGTGAAGACGCCGTTCATGCAGCAGCAGAAGATGCTGATGTACGTCTTCCCCGTCATGTTCGCCGTCTTCGGTGTCAACTTCCCCGTCGGTGTCCTCGTCTACTGGCTGACCACGAACGTGTGGACCATGGGCCAGCAGATGTACGTCATCCGCAACAACCCGACGCCGGGCTCGAAGGCGCAGGCCTCCTACCTGGAGCGGCTGCACAAGAGCGTCACCGAGCACGGCAAGACCCGCCGCCGAGGCGAGAAGGCCATCGTGAAGGCCATCGTCGCCAAGGGCCGGGACCGCAACGAGGCCGAGCGGAAGTTCATCAACGGTCTGAACAAGGCGGGCCTGGCGGCTCAGGCCGACGGCAACGTGGTGAAGAGCGACACCGCCGTGGCCGCCCAGAGCGCGGACGGCTCGACCGTGACGCCCGCGGGCCAGCCCAAGCGTCAGCAGCCCAAGCGGCAGAGCAAGTCCCAGCGCCAGGCCAAGCCCGCCGGTGAGACCGACGCAAAGACGTCGCTGACCAAGTCGGACGAGCCGCAGGACGCCGAGCCGGCCGGCAAGCAGGACGCCAAGCAGCAGGCCAAGCCTGCCGCCGGTGCCAAGAAGCCGGCGCAGAAGTCCGGAGGCGGTGGCCGCAGCAAGGCCCAGTCCGGACAGCGCAAGGGCCCGCAGCGGCCCAAGTCCCCGTCGAAGAAGTAAGAAGGAGTCCATCCCGTGACGGAAGGCACCACCTCCGCCGCTGCCGAGGGTGCAGACATCCTCACCCGCCTCGAGCAGGAGGGCGAGATCGCCGCGGACTACCTGGAGGGTCTGCTCGACATCGCCGACCTCGACGGCGACATCGACATGGACGTCGAGGCCGACCGTGCCTCCGTCTCGATCATCAGCGACAGCAAGAGCAGGGATCTGCAGAAGCTGGTCGGCCGGGACGGTGAGGTGCTGGAGGCTCTGCAGGAGCTCACGCGCCTGGCCGTGCACCGGGAGACCGGCGACCGCAGCCGACTGATGCTCGACATCGCCGGGTACCGGGCGGGCAAGCGCGCCGAGCTGTCCGAGCTGGGCGCCAAGGCCGCGGCCGAGGCCAAGAGCAGTGGCGAGTCCGTGCGGCTGCAGCCGATGACGCCCTTCGAGCGCAAGGTCGTGCACGACGCGGTCAAGGCCGCGGGGCTGCGCAGTGAGTCCGAGGGCGAGGAGCCGGAGCGCTTCGTCGTCGTGCTTCCCGCCTGATCGGTCCTCTCGTTTCTCCGGCCCCGTCTGTTGCGCAGGCGGGGCCGAATTTTGTCAGCCTGATAGTTCTGGTGGTTCTGGCACCGGTGCCCCTGGCGTCGGTGCCGTACGGAAGGACGGTCCCCGTGTCGGAGGCAGCGGAGCTTCCCCCTGTACCCGAGCAGGCACGTGACGTGTTCGGTGATCGCTACGCGGACGCGGTCCGCTACGCGGAACTGCTTGCCGAGGCGGGGGTGAAGCGCGGTCTGATCGGTCCGCGTGAAGTGCCCCGGCTCTGGGAGCGGCATCTGCTGAACTGCGCGGTGCTCTCCGAGGTCGTGCCCGAGGGAGTGACGGTGTGCGACGTCGGCTCGGGAGCCGGCCTGCCCGGGATCCCGCTGGCGCTCGTGCGGGACGACCTGAAGATCACGCTTCTCGAGCCGCTGCTGCGCCGCACGAACTTCCTGGCCGAGGTCGTGGAGCTGCTGGGCCTGGACCATGTCACCGTCGTGCGGGGCCGGGCCGAGGAGGTCATGGGGAAGCTGCCACCGGTGCATGTGGTGACGGCCCGCGCCGTCGCTCCGCTGGACCGCCTCGCCACCTGGGGAATTCCGCTGTTGCGCCCGTACGGCGAGATGCTCGCCCTCAAGGGCGACACGGCTGAGGAAGAGCTGAAGGCGGCGACCGCGGCGCTGAGCAAGCTCGGTGCGGAGGAGACGTCCATCCTGCACGTCGGGGAGGGTGTCGTGGATCCCATGTCCACCGTGGTGCGGGTCGAGGTCGGTGAGAGCCCCGGTGGCGTGCGTTTCGCGGCCAAGCGGGCCAAGGCTGCCCGGACCGGACGGACACGCCGCCGCCGCGGATAGCCTCGAGGGCCCGCCGTACTCCACACAAGCTGCCCTGCTTGCGTATGACGGAGTGTCGCGACAGTTCGGCGTGGGCTGCGCTGCATCGTGTTTCACGTGAAACGTCGCTCACTGCTGCACGGCATCATCAGCCGCGGCCGCGCCGCGGCCGACCCCCGCGACCGAAAGCCTCTCGGGTCGCTCGGAGAGGGTACGGAGTTGTCCACAGAGGTGGATTTCTCCACAGAAGACCAGGCCTCACTGGTTCATGACCCCGAAGGCATGGGAGGCTCTGTTCATTGCGAGCCTGAAGTCGAGGAGAGTGAATCCTTGCGGTCCGACGCCAATATCGCGGGACCGATGACCGATCCGGTCCCCGGTCCCCGTACCGAGTCGATGGGAGCGGATGTTTCACGTGAAACACCGCCTCCGATGGACGACACTCCGATCGGTCGTGCTGCCCAACTCGCGGTGGAGGCTCTGGGTCGCGCCGGCGAGGGGTTGCCTCGACCCGAGCAGACCCGGGTCATGGTCGTAGCCAACCAGAAGGGCGGTGTGGGCAAGACGACGACGACCGTCAACCTTGCCGCGTCACTCGCCCTGCACGGTGCGAGAGTCCTGGTCGTCGACCTCGACCCGCAGGGCAACGCCTCTACCGCGCTGGGCATCGACCATCACGCGGATGTGCCCTCCATCTACGACGTGCTGGTCGAGAGCCGACCGCTGTCGGAAGTGGTCCAGCCGGTCCCTGATGTAGAGGGTCTCTTCTGCGCACCCGCCACGATCGATCTCGCCGGTGCGGAGATCGAACTGGTCTCTCTGGTCGCACGTGAGAGCCGTCTCCAGCGGGCGATCACGGCATATGAACAGCCGCTGGACTACATCCTCATCGACTGCCCGCCTTCCCTGGGCCTGCTGACGGTCAACGCGCTGGTCGCGGGCCAGGAGGTCCTGATCCCCATCCAGTGTGAGTACTACGCGCTGGAGGGTCTGGGACAGCTGCTGCGCAACGTCGACCTGGTGCGGGGACATCTCAACCCCACGCTGCATGTCTCGACCATCCTCCTCACCATGTACGACGGACGGACGCGGCTCGCGTCGCAGGTCGCGGACGAGGTGCGCAGCCACTTCGGCGAGGAGGTGCTGCGGACGAGCATTCCCCGCTCGGTCCGTATCTCCGAGGCCCCGAGCTACGGGCAGACGGTGCTGACCTACGATCCAGGATCAAGTGGAGCCCTCTCCTACCTGGAGGCGGCCCGTGAAATCGCGCTGAAGGGCGTGGGCGTCAACTACGACGCGACCCACGCTCATCTCGGCGCCCAGAATGATCCGAGCATGGTGGAGGGGATCCAGTGAGTGAGCGACGGAGGGGGTTGGGTCGTGGTCTGGGCGCACTGATCCCCAACGCCCCGACCGAGAAGTCGGTTGCCTCGGCGGCGTTGGGAACCGCGGCCTCCGCGTCTCCCGGGACCATGCCGCTGCTGCCGAACGAGCGGGGAGTGGCCGCGGCGAAGGTGGCCACGCTGCCGCATGTTTCACGTGAAACAGAAGAGCCGGCCGCACCGTACGGTGCGGAGGGGCTGCGGCCGCCCCTGGGTGCGCACTTCGCCGAGGTCCCTCTCGACGCCATCACGCCGAACCCGAAGCAGCCGCGCAAGGACTTCGACGACGACGCACTGGCCGAGCTCGTCACCTCCATCAGGGAAGTAGGTCTCCTCCAGCCGGTCGTCGTACGGCCGACGGAGCCCGGGCGCTATGAGCTCATCATGGGTGAGCGGCGCTTCCGTGCCTGCCGCGAGCTGGAGCTGGACGCGATCCCGGCGATCGTGCGGGCGACGGAGGACGAGAAGCTCCTTCTGGACGCGCTTCTGGAGAACCTGCACCGCGCTCAGCTGAACCCGCTGGAGGAGGCGTTCGCCTACGACCAGCTGCTGAAGGACTTCAACTGCACGCACGACCAGCTGGCGGACCGTATCGGTCGCTCGCGCCCGCAGGTGTCCAACACACTGCGTCTGCTGAAGCTTTCTCCGAAGGTGCAGAACCGGGTGGCCGCAGGCGTCCTCTCCGCGGGGCACGCCCGAGCCTTGCTGTCCGTCGACGACCCGGAGGAGCAGGACCGGCTGGCGCATCGCATCGTGGCTGAAGGGCTCTCGGTGCGGTCGGTCGAGGAGATCGTGACCCTGATGGGGTCCCGGCCGCAGAAGCCACAGCGCGCGAAGGGCCCGAGGGCCGGCTCGCTGGTGTCCCCGGCGCTCTCGGACCTGGCAACGCGACTCTCGGACCGCTTCGAGACGCGTGTGAAGGTCGACCTGGGACAGAAGAAGGGCAAGATCACCGTCGAGTTCGCTTCCATGGACGACCTTGAGCGGATCCTCGGAAGCCTCGCTCCGGGCGAGGGCCCCGTGCTGCAGAAGGGCCTCCTGGAGGACGGGGACGGGGACGGAGACGTCGAGTCCTGATCGGCTGGCCTGAGGGCGGGTCGTGTCCGGTGCATACCGGAACACGGCCCGCCCTTTGCTTTGCGTCGGTGTCGGGGCCGTCGCATCGTGGATACGATGCGATCGGGATGGCGTTGTCACCTGGGCAGTACCTGGCAGTACCTCTCTGAGGGGAAGGCAGGGGCCATGCGATCGATGAGCCGCACTGGACTGGTGAGCGCGGGCTTGGGACTGGGCGCGGTCGGTGGGTTCCTCGGTAGCCTGCTCAGGGAACGGAGCGCTCTGACAGCCGCCCGCGACGCGGCAGGGGAAGGAAGCGAGGGACAGCCTTCATGGGGCGCCGGCTCGTACCGCTCACGCTGGACAACCTTCAGGACCTTCCCCAGCGCTGTCGCTCGTGCGTCTTCTGGGAACTGGATCCCGTCAGTGGCGAGGCCGCGGTAAAGGCGGGTACGCCGGCCCTGGAGAAGGAGTCCTGGATCTCCGCCGTTCTGCTGGACTGGGGGTCGTGCGGCCGGGTGGTCTATGTCGATGACGTGCCGGTGGGCTTCGTTCTCTACGCACCGCCCGCGTATGTACCGCGCTCAACGGCCTTCCCCACCAGTCCGGTCTCCTCCGACGCGGTCCAGCTGATGACCGCGTTCGTGTTGCCGGGTTACCAGGGGCAGGGACTGGGTCGGGTGATGGTCCAGACGGTCGCCAAGGATCTCCTGAGGCGAGGCTTCAAGGCGATCGAGGCGTTCGGGGACGCCCGCTGGAAGGAGCCCGCCTGTGTCCTGCCGGCGGACCATCTCCTTGCGGTGGGCTTCAAGACGGTCCGGCCGCATGCCCGGCATCCGCGACTGAGGCTGGATCTGAGGTCGACGCTGTCCTGGAAGGAAGACGTGGAGATGGCGCTGGACCGCCTTCTCGGCGCTGTTCAGAAGGAGCCGGTGTTGCGTCCGCTGTAGTGACGGCACCGGAGAGACCGGAGAGCGCAGTAAGCCGAATGGGCCGACCCGTCCGGGTCGGCCCATTCGTGTTTCACGTGAAACGTCGGTCGGCGATCGTCAGTCGCCGATGAACTCGTCGAGGTCGCGGACGATCGCGGCCTTCGGCTTCGCGCCGACGATGGTCTTGGCGACCTCGCCACCCTGGTAGACGTTCAGGGTCGGGATGGACATGACGCCGTACTTGGCGGCCGTACCCGGGTTCTCGTCGATGTTCAGCTTGACGATCTCGATCTTGTCGCCGTACTCGGCGGCGATCGCTTCGAGGGACGGCGCGATCTGGCGGCACGGACCGCACCAGGCGGCCCAGAAGTCAACCAGGACGGGCTTGTCGTTCTTGAGGACGTCCTGCTCGAAGGAGTCGTCGGTTACATGCTTCAGGGTGCCGGCCACGGCGGGCTCCTTAAGGGGTCGGTGCGGGGTTGGGGTGGGTCAGACGGCGGTCTTCTCGGGCTCCGCCTTGTCCTCGTCGCTGAGGGCGGCGAGGTAGCGCTCGGCGTCGAGAGCGGCGGAGCAGCCAGTGCCCGCGGCGGTGATCGCCTGGCGGTAGGTGTGGTCGACCACGTCACCGGCGCCGAAGACACCCGTCAGGTTGGTGCGGGTCGAAGGCGCTTCGACCTTCAGGTAGCCCTCCGGATCCAGGTCGAGCTGGCCCTTGAAGAGCTCGGTGCGCGGGTCGTGGCCGATCGCGATGAACAGGCCGGTCACCGGCAGATCGGAGAGTTCGCCGGTCTTGACGTTGCGCAGCTTCAGGCCCGCGAGCTTCTGCTCGCCCTGGACCTCGGCGACCTCGCTGTCCCACACGAACGAGATCTTGGGGTCGGCGAAGGCACGCTCCTGCATCGCCTTGGAGGCGCGCAGGGTGTCCCGACGGTGGACGATCGTCACGGACTTCGCGAAGCGGGAGAGGAACGTGGCCTCCTCCATCGCGGTGTCACCGCCGCCGATCACGGCGATGTCCTGGTCCTTGAAGAAGAAGCCGTCGCAGGTCGCGCACCAGGAGACGCCGCGGCCGGACAGGGCGTCCTCGTTGGGCAGGCCGAGCTTGCGGTGCTGGGAGCCGGTGGTGACGATCACGGCCTTGGCCTGGTGGACCGTGCCCGCGGTGTCGGTGACGGTCTTGATCTCGCCACTGAGGTCGACGGCCACGACGTCGTCCGGGATCAGCTCGGCACCGAAGCGCTCCGCCTGGGCCCGCATGTTGTCCATGAGCTCGGGGCCCATGATGCCGTCCTGGAAGCCGGGGAAGTTCTCCACCTCGGTGGTGTTCATCAGCGCTCCGCCCGCGGTGACGGCACCCTCGAACACCAGCGGCTTCAGGGACGCTCGCGCGGTGTAGAGCGCCGCCGTGTAGCCGGCGGGCCCGGAGCCGATGATGATCACGTTTCGGACGTCGCTCACGGCTTCATTCCTCGTCTCTGGACTGCGTCTTCAGGGCCGGGTGGAGCTGCACTCAGACTCTCACCCCACCTAACGGATCCTACGGGGCGCGCATTCCCGCCGTGCCCGGGCACACGGCGGCAGTATCCGGCTCGCTGGTAGAGGGGAAGGGAAGACCGCTACGAACGCGCGTAGGAGTGCTTGAGAAGGATCTTGGCCTTGCCGACCGCGGGCTGATCCACGCACGCCGTCTCGACGATGTAGGCGGTGACCCGGGTGTCGTTGGTGGCATCGGGCAGCACCACCAGCAGGGCTTCCTTGCCCTTGTAGACGCCCGACTCCGTGGCGATCACAGCGTCGTCGCGACCGATGCCCTTGCGGATGCACTCCGGGACGGTCGGCTGCTTGAAGACATGGTTCTCGGCGGTCTCGCCACCGTTCTCGGACTCCATGCCGAAGCTGCGCGGTGTGCGGGACCCGTTCTCGGCACTGCCGTCCGCGACGAGGTTGGTGACCTTGTCCTTGAGCCGACCCTCGGAGAAGGTGTCCGCGATCGCGGTCTGCTGCTCGCGGGCGGTGTTCCCGGAGGGGCTGTCCTCGGTGAGGGAGGAGACGACGACCGAGCCGATTCCGATGGCGGCAGCGGCGGCCACGGCGCCGAGGACAGCGATCCTTCGTCGCCCGCCTCGACGGCGGTCCTTGCGGCCGGGACCCGTGGAGGAGGGGCGGGCGTGCCCGGCGGGCCGGTCGGCGGGTGCCGATGTTTCACGTGAAACACGGGTGCCGTCGGCGATCCCCAGCGGTGGCTCGGCTGCCAGAGCGGCGTCGATACGGGCGACCACGTCGTCCGGCATGGGTGCCGGGGCAGGCAGGGTGCCGAGCAGTCCCTGGATCTCCGTGAGCGAGGCGAAGACGTCCGCGCAGAGCTCGCAGCCGTCCAGGTGCTGTTGTACTTCGGTGGTCCGTGTGGTCGGCAGGAGCCCTTCGGCGAGGTCGGCGATCTCCGCGACATCCGGGTGCCCGGTCATGTCTGTCGTCGACGACGTCACGCTCGTCCACCTCCGCCCTTCACTGCGGTTGAATCGCCTGGCCCTGCTTCCGATGGTCCCGCTGCGGGTGGGACGGATGCCCCCTGCGTCCGGTTCCGTTCCGGGCCGGGCTTCCTGCTCTCCCCGCTGCCGTCCGGACGCAGGTGGGCGAGCAGCGGAAGGAGCCTGGCTCTGCCCCGGGCACAGCGGCTCTTGATCGTTCCGGCCGGTACGTCGAGGATGCGGGCGGCCTCCGCGACGGGGTAGCCCTGCATGTCGACGAGCACGAGAGCGGCCCGCTGGTCGGTCGGCAGGGTGCCCAGGGCCTCCAGCAGCTGGCGGTGCAGATCGTTGCGCTCGGCGGGGGCGGAGGCCGACTCGTGCGGCTCCAGTAGCTGCTCCATGCGCTCGGTGTCGTCGACGGGCGCGGTCTTCCGCGAGGCGGCCTTGCGGGCACGGTCCAGACAGGCGTTCACCGTGATCCGGTGCAACCAGGTGGTGACGGCCGCTTGCCCGCGGAAGGTGTGAGCGGCGCGGTAGGCGGAGACGAGGGCGTCCTGGACGGCGTCGGCGGCCTCCTCGCGGTCCCCCAGCGTCCGCAGAGCCACCGCCCAGAGACGGTCGCGGTGACGGCGCACCAGCTCACCGAAGGCGTCGGGGTCGCCCTCGACGTGGCGGGCGAGCAGATCCTGGTCGGTCACTCCGTCGTGAGTCGCGCCGCCCGCCATCACACCCCTCTCCCCGCGGTAGATGCCGTCAGCTGGTCACCTTGACGTCGGCCAGTCGACCGCGCCAGTTCCCGTCCGACTGCACCGGCAGATCGGTGAGCCACACCAGGAGGTACCGGCTCTGGACAGCCTTGCCGGGCTTGAGCTCCACCGTCGTGCCCGAGCCCCCGGCGACCTTTTCGTACTGGTCGAAGGAGGTGGGCTCCGCCGTGGCGTCCTTGCTCGCGCTGCGCAGCTCGACGGATGTGTTCCCGACGAACGTGACGGTCACCTTGCCGACCTGCTGCACCTTGCCGAGGTCCAGGATGACGCCGACCCCGGGCTTGAGGCGGCCGAAGTCGGAACTGAGGTAGTAGTCCGTCTGCCAGTAGGTGGACGCGCTGCCGTCGTAGACATTCCCTATCTCGGACGGCTTCTCGGACTGGTCGCCGAACGGGTCGAAGTCCCGCGCACCGACGATCGGGACCGCCTTGCCGGAGGCAGGGGGCTTCGTGCCCTTGTCGTTGTCGCCGTCCACCGTCTGCGTCTGGTTCGGGTCGTCGGCCTTGCCGCCCCGTTCCATGAGGGCGTCCGCGAGCTGCCAGCTGCCGAGGCCGAGCGCGGCGATCAGCAGGGCCGAGACGCCCCACTTCAGGGCCTTGCCGGTACGGCTCTGCAGCGGGGGCGGCGGCGTCGGCGCGGGCTGGGTGACACCGGGGTGCGGTGCCGGGCGTCCGTACCCGCCCTGCTGGTAGGCCGTGCGCTGGTACTGCGGCGGTGCGGCGTACGTCGGCTCCGGCGGGCGGATGCGCGGCATCTCGCCGATCGCCTTCACCAGTTCCTCCGGCGTGGTGCACGGAGCCTCGTGGCGGGAGGCGGTGGCGCCGTCGTTGGCGAGCGCCCGCATCGCCAGCTCGGACAGGCCGCGGTGGACGCCGGCACGTACCTGGTCCGGCGGGATCAGCCCGATGTCCTTGGGCAGACCCGCCAGGCCGTGCGCGTCGCTCTCGTACGGCCAGCGCTGGGTGAGCGCGGCGTACAGGAGGGCGCCGATGGCTTCGGTGTCGGTGCGCTGCGGGGTGTCGGAACTGATGCCGCGCAGCGCGGCGTTGACGGCGAGCCCGCGGATCCGCCACTGTCCCGTCGACGTGCGCAGCACCGCGTTGGGGCTCAGGCGCAGATGGGCGAGGCCCTCGCGGTGGGCGGCCGCCATGGCCGAGGCGACCTGACTGACCATCTGGTAGGCGTCGTACACCTCCAGAGGTCCGGAGGCGAGGAGGGCGGTCAGCTCGGTGGCGTCGGGGAGCCACTCGTGCACGACGTAGACGAGGTCGTTGTCCTCGACGGCGTCCAGGACCTGGACGAAGCGGGGGTCGCCGAGCAGGGCGGAGGAGCGTGCCGCGGCCAGCACGGACCGGGCTCGCGCGTGGTCCGCGGGGAGGAGATGGACTCCGACCGCGCGGCGCAGCTTCTCGTCGACGGCCCGCCAACTGCTGAAGCCGTCCAGACGGGTGACGCACTCCTCGAGGCGGTAGCGTCTGGCGAGCTTGTGCCCGCTGTGCAGTTCGGGAGGCGAGGCCTTGCCGGATTCCTCGCTCGTGGGGTTCCCCTGTGCCTCGTCGCTGTCCGTGTCCCGCTCCCGGTTGTTGGCCACCCCGTCGGCCGTGGACTGGTCCGCCTGTGCGGTCAGCGGCTCATCGCCGCTGTTGTCTGCCACGTCGACGGCAGCTGTGCTCCGTTCCGCCACCGTCGTTCCTGCCTCCCCATTCCGTGCGCGTCGGCCGACTCCCGATCCGCGCGTCCGACGCCGAACCCAATTGTGCCCACAGTCCGCCGCTATGCACGACACACAGCGGCGGACGATGGTTGTGCGCCTACCCCGGGTCTCAGCGTCCCAGGCGTCCGCGCACCATGCCGACCAGAGAGTTGACCTCCTCGATGCGCATGCGGCGGGCGGCGACGAAGAAGACACCGAACAGGAGCACTCCACCGGCCAGCAGCGCGGCGAACGATCCCACGACGCCCTGGCCGAGCGCGCGGCTGATCGCGTAGCAGGCGGCGCCGCTGAGCAGGGCGGCCGGTACGGACGCGATGCACAGCCGGGCGTAGGTCCGCAGCACCCGGGCGCCGTCCAGGTCCCCGCCCAGCCGCTTGCGCAGCCTGCGCCAGGCGATGCCCACGCCGATCACATAGGCCAGCCCGTAGGAGGCCGCCATGCCGACCACGGCCCAGCGGGAGGGCAGCAGCAGGTAACACAGGCCCGAGGCGGCGGCGTTGACCACGGCCACGATGACTGTGTTGTAGAAGGGCGTCCGGGTGTCCTCGTAGGCGTAGAAGGCGCGCAGGACGACGTACTGCACGGAGTACGGGATGAGGCCGAGGCCGAAGGCCATCAGCATGTAGCCCATGTTGGTGGCCGCGCCCGTGCCCGAGGAGCCGAAGATCAGTGTGCACATCGGGATGCCGAGCGCGACGAAGCCGAAGGACACCGGCACGATGGCGACGGCGGTGGTGCGCAGTCCCTGGGAGATGTCGTCGCGGACCGCTCCCCCGTCCTCCTCGGACGCCGAGCGGGAGATGCGGGGCAGCAGGGCGGCCATCAGGGAGACGGTGATGATGGCCTGCGGCAGGCCCCAGATGAGCTGGGCGTTGGCGTAGGCGCTGTAACCGGTGCCGGCGAGGTCGGTGTCCGTGACCGACGCGGTGGCGAGCTGGATGACGACGAGGGCGCCCGCCTGGTTGGCGAGGACGAACAGGATCGTCCACTTGGCGAGCATCGCGGCCTTGCCCAGACCGTGGCCCCGCCAGTCGAACCGCAGCCGGAGCCTGAACCCGGTCTCGCGCAGGTACGGGATCATCGCCAGGGACTGGACGACGAGGCCGAGCAGGATGCCGATGCCGAGGAGCTGCTTGCCCTCCTCCGGGATGGTCGCGACCGTCATCCCGGAGTCGGCGGCCGTGCCGTAGACCCAGAGGAACATGCCGAGGGTGACGATGATGACGATGTTGTTCAGGACCGGGGTCCACATCATCGCGCCGAACCGGCCGCGGGCGTTGAGGACCTGCCCCATCACGACGTGGACGCCCATGAAGAAGATGGACGGCAGGAAGTACCGGGTGAAGGTGATGGCCGTCTCGTTGGCCGCCGGGTCCGAGGCGACCGGGTTCGACAGCGCGCGCACCAGCAGCGGAGCCGCCAGCATGCCCAGCGCGGTGAGGACGCCGAGGGCCACCATGACCAGGGTCAGGAGCCGGTTGGCGTACGCCTCGCCACCGTCGTCGTCGTCCTTCATGGCGCGGACGAGCTGGGGAACGAAGACCGAGTTGAGGCCACCGCCGACGGTGAGGATGTAGATCATCGTCGGCAGCTGGTAGGCGATCTGGAAGGACTCGCCCAGCAGGGCGAGACCCAGGGCGGAGACGATCATCGCCGACCGGATGAACCCGGTCAGCCGCGACACCATCGTGCCCGCCGCCATCACGGCGCTCGACTTCAGCAGGCCCCCGGCACGCCCGCCCTTCTTGGGCGCGGTGGCCGCAGGGGCGGGCTCGGGCTCCTGGAGGGGAGCCTCGGCCGCCTCGGGCGTCGGGGCCACCGCGTACTGGCCCGGTGCGGGCGCCGCGTGCTGACCGGGTGCCGGAGCGTTCCCGTACTGGCCCTGCGTTGGAGCGTGGCCGCCGTACTGACCGGGCGAGGGAGCCGCGCCGCCGTACTGGCCGGGTGCCGGAGCCGGATCACCGTACTGGCCGTGTGCCGGGGCGTTCCCGTACGAGGTGGGCTCCTGGTGCCCGCCGTACTGACCCGGAGCGGGTGTCGTGCCGTACTGCCCCGGGCCCGCCGCCCCGCCGTACGGCCCCGGCGGCGGGGCCGGTGAGGGCACGGCCGCCGGGTCGTCGTAGGAGGGGTGGCCGCCGCCCTGCTGCTGGTCGCGGAAGAGGTGCGCGAAGGCGTCCGGCTCGTGACGCTGGTCGCCGGACTGCCCGACCAGGTCGTCGACGCCCACGAACTGGGTGGTCCGAGGGTCGTCGCCGTACGGCAGGTACTGCGTCGGGCCCTCCGGTTCGGGTGCCGGGGTCGGGGCCCAGACGCGGGGATCGGGGGCGTAGGGCGACTGGGGAGGCTGGGAGTACAGCGGCTGCTGCGGAGGGTAGGTGCCCGGCGGCGGCGGAGGGTGCGCGGCGCGGTCGTAGAGCGCCTCGGAGACCGGGTCCTGGGCGGAGAGGTCCTGCGCCCGGTAGGGATCCTGGTCGTAGGCGTCCTGGAGGTACATGTCCGCGGGCTGCTGCGGCGGCGTCTGTCCGGGGTCCGGCGGCGGACCCTGGGGGTGACCCGAGCCGTCCACGGCCTGACCGCGGTCACCGTCGTACGGCGCGTTCATGGTTACCCCACCTCATCGTCCCGGGCCGACCGGCCACGACATCCTCAACGGTCCACTCTCTCACCCGTGCCGGACGGGTCGGTGCTTTCCGCTGCGGTGTCCGGTGTCGGGTCACTCGGCTGCTCCGGGTCGTCTGCCCGGGCCGGTGCCGCGGACTCCTCCGTGGGACGTCCCTCGGGGCGCTCCGGGTTCTCCGGGTCGTTCTCGGAGTTCTCCGACGCCTCCGGCTCCTCGGAGTCGTCCTCCTCGCCCTTCTCGGCGGCGCGGGCGGCGGCACGCTTGCGCTGGGTGTACATCCGGAAACCGGCGAGGACGAGCAGCAGGACGCCGCCGCCGATGACGAGCATCACGGTGGCGGTGATCTCGGTGACCTTCACGTCGAAGGTCACGGGCTTGCCGTACGGGCGCCCGTCCTGCGTGTACAGCTGGGCGATCACCGTCGCCCGGCCGTTGGCGTTGGCCGACGTGGTGAACTTCACCGACTGGCTGTGGCCGCCGGAGACCGAGATCGGCTGCTCCTGGTAGCGGTCGCCGTCGATCTCCAGGCGCGTCGGGTTCGTCGAGGTGAGGCGCAGGACCAGGGGGCCGACGTCCTGCACGAGGTTGTTCTGCACCGTGACCGGGATCGTGGCGCTGCGGCCGGAGAGCTTCGTCTCCGACTTGTCGATCAGTCTGACCCGGCCGGTCAGACCGTCGAGGTACGACTTCACTCCGGCGCGGAACGACTCCGCCTCGGCGGCCCGGCCGCGCCACGACACGGACATCTCCCGGTTCAGGGCGCGTCCGAAGGGGGTCACCACTCGGGACGGGTCCGAGAGCACGACCTTGAAGCTGTCCAGCGCGTCCTGCGTCTGCGCGCTCTCCACGAAGGCCGACCGCGGCAGCTCCTTCTTGCGCAGCGCCGACGGATAGGAGGAGCTCCCCGGAACCTTGGTGGTGGCGTCCGGGTCCGGCTTGGCCGCTGAGGCAGCCGCCAGCTTCTGGGACTGGGACCAGGTGCCGCTCTGGAGCGCCCGCAGCGCCTCGGCCATCGCGCGCGCCTGGCTTCCGGAGGGCGTGCGCTGCGGGGCGATGACGACGCTGCGCTGCTTGTCGGTCTGGAGACCCAGGCCCAGGCTCTGGGCGAGGAAGCGCTGCACGGCGAGCGTGGACGCGGACGCGTTCGTCAGGTCGCCCTCGAACGCCGTGGACAGCCGGGCGTCCGCCACGACGGCCGTGGTGCCACCGCCGATGGGGCGGGCAGCGGACGGTGTGTAGGGCAGACCGTTGGTCTCCTGGAGGCTGTCGCTGCGCGCGATCACCTTGTCGGCGCCCGCGGAGGTGGCGACCTTGACGATCGACCGGTCGACGGCCCCGTCCACGGGCCAGGCGAAGTCGGTGTTGGGTTTCACGTGGAGGATCGGCTCGACCGTGTTGTCGACGACGTCCGTCGCGTCCTTGAGCTGACTCAGCGAGCCGGTGACGTCCGTGCCGTTGTGGGCCAGGGACGCCAGGTCGGGGTCGGCGAAGGGGAGGGCGACGACCTCCTTGTCGGCCACCGCGTCCTGCAGGTCGGCCAGCCACTGCTTGGCGACCGCCTGCTGGGTGCCGGCGGTGGTCTTGTCCCCGTCCCGGACGCGGTAGCTCCCCGTCATGGCGTCGACGGAGGCCAGCAGGTCCGGATCGACCACCCAGGTGACGTCGAGGTCCTTGCCCAGCGTCACCATCTGGTTCAGGCGGCCGCCGGGGGAGATCTCCTTCGCCAGGTCGTTGTTGAGGAAGAAAGGGGTCTGCTCCTCGTTCGGCCCCGTTTCGGCGGCCATGTGCGTCGTCGAGACGAGAGGCCACAGCGCCGTGGTCTTGGTCCTGGTGGCGGCCTCGTCGGGCTGCCACGGCAGGAAGGTCCGCTGGATGCCGAGGATCTGCTCCCAGGGCTGTGCGGACGTCTCACCGGACAGCGAGACGGCGAATTCGTAGACGCCGTCGTTGCCGAGGTTCAGGTCGTCGACCGGCACGGAGATGTTGAAGTGCTCCGCGACACCGGGGGTGAGCTTGGAGAACTTCTCGGTGTACTTGTTGTCGATCTCCGGGGCGATGGAGCCCTGGAGATCGTCGCTGTCCTTGGCGATCGCGTCGACCGACGAGCGGGTGTCGACCGGTGGGCCCACGCGCAGGCCGACGTGCGCGTCGGTGACGGTCCGCTTGCCCTTGTTGGTCACGGTGCCCGACACGGTCACCGTGTCCCCGTCCGTGGGCGTGGAGGGCGTGAGCGAGTCGACGGCCACGGCCACCGAGCCCGAGTCGGCGTCGGCCAGGGCGGCGGTCGCCTCTTCGGCGTGCGCCGAGCCGGCGGCGGGCAGCTGGACCAGGCCGGCCAGCAGCGGCGCCCCGGCGAGCAGTGCCGTGGTGCGCCGCAGCCACCGGCGGGCAGGTGAGGCACTGGTCCCCTGGAAGTCTGCCGCCTCGGCCACGCGCTCGCCCGTCCCTCGTCGTGATCAGTGGTCGTCGGAATGTGCGTCCACGCATGGTAACGATGTGCGGCGAGGGGAAGTGCCGCGGAGTACGCCACAAGATCCGCAGCGGGGCCGGGCTTCCGTCTATGTGTGCCTATAGAGGGAGCGGTACGGAAGTGGGGGATTCGGTGCGCGATCAATCGGGGCGCCTGTCTCCGCCCGGGCCACGTACCCTGTCCTGTTGTGCCGAACGCCAACGAAGTCAGCCCCAGTGCCCTGAGTCGGGAGCAGCCCCGCGCGGTGAGTGAGCCGCTGCGGATCGCCCCTGTCGCCGACGATCTCGCCCGCCGTTTTCAGGAGGCCGGATTCTCGCTCGCCCTGGTCGGCGGCTCGGTCCGGGACGCCTTGCTCGGACGGCTCGGCAACGATCTGGACTTCACGACCGACGCCCGCCCCCAGGACGTACTGAAGATCATGCGTCCTTGGGCCGACGCGGTCTGGGAGGTCGGGATCGCCTTCGGCACGGTCGGGGGGCAGAAGGACGGCTGGCAGATCGAGGTGACCACCTACCGGTCGGAGGCGTACGACCGCACCTCGCGCAAGCCGGAGGTGTCCTACGGCGACTCCATCGAGGAGGACCTCGTCCGGCGCGATTTCACGGTGAACGCGATGGCCGTGGCGCTTCCGGAGAAGGCGTTCATCGACCCGCACGGTGGACTCGACGACCTCGCGGCCCGCGTGCTGCGCACCCCCGGGACTCCCGAGGACTCGTTCTCGGACGACCCGCTCCGGATGATGCGGGCCGCGCGCTTCGCCGCGCAGCTCGACTTCGAGGTGGCGCCTGAGGTCGTCAAGGCCATGCACGACATGGCCGGGCGCATCGACATCGTCTCGGCCGAGCGGGTCCGGGACGAGCTGAACAAGCTCATCCTCTCCTCGCACCCGCGCAAGGGCCTGAGTCTGCTGGTGGAGAGCGGCCTCGCCGAACGGGTCCTGCCCGAGCTGCCGGCCCTGCGGCTGGAGCGTGACGAGCACCACCGGCACAAGGACGTCTACGACCACACGCTGATCGTCCTGGAGCAGGCGATGGCGCTGGAGAGCGACGGACCCGACCTGACCCTTCGCCTGGCCGCCCTGCTGCACGACATCGGAAAGCCGCGCACCCGTCGCTTCGAGAAGGACGGCAGGGTCTCGTTCCACCACCACGAGGTGGTCGGGGCGAAGATGACGAAGAAGCGCATGCTGGCGCTCAAGTACTCCAACGAGCTGGTGAAGGACGTCTCGCGCCTGGTCGAGCTCCACCTGCGCTTCCACGGCTACGGCACGGGCGAGTGGACGGACTCCGCGGTCCGCCGATACGTCCGGGACGCGGGACCGCTGCTCGACCGTCTCCACAAGCTGACGCGGTCGGACTGCACGACGCGCAACAAGCGCAAGGCGACGGCCCTCTCCCGCGCCTACGACGGCCTGGAGGACCGGATCGCACAGCTTCAGGAGCAGGAGGAGCTGGACGCGATCCGCCCGGACCTGGACGGCAACGAGATCATGGAGATCCTCGGCATCCGTCCCGGGCCGGCCGTGGGGCAGGCGTACAAGCACCTGCTGGAGCTTCGCCTGGAGAACGGACCGATGGATCACGACGCGGCAGTGGCGGCACTCAAGGAGTGGTGGGCCGCTCAGGAGTCGTGACCGAAGGTGACGGACAGGCGAAGGGGCGATGTTTCACGTGAAACATCGCCCCTTCGCCGTAGGGGACTGCGCCCTTACTTGTCCTTCAGGCAGAGCAGGAAGTCGCTGCCGCTGCCGCTCTCGGTGTACGAGTACTGGAAGTCCTTGGCCTCTTCCGAGCACTTGCTCTCAGCGGTGAGGGCGGAGTAGGAGCCCTTGATCTTGGCCAGCACCACGTACTGGGCCTTCGCGTCACCGCAGTCGACGACCTCGAGGTCCGGGTTGGTGTCGCTGCTGCTGCCCCGGTGCATGCAGTCGCCGACCGCAGCCGTGTCGGCGTCGTCCCGGCTGGCGATGTAACCGCCGACCGCGACACCCACGACGACCACCGCGATGACGATGTTCTTGATCATCTTGAAGCTCGGCTTGCGGCGAGCGGGCTGCGGCGGCACCGGGGCGTACGGCGCACCCTGCTGCGGGAAACCGGGCTGACCGGGCTGGCCGGCCTGCTGCGGGAAGCCCGGCTGCCCCTGGGCGTAGGGGTTCTGCCCCTGAGGCTGCTGCGGAGCCTGCGGCTGGTTCTGCGCGAACGGGTTGCCCTGAGGCGGCGGCTGGGTGGTCACTGGGGGTCCCCCTGGAATAGGTGCGTGTCGCGGACATGCCGCGAGATAAGACGCACGTAAGCTACCGGGTCCCACTGACAACTCTGTAGTCCAGTGAGGCTCTGTGTCACTGATGTGACACATACCGGCTCTCAAACTGGGCCATAGCCACCGCAACCATTCCGTAGATCGCGGAGACGGTCACGACCAGCGGTACCGATCGCCCGTCGGGCGGCAGCATGAGCGCTGCCACTCCGGCCGCGCCGACGAAGGCCACGTTGAACAGCACGTCGTAGACGGAGAAGATCCGGCCGCGGAAGGTGTCGTCGACCGAGGACTGCACGACCGTGTCGGTCGCGATCTTCGCCCCCTGCGTCGTCAGGCCCAGCACGAACGCGGCGGCGAGCAGGGGCGCCGTGACGAACGGCAGGCCCAGCGCCGGCACCAGCACGGTGGCGACCGCCGCGCAGACGGCCATCCAGCGACCGGGGCCGAGCCGTCCCGCCGCCCAGGGAGTGACCACCGCCGCCGCGAAGAATCCGGCTCCGGAGACCCCCAGCGCGAGCCCCAGCAGGGCCAGCCCCTCCTCCGTGTCCGAGGTCAGGGAGTATCGGCACAGCATCAGCAGCATGACCAGCAGGGCGCCGTAGCAGAACCGCATCAGCGTCATGGCGGCCAGCGCCCAGGCTGCTTCCCGGCGGGCGGGCGCGGCGAGATGGCGTACGCCCGCCACCAGGTCGCGGGCGGTACCGGTGAGCGCCGAGGCGAGTGTGGGCGGCACCCGTGCCGGGTCCGGGCCGAGCAGCTCCACGGCGATCCGCAGCGACGCCAGTGCCCCGCACAGGTAGAGGCCGGCGCCGAGCAGCACCACGGCGGCGTCGGAGTCCGAGACCGCGAGGCGCACGACGAACGCGAGGCCACCGCCGGCCGTGGCCGCCAGGGTCCCGGCCGTCGGGGAGAGCGAGTTGGCGATCACCAGCCGCTCGGCGTCGACCACCCGGGGCAGCGCCGCGGACAGGCCGGCGAGCACGAAACGGTTGACGGCCGTGACACAGAGGGCCGAGACGTAGAAGAGCCAGTCGGGGACGGAAGCGATCATCAGCACCGCCGTCACCGAGGCCAGTACGGCACGCAGCAGGTTGCCGTACAGGAAGACCTGGCGGCGTCGCCAGCGGTCCAGCAGCACACCCGCGAAGGGCCCCACCAGAGAGTAGGGGAGCAGCAGGACCGCCATCGCGGAGGCGATCGCGGCCGGCGAGGTCTGCTTCTCCGGGGAGAAGACGACGTAGGTGGCGAGCGCGACCTGGTAGACACCGTCGGCGCCCTGGGAGAGCAGGCGAACGGCGAGCAGGTGCCGAAACCCCTTCAGACGCAGCAGGATGCGCAGGTCACGGACGACGGCCATGGGGCACAGCCTCACATACGGGAAAGGTCCCCGGGTCATGCGACCCGGGGACCCTCGGCAGACCGGGGTCAGCGGCTTGTCAGCGCTCGACCTCGCCCGCGATGAACTTCTCGACGTTGGCGCGGGCCTCGTCATCGAAGTACTGGACCGGCGGGGACTTCATGAAGTAGCTCGACGCCGACAGGATCGGGCCGCCGATGCCGCGGTCCTTGGCGATCTTCGCGGCGCGCAGCGCGTCGATGATGACGCCGGCCGAGTTCGGGGAGTCCCAGACCTCGAGCTTGTACTCCAGGTTCAGCGGGACGTCACCGAAGGCGCGGCCCTCGAGGCGGACGTAGGCCCACTTGCGGTCGTCCAGCCAGGCGACGTAGTCGGACGGGCCGATGTGGACGTTGTCCGCACCCAGGTCGCGGTCGGGGATCTGGGAGGTGACGGCCTGCGTCTTGGAGATCTTCTTGGACTCCAGGCGCTCGCGCTCGAGCATGTTCTTGAAGTCCATGTTGCCGCCGACGTTCAACTGCATCGTGCGGTCCAGGACGACGCCCCTGTCCTCGAACAGCTTCGCCATGACGCGGTGCGTGATGGTGGCGCCGACCTGCGACTTGATGTCGTCGCCGACGATCGGGACGCCCGCCTCGGTGAACTTGTCGGCCCACTCCTTGGTGCCGGCGATGAAGACCGGGAGGGCGTTGACGAAGGCGACCTTGGCGTCGATGGCGCACTGGGCGTAGTACTTCGCCGCGGCCTCGGAACCGACGGGCAGGTAGCAGACGAGGACGTCGACCTGCTTGTCCTTGAGGACCTGGACGACGTCGACCGGCGCCTCGGCGGACTCCTCGATGGTCTGGCGGTAGTACTTGCCGAGACCGTCGTGCGTGTGGCCGCGCTGGACCTGGACGCCGCTGTTCGGCACGTCGCAGATCTTGATGGTGTTGTTCTCGGAGGCGCCGATGGCGTCCGCGAGGTCCAGGCCGACCTTCTTGGCGTCCACGTCGAAGGCGGCGACGAACTCGATGTCACTGACGTGGTAGTCGCCGAACTGGACGTGCATCAGGCCGGGGACCTTGGCCGCCGGGTCGGCGTCCTTGTAGTACTCGACGCCCTGCACCAGCGATGCGGCGCAGTTGCCCACACCGACGATGGCTACGCGAACCGAACCCATTCCGGTTGCTCCCTGTGTGTACGAGTGAGGCCCTGACTGGGCGCTCACGTGGCGGTGTCGCCGGGCGTATCCGGCCGGGGGTCGTCCCCCGGCCGGGGCAGGCCGCCCGTCGCTCCAGATGTCGTGTCCTGTTGAGCGGTCCCCTCGGCGGCGGAACCCCTGAGGTCCCGCCCCGCCCGCTCGCTCTCGATGAGCTCGTTCAGCCAGCGCACTTCGCGCTCCACGGACTCCATTCCGTGGCGCTGCAGCTCAAGCGTGTAGTCGTCGAGTCGCTCCCGGGTGCGGGCCAGGGAGGCCCGCATCTTCTCCAGGCGCTCCTCCAGCCGACTGCGCCGGCCCTCGAGCACGCGCATGCGTACGTCTCGCGACGTCTGGCCGAAGAACGCGAAGCGAGCGGCGAAGGTCTCGTCCTCGTACGCGTCCGGGCCCGTCTGGGAGAGGAGCTGCTCGAAATGTTCCTTGCCGTCGGCCGTCAACCGGTAGACGATCTTGGCGCGGCGTCCCGTGAGGGAAGCGGCGGCCTCGCCGACGTTCCCCGGTTCCTCGATCAACCAGCCGTTGGCGACCAGCGTCTTGAGGCAGGGGTAGAGCGTCCCGTAGCTGAACGCCCGGAACACACCCAGTGACGTGTTGAGCCGTTTACGCAGCTCATAGCCGTGCATCGGGGACTCGCGGAGCAGGCCGAGTACGGCGAACTCGAGGATGCCGGATCTCCGGCTCATCGTCGCCTCCTCTCGCCTTATGCCGCGCTGATGTATCGAGTCGATACATCAGCACGATAGAACGCCCTTCTGCGTGCGACAAGGGGGGAACTGGTGAACGGGATCACATCACGGTTTCATCGCGAGCAAGTTGCCTGATTTGAGGTGAACTTCGGGCCGCGGGGGTTTTGACGGTGCGTAGTGTGTGCGCCATGCAGACCACCGGGAACCGAGTGACGTCTGGGGGCGTCCCTGTCCCCGGTGCAGTACGGGTGAATGCGGAAGGGGCCGCATCCGTACTTCGGGGGGACCGGAAACCAGCCGCCTTTACCAGGCGCGCAAAGGTGCGCCTGCCCGAGGAGTAGTCGTTCGATGAGCGAGCACCGTCGCAAACCGCCGCAGCCGCAGGGAGGCGGACGTGCCGCGGCCCGACGCGGTCAGTCCGGCTCGTCCTCCGGCCGCCGTGCGGCACCGCGAGGCGCCACAGGGTCGCCGTCCGGCTCTTACGGTCCGGAGAACGAGGAGCGTGCGTACGGCAGCCGCGCCGAGGCCCGGCGCGCGGCACAGCGGAGCGGGGGCGGCCGTCGCAGAGCGGCCGAGCCCGGCCGCGGCCGGCGAGGGGCGCCCGGCGGCTCGGCAGGGCCCGGACGAGGACGCGCCGCAGCGCCCGGCAAGAAGCGCATGATCGACTACCCGCGTCACGACAGGGACGGCTGGCAACGCTGGGTGCCGTCCTGGCGGCTCGTCTCCGGTCTGTGCATCGCGTTCTTCGGCTGCCTCGTGGGTGCGGCCGGTCTCGCGTACGCCATGGTGAGCGTCCCCGTCATCGACGAGAGCGCCACGGCGCAGAACAACGTCTACTACTGGGCCGACAACACCCAGATGGTGGCCACGGGCGGTGACCGCAACCGCCAGAGCGTCGATCTCTCGCAGATCCCGAAGGCGATGCGCAACGCCGTCATCTCGCAGGAGAACAAGACGTTCTATTCCGACAGCGGCATCGACCCCAAGGGCATCGCCCGCGCCGTGTTCAACATGGCCAAGGGCGGTGAGACGCAGGGTGGCTCCACCATCACCCAGCAGTACGTCAAGAACGCGATGCTGAACGACCAGTCGCAGACGATCTCCCGCAAGGTCAAGGAGATCTTCGTCTCGATCAAGGTCGGCACCGACGTCTCCAAGGACGACATCCTCGCGGGCTATCTGAACTCCGCCTACTACGGTCGCGGCGCCTACGGCATCCAGGCGGCGGCACGGGCGTACTTCAACGTCGACGCCGTCGACCTCAACCCGGGACAGTGCGCCTTCCTGTCGGCGGTGCTCAAGGGCGCCACCTACTACGACCCGGCGGGCTCGGTGTCGATCGACCCGACGGGGGCCACGCCGGAGGCCAACAAGAAGCGGGCCCTTTCCCAGATGCAGGACACCCTCGACAAGATGGTGGAGTACGGGCATCTGAGTCAGGCGGAACGGGCCAAGTACCCCGAGCTCCCCACCACGCAGAACCCGCAGTCGAACGCGAAGCTGGGCGGCCAGATCGGCTACCTCGTCAGGCTCGCCAAGTCTTCCGTGCTCAAGAGCGGCAAGGTGACGGAGCAGCAGCTGGAGAAGGGCGGCTACTCCATCTACACGACCTTCGACAAGAAGAAGGTCGACGAGATGGAGAAGGCGGTCCAGAAGGTCTACAAGGAGAAGATCGACCCCAAGAAGCGACCCGAGACGGACACCCACGTCCAGTTCGGCGGGGCGTCCATCGACACCCGGACCGGGGCGATCAAGGCCATCTACGGCGGTGAGGACGCCACCAAGCACTTCACCAACAACGCCGACGTCACCGGTGCCCAGGTTGGTTCGACCTTCAAGCCGTTCGTGCTCTCGGCGGCGATGAAGTGGGGCGTGCGCGACCCGGACCTCGGCCAGGTCCAGGCCCAGGACGAGCGCACCGTCGTCTCCCCGAAGAGCCTCTACAGCGGCGAGAACAACCTCAAGATCAACAACTACGACGGGTCGATCTGGGAGAACGAGAAGGGCGAACAGTGGCGTCAGGAAAATGACGGCCAGGATTCGATCGGTGACCCGCCGGACTACAAGATCGACCTCCGTGAGGCGATGCGGGAGTCGGTGAACTCCGCCTATGTGCAGCTCGGCATGGACGTCGGCCTGGACAAGGTGAAGGAGGCCGCCGTCGACGCGGGGCTTCTGGAGGACAGCCTGACGGGCGCCAGCTTCCCGTCCTTCTCCCTCGGTATCTCGGACCCCAGCGCCATCCGCATGGCGGGCGCGTACGCCACCTTCGCGGAAAGCGGCAAGCAGCGCGAGCCGTATTCCGTCACGAAGGTGACGAACAGGAACGGCACGATCTACACGCACAAGGTCGAGGAGAAGCAGGCATTCACAGCGAAGGTCGCGGACAACGTCACGGACGTCCTGAAGACCGTCGTTGACAAGGGCACGGGCACCAACGCCCAGCTCCCCGGCCGCGAGGTGGCGGGCAAGACCGGTACCACCGACGGCAACAAGTCCGCCTGGTTCGTCGGCTACACCCCGCAGCTGTCGACCGCGATCAGCATGTACCGCTATCCGGACGACGAGACCATCA
Organism: Streptomyces tendae; assembly: GCF_014650435.1. Lineage (GTDB taxonomy): Bacteria > Actinomycetota > Actinomycetes > Streptomycetales > Streptomycetaceae > Streptomyces > Streptomyces tendae. Next base: position 543,087 of record NZ_BMUY01000002.1, read on the forward strand.
AGGACCGCACGTTCCTGGAGATGTACGGAACGGGTGGCGAGAAGCAGATCCACGGTGCCTCCTTCCCGTCCACGATCTGGCAGGACTACATGTCGGACGCGGTCAAGGGCATGAAGGTGGAGAAGTTCCCGGAGCCGGAGCCCATCGGCGAGGTCGTCAACGACGAGCCGTCGCCGACCCCGACGCCCTCCCCCTCCCCCTCTGCTTCCGAGACCGAGGAGGTCACCCCGTCGCCGACTCCGTCGCCCAGCGACACGGGGACCAGCCCCTCGCCTTCCGCAACTGAGACGTGCGGCGTCTGGGACTGGAACTGCGACGACGGGAGCAACGCCGGCAACGGCAACGCGGGCACCGGCCCAGGCGGCTCCGAGGGCAGCGAATCGCCATCCCCATCGGCCAGCGAGACGGAGGGAGACGGCGACAACAACGGAAACAGCCGTGGAAACTCCATCTTGGGGCCAAACGGCTAGCTGTTCCCGGAGTCGCCGAGAATGGGTGTTTCACGTGAAACACCCGCAAGTTTCACGTGAAACAGGGGCCGCCGCATCCACGAGGGTGCGGCGGCCCCGGCGTGTTCTCAGCCGTGTACGGCAGGATGTGCCCCATGCCCAGTGCAGAATCGACGCCAGCGAGCGTGCACGAGCCGGACCCGGTGCGGCCGACCAGGGAAGACACGGTCGCCGCAGCCGGCAGCGAGCTGATCGGCGGCCCGCTGGGCCGACGTGCCCTGCTCGGGACGTCCTGGTGGACCCCCGTGCGTGTGATCGCGCTCGTGGCGATCGGCATGTTCGCCCTAGGACTGGTCCAGAAGGCACCTTGCTACAACGGTGCCTGGTTCTTCGGGGCCAGCTCCCAGTACACACACGCGTGCTACTCGGACATCCCGCACCTCTACCAGGGACGCGGGTTCGTCGACGGGCTCGTGCCGTACTTCGACAAGCTCCCCGGCGACATGGAGTACCTGGAGTACCCCGTGCTGACCGGCCTGTTCATGGAGGTCGCGTCCTGGCTCACTCCGGGCAGCGGCACCATCCAGGACCAGGAGCAGTGGTACTGGATGGTCAACGCCGGGATGCTCATGGTCTGTGCGGCCGTCATCGCGGTCTGCGTGACCCGCACGCACACCCGGCGCCCCTGGGACGGTCTGCTGGTCGCCCTGGCCCCCGCCTTCGCGCTGACCGCCACCGTCAACTGGGACCTCCTGGCGGTCGCCCTGACAGCCGCCGCCGTTCTCATGTGGTCCCGGGAGCGCCCGCTGGCCTTCGGTGTACTGCTGGGCCTCGCGACGGCCGCCAAGCTCTATCCCTTCCTGATCCTCGGCCCCCTGCTCGTCCTGTGCTGGCGGGCGGGCAAATGGCGGGCGTTCGGAACAGCACTGGGAGGCGCGGCCGTCGCCTGGCTCGTGGTGAACCTGCCGGTGATGCTCTTCGCCTTTGACGGCTGGTCGAAGTTCTACACGTTCAGCCAGGAACGCGGTGTGGATTTCGGATCGTTCTGGCTGATCCTGGGGCAGAACTCCGACAACCCGCTCAGCACCGAGACCGTCAACACCCTCGCCACACTTCTCATGCTGCTGTGCTGCGGCGCCATCGCGGCACTCACGCTGACCGCACCCCGGCGCCCGCGGTTCGCCCAGCTCGCCTTCCTGATCGTCGCTGCGTTCATCCTCACCAACAAGGTCTACTCACCGCAGTACGTGCTCTGGCTGGTGCCGCTGGCCGCGCTGGCCCGGCCGAAGTGGCGGGACTTCCTGATCTGGCAGGCGTGCGAGGTGGCGTACTTCCTCGGCATCTGGATGTACCTCGCCTACACGACCAGCGGCGACGCCCACAAGGGCCTGCCGACGGACGGCTACCACTGGGCCATCGGCCTGCACCTGCTGGGAACGCTGTTCCTCTGCGCCATGGTGGTGCGCGACATCCTGATGCCGGACCGGGACCCCGTCCGGCGGACGGGCGACGACGATCCCTCGGGCGGAGTGCTGGACGGTGCCCAGGACGTCTTCGTGCTGGGGCCCGCGGCTCGCACCGAGCAGCCCGCGGCCCACTTCGAGGGGCCTGAGGTGCACTGGGGCAAGGGCCGTCAGCCGAACAGTTCGCTCTGAGTGAACGTGCGAAAGGCCGTACACGAGGATCACGAAGACCTCGTGTACGGCCTTCTCACGGTGCGGGTACGGCTGCTCGCTAGCGATCGAGGATGCGGTCGAACTGCGTGGTCGTGTGCCGCAGATGGGCCACCAGCTCGTCACCCACCTTGGGCTCCGTCGCGTCCGAGGGTACGAACAGGATCGACACCTGCATGTGGGGCGGCTCCGCGAACCAGCGCTGCTTGCCGCTCCAGACGAACGGCGAGAGGTTCCGGTTCACCGTGGCGAGGCCGGCCCGGGCGACGCCCTTGGCGCGCGGCATGACGCCGTGCAGCGCCTTCGGGGCCTCCAGCCCCACTCCGTGCGACGTACCGCCCGCCACAACCACCAGGAAGCCGTCCGAGGCCGCCTTCTGCTGCCGGTAGCCGAAACGCTCGCCCTTGGCGACGCGCGTGACGTCCAGGACGGCGCCGCGGTACTCGGTGGCCTCGTGGTCCCCCAGCCACAGCCGGGTGCCGATCCGGGCGCGGAAGCGAGTCTGCGGGAACTGCTGCTGGAGCCGGGCCAGCTCGTCGGCCTTGAGATGACTGACGAACATGGTGTGCAGCGGCAGCCGGGCCGCGCGCAGCCGGTCCATCCAGCCGATGACCTCCTCGACGGCGTCCGAGCCGTCGGTACGGTCCAGCGGCAGGTGGATGGCGAAGCCCTCCAGCCGGACGTTCTCTATGGCGGCGTGCAGCTGCGGCAGGTCCTGCTCGCTGATGCCGTGCCGCTTCATCGAGGACATCACCTCGATGACCACGCGCGCGCCCACCAGGCCGTACACGCCGTCGATGGACGACACCGAGCGCACGACCCGGTCGGGCAGCGGAACGGGTTCCTCGCCGCGCCGGTACGGCGTCAGGACCAGCAGGTCACCGCCGAAGAAGTCCTTGATCCGGGCGGCCTCGTAGGTGGTGCCGACGGCCAGCACGTCCGAGCCCAGCCGCGTCGCCTCCTCCGCCAGCCGCTCGTGACCGAATCCGTAGCCGTTGCCCTTGCAGACCGGGACCAGCCCGGGGAACTGCTCCTGCACGTGCTTGTGGTGCGCCCGCCAGCGCGCGGTGTCGACGTAGAGCGTGAGCGCCATGGCCGGACCTGGGACCTTTCTCGTGGCTGTCAGAGATGCGGATCGGGATGCGCTGTGGGTCAGCGGCGCGACATGTAGATGTCGAGCGCCTTGTGGAGCAGCTTGTTCAGCGGGAAGTCCCACTCGCCGAGGTACTCGGCCGCCTGACCGCCCGTACCCACCTTGAACTGGATCAGGCCGAAGAGGTGGTCGCTCTCGTCCAGCGAGTCGGAGATGCCGCGCAGGTCGTAGACGGTGGCGCCCAGCGCGTAGGAGTCGCGGAGCATGGCCCACTGCATGGCGTTCGAAGGTCGGACCTCGCGGCCGATGTTGTCGGAGGCGCCGTAGGAGTACCAGACGTGCCCGCCGACGACCAGCATGGTCGCCGCAGACAGGTTCACCCCGTTGTGCCGGGCGAAGTACAGCCGCATGCGGTTGGGGTCCTCGTTGTTGAGGGCCGCCCACATGCGCTGGAAGTACGACAGCGGGCGCGGCCGGAAGTGGTCACGCACGGCCGTGATCTCGTACAGGCGCTGCCACTCCTCGAGGTCGTGGTAGCCGCCCTGAACCACCTCGACACCGGCCTTCTCGGCCTTCTTGATGTTGCGGCGCCACAGCTGGTTGAAGTTCTTGTGGACCTCTTCCAGGGAGCGGTTGGCCAACGGCACCTGGAAGACGTAGCGGGGCTGCACGTCACCGAAGCCGGCGCCGCCGTCCTCGCCCTGCTGCCAGCCCATGCGGCGCAGCTTGTCGGCCACTTCGAACGCGCGCGGCTCGATGTGGTCCGCCTCTATGTCCCGCAGTCGCTTGACGTCGGGGTCCTGGATGCCCTTCTTGATCGATGTCGCGTCCCAGCGCCGGATGATCACCGGCGGGCCCATCTTCACGGAGAAGGCGCCCTGCTGCTTGAGGTGCGCCAGCATCGGCTCCATCCAGTCCTGGAGGTTCGGCGCGAACCAGTTGATGACCGGACCCTCGGGGAGGTAGGCGAGGTAGCGCTTGATCTTGGGCAGCTGCCGGTAGAGGACGAGGCCCACGCCGACCAGCTCACCGGTCCGGTCGTCGAACCAGCCGAGGTTCTCCGAGCGCCATTCCGCCTTGACGTCCGCCCATGCCGGGACCTGCATGTGACTCGCCGCCGGCAGGCTCTGGATGTACGCCAGATGCTGCTCGCGACTGATGGTCCTCAGGGTCAGGCTCATTCGGGGCGCTCCTCGGGCTGGTGTGTCCCCATGGGTACAGGGGCTCCGGCTCTCGCGCGAAGCCTACTGCGCCCTGTGAGCGCCCCGTCCGGCGTACGGCCGGAAGGGCTTGGCCGGCGGGCGTCCCGCCGACATGGATCAGCCGACGAGCCCGCCGTGGTAGATGCCGAAGAACAGACCGAGTGCGGAGGCGCCGAGCCCCAGGACCAGGCCGAAGCGCTCCCGTGTCGTCTCCGACACGTACTGACCGTATCCGCCGGTCAGGACACCGAGCAGCCCCGCCCAGGAGGTCAGGACGTGCAGCCCGCGGAAGCTCGCGGTGGCCAGGGCGAGCACACCCAGCACCACGGTCACGGCCAGGAGCGCGTCCTGGAGGGGGTGTCGCTTGCCGTCGGTGGCCAGCAGGCCGGTCCGGGGCTTGGCGGGTCGCATGATCTGTGCCATGGAGAACCTCCTGCCGAAGGCAGTGTGTTTTAGCCCTCACATCCCTGACTACCGATTGTGTCCCCTCGGGGCCGGATTTCAACCGCAAGGCGACGGCCGGGTACGCTGTACCTTCCGCACCGGTGTCTGTTGCCGGCCACGGCCGGGCCGCCTCCTCGGAGGAGGCCCGATTGTCAGTGGGTCCTGGTTTACTCATTGATGCCGGTGCGAACGCATCGCAACCCTCCTGCCACGGAACGACCGTGGCCGCTGAGTCCAAAGGAGGTGGGTTCCACATGCGTCACTACGAGGTGATGGTCATCCTCGACCCCGATCTCGAGGAGCGCTCTGTCTCCCCGCTGATCGAGAACTTCCTCTCTGTCGTCCGTGACGGCGGCGGAAAGGTCGAGAAGGTCGACACCTGGGGCCGTCGTCGTCTCTCGTACGAGATCAAGAAGAAGCCCGAGGGCATCTACTCGGTCATCGACCTGCAGGCCGAGCCTGCGGTCGTCAAGGAGCTCGACCGCCAGATGAACCTGAACGAGTCGGTCCTCCGGACCAAGGTCCTCCGTCCCGAGATGCACTGAGCCTTCCCGCTCAGCTGATCCCGGGATTCGAGTAGCAGCAACCAAGCAGCCAGAGCAAACCCGCCGAGAGGTTCCCCATGGCAGGCGAGACCGTCATCACGGTCGTCGGCAATCTTGTCGACGACCCCGAGCTGCGCTTCACCCCGTCCGGTGCGGCCGTCGCGAAGTTCCGCGTCGCGTCGACCCCCCGCACCTTCGACCGCCAGACGAACGAGTGGAAGGACGGCGAGAGCCTGTTCCTGACCTGCTCGGTCTGGCGTCAGGCGGCGGAGAACGTCGCCGAGTCGCTCCAGCGAGGCATGCGCGTCATCGTGCAGGGCCGGCTGAAGCAGCGGTCCTACGAGGACCGTGAGGGCGTCAAGCGCACGGTCTACGAGCTGGACGTCGACGAGGTCGGCGCCAGCCTGCGCAGCGCCACGGCCAAGGTCACCAAGACCTCGGGCCAGGGCCGCGGCGGCCAGGGCGGTTACGGCGGCGGTGGCGGCCAGGGTGGCGGCGGCTGGGGCGGCGGCCCCGGTGGCGGTCAGCAGGGCGGCGGCGCACCGGCCGACGACCCCTGGGCGACCGGTGGTGCTCCCGCCGGTGGCCAGCAGGGTGGTGGCGGCCAGGGTGGCGGCGGCTGGGGCGGTGGCTCCGGCGGCGGTGGCGGCTACTCGGACGAGCCCCCCTTCTAAGGGGACGGGCTCTACCCACACTTCTTGATCACACAGGAGAAACATCATGGCTAAGCCGCCTGTGCGCAAGCCGAAGAAGAAGGTCTGCGCATTCTGCAAGGACAAGGTCACGTACGTGGACTACAAGGACACGAACATGCTGCGGAAGTTCATTTCCGACCGCGGCAAGATCCGTGCCCGCCGCGTGACAGGCAACTGCACCCAGCACCAGCGTGACGTCGCCACGGCCGTGAAGAACAGCCGTGAGATGGCGCTGCTGCCCTACACCTCCACCGCGCGATAAGGGAAGGGTGACCGAAACATGAAGATCATCCTCACCCACGAGGTCTCCGGCCTCGGTGCCGCGGGCGACGTCGTCGACGTCAAGGACGGTTACGCTCGCAACTACCTGATCCCGCGGAAGTTCGCGATCCGCTGGACCAAGGGTGGCGAGAAGGACGTCGAGCAGATCCGTCGCGCTCGCAAGATCCACGAGATCCAGACCATCGAGCAGGCCAACCAGGTGAAGGCCCAGCTCGAGGGTGTGAAGGTCCGTCTGGCCGTCCGCTCCGGCGACGCCGGTCGTCTCTTCGGTTCCGTCACTCCGGCCGACGTCGCTTCGGCGATCAAGGCCGCCGGTGGCCCCGAGGTCGACAAGCGCCGCATCGAGCTGGGCTCGCCGATCAAGACCCTGGGCGCCCACGAGACGTCCGTGCGTCTGCACCCCGAGGTTGACGCCAAGGTCAGCATCGAGGTCGTCGCTGCCTGAGCACTGCTCTCGCTGAAGCGATGAGAAGGGCCGCACTTCCCGTCAGGGGATGCGGCCCTTCTTTCGTGGGGCTGGGGGGTGGGTGTGGGCGTAGCTGTGGCCATGTTTCACGTGAAACGTCGCGTTTCGCCGTTCTACCGTTTCACGTGAAACGGTCAGCGCGTCGCACCGGTGACGATCCAGCGTCCTGATCGGGTGCGCAGCCACAGCGTCACCAGGCGCATCGCCATCATCAGCGTCATGGCCGCCCACAGGGCGGTGAGCCCGCCGCCGAACGTCGGGACGAGAAGTGCCGCGGGAGTGAAGACCGCCAGGGTCAGCAGCATGGCCCAGGCGAGGTAGGGACCGTCGCCGGCACCCATGAGGACACCGTCCAGCACGTAGACCACGCCGCAGATCGGCTGTGCGACGGCCACGATCACCAGCGCGGGCAAGGCGGCGTCCCTGACCGTGGAGTCACCGGTGAACAGCGGCAGGAACGCCGGACGGGACAGCACCACGAGCAGACCCAGTACGACGCCGACGGCGACACCCCACTCCACCATCCTGCGGCAGGCGTCGCGCGCTCCCTGGGCATCGTCCGCGCCCAGATAGCGGCCGATGATGGCCTGCCCGGCGATGGCGATGGCGTCGAGAGCGAAGGCGAGCAGACTCCACAGGGACAGGACGATCTGATGCGCGGCGATGTCGGCGTCGCCGAGGCGGGCCGCCACGGCCGTCGCGATCATGAGAATCGCCCGCAAGGACAGCGTGCGCACGAGCAGGGGCATCCCGGCCTGAGCCGAAGCCCTGATCCCGGCCAGGTCCGGGCGCAGGGAGGCGCCGTGTCGCCGGGCTCCGCGGATGACCACCCACAGGTAGACCGCGGCCATGCCGCACTGAGCGATGACGGTGCCCCAGGCGGAGCCCGCGATGCCGAGTCCGGCGCCGTAGACCAGCACGACATTGAGGATGGCATTGGCGATGAAGCCGGCGACGGCCACGTAGAGCGGGGTCCGGGTGTTCTGCAGCCCCCTCAGTACACCGGTCGAGGCGAGCACCACGAGCATGGCGGGGATGCCGAGGGCGGAGATCCGCAGATAGGTCGTGGCATAGGGGGCCGCGGTGTCGGAGGCGCCGAAGAGTTCCACGAGCGAGGGAGCGGTGGGCAGGACAACCACTATGACGGCGGCGCCGAGCAGCAGTGCGAGCCAGACGCCGTCCATCCCCTGGCGGATCGCTGCTTGCAGGTCGCCCGCGCCGACGCGACGGGAGACGGCCGCGGTGGTCGCGTAGGCGAGGAAGACGAAGACGCTGACGGCTGTGGTGAGCAGGGCCGAGGCGATGCCGAGTCCGGCGAGCTGAGCGGTTCCGAGATGGCCGACGATGGCACTGTCGGCCATGACGAAGAGAGGCTCGGCGACGAGTGCGCCGAAGGCCGGGACTGCCAGCGCGACGATCTCTCGGTCGTGCCGGCGCCGGTCGGTTCGGGTACGCACGGGGGCCTGTGTCATGAGCACTAATCTAATCGTCCACAGGTAAGAGATGCAAAGCTTTCGTGACCCTTACCTCTGCTCTCGCCCCGTGCACTTCTGGGCACGGTTCGAAAGGATCTTGGTCCGACTGGGGAAGTTTTTCTTCTGCACAGGCGGTGGACGGTAAAGGTGCAGTTCAGGAGCGCTTCCCGGGTAGGGGTGCGGGCTTGTTCACAGGGCTGTCCACCGGGTCGTGCACAGGTTTGGCGGAGTTCTCCACAGCATCTGGCCAGTCGTCCACATGGCCTGTGGATAACCAGATTGGCTGACGGTGCCCGCGGGCCTACGGTTATCCGGCGCCCGCTCCGTCCGTCGGCCGGTGAACCGTCACAAAACCGACGCGCCAGAACCGGAGTTGGGCGTCTTATTTGTCAGTGCCGTGCCGTAGAAATGAGGGGCACGGCGAGGTCCGCTCGGCGGACGGGAGGAGGTGGCTCGGTGAGCATTTCCGAGCCCTTGGACGACCCGTGGGCCGACAGCGGTCCCAGTGATCGTCTGCCCGCTTCCCGCCGTCGCGGTGAGGGTGGCCGCAGCCGGGACGAGCAGCACGAGCGGGGCTCGGACGGCGGGTGGGACGGCGGGGGCACGGCGTTCGAGCGAGTGCCGCCGCAGGACCTGGACGCCGAGCAGTCCGTCCTGGGCGGAATGCTCCTGTCCAAGGACGCCATCGCCGATGTCGTCGAGATCCTCAAGGGCCACGACTTCTACAAGCCGGCCCACGAGACGGTCTACCAGACCATCCTCGACGTCTACGCCAAGGGCGAGCCGGCCGACCCCATCACGATCGCCGCCGAACTCACCAAGCGCGGCGAGATCAACAAGGTCGGCGGCGCCTCCTATCTGCACACCCTCGTTCAGACCGTGCCGACGGCCGCGAACGCCGCGTACTACGCGGAGATCGTGCACGAGCGGGCGGTCCTGCGCCGCCTGGTGGAGGCCGGCACCCGCATCACCCAGATGGGATACGCGGCCGACGACGACGTCGACGAGATCGTCAACCGCGCCCAGGCCGAGATCTACGCCGTCACCGAGCAGCGCACCAGTGAGGACTACCTGCCGCTCGGCGACATCATGGAGGGCGCGCTCGACGAGATCGAGGCGATCGGGTCGCGCAGCGGCGAGATGACCGGTGTGCCGACGGGTTTCACGGACTTCGACTCACTGACCAACGGGCTGCACCCCGGTCAGATGGTCGTCATCGCCGCCCGTCCCGCGATGGGCAAGTCGACCCTCGCACTGGACTTCGCGCGAGCCGCCTCCATCAAGAACAACCTGCCGAGCGTCATCTTCTCCCTCGAAATGGGACGCAACGAGATCGCGATGCGACTGCTGTCCGCCGAGGCCCGCGTCGCGCTGCACCACATGCGGTCGGGCACGATGACGGACGACGACTGGACCCGGCTCGCACGCCGGATGCCCGACGTGTCGGCCGCGCCGCTCTACATCGACGACTCCCCGAATCTGTCGATGATGGAGATCCGCGCCAAGTGCCGTCGCCTCAAACAGCGCAACGACCTCAAGCTGGTAGTCATCGACTACCTCCAGCTGATGCAGTCCGGCGGTTCGAAGCGTGCCGAGAGCCGCCAGCAGGAGGTCTCCGACATGTCCCGAAACCTCAAGCTCCTGGCGAAGGAGCTGGAGATCCCGGTGATCGCGCTCTCCCAGCTGAACCGCGGTCCCGAGCAGCGCACCGACAAGAAGCCCATGGTGTCCGACCTGCGTGAGTCCGGCTCCATCGAGCAGGACGCGGACATGGTCATCCTGCTGCACCGTGAGGACGCCTACGAGAAGGAATCCCCGCGCGCGGGTGAGGCGGACCTGATCGTGGCCAAGCACCGCAACGGCCCGACAGCGACCATCACGGTCGCGTTCCAGGGCCACTACTCGCGCTTCGTGGACATGGCACAGACCTGACCGACGGCCAGGTGGGTTCACTCCCTGGCCGGAGACGGGGCCCGGGGGAAATCGGCTCGACGTGCGGTGTGCGGACCGGTGGACTGGACCCATGACGACACCTCAGGAAGAGTTGCTCCCCACCACCTGCCGGGCGCTGACGCACCGGATCGCCGTGGCCCAGGCCGAAGGGCGTACGCCGTCACTCGTCGCGGCGGTGGTCCGGGGCGGGCGGACCGTGTGGCACGGTGCGCGGACCTCGGTCGACGGGCACGGTCCGGACGAGAACGTGCAGTACCGGATCGGCTCGATCACCAAGACCTTCACCGCCGTCCTGGTCCTTCGGCTGCGCGACGAGGGCATGCTCGACCTGGGGGACCCGCTGGAGAAGCATCTGCCGGGCACCGGTGTGGGGGAGGCCACGATCGCCGAGTTGCTCGCGCACTCGGGCGGGCTGGCCGCCGAGTCACCGGCGCCCTGGTGGGAGCGGACGCCGGGTTCGCTGCGCCCCGAGCTCGCCGATGTACTGGGCGAACAGCCGCTCCTGCACCCGGTGGGCCGCCGCCACCACTACTCCAACCCCGGTTACACCGTGCTCGGAGCGCTGGTCGAGAAGGTGCGCGGCGCTTCGTGGGAGGAAGTGCTGCAGCGGGAGGTGCTGGACCCGCTGGGCCTGGAGCGTACGGCGACCCGGCCCAGTGCCCCGCATGCCGGTGGCTGGGCGGTGCATCCCTGGGCCGATGTGATGCTGGCGGAGCCCACCGAGGACCTCGGGCGGATGGCCCCGGCCGGCCAGCTCTGGTCCACCACCGGGGACCTGGCGCGGTTCGCCGTCTTTCTGACGCAGGGGGACGACAAGGTGCTGGGGGCGGAGACCGTGCGGGAGATGCGGGCGCCCGCCGCACCGGCCGAGGCCACGGACGTCGTGGACGGCGCTGCGTACGGACTGGGGCTGCAGCTCCAGCACCGCGACGGTCGGCTGCTCGTGGGGCACTCCGGCTCCCTGCCGGGCTTCCTGGCCAATCTCACCATCGGCGTGGAGGACGACGTGGCCGCGGTCGTCCTGACCAACTGCACCTCCGGGCCCTTGCTCGCCGGGGTCGGGTCCGACCTCGTGCGCATCGTCGCCGAGGCCGAACCCCGGATCCCCGAACCGTGGCGGCCGCTGCGCGAGGTCGATGCCGCCGTTCTGGAGCTGGCGGGGCAGTGGTACTGGGGCACGCACGCCTTTGCCCTGCGGCTGACGCCCGACGGAGGGGTCTCCTTGGGGCCGCTGTCGGGTCAGGGGCGCCGCTCGCGTTTCCGGGCGAACGGTGACGGCAGCTGGACGGGACTCGAGGGGTACTACGCGGGTGAGTCGTTGCGAGCGGTGCGGCGCCCGGACGGAACCGTGAGCCACCTGGACCTCGGGTCGTTCGTCTTCACGCGACAGCCGTACGACGAGGGTGCCGTTGTCCCGGGCGGAGTGGACCCGCAGGGGTGGCAGGGGATCGGCTAGGAGTCGTCGGCATGGAAGCGGCCCTGTTTCACGTGAAACAGGGCCGCGCGCTGTCGAGTATGTGTGAGGGGAGCCGCGTACTCAGAGCTGGAGTTTGAAGCCTGTGTGCGAGGCCGTGAAGCCGAGACGCTCGTAGAAGCGGTGGGCGTCGGTACGGGTCTTGTCGGAGGTGAGCTGCACCAGGCTGCAGTCCTGCCGTCGGGACTCGTCGATCGCCCACTCGATCAGCTGGGTGCCCAGTCCGCTGCCGCGTTCGTCGCCATGGATGCGTACGCCTTCGATGATCGAACGAGTGGCGCCGCGGCGGGACAGTCCCGGGACGATCGTCAGCTGGAGCGTGCCGACGACACGGCCGTCACGGACGGCCACCACAAGATGCTGGTTCGGGTCTGTCGTGATTCGTTCGAACGCTGCCAGGTACGGCCCCAGGTCGTCCGGTGATTCGCGCTGTGCGCCCAGTGGGTCGTCGGCCAGCATCGCGACGACCGCCGGGACGTCCTCGGCGGTGGCGGGGCGTATGTCGAGATCTCCCATGCCCGCACTCTAGAACCGGACAGGCCCTACGCCGGTACCGGTGCCTTCAGGGTCTCCACCGCCCGGACCAGCGGGGCCAGGTCGGGGTTCGTGGCTGCCTCGTCGAGGGCCTCGCGCAGGGCGGCGTCATTGGTGGGTCGTGCCTCGTCCAGCAGTTGCAGGCCCGTCGCGGTGACGTTGGTGTAGATGCCGCGCCGGTCGGTGGGGCACAGGTAGCGCTCGAGCAGGCCACGGTCCTCGAGCCGGGTGACCAGCCGGGTGGTCGCGCTCTGACTGAGGACGACGGCGTCGGCGACCTGCTTCATCTGCAGATGTCCTCCGTCGCCGTCGTGCTGTCGGCTGAGGACGTCGAGCAGGGAGTACTCACGGACGCTCAGATCGTGCCCGGTCTGCAGAGCGCGCTCGATGTGCGCCTCGATCCTCCCGTGCAGCAGGGAGAGCGCGCACCAGCCCTGGGAGAGGGCGATGAGCGCGGGGTCCGTCGCTGTCATGTGGTTCCTCCGTCCAGGAGCGGCTGAGACCAGGGTAGACCAGCAACGCAATTGTCGGCGTTTGCGGATAGCCCGCGTATGCAACTATTGTGGGCGAACGTAAAGCGCTCCTGCAATCACCTGGAAGGTGTACCCCTCCATGCCTCTCGCGCTTCTGGCCCTCGCGATCGGGGCCTTCGGGATCGGAACGACAGAGTTCGTGATCATGGGCTTGCTGCCCGAGGTCGCGAGCGACTACAGGGTCTCCATCCCCACCGCCGGCTACCTGGTGACCGGCTACGCGCTCGGCGTGATGTTCGGCGCCCCGCTGATGACCGTGCTCGGCACCAAGGTTCCGCGCAAGCGGATGCTGATGCTGCTGATGGGCCTGTTCATCGTCGGCAACCTGCTGTCCGCCCTCGCCCCCGCCTTCTCCGTCATGCTGATCGGCCGCGTGGTCGCCTCGCTCGCCCACGGCGCCTTCTTCGGCATCGGGTCGGTCGTCGCGGCCGGTCTGGTCGCCCCGCACAAGAAGGCCGGTGCCATCGCGATGATGTTCACCGGCCTGACCGTCGCCAATGTCGTCGGCGTCCCGCTGGGCACGCTGATCGGGCAGTCCGTCGGCTGGCGCGTCACCTTCGCCGTCGTCGCCGCGCTCGGAGTCGTCGGCCTGGCCGGAGTCGCCAAGCTGGTCCCCGACGTGCCCAGGGCCGAGGGAGTGCGGCTGCGCCACGAAATGGCCGCGTTCAAGAACGTGCAGGTCCTGCTCGCGATGGCCATGACCGTCCTCGGTTTCGGCGGGGTCTTCGCGGCCATCACCTACATCGCGCCGATGATGACCCATGTCGCGGGCTTCGCCGACGGCTCGGTCACCTGGCTGCTGGTCCTCTTCGGCCTCGGCATGGTGGGTGGCAATCTCGTCGGGGGCCGGTTCGCCGACCGCGCCCTGATGCCCATGCTGTACATCTCCCTGGGCGCACTGTCCGTCGTGCTCGCCCTCTTCACCCTCACCGCGCACGACAAGATCGCGTCCGCCGTGACCGTCGTCCTGATCGGGGCCCTGGGCTTCGCCACCGTCCCGCCGCTGCAGAAGCGCGTCCTGGACCACGCCCACGGTGCCCCGACGCTGGCCTCGGCGGTGAACATCGGCGCCTTCAACCTCGGCAACGCGCTCTCCGCCTGGCTCGGCGGCGTCGTCATCGCGGCCGGCTTCGGATACACCGCCCCCAACTGGGTCGGCGCCGTGCTCGCCGCATCCGCTCTGGTCCTCGCGGTCCTCTCGGCCGCCCTGGAACGGCGCGGCAGTGCTCCCGGCACAGTCGTCGCGGGTTCCGTACCCGCCGAGCAGCGGGCCGCCGTCCACCACTGAACGACCCACCCAGGGCCGCGCAGTGCGGGGCCAGGGCCGTCCCCGCGCTCCGCGGCCACCATCGCCTCGTCGACCGCCGAGGCACCGCACCACCCAGCACAATCAAGGAGAAAGACCCATGAGCACCACCGCTGTCGCCCCGCTGACGATCCAGGACGCCGAAGAGCTCGTCACCGCGGCCCACCGCGCCGCCGAGGCCGCCGGCGTCACCGTCAGCGTCACGGTCCTCGACGCCGGGGGCCACCTGCTCGCCTTCCGGCGCGACGACCGCGCCGTGCTGATCTCCGGAGAGACCAGCACGCGCAAGGCATACACGGCGCTCCAGCTGAACGCTCCCACCGCTGACCTCGTGGACGCCGTGCAGCCCGGGGGCCTCTTCCACACCCTGCCCACCGCGCTCGACAGGCCGCTGCTGTTCATCGCGGGCGGTGTGCCCGTGCACCGGGAGGGCCGGCTGATCGGCGCGATCGGCGTGGGCGGCGGCGCACCCGAGCAGGACCACGGGTTCGCCTCGGCCGCCGTACGAGTGCTCGCCTGACTCGGGGTCGGCCACCGACGGGGCGGCCGTCCCGGGGTCAGCCCGCCGCCACCGTCAGCGGTGCGAACCGCCGGGTCCAGTCCCCGGGCAGCTCGGTGATCCCGTAGGTCATGACCGCGTTTGGGGCGACCCGGGAGAGGCCGCGCTCGTTCACCCAGGCCAGCAGCTCCTCGTGCCGTACGTCGATGTCCGTGCGCAGCGGTCGGTCGGTGCGGGCGGCGAGCGAGCAGATCAGGGCCTTGGCCGTCTCGGTGTCGCGGGCGATCAGCGGGCCCACGACGTGGGTGTCCATGTTCGGCCAGGCCGCCGCGTACCCGGTGATCCGGCCGTCCTCCTCGGCGACGCGCAGCTGGTCGGCGAAGGCGGGCAGCCGGGTGACGATGTGGGTGCGGTCCTCGCCGAACACCTCCCCGTCGAGCCGGAGGATCGTGGGCAGGTCCTCGGCCGTGGCCGCACGAGTGGCCGTCCTCGGCTCCGGCCCGCCCGGCACGAAGCGGCCGCGCACCATCTCCGCCCCGCCCGTCACCTTGAAACCCAGCTCCTCGTAGAGCGGCCGGCCGTAGGGCGTCGCGTGCAGGGTCAGCGGAACGGTGCCCAGGCCGGAGACGACGTGGCGCATCAGACGGCGTCCGACGCCCTGGCGGGAGTGCCGCTCGGCGACCAGCACCATGCCGATGCCGGCGAGCGCGGGGCGCTCCTGCGGTCCGTACTCGGTGACGGTGCAGGCGGCGACGAGACCGCCGCCGGGGTCGTCGATGCCGTACCCCTTTCCGGCGGTGAGGAGGAATCCCCACTTGTGCTCCTCGCGCGGCCACCCCCGGTCCTCGGACAGGTCGGCGCAGGCGGTGAGATCGCGGAGCGTCAGACGGCGGATCGGAGCAGAGGCGAGGAAAGGTGTCGGCACGCAGGTCAGGCTGTCCGACAGTGGCCGTCCGCGTCCACCTCTTTCCGGTGGAATCTGCGGGCTTTCGGCCACGTCGGTTCAGCCGAGGTCAGAGGCGTGCAGGGCGCGCACGCCCTCGATGTTGCCGTCCAGGTAGTGCCGCAGCGACAGCGGTACGAGGTGGACGGAGGCGATTCCGACCCGGGTGAACGGCACTCTGACGATCTCGTACTCACCGGCGGGCTCGTCGATCTCGGGACCGTGCCGCAGGGACGGATCCATGGATTCCAGGTGGCAGACGAAGAAGTGCTGCACCTTCACGCCGGTCGCGCCACCGTCCTCGCCGATGTGCTCGACGGTGTCCACGAAGCAGGGCACCACATCGCTGATCTTGGCTCCGAGTTCCTCGTACACCTCGCGGTGCAGGGCGTCCACGACGGTGCTGTCGTCCGGCTCGACCCCGCCGCCGGGAGTGACCCAGTACGGATCGACGCCGGGCTTGGTCCGCTTGATCAGGATCAGGTGGTCGCCGTCCAGCAGGACGGCGCGAGCGGTGCGCTTGACCACGGGTCGGACGGTCATGGGAGAAATGTGGCCCGGCTGGTTCCACGTGAAACATCGTGACGCAGGGCCGGTTGAGAGGCCGCCGGCTCAGTTCCAGTCGGCGGCCGTGCGCAGCAGCCACTCGTGGGCCCGGGCGATGTGCGGCATCACCAACGTGCCGGTGCGCACCACCAGGAAGTACGTCCGCAGCGGCGGCACGGGCGGATCGTGCAGGGCGACGACGTCCCCGCGCTGCAGCGCCTCGGCGCACAGATAGCGGGGCAGGACGGCGAGTCCCGCTCCTGCCACCGCGCAGGCGAGAACCGCGCGCAGGTCGGGGGCGACGACCGTGGCCGGGCCGGACGGTCGGGCGTCGAAGACGGAGGCCCAGTAGCGGGCGACGAAGGGCAGTGACTCGT
Source organism: Streptomyces tendae (assembly GCF_014650435.1). GTDB lineage: Bacteria > Actinomycetota > Actinomycetes > Streptomycetales > Streptomycetaceae > Streptomyces > Streptomyces tendae. Next base: position 559,576 of record NZ_BMUY01000002.1, read on the forward strand.
GCACTTCGACCACGGGGATGTTCTTGAGTGCGGGCGCATCGGTGTCGCTGAGCTTCTCGACACCGGCACGCTCCGCCCAGTGCGGCGCGGCGACCAGGACGTGCACCTCGTCGCAGAGCGCAGTCGCCGTGAGCAGAGGGCCGCGGGGACGAGCCGTGCCGATGGCCAGATCGTGATGCCCGGCGGCCAGGCCTTCCAGGGTCTCCTCGGCGTTCCCGAAGGAGGCGCGCAGGGCGAAGGCCCGGCCGTCCTCGCCGGTGAGCCGGGAGAGCGAGGGCAGTGCGCGCTCGACGGTGAACTCGGGCGGTCCGGCCAGATGCAGGGTCCGCAGGGAGGAATCGTCGGTCAGCCCGCTCTCGGCGATCTCCACCAGGGCGTCGAGGTGCGGTGCGGTCTTGTGGGCGAGTTCGTCGCCGATGCTCGTCGGGGTCACGCCGCGGGCCTGCCGAAGGAACAGCGGGCGGCCGAGCTGACGCTCCAGCGTGCGGATCTGCGAGGTGACGGCGGGCTGGGAGAGGCCGAGCAGAGCAGCCGCGCGGGTGAAGGAACCGGCCCGGTGCACGGTGACGAAGGTGCGGAGCAAGGCCAGATCCACGAAAACCCGTCCCCTCTTCTGTTCTTCTCCAGCCCCCGCTCGTCCTCAACTATAAATATGTCGATAGCGCGCTGTCGCTACTGTGATTGGACACTGACACTGAGTCAACTAGCCTTGGTCGCGCGGTTCTTCGCGCGCGGAACCGGAGGACGGTCCGAGCCACGAGGGGGGAGGCTCGGACCGTCCGTGCGTCCGGCGTCAGTCCGCCGTTTCGTCCAGCGCGCGCAGCAGGTCCGCCACCAGGTCGTCCGGGTCCTCAGCACCGACCGAGAGCCGGATGAAGCCTTCCGGGACCGCGTCGCCGCCCCAGCGTCCGCGCCGCTCCGCGGTGGACCGCACCCCGCCGAAGCTCGTCGCGCCCTCGACGAGCCGGAGCGCTTCGAGAAAGCGATCGGCACGCGCGCGCGAGGGCAGCGTGAAGGAGACGACGCAGCCGTAGCGCTGCATCTGCTGCGAGGCGATCTTGTGGGACGGGTCGTCGGGCAGCCCGGGGTACCGGAGGCCGGTGATCTCGGGCCGCGACCGGAGCGCTTCGGCCACCCTGAGCGCGGTGGCGTCCTGCCGGTCCACGCGCAGCTGGAGGGTGGCGATCGAGCGGTGCGCGAGCCATGCCTCCATGGGGCCGGGAATCGCACCGACGATCTTGCGCCAGCGCCGTACGGCGGCCATCGCCCCGGCGTCGTGACCGGCCACGTAGCCGAGGAGGACGTCGCCGTGGCCGGTGAGCTGCTTGGTGCCGCTCGCCACCGAGAAGTCGGCGCCGAGCTCCAGCGGGCGCTGCCCGAGCGGTGTGGCGAGGGTGTTGTCGACGGCCACCAGGGCACCGCGCGCGTGCGCCGCCTCGACGAGCCGCCGTACGTCACACACGTCGAGCCCGGGGTTCGACGGCGTCTCGATCCACAGCAGCTTCGCCCCGTCCAGCACGTCGAGCTGGGCGTCCCGGCCGGTCGGCGCGGTGCGCACCTCGATGCCGTACGCCTCCAGCTGTGCGCGGACCAGCGGCAGCGCCTGGTAGCCGTCGTCGGGCAGGACGGCAGTGTCGCCGGCGCGCAGCTGCGAGAAGAGCACGGACGAGATCGCGGCCATGCCGGACGCGAAGACGAGCGTCTCCACGTCGGACCGCCCGGGCGCCTCCAGCTCGCCGATGGCGCGCTCCAGGTGGGTCCAGGTGGGGTTCTCGTCGCGGCCGTAGGTGTACGGCCCGGTCGGGTCGCCCGGCAGGTGGAAGTGGGCGGCGAACACCGGACCGGGCAGGGTGGGTTCGTGCTTGACGGGTTCGGGCAGTCCGGCCCGCACCGCACGGGTGCCGTCACCGGGTCCGGAAGCGGCCCTCCCCGTGCCCGCTCCGCCCCCGCCGTTCGTAGCGGAATCGCTCATGCCGCCCGTCCTTCCACTTGCTCGCGTACCGTGGCGAGCAGTCCGGTGCTCGCCGCCTCCACCATCTCAAGGCACTCCTCGAAGCCGTCCTGGCCCCCGTAGTACGGGTCCGGGACGTCCAGGTCACCGCCCTCGGCGGCGGGGTCGTACGACCGCAGCAGGCGCACCTTGGCCGCGTCCCGCTCCGTGGGGGCGAGACGCCGCAGGGCCCTCAGGTGCCCGGCGTCGAGGGCGACGACCAGGTCGAGACGGGAGAACCAGGACTGCTGGAACTGCCGGGCCGTGTGGTCGAGACCGTAACCGTGCTCCGTCAGTACGGCCACGGTGCGCGGGTCCGCGCCCTCGCCCTCGTGCCAGCCGCCGGTCCCGGCGCTGTCGGCCTCGACGAGGCCGTCGAGCCCGGCGTCCGCCACGCGCGCGTGGAAGACGGCCTCGGCGATCGGGGAGCGGCAGATGTTGCCCGTGCACACGAAACAGACGCGGTAGGTCATCGGGATCAGTCCCCGTCGGGCAGGAACGCGTTCAGGGCCCAGGACACGATCGATACGATCAGGCCGCCCAGGACGGCGGTCCAGAACCCGTCGACGTGGAAGCTCACGTCGAGCTTGTCGGCCACCCATGACGTGAGCAACAGCATCAGCGCGTTGACCACCAGCGTGAACAGGCCGAGGGTCAGGATGAACAGCGGGAAGGTCAGCACCTGCACGATCGGCTTCACGACCATGTTGACCAGGCCGAAGACCAGCGCGACCACGATCAGGGTGAGGGCCTTCTCCCCGGTGCTGCCGCCGGTCAGAGTGATCTTGTCGAGCAGCCACACGGCGACGGCGAGGGCGCCGGCGTTGGCGATCGTCTTGACTAGGAAATTCTTCATGTGTCTGATCGTGGCAGACGCGATCGGACACGAACGGCGAGGCAGGGGCGGACGAGGCGATGAAGGCATTCCGGCTGGACGAACTGGAGGCGGAGCGCGCCGCCAACGACGGTGCCTACCTGCAGTTCCTGCGGGAGCGGAACATGTCGGTCGGTCTGTACGCCCTCGACGCGGGGACGACCGACCCGCAGAAGCCGCACGCTCAGGACGAGGTGTACTTCGTGGTGAGCGGGCGGGCCGCGATCACCGTGGGCATGGAGACCACCCAGGTCGCCCGCGGCAGCGTGGTCTACGTGCCGGCCGGGGTCGCCCACAAGTTCCACCACATCAGCGAGGACCTGCGGGTGCTGGTGGTGTTCTCTCCGCCGGAGAGCTGAGGCCCGACCCCCGGGTTCCCTAGGGGATCGGTCAGGGGGAGACAAGGGATGCGAGGTCCCTGCCGTGGCGCTCGCGGCTCTAGCATCGAGTGCAGGACATCAGAGGACTCCCCGGGACTGCCCGGGGCTCCCCGAGAGGTGAGGGCAAGGGCGATGCGAGAGATCTTCACGGGACTGCCGTGGTGGGTGAAGTGGATCGCGGTGCCGGTCATCGCCCTGGTCGTGTTCGGCGGGCTGATCGCCAGCGTGGTCGGGTTCGTGATCGGACTGCTGTTCAAGCTGCTGGTCTTCGTCGCGCTCGTCGGCGGACTGATCTACGTCGTACGCAAGTTCATGTCGAGTTCGTCGTCACGCAGCGACTGGTGAGAGCCGTGGGACACCGGTGGCGGTAACAGGAACCACCGGTTCCCTCGGGCGAGGGAAGTTTCCCGGACGGACCGTCGGTGAGCGGTGACCGGCGGTTAGAGTCCGGAACTCCACGCGGGGGCGACCTCGCGAACGGCGTACACCCCCACCCGTGTTCTCCGCACGGCTGCCACCTCGCGTTCCGGGAGTGACCCTTGGCCACGGCTGACACCGCAATCGCTCAGCTGCACAGCCTTCCCGTGCAGCCCTGCCCGACGCCTCGGACACCCCCCGCGTCGGTCTCCGCCGACCCGCCTTCCGCGACGCTGATCGGCTCGGTGCAGCGAGCCATGCGCCTGCTCGAACGTGTCGCCGAGCACGAGTACGGAGCCCCGGCCAAACAACTGGCCCGTGAGACGGGGCTGGCGCTGCCCACGGCGTACCACCTGCTGCGCACCCTGGTGCACGAGGGCTATCTGCGCCGGGAGAAGGGGCTGTTCTTCCTCGGCGAGGCCGCCGAGCGGCTGAGCAGCAGCGGGGCCGAGCAGAAACGTCGCAGCACGGTGGTCGACACCATGGCGCGCTGGCGGGACGCGATCGGCGTCCCCGTGTACTACGCCATGTACCGGGACGGCGAGATCGAGGTCATGTGCGTCTCCGACACTCCGGGCACTCCTGCGGTCGAGGAGTGGGCGGACTTCCGCGAGACGGGACACGCCCACGCCATCGGGCAGTGCCTGCTGTCCCAACTCGACGAGGACGCCCGCCGCGACCACCTGGACCGCTATCCGGTACGACCCCTGACGCCGTACACGGTGCGTGACGGCCACAGCCTGCTGAGGCGACTGGAGCGCATGCCCCGGATGACGCCGGTGACCGAGCGCCAGGGGTACGCGCTGGGGACGGTCTGCGCGGCCATCCCGATCACCGTCGGCACCACGGCCGCCACGATGGCCATCTCACTGCCCCTCCACCAGGCCGACCGGCTGCTGCCCGCGGCACAGCGTCTGCAGAACGAGGTGGGGCGACGGCTGGGCTCACTCGCGCTCTCTATCAGTATCTGAAAACTCACTCCTTGTGATCTGGTGTGTACGTTGAGCAAGATGCCACCAGTGTTAGAGGTTTGATTCCCGGACAGTCGACGGCGAATGACGGGGTAGGCGAATGGGCGAGTCCGTACAGGCAGAGGTCATGATGAGCTTTCTCGTGTCCGAGGAGCTCTCTTTCCGCATCCCGGTGGAGCTGCGCTACGAGACCCGGGATCCCTATGCCGTACGCCTGACCTTCCATCTGCCCGGAGACGCGCCGGTGACCTGGGCCTTCGGCCGGGAGTTGCTGGTCGACGGGGTGGGCCGGCCGTGCGGCGACGGTGACGTGCGCATCGCACCGGTGGACCCCGAGCCGCTGGCCGAGGTGCTGATCCGCCTTCAGGTCGGCGGCGACCAGGCACTGTTCCGTTCCTCGGCCGCGCCCCTGGTGGCCTTCCTCGACCGCACCGACAAACTGGTGCCTCTGGGCCAGGAGGGTGCGCTCGCCGACTTCGACAGCCACCTCGACGAAGCCCTGGACCGCATCCTGGCAGAGGAACAGAGCGCGGGCTGAACCGTTACGGCAGCCCCGCGGCGATGACGTAACGCTTCGCCGGGCGGGGCCTCAGCGCTTACGGCGACGGCCCCGCCCACCGCGTGCGGACGCTCCCGCTCCCGCTGCCGTCCCCTGACCCTGAGCCGGTCGGTCCGCCGACACGACCAGGGCGGCGAGGGCCGTGGTCACCGGCACGGAAGCCACCAGGCCGATCGATCCGACCAGCGTCCGCACGATCTCCTCCGCGACCAGTTCGCTGTTGGCGACCGTCCCCACACCGCTCTGCGCGATCGAGAACAGCAGCAGCAGGGGCAGCGCCGCGCCCGCGTAGGCGAGGACGAGCGTGTTCACGACCGAGGCGATGTGGTCGCGGCCGATGCGGATGCCAGCGCGGTACAGACCGCGCCAGCCCATCGTGGGGTTGGCCTCGTGCAGTTCCCAGACCGCCGACGTCTGCGTGACCGTCACGTCGTCGAGGACACCGAGCGAACCGATGATGACCCCGGCGAGCAGCAGACCGCTCATGTCGATCGACGGGTACAGGCCGTGGATGAGGCCGGTGTTGTCGTCCGTGTTGCCGGTGAGCGCGGCCCAGCCGATGAAGAGCGACCCGAGCACGCCGATCAGCAACAGCGAGATCAGGGTGCCGAGCACCGCCACGGACGTGCGGGCCGACAGCCCGTGGCACAGGTACAACGCGATCAGCATGATGGCGCTGGACCCGATCACCGCCACGACCAGTGGGTTCGAGCCCTGCAGGATGGCGGGCAGGATGAAGAAGTTCAGCAGCAGGAAGCTGATGGCCAGCGAGACCAGTGCCATCAGGCCGCGCAGCCGTCCGACCACCACGACGGCCAGGGCGAAGATGCCCGCGAGCAGGGCCAGGGGGAGCCGGCGGTTGATGTCGGTCACCGAGTACTGCAGGTCCTTGGGCGCGGAGGGCTCGTAGGCGACCACCACCTTCTGGCCCTCGTGCAACTGCCGTGACTGGTCCGGCTGCACGATCTCGTCGAACGTACGGCCCTTGTCGTCCCCGGTGTCGACCCGGATGGTCGCCCGCTTGCACTCGCCCTCCGCCTGCTGCACCGCGGAGGAACCCTCGGCGGTGGAGGTGTCGCCGGTCGGGGTACCGCCCGAGGCGTTGACGGACTGGCAGCTCAGCTTGACCACCTTGGTCACGGTGGCCTGCTGCGTCTGCCGGTCGAAGCCGACCCCGGTGCGCTCGTGCGGCGGTGCGCCGCCCGGCCACAGCACCGCGAGTCCGACCACCACGGCCGCCGCGAAGGGGATCAGGATCGCGGCGATGACCTTCCGCAGATGCCGGGAGACGGGGGCCGCCGGTCCGTGGCCGTGCGAGTGCCCGTGACCGCCGCCCGCACCGTGACCGCCGCCCGCACCGTGACCGCCGCCCGCGCCGTGCCCGCCGCCCGCGCCGTGACCGTCCCCCGCGCCGTGCCCGTGATCAGTCCCATGTCTGCCGTCCCTCGTGCCGTGAGCGTCGACGGGGACGTGGCCGACTGCCCGGCCGTCGCCCTCTTCGGCGTGCGGTCCGCGGCCGGGCCGACGCGGCGGGAAGGAGGGATGCTGCGGTGTGGTCACCGCCCGATCATCGCAAGAACGAGGGGGGCCCTCTGTTCACCGCGCCCGAATGGGCGCTAGCGTGGAGGCACCTTTGTACACGCGGGAGCTCGGAGCACCGGGCTGAGAGGGCGCTGACCTCCGTCCCAGCGATGTTTCACGGGAAACGTCACCGAAGTCGAGTGATGTATCCCACGAAGCGTCGACCGACGGAATCCGCTGCGTCGACCGCCGAACCTGTTACCGGGTAATGCCGGCGTAGGGAGTAGGTCTCATGACCATCAAGGACGCACGCACGCCTGCCTCCGCACAGAACTCCGCACAGAGCTCCGTCCAGGAGGACACCGCGGAGACCACGGAGGCCGGGAAGTCCATCGGCTGGCACAAGGCGTACATCGAGGGCTCGCGCCCCGATCTGCGGGTGCCGGTCCGTCAGGTGCACCTCACCAACGGCCAGTCCGTCACGCTGTACGACACCTCGGGTCCGTACACCGATCCACTGGTCGACACCGATGTCCGCAGGGGGCTCGCACCACTGCGGGAGAACTGGATCATCGCCCGCGGCGACACCGAGGAGTACGCGGGCCGGCCCGTCCGCCCCGAGGACGACGGAATCAAGCACACCTCGCCGCGTGGCGGCCTGCGCAACCTCGACGCCGTCTTCCCCGGTCGCCCGCGCCAGCCCCGCCGGGGCCGGGACGGCAAGGCCGTGACCCAACTCGCGTACGCGCGGCGGGGCGAGATCACGCCGGAGATGGAGTACGTGGCCGTCCGGGAGAACGTCTCCCCGGAGGTGGTCCGCGAGGAGATCGCGGCGGGGCGTGCCGTGCTGCCCGCCAACGTCAACCACCCGGAGATCGAGCCGATGATCATCGGCAAGCGGTTCCTGGTGAAGGTGAACGCCAACATCGGCAACTCGGCGGTGACGTCCTCCATCGAGGAGGAGGTCGACAAGATGACCTGGGCGACCCGGTGGGGCGCCGACACGGTCATGGACCTCTCCACCGGCCGCAACATCCACACCACGCGCGAGTGGGTCCTGCGCAACTCCCCCGTCCCCATCGGGACCGTGCCGCTCTACCAGGCCCTGGAGAAGGTCGACGGCCGGGCCGAGGAGCTGACCTGGGAGATCTACAAGGACACCGTGATCGAACAGGCCGAGCAGGGGGTGGACTACATGACGGTCCACGCCGGTGTGCGCCTTGCGTACGTACCCCTGACCGCGAACCGCAAGACCGGCATCGTCTCGCGCGGCGGATCGATCATGGCGGCATGGTGCCTGGCGCACCACAAGGAGTCGTTCCTCTACGAGAACTTCGAGGAACTCTGCGAGATCCTCGCCGCCTACGACGTCACCTACTCGCTCGGCGACGGCCTGCGTCCGGGGTCGATCGCGGACGCCAACGACGAGGCGCAGTTCGCCGAGTTGCGCACCCTCGGGGAACTCAACCGGATCGCCAAGCGTTGCAACGTACAGACCATGATCGAGGGCCCGGGACACGTCCCGATGCACAAGATCAAGGAGAACATCGACCTTCAGCAGGAGATCTGCGATGAAGCTCCGTTCTATACGCTCGGCCCGCTGACGACGGACGTCGCGCCGGCGTACGACCACATCACCTCCGGCATCGGTGCCGCGATGATCGCCTGGTGGGGCACGGCAATGCTCTGCTACGTCACGCCCAAGGAACATCTGGGCCTGCCCAACCGTGACGACGTCAAGACCGGCGTCATCACCTACAAGATCGCCGCCCATGCCGCCGACCTCGCCAAGGGTCACCCAGGTGCACAGGAGTGGGACGACGCGCTGTCGGACGCCCGGTTCGAATTCCGGTGGGAGGACCAGTTCAACCTGGCCCTCGATCCCGACACGGCACGGGAGTTCCACGACGAGACACTGCCGGCCGAGCCCGCCAAGACTGCCCACTTCTGTTCCATGTGCGGTCCCAAGTTCTGCTCGATGAAGATCTCGCAGGACATCCGCCGGGAGCACGGGGGCAGCAAGAGCGAGATCGAGGAGGGCATGGCACAGAAGTCGAAGGAGTTCGCGGCGGCGGGCAACCGCGTGTACCTGCCGATCGCGGACTGAGAGCACCGGCGCGGGGAGGGGGACAGGCCGCAGGGTCCGCCCTCTCCCCCCGGCGGGGCGCCGCTCGGCAGACTGGACGCATGACAGTCACCTCCCTGAGCAAGGGTGCCAACGTTCCCGTCGACTCCCCCGCGGTGCGCGTCGAACTCGTGTGGTCCGCCGGGCCGGGCGTTCCGGAGCTCGACGCCTCCGCGCTGCTGCTCACCTCGGCCGGACGAGTGCGGGACGACGGTGACTTCGTCTTCTACAACCAGCCCCGTCACACGTCCGGCGCGGTGCGGCACCTGGGCAAGCGTGGCGGCTCCGGTGCGGACGCGGGTGTCACGAGCGATGCCGTCGAGGTGGACCTGAGGTCGGTGGAGACGGCTGTCGAGCGCATCGTCCTGTGCGCCTCGGCGGACGGCGGGACGTTCGGCCTGGTACCGGGGCTGTCGCTGCGAGTGCTGGACGCAGCCACCGGCACCGGGCTGGCCCGGTTCGACATCACGGCCGGGCCGGAGACCGCGCTGGTCGGCGGCGAACTGTACCGGCGCCAGGGGAGGTGGAAGTTCCGTGCCGTCGGACAGGGGTACGCGGCCGGACTCGCGGGGCTGGCCACCGACTTCGGCATCACCGTGGACGACGACGCTCCCCCGGCGGATGCCGCAGCCCCGGCCACCACCCGGCCGACGGCTCCCCGGATGCCGACCCCACCGCCGACGGCCGCCGCACCGCCTGCCCCACCGGCACCGTCTGCATCGCCAGCGCCGCCAGCGCCGCCCGCACCACCAGTGCCGCCGACCCCGGCGCCGGCCGTCACCGGCCCCCGTCTCACCAAGGGCGAGGAACGCCTGCCCGTGGACATGCGCAAGCGGCTTTCCCTGCGCAAGGAGCAGGTCGCGGTCAGCCTGAGCAAGCACGGGGCGGCCGGGGTCACGGCGCGCGTCGTCCTCGTACTGGACGCCTCCGGGTCCATGTCCCTCCTCTACTCCAAGGGCGTCGTCGCGGACGTCGTGGAGCGGATGGCCGCCGTCGCCGCGCAGTTGGACGACGACGGGGAGATGCAGGCATGGACCTTCGCCTCCAACCCGGCGCGCCTGCCGGACCTGAGTCTGGGCGAGCTGCCCGAGTGGCTGCGGCTGCACGTACGCGTGGGGGAGATCAGTCTGTTCCGGCGAGGCAGGAAGAAGGGCCTGCACCCCGAGCAGGTCGACATGCGGGCGGTCGGCATCCAGAACGAGGAGCAGAAGGTGATCGCCGAGGTCCGGGCCTTCGTCCGGGAGAATCCGGCACCGGTTCCGACCCTGGTGCTGTTCTTCTCCGACGGCGGTGTCTACCGCAACGCCGAGATCGAGCGGGAGCTGCGGGAGGCGGTGGAGGAACCGATCTTCTGGCAGTTCGTGGGGCTCGGGCGCGCCAACTACGGGGTGCTGGAGCGGTTCGACACCCTGCCGGGCCGTCGCGTCGACAACGTCGGCTTCTTCGCCGTCGACGACATCGGCACCGTACCGGACCCGGAGCTGTACGACCGTCTGCTGTCCGAGTTCCCGTCCTGGATCACTGCCGCCGGCCGGGCGGGCATCCTCTGAGTCGCTGCCCGCCCGTGCCGGTGGCTACTCGGGCCGGTGTTCCGGGCCACCGAAGTCCGGGCTGCTGTAGTCCGGACTCGAGTAGCTCGGACGCGGTCCCGCGTCGGGGCCGCCGTCGGGGCTGGTGAACCCGGGACGGCCGTACCCCAGGTGAGGCATGCGGCTGCTGCTCGGGGCCGTCGGTCCCGTGCGGTGCAGTGCCGCCGTTCCTGATTCGGCGAGCGCCTCCCGCAGGAAGGGCAGGATGCCCCGTTCCAGCAGGGCCTCGTGCCAGGCATCCCTGGCCCGGGCCACCTCCTCGTCGCGGGCGCTGTACAAGCCGGACTCGGCCGAGGGGCGGTTGCGCAGCGCGGTGAGCAGCAGCCCCACCGCGGCGACGAGGATCGCCACCGCGGTCACGGCGCCGAACACCCAGCCCGTGGTGAGCATGGTCTGCGCGAAGGTCTGCCCCGGGTCGAGCATCTTCAGCAGGTAGCCGACCAGCAGGAATATGGCCGCGGCGGTGCCGGCCAGGACCGGTGCCAGGACGGCGACGACGGCGACGGCCCCCGCACCGGTCGCCTCGGCCATCTCGCCCATGGTGGCGGCGAGTCCTCCCGCACCCGAGCCCTGCTCCTGGGAGCCGGGTTCGCGGGTGGTGGAGGACGGGCCCGAGGGCGCCGGGCGGCGCGATTCCTCGCGGACCTTCACGTAGTGCTGGTACTCGGTCGTGGCCGCCGCCGTGATGAGGGCGGTGGCGTTGAGTGCCATGGTGCGCAGTTGTTCGGAGTTGAGCCGCTGTCCGACAGCGGCCAGCTCCGGGCGGTGTGGTGCGGAGCGCAGCGCCTCGTCGAGGATCCGCTCGTACTCTTGGCGGTCCTCGTTCGGCAGGTGCTGCGGAACGCTGTTCATGTGCATCCCCCGATGCTCCGTAGGGCTTGGGGCTCGCATGCCAACGAGCCGTCGGGCAGAAACGGAGGGGAGCCTGCTACGGATAAGCCGATGGTAGAGCGGTGACGGTGGAGGGTGACAGGGGGTTTCCAGAAATTGAGTGCCGGTCCGTACGGACGGCACCACCGCGAAAGCCGTCCGAGGAACGGTCAGGCGCCCAGCGGAAGTTGCTGGACCAGCAGCTTTCCGGCCATGGTCACGCCGCCGTCCATCGCGATGGCCAGGCCGTCCGCGTAGACGTGCGGACCCTCGACCACGGTACGGGTGTCGTCCTCGCCGTCCTCGGAGCCGACTTCACCCAGCAGGTAGGGGATGGGGCTGTGGCCGTGAACGATCCGGGTGCCGCCGTACGTATCCAGGAGTGAGCGCACGGCGTCGGCGCCGCCCTCGTCGCGGAAGGAGAAGCGCTTGGTGAACTTGCGGAACAGGTCCCACACCTCCTCCGCGTCGTTGCGCGTGAGCGTCTCGCGGACGGTGTCGTTGACCTCTTCGATGGAGCGGCCGTAGTCGAGGTAGGTGGTGGCGTCCGAGTGGACCAGGAGGTGGTCGTCGACCTCCTCCATGGCGTCGAGGCGGGCCATCCACTGGAGGTGGTGGTCCTGGAGGCGGTCCATGTCGGTCTTCTGGCCGCCGTTCAGCAGCCAGGCGGCCTGGAAGGTGGCGGTGCCCGCGCCGGAGTTGACGGGCGTGTCGCCGAACCGCTTGGCGCCGAGCAGCAGCAGTTCGTGGTTGCCCATCAGCGCCTTGCAGTAGCCCCCGGCCGCGGCCGCCTCGGCGGACAGCCGCATCACCAGGTCGATGACGCCGATGCCGTCCGGGCCGCGGTCGGTGAAGTCGCCGAGGAACCACAGCCGGGAGGTGCCCGCGCACCACTGGCCGGCGTCGTCGACGAGGCCCTTCTCGCGCAGGGCGGCCAACAGCTCGTCGAGGTAGCCGTGCACGTCACCGACGACGAACAGGGGGCCCTGGCCGGTGGCCGGCTGCTGCACCGCGGCCGGTGCGGGGTCGACCGCGACCTGGACCGTGTCACCCCGACGGATGACCGGCAGATCGCGCTGAGTGGGCGTGTAGCCCTCGGGCAGGGCCTCCTCGGGCCCCTCCTCAGAGGGCGGCTCGGGCTCGCTCGCGTGCGCGCCGGGGGCAGCGTACGGAGCGGTCTCGTGGACGTACGCGGGTACCCGGAAGTCGCGCACCGTCGCCGTCCGCTCCACCTCGGGTCCCTGACCGGCCCCCTGAGTCATCGACCCCTCCACCATCGCGCCGCATCTGCACCGCTTCGGACTGCCTGGTCGCAGCGGCCCGCGGTGTGTGGGCCCATCATAGGAATGCGGATCGCGCTGTGTGATGACCCAGGGGTGGTGAATCAGGACAGGACACTGGTTCACTGCGGCTTTCGCCCCGATTGGGCCTGGCTTCGCCCGTCCGCAACCGGGGCTCGGCGGTGTTCCGGATGTGCCGTGTGTGGCTTCGCCGCCCCGTTTCGGCGCCCTGTTTCGCCGACCGTCGCCGTCCTCCGCCGCCGTCCTTCGCCGTCCTCGTCCGTCGTCCTCCTGCTCCTCCGCCGTCGTCCGTCGCCGCCGCAGGGGGTGCCGGCCGGGTCATGCGTGCGAACGCGACCCGGTGAGGCCCCAGGTCCGCCCTATTCGCGCTCCGGCGACCGCGGCGGGCTGACGGTCGTACGCGGCGGGCGCCGCTGCGACGACGTGCGCACGATCAGCTCGGTCGGTATCACCTGCTCGACCGGCTGGTCGGAGTGCAGCCCCTCGATGGCGTCGATGAGCACCTGGATCACGGCGGTGCCGATACGGCGGGGCTTCAGCGACAGGGTGGTGATGGGGGGCTCGGTGCTGGCGTACACGGTGGACTCGCTGCAGCAGACCAGCAGCAGGTCCTCGGGGACGCGCAGTCCGTAGCGGCGGGCGGCGGCGAGGAGGTCGGTGCCGTTCGGGTCGAAGAGGCCGTAGACGGCGTCGGGCCGGTCCGGACGGGCGAGCAGCCGGTCGGCGGCGACCGCGCCGGCACACGGGTCGTGCGCCGGGTATGCCTCGTAGACCGGGTCCTGGCCGACGCGTTCGCACCAGCGCAGGTAGGCGGTGGTCGACAGATGGGTGTACGTGTCGGTCGTGGTGCCGGTGAGCAGGCCGATCCTGCGGGCGCCGGCGTCGGCGAGGTGGTCGAGGATGCCGAGTACGGCCGCCTCGTGGTCGTTGTCGACCCAGGCGGTGACCGGCAGCGAGCCGGCCGGGCGGCCGTCGGAGACGACGGGTAGGCCCTGGCGGACCAGTTCGCTGACGACCGGGTCGTGGTCGGAGGGGTCGATGACGACCGTGCCGTCGAGCGCGACGTTGGACCACACGTCGTGCCGGGAGGTCGCCGGGAGGATGACGAGGGCGTAGCCGCGGGCGAGCGCGGCGGAGGTGGCGGCGCGCGCCATCTCGGCGAAGTACGCGAACTCGGTGAAGGTGAAAGGTTCATCCCCGTACGTCGTCACGGTCAGGCCGATGAGTCCGGACTTGCCGGTGCGGAGCGTGCGGGCGGCGGCCGAGGGCCGGTAGCCCAGTCGGTCGGCGACCTCGCGCACATGGCGCCGGGTGGCATCCGGGAGTCGGCCCTTGCCGTTGAGGGCGTCGGAGACGGTAGTGATGGATACTCCGGCGGCGGCGGCCACGTCCCTGATGCCCGCCCGGCCCGGCCGGCTGCCTCGACGTGAGGTTTCCGCGCGGCTCACCTGGTGCTTCCCTGCTGCTGTCATGGCGAGCCGATAGTAGGGCTCATGGGGTGGGGTAGTGCGGACGCATATGCACGCGTTGACAGTCACGTTTCTGCATGATCATAAACAGTGAACAGCCTTGGAAAGTAAGCCAGTTGGGTCCACTCATCCCATTACCTGACGTGTTGACCGGTGAGTGCCTGCGGGGTGGCGGATGTTGCGAAGAGGTCTCAACTCACCTGCACGAGGGATGCGCGCCACGGCGTGAGCCACCGGCGCGTAGATATATGTGCGGCGCGCCCCCCGAATCGTGCGCCTTCGTGCCTTGATGCCCTTGATGCCGGTGTGACGGACGAGGTCTGCCCCACCTCGCCCCTCTCTCCCACCTATACGCAGCGGCGGCGAATCCTCATAAGGTGAGAAGTATTCGATGCCGGTGGTGGTCACGAGGAGGACTGCGGTGAGCGAGAAGAGCCCCAAGCTGCGCGCCGAGCTGGAGGGGATTCCCACCTACAAGCCGGGCAAGCCCGCCGCGGCCGACGGCCCGGTGGCCTACAAGCTGTCCTCCAACGAGAACCCGTACCCGCCGCTGCCGGGGGTGATGGAGACGGTGACGGCCGCCGCGGCCTCCTTCAACCGGTACCCGGACATGGCATGCACGTCGCTGATGGCCGAGCTGTCGGACCGCTTCGGGGTGCCCCTGGCCCATCTGGCCACCGGCACCGGGTCGGTCGGTGTGGCCCAGCAGCTGATCCAGGCGACCTCGGGCCCCGGCGACGAGGTGATCTACGCCTGGCGCTCCTTCGAGGCGTACCCGATCATCACCCAGGTCAGCGGCGCGACGTCCGTGCAGGTGCCGCTGACGCCGGGCGAGGTGCACGACCTGGACGCGATGGCGGACGCGATCACCGACCGGACCCGGCTGATCTTCGTCTGCAACCCCAACAACCCCACGGGCACGGTCGTACGGCGGGCCGAGCTGGAGCGGTTCCTGGACCGGGTGCCGAGCGATGTGCTGGTGGTCCTCGACGAGGCATACCGCGAGTTCATCCGCGACGCCGAGGTCCCCGACGGCGTCGAGTTCTACCGTGAGCGGCCCAACGTCTGCGTCCTGCGCACCTTCTCCAAGGCCTACGGCCTGGCTGGTCTGCGGGTCGGCTTCGCGATCGCCCACGAGCCGGTGGCGGCGGCGCTGCGCAAGACGGCGGTGCCCTTCGGGGTCAGCCAGATCGCCCAGGAGGCGGCGATCGCCTCGCTGCGCGCGGAGGACGAGCTGATCGGCCGGGTCGGCTCGCTGGTGTGCGAGCGCACCCGGGTCGTCGACGCGCTGCGCGCGCAGGGCTGGACGGTGCCGGAGACCCAGGCCAACTTCGTCTGGCTGCGGCTGGGGGAGCGCACGCTCGCCTTCGCGGACGCCTGTGAGCAGGCCGGCGTGGTCATCCGCCCCTTCGCGGGTGAGGGCGTGCGCGTGACGGTCGGGGAGAGCGAGGCGAACGACATCTTCCTGAAGGTGTCGGAGGACTTCCGCAAGGAGCTGTAGCCCCCGCCGGGGCGGGACGACGAAGCGCGGGTCGGCAGGTGCCGTCCCGCGCTTTCGCATGCCGCGGGAGCTCCGCCCGTCCCTGGAACTCAACGGTTTGTTGAAGATCCGGCAGAGGGGTTGACGTCACAGGGGACCCCCCTTCCGGTGTCGAAAAGCAGTAGGTCATAATTGCTTGTGAATGTGAACGCGTTCACAAGCGTGTCCCGATTGCGCCCGCGTTGGGTGTGACAAACGCGCTCAAACCGCCGCTGACCACGGCGGTGTGGCGAGGTGAGGAGAGTGACGACGTGGACTTGGCTCTGGCGCCGGAGACGCTGGCGCGATGGCAGTTCGGCATCACGACCGTCTACCACTTCCTGTTCGTCCCGCTGACGATCTCGCTGGCCGCGCTGACGGCCGGACTGCAGACCGCCTGGGTCCGCACGGAGAAGGAGAAGTACCTCAGGGCGACCAAGTTCTGGGGCAAGCTCTTCCTGATCAACATCGCGATGGGTGTCGTCACCGGCATCGTGCAGGAGTTCCAGTTCGGTATGAACTGGTCCGACTACTCCCGCTTCGTGGGTGATGTCTTCGGCGCTCCGCTCGCCTTCGAGGCGCTGATCGCCTTCTTCTTCGAGTCCACCTTCATCGGCCTGTGGATCTTCGGCTGGGACAAGCTGCCCAAGAAGATCCACCTGGCCTGCATCTGGATGGTCTCGATCGGCACGCTGCTGTCGGCGTACTTCATCCTCGCGGCCAACTCCTGGATGCAGCACCCCGTCGGCTACCGGATCAACGAGGAGAAGGGCCGCGCCGAACTCACCGACTTCTGGCAGGTCCTCACCCAGAACACCACCCTCAACCAGGTGTTCCACAGCTTCTCGGCGGCCTTCCTCACGGGTGGCGCCTTCATGGTCGGCATCGCGGCCTTCCACCTGATGCGCAAGAAGCACGTCCCGGTGATGCGCACCTCGCTCCGGCTCGGCCTGGTGACCCTGGCGGTCGGCGGCCTGCTCACCGCGGTCAGCGGCGACACCCTCGGCAAGGTCATGTACGAGCAGCAGCCGATGAAGATGGCCGCAGCCGAGGCCCTGTGGGACGGCGAGGAACCGGCGCCCTTCTCGGTGTTCGCCTACGGGGACGTCGACAAGGGGCACAACAAGGTGGCCCTGGAGATCCCCGGACTGCTGTCGTTCCTCGCGCACAGCGACTTCGAGTCCTACGTGCCCGGCATCAACGACACCAACAAGGCCCTCCAGGAGCAGTTCGGCCCCGGCGACTACAAGCCCATCGTCCCCGTCGCCTACTGGGGCTTCCGGTGGATGATCGGGTTCGGCATGGCGTCCTTCTCCCTCGGCCTGCTCGGCCTGTGGCTGACCCGGAAGCGGTTCCTGCTGCCACCGGCCCTGCGCACCGGGGAGGACGAGGTCCCGCACCTGGTGCTGCTGAAGAAGCCGCTCGGGGCGAAGCTCACCCGGATGTACTGGCTGCTGGCGCTGTGGACGATGGCGTTCCCGCTGATCGCCAACTCCTGGGGCTGGATCTTCACCGAGATGGGCCGCCAGCCCTGGGTCGTCTACGGCGTGATGCAGACGCGCGACGCGGTCTCCCCCGGTGTGTCCACCACCGAGGTCATCATCTCGATGTCCGTCTTCACCCTGCTGTACGCCGTCCTGGCCGTCATCGAGGTCAAGCTGCTGGCGAAGTACGTGAAGGCGGGACCGCCCGAGCTGACCGAGGCCGACCTCAATCCGCCCACGAAGATCGGCGGCGATCTCCGTGACGCCGACAAGCCGATGGCCTTCTCGTACTAGGCCGAGGGAGCTGCACAGTCATGGAACTGCACGACGTCTGGTTCGTTCTGATCGCCGTCCTGTGGACCGGCTACTTCTTCCTGGAGGGCTTCGACTTCGGGGTCGGTGTGCTGACCAAGCTGCTCGCCCGGAACCGGGCCGAGAAGCGGGTGCTGATCAACACCATCGGCCCCGTGTGGGACGGCAACGAGGTGTGGCTGCTCACGGCCGGCGGTGCCACCTTCGCCGCCTTCCCCGAGTGGTACGCCACGCTCTTCTCCGGGTTCTACCTCCCCCTGCTGGTCATCCTGGTCTGCCTGATCGTCCGCGGAGTGGCCTTCGAGTACCGCGTGAAGCGGCCCGAGGAGAGGTGGCAGCGCAACTGGGAGACCGCGATCTTCTGGACCTCGCTGATCCCCGCGTTCCTGTGGGGCGTGGCCTTCGGCAACATCGTCCACGGCGTGGAGATCGACCGGGACCTGGAGTACGTCGGCTCGGTCTGGGACCTGCTCAACCCGTACGCCCTTCTCGGCGGTCTGGTGACGCTGACGCTGTTCACCTTCCACGGAACGGTGTTCACCGCGCTCAAGACCGTCGGTGAGATCCGTGAGCGGGCGCGGACCCTGGCGCTGCGGGTCGGCCTGGTCACGGCCGTGCTGGCGCTGGCCTTCCTGATCTGGACGCAGGCCGACAGCGGGGACGCCAAGAGCCTGGTCGCCCTGGTCGTGGCCGTTGCCGCCCTGGCCGCCGCGCTGACGGCGAACCAGGCCGGGCGCGAGGGCTGGTCGTTCGCCCTGTCCGGCGTCACCATCGTGGCCGCCGTGGCGATGCTCTTCCTGACGCTCTTCCCGAACGTCATGCCGTCCACGTTGAACGCGGACTGGAGCCTCACCGTCACCAACGCCTCGTCCAGCGCCTACACGTTGAAGATCATGACCTGGCTGGCCGTGATCGCCACGCCCGTCGTCCTGCTCTACCAGGGCTGGACGTACTGGGTGTTCCGCAAGCGCATCGGCACCCAGCACCTCGCCGACGCCGCGCACTGAGTCCAACGGGATGCCGTTTCACTGCGTTTCACGTGAAACACGGTGAAACGGCATCCCCGAGGCAGGAAGGCCTGTTTCACGTGAAACCCATCGATCCACGTCTTCTGCGCTACGCCCGCGCCACCCGGTTCTTCCTGGCAGCGGTCGTCGCTCTGGGGGCCGTCGGGGCCGGCTTGCTCGTCGCGCAGGCGATGCTCATCGCCGAGGTGGTGGTCGGCGCCTTCCAGCACGGCACTCCGGTCGCCGGGCTCCGTACCCCTCTCCTGCTGTTGGTGGCCGTCGCCTGCGGCCGGGCGCTGGTCGGCTGGCTCACCGAACTGGCCGCGCACCGGGCGAGCGCGGCGGTGAAGTCGGAGTTGCGTGGCCGGCTCCTGGAGCGGGCCACCGCCCTCGGCCCCGGCTGGCTGGGCGGACAACGGACCGGCTCGCTGGTCGCCCTCGCCACCCGGGGCATCGACGCCCTGGACGACTACTTCTCGCGCTATCTGCCGCAACTGGGCCTGGCGGTGGTCGTGCCGGTGGCGGTGCTGGCCCGCATCGTCACCGAGGACTGGGTCTCGGCGGCCATCATCGTCGGCACGCTGCCCCTCATCCCGATCTTCATGATGCTGATCGGCTGGGCCACCCAGTCCCGGATGGACCGCCAGTGGCGGCTGCTGTCACGGCTGTCCGGACACTTCCTGGACGTGGTCGCGGGGCTGCCCACGCTGAAGGTCTTCGGCCGGGCCAAGGCACAGGCCGAGTCGATCAAACGCATCACCGGCGAGTACCGGCGGGCGACCCTGCGGACCCTGCGGATCGCCTTCCTGTCGTCCTTCGCGCTGGAACTGCTGGCCACGCTGTCCGTCGCACTCGTCGCCGTCACCATCGGCATGCGCCTGGTCCACGGCGACATGGCCCTGTACGACGGCCTGGTCGTGCTGGTCCTCGCTCCCGAGGCGTATCTGCCGCTGCGGCAGGTGGGGGCGCAGTACCACGCGGCGGCCGAAGGGCTCGCCGCCGCCGAGGACATCTTCTCGGTGCTGGAGCGCCCGGTACCGGCGTCGGGGACCGGGCCGGTACCGGCGGACGGTGCGCTGGCCTTCGAGGACGTGACGGTCCGCTACCCGGGTCGCGCCGCGGCGGCTGTCGCGGACGTGAACCTGACCGTCGAGCCCGGGGAGACGGTCGCGCTGGTCGGCCCCAGCGGGGCGGGCAAGTCGACCCTCCTGCACGCCCTCCTCGGCTTCGTCTCCCCGACCGGCGGACGGGTCCTGGTCGGCGGAGCCGACCTCGCCTCCCTCGACCGGGCGCAGTGGCACGCCCGCGTCGCCTGGGTGCCGCAGCACCCGCACCTGTACGCCGGCACCATCGCGGAGAACGTACGGCTGGCCCGACCCGACGCCGACGACACCGCCGTCCGCCGGGCATTGCGGGACGCGGGCGCGCTGGAGTTCGTGGACGCGCTGCCCGAGGGCCCGGCGACCGTCCTCGGGGAGGACGGAACCGGCCTGTCCGCCGGACAGCGGCAGCGGCTGGCGCTGGCCCGCGCGTTTCTCGCGGACCGGCCGGTGCTGCTGCTCGACGAACCGACGGCGGCTCTGGACGGGGCCACCGAGGCCGAGGTCGTGGACGCCGTGCGCAGGCTGGCCAAGGGGCGGACGGTCCTGCTGGTGGTGCACCGCCCGGCGCTGCTGGAGGTGGCCGACCGCGTGGTGCGGCTGGACACCCCGGCAACCGTCGTCGCATCCGGCGACAGCAGCGTGCTGCCGGCCGCCGCGGAGGCGGGCACCCGCTCTCCCGCTCCGGGCCTCTCCGACGAGCCGGCCGCCGTGGCCGCTCATCCCGCCGAGTCCGCTGCGCAGGCGCGCGGGGGCGTACTGTCCCGGGTCCGTGCCATGTCCTCCGCGCGGCGCGGGCGGCTCACTCTCGCGCTGCTGCTCAGCTCTCTGGCGCTCGGCAGCGCCGTCGGCCTGATGGCGACCTCCGGCTACCTCATCTCGCGGGCCTCCGAGCAGCCGCCGGTGCTGTACCTGATGGTGGCCGTGACGGCGACGCGTGCCTTCGGCATCGGCCGGGCCGTGTTCCGCTACGCGGAGCGACTCGTCTCGCACGACGCCGTGCTGCGGATGCTGGCCGACACGCGGGTCGCCGTGTACCGGCGGCTGGAGCGGCTGGCCCCCGCGGGGCTGCACCGCAGCCGCCGGGGCGACCTGCTGTCCCGGCTCGTCGCCGATGTCGACGCCTTGCAGGACTACTGGCTGCGCTGGCTGCTGCCCGCCGGCAGCGCGCTGTTCGTCTCCGTCGCGGCGGTCGGCTTCACGGCCTGGCTGCTGCCGGAGGCGGGCGCCGTGCTCGCGGCCGGCCTGCTCGCGGCCGGTGTCGGCGTTCCACTGGTCACCGCGGCCGTGGCCCGGCGGGCCGAGCGTCGGCTCGCCCCCGCCCGGGGCGTGCTCGCCACCCGGGTGACGGACCTGCTCACCGGCACGGCCGAGCTGACCGTCGCCGGTGCCCTGCCCGGTCGTGCCGCCGAGGCGCGGCGGGCCGACGGCATCCTCACCCGGATCGGCTCGCGGGCCGCGACCGCCACCGCGCTGGGCGACGGGCTCACCGCGCTCGTCTCCGGTCTGACCGTCGCGGGCGCCGCCCTCGTCGGGGTCCAGGCGGTCGCCGACGGCCGGCTCGCCGGGGTGGCCGTGGCCGTCGTCGTCCTGACCCCGCTGGCGGCCTTCGAGGCCGTACTCGGACTGCCGCTCGCCGTGCAGTACCGGCAGCGCGTGCGCAGGAGCGCCGAGCGCGTGTACGAGGTGCTCGACGCCCCGGAGCCGGTGCGGGAGCCGGAGTTGCCCCGGCAGGCGCCCGCGTCGCCGTTCCCGGTGGTCCTCAAGGGGCTGGACGCGCGTCACGCCGGGCAGGACAGGGACGCGCTGGCGGGGCTTGACCTGACGCTGGCGGAGGGGCGCCGCGTCGCCGTGGTCGGGCCGTCCGGGTCCGGCAAGACGACCCTGGCCCAGGTGCTGCTGCGCTTCCTCGACCCGGACGCGGGCTCCTACACGCTGGCCGGTGTCGACGCCTGCGCCCTGGCCGGCGACGACGTACGGCGGCTCGTCGGGCTGTGCGCCCAGGACGCGCACCTCTTCGACAGCTCGGTCCGCGAGAACCTGCTCCTGGCCAGGAAGGACGCCACCGAGGGCGAACTGCGCGACGCGCTGGCGCGAGCCCGGCTGCTGGATTGGGCCGACAGCCTGCCCGACGGCCTGGACACACTGGTCGGGGAACACGGGGCCCGGTTGTCCGGTGGCCAGCGTCAGCGGCTCGCCCTGGCCCGGGCGCTGCTCGCCGACTTCCCCGTCCTCGTGCTCGACGAGCCCGCCGAGCACCTCGACCTGCCGACCGCCGACGCGCTCACCGCCGATCTGCTGGCCGCCACCGAGGGCCGCACGAGCCTGCTGATCACGCACCGGCTGGCGGGACTGGGGGCCGTGGACGAGGTGATCGTGCTGGACCGGGGCCGGGTCGTGCAGCGCGGTACGTACGCGGAGCTGGCGGCCGTACCGGGGCCGCTGCGGGAGATGGCCGGACGGGAGGCGGCGGCGGAACTGCTGGTGGGAGCGGTGTGACCGGCCACCCGGCGGCTACTCGGCCAAGGGCTCGCGAAAAGTTTCCGGTAATCCGACTTTCCTGAACAAAAAGGTCTCATTAGGCTCGGGTCATGTCCCCAGCCCCGCCTCCCGGCTCCCCGCCGCCTCGTGAGGGGGCCTCGGCCGAGCTCCTGGCACGGGTGCCGAAACTGCTGGACGCGATGCGCTCCGTCGGCAGTGGACTGGGACTGCACTCCACGCTGAACCGGATCTGCGAGACGGCCGCCGAGCTGGCGCACGCCCGGTACGCGGCCATCGGCGTCGTCGACGAGGACGGCGACGGCCTGACCGACTTCGTCCACCACGGCCTCGACGAGGCGACCGTCCGGCACGTCGGCCACCTCCCGGACGGTCGCAAGGGTCTGCTCGGCGCGCTCATCCGCGATCCCGAGCCGGTCCCGCTGACCGACCTGACCGCGGACCCGCGCTCGTGCGGCTTTCCCGAGCACCACCCGCCGATGCGCAGCTTCCTGGGAGTTCCCATCCGTGTGCAGGGTGAGATCTTCGGCAACCTCTACCTGACCGACAAGCACGCGGGTGAGCCCTTCGACGACTACGACCTCGCCATGGTCCGGGTCCTGGCCACGGAGGCCGGTATCGCCATCGGCAACGCGCGACTGCACGAGGCGGCCCAGCAGCGGGAGCGGTGGATCGACGGGTCGGTCGCCGTCACCACCGCCCTGCTCGCCGGCGGTGACACCGACGACGCCCTGCAGATCGTCGCCGAGCAGGCCCGCCGCGTCTCCGGGGCGGCCGCCGGGATCGTGCTGCTCCCGGCCGACGGGGGCGGCCTGGAGATCGTGGCCGTCGACGCGCCGGGCCCCACGAACGCTCTGGGCGCGGTCGTCCCACCGGAGAACGCCGTCGTGGCGGAAGTGCTCGCCGGGCGGCCCGTGTTTGTGGACGACGCCGGCACCGACCCCCGCCTGGACGACGGGCCGGTGCGCTCCTACGGGCCGGTCATGCTGTTGCCGCTGTGCAGGGACGGGAAGGTCCTCGGGTGCCTCGTCATGCCCCGCGCCCGGGGCGAGGGCCCGTTCACCCGGACCGAGCGCGCGCTCGGCGACCGGTTCGCCTCCCAGGCGGCGCTGGCGCTGACCATGGCCGAGGCTCAACGCGACCGGGAACGGCTCGCCGTGTACGAGGACCGGGACCGGATCGCCCGGGACCTGCACGACCTCGTCATCCAGCGGCTGTTCGCGACGGGGATGATGCTGGAGAGCGCCCAGCGCAGGTCGGCGGTGCCCGAGGTGCGCGACGGGGTGGGCCGGGCCGTCGACGAACTCGACGTCACCATTCAGGAGATCCGTTCGGCGATCTTCGCGTTGCAACAGCCGGCCGAGGCGCCCACGGGCCTGCGCACCCGGGTCCTGCGCGAGATCACCATGGCCGCCGTCCCGCTGGGCTTCACGCCCTCGCACCGCTTCGTCGGCCCGGTCGACACCGCCGTCGGCGACCTGACCGGCAAGAACCTCATCGCCGCGCTGCGCGAGACCCTGTCCAACGCCTTCCGGCACGCCCACGCCGACCGCATCGAAGTGGTCGTGGACGCGACCGCGACTTTGCCGGACGGCCGGCCGGGCGTCCGCCTGACCGTCGCGGACGACGGGGTCGGCGTCCCCGAGGGCGGCCGGCGCAGCGGCCTGCACAACCTGGAGCGCCGCGCCGAGACCGTGGGCGGTGCCAGTCGGCTCGGACCGGGCATCGGGGCGGACGGCGGTGGCACGACGGTGCTGTGGGAAGCGCCGTACTGAGTGCCGCCGACACCGTGTTGCCCCGTGTGCAGCAGCCGCACTGAGCCGTGTGCAGCAACGGGTCCCCCACTCGTACGACGTGAACGCGACCGCGGGCGCCGCGCAGGTCCACGATCGCTGACATGCGCTCATCCCGCCGACGTCCGTTGCTCGTTCCGGTGCTGCTGTGCGCGCTGGCCGTGCTCGCGGCCCGCCCCACCGACGGCATGGACGGGGACGGCGGACCCGGCACCGATCTCGCCCCGCAGGTGGTGCGCCTGTACGAGGACGCGGCGAAGGCGACCCGCACGTACGAGGACGGACGGCGCGAGGCGGAGGCGCAGCGGTCGAAGGCCCTGGAGTACGAGCGGCGGCTCGACCGGCAACGGCAGAAGATCGACGCCATGCACGAGGACCTGGGACGCATCGCCCGTGCCCAGTACCGCGACGGCGGCGGACTCCCGCTCACCGCGCGGATGCTCCTCGCCGACGACCCCGAGGAGCTGATGCGGGGTCAGCGGGTGGTCTCCCGCGCGAACAGCGCCGTGGACAGGGCCATCGGCGCGAATCTGCGGGCCGAGGCCCGGCTCGCCGCCGAGGAGGCCAAGGCACAGGCGGCCTGGCAGGCACTGGAGAAACGCAACGCCGACCTGGTGAAGCTGAAGAAGAAGATCGAGAACAAGCTGGAGGCGGCCCGGTCACGGCTGGAGGGACAGGCGGACTCCTCCGTCGCGGCCGGCTCGTGCCCCGGCGCCGTCCGCCTCGACCAGCCGGACGTACCCGCCGGCCCGACCTGGATGGCCCCGGTCGAGACCTATGAGCTGTCGGCGTCCTTCGGCAGCGGCGGATCGCGGTGGGCGCACCGGCACACCGGCCAGGACTTCGCGGTGCCGGTCGGGACACCGGTGCGCTCGGTCGGCACGGGCCGCGTCGTGAAGGTGTCCTGCGGCGGGGCCTTCGGCATCCAGGTCGTCATCCAGCACGCGGGCGGCTACTACACCCAGTACGCCCACCTCGCCGCCGTCGCCGTCGACCAGGGCGACCGGGTCGAACCCGGGCAGTGGATCGGTCAGTCCGGCAGCACCGGCAACTCCACCGGCCCCCACCTGCACTTCGAGGTACGGGTCACCCCGGAGATGGGCTCGGCGCTGGATCCGGTGCCGTGGCTGACGCAGCGCGGGGTGCCGCTGTGACGGCACCGGACGTGCCGCGGGACCGGGCGCCCCGCGGCGGCGGACGTCAGGGCAGGTCCGCCAGCATCCGCTCGATGACGACCGCCACGCCGTCGTCGTTGTTGGCGACCGTCCGCCCGGAGGCGGCGGCGATCACGTCCGGGTGCGCGTTGCCCATCGCGTACGACTGCCCCGCCCAGGTGAGCATCTCGACGTCGTTCGGCATGTCGCCGAAGGCCACGACCTCCTCGTGCGAGATGCCCCGCTCGGCGCAGCACAGGGCGAGCGTGCTGGCCTTGGAGACGTCGGGACCGCTGATCTCCAGCAGGGCGCTGGGACTGGACCGGGTGACGTTGGCGCGGTCGCCGATGGCGAGGCGGGCCAGGGTGAGGAAGCCGTCGGGGTCCAGCTCCGGATGGAAGGCGAGGATCTTGAGGACGGGCTCGGCGGCGCCGCGACCTCCCGGTGCCAGGATCTCCTCGGCGGGCAGGAGGTCGTCGGGGACCTCCATGTGCAGTTTCGGGTAGCCCGGCTCCTGGTGGAAGCCGTACGTCTGCTCGACCGCGTAGACCGTGCCGGGCGCCGCCTCCCGCAGCAGCCGTACGGCGTCCAGCGCGTTGTCCTGCGGCAACTCGCGGACCTTCACGAACCGGTGCTTGCCGGGGCCGCCGTGCAGGTCGACCACGGCGGCGCCGTTGCCGCAGATGGCGAGGCCGTGCCCGTGGACATGGGCGCTGACGACGTCCATCCAGCGGGCGGGGCGGCCGGTGACGAAGAAGACCTCGATGCCCGCCTTCTCCGCCGCGGCCAGCGCGGCGACCGTACGCGGGGAGACGGACTTGTCGTCGCGCAGCAGGGTGCCGTCGAGGTCGGTGGCGATGAGCCGCGGGCGAGTGGCGGCGGCCGGGGGCTCGGGCTGTCGGGTCGCTGAGGTCACCCGGTCATTGTCACGCATATGCGTGCACGGCCGAGAGCTGGTCCGCACATATGTGAGCCACGGCGCTCAGTCCTTCAGCTGCGCCAGTGCTTCCATCGCGATCCGCTCGAAGATCTTCTCGTCCGCGGCGAAGTCCGAGTCCGGGATCGGCCAGTGGACGACGAGCTCGGTGAAGCCCAGGTCCCGATGGCGTCCGGCGAAGTCCACGAACGCGTCCACGGACTCCAGCGGGCGACTGCGCTCCGGTGTGAATCCGGTGAGCAGGATCCTGTCCAGCTCATCGGCATCGCGGCCGATGGCGGCGCAGGCGTCGGCCAGCCGGTCGCCCTGCTGCCGCAGCGCCCGGGCCGACTGCTCGGGGGTGCCGTTCTCGAACAGCTTCGGGTCACCGGTCGTCACCCACGCCTGGCCGTGGCGGGCGGCGAGTGCCAGACCCCGTGGGCCGGTCGCGGCCACCGCGAAGGGCAGCCGGGGCCGCTGCACACAGCCCGGAATGTTGCGCGCCTCGTGCGCCGAGTAGAAATCGCCCTCGTACGACACGGCGTCCTCGGTCAGCAGCCGGTCGAGCAGCGGGAGGAACTCGCCGAACCGGTCGGCCCGCTCCCGCGGCGTCCAGGGCTCCTGGCCCAGCGCCGTGGCGTCGAAGCCGGTGCCGCCCGCTCCTATGCCGAGGGTGATCCGCCCGCCGGAGATGTCGTCCAGGGAGATCAGCTCCTTGGCGAGCGTCACCGGGTGCCGGAAGTTCGGCGAGGTGACCAGGGTGCCCAGGCGCAGCCGCTCGGTCATGGCCGCGGCGGCGGTGAGGGTCGGCACGGCACCGAACCACGGTCCGTCCCGGAAGCTGCGCCAGGAGAGGTGGTCGTAGGTGTAAGCGGTGTGGAAGCCGAGCTGCTCGGCCCGCGTCCAGGTCGAACGGCCGCCTTCGTGCCAGCGGCGGTACGGAAGGATCACGGTGCTCAGACGCAGACTCATGCCACCGAGCCTATGCGGCCCCGGTCGGTTTCACGTGAAACAGCATGAGGCGTCACCGTACGCGACTGCTCAGCCACGGTGTGAGGAGCAGCATCGACACGTGCTCCTTGTGCGCCCGGTCGCCCGGCAGCGGCACGATCAGGCGGTATCCGGGTGGGAAGCGGCGCCCATGGACATGGGCGAGGCCACCGAAGACGGAGCGCAGGAACGCGGGCACGTCATCGCGTTCCACATCGGGGAACTCCACGTTCTCCACGGTGATCAGAGCATCGCCCTCGTGGAAGAGCCGGACGCTCACCCGGGGAACGCCGCCGAATTCGACGAACGCCTCGTGCGGGAGGGAACCGTCGGCATCGGTGGTCACCCCCATGCCCGCGGCCATGTGGCGGGAGGTCTGGTCGGCGCCGATGTCGTCGGTGACCTCGATCTCCACCGCGTACTCCTCGGCGACGGCGCGGAGAGCGGTGACGGCGGACTGGGTGGTGGGCAGGTGCTCCATGCCCTCGATCATGCGGGGTCAGTGCGGAGCGGGAAAGCGCAGATAACGGGACGGGACGTGCTGCGTCAGCCAGACCCCGTTCGCGCTGACGCGGAAGTCGTGTCCGTCGCGGTGCATGGCCGCGGCGTCCACCGGGAGTACGACCGGCCGGCCGCGGCGGGCTCCGACCCGGGTCGCGGTCTCACGGTCCGGCGAGAGATGCACGTCGTGCCGGTTCATCGGCCGCAGGCCCTCGGCACGAATGGCCTCCAGATGCCGGGCCACGGTCCCGTGATAGAGATACGGCGGCGGGGCCGCTGTCGGCAGCTGGAGATCCACGTGGATGCTGTGACCCTGGCTGGCCCGGATGAGGGCTCCCTCGACGGCGAAGCGCTGCTTGTCGTTGGTGGCGACGACGTCGTCGAGCTCTTCACGGGTGAAGCGGAAGCCGTGCTCGGCCGCGGCGGCGATCAGCGTGTCGATCTCGACCCAGCCGCCCTCGTCGAGCGTGAGCCCGATCCTCTCCGGCTGGTGGCGCAGGTGCTTCGACAGGTACTTGGACACCTTCACCGAGCGTTCCCGTTGCATGGCACCAGCCTGCACGGTGAGACGGACATCACGCGATCGATTTAGCCGTCGAGGTTTGATCCACAGTCAAGTCCAGTTATCCACAGGCTGGTTGGGTGTTCCTGTGGAAACTACAGAGGCGGATTCACCCGGGCGAGGCGTCGCAGTACCCGTGGCGCGAAGCGGGACATGAGGTGGGCGCCGCGCGCCTCCGGCGTCACCGGGACCACCGCCCTGTTGTGCACGACCGCCTCCAGGACGGCGTCCGCTACCTTCTCCGGCGGGTAGTTGCGCGCCCCGTACAGCCGGGCGGTGCGCTGCTGCCGGCGCTTCTCCTCCTCGGCGTCCATGCCCACGAAGTGCGCGGTGGAGGTGATGTTGGTGTTGACCAGGCCGGGGCAGATCGCCGTGACGCCGATCCCCTGATCGGCCAGTTCGGCGCGCAGGCACTCGCTCAGCATCAGCACGGCCGCCTTGGAGGTGCCGTAGGCGGGCAGCGCCCTGGAGGGCTGGAAGGCGGCCGCCGACGCGGTGTTGACGATGTGGCCGCCCTGCCCGCGCTCGGCCATCTGCCGGCCGAACAGACGGCAGCCGTGGATCACGCCCCACAGGTTGACGTCGAGGACCTTCTTCCAGTCCTCCGGCGTGGTGTCGAAGAAGGAGCCCGACAGCCCGATCCCGGCGTTGTTCACGAGCACGTCCACGACGCCGTATTCGGCGGCGACCCGGGCCGCCAGCTTCTCCATGGCCTGCTCGTCGGAGACGTCGACGGCTTCCGCCCAGGCGTCCGGCGCACCGATCAGCCGGGACAGCTCCGCGGTCCGGGCGGCGGCCTCGGCGTCCCGGTCGACGGCCACCACGCGCGCGCCGGCCTCGGCGAACGCGAACGCCGTCGCCCGCCCGATGCCGTTGCCCGCACCGGTGACCAGGACCAGCTGCCCGCCGAAGCGGTCCGCGTGCTTCCCGTTCGCCGCGGTCCCGGAGCGGCCGTCCTCGGTGGCGGTGACGAACTCCGTGATCCAGTCCGCCAGCCGGTCCGGCCGGGTGCGCGGCACCCAGTGCTTCGCGGGCAGCGTGCGCCGGGTGAGGTGCGGCACCCACAGCTCGAGGCCGTCGTAGAGCCGCTCCGACAGGAACGCGTCGCCGAGGGGCGTGACGAGCTGCACGGGCGCGTGCGCGTAGGCGTCCTCGCGCGGCCTGCGCAGCCGGGGCCGCACGTTGTCCCGGTACAGCCACGCCCCGTGTGCCGCGTCCGAGGGGAGGGAGGAGGTCGGGTAGTCGCCGCCGGGCACCTTCTCGACGCGTTCCAGGATGCCCGGCCAGCGCCTGCCGAGGGGGCCGCGCCAGGCCAGCTCCGGGAGCACGGGGGTGTGCAGCAGATAGACGTACCAGGACTTGGCGCCCTGGCCGAGGAGCTGTCCGACCCGCCGCGGGGTGGGGCGCCTGAGGCGTTTGTTGATCCAGTGCCCGAAGTGGTCCAGTGAGGGCCCGGACATCGAGGTGAAGGAGGCGATGCGCCCCTCGGTGCGCTTGACCGTGACGAACTCCCAGGACTGCACCGAGCCCCAGTCGTGGCCCACCAGGTGCACCGGGCGGTCCGGGCTGACCGCGTCGGCCACGGCCAGGAAGTCGTCCGTCAGTTTCTCCAGCGTGAACCCGCCCCGCAGCGGGCTCGGCGCGGTGGACCGGCCGTGGCCGCGGACGTCGTAGAGGACCACGTGGAAGGCGTCGGCCAGGCGGGCGGCGACCTCGGACCAGACCTCCTTGCTGTCCGGGTAGCCGTGCACCAGGACGACCGTGGGCCGCCGCGGATCGCCCAGCTCCGCCACGCACAGCTCGACCCCGCCCGTGCGCACCCAGCGCTCCCGCACACCGTCCGGCACCGTCATGTCCCCTCCGTCCAGCGCCGCACGTGCGGCAGATCGTCGTCCAGCCAGAAGGCGCTCTCCTCGGGATCCGCGGAGTCGGTCACGACCAGGATCTCCTCGAACTTCGCGCCCGTACCCCGGAAACCGAGGTGGGGTTCGACCGCCCACAGCCCCGGGTGGGGCGGGTGGTCGGAGAAGCGGTACGGCGACCACAGCGGGGACCAGCCCTCGCGGTGGCCGTGCAGCGCGTCGCCGGCCAGCCCCTTGAGCGACTGCGTGCCGAAGCCGAACAGGCGCGGGGACAGCCGCCGTTCCCGCACCCGGTCCACCTTGTGGGCGATCACGCCGAAGGGATAGGCCCGGTGCCGGTTCGCACAGCCCTGGCGGACCATGAGCCGGTCCACGTCCTCGTAGATCTCCCGCAGCGGCCTGCGCTCGCGCACCTCGCGCAGGATCAGCTCGCGGTGCGCCGCCAGGTCGGCCGCCAGTCGCTGCTGCACCGGGTTGGGGCCGAGCGCCCCGGAGTAGCCGATGTCGGCGGTGAAGCCCCGGTGCACCGGGGCCATGTCGAGGATGAACGGCATGCCCGGCTCCAGCCGGCGGTTCGTGGGGAAGAACTGCAGGGGCACGCGGAAGCCCGCGAACGCCGTGCGGTCACCGAACCAGGCGAAGGGCAGGTGGAACCAGTCCCGCACGCCCCGCTCGCGCAGCCACGCGCGCTGCATGCGGGCCGCCTCGCGCTCGGTCACTCCCGGCTCCAGCCGGGCGGCGACGGCCTCGGCGCAGTCGTAGGCGAGTCGCTGCACCTCGCGGAATCCACGCAGTTCCGTGCGGAGTCCTGCCGCAGGCACCGTCGTCGTGCCACCCATGCCGTGCCACCCCCCGTTCCGCCGTTCCGGCGCGGTCCGCGCCGACCCTGCCGTCCACTTGCCCGCAGACCGTGCTACTCGGCCGTAACGTGACGTCGCCGAATCTCCCAGTTGTTAGACTCAACGTCAATAGGGCGGTCGATGCCGCCTCGGAAGGCCGCTCCGTGGCTCTCAGGTACGGCGTCCCCTACGGGCCCGTACTACTCGAGTCTGACGCGAAGACGGCTCTGCGGTCTGACGACCGCAGTGGCGGACGTCACTACTGTCGTGGATGTGACTGTGATCGCGACCGAAAGCCTGAGCAAGCGGTTCCCCCGGGTGACCGCGCTCGACCGGCTCTCCGTGGACGTCGGACCCGGTGTGACCGGACTCGTCGGTGCCAACGGCGCCGGCAAATCCACCCTGATCAAGATCCTGCTGGGTCTGTCTCCCGCCACCGAGGGCCGGGCCGAAGTGCTCGGACTCGATGTCACCACCAAGGGCGCCGACATCCGCGAGCGGGTCGGCTACATGCCGGAGCACGACTGCCTGCCACCCGACGTCTCGGCCACCGAGTTCGTCGTCCACATGGCACGCATGTCCGGCCTGCCGCCCACTGCCGCTCGCGAGCGCACGGCCGACACCCTGCGCCACGTCGGCCTGTACGAGGAGCGCTACCGCCCCATCGGCGGCTACTCGACGGGCATGAAGCAGCGCGTGAAGCTCGCGCAGGCCCTCGTCCACGACCCCCAGCTGGTCTTCCTCGACGAGCCGACCAACGGCCTCGACCCGGTCGGCCGCGACGAGATGCTCGGCCTCATCCGCCGCATCCACACCGACTTCGGCATCTCCGTCCTGGTCACCTCGCACCTGCTGGGCGAACTGGAACGCACCTGCGACCACGTCGTCGTCGTGGACGGCGGCAAGCTGCTGCGCTCCAGCTCCACCACGGACTTCACCCAGACCACCACGACCCTCGCGATCGAGGTCACCGACACCGACGAGCACCCCGACGGCACCCGCGCGGTGCGCGACGCGCTCGACGCGCGCGGGGTCACCGTCCAGGACGGCAGCGGCCTGCCCGGCGCCGGCCACGTCCTGCTGCTCACCTCGGCGGGCGAGGAGACCTACGACCTGGTCCGCGACGTCATAGCCGACCTCGGTCTCGGCCTGGTCCGCATGGAGCAGCGCCGGCACCACATCTCGGAGGTCTTCACCGACAGCGACGCAGCACAAAAGGAGGCGGTCGGCCATGGCAGCTGAACAGCCCACAGCCACGGTCCCGGGTGACCAGACCCGCATCCACAACATCGGCTACCGCAGCTACGACGGCCCCCGCCTCGGCCGCGCCTACGCCCGCCGCTCGCTGTACTCGCAGTCCCTGCGCGGCGCCTACGGCCTCGGCCGCTCGGCCAAGTCGAAGGTGCTGCCGATGCTGCTCTTCGTGGTGATGTGCCTCCCGGCGGGCATCATGGTCGCGGTCGCCGTCGCCACCAAGGCCAACGACCTGCCCGTGGACTACACGCGCTACGCGGTCGTCCTGCAGGCCGTCATCAGCCTCTACGTCGCGGCCCAGGCCCCGCAGTCCGTCTCGCGCGACCTGCGTTTCAAGACCGTGCCGCTGTACTTCTCCCGGCCGATCGAGACCGCCGACTACGTCCGCGCCAAGTACGCGTCGCTGGCCTCCGCCCTGTTCATCCTCACCGCCGCACCGCTGCTGGTGCTCTACGTGGGTGCGCTGCTCGCCAAACTCGACTTCGCGGACCAGACCAAGGGGTTCGCCCAGGGACTGGTCTCCGTGGCACTGCTCTCCCTGCTCTTCGCCGGCCTCGGCCTGGTCGTGGCCTCGGTCACCCCGCGCCGCGGCTTCGGCATCGCGGCCGTCATCGCCGTCCTGACCATCACCTACGGCGCGGTCTCCACGCTCCAGGCCATCGCGGACGTCCAGAGCAGCTCCGCAGCCGTCGCCTGGATAGGACTGTTCTCGCCGATCACCCTCATCGACGGAGTGCAGTCCGCCTTCCTCGGGGCCACCTCGGCCTTCCCCGGCGGGGAAAGCCCGAGCAACGGCGTGGGCGCCGTTTACGTCCTCGCCACCCTCGGCCTGATCGCCGGATGCTACGGCCTGCTGATGCGCCGCTACAAGAAGGTGGGACTGTGACCACGCTGAACATCGACCACGTCTCCCGCTGGTTCGGCAACGTGGTCGCCGTCAACGACATCACCATGACGATCGGCCCCGGCGTCACCGGCCTGCTCGGCCCGAACGGCGCGGGAAAGTCCACCCTCATCAACATGATGGGCGGCTTCCTGGCCCCCTCCACCGGCAGCGTCACCCTCGACGGCCAGCCGGTCTGGCGCAACGAGGACATCTACAAGCACATCGGCATCGTCCCCGAGCGGGAGGCGATGTACGACTTCCTCACCGGCCGCGAGTTCGTCCTCGCCAACGCCGAGTTGCACGGTCTGGGTGCCAAGGCGGCCGACGAGGCCCTCGCCACCGTGGAGATGGCCTACGCGCAGGACCGCAAGATCGCCACGTACTCCAAGGGCATGCGCCAGCGCGTGAAGATGGCCTCCGCCCTCGTCCATCAGCCGTCGCTGCTCCTGCTCGACGAGCCGTTCAACGGCATGGACCCCCGTCAGCGCATGCAGCTGATGGACCTGCTGCGGCGCATGGGCGACGAGGGCCGCACCGTGCTGTTCTCCTCGCACATCCTCGAAGAGGTCGAACAGCTCGCCTGGCACATCGAGGTCATCGTCGCCGGACGCCACGCGGCCAGCGGCGACTTCCGCAAGATCCGCCGCCTGATGACCGACCGGCCCCACCGCTACCTGGTGCGTTCCAGCGACGACCGGGCCCTCGCGGCGGCGCTGATCGCCGACCCGTCGACGTCCGGCATCGAGGTCGACCTCGCCGAGGGCGCCCTGCGCATCCAGGCCGTCGACTTCGGCCGGTTCACGGCCCTGCTGCCGAAGGTCGCCCGCGACCACGGCATCCGACTGCTCACGGTCTCGCCGTCGGACGAGTCCCTCGAGTCCGTCTTCTCGTATCTCGTCGCGGCGTAGGAGGCCGAAGAATGTACGACCCCACAGTCGCCCGGCTCACCTACCGGGCCCTGCTCGGCCGCCGCCGGGCCCTCATCCTGGGCGTGCTCCCGCTGCTGCTCGTCGTCATCGCCGTCGCGGTGCGCGCGCTCGCCGGAGTCGACGACCAGACCGCCACGGACGTGCTGGGCGGCTTCGCCCTCGCCACCATGGTGCCGATCATCGGCGTCATCGCCGGCACCGGCGCCATCGGCCCCGAGATCGACGACGGCTCGGTGGTGTACCTGCTGTCCAAGCCGATCAAGCGGCCGACGATCATCTTCACCAAGCTGATCGTCGCCATAGCCGTGACGATGGTCTTCTCCGCCGTGCCCACGCTGCTCGCCGGTCTGATCCTCAACGGCAACGGCCAGCAGGTCGCCGTCGCCTTCACGATCGCCGCGCTGGTCGCCTCCATCGCCTACGCCGCGCTGTTCCTGCTGCTGGGCACCGTGTCGCGGCACGCCGTCGTCTTCGGGCTCGTCTACGCCCTGGTCTGGGAGGCACTGTTCGGCTCCCTGGTGCCGGGCGCCCGCACGCTGAGCGTCCAGCAGTGGTCGCTGGCGGTGGCCGAGAGGGTCGCCGACGGGAACCTGGTGACCTCCGACGTCGGCCTGCCGACCGCGACAGTGCTGCTCGCCGTGGTGACCGTGCTCGCCACCTGGTACGCCGGCCAGAAGCTGCGGTCGCTGACGCTCGCCGGGGAGGAGTGACCGCGAGCCGTCGGTAACGCGGCGTACGTCCCCTTTTAATCGGTGGCGCCCGGCTTCCCGTGACGGCACTGTGGGGGATGCACGAGGCCGGACGGCGACGGCGCAACGGGAGGCCGCTTCGAGCACGCGGGACACCCCGCGTGGGCCGACCGACGGGGACGCCGGCGCCGTCCGGACCGTGCGTCGTAGGGGTTACGGCTAAGAGCTGCAGGGGCTGCGTCTAAGAGCTACGGCCCGGTATCAGGCCGCCAGCCGCTCCAGCACCACCGCGATGCCGTCCTCGTCGTTGGAAGACGTCACCTCGTCGGCCACCGCCTTCAGCTCCTCGTGGGCGTTGGCCATCGCCACGCCCCGGGCCGCCCAGCCGAACATCGGGACGTCGTTGGGCATGTCACCGAAGGCGATCGTGTCAGCCGCCTTCAGACCGAGCCGACGGGCCGCCAGCGACAGACCCGTGGCCTTGGACAGCCCCAGGGGCAGCAGCTCGACGACGCCCGCGCCGGCCATGACGACGGTGACGAAGCCGCCCGCGGCGCGTCGGGCCGCCTCGGCCAGTTCGTCGTCGGACAGGGTCGGATGCTGGATGTAGATCTTGTTCAGCGGCGCCGACCACAGGTCCGAGGCGTCGGTGAACGGCACGGCCGGCAGGTCGCCCCCGACGGCGTAGCCCGGGCCGACCAGCACGTCGCCCTCCAGGCCGTCCCGGCTCGCCGCCAGGTACAGCGGGCCGGTCTCCGCCTCGATCTTGGCCAGTGCCACCCCGGCCAGCTGACGGTCCAGGGTCACGGAGGTCAGCAGCCGGTGCTCCCCGGCGTGGTAGACCTGCGCGCCCTGACCGCAGACGGCCAGTCCGTCGTAGCCGAGGTCGTCCAGGATGTGCCGGGTCCACGGCACCGCCCGCCCGGTGACCACGATGTGGGCGGCGCCCGCCGCGGTGGCCGCGGCGAGCGCGTCACGGGTGCGCCGCGAGATCGTGTCGTCGCTGCGCAGCAGTGTGCCGTCGAGGTCGGTGGCGATCAGCCAGTAGGGGAAGCCCCCGGCGGAGCCGGTGCCGGGGACCGTGGCGGTGCCGGTGTCAGTCACTTGGCCACCGGCTCCAGGACCTCCCGGCCGCCCAGGTACGGGCGCAGCACCTCGGGCACCCGGACCGAACCGTCGGCCTGCTGGTGGTTCTCCAGGATCGCCACGATCGTGCGCGGTACGGCGCACAGCGTGCCGTTGAGCGTGGCCAGCGGACGCACCTTCTTGCCCTCGCGGACGCGGATCGACAGCCGGCGGGACTGGAACTCGGTGCAGTCCGAGGTCGAGGTCAGCTCGCGGTACTTGCCCTGGGTCGGGATCCACGCCTCGCAGTCGTACTTGCGCGCGGCCGAGGAGCCCAGGTCGGCCGAGGCCACGTCGATCACCCGGAACGGCAGCTCCAGCGACGTCAGCCACTGCTTCTCCCAGTCCAGCAGGCGCTGGTGCTCGGCCTGCGAGTCCTCGGGCAGGACGTAGGAGAACATCTCGACCTTGTCGAACTGGTGCACGCGGAAGATGCCCCGGGTGTCCTTGCCGTGCGAGCCCGCCTCGCGGCGGAAGCAGGGCGAGAAGCCGGCGTAGCGCAGCGGCAGGCGGTCGGCGTCCAGGATCTCGTCCATGTGGTACGCGGCGAGCGGCACCTCGGACGTGCCGACCAGGTACAGGTCGTCCTTGTCGAGGTGGTAGACGTCCTGGGCGGCCTGGCCGAGGAAGCCGGTGCCGGCCATCGACTGCGGGCGCACCAGGGCCGGGGTCAGCATCGGCGTGAAGCCGGCCGCCGTGGCCTGGGCGATCGCCGCGTTGACCAGGGCCAGCTCCAGGAGGGCGCCCACGCCGGTCAGGAAGTAGAAGCGCGAGCCGGAGACCTTGGCGCCGCGCTCCACGTCGATGGCGCCGAGCAGCTGGCCCAGCTCCAGGTGGTCCCTGGGCTCGAAGCCCTCGGCGGCGAAGTCGCGGTGCGTGCCGTGCGTCTCCAGCGTGACGAAGTCCTCCTCGCCGCCGACGGGCACGTCGGGGTGGACGAGGTTGCCGAGCCGCTGGAGCAGCTCCTGGGTCTCGGCGTCGGCCGCGTCACGCTCGGTGTCGGCGGCCTTGACGTCGGTCTTCAGCTGCTCGGCCCGCTTGAGGAGCTCGGCCTTCTCGTCCCCGGTGGCCTTGCCGATGAGCTTGCCGAGGCCCTTCTGCTCGGCGCGCAGCTCGTCGAAACGGACGCCGGACGACCTGCGCCGTTCGTCGGCGGACAGGAGGGAGTCGACGAGCGCGACGTCCTCTCCACGGGCGCGCTGCGAGGCGCGCACACGGTCGGGGTCCTCACGGAGCAGGCGAAGGTCAATCACGCGGTCAAGGCTACCGGTGCGTGGTGCCGGGTCTCGACCCACTATTGCCGTACGCGGGCCGGACGCCCCGTTCGACTGGTCAATGGAGTGTTGCGGCATCCCCGGAAGGAGGCGCCGCGTGGGCGTCGGGTTGACCGGATTTCCTTGTGGGGAACGGGACTTGAGGCGTGACTGTCCACAGGAATCCACAGCCCGGAAAAGTTATCCACAGGGTGTGCGAAAGATCTGTGGATGCACGGAAGTGATCATTCCCAATTCTTGGAGGCGGGTTGTTCAAACCCTTCATGCCCGCACTTTCGAGTGGAAACGGGACACCGGGTGTCACTCCGGAGGATGGGGTGCAAGAAACAGGTGGACGAAGGGTGACCTGGGTCCCTGTGGGCGAAGTGAGGTGCCGTAGGGGGATTTGTCGACCAAATGCCGCTTCGTTGTCGACTTGTCCCCAGGTCGAGAAGCGGACCTGTGGATAACTCCTGTGGACAACGAAAATCGGCAGATAGGACCGTCGGTCGTTTCCGATGGCCGGAACCGGCGGTCAGGACCGACGGCCGGAGCCGACGGTCAGAACCGTCCGTCCTGGCAGCGCGCCACCCAGTCCGCCGCCGCCACGAACGCCTCGTCCGAGGTGCCCGGCCGCAGCGCGTCCACGTCGGCGGGCGCGACCTCCGCGCGGGGATACGACCCGAGGTAGCGCACCTGGAGGCAGGTCCGCTTCAGGCCCATCAGCGCGTCGGCCACCCGGCGGTCGGAGATGTGCCCCTCGGCGTCGATGCAGAAGCAGTAGTTGCCGATACCGGCGCCCGTGGGCCGGGACTGCAGCAGCATCAGGTTGATGCCACGGGTGGCGAACTCGCCCAGCAGATCGCGCAGGCCGCCGGGGTGGTCGTCGCGCTGCCAGAGCACGACGGACGTCTTGTCCGCCCCGGTCGGCGCCGCGGGCCGGGCCGGGCGGCCCACCAGCACGAAGCGCGTCTGGGCGTTCTCCGCGTCGTGGATGTCGGCCTCCAGCACCTCCAGGCCGTAGCGCTCCGCGGCGAACTCACCGGCGAAGGCCGCGTCGTACCGGCCCTCCTGCACCAGGCGGGCGCCGTCCGCGTTGGAGGCGGCCGATTCCCAGGCGACGTCCGGGAGGTGCGCCTTGATCCAGTTGCGGACCTGGGGCTGCGCGGCCGGGTGGGCCGTGACCGTCTTGATGTCCGACAGCTTGGTGCCGGGGCGGACCAGCAGCGCGAAGGTGATGGAGAGCAGCACCTCGCGGTAGATCATCAGCGGCTGGCCGGCGACCAGCTCGTCGAGGGTGGTGGTGATACCGCCCTCGACGGAGTTCTCGATCGGCACGAACGCGGCCTCGGCCTCGCCGGTGCGCACCGCGTCGAGCGCGGACTGCACCGAGACGTACGGGACGAGTTCCCGGGTCGCCGTCTCCGGGAGGGTGCGCAGGGCGACTTCGGTGAAGGTGCCTTCAGGGCCGAGATACGCGTAACTGGCTGGCATGTCCTCACCCTAATGGGCCCGGCGACACCCGGCTCACGCGTCCCGCACAAGCCCCTCCGCGGGGTGATGCGCCCCCGGATTCACCCCTCCAGCAGCCGCTGCCCCACGTACTCTCCCTCCGACGCCCCGCCCGGCACCGCGAACAGCCCGCTGGCCTCGTGCCGGATGAACTGGGACAGCGCGTCGCCCCGGTCCAGCTTGCGCTGCACCGGCACGAAGCCCCGCAGCGGATCGGCCTGCCAGCAGATGAAGAGCAGCCCGGCGTCCGGGACGCCGTCGGTGTCGAAGCCGTCGTGGTAGGAGAAGGGGCGCCGGACCATGGCCGCGCCGCCGTTCTGGTCGGGGCGGGTGATCCGGGCGTGGGCGTTGATCGGAACGACGAGTTTCCCGGCGGCGTCCGTCTTCTCCAGGTCCATTTCCGTCGTCTCGGTGGCCCCGCTCCCCCCGGACAGCGGTGCCCCGTCCGACTTGCGGCGCCCGATGACCTCCTCCTGGGCCTTGAGGGACAGGTCCTCCCAGTCGTCGAGGAGCATGCGGATGCGGCGTACGACGACGTAGGAGCCGTTCGCCATCCAGGCGGGCCCGCCCGTGCCGGACCCGGGCGCCTCCGGCACGAAGATCCGCTTGTCGAAGTCGGCGTCGGCGGGCTTCGGGTTGCGGGTGCCGTCGACCTGGCCCATGAGGTTGCGGGCGGTCATGGGGTGGGCGGTGGCGCCGGGCGAGCGGTTGAAGCCGTTCATCTGCCAGCGGATGCGGGCCGCCGTCCCGGCGTCCCGCTGGATGGCGCGCAGGGCGTGGAAGGCCACCAGGGCGTCGTCGGCGCCGATCTGCACCCACAGGTCGCCGTTGCTGCGGTTCTTGTCGAGGTGGTCGGAGGAGAAGTCGGGGAGCGGATCGAGGGCGACCGGGCGCTGCTCGCCGAGCCCGGTCCGGCCGAAGAAGCTGTGCCCGAATCCGAAGGTGACGGTCAGCGAGGAGGGCCCGGCGTCCCGGGCCACGTCCGTGTCACGGGTTCCGGCCGGTTCGCCCGCCATCAGCCGCCGGGCCGTGTCCGACCAGCGGCGCAGCAGTGCGGCGGCCTCCTTGCGGCCGGCGCCGGCCGCAAGGTCGAAGGCGATGAGGTGGCCGCGGGCCTGCATCGGGGTGGTGATGCCGGGCTGATGTTTCCCGTGAAACATCGCCTGCTCGCCACCGAGCGAGGTGAGGGGAGTGGCGGCGGAGGAGGGCGCGGCGGCGTAGCCCGCGGCGGCCCCCGCCGCACCGAGGACGAGCCCGGTGGCACCCGCGGTGCCGAGCAGCCGTCGTCGCGAGAGGCCCTCGGGGGCGGTGGCGTTTCCAGGGATCCCGGGGTCCGAGGGGGTCGCCTGGTTGGACTGGTCAGGCATGGTGCGGTTCAGCCGATCTGCGTGTTCTTGGAGATGGTGACCTGGTCGATGTCGGAGGTGCGCACGGTGACGGCGACTTCCCAGTCTCCCGCCATCGGTATCTGCACTCCGCTCGCCGACCAGTGGCCGGTGGTGATGTGGTCGGGGGCGACGGGCAGCGGCCCGATGTCCTTGGCCTTCTGGGTGAGGGCCACCTTCACCTCGGGGATGTCGAAGGCGGTCCCGTCCGGGCGCTCGACGTAGAGGTGCAGGTCGTTGACGCCGACCCGGGCGGGGTCGAGTTCGACCCGTACGACGCCCTTGCCGTTCTGGCTCCCGGTGTCGAAGGGCATGTCCAGGGTCACCGCACCCGTGGCGGGGGCGGAGCTGCCGGCGGAGGACGTGCCGGCGGCCTTGGCCTCCTCCTCGGTGCGGCCCGGCTCGGTCTGGGTCAGGACGGTGGTCACCACGAGCAGGACGACGGCGATGCCCGCCTCGGCCAGCACGGAACGGCGCAGTCCGAACCGGTTCGGGTCGGCGTCCCGTTGCTGCTTCTGCCGGGCGGCGTCCACGGCCGCGCGCTGCCGGGCCAGCTGTGCGGCCCGCTGGGAGCCGCCGGTGCCCTTCGCGGTGCCGGACCCCTTCGCGGTGCCCGATCCCTTCGCGGTGCCGGACCCCTTCGTCGTGCCGGACTCCTTCTCGGCGACCTTCGCGTTTCCGGACGCCTTGGTACCAGCCTTCGCACCCGACCTCGCGGACGCGTTTCCGGACGCCTTCGTGGACGCCTTCCCGGCCCCCTTCTCCGCCTTCTCCGCGCGCCGTGCGGCCGCAGCCCTCGCGACGGCGGGCGTCGCCTCCGCCAGCTGCGCCGTCCACCGGCGCGAGAAGTAGGCGACGCCGACGAGTACCGCCACGAGCCCGATCTTCACGAGGAGCAGCTGCCCGTACCGGGTGTCGGTGAAGGCCGTCCAGGAGCCCAGCTGGCGCCAGGACTGGTACGTGCCGGTCACCACCAGCGCGATCACGCTGCCGAAGGCGACGCGCGAGAACCGGCTCACGGCGAGGGCGGGAACCGGCGTGTCCGCCGGGCCGCGGTACAGGGCGACGAGCAGTGCGGTCAGTCCGCCGAGCCAGGTGGCGACGGCGATCAGGTGGACGACGTCGACCGGCATGGCGAGAGTGGCCTGGAGGCCGACGGAGGCGTGCTCGGACATCGCCCAGGTCGCCGCGAGGCCCACCGCCACGACACTGCCGCCGACCGCGAGCCCGAAGGTGAGGTCCCGCTTCTCCTCGTCCTCCCGCTTGTCGTACGCGCCGAAGAACACGGCGATGAACAGCGCGGCCGCCGCCAGCAGCAGCAGCCGGGAGACCAGCGCGGCGCCTGCCTTGGTCTGCAGCACCTCGCCGAGCAGGCCGAGGTCGAAGACGTCGGCGACCTTCCCGGAACCGGTGTAGGAGCCGCGCAGCAGGAGGAGCAGGAGGGTGGCGGCGGTCAGCGAGAGCCAGCCGGAGACGACGAACCGCTGCACGACGCGCACTCCGGAGCCGCGCGGCCAGCAGGCGAGCACGAAGGCGGCGCCGCCCACCAGCACGGCGAACCCGGCGTACGACACGTACCGCCCGACGCCGTACAACCCGCCGACGAATCCGCCGCCGGCGCCCTGCCCGGAGACGGTGACCGAGGTCTCGGAGGGGGCGCCGACGGAGAAGGTGTAGGCGCCGGAGACCGGGTGGCTGTCGGCGGAGACGACCTGGTAGGTCACCGTGTACGTGCCGTCGGGCAGCCCGGCGTGCAGTTTCACGGAGTACGTCGTGCCGCCCGTGCCGGACGGTTTGCCGTCGTCGACGCGCTTGCCCTTGGGGTCGAGGACGCGCAGCGAGTCGTCGTCCATGGAGACCGACTCGGAGAAGGTGAGCGACACCTGGGCCGGAGCCTTGTCGACCACCGCCCCCTCCCGGGGGTCGCTGCCGGTCAGCGCGGCGTGCGCGGAGGCCGGTCCGGCGCCGGCCAGCAGCGCGCAGGCCGCGGCCAGGAGCAGCAGCACCAGGGTCCGGACGCGCGGGGCGATGGTCTGCGTCAAGGTGGTCCCTCCCTCAGTGTCCGGAGTCTTCGGAGTGCCCGGAGTGTCCGGCGGTGGGCTGGTAGGTGGCCGCCTTCACGGGCAACTTGACCGTGACGGGGGCGGAGTGGGCGAAGTGCAGTTCGACGGTGACGGACTGGCCCTGCTTCGGCTGCTGCTTCAGCTTCTCGAACATCAGGTGGTTCCCACCGCTCTTGAACACGAGTTGACCGTGCGCGGGGACCTCGAGGCGGTCGACCTCCTTCATGGTCCCGTCGACGGTCTCGTGCACGGTGACCTCGCCGGCCCCGCTGGTGACGGAGGTCAGTTCGTCCGCGGTGCCGCCCTCGTTGGTGATCGTGAGGAACCCGGCCGCCATCGAGTCGGAGACGGGCTGCGGTATGTAGGCGGCGTCGACGGAGAGTTCGGCACCAGAGGCCGCGGAGCCGGAGTCCGAGCCGCCGCAGCCCGCGAGGGCCAGGGCGCCGATCACCGCGACGGCGGCCAGCGCGGGGCCGCGCCGCACGGGTCCTCCCGCGGACCACCTTCCGGAACCTCCCGCCGGGCGCCTCACGGGTTCTCCCCCTTGATGAGCTTGGGGAGGTCCTTGGTGTAGTCGTCGACCGTGGCGTCCTCGCCGTACAGGACGTAGCCCGCGTCGGACTTCGGGGAGAAGGCGACGACCTGGGTGCCGTGGGTCGAGACGATCTTGCCGTCCTTGTCCTTGGTCGGCGGGTCGATGGAGATGCCGAGGGTGCGGGCGCCGGCCTGGATGGTGTCGAACTCGCCGGTCAGGCCGACGATCTGTGAGTCGATGCCCTTGAGCCACTTGCCGAGCGCGGCGGGGGTGTCGCGCTCCGGGTCGGTGCTGACGAACACGACGCGGAGCTTGTCCTGCTCCGCCTGGGAGAGCTGCTTCTTGGCCACGGCGATGTTGTTCATGGTCAGCGGGCAGACGTCGGGGCAGTGGGTGTAGCCGAAGTAGATCAGCGTGGGCTTGCCCGCGGTCTGCTCGCGGAGG
Source organism: Streptomyces tendae (assembly GCF_014650435.1). Classification (GTDB taxonomy): domain Bacteria; phylum Actinomycetota; class Actinomycetes; order Streptomycetales; family Streptomycetaceae; genus Streptomyces; species Streptomyces tendae. Next base: position 602,255 of record NZ_BMUY01000002.1, read on the forward strand.
TCGTACTTCTTGCCCTGGGTGTCGGTGAGGACCAGGTCGGGCTTCTCGAAGGGCTTGTCGAGGACGGTGGCGGCCTGCTGGCTGTTGTCCTCGGAGACCACGGTCACGGGCTTGTCGCTGTCGGCGCCGCTGCCGCAGGCGGACAGCGTCAGAGTGGCGGCGGCGAGCAGGGCGGCCATGGCGAACGTCTTCTTGCGCATAGAAAAATGTCCCAGATGTGAGGTGCTCCGGTGCGCGCCGGGTCCGTCGCAGGACCGACGGACGGTGTCCGGCGCGCACCGGACGAGAGGATGCGCCGACGAGGTGGTGCCGGCGCACCGGCACGGCGTTGTTACGCCGCCGTGCCGGAGTCGCGTCGGCGCCCGGCCAGCACGCCGTACCCGACGCCCGCCGCACCGACGACGATGCCGACGATGCCGAGGACCCGGGCGGTGGTGTCACTGCTGTCGCCGGAGCCGGAGTCCGACGCGGAGGAGTCGGCGGCCGTGTTCTGCGCGTCCGCCCCGGTGTCCTCGGCCTTCGCGTCCGAGGAGCCCGCCGCTCCGTGGGCGTCGTCCTCGGCGGCGGCCAGCTGGAGCACGGGCGCCGGGGACTCGGGCTCTTCCTGGCCCTCCTGCGGCACCTCGATCCAGCGCACGACCTCCTTGTTGGAGTACGTCTGGATCGCCTTGAACACCAGCTGGTCGGCGTCCTCGGGCAGGGCCCCGATGGAGACCGGGAACTTCTGGAAGTAGCCGGGCTCGACGCCCTTGCCGTCGGCGGTCCAGGTCACCTTGGTGACGACCTCGGTGAGCTGCTTGCCGTGCGACTCCAGCGGCTTGTCGAGCTTGGACTTGGTGACCTCGGACTTCCAGCCGGGGACCGGCTGCGGCATGACGGACGCCAGCGGGTGGTCGGTGGGGAAGTTGACCTCCAGCTTGGTGGTGGAGGCGTTGTCGCGCTCGTTGGGGACCTTGAAGTCGACGACCGCGTAGCCGCCCTTGGCGGCCGTGCCCTCCGGCTGCACGCTGACGTGCGCGAAGGCGGGGGCGGACAGGGCGAGGACGGCGATGCCGGACACGGCGCCGGCGGCGGCGATACGGGAAGCCTTCATGGACGGAGTACTCCGCTTCGTGTGGACACCGGTGCGGGACCGGTACCGAGTGACAGGAGGGATGCGCGCGCACGCGCGCGTGCCGCACGACGGCGGCCCCTCCCGGAGCGGGACGGCGGTCGCGTCGTGTCAGGCGGCGAGGGCGAACGCGTCACTCGGCGGGCCGCGCCGGACGACCGTGTGCTGGAGCGCGGTGGTACGGGGCCGGGGCGGCACCCACAGTTCGGGACGCGGCGGACGCGGGCCCGTACCGGGGGCGCCGGCCAGCCCGGCGTGCAGGGCGCGCACCAGGGAGAGCGCCGCGCGCAGGGCGCGTACGAACGCAGCCTCGGCCATGGACTGGGCGGAGTGCGCCGACAGTTCGACGAGCCGGGCCAGGGCCAGGTCCCCGCGACGCAGCAGCCAGCCGGCGGCCAGGGCGGCGAGGACGTGGCCGAGCAGCATCGGCAGTGACGGCAGCAGCGAGGCGGAGGCGCCGGCGGACAGCGCGTCGGCCGGATTGTGCGCCCCGCCCGCGTGGACGTCCTGGGCGATCCGCGCGTCGGTGAGGATCCGCTCGGCCTGGGCCGGGCTGATCGCCGCCGCGGTGGTCCCGCAGACCAGCCGTGCGGCCTGCTGGACGAGGGAAGCGTCGGACAGCGCGCCCGCCCCGCCGGACGCGGCGGTCGTACCGGACGCCGTGGCCGCGGCCGTGCCGTGCTGGCCGAGACCGAACAAGGCGTGCAGCGCGGTCTGTCCGACGGTGAGCAGCATCGCGATGCCGGGCAGTGAGCGCCGGCGGCCGGCGAGTGGCACGGCGACCAGGACCGCCCCGAGGAATCCCGCGCCCAGCGACCACAGCGGAACGGTGGCGCAGGAGGCCAGGGTGTGCCCCGCCGCGGCCAGCACGACGCAGACCGCGGCGAACACCGCGGCCCGCAGGATCCGGAGATCGTGTCCGGAGCGCGCCGTTGGCGGGTGGGGGGCAGTCATGGCGGCCTCATCATCGCACCCACGGCCCGGGCGTCGTACGGCAGGTCCACAAGATGCCGTACGACCGGAAGACGAACTACGGGGCGGAAGATCACCATCTGGTACGAGTCATCCCGCATACACCGGTCGGCGGCGGCGACGCATCCGCCAGATGAGCGGTGTCACGGGCGCGACGCGCTTACGCCCGGGTGTGAGGGGCAATACGTATCGGTATGTCGAGCCGCGGCCGGGAGGCTGGAGCATGAGCATCTGGTGGTCACTCCATTTGCGGCGCGAGGCTGCGAGCGTGCCCCTGGCCCGCCGGCTGCTGATCGGCACCATGGAGACCGCGGGCGTCGACCCCGACATCTCCTTCGACCTCTCCGTCGCGCTCAGCGAAGCCTGTGCCAACGCCGTCGAGCACGGCGGGGACGACGGGGCGGGCGGCCCCGGTGAGGCGTACCGCGTCACGGCCTACCTGGACGGCGAACGGTGCCGTATCGAGGTCGCCGACACGGGCCCCGGTTTCCCCGCCCCCGTCCCGGGCGGGCCGCAGGGCGTCGCCCGCCCGGCGTCCCCGGAGGCGGAGAGCGGCCGCGGCCTGTGTCTCATCCGGGAGCTGGCCGACCACGTCCACATCGGCAGTGCGCCGGGGCGGGCCGGGGCCGTCGTGAGCTTCGACAAGGTCCTCAAGTGGCGGGAGAACGCCCCGCTGGTGGCGGTCTGACAACAGGCCCCGGGCAACAGACCCCGGACAACAGGATCCGGACGACAGGTCCCGGCAACAGGTCCCGCACGACAGGGCCCGGACACGCCGACGGCCGGGCACCCGCGCGGGTGCCCGGCCGTCGTACGGCAAGTGCGGTCGGACGGTCAGCCCTTCAGCGCGGCCATCCACTCCTCGACCTCGTCCGACCGGCGCGGCAGCCCGGCGGACAGGTTCCGGTTGCCGTCGGCGGTGACGAGGATGTCGTCCTCGATGCGCACGCCGATGCCCCGGTACTCCTCCGGCACGGTCAGGTCGTCGGCCTGGAAGTACAGGCCCGGCTCGACGGTGAGCACCATGCCGGGCTCCAGCGTGCCGTCGACGTACGACTCCACGCGCGCCGCGGCGCAGTCGTGGACGTCCAGGCCGAGCATGTGCCCGGTGCCGTGCAGCGTCCAGCGGCGCTGCAGCCCCAGCTCGAGGACCCGCTCGACGGGGCCCTCGACCAGACCCCACTCGACCAGCCGCTCGGCCAGCACGCGCTGGGACGCGTCGTGGAAGTCGCGGTACGCGGCGCCGGGCTTCACCGCCGCGATCCCGGCCTCCTGGGCGTCGTACACGGCGTCGTAGATCTTCTTCTGCAGCTCGCTGTACGTGCCGCTGATCGGCAGCGTGCGCGTCACGTCGGCGGTGTAGTACGTGTGCGTCTCCACGCCCGCGTCCAGCAGCAGCAGGTCGCCGGAGCGGACCGGGCCGTCGTTGCGGACCCAGTGCAGGGTGCAGGCGTGCGGGCCGGCGGCGCAGATGGAGCCGTAGCCGACGTCGTTGCCCTCGACGCGCGCGCGGAGGAAGAAGGTGCCCTCGATGTAGCGCTCGCTGGTCGCCTCGGCCTTGTCGAGGACCTTCACGACGTCCTCGAAGCCGCGCACGGTGGAGTCGACGGCCTTCTGCAGCTCGCCGATCTCGAACTCGTCCTTGACCAGGCGGGCCTCGGAGAGGAAGACGCGCAGTTCCTCGTCCCGCTCGGCGGTGACCTTGTCGGTCAGGGCCGCTTCGATGCCGGCGTCGTGGCCGCGCACGACGCGCACCGGGCCGGTGGCCTCGCGCAGGCTGTCGGCCAGCTCGCGGACGTCGGAGGCGGGGATGCCGTACAGCTTTCCGGCCTCGGTGAGGGAGTGGCGGCGGCCGACCCACAGCTCACCCATGCCGTTCAGCCAGAACTCGCCGTTCTCGCGGTCCGAGCGCGGCAGGAGGTAGAGCGTCGCGGTGTGACCGTCGCCCTCGGGCTCCAGGACCAGGACGCCGTCGTCGGTCTGGTTGCCGGTCAGGTACGTGTACTCGACCGAGGCGCGGAAGGGGTACTCCGTGTCGTTGGAGCGGGTCTTGAGGTTGCCCGCGGGGATCACCAGGCGCTCGCCGGGGAAGCGGGCGGACAGGGCGGCGCGGCGGGCGGCGGTCTCGGCGGCCTGGGCGATCGGCTCCAGGTCGTGCAGCTCCGTGTCGGCCCAGCCGGACTTCATGTTCTCGGCCAGCTCGTCGGACACGCCCGGGTACAGGCCGTTCTTGCGCTGCTTGATGGGCTCCTCGGTCTCGTCCGGGGTTTCCGGGATCTCCGGATTCTCCGGTGTGAGCTCCTCCGCCACGGTCATCCTCCTAGATACGGCACTGGACCACCCCCCATCGTACGGTCGTACGGAAGGGGGCCCAGGGCCGAAGGGCCTGTTACGCCCCGCGCACTACCGTCCGTTATGCGGAGCGTGCGAGGTGTCAGTGACCGTTATTCGAACCTGACCGCCAGCAGGACGACGTCCTCCTCGGAGTGCGCCTCCGCCTTCCCGTCGGGCAGCACGGTGCGCAGGACGTGCTCGACGACCGTGTCCGGGTCCTGCCGTGCGGCCCGGGGGACACCGGCCGCCGCGGCGTGCAGCCGGGCGAAGGCGCGGTCGGCCGGGTCGCCGGTGCGGTGCAGCAGCCCGTCGGTGTACAGCAGAACCGTCTCTCCCGGCTCGGCCTGCAGCTCCACGCTGGGCGCCTCCCAGCAGGCGAGCATGCCGAGCGGCGCGGAGACGGAGGTCTCGACGAACTCCGTGCGCCGCTGACCGATCAGCAGGGGCGGGCTGTGTCCGGCGCCGGCCAGGGTGATCCGGCGCAGCGCGGGCTCGCAGTAGCCGAACAGCGCGGTGGCCGAGCGGGCCGGTTCGGTCAGCCGCAGCAGCAGCTCCAGGTCGGACAGGACGGCGACCGGGTCCTCACCCTCCATCACGGCGTACGCCCGCAGCGAGGCGCGCAGCCGCCCCATCGCGGCGACGGCGCTGGGTCCCGACCCGGTGACCGATCCGACGGAGAGGCCGAGCGCGGCGTCCGGCAGCGGCAGGGCGTCGTACCAGTCGCCACCGCCCGCCGGACCGGTGCGGTGCCGGACGGCCAGCTGCACGCCGGGCACCCGGGGCAGGCGGGAGGGCAGCAGCTCCTCGGTCATCGTCGCCATGGAGGCGCGGGTGCGCTCGACCTCCAGGAGGCGCGCCAGGTGCCCGGTGGCGTACCGGACGTACAGGCCGGCGAGGTGGCGCTGCCGTTCACCCGGTTCGGCGGGTTCGTCGTAGAGCCAGACGGCGGCGCCGAGGCGCCCGGTGCCCTCGGCGGACAGGGGGAGCGCGTAGCTGGCGGCGTAGCCGAGGCGGGCGGCGACCTCGCGGTGGCGGGGGTCGAGGGCCTTCTCGGCCAGCAGGTCCGGTTCCGCGATGCCGTCCTCCGCGACCGGCAGTCCGTCCAGGATCCGCCCGTAGGACAGGGAACTGCGGGGCACCGTCTCGATGTGCCCGAGGTCGGCGCGGGCGAGACCGAGGCCGACGGTGGTGGCGGGGCCGAGTCCGTCGGCCGGTTCCAGTACGACGAGTCCGCGCCGGGCGCCGACCAGGGCGGCTCCGGCGCGCAGTACTTCCTGGAGGCCGTCGGCGAGGGTGTCCGTGCGGACCAGGCGTTCGGTCAGTTCGTGCAGGGTCGTGAGGTCCGAGACCCAGCCGGCCAGCCGGTCCTGGAGCAGGGCCCCGGGGGCACAGGGGCTGCCCGAGGCGTCCGTGACGGCCGCGGCGTCCGTCGTGGGGGGCTCGGCCGCCTGGGGGGTGCCCGTGGCGGCGGACGCGACAGTGTGTGCGGGGGACGGAACCGTTGAATCGATTCCGGCCACTTTCGCAGGGTGCGGGGCGTTCATGGCGTCCGGCCTTCCGACCGGCGCTTACTGCTCAAAAGCATCGCAAACCCCCATGTCATTCTGCGCCGCTAGCAGTGTCTCCACATGTACACGCACTCGTAAGGGGATGTCCAGCATTGTCCTGCCGGGATTCCTGGTGTCCATGGGGTGCGAGCGGCCTTCCTCTCGACCTCTTGCGTAAAAGCGAAATTGGCTTGAAACTGCCCCAGAGGACGCCTTGTTGCGGTCGACTGGGGGTGCTTCACGGAGCGTCACAGCGGTCGTGATGGGTACGTACTCGGAGAAGGCCGGGGGTGGTTGGGGGCCACCGGGAACCTGGCGACGGACCCGGGCGTCCTATCCACCGACGACCGTGCCCCATCCTCCCGTGGCGGAGGCGGAGAGAAATACGTGCGACGGCAAAACGCCAGACTTCGCCACCCCCGCGCCACGCCATGCTTTTGATAGACGCAGTGGCCGGTACCGTCACGGACGCAGTCAGTGCTCGACCCACAGGGGTTTCCCTTGCCCTTGGCGGAGGCGTGCCCCGTGGGGACGTTTCTCGGCAGGGGTGTGATGCGCCACCAGCAACGCACAGCGAAGTGATCGACACATGGTGTGAAGAGACCACGGTGTTGCCAGGCGTGCAACGGAAAGGAACGAGCGCTCATGCGCGAGATCCTCGGAAGGCGACGCAGGCTCCTGTCCCAGCACGACGACGGGCAGCCTGAGCTGATCGGCGCGGCCCTCACCTACGCGACACATTGGCAGTGGCCCGTACTCCCGGGCGCGGCGGCGGATCCGCGGGCGCGGTCACGCTGCGGCTGCCCCGACCCCGAGTGCACGGTGCCGGGCGCGCATCCCTTCGATCCCGGTCTCCTCGCGGCGACCACCGACGCGCGCATGGTGCGCTGGTGGTGGACCAACCGGCCGACCGCGCCGATCGTCATGGCCACCGGAGGCGGTGCCCCGTGCGCGGTCTCGCTGCCCGCCCTGCCGGCCGCCCACGCCCTCGCCGCGCTCGACCGCGCCGGGCTGCGGCTCGGCCCGGTCGTCGCCTCGCCCACCCGCTGGTCGCTGCTGGTCAGGCCCTACTCCATGGAGCAGCTGGGCGAGCTGCTCTACGCCAAGGACTTCGTCCCCGGCTCCCTGCGCTTCCACGGCGAGGGCGGCTACCTCGCGCTGCCTCCGTCCGAGACCGGGGCCGGCGCCGTCCGCTGGGAGCGGGCGCCGCTGCCCGGCTCCGCCTCGCCCTGGGTGCCCGACGTGGAGGCCGTGGTGGACGCGGTGGTCGACGCCCTCACTCGTACGGGTGTGAGCGCGCCCGAGTTGTAGGGGGTGTCGGCGCGGGCGGAAGTCCGCGCCCGCCCTCGGTCGTTATCGTCCGACCATGCCGCTTCATGCAGGGGAGCACCGCGCCGTCGGGCCGCGCCGCACCGGGGCACGCCGCAGTGGGCCGGACCGTCGGCGGATCCGTCTGTACGGGCTCGCGGGTGTCGTGGTGTGTGCGGTCGTACTGCCGTTCGCGGTGGCGTCCGCGGGGCCCTCGGGCGACGCGGACGCCGAGGTGTCGACGGCCGTGCCGCTGCTCGCGCGGGGCGGTGACGACAAGGCGTCCGCGTCCTCAGCCTCAGCCGCGTCCTCAGCAGCCTCGGCCGCAGCCGAATCCGCTCCCGTGGTGGAGCCGGGGGACCATTTCGGGCCCGGGTCCGGGGGAGCCGGACGCGTCACGGACACGGACGCGGCGGCCCGTTCGCCGCTGCCGCCCGGCCCCGCGCTGGCCGCGCGCTGCGGTCCCGAACTCACCTCGCCCGCGGGCGTCGAGGCGCAGACCTGTGTCCTGACCCGGGGATCGGAGACCTGGGCGCGGACCTACTACCGCAACGCCACCGGCGGCCCGCTCGAAGCCGTACTGAGCCTCATGGGACCCGACGGACACAGCGTGCGGACGAGCTGTGCGGTGAGCGTCGAGGACGCGCCGGGCACCTGCGAGACGCCACCGGAGGACACCGGTGAGGCGAGCCGGGGCGGGCTGGAGGGATACACCGCCTTCGCGGAGTTCGCCCGCCGGGCCGGGTACGGGCCGCTGCTGCTGCGCGCCGGAAGCGCCGGGAGCGCCGGGGACATCGAGGGCGGCGACGGCGGGCACGACGACGCCAACAGCCCTGCGGATACGGGGAGTTGACCGGCGACTCCGGTGCGTGCGCAACCGGGCGCATGGAAAGACCCGGTTGCTGGCGACGGGGGATGCACCAGCAACCGGGCTACTGGAACGGTAACAAGAGATCGGCGGTTAGCAAATTCGATCTCTTGCTTTCCGGTCACCGACTGGCCTGTCTCTACCGGGAGTTGTGACCGGAGTCACCCGTCCACGAGCCGCCGCTCCGGCTGACCGGTCGGTCAGCCGGAGGCGGCCCGCACGGCTGTGCGTCAGCTGAGAGTGACCTGCCGGTTGGTGAGGCCGCCGCGCGCCCGGCGCTCGTCGTGCGTGAGCGGAGCGTCCGTGGCCAGGGCCTCGGCGAGCCGCTCGGCGAACTCGGCGGCCGGCTTCTCGATGTCCTGCGCGGTGATCTCGCTCGGCAGGTCCCACACCGGCACGGTGAGTCCGTGGGCGCGGAAGGAGCCGACGAGGCGGGTGCCCTCGCCGAGGGACGACCGGCCCGCGGCGTGCAGCCGGGCAAGAGCGTCCAGAAGCCGCTCCTCGTCGTGCGGCATGACCCACCGCAGGTGGTTCTTGTCCGGCGTCTCGCACCAGTAGGCGGCGTCCACGCCCTGCAGTCGGACGGTCGGGATGGCCGCGGCGTTGGCCCGCTCCAGGGAGGCGGTGACGTCCGGCGTGGCGTTCTCCGGGTCCGGGACCCAGAACTCGAAGCCCGAGTGCACCTCCGGCTCGAACGCGCCCTCGGGTGCGAGCAGGTCCTGCAGCCGGGGACCGTCGGCCGGCGCGCGGCGGCCCTGCACCGGGGTGCCCGGGTCGGCGGTCAGCGCCCGCGCGAGGGTGTCGGCGAGGTCGCGGCTGATGTCGCCCGACGCCGTGTCGTTCTGCAGACCGAGGAGGACCGAGCCGTCGTCGCGGCGCAGGGCCGGCCAGGCCATCGGCAGCACCGTGGCCAGGGTGACGGAGGGGACGCCCTCGGGCAGGCCGTCCCGCAGGGTCAGCCCGACCGTGGCCGCCGGCACCAGCTCCCGCAGCGCCACCCAGTCGCACTCGCCGGGCAGCCCCTCGAACGGGCGCTGGACCAGCGCGGTCGTGGCCTGTGCGGCGGTCCGGCCGTGGCAGGCCTTGTACCGGCGGCCGCTGCCGCAGGGGCAGGGCTCGCGGGCACCGACGACCGGGACCTCGGCATCGTCGAGCTGGGGCCGCTTGGCCTTCGTCTGGGGTCGCTTCTTGGCCATCGTGGGTGTCTCCCGGTTACGGCTCTACTCGTACGGGCGCGAGCCTAGCCGTTCCCACCCCGCCCGTCGGGATCCTGTGGACGACGGGCCGCCTGTGGACAACTCCCCGCGACGCCCGGCCCGGTAACGGCCACGGGGTCGCCGCGGTTGCCGTGGCACGGGTCGGTCCTGTCGGCCGTCGCTCCGGCCCCGGTGGCCGTACGGGGTGGGCCCGGGTGCCCGGACGGTCGGCCCACTGGGCGTAGGGATCGGCCCTGGGCGCGTCGCCCGGGTCGGCCGACCGCTCGTGTCGAACGGAGCTCAGCCCAGGTCCTCGAAGGCGTCCGCGAAGTCCAGGCCGGGGATCTCCGACACCGCCGGTGCCGCGATCCGGGCGGCGAAGTCGTCGCGTCGGTGCCCGGCGTCCGGGTCGTGCACGTCGTCGTGGACGACGACCCAGACCGTGACCTCACCGCGGGCGTCGTCCCGTACGCCCCAGTCGTCGGCGAGCGCCGCGATGATGTTCAGGCCGCGGCCGCCGTGCGCGGTGACCGAGGGGGTCGCCGGAGCCGGGCGGGTCGGGCCGCCGCCGTCCGTGACCTCCACCAACAACCTGCCGCCCGGGTCCACCTGCCACGCGGCCCGGACGTCGCCGTCCCCGGCCAGGGCGTCGCCCAGCGGGCGACCGTGCTTGCACGCATTGCTCAGCAATTCGGAAAGGACCAGTACAGCGTCGTCGATGACCGATTCCGCCACCCCGCCCCTGCGCAACTGATCACGCATGCGGTGTCTCGCTTCCCCCACGCCCGCAGGGCCATGGGGCACGGCCATGCTCGACGACGTGGGCACCTCCTGTGCCACCACCAACGCCACCCCCGAGACCTCCTTCGCCCCACGCCACGGTGTGGATGCCCCATCGCCCTGAGCCGGAAACCGGCCGATCCCCGCACGGTGACGCATTCGACACGGTCGAACACGTACCGAACGCGCCGGTGCACTCCCCGTAATCGCATGGCTGGATTTGGTCGGTGTGGCCGAGACCGGAGAATGGGGCAGCAGCGCCGCCGGGTCAAGAGCCGGGGACGGATCAGCGGCCCAGGTGGTCCAGTACCGCGCGCGGCCGGTTGGTGATGATGGCGTCCACGCCCAGGTCGGAGCAGAGATCCACGTCGGCGGCCTCGTTCACCGTCCACACGTGCACCTGGTGACCGGCCCGCTTCAGGCGCTCGATGTACGCGGGGTGATTGCGCACGATCCGGATCGAGGGGCCCGCGATCCGGACACCCGCGGGCAGTCGCCCGTCCCGCAGCCGGGGCGAGACGAACTGCATCAGGTAGACCGTCGGCAGCGTCGGCGACGCGGCCCGCACCCGGTGCAGCGACCGGGCCGAGAAGCTCATCACCCGCACCGGGGACTCCTCGGCCGAGGCCGGGGCGTCGAGTCCGAACCGCTTCAGGAGCAGCAGCAGCCGTTCCTCCACCTGCCCCGCCCAGCGCGTGGGGTGCTTGGTCTCGATGGCCAGCTCCACGCGCCGCCCCGCGTCGGCGACCAGTTGCAGCAGCCGCTCCAGGGTCAGGACGGAGGTCTCCTCCCGGTCCTCGGGCCGGTGCTCCCAGTCGGGCTGCTCGTCGCGCGTGCGCCAGAACTCCCGGGTCCGGCGGGCGCCGAAGTCCAGCGCGGCGAGGTCGGCGAGCTCCAGCGCGGACACCGCGCCGCGACCGTTCGACGTACGGTTGACGCGCCAGTCGTGGACGCAGACGAGGTGGCCGTCGGCGGTCAGGCGCACATCGCACTCCAGGGCGTCGGCCCCGTCCTCGATCGCCTTCCGGTACGCGGCCAGGGTGTGCTCGGGGGCATCCTCGGAGGCGCCCCGGTGGGCGACGACCTGAATCCGGTGCTGTCGTGCGTGGGTCACCGCGTCATGGTGCCACCGTGGGCGGGTAGACGTGCCATCGGCGGAAACGGCAACGTGTCCGTTTAGTCTTGGATGACCTGTGTAAAGGACGGTCGGGGACCCACAGCAACCGCTTATGGTGCTCTGACGGCCCGTGGGAAAAGCTGATGGCATACAAAATCACCAGCGCATCCGCATCGCGCCGGACCGTGGAGCAGCGCGGGAGCGTCGCTGAGCGCGACCAGGGTGGGCGACCAACAGCCGTGGAACGAGGAGAGAAGCTGTGAGCACCGAGAACGAGGGCACCGCGGTACCCCCGGCCCCGTCCGCACCTCCTGTGCCGGTGGATGCTCCCGCTGCCTCCGCCCAGCCTCCCGCGCCGCCCGCCCCCGACCAGGCACCCGCCTCCACTCCCGAGGCCCCGGCGGCTCCCCCCGCCCAGGCCCCGGCCGCGCCGCAGGACGCGTCGCCGCACAGCCACCAGGCATCCCAGGGCGGCGAGGTGCCTCAGGGCGGCGGCGCGGTCCCGCCGGGCGGCGAGGCCCCGCACGGCTCCACGACTCCCGACGCCTCGTGGCCCCCGCCCGCGTCGCCGGGCAACCCGGCCGCCCAGACCCCGACGTACGGCGGAAGCGGCCCCAACGGGTTCGGCAGCGACTTCGGCAACGGCAATGGCAACGGCGCCGGCAATGGCTACGGCTACGGTTTCGGCGACGGCGGCCCCGGTGACGGGGCCGGCGGGGGAGCGGGCGGCTGGGGCGCCTCGTACCAGCAGCCCGCGCCGAAGCCGGGCCGCGGTCGGGGCGGTCTGGTCGCCGGTGTCCTGATCGCCGCGCTGGTCGCGGGCGGCCTGGGCGGCGGGCTCGGCTACACCCTGGCCAAGAACAACGACGAGGGCGGTTCCACCACGGTCTCCGCCTCCGACACCGGTGGCTCCGTCAAGCGCGACACGGGCACCGTCGCCGGTGTGGCCGCCGGGGCGCTGCCCAGCACGGTCACCATCCAGGCCGAGGGGAGCAACGGCGAGGGCGGCACCGGCACCGGCTTCGTCTTCGACAAGGAAGGCCACATCGTCACCAACAACCACGTGGTGGCGGAGGCGGTCGACGGCGGCAAGCTCAGCGCGACCTTCCCCAACGGCAAGAAGTACGACGCCGAGGTGGTCGGCCACGCCCAGGGCTACGACGTCGCGGTCATCAAACTGGAGAACGCCCCCTCGGACCTGAACCCGCTCCCCCTCGGCGACTCCGACAAGGTCGCCGTGGGCGACTCGACGATCGCCATCGGCGCCCCCTTCGGTCTGTCCAACACGGTGACCACGGGCATCATCAGCGCCAAGAACCGCCCCGTGGCCTCCAGCGACGGCAGCGCCGACAGCAAGGCGTCCTACATGAGCGCCCTGCAGACCGACGCGTCGATCAACCCGGGCAACTCCGGCGGCCCGCTGCTGGACGCGCAGGGCAACGTCATCGGCATCAACTCCGCGATCCAGTCGTCCAGCAACGGCAGCTTCGGCACCGGCCAGGCCGGCTCCATCGGCCTGGGCTTCGCGATCCCGGTCAACCAGGCGAAGTTCGTCGCCCAGCAGCTGATCAAGACCGGCAAGCCGGTGTACGCGAAGATCGGTGCCTCCGTCTCCCTGGAGGAGACGACGAACGGCGCCAAGCTCACCGAGCAGGGCGTGGGCGGCTCCGACCCGGTCGAGAAGGGCGGCCCCGCCGACGACGCGGGCCTCAAGCCCGGTGACGTCATCACCAAGCTCGACGACCGGGTGATCGACAGCGGTCCGACCCTGATCGGCGAGATCTGGACCCACAAGCCCGGCGACGAGGTCACCGTCACCTACGAGCGCGGCGGCAAGCAGCACACGACCGAGGTCACCCTGGGCTCGAAGCTCGGCGACGACTGACCCTCGCTCCGCCGCTCCGCGCCCGTCAGGACGCTCGTCGCGAGCCCGTCGGGACGCCCGTGAGGAACCGTCCACTTCGCCACCGGGGACAGCCCGGTGGCGAAGTGCGTTCAGGAGGCGGGGAGGCCGGGGGCCCGACTCGGGCCATCGGTTAGGTGTTCAGATGTTCAGATGACGACGACCCGGCGCCCGCGCGTGTGACCGGCCTGACTGTCGACGTGCGCGGCCGCGGCCTCGGTGAGCGCGTACGACTTCTCGACCGGGATGTGCAGCTTCCCCCGCACGATCAGGTCGACGGCCTCGGCGAGCGCCACCGGCACGCTCCCGGCCACACCGGAGAAGCGGACGCCGAACTCGGGCGCACCCAGATCGGCGATGCTGACGACCTTCTCCGGCGCCCCGGTCAGCTCGACCAACTCGCGGATCACCCCAGAACCGGCCAGGTCGAGAGCCGCGTCGACCTCGCCTAGCCGCCGCACCCGCTCGACCCAGCCTTCGCCGTACGTCGTGGCGACGGCACCGAGGTCGCGCAAGTACTCCTGGTTGGCGGCACCGGCCGTACCGATCACCCTGATGCCCCGGTCGCGGGCGATCTGCAGCACCGCCGACCCGACTCCTCCCGATGCCCCGCTGACCAGCAGGGTCTGCCCCGGCCGCACGCCGACCTCGCGGATGACGCGCAGCGCGGTCTCCACCACGGAGGGGTACCCGGCGGCTTCCTCGAACGACAGCCCCTCCGGCATCCGCGCCCAGGCCCCCAGCACGGCGAACTCGGCGTAGGTGCTGGAGCCCTCGCCGAAGACCCGGTCTCCGACCTCGACCCCGGTGACTCCCTCGCCGACCTCGTCCACCACTCCGGCGGCGTCCAGCCCGACCCCGGAGGGCAACTCGATCGGATGGGCCCCGAGCACCTGCCCCTCCCTGACCCGCCAGTCGACGGGATTCACGCCCGCCGCCCGCACGGCGATGCGTATGCGGCCGGGACCCGCGTGGGGCTCCTCGGCGTCGATCAACTGCAGAACGTCCGGACCGCCGAACTCGGCGAAGCTCACTTTCCTCATGCCGCCGAACGTAGCACTAACGGATAGCGTTTCATAACGGTTATGGTTTCGTACCTGCTAGCCTGCGGCTCATGACCGTGCAGCAGTCGGGCCGCCGTGAGCGCAAGAAGGCCGCGACCCGCCAGAAGATCGCCGACACCGCGCTGCGGCTCTTTCTGGAACGCGGATACGACGCGGTGGGCATCCGTGACGTGGCCGCCGAGGCCGACGTGGCCGTCACCACGCTCTTCTCCCACTTCGCGTCGAAGGAGGCCCTGGTCTTCGAGCAGGACGAGGACTTCGAGCACCGCCTCACGCGCGCGGTCACCGACCGCGCCCCGAACGAGCCGCTCATCCCCGCGCTGCGCCGCGAGGTCCTGGCCCTGGTCCGGCACTGCACCGCGGACAGCGCCGCCCCGATCTGGCGCATGATCGACGCGTCTCCCGCCCTGCGGAAGTACGACGAGACGGTCCGCCTGCGCCACGCGGAGGCCCTGGCCGCGGCCATCGCCGCCGACCCCGCCCTGACCCGGAGCGAAACCGTCGCCCGCACCCTCGCGAGGTTCGTGATCGACGCCTACTCCCTGTCCCGCGAGTCCCCCGATCCCGAGGCCGCCCTCGACGAGATCTTCCCGATGATCGAGGCCGCCTGGGCCGCGGCCCGCCCCTCACACCACACCCACACCTGAGCCCCGCACGGGCGGAATAATGCGTTGACGCCGCCGGAAGGTGCCCTGTTAACTTCAGCTGATCGTTCTGATTCGTTATGGGCCCCTGCGCCCCAGAAGAGGGTGTTTTGATGACCCGGCCCGCGCCGAGTGCGCCTCGCCACACCGCGTGACCGTCCGCCGCCTTTCGCCGCCCGCTTCCACTGGCGGCTGCCGGACGTCTCCTCCGGTGCTCTGACCTGCCCGTGCGCCGACCTGCGGCGCCATCGGGCTGCCTTCTGACGAGGCCACTCGGCCTGCTCTTGCTGTCTCGATCACTTCCCAGCAAGGAGCACCCGGGTGTCCAGCCACACCACCAACAACAACACTCTCAACCTCGGCACCTTCGCCTGCGCCTGGTGCGGGCTGACCGTGTCCGCGTACGCCGCCGACGGCGCGCCGCGCAACCACTGCCCCTCCTGCCTGCATTCCCGGCACGTTCTCGACCACGTCGAGGGCGGCCCGAGCGACTGCGAGGGCCGGATGTCCCCGATCGCCATCGCCGTGCTCCGCACCGGTGACTGGATGGTGATCCACCGCTGCGTGCGCTGCGACGAACTGACCTCGAACCCGGTCCGCACCGACGACAACCAGCTCATCCTGATGCGCATGGCGGTCCGCCCGCTGGCCCAACCCCCTTTCCCGCTCGAAGCGTTCGGAACCCTCTGACCGCCCGACAGGAAAGGAGCGGCACCATGCCACGCAACAACCACAGCAGCCGCGGGCAGCAGCAACAGCGCCGGCGTCCGCAGCGGCACAAGGACGTCCTGCACACCCAGGGCGGCCACCGCGCCAACGACTTCCGGTGCACGTCCTGCCGCCTCGACGTCTCCCCGGACGCCCCGGGCACCGCGCACCGCAACCACTGCCCGAACTGTCTGACCAGCCTGCACGTCGACCGGAAGACACCGGGGGACCGCGACGCGGACTGCCGTGGGCGCATGGAGGCGCTGGGCTTGTCCGTCCGCACCGACGGCGAGTGGATGATCATCCACCAGTGCGCCTCCTGCGGTGAGCTGAGCGCCAACCGCATAGCCGGCGACGACAATCCCCTCGCCCTGGTCCGCCTGGCGCTGAGACCCCTGGCCGACCCCAAACACGCCGGCCGCGCCCTGATCACCCTGTGACAGAAAGGGAACCCCGGCACTGAAGATCCCGGAACAGCAGAGCCGGCGCAGCCCCGGGCCGTTGTCCCGGGGCTGCGCACCAGGTGGTGACCACAGACCCCGCCCGGCGCCCCGGCCCGGTACGCTGTACCCGCTCCGCCCCTGGTGGACGGCGCACAGGTGGGTTGCCCGAGCGGCCTAAGGGAACGGTCTTGAAAACCGTCGTGGCAGCGATGTCACCGTGGGTTCAAATCCCACACCCACCGCAGCAGGTCAGAGACCTAGCAGGTCAGAAGGGGTGCCACTCTCCGGAGCGGCACCCCTTCTGCATGGACCCTGTCTCACCCTTTCTCGCCCATATCCCAGCGTTAACCAGTACGTATGGGCCATCTGTGGGCCAGGGTCAGGACCCTTCCCCTTCGTCGAGCGCGCGGGAGATTAGGTCGTTGGAGTGCTGCTGACCGCCCTTAAGGATCTTTGCGTAGAAGCGGTAGAGCACGGCGATGCTGTGGCCGGCGCGCGAGGCGACTTCCGCGGGGTCCACCCCCGATTTGATCCAGAGGGAGACTCCCGCGTGCCGAAGGGAGTACGGCACGGCGGCGAGGTCCGACTTCACCTCACGGGGCGTGAGGACCACCTTTCGCGCTCTCTCCCAGATGTCGCAGTACTCGGTGGACGGGACGCGCCCTCCCCGCGAGGCCCGGAACAGCCGGCCGTCGTCGGCCGTGCCGTAGCGCTCGATGTGCTGACGAAGGAGGTGCACGAGAACGGGCGGAATGGGCACGGTCCGCGTCGCTCCCCGCTTACGTCGCTTCAGCCCCCGCTTCTCGTACGACGTGCCCTCATCCGTCCAGCCGCCGCCGACTTCCGGACGGCTCTCTCCGAGCAGGAGTTCGCCCCACTCCTGCACGGCGTCGGGCGAGTTAGGCGGCAAGGTGCAGTCGGATTCGGTGAGCGCGACGATTTCACCAGGACGCATGGCGGCGTAGTAGAGGCATCCGAAGAATGCGTGGAGGTGCTGGCCGCGGGGGCCAGAGTCGCGGACTGCCCCGAGCAGGGCTCGCGCCAACCGTGGGTCCGGTACGTACCGGAAGTCGATTTCGTCGTCACTCTCGGGCGGGGTCCAATCCACTCGCGGGAGAGGGTTGGAGGCGAGTAGGCCCTTCTCCTCGACTGTGTAGCGAAGAACGTTGCTCAGCACCATGCGCTTACGACGGGCAGTGTTTTCCGCGGCTTTCCCACCGTCCAGACGGAAGGAGAGGGCTTCAAGGGCGGGACGGAGGAGGGCGGGGTCCTCCAAGTCCTTGACCTTGATGGAGCGGGCGGCGACCCATTCCAGTGCAGTAAGGATCTCCGCCGGTGGTTCCTCGGCTACGTGGCGCGGGACCCAAGTGCCCTCCGGCCCTCGAACTGCGCGAAATGCCCACTGGTAGAGCGCGTCACGCAGCACTGAGGGGCGGGGTGCCCCCCGCTTGGTCGTGACAAGCGCGGGCGTCACGACTGCGAGGGACTCCGCGATGCTTGCCCGGTGCTTGGCTGCAGCGCGGGGCCACTTCATGAGTACGTACTCCGTCACGTGCTCATACCAGGACGGAGAGGTCAGAGCCATCAACTCACGTGCGGGCAGGCCCGTTTCCTCGTCGAACTGCTGCTGATCCCGCAAGGCCGCCATCAACTCGGCCCGGCGCCCATCTGCCTGCGGCTTCAGCTTGAAACTGCGGGAGTGGGGACGCTCGCCAACCCTCCAGCGGAGTTCCCACGGCTTGGGACGGCCGGCGCGCTTGCGGATGGACCAGATATCGACGTCGTACGTGAGCATGTCTCTCCAGACGTGACGAGGGGCCCGCGCTCAGCGCGGGCCCCGGTGAAGCGGTTCGATCTATGCGGCGTGCTGCTCGCAGCGCTCCCACCAGGCATCAAGGTCGGCGCGGCTGACGCGGACTTGGCCGTTGGGGAGTTTGCGGAGGCGGGGGGCTTGGCCGCGGGCGCGCATGCGGTAGAAGGCGGCGCGGCTCATCTTGATCTCTGCGAGGACTTCGGGGAGCTTGAGCATCTGAGGGCGTGCCACGGTCGACTCCTTCGAGGCTCTGGGCATGGCGGGCTGGCACCTGTCCGAGGTTCGGATTTCTGCGTCACAGCGTCACCTGCGTCATTCAGGGCCCTGACCTGGGGGAATGCGTGACACAGCACGATGGGGGTGCGTCACTGCCGCGTCACCTGCGTCACGGTGGCGTGACGCAGGTGACGCACGATGACGCAGACGGACCGGCTCTGCGTCACGCTCCTTCTAGCTGGTCAGGGGCCGTTTTCCGTCGCTTGTGACGCAGGTGACGCAGCGTTCCCCTACTTAGGAAAGAGAGGGGGTGGTGTCTGTTGTTGTGCGCGGCTCAGAGCGCGAAGAAGGAGCCGCTGCGCGGCACGTCCTTCGGGCGGTGCTACGCACCGAACGGCAAGAGGAGCACCCAGTGCCGCGTCGCCCCGGGTGCTCTTCTTGCCGTTGTGCGGTGACCTCGCGTTCAGAACGCGGCCCCCTGCTGCGGGCCGGGTGCCGGCGCGGGTTCGGTGAGTTCGATGTAGCGGGCCTCGCGGGTGCGTCCCCAGTCCACGACCAGGCCGCGGGCGGCGAGGGTGGGCTGTAGGCGCTTGAGCCGGTCGGAGAGCACCTTGCCGGTGGTCGGCCACCCCTTGGGCAGCGGGCGGCAGTCCTCGCCGCTGTAGAGCCGGGTGAGGAGGTGCAGCCACTCCGCGGACGTCATCCGCTCCTGTGCCCCGGGTTCCATGCCGGCGGCGTACTGGAGCACGGTCTGCGCGAGCAGGTCGCCCTCGATGACGTCGTCGTTGAGGTCGTCCAGTCCGGCCCGGTAGGCCGCCAGCGCCCCGAGGCCCATGGCCTCGTCGAGCTGCGCGCACAGGTGGGCGAAGTCCGCCATCCGCAGGTCGGTCGGCGTCTCAGCGGTGGCGGCGCGGACCGTGACGGTCAGGTCCAGCAGGGAGCCGAGCATGACGGGCAGGGCTTCCGCGTACTCCGCCCACAGCTCCGCTTCGGTGCGCCGCACCTTCGGGCGTTCGAGGCGGAGCGGCAGGAGGCGTTCGGCGAGGTCGGGGCGGATGACGCCGACGTCGATGCCGGTCAGGAGCAGGGGGCGGCGGTAGCGGGCGCGGAAGACGTCTCCGTCGGTGAACAGGGCGCGCTTGACGCTCTCGGCTCCGGTGACGATGCAGCACATGGCGTCGGACAGGTCCGGGGTCATGTGGGAGAGGTTGTCCAGCGCTGTGACCCATCCCGCGGCCACGGCCGCGATCAGGTTGTCCTCGTCCTTCGGGGCGCGACGCAGGTCGCCGGTCATGCCCTCGATGAGCCGGATCAGCATCCGTCCGCCGGTGGACTTCCCCGCGCCCTGGGGGCCGGTGAGGAAGGGGGCGGGGACGGGCACGGAGGGTTCCAGGCAGCCGATCAGCCAGGCCATGGCCAGGCACTCGGTCTCCGCGTTGGCGAAGTTGCAGAGCCTGAACAGCAGGTCGATGCCCTTGCCGTTGGTGTCCTTGGCAGGCAGCGGGAGTTCGCCGGTGAGCTGGGTGCGCCGCCAGCACACCTCGCTCGGGTCGGGGGTGCGGATGTCCCAGCCGGTGGGGTGGATGCGGACGGACTGTCCGTCGTTGCGGCCCAGGTCCAGCCAGGTGGCCCCGTCCAGGCCGGGGGCGACGCGGATGTGGACGGGCTGGACCTGCTCGGTGAGGGCGAGTGCTTCGATCAAGTCGAGTGCCTCCTTCATCGCGGTGCCGTTGAACGTGCCGAGTCCGTCCTTGAACAGGCCGACCATGAGTTCTTGGCGGTGGCTTCCGGTGGTGCCCTGGGAGCGGATCGGGCGGGCCACGGGGTGGCCCTTGCGCTGTGCGTAGACGGTGCCGTCGGCGGTGCGGAAGTAGCGGAAGCGCTCCTGGGCGTAGTCCGCGATGACCTTCCGGGCCGGGTTCTTGTCGTCGTCTTCCATGCTCAGAGCCCCAACGTGGTGCGTGCGTTGGTCCACGCGTCCGTGCAGTGCCGTGCGGTTTCGCCCTTGGCCTGAGCGGCGGTGAACAGGCGGGCGATGTGGTCCTCGGTGAGGCAGCCGCACCGGCCGTGCGTGGAGAGCACGGCCAGGAACGTCCGGTACACGGCCGTGTGCACGCCGCTGGACGTCTCGCTGATGCGCTGTACGGCCATGGCGATCCCGCGCTCCAGGTAGGCGGGGCTGCGGTGGCGGCATTCCCCGCCCCCTGCCGGCGCGGGGACCCTGACGGGCACGGGGGTCGCGGGCTTGGCTGCGGTGAGCGCGCGCACGACGTTGGGCAGTGCGACCAGGGTGCCGGTGCCGGGCCCGAGCCAGCGGGCGTAGGCCATCGTGGACTTGATGTCCACGCCGGGCCGCACGCCGTTGGCCGACGGCATCGTCCCGAGGTAGAGCCAGTGCTCGCCGCGGGTCGTGGGTACGGTCCGGGTGGCGGGCAGGGTCTGGCGGGCCCACGCGATGGCGTCGGCGTTGTCGCAGTCCACGACCGTCAGACCTGCGCCGCCGGGGTGGTAGGCCACGGCTGCGGCGCCTTGCCATGCGCTCGCCCACGTGGGCGAGATGATGACGCTGGTGTCGGTGGTGGCGGCGGCCCAGCCGTGGCAGGGGGCGGGGCAGATGCAGGGGCCGGGGGTCTTCATGTGCGGCCGGCCGCCACACGAGGTGTACAGGCACGCGGGGCAGTTGGCGAAGGGCACCTTGCCCTTGCGCAGCGGCAGCACGGGCAGTCCCTCGGCCGCGAGCTGGAGGGCGGTGCGCAGGTGGGTGCTCACGCCGCCACCTCCAGCGTCCGGGAAGCGAGGAAGGCGCGGCCGATCCACTCCATGTAGGCAGGGAGGAGAGCTTCCCTCAGGCGGAGGTGATCGGTGGACCAGTCGATGCCCTTCGCGGCCCGGATCTCCTCCACGGTGGCCTTGCCGCCGCCCTTGCCGTACGCGGCGACGTAGGGCCCCTCGTGGTATTCGCCGTGGCGCCAGCCGCGCACCCGTCCGCGGTGGCGCGGGTGGGCCGGTTGCGCTGTGGTCCAGTTGCCGAGTTCGAAGTAGCGGTGCATCAGCACTCCGAGGCCGAACTGTTCGCCGCACAGGCGGATGTCCTTGCGGACCTCGGAGCCGGCCACGTTCTCCATCACGTACGGCCGGCCCGTCGCTTCCAGCGCGGCCCGTACGGGCCGGATGAGTCGGGGGTAGGTGCGGCCGATCGCCTCGTTGCGGGTCCGGTTGGTGCCCTTCGTGGGAGCGCCCTCTCCCTGGCAGGGCGGCGAGACGTGGATGAAGTCGAACTCACGGCCACAGTCGCGGATGAAGTCGACCACGTCGCCCTGGTGGAACGCGTCGCCCTGATAGTCGGGTTGGGGTTCGATGTCGACACCGGTGATGTGGACGTTCGGGCCGAACGCACGGCGCAGTCCTTCGGTGGCGCCGCCGATGCAGCAGCATCCGTCCAACACCCAGAGGGGTTCCCGCAGGGCGAGCGCTCGCGGAATGTCGGTGGGTTGGGTCATTCTGGATGTCTCCAGTTCCTTGATGGTGACTGGCTGGCAAGGGCGGCCCCGCTTCTTTGGCGAGAGTGGGGGGCCGCCCTTGGCGTAGCTACTTCTTCGAAAAGACCTTGAGGGTGATGCCGCCGATGCCGATGGGTCCGGCGGCGCCGGCGATGACGGTGGCGGTGTGGGCCGCGGCGTCGAGCAGGAGGCACAGGCAGGCGACCAGTCCCCAGCCGCCGGCCACGACCGCCCCGGCGATCGCGAACGGGACCAGGGCCCGGCGCCAGGGGATGCCGGTCGGGTGGGTGTCGTTGACGACGATGACGACGGGTCGGCCGGTGGCCTGTGCGCGCTGCCAGTCGGCGGCGGGTATGTGCGGGGCGATGTTCCCCGGCGGGGTGCGGTGGTCCATTTCGGGGCTCCCTCGGGTGAGCCGCGGGCCCGCACCAGATGCTGGTGCGGGCCCGCTCGGATAGGTGGGTGTGCTTGTCGCGTGGCTTGTCGTCTTCCTTGTCGCGTGCTTGTCGTGCGGCTTGTCGCTTGTCTTGTCTTGTCGCTTGTCGCCTCGCAGGTCACAAGCCGTATCCGGCCCTCACAGAGCCGCCCAGGCGCCTTCCCGTACGCGGTGGGCGACAGGCGACAAGCGCTCACGCTGCGGGGGCTTGTCAGTGGCTCGGCCTACTGTGTCGCTTGGCCGGACGGAGATCGTGAGGGACTCGCGGCAATGGGGGGTGGGTGTAAAAGGTCCCCGGCATCCAGCTCGGGACGTACATACAAGCCCGTGGCCCCCACCCCCTTCTCCGCTCAGCTCTCGGGGGGCTGTTCGGGGGCGTGCCGGCGGTGGACGTAGCGGGCCTTGGTGCCTTCTCCGACGCGGACGGCGGTGCCGTCCTTGACCCAGTCCCGCAGCCAGCCGACGACCGTCTGACGGGACGTGCCGTGCTCTGCGGAGAGCGCGCGGGCGATCGCGGAGGCTCCGGTGCCGTCCCGGCCTGCGGCGAGCAGCAGCGCCAGTGCCGCCTGCTGTGCGGGGCTGTCCTGCTCGCCTCGCAGTGCCGACAGGTTCAACCCGCCCGCAGCCGGCGGCCCGTCGCCCTCCGCGGGGGTCTGCGGTTCGGGGGCGGTGCCGAACTGGGCGTCGATCTGCTCCCGGAACTTGCGCAGCATCTCGTCTTCCGGTGACACGGGTGCCTGCTCCGGGCGGTTGAGCGCGGACAGCTTCAGGCCCGTGTCGCCCGTGCTGGTGGTGCCGGCGACGTCGGTGGTGGCCTGGTCGCGCATCCACGCGGTGCGCTCGCTGTCCCAGCGGCGGGCGTAGGCGGGCCCGGCGGCCTTGGCGGACACCGTGTCCAGGGTGGGGTGCCGCTCGGAGGTGGCGGCGATGATCTCCCGGATCTGGTTGGGCAGGATCCGCCATGCCTTGAACAGTGCTGCCGGGGACTCGGGGGTGCCCATGAATCCGGCGCCCTTGTGGGGGGCCTGCTCGACGCGCAGTCCGCGGGAGCCGGGGAACATCTTGGAGAGGTCCATGCCTTCCTTCTCGCCGCCGGTGAGGGCGACGCGGACCTTGGCTTCCCGGCGGATCATGAGGTTGCTCAGCACGCTCCCGGTTGCTCCGAGGGCGGTGAGGACGGTGCGGATGCCCATGGCGCGGGCGATCCGGATCACTTCCAGGATCTTGTCGCCGAGCTTGCGCACGTGGCGGTCCGGGCTGGCCAGGATCTCCGCGCCCTCGTCGATGACCAGCATGATCTGCGGAATCTTCGCGCTGATCGGCAGCAGGTCCGTGTTCGCGCGGGAGAGAACGTCCTGGTAGCCCATCTTGCGCTGCTTGGCCACGCGCACCGCCACATCCAGCATGGTCATGGCCTCGTCGTACGTCCCGGCCAGCCAGTCGATACCCGGCCGCACCGCCTTGCCGTCCTCCGCCTTGATCTCACCGTTGAGGGCGGGCAGCACCCACGGCAGGCCCGCGGATCCGGCGTTGAGGTCGATGACCCAGGTCAGGATGTCGTCGGCGCGGGCGAACCCGGCGAGGATCGAGTGGACCATGTTGGTCTTGCCCGATCCGGTCGGACCGACGATCAATGCGCACTGCTCGCGCAGGTAGGCGAGGATCTGTTCCGCGTTGGTGCGGTAGCCCCAGGGGATGCCGGTGTGGACGGACAGCGGCCCGTAGTCGGACGGGTAGGTGCGCTCCTGCTCCAGCACGTTGACCGTGGTCACGTCGATGATGACGCGGCCCTGGTGGATGCCGGGGGACGCGGTGGCGGTGCAACCGTGCGGCAGGCGCGCGTCCGCGGACAGCCGTGCGGACTCGGCGGCGATCTTGTTCCAGGTGGCGCCGCCGGCGGGGAGTTCGGCGTCGATGGAGTATCCGGCGCCGGTCTCCCACTGCTCGACGCCGACCACGCGCACGGTGATCGAGCACACCCGCTGGATGCGGTCGACCCATTCCGCGGCGATCGCCCGCCGGTCCGCGGACAGGTCCGCGGCGACCTGCCGCATCTTGGCGGCGAGGGCTTCCTCCTCGCGGGCCTCTTCGAAGAGGGCGGAGGATCGGGCGGCGGCGCCGATGCCGACGCCCATGGTGGCGAGGGAGCCGAGGGCGGCCCAGGTGAGGGGGCCGTGGGTCATGGCCCAGGTGGTCCATCCGGCGCCGACCAGCCAGGAGGCGGCGCGGGTGGCGAGGGTGCGGCCGGCGTTGCGGACGCGCAGGCCGACGACGGTGTGGCCGAGGGCGCCGGCCGCACCCACGGCCAGGGCCCAGCCGGGTGGCATGGAGGTGGCGGCGCCGGTGGTGGCGACGGCGAAGGCTCCGGTGGTGGCGGACAGGGCGCCGGTCACGGGTCCGTGACCGGCCGCCCAGTCCAGCACCGGGCCACTGCTCGCCTGCTGCTTCTTGGTGGCGGTGGCGGTGCTGCTCATCTCAGACGTTCCAGCCCTTCTCTGCCTCGGTGCCGTTGCGGGGGTCCTCGTGCCGGGCGATGTCCTGCTCGTGGGCCTGGCGGAACAGCGGGCCCATGTCCTCCGCGACCGCGACCGCGCTCATGACGGCGCCGAAGATGTCGTTGAAGCCGTCCGCGACTTCCTTCTCCAGCGGGAACTCGGAGTCGGAGCGCTCGGCGAGGATCTTCATCACGTTTGCCACGCTGGTGAGGGCGGCGGGCAGTCCCTCGACCATGGCCAGGATCTCCATGGCGTTCTCGGGGTCGTAGGAGTTGGCGGCCTGCTCCATCTCGGCGGCGGCCTCTTCGAACCGGAAACCGGACACGTGCTCTCCCTCACTCGACTCGGTGTTCGTGCTGGTGGGAACGGTGGACGGGGGACGCTCGACGCTGTCGGTGATGCCGTCGGCGCCGTCCTTGGTGGCTTCCGCGTCGGCGGCGGCTTCCTGCTCGGCCTGCTCGTGGCGGATCGCCTCATCCCGTCCGGCCCGCTGCTCGGCAGCGACACCGGCCAGACGGCGGTAGAGGCGGCGTCCGGGGTGGATGAGCCAGGGCAGTCCGAGCTTGCGGCCGATCGGGCTGGTGACCAGCCCGAGCAGGCCGAGCGGGAGGGCGAGCAGGGCGGCGAGCAGGCGCCGGCCGTGGAACCGGGCCGCGGACCGGCGCAACGCCTGCCGCGCCGCCCGCCGGGCAGGCGCCTTACGCACCGCAGCCCGCTTGGCTGCGACCGTGCCGGCGGCTTTGGCGTCGCGCTGGGCACGGTTCTTGGTGACCGCGGCATCCCGCGCGGCGCGGGCCTTACGGGCGGCGCTGCCGAGCATCCGGCCGGTCAGTCCGCCGTGCCGTCCGGCGCGGTGGGTGAGCCCGGTGCCGCCGTTGGCGGTGCGGGCTTTGGCGTTGCGGCGGGCGTCTGCGACCGCGCGGCGGGCCGCGGTCGTCTGCGCTCGTTGTCCGGCTCGGGAGCCGGGTGCGGCCTGTTGCGCGGACCGGCGCAGGGCCTTGACCTGCCCCACCTTGCCCGCAGCCTTGCCGACGGCGCCAGCCGCCCGCTTGGCCGTGCCCTTGCTTGCCGTGCTGCGGGGCTTGCTGGCGCTGCTCGCCCCGGCGCTGCCGTTGCGGGCGGTCGTGCCCGCTCCGCGGCGGTGCTGGCCGGGCCCCTTGCCCGACTTGCCACCGGAACGGCCGGCACCAGTGGAGGATCGGCCCCGGTTGCTGCTGCCGGGAGCTCCCGCCCCACCGTGACGCAGGGCCGCGCTGCGGGCAGCAGATCGGCCGGCTGCTCGGGCGGCGGTGCGGCGGGCTTCCCTGCGGGGGTTGGTCTTGCGGCTGCGGGTGCTGGCCACGGTGCCGAGGACGACGGCGCCGGTCGCAGCTACAGCGGCGGCGATCGGGCCGCCGGCCAGGGCGGCGGTGGCGACCATGCCCACGGTGCTGTTCGCCCCGGCCAGGGCGAGCGGGACGACCGGCCAACCGCCGGGCGTGTGCTCGGACCCCGTCTCGGCCGGGGCCTGCTCGGTCGGCGCGGGTGCGGGCGGCGCGGGCGGTGCGGGGGCCGGGATGGCTACCGGCTCGGTGCTGACTTCCGTCATGCTGAGAGCACTCCTTTGGGGAGTAGGGCCCGGCCAGGGCTGTAGGAGGTTGCTGGCCGGGCCTGCCGAATCAGGGGAAAGGCGCAGCTCAGTGGCTGCGGTGCGGGTGACGCGCGGCGATCTCCTGCCAGCGCCTGTTCTCGGCGGCATCGGAGCGGGTGAGGCTGACGCGGAAGTCGCAGCCGGGCCGCGTGCAGCGGTGCGTGGTCGTCGACCAGGCACTGACCAGGCGGAACAGCAGGCTGGAGAAGGTGGCCACGCAGGACAGGCAGCAGGCCAGCAGCAGCGTGACGGGCACGCCGTAGCCGGACAGTCGCACGCCGATCAGAACGGCCAGGGCCGTACTGACGGCTACGGCGCCCGTCATCAGGGCGCGGTGACGTGTGTCGTTCACTCGAACTCCCATGGTCAGGCGAGGCGTTCAGGCGGCGCGCTGTTCCTCGGGGAAGGCACACGGGGTGCACATGCCGAGCGTCGGCGGGATCACGTATCCGGCATCCCGCCGGCACTCGGGGCAGACGCGGCGGGCGGCATTGGCCTTGGCCAGGGCCGCCCATTTCGCGGGCGTCATCGGCCGGACGGGCTTGGCCTGCTCGACGCGGTAGAGGTAGGCGACCAGCGGTTCACGACGGCGGCGCGGGCGTTCGACCTGCGCGGCCACGTCCTGCCCGCCGGGCCGCAGTCCGAGCGCGCGCAGTTGGCGCTTCGTGGCCAGACCGTCCGGGGCGAGGCGCCACCGGTAGACGGGGACGGTGCTCATCACTGGCTCGCGATGGCCAGCGAGGCGCCGTCTGCGCTCGGGTCGCGGTGTTCGGCGTAGCGGGTGGACACCCACCCGACCGACCAGCCGCACAGCTCTGCGGCGGAGCGCACGGACAGCCCGGCGCTGAATGCGGCGGCCACGATCTGGCGGGCGTCGTCCTCGGGGAGCTTGCCGTTGGCCGGGCCGCGGGCCAGCAGGGCGGCGCGTTCACGCTCGGCCCGCTCCTCGCGCTCCTGGTGTTCACGGCGTTCACGCGCCTCGCGTTCGGCGCGCTCGCGGGCCAGGCGTGCGGTGGCTTCCCGCTCGGCCCGTTCACGCTCCTGTTCACGCTGTTCACGCTCGCGTTCACGGCGTTCACGCTCGGCCCGCTCGGCGGCCTCTGCACGCTCCCGGGCTTCCCGCTCCTCGCGGCGCTGTCGCTCTTCCCGCTCGGTCTGCTCGCGGGCGAGCGCGGCTTCGTGTTCACGTTGTTCACGGGCCAACTGGGCGTTGTGCTCGCGCTCCTCGCGGGCTTCCGCGCGGGCCTGTGCGGCGCGCTCGCGGGCCGCCTGCTCGCGCCGCTCCCGCTCGGCCTGCTGCTCGGCTTCCAGCGCGGCCACCGCGCGGGCGATGGCCCGCCTGTAGGCCAGGGAAGTCTCTGCGGTGACGATGAGCAGCAGTGGCGCGACGGAGTGGACGGCTACGCCGACCAGGTCTTTCTTCAGTGCGGAGTCGGCGGTGTTGAGGGCGAGTGTCATCAGCCCGGTCATCCAGCGCAGCACCACGGGCCAGCGTCCGCCGTGCCCGCCCAGGCGGGCCAGCACGTCGTCGAGCTTGACCACGATCACGACAGCGGCGTCCACCACGAGGGGCAGGATCGGTGCCGTCCAGTCCCATTGCTCGGCCGTGTGTGCCGCCATGAGCGGGGTCACGGTGAGGATGGAGTAGAGCATCGCCCCGCACACGATCAGCCAGGTGCCGCCGGACAGGGCGCGCTCTGCTGAACGGGTCTGAACACTGTTCACGCTGCACCCCCCACCGGCTCTGGAGAGGGCATGAACGCGCGGCGGTAGCCCTTGCAGTCGGCGTCGTAGATGAACGCTGCGACGCACCACGTGGACGCGGACGCAGGGCGTTCACCGCAGGGCACCCACGCGGTGCCGGCGGGCACGCCGTGCGTGGCCGTGTCCGCCAGTGCGTGCTCGCGGGTGGCGTAGACGGTGTGCGGCTCGCCGTAGTGCATCAGCACCGTCAGCGACCGCCCCACCAACACCCCGGAGTCCAGCACCTCACGTAGCCGGCGAATCTCGATGTCCTTGCGCAGCAGCTCCTGCTGGGTTTCGGACAGCTCCGCCAGCGCGCCGGACAGCAGGACACCCACCTCGCTGTTGGTGGCCTCTGCCCGCTCCGCGCGGTCGGTGACGGCGTACAGCTCCCGCACGTGGCTTCCCCACGCAGCGTCCGCCTGCGCCCGTACGTCTCGTGCACGGTTGCGAGCGTGGTCGGCTTCCTGCTCCAGCCGGGTCCACCGGCCGGCGGTGACGATGCGGATCACGCCGCCTCCCCGCAGCCGGCGCGGTTGGCCAGCACGACGCGCGTGGCCAGGGCCTTGCGGCGGGCCCGGCGCGTACGGCGGGCGTCCAGCTCGGCCGGCCGGGTCTCCAGCGCGGCAATCTCCGCGTCGACCAGGTCGACATCCGCGAGGATCGCGGGCATCTCCAGCTCGATCGCGTCCAGCTCCGCGTCCGTCGGCTCCAACCAGTCGGCGAACGCGGTAACAGCTTCCTGAACAGTGACGATGTGGTCCATGGGTCGTGGTCTCCCTAGCAGGTGGAACGGCCCGAACAGCGGCCCCGGGTCTAGCCACCCGGGGCCGCGCGCCGTTGAAGTCGGTAGATCCGGCTCCCCTCAGCACTGCTCGTACGAGACGAGCAGCGGAGGCAACCGGCCGCCGCGAAGGATGCGGCGGAGTGGTTGAGGTTCGAAATGCGGCAAGAGCCGCAGGCGCCAGACCCGCCCCAAAGAGCAGATCCGGGCAGGTCACCCGGCCCGACATGGCCGCCGGGATGGTGACCCGCACCCATCGACCGCACGTGTTCATGCGGCTGGGTCGGCACTCTGTTGAGTTGTCCACAGCGCTTGATCCGGGCCGTGCGTCCGGGCGCTGCTTACGAAGGTCAAGCTGTCCGAACCAAGCGACCTAGGTCGCTTGCCGTTGGAAAGAAAGCTACCTAGGTCGCTTTTGGTCGTCAAGTGGTCTCTCGACCTGAATGGAAACGACCTAGGTCAAGTACGCTTTCGGAGTGGACTCACAGCCGAAGAGGAAGCTCAACGCCCGCGAGATCGCAGCGAGGATCAGAGACGAAATCGCCGCCGGGACGTTCGGTCCCGGTGACCGGCTTCCCGGTGCTCGGGCCTACGCCAAGAAGCTCGGCGTAGCCCTGATGACCGTGCAGAACGCCTACACGCAGCTCCAGGAAGAGGGGCTGGTGGAAGGCCGCACGGGCAGCGGCACTTACGTTCGTGACCCTGCCCCTGGCGAGCAGGCGCCCCGCGAGGCTGCCCGGCGCCTGACCGAGCTGCAAGCCGAGGTCGCGCGTGTCTCGACCGAGCTTTCCGGCCTTGTCGAGCGTGTCAAGCAGCTTGAGGCCGTCGTGGGCACCCCCGAGGAGGAGCCCGGCGCCTAGCGTCTCTCGCGGTGCGTTCGTCGTCATGCCTTAAGCGTGTCCCGACAAACGCTCCGGGAGTACGTACTCCCGCTGCCCCCGCACCGAACTAATCCGAACTTTGGCCGTGCGACGGGGTGTTGGCGCGGCGCCGGGGGCTGCGAGACTGGCCGCATGGCTGAACTCAACGGCAACCCCGTCACCCTGGACGAACTCGAAGCTCTCGCCCTCACGAACTACGGGCACTTCACGTCCATGCGCATGGAGGATGGCACGATCCGCGGTCTGTCGCTCCACATGGACCGCTTGGTGCGAGACTGCCGACTCGTCTTTGGTGTCGAACTGGACCGCGAGCAAACCCTGAACTACATCCGCAAGGCGGTTGAGGGCGTTGAGGGCGTCGCAGGGCTCCGAGTCACGATCTATGACCCTGCGATCGACATGGGCCGTCCGAGCGACGCCAAGGACCCCCACGTCCTGGTGAACTTGCGGCCGGCGGGCGCTATGCCGCCGCCTCCGCTCGCGGCCAAGTCCTTCACCTTCACCCGCGACAGCGCGGCCGTGAAGCACATCGGACTCCACTCGCAACTCCGGATTCGCCGGGAGGCTCAACTTGCCGGATTCGATGACGCGGTGTTCGTCGAACCGGACGGCCGCGTCTCAGAGGGCGGCACCTGGAATCTCGGATTCGTCGACCAGGACGGCACGGTCATTTGGCCGGACGCTCCCGTTCTACCCGGCACGACGATGCTCCTGCTCCAGAGCCTTGATGCTCCCAAGCAGGTCACGGCCCCGGTGCAGCTTGCCGACGTTCCGAACATGGCGGCGGCTTTTGCCACGAACACCACGATTGGTGTGCGCTCGTTGAGCGCTATTGATGACGTGCAGTTCTCCCAGGACCACCCCGTGCTCGCCGCACTGCGTGAGGGGTACGCCGGAATTCCCGGCGACCGCCTGTAACGCGTGCTCGCCGCCCTGCCAGGGGCGCGATCCACGACAGAGGTAGCCCATGCCACTCGTTACGAAATGGACCGGACGTGAAGTTAGGGCGCTGCGTGAAGCCGTACGCATGAGCCTCATGGAGTTCGCCGAAAAGCTCGGGGTGTCCGATCGCATCGTCTCCCGGTGGGAAGCAGACGGCGAACGAGCCACCTTACGCATGGTGAACCAAGCGGCTCTTGACACCTTGCTCGCCAAGGCCGACCAGGATGCTCAGGGCCGTTTTGTGGGCATTCTCGCGGCGGATGATATTCCCACCCAGGCCATTATCGAGCCAAGCGAGAATCAGACGAGCAGTGGCGAGTACGTCAAGCATCCCGGAGACGGGAAGCTTATGGCGCATATTCCGGAAGGAATCTTCCTGTCAGGAGAGGAAGATGATCCGGTATGGGTGGATGACTTCCACATCGATACCTTCCCGACCACCAACGCCGACTACGCGAGGTTCTGCGCGGCCACCCGGCACCCGGTCCCTGAGCACTGGGACAACGGCCGATGTCCCCGAGAACTGTACGACCACCCCGTTGTGCATGTGACGTGGCGCGACGCGAACGCGTACGCGACATGGGCAGGGAAGTCGCTGCCAACGGCTGAACAGTGGGAGAAAGCGGCACGCGGCACCTCGGGCCGTACGTTCCCGTGGGGCGATCAGAAGACGGCAGCGAAGTGCAACGTCCGCGAGACCGGTGTGGAGGCTACGACTTCGGTCTCTCGGTACCACAGCGGTGTTTCACCCTACGGGGTGTACGACATGGTGGGCAACGTGTGGGAGTGGCTCGCGACGCCGACCATGCCAGGCCGGTACGAACTCCGTGGCAGTGCCTTCACAAGTCCGTTGTTCAGAGGCGTGCCGGCGGTCCCTAACGATGCCGACGACACAATGCACGATGACGACACGGGGTTCCGGTGCGTGGCGGCACCTCAGCAAATGCGCCGCCGTAAGTGATCACGGTAGAGGGGCGACTCCTTGAGGGCGCCGTTGCACGTCAACTTCCCGCAACTCAGTGGCCGCTGGCGTGGGTGGGGCGTACCCTGATCCGTTCTACTGAGATCAACTTCATGAGGAGGAGCCCGCGTTGATGGAAATCGACAAGATGGTGGAGCAGCTCGACGTACTGATTTCCGATTACCAGGAACTGCTCGCTACACGCGGGGACACGGCGTTGGCGTCAGACCGAGCAAAGCTTCTGGCGAGTCGACTTGAGTCGGCCATTGACAGGCTTGCGGTGCCCGGTAGTAGTTACGTACAGCAGCTCGACCTTTACCGCACCGAGAAGCGTGTCAAATATAAGATCCGCGAGATCTATAGCATCGCCCTCGGTCTCAGAGACGATCTAAAGGCTGGATGGACCACTTCAGTAATGGAGCTGGTTCACGCTGACACGCACAGCGATTACCTAGAGATGGCAGAAACACTACTGGCGGCTGGCTACAAAGATCCAGCGGCGGTCATCACCGGTACCTCGCTTGAAGTGCATGTTCGAACGCTCTGTACCAAGCACGGTGTCGATACTGAGCTGCCTAGCGGGGCACCGAAGAAGGCCGACGCCATGAACACTGAACTCAAGAAGGCGGGTGTATATAACGAGGCACGAAAGAAACAAATCACGGCGTGGATGGATCTACGCAATAAGGCGGCGCACGGCGACTACGCCAGTTACGACGAGCAGCAGGTGCGTATGTTTATCGTGGGGGTGCGTGACTTCTTTTTGAAGTATCCGGCCTGACACGAGAAGTGCAGTGGAGTGATAGTGGTGGACATAGGTAAATCGGTCGAACAGCTCGACGAGTTGATCGAGGCGTATGCGGAGCTTGTGAAAAAGAGTAAGTGGGATGACGCCTCCGACTTGCCCTCTGAAAGTCGAGTCCTCCTGCATCGGGTAGGGTCGGCAATAAATCGCGTTACCGCGCCCAATAGCATCCAGCGGAAGCAACTAGAGTTCTACGAGGATGAGCGCGAGACTTCCTTCAAGCTTGCAGAGTTCGTAGGTGTAGCTGAAGCTCTGAGGGATGACCTAAAAGCAGGCTGGACTGAATCTTTCACGGAGCAGGTTCACGCCGACATGCACGGCGACTACCTCGAAATGGCAGGAAACTTGCTGTCATCGGGGCATAAGGACGCGGCAGCAGTGATTGCGGGAACTGCCCTTGAGGTTCACGTGCGGTCGCTATGTGTGAAGCACGGTGTCGGCATCGAAGATTCGAACGGCTCTCCCAAAAAGGCGACCACAATGAACGCCGACCTTAAGAAGGCCGATGTATACGCGACACTACAGGAAAAGCAGGTAACGGCTTGGATGGATCTGCGAAACCAGGCTGCACACGGAAACTATGAGAAGTACAACCTTAGCGAGGTCCGAGTGCTGATCGATGGCGTTCGCGGTTTCATGCTCAAGTACCCGGCGTAGACTCAAGAAGGGAGGGCGGGGGCGGCAATGGCGGTAGAAGACATGATTAAGCAGCTCAACGAGCTTCTCACTAAGACTTATCGGTTTGTGGACGGCAAGACAGCATCTCAGTTCGCCGCAAGTATGGAAACAGGATTGTTGGCCAACCGGCTAGAGGCTGCGGTCTCACGCTTGTCAGTAGCGGGGTCGGTTTACCGTGAACAACTCAAAAGAGGTAGCAAGCTTTCTGATGAACGTCGCTTGATTCACAATCTGCAAGTCATGCTCTCTCTGAGGGACGACCTAAAGGCAGGCTGGACAGAGACGGTCGTCGAGCTGGTGCACGCTGACACATACAGCGACTTCCTTGAGATGGCCGACGGGCTGCTTACCAAGGGCTATAAGGATGCGGCGGCCGTCATCACTGGGACAGCGCTGGAAGTTCACGTGCGTGCTCTGTGCGCCAAGAACAGCGTCCCGACCGCGGTGGCGGGTAGGCCGAAGAAGGCGGACACCATGAACGCCGACCTCAAGAAGGCCGACGTGTACGACGGGTTGCAACAGAAAGAGGTGACCACCTGGATGGCCCTCCGGAACAGTGCAGCACACGGGGATTACGACGACTACGACCACGCCCAAGTGCGGCGCTTCATCGATGGCGTCGAAGCGTTCATGAAAAAGTTCCCGGCGTAGGCGAGGCCAATAGGCGAGGGGTCGAACGATCGCAGGTGCACCCAAGTCCTCTGGTCATCGACGTAGGGGCACCCGCATGGCCATACCGTGTGCCGCTACATGGCGTGACCCGAGCAGGTGTCCCTCGCTGGGGGCAAAACCCAGGTCCATGGGCCATGTGTGGGCCGGTTGCCCCCTCGCGACAGGCGAAATGGGTGCTGACCTGTGCGTTAGCGCGGCAGGCTCGACGCTCTTGAAAACCGTCGTGGCGCAAGCCACCGTGGGTTCAAATCCCACACCCACCGCGGTGATTGACGGCCCCTGACCAGGATTGACGGTCGGGGGCCGTCGTCGTTCCGGTTGTGACAGGGCTGTGACCGGAGGTGTGGCTTCCGTCACGGTTGGGGTGGGGCTGGGCTGGTGGGGTGGGGCGATGCGAATTCCCCCGTTCCGTTTGTCGTTGGCGGTGTCCAGTGCTCTTGTGGCCGGTCTTCTGTTGGGTGGCTGCGGTACTCAGACCGCCGCCTCGGGGACAGGAGGCGGCGGGGAGACACAGGGGCCCTGTGCGGGCGGCGCCGCCGGTGACGGGGGCTCCGGCGGCGCCGCCGGAGCCGGTGCCGAGCGGGACGGGGTTCGGGTCGTCGGGATGGTGGAGCGGGCCGGGGCCCGGGAGAGCGCGTCGCCCAGTGGGCGGGTGAGTCAGCGGCCCGGGGTGTCGGTCACCGCGGACAGTCTGCCGGGGGTCGGGACATCGGCCGGGCCGTGTGTGGTGCAGTACGACGTGACCAACCCGGGGTCCGAGCCGTTCACGTACACCATCACCTTCTCCCTGATGGACGAGCAGGGCAGGGCGATGTCCTCCGTCGAAGAGACGGTCGCGTCCGTGGGGGCGGGGAAGACCGTGCGGCGGACTCTGGACCACGGTGGGTATCCGGCCGACGGGGCACTCGACGCCGGGCGGGTGCGGATCCTCGACGTGGCGCGGGTGCCCTCCGACGAGGCTCCGGTGCCCGCCGGTACCTGCCCGGCGTCCGGGCTGCGGCTGACCGCCGATCAGGGCGACGCGGCGATGGGGCTGCGCGTCGTGGGGCTCCACCTGGAGAACTGCGGGGACCGGACGTACTCCCTCGAGGGCTATCCCGTACTGCAGTTGCTCGACGCGGAGCATCAGCCCGTGGACGGGGTCGAGATCCTGCGCGGCACCGAGGGCATCCCGATGGCGGGCGGGGACGGCGAGGCGCCCCGGCCCGTGACGCTCCGGCCCGGGGAGGCCGCCGTGTCGGGGCTGGCGTGGCGCAACACCACCGAGTTCGGCGAGGCGGTGACCGTGCCGTACGTCAGGGTCCGGGCCGAGGCCGGTTCCGACCCCGTGATGGTCGCGCCGCACCTCGATCTCGGTACCACCGGAGAGTTGGGGGTCCGGGCGTGGCGGAAGGACGAGAGCGGGTCGGGGGCCGGGCGGCCGGGGGCCTAGCGTCCGGTCGGCGGGTTCTGGGGTTCGGCCGACGGGTCCCGGAGTTCGTAGTCCAGGGCCAGGGTCGTCCAGTCGAGGTCGCGCAGGGCGGGGTCCGTGTCGTACGGGTCCGGGATCCGGGTCGTCGGCTGGAACCAGATGACGGTCAGGCCGGAGCGGTAGGCGACCGGGTCGTTGGCCGGGGTCAGCGGCATCGAGGAGAAGCGGCCGACGCAGGCCACGCGTGGGAGGGTTTCGACGGCACCGAAAGCGCCCGCGTACTGGTCCGGGTACTCGCGCGGCGGCGGGATCAGGTGGACCGGCACGGTGGGGGACATCCGGGCGGCGGTGTGCAGGAGGGCCCGGATGCGCAGGTCGTTGACGGGGCGGCAGGGGTAGCTCTCCGACATCGCGTCGTAGGTCGGGGTGAGGCGCAGTTCGGTCAGGTCGACGTTGCGGCCGCAGGTCAGGACGATCCGGGTCAGCGACAGTGTCGGCACTCTGGGGCGGTCGTGCATCGGCGTCTTTCGGTTTCGTGCCGGGTGGGGCAGGCACCCAGGTGGCCGGGAGAGGGGAGGGGAGGGGAGGGGAAGGGGGGAGGGAGAGAAGGAGCGTGGCAGAGGTGAGTGCTGTCGAGTGGGGGTGAGGTGGGGGGAGGGGCAGAGGCAGAGGCGATCGGCTTGCGTCAGGGGCGTTGGCCGGTCATGTGGGGCGTCGGGGCGTCATGCGGGCCGCCGATGCGATCGTCGCGCGGGCCTCGCGTTCGGTGAGGCCGGTGGCCCGCGCGGCCTCCAGCAAGGGGGCGAGCAGGGCCGCGCCGATGCCGTTCTCGTAGGCGCGGCAGGCCGCCCAGAAGAGGCGGGTGTTGCGCTGGCCCCGGTGCGCGGCGAGGACGAACTGGACCAGGCCGCGGCCGTCGCCGCCCGTCGTCCCGCTCCCGGCGCGCCGCACGGTGGGTGGCAGCAACAGGCGCAGGAGGGCGGGCGGGCAGGGCGCGGGGTTGAGGTGGGCCGTACCGGGGGCGGTCGTGTAGGCGCCGTGCCGGGTGCGGGAGCCGGGGCCGACCAGGTAGCCGCCGGCTCCGCGGACGTCGATCCCGGGGGCGAGGCGACCGGCCGAGTTGGGGACGACGTGGTCGGGCGGGCCGGTCAGCCAGAGGTGGCGGCCACCGCTGGGGGTCAGGACGACGACCGTGGGCGGGATCGTGAACAGGTGGCGCAGGGCCAGTTCGCGCAGGGCGGTCGAGGAGTCCGTCTCCGGCTTCGTGTCGAGGTCGATGCCGATCAGGTGGTGCGGCGGCAGCCCGCAGGCGATGCCGTAGCCGGTGGCCCAGGGCGCGGCGGCGAACAGCGCGCGGACGCGGGCCGGGTCGGTGGAGGCGTCGTGGACGCCGTGGCCGAAGCGGCCGCACTCGCCGTGGCAGGTGAACGGCTCCGGAGTCGGGGCGTCGCGGTGGGGGGAGCGCAGGGCGGGGAGCTTGGTCCGGGCCAGCGGGATGACGGCCAGCCCGCGTTCCGCGGCTGACAGGGCGTGTGCGAGGGCCAGTGTCGTGGCCTGCCGGTCGGTGGTGGCCATGGGTCTATGTTCGTACGTATGTTCGAGAAAGGGAAGGGTGAGGGGTGCGACACGCCGGGGAGGCGGGCGCGGGGAGAAAAAGTGGCGGAACGCTTCACCTCTTGTGGGGCTTGAGGGGGAGTCGTCCGTGCTGTCCCCTGGTGGGGCGGAAGGGAAGCAAAGGGGTTTATCGACTTGTCCTCACGCTTGAGGGCGAATCAGGGCTTCCGGGGTGGTTCGCCGGGGATTCGGTGGGCAATTCTGATCACGCGACGTCGTGCACAGCGTCGAGGCGGTCGGCCAACTGCCTTGGCACAAGCCCTAGTTCACGTACTTCTCGCGTTGTCGGCTGGAAGCCGGTGCGCACTTGTTCTGGAGGAACAACATGGCAAGCATCCGTACCGCCCGTGTCGTCGCCGCCGTCGCCGCCCTTCCGCTCGCCGCCGCCCTCTTCGGCGGGATCGCGACGGCGGACAACGGCGCCTTCGCGGACGACGGATCGAACGCGACCGCCGCCAGTGCCAACGCGGGGATCCTCGGCAGCGGCGTCGGCGACGACAACAACGGCAACTCGTCCACCACGCAGCAGCAGGCGGTCGGCTCGGGGGCCTCGAACCAGAGCAACACCGCGCAGGTCGACGGCTCCGCCTTCACGTCGATCAACCAGGGCAACGACAACGTGGCCGTCACCTTCTCCCCGCTGTGGTGGTGAGCTGAGGGGCCGCCGCGGGTGCGCTGCCGCGCCGGCCCCTCGGTTCCTTGTGCGGGATTGCTTCATGGGGTCGCAGTGCGTCCGGGCGACGGTACTTCGGTACCGTCGCCCGGACGTTTTCGTACGGTGGTTCCGGCCCGGTCTCGCGGGAACCCCCAGGGGTCAACCCGCAGTAGCCCTCCTCCCCCACTCCACCTACAGGAGGTGGGGCCAACACCACCCCTACAACCTGAGGCGGACTCTCCTTCGGGACCTGCGGCCGATCCGCCGGGCACCCCCTCGCTCATAGCGTTGAGACATGACCACACCCGTCTGCACCAGCGCTTCGAACGCCGCCACAGCCATGGCGCCGGCCACGGCGAGGGCCGCCGCGCCGGCCACGGCCACCGCACGGACGCAGACCTTTCCGTACCCGTCGTTCTCGTCGTACGTGAAGGCGCGCCAGCCGGTGCTGCTGCGTACCGCCCGGTCGCTCACCGCGAACCCGAGCGACGCGGAGGACCTGCTGCAGACCGCGCTGACCAAGACGTACGTGGCCTGGGAGCGCATCGAGGACCACCGCGCCCTGGACGGCTATGTGCGCCGGGCGCTGCTGAACACCCGGACCTCGCAGTGGCGCAAGCGCAAGGTCGACGAGTTCGCCTGCGACGAGCTGCCCGAGCCCGAGCCCGTGCCCGGCGGTGACGACCCGGCGGAGCGGCAGGCCCTGCACGACGCGATGTGGCGGGCGATCACGAAGCTGCCCGCACGGCAGCGCGCGATGGTCGTCCTCAGGTACTACGAGGACCTCAGCGAGGCCCAGACGGCCGAAGTGCTCGGAGTTTCCGTGGGCACCGTGAAGTCGGCGGTATCCCGGGCCCTCGGCAAGCTCCGCGAGGACCCTGAGCTGGGGTTCGTCCGGTAATGAGCCGGTACGTGAACCCCCGGTGGGATCGCGCGGGCGGCCCCGCCCACTGATCGATCACCCGGGAGTAGTGACATACCACGCGGTATGTGCGCAGAATCAGCGCAACCCTTACCGCCGCGTAGGCAATGTCGCCCCGGGAGGACACCGTGCTGAGCACGATGCAGGACGTACCGCTGCTGATATCGAGGATCCTGACCCACGGGTCGACCATCCACGGCAGCTCGCAGGTGACCACCTGGACCGGTGAGGACGAGCCGCACCGCCGCTCCTTCGCCGAGGTCGGCGCCCGCGCCGCCCAGCTGGCGCACGCACTGCGCGAGGACCTCGCCGTCGGCGACGACGAACGCGTGGCGACCCTCATGTGGAACAACGCCGAGCACGTCGAGGCATACTTCGCGATCCCCTCCATGGGCGCGGTCCTCCACACCCTCAATCTCCGCCTCCCGCCCGAGCAGCTGGCCTGGATCGTGAACCACGCCGCCGACCGGGTCGTGATCGCCAACGGTTCGCTGCTGCCGCTGCTCGCCCCGCTGCTGCCGCACCTCAAGACGGTCGAGCACGTCGTCGTGACCGGGCCGGGCGACCGCTCCCTGCTGGCCGAGGCGTCCGTCCAGGTGCACGAGTACGAGGACCTGATCGCCGGGAAGCCGACGGCCTACGACTGGCCCGAGCTGGACGAGCGGGCCGCGGCCGCCATGTGCTACACCTCCGGCACCACCGGCGACCCCAAGGGCGTGGTCTACAGCCACCGCTCCGTCTATCTGCACTCCATGCAGGTCAACATGGCCCAGTCGATGGGCCTGACCGACCAGGACACCACGCTGGTCGTGGTCCCGCAGTTCCACGTCAACGCCTGGGGACTGCCACACGCCACCTTCATGACCGGCGTGAACATGCTGATGCCGGACCGCTTCCTGCAGCCCGCGCCCCTCGCCGCGATGATCGAGGGCGAACGGCCGACGCACGCCGCCGCCGTCCCCACCATCTGGCAGGGCCTGCTCGCCGAGCTGACCGCCAAGCCCCGCGACGTCTCCTCCCTCACCCAGGTCACCATCGGCGGCTCGGCCTGTCCCCCGTCGCTGATGGAGGCGTTCGACGCGCTGGGCATGCGGGTCTGCCACGCCTGGGGCATGACGGAGACCTCACCGCTCGGCACGGTCGCCCGGCCGCCGGCCCACGCCGTCGGGACGCCGGAGGAGTTCGCCTACCGCCTCACCCAGGGCCGCTTCCCGGCCGGCGTCGAGGCCCGCCTCACCGGTCCCGGCGGCGAGCGCCTGCCCTGGGACGGCGAGTCCGCCGGTGAGCTGGAGGTGCGCGGCAACTGGATCGCCGGTGCCTACTACAACGGCCCCGGGGCCGAGCCGCTGCGTCCCGACGACAAGTTCAGCGAGGACGGCTGGCTGAAGACGGGCGACGTCGGCACGATCTCCCCGGACGGCTTCCTCACCCTCACCGACCGGGCCAAGGACGTCATCAAGTCCGGCGGCGAGTGGATCTCCTCCGTCGAGCTGGAGAACGCGCTCATGTCCCACCCGGACGTCGCCGAGGCCGCCGTCGTCGCCGTCCCGGACGACAAGTGGGGCGAGCGTCCGCTGGCCACCGTCGTCCTCAGGGAGGGGGCGGCCGGCGTCGACTTCGCCGCCCTGCGCACCTTCCTCGCCGAGGACGGCAAGATCGCCAAGTGGCAGCTCCCGGAGCGCTGGACGGTCATCGAGACGGTGCCGAAGACGAGCGTCGGCAAGTTCGACAAGAAGGTGCTGCGCCGGCAGTACGCCGACGGAGGTCTCGACGTCACCCGGCTCTGACCGGGGGCCGGCCCCATGAAGTCCGCCGCCCGACGATGCCGGGCGGCGGGCTTCACGGCGTCCGTCCGGCATCCATCTGCCGCGGCATGTTTCACGGCGTCCCGCCCGGCACCCCCGCGTCCTCACCGCACCCGGCGTACGGCCGTGGCCGTCCACCCCAGTACCAGCCAGGCCCCCGCCACCGCGCACACGCCGCCCCAGCCCCAGTGGCCGAACGCGGGCCCCGCGAGGGCCGAGGCCAGCGCGCCGCCCGCGAAACCGGCGACGACGTACGCCGTGTTGGCGGTGGCCGGCGCCGAGGTGGTGGTGAGGGCCAGCGTCTGGTTGGCGACGTGGGAGGCGACCAGGGCGGCGTGCACCAGGACGGCGGCCGCGCACAGGGCCGCCATCACCTGGCCGCCCAGCCAGAACAGCGGCACCGAGAGGGCGGCCAGCCCGTACGCGGACCGTACGACCTTGGCGGCGCCGAACCGGTCGACCAGGCCACCGGCGAGCGGCGCGACGACACTCGCCGCCAGCCCGAACAGGCCGAACAGCCCGGCCGCGGCGGTGGTCATGCCGTACCCCTCGTCCTCCGTGAGCAGCAGCGCGAGCGAGGTCCACAGGGCGCTCCAGGCGCCGTACATTCCCGCCTGGCGCACGCACGCCCGCCACAGGTCGGGCGAGCGTCGCACCAGGCCCGGTATCGCGACGAGCCCCGCGAACAGCGGGCCCCGCCGCTGCGGCCGCTCCACGGGCAGGATGTAGGCGGTCGCCAGCCCCAGTACGGCGGTCAGGACGGCGGCGCCCACGAACACCGCGCGCCAGCCGAATGCCTCGCCGGCGAGACCGCCGAGCACCCGGGCCGCGACGACGCCGGTGAACAGGCCCGCGATGACGGCCGCGACGTGCCGGGCCCGGCGGTCGGCGGGGGCGCGCTCGGCGACCAGCGGGACGAGGAGCTGCGGTACGACGGTGGCGGCCGAGGCGACCAGGACGGCGCCCGCGAGCGCGCCGGTGCCGGCCGACGCGGCGGCGGCGAGCAGGGCTGCCGTGGCGGCCAGCGAGAGGACGGCGACCAGTCGGCGCCGGTTCACGCTGTCCCCGAGCGGGGCGAAGAAGAGCAGGCCGGCCGCGTATCCCAGCTGGGCGACCGAGGCGAGCCAGGCGACCGCCGACGGGGTGGAGCCCATGTCGTGGGCGATCAGGGGGAGCAGCGGCGCCGCGAGATAGATGTTGGCGGCCGTCACGGCGGTGCACAGGGCGATCAGGGGGAGGAAGAGGCGTGCGGCGGCGCCGGACGGCCCTTTCCCGGAGGGCACCCTCCCGGCGGCCGGGGTAAACGTGGGGGCGGGAGTGGTGGAGGACGGCGATGTGGTGGAGGACGGCGATGACGGCATGGGCGGGGCGACTCCTTCGAGCGCGCACTAACAACTAACTGGTTGGTTGGAACTAACCCGGGGAGTCTCGCCCGCATTCCCGAAGTGTGTCAACCAAATAGTTGGTTAGCTCGCCCGCCCCGCTACCC
The DNA here is from genome assembly GCF_014650435.1 of Streptomyces tendae. GTDB lineage: Bacteria > Actinomycetota > Actinomycetes > Streptomycetales > Streptomycetaceae > Streptomyces > Streptomyces tendae. The sequence goes on from NZ_BMUY01000002.1 coordinate 643,702, forward strand.
TGGCCCCATGGCAGCAAGGGACCCCGAGGCCACCAAGGCCCGGATCTTCGAGGCGGCGGTGGCGGAGTTCGCCCGCCACGGCATCGCCGGCGCGCGCATCGACCGCATCGCGGCAGAGGCCAAGGCCAACAAGCAGCTGATCTACGCCTACTACGGCAACAAGGGTGAGCTGTTCGCGTCGGTCCTCGAGAAGAAGATGCTCGACCTCGCGATCTCCGTCCCCGTCGACCCGGACGACATCGAGGGCTGGATCGACCGCCTCCTCGACTACCACTCCGTCCACCCCGAGCTGCTCCGCCTGCTCTTCTGGGAGGGCATGGAGTACGGCACCGCCGAGCTGCCGCACGAGGCCGAACGCCAGGAGCACTACGCCCGCAAGGTCGCCGCCGTGCGGGACGGCCAGGAGCGCGGCGTGATCACCGACGCCATCCCGGCGCCCGACCTCCTGTTCCTGCTGGTCGCGATGGCCAACTGGGCGGTCGTGGTGCCGCAGATGAAACGCATCCTGGTCGGCGGCGGGGACGCCGACACCGACGGCCTGCGCGACTCGATCAAGAAGGCGGCCCGCCGCATCGTCGACCGGTGACACGGACGGACCCGTCGGCCGGTGCCGCCGCGGACGCCCTCAGTTGGTCCCGATCCGCGAGAGCAGCTCGACGATCCTGGACTGCACCTCACCGCTGGTGGAACGCTCCGCCAGGAACAGCACCGTCTCGCCCGAGGCCAGTCGCGGCAGGTCGTCCTGGTCGACGGCGGCGGTGTAGACGACCAGCGGGGTGCGGTTGAGCTGCCCGTTGGCACGCAGCCAGTCGACGATCCCGGCGGACCCCTCCTGTCCCCGCTGCACCCGCATCAGGTCCATCACGACCAGGTTCGGCCGGAACTGCCCGGCCAGCGTCACCGCGTCGGCGTCGCTCGCCGCCCGCGCCACCTGCATCCCGCGCCGCTCCAGCGTCGAGGTCAGCGCCAGCGCGATCTCCGCGTGCTCCTCGATCAACAGCACGCGCGGCGGGTGCTGCTCGCTGTCGCGGGGCGCGAGCGCCTTCAGCAGGACGGCCGGATCGGCACCGTAGGCGGCGTCCCGCGAGGCCTGTCCGAGTCCGGCCGTGACGAGTACCGGCACCTCGGCCGCCACCGCCGCCTGCCGCAGCGACTGGAGCGCCGTACGCGTGATCGGCCCGGTCAGCGGGTCCACGAACAGGGCGGCCGGGAAGGCCGCGATCTGCGCGTCGACCTCCTCGCGCGAGTGCACGATCACCGGCCGGTAGCCGCGGTCGCTGAGCGCCTGCTGCGTGGAGACGTCCGGCGCGGGCCACACCAGGAGCCGACGAGGATTGTCCAGCGGCTCCGGCGGCAGCTCGTCGTCCATCGGCTGCGGACGCGGCGGGTCGGCCACCTCGACGGCCCCGCCGGGCCCGTCCAGCGGCTCCGGCCCCTCGGCGGCGTTCCGGTCCGGCGCCCCTATGGCGTACGACCGTCCGGCGCCCTCGGTGACGGGCGCGAGCCGTCCCTGACCGCCGGCCAGGGACGGCTGCTCCTGGGACTGCGGCGGGACCTGCTGCTTCGGCTGGCCGGCGGGTGGCTGCGCGGTGCGGGGCTGCGTGCCCGGCGGCTGCTCGGCGGGCGGGTGCGGGCGGGCCGGCTGTTCCGCGCGGGGCGCGGCCGGGTCGGGCGGCGTGCCCAGCTTGCGGCGCCGACCGCCGCCGCCCGGCTGGTGCGGGGCGGGTGTGGTCGACGGCTGCTGCACCTGGACCGCCTGCCGGTTGAACGGCAGTCCCTGGCCCAGGGTCCGCACGCTGATCGCCCGTCCCTGCGTCGAGTTCGGGTCGACGGGCGCCGACGCCTCGGCGGGCAGCGGCTGCGCCGCACGCGGAGCGGGCGCGTTCTCGGGCGGCAGCGGGGTGCCCCGGCTCGGCGTGGAGGCGGGAACGCCCTGCGGGGCGGCAGGGGCGGCAGGGGCGGCAGGCGTGGGAGTGCCGGGCGGTACGGGGGTGCCCGCGCTCTGGGTGTCCCCGGCGGCGGGCCAAGGCTGTGCCGCGGGGGCCGGTTGGCCCGCGACCGCGGGGGCCGCGGTGTCGGGGCGGGCGGCGTCGGCGCCGGGCTCGGCGGGCCGGGGTGCCTGCGCCTCGCCGCGGGCGGCGGCCGGGGCGGGCACGGGGGCTCCGTGCACCGGCGGCGCACCTTGCACCGGGATGCTCTGCGCGGGCGCGCTCTGCGTCGGAACCGGCGCCGGTTCGTCGGCCGGGCGGGCGGCTCCGGCGCGGCGGCGACGTCCCGTGGGCGCCTCGGCCGGGTGGGGCTGCGGCGGCGTGTGGTCCGCGGCCTGGTCGTGCGGTACGGCGTCGTGCCGACCCTCGTCGGGCCGGGCGTCACCGGGAGCTGTGGGACCGGGCAGCTGGACCCGACCGGGCTCTCCCTGCCCCTGGGCCTGACCGTGTAGCTGTGCCTGTGCCTGTGCCTGTGCCTGTGCCTGCGTCTGGATCTGTCCCTGGACCTGAATCTGTCCCTGTCCCTGGACCTGTCCCTGTCCCTGGACCTGTCCCTGGGTGTGCCCGAGTGGCGTCGCCTCGGCCGCCCCCTCGGACGGACGGTCGACGTCGGCGGGCGGCAGGGCGAACACCTGGCGCGGAGCCGCCTCCTGCGCCGCGGCGCGCTCGTTGGCCGAGGCCAGGGCACGGCGTCGGCGCCCCGTCGGCCGGTCCGCGTCCGCGGGGTCCGACTCGCCGGCCTGCACGGGCAGCGCCGGGGGCAGCGCGTGCTGCTCACCGCCGTCCTGCCCGCCCCGGCGTCCGGTGGGCGCGGGCACGCCCTGCGGCGGTACGGTCCCGCCGAGTCCGGTGTTCGACGCCGCGGCCCCGCCGCCGTGCTCGCCCGCCATGACGACGGCCCCCTCGGACACCCCGGCGGGCGCCCCCTGGGGCACCCCGGCGACCTCGGCGCCCGCACCCTCGGCGGGCCGCCCGCGCCGACGCCCGGTGCCACCGGCCCCGGCACCCTCGCCGGGTCCCGCCTGCGCGGGTCCGGACTGCGCGGGCACGGGAAGCGGAGCCGACGGATCGCCCTGTCCCTGCTGCTTGGGCTGCCCGGCCCCGGCCTCGGCCTCGCTCCCGGCCTGGGCCGCACGGCGCCTGCGCCGCCCGGTCGGTGCGGCGTTCTCCGCCTCGGGTCCGGCACCGCCGCCCTCGCCCGGTGCCCCAGGGACCCCGCTCTCCAGGAACGCGTCGACGGAGGCTCGGCGCGCCCGCCGCCGCCCGCCCCCGGGAGCCGGCTCGCGTACGGCCACGGCGTTCTCCGCGTCCGCGACACCGGCCGCGTCGGTCCCGGCGTCCGGGGCGGCGGGAGCGACCTGGGCGAGCTCGGCGCCCGGGACCACGACGGCACCCGCCCCGCCCCCGATCGGCACCTCGAGCACGTACGCGCTGCCGCTCATGCCCGGCACCTCGTGCGTCTGCAGCACGCCGCCGTGCGCCCGCACGATCCCGCGGACGATCGGCTCGTGCACCGGGTCTCCCCCGGCGTACGGCCCGCGCACCTCGATGCGCACGACCTCGCCGCGCTGCGCCGCCGCGACCACGACGGTGTTGTCCAGGTAGCCGCCCGTCGCCGACACGGGCGAGTTGCCGGTGGCGTCGACGCCCGCGACGTCCGCGACGAGGTGCGCGAGCGCGGTGGCCAGCAGCCGGGCGTCGACCTCGGCCTCGATCGGCGGCGCGTGCACGGCGAACTGGACCCGCCCCGGCCCGATCAGCTCCACGGCCCCGTCGACACCCGCGGCGACGACGGCGTCCAGCATCACCTTCGTACGGGCGACCTGTTCGTTGCCGACGTCGAGGCGCTGGTAGCCGAGGACGTTGTCGATGAGGGTGGTGATGCGCGAGTAGCCCGCCGACAGGTGGTGCAGCACCTGGTTGGCCTCGGGCCACAACTGACCGGCGTCGTCCGACGCCAGCGCGGCCAGCTCCCGGCGCAGTTCGTCCAGGGGGCCGCGCAGGGAGTCGCCGAGGAGGGTGAGCAGCTGCTCGTGCCGTCCGGCGATCGCCTCGTACCGGTCCTTCTCCCGCTCACCGAGGGCGGCGTAGCGGTCGGCGTCCGCGGCGATCTCCTCCGCGTGCTTCTCCTCCAGCTCCTCCAACTCGGCGACGTGTCGCTGCCGCAGCGCGGTCAGCTCGGCGGCGTGCTCCTCGGCGAGCCGCTCCAGTTCCTCGGCGTGCCGCTGCTCCGCCTCCTCGTGCTCCTTGACCAGGGCGTCGTAGGGGCGACGGTCGGTGAAGGTCATCACGGCGCCGACGAGCTGGTCGCCGTCGCGCACGGGCGCGGTCGTCAGGTCCACCGGCAGCTGGTCGCCGCTCTTGGCGAACACCACCTGCCCGCGCACCCGGTGCTTGCGCCCGGAGCGCAGGGTGTCGGCGAGCGGCGACTCGTCGTACGGGAAGGGCGAGCCGTCGGCGCGCGAGTGCAGGACGAGGGTGTGCAGCTCCCGGCCGCCCAGTTCACCGGCGCGATAGCCAAGGATCTGGGCGGCGGCCGGGTTGACGAGGACGATCCGCCCGTCGGTGTCGGTACCGACGACGCCCTCGGAGGCGGCCCGCAGGATCATCTCGGTCTGCCGCTGCGAACGGGCCAGCTCGGCCTCGGTGTCGACGGTGCCGGAGAGGTCGCGGACGACCAGCATCAGCAGCTCGTCGCCGGTGTAGCCGTAGGTGTCGTAGGCCTGCTGGCCGGTCTCCAGGTTGGCGCTGGTGACCTCGACGGGGAACTCGGAGCCGTCGGTGCGCCGCGCGACCATCCGCGTCGGCTTGGTACGCGCCCGGGGATCGATGTGGTCGGGGCGCCGCATGGAGCCGGGGATCAGCCGCGAGTCGAACTGCGGCAGCAGATCCAGCAGCCCCCGCCCGACCAGCGCGGTGCCCGGCGTCTCGAACGCCTCAAGCGCGATGGTGTTCGCGTTGACCACGGTGCCGTTGGCGTTGACCAGGACCAACGCGTCCGGCAGCGCGTCCAGTATGGCTGCGAGGCGAGCAGCGCCTCGGGATGGCCTGCTGCTCACGAGACGCTTCCCTCCTGTTACCGCACTTGCCGACCGCCTGGGCCATCTTGCCAATCGGCCCGCGGCGTGTCACCCGAGGGAGTCTAAGGGTTGGGGCCCGGCGGGCGGGGTGGGATGGGACGTAGGTCGCACGCGGAAGTGACGTAGAACGTGTGACCGGTGACCGCCGGGCCGAGCCCGTTTCGTCGTCCGTCCCCTAGGTCCGGGCCTGGCCGGCGAGGTCGGGAAGCAGCGGCACCATGCGGTCCCAGCGGGAGATCTCGCAGCCGTCGCGGCGGTCGTACGTCGCGTCGACGGGGCGTCCGGCCCAGGTACCGGTCACATGCGCGGTGGCGGGGCCGCCGTACTGCATGGTGCAGACGCTGCCCTCGGGCACCGGCGCGAAGACCTCCTGGCCCCACCGGGTGTCGCCGTCGACGACGGCGCAGGCGCCCTCCGCGTCGGGATGGTCGCCGGCGGCGGGGTGGCAGTACAGCTCGTAGGTGCCGTCCATGCCCTGCCCGGCGTCGCGGACGGTGACCGTGAGGTGGTCGCCGTCCGGGGCGCCGGGACCGGCGGCCGCGGTGGAGGGCGCGGCGCAGACGGAGGCGAGGGCGGCGGCGGACAGGGCTGCGGCGCCGAGGAGGCGGGCGGCGGGGGTGCGGGTGACCTGGAACATGACCTGACCAACGCGCCGGCCGCCCGGACGTTGCGCGACCGGCCGCGGACTACGCCGTAAGGGCTTTGCTCTGCGGCCCGCGCGCCTAGTACCGTAGGGGTCGATTGGTGACAGCGCGCTCAACTGTGTCATCATCGGCACGCGCCACTCGCGCTCGCACGCGAGGTGGTGATGTTGTCTGGAGGCGTCGCCTAGTCCGGTCTATGGCGCCGCACTGCTAATGCGGTTTGGGGCTTACACCCCATCGAGGGTTCAAATCCCTCCGCCTCCGCCATCTGACCAGGGAGTTCGGCCCGAAACGGCTGGGCTCCCTGAGTCGTGTTCGGAGCCATGTTCACCCCCGAGATGGCACGTTGCTGGCACCAACAGCCGACAGGCGGTTCTGGCGCGGGATGAAGGCGGCGATGCGGCGCGTGGCGTCCTCCGCCATCTCCTCCGCGACCACCGCATAGATGTCCATCGTGAACGACACCGAAGCGTGCCCGAGGATCTCACTCACGAACTTGATCGGCACGCCTGCGGCGAGCAGCATCGTGGCCGCGCCATGACGCAGATCATGGAAGCGGATCGGGGGGAGTGGCATCCGCGCGGCGACCTCGACGGCGGCCTCCGTGGTGCGGAACTTCCGGGCGATCCGGTCCATCGGCCACCTCTCCGCCTGCTTCGCCCGGATGTTGGCGTACCGCTCCAACAAGATCCGGAAGCGGCTCGACAGGTAGTCGGCCTTCAGCGCGCTGCCGTCCTCGTAGCAAAAGACGCGGCCGGCGTCCTGGTAGGTCTCGCCCCACCGCAGCCGCTCCTCTAGCTTCTGCTTGTGCCAGGCACGCAGGACCCGGATGGTCTCGTCGTCGAGGGGGATCTGGCGGTACCCGGCTTCCGTCTTGGTGTCGTCCAGCTCGTCATCGGACTGGGACTGTAGGACGTGCAGCCGCTTGCGTTCGAGGCTCAGGTCTTTCTCCTCGGCACCGACCAGCTCGCCGCGGCGAGGACCGTAGTAGGCGTCCAAGTGGAAGGCGGGGTACTGACGCTCCTCGGATGCCTCGGCGAAGTCGAGGAACGCGCCAGTCTGATCGGACGTCCACACCATCACCTTGGCGGGGATCAATCCCGTCTTCTCCCACGCCTCGACGCGCTCCGCGGTCCACAGCAGCGGCTTCGCGCGGCCCTGCTTCCGCTTCCCGCCCTTGGTCCGCCAGACCCCGTCGGCCGGGTTGTCCGGGCGGATCTTCGACAGCTTCGTAGCGTCGGTCAGGGCGCCGTGCAGGACGGCGTGCACCCGGCGGATACGGCTCTCGGAGATCGGGCGGGTGTGGAGACGGCGGCCGTGGCGGGTGGCGCGCGCGTCCTTCAGGCGGCGGAGGATCTCTGAGCGGTCGCCTTGCTCCTCCGGACGGTTCAGCTTCCGCATGGCGGCGTACAGCTCGCGGAGGTGCTCGTCGGTGAGGTCGACGACCTTGATGTGCCCGAGTCCGGGCTTGCCGTACAGGTCGATGGCCTCGCGCTCGGCGTCGAGCGTGCTCCTCTTCAGGCCCTCGCCGGTCTCGGCCTCCGAGGTACGCCAGGCGTAGCGGCGTTCGAGGTACTGGCCGAACGTGGTGTTCCGCTCGTCGTGCGCCTTCGGGTTGGCGGCGGTGCCGAGCACCTTGGCGAGCGCGGCCTTGCACTCGCGCTCGGTGTCGAAGGGGCCGACCCGCGGCTGCCGGCGCTTACCGTCCGCCGACTTCGGCGCCTCGTATCGGGCGTACCAGCCGCCGTGTCCCTTCTTGCTGATGCTCGGGCACTTCTTGCCCAGCAGGCGCTTCGTCTCCGGGTCCCGGCACGAACACGCCTTGTACGGCTTCACGAGTCCTCCCTGGACGCAGCCTGCTCACGCTCGTACTGGAGAGCAGCGCGGTTCCAAGCGCTCTGGCGTTCGGGGGTGAACCAGGCTCGCGACACTTCCTGTGCGCGCTCGGTCGGCATGGCCTGGATGGCGATGGCGAAGTCCATCGGGCTCTCGGGCGGGACAAGGAAGGCGGTGCCGCTGATCCAGTCTCGGGCCGTTGCCGAGGTCGTCGTCAGTTCGGGCGTGACCTCATACGGGTCTTCGTCGTCAGCGTCGGCCGGGACCATCAGGTCGACGGGATTGGTGCTCAGGGCATGGGAGAGGGCGAGGAGTTCTTCCACCGTCACTTCGCGCCGGCGCTTCCCGCTCTTGTCGGGTCGGCCGGTCTCGATGTTCGTCAGGGCGGCTGTGGTGATCTGAGCTGCGCCGATGCTGGCGCACTTGTCGGCCAACTGCTGACGGTTCAGGTCCAGCTGTCGACGGCGCTTGCGGACCTGCGCGGCGATCACGTCGCTCGGAGTGGAGTGCATATCGACACGCTAGCTCATGCGTGTTGCACAGTCCATGTGTTGTCGATACGGTGTGTCTAGGACGCACGGTGCACGATCGTGCGTGTCGTTTCGACATGGAGAGAGGGTCATGGACGACTCCCGCCCTCAGATGACGCACGACGAACTGCGGTCCATCGAAGCCACGACCGTGAGCCTGGAGACTGCAAACCGGGCCTACGGCATCCGGCGGAGCCTCGGCTACAAGCTGGCCCGCGAAGGCCGCTACCCCTGCCGCGTTATCAAGGCGGGCAGCGCGTACCGCGTTCCGACCGTGGAACTGCGCCGATCGCTCGGCGTTGCGGAGCTGCAGGGGGCCAGCGCGTGACCGCCGTCTGGTCGCGCGAGGCGATCGAGGCGCTCGGCCCGACGACCGACGTGCCCACCGTGGCGTCGATCTTCGGCGTCAACAAGGACACCGTGTACGCGGCGATCCGCCGGGGCGAGTGGACCACGACCCGTGTGCTCCCGCTCGGCCGGAAGATCAAGATCCCGACGCGCGACGTTCTCGCGGTTCTGTACGACGCCGAGGCGCCGACGGGGCCCACCGCGCCGGTTCGCCCGGCAGTGCCATCACAGTGCCAACACGCCCCGTTGCCGCAGGTCGAGCCCGCTGAATCGCAGTCTCAATGCGGTTGCAGGTCTGAGAAAGCGGCCGTGATCCGCCCCCTCCGAGGGGCCTGAAAGCGGCCCCTGCACGGGCGCCGGAGATGACAGCTCCGACGACAGCGCGCAGGGGCCTGCACAACCCCGTCCAACCAACGACGAGACCCCCGGGTCGCTGGCAGGCGACTGATCCCGAGGGCCGCGTCTCCGAAGTTGAAAGGAGCTACCGCCATGGTAGCGACCAGGACGACCACTCAGCAGCCCACCGTTCCGGCCATCCCCGCCGTGGACACCACGCCGACCGGCCGGCTCCCGCACGCCGTGATCGATCCGGCCACCCCGGTCTTCGGCACCGACGGCGAGCCGACCCCGGAGGGTGCGGCCGCGCTCGACCGCCTCACCAAGCGGATCATCCGCGAGGCCAACCGCACCGCCGACCCGCAGAAGACCCTGCGCCTGGCCATCGCCGCCCTGCCCGACGCGATGGCGGCCTGGGCGGCCGGACGGGCCATCGCCATCCCGGGGCTCGCGTGAGCACCCGCACCAGCAACGGCTCCTCCCGCCCGGCCACTAGCGCCGGGCGGGGGCGACCCGCACCCTCGTGCGACCGGTGGGCAAGCAGGATCGCGGCCCGCTACGGACTGACCTTGGCTGAAGCCCGCGCCGAACTCCGCCGCCTCGCCGAACACGGCTGGCAGGCATGGGAGTTCCACGCCCGCTTCGCGCCCGAACGCAAGGACGACACCGCCTAATGGGTTACGAGCTGTACCGCGAGGTCAAGGTGTGGGCGCCGACGTCTCTGACGCACCGCGAGAAGTTGACGGCGATGGTCCTCGCGGACGACGCCAACGACAAGACGCGCCTCACGTACAGCAGTGTGGTGGACCCGGAGATCATGCGGCAGGCCATGGTTCCGGACGACCGTTCCATGCGCCGGATCGTCGCCAAGTTGAAGGAAGAGAAGGTCCTTGAGCACGTCGGCGGCGGCCACAACGGGCGTACAGCGAAGTACCGATTCCTTCATCTCGCTCCCGCAGGGTCCGGCCCCGAGATGCCGGGTGATTCTGACCCGGCTACAGCCGACGTAGGGGGGTCAGAATCACCCCCCTACGGAGGAGCGCCGAACGAGGAGGGGGGCGAGAAAGACCCTCCTACGGATGGAGTAGCCGGGTCTTTTAGTGCCAGTAGGAGGGTCAAAAAGACCCGCCCTACCCCTTCACCCCCAACTACCTCTTCCTCAACCACTCCGGCGAACAAGTCCGCCAGCGGCCAGCGGAAGCCAGGGAAGCACCAGGTCGCCGACGACCTCACCGCCGCCTTTTGGGAGCACCACGGCAAGGGCAGGGCACAGTCCTTCATCGCCGTCCGCGGCATCGTCCGCACTGCCATCGGCAACGGCGTTCCGCGCGACGACCTCGCCCGCGCCCTCGACCGCATCGCACGCGAGGGCCGCGCCATCTCTGGCGCCACGATCGACATCGCCCTCGGTGCACTCCGTAAGGCGCCCTACCAGAACCCCACAGACGACAGCGTGTACGACGAGGGACTCATCTGATGCACGACAACCAGCCCGGCGCCCGCCGCCGCCTCGACTTCGCCGGCCTCCGGGTCCCGGCGGCCGGATACTCCCTGCCCGCCCCGAGCGAGACTCTCCACCTCGGGCCGGACACCCCGGACCGCTTCGACGCCCTGTACGTCGGACGGCTCTCGGTAACCGATCTCACCGAAGCAGAGACGGAGTTCCTCCGCGCCTACTTCCTTGCTCAGCTCGACACAGTTCGTGGCCAGAACGTCGCCGCCTTCGAACGCCGGATCCCCCGCCGGTACGCCACCGTGCGGCCGAGCGGGCGTGCCGGGGACTGGGCAACCGCGGTGACGTGCGACCCCGAGAGCGCGCCGTCGCTGCTGGTGCTCGGGCCGACCGGCACCGGCAAGACCCACTTCGCCTACGGTGCCCTGCGGGCGATCGCCGAGACCGGCGTCCGGGTGTCGTGGCAGGCATACACCGAACCGGACCTGTTCGCCCACCTGCGGCCCTCCCACGGCCGCGACGACGAGCAGGCCCTGCGGGACGTAGCCAGTGCTGACGTCCTCTTCATCGACGACCTCGGCGCCGCGAAGCTCTCGGACTGGACTGAAGAAGTCACGTACCGAGTGATCAACCACCGGTACGAGCAGTGCCTGCCCGGGATCTACACCAGCAACATCCCGCCCAAGGAACTGGCCTCCGCCATCGGCGGGCGGATCGCCTCCCGCCTCACCGAGATGTGCGAGCGGATCTCCCTCAAGGGCGACGACCTGCGCAAGGGGGCCCGGTCGTGAGCGAGGCACCCTATGCGCGGCCGTTGCCGCACGACCTGGCCGCAGAACAGGCCGTCCTCGGCGGGATGCTGCTGTCCACCGACGCGATCGCCGACGTTGTCGAGGTGCTCGACGGGGCGGCCGACTTCCACGAACCGCACCACGAGTTCGTGTACAGCGCGATCCTCGCCCTGTACGCGAGAACCCTCCCCGTCGACCCGATCACCGTCACGAACCACCTTCGCGAGCAGGGCCTTCTCGCAAAGGTAGGCGGGCCCGCAGCCGTCCACGACCTCGTCAACCAGGTCCCGACAGCTGCGCACGCCCGGCACCACGCGGAGATCGTGCACGACTGCTCCCTGCGCCGTCGCATGATCCGGGCGGGCTCGAAGATTGCTCAGCTTGGCTACGGCGGAGCCGACGCCGTCGCCTCCCTTGATGTCGCGCAGGCCGAGCTGAACGCAGCCGCACAGACCCGCGAGAACCCCGACTCAGCGCTGATCGGCGACGACCTCGCCGAGATGGTCAGTGAACTGGAAACCCTTCAGCGAGACGGACGCGCCATCGGCGTACCGACCGGCTTCGCCGACCTCGACGCCCTCACGAACGGACTGCACCCCGGGCAGGTGGTCATCATCGCGGGGAGGCCGGCGCTCGGAAAGTCGACGCTCGGGGTCGACATGGTGCGGTCCTGCTCCATCCGGCACGGCCGCCCATCGGCGTTCTTCAGCCTGGAGATGTCCCGTCGGGAGGTACAGCACCGCATCGTGTCCGCCGAGGCCCGCATCGGTCTGCACCACATCCGCAGCGGCACGATGACCGACACCGACTGGGTCCGTTTCGCCGACAACTCCGCGCGGATCGCGAAGGCGCCACTCACGATCGACGCCACACCGAACCAGACGGTCATGCAGATCAAGTCCCGGTGCCGTCAGCTGAAGCGACAGACCGGCCTCGACCTGGTCGTCATCGACTACCTCCAGCTCCTCACCTCGGGCACCTCACGGCGACAGGACAACCGGCAGCAGGAGGTCTCCGACATGAGCCGCTCGATCAAGCTCATGGCGAAGGAGCTGGAGGTGCCGGTCATCGTCCTTGCGCAGCTCAACCGTGGCCCCGAGCAGCGCACCGACAAGAAGCCGCAGGTCTCCGACCTCCGCGAGTCCGGTTCCCTGGAGCAGGACGCGGACATCGTGATCCTCCTGCACCGGGAGGACGCCTACGAGAAGGAGTCACCACGGGCTGGCGAGGCCGACCTGATCGTCGGCAAGCACCGGTCCGGGCCAACGGCCACGATCACGGTCGCCGCGCAGCTGCACTACTCGCGCTTCGTCGACATGGCGCTGACGTGATCGGCCTCAGCGAGGACGACATCGCCGCCGCGCGCGAGCAGGGCGACCTCGCAGCGCTGGTCCTCATGTCCAGCGGCCTGGCGATCAGGGCGCCGAAGCAGCGCGCCGTTCCGAAGGCCCCGCCCCTGGCTCGGGTGCGGCCAGGGGCGTGGCCGGACGGTACGCAGTCGCCGGGCCTCACACCGGAGGCCGCCGCGTACCTGGCTCAGCTCTGGCCCGACCGATACCCGTCCGCTGGCCACAACCAGGAGCGGTCGACCACAACCACAGAGGGGAACCTCTCATGACCCTGACGACGATCTCTCTCGGTCTCCACAGCTTGGCCGTGGGCCTGTGGACGCCAGCCGCCGTGCGCGACTGGCACATCTCCCGGACGGCGACCAGGCGGGCGCGCACCAGAGCGCCGTTGGTCGGGTACGGGGTTGGGTCGGATCCGGTTGCGGAGGGGGCAGGCCGGTGAGGCGGCAGCGGATGGTCAAGGCGGTGGCCGGGGCGCGGGAGGTGCTGTTGGACGCGGCGGGGCTCGGCCTGCTGTCGGCGGCGGCGTTCACGTGGTCGACGACGGCGGGGTTGGTCGCGGCCGGGGTGGCGGTCCTCGGGATGAACTGGCGACTGAGCGAGGGCGCCGAGTGAGCGGGCACCACGCCACCGGTGCGCGGCCCGCGCTGGCGCTGGGCATCCCGGAGTTCGTCATGGAGGCGACCGCGCCGGTGCAGTGCCGGGAGAACCCGGATGCCTGGTTCGTCGAGGGCCTGCGGCAGTCGGACGCGGAGGCCCTGTGTGAGGGCTGCAGCTTCCTCGACGTGTGCGAGGCGTTCGCGCTGGAGCGGCCCGAGCTGTTCGGGGTGTGGGGCGGGACGACGCGGCGGGAGCGCGAGCGGCTGCGCCGGACCCGGGCCGCCGCGTAGGGCGCTTTCGGGGCCGCGTTGTCGTGGCAGGGGGTGCAGCGCTCCGGGCGCCCGGGGGCGGTTGGCAGCAGTGCCGGGCGGACGTCCGTCCGTTCGGTTACCGGTAGGTCGGATCAAGGAGTAACGGTCATGGTGAAGATCACTGAGGTGCAGGTGCGGCAGGCGGAGGCGGCTGCGGCGGAGCAGGAGCGGGTGCGGTCGGAGGCGTCGGCGGTGTTGGAGGCGAACCCGTACAGCGAGATGGCGGCGCTGCAGCTGACGGAGGAGTCGAGGCTGGCGGCGCAGCTGAGGGCGAACGCGCGGGAGATCCGGGCGGCGTTCGAGGCGCAGGCGACGGAGGAGCAGCGGCGGGCGTCGCGGCCGGAGCTGGAGAAGGCGGCGGCGGCCGAGATGAAGACGGCCCGGTCGGAGATGCCGGCCCTGGAGAAGCAGCTCGTCGACGCGCTGAAGACGGCGCAGGAGGGGCTGGTGGGGGTGGTGTCGGCGGCGGAGGCGTACACCGCGGCGGTCGGCCGGCACGCGGATGTTCTGGTGGAGGCGGGCCTGAACTTCCGTGAGGGTGAGACGGGTGGGGAGCGGGACGTGCTGGGGGGTGCGCGGCTGAAGGCGGACGGCCGGGAGTACGTGCCGGTGGCGTCGGGGGCGTTGATGTCGTGGCTGGTGCTGCGGGTGATCGAGGCGCGGGTGTCGCAGTACCACCACCTGAACGGTGCTCTGTCGGGGACGGCGAGGGCGGCCGGGCAGCAGGTGCCGCGGGTGGTGGAGGCGGTGTCGGCGCCGAAGCGGGTGAAGCGGCCGGAGGCGCCGGTGCCCAGGGTGGGGGCGGCTCCGACGCTGATGGATCGCTGACCGGCCGATGTGGCGCCCGGTGCTCCCTGGTGGGGGTGCCGGGCGCTTCTGCGTGCTCCAGCGGATACGCGCGTTACGGCTGTGCGTGAGGGTCTCGTGCGCGGCGTCGGTACGCCTTCTGTCGGCACGCGGGTTTGCAGTATCGGGAGTCGGCGCGGCCGGTGGTGATGGGCTCGCCGCAGGTTTCGCATGGCTGGCCGCTCCCCTTCCCTCCGTTACGGCTGCGCGTGAGGGAGACGCTGCAGGACTGTGAGCAGGTGACCCGTTTGAGCAGGGGGTCGCTGTTGCGGATGACCGGCTGGCCGCAACTGACGCACGGGGTGGGCGGCATCGGTGCGCCGCGCCCGACGAGGCCGAGCCACTTGACGGGGAGGGTCCTGTGGTCGTTGTTCCAGTAGCCGCGCTGGTCGGTGTAGCAGTCCGTGCAGATCTGCAGGGGTGTGCGCCACCAGCGGCGCCGTATCCATCGTGCGCCCTGTACGAGGTGCGCGGGCTGGTCGGCGAACGGTGTCGCGCATACGGCACAAGTTTTCTCACCCATAGCCGTAACGGTAGGTCGGACGGATTGTTCTGTCACGCGTAGTCGTAACGCTCTGTATGAATACACCAATACAGAAGCCGGGTTTGCGTATAGCTACTTGCATACCTCCTTACGATCTTTGTAGGAGGTGGACAGTTATGGCCACGATTGGACAGACGGAAGTCTCGGCGGTGACGCGGGTCGAGGATCTGCCGCCGCGGGTGCGGGCGGCGGTGCTGCTGGCGTTGGGCCGGCGGCCGGAGGAGATAGGCCCCGCGGTCGGGGTGTCGGGCAGGACGGTGCGCCGGTGGCGTGAGCGTCCGGAGATGCGGGCCGACATCCGCAGGGTGCGCCTGAGGCTGCTGGACGGCGCGCTGGCGGCCGAGCGGGCGGAGGCCGGGGAGTGAGCCGCCAGAAGCAGCGAAAAGGCCGTCAGGCGAGCGCCGGGCGGGTCTTCCTGGATATGCGCGGTGGCCCCCTCGACGGGGCGCGGATCAGGGTTCCCGGCTTCACCCCTACGCAGTACGCGCAGGTGTGCGCCATGGCCCGGGCGGGACGTCTCCAGTCCCCGCTGCTCACCCGGTTCATCACGGCGTTCTGGGAGGCAACCGACTCGTTCGACGCGGGGCCGTACTCGGACGAGTACCGGGCGCTGTTCTTCCGGTGGATCGGCGCGGTGCCCTGTGACACTTGGACACCCCTCGACGACCTGGAGCTGCAGCGGATTCTCGGAGGTGCCGGATGAGCGACGACGTCACGATCACCGTGCACGTCCGGGACCTGACCGGGCCCGGCTTCAACTCCGTCAGCCGGAACATCAACGACCTGCAACGGCACGCCAATGCCGTCGGCGGCACGCTGCGGATTGTCGGCGGTCGACTCGACGACGTTGCCGGGTCGGCGTCCACCGCGGGTCAGGCGCTGGGCAAGAGCGGCGGCGGTCTCGGCGGCGCCGCCATCGGCCTGGCCGGAGCGCTCGGCGCGTCCCTGCTGCCCGCGATCGGCTCCCTCGCCCCGATGCTCGCCGGCCTCGGCGTCGTCGGCGGTGGCGCGGCCCTCGCCATGGACGACCTGAAGAAGAAGGCGAAGGAGCTGAAGGGCCCCTTCGAGGACTGGAAGAAGGCCGCAGAGAAGGCCATCGCCCCGCACACCGAGCGGGCGGTGAAGGACCTGAAGGGGGCGATGAAGGACCTGACCCCCACGCTGCAGCTCGGCGCGGAGACGTTCGGGTCCATCACGGAGCGGGCCTCCGCGTTCGCGAACAGCCCGGCCTTCCAGACCGCATTCCAGCGGAACGCGCAGATGGGCGTGGTGTTCGTCGAGCAGTTCGCCACGTCGGTCGGGAAGTTCACTCAGTCGTTCTTCGAGTTCGGCACCAAGAGCAAGCCCGCGCTGGACGCCATGACCACGCTGTTCGGAGGCATCCTCGACACCGGTCTGCCGGGCATGTTCGAGGGCCTGGAGCAGGGCATTGGCGGATCGGCCGAGATGATCAAGGGGTTGGCGTCGTTCCTCAACGAGGGACTGCTGCCCGCCCTCGGTGACGTCTCGGGCGCCTTCGCCGAGACCTTCGGCCCGCTGATCGGTGAACTCCTCGAAGCGGCCGGGCAGAGCGTCCGCGGCCTGGGCACGGCCTTCGAGTACGCCATGGAGGCGATCGAACCGTATGTCGGCGTGATCGCGGACGGCATCCGCGCGACGAACGACGTGATGCGGATCGGCGCAGGGGTAGCCGGCTCGCTGGCGACCGAACTCGGCGGCGCCCTGCTCGGCGCCCTGCTCGACGTCGCTGGCGTCGACACGTCGAAGCTGGGCAACGGCTTCCGCGGCCTCTCGGACTGGGTCGACGCCAACGAGGGAAAGATCCGGGGCGCGTTCTTCGACATCGCCGGCGCCATCACCTCCATGGTCGCCACCGGTGTTGCGGCACTCCCGAAGCTGTGGGGCGGCTTCCGGATTCTCGCCGAGATGGCGATCACGTCGGTGGACACGATCGTGTCGTCTCTCGCGCACAGCCCCCTGTCGAAGATCCCGGGGTTCGGTCAACTGTTCAAGCAGTGGAACGAGGACTACGACGAGTGGGCGAAGGGCGCGCGTGAGGGACTGTCGAGCGTTGGCGGCACCATCCAGGAGTTCGCGACGACGGCTGGTGAGAACCTCAACCGAGTGCAGTTCAAGCTCAAGGTCGAGGAGGCGGAGCAGAACCTCGCGAGCATCAAGGAGAAGCTGAAGGACCCAGAGCTGACGGCGACGCGTGAGGCCGAGCTGAAGGCGGAGAAGAAGCAGGCCGAGCAGGCGCTGAGGGAGGCGAAGGCGGCGCTGAAGTCGTTCGATGGGCAGTCGGCGACGGGCGTCTTCAAGGGCAACAACCTGCCGTTCATGGGCGTGCTGGGCGGCATCCGCGCGGTGAAGGCGCCGACCAAGACGAGCGACATCAAGGCGAACCGGTCGCCGTTCGACGCCGTCATTGGCGGGATCGCTGGTCAGACCGTGGCCAACGCGTACATCAACGTGTACTCGCGGCAGGTCGACTCCGGCATGGCGAAGCCGTTCAACAACGCCTTCGGCGGGCGGGTGCAGCGCCGGGCGGACGGCGGCGCGCTGCAGCACTTCCCCAGCGGCGGCCTGGTCGAGGGGCCGGGCGGGCCGCGCTCCGACAGCATCCTGGCGACGTTCGGGTCGGGTGCGACGGCGATGGTGTCGGACACCGAGTACGTGGTGCAGTCGTCCGCGGTGAAGAAGTACGGGCTGCCCGTCCTGGAGGCGTTGAACAGGGGCACGTTGAAGCTGGCCAAGGGCGGCCAGACGAAGGCTCAGAAGCAGGCGAAGGCGGAGGCTGCGGCCCGCAACGAGGCGCGCGGTGACCTGACGCTGAGCCGCTTCGGGTACATGGCGGGCTGGCGCACGTCGGAGTTCGGGAACGCGCTCGGCAACCCGGGCAGCGTCTCTGCGCTGGTGTCGGCGCTGAACCAGTGGCGGTCTACCGTCATGAAGGCCACGCACGGCAAGACCGAGAAGGATCTTCTCAACATCCTCGATCAGTCCGGCAAGTTGCTGCTGGGCTGGCAGAAGCAGCTTACGAAGACGTCGGCGTCGCTGGAGAAGGCGCGGGACAAGCTCGACGGTCTGAAGCAGGCCGCTTCGCAGCTGGCGGAGTCGGTGAAGTCCGGGGTCCTCAACAGCTCGGCCATCACGAAGGGGCGGCAGGACGGGCCCGTCACTCTCCAGTCGATCATGTCGGGGCTCGCAGGGAGCCGAGACAAGAGCACCGCGTTCACGTCCGCGCTGCAGCAGCTCAAGGACAAGCGGGTCAGCCCTGCGCTGCTTCAGCAGATCGCCGAGGCCGGGATCGAAGGCGGCGGCCTGGAGACCGCCAGCGCGCTGCTGAAGGCGTCACGCAAGGACATCGCGATGATGAACCTGATGCAGAAGCAGATCACAATCCAGGCGGGCCTCGCCGGAAGCATCACCTCGGATGCTGTGTACGGCGCCGAGATCAAGGGCCAGGAGCAGTACGTGAAGGCGTTGCAGTCCAGCGTGACCTCGCTCGGCGCGAAGATGGACAAGCTGGCCGCCGCGATGGAGAAGTACATCGAAATGGGCCTCGGTATGAAGGCCACCGGCGGGATCATCGGCGCCGCGTCGGGCGGTGCGCGCGGGTCGTGGACGATGGTCGGCGAGCACGAGCCGGAGCTGGTGCGCCTGCCTTTCGGGTCCCGCGTGTACTCGGGGCCGGACACCCGCCGCATGCAGCAGCAGGCGTGGACGTCGATGCTCAACACCCCGCGCGGCGGCGGGCAGGCCGCGGGAGCGGCAGCACCGGCCGGCGCTCAGCAGATCGTCGTGCACGCGACGATCGAGATGGACGGGCAAGTCGTCGCCCGGCAGATCATCGACCCGATGCGTAAGGAGGTCGTGACCCGCGGAGGGGTGCGGCAGACCTTCGGACCGTGACGGGCGAGGGGGTTGGCTTGCTGCCCACCCCCTCCGCTCGCTGCCTCGTGGCGCTGTCGTGCTCCGACGGCCACCCGGCCGCCCTCTCGCCCGAGAGCGGGGGTACAGAGGGCGGCCGGGCGTTCAGGGGGTGGCCGGCCCGCCCGTGACGGGGGACTCCGCGGGCGGACCAGCCGTCTGGTCCCGGCGCTGTCGGCGGCGCAGCCGGGGCCAGGCTCAGGTGTTGGCGTCCTTGTACGCCTCCCACAGGGCCTCCGCGACGGGACAGCGGCCGTCCTCGTGCCCGCAGTCCCGGCAGTCCGCCGTGTGCCCGATGTACGCGCGGTACGCCGTCTGCGTCCGCACGAAGGCCATGCTGTTGGCCATCCGCTGGAGATGACCGGCCCCGCTGCTCGGCCAGGCAGTCACTGCGGCCTCCGGCGACGGCGCTGGGGGTGCGGGTGGTTGCGGATCTCCACGTTGCAGTCCGACACCAGCGACAGGTTCCCCGCCGTCCTCGCCGCGGCCCGCTGCCGCGCCAGGGCCTGACAGACGTCGCACGCCTCGGCCGCCAACGGCTCGGCGAGGGGGATGCCCAGGATGGGCGCCGGCTCCATCTCCTCGGTCTTCATGCGGCCGTCTCCTTGGTCGGTCGGATCGGACCACCCGGGCCGAACGCTGCGGCGAGGACGGCCGGGTTGGTGAGCAGGCCGGTGCCGTCGGGCCGCCACAGCCACCAGCGGCCAGCCACCGACCACCCGCACGGCGGGCAGCGCAGTGTCCAGCCGGCAGGCTGCACGGTCACCTGCCGCACGTCGGCGAGTTCCTCGGCGGCGGACGGTGGGACCAGCCACCAGGTGCGGTCGGCGTCCGGATCGGCGAGGACGGGGCCGCGGTGCTCGGGGAGGATCCGCGCTGCGGCGGGCATGCCGTTGGTCAGGCGGGACTCGGCGACGAGCCAGTGCGCACCGGAGGCGATGGGCGCCAGTTCGTCGGCGTCCCACCGAGCGTGCGTCTCATGTGGACGGCCGGAGCAGCGAGCGAGCCAGGTATCGGCCGCCTCGTACCGTTCCGCCAGGGAAGTCGCAGGGGGCATGTCCGGCAACGTAGGGGCTGCAATTGCAGGCCCGTGCGCGGATTGCGCGGGATTGCGCGCGCGGTTCGGCCAGTTGCGGCCGGTTGCTCAGGAAGCGTCCAGCGCCGTCAGGGCGGCCCTGGCCCGGCCGATCAGGTGGCGGGCGGGCGCACCGTAGGCGGCCGACTCGGCGAGCCAGTCCCACGCCCGCTCATACAGGACGACGTCGTCGTCACCGGTGAGCCACAGCTCCTCGCTGATCGTCTCAACGATGACCAGCCGCCGATCGTAGATCCAGAACGCGTGCGGGGCGGTGCGCCGCAGCTCCGCGCCGAACGGGATGACACCGAGTTCGATGCGCCGCTGGCCGACGAGGTTGTACAGCCGGTCGAGTTGCTCGGCCATCACGTCCGCAGGGCACGACCGGTGGTACAGGGCCGCCTCGCACACCAGGAACCGGAACGTCTTCTCCGGGTCGTACAGGGACTCTTGCCGGCGCATCCGCGCCTCGACGGCGGCCTCCGTCGTCGGCGGGATCCCACGGAACTCCGCGTTCGCCTCGAAGATGATCCGCGCGTACTCCGGGGTCTGGAACAGGCCCGGCACCCGGGACACCTCCAGACCGCGGATCAGGCTGGTGGCGTCGGTCTGGCGGACGCCGATCTCCTGCCGCCCGCGGTGCCCGCCCGCCAACTGGCGGCGCCAGGACCGGTGGCGCTGCTTCATGTCCAGCGCGGACAGCAGCCCGTGCAGCTCGGCCTCGACGTCGGGCCGGCCGAGGCCGTGCGCCCACGCGGTGAGGTCGCCGCGGGTGGGCGTCTGCTTGCCGTTCTGCAGGCGCGACACCTTGGACGGCTGCCAGCCGAGCCGGGCGGCCAGGGCCCTGCCGTCCAGCCCGGCCTCGGCGCGCAGCTCCCGCAGCCGGGCGCCAAGGGCCTCGCGGGCGGTCTGGAAGTCCGTGGTCACACGATGGAAGCTACCCGCTTCGCGAAGTCCGCGGCAGGCACTGCGTGATGCCAGGCGGCGTCGCGGGCCTGGCAGGCGGCGAGGACTTCGGCGGGGTCCTCGGTGACGTACACGCCGAGGGTGGTGTCGTCCTCGTCGAACTCGAACCGGGCCACGGTCTTGGAGTCGAACAGCCAGAGATCGTGGTCGGGCAGGCGGAGGGCGTGCGCCTCGCTGCGGGGGAGGTAGCGGATGTCCTCGCCGGCCGCGACGTTGCTGGGGGCGCGGGCCAGGAGGAACTCCTGTCCTTGGGTGAGGGGCGCGTCGACCAGGCGGACGCGTTCGAACCGCTTGCCCTGGTCGACCTGCTCGCGGACGTTCTGCCGCCACGCGTTGGCCGGCTCGGCGGCGACGTCCTCACCGGCGAGGAACCGCGGCCAGAGCGGGGACTTGCGGTCGGAGGCGTAGCCGCGGCGGGTTTCCAGCCGCCAGGCGGTGTGCCGGAAGTCGCGGAACAGGTGGGCGATCTCGGCGAAGGGCTGCAGGGGCGGGGCGCTGGCGCGGGGTGCGTACCGGGTGAGCAGCGTGCGGGGGACGCGGACGAACGTCTCGGACGGCTTGACGTCCCGCAGTTGCACGAGGTGCCCGGGGTCGGTCTCGCGGTCGCCCTGTACGAGGATCTCGTCCGTCTCCGGGATCTCGTACAGGGTGGGGCAGTCGCCGTCGTCGCTGGTCGTGCCGAGGAACCTGAGCGTCATCACGCCTCCGCAGACTGGGGTTGGGCTCCCAGCATGCGGAGGAATGCGCGGCCGCGCCCGAGGATTGCAGCAGATTGCGCGGCTGGCAGGGGTCGGTCGGATTGCGCGCAACGAGGCCGGTTACGCCTTGGGGACGGCCCACTCGGCGGGGATCTCCATCGACTCCGGCGTGTACAGCACCCGCTCCGGTCGCTGCTTGGCGGGCACGGCGAACACGGTCTTCCCGCGGACGCATTCCCCGTTCTTCAGGGCGGCCTCGTGGGGGTACTCCGGCTTGGGGAAGTCCCCGTAGGTGGTCCCGCTCGGCTCGATGCGGGCGCCGTCGGCGTAGGCCAGGGCCCACGGGTATCGGGTGACGCCGCTGTTGCCGCCGCTCACGACGCACGCCTTGATTTCGACGGCTGCCCAGGTGTAGCCGGTCGTGCCGAATTCCTCGTCTGCCGAGGTCTGAGGCTTGAAGGTGTCCTGTTCGTAGCCGAGCACGGTGACCGCCATGGTCACGCCGTCCACGTCGTCGGTGAAGGTGAGCGTCTGCCCGATCTCCATGGGAGCGGCCGGGGCGGGGGTGGGCGTGGGGGCCGGCGTGTCCTGCGGAGTGGCGGCCGCTCTTGAGGTGGGCTTGTCGTCCTTGGGGCTGTCGTCGTCGCCGTTGCTGCAGGCCGTGAGGGCGAGCAGCAGGGCGGCGGCCGTGGCGATGGTGTGGGTGCGCATGGTGTCCCCCTGGTCGTGCGTGCTGATGGCGTCATCATGCGCTGCGTGAAGGACTGGTGTGGCTGGCGTGTCTGTCTTGTGACCGAGGTCGGCGCCTACGGCACGTAGACGCCTGCGGCACTGGCCACCTGACGGACATCCATGAACGGCTGCAGGGGCGCTGGCTTCCACCCCGTGGCCTCTTGAATGAAGCCGCCCTTGTCGGCCTGCCGTCCGTTCCAGGCGAGGTCGCGCACCGGTACGCGGTTCCAGTTGATCGGCTCCGCCAGACCCTCGCGGGTCGGGTGGGTGAAGTGCGTCAGGAAGTCCTCGTACAGGGGGAAGTCCGCGGGGAGGTTCTGGTGGGGCGCGGCCTCCCAGGTGCCGCCCTCGGCCGCGGTGACGAACCAGTAGACCGGGACCTGCCCGCGGGCGTAGACGTCTGGCCGCTGCTGGTGCGCCTGGTCGCAGTACTCGCTGGCCCACTTCTCCCACAGCTCGGAGGCGCTGGCCTCGGTGGGCAAGTAGTCGTCGCTCATGGGAGAGCCGTTGGGCTCCCAGTGGAGGACGAGCCGCTGCGTGTTCTCGTAGCCGCTCACCTTGCTGCGGAACGTCCAGCGGACGGAATCCGGGTACGTCTTCACGATGCTCATGATCGGGTCCTCTCGACCGGCTCGGGGGCAGGCAAGCTACCGCACCCCGGACATTCACGACGGATAAACTCTGATCCCTCCAACCGCATGAGGTATGCGGTTGGCTGGGTTTGACCTGCGGTTTCGGAGCGTGATGGCACGCGCTCGGCACACCTCTCGGTGAGCAGTCGGACATGCGAAAGCCCCCGCCAGGTCGAGGGGACCGGGCGGGGGCGGGGTGGGTTGGGATCAGCGGGCGGCGGGGCAGATGGCCGACTGGCCGTTCGCGTCGAGGTGCTCGCGCTTCGCCTCGGTGCCGGGGCGGGCAGGGCTGACGACGACGGTGCCGCCGCATCCGCACGCCTCGTAGGTGTGGGTCATGGGTCCCTCCCGGGGATCGGTTTCTTCACCCCCTAGTTCACGGCAGCGGGCTACGACAGCAGATCTCTGCAGGGTTGTTCGGAGTGTCGCGCCCGGGAGGGGTCAGCGGTTTCCCGCGGCGTGCGTGCGGCGCCACGCATTGTGGGCGCGCCGGCCGAGGCGCAGCCGGAGTCGGTCGCCGTGGCAGCGCGGGCACAGGCGGGGCTGGCCGAAGCGCTGGATCTCGGCGAGCCCGCGGCACCTCCGGCAGGGCGCGAACGGCTTGACCGCGCACAACACTGCGTAACCGCCGAGCCAGACGAACAGGGCTGCCGTCATAGCGAGCACCATGGGGTGTCTCCTCCTGCTGAAGTGGGTGTTTCCCGTTTCCCGGGGGCGCCCTGCTAGACGCTAGATCGCTGATCACAGGGGCGATGGGCCGCTAGCGGGCCTGCTAGACCTAGCGGGGTGGGCTGCTAGGTCTAGTGGCCCTCGGCGGTCTAGGCGGCGGCCCTGTCGGCGTCACGGCGAGTGATGGCGGCGGCCACATCGGCGCGCTTGATCCCCCGCCGGTTCTTGCCCGTGCCGTCGTCGGTGGTGCCCCACACCTGGCCGGGCTCGACACCCCACGGCTTCAGCGCGGCTGTGACGTTGCCCGCCTCCCAGCCGGCGTAGACGTCGGGGCGCAGCTCGGCGAGGCGCGCGGCGATCCGCTCGTTCCACACCTGCTCCTCGTCGGCCGCCACGACCTTGAGGATGTCGCCGAGCAGGTCGAGGCTGCTGGTCTCGGACGGGCCCTGCCCGAGGGCATGGCCGGTGACGTTGCCGTACTCCTCGCGCAGCAGGCGGGCACGGGCGACGACCTTCTCGGCACCGGGGGCGTCGACGAACGCGGACGCGACGATGACCGGGTCGTCGCCCTCGCCGGCCATCCAGCAGATGCCCCGGTCGGAGCGGGTGAACATCGTGGCGCGGATGCCGGCCTTGTAGGCGCCGGTGCTCAGCACCATGTCGTTCGCGGTGTGGCCTATGACCTTCAGGCAGAACCGCAGGATGGCGTTCGCCGAGATGCCGGGCGGGAGGCTCTTGGCGTCGGGCCGCTGGGTGGCGAACATGCCGACGATGCCGAGGGCCGGGCCCCGCTTGGCGACGTCGGTGCAGATGGACGTCAGCTCCTCGCCGTACTTCTCGTGCTCGAACGGGACCTGGCACTCGTCGAAGCCGACGACGATGGGGTGCAGGCCGAGGCTCTTGTCGCTGGCCAGGGCCGGGGTCACCTTCGACTCGGGGCAGCGGTGGCTGGGCAGGTTGCGGATCACCTTCGCGCGGCGGCGCAGCTCCTCGCGCAGCTCCCGCATCGACTGCAGGACGTACAGGACGTCGTCGTCGTCCTCACCGGCCCGGTAGCGGTGGCAGACCGGCTCCAGGGGCCGCAGGTCGCCGGTGCCCTTGAAGTCGAACGCGTACAGCTCGGCGCGCGGGTCGAGGGCGGCGATGAGCAGCAGCAGCCTGAGCAGGAACGTCTTGCCCATGCGGGGGATGGAGCCGATGACGACGGAGGCGAACATCAGGGTGACGACCATGTCCCGCATCCGCTGGTCGTTGCCGAACACGACGGGCTGGAACAGGTCGACCTGGCCGTCCTTGAGCAGGGGCCAGGCGGGCTTGCTGGTCTCGTTCATCGGCTTGTCGCCCACCCACAGGATCAGGCGGCCCTCGTGCTCGTCGGGGTCGCCGGACGGCCAGACGCAGCCGAGCTTGCGGCGCAGGCCGGAGGCGAGGGCCTGCCGCTCCTCCATCACGTCCTCGGGCGTGACGCCGAAGGGCAGGTCGATGTCGGCGCGGTAGCCGGGCCCGTCGCGGGTGATCTCGCTGGTGAAGCGCATGCCGTTCATGTCGCCGCCCTTCTTGACGGCGGCGGTGATCCGGGGGTTGCCGATGGACTCCAGGGCGCGCAGCACGATCGTGCCGGTGAGCTTCTGCAGCTCGGTGCGCATCACCGCGGGGCCGATGACGGGGGCGTCGGGCTGCTGGCCGAAGTAGCCGCAGGTGAGGACGGCACCGGCGGCGAAGACGTACAGGAACGCGGGGGCCATGACGTACAGCCACAGGGCGAAGCCGGTGCCGAAGACGATGCCGACGACGGCGACCAGGCCGCGGAGGCGCACCCGGTTGCCGCGCAGCCGGGCGAGCGTCAGGTATTCGGCGGCGTCTTCCTCGCGGACGGCGTGCGCGCGCAGCGGCGCGGCCTCGCGGTCCCACACCCAGCGGTTCGTCTCAACGACGAAGCGGCAGGCGCCGCGCGGGGACATCAGGGCGAGCTGTGTGGCGTACCAGGGCAGGCGGACGGAGTGGTACAGCGAGGCGTACCCGGCACGGCCGGCGGCGTGCTTGACGGTGGCGGCGAAGTCCCGGCGGTCCTTCAGCCAGGTGGGGAGAATCGGCTTCCGCTTCTCGGTGGTGACGCCCGGGGCGGGCAGCTTCGGGTTGTCGACGGGTACGGGCGTACTCGGTGTACCCGGCTCCTCGGGTACACCGAGTACGGGTGTACTCGGGGCGCCGGGGTGAGCGGGTGCCTGGACGTCGGTCATGCTGGTCTCTCCGGTTGCTCTGGTGGGTGATCGGGCACCCGGGGAGGCCGGTGTACCTGGCCGGGCACGGCCGCCCCGGGGCGTACCTACTTGCTGCGGCGGGCGGCCTCGCGGGCCTGCGCCTTGGCGACGATGGCGTCGGCCTGCTTCTCCAGGCGTGCGACGCCGCCCTTGCCGCGGGCCTTGCGTCGCTGGATCTTGGCGCCGATGGCTACGACGCGGGCGATCTCGCCCCAGGTCAGGTCATCGTGGTTCGTGGCGGGCATGGTCAGTCCTCCGTGGTGGTGTCGGGGAGCAGGGCGGCGATGGCGGCGTGGGTGCGGGCCACGGTGCTCCACGCCTCGGACGCGGCGGCGTAGGCGGGCGTCTTCTCCCGGGTGTTGCTGGCGTAGCGCTCGGCGTCGTCGGCGAGCTTCGCGGCGCGCATGACGGCCTCATCGGCCAAGGCCAGGTGCTGGGCGCGGTCCATGTGGGTCCTCCTCGTGCGGGCCGGGCTGTCCGGCCCCACCGCACCCCCGCAGTCGTGGGCCGTAGGCCCACAACTGACGGAGGACGGAAGGGCAGGTCAGCGCCGCTTCTGGAAGTCGGTCCACATCGAGCGCAGGACCAGGACGACGATCGCCGCGGTGCCGCCGAGGATGGCCAGCGCCAGCGACGCGAACGCGATGCCGACACCGCCGACGCACACGGCGCAGGAGATGCCGATCCACTCGCCAGCCGAGCGGCGCGGCTTGTGCTGGTGCTCGCACTGGTGGTGCTGCGGGGTGGCCTGCGCCTGCTGCTGCGCGGTCTTGGCCAGCTCGATGGCGGCCATGGCGATCTGTACGGCGGCGGTGTCGGTCGCGGCCTCGCGGACCGCGGCCTCCGCCTTCTCCAGGGCGTCGCTCATCGCGTCCACCTCCTGACGATGATGGGGCGGGCGAGGGCGCCGAGGACGAACGCCACGAACAGCGGCTGCGTGAACAGCGCGACCAGCATGGCGGCGGCCACGGCCGGGACACCGGGGACGGCGAGCAGCAGCCCGAGCAGGGCGCCGAGGATCAGCCACCTCATACCGTCACCCCCGCAGCACGGGCCTGGAGGGCGGTGCGGAACGCATCCTGGATCTCCTTGGCCTTGGCCTGGCCGACGGACAGCCGGTCCTTGATGGCCCGAATCGACGGCAGTTCGCCGGCGAACAGCTGCTCCTTGAACTCCTCGGCGGCCAGGCCGAGGCCGTACTCGGTGAGCGGCAGCGGCTCCTCGGCGGGCGCCGCGTAGTCGCCGTCCACGGTCCAGTCGGGTACGGCGCCCACGCGGGTGTCGGGTACGTACTCGGCGTGTACCTCGGGGCGTACCCGGGTGTACTCGGCTGCGGGTACGAGGGCCGCCGCGGCGGGCGCCGGCCGGGCGACGATCGGCAGCAGCCGGACCCCGGCGGGTACAGCCGCAGGGACCGGGCGGGCGGGTGCGGGTACAGCGGGTACGGGTTCCGCTTCCGGCTCCGGCGCGTACTCCTCGGGCGCCTCGGCGGGCGCCGTCTCGGGGGCGTCGGCGAGGCGGTGCACGCGCCACAGGACGAGCGGGGCGATTGCGGCGACGGCGACGACCAGCCACACGGTCACCGGCAGCAGGCCGATCGTGACGAGGTGCGCGGCCGCGTTCACGGCGATCAGCGCGACGACGGCGGCGAAGACGTCGCGGCGGGCGTGCAGGGCGCGGACGGTGTAGATGTCCAGGGCGCCGGGCACGGCTGCGGCCACCCACTGGTTGAAGCCGACGGCGCGCGCCAGGTCGTACTCGGCGGAGGCGGTGGCGATGAGGGCGGCCACGAGGGCGGCCCACTTGAGGTAGTCGCGGTCCATCAGGTCTGTTCCTCCCGGAAGCCGGCATAGTCGCCGGGCGGGTAGACGTAGTTGGTCAGGGCGCCCTCGGCGGCCACGGCGGCGGCACCGGCGACGGCGAGCACCGCGGCGGTCCTGGTGTGGCCGTGGTCGGCGGCGGCGTTGGCGGTCACGGAGGCGACCTGCGTGGCGCGGCGGGCCGACGCGGGCGAGCCGTCGGCGGTGGTCATCGCGCTGTACAGGGCGTCGCGGGCGCGGTCGCGGAGGCTCATTCGCCCACCACCTCCCCGGAGGCGCGCACGACGCGGTGGGCGGCCAGGCAGACGCCTTCGCGGTCGCGGCGCTGGTTGGCGTCCAGCAGCGCGGCCATGAGGGCGGGGACAGGGGGGAGGTGCCGTTCCGACCGGGACACTGCGCGGAGGGCGGCGTTCTCGGTCGGCCGGCGGACGGGGCCGCGGGCGCTCACTGGCTACCCCCGCGCAGTTCGGTCAGGTGGTCGGCGAGGGCGCGAAGCTGGTCGGCGTGGGTGTCGAGGGCGGCGGCGAAGTCGTACAGGCCGCCCGGGGCGAGCGTCGCCAGGAGCAGCGTCACGGACGCCTCGGGCTCGCGGCTGGACCGCTCGGCGAACGGGGCGTGGACGATGCTGGCGTCGCCGACGTGGCGGCCGTGGAAGCGGAGTGTGATGGGTTCGCCCTGGTGGAAGACGTCGGCCCGGTAGCCGTCGTCCTGGTGCTGCGTGGTGCACCAGTCGGGGCAGGTGACCGTGACGGCGCCGTGGTCGATCGTGCGCACGGTGACGGTACGGGGCGTGGTCACTGGCCCTCCTCAGCAGGAAGGGTGACGGCCTCGGACCACGTCTTGCCGGCGACCAGCGCCGCGTTGGCCTGGTCGACCGTGACGTACCCCGCGACCGGGTGCTCGGCGAGGCGCTCCCGCAGGTAGCGGGCGGTCCAGGCCGGGCCGAGGTCGGGGCCGTCTTCCAGGAGGTTCCGGAGGGCGATGCGGGCGTGCACGGCGCGGCTGTTCAGCAGCCGGTCGTGCACCTCGGCGCCCCCGGTGGTGGCCGGGTGGGGCAGGTCGATGGCTTCGAGGACGGCGGCGAGCAGGTCGGTGATGGCCGGGGGCAGGGCGCCCACCGTGGTGGTGGGCGCCTGCTTGGCCTGGCGGCCGGTCATCGGGTGGTGCCGGCGAACGCGGCGATGAGGACGACGGCGGCCTTGTACTCGGTCTTCCTCGGCTTGTAGGCGGCGACCAGGCGGGCGACCTGCGCGAGGGTCCAGCGGGTCACGGAGTGGGTGCGGTGGGCGCGGCCTCCGGCGACGGTGCGGCGGGTGCGGGCGGTCGCGGCGGGGGTGACGCCGAGGCGCTTGGCGACGGAGCGGAGGCCGTTCGCGACACCGGCCGCGGCGTCCTTCGCAACGCCCGCGGCGATGGCGACGGTGGCGAGGGAGCGGGGCCGGCGGCGGCAGGAGGCGGCCAGCCGGGTCTCGGCGGACCGGGCGCGGAGGACGGCGCGAAGGGTACGGCGGTTGGCGCGGCGTTCGCGGCGAATGGAAGGATGCGACATAGCGGTCTCCTGTCGAGAGCAGGTGGTCCGTCAGGCCCCGGCCGGTGTTGGAGCACCGAGCCGGGGCCGCCCCGTTTCCGAGGACCGAACCTTGTAGATACAGAGTATCCGGGAACCTTGTAGATACACAACCCCCGTGGGAGGATCCGTGTGTCTACATGAGAGGGAGAGCGATGGCTGAGCAGTCCGACGAGGGATCCAAGAGGCACACCACGCCCAGACCAATCCGGGTCCCGGATCCGCTGTGGCAGGCGTATGGCCGCGTCTGTGACCGGCTCGGCACCGATCGCACGAACGACGTCCTGGAGCACATGAAGGCGCGCATCCGGGAGCACGGGACCGCCGAGGACCAAGCGGACCTCGACCGGGCGGAACGGGAACTCGCCGAGCGGCGGGCACGGAAGGGCGGTCGGCCGGCGCGCGCCTCAGCGGAGCCCGAGTAACTACCGGCGAAGTGCGTGAATGCGCCGACCTGATGGCACGGCGCTGGCACCAAGAGGCACGGTCGCGTTCCGGCGAGGATCAACGCCTTCAGTTGGCATTCCGTCGGTGACCTGCAGCCCATCGTCTCGGGGAGTCGCAGCACGTTGGGGTCAGACGAACCCCAACACACTGCTAATGCGGTTTGGGGCTTACACCCCATCGAGGGTTCAAATCCCTCCGCCTCCGCACGATCATGGAAGCCCCGGCCCGCACGGCCGGGGCTTCTGCGTTTGCCGACGACCCGCCCAGACAGGCGTTTGCCCAGGTCACAAGGGGTGCGGCCAATGGATTTCACATGACGGCGGCAGTCATGTAATGTTCTTCCTGTCGCCGCGAACGGGCCGGAAGGAACGGGAGCGGCGGTAAAACTGAACAAGACAAGCACTCGTAGCTTAACGGATAGAGCATCTGACTACGGATCAGAAGGTTGCAGGTTCGAATCCTGCCGAGTGCACACAGTTCAAAGGCCCCGGAGTAATCCGGGGCCTTTGTCGTTTCACGGCCGTGCAGCAGCTAAGTACGGCACAGCGACGCGCTCCGCCTTCACCCACCGCCGTCGGTTCGGACCTGGAACCTGGTGAGGGCAAAGATGATGAAGAGGTCAAGTGTCATCACGGGGATGGCCCATAGTGGGTAATAGGGGACGAACATGAACTGGGTGATCAGGCTGATGCCTGCCACCGCCGCACCGGCCCCGCGCCCCCAGCTTTTGTTCGTCACGACTCCCATGCCGGCGATGACGAGTGCCAGTCCGACCACGATGTGGATCCAGCCCCAGGCGGTCAGGTCGAACCGGTAGGCGTACTGGGAGGCGGCGAACAAGTTGTCTCTTGCGATGCCGGATGCCCCCATGAGAATGCTGAGCGGCCCGCTGAGCATCATCACGGCGCCGGCGAAGACGGACGCGCCGCTGAGCCCTCCGCTGTCGCCAGGCCCGCCATGCCCTCGCCGTGTCTCGCTCGGTATCGCTGCCATGGTCGCCACCTTCCTGTACTGCAGCACGGTCACCGACGCACGACGCTGCGACGCCAGCCACGCTCCACTGCCAGGATCACCGCGATCCTTCGGTATCGCGACTGCAACCAGCCGTGAGGACCCGCTCGTGGGCAACACGACGGGCCGGGAGCAGTCCGCGCAGGGGCGGGCCGCCGCGCAGGCACCACAGGGCTATGACCGGGTCGCAGATCGCGCAGCCCAGGGACGAGTCGTGGGCGAAGGGGAGGATCGGGTTGCCCTTCAGGTGGTGGACGAGGTCCCACGCGGTGTGCAGCAGCCAGCCGATGCCGATGAACGTCCAGGACGTCAGGCCCCGGTAGGCGACGTACAGCATGAGCGCGCCGAACGGGAGCTCCCAGACGCCCAGGCCGCCGCCAGAGAAGTAGACGCCGCCGGCCCCGGCGATGCCGAGGGCGTTCAGGGGGCGGCGGTGCGGGTCCGGGACGAGGGACAGCAGCAGGACGACGAGGAGGCCGATGCCGATCGGCATGACGTAGGGGAGGAGGTCGGCGGGGTTCATGCGGGCACGCTATGCAGGGCACATCGGGTGTCCCAGTGGCGTGAGTGACAGGTTCCGACGGATTGTCGCCGAGGGTCGCGGACGGTCATGGGCCCCGGGAGTCGGGCGACACGGCCGGTGCGGCGGCCGACCGGACGTGAGTACGGTCCGCAACTGTGTCTAGGGTGTGCGCATGTTGAGAGGACCAGTCTTCATATCCGACCGGACGATATCCGACCGGCCGAGCCTCGACGGAGGCCGACGGTGAACAAGCCGCTGAGGGCCGTGGCGATCTTCTGCGGGCTGCTGGTGCTCGGCCTGCTGATCCGCGCGAACTGGCTGCAGTACGTCCGGGCCCCGGAGCTGGCCTCCGACACCAAGAACCGCCGGGTGCAAATCGAGCAGTTCGCCACCCCGCGCGGCGACATCGTCGTCGGCGGCCGGGCCGTCACCGGGTCCAAGGAGACCGAGAGCACCGACCTCAAGTACAAGCGCACCTACGCGGACGGTCCGATGTACGCGCCGGTGACCGGGTACGCGTCGCAGGCCCAGGGCATGACGCTGCTGGAGAAGACCTACGACTCCATCCTGACCGGCAAGGACGACCGGCTGGCCTTCCAGCGGTTCGCCGACGTCGTCAGCGGCGAGGGACGGCGGCCCGGCTCGGTGGTCACCACCATCGACCCGAAGGCGCAGAAGGCCGCTTGGGACGGGCTGACCGACCTGAAGGGCGCCCGCGGGGCCGTGGTCGCGCTCGACCCGCAGACCGGCAAGGTGCTGGCGATGGTCTCGGCGCCCTCCTACGACCCGTCGACGTTCGCGGGGAGCACCTTCAAGGAGTCCGACCGCTTCGTCGCGCTGGACAAGAAGAAGAACAAGCCGCTGGCCAACCGCGCGCTGCGGGAGACCTACCCGCCGGGCTCCACCTTCAAGATCCTCACCGCGGCCGCCGCGCTGGAGCACAAGGTCGTCACCGACGTCGACGCCCGCACGGACGCCGTCTCCCCGTACCCGCTGCCGCAGTCCACCAACAAGATCGGTAGCGAGGCCGGTGACGCGGTCTGCAACAAGGCCTCGATGAAGACCGCCATGCAGTACTCCTGCAACAACGTCTTCCTCGACGCCGCCTCCAAGCTGGGGCAGGACAAGATGCGCGAGACGGCCGAGAAGTTCGGCTTCAACGAGGACGTCTACTCAGACGACTTCGGCGACCTGCTCGCCACCAAGAGCCTCTACCCCGAGGACCTCGACAAGCCCGGCACCGCGCTCACCGGCATGGGACAGGGCAGCCTCACCAGTACGCCGATGCAGATGGCCCTGGTCACCGCCGGGATCGCCAACGACGGAAAGGTGATGCAGCCCTACGTCGTCGACGAGGTCAAGGGCCCCGACCTCGACACCCTGGAGAAGACCGAGCCGGCGGTGATGAGCGAGGCGGTCTCCGCCGAGACCGCGCAGAAGGTCCAGGAGATGATGGAGTTCACCGCCAAGGAGGGCAGCGCCCGCCGCGCCCAGATCGACGGCATCACGGTCGGCGGCAAGACCGGTACCGCGCAGCGCGGTGTCAACGTCGACGACGAGGTGCCGTACGGCTGGTTCGTGTCCTACGGCAAGAAGGACGACGGCTCCTCCGTCGCGGTGGCCGTGTTCATCGATCCGACCGACATGGACATCTCCCGCGAGGACATCTCCGGTGGCGGGCTCGGTGCGCCCATCGCCAAGAGCGTCATGAAGGCGGTCCTGAAGTCCTGAAGTCATGACGCCGGCGGGGCGGCGGCGCGTCACACCTTGGCCGCGTCGTACGCCCCCCGGGCCCGCTCGACGGCCGTCATCCGGCGCTCCGTCCAGCGCGCGAGGTCCCGGACCTGTTCGGCGGCCTCGCGGCCGAGTTCGGTGAGGGAGTAGTCCACGCGGGGCGGGATCACGGGCTTGGCGTCCCGGCGCACCAGGCCGTCGCGCTCCAGGGTCCGCAGGGTCTGGGTCAGCATCTTCTCGCTGACCGAGCCGATCTCCCGGCGCAGTTCGCCGAAGCGGTAGGGGCGGTCGAGCAGCGCGATCAGGGCCAGGGTGCCCCAGCGGCTGGTGACGTGCTCCATGAGCAGGCGCTCGGGGCACATCGCTTCACTTTCTGGCATGGTCATACGGTACGTCCGGGCGGGCGCTCACCAAGAGTGAGTGCCCGCCCGTTGTCAGTGGTGCCCTCTACTGTCGGTGGGGATGGCACAGGCATGGAAGTGCGTGGGGCTGCGGTGGGCGGCGGACGGTCCCGTGCTGACGTGGGTCGGGGGCCGGCGCAGTGAGCTGGCCCGGGGGAAGCGGGTGGCCTTCGGGGTCGCCGAGGGGGGTGTGCGGACGTGTGTGGGAGCGCGGGGACACGCGTGCCCGGTGCGGGCCGGTGTGACGGGGCGGAGCACGGGGGCGCGGTGCGAGGAGTGCGCACGCCTGGACCGGGCCCACTCCGTGGCCGCCGACACCATGGCCGACGATCCGCGGCCGTACCACGTCTATCTGGCCTGGTTCGGTCCCGGCCTCGTCAAGGTGGGGATCACCGCATACGAACGGGGCTCCGCCCGGCTCCTCGAGCAGGGCGCGGTGTGCTTCAGCTGGCTGGGCCACGGTCCGCTGATGGCCGCGCGCCGGACCGAGGAGCTGCTGCGGGCCGCGCTGGGCGTGCCCGACCGCATCCCATACGCCCATAAACGCGCCGTCCGGGCCGCCCTGCCCGAGTCCGAGTCGGAGCGGGTGGCCGAGATCGCCGGGCTGCACGCGCGGGCGGTGGCGCTCGGCAGCTGGCCCGAGGCGCTGACGCCGGAGCCGTTCCAGGGCGTCGACCACGCGGGCGTGTTCGGGATCGACGGGGCGGAGCGCGGGCCTGCCGCCGTGGCGGAGGTGGCCGAGCTGGTGGCGGGCGGGGCGATCGGGGGTGAGCTGGTGGCCGCCGCGGGGCCGGATCTGCATCTGGCGACGGAGCGCGGGGTCGTCGTGCTCGACACCCGGCTGATGACGGGGTGGGAGCTGCTGGCCGCGGAGGGCGAGCCGTGCGCGGTGCCCGTGCGGGAGCTGAGACGAGCGGCCGGGGTGCAGGAGGGGCTGTTCTGACCTCCCTCTCCATCCCCTCCCACTCCATCCCCTCCCCTTCCCCTTCCACTCCGTCCTCCTCTCCCTCCGCCCCTTGTCCGGGGGAGCGCGGGGCGCCATCGTGGCCGTATGAGTGATCACGAGGCCGGGCAGGTCCGCCGGTTCTGGGAGGGGCTCGGGCTGCCCGGGCTGATCGACGTGCACACGCACTTCATGCCCGAGCGGGTGCTGCGCAAGGTCTGGGCCTACTTCGACGCCCTCGGGCCGCTGACCGGCGGCGTCGAGTGGCCGATCACCTACCGGCAGGAGGAGGACCAACGCGCGGAGCTGCTGCGCGCGTTCGGGGTGCGGGCCTTCACCGCCATGCTCTACCCGCACAAGGCGGGCATGGCCCAGTGGCTGAACGACTGGGCGGTGGACTTCGCCCGCCGCACGCCCGACTGCCTGCACACCTCCACCCTCTTCCCCGAGCCGGGCGTCGAGGCGTACGTCCGCCGGGCCGTCGAGGAGGGGGCGCGGGTCTTCAAGGCGCATGTGCAGGTGGGGGCGTACGACCCGGCCGACGAGTTGCTCGACCCGGCCTGGGGCGTGCTCGCCGAGGCGGGGGTCCCGGTCGTCGTCCACTGCGGTTCGGGCCCCGCGCCCGGCAAGCACACCGGACCCGAGCCGATGGCGCGGGTGCTGGCGCGCCACCCCCGGCTGCGGCTGGTCGTCGCGCACATGGGCATGCCCGAGTACGAGGACTTCCTGGACCTCGCCGAGCGGTACGGGGAGGTGCGGTTGGACACCACCATGGCGTTCACCGACTTCAGCGAGCGTCTCGCGCCCTTCCCGCGCCGAGCGCTGCCCCGGCTTGCCGACCTGGGCGACCGGGTGCTGCTCGGCACCGACTTCCCC
The DNA here is from genome assembly GCF_014650435.1 of Streptomyces tendae. GTDB lineage: Bacteria > Actinomycetota > Actinomycetes > Streptomycetales > Streptomycetaceae > Streptomyces > Streptomyces tendae. The sequence continues at coordinate 678,643 of NZ_BMUY01000002.1, forward strand.
AACATCCCGTATCCCTACCTGCACCAGCTGCACGCCCTGGAGCGGCTGGAGTTGGGGGACGCGTGGCTGCGCGGGGTGTGCCACGACAACGCGGCCCGGCTGTTCGGGCTGCCGGGGAGCCGGGAGAGTCAGGGGAGCTGAGGTGCGTCCCCGGTGGGCACCGGCCGCCGGGGACGGGCCGGTGCCCACCGGGGTCAGAGCGGGGCGACGAAGACGTGCGCGGCGGTCCGCGCCGGGAGCGGGGCGGTCCGGTCGCCGCTGCCGACCGTCACGCCGCCGGGCCACGGCCTGACGCTCACCACCGCGCCCGGCCGCACCCCGGCCCGCCGCAGGGCGGACAGCAGGCCGAGGTCGGCCTGGACCGGTTCCCCGATGCGCCGGACGACCGCGCTCGCGCCGTCCGGCCCGGGACGCAGGTCACCGACGCTGACCGTGCTCCCGGCGGGCGCCCGGCGCGGGACGGCGGTGGTCGTCTCGCCCAGCTCCTCCAGGCCCGGGATCGGGTTACCGTAGGGCGACTCGGTCGGGTGCCTCAGCAGGCGCAGCAGACGGCGTTCGACGGCCTCGCTCATCACGTGCTCCCAGCGGCATGCCTCGGCGTGGACCTGCTCCCACTCCAGGCCGATCACGTCGACGAGCAGGCATTCGGCGAGCCGGTGCTTGCGCATCACGCGCGTCGCCAGCCGTCTGCCCGTGTCGGTCAGCTCCAGGTGCCGGTCGGCGGCGATCCGCAGCAGTCCGTCGCGTTCCATGCGGGCGACGGTCTGGCTCACGGTGGGGCCGCTCTGGTCCAGGTGCTCGGCGATACGGGCGCGCAACGGGACCACGCCCTCCTCCTCCAGCTCCAGGACGGTGCGGAGGTACATCTCCGTGGTGTCGATGAGTCTGGACACGCGGTGCGTCAGGCGGGGGTCTCGGCGGTGGCGGTCAGGACCGCGCGGCCGAGGATGTGCCCGGCCATGGTGAAGCCGAGGACGGCCGGGGTGGCGTCGGCCGGGACGCCGATCGACTCGACGTCGAGGGCGTGCACCACGACGAAGTACCGGTGCGGGCCGTGCCCGGCCGGCGGGGCGGCGCCTATGTAGCGGGCGGCGCGGGCGTCGTTGGGGAGCTGGAAGGCGCCTTCGGGCAGGCCCGAGCCGGTGTCGTCGCCGGCGCCCTCGGGCAGCTCGGTGACGGTGGCGGGGATGTCGGCGACCGCCCAGTGCCAGAAGCCGGACCCGGTGGGGGCGTCGGGGTCGTAGACGGTGACGGCGTAGCTCCTGGTGCCTTCCGGTGCGCCGCTCCACGACAGCTGCGGGGAGAGGTCCTTGCCGCCGGGGACGCCGGAGGCGTGCTGCGCGCCCGGCCAGGGGGAGCCGTCGGTGACGGTGGTGCTGGTGACGGTGAAGGAGGCCGCCTCGGGGAGGCGGGCGAACGGGTTGTTGGCGCTCATCGCGTCGTTCCTTTCGGGCGGGCCGGCCCCTGTGGACCGACCACTGCAATCGACCATAACACTAATAATCGATTATCTAAGGGATCGTCTATGCTTCCCTCATGACTCAGACCGGCCCCACGTCGCCCCAGCCGCCCCCGCCCACGGGCAAGCGGATGCTCTCCGAGCAGGTCTACGCACACCTGCGCGACGCGATCATGCGCGGCGACCACGCCCCCGGTGCCGCCCTCAAGCCCCAGGACCTCGCCAAGGAGCAGGGGGTGAGCCTGGCCGTGGTGCGCGAGGCCCTCGTACGGGTGGTCGGCGACGGGCTCGCCGACCGGCTGCCCAACCGCGGCTTCGCCGTCCCGGCCTACTCCGACCGCCGCTGGCAGGAGATCGCGGAGGCCCGCCGCACCATCGAGCCGGTCCTGCTGCGCATGTCCGTCGAGCGCGGCGACGTCGACTGGGAGGCCCGGGTGCGCGCCGCCCACCACCGGCTGTCCCGCACGCCCGCGTACACGCCGGAGGAGGGGGAGTACTACAGCGAGGCGTGGTCCGAGGCGCACCGGCTCTTCCACCGCTCCCTGATGGAGGGCTGCGGCAACCGCGTACTGCTGGAGACCTTCGACCGGCTGTGGACGGCGAGCGAGCTGGCCCGCCGCTGGTCGACGCACCGCAATCCCGACCGTGACGGCGTCGAGGAGCACCGCCGGCTGGAGGAGGCGGTGCTGGCCCGCGACGCCGACACCGCGGTGCAGGTGCTGGTCCGGCACCTCACCCTCACGGCGGAGGGCCTGACCGGGGAGAACTGAGGAGCGGACCCGAGCGGGGCCGAACGACGGGCCCGAACGACGGCCCGAACGGCGTGCCCGAACGGTGCCCGCGCGTTTCTCAGAGAAATCACAGCTTGGGGAAAGGGCCTTCTCAGAGCGCCCCGACATCGTGTCCGCCATGACCACGACCTCGCCCCAGGGGCGCACCGAACTGCTGAGGCCGGACGGGAGCCCCGTCCGGGTGCTTGTAGTGGACGACGAGCAGTCCATCACCGAACTGCTGTCCATGGCCCTGCGCTACGAGGGCTGGCAGATCCGCAGCGCGGGCGACGGCCACGGCGCCGTCCAGACCGCGCGCGACTTCCGGCCCGACGCCGTCGTACTGGACATGATGCTGCCCGACATGGACGGCCTGAGCGTGCTGGGCCGGCTGCGCCGCGACCTGCCGGACGTGCCGGTGCTGTTCCTGACCGCCAAGGACGCCGTGGAGGACCGGATCGCCGGGCTGACCGCGGGCGGCGACGACTACGTCACCAAGCCGTTCAGCCTGGAGGAGGTCGTGGCCCGGCTGCGCGGACTGATCCGCCGCTCCGGTGCCGCCGACCGGCGCTCCGACTCCGTCCTCGTCGTCGGCGACCTCACCCTCGACGAGGACAGCCACGAGGTCACCCGGGGCGGCGACGGCATCCACCTCACCGCCACCGAGTTCGAGCTGCTGCGCTTCCTCATGCGCAATCCGCGGCGGGTGCTGAGCAAGGCGCAGATCCTGGACCGCGTGTGGTCCTACGACTTCGGCGGCCAGGCCAACGTGGTGGAGCTGTACATTTCCTACCTGCGCCGGAAGATCGACGCCGGCCGCGAGCCGATGATCCACACCCGGCGCGGCGCCGGATACCTGATCAAGCCCGCGGTGTCATGACCCGGCGGCGACGACCGCGGCCGCGGACCCTGCGGACGCGGCTCGTCGTCGCGTCCGTGGCACTGATCGCGGTGGTGTGCGCGGTGATCGGCACGGTGACGACGGTGGCGCTGCGCTCGCACCTGTACGAGCAGCTGGACGGACAGGTGCGCGAGGTCGCGATGCGGGTGTCCGGTTTCGGGCCGCCGGGCGAACCCGGCCCCGGCGGCGGGGTGAAGCAGCGGATGGACCTCGACGACTTCGTCACGCACGGCGGCCCGCAGCCGCGTGACACGATCGTCGCCGAGACGAGGGACGGTGCCGTCGTCGACGCCAAGTACGGCGAGAAGGACGACGAGAGCACGGACCCCAGCGGGACGACGGCGGTCTCCCTCGACCAGGCCCAGCGCACCGCGCTCGCCTCCGTCCCCCGCGACGGCGACGCGCACACCGTCGAGATCCCCGGCCTCGGCGACTACCGCGTCGAGTACCACGACGGCTACTACGCCGCCCTGCCCACCTCCGAGGCCGACGGCACCATCAGCACCCTGATCCTGGTGGAGGCCAGCGTCACCGCCGCCGGTCTCGTCGCCGCCTCCCTCGCCGGAGCCGTCATCGTCGGCGTCGCCACCCGTCCCCTGCGCCGGGTCGCCGCCACCGCGACCAGGGTCTCCGAACTCCCGCTGCACGCGGGCGAGGTGAACCTCGACGAACGGGTCCCGGAGTCCGAGTGCGACCCGCACACCGAGGTCGGCCGGGTCGGCTCCGCGCTCAACCGCATGCTGAACCACGTCCACGGCGCCCTGCACGCCCGCCAGCAGAGCGAGACGCGGGTACGGCAGTTCGTCGCCGACGCCAGCCACGAACTGCGCACCCCCCTCGCCTCCATCCGCGGCTACGCCGAACTCACCCGCAGGGGGCGCGAGCAGGTCGGCCCCGACACCCGGCACGCGCTGGGCCGCATCGAGTCCGAGGCCGGCCGCATGACCCTGCTGGTCGAGGACCTGCTGCTGCTCGCCCGCCTGGACGCCGGACGCCCGCTGGAGTTCGGGCCGACCGACCTCGTACCGCTCGTCGTGGACACCGTCAGCGACGCCCGCGCGGCCGGCCTCGACCACACCTGGCGGCTCGACCTGCCCGACGAACCGGCCCCGGTGTCGGCGGACCCGGCACGGCTCCAGCAGGTGCTGGTCAACCTGCTGGGCAACGCCCGCAGCCACACCCCGCCGGGCACGACCGTCACCGCCCGCGTACGGCGCGACGGCCCGTGGCTGTGCGTGGACGTGGCGGACAACGGACCCGGCATCCCGGCCGAGTTGCTGCCGCGTGTCTTCGAACGCTTCGCGCGCGGGGACTCCGCGCGGTCCCGTGCGACCGGCTCGACGGGCCTCGGACTCGCCATCGTGCAGGCCGTGACGACCGCGCACGGCGGTGGCGTGACGGTCGACAGCGCGCCGGGCCGGACGGTCTTCACCGTCCATCTGCCCGCCGTGCCCGACCGGCACCTGCCCATGGCGCACGACCGGTATGCACCCGCCGCGCACGGCCGGCCGGACGCGCCGGCGCACTCACAGGCACAGCACAGTCTCACCACACGGGTGCGACAGGGGAGTTGAGAAGAGTCGGTCCCATGCGAACCGACTCTTCTCCCGGCTCCCTGCCGGCGCGGGAGCACCTCCCGGCCGCAGGAGCCGGTACGCCTGTCCTGGACGTAGTGGTCCCCGTCTACAACGAGGAGAAGGACCTCGGGCCGTGCGTCCGGAGACTGCACGAGCACCTCTCCCGGACGTTCCCGTACGCCTTCCGCATCACGGTCGCCGACAACGCCTCCACGGACGGCACCCCGCAGGTCGCGGCCCGGCTGGCGGCCGACCTCGCGGCGGTCAGGTCGGTCCGGCTGGAGCAGAAGGGGCGCGGCCGGGCCCTCAGGACCGTCTGGTCGGCCTCGGACGCCCCGGTCCTCGCCTACATGGACGTGGACCTCTCCACCGACCTGAACGCGCTGCTGCCGCTGGTGGCACCGCTGATCTCCGGTCACTCGGACCTCGCCATCGGCTCCCGGCTGGCCCGCAGTTCGCGCGTGGTGCGCGGCGCCAAGCGGGAGTTCATCTCCCGCACCTACAACCTCATCCTGCGCGGCTCCCTCCAGGCCCGCTTCTCCGACGCCCAGTGCGGCTTCAAGGCGATCCGCCGGGACGTGGCCCAGGTCTTGCTGCCGCTGGTGGAGGACACCGGCTGGTTCTTCGACACCGAGATGCTGGTGCTCGCCGAGCGGGCCGGGTGCCGGATCCACGAGGTGCCGGTCGACTGGGTCGACGACCCGGACTCCACCGTGCACATCGTGCGGACGGCGACCGAGGACCTCAAGGGCGTGTGGCGGGTCGGCAAGGCCCTGGCCACCGGTTCCCTCCCACTGGACCGGCTGGCCCGCCCCTTCGGCGACGACCCGCGCGACCGCGACCTGACCGGCGTACCGCAGGGGCTGGCCCGGCAACTCGTCGGCTTCTGCGTGGTCGGCGCCCTGTCCACCCTCTTCTACCTGCTCCTCTACAGCGGCTTCCGGCACTTCGCCGGCTCCCAGCTCGCCAACGCGCTCGCGCTGCTGGTCTCGGCGGTCGCCAACACCGCCGCCAACCGGCGGCTGACCTTCGGGGTGCGGGGCCGGGGCGGCGCCGTGCGGCACCAGGCGCAGGGGCTGGTCGTCTTCGGCATCGGCCTGGCGCTGACCAGCGGTTCGCTGGCCGCCCTGAGCGCGGCGACGACCGACCCCGACCACTCCACGGAGCTGGCGGTGCTGATCGCCGCCAACCTCGCGGCCACCGTGCTGCGCTTCCTGCTCTTCCGCGCCTGGGTGTTCCCGGACACGCCGCCCGCGGCCCCCTCCCCGGAACCTCACCGACCGGAACCGCAGCGCACCTGGAGCGACGCCCGATGACGACGCACTACGACCCGGCCACGCACGCCGACGGCGCCCCCACCCCGGTCGGCGCGGACGGGAGGCCGCCGTCCACCGCGCCGCCCGCCCACCGCCAGCCCCGGCGCCGGCTGCGGTCCCGGCTCGGCCGGGTGTGGCGCGGCCGCCCCGAGGACCCGCGCTGGGTGCGCCCGGCCTTCCTCGGCCTCCTGCTGGCCACCGCCCTCCTCTACCTCTACAACCTGAGCGCCTCCGGCTGGGCCAACTCCTTCTACTCGGCGGCCGTGCAGGCGGGCAGCCAGTCCTGGAAGGCGTTCTTCTTCGGCTCGCTCGACGCGGGCAACGCCATCACCGTCGACAAGCCCCCGGCCGCGCTGTGGCCGATGGCGCTGGCGGTGCGGATCTTCGGCCTCTCCTCCTGGTCGATCCTGGTGCCCGAGGTGCTCATGGGGGTGGGCACGGTCGCCGTCGTGTACGCGGCGGTGTGCCGCCGGTTCAGTCCCGCGGCCGGGCTGATCGCGGGCGCCGTGCTCGCGCTCACGCCCGTCGCCGCGCTGATGTTCCGCTTCAACAACCCGGACGCGCTCCTCGCCCTGCTGATGTCCGTCGCCTGCTACCTCGTCGTACGAGCGCTGGAGGACGGCCGGACCAAGTGGCTGGTGTGGGCGGGCGTCGCGATCGGCTTCGCGTTCCTGGCGAAGACCCTCCAGGCATTCCTGATCCTGCCCGCCCTCGCCCTCGTCTACGGTGTCTGCGCACCGGTGCGGCTCAGGAGGCGCCTCGGGCAGCTCGCGCTGGCGACCGCCGCGATCGTCGTCTCCGGCGGCTGGTGGGTCGCGGTCGTCGAACTGTGGCCGGCCTCGTCCCGCCCGTACATCGGCGGCTCGCAGAACAACAGTTTCCTGGAGCTGACCTTCGGCTACAACGGCCTCGGCCGTCTCAACGGCGAGGAGACCGGCAGCGTCGGCGGCGGGGGCGGCCCCGGCGGCGGGAGCGGCGGGCAGTGGGGCGAGACCGGCTGGGACCGGATGTTCAACTCCGAGATCGGCGGCCAGATCTCCTGGCTGCTCCCGGCCGCCCTGATCCTCCTCGTCGCGGGCCTCCTCGCCACGCGCCGCGCGGCCCGCACGGACACCGCACGGGCGTCCCTCCTGGTCTGGGGCGGCTCGCTGCTGATGACCGCGGCCGTCTTCAGCTACATGGCCGGCATCTTCCACCAGTACTACACGGTGGCCCTCGCGCCGTACCTGGCGGCCGTGATCGGCATGGGCGCCGCGACGCTGTGGGAACGCCGCGCGCGGCCCTGGGCGTCGATCGCCCTCGCCGCCGCCGTCACGGCGAGCGCGGCCTGGGGATACGTCCTGCTCAACCGCACGCCCGACTACCTCCCCTGGCTGAAGGTGCCGGTCCTGGTCGGCGGCCTGGTCGCCGCGCTCGGGCTGGTCTTCGCGGGCCGGCTGGGGCGGCGGACCGCCCTCGCGGCGGCGGGGCTCGGTCTGGTGGCGTCGCTGGCGGCGCCCACGGCGTACACGCTGAGCACCGTGCGGGAGGGGCACAGCGGCTCCATCGTCACGGCCGGTCCGGCCGGCGCGAGCATGGGCGGCGGCCCCGGCGGTGGCGGTGGCCGCGGCGGTGGCCCCGGTGGGGGCGGCTTCCCGGGCGGCGGGACCGCACCCGGACAGGGACAGGGGCAGGGGCAGGGCCAGGGCGGTCCAGGGGTCGGCGGCTTCCCCGGCGGCGGCACCGCCCCGGGCACCGGTGGCAGCAACCAGAACGGCCAGACGCCGAACGGGCAGAACGGCCAGAACGGGCAGAACGGCGGTCCGGCCGGTGGCCCGTCCGGCGAAGGCGGCCGCATGGGTGCGGGCGGCGGCGGCATGGGCGGCCTGCTCAACGGCGCCGAAGTCAGTTCGAAGGCGAAGAAACTGCTGGAGACCGACGCCGACGCATACACCTGGGCCGCCGCGGCCATCGGCTCCCAGAACGCCGCGAGCTATCAGCTGAGCACCGGTGCCCCGGTGATGGCGATCGGCGGCTTCAACGGCACCGACCCGTCGCCGACCCTGGCCCAGTTCAAGAAGTACGTGGCGGACGGCCGGATCCACTACTTCATCGGAGGCGGCGCGGGGGGTGGCATGGGCGGCGACTCCGGTACGGCGTCCCGGATCACCTCGTGGGTCGAGGGCAACTTCGAGGAGGTCACGGTCGGCTCGGCCACCTTCTACGACCTGACAGCGCCGACGACCTGACATCGCCGACGGCCTGGGCGTCGTCCCGGACGCGAAATCGTTGTACAGCGTATAGGACTCTCCTATACGCTGTACAACATGACGACGTCGCCCCAGGAGTCCGCCAAGGACCGGGAACGCGAACCCGCACCCCCGGTCCAGGGTCACCCGCAGCGCTGGCTGATCCTCGGTGTCATCAGCCTCGCCCAGCTCACGGTGGTCCTGGACAACACCGTGCTGAACGTGGCCATCCCCTCGCTCACCGACGAGCTGGGCGCGGCCACCTCGGACATCCAGTGGATGATCAACGCCTACTCGCTCGTCCAGTCAGGTCTGCTGCTCACCGCGGGCAGCGCGGCCGACCGGTACGGCCGCAAGAAGATGCTGGCCACCGGCCTCGCCCTGTTCGGGATCGGGTCACTGGCGGCCGGACTCGCGGACACCACCGGCCAGCTGATCGCGGCACGGGCCGGCATGGGCGTCGGCGGTGCCCTGCTGCTGACCACCACGCTGGCCGTGGTCATGCAGATCTTCGCGCCCGCCGAGCACGCCAAGGCCATCGGCATCTGGAGCGCGGTCAGCGCGCTCGGCTTCGCCTGCGGGCCGCTGATCGGCGGGTTCATGCTGGACCACTTCTGGTGGGGCGCCATCTTCCTGATCAACCTGCCGGTGGTGGCCCTCGGCCTGGTCGCGGTCGTGACACTGGTCCCGGAGTCGAAGAACCGACAGGGCGACCGCCCCGACCTGCTCGGCGCCGTCCTCTCCACCGTCGGCATGGCCGCGCTCGTCTACGCGATCATCTCCGGCCCGGAGCACGGCTGGACGTCGGGCCGGGTCCTGGCCACCGCGGCCGTCGCCCTGGGGGTGCTCGCGCTCTTCGCCTACTGGGAGAGCCGCATCCCGTACCCGATGCTCGACCTCAGCTTCTTCCGCGACCAGCGGTTCACCGGCGCGGTGGCCGGTCTGGTGCTGATCAGCTTCGGCATGGGCGGTGCGCTGTTCCTGCTCACCCAGCACCTGCAGTTCGTCCTCGGGTACGGCCCCCTGGAGGCGGGGCTGCGGACCGCGCCGCTGGCCCTGACGGTGGTGCTGCTGAACTTCTCCGGGGTGTCGGCCAAGTGGCTGGCCAGGCTGGGCACACCGGTGGCGGTGCTGCTGAGCATGGTGCTGATGTCGGCGGGCCTGGTGTCCATCGCCACGCTGACCGGGCACGGCTACGCCGGGACGCTGCTGGGGCTGGTGCTGATCGGTGTGGGGTGCGCGCTTGGCAACCCGGCCATGGCCCATGCCCTGATGAGCGCGATCCCGCCGGCCAAGGCGGGGGTCGGCGCCGGCGTCAACGGCACGCTGGCGGAGTTCGGCAACGGGCTGGGCGTGGCCGTCCTCGGGGCGGTGCTGAACTTCCGGTTCGCGGCGCTGGCACCGGTCGCGGCGACGTCGTTGCCGGCGGCGTTGGCCTCGGCGCGGGGGGAGGGGGAGCGGGGCCGGGTGCTGGACGCGTTCTCCTCCGGAGTGGAGAGCAGTCAGCTGGTGGGGGCGGTGGCCGTGTTGCTGGGCGGAGTGGTGGCTGCGGTGTTGTTGCGGCGGGCGGAGCGGGCAGACTCGGGGGTTGTGAGCGCCTGAGGGCTCGGATGGGCTGCTTGCGACGCGGCTGCGGGTCTGGTCGTGGTTGCTCGCGCCCACGCGGCGAAGCCGCACAATGACAGAGCCCCGCGCCCCTTGTGGGGCGCTTCGCCGACCGGCGATTTATGAGGCGAGGGAGAGGTGCGCATGGCGAAGGCAGGGCGGGAGGGGCCGCGGGACAGCGTGTGGCTGTCGGGGGAGTCGCGGCGCGGTGGGCGCCGCGGGGGGCAGCCGTCCGGGCTCGACCGGGACCGGATCACCTGGACCACCGTCCGGCTGCTGGACGCGGAGGGCCTGACGGGGTTCTCCATGCGCCGCCTGGCCGCCGAGCTGAACGTCACGGCGATGTCCGTGTACTGGTACGTCGACACCAAGGACCAACTGCTCGAACTCGCCCTGGACGCCGTCTTCGGCGAGCTGCGCCACCCGGACCCGGACGCCGGCCTCGACTGGCGCGCGGAGCTGCGTGCCCTGGCCCGGGAGAACCGGGCGCTGCTGGTGCGCCACCCCTGGTCGTCCCGGCTGGTCGGCACCTACCTCAACATCGGGCCGCACTCGCTGGCGTTCTCCCGGTCCGTGCAGAACGTCGTGGGCCGCAGCGGGCTGCCCGCGCATCGCCTGATCGGCGCCATCTCCGCCGTCTTCCAGTTCGTCTACGGCTACGGAACCATCGAGGGCCGCTTCCTCGCGCGGGTGGCGGAGACCGGGCTGAGCCCGGAGGAGTACTACGAGGACTCGATGAGCGCGGTGACCGAGGTGCCGGACACGGCGGGCGTCATCGAGGACGCCCAGGACATCATGGCGGCCCGGGGCGGCGACACCGTCGCGGAGATGCTGGACCGGGACTTCGAGTTCGCCCTCGACCTGCTCATCGCGGGCATCGACGCGATGGTCGACCCCACCTGACCCGACACCGACCCACACCCGCCCGACGGCGCCAGGCCGCACGCCCGTCCGACGGCGCCCGGCCGCACGACCGGCTGAGGCGGTCGGCCGTATGCCCGGCCGAGGCGGCGCTCAGCCGTTCGCCTGGCCGACGAGGGCTCGGCCATACGCCCGACCGGGCCGGCGCTCAGCCGCACGCCCCGGCAGAGGCGACTGTCGGCAGCGCACCCGGCGGACGGCCCTCGGCCGACTCCGGCTGCCGCCGCTCAGCCGTACCGCCCGGCCGACGGCCCCTCGGCCGTACCCCCGCCGACGGTGCTCAGCGGACGCCCGGCGTGCGGCCCCCCGCCGTACGCCGCCCGGCCGACGCCGCCCGGCCGACGCCGCTCAGCCGGAGGCGCCGGTCGACGGCGCCCGGCCGCAGAGCCCGGCCGAAGTCGGCCAGTCGTCCGCCGTGGGCCTCGGTCCTAGGGGGCGTCACGACACTCCTTACTCGTTACTCGTCCGCCGACAGCCGTGCCGGGAAGCCGCCCGTCGCCACCGGGCCCCATTTCTCCGGCGTGACCCGGATGATGGACTTGCCCTGCTTCACCATGGCCTGCCGGTACTCGTCCCAGTCGGGGTGCTCGCCGGAGATGTTGCGGAAGTACTCCACGAGCGGCTCCACGGAGTCGGGCGCGTCGAGGACCTCCGCGGTGCCGTCGATCTGGACCCACGGGCCGTTCCACTCGTCGCTGAGCACGATGACGCTGACCCGGGGGTCGCGGCGCGCGTTGCGGGTCTTGGCCCGCTCGGGGTAGGTCGAGACGACGATCCGCCCGGCGTCGTCGACCCCGCAGGTCAGCGGCGACCCCTGCGGGCTGCCGTCGGACCGCCGGGTCAGCAGGATCGCCCGGTGCCGGGGGCGTACGAAGTCCAGCAACTCGTCCAGGGAGACACGGGTGTTCGTCGCGATGTTCGGTGCCATGGCGTCAGCCTAGGACGCCGCCCCGCGCTACGGCCGTAGCGCCTCCGCGAGGTTGTCGTGGACCGGCACGTCGCGGCGCAGTCCGGAGAGCTCCAGGACGCGGCTCGGTACGCCCTGCGGGGCGGCCACCACGCGCAGCAGGGTGCGCTCGGGCAGCCGACGGCGCACGGAGGCGATCAGGCGGACGCCCTGGGAGTCCATGAAACGGGTCGTGGAGAGGTCGAGCACGAGCAGGCGCAGTCCGTCGGAGCGCTGGTCCACGGCGGTCGTGATCAGAGGCAGCAGCCCCGAGGCGTTGCAGAAGTCGATCTCGCTGGGCATCGCGAGCACGGCGCAGCCGGGTGGTTCACACGGCTCGCACGGCTCGCAGGGCTGGGGGAGGAAGGTCACAGCACTCACCTGACAGACGTCCGTCGGGCTTCCGGCCGGGCCGCTTCCTGACCCGGCCACCATTCCACCACGCGGCGGAGAGGCACGGAAGGCGCACCGCTCGCCCGGCCGCCGGGCCGGGCGGCCGTCGACCGAGCGTCACCGGCACGCAACCGAGCAGCTAAAGTGCTGTTCGTCCTGTGCTCGCAGTCGGGAATGTGCTGCGGAGCTCTCCTGCGCACGGCCGTGAGGCCGCGCTTGCCGAAGAGGTTCGTGGTGGCTGCGTCCGAATTTACTGATTTGCCGCGTTTTCCGACGGGTTTCGAGCTGGCCGAGGCCCTGACCGCGGCTGCTCGCGAACTGCACGGGACGGCCACCCCCGAGGACACCATGCACACCGCCGTCACCCTGGCGGTACGCCTGCTGCCCGACGCCGAGCACGCGGACATCTCGGAGATCCAGCGCGGCGGCCGGCTGCGCTCCCTGGCCTGGACCGACGAGACCGTGCGGTTCGCCGCCGAACCCCGGCAGGGCGGCCACGGCGGCCACACCCCGCACCCGGACTGGGAGCGCCTGTGGACCACGCCCGTGGTGCGGACGGACGACAGCGAGGCCGACGGCGGCGGCAACGTCCTGTCCGGGCTCGGCCTGCGTTCCGCGCTGTCCCTGCGGCTGCGCGCCGACCGGCGCCGGCTGACCGTGCTGACCGCGTACGCCCGCAAGCCGCAGGCATTCGACGAGGACGCCACCCGCATCGGGCGGCTGTTCACCGCGCACGTCTCCCTCGCGCTGGACTCGGCGACCGTGCGCGAGCAGCTCACCGAGGCGATGCGCACCCGGGACCTGATCGGCCAGGCCACCGGCATCCTGATGGAGCGCCTGGACATCGACGCGGCCGGTGCCTTCGAGTCCCTGGTGAAGGCGTCCCAGCGGGAGAACGTGAAGCTGCGCGACCTGGCCCGCCGCATCGTCGACGCCAACTCCGGTACGGGCGGCAGAGGCGTGACCGAGCGGTGACGGGACATCCGTACGGTCATGACCCCGCAGACGACCGGCCCGGGGACGGGCACGAACACGGACACGCTTGATCACGCCATGGCGCGCATCCAGGGCCTCGACACCCTGCTGCGCGACCTGACCGACCGGGCGGTCGTGCAGGTGCCCGGCGCCGTGGCCTGCTCGGTCACGGTGCGCCGCGCCGACCGGCTGATGACCCTGGCGGGCAGCACCGGCCTGCCCAGCGGCCTGGACCTGCGCCAGTACGAGAACGGCTCGGGCCCCTGCGTGGACGCCGCCGAGACGGGGGACGCGCAGTACTCCCCCGACCTGGCCGCCGAGACCCGCTGGCCCGCGTACACGGAGTACGCGCTGGCCACCGGGGTCCGCTGCGTGCTGGCGCTGCCGCTGCCCGTCGAGGGGGAGACGGGCGCCGCGCTCAACCTCTACGGCATCGAGCCCGACTCCCTGGCCCGCGGGCTGGACGCGGCCCGCGCCTTCGCGGAGCGGGCCGCGGACGCGGTGAACGAGGCCCTGCGCATCGAACGGCGGCAGGCCTCGGCGGCCGACGTGCGCACCGCTCTGCTCTCCCGCAGTGTCATAGACCAGGCGGTCGGCATGCTCATGGCCCGGGAGCGCATCGACGCCCACCGGGCCCTGGAGCGGCTGCGCCGGGCCTCACAGGACCGGAACGTCAAGCTCCGGGACCTGTGCGCCCAGGTGGTGGCCCGGGCGTCCGGCGATGCCTCACACGGCGGGCAGTGACTCCCCCTGGACCGCCTGGACGTCCAGCTCGACCCTGAGCGTGGTGCCGATGGCGGCGATGCCGGCCTGGACGACCTGGTTGTAGTTCATGGCGAAGTCCTCGCGGTGCAGTTCCGCCGTCGCGCGGAACGCCGCCCGGGTGCCGCCCCAGGGGTCGGCGCCGGTGCCGAGGTAGGCCAGGTCCAGATCGACCTCGCGGACCACCCCGTGCAGGGCCAGCTCGCCGTGGACGGTCCAGCGGTCCGGGCCGGCCTCGCTCACGCCGGTGGAGCGGTAGGTGATCTCCGGGTGGCGCTCGACGTCCAGGAAGTCGGCCGAGCGCAGGTGGGTGTCGCGCATGCCGTTGCCGGTGTCGATGGAGGCCGCCTTGATCACCGCCTCCACCCGGGACTTGGTGACGTCGTCGGGCGCGATCTCGACGGTGGCGGCGAAGTCGGTGAAGCGACCGCGCACGCTGGAGATGCCCAGGTGCTGCGCGACGGCGGCCACGCTGGAGTGCGCCGGGTCGACCGTCCACGGTCCCGGCGGCGGCAGTTCGGTGCCGCCCTGCCGGGCCAGCGTCACGGTGCCGACCTCGGCCCGGCCGCTCGCGGTGACGATCGCGCTGGAGGCGGCCGGCGCGTAGCCGACCGCGGTGACGATGACGGTGTACGCCCCCGGCGTCAGCGCGGTGGTGTCCCGCACGGCGCCCTCGGTGTCCGCCTCGGCGCGCAGCACCTGCGTGCCGGTCATGTCGGTCACCGTGACGACCGCGTGCGACACGGCCCATCCGTCCCGCGTTCGGATCCTCGCGGTCAGTCCCATCCCGTTTTCTCCCTGCAAAGGCTCAGAAAGTGGTCGTAAAGAAACCGGCCCGTGGTGGGCGGGCGCACCTCCGCTCAGAGCGCGCACGCCACCACGGGCCGGGGTTCTGCTACTCGCCGGGGTGGGCGAGCTCGATGTCGTGGCCGTCGGCACCGGGGCCGGCGACCGTCAGGGCCGTCGCCACGGGCGGGTAGCCGGTCGCGATGACGGTGTACTCACCGGCGTCCAGGTCGGTGAAGGCGTACGCCCCGTCCGCGCCGGTGGTGGCCGTGCCGACCACGTTGCCCGCCGCGTCCACCAGGGTGACCCGGGCGTCGGCCAGCGGACCGTGCGGCGCCCGCACGACGCCCTGGACCTGGGCCCCGGCCTGGAGGTCGACCTCGACGCGGGTGACGCCGGTGCCGCCGACCTCCAGCGGCAGGGCGCGGGGCCGGTAGCCGGCGGCGTTGACCGCGACGGTCACCGTGCCCGGCACCAGCTCGGTGAAGGCGAACTCGCCCTGCTCACCGGTGGCGGCGCTGGCCAGCAGGTCGCCGCGCACGTCGGTGACGATCACCATGGCGTCCTTGACCGGCAGCCCGCTCTCCACGGCCCGCACCAGGCCGGTGAGCCCGCTGGTGCCGCTGAGCAGGATGTCGTAGGCGACCGGCTCGTCGTTCACGACGATCGTCGACGCCTGCGGCTGGAAACCGTCGGCGGAGGCGATCAGCACGTACGACCCGGCGCTCGGCGCGTCGACGGCGTAGGAGCCGTCGGCCTGGGCGACGGACCGGCCGAGCTGCCGGCCGGCCAGCGAGATCAGCGTGACCGCGGCCTGCGGGACCGGCGCGGACTCGGCGCCGCGGACGAAGCCGCGCACCGCGATGCCGCCGGAGACGGGGGCCTGCGGTTCACCTGAGCCGGTCGTCGTGGCGACGGCGGCCAGCCGCTGCGTGGCCGCCGGTGCGGCGACCGGGGAGGCGGCGGTGTCCGAGACGGACGAGGTGACCGGGTCACCGGACGGCGCGGCCGACACGGACGCCAGCGCACCGGCCGGAACCTGCTCGTCGGCGACGCGGACGGCCTCCGCGGGGGTGCCCGCCACCGGCGGGGCGGCCTCGGCCGAGGACTCCGCGGCCTGGGCGAGGGCGCCCTTGGTGCGCAGCGGGACCTCCTTGATGAACAGCGTCACCAGGAAGGCGAGCAGGGCGATCGGCGCGACGATCAGGAAGATGTCCGCGATGCCGTGCCCGTAGGCGCTCTCCAGCCACTCGCGGATGCCGGGGGGCAGCATGTCCATGTCGGGGATGGCGCCGCCGCCGGAGGCCTTGGCCGCCGCCGCCTGCTCCTGCGGGCTGAGCGAGCCGATGGTGTCCGAGGCGTAGTGGCTGATCCGGGTCGACATCACGGAGCCGAGCACCGAGACGCCCACCGCGCCACCGAGGGACCGGAAGAAGGTGACCGTGGAGGACGCGGCACCCAGGTCGCTGGGAGCCACCTGGTTCTGCGTGCAGAGCACCAGGTTCTGCATCATCATGCCGACGCCGAGACCCATCAGCGCCATGAAGATGCCGATGTGCCAGTACGGGGTGTCGTAGCGCATGGTGCCGAGCAGGCCCAGGCCCGCGGTCAGCAGCACGCCGCCGGCCAGCAACCAGCCCTTCCACTTGCCGGTCTTGGTGATGATCTGACCGGAGACCGTGGACGAGATGAACAGGCCGCCGATCATCGGGATCGTCATGACGCCCGACATGGTCGGGGACTTGTCCCGGGCCAGCTGGAAGTACTGGCTGAAGTAGACGGTGCCCGCGAACATCGCGATACCGACGAACAGCGAGGCCAGCGAGGCCAGGGTGATGGTGCGGTTCTTGAACAGGCGCAGCGGGATGATCGGCTCGCTGGCCTTCGACTCGACGAAGAGGAAGATCAGCGTCAGCACGATCGCGCCGCCGACCATGGCACCGGTCTGCCACGACATCCAGGAGTACTTGTCGTCCGCGAAGGTGACCCAGACGAGCAGCAGGCAGACGGCCGCGGTGACGAAGAAGGCGCCGGCCCAGTCGACCTTGACCTTCCGCTTGAGCACCGGCAGGTGCAGCGTCTTCTGCAGCACGATCAGCGCGAGGATCGCGAAGGGCACGCCGACGTAGAGGCACCAGCGCCAGCCGAGCCAGCTGGTGTCGGTGATGACGCCGCCGAGCAGCGGACCGCCGACGGTGGCGACCGCGAAGGTGGCGCCGAGGTAGCCGGAGTAGCGCCCGCGCTCACGCGGGGCGATCATCGCGGCCATGATGATCTGCGCCAGGGCGGACAGACCGCCGGCGCCCAGGCCCTGGATGGCCCGCGCGGTGATCAGCATCGCGGGGTTCTGCGCCAGACCGGCCACGACGGAGCCGACGACGTAGACGATCAGGGCTATCTGGACCAGGGCCTTCTTGCTGAAGAGGTCCGCGAGCTTGCCCCACAGGGGGGTGGAGGCGGTCATCGTCAGCAGCGAGGCCGTGACGACCCAGGTGTAGGCGCTCTGGCCGCCGCCGAGGTCACCGATGATCTCGGGCAGGGCGTTGGTGACGATGGTCGAGGACAGGATCGCGCAGAACATGCCGAGCAGCAGCCCGGACAGTGCCTCCATGATCTGCCGGTGCGTCATCGGAGCGTCTCCGGAGGAGCCTCCCCCGTGCTTGGCATGAGCCCGCACACCGGCTGGTGTGGTCGTTGCCATGGACTTCCTTTACTTACGTGGTGATCGCGGGTGTACGGGTGGACTGTGCGTCCCCGGACAGTGCGGGAGGCCGGGCCGCGGGGGCCCGGCAGTCGTCGAAGCTGGCCCTGAGGCGGGCCATGAGCCGGGAGAGCTGGCCGACCTCGTCGTCGGACCAGTCGCTCAGGCGGTGGGAGAGCAGCTGGGTGGTGCGCTCGGCGATCTCGTCGAGCTGGTCCTGCCCGGCGGGCGTCAGGCGCAGGATGCGCGAGCGCTTGTCCGCGGGGTCGGGTAGGCGTTCGATCCAGCCCCGCTCGGCGCCGTGGGCGACGTGGCGGCTGGTGACCGACATGTCCACCGCGAGCAGCTCCGCGAGCTTGCTCATGCGCATGTCCCCGTGGCGGCCGAGCAGAGTCAGTACGGCGACGGATCCGCCGGGACAGTCGGACGGCAGCAGCCGTCCCATCTCCCGTTTCACGGCGCCGAAGGCGCTGAACTGGCGGATCAGCTCCTCGTACTGCGCCTTCTCGGCCATGCGCACCTCCCGATTCGTTGCTTAGGGCAACCATAAGATCCGTTAGTTGCTACAGGCAAACAAAAACGGTCGGTGCGGCATAAAAAGTTGGCAAAGGCAAGTATTGCGAAAGTAAATGCGCAGGTGGTAAGGGGTGGGCCGGGTCAAGAGCACTCGGTGGCCCCGCACTTGGGCCGCACTCGCGGATTCGCTAGTGTCTCGGCCCATGGCTAACACCCAGGGCCCCCAGGGCAATAACGACCCCGCAGGCAGCACCCAGATGTTCCGCGCGTTCGTCGACGACGCCCCGCAGGGCCGGCAGGCGGCCCCCGCCGCCTCCTCCGGGCCCCGCGTCGGCCTGATCGTCGGCATCGTGGCCGCCGTGATCGTCGTCGCGGCCGTGGCCTGGCTGGCGCTCGGCTAGGACCGGCACGGGCCCCGGTCCGCTGCGGCGGCCGGTACCGGGACATACGAAGGCGACCGCCGTGGCACCCCCGAGGTGCCACGGCGGTCGCCGTGCTGTCGTACGGGCTCTCCCGCGGCGCGGGCTCAGTCGGAGATGAGCCCCTCGCGCAGCTGCGACAGGGTCCGGGTGAGCAGCCGGGAGACGTGCATCTGCGAGATGCCGACCTCCTCGCCGATCTGCGACTGGGTCATGTTGGCGAAGAAGCGCAGCATGATGATCCGCCGCTCCCGGGGCGGCAGCTTGGCCAGCAGCGGCTTGAGGGACTCGCGGTACTCCACGCCCTCCAGCGCCGTGTCCTCGTAGCCCAGGCGGTCGGCCAGCGAGCCCTCGCCGCCGTCGTCCTCCGGGGCCGGGGAGTCCAGTGAGGAGGCGGTGTAGGCGTTGCCCACGGCCAGGCCGT
The DNA here is from genome assembly GCF_014650435.1 of Streptomyces tendae. GTDB lineage: Bacteria > Actinomycetota > Actinomycetes > Streptomycetales > Streptomycetaceae > Streptomyces > Streptomyces tendae. Next base: position 697,342 of record NZ_BMUY01000002.1, read on the forward strand.
CGACGACGTCCTCCTCGGACACGCCGAGGACGGCGGCCAGCTCGCCCACGGTCGGGGAGCGGTCCAGCTTCTGGGACAGCTCGTCGCTGGCCTTCGTCAGGGCCAGCCGCAGCTCCTGCAGACGGCGCGGGACGCGCACCGACCACGAGGTGTCGCGGAAGAACCGCTTGATCTCGCCGACGACGGTCGGCATGGCGAACGTCGGGAACTCGACCCCACGCTCGCAGTCGAAGCGGTCGATCGCCTTGATCAGGCCGATGGTGCCGACCTGGACGATGTCCTCCATCGGCTCGTTGCGGGAGCGGAAGCGCGCGGCGGCGTAGCGCACCAGCGGGAGGTTCAGCTCGATCAGGGTGTCCCGGACGTAGGCACGCTCGGGGCTGTCCTCGTCGAGGGCGGCGAGCCGCAGGAACAGGGAGCGGGACAGGGTGCGGGTGTCGATGGCCTCCGTGGCCGGGAGGGTCTGGGCCGGCACGGCGTCGAGGCCGGGCACGGCGTCGCCGGCCCGAGCGTCGTCGACGGAGCCGGCCGGGCCGACGGAGTCGATGGGGCCGACGGGCTCGACGGGGCCGAACGCCTCGATCGAGTCGGGCGCGGTCTCGCTCTCCGCGAGCGCGAGCACCTTCGAGCTGCCCTGTTCTGCGGACATGCCACCCCCTTTGGGTCGCGGGACGGTCGCGGCACACGCTCCCACGCCGGGAACGCAGCCTTCACCTGAATACCGGAGCCGAAGCCCCGGCAAACGCGTCTCCGGCAGAATGTCACATGTCGGCAACGCGCTGTAGTGACATGTCGACATCCGAGATGCGAATACCCCCTGGAAACAGGGGGTCTGATGGGCTTTCAGCCCGATTCCGGCCGCAACGGCCCTGGTGAGCGATTCGCTCTCCCCGGTGACCCCTCGCTCGCGCTTTCGACTCCGCCCGGAGTCCCGCCCGAGCTTACGCGTCGATCCGGTTCGCGGACCTCAACCGCTGGAAACTACGCGCCAGTAGCCGCGACACGTGCATCTGGGAGACACCGAGTTCGGCGCTGATCTGGGACTGCGTGAGGTTGCTGTAGTAGCGCAGCAGCAGGATCCGCTGCTCCCGCTCGGGGAGCTGGACGAGCAGATGGCGCACCAGGTCCCGGTGCTCGACGCCGTCCAGCGCCGGGTCCTCGTAGCCGAGCCGGTCGAGCAGTCCGGGTAGCCCGTCGCCCTCCTGGGCGGCCTCCAGCGAGGTGGCGTGGTACGACCGTCCCGCCTCGATGCAGGACAGCACCTCCTCCTCGGTGATGCGCAGCCGCTCGGCGATCTCGGCGGTGGTCGGGGAGCGCCCGAAGGCGGTGGTGAGGTCCTCGGTGGCGCTGTTGACCTGTACCCACAGCTCGTGCAGCCGGCGCGGTACGTGCACGGTGCGGACGTTGTCGCGGAAGTACCGCTTGATCTCGCCGACCACCGTGGGCATCGCGAACGTCGGGAACTGCACGCCCCGTTCCGGGTCGAAGCGGTCGATGGCGTTGATGAGCCCGATGGTGCCGACCTGGACGACGTCCTCCATCGGCTCGTTGCGGGAGCGGAACCGGGCGGCGGCGTAGCGCACCAGCGGGAGGTTGGCCTCGATGAGCGCCGCACGCACCCGGTCGTGCTCCGGCGTGCCCGGGGTGAGGCCCTTCAGCTCGCCGAACAGCACCTGGGTCAGGGCCCGGGTGTCGGCGCCCCGGCTGCGCTGCGGCGCGGGAGCCTCCTGGGCCTGGGCGGGCGGCGCGGGCGGTGCTTGAGGCGCAGTACTGGCCGGCACGGTCAACTCCACCTCGTGATCTGTCAACTCTTCCGTCAACTCATCCGTCAAAAGCGGTCATAGCATCACAAGACATGTCCACTGTGTGCAAGCACCGCATAACGTCGTGTTGAGTGAACGCGAAAAGGCCCCGCACCGGGCAGGTGCGGGGCCGAGGGCGGCGAAGCCCGGAAGCCGGAAGGCGCGGACAGACCCTAGAACTCGTAGTCGGCGATCACCCAGGTGGCGAACTCCCGCCACAGCGCGACGCCCGCCTGGTGCGCCGGGTGCTCGAGGTAGCGCTTGAGCGCGTCCGCGTCGTCCACCGCCGAGTTGATGGCGAAGTCGTAGGCGATGGGCCGGTCGCTGATGTTCCAGGCGCACTCCCAGAAGCGCAGGTCGTCGATCTGGCCGCCGAGCGCCCGGAATGCCTCGACACCGGCCACGACGCGCGGGTCGTCCCGCCCGACGCCGTCGTTCAGCTTGAACAGCACGAGGTGGCGGATCATCACTCTCCTCCGTTGGCGGCCCAGGTCATGAAGTCGCCCACGGCGCCCGCCGCGTCGGATATGCCCTGGAAACCTATCTGCACGTAGTCGGCTGCCTTGGCCGGATCAGTGATGATCACGTACAGCACGAAGACCACGAGCACATAGACGGCGATCTTCTTCGAGTTCACCGCCACCGCGGCCTCCCCTGTCCCTTTCGACTCACGCCTTCGACCGCTCATGATCGCACGAAGGGCCCCGTCTTTCGACGGGGCCCTTGCAAAGCGGTAGCGGAGGGATTTGAACCCTCGGTGACTTGCGCCACACTCGCTTTCGAGGCGAGCTCCTTCGGCCGCTCGGACACGCTACCGAGAAAGACCTTACAGCACGGAGCGGCATGCTCAGAAATCGGTATTGCGGCCGACGAACAGCCGTCCGGACGCCGGGTCAGCGGTCGCGGAAGAAGTCCGTGAGCAGCCGGGCGCAGTCGTCCGCGAGCACGCCCTCGATCACCTCGGGACGGTGGTTGAGGCGCCGGTCGCGCACCACGTCCCACAGCGACCCGGCCGCGCCCGCCTTGTCGTCGCGGGCGCCGTAGACCACGCGGTCCACCCGGGACTGCACGAGCGCGCCCGCGCACATCGTGCAGGGCTCCAGGGTGACGACGAGCGTGCACCCGGACAGCCGCCACTCGCCCAACTCCCCCGCGGCCCGCCGGATCGCGAGGACCTCCGCGTGGGCCGTCGGGTCCCCGGTGGCCTCGCGTTCGTTGTGCCCGGCGGAGAGCACGGTGCGGCCGTCCGGCGCCAGTACGACGGCGCCGACGGGCACGTCCCCCGCCGCCCGCCCGGCCTCGACGAGGGCGAGCCGCATCGCGGCCCGCCACCGGTCGCGCACCGGATCGGGCGGTGCCCCCTCGGGATCCTCCCCGGCCGGCGCGGTCAGCGGACCGTCTCCAGGACGTCCAGGGCACCGAGGGCCTCGGCGATCTCGCCGACCGCGTCCCCGGACATCGAGCGCAGTTCCTTCTCGCTCACGCCGAGGTCGTCGAGGACCTCGGCGTCGCCGACGGGTCCGTGCGGCACGGCCTCGCCCGAGCCGGCGGCCGCGTCGGCGCCGTCGCCGCCGTCCTCGTCGTCGTCGGACTCGCCGTCCTCCGTGCCGTCGAGGTCGAGGGCGTCGAGGTCGTCGCCCTCGTCACCCGGTTCCCGGCCGAGCAGTTCGTCGGTGAGCAGGATCTCGCCGTAGCTGCTGCGCGCGGCCGCGGCGGCGTCCGAGACGTAGATACGGGGGTCCTCCTCACCGTCCACCCGGACGACTCCGAACCACGCGTCCTCCTGCTCGATCAGCACGAGCACCGTGTCCTCGTCGGGAGATGCCTCCCGGGCCAGGTCGGCAAGATCCGACAGGGTTTCCACATCGTCGAGCTCCGTGTCGCTCGCTTCCCACCCGTCTTCGGTGCGCGCGAGCAGTGCGGCGAAGTACACCGTGACTCTCCCACTGGTCCTAGGCGTGCCGGTTGGGGATCCCCCCGGCGGAGGCTACGGGCGGGGGAGCGGTGCTCCGAGCCCCACCCACTCGGAATCGTGGCAGAAACAAGGCACTCAGGGGACGTCTTCGGCGCCCTGTGTCCGGCTGTTTTGACCGGCGTCCCGGAAGGTGCGTATCCGGGCAGCCGCCCAGCAGCGCTCTCGTCGCCGCCACGTGCGGATCGTACGCGGATTCTCGCCGTCCCCGCGTACGTCCGTCACCACCAACGTCGGCGCGGCGCACGATCTTCCCCGGCCGGGTCAGGAAGTTCTCCCGGGCGGCGGGACCGAGGACCTACCAGCGGAAGGTGCGCATGCGCATCGCGTGCCGCAGCCGGGCGGTCTTGGCGCGGCGCGGCTGCACGCGGTCCCGCAACTGCCGGGCCTCCGCCAGATCGCGCAGGAACTGCGCCCGGCGCCGCCGCCGCTCGGCCTCACGCTCCAGCTCCCCCTCCGGCTGCGCACCCGGCGCGGCCCCGCGTCCCGCACCCCGGTCCGTGCCGGGGGACGGCGTGTCGTGGAAGTCCCGGTCAGCCACAGTCTCACCACCCAGCGTCCGTCCCTCCCACCTTCCCCCGACCGGGCGGTTTGACGCCCGCGAACGAGTGGAGCCCGCGCCCGGGGCCTTGCCACCGCCGCGGGGACGCCGCCCCCACGGGGCCCGGTTACTGTGGTGAGCATGCGTCTCCACGTCGTCGACCACCCCCTGGTCGCCCACAAGCTCACCACGCTGCGCGACCAGCGCACCGACTCCGCGACCTTCCGCCGTCTCGCCGACGAGCTGGTCACCCTGCTCGCCTACGAGGCCACGCGCGACGTGCGCACCGAACAGGTCGACATCCACACGCCGGTCTCGAGGACCACCGGCGTCAAGCTCTCCCACCCGCGCCCGCTGGTGGTGCCGATCCTGCGCGCCGGTCTCGGCATGCTCGACGGCATGGTCCGGCTGCTGCCGACCGCCGAGGTGGGCTTCCTCGGCATGGTGCGCAACGAGGAGACGCTCCAGGCGTCCACCTACGCCACGCGCATGCCGGACGACCTGTCCGGACGCCAGGTGTACGTGCTGGACCCGATGCTGGCCACCGGCGGCACCCTGGTCGCGTCCATCCGGGAGCTGATCAAGCGCGGCGCCGACGACGTGACGGCGGTCGTGCTGCTGGCCGCCCCCGAGGGCGTCGAACTCATGGAGCGCGAGCTGGCCGGCACCCCGGTGACGGTCGTGACGGCCTCGGTCGACGAGCGGCTCAACGAGCAGGGCTACATCGTCCCGGGCCTCGGCGACGCGGGCGACCGCATGTACGGCGCGGCCGAGTAGTACCCCGCCCCCCGATCAGCAGCTCTTCTTCTCCGCGGCGGGCGTCGACCGCGGCGCGGTCAGCTTGGCCAGCGCCGTGTCGGCGTCCGCACGCTTCGCGAGCCCCTTGAAGGCGTTGCCGATGATGAGGTCGACGGCGGCGCCCTTGCGGGCCGCGTCGGTGCGGTGCTCTGCGCCGGGAAGCTGCGTGCCGAGCACGGGCAGCGCACCCTTCGCCGAAGCGGCCGGCCCGAGCAGCAGCCCCGTGCCGGCGACCTTCTTGTCGTACTCCTTGGGCGCGTTGCTCACTTCGCCCACCCGGAAGCCGCGCTTCTTCAGCTCGTCGGCGGTCTTCTGCGCCAGCCCGCCGCGCGTCGTGGCGTTGAGCACGTTGACGGTGACCTGACCGGGCTTCGGCAGCACCGCGGCAGCCGGCGAGGCGCTCGCCCGCGCGGTGGTGACACAGCCCGCGGCACCGGCCGCCGAGGCCTTGTCGCCGCCGGTGAAGACATCGATGAGCTGCAGCGTGCCCCAGCCCAGCACTCCGAGAACGGTGACGCAGGCGACGGCGACGAACGCGAGCCGGCCACGTCGCCGGGCCGGGCGCATCCGCGGGTACTTGTCCCCCGTGATCTTGTACTGGCCACCCATGCCGGGAGGAGTCAGCATGCTCATGGGCGCAGCGTAGTGCGCCGGGGCGGTGATGCCTATTAGATGATCAGTCGACGTTCCGAGGTTCGGCGCAAGGCAACCCGAAAGGGTCAACCGAAAGCGCCGCCGGCGTCGTCAGTCGAGTTCGAGGACCCGGGCGTGCAGCACCTGGCGCTGCTGCAGCGCGGCCCGCACCGCCCGGTGCAGACCGTCCTCCAGGTACAGATCGCCCTGCCACTTCACGACGTGCGCGAAGAGGTCGCCGTAGAAGGTGGAGTCCTCGGCCAGGAGCGTTTCCAGGTCGAGCTGGCCCTTGGTCGTCACGAGCTGATCGAGGCGGACCGGGCGCGGAGCGACGTCCGCCCACTGCCGGGTGCTTTCCCGGCCGTGGTCGGGGTACGGCCGGCCGTTTCCGATGCGCTTGAAGATCACACGGAAAGCCTACCGGCCCGGACGTTGCGGGCGCAGCCATGGCGGCGGAGTACGGCGCCGGAAAAGACGCCGTAAACCGGATCAATCGGCCCTCCGCCGACGGCGGAGACGGTGCGTGACCGCCCCCGCCGCCCGGACACTCACGTCAGCCGCGCCTCCGTTCCCGCGTGGGCAGCCGTCGTTCCTCGGCTCCCTGCGGTGCGGTGACCGGCTTGGGCGTTCGGCGGGCGGCCTCGGCGCGCAGGAGGGCGCGCAGGACGGCGTAGGGGTCGTTGGGCATGACGGTTCCTCGTTCCTCGCGTGTCGTTCCTGTCCGCGGGGGACCGGCGGTCGGGCCGGTCCGGCACGGTCAGCAGCGCAGAACGACGGAGCGAGGGCCGCCGGGAAGAGGGGCGGCCCGCCCGGTACGGCCGTCGAATCGAAGGGGTGCCCGGCGGGCCGCCACGAAGGACGGCGGCGCAGGCCGCACCACGGCGGCACGGCGGCCGCTCCGGGGGGCGACACGCAGTGCGGAGTCGAGATGGTCGTACTCACCCGCCGCGGCCGCCACCGTCGCCGGTGCGGCCTGGACCGTCGCGTGCGTGCAGGGCACGAGCAGGACGAGCACCAGCACCAGGACCCGCAGCCAGGCGTCGTGGCGTACGGCGGCGCGCGGTGCGGGTCTCATCCCAGTCGTGTCCCCGCCCGGCGTACGCCGTCCATCGCACCGGGGACGAGAACCGCCCGCTCGGCGTAGGCGGGGCCGCTCACAGGGCGTGCGGGACCTGACGCGCCCGCCCCCGCAGCCGCACCGCCGTGACGATCTCCACGACGCCGACGACGACCAGCCACCACCCTCCGACCAGCATGAGGACGGTGGCCGACTCGACCGGCGAGTCGATCAGCACGATGCCGGCGACGACGGTGACGGCGCCGAGGAAGATCTGCCAGCCGCGGGCCGGCATCGCCGGGTCGTGTGCGGCGGCCACGATCTGCGTGACGCCGCGGAACAGCCAGCCGATGCCGATCCAGAGCGCGAGCAGCAGCACCGACTGCAGGGGGCCGCGGAAGCAGAACAGGCCCAGCAGGATCGACACCGCGCCGCTGATGAAGGCCAGCACCCGCAGCGAGGTCCGCCGGTGTGTACCGAAGGCGGCGGCCAGTTGGAGGACGCCGCTGATGACGAGGTACAGGCCGAAGAGGACACCGGCGGCGAGCAGTGAGGCGCCCGGCCAGACCAGCACCAGCACGCCGAGGATCAGGGAGGCGACACCGGTGAACAGCACGGTCTGCCAGGCGGCGCGGGACAGGAGGTGCAGCGGCCCCTCGAAGGCGGGCTCGGGCTCCGGCTCCTGCCGTCCGGGGGCGGTCCCGTGCGGCGTCCCGTGCCGGGCGTGCACCCCGCGGTCGTCGTACGGGGTCCCGCCGGGGGAGCCACTGGGTGGTTCGGTCATGCCCCATGCTCCGAGCAGGGGGGACCCGGGTGCCAGCTGGGTTGGGCCACGGGGCTGACGTGGCCCGGCATTGCCCTCGGCACCCGGCGCGGGCGCGGGGGTGGGTCGCGTGGCCCGGCGCTGCCGGGGTGCCGCCGCGCCCACCCGTGCCGCCCCAGCGGCACGACTGCCCGCAGCTACGGGGCGACGGCCCGCGGCTAGGTACGGCGGGAAGGGGACGTGTCGGGGGGTGTTCGCCCGCAGCGGTTGGCGCGTCAACGCCCCGAGCCCCCGTAGCCAACCGATTCCGCGCCGTTCCGAGGACGGACACCCCCCGGCGCGGCCCCGACCCACCCACCGGACGTATCGCGCTACGCGCACCCCCACCGAACCCGCAGCGGCGCCGCAGGCACTCGACTACTTGCCGGAGGCCTTCGCCGCCTTGGCCGCCGCCTTCATCTCCTGCTTGTGCGCCCGCACCTTGGTCAGCGACTCCGGCCCCCTGATGTCCGCGACCGACCGGAACGAGTCCGGCTCCCCGTACGCCCCCGCAGCCTCGCGCCACCCCTCGGGACGGACGCCGAGCTGCTTGCCGAGCAGCGCGAGGAAGATCTGGGCCTTCTGCTTGCCGAACCCCGGCAGTTCCTGCAGCCGCTTCAGCAGCTCCTTCCCGGTGGACACCCCCCGCCAGACGGCCTCGGCGTCACCGTCGTACGTCTCGACGAGGTACCGGCACAGCTGCTGCACCCGCCCCGCCATCGAGCCGGGGTAGCGATGGACGGCCGGCTTGTCGGACAGCAGCGCGGCGAACCCCTCGGGGTCGTACGCGGCGATGTCGTGCGCGTCCAGATCCTCCGCCCCCATGCGCCGGGCGATGGTCGAGGGGCCCTTGAACGCCCACTCCATCGGCACTTGCTGGTCCAGCAGCATGCCGACCAGCGCGGCGAGCGGGCTGCGCCCGAGGAGTTCGTCGGCCTCGGGGTCCTGGGCGAGGTGAAGTGTGACGTCCATGGTCCCGATGATCGCGCGTACGGGCTCAGGTCGCGCGCCAGTACCCCAGCGCGTTCACCCGCTGCTTCGGCACCCCCAGCTCCTTGCGGACGTACGAAGACAGCGCCCGCGTAGTCGCCGTGTCGCAGGCGATCCACACGAACGGCTCCGAGACGTCCCGCAGCAGCTCGGGCAGCTCCTCCTTCACCCGCGCCACCAGTTGCGCCCCCGCGTCCCGGCGCGCAACCGCGCGGACCTCGTGCCGTCCGGGGTCGGCCCGGAAGGGCAGCCCCTCATCCGTGCCGCCCTCGAACCAGACGGTCGCGGGCACCGACCCCAGCGCCTCCGCGCCCAAGAGGGAGTTGAGCGCGGGCAGGGACGCCGGGTCCGCGACCGCGAAGACACGGGAGGGCAGGGGCTGCGGCACCTCGAACCCGGTGCCCTGGACCGTCGCCTCGATCGTGTCACCCGGCTTCGCCGCCCGCGCCCAGTCGCTCGCGCACCCGTCGTGCAGGGCGAACTCCATCGCGAAGGTGCCGGCCGCCGGGTCCGGATCGACCAGCGTGTACCCCCGCTGGTGCGGCTTGCCCGCGTTGTCGAACCAGAGCCGCACCCACATCGTGGGGTGGACGCCGGTCACCGCCAGCATGCCGCCGTCGCTCAGCCGCAGCCGCCGGTAGTGCGGGGTCACGTCCTCGGCGTCCGTCACGGTGAACTCGAAGTCCTTCGCGCGCATCAGCTTGAGGACCGCGCCCTCCCAGCCCCGCCCCTGCCCCATGATTCCTTCACCCTTCACGTACTATTCGGCCACGACACTCGAAACTTAGGTGAGCCTAACCTAAAGGAAAGTAGGGGCACAGGGGTGAGCGCCGAGACCTACCGCGACGCCTGGGGAATCCCGCACCTGCGCGCGGACACCCCGCGGGAACTCGCCCGCGCCCAGGGCCGGGTGACCGCCCGTGACCGCGCCTGGCAACTGGAGGTCGAGCGGCACCGGGCCCAGGGCACCTCCGCGTCCTTCCTCGGCCCCGAGGCCCTCTCCTGGGACCGCCTCGCCCGCCGCGCCCGCCTCGCGGACACCGCCCGCCGCTGCTTCACCGCCCTGGAACAGAAGGACCCGGAGACGGCGGCCTGGGTGCGGGCGTACGCCGACGGAGTGAACGAGGGACTAACCGAGACCACGCACCCGGCCTCCACGCACCCGGCCCCCGAGTTCGCCCGCACCGGCCTCGCCCCGGGCCACTGGGAACCCTGGACCCCGCTCGGCGTCTGGCTCGCCACGCACATCCTCTTCGCGGGCTTCCCCACCAAGCTGTGGCGGGAGCACATCGCCACGCACCTCGGCCCGGAAGCCGTGGCCCTCTTCGCCGCCGACGGCCCCGGCACCGCGGGCAGCAACGGCTGGCTGGTGAGCGGCGAGCGGACCACGACCGGACACGCACTGATCGCGGGTGACCCGCACCGCTTCATCGAGGACCCCGGCGTCTACCAGCAGATCCACCTGTCCTGCCCGGAGTTCGACGTCGTCGGCCTCGCCGTGCCCGGCGTCCCCGGGATCGCCCACTTCGGTCACACCGGCACGGTCGCCTGGGCCATCACCAACGCGATGGCCGACTACCAGGATTTGTACCGTGAACGCCTGCGCCGCACCGGCGCGGGCGTCGAGGCGCTCGGCCCGGACGGCGCCTGGCACCGCGCCGCCCGCCACACGGAGACGATCCACGTCGCCGGGGAGGACACGGTGGAGGTCGAGATCATCGAGACCGACCGCGGCCCCGTGATCGCGGGCGGCCCCGAGGGCCTCGACGACGGCACCCCGGCCGCCCTCAGCCTGCGCTACCCGCCCCGCGTCACCGCCGACCTCGGCTTCGGCGCCCTGCTGCCGCTGCTGCGGGCCCGCCGGGTCGCCGACGTGGACCGCGCCCTGGACGCGTGGGCGGAGCCGGTCAACGTGGTGCAGGCCGCCGACACGGAGGGCGGCCTGCTGCACCGGGTCGCGGGCCGCGTCCCGGTGCGCCCCGCCGCGAACGGCCTTCGTCCGGTGCCCGCATGGGAACCCGGCCACGAGTGGACCGGCTGGCACACCCCGCCCCGCGCCGGACTCACCGAGGGCGTCGCCGTGATGGCCAACCAGCGCGGCCCGTCCACCCCCCTGGGCGTCGAGTTCGCCGCACCGCACCGCGCCGACCGCATCGCCGCCCTCCTCGCGGGCAGGGAGCGCTGGTCGGCGGCGGACATGCCGGCGATCCACACGGACACCCACCTGGCTTCGGCCGGCCCCCTCCTGGACCACCTCGCCGCCCTGACCGGCCCGACCGCCCTGACTCCGGAGGCCGCCGCCCTCCGCGACCGCCTCCTCGCCTGGGACCGACGCATGGACGCCGACAGCGCCGACGCGGCGGCGTACGCGGCAGTGCGCTCGGCGGTCGTACGGCGGCTGGCGGCGCACCCGGCCCTGGCGCCCGCCGCCGTCGCGCCCGCGTACCCCGAGGTGCTGCAACCGTGGCTCGCGCTGGTGCCGCGCGTCGCGTACGCCCTCGAACACCTCCTGCGCGCGGACGACCTGTACGGCATCGACCGCGCGGCGACCGTACGCGCGGCTCTGGAGGAGATCGCCGGGCGCCCGCCAGCCGGTCCGTGGGGCGACACCCACCGCCTGGCCCCGTGGCGCGCGCTGCCGACCGCCGCCACCGCCCACGGGGACGAACCCGGCCTCTCCGGCGACCACGAGTGCGTCCTGTGCACGTCCCCCGTCCCCGGTCTCACCGACCGCGCCGCACGTGGCCCGGCCGCCCGGTACGTCTGGGACCTGGCCGACCGCGAGAACAGCCGCTGGGTGGTGCCGCACGGTGCCTCGGGCGTCCCGGGGTCACCCCACCACCGCGACCAGCAGCCCCTGTGGCTCGACGGGGAACTCGCCCCGGTGGTCACCGACTTCGACCGGCTCACGAAGGAATCCGATGACTGACCCGTACGCCTCCCGCACCCCCGTCCACGAACAGCACCTGGACGGCTTCGGCACCGTCCGCATCCTCCCCCTGGACCCGGCCGCGGACGCCGCGGTGGTCCACGGCTGGGTGAGCGAGGAGCGGGCCGCCTTCTGGGGCATGACCGGCCTGACGCGCGACCAGGTCACCACCATCTACGCGCACATGGCCACGCTCGACACCCACCACGCCTTCCTGGTCGTCAAGGACGGCGACCCGGTCGCCCTGCTCCAGACCTACGACCCCGCGGCCGACCGGGTGAGCGAGTGCTACGACACCGAGCCGGGCGACATCGGCGTCCACCTGCTCCTCGCGCCCGCCGGAACCGAGGGCGCGCGCCCCGGCTGGACCGCCGCGCTGTCCGGCGCCCTCATGGCGTACGTCCTGCTGGGCCTGGGCCGGACGCGGATCGTGGTCGACCCGGACGTGGACAACGAGAAGGCGATCGCCCGTTTCCTCAAGCAGGGCTTCACCGCCGGTCCCGCGGTCGTGCTGCCCGAGGTCGACCTGCCGGACGTGTACCTGCCGGAGAAGAAGGCGCAACTGGCTTTCCTCCGCCGGGAGGTAGCGTTCGCGGGGTGACTTCCGCGCCGACCGCCGAGGACCTGATCGCGCACTACGGACTGGAGCCGATCCCCCGCGAGGGCGGCCTGTTCCGGCGCACCTGGGCCGGACCCGAGCGCCCGGACGGCCGCCCCGCCGGGACCGCCATCGTCGCCCTGCTCACCGCCCGCCCGGGCGACTTCTCGGCGCTGCACCGCCTGCCCACCGACGAGGTCTGGCACTCCTACCTCGGCGACCCGCTGGAGCTGCTGCTCCTCGCCCCGGACGGCAGCGCCCGTACGGCGGTGCTGGGGCCGGACGTCCTCGGCGGGCAGTACGTCCAGTTCACGGTCCCCGCCGGTACCTGGATGGGCGGCCGGGTGGTGGCGGGCGGCGCGTGGTCGCTCTTCGGCTGCACGATGGCGCCGGGGTTCACCTACGGGGACTACGAGCACGGCGACGCCGCCGACCTCACGGCGCGCTACCCGACGGAGGCCGCGCGCATCATGGCACTGTGCCGCCCATGACCCCGCCCCCGCACCCCTCCCCACGTCTCCTCGACGGCCAGGTCGCCCTGGTCACCGGCGCGGGCGGCGGCATCGGCCGGGGTATCGCGCTGCGCCTCGCCGAGGAGGGCGCCGCGGTGGCGGTGCACTGCCGTACGGCGGTGGAGTCGGCGCGGGAGGTGGCGGAACGCATCCGCGGCCGGGGCGGACGCGCCACCGTCCTGCGCGCCGACCTCACCGACGAGGACGCCTGCCGTCGCCTGGTCGGGGAGGCCGCCGACTGGGGCGGCGGACGACTCACCGCGCTGGTCAACAACGCGGGCGTGCAGCCGCTGCGGGAACTGCCCGGTATGACGGCGGCCGAGTGGCGGGCGGTGGTGGACACCAACGTCACCGGCGTCTTCGCCTGCACGCAGGCCGCCGCCGAGGTCATGCGGGCCCAGGACGGCGGCGGCACGGTCACCCACATCGCCTCCATCGAGGCGGGCGCCCCCGCCCCCGCGCACGCGCACTACAGCGCCTCCAAGGCGGCGGTCGTGATGCACGCCCGGTCGGCGGCGCTGGAGTACGGCCCGTGGGGCGTCCGGGTGAACTCTGTGTCCCCCGGCCTCATCGACCGCGAGGGACTCACCGACGCCTGGCCGGAGGGCGTACGGCGATGGCGGCGGGCGGCGCCGACGGGACGGCTCGGGCGCCCGGAGGACGTGGGCGACGCGTGTGTGTTCCTCGCCTCGCGGCTGGCGTCCTGGGTGACCGGCCACGACCTGGTGGTGGACGGCGGGGTGACGGCACGCCCGTCCTGGTGAGGAGCCGCCGGGCGAGCCACTGAGCGCGGCGGCCTCCGCGTCCGTACGTATCCCCGAGGCAGTGGGCCCCGACGACGGAGATGCGACGTGAGGTGTGGTGACGGTGCGCACGCTGGATACCGGGGACGAGGGGTCGGACGGAACGGGAAACAGCGGCGAAGCCACCGCAACCGGCGGGGCCCGCGGGCTACAACCGGGCATCAAGGTTGCGGCGGCTCGTCCCGACGCCGGGATCGCTGGGATCGGCGGGGCCGGTGGGATCGGCCAGAAGCAGCCGAACGCCGGCACAGCCCGACCCTCCCGGGGCGCCGACACCACCCGGATCTCCCGAACCTCCCAGACCTCCCAGACCTCCCAGACCTCCTCCCGGGGCGCCGGCACCGCCGGGGAATCCGGCGGCTGGTGCTGCTGGGAGCCGTGCTGGTCCTGCTCCTCCTCGGCGGCGCCGGACCGGCGTCGGCCCACGCCGCCCTCAGCTCCACCGACCCCGGGGACGGAGCCGTCCTCCAGCGGGCCCCCGGCCACGTCACCCTGACCTTCAGCGAGTCCGTCGGCCTGCGCGACGACTCGTTCCGCGTCCTGGACCCGGGCGGTCACCGCGTCCGTACCGGGGCGACCGGGCACGCGGAAGGCCGGTCCGACACGGCCAGGGTCGCGCTGCCGGCCGGGCTGGGGGAGGGTACGTACACCGTGGCCTGGCGGGTGGTGTCCGCCGACAGCCATCCCGTGTCGGGCGCCTTCACCTTCTCCGTGGGCAAGCCGTCGCAGACGACCGCGCCCGTGGACACCGGCCCCGCCGAGGACCCGCTGACCGCGACCCTCCACAAGCTCGCCCGCTACCTCGCCTACCTCTCCGCCGCCCTGCTCATCGGCACCGCCGCCTTCGTCGCCCTGTGCCGCCCGCCGGACCCCGCCCCGCTGCGCCGCCCACTGGTGGCGGGCTGGTGGACCCTGCTGGCGGCCACCGTCGCACTACTGGTGCTGCGCGCCCCGTACGAGGCGGGGACGGGCCCGTCCTCGGCCCTGGACGCCGACGCGCTCGCCGACACCCTCACGGCGCGCCCCGGCGTGCTGCTGCTGATCAGGCTCGCGCTCCTGGCCCCGGCCGCGCTGTTCGTCGTCCGGGTGTTCCGTGAGCCCCAGGTATCCCGCGAGTCCAGTGAGCCCCGCAGGGACCGGCACCCGCCGCACAGCCCCCTCGTCGCCGCTGCGGGCGTCGCCCTGGCCGTCGGCCTCGCCCTGACCTGGGCCGCCGCCGAGCACGCCTCGGCCGGCATACAGGTGCCGGTGGCGATGACGTCCTCCGTACTGCATCTGCTGGCCACCGCGGTCTGGCTGGGCGGTCTCGTCGCCCTGCTCACCACCCTGCGCGCCTCGCGTCCCGCCCCGGACGCCGGCACGGTCGCCCGCTTCTCGCGGACGGCCTTCGCCGCCGTGACCGTCCTGGTCGTCACCGGCGTCTACCAGTCATGGCGCGGTCTCGGCTCCTGGGAGGCGCTCACCGGGTCGGCGTACGGCAGGCTGCTGCTGGCGAAGGTGGTCCTGGTGGCCGTCCTGCTGGCAGCGGCGGCGGTGTCCCGGAGGTGGACGGCGGCGCTGCCGACGGCACCGGCCGCCGTACGCGAGTCGGACCGCGCGCACGAGCGGGTACCGCAACCGGCGGGCGGCGGCCCACCACCGGAGGCCCCGCAGCCACCTCGCGGCGACACCGCAACCGGCGACACCGGAACCGGCGACAGCGGGACGGGCGACAGCGCAACCGGCAACACCGGAACGGAATCCGCCCTCCGGCGCGGCCTGTACCGCTCCGTCCTCGTGGAGGCCGTCGTCGCCGCCGTCGTGCTGGGGGTCACCACCGTGCTCACCGCCACCCCGCCCGGCCGCTCCGCGGAGGAGGCGGCGCGGGCGGCCGTACCGGCGGGCGGTGTGCTGCCCGCGTCCGTCACCACGATCCCGTTCGAGATCGGCACGGCCGGCCGCGGCACGGTCCAGATCACCCTGGATCCCGGCCGCACCGGCGACAACGCCGTCCAGGCCGTCGTCTTCGGCCCCGACGGCAGCCTGGCCGCCGTACCAGAGCTGCGCCTCTCCTTCACCCTCCCCGACCAGGACGTCGGCCCCATCGAGGCGGACCTGGTCGACCGGGGCGGGTACTGGAGCGCCAACACCGTCACCCTGCCCCTCCCGGGCACCTGGACGATGAAGACGACGGTCCGCGTGTCGGAGATCGACCAGGTGAGCGAGACCCGACGGATACGGGTGGAACGTTAGAAACCGGTCACCGCGTCCACCGCGTCCGGGCGGGACCGGGCGTACTACTCACCCCGCTGTCGCGTGACTAGGGGTGAAGGACCACCTTCGTGTAGCCCTCGATCCGCTTGTCGAACTTGTCGTAGCCGGCCGGCGCCTGGTCCAGCGGCAGTTCGTGGGAGACGACGAAGCTGGGCGTGGCCCTGCCCTCGATGATCATGTCCCGCAGGTAGCGGTTGTAGCGCTTGACGTTGCACTGCCCCGTCCCCACCCGCAGCCCCTTCTCGAAGAGCTTGCCGATCGCGACGAGGAGCATGCCCTGCTTGGCCTGCTCGTCCGGACCGCCCGGGTCGGCCGGGACGTAGAGCCCGGGCACACCCAGGGCTCCGGTCGGCCGGACCGTGTTGACCAGCGAGTTCAGGACGGTCGCCGGTTCCTCCTTGCCCGTCCCGCCCGCCGTCGCCTGGTAGCCGACGGCGTCCACGCCCTTGTCCGTACCGGCGCCCTCGGTCTGCTCCTTGATCTGCTCGACCGGGTCCCCCGCGGAGAAGTCGATGGGCACCGCTCCGATCTCCTCGGCCTTCCGCAGCCGCTCCGGGACGCGGTCGACGACGAACACCTTCTTCGCGCCGCGCAGCAGCGCCGAGTAGGCGGCCATGAGCCCGACCGGTCCCGCCCCGTACACCGCGACGCTCTCGCCGGGCCGGACACCGGCGAGTTCGCAACCGTGGTAGCCGGTGGGGAAGATGTCGGCGAGCAGGATGAAGTCGGTCTCGTGCGCGTCGCCCTCGGGCAGCTTCAGGCAGTTGAAGTCGGCGTACGGGACGCGCAGGTACTCGGCCTGGCCGCCCTGCCAGGGCCCCATGGACACATAGCCGTACGCACCGCCGGCGAAGCCGGGATTGACGGTCGTGCAGTAACCCGTGTACCCCTCGGTGCAGTTGGTGCAGAAGCCGCAGGCGACGTTGAAGGGCATGACCACGCGGTCGCCCTTCTTCAGCCCGGTGACGCCCTCACCGACCTGGTCGACGATCCCCATGTTCTCGTGACCGAAGACGATGCCGGGCTCGGCGGCGGTGCGTCCCTCGTACATGTGCAGGTCGGACCCGCAGATCGCGGTCGAGGTGACGCGCACGACCACGTCGTTCGGATGCTGGACGCGTGGCTTCTCCACATCCTCGACCGCAACGGTGAACGGCCCCTTGTACACGACGGCCTTCATGATCTCGACCTCCGTTTGCCCGTCGAATCACCCGTGACCCATCTCTCATGGTTCTCCGGTCGATGTGATGGGGCAAGTCGGTAATCTCGGGATGATTGAGACGCCGTGCAGTGCACTGAGAAGGAGGCCACCGGGTGTCAGCGCAACGACTGGGAACTCTGCTGGTTCCCGTGCCGGGCCTGTCCGGCACCACCTACCCGCCCGGGACGACGGTGACCGTCCGTGGCCGGGGTGCGACCGTCGACGCCTTCGTCAACGGGGACTGGCTCCCTCTGTCGTGGTGGGAGTTCTCCGACGGACTGCGTGAGGACATCGCCGACCGCTGACGCCCGGCCGGATCCGGCACGGCACCCTCGGGGCTCCTCGGTCAGGACGGCTCCTCGGTGGCCGGTCCTTCCTCGGCCTCGCTCAGCCTGGCCTTGAGTACGGGGCTGATGAGCAGGTCGTA
Organism: Streptomyces tendae; assembly: GCF_014650435.1. GTDB lineage: Bacteria > Actinomycetota > Actinomycetes > Streptomycetales > Streptomycetaceae > Streptomyces > Streptomyces tendae. The sequence continues at coordinate 714,660 of NZ_BMUY01000002.1, forward strand.
CACGAGGACCCCGACCACCCCGCCGATGAGGGGGCCGACGATCGGGATCCACCAGTAGCCGCTGAACCACTCGAAGGTGCCCGGCAGGGCGATGTCGCCCCACCCTTCGAAGAAGGTGAACAGCCGGGGGCCGAAGTCGCGGGCCGGATTGATCGCGTACCCGGCGTTGGTGCCGAAGGTGAGGCCGATGGCGACCACCACCAGTCCGATGAGGAACGGGTGGAGGTTGGACATCGGAGCCGTGTTGCGGGTGTCGATGAGCGCGCAGATCAACAGGAGCAGGATCCCGGTGCCCACGATCTGGTCGAGCAGCGGACCCCACCAGGAGTCTCCGAAGTACTCGGCGGGGAACGTGGCGAAGATCGAGTACGTGTTCAGCGAGGTCTCCCGTGTCTCGCCCGCCTTGGCGATGGACGCGTCGATCGCCCACCGGTAGCAGGCGTACACGAGCGCGGCGGCGACGAAGGCGCCCACGACCTGGGCGAGCCAGTAGGGCAGGACCTTCCGCCACGGGAAGTCCCGCCGGACCGCGAAGCCCAGGGTCACCGCGGGGTTGAGGTGCGCCCCGCTGATGCCGCCGGCCACGTAGACGCCGAACACGACGGCCAGGCCCCATCCCCACGAGATGATGAGCCAGTTGGCGGGCCCGAAGTCGGCGGTCTGCCGTCCCGAACCCGGCAGTCCCGCGACCGCGACGGCCACCGAACCGACGCCGAACAGGATCAGGACGAACGTCCCCAGGAACTCGGCACACATCTCACCGCCGAGGCCCTTTCGATAACCGCGTCGATGAACCATGCGTTCGGCCACCGGCCCTCCTTCACTGGAATGGAACAGACCAAACCGCTCCATACCCGAAAAACGACCGCCCGGACGATCAACCGGGTGAGTACACCCTGACGGCGCGCGAGATTCCCCTCCATGGAGCAACGCCGCACAGCCACCGCCGGGCCGACGCCCTCACACGCCGAAGGGCCCCGCAGCGAACTGCGGGGCCCTTCGACATCGTGCCCGGTGAGGCACTGGCGGAGGATACGAGATTCGAACTCGTGAGGGGTTGCCCCCAACACGCTTTCCAACTGTGCGCATAGCTGTACGGGGCTGTTCATAGACGTTTGCGCGGCAGGTCAGAGCGCGTGCGTGAACGTCGGTGGCCAGGGGTGTCCGTCGGCGGACTGGACAACAACCAGGACAACGAGGTCGAGATCAGCCCCTTAGGGCCATCGCCGTGATGCGTCGTTGTACGACTGCATCAGGCTCCCGGGCGCGAGAAGCGCTGATGCACTGGTGAGCCAGCCCGCAGGACGGTAAGTTCCTCTCCGTAATAGCTCAACTGTTCGGTTTACCTGGGTGCACTACCGTCGGTGTGTGGTTCAGTTTCACGCGCGACTTACTGAGATGGGGTAGAGTCACGCAGCATGAGCGAACAGCAGGATGCGCTTGAGGACCTTGAGTCCAGTGGTGTTCTCGCGGCCCTGGCATGGGCCAACGCGTCGGCTTACCGGCGCACCATGGAGGACTACGACCCCGACACGGGGCATGATCAGGGCTGGGTTGGCTCTACCGCCCACAAGCTCTTCGTTGACCGACTGCACCGGGCGTTCTCCACGGGCAGGCACAGCGTGGATTCACCTGAGTCCGCATCCGCCGGCTTGGATCTAGTGGCCGCCGGACTGGCCCCGGGCGAGCACCGCAAGATGCCGCTCATCACCCCGGGCGTGGTCGTCTGGTCTCACCTCAACCAGTCGCCGGGTTGGCGCTGTGGGGATTGGCGTTTCCTGCTCACCTCGTTTCCGTACGGAGAGAGCAACCGCATCCCCTGGCCGCAGAAGAGCCCCACCAAGCAGCGCGTTGCGTCGCAGGGGCAGCCGACCGGGTGGCTGGACCCTTACCCCACCCTGTTCGACGAGGAGACCGATTCTCTCGCCGCTGCCATCGAGGCACTGAGGGAAGAGGATGCGGAACTCAACGCGACAACGCTCATCGTCGCCCACAGTATTGAACGAGAGCTCGGCATCCGAGAACTTTACTTGGGGCGCTCTCGTTTGAATCGTGGGGGCGGAGATGCCTGGTACTGGAAGCATGATCTACTTGCCACCAACCCGGGAACTCCCACTGTCGAGCCGATTCCCACTTCGCCCGGCCCTCTTCCTGGGGCGCCCGGCGTCCAGGACGCACCCGTTCGCCTTCGCCGGCAGCCGTCGGAAGGGAGCGGAGAGCGTCACCAGGCGTCGGGAAAGAACGACAAGTAATGAAACGAGTGGATGGTCATGAATTCCTCACGCCGCACAGATGTGCAGGTTGGTGACGTCTCTCGCCTTTTCGACGGACGACGTTTGACGCTCGCGCGACAGCTTATCGGCTTGAGGAAGAACGCTCTCGCAGCAAAGATCGACAAAAGCCCCACCGCTGTCGCTGCGTACGAAAATAACACGAAACGTCCAGCTCCCGCGACGGTTGCGCAGCTATGCCTGACGCTTGGGGTGGATCCAGGTTTCTTCCTTCCCGGCCCACATCAGGCAGCCAGTGACTCTGTACCTCACTTCCGTTCCTTGCGTTCAACGACACAGTTGGCGCGTGACCAAGCCTTCGCTTACGGGGTGATTTCTGGAGACGTAGGCGCAGCCCTCGAACGGCACGTCGAGTTTCCAGAACCTAATCTGCCGCGCCTGAGCGTCGATGTGGAAGATGAGTCCAGCACCCTTCCGGAGGAGGCGGCCCGCCTCCTCCGGAAGCACTGGGACATCGGCTCTGGGCCAGTTGGTCACCTGGTGCGTCTGGCGGAAAACCATGGGGTAGTGGTGGTTTTCAGCCCTGCACAGACCGCTGCCGTGGACGCCTACTCCTTTGACGATGGCTATAGGCCCACGGTGGTACTCAACCCGGCCAAGGAGGATTACTACCGCCAGCGTTTCGATGTTGCCCATGAAATTGGACACCTCGTAATGCACGTGGACGCCGAACCGGGAAGCAAGGTAGTCGAGAACCAGGCTCACCGATTCGCAGCAGAACTCCTGCTCCCAGAAGACGAGTTGGGAGATCTCCTGCCCAGCAAGGCAGACTGGAGAGTCCTGGCAAGACTAAAGGAGACTTACGGCGTAAGTCTTCAGGCTTTGCTGTACCGATCCCGAGCCCTGGGCGTCATGAGTGACGTTACGTATCGTAATGCAGTCGCTTATTTGTCATCGAAGGGATGGCGTCGCCGAGAACCAGGCGAGATGCCTGCCGTGGAGCAGCCGTCACTTTACCCAAAGGCGGTAGAGATTCTTTCGAGCGTAGGAATGGATGAACTTTCATTGGCCAAGGAATCTCGGGTTACTCCAGGGCTATTCCGAACAGTGACGGCCAGGGCCCCCGTGCGCGAGGAGCTATTTCTTGCGACTCAAGAAATCGAGAGCACAGACGGAGTTATCCCTCTATTTCGAAGCAAGGATAATGAGCCCGGGACTTAGGCCCCGGGCTCGATCAATTGCTGGATGACTGCGCACGGACTCAGGTCGGGGCAATATCAGATCTGAGTCCGTGTCTGGCTGCCTCTGACATCGGAAGACCAAACGTGATGAGCCGTCTACTCCGCAAAATGCCTGGAGGCTACGACTTCTCACGCGATCGGGGAACGGCGATGTGTAGCTGCTGGAGGCCGTGCATCGCAGCGTGAAACGCAGCCGCGATTTCGCGTGCCCTCTCCTCGGTATCGATCGGCCACATCGAGATGTATTCAGATCCAATGTTGGCCTGCGCCACAGTGCCATCCAAGACCAACGCTTCAGCTGCGGACTGCAGGACGGTCATCGCCTGGTCCGGAAGGTAGGGCTTGCGGCTGGCCATGGCGTCAAGCTCCACCTTCCAGCCCTGCCCATGGCGAGCGATGCACACAAAGATCGCATCGTCGGTCTTGGCTTTCTTGTACGCAGCGCGGTGGGCTTCCAGCTCAGTGCAGTCGGGGATGAGGGCAGCTTGGAGAGGCGTTCCAGGCGTTGGCATGACTCCATGGTCGCAGGGGTTCATGCCGTTGATCAGGTGAACACCCGTGATTCCGCCGTTGTGAGGGACTGATGTCAGCTCAGGCGGATTTGAGCAGGTGGCAGCCGTCGTGCGAGCGGACGTGGGGGGTGCACGCGGCATCCAGAGCATCGAGCACGCGCACGGCGTAGACCTCCCCCATCACGTTCTCGACTTCCTCGGCGGTCAGCCACTCCACAGCGGTCGACTCGCTCGACGTCCGCTCTGCACCATCGATCGGCCGGCACAGGAAGACGAGGGCCACCACACCCCGGCTGATGTTCTTGTAGACCCCGGTCAGCCGCTCGACTGAGACGCGGATGCCAGTCTCTTCGAGCACTTCCCGGACCGCCCCGTCCTCGGGGCGCTCATCCAGTTCGAGGACACCACCGGGCGGTTCCCAGGTGCCGTTGTCCGCACGCCGGATGACCAGGACGCGCCCGTCATCCCGCACTACTACGCCAGCGACCGAGACTGAGTGAAGCGGCATTGACGCACCCTCCGGGTAGCGTTGCTTATGTACATGAGCCTAGGAGGAACAGTAGGACATGCCCACGCCTTCCCGAGACTCAGGAAAGCCGAAGTACCTACAGATCGCAGACGACCTGGTTCAACAGATCAAGGAACAGGTCCTCGCTCCAGGTGAGCAGGTGCCCAGCGAGTCCGATCTCATGAAGAAGTACGGGGCGTCCCAAGGGACGGTCCGCAAGGCGTTCGCTGAGCTGCGCGCCACAGGGCTCATCGAGACACGTCACGGCAAGGGCTCGTATGTGAAGCGGCGCCCTCCTGTGCGGCGAAAGTCCTCGGACCGCTTCCGCCGGTCCCACCGGACGGCGGGCAAGGCGGCCTACCTGGCAGAGGCAGAGCAGGCGGGCAGCACGCCCAGCGTGAGTGTGCTCTATGTCGGGCCGACCGAGGCCCCGGACGAGATTGCGGAGCGCTTGTCCGTCCCGGTCGGCGCGAAGGTGCTATCACGGCGTCGCCTGTACTTCAGCGACGGCATCCCCACCGAGGAAGCCACTTCCTACCTTCCCTGGGACATCGCAAAGGACATCCCTGAGCTGTTCGAGGAGAACCCTGGCGGCGGTGGAATCTACGCCCGGCTTGAGGAGCACGGGCACACCCTGAAGGAGCTGTCCGAGACGGTTCGCGTTCGCCTCGCGACCAAGCACGAGATCGGTGCGCTGAGCCTGAGCCCGGGATCGCCCATCATTCATCTGACGCGGAACGCCGAATCTGAGGCGGGTCGAGTCATCGAGGTCTGTGACACGTTCATGGCCGCTGACCAGTTCGTTTTGGAGTACCGCATCCCTGCGGGGGACTGATCGCCCACCTCCTAGGCCCCCAACCCGCCGCACGATATTCGCGCGGCGGGTTGACTCATGTAGAGGAGTTGGGCACTCTCTTACATGTCACTCCTGCACATGAGTACATAAGTGCAGGTGCTGTCGTGTGGATCACTGCGTGACCTGCATGAACGGGCGTCGAATCTCCAGATGCGACGCCAAGGGGCCCGGGACAGAGCGGGCCGAGGGCGCACCCGACCCTGGTCATTCGGGAGGGCTTAGACCGAAAGGTCACGTCTCCATACGCCTGAAACGGGAGCCCGTGTTCCCGAAGGAGACACCGCACTGCCTCACCCAGCCGCAGCACTGACTGCGGCCGGTTGCCTCCGCTGCACGTCTCGTACGTGCAGCGCTGAGGGGAGCCGGAACGGGCCGGCCCCATACCGAGGGGAGACCGCCATGCCGAAGTACCACTTCACCGCCGTAAAGCTCGCAGACCACCTGGCCCCCGGGTACGTCAGGAACGCGCACGGAACGTTGACCGCGTCATCGCAGCAGGCCGCCAAGAAGGCGGTCGAGCGCAGCCTGCGTAGCAGGGGTTACGACCCCACGACCGGCACCATCACGATCACCCGGATGTAGGCATCCCGCCTGCCCCACACCCCATAGACGGCGCGCGCCCCCGGTGCTGGAACACCGGGGGCGCTGTTCGGGCCGTTTCACCTGCTAGGGAGACCACGACCCATGAACCACATCGTCACTGTTCAGGACGCTGTTACCGCGTTCGCCGACTTCATGGAGCCGACGGACGCCGAGCTGGACGCGATCGAGCAGGAGATGCCCGTCATCCTGGCGGACGTCGACCTGCTGGACGCGCACATCGTCACCCTCGACCGCACGCCGACCGAGCTGGACGACCGGCGCATCCGCCGGGCCCGCCGCCGGGCGCTGGCCGCCCGGGTTTCGCTGGTCAACCGCGCGGCCGGCCGGGCGGGGGGTGCGGCATGACGTACGGCGCGCGGTTGTCCAACAGCTTCCACGGTGAGTGGGAGCTGTACGTCGTCACCGACCGGATGAGCCTGGACTGGCCCGAGCACTCGTTCGGGCGGACCGGGCCAGTCCCCACGGTGCAGGAGCGGGTGGATGCTCTGGCCCAGCTCGGTTACGTCCTCGCGGACGGCGCCGTGTGGGAGTGGCAGGAGTGCTCCACCGGGGTCATGGATCGCGTGGAACTGCTGGCGTCCGTGGACGTCCGGCGCAAGGACGGTGCGGCATGAGCGCCACCGAGACGACCGGGGCGAAGCTCACCCGTGTACAGGTCGGGGTGCTGGCCGCCGCGTTCGTGCCGATGCTGGCCACGGGCGTGTTCGGCGGGATCGGCACGTACAGCAACATTGGCCACGCCTACGGCAAGGGCACCGCGCTCGGGGCGCTCGCCGCCGGTGAGGGGGCCACCGCCGTGCTCGCCCTGGTCCTGCTCGGGCTGACCATGCTGGGCCAGTCCTCCCCGCGCATCGTCCGGCTCGGGCTGTGGGCGCTGCCGGCCGCCGCCGCCGTGATGGGCGCGATGGCCGCCCCCGATCCGGGGCGGACCGTGATCTACGCCCTGACCCCGATGGGCATGTCCGTCTCGGCCGAGGGCATGGCGTTCCTCGCCCGGCGGATCGTGGTGCACACCGACGGCCGCGACGCGGAGAACGAGCGTCGCACCGCCGACCTGGTGCAGGCCCTGGCCTACCACCGTGCCCGCGCCACCCAGCACCCCAGCGACCGCGTCAAGAAGTGGTCCGAGCGGAAGTCGTGGCGCCTGGCCCGCAAGGTCGGAGTCGGGGACACCGCGCTCGGATCGAGGCTGCTGGACGTGCAGCGCGACCGCGTCACCGCCGGCGCGGACACCGCCCTCGCCTCGATGTTCGGCGGCACCGTGCTCGATCCCACCCCGGTCACGAATGCGGATAAAACCACCAAGACCGATATGAAACGGTCTATGGCTGACCTGCCGGAATCGACGCCGGCCCCAGTGGTGACGCTGACCCGGCTGACCGTGCCCGATCCGGTCGCAGTCGACCTGGGCAAGTCGACTCCGCTCCTCAAGCCGCTCCCGCCGGTCGACCCCACGCCGGTCGCCTCGATCGAGCCGCGCACCGCGCCGGCGGAGTCGACCCGACCGCGCCGCGCCACCGGCCGTGTGCCGGACGCGGCCAAGCCGACCCGACCGAAGCGCACGCCGGAACAGTTGCTCGCCGAAGCACGCAAGGCGACGGCCGACTGGCCCGACGCGAAGGTGACCGCCGAGGGCATCCGCCGGGAGGTGCGCACGTCGCCGGCGAACGCCCGGATGCTGCGGGACACCCTGCTCGCCGAGCGGGCCGCTACGGCGGCTGAGGTCGCGTGATGGGGGCGCTGCCGGTGTTCCGGTGGCGCCTGGCCCCCGACGGCTACGCCACCCGCCGCCAACTCCGCGCCCGCGGGCTGCGGCCCGGTGGCCAGGGGGTGGCCGCGCAGCTCGAACGGCCGCGCCGCCGACGGGAACCGCTGGTCGCCTACCTCTACCGCGTCGACCTCGCCAAGCCCGTACGGCCGATGACGCCGGGCCGGTGGGCCGCGCTCGCGGCGGCGAACCGGGCCCGCCGCACCTGCCCGCAGTGCCACCGGGATGCGGGCTACGTCATCCCTGCCTCGCTCGGAACCTGCGTGCCCTGCCACGACACCACCTGACCTGAGAGGACACCGATGGCCAACCGCTTCACCTTCAACCGTGGAGGCGACTTCGCGACGCTGACCGCCGAGGCGGTCATCCTGCGGGCCGGTACCGACCGCGCCGAGCCCGCCGTAGCCGTGCGGATCAGCGGCGGCGGGCAGAGTCGGCTGATCTACGTCCCCCTCGACCGGCTTGAGGAGCTGGTGACCGGCATCAGGGACACCGCCCGCCAGGCCGCCGCCGACTTCAACCAGGGCCCGAGGAGCGTCTGACCATGCGCAACGCCGATATCCGCCGGTTGGATCGTGCGATCCAGACGACGGAGAAGAAGTTGGAAGCGGTCCGCCGGGGTGAGTGGTGGCCGCTGACCGGCAGTGAACGCCGGGCCATGGCCCGCGCGCTGGCCGTCGGTGGCTACAAGGTCGCCCGGGGCCGTAGCGCCGGCCGTGAGGAACGCCGGATGGACACCACCGGCAACAGCGCCGAAATGCGGCTGAACGCAGAGCTGACCGCCCTGCACGCCGAACGGCAGCGCCTCATGACCGAGGCCGCCCGCAGCAAGGCGGCCAAGAAGTCGCCGGGCTGGTTCTGACCAGCCGTTTCAGTACCGGGGTGGCCGCTCTTTCCACGGACCCGGCCACCCCGGCTCACTCCCTTACTCCCGCCCCGAAGGGGCAGTCAGGAGCAGTCCCAGCATGTCTGAGAACGTCGTTCACCTCCACAAGCCCACCGACCCCCCGCCCCCGGACACGACCCCGACCGTGCTCACCGTCGTGCCGGACGCGCCGCCCGCGCGGCCGGTGCCGCTGTGGGTGCGCTCCCGCCGCGCAGTGAAGACCGTGGCCACGCACGAGACGACCCGGGCCACGGTGCGGGCGACGGCGCGGCACGGCCTCTACACCTTCAACGGCGGGCGGATCGTGGCCCGTCGAGCGTGGGACGGCCGTACCGGCTCGCGGTACGAGCGGATGATCCGGGCGGCGGAAGCCGCGGGGAACCTGGAAGCGGCCGAGGAGTGGGAGGAGCGGTTGCAGCGCTTCCGCGCCGCCCGCCACCACCGCCGCATGGACCTCCTCCACTCCCCGGTGGAAGCGGCCAAGGGCGTGGCCGTCGGCGCCGGCATGAGCATCGGCGTGCTGGTCGCCCTCGGCGTCGTGATGGCCATCAACACTGGCCAGGTAGGGGACGTCATCACCCCGCTGTCGGCCACGATCGACTTCATCGCCCTGCTCATCCGCATCGTGCAGGTCGTATGGGGTCCAGCGCTCACGATCGGCCCGTTCCTGGCGTTGCTGGCGCTGTGGTCGGTCGGCCGTAAGCAGCAAGCCGCCCCCGCCTGGGTCCTGCCCGCGAACGTCCGGGGCGGTGAGGGGGAGCTGATCACCCCGTCCATCGTGGTCAAAGCCCTGCGCGATCTCGGCGTGCCCGCCCTGCGCAACGCCATCAAGGAGATGGGCGACGCCGGCGCCTCCATGCTCGGGCCGATCCGGATCGCCGGATGCGGTGTCGAGGTGGACGTGACTCTGCCCTCTGGGGTGTCGACGGTGGAGGTGCAGCACAAGCGGCGCAAGCTCGCCGAGAACCTGACCCGGCACGAGCACGAGGTGTTCATCACGATCCCGCAGGCCGCGCGTACGGTGCGGCTGTGGATCGCCGACTCGGGGGCGCTGGACGAGCCGATCGGTCCGTCCCCGCTGGTCACTGACGAGACGTTGACCGCCGACTACGCCAAGGGAAAGGCGCCGTGGGGCCAGGACTTGCGCGGTGACGCGGCCAGCATGAGCGTCTACCAGCGCCACCTGTTGGTCACGGGGTTGTCGAACCAGGGGAAGACGGCCGCGCTGCGGGCGCTGGCCCTGTGGTTGTCGCTGGACCGGTCGGTGCAGTTCTGGCTTGCCGACCTCAAGGGTGCCGGCGACTGGCGGCCGTTTGACGGCATCGCGTCCGTGCTCATCCAGGGGCCGACCGATGACCACGTCATCCAGGCCACCGAGATGGCAGAGGACGCGGTCACCGAGATGAACCGCCGCCTGGAGATCCGGCAGAAGGACCCGAACGCGAAGTTCCCGCCGCTCATCGTCCTGGTGGACGAAGCGCAGGTGGCGTTCATGTGCCCGGCCAAGGACGACGAGGGCCGCCCCTATGGCGGCAGCAAGGCCACGTCCCGGTACTTCATGGCGGTCCGCAAGATTCACAACCAGGGCCGTGCCGTGGACGTGCTGATGTGGCAGGGCACGCAGGACCCCACCGACCAGAACCTGCCCAAGCTGGTCCGCGAGGGCGCCCACACCCGCGCGTCCCTCGCGCTGGGCACCGAGCAGCAGTCCCGGATGGCGCTGGGGGACAAGGCCGTCAACGGCGGCGCCGCCCCGCACCTGCTCCGGCAGGGCCTGGACAAGGGCACGCTGGTCGTTGCCTCCGACGGCATCGCCATTCCCGCCGGGCAGGCGTCCATCACCGTGCGGACGCACTTCATCGACGACGACGCGGCGCAGGCCATCGCCGACCGGGCCAAGGCACTGCGCGACGGCGTCACGACTCTGCGCGCCATCGAGCATGAAGAGGAGCACGACCCGCTGACCGACATCGCCGCTGTCATCGGCGACGCGACGCGCGTGCGGACCAAGGACGTGCTCGCCCGGCTCGCCGCGCTCAACACGGCCGCTTACGGCGGCTGGTCGTTCCTCGACCTCAAGCGCGTCCTGGACGACGCCGGCGCCAGCCCGTACAAGTCCGACGGCGTCATGTGCGTGGCCCGCGACCGCGTCGCCCGCGCCCTTGCCGACCGCGACGCTGAGGGTTCCGCTTCCGCCGAATGACGGCAGGGAGCCGACCGCCGGCGGGGCAGGGAGGCAGGGAGAACTCCCTGACCGCCTCCCTACCCCGCCTCCCTCGCCCTGACCTGCGTAAATGATCGTCCAGGGAGTCAGGGAGGCACGCAGGTCAGACCCCTGAATCACCCCTCCACAACGCCCCCGGCAGGGGGTGTCTCTGCCTCCCTGACCCACGTTCGGAAGGGATTCCGCATGTACCCCGAGAACACACCGCACGTGCCCGCCCAGCGGGCCGTGGAGGTCCACCACCCGACCCCGCTCCCGCCCGCTGTGCCGGTGTCGGCGCCGGTCGTGCCGGTGCAGCCGAACGCCGTTCCGGCGGTGGCGAGCATCGTCCTGCCCGACGGCCGCGTCGTCACCGGCTACGCCATCAACCCCGCCCAGCCCGAGCCGGTCGCGCCCAAGCCGGCCGTCTCCCGGACGGCGGTGAACGTCGCCCTCGGGGGCGTCGGGTTCCTCGCGGTGTGCGGCGGGCTGATCCTGCTCACCTCGTTCATCGCCGCGCTCACCGCGTTCATCACCCAACTGATCACCCTCGCAGCCGTGATCTTCGGCGGATGGATCGCCGTACAGCTCTTCAGCGCGAGCGGCCACCAGGGCGGGGCAGGAACGACGGTGAACATTCGCAAGGCCGTGATCAAGCGGAGCAACTTCCGCGGCTGAGGCTAGGCGAGCGGCCAACCAACAAAGCCATCCTCGGTCTGGTAGACCAGCGACACGCCTTCCTCGGCAAGGAGGTCCTGGACGTCTACGGTGGGTTCCTTGGGAAGCAGCACCGCAACACGCAGGCCCTCCTTGTTGGGGATGTGCCGGCGATAGTCGGCCAACTGCCCGATCGCCATGCGCACGTTGGCGCGTGTCGTCTGGCCCTTCGCCTCGTACAGCACGTGATCCGTCGCGTCGTACAGGTCGGGGGTGAGCGCGCCGGGCTCGCCCTTGATGGTGATCTGGAAGCTGTGGGTCTCGTGGCCAGCCGCAGTCAGGTGAGCCACGAACGCGGTGACCAGTTCACCCTCGCGGCGCAGGACCTTGCGCTGCCCGGCGGGAATGTCCGCGACCGTTTCGGCGGTGCCGTGCTGCTCGGTCTTCTTGGCCTTCGCTCCGCTCTGCTGCGGCAAGACGACAGGCGCAGGGGTACCCGCGGCCTGTCCCGGTTCGGTGATCTCAACGTCCGTCTTCAGAGCATCCGGCAGGCGATCTGCCTCAGTCCACGCCGGCGTCGTTCCCGGGGCCGGCCGGAAGCGGAACACCAGCACATTCCGCATGACCTTGTCCTTGCCCGGTGCGCGCCGCACCTCGTAGGGCTTGACCAGGTCGACCACCATCTGACCGATGTAGCGCTGCTGCTTCGCGCCGCTGCCGGGCACCTTGCCGTTCTCGACGAACAGGTGGATCTCACGGTTCTTCTCGGCCGCGGTCAGCAATGACCCATTGCGGCCGGACGGCTTCTGATCTCCCTTGGTGCCGGCGCCGGTGTAGAGATACAGCGGCCCGTACTCATCGTCTTCCGCGCGGCCATCGAAGGTGTAGCCGTACTCCTCACCCACGGACGGATCGGAGTACACGAACACCTTGCCCGCATCGTCGGCCGGCTCGATGCCCTGGAACGTCCCACACCCGTAGGCCGCGGCAATGGCCTCACGCGTCGTCACCATGCCCGGCACAAGATCAACGGTCGTCGTCATGCCGCGACCCTAACCACGCCCACTGACAACCTGCCGCCCCATTTACCGGGGCACAGCAAAGGGCGGCCCCCACCTTCCGCCAAGAACGCGGGGCCGCCCTTGCCAACCAGCACCCAACAAAGGAACTGGAGATACCCCAGCATGACGCAACCCACGCTCCATCCGCAGCACACGGCGCTGAGCCTCGCAGCGTCCGGCGTGCCCGTGCTGCCCCTGCGCCGGGGAAAGGTCCCGTTCGGCAACTGCCCCGCGTGCGCGAACAACGCGTGCGGCGGCCGGCCGAACATGAAGGCACCCGGCCCGTGCCGGTGCGCGGCCCCGTGCCACGGGTGGGCCGCCGCCACCACCGACCCGGCCGTCATCGTCTCGCCCGCATGGGCGGCGGCGTGGCGCCGGGCGGTGTGCGTCGGCTACCACCCCGGCGGCGCCGGCCTGACCGTGGTCGACCTGGACGACGCGGAAGCCATCGCGTGGGCCCGCACCGCCCTGCCCGCCACACGGACCGTGCCGACTACGCGCGGCCAGCACTGGATCTACCGGGGCGCAATGACCTCCCGCAACGCGGTGCGGTCCGGCGTGGACATCAAGTCGACCATGGCCTATGCCCGCTACCTCGGCCCTGGCACCGGCACGATGGCAGACCTGCCCGACGCCGTCTGCGCCCTGGCCGTCAAGAAGCCCTCCCCGCTCCGCCCGGCGTCCGTCATCGTGCCTGCGGTTGCCGGGGGCGGGGAGTGCCCGCACCGCACGCCCGCCTACCTGGACCGTGGCATCGCCATGGCCGAGCAGCGCATCACCGAGGCGTCCAGCGCGGTTCACGCGACCGTGTACCGCACGTTCCTCGCGGTGCTGTCCCGGCACGGCCGGTGCGGCTGCCTCACCGACACCCACGTTGCCCGACTGTTCACCGCCGCGCAGGCCAAGGGCGAGACGGCCCGGCACTGCACGGACGCGTGGGCCAACGCCCTGACCGCTTTGGGGATGTGAACCGTGTCCGAGGACGAGAAGACGGGTCGCGAGGTCATCACCGACTACGCGCAGGCCCATTTCCGCTACTTCCGCACTGTCGACGGCACCGTCTACGCCCAGCGCAACGGCCACCCCGTAGCCCGGCCCATCCGCTCTCAAGGCACCACCGGGAGCCACCGCCAGGAACTCATGGTCGGCCTCTTCCGGGACGGGATCGGCGTATTCAACGGCACCGCCTTGAAGGAGGCACTGGACTTGATCGAAGCACTCGCTCTCTCTCAGGACGTGCAGGCCACCCATATCCGCGTGGCACCCGGCTCGGACGGGGCCACCTGGCTCGACCTCGGCCGCGACGACGGCCAGTCCGTGCGCATCCACCCCACCGGCTGGACCATCGCCATTCCCGACCCCGCAGAGGTCTGCTGGCGCCGCACCCAGCTCACCGGCGAACTGCCCCTACCCGCCAAGGACACGGGCGGGCAGGGCATCGACGCCCTGCTGAGGCTGACCAACTTCGCCACCCCGGACACCGAATGCCTGGCGCTGGCCTGGCTCGTCGGCTGCCTGGAACCGGGCGTTCCCGTCCCCGCGCCGTTCCTCACCGGTCCGCAGGGCGCCGGCAAGTCCACCGCGGGCCGCATGCTGGTGCGCATCATCGAGGGCATGAGCGGAGACCTGCGCCGCGCGCCCAAGGACGAGGAAAGCCTGATCACCGCCGTGGCGGCAGGCTGGATCACCGCCCTGGACAACCTCTCCCACCTGGCCCCGGACCTGTCCGACCTCATGTGCTGCATCGTCACCGGAGCCGAGTCCATCAAGCGCGCCCTGTTCAGCGACGGCGACGTGTACCGTTCCCGCTACCGCCGCCCCCTGCTCCTGACCGGTATCGACGTGGGCGTCATCCGGCCTGACCTCGCGGAACGGCTCCTGCCCCTGCGTCTGGAGCGCCCGAAGGTGCGGCGCACCGAAGCGGAACTGTGGGCCGACTTCACCGCCGCCCTGCCCGTCATCCTCGGCTCGCTCCTTGACCTCACCGTCAAGGTCCGCGCCGCAACCGCCCCCACGCCCACCGACCTGCGCATGGCCGACTTCGCCCACCTGTGCGCGCAGTTCGACACGGCGACCGGCCTTGCCTCCCTGCCCGCCTACCGGGCCAGCCTTGATGAACTCAACGACGACGTGATCGAGGGCGACCTGTTGGCACAGACCGTCCTGCACCACGCCGCCGGACTGGAACCGGGTGCAGAGCAGCGCATGACCTCTTCCGAGTGGCTGGACTGCCTCAGCCGCCTCCACAGTGGCGAGGACTGCCGTCCCCTGCCCAAGGGCTGGCCCACCACCGGCAAAGTCCTCTCCGACCGGCTCAAGCGCCTCCAGCCCACGTTCGCCGCCCGTGGCGTCGTCATCGACTGGGGACGCACCCGCAGCGCTCGCTACATCGCCATGACCCGCCCCGTGCCCGAGCCCCTGCACCAACAGGGCTCCCTGCACTGACAGCGCGTGTTCAGCCGCACGACAAGCAAGAGGAGCACCCGCTGACCTGGTGCTCCTCTTGCTGTTCGGCGACCGCCGCCCCAAGAACGCGCCGCGAAGCGGCTCCTTCTTTAACTCCGCAGCCGCACCACAAACAGAAACCACCCCCTCTCTTTTGTCCTAAGAGAGAGTCCCTGCGTCACCGCGTCATCCGTCACCCCAATGACGGCCCCTGACCTGCTTGAACGCGAGTGACACAGACGCCCGAAACCCGCGTCACACCACGTCACCCGCGTCACAGCCCGTGACACATGCCCTCGGCGGTGACAGACACCCGAGACCGCCGAGTCACACAAACCCACAGGTCACAGGCCCGCATGACGTGTTTGACGCAGTGACGCAGAAATCCGCACCTCGGACACACGCGAACTCCCGATCCAGACACCGCCGCGCCACGACGGACAGGTCCAGAGGAGACCGTTCCATGAGCATCACCACCGTGGACATCGCACCACTCGCCCAGGCCAGCGACCTTCCCCCCGTTCTGTTGACCGTCGAAGAAGCCGCCCGCTGCCTCCGCATCGGCCGCACCACCTGCTACGCCCTCATCCGCACCGGAGAACTGGAGTCCCTGACCATCGGCGGACTCCGGCGCGTCCCCGCCGATGCACCCGCCGCCTACCTCGCCCGCCGCCGCGCCGAACAGCGCGCCGCCTGATCTCACCTCCCGGAGCACCGACCGACCCGCGGGCGGCGCTCCGGTTTGTCTACTGCGCACCGACCGGAGGAACTGCCAATGACAGAGGAGAAGAAGCGCACTCGCCGAGCCAACGGCGAATCGGCCATCTACCTGGGCAAGGATGGCCGTTGGCACGCTCGTGTGCCCATGGGCTACAAGGACGACGGATCGCCCTACCGCCGGCACCTGACGCGCCCCACGCGCAAGGAGCTGGTGGACGAGGTCCGGCGCCTAGAGAAGCAGCGTGCCGAGGGGGCCGCGCGGCAGCCCGGCAAGCCGTGGACGGTCGCGAAGTGGCTTGAGCACTGGGTCGAGAACATTGCTAAACCTGTCGTGAGCGAGAACACGTACGACGGATACGAGGTGGCGGTGCGGGTGCACCTCGTGCCCGGCATCGGTCGGCACCGCATCGACCGCCTGGAGCCCGAACACCTGGAGAGCCTGTACCGCCGGATGCAGAGCGCCGGCAGCAAGGCGGGCACCGCGCACCAGGCTCACCGGACCGCCCGTACGGCGCTGGGTGAAGCCGTGCGACGGGGCCACGCGGCGAAGAACGCTGCCGCGCTGGCGAAGCCTCCCCGGATGGAAGAAGACGAGAACGAGGTGGAGCCCTACTCGGTCGACGAGGTGCAGAGTCTCCTGCTCGAAGTGAACAAGCGCCGGAACAGTGCCCGCTGGATGCTGGCACTGGCACTCGGGTTGCGGCAGGGGGAGACGCTCGGCCTGCGGTGGTCCGACGTGGACCTGGACAACGAGTACCTGAAGCTTCGCCGGAACCGGTTGCGGCCGAAGTACCAGCACGGGTGCGGCGAGGCTTCACCCTGCGGGCGGAAGGCTGGTTACTGCCCGGACCGGGTGCAGGTGCGGCGCGAGACGAAGAACACGAAATCACGCGCCGGGCGCCGCGCCGTACCGCTCCCGGGCCCGTTGGTCGTGATGCTCCGACTCCACCGGGAGGCACAGGCCCGGGAGCGCGCGGCGGCCGGGAACCTGTGGACCGAGTCCGAGTACGTGTTCACCAAGCCATTGGGCGGGCCGCTCAGCCCGAACACGGACTACCACGACTGGAAGCGGCTGCTGGAAGACGCTGGCGTCCGGGACGGGCGGCTGCACGACGCCCGGCACACCGCCGGCACCGTGCTGATGCTGCTCGGGGTCCCGGACCGGGTCATCGACCAGATCATGGGTTGGGAGCCGGGCGGCGCCGCCCGGATGCGGGCGCGGTACCTGCACGTGACCGATCCCATGCTCAAGGAGGCGGCCCGGAAGATCGAGCGCGCCATCTGGGGAGCCCCCGAAAACCTCGCTGTGGACAAAGACCAGGACAACGAGGCGTAAGGACAACGTCGAAGGGCCCCCTGTTTCCAGGGGGCCCTTCGACATCGTGCCCGGTGAGGCACTGGCGGAGGATACGAGATTCGAACTCGTGAGGGGTTGCCCCCAACACGCTTTCCAAGCGTGCGCCCTAGGCCTCTAGGCGAATCCTCCGCCGAGAACATTACATGACGCCGGGGAGTGCTTGCGAACTCGTTCTGAGGCCCCCACATCGGGTAACGTGTGGCCCAGCCCCTCACGCGGCGCTATCTGACTGAACTCCCCCAGGGCCGGAAGGCAGCAAGGGTAGGTCGGCTCTGGCGGGTGCGTGGGGGGCGTCTCGTTTGCGGGCGGTCCGGTTGTCGGTGGGCGCCTATAACCTCGTATGCGTGTCGTCTCTCGCGCTCTACCGCCGTTACCGCCCGGAGTCCTTCGCCGAGGTCATCGGGCAGGGGCATGTCACCGACCCGCTGCAGCAGGCGCTGCGGAACAACCGGGTCAATCACGCGTACCTGTTCAGCGGTCCGCGCGGCTGCGGCAAGACGACCAGCGCCCGGATCCTGGCGCGCTGTCTGAACTGCGAGCAGGGCCCCACGCCGACCCCGTGCGGCGAGTGCCAGTCCTGCCGCGACCTCGCCCGGAACGGGCCGGGGTCGATCGACGTCATCGAGATCGACGCCGCCTCGCACGGTGGCGTGGACGACGCCCGTGACCTGCGCGAGAAGGCGTTCTTCGGGCCCGCCTCCAGCCGGTACAAGATCTACATCATCGACGAGGCCCACATGGTCTCCCCGCAGGGCTTCAACGCCCTGCTGAAGGTCGTCGAGGAGCCACCGGAGCACCTGAAGTTCATCTTCGCGACCACCGAGCCCGAGAAGGTCATCGGGACCATCCGGTCGCGGACCCACCACTACCCCTTCCGGCTCGTGCCGCCCGGCACCCTGCGCGACTACCTCGCCGACGTGTGCGGCCGCGAGGGGATCGCGGTCGAGGAGGGCGTGCTCCCGCTCGTGGTGCGGGCCGGCGCGGGGTCCGTGCGTGACTCCATGTCCGTCATGGACCAGCTGCTCGCGGGCGCCGGCGCCGACGGTGTGACGTACGACATGACCACCGCCCTGCTCGGTTACACGGACGGCTCGCTGCTCGACTCCGTCGTCGAGTCCTTCGTCTCCGGGGACGGCTCCGCCGCCTTCGGGGTCGTGGACCGCGTGATCGAGGGGGGCAACGACCCGCGGCGGTTCGTCACCGACCTGCTGGAGCGCCTCCGCGACCTGGTGATCCTCGCCGCCGTGCCCGACGCCGCGGAGAAGGGGCTCATCGACGCCCCTGCCGACGTCGTCGAGCGGATGCAGGCCCAGGCGCAGTCCTTCGGCGCCGCCGAGCTGAGCCGCGCCGCCGACATCGTCAACGAGGGACTGACCGAGATGCGCGGCGCCCACTCGCCGCGCCTCCAGCTGGAGCTGATCTGCGCGCGCGTGATGCTGCCCGCCGCGTACGGCGACGAGCGGTCGGTGATGGCCCGGCTGGACCGGATCGAGCGCGGGGTGCAGTTCTCGGCCGGTGCGGGCGCGCCCGCCATGGGGTACGTGCCCGGGCCCGAGGCGCACGCCGGTGCGGCGGGGGCGGCGCCCGCCACGGCCCCGGTTCCGCCGGGCGGCGGGCCCGCCGCGGCCCGTGCGGCGGTACGGGGCGCGCCCGCAGGCGCCGGTGCCCCGGCGGGTGCGCAGGGCGGCGGCCCGTACGGCGACGCGGCTGCGGCTGCCGGGTCCGGTGATGGTGGCGGTGCCGGTTCCGGTTACGCATCCGACGCGGGTGGGTCTCCCGCCGACGGTGGGCACCCGCAGCCCGCGCCTTCTTCCGCCGCTCCCGCGCCCGCCGCACCACCCCCACCTGCCGCGCCTTCACCTGCCACGCCGCCACCCGGTGCCGCCCCCGGCTCGGCGCCCGCGCCCGGTGCCTGGCCGACCGCGGCTCCCGCGGGCGGCGGGCGCCGCCCCGGCGGATGGCCCACGGCGGCCCCGGCGGGCGGTGGACAGTCCCGGACACCGGCCTCCTCCGGTCCCGGCTCCAGTCCCGGCTCCGGTCCCAGTGCAGCGCCCGCCGCGACTTCGGCCCCGACTTCGGCTCCCGCGCCGGTCGCTCCCGCTCCGGCGTCCGCGCCCGCCTCCCCGCCGCCAGGTGCCGCCGGGGTCGACCCCCGCTCGCTCTGGCCCAACATCCTGGAAGCCGTCAAGAACCGCCGCCGGTTCACCTGGATCCTGCTCAGCCAGAACGCCCAGGTCACCGGCTTCGACGGCACCTCCCTGCAACTCGGCTTCGTCAACGCCGGCGCCCGGGACAACTTCGTGAGCAGCGGCAGCGAGGACGTACTGCGGCAGGCCCTGGCCGAGCAGTTCAACGTGCAGTGGAAGATCGACGCGGTCGTCGACCCCTCCGGCGGCGGCTCCGCGGCCCCGCCCGCCGGCGGTCCCTCCGGCGGCTTCGGCGGATCCGGTGGCGGTGGCTTCGGTGGCGGTGGTGGAGGGGGCTTCGGCGGGGGCGCGCCCGCTCAGCGGCCGTCGTCGCCCGCGGCCACGCCCGCCGCGCCGCCCCAGGCCCCCGCACCGGCCCCGGCGCCCGCCCCCGCCCCCCGGCCCTCGGCGCCCGAGCCGCCCCCGGTCTCCCCCGAGGACGACACCCCCGAGGACGACGACCCGGACCTCGACGAGTCGGCCCTGTCCGGCAAGGAGCTGCTGGTTCGCGAGTTGGGCGCCACGGTGGTCGAGGAGATCGCGAACGAGTAGGCCCGCCGGACCTGGAGGAAGGCACAAGTCTCCGCGCCCGGCCCGTTCGGAAGCCCGCACAAACCGCATCGGCCCGTTCCCATTAGGCTTCACCCCGTGAAGGTCCTTGTCATCGGCGGCGGCGCCCGCGAACACGCCCTGTGCCGTTCCCTGTCCCTCGACCCCGACGTCACCGCGCTGCACTGCGCACCCGGCAACGCCGGTATCGCCGAGGTCGCCGAACTGCACCAGGTCGACGCCCTCGACGGCGCGGCCGTCACCGCGCTGGCCACCGGGCTCGGCGCCGAGCTGGTCGTCGTAGGACCCGAGGCGCCGCTGGTCGCCGGGGTCGCCGACGCCGTGCGCGAGGCGGGCATCCCGGTCTTCGGCCCGTCGGCGGAGGCCGCCCGGCTGGAGGGCTCCAAGGCATTCGCCAAGGACGTGATGGCCGGCGCCGGCGTGCCCACGGCCCGCTCCTACGTCTGCACGAACCCCGCGGAGGTCGACGCCGCCCTCGCCGCCTTCGGCGCGCCCTACGTCGTCAAGGACGACGGGCTGGCCGCGGGCAAGGGCGTCGTCGTCACCGACGACGTCGAGGCGGCCCGCGCGCACGCGAACGCCTGCGACCGCGTGGTCGTCGAGGAGTTCCTGGACGGCCCCGAGGTCTCCCTCTTCGCCGTCACCGACGGCGAGAACGTCCGCCCGCTCCAGCCCGCCCAGGACTTCAAGCGCGCCCTCGACGGCGACGAGGGTCCGAACACCGGCGGCATGGGCGCGTACTCGCCGCTGCCCTGGGCCGACCCGAAGCTGGTCGACGAGGTCGTGCAGAGCGTGCTCCAGCCGACCGTCGACGAGATGCGCAGGCGCGGCACCCCGTTCTCCGGGCTCCTGTACGCCGGCCTCGCGATCACCTCGCGCGGGGTGCGCGTGATCGAGTTCAACGCCCGTTTCGGCGACCCCGAGACCCAGGTCGTGCTGGCCCGTCTGCAGACCCCGCTCGCCGGTCTGCTGATGGCCGCCGCCACCGGCAATCTCGCCGACCTCGAGCCCCTGCGCTGGAGCGACGAGGCGGCCGTCACCGTGGTCGTCGCCTCGCACAACTACCCCGGCACCCCGCGCACCGGGGACCCGATCACCGGCCTGGACGCGGTGGCCGCCGAGGACGCCCCGCACGCCTACGTGCTGCACGCCGGCACCCGCGCCGAGGGCGACGCCGTCGTCAGTGCCGGGGGCCGCGTCCTGTCCGTCACGGCCACCGGCACCGACCTCACCGAGGCCCGCGACCGTGCCTACCGGGCCGTCGCCCGCATCGGCCTCGACGGCTCGCAGTACCGCACCGACATCGCGGCGAAGGCGGCGGGCGCGTAACCCCGCAGCTTCCTCGCGGCTCTCCGGTCACCTGACCGAACCGAACCGAACCGGACAGGCCCCGGCTCCGTCTCAGGAGTCGGGGCCTGACCTTTGCTGTCCGTCCCCACCTTTCCCCAAAGCCATTCCATCGAGTGACCGATGGGCCATACGGCTGACTGGGCGGAGGGCCCCAACTATGGTGCCGCGCAAGCATTCCGGCACTTGGCCCACCGGCATTGCGATGTCGGTGCCGGGTGCCACAGTGGGTGGAGTGAGCACGATCCGAAGAGCAGCAGAGCAGCAGGTCCGTCCAGGACAGACAGGACAGCGATGAGGGGGTGAGGTCCGGCCGTGACCGGTATCGGTGGTGTGGAAATGGGCGCGCAGGCCGCGCGGTCCCGGGCACTGGCGGTGCTGCGGGTCCGCAGCCGCGCACTGGCCGTGGCCCTGCTGCCCGCTGCCGCCGCCGTGATCCTCCTCGTCGGCGGCTCCACCGGGCACCTGGCGGGCGGCGGCTGGGACGTCCTGCGCTGGGTCGTCTCCGTCCTCGCGCTGTGCGTGCTGCTGGCCGCCGCCGGGGTCGCCCTGGTCGTGGTCCGCTCCCGGCCCGCCGTGACCCCCACGGTCACGGTCGCCGAGGAGTCCGCGCCCGACCTCTACCGGATGGTGCGTGACCTGGCCGACCGGCTCGACGTCCCCGCCCCCTCCGCGATAGCGCTCACCCCGGACTGCGACAGCTGGCTGGAGGACCGCACCCACCCGGCCCACGGCCCGCCGCCCGCGGAGAAGCACCACGACGACCTGGCGGGTCCGGGCGGGCCCGCCCACCGCCGGAGCGCCACCGCGCCCGTCCTGGTCATCGGCTCACCGTTCCTGTGGTGGATGCGGGTGGGCGAGCTGCGCGCCGTCCTCGCCCCGGTCGTCGCAGGTACGGGACCCTCGGCGCACCCCGACATAGCCGCGGCCAGGCGCTTCATACGGGGCCTGGACGCCGCCGTCGCGGTGGCCTCGGCGGGCCGGCGCGACCCCCTGTCCCGGGTGGCGTGCGCGGGCCTCGGCTGGGCGTCCCGGCTTCTGCTGCGCAGCTGCCGGGGGCACGCGGCCGAGATGGAGCGCGGGGTCGCCGCCGCGGCCGCCGAGCGTGCACAGGCTGTGGACTACGGTCTGCGGATCGTCGCGCAGGAGCAGGTCGGGCTCGCGTACGCGGGCTGGGACCGGCTGCTCACCCGGGTGGCGCTGCCCGCCTGGCGGATGGGCCGCTGGCCCTCGCGGCTGGACGTGGGTGTCGTCGCGGCCCTCACGGAGCTGTCCCGCCGGGACCGCCTGGCCGAGGGCTTCGCCTCCCGCCTGGGGGAGCGTCCCGCCTGTGACCTGCTGGAGGAGCCCGGGGTGATGGACGAGGCGGTCTCGCTCCTCGCCGCGCGCCTCTTCCACGGCGGTCCGGCCGAGACCGGTGCGCACTGGTCGCCGGTGGGCTGGGAGGAGTATCCCGAGGAGGTCGTCGACCGGACCTGGCGCACGGAGGCGGCCCGCCTGCATCGGGTGCTGGACACCCTGGGCGTCCGCCGCGCCGCCGAGGGCGCCGCGCCGGGCACGGACGGCCCGACCCTGGCCCGCGTCCTGGACCACCTCACCACCCCGGACGCCGCGAGCACCACCCCCCTCACCGGCGGGTCCGACGCCCGCGCCGCCGGGTCCGACGCCCGCGCCGCCACCGAGACCGAAAACGGCCCGGCCACCCCGCCGGCCGACCTCGACGCCCCCACCGACGCCCCGCAACCCGCTTACGAGGACCCCGACGCGTCGCGTCGTCCGTTCGGCGACTCCGACGCCTCGCGTCCGTCGTACGGCGATCCCGGCGCCTCACTCCCGCCGGTCGGCGACCCCGACGCCCCGCATCCGCCGTATGGCGACCCCGGGGCCCCGCATCCGCCGTACGGCGACCACGCCACCCCCGTGCCCACCATCCGCGCCGAGGACGACGAGGACGACCTCGCCGACACCACGGCCCGTGGGGCCGCCCTGGCCGCCGGGCTCACGGCTCAGCTGGCCCGCGAGGAGGCCGAGGCGCGGCCCGCCGGAGCCCGCGCACCCTCCTCCGCCCCGGGACCGGCCGCCGGTCCCGACGCCGCCCTCTGGGACGACCGGGCGCTCCCCCTGCTGCCGTTGCAGCCGCCGCGCACCGGGCGCGAGATCCTCACCGCGCACATCACGGCGATGGTGTGCTGCGCGGCGATGGACACCGCCGGCGCGGCCCCCGCGCTCGACTGGCTCGACGGGCCGTCGCTCCTGTTCGACGGCGCCCGCACCGCTGACCTGGCGCCCAGTGTTCTCAGCCTCGTCGAGACCGGCGACCCGGGCCCGCTGCGCGCCTGGATGACCGAGCTGGGCATACGGCCGGAGAAGCCGGTGCGCCTGGTCTGACACCCGGAGAACCTCTGTCCGCAGAACCTCTGTCCGCCGCCTCCACCCGGCGAATCGGACTGCCTCATTCCACTTTCGGCCACTTCGCAACGAACAGTGACAGCCCGCGTGCGAAATGTGATGTGCTGGGACCGATCGCGCACATGGCAAAGGCGTTCGTCATACGCACGACCACGGGGGCACGAGGGAGGGGACTGTCCCATGGGGCCCGAGCAGATCCGCCGTTGGGAGTCGGGAGCACTCGCGCACGCCGTGACGGACCCCTTCGGACAGGGACCGGTCCCCTGGCTGCGTGGCGGCGAGACGTACTTCGGCGACACCGGCCAGGTGGTCGCCTGGTACGCGGACCAGGACAGCACACCCACGGGCGCCCGCACCGGCTCCGGTGGCGGCCCCCGCGCCGCGGACGACGTCCGCCGCCAGATCAAGGGCTTCACCGCGACGGGCGCCGCCGCCCCGGGCGAGGCCATCGACTTCCACGTCACCGTCGACCCGCCGCAGGAGTTCAGCGTCGACGTCTACCGGATCGGGCACTACGGCGGTGACGGCGCCGCCAAGATCACCACCAGTCCCCGCCTGTCCGGCATCGTCCAGCCCCCGCCGCTCACCGCCGACCGCACGGTCTCCTGCCACCACTGGTGGCTGTCGTGGCGGCTGCAGATCCCGTCGTACTGGACCATCGGCGCGTACGTCGCCGTCCTCACCACCGCCGACGGCTACCGCTCCCACGTCCCCTTCACGGTCCGCGACGACCACCCCGCCGACCTGCTCCTCCTCCTGCCGGACGTCACCTGGCAGGCGTACAACCTCTATCCGGAGGACGGCCGCACCGGCGCCAGCCTGTACCACGCCTGGGACGAGGAGGGCCGGCTCCTCGGTGAGGCGGACGCCGCGACGACCGTCTCCTTCGACCGCCCGTACGCGGGCGCCGGGCTGCCCCTCCACGTCGGCCACGCCTACGACTTCATCCGCTTCGCCGAGCGCTACGGCTACGACCTCGCCTACGCCGACGCCCGCGACCTGCACTCCGGCCGCGTCGACCCGGCCCGCTACCGGGGGCTGGTCTTCCCCGGCCACGACGAGTACTGGTCCGCTCCCATGCGCCGCTCCGCGGAACTCGCCCGCGACCGGGGCACGTCCCTGGTCTTCCTCTCCGCCAACACCATGTACTGGCAGGTCGAGCTGGCCCCCTCCCCGTCCGGTGCCCCCGACCGGCTGCTGACCTGCCGCAAACGCAAGGGGCCCGGCCGCCCCGCGCTGTGGCGGGAGATCGACCGGCCCGAGCAGCAGCTGCTCGGCATCCAGTACGCCGGCC
Organism: Streptomyces tendae; assembly: GCF_014650435.1. Lineage (GTDB taxonomy): Bacteria > Actinomycetota > Actinomycetes > Streptomycetales > Streptomycetaceae > Streptomyces > Streptomyces tendae. Next base: position 739,514 of record NZ_BMUY01000002.1, read on the forward strand.
GCGTCCCCGAACCGCACCCGATGATCGTCCGCAACGCCGGTCACTGGCTCTGGGACGCCACCGGAGCGCACGAGGGCGACGAGATCGAGGACCTGGTGGCGGGCGAGGCCGACCGCTACTTCCCGCGCACCGCGCTCCCCGAGCACGACGAGCGGGTCCTGCTCGCCCACTCCCCGTACCCGGACGTGGACGGCGTCCGGCGGCACCAGGAGACCTCGCTGTACCGGGCCCCGTCGGGCGCCTGGGTCTTCGCGTCCGGCACGTTCGCCTGGTCCCCGGCCCTGGACCGCCCCGGCCACGTCGACCCGCGCGTCCAGCGCGCCACGGCCAACCTCCTGGACCGCATCTGCAAACGGGACTGAGCCGCGCCCCCCGTGCCGCGCCCCCGCCCCCGCCCCTGCCCCGCTCGTCGCCCTCCCCCCGACGTACGGGACAATCGACGTATTGTTCAGAACCACGGGGAGGAACCGTGTCCGGATTCGTTGAAAAGCCCGAACCGATCCAGGTTCCGGGTCTGGTGCACCTGCACACCGGCAAGGTGCGCGAGCTGTACCGGAACGAGGCGGGCGACCTCGTGATGGTCGCCAGCGACCGCATCTCCGCCTACGACTGGGTGCTGCCGACCGAGATCCCCGACAAGGGCCGGGTCCTCACCCAGCTCTCCCTGTGGTGGTTCGACCAGCTCGCCGACCTGGCCCCGAACCACGTGCTGAGCACCGAGCTGCCCCCCGGCGCCCCCGCCGACTGGGAGGGCCGCGCCCTGGTCTGCAAGTCGCTGCGGATGGTCCCCGTGGAGTGCGTGGCCCGCGGCTACCTCACCGGCTCCGGCCTGGCGGAGTACGACCAGACCCGCACCGTCTGCGGCCTCGCCCTGCCCGAGGGCCTCGTCGACGGCTCGGAGCTGCCCGCCCCGATCTTCACCCCCGCCACCAAGGCCGAGGTCGGCGAGCACGACGAGAACGTCTCCTACGAGGAGGTCGCCCGCCAGGTCGGCGCCGACACCGCGGCCGCCCTGCGCCAGGCGACCCTCGCCGTCTACTCCCGTGCCCGGGACATCGCCCGCGAGCGCGGCATCGTCCTCGCGGACACCAAGTTCGAGTTCGGCTTCGACGGGGACGACCTGGTCCTCGCCGACGAGGTCCTCACCCCGGACTCCTCCCGCTTCTGGCCGGCCGACCGGTGGCAGCCGGGCCGCGCGCAGCCGTCGTACGACAAGCAGTTCGTGCGGGACTGGCTGACCTCGGCCGAGTCCGGCTGGGACCGCAAGAGCGAGCAGCCCCCGCCGCCGCTGCCGCAGCAGGTCGTGGACGCCACCCGCGCCAAGTACGTGGAGGCGTACGAGCTGCTGACCGGCCAGAGCTGGTCGTAGCGGCGGACGGACACAGCGGCGGCAGGCCGCACACGAAGAAGCCCCCGGCCGAAAACCGGGGGCTTCTCATCTGGAGCGAACGACGAGGTTCGAACTCGCGACCTCAACCTTGGCAAGGTTGCGCTCTACCAACTGAGCTACGTTCGCACTGCGGGCCGTGGATTTCTCCGTGGCGCGACAGCCACTATACCCAACCGCGCTCCCTCGCGAGCCGCACCGCCGCGTGCCGGTTCTCCGCACCGAGCTTGCTCGCGGCCGACGACAGGTAGTTCCGTACGGTCCCCTCGGCGAGCGCGGCCCGCTCGGCGATCTCCGAGACGGGCGCCCCGTCGGCGGCGTGCTCCAGCACCTCGGCCTCGCGCGCGGTCAGCGGCGAGTCCCCGGCGGAGATCGCGTCGGCGGCCAACTCGGGGTCGACGTACCGGTTTCCGGCGTGCACCGTGCGGATCAGCTCGGCGAGCCGCTGGGCGCTGACCGTCTTGGGGACGAACCCGCGCACTCCCGCCGCCAGCGCCCGCTTCAGATGGCCGGGGCGCCCGTGGCTGGTCACGATCAGCACCTTGCAGGCGGGCAGCTCGACCCGCAGCGATGTGGCGACCTTCACACCGTCGGCGCCGGGCATCTGGAGGTCCAGTACGGCGACGTCCGGTGCGTGTGCCCGGGCCATCGCCAGGGCCTCGGGGCCGGTGGCCGCCTCGGCGACGACGACCAGGTCGTCCTCCAGGGACAGCAGGGCCGCCAGGGCCCCGCGGATGAGGTGCTCGTCGTCGGCGAGCAGGACGCGGACGGTCGTCGTCACGACGCGACCCCCAGCGCGGCCCCGGCAGCGGCGGCCGGCAGCGGCACCTCGGCCGTCAGCCGGAAGACACCCCTGCCGACGGGCCCCGCCTCCAGGGTCCCGTCCACCGCGGAGAGCCGCTCGCGCAGCCCCGAGAGTCCCGAGCCGCCCGTACCGCCCGTACCGGCCGAGCGGCCTGGACCGCCGGGGCCGCCCGGGAGGCCATCCTCCGTCGTCTCCGCCACGCCGTCGTTCTCCACCGTCAGCACTACACGCCCCTCCGACATCCGCACCGTCACCGCGACCTTCTTCGCGTCCCCGTGCCGCAGCACGTTCGTGGTCGCCTCTCGCACCACCCAGCCGAGCGCCGACTGCACCTCGGCGGGCAGACCGGCCGTCTCACCGGTGACCTCCGAGACGATGCCCGCCGCCGAGAGCACACCCCGGGCGCCGGCCAGTTCGACCTCCAGGGCGGCCTCCCGGTAGCCGCGCACGACGTCCCGGACCTCTCGTTGCGACTCCTGGGCGATGCGCTGCACCTCGATCATCTGCTCCACCGCCTCGGGCCTGCCCCGCCGTGACAGCTGGACGGCCAGCTCGCTCTTGAGCGCGATCACCGCAAGGTTCCGGCCCATCACGTCGTGCAGGTCCCGGCCGAACCGCAGCCGCTCCTCGGCGACGGCCAGCCTGACCCGGGTCTCCTTGGCGTCGTCGAGCGCGTAGACCGCGTTGAGCAGCCAGAGGGAGAAGATCGAGGTGACGGCGAGGAACCCGCCGGTCACCATCACCAGGCCGGCCAGCACGACCGACGCGAGCAGGGGCATCTCCAGCGGGAACGTCAGGAGCCCGGCGCCCACCGCGAAGGCCCCGACGACGGCGACCCTGCGCCGCCACCCCCGCACCCCGAGCGTGATGACCCCGGCGGCGTAGCACAGGACCCCGCCGTAGACCGAGCCCGCCGCGGTCTCCACCTCACCGGACGGTCCGCGCTCCGCGATCACGACCGCGGTGGTCGAGACGACGGCGGAGACGACGACGAGCGCCCACATCTGCCGCACCGGCTGCGGCCGCCGCCCGCGCGTCCAGTCCAGCGCCCGGGCCGAGACCAGCATGCAGACGGCGGCGTGCGCGGTGACCAGCAGGCACAGCGCGGTGGCGAGCCCGACACCGGTCCGCCCGTAGGCGGTCACCCCCAGCGCGAGGATCTCGATGATCCCGAAGAAGTGGAACGACCACCGCGTGTACGTCTCCACCTTCTCCGGCGTGCTCTTGACCCGCCACCATCCGCCCGGCCTGCGCATCCGTCCGCCGCTCCCACTCACCTCGTACGTCCTCGCACGTCCTGTACGTCAGTGCCGCGGCTCCCAGCGGAACCGCCGCCGTACAGCAAACACCGCGAGCACGGTCCAGGCCACCGCCGTCGCCAGCGCGCCGAGCGCGTCGGACGCCGACAGGTCGCCGGTCCAGCCGCCGCGCACCAGGGTGATGACGGGCGTCAGCGGCAGCAGCTCGCACACGGAGGCCAGCCGGTCGGGGAGCAGGTCCAGCGGGATGAACAGGCCGGAGCCGAACATCGAGACGAACGTGAACGGCAACGGCGTGACCTGCGCGCTCTCACCGGTCCTGGTGAAGCTCGCGGTGACCGCGGCGAGCGCGGCGCACATCAGCAGGCCCAGCAGCAGCCCGAGGACCGTCAGATGCGGTGCCGACGGCGCGGACAGGTCGAGCAGCGCCACGCAGCCCACCGCGAGCAGCAGGGACTGCACCAGCCCGCTGAGGACGGCGGGCAGCGCGGACCCGGCGAGGATCTCCACGTCCCGCAGCTCGCCGGTGCGCAGCCGCTTGAGGACGAGTTCCTCGCGCCGGACGACGAAGACGCCGACCAGGGCCGAGTACACGGCGAACAGCAGGGAGAAGCCGATCGCGGCGGGCAGCACGAGGGTGCCGATGGTCAGCCCGGCCTTGCCGAGGTCCATCTCCTCGGCGCCCGCCCGCACGCTGAACGGCATCACGAACGGGATGAACAGCGCGGCGAAGACGGTGCCCTTGTTCCGTCCGAGCAGGATCATCTCGGCGCGGGCGAGGGCGGTCATGCGGCCCGCCGGCGTCGTGGCCGCGCTCCCGGCGGCGCGCTTCGTGCGGGCCGGTGTGTCCGTGGCGCTCATGCCGCGTACTCCTTCTTCGTCTTCCCCGACTTCTTCGACTTCCCGGTTCCGGTCGTGCCGCCGGGCGTCCTCGCGGACACCTCCTTGGCGATGCTGAGGAACGCCTCCTCCAGGGACGCCGAGCGCACGTCCAGGCGGCGCAGTTCCACTCCGGCCTGTCCGGCCCACACCAGCAGGCCGGTGGCCGCGCGCTGGAGTTCCCGGGTGCGCAGCTTCACCGCGCGGCCGTCGGTCTCGTGGTCGTTCACGCCCAGTTCGGCGAGCGGCGGCAGGTCGCCGACGAAGTAGCCGTCGGGCAGTTCGAAGGAGATGTGGGACGGCTGTGCGGCGGTCACCTCGGCCGGGGTGCCGGTGGCGGCGATCCGGCCCTCGTGCATGATCGCGAGCCGGTCGGCGAGGTTCTCGGCCTCCTCCAGGTAGTGCGTGGTCAGCAGCACCGTCGTACCGGCGTCCCGCAGCGCGCCCACCAACTCCCAGGTGTCCCGGCGGCCTTCGGCGTCAAGGCCGGTGCTGGGCTCGTCGAGGAAGAGCACCTCTGGGTCGCCGAGCAGCGCCAGTGCCAGGTCCAGTCGGCGCCGCTGGCCCCCGGACAGCTGCTTCACGCGGGTGTCGGCCTTGGACTCGAGGCCGACCAACGCCAGCACCTCGGCCGGCGGCCGGGCGCCGCTCACGCACCCCGCCCACATCCGGGCCGTCTCGGCGACCGTCAGCTCGGAGGGGAAGCCGCCCTCCTGGAGCATGACCCCGGTGCGGGAACGTACGGCGGCCCGCTCGGTGTACGGGTCGTGCCCGAGGACGCGCACCCGGCCCCCGGCCGGAGCGGCGAGCCCCTCCAGGAGCTCGACCGTCGATGTCTTGCCGGCGCCGTTGGTGCCGAGCAGCGCGAAGACCTCACCGCGGCGCACGGAGAAGTCGACCCCGCGCACGGCCTCGAACCCGCCCCCGTACACACGCCGAAGGTCGGTGACCTCAATCACGTGTTCGTGCTCGTTCGTTTGCATGCTTCGAGCATTCCGGCGCGCGGGGCGGGACGACAGTGCGGCCCGTCATCACCCGGCATGACAAATGTCAGAGCCGGTCCGCGGGGCACCGGGCCGGGGCATACGAAAAGACCCCGGTCCTGGAGGACCGGGGTCTGATTCCCGAGCGGACGACGAGGCTCGAACTCGCGACCTCAACCTTGGCAAGGTTGCGCTCTACCAACTGAGCTACGTCCGCATTGCCCCCGACCGGCTTTCACCGATCGGTGCGAGCACCAGCCTACCTGATCCAATCGAGTGGCCGGTACGACGATGCAGAGCGGGTGACAGGAATTGCACACTGCGCCTTCCCCCTGGAAGGGGGATGTTCTACTACTGAACTACACCCGCGTGTCCGTGAGCTGGGCCTTTCGGCTTCGCCCCTCGGCGTGCTCCAGACTTTAGCTGATCACCCGGGGTGCCGCGCAAGTCGGTTGCCGCGAGGGGCGGCTGAGCGGCCGTCGGCCCCTCCTCGCCGGGGCCAGACCCTCCTGGCCGGGGCCAGACCCTCCTCGCCGGGCCCGGACCCTCCCGGCCGGGGTCGGCTCACTGCGCTTCGGCGAACGCCTCGTACACCTTCTTCGGGATCCGGCCCCGCGCGGGCACGTCCATCTTGTTCGCCTGGGCCCAGGCGCGGACCGCCGCCGGGTCGGGGGCGACCTCCGTCTGCCGGTAGGCCTTGCCGGACCGGGAGCGCTTGCGGCCGGCCGAGACGTACGGCTCCAGCGACTTGCGCAGTTTCCGGGCATTGGCTTCGTTCAGGTCGATCTCGTACATCCGGCCGTCGACTCCGAAGGCGATCGTCTCCGCCGCTTCCGAGCCGTCGATGTCGTCAAAGAGAGTGACCACGACACGCTGCGCCACGAATATCGGTCCCTTCGTGCGGCATCTCCGCGATGACGTGCCAGAACGTGTCAGGACGCCGCGGTGATGCCGACTGTTCGCCTGTAATTGGGCAAAGTATCGGCTAATGGCATTTCATTTGTACAGTGCCCGGCATTGCAATGGGAAGACCGACTAAATCTGCCCGCGTGTCCCCTGCGCAATAGGTGACTGCGATCGATCCCGGATCTTTCCCGAAGCTTTTCGCGGCCACCCCCTCCCGATGCCGAATCGTGACTGGGCTCACGTAGTTTCCTCCAAGGCTACGCGCGTAGAAATTTTGTACGGGTAGTCTGAAGGAACCTGCTCAGCACCACACACCGGGAGTGCCAGTGGCACGCGTCGTAGTCGACGTCATGCTCAAGCCGGAGATCCTCGACCCCCAGGGCCAGGCGGTGCAGCGCGCACTGCCGCGACTGGGTTTCGAAGGGATCTCGGACGTCCGCCAGGGAAAGCGATTCGAACTGGAAGTGGACGGGCCGGTCGACGACGCCGCCCTCGCCCGCATCCATGATCTTGCGGAATCCTTCCTCGCCAACACCGTGATCGAGGACTTCACCGTCAAGGTCGAGTCCGAAGACGTAGTCGCGGGGGCGGCGAAGTGACCGCTCGTATTGGCGTCGTCACTTTCCCCGGCTCTCTCGACGACCGGGACACGCAGCGCGCGATCCGTGTCGCCGGCGCCGAACCCGTCGCCCTCTGGCACAAGGACAAGGACCTCAAGCAGGTCGACGCCGTGGTGCTGTGCGGCGGTTTCTCGTACGGCGATTATCTGCGCGCCGGCGCCATCGCGCGCTTCTCGCCGGTGATGGACACCGTCATCGACCAGGCGAAGGCCGGGCTGCCGGTGCTGGGCATCTGCAACGGCTTCCAGATCCTCACCGAGGCCCACCTGCTGCCCGGCGGCATGCTGGGCAACGACCACCTGCACTTCATCTGCCGCGACCAGAAGCTGCGGGTGGAGAACGCGGACACCGCCTGGACCAGCGACTACACCGCCGGCCAGGAGATCCACATCCCGCTGAAGAACATGGACGGCCGCTACGTCGCCGACCGGCGCACGCTGGACGAGCTGGAGGCCGAGGGGCGGGTTGCCTTCCGCTACCTGGACATGAACCCCAACGGCTCGCTCAACGACATCGCCGGCATCACCAACGCCGCCGGGAACGTCGTCGGCCTCATGCCGCACCCCGAGCACGCCGTCGAGTCGCTGATCGGTACGGGCCGTACCGACGGTCTGCCGTTCTTCACCTCGATCCTCAAGAAGCTGGTCAACGCATGAGCCGGACGCCTCTGGACACGGTCGAGCACGCGACCGCGACCCCCGACGTCGAGCTGCCCTGGGCCGAGCTGGGCCTGAAGAAGGACGAGTACGAGAGGGTCGTCGAGATCCTCGGTCGCCGCCCCACCGGGGCGGAGCTGGCCATGTACTCCGTCATGTGGTCCGAGCACTGCTCGTACAAGAGCAGCAAGGTGCACCTGCGCCAGTTCGGCGAGAAGGCCCCCGAGTCCGAGGCGATGCTCGTCGGCATCGGCGAGAACGCCGGTGTCGTCGACGTCGGCCAGGGCTACGCGGTCACCTTCAAGGTCGAGTCGCACAACCACCCGTCGTACGTGGAGCCCTACCAGGGCGCGGCCACCGGCGTCGGCGGCATCGTCCGCGACATCATCGCGATGGGCGCCCGTCCTGTGGCCGTGGTCGACCCCCTGCGCTTCGGCGCCGCGGACCACCCCGACACCAAGCGCGTCCTGCCGGGCGTCGTGGCCGGCATCGGCGGCTACGGCAACTGCCTGGGCCTGCCCAACATCGGCGGCGAGGTCGTCTTCGACGCCTGCTACCAGGGCAACCCGCTGGTCAACGCCGGTGCCATCGGCGTCATGCGGCACGAGGACATCCACCTCGCGAAGGCGTCCGGCGCGGGCAACAAGGTCATCCTGTACGGCGCCCGCACCGGCGGCGACGGCATCGGCGGCGCGTCGATCCTGGCGAGCGAGACCTTCGACGACGCCAAGCCGTCGAAGCGCCCCGCCGTGCAGGTCGGCGACCCCTTCCAGGAGAAGCTCCTCATCGAGTGCACCCTGGAGGCGTTCAAGGAGAAGCTGGTCGTCGGCATCCAGGACCTGGGAGCGGCGGGCCTGTCCTGCGCGACCAGCGAACTGGCGTCGAACGGCTCCGGCGGCATGCGCGTCACCCTGGACGACGTACCGCTGCGCGACTCGACCCTCTCGCCCGAGGAAATCCTCATGAGCGAGTCGCAGGAGCGCATGTGCGCGGTGGTGGAGCCGGAGAAGGTCGACCGCTTCCTGGAGATCTGCGAGAAGTGGGACGTCATCGCCACCGTCATCGGTGAGGTCACCGACGGCGACCGGCTGGAGATCTTCTGGCACGGCGGCAAGATCGTCGACGTCGACCCGCGCACCGTCGCCCACGACGGCCCGGTCTACGAACGCCCCTACGCCCGCCCGGACTGGCAGGACGCCCTCCAGGCCGACGACGCGAACAAGCTGCCCCGGCCGGGCACCTCCGACGAGCTGAAGGACCAGGTCCTCAAGCTGGTCGGCTCGCCCAACCAGGCGTCCAAGCAGTGGATCACCCAGCAGTACGACCACTTCGTGCAGGGCAACACCGTCCTCGCCCAGCCCGAGGACTCGGGCATGATCCGGGTGGACGAGGAGTCCGGCCTCGGCGTCGCCATCGCCACCGACGGCAACGGCCGCTACGCCAAGCTCGACCCGTACACGGGCGCGCAGCTGGCGCTGGCGGAGGCCTACCGCAACGTCGCCACGACCGGCGCGAAGCCGCTCGCGGTCTCCGACTGCCTGAACTTCGGCTCGCCGGAGGACCCGGCGGTCATGTGGCAGTTCGCGGAGGCCGTCCGCGGCCTGGCCGACGGCTGCCTCCAGCTCGGCACCCCGGTGACCGGCGGCAACGTCTCGCTCTACAACCAGACCGGCGAGGCGGCCATCCACCCCACCCCGGTGGTCGCGGTCCTCGGCGTCATCGACGACGTGGCCCGCCGCACGCCGGTCGCCTTCCAGGAGGACGGCCAGCTGCTGTACCTGCTGGGCGACACGCGTGAGGAGTTCGGCGGCTCGGCCTGGTCCCAGGTGATCCACGACCACCTCGGCGGCCTGCCCCCGAAGGTCGACCTGGAGCGCGAGCGCCTGCTGGGCGAGATCCTGATCTCCGCCTCCCGCGACGGCATGATCGACTCCGCGCACGACCTGTCCGACGGCGGTCTGGTCCAGGCGGTCGTCGAGTCGGCGCTGCTGGGCGGCAAGGGCGCGCGTCTGGTCGTGCCGGACGGGCTCGACGCCTTCACCTTCCTCTTCTCGGAGTCGGCGGGCCGTGCGGTCGTCGCCGTCCCGCGCTCGGAGGAGGTCCGCTTCAACGACATGTGCGGCGCCCGCGGCCTGCCGGTCACCCGCATCGGCGTGGTCGACGGCGACGCGGTCGAGGTCCAGGGCGAGTTCACCCTCCCCCTGACCGACCTGCGCGAGGCCCACGAGGGGACGATCCCGGGGCTGCTGGCGTAGTAGTCGCAGCTCCCAGAGCGTCTGAGGTCCCGTCCGGTGGGTTCCGGGCGGGACCCCGTCGTCTCAGCGCACGTAGTTCTTGAGGATCTCCGTGTCGAGTTCGATGCCGATCGGGGCCGGGAGGACCGCTGTCTCGCCGAAATCCGTGAGGCGGATGTCGCGATAGCCACCGACTCGCCGGTTCGGGCGGCTGTGGACCGTGACCGTGCAGGTGTCCCGGTCGATCAGCAGGTACACCGGAATCCCCGCCTGCCCGTACGCGGCAGGCTTCTCGTGCCGGTCACGCCGGTCCGTGTCCGAGTCGTACGACGTGACCTCGACGACCATGAGGGCTCCGTCCGGTTCGGCCCATTCGCCGTGTCCCGCGAAGTGGGCCTCGGGAGCGAGCACGGCGTCCGGCCGCGCCCTGCTTTGCCGGTACGCGTCGACCCGTAGCCCCTGTGTCTGGTACAGGTCAAGGTCCGGCCGCGCCTGCATACAACGTTTGGCCAGCCAGGACACGATGCTGTTGTGGTCCCCGTCCGTCACCGGCTTGACCTCGATCCGTCCGTCAATGAACTCCAACGTGACGGTCTCGGGAGCGGCGGAAGCGATCGTTTCGAACTCGTCCACCGACATCTGAGACGTGTGCTCGGCCATAACCGTCATGTTGCACCTCCTTCCAGGCGCGGACCAGTGTTTCCAGGGCCGCGGTCCTCCCGGGCCGCCTTTCGCGACCAGACACACGTGCGAGTGACGCTTGCGCGGGATTACGTAGCTACGTAATGTCGTACTCGTGGAGCAACTGGAACAACGCGTGGCCGACATCGAGCGGCGCCTCGCCGCCCTGGAAGCCGCTGACCGGCCGGCCTCCGGTCCCAGGGAGGGTGACCTCTGGGCCCTCGAAGGCCTGAAGGCGCAGCTCGCCGAGCTGGGGGCCGCGGCGGGAGGTGTCCTCTTCACCGGCTCGGTGCGCCTGCCGGCCGGGGAGCAGTACGTCTGGCAGCACGGCGCGCTGACCGAAGGGCTGCTGGACGCCGACTGGGCCGAGTCCGCCGAGGTGTTCGCCGCGCTGGGGCATCCCGTGCGGCTGCGGCTGCTGAGGGAGGTGCTCGGGGGGCGACGCACCGCCGCCGAGCTGGCGGAGCTGGACGGGATGGGCACGACCGGCCAGATCTACCACCACCTGCGCCAGCTCACCGGCGCCGGCTGGCTGCACACCACCGGCCGGGGCCGCCACGAGGTGCCGCCGGGGCGGGTCGTACCGCTGCTGGTGGCGCTGTCGACCGCGCGGAACTGAAGGGGAGCGCCAAGACAGTCAGGTCCGCCAGGACAGTCAGGTCCGCCAGGACAGTCAGGCATGTCAGGACCGTCACGTCCGGCACAAGCAAGGGGGAACGATGTCCGTACCGTCCGCACGCAAGCTCGCCATGATCGCCTTCCGGGTGCTGCAGCTCGCCTTCCTGGCCCTGGTGGTCGTCGGCGTCCTCTTCGACCCGGGGTATCCGTGGTGGAGCGTCTTCCTGCCGCTGGTCCTCGCCTACGCCCTGATCACCGTGGTCAACCGGTGGAACGGCGGAGCCCCGGACGCGCCCGGCAGGTCCCGCGAGCCCGTCGAGGTCGCCCCGCCCGTCACCGGCCGCTGGTCCGCGCTGAACAGCCCGGCCGACCGCACCCCGAGCCACGGCGTCCACGCCTACGGGCAGACCTTCGCCATCGACCTCGTCGCCGAGCCGGAGCCCGGCGCCCGCCCCGGCTTCCGAGCCCTGTGGCCGCTCGCCCGGCGCAGCCGCGACTTCCCGGCGTTCGGCGCCCCGCTCCTCGCGGTGGCCGACGGCACGGTCGTACGCGCCGACGACGGCCAGCGCGACCACCTGAGCCGCACGTCGCTGCCCGCACTGCTGTACCTGATGCTGGTCGAGGGCTCGGTACGCGAGCTGGCCGGCGCCCGCCGCATCGTCGGCAACCACCTCGTCCTCGACCTCGGCGACGGCGTTCACGCCCTGTACGCCCACGTGCAGCGGGGCTCCTTCACCGTGCGCGAGGGCGACCGGGTCCGCGCCGGCCAGGTGCTCGCCCGCTGCGGCAACACCGGCAACTCCACCGAGCCGCACGTCCACTTCCAGCTGATGGACGGCCCCGACCCGGACAGTGCGCGGGGCGTCCCCTTCACCTGGACCGGCATCGGCGTCCCGCGCAACGGCGAGATCTTCGAGACGCCCTCGTCGGCCATCTCGCCCGCATAGGCTCACCGCATGCCTCCGGCCAGAAAACGCCCCCGCGCCTACGACCCCGCCCGCACCCGCGCCGCCGTTCTCGCCCAGTTCGGCAACGTGCGGGCGGCCGTCCGCGGCCTGAGCTCCGAGCAGCTCGCCCTGCCCACCCGGCTCGGGGAGTGGAGCGTGCGGGAGCTGGTCGCGCACGTCGGGAGGGCGCTGACCGCCGTGGACCGGCTGCTGGGGGAGCCCGAGCCACTGCGGCAGGACGGCCGGCTGCTCGACTGGCCGTTCGCCATCGCGGCCGACGCGGACGCCATCGCCGGGACGGCCCGGCGGCTCGCCGCCGAGCACCCCGACCTCGACGCCCACCTCGCCGAGGCGGAGCGGCGCTTCACCGAGCGGCTCGACACCCACCCCGGGAGCAGGCTGCTCCCCACCAGCGCGGGGGCCCTGCCGCTGGCCGACTACGTCGTCACCCGGACCGTCGAGCTGGTCGTGCACACCGACGACCTGAACGCCGCGGTGCCCGGCCTCGACGTCCCGTACGACCGGCAGGCACTCGCCGCCGCGACCCGGCTGCTGGCCGACGCGCTCGCCGCGAAGGCACCGGGCGGCTCGACGGAGGTAAGGATCCCGCCGTACGCGGTCGTGCAGTGCGTGGAGGGTCCCCGGCACACCCGTGGCACCCCGCCCAACGTCGTCGAGACCGAACCGCTGACCTGGGTCCGGCTCGCCACCGGGCGGCTGACCTGGAAGGACGCCCTGCACGCGGCGAAGGTGAGGGCGAGCGGGGAACGGGCGGACCTCGGAGCGCTGCTGCCGCTGCTGAGCTGAGGGCGGCGCCGCAGGGGGAGCGGACGGGAACCGGATCTTCCCCGGCTCCGTCGAATCGGCATGTACAGGCAGAGCAGGAAGACAGGGAAGAGCACGAAGACCGGGAAGATCAGGAAGAGCGGTCGGAAGCAGCGGTCCAGCGTGACCCTGACCGTGGCGGCCGTCGCCGCGCTGGCCCCGCTCGCCGCGGCCTGCGGCAGCGAGAAGGCCGACGGCGGCGGCAGCGGTTCCGCGGCTGCGGCCGGAGAGCCCATCACCGGCGTCCGGTGGAGCATCGACAGCGTCACCGTCGACGGCACCACCCACCGCGCGCCGGACGAGGCACACGTACGGATCGACGACGGCGGCGAGGCCGCGGGCAGCACCGGCTGCAACAGCTTCAGCGCCCGAGCCGACGTCGAAGGCGCGGGCGACGACCGGCGCGTCCGGCTCAGCGACGCCATGTTCACCGAGAAGGCATGCGCCAAGACCCCCGCCGGCTTCGAGAAGTCCCTCGGCCGCGCCCTCACCACCGGCTCGCTCACCACGGAGAACGAGGGCGAGCGGCTCACCCTCACCACCGCCGACGGCGACACCGTCCGGCTCAGCAGGTCCGAGGACGCGTCCCTGTACGGCACGAAGTGGCTCGTGGACGCCCCGGGCCAGAAGGCCGGCAAGGGCCGCGCCCACCTCACCTTCGACCGGGACGCGAAGACCGTCTCCGGGCGGCTGCCCTGCAACCGCGTCAACGCCGGGGCCACCGTCAGCGACGGGCGTATCACCCTCGGCGCCCCGTCCACCACCCGAATGATGTGCGAAGGCTCACTCATGGACGCCGAGAAGCGGCTGCTGGGCCTCTTCGACGGCCAGGTCCAGTATCGGATCGATCATGAAACCATCACGCTGACCAGCGAAGACGGCGCCACGGTCCGGGCCGTCGCGGAGCAGTGATCCACGAGTGAGCCGCCATCCCCAATTCGGACCAGTGGTCGATCTCGCCTACACTCGATGGCGTGCCACGTGGTGACGGTCGACTCAATCACGATCTGCTTCCCGGCGAGAAGGGCCCCCAGGACGCTTGCGGCGTCTTCGGTGTCTGGGCTCCGGGCGAAGAGGTCGCAAAGCTCACTTACTTCGGGCTGTACGCCCTCCAGCATCGGGGCCAGGAATCCGCGGGAATCGCGGTCAGCAACGGCTCCCAGATCCTCGTCTTCAAGGACATGGGCCTGGTGTCCCAGGTCTTCGACGAGACCTCGCTCGGTTCGCTCCAGGGTCACATCGCGGTCGGTCACGCCCGCTACTCGACCACCGGTGCCTCCGTGTGGGAGAACGCCCAGCCGACGTTCCGTGCCACCGCGCAGGGATCCATCGCGCTCGGGCACAACGGCAACCTGGTCAACACCGCCCAGCTCGCGGAGCTGGTCGCCGACCTGCCCAAGCAGGACGGCCGCTCCACCCGCGTCGCGGCGACCAACGACACGGACCTGATCACGGCCCTGCTCGCGGGTCAGGTCGACGAGGACGGCAAGCCGCTGACCGTCGAGGAGGCGGCCGGCCAGGTGCTGCCCCAGGTGCGCGGTGCCTTCTCCCTCGTCTTCATGGACGAGCACACCCTCTACGCGGCCCGCGACCCGCAGGGCATCCGCCCGCTGGTGCTCGGCCGCCTCGAGCGCGGCTGGGTGGTCGCCTCCGAGTCCGCCGCCCTCGACATCTGCGGTGCGAGCTTCGTCCGGGAGATAGAGCCCGGCGAGTTCGTCGCCATCGACGAGAACGGCCTGCGAACGTCGCGATTCGCGGAAGCGAAGCCCAAGGGCTGCGTCTTCGAATACGTGTACCTGGCCCGCCCGGACACCGACATCGCCGGCCGCAACGTCTACCTCTCGCGCGTCGAGATGGGCCGCAGGCTGGCGAAGGAGGCCCCCGCGGAGGCCGATCTCGTCATAGCGACCCCGGAATCCGGCACCCCCGCCGCGATCGGGTACGCCGAAGCCTCCGGCATCCCCTTCGGTAACGGACTGGTCAAGAACGCCTATGTGGGCCGGACCTTCATCCAGCCCTCACAGACCATCCGCCAGCTCGGCATCCGCCTGAAGCTGAATCCCCTGAAGGAAGTCATCAAGGGCAAGCGGCTGGTGGTCGTCGACGACTCCATCGTCCGCGGCAACACCCAGCGGGCCCTGGTCCGCATGCTCCGCGAGGCGGGCGCCGCCGAGATCCACATCCGGATCTCGTCCCCGCCCGTGAAGTGGCCCTGCTTCTTCGGCATCGACTTCGCCACCCGCGCCGAGCTGATCGCCAACGGCATGAGCGTCGAGGAGATCGGCACCTCGATGGGCGCCGACTCGCTGGCGTACATCTCCATCGACGGCATGATCGAGGCGACCACCATCGCCAAGCCCAACCTGTGCCGTGCCTGCTTCGACGGCGAGTACCCGATGGAGCTCCCCGACCCCGAGCTGCTCGGCAAGCAGCTCCTGGAGACCGAGCTGGCCGCCGGGCCCGCCGGTACGGCCGCCGCCGACGCCATCCGTCGCCCGTAGCCGTCCGCTTGCCCGCTTCCCGGTTTCCCGGTTTCCCCGGCCTCCCTGCCGAACGACACGAAGGTTCTCATCGTCATGCCTGACACAACTGGTGCCAGCTACGCAGCCGCCGGCGTCGACATCGAGGCGGGCGACCGCGCCGTCGAGCTCATGAAGGAATGGGTCAAGAAGACGCGGCGCCCCGAGGTCCTCGGCGGCCTCGGCGGCTTCGCCGGCCTCTTCGACGCCTCCGCCCTCAAGAACTACGAGCGCCCGCTGCTCGCCTCCGCCACCGACGGCGTCGGCACCAAGGTCGACATCGCCCGGCAGCTCGGCGTCTACGACACCATCGGCCACGACCTGGTCGCCATGGTCATGGACGACATCGTGGTGTGCGGCGCCGAGCCACTGTTCATGACCGACTACATCTGCGTCGGCAAGGTCCACCCCGAGCGTGTCGCCGCGATCGTCAAGGGCATCGCCGAGGGCTGTGTGCTGGCTGGATGCGCCCTGGTGGGCGGCGAGACGGCCGAGCACCCCGGCCTGCTGGGCGCGGACGACTTCGACGTCGCCGGCGCCGGTACGGGCGTCGTGGAGGCCGACCGGCTGCTCGGCCCGGAGCGCATCCGTACGGGTGACGCGGTGATCGCCATGGCATCCTCCGGACTTCACTCGAACGGGTACTCGCTGGTCCGCCACGTCCTGCTGAACGAGGGCGGCCTGGCGCTCGACGCCCACCTGGACGGTCTCGGCCGCACCCTCGGCGAGGAGCTGCTGGAGCCGACCAAGATCTACTCCCTGGACTGCCTGGCCCTCATGCGCACCGCCGAGGTCCACGCCTTCAGCCACGTCACCGGTGGCGGTCTCGCGGCCAACCTGGCCCGCGTGATCCCCGACGGCCTGCACGCCGTGGTCGACCGCTCCACCTGGGCCCCGGGCGCGATCTTCGACCTCGTCGGCCGGACCGGCCGGGTGGAGCGCCTGGAGCTGGAGAAGACCCTGAACATGGGCGTGGGCATGATCGCGATCGTGCCCGAGGAGTCGACGGACGTGGCCCTGACGACCCTCGCCGACCGCGGCGTGGACGCCTGGGTGGCCGGCGAGATCACCGACCGCGGCGAGCACGGGACGGGCGCGGCGCTCGTGGGCGACTACGCCGTCTGAGCTGCCGCGGATGCCGCAGGTGACGCGGGTGACTTGGGTAGCACAGAACCCGGTCGGTGACAGAGGTCACCGACCGGGAAGGTGTTCAGTGCAAGGTCAAGCGCCGCGTCGCTGTGCGGACGGGGACTGGCCGTCCTCGTCCTCGTCGTCGTCCTCATAGAGGTCGGCGTAACGTGCGTACACGTCGTCGTCCTGCTCATCGTCCTCGAATTGCTCGCCGTTCGGCGGTTGTGCATTCGACGGCGATGCGCCCAGCTCCTCGGCCAGGCGGGAGAGATCAGTCCCACCGCTGTTGTACTTCAGCTGGCGGGCGACCTTCGTCTGCTTGGCCTTGGCCCGGCCGCGCCCCATGGCTCGACCCCCTCAACGACGGGGCTCGACGGCCCCAGAGTCTTGACACGCGTTCATGGTCCGGAACGGGCTCTCCGCAGAGAGACCGGTCCGTAGGGCTTCCACGGTACCTGAGCCCACGCCCATACGGTACGTCGCCCGCAGCACGTGGCCCTGCACAGGACCGTCGAGGCGCCCCGTCCTCGCTGGTCAAAGGCGATTTTAACCACCTTTCGACGGTCGACCCGCCGGGATAAGTGAGAGTTCTCTCCAACTGCCCCCCGACGGGTACCCGTCAAACCTGCGGGAGTCCTTCCGGGCCACCCCCGTACGGCCGCCGGATCAGCGGCGGGTACGGGCCTCCGCCATCCGCTGCTCGGCGATCCGGTCGGCCGCTGCGGCCGGCGGAATACCGTCCTCCTTCGCACGTGCGAATATGGCCAGCGTGGTGTCGTAGATCTTCGCGGCCTTCGCCTTGCACCGGTCGAAGTCGAAGCCGTGCAGCTCGTCGGCGACCTGGATGACACCGCCTGCGTTCACCACGTAGTCCGGCGCGTAGAGGATCCCGCGGTCGGCGAGGTCCTTCTCCACACCCGGGTGGGCGAGCTGGTTGTTGGCCGCGCCGCACACCACCTTCGCGGTCAGCACCGGCACGGTGTCGTCGTTCAGCGCGCCGCCGAGTGCGCAGGGCGCGTAGATGTCCAGGTTCTCCACCCGGATCAGCGCGTCGGTGTCGGCGACGGCGACCACCGACGGGTGCCGCTCCGTGATCCCGCGCACCACGTCCTTGCGCACGTCCGTGACGACGACGTGGGCGCCCTCCGCGAGCAGGTGCTCGACCAGGTGGTGGCCGACCTTGCCGACGCCCGCGATGCCGATGGTGCGGTCGCGCAGCGTCGGGTCGCCCCACAGGTGCTGGGCGGCGGCCCGCATGCCCTGGTAGACGCCGAAGGAGGTGAGCACGGAGGAGTCGCCCGCGCCGCCGTTCTCCGGGGAGCGTCCGGTCGTCCAGCGGCACTCGCGGGCCACGACGTCCATGTCGGCGACGTAGGTGCCGACGTCGCACGCGGTGACGTAGCGGCCGCCGAGCGAGGCGACGAACCGGCCGTAGGCCAGGAGCAGTTCCTCGCTCTTGATCTGCTCCGGGTCACCGATGATCACGGCCTTGCCGCCGCCGTGGTCGAGACCGGCCATGGCGTTCTTGTACGACATCCCGCGCGCGAGGTTCAGCGCGTCGGTGACGGCCTCCGCCTCGTTCGCGTACGGGTAGAAGCGGGTGCCGCCGAGCGCGGGGCCCAAGGCGGTGGAGTGGATGGCGATGACGGCCTTGAGACCGCTGGCACGGTCCTGGCAGAGCACGACTTGCTCATGACCCCCCTGGTCCGAATGGAACAGGGTGTGCAGTACATCAGCAGGTGCGCCGTTTACGTCGGTCACGGTGGTGACTCCTGTGTAGGTGCGGCGATGGGTGGCAGGCCCCGTGAAGGTGGCGGGGACTGTGGCACGAGATTAGAGCCTGGGGGTACCGGCCCGCCGCACAGTGCTCAGGATCACCTCCGCACGGAGTACGGGCATGCGACGATTTGCAGAGGTTCTCGCGCGTTTGTGATCCGTTGCCTCAGGTTTCCGCAGGTTCTCGCAGGTTTTCGCGTCGGTGCGCGGGGGAGGGAGCAGGCGTGCCCAAGGTGTCCTCGGTGATCGTCCCGTACGCGGCGTACCTGCGCGTGTACGAGCCGCTGGCGGCCTTCCCCGACGATGAACGCGCCCACTGGACCCGCTACGCCCGCCGCCCCGACCGGCCCTCCTACCAGGACGAGCTGCGCCGCTCCCTGGCCGACCTGCTGCCCACCCCGCCGGTGGCGGTGCCGGTGCACGAGAGCGCGGACGCCTTCGTGACCGAGGTGGACGGCGTGGTCTGCGTCTGCCCCTGGCGGACCCGGCTGCGCGGCTGGCAGGCCCTGGGCGAGCTGGCCGAGGACTTCCCGGAGCCGGTCCTGGACGCCCTGATCCCACCCGTCGTACGCCGCCAGAGCGCGCAGGACTACGAGCGCTGGCTGGAGCGCAACCCGGACGCCCGCCCCTGGATCCGTACGGCCACCTGGCAGGTGCCGATCAACTGGTTCGTGCTCGTCTCGGACGCCGAGCGGGAGTACGACGAGGGCGGCGACGGCGAGGCGGCGGCCGCGCCGGTGCTGCGCTACCGCACGCCGATGGTGCAGGCCCGCCGGCGGGTGGCCCGGGCGCTGCGGGCCCTGCGGGAGGCCGTGGACGAGGGGCCGCTCATCGACGGCCTGGTGGACGTGGGGCGCTGGCTGGAGGAGTTCCACCCGCGTTCACTGGTCGAGTTGGACTACGGCGGGCTGGTGCACGCCCTGCCCGCCGGGGAGTTGGAGGCGGACCACTCCGCGGCGGACGTGGCCGAGGGGATCGAGGCCCTGCGCCACGGCGACGGGGTCGCCGCGGGGGCGGCGTACGGGCGGCTGGTGGAGCGCTGGCGGGCGGTCCGGGACCGGCGTTCCGCGAACTGACGTTTGACGTACCGCCCGATGTGGGGTTTCGTCTTCCGCTCCGACACGTGTTCGGGATGGGCTGATCCCTTGTCGACAAGGGACGTAGGTCCCGATCCGGGCGTATGCGTCAAGCGTGACGGACCGCACGTACATCACTCTTGCGCCCCTTCCCCCTCCTCATGCCAAAATAGGACAAGGAGCCCGGGGAGGGCTCCTTCCGTCCTGCTGTGGTGCACTGTGGGTGGAATCTCAGCATTGCACGCTTTGGGGGGTCTGGTGACTCCTGATCGTCCCTGTGACTGATCGTCACAGTGGCGTGACTGTCCGCTATGGCATGGTCCATCGGCTTCCGTCGCTGATGAACACCTGGGAGGGCAATTCCATCGGTTTGGCCGACGCGGCTGGACAGATGGTGTAGTTGTAGTGCCGAGGACAAGCCGTTCGTCCTATAACCGACTCGACTCGCGTCCGCCATTTCGGGCAACGCGGGTCAAGGTGCAGAATTTAGAGGAATGAACCGAGAAGGTTCGGTTCTCCCGAGGAGGCCGCTCATGACCGCTCGCACCCCTGATGCCGAGCCGCTGCTGACCCCGGCTGAGGTCGCCACCATGTTCCGCGTCGACCCGAAGACGGTCACGCGCTGGGCGAAGGCCGGCAAGCTCACGTCGATCCGCACGCTCGGCGGGCATCGCCGCTACCGCGAGGCCGAGGTCCGCGCTCTGCTCGCGGGCATTCCGCAGCAGCGCAGCGAGGCCTGAACAACTGAATAACCGGGCAGAACGGCAGGTCCCCCAACCTGTCGGGGCGCCTGGACCACACAGCTCCAAGCGACGCCGTCCCTGCCCCAACAGAGGTGCGTCGTTGATCGCGCTGGACTCCGCCGGGTCCAGCGCGATTTTTTTGTGGCCCCTCCCGTGTCCTGCTCCGTGTCCTCTTCCGTGTCCTCCGCCGCGTCCCGCGCCCGGTTCTGTGAGCGGGCTTGTCGGAGTCTGGGGGGCGGTGTCGGATCTGCTGTGCGAGCACCGTCGAGCTGGTGCAATTGCACATATTAAATTGATCAGTTGTAGGAGAGGTGTAAGTGCCTCCGTTTCAAAAACTCATGCGGTGACACCCGTCACACCGCACGGCGCTTGTTGGGCCGGACGCCCGTGCGCTATTGGAGGCGTGGCCTCCAGGAGGTCTGCCGGGCAAGGGTGTTGGGGCTCGCGGGGTCACGCCGTGGGCGCGCTCCCGTCCTCGACGCCCTCTTGACGGCCCGTCGCAGACTGTGGCGCCGGCGAGTCCAGTGCCAGTCGCAGGAGCCGGTGACAGATCGGGCAGTGGCGCGTCACGTGACGGTACGACGACGCGGCCGACAGATGCGCGCGGAGCAGGGCCCGCGTCTCGTGCCTGACCGATGTCGCCATACGCCACCTCCAGGGGTCCTACGGGGGATGTGCCCTGTCTTTGGAGTACCGAGCGAAAGTGACGCCGTCAAGGCCGCGAGAGGGCGACTGAGAGCCGCTGAGGGCCTCTGGCGGCCTGAAGGTCAACCAGCAGGGGAAGTTGCCCGCACCGAACGGCGCAGGCAAAGGGGGAAGCCCCGCACCATACGGTGCGGGGCTTCCCTGTTGCGGTCCTGACGGGATTTGAACCCGCGGCCTCCACCTTGACAGGGTGGCGAGCACTCCAAACTGCTCCACAGGACCAGGTTTCGCGGCGCTTTTTGTGCGTTGCGCTGCGAGAAGAGACTGTACAGGAGGGTGGGCCGCCGGTCGAACTCACCCTCCGTGCAGGGGTCGTCACGGCTGTGTCAGGGGGCGAGCGCGTCGATGGCCTTCACGATCCGCTTGTCGGAGACGGGGTACGCCGTGCCCAGCGCGTGGGCGAAATAGCTGACCCGCAGCTCCTCGATCATCCAGCGGACCTCCAGCACCTGCTGCGGCACCGGGCGGCCCTGCGGCATCTGTTCAAGGAGCCACGCGTACTCGTCCCGCATCTCGTGGACCTTCTCCATGCGGGACGTGTCCCGCTGCACGCCCGTCGGCATCTGCTGCAGCCGGCGGTCGGCGGCGACCAGGTAGCGCATCAGGTCGGGCAGCCGCTTGATCCCGGCCTGCGTGACGAAGCCCGGCTTCACCAGCGCGTCCAGCTGCCCCCGCACGTCCTGGAGGTTCGCCAGCAGGGCGGGGCTGCGCACGGCCTTCAGACGGCGCTCGCAGGCCTGCCAGGCCGCCAGCACCTGCTGCACCTGGCCCACCGTGCGGACGGTCGTGTCGACGATCTCCGCGCGGACCTTGTCGTAGAGCTTGCGGTACGACTCCTCGTCCCACGCCGGGCCGCCGAAGTCCGCGATCAGCTTGTCCGCCGCGGCCATGGCGCAGTCGTCGAAGAGTGCCTGGATCGAGCCGTGCGGATTCGCGGACAGGCCCAGCTTCTGCTGGTTGGTCAGCTTCTCGGACGCGAACTTCGCCGGGTTGACCGGGATGTTGCGCAGGATCAGCCGACGGGTGCCCTTCCACATCGCCTGCGCCTGCTCGGCCTCGGTGTCGAAGAGGCGGACGGAGACGGTGCCGGCCTTCGGGCCGTCGTCGACGAGGGCCGGGTACGCCTTCACCGGCTGACCGGCCCGGCGGGTCTCGAAGACCCGGGTCAGTGTGCCGATGGTCCAGTCCGTCAGCCCGGAGCGCTCCAGGGACTCGCCGCCGCTGCGCTCCGCGGTGGCGGCCGCGGCCTGCGACAACGCCTTGCGCGCCTTCGGGCGCAGCCGCAGCTTCAGCGCCTCCAGGTCCTTGTCCTCGGCCAGCTTGCGACGGCGCTCGTCGACGATCCGGAACGTGATCTTCAGGTGGTCGGGGACCTTCGCCCAGTCGAAGTCCTCGGCGTCGAAGGGCACCCCCACCATGCGCTTCAGCTCCCGCGCCATGGTCACCGTCAGCGGCTCCTGGAGAGGCACGGCACGGTCCAGGAACGCCTGGGCGTAGTTCGGCGCGGGCACGTAGTTGCGGCGGACCGGCTTGGGCAGGGAGCGGATCAGCTCCGTGACGACCTGCTCGCGCAGGCCCGGGATCTGCCAGTCGAAGCCCTCGTCCGTGACCTGGTTGAGCACCTGGAGCGGTACGTGCACGGTCACACCGTCGGCGTCCGCGCCCGGCTCGAACTGGTACGTCACCCGGAACTTCAGCGGCCCCTGCCGCCAGGAGTCCGGGTAGTCGTCCTTGGTGACCGCCCCCGCCTTCTCGTTGATGAGCATCTCGCGCTCGAAGTCGAGGAAGTCGGGCTGCTCGTGCCGCTTGTGCTTCCACCACGAGTCGAAGTGCGCGCCGGAGACGACGTGTTCGGGCACCCGCTGGTCGTAGAAGTCGTACAGCGTCTCGTCGTCGACCAGGATGTCCCGGCGCCGGGCCCGGTGTTCCAGCTCCTCGACCTCGGTCAGGAGCTTGCGGTTGTCCGCGAAGAACTTGTGGTGCGTGCGCCAGTCGCCCTCCACCAGGGCCTTGCGGATGAACAGCTCGCGGCTGGCCTCGGGGTCGATCCGCCCGTAGTTCACCTTGCGCTGGGCCACGATCGGCACGCCGTAGAGCGTGACCTTCTCGTACGCCATCACCGCCGCCTGGTCCTTCTCCCAGTGCGGCTCGCTGTAGGTGCGCTTGAGGAGGTGCCCGGCGAGCGGCTCCACCCACTCCGGCTCGATCCTGGCGTTGACGCGGGCCCAGAGCCGGGAGGTCTCCACCAGCTCCGCGGACATCACGAAACGCGGGGGCTTCTTGAAGAGCGCCGAGCCCGGGAAGATCGCGAACTTGGCGTTCCGCGCGCCCAGGTACTCGTTCTTCCCCGTGCTCCTCCCGCCCTCCCCTCCGGCGTCCTTCACGTCCTTCATGCCGACGTGCGAGAGCAGCCCGGCCAGCAGGGACACGTGGACGCGGTCGTCGGGTGCGGGGTGCTCCTCGTCGTTGAGGTGGATGCCCATCTGCCTGGCGACGGTGCGCAGCTGCGTGTAGATGTCCTGCCACTCGCGGATGCGCAGGAAGTTGAGGTACTCCTGCTTGCACATCCGGCGGAAGGACGACGAACCGCGTTCCTTCTGCTGCTCGCGCACGTACCGCCAGAGGTTGAGGAAGGCGAGGAAGTCGCTGCTCTCGTCCTTGAACCGGGCGTGCTGCTGGTCGGCCTGCGCCTGCTTCTCCGCCGGGCGCTCCCGCGGGTCCTGGATGGACAGGGCCGCCGCTATGACCATGACCTCGCGGACACAGCCGTTCTTGTCCGCCTCCAGCACCATCCGGGCCAGCCGCGGGTCGACGGGCAGCTGGGCGAGCTTGCGGCCGGTGTCGGTCAGCCGCTTGCGTACGTCCTTCTGCGCCGGGTCGAGCGCGCCCAGCTCCTGGAGCAGCTGCACACCGTCGCGGATGTTGCGGTGGTCCGGCGGGTCGATGAAGGGGAACTTCTCGATGTCGCCGAGGCCGGCCGCGGTCATCTGCAGGATGACGGAGGCGAGGTTGGTCCGGAGGATCTCCGCGTCCGTGAACTCCGGGCGGGCCTCGAAGTCGTCCTCGGAGTACAGCCGGATGCAGATGCCGTCGGACGTACGGCCGCAGCGGCCCTTGCGCTGGTTGGCGCTGGCCTGCGAGATCGCCTCGATGGGCAGCCGCTGGACCTTGGTGCGGTGGCTGTAGCGCGAGATACGGGCGAAGCCGGGGTCGATGACGTACTTGATGCCCGGCACGGTGAGGGAGGTCTCGGCGACGTTGGTCGCCAGCACGATCCGGCGCCCGGTGTGCTGCTGGAAGACGCGGTGCTGCTCGGCGTGCGAGAGCCGCGCGTACAACGGCAGTACCTCGGTGAATCTGTACTTCTTCTTCTCCAGCGCGTCGGCCGTGTCCCGGATCTCGCGCTCGCCGGAGAGGAAGACGAGGATGTCGCCCTTGCCCTCCCCCATCAGCTCCTCGACGGCGTCGGTGATCGCCGTGATCTGGTCCCGGTCGGCGTCGTCCCCGTCCTCCTCCAGGAGCGGCCGGTAGCGCACCTCCACGGGGTACGTCCGCCCACTGACCTCGATGATCGGGGCGTCGCCGAAGTGCCGGGAGAACCGCTCGGGGTCGATGGTCGCCGAGGTGATGACGACCTTGAGGTCGGGACGCTTCGGCAGCAGCTGGGCGAGGTAGCCCAGCAGGAAGTCGATGTTGAGGGACCGCTCGTGGGCCTCGTCGATGATGATCGTGTCGTAGGCGCGCAGCTCGCGGTCGGTCTGGATCTCGGCGAGCAGGATGCCGTCCGTCATCAGCTTGATGAAGGTGGACTGTGGGTTCACCTGGTCGGTGAACCGCACCTTCCAGCCGACGGTCTCCCCGAGCGGGGTGTCCAGCTCGTCCGCTACGCGCTCGGCGACCGTGCGCGCGGCGATCCGGCGGGGCTGGGTGTGCCCGATCATGCCGCGGACGCCACGGCCCAGCTCGACACAGATCTTCGGAATCTGGGTGGTCTTGCCGGACCCCGTCTCACCGGCGACGATCACGACCTGGTGATCACGGATGGCCGCCGCGATCTCGTCCTTCTTCTGGCTGACCGGGAGCTGCTCGGGGTAGCTGACGGCCGGCACGCGCGCCCGGCGCTCACCGATGCGCTGCTCGGCCTTGGCCACCTCCGTCTCGATCTCGGCGAGGACGGCGGCGCGGGCCTCCGGCTTACGGATCTTCCGCGCACCCTCCAGCCTGCGGCCGAGCCGGTGCGCGTCGCGCAGCGACAGCTCGGTCAGCCGGGGGGCGAGGGTGCCGAGGGCGGGGGCAGGGTGCGTAGACATACGGATTCCAGGATCTCATCCTCGGGAAAAACCTGGCGAACGCTTTTGCCGCGGCGTCCGCACAGGCAACGCAGGCAACTACAACAAGGCCCCGATCCGAAGATCGGGGCCTTTGCTGTGGCTGGGGCCGGGGTCGAACCGGCGACCTATCGCTTTTCAGGCGATCGCTCGTACCAACTGAGCTACCCAGCCGCGAGGTTTCACGTGAAACCTCAGCGGTCCTGACGGGATTTGAACCCGCGGCCTCCACCTTGACAGGGTGGCGAGCACTCCAAACTGCTCCACAGGACCAAGCTTCGTACGACAGTGTCGCACATGTACTGCGTGCCCCCAACGGGATTCGAACCCGTGCTACCGCCTTGAAAGGGCGGCGTCCTAGGCCGCTAGACGATGAGGGCTATCGGCCCGCCTGGGCGCTTCGCAGCGCGTCGGGGACGTGAGAAGCATATGGGATGGCGGGAGGTATCGCCAAAACGGTTTACGGAGTGCTGGGGACGGGCCTGCTCGGGGCGGTGGGGGAGGCGCCGGTGCCGGAGGAGGACGGGCCGGTGCCGGAGGGAGAGGGGCTGGTGGCGGAGGGGGACGGAGTGGCGCCCGGCTGGTTCTCCTTCGGCAGATGGCGGCTGACCTCGGCCGTCGTCAGGCCCAGGCCGCCCAGTTCGATCTCGTCCCAGGCCTGGAGGCGCCGGGTGTCCCGGTCGAAGTAGAGGATGGACGCCTGGATGGGGTCGGGGTACTTGCCCTCGACCGCGCGCAGCCCGCTGCCGCCGGTGGAGCCCTCGACGCGCAGCCGGGTGCCGTACTTCATGACCTCCATGTCCTCGTGGTGGAGGTGCCCCGCGAGGACGAGGGGCACATCGCCGTCGACCTCGCGGGCGGCCGACGGCTCGTGGGCGATGGCGATGTCGACCGGGGTGCCGGCCGCGCGCTGGTCGCGCAGGGCGGAGGCGAGGCGGGCGCCGGCCAGTTCCTGGGACGCCTCGGCACCGTCCGCCTTGGAGCGGTCGGGGGTGTACTGCGGGTCGCCCATGCCGGCGAAGCGCAGACCTGCGACGGTGCGGGCGTGGCCGTCGTCCAGGACGTGCACGTTCTTCAGGTGCTTCAGGTACTCCTGGGTGCCGCGGGAGTCGTGGTTGCCGCGGACCCAGACGTAGGGGGCGCCGAGGTCCTCGACGGGGTCCAGGAAGCCGTTCTCGGCGGCCGTGCCGTGGTCCATCGTGTCGCCGGAGTCGACGATCACGTTCACCTTGTACTGCTGCACCAGCGAGGCGATGATCTTCCAGCTCGCCGGGTTCAGGTGGATGTCCGACACGTGCAGGACGCGGATCGTGGTCGGGTCGGGCTGGTAGGCGGGGAGGGTCGAGGTGACGTCGTAGAGCTTGGTCACGTTGGTCACCAGGCGGGCCAGCTCCTTCTGGTAGACGTCGAACTCGGTCACGATGCTGCGCGCGTTGCCGACCAGCGAGGGCGCGGAGGAGAGCAGTCCGGAGAACTTCGGCTCCAGGACCGAGTCGGGGTTCCAGGTCGCGTACGCGGTGCCGCCGGAGGCGACCAGCAGGGTGAGGGCGAGGCCCCCGGCGGCGAGGGCGCGCCGGGGCCGGCGGTAGACGGCGAGGCCGAGCGCGGTGGCACCGGTGACCACGGCCACGCAGGAGCGGACCGCGAGGTCGAGCGTGCCGTGCTCGACGTCCTGGGCGACCTCGTCCTGGAGCCCGGAGAGGCGCTCGGGGTGGTCGACGAGGGCCTGGGCGCGGGCGGGGTCCAGCTGGTCGACGTTGACGTCGAGGCGCACCGGGGCGACGTGGCTGTCGAGCTGGAGGGCGCCCAGCGGCGAAACGTTGATCTTCGTGCCGCCGGCCAGTGAGGGGCGCAGGGTCATCGTCGTGTCCATGGGCCCGACCGGGACCCGGACGTTGCCGACGACCAGCAGGCCCAGCCAGGCGCCGAGCACGACGACGGCGACCAGGCCCGCGGCACGGGACCACGGGCGGGAGCGGGCGGCGGCGAGTTCGGGAGCGGCGGACGGGGGCCGGTGCCGGCGGGCGAGCCGGTCGCGGTGCCGGCGGGTGAGGATGCGCGGGGCGTTGCGGATGGGGTTCATCACCTCGGCCAGGGCGTGCAGGGCTGCGGCGGGGACGCGGGCCATTGGTCCCGTATGCCCGTGGCCCGGGGCGGATATGCGGGTCGTACTCCACGGTCGTACCCGACAATGGTCCTGTGCTGGAGATGACGCGCGAGGAGTTCGAGGAACTGGTCGCCGAAGCCCTGGACCGGATCCCGCCGGAGCTGACGCGGCTGATGGACAACGTCGCGGTGTTCGTCGAGGACGAACCGCCGGCGGACGATCCCGAGCTGCTCGGGCTGTACGAGGGGACGCCGCTGACGGAGCGCGGGGAGTGGTACGCGGGCGTGCTGCCCGACCGGATCACCATCTACCGGGGGCCGACGCTGCGGTTCTGCGCGACGCGCGAAGACGTGGTCGCCGAGACCGAGGTGACGGTCGTTCACGAGATCGCCCACCACTTCGGGATCGACGACGCACGGCTGCATTCCCTCGGGTACGGGTGAGGCTCGGGTACGGGTGAGCGTCGGGTACGGGTGACGCGCCCGGGTCAAGTCCGCCTCGCCGTGCGCGTGTCCTCATGTGGGTGACGGGAGTTGGGCACGTCGACTCCTTGACCCCCGGAGGTGGCCGCCCGTGCGCCCCTTGTACGTACCCGTCCGTCTGGCCGCCACCGCCCTGGCCGTCGCCGCTGCCGCCGGCTGCATGAGCGTCGGCGACGAGTCCGGCGGGGGCGCCGGGCCGTCGCACTCCGCCGGGGAACGGGGCGGCGCGGTGCCGGACGGCGGACCCGCGGTCTCCGGAGGGAACGCCGGGTACGACGCGGCGGCGGCCGACGAGGGTGACGGCAAGGGGAAGAAGGCCAAGGGCAAGGGCAAGGGCCGGGACGAGGGCGACGGCAAGGGGAAGGGCGGCAAGGGCGGCAAGGGCGGTGCCGGGTCCGCCTCGGAGCCTGCGGCCGCGCGCCCGACCGGGGCCCCGCCGCCGGACGGCGGCGACCACGACCTCGAGCCCACCCGGACGCCCCCGGCCGAGCCCACCCGGACGGCCGAGCCGGAGCCGACGCGGACCGAGGAGCCGCCCGCCTCCCCGACGCCGGACCCGACGGTGGCCGAGCCGTCCTCGTCCGCGCACGAGCCTCCCGGGACCCAGCTCGAGCAGCGGGAGCCGGCCCCGGCGGCCGGGACACCGGCGTAGGACGGACGGGTCGCGGAGCCGGATGGCGACGGGTTGGGGAGCCGGATGGCGACGGGGTGCCGAGTGGGGTGGCGGCGCGGGGCCGCGCGGGGCGACGGCGGGGCGCTGAGCTGGGCATGTGCTGCCGGTTTGCCTTCGGGGGTGGGGGGTGCGTATGGTGGTAGATCGTTTGATCCCATTTGCCCGGCGCCACCGCAGAGCGCGCCGTGTGGCGCGTACTCTCCCCTTGCCGTGGTGGACCGCATCGAGGCGGTCGTATTGCGAATCGCGATTCACGGAGTTGACGGGCGCGTGCCGACGAGAGACTCCGGAAGGTTTCGCATTCGCATGTCCATGACCAGTACTGATCACGTCGTCGTGCCCGAGAACGCCGAGGGCGTCGAGGGTGCGCCGGAGGCCGTCGAGACCGTGGACGCCTCCACGACCACCGAGGCCGCGGAGGCCAGCTCGGCCACCGAGGCTCCCGAGCCGACGTTCGCCGACCTCGGTCTGCCCGAGGGCGTCGTGCGCAAGCTCGCGCAGAACGGCGTGACCACCCCCTTCCCGATCCAGGCCGCGACCATCCCGGACGCGCTGGCGGGCAAGGACATCCTCGGCCGGGGCCGCACCGGCTCCGGCAAGACCCTCTCCTTCGGTCTGCCGACCCTGGCCACCCTGGCCGGCGGCCGCACCGAGAAGCACAAGCCCCGCGCCGTCATCCTCACCCCGACCCGCGAGCTGGCCATGCAGGTCGCCGACGCGCTCCAGCCGTACGGCGACGTCATGGGCCTGAAGATGAAGGTCGTCTGCGGCGGCACCTCCATGGGCAACCAGATCTACGCCCTCGAGCGCGGCGTCGACATCCTGGTCGCCACCCCGGGCCGGCTGCGCGACATCATCAACCGCGGCGCCTGCTCCCTGGAGAACGTGCAGATCGCGGTCCTCGACGAGGCCGACCAGATGTCCGACCTGGGCTTCCTGCCCGAGGTCACCGAGCTGCTCGACCAGGTCCCGGCCGGCGGCCAGCGGATGCTGTTCTCCGCCACCATGGAGAACGAGATCAAGACCCTCGTCGACCGGTACCTGAAGGACCCCGTCCACCACGAGGTCGACGCGGCCCAGGGCGCGGTGACGACCATGTCGCACCACATCCTGGTCGTGAAGCCCAAGGACAAGGCGCCGGTCACCGCGGCCATCGCCTCCCGCAAGGGCCGCACCATCATCTTCGTCCGCACCCAGCTGGGCGCCGACCGCGTGGCCGAGCAGCTGCGCGACGCCGGTGCCAAGGCGGACGCGCTGCACGGCGGCATGACCCAGGGCGCGCGCACCCGCACGCTGGCCGACTTCAAGGACGGCTACGTCAACGTCCTGGTCGCCACCGACGTCGCCGCGCGCGGCATCCACGTCGACGGCATCGACCTGGTCCTGAACGTGGACCCGGCCGGCGACCACAAGGACTACCTGCACCGCGCGGGCCGCACGGCGCGCGCCGGCCGCACCGGCACCGTCGTCTCGCTTTCCCTGCCGCACCAGCGCCGCCAGATCTTCCGGCTGATGGAGGACGCGGGCGTCGACGCCACGCGCCACATCATCCAGGGCGGCGCCGCCTTCGACCCCGAGGTCGCCGAGATCACCGGCGCCCGGTCGATGACCGAGGTCCAGGCCGAGTCCGCGGGCAACGCGGCGCAGCAGGCCGAGCGCGAGGTCGGCCAGCTCACCAAGGAGCTGGAGCGGGCCCAGCGCCGTGCCACCGAGCTGCGCGAGGAGGCGGACCGCCTGGTCGCCAGGGTCGCGCGGGAGCGCGGCGAGGACCCGGAGACGGTACTGGCCGAGGTGGCCGCCGCGACCTCCGAGGCCGAGGTCTCGCTGCCCGAGCAGCCCGGCGCCCGGGACGTGGAGAAGACGGAGCGCGGCGGCAACGACCGCGAGCGCTCGTACGAGCGTCGCGACTACCGGCGTGACGACCGCGGTGACCGTGGTGACCGCGGTGGTCGTTCGTTCGAGCGCCGTGACGACCGTGGTGACCGGGGCGGTCGTTCGTTCGAGCGCCGTGACGACCGTGGTGACCGGGGCGGTCGTTCGTTCGAGCGTCGTGACGACCGTGGCGATCGCGGTGGTCGTTCGTTCGAGCGTCGTGACGACCGTGGCGATCGCGGTGGTCGTTCGTTCGAGCGTCGTGACGACCGTGGTGGCTTCCGCCGCGACGACCGCCGTGACGACCGTGGCGACCGCGGTGGCCGTTCGTTCGACCGCCGTGACGACCGTGGCGACCGCGGTGGGCGGTCCTTCGAGCGCCGTGACGACCGCGGTGACCGCGGTGGCTTCCGCCGCGACGACCGGGGCGGCCGTTCGTTCGAGCGTCGTGACGACCGCGGCGAGCGCGGTGGGCACCGTGGCAGCGACCGTCCGTTCAACCGCGACCGTCAGGGCGACCGCCCCGGCTTCCGCTCGGGTGGTCACGACCGTCCGTACGGCCGCCGCGACGACCACCGCGGTTCGTCCTTCGGCCGCCGTGACGACAAGCCGCGCTGGAAGCGCAACGGCTGACGCCTGAGCACCTGAGACGCGCCGTGGCCCCCACCCCATCCGGTGGGGGCCACGGCGCTTCGCGTTGCGGTCAGGTTTCGGCCACGGAGTGACGCATGTCACGCTCCTCGCGAGGGAATTGCTGGGGGCATGACAGATGACGCCAAGGCGAGTGGGCTGTCGGACGAGGAACGGCTGGCCCAGCTCGGCTACACCCAGGTTCTGGCCCGCCGCATGTCGGCGTTCTCCAACTACGCGGTCTCCTTCACGATCATCTCGGTCCTGTCGGGCTGCCTGACCCTCTATCTCTTCGGCATGAACACGGGCGGCCCTGCCGTCATCACCTGGGGCTGGGTCGCCGTCGGCCTGATGACGCTCTTCGTCGGCCTGGCGATGGCCGAGATCTGCTCGGCGTACCCGACCTCGGCGGGCCTGTACTTCTGGGCGCACCGCCTGGCGCCCCCGCGTACGGCGGCGGCCTGGGCCTGGTTCACAGGCTGGTTCAACGTGCTGGGCCAGGTCGCGGTCACCGCCGGCATCGACTTCGGCGCCGCGTCCTTCCTGGGCGCCTACCTGAACCTGCAGTTCGACTTCGAGGTGACGCCGGGCCGCACGATCCTGCTCTTCGCCGCGATCCTGATCCTGCACGGCCTGCTGAACACCTTCGGCGTCCGCATCGTCGGCCTGCTGAACAGCGTGAGCGTGTGGTGGCACGTCCTCGGCGTCGCGGTCATCGTCGGCGCGCTGACCTTCGCGCCGGACCACCACCAGTCGGCGTCCTTCGTCTTCGGCGAGTTCGTGAACAACACGGGCTGGAGCAGCGGGGCGTACGTCGTCCTGATCGGTCTCCTGATGGCCCAGTACACCTTCACCGGCTACGACGCCTCCGCCCACATGACCGAGGAGACGCACGACGCGTCCACGGCCGGACCGAAGGGCATCGTCCGCTCCATCTGGACCTCCTGGATCGCGGGCTTCGTCCTCCTCCTCGGCTTCACCTTCGCCATCCAGTCCTACGACGGCGCGCTGACGTCCCCGACGGGCGCGCCTCCCGCGCAGATCCTCCTCGACGCCCTCGGCGCGACGGCGGGCAAGCTGCTGCTCCTCGTCGTCATCGGGGCCCAGCTCTTCTGCGGGATGGCGTCGGTGACGGCCAACAGCCGCATGATCTACGCCTTCTCCCGGGACGGCGCGCTCCCGTACTCCCACATCTGGCACTCGGTGAACCCGCGCACCCGCACACCGGTCGCGGCGGTCTGGCTCGCAGCCCTGGCCGCCCTGGTCCTGGGCCTCCCCTACCTCATCAACGTCACGGCATATGCCGCCGTGACGTCGATCGCGGTCATCGGCCTCTACATCGCCTACGTCATCCCGACGCTCCTCCGGGTTCGCAAGGGCGCCGCCTTCGAACGCGGGCCGTGGCACCTGGGCCGCTGGTCGCAGCCGGTGGGCGTGGTCGCGGTGACGTGGGTCGGCGTCATCACGGTCCTGTTCATGCTGCCGCAGGTCTCCCCGGTCACCTGGGAGACCTTCAACTACGCGCCCGTCGCCGTCCTGGTCGTCCTGGGCTTCGCCGCCACCTGGTGGCTGGCCTCGGCCCGGCACTGGTTCCTCAACCCCGAGCACGAACGCACCCGCGCCCGCGTGGCCGCCCGGGCGAACGCCCCCGAGCCGGTGGACCCGTAGCCCAGGGCCCCACGCCCTCCGACGCGGCCGTGACCCCGATACCCGATCGGCGTCCCGGCCGCGTCGGGCTATGCTCGGTGTGGCAACATCACGCAACACCGCGCGCGCAACACCGCGCGGCACCCCGCCTGGGCCCTTAGCTCAATTGGCAGAGCAGTGGACTTTTAATCCATTGGTTGTGGGTTCGAGTCCCACAGGGCCTACTCGTCGGACCCCAGCTCGTCGCACGAACGGGCTGGGGTCTCAGCGCTTCATGAGGGCGAAGACTCCCCAGCCGAGGTACTCGCGGCCGTAGCGCGCGTGGCGGGCGGGCTCGGTGGTGAGTTCCTCCCGTACTTGGGGTGCGAGTTCGTCGTCCGGGTTCCGGTCGAGCCAGCGGCGCATGTTGAGCCACTGGGCGGCGGCGTAGCGGTCCCAGCTGTCCTGGTCGGCCAGCATCATCTCCACGACGTCGTACCCGAGTTCCTGGAACTGCTCGATCAGGTCCGCGAGGGGCAGGAAGTCGGTGACGGACGTGACGTGGCAGGCCCGGGCGGTCTCCTCGTCCGGCGGGGTCTGCCGCCAGTACGGCTCGCCGATCAGCATCAGGCCGCCGGGGCGCAGGCTCCGGTCGAGCAGTGCGGCAGTTCCGGCGACACCGTCGCCGATCCAGGTGGCGCCGACGCAGGCGGCCAGATCGACGGGCCGGTCCGCGACGTGGCCGGCGGCGTCGCCGTGCAGGAACTCGACCCGGTCGGCGACGCCGAGTTCGGCGGCGCGAGCCCGGGCCTGCTCGGTGAAGACCGTGCTGATGTCCACCCCGGTCCCCGTGAAGCCGAGGTCGCGCGCCCAGGTGCACAGCATCTCGCCCGAGCCGCTGGCCAGGTCGAGCACGCGGGTCCCGGGGGCGAGGTGGAGCGATGCGCCGAGGGCGGCGAACTTCTCCGCGGTGATCGGATTGTGGATCCGGTGGCTGCTCTTACGGATGGTGAAGATGCGGGGGAGGTCCATGACCGTGTTCCTTTCCGTCATGCCTGCGCAGAGCCGGTGTCCCGCCCGCTCTGCGCGGCGGCCTGCTCCAGCTCTGTGACGCTGCCCGACATGATCGTCCTTACGTGCTCGGTGATGTGCTCCACGGGCCAGTCCCACCAGGCCACCGCGAGCAGCCGCGCGATGTCCTGCTCCGGGTGGCGCGTGCGGATCAGACGGGCCGGGTTGCCGCCGACGATGCCGTAGTCGGGCACGTCGCTCGTCACCACGGCTCCGGTGGCGACGATCGCGCCGTGGCCGATGCGGACGCCGGGCATCACGGTGGCGCCGTTGCCGAACCAGACGTCGTTGCCCACCACCGTGTCCCCGGGGTTCGGCAGGCCGGTGAGCAGGTCGAAGTGCTCGGCCCAGGAGCCGCCCATGGTGGGGAAGGGGAAGGTGGACGGGCCGTCCATGCGGTGGTTGGCGCCGTTCATGATGAAGCGGGTGCCGGTCCCCAGGGCGCAGAACTTCCCGATCACCAGCTTCTCGGGCCCGTAGTGGTACAGCACGTTGCGGGTCTCGAAGGCGGTCGCGTCGTCCGGATCGTCGTAGTACGAGAACTCGCCGACCTCGATCAGCGGGGACCGCACCAACGGCTTGAGCAGGACGACCCGGGGCTGCTCGGGCATCGGGTGGAGCACCGTGGGATCGGCGGGGGCAGCGGGCATCGGCAAGGCGGATCCTCTCGGCGGACCACTAGTGCGACAGGTGTAGCGTTAAGAGGGTGGCACGAGCCAGTCGCATGGATCAACCGGATAATCGATCAACCGGACGGGGGCGGCCGATGACGGATTCGACAGGTGCGACGGACCCCGCGGTCGCGGCGCCCGAGCGCCGTCCCGGTGGTCGTACCGCCCGCATCCGCGCCCAGGTCCTCGACGCGGTGCGTGCCGAACTCGCCGAGACCGGCCATGAAGGACTCACCGTGGAGGGGGTCGCCGCCCGCGCGGGAGTTCACCGGACCACGGTCTACCGGCGCTGGCGTGACGTGGGCGGGCTGCTCGTCGACGTCATCGATGCCGCCGGCGAGACGGACTGGCAGCCGCCGGACACCGGCTCCCTGTGCGGCGACCTGACGGCCCTCAACCGGGAGATCCAGGAGTCCCTCGTCGTACGGCCGTCCTTCGCCGTCGCCCTGATGGCCGCGTCGTTCCACTCCGAGCAGGCCGCGCGGGCCCAGACGAGACTGTGGGCGGACCGGTACGCGCAGTGCGAGATCCTCGTGGAGCGCGCCGTCGAACGGGGCGAACTCCCCGCACGAGAGGCAACGGACCTGGACGCCCGCGGTCTGCTGATCGCCGCCACGGCCCCGCTCTACCACCAGGTGGTCCTCCTGCGCGCCGACCCCGACCCACTGCTTCCGGAACGGGCGGCAGAGGCCGCGGTGCTGGCGGCCACCGCGGGGGCTTTCGCCGTACGCCGGGACGTGGACGCGGGGCCGGGGGACCGTCGATCCGACGGGTAGAGTCCCCCGGCATGAGCGCAACTCCCCCCGAAAACGGACTGGTTGACTTACGGCCCTGCCTGGTCACCCCGCGCCGCCTCGGCGCCGCCGCCGCGGTCTACGGCGTGTTCGTCGCGGGCTGGTACCTGGGGCAGCCCGTGACCCCCGAGTGCCGCGTCGACCAGGCCACCATCGACCGGGTCGCCGAGCGGTACCGCCCCGAACCGTCTCCCACGCCCGCGCCTGCGTACAGTCCGATCCCGCCGCCGTCGGCGTATCCGGGTCATAGCTCGCTCGCAGACGCTTACACGGTGCAGACCCCTGAAGTCATGTCCCTGACCGTGACCTCCTACGCCGTCGCCTGCACCAACGACATGGGCGAACGCCCTCGCCTCCGAGCCTGGTTCGACGGCGACGGGGAGTAGAGCCGGATGCCCGCCTGGATGACCCTGCGCCGGCTCGGCGTCGTCACCGCTCTGTACGCCGTGTTCCTGGCGGGATGGTGGCTGGGCCAGCCCGTGCGGTCCGACGGCTGTATCGAGGACCGGCTCACCGCCGGGACGGACGGCCGCCCCGCGCCGGTGGAACCGGCCGACCCCGGCCGGTACCTCGGAAGCCTCGGGTTCCTGGACTTCGGTCTCCTCGAGTGGGCCGACGACCTGGACGGCTACCGGGACGGCGAGTACGGCCCCAGCGACTACGGGTACGACCTCCGGGGCGGCCCGCAGACGTACGACACGGCCGGTGCCGACTACGACCCCTGCTCCTACAAAAAGCGCGCCCGCCTGCTCGCGTGGGTCAACGGCGACTGGGGCTGACCCGGCCGGACCGGCCGAGGGCCTGGACCATCCACGGCTGGAAGGGCAGGTGGCCGGGGACCACCTGCCAGTCGTTGACGGTCCACACCAGGCGCCAGTACCGCTCGACGATCGGGTCGTGTCCCGCCTCGAACCGCTCGGCCATCCACTCCCGCAGCTCCGGGCCGTCCGGGCGACCGAGTACGGCGGCGAAGCGCGCCACGACGGCGTCGACGACCGGGGAGGCATCGTCGCCCTCCGGGTCGATGCCCGCCGCCCTGGCCTCGGCGACGGTCCGCCGTACGAAGGGGATGAGTTCCGCCACCGCCTCGGGGGCCACCTCCGGCAACACGTCCTCGTCGGCGGGTGGGAGGGGCGCACGGGCCATGCGCCCGCGGAAGTCGTCGTCGGCGACGAGTTCGGCCAGCTCCACCCACGCGGCGAGCTGGGCGTCGGACGGTTCGTCGGGGAGTTCGGGCAGTGCGGTGCGCAGGGCGGCGACCGCGTCGCGGGCCTGCGGCGGGCCGGCCTCCAGTGCGGCGATGAAGTCGGCGACCACGCGCCGTCGTTCGTCGGAGGTGAGGCGGGTGAGCCGGTGCATGAGAACTGTCTCCTCGGGGCTGGAGCCGCGCCGGGCGACGAGCCGCAGCATGCTGTGCCGCAGCCGCAGCGCGCGGATCTGCAGGGCGGTGGCGTCGGCGTGCGCGGCGGCGACGTCGGCGACGGAGAGGCCGCCGTCCAGTACGCGCCGGACCGTGGTGAGGTCGACGCCCAGTTCCCGCAGGACGCCGATGAGGTGGAGCCGGCCCAGGGCCGCGTCGTCGTAGCGGCGGTATCCGGCCGGGGTGCGGTCGGTGGGCGGCAGCAGCCCGGTGTCCGAGTAGAACCGGATCGTCCGTACGGACACGCCGGTACGGGCCGACAGTTCACCGATCGAGTGCGGGGGCGTCGCGCCGTTCATGAGCCCACCCTGCGGTCTCCAGCCACTGGAGAGTCAAGGCAGTGCGTCAGCCGGAGGGCTTGGCCTCGGGGCCGTTCGAGGAGGGCTTCTCTGCGCGCACGAAGGTTCCCTTGATGGGCACAGTGATGACGAGTCCTTGTTCGCGCAGCTCTCGGACCGCCCGACGGACGGTATTTACGGCCACGCCGTACTGCTCGGCGAGATCACGTTCCGCAGGGAGACGTGCGCCAACGGGCAGTCGTCCCGTCCGAATCTCTTCGGCGATGTGGTGCACGACCTGCACGTACACGTAGACGTGACTTGCCAGGTCGGGTCTCCAGTCGCGCTCGTCAGCCATGCCTGCACGTTAAAGCGACGACTAGCGCTCTACCACGTATGGGTGCATCCGTATGCTTCCTATTGCTACCTAATGCGTCCGAGTGCACAGTCATCCATGAGAGACCCCGGCGGCCTGGCAGGGCCCCGGGGCACGGCCAACGCTTACAAGGAGCGTCGACATGCACGACCTTATCCACCGCATCGCCCACTGGTTGACCCTTCTCCTGGGTCCAGGCACCGGAACCCACCGGGCAGGCGGCCCCCGCCATCGAGTCCGGAGCACCACTCACCCCACCGTCCTCGCGAGCCTCCCCCTCCACCACTCCCCGTACTGCCGTCACCTCCCCCTCGACGGAGCCGCCTCTCGCCTGATCCGCCCCTACCTCGACCAGCACGTCATTGGCATGCGAAGGGCGGCCGCGTGATGACACCGCACACCGCGCTACGGCTGCTGCCCTGGCTGTCGGCCGAGGGCAAGCCCTGCTTCCTCGCTCCCGGCGACGGCGGCGGATTCGTGTCCCGGCTGGCCGACGAGACGGAGGCCCGGCAGCTCGCCGTGGGGCTGGACGTACTCCGCTCGGCGCGCGGCGTCCTGGACGACCCCGTGTCGCCGAACGCCGAGGTCCGGTACACGGCGATCCGTCTGACCGAGTGCCTCGCGGACGCGCTGCGGGTGGCGGAGTCGAGGGGCCGGCGCCTGGCCATGGACCACGGTGAACCGTAGGACCAGCAGCGGCGCCTAGTGTGTGGCCGCCGGAACCCGCCGCCCGTCTGCCTCCCGGAGTGCCACCCATGCCCCTTCCCCACGTCCTGCTCTCCGCCGCCGTCTCCCTCGACGGATACCTGGACGACACCGGCCCCGAGCGCCTCCTGCTGTCCAGCCCCGCCGACTTCGACCGGGTCGACGAGGTGCGGGCCTCCGTGGACGCGATCCTGGTCGGGGCCGGGACGATCCGGGCCGACAATCCGCGGCTGCTGGTGAACTCGGCCGAGCGGCGGGCGGCACGGGTCGCGGACGGGCTGGCGGAGTACCCGCTCAAGGTCACCGTCAGCGGCAGCGGCGAGCTGGACCCGGCGGCGCGGTTCTGGCACACGGGCGGGGAGAAGGTGCTGCTGACCACGGACGACGGCGCCCGGCGGGCCCGCGCGCTCGGGATCGGTGCCGAGGTGGTGTCCCTGGGGCCGGACCTCGACTGGCGGGCGGCGTTGGAGTACCTGCACGACCGGCGGGGCGTGCGGCGGCTCATGGTCGAGGGGGGCGGGACCGTCCACACCCAGTTGCTCCAGCAGGAACTCGCCGACGAGCTGCAGCTCGTTCTCGCGCCGCTCCTGGTCGGGGACCCGGCCGCGCCCCGGCTGTTCGGGCCCGGTGGCTATCAGGGCGGGCGGCTGCGGCTGGTGGAGTCGCGGCGGATCGAGGATGTGGTGCTGATGCGGTACCTGCCGACCGCGCCCGGCACCGGTGACCGCGTCGTCGCCGCCGACCGGCACTGGCTGGCCCTCGCCTGTGAGCTGGCCGAGCTGTGTCCGCCGTCGGACACGGCGTTCAGCGTGGGGGCGGTCGTGGTCGCCGCCGACGGGAGCGAGCTGGCCCGGGGGTACTCGCGGGAGGGCGGTGATCCGGTCGTGCACGCCGAGGAGGCCGCGCTCGCGAAGGTCGCCCCGGACGACCCTCGGCTCGCCCGCGCCACCGTCTACAGCAGTCTCGAGCCCTGCGCCCGTCGGGCCTCCCGGCCCGCGCCCTGCGCCCGGCTGATCCTCGACGCCGGGGTGCGCCGCGTCGTCACGGCCTGGCGGGAGCCGGACACCTTCGTGGCGGGAGCGGACGGAAGCGGGGTGCTCACCGCCGGGGGCGCCGCCGTCGTCGTACTGGCCGAGTACGCGGAGCGGGCGAAGGCGCCCAACCGCCACCTCGAGGGGTAGGTGGACAGGGGCGGGGAGATACGGATGTGCATTCCGCCCCCGGGATGACGTACAGTGGTGAACACAACGACGCGGGGTGGAGCAGCTCGGTAGCTCGCTGGGCTCATAACCCAGAGGTCGCAGGTTCAAATCCTGTCCCCGCTACTGAAGGCCGAGGGCCGGAATCCGAAAGGGTTCCGGCCCTCGGTGCGTTTCCGCGGATGTTCCTTCCGTGTGTGCTGTTCCGTGTCATCCGGTCGGCCCCTCACCGCTCGCCGCCCGTCCCCGCTCCCGGAAACCTGGAGTCCGGGACGGCAAGCGGCGCGGACGTGCCGGCGCGGACGTACGGGGCGGCGGGAGACGAGTGGTGCGGCCAGGTGACGTGGACGACGAGGGAGCGTACGCCAGAGCCGGCGGCCGACTCCCCGGCGATCCCGTGCCCGACCCCGGCCTCGGTCTCGACGACGAGCCCCAGCCCACGCCGCCGGGGCCACCACGCCGGCGGCCCGGGTACGGGCGCGCCTTCGTGCGCGCGCTCCCCGTGCTGCTGATCGTCGTCGCCATCCTGTACGACATCTTCACCCCGAGGTACTTCACCGCCGGTCCCCTCTACACGGCCGCGCCCCTGGTCGCCGCCCCGCTCTACTCACGGCGCGGCACGGCGCTCACCGGCGTCGCCGTGGTCGTCGCGGTCATCGGACTGCAGCTCGGCAAGGGCGTCATCCACTACGTCGACTCCCTCACCGAGCTGATCACCATCGCGACGGTCGCCGTGCTGGCCGTCATCGTGAACGGCCTGGTCCGGCGCAGCAGTGAGCGCCTCGTCTCGGTCCGCGAGATCGCCGAGGCCGCCCAGCGCGCCGTACTGCCCCAGCCCGCCGAGCGGATCGCGGGTTTCGAGATCGCCGTCTGCTACGAGGCCGCGCAGGCGGACGCCTTCATCGGCGGCGACCTGTACGCGGTGCAGGACAGCGCCCGCGGCGTCCGGCTCATCGTCGGGGACGTGCGCGGCAAGGGCATGGGTGCGGTGGCCGCCGTCGCCGTCGTGATCGGCGCCTTCCGGGAGGCCGCCGAGCAGGAGGCGACGCTGGAGGCGGTGGCGCAGCGCCTGGAGCGGGCGCTGGCGCGCGAGGGCACCCGGCGCGACGGGCTGGACGCCTTCGAGGGCTTCACCACCGCCGTGCTCGCCGAACTCCCGCACGGCGGCGGGACGGTCCGCATCGTCAACC
Source organism: Streptomyces tendae (assembly GCF_014650435.1). Lineage (GTDB taxonomy): Bacteria > Actinomycetota > Actinomycetes > Streptomycetales > Streptomycetaceae > Streptomyces > Streptomyces tendae. The sequence goes on from NZ_BMUY01000002.1 coordinate 779,686, forward strand.
GCGGCCATCCGCCGCCGCTGCTGCTCTACGCCGACGGCACTCTCGGACCCCTGCCCGCCCGTGAGTCGGCGCTGCCGCTCGGCATGGGCGAGCTGGGTGTGTGGCCCGACCGGGCGGAGGAGGTCGCCTTCCCCGGTGGGGCCACGCTGCTGCTGTACACCGACGGACTGACCGAGGCCCGGGACGCGAAGGGCGAGTTCTACGATCCGCAGGCGCGGCTGGCCGGCCGCGCCTTCCCGCATCCCGCGACCCTGCTCGACACCCTCGCCGAGGACGTGCGCCGGCACTCCGGGGGCGGCATGGCGGACGACATGGCGCTGCTCGCCGTACGGCGGCCCCGGCGCGGCGACCATGATCATTGTCACGAGCCGTGACAGGGCGACCCCCCTCCGCATAACAACTGATACACCGTCAGGAAAACCTTGCGTGAAGGGGAATACTGAAGCAGGGTCAACTCGCCCGGTTTTCACCGGTCGTGAGGGCTACGTCCCGGCGGTTTTCGTTAATGATCAAGAGGAACGGCTTGGAATCGGAGCCTCGCGTCTATTAACGTTCGATAACGCAGCGCGGTCGTCCCAGCCGTCACAGAAGGCGGCTCCGTGCGCACGCGCCGAATCCCGCAAGGGAACCGGGGAACCACCACATTGGGGTGAATCGGGCGTATGACGCCGTGGAGACACGGTCGTCAGACACCCGTAGGAGACCTTCCTGCTCCGAACCCGTCAGCTAACCCGGTAGGCGAGAAGGAAGGAAAGGAGTACGCCCACGTGGCGTCCAACCGGCCTGCCCCCGAGGCCCCGTTCGTGCCCACCGGGCACGGCACCGACACCTTCGGCTACGACGCCCCGCGCGCCGAAGAGGGCCCTTGGGAGGAGTGGAACCCCACCGCGGACTCCATCCGCCCCGTGCGCGGCCGGCACCGCGTCGCCAAGCAGCGCGGCGGGCTCGCCCGCAGCTCCACCGTCCTCGGCGTCGGTGTCATAGCCGCCGTCGGCGCGGGCGGCATGGCCAGCGCGCAGACCGGCAAGCCGCCGGTGTCCATCTCCATGCCGGACCTGCCGAACGTCGGCTCGCTCATGCCCGGCGGTGACGAGGAGTCGGAGCCCGAGGGTTCCGCCACCCCGCTCAGCGGCATCACCCAGGCCGTCGCCGCCGACAGCGCCGAGGGCACCGGCACCGCCGACGCCGGCGAGTCGCTGCGGGCCCGGATCATGGCGCAGGCCGAGCAGCAGCAGGCGCAGGTCGAGACCAAGGCGGCCGCCGAGGCTCAGGCCGCGGCCGAGAAGAAGGCTCAGGAAGCCGCCGCCAAGGCGGAGAAGGAGGCCGAGGAGAAGGCCGCCGCCGCCAAGAAGAAGGCGGAGGAGGAGGCCGCGAAGAAGGCGGAGGCCGAGCGGCTCGCGAAGCTGGCCAAGCAGTTCACGCTGCCGACCTCCTCGTACACGATCTCCTCCACGTTCAACCAGGCCGGCTCCCTCTGGTCCTCCGGCCACCACACCGGCCTCGACTTCGCCGCCCCCACGGGCACGCTGCTCAAGGCGGTGCACAGGGGCACCATCACGTCGGCCGGCTGGGACGGGTCGTACGGCTACAAGACCGTGCTCACCCTCGACGACGGCACCGAGCTCTGGTACGCGCACCAGTCCTCCATCAACGTCAGCGTCGGCCAGAAGGTCACCACCGGTGATGTCATCGGCCGCGTCGGCGCCACCGGCAACGTCACCGGCGCCCACCTCCACCTCGAGGTCCACACCGATGGCGGCACTGGCATCGACCCGATGGCCTGGCTGCAGAGCAAGGGGCTCACTCCCTGATCCGGGCCGCCCTGATCCGCGCCACCCCGCTCAGCCCGTCCCCTGATTCGCCCCGCTGATCCCCGGCGGTCCTGACGGCAACCCCCCGACGTCAGGGCTGCCGGTTTGCGGGGTTTTTGCGTGCGTGCGGGTGCGTGCCGGGATGGTCTGCTCCGGCGCGGTTGTTGACTCCGTACATGACTTCTCTGCGCAAGCTCGGCTCCTCCGACCTCGAGGTCTTCCCCCTCGCCCTGGGCGGCAACGTCTTCGGCTGGACCGCCGACCAGAACGAGTCCTTCGCCGTCCTGGACGCCTATACGGCGGCGGGCGGCAACTTCGTCGACACCGCCGACTCCTACTCCGCCTGGGTCGACGGCAACAGCGGCGGCGAGTCCGAGACCGTCCTCGGCCAGTGGCTCGCGGCCCGCGGCAACCGTGACGACGTCGTCCTCGCCACCAAGGTCAGCCAGCACCCCCAGTACCCCGGTCTGTCCGCCGCGAACATCAAGGCCGCGGCCGACGCCTCGCTGCGCCGCCTGGGCACCGACCGCATCGACCTCTACTACACCCACTTCGACAAGCCCGAGGTGCCGGTCGAGGAGATCATCGGCGCGCTGGACGAGCTGGTGAAGGCCGGGAAGGTGCGGTACATCGCCGCCTCCAACATCTCCGCCGAACGGCTCGCGGCGTCCCTGGAGTTCTCCGACCGCGAGGGCCTCGCCCGGTACGTCGCCCTCCAGCCGCACTACAACCTGGTCTCCCGCGACACGTACGAGGGCGAGCTGCGCGACCTCGCCGAGCGGGCCGGTCTCGCCGCCGTGCCGTACTACGCCCTCGCGGCCGGCTTCCTCACCGGCAAGTACCGGCCCGGCACGGACGTGGACAGCCCGCGGGCGGGCGGCGCGGCCAAGCACCTGGAGACGGAGCGGGGCCGCCGGGTGCTGGCCGTCCTGGACGAGATCGCCGCGGCCCACGAAGCCCCCGTCGCCACGGTCGCCCTCGCCTGGCTGGCCGCCCGGCCGACGGTGGCGGCGCCGATCGCGTCCGCGCGCACGGTGGAGCAGCTGCCGGCCCTGCTGGGCGTGGCCGAGCTGAGCCTGACGGAGGACGAGGTCGGGAGGCTCACCCAGGCGTCCGCCTGAGCGTGCGGCCGTCGCGTCGCGGACCTACGGACGGTGGGACCTACGGACGGTGCGGGCCGGGCGGGGCGTACGGGTGGTACGGCGGCACGTACGGATCGTGCGGGGCCTGTGTGGCGTAGGGGGGCCAGGGGGCCTGCGGGGCGTAGGGACTGGGGGCATCCGTACGGAGGCCGTACGCACCGTGCGGCCCGCCGTACGGATACCCCCACGGCGGTAGCGGCCGAGGCAGGGGCGGCGGCGGGGCCGTGGCCCGGGCCGCGTAGTCCAGCGCCGGGCGGGCCACGCCCCGCAGGTGCCACAGGGCCTCCAGCAGCGCCCGCTCCCGCACGGTGAAGTCGGCGCCCGCCCTGCCGCGGCGCCCGCGCTGCCGCAGGAACGCCACCGAGGTCGCGCACGCCTCGTACCGCGCCACCGCCCGCGCCCCCTCCTTCCCCGCGTGCCGGCGGGCGTACTGCCGGGCGATGCGGCGGGCCCGCATCGAGCCCAGCGCGTACGGCTCCACGGGCGTGAGCCATCCCGCCAGGACGTACGCGGGCAGTTCGGCCCGTACGGTGCCCAGTTCACGCTGCCTGGTCCAGATCACCAGCCAGGTCAGCAGGCCGAAGGACGGCACCATGAACGCCGCGTAGACGGCGAAGAAGCCGTACTCGCCGAACGCGGCCGAGCCGTTCCACAGGGCGTGCATGCCCATCGCGAGCAGCAGCCCGGCCAGCGGGAGCAGGGCCCGGCGCAGGTGGTGCCGGCCCGTGGAGAGCGCGGCGATCCCGAAGCCGATGCCGGTGAGCACGGTGAACAGCGGGTGCGCGAACGGCGACATCACGACCCGCACGAAGAAGGTCGCCGCGGTGACGGAGGCGATGCCGCTGTCGCCGGTGAGCTGGTCGGTGCCGAAGGCGGTGCCCAGGTACAGGATGTTCTCGGTGAAGGCGAAGCCGGTGGCGGTGACCCCGGCGACGACCACGCCGTCGACGATGCCGGTGAAGTCCCGCCTGCGGAACAGGAAGACGAGGAGGACGGCGGCGGCCTTGGCGGACTCCTCGACGACCGGGGCTATGACCGTGGCGCCCAGGGTGTCCGCGCCGGCCGGGTCGGCGGTCGCGGTCGCTATCCAGCGCGTCGCGAAACTGTTGGCGACGATCGCTATCAGCGCCGCCGCGCAGGCCCCCCAGGCGAAGCAGAAGAGCAGGTTCCGCCAGGGGCCGGGATCCACCCGGTCCAGCCAGCGGAAGGCGGCTATGAGCAGCGGCACCGGCAGCACCGCCAGGCCCAACCCCACCAGGAACCCCTGCGTACCCGTCTGTTCGCGCACCAGGGCCAGGATCACCAGGCCGGAGAGCGCGAGCAGGGTGATCAGCGCGCCGTAACGCACCCAGGAGCGCTGCCACCAGTGCGTATGCCGGTGCGCACGGGTCGGATACGGGGGACAGGTGGCCACGGCATGGACCCTAACCGGTGGGGGGCAGCTCCTTGTGCTGTACGCGACGGAAGAGCAGGTCGTTCACCACATGACCCTTGTCCAGTCCCTGGCCCTCGAAACGGGTCAGCGGCCGGTGTTCGGGACGTGGCGCGAATCCGCCGCCGGGCACGGTGTTCTCGAAGTCGGGGTGCGCGGTGAGCACGTCGAGCATCTGCTCGGCGTACGGCTCCCAGTCGGTGGCGCAGTGCACCACGGCACCCGGGGCGAGCCGGGTCGCGGCCAGCGACAGGAACTCCGGCTGGATCAGCCGCCGCTTGTGGTGCCGCTTCTTGGGCCACGGGTCGGGGAAGTAGACGCGCAGGCCGGCGAGGGAGTCGGGGGCGAGCATCTCGCGCAGCAGGATGATCGCGTCGCCGTTGCCCACCCGGATGTTGGACAGCTCCTGTCGCTCCGCGAGGCCGAGCAGGTTGCCCTGGCCCGGGGTGTGGACGTCGACGGCGAGGATGTTGGTGTCCGGGTCGGCGGCGGCCATCCGGGCGGTGGCCTCGCCCATGCCGAAGCCGACCTCCAGGACCACGGGGCGGGCGTTGCCGAAGAGTTCGGCGAGGTCGATGACCCGCTGTCCGTCGATGTCCAGCCCCCATACCGGCCACAGCCGCTGCAGCGCGTCCGCCTGGCCGGCGGTCACCCGGCTCCGCCGGGGCTGGAAGCTGCGGATCCGCCGCTCGAAGTGCGAACCGGCGGGATCGGCCTTCGGGCCGTCGGGGAAACGGGGCTCGCCCTTGGCGCGGACGTGACGCAGGGAGGCGGATGCGGCCTCGGGGGTGTGGTGGGAGTCAGACACAATGCGTCGATTTTAGACCGCGCACGTGGTTGCGACAGCTTGTAGGTGTAGTTAGACTCTGTAACGTCAGCGAATGGCTGAAGTGTCAAGCGGCAGTCGTACCGTGGGGAGAGACACCGTGATTCACCACCAGATCCGCCTTGCCATGCGACCCGACGCACCCCGGGACAAGGTCGAGGAAGCACTGGAGATGCTCCGCAGGATGGGGCGCGAGATCGATGCCGTCACGTACTGGACGGTCGGGCGCGACGTGGGCGGCGACTTCGACTACGGCGCGATGTTCGCCGTCGAGGACATCGAGGGCTACCGGGCCTACATGCACGCCCCGCTGCACCGGCAGGTCGACGAGATCGGGCTGCCGCTGGTGCGCAACATGGTCTCCCACGACCTGACCGACGACGAGGACCCGGCCACGGCCGACCGCATCCGGCAGATCCACGCCGAGCGCTTCGCGGGGGACCCGGCCCTCGTCACCCTGATCGAGGGCCTCGGCTCGTACGAGGGCAGCAGCGCCCCCGGGCGCGACTAGCCCGCGCCTGCCCGGTGGCCTGCCTGCCGGGCGGGCGGGGGGCCGGGGGTCCCTAGTCCGCCAGCATCGCCAGCGCTCTGCGCGCCACCTCGCGGCCGATGGGCAGGGAGGCGGTCGCCGCGGGCGACGGTGCGTTCAGGACGTGCACCGCGTGGGCGCCCTCTTTGATCAGGAAGTCGTCCACCAGCGTGCCGTCCGCCAGCACCGCCTGCGCTCGCACCCCTGCCGGGGCGGCGACCAGGTCGCCTTCCGTCACCGCCGGCAGCAGCCTGCGGACCGCCGCCGTGAACGCGCTCCTGGACAGCGACCGGCGCAGCTCGCCCGCGCCGTACCTCCAGTGCCGCCGCGCTATCCGCCACGAACCCGGCCAGGCCAGGGTCGCGCCCAGCTCACGGGGGCGCACCACGCCCCAGCCGTACCCCTCGCGCGCCAGCGCCGGCACCGCGTTCGGCCCGACGTGCACACCGCCGTCGATGCCCCGGGTCAGATGCACTCCGAGGAACGGGAACGCCGGGTCCGGCACCGGGTACACCAGGCCCCGCACCAGCTCCGGTCGCGCCAGCTCGTAGTACTCGCCCCGGAAGGGGACGATCCGCATCCCGGGGTCGTCGCCGGTCAGCCGGGCGATCTCGTCGCAGTGCAGCCCGCCGCAGTTGACCAGGGCCCGGGCCCGGAGCACGTCTCCGGCACGGGTGCGAACGGCGACGCCCAGGCCGGGGCGCCGGTCGACGCGGTGCACCTCGGCGCCGTAGCGGATGTCCGCACCGGAGGCGTGGGCGAGCTGCCGGGCCACGGCGCCGTAGTCGCAGATGCCGGTTATGCCGACGTGTATGGCGGCCAGGCCCCGCACCTCGGGCTCGTACTCCTGGATCTGGGCGCCGCTCAGCTCGCGCACCGGTATGCCGTTCTCCCGGCCGCGCTGGACGAGGGCGTGCAGGCGGGGCAGCTCGGCGCGGTCGGTGGCGACGATCAGCTTGCCGGTGACGGCGTGGTCGATGCCGTACTCGGCGCAGAACTTGACCATCTCGGCGGCGCCCCGCACCGCGTAGCGCGCCTTGAGAGAGCCGGGGCGGTAGTAGACACCGCTGTGGATGACCCCGCTGTTGCGGCCCGTCTGGTGGCGGGCGGGGCCCGGCTCCTTCTCCAGGACCGTGACCCGGGTGCCCGGGGCGGCGCGCGTGATCGCGTACGCCGTGGACAGGCCGACGATCCCGCCGCCGATCACCAGCACGTCGCAGTCGTACACGGTGCTCCGAACGAGCCCGGCCCGCACTTCTTCCATTTCCCGGCCCACCTCCCACTTCGATAGTGCACTGCGCCACTGACAATGCCCTCAAACCCGGAAGCGGGCGGTCCGCGTCAGGCCGGAGTCACCAGCAGCGGGCGGGCGCGCTCGCGCAGCTCCACCACGCGCGGCTCGTCGCCGTAGGGCTCCAGGCGGTGCAGGAGGTCCTTCACGTACTCGGTGGTGCGGGCCGAGGAGATGCGGCCGGCCACCTCGACCGCCCGCACGCCCTGCTCGCAGGCCGCGTCCAGGTTGCCGGACTCCAGCTCGGCCACCGCCGAGACGACGAGTCTGAGGCCGTGCGAGCGTACGAACTCCTCCGTCGGTTTCGACAGCGCCTGCTCGGTGAAGCGGCGGACCTGGCGTGGTGCCTTCAGGTCGCGGTAGCACTCGGCCGCGTCGGCGGCGAACCGGTCGTAGGAGTAGAAACCCAGCCACGTCGGATCGCTGTCGCCGGGGCGGGCGCGCTCCAGCCAGCTCTCGGCGGCCTTCAGCGCCGCGCCGGCCGCCACCGCGTCGCCCGCGCGCGCGTGCGCCCGTGCCTCCACCAGGCGGAAGAAGCTCATGGTGCGGGCCGTGGCCAGCCCGCGGTTGCGCTCCAGGGCGGCCTGGGCGAGGTCCACGCCCTCGTCGCCGAAGCCGCGGTAGGTCGCCTGGAGCGACATGGAGGCCAGCACGTAGCCGCCGAGCGGGACGTCGGCCGCCGCGCGGGCCAGGCGCAGCGCCTGGATGTAGTACCGCTGGGCCGCCTCCTGCTGGCCGGTGTCGAAGGCCATCCACCCGGCCAGGCGGGTCAGTTCGGCCGAGGCGCCGAACAGGGCGCGGCCGACCTCGTCGGAGTAGGAGCCGAGGAGCAGCGGGGCCGCCTCGACGCGTAAGCACTCGGGGACCATCGAGGAACGCCAGTCGCCGCCGCCGTACTTGGAGTCCCAGCGGCGGGCGTCCTCGGCGGCCTCGCGCAGCTTCTGCACATCACTGTGGCCGACTTTGAGCGGTGCGCCGGAGCCCTCGGCGGGGCCCGCCTCGCGCGCCACCGAGCTGTCGGCCGGGGTTATCAGCCATCGGGAGGCGGGCGTCGCGTAGGCGCTCACCGCGAACGAACCGGCGAGCGACTGCCAGATGCCGCCGCCGGTGCGGCGGCCGGCGAGGTCGAGACGGTACAGCTCGGTGGCCGACCTGACCGCCTGGCCGACGTCCCGCGGGAAGGCGAGGCCCACCTCGGGGGCGGGGTCCGCGTCCGCCAGACCGATCTCGTGGAGCGGCACCGGGCGGCCGAGCTTCTGGCCTATGGCCGCCGCGATGAGGTGCGGCGCGGCGCCCTGGGGCACCATGCCCTTCGACACCCAGCGGGCCACCGACGTCTTGTCGTAGCGAAGTGTCAACCCGCGTTGGGCGCCGAGGTCGTTGACGCGCCGGGCGAGTCCTGCGTTGCTGATTCCCGCGAGGGCGAGAACGGCGCCGAGCTTCTCGTTCGGCCCGCGTTGCTCCCTGGACATGCGCCACCCCTCGACACAGACGGCTGCCGCGCTGGCATAACCACGCGGCATTCGTAAACCCAGCGTAGTTCGCCGCATCCCAGGCGTTAAGAGGCATTGTTCCGGATGGCGGGATTGTGGTCCGTACTCAAGTGCGGTGTATGTACGGTCTGTTGCCGCGTGCTCCCGATGTGTGGCCGTGCGCCCGTGCGTGCGCTCTTCTCCGGCCACGGCGGGAGCGATTCCATGGGCGGTGCGTGGGTCGGCCCGCTGTACTGGATCCAGTGGGCTGGGGGACGCCGCCGCCTACATCCCCGCGGGCGGCGGACCGGTCCGGGGGGCGAGTCCCGTCCCCCGGACCGCGCGCCGACGGCATGCCGCCGAGCGGTGCGCAGCATTTGTACGGAGCGTGTTCGGAGCGTGTTCGGGTGCGACCGTGTGACGTCGATTTGGCTGAAAATCACCTCTGGTGATTTCGGGGTACTACCGCCCTCACCATGGGAGTTGAGGGCGCGTTGGGGAGCCAAAGGGCGCGTTACGGGGGCGCATTCGCGTCGCCTTCACCCCCCTTCAGGGCAGCGCCCGAGGGGTGGTGCGAGGGAGTCGGCGTTCTCGCGTGGGTATCCGCGAGGGCGCACTGAGTGAGCCCGTGCGGCTCCGCCGACGCTCTGTCGCGCGCCCTTCATGGCAGCATGGGGAACCAGTTCGTACGGTGCACTGGTTGTCCCCAGCCTGTGGAGGCGTCGATGCGGTGGTTGGTGGGGTGGAGCAGCGCCGCCGTGGGAGCAGGAGCAGCAGCGGGGATCGCCGGAGCGGCCGGTTCCGCGGGGGCCACCGGCTACGACGGCGAGACCGTCCAGCCCGTGGGCGCCCAGCCGTTGTGGGGCGACCCCGATCCGCTGTGGGCGGTCGGCGACTGGCGCCCGGACGAGGTGCGCGTCGTCACGGCCGACGCGCAGACCCGGATCGCCGTCCTCGGCATCTGCGGCGCGAGTGACGAGCAGCTGCGCGTCGCGCTGTTCGCCGCGCGCGGGGGCGCGCTGCGACATCTGACGGCTTGGCCCGGCAGCTACACCGCCGTCGTCCAGGTCGGGCGGCGGATCACCGTGTGCGGCGATCTCGCGGGCGCGCGGCCCGTGTTCCACACCCCCTGGGCCGGCGGCACCGCCTACGCGACCGCCGCGCTGCCGCTCGCCGACCTCGTCGAGGCCAACCTCGACTTCGGCCACCTCGCCGCGCTGCTCGCCACGCCCGACGTGCCGGCCGCGCTGGACGACTCCACCCCGTACGACGGCGTGAGGCGTGTGCCGCCGGGGCATGCGCTGATCCTGCGCGCCGGGGCGCGCGAGATCGCGGGGTACGAGCCGGTGGCCTCGCTCGCCGTCGCGGCGCCCGCGGCCGACCCCGACCGCGCGGTGGACGGTGTGCGGGACGCCCTGGTGGAGGCGGTGCGCACCCGGCTCGCCGCGCCGCGGCACGTCCCCGGGGACGGCATCGATCCCGGGCCGGTTCCGGGCATGGGGCCCGCGGAACGCCGTGCGGCGCGCGGGATGCCGGTGCCGGGGATCGGGGCCGACCTGTCCGGCGGGCCGGCCTCGGGCACGCTGGCGCTGCTGGCGGCCGGGCTGCCGGGGATGCCGGGGACCGTGCTCGGACACGGCACCGGGGCGGGGGAGCGGCTGCTGGCCGTCACCTTCAACGACCTCGCCGTCGGCGGACAGGAGCCCGAGCTGGAGCGGGCGGGCGCGCTGGCGGCCAACCCGCGGCTGCACCACGTCGTGGTCACCGGCGGCGAGGACATGCTGCCGTTCACCGCGCTGGACGGGCCGCTGACCGACGAGCCGGGCTCCTTCCTGGTCGCCGCCGCGCGGCACCGGGCGCGGCTCGCCGCGGGGAGCGCGGACCACTTCGCCGGGTACGGGGCGCGGCAGGTCCTCGACGCCCATCCGGCGCGCCTCGCCGACCTGCTCATGGACCGCAAGCGGCGGCACCTGGTCCGGCCGGTCGCCGCGCTCGCCAAGGCCGACGGGTCGGTACTGGTCCCCGCGCGCGTGTACGGCGCGGCGCGGCGGCTGGCGCGCACGCCGTACCGGAGCGGGCTCGAGGTGCTCGCCGAGCGGTTGCTGCGCAGACGCTTCGACCCGCCGGGGGACGGGGCGATGGACGCCTCGCTGGCCGCGCTGACCTGGGCCGGGGCGGGGCCGGCGGCGCGGTGGCTGACCGGAGAGGCGTTGGCTGAAGTATCGGTTCGCCTCCAGACGTCCTCGCAGCGGTCGGGGGTGGGGCCGGGGCAGCGTCCGGGGGACTTCCGGGCGCGGGCGGCGCTGGCGCGGCAGGCTTCGGAGGTGCGGGTCCTCGAGCAGGCCGCGGAGGTCCGCTTCCAGCGGCTGCACACGCCGTTCCTCGACAACCAGGTCGTCCGGGCCTGCCGTGCCCTGCCGGAGGCGCTGCGGGTGCAGCCGGGGGCGCGGGCGGCGATCCTGCGGACGGTGCTGGAGGGCGCGGGGGTGAGCGAGCTGCCCAGCGGGTGGGGGGCGCCCACCCAGGCGCTGGCGGCTTCCGCCGCGCGTACGGGGGTGCGGGTCGCGGCGGACTCCCTGCTGGGGCTGTTCGACACGCCGCTGCTCGCGCAGGCTGGGCTCGTGGAGGCGCGGGTCGTGCGCAAGGCGGTGCGGGCGGCGGCCGCGGGTGAGCCGCTGCCGCTGGACGGGCTGGCCGACCTGGTCTCGCTGGAGCTGTGGCTCCGCCGCCTGCTGGCCCGCCGCGGCACCTGCTGGACCGGCACTCCGGCCCGCCAACGCGCGGTACCGGCGGGCATCGTGCCGCAGCGGGGGGCGCTGGGCGGGGCTGGGGCGGTCGTGCGGCGGGGCTGAGCCGGCGGGTGCGGGTGCCTGCGGCGGCTGTGCGGGGTGCCTGCGGCGCCTGTGCGGGTTCGGTGGGGGTGCGCCGTGCGCGGTGGGTGCGGTTGTGGGTCGGGGCCGCGCCGGGGGGTGTTCGTCCTCGGAACGGCGCGAAATCGGTTGGCTACGGGGGCTCGGGGCGTTGACGCGCCAACCGCTGCGGGCGAACACCCCCCGCCACGCCCCCTTCCCGCCGTACGCGCCCGCGGGCCGTCGCCCCCTAGCCGCGGGCAGTCGTGCCGCTGGGGCGGCACGGGTGGGCGCGGCGGCACCCCGTAAGCGCCGGGCCGCGCTCCCCACCCCCGCGCCGACACCCGCACCAGGTGCCAAGAACACGCCGGACCACGCGCCGCACCGGCACCGGGTGCCCGCACGCCGCCGGTGCGGCGACAATGAACCCCGTGCGGTACAGAATCCTGGGCGTCACCCAGACGGAGGACCACGGCACCGTCGCAAGCCCCGGCGGCCCCCGCCTGCGCGCGCTGCTCACCGCCCTCGCCCTGCGCCCGGGCGACGTCGTCACGCCCGCCACCCTGATCGACGAGGTCTGGGCGGAGGACGACCCGCCGCAGGACGCCCCGGCCGCCCTCCAGGCCCTGGTCGGCCGCCTCCGCCGTACCGTCGGCAAGGAGGCCGTCGACTCCGCCCCCGGCGGCTACCGGCTCGCGGCGACCCGCGACGACGTCGATCTGTACGTCTTCGAGCGCCTCGTACGGCAGGGCACCACCGCCCTCGAACGCGGCGACGCCCCGACCGCCGCCCGGCACCTGGACGAGGCCCTCGCCCTCTGGCGCGGCTCCGCCCTGGCCGACCTCCCCGGCCACGCCGCCGGCCCCGAGGCCCTGCACCTGGAGGCGACCCGCAGCCGAATCGAGGCCGGTCTGCGTCTCGGCGACGCCCACGACGCCGTACCGCGGCTGCGTGAACTGACCGCCGCCCACCCGTACGACGAGCCCCTGCACGCCCTCCTCATCTCCGCCCTGCGCGCCACCGGCCGCGACGCCGACGCCCTGGCCGCCTACGAGAGCACCCGCCGCACCCTCGCCGAAGGCCTCGGCGCCGAACCCGGGCCCCGACTGCGCGCCCTGCACGCCGAACTGCTCGGCGGCCGGGGTGCGGAGCAGCCCGCTCCCGAGCGGGCTCCGGATCGCCGCAGGGGCAACATCCGGCCCCGGCTGACTTCCTTCGTGGGGCGGGAGCTGGAGCTGGACGCCATCCGTTCCGAGCTGCGCGGGGCCCGTCTCGTCACCCTGACCGGGCCGGGCGGGTCCGGGAAGACCCGCCTCGCCGAGGAGGCCGCCGCCGGGCTCGATCAGGCGTGGCTGGTCGAGCTCGCCCCGCTCGACCGGCCGGAGGCGGTGCCGGGCGCGGTCGTCAACGCCCTCGGGCTGCGCGAGACCGTGCTGCTGACCGGTGACCGGCCCGCCGTCCAGGACGATCCAGTCGCCCTGCTCGTCGAGTACTGCGCCCCGCGCAGCCAACTCCTGGTCCTCGACAACTGCGAACACGTCATCGGCGCGGCGGCCCGGCTCGCCGAGACCCTGCTGACCCGCTGTCCCGGTCTCACCATCCTGGCCACCAGCCGCGAACCCCTCGGTGTGCCCGGCGAGTCGGTGCGGCCGGTCGAGCCGCTCACCCCCGAGCAGGCGTTCCGTCTCTTCACCACGCGCGCGAGTGCCGTACGGCCCGACGCCGACGTCGTACTGCGCGACGAGGAGGCCGTCGCCGAGATCTGCCGGCGCCTCGACGGGCTGCCCCTGGCCATCGAGCTGGCGGCCGCCCGGCTGCGGCTGCTCACCCCGCGGGAGATCGCCGACCGGCTCGACGACCGCTTCCGGCTGCTCACCTCGGGCAGCCGTACCGTCCTGCCCCGCCAGCAGACGCTGCGGGCCGTCGTCGACTGGTCCTGGGACCTCCTCGACGAGGCCGAGCGCACGATGTTGCGCGAGCTGTCCGTCTTCGCGGGCGGCTGGGACCTCGCGGCCGCGGAGACCGTGGGCACCGGGCCCGCGGCGGAACTGGTCGGTGCCCTGGTGGACAAGTCCCTGGTCGTCGCCCAACCGGGTGGCGAAGGAACCGGCATGCGCTACCGCATGCTGGAGACCATCCACGAGTACGCCGAGGAACGCGCCGCCGAGGTCCCCGGGCTGCGCGAGTCCGCCGAGCGAGCGCATCGCGCGTGGGCGCGCGCCCTGGCCGAGGAGGCCGACCCGCGGCTGCGCTCGGCCGGGCAACTGCCGTACATCGCCCGCCTGGAGACCGAGCACGACAACATCCGCGCGGCCCTCGACCGCTCACTGACCGCGGGTGACGAGCCGGAGGCCGCCGCCCTCGCGCTCGCCATGGGCTGGTTCTAGTTGCTGCGCAACTACCGCCACGAAGGCGTCAGGTGGCTGGACCGGGTGCTGCGCCTCGGCGCCGCCCTGGACGCGGAGGGCGGTCGGGTGCCGCCGACGGACGTCCTCGCCCGGCGGACGGCTGCCACGGACCCCGTCGCGGCGCTTCTTGCCGTGGCGGAAGGCTCTCCGCCGCATCCGCTCGACTCGCTGCGCATGCGGGTACGGATGATGCACATCCTCCTCACCTTCGAGAGCGAGTCGAGGGAGCGGCTGCTGGACGAGCGGATGCGGCGGTACGTGCGGAGGGTTCGGGACCACTTCGCGGCCGGCGGCCCCGAAGCGGCCCGGGTGCCCGGGCTCGTGTGGCCGCTGACCGAGTTCTTCGTCAGCGACTCGGGGGACGTCCGGGGCTCCATGGACGCCTCCGTCGCCAACTGCCGTGCTTACGGGGGCGAGTGGGAGATCGCCGCCAGCCTCATGTTCCGCACGCACGCCGTGGTCGACACCTCGGGCACTCCGGCGGGCATCGACGACGATCTGGCGGAGATGCGGGTACTCAGCCGACGCGTCGGCGACCGTCTGGTGGAGGCCCAGGTGTGCAGCGCCTTCGGCGAGGCCGCCATGGTGCGCGGCCACTACGAGGAGGCCAGGGCCGAGTACGCGGAGGCGCTGCGGCTCGCCGAGGAGGTGGGCGCCTTCGCCGAGGCGCCCTTCCTCATCGCCCGGCTCGCCGAGATCGCCTACCGGGAGGGGGACCACGGCACGGCTCTCGGTGTGCTCGACGAGGCCGGCGCCGCGGCGGACCGGTACGGCGTGGTCGACTCCAAGGCATTCGTCCTGATGCTGCGGGCCGGGCTCGCGGTGGTCGACGAGGAGTTCGCGCGGGCACGCGTGCTGTGGGAGGCGGCCCGCGAGGAGTGCCTGCGCGGCACGCCGCCGCCGCAGTTCCTGGCCATGCTGGGGCTGGTGGAGGCCCTTGTGACGGCGGGCGAGTCGTGCCCGGGCGCCGCCTTGCCGTTGCTGGCGGACACCCTGCGGGCGGCCGTCGAGGAGCGGTGCGCCGAGCTGGTCCTCGCGACGCTGGTGGACAGCGCGGCCGGGCTGCTGAGCGACCTCGGCGACCAGGCCCGTGCGGTACGGCTGCTGGGCGCGGCCGGGCGCTGGCGCGGCGACCGTCCGCGCCCCATGCCGGACCGCGCGCACGCCGAGCGGGCCGAGGCCGCCGCCCGCGGTGCCCTCGGCCCGCGGCGGTACGCCGCCGAACTGGCCGAGGGCGCCGTCCTCACGCCCCTGGACGTCGTCGTCGAGCTGGCGGCGGCGGTGGGGCAGCCGGTATCGCCTACGCGCAGGTGAAGCGGGAGTCTGCCCAGTCCGCGAGCGCCAGCGAGTCGAAGTGGCTGTGCGGCTCGGTCACCAGCCGCAGCGTCTCGCGGCCCGTGATGTCCACGTGGACCGGTACCGCGGGGTCCCCGCCCTTGACCATCCCCGAGTTCCACAGCCGGACGCCGTCGGCGTACACCGAGAAGTGGACCTTGCCCAGCTTCATCGTCAGGTCGTCGATGCCGGCCAGCGCGTCGTAGGACGAGCAGTCGCGGTTGAGGTCGATGGTGACCGAGGAGCGTCCGTGGACGGTGACGCCGTGCGCGTACCGCACGTCGGCGATGGACAGGGCGGAGCGCTGCCACACCCAGCTGCTTCCGGCCAGCCGCATCTCGGGGCCCGTGCCGTTGCCACTCACGTCGTACGCCAGCTCGCTCCATTGGTAGACCGTCGGGGCGGGTGGCGGTGGCGGTGGCGGCGGCGGTGGGGGAGGTGTTGGGGTCGGGGTGGGTGTGGGGGTGGGGGTCGGCTTTGGCTTTGGCTTTGGGGTGGGTGTGGGGGGTGGCTTCGGGGTCGGGGTCGGGGTCGGGGTCGGGGTTGGCTTGGGGGCCGCCACCGGCTCGGGTGGGCGGGGTGGGCGTGGCGTGGGTGTCGGAGTGTCGGGGGCGGGCTGCGCCACCGGGGAGGAGGCGGGTGGGGCGGCCTTCGGCGGTTCCTTGTCCGGGGCTTCGTCGCCGATCAGTGCGAGGGCCAGCGCCGCCGCGGCGGCCACCGCGACCACACCGGCCGCGATACCGGCCTTCACCGGAGCGCTGAGCCCTTCGGAGGCCGCCGCACCTGCTCCGGCGCCCGCTCCGCCGGAGCTGCCGCCGCTCGCCGCGGCCGCCGCGCCCGCTGCTCCCGCCGCACCGGCACCGGCGCCCCCGGCGATGAGCCCGGCCGCCTTCGCGTACCCGGCGACACCGAACCAGCCGATGACCGCGACGGGCACCACGGCGGGAATGCCGCTCGCGACCTCCTTGATCTGGGTCGCCGCGAGCCGGCACCTGGCGCACTCCTCCAGGTGCTTGCGGAGCCCGCGTTCGGCCCGGACGCGCAGTCTGCCGCGCGCGTACGTGCCGAGCTGGTCGGCGTAGCGGGCGCACTCCTCGTCGGCGGCGAGGGCGTCGCTGACGTGGGCCTGGAGGTATGCCTGCTTCAGGCCCTCGCGGGCGCGGCTGGCGAGGACGCGGGTGCCGTTGGCGTCCAGCCCGAAGAGCGTGGCCACCTCGCTCGGCGACTCGTCCTCGACCTCGGTGTGCCACAGCACGGCCTGCCACCGCTCGGGCAGCGACCGGAAGGCCCGCATGGCCATCGACTGCTCGGCCTCGTGCATGGCGCGCACGTCGGCGCCCAGTTCCAGGGTGTCGTCGTCGCCCTTCGCGGTGTGCGCGGCCTGCGCGGCGAACACCGCGAAGTCCTCGACGAGTTGCTCCCGTCCGGCCGACCTGGTCCAGCCGGCGGCGACGCGCCGGACCGCGGTGAGCAGGTAGGCGCGCACGGCGTACTCGGGTCCCGAACCGCCGCGCACCGCCTGGAGCATGCGGGCGAAGACCTCGGCGGTGAGGTCGTCCGCGGTGTGGGCGTCGCGGCAGCAGGTGCGGGCGTACCGGCGTACCGCGTCCGCGTGGCGCCGGTACAGCTCCTCGTAGGCCGTGTCGTCGCCCGAGCGCATCCGCTCGATCAGCTCCGCGTCGGACGCCGGAAGCTCCCGCGGCGGTGGCAGCACGCTGTCTTCGTGCCGCTCGCGCTGCGCCGGGATCCCGGCACCGGCACCGCTCCCGTCCTTGGCAGAGCCCTCGCGGCCACCGTCCTCGGCGGACACGTCGAGGTCGCCGTCCCGCCGGGTGCGGGCCGGGCCGCCCTGACCCGGCACCTGCGGCGTATCGCCACCGTCCCGGGTCTCGTCGTCCCGGGTCTCGTCGTCCCGGGCGTCAGCGGCCCGGGTGCCGCCGGTTTCGACGTCACCCTGGCCGTTCTCGCCGTCGCCGAGCGACCCGTCCCGCCTGTCAACGCTCATCGCGGAAAGCCCCCGCCACCCTGCCCAGCCAGTCCGAACACCGGGTCAGCGTGCCATATTGGCTTTTGTTCAGGACCCCCCTGTGCCGACCATCACTCGTCTGTGGGGACTTGCCGTGCCGCGGTAATAACGCTCAGCCGTTCGGGGAAGGACATACGGGCCGTTCCTCGGCGCCGCCGTCTCACGCCGGGCGCGACCGCAGCCCCTCCAGCAGGATGTCCAGCAGCCGGGCCGAGGCAGCCGCCTGCTGGGCCGGGTCCGGCAGCGAGGGCGCCGCCGTGGCTATGACCAGCAGTACGTCCGACACCGACACGTCCGGCCGCAGCTCACCCGCCGTCCGCGCCCGCTCCACCAGCCGGCCCACGACCTCCAGGAGCGCCGCGGCCCCGTCGTCGCCCACCACGGAGCCCGCGACAGGACCCGCCCCGCCCGTGGGCGAACTCGCGCCACCGGTCGGCGCCCCGGTCCTCGCGGCCTCGTCGGGCACCAGGCGCAGCTCGCCGGTGCCCGGCTGTATCCGCTGCTGCGGAACCCGCGGATCACCGGCCGCCGCGCCGCCGACGCCGCCGTCGGCCTCGTCCGGCACGCCGACGCGCAGCACCTGCGGCGGCAGCAGCCGCCCGGCGCCCGAGGCCACCGACGTCCGCAGGAAGCGGGACAGCGCCGACCACGGCTCGTCCTCCTGCCCGAGCGCCGTGCGCGCCTGGTCGGTCAGCCGCGCCGTCTCCTCCTCGGCTATCCGGCGCACCAGGACGTCCTTGCTCGGAAAACGCCGGTACACCGTGCCGACGCCGACCCGGGCGCGCCGGGCCACGTCCTCCATGGGCGCGCCGTAACCCAGCTCGCCGAACACCTCCCGCGCCGCGCGCAGCACGTGCTCCAGATTGCGCTGGGCGTCCACGCGCAAGGGCGCGTTACGTGCCGTGTCGCCGCGTGCGCCGCCCGCCGACGCGCTCATCGCACCGCCGGGCGCGACGGCCGACGCGGACGACCAATGAGAATCCTGAACATGCATAGACAATCCCCCGGTAATGACGTCTCCCCCCGGAGACACTCCCCGCCATCGAAAGCCGGAGTGCTGGAACGGGCCCGGTTGCGCGGCCCGCCCGTCGCGGACCTCATGAGCACATCCCCCTGCACACCGTGGGAAAGAACATAGTTGAGCGGGGGTCAATTCAGAAGGGGCACGTTCCGCACGGAGCGCCGCCCGATCGGAGCACGGACCGCACACGCCCCGAATGCGCCGCTCTCCACACCCGTACCCACCCACGCTGACCTGCACGCTCACACCGCGGCACGGTGGTTCGCCCGGCTCGGCGCTCCGGCGATCTCCGGTCACACAAATTGACGAGCCTGTGGACAAACGCAAGCGTCGGGTGCGTCATGGGATGGTGAAGGAACGTGCGCGCATTCTCGTTGTCGGCGGTGGCTACGTCGGGATGTACACGGCCCTGCGGCTGCAACGGAACCTCAAGGGCGAACTGCGCCGGGGCGAGGTCGAGATCACGGTCGTCACCCCCGACCCCTACATGACCTATCAGCCGTTCCTGCCCGAGGCGGCGGCCGGTTCCATCTCCCCGCGGCACGTCGTCGTACCCCTGCGCCGCGTCCTCGGCCAGTGCGACGTCGTCGTCGGCGAGGCCGAGTCCATCGACCACACCACCCGCACCGCCACGGTCACCACCCTCGCCACCGGCGAGGAGAAGACGGGCGCCCGCCGGGTGACGTACGACGAACTCGTCCTCGCGCCCGGCTCCGTCTCGCGCACCCTCCCCGTGCCCGGACTCGCCGACCACGGCGTCGGCTTCAAGACCGTCGAGGAGGCCATCGGCCTGCGCAACCACGTCCTCGAACAGATGGACATCGCCTCCTCCACCCGCGACCCCGCCCTGCGCGACGCCGCCCTCACCTTCGTCTTCGTCGGCGGCGGCTACGCGGGCGTGGAGGCCCTCGGCGAGCTGGAGGACATGGCCCGCTACGCCGCGCGGTACTACCACAACGTCACCCCCGAGGACATGAAGTGGATCCTCGTCGAGGCATCGGGCCGCATCCTGCCCGAGGTCGGCGAGGACCTGGGCCGCTACACGGTCACCGAACTGCGCCGCCGCAACATCGACGTACGCCTGGACACCCGCCTGGAGTCCTGCGCCGACCGCGTCGCCGTCCTCAGCGACGGCTCCCGCTTCCCCACCCGCACGGTCGTCTGGACGGCCGGCGTCAAACCGCACCCGGTGCTCGCCGCCACCGACCTGCCCCTCGACGACCGCGGCCGGCTCACCTGCACCGCCCACCTGTCGGTCGACGGCGCCCCGCACGCCTGGGCGGCCGGGGACGCCGCCGCCGTCCCCGACGTCACCGCGTCCGAACCCGGCCGGGAATGCGCCCCCAACGCCCAGCACGCCGTCCGCCAGGCCAAGGTCCTCGGCGACAACGTCACCCACGCCCTGCGCGGCGAGCCCCTCGACACGTACGCGTACACCTACGCCGGCTCCGTCGCCTCACTCGGCTTCCACAAGGGCGTCGCCCACGTCTACGGGCGCAAGGTCAAGGGCTACCCCGCGTGGTTCATGCACCGCGCCTACCACCTCAGCCGCGTCCCCACCGTCAACCGCAAGGCGCGCGTGCTCGCCGAATGGGTGATCGCCGGCCTCTTCAAACGGGAGATCGTCTCCCTGGGCTCACTCGAACATCCACGGGCGGAGTTCGAACTCGCGGCCGGTGGAAAGCCTTCTCAGGAGCCCCCGCACAACCCGAAGGGGTCGTCCTGACCGGACTCAGGAACTCCCCCGGCCACTGGGGCGTCTGACGGATGTCGGCCGGGCGGGCACCCTGCCAGACTGGTCCACCACCGCGGGCGCGCCGCCGCTCGCCCCAGCGCGGCCCCCGGGGCCCGGGCCGCCCCCGGCCCGTCCCGGTCCCCGGCCGCCGACAACTACACGAGGCAAGGATTCGTGAACTTCACGCGCTGGAGCGCCCGACTCCCCGGAACACAGCGCCGCGCCGCCGCGCGGACCGACACGGCCCTCTCCCCGGACCGGCGGGCGGACGGCTCCGTACCCGCGGCCCGCGCCGAGCAGTTGACCGACGAGGACCCGCCCGCCCCCGACGTCCCCGGCGTCGACGAACTGCCCGTACGCGACGTCCTCGACCGCGTCCCGGCCCTGGTCGCCCTCCTCCACGGCCCCGAGCACCGCCTCGCCTACGTCAACGACGCCTACGTCTCCGCCTTCGGCAGGCGCGACCTCGGCGCCCGCGCCCGCGAGGCCCTCCCCGAGCTGGACGAGCCGGGCCTCTTCCCGCTCCTGGACCAGGTCCAGCGCAGCGGCAGGCCGCGCACCCTCAAGTCCCGCAAGGCTCCGGACGGCCGCTCGTACACCTTCACCTGCACCCCGGTCATCGAGACCGGCGACGAGGGACGCGACGGGCGCGGTGGCCGGGACGACCGAGGCGTCCTCGTCTTCGCGACCGACGTCACCGACCACGCCGAGGCCGCCGGCCGCCTCCGCGCGAGCGAACGCAGCCAGCGCGAGACCGCCGTCACCCTCCAGCGCTCCCTCCTCCCGCAGAAGCTCGAGGAGCCCGACGACCTGCGCGTCGCCGCCACCTACCACCCCGGCGGCACCGAGGCCGCGGTCGGCGGCGACTGGTACGACGTGATCACCCTCGGCGGCGGCCGCACCGCCCTCGTCATCGGCGACGTCATGGGCCGCGGCGTCCGCGCGGCAGCCGTCATGGGCCAGCTGCGTACGGCGGTGAGGGCCTACGCCCGCCTCGACCTGCCCCCGCACGAGGTGCTCCAGCTCCTCGACGGCCTCGCCGCCGAGATCGACGCCAACCAGATCGCCACCTGCGTCTACGCCATCCACGACCCGAACGAGGGGCGGCTGGTCTACGCCTCCGCCGGCCACCTGCCCATCCTGGTCCGCGACGAGAACGGCAGCGTGCAGCGCGCCGACGAGCCCACCGGCCCCCCACTCGGCACCGGCGGCTGGCTCCACACGTCCGGCTCGATCGCCCTGCCCCCCGGCTCCACGGCCGTCCTCTACACCGACGGCCTGGTCGAACGCCGCGACGAGGACCTCGACGAGGGCATCGCCGCCCTGGAGCGCGCCCTGTCCGGCGCGGGCGGCACCCCGCAGGTGGTCTGCGACCGCCTGATCCGCTCGGCGGGCGTCACCCCGGACCACGACGACGACGTCGCCGTCCTGGTCCTCCAGCACCCCGCCCGCCGGGGCGCCGAGGCCGAGCTGTTCCGCAACGCCGCCCTGGAACTGCTGGGCGGGGTGGAGGCGGCCCCACGCGCGCGTGCCTTCGCCTCCGGCGTCCTCACCAGCTGGCGCTTCCCCACCGACCTGCACGACCTCGGCGTCCTGGCCACCAGCGAACTGGTCGCCAACTCCCTCCAGCACGGCATCCCGCCGATGCGGTTGCGCCTGCGCCGCACCGACCGCCGCCTGATCATCGAGGTGACCGACGGCGACGACCACCTGCCCCGACGCCGCCGCGCGGAGCCGGGGGACGAGTCCGGCCGGGGCATCGCCATCGTCGCGACGATCGCCACCAACTGGGGGTCCCGGCGCACCCCGGGCGGCGGCAAGGCGGTCTGGTGCGAGTTCGTCCTGCAGAAGCCGTGACCCGACGCCGGAGGCGGCAGGAAGACACCGTGAGGTGTGGCGGAATCCCGGCCCCGGCCGCCGGTCCGCTCACGCCTCCGCGGCGACCACCGCGTCGGCCGGTGCCCCGCCCTGCGTGACCACCCGGCTCCTGGCCAGCGACGGCTGATTCTGTATGTCCGTGAGCTGCCGCCCCAACCGCACCGCCAGCACCGTGATGCCCAGCGAGAACAACAGGAACGCCACGATGTACGGCGCGTGCAGCGAGGCCCCCAGCGGTCCGCCCACCGCGGGACCGATCGCCAGCGCGAGCTGCTTCACCAGGGCGAAGGCGGAGTTGTACTGCCCGGCGAGCCCGGTCGGCGCGAGATCCGCCACCAGCGGCGCCAGCGTCGGCGACAGCATCGCCTCACCCAGCCCGAACAGCGCGTACGTCGAGATGAACGCGGCCGTGGCCATCGTCTGGCTGCCGTGCCCCAGCCCGGCGTACCCGGCCACGGCCCACGCCACGGCCCAGATGAGTCCCACGGACGCGATCACGCGCGAGCGCTTGCGCCGCTCCACGAACTTCAGCACCGCGAACTGCGCGATCACGATCATCAGCGTGTTCGCCGCCAGCGCCGTGCCCAGCGCGGACGTGGAGATGCCGGCCGCCTCGACGCCGTAGGCGCTCAGCCCCGACTCGAACTGCCCGTAGCAGGCGAAGAACAGCACGAAGCCCAGCACACACAGCTGCACCATGGCCCGGTTGCCGAGCAGCTGCTTCCAGCTTCCGCCGCCCGTCTGTCCGGGCGCCTCCTCGATCCGCAGCGCGCGCGGCACCCGCACCGTCGCCATGACGGCGACCAGCACCAGAAACATCGCCGCCTCGATCGCGAACAGCAGCGTGAACGACGAGGCGCTCGTGGTGTCCACCAGGTGGCCGCCGATGAGCCCGCCGACGCCGAGCCCCAGGTTCTGCAGGAAGAACTGCATGGCGAACGCACGCGAACGGGTCTCGGTCGTGGAGCAGTCCACGATCATCGTCGCGAGGGCCGGCTGCATCACGGCCTGCCCCGCGCCGAGTGCGGCGGCGGACAGCAGCACCGTGCCCGCGGAGGCGGACAGTCCGAGGCTCAGCGCGCCCAGCGCGGCGGTGACCAGGGCGACCAGCAGTACCGGCAGCGGGCCGCGCCGGACGATGGCCCGTCCGGCGAACGGCAGCACGATCAGCGCGGCCACGGCGAAGACGGCGAGCACGAGGCCCGCCGTGACAGAACCCAGTCCCCGTACCTGCGCCACATAGACGTACAGGTAGGGGACCGTGAAGCCGAGTCCGAACGCGCTGAGTGCGTTGCCCACGTGAATCCGGCGCATCGCCGCGCCCATTGCCCTGGTCACGTTCACCCTCTCTTGATCTCTCGGGATCGATCGCTGCAGCCGAGCCGTCAGAGCTGAAGGCTGAAGACTTAGAAGCTAAAGTTCGAAGGTAAAGAGTACATACCGAAGGACTTCAAAGCAAAGGAGTCCCGTGCCATACTGCGGCCATGGGCGACACCTCCGGCGCCGGCGAGCCGACACTCGAAGAGCAGATCGCCGCCTACCAGCGCGAGTTCCAGGACCTCGACCCCCAGGTCGAGAAGATCGTCTCGGCGCTGTCCCGCCTCAACCGCCGTATGAACGTCGCGTACGGCCGTCAGACCGCCGAGCTGGGCATCAGCAACACGGACTGGGAGGTGCTGAAGGCCCTCGTTCTCTCCGGCGCCCCCTACCGCCTCGGCCCCGGCGACCTCGCCAAGCGCCTCGGCCTCACCCCGGCCGCGATGACTCACCGCATCGACCGCATGGTGACGGAGGGCCTGGTCACCCGGGAGCGCGACGAGACCAACCGGGTCCGCGTGATCGTCGCGATCACGGCAGAGGGGCGTGAGAAGTGGCTGGCGGCCATGCGCCTCGCCACGGTCTTCGAGGAGGACCTGCTCCAGGACCTCTCCGCCGACGACCGCACCGCGCTCGGTGAGGTGCTGACACGTCTCCTGCGCAGGGTGGAGCACGCGCAGCCGGACGCCGGCGGCCGGCTCAGCGACCTCGATTAAAGATCTTGACAGCGATGCTTGACAGTCCCCTACGGGCTCCGTAAGGTTCTTCGGGTTGCCACGGGACCGTAACGGTTCTACGGCAGCACCTCCCGCCGCAGCAGCGGCAATCAAACCACCAGCACGACCCCCCAAGCGGGAATGACTTCGGCGCGCCCGAATTCAATTCCGGTGGGTACTCGTCGGCCCGATCGACCCCGATTGGGAATCGCCGAGAGGTTCCGCTAAGGTTTGAGACGTCGGAACGGCCCAACAGCCGGGAAGACAACCCCCTCTGACGGGGAATCAGGGCCCGAAAGGATCTGATAGAGTCGGAACCGCCGGAAAGGGAAACGCGAAAGCGGGAACCTGGAAAGCACCGAGGAAATCGGATCGAAAAGGATCTGATAGAGTCGGAAACGCAAGACCGAAGGGAAGCGCCCGGAGGAAAGCCCGAGAGGGTGAGTACAAAGGAAGCGTCCGTTCCTTGAGAACTCA
>NZ_BMUY01000003.1 GCF_014650435.1 Streptomyces tendae
GCATTCATCTTCTTCAGGATCCCGGCGTTGACCACCGCGTTGTCGAAGGACAGCGAGATCTCCATGATCGAGAGGATCGCGACGATGCCGAAGGCGGTCCACCCCCCGTAGAAGATCGCCGCGACCAGGCCGAGCGCGGTGACCGCGAACGACCAGCCGAAGGTTTTCAGAAGCACTGGCTACCCAATCGTGTGTGTACGGGGCTCCCCCGCGCCGTACTCGGCTTTACGAAACGTTGACTCCGAAGTCTAGAGCGATGCCGCGAAGCCCCGACGCGTACCCCTGCCCCACTGCACGGAACTTCCACTCGCCCTGGTAGCGGTAGAGCTCGCCGAAGATCATCGCGGTCTCCGTGGAGGCGTCCTCGCTGAGGTCGTAGCGGGCCAGTTCCTGGCCGTCGGCCTGGTTGACGACCCGGATGAAGGCGTTGCTGACCTGGCCGAAGGTCTGGCCGCGCTCGTCGGCCATATGGATCGAGACCGGGAAGACGATCTTGTCGCAGTGGGCCGGCACCTTGGAGAGGTCGACCAGCAGCGACTCGTCGTCGCCGTCGCCCTCGCCGGTGAGGTTGTCGCCGGTGTGCTCGATCGAGCCGTCCGGGCTCTTGAGCTGGTTGTAGAAGACGAACCACTCGTCGCCGAGCACCCGGCCGCTGCTGCACACGAGTGCGCTCGCGTCGAGGTCGAAGGGTGCTCCGGTGGTGGAACGCGCGTCCCAGCCGAGTCCGACCAGTACCTGTGTCAGGTTCGGTGCGGCCTTGGACAGGGAGACGTTGCCGCCCTTGGCAAGCGTGACGCCCATGGTGATGGTCCCCTCCCCGGGTGATGGTTCTTGGGTTTCCTGCGCGTCCGGCGCCGCACGTAAACCGTGCGGCGCCGGACGTGTCGAGACGGTGACTCAGACGTTCACGCCGAAGTCCTGGGCGATGCCGCGCAGGCCCGAGGCGTAGCCCTGGCCGATGGCGCGGAACTTCCACTCGGCGCCGTTGCGGTACAGCTCGCCGAAGACCATGGCGGTCTCCGTGGAGGCGTCCTCGCTCAGGTCGTAGCGGGCGATCTCGGCCTCGCCGGCCTGGTTGACGACGCGGATGAACGCGTTGCGGACCTGGCCGAAGGACTGCTGGCGGTTCTCGGCGTCGTAGATCGAGACCGGGAAGACGATCTTCTCGATGTCCGCGGGGACCGTGGCGAGGTTGATCTTGATCTGCTCGTCGTCGCCCTCGCCCTCACCGGTGATGTTGTCGCCGGTGTGCTCGACCGACCCGTCCGGGCTCTTCAGGTTGTTGAAGAAGATGAAGTGCGCGTCGCTGGCGACCTTGCCCGCGCTGTTCAGCAGCAGCGCGCTGGCGTCGAGGTCGAAGTCGGTGCCGGTCGTGGTGCGGATGTCCCACCCCAGACCGACGATGACCGCGGTCAGGCCGGGGGCCTCCTTGGTCAGCGAAACGTTGCCGCCCTTGCTGAGGCTGACTCCCACGAGTCCTCCATTGGTGTCCAGGGGCGGGGTGCCCCGTAGTGCGTGGATATCGGATCAACGAGTCGATCCTAGTGACGGGTTCCCGCGCCCCGCAGTCCCCGGAGCCGACAAATCACGGGGTGTCGGCACTTGGCGTCGCCACGCGGTACTTCGCGTCACCACGCGGTGCCGGCCGGCGGGCGCAGGTCACAGGGCGTCGAGCGCCTTCACGTACTCGGTCAGGTCACGGGCATCCGGCAGACCGTTGCGCACGGTCCAGCGCACGACGCCCTCCTGGTCGATCACGAAGGTGCCGCGGACGGCGCAACCCTTGTCCTCGTCGAAGACGCCGTAGTCGCGCGAGACGTTGCCGTGCGGCCAGAAGTCGGACAGCAGCGGGTACTCCAGGCCCTCCTGCTCGGCGAAGACGCGCAGGGTGTGGATGGAGTCGTTGGAGACGGCGAGCACCTGGGTGTCGCGGTCGGAGAACTGCGGCAGGTTGTCGCGCACCTCGCACAGCTCGCCGGTGCACACACCGGTGAAGGCGAAGGGGTAGAAGATCAGCACGACGTTCTTGCGGCCGCGGAACTCGGACAGCCGGACGGTCGCACCGTGGTTGTCCTTGAGCTCGAAGTCGGGGGCCTTGTCGCCGACCTGGATCGTCATGTCCCGTTCGTCCCTTCCGCAGGAGGTTCTCCGTAGGTGATTCGCTGGGAACCACCCTACGCACGGAAGGTCACGGACCCGCGGACGGGCCGACAGCGGCCGGCCCGTCCGGGGCCCGGATGTCACGGAGCCCTGCGGGCTACCGCTTGGACTTGGCGGCCTTGGGCGTCGCCAGCCGGCTGCCGCTCCAGTCCTTGCCGACGCTGACGCTCTTGGACGCCGTCAGTCCGGCGGTCGTCGAGGCTTCCGAGATGTCACTGGCCTCGACGTACCCGTCACGGCCGGTCTTCGGCGTGAGAAGGAGGATCGACCCGCCCTCTTCGATGTACGTGGTGGCATCCACCAGCGCATCCGTCAGGTCGCCGTCGTCGTCACGGAACCACAGCACGACGGCATCGGCCACGTCCTCGTAGTCCTCGTCCACCAGCTCGCCCTCGACGGCGCCCTCAATGGCCTCGCGGAGCTCCTGGTCGACGTCGTCGTCGTAGCCGATCTCCTGGACCACCTGCCCGGGCTGGAAACCCAGCCTGGCGGCAGGGTTCGTCCGCTCCTCCGCGTGGTCCGCGGTCGCGCTCACGGGTTGCCTCCTGATCATGTTTCGGTAGATGTCTTCAGCCACGCGCGTGCGCGAAGCTTGGCCGTAGTCCACACGGGCGGGACGGATCGCGCAAGTACCCGGCGTCTGGGACCGCCGAAACGGTGACGATCCCGGCCGTGTCGTCGCAACTCCAGCCATGCCGTCCAGCCCGAAGGTGACGTACACCACACCTATCTGCCCCGTTTGCGTATTTGGGAACCATGTGTGGGTACGAGACTCGAATGAACGTGCCCCCGATCCTCACGGGAGAACCGGTTACCCCACGGTACAGATGACGATCGCCCCCGCGAGGTACACGATGGGGAACCAGCGGGGGAATCGGCGCAGAAACCCGGGAAGAAACCGGGAAGAACCCGGGGAGAAACCCGGAAAAACGGCCCTCTGACAGCGAAGGAACAGCGTGGCTTCCGCATCCGATCGCAGTGATCGCAGCCCGATCATCATTGGCGGCCTTCCGAGTCAGGTTCCTGACTTCGATCCCGAGGAGACCCAGGAGTGGCTCGACTCCCTCGACGCCGCCGTCGACGCGCGCGGCCGGGAGCGGGCCCGCTACCTGATGCTGCGGCTGATCGAGCGGGCCCGCGAGAAGCGCGTGGCCGTGCCCGAGATGCGCAGCACGGACTACGTCAACACCATCCCGACCAAGAGCGAGCCGTTCTTCCCCGGTAACGAGGAGATCGAGCGCAAGATCCTCAACGCCACCCGCTGGAACGCGGCGGTGATGGTCTCGCGCGCGCAGCGGCCCGGCATCGGCGTCGGCGGCCACATCGCGACCTTCGCCTCCTCCGCCTCCCTGTACGACGTCGGCTTCAACCACTTCTTCCGGGGCAAGGACGAGGGCGACGGCGGCGACCAGGTCTTCTTCCAGGGCCACGCCTCACCGGGCATCTACGCGCGCGCGTACCTGCTGGATCGGCTCAGCGAGGAGCACCTCGACGGCTTCCGCCAGGAGAAGTCCAAGGCGCCGAACATGCTGTCGTCGTACCCGCATCCGCGGTCGATGCCGGACTTCTGGGAGTTCCCGACGGTCTCGATGGGCCTCGGCCCGATCGGCGCGATCTTCCAGGCGCGGATGAACCGCTACATGCACGCGCGCGAGATCGCGGACACCTCGAAGTCGCACGTGTGGGCCTTCCTCGGCGACGGCGAGATGGACGAGCCGGAGTCGCTGGGCCAGTTGTCCATCGCCGCCCGGGAGGGCCTGGACAACCTGACCTTCGTGGTCAACTGCAACCTCCAGCGCCTGGACGGCCCGGTACGCGGCAACGGCAAGATCATCCAGGAGCTGGAGTCGGTCTTCCGGGGCGCCGGCTGGAACGTGATCAAGCTGGTCTGGGACCGCACCTGGGACCCGCTGCTGGCCCAGGACCGCGACGGCGTGCTGGTCAACCGCATGAACACCACCCCGGACGGCCAGTTCCAGACGTACGCCACCGAGTCCGGCGCCTACATCCGCGACCACTTCTTCGGCGACGACCACCGGCTGCGCGCGATGGTCGAGAACATGACCGACGACCAGATCCTGCACCTGGGCCGCGGCGGTCACGACCACCGCAAGATCTACGCGGCGTACAAGGCGGCCCTGGAGCACAAGGGCCAGCCGACGGTCATCCTGGCCAAGACGATCAAGGGCTGGACGCTGGGCCCGAACTTCGAGGGCCGCAACGCCACGCACCAGATGAAGAAGCTGACGGTCGACGACCTGAAGCGCTTCCGCGACCGGCTGCACCTGCCGATCTCCGACAAGGAGCTGGAGTCCGGCCCGCCGCCGTACTACCACCCGGGCCGGGACACGGAGGAGATGCAGTACATGCACGACCGGCGCCTGGGCTGCGGCGGGTACGTGCCGACCCGGGTCGTGCGGTCGAAGCCGCTCGCACTGCCGGACGACAAGACGTACGCGACCGTGAAGAAGGGGTCGGGCCAGCAGTCCATCGCGACGACGATGGCGTTTGTGCGCCTGCTCAAGGACCTCATGCGGGACAAGGAGATCGGCAAGCGGTTCGTGCTGATCGCGCCGGACGAGTACCGCACGTTCGGCATGGACTCGTTCTTCCCGAGTGCGAAGATCTACAATCCGCTTGGCCAGCAGTACGAGTCGGTGGACCGCGATCTGCTGCTCGCCTACAAGGAGGCGCCGAACGGGCAGATGCTGCACGACGGCATCTCGGAGGCGGGCTGCACGGCCTCGCTGATCGCGGCCGGATCGGCGTACGCCACCCACGGCGAGCCGCTCATCCCGGTGTACGTCTTCTACTCGATGTTCGGTTTCCAGCGCACCGGCGACCAGTTCTGGCAGATGGGCGACCAGCTGGCGCGCGGTTTCGTCCTGGGCGCGACCGCGGGCCGTACGACCCTGACCGGTGAGGGCCTCCAGCACGCGGACGGCCACTCGCAGCTGCTCGCCTCGACCAACCCGGCGTGCGTGGCGTACGACCCCGCCTTCGGGTTCGAGATCGCGCACATCGTCAAGGACGGGCTGCGCCGGATGTACGGCGGGGACGAGCAGCACCCGCACGGCGAGGACGTCTTCTACTACCTCACCGTCTACAACGAGCCCATCCGGCACCCGGCCGAGCCCGAGAACGTGGACGTCGAGGGCATCCTCAAGGGTGTGTACCGCTTCAGCGAGGGCACCGGCGGCTCGATCCCGGCGCAGATCATGGCCTCGGGCGTGGCCGTGCCGTGGGCCGTCGAGGCGCAGCGCATCCTCGCCGAGGAGTGGAACGTGCGCGCCGACGTCTGGTCGGCGACCTCCTGGAACGAGCTGCGGCGCGAGGCCGTGGCCTGCGAGGAGCACAACCTGCTGCATCCCGAGGAGGAGCAGCAGGTGCCGTACGTGACCCGCAAGCTGGCGGGCGCGCAGGGGCCGTTCGTGGCGGTGTCCGACTGGATGCGGTCGGTGCCGGACCAGATCGCGCGGTGGGTGCCGGGGACGTACCAGTCGCTGGGCGCGGACGGGTTCGGCTTCGCGGACACGCGCGGGGCTGCGCGGCGGTTCTTCCACATCGACGCGGAGTCGATCGTGGTGGGTGTGCTGAGCGAGCTGGCGCGGGAGGGCAAGGTCGACCGGTCGGTGCTGAAGCAGGCGATCGACCGGTACCGGCTGCTCGACGTGACGGCGGCGGACCCGGGGGTGGCCGGCGGGGACGCGTAGGACGCACCCCGGCCGGAGTGGACGCACCCCAGCCGGAGCGGCACATGGCTCACCCCCGTCCGTAACGGGCGGGGGTGGGAACATCCGGGCGAAGGGTGAGGGTGACGCCGTGCAGCGGCCCGGAAGGTGCCGTTGCCCGGAGTCGTCGCTCCTACGCGCCGGACGGGTGCCAAGAGCCGGGGCCCGTCGCGAGCGTCGCGCGATCCGGCCCGGTCCGTGACCACGTCCGGCCACGTGAGCGGGGGCGCCTGCGCGATCCGTTTCCGAAGCTCGCCATCAGCAACTCCATGGACTCCCTGTGGAGTTCGAGTACCCCCGTGCGGAGTGTCATGCCTGCTTCGAACGTGCTGCCTGCGCGCCGCCCCCCTCCGGCAGCGCGCCGCAGCCTCGCGCCCTCCGTGCCCTGCGGAGGACTTGACCCACTGTGACCTGCACGGTCCGGTGGAGGGGAGGGTTCGCGGCCCCTGTCACCCTGATGGACGAAACGGGGACGGGGCCGACGAACTCCGCGGGCCGGATCAGATGTGGCCCACGCCCGCGCCCGCCTCGGCGTTCTCGCCGCGCTTGGTGAGGAAGGCGACGAACACCGCCACGACCGCGACCCCGGCGGCGACCAGCGAGGCCAGGCTCATGCCGGAGATGAAGGTGTCGTGGGCGACGTCGGTGATCTTCCCGGCGACCTCGGCGGGGGTGCCCGGCGCCACCGGCGGGACACCGACCCGGACCGCCTCGGATGCCTGGTCCGCCTGTTCCGGCGTCAGCGCGGGCAGCCCCGCGTCCTTCCAGTTGCCGGCCAGGTCGCTGTCGACCTTGGAGGCCATCACGGCACCCAGCACGGCCGTCCCGAGGCTGCCGCCGATCTGCATCGCCGCCTGCTGGAGACCGCCGGCCACGCCGGACAGCTCCATCGGGGCGTTGCCGACGATGACCTCGGTGGCGCCGACCATGACGGGCGCGAGACCGAGGCCCAGCAGGGCGAACCAGATCGACATCAGACCGCTGCCAGTGTCCGTCTCCAGCGTGGAGATGCCGAACATGGCGACCGCGGTGCACACCATGCCGCCGGCCAGCGGTATGCGCGGGCCCACCTTGGTGATCATCGCGCCGGCCAGCGGCGAGGCGACGATCATCATGCCGGTCAGCGGCAGCAGGTGCAGGCCGGCGTCGACGGGGCTCATGCCGTGGACGTTCTGCAGGTAGAAGGTGACGAAGAACAGGCCGCCCATGAAGGCGATGGCCATCAGGACCATCAGCACCACACCGGCCGACAGCGGCACCGAGCGGAACATCGCCAGCGGGATCAACGGCTCCCGCACCTTGGTCTCCCAGATGGAGAACAGGACGAAGCCCACTACCGACCCGCCGATGAACAGCCAGGTCTGACCCGAACCCCAGCCCCATTCGGGCGCCTTGATGAGGGCCCAGACGAGGGCGAACATCGAGGCCGACAGCAGCACGATGCCGAGGACGTCGAAGGAGCGCGGCGCGTTCTCGGCCCGGTGGTCCAGCAGGATCATGACGCCGAGGACGACGGCGACGATGCCCACCGGCACGTTGATGAAGAACACGGACTGCCAGTTGACGTGCTCGACCAGCACGCCGCCGAGGATCGGTCCGCCCGCGGTGGAGGCGCCGATGACCATGCCCCAGATACCGATGGCCATGTTGAGCTTCTCGGCCGGGAAGGTGGCCCGCAGCAGGCCGAGCGCGGCCGGCATCAGCAGCGCGCCGAACAGGCCCTGGAAGACACGGAAGACGATGACCGCGGCGATGCTGCCGGACAGTCCGATGGCACCGGAGGAGACGGCGAAGCCCGCCACGCCGATGAGGAAGGTCTGCCGGTGGCCGAAGCGGTCACCGAGCTTGCCGGCGGTGATCAGGGCGACCGCGAGCGCGAGGAAGTAGGCGTTGGTGATCCACTGGACGTCCGCGAGGCTGGCGTCCAGGTCGTCCTGGATGGCGGGGTTGGCGATCGCCACGATGGTGCCGTCCAGGGCCACCATCATGACCCCGACCGCGACGGTGACGAGGGTCACCCACGGATGGCCGCGCCATCCCTTGGCGGGCGCCGAACCCGCCGGCGGGCCGTCGCCCGGTCCCGGCTTGTCGAGCGTGGTCTGACTAGTCATACCGCTGAGGCTAATGACAGCCGCTGACAGTTGACAAACCAATTCACCAGTCAGTAACTGACATGACATCCCCCTATAGCTTGAACAGGGGAAACCGTACGAAGGAGACGACCTTTGAAGGTGGCCGGCACATCGGCACCCCCGGAGACCGCACCCCCGGAGACCGCCCCCGCGGCCTCCCGCCCCGGGCTGCGTGAACTCAAGAAGCAGCGCACCCGGGACCTGCTGCTGCGCTCCGCCCTCGAACTGTTCACCGAGCGCGGTTACGAGGAGACGACCGTCGACGACATCGCCGAGGCCGCCGACGTCTCGCAGCGGACCTTCTTCCGCTACTTCGCCTCCAAGGAGGACGCGGCGTTCTTCGTGTCGCGGCTCGCGGAGTCCCGCTTCGTCGAAGCGGTGCACGCACGGCCGCCCGAGGAGGCGCCCCTGGACGCGCTGCGCCTGGCCCTCGCGGCGAGCTGGAGCACCATCGGCGAGGCCGTCGAGCAGCTGGTCCCGCTCGAACTGCACATGCGTTTCTACCGGGTGATCGAGTCGACGCCCGCACTGCTCGCCGCACACCTGCGGCGGGCGACGGAGCTGGAGGAGGAGATCGCCCGCGTCGTCGCCGGCCGTGAGGGCCTCGACCTGGACGCGGACCCGCGGCCCCGTGTGGTCGTGGCCGTCTTCGGCGCGGTGATGCGGGTGACCGAACGGATCTGGTCGGCGCGCGACGACGCGAGCCTGGCGGCCCTGCGGGACCTGACGGCCGATTACCTCGATCACGTGGCGCCCGCGCTCACGGGGAACTGGCGCAGCTCCGAAACGTGATCCGTGTCACTGGATTCACGCGAGACCCTCCCGTTCTCCTAGTGTGTCCTCCCAGTGACTTCCTTCGACACCTCCCCGCAGCTGAACGTCTGGCGCGCACTGCTCGCCCTGGCCGTGGTGTTCGTGATGCTGGCGACCACCGGCTGGACCGCCCTGCGCAACCAGCGGGGCCCCACGGCACTCGAAGCGTCGGTCACGGCCTGGGAGCACGGCCGGATCGACGGACGGCATCTGCCCGACGCCCAGGCCGCGCCCGCCCGGCTGGCCCGCTTCTTCGCCTCGCTCACCGCATGGCAGCGCACCAGCCTGGCCCACCGGTATCCGCTGGCCGTCGGCAACATGAACGGCGCCCCCGTCCAGCTGCGCTACCTCGCCAACCGCTCCGCACTGCAGAAGGCGCGGTCGGTGGAGCGCGCCCGCACGCACGACAAGCGCCTCTCCCCCGCCGGGCAGCGCGAGGCCGGCCGGCGGATGCGCAACTACGAGGCGCTGCTCGACCCCGGCCGGCACATCCTCGCCTTCGACCCGGCGGGTTCGGGCCGGGTCGCCGAGGTGTTCGGGAACCTGAACCGCGCCGACCGCGTGTCCGTCGTCGTGCCCGGTGTGGACACCGAACTGCTCACCTTCCAGCGCACCGACCGCAAGAAGTACGCGGCGCCGGTCGGCATGGCCAAGTCGCTGTACGCGGCCGAGCGCGCGGCGAGTCCCGGCACCGACACGGCCGTGATCGCCTGGGCCGACTACACCTCCCCCAGCGGTCTCGGCATGGAGGCGGCCACCGCGAACCGGGCCGAACACGGGGCGGCGCGGCTGAACGCGCTGCTGCGGGCACTGCCCGGCCGGTCCCCGGTCTCCCTCTTCTGCCACAGCTACGGCTCGGTGGTGTGCGGCCTCGCCGCGGACACGCTGCCCGGCCGGGTGAGCGACATAGCGGTGGCCGGCAGTCCCGGCATGCGTGCCGAGAACGCCTCCCGCCTGGACACCTCCGCCCGGGTGTGGGCGATGCGGGATGCCGACGACTGGATCCAGGACGTGCCGTACCTGGAGGTCGGCGGCCTCGGGCACGGCGCCGACCCGGTGTCCGCCGGCTTCGGGGCGCGGGTGCTGTCCGCGCGGGACGCCCAGGGGCACAGCGGCTACTTCGTGCCCGGTACGGACAGCCTGCGGAACTTCGCGGGGATCGGGGTTGGCGCATACCGCACGGTCGCCTGCGCCGGCGAAGACGACACATGCCGGGCGGGTTTGTCCGCGGCGACGGCGGCCGGACGCGCGTAGAGGCGCAGAAACTCCGGTTTGCACGGGGAGGGGACGGGAAGGCTCGTGCCGCATACGATGAGCCGCATGGGTGACGTACTGGCCGGATTTCATGCCGCCTGGGAGTTCGAGTCCGACTCCGTGCTCATCCGCTACGAACGGGGGATTCGAACACCCAAGCTGTTCCAGGCCCTGGGGGAACGCCGGGTGCCGCTGGAGGCCATCGCCGGCGTGACGCTCGCGCCCGGCAGGCGTGGCACCGTCGTGCTGCGCGTCGAACCGCGCGCGGGTGCCGATCCGCTGATCGAGGCGGCGGCCGGGCAGCTGAAGGAGAGCGGCGACCCCTACCGGCTGGTGCTGCCCGCCGAACGGGAGACGCTCGCGGAGTACTACGCCGACGAGCTGCGGTCGCTGCTGACCGAGTCGGACCGGACCGAGCGCTACCTGGTGGCGCCGCCCGAGGCACCGCTGCACTTCAAGGCGTACGACGGGAAGGCGTCCTTCGACGGGAAGGCGGTGTCCTTCCGGTGGTCCTGGACGGGCGCGTCGTCGGCGAAGTGGAAGGCCGGCGACCAGAGCTTCCCGGTCGCCGACCTGGGCGGGGTGGAGTGGCGCTCCCCCGAGATGTTCGAGGGGTACCTGCGGCTGCTGCCGCGCGACGCCGACGCGTCGGCGGCCCCCGCCGCGTCCGCCGCTTCCGCCGCACCGGTCGTCCCCCAGGCCGACCAGGATCCCGCGGCGGTCGTGTTCGGGCTCGGGTACGGGCCGGTGCACGAGTCACTGCCGTTCGCGGCGGCGGTGCTGGCGGCGGTGCGGGAACGGGGCGCGAGCGCCCCGGTGCCGGTATCCGTGCCGGCACCCCGGCGGGACCCGGCGGACATCGCCGAGCGGATCCGGCACCTGGGGGAGCTGCATCAGCAGGGGCTGGTGACGGACGAGGAGTTCTCCTCGAAGAAGGCGGAGTTGTTGGCGGAGCTCTAGCGTCTGCCGGGTCCTGTTTCCTTTTCGGGTGCAGCCGCGTCGTGGCTGGTCGCGCCCACGCGGCGGAGCCGCAAATCGAAACAGCCCCGCGCCCCTGAGGGGCGCGTCCCCAGGGGTGCTCTGCTACTCCCGTCCGGCCGAAGTGAACGTCATGTCCGCGTACCGGTCCCCCGCGACCTTCTCCGCGATCGGCTCCAGCAGGGACAGCTCGTCCTCCGTCAGGACGATCCGCGTCGCCCCCGTGTTCTCCTCCACCCGGGTCGGCTTCCGGGTGCCCGGGATCGGGATCACCGGCAGTCCGTGGACCCGGGCCCGCTGCTGGACCCAGGCCAGGGCGATCTGGCCGAGGGTGGCGCCGTGGGCCTCGGCCACGGTGCGGACCGGGGCGAGGAGGGCGGCGTTGGCCGCCGCGTTGTCGCCGGTGAAGCGCGGCTGCTGACGGCGGAAGTCGCCCTGCGTGAGGTCCTGGTCGGCGTCGGCGAAGGAGCCGGTGAGGAAGCCCCGGCCGAGCGGCGAGTAGGGGACGAGGGCGACGCCCAGTTCACGGGCGGCGGGTACGACGCCCGCCTCGATGTCCCGGCTGAACAGCGACCACTCCGACTGCACGGCGGCGATCGGGTGCACCGCCTGCGCGGCCCGCAGCTCCCCGCCCGTCACCTCGCTCAGCCCGAGGTGCTTGACCTTGCCCTCGCGCACCAGGTCGGCCATGACGCCGACGGTCTCCTCGATCGGCACGTTCACGTCGCGCCGGTGCATGTAGTAGAGGTCGATCACGTCGAGGTCGAGGCGGCGCAGGCTCGCCTCGACGGCCTCGCGGATGTACGGCGCGTCGTTGCGGATGATCCGCCGGGTCGGGTCGTCCGGCGGGATCGACAGGGCGAACTTGGTGGCGACGACGACCTCCTCGCGGTGGGCCTTGAAGAACGGCGCCAGGAACCGCTCGTTCTCGCCCGCGCCGTACGCGTCGGCCGTGTCGTAGAGCGTCACGCCCAGCTCCAGCGCGCGCTCCAGGGTCGCCCGCGAGGCGTCGGTGTCCGTGGGGCCGTAGGCGAAGCTCATACCCATGCAGCCCAGGCCCTGGACGCCCACCTCGGGGCCGTCGTCGCCGAGCCTGGCGGTGGGGACGGTGCTGTCGGTCATCGGGTGCTCTCCGTTTCGCGGGAACGTCCGGCGTCCCCATAGAAACTGATCTTCCGGTCGAGTACGGCGAGGGTGTCCTGGAGTTCGGCGATCCGCGTCAGCACGTCCCGGCGGGTGGACTCCAGCAGTTCCCGCCGGTCGGGGTAGGTGCTCTCGCCCTCGCGGACCAGCTCGGCGTACCGGACCATGTCGGCGACCGGCATGCCCGTCAGGCGCAGTTTGCCGACGAAGTCGAGCCAGTCCAGGTCGCGGTTGCTGTACCGGCGCTGCCCGGTGTGCGAGCGGTCGATGTGGGACATCAGGCCGATCCGCTCGTACCAGCGCAGCGTGTGGGCCGTCAGGCCGGTGAAGGCGACGACCTCGCTGATGGTGTAGCGGTCCTGCCCGTCGGGGCGCGGGTGGCGCCGGGGCGGGGCGGAGCAGATGTCCGTTCTGGTGGCGTTCGGCGCGAGGGTCCCGGCCGTGGTCTGCATCACCGTCATGTGCCCCACGCTATGGCCTTGGAGTGCACTCCAAGCAAGCGCGCACGGCGGGAAAATCACGGGCCGGCGGGTGCCCGGGCTGTCTAGCATGCCCGGCATGACCCTGGTACGCCGTGCACGGCCCGAGGACGCGGAGGAAGTACTCCGGCTGCGTCAGGTGATGATCGATTCGCTGGCCCGGTCCGATCGCTCCACCGACTGGCACGCCGAGTCCCTGCCGGTGCTGCGCGGGAGGCTGGCCGAGCCGGACGGCCTCTTCGCCGCGTTCGTGGTGGATCACCCGGAGCGCCCGGGGACGCTGGCGGCACTGGTGGCCGGGACGCTCGACTACCGCATCGGCGGCGCGGGCAATCCTCTGGGCACCGACGGCTACGTGTTCAGCGTCGCCACCGACCCGGACGCGCGCCGCCGCGGGTATGCGCGCGCCTGCATGGAGGCGCTGCTGGAGTGGTTCCGCGAGCGCGGCGCCCGGCGGGTCCGCCTCACCGCGTCCACGCAGGCCGAGCCCTTGTACGTCTCGATGGGCTTCCGGCTCAAGCCGGACCCCTTGCTGGAGCTGACGCTCTGAGCGCTTAGGCTCGACGCCATGTCCTTGAAGAGCCTCGCGTCGATCGAGAACTGGCCGGTCCCCACCGCCGCGGCGGGCGTCGTACGGGCCGACGGCACGGTCCTGGGCACCCACGGCCCGGCCGCGCACCGCTTCCCGCTCGCCTCGGTGACCAAGCCGCTCGCGGCCTACGCGGCGCTCGTGGCCTACGAGGAGGGCGCGGTCGAGCTGGACGAGCCCGCCGGGCCGCCCGGCGCGACGGTCCGCCACCTGCTCGCGCACACCTCGGGGCTGGCCTTCGACGAGCACCGGACGACCTCCGCGCCCGGGGAGCGGCGGCTGTACTCCAACGCCGGTTTCGAGCAGCTCGGCGACCACGTCGCGAAGGCGGCGGACATGCCGTTCGCCGAGTACGCCCGGCAGGCGGTGCTGGAGCCGCTGGGCATGACGTCCACCGCCCTGGAGGGCTCCCCGGCGAAGGACGGCGTGTCCACCGTCGAGGACCTGCTCCGCTTCGCCGCCGAGGTGCAGGCGCCCCGGCTGCTGGACCCGCGCACGGTCGCCGAGGCGATGACGGTCCAGTACCCCGGCACGAAGGGCGTGCTGCCGGGCTACGGCCACCAGAACCCCAACGACTGGGGCCTCGGCTTCGAGATCCGCGACTCCAAGTCCCCGCACTGGACGGGCTCCGCCTCCTCCCCGCGCACCTTCGGCCACTTCGGTCAGTCCGGCACGTTCCTCTGGATCGACCCGGACGCGGGCCTCGCCTGCGTGGCCCTCACCGACCGCGCTTTCGGCCCCTGGGCGGTCGAGGTCTGGCCGGCGCTCACGGACGCGGTGCTGGCCGAGTTCGGGTAGGACCGACAGACCCCCTTTCGCGGGTCCGTCGGCGTTCCTCGCGGGACAGACTGCTCTCATGATCCACAGCAATCCGGTCCCGCGGCTGCCGGGCGGCAGACCCGCCGTCGCGCTGCTGGCCCTCGCCGGTCTCACCGCGGGTGTGCTGACCGGTCGGGAGGGGCTGACCACGGTGGTGGGCTGCGGCCCGGTCGGCGACCCGTACCCGTCCCGGACCGCGGCGGACTGGAAGGCCGGCGCGGACCACGTCGTCGTGGCGAGACCGGCCTCCGAGCGTGAGACCGACCGGGAGGACTTCGACGAGGGGCCCGTGCGGTACACGGTCGACCGGTCGGTGACGTTGCGGCGGGAGGAGACCCTGTGGTCCGCCGGGCATCCCCGGCACGAGGTGGCGAGCGACTTCGAGATGAAGGCTCCCGGCTGGTCGGTCCACCGGAGCGGGAACCGGACCAAGCGCACGGCTCCCCAGGCACCCCGGCTGGAGATCGG
This sequence comes from Streptomyces tendae, assembly GCF_014650435.1. GTDB lineage: Bacteria > Actinomycetota > Actinomycetes > Streptomycetales > Streptomycetaceae > Streptomyces > Streptomyces tendae. The sequence goes on from NZ_BMUY01000003.1 coordinate 14,567, forward strand.
GCACACCTACGTTCTCGCCCTCCGCTGGGACGACGGCCTGTGGGTCGTCCTCGGTGAGGGCGCCGCCGTACCGTTCGACGATCACGTGGCCGGGCGGGGCGAGTGGTGCGGGCGGGTGCTGAGCGAGGACGACTTCGCCGCGGGCGAGCACTTCTCCCGCCGGGACGACCACAGTCTGGAGGAGACCGTGCTGGGACGGGACGAGCACGCCATATCCCGTGAGCTGCGGAAGTGAACCGGCGAAGTGCCCTGGGGAAGTCAACGCCCGCCGGGGATCGCCCCTGCCGTCGGCCGCCCGGCAGGCGCCCCGGCACCGGCTAGACGTCCCCCATCTCCCAGACCAGGAGAGCGGCGTCCGTCACGCCGACCGCTGACAGCCCCCGCGCCCCCGTGACCCGGGCCGCGTCGCCCGCGCCCAGTTCCGCGTCGCCGAGGCGTACTCCACCGCACACCACGTGGACGTACACGTACGCCCCGTCCGGCACCGCCGTCCGCTCCCCCGCGGCCAGGCGGCGCACGTGGAGCATCGCCCCCGCCTCCGGCACCGCGTACGGGGTGGAGTCGGCGATGCCGCGGACGATCTCGTAGGCGGGCTCGCCGCCGGGCTCGTGCGGGGCCAGCCACATCTGGACGAAGGTGAGGGGGACGGCGGCGTCGTTGCGCTCCACGTGCCGGACGCCGCCCGCCGCGCTGAGGCGTTGCACGTCACCGGCGCGGACCACCGTCTCGTGGCCCGCGCTGTCCCGGTGGGTCAGCTCGCCCTCCACGACCCAGGTGACGATCTCGGTGTGGCTGTGCGGATGCTCGTCGAAGCCGGCACCGGGGGCCAGACGCTCCTCGTTGCAGGCCAGCAGGGCGCCGAAGCGGAGGTTGTCGGGGTCGTAGTGGGGGCCGAAGGAGAAGGCGTGGCGGGAGGCGATGCCCGCGGCCTCGTCGCCCCCGGGGTAGCGCTCGTCGGCGCGGCGTACGTCCATCACGTCGTTCACCGTAGCCCCGGCGGCACACCCGCCCGGCCCGATAAGGCAGTCTTGTCCCCGTGCCCGAACCCGAAACCGGCAAGCCCGACGCCCCCGCCCAGCCCGCCCACCCGCATACCGCGACCCTGAAGCGACTGGAGCAGTCCTCCGGATCACTCGCCGCGCAGGCCATCGCACGCATGGACGAGACGCTGCCGTGGTACCGGGCGATGCCACCGGAGAACCGTTCCTGGATCGGGCTGGTCGCCCAGGCCGGCATCGCCGCGTTCACCGAGTGGTTCCGGCGGCCGGACGCACCCCAGGCCATCTCCACCGACGTCTTCGGCACCGCCCCGCGCGAGCTGACCCGGGCGATCACGCTGCGCCAGACCGTGGAAATGGTGCGGACCACCATCGAGGTGATGGAGTCCGCGATCGACGAGGTCGCCGCGCCCGGGGACGAGTCGGTGCTGCGCGAGGCGCTGCTCGTGTACGCCCGGGAGATCGCCTTCGCGACCGCCCAGGTGTACGCCCAGGCCGCCGAGGCACGCGGTGCCTGGGACGCGCGCCTGGAGTCGCTGGTGGTGAACGCCGTGCTCAGCGGGGAGGCCGACGAGGGCGCCGTGTCGCGGGCCGCCGCCCTCGGGTGGAACTCGCCGGAGCACGTGTGCGTCGTGCTGGGCACCGCTCCCGACGGGGACTCCGAGCTGACCGTGGAGGCCATCCGACGCGCGGCCCGGCACGCCAAGCTCCAGGTGCTGACCGGGGTGCTCGGGGACCGGCTCGTGGTGATCGCCGGGGGCCGCAACGACCCGCTGGCGGTGGCGAAGTCGCTGATCGGGCCGTTCGCGCAGGGTCCTGTCGTCGCCGGGCCCGTGGTGCCGGACCTGCTGGCCGCCACCCGGTCCGCACAGGCCGCCGCGGCCGGGCTGAAGGCGTGCACCGCCTGGCAGGACGCGCCGCGTCCGGTGCTCGCCGACGACCTGCTGCCGGAGCGCGCGATCGCCTCCGACCCCTCGGCCCGTGAGCAGTTGGTGGAGGAGATCTACAGACCGTTGGAGGAAGCGGGGGCGGCGCTCCTGGAGACGCTCAGCGTCTATCTCGAACAGGCGAGCAGTCTGGAAGGCGCCGCCCGGATGCTCTTCGTTCACCCGAACACCGTGCGCTACCGGCTCCGACGTGTGACTGACGTCACCGGATGGTCACCCTCTGATGTACGGTCTGCGTTCACACTGCGGATCGCGCTCATCCTGGGGCGTCTGGCCGACGGAGATCCGCAGCTCTAAGCTTTTGTGCGGGTTCCACAAATCCCGCTCCTGTTCTTCGTCCCTGTCCCCACGGGCGGTCGCGGCCGTCCTCAAGAGAGAGTGTGAGAGTGCTCGTACTCGTCGCTCCCGGCCAGGGCGCTCAGACGCCCGGCTTCCTGACTGACTGGCTCGCCCTCCCCGGTGCCGCCGACCGCGTCGCCGCGTGGTCGGACGCCATCGGACTCGATCTCGCCCACTTCGGCACCAAGGCCGACGCGGACGAGATCCGAGACACGTCGGTGGCCCAGCCGCTGCTGGTCGCCGCCGGAATCCTGTCCGCCGCGGCACTCGGTGACATTTCCGGGTTCGCGCCCGGCGCGGTCGCCGGGCACAGCGTCGGCGAGATCACCGCCGCCGTCTTCGCGGGCGTCCTCGACGACACCGCCGCGCTGTCCCTCGTACGCCGTCGCGGCCTGGCCATGGCCGAGGCCGCCGCGGTCACCGAGACCGGCATGTCGGCGCTGCTCGGCGGCGACCCCGAGGTGAGCGTCGCACACCTGGAGCGGCTCGGCCTGACCCCGGCGAACGTGAACGGCGCCGGTCAGATCGTGGCGGCGGGCACCATGGAGCAACTGGCCGCGCTGAACGAGGACAAGCCCGAGGGTGTCCGAAAGGTCGTCCCGCTGAAGGTGGCCGGCGCGTTCCACACGCACCACATGGCCCCCGCCGTGGACAAGCTCGCCGAGGCCGCGAAGACGCTGACGCCGGCCGACCCGAAGGTGACGTACGTCTCCAACAAGGACGGGCAGGCCGTCGCCTCCGGCACCGAGGTACTGGACCGGCTGGTCGGCCAGGTCGCCAACCCGGTGCGCTGGGACCTGTGCATGGAGACCTTCAAGGAGCTGGGCGTCACCGCGATCATCGAGGTGTGTCCGGGCGGCACGCTGACCGGGCTGGCCAAGCGGGCACTGCCCGGCGTGCAGACGCTGGCCCTGAAGACCCCCGACAACCTCGACGCGGCCCGCGAGCTCGTCGCCGAGCACACCCAGGCCTGACAAGGAGCGCGAGAGCATGTCGAAGATCAAGCCCAGCAAGGGCGCCCCGTACGCGCGCATCCTCGGCGTCGGCGGATACCGTCCGACCCGGGTGGTGCCGAACGAGGTGATCCTCGAGAAGATCGACTCGTCCGACGAGTGGATCCGCTCGCGCTCCGGCATCGAGACCCGGCACTGGGCCGGGCCGGAGGAGACCGTCGCCGCGATGTCGGTGGAGGCCTCCGGCAAGGCCCTCGCGGCCGCCGGGGTCGACGCCTCGCGGATCGGTGCCGTGGTCGTCTCGACCGTGTCGCACTTCAGCCAGACCCCGGCCATCGCCACCGAGATCGCCGACCGCCTCGGCACCGACAAGGCCGCGGCCTTCGACATCTCGGCCGGCTGCGCGGGCTTCGGCTACGGCCTGACCCTGGCCAAGGGCATGGTCGTCGAGGGCTCGGCGGAGTACGTGCTGGTCATCGGCGTGGAGCGGCTGTCCGACCTGACCGACCTGGAGGACCGGGCCACGGCCTTCCTGTTCGGGGACGGCGCGGGCGCGGTGGTGGTCGGCCCGTCCAAGGAGCCGGCGATCGGCCCGACGGTCTGGGGCTCGGAGGGCGACAAGGCCGAAACGATCAAGCAGACGGTCCCGTGGGACCGCTTCCGGGTCGGCGACCTCTCCGCACTGCCCCTCGACTCCGAGGGCAACGTCAAGTTTCCTGCGATCACGCAGGAGGGCCAGGCGGTGTTCCGCTGGGCCGTGTTCGAGATGGCGAAGGTCGCGCAGCAGGCGCTGGACGCGGCCGGGATCAGCCCGGACGACCTGGACGTCTTCATCCCGCACCAGGCCAACGTGCGGATCATCGACTCGATGGTGAAGACGCTGAAGCTGCCGGATCACGTCACGGTCGCCCGTGACATCCGCACCACGGGCAACACCTCGGCCGCCTCGATTCCGCTCGCGATGGAGCGGCTCCTGGCGACCGGCGACGCGAAGAGCGGCGACACCGCACTCGTCATCGGCTTCGGGGCGGGTCTCGTCTACGCCGCGACGGTCGTTACCCTCCCCTAGGCACTCCGTGCCGGATCACCCGGTCCGGAACGGAGAGCAGCAACACCCGCCGCCGACGCGGCGGACCGCCACACCCTCTGGACAACAAAGAAGGAGCGCCATCATGGCCGCCACTCAGGAAGAGATCGTCGCCGGTCTCGCGGAGATCGTGAACGAGATCGCCGGCATCCCGGTTGAGGACGTCCAGCTGGACAAGTCCTTCACCGACGACCTGGACGTCGACTCGCTGTCCATGGTCGAGGTCGTCGTCGCCGCCGAAGAGCGCTTCGACGTCAAGATCCCGGACGAGGACGTCAAGAACCTCAAGACCGTCGGCGACGCGACGAAGTACATCCTCGACCACCAGGCCTGATCAGCCGATACTCGGGCATGTCCCGGGTATCGGTCAGATCCGGGCAGACTGCCCCGCCACCCGGCGGTGGCGCCGTACGAATCCGTATCCCGTTGGAGAAAGAATTCCCGTGAGCTCGACCAATCGCACCGTGGTCGTCACCGGTATCGGCGCAACCACACCGCTGGGTGGCGACGCAGCCTCGACCTGGGAGGGTCTGGTCGCCGGCAAGTCCGGAGCCAAGCCCCTGGAGCAGGAGTGGGCCGCCGACCAGGCGGTCCGCATCGCCGCGCCGGCCGCCGTCGACCCCTCCGAGGTCATCCCGCGGCCGCAGGCCCGCCGCCTCGACCGCTCGGCGCAGTTCGCGCTGATCGCGGCGCGGGAGGCATGGAAGGACGCCGGGTACGTCGGCAAGGCGGGCGAGAGCCCCGCCGAGGACGGCGCGGCCCATGTCGACCCCGACCGGCTCGGTGCGGTCATCGCCTCCGGCATCGGCGGCGTGACCACGCTGCTCGACCAGTACGACGTGCTGAAGGAGAAGGGCGTCCGCCGCGTCTCCCCGCACACCGTCCCCATGCTGATGCCGAACGGCCCCTCGGCCAACGTGGGCCTGGCCGTGGGCGCCCGCGCGGGCGTGCACACGCCGGTCTCGGCCTGCGCCTCGGGCGCCGAGGCCATCGGCTACGCCATCGAGATGATCCGCACCGGCCGCGCCGACGTCGTCGTCGCGGGTGGCACGGAGGCGGCGATCCACCCGCTGCCCATCGCCGCGTTCGGCAACATGATGGCGATGTCCAAGAACAACGACGACCCGCAGGGTGCCTCGCGCCCCTTCGACACGGCGCGCGACGGCTTCGTCCTCGGTGAGGGCGCCGGCGTCCTGGTCCTGGAGTCCGCCGAGCACGCCGCCGCGCGCGGCGCCCGCGTCTACGCGGAGGCGGTCGGCCAGGGCATCTCCGCCGACAGCCACGACATCGTGCAGCCGGAGCCGGAGGGCCGCGGCATCTCCGCCGCCCTGCAGAACCTGCTGGACCGCAACGACCTGGACCCGGCCGAGATCGTGCACGTCAACGCGCACGCCACCTCGACGCCCGCCGGTGACATCGCCGAACTGAAGGCGCTGCGCAAGGTCCTCGGCGACGACGTCGACCACATGGCGGTCTCCGGCACCAAGTCGATGACCGGTCACCTCCTCGGTGGCGCGGGCGGCGTGGAGTCCGTGGCGACCGTGCTCGCGCTGTACCACCGGGTGGCGCCGCCGACCATCAACGTCGAGAACCTCGACCCGGAGGCCGAGGCCAACGCGGACATCGTCCGCGGCGAGGCCCGCAAGCTGCCGGTGGAGGGCCGTATCGCCGCGCTGAACGACTCGTTCGGCTTCGGCGGGCACAACGTGGTCCTCGCGTTCCGGTCGGTCTGAGCGACGTAGCCCACCGTACGAGGAAGGCCCCCACCGGTCGGTGGGGGCCTTCCTCGTGTGCGCGGGGCGGGCGGGTGTCACACCACCTGGTGCAGCCAGCGGACCGGGGCGCCCTCGCCCGCGTGCCGGAAGGGCTCCAGCTCGTCGTCCCAGGGCTTGCCGAGGAGCTTGGCGAGGTCCGACTCGAGGTCCGTCTCGCCGCGCTGGGAGCGGACCAGGGCGGCGCGCAGCCGGTCCTCGGGGATCATGATGTCGCCGTGGATGCCGGTGACGGCGTGGAAGATACCGAGGTCGGGGGTGCAGCTGTAGCGCTCGCCCTCGGCGTTCGCGGAGGGTTCCGCGGTGACCTCGAAGCGGAGCAGATGCCAGCCGCGCAGTGCGGAGGCGAGCTTGGAGGCGATGCCCGTCTGCCCCTGCCAGGAGAACTCCGAGCGCCAGGTGCCGGGGGCGGCGGGCTGCCGGATCCAGTCCAGGCCGACGCGCGTGCCGAGCACCCCGGCGATGGCCCACTCGACGTGCGGGCAGAGCGCGCGCGGCGCGGAGTGCACGTACAGGACTCCACGTGTCGTCACCGGAACCTCCGGGCTGAGCGGGACATCTCGGAACGGGTGGAACGGCCGTGACCGGGCGGGCCACGTGATGGCGAGGCTACCGTGCGACGGGCCAAGGAGTGTGACGTACCGTCGGTCCCGCCGCCGACAAACCTCCGCCATTCACCCGGCAGGACGCTTGTACGGGTGTGAGCCGTTGCATCGTCGCCCTCGGGAACCCTCGCGGGGTGTCATGGGTTGAGCACGGTGGAGGCACGAGGCGAGGGGTGGGACCGGTATGGGTCGAGGGACGGACCAGCGGACGCGGTACGGCCGTCGCCGGGCGCGTGCCGCGCTCGCCGCCCTGACCGCCGCCGCCCTGGGCGCGGGCCTGGCGGGCTGCGACGCCGTGGGCGGCGACTCCCCCGCTCCGTCCGGCAGCCCGTCGAAGCGGACGAGTACGGCGCCCGCCTGGGACACAAGACCGGCATCCGTCGCCGCCGTGGGCGACTCCATCACGCGCGGCTTCGACGCCTGCGCGGTGCTGTCCGACTGCCCGGAGGTGTCGTGGGCGACCGGCAGCAGCGCCGAGGTCGACTCGCTGGCCGTACGGCTGCTGGGGAAGGCGGACGCGGCCGAGCACAGCTGGAACTACGCGGTCACCGGGGCCCGGATGGCGGATCTGACCGATCAGGTGACGCGGGCGGCGAAGCGCGAGCCGGAGCTGGTGGCGGTGATGGCCGGGGCGAACGACGCGTGCCGGTCCACGACCTCGGCGATGACGCCGGTGGCGGACTTCCGGGCGCAGTTCGAGGAGGCGATGGCCACCCTGCGCAAGAAGCTCCCCAAGGCGCAGGTGTACGTGTCGAGCATCCCGGACCTCAAGCGGCTCTGGTCCCAGGGCCGCACCAACCCGCTGGGCAAGCAGGTGTGGAAGCTCGGCCTGTGCCCGTCGATGCTGGGCGACGCGGACTCCCTGGACTCGGCGGCGACCCTGCGGCGCAACACGGTGCGCGACCGGGTGGCGGACTACAACGAGGTGCTGCGGGAGGTCTGCGCGAAGGACCGGCGGTGCCGCACCGACGACGGAGCGGTGCACGAGTTCCGGTTCGGCACGGACCAGTTGAGCCACTGGGACTGGTTCCACCCGAGTGTGGACGGCCAGGCGCGGCTGGCGGAGATCGCCTACCGCGCGGTCACCGCGAAGAGTCCCTGACCCGGCCGCTGACCTGGGCGTGTCCTAGAGTTCCGCACATGAGCGAACTCTTCGGCACACTTTCCGACGGCACCCCGGTGCACCGCTGGACCCTGGAGCGGGCCGGCGTACGGGTCCGGGTCCTGTCGTACGGCGGGATCGTGCAGTCGGCCGAGGTCCCGGACCGGGACGGTCACCCGGCCGACGTGGTCCTGGGGTTCGCTGACCTGGACGGCTACGTGGCGCACCCGGAGCCGTACTTCGGCGCGCTGGTCGGGCGGTACGCCAACCGGATCGCGGGCGGGCGCTTTCCGCTGGACGGCCGGACGTACGCGCTGGCGCCCAACGAGGGGCCCAACACGCTGCACGGCGGCGCCCGGGGCTTCGACAAGCGTGTGTGGGACGTGGCGGCGGTCGAGGAGGGTGTCCGGCTGAGCCGCGTCTCCCCGCACGGCGAGGAGGGCTTCCCGGGGCGCCTGGAGATGTCGGTGACGTACACGCTGGACGGGTCGGGCGCGCTGCGGATCGTGTACGAGGCGGTCACGGACGCGCCGACCGTGCTGAACCCGACGAACCACAGCTACTTCAACCTGAGCGGCTCCGGGCACGCGGGCGGGCACGAACTGCGGCTGGCCGCCTCCCGGATCACTCCGGTCGACGCCGGCCTGATCCCGACGGGCGGCCTCGACGACGTGACGGACACGCGCTTCGACTTCCGGCGGGCACGCAAGGTCGGCTCGGGCTACGACCACAACTTCGTGCTGGACAAGGGCGTGACCGGCACCGCCGAGGAGGTCGCCGAGCTGTACGACCCGGCGTCGGGGCGGGTGCTCACGGTGGCGACGACCGAGCCGGGGCTCCAGCTGTACACCGCCGACCACCTGGGCGAGCCCTTCGCCCCCGGTGACGGGATCGCGCTGGAGACCCAGCACTTCCCCGACTCCCCGAACCGTCCCGGCTTCCCCAGCACGATGCTGCGGCCGGGCGAGGTGTTCCGCTCGGAGACGGTGTACGGCTTCTCGGTGCGCCGGTAGGTCGTCCCGGGGGGAGACCGGCGGCGGGCTGAGCCCCGGCCCGGCCGTCAGGTCCCGGACCGGGGCTGTTCACGGGGACGGCGCGCTCGCACGCGTCCCGGTCCGACGTTAATCGCCGTGCTGAGCCGAAGGTCCGCGATCGGGCGTCCGATCAGGAGTTCGTACGAACCCTTCACAAAGGGCCACGAGTCGGTCGGTCACGCGCCATGGCGCGCACCCCTTCCGCCACGCGATACTGCCGCCGTTCCGGCAGCACCCCACGGCGACGGAAGGACCTGGACTCCCTTGAGACCCATACGTGTTCGGATCGGCGTACTCGGACTGGCCCTGGTGGCGGGGCTCGCGGCCCCCACGGCGGCGACGGCGGCCCCCGAGGCGGGCGGTGCCGCCCCCGCACCGACTGTGGAGGAGCGGCGGCTCGACGGGGAGGTGCCCCGGGAGATCCTGCGGCGCTCCGGATTCGGCGCGGTGGCGCCGGCGTTCGCCCGGAGGCTCGGGCGGGCGGACTCCTATCGCGAGGCGCGTGCCGTGGTGGCGCGCGAGGGCGCCGCGCTGTGGCGGCGGGCGGTGGACCGGGTGCAGGGGCGCGGTCCGGCCCGCGGGGACCTCAGCCGGGACGACGACCGGCCGCTGTACTGGGCGAGGCTCGGCATGACGCGCGAACTGCGCACCTGGGAGCCCGGCTTCGGGCTGAGCGAGCGGCAGCGGGCCGCGCTGCTGACGGAGCTGGAGCGCACCTCGCGCGGTCAGACCGACCTCCGGCTGCCGCGCGGCGGGCACGGCAAGGGGGTCAAGCGGGTGCTGCTCACCGGCTTCGATCCCTTCACGCTGGACCGGGACATCCGGATCTCCAACCCGTCGGGCGCCGTAGCGCTCGCCCTGGACGGCACGGTGATCGACACCCCGGACGGCCCCGCCCGGGTGGAGACGGCCGTGTTCCCGGTGCGCTGGGCGGACTTCGCCGAGGGGACGGTGGAGCGGGCGCTGCGGCCGTACCTGCCGCGGGTGGACCTGTTCACCACGGTGAGCCAGGGCCGGGTCGGGCGGTTCGACGTGGAGCGGACCAACGGGGCATGGCGGGGCGGCTTCCCGGACAACGACAACGTCTCCCGCACGGAGACGGTCCCGGTCGCCGACCCGGCCTCGCAGCCGCAGTGGACGACGACCACGCTGCCGTACGCGGCGATCACGGCGGCGGACACCGGCCGCTTCCCCGTGTACGACAACACGAGCGTGACGGAGATCCCGGCGGGCGGCGACGAGCCGGTCGTACGGCCGGACGGGCCCACGCCGGGGTCGACGGCCCGGGAGGGCGGCGGCGGCAACTACCTCTCCAACGAGATCGCCTACCGTGCGACGCTGCTGCGGGACCGGCTCGGGCTGCACGGCACGCTGCCGGGCGGGCACGTGCACACGCCGGTGCTGCAGTTCGGGGCCGGGAACACCGATCCGGCGACGGGGGCGGTCACCGACCCGGGGTTCGTGCGCAACAGGCTGGACATCGTGGCGCAGACGCGGGCGATCGTGGGCGTGGCGGTCAGTGCCGCGGGGGCCGGCCGGGACTGACCGCCGGGTCGGCGGGACCGTCCTCGGACTGGTCGTCGGCGCCGTCGCGGGTCTCCTCGCCCAGCAGTTCCCGGGCGAGGAGCGTGGCGCCGGCGACGGCTCCCGGCATCAGGAACACGGCGACGAACGGCACCAGGAAGGAGACGCCCAGCGGGGTGCCGAAGCCCCAGACCAGCATCCGGCGGGAGCGCAGCAGGGCGAGGCGTTCGCGCAGTTCGACGCCGCGGCGCTGGAGGGCGACGGCGGCCAGTTCCTCGGTGAGGAAGAAGCCGGTGACGAAGAAGCCGACCACCGGGACCACGGTCTGGCCGACGACCGGGATGAAGCCGAGTGCGAAGAGCAGTACGCCCCAGACGGCGGCGCGCGCCAGGATGCGCAGGCTGTCGCGGCCGGAGATCCACAGCTCGCGCCAGAGCGGCAGGGCGGACCGGGGGGCGGTGCCGTCCGGGGAGACGTCCCGGTCGACGCGCTCGGAGAGGGCTTCGTAGAAGGGCTGGCCGACCAGCAGGGTGACCGCGGTGAAGGTGAGCACCGCCAGGAGCAGGGCGAGGGCGAAGAGCACGGCGGTGAGGAAGCCGCGGAAGAGCCCGAGCCAGGGGCTCGACCAGTCGTCGGCGAAGGGGGTCGCCCAGCCGACGAAGTCCTCGCCCCACAGCGCGAGCGCGACCAGCACGCCCACGTACAGGACCAGGGTGATCAGGCCCGGGACGAGCCCGAAGCCGTAGCTCCGGCCGTGCCGGGCCACCCAGCGCTGGCCCTTCAGAAGGTGGCCGAACCCCGCCCCAAGATCACGCATGGGCGGCACTCTACCGGTCGGCGTGCCGGACCGTTTCCGGTCCCGGCACGGCCCCGGTCAGACGAGCGTCACGGTGATGTTGCCGCGGGTCGCCTTCGAGTAGGGGCAGACCTGGTGGGCCTTCTCGACCAGCGACCGCGCGGTGGCGGCGTCGACGGTCGGGATCTCGGCGGAGATCTCGACGATGATGCCGAAGCCGTCGTCGTTCTTGCCGATGCCGACCTTCGCGGTGACGGTGGAACCGGAGACGTCGGCGCCCTCCTGGCGGGCCACGACGGCGAGCGCGCCCTGGAAGCAGGCGCTGTACCCGGCGGCGAACAGCTGCTCCGGGTTGGTGCCGGCGCCGTTGCCGCCCATCTCCTTGGGCGGGTTCACGACGAGGTCGAGCTTGCCGTCGTCGGTGGCCACCCGTCCGTCGCGGCCGTTCTCGGCGGTGGCGACGGCGGTGTAGAGGACTTCGGACTGCTGGATGGGCATACGGGTGTCTTCCTCCTCGGTCCGCCGTGACTCGCGCCCACGATCACGACGGATTTCGGAAAGACGCTACCGCATGCCGGAATCTTCGGGAAGTCAGAGCTTGACGATCATCTTTCCGGTGTTGTCGCCGCGCAGGACCCCGAGGAACGCCTCCAGGTTGTTCTCGATGCCCTCGACGACGGTCTCGCGGTACTTCAGCTCGCCGGTGCGGACCCAGGGGCCGACCTCCTCGACGAACTTCGGCTGGAGGTCGTAGTGGTCGCCGACCAGGAAGCCCTCGATGCGGCCGCGGGTCTGGATGAGACGGGCGAGGTTCTTCGGGCCGGGCGCGGGCTCGGTGTTGTTGTAGACGGAGATCGCTCCGCAGATGGCGATGCGGCCGTTCAGGTTGAGGGAGCCGACGGCGGCCTCCAGGTGGTCGCCGCCGACGTTGTCGAAGTAGACGTCGACGCCGTCCGGGGCGGCGGCGCGCAGCTGCTCGCTCACCGGGCCGTTCTTGTAGTTGAAGGCGGCGTCGAAGCCGTACTCGTCGAGGAGCAGCTTGACCTTCTCGTCCGAGCCGGCCGAGCCGATCACCCGTGAGGCGCCCTTGAGCTTCGCGAGCTGCCCCACCTGGCTGCCGACGGCACCCGCGGCGCCCGAGACGAAGACGGAGTCGCCCTCCTTGAAGGCGGCGGTGCGCAGCAGGCCGGCGTAGGCGGTGAGCCCTGTCATGCCGAGCACGCCGAGGTACGTCGACAGGGGCGCCGCGTCCGGGTCCACCTTGACGGCGCTCTTCGCGTCCACGGCGGCGTACTCGCGCCAGCCGAGGAAGTGCAGGACGTGGTCGCCGACGGCGACGCCCTCGGCGTTGGAGGCGACGACCTCGCCGACCGCGCCGCCCAACATGGGCTTGCCCAGCTCGTAGGGGGCGGCGTAGGACTTGGCGGCGCTCATGCGGCCGCGCATGTACGGGTCGACGGAGACGTACAGGTTGCGCACCAGCACCTGCCCGTCGCCCGGGGTGGGGACCTCCGCCTCGACGAGCGCGAAGTCCTCCGGCTTCGGCCAGCCGACCGGGCGGGTGACCAGGTGCCATTCGCGGTTGACGGCGGGGAGGGCGGGGGAGTCGGTCATGGGGAACCTTTCCTGGGCTTGTTTCCTGGGACTTCCTCGGGCTTGCCTGCCGAGAATGTTTCATGCTCTGAAACAACCATGCGGCTGAACATTTCAGCTTGTCAAACAACTGGGTACCCTGGATCGCATGGCCACACCACGCGACACGACCCGCCGCCCCGACGCTCTCACCCTGGAAGTCGTCGAGCTGATCGGCGAGGTGGTGGCCCGCTTCCACGCGGACTACGAGGAGGCGGCGGCGGAGCGCGCCCTGACCGGGGCGCAGGCCAAGCTGCTGAGCCTGCTGTCGCTCGAGCCGCTGCCGATGCGGAAGCTGGCCCAGAAGCTGAAGTGCGAGCCGTCGAACGTCACCGGGATCGTGGACCGGCTGGAGGCACGGGGCCTGGTCGAGCGCCGCCCCGACCCCGGCGACCGCCGCGTGAAGGTCGCGGCGGCGACGGAGGAGGGCCGCCGGGTGGCCCGGGGACTGCGGGAGTCCCTGCACTTCGCGCGCGAGCCGCTGGCGGGGCTGTCGGAGGCGGAGCGGGTGGCGCTGCGGGACGCGCTGCGTCTGATGGTCGGGGAGGGTTCGAAAGCCTTCCCTCCCTCGCCGGACCATTGAACCTGCCGTTGATGCAAGCTGGCTGCTTGCTCGGTTCGCCGCCGCGGACCCCGCGGCGGCGTCACTTGCCGCTGAAGACGGGGAAGGCGCTGTGGTCGCCGTAGTCCACGTCGCGCAGGTCCCGCAGGGCGTTCATGTCCGTGTCGGTGATCTCGAAGTCGACGTCGGCGTTGGAGCGCATGTGCTCGGGGTTGGCCGTCTTGGGCAGTGACACCGTGCCCAGCTGGAGGGTGTAGCGGATGCAGAGCTGGGGGACGGACACGCCGTACCTCTCGGCCATCGACCGGACTTCGGCGTTCTCCAGGATCGCACCGTGCGCGATCGGCGAGTACGCCTCGACGAGGATCTGCCGGCTCTCGCAGAAGGCCAGCAACTCGGCGGGGGTGTTCCCGGCGTGTACGAGCAGCTGGTTCACGTGCGGGACGACGGTCGCGCCCTCGACGATGTTCTCCAGGTCGTGCTGCTGGAAGTTGGAGACGCCGATGGCCCGGATCTTTCCGGCCTGGTGGGCCTCCTCCAGTGCGCGCCACGCGGCGCGGTTGCCCTGGGCGTAGTCGCCGCCGCGGAAGTCGTCCCACGGCTGCGGGCTGTGGATCAGCATCAGGTCGATGCGGTCCAGGCCCAGCTTCTCCAGCGAGCCGTCGATCGCGGCGAGCGCCTGGTCGTAGTCCTTGATCTCCGCGGCCAGTTTGGTCGAGACGAACAGCTCCTCGCGCGGCACGCCCGAGGTGCGCACGCCCTCGCCGACGCCGCGCTCGTTGCCGTACGCCTGGGCGGTGTCGATGTTGCGATAGCCGATCCGTACGGCCGCGCGGACCGCCTCGGCCGCCTTGTCGTCGTCGATGAACCAGGTGCCGAGCCCTAGCTTCGGGATCTCGACGCCGTTCGACAGGGTGTAGGTCTCCTCCAGGACGGTCATGCGTTCGCTCCGTTCTTCGGCAGCTTGCCGTACACCTCGTCGGTGACGGGCTCCAGCCATTCGTTGCTGACACCTTCGCCCGGGGTGATGAAGGCGAGGTGGGAGAACCAGGCGTCGGCCTTCGCGCCGTGCCAGTGCTTCGTGCCGGCGGGGACGCGGATCACCGTGCCCGGCTCCATGCTGACGGGGTCCTCGCCCTCGGCCTGGTACCAGCCGCTGCCCGCCGTGCACAGCAGGATCTGGTCGCCGCCGCCGTTCGTGCCGTGGTGGATGTGCCAGTTGTTGCGGCAGCTCGGCTCGAAGGAGACGTTCGCTACGGGGACGCTGCCCGAGGTGAGCGGGGCCAGGTAGCTCTGGCCGATGAAGTACTGCGCGAAGGTGTCGTTCTTCTCCCCGAGCGGGAAGATCTGGTCGAATCCGCTGCCGGTCATCTTGTTCCTCCTTCCGGTTCGGGATCAGGCGGAGCGCTCGTCCGTGATCCTCTTCAGCAGGGTGATCGCGGTCATGGCGTTGGGCCATCCGGCGTAGAACGCCAGGTGCGTGATCGCCTCGGACAGCTCCTCGACCGTGAGCCCGTTGTCCAGGGCCACACCCAGGTGGTGGGGCAGCTGCTCGCTGCGGTAGAGGGCGGCCAGCACACCGACCGTGACCAGGCTGCGGTCCCGCGGGGAGAGCCCGGGGCGCTCCCACACGTCCTGGAACAGGACTTCGTCGGTGAGCTGGACCAGCTTCGGCGCGATACCGGCCAGCTCCTGGGGTGCGGACTGCTTGGCCATGGGGTGACTCCTTGTGAGGCGCGGAGACGGGGATGCGGCACGAGGGTGCGGTATTGCCACTGTCGTCCACCCGGGGCCGGCAGGCATCCCGCAAGGGGTGGCCGCCTTCTGCCTTCCGGGCCAGGCCGGGCCGGGCCGCATCTGCTGACACCGTCGAGGAAACCGCAGCTCACAGGCGTGCGGAAGGCTCTGCCGTGCCAGGTACCGGCAGAACCTCCCAGCCGGCTCCCGCTCCTCCTAACCTGGACAACATGGACACCAGCCGCGACATCCGGGACTTCCTCGCCACCCGCCGTGCCAAGATCACCCCCGAGCAGGCCGGCCTGCCCGACTTCGGGAACGGCAAGCGAAGGGTCCCCGGACTGCGCCGCGAGGAAGTCGCCCTGCTCGCCGGTGTCAGCATCGACTACTACGTCCGCCTGGAACGGGGCCGGCTCGCGGGCGCCTCGGAGGAAGTCCTCGACGCGCTCTGCCGCGCCCTCCAGCTCGACGACGCCGAACGCTCCCACCTGCACGACCTGGCCGCCGCCCAGCGTCAGCGCCCGGCCCGCCGCACCCCTCGCCGGGCCAAGGACGCCGTCCCTGCCAGCCTCAAGCGGGTCCTGGAGTCCATGACCGGCTCACCGGCCTTCATCCGCAACGGCCGCCTCGACATCCTCGCCGTCAACGACCTCGGCCGTGCCCTGTACGCACCCCTGTTCACCGCCACGGCTCCCACCCCGGTGAACATCGCCCGCTTCCAGTTCCTCGACCCCGCCGGCCGCGGCTTCTTCCCCGACTGGAACGCCTCGGTCAACACCACCGTGTCCCTGCTGCGCACCGAAGCCGGCCGAGCCCCGGGCGATACCGAACTGACCGGGCTGATCGGCGAGCTCGTCACTCGCAGCGACGAGTTCCGTGCGGCCTGGGCCAAGCACGATGTGCGCCTGCACCGCACCGGCCGCAAGGCGTTCGGCCACCCGGCCGTCGGCGAGATCGCGCTCGACTTCGACGCCATGGAACTGCCCGCCCACCCCGGCCTCACGCTGACCGCCTACAGCGCCGAACCGGGCACCCCCGACCACGACGCCCTCATGCTGCTCGCCTCCTGGGCCGCAACCGGCTCGGAGGCAGGCCATCAGGACGTACCCCGCCCTTGAGCGGGCCCCAGGCCGGGCAGGGCGTCTCCGGCGGGGCATGCAGAGCTGCTACGTGCACCACCACAGGAAGCGGTCGCAGGTTTCCGTCGGGGTCGGGTCCGGGGACGGCGGTGGGGTGGGGGTCGTCGTCGGGGGCGGGTCGTCGTCGGGCTCGGGGGACGAGGGGTCCGGGTCCGCGGGGTCGGTGGAGTCCGAGGGCTGGGGGCGGGAGGCTGACGGAGGGGCGGAGTGGGCCGCCGTCTCGGGTTTCGTCGTCTCCGAGGAGGACGAAGGGGACGCCGACGCCGATGTCGACGCCGACGCGCCGGGGGACGGTGTGCCGGAGGGCGTGGTCCTGCCCGAGGTGTCGTCGACCGGGACCGCCGACGCCTCGCCCACCTCGCGGGTCGCCTCGCCGTCCGTCGTCTCACCGCCCGCCGCGGCCGGTTTCTGAGGGGAGTGCGGGGCGTCCATGCCGAGTTCGGCGAGGCTCAGTCCACCGGCGGCCAGGACGAAGCCCGCGACGACGAGCAGGGTCCGGCGGCGGCGCCTGCGGTGTGCGGCGGCCTTGCGGTCGCGGCGGCTGGAGCGCGCGCCGGGCGGGGTGGCGTCGTCGGGGTCCTCGTCCGGGGCGTCTTCGGCGTCCTGGTCGAGGGTCCCGGCCGGGGCGTCGCCGGGCTTCTGCTCCGGGGCTTGCCGGGGGGTGCCGTCGGCCGACGACGGCTCGGTCCCGTATCGCGGACCGGCGCCCTCACTGGCCGTCAGAGCATCGCCCGACGCGCGGAGTTCGTGGGCGGGCGTGCCGCACCCCGGGCAGGCGAGGGCGCCGTTGAGGTGCCGTCGGCACGGGTGGCAGTAGTCCATGACGCGGGAAGGTTAAGTTCCGGGACGGGCGCGTTCCTAGAGGTCACTGTGAAAGTTGTGTGGGGAAGCACTTCGCCGGCGCCTCTCCCCCGCCTCGAAAGTGCCGAAACCGTTATGGGTCCGACCCATTGACACTCCCCGCACCGCATCCTTACTGTCACGCCAGCATTTCGAACGAGTGACGAAATATCGAACAGAATGAAGGGCAGCCGCCGTGCGCATCACCGGAATCAGCACACACGTGGTCGGGACGCCGTGGCGCAACCTGACCTACGTCCAGGTGCACACCGACGAGGGCGTCACCGGCGTCGGCGAGACCCGGATGCTGGGGCACACCGACGCGCTCCTCGGCTACCTGAAGGAGGCCGAGGCCAACCACATTCTCGGTTCCGACCCGTTCGCTGTCGAGGACCTGGTCCGCCGCATGAAGTACGGCGACTACGGTCGCGCGGGCGAGATCGTGATGTCCGGCATCGCGGTCGTCGAGATGGCGTGCTGGGACATCAAGGGCAAGGCCCTCGGTGTCCCCGTGTGGCAGCTGCTGGGCGGCAAAGTCACCGACAAGGTCAAGGCGTACGCCAACGGTTGGTACACCACCGAGCGGACGCCGGAGGCGTACCACAAGGCCGCGCAGGGGGTCATGGAGCGCGGGTACCGGGCGTTGAAGATCGACCCGTTCGGCACCGGGCACTTCGAGCTGGACCAGCGGCAGACGAACTACGCCGTCTCCCTGATCGAGGCCGTGCGGGACGCCATCGGGCCCGACGCCGAGCTGATGCTGGAGATGCACGGCCGGTTCTCGCCCTCCACCGCCGTCCGGCTCGCGCGCGAACTGGCGCCGTTCAAGCCGGCCTGGCTGGAGGAGCCCGTCCCGCCGGAGAACCTCAGGGCGCTGAAGAAGGTCGCCGAGAAGGTCGAGATCCCGGTCGCCACCGGCGAGCGCATCCACGACCGGATCGAGTTCCGCGAGCTGTTCGAGGACCAGTCGGTGGACGTCATCCAGCCCGACGTCGGTCACATCGGCGGCATCTGGGAGACCCGCAAGCTGGCCGCGACCGCCGAGACGCACTACACGCTGGTCGCCCCGCACAACGTCGGCGGCCCCGTGCTCACCGCGGCCTCCCTCCAGGTCGGGTTCACCTCCCCGAACTTCAAGATCCTTGAGCACTTCAACGACTTCGCGGACGCGGAGATCAAGAAGGTCGTGAAGGGCGCGCCCCAGGTGGACCCGGAGGACGGATGCTTCCACCTCTCCGACGCGCCCGGTCTCGGCGTCGAGCTGGACACCGACGCGGCGGCCGAGTTCCCGCAGCAGCAGGCGCGGTTCGACCTGTGGGCCGAGGGCTGGGAGAAGCGCGCCCCCAAGGGGACCGGGGCATGAGCGGCGCCGTCGTCGTCGAGGCGCCGGGGGTGCACCGGCTCGTGCCGCACGAGCCGCGTGAGCCGGGGCCCGGGGAGGCGCTGGTGCGGGTGCACGCCGCCGGGATCTGCGGCAGCGACCGCGAGGTCTACCAGGGCAACCGGCCCGAGGGGTACGTGCGTTACCCGCTCACCCCCGGGCACGAGTGGTCCGGCACCGTGGAACGGGTCGGCACCGGGGTGCCGGGCTCGCTGGTCGGCCGCAAGGTGGTGGGCGAGGGCTTCCGCAACTGCCAGGTGTGCGACCGCTGTCACGCGGGCGAGACCACGCTGTGCACGGCCGGGTACGAGGAGACCGGGTTCACCCAGCCGGGCGCCATGGCGTCGACGCTGACCCTGCCCGCCCGGCTGCTGCACGCCCTGCCCGACGACGCCGATCTCACCGCCGCGGCCCTGCTGGAGCCCGCGGCGTGCATCGCCGCCGCCGCGCTGAAGGCGAACGCCCGGCCCGGCGAGCGCGTCGCCGTCGTCGGCACGGGCACGCTCGGCATGTTCGCCGTGCAGTTCCTGCGTGCCGGCTCCCCGGCCGAGCTGCTGGTGGTCGGGACGCGCGGGGACCGGGAGGCGCTGTCGCGGGAGTTCGGCGCGACCGACTTCCGTACCAAGGACCGGCCGCTGCCGGACGACTTCGACGTGGTGATCGAGACCGCCGGGTCCGCGGACGCCGCCCGCACGGCCGCCGCGCTGCTGCGCCGGGGCGGCCGGCTGGTGCTGACCGGCATCCCGGCCCCGGGCGCCGACGGCCTCGACCCCACCGACCTGGTCGTACGGCAGCTGGAGGTGCACACCGTCTTCGGGGCGCCGCCGGACGCCTGGGCGCACACGGTGCGGGTCTTCGCTGCCGGGCTGCTCGATCCGCGGCCGCTGGTGACGCACGAGCTGCCCCTCGCCGAGTTCTCGGAGGCCATCACGCTGGTGGGCTCCGGCGACCCGAAGGTCGGCAAGGTGCTGCTGCACCCGGACCCCCTCCCCTGAGCCGTACGCCGGTGCGGGGGCGACCTGACGGCCTCCGCACCGGCGTACACCCACCGGACCGGACGTCGCGCATCCGAGTCGCCCCCACCCGAAGGCGCTCGCACCGCGGCACCCCTACCCGCAGCCGCGAACTTCGTCCGACATATCGAACACTAAGGAACGCTTGTGACCGACGCTTCCGCCACGGCCGCCGCACGCAGGCCCGGTGAGCAGGCCCTCACCGCCCTCGGCCTGGCCGCGCCCGCCCCCGACCCCGCCGACGCCTCGCCGCACTCCTTCCCGGGCGGCGGCCGCTGGCGCACCGAGATCCCGTCCTGCGAGGGGCCGGAGGCGCTGGGGGTGGTGCTCAAGGAGTCCTCGCGCCTCGACGTGCCGATCCACCGGATCAGTCAGGGCAGCGGCGTGTGGATGCTGACCGACGCCGAGATCACCGAGATGGTCGAGGCCACCGCCGAACGCGACATCGAGCTCTGCCTGTTCACCGGCCCGCGCGGCACCTGGGACATCGGCGGCTCCACCCGGACCGACTCGGGCGGTGCGGGCCTCAGGGCGCGCGGCCACTCCGCGGTCGCCGGATGCGTCGAGGACGCCGTGCGGGCGAGCGAGCTGGGCGTCAAGTGCCTGCTCGTCGCCGACGAGGGCGTGCTGTGGACGCTGCACCGGGCCCGCGCGGCCGGCATCCTGCCCGCCGACACCACGCTCAAGCTCTCCGCACTCGTCGGTCCGGTCAACCCGGCCTCGTACGCGGTGTACGAGCGGCTCGGCGCCGACTCCATCAACGTGCCCAGCGACCTGACGCCGGATCACCTGACCGAAATACGTCGGGTTTCGGCCGCGCCGATGGACATGTACATCGAGGCTCCCGACGACCTCGGCGGCTACGTGCGGATGTACGAGGTCGCCGAACTGATCCGGCGCGGCGCCCCGCTGTATCTGAAGTTCGGCCTGTCCAAGGCGCCCGGGATCTACCCGTACGGCCACCACCTGCGGGAACTGACGCTGGCCACCGCGAAGGAGCGGGTGCGGCGCGGTCGGCTCGCCCTCGACCTGCTCGCCCGGCACGGGGCGGACGGGGACATGGCGCCGCTCGGCACCCGGCTGCCGGGGCCGCTCAACCGGTTCGAGATCTCGTCATAACGTTCCGGAAACTCCCTTCTCAAAAGACGACACGACCGCGCACAATCCCACACACCTGCCTCGCCGACCCAGCCCTCACATCAAGGATGATGACCATGCGCAACCGCAGAGCCGCACTCGCCGCGATAGCCACCGCCGCCTCCCTCGCCCTCACCCTGTCCGCCTGCGGCCAGAGCAGCGAGGGCGGCAGCGAGGAGGACAAGGGCGGCAGCGACGGCGCCACCGTCGGCATCGCGATGCCGACCAAGTCCTCCGAGCGCTGGATCACCGACGGCGCCAACGTCGAGAAGGAACTGAAGGCCAAGGGCCTCAAGACCAAGCTCGTCTACGGCGAGGACGACCCGGACCAGCAGGTCTCGCAGATCGAGAACATGATCACGCAGGGTGTGGACGCGCTGATCGTGGCCGCGATCGACAACAAGTCCCTCGGCAACGTCATGCAGCAGGCCAAGGACGCCGACATCCCGGTCATCTCCTACGACCGGCTGATCCTCGGCACGGAGAACGTCGACTACTACGCCTCGTTCGACAACGAGAAGGTCGGCGAGCTGCAGGGCGGCTACATCGTCGACAAGCTCGGTCTGAAGGCCGGCGAGAAGGGCCCCTTCAACATCGAGCTGTTCGCCGGCTCCAACGACGACAACAACACCAAGTACTTCTTCAACGGCGCCATGAAGGTCCTCAAGCCCTACATGGACAAGGGCCAGCTCGTCGTCCGCTCCAAGCAGACCGCGCTCAACCAGGTCACCACCCTGCGCTGGGACGGCGGCACCGCGCAGAAGCGCATGGACGACCTGCTCACCTCCAGCTACCGCAGCGCCCGGGTCGACGCGGTGCTCTCCCCCTACGACGGCATCTCCATCGGCATCCTGTCCGCCCTGAAGTCCGACGGCTACGGCTCCGGCAGCAAGAAGATGCCGGTCGTCACCGGCCAGGACGCCGAGATCGCCTCGGTGAAGTCGATCAAGGCGGGCCAGCAGACCCAGACCGTCTTCAAGGACCTGCGCCAGCTCGCCAAGGTCGCCGCGAACATGGTCGACGCGGTCCTGAACGACAAGAAGCCCGAGGTCAACGACACCAAGTCGTACGACAACGGTGCCAAGGTCGTCCCCGCCTACCTGCTGCAGCCGGTCAGCGTCGACAAGAGCAACTGGGAGAAGATCCTCGTCGACGGCGGCTACTACTCCGCGGACAAGCTCAACTAACCGGGCCCCATCAAGGATTGGAAGGCACGACCATGGCGGGACCCGTCCTGGAAATGCGCTCGATCGTCAAGACCTTTCCCGGTGTCAAAGCGCTGTCGGACGTCACGCTGACCGTTCGCCAGGGCGAGGTCCACGCCATCTGCGGGGAGAACGGCGCCGGCAAGTCCACCCTGATGAAGGTGCTCTCCGGAGTCCATCCGCACGGCAGTTACGAGGGGGACGTCCTCTTCGAGGGCGAGACCTGCCGGTTCAAGGACATCCGGGCGAGTGAACAGCACGGCATCGTGATCATCCACCAGGAGCTGGCGCTGGTGCCGTACCTGTCGATCGCGGAGAACATCTTCCTCGGCAACGAGCACGCCAAGCGCGGACTGATCAACTGGAACGACACCCTCAGGCACGCCACCGAACTGCTGCGCCGGGTCGGTCTCGACGAGCACCCCGAGACCCGCGTCGCCGACATCGGCGTGGGCAAGCAGCAGCTGGTGGAGATCGCCAAGGCGCTGTCGAAGAAGGTGAAGCTGCTCATCCTCGACGAGCCCACGGCGGCGCTCAACGACGAGGACAGCGGCAAACTCCTCGACCTGATCCTTCAGTTGAAGGAACAGGGCATGACCTCGATCATCATCTCGCACAAGCTGAACGAGATCCGCCGGGTCGCCGACTCGGTCACGATCATCCGCGACGGGCGCTCGATCGAGACGCTCGACGTGAAGGCCGCGGAGACGACCGAGGACCGGATCATCAGCGGGATGGTCGGCCGCGACCTGGAGAACCGCTTCCCGGACCGGACCCCGCACCAGCCCGAGGAGGGCACGGCCCCGGCCCTGGAGATCCGCAACTGGACCGTGCACCACCCCATCGACCAGCAGCGCAAGGTCGTCGACGACGTCTCGATCGAGGTCCGCCGCGGCGAGATCGTCGGCATCGCGGGACTCATGGGCGCCGGACGCACCGAGCTGGCGATGAGCGTCTTCGGCCGCACCTACGGCCGGCACGCGGGCGGCACGGTCCTCAGGGACGGCAGGGAGATCCGTACCAAGACCGTCCCTGAGGCGGTCGGGCACGGGATCGCGTACGTCACCGAGGACCGCAAGCACTACGGCCTGAACCTCATCGACACCATCAACCGGAACATCTCGCTGACCGCGCTGGGCAAGGTGTCCAAACGGGGCGTGGTCGACGAGCACGGTGAGCAGCAGGTCGCCGAGGACTACCGCAAGTCGATGAACATCAAGGCGCCGACGGTCTTCGAGCCGGTCGGCAAGCTGTCCGGCGGCAACCAGCAGAAGGTCGTCCTCAGCAAGTGGATCTTCGCGGGTCCCGAGGTGCTGATCCTGGACGAGCCCACGCGCGGCATCGACGTGGGCGCCAAGTACGAGATCTACACGGTCATCGACCGCCTGGCGGCCGAGGGCAAGGCGGTCGTGTTCATCTCCTCCGAACTGCCGGAACTGCTCGGCATGTGCGACCGCATCTACACGATGGCCGCGGGACGGCTCACCGGCGAGTTCTCGCGGGCGGACGCCTCGCAGGAAGCGCTGATGCGGCAGATGACGAAGGACAAGCAGGACCACGAGTCCCGGAAGGACGAAGAGGTAAGCCGATGAGCACGGACGTGACCGCCAAGACCCCGGCACCGGCGCCGCCCGGCAGAGAGGGTTCGGCCTCCGGCGGCGGCCTGCTGCAGCTGATGCTCGACGGCATGCGCCGCAACATGCGCCAGTACGGCATGCTGATGGCCCTCGGCCTGATCGTGGTGCTGTTCGCGGTGTGGTCCGACGGGGACCTGCTGCTGCCGCGCAACGTCTCCAACCTGGTGCTGCAGAACAGCTACATCCTGATCCTCGCGATCGGCATGATGCTCGTCATCATCGCGGGCCACATCGACCTGTCGGTGGGCTCACTGACCGCGTTCGTCGGCGCGACGGCCGCCGTCCTGATGGTCAATCACGACCTGGCGTGGCCGGTGGCGGTGATCCTCTGCCTGGCCATCGGCGCCGCCGCCGGCGCGGTGCAGGGCTTCTTCATCGCCTATCTGGGCATACCGTCGTTCATCGTGACCCTCGCGGGCATGCTGCTCTTCCGCGGTCTGACGGAGATCTTCCTCAAGGGCCAGACCCTCGGCCCCTTCCCGAAGGACCTGCAGAAGATCGCCAACGGCTTCCTGCCCGAGGTCGGCCCGAACACCAACTACCACAACCTCACCCTGCTGCTGGGCTTCGCCCTGATCGCCTTCGTGGTGTACCAGGAGGTCCGCGACCGCAAGCGGCAGCAGGAGTTCGCCCTCGAGGTGCCGCCGCTCAACCTGTTCCTGCTCAAGCTGGTCGCGCTGATCGCCGCCGTCCTCGTCGTCACACTGCTGCTGGCCAGCTACAAGGGCGCCCCGATCGTGCTGCTCATCCTGGGCGTGCTGGTGGTCGGCTTCGGCTATCTGATGCGCAACGCGATCATCGGCCGCCACATCTACGCCATCGGCGGCAACCTGCCCGCGGCCAAGCTGTCGGGTGTGAAGGACAAGAAGGTCACCTTCCTGGTCTTCCTGAACATGGGCATGCTCGCGGCCCTGGCGGGTCTGGTCTTCGCCGCCCGCTTCAACGCGGCCTCGCCCAAGGCGGGCCTCAACTTCGAGCTGGAGGCCATCGCCGCCTCGTTCATCGGCGGCGCGTCGATGAGCGGCGGCGTCGGCACGGTCCTCGGCGCGATCATCGGCGGCCTGGTCCTCGGCGTGCTCAACAACGGCATGAACCTCGTCGGCATCGGCACCGACTGGCAGCAGGTCATCAAGGGCGCGGTGCTGCTGGCGGCGGTCGGGTTCGACGTGTGGAACAAGCGCAGGGTCGGTTCGTAACGGATCTCGGGCCCCGCCACTCACGGCGGGGCCCGCTTCTTCTCACGGAAGTACAGGAGCCGCACGTATGGAACTGAGCAGACGAACGGTCATCGCGTCGGCGGCAGCGGCCGGCGTGGCCGCCACCGCGGTCGGCGGCACGGCGCACGCGTCGGGAGGCAGGAAACCCGTGAAGGAACTCTTCGGCAAGCTCGCCGACGGGACGAAGGTGTACCGCTGGTCGCTGGAGAACGGCGGCACCCGGATGAAGGTGCTGTCGTACGGCGGCGTCGTGCAGTCCCTGGAGATCCCGGACCGCCGGGGCCGCTACGCCAACGTCTCGCTGGGCTTCGACAACCTCGACGACTACGTCGCCCGCAGCCCGCACTTCGGCGCCCTGATCGGGCGGTACGGCAACCGCATCGCCAAGGGCCGCTTCACCCTGGACGGCAAGCAGTACCAGCTCTCCGTCAACGACGGGGAGAACTCCCTGCACGGCGGCGCCCTCGGCTTCGACTACCGGGTCTGGGACGTCGAGCCCTTCACCCACGGCTCGGACACCGGCCTGGTGCTCCACTACACCAGCGTCGACGGCGAGATGGGCTACCCGGGCACGCTCAGGGCGAAGGTGACGTACACCCTCACCCGGCGCGGCGACTGGCGCATCGACTACGAGGCCACCACCGACAAGGCCACCGTCGTCAACCTCACCAGCCACGTCTACTGGAACCTGGCCGGCGAGGGCAGCGGCACGATCGAGGACCACGAGCTGTCGATCGCCGCCTCCCGCTTCACCCCCACCGACGCGGGCCTGATCCCCACCGGCGAGCTGGCCCGGGTGTCCGGCACTCCCTTCGACTTCCGCCGGGCCAAGCCGATCGGCCGGGACATCCGGGACGCCCACCCGCAGCTGGTCACCGCCAAGGGCTTCGACCACAACTGGGTGCTCGACAAGGGCATCACCGACCGCCCCGAGCACATCGCCACCCTGAGCGAGCACACCTCCGGCCGCTCCCTGCGCATCGCCACCGACCAGCCGGGGCTGCAGTTCTACTCGGGCAACTTCCTCGACGGCACCCTCACCGGCACCGGTGGTTCCCTCTACCGCCAGGGCGACGCCCTGTGCCTGGAGACCCAGCACTTCCCGGACTCGCCGAACCAGCCGTCGTTCCCGTCGACGGTGCTGCGGCCCGGCGAGACCTACCGGACGTCGACGGTGCACTCCTTCGACGCGTAGGCGGCGGGGGACCCGGACGGCGCGGGCACACTTTCTTCACACCTGTTGAACGGTGCCCCGTCCGCCTCCGTATACAAGGGCGGCCCGTGTCCCCGCACGGGCCGCCCACTCACGGAGGTCCACTTGTCCGGCAACGTCACCTCGTTGTTCCGCAGCACCGCGGCGCACAGCCCCTCGATGGCGGCGCTGGCGCGGGAGAGCGGCGAGGCGGCGGGCGCGGGACCGGTGGACTTCTGCATCCCCTGCAACCCGTACTTCCCCACCCCGGCGATGTTCGACGAGATGGCCGGCCGGCTGCGCGACATCATCACGTACTACCCGAGCAGCGCCGACACCATCACCGCCGAACTGTGCAGCCTGCTCCAGCTCCCGCCGCAGTGCGTGGCGATGGGCAACGGCTCCACGGAGCTGATCACCTGGATCGACCACCTGCTGGTCCGGGAGTCCCTCGCCGTCCCCGTGCCCACCTTCGGCCGCTGGACCGACCAGCCCATGGAGACCGGCAAGCGGGTCGACATGTTCCCGCTCCAGGAGGCCGGCGGCTTCGCCCTCGACCTCGCCCGGTACGCCGAGTTCGTCCGGGCCAGGGGCACCCGGGCCGTGGTCGTCTGCAACCCCAACAACCCCGACGGCGGCTACCTGCACAAGCAGGCGCTGGTGCAGTTCATGGACGCGATGGCCGACCGGGACCTGGTGGTGATCGACGAGTCCTTCCTGGAGTTCGCCGACGCGGAGGCCGAACCCAGCGTGGTCCAGGAGGCGATGCTGCGCCCCAACGTCGTCGTACTGCGCAGCCTCGGCAAGAACTTCGGGCTGCACGGCATCCGCTTCGGCTACCTGGTCGCCAATCCGGCGCTCGCGGGCCGGGTGCGCGCCATGCTGCCCAAGTGGAACCTCAACTCCTTCGCGGAGCACGTGGTGTTCATGCTGCGCGACCACGGCCCCGAGTACGCCCAGAGCCTGCACCAGGTGCGGCGCGACCGCCTGGAGATGGCCGCCCAGCTGTCCGCGCTGCCCGGCCTGACCGTCTACCCCTCCCAGGGCAACTTCCTCTTCGTCCGGCTTCCCGTCGGCGCGGAGGGCACCGCCGTGCGCGACCGCATGCTCACCGAGCACCGGGTGCTGGTCCGGGAGTGCGGCAACAAGATCGGTTCCTCCAGCCGCTTCCTGCGTCTCGTGGTGCGCCCCCAGACGGACGTGCGTCGCCTGGTGACCGGCCTGGAACAGGTGCTCTACGGGGCCGGGAGGGGAGCCGCCGTGCCCGGGCCGGCCACCGGGACCGGCTACAGCTCGGGCACGGCGGCGGTGGACCGCCTGATGTACGAGACCAACGGTTCCGGCATGCGCGCGATCACCGCCCAGACCGCCGGTGCCGGTGCCCCGGGGCTCGCCGCCGCTCCGTCCCCCGGCACCGGCACCGGCACCGGCGTGCCGCTCCCTGCCGCGGCGCCCGTCGCGGCGCCCGTCGCTCCGGCGGCGGCCACCGCGCCCGGCCCGCCGCCGGTGCCCCAGCCGGTGCCGGGCCCCCAGCCGGCGCCGTACCCCGGGCCGGTGCCGGTCCCCCACCCGGCACCGGTCCCGCAGCCCGTGCCCGCGCCGGTTCCGGCGCCCGCCGCGTATCCACCGCCCGTCGGTCCCACTCCGCCCGGCGTCCCGGCTCGCGGCGGCCTCACCGCCGCCCAGGTCCGGGGCACCAACGGGCTGGAGTCCGTCCCGGCGACGGGCTGGCCGAACGCCGTGGGGATGGGCCGGGCGGGCTGATCCCGCCGCCTGCCGCTAACCGGCCGAGGCGGCCTGGGTGTCCGACGGCGTGGGGCAGGGCGAGCCCGTCGGGGATGCCGTGGGGTCGGGAGAGGCGGACGGGGTTTCCGGTTCCGTGGAGCAGTCGTCCGTCGGGGTCGGCGAAGGGCCCGGGTCGGTCGGGTCCGGCGAGGGGTCCGGGGACTCGGTGGGCGGCTCGGAGGTGCCCGGGCCGGTCGGCAGCGAGGTCGGGGAGGACGGTTCCGGTGCCGTGGACGGCACGGGGCGGGACGGGGACGGCCCGGGGGTGTCCGGCGTGGTGCTCGGGTCCGGGCCGATGTCGATGCCGTCGTGCCCGCCTCCGCCGCCGTTTCCGCCCCCGTGCCCACCGCCGCTGCCGCCGCTCCCTCCGCTGCCGCCGCTGCCGCCGTCGACGGGCTCGGTCGCCGGGGTGTCGCCGCCCGCGCCGGGGCTCTTCGGGACGACGCCCTTGCCGTCGGGGACGGTGTGGACGCCCCGGCTGTAGAACTCCAGCCAGTGCCTGACCAGTTCGAGGTAGGTGCGGGAGTTGTTGTAGCTGAGGACCGCCCGGTCCAGGTCCGCCGCCCGGCCCAGGTCCCGGTCGCCGGCGCACAGGTAGTGCCCGGCCGCCAGCGCCGCGTCGAAGACGTTGTTCGGGTCGGCGCGGCCGTCCCCGTTGCCGTCGGCGCCCCAGCGGGCCCAGGTGGACGGCAGGAACTGCATCGGGCCCACCGCACGGTCGTACACCGTGTCGCCGTCGTGGGCGCCGCCGTCGGTGTCCCGGATCAGGGCGAAGCCCCGGCCGTTGAGGGGCGGTCCGGTGATACGGCCGAGGGTCGTGCCGTTCCGGTCCACCGCGCCGCCCCGTGCCTGGCCGGACTCGACCTTGCCGATCGCCGCGAGCAGTTCCCAGGGCAGCCGGCAGCCCGGGTCCGTCCTGCCGACGGCGGTCTCGGCGGCGCGGTAGGCGCGCAGCACGGTGGCCGGGATGCCCGACTGGGCGCGGACCTCCGGCCCGAGCGCGGGAGAGGCGGCCGATCCGCCGTCGCGCGTCGTCAGCGGCGGGAGTTCGGTGTGGTACGAGCCGTCGCCGGGCGGGTCGAGCTCGGCGAACGGACCGTCCGGCACGGGCGCGTTCAGATCGTCGGCCGCCGTTCCGGCGTGGGTGTCCTCCGGGTCGCCGGTGAGGCCGGGGGCCTGGGACGCGGTGAGGGCCGCCATGGCCGCCACCGCGAGCGCGGTCGTGCGCAGTCCCTTGCGGGCCCGCCCGCGGTACAGGCGTCGGGCACGGCGTACGGACATGGTCGTCACTCCTGTCGGATCCGTCGGGGGTGCGGGGGCGGGGGTGGCCCACGAGGGCGGTCGGTCGTCCGGCTCAGCGGCCGAAGGTGTCGAGGGCGGAGACCAGCCAGCGTCCGTCGCGGTGCACGACGTCGACGGCGAGCATGGCCGCGGCGTACACGCCCTCGTCCTGCGCGGCCTCCTCGCCTTCCTTGCTCTTCTTGCCACCGGTGGCGACGCTGCTCTGGTCGGCGTAGACGAGGACCCGGGCCCGGTCGCCGTCGATCCGTTCGACCGCGCTCTCGGTGACCGTCGTGGTGATCACCGCCTTCTGCTCGTCGGCCCGGGCCCGGACGTCGGCGAGCAGGTCGTGGTGCTGGTCGACGGCCTTGCCCGTCAGGAGGTCCTTCGCCGCCTCGTCGAGGGCGCCGGGGTCCGCGTGGTCGTAGGAGAAGAGCCGGTCGACGGCCTTGGCCACCTGCCCCTTGATCTCGCTGGTGCGGGCGAGGTCGGTCAGCGCGGTGTTGCTCCGCTCGGGCTCGGACCTGAGCCCCTCGGCCTCCGCGTGCGCCCAGCCCGCGAAGCCGCCGAGGAGCACCGTGAGCGCGCAGAGCAGGAGGAGGACCGGGGGGCGGCGCGACCGGGACGGGGTGGGTTTCTCCTCCTCGGCCGCGGGCGGGTCGGCGGTGACGGTGTCCCCGGGCGACAGGACGGCCGTGGTGCCGCGCCCGGCCGTCCGCACCGGCGTGCGCTCGGGGTGCCCGGCGGGGGCGGCGGGCCGGGTCTCGCGGGCCTGGCGGCGCCGCTGGCGGTTGATGTGGTGACGGGTCGTCGACATGGTGCGGTGTCCTCCTCGCTGCGGCCGGCTTCGCGGTGCGGAACCGGGTCAGCCGGTCGATGTGCCGCCGACGGGTGCCTGTCCCAGGGCGCTCAGCTTCCACCGGCCGTCGGTCCGGGTGAGTTCGCCGAGCATGCGGCTGTCCTTGTCGCTCTTCGCCCCGTCGGCCGCCTCGACGGTGACGCGCAGGGCGACCAGTACCCGGGCGCGTCCGGCGCGGTCGTCGAGTTCGGTGACGGCGCCGGACAGCACCCGGGCGGTGCTCACCGTCTTCGCCTCCTTCACCTGGGCTGTGAACTCGTCCCTTCCTGAGGCGAGTTGCTCGTGCAGTTCTCCGGTGGTCGACGACTCCCACAGGTCCAGGCCGCGTTTCAGCTCACGGTGGTCGAGGGTGTTGAGGTTCTGCACGGCCTGCTCCCCGGCGGAGAGTGCCGCGTCCCGCTGGGCGGCGTACTCGGCCTGCTCGTCGTGGGCCGCGCGGTACCAGTCCTGACCGGCCCAGGCGGCGAATCCGCCCGCGACGAGAGTGAGGACGAGGGCCAGGGCCGGGAGCGGCCGGAGGCGGCCGGCGTGGAGGAGGCGGACCGCGCGTTTCATGGGGTGCTCCAGTCTCCCGCGCATTCTCAGCGGGCCTTGATGTCGACGATCCGCCACCGGTCGTCGTCGAGCCGTGCCGTGACGGTGAGTTGGGCCGCCGCGGTGGTGGCCTCGACGTCGCCTTCGTCCTTGCCCTTGTCCTTGCCGTTGCCGTTGCCGTCGCCGCGGTGGGAGCTCTGGTCGAGGAAGACCAGCAGGCGGGCCCGGTCGCCTTCGAGCTCGATCACTCCGGTGCGGACGGCCCGGGTGCTCAGGGTGACGCGCTGCTCGGTGAGGTCGTCGCGGACCCGGGCGAAGAGGGTCTCGTACTGGCGGGCGGCGCGGCCGTCGAGGACGGTGCTCGCGGAGCGTTCGGCGGCCGCGGTGCCGTCCGGCGTGTAGGAGAAGATCCGGGCGAGGGCGTCGCCGACGTCGCCCGCGACGCGGGTGGTGGCCTCGGTGTCGGTGAGCGCGTGGTTCCGGGCGGGCGCCTGGGACCTCAACTGGTGGGCCGCGTAGAAGAATCCGCAGCCGCCGAGGACGAGGACCGCGGCGGTCGCTGCCAGGACCGCCTTCCGCAGCCGCCCGTGCGGCACACCCTTCTCGCCGGGCGCGTCCCCGTCGGGCGCGTCCCCGTCGGGCGCGTCTCGATCGTCCGGGTCCCGGTCCGGCGCGTCCCGCGCGTTCCGGTCTGCCGTGTCCGTGGCGGGCGCGTCCCGGTCGGGCGCGTCCGTGGCGGGCGGGTCCGCGGGGTCCGGGGCCGGGTCCGTGCCGGGCTCCGGTGGAGGGGGCCTGCGCTGCAGCCAGGTCGGTGTCATCACTCCTCGCCCTTCCCTTCCGCCACCGGTACGGCGCTCAGTGCCCGCACCTTCCACTCCCCCTCGCCCGTGCGGGCCAGGACCGCCTCCAGGCGTTTGCGGTCGGTGGACGGCTTCTTGGTCCCGGCCGGGGTGACCTGGACGCGTACGGTGGC
Source organism: Streptomyces tendae (assembly GCF_014650435.1). Taxonomy (GTDB): domain Bacteria; phylum Actinomycetota; class Actinomycetes; order Streptomycetales; family Streptomycetaceae; genus Streptomyces; species Streptomyces tendae. The sequence goes on from NZ_BMUY01000003.1 coordinate 45,848, forward strand.
GATGAGCTTGGCCGTGCCGGACCGCGTGTCGAGGGCGGTGACGGCGGCGTCGGTGACCGTGCCGCGTGCCGAGGTCCCGGCCGCCGCCCCGGTGTCGCCGAGTTCCTCGCGCAGCGGCCCGGTGGTGACGGTGCGCCACTCCTGGATGCTCCGCTCCGCCCGCTGCCGGGTGGAGGCGTCGAGGGTGGTGAGGACGGCGATGCCCGCCCGCCCGTCGGCGAGCGCCTCGTCCCGCTCCCGGCCGTAGGCGAGCGCGTCGTCGGTGCGCGCCTGCGCGTACGTCCAGGCGCCGGTGCCGCAGACGCCGAGGGCCAGCACGAGCCCCGCCCCGGTGAGGATGCCCGCCCGCCTCATCGCGTGCTCCCGGTGGCCGGGGCGAGGAGACCGGTCAGGCCGGCCGGTGCCTCGCCGCTCTGTCCGGGCAGGGCGAGCGCACCGGGGAGGGCCGTGGAACCGTCCGCGGCGGGGGTGCCGTCCGCTGCCGGGGCGGCCCCGCCGCTGCCGGAGGGCAGGGAGCCCGGTCTGGCCGGGTCGGGCACCGCGCCGCCCTTCGGGGCGTTGGCCGAGCCGCGCACGTTCTTCCCGCTCGACGCCGGGGCGGTGCAGGCCGCGTCGGTGTTGAGGGCGGGGGCGGTGCCGAGGTCGAGGCCGTTGCGGTAGCGCGTGCCGCCGTAGCCGTCGGTGCAGGGCAGGGGGCTGAAGAAGGTGACGGCCAGGCCGAGGTTCAGCTTGCCCCCGTCGACGGCGCTGGCGCCCGCGGCGACGGCCGCCGGGTACTTCACCAGCAGCTCCTCGATGCCGCGCTGCCGGGTGACGGCTACCTCGGAGGTGGTGAGGAGGTTGGCGAGGACGACGCCGAGGCTGGGGTCGAGGTCCCGCAGCAGGCCGCTGACCTGCGTGGCGGCCTCGGGGGTGACCGCGAGCAGGCGGCGCAGGTCGGCGTCGGAGCCCTTGAGGGCGGCGGCCAGGTCCTTCGCTCCGGTCGCGAAGCCCCGGATGGCCTGCGCCTCCTCGGCCTGGGTGCGCAGGACGGTCTCGCCGTCGTTGATGAGGAGGGTGGTGGACGGCAGGGCGCGGTCGGCCGCCTCGACGAAGTCGCTGCCGCTGTCGAGCAGCACCTGGAGGTCGTCGCCGTGACCTTCGAATGCCTTGCCGAACTCGTCGACCACGGTGCGCAGATCCTCCAGCGGGACCGAGCCGACGAGGTCGTCGACGCTGGTGAGGACGTCGGTGACGGGTGCGGGCACCTCGGTGTCGGTCTGTTCGATGCGGGTGCCGTCGGCGAGGTAGGGGGAGCCGTCGCTCTCCGGCCGCAGGTCGATGTACTGCTCGCCGACGGCGGACAGCCCGGCGACCACGGCCTTGGTGTCGGCGGGGATGCGGGGCGCGGACTTCTTGATGCGCAGCTCGGCGACGACGCCCTCGGCGGTGAGGTCGATCGGTCCGACGCGGCCCACCGAGACGCCCCGGTAGGTGACGTCGGAGTGGGTGAACAGGCCGCCGGTGCGCGGGAGTCGGACGTCCACCGTGTAGTAGTCGGCGACGCCGACGTAGCGGCCGAGGTCGGCGTAGCGGATGCCGAGGTAGGAGAGGGCGAGGACGGCGATGAGGAGGAAGGCGAGGTTCTTCAACCGTACGGCCAGGGTGATCACCCGCGGTCACCTCCGGACGCCGGCCCGGCCCCTGACACGGAGGGCAGCGGCAGCGGCGAGGCGGAGCCCTGCTCTCCCGGGGACCCCTTCCGCGAGGTCGGCTTCTTCGCGGCCGGGTCCTTGGCGGCCGGCTTCTTCGCGGCCGGGTCCGATCCGCCGCCCTGCGCCGTCGCGGATGCGGTCGGCCCGGGCGTGCCCCCGTCCACCAGCGGCGGGATCACCTCGGTCCCGGGCACGGCGACCATGCTCAGGTACGCGTTGAGGTAGTCGCCCTTCACCCCGCGCAGCACCTCGTCGGTGAACGGGTACGTCAGCAGCACCTGGAGCGAGTCGGGCAGGTCCGTGCCCGCGTCGGCGAGCGCCTTCAGCGTCGGCGCGACGGCCTTGAGGTCGGCGATCATGTCGTCCTTGCTCGCGTTGATGGTGGAGACGGCGACGCCGGACAGCGTGTCCAGGGAGCGCAGCATGGTCAGCAGGGAGCCGCGCTGCTCCTCCAGCGTCTTCAGTCCGGGCGACAGGTCGGTGAGGACGGTGCCGACGTCGTCCTTGCGGGTGGCGAGGGTCGAGGAGAGCCGGTTGACGGCGTCGAGGGCGTCGGTGATGTCTCCGCGGTGGTCGTCGAGGTCGCCGACCAGGGTGTTGACCCGCTTCAGCATGGAGCGGACCTCGGGTTCGCGGCCGCCGAGCGCGGCGTTGAGCTCCCGGGTGATGGTCTTGAGCTGGTTGACGCCGCCGCCGTTGAGGAGCAGCGACAGCGCGCCGAACACCTCCTCGACCTCGGTGTTGCGGCTGGTGCGGGCCAGCGGGATGACGCTGCCGTCGGTCAGCCGGCCGGTTCCGGTCTCCTTGGCGGGCGCGACGAGCTGGACGTACTTCTCGCCCAGCAGGCTGGACTGTTCGAGCCGTGCGGTGGCGTCGGCGGGCAGCCGCACATCGCCGTTGATCTCCATGGTGACGCGGGCCGACCAGTCGTCCTCGCCGAGTTCGATGCCGGTGATCCGGCCGACGGCGACGTCGTTGACCCGTACGGCGGCGTGCGGCACGAGGCTGAGCACGTCCTGGAGTTCCGCGGTGACGGTGTAGGGGTGGTCGCCGAGGTCGGCTCCGCCGGGCAGCGGCAGGTCCTCGATGCCGTCGAAGCCGCTCGGTACGACGGTGACCCCGCCGACGGTCAGGGCGAGGGCGAGCCCGAGGGCGGCCAGTCCCCCGGCGGTGAGGCCGGCCACCCGGCCTCTGGAGAGCGTCGCGCGCTTCATCGCCCCTCCCCCTTCTCCGCCCCGGCCACGGGCAGCGGCAGCAGCGGGCCGCCCATGCTGATCTCGTTGAGGTTGCCGCGGCCGTCGAGGGTGCGGGTGTCGGGGTTGTAGGCGTTCACGACGTTGTCGGCGGCCAGCGGTGCCACGTCCAGCGCCTCGGCCAGCGAGGCCCGTTGCTCGACCAGGGTCCGGGTGATGGGCAGGAGCCGGTCGACGTTGTCCTTCAGCTCGCCCCGGTTGTCCTCGATGAAGGTCTTGACCTGGCCGAGGGCCTTGCCGAGTTCCTCCAGGGCGCCGGTGAGGTCGTCCTTGTTGTCGGCGAAGAAGCCGACGACCTCGTCCAGGCGTTCCTGGGCGGTGCGCACGTCGGTGTCCTTGTTCTTGAGCATGGTGGTGAAGGTCTGGAGGCCGGCGAGCGTCTTGAACAGGTCGCCGCTGCTGCCGTCGAGGGTCTTGGCGGCCTTGCCGAACTGCTCGACGCTGTCGCCGATGGCCTCGCCGTTGCCGTCGAGGTTGTCGGCGCCGGTCCTCAGCAGCTCGGACAGGGCACCGTCGGCGTTGGCGCCGTCCGGGCCGAGGGCGTCGCCGAGTTCGGTGATCGAGGCGTAGATCTGGTCGATCTCGACGGGGACGTGGTTGCGGGCGGCGGGCAGGACGGCGCCGTCGGCGAGGGCGGGGCCCTTGCGGTAGGCGGGGGTGAGCTGCACATAGCGGTCGGCGACGACGCTCGGCGCGACGACGACGGCCCGCGCGTCCTCGGGGACCTTGATCCCCGCGTCCAGGCGGAGGCCGACGCGGACCCTGGTGCCCTCGGGGTCCACCGACTCCACCTCGCCGACCCGTACCCCGAGGATGCGCAGGTCGGACCCGGCGTAGACACCGATGGCGCGGTCGAAGTAGGCGGTGACCCGGGTGCCGTCGGGTGCCAGGACCCGGGCGGCGGCCAGGCCGCCGGCGGCGAGGACCACGAGGGCGAGCACCCCGGTGAGGAACTTTCGGCGTCGGGTCATCACGCACCGCTCCCCTGGGCCGCCGCCGGCTGTTTCGGCGGCAGGCATCCGGTCTCGGGCTGGGAGGTCTCGGGCAGGTAGTCGCGGGGTACGACGCCGCACAGGTAGCTGTCGAACCAGCGGCCGTTGCCCAGGGTGTTGCCGACCAGGCGGTAGTAGGGGCCGACCAGGGCGAGGGTCTCGCCGAGCTGGGTGTTGTTCTTCTCCAGGACGGTGGTGACGCGGCCGAGTGCCTTGAGGGTGGGGCCGAGCTGCTTCTCGTTGTCCTTGACGAGGCCGCCGAGTTCGGTGCCGAGGTCCTGGCTGCCCTTGAGCAGGGCGCTGATGGCGGTGCGGCGGTCGCGGAGTTCGCCGAGCAGCGGGCCGCCGTCCTCGATGAGGGTCTCGAAGCTGGACTTGTTGTTCTCCAGCGTCTTGGTGAACTGCGCGCTTCCCTTGAGGAGTTCGGAGAGCTTCGCGTCGCGCTTCGAGATCGACTTCGACAGGTCGGACAGGCCGGTCGCCGCCTTGCGCACGTGCGGCGGGGAGTCCTTGAAGGTGTCGGAGATGGTCTCGAAGCTCTCCGCGAGTTTCCCGGTGTCGATGTCGTCGACGGTGCCGCTGAGGTCCTGGAACGCCTGCGTCACGTCGTAGGGGGAGGTGGTGCGGGTGAGCGGGATGCGGCTGCCGGGGTCCTGGCGGCCGGAGCCGAGCGGGTCGAGCGCCAGGTACTTGTCGCCGAGGACGGTCTTGATGGCGATGGCGGCGGTGGTGCGGTCGCCGAGCCAGGCGTCCTCGACCTCGAAGGTGACCTTCACCTTGGCGCCGTCGAGCGCGACGCCGGTGACCCGGCCGACCTTGACGCCCGCGATGCGCACCTCGTCGCCCTCGTCCAGGCCCGCCGCCTCGGAGAAGTCGGCGCTGTAGGTGGTGCCGCCGCCGAACGGCAGCCGGTCGACGTTGTAGGCGAGGAGGGCGATCAGGGTGAGGACGAGCAGCCCGGCGACGCCGACGGCGACGGGGTTGCGCTCCTTGACCGGCTTGATGCGAGGGCGGGGGCGGGGGCGCTTCATCCGCGGCACCTCGATTCGGTGATCGCGATGCCGGTCGGCGGCTTCGAGCCGTCGGAGGTGGTCACTCCGCTCACGCGCGCCTCGCAGAGGTAGAGGTTGAACCACGATCCGTAGGAGGACAGCCGGGTCAGGGCGGTCATCTTGGCGGGGGTCTTCGCCAGGAAGTCCTCGATCTGCGGGGTGTGCTCGCCGAGGTTGGTGGAGAGCCGGCCCAGTTCGCGGATGTCCTTCTTGAGGGGGGCGCGTCCGTCCTCCAGGAGCCCCGCGGTGACGGTGGTCAGGTCGCCCATGGCGGCGACGGCCTCGCCGAGGGGTTTGCGGTCCTGGTTGAAGCCGCTGACGAGCTTCTGGAGGGTGACGACGAGGTCGTCGAAGCTGTCCTCGCGGTCGTTGAGGGTGTCCAGGACGGTGGTGAGGTTCTCGACGACCTGGCCGATCACCTTGTCCTTGGCGGCGACCGTCGTACCGAGCGAGCCGATGTGGCGGATCAGGCTGTCGACGGTGGCGCCCTCGCCCTGGAGCACCTGCACGATCGATCCGGCCAGCTCGTTGACGTCCTTCGGGGAGAGTCCCTCGAACAGCGGCTTGAAGCCGTTGAAGAGCAGGGTCAGGTCGAGCGCGGGCGTGGTGCGGTCCAGCGGCACGGTGCCGCCCTCCGGGAGGGTGCCGGTGAGGTCCCCGCTGCCGCGGCCGAGGGAGACGTAGCGCTGGCCGACCATGTTGAGGTACTTCACGGCGGCGGTGGTCGAGCGGGGCAGCGTGCGGTCGTCGCGGACGGTGAAGGTGACCTGGGCGGTGCGCCGGTCGACGACGCGTACGTCGGTCACCTCGCCGACCGTCACCCCGGAGATCCGCACGCTGTCGCCGTCGACGAGCCCGGTGACGTCGCTGAACAGGGCCTTGTAGGTGCCGGCGCCGCCGTCGGAGTCGACACTGGTGCCGGCGACGCTCAGGCCGAGCACGGTGGTGGCGAGGGCGGTGACCACCACGAAGACGAGGGACTTGACCAGCGGTCCGGTCAGCGGACGGCGCCGGGTGTGCGCGTGGTCGGCGCCGGTCATCCGAGGGTCACCTCCGTACCGCGGTAGACGGGGCCGACCAGCAGGCTGCTCCAGTCGGGCAGGTCGCCGGGGCTCTTCCCGGCGGCGGGAGCGAGGAGTTCGTTGACGAGGTCGTTCTCCTGCGGGGAGTTGGCGGGCCCGAGGTCCTGCTCGGCCGCGGGGGTGGCGGCCTGTGCGGTGGCCCGGGGCAGGCTGCCGAGGTAGGGCACGGAGGGGCAGCGGGGGCCGCCGCCGGAGTCGTACACCGGGGTGTCGCGACCGGGGCGGTAGGCGCCGCGCGAGGCTACGGCGGTGACGTCGACGTGGATGCCGGGCCGGTCGGTGCCCTTGCCTAGCGCCTTGTCCATGGCCGGCACGAAGTCGGCGAGGGTGCGCAGGGTGCAGGGGAAGGCCGGGGAGTACTCGGCGAGCAGTTCCAGGGTGGGGCGGCTGGTGTCGCCGAGCCGGATGATGTTGTCCTTGTTCTTGCGCAGGAAGGCCGTGACGTCCTCGGCCGTCCGGGTCGTGGCGCCGAGGGTGGCGGCGAGTTCCGCGTCCTCCTCCGCGAGGGTGCCGCTGGTGGTGGTGAAGTCGGTGAGCGCCGTGACGATGTCGGGCGCCGCGTCCGCGTAGACATGGCTGACCTTCACGAGTTCCTTGAGGTCGCGGTTGAGGGCGGGCAGGTTGGGGTTGAACTCGGCCAGGTGCTCGTCCAGCAGGGTGAGCGTGTCGCCGAGCCGCTCCCCGCGCCCTTCGAGGGCCTGCGAGACGGCGGACAGGGTCGCGGAGAGCTTCTGCGGCTGGACGGCGGTGAGCATCGGCAGCACGTCGTCGAGCACCTGCTGGAGTTCGATGGCGTTCGCGGACCGGTCCTGGGGGACGACGGCCCCGGCGGCCAGCGGTTCGGGCGAGGGGTCCGCGGGCGGCACGAGGGCCACGAACCGCTCGCCGAACAGGGTGGTGGGCAGCATCTGCGCGCGGACGTCGGAGGGTACGTCGTCCAGTGCGCCGGGCTTCATGGCGAGGGTGAGCCGGGCGCCGTCGCCGGTGGCGTCGATGGCGCGGACCTCGCCGACGACCACGCCGCGCAGCTTGACCTCGGCGCCGGGGTGCATCTGGTTGCCGGCGCTGCCGGTCTCGACGACCACCGGGTCGGAGTCGGTGAACTCCTTGTCGTAGACGGCGACGGCCAGCCAGATCAGCAGGGCGGGTACCAGCACGAACACCACCCCGGCGAGCCGGCGGCGCAGTGCGTGTCCTCGGGGTCCCAGGCGTGCGCTCATCTCACCCCGCCACCTTCACGGTCGTGGTCGCGCCCCACAGGGCCAGCGACAGGAAGAAGTCGGTGACGCTGATCAGCACGATGGCGTTGCGCACGGAGCGGCCGACGGCGACGCCGACACCCGCGGGGCCGCCGGAGGCGCGGTAGCCGTAGTAGCAGTGGGCGACGATCACCATCACGCTGAAGATCAGCACCTTCAGGACGGAGAGCAGCACGTCCGTCGGGGACAGGAAGAGGTTGAAGTAGTGGTCGTACGTCCCCCGGGACTGGCCGTTGAACAGGACGGTCACGTAGCGGGAGGCGAGGAAGGAGGAGAGCAGCCCGATGGCGTAGAGCGGGATGATGGCGACGACGCCGGCGATGATGCGGGTGGTGACGAGGTACGGCATGGAGCGGATGCCCATGCCCTCCAGGGCGTCGACCTCCTCGTTGATGCGCATGGCGCCGAGCTGGGCGGTGAAGCCGGCCCCGACGGTGGCGGAGAGGGCGAGTCCGGCGACCAGGGGGGCGATCTCGCGGGTGTTGAAGTAGGCGGAGACGAATCCGGTGAACGCGGCGGTGCCGATCTGGTCGAGGGCCGCGTAGCCCTGGAGTCCGACGACGGTCCCGGTGAAGAGCGTCATCGCGATCATCACGCCGATGGTGCCGCCGATGACGCCGAGGCCGCCGGAGCCGAAGGCCACCTCGGCAAGGAGGCGCTGCACCTCCTTGAGGTAGCGGCGCAGGGTCCGCGGGATCCACAGCAGGGCCCGGACGTAGAAGAGGAGTTGGTCGCCGGAGCGGTCGAGCCAGACGAGCGGGGAGGCCATCGGACCTCAGCCTCCCTTCGGCGGGACGATCTGGAGGTAGACGGCCGTCATCACCATGTTGACGAAGAAGAGCAGCAGGAACGTGATGACGACGGACTGGTTGACGGCGTCGCCGACGCCCTTGGGGCCGCCGCGCGGGTTGAGGCCCCGGTAGGCGGCGACGATGCCCGCGATGAACCCGAAGACCAGCGCCTTGAGTTCGCTGACGTAGAGGTCGGGCAGCTGGGCGAGGGCGGAGAAGCTGGAGAGATAGGCGCCGGGGGTGCCACCCTGCATGATGACGTTGAAGAAGTAGCCACCGAGGATGCCGACGACCGAGACCAGGCCGTTGAGCAGGACCGCGACGCCCATGGCGGCCAGCACCCGGGGCACGACCAGGCGCTGCACCGGCGAGACGCCCATGACCTCCATGGCGTCGAGTTCCTCGCGGATCTTGCGGGAGCCGAGGTCGGCGCAGATCGCCGAGCCGCCGGCGCCCGCGATGAGCAGCGCGACGATGAGCGGGCTGGCCTGCTGGACGACGGCGAGGACGCTGGCGCCGCCGGTGAAGGACTGGGCGCCGAGCTGCTCGGTCAGGGAGCCGACCTGGAGGGCGATGACGGCGCCGAAGGGGATCGAGACCAGGGCGGCGGGCAGGATGGTGACGCTGGCGACGAACCAGAACTGCTCGACGAACTCGCGGAACTGGAAGGGTCTTCGGAAGACGGCCCGGACCACTTCCGCGGCGAGCGCGAAGAGCCGCCCGGTCTGCCGCAGGGCGCCGGTGATCACGCGCCGCTCCCGGCGGTAGGCATCGGCAGGGTGGCCGCCTCGGAGCTCTTGGCGTAGGTGTCCCGGATGGCGGACCGCGCGGCGGGCGGCAGCGTGTCGATCATGCCCATGACGCGCTTGCGTCGGCGGGCCACGGCCTGCCGCGGCGGCAGGCCGGGCGACGGCTCCAGCTGCGGGACGATCACCCGGGGCGCGGCGGGGGTCGCGGGGGCGGCGTCCGCCTCGGCGGCGAGGGTGGCCGCGTCCTTCTCCTCGGACATCCCGATGGGTCCCTCGCGCCGGCCGCCGAGGAACTGGGCCACGACCGGCTCGTCACTGGTGAGCAGGACCTCGCGCGGGCCGAAGGTGACGAGTTCGCGCAGGAAGAGCATCCCCATGTTGTCGGGCACGGTGGCGGCGATGTCGAGGTTGTGGGTGACGATCAGCATCGTCGCGTCGAGCTGGGCGTTCAGGTCGATGAGCAGCTGGGAGATGTAGGCGGTGCGGACCGGGTCGAGCCCGGAGTCCGGTTCGTCGCACAGGATGATCTGCGGGTCCAGGACGAGCGCGCGGGCCAGTCCGGCCCGCTTGCGCATGCCGCCGCTGATCTCCCCCGGAAGCTTCCCCTCCGCGCCCAGCAGCCCGACGACCTCGATCCGCTCCATGACGATGCGGCGGATCTCCGACTCCTTCTTGCGGGTGTGCTCGCGCAGCGGGAAGGCGATGTTGTCGAAAAGGGACATGGACCCGAAGAGGGCGCCGTCCTGGAACATGAGACCGAACAGTTTCCGGGTCTCGTAGATGTCTCTTTCCGGACTGTTCACCATGTCCACCCCGTTGATGAGGACACGGCCCTTCTCGGGTTTGAGCAGCCCTATGAGCGACTTCAGGAAAACGGTCTTACCGGTTCCGGACGGGCCCAGCATGACGCTGACCTCTCCGGCCGGAAGAGTGAGTGACACGTCCCGCCAGATGCTCTGCTTACCGAAGGACTTGGTCAGACCCTCGACCACCACTTCGATTCCCATATCACCTCCAGCGGACGCCAATCGGATACGCGCTGCGGGCCCGCACGTTAAGTCGGCCCGAAGCGCACTGACAACGGGTGCGGCACGGATCTTCGGCACCCCCGCGGAACTTGTCACCGCGCTGACAATCCGCCCGGCCCGTACTTGTCTCCGGGGAGACAGGGCAGGGTCTCGCGGTTCCGGGGGGTGTGGATCCCGCGGGACCCCGCCGGCGGACACCCTCTCCCGACGGGAGGACGGGCCGGAACGTGTCCGCCATGGCTCCGGCCGACGGGGGCCACCGACCTGGAACCGAGCACCGCACCGGCACGTTACGGCCGAGTAACCTCGGCGGGCAACACCGGAATCGGAGATTTCCGCGATACCGGCCCCGGCCATCCGGAACCTGTCAGGCAAGGCACAAAAACCACTCGGAAACTTGTCATCCGGTGAGCACGGGAACCCCGGCGTGTGCGACGTTCACAGGGCGGCAGCGGCGCGGGGCGGACGTTTCGGACTTGGCAGCAGGTGACTAAGCCGAATCGCGATTCACTCACCCCGGAAACAGCTTGTTCCACTTTTCAAAGAATCATGGACTTCCGCATTGTTCGGCTATGTTTCCGGCGAGTAACGTCACGGCGCAATGCAGGTCAACCCTCAAGGAGACCGAGTCATGAAGAAGAGCATCAGAAGGTCGGCCCTCGTGGTGTGTGCGGCCGCGTCGGCGCTCGGCCTCGCCGCCGTCCCGTCCTCGGCGGTGCCCTCCACGGTGTGGACGGTCAGCCCCTCGCCGGCCGCCTTCAAGGCCGTGAACGTCGGCAACATCGTGCTCACCGCCACCATCCCCATGACGTGCACGACCTCGACCGCGGCCGGGACGATGGCGAGCACCACCGGCAACCCCGGGGACGTCGCCGACATCACCACCATGAACTTCGGCGCGTCCGGCTCGCCGTGCACCAGCGTCCTGGGCAACGTCACCACCACGTCGATCACCCCGTGGGACGTCGTCGCGGTGGACTACACCGCCTCCACCGGTGTCACCAAGGGCTACGTCGGCAACGTCAAGGCCAACGTGACCGCCGGTGCCTGCAAGTTCACGGTGACGGGCAAGGCCTCCGGCACGTACACCAACTCCACCGGCATCCTGGCGATCAACAGCACCGCCGGTGAGCTGGCGGTCAGCAACCCCGTCAACTGCGGTGCGATCGTCACGACCGCCACCAAGCCCACCTTCAAGGGCAACTACGCCGTCACGGTGGCGAGCACCGGCGCCATCCCCACCATCGTCGGCTCCAACCCGTAGGCCGCCGACCGGCCCCGTCCGCCCGGCCGGCACCCCGGCCGGGCGTTCGCAGGCCCCGTGCCCCGTGTCCCGTGCCCAGCGCCCGAGCAGACCGGCGCCCCGTCCGAGCCATCCGAGCGGAGTCGCATGAAAGCCAAGCCAGCCGCCGCCCCGCGGCCGTCCCGGGCCCGTGCCCGCACCACGTCGATCGCCGCGTTCGTCGTGCTCGCCGCCCTGGTCCCGACCACAGCCACCGCCTCGGGCACCCAGGAGGTCGAGGCCGAGCTCCCCTACGTCTGCACCCTCCCCTCGGGGCAACTGCCCGCGACGGTCCGGGTCTCGGCGGACTTCCCGGAGCGGGCCGAGGCGGGCGAGGCGTTCACGCCGTCCGGCGTCACCACCACCGTGGAACTCCCGGCGGAGGCGGTCGCGGACCTCACCGCGCGCGACGCGGCCGAGGTACGGGCGGCCACCCGGCTCACCGTCGGCGTCGCCCAGAACGCGGCCACGGCCACGGCGACCTGGCGGGGCGGCTCCGAGCCCGTCGCGCTGCCCGGGTCGGGGCCGCTGACGCTGGTCGCGCGGGGCGACGTGCCCTCGGTGGCCGGCCGGAGCGACGGCGACCTGACCTTCTCCGCGGGTGCCCTCGCGATCGACCTGGCGCTCGGGGCGGCCGACCCGGCGGGCGCGGACCCCGGCTCGCTGACCGTCGACTGCGCCCTCGCCGAGGACGCCCCCGGCCAGGGGCTGCTGGCCACCGTGCCGGTCGGCACGGAAGGGCAGGCACCGAGCGGTTCGCCGTCCTCGTCGGGACCGGCCGAGTCGTCCGGGGCGCCGGACGACGACGGAGCGCCGGACGCGCCGGGAGACCGGCGGCCGGAGCGGCAGTCAGAGCGCTCGCCGAAGGTGCTGGAGAACACCCCCGGCGCCGCCGCGGGCCGCGACGACGTCCCGCCGTGCCGCTACGACGAGCAGCACCCGCCCACGGACGTCTCGCTCAACGCCTATGTCACCGGCTACGCCAACGTGAAGAAGATGAAGGGCGCCGCGTACCTCCCGCCGTCCTGCGTGCTGATCGAGCAGGGGCTCCCCGTGCCGGGTCCGCCCGACCCGGAGTACCTGATCTTCGACACCCTCTCGTACGCGAACTTCCACTACCGGGAGCGCAAGCAGACACCGCCCTTCGAAGCGACCTTCCTGTCCTTCGACTTCGCCCCGGTGAAGGCCACCATGGTGCTGGAGCAGACGGCCCCCATGCGGATCGACTCGCGCATGAAGATACGGCTGTCCGACTTCACCACGATCACCGACACCTACGTCCGGGCCCCGCTGGTCCTGCACGTGCTGGACCTCGAGGTCAACGGAACACCCCTGGACGTCGGTTCCGGGTGCCGGACCGAGACGTCCCTCACCTCCGAGGACCCGGACCCCGCGAACTTCCCCGGTGACCACCTGGTGCTGTACGGCCGGGGCGAGCAGATCATCGGCCTGCCGGCCACCGGCTACCTGCTCCTGAGCGGCGGCGCCCTGTCCGGCGAGGCGACCATCCCCGCCTTCACCGGCTGCGGCAGCGACGGTGAGGACCTCGACCGCCTGCTCACCGCCTCCGTCTCGGGTCCGGGCAACTACATCAAGCAGGTCCAGGGCCAGACGTGCGCGATCGCCGCCCCCGTCTTCCCGAGCCCTGAGAACGAAGGCCAGTGCACCGAGGACCTCCAGCCCTACGAGATCCCCGTCGCCGAGCGCTGATCCCTGTCTCACACCTCCACGGAAGGCCACCACCATGCCCCGGATCTCCACCCGCACCCGGCTCGCCACCGTGTCCGCGCTCACCGCGCTCGGCGCCTTCGCCTCGCTGGGCACGGCGACCGCGGCCGACCCCGCGCTGAACGGCGAGTGGGCACCCTTCACCCGCTGCCCCGTGGACGCCCCGGCGATGCTGGCGGCCGACGGCTTCGAGAAGACCCCGCAGTGTGTGGTGTCCACCTCGGCGAGCGGCACCATCAAGCTGGGCGACACCACCGTGACGACCGGCAGGACCAACCTCCAGATGGGCATCGTCCAGAACGCGGACGGCACCAGCAGCGTGGTCGCCCCCGCCTCCGGCGCGCTGGTCGCCGAGCCCGCCACCGTGCCCGGCGGGCTGCTCGGCCTGATGTGCCCGAGCGACATCTTCGTGATCACGGGCATCTGCGAGTCGCTGGAGAACTCCAGCCTCAACAAGATCACCGCGACCATGGAGTCGGTCGGCGCGCCCTACGCCTTCGACCAGACCGCGGGTGCCCTCAGCGACCTGCCCATCGTCGCGCTGCCGGTCCGCATCCACCTGGAGAACCCGCTGCTGGGCGGCAAGTGCTACATCGGGACGGCCGCCAACCCGATCGTGCTGCGCCCCGAGAACCGCGACTTCCCCGAGTTCGGCATGACCTTCTACCAGGGTGACGGCACCGAGGACCCGGCCGGCGAGATGAGCCGGATCAACCTCACCGGCGCCACCCAGAACGACAGCACCTTCGCGGTGCCCGGCGCCACCGGCTGCGGCCTGAACGTCGGACTGATCAACCTCGCGGTGAACGCGAAGACCGGGCTGCCCTCAGCCGCCGGGAACAACAGCGTCACGCTCAACGACACGCAGACCCACCTCACCGGACTCAACGCACCCGGCACCGTCGTCCCCGACGCCGGCAAGGTCCTGGCCGGAAACTGGCACTCCGCCGTCAAGTAACAGGCGCAGGCCCACACAACGATGGCACGTTTCCTCCCCAAGAGATGTACATCACACCGAAGTTGATTTACCGTCTGCTTGCCAGACCGGTGAACGCCCAGTGGACCGGTCCAGGCTCCGCCCGCCGAGGGCGGGGCCCGGTCGGCCCACCCCCACCGGACATGTCGACGGCAAGGGATCATTCATGCCCTCAATCGCGCGTCCCTCGGTGCTCGGTGAACCGCTCGACCCCCTCCCCAAGAAGTTCGCGTCCTTCATGCGCCCCCTCCTGCCGGGGCTGCTGAACGAGATACGCACCGAGGTCACCCGCAGCTATCCGGTCTACGGCCGGCTGCTCAACGGCCCGGACGGGGACGCGATCCGCCAGGGCGTCGAACAGGCCCTCACCGCCTTCGTGGACCGGGTGGCCGACCCCTCCAGCAGTTCGGAGCTGCGGGACGAACTGCTGCGCAGGTTCGGCCGGGTGGAGGCATACGAGGGCCGCGACCTCGAAGTCCTCCAGGGCGCCTACCGGCTCGGCGCCCGCATCGCGCTGCGCCGGGCCAAGACCCTGGGGCGGCAGTACAGCCTCTCCCCCGCGCTGATCCTCGCCTTCGCCGATGCCCTGTTCGCCTACGTCGAGGAACTGGAGGCGATCACCCGCGAGGGGTACGCGGAGGTCCGGGAGCGGGCCGCCTCCGAGGAGTCCGCGTTACGAAGACAGTTACTGCACTTCCTGCTCGCCGCCTCCCCGCTGCCCCGGACGGCCGTCTCCGAACTGTGCAAGGCCGCCGCCTGGGAGCTGCCCCGGTCCTGCTTCCTCGTCGCCCTGCGGTCTCCGGCGCCGGAACACATCCAGGCGGGACTCGACCGGGACGTCCTGGCCGACCTGGACATCCCGCAGCCGCACCTGCTCGTACCCGGGGAACTCACCCCCGCCCGCCTGGACATGCTCCGCACCGCCCTGGCCGGCACCCGCGCCGCGCTGGGCCTGACCGTGCCGATCACCCAGGCCGCCGACTCCGTCCGCTGGGCCCGCCGGGTGCTGCAGCTCGTTGACGACGATGTCGTCCCCGACGCCCCGCTGGTCCGCTGCGAGGACCACCTGACGACCCTGTGGCTGCTGTCCGACCCGGCCCTGGTCGACCGGATCGCGGCCCGTGAACTGGCCCCGCTCGACGAGTTGCCCGCCAGGCGGCGCGACCGGCTCGTGGAGACCCTGCGCGTGCACGTGTCCACCCGGGCGCCCGCGGAGCAGGTCGGCGAGATGCTGGGGGTGCACGCGCAGACCGTCCGCTACCGGCTGCGGACGCTGGACACCCATCTGGGCGACCGGCTCGCCGACCCCGACCACCGCTTCGCCATCGAGGTGGCCCTGCGCTCGCTCCATCTGCGGGGCCACGACGCCCCGGAGTGACGCCCGCGGCCGGGGTGCGCGTCCGTACCGGCGTGCGGCTCAGTACGCGACGGGCCAGCCGCTGCTCCAGTCCAGCAGGTTGATGCCGAGCTTGGGCGTGCCGTTGTCGGTGCCGTCGTAGTAGTGGTAGACGATCAGGTCGCCGTCCACGTCGTTCATGATCGACTGACCGCCGGGGCCGATGACGCTGCCGTGCGACTCCAGGACCGGCGTCCCGCCGCCGGCCGTCATCGAGACGCCGTTCCGGTCGCGGTAGGGCCCGGTGACGCTCGTCGCCCGGCCGACCTTGACCTTGTAGGTGGAGCTGGTGCCGGCGCAGCAGGTGTCGTACGAGGCGAAGAGGTAGTAGTACCCGTTCCGCTTGACGACGTACGGCGCCTCGACGGCCTTGGTGCCGGTCGGGCGGGAGGCGAGGGAGCGGCGGGCGGTGTCGGAGGCGAGCTGTTTGCCGGTGGCCGGGTCGATCCGGATCATCTTGATGCCGGTCCACCAACTGCCGAAGGAGAGCCACCACTTCCCGTCGTCGTCGACGAAGAGGTTCGGGTCGATGGCGTTGTAGTCGCTGGTGGAGTCCGAGGTGTAGACGATGCCGTAGTCGCTCCAGCTGCCCGGCGCTCCGGTGGTGGAGCCCGCGAGTCCGATGGCGGAGGTGTTGGAGCCGAAGGACGAGACGGAGTAGTACATCAGGTACTTCCCGCCGTGGTACGAGATGTCCGGCGCCCATGCCTCCGGGACGGACGAGTAGCCGGACCACCAGCCGGGCCGGGAGCCGAAGGCGTCGGCGCCCGCGGCGAAGGCGGTGCGGTCGGACGACGCCTTGCTGCTGATGCCGCCGCCGGTGGCGTAGAGCCGGTACTGCCCGGACGGGGTGCGGATCATCGTCGGGTCGTGGGTGACGACGGAGCCGGTGACCCGGCCGGGGTTCGGATAGGCCGACGCCGTGGAGGGGACGAGGGCGAGCAGGGCGGCGGTGGGGAGAGCGAGGAGTGCGGCTCGTCTGCGACGCATGGGGGGCTCCTGTTCCACATCTCGTGTTCGTTATGTCGAACAACGGTCGTGTTGTCGGACGTTGCGCAGTGACGGAACCTAGAGTCGAAGCGCTTGCGCGTCAATGTCCGTGACACCGGCGGCAGTTGATGTCCGGAAAACGCCGGGTGTCGAAGGTGGCCCGAGGGTGAATTCGAACCGGACAGTCACCGCAGCCGCACCCACCGCGGCCCCTCCCCCGCCACCATGGCCTCCCGTGTCACCGTCCTGAGGGGGAGCCGGGCGTGAGTCTGTCCTGGGGTTCCGTGGCCGCCGTCCTGGGTCTGGCCGTGCCCGTCGTGGCCGCCCTGTGGGAGTTCGTGCTGGCGGGCCGCAAACGGCTCGGCTACCGCGTCCAGCTGGACACCACGATCCGGGACTCGGCCGCCTCGGGGCCCGCCACCACGGTGCTCCAGCGCATGCAGTGGGACGGTACGAACCTGCGCGACCCCTCGGTCGTGCTGCTGCGGATCGAGAACGCCGGCTGGAGCCCGGTCGTGGCCGGCGACTACGTCGCTCCCGCCAGCGACCCCGTCGGCATCCGCATCGCCTTCCCCGGCCGCCGTGTGGTCGGCATGACCGTCACCGAGCGCAGTCCGCAGGTCCCGCCCTCCTTCTTCGTACCGGGCGCCGAGGGCTTCGAGACCACGGGCCGGGAGGTCAAGCTGCCCAAGGTGATACTCAACCGCCGCGCCCACTACAAGGTCCTGGCCGTCCTGGACCGCGAGGAGGGCTTCACCGAGCCCGAGTTCCCCGAGCCGGAGGTCACCGCGGGGGTCGTCGGCGGGGTGCGCGGCGGGAACATCAAGAAGACCGCGTACTACCCGTTCGCCTCGCGCCAGGTCCGCTGGCTGCTCGCCTCGCTCATCCTGGTGAGCGCCACCCAGTCCGCCTTCACCCTGGCCGGGACCGACGAGGCGGCCGCGCCGCTGGACTGCGCCGCCGGGACCCTGCACCTGTCGGGTTCCACGGCCTTCGCGCCGGTGCTGCGGGAGGCCGCGAGGCAGTACGAGCGGACCTGCCCGGACGCCCGCATCCCGCTGACCGCCACCTCCTTCAAGGGCAGCGTCGACGGCCTCGACACGCTCGCCGCGGCCGGTGCCGACGCCCGGCTCACGGACGGCCGGGGGCTGGGCGACAGACTGGCGTTCAGCGACGGACCGAAGTCCGACGGCCGCCCGCGGCTGCTGCCCAGGCCCGTCGCGCTGTCCCTGTTCACCCTGGTCGTGCACAAGGACGCCGGGGTCGAGGACCTGTCCCTGAAGCAGGTACGGGACATCTACGCGGGGACCGTCACCAACTGGAGCCAGGTCAAGGGCAACGACGTCCCCGTCCACCTGGTCAGCCGGAACCCCGGCTCGGGCACCCGCACCACGCTCGAACAGCAGGTCCTCGACGGCCGCCCGCTCCCGGCGGTCACCACGCCCGACTGCGCCGGCCTCGACCGCGACCGGCCGGGCCGCTGCGAGGTGGGCGGCACCGGGACACTGCTGGACACGGTGGCCGCCACCCCCGGGGCCCTGGGGCACAGCGAGGTCGGTGCCGCCGCCGCGCACGACGACGTCCGGCAGGTCCGGATCGACGGCTACCCGGCCACCCTGGAGGGCGCCGACCAGGGGGCGTACCCGTACTGGCAGACGGAGATCGCCTACACCTACGGCGAACCGCCGGCCGACTCGATCGCGGCGGGCTTCCTGCGCTACCTCGCCGACGAGGTGGGCAAGGACATCGTCCGCTCCAAGGGCCACCGCCCCTGCGCCGAGCTGGACAAGCCGCTGCTGTGCCGGCCGGACGGTTCGCCCGCCGGAAGGTGACCGCGCACGGCCCCCGGCGGCCCGGTCAGGTCTCCGGACACTCCTTCCAGGCCAGGTGGTACACGGTGCTGATGTCGCCGTCCGTGGAGTCCATCGTCATGAAGCTCACCTCGTCGGGGTCGGACGTCCCGGTGCTCACCCGCAGCTCGGTGTTGATGTTGAAGTTGCGCTGGACCCCGCAGGGCGCCCAGACCAGCTGCGCCCAGTCGGTGCTGTCGGTGGCCTGCCAGTTGTCGTTGTACGGGCCGCCGAAGGGGTGGGTGCGGTACTCGGTGTTCGGGGAGCCCTGGAAGTAGTACGAGGCCCGCTGGGTGCCCTTCGCGCCGGGCTGGAGGGCGGCGAAGCCGCGGTAGTCCGCGCTGGCGACGGCGTAGGTGAAGCCCTGCGGGACGTGGACGAGCAGGTTGAGCTGGCAGTTCTTGCGGAAGTCGGTGGGCGCGGAGTCGCCGCCCGCCTGGGCGAGGTAGTCGCTGTAGGTGACGGTGAAGGCGGTGTTGTCCTCGGAGACGGCGACCGCCGCCGTGCCCTGCGGACAGCCGGAGCCGTTCACGGTGGCGACCTTGATGACGATCTTGTCCGGCGGCGGGTCCTCGAACCCGCCGGAGGACTGGTGCTGCTGCGCCGGCAGCACGGAGGTGAGGAGCGCGGCGATCGTGCCGCTCAGGAGCAGGCCGGTGGCCATGGGTCTCCCATCCCGGTCGGTGGGGGGTGGATGTGGTTGAATGCGTCCGCCATCTACACATGGTGTGCACATGACATTCACGGAACGGTCGCATCGTAGGGAGCCCCGCCGAGGGCGGACAGGTGCTCCCCCGGCCATTCACACCGGCCGGTTCCCACCCCGCGGGAGGGGCCGCGGAAGACCCCCGCGGGAGGGGCCTAAGGGTTCTCCCAGGCCGCAGGTTCCGCCGCCAGCTCCCGCACCGGGTCCGGCAGCGCGTCCGCCGCGAGGTCCGCGATCGTCACGCCCTCCAGGATCCGGCGCACGTTGGCGCGCAACGCCACCCACAGCGGCAGCAGCGGTCCCGCCGTGCCGGTGTACACCAGTCCCGTCGGCCGCTCCCCGCGCACGGAGACGATCGGGCCGTCCACCGCCCGGATCACGTCCGCCACCGTGATGGCCGACGCTCCGCGCGCCAGCCGGTACCCGCCGCCCCCGCCGCGCCGGCTCGCCACGACGCCGCCGCGCCTGAGGTCCCCGAGGATCCCCTCCAGAAATTTGTGCGGAATGTCCTGCGCGGCGGCCAGGTCCTCCGCCTTGACCGGGGCATCGTCCTGCCGGACGGCCAGTTCCAGTACCGCCCGTACCGCGTAGTCCGCACGCGCCGAGATCCTCATGCCGACCATTGTGGCGCGCGCTGGGACAATGGCCCGGCACAGGCGTCCCGCGCGACTGACGGGACCAGAGGTACGCGCGCAACAGGAGAGGCTCCCTTGGAGCTCAGCAGGCCCAGCAAGCTCGGCAGACGAGCGTTCAGCGCCCTCGCGGGCACCACCGTCCTCGGTCTCGCGCTGGGCGGCAGCGTGAGCAGCGCGGCGCTGCCCGCCTCCGGCGCTCCGGGCCCCGTGCCCACCGGGCCGCCGCCCGGCCCGCCCGGCGCCGACGGCCGCCGCCACCGGGTCGGCCTCGACCGGTACTCCCTGCTGGTGGACGGCAGGCGGCTGGCCCTGTGGTCCGGCGAGCTGCATCCCTTCCGGCTGCCGAGCCCGTCCCTGTGGCGGGACGTGCTCCAGAAGATGCGGGCGTACGGCCACAACGCGGTCAGCGTCCGGCTCGCCTGGAACCAGCACTCCCCCGCCCCCGGCAGCTACGACTTCAGCGGCGTCCGGGACCTCGACCTGTTCCTGCGCACGGCCGCCGAGTGCGGTCTGTACGTCGTCCTGCACCCCGGTCCCCACATCGGCGCCGACGTGGACGCCGGGGGCCTGCCCGGCTGGCTGACGACCGTCGGGGCCCGGGCCAGGACCACCGATCCCGCCTATCTGCGCCACGCCGACGAGTGGCTGGGCCGGGTCGACGAG
Source organism: Streptomyces tendae (assembly GCF_014650435.1). Taxonomy (GTDB): domain Bacteria; phylum Actinomycetota; class Actinomycetes; order Streptomycetales; family Streptomycetaceae; genus Streptomyces; species Streptomyces tendae. Next base: position 65,974 of record NZ_BMUY01000003.1, read on the forward strand.
ATCGCCGCCCGGCACCAGTTCACCCGGGGCACCGGCACGGTGCTGCTCTACCGGGCCGACACCCCCGAGCGCGCCGACCTGGACCACGTCCGCGAGCGGCTGCGCGCCGACGGCATCGAGGTGCCGCTGCTGCACGCCGACTCCCCGCTGGCCTGGGAGGAACCGGAGGGCACCCGGGACGCCGCCGGGGCCCGGCGGGTTTACTTCGACCGCCTGGCGCACGGGAGCACGCTGCACAACGTCCGCATGGCTTTCGGCGGCACCTCGTGGGGATGGCTGCCCGCGCCGTCGGCGCCCTCCCCGACGTACGACCCCACCGCGGCGATCGACGAGGCCCGCCGGCCGACGGACAAGCTCGCGCCGCTCCACCAGCTCGGTCAACTCCTGCGCCATGTACCCGACTTCGCGCGCATGACCGAGGCGCCGGCGGTGCGGGCCGCGGACGCCCGTATCCGGGTGCGACACCTGGCCAACCCGGACACCGGCGCGCACGCCTACGTCCTGCGCAACGACTCCGCGGCCGACGTCACCTCGACGCTGCCGATGGGCGGCAGCGACGTGGAGGTCACCGTCCCCGCCCGGGACGCCAAGCTGCTCGCCACCGGCCTCCACCTGGGCTCGGGGCGCAGGCTCGCGTACGCCACCGTGCAGCCCATGCTGTCGCTGAGCGTCGGGAAGCTGGACGTCGCCGCGTTCGTCGGGCGGGCGGGCGAGACGGCGCACCTGGTCCTCGACTGTCCGAACGAGCCGTGGCCGACCCGGCTGGACGAGGAGGCCGCCTGGACCTTCGACCACGGCAAGCTGCACGTGATGGTGCCGCTGGAGGAGGACCGCCTGACCCGGGTGCGGGTGCGCAGCGGCGAGACCGACCGCACCCTGCTCCTCCTCTTCGCCGACGACGCCGCCTCGCTGCGGCTGTGGCCGTACGAGACCCCGTCGGGCCGCATCCTGGTGCGCGGGCCCGAGCTGCTGCGCGAGGCCGCGCTGGACGGCGCCGTGGTCCGGCTGACCGGGGACACGGTGGCGGAACGCGAGCTGGAGGTGTGGGCACCGCCCGGCATCACCGACGTCACCTGGAACGGCGAGCGGGTGCAGTCGGGCCTCGGCCGCGCCCTGAGCCTGATGACGGTGTGGCCGCTGCCCGGCGTGCCCGACCTGGTCCTGCCCGCACTGGACGGCTGGCGGCGGCGCACGGAGAACTTCGAGTCGGAGCCCGACTACGGCGACGAGGGCTGGACGGTCGCCGACCGGCGCACGTCGCACAGCACGACCCCGGTCCCCGACGGGCAGCCGGTGCTCTTCGCCGACGACTACGGCTTCCACTACGGCGACGTCTGGTACCGCGGCCGTCTCACCGGCGCCGCGGGACTGGAGTCGGTGTCCCTGTCGTACAGCACGGGCGCGCACGGCCTGCTGATGGCCTGGCTGGACGGGGAGCCGCTGGGCAGCCACCGGCCGGGCGGGGCGGGCGACGGGCAGGGCACCTGGACGGCCACGGCGGACTTCCGGCTGCCGCGGGCCCTGCGCGCGCCGGCCGGCGCGGACGGGGCGCCCGTTCTGTCCGTGCTGGTCCGGCGCACGCAGCACGGGCAGGACGCGTACCGGGCGGCCCGCGGCCTGACCTCGGCCCGCTTCGAGGGCGCCGCGCCCGACGTCCGCTGGCGGATCATCGGCGCGGCCGCCCCCGACCCGGTGCGCGGCCCGCTCAACCACGGCGGGCTGTACGGCGAGCGCCACGGCTGGCACCTGCCGGGGTACGACGACGGCGCGTGGGAGCCGGGGTCCCCGGCGGGTGCCCCGGCCGCGGACCGGCGCCAGGGCGTGACCTGGTACCGGACCACGTTCCGGCTGGACGTCCCGCCGGAGATCGACGCCTCCGTGGGCCTCGTCCTGGACGGCTCCCCGGACCGGGGCCCGCGCGTCCAGGTCTTCCTGAACGGCTGGAACATGGGCGAGTACGTGGGCGGCGCCCCGCACACCTTCGTCCTCCCGAACGGCATCCTGCGCACCCGCGCCGCCGCCAACACCCTGGCCCTCGCGGTCCTTTCCGACGGCACCGCCGCGCCGGCCCTCGGCACGGTGCGCCTGGAGCTGCTGGGCAGCGCGGCCGGAGGAGTCCCGGTGAAGCCCGTTCCCTCCCCCGGCCGGCGCCGCTGACCGGCGCCGGGGTCAGCGCAGCCGGATCACGTTCCAGGACAGCGGTTCCAGGGCGGCGGTGAGCCTGCCGCCGTCCAGGGCCGTGCCGTCCACCGGGTGCGGGACGACGCGCTCGGGCTCGGCGAGGGTGTTGCGGGCGTCGGGGTCGGCGTCCGCGAGGGCGCTGTGCTCGACGACCTCCGTCAGGTGCAGGCCGCCGAGGGCCACCTCCAGCGGGAGGGCCTCGGTGCGGGAGCGGTTGACGGCGAAGACGGTGACCGTGCCGTCCTCGGCGCGCACGGCGGTGGCGTGCAGCAGGTCGGCCTCGCCGTACTTCGCGGTGTCGTACGTCGGTGAGTCCACGCGGACGTCGAGGACCTCGCCGCGGCCGTACTTCGATGCCTGGGAGAAGGGGAAGAAGGTCGTCTGGCGCCAGGCCGGGCCGCCCGGCTCGGTCATGATCGGGGCGATGACGTTGACGAGCTGGGCGAGGCAGGCGACGGTGACGCGGTCGGCGTGCCGGAGCAGGGCGATCAGGAGCGAGCCGAAGACGACCGCGTCCAGGACGCTGTAGTTGTCCTCGAGGATGCGGGGTGCCTCCGGCCAGTCCAGGACGCTCACCTGGGCCTCGGTCCTGCTCATGTACCAGACGTTCCACTCGTCGAAGGAGAGGTTGATCCTCTTCTTCGACTTGAGGCGGGCGCCGACGTGGTCGCAGGTGGCGACGACGTTCTCGATGAACGACTCCATGTCGACGGCGGAGGCGAGGAAGGAGTCGACGTCGCCGTCGTGCGGCTCGTAGTAGGCGTGCAGGGAGATGTGGTCGACCAGGTCGTAGGTCTCCTCCAGGACCGTCGCCTCCCATGCCGCGAAGGTGTCCATCGCCTGGCTCGACGACCCGCAGGCGACCAGTTCGACGTCCGGGTCGATCTGGCGCATGGCGCGGGCGGTCTCGGCGGCGACGCGGCCGTATTCCTCGGCGGTCTTGTGGCCGGTCTGCCAGGGGCCGTCCATCTCGTTGCCGAGGCACCACAGGCGGATGCCGAAGGGGTCCTTGTCGCCGTGCTCGGCGCGCAGGTCGGAGAGCGCGGTGCCGGCGGGGTGGTTGGCGTACTCCTGGAGTTCCAGGGCCTCCGCCACGCCCCGGGTGCCGAGGTTGACGGCCATCATGGGTTCGGCCTGGGGGCCGATCTTCTTGAGGAAGGCGATGTACTCGGAGAGGCCGAAGCGGTTGGTCTCGGTGGAGCGCCAGGCGAGGTCGAGGCGGCGCGGACGGTCCTCCACCGGGCCGACCGAGTCCTCCCACTTGTAGCCGGAGACGAAGTTGCCGCCGGGGTAGCGGACGGCGGTCACCCCGAGTTCCCGGACCAGCTCCAGCACGTCCTGGCGCAGGCCGTCGGCGTCCGCGGCGGGGTGGCCGGGCTCGAAGACGCCGGTGTACACGCAGCGTCCGAGGTGTTCGACGAAGGAGCCGAAGAGGCGGGGGTTGACGGCGCCGACGGTGAAGGCGGGGTCGAGGGTGAAGCGGGCGGTACGCATCTTTTCCTTTCGGAACTTCGGGACTTCGGGACTTCGGGACTTCGGGACTTCGGGGCTGAGGGGGGCGCTACTGACCGGCGAGACCCGTGTGCGCCACGCCCGCCACGATCTGGCGCTGGAAGAAGACGAAGACGACGATCAGCGGCAGGCCGGCCATCAGGCCGCCGGCCATGAGCTGGGCCCACTGGATGCCGTAGGAGTTCATGACGGTCGCGATGCCGTTGGGCATGGTCATCAAATCGGGGTTGTTGGTGACCATGTAGGGCCACAGGAAGTTGTTCCAGGAGCTGATGAAGGTGAAGATGCCGACCGCCGCGAGCGAGGGCCGGGACAGCGGCACGATGATCGTGAAGAAGACCCGCCAGCGGCCCGCGCCGTCGATGAACGCGGCCTCCTCCAGCTCGCGCGGGATGCCCTGGAAGAACTTGTAGAGGATGTAGACCATCGCGGCGGGCGCGCACTGCGGCAGGATCATGCCCCAGTAGGTGTCGACCATCCCCATCTGCTGGACGGTGGTGAACAGCGGGACGCCGAGCACGGCCGGGGAGACCATGAGTCCCGCCATCACCACGCCCATCAGGAGGCCCTTGCCGCGGAACTCGGTGCGGGCGAAGCCGTAGCCGGCGAGCGCGGCGACCAGCAGCACGATCGTCGTCACGCACACCGACACGACCAGCGAGTTGACGAACCAGTTGGTGATGTTGCCGTTCTCGAACATGGCCGACCACGCCTGGCCGGTCCAGTCCTTCGGGAGCCAGTGCGGCGGCACCTCGACGGCCTCGGTCTCCGACTTCAGGGAGGTGAACAGCGCCCAGGCCAGCGGCGCCAGGAACACCACGGAGACGGCGGTGCCGAGGAGCGTGAGCACGATCTGGCCGGGGGTCCAGCCCCGGCGGGGCCGGGTGCGGACCGGCGGTGCGGCGGTGGTCATCGGCCGCCCTCCTCACGGTTGCGCAGCAGCCACATCCGGGCGAGGGCGACGGCCGCGATGAGCACGAAGAAGATGATGGAGATCGCGGAGGCGTAGCCCACGCGGTAGCTGGTGAAGCCCTGTTCGAGCGTGTACTGCACGAAGGTGCGGGTCGAGTCCTCCGGGCCGGGTCCGAAGTCCTGCATCACGACGGCCTGGTCGAAGACCTGGAGGGAGGCGAGGATCTGCAGGGCGACGACGAGGCCGGTGATGTTGCGCAGCATCGGCAGGGTGATGTGGACCGTGCGGTGCCAGGCGTTCGCCCCGTCCAGCTTGGCGGCCTCGTACAGGTGGGCGGGAATGCCCTGGAGGGCCGCGAGGTAGAGCAGGAAGCTGAAGCCGACGGTCCACCACAGGGTGGTGATGACGACCGCGAGCATCGCGTACGACTTGTCGCTCAGCCACGGCGTCTCGATGCCGAAGACATGATTGATCATGCCGCTGCCGGGGTTGAACAGCCACTGCCACAGGTTGGCGGCGACGGTGGACGGCAGCAGGAACGGCAGGAAGAAGCAGAGCCGCCACAGCCACTTGCCGCGCTCGATGTGGTGGGCCAGCATCGCGAGGAGGAAGGCGAGGACCGTGATGCAGGGCACGACGAGCAGCGTGAAGTACGCGCTGTGGCCGAGCGCGTCCCACATCAGGGGGTCCTGGAGGGCCTCGCGGTAGTTGTCCAGACCTATGAAGTGCGCGCCCTCGCCGGAGATGTTGGCGTCCGTGAAGCTGAGGTAGAGGCCGCGCAGCAGCGGCCAGACGATGAAGAGCGCGAACAGCGCGAGGAAGGGGGCGACGAACCAGCCGCCGTGCTGGAAGCCCTGCTTGCGCCGTGCGGTGGCGCTGTTGGCGGCGGTCTTCGCACGCGCCGGGCGGACGATCGTTTCGGCACTGGTCGTCGTCATGCGGCCGCACCTCCCTGCGCGGCTGTCCTGCCGTCCATCGGGTTCTTCATGGCGAGCAGTTCGGTGAGTACGCCCTTCATCCGGCGGGCGGCGCTCTCCGGTTTCGCGGACCCGGCGCTCGAGCTCATCACGACGGGCCCGAGGCGCTGGGCGAGCAGTCCGGTGGAGCCCGCGAACCACACCTTCGGCTCGGTGGCCTGGTGGTCCATCGCGGAGACGTACTCGTTCTGCGGCTGGAGCTTTCGGTACGCGGCCGAGGACAGGGTCGGCGTGTACGCGGGGATGTGCCCGCCGCCGGCCCACTGCTGGGCGTGCCGCACGATGTAGGCGGCGAGCCGGTGGGCGGCGTCGTTGGTGGCGCCGCTGCGGTCGGACTGGTGGGGCAGGACGAAGGCGTGGGACTCGGCGTGGGTGGCCTGCCTGCCGAAGACCGGCGGCAGCGGGGTGGCGCCGTAGTGCAGCTTCGCGGTGTCGAAGACCGGCACCGACCAGTTGCCCTCCCAGGTGAAGGGGGCCCCGTTGACGAACTGTTCGGCGTCGGCGGCGCCCGCGACGGAGTACCCGTCGGTGATGTGGCGGCGCAGGAACTCCAGGACCTCGGTGGCCTTCGCGGTGTCGAAGGTGACCCCGGTGTTGGCCGCGTCGAACCAGGTGCCGCCGAGCTGGGTGTAGAAGGCGACGAACATCCACCACTGGACGTTGAGGTCGTTGACGTGCAGACCGAGGGTCTGCAGTCCCTTCTTTGTGGCCTTCCTGGCCTCCTTGAGCACGCCGAACCACTCGTCGGTGGAGGTGACGGGGACCATCCGGCCGTCGTCGCCGAGCAGGCCCGCCTTCTTCAGCACGTCCTTGCGGTAGAAGCAGAGCTGGACGTGGATGTCGAGCGGCAGTGCGTAGAGCTTGCCGTCGATGACGGCGCGTTTCCACAGCTCGGGGTTGAAGTCCTGCTGCCGGACGCCGTACTTGGCGAGCAGTGCGGGGTCCCAGGGGTCGAGGAGGCGGCCGGGTGAGAAGCCGGTGACCCGGCCGAGGTGCATGACGCCGAGATCGGGTGCGCGGTTGCCGGCGGCGGCCATGGCGAGCTTGGTGTAGAAGGGGCTGCCCCACTGGAGGGTGGAGTCCTTCACGTTGATGCCGGGGTTGTCCTCACGGAAGGAGTCCAGCATCGCGATCATGTTGTAGCCGTCGCCGCCGCTGAAGAGGTTCCAGTAGCTCACCCGGGTGTCCGCGCCGGAGGCGAGCGCGTCGGCGCCGGTGCCGAGCGCCGCGAAGCCGAAGCTGCCCGCGGCCGTCAGACCGCCGGCCGCGGCCAGAAAATGCCTGCGATTCAGGCCAGGTCGTCCCATGCCCTGCCCTATCTGTTCGATATATCGAATGTCGACCGTAACTTCGAACGGGAAACGTAGGTGGGAAGCGCTTGCGCGTCAATGGTTCGGGCAAGATCTCGGGCAGGACTTTTCCCGAGGGCGCACGGACGGCCTCGGACCTGCCGGGGAACTGGCCCCCGGGGCATGCGTCTTGGCATATTGCAGGGGTGACCGGAGGACGGCCGGGGGGACGAGGAGACAGCGGTGCGTACCAGGAAGGAGATGCGTCGCCTCGCTGACGCCCTCATCGACCCCATCCAGGTGGCCGTACCGGCCGATCCGGAGGTGCTCTTCCAGGCTCTCGTCGCCTCCGTCGGCGCCTGGCGGGGACGGGAGGTGGTCGTGCACCGAGCGGCCTTCCCGCCGCACACCGCGAGCGGGCTGTGGCTGGAGCGCGAGAGCCACGACGACGTGGTGGTGGACGAACGCGCGGCCGTCTGGCACCAGATCGTGATCCTGTGCCACGAGGTGTGGCACATGAACTGCCGGCAGGCCGAGAGGGCGGCAGGGGCGGACGACGGGACGGGCGACCGGTCCCGGCCGGTGGCGGCGCGCACCGACTTCTCCCTGGCCGAGGAGCAGGAGGCGGACCGCTTCGGCATGCTGATGGGCAGTCGGCTGCGCACCTGGCTGAACGCCTCGACCGACTCGGTGTTCGCGGCGGAGAGCGGCGGCCCGGCCAGCCCGCAGAGCCTGTCCGGCCGCATCGGGGCCGCGCTCAACTACCGCGGGACGGCCCGATGAACAGCCTGATCAACTACCTGAGCTGCGGAGCGCTCTGGCTCGGTCTCGCGGTGAAGGCGCCCGACCTGCTGCGGCACCGGCACGACCCGTACCTGAGAGCCATCTGCGCGGTGCTGGCACTGGCCGGGCTCTGCTTCCTGCTCGGGGCGCCGCCGACGGTCGGAGCCGTCAACCGGCTCAGCGGCGTGCCCAATCTCGCGGCGCCGCTCACCTACGCGGCGATCACCGGGTACTGCGCCGCCTCCCAGGTCCTGGTCGTCCACTGGCGCGGCGGGCCCCGGGTGCGGCGCACCGCACGCCGGTGGACGCTGGCCTACGCCACCGTGGTCCTCGGCATCGCGGTGGCCTTCGCGCTCGGCGACGCGCCCGTGGAGCGCCGCGTCGATCTGGACACCTACTACGCGACGACCCCGTTCATCGGCCAGATGATCCTGCTGTACCTGCTCGCGCACCTGACCGCGGTGACCGTCACCACGGTGTCCGCGCTGCGCTGGGCCCGGCAGGTGCGCGGCGCGCTGCGGGCGGGGCTGACGCTGCTCGGGGCGGGTGCGCTGTGCGGCTCCGGTTACAGCCTGGCCAAGCTCGTCGCGGTGGGTGCCCGCTGGTCCGGGCGCGACTGGTCGGCGCTCGACACCGCCGTCTCCCCGGTCGCCGCCGGTCTCGGGGCCCTGCTGATCGTCGTCGGCGTGCTGGTGCCGCTGGTGACGCCGCGGGTCTCCGAGTGGCGGCGGGCGGCACGCGCGTACGCCCGGCTGGCGCCGCTGGAGCGGGCCCTGGACGACCTGCTCGTGCGCCGGGCGCTGCGGCTGCCGCGCCCGCGGTTCGCCGCCCCCGCCACCCTCCTGATGTGGCGCCGGACGAGCATCCACAACGCACTCGGTCACCTGGACGCGTACGGCGACCGGGACCTGTACGACCGGACCCGCGCCGACACGCTGGCGGCGACGGGGGATCCCGAACTGGCCGGAGCGAAGGCGTGGGCCGCGGTGATCCTGGACGCGCTGCGGCAGGAGGCCGCTCCCGGGCCGGTGCCGCCACCGGTGCCCGGCACCGGTCGCCCGACCGCCCCGTCCCCGGATCCCGCGACGCTGGCGAGGATCGCCGACGTGCTCGCCGGGGCCGAGCGGGCGCCGGCCGCGTCCGCCGTGCCGCGCCGCAGGACGACGGCGGGCACGGCGTGACGGGCGACGGGTCCACGGCCGGTGCCGCGAGCGGCCGCGGCGCAGGAGTCCCGCACGTGAGGAGTGGTCGGACATGAGTCTCGTCGTCTACCTGGCGGCCCTGGTGTTCGGCATGACCTCCGTCCTGCTGTTCCGCCGTCCGCGTACCGCCATGAGCAATCCGCTGACCCTGTCCACGTGCGTGGCGATCGTCCTCGGTGCCCTGGTGTTCGTGTGCGCCGCCCCGGCCACCCTCGGCACCGTCAACGAACTCACCGGTGTCCCCAACTTCGGTGCCCCGCTGACCTACGGCATGCTCTCCGCGTACAGCTGCGCCGTGCTGGTGCTGCTGATCAACTGGCGGGGCGGCCCCCGGCCGGTGGTGCGGCGCGCGGTGCTGCGCAGCATGGCCGCCTACGGTCTGCTGGTGGTCGCCATCGTCGTGCTGTTCCTGCTCGCCGACGCGGACACCGAGCGGCTGACCGACCTCGACACGTACTACGCGGGCACCCCGTTCATGCGGGAGATGATCCTGCTCTACCTGGTCGGGCACAGCGCGGCGATGCTGGTGATGTGCGCCGTCTGCGTCAAGTGGAGCCGTGAGGTGGACGGTCTGCTGCGGGCGGGGCTGCGGCTCATCGTGCTCGGCGCGCTGCTGGACCTGATGGGGTTCCAGCTCACCAAGTACACGGCCGTGGCGGCGCGGTGGGCCGGTCGGGACCTCGACTTCCTGTCCACCACGGTGGCCCCGCCGATGGCGTCGCTGGCGGCGCTGGTGTGTTCCGTGGGGTTCGCGCTGCCCAGGCTGCTGCCGTCCGTGCTCGCCCACTGGCGGGGGCTGGACGACTACCGGCGCCTGGGGCCGCTGTGGTCGCTGGTGAAGCCGGTGTCCACGGCTCCCGGGCAGCCGTCCGCCCGGTGGCAGCTCCCCCGGGCCCGGCTCCAGTGGCGCGAGGTCTCCATCCACGACGCCCTGCTCACCCTGGCGCCGTACTTCGACCACCGGGTCCGCGAACGGGCGCGGGACACCGCCCTGCGCGCGGGCCACTCCGCCCACCAGGCCCGGCTGGCGGCGGAGGCGGCGATGCTCGCCGACGCCGCGCGCCGGGCCGCCGCCCACGAGGAACCGCCCGAGGCCACCGGTTCCTACCGGTTGCACGCCACGGAGGTGCCCGGCCCGAGCGGGCTGGTGGAACTGTCCCAGGCGCTGGACCGCCCGCCCGGCCGTGCCGCCGCCCAAGGCGGCACGAACCCGTCTTCCTTGACCGGAACCCTGAACGAACCCGAGGAGCCCCATGTCGCGTAGAGCTGTCGTCGTCGGTGCCGGACTCGCCGGGATGCTGGCCGCGGCCGTCCTGGCCGACGCGGGCGTGACGGAGGTCGTCGTGCTGGACCGCGACGAGCTGCCCGACGGTCCCCGTCAGCGCCGTGGGCTGCCCCAGGGGCGGCACGCCCACCTGCTCATGACGGGCGGGCTGACGGCGATGGAGGAGATCGTGCCCGGTGTGGGCAAGCGGCTGCTCGCCGCCGGGGCCCACGAGATATCCCTCAGCTCGGGCGTGCTGGCCCGCTCCCCCGAGGGCTGGCTGCGCAGGTGGCGGCGCGAGGGGCCCGTCATGCTCACCTGCACCCGGGCGCTGGTGGACTGGACGGTACGGGCCGCGGTGCTCGAACACCCGCGGGTCGAGGTGCGCCGGGCGGCCGCGGTCGGGCTGACCGGGTCCGCGGGGCGGGTGCGGGGCGTGCGGGTCTCGGGGCCCGACGGGGAGGCTGACCTGGACGCCGACCTGGTCGTCGACGCGAGCGGACGCGGTACCCGGATCGTCCCCTGGCTGGAGGAGCTCGGGCTGTCCGGCGTCCGGACCCGGACCGTGGACTCGGGGCTGGTCAACGCCTCGCGCGTGTACCGGGTACCCGCCGGGGCGGAGCGGTTCCCGCTGACGATCGTGCAGGCCGACCCGTACGTGTCCCGGCCGGGCCGGAGCGCCATGGTCATGCCGGTCGAGGGGGACCGCTGGCTGGTCAGCTGCGGCGGCACGCGCGGTGGTGAGCCGCCGGCCGACGCCGAGGGCTTCCTGCGGTACACGCTCGACCTGCCGGACCCGATCGTCGGCCGGCTGATCTCCGGCGCCGAACCGCTCACCGACGTGCACGTGAGCCGGTCCACCAGCAACGTGCGGCACTACCTGGACAAGGCACCGCACTGGCCGGAGGGCCTGGTGGTCCTCGGCGACGCGCTCGGCACCTTCAACCCGGCCTACGGGCAGGGCATGTCGGTGGCCGCCTTCGGCGCCCGCGTCCTCGGCCGGGAGCTGGAGCGGGCCGGTGGTCCCGACGCGCCCGGCCTCGCCCGACGGGTGCTGCAGGGCGCGGCGCGTCCGGTGGACGCGGCCTGGGCGATGGCCGTCGGGCAGGACGTCCTCTACCCCGCCACGCGCGGCGGGCGGCCGGGGATCGCCGACCGCGCGGTGACGGCGTACACGCGGCGCATGACCAGGGCGGCGGCCGGTTCCTTCGCGGCGGCCTCGGCGATCTGGGACGTCACCAGCATGCGCACCCCGCCGACCCGCATGTTCCACCCGGCCGCGGTCCTGGCCGCCCTCACCGGCTCGCCGCTGCCCGCCCTGTCGGGACCGCCGCTGACCCCCGCCGAGCGCGAGGTGCTCGACGGCCTCGACCGCACGGGGGCGTGAGCGAGCCGGCCGGGGTCCTCACCCCGCGAAGGCCGGCTGCGCCACCCCGCGCCCCGCCCCCGGCACCACCAGCAGCGAACCCGCCAGGGGGTGCGGGGCCGGCAGGCCGACGCGGGCCGTGGTGACGTACAGGTCGGTGAGGTCCGGGCCGCCGAAGGCGCAGGCCGTGACGCGCGGGACGGGGAGGGCGATCACCCGGTCCAGGTCGCCGGACGGGGTGTAGCGGCGTACCGCGCCGCCGTCCCACAGGGCGGTCCACACACAGCCGTCGGCGTCGACGCACAGACCGTCGGGGAAGCCCGCGCCCTCCTCGACGGTGGCCAGGGGGCGGCGGTTCGCGACCCGGCCGTCCGCGGTGACGTCGAAGACGTCGATGCGGCGGGTCGGGGTGTCGATGTAGTACATCAGCCGGCCGTCGGGGCTCCAGCCGGTGCCGTTGCTCACGGTGACGTCGTCGAGGACGGTCTCGGCGGTGCCGTCGCCGGTGAACCGGGTCAGCGTGCCCCCGCCCTGCGCCTCGTCGTAGCGCATGGTGCCCGCCCACAGGCTGCCGTCGGGGGCGACGGCGGCGTCGTTGCCGCGGCGGCCGGGCACGGGCTCGCGGTGCAGCCAGCGGAAGGTGTCGTCGGGGTCGAGCAGGCCGATGCCGTCCCGCAGGTTGAGGACGAGGCCGCCGCCCGCGCGGGGCTTGACGGCGCCCACGTGCTGGTCGGTGCGGCGCAGCGTGCGCCGGCCGGTGGCCGGGTCGTAGGTGTGGACGCGGGAGTTCAGGATGTCGAGCCACAGGAGGCGGCCCGTCGCCGGGTCCCAGGTGGGGCCCTCGCCGAGGGTCGCTTCCGCGTGGACGGCCACCTCGAAGGCCGTGCCGGTCGTCGTCATGCCGCGCTCCTGTGGCCGAGCCGCTCGGAGAGGTCGGCGGCGCCCTTGACGGCCAGCTGCTCCAGTTCGGCGCGGCGTTCCTCGCTCCAGCGGATCATAGGCACCGAGATCGACAGCGCGGCGACGACGCGGCCGGTGCGGTCGCGGACCGGGGCGGCCACGCAGGAGACGTCCGGGTTGGACTCGCGGCTCTCCACCGCGGTGCCGTGCTCGCGGATCGCGGCGAGGGCCTCGCGCAGGGCGGCCGGGTCGGTGATGCTGTTCGGGGTCATCGCGGTCAGCTCGGCGCCGTCCGGGAAGCGCGCGGCGACCTCCGGCTCGGGCAGGGAGGCCAGCAGCATCTTGCCGACGGACGTGCAGTGCGCGGGCAGCCGCCGTCCTGCCGCGGAGACCATGCGCACCGCGTGCGTGGAGTCGACCTTGGCGATGTAGATGACGTCGGTGTCCTCCAGGATCGCCACGTGCACCGTCTCGTCGCAGGTCTCGGCGACGGTCCGGGCGACCTGCTGGCCCTCCGCGGCGAGGTCGAGGTGCTCGGCGTAGCGGGCGCCGAGCTGGTACGGACGCACACCGAGCCGGTACCGTCCGGACTGCCCGGGGACGGGGACGATGTACTTGCGGGCGGCGAGCGTGGTGACCAGCTCGTGCACGGTGGTGCGCGGCAGCTGCAGCCTGCGCACGATGTCGGGGGCGGAGAGCGTGCCGTCCCCGTCGAGGAAGAGCTCCAGTATGTCGAGAGCCCGGGTCACGGCAGGCACGAGGCGTCCCATGTCCAGCCCCCTCCCTAGATGTGTTCGAGATTTCAACAGGCGGTCGGAATAGCGAACACAGGCTACTCATACCGCGTTTGCCTGGGCAATGGGCAGTGATGAACGGGCGGGTGATGATGGGTGCCATGCCGACCGGAAAGCAGCCCGCGAAACCGTTCACCCCGCGCGACTTCCAGCTCGTCCTGCTGCGCCGCATGGCCGACCACAACCCCGGCCCGGTCGAGGACGCCCGCCGCGAGCTGGGCGCCTCGGTCGCGGACATGCGCGAGGCCAACCGGCGCTGGCAGGCGATGCTCCACTCACCCCGGTCCCGCTCGGCCGCCTCCCGCTACCGCTCGATCCTGGGCGAGCCGGAGTCGATGGCACCGCGCCGGATCGGCGACCTGGAGTGCGAGGCCCGGCAGTGGGCGCTGCCCCTGTGGCCGGACCTGCGTTTCGAGGTGCTCGTCGCGGACAAGGGCGTCGTCTGGAACGAGTGGCTGGTGCGCGCCCCCGGCGCACCGGGGCCCGAGCTGCGCACCCTGGACGACCTCACGCCCTGGTCGTGCACGGTCGACGAGGCGGCCCGCGCCTTCGCCCCCGCCCGGCCGCTCCAGGGCTCGGCCCCGACCCGGTGGGGGCTGGCCTTCACCGCCCCGGACCGGGACGGCGTACGACACGAGGTGGTCGCGGAGTTCACCTGGGGGCTGCTCCAGCGCACCGCGGTCGGCGCATAGCGAAGGCCCCGGTCAGCGTTCGTCCTCCGGGTCCCAGTCCAGCAGCCGGACCTTGGCGACCGTACGGACGTGGCGGCGCATCGCGGCGGCGGCCTGCCGGGGCTCCCGGGCGGCCACGGCGTCCAGGATCGCCCGGTGCTGCGCCAGGGAGCGGCCGGGCCGGCCGGGCTGGCGCAACGACTCGGTGCGGCTCTCGGCGATCTGGTGGGCGATGGAGCGCATGAACTCGGCGAGCAGGCTGCTGTGCGCCGCCGCCGTCACCGCCGCGTGGAACAGCCGGTCCCCCTCGACACCGTGCCCGCTCCCGTCGATCTCCTCGGCCATCACGTCCAGCGCGGCCCGCATCGCGGCGAGGTCGTCCTCCGTGCGGCGCTCGGCGGCCAGTTCGGCGAGCTTGGTCTCCAGGGCCTCGCGGGCCTCCAGGACGTCCGGGAGGCGCCGGCGGCGTTCGACCATCGCCTCGACCGGTTCGACGTCGAGGCTGTCGCGGACCAGATAGGTCCCGCCGCCGTGCCGTGCCTCCACCAGGCCCTGGACCTCCAGGACGACGATCGCCTGCTTCACCGAGGCACGGCTGACGCCGAGGCGCTGGGCGAGGTCCCGCTCGGGCGGAAGCCGGTCGCCGGCCCGCAGGCCCCCGTCGGTGACGTACTGGCGCAGCCGCTCCAGCACCTGTTCGTACAGGCGCTGTTTGGTCATGGGGCGCAGGGCGTCGGTCATGAGGTCCCCCCTCTCGACGGGAGCGTAGCACCGGGCGAGGAGGTGGCCCGGTGGACGAGTGGCTGAGCCAATTGTTGCGCGACCCCTTGACGCCGCCTCCCGCCGGGCCCACGCTGACCAGCCAACCGCACCACACAAGTGGCTCAGCCACTCAGCCACTCCCCATTCAGCCCATACCCACTCAGCCCACTCAGCCACTCCGATCCACTCGGCCACCCCCATCGGCAGTCAGGTCAGCACTCGGGAGCCCCCGCATGTCCCCCGAACTCATCTCGATCCTCGTCCTCGTCGTGGTGTTCGTCATCGCCACCACCCGCTCCGTCAACATGGGCGCGCTCGCCTTCGCCGCCGCGTTCGGGGTGGGCACGCTCGTCGCCGACCTCGACGCGGACGGCATCTTCGCCGGTTTCCCCGGCGACCTCTTCGTCGTCCTCGTCGGCGTCACCTACCTGTTCGCCATCGCCCGGGCCAACGGCACCACCGACTGGCTGGTGCACGCGGCCGTCCGGCTGGTGCGGGGGCGGGTCGCGCTGATCCCGTGGGTGATGTTCGCGCTCACCGGCGCGCTCACGGCGATCGGGGCGGTCAGTCCGGCCGCGGTCGCGATCGTCGCGCCGATCGCCCTGAGCTTCGCCACCCGGTACTCGATCAGCCCGCTGCTCATGGGCACGATGGTGGTGCACGGCGCGCAGGCCGGCGGGTTCTCGCCGATCAGCATCTACGGCTCGATCGTCAACGGCATCGTGGAGCGCGAGAAGCTCCCCGGCAGCGAGATCGGCCTCTTCCTCGCCTCACTGGTCGCCAACCTCCTCATCGCGGCCGTGCTGTTCGCGGTGCTCGGCGGGCGAAAGCTGTGGGCGCGCGGGGCGGTGACGCCGGAGGACGGCGGCGTCACCGGAAAGGGCACGGCATCCGCCGGGACGGGCAGCGGCACCGGCGGCACGGGCACCGGAACCGACGGCACCGGCGGCACGGGCACCGGCACCGGAACCGGCGGCACCGCCCCCGCCGCCGTGGCCGTCCGCCCCGAGCAGGAGACCGGCGGCGCCGAGGGCACCGGCATCCGTCTCACCCCCGCCCGGATCGCCACCCTCGTCGCCCTGGTGGCCCTGGTCGTGGCCGTCCTCGGCTTCGACCTGGACGCGGGTCTGACCGCGGTCACCCTCGCCGTCGTCCTGAGCACCGCCTGGCCGGACGACAGCCGCCGCGCCGTCGGGGAGATCGCCTGGTCCACGGTGCTGCTGATCTGCGGTGTCCTCACCTACGTGGGCGTACTGGAGGAGATGGGCACCATCACCTGGGCCGGTGAGGGCGTCGGCGGCATCGGCGTCCCGCTGCTGGCCGCCGTACTGCTCTGCTACATCGGCGCGATCGTGTCGGCCTTCGCCTCCTCCGTGGGCATCATGGGCGCGCTGATCCCGCTGGCGGTGCCGTTCCTCGCGCAGGGCGAGATCGGGGCGGTCGGCATGGTGGCGGCGCTCGCGGTGTCGGCGACGGTGGTGGACGTCAGCCCGTTCTCCACCAACGGCGCGCTGGTGCTGGCCGCGGCCCCGGACGTGGACCGCGACCGCTTCTTCCGGCAACTGATGATCTACGGCGGGATCGTGGTGGCGGCCGTGCCGGTGCTGGCCTGGCTGGTGCTGGTCGTGCCCGGATTCGGGTAGCCCCGCCTCGCGGATCCGGCGCGATCCGGCGCGATCCGGCAGCCTTGAACGACAGCACTCGGACAACGCCCTTCGGGCAACAGCTCTCGGGCGACAGCTTTCGGGCAACAGCTAAGGAGTACGACGCGTGTCCTCTCTCTTCCCGGCCCTCTCCCCGGCCCCGACCGGCGCTCCGGCCGACCGGCCCGCCCTGCGGTTCGGCGAGCGCTCCCTGACGTACGCGGAACTCGCCGCCGCCGCGGGCGCCACGGCCGGGAGGATCGGCGGCGCCGGCCGGGTCGCGGTGTGGGCCACCCCGGCGATGGAGACCGCCGTCGCCGTGGTCGCGGCGCTGCTGGCCGGGGTCGCGGCCGTGCCGCTCAACCCGAAGTCGGGCGACAAGGAGCTCGCGCACATCCTCTCCGACAGCGCGCCCTCCCTGGTCCTGGCGCCCCCGGACGCCGAACTCCCGCCCGCGCTCGGCACCCTGGAGCGCGTCGACGTCGACGTGCGGGCCCGCGGGGCCGTCCCCGAGGACCACACCGAGGAGGGCGACCCCGCGCTCGTCGTCTACACCTCCGGCACCACCGGCCCGCCCAAGGGCGCCGTCATCCCCCGGCGGGCGCTCGCGACGACCCTGGACGCGCTCGCCGACGCGTGGCAGTGGACCGGGGACGACGTGCTGGTGCAGGGGCTGCCGCTGTTCCACGTGCACGGCCTGGTCCTCGGCATCCTCGGCCCGCTGCGCCGGGGCGGGTCCGTGCGGCACCTGGGCAGGTTCTCCACCGAGGGCGCGGCGCGGGAGCTGAACGACGGCGCGACCATGCTGTTCGGGGTGCCGACGATGTACCACCGGATCGCCGAGACGCTCCCCGACGACCCGGAGCTGACGAAGGCCCTGTCCGGGGCGCGGCTGCTGGTGTCGGGGTCGGCCGCGCTGCCGGTGCACGACCACGAGCGCATCGCCGCCGCCACCGGCCGCCGGGTGATCGAGCGGTACGGCATGACCGAGACGCTGATGAACACCAGTGTGCGGGCCGACGGCGAGCCGCGCGCCGGGGCGGTGGGCGTGCCGCTGCCCGGCGTGGAGCTGCGGCTGGTGGAGGAGGACGGCACGCCGATCGCGGAGCTGGACGGGGAGAGCGTCGGCGAGATCCAGGTGCGCGGCCCGAACCTGTTCACGGAGTACCTCAACCGCCCCGACGCCACCGCCGCCGCCTTCACCGAGGACGGCTTCTTCCGCACCGGCGACATGGCGGTGCGCGACCCCGACGGCTATGTCCGCATCGTCGGCCGCAAGGCCACCGATCTGATCAAGAGCGGCGGGTACAAGATCGGGGCCGGGGAGATCGAGAACGCGCTGCTCGAACACCCGGGTGTGCGGGAGGCCGCGGTCACCGGGGAGCCCGACCCCGACCTCGGGGAGCGGATCGTGGCCTGGATCGTCCCGGCCGACCCCGCCGCACCGCCCGCCCTCGGCACGCTGGCCGACCACGTCGCCGCCCGGCTCGCCCCGCACAAGCGACCGCGCGTCGTCCGGTACCTCGACGCGGTGCCCCGCAACGACATGGGGAAGATCATGAAGCGGGCGCTGGACCGTGGCTGAGCGCCTGACCGCGCGGGAGTTCCTCGCCCTGGTCACCGACGACGCCACCTTCACCGAACTCCCGCACGCGGACGGCCCGTGGCGGCCCGACGGCCCCCTCGGCTGGCCCGGCTACGACGCCTCGCGGGCCCGCGCCGCCGAGCGCACCGGCGAGGCGGAGTCCGTCGTCTGCGGCACCGGCCGCGTGGAGGGCACCCGGGCCGTGCTCGTCTCCTTCGAGTTCGGCTTCCTCGGCGGCTCGCTCGGCCACCGCACCGGCGACCGTCTTGAGGCGGCGTACGCGTACGCCCGTGAACACCGGCTGCCGGTGGTGCCGTTGGTCGCGACGGGCGGCAGCCGGATGCAGGAGGGGATGCTCGCGCTGACCCAGCTGCAGCGGGTGGCCCGGCAGTCGGCGCTGACCCGGGCGGCCGGTCTGGCGCAGGTCGCGGTGGTACGGGACCCGGCGACCGGGGGCGGCTGGGCGACGCTGGGCGCGGGCGCCGACGTGGTCCTCGCCCTGCCCGGCGCGCAGGTCGGCTTCGCCGGCTCGCGGGTCCGGCCGCCGGACGCGGACCCGGCGGCGTACACGGCCGAGGCGCAGGTGGCGGCGGGCAGCGCGGACGCCGTCGTACCGCCCGGGGAGCTGCGCGCGACGCTGGGGCGGTGGCTGCGGCTGCTGACGGCGCCGTCCGACGGTCCGGCGCCGGTGCCTCAGCCGCTGGGCGCCCGGGACCTGCCGGTCAGCGGCTGGGAGGCGGTGCGGCGGGCCCGCGACCCCGGCCGCCCGCGCGCCGAGGCGTACCTGGACGCCTACTTCACCGACCGCGTGGCGGTGTCCGGCGACCGCTGCGGCGGCCGGGACCCTGAGGGCATGCTGTGCGGCTTCGGCCTGCACGCGGGGCGCACGGTCGCGTACGCCGCCCAGACGGGCACGGCGACCCGGCCCGCCGGGTACCGCACCGCCACCCGGCTGATCCACCTCGCGGACCGGCTCGGCATCCCGGTCCTGACCCTGGTGGACACGCCGGGCGCGGCCAACGACGCGGCGGCGGAGCGGTCGGGGGCGGGTCCGGCGATCGCGGACCTGTTCGGCGCCGTCGCCTCGGTGCGCACGCCGGTCACCACGCTGGTGATCGGCGAGGGCGGTTCGGGCGGCGCGCTGGCCCTGGCGGCGCCCGGCAGCACCTGGGCCACCCCGGACAGCTACTTCTCCGTCATCGCGCCGGAGCACGCGGCGGCCATCCTGAAGCGCCCGCCGGAGGAGGCGGAGGCGACGGCCGGTCAACTACGGCTGCGGCCACAGGACTTGGCGGCGCTTGGCGTGATCCGAACAAGCGAGCAGTTGTTCCCTGGAACAGGTGATCGTCGCTCTGAAGAGCGCATGTGACTGCAGGGACCAACGATACTTACGGTGTGCAAGCAACGGGCTGCAGACCGTAGTTGGCGCACATGTCCCGAGTAGTCCCAGCGGGGCCCGGCGGGTCCCGCACCTGAACAGCGCAAGGAGCTGCACGATCATGAACCTTCTCACCGACATCCTCGCCGGCCTCGTCCACTTCGTCGGCTGGCTGGTCTGACGGTCCGAGAAACCGACGGCGCCGCCTCCCCGTCCCAGGGAGGCGGCGCCGTCCGCGTGTGAGCGAGCGGCGGCGGACTACCGCACGGCCACCGCTCGTACGATCTCCTGCGTGACCGAGCCGCCCCGGTCGTCGCGCGCCGAGGCCCGCAGCGAGACGTGCTCCGCGTCCCGCGGCACGCTCAGCGTCCCCTGCCAGGACGCCTCCCCGCCGCCGTCACCGCCGCGCAGCCGGACCTGGTGCCAGCTCTTCCCGTCGTCGTAGGAGACCTCGAGCCTCCCGCCGCCGATCGTCCCGGTGTCCGGGGCGCCCGCCACGTACTCGGCGCCGAGCCCGATCCGCAGCTTCTTCCCGCCGCGCACCTTCCCCGCGAGGTCGGTGTCCACGTCGAAGGAGAGGTTGATCAGCGGCAGGAAGGTCCACCGGTCGTCCGGTGTCGCGGTTGAGCGGAAGGTCCACTCCGCGTGGCCCTTCGTCGCCGTCGGCCAGCGTGCCGCGTCCAGCGCGGTGTCGGTGACGAGCTTGTAGGTGTGCTCGTCGGCCGGGGCGTCCCACACGTACGCGGCGGAACTCGGCCCCTGGTCGACCAGTTCACCGTCCAGGTACACCGACGTGGTCTGCGACATGCCGCTGCCCTCGCTCCACACGTCGCCGAAGCCGGTGTGGTCGGGGCCCGAGTCGCCCCAGCCGGGCGCGTTGAACTGGAGCCGGTTCCCGGCCCGCTGCTGTCCCCAGCCGAGCCCGGTGCCGAGGTAGGGGTGCCACACCGGCTTGAACCAGTCCAGCTCCGTACGCGAGCCGCCCCGGTAGTCGGACAGTCCGCCGCGCTCCTCCAGTGCCTCGTCGGCGCTGGTCACGGTCTCGTGCCAGAGCTGGCCCGGTCCGGTGGACACGTACTCGGTGCGCTCGGCCGGGTAGTCGATCCGCTCCCGGAAGCCGAGGCCGATCGGGAAGGTGTCGGTGATCGAGTACCGGAACTCGCCGCCGCTCGACGGTCCGTCGCCGTGGTACTTGGTGCGCAGCTCCGCGAGGTCGCGGTGGCCCGGCTCGTAGGTGAGGTCCCGGTCGGGCACGGCGCCCTCGTGTCCCTCGGACAGGTCGTACACGTAGGGCGTGTTGCGGGTGCCGGTCATGTCGACCCGCCCGGCCCGCCGGAGCCGCTGGGCGTCGGCCGCGGCGACCGTGGCGATCTGGAGCGACCGGTCGGCGTTGTCGTCCGTGCCCCACCACGACATCAGCCGGCCGGGGGCGTCGTCGGTCACGAACAGCGCCTTGACGCCGGCGTCCTGCGCGGCCTGGGCGAGCGCGGCCGGCTCGGTCCCCTCGGTGAGCTCGGCGAGGACCGCCTTGCCGCGTACGCCGTCCGGGAAGGGCCCGGCACCGAGATCACCGACGTCGACCAGCGGCAGCCGGGTGCGGCCCTCGACGAGGGTGCCGCCGGACTGGACGGTGGCCTCGTCGATCCCCTTCACCTCGAGCAGCGGCTTGCCGAGCCGCCACACGGTCCGGTACTCGAAGCCGCCCTCGGTGACCTTCCCGGTCGGCGCGGCGAAGATGCTGTCGTACGTCAGCGGCACCTGGACGGCGCCGAACAGGTCGGAGCCGTTCGCGCTGCGGTCGTACTCCATGAGCAGTTGGCGGGTCTCGGTGCGCTTGCGGACGTCGGCGCTGATCTCGCGCAGCTCGCGGCCGTCCAGGGTGATCTCGCGGTCCCGGTCGACGACGACCTCCGGGGCGGCGAGGAAGCCCAGGCCGAGGGAGTCGGCGCCGTGGCTGCCGCGTACGTCGAGGAAGGACGACAGGCTGTACGTCCCGCGCGGCAGCCGCAGTTCCAGGGTCCCCGAGTCACCGACGTGGGCCGGGAAGGGGTCGACGCCCTCGGTGAGCTGCTGGACGGTCAGGTCGGCCGGGGTCGCGGCGCCGGAGCGGTCCTTGACGTGGACGGTGAGCGTGTACCGCTCGTCCTCCTTGACCAGCCCGAACGCGGTGTGCGCGAGGGTCTTCCCGCTCGCGTCGGCCGCCACCACCTGCCCGCTCGTGTTGCCGACCGGCGCCTTGGCCCCGTCCCCGGTGAGCGTGGTCGAGGCGGTGCCGTGCGCGGGCACGGTGAGGGAGGTGTCGGCGAGCGTGGCGACGCCCTCGGGGGCGCCCCGCACGGACAGCTTCAGCTCGACGTCCGTGTCCGAGGAGTTGGTGTAGGTGACGGTCCTGGCGACCGGCTCGTTGGCGTCGTACGGCCAGGAGTAGAAGCCCAGGTCGGCGCTGCCGGTCGCGGTGACATCGGCGCCGACGGCCTCCGGCACGCTGACCCGACCCGCGCCCAACTGGTGGACGGGAGCGTCCAGTTCCTTCGAGGTGGACATCAGCGCGTCCTTGAGCCGCGCGCCGGTCCAGTCCGGGTGCTCCTCGGCGAGCAGGGCGGCGACCCCGGCGATGTGCGGTGTCGCCATCGACGTACCGTCCATGCTGGTGTAGTCGCCGCTGCCCTCGGCGAGCCGGGAGCGGGCGGCGAGGATGCCGACGCCCGGGGCCGACAGGTCGGGCTTGAGCGCGTTGTCCCCGTACCGGGGTCCGGCGCTGGTGAACCAGGCGGCCTGGTCGGCGGAGTCGACGGCGCCCACGGTGAGGGCGGCGTCGGCCGCGCCGGGCGAGCCTATGGAGGACGGGGCCCCGGTGTTGCCGGCCGCGATGACGAACAGGGCGCCGGTCTCGCGGGACAGGGTGTTGACGGCCTCGGCCATCGGGTCGGTGCCGTCGCTGGGTTCGGTGGAGCCGAGGCTCATGGAGACGATGTCGGCGTCCACGTCGCGGGCGGCCCACTCCATGCCCGCGATGATCTCCGACTCGCTGCCGAAGCCCTCGTCGTCGAGGACCTTGCCGACCGCGAGCGTGGCGCCGGGCGCGACGCCCTTCTCCTTGCCGTCGGAGGCCGCGCCGCTGCCGCCCACGGTGGAGGTGACGTGCGTGCCGTGGCCGTGCCGGTCGGCGACCTCCTCGCCGGGGATGAAGCTCTTGCTCTGCGCGATCCGACCCGCGAGGTCGGGGTGCCCGGCGTCCACGCCGCTGTCCAGCACGGCCACGGTGACGCCCTTGCCGGTCAGCCCGGCCTCCCAGGCGTCCGGCGTGCCGATCTGCGCGTTGGACTCGGCCATGTCCGCGGTGACCCGCCCGTCGAGCCACACCTCGTCGACACCGGCGCCGCCACGGGTGAATTCCCGCCAGAATTCACGCCCCTTGTCGGCCTCGACGGCCGCTCCGCGCACGCTGGGCAGCGACCGGGTCCGCTCGACGCCCCGCGGGGTGGCGGCCCGCGCGCCCTTGCCGTAGGTCACGATCAGCGGCAGCTCGCCGGTCTCGCTGTCGGCGAGCCCCTGCTCCAGCAACTCCCCGACGTCGAAAAGCCGTTGGTCGAGGCTGCCGTCGCGCAGGTACGGCAGGGCCTCGTCCGGTACGACGGTGGTCCGGCCGCCCGAGCTGCTGGTGCGCACGGCGCCGGTGGCGCCCGCGGGCCGCTCGACGGTGACGGTCTTCCGGCCGCCGCCGAGGTCGGCGACGGTCACCCGGTCGCCGGTGACGAGGGTGACGGTGCGGGCCACGTCGGCCGCACCGGCCGTGCGGGCGGCCGCCGTGCGGGAGTGCGCCGGGTCCGGGGGCGGGTCCTGCGCCGCGGCCGTCCCGGCCGGCAGCAGCGCGATCACGAGCCCCGCCGACAGGAGGGTCGCCCCACGTCTGACTGGTCCTGTGCTCATCCACGTCTCTCTTCGTGTCGTCGTAGAGTGCTGTGACGAGTGCTGTGAGCAGTCTCAGGGGGCTTGTGGGGCCCGGGAGTTGACCAGAGGCGGCGGTTAGTCGCCTTGGCGGGTTTCCGCCAGCGGCCGAACGGACCGGCGGCCGGGGACGGGACACGGCCGAGTACCGTCCGTCACAATGGTGCTGCGCACGGACACGTACGGCACACGGGGAGCGAGCGACGTCATGGACGAGTTGGTCGAGTTCAAGACCGAGGACGGCGTGCGGGTGGTCGTCGAGGGCGTCGAGGACGAGGACGGGGCGAGGCTGGTCTCGCGCGGCGACGGCCCGGCCCGCGCGGCCCGCACCTTCGAGGACTCCCTGGACGGGGTGCGGGCGGCGGCCGCGGCCGCGCTGCGGGTCTTCCGGGACGGCTCGCTCAGACCCGACGCCGTGGAGCTGGAGTTCGGGGTCAAGCTGAGCGCGGAGGCCGGCGCGGTCATCGCGAAGGGCTCGGCGGAGGGCCATCTGGTGGTGCGGCTGAGCTGGTCGCCCGAGCCGTCCCCCACGCCTGCCGAACCGCGGCCGTCCGCGACGCGTCCCGAACCCCTGCCGTCCCAGACGCGTCCCGAGACCCCGGACGCCGCCGCGCTGTCATGAGCGGTGCCGCGTGGCACGCCCGCATCGAGTGCGGCAAGGAGGTGGGCGCCGGATTCCTGGTCTCCGCCCGCCGGTTGCTCACCTGCGCCCATGTCGTCCGGTGGGCCGACCGCGCGCCGGTGACGGTGACCTTCCCGGGCCGCCGGGAGCTGGGCGAGCTGTCCGGCACGGTCGCCGTGCACGGCGGCTGGCGGGACGGCGCCGCCGACCTCGGCGACCTGGCCGTACTGGAACTGGACCGGGACGTGCCGCTCACCCCGGCCGTCTTCGCCCCGCCCGGCACCGAGCGGACCGCGCCCGTGCCCGAGCTGATCGCCTACGGCTTCCCCAAGGGGTACGACGAGGGCATGCTCGCCTCCTACCGCGCCCTGCCGGGGCCGCTGATCTCCGACGAGTGGGTCCAGTTGGAGGCGCTCACGGCGCACGGGCAGCCGCTGGCCGCCGGGTTCAGCGGCGCGGCACTGGCGCTGGCCGACGGCACGGTCGTCGGCATGGTCTCCGCCGTCGCCGGCGCCAAGGACGTGCGCGTCGGCCGGATGCTGCCCGTCGAGGTCATGGCGCGCTACTGGCCGGAGCTGGGCGAGCTGGTCCCCACCCCCGGGCACCGGGCGGACGCCCGCAGGCGGCTGTACGCGCTGGTGCGCCGGGCCGAGGAGAGCGGCCCGGACTGCGACCCGAACCGGCTGTACGTCTCCGCCATGGACGCCTTCGACCCGCCGCTGCCGGAGGGCGGTTTCGCCTCCCTGCGTCAGGCCGCGGCGTACGTGCAGTGGGAGGTGCCGGACCCGGCCGCCGTGGCCCGGTTCGCCGACCGGCTGGCACAGCGGCTGGACGCCCCGCCGCCGCGCCCCGCGACCTGGTCCCCCATCGTCGTGGAGATCGACCGCAGCGGTGCCGGTGCCGACCAGGTCACCGTCGAGGTGTCCGCCTACCGGGACGGGCAGCGCCGCCCGGTGGGTTCGCGCCGGCTGGCCCGCGCCGCGGTGCGCTCCTTCGTCCAGGAGCGCATCGACGAGGCGTTCACCCAACTCGATCCCGGCGCCGACGAACTGCTCGCCTTCGTGCTGCCGCGCGAGTGGCTGAACGAGCCGGTGGCGCACTGGGAGTGCGGAGCGGACGACTCCACACCGCTGGGCTGCGCCTACCCGCTCGTGGTGACCGACCGGTACCGCCATCGCAGCGGACGCCTGCGCCACCAGCTGCGGAAGAAGTGGCACCGGCTCGGGTCCGGCCCGGGCGGCACGCTGCACCGCGTGGACTGCGGCACCCGGGAGCGGCCGGCCGGACTGCGCAAGCGCCTGCGGGACGAGGCGGAGCTGGCCGGTTTCGCCACCCCGCCCTCGGCCGTGCCGGAGTACTTCGAGGTCGGCCTCAACCTCCCGGTCCCCGTGCTGCTGTGGCCGCGCCGGGACTGCCCCGGCGACGAGGGACCCGACGGCCGCTGCGCCGGCACGGCGTTCCTCGACCGGCTGGCGGAGTCCGTGGCGGGCGTGCCACCGGCCGAACTGCCCCGCCTGGTCATGGAGTTGCGCGAGACGGCGGACGCGGCCGACGCCCCGGAGGAGCACTGGGCGCGCGACGTCCAGCTCCTGTGGGACGACCCCCGCTGCTTCGCCGAGCCGCCCGCCCTGCTCCACTCCCCGGTCGGCTGAACCGCCCGCCGCGCCCGCGCACCGACCGCCATGCCGAGCCCCGACCGCGACGAACCGACCGCCAGACCGAATGACGTACCGACCGCCGTACCGACAGCCCGGAGAGAAGAACCCATGCCCCTGTGGCCCGTCTACACCGGCGCGCCTGCCCCCCACGACGGCATCACCCGGCTGCCTCCGCCGCCGCCCTGGCGGGCCTTCGACGGCGGTCCGGTGCTCGATCCGCCGGACGCGGACGGCGACCCTGCGGCCGCCTCGCCCGACCGGGCCCACCGGGCCGCGACCTACCAGGCCACCGAGGACACGGTGCAGCTGGTCAACGCGGCCCTGTACCTGCGGCGTCCACTGCTGGTCACCGGGCCGCCCGGCACCGGGAAGTCGTCGCTCGCCTACGCGGTCGCCCGTGAGCTGCGGCTCGGCCCGGTCCTCAGGTGGAACATCACCAGCCGCAGCACCCTGGGCGACGGCCTGTACACCTACGACCCGCTCTCCCGCCTGTACGCGGCCCGCCACACCACGCGGCCGCCCGGCGCCCCCGCCGACGCCACGGGCGTCGAGGACCACCTGCGCCTGGGCCCGCTCGGCACCGCCCTGCTGCCGTACGCGCGACCGCGTGCCCTGCTCATCGACGAGATCGACAAGAGCGACCTCGACCTGCCGAACGACCTGCTGCACGTCCTGGAGGAGGGCCAGTACGAGATCCCCGAACTCGTCCGGGCCTCCCGGGACACCCCCGGCGGCCACGCCGAGGTCCTGGTCGACGGCGCCGACCGGCGGGTGCCGGTGGAGCGCGGCCGGGTCCGCTGCCACGCCTTCCCGTTCGTCGTCCTGACCAGCAACGGCGAGCGCGAGTTCCCGCCCGCCTTCCTGCGCCGCTGCGTCTCGCTGCGGCTGCGGCAGCCCGACGACGACCACCTCGCCGAGATCGTCCGCGCCCACCTGGGCGAGCCCGACGGGTACGCGCGCCAGTTGATCCACCGGTTCCTGTCCCGGGTGGGCAGCGGTGAACTGGCCACGGACCAGCTGCTCAACGCCATCTACCTGGCCCGTTCCTCCGGTCTGGGCGCCGACTCCCTGGACGAGCTGGCCGAGCAGCTGATGCCCTACCTCGGCCGGTCCGCGCAGCCCGACGCCTTCTGATGCCCACCGACCGGCCCGGCGCACCGGACCCCCCGCCGCTGCCCCGCCTCGCCGACATCCTCGGCCGGGCGGCGGGCACCGGTGCCCGTCCGACCCCGCTGGAGCTGGCCGAACTCCTCTGGCTGGCCGGGCAGATGGAGCCGGCGGCGGATCCGTCGGACGGCCCGGAGTCCGGGAGACGGACCTCCGAGCCGCCACCGGGTCCCGAGGACGGCCCGGACGAGCACCCGGAGCAGGACCACGGAGGTGACCGGCGTCGGCACCAGGAGCGGCGCGCACACCGGGACGGGGACCGGGAGCGAGGGTCGGGGCAACGGCCCCGGGACGACGTGCCGGCCGGGCCCGCCCTCTCCGCCGAGACCCCCCGCACCCCCCTGCGCCTGCCGTCCCCGGCCCCCGCCCCGGGCACCTCGACGGCGCAGCCGCACAGCACGCTGCTCGCGCCCGCACCGCCGATGCTGCGCGGCACCCTGGCGCTGCAGCGTTCGCTGCGCCCGCTGAAGCGCCGCAGCGACGCGCCCGTCGGCCACGAGGTGGACGAGTACGCGACCGCCGACCGCATCGCGCGCCTCGGCGCCGGACCCGAGTGGTGGCTGCCCGTGCTGCGCCCCGTACGGGAGCGGTGGCTGCGGCTGCACCTGGTGCACGACGCGGGGCCCACGATGCCCGTCTGGCAGCCCCTCGTCCGCGAACTGCACGCCGCGCTCGCCCAGTCGGGCGTCTTCCGCACCGTCACGCTGCACCGCGCGGAGGCCGACGGCACCGTCCGCGGGGACGGGGCCCAGATCCCCGCCGACGGCCGTACGGTCATGCTGCTGATCAGCGACTGCATGGGACCGCAGTGGCGCGAGGGCCCGGCCGGCACCCGGTGGTTCGGCACGCTGCGCCGCTGGGCCCGCCGCACGCCCCTGGCCGTTCTCCAGCCGCTGCCCGAGCAGTTGTGGCGGGACACCGCCCTGCCGCCGGTCCCGGGCCTGCTGTCCGCCCCGCACCGGGCGGCGCCCAGCGCCTCGCTCGCCTTCACGCCGTACGACACCGCCGCGCCCCGGGCCCCCGAGGGCGCGGCGTACATCCCCGTGCTGGAGCCGGGGCCCGAGTGGCTGGCGAACTGGGCGGCGCTGGTGGCGAGTCCGGGCGGCACCCCGTACCCGGGCGCGGCCGCCGCCCTGCACCGTCCGCTGCCGGCCGACGCCGACGACCGCACCGATCTCGCGCGGCTGTCGGCCGAGGAACTCGTCCTGCGCTTTCGCGCGGGCGCCTCCCCGCAGGCATACCGGCTGGCCGGGCACCTCGCGCTGGGGCGCCCCGACCTGCCGGTGATGCGGCTGGTGCAGGCCGCGGTCGAGCCGGACCCGCGGCCCCAGCACCTGGCCGAGGTCATCCTCGGCGGACTGCTCACCACGGTCCCCGGGCCGCCGGGCTCCTACGCCTTCCGCCCCGGCGTGCGCGAGTTGCTGCTGCGCGGGCTGCCCCGCACCGCCCGCAACCGCACCCACGAACTGCTGCTGCGCACCGGCGGCCTGATCGACGAGCGGGCGGGGCGCTCGCCCGGCGAGTTCCGGGCGCTGATCCCCTCCCGGGAGGGCACCGAGCGGGCCGACACGAACGAGTCGTTCGCGGCGATCAGCGAGGAGAGCGCCCGGCAGCTGACGGTGCGGGAGCGGCCCGCCGTCCCGTCGCCCTTCCCGCCCGCCCTGCGCTCCCGCTACCGGCCCACGCGCCGGCTCACCCCGACCGGGAGGATCTGGCTGGCCGAGGACACCGGTCCGCAGCAGGCCGCGTCAGGACCGACGGCGGCCAAGGGGACGGTGGCGATCCGGCTGCACGGCACGGACACCGACCCGGCCTCGCGCCGTGCGTTCCTGCGGGACGCGCGGCGGCTGACCCGGCTCTCCCACCCGAACCTGGTGACCGTCCTCGACGCCGGCGTGGAGGACGACGTCCCGTACGTCGTCATGGAGCACCTCGACGGCATAGCGCTGAGCGCCCTCACCCGGTCCGACGAACGGCGGCTGCCGGTGCCGCTGACGGTGTCGGTGGGGGCGCAGCTGGCACGGGCGCTCACCGCCCTGCACGGGGCGGGTGTGGCGCACGGCGGCCTGAAGGCGTCCCGGGTGGTCCTCCTGCCGGACGGCACGGTCCGGCTCAGCCTCTTCGAACCGGGGCTGGCCGCGGGCCCGGCGGGACGCTCCGCGGACCTGCGCGCCCTGTGCGACCTCCTGCTGCGGCTGACGTCGGGGGCCTCGCGCCTGACCGTCCCGATCGACTCCCGCCGCCTGGACCGGCTGCCCCGCGCCCTGCGCATCCACTACGCGCACGCCTTCGACCAGCTGATGTCACCCTCGTCCGAGACCCAGGCCCGCGGTCTCGAACTGCTCGCGGACCCGCACCTGCTCACCCGGGCGCAGGAGGCGTACGAACCGCGCCGGTACCGCGCCCTGGGCCCGCTGCGGGTCGGTCTCCCGGACGGCTCGGCCCGTCCCGGTGCCGAGGTGCGCGCGCTGCTCGCGATGCTGCTGCTCAAGCACGGCCGCACGGTGACGCACGAGGAGCTGCGGTGGGGGCTGTGGGATCCGGGCGACGAGCCGCGCAACCCGCGGGCCGAGGTGACCCGGCTGGCGACGAGTCTCGCGGAGGTCCTTGGCCCGGGTGTCCTCGCGAAGTCCGCCCATGGCTACGCCCTGCACACCAGCGCCGACGAGCTGGACCTGGTGCGCTGCGACGAACTGGTGCGGCGCGCCGACGCGGCCGGTCTGCGGGACGCGCTCACCGAGGCCCACGGGCTGGTCACCGAGGCGCTGGCGCTGTGGGGCGGGTCCGAGCCGCTGGCGGACGTGCCCGGCCCCGCCGCCCGCACCGCCCGCACCCGCCTGGTGCGGCTGCGGCTCGCCCTGCACACCAGGCGCGCCGAGCTGGACCTGGCCCTGGGCGAGTACGACCGGGCCGCCACCGACCTGGCCGGCCTGCTGCGGGCCCACCCGCACCGGGAGGACTTCCGCCGCCTGTACCTGATCGCGCTGCGCCGCCAGGGCCGGGGCGAGGAGGCGCTGGAGGTGTACGAGGAGTACGAGCTGTCCGGCGGGCGCAGCCCGGCCCTGACGGCACTGGGCCGGGAGCTGCGCGAGGAGCACGCCGCACCGGCGGACGACGCGCCGTGGCCGGCGTACGAGGAGGCGGACGGCCCCGGGTCGGTGGTGGCCGCGCCGGACGAGTTGCCGGAGGGTCCCTTCCCGACCGAGGACGACTTCTGGACGCCCCTGCTGGGCGGCGAGGCGGGGGACGACAGGGCGCGGCCACCGGTGGACCGGGACGAGAGGCAGGAATTCCAGGAAGCGGAAGCGGACAGGGCCGCGCTGCGTGAGGTGCTGTGGGACGAGGAGCCGGAACCGGAACCGGCTGAGGGACTGGCCGAGGAACCGGAAGCGGACGAGGAGCCGGAACAGGAACCGGCACGGGCGGAGTGGGAGGGACCGGATCCGGAGGAACCGGAGTCGGAGGAGCCGGATCCCGAGGAGCCGGACCTCGACTTCGACGCCGGCCTGCGCACCTGCGTCCGGTACTCCTTCGCCGACGGCCCGGAGGACCGCCGCCCCCGCGCGGCCCTGCACGGCGTGGTCGCGGACCTGCTGGCGGACAGCGGCACGGACGGCGCCTCCTACGAACTGCTGGACGACCGCGGCGGCCTGCTGGTGCTGCTGGCACCGCGTGCGGAGGCCGCGCCGCTGCTGAGGGCGACCGTGACCGGCCTGCCCGGGCTGTCGGCAGGCCCGGACGGTCCGCGGCTGCGGGTGGAGTTCTGGCAGGTGGAGTTCCGGCCGGACGGGCCCGGGGAGCAGTCGCTGGGCCGCGCCGACGCCGAGTCGGTCGGCTCGGTCCTGGACGCGTCCTCCGCGCGGGCGGTCGTCGCCGTCTCCGACTCCCTCTACTACGACGAGGTGTGCGAGGAGGGACAGGACGGGCCCGCGTTCCCGCCGGACCTCTTCCGGCCGCTGCCCGACGGCACCGGCTGGTACCACCTGGTTGGCGGTGCCGGGCCCGCTCAGGAGCGCACGGCCGCCGGGAACCGCTGAACGCTCCGCGCGCCCCCCGTTCAGCGGCCCCCCGCCCGGCCCCCTCCAGCGGGCGCCCGCCCGCGCCGCCGCGCACGATCGGAGCCTGGAGGCCGTCCACCGGGCGGCCCCGCACGGTCCGCGCTCTCGGGAGGATTCGCCATGACCGCCAGTACTGCCAATACCGCCAGTCTGGAGGCGCTGCGCCGCTGCCACTTCGCCGTCGACCTGGGCGCGGCGCGGACCCGCGTCTACGTGAAGGGGGCCGGGCTCGTCGTCGACCAGCCGTCCGCCGCGGCGGTCAACACCCGCACGGGCGCGCTCATCGCGGTCGGCGAGTTCGCGGAGAAGATGACCGGCCGCACCCCCGGCTACATCCGCGTCGTGCGGCCCGTCTCCGGCGGCACGGTGGTCGACATCGAGATGGCCCAGCGCATGCTGCGCCACCTGCTCGGCGACCGGATCCGCCGCGCCCTGCGCCGCAAGCCCCGGCTGCGGGCCGCCGTCTGCACCCCGCACGACGCGGATCCGCTGTCCCAGCGGGCGGCGATCGAGACGCTGGTCGGGCTCGGCGCGCGCCGGGTGGAGCTGGTGGACACGCTCATCGCGGCGGCGGTCGGCTGCGGACTGCCGGTGGAGCAGCCCGAGGCGACCATGATCATGGTGTGCGGCGCGCACGCCACGCAGGTCGCGGTGCTCTCCCTCGGTTCCATCGTGACCGCCGAGCGCATCCCGGTGGGCGGCGAGGCCGTGGACCACGCGATCGTGCAGCTGCTGCGCCACCAGCACGAGCTGGTGCTGCCCAGCCAGTCCGTGCGCCCGCTGCAACTCGCCCTGTCCGGCAACGGGCTGACCCCGCAGGGGCCGGCGTCCACCGAGATCCACGGCCGGGACGTCGCGACCGGCCTGGCCCGCAGTGTGCGGGTCGACACCGCCACGGTGCGCAACGCCATCCAGACGCCGCTGACGGCCGTGCTCGACGGCATCGGCAAGGTGCTGCGGGACTGCCCGCCGGACCTGGTCGCGGACCTCGCCGACCGCGGGATCATGATGGTCGGCGGGAGCGCGCTGCTGCCGGGCTTCGACCAGATGCTGCGCCAGGCCACCGGCATGCCGGTGCACATCGCGGAGCGGCCCGACGTGTGCGCGGTCCAGGGCCTCGGCAGCATGCTGGAGGGCCGGGTCGAACCGCTCGTCCTGCACCCGACGACCGCCGACTCCGACTCCGGCTCCGACTGACCCGCCCCGGGGACCCGAGGGAGCCGGACGCATGACCGCTCGGCCCGCGCCCCGGCTGCCCCGCCTCCTGGAAGCCCTCCTGGGGGCGGGCACCGACCTCGATCTGCGCGGCGTCCTGCAGCACATCGTGGACGGCGCCGCCGAACTGACCGGCGCCGACCGCGCGGCCCTGGTCGTCACGGGCCCCGGGGACAGCGGCCTCACCGAGAGCGACCTCGCCGAGATCCGCACCCCGGGCCCCGACCCCGTACCCGGGACGGCGCCCCTGCTACGGGTGCCGATCCATGTGGGAGACGAGGAGTTCGGCGAGCTGCGGCTGACCGGGCGGCCCGGGGCGGCCCCGTTCACCGTCGAGGACGAGCAGCTGCTGCGTGTCCTGGCCACCCAGGCCGGTGTCTCGATCGGCAACGCCCGGCTGTACGAGACGGCCCGGCAGCGCGAGCGCTGGATCGAGGGCGCGGCGGCCGTCACCACCGCGCTGCTCACCGAGGAGGGCACCGGCGACGCGCTGACCACGGTGGCCGAACGGGCCCGGCTGCTCGCGGGCGCCTCCGCGGGCGTCATCCTGCACCCGACCGCCGAGGGCGGCATGTCGATCGTGACCGCCTCGTCGCCCTACGACCCGGACGGCATGCTCGGCGCGACCATCACGCCGGGCAGCCCCGTGCTGGAACAGCTGCTGGGCGGCGAGCCGGTGTTCATCGAGGACTCGGCGACCGACCCCCGGATGACGACCCACGTACGGCACCGGTTCGGGCCGAGCATGATGCTGCCCCTGCAGGCGGGCGGGCGGCTCGTCGGCACCCTCGCCCTGCCCCGGCGGCGCGGCGGGCGCCCGTACACGGACCTGGAGCGGCTGCTCGCGACGCAGTTCGCCTCGCAGGCGGCGCTCGCCCTCGTCCTGGCCGACGCCCGCCGCGGCCGGGAGCGGCTGGCGGTCTACGAGGACCGCGACCGCATCGCCCGCGACCTGCACGATCTGGTGGTGCAGCGGCTGTTCGCCACCGGCATGATGCTGGAGTCCACCCGGCGCCGCCCGGGCGCCGACGACGTCGGCGACATCCTCGGCCGGGCGGTGGACGAGCTGCGCTCCACGGTCGGCGAGGTCCGCACCACCATCTTCGCGCTCCAGCAGCCCCCGGCCGACCCGCCGACCGGACTGCGCGGCCGGGTCCTGCGCGAGACGGCGTCCGCCGCCGCCCGGCTCGGGTTCGCGCCGTCCACGCACTTCGCGGGCGCCGTAGACACCCGGGTGCCCGACCGGGTCGCCGACCGCCTCCTGACCGCCCTCCGCGACGCCCTGGCCGACACGTCGGCGCGCCCGGGTGTCTCCCGCGTCGAGGTCACCGTGGAGACGCCCGCCAGGTCGCCGGAGGGCCGGGACGGAGTACGTCTCAGAGTCGTCGACGACGGCGAGGGCGGCCCGGAGGAGGGGCACGGGACGACGGTCACGTGGTGGGCACCGCTCTAGTCCTGCCCCGCCACGCCCCGCCTTGCCCTGCCCTGCCCTGCGGACGCGGGGTGCTGGTCTCCCGGACGGGGTACCCGTGCCGTGACCGCCCGGCAGGAGGAGGTACCACGATGAGCGAGCCGACCCCGTCCCAGGCCGAGGGCGAACGCGACGACGAACCGGACACCCCGGAGGTCCCGCACACCACTCCCTCCCAGGCCGAGGGCGAACGCGACGACGGAGTCGAGAGCGCCGAGGAGGAGCCGGAAGGCCGGTGACACGTCCCACCCGCGGAAGCGGCCGGCCCGTCACCGCCGGGACAGTTGTTCAGCCGCCCGGAACGGGCTGCTGAACAACTCGGGACCCGCTCAAATCGACAGCGCAGGCCCTTCAGATCACTCAGCGGCGGAACGATCAGGGCGGGCGCTTCCGTGGGCGGGGAATGAGTCCGACCCCGTGCGAGCGGCCCCCCGCGCCGCCCGTCCCACGGGAGGAAGACGTATGGCGGATGGCAGCCGGAAGCCGGCATGGTGACGCATCCGCTGACGTACGACCCGGTGGTCGAGGCCCGGACGCTGCCGCGGGTCCGCCCGCCGGGCCCGGTGCGGACGCCGCCGCCGGGCAGGGCGCTGGTGCTGGTCCCGGACGCCGGGCCGGTGCGCACGGTCGGTCCGGGAGAGCCGGTGCCCGAGCTCCGGGCGGGCGTGTACCGGCGGATGTTCCTGGTGGACACGACGGAGCACCGGCTCGTTCTCGAGCTGCGGCCGGGCGGACGGGGAGCTCCGGGGGCACGGGGGGCGCCCGCACCGTTGCACTGCCGCGTGGAGCTGATGTGCCGGGTGGCCGACCCCGGCGGCGTGGTGGCGCGGGGCATCCGCGACATGAGCGCCGCATGGGAGGGACCCCTGCGTGAACGGCTGCGGGACGTGTCGCGCGGATACGGCACCGGCCCGCCCCGGGCCGTACAGGACGCGTTGAACGCCGCCCTGCGGGACTTCACCGGGGACGCGGACGTCCGGCTGTACGGAGCCCGGGCCGAGCTGCTCCCCCGTCGGGAGCCGTCCGCCGGCCCCGGCGGCAGCCGCGTGCGCGGAGTACCGCGCGGCCCCGCCGCTGCGGCGCCGGGGTTCGACGGACCCCGCGTGCTGCCGGGCGAGGTGGTGGCACGCAAGGAGGAACCACTGCCGCCGCCCAGGCCGACCCGGCCCCCCGACGTACCGCCGCCCCGGCCACCCCGGCCGCCGGACGCACCGCCGCCCCCGGCGTCACCGCCGTCGACGCCATCCCCACCGTCCGCGCCATCCGCGCCGTCCGCGCCGTCCGCGCCGTCCGCGCCGTCCGCGCCGGAGCGTCGGGTGAGCCGGGTGCGAGGCGCCGGGACGACGGACGACGGGGCGCGCCGCAACGGACGACGCGACGGCCGGGGCGATGGACGAAGCGATGGTCGCCGCGACGGCCGGGGCGGTGGACGGACGTGATCATTCCGCCGAAGCCCACCCTCCCGCCGGGCAGCCCTCGCTCCCGGCCGGGCCATCTGACCTGGTCGGCCGCCGACGGCAGGCTCCAGGCCCTCGTCGTGTGGACGGAACGCCACCCGGGCCACGGCGAGGACGCCGAACCGCTCGCGGTGTACCACCGGCCCACCGCGAACGGCGTGCTGGCCGTCTTCGACGGCTCGGGCGGCTCCGGAGCGGCCCCTGCCTGGCGCGGACCCGACGGCGCGACGTACACCAGCGCCTGGGCCGGTGCCCGGGTCGCCCGACTTGCCACGGAGTGCTGGTTCCAGCACTCCCTGGCCTCCGCGGAGGAGGACTCCCTGCCGCACCTGAAACACTTCCTGCGGACCGTGCAGCACGCGGCTCCGACGGGAGCACGGAGCAAGATCACCGGATCCATGCGCCGGGTCCTGCCCACGACCCTGGCCGCGGTCCGGTACCGGGCCCACGAGGAGGGCGTCCACTGGCAGGCGATCTGGGCCGGCGACTCCCGGTCGTACGCCCTGCTTCCGGTCAGCGGCCTGCACGCGCTCACCCGCGACGACACGCGGGAGACCGACGCGCTCGCCCAGCTCCGGCAGGACCCGCCGATGACGAACGTGATCTGCGCGGACCGCGACTTCACCCTCTCCGCCCACGGCGGCGAGTTCAGCGAGCCGTGCGTCCTGCTGGCCGCCACCGACGGCTTCTTCGGCTACGTGCACACGCCCGCGCAGTTCGAGTGCGTCCTGCTCGACACCCTCGGGCGGGCCCGGGACATGGGCGACTGGGCCGGGCTGCTGCGCCGCGCCATCCAGCCGGCCACGGGCGACGACGCGTCGCTCTCCCTCGCGGCCCTCGGCTTCGAGGGCTTCGGGCAGTTGCGTGACGCCTTCGCCGAGCGGCACGCGGACGTCGTACGGAGCGGGTACCTCGATGTCCCGCCGGGCGGCGGTCCGCAGGCGCTGCGCGGCTGGCAGGACCGGACCTGGGAGACCTATCGGCCCGCCTACGAGAAGTTCATGCCGGAGGTGCCGGAGTGAAGCCGGGGGACGTGATCGGGGGGTACCGGGTCGTCACCGAGCCGACCAACGCCGACGGCGGGAAATGCGTGTGGGCCTTCGCCGAGAAGGACGGCAAGGAGTACTTCCTCAAACGCTTCCTGGAGCCCAAGCGCCCCCGCGAGGGCTCCGCGGGCAGCGCCGCGAGCCGGCGGATCAGGCTGGAGACGTGCCGGGAGTTCGAGGAACGGCACCGGAGCATCATGAAGCTGCTGCGCCCCGACGCCAGCGGCGCGGGCAACCTGGTCCTCGCCACGGACTTCTTCCACGCGGGCAGCACCTACTACAAGGTGACCGAACGCATCGACACCGCCAGCCTGGCGGACCCGCAGTCACTCGGCCCGAAGCAGAAGGCGGTCCTGCTGAGGACGCTGGCGACCAGCCTGCGGCTGCTGCACGACATCGACGTGGTGCACGGCGATCTGAAGACGGCCAACGTCCTGGTCCAGAAGCGGACGGCCGCCGCGTTCCACACGGCCAAGCTCATCGACTTCGACGACTCGTACCTCTCCGGCCGCCCTCCGGCCCGCGAGGAGATCGCGGGAGACTCGCTGTACGGCGCACCGGAGTGGCGGCGCTATGTGCGGGGCGAGGAGTCCGTACAGGCCCGGGACCTGACGACGGCCGTGGACGTCTTCGCGCTGGGCCTGATGACGCACCTCTATCTGACCGGCTCGCTGCCCGCGTACACCGGCCGCTACGGGTCCCCGGCGGACGCGGTGAACGCGGCCGAACCACTGGTCGCCGACGAACGGCTCGGCACTCCGATGCAGGCCCTGATCGCGGCCATGACCTCGGCCGACCCGGGTGCCCGGCCCACCGTCGCCGGGTTCCTGGAGGCGCTGAAGGACGCCGGGCTGTGCACCCTCCACAGCACCCCGCAGCCACGTCCGGCCGCCGCCGTCCCGGGCGGGGAGCACGCCGGTCCCACGGCGTCCGACGGACCCCGCCGGAGCCGGGTGCAGTTCAACCCGCCGGACCGCTCCGTACGCCGGCCGCCGCCGGTGGCGGACGACGGACCGAAGAAGTCCAGGGTCAGGATCAATCTCGGCCGCCACCGGGACGACCTCCCCGGCCCCCGCCCCGCCCCGTAACCACCCCCAAACCTCCCTGCGAATCCGAGGAGCAACGCGTGAGCGCGGAGATCGAGAAGTACCACGGCAACCTGCAGTACGCCGTCGACATCGTGATGTGCATCGACGCCACGGGCAGCATGTATCCCGTACTGGACATCGTGAAGAACAACTCGCTCCGGTTCCATCAGCGGCTGAACGAGGTGATGGCGAGGAAGAGCAAGGAGATCAGCCAGCTGCGGCTGCGGATCATCGCCTTCCGGGACTTCGGGGACGATCCCTCCGACGCGATCGAGCAGACGGACTTCCTGCGCCTGCCCCAACAGGTGGCGGAATTCGAGAACTTCGTACGGAACCTGGAGGCGGGCGGCGGCGGGGACATCCCCGAGTCCGGCCTCGAGGCGCTGGCCCTGGCCATCAACTCCCCCTGGGAGACCGGCCTCGACCGGCGGCGTCACGTCATCGTCATGTTCACCGACGCTCCCGCCCACCCGCTCGGCACGGTGGGTGTCGGCGCGCAGACGTATCCGCGGAACATCCCGCGCTCCATGGACGATCTCTTCGAGCAGTGGGGATACGCCCGCAGCCAGACGGCGGTGATGGAGCAGTCGGCGAAGCGGCTCGTCCTCTTCGCTCCCGAGGAGGAGCCCTGGCAGGAGGCGATCGGGGAGGAGTGGGACCTCACGCTGCACTTCCCCTCCAGGGCCGGGGAGGGACTGGAGGAGTTCGAGATGGACGAGATCATCGAGACGATCGCGAACAGCCTGTGAGTTTCCGGCTGCAGGGCGACGGCGTCCGGCTGGACTTCGACGGGCGGCGGTGGCTGGTGTTCTCCTGGAGCCGACGGGACGGCGTCGCGGGCGGTGTCGGCGGCCGCCTGTATGTGGAGCCCACGTGCTGTCTCTCGGTCGCGGGCCGGCTGTCGGACCACGACGGGAGCCTGCGCCTGGCGTTCCGGTTCCGGCCCTCGGGGATGAGCGTCGGCGACGTCGCGGCGGAGATCGTCGTGGGCGCCGACCAGGCGGAGCCGGCCTGGCAGTTCGTGCAGTGGTTCGCGCACACGTACCGCGTCGAGGACGTCTCCGCCTCCTGGTGGGACGACGACGCCGAGCCGTCCGCCGGTGAGCGGGAGCGGAGCCGGGACTGGCTCGGCGCGCCCGTGTCACCGGCGACGCGAGACCTGTTCCGCTCGGTCATGGCTCGCCTGACCGTCGCGGACGCGTGAGTTCGGGGAGGCATGGTGGCCGGGCCGACCTGGCAGTGCTCGGACTGCGACACGTACAACGACGCCGCGGTGCGGGTGTGCCACGTCTGTGAGACACCGCGCGCGGCGATACGCCGGGACGCTCCCGAGCCGCCTGCCGGAAAGAAGGCGGTACCGAAGACCCCCGCCACGAAGAGGTCCCCCGCCACGAAGAAGGCCGCCACCACGAAGAAGGCGGCCCCCACGAGAAGGCCGCCCGCCGCCAAGAAGCCGGCCGCCGCCAAGAGGACTCCCGTCACCAAGTCGCCTCCCACGAGCGGCCGGAGAACGCCTCCCGACCTGCGCTCCGGCATGACGGGACCGAGCAGCCCGACGGTACGGGGAAGCGCCGCGCCGCCCCTTGCCATGGAGGCCCTGTTCGGAAGCAGCACCGCCCCGGTCCGGACACCCCCGAGGGAGGCGACCCGCGGGGAGCTGGTGGCGGGATGCGGCTGCCTCCTGTTCCTCGCAGCGGTCGTCATCGTCCCGATCGTCCTGCTGATCCTCAACTGGTCGGCCGTGACCTCGTTCGTGACCGGCTCCGACTCCTCGAAGCCCTTTCCGACCGCATCGGCGAGCGGCCCCTGCCCGAAGCCGATGGCCGAGATGCTGCCGGAGGGGACCGGGGCCCGACTCGTCGCCGCCTACAGCAGGGACGACCTGGAGGAGCGGTACGCCTTCTGCCGGACCACGGCGGGAAAGGTCTTCTACTTCGCCAGGATGAAGGACGGCGAACCGTACGGCGACCCCACGGAAGCGAGGAAGTCCGAGAACGGCTACGTGGTGGACTTCATGCCGCAGGGAACCAGCTACCACTTCCGCGACGGCGAGGTGGCGGCCTACGACGAGGACGGCAAGGAGATCTGGACGGGAGAGCTCGTCCCCGAGGCTTCGGCCGACTGACGGTCGGCACACTTGACGGTGTCAGGAAAATCTCGCACTGCCAAAGCCACTTGCCGCGTGGATAGCGTCATGGCCGGCGACGGGGCAGCGGCTCCGCCGCACCCCCACCACCAGCGCGGGCCATGGATGCACGCCGCAAGAACGCAAGGAGAAGGTGCGTGTTTGAACGCATAGCCGAACTGGCGGTCCGCCGGTCCCGGCTGGTACTCGTCGTCGCAGCCGTGGCCGTGGTCCTCATGGGAGCTCTGGGCGCCGGCGCGTTCGGCAAGCTCCTGCCCGGCGGCTTCGACGACCCGTCCTCCCAGTCCAGCAAGGCCAAGGCGGTCATCACCGACAAGTTCGGCGGGGAGTCGAACCTGGTCCTGCTGGTCAGTGCCCCCGAGGGCGGCGTCGACGGCGCGACCGCGAGGCAGCGGGGCAAGGAGCTGGCGGCCGGTCTCAAGGAGGAGGAGACGGTCGCGAACGTGATCTCGTACTGGGACACGGGCAACCCGGAACTCCGTTCCGAGGACGGCGAGCAGGCGATGGTGCTGGCCCATGTGAAGGGCGGTGACACCAAGGAGCGCGAGAACGCCAAGGAGATCATCGACGAGTACACCGGCGCGCAGGACGGCGGGCTCACCGTCGAGGCCGGCGGCACCGCGGCCGTGGGCGACGACATGGGAACGTACTCCGGCGAGGACCTCGTCCTGGCCGAGTCGATCGCCCTGCCGCTGACCCTCCTGCTGCTCCTGTTCGTCTTCGGCAGTGTGGTCTCGGCCCTGCTGCCGCTGGCCATCGGACTCATCGCGATCGTGGGGACGTTCGCGGAACTCTTCCTGCTCGGCAGCGTCACCAGCATCTCCATCACGGCCACCAACCTGACCACCGCCCTCGGTCTCGGCCTCGGCATCGACTACGCGCTGCTGATGGTCAGCCGGTTCCGCGAACAGCTCGCGAAGGGCGCGAGCGTGGACGACGCCGTCCGGCACACCGTGCACACCGCGGGCCGTACGGTCGCCTTCTCCGCCGCCACCGTGGCGGTCGCGCTCGCGGCGCTGCTGGTCTTCCCGCAGTACTTCCTGCGCTCGTTCGGGTACGCCGGCGTCGGTGTGGTCGCCATCGCCGCCGTCAGCACCCTGTTCGTGATGCCGGCCCTGCTCAACGTCCTGGGGCACCGGGTCAACAAGGGGCGGCTGCCGTGGGCGAGGACGGCGGAGCGGCCGGACGACTCCCGGGTGCCCTTCTGGGGGCGGCTGGCCCGCACGGCCATGCGGCGTCCCGCGCTCACCGCGCTGCCGGTGCTGGCGGTGCTGCTGCTGGCGGCGAGCCCGCTGCTGGGCATCTCCATCGGCATCGCGGACGAGCGCTCGCTGCCCGAGGACGCGGCCAGCCGCCGGGTCTCGGCCCGGTTGGCGGAGAACTTCAACGGCAGCGACGCCGCGGCCGTCCACGTGGTCATGGACGAGTCCGTGGGCACGGCACCGCTCGGCTCGTACGCGGGCAGGCTCTCGCAGCTCGACGGCGTGGTCCGCGTCGAGGCGTCCACCGGGACCTACACCGGCGGGCGGGCCGCGGCGCCCGGTCCGCGCAACGCCGCGCTCGGCCGCCCCGAGGCACAGCGGATCAACGTGGTGAGCGACCTGGCCCCGATGTCGGACGCGGCCCAGGACCTGGTCAGGGACGTCCGGGCGGTCGCGGCACCCGAAGGCGCGGAGCCCCTGGTGGGCGGCAGGGACGCCGCGCTGGTCGACTCCAAGGACTCCATCACCGGCCTGATCCCGCTCGCCGGGGGCCTGATCGCGCTCACCACCTTCGTCCTGCTGTTCCTGTTCACCGGCAGCGTGGTGCAGCCGCTGCGGGCGCTGGTGCTCAACATCGTCAGCCTGGGAGCGGCGCTCGGCGTCATGACGTGGATGTTCCAGGGGGGCCACTTCTCCGACCTGTTCGGCTTCACGCCGCAGCCGATGGAGGTGTCGATGACGTTGCTGATGTTCTGCATCGCCTTCGGCCTCTCGATGGACTACGAGGTGTTCGTCACCAGCCGGATCAAGGAGCTGCACGACCAGGGCGCGGACAACGGGACCGCGGTGGTCGACGGGCTCGGGCACACGGGACGGATCGTCAGCGCGGCGGCCTGCCTGCTGGCGGTGAGCTTCTTCGCCTTCGGGACGGCCGGGATCAGCTACATGCAGATGTTCGGTCTGGGCAGCGGACTGGCCATCCTCATCGACGCCGTCGCCGTCCGGGGTGTGCTCGTGCCCGCCGCGATGCGCCTGCTCGGCGGTTCGGCCTGGTACGCCCCGCCGTTCCTGCGGAAGTTCCACGACCGCTTCGGCCTCAGCGAGGGCGGCCACGAGCCGGCACCGGTGGCGGAGCGCACGTACGAGAAGGACCCGACGGGAGTCTGACCACGCGGGGCGCCCCGCTCCCCTCGGCCCCGGACACAGTGCCCGTCTCCGTACCCCCGCGGAGGCGGGCACGGCCGCGTCGCCGGACGCGACGCGGCCGTGCCCCAGGTCGTCCCGGCTCAGTAGTCGCGCCACTCGTCCTGAACGTATTCGAGCACCGCGGGATCCATCAGGGTGCTCGGCCGTACGTCGGTGCGGCGGCGGTCGACGGGGAACACGGTGGCCGCCTCCAGCACCGCCCGGTCCAGGTAGCGGAGCTTCGGCGTGTCCGGGGCGAGCCGCAGCGGCGGGGCCTCGGTTCCGGGGCGGGCGAGGACGAAGCCCCAGTTGCCGAAGCTCGGCACGTCGACCTGGAACTCGGTCGTCGCGTACCCGGCGGTCTCGATGGTCTTCGCGATCGACCAGTAGGTCTTGGGGGCGAAGAACGGCGATCCGCTCTGCACCATGACCTGGCCGTTCGGCGCCAGCACCCGGCGGAGCAGGTCGTAGAACTCCACCGAGTACAGCTTCGCCAGCGACGCCGAGTCCGGGTCCGGGAAGTCGATGATCACCGCGTCGTACTGCTGCCGGGCCTCGCGCAGCCAGGTGAAGGCGTCCGCGTTGACGACCTTGGCCCGCGGATCGTCCAGCGAACCGTGGTTGAGCTTGCGCAGCGGCTCGAAGGTGCGTGCCAACCGGGTCATCGCCGGGTCCAGTTCGACCAGGGTGACGTGCCGGACGTCCTCGTGGCGCAGCACCTCGCGCAGCGCGAGCCCGTCGCCGCCGCCCATGACCAGCACGTCGGAGTGGGGGCCGGACAGCGCGGGGTGGACCAGCGACTCGTGGTAGCGGTACTCGTCGACCGAGCTGAACTGGAGGTCGCCGTTGAGGAAGAGCCGTACGTCGGGCTCCCCGGTGAAGGCGGTGGAGCGGGTGACCACGATGTCCTGGTACTGCGTGGTCTCGGAGTGGATGATCGGGTCCGCGTACATGTGCTGGCGCGCCGTCACCTCCAGGTCGTCCGCCAGCACGTACGTCGTACCGAGCGCGGCGAGCACCAGGGTGACGCCGGCCAGCAGCCCGGCCTTGACCAGCCGGCCCGTCTGACGGCGGAAGATGAACACCACGACGATGACCCCGGCGACCGCGTTGACCACGCCGACCACCAGCGCGCCCTTCAACTGGCCGAAGGTCGGCAGCAGGAACAGCGGGAAGCACAGGCCGCCGACGAGGGCTCCGATGTAGTCGACGGCGAACATGTCGGCGACGGCGCTGCTCGCCTCCTGCTTGCGGATGCGCTGGAGCAGCGTCATCAGCAGCGGGATCTCGGCGCCGATGAGCAGGCCCACCACCAGGGACACCACGATCATCGCGGGCATGTAGAGCTGGAGCCAGGCGAAGGCCGCGTACAGCATCAGGACGGACAGGCCGCCGACCAGCGCGAGCACTCCCTCCACCACCGCGAAGGCGACGACGGGTCGGTGGCGCAGCGGTTTGGCGGCCAGCGAGCCCACGCCCATGGCGAAGACCATCACGGAGATGACCACGGAGGTCTGGAGCACCGAGTTGCCGATGAGGTAGCTGCCCAGCGCGGTCAGGGCCAGTTCGTACACGAGGCCGCAGGCCGCGCAGAGGAAGACGGCGAGCAGCAGCAGGAACCGCGCCCCCCGGGTGTGGTGGTCGGCCGGGGGTTGCGGCGGCGCCGCGACGGCGCGGTCGTCCAGGGCGGAACTCATGGGGGTGGCCTCGCGGTGGTCCTGGGAGGTGGTGGTCGGTAGCCCTAGGAGAGGGCCGCGCCGACCATGGCGGCGGTGCCCAGGTACATGCCGGCCTGGACCCAGGCGGCGGGGTGCGGGCGGCGGTCGTCGCCGTCGTCGAGGGCGACCGCGCCCATCTGGCCCGGCGTCAGCATGCCGATGACGATGCCGACCAGCGTCATCACCAGCACCCCGGCCAGCCCGTAGAGGAGCGTGCTGAACAGGCCGTATCCGAGGCCCTCTTCGGACTCGCTGGCCCGGATGGCCGACATGATGACCAGCCCGACCGCGACGGACTGGCTGCCGAGGAGCACGGCTGCGCCGCGGTTGCGGTCGCGCCACACCACGTGGAAGAGCTTGCCGGGTGTGACGAGGTCGAGGGCGACGAAGCCGACGGCCATCACGGCGAGGCCCACGACCCCGTAGAGCAGGGCCTGCCCGGCCGACTCGAATATCTCGGTCACTGCGTTGCCTTTCTGGAGGGCGTCATCGCGAGGTGCCGGGCGTCACTTGCCGGAGCCGGGGCCGCCGCCTCGGAAGCTGCTCGGGTTGGGCCAGTAGGTGAGGTGCTGCTGGTGCCGGCGGTAGCCGTTGCGGTAGTCCTCGATCTCGATCGTGCTGCCGTTCCGGTACGGCGAGACGGTCACCATGTCGTCGCCGTAGCGCAGGAATTCCATGCCGTCGCCGGACGCCCGGTCGAGGGCGTCGCGGTGGTCGTCGATCGCGTCGGCGACCTTGGCCGGCGAGCTGTCCTTGTCGAGCCACCCGCTCCCGCCGGTGGAGTACGTCTTGCCGATCCAGCTGCGCGGGACGCCGTCCTCCCCGTCGCTGGAGCAGGCGGAGAGCAGGACCGTGACCAGCACGGCCGCCACCGCCCCGCGCAAGAGTCGGGCGCTGTTCATCGAGCCTCCAGCC
Organism: Streptomyces tendae; assembly: GCF_014650435.1. Lineage (GTDB taxonomy): Bacteria > Actinomycetota > Actinomycetes > Streptomycetales > Streptomycetaceae > Streptomyces > Streptomyces tendae. The sequence goes on from NZ_BMUY01000003.1 coordinate 110,090, forward strand.
GGCTGTGCGTCGATACGATGTGCCCGTCCTGCGGATAGCTGTGCCAGGTGCGCCAGGCCAGCCCCGGGCGGTCCGCCCCGCCGGATCCCTCGCCGCACGCCTCGACGACCACCGCCGTCACCGCTTCAGGAGACCCGGGGAAGACCCCGCTCAGGCTGTGCTCCGCCTCGTCGGCGCGGCTCAGGGCGTCCGCGACCCGGGCGCTGAACTCCACGGGATCCAGGCATTCCGTGACGGCGCTGAAGTCGTACGTCCACCCCGCGGGCCGCCGGGTGAGCGTCGTCGGCAGTCCCCTGACCGCCTCGGGCAGGCACGCCACGGTCTCCCGCACCGGGCCCGCGAAGACCTGATGGGACGCGCCGAGCAGCCTCAGCCGCACGGCGAGCCCTCCCAAGGACACCTCACGCTCGGCGAGCGCCGGCAGTTCGGCCAGGTCCAGGGAGAAGCAGAGCTGATCCGCGGCCGTATCCAGGAAGGCAGCTTGCAGAGATACGGCGTGCATGCGGCCCCCCGGTCCGATAGTGCTACGAGCGGCGCCGAGTATGACACATGCGTCAGCGATGGCTGGAAGGAGGCCCTTGAGCGGTCCCGGTCCAGGCTCGCACCGCAGGTGAGAACGTTCCTGCGGCCAGGCACATGAGTGGGGCGGGTGGGACTCGAACCCACGGCCGACGGATTATGAGTCCGCTGCTCTAACCGGCTGAGCTACCGCCCCATAGCGGCGTGTCGCGTACATGTGTGCGCGCCGTCTGCCGCAGCATAGCCGCTCATACGATCTCCTGCCTCGGATGGTCGGCTTCCACGGCTGCCCTCATGACCTTGAGGACTCCGCAGCGTGCCGCGTGGTTCCCGGGTCTCGAAGGCAGTCTCGAGGGCACATGAAAAAGGACCCCGGAGGGTCCTCGTTCACGGTGCTCCCCCGACTGGACTCGAACCAGTAACCTGCCGGTTAACAGCCGGCTGCTCTGCCAATTGAGCTACGGAGGACCGAGCTCCCCGGACTGGACTCGAACCAGTAACCTGCCGGTTAACAGCCGGCTGCTCTGCCAATTGAGCTACCGAGGAATGTCGGTGTCGCATCGAACGCGTCTGCCTGGGTATTCGCCAGGGGGCGCGCGCTCGCTGCGACACATACATTAGCGCAAGCAGGGGGGTGCTCCGCCAATCGGTACTCGCCAGCACCCCGGAGCCAGTGAAGGGAAGGGTGGCCGCCATGCGTTACCGGCTCACGTTCGTCGTCGGACTAGCGGTGGGTTACGTGCTCGGCACGAAGGCCGGGCGGGAGCGTTACGAGCAGTTGCGGAAGTCCGCGCAGCAGGTCGCGCAGAACCCGGCCGTGCGCAACACCGCGGAGTCCGCCGCCCAGCAGGGCAGGCACTTCGCCGACAAGGCGTACCACGTGGTGAGCGACAAGGTCGGTGACCGGATGCCCGACTCGGTGACCCACCGGGTCCGCTCGCTGCGGGAGCGCGGCAGCAACGGCAGCGGTCCGGACGACTGGGGCACGAGCAACACCTGAGGCCCCCGGGCGGTACGGGCACCGCCCCCGGTGCGGCAGAATTTCGGGTATGGGGATAGTCGCCGGGTTGGACAGTTCGCCCGATTTCACTCGTATCGTCGTCTGCGATTCGGACACGGGTGCCGTGCTGCGCCAGGGCTACGCGCCGCACCCGCTGGAGAGCCCCGAGGGCGGGGGCCGGCCCGCGGACGTCGATCCGCAGGTCTGGCTGCTGTCCCTCGGGGAGGCGGCCGGCGGCGGGCTCCTCGAGGGCGTGCAGGCCATCGGCGTGTCGGCGCAGGCCAACTCGGTCGTGCCGCTGGACGCCCAGGGCAACACCGTGCGCCCGGCCATGGTCGGCGGCGACAAGCGCTCCCAGGTCGCGGCGGCCGACCTCATCGACGCGCTCGGCGGACGTGAGGCGTGGGCGCAGGCCGTGGGCTCGGTGCCGCAGACCGGGCAGCCGGTGACGAAGCTGCGCTGGCTGGCGCGGAGCGAGCCGGAGGCCGCCGCGCGGACCGCCGTACTGCTCCAGGCCCACGACTGGCTGGTGTGGCAGCTGCTCGGGCGGCCCGCCCGGCGGACCACCGACCGGGGCGGGGCGTCGGGCACCGGGTACTGGTCGGCGGCGACCGGCGGTTACCGGCCGGACCTGGTCGAGCTGGCGCTCGGGCACCAGGCGATGCTGCCGGAGGTGATCGGCCCGGCCGACGCGGCCGGTACGACGCCGGAAGGACTGCTGATCTCCGCCGGCACCGGTGAGACCCAGGCCGCCGCCTTCGGGCTCGGCATCGGACTGGGCGACGCGGTGGTGTCGCTGGGCGCGTCCGGGTCCGTGATGGCCGTGCACCCGGAGGCGCTCGTCGACCAGTACGGCATGATCACCTCCCTCGCCGACGCCACCGGCATGCACCTGCCGGTCGTCACCACCCTGAACGCCGTGCGGGCCCTGCGCGGCACCGCCGAACTGCTCGGGGTGCCGGACCTGGAGAGTCTGTCGGAGCTGGCGATGAAGTCGACGCCCGGATCGCACGGGCTGGTGCTGCTCCCCTATCTGGAGGGCGAGCGGACGCCGAACCTGCCGCACACCGCCGGGACCCTGGCCGGCCTCAGGCGCGAGTCGATGCGGCCCGAGCATCTGGCGCGGGCCGCGTTCGAGGGCATGCTGTGCGGTCTCGCCGACGCCCTGGACGTGCTGCGCGGCCGGGGTGTGGACGTACGGCGGGTGTTCCTGCTGGGCGCGGCGGCCGAGCTGCCGGCCGTGCAGGCGGCGGCGCCGGCGCTGTTCGGGACGCAGGTCGTCGTACCGCAGCCCGCGGACTACGCGGCGATCGGCTCGGCCCGCCAGGCGGCCTGGGCGCTGGGCGTCTCCCAGGGCACGCTGGACCCGCGCACTCCCCCGGTCTGGCAGGGCGCGGTGGCGCAGGTCCTGGAGCCGGGCGAGGAGCTGGCGGTGGGGCAGGCCGTGCGCCAGCAGTACGTGTCGGTGCGCGAGCAGACGCACCCGGGCGCGCTGTGAAGCGGAGGCTTACCGCCCGTAGGCCGGAATTTGCCGTGCTCTTGGGTTAATCGGTTGAGGTAACGCGGGTGGAGTGTTCGACGATAGGGGCCAGGGGCAACCAACCGCCGCCCTCATCGCCGACTCCGAGAGACTCAGTGTGCTCATACGACTACTGCGGACCTATCTCAGGCCCTACAAGAAAGCCATCGCGCTGCTGGTGGCGCTGCAGTTCCTGCAGACCTGTGCCTCCCTCTACCTGCCGACCCTGAACGCGGACATCATCGACGACGGCGTCGTGAAGGGTGACTCGGGCTACATCCTGAGCTACGGCGCCCTGATGATCGGCATCTCGCTGGCCCAGGTGGTCTGCAACATCGGCGCCGTCTTCTACGGCGCGCGCACCGCGGCCGCCCTCGGCCGGGACGTGCGCGGTGCCGTCTTCGACCGGGTGCAGTCCTTCTCGGCGCGCGAGGTGGGCCACTTCGGCGCGCCCTCGCTGATCACCCGGACCACCAACGACGTGCAGCAGGTCCAGATGCTGGCCCTGATGACGTTCACACTGATGGTGTCGGCGCCGATCATGTGCGTGGGCGGCATCGTGATGGCGCTCGGTCTGGACGTGCCGCTGTCCGGGGTGCTGCTCGGGGTCGTACCGGTGCTGGCGATCTGCGTCACGCTGATCGTGCGGAAGCTGCGCCCGCTGTTCCGGCAGATGCAGGTGCGCCTGGACACGGTGAACCGGGTGCTGCGCGAGCAGATCACCGGCAACCGCGTCATCCGCGCCTTCGTGCGCGACGAGTACGAGCAGCAGCGCTTCCGGAAGGCCAACACCGAGCTGACCGACGTCGCCCTCGGCACCGGCAACCTGCTCGCGCTGATGTTCCCGGTGGTCATGACGGTGGTGAACCTGTCGTCGATCGCGGTGGTGTGGTTCGGCGCCCACCGGATCGACAGCGGCGGGATGCAGATCGGCGACCTGACGGCGTTCCTCGCCTACCTGATGCAGATCGTCATGTCCGTGATGATGGCCACCTTCATGTTCATGATGGTGCCGCGCGCGGAGGTCTGCGCCGAGCGCATCCAGGAGGTCCTGGAGACCGAGAGCAGCGTGGTGCCGCCGGTGGCGCCGGTCACCGAGCTGCGCCGGCACGGGCACCTGGAGATCCGGGAGGCGGGCTTCCGCTACCCGGGTGCCGAGGAGCCGGTGCTCAGGCACATCGACCTGGTGGCCAAGCCGGGCGAGACGACCGCCGTCATCGGCTCGACCGGCAGCGGCAAGTCGACGCTGCTGGGCCTGGTCCCCCGGCTCTTCGACGCCACCGACGGGGAGGTCCTGGTCAACGGCGTGGACGTGCGCACCGTGGACCCGAAGACGCTGGCCAAGGTGGTGAGCCTGGTGCCGCAGAAGCCGTACCTCTTCGCCGGAACCGTGGCGACCAACCTGCGCTACGGCAATCCGGACGCGACGGACGAGGAGCTGTGGCACGCGCTGTCGGTGGCGCAGGCCAAGGGGTTCGTCTCCGAGCTGGAGGGCGGGCTCGACGCGCCGATCTCCCAGGGCGGCACCAACGTGTCCGGCGGTCAGCGCCAGCGGCTCGCGATCGCCCGGACGCTGGTCCAGCGCCCGGAGATCTACCTCTTCGACGACTCCTTCTCCGCCCTCGACTACGCCACCGACGCGGCACTGCGGGCCGAGCTGGCCCAGGAGACCGCCGAGGCGACCGTGGTCATCGTGGCGCAGCGGGTGGCGACCATCCGGGACGCGGACCGGATCATCGTGCTGGACGAGGGACGGGTGGTCGGCGTGGGCCGGCACCACGAGCTGATGGCGGACAACGAGACCTACCGGGAGATCGTGCTCTCCCAGCTGACGGAAGCGGAGGCTGCCTGATGGCCGGGCCTGCGGGTCGCATGATGGCCGGGGGCGGCAGCCCCGACCAGCGTTCGATGGACTTCAAGGGGTCGAGCAAACGGCTCATCTCCCAGTTCCGGCCGGAACGGGCGACGCTGTTCACGCTGCTGGCGTGTGTGGTCGTCAGCGTCGGCCTCAACGTGGTCGGGCCGAAGATCCTGGGCCGTGCCACCGACCTGGTCTTCGCCGGCATCGTCGGGCGGGACATGCCGTCCGGGGCCACGAAGGAGCAGGTCCTGGACACCATGCGCGAGCGCGGTGACGGCAACGTCGCCGACATGCTCCGCAGCACGGACTTCACCCCGGGGCAGGGCATCGACTTCGGCGCGGTCGGCGAGGTGCTGCTGCTCGCGCTGGCGACGTTCGCGGTGGCGGGACTGCTGATGGCGGTGGCCACGCGACTGGTGAACCGGGCGGTGAACCGGACGATGTTCCGGCTGCGCGAGGACGTACAGACGAAGCTGTCCCGGCTGCCGCTGTCCTACTTCGACAAGCGTCAGCGCGGCGAGGTGCTCAGCCGCGCCACCAACGACATCGACAACATCGGGCAGACGCTCCAGCAGTCGATGGGGCAGCTGATCAACTCGCTGCTCACCATCATCGGCGTGCTCGCGATGATGTTCTACGTCTCCTGGATCCTGGCGCTGGTCGCGCTGGTGACCGTGCCGCTGTCGTTCGTGGTGGCCACGCGGGTGGGCAAGCGGTCGCAGCCGCAGTTCGTGCAGCAGTGGCGCTCCACGGGGCAGCTGAACGCCCACATCGAGGAGATGTACACCGGGCACGCGCTGGTGAAGGTGTTCGGGCGCCAGGAGGAGTCGGCGAAGCAGTTCGCCGAGCAGAACGACGCGCTGTACGAGGCCGGGTTCAAGGCGCAGTTCAACAGCGGGATCATGCAGCCGCTGATGATGTGCGTGTCCAACCTGAACTACGTGCTGGTCGCGGTGGTCGGCGGCCTGCGGGTGGCCTCCGGCCAGCTGTCCATCGGCGACGTGCAGGCATTCATCCAGTACTCCCGGCAGTTCTCGATGCCGCTGACGCAGGTCGCGTCGATGGCGAACCTGGTGCAGTCGGGCGTGGCGTCGGCGGAGCGGATCTTCGAGCTGCTGGACGCCGAGGAGCAGTCGGCGGACCCGATCCCGGGCGCCCGGCCCGAGGACCTGCGCGGCCGGGTGGAACTGGACCACGTCTCCTTCCGCTACGACCCGGAGAAGCCGCTGATCGAGGACCTCTCCCTGAAGGTGGAGCCGGGCCACACGGTCGCGATCGTCGGTCCGACGGGCGCCGGCAAGACGACCCTGGTCAACCTGCTGATGCGGTTCTACGAGGTGTCCGGCGGCCGGATCACCCTGGACGGCGTGGACGTCGCGAAGATGTCCCGGGACGAGCTGCGGGCCGGCATCGGCATGGTCCTCCAGGACACCTGGCTGTTCGGCGGCACCATCGCGGAGAACATCGCGTACGGGGCGTCGCGCGAGGTCACCCGCGGGGAGATCGAGGAGGCCGCACGGGCCGCGCACGCCGACCGGTTCGTACGGACGCTGCCGGACGGCTACGACACGGTGATCGACGACGAGGGCACGGGGGTGAGCGCGGGTGAGAAGCAGCTGATCACCATCGCGCGGGCGTTCCTGTCCGACCCGGTGATCCTGGTGCTCGACGAGGCGACGTCGTCCGTGGACACGCGGACGGAGGTGCTGATCCAGAAGGCGATGGCGAAGCTCGCGCACGGGCGGACGTCGTTCGTGATCGCGCACCGGTTGTCGACGATCCGGGACGCGGACACGATTCTGGTGATGGAGGACGGGGCGATCGTGGAGCAGGGGGCGCATACGGAGCTGCTGGCCGCGGATGGCGCGTACGCGCGGTTGTACAAGGCGCAGTTCGCGGAGGCTGTGGCCGAGGTGGGATGAGGGGTTGCCCGGCGTCGGGGTGCCGCGCCCACCCGTGCCGCTGGGGGTACCTCCCAGGCCGTTCAGGCACTGGGGGAGGCACGATTGCCCGCAGCTGAGGGGGTCAGTCCAAATAGCCCCTCAGCTGGTCCGCGTAGGCGTGGTCTCGGAGTTTGTTGAGGGTTTTGGACTCGATCTGGCGGATGCGTTCGCGGGTGACGCCGAAGAGGCGGCCTATCTCCTCAAGGGTGCGGGGGCGGCCGTCGACCAGCCCGTAACGGAGCTGGACGACCTTGCGTTCGCGTTCGCCGAGGGTGGAGAGCACCGCCTCCAGGTGCTGGCGCAGCAGCAGGAACGCCGCCGACTCGACGGGGCTGGCGGCGTCGCCGTCCTCTATGAGGTCACCGAGGGCGACGTCGTCCTCCTCGCCGACCGGTGCGTACAGCGACACCGGCTCCTGGGCCAGGCGCAGCACCTCGCCGACCCGGGCGGGCGGCAGGTCCAGGTGGGCGGCGACCTCCTGCGGGGTCGGCTCGTAGCCGCGTTCCTGGAGCATCCGGCGCTGGACGCGGACCACCCGGTTGATCAGCTCCACGACGTGGACGGGGACGCGGATGGTGCGGGCCTGGTCGGCCAGGGCGCGGGACATGGCCTGGCGGATCCACCAGGTGGCGTAGGTGGAGAACTTGTAGCCCCGGGCGTAGTCGAACTTCTCGACCGCCCGGATCAGGCCCAGGTTCCCCTCCTGGACCAGGTCCAGCATGGTCAGCCCGCGGCCGACGTACCGTTTGGCCACCGACACCACGAGCCGCAGGTTGGCCTCGATCAGGCGGCGCTTGGCGAGGCGGCCCATGACGACGAGCCGGTCCAGGTCGAGGGCGAGGCGGTTGTCCAGGTCGGGGGTGCGCCGCAGCTTCTCCTCGGCGAACAGCCCGGCCTCCACCCGCCGGGCGAGGTCGACCTCCTCGGCCGCGGACAGCAGCGGGATCCTTCCGATCTCGCGCAGGTACTGCCGGAACAGGTCGGAGGAGGGGCCGCCGGACTCCGTACGGGTGGGCGGCGGAGGTTCGGGAGGCTCGGGAACGTCCCCGGGGTCGGCGGGGTGGTGCCCGGCCGCCCCGGCACCGGGCTGCGCGGGCATCGCGACGAGCACACCGCGCTCGGCGTCGGGCTCCGCGTCGCCGGTACCGGTGTCGTTCTGGGTGAGCGTCTGGGTCTGCACGGGGGCGACCTCCAGGATGGACGCGGCCGGCGGGGGGCCGGCGGCGGTACGTCGGGGGCGGAGCCGGCTCGCTCGCCGCCGTCCGCCTCGCACGCGTGCACTCAGGTACCGCCCCCAGTGTGGGGTACGACACATCACCGCCACGAGGGGCGTGCGGTGACTTTTTGCGTCCGGCTCGTGACCGAGGGGTTACCCGCCAGTGTTCGTTCCCGCGGAGGCTTCTAGAGCGCGGCGGCGCCGTGTTCGCGGAGGTTTTGGTCGTACTGCTGGAGGATCCACAGCTCGTTCTGGACGGCGGCCAGTTCGGCGGGGTCGCCGTGGGCGGAGAGGCGGGTGAGGCGGCCGGTGATGTCGCGGATGCGGCGCTCGACCGCCCGGCGGCGGACCGTGACGAGTTGGGCGCCCGCGTAGACCTCGTCGACGCCCTTCACGCCGCGGTGGAGCATGATCGCCTCGACCGCGAGTTCGGTCACCATGGCGCGGACGGCGTCGTCGGGGGCGGCCTCGCGGACCCGGACCAGGTAGTCCTGCGGGTCCTGGACGCCGAACTCGGCGCCGCCCGCTTCGATGATCGCCTCGCGTACGGCGGCGTAGGGCGGGGCGGTGAACTCGTCGACGCCGTACGCGTCGAAGGCCGGGGAGACCAGCTCGGGGCGCTGGAGGGCGAGCTTGAGCAGCTCGCGTTCGGTGGCGAAGACCGGGTTGCGGAGGTTGAGGGCGGGGCCACGGGGGGTGGCTGTCACGGGTCCGGCCTGCTGGTGCGGGGCGCTGCCGCGCCGGTGCTGGTCGGGGGCGGGGCCCTTGCCGCCGCGGTCGCGGGCCCAGCGGGCGAGCTGGGCGATCCGCTTGACCACGAACTGGGTGTCGAGGATGCCGAGCATGCCGGCGAGCTGCACGGCGACCTCGTGCTGGGCGCCGCTGTTCTTGATCCGGGCGACGACCGGGGCGGCCTCGTCCAGGGCGGCGGCGCGGCCGGCGGGGGTGTCGAGGTCGTAGCGGGCCACGATCTGGCGCAGGGCGAACTCGAAGAGCGGGGTGCGCGGCTCGACCAGGTCGGCGACGGCGTCGTCGCCCTTGGCCAGGCGCAGGTCGCAGGGGTCCATGCCGTCGGGGGCGATGGCGATGTAGGTCTCGGCGGCGAACTTCTGGTCGTCCTCGAAGGCGCGCAGGGCCGCCTTCTGTCCGGCCGCGTCGCCGTCGAAGGTGAAGATCACCCGGGCCGAGCCGTTGTCCATGAGGAGACGGCGCAGGATCTTGATGTGGTCGCCGCCGAAGGCGGTGCCGCAGGTCGCGATGGCCGTCGTCACACCGGCGAGGTGGCAGGCCATGACGTCCGTGTAGCCCTCGACGACGACGGCGCGGGACGCCTTCGCGATGTCCTTCTTGGCGAGGTCGATGCCGTAGAGGACCTGGGACTTCTTGTAGATCGCGGTCTCGGGGGTGTTCAGGTACTTCGGGCCGTTGTCCGCCTCGTAGAGCTTGCGGGCGCCGAAGCCGACGACGTCGCCGCCGATGTCGCGGATGGGCCACATCAGCCGGCCGCGGAAGCGGTCGATGGGGCCGCGGCGGCCCTCCTGGGAGAGGCCGGAGAGCAGCAGCTCCTTGTCGCTGAAGCCCTTGCCGCGCAGGAAGCGGGTGAGGTGGTCCCAGCCCTGGGGGCTGTAGCCGACGCCGAAGTGCTCGGCGGCGGCCTGGTCGAAGCCGCGGTCGGCGAGGAAGGCGCGGCCGGTGTCCGCCTCCGGGCCGCTGGCGAGCTGCTCCGCGTACCACTGGGCGGCGATCTTGTGGGCCTCGACCAGGCGGATGCGCTCACCGCGCTGGTGGGAGGGGTTGTACCCGCCCTCCTCGTAACGCAGGGTGATGCCGGCCTGGCCGGCCAGGCGCTCGACCGCCTCCGAGAAGGTGAGGTGGTCGATCTTCATCACGAACGTGATGGTGTCGCCGCCCTCCTGGCAGCCGAAGCAGTGGAAGAACCCCTTGCTCGGACTGACCTGGAAGGACGGCGACTTCTCGTCGTGGAACGGGCACAGCCCCTTCAGGTTGCCGCCGCCCGCGTTGCGCAGCTGGAGGTACTCCGAGACGACGGCGTCGATCGGGACCGCGTCCCGTACCGCCTTCACGTCCTCGTCGTTGATCCGTCCTGCCACGCGTGAAGTCTACGGGGCGGCACCGACAGGTCCGGGTCCGCCGGTCGGGCTCCGTCTGGAGGTGCGTCCCCGCCGCGCAGCGGCTGTCCTGCCGCAGCGCTCCCGGGTTCGGCCGGGGGTCCGGGGGTTGCCCCCGGGAATTGGGGTCGGCGACGCACTGACAGCTATGCGACGAGGCTTTCCAGGGATACGTGCGGGTTCGCCAGGGCCTCCGTGTCCACCCGGGTCTTCGAGCGGATCAGCTGCTGGATCGGCTCCGTGACGTCCCACACGTTGACGTTCATCCCGGCCAGCACCCGGCCCTCCTTCACCCAGAAGGCGATGAACTCGCGCTTCGCCGCGTCCCCGCGGATCACCACCTGGTCGTACGAGCCGGCCGGCGCCCAGCCGGAGTACTCCATGCCCAGGTCGTACTGGTCGGTGAAGAAGTAGGGCACGCGGTCGTGGGCGAGGCCCTTGCCGAGCATCGCGCGGGCGGCGGCCGGCCCGCCGTTCAGGGCGTTGGCCCAGTGCTCCACGCGCAGGCTGGTGTCGAAGAGGGCGTGGTGGAAGGAGGCCACGTCGCCGGCCGCGAAGACGTCGGGGTCGGAGGTGCGCAGGTGGTCGTCGACGACGATGCCGCCGCCGTGCGCCCGGTCGGCGATCTCCAGCCCGGCGGCCTGGGCCAGCGCGGTGCGCGGGGCGGCGCCGATCGCGGCGAGCACGTCGTGCGCGGGGTGCTCCTCGCCGTCGTCGGTGCGGGCGGCCAGCACCATGCCGTCCTGGCCGACGATCTCGGTCAGCTGCACGCCGAAGCGGAAGCGGACGCCGTGCGCCTCGTGCAGTTCGGCGAAGACGGCGCCCAGCTCGGGACCGAGGACACCGTGCAGCGGGGTCGGGGACGGCTCGATGACGGTGACCTCCGCCCCGTACTCGCGGGCCGCGGCCGCGACCTCAAGGCCGATCCAGCCCGCGCCGGCGATCACCAGGTGCCCGTTGTCCCGGCCGAGGGAGGCGAGGACGCCCTTGAGCCGCTCGGCGTGGGCCAGGCGGCGCAGGTGGTGGACGCCCGCGAGGTCGGTGCCCGGTACGTCCAGGCGGCGGGGCTCGGCGCCGGTCGCGATGAGCAGCTTGTCGTACCTGACGTGGGTGCCGTCGTCGCCGTAGTGCACGGTCTTGGCGGCGCGGTCGATCGCGACGACGGTCTGGCCGAGGTGCAGCTCGATGTCGTGCCGCGCGTACCAGGCGGGCTCGTGCACGAAGACGCTGTCGCGCTCCTCCTTGCCCAGGAGGTAGCCCTTGGACAGCGGCGGACGCTCGTAGGGGTGGTCGCGTTCGTCGCAGATGAGGATCACCCGGCCGGTGAAGCCCTCCGTGCGGAGTGTCTCGGCCGCCTTCGCTCCCGCCAGGCCGCCTCCGACGATGACGAATGTCTGATCCGCGTCGACCACTTGTTTGCCTCCTCGTCAGGGTGCCGCCACATGCGAGCGTCCCGCACGTGGCGTGGTGCGGGAAGGGGGAACGACCCGATCAGGCCACGACCTGCCGCGTTCCGACCGTCCGAGTGCCGCTTTTCGGGCGATCGGGGCGCCGCCGGGTGCCACCCGTCCCGCCGCCAGTCTCATGGATGCCCCGTCAGACGGGCGTGAAGCGAGCGGGCCGAGGCGTCGGTGAGGGAGGCGATCTGGTCGACGATCACCCGTTTGCGGGCCCGGTCGTCGGCGGCCGCGTCGAACAGCGCACGGAACTGGGGGTCGAGCCCGTCGGGTGCGCGGGCGGTCAGCGCCTCGGCCAGCTCCGCGACGACGATCCGCTGGTCGGCGCGGAGCCGCTCCTGCTCGGTGCGCTGCATGACGTAGCGGACGGCGACCGCCTTGAGGACGGCGCACTCCATGCGGGTCTCGCGGGGTACGACCAGCTCGGCGGTGTAGCGGGTGAGCCGCCCGCCGCCGTACGCCGCCCGGGTGGCGGTCTCGGCGGCCAGGCAGAAGCGGCCGATCAGCTGGCTGGTGGCGTCCTTCAGGCGGGCCTGCGCGACGGCCGAGCCGTCGTAGCCGTGCGGCCACCAGTCCTGGGCGAGCAGCCGGTCGAGGGCGGCGGCGAGTTCGGCGTGGTCGGTGCCGGCGGGGACGTACCGTCCGACGGCCACCTGGAAGACCGCCTCGCGCTCGGGGTCGGCGAGCAGGCAGTTCGGGTCGATGTGTCCGGCGTGCAGGCCGTCCTCGACGTCGTGCACCGAGTACGCCACGTCGTCGGCCCAGTCCATGACCTGGGCCTCGAAGCAGGTGCGGGCGCCGGGGGCGTCCTCGCGGAGCCAGGCGAAGACGGGCCGGTCGTCGTCGTACACGCCGAACTTGGGCGAGGCCGGGTCGCTGGGGTGGGCGCCGCGCGGCCAGGGGTACTTGGTGGCCGCGTCGAGGGTGGCGCGGGTGAGGTTGAGGCCGACGGGGCCGGCCTCGGTGAACCGCTTGGGCTCGATGCGGGTGAGCAGCCTGAGCGACTGGGCGTTGCCCTCGAAGCCGCCGCAGTCCTCGGCGAAGGCGTTGAGTGCCTGTTCGCCGTTGTGCCCGAAGGGCGGGTGACCGAGGTCGTGGGCCAGGCAGGCCGCCTCGACGAGGTCGGGGTCGCAGCCGAGGGCGGCGCCCAGCTCCCGGCCGACCTGGGCGCACTCCAGGGAGTGGGTGAGGCGGGTGCGGGGGCTGGCGTCCCAGACGGGGCTGCCCTCCCCCGGCGCGACGACCTGTGTCTTCCCGGCGAGGCGGCGCAGCGCGGCGGAGTGCAGGATGCGGGCGCGGTCGCGTTGGAAGGCGGTGCGGCCGGGGCGTTTGTCTGGTTCGGGGGCGTAGCGGGCGGCTGACGCCGGGTCGTAGGGGGGTGCGGTGCGGGTGCCTTCCATGTCATGAACAGTAAGGGGAAGGTGTGACAGTTGGGGGCCTACTCGTCTGCCGGGTTCGGTAGTCGCGCGGGCGCGGGCCGTCCGTGGCTTGTCGCGCAGTTCCCCGCGCCCCTTAGGGGGTGGCCATCGCCCTGGATTTCAAGTCGCTGCCGGTTTTCGCCGCCTCGTCGTAGCGGTGGAGCAGTAGGTGGGCCATCGACGGGTGGGTGCCCAAGGGGGACGAGGTGCGGGTGCCTTCCATGTCATGAACAGTAAGGGGAAGGTGTGACAGTTGGGGGCCTACTCGTCTGCCGGGTTCGGTAGTCGCGCGGGCGCGGGCCGTCCGTGGCTTGTCGCGCAGTTCCCCGCGCCCCTTAGGGGGTGGCCATCGCCCTGGATTTCAAGTCGCTGCCGGTTTTCGCCGCCTCGTCGTAGCGGTGGAGCAGTAGGTGGGCCATCGACGGGTGGGTGCCCAAGGGGGACGAGGCGATCCACGGGGCCGCTGCCGCGCACTGGGTCGCGAAGCGGCCCGGGGCCGTGAAGCAGGAGGCCACGGCGACGTGGCGGTGGCCGCGGGCCCGCAGGGCGCGGATCGCCTCCCCGACCGTCGGGGTCGCCGCCGAGGCGTACGCGGGGACGACCGGGACGCCGAGGCGGGCGGCGAGGAGCGCTGCCGTGCGGGCCGTGTCCGCGCGGGACTCCGGGTCCCGGGAGCCCGCCGAGGCGAGGACGACGGCGTGCTCCGGGCCCGGGTGGGTGGGCCAGCCGGCCTCCGTGAGGCGGGCGTGCAGGGCGTCCACCAGGAGGGGGTGCGGGCCGAGCGGGGCGGCCACGCGGGTGCGGGCCGGGGAGAGCGCGGCCATCTCCGGGATGTCCCGCTTGACGTGGTAGCCGCGGCTGAGCAGGAGCGGGACGAGGACGGCCGCCGCGTCGCCGAGGGCGGCGAGCGTGTCCGGCAGCAGGGGCTCGTTCAGCTCGACGTGGCCCAGGTGCACCGGCAGGGCGGGGCGCAGGGCGCGGACCCGGTCGAGGAGGGCCCGTACGGTGCTGAGCGCGCGCGGGTCGCGGCTGCCGTGCGCGACGACGACCAGGGCGGGGGTGCCGCCGGTGGCCGGCGCGGTCCTGTTGCTCGTCACTGTCGTCACCGTCATGCACCGAGGGTGACGGCCGGAGATTGCCTCCCCGTTGCGTGGGTGTCACGGGGATTTTCCGTCGGTTCACACGGCGCCGCCCCCGCCGTGTGAGCGCTGCCGGGTGAACCGGACGGCCTCCGCGGGCGTCCCTGGTGGCAGGAACCGACCGGGGAGGGGACCGCCCGCATGCGCCGCCCGAGGCTTCGCAGACCGCGTCTTCCGCGCACCCGCAAGGGGCAGCGGCGGCTGGTGCAGGCGGTGATGGCCGGGTGTGTGCTGGCGCTGCTGCCGGGCGCGTGGCTGCACCTGGTCACCGACGGCCGGCTGCGTACCGTCGCCGACGTGCCGCGCACCGAGGTCGCCGTCGTCTTCGGGGCCGGGCTGTGGGACGGGGAGCCGTCGCCGTACCTCGCGCACCGGCTGGACGCGGCGGCGCGGCTTTACCGGGCCGGGCGGATCGAGGTGGTGCTGGTGTCCGGGGACAACAGCACCGAGGAGTACGACGAGCCGGACGCCATGCGCGCCTACCTGGTCCGGCACGGTGTCCCGGACGGGCGGATCGTCAGCGACTACGCGGGCTTCGACACCTGGGACTCCTGCGTCCGGGCGAAGAAGATCTTCGGCGTCGACCGGGCGGTGCTGATCAGCCAGGGCTTCCACATCCGGCGGGCGGTCGCCCTGTGCCAGGAGGCCGGGGTGGCCTCGTACGGCGTCGGGGTCGACGACGAACACGACGTGACCTGGTACTACGGGGGCGCCCGGGAGATCCTCGCGGCGGGCAAGGCGGCGCTGGACGCGGTTCTCGAGCCGGATCCGCGCTTCCTCGGGCCGAGGGAACCGGGGGTGGCGCGGGCCCTGGCCGACGCCGGATGACGCGTCCCTCACCGCGGCCCGGCGGGGGCGGGGAGGTCGCCGTCCCCGCCGTGTAACAGGGCGCCGCCCGGTCGCGTAACACGGAAGCCGCAGGCTGGGCGGCATGCAGAGCACCGGCACGCGCAACCCCGCCACCACCCCCACGCACTGCCCGTACTGCGCCCTGCAGTGCGGGATGAACCTGACGCCCGTCGAGGGCGGCACCGTCGAGGTGTCCGAGCGGGCGGACTTCCCGGTGAACCGGGGCGCGCTGTGCGGCAAGGGGCGTACGGCGGCGGCGGTGCTGGCGCCGGGAGCGCGGCTGACCTCGCCGCTGGTGCGCTCGGGCGACGGCGCGCTGGTGCCGGCCGGCTGGGACGAGGCGCTGGACCGGATCGCCGGGAACCTGGAGCGCACGCGGGCGCGGTACGGCGCGGACGCGCTCGGGGTGTTCGGCGGGGGCGGGCTGACCAACGAGAAGGCGTACGCGCTGGGCAAGTTCGCCCGGGTGGTGCTCGGCACCTCGCAGATCGACTACAACGGGCGGTTCTGCATGTCGTCGGCCGCGGCGGCCGGGACGCGGGCCTTCGGGCTCGACCGGGGGCTGCCGTTCCCGCTGGAGGACGTCCCGAGGACCGGGTGCGTGATCCTCGTCGGGTCGAACCCGGCGGAGACGATGCCGCCGTCCCTGCGGTACTTCACCGAGCTGCGGGAGAACGGCGGCACCCTGATCGTCGTCGACCCGCGCCGGACGAAGACCGCCGAGCAGGCCGACCTGCACCTCGCGCCCCGGCCCGGCACCGACCTCGCCCTCGCGCTGGGCATGCTGCATCTGGTCGTCGCCGAGGGCCGGGTCGACGAGCCGTACGTCGAGGAGCGCACGTCCGGCTGGGAGGAGGCGCGGGCGGCGGCGATGGCGCACTGGCCGGAGCACGTGGAGCGGATCACGGGGGTGTCCGTTCCCGAACTGCGCGAGGCGGTACGGCTGTTCTGCGCGCCCGAGGCGGCGATGGTGCTCACCGCGCGCGGGCCCGAGCAGCAGGCCAAGGGCACGGACACGGTGGGCGCCTGGATCAACCTGTGCCTGGCGACCGGGCGGGCCGGGCGGCCGCTGTCCGGGTACGGCTGTCTGACCGGGCAGGGCAACGGGCAGGGCGGGCGCGAACACGGGCAGAAGGCCGACCAGTTGCCGGGCTACCGCAAGCTGACCGACGGCGCGGCCCGGCGGCACGTGGCCGAGGTGTGGGGCGTGGACCCCGACTCGCTGCCGGGGCCGGGGCGCAGCGCGTACGAACTGCTGGACGCGCTGGGCACGGACGTCAGGTCGCTGCTGGTGATGGGGTCCAACCCGGTGGTGTCCGCGCCGCGCGCCGCACACGTCGAGGAGCGGCTGCGGTCGCTGGACTTCCTGGCCGTGTGCGACGTGGTGCTCTCCGAGACGGCCGAACTCGCGGACGTGGTACTGCCGGTGACCCAGTGGGCGGAGGAGACGGGTACCACGACGAGCCTGGAGGGGCGGGTGCTGCTGCGGCGGCGCGCGATCACACCGCCGGACGGGGTGCGCGGCGACCTGGAGGTGCTGCACGGGCTGGCCGGGCGGCTCGGCGTGGAAAAGGGGTTCCCGACCGATCCCGAGGAGGTCTTCGAGGAGCTGCGGCGGGCGAGCGCGGGCGGCCCGGCGGACTACTCCGGGATCGACTACCGGCGACTGGCCGAGGAGAACGGCGTCTTCTGGCCCTGCCCCGCGCCGACCGGGGGCGACGACACCCGTAACCCCACCGCGCCCCACCCCGGCACCCCGCGCCTCTTCCTCGACCGCTTCGCCACCGACGACGGCCGGGCCCGCTTCGTGCCCGTGGCGCACCGGCCGAGCGCCGAGGAACCGGACGACGAGTACCCCGTGCTGCTGACCACGGGCCGGGTCGTGGCGCAGTACCAGTCCGGGGCGCAGACCCGGCGGGTGGCCGAGCTGAACGCCGCCGCGCCGGGCCCCTTCGTGGAGCTGCACCCGCGGCTCGCGGCGCGGCTGGGGGCGGCCGAGGGCGACCCGCTGGCGGTCGTGTCCCGGCGGGGGCGGGCGGTGGCGCCGGCCCGCATCACCACCGGCATCCGGCCCGACACCGTGTTCATGCCGTTCCACTGGCCGGGCGAGGGCCGCGCCAACACGCTGACCAACCCGGCCCTGGACCCGACCTCGCGGATGCCGGAGTTCAAGGTGTGCGCGGTACGGGTGGAAACGGTGACGTCCTAGCGGCGTCATCCTCTCCTCCCATGATCTCCACGGGAGCGCTATGGACATGTCATGCCCAGGGATCTTGAATCCGGGTCAGGCAACAGCGCCCCCCAGCGCCGAAAGGCGCGCCCGTCCCGAGGAGATCGATGAGCCGAATACGGCACGTCAGAGGTTCCCGTCTCGTCCTGGCCGGTACCGCCGCCACCACCGCGACCCTGCTGATCGCCGCCCTCGCCCCCGGCGCCGCGGCGGCCGGCCGCCCGACCCCGGCCACGGCCCTCGACCACGCGGCGGCCGCCCTGTCGGACCACGCCGCCGCCCTGGGCCTGACGGACGCCCAGGACACCGAGGTCCGCGACGTCATCGTCGACGAGGACGGCACCCAGCACGTCCGCTACGACCGCACCTACCGCGAACTCCCCGTCCTGGGCGGTGACTTCGTCGTCCACCTCGCCCCCGGCGGCGGCTTCCGCGGTGCCGACCGCGCCACCGACGCCCCGATCTCCCTGCCCACCGTCACCCCGAAGCTGTCGGCGCCCAGGGCCGCCGACCTGGCCGCGAACGTGCTGCGCGCCGCCAGCCCGGGCGAGCTGCTGAAGAAGCTCACCGCCAAGCCCGAGCTGGTCGTCGACGCCCTGCACGGCGCCCCGAAGCTGGCCTGGCGCACCGACGCGGCGGCGCTGGACCCCCTCGGCAACCCGGTCGCGCGCACCGTGCTGACCGACGCGGGCACGGGCGCCCGCATCGACGCCTGGGACACCATCGAGTCGGTGTCCGGCGACGGCGAGTCGCTGTACGGGGGCACGGTGCCGCTGGAGACGACGCAGTCGGGTTCGTCGTACCGGCTCGAGGACCCGACGCGCGGCGGCACGTACACGGGTGACGCGGAGAACCGGACCGACCTGTGCTTCCTCACCGTCTGCCTGGTGCGGGCGCCCGCGACGCTCTTCACCGACGCCGACAACCACTGGGGCACGGGGAAGGCGGACGACCGCGCCTCGGCCGCGGTGGACGCGCAGTACGGCACGGACGCCACCTGGGACTACTACGAGGACGCCCACGGGCGCACCGGCATCGCGGGCGACGGCAAGGGCTCGTACAACCGCGTGCACTACGGCACCCGGTACAACAACGCCTTCTGGGACGACGGTTGCTTCTGCATGACGTACGGCGACGGTGACGGGACGACCTTCGGGCCGCTGGTCTCGCTGGACGTCGCCGGGCACGAGATGTCGCACGGGGTGACGTCGAAGACGGCGGCGCTGACGTACTCGGGCGAGTCGGGCGGCCTGAACGAGGCGACCTCCGACATCTTCGGCACCCTGGTGGAGTGGCACGCGGACAACGCCACCGACCCCGGGGACTACCTGATCGGCGAGAAGGTCGTCCGGGACGGCTTCGGCCGGGACGCCCTGCGGTACATGGACCGGCCGAGCCGGGACGGCAGTTCGGCCGACTGCTGGAGCAGCGCGGTGGGCGACATGGACGTCCACTACTCCTCCGGCGTCGCCAACCACTTCGCCTACCTGCTGGCCGAGGGCAGCGGTACGCGGACCGTGGGCGGCGTGGCGTACGACTCCCCGACCTGCGACGGGTCCACGGTCGCCGGCATCGGCCGGGACAAGCTGGGCGACATCTGGTACCGGGCGCTGACGGTGTACATGACCTCGTCCACCGACTACGCGGGCGCCCGCGCCGCCACCCTGAGCGCGGCCGGTGACCTGTACGGCACCGACAGCGCCGAGTACGCAGCGGTCGGCGCGGCGTGGAGCGCGGTGTACGTCGACTGACCCCGACTGACCTCCGGTCGTCCGGCACCCGTCCCGCCCGCGCTCGCTTAGGCTTGCGGCGAGAGCACGAACGACGGGACGGGAGCCGATGAGCCTGAGGCAGTTCGAGTACGCCCTGGCCGTCGCCGAGGAGGGCTCGGTGACGGCCGCGGCCGAGGCGCTGCGCGTCGCCCAGCCCTCGGTGTCCCAGCAGATCCGCGGCCTGGAGCGGGACCTCGGTGTGGAGCTGTTCTCCCGCACCCCGACCGGTCTGGTGCCCACCGTGGCCGGCCGCGCCTTCCTGCGGGACGCGGAGATCGCGGTGAACGCGGCGCGCCGGGCGCGGGCGACGGCGCGGGCCGGCTCCGAGGAGCTGGCGGGAGAGCTGGTGGTCGCGGTGCAGATGGGCCTGGGCACGCGGCAGCTGCCGGGCGCCCTGAGCGCGCTGCGCCGCCGCTTCCCGCGCCTTGAGGTCACCGTCTTCGAGGAGCCGAACCCCACCGAGCTGGAGCGGCTGGCCCGCGGCGGCGTGCTGGACCTCGCCATCATGGCCGGACCGTGCGACGAGGGCCTGTACGACGGCCACCACCTCGGTGACGAGGAGTTCGTCGTGGTGCTGGCGGCCGGGCACCCGCAGCTCGCCGCGGACCGGGTCGCGCTGCGTGACCTGGAGCGGGAGCCGTGGGTGCGCTTCGATCCCGCCAGCGCGCTCGACGGCGTCCTGGTGGAGGTGCTGCGGGAGAACGGGCTGGCCCCGACCACCGTCGCCCGGGTCTCCCAGACGGCGACGGCCGTGCGCTGGGCCGCCCACGGACTCGGGGTGACGTTCGTCCCGGCCTCCGCGGTGCCCCCCGGTAACGAGCACCTGGTGCGCCCGGTGTCCCCCGCCGTGTCCCAGCCCGTGGTCGCCGCGGTCCGGCCCGGCGCGGGTCCCGCGGAGACGGCGCTGCTGGAGTTCCTGCGGCAGGAGACCTGGTACCGGTTCGCTCAGAGCTGGGTGGCGCCGCCGTCCACGGCCAGCTCGGCGCCGGTCGTGTAGGTGGCGTCGAAGGCGAGGAAGGCGGCGGCCCGGGCGATCTCCTCGGGGGTGCCGAAGCGCCGCATGGGGTTGTCCGCGACCCGTTCCGCCTTGAACCGCTCGGCCTCCTCGGCGGTCATCGCCGCGTCCAGGGCTCCGGTGTCGACGGGGCCGGGACTGACCGCGTTGACCCGGATGCCGCGGGGCAGCAGCTCACTGGAGAAGCTGCGGGCCATCGAGCGCAGCGCCGCCTTCCCGGCCGCGTAGACGCTGGTGTCCGCCATGCCGATGACATTGGCGATCGAGGTGGTGAGGACGACGCCGGCGCCCGTGTTCAGCAGCGGGGCGAGCTTCTGCACGGTGAACCAGGCGCCCTTGACGTTGATGTCGAACAGCTCGTCGTACGCCTCCTCGGTCGTCGAGCCGAGCGGCGTGAGGGTGGCGATGCCGGCGTTGACGAACAGGGCGTCGACCGTGCCGAGTTCGGCCTTCACCCGGTCGGTGAGGGTGTCCAGGTCCGGCAGTGAGGCCACGTCGCCCCGTACGGCCACCGCGTTCTCGCCGAGCCGCTCCCGGGCGGCGTCGAGCGTGGCCTGCGAACGGCCGGTGATCACGACGCGGGCTCCGCCGGCCACCAGCAGCTCCGCCATCGCGAGGCCCATTCCGCTGCCGCCACCCGTGATCACGGCATTCCTGTTGCTGTACATTCCCATTTCCGGGCCCCTTTTCGCAGACTTTTCCAGCTTCATTTCTTTCGGGGGCGCACCCCGGGAATTCGGGGGCGCACCCCCAGAATGTCAGCCCCTGGGATATTCCCCGCCGTCCACCGCGAGGCTGGTTCCGGTCACCCAGCCCGCGCGGTCGGACACGAGGAACAGCACCGCGTGGGCGATGTCGTCGGGCAGGCCGTCGCGCCCCAGCGGGGCGGTGCCGCTCGGGGCCGGACCGGCGTCGAGACGCGCCCAGTGCTCCCGGGTCTCCTCCCCGCCGGGGGTGGAGGTCCGGCCGGGGCTGACGGTGTTGACCCGCACGCCGGAGGGGGCCAGCGTCGCGGCCAGTCCGGCGCTGTAGTTGTCCAGCGCCGCCTTCGCCGCCTGATAGTGCAGGAACGGGGGTGCGGGGGGCGCGACCGCAGCGGAGGAGATGTGCACGATCGCACCCGAACGCCGCTCCCGCATGCCCGGCACCAGAAGGGAGTTCAGCCGGACCGACGCGAGGAGGTTGAGGTTCAGGGTGTCCAGCCACTCCTCGTCGGGGATGACCAGGCCGTCCTTCTGGGGCCGCGCCCCGCCCGCGTTGTGGACCAGGATGTCCACCCCGCCGAGCGCCTCGTGCGCGGCCCCGGCGAGCGCCTCGGCCCCGGCGGGGGTCCGCACGTCCGCCTGCACGAAGCGCGCCCCCTCCGGCGCCGGGCCGGTCGCCGACCTGGCGGTCGTGATCACCTCGGCGCCGGCGTCCAGGAGCCCGCGGACGATCGCCGCTCCGATTCCGCGCGTGCCGCCGGTGACCAGGGCCCGCTTTCCGGCGAGCTCCCGATTTCCCGACGTGTTTTCGTTCGTGGTCATTCCACTGCCCTTTCCGGGAATCTCGTGATGACGCACTCACGGTAGGTCCGGGAAATGAGCGGGGGCAAAGACGAAATTGCAGCGGGTGCCATAGGAAGTTCCTATGGCACCCGTTCCTATGGCACCCCTGCGACGCTCCTGCGGCGCCTCACGCTCCGTCGTAGGGACGCTTCTCCTTCGCCTCCCGCAGGGCCCGGCCCCACCACACCAGCTGGTCGAGCATCGTCTTGGCCGCCGCGTCCGGACCGGACGGGTCCTTGAGCCTGCCCTCGTCGTCGAACGACGCGCCGGCGTTGTGGAAGGAGACGGTGTCGCGGACGGTGACGGCGTGCAGTTCGGCGAAGACCTGGCGCAGGTGCTCGGCGGCCCGCAGGCCGCCGGCCAGACCGCCGTAGGAGACCAGGCCGACGGGCTTGGCCCGCCACTCGGTGAAGTGCCAGTCGATGACGTTCTTCAGGCCCGCCGGGAACGAGTGGTTGTATTCAGGGGTCAGCACGACGAACGCGTCGGCGCCCGCCAGTTTCGGGGTGATCTCCGCCAGCGCGGCGGTCGCTTCCGGTGTCGGGGCGAAGGTCGTGGGCAGCTCGGTCCCGGCGACGTCCACCACCTCGGGCACCAGGTCCTCGTGGGCCCGGAGGTGGTCCAGGAGCCAGTCGGCGACGACCGGGCCGAAACGGCCGTGGCGGTTGCTGCCGACGAGCAAGGTGACGCGCAGCGGTGCGGTCGTCGTGTTCACGGTGGTCGTGCTGGTCATGGTGTCCATGCCGGAGATCCTGGTACCTCAAGTTTGCTTGAGGTCAAGCCGCGTCGCTCCCGGGTCCGTTCGGAGGCACCGGTCACCCGTTCACACCCGCCCGGGGAGCGGGCCGGGGCCGGTGCCACTTTCCTCGGTAGGGCAGGGGCCACCGAAGAGCTCAAAGGAGCACCGATGCGACGTACCGCCCGCCTGCTGACCGGTACCGCGCTCGCCGCCGCGGCCGTCGGTCTGACCACCGCGGCCGCCGCGGCCCCGGTGTACGCCGGGGATGCCGTCGCCACCGGCGGCCTGACGGTGTACCCCTCCTCGGTCGTGCCGGGCGACCGGGCCGTGGTGACGACCGCGGTGTGCGGAGAGGGCGGCTCGGCGGCGGGTGACGCCAGCGCGGTCGGCGCGGGCGCGTTCCCGCTGGCCCCCGGCACCGGCGAGGGGGAGGCGACCGGCCACTTCGAGGTGCCGCCGAGCGCGCAGCCGGGGACGTACGAGATCGTCGCGACCTGCGGGGACGACGAGCGGCGGGTGACGGGCGACCTGGTGGTCACGCTGACCTCGGCCGCCGAGCAGGTGTACCCCAGAGGAAGCGTGAAGACGGGGGTCGGCGGCGCTCTTGGCTCCGATCCCGTGCAGACCGCGGCCGGCGTGGCGGCTCTCGCCGTCGCCGCCGCGGGCGGTACCTGGCTCCTGCATCGCCGGGCGAGAGGCGACGGGATCTGACGGGCACCCTCCGCTGCCCGTCCGCCGGTACCGCACTTCCCCACCCCCTCCGGGTCCGACGCCCCTCGCGGCCCGGAGGGGGCCGGGGGTCCCAGGGATGCGAGGGAGAGGGGACGTCATGCGCAGGGTCAAGGACACCGCGATAGCGGCCGTCACCGCGGCCGCCCTCTGTTCGGGGGCGTGGCTACTGCTCGACGGCGACCGCACCGACGCCCCGCCGCAGCCGTCGGCCGCGCAGGCCCGCACCACCGGCCAGGCCGACCGGGGTGACCGGGGCGCCGCCGCACCGGCGCTGCCGCCCTCCCCGCCGGACCGGGTCCGCATCCCGGCGATCGGCGTGGACGCCCCGCTGACGGGCCTGGGCCTGACCGGCACGGGCAGCCTGGACGTGCCGCCCGCCGAGAAGAAGAACCTCGCCGGCTGGTACGAGGCCGGCACCACCCCGGGCGAGACGGGCACCGCGATCGTCGCCGGGCACGTCGACAACGCGGAGGGCCCCGCCGTCTTCTACCGCCTCGGTGCCCTGAAGAAGGGCGCGGAGATCGAGATCGACCGGCGCGACGGGGGCGTCGCGGTCTTCACCGTGGACGCGGTGGAGGTCTACGCCGCCGACGCCTTCCCCGACGAGAAGGTCTACGGCGCCGCCGACCGCCCCGAACTGCGCGTCATCACCTGCGGCGGCCCCTACTCACGCAGTACCGGGTACCAGGGCAACGTGGTCGTCTTCGCCCACCTGACCGGCAGCCGGTGACGCGTTCAGCTCCCGGCCGCGCGGTTAGGGGGTGTCGTTTGGATCAGGCCGGCCGCGGCCGACGGTGCCTTGTGGCCGACCCGAGCGGGGTCTGGTGCGTGCAGCTGCAAGGCGGAGGAGGGCGACAACGCGGAGCGTTGGCAACCGACGACAACGCCGCAGATGCGCGTGCCAGCCCCCGCGACCCCGGCAAGATCCAAACGACACCCCCTAGGCCACCCACTGTTCGTACGCCAGGTTCGCCACCAGGGCGAAGACCACCGTCAGCAGGACGACGCGGACGAAGCCGCTGCCCTTCTTGAGGGCGGTGTGGGCGCCGAACATGCCGCCGGCCAGGTTGAAGGCGGCCATCAGGACGGCCAGCTGCCACAGCACCGCGCCCTGCCAGGCGAAGGTGGCGAGGGCGCCCGCGTTGGTGCAGCAGTTGACGATCTTGGCGGTGGCGGAGGCGGTCACCAGGTCCAGGTGGAGCAGGGCGGTGAGGGCCAGGACCAGGAAGGTTCCGGTGCCGGGGCCGATGAGCCCGTCGTAGAAGCCGATGCCGAGGCCCGCGAGACCGATCGCGGCGAGGATCTGGCGGCGGGTGGCCGGGCCGGTGGCGGGCGCGGTGCCGAAGGCGGGGCGCAGGATCACGAAGGCCGCCACCGCGAGCAGCACCACCATGATCACCGGTTTCAGGACCTCGGTGCTCATCCCGGCGGCGAAGAAGGCACCGCCCGAGGACCCGGCCAGCGCCGCCAGGCCGATGCGTACGGCGGTGCGCACGTCCACCGGCGCCTTGCGGGCGTACGTCACCGCCGCGCCCGTGGTGCCGACGATGGCGACCGCCTTGTTGGTGCCCAGCGCGTGCGCGGCCGGGGTGCCGGCGGGCAGGCCGAGCAGCAGCGCCGGGAGCAGCAACAGGCCGCCTCCGCCGACCACCGCGTCGATCCAGCCGGCCACGAGTGCGGCGAGGCAGAGCAGGACGACCGTGGTCAGCGATATGTCGGGCATGATCGCGACCTTATGGACGGGATGGATGTGCCGTCCATCGAGATGAGGGACTTCTGAGGTTCCCGCGCCCCCGGCCGGGGCCCTCACACGCCCCGGCCGGGGGCGCTGAGGGCAGCGTTCCCCGTGGGAAACAGAGGGGATGCGGCCGGGTAACACCCGCACCGCACGCTCGGTGCCATGACCTCGAAAACGCGTGTGGTGGTGATCGGCGCCGGACTCGCGGGCGTGACGCTCGCCCGGCGGCTCGGTGAGCTGGGCACGCCCGCGCTGACGCTCGGCGACGAGGAGCACCGCCCGTACAACCGGGTGCTGCTCGCCGAGGTGCTGGCCGGACGGTACGGCGCCGAGGTGATCGCCCTGCCGGCGCCCGCCGGGCTGCTGCGCGGCCGGGTCACCGGCATCGACCGGGCCGGGCGGACCGTGCGCTGCGCCGACGGGTCGGTGATCGCGTACGACACGCTGGTCCTGGCCACCGGCTCCAACGCCGTGCTGCCTCCCCTGCGCGGTCTGTTCACCCCGGACCACGAGCTGCCCGAGGGCGTGCACGCCTTCCGGACGATGGACGACTGCCTCGGGCTGTCGAAGGCGGTGCGGCCGGGGGCCAGGGCCGTCGTCATCGGCGGCGGGCTGCTCGGCGTGTCCGCCGCCCGCGCGCTGGCCGTGCGCGGCGCCCAGGTCGTCCTCGCCCAGCAGTCCGAGCGGCTGATGGAGCGGCAGCTCGACCCGGCGGCCTCCGCGCTGGTCCGGCGGCATCTGGAGGGCCTCGGCGTCGAGGTGCACACCGAGTGCCGGGTACGGGACGTGCGCAGCGTCGGCGGGGCGGTGCGGTCGGTGGAGATGGGCGACGGGTACGCCCTCGGCGCCGACCTGGTGGTCCTCGCCTGCGGGGTCCGGCCGCGGGTCGGGCTGGCGCGGGAGGCGGGCCTCGAGGTCGGCAAGGGCGTCCTCGTCGACGACGAGCTGCGCACCTCGGACCCGCACATCCGCGCGATCGGCGACTGCGCCCAGCACGCCGGCCGCGTGTACGGGCTGGCCGCGCCCGCCCTCGAACAGGCCGGCGTCCTCGCCGAGCTGCTCGCCGGGGACGGCACCGCTCGCTACACCGGCACCCGCTCGCTGACCCGGCTCACCCTCACCGGGTCCGGCGGCTCCTTCGACCCCTTCGACCTCGCCGCGTTCGGCGAGACCGACCCCCGCCCCGGCGACGACGTCGTGCAGCTCGCCGACGCCACCCGGGGCACCTACCGCAAGGTCGTCGTCCGTGACGACCGGCTGGTCGGCGGGGTCCTGGTCGGCGAACTCGGCACCGTCGGCGCGCTGGCGCGCGCCTGGGAGGGAGCAGAGCCGCTCCCCTCCGACGGCGGCCCCCTGCTCCACCTGCTCACCCAAGACGGAGGCTCCTGATGACCGCCACCCCGGGGAACCCCCCGACGATCGTGCTGGTCGGCCACGGCATGGTCGGCCAGCGCTTCCTGGAGGCCCTCGCCGAGCGCGGCCTGACCGGCACGCACCGCGTGGTCGTCCTGTGCGAGGAGCCGCGCCCCGCCTACGACCGCGTCCAGCTCACCTCGTACTTCTCGGGGAAGACCCCCGAGGACCTGTCGATGACGGACATGGCCTTCATCGAGGAGCACGGCATCGAGCTGCGCGTCGGGGACCCGGCGGAGACGATCGACCGGGAGGCGCGCAAGGTGACCGCCCGCTCCGGGCTGGTCGTCGACTACGACGTCCTCGTCCTGGCCACCGGCTCCTACCCGTTCGTCCCCCCGGTGCCCGGCAAGGACGCCGAGGGCTGCTTCGTCTACCGCACGATCGAGGACCTGCTCGCGATCGAGGAGTACGCGAAGAACGCGACGACCGGTGCCGTGGTCGGCGGCGGGCTGCTCGGCCTGGAGGCCGCCGGTGCGCTCAAGGGGCTCGGACTCACCTCGCACATCGTGGAGTTCGCGCCCCGCCTGATGCCCGTGCAGGTCGACGAGGGCGGCGGCGCGGCGCTGCTGCGCACCATCGAGGAGATGGGCCTGTCCGTCCACACGGGCGTCGGCACCCAGGAGATCGTGACCGGCGCGGACGGCGCCGTCACCGGCATGAAGCTGTCCGACGGCTCCGAACTCGCCACCGACCTCGTGGTGTTCAGCGCCGGTGTCCGCCCCCGCGACCAGCTGGCCCGGGACTGCGGCCTCGCGGTCGGCGAGCGCGGCGGGATCAGCGTCGACGAGCAGTGCCGCACGGTCACCGACCCGCACGTGTTCGCGATCGGCGAGTGCGCGCTGGCGTCCGACGGCCGGGTGTACGGTCTTGTGGCGCCCGGGTACGAGCAGGCCGAGACGGCCGCCGCGACGATCGCCGACGACGAGGCGTCCTTCACGGGCGCCGACCTGTCCACCAAGCTGAAGCTGCTCGGCGTGGACGTGGCGTCCTTCGGCGACGCGCACGGCACCGCCGAGGACTGCCTGGACGTCGTCTACTCCGACTCCCGCGCGGGCCTGTACAAGAAGCTGGTCGTGGGCCGCGACGGCACGCTGCTCGGCGGCATCCTGGTCGGCGACGCGGAGGCGTACGGCACCCTGCGCGCCTTCACCGGCTCGGTCCCGCCGCTCTCCCCCGAGTCGCTCGTACTGCCCGCCGGTGCCGGGGCCCCGGCGCAGCTCGGCCCGGCCGCGCTGCCCGACGACGCGGTGATCTGCTCCTGTCACAACGTCACCAAGGGCACCATCCGGGGCGCGGTGACCGAGCACTCCTGCACCACCGTGCCCGAGGTGAAGAAGTGCACCCGGGCCGGCACCGGCTGCGGCTCCTGCGTCAAGGTGCTCGGCCAGCTCGTCACCGCCGAGCTGGAGGCGAGCGGCGTCGAGGTCGACAAGGGGCTGTGCGGCTGCTTCGCGCAGACCCGCGAGGAGCTGTACGAGATCGTCCGCGCCCTGCGGATCACCTCCTACCGCGAGCTGCTCGACCGGCACGGCCGGGAGGGAGCGCGGGGCGGTGAGGGCTGCGAGGTGTGCAAGCCGGCGGTCGGCTCGATCATCGCCTCGCTGGCACCGGCGATCGGCGCGAGCGGCTACGTCCTGGACGGCGAGCAGGCGGCGCTCCAGGACACCAACGACCACTTCCTCGCCAACCTCCAGCGCAACGGCTCGTACTCCGTCGTGCCGCGCATCCCGGGTGGCGAGATCGCGCCGGAGAAGCTGATCGTCATCGGCGAGATCGCCCGGGACTTCGGGCTCTACACGAAGATCACCGGCGGTCAGCGGATCGACATGTTCGGCGCCCGCGTCGAGCAGCTGCCGCTGATCTGGGCGCGGCTGGTGGACGCCGGCTTCGAGTCGGGGCACGCGTACGGGAAGTCGCTGCGCACGGTGAAGTCCTGCGTGGGCCAGACCTGGTGCCGCTACGGCGTCCAGGACTCGGTGCGGATGGCGATCGACCTGGAGCTGCGCTACCGGGGCCTGCGCTCCCCGCACAAGCTGAAGTCGGCGGTCTCCGGGTGCGCCCGCGAGTGCGCCGAGGCCCAGTCGAAGGACTTCGGCGTGATCGCCACCTCCAACGGCTGGAACCTGTACGTCGGGGGCAACGGCGGCGCCACCCCGCGCCACGCGGACCTGCTCGCGCAGGACCTCTCGGACGCCGAACTGGTCCGTCTGATCGACCGGTTCCTGATGTTCTACATCCGCACCGCCGACAAGCTGGAGCGCACCTCCACCTGGCTGGAGCGCATCCCCGGCGGCCTGGACCACGTACGGGACGTCGTCGTGCACGACTCGCTCGGCATCTGCGACGAGCTGGAGTCCCTGATGCGGGCCCACGTCTCGCACTACCGCGACGAGTGGGCCGAGACCATCAACGACCCGGAGAAGCTGGCCCGGTTCGTGTCCTTCGTGAACGCCCCCGACACCCCCGACCCGGTCGTGGGCTTCGTGCCCGAACGCGACCAGATGAAGCCCGACCTGCCGCTGCTGGACATCGGCCGGCGGCCCGCCTCCGCAGACGACCTCCTGGAAGGAAGCACCCTGCGATGACCCTGGCACCCGAGACCCTCGCTCCCGACACGACCGACCTGAAGGTCCGGCTGCGGCTGACGGACGACTGGTTCACGGCCTGCGACCTCGGCGCCCTGCTCCCGGGCCGTGGCGTGGCGGCCCTGCTCCCGGACGGCGGCCAGGTGGCCCTCTTCCGCGACCGGGACGGCGGGCTGTACGCCATCGACAACCGGGACCCTTTCACCGGCGCGGCGGTCCTCTCCCGCGGCCTGACCGGCACCCACCAGGGCCGCCCGTTCGTCGCCTCCCCGCTGCTCAAGCAGCGCTTCGACCTCACGACCGGGGAGTGCCTGGACGACGCGGCGATGCGGGTGGAGACGTACCAGGTGCAGGCCGTGAAGGCCGCTTGAGCCGGCCACCCTCCTGACCGCACCCAGCCTTTCTTGACTGATCGTTTCAGATGGGCTTAGGCTCCGGGTCGTGGCCAGGACCAAGGAGTTCGATCCGGACGCCGCGCTGCGGGCAGCCCTGGAGCTGTTCTGGCGGCGCGGCTACGAGGCGACGTCGATGTCCGACCTCGTCGAGCACCTCGGCGTCGGGCGCGCCAGCATCTACGCGACCTTCGGCAACAAGCGCGAGCTGTACCTGAAGGCGCTGGCGCGCTACGAGCAGGGGCTGCTCCCGGACCTGTTGGAGGACCTGTCCCGGCCGGGCCCGGCCCTGCCGGGCGTGCGGTCCCTGGTGCGGCGCTACGCCGCGGAGGCGAGCGCCGACGACTCGCGGCTGCACGGCTGTTTCGTCACCAACACCGCCGCCGAGCTGGCCCCGCACGACGCGGTCGCCGCCCGGCGGGTCGAGCGGAACTGGGACCAGCTGGAGACCGTGCTGCACTCGGCGCTGGCCCGGGCCCGCGCCGAGGGCGACCTGCCCGCCGGACGCGATCCGCTGGCCCTCGCCCGGATGCTGCTGGTCCTGCTCCAGGGCATGCGGGTGGTCGGCAAGGCCTCGCCCGACCCGGCCAGGATGCGGGACGCGGCGGAACAGGCGCTCGCGCTGCTCGACTGAGCCCCGGGCGCGCCCCTCTGCGGAGGGGTGTTTTCACGGCCACATATTGAACCGATCAGTCAA
Source organism: Streptomyces tendae (assembly GCF_014650435.1). Lineage (GTDB taxonomy): Bacteria > Actinomycetota > Actinomycetes > Streptomycetales > Streptomycetaceae > Streptomyces > Streptomyces tendae. The sequence continues at coordinate 140,003 of NZ_BMUY01000003.1, forward strand.
GAAATTCGTCCCAGAAATTCGTCCCAGAAGTTCGGTCAGGAAAAAGGGGAGATTCATGACCACCCAGCGTTTCACCGACAGGACCGCCCTCGTCACCGGCGCGGGCTCCGGCATCGGACGGGCCGTCGCCCTCGCCCTGGCCGCCGAGGGCGCGCACGTCGTCGTCGCCGGGCGCGCGCGGGGACCGCTCGACGAGACGGCCGCCCTGATCGAGCGGGCGGGCGGCAAGGCGCTGGCCGTCACCGCGGACGTCACCCGGCGCGAGGACGTGGACGCCCTGGTGGCCGCCGCCGTGGACCACTTCGGCTCCCTCGACGTGGCCGTGAACAACGCGGGCGTCTTCCGCGGCGGGGTGCCCGTCGCGGACCTGTCCGAGGAGGACTGGCACGCCCAGCTCGACATCAACGTCACCGGGGTGTTCCTCGCCCTGCGGGCGGAGGTCAGGCAGATGCGCGCCCAGCCGGGCGGCGGCACGATCGTGAACATCGCCTCCACCTTCGGGGCGCACAAGCGCAGCCCCGGCGCCACCGCCTACGCGGCGACCAAGGCGGCCGTATCGGCCCTCACCCGGGGCGCCGCCCTGGACCACATCGGGGACGGGGTCCGCATCAACGCCGTCAGCCCCGGCGCCACGGCGACCTCCATGTCCCTGCAGCCGGGCGAGACGGAGGCCGGGCGGGCCGAGCGGATGCGGGAGGAGACGCCGCTCGGCCGGGTCTCGGAGGTGGCGGAGGTCGCCGCGGCCGTGCTGTACCTGGCGTCGGACGACTCGGCGTCGGTGGTGGGCACCGACCTGGTGGTGGACGGCGGCCAGACGGCCTGAGCCCCAGGGAGGGTCGGACCCGGAACCCTCTCAGGGCAGCAACGACTCGTAGATGACGCCGGTCAGCCGCTCGGAGGCGGCCCACAGCCGCTCCCCCATCGCGTCGTCGGTGGTCCAGGACGCCCGCCAGGACGGTGCGGGCGCCCCGCGCCACATCGCGAAGGACGGGCCGGTGAAGGAGTCGGAGGGGACGCCGGGCGCGGTCGCCGCGTACAACACGGGCAGCGCGCCGGCCTCCGGGGACTGGGCGACGACCCGGTTCCCGAGCCGCGCCAGCCGCTCGGCGAGCCGGCGCCCCTCGGCCCGGGGCCCGGCGGTCGTCAGTCCGGTCTCGGCGTATCCGGGGTGAGCGGCGACCGCGCGGACGTCCGAGGCGCCCTCCCGGCCCGCGAGCCGGCGCGCCAGCTCGTGGGTGAAGAGCAGGTTGGCGGACTTGGAGCGGGCGTAGGCGGTCCAGCGCCCGTACCGGCGCACGTTGTTGAGGTCGCGCGGATCGACGTTGGCCAGCACGTGCAGCAGGCTGGAGACGGTCACGATCCGGGCGCCGGGTGCGGCCAGCAGGGAGGGCAGCAGCAGCCCGGTGAGCGCGAAGTGCCCCAGGTGGTTGACGCCGAACTGGGTCTCGAAGCCGTCCGTCGTCGTGCTGTGCGGCAGCGCCATCACCCCGGCGTTGTTGACCAGGAGATCCACCCGCTCGTACGGCAGTCCGTAGGCGAACTCACGGACCGAGGCCAGGTCCCCGAGGTCCAGCCGCGCCGGTTCCACGGCGGCGGCGGGCACCTCGCCCAGGAGGCGCTCCACGGCCGCGCTCCCCCGCTCCGCGCTGCGGCAGGCGAGCACGACGGACGCCCCCTTGCGCGCCAGCTCCCGGGCGATCACGTAGCCGAGGCCGCCGTTGGCCCCGGTGACGACGGCGACGCGCCCGTCCAGGTCGGGGATGTCGCCCGTGTTCCAGCCGGTCATCCGCGGCTCCTTCGCTGGTCCGGACCCGTCTCACCGTACGCGCCCGGCGGCCCTGAGCGGAGAGCTACCGTCCAGTCACGTCACGTTCCCATCACGAGTCCTCCATATCCCCACCACATCCCGGTCACCTCAATAGCTTCGTCACCTCATATCCGCCCATCCACACCATTCCCGGGACTCTCGATGAAGCTGCTCCGCAAGCCCGCCGCCGTGACCGTCGCCGCACTGGCCCTGGCCGCCCTGCCGGCCGCCGCCGCCCAGGCGCACGACGGCGCCCACCCGTTCAAGAACTGCACCGAGGCGTACGACGCCGGGTACTCCAACATCCCGAAGGGCAACGAGCACTACGGCGAGCACCTGGACCGCGACAAGGACGGCGTGGGCTGCGACAAGCCGCCGGCCGGCTTCGTGCCCGCGAGCGACAAGGACACCGACGACGCGGCGGGCACCGACAGCGGCAAGGACTCCGGGAGCGAGCAGGGCGGCGGGGACGAGGCCGCCGGGCAGCAGGGCACCGACCTGGCCGAGACCGGCGGCGACGACAGCACGCCGTACCTCGCGGCGGGCGGCGGGATCGTCGTGCTCGCGGGCGGTGGACTGCTGCTGGCCGCACGACGGCGCCGGGGCGACGGCGCGGCCTGACCCGGCCCGCGTCGCTACCCCCGACGGCACCCCGCCCCGGAGCCCCGTCCGCTCAGCGGCGGGGCTCCGGCGGCTTGAGACTGAAGGCGGCGCTGCTCAGCCAGCGCCGTGCGGCCCGGGCCACCGGCCGCTCCACGAACCGCTGCACGACGTAGGAGAGCGCGACCAGGGCGGCGACGGTGACGCAGACCACCACCCACGGGTGGGCCCGGTCGCCGAAACGGTGCAGGACGTTGACGCCGATGGCGTCGTGCAGCAGGTACAGCGGGAAGGTCAGCGTGCCCGCGACGGTCAGCCCGCGCCAGCGGACGCGGCCGGTCCAGCCGAGCGCGACGGCGGCGATCAGCAGGAAGAACACCGTGATCACCACGACCAGCCAGGCGCGGTCCGGCTGCCAGGAGTCCCAGTTGAGGCGGCCCCCGTCGGGCGTCAGCAGGTAGTGCAGCGCCACCAGCCACGACATGGCGACGATGCCCCACAGCAACGGGGTCGGCCGGTAGCGGTACATCAGGTAGAAGGCCATGCCCGCGATGAAGTACGGCGCGGACGGCGGGTTCGCCAGCAGCGTGAGCAGGTGGATGTCGGCGCTCGGGGCCAGCACGGCGGCGACCGTCCACAGGCCGCAGTAGATCACCACGCGCTGGTAGGTCAGGCCCTTCCACACCACCACCGCGAAGGTGAGGTAGAAGCACAGCTCGGGCCAGAGCGTCCAGTAGACGGAGTCGAGGTGCTCCACCCCGAGCGGGGTCTGGAGCATCGTCAGGTTGGCGAAGATCACGCGCGGCGACGGGTGCCCGAAGGGGTTGTCCGCGAAGAAGATCACACACCCGCTGATCAGGATCGCCGCCCAGTACATCGGGTAGAGCCGGGTGACGCGGGAGATGAAGAAGTCGCGCGGGGTGCGGCCCCACGCGCTCATGCAGATGACGAAACCGCTGATCAGGAAGAAGAGTTCGACGCCGAGCCGGCCGTAGGCGAAGTAGCCGTGGGCCTCGGGGAAGACGTCCTCGACGGGGCGGTCCCAGATGGTCTGCATCGTCGAGGGCACCTGGCCGACGAAGTGGAAGAAGACCACGGACAGGGCGGCCAGGAAACGCAGTCCGTCCAGGGCCGCGAGCCGGTTCCTGCGGACGGGGGGTCCGGCGGGGACCCGTTCCTGGGGCCCGCTCCGGGGGCCGGGGACCGCGTCGGCGGCTCTGTCGCCGGTCCCGTCCCGGGTGGTCGTGCCGGCCGGTTCCCTGTGATCCGTCTGCGTCATCCAACCACCGTTCCGGCTGCCGGCCACTGTCCGCTGCCAGGGCCCTCCAACTCTGCTGACAGCTTGCTGCTGCTCCACACACAGGAATTCACACCGTTGAACGTGTCACAAAAGGCGGCACCCCCGCACGGGTGCCGCCTTTTCTGGTGGACCGGAGCCGCCGCCGATCGGTGAGGGTGGTCGGGTGACAGACGGCGGCTCCGGGGCCTTTGACCCCTTTCCGGGGTTACCGGTGGTCGCTGCCCTTCGACCGCGACGCCGCCCGGCCCGCCTCCAGGCGGGCCACCGGGATCCGGAAGGGGGAGCAGGAGACGTAGTCCAGACCCACCTCGTGGAAGAAGTGGACCGACTCCGGGTCGCCGCCGTGCTCGCCGCAGACGCCGAGCTTCAGGTCGGGACGCGTGGCGCGGCCGGCCTGCGCGGCGGCGGCGACCAGGGAGCCGACGCCGTCCTTGTCGATGGTCTCGAACGGGGAGACGCCGAAGATGCCCTTCTCCAGGTAGGCCGTGAAGAAGCTGGCCTCGACGTCGTCGCGGCTGAAGCCCCACACGGTCTGGGTCAGGTCGTTGGTGCCGAAGGAGAAGAACTCCGCGGCCTCGGCGATCTGCCCGGCGGTCAGCGCGGCGCGCGGCAGCTCGATCATCGTGCCGATCGACAGCTTGAGCTTCGTGCCGGTCGCGGCCTCGACCTCGGCGATGACCTGGTCGGCCTCCTCGCGGACGATCTCCAGCTCCTGGACGGTGCCGACCAGCGGGATCATGATCTCGGCGCGCGGGTCGCCCTTGGCCGCCTTGCGCTCGGCGGCGGCCTCGGCGATGGCGCGGACCTGCATGGTGAACAGGCCGGGGATGACCAGGCCGAGGCGGACACCGCGCAGGCCCAGCATCGGGTTCTGCTCGTGCAGCCGGTGCACGGCCTGGAGCAGGCGCAGCTCGTTCTCGTGCGGCTCCTGGCGGGACTCGGCGAGCGCCACGCGCACCGACAGCTCGGTGATGTCGGGCAGGAACTCGTGCAGCGGCGGGTCCAGGAGGCGGACGGTGACCGGCAGTCCGTCCATCGACTCGAAGAGCTGGACGAAGTCCTGCTTCTGGAGCGGCAGCAGCTCCTTCAGGGACTCCTCGCGCACGGCCTCGGTGTCGGCCAGGATCAGCCGCTCCACCAGCTCGCGCCGGTCGCCGAGGAACATGTGCTCGGTGCGGCACAGGCCGATGCCCTGGGCGCCGAACCGGCGGGCGCGCAGCGCGTCCTCGGCGTTGTCGGCGTTGGCGCGCACCCGCAGCCGGCGCTTGCGGTCGGCGAAGGCCATGATCCGGTGCACGGCCTCGACCAACTCGTCGGCGTCCTCGGCACCCGCGTGCATGCGGCCCTCGAAGTACTCGACGACCGGGGAGGGCACGACCGGCACCTCACCGAGGTAGACCTTGCCGGAGGAGCCGTCGATGGAGACGACGTCGCCCTCCTCGACGACCTGCCCGCCGGGCACGGTCATCCGGCGGCGCTTGGTGTCGACCTCCAGCTCCTCGGCGCCGCAGACACAGGTCTTGCCCATGCCGCGCGCGACCACGGCCGCGTGGGAGGTCTTGCCGCCGCGCGAGGTCAGGATGCCCTCGGCGGCGATCATGCCGTCCAGGTCGTCCGGGTTGGTCTCGCGGCGGATCAGGATGACCTTCTCGCCGGACCGGGACCACTTGACGGCCGTGTACGAGTCGAAGACGGCCTTGCCGACCGCCGCGCCGGGCGAGGCGGCGATGCCCCGGCCGACCTGCTCGACCTTGGCCTCGTCGTCGAAGCGCGGGAACATCAGCTGGGCGAGCTGGGCGCCGTTGACCCGCTGGAGGGCCTCGGCCTCGTCGATCAGGCCCTGGTCGACGAGCTGGGTGGCGATCCGGAAGGCCGCGCCCGCGGTGCGCTTGCCGACGCGGGTCTGGAGCATCCACAGCTGGCCGCGCTCGATGGTGAACTCGATGTCGCACAGGTCCAGGTAGTGGTTCTCCAGCGTCTCCATGATCTGCATCAGCTGGTCGTACGACTTCTTGTCGATCTGCTCCAGCTCCGCCAGCGCGACGGTGTTGCGGATGCCGGCGACGACGTCCTCGCCCTGGGCGTTCTGCAGGTAGTCGCCGTAGACGCCCTGGTGTCCCGAGGCGGGGTCGCGGGTGAAGGCGACGCCGGTGCCGGAGTCGGGGCCGAGGTTGCCGAAGACCATGGAGCAGACGTTGACGGCGGTGCCGAGGTCGTGCGGGATGCGCTCCTGGCGGCGGTAGAGCTTGGCGCGCTCGCCGTTCCAGGACTCGAAGACCGCCTTGATGGCGAGGTCCATCTGCTCGCGCGGGTCCTGCGGGAAGTCCCGGCCGGCCTCGGTCTTGACGATCTTCTTGAACTTGGTGACGAGCTTCTTGAGGTCGGCGGCCTCCAGCTCGGTGTCGACCGCGACCTTCTTGGCCGTCTTCGCCGCCTCCAGCGCCTCCTCGAAGAGGTCGCCGTCGACGCCGAGGACGGTCTTGCCGAACATCTGGATCAGGCGGCGGTAGGAGTCCCACGCGAAGCGGTCGTCGCCGGCCTGCTTGGCCAGTCCCTGCACGGACTTGTCGGAGAGGCCGATGTTGAGGACGGTGTCCATCATGCCGGGCATGGAGAACTTGGCCCCGGACCGCACCGACACGAGGAGCGGGTCGTCGGCCTGGCCGAGCTTCTTGCCCATCTTCGCTTCGAGGGCGTCGAGGTGCGCACTCACCTCGTCACGCAGTGCCGCCGGCTCCTCGCCGCTGTCGAGGTAGGTCTTGCACGCCTCGGTGGTGATCGTGAAGCCGGGAGGGACCGGGAGACCCAGGTTGGTCATCTCGGCGAGGTTGGCGCCCTTGCCGCCGAGGAGGTCCTTGAGGTCCTTGTTGCCCTCGGTGAAGTCGTAAACGAACTTCGCTGCGTTCGCTACCTGGGGATCTTTGTTTTCCGACACGGGTCTCGACTCCTCGAGGACGCGGTGGCTGCCCTGACGGCGAGGAATGTACCCAGATCAAAGGCACCTGGGTACGTCCACTTGCGCGTCATGCGCCCGTAACCACTCGTCCGCCAGCGGATCGAAAGTCAAGGCTTGGCAAGCGACCGACCGCTTGTGTTTTCACTTCTTGAACGCACGGACTCTCGAACACCCACTTAACTGCTCACCTGAGCGTCATTCTCCACGTTTGAGTTCGTCCGATGAACGATCATCGCGTGGCACTCAGTGCCACCCTTTGGAGAAGTGGAGTCGCTCAAGATCCGCTCATCTGAGCGCCACTCCTATCAGAGGTGGCGAGAATCACGCTCCCACAGGACGCCGGATTTCACCATGCGGACCGGCGGACGGACCCGGTGAACGGACGGCCCGCGGCGGACGTACGAGAGTCCGGCGGGTCCCGGCCCCCTCGCCGGGGCCCGCCGTCCACCGGGTTTCGTACGGAAGGACCTTCGGGTGCCCGTCATCACGCCTTTTCGCCGTTCGCCGCGGCCTTCCGACGACGCTCCCGACGACCCCGACACCCCCGCCGCAGCGGGTCCGGCCCCGCTGGAGAACCTCAGGACGCGGCTCGCCCACTGGCGCTCGTGGCGCACCCGGCACCCGCGCGCCGCTCTCGTCGTCCGCCGGGTCACGACGGCCTTTTCGGCCATTCTGGTGCTCGGGTCCCTCCTGCTGCCCAACACCCTCGTCGCGCTGGAGCCCAACCGCTTCGCGCGGATCCCGGGGGAGGCGGTCGTCGCGGCGGTGCTGCTGCTCTGCCTGCCGCGCGTGCCGCGCCTGGTGGCGGCGGCGCTGTTCGGCACCGCCCTCGGGGCGCTGACCGTGCTGAACCTGCTCGACATGGGCTTCACCGAGTACCTGGGCCGCAGCTTCAACCTGGTCCTGGACTGGGGCCTGCTCGACGACGCGCAGTCCTTCGTGGCCGACGCGATGGGCGGGGCGGCGGCGACCTGGGCCGCGGTGGGCGCCGTCGTGCTGGCGGTCCTGCTGCTGGTGCTCATGGCGCTGGCGGCGGTCCGGCTCGGCGAGCTGCTCGCCGCGCACCGGGAGCGGGCGGCGCGGGGCGCGCTGATGGCGGCCACCGTGTGGATGACCTCCGCGGCGCTGGGTGTGCAGACCTTCGGCGTGCCGGTCGCCACCACGAGCGCCTCCAAGGCGGCCCGGGCCCAGGCGCACCGGGTGGTGGACACGCTGCGGGACGAGGCGGCCTTCGCGAAGGAGGCGAAGGCCGACCGGTTCGGCGCCACGCCCGGCGACCAACTGGTGCCGGACCTGCGCGGCAAGGACATGATCTTCACGTTCATCGAGAGCTACGGCCGCAGCGCGATCGAGGACCCGGTGATGGCACCGGGTGTCGGCCGGACGCTGGACGCGAGCACCGCATCGCTCGCGAAGGCGGGCTTCCACGCCCGCAGCGGCTGGCTGACGTCGGCGACGTACGGCGGCAGCAGCTGGCTCGGCCACTCCACCTTCCTGTCCGGCCTGTGGGTGGACAACCAGCAGCGCTACCGCACCGTCACGTCCGGCGACCACCTCACCCTCACCAAGGCGTTCGAGAAGACCGGCGACTGGGACACGGTCGGGGTCATGCCGGGGGTGCAGAAGGCCTGGCCGGAGGCGGACTGGTACGGCCTGGACAAGGTGTACGACGCGTTCGACGTGGGCTACCGGGGGCCGAAGTTCAGCTGGTCGACGATGCCCGACCAGTACGCGCTGGAGGCGTTCCAGCGCCTGGAGCACGGCAGGAAGCGCGACCGGCCGCTGATGGCGGAGGTCATCCTCACCTCCAGCCACCAGCCCTGGGCACCGATCCCGAGGATGGTCGGCTGGGACGAGGTCGGCGACGGGTCGGTGTACGACGGCATCGAGGCGTCGGGCGTGAAGGCGTCCGACGTCATCACCGACTCCACCCGCTCCAAGGAGGAGTACGGCAGGTCGATCCAGTACTCGGTCACCAGCCTCACCCAGTGGCTGGAGCGCTACGGCACCGACGACACCGTCCTGGTCTTCCTCGGCGACCACCAGCCGCTGGCCCGCGTCAGCGGCGACGGCGCGAGCCGGGACGTTCCGGTGTCGATCGTCGCCAAGGACCCGAAGGTGCTCGACGCGATCGACGACTGGAACTGGACGGAGGGCCTCGAACCGGCGAAGGACGCCCCGGTGTGGCCGATGAGCGCCTTCCGGGACCGCTTCCTGACGGCGTACGGCTCGGTCCCGCACCCCACCGGGGCCGGGGACTGATCCCCACCCCCCCGTGCGGGGGACTGATCGGCGGCCGTCAGCCGCCGGAGGTGTCCAGCTCCGCGTCCTCGCCGATGCCGGCGCAGTCGTAGGGGTCCTTCAGCCAGCCGTCCGGCAGGACCACCCGGTTGTTGCCGGAGGTGCGGCCGCGGGGGCCGTCGGCGCCGGTGGGCCAGGGCTGGTCGAGGTCGAGTTCGTCCAGCCCGGCGCGCAGCGCTTCCAGGGACGAGGTGATCGCGAGCCGCTTGCGCATCTCGGAGCCGACGGCGAAGCCCTTGAGGTACCAGGCGACGTGCTTGCGGAAGTCGATGACGCCGCGTGCTTCGTCGCCGATCCACTCCCCCAGCAGCGTGGCGTGCCGCACCATCACGTCGGCGACCTCGCGCAGCGTGGGCCGTACGAAGGCGTCGGTGCGGCCCTCGAAGGCGGCGACCAGGTCGGCGAAGAGCCAGGGCCGTCCCAGGCACCCGCGTCCGACCACGACGCCGTCGCAGCCGGTCTCCCGCACCATGCGCAGCGCGTCCTCGGCGGACCAGATGTCGCCGTTGCCGAGGACGGGGATCTCCGGGACGTGCTCCTTGAGGCGGGCGACGGCGTCCCAGTCGGCGGTGCCGCCGTAGTGCTGGGCGGTGGTGCGGCCGTGCAGGGCGATCGCGGTGACGCCCTCCTCGACGGCGATGCGGCCGGCGTCGAGGTAGGTGAGGTGGTCGTCGTCCAGGCCCTTGCGCATCTTCATGGTGACGGGCAGGTCACCGGCGCCGGTGACGGCCTCGCGGACGATGGCGCGCAGCAGGTTCCGCTTGTACGGCAGCGCCGAGCCGCCGCCCTTGCGGGTCACCTTGGGCACCGGGCAGCCGAAGTTCAGGTCGATGTGGTCGGCGAGGTCCTCCTCCGCGATCATGCGGACGGCCTTGCCGACGGTCACCGGGTCGACGCCGTACAGCTGGATCGAGCGCGGGGTCTCGGTCGCGTCGAAGTGGATCAGCTGCATGGTCTTCTCGTTGCGCTCGACCAGCGCCCGGGTGGTGATCATCTCGCTCACGAACAGGCCCTTGCCCCCGCTGAACTCCCTGCACAGGGTGCGGAAGGGCGCGTTGGTGATACCGGCCATCGGCGCCAGCACCACGGGCGGCGCGACGGTGTGCGGGCCGATCCGCAGGGGTGCGGCGGTGCGGTCGGGGGCGGGCGTGGTGAGCGTGGGCATTCCCCCATTGTCACGCACGCGGGGAGATCATGTATCAGTCATTAGTTAGTCGCACTATCGAAATGCGCGTACGATGGAGTTCATGCCCGAGCTGACCCATCGCCGCCGCATGCTCGTGCTCGCCATCTGCTGCATGAGCCTGCTGATCGTGAGTATCGACAACACGATCCTCAACGTCGCCCTCCCCTCCATGCAGCGCGACCTGCACGCGAGCACGTCCGGCCTGCAGTGGGCGATCGACGCGTACACGCTGGTGCTGGCCGCCCTGCTGATGCTGGCCGGCTCCACGGCCGACCGGATCGGCCGCAAACGGGTCTTCATGACCGGTCTGGTGCTCTTCACCCTCGGCTCGCTGCTGTGCTCCCTGGCCCCGGACCTGTCCTCGCTGATCGTCTTCCGGATGCTGCAGGCGGTGGGCGGTTCGATGCTCAACCCGGTCGCGATGTCGATCATCACCAACACCTTCACCGACCCGCGCGAACGCGCCCGTGCGATCGGCGTCTGGGGCGCGGTGGTCGGCATATCCATGGCCGCGGGGCCGCTGGTGGGCGGGGTCCTCGTGGAGTCGGTCGGCTGGCGCTCGATCTTCTGGGTCAACCTTCCGGTGGGCCTGGCCGCCCTTCTGCTCACCCTCCGCTTCGTCCCCGAGTCCCGCGCGCCGAAGGCCCGGCGCCCCGACCCGCTGGGCCAGCTGATGGTCATCGTGCTGTTCGGTTCCCTGACGTACGCGATCATCGAGGCGCCGAACTCCGGGTTCATGCACGTGCTGCCCTTCGCCGTCCTGGCGCTCGCCGCGCTGATCGGCCTGCTCGTCCACGAGCCCCGGCGCACCGACCCCCTCGTCGAGCTGCGCTTCTTCCGGTCGGCGCCGTTCAGCGGGGCCACCGTGATCGCGGTCAGCGCGTTCGCCGCGCTGGGCGGCTTCCTGTTCCTGTCCACGCTGTATCTCCAGAACGTGCGCGGACTGAGCGCCCTGGAGGCCGGCCTGTGGATGCTGCCGATGGCCGTCCCGACCTTCCTGTGCGCCCCGCTCGCCGGGCGGCTGGTCGGCAGCCGGGGGCCGCGCCTGCCCCTGCTGATCGCGGGCGGCGCGCTGACCGTGAGCGGGACGCTGTTCGCCGCCTTCGAGGCCGAGACCTCCGACGTCACGCTCTTCGTCGGCTACGTCCTGTTCGGCATCGGCTTCGGCTTCGTCAACGCGCCCATCACCAACACCGCGGTCTCCGGCATGCCCCGGTCCCAGGCCGGGGTCGCGGCGGCCGTCGCCTCCACCAGCCGCCAGCTGGGCCAGACGCTCGGCGTGGCGGTGGTCGGCGCGGTGCTGGCGGCGGGCGTGGGCGCCTCGTCGTACCGCGACACCTTCGTCTCCGCCGCCCGCCCCGGCTGGTGGATCCTGGCCGCCTGCGGCCTCGCGGTCCTCGTCCTGGGCGCCGTCACGAGCGGCCGCTGGGCCCGCGGCACGGCGGAACGGACGGCCGAGCGCCTGCAGTCGCCGGAGGTGCGGGAGGCGGCGCGGACGGGGGCGTGACGGCGGTTCACACGTAGTCGAAGTACCGGTCGGCCCAGACAGCCCGCATGTCGCCGTCCTCGCCGTCCTCGTCCTCACCGTCCTCGTCCTCGCCGTCCTCGCCGTCGTGTCCGAGCGCGGCGAGTGTCTCCACGAAGATCCGGTCCTCGTCCACCAGCGTCCGGGTCGGGCCGTCGTACGGCTCCAGCAGCACGTCCAGCGGGACGAAGACGCACCCCGCCGCCGTGCACACCTCGTCCAGCCACGTCACGAACTCCCCGCTCAGGCCCGCCGCGGAGTCCGCGGTCCAGTGGGCGCCCGTTCCGGCGGTGACGAAGCCGCCGAAGTTGCTCAGCTCGACCCACAGCCCGCCGACCGGCCCGGTACCGTCCGCCGGGACCGAGAACCGACCGCACGCGCTGGAGTCCTGGTAGAGCCCCGCCCGGGTGGACGGTCCGAAACGCCGTCTGAGCTCGCCCGTGAGCAGGTCGAAGCGGCGTACCGCGGTCTCCGGGTCGAAGTCCCGGGGCCGTTCCCGGTGGTGCGGGTCGTCGTGTTCGCCCAGCAGCGTCCGGATCTCGTCCAGGGGAAGCACGAACACGCCTTTCGGTCGGTGACGGCGAACCCGCGCATCATCCCCCGGTGCCCTGGGGCCCCGCGCCGGATTTCACCGCCGGCAGCCGGTCCGCCAGCTTCGGCCAGTACTTCACGAGCGCGTCCTCCACGCCCGGCAGCGCCCGCTGCCCCGCCAGGGCCAGCGCGATCGCCGCGGCCACACCCGTCCACGCGACCGGGCCCAGCGGGGTGCAGCCGAAGAGGCGGCTGGCGCCCGGGGTCATGACGAGGGCGACCAGGGCGGCGGCGGAGCCGAGGGAGGTGACCTGGACCAGGCGGCTGTCGCGGCGGTCGGCGAGGGTCTGGGCGAGCTGGGTGCCGACGACCGCGCACAGGGCCATGGTCGTCGAGCGCCGCTGCGTGCCCGGCGTGAAGCGGCCGAAGAGCCAGGCCGCGGTCGCCCCGAGCGCCGTGGTCAGGGCCCGGTGCCGGATCTGCCGGATGAGGGGCTCGCCCAGCACCGCCGTACCGAGCGGCGCGCCCGCGTCGGCGGCCTCCTGCTCCGGGTCGCCGGTCTTGGTCACCGCGACCGCCATCGCCGGGAACAGGTCCGTGAAGAGGTTGACCAGCAGCATCTGGCGGGTGGACAGCGGGGCGGCGCCGCCCAGCACCGTGCCGAGGATGCCGAAGCCGACCTCGCCCGCGTTGCCGCCGATCAGGATGGCGATGGCGTCGGCGACGCTGTGCCACAGCGCCCGGCCCTCCCGCACCGCCTCCACCAGCACCAGCAGGTCGTCGCCCGTCACCACCAGGTCGGCGGCGTTGCGGGCGGCGGCCGAGCCGCGGGCGCTGATGCCGACGCCGATGTCGGCGGCCCGGATCGCGGCGGCGTCGTTGGCGCCGTCGCCGACCATGCCGACGACCCGTCCGGCGTCCCGCAGGGACTCGACGACCTGGAGCTTCTGCTCGGGCGCCACCCGGGCCACCACGTCCGCGTCGCGCAGCATCCGGGAGCGGACGGTGCGGTCGGCGGCGGCGAGTTCGTCGCCGGTGACCACGACCGCGTCCTCGGGCCAGCCCAGGTCGACGGCGATGGCGTGGGCGGTCTGCGGATGGTCGCCGGTCAGCACCACGGGCCGCACGCCCGCCTCGCGCAGCCCGCGCACCAGCGCCGGGGAGGTCTCGCGGGGCACGTCGGCGAGCGCCAGCAGTCCGGTGAACTCCAGCTTCGACGGCGGCTGTTCGAGGACCTCGGCGGCCTTCTCGCCCCTCGCCAGGGGCCGCCGCGCCACCGCGATGATGCGCAGTCCGTCGCGGGCGAGGCGCTGCGCCACCTCGGTGGTGTGCGCGGGCAGGTCGGCGCAGGCGGGCAGCACCGTCTCCGGGGCGCCCTTGACCACCAGCACGGCGGGGCCGGTGCCGCCCTCGCGTCCGACGGCGGCGGCGTAGCCCCGGGAGGTCTCGAAGGGCAGGCCCTCCTCCTGCGTCCAGTCGGGGTCGTCCCCGGCCGCGTCCAGGACGGCCTCGTCGGTGGCGTGGGTGGGCCGGGCGCCGTCGCCGTTCAGCCGGGGGCAGGCGCGCGCGGCGACCCGTACGGCGTCGGCGGTCTCCGGGGCGCCCACTCGGCGGACCGTGCCGTCGGGGCCCGCGACCCGCGACAGCCGCAGCCTGTTCTCGGTGAGGGTGCCCGTCTTGTCGAAGCAGACGGTGTCCATCCGGCCGAGCGCCTCCAGCGTGCGCGGGGTGCGCACCAGGACGCCCCGGCGGCTCAGCCGGCGGGCCGCCGCGAGCTGGGCCACCGTCGCCACCAGCGGCAGCCCCTCGGGCACCGCGGCCACCGCCACCGACACGCCACCGGCGACGGCCTGCCGGATCGGTGCCCCGCGCAGCAGCGAGAGCCCGGTCACCGCGGCGCCGCCCGCCAGGGTGAGCGGCAGCGCCTTGCGGGTCAGCTCCTGGAGCCTGGCCTGCACTCCGGCCGCCGACGGCGTACGGGCCGCCAGCGCGACCGCCCGCGCCGCCTCGGTGTGGTCGCCGGTGTCGACGACGACGGCCCGGGCCCGTCCGGCCACCACGGTCGTGCCCTCGAAGACCATGCAGTACCGCTCGGCGACGGGGGCGCGGGGCGCCGGGTCCACGCACTTGTCCACCGGCAGCGACTCACCGGTCAGTGCGGACTCGTCCACCTCCAGGCCGTCCTCCCACAGCAGCCGGGCGTCGGCGGGCACCACGTCGTCCGCCTTCAGCTCGATCACGTGACCGGGGTGCAGCTTGGCCGCGTCCACGATCCTCGGCTCGCCCTCCATGGCGAACTCCGCACTTTCCGGGCCGAGTTGCTCCTCGGTGACCCGGGCCTTCTGCTTCTGCTCCGCCAGCAGTCCGGACAGCGCCCGCTCGGCGCGCAGCCGCTGGAAGCCGCCGACCAGGGCGTTCAGGTCGAGGGCGCCGACGACGAGCAGCGCGTCCACGACCGACCCGAGGATGGCGGAGGCGGCCGAGCCGACCGCCAGTACCGGGGTGAGCGGATCGTCCAGCTCCCCGCGTACGGCGCGGGCCAGCTGCCACGACCAGCGGACCGGCGCCAGCACCGGCACCCGGCCCGCCCGCTCGGCGGCCGCGCGCAATCGGGCCCCGGCCTGCTCCACCGCGGTCGGCTCGGGCTCGCGCTCCCGCTCCAGCCGGTCCTGTACGTCGTCCGGGTCCAGCGCGTGCCACGCCACCCGGGCCCGGGGGTGCGGGGCGCGGGCCATCGCCACGCCGATCGCGGCCCGCGTCCCGGACAGCAGGGCCACCGCCGCGCTCGCGTCCACCGGCGCGTGCCGCATCCCCAGCAGCGACGACACGCCGCCCCGGCTCCGGCCGCGCGCCTCGCCGACCGCCACCAGCAGCCCGGACAGCGCGGCCCCGGACCTGGCCAGCGTCTGCGACCGGTGCCCGACCGCGCGGGACACCGGCACCGCCCGCAGCACCCGCCACACGTCGGCCAGCCCCTGCGGTGCGAGCACGTCCGCGCCCCAGGCCACCGGGCAGTCCGCGTCGGCCAGCGCGACGGCCACGTCCCCGGCGAGCAGCCCGTCCGACAGCGACCCGTCGTCGCCGGGCAGCGGCCGTACGACGGTGATGACGCCGCCCTCGGCGCGCAGTTCGGCCACGACGTCCGCGAGCGGGCGACGGGCGCCGACGACCTGGTCGGCGAGACCGGTGAAGTCGGCCAGCGCCGGGTCCTCGACCATGACCACGCGCAGTCCCGCGCGCCGCGCCGCGTCCAGCACGTCCTCGGTCCACGGGTCGGCGCCCGCGTCCGGCACCCGCAGCGCGCTGGGGTGCAGCACGACCGTGCGGGCCATCTCCAGCTGCCGCAGCCGCCCGGGGTCGCGCACGAGCACACCGGTGCGGGACAGCGCGGCGCTCAGTACGGCGTGGAAGGCGGCGGGCCCGTAGCGCGCGGCCTTGGGCGAACCGGCGAGCACCGCCTCCGCCGCCTCGGCCAGGTCGTGCTTGACCAGCAGGGTCGCCGCGGCGCCCGCCACACTGCCCGCGGAGGCGTGGGCGGCGTAGTCCTGCGCCGGTGAGGTGCGCGGCGCCGGACGCAGGGCGGACACGGCGGGCAGGCTGCCCCGGCCGGGGACGCACAACTGGTCGTGCACGACCTCGAAGGCGGCTCCCCGTGCCACCGCCTCCGTCAACTGGCAGACGCGCAGCGCCCCGTCGAGCACCAGCGAGGTGGGGCTCTGCCCGGCGCCGTGGACGGCGGCGTTGGCGGCGGCCAGCGCCACGTCCATGCGGTGGTCGCCGAGCCGCTCGCGCAGCCAGGCGCGGAAGGCCGGGTTCTCGCGCAGCAGCGTCGCGACGGCGGTGACCAGGCGGGGCGAGGGCGGCAGCCGCAGCCGCGCACCGGTCACGGCGGCGGCGATGCCCAGCACGTCGGCGCCGAGCGCGGCAGCCGCGACACGCACGGGCGCGGGGTCGCCGGGGTGGTCCGGCTCGTCCACCAGGTCGTCCGCCGAGCCGTCCGCCGGGCCGTCCGAGGTGGTGAGGTCGGTCTGGTCCACCCGGGTGAGGCCGTGGTGTTCGGCGAGTTCGGTGGCGTGGTCCACGACGCGGTCGGTGAGCGTGTCCTCGGTCGCGGTCACCACCAGCCGGGCCAGACCGGTGTCCCAGTAGGCGAGCAGGACGTCCGGGTGCTCGGCCAGTGCCGCCGCCACCTTTCGCGCCACCCGCTCGGTACCGCCCGCCCGGCGCACCTCGTCCGCGGCGACCGGCCGCAGCGCGAGGTGCGCCCGGGGTCCGGCCCGCCAGTCCCGCGATCCGCCGGGCAGTGCCGCGCGGGCCACTCGGGCCGCCCGCGCCGCGAAGTCGGCGCCGCGCACCCCGGCCCGCGCGGTGCCCGCCGCCGCTCCGGCCGCGGCACCCACGGCGGGCGCGGTGCCGCGCGCGAGGAGCCGGGGACCGGCCAGCACCAGCCCCGTGACGGCGTCCTGGGAACGCGTCAGCAGTCCACCGGCCATGGCTGTCCCTCAGCCGGACGTATGGGTGCGCGACGCGGCGGCCGTCTTGCGGGTGCGGCTCCCGCGGGAGGTGGAGGGCCGACTGGAGGACGCCTTGGTCCCCGACTGGCTCTTGGCCCGAGTGGGGGAGGCGGTCTTCTTCGCGGTGGACTTCTTCGCGGTGGACTTCCTCGCGGTGGATTTCTTCGCGGGCGTCTGCTTCGCGGTGGTCTTCTTCGCCGTGGTCTTGTTCGCGGCCGACTTCTTCGCGGCGGCCGACTTCTTCGCGGCGGAGGACTTGGCTGCCGTCGACTTGGCGGCGGTGGACTTGGCGGCGGCCTTCTTGGCCCCGCCGGCCCGCTTCGCCGCGGCCGTCCCGGTGGAGCCGGCCGCCTTGGCCGTACCGGCCGTACCCGACTCCCCCGCACCCGACTTCGCCGTACCGGCCTTCGCCGTGCCCGTGTGCCCCGCTCCCGCCCCCGCCCTGGCGGTCGTCTTGCCCGCGTTCCCGTTCCGGTCCTGTCCGCGCTGCTGCGTCAGCCAGGCCACCGCCGCCCCGGTGACCGCCACCGGCCACTCCACCAGTCCGGCGACGCCCAGCACCCCGGCGCCCGTGTAGACGAGCACGCGCCGCCCGCGCGGCGACACCGCCCCGATCCTGTCCAGCGCGCCCTCGGCGGCCTTGCCCACCGTCCCGGCACCCGGCACCTTCCGCACCGCCGAAGCGGCCGCGTGCAACGGCCGCGGGAGTGTCCGCGCCGACTTCTGCTCAGCCATGACTCTTCGTCCTCGCCCTGTCCGTGCTGTGGGAACCCGCGGCCCCCGGGCCGTGGAAACCCCGGGAACATCACCTTCCGCATATCTCCGGGTTCCCGCACCTCGGGCACTCATCCGGACGAAGTCGGCCCACGCTCCAGAGCGATCGCGTGCAGCCTCTCCAGCCGCTCCCGGGACACCTCGTCGGCAGGTGCGTACGTCACCATCCGGGGCCCGGCCTCCGGTCCGAGCCACAGGTCGGTGTGGTCGACGCGGATCCGCCCGACGTGCCGGTTGACGAACTCCTTGCGCTTGCTGCGGTGCGCGACGACCTCGTGCCGCTCCCAGACCTCGCGGAAGTCCGGCGACTGGGTGCGCAGCCGCTTGAGCAGCATCTTCCAGGCGGGTTCGGCGAGATGACCGGCCATGGTCGCGCGGAAACGGGCCGCCATCAGCCGCTGGGTCTCCTCCAGGTGCACGATCGAGGAGCGCCAGTCCTCGTTGGTGAAGGAGAGGATCATGCAGTTGCGATCCTCGGGCGGCACCGCTTCCAGGTCGCACAGCAGCAGCCCGTACGTCCGGTTGTGGGCGAGGATGTCGTACCGGCTGTTCTGCACACAGGCGGGGTACGGCTCGAACTGCTCCAGCAGGGCGCGCACCGCCGGGGTGATCGCCGGGCACACCCGCGCGGGCGTCGGGTCGACGGCCCCCGCCAGCTGGAAGAGGTGGGCGCGTTCGGAGGGGTCGAGCAGCAGGGCGCGGGCGAGGGCGTCGAGGACCTGGACGGAGACCTGGATGTCCCGGGCCTGCTCCAGCCAGGTGTACCAGGTGACGCCGACGGCCGAGAGCTGGGCGACCTCCTCGCGGCGCAGCCCCGGGGTCCGGCGCCGGCGTCCGCGGGGCATCCCGACCTGCTCGGGCGCGATGCGCTCGCGGCGGCTGCGCAGGAAGGCGGCCAGTTCGTGCCGCCGGATCTCCGAGCCGGTGTCCCGGGGCGGGGACTGGACCACCGTCTCCTGACCCGTCATCGTCGTCATGCCTCAAGGATGCCGCGCCCGGAAACCTGTTGCCAGGTACTTCTACTACCAGCATAAGAAGACTCTGGTACCACCCTGGAAACGGTCGCAGGCTCGACCACGTGACCGAAACCATCACTTCACGTCCCGTCCGTACGGGCACCCCGGAGGCGCCGCCCGCACTCGGCGGCCTCGGACTCTTCACGGTGCTGCTGGGTGCGGCACTCCCGCTCGTCGACTTCTTCATCGTCAACGTCGCCCTGCCCACCATCGGCGCCGACCTCTCCGCGAGCGAGGCGGTCCTGGAACTGGTCGTCGCCGGGTACGGGGTGGCGTACGCCGTCCTGCTGGTCCTCGGCGGCCGGCTCGGCGACCTCTTCGGCCGGCGCCGCCTGTTCCTGGGCGGCATGGCGGCCTTCGGGCTGACCTCGCTGGCCTGCGGGCTCGCGCCGGACGCCTGGTCGCTGGTGGCCGCGCGGGTGGCGCAGGGCGCCTCGGCCGCCGCGATGCTGCCGCAGGTGCTGGCGACCATCCAGGCGACCACGACCGGTCCCCGGCGCGCGAGGGCCATGAGCCTGTACGGGGCGACGGCCGGCCTGTCGATGGTGGCCGGGCAGATCCTGGGCGGCGTCCTGGTGGCGGCCGACATCGCGGGCACCGGCTGGCGTTCCGTCTTCCTGGTGAACGTCCCGGTCGTCCTCGTGGGCCTGTTCCTCGCGGCCCGCGCGGTCCCGGAGACCCGCTCCGCGCGCCCCGAGCCGGTGGACGTGCCCGGCACCTTCCTGCTGGCCGCCTCGATCCTGACCCTGCTGGTCCCGCTGACCGAGGGCCGGGCGGCGGGCTGGCCGCTGTGGACGTGGCTGTCGCTGGCCGCCTTCCCGTTCGCGGCGGCGGCGTTCTACGCGGTGGAGCGCCGGGCGGACCGCGCGGGCCGTACGCCGCTGGTCCCGCCGAGCCTGTTCGCGATCGTCTCGCTGCGCCGCGGCCTGCTGCTCATCGTGCCGTTCTCGATCGGCTTCAGCGGCTTCATGTTCGTCATCGCGGTGGCCCTGCAGCAGGGCGCGGGCCTGGGCCCGGTGGCCGCGGGCCTGGCCCTGGCCCCGCTCGCGGTGGTGTTCTTCCTCTTCTCCCTCGCCGGCCCTCGCCTGGTCGCCCGCTACGGCACCCGTGTCGTACCCGTCGGCGCCGCCCTCCAGGGGGTGGGCCTGGCCCTGATGACGCTGGCCGCGTGGCGTTCCTGGCCCGACCTGGGACTGGTCGAACTGCTGCCGGGCGCGGCGGTGGCCGGGGCGGGCCAGGCGCTCCAACTCCCGGTCATCCTGCGGGTGGTCCTGTCGGAGGTGCCTGCCGTACGGGCCGGCGTGGGTGGTGGCGTCATGGTCACCACCCAGCAGGCGTCCCTGGCTCTGGGTGTGGCCACCCTGGGCACGCTGTTCCTGTCGCTGGTCCCGGGGATGGGCATGCGGGACGCCCTGGTGACGACGCTGCTGGTCCAGCTCGCCGGGGTGGCGCTGACCGGTCTGCTGAGCCTGCGCATGCCCCGGACGATCGCCTGACGACGGCCCGATCCACACCTCCACACCCCGCCACTTGGTCCAGACCTCTTGACGAAAGGTCTGGACCACAGCACTGTCATGCCTACGACACAAGACGTCTCTCCCTCACCGATCCCCCACCGGGAGGCCCGGCATGATCCGCCGCAAGATCCGTCTACTGGCCGCCGCACTGGCGGCCACCGTTCTGGTCCCACTGGGAGTCGCCACCGCGTCGGCGGCTCCCGAGGGCGCCGCCCCCACCGGCGCGGCCGCGGACACCTGCGCCGTGAAGTCGAAGCCCGCCGGCAAGGTCCTCCAGGGCTATTGGGAGAACTGGGACGGAGCCGCCAACGGCGTCCACCCGCCCTTCGGCTGGACCCCGATCACCAACCCCCAGATCGCCGCCCACGGCTACAACGTCCTCAACGCGGCCTTCCCGGTGATCCTCTCCGACGGGACGGCCCTGTGGGAGGACGGCATGGACTCCGGCGTGAAGGTGGCGACGCCCGCCGAGATGTGCGCGGCCAAGGCGTCCGGGCAGACGCTGCTGCTCTCCATCGGCGGCGCGACGGCCGGCATCGACCTCAACTCGACCGCGGTCGCGGACCGCTTCGTCGACACGATCGTGCCGATCCTCAAGACGTACAACTTCGACGGCATAGACATCGACATCGAGACCGGCCTGACCGGCAGCGGCAACATCAACCAGCTCTCCGCGTCCCAGTCCAACCTGATCCGCATCATCGACGGTGTCCTGGCCCGCATGCCCTCGAACTTCGGCCTCACGATGGCCCCCGAGACGGCGTACGTCACCGGCGGCAGCGTCGTCTACGGCTCGATCTGGGGCGCGTACCTGCCGATCATCAAGAAGTACGCGGACAACGGCCGCCTGTGGTGGCTGAACATGCAGTACTACAACGGCAGCATGTACGGCTGTTCCGGCGACTCCTACTCGGCCGGCACCGTGCAGGGCTTCACCGCCCAGACCGACTGCCTGAACAAGGGCCTGGTCATCCAGGGCACGACGATCCGGCTGCCCTACGACAAGCAGGTCCCGGGCCTGCCCGCCCAGCCCGGCGCGGGCGGCGGCCACATGTCACCGTCCCTGGTCTCCCAGGCGTGGAACCACTACAACGGCTCCCTCAAGGGCCTGATGACCTGGTCCCTCAACTGGGACGGCTCGAAGAACTGGACCTTCGGCACCAACGTGAAGTCCCTGCAGGGCCGCTGAGCCGAGGGCTGAACCTGTAATCCGGCCCCCTGAACCTGTAATCCGATCCCCCGAAACGCCGAAACGCCCACCCACCAGCCGACCGAGTCGGGTGGTGGGTGGGCATAGGCCCGGGGGTCCAGGGGGCAGAGCCCCCTGGTACCTCAACGCGAACGGACGTTCAGCAGCCAACCAGCCGAGAAGCGAGGTACCCCTCGATCTGGTCCAGCGACACGCGCTCCTGCTTCATCGTGTCCCGCTCCCGCACGGTCACCGCGTTGTCGTCCAGCGTGTCGAAGTCGACGGTCACACAGAACGGCGTCCCGATCTCGTCCTGACGCCGGTACCGCCGCCCGATCGCACCCGCGTCGTCGAACTCGATGTTCCAGTGCTGCCGCAGCGCCTGCGCCAGCCCCTTCGCCTTCGGCGACAGGTCGGGGTTGCGGGACAGCGGCAGCACGGCGACCTTCACCGGCGACAGCCGCGGGTCGAGCCGCAGCACGGTGCGCTTCTCCAGCTTGCCCTTGGCGTTCGGCGCCTCGTCCTCGATGTACGCGTCGAGCAGGAAGGCGAGCATCGCCCGCCCGACACCGGCCGCCGGCTCGATGACGTACGGCGTCCAGCGCTCCTGGGCCTCCTGGTCGTAGTAGGAGAGGTCCTGGCCGGATGCCTTGGCGTGCGAGGAGAGGTCGTAGTCGGTCCGGTTGGCGACACCCTCCAGCTCGCCCCACTCGCTGCCGCCGAAGGAGAAGCGGTACTCGATGTCGGCGGTGCGCTTGGAGTAGTGGGAGAGCTTCTCGGCCGGGTGCTCGTACCAGCGCATGTTCTCCTCACGGAGACCAAGGCCCGTGTACCAGTTCCAGCGCTGCTCCATCCAGTATTCCTGCCACTTCTCGTCCTCGCCCGGCTTGACGAAGAACTCCATCTCCATCTGCTCGAACTCGCGGGTGCGGAAGATGAAGTTGCCGGGCGTGATCTCGTTGCGGAAGGACTTGCCCATCTGGGCGATGCCGAACGGCGGCTTGCGCCGCGAAGTGGTCTGCACCTGGGCGAAGTTGGTGAAGATGCCCTGGGCGGTCTCGGGCCGCAGGTAGGCGACGGAGCCGCTGTCCTGGGTCGGGCCGAGGTGGGTGGAGAGCAGACCGGAGAACTGCTTGGGCTCAGTGAAGGTGCCCTTGTTGCCGCAGTTGGGGCAGTTGAGGTCGGCCAGGCCGTTCTCCGGGGCGTGGCCCTTCTTCTCCTCGTACGCCTCCTCCAGGTGGTCCGCGCGGAACCGCTTGTGGCAGGAGGTGCACTCGGTCAGCGGGTCCGTGAAGGTGGCGACGTGACCGGAGGCCACCCAGACCTCGGGGGCCAGGATCACGGAGGAGTCGAGACCGACGACGTCCTCGCGCGAGGTGACCATGTAGCGCCACCACTGGCGCTTGAGGTTCTCCTTGAGCTCGACACCCAGCGGACCGTAGTCCCAGGCGGCGCGCTGACCGCCGTAGATCTCACTGCAGGGGAATACGAAGCCACGGCGCTTGCTCAGGCTGACGATGGTGTCGATCTTGTCGGCGGCCACGGTGCTCTCTTCATTACGACGACGGGCGACGAAGCGAGATGCTTCCAGAGAATGCTTCAGGTTACCGGCGTGGGTCGCCCCACGACCAAATCGGGGCCTGCCGTCTGCACGATCGGACGCTTGTTGACAACGGTTTCCATATTTGTTGAAAATGGGTGTCATGAACGTACGACGACGCCGTATATCCGGCATAGCAGTCACCGCGGCCACCGCGCTCGGCCTCGGCACCCTCTCCGCCTGCTCCAGCGACAGCTCGGCGGCGGGCAACACGGACAAGTTCGACGTCGTCGCGTCGTTCTACCCCATGGAGTACCTCGCCGAGCAGATCGGCGGGGACCACGTGAACGTCACCACGCTCACCGAGCCCGGCCAGGAGCCGCACGACCTGGAGCTGAGCGCCAAGCAGACCGCCCAGATGGGCGAGGCGGACGCGGTGCTCTACCTCAAGTCCCTCCAGCCCGCCGTGGACGAGGCCATCGCCCAGTCCGACGTGAAGACGAAGATCGACGCGGCCACGCTGACGAAGCTCGAGGACCACGGCAACGTGGAGCACGACCACGGCGGCGAGGAGCACGCGGACGAGCACGCCGAGGAGGAGCACTCCGAGGGCGGCGAGCACGCGCTCGACCCGCACGTCTGGCTGGACCCGGTGAAGTACGCAGAGATCGCCCAGGGTGTCGCCGAGTCCTTCGAGAAGGCCGACCCGGACCACGCCGACGACTACCGCAAGAACGCCGAGGCGCTGGCGAAGAAGCTGGGCGGCCTGGACACGGCGTACAAGGAGGGCCTGGCGAAGACCGACAGCAAGGTCTTCTTCACCAACCACGCCGCCTTCGGCTACCTCGCCGAGCGCTACGGCCTCACCCAGGAGGCCATCAACGGCCTCGACCCGGAGAGCGAGCCCAGCCCCGCCCGGATCAAGGAGCTCCAGGAGGAGGCCAAGGCCGACGGCGTCACCACCGTGTTCTACGAGACACTGGTGTCCGACAAGACCGCGAAGACCCTCGCCAAGGACGCGGGCCTGAAGACGGACGTCCTCGATCCGCTGGAGGGCATCACCGACAAGTCCAAGGGCGAGGACTACGTCGGGGTCATGGAGGCCAACCTCAAGGCGCTGGAAACCGCCCTCGGCGCCAAGTAAGCAGCCCGGCCGGGCAGCCCGGCCCGTTCGATCGTTACGGAGGACATCGTGAGCGACGAGTCCGTCATATCCCTGCGCGGCGTCCGCGCCGAGCTGGGCTCACGCCCCGTCCTGCGCGGCATCGACCTCAGCGTGCGGCGCGGCCAGGTGGTCGCGCTGCTCGGCGCCAACGGCTCGGGCAAGTCCACGGCCGTGCGCACGATCATCGGCCAGGTGCCGGTGACGGACGGGGAGATCGAGCTGTTCGGCACCCCCAGGCGCCGCTTCCGCGACTGGGGGCGCGTGGGCTACGTCCCGCAGCGCACCACGGCCGCGGGCGGCGTCCCCGCCACGGTGACCGAGGTGGTCTCCTCGGGCCGGCTCTCCCGGGCCCGCTTCGGCGTCCTGCGCAAGGCCGACCACGAGGCCGTGCGCCGCGCCCTCGACCTGGTCGGCATGGCCGACCGCGCCAAGGACTCGGTGAACGCCCTCTCCGGCGGCCAGCACCAGCGCGTACTGATCGCCCGCGCGCTCGCCGCCGAACCCGAACTGCTGATCATGGACGAGCCGATGGCGGGCGTTGACCTGGCCAGCCAGGAGGTGCTGGCGGCGACTCTGCGGAAGCAGGTCGCGGCCGGCGCCACCGTCCTCCTCGTGCTGCACGAGCTGGGCCCCCTGGAGCCGCTGATCGACCGGGCCGTGGTGCTCCGCGACGGCTGCGTCCTGCACGACGGCCCGCCGCCCGAGGCGGTCGGCCAGCACGCGCTGCCCGGCCACGACCACGTCCACCCGCACGCACCGGCGGGCGCCGAACCGATCCGCACCGGCCTGCTGAGCTGAGAAGGCGACGACCATGGAAATCCTGAACTACGCCTTCATGCAGCGGGCGCTGCTCGCCGCCGTCCTGGTCGGCATCACCGCCCCGGCCATCGGCATCTACCTGGTCCAGCGCCGCCAGGCCCTCATGGGCGACGGCATCGGCCACGTGGCGATGACCGGCGTCGGCCTCGGCTTCCTGCTCTCCTGGTCCCCGGTGTGGATGGCGACCCTGGTCTCCGTCCTCGGCGCGGTCCTCATGGAGCTGATCCGCTGGTACGGCAAGACCCGCGGCGACATCGCCCTCGCCATGCTCTTCTACGGCGGCATGGCGGGCGGTGTGATGTTCATCAACCTCGCGCCGGGCGGCTCCAACGCGAACCTCACCTCGTACCTCTTCGGCTCGCTGTCGACGGTCTCCGAGTCCGACGTGACCGCGATCTGCCTCCTTGCCGCCTTCGTGGTCCTGGTCACCGTCGGTCTGCGCCGCCAACTGTTCG
This sequence comes from Streptomyces tendae, assembly GCF_014650435.1. Lineage (GTDB taxonomy): Bacteria > Actinomycetota > Actinomycetes > Streptomycetales > Streptomycetaceae > Streptomyces > Streptomyces tendae. The sequence continues at coordinate 165,198 of NZ_BMUY01000003.1, forward strand.
CCGTCAGCCAGGACGAGGAGTTCGCCCGGGTCACCGGCCTGCCGGTGCGCGCGCTGAACCTGCTGACGGCCGTCACGGCGGCGGTCACGGTCACCGTCGCGATGCGCGTCGTCGGCCTGCTCCTGGTCTCCGCGCTGATGGTGGTCCCGGTGGCCGCCGCGCAGCAGCTCACCCGCAGCTTCGCCGCCACCTTCGCGATCTCCGTCGCGCTCGGTGTGAGCGTGACGATCGGCGGCACGGTGACCTCGTACTACCAGGACGTGCCGCCCGGCGCGACGATCGTGCTGCTCACCATCGGCGCGTTCATCCTGCTGAGCCTGCTGGCCGCACCGCTGGCCAGGCGACGCGCGCGGGCACTCGCCGCCGCGCACCCCGCCGAGGATCCGGCGGAGTGCAAGATTCCGGCCACCAGGGGGGCCGCCGACGAGGTCGGCGTCTGACCGCGGGACTGCCGGGCTGGCACAATGGCCCGGCAAGCCGCGAAGACGTGAGGAGGAATCCAGTGACCACCGCTGGACCGCCCGTGAAGGGCCGCGCCACCCGGCAGCGGGCTGCCGTGTCGGCCGCCCTTCAGGAGGTCGAGGAGTTCCGCAGCGCGCAGGAGCTCCACGACATGCTCAAGCACAAGGGCGACGCGGTCGGGCTCACCACGGTCTACCGCACCCTTCAGTCCCTCGCCGACGCCGGCGAGGTCGACGTCCTGCGCACCGCCGAGGGCGAGTCGGTCTACCGCCGCTGCTCCACCGGCGACCATCACCACCACCTGGTCTGCCGCGCCTGCGGCAAGGCCGTCGAGGTGGAGGGCCCCGCCGTCGAGAAGTGGGCCGAGGCCATCGCCGCGGAGCACGGCTACGTCAACGTGGCGCACACGGTGGAGATCTTCGGCACCTGCGCCGACTGTGCGGGGGCCTCCGGCGGTTGAGCGGGGTGGGGCCGGGGCTGCGCCCCGGGCCCCTGTATCAGCCTGAACGGCCTCGTCCTCAAGCTCCCCCAGAGGGGGTACCCCCAGACGGGCTGAATTTGCCCTCCATGGCCAGGAGCTCCTCGTTGGGGATGGCGCCGCCGAAGCGGCGGTCGCGGGAGGCGAACTCCAGGCAGGCCCGCCACAGGTCGCGCCGGTCGAAGTCGGGCCACAGGACGTCCTGGAAGACCATCTCCGCGTACGCGCTCTGCCAGAGCAGGTAGTTCGACGTCCGCTGCTCCCCGCTCGGCCGCAGGAACAGGTCCACGTCCGGCATGTCGGGGTAGTACAGGTACTTCGCGAGCGTCTTCTCGTTCACCTTCGACGGGTCGAGCTTCCCGGCCCGCACGTCCTCGGCGAGGGCCTGCGCCGCGTCGGCGATCTCGGCCCGGCCGCCGTAGTTCATGCAGAAGTACAGCGTCAGCCGGTCGTTGTCCTTGGTCTGCTCCTGCGCGACCTGGAGCTCCTTGGCCACCGACTTCCACAGCTTGGGCATCCGGCCCGCCCAGCGCACCCGCACCCCGAGATCGTCGAGGGTGTCACGGGACTTGCGGATGAAGTCGCGGTTGAAGTTCATCAGGAAGCGCACCTCTTCCGGCGAGCGCTTCCAGTTCTCCGTGGAGAAGGCGTACAGGGAGATGTTCCCCACGCCCATCTCGATCGCGCCCTGGAGGACGTCCATGACCTGCTCGGCGCCGACCTTGTGCCCCTCGGTGCGCGGCAGCCCGCGCTCCTTGGCCCAGCGGCCGTTGCCGTCCATGACGATCGCCACGTGCTCCGGGACCAGCTCACCGAGCCCGGGCGGCCGCGCACCGGACGGGTGCGGCTCCGGCGTCCTGTACTCCCGGCGCTGCCGCCCCAGAATCCCGCGTACGGCCATATCGGTTCTCTCCTACTTCTCGACGTACCGCAGGGAGCGCAGTCCCCGCTCAAGGTGCCAGTGCAGGTAGGCGGAGACCAGTCCGCTCCCCTCCCGCACGTACCGCGGCTCGGCCGCGTCCGCCGTGCCCCAGTCTCCCGCAAGCAGCGCCCCGAGCAGTTCCAGGGCCTGCGGCGAGGGTACGACGCTGCCGGGCACCCGGCAGTCGGCGCAGACGGAGCCGCCCGAGCCGACCGAGAAGAACCGGTTCGGACCGGGCAGACCGCACTTCGCACAGTCCCCGAAGGTCGGGGCGTACCCGTTCACGGCCAGCGAGCGCAGCAGGAACGCGTCGAGCACCAGGTTCGGCGCGTGCTCGCCCCGGGCGAGGGTCCTGAGCGCGCCGACCAGCAGCAGGTACTGCTGTACCGCCGGCTCGCCCTCGTGGTCGGTGAACCGCTCGGCCGTCTCCAGCATCGCGGTCCCCGCGGTGTACCGCGCGTAGTCCGTCACGATCCCGCCACCGTACGGCGCGATCGTCTCGCTCTGCGTGCACAGCGGCAGCCCGCGCCCGACCAGCTCGCTGTTCTTCGAGAAGAACTGCACGTCCACGTGCGAGAACGGCTCCAGCCGCGCGCCGAACTTCGACTTCGTGCGCCGCACCCCGCGCGCCACGGCGCGTACGCGCCCGTGACCGCGCGTGAGCATGGTGATGATCCGGTCCGCCTCACCCAGCTTCTGGGTGCGCAGCACGATGCCGTCGTCGCGGAACAGACTCATGCCGCCCATTCTCGCGCATCCTTCAAGGCACCTCGCCACGGCTTCGGGCGTTGGTGTACGCCGTCGCCGCGCTGAGCCGCTCCGACGCGGTGGCGTGGCGTACGTCACCCGGCTCGGCGTCCCACTCCCGTCCCCCGCCGTACGGTCGCATCTGCACGTACGGTCCCTCGTGGCCCATGACGATCCCGACCCGTCCACTGCGGACGTCCACGGCGTAGACCCCGACGGGCGGCGTCGTCGTCATCGCAGCGCCGCCGCGAGGCGCTGCGCGGTCTCGACGGAACACCGGCCCAATTCGACGAGCGGGCAGGGTGCCTCCCGCGCAAGACTCACCGGGTCGAGCCCGAGTGAGGGCAGAGTAATTCCTGCCTCCGCGAGCGCCGCGCGCAATTCTTTCACCGTGTCCTCCGCTCCTTCGACGCAGAGCGCCGAGTGTCGTGCTTCCACCGCTTTCCCTTCCCTTTACGGTTTCACTCTTCGTGTCCCCAGAATGCCGCGACGTGTCTACACTCGGCAGGAGTACGTGCACTACAAGTGCGGGTCAGCACATGGGGGTTGGTTATGGCCAATGGTTCACGGCAGGCCGCGTGGGAGTTCTTCGGAACGGAACTGAAACGACGGCGGGAGGACGCCGGAATCACCCAAGTAGAGCTCGGTGCACGGGTATTCGTGTCGGGTGGTTACATCGGCCAGTTCGAACAGGCAATTCGGAAACCACAGTTGGACGTGGCCCAGCGGATCGACGAGACACTACAAACCGACGGTATTTTCGAGCGGCTGTGGAAGAAGCTCATCAAGGATCAGCCGTTTACGGAGTACTTTGCGCACGCTGCGGAACTTGAACGTCTGGCTACGAGCATCTGCGAGTGGGCGCCCACAGTGGTCCCAGGACTCTTGCAGATATCGGGGTATGCCCGTGCTCTCTACCTGGCCAGCAACCCGCTGTCGCCGGACGAGTGGATCGAGGAGATGGTCGGTCTCCGTATGGACCGGACCCGACTCCTCAAGGACGCTACACGGCCCGTGTATTGGGCTCTGCTGCACGAGGCCGTACTACGCCTCCCGGTCGGCTCCTCCGACGTGATGGCCCAGCAACTGGAGCATGTCACGGAGCTGGTGCGCAGTCGCAAGATCCTGGCCCAGGTCCTGCCGTTCTCCACCGGGGCGCATCCGCAGATGGGCAAGGCGATGAAGCTCATGGAGTTCGAGGACGCTCCACCGACCGTCTATACAGAGGGCGTGCTGTCGGGCAGTCTGCTGGACGATCCGGCAGTAGTGAAGCGGGTGCACGCGGATTACGATCTTCTCAGGGTCACGGCTCTGCCACTGGAGGCGTCCCTGGACATGATCGAGGCGGCGGCGGAGGGCTACAGACAATGCGCGGGTACGACCTGACCAACGTTTGCTGGCGCAAGAGCAGCTACAGCGGAGGAAGCGGCGGCGAGGACTGCCTCGAAGTCACCGACGGAGTCCCCGGCGTCATACCCGTCCGGGACAGCAAGGTGGCCGACGGCCCGGTGATCGTCGTCGGGTCGGCGGCCTGGACGGAGTTCGTCCGCACCGTTGTTCAGTCCCGCGGAGCGGGTGTCTGAACAACTCGTCCGGCGCTTGAGTGGCCCCATGCTCACGCGCCGATTCGCCCTCACCCTGTCCGCGGCCGCCACGACGCTCCTGACGCTGTCCGCCTGCGGCGGCGATGACGGGCAGGCGGCCGACGACCGGAAACCGACCCGGGCCGCTTCCTCCGCCCCGGCGGACTCGGCCCAGCCGTCGGCGGCCGCCTCCTCGGACAAGCCCGCGACCCCGGCGGAGCTGATGCCGGCCTACCGGATCGCCTACGGCATGAGCAGCTCCCCGATGTGCAGCCACGTCGCCTGGGACGACCCCGGGTGCGGGGAGGACCTCACCGCCGCCGGGGAGCTCGCCGGCGCCATGGCCGAGAGCGTCAAGCGGGACTTCCCGGACGGTCAGTACACGGACGTCGAGGACTCCGCGGGGCAGGTGGTGAAGGCGGTGAACACCGTCCGCAAGCTCGGTTGCTACGACATGGGTTCCACGCCGCCCAAGACCGACTCGGCCAAGCTGCGGGAGCTGTGCCCCTCGATGAGCACCATCGCCTCCCTGGCCTGGCTCAACTTCGAGACCAACGTGAGCGACTGGTAGCCCCGCACCGGCGCGCTCCCTAGGGGGCAACCCCCCGTAAATACCGGGTTGTTGCCCGGATGTGGCAGCCCCCGGGCTTCCGCGAGGCTCCTCGCATGACGCAGCGCAAGCGAAGCAACAGCAGAAGCATCCGCAACGCCGCCATCGTCGGCGTGTCCACCGCCCTCCTCGGCGTCACCGCGCCGGTGACCGCCTCCGCGACGAGCGCGGGCGGGCCCGAGCCCCTCACCTGGTCCGCCTGCGCGGGCACGGGGCTCGACCCCCGGCAGGAGTGCGCCACCCTCGACGTGCCGATGGACTACGCCGATCCCGACGGCCCCCGCATCGAGATGGCCGTCTCCCGCATCCCCGCCGAGAAGCCGGGGTCCCGGCGCGGGGCGCTGCTGCTCATCGCCGGCGGGCCGGGCGGGTCGAGCCTGAACGACCCTTCGGGGAAGGGGCAGAAGCTCCCCCAGGACGTCCGTGACACCCACGACCTCATCGGGTTCGCACCGCGCGGCCTCGCGCCGTCCACTCCCGCCGACTGCGGGCTGGAGTACGGCGACCTCGCCACCTCCAGGCTGCGCCCCTGGCCGGCTCCCGACGGCTCGGTGGACGGGAACATGACCACCGCCCGGCGCATGGCCGACGCCTGCGCACGCAACGGCGGCGAGCTGATCAAGCACCTCAGCACCGCCAACGAGGCCCGCGACATCGACCGCCTCCGGGCCGCGCTCGGCGAGCGGAGGATCTCCGCGTGGGGAGTGTCGTACGGGACGTACGTCGGGGCCGTGTACGCGCAGCTGTTCCCGCACCGCACCGACCGGATCGTGCTGGACAGCGTCGACAACCCCGACCCGGCTCTGGTCAACCGGGCCTGGCTCGCGGCGCACGAGCAGGGGGTCGAGGACACCTTCCCGCACTTCGCCGCGTGGGCGTCGGAGCCCGGCAACCCCGACCGTGTGGCGGACCGGGCCGCCGACGTACGCCCGCTGTTCCTGCGGCTCGCCGACCAGCTCGACCGGGAGCCGATCCCCTGGCCCGGGGCCAACCCCGAGGAGCTGAACGGCAACGTGCTGCGCCAGACCATGCTGGACAGCTTCGCCGCCCCCAGTCGCTACCCGACGCTCGCCCGGCTGATGCGGGCCGCGGCCGAGGGCACCGTGCCGCCCGCGCCCCAGGCGCCGCCCGAGGCGGTGCTGCAGAACGTCGCCGCCGTCGGAGCCGGTGTCCTGTGCAACGACGTCGCCTGGCCCCGCACGGCGGCCGCGTACCAGAAGGACGTCGCCGAGAGCCGCGCCAAGTACCCGCTCACCGCCGGGATGCCCCGCAACGCGATGCTCTGCGCGGCCTGGCCGTACCCGCCGCGTGAGGCACCGGTGCGGATCACCGACCGCGGGCCGTCCAACGTGCTGCTCGTCCAGAACGAACGGGACGTCAACACCCCGCTCGCCGGCGCCCTGAAGATGCGGGAGGCACTCGGCCGGCGCGCCGTCATGGTGACCGTGGACTCCACCGGCCACGACTCCTACCTGGCCAACGGCAACGCCTGCGGAGACGCCACGGTCTCCCGCTTCCTGGCCACGGGCCAGCGGCCGGATGCCGACGTGCGCTGCCGCTAGTGGCCCGTCATGTGGCCTCGGCCGGGGAACCGGCCTGTCGGCTGAAGCTCGCGCGATAGGCCGTGGGAGTGAGTCCGACCCGGCCGACCATGTGCTTGCGCAGGGAGTCCGCACTGCCCAGACCGCTCCTCCCCGCTACCTGGTCCATGGGCAGCTCGGTGGTCTCCAACAGCTCCCTGGCCCGGTCGACGCGCCGGTGCAGCAGCCATTGGAGGGGGCTCAGGCCGGTCTCCTCGTGGAAGCGCCGGGTGAGGGTGCGCACGCTGGTCCTGGCGTGACCGGCCAGGTCGGCCAGGGTGAGCGGGCGGTCGAGGTGTTCGAGCGCCCAGGCCCGGGTGGGGGCGAGTGAGGTGCCGCGCTCCGGCGGCAGCGGGGTCTCGATGAACTGGGACTGGCCGCCCGGCCGTACGGGAGGGACGACCGCGAGCCGCGCGGCCGTGTTGGCGGCCGCCGCGCCGTGGTCGACCCTGACCAGGTGCAGGCACAGGTCGATGGCGGCCGCGGCGCCCGCCGAGGTGAAGATGCCGCCGTCCTCGACGAAGAGGAGGTCGGGCTGGACGTCGACGGCCGGGAAGCGAGTGGCGAGGTCGTCGGCCAGTCCCCAGTGGGTGGTGGCGCGGCGCCCGTCGAGCAGGCCGGCCTGGGCCAGTACGAACGCCCCCGTGCACAGGGAGGCGATGCGTGCGCCGGCGGCGGCGGCTTTCCGCAGGGCGGCGAGGACCTCCGCGGGAGCCTGCTCGCCGCCGCTGCCGACGGCGAGCACCGTGTCGGCGCCCGCCATCGCGTCCAGGCCGTCCGGCACCACGATGTCGGGGCCGCCGACGGTCGGTGTCGGGCCGGGGCGCGCGGTACACACCCGCACGTCGTAGTGCTCGGCGTTGTGGAACACCATGAGCGGGATCGAGACGTCGAAGCTCAGTACCGGCGGCACGACGACCGCGGCGACGCGATGCATGGCCAGAACCTCCGGATGGTTGGCATTGTGGCCACTATTCCACGAGGCCGGGGGGCGGCACCGTGGTCGGCATGAAATCTCATGTGATCGTGGGTCGTGGGGCCGCAGCGTCGAGGACCGCTCTTCTTCTCGCCGAGGACGGTGAGCGGGTAAGGATGATCAGCCGGACCGGCGGCGGGCCCGACCACCCGCTCGTCGACAAGGTCGCCGCGGACGCGACCGACACCGATCGGCTCACCGAGCTGACGGAGGGGGCGGACACGCTGTTCACCACGGCCGCTCCGCCGTACCACCGCTGGCCCGAGCTGTTCCCGGTCCTGTCGGCGTCGCTCCTCGGCGCGGCGAGGCGTACCGGGGCCGCGTACGTCATGCTCGGCAACCTCTACGCCTACGGGCCGGTGAGCGGGCCGATCAGGCCGGACTTCCCCCTGTCGGCGACCGGGCCCAAGGGACGGGCCAGGGCGCGGGTCTGGGAGGAAGCCACCGCCTCGGGGGTGAAGGTCACCGAGGTGCGGGCCGCCCAGTTCTACGGCGCCGGCGCCTTCTCGGTGTTCAGCCTCATGGTGCAGCGGCACGTCCTGGAAGGCAGGCTGGCCCTGGTGCCGCAGGAACTCGACGTGCCGCACAGCTACTCGGCGATCGGCGACACCGCACGCACGCTGGTCGCCGCGAGCCGCAACGAGCAGGCGTACGGCCGTGCTTGGCACGTACCCACCTCGACCCTGTCGGTGCGGGAACTGGCCGGGCGGCTCGCCGGTCTCGCGGGCGCACCGGAACCGCGGATGGAGGAGATGACCGAACGCGACCTGACCCTGCTGGCGTTCACCGAGCCCTTCTGGGCGGAGATGCACGAAGTACTCACCGAGCCCGGCCGGCCGTTCGTCGTCGACTTCTCCGAGACCGAGAAGATCCTCGGCGTGAGCGCCACCCCGGTGGACGACGTGCTCGGGGAAGTGATGAGCCGCTAGCAGGTCGGGGCAGGTCAGCCGGTGCCGATGCCCGGCGTCACCAGGCCCGACTCGTAGGCCACGATGACCAGTTGGGCCCGGTCTCTGGCCTTCAGCTTGCCCATGATGCGGCTGACGTGGGTCTTCGCGGTGAGCGGGCTCAGGCCCAGGGTGTCGGCGATCTCCGTGTTGGTGAGGCCCCGGGCCACCAGGGTGAGGACCTGGCGTTCCCGGTCCGAAAGGCAGTCGGGGCCCGATCCGGGCGTGTGCAGGGCCGACGGGCTGCGCAGGAAGCGCTCGATCAGGCGGGCCGTCGGGCCGGGCGAGAGAAGCGCGTCGCCCGCCGTCACCGTGCGGATGGCGTCCAGGAGTTCGGCGGGCTTCGTGTCCTTGACCAGGAATCCGGAGGCGCCCGCGTGGAGCGCCTCGACGATGTTCTCGTCGGTGTCGTAGGTGGTGAGGACCAGCACCTTCACACCTGCCAGGTCCTCGTCGGCGGCGATCAGCCGGGTCGCCTCGATGCCGTCCAGGTCGGGCATGCGTACGTCCATGACGACCAGGTCGGCGCGTTGAGTGCGGGCCAGCTCCACGGCCTCGCGGCCGGTGCCCGCCTCGCCGACCACCTCCATGTCGGGGGCCGACGCCACGAGCAGGGCGAACGCCGCCCGGACGAGGTTCTGGTCGTCCGCCAGCAGCACGCGTATCGTCATCCGGTTCTCTCCGAGGTGATCGTCGTGGTCGTCGTCAGGGGCGTGGCAGGCGTCGGTAGTACGGCCGTCACCTCGAAGCCGTCGGCGTCCTCGCGCGGCCCGGCGTCGAGTGTGCCGCCGACGCTGCGGGCCCGCTCCCGCATGCCGACGAGGCCGAAGCCGGGGGTGCCGGACGGGTCGGGTCCGGTGCCGTCGTCGGTGACGGACAGGCGCAGGGCGGCCGGCCCGGCGTGCACCTCGACGCGGACGGACGGTTTCGGCCCCGCGTGCCGTACGACGTTGGTCAGCGCCTCCTGCGTGATGCGGTAGACGGCGGCACCGACCGCCGGCGGGACGTCGTCGGCGTCCACCGACAGGTCCACGTGTGCTCCGGCCAGCCGGGCGCCGTGCGCCAGGTCGGACAGGCCGCGCAGGCCGGGCAGCGGGCCGCGGGCGTCGGGGACGGCGGCGGCGTCCTGCGCCCTGAGCACCTCGAGGGTGGTGCGCAGTTCGCCGCGCGCCGAGCGGCAGGTCTCGGCGATGTCGTCGAGGGCCTTGGCGACGGCCGCGCGGTCCAGGCGCTCGGGGTCGGCGGTCAGCACGTGGGCGGCGACCGAGGTCTGCACCCCGATGAGGGTGATGCTGTGCGCCAGCAGGTCGTGCAGGTCCCGGGCGACCCGCAGGCGTTCCTCGGCGACGCGCCGCCGGGCCTCCTCCTCACGGGTGCGTTCGGCGCGTTCGGCGCGCTCGACGATGGAGGCGACGTACTGGCGGTAGTACCGGACGTCGATGCCGCAGAAGAGGATGGCGATGACCCAGCCCGAGATGCGGATCAGTTCGAGCGCCTGGTGGGTGTCGACGGTGAGCATGATGCTCACGGACGCGGTGAGGACGGCGATGCCGGTCAGGATGGTGCGCAGCGGACGGCCGGTGACGGCCAGCGTGTAGAGGGCCACGTAGGAGGCAGGGCCCACGGCGGTGTGGTTGTTGTCCATCGCGTGGTACGGCGCGACCACGGCGAACAGCACCGCGAGCACCAGCAGCGGGTGGCGCCGCCGCCACACGATCGGGACGTGCGCGGCGACCAGCAGCGTCCAGCCGAGGGCGTCCGGGCGGCGGCCGTCGCCGGTGAACAGCGCCAGGCAGACGGCGCCGAGGAGGAGGACCCCCGCGAGCACGGCGTCGTTGCGGGTGCCGTGCGGGGCGGTGCGCGGGTCGCGGTTGATCGCGGCGATGACCCGCTCGCCCCTGCGGGGCCGGGCGGTGGGCCCCCGGTTCGTCGCTGTCGTGGTTGCCTGCACGCGTCCATACTCCGCGACGGACGCGCCCCTCCGGGAGGGGAGGGGCGCGCTCCGGTCGCCGGGCGGCTCAGACACCGACGGGCTCCCGCAGGTCGTCCGGCGCGGAACGGCCGGGCTCCCGCGACAGCCGGCCCGGCCACCACACCCGGCGCCGCAGGGCGACGCTGGCGCTGGTGACCAGGTAGGTGCGGACGAGGAAGGTGTCGAGCAGGACGCCGACCGCGATGACGAAGCCCAGCTCGACCAGCTGCACCATCGGCATGCTGGTGAGCACCGCGAAGGTGGCCGCGAGGACCAGCCCGGCCGAGGCGATGACGCCGCCGGTGGTGCGCAGCGCGGACAGCGCCGCCCGGGTGGGTTCGGCGCCCTTCAGGGACTCCTCGCGCATCCGGTGCATCAGGAAGATGCCGTAGTCGACGCCGAGGGCGACCAGGAAGACGAAGGAGAGCAGGCCGAGCCCGGGGTCGGTGCCCTCGAAGCCGAAGAGCGGACCGAAGACGAGGCCGCCGATGCCGAGGGCCGCGCCCCACACGGCGACGACGGCGGCGACCAGGATCAGCGGCGCGACCAGCGAACGCAGCAGCACCGTGAGGATCAGCAGGACCGACAGCAGCACGAGCGGTACGACGATGGCGGTGTCCCGGGCGTTGGTGTCCTCCAGGTCGATCTGCTCGGCGCTGGGGCCGCCGACGTAGGAGCCGTCGAGCCGGTCGCGCAGGGCCTCGATGGTGGCGGTCTCGGCGGCCGACTGGGGCGGCGCGGAGGCCAGTACGGTCAGCTCGGTCCAGCCGCCGCCGCTGCGGCCCGCCTCGGCGCTCTCGACGCCGCGGGTGTCGCGGATCTCGGCGAGCGCGGCCTCGGCGCGGTCGGTGGGGCTGATGACGCTGATCGGCTGGGTGCCGGAGCCCGGGTAGGCGTCGGCGAGGGTCTCCATCGCGGCGATCGCGTCGGGGCGGGTGGTGAAGGAGTCCTCCTGCTTGAGGTTGCCGGGCAGGGCGAAGGAGCCCAGCGCGAGCGCGCCGAGCAGGACGGCGCCGCCCACCAGGACGGTGCGGGGCCGGCGTTCGGCGGAGCCGCCCATCGCGGCGAACAGCGAGCGGCGGGCCTTGGGCGTGCTGCCGTAACGGGGCACCAGTGGCCAGAAGACACGGCGGCCCAGCAGCACCAGCAGCGCGGGCAGCAGGGTCAGCATGGCGACCAGCGCGCACAGCACGCCGACGGTGCCGAGCGGGCCCATCCCGCGGCTGGAGTTGAGGTCGGCGGCGAGCAGGCACAGGAGCCCGGCGGCGACGGTGCCGGAGGAGGCGAGCACGGCGGGCCCGCAGCCGCGCAGGGCGGCGAGCATCGCGTCGTACGGCCGCTCGGTGCGGCGCAGTTCCTCGCGGTAGCGGGAGACCAGCAGCAGCGCGTAGTCGGTGCCGACGCCGAAGACGAGGATGGTCATGATGCCGCTGCTCTGGCCGGAGACGGAGGTGCCGAACCCCTGGTTGAGGCCGTAGGCGACGGCCAGGGAGAGGTAGTCGGCGAGTCCGGCGACGGCGAGCGGCACCAGCCACAGGAAGGGGCTGCGGTAGATGAGGATCAGGAGGAGGGCGACCACGCCGGCGGTGGTGTAGAGCAGCGGGCCGTCGAGGGAGTCGTAGACCTCGGAGGCGTCGGTGGCGAGCCCGCCGGAGCCGCCGACCTCGACGCCGAGCCCGTCGCCCCCTCGTGCGATGTCCCGTACGTCGTTGACGAGTGCGTCGCGCGCCTTCTCGTCCGTGCCGGGCTCGTTGGACGCCACCGGGTACATGAGGGTGGTGCCGTCTTTGGACGGGATGCCGACGGGGCGCCCGGTGAGTTCGTGCGCGGCGGCGATCTCGGCGACCTGCCCGGCGGCGGTCGCCCGGTCGGCGGCGGTCAGTCCGGCGTCGCGGTGGTAGACGAGGACCATCTCGGTGGCCTCGCCGCCCGGCAGCCGCTCCTGGATCTTGGCGACCTGCGTCGAGTCCGCGCTCGCGGGCAGGTAGTCGACGGCCCGGTCGCGCTGCACGTCGCCGAGTTTCGCCGCGAACGGCGAGGCGATCGCCAGCACGGCGATCCACAGTCCGAGTACCAGCCAGGGCACGGCCCGCCGCCGCCCCGCGCCTGTCGTTGTGGCCCCCATCTGGCGGGCCTCCCTCCGGTGGGTGTCTGGGTGTGTCTCCAGACTTCCGGCGGCGGGGCGGCGACGCGTCGGGCGTGAGGGCGAGCTCCGGGTTACTGCCCGGGGAGACGCGGGGCCCTCGTTACTCCCCGGGGAGTACGGCGGCCCTCAGGCCCGGTCGACCATCCAGTTGCCGTCCTCCTCGTCGTCGACGCGCACCTCCAGTTCGCGCAGGCCCATGCCCGCGTCCCAGAGTTCCCTGAAGCGCTTGAGCCGGTCCCGTACGTAGTCCTGGCGCGCGGTGAGCCGGGTACGGACGTTGACGTCCCGCAGGTCCTGCTCGATCTCGAACGACACCTCCTCGTCGTAGAGGATGAAGTCGTTGGTGGTGCCGCGCTGGAGGTGCGGGGGCAGTTCCGGCAGGACCGCCGCGCGGACGTCGATGCGGCGCAGTTCCTGCTCCTCGCACAGCCGCAGCAGCCGGTCGTCGAGTTCGCGGGCGCTCTCCAGCAGGAACAGGCGGCGTACCGCGACGCCCTGTTCGTCGATGGCCGCCTGCTGGGCGTCGAGGTAGCGCCCGGCGGGCTCGCTGTTCCAGAACTGCCGGTCGACGGAGGTGCTGGTGGCGAGGATGGACTGCTCGGCGGCCTTGGTGAGGGTGAGCATCCAGTCGTGGTTCTCGCCGGGGCACTCGGCGCTCAGGTTGGTGAGGTCCGCCATGTGGCCGACCACCCGGGACATCTCCATGTGCACGAAGGTGTGCAGGATGGAGGGGCTGGGCAGCAGGACGTCGGCGAAGCCCTTGGCCAGGTCGGGCACGCTGTCGATGCGGACCGGGTCCAGCGTGCGGGCGGCCTCGGCGGACCGGTGGTCGACCTGGGTGACGTGCGTCTCGACCAGCTGCTTGACGTCCTCGGTGTGCCGGGTCAGGCCCGACTTCAGCTCGGTGTCGTACCGGCTGAGACCGTCGCGTACGGCGGCGGTGTTCTCGGCGAGGGCGTCCTCCACCCGGCGGGTGTGCTCCTCCAGCCGGGTGTGTTCCTCCGGCCGGTCCGGTGCCGGGCGCGGGGCCAGGCCGAGGACGTACTGGACGGCCAGCGCGGCGGCGGCGCAGAGTACGGCGGCCACGAACTGCCGCACGGTGCCGTCGTCCGGGTCGAGGAGGGCGGCGACGCTCCAGAAGAGGCCGCCGACGACCAGGGCGACCAGCAGCATGCGGGCCCAGGGGGACTCCGCCCTCGGGTCGATCGGGTTGGTCGTGCGGGGCGTGTCGTCGGGTCGGGGTGACTGTGCCGTGCTCATCTCGCTCTCTCCCCCCGTTGGGATACGCGTCGGATCGTGCGGGGATGTGCGTGCGGTGACGGGCGTGCGGTGCTGCGCGTGCCGGACGGCGTGCCTCGGTCAGGGAGCCGGTTCCACCTCCCGGTGGGCTGCGGGGATGGCGTGCAGGGTGAGCTGGTCGCGGATGCGCTGCACCAGGGCCTGCCACTGCCGGGTGAAGCCGGGGCGCTCCTCCAGCGGGTCCCACAGCGCGGCCAGTTCGCGGCCGACCCGGGCGCCTGGCATCCACAGGTGCAGCAGGTGGTCGACGGCCGGGCGCAGCGTCCGTACGACCGTGCCGGCGTCCTGTGCGGCGCCGGCGCCGAGCCGGAGGCCGTCGAGCATCCGGACGACGGTGGTGAGCAGCCAGTCGTGCAGGGCCAGGTCGTCGCAGAGCGCGGCCAGTTCGGCGCCGGTGGTGCCTTCGGGCACCCGCAGGCGTACGGTGCGCAGTTCGTCCTCGGCGAGGGTGAACCGTTCCAGCGAGGGGCCCTCGCCGGGGGCCGCGGGCAGCGCCGCCCAGCGCAGTCGGGTGGGGCGGGAGCGGAAGGGCGGGCGCTGGTCGAGCAGGGGGTGGCGCAGCACCCGGGTGAGCAGGCCGTCGGCGATGAGTCCGACGTCGAGGTCGCCGTGGCGGGGGCCGCCGAGGACGCCCTGGGCGACCGCCTCGTGCGGGAGCTTGCCGAGCGGTTCGACGACTCCGGGCCGCACCAGGTACTCGCCCCAGGGCCGCCGCTGGTCGGGTCCGGTGCCGGGCACCCGGCAGTACGCGGAGGTCTGCAGCACGCGGCCCTCGGTGAGCGCGGCGTGCGCGGTGACGGTGCCAACGGCGCGGACGCGGGCGCCGTTGGCGCTGGGCAGGGGGCAGTCGACGCCGGTGAGGGTCTCGGGGGAACGCGCGTAGAGGCCGGGGCGCTCGGAGAGCAGGACGCGTTCGTCGGCGCGCAGGCCGAGGAGCTGGGCGGCGGAGCGGATGTCGAGGGCCTGCCGGGCGGGCAGCAGACAGGTGCGGATCTCGCCGCAGGCGAGGACGGCGGGCGGGGTGCTCTGCCGCGGCGCCATGTCAGGGCCCCGAGTAGTACACGTAGGAGATGCGGTCGGCGACCGAGTCGGGGACGGCCATGCGTTCCTTCCCGGAGCGGTCGGCGACCTGCGCGAGTGCTCCCGGGTCGACCTCGATCTGGTCGAGGATCACGCGGACGGCGTGTTCGACGGGGAGGAAGCGGGTGGGCAGGACGGAGCAGGTGCGGTAGGCGGCGAAGGGGTCCGCGCGCTCGTTGAGCTTCAGCAGGGTGGGCAGCTCGTCCCACTTGTCGGGGAAGCCGCCGGCGGTGTGCGGCTGCGGGGCGAGGACGGCCTCGCCCTCGTTGCGCAGGAGTCCGAGGCGGGCCAGCTGCCACACGGCGGCGAGGAAGGGGCAGGACCACAGGCGCTGCCCGTCCGCGTCGTCGCTCCACAACTCGACGTCGAGGAAGACGGAGTGGCGGCGGGCGGCGGTCTCGTGCGGCGGCTGCCAGGGCGCGGCCCGCTTCATGGCCTGCGGGGCGCGGGCGACGGGGCTGCGTTCGCCGTTGGCGAGCCAGCCGGTCTGTGCGGCGGGCGGCCGCAGACCGTAGCTGCCGGGGGGCGGTGACTCGACGATGCGGGCGGCCACCGCCTCGGCGACGGGCACCTTTCCGGTGACGGCGCAGCCGGACTCGCGGGCCAGGTAGTCGACGGTCAGTCCGGCCCGCTCCGCCTCCGCGAGGAGCATGGGGACGACCTCGGCGGGGGTGGAGAAGCGGGTGAAGTAGTCGTCGATGAGGAAGCAGGTGCTGATCCGGGGCCGTTTGCCGCCGGCCCGGGCGGTGGCGGCGGTGCGGGCCGCCTCCACCCAGGGCCGTACTTCGGCGAAGTGCGCGCGCAGCCGTTCGGGGCCGGCCTCGAAGTCCTCCATGTAGAGGTGGCCCAGCTCCACGGAGAGGTGGGCCAGCGGCACCGACTGGGTGCGCGGCTCGGCGGCGGTCTCGCGGAACACGGGCTCCGTCACAGCCGCCCCCAGTGGGTGTCGTCCGTCAGGCGCCGGGCGATCTCCTCCAGCGCTTCCAGGGTCTCCTTGTTGGCTATCTGGGTGGAGAGGACGTCCTCTTCGGTGATCAGTTGCTCCTGCCACTGCAGGATCGGTTCCAGCGGCACGATGCCGAGGACGACGCTGTCGCCGATGCGGTGCTCGGCGGCGAGCCGGCGCAGCGCCTCGTCGCACGCCTGCATCCAGGTGGCCTGGGCGGTGGAGCCCTGCGCCCACAGGGGCGACTCGGGGTCGGGCACGGCGGCCCGCACGAAGCGGATCGCGGCGCGCAGGTCGTCCTCGTCGTGACCGCGTTCGACGCCGCCGCCGATGATGCCGTGCTCGGCGTGGACGAGTCCGGAGGCGGCGATGACGTGCTGGCGGGTCCAGCGGTGGAAGACCAGCCAGCGGAAGGGGACGTTGCGCATCCGGGGGTGGGCGGTGGCGTCGAGGACCATGTCCACGGCGTAGCTGCGGCCGGCGCTGAGGTCGACGAAGGTGACGTCGAACTCGTTGTTGAGCTTGAGCAGCAGGTCGACGCAGCGCTCCAGGGCCTCCTCGCCGGTGGCGAACTCGCCGCCGCCCGCGTCGCCGGGGAACAGCACCAGGCGGCCGGACTGGTTGGGGCGGGCGCGCAGCAGGGGGTGCTCGGTCTGCCGCCAGACGTCGATCCGGACCGGTTCGGCGGTCTCGCCCTCCAGGTAGGAGTGCAGGCCGCGTTCCTCGGTGCCGCGCATGGCGCCGGGCACGTCGAAGACGGCGGCGGCGGTGGGTGAGCCGAAGTCGAAGTCGACGTAGGCCACGTGGTCACCGGTGAGTGCGCGCTGGTAGGCCAGGTTGGCGCTGGTCACCGAGCGTCCCGTGCCTCCCTTGTCGGAGGCGGCGAAGACCAGCACGCTCACACCTCCTGGGCGGCGGCGCCCCTGGCCTGGGCCAGGGTGTCGAGTTCCTGGAGCACGGGCAGGGCCAGTGCGAACGCGGTCGCGGGCCGTTCGTCGACCATGCCGCGGGCGTGGTCGAGGCGGCTCTCGATGCTCCGCATGGCCCTGGCTCTGCTTCCGTCGGCGGCGGCGGGCGCCTCCAGCTGCTCCCTTCCGAACAGGTGGGTGGCCTCGCTGAGCAGTTCCCGGGCCAGCTCGGCCAGTTCGGGGCTGCGGATGGGCTGCTGCTCGTACAGGATGCGGGCGGCGACGAGGCATTCGGTGACGCGCTCGGTGATGCTCCAGGACATGCGCAGCCCGGCGTCCTGGGCCTCGGGGTAGACGGCCTGGATGTTGTCCCAGAGGCCGGCGCCCTCCTCCTCGTCGATGCGGCGCTTCCACAGGTGCTCGAAGGACTGCTCGGCGAGGCGGAGCAGGCGGTCCTGGGCGCCGATGTTCCGGGAGAGTTCGGCGAGTTGGATGATCCGCTTGAGGAGCTGGGCGGAGAAGTCGGTCATCCGCCACAGCAGTTGGCCGCCGGCCCGCTCGGATCCGGCGAGCGGCATGGTGACGCCGGGGGTGTGCAGCAGGAGGGTCGGGTCGTTCTTGGTCATGCGGCTGGTGACCCGGCCGCGGTCGGCGAGGCGCTCCATGATGGCGACGGTGCGGGTCAGGTCGTCGTCGGTCGCCTTCCGGCGGACCAGGTCGTGGACGAGGATGGCCGCGACGGTCAGGGAGAAGTACTCGGACTCCAGGCGCAGGCCGGTGGTCTGCCAGGGCAGGTCCTCCAGGGGCCAGCGCTCGCCGCCGAAGCGGGCGATGGCGGACCAGTACTGCTGGCTCAGCTCCCAGCGCAGGCGCAGCATCTCGGCGAGTTTCTGCTGGTCCTCGTCGAGCAGGCCGAGGGTGAGGGTGCGGTCGGAGAACAGGTCCTGGATGCCGTCGAGGGCGACGACGGTGAAGTACACGTAGGGCAGCCGGTCGGCGATGCCGTCGGGCTGACCGGGGACGTCGACGGTCAGGTCGGTGATCTGCGGTGCGTCCTTGACGATGCCCCAGGCCCAGCCGCACTCGAAGAGCTGGCTCTCGTCGCGGATGCCCTCGTCGACCTGGATGCCTCGGGACAGGCTCTCGATGATGGTGGCGCGCAGCGGGCGTAACCGGCGGGAGAACTGCTGGAGGACGATCCGGTCGGACTGGCCGCCCTGGCCGATGACCTCGATCAGCCGCTTGCCCTGCTCCGACTCGGCGTCGAAGACGTTCACCGAGAAGGACCGCAGCAGGCTGACCATCGCGGAGGTCAGCCGGGCGTTGGTGGCGTCCCTCAGTTCGGCGATGGCCTTGAGGACCTCGGGCCGGGTGGTGGTGCCCTCGTAGACCTTGAGGAAGCCGAGGGTGGCCAGGCACAGCGTGACGGACATGGAGTAGGAGTCGACCACGCCCAGTTGGCGCTGTTCGTGGCTGACCGTGCCGCCGGGCTCGGAGGGGCGGAAGTAGTGGCCGCCGGAGAAGGTGGGGCTGTCGTCCGTGCCGGTGTGGGTGCGCATGAACTGGGTCAGCGCGGCGATCAGGTTGGGCGGGATCTCCAGCCGGCTGCCGACCCGGTCGAGGGCGCGCAGGACGTCACGTTCGGTGGTGTCCGGCTGGTCGAGCCGGAATGCGGGGACCTCGGTGGCCGGATACAGCAGGCACAGCAGGCGTTCGGCGTCCGCGACACTGCTCAGTCCGTCGGTGTCCCCCCGGACGAGCTTCCCGTCGTCGAACGAATGACGGGCCATGGCCTGCCAGATGTCCAGCAGGTGCTGCCGTGGCTTGATCTGCATCCCCGCACCCCTCGTACAGACCTCGTTGCCCTGTGTTCGGCACGTCCCCGTTGCGATGGTCCCCGTTGAGCATGTCCCCGTTCCTACGGGACGGCAATCGCCGAATTGCGCCGTCCCAGGGCGAGGAGCATGCCCTCGTGCCCCGGGCGCACCGAGTGGTGCAGATCGTGGATCTCCAGCTCCGCGGTGAACGGCTCCAGGCTCAGTTGGACCGTTTCCTCGTTCACCCGGTAGGCCGGGTAGTCGTGTTCGCCGACGCGGTAGCCGACGGACTCCTTCATGAAGGCGGCGGCGAACGGCGCTCCCTCGTCGAGGGCGTTCATGAAGCAGCGCACGCCCCGGTGGAACTCCTCGGGTGCCTCGGACATGGAGTCGGCGACGAAGAACATGGTCCCCAGGGACCAGCGCCGGTCCCCGCCCTCCAGGTCGAACAGGTTGCCGCGCTCCACCCGGACGACCTCGCCGACCCGCCCTCTGGGCTCCACCTCGGCGTAGGCGGGAACCTTGCGCAGCTCGTCCCAGAAGGGGTCCCAGGCGATGTCGTACCCGGCCGGGGAGATCTGCTTCTCCAGGTATTCGACGTTCGGGTGGGCGTATTCCAGCAGGAGGAGCTTCTCGCACCAGGGGAGCATGGACAGGGCCGGGTACAGGTTGGCTCCGGCGCCGACGTCGATGCCACGCGCGGAGCGCGGGGGGGCTCCCTCGAAGCAGCGGGTGAAGTAGTCGCGCATCAACCGGACGATCAGCAGGTCCACTTCGAGTGGCGTCCGGTAGTTGTTGTCGACGTACACCTCCGGATCGAACTTCGACCAGGGCGCGTCGGCGTTGCGATCCATAGTAGTCACCCTGCCACGTTCCATTCGATTTTGGACAAACCCTCACTACCGTTCACGGTAAGTGACACGGCCACTACGGAACAGCGAGGGAACACGCCATATACGCCATCCTCATCCGCCCGGCGCACGTCGGGCGCATGGTCGCACACCCGAACTCGCCCTTGCATGAGGGAAGTTGGACGCTCACTCTAGCCAGAAGCAGACACCGGCCGCCACATGTGTCCTTCACTCGACCGTGTGCGGCCGGGATGCCCACGAGTTGACGCAGTCTGACCAGGGGGTTGCATGACCGCCGAACCGCTGGAACGTTCCCTCGACCACCACGACCAGCTCACCCGCCCCGGCCTGCCACCGGACGACCTGCCACTGGACCTGCGCACGGCACGGGAGTCCGACCTGCCGGAACTGCGGCGGCTGGACGAGGAGGTCTTCCAGGAATTCGCCTATCCCGGGTTCCTGCTGCGCCAGCTCTTCGACATGTACGAGGAGCACTTCCTCGTCCTCGACGACGGTACGGGCCGGCTGCGCGGCTACGTGCTGGCGGCCACCCGGACGCTGGGCAGGGACAGCTGGATACTCGGGCTGTGCGTGACCCTGGACCGGCGCCGCCACGGGCTGGGCCGGGAGCTGATGCGGGAGGCCCTGAGCCGGTTGCGCCGGGACGGCATACAGGTGGTCCGCCTCACCGTGGAGCCCGCCAACCTCGCCGCCATCTTCCTCTACCGCTCCCTGGGCTTCCGCCCCGAGGAGCCCGACGGCGGACTGCGTCCGGACTACTTCGGACCGGGCATGCACCGCCAGATCATGCGGCTGGACCTCGGTCCTGACCAGGGCCTGCCCTAGGAGGGCGTGCCCGCCGACTCCAGGAGGCGGGTGACGTCGTCGGAGCAGATGGTCAGGGCCGCGCCGACGGTGGCCAGGGCGTCGCGCTCGGCGGGGGTGTAGGGGCCGTCGGCCAGGGCGATGCGGGCACCCTGCAGCAGGATCGACTCGCGGCCGACGGCGGCGAGGTGCGGTGCCAGCGGGTCGAGGGCCTCGTGCAGTTCTATCGCCAGGCCCGGCACGCAGGGCTCGCCGCGGACCCGGCCGGTGTCCGCCTCCAGTGCCTCCACGAGCGCGTTCAGCTGGTCCTCGGTGCAGTCCTCGAAGCCGGCCGCGCGCACCGCGACGGTCGCGGTCTCCAGCGAGGTGCGGGAACAGGTGCCGCCCGCGGTGAGGACCGCGAGGGCGACGGTGTGCACGGCGTCGCGGAGCATCGCGGAGAAACGCGTGGTGGTCGGGTGGTCGAGGACGTCGGTGCCGTAGTGGCGGCGGCAGGCCGCGCACTCGACGGTCGGCGCGGACTCGCCGCGGGGCAGGACGGGCACGCCGAGCAGGGTGAAGCGGCGGCGGCCGGTGAGCCGCGCGTAGTTGCGGTCGCCGCCGCAGCCGGGGCAGAAGAACTCGCCGTCGCCGACGGGCGTCCACGCGGTGCGGGTGCCCAGGATGCGTGGCAGCCGGGCAGCTCGGCCGTTCGGTCCCCGTCCAGGCAGCACGTCGCACCTCCATAACGGCGCGACAGCATCGTCGCGCTGGCGTGATGTTAGCCACATCACCGACGTGGAGTCAGTACCCAGGACGAGACCTTTCCGTGACCATCACAGATATATGGCCGGTATATGACGGGGTCCCGCCCACCGGTTTCCGGCGGGCGGGACCTCAAACCGCTGATTCGGCTGGTCAGCGGGTCGCGCGGTTGACGGCGGAGACGACGGCCTTCAGCGAGGCGCGCGTGGTGTTCGCGTCGATTCCGATGCCCCACAGCACCTTGTCGCCGATGGCGCACTCGATGTAGGAGGCGGCCTGCGCGGAGGCACCCTCGCTCATCGTGTGCTCCTGGTAGTCCAGCAGCCGTACGTCGATGCCGACGCCCTGCAGCGCGTGGAAGAACGCCGAGATCGGGCCGTTGCCGGTGCCGACCAGGGTGGTCTCCGCACCGTCGACCGTGGCGTCGACGGTGAGGGTGTCGACGCCGTCGCGGTCGGTGGTGGTCTGCCCCTTGGCCACCTGGATGCGGCCCCAGGGGTTGTCCGGGTTGGGCAGGTACTCGTCCTGGAAGACGTCCCAGATCGCGGTCGGCGTGATCTCGCCGCCCTCGGCGTCGGTCTTGGCCTGGATCAGCTTCGAGAACTCGATCTGCATCCGGCGCGGCAGGTCCAGGCTGTGGTCGTTCTTCAGGACGTAGGCGATGCCGCCCTTGCCGGACTGCGAGTTGACCCGGATGACCGCCTCGTAGGAGCGGCCGACGTCCTTGGGGTCGATGGGCAGGTACGGGACCGCCCACTCGATGTCGTCGACGGTGACGCCCCTGGCCTTCGCGTCGGCCTCCATGGCGTCGAAGCCCTTCTTGATGGCGTCCTGGTGGGAGCCGGAGAAGGACGTGTAGACCAGGTCGCCCACGTACGGGTGGCGCGGGTGGACCTCCATCTGGTTGCAGTACTCCCACGTGCGACGGATCTCGTCGATGTCGGAGAAGTCGATCTGCGGGTCGACGCCCTGGGAGAACAGGTTCATGCCCAGGGTGACCAGGTCGACGTTGCCGGTGCGCTCGCCCTGCCCGAACAGGCAGCCCTCGATGCGGTCGGCGCCGGCCATCAGCGCCAGCTCGGCCGCCGCCACCGCCGTACCGCGGTCGTTGTGCGGGTGGACGGACAGGCAGACGTGCTCGCGGCGGGACAGGTTGCGGCCCATCCACTCGAAGCGGTCGGCGTGCGTGGACGGGGTGGAACGCTCCACCGTGGCGGGCAGGTTGAGGATGATCTCGCGGCCGGGGCCGGGCTGGTAGGTGTCCATCACCGCCTCGCAGACCTCCAGGGCGAAGTCCAGCTCGGTGTCGGTGAAGATCTCGGGGCTGTACTGGTAGCCGAACTCCGTCTCGGGGCCCAGCAGTTTCTCGGCGTACTCCATGACCAGACGGGTGCCGTCGACCGCGATCTGCTTGATGTCGTCGCGCGAGCCGCGGAAGACGACCCGGCGGAAGACCGGGGCGGTGGCGTTGTACAGGTGGACGGTGGCCCGCTTCGCGCCCTTCAGGGACTCCACCGTGCGCTCGATCAGGTCCTCGCGGGCCTGGGTCAGTACGGAGATGGTGACGTCGTCCGGGATGGCGCCGGGCTCCTCGATGATGGAGCGCACGAAGTCGAAGTCGGTCTGGCCGGAGGCCGGGAAGCCGACCTCGATCTCCTTGTAACCCATCTTGACCAGCAGGTCGAACATGGCGCGCTTGCGGACCGGCGACATGGGGTCGATCAGGGCCTGGTTGCCGTCGCGCAGGTCGGTGGAGAGCCAGCGGGGGGCGGTGGTGATCCGCTGGTCGGGCCAGGTGCGGTCGGCGATGTCGACCTGCTCGTAGCCGCGGTACTTGCCGGTCGGCATGGGGCTGGGCTGCTGGCGGTTGGCCATGATGGCGTGGGCTCCTCGTGATGTCCGCGGATCTCGGCGGTGTCCGCGTCGTCCGCGTGTCCGGAAGGACGGCCGACGGCACCACCAAGCTCCGCGGGGAGGGAGTCGGCCTCTACAGGCCCTCGCCGCGGCAGCTAAGGAGAAGCAGCCCGAATCGCATGATGCCCAGCACCTTAGCCGAGTCACGCGGGTCACGCGGGTCCGTATCAGTATGCGGGATCGAGGGAACAAGCGGGACAAAAAGTGCCGTATACCACTCCCGGCCGGGGCGCGGGGACACCTTTGCACCGCTGTGCACCAATCGTGGTTGCGGGTGGTGACAGGCTGGTCACGCAGTGCGAGAGTGCCGGACATGACGACATACGGGGGCTTCCAGCCCGTCTTCTGCACCATCGTGCCGCCCCACGTCCTCGACCGGCTCGCCCGGAACACGGACCCGGTGCTGGCCGGGCCCGCCCGCCGCACCCTCCAGCGCGACGCCCTGGAGCGCGCCCGCCGCGGCCTGACCACGGTCATCGGCGCCCCCTCCGTGGCCCCGCGCGCGGGCGCCGAGCCCGAGAAGCCGCAGCGCACGATCTACGACGCCCGGCACGGCACCGACCTGCCGGGCCGCGAGGTGCGCGGCGAGGGCGAGGAGCCCGGCCAGGACGCCACCGTCAACCGCGCCTACGCGGGTCTGGGCGCCACCTTCGAGCACTACCTCAAGGTGTACCGGCGCAACTCCATCGACGGTCAGGGCCTGCCGCTGGACGCGACCGTGCACTACGACCGCGAGTACAACAACGCCTTCTGGAACGGCGAGCAGATGGTCTTCGGCGACGGGGACGGGGAGATCTTCCTCGACTTCACCATCGCCCTGGACGTGATCGGCCACGAGCTGACCCACGGCGTCACCCAGCACACCGCCAACCTGACCTACTACGGCCAGCCCGGCGCCCTGAACGAGTCGGTGTCGGACGTCTTCGGCTCCCTGATCAAGCAGTACTCGCTCGGCCAGACCGCCGCCGAGGCCGACTGGCTGATCGGCGCCGGGCTGCTCGCCCCGCGCGTCACGGGTGAGGCGCTGCGCTCGATGAAGGCACCGGGCACGGCCTACGACGACGACGTGCTCGGCAAGGACCCGCAGCCCGCGACGATGGACGACTTCGTGCGCACCGGCCGCGACAACGGCGGCGTGCACATCAACTCCGGCATCCCCAACCACGCCTTCTACCTGCTGGCCACCGCGCTCGGCGGGCACGCCTGGGAGCGGGCCGGACAGATCTGGTACGACGTGCTGACCGGCGGCGAGCTGGCCGAGGACGCGCTGTTCGCGGACTTCGCGACGCTGACCCTGAAGGCCGCCCGGGAGCGCTACGGCGACGCGGACGAGCTGGAGGCGGTGCGCAAGGCCTGGGAGCAGGTCGGGGTGCGAACGTCGTAGTTCCGTACTAGACACGGGTCCATGCGGATTCAGGTGAGGCGCACAGGAGGCTTCGCGGGCATCGAACGCCACGCGGAGGTCGAGACCGCGGGACGCCCCGACGCGGACGAGTGGCACGCCCTGGCCGAGCGGGCGGTCGCCGACGGCCGGAGCACCCCACCGGTCGGGGTGCCGGACGGGTTCAGCTATCAGCTCACCGTGGACGACAGGACGGTCTACGCCGCCGATCCCCGGCTGACGGAGGAGCAGCGCGCGCTGATCTCCCGGGTGCTGAAGGAGGGTGCGTAAGCCGGCCGAGTCGGTTGTCGCGCACGGGCGTTGACTTCCCTTACCGGGGGTACGGATGATCCGCGCATGGCGACTGACGACGCGATGCCGACGCATCCGATGCCGGCGAAGCCGATGCCGCGGTTCCCTGACGGCTTCCTGTGGGGCGTGTCCACGTCCGCGCACCAGATCGAGGGCGCGGCCGGGCTGCGCGGGCCGTCCGTGTGGGACGCCTTCACGGCGGAGCCCGGCCGGGTGAAGGACGGCTCGACGGCGGCGGTGGCCTGCGACCACTACCACCGCTACCGCGAGGACGTGGCCCTGCTCGCGGACCTCGGCGTGGACGCCTACCGCTTCTCGGTCTCCTGGCCCCGGGTGGACTCCCCCGGCGGCCTGGACTTCTACGACCGCCTGGTGGACGAGCTGTGCGCGGCGGGGGTGCGCCCGGTGCCGACCCTCTTCCACTGGGACCTGCCGGCGGGCCTGGACTGGCTGGAACGGGACACGGCCGCCCGGTTCGCCGAGTACGTGTCCCTCGTCGCGGAGCGCCTCGGCGACCGGGTCGGCAAGTGGATCACCCTCAACGAACCCGCCGAGCACACCCTGCTCGGCCACGCCCTGGGTGTCCACGCCCCCGGCCGCGAGCTGCTGTTCGACGCCCTGCCGGCCGCCCACCACCAGCTCCTCGCGCACGGCCTGGCGGTACGGGCGCTGCGCGCGGCGGGGGCGACGGACGTCGGGATCGCCAACTCGCACGGGCCGACCTGGCCCGCCTCCGACGACCCGGCGGACCGGGAGGCGGCGGAGTTCTACGACCTCCTGCTGAACCGGACGTTCGCCGACCCGCTCCTCACCGGGCGGTACCCGGAGGGCATCGGCGATCTCATGCCGGGTTCCGCCGAAGGAGTCGAGGCCGACCTGGAGGTCATCGCCGAGCCGCTGGACTGGTACGGGGTGAACTACTACGCGCCGACGCGGGTGGGCGCCCCGCAGGGTGCCGAGATCGAGTTCGGCGGGGTGACGCTCCCGGCCGAACTGCCCTTCTCGGTGCGCGAGATCGAGGGGCGGCCGCTGACGGACTTCGGCTGGCCGGTCGTCCCCGAGGGACTGACGGAGCTGCTCACCGGCTTCCGCGACCGCTACGGCGACCGGCTCCCGCCCGTCGTGATCACCGAGAACGGCTGCTCCTATGAGGGCCTCGACGACCGGGACCGCATCGCCTACCTCGACGGGCACGTGCGCGCCCTGCACCGGGCGATCGAGGCGGGCGTGGACGTGCGCGGTTACTTCGTGTGGTCGCTTCTGGACAATTTCGAGTGGGCCGAGGGGTACGCCCGCCGCTTCGGACTGGTCCACGTGGACTTCGAGACGCTCCGGCGGACGCCCAAGGCGTCGTACGGCTGGTTCCGGGATCTGCTCTGCGGGCAGCGGCGGGTACCGGTCGGATAAACCCCTCGGTGCTGTCGGCGGGGAGTCGTACGCTGGAGTCAGCAGACACACCCGTCACGCGGCGACGCCGCAGAGGAGGACGAGCAGGCCTAGAGCGCCGGCCCATGACTCAGACACCCTCAGCTCGCACCCCCGCGCAGGGGCAGGCGAGAGCACAGATCACCGTCCCCGCCCAGCACCCGATGGTGACGGTACTGGGCTCCGGAGACTCCCTCCTGCGCGTGATCGAGAAGGCCTTCCCGGCGGCCGACATCCATGTCCGGGGCAATGAGATCAGCGCCGTCGGCGACACCCGTGAGGTGGCCCTCGTACAGCGCGTGTTCGACGAGATGATGCTGGTGCTGCGCACCGGGCAGCCGATGACGGAGGACGCAGTGGAACGCTCGATCGCCATGCTCAAGGCGAGCGAGAACGGGGAGAGCGACGGCCAGGAGACCCCGGCCGAGGTGCTCACGCAGAACATCCTGTCCTCGCGCGGCCGCACGATCCGCCCCAAGACGCTGAACCAGAAGCGGTACGTCGACGCGATCGACAAGCACACCATCGTCTTCGGCATCGGCCCCGCGGGCACCGGCAAGACCTACCTGGCGATGGCCAAGGCGGTGCAGGCCCTGCAGTCCAAGCAGGTCAACCGCATCATCCTGACCCGTCCGGCGGTCGAGGCCGGCGAGCGGCTCGGCTTCCTGCCGGGCACGCTGTACGAGAAGATCGACCCGTATCTGCGCCCGCTGTACGACGCGCTGCACGACATGCTCGACCCGGACTCGATCCCGCGGCTGATGGCGGCCGGGACGATCGAGGTCGCGCCGCTGGCCTACATGCGCGGCCGCACGCTGAACGACGCCTTCATCATCCTGGACGAGGCCCAGAACACCAGCCCCGAGCAGATGAAGATGTTCCTCACCCGCCTCGGCTTCGACTCGAAGATCGTGATCACGGGTGACGTGACCCAGGTCGACCTGCCGGGCGGCACGAAGTCGGGTCTGCGGCAGGTGCAGGAGATCCTGGAGGGCGTCGAGGACGTCCACTTCTCCCGGCTCACGTCCCACGACGTCGTCCGGCACAAGCTGGTGGGCCGTATCGTCGACGCCTACGAGCAGTACGACAGCAGGAACGGCACCGAGAACGGCGGCCACAACGGCGGCCGGACACCGAGACACGGTGCCAAGGCCAAGGGGAAGTAGACCAGCACGACCATGTCGATCGACGTCAACAACGAGTCCGGAACCGAGGTCGACGAGCAGGCGATCCTCGACATCGCCCGCTACGCACTCGCGCGGATGCGCATCCACCCGCTCTCCGAGCTCTCGGTGATCGTCGTGGACGCCGGCGCCATGGAGCAGTTGCACATCCAGTGGATGGACCTGCCGGGTCCCACCGACGTGATGTCCTTCCCGATGGACGAGCTGCGCCCGCCGTCCAAGGACGAGGAGGAGGCGCCGCAGGGGCTGCTCGGCGACATCGTGCTCTGCCCCGAGGTCGCCGCCAAGCAGGGCACCGAGGCGCCGACGCAGCACTCCATGGACGAGGAGCTGCAGCTCCTGACCGTCCACGGGGTGCTGCACCTGCTCGGGTACGACCACGAGGAGCCGGACGAGAAGGCCGAGATGTTCGGTCTGCAGGCCGCGATCGTGGACGGCTGGCGTGCGGAGCGGGGCCTGACCGGCCCGTCCCCGGCCCCGACGGTCTCATGAGCCTCCCGCTCGTCGCCGGCGCCGTCGCCCTGGTGGTGGTCGCCTGGCTGGCCGCGTGCGCGGAGGCGGGGCTCGCGAGGGTCTCCAGCTTCCGCGCCGAGGAGGCGGTACGGTCCGGGCGCCGGGGCGGCGAGAAGCTCGCCCAGGTCGCCGCGGACCCGACGCGCTACCTCAACGTGGCGCTGCTGGTCCGCGTCGCCTGCGAGATGGCGGCCGCCGCGCTGGTCACGTACGGCTGTCTGAGGGAGTTCGACGGCACCGGCGAGGCGCTGATCATCGCCATCGCGGTGATGGTGCTGCTCTCCTACGTCGCCGTCGGGGTCTCGCCGCGCACCATCGGGCGCCAGCACCCGCTGAACACGGCGACCGCGGCGGCGTACGTGCTGCTGCCGCTGGCCCGGATCATGGGCCCGATCCCGTCGCTGCTCATCCTCATCGGCAACGCGCTCACCCCTGGCAAGGGCTTCCGCCGGGGCCCCTTCGCCTCGGAGGCGGAGCTGCGGGCGCTGGTGGACTACGCGGAGGCGGAGTCGCTGATCGAGGCCGAGGAGCGCCGCATGGTGCACTCGGTGTTCGAGCTGGGCGACACCCTCGTGCGGGAGGTCATGGTGCCGCGCACCGACCTCGTCGTCATCGAGCGCTACAAGACCATCCGGCAGGCGCTCACCCTCGCCCTGCGCTCCGGTTTCTCCCGGATACCGGTGACCGGTGACAGCGAGGACGACGTCGTCGGCATCGTGTACCTGAAGGACCTGGTCCGCAGGACGCACATCAGCCGGGACGCGGAGAGCGACCTCGTCTCCACCGCGATGCGCCCGGCGTCCTTCGTGCCGGACACCAAGAACGCCGGCGACCTGCTGCGCGAGATGCAGAAGGAACGCAACCACGTCGCCGTCGTCATCGACGAGTACGGCGGCACGGCCGGCATCGTCACCATCGAGGACATCCTGGAGGAGATCGTCGGCGAGATCACCGACGAGTACGACCGGGAGCTGCCGCCGGTGGAGGAGCTGGGCGGGGACCGTTTCCGGGTCACCGCGCGCCTGGACATCGGCGACCTGGGCGAGCTGTACGGCCTGGACGAGTACGACGACGAGGACGTGGAGACGGTGGGCGGTCTGCTCGCCAAGGCGCTGGGCCGGGTCCCGATCGCCGGGGCCTCGTCGATCGTGGAGCTGCCCGACGGCCGTGAGCTGCGGCTGACGGCGGAGGCCGCGGCCGGCCGCCGGAACAAGATCGTGACGGTGCTGGTGGAGCCGGTCGCCGCGGCGAAGCCCGCCGAGGAGGCGGTGCCGGAATGACCCCCGGGGAGCTGCGCGACTTCTGTCTGTCCTTCAACGCCGCGGTGGAGGACTTCCCCTTCAACCCGGAGACCTCGGTCTTCAAGGTGCTGGGCAAGATGTTCGCGCTCACCTCCCTGGACGGACGGCCGCTCACCGTCAACCTCAAGTGCGACCCGGACGACGCGATCCGGCTGCGCGACGACCACCCGGGGCTGATCGTCCCCGGCTGGCACATGAACAAGCGGCACTGGAACACGGTGACGGTGGGCGCCGGGCCGGACGGAGGACGGCTCCCGGACCGTGTGGTCCGGGAGCTCGTGGAGGACTCGTACGACCTGGTCGTCGCCGGTCTACCGCGCGCGGAGCGGCTCCGCCTCGACCGTCCCTGAGCCCGCCGTACGGTTGCCGCGCAGCCCCATCGCGACCAGTACGGCCGCCGCCAGCACGATCACCGCGTCCAGGACCAGCACCGTGTGGACGCCGGAGCGCAGGTCCGCGGCGGTGGTGGCCAGCACGCCGAGGAGCGGGATACCGACGGTGATGCCGACCTGCTGGGTGGAGGTGACCAGGCCGGTCGCCAGGCCCTGCTCCTCGTCGGGGACGCCGGAGGTGACGGTCAGGCCGTAGGAGATGATCGCGCCCAGGTGGCACATGCTGGCCAGCGAGACGGCGGCGGTGGCGAGGACCACCGACCAGCCGCCCTCCCCCAGCGCGAGCAGGGACAGGCCGAGGGCGCCCTGCCCGGCGAGGGAGCCGACCAGGGTGCGGCGGGCGCCGAAGCGGCCGATCACGCGCGGGGCGTACGAACCGGCCACCACCGACAGCACGCCCTGCACCCCGAAGACGAGACCGGTCTCGAAGGCGCTCAGGTGCAGGATCTCCTGGAGGTACAGGGTGAGCACGAAGACGACCGTCGACATCATCGAGAAGGTGACGAGACCGCCCAGATTGCCCCACGCCACCGTGCGGCGGCGCAGCATCGGCAGCGAGACCAGCGGCGCCGCGCTGCGCGACTCGACGGCCACGAAGGCGGCCAGGAGCAGCAGGCCCGCGGCGAGGGTGACGAGGACGTCGGTACGGCCGAAGCCGTGCTCGGCGGCCGTGGTCAGGGCGTAGATCAGGGAGAGCAGGCCGCCGGTGACGGTGACCGCGCCGGGGACGTCGAGGCGGGGCCGCTCCGGGGTCCGCGACTCGGGCAGCAGGCGGGGCGCGAGGGGCAGCACGACGAGTGCGAACAGGGCGAGCAGGCCCATCGTGGAGCGCCAGCTCAGCAGGTCGGTCAGGACGCCGCCGGCCACCATGCCGACGGTGAAGCCGAGCGAGAGCAGGGTGCCGGAGATGCCGAGGGCGCGGTCGCGGGCGGGGCCCTCCGGGAAGGTCGTGGTCAGCAGGGACATGCCGGTCGGGACGATGGCCGCCGCGCCGAGGCCCTGCAGGGCGCGTCCGGCGAGGAACGAGGCCGGGTCCCAGGCGAGGGTGGCAAGGAGGGAGGCGGCGCCGAAGAGCGCGAGCCCGGCGAGGAAGAGCCGGCGGCGGCCGTAGAGGTCGCCCATGCGGCCGAAGAGCAGCAGGAACCCGCCGGACGGCAGCGCGAACGCGGTGACCGCCCACTGCAGGGCGGAGGTGCTCATGCCGAGGTCAGCGCCGAGTACGGGCAGGGCGACGTTCAGGACCGAGAAGTCGAGCGCGACCATGAACTGGGCCGCGCAGAGCACGAACAGGACCAGCCGGTCACGGGCGGAGAGCCGTGGAGCGGACGGTTCCGCCGCCGCGGGGGCCGGGGTGGGAGTCGGGGTGGTGTCGATCGCCATGGACATGAGCCTCGGGCCCCCGGAATAGTTGTGGGGAGACGCCGATTGTTCTGGTGGTGCCACCACCAGGCACCGGCGGGTTGGCTACGGGGGGAGTGCGTACGTGCCGGACGTGATCACGAGGGCCGGGACCGCGGGCCGGGACCGGCGCCGCAGTGAGCTGCGGGAGTTCCTGATGAGCCGGCGGGCGCGGGTGTCCCCGGCCGAGGTCGGTCTGCCGGACGGCGGGGCGCGGCGCCGCACGCCGGGGCTGCGCCGCGAGGAGGTGGCCGTGCTCGCCGGGGTGGGCGCGTCCTGGTACCAGTGGCTGGAGCAGGGCCGCGACATCTCCGTCTCCCCGCAGGTCCTGGACGCGGTCGGCCGGGTGCTGCGGCTCAGCAACGCCGAGCGCCGCCACCTGTACGTGCTGGCCGGGCTGAATCCGCCCGCCGCCGAGGTGGAGCCGGCCAAACGGGACATGTGCGAGGGGCTGCGGCGGCTGATCGACACGTGGATGCCGTATCCGGCGCACATCATGGACCGGTACTACAACTGCGTCATGTACAACGACGCGGCGGCGTCGGTGCTGGGCATGCGGCCCGAGACGACGTGGAACTGCATCCTCGACTTCTTCACCGACCCCCTCTACCGCTCCCGCGCCCGCAACTGGGAGCGCAACGCGCGCACGGTCGTCGCCCAGTTCCGCGCGACCTGCTCGGCCAACCCGGACGACGAGGGTTTCCAGCAGGTGCTGGCGGACCTGCGGGAGGCCAGTGCCGAGTTCGCCGCGCTGTGGGAGGAGCGGGACATCGAGGACGCGGGGCAGATCCGCAAGGAGCTGGACCATCCGCTGGTCGGTCTGCTGAGCCTGGAGTCGACGGCGCTGCGGGTGCCCGCGCGGCCGGACCTGACGATCGTGCTGCACACGCCGCTGGACGAGGCGAACACCGCGGCGAAGCTGGAGTGGCTGGCCTCACCGGAGGGCCGGCGCGGGGCGATGTACCCGGTGGCGGGGTGAGAGCGGGCCGGTTTCCGGGTGGGCGCGGGCCGGTGACGGGGCGAGCGGGCCGGGGCCCGGCGGGGCTACGTATGCTCACCCCATGACCACCGAGACTCCCGGCCTCGACCCCGAGGACCGCAAGATCGTCACCCTGGCCCGCTCTGCCCGCGCCCGCAACGGCGTGCCCGAGGGCGCGGCCGTACGCGACGAGACCGGCCGCACCTACGTCGCCGGCACCGTCGCCCTGGACTCCCTGAAGCTCAGCGCGCTGCGCACGGCGGTGGCGATGGCGGTGGCGTCCGGCGCGAAGTCGCTGGAGGCGGCGGCCGTGGTGACCGACGCGGAGTCGGCGTCGGAGGAGGATCGGGCGGCGGTGCGGGACCTGGGCGGAGCCGGAACGCCGGTGCTGGTGGCCGGTCCGGACGGCACGGTCCGTGCCACGGTGAGCGCGGGCTGACCGCCGCGGGCCCGGCGGACGGCCACGGTGGTGCGGCGGGGCTTCGGGGATCAGGGACAATGGGCGCCATGAGCGTTCGTACCCAGTCATCCGAAGAACCGGCCGAGGCTGTTCACCGGGCCGGCTTCGCCTGCTTCGTGGGCCGTCCCAACGCGGGCAAGTCCACCCTCACGAACGCTCTGGTCGGGCAGAAGGTGGCGATCACCTCGAACCGCCCGCAGACCACCCGGCACACGGTGCGGGGCATCGTGCACCGCGAGGACGCCCAGCTGATCCTGGTGGACACCCCGGGGCTGCACAAGCCGCGCACGCTGCTGGGCGAGCGGCTCAACGACGTGGTGCGCACCACGTGGGCCGAGGTGGACGTCATCGGCTTCTGCCTGCCGGCGAACGAGAAGCTGGGCCCCGGTGACCGCTTCATCGCCAAGGAGCTGGCCGGGATCAAGAAGACCCCGAAGGTCGCGATCGTCACCAAGACCGACCTGGTGGACTCCAAGACGCTGGCCGAGCAGCTGATCGCGGTCGACCAGCTGGGCAAGGAGCTGGGGATCACCTGGGCGGAGATCGTCCCGGTGTCCGCCACGGCGAACCAGCAGGTGGACCTGCTCGCCGACCTCCTCACCCCGCTGCTGCCCGAGGGCCCGACGCTCTACCCCGAGGGCGACCTGACGGACGAACCGGAGCAGGTCATGGTCGCCGAGCTGATCCGGGAGGCCGCGCTGGAGGGCGTACGCGACGAGCTGCCGCACTCCATCGCGGTGGTCGTCGAGGAGATGCTCCCGCGCGAGGACCGCCCGGCCGACAAGCCGCTCCTGGACATCCACGCCAACGTCTACATCGAGCGCCCCAGCCAGAAGGGCATCATCATCGGCCCCAAGGGCAAGCGCCTGAAGGACGTCGGCATCAAGTCCCGCAAGCAGATCGAGGCGCTCCTCGGGACTCCGGTCTTCCTGGACCTGCACGTGAAGGTCGCCAAGGACTGGCAGCGCGACCCGAAGCAGCTGCGGCGTCTCGGGTTCTGAGCCGCCCCCGACCCCGAGCAGCTGCGGCGGCTCGGGTTCCGCGGCACCCCGGCGGCTCCCGCTGTCAGGGGGTCGGGGGGCGGAAGCCGATGGTGGGGACCGCGCGGCGCAGGGGCCACGGGGCCACCAGGTCGTCCGGGACCAGGCTGGCCAGGAACGCGTAGCGGCTGAGGGCGGCCGGGTCCTGGTCCTCCAGCGACTGGACCTTGCGCCACCAGGTCGCGATCTCGCCCCAGCCGGGCGCAGACAGCGAGCCACCGAACTCCTGGACGGACAGGGCCGCGGTCAGTCCGGCGAAGGCCAGGCGGTCGGCGAGCGGCCAGCCGGCCAGGGTGCCGGTGACGAAGCCGGCGACGAACACGTCCCCGGCGCCGGTCGGGTCCAGGGCCTCCACCTCGATCGCCGGGACCTCGGCGCTCTCCCCCGTGCGCCGGTCCACCGCGTAGGCGCCGTCCGCGCCGAGGGTGACCACGGCGAGCGGCACGTGCTCGGTCAGGGCGTGCGCGGCGGCGCGGGGGCAGGTGGCGCCGGTGTAGCGCATGGCCTCCTCCGCGTTGGGCAGGAACGCCTCGCAGTGCGCCAGGTCGGGCAGGGCCGCCAGGTCCCAGGCGCCGGTGTCGTCCCAGCCGACGTCGGCGAAGACCCGGGTGCCGCGGGCGGCGGCCCGGGCGATCCACGGGGCGCCGGCCCCGGGCGCGAGGGAGGCGACGGCGGCGCGGGCGCCGGGCGGGCAGTCGGGGGACGGCTCCTCGGGCGGCGGCTCGTGGCCGTGGGAGACCATCGTGCGCTCGCCCTCGTACGCCATGGAGACCGTCACCGGCGAGTGCCAGCCGCGCACGGTGCGCGAGGGGGCCAGGTCGATGCCCTCGCCCCGGGACAGGGCGTCCCAGCAGTAGTCGCCGTAGTGGTCGTCGCCGAACGCGGCGGCCAGCGAGGTGCGCAGGCCGAGGCGGGCCAGCGCGGTCGCCATGTTGGCGATGCCGCCCGGGCTCGACCCCATCCCCCGGGCCCAGGACTCGGTCCCGCGCACCGGGGCGGAGTCGAGCCCGGTGAAGATCACGTCGAGGAAGACGGTGCCCGTCAGGTACACGTCCCAGGGCGGGTCCTGCGGGGTGCGCAGGGCGGCCAGGGGATCGACCTGGGGGTGGCGGTGCGATCCCTCGGGCGGGACGTGGCGGTGCGTTCTCTCGTCGGCCGGCATGACCGGAACGTCGGTCGCGTCGGGCACGTCGGTGGACACGGTGGAGGCTGTCACGGTGCGCTCCCTGGCATGGTGCGGACCCCGCCAGTGTGCACCACGCCACCGACAGTGCGGTGGTGCCGGCCGCGTGGCGCCAGGCGGTGGCAGGCCCCGGCTGCGCGGTCCGGGCGGCGCCCGGGGTGGTCTCCGGCGCAGGGGCCGCCGCCGCCCTTTCCGGCCGGGTACGGACCCGGTCGTTGCGTCCGCCGCCGCGCACCAGCAGCACGCTGAGGGCGGCCAGGAAGCCGACGACGGTCAGCCCGACCTCGGCGGGTTCGTCGCCCCCACCGCCTTCGGCATCGCGGCCAGGCACAGCGCGCCGAGCCCGACCCAGGGCGAGACGAACACGCCGATGTCGTCCACGATCGACGGCAGCCAGAAGGTCACCGTGTACAGGGCGACGTTGATGGTGCGGTCACAGCCGCACACCGCGCGGCTCCCGCCGTACGTGCCCACGCCCGTGCCCAGCCACCACGGACGCCACCCCCGCAGGTACCTGGGCAGGAAGGCGCACCACCTTGCTCCGGGAGATCACCAGCGCGGAACCGAGGGCGTCACCCACTCCGGGTCGGCGACCCGCATCGCCGCCGCGTCGTCGCGGTCGCGCAGCGTGCCGTCGTCGTCGAGCCAGCGCCGGTGCAGGAACGCCAGGCGCTCGCGGTCGAGTTCGACGCCGAGGCCGGGGGCGTCGGAGACGGCGACCTTGCCGCCGTCGAAGGTGAGCCGTTCGGTGAGCACGTCCTCGGACTGCCAGGGGTAGTGGGAGTCGCAGGCGTGGTGGAGGTTGGGCACGGTGGCCGCGACGTGGGTCATCGCGGCGAGGCTGATGCCCAGGTGGGTGTTGGAGTGCATGGAGACGCCCACGCCGAAGGTGCGGCAGACGGCGGCCAGTTGCTGGGTGCTGCGCAGTCCGCCCCAGTAGTGGTGGTCGGAGAGCACGACCTGCACGGCGCCCTTGGTGAACGCCTCCTGGATCTCGGCGAACGTCGTCACGCACATGTTGGTCGCGAGCGGCACCCCGGTCTTGGCGGCGACCTCGGCCATCGCCGGGGTGCCGAGCGCGGGGTCCTCCAGGTACTCCAGGACGTCCCCGAGTTCCGCAGCGACCTCGAGGGAGGTCTCCACGGACCAGGCGCCGTTGGGGTCCAGGCGCAGGGGGTGCCCGGGGAACGCCTCGGCGAGGGCCTTGACCGCGGCGATCTCCTCCTCCGGCGGGAAGACGCCGCCCTTGAGCTTGAAGGAGGTGAAGCCGTACCGCTCGGTGAAGGCGCGGGCCTGGGCGACGACGCCGGCCGGGTCGACAGCCGCTCCCCAGTCGTCCTTCTCGCTCGCCACGCCCTCGGGGTGGTCGGCCCACTTGTAGAAGAGGTAGGCGCTGTACTCGACGGCGTCGCGGACCTTGCCGCCGAGCAGGGCGTGCACGGGCAGGCCGAGCGCCTTGCCGAGGGCGTCGAGGCAGGCGACCTCGAAGCCGGAGACGACGGACAGGCGCAGCTTGTCGGCGGTCTGGACGCCGCGCAGCCCGCCGACGTCCACCTGCCCCGAGACCCGGGAGGAGTCGACGGCGACCTCGTCGGCGAGGGTGAACAGGCCGTTCAGGTCGGACACCTGACGGCCGACCAGCTTGTCGGCGAACGGACGGGCCAGCTCCAGGTACTTGGCGTCGCCGTAGGTCTCGCCGACGCCGGTGACGCCGTCGGCGGTCTCCACCTCGACGATCAGGCGGGGGGTGTAGGGCTGGTGCACGCCCTGGGTGTTCAGCAGGGGCGGGTCGGCGACCAGGATCGGCGTCAGGTGGACGGCCGTGATGGTGAGG
This sequence comes from Streptomyces tendae, assembly GCF_014650435.1. Taxonomy (GTDB): domain Bacteria; phylum Actinomycetota; class Actinomycetes; order Streptomycetales; family Streptomycetaceae; genus Streptomyces; species Streptomyces tendae. Next base: position 201,407 of record NZ_BMUY01000003.1, read on the forward strand.
TCGCGGGTCACAGGGCGGCTCCTACGAGGTCGAGTCCGGTGGTGAGCAGGGTCTTGAGGGCCTGGACCTCGGCGGTGGCGGCGCCGTTGAAGAACAGGAAGTCGTCGGGCGCGGCGAGGACGGTGCGCTGGAGGCGGTCGAGGTCGCTGTGGCCGTCCTTGAGGCCGATCACGCCGGGAACGCGGGCCAGGCGCCGCACGGACTCGGCGGTGTGGGCGACCTGGCCGCGCTGGTAGGCGATGAGCGGGAGCCGGGTGCCGGCGGCGATCCGCTCCACCTGGGCGACCAGGCCGTCCTGCGGGGCGGCGGTGAGGTAGTGCGGCATGACGAGGAGGGCGTCGGCACCGGCCTCCTCGGCGATGCGCGCGAACCGCAGGGCCTGCGCCCAGCCGTAGCCGGTCCCGGCGACGACCGGCACCCTCCCGGCCGTCTCCTCGACGGCGATGGCGACCGCCTGCCGGTACTCGTCCTCGTCCAGGGAGAAGAACTCGCCGGTGCCGCAGGCGGGGAAGAGGGCTCCGGGACCGGCGGCGAGCCGTTCGGCGACGTAGGCCCGGTATCCGTCGGCGTCGAAGGAGCCGTCCTCGTGGAAGCTGGTCAGCGGGAAGGACAGCGCGCTCGCCGCCATGCCTTCGCGCAGCCGCCGGACGACGGCTGCCCGACCGGTGCCGGTGTCGGGGACGGGGCCCGCACTCGTCGTCTCCATCACCTCCCACTGTCTCCGTATGTAGATGACGTCTACGTACGGAGATGGAGATTAGAGAGGTGACCGTTGGGCGTCAATGGGTCGGGGGGCATCCGTTTACGATCGGCCCATGTCGGAGACTGGGGACGCGACGCCGGGCGGCGTCCGCGAGGTGAAGTCCGCGGCGCGCACGGTGGAACTGCTGGAGGTGCTGGCCGCGCGCGGCGACCGTCCGGCCCGCCTCCAGGAACTGGCGGACGAGCTGGGGGTGCCGCGCAGTTCGATGTACGCGCTGCTGCAGACCCTGATCTCGCGCGGCTGGGTCCGCACCGACGTCACCGGCTCGCTCTACGGCATCGGCATCCACGCCCTGCTCACCGGCACCAGCTACCTGGACTCCGACCCCCGGGTGCGGGCGGTGCGGCCGTACCTCGACGAGGCGTCCGAGGCGCTGGGCGAGACCATCCACCTGGGGCGGCTGGACGGGCACGACGTGGCGTACCTGGCCACCCGGGAGTCGCACGAGTACCTGCGCACGATCAGCCGGGTGGGACGCCGGCTGCCCGCCCACGTGGGCGCCCTCGGCAAGGCGCTGCTGGCGGAGCGGCCGGACGCGGACCTGCCCGAGGGGCCGTACGAGGCGTTCACCCCGAACACGCACACCAGCAGGGAGGCCCTGATGGCCGATCTCGCCCGGACCAGGGAGCGCGGATACTCCGTCGACCGCGAGGAGGGCGTGGCCGGCATCGTCGGTTTCGGCTTCGCGCTGCGCTACGACGCCCCGGCGCTGGACGCGGTCAGCTGCTCGGTGCCGGTGGCCCGGCTGACGCCGGATCACGAGGCGCGGATCGTGGCGGTGATGCGGGAGATCAGGGCAAAACTGGAGGCGACGGTTCCGGCCGGAGGCGGCTCGATCCACTGGCGTTAGCGCTCGCTGTTACCCAGCCTCCAAACCTCCAAACAGGTATGTGACGTAGATCACACCGACCCGCCTGTTTCGGGGCTCCTTCCGCTTGATACAAATTGCCCGCGCGTCCTCGTCGGTCGACGGTCGTCGCCCCCCTCCCTTCCCACCGTCCTTTCGCATGCCCTGGGAACGCCCGTGTTCGCCCCCCGCACCACCCCCTGGCCCCTCGTCGCCCTTTTCACGGCCGGGTACCTGCCTCCGTACCTGCTGCCCACCACCGTCGGCAGGCTCGACACCAGCCTTCCGCTGTCCACCACGCAGGCGGGCGCCGTCGGCAGCGCGCTGCTGCTGAGTTCGGCGACCGCGGGCTTCCTGCTGGCCTCCCGGGTGCAGCGCGTCGGCGCCCGGACACTGGCCCGGCTCGGCCTCGCACTGGCCGTCCTCGGCTACGGCGCCGCCGCGCTCACCACGGCCGTCCCGGCCGTCGTCGTCGGCGCGGTCGTGGGCGGTTTCGGATCGGGCACGGCCATGACGGTCGCCGCCACCCGGATCGCCGCCGAGAAGGATCCCCACCGCGCCTCCACGGTGGGCCTGCTGAGCGTGTCGGCGCTGGCCGGTGCGGTGTATCTGACGGTGCCGCACCTCGGCCGGGCGCACGGGCTGCCGCTGGCCGCGATCGCCCTGACGGCGCTGGCGGTGTGGCCGTTGACCGGCCGCCTGCCGGGCCCGGCGGCCGCCTCCCCGGCCGCACCCGGCGCCGACGCCACCGCGCCGCTCCCCCACCGCCGTTCGGGACTCGTCCTGGCCGTCACGGTGCTGTGCTGGTCCCTGGCCCAGAACTCGCTGTGGGGTGTCAGCGGCCGGATCGGGCTGACACAGGCCGGACTGGGCGACGCCGCCCTCGGGGCCGTGTTCGCCGTCGCGCTGGGCGCGGGCCTGGTGGGCGTGCTGGTGGCGGGTGCGCTCGGGCCGCGGCTGGGGCGGGCGATGCCCGTCGGCGCCGGCACGGTGCTCATCGCGGGCTGCATCGCGGTGAGCGCGTCGGCGACGACGCCGACGGCCTTCGCGACCGGCGAGATCGCCTGGAACACCGTCTACCCGGTCGTGCTGTCGTACCTGATCGGCCTCGCCGCCTCGCTCGACGCGCGCGGCCGGTGGGCGGTGCTCGTCGGCTCGGCGTCCTCGCTGGGCACCGCGGCCGGACCGCTGGCCGGCAGCGTCCTGTCGGCGCAGGCCGGTTACGCGGGCATGGGGCTGGTCCTGGCCGCCGGACTGCTGCTGCTCGCCGCGCCGCTGACCGCCGTCGCCCTGCACACCGCGGGCCGCCCGCTGCTGCCCGGCGCGATCCGCCGCCGCGGCGGCACCCCGGCCGCGCTGGTCGCCGCCGCCACGGGCACGCCGAGCGGTGCGGTGCCCGAGGTCGGTGCCGTGGAGCAGCCGGTCGTGGAGATCGACGTGGAGGCCCCGGCGGTGGCCGTCCAGGGCGCCTACGACACGGCGGGACCCCGGCAGGCGGCGGCCACACCGGGGTCCGGGCCGGGCTGAGCCCTGCGCGGAGGAGCCGCTAGGCGGCGGGGAACTGGTACGCCTCGACCTCCGCGAGGTACCGCGCGCGCAGTTCCTCGTCGTCCTCCAGGAAGGAGGCGAGGAACGAGTTGCGGGCCAGCTCCCGCAGCCGCTCCCCGGTCAGGCCGAGGGCCTGGCGCACGGCGTCGAAGTTGTCGCCCGCGTAGCCGCCGAAGTAGGCCGGGTCGTCGGAGTTCACCGTGCACATCAGGCCCGCGTCGAGCATCGCGGGCAGCGGGTGGTCGGCGAGGGTGTCGACCGTGCGCAGCCGCACGTTGGACAGCGGGCACAGGGTGAGCGGGACGCGCTCGCGCACCAGCCGCTCGACCAGCGCCGGGTCCTCCACCGAGCGCAGCCCGTGGTCGATCCGCTCCACGCCGAGGACGTCGAGGGCCTCGACGACGTACGCGGGCGGCCCCTCCTCGCCGGCGTGCGCGACCCGGCGCAGGCCGAGGGCGGCGGCGGCCTCGTACACCTCGCGGAACTTGACCGGAGGGTGGCCGACCTCGGCGGAGTCCAGGCCGACGCCGGTGATGCGGTCGAGGTACGGCTTGGCCGCGTCCAGCGTCGCCATCGCCGACTCGGCGGACTCGTCGCGCAGGAAGCAGAGGATCAGCCGGGTGGAGACGCCGTGGTTCTCACGACTGGCGCCCAGTGCCCGCCACAGCCCCTCGATGACCGTGCCCATCTCCACGTCCCGGGCGAGGTGGGCCTGCGGGTCGAAGAAGATCTCCGCGTGCCGGACACCCTGGGCGGCGGCGCGGGCGAGGTAGGCGTTCGCGAGGTCCTCGAAGTCCCGCTCGGTGCGCAGGACGGCCATCAGCTCGTAGTACAGGTTCAGGAAGGACTGGAGGTCCGCGAAGCGGTACGCCTCACGCAGCGCGTCCTCGTCCGCGTACGGCAGGGACACGCCGTTGCGGGCGGCCAGCGCGAAGGCCAGCTCCGGCTCCAGGGTGCCTTCGATGTGGAGGTGCAGTTCAGCTTTGGGCAGGGGCATCAGAGCATCGTACGGCGGTTTCACCGACGTTTCGGAACCGGTACGCGGGTGAGGTCGCGGGCCACGGTCAGCTCGCCCGCGTAACCGGCCGCGCGTGCCTGCCGTTCGAACTCCTCGGGATCCGAGTAGCGCTGGCTGAAGTGGGTGAGCACCAGGTGCCGTACGCCCGCGTCCCGGGCCACCCGCGCGGCCTGCCCGGCGGTGAGGTGGCCGTGGTCGGTGGCGAGGTTCTCGTCCTCGTCGAGGAAGGTCGACTCGATGACGAGCAGGTCGCATCCCTCGGCGAGCGCGTGCACACCCTCGCAGAGCCGGGTGTCCATGACGAACGCGAACCGCTGGCCGCGGCGGACCTCGCTGACCTCGTCGAGCGGGACGCCGTGCAGCGAGCCGTCGCGCTGGATGCGGCCGACGTCGGGGCCCTTGATGCCGTGCGCGGCGAGGCGGTCGGGCAGCATGCGGCGGCCGTCGGGCTCGGTGAGCCGGTAGCCGTACGACTCGACGGGGTGCGACAGCCTGCGGGCGTCCAGGGTGTAGGCGGGGGTCACCGCGAGCGGGCCGTTGGCGGCGACCGGGGCCTCGGTGAGGGCGACGGTCTCGCGGTAGGCGGTGGCGTACCGCAGGCGCTCGAAGAAACGCTGCCCGGAGCGCGGGTAGTGGGCGGTGATCTCGTGCGGGACCCGGTCCAGGTTGATGCGCTGGATCACCCCGGCGAGGCCCAGGCTGTGGTCGCCGTGGAAGTGCGTGACGCAGATCCGGTTCAGGTCGTGGGCGGCGACCCCGGCGCGCAGCATCTGGCGCTGGGTGCCCTCGCCGGGGTCGAACAGGATGCCCTCGCCGTCCCAGCGCAGCAGGTAGCCGTTGTGGTTGCGGTGCCGGGTCGGGACCTGGCTGGCGGTGCCGAGGACGACGAGTTCACGTACGGACATGGTGGGTGGTGGTCCGGTCCTGTCCGGGCTATCCGGGAGGCCATTCGAGGCCGCGGCCGCCGAGCACGTGGGCGTGCGCGTGCCAGACGGTCTGTCCGGCGCCGCTGCCGGTGTTGAAGACGATGCGGTAGCTGTCCAGCTTCTCGTCGTCGGCGACGGCCTGGGTCTCGCGCAGCACGTCGGCGGCGAGCTGCGGGGCCTCGGCGGCGAGGGCCGCGGCGTCCTTGTGGTGGGCCTTGGGGATCACCAGGACGTGGGTGGGGGCCTGGAGGTTGATGTCCCGGAAGGCGACGGTGGTGTCCGTCTCGCGGACGATGGTCGCGGGGATCTGGCCTGCGACGATCTTGCAGAACAGACAGTCGTCCTGTGGCTCGCCAGTCACTTGGCACTCCTCACGCCGGTGATCTTCCAATGAGCATCGTATCGGCCACCACCGCCCCAGCTGCGGGCAACATAGCTGCGGGCAGTCGTGCCGCTTGGGGCGGCACGGGTGGGCGCAGCTATGGCCGCGCCGCGGGTTACGGCAGCGTGGGCGGTGTTTTCGCCGAGGTTTCGTCCAGGGACGCCAGTGCGAGCGTGATCGCCTCGTCCAGTTGGGGGTCGCGGCCCGCCGCGTGGTCCTGGGGGCGCTGGGGGACCTCGACGTCGGGGTCGACGCCGTGGTTCTCCACACCCCAGCCGTACCCCTCCAGCCAGAACGCGTACTTCGGCTGCGTGATCAGCGTCCCGTCCACCAGCCGGTAGCGGCTGTCGATGCCGATGACGCCGCCCCAGGTGCGGACCCCGACGACCGGCCCGATCCCCAGCGCCTTGATCGCCGCGTTGACGATGTCGCCGTCCGAGCCGGAGAACTCGTTGGCGACCGCGACGACCGGCCCGCGGGGCGCGTCCTGCGGGTAACTGGTCGGCCGCATGCCGCGCGGCAGGTCCCAGCCGACGATGCGCCGGGCCAGCTTCTCGACCACCAGCTGGGAGGTGTGCCCGCCGCGGTTCTCGCGGACGTCGACGACCAGGCCCTCCCTGGCCACCTCGACGCGCAGGTCGCGGTGGATCTGGGCCCAGCCGGGCGCCTGCATGTCGGGCACGTGCAGGTAGCCGAGCCGGCCGCCGGACTTCTCGTGGACGTAGGCACGCCGGTCGGCGACCCAGGCGTGGTAGCGCAGCGGCTCCTCGTCGGCGAGCGGGACGACGACGGCGTGCCGCACCTCCCCGCCGCCGGACGGCGAGATGGTGAGCTCGACCGGCTTGCCCGCCGTACCGACGAGCAGTGGTCCGGGACCGGTGACCGGGTCCACGGCCTGTCCCGCGACCGCGACGATCGCGTCCCCGGCGCGCACGGCGACACCGGGCGCGGCGAGCGGGGAGCGGGCGTCGGGGTCGGAGGTCTCGGACGGCAGGACGCGGTCGACGCGCCAGGTGCCGTCCTCGTGGCGGGAGAGGTCGGCGCCGAGCAGGCCCTGCCGGGCACCGGAGCCGTGGCCGCCGCGCGGGGTGACGTAGGCGTGCGAGGTGCCGAGTTCGCCGTGCACCTCCCACAGGAGGTCCACCAGGTCGTCGTGGGTGGCGACACGGTCCAGGACGGGCCGGTAGCGGTCCAGGACGCCGTCCCAGTCGACGCCGTTCATGTCGGCCCGCCAGAAGTGGTCCCGCATGATGCGGCCCGTCTCGTCGAACATCTGCCGCCACTCGGCGGCCGGTTCCACGGTCTGGCGGACCCGGGCCAGATCGACGGTGATGTTGGTGTCGCTGTCCTCGTCGCCGGACGCCCGCCGGTCGCTGGGCACGACCTTGAGCCGGCCGTCGGTCCACAGCAGCACCCGCTTGCCGTCGCCGCTGACCTCGTAGTGGTCGGCGTCGCCGCCGAGGTGCTCGACGCGCTGCTGGGCGAGGTCGTAGCGCTCCAGCTCGGTGTTGGGGTCGGGGTCCTCCGGGTTGGCGCGGGAGGCGCCGAGGACGCCGGTGAGGGGGTGGCGCAGCCACAGGACGCCGTCCTTGGCGGCGCGCAGCCGGGAGTAGCGGGCGGCCTCGACCGGGAAGGGCACGATGCGGTCGGCGAGGCCCTCGATGTCGATCCGGGTGGTCGGGGTGCCCTCGCTGTCGGGGGTCTCCTCCCGGTCCGGCGTCTCGAAGGGGCGGCCGTGGCGCTGCGGTCCGAAGGGCGAGGGCGTGGTCGCGGCGAGGGTGATCAGGTAGGGCCGGGCGCCCTCGACGAAGGCCAGGTCGAAGACGTGCTCGTCGTAGACCGGGTCGAAGGAGCGGGTGGAGAGGAAGGCGAGGTGCTTGCCGTCCAGGGTGAAGGCCGGCGAGTAGTCCTTGAAGCGCAGCGGCGTCGCCTCGCTCACCGACAGGTCGGTGGTGTTGGCGAGCTTGAGCTGGCGCAGCGGCTCCGGACCCGGGTGCGACCAGGCGAGCCAGGCCGAGTCCGGCGAGAAGACGAGGCCGGAGGCGTCGCCGTCCTCGCTGCGGTCGACCTCCCGGACCTCGCCGCTCTCGCGCTCGACGAGCAGGATCCGTCCGTCGTGCGAGGCGACGGCGACGCGGCTGCCGTCGGGGGCCGCGGCGAGGTTCAGCACCCGGCCGAGCTGTCCGGCGGCCAGGCGCCGTGCGGTGGCTCCGGGGGCGAGCCCGGTGGCGGGCGCGAACTCCAGGGCGTCGTCGCCCTCGGCGTCCGTCACCCACACCACCCACTCCTCGCCCTCGGCACGGAAGGTGCGCGGCAGCCGGTTGCGCACACCGGGGGCGGCCGCGAGCGCGCGGGCCGGTCCGGAGCGGTGGGTGACCCAGTGCACGCCGCCGCGTACGGCGACGGCGCTGCCGCGCGCGGTGTGGTCGGGGGACGCGGAGCCGAACCAGCCGCCTGCGTTGACCGGGTACGGCTGGAGGTCGACGCGGGCACCGCCGAGCCGGATGTCCAGGCGGCGCGGCTCGGCACCGTCGAGGTCGTCGAGGGTCCACAGCTCACCGGCGGACGAGTAGACGACACGGGTGCCGTCGGTGGCGGCGTGCCGGGCGTAGAAGCCGTCGACTGGTGTGTGCCGGCGCAGGTCGGAGCCGTCGGCGAGGGAGGAGTAGAGGGCGCCGGTGCCCTCGTGGTCGGAGAGGAAGGCGATGCGGTCGCCGACCCAGAAGGGGTACTCGATGTTGCCGTCGAGGTCGGCGTGCAGGCGGACGAACTCGCCGTCGTCCTCGCGGTCGATCCACAGCTTGCCCGCCGTGCCGCCCCGGTAGCGCTTCCACCAGGCGGCCTCGCGGCCCATCGGCGCGGACAGCAGCACGGTGTGCGGGCCCTGGGCGACGTCGCCGACGGGGCCGTACGGCAGGGTGGCCGCGGGTCCGCCGTCGAGCGGGACGGCGCGGGCCCAGCTGCGGCGCAGGCTGGCCTGGCCGTAGGTGCTGAGGGCGAGGACGCGGCCGTCGGCGGTCCAGCCGCGTACCTGGGTCCTGATGCTGCCCCAGTGGGTGAGGCGCTTGGCGGGGCCGCCGTCGACGGGCGCGGCGTGCACCTCGGGGGCGCCGTCGCGGGTGGAGGTCCAGGCGACCGTGGTGCCGTCGGGCGAGATGCGCGGGTGGTTCACCGGCACGTTGTCGGCGCTGACCCGCCAGGCCCGGCCGCCGTCGAGTGGGGCGAGCCACACGTCGTCCTCGGCGGTGAAGGCGACCAACTCGCCGTGCGGGTGCGGAAAGCGGAGGTAGGCAGGCGCTGCGGGCTGAGTCACCCCCATACCCTATGCAGGGGCGCGCCCCGCCGACAGAGGTTTGGATCACTTCCCGGCCAGGGCCACCGCCCGGTCACTTGCCCTCGACCGGGCCGCAGTGCGGGTCGTCGGGGCACCAGATGGTCCGGGTGACGGTCACGGTGGGCCCCGGCCGGCCGTCGGAGGGGCGGTCGGCGGGCGGTGCGCTGGTGGCGTCGCAGTCGCCCAGGCCCTTGACCCGGAACCACTCCTTGCCGTCCACCTTCGCGGTCAGGTTCCCGCGCACGCAGGCGCCGTTGACGACCTTGGTGACCTTGCCGTCGACGGTGATGTCCTGGCCGGCGTCCGTCCTGCCCTCGCAGTGGACGGAGACGACCGCCTTCGCGGTCGCCGAGGCCGTGGTCCCCTTGTCGCCGTAGGAGCCGGTGCAGGTGAGCCGGCTCACCTCCGCCTTCTGCCGCTCCAGTTCGCGGGTCACGGTCTGGTCGGTCGTGTACGCCACGGTCGCGGTGCCGAGTCCGCCCGGCTCGCACGCGACGAGCCCGCCGACGGCGACGGCCGAGCCGACGACCACCGGAGCCAGGCGCCAAATCCGTCTCAATGCCCCCATGGAGGGCAGCCTGCCACCGCTCGGGGACCGGCGGTAGAGCGCATACGGCCACTCCTCAACTACCGTTGGCGCCATGGGGGACGACCGCAGGCAGCGCAGGCTCGTCGTGGACGAACGCACCACCTGGCTGTGGAGTCACCGGCAAAAACGGGGCCGCGACGGCGTCTGGCGGGACGCGCTGACGCTGTACCGGGACGGGCTCCGGGTCCGATTCGTCTTTCTCGCGGGCGCGCCCGACTCCGGCCGATACACCTCGGAGGGCGACTACTGGTACGAGGGCTGCGTGGGCGACGGCCGCGGCAACCTGCTCAACCTGCGCGAACCCGGTGTCGTACGGGCGCTGGTCGAGGAGGCCGGGCGGCGGGCGCTCCTGCCCGGGCCCGGGGGCCGGCCGGTGGAGCTGGACGGCTGGGAGCTGTTCCCCGCCGTGGTCGCCGCCACCGACGGCTGACCGGGGCCGTCACGGGACCGGACCCGGCACCGGGCGCGGTCAGGACCAGCGGCCGGTGCGGGTCAGGAGTACGGCGGTCGCGGCGGTGCCCGCGGTGGAGGTGCGCAGCACGCTGCGGCCCAGCCGGTATGGCTTCGCACCGGCCTCGGCGAACAGGGCCAACTCGTCCGGGGACACTCCGCCTTCGGGGCCGACGACCAGCACGATGTCGCCGGTGGCGGGGAGTTCGGCGGCGGACAGGGGTTCCTCGCCGCTCTCATGGAGTACGGCGGCGAAGTCGGCCTCGGCCAGAAGTGGGGCAACCTGCTTGCTCGTCGCCGCGTCCGCGACGTCGGGGAAGCGCACCCGGCGGGACTGCTTGCCGGCCTCCCGGGCCGTCGCCCGCCACTTGCCGAGCGCCTTCAGCCCGCGCTCGCCCTTCCACTGCGTGATGCACCTCGACGCCGCCCAGGGCACGATCGCGTCGACCCCGACCTCGGTCATCGTCTCGACGGCCACCTCACCGCGGTCGCCCTTGGGCAGGGCCTGGACGACGGTGATGCGGGGCTGCTCGGCGGGCTCCTCGCGCACACCGCCCGGGACGGTGACGACCAGGCGGTCCTTGCCCTCGGCGGCCCACACGACGCCCTCGGCCCAGCGGCCCCTCCCGTCGGTGAGGACGACGTCCTCGCCCGCCCGCAGCCGTTTCACGGAGACGGCGTGCCGTCCCTCGGGGCCGTCGAGGACGTACTCCCCCGCGGGCAGGTCCTCCGGCCGCAGCGAGTCGACCACGAACACCGGTGCCGTCATCGGGCGCCGCCTCCCGTCGGGTAGCCCGACAACCCGGCCAACGCCGTCCCGGCGGCGGCGAGTTCGGCCGCCAGCACCTCCACCAGCTGTCCGGCGGGCAGTTCCCGGGCCATCCGGTGGCCCTGTCCCGCCCACAGTGCCATGGCCTGCGCGTCGCCCGCCGTCGCCGCCGCCTTGCGCACCGGCGCGGTGAGGTGGTGCACCTCGGGGTAGGCGGCGGGGGCGTAGGGGCCGTGCTCGCGCAGGAAGCGGTTGACCAGGGCGCGGGCTGGGCGGCCGGAGAAGGCCCGGGTGAGTTCGGTGCGGACGAACAGCGGGTTGGTCAGCGCCTGCTTGTGCAGGTCGTGCGCGCCGGACTCCGGGGTGGCCAGGAAGGCGGTGCCGAGCTGGGCCGCGCTCGCGCCGGCGGCGAGGACGGCGGCGATCTGGGAGCCGCGCATGATGCCGCCGGCGGCGACGATCGGCAGGCTCACCGCCTCCCGGACCTGGGCGACCAGCGCCAGCAGGCCGGTGCCCGAGCCGCCGGTCTCCGGGTTGTCCCGGTGGGTGCCCTGGTGGCCGCCTGCCTCGACCCCCTGGGCGATCACCGCGTCGGCGCCGGACTGCTCCACGGCCCGGGCCTCGTCCACGGTGGTCGCGCCGACCAGGGCGAAGGTGCCCACGCGGTGCAGGGAGTCGACGACCTCACGGCTCGGGACGCCGAAGTGGAAGGACACCACCGGTACCGGGTTGTCCAGCAGTACGGCGAGTTTGGTGTCGTAGCCGTCGTCCCGGCCGCAGTCGGGGTCGCCCAGCTCCGTCTCGTACCAGGCGGCCTCGCCGGCCAGCTGGTGGGCGTAGACGTCGACGGCGGCGGGGTCGGCCGTCTCCGGCTGCGGGAGGAAGAGGTTGACGCCGAAGGGCCGGCTCGTCAGTCCCCGCAGGTGCTTGATCTCCTGGTACATCCCGTCCGCGGTCTTGTACCCGGCGGCCAGGAATCCCAGCCCGCCCGCCTCGGACACCGCGGCCGCGAGCTGCGGCACGGAGACGCCGCCCGCCATGGGCGCCTGCACGATCGGGTAGGGGAAGAGATCGGTCAGTGCGGAGGACATGACGGCATGTTGTCACGTCCTCCGCACAAGTCCGAATCCGGGCTTCCGTTGGCATACGCCAGAAGCATCCGCATCGCGGCGTACGGCGTCAGCGCCCGTTGAACGCGTCCTTCAGCCGGGAGAACAGCCCCTGCTGCCCCGGCTGGAACTGCCCCGTCGGGCGTTCCTCTCCTCGCAGCTTGGCCAGCTCGCGCAGGAGGCGTTCCTGTTCGGGGTCGAGCTTGCCCGGGGTGGTGACCTCGACGTGCACGATGAGGTCGCCCCGGCCGCCGCCGCGCAGGTGGGTGACGCCCCGGCCGTGCTTCGGGATCGACTGGCCGGACTGTGTCCCCGGGCGGATGTCGACCTCCTCCATGCCGTCCAGGGTCTCCAGCGGCACCTTGGTGCCGAGGGCCGCCGCCGTCATCGGGATGGTGACCGTGCAGTGCAGGTCGTCGCCGCGGCGCTGGAAGGTGGAGTGGGGCAGCTCGTGGATCTCGACGTACAGGTCGCCGGCGGGGCCGCCGCCGGGGCCGACCTCGCCCTCGCCGGCGAGCTGGATCCGGGTGCCGTTGTCGACACCGGCCGGGATCTTCACCGTCAGGGTGCGCCGGGAGCGGACCCGGCCGTCGCCCGCGCACTCGGGGCACGGGGTCGGGACCACGGTGCCGAATCCCTGGCACTGAGGGCAGGGCCGCGAGGTCATGACCTGGCCCAGGAAGGACCGGGTGACCTGCGAGACCTCGCCGCGGCCGCGGCACATGTCACAGGTCTGGGCGGACGTGCCGGGCGCCGCGCCCTCGCCGTTGCAGGTGTTGCAGACGACGGCCGTGTCGACCTGGATGTCCTTGGTCGTACCGAACGCGGCCTCGTCCAGCTCGACCTCGATGCGGATCATCGCGTCCTGGCCGCGGCGGGTGCGCGAGCGCGGCCCGCGCTGCGACGCCGTACCGAAGAACGCGTCCATGATGTCCGAGAAGTTCCCGAAGCCACCCGCGCCGAAGCCGCCCGCGCCACCGCCGGCTGCCTGCGAGAGGGGGTCGCCGCCGAGGTCGTAGACCTGCTTCTTCTGCGGGTCCGACAACACCTCGTAGGCGGCGTTGATCTCCTTGAACCGCTCCTGGGTCTTCGGATCGGGGTTGACGTCCGGGTGCAGCTCGCGCGCGAGCCTCCGGAACGCCTTCTTGATCTCGTCCTGGGAGGCGTCGCGGCGCACGCCGAGTACGGCGTAGTAGTCCGTGGCCACCTACGACTCCGCCAGGATCTGTCCGACGTACCGTGCCACTGCGCGTACCGCTCCCATCGTTCCCGGGTAGTCCATGCGGGTCGGTCCGACCACGCCGAGCTTGGCAACCGCCTCGCCGCCCGAACCGTAGCCGACCGACACGACGGACGTTGAGTTGAGTCCCTCGTGGGCGTTCTCATGACCGATCCGTACGGTCACGCCCGGATCCTTCGCCTCGCCGAGCAGCTTGAGGAGCACGACCTGCTCCTCCAGTGCCTCCAGCACCGGCCGGATCACCAAGGGGAAGTCGTGCCCGAAGCGGGTCAGATTGGCGGTGCCGCCGATCATCAGCCGCTCCTCGTTCTCCTCGACCAGCGTCTCCAGGAGAGTGGAGAGCACGGTGGAGACCGTACCGCGATCCTCGGCCTCGAAGGGCTCCGCCAGATCTTCCACCAGAGACGGCACATCCGAGAAACGGCGCCCCGCGACCCGGCTGTTGAGCCGCGCCCGCAGATCGGCAAGCGACGCCTCGCCGAACGGCGCCGGGCAGTCGACCATCCGCTGCTCGACCCGGCCGGTGTCCGTGATCAGCACGAGCATCAGGCGCGCCGGAGCGAGCGAGAGCAGCTCCACGTGCCGCACGGTCGAGCGGGTCAGCGACGGGTACTGCACGACGGCGACCTGCCGGGTGAGCTGCGCGAGCAGCCGCACCGTGCGGGCCACGACGTCGTCGAGGTCGACGGCGCCCTCCAGGAAGTTCTGGATGGCACGCCGCTCGGGCGCGGTCATCGGCTTGACGCCGGCCAGCTTGTCGACGAAGAGCCGGTAGCCCTTGTCGGTCGGGATGCGCCCCGCGCTGGTGTGCGGCTGGGCGATGAACCCCTCGTCCTCCAGGGCCGCCATGTCGTTGCGCACGGTGGCCGGGGAGACGCCGAGGTTGTGCCGCTCGGTGAGGGCCTTGGAACCGACCGGTTCCTCGGTGCCGACGTAGTCCTGGACGATGGCGCGCAGCACCTTCAGCCTGCGTTCACTGAGCATTCGGCGCGCACCTCCAGCTGTCGTCCGCCCGTTTCGGCCTGTCTTACCTGTCTGTCCTGGCACTCATGGCTCGCGAGTGCCAGACTTCCCCGGCCCAGTGTACGGCCGTGGGGTACGCCCCCGGCAAGGCCGGGACCAAGCCGTTAGCGTCGTCGCCGTGACGGTGACTTGGGCAGAGCTTGGCTGGGAGCGGCTGGCGGACGGGGTGGGGCGGTGCCGGCTGCCGGGGTGGGACTGCACGGCGGGGCTGGTGCTCGGCGCGGACGCGGCACTGATGGTGGACGCGGGTTCGAGCCTGGCCGAGGGCGCCCGGTTGCGCGAGGCGGCGCGGCGGCTCGCCGGTCGCCGTGTGACACATCTCGCGCTGACCCACCCGCACTTCGACCACGTCTTCGGCGCAGCGGCCTTCCCGGACGCGGAGGTGTACGGCACGGCGGGCACGGACGCGTTGTTCGCGCCGGGCGGACAGGGACGTCGGGCACTGCGCGCGGACGCGGTGGCGGAGGGGCTGGACCCCGGGGCGGCGCGGGAAGCGGCCGAGGCGCTCTCCCCCGTCCGGCACGAGGTCCGGGGCGAGCAGCCGCTCGACCTGGGCGGTGGACGACAGGTCCTGCTGGCCGACGTGGGCCCGGGGCACACCGGGCACGACCTCGCGGTGCTGGTGCCGGGCGCCCCGGCGGTCGTCTTCTGCGGCGACCTGGTCGAGGAGTCCGGCGAGCCGCAGGCGGGCCCCGACGCCGTACCGGAGCGCTGGCCGGCCGCCCTGGACCGGCTGCTGGCCCTGGGCGGCGACGACGCGCTGTACGTACCCGGTCACGGAGCGGTGGTTCACGCGGCGTTCGTCCGGGCCCAACGGGACGCGCTGGCCGCCCGGTTCGGCGTGTCGCGTTGATCACGGGGCGGGCGTTCCTCGTATCGTCGGCAGAATGCGCCAGTACTCCGCCGACCTGACCCCTCCGTGGAAGAAACCGCAGCCGGTTCCCGAGGTACCGGCCGATCCCGGCCTGGTGGTCGAGGAGCCCGGCACCGGTTTCTGCGGCGCCGTGATCGGCTGCGAGGCGGGCACGGTGACCCTGGAGGACCGCTTCGGCAAGCACCGGGTGTTCCCGATGGAGCCGCGCGGCTTCCTCCTCGAGGGCCGGGTCGTGACGCTGGTCCGCCCGTCCTCCTCCGGCCCGGCGCGGTCCGCCCCCTCCCGTACGGCGTCCGGTTCGGTCGCCGTCCCCGGCGCCCGCGCGCGGGTGGCGCGCGCCGGGCGCATCTACGTCGAGGGGCGGCACGACGCCGAACTGGTCGAGAAGGTCTGGGGCGACGACCTGCGCATCGAGGGCGTGGTGGTGGAGTACCTGGGCGGCGTGGACGACCTCCCGGCGATCGTCGCCGACTTCGCCCCGGGCCCCGACGCACGGCTGGGCGTCCTGGTGGACCACCTGGTGCCGGGTTCGAAGGAGTGGCGGATCGCGGAGGCGGTGACGAGCGAGCACGCGCTGGTGGTGGGCCACCCGTACATCGACATCTGGGAGGCGGTGAAGCCGTCGTCGGTGGGGATCGAGGGCTGGCCCCGGGTGCCGCGCGGTCAGGACTGGAAGACGGGAGTGTGCCGGGCGCTGGGGTGGCCGTCAGAGAACACGGGGGCGGTGTGGCAGGCGATCCTGGCCCGGGTGGGGTCGTACAAGGACCTGGAGCCGGAGCTGCTGGGGAGGGTGGAGGAGCTGATCGACTTCGTGACGGCGTAGGGCGGCTGTTTTCAGCCCCTCCGGCGTTTGAGGAGCGGGGGTCCGGGGGCAGCGCCCCCGGGTCGGGACGGGAAGGGGCGGCGGGGGCGAGGCCCCTTCCCCGTCAGTCCACCAGGTCTCTCACCACCGCGTCCGCCAGCAACCGCCCGCGCAGCGTGAGTACGGCCCGCCCCTCCCCGTAGGGTCCGTCCTCCAGCAGCCCCTCGGACACCGCCCGCCGCGACGCCGCGAGCCCCGCCTCCCGCAGCAGCGACAGCGAAACGCCCTCCCGCAGGCGCAGCTCCAGCAGGATGCGCTCGACCCGCCGGTCCTCGTCCGTCAGGATCTCGCGCCCCGCGCCCGGCGACTTCCCCGCCGCCAGTGCGCCCGCGTACGCCCCCGGATGCTTCACGTTCCACCACCGCACGCCCCCCACGTGGGAGTGCGCGCCCGGTCCCGCGCCCCACCAGTCGGCGCCCCGCCAGTACAGCTCGTTGTGCAGGCAGCGCCCCGCCTCGGAGGTGGCCCAGTTCGACACCTCGTACCAGTCGTAGCCCGCCGCCGCGAGGGTCTCCTCGGCGATCAGGTACCGGTCGGCGTGCACGTCGTCGTCGGTCATCGGGACCTCGCCGCGCCGGATGCGCCGGGCGAGCTGGGTACCCTCCTCGACGATCAGGGCGTACGCCGAGACGTGGTCGGGTCCGGCGCCGAGCGCGGCGTCCAGCGAGGCCCGCCAGTCGTCGTCGGACTCGCCGGGGGTGCCGTAGATCAGGTCGAGGTTGACGTGGTCGAAGCCGGCCCCGCGGGCCTCGGCGACGCATGCCTCGGGGCGGCCGGGGGTGTGGGTGCGGTCCAGGATCTTCAGGACGTGCTGCTTGGCGCTCTGCATGCCGAAGGAGATCCGGTTGAAGCCGCCCTCGCGGAGGGTGGCGAGGTACGCCGGGTCGACGGACTCCGGGTTGGCCTCCGTGGTGATCTCCGCGTCCGGCGCCAGGCCGAACTCGTCGCGGATCGCGCCCAGCATCCGCACCAGGTCACCGGCGGCCAGCAGGGTGGGCGTACCGCCGCCGACGAAGACCGTGCGGACCTCGCGGGGGTCGTCGCCGAGGACCTTGCGGGCCAGGCGGACCTCGTCGACGAGGGTGTCGGCGTAGTTGTCGCGGGAGGCGAGGACGCCGCCGGTGCCGCGCAGCTCGGTCGCGGTGTAGGTGTTGAAGTCGCAGTAGCCGCAGCGGGTCGCGCAGTACGGCACGTGCAGATAGAAGCCGAGGGGGCGGTCGGCGGCCCCGGCGAGCGCGGACGCGGGCAGGGCGCCGTCGGCGGGGACGGGCTCGCCGTCGGGGAGTGCGGAGGGCATGCGTTCCATTGTCCCGCACCCGGCCGGATCCCCTGCCCGCCCCGTTCAGTCCGCCTGGAGCACCAGCAGCGCCAGGTCGTCCTCCGGGGGCCGCGGCCCGAACTCGTGCACCAGCCGCCTGATGCGCTCGGCGACCAGTTCGGCGTCCAGGCCCGCGCAGCCGGCCAGTGCGGCGGCGAGCCCGTCGCCGTCGTCGAACTGGCGGGAGCCGCTGCGCCGCTCCGTGATCCCGTCGGTGACGCACAGCAGGGTGTCGCCGGACCGCAGCTCGAAGGTCTCGCTGACGTACGTCGCGTCCTCGACGACGCCGAGCAGGGTCTGCGGGCACGCGACCGCGGACACCGTGCCGTCGGGCCCGAGGAGCAGCGGCAGCGGGTGCCCGGCGGACGCGAGGGTGCAGCGGACGCCGCCGTCGAAGGGGACCAGCTCGCCGTAGAGCAGAGAGAGGAAACGGGTCTGCGGACCGTCGCCCGGGGCAACCGGTGGGCCGCCCGCGGCGACCAGGGCGCGGGCAGCGGCGTCGGCGGCCTCGGTGGCGTCGTCGAGGAGGAGCTGGTTGAGGCGGTCCAGGACGTCGGGGACGCCGTACTGCTCGCGGGCCAGCAGGCGCAGCCAGGGCCGGGCGAGGCCGATGACGACGGCGGCCTCGGGGCCCTTGCCCTGGACGTCGCCCACCGCGAAGCACCAGCGGCCGTCACCGGCTGGGAAGAGGTCGTAGAAGTCGCCGCTGGGGCCGCCCTTGTCGCGGGGTTCGTAGACGAGGGCGCTGCGTACGCCCGGGATCTCCGCGACGGCACCGGGCAGCAGGCCGCGCTGGAGTACGGCGCTGATGGTGGCCTGGCGGGCGTACTGGCGGGCGGCGCCGATGGCGAGCGCCACCCGGCGGCTGAGATCCTCGACCAGACCGGTGATCTCGTCGGGGAAACCGGGCGAGCCGGGGGCACCGGGGCTGTCGGCCCGTCCGATGACCAGGGTGCCCAGTGGCCTGCCGCCGGCGACCAGGCGGTACGCGAGCGCGGTGCCGTGTGTGCCATCGGGGCCGAGCGCCCCGCCGGGCCAGGGGTGGCCCACGGGGCCGGAGCGCCACGGGTCGCGCGGGCGGGGCGGGTCCTTCTCCAGGGCTGCGCGCAGCTCGTCCAGCTGTCCCTCGCCCGCGTGCCACACACGGGCCAGCCGGGCGCCGACGGCGGCCCCGGTGTCGTCGCTCCAGGCGCCCCGGCCCAGGGACTCGTCCTCCAGCCACACCCCGCACCAGTCGGCGAGCCGGGGCACGATGAGCTGTCCGGTGAGCGAGGCGACCAGGTCTTCGTCGAGCTGTCCGGCCAGGAGGTCGCTGGCCTCGGCGAGGAAGGACAGCGCGCCACGGCCCAGCCACTCGCGGTCGCGGACCCCGCGCCGGGCGGTTCCGACCGCGCCGTCCCAGGGGTCCGGCCAATCCGCGGGGCCCGACCGGCCGGAACACTCCCCGCGACCACGGCCCGCGTCCGCGTGCGGTCCGACACCCTGGTCCGCGCTCGCGTACGGTCCTACAGCCTGGCCCTCGCCGCCCGTGTACGGCCCGGCACCCTGGCCCGCGTCCGCGTCCGCGTCGACCGTACGACCGAGGTCGGCCGCCCCACGGCCCGGCCCCTCCGACCGCCCGAACCCCTCCGCGTCGGCCACACCGCCGACGGCGACAGACCGGCGGGCCGAGTCCGTCGCCGGGCCGTCCGGCCTTTCGGGGTCCACCGCGTCCGTGCCTTGCTGGGCTCCCGAGCCGTCCCGGTCGCCATGGCCGTCATGGCCGTCATGCGCCACGTGGCCGCACTGGTCGCCGCCGTCCACCTGACCGCACTGGCCGGCCTGCACTGCCTTCCCGGTCTCGCCGGCCCCGGCGTCTTCACTGGCCGCGCCGGCCGCACTGTCCGCGCCGAGAATGCGTCGTGCGCCGCACCCTCCCGCGTACGTCTCGGTCTGTCCGGTGCCGTCCGCGCCCGCGGTCGACAGCCGTGCCCACACGGTCTTGATGCCCGGGCGGTACGTGATGCCCCATGCCTCCGCGAGCGCGGCGACCAGTCGCAGGCCGCGCCCGTACTCGGCGGGGTCGTGCGGCATCTCGGGGTCGGTGTTCCGCGGCGCGCGGGACGGGTGCTGGTCCGTGGCCTCGACGACGAGCGTGCCCGTCACCTCCATCCGGAGGCTCACCTCGACGTCGGTGCCGGCGTGCACCACGGCGTTGGTGACCAGCTCGCTGACGACGACCAGGGCGTCGGCGGCGAGGTGCTCCGTCAGCTGCTCCGTGCCGGGCAGCCCGAGCGCGGACCAGTCGGCGAGCGCGGCCCGTGCCATCGCGCGTGCCGCGCCCGGCGCCAGGGAGCTGCCGAGCAGGCTCACGCGCGCCCGCGCACACTCCGCGGAGCCCGCGGCGGATGCCTCAACGGCGTGCGCGGGCGCCGCGCTGGCGCGGGAGGCGGTCTCCCGCTGCGTCGGAATGGCCCCCATGGACGTCTCCCCGGGCAGTTCGTGCGAGTTCCTCGCAGTCGATGCCGACAGAGTGACAGACCGGCCCCGCCCATAAGCACGGAGTTACCGAAGTGGGCCGCCATGGGTGAGAACCATGCTAGGCAAACGTTCGAAGACGGCCGGAAGCCGACCCGAAACCGGCCGTCTTCGAACACCTGCGACCCGGGCCTACGGGCCCGGGCCTACGCCTCGCGCGAGCCCTCGTACATCTCCTCGATCAGGTTCTTGTACTCCCGCTCCACCACCGGCCGCTTCAGCTTCAGGCTCGGGGTGATCTCGCCGTGTTCGACGTCGAGGTCGCGGGGCAGCAGGCGGAACTTCTTGATGGTCTGCCAGCGCTGGAGACCCTCGTTGAGCTGCTTGACGTAGCCGTCGACCATCTCGACGGTCGCGGGCGCCGCGACGATCTCCGCGTACGGCTTGCCCTCCAGGCCGTTCTCCTTGGCCCACTCGGTGATCGCGACCTCGTCCAGGGCGATGAGCGCGGTGCAGAAGTTCCGGTCGGCGCCGTGCACCAGGATGTTGGAGACGTAGGGGCAGACCGCCTTGAACTGGCCCTCGACCTCGGCCGGCGCGATGTACTTGCCGCCGGACGTCTTGATGAGGTCCTTCTTGCGGTCGGTGATGCGCAGGTAGCCGTCGGGCGAGAGCTCGCCGATGTCGCCGGTGTGGAACCAGCCGTCGGCCTCCAGGACTTCGGCGGTCTTCTCGGGCAGCTTGTGGTAGCCCTCCATGATGCCGGGGCCGCGCAGCAGGATCTCGCCGTCGTCCGCGATGCGCACCTCGGTGCCGGGCAGCGGCTTGCCGACGGTGCCGGTGCGGTAGGCCTCGCCGGGGTTGACGAAGGAGGCGGCGGAGGACTCGGTGAGGCCGTAGCCCTCCAGGATGTGGATGCCGGCCCCGGCGAAGAAGTAGCCGATCTCGGGCGCGAGGGCGGCCGAACCCGACACGCAGGCGCGCAGGCGGCCGCCGAAGGCCTCGCGGATCTTGGCGTAGACCAGCCGGTCGGCGACGGCGTGCTTGGTGCGCAGGCCGGCGGGGGCGCTCGCGGTGCCGGTGCGCCTGAAGTTGTCCTGGGTGACCTTGGCGTACTCGCGGGCGATGCCTGCGGCCCACTGGAAGATCTTGTACTTGGCCCCGCCGCCCGCGCGGGCCTTGGCGGCAACGCCGTTGTAGACCTTCTCGAAGATGCGGGGCACGGCGGCCATGTAGGTCGGCTGGACCACCGGCAGGTTCTCGATGATCTTGTCGACCCGGCCGTCGACGGCGGTGACGTGACCGGCCTCGATCTGGCCCGAGGTCAGCACCTTGCCGAAGACGTGCGCGAGCGGCAGCCACAGGTACTGCACGTCGTCCTTGGAGACCAGGCCGGTCGCCGCGATCGCCTTGGCCATGTAGGACCAGCAGTCGTGCGGGAGCCGGACGCCCTTGGGCCGGCCGGTGGTGCCGGAGGTGTAGATGAGGGTGGCGAGCTGGCCCTTGGTGAGCGCGCCGACCCGCTCCTTGATCAGCTGCGGGTCCTGCTCCAGACGGGCCGCGCCCCGGCGCTCCAGCTCGTCGAGGGTGAGGACCCAGTCCTCGGAGGTGTCCGCGCCGGTCGCGTCGACCACGACCACGTGGGTGAGGTCGGGCAGCTCCGCCTTCTTCTCCCTCGCCTTGGCCAGCTGCG
The DNA here is from genome assembly GCF_014650435.1 of Streptomyces tendae. Lineage (GTDB taxonomy): Bacteria > Actinomycetota > Actinomycetes > Streptomycetales > Streptomycetaceae > Streptomyces > Streptomyces tendae. Next base: position 222,609 of record NZ_BMUY01000003.1, read on the forward strand.
CGGCGTCCTCCGCGATCAGCACCCGGCTCTCGGAGTCGGAGAGGATGTACGCCGATTCGTCGGCGTTGGTCTGCGGGTAGACGGTGGTGGTCGCCGCGCCCGCGCACATGATGCCGAGGTCGGCGAGGATCCACTCCAGGCGGGTGGAGGAGGCCAGCGCCACCCGCTGCTCCGGCTGCACGCCCAGCTCGATGAGGCCCGCCGCGATCGCGTAGACGCGTTCGGCGGCCTGCGCCCAGGTCAGCGACTTCCAGTCGTCCGGGCCCTCGCCCGCGGCCGGCGGCACCGGGTAGCGGTACGCCTCGGCGTCCGGCGTGGCGGCCACCCGCTCCAGGAAGAGTCCCGCCACGGAGGGCGGACGGTTCTCGATCAGTGTCTGTGTGTCGCTCACGACATCCTCCGGGCCCGCGACGGTGCGGCTGGCTCGTTGCGGCTGGCTCAGGTGTGGCTGGTTCACTCTCGGGCGGTGTTCAGGTGCGGTGTTCAGGTGCGGTGTTCAGGCGATGTCCGGGCAGTGGCGCGGACCGTTGCCCGATCACTTGTTTAACTCACGAGTAACTACGGGGCAGGCATCAGGGTAAAGGGCGACCGGCCCCCGCGTAAGAGTCCGCGCCCTGTCACTTCCTACAGATGCGCGCCCGTGACATGCGAAGGGACCCGCCGCACTTTCGTACGACGGGCCCCCCGGTGCCCGTTTCGCCCGGACCTGGCATGCGGCGTGGCGGTTACTTCTTGCCCTTGCCCGACCCCGCGCTGTCATCGCTGGACAGCACGGCGATGAATGCCTCCTGCGGAACCTCCACGGAACCCACCATCTTCATCCGCTTCTTGCCTTCCTTCTGCTTCTCCAGCAGCTTCCGCTTGCGGGAGATGTCACCGCCGTAGCACTTGGCGAGGACGTCCTTGCGGATGGCGCGGATGGTCTCGCGGGCGATCACCCGGGAGCCGATGGCGGCCTGTACCGGCACCTCGAATGCCTGCCGCGGGATGAGCTCCTTGAGCTTGGCGACGAGCCGTACGCCGTATGCGTACGCCTGGTCCTTGTGGGTGATCGCCGAGAAGGCGTCCACCTTGTCGCCGTGCAGCAGGATGTCGACCTTGACCAGGCTGGAGGTCTGCTCGCCGGTGGGCTCGTAGTCCAGCGAGGCGTAGCCGCGCGTCTTCGACTTCAGCTGGTCGAAGAAGTCGAAGACGATCTCCGCGAGAGGGAGGGTGTAGCGGATCTCCACCCGGTCCTCGGAGAGGTAGTCCATGCCGAGCAGGGTGCCGCGCCGGGTCTGGCACAGCTCCATGATCGAGCCGATGAACTCGGTCGGCGCGAGGATCGTGGCCCGCACGACCGGCTCGTAGACCTCGTCGATCTTCCCCTCGGGGAACTCGCTCGGGTTGGTGACGGTGTGCTCGGTGCCGTCCTCCATGATCACGCGGTAGACCACGTTGGGCGCCGTGGCGATGAGGTCCAGGTTGAACTCCCGCTCCAGCCGCTCGCGGATCACGTCCAGGTGGAGCAGGCCGAGGAAGCCGACCCGGAAGCCGAAGCCGAGGGCCGCGGAGGTCTCCGGCTCGTAGACCAGGGCGGCGTCGTTGAGCTGGAGCTTGTCGAGCGCCTCGCGCAGCAGCGGGTAGTCGGAGCCGTCCAGCGGGTACAGGCCGGAGAAGACCATGGGCCTGGGGTCCTTGTAGCCGCCGAGCGCCTCCTCGGCGCCCTTGTGCTGGCTGGTGACGGTGTCGCCGACCTTGGACTGGCGGACGTCCTTCACGCCGGTGATCAGGTACCCCACCTCGCCGACGCCGAGGCCGTCGGCGGCCAGCATCTCCGGCGAGTTGGTGCCGATCTCCAGCAGCTCGTGGGTGGCGCCGGTGGACATCATCCGGATCCGCTCGCGCTTGTTGAGCTGGCCGTCGATGACACGGACGTACGTCACCACTCCGCGGTAGGAGTCGTAGACGGAGTCGAAGATCATCGCGCGGGCGGGGGCGTCCTTGACGCCGACCGGGGCCGGGATCTCGGCGACGACCTTGTCCAGCAGCGCGTCGACGCCGAGGCCGGTCTTGGCGGAGACCTTGAGCACGTCGTCGGGGTCGCAGCCGACCAGGTTGGCCAGCTCCTCGGCGAACTTCTCGGGCTGCGCGGCCGGCAGGTCGATCTTGTTCAGCACGGGGATGATCGTGAGGTCGTTCTCCATCGCCAGGTAGAGGTTGGCGAGGGTCTGGGCCTCGATGCCCTGGGCGGCGTCGACGAGGAGGATGGTGCCCTCGCACGCGGCCAGCGACCGCGACACCTCGTAGGTGAAGTCGACGTGCCCCGGGGTGTCGATCATGTTGAGGATGTGCGTGGCGTCCTTGTCGTGGGACGGGGCCCACGGCAACCGCACCGCCTGGGACTTGATCGTGATGCCGCGCTCGCGCTCGATGTCCATGCGGTCGAGGTACTGGGCGCGCATCTGCCGCTGCTCGACCACACCGGTCAGCTGGAGCATCCGGTCGGCGAGCGTGGACTTGCCGTGGTCGATGTGCGCGATGATGCAGAAGTTCCGGATCAGCGCGGGATCGGTACGGCTCGGCTCGGGCACATGGCTGGGGATCGCGGGCACGCAGGGTCCTGATTCTTGAGGCGTCCGCAGTGTCTGCGGTCTCGGGTCTCGGGTCGGATCGATACGTAGCCTCCATGGTCCCACGGGTGGGGACCCGGGATGGGTTTGGGACCCTCGACGGGCCGCTGGTAGTGTGGGTGGCTGTGTCTCTTGCCCTCTCAGCGCGAGGCACTCCTTCAAGAAATCACCGGCACGGGACCCTCGCGGCCTCGTGCCTGAACCTGCAAAGGCTCATTCGTGGCGAACATCAAGTCCCAGATCAAGCGGAACAAGACCAACGAGAAGGCCCGGCTGCGCAACAAGTCGGTCAAGTCCTCTCTGAAGACCGCGATCCGCAAGGCCCGCGAGGCCGCTGCCGCGGGTGACGTCGAGAAGGCCACCGAGTTCCAGCGCGTTGCTTCGCGCGAGCTCGACAAGGCCGTCTCCAAGGGCGTCATCCACAAGAACCAGGCCGCCAACAAGAAGTCGGCGCTGGCGCAGAAGGTCGGCGCCCTCAAGGGCTGAACCCCTTATCTGGTCTGATCGCCGGAAGGACCCAGAGCGGGCCCTCTCTCATCCGCTCCCGTCCGGCACCCAGGATCCATGCGCGGCCTGCGTTCGCCACGCGGGCATGGATCCGCGAGCTTGATCCGGGGCCCCGGTGGGCCGTCCTTCCCCAGGACGGACGCCGGGGCCTTCGGTGTTTCCCGGGCCAGGGGTTCCGAGGGGGTGCTTACGACCGTCCCCGTGAACGCGCCGCCCGCGCGATGGTCACCACGGCCTTCTCCAGGGCGTACTCGGGGTCCTCTCCGGCGCCCTTCACCCCCGCGTCGGCCTCGGCCACCGCGCGCAGCGCGACGGAGACGCCGTCCGGGGTCCAGCCCCGCATCTGCTGCCGGACGCGGTCGATCTTCCAGGGCGGCATCCCCAGCTCGCGGGCGAGGTCCGCGGGGCGTCCGCCGCGGGCGGAGGACAGCTTGCCGATGGCCCGCACGCCCTGCGCCAGCGCGCTGGTGATCAGCACCGGTGCCACACCGGTCGCCAGCGACCAGCGCAGTGCCTCCAGGGCCTCCGCCGCACGTCCCTCGACCGCCCGGTCGGCGACCGTGAAGCTGGATGCCTCCGCGCGTCCGGTGTAGTACCGACCGACGACCGCCTCGTCGACGGTCCCCTCGACGTCGGCGGTCAGCTGGGAGACCGCGGAAGCCAGCTCGCGCAGGTCGCTGCCGATCGCGTCGACCAGGGCCTGGCACGCCTCGGGGGTGGCGGACCGCCCGGCCGTACGGAACTCGGAGCGCACGAAGGCCAGCCGGTCGGCGGGCTTCGTCATCTTCGGGCACGCCACCTCGCGCGCCCCCGCCTTGCGGGCGGCGTCGAGCACGCCCTTGCCCTTGGCACCGCCCGCGTGGAGCAGGACGAGGGTGATCTCCTCGGCGGGGGCGCCGAGGTATGCCTTGACGTCCTTGACCGTGTCGGCGGACAGGTCCTGCGCATTGCGTACGACCACGACTTTGCGCTCGGCGAAGAGCGAGGGGCTGGTGAGCTCGGCGAGGGTGCCGGGCTGCAACTGATCGGGGGTGAGGTCGCGTACGTCCGTGTCGGCGTCGGCGGCCTTGGCGGCGGCCACCACCTCCTGCACGGCACGGTCGAGCAGGAGGTCCTCCTGGCCCACGGCAAGGGTCACCGGGGCGAGAGGGTCGTCGTTCGCAGTCTTCCTGGCCATCGCGACAAGCATCGCACGCGCCACTGACAACGCCGGACGGTCGCTGCTACGGCTCCTCGCGCCAGCCCTCCCACTCCCCGGCGAAGGCGTCCAGCTCGCCGGGGTCCAGCGCTTCTGGCTCGTCGTGCAGGAGGACGAGCCACTGGGCGTCCTCGGCGTCGTCCTCGCCGGCCAGGGCGTCCCGCAGGATGCGCGGTTCCTCGTCGATCCCGAACCGCTCCCCGAGTGCCTGGGCGGCCTCCTCCGCGGCATCGCGGGCGGGCAGCACCAGTACATGTCTCACGTCGCTCACGGGTGCCATTGTCGGTCAGCCCCGGGCACGGTCAGCCCTTGGGCACGGTCTGCACGTCGAGGTCGATGCGGATGCTGGGGCCGACCACGGCGATGCCGCGGGCCAGCATCGTCTGCCAGCTCACCGTGAAGTCGTCGCGGTGCAGCTCGGTGGTGGCGCGGCAGGCCGCCCGCGTCTCGCCCTCCATGCCGTTGCCGAGTCCGAGGTACTCGGTGTCCAGCGTGACCGTGCGCGTCACACCGTGCAGCGACAGCGCGCCGGTCACGGCCCACCGGTTGCCGCCGCGGTGCGTGAACCGGTCGCTGTAGAACTCCAGGGTCGGAAACCGCTCCACGTCCAGGAAGTCGGCCGAGCGCAGGTGGTCGTCGCGCATCTTCACGTTGGTGTCGATGGACGCCGCGTCGATCACGACGTGCATAGCGGACTGCTGCATGTCGTCGGCGATCCGCACCGCGCCCGCGAAGGAGTTGAACCGGCCGTGGATCCGGGCCAGCCCGATGTGCCGCGCGGTGAACGCGATCGAGGAGTGCGCCGGCTCGATCTCCCAGTCACCCGCCGCGGGCAGCTCCGGCGGCTGGGCCACCTGCAGCGTCACGTCGCCGAGCGAGGCCAGCGAGTCCTCGACGACCGTCGCGGAGGCACGGTACGGCGTGTACCCCTCGGCGGACACGGCGAGCCGGTACTCCCCCGCCGGCACCGTCGCCACGAACGATCCGAACGGGTCCGTACCGCCGCCGACCACCTTGCGCCCCATGGCGTCACTGACCGTGAACTCGGCGCCCGGCACCGGGTCGTTGACGGGGTCCAGGACGCGGCAGCTCAGCACACCCGCGTCCGGCGGGGTGTGCACCGCCGCCAGGGGACCCGTCCGCTGCATCCGCTTCGTTCGGCTTCCCAGCAAACGGCCGATCATCTGCGACACCCTCTGCACGACATCAGAAAAATAGTTGACTGGGAAACATTCGATCACCGATGTGGCTTTCGAGGCAACACGAGACCACATCGCGGGAAACCATCACATGTGCTGGGAGTGGGCGGGAGTGGCCCCGTGTGGTCATGTGTGGTCACGTGTGGTCATGTGTGGCCCGATATCAGCGCACCGGGCAGGCGTTCCTCATCTCGTCACCGCTCCCAGTACAGACCGCGGACCTTCGCACTCGTGACCGTGACCGGTGCCTGGTCGTCGGAGTCGGGCGGGTAGTAGATGAACTCGAAGCGCAGCCGTTCGTCGGCGACGATCGAGCCGCTGTTCCCGAAGTCCGGGAAGCTGTCGCCGCCGGTGCCCACCCGTTCGACGATCGGACCGGTCCACCGGCTGCCGTCCCGACGCAGGTGGTAGAAGCGGCCCTGGAGCGTGGAGCCCGGGGGCACGGCCGCCCGGAGGTAGGCCGTGGCCTGGTAGTGCGACGCGCCGGTCAGCAGGTCCACACCGTCCACGCTGAGCGTCGTCCACTGCCGGGGCGTGATCCGCTGGTCGTCGCCGTCGGATCGGCTGATCGCTCGCGGCATGTCTTCCTCCTCGGAATCGCCGGGTGTCCAGCCGGCGGGGTGGGTGAGGCGTTCTTCGACCCGGGCACGCATCGACGCCATCGTGAAGCCGCGCGGGTCGATCTTTCCGGGCTGCCACTCGAGGTGTCCGATGACGGACCGCTCGTTCCAGCCGTGGTGGCGGCACAGGGCCGCGGCGGCCCGCTCGATCGCGTCCAGTTGCGCGGCGGGCCACGGGTCCTTGCCGTCGCCGAGGTTCTCGCACTCGAAACCGTAGAAGTGGCGGTTGCCGTCGGTGTTGGCCTCGTTGTCCCGGGGCAGCGGCTGCTCCGCGACGACGGCACGCAGGACGTCGTCGTCGCCGAGGCCGGCGTGGTTGGCGCGGCCGTAGCCGACCAGGTGCACGCGGCCGTCCTTGGTGATGACGCCGTGACAGAGCGGACCGGGCAGGCTCGCGTAGCCCTTGCGGCAGATCTCCACGGTGGCGGCGCTGCCCCGGGTCACGGTGTGGTGGATCATCACACCGTTGACGGGTCCCCACGGGCCCTTGTGGTTGCGGTTGTGGCTCCGCCAGTCGCCCACTTCGACGACGGTGAGGCCCTCCGCCTTCAGTGCCTTGAGGAAGCTGCTCGCGGACATGGGGGTGGCCATCAGTCACGCTCCGGCCGAGACAGGCCGCGTCGGTGGTCCCTGTGCCGCGGGTCGTCCTCGCCGAGCCGGTGCACAACGGGCCGACCCGGCCTGGGGGTTGGGGGCATGGTTTCTCCCTCGGAGTGGGGGGCGACCGACCGTGGCCGGACGCGTCGGCCGCACGAGACGGTGAACTTCTCCGCACTGGTCTGGAAATTCCCGGTGCCCGCCCCGACTACGCCTCCCCGAGCACAGCGGGGACGGGAACCACTCACGATCCGGCCAGTACAGGACCCCCTGCCGCACCCTGAGTACCGGCACGGCCGGCGCGATCGGCACGACCGGTGAGGTCGAGACGGCCGGCGCGATCAGCCCGGCCGGCGCGGTCGAGACGGCGGGCGCGATCGGCACGGCCGGCGCGGACGAGACGGCCGGCGCGATCGGCACGGCCGGCGCGGACGAGACGGCGGGCGCGATCGGCACGGCCGGCGCGGACGGCGTGCTTGCGGCGTGGCGACCGCCTCCGTCCTCAGTCCCCCGCCACTCGCAGCTCCCTCCCCGTACCGGCAACCGCCAACGCCCCGTCCCGGTCCGTGCGGAGCACCGTCGCTCCCTGCGCGCGAAGAGCCGCGACCGTGCCGGGTGCCGGGTGTCCGTAGGTGTTGTCCTCACCGCAGCTGATGAGCGCCAGCCGGGGAGCGACCCGGCGGAGGAAGGCGAAGTCCTGGTGGGCCGAGCCGTGGTGGGCCACCTTCAGCACGTCGACGCCCTTCAACGCCGCTGCCGCCGGGGAGCGGGCAAGCTCCCGCTGGGCCGGGGGCTCCAGGTCGCCGAGGAGGAGCAGGCGCAGGCCCGCCGTCCGGACCAGGAGGGTGACGCTGGCGTCGTTGGGGCCGCCCTCCGTGCCCGGTGCCGTGGTGGTCGGCGGGCTCGGCGGGGGCCACACCACCTGCCAGGACAGCGGGCCGGAGCGGCGCTGTTCTCCAGCGGTGGCGTGCCGCAGGGGGATCCGTCCGGCCGCCGCCTGTCGGCGGACGAACTCGGCCTGATCCGCGGGTTCCTCCAGGGCCGTCGTCTCGATCGCGCCCACCGAGCGGCCCCGCAGCACCCCGGGGAGCCCGGCCACGTGGTCGGCGTGGAAATGGGTCAGCAGGACCAGCGGGATACGGGAGATGCCGAGAGAGCGCAGGCAGTGGTCGATCAGGGCGGGATCGGGGCCCGCGTCCACGACGACGGCCGTCCCCTCCCCCGCCGCCAGGACCAGCGCGTCGCCCTGGCCCACGTCGCACATCGCCATCCGCCAGCCGGGTGGAGGCCAGCCCTTGATGACCCGGGCCAGTGGGGGCGGTTGCACCACGACGAGGATCAGGAGCAGCGCGCAGACACCGCACCACCAGGGGTGCCGCAGCAGGCGTCGGCCTGCCAGCAGCACAGCCACTGTGACGAGGGCGAGCAGCGCCGCCCCGGCCCAACTGCCCGGCCAGTCCACTCCCGCGCCGGGCAGCGCCGCCCCGGTGCGCGCGATCCCCGCGATCCACCCGGCGGGCCAGCCTCCGCACCAGGCCAGGCTCTCGGCCAGCGGCATCGCCACCGGCGCCGTCGCCAACGCCGCGAAGCCCAGGACCGTGGCCGGGGCCACCGCGAACTCCGCCAGCAGGTTGCACGGCACCCCCACCAGGCTCACCCGCGCCGACAGCACCGCGACGACCGGCGCGCACAGGGCCTGCGCGGCACCCGCGGCGGCCAGCGCCTCCGCCAGCCGGGGCGGCACCCCGCGTCGGCGCAACGCCGCGCTCCACCGCGGAGCGATCGTGAGCAGCGCCCCGGTCGCCAGCACGGAGAGCAGGAAGCCGTAACTGCGGGCCAGCCAGGGGTCGTACAGGACCAGCAGGAGGACCGCCGTGGCCAGGGCGGGGAGCAGCGACCTGCGGCGGCCGGTGGCCAGGGCGAGCAGGGCGACGGACCCGCAGGCCGCCGCCCGCAGCACGCTCGGGTCGGGCCGGCACACGACGACGAAGGCGAGTGCGAGCACCCCGCCGAGCAGCGCGGTGGTCCGCAGGTGCAGGCCGAGGCGGGGCGCCAGTCCCCGCCGCTCGCTGCGCTGGGCCAGGCCCGGCGGGCCGAGGAGCAGCGCGAGCACGATCGTGAAGTTGGCGCCGGACACGGCCAACGTGTGCGTCAGGTCGGTCTCCTTGAACGCCTCCTCCAGCTCCGGTGTGACGCGCGAGGTGTCGCCGACGACCAGGCCCGGCAGCAGCGCCCTCGCGTCGGCCGACAGGTCCTCGGTCGCCTCGCGCAGGCCGGCCCGCAACCGCCCCGCCAGGCGCTGCGCTGCCGACGGCTCCGCCAGCACGTCGGGGGGCTGTCGACCGGCCCGTACCCGCAGCACCGCGGCGATCCGGTCGCCGCGCTCTCTCGGTGGCGAGAGCCGTGCGGTGACGCGGAGCCGCGTGGTCGGCAGCAGGTTCAGCCAGCGGGCGGGTGCGGGCCGTGTGCGGGATTGCTCGTCTCCCTCGCCGACGTCGACGAGGACGAGCACCGGCGTCCGGGTCGTCACCGCCGTCCCGCCCGCCTCGCTCACCCGCCGCACGTCGGCCTCGATCAGCACCGTGGGCGGCACCGCACGGTTGCCCCGGACCCGCGGCCGGGTGAGGCGGGGGTCGGCCGTGATCTCCACTTCCGCGGCGACGGTGGCGTACCGCCTCGCCAGCTCCGGCAGGGGTCCCCGGCGCAGGTCCGCGCCGTGCAGCGCGGCCGAGGCGGCGGACGCGGCGACACAGAGTAGGAGAGCGGCGGCCGCCGTGGCGTGGGGCCGTTCGCGCACCGGCCCCAGCTGCAGGGCCCCGGCCAGGAGGAGAGCGCCCGTCACCACGCCCACCGCCCAGCCGGTCGGCACGTCCAGCACCAGTGCCGCCGTCGCCCATGCCGCGAGGGCGGGCGGAACCAGGCGCAGGTCGGCGGGGCCCTCCTGTCGGGGGTGGGCCGCGCCCAGCCGGTGGCCGGACGCTGCGTGCACGGCGGCGCGCGGGAGCACCGCACGCCGACCCTCCGACCCCGTGTTCATGGCCGCACGAGGTCCCGCAGGTCGGCGAAGCGGCGCTCGCCGATGCCGTTGACCTCGCGCAGTTCGTCGACCGAGCGGAAACCGCCGTGCTGGGTGCGGTAGTCGATGATGTGCTGGGCGAGGACCGGGCCGACGCCCGGGAGGGTGTCGAGCTGGTCGGTGGTCGCCGTGCTGAGGGACACCGGCGCGGCGGGACCCGCCGCCCCCGTCGGCCCACTCGGAGCGGCTCCCTCTCCCGGCCGGGGCGCGGGCGCGGGTGCTCCGACGATCACCTGTTCGCCGTCCACCAGGAAGCGGGCGCGGTTCAGCCCGTCGGTCTTCGTGCCGGGCCGCACGCCCCCGGCGGCGCGCAGGGCGTCGGCAACGCGGGAACCGGCCGGGAGGCTGTGGATACCGGGTTTGCGGACCTTGCCGCCGACGTCCACCACGATCTCGGGCCCGGCCGTGGCCGTCGGCGCTGCCTTGGCGCCGGTCTCGCCCGTCGTCGCGCGGTCTGCGGCCGTCGGCCCCGGTGTCACCGCTCCGTGTGCCGCCGCCTCCCGCACCACCTCGGGTGCCGCCACCGACTGGGTGCGGCCGGACCAGAAGTGCTGCACCGCGAAGACCGCCGCGACGACGAGCAGCACCGTGAGCGCGGCAACGCTGCGCCGCTCCAGGCCGCATCGGGTCTGCAGCCACAGCGGCATCCGCTCCCGCAGCGCCTGCCCGGTCCGCTCCCGCCAGGTCGGCGCGGCACCGCCGGAGTCACCGATGTCCGCGTCACCGATGTCCGCGTCACCGGGGGCACCGGGGCCGGGCAACGGTGGCCCTTTCCCCGACTCGCCCCGCGCTTCTTCGTGTCCCCTCTGCTCGACACGCTCCCCGAACAGCGCCTCCGCCCTCCGCCGCAGGTCCTCCGGCGGCGCGTGCCGGCGGCCGTGCCGGGGGCGGGCGTGGGCGCGCGAGCCGGGTGCTCGGCGGTGGGCGAGGCGGCCGTCGGAGGCCGGGGCGCGGCCGGGGCCGCTGGTCGCGGACGTGGTGCGTGGGCGTGATCGAAGAGCCATGCGACGAGGATCGGGCACCCGGACGCACCCGCGATGATCATGGTCAATTCCCGGGGACTATCCACGGGTTGTGGAAAACTCCGACCCCCTCACGAGTGACAGGAACGGCTCACCGCATCGCCCGCCGCCCGTCGTCCACCGCCCGCCGTCCACCGCCCGCAGCCCGCCGTCCGCGCCCTCACCGCGACGAGACCACAACCCCCAGCAACCCCGGCCCCGTATGCGCGCCGATCACCGCGCCGACCTCGCTCACGTGCAGGTCGGCCAGCCCGGGCACCCGGTTCCGCAGGCGGTCCGCAAGGGCCGACGCCCGGTCGGGGGCGGCGAGATGGTGGACGGCGATGTCGACGGGTGCGCCGCCCGCACGATCGGCGGCGATCTCCTCCAGCCGGGCGATGGCCTTGGACGCCGTCCGCACCTTCTCCAGGGGTTCGATGCGGCCGCCCTCCAGCTGGAGCAGGGGTTTCACGGCGAGGGCGGAGCCGAACAGCGCCTGGGCCGCCCCGATCCGGCCACCGCGACGCAGGTAGTCGAGGGTGTCGACGTAGAAGTAGGCGGAGGTGCCCGCGGCGCGCTTCTCCGCGGCCGTGACGGCCTCGTCCACCGTGCCGCCCGCCTCCGCCGTCTCCGCGGCGGCGAGTGCGCAGAAGCCGAGGGCCATCGCGATCATCCCGGTGTCCACGACCCTGACCGGGACGGCGGCATCCCGCGCCGCGACGACGGCCGCGTCGTGCGTGCCGGAGAGTTCGGCGGACAGGTGGAGGGAGACGATGCCGTCGGCGCCGGACTCGGCGATCCTGCGGTAGGTCTCGGCGAAGAGTTCGGGGCCGGGGCGCGAGGTGGTGACCGGCCGGCGTTTCTGCAGGGCCTGAGCCAGCGAACGGGTCGAGATCTCGGTGCCCTCCTCCAGGGCCCGGTCGCCCAGCACGACGGTCAGGGGTACCGCGGTGATGCCGTGCCGCTCCATCGTCCGGGCCGGAAGGTAGGCCGTTGAATCCGTGACGATAGCGACATGGCGGGACATGAGCTGGAGGTTACCTGGCGTAGTGCCCGTACGGCAGTCCGGCCCCGACCACCGGGCGTTCACAGGGATGGACGGGGGCGTCGGCGCCGGTCAGGTCGTGCTCTCCGGGCGGGCCTTCTTCTGCCAGGGGTACACGGGGCGCGCTGCGGGCGGGGTGATGGCGGGGCGCGGCGCGCCCTCCTCCGCCGGGCCATGGGCGGGCGGATCCGGCCAGGTCTGCCGGCTGGACGGGGCGTCGGCGGAGGGAGCCTCGGGCCAGGACGGCGGCGCGGCGGCGGGCTCCGTCTCCGTCCAGTGCCGCAGCGCACCCGCCTCCACGTCGATCTGCGCGCTCAGCGAGTCCAGGTCGTCGTCCGCGAAGCGGCGGGCGCGGTCGCGGGCCGCCCAGCGCAGGGCGTCCGCCGACCGGGTGATGCGCTCGGTGCGCTCACGCAGCCCGGGCAGGCGCTCGGCGAGGGTGGCGCGGTCCGGCTCGGACTCCAGCCGCCGCAGCTCGCCGTCCAGCTCGAAGCCGTGCGCGCTGAGCCGCTCGAAGAGGGCGAGGGACTCCTTGAGGGACTCGTCCTCGGCCACGCGCGCGTGCAGCGCGTCCTGCGTGGACCGCATGGAGGTGCGCAGGGTCAGCCGCAGCTGTGCCAGCTCGGCCGCCGGACCCACCTGGACGAGGGATTTGGCCCGCAGGGTGTGGTCCTCGACGGTGCGGCGGGCCTGGGTGATGCCGCGGTCCACGCTGCGCTTGGCGGCGCCGACGGCCTTCACCGTGGCGTAGACGCCCAGCACCACGGCGAGCAGGAAGAGCAGGGCGAACACTGTGAGCGCTGCTTCCACGAGGCTCCTCCTTCGGACGTCCGGCCCGCGCACCGGCGGCCCACGGCACGTGTCGCGCCGCTCTTCCACGGTAAACGCAGCGGGCAGGCCCAGGGTTCCGCAAGAACCCCGAACCTGCCCGAACCCGACCCGTAGGGGACGTCCGGGGCGCCCTCGGCCGAGGCGCCCCGGTCATGGACGGTGTCCGGGACGCCCCGGTCACCGGCTACGCCGGGACGATGTTCACCAGCTTCGGCGCCCGCACGATCACCTTGCGGATCCCCGCCCCGCCCAGCGCGGCCACGACCTTCTCGTCGGCCAGCGCGGCCTTCTCCAGGTCGTCCTCGGAGATGGAGGGTGCGACTTCCAGCCGTGCCTTGACCTTGCCCTTGATCTGGACGACGCAGGTCACGGTCTCGTCGACGACGTAGGCGGGGTCGGCGACCGGGAAGTCCTCGTGGACCACGGACGACTCGTGCCCCAGCTTGCGCCACAGCTCCTCGGCGACGTGCGGGGCCAGCGGCGCGACCAGCAGCACCAGGCGCTCGGCGACCGACCGCGGGACCGGGCCCCCGACCTTGGTCAGGTGGTTGTTCAGCTCGGTGACCTTGGCGATGGCGGTGTTGAACCGCATGCCCTCCAGGTCCTGCCGTACGCCGTCGACGGCCTTGTGCAGGGCGCGCAGGGTGTCGGCGTCGATGTCGCCCTCCGCGACGTCGGCCACGGACAGCTCGCCGGTGTTCTCGTCGACGACGTTGCGCCACAGCCGCTGCAGCAGCCGGAACTGGCCCACCACCGCGCGCGTGTCCCACGGCCGGGAGACGTCCAGCGGGCCCATCGCCATCTCGTACAGGCGCAGGGTGTCGGCGCCGTACTCGGCGCAGATCTCGTCGGGGGTGACCGCGTTCTTCAGGGACTTGCCCATCTTGCCCAGCAGCCGGGAGACCTTCTCGCCCTGGTGGAAGTAGGCGCCGTCGCGCTCCTCGACCTCGGCGGCGGGCACCGCGATGCCGCGGCTGTCGCGGTAGACGTATGCCTGGATCATGCCCTGGTTGAACAGCTTGTGGAACGGCTCGGCCGAGGAGACGTGCCCCAGGTCGAACAGGACCTTGGACCAGAAGCGCGCGTACAGCAGGTGCAGCACGGCGTGTTCGGCGCCGCCCACGTACAGGTCGACGCCGCCGTGCGGCAGGCCCTCGCGCGGGCCCATCCAGTACTGCTCGATCTCGGGGTCGACCAGCCGCTCGTCGTTGTGCGGGTCCAGGTAGCGCAGTTCGTACCAGCAGGAGCCGGCCCAGTTGGGCATGGTGTTGGTCTCGCGGCGGTACTTGCGCGGGCCGCGGCCGTCGCCCAGGTCCAGGGTGACGTGGACCCAGTCCTCGTTGCGGGACAGCGGGGTCTCGGGCTTGGTGTCGGCGTCGTCCGGGTCGAAGGTGCGCGGGGAGTAGTCCTCGACCTCGGGCAGCTCCAGCGGCAGCATCGACGCGGGCAGGGGGTGGGCGATGCCGTCCTCGTCGTAGACGATCGGGAAGGGCTCGCCCCAGTAGCGCTGGCGGCTGAACAGCCAGTCGCGCAGGCGGAAGTTGACGGTGCCCTCACCGGCGCCGGTGCGCTCCAGCCACTCGGTGATGCGCTCCTTGGCCTCGACGACACCCAGACCGTCCAGGGAGACGTCCGTGCCGGAGGAGTTCACGATCTTCGCGTCGTAGGAGGCGAACGCCTCGTCCCACGTCGACGTGTCGGTGCCACGGCCGTCCGTCGGCTCGACGACGCACCGGACGGGCAGCTCGAAGGCCCGCGCGAACTCGAAGTCGCGGGAGTCGTGCGCCGGGACGGCCATGATCGCACCGGTGCCGTAGCCCATCAGCACGTAGTCGGCGATGAAGACGGGGACCCGCGCGCCGTTGACCGGGTTGGTGGCGTACGCGCCGATGAAGACGCCGGTCTTGTCCTTGGCCTCGGCCTGCCGCTCGACGTCCGACTTCGAGGCGGCCTGGGCGCGGTACGCGGCCACGGCCTCGGTCGGGGTGGCGTGGCCGCCGGTCCACGCGTCGCGGGTGCCCTCGGGCCAGGCGTCCGGGGTGAACTTCTCGACCAGCGGGTGCTCGGGCGCCAGCACCATGTAGGTCGCGCCGAACAGGGTGTCGGGGCGGGTGGTGAAGACGGTGATGCGCTCCCCGTCGACGGGGAAGTCGACGCGGGCGCCCTCGGAGCGGCCGATCCAGTTGCGCTGCTGCAGCTTGATGGCCTCGGGCCAGTCCAGCTCGTCCAGGTCGTCCAGCAGCCGGTCGGCGTAGGCGGTGATGCGCATGTTCCACTGGCGCAGCTTGGACTTGAAGACGGGGAAGTTGCCGCGCTCGGAGCGGCCGTCGGCGGTGACCTCCTCGTTGGCCAGTACGGTGCCCAGCCCGGGGCACCAGTTGACCGGCGCGTCGGAGGCGTAGGCCAGGCGGTACTCGCCCAGCACGTCGGCGCGCTCGGCCTCGCTCAGGCTGCTCCACGCCCGGCCGGCGTGGCCCGGGACCTCCCGCTCACCGGACTCGAACTGCGCGACCAGCTCGGCGATCGGGCGGGCCTTCCTCGCCTCGTCGTCGTACCAGGAGTTGAAGATCTGCAGGAAGATCCACTGGGTCCACTTGTAGTACTCGGGGTCGATCGTGGCGAACGACCGGCGCTTGTCGTGGCCCAGACCCAGCCGGCGCAGCTGGCTCTGCATGTTCTTCATGTTGGCTTCGGTGGACACGCGCGGGTGCGTGCCGGTCTGCACGGCGTACTGCTCGGCGGGCAGGCCGAAGGCGTCGAAGCCCAGGGTGTGCAGGACGTTGTGGCCGGTCATCCGCTGGAAGCGGGCGAAGACGTCGGTGGCGATGTAGCCCAGCGGGTGGCCGACGTGCAGGCCCGCACCGGAGGGGTAGGGGAACATGTCCATGATGAACTTCTTGGGCCTGGCGACCAGCTCCGGGTCGCCTGCCAGGTCACCCTTGGGGTTCGGCGCGGCGTACGTCCCCTCGGCGTCCCAGAAGTCCTGCCAGCGTGCCTCGATCTCGGCGGCCATGGCAGCCGTGTAGCGGTGCGGCGCGGCGTCCGCCGACACAGGGGCACTCGCCGCGGGGTTCGTCTCGCTCATGATCCTCAAAGCTCCATCGATCGTCTCTGCCAGCGGCTGCGACATTCAAGACCAGCGGCTGCGATTGCCGGGAAATGAAAAATCCCCTCGCACAGGAGGGGACGCCGCGCCGATTCCGGCCACCGGACTACGACCGGGGTCGGGACTGATCAGCGCGGCTCGCTAAGCAGAAGGCGTACGGCACGCATGGCGTCAGGGTACCGCAGTCGCCGATCGGGCCGCGACGGGCTTCCGACCGGCGCCCGCCCGACCGGAATCCGGGGCCCGGGATCCGGAAACCGGAGCCGAACCTGAACCAAGGTCAAAGGTTACTTCGCGTAACGACCGCTAAGGGACACCAGCACAAGCGCGCTGTCATTTGATAACAACGCAATAACTCAAACCTCCTACCCACGGGTATGGCGCCACTTAGAGTGCGGCAGCGGGACCGCTTTCCCGAACCGCTCCGGAGTTGCCCCCATGAACCCTCCCCCGATCCACCCCCGCGGCACCAGCTCACCGCCTTCCGTCACGTCCCTGACGTGCGGAGGTCCGTCGTCATGACGAACGACAGCACGGCGGACGACACCTTCGCCCACTTCCTGGACTTCGGCGCCGGCGTCCTCTCCCTCGTCTTCCTCAGCTGCTCGGTGATCTGGGGTCTGCTCGCCCAGGACCGGATCGTCCTCGACACCCGGCAGCGGATCCTGGCCCAGGCGGTGCACCGGACCACCGCGGTCGCCTCGGTCGTCTTCCTGCTGGTGCACATCGTGGTCAAGCTGGCCCTGGACCACACCACCTGGGTCGCCGCGGTCCTCCCGTTCGGGCTGCTGGCCACGGAGGACGAGGCGTTCGGCGGCCGGGCCGTCCTCATCGGCTTCGGCACCCTGGCCAGCATGCTCATGATCTTCGTGGGGGTCACCGGAGCCCTGCGCAACCGCTTCGCCTCCCCGGCCCCCGTCGCGGCCCGCTGGCGGGCCATGCACATGCTGGCCTACCCGGCGTGGTGCCTGGCCCTGCTGCACGGGCTCTACGCGGGTCGCTCGGCGAAGCCGGTCTTCGTGGTGCTGTACGCCCTGTCGGTGGTCGGCGTCATGGCGGCGCTGGCGCTGCGCGCGGCGCCCCGCCCGGTCAAGCGCAGGGTCGCCGACCGGATCGCCGCCCTCCTCGGGGCCGGGGAGCGGCCCGACCGCGGGGAGCAGGCGGCGGACCGGCCGGGGGACACCGCGGCCCTGCCTGGCTACGAGCGCTCCGCGGGCGCCCCCTCGCGCGGGGCGTCCCCGTCCGCCCCGCGGTACGAACCGGCGGAGCGCCTGACTCCCCCGGAGCCCGCGAGCGGCTTCGCGGCGGCCTACCGCGCCGTGTCCGGCCCCTCGGGCGCGCGCCGGCCGCCGCTGACGGCCGATCCGGCCGCGTCCGCCCAGCTGCCGCCGGACCTGCGGCCCACCGAGGCGATGCCGGTCGTGGACGGCGGCGGCAGCACCTCGGGCAGCTGGCCGATACCGTCGCCGCCCCCGGTCGGCGAGGCGCCGCAGTCGGTCTACGACCCGCTCAACGACACGGGACACACCATCCCGGTCTACGGCAGCACGGACCCGGCGGACCACTCCGCGAGCTACTCGGCGCAGTACTCCGCGCCCCCCTCCTCGGGCTACGGCTCGAGTGACGTGTACGACACCCGTGAGACGAACGCGGTCTACGACACGTACTACCCCAGCGACACGTACAACAGCGGTCCCACCCCTGAACCAACCCCCGGTGTGCCGTCGTCGTCCCACGACTTCGACGCACCGGGTTCCGGTGAACCCTGGAACACGCCTTCCGGAGGCTATAAGTGAACGAGGCCCTGCCCGACGTCCCCGAGGTCCGCGTGGTCGGGCTTCCCCAGCTCACGTCGGGCTTCGACCTTGTCGAGCGCCTGGACCTGCCGATGCACCTCAAGGTGCACGGCCCGCTCGAACCGATGGGCGGGGAGCAGCTGGCGCAGCTCTCCGAGCGCATCAACCTGAAGGGCCGCGGCGGCGCGGGCTTCCCCTTCCACAAGAAGCTGCGCTCGGTCGCCGAGGCGGCGATCAAACGCGGCGTAAGGCCGGTCGTGGTCGTCAACGGCAGCGAGGACGAACCGGCCTGCCGCAAGGACACGGTGCTGATCAACCGCGCCCCGCACCTGATCCTGGACGGCGCGCTGCTGTGCGCCGAGGCGATGGGCGCCCGCACGCTGGTCATCGGCGTCACCCGCGAGTCCACGCAGCGGTCCATGGAGGCCGCCCTCGCCGAACGCGGCCTGAGCAACGGCCGCCGGTCCGCACTCCGCGCGCGCGTGCAGCGCAATCCGGTGCGCATGGTCACCGGTGCGGCGGCCTCGCTGATCCGCTCCATCGACGGCGGCCCGGCGATCCCGCCGGGCCGCAAGGTGAGCGCCTCCAGGAGCGGCGTCGGCGGCGCGCCGACCCTGCTGTCCAACGCGGAGACCTTCGCCCAGCTGGCCATCGCCGCCCGCATCGGCCCGGAGCGCTACGGCAACACCGGCCTGTACGACGAGCCGGGCACCGTGATGCTGACCGTCTCCGGCGCGGTGGCCCGGCCGATGGTCATCGAGGTGCCGACGGGCGTGCCGCTGCGCTACGTCCTCCAGCTGGCCGGGGCGCCGCCGGTGCCGCAGGGCGTGCTGACCGGCGGCTACCACGGCAAGTGGATCGACGCGGCGACCGTCGACGAGGCGATCGTCTCCCGCAACTCGCTGCAGCAGGTGGGCGGCTCGCTCGGCGCGGGCGCGATCCTGCCGATCAGTCAGGACACCTGCCCGCTGGGCGAGTCGCTGCGGGTGGCGCAGTGGCTGGCCGAGGAGAGCGCCGGCCAGTGTGGCCCCTGCTACCTCGGTCTGCCGGCCGCCGCGCGCGGCCTCGAGGACATCCTGAACGGCGGCGGCCCGGCCGCCCTGGAGGCGGTCAAGCAGGTCGCGCGGAACGTGAAGCGGCGCGGTGCCTGCTCACACCCGGACGGCTCGGCGATGTTCCTGGAGTCGACCGTCAAGGCGTTCACGGACGACCTGGCCGCCCACGTCCTCGGCAACGGCTGTGGACGGCCCGTGGAGGGCGTCCTGCCGCTCTTCGAGGGGGGCAGGGCCCCGACCGGCGTCCCGGGCGGTGGCGAGGAGAACGGCCCCAGCCGTCAGAAGATCTACGTCGACTGGACGCTGTGCCGGGGGCACGGGCTGTGCGCGGACATCCTCCCGGAGGTCTTCCAGCTCGGCGCCGACGGCTTCCCGACCGTCGCGCAGGCCGAGGTGCCGCGGTTCGCGGAGGCCAAGGCGGTGCGGGCGGTGCGCCGCTGCCCGGCGCTGGCGCTGCGCATCGAGGAGGACACCCGCGGGCAGGCGCCGGCCCCGCGCAGCAACCTGCCGGTGCTGTCCCAGGGCCGCGGCCGCCGGGCGCTCGGCCGCTGAGGCCATGAACGGCGAAACCCCCCGGATCCGAGATCCGGGGGGTTTCAGTGAATTGTGGAGCTAAGGAGAATTGAACTCCTGACCTCCTGCATGCCATGCAGGCGCTCTACCAACTGAGCTATAGCCCCTTGCCGTCTGCCGCCCGGTCTCCCCGGCGGCGACGCCAACATTACACGGTCCACCGGGCACAACACCAAATCGTTTCCGCTTTGCCCCTTTTGCCCTCTTGCGGGCTTGTCACCGGGGACTGCGTCAGGCTGTCACGAACGAGTAGAAGCGTTTGAGCGTGCAGTGCTCCTCGAGGAGCCGGCCGTAGATCGGCTCACCCTCGAGTTCGCGGTACGTCTCGATGGGGTCGCCTTTTATGATCAGCGCCCGCGCGCATTCCTCGCACCAGTACTGGTAGTCCGGGTTGACCGGCTCCATGTCGCGCACGATGGGCGTGCCGCTGCCGCACCAGTCGCACTTCCGCCTGTGTGCACCCATCGATCAGCTCCAGCTGTGGCCGCAGGCCGTGCACACGTAAGAGATTCCGCCGTTGTCGCCGAGGACTTGGGCCACATGACCGGAACCGCAGGAAGGGCAGCTGAGGCGGGTGACCGTGTTCCGTGCCACCGCTCCGCCGAGGAGGTGACCGACCTCCTCGAGGATGCTCCCAGGCATCGCCACTCCCTCCCGTCGGGCCGCGGTCCCCTTCCGGCCGTTTGATTCTGCCACGGCCGGGCCGACCCGGTCAGCGACGCCTCAGTACCGGTCCGGACACGGAGTTCCACCGACGTATACGCCTGTGGGACGCGGGTTGCTCAAGCGGACGCAGACGAAAAATCCCGCCCCCCGAAAGGGGACGGGATTCGTCCGTGGGCTGTGGAGCTAAGGAGAATTGAACTCCTGACCTCCTGCATGCCATGCAGGCGCTCTACCAACTGAGCTATAGCCCCTGGTGCCACGCGACCCGAGTCGCATGGTCCTGCTCCTCGTCCGCTCCGCTCGGCGGGGCGAACAAGAAGAACTTTAGCCTGCGACCTGCCGGAAAGTGAAATCGCGGTTCAGACGTCGTCGCCGAGCACCGGTTCCGGCAGGGTGCCGGCGTTGTGCTCCAGCAGACGCCAGCCGCGGGCGCCCTCGCCGAGCACGGACCAGCAGCAGTTGGTCAGGCCGCCGAGGCTCTCCCAGCTGTGCGGCTCCAGGCCCAGCAGGCGGCCGATGGTGGTGCGGATCGTGCCGCCGTGGCTGACCACGACGAGGGTGCCGTCCTCGGGGAGCTTCTCGGCGTGCCGGAGCACCACGGGGGCGGCGCGGTCGGCGACCTCGGTCTCCAGCTCCCCGCCGCCGCGGCGCACGGGCTCGCCGCGCTTCCAGGCCGCGTACTCGCCGCCGTGCCGGGCGATGATCTCGTCGTGGGTCAGGCCCTGCCAGACGCCCGCGTAGGTCTCCCGCAGGCCCTCCTCCAGGGTCACCTCGAGGCCGGTGAGCACGGACAGCTCGGCTGCCGTGTTCGCCGCGCGCACGAGGTCGGAGGCGACGATCGCGTCGGGCCGCAGGTGCACGAGCAGCCCGGCCGCACGGCGGGCCTGGGCGACGCCGGTCTCGGTCAGCTCGACGTCCGTGCTGCCCTGGAAGCGGCGCTCCACGTTCCACGCGGTCTGGCCGTGCCGCCACAGGATGACGCGGCGGCCGCGACCCGGCCTGCCCGCCGTCACCTCGCCGGTGGCGCTCATCGCCAGTCCTCGTCGGTGCGCGTCGCCTCCTCGGCGGCCTGGAGCTTCGCGTGCTCCTCCGCCTTGCCGCGGGTCTCCTTGGCGTCGGCGGGCAGCTCCAGCTCGGGGCAGTCCTTCCACAGCCGCTCCAGGGCGTAGAAGACGCGCTCCTCGCTGTGCTGGACGTGGACGACGATGTCGACGTAGTCGAGCAGGACCCAGCGGGCCTCGCGGTCGCCCTCGCGGCGCACCGGCTTGGCGCCCAGCTCCTTGTTCAGCCGCTCCTCGATCTCGTCGACGATCGACTTGACCTGGCGGTCGTTGGGCGCGGAGGCCAGCAGGAAGGCGTCCGTGATCGACAGCACGTCGCTGACGTCGTAGGCGATGATGTCGTGCGCGAGCTTGTCGGCCGCCGCCTGGGCGGCGGCGTTGATGAGTTCGATGGAGCGGTCGGTCGCGGTCACTGCCTGGCTTTCGGGTCGGCGGTCGGTTGACCTCAAGGGTCTCACGACCGCCGACACGGGCCCACGCGGCAAACCGTCCGCCGCGCTCCGCCCCTCTACGACGCCGGCTTGTAGTCCTGGCCGAGCACCACCGAGACCCGCGCGTTCGCGGAGACCTTCCCCTGGGAGACGGCGTCGGTGGGCAGGCCCAGGGTCTTGGCGACCTGGACGGCGTTCTCCTTGTCGGCGGCCTCGGCGTAGACGACCTTCGACGCGGTCTCGGTGCCGGAGGCGGTGCCGCCCGACACGAAGGTGAAGCCGCCGTTGAGGAGGACGACGCGGGCCTTGCCGGTGCGGTCCTCGGCGCCGGTGGCGTTGCGGACCGAGACGCTGACGGCGGCGTCCTTGTCGGGGCTCTTGGCGGTGCCGCCGAGGACGTCCTTGACCACGCTGTCACTGGCCTCGGCACTGAGGCCGCCGTCGTCCTGGACGGGCAGCAGCGCGGTCTTGAAGTCGCCGCCCTTGGCGCGGTCGGAGAGCCCGGCGAGGAAGGTGCCGAGGTCCTTCTCGGTCAGCGGCGGGTCGAGGATCAGGCCGAGGGTCTGGACGGTGGTCGTCGCGCCCTGCGGATCGGAGGACATCTTGCGCAGCACACCCTGCATGACCTGCCCGAACCTCTGGAGCTGGGCGTTCGCGTCCTCGCCCTTGCCGCGGTAGGTGGCGTAGGCGACGGCCATCTTGCCGCTGAGGGTCTGGCCCTCGCCCTTGTGCACGAGGGGGCCCGCGCCCTTGTCCTTGGACTCCGGGTCGGGGACGTCGGCGTCGGTGTCGACGTCGATGTTGCCGACCAGGTCGACGAGGATCTGGAGGTAGGGCGTGTCCAGCCGCCAGGTGCCCTCGATGTCGGTGCCGAGGGCGGAGTCGAGGGCGGTGCGGGTCGCGTCGGGACCCTCGTCGCCGACGGACTTGGCGAGCGTGGTGGTGCTGCCGTCGTCGCCGGTCAGGGCGAGCGCGTTGGGCACCAGCACGGCGGTGCCCTGCTCGGTGGTGGTGTTGTTCACCAGCAGCGCGGTGGAGGTGCCGCCGCCCTTGGTGTCGTGCAGGTGGACGGCGATCACGTCGCGCTTCTGGGCGCCGGCCGTCGTGGTGCCGCCGGTCTTGTCGTCGGAGGAGGACAGGCCGGGCAGCTTCCCCGCGTACCAGAGGTAGCCGACGCCGCCGACCGCGACCAGCGCCAGCACGACGACCAGGGCGACGATGCGCGAGCGGGCGCGCCTGCGGGCCTCCTCGCGGCGCTCGGTGCGGTTCTCCGTGAACTTCATCCAGTCGATGACGTCCTCGGAGTCACCGGCCGGCTCCTCGACGAAGGCGAACTGCTCGGTCCGGTAGTCCCCGCCGGGTTCGGCCGCCCCGGGGTGATCCGTGCGCTCCCGCTCCTCGGGCGGGCCCGCCTGCTGCGGGATGTGGGCGGTCTGCTCGGCGACCCGGGGCTGCGGGCCACTGGTCGCGGCCCGGCCGTACGGGTCGTACGGCGGCTGCGCGGGCTGCTGACCGGTGTCGTAGCCGCCCTGGGAGCCGTAGGGGTCGTAGGGCTGCTGGACGGGCTGCTGGCTGCCGGTGGCGTACGGGTCGTAGCCGTAGCCCTGCTGGCCGTACTGCTGCTGCCCGTACTGCTGCTGGCCCGGTCGGCCGGGCTGGCCGTACTGCTGGCCCGGCTGTCCGTACTGCTGCCCCTGCTGCTGCGCGTACGGGTCGTACTGCTGCTGGTGGCCGGGTTGGGCGTGGCCCTGGGCCTGCCCCTGGGCCTGCCGGTACACGGGGCGGCCGTACTCGTCGTAGCCGACGAGTTCGTACTGGTCGTCGCCGTGTCCCGCGTCGTATCCGTCGTTCACCGGTGCCCCTCTCGGCTCACTCGCCGCGGTACAGGTGGCGTTTGTCGATATAGCGCACGACTCCGTCGGGCACCAGGTACCAGACGGGATCGCCCTTGGCGACTCTCGCACGGCAGTCCGTGGAGGAGATGGCGAGGGCGGGCACCTCGACGAGCGAGACGCCGCCCTTGGGGAGCCCGGCGTCCGTGAGGGTGTGTCCCGGCCGGGTGACGCCGATGAAGTGGGCGAGGGAGAACAGCTCCTCGCTGTCGCGCCAGGTGAGGATCTGGGCGAGGGCGTCGGCCCCGGTGATGAAGAACAGGTCCGCGTCCGGGTTGAGGGCGCGCAGGTCGCGCAGGGTGTCGACGGTGTAGGTGGGGCCGCCGCGGTCGATGTCGATGCGGCTGACGGAGAACTGCGGGTTCTCGACGGTCGCGACGACCGTCATCAGATAGCGGTCCTCGGCCGCGGAGACCGCGCGGTGGCTCTTCTGCCACGGCTGCCCGGTCGGCACGAACACCACCTCGTCGAGCTGGAACTGCGCGGCGACCTCGCTGGCGGCCACGAGGTGACCGTGGTGGATCGGGTCGAAGGTGCCGCCCATGACGCCCAGACGTCGCTTGCCCGGCGACGGGCCGCCGCCCGGACCGTTGACCGGGCCGGTGGCGCGGGCGGGCACCGCGTTCTGCGTGCCGCGCGCCGGCGCGTGCGCCGGGCCGGTAGGCGTGTCGTGCTCTCCCATGCGAGCAGACCCTACCGGCCCGCCCGGAGCGACCCGGTCGCGCCCACTCGGCCGCGGGCTCAGCGGTCGCGGTTGAACCGGGTGGTGATCCACAGCAGGAGCAGCAGGATGACGAACGCGCCGATGCCGGTGACGTAGGGGCTGAGGCTCTCGTGGTTGCCGCCGTGCTCCTCGCCACCCTCGGCGGCGAGGGTGGCGAACTGGGCGGCGCTGAGGGGAAGGCTCATCTTCGGCAGGACCTATCCGGTGTGGGCGGGACAAGACGTCCGCTCATCGTATGCGGGCGCCCCGCGGGCGATCACGCCGACTCCGCCGTTGGGGACGGGGCGGAGCCGGGGCGTGGGCGCTTTGGGGAACCTTCGGATCTCCTCAGTCGTCCTTCTGCTTGTAGCCCCGCAGCAGGAACCAGCCGGTCAGTACACAGCCCACCACCATGACGATCAGGACGATCCGGAGCAGATTTCCCGGCCCCTGCTGCTCGGCGGCGGTCGCGGCCCCGGCGAGCCAGTCGGCGTGGGGGATGTGCTGCATGGCGTGGACTCCTTAGACGTACTGCCCGTCCACGGTATCTCCGCCTAGGCTGGGCCCGGCTCGGGGGGCGCAAAGGACCGCACAAGGGTTCGCAAAGACCATACGTACGTCCAGGTCACACATACGCGCATGGGGGAAGAGATGTCCGACGGCCACCACAACGGGCACGAGCACGTGCCGAGCAGGCAGCGCAGGCGCTTCCCCGGGATCTCCTCACGGGCGTACGAGCATCCGGCCGACCGGAGTGCCCTGGTGGCGCTGCGCAAGCTGAGCGGCTTCGACACGGTCTTCAAGGCGCTCAGCGGACTGCTGCCCGAGCGGAGCCTGAGGCTGCTGTTCCTGTCGGACTCGGTGCGCGTCTCGGACCGGCAGTTCGCCCATCTGAACGTCATGCTGCGCGACGCCTGCTACATCCTGGACCTGGAGAAGGTCCCGCCGATGTACGTCAACCAGGACCCGGTGCCGAACGCGATGTGCATCGGCCTGGACGAGCCGATCATCGTCGTCACCACGGGCCTGGTCGAGCTGCTCGACGAGGAGGAGATGCGGGCGGTCGTCGGGCACGAGGTGGGGCACGCCCTGTCCGGCCACGCGGTCTACCGGACCATCCTGCTCTTCCTGACCTCCCTCGCCGTCCGGGTCGCCTGGATCCCCCTGGGGAACGTGGCGATCATGGCGATCGTGACCGCGCTGCGCGAGTGGTTCCGCAAGTCGGAGCTGTCCGCCGACCGCGCCGGTTTGCTGGTCGGCCAGGACCTCCAGGCATCCATGCGGGGCCTGATGAAGATCGCGGGCGGCAACCACCTGCACGAGATGAACGTGGACGCGTTCCTGGAGCAGGCCGAGGAGTACGAGGCGGGCGGCGACCTGCGCGACTCGGTGCTGAAGATCCTGAACGTGCTGCCCCGCTCGCACCCCTTCACCACGGTGCGGGCCGCCGAGCTGAAGAAGTGGGCCGCGTCCCGGGACTACCAGCGGATCATGGACGGCCACTACCCGCGGCGCGACGAGGACAAGGACACCTCGGTGCGGGATTCCTTCCGGGAGTCGGCGTCCCACTACGCCACGCATGTGCGCAGCTCCAAGGACCCGCTGATGAAGCTGGTCAACGACATCGCGGGCGGCGCCGGCGACCTCGGTGACCGGATGCGCCGGGGCTTCGGCGGCTTCACGGGCGGCTCCCAGCCGAGGCCGCCCAAGGACGAGGGCGGCTCCGCGGAGGGGCCCGCGGGCCCTGACGAGGGGCCCGAGACGCCCGGGGGCCCTCAGGGGTCCGGTGGCGACGGCCCGGAGTCTCCGCGGGACGGCTCCCCGCGCGACGGCGCCTGACCCCGCCCTCCCCCGCTCACACCTTCGGCTGGGCGTCGACCGCGAGGCTGCCGCACAGGGCCGTGGCGTCGTCCGAGGTGTACGGGTCGGTGCCGGCGGGGACGCCGGCGCCGGCCTCCTGGCCGGCCAGCAGCGGGCGGAGGTGGTCGGCCGAGTCGTCGGCGCAGGACAGCGGCCCGGCCTGGACGTAGGAGGCGACCAGGTGGGTCTGGTGCAGCCGCAGGTCGTCCCGGTCGAAGCGGAAGTGCAGCTCGCGCCGGACGGTGAACAGCGACGCCTCGGCCCGGGCGTCGTCGGCCGGCCGCAGCGCGTACACCATGGTGTGGTCGGCGGTGACCTCCAGCGTGGACGAGTCGCTCTCCACGACGCGCAGGCTGCCGTCCACCCGGATCCCGGGGTCGGCCAGCTCGGCGCGGGCCGGGTCGAAGCGGATCAGCCACCCGGTGGGGGCGTGCCGGCCGTCCGCGGCGGGCCTCTCGAAGCTCTCGTCGAACTGGTGGAGCTGGTCCGGGTCGAGCAGCACCCGCACCGAGCGGACCTCCCCGCCGCCGAGCACGCCCGGGTCGAGCGCCGAGCGGACGATGTAGTTCTTGGCCGTGGTGAGCGCGTTGAACACCTGGTCCTCGGAGAAGTGCGCCGTGCGCCGGGCTCCCGGCAGCGGCACGCCCTGGGCGGCGGTCCTGAAGTGCGCGGCGGGGCTGTGCGCGTACAGGAGGGCGGCGTCGGCGGCGCCGGGCACCTTCTCCCGCGGGGCGAGCGGGACGACGGTCATCCGCACCGGCTCGGCGGCCCGCTGCCCGGCGGGGCTCTGGTAGGGGTGCCGTACACCCATGTAGACGGCGGTGCCGAAGGCGACGGCGATCAGCAGGACGAGGATCAGCGCCTGCCGGGACAGCCCGGCCCTGCGCAGGGGCGGGCGGCGGCGCACGGCGGGAGCGTGGTCGGTGATGCGCTCCTGGGCGGAGAACTCCTGGAGCCGGGCAGCGCGCACGAACGACTCGTCGAAGACGACGGATCGGTACTCGTCCTCGCCGCCTCCGGGAGCACCGTCGGGCGTTCCTCCGGGCGGACCGCCAAGCCCTGCCATACCTTCAGAGTGAGTCTGCGGAAGGTCGCGTAAACGCGCCGCCACAGGTCAAGTTGGGACAGCTTGCCCCCGTCCCGGGGGCGGTTCAGGGGCTGCGCGGGATCACCGACACGGCGGGCTGGGAGTAGTCGGCGGAGGCCGAGGGCGTCGCGGTGCCGCCCTGTTCCGGGCCGGTGGAGGCCGGGGGCGGCACCTGCTGGGTGCCGCCGCCCGAGGACGCGCCCCGGTAGACGGCCACGAAGGCCAGCGCGACCATCCCGATGCCCATCGCCAGGGCGAGCAGCCAGGCGACCGGGCGGTGCCAGCGGACCTGCTTGCCGTAGGCCGCGGGAGCGCCGTACGGGCGGTCCAGGAGGTCGCGGTCGTCGTCCGGGTCGTCGAGGTCGGGATCATGGCCGAAATCGCCGTACCCGTCGTCGAAGCGCTCGGCTCTGCTGCGGCCGCGGCGGGCCGCTTCCGCCTCGGTGGCCTCGGCTCTGGCCTGCGCGGCGGCAAGGAGACGTTCGACGGCGGTCGGCTCGTGCACCGCGGCCGCCTGTACGAAGGTCTCGTCGAAGACCACGGAGGCGAACTCTTCGTCCGACACCCCGCGGTCGTGGTCGTCGTCGGGCTCCCAGCCGTCCGGGAACGGCGTGCCCCCCACGTCCTCCGGCACGGCTCCAGAGTAGACCTGGGGGGTCGTTTTGGGCAGACGGCGGGGAAATTCATCCGGTGGGTGAGATGCCCCGATCGGTGCGCCCGCGGTGCGCTCCCGGGCGGGCCCGCCCTCAGCGCCGTACGTGCCCGTCGCCGGTGACGATGTACTTCGTGCTGGTCAGCTCCGGCAGCCCCATGGGGCCGCGGGCGTGCAGCTTCTGCGTGGAGATGCCGATCTCGGCGCCGAAGCCGAACTGCCCGCCGTCGGTGAAGCGGGTGGAGGTGTTGACGGCGACCGTGGTGGAGTCGACCAGCTGGGTGAAGCGCCGGGCGGCCTGCTGCGAGGTCGTCACGATGGCCTCGGTGTGGCCGGAGGTCCACAGCCGGATGTGCTCGACGGCCTTGTCGAGGGAGTCGACCACGGCCGCGGCGATGTCGTACGACAGGTACTCGGTCTCCCAGTCCTCCGGCGTGGCCTCGACGGCCGTCACCTCGGAGTCCTTGGCGTACGCCATGACCCGCTCGTCGGCGTGCACGGTGACCCCGGCCTCGGCGAGCGCGGCCAGGGCGCGGGGCAGGAAGTCGGCGGCGACGTCCTGGTGGACCAGAAGGGTCTCGGCGGCGTTGCAGACGCTGACGCGCTGGGCCTTGGAGTTGATCAGGATGTCGACGGCCATGTCGAGGTCGGCCTGCGCGTCGACGTAGACGTGGCAGTTGCCGGTGCCGGTCTCGATGACGGGGACGGTGGACTCCTGGACGACCGTGTTGATCAGCGAGGCGCCGCCGCGCGGGATCAGCACGTCGACCAGGCCGCGGGCCCGCATCAGCTCGCGCACGCTCTCGCGGCTCTCGCCGGGCACCAGCTGCACGGCGTCGGCGGGCAGCCCGGCCCCGCCCACGGCGTCGCGGACCACCCGGACCAGGGCGGTGTTCGACTGGTAGGCGGAGGAGGAGCCGCGCAGCAGCACCGCGTTGCCGGACTTCAGGCACAGGGCGGCGGCGTCGACCGTGACGTTGGGCCGGCCCTCGTAGATGATGCCGACCACGCCGAGCGGCACCCGGACCTGGCGCAGGTCGATGCCGTTGGGCAGGGTCGAGCCGCGCACGACCTCGCCGACCGGGTCGGGCAGCGCGACCACGTCGCGCACGTCGGAGGCGATGGCGCGGACCCGCTCGGGGGTCAGCGTCAGCCGGTCGATGATGGCCTCGCTGGTGCCGGCGGCGCGGGCCTTGGCCACGTCCTGGGCGTTGGCCTCGACGATCTCGCTGGTGCGGACCTCCAGTGCGTCCGCGACGGCGAGCAGCGCGTCGTCCTTGGCGGCCCGCGGCAGCGGCGCGAGGTCGGCCGCGGCGGACTTGGCCCGGTAGGCGGCCCGGGTGACGGGTGACATCGAGTCGTACGGCGAGAGCGTGGTCATGGGGGGAAGGGTAGTGCGCGCGGTCCGGCGCCCACCCGCCGTCCCACCCCGCGAGACGGGTCGAAACGGGGCACCGGACGGGCGGGGAGGCGGGGTCAGAACGGGTGGACGCCGACGGGTGTCGCCGGTGCGGGGCCGTACCCCGCGGCGATGCGCTGGTGGTAGGTGGCCCGGTCGATGACCTCCAGGCCGACGATCTCCCAGGGCGGCAGCCCCGCGGTCTGCCGGTGCTCGCCCCACAGGCGCAGGGCGACGGCGGCGGCGTCGTGCAGGTCGCGGGCCTCCTCCCAGTACCGGATCTCCGCGTGGTCGTCGGCGTAGCGGCTGGTCAGCAGGAAGGGGTGGTCGTGCGCGAGCTGTTCGAGCGCCCGGCGCACCTCGGGGAGCGGGGCGCGGGCGCCGGAGACGCTGAGGGTGACGTGCCACAGGCGCGGGGTGTGCTCGGGTTCCTCGCCGCGGAAGCGGTCGCCGGCCGCGACGCTGGTCAGGGCGCGCTCCTCGCCGCCCGCGCGGTTCGCGCCCCGGGCACCCCCGGAGCGTGCGCCCGTACCGCTGCGGGCGGCCGCGCCGCCGCGGGAGGCGGTGCCACCGCGGGGCGCCGCCGTCCCAGGGCGTACTCCGCTCACGACGGCCTCCTTCACGCACACGGCTCGGCCCGGTGGTCGGCCGGGCTTGTCCCTGAGGAAAGTTGAGCAGGCCGCGCGAGATCACGGGGCGGTTTTGCGGAACGTACACCACCGATTCGGGGACGTTTCGACCCATTACGGGTGCAGGATCACCAGATCGTCCCTGTGTACGACCTCACGTTCGTACGCGGGTCCGAGTTCGCGCGCCAGTTCCCGGGTGGAGCGGCCGAGCAGCCTGGGCATCTCCTTGGCGTCGAAGCTGACCAGTCCCCGGGCCACCGCCCGGCCCGTGCCGTCCCGCAGCTCGACGGGGTCGCCCGCGGCGAACTCGCCCTCGACGCCCGCGATCCCGGCCGGCAGCAGCGACTTGCGGCCCTCGACCACCGCCCGTACCGCCCCGTCGTCGAGGACCAGCGCCCCCTGCGGGGTGGAGGCGTGCTGGAGCCACAGCAGCCGGTCGGCGGAGCGGCGGCCGGTGGCGTGGAAGTAGGTGCCGGTGTCGCCGCCGGTCAGGGCGTCGGCCGCGTGCACCGCGCTGGTCAGCACCACCGGGATGCCGGCGGCGGCGGCGATCCGGGCCGCCTCGACCTTGGTGACCATGCCGCCGGTGCCGACCCCGGCCTTGCCCGCGCTGCCGATGTCGACGCCCGCGAGGTCGGCCATGTCCCGCACCTCGGCCAGCCGGGAGGTGCCGGGCCTGCTCGGGTCGCCGTCGTACACGCCGTCCACGTCGGACAGCAGCACCAGCAGGTCGGCGCGGACCAGGTGGGCGACGAGGGCGGCGAGGCGGTCGTTGTCGCCGAAGCGGATCTCGTCGGTGGCGACCGTGTCGTTCTCGTTGACGATCGGGAAGGCGCCCATCGCCAGCAGCTTGTCCAGGGTGCGGGAGGCGTTGCGGTGGTGGGCGCGGCGGCTCATGTCGTCGCTGGTCAGCAGCACCTGGCCGACGCGGACGCCGTAGCGCGCGAAGGAGGCGGTGTAGCGGGCGACCAGCAGGCCCTGGCCGACGCTGGCGGCGGCCTGCTGGCGGGCCAGGTCCCTCGGGCGGCGGCGCAGGCCGAGGGGGGCGAGACCGGCGGCGATGGCGCCGGAGGAGACGAGGACGATCTCCTTGTCCGTGCCCCGCACCTTGGCGAGCACGTCGACGAGCGCGTCGACCCGGTCGGCGTCCAGGCCGCCCGCCGCGGTGGTCAGCGAGGAGGACCCGACCTTGACGACGATCCTGCGGGCCTCGCCCACGGCCTGCCTTGCCCCTGCCACGGCCCCGTCCGCCTCTCCCGTCGACACGCGCCGATCCCTGCGCTCGCCAGGCAATCTACGCGAAGGGGAACCCGCGCCGCACCGGAGTTCACGCTGCGGACGCGGGGCCCAAACCCCGGTCGGCTGCGCGCCGTGCCGGGGTCCGGTGGGCAACACGCGCGTGTCGTCCGGCGGTCACCGGGCGTTAACCCGGTTGTCCGATGCGCGACGAGCCTGGAGCGACCGCAGTGCCCCTACCCCTGCCCCGCCGCCGTCTCCCCCGCCCGCCCGGGCCCTCCCGGCGGTCCGGCCGCCTCCGCGTCGGCCTGCCCGGGCGGCGGACCGCCGTGAAGCTGCTGGTCCTGGGCGTGCTGGCGGCCGCCTTCGCCGCCCAGGCCCTCGGCGCACTGCTGCCGCACGTGCCGCTGCTGCTCGCGGCGAGCGCCGGTTCGCTGGCCGCCGAGGGGGCGCTGTACCGGTGGCAGCGGGGCATGGTGTCGCTGTTCGCCAAGTCGCACGCCGATGTCACCGTCCGGCACGTGCTGCGCGACCTGCTGCTGGTGGTGGGCCTGCTGCGGCTCGGGGAGCAGCACCGCGAGGGGGCGTACGCGCCGCTCGTCGCGGGGCTGCTCGTCTTCTACGCGCTGCACTGGGCGATCCAGGCGGTGTCCGTCCTGGTCCGGCGCACCCGGACGTTGCCCGTGGTGACCCGGAACATCGACGCCTCCGCGCTGCGGCTGACTCCGGCGCCCCCGGTGCTGCTGCGCCGCCCCGGGCACCGGCTGGCGGTCTTCGGGCTGCCCGCGACGGCCGGGCTGCTGGTGACGGCGGCGACCGACGCGCCGGTGTACGGGGCGGGTGGGCTCGCGCTGTCCCTGGCGCTGGCGCTGACGGGTCTGGGCGCGCTGCTGCTGCGGCTGCTGCCCGGGCGCGGGCCCGCCGGTGAGCAGGAGGTGCTCGACTGGTTCGAGGCGTGGCTGAACCGGTACCGGCCGACGGTCGGCCTGTACTTCTCGGGCGGGGCGTCCTCGGCCTACCAGGCGAACATGTGGCTGGAGCCGCTGGCGCGGCTGGACGAGCGGCCGGTGATCGTGCTGCGGGAGCGGCACATGGTGCAGCGGATCGCGGCGACCGACATCCCGGTGGTGTGCCTGCCGAAGGTGTCGACGCTGATGCGCCTGGAGCACTCGACGCTCCGCGTCCTCCTGCACCCCTCCAACTCCGGGAAGACCTCGCAGGTCCTGCGCATCCCGACCATCAAGCACGCCTTCGTCAACCACGGGGAGAGCGACAAGCTGTCCTCGTGCAACCCGTACGCGAAGGCGTACGACGAGGTGTGGGTGGCGGGCCCGGCGGCGCGCGAGCGGTACGCGCTCGCGGAGGTCGGTGTAGAGGACAAGGACGTGGTGGAGATCGGCCGCCCGCAGCTGGACGCCGTACGGCCGTACGCGGGTCCGCCCGCGCCGGGGGCGTTCACGACCGTCCTGTACGCGCCGACCTGGGAGGGCTGGGACGGCAACCCCGGCAACACCTCGGTCGTCGAGGCCGGGGAGAACCTGGTGCGGGCGCTGCTCGCGGACCCGGGCGTACGACTGCTGTACAAGCCGCACCCGCTGACCGGGTCGGTGGACCCGCGGGCCCGGGCCGCCGATCTGCGCATCCGCGAGCTGGTGCGGGCGGCGAACCGGGAGCGGGGCGGTCCCCGCCCGGACGCGTCGGCGGCCACCGCCCTGGCCCGGCGGGCGGCGGAGCTGGACCGGCTCACCGCGGCCGGTTTCCGGTCGGCGGCGGACCAGGCGGAGCGGATGCTGCGGCAGCCGGCGCCGGAGGCCGGGCGGGCGGCGGCCGTGCGGCGGGCCGAGGCCGCGTGGGAGGAGGCGTACTGGGCGTCGCTGCCCGAGTGGGAGCACCAGGTCGTCACGGACGCCCGGCCGCCGCTGTACGCCTGCTTCAACCGGGCCGACCTGCTGATCAGCGATGTGTCGAGCGTGATCAGCGACTTCCTGGCGAGCGGCAAGCCGTACGCCGTCGCCAACACCGGCACGCTGGCCGAGGACGTGTTCCGCAAGTCCTTCCCGACGGTGGCGGCGGCGACCGTGCTGACGCCGGACGCGTCCGGGGTGGCGGGTCTGCTGGCGTCGGTGCGCCGTCCGGAGCCGGACGAACTGGCCGGGGAGCGTGCCGCGTTGGCCCTGCGGCTGCTGGGTCCGGCCGAGCCGTCGTCCCAGGAGCGCTTCGCCGGTGCGGTGCGGAACCTGTGCGAGGCGGCGGTCCGGCACCGGGCCAGGATGGCGGAGCGGCTCGCCACGGAGCTGCCCGTCCCGGGCCCGCGCCGCGAACCCGCCCGGTCGTCCGCCCCGGCGGCCACCCCGTCCGCCGCCCCCGCCACGGCGCCCTCCGCGGCCCCGGAACCGCGCGGCCGCGCCTGAGCGCCGTCTGCGGGCCGTGGCGTGCGCCACGCCTGTCACAGCCTGGTCACGAATCACGCCTTCGGGGAGGGCCGGTCCGGCGCTCCCCCGGTCTCCGCCGGCACCGGCCCGGACACGCGGCCGGTGCCTCACCGGACGGGTCGGGCACCGGCCGCGGCCCGACGCGTCGTCCCCGGCCGGACCCGCGCCCCCGTGCCGGGTGCCGGCCGTGACCAGCCAGCTCACCGCAGGACCTGCCGGGCCCGCGTCGCCGGGTGCGCACGCGTCGAGGGGCCACGGAAATCGAGTCGGGCACATGGGGCGGAAACCGGCGCAAGTCGGTAAAGGGGACAGCGGGACCGAATGTGAGGAAGTTCTCCAGCCGCTTCCGCGCGACCCATTCGGACGACCGGTCCGGCCATTTCCCGCTGTGGCGGGGCACAGGGTGTCCGGCTACCGTGCCCGCGGAAACTCCGCGTGAATCCTTTACGCTGATGCGGCGGCGCGCTCCAGGCCCGAGCGGTGTCCGGAGCGCGTTCCGGCCCCAGCCCGCGGTCCCGTGGTCAGTTCTCGGAACAGGTTGTAAGGATGCCCAAACTCTCTCTCGTTGTCCCCGTGTACAAGGTGCAGGGCTATCTGCCCGAGTGCCTTGACTCCATACTCGGGCAGGACTGCACGGACTTCGAGATCATCGCGGTCGACGACTGCTCGCCGGACGGGTCAGGGGCCATTCTCGACGAGTACGCGAAACGCGACGACCGGATTCATGTGATTCACCTCACGGAAAACGTGGGTCTGGGACGCGCGCGCAACGCCGGACTGGAAAAGGCCACCGGCGATTACGTGTTGTTCCTGGACAGTGACGACACGTTGTCGGACGGTGCGTTGTCGGCCATTCGGGACCGGATCGAGGCCACGGGCGATCCCGAGATCCTGATCTTCGACTACGCGCGCACCTACTGGGACGGCCGCGTCCGTCCGAACCTGCGGGCCGAGCTGCTGAAGGAGAAGGGCCCGGACACCTTCTCCCTGGCCGACCGCCCCCAACTGCTCGACCTGCTCCAGATCGTGTGGAACAAGGCGTACCGGCGCGACTTCGTCGCCCGGACCGGGCTCACCTTCCCGCCCGGGTACTACGAGGACGCCCCCTGGACGTTCTGCTCCCTGATCAGCACCGAGCGGATCGCCGTCCTCGACCGGGTCTGCGTGCACTACCGGCAGCGGCGCGAGGGCGGCAACATCCTCAAGACGGTCAGCCGCAAGCACTTCGACGTCTTCGACCAGTACCAGCGGGTCTTCGACTACCTCGACGCGCACGAGGAACTCGCCGAGTGGCGCGGCCCGTTGTTCCGCAAGATGGTCGACCACTACCTGACCGTCCTGGAGCGTCCGGGCCGCCTGCCGCAGGACGCGCGCGCGGAGTTCTTCCACCGGGCCTCGGCCGACTACCGCGCCCGGATGCCGAAGGGCTTCACCCGCCCCGGCGGCGGCCGCGGCCACAAGTACGGGATGCTGGAGCGCGACGCCTACACGACGATGGTCAGCGCCCTGGCGGCGGTGAAGTTCCGCCAGCAGGTCAAGACCCGCACCCGCACCGCGCTCAACCGCTCCAAGCGCGGCGCGATGGGCGCCTTCTACCAGTCGCAGCTCAGACTGCCGCTCGACGACAACCTGGTGCTGTTCTCCGCCTACTGGAGCCGCAGCGTCTCCTGCAACCCCGCCGCGATCGACGCCGAACTGGCCCGGCTGGCCCCGCACATGCGCCGGGTCTGGGCGGTCCGCGCGGACAACGCGGACCGGGTGCCCAAGGGCGTGCAGGTCGTCCGGGTGGGCTCACGCGAGTACTGGGCGGCCCTGGCCCGCGCCAAGTACCTGGTGAACAACGTGAACTTCGCGGACTCCGTGGTCAAGCGCGAGGGCCAGATCCATGTGCAGACCCACCACGGCACACCGCTGAAGACGATGGGCCTGGACCAGCAGAAGTACCCGGCCTCCACCGACATGGACTTCGAGAAGCTCCTGGAGCGGTGCGACCGCTGGGACTACAGCATCAGCGCCAACCAGTTCTCGACCGTCGTCTGGGAGCGGGTCTACCCCTGCTCGTACACCACGCTGGAGACCGGCTACCCGCGCAACGACGTCCTCGTCAACGCCGGCTCCGAGGACGTGCGCGCGGCCCGCGCCGCGCTCGGGCTGGCCGACGGCACCAAGGCGTTCCTGTACATGCCCACCCACCGCGAGTACCAGCCGGGCTTCACCCCGCCCCTGGACCTGGGCAGGTTCGCGCGCGAACTGGGGCCGGACGTGACCCTGCTGGTGCGCGGCCACTACTTCTACGGCAACTCCTCGCACGTGAACGAACTGCGCCGCACCGGCCGCGTCGTCGACGTCTCCGGGCACGCCCGGGTGGAGGAGCTGTACCTGGCGGCCGACGCCCTGATCACGGACTACTCCTCGGCGATGTTCGACTACGCCGTCCTGGACCGCCCGATCATCAGCTACGTCCCCGACTGGGACGTGTACTCCGCGGTGCGCGGCACCTACTTCGACCTGCTCCAGGAGCCGCCCGGCGCGGTCGCCACCACGCAGACGGAGCTGCTGCGGCTGCTCTCCTCCGGCGCGTACGACAGCCCGGAGACGACCGGGCGCCGGGACACCTTCCGCCGGCGTTTCTGCGAATTCGACGACGGACACGCAGCCGAACGGGTGGTGCGACGCGTCTTCCTCGGTGAAGAGAGCCTGCCGCCCGTCGTCCCCTTCGACGAACGCCACCACGCCCCGACCCCCGCCCAGGCGCTCGAACTGGTCGAGCGGGCCTGACCCCGAAAGGAGATCACCAAGCCATGGCCCCTCGGCTCAGTGTCATCGTCCCCATCTACGACGTGGAGCGTTACCTCCCCGCCTGCCTGGACTCGCTCGCGGCGCAGACCTTCCGCGACTTCGAGGTCGTGATGGTGGACGACGGTTCACCCGACGGCTCCGCCGCCATCGCCGAGGAGTACGCCTCCCGCGACCCGCGCTTCAAGCTCATACGCAAGGAGAACGGCGGTCTCGGCGCCGCCCGCAACACGGGCATGGCCCACCTGGCGCCCGAGTCCGAGTTCCTGACCTTCGTCGACAGCGACGACCTGATCCCGCCGGACGCCTACCGGCTCATGGTCGGCAGCCTGGACGAGAGCGGCTCGGACTTCGCCACCGGCAACGTCTACCACCTCAGGGGCGAGAAGTCCTGGCAGGTGCCGCTGATGCGGATGCTGGCCGGCGAGGCCCGGCTGGGCACCCACATATCCCGGTACGCGAAGCTCGTCGCCGACCGCATCGCCTGCAACAAGGTCTTCCGCCGCACGTTCTGGGAGAAGAACGGCTTCGCCTTCCCCGAGGGCCGGCTGTACGAGGACACCCCGGTCACCATGCGGGCCCACTACCTGGCCGAGAGCGTCGACGTCATCTCGGAGCCCTGCTACTACTGGCGGCTGCGCGAGGGCGAGTCCGCCCCGTCGATCACGCAGCGGCGCACCGACCCGGCGGGTGTGCGCGACCGGGTCACCTCCGTGATGGAGATCAGCGCCTTCCTCGCCGAGCAGCCCGGTGAGACCTACGCCCGCCTCAAGCGCGAGTACGACACCCGTGTCCTCCGCGACGACCTGCGGCTCTTCCTCAACGTGGTGCCGGACGGCGACGAGGAGTACCGGGCCGAGTTCCTGCGTTCGGCCAACCGCTTCCTCGACAGCATCGACCCCAAGGTCGTCATGGACCTCCCGGCCGAACTGCGCGTGCAGTGGCTGCTGGTGCGCAAGCACCAGATGGAGGAGCTGATCGCCCTGCTGGCCGGCCAGCGCCGCAAGGAGACGCCGGAGGTCAGCGGCCTGGTCCGCAAGTACGCCTCCTTCCCCTCGCTGGAGGGTGCGGACCTGCACCTGCCCAAGGGGGCGCTGCGCATCGACCAGCACCTCAACATGCGCGCCCCGCTGCAGGAGGTGAGCTGGTCCGGCGGCAAGCTCGTGCTGTCCGGCAACGCCTGGATCGACAAGATCGACCTGCCCACGCGCAAGGCCTCGGTCAAGGTGCTCCAGCTGCGCAAGGACCGCTCCCGCCGCCGCATCCTGCTGCCGGCCCGCAACCTGCCGCGTCCCGAGGTCACCACCGACTCCGGCCAGGACCGCTACAACTACGAGTGGGCCGGCTGGGAGGTCACCATCGACCCCGCCCGGCTCCGCAAGGGCGGCGAGTGGCAGGAGGCCGTGTGGCACGTGGGCCTGGGCATCTTCGCCTCCGGCCTGGTGCGCCGCCACGCGGTCCACTCCAGCGGCGGCGCGGCCTGCAACTTCCCGCCGTACCACTGGCTGAGCCCGGACTTCCGGATGCTGCCGTCCGTGGAGCGCGGGGCGCTGAAGCTGCGGATCGAGAAGGTCCGCGCCCTGATCACCGGCCGCACCCTCGAGGGCGACCGGATCAAGGTCACCGGTGAGATCCGCGAGTCCCTCGCGGCGGACGAGCAGGTGGTCCTGCGGGTCAAGAACCAGAAGGGCGCCGAGACCCTCGAGTACCCCGTCACCGTGGAGCGCACGGGCGCCGGGCAGGCATTCTCGGTCGAGGTGCCGATCGCGGACGTGGCGCTGATCTTCCACGAGGGCGTCGACGAGAAGGCCCAGCCGGAGAAGCGGACCTGGTCCACGGTGCTGGTCGCGACCGACGCCGGGGGCAAGGAGCGCCGCTTCGGCACCGTGATGCAGGAGGGCCTGGCCGACGCGGAGTTCGCGCTGCCCACCTCGCTCGGCACCCAGTCGCACCTGGTGGAGCTGGCCGTGGTGGCGGGCCACACCGGGTTCCTGAAGTTCTCCGGCCGCACCCGCCGCGCGGTGATCGACACCGCCACGGTGCGCGACGGCGCGATCGCCTTCACCGGCCACGCCGACCCGCGGCTGTCCGGGTCCCGCTTCCTGCTCAAGCCGCGCAACCGCTACGAGGAGCGCTTCGTCGAGACCCGGTGGCTGGACGGCGGCCGCTTCGAGGTGTCCTTCGACCCCTCCCGCCTCGGCGGCGCGGGCGACGTCCCGCTGCGTGCCGGGCGCTGGAACCTCTTCCTGCGGCCCGACGAGGAGGGCGTGCCCGACGTCCCCTTCGTGACCGACCGGCTGGCCGCGGACTCGTTCCCGGTCCAGGCCGAGCTGAACGGCCGCCGCTACTGGCTGGAGAACCGCTGGGGCGACTTCCCGCAGCTCAACGCCCGTTCCGAGCTGAGCGACCTGGAGCGCGGCCCGTACCGCCAGAAGGAGCTGCGCCGGACGGTGTACGAGCCGCTGTTCCAGCAGCCGCTCAAGGACCAGGTCTTCTACCTGAGCTACAACGGCAAGCAGTTCTCGGACAGCCCGCGCGCGATGTACGAGGAGCTGGTGCGGCGCGGCTCGGACCTGAAGCACCTGTGGGCGGTCCGCGACGGTCAGGTCAACCTGCCGGACGGGATCGAGAAGGTCCGCATGTGGGGCACGGAGTGGTACGAGGCGCTGGCCTCCAGCCGCTACATCGTCACCAACGGCCACCTTCCCGACTGGATCGTGCGCCGCCCGGGCCAGTCGATCGTGCAGACCTGGCACGGCACGATGCTGAAGAAGATCGGGCACGACATCGACACCCTGCACTTCGACCGGCGCTACCAGGAGAAGCTGGCGCTGGAGGCCAAGCAGTGGAGCCTGCTCGTGTCCTCCAACCGCTTCAGCACGCCGATCCTGAAGCGGGCGTTCTCCTACGACGGTGAGATCCAGGAGGCGGGCTACCCCCGCAACGACTACCTGTACACCGCCGACCGGGACGCGATCACGGCGCGGGTGAGGAAGGCCCTCGGCCTGCCCGAGGGCAAGAAGGTCGTCCTGTACGCGCCGACCTGGCGCGACGACCAGTCGCACAGCGCCGGGCAGTACCTGTTCGACCTGCGCATCGACCTTGAGGACGCCCAGCGGCGCCTCGGCGACGACCACGTGCTGCTGATCCGCCGCCACTCCAACGTGGTGGACGCGGTGCCGGGCGCGGGCAACGGCTTCGTGTGGGACGCCTCGGAGTACCCGGACATCGTCGACCTGTACATCGCCGCGGACATCATGATCACGGACTACTCGTCGGTGATGTTCGACTACGCGCACCTGAAGCGGCCGATGCTGTTCTTCACGTACGACCTTGAGCACTACCGGGACACGCTGCGCGGGTTCTACTTCGACTTCGAGCAGGACTCGCCTGGTCCGCTGATCGACAACTCCAAGGAGCTGGTCGACGCGATCCGGGACATCGACCAGGTGCGGGCGGAGTACCAGGAGCGGTTCGACCGCTTCCACCACCTGTTCTGCGACCTGGACGACGGCAACGCGTCCGCGCGGGTCGTCGACCGGATGATCGAGCAGGCCCGGGAGGGCTGACCCGCTGCCGCGCAGGGGAAAGCGAAGGGGGCGGGGCCCGGAGGATCACAATCCTCCGGGCCCCGCCCCCTTGCGTCTCCGGTCGGCCGCTCCGGACGGCTCAGAGCCGCACGGTCTTCACCGCGAGCTGGCAGGCGGCCGTGAAGTAGGGCCGCAGCTCGGTGCGCCGGCGGGTGGGCGGCAGGGGGGCGGGCGTCTGGCCCAGGGCCCGGCGGGACTTGCGCACCGCACGGGTCAGCACGGTCGGCGGCGCGGCCACGGCCTCGCTGATCACCGGGCGGGGGAAGGTGAACACGTTGATCGGCTGGAGGACGTCGGTGCCCAGCTTGGCCAGCGGCACCCGGGGCGCGTCGGGCGCGGTGCGCAGCGACAGGTCCCAGATGACCTCCTTCTCCTCGTCGGCCTCGCCGTGCTCGCGCACCAGGGTGGCGCAGTCCAGGTCCACGGCCACCCAGCCGTCGCCCTCGTCGCGCAGCGGGAAGGTCAGCACCCGCTCCTTGTCCCGGCGGTGCACGGCCTCCACCACGGCGCCCGCGGCGGGCCGCGCGCCCCACAGTTGGGCGCGTACGGCGATGGTCCGCTCGTCGACCCTGACCGGGCCGACCTCGGCGTGCACGTCGCGCAGCGCGCTGCGCAGCCGCAGCCCGCCGTCCTCGTGCAGGTGGGGCAGCAGCAGGGCGAGGGACGGCCCCTGCGGACGCGGCAGTTCCACGGCG
Source organism: Streptomyces tendae (assembly GCF_014650435.1). Taxonomy (GTDB): domain Bacteria; phylum Actinomycetota; class Actinomycetes; order Streptomycetales; family Streptomycetaceae; genus Streptomyces; species Streptomyces tendae. The sequence goes on from NZ_BMUY01000003.1 coordinate 262,954, forward strand.
AGCAGGTCCCGGGTGTCGCAGCCGTAGCCGTCGGTGGTCAGTGAGACCTCGCGCTCGCCCTCGCGGGTGGCCAGGGCCAGCTCCCAGGTGCCGTGCGGCACCCCGGCGTCCCAGGGCACGACGGCCTCGCCCTCGGCGGAGAACGGGAAGCGGTGCTCCGCGCCGCCGGCGCCGCCCTTGCGCAGTACGAGGTCGGCCTGACCGGCGCTCGGCGGCAGCGTGCCCACGGCGACGTGGACGGAGCCCTCGCGGTCCACCCGGGCGGTGGCGTGGCGGGGCAGCTCCTTGCGGGCGAATGCCTCCTCGATGATGGCCTCGAAGCGTTCGCGGCTGGCCCGCTCGTGGAAGCGCTCGGCGTTGCGGATGCCCGAGGCGCCCATCTTCAGGCGCAGTTCGTCGTCCTGGACCAGGCGCCGGATCGCGTCGGCCATCGCTTGCACGTCACCGCGCGGGACGATCAGTCCGTCCTCGCCGTCGGTGAGGATGTTGCGCGGCCCGTGGTCGGCGTCCGTGGCGACGACGGGCAGTCCGGCGGCCATCGCCTCCACGAGGACGTTGCCGAACGCCTCCCGCTTGGAGGGCAGGACGAAGATCGACGCCTTGCCGAACTCCGGGGTGACGGGCGAGGTCTGGCCCATCAGCAGGATGCTGTTGGAGAGCCCCAGTTCCTCGATGCGGGTCCGCAGCTTCTTCTTCTCGGCGCCGTGGCCGTAGATGCGCAGGGTCCACTCCGGGGCGACGGCGTGGACCTTGGCGAATGCCTCGATCAGCAGGGCGTGGTTCTTGTTGTCGGTCAGGTGACCGGCGGAGACCACCACCTTGTTGGTGCCGCTGGAGCGGATCGTGGAGGCGGGCACGCAGTTGGGCATCACCGCGAGGCGGTTGCGCACCGCGGGCACCTGCCGGGCGAGCGCGGCGACCTCCTCCGGGGTGAGTGCCGTGAGGGCGTGCAGGTGCCGGTAGGCCGGGAAGAGGCGCTGCTTGATGTCCGTGGCGTAGATGGCGGGCATCGAGTGTTCCTGAGTGACCTTCAGGAAGTCACCGGGCGCCTGCGCCAGCATGATCGTGTTGCGCGGGCTGGAGCTGACGACGACGTCGGCGTCGGTGGTGTCGAAGTACTCCAGCAGCCGCAGCTCCGCGAGCCGGCTCACCACCGGCGTCTTGGCACCGGCGTTGAGCGGGTAGATCAGCGGGAACTTGTCGGACAGCGGATTGTCCACGTCGGACACCGGGGAGTGCGGCCGCATGTCGGTGAGGGCCCGCACCTTCACCCGCGGGTCCAGCGGGAAGTACGACTCGTCGCGCACCTTGCGCAGCGCCACGATCTCGACGTCGTGCCGCTCGGCCAGCGCCCCGGCGAGGTTCTGCGTGGCGCTGACCACGCCCCCCATGTGACACAGGTCCCGAACCAGGAATGCGATCTTCACTTTGCGGCTTCTCTCTGCTCCCGGGAGCGGCTGGTCAGGCCGTCCCCCCGCCCCTGACCACGCACGGGTGGTCACATCCTCCTCACAAAGTACACAGAGATGCAGGACAGCAGATCACGGCCCCGACACACCTGTGTAACCCTGTGAACAGCAAGATGCCGCCCGCGGGACTCCGGTTCCACGGGCGGCGTGAGCGGTGCTGTCGCAGGGGCGTCAGAACGGCTCGAAGCCGTCGAACTCCTGCTGCGCCTCGTCCCGTTCGGCCTCGCGGTCCCGGCGGCGCTGCGCGGCGGGGCGGGGCGCCTCGAAGCGGTGGTCCTCGCCGCGGCGGCCGAGCATCTCGGCACCGGCGGTGACCGAGGGCTCCCAGTCGAAGACGACCGCGTTGTCCTCGGGGCCGATGGCGACGCCGTCCCCGTTGCGGGCGCCCGCCTTCATCAGCTTGTCCTCGACACCGAGGCGGTTGAGCCGGTCGGAGAGATAGCCGACGGCCTCGTCGTTGTTGAAGTCGGTCTGGCGCACCCAGCGTTCGGGCTTCTCGCCGCGCACCCGGAACAGGCCGTCCTCCTCGCGGGTGACCGTGAAGCCCGCGTCGTCCACGGCCTTGGGCCGGATGACGATGCGCGTGGCCTCCTCCTTCGGGCGGGCGGCACGCGCTGTGGCGACCAGCTCGGCCAGCGCGAAGGACAGCTCCCTGAGGCCCATGTGAGCCACCGCCGACACCTCGAAGACCCGGTAGCCGCGCGCCTCCAGGTCGGGACGGACCATCTCGGCGAGGTCCTTGCCGTCGGGCACGTCGATCTTGTTGAGGACGACGATCCGGGGCCGGTTGTCCAGGCCGCCGTACTCGCTCAGTTCGGCCTCGATGACGTCCAGGTCGGAGAGCGGGTCGCGCTCGGACTCCAGCGTCGCCGTGTCCAGGACGTGCACCAGTACGCTGCACCGCTCCACGTGCCGCAGGAACTCCAGGCCCAGGCCCCTGCCCTGGCTGGCGCCGGGGATGAGACCGGGGACGTCGGCGACGGTGTAGACGGTCTCGCCGGCCGTCACCACGCCCAGGTTGGGGACGAGCGTCGTGAAGGGGTAGTCGGCGATCTTCGGCTTGGCCGCGCTCAGCACGGAGATCAGCGAGGACTTGCCTGCGCTCGGGTAGCCGACCAGCGCCACGTCGGCGACGGTCTTCAGCTCCAGCTGGACGTCCTGGAGGTCACCGGGCTCGCCGAGCAGCGCGAACCCGGGCGCCTTGCGCCGCGCCGAGGCCAGCGCCGCGTTGCCGAGGCCGCCCCGGCCGCCCTGCGCGGCGACGTAGGAGGTGCCGTGGCCGACGAGGTCGGCGAGCACGTTGCCCGCCTTGTCGAGGACGACGGTGCCGTCGGGCACGGGCAGGACCAGGTCCTGGCCGTCCTTGCCGGAGCGGTTGCCGCCCTCGCCGGGCTTGCCGTTGGTGGCCTTGCGGTGCGGGGAGTGGTGGTAGTCGAGGAGCGTGGTCACCGACTGGTCCACGGTGAGGATCACGTCGCCGCCCCGGCCGCCGTTGCCGCCGTCCGGGCCGCCCAGCGGCTTGAACTTCTCACGGTGGACGGAGGCACAGCCGTGGCCTCCGTTACCCGCGGCGACGTGCAGTTCGACGCGGTCCACGAAGGTGGTCATGGGATGTGCCTCCAGTTACTACGTACTACGAGTTACTACCAGGGGTTACTGCGCGAGCCACTACGGGAGTGTCTCTTGGGTAACACGCGAAAGGCGGACCCGCTTCCCCTCGGGGAAGTGAGGCCCGCCTCGCGAAAGTGTCCGGTCAGGCGACCGGAACGATGTTCACGACCTTGCGGCCACGGTGGGTGCCGAACTGCACCGCACCGGCCTGCAGCGCGAACAGCGTGTCGTCGCCGCCACGGCCGACGCCGGCGCCCGGGTGGAAGTGGGTGCCGCGCTGGCGGACCAGGATCTCACCCGCGTTGACGGCCTGACCGCCGAAGCGCTTCACGCCGAGCCGCTGGGCATTCGAGTCGCGACCGTTCCGGGTGGACGATGCGCCCTTCTTGTGTGCCATGTCTCCTCAGTCCCTTACTTCGCAGCCGCGGGGATCTCAGTGACCTTGATCGCCGTGTACTGCTGGCGGTGGCCCTGACGACGGCGGTAGCCGGTCTTGTTCTTGTAGCGCAGAATGTCGATCTTCTGGCCCTTGTGGTGGTCCACGACCTCGGCCTGGACCTTGATGCCGGCCAGCACCCACGGGTCGCTGGTCACAGCGTCGCCGTCAACAACGAGCAGGGTCGAGAGCTCGACCGTGTCGCCTACCTGGGCGGTGGAAATCTTGTCAACCTCAACGATGTCGCCGACAGCAACCTTGTGCTGGCGACCACCGCTGCGCACGATGGCGTACACGCGGATCTCACTCTCTCGCTCGGAAACGGCACCCCCGCAGTCCAGCCACCCGGTGACACACGGACAGCCTCTCCCGGCCGGGGCCCGCGAGGGCCCGCACCCGGAAGGAAAGAGGTTTACGGGGATGTGACGCGTCAGTCGACACGCCGACGGTCAAGGTTACGGGGCCGCACGACAGGGGTCAAACCGGGCCCACGGAGCCCGCGACCAGGGCCGCCGGCGATCAGCCGGAGACCGCCGCGACGTACTCCGCGTACGCCTCCCCCGCCCGCGCGGGCGACAGGTCGAGGTGCTCCAGGATCGTGTACCGGCCGGGCCGGGTCTGCGGCGCGAACTCCACGGCCCGCACGAACTCCTCGTCGCCGAAGCCGATCTCCCCGGCCACCACGGGCAGCCCGTGCCGGCGCAGCGTGTCCGCCATCAGCAGGGAGCCCTCCCGGTCGCCGCGCAGGTACGTCGCGAAGGCGGCGCCGATGCCCACCTGCTCGCCGTGGCTGGCGGCGCGCCGGGGGTACAGCAGGTCGAGGGCGTGGCTGATCTCGTGGCAGGCACCGGAGGAGGGGCGGGTGTGCCCGGCGATGGTCATGGCGATCCCGGACAGCACCAGGCCCTCGGTCAGCACGGTCAGGAACCCGTCGTCGCCGCAGCCTCCCGGGTGGCGCAGCACGGCCTCCCCGGCCTGCCGGGCGAGGGCGGCGGCGAGGCCGTCGACCTTCTCGCCGTTCACCCGGTGGGCCAGCTCCCAGTCGGCGACCGCGGAGACGTTGGAGACGGCGTCGCCGATCCCGGAGCGCACGAACCGGATCGGTGCCTCGCGGATCACCGCGAGGTCGACGACGAGCGCGATCGGCGTCGGCACACCGTAGGAGCCACGGCCCGCGTCGTTGTCGAGGATCGAGACCGGCGAGCAGATGCCGTCGTGGGACAGGTTGGTGGCCACGGCGACCATGGGCAGGCCCACCCGGGCCGCGGCGAACTTGGCGCAGTCGATGACCTTGCCGCCGCCGAGGCCGACGACCGCGTCGTAGCGCCCCGACTTCATGCCGTCGGCCAGCCGCACCGCGTCGTCGATCGTGCCGCCGCCGACCTCGAACCAGTCGGCTCCGGGCAGGGACGGTTCGAGCCGCCTGCGCAGCCGGGCCCCCGAGCCGTCACTGATCGCCACGGCCAGCTTCCCGGACTGCGAGATCCGCTGGTCCGCGAGGACGCTCGCCAGGTCGTCCAGGGCGCCCGGCCGGACGTCCACGACGAGCGGCGAGGGGATGAGCCTCGTCAGTACCGGCACGTGGTCTCCCCTCACCTCGCCGGGGCGATCCGGCTGTCACTGATGATGCGCCCGGGGACGGCCGGGGAAACGTGTGGCCCCGTACGAACGGATTCCGTTCGCCCGGGGCCGCACGTTCGCGACAGGCCACAAGGCGCGTGGCGTGCCGGATCGGACAGGTGCCGGATCAGCCCTCGTCGGTGGCGGCCGTGACCGACGACGGTGCCTGCTGGGCGGCCGCCGCGGTCTTCTTCGACGCCGTCTTCTTGGCCGTGGCCTTCTTGGCGGTCGTCGTCTTGGCCGCCTTCTTGGCCGTGGCCTTCTTCGCGGTCGTCGTCTTCTTGGCCGCGGTCTTCTTGGTGGCGGCCTTCTTCGCCGTCGCCTTCTTGGCCGTCTTGCGGGCCGCCGCCTTCTTGGCCGGGGCGGCCTCCTCGGCCTCCGGGGCCTCCTCAGCGGGGGCCGACGGGACGACCACGACGGCCGCCTCCTCGGACGCGGTGGAGGTGGTGGGCTTGCGCACCGCACGGCGCCGCGGACGGGCCGGGGCGGCGCTCGCGGCCGGCTCGGCGGCGGCCGGGGCCGCCTCCGGTGCCTGCTCGGGCTCCGGCGCGGGCTGCTCGGACACCGTGGTCGCGGTCTCCGGGACCGTCAGTACGGCGGCCTCGGCGCCCTCGGGCGAACCGGCCGGCGCGGACACCTTCCGGGTGGCCCGACGGCGGGTACGGCCCTTGGGGGCGGCCTCCTCCGACGCGGGCGCCGGAGCCTCGGCCGGAGCGGCCGGAGCCGGGGCCGGGGCGCCGGAGACCGCGTCCTCGACGGCCGCGGGCTCGGCCAGCACCTCGGCGGCGGGCTCGCGCCGCACCGGACGCTCGACCTCCTCCCGCACCGTGACGTCCTGCGCCGTCGGCGCCTCGGCGGGTGCGGCCGCCGCCTTGGCGGCCTCGCCCTTCGCGGCCTTGGGGGCACCCGCGGGGGCGGACGCCCGACGGCTGGCGCGACGCCGGCCGCGACCCCGGGTGGCCGCGGCCTCGGCCTCGGCGGCGCTGCTGTACAGCTCCTCGTCGGCGCTGAAGTCGGGCGCCGGGAGGGCGACCGGCTCGGCCACCTCGGCGGCCACCTCGGTCTCGGACTCGGTGTCCGCCTCCTGCTCGGCCGTCGGGCCGGTCTCGACCCCGGCGACGGCCTCGTGCTCGTGCGGCTGGTCGGCCCCGGCCCGCGCCCGCTTGCGGCGCTTGCCACCGCCGCCGCCCGCGGCGGACGTCGGCTGGTCGAGGTGGACGATGACACCGCGGCCGTTGCAGTGGACGCAGGTCTCCGAGAACGACTCCAGCAGACCCTGGCCGACCCGCTTGCGGGTCATCTGGACCAGGCCCAGCGAGGTCACCTCGGCGACCTGGTGCTTGGTCCGGTCCCGGCCCAGGCACTCCAGCAGGCGCCGCAGCACCAGGTCCCGATTGGACTCGAGCACCATGTCGATGAAGTCGATGACGATGATGCCGCCGAGGTCGCGCAGCCTCAGCTGGCGCACGATCTCCTCGGCCGCCTCCAGGTTGTTCCTGGTGACCGTCTCCTCGAGGTTGCCGCCCTGACCGGTGAACTTGCCGGTGTTGACGTCGATGACGACCATCGCCTCGGTCCGGTCGATCACCAGCGAACCGCCGCTGGGCAGCCAGACCTTGCGGTCCAGCGCCTTGGCGAGCTGCTCGTCGATCCGGTACGTGGCGAAGACGTCGACCTCGCTGGTCCACCTGGACAGCCGCTCGGCGAGGTCCGGCGCCACGTGGGACACGTAGCCGTGGATGGTCTGCCAGGCGTCGTCACCGCTGACGACGACCTTGGAGAAGTCCTCGTTGAAGATGTCGCGCACGACCCGGACGGTCATGTCCGGCTCGCCGTACAGCAGCGTGGGGGCGCTGGAGCTGCCGCCCTTGGCCTTCTTCTGGATGTCCTCCCACTGCGCCTGGAGCCGCTCGACGTCGCGGCGCAGCTCCTCCTCGCTGGCGCCCTCGGCGGCGGTGCGCACGATGACGCCCGCGTCCTCGGGGACGATCTTCTTGAGGATCGTCTTGAGGCGGGAGCGCTCGGTGTCGGGCAGCTTGCGGCTGATGCCGGTCATCGAGCCCTCGGGCACGTAGACCAGGTAGCGGCCGGGCAGCGAGACCTGGCTGGTCAGACGGGCGCCCTTGTGGCCGATCGGGTCCTTGGTGACCTGCACCAGGACCGACTGGCCGGACTTGAGGGCGGACTCGATGCGGCGCGGCCCGTTGGCCATGCCCAGCGCCTCGAAGTTGACCTCACCGGCGTACAGGACGGCGTTGCGGCCCTTGCCGATGTCGATGAAGGCGGCCTCCATCGACGGCAGCACGTTCTGCACCTTGCCGAGGTAGACGTTGCCGACGTACGAGGTGGCCTGCTCCTTGTTGACGTAGTGCTCGACGAGCACGCCGTCCTCCAGGACGCCGATCTGGGTGCGCTCGCCGTGCTGGCGGACGACCATGACACGCTCGACGGCCTCGCGGCGGGCCAGGAACTCGGCCTCGGTGATGATCGGCACGCGGCGGCGGCCCTGCTCGCGGCCCTCGCGGCGGCGCTGCTTCTTGGCCTCCAGACGGGTCGAGCCCTTGATGGACTGCACCTCGTCGGACGGCTCGGGCTTCGGGCGGGGCTCGCGGACCTTGACGACGGTGCGCTCGGGGTCGTCGGTGGCGGAGGACTCGCCCTCGCCCGAGCCGTCCCCGGCCCGGCGGCGACGGCGACGGCGGCGACGGCTGCTGCTGGAACCACCGCTCTCGCCGGTGGACTCCTCGCCCTCCTCGTCCGCCTCCTCGTCCGCCTGCTCGGCGGTGTCCGAGGCGTCCTGGTCGGCCCGGTCGGACTGCTCGGCGGCGTGCTCCGAGTCGCCGTCGGTCAGGTCGCCGTCGGCGGCGTCACCGCGGCGACGGCGGCGGCCGCCCCGGCGGCGACGGCGGCGCGACCCGGACTCCTCGTAGCCCTCGGCGTCGTCGTGGTCGTCGCCCGACTCGTCGGTCTCGGCCTCGGCGTCGGCATCGGCCTCCGCCTGGGGCTCGTCCTGGGTGACGGCGGCGGTGGCCCGCTCCTCGGCGGCCTCCTCGGCGGCGGCACCCCGGCGCTTGCGGCGGCGGCGCGCTCCGGCGGGCTGCTCCTCCGCGGCCTCAGCGCTGTCCTCGACCGGCTTCGCCGGCTCGGCACCGGCCGCCTCGGCGGCGGCCTCGGCCGCGGCCCGCTCGGGCGTCTGGAACTGGGGCTCGGCGAACACGGGCGCCTGGAACACGGCGACCGCGGGACGCGACGGACGCTTCGGCGCCTCCTCCTCGGCGGCCGCGGCGGCGGTCTGCGCCGGGGCGGCGAAGCCGGTGGCGGCCTTGCGGGTGGACCGGCGGCGCGCACGGCGCGGCGCGGCGTCCTCACCGGACTGGGCCGCCTCGGCGGCTTCGGCGGGCGCGGCGGCCTCGGCGGTCTTCGTCGTCTTCGCGGGCTCGGCGGCAGCGGCGGCCTCGGGCGCGCTCGCTTCGGCGGCGGCCTCGGCGGGCGACTCGGCAGGCGCCTCTGCCGGGGCGGTCACGCGGCGCGTGGCACGACGACGGGTCCGGCCCTTGGGCGCGGCACTCTCGGCCTCGGCCTCGGCGGGCTCCTCGGTCTGCGCCGGGGCCTCGGCGGCGGGGGCCGCGGGCACCACGGTCTCGGCCGCCTCCACCGCCGCGGGCGCCCCGGCGGGCGCGGAGGCCCTGCGTACCGCACGGCGTCGCGGCCGGGCGGGGGCCGCGGGCTCCGCGGCCGGCTCGGGGGCCTCGGCCACCTCGGCGGGGGCCGCCTCGGCCGGGGCCACGGTCTCCGCCGGCGCCTCGGAGGCACCGGACGGCGGGCCCGCCGGGCGGGAAGCGGCCCTGCGCCGACGGCGCGGCGGCAGGGTGTCGCTGGGGGTGTTCGATTCGGAGTCGGTCGAAGCGGTCGACGACTCGGTGGGTTCGGTCGGTTCGAGCATGCGGGGGTTTCTCCCGTCAGGCTCCCGGGCGCCGCGCCTGGTCCGGCATCGACATGTCGACCGCCGGTGACGTCCGCGGCTCGCGCGGTGCGCGGTCGCCGCCGTCCGGGGCGCGGGCGCCGCTCGGAAGCTCATCCGTGTCTTGTCTCGCCGGTTCCGTACCCCTTGTCGTGCACGGCCTGGCGAAAGTCTTGTGGTCGGTGCGCTGCCCGACCCAGGTGGCTCCCGAGTTCGAGGGCGGCGCTACGACGTCCGTCCCTACGCGGAACCTTCCTTACGCCGACGCCTTCGCGGCGGCGGAAGCGGCGGCCGGATGCGGCTCGGGCGCTTCTGCCTCGCGGTCGGGCGCGAGCGGGTCGGTCACCGCACCGGTCTCTTCATCGAACAGCCCCTGCGCCAGCCTGGTCACCGCTGCGGGGACCGGCGGCGCCAGGTCGGCCACGGCGCGAAGACCGGACAGGACGTCGTCGGGTCGTACGGCAGGCGTCACGTGCCGAACAACCAGCCGCAGTATCGCACAGGGCCGGTCGGTCGGCCTATCAGCCGGTGAACCGTGCGTGGTGACGCTCTCCAGGTGCGCGACGGCGGAGCGGGTGTCGAAGGTACGGACGCCGTTCTTCGTACGGCGCTGGACCTCCACCGCCGGGGCCGCGTTGAACGCCGCGACGGCGGCTTCGGCCTCGGCGGACTCCACACCGGCCAGCCGCAGCTCCCAGACGGAGGCCGTCAGCCGGTCGGCGAGCCCGGAGGTCCGGGCCTCGACCGCGTCGACGACGTCGAGCCCGGCGGGCAGCGACTCGTCGAGCAGCAGCCGCAGCCGCTCCGGATCACGCGCTTCGGTGAGCGCGATCTCCAGGTACTCCGCCTCACTGCCCGTGCCGGTGGGTGCGGCATTGGCGTACGACACCTTCGGGTGCGGGGTGAACCCCGCCGAGTACGCCATCGGCACCTCGGCGCGGCGCAGCGCACGCTCGAAGGCGCGCTGGAAGTCACGGTGGCTGGTGAACCGGAGGCGGCCGCGCTTGGTGTAACGCAGTCGGATGCGCTGCACCGCGGGAACGGGCGGCGGGCCTACGGGCTGTCGCTTGCCCAGTGTCGTTCAGTCCTTCGTGAGAGCGGTCGTACTGCTACCAAGAGTACGTGCCTCGGCGGCGGATGGTTCCCGCCCGTCCACCGGCTGCCGCTCGGCGGGCCCCCCGAACAGCATGCGGCGCACGTCGGCGCGGGCCTGCCGTACCGAGAGCCGCGCCGAGGCCAGCGCCTGCCGGGCCGCCCGCCGCGCCCCGCGCCCCGCCTCGGCCAGCGGCCGCAGGACGGTGTCCCGCACGGCATGCCCCACCGGGGTCAGCACACTCCGGTACACCCAGCGCGCCGGTTCGGCCACGGTCCACCGCAGGACGGTGCCGAGGAACCGCCCGACGGCGCGCGAGAGGTGCCCGGCGACCCGCCAGGCGTGCCCGAGGGCGTCCGCCACCTCCCGTCCGACGACGGCGAGGAACCGGCCGACCGGAGCGAGCACCCACCGCCACACGGCGAGCACCGGCAGCACCAGCAGCACCCGGCAGACCCAGTACAGAACGAAGCCCACACCGGTGACGACCAGTCCCACCCCCCGCGCCACCTGCCGTCCGCACCAGGCGAGCGCGTGCCCGACCGGGGTCAGCACCCACCGGTACAGCCACACCGCCGGTACGACGGCCAGGTACCGCCCGAGCCACGCCAGACCGGCGTACAACCCGCGTGCGATGGCCGCGAGCACCGCACCCACCCTCGTGAAGAACCAGGCGAGCGCCCGCCCGACCGGCGTCAGCACCCACCGGTACAGCCACACCGACGGCACCACGAGCAGCACGCGCCCCAGCCACCCCACGCCCTTGGCGAGCGGCACGACGACATACCGCCACAGCGCGACCAGCGGCCACACGAAGACCGCCCGCCCGAGCCACGCCAGCGCCCGCCCGACGGGACGCAGCACCGCGTCCCGCAAGAACCGCCCCGCGACGACCAGCGCGTCCCAGACCATGCGCACCGGCACGACCAGCACCAGCACCACGAACCGCACCGGAATCCGGATCGCCACGGCAAGACACCCCTCGGCATCCGACCGCCGCACCGGCTCCCCCGTCCCCGCCTGCGTTCCCGCACCGGGCGCCTTCTCCAGATCCACCATGCCCATGAGGACGCCACGGAACCCGGTTCGGATCCCGAGGCGTCCTGCCCGCGGCTACTCGCCGCCCGGGACGGTGCGCGCCGGCTCCGCGTGTTCCAGCAGTTCGCGGACGAGGGCGACCAGGGCGTGCGGGGTCCTGGCCAGGGCCTGCGGCAGGGCCCGGGCCTCGGGCGGGACGATGTCGGAGCCGTCGAGGTTGATGATCCAGAGCTGGATCTCACCCACCGCGTGCCTGCGCAGGGCCAACTCGATCTCGTCGTAACAGAACCTGCTCAGGGCGTACGACCTGCTCCACAGGACGACGAACAGGTCCGCGGACAGGACCGCGTCCTCGATCGTGGGGTTGACCATGCGGTCCGGCCGCGCCCGCCCGGCGGCCGCCCCCAAGCCCGTACCCCGCTCCCCAGTCGCGCGCGTCGAACGGCACACGTCCCCGGCTGACCACCCGTCACGCACCGGGGCACGACCAGACCGTACCCCTCCCTGATAGCGTCCGGGGCATGTCTGCTGCCTCGTGCGCGGCCGCTTGCGCCGCGGTGACCAGGACGTCCCGCTAGCGGCGGGCGTTCGGCTCACACATCCTTCCTGGACGTCCAGCCGCTTCGTGATCGGACCGGAGCGGCACCCTCGTGCTGCTCGGAAACTCTGAGCGACGGAGCACCCGATGCTTCCAGGCATCCATTCCTCACGCGGGCACGGCCCGTCCCCGACACGCGCATGGCTGGTGCTGTGCGCGATGTCCATGCTGCAGTTCTTCATCGCGGTCGACGTGACCGTGGTCAACATCGCCCTGCCCTCGATCGGCGCCGGTTTCGACGTCGACGGACACACGCTGACCTGGGTCGTGGTCGGCTACACGGTCACCGGTGGCGGGCTGCTGATGCTCGGCGGCCGGCTGGGCGACCTGCTCGGGCGGCGGCGCGTGCTGCTGCTCGGCACCGGCCTGTTCGGCGCCGCGTCCCTGCTGGCCGGCCTGGCCCCCACGTTCTCCCTGCTGGTGGTCGCGCGCCTGCTGCAGGGCGCCGGTGAGGCCGTCGCGCTGCCTGCCGCGATGGCCACCATCGTCCTGCTGTTCCCCGAAGGGCCGCGCCGGACACGGGCCCTGAGCGTGTGGGCGGCGGTGGCGAGCTGCGGCCTCGTCCTCGGGTTCGTCGTGTCCGGAGTCATCACCGCTCACCTGGGGTGGCGGTGGGTCTTCCTGGTCTCGGTCCCGTTCCTCCTGATCGTGCTGCTGGCGGCCGTCCTCCTGGTCGACGGCGACCGCCCCGCGACCGGGGACGCACCGCCGCTGGACCTGCCCGGCGCGCTGCTGCTGACCGCCTGCCCCCTGCTGTTCGTCCTCGGCGTGGTCGAGGCCGGTGAACCCGGGGCGCCCGCGTGGGTGGCGCCGACGTCGCTGGCCGGGTCGGTGGCCGCCGGAGTCGGCTTCGTCCGTGTCGAAGCACGCTCGCGCCATCCGCTGCTGCCGCCGCGCTTCTTCACCGACCGCACCCGGGTGACGGCCAACCTGACCACGGTGCTGCTGAGCGGGGGGCTGTCGACCTCGTTCCTGCTGTTCACCTTCTACTTGCAGGACCGGTTGGGCGTCGGCCCGCTGGGCTCGGGCCTGACCATGCTGCCCCTCGCCGTCTCGCTCCTGGTGTTCTCCGCGCTCGTGCCGCGCCTGCTGAACCGCTGGGGAGCACGCGCGTGCGTGCTGACCGGCATCGGGCTCACCGCCGCCGCGATGGCCGCGATCGCACTGGTCTCGACCCTGGAGGCGGGCAGGGCGGCGATGATCCCGGCGATGCTCCTGATCTCGGCCGGGATGGCGTTCGGCATCGTGGGGCTGCAGTACCTCGCGGTCAGCGGCGTCACCGAGGACGACGCCGGGATCGCCTCGGGCGTCCAGCGCGCCGCCGACCAGCTGGGTGGCGCGACCGGGGTGGCGGTCTGCGTCGGAATCGGCTTCGCCCCGACCCTGCACTCCCTCGACCCGTTCCTGGTCGCCACCGTGCTGGCCACCCTGGGCCTCACGGCCGGCGCCCTCATGGCCTGGCGCACCCCCGCACCCACAGCAACCGCGGACACACCCACCGCCTGACCCACGCCGCACCGGGGTGCCCCACGGCACCCCGGCTGCAGCCCCTCAGCCCGCCGGAGCGCTGTTCTTGACCGACGGCGGCAGCAGCTTCTTACCGGTCGGACCGACCTGGATCTCGGTGTCCATCGCCGGGCATGGCCCGCACCACAACCGCTCAGGCTTGTCGCAGAGAAAGAGACAACCGGCGCCGCTCGCGGTCGATGTCCGTGACGACGACCGTGAGTTCCTCGCCCACCTGTACAACGTCCTCGGGTGCCCTACCGGGATCCGCACTCAGCTCTGGCAAGTGCACCAAGCCCTCGACGTCCTCCGCGACCTGCACGAAGACGCCGAACGGAAGAACCTTGGTCACCTGTCCGGTCATTCTCTGGCCCACCGCAATGTCGTCGACGAACCACAGGAACGGGTCCGGCTGAGTGGCCCGCAAGGACAGCCGAGCCTCACCGTTCCACGTGTCGAACTGCAAGAACTCGCAGTACACGCGCTGCCCGACCTCAACAACCTCCGAGGCCGCCTCGAAGCGGCGCCAGGACAGCTCGGGATACGTGATGAAGCCGACGCCGGGATAGACCGGGTGATCGGGGCCCTCGTCCAGCGTCACGAAGACGCCGAACGACTCGATCGTCGCCACCGTTCCGGTGAGACGTTGGCCGTAGCGGAGCCGCTTGAGGAACGCCCAGAGTTCCGGGTTCTCCGTGGCCACCATCGACAGGGATACCCGGCTCTCCTCCAAGTCCACGGAGAGCACCTCAGCGGTGATCCGTTGACCGACCACAACAGCATCAGCCCTGCGCCGTTGCCAGGAGACATCCAGCGGCCCCACCACCCCGAGTGGACGAGCGGCGAACCCGTCCAGGGTCACGGTCACCTCAGACCGGGAGACCGCCGCCACCACGCCACTACAGAGATCACCGACCTGGATCGGGGTCAGAAAGCTCCTTATGGCTTGATCAGCCGACGCATCCCCCATGCCGCTCAGGGTCCCACGCGCCTCTAGACCCACTCCACCTCAGTCTGGATGCTCGTGTGGCCCCCAGAGGCGTCCGTGGAGCGTCTCCGGTCGACTGCCGCTCCTTCACGGCCCCGAGCGAACCGAGCACCGCGGCCACCTCATCCTCTGTGGCGTCCGCCACAGCCTCAGCGATGCGCCGCAGTGGCTCAGTCATCCCCGGCTGCCGCGCCTCAGCCGGCCGGAGCGCTGTTCTTGACCGACAGCGGCAGCAGCTTCTTACCGGTCGGACCGACCTGAATCTCGGTGTCCATCGCCGGGCACACCCCGCAGTCGAAACACGGGGTCCAGCGGCAGTCGTCGACCTCGGTCTCGTCGAGGGCGTCCTGCCAGTCCTCCCAGAGCCACTCCTTGTCGAGGCCGGAGTCGAGGTGGTCCCAGGGGAGGACCTCCTCGTAGCCGCGCTCGCGGGTGGTGTACCAGTCGACGTCGACGCCGGTGGGCTCCAGGGCCTTGTCGGCGCAGGCCATCCAGCGGTCGTAGGAGAAGTGCTCGCGCCAGCCGTCGAAGCGGCCGCCGTCGTCGTAGACGGCGCGGATGACGGCGCCGAGGCGGCGGTCGCCGCGGGAGAGGAGGCCCTCGACGATGCCGGGCTTGCCGTCGTGGTAGCGGAAGCCGATGGAGCGGCCGTACTTCTTGTCGCCGCGGATCTTGTCGCGGAGCTTCTGCAGGCGGGCGTCGGTCTCCTCGGCGGAGAGCTGCGGCGCCCACTGGAAGGGGGTGTGGGGCTTGGGGACGAAGCCGCCGATGGAGACCGTGCAGCGGATGTCGCCGGAGCCGGAGACCTCGCGGCCCTTGGCGATGACGCGGGTGGCCATGTCGGCGATCTGGAGGACGTCGTCGTCGGTCTCGGTGGGCAGGCCGCACATGAAGTACAGCTTCACCTGGCGCCAGCCGTTGCCGTAGGCGGTGGCGACGGTGCGGATGAGGTCGTCCTCGGAGACCATCTTGTTGATGACCTTGCGGATGCGCTCGGAGCCGCCCTCGGGGGCGAAGGTGAGGCCGGAGCGGCGGCCGTTGCGGGTCAGCTCGTTGGCCAGGTCGATGTTGAAGGCGTCGACGCGGGTGGAGGGGAGGGACAGGCCGATCTTGTCCTCCTCGTACCGGTCGGCGAGGCCCTTGGCGACGTCGGCGATCTCCGTGTGGTCGGCGGAGGAGAGGGACAGCAGGCCGACCTCCTCGAAGCCGGTCGCCTTGAGGCCCTTGTCGACCATCTCGCCGATGCCGGTGATGGAGCGCTCGCGCACCGGTCGGGTGATCATGCCGGCCTGGCAGAAGCGGCAGCCTCGGGTGCAGCCGCGGAAGATCTCCACGGACATGCGCTCGTGGACGGTCTCGGCGAGCGGGACCAGGGGCTGCTTGGGGTAGGGCCACTCGTCGAGGTCCATGACGGTGTGCTTGCTGACCCGCCACGGGACGCCGGAGCGGTTGGGGACGACGCGGGCGATACGGCCGTCGGGGAGGTACTCGACGTCGTAGAAGCCGGGGACGTAGACGCCGCCGGTCTTGGACAGGCGGAGGAGGAGTTCCTCACGGCCCCCGGGGCGGCCCTCCGCCTTCCAGGCGCGGATGATCGCGGTGACCTCCAGGACGGCCTGCTCGCCGTCGCCGATGACCGCGCAGTCGATGAAGTCGGCGATCGGCTCGGGGTTGAAGGCCGCGTGGCCGCCGGCCAGGACGATCGGGTCGTCGATGCCGCGGTCCTTCGCCTCCAGCGGGATGCCCGCCAGGTCGAGGGCGGTGAGCATGTTGGTGTAACCCAGCTCCGTGGAGAAGGAGAGGCCGAAGACGTCGAAGGCGCCGACCGGGCGGTGGCTGTCGACGGTGAACTGCGGGACGGAGTGCTCCCGCATCAGCTCCTCGAGGTCCGGCCAGACGCTGTAGGTGCGCTCGGCGAGGACGCCCTGCTGCTCGTTGAGTACCTCGTAGAGGATCATGACGCCCTGGTTGGGCAGGCCGACCTCGTAGGCGTCGGGGTACATCAGGGCCCAGCGGACGTCGCAGGATTCCCAGTCCTTGACCGTGGAGTTCAGCTCTCCGCCGACGTACTGGATCGGCTTCTGCACGTGTGGGAGCAGGGCTTCCAGCTGCGGAAACACGGACTCGGCGGCCGGGGAGGCTTCGGCAGGCATCTCACGGGACCTTCGTGTGCTGACAAGGGGGACCATCCAGCCTAACCCGGCCGGACCGGTCCCCCTTACCGCTGACCCCGCGAGTGCCGGGCTACGCCGACATCGGTCTCTGCACGGTGATCGACTGGAGCAGGCCGACCGCTATCCAGACGGCGAACATGGAGGAGCCGCCGTAGGAGACGAAGGGCAGGGGCAGGCCGGTGACCGGCATGATGCCGAGGGTCATGCCGACGTTCTCGAAGGTCTGGAAGGCGAACCACGCGACGATCCCGGCGGCGACCACCGTGCCGTACAGGTCGGGGGTGCTGCGGGCGATGCGGCAGGCGCGCCAGAGGACCACGCCGAGCAGGGCGATGATGAGGCCGGCGCCGAGGAAGCCCAGTTCCTCGCCGGCGACGGTGAAGACGAAGTCGGTCTGCTGCTCGGGGACGAAGCGGCCGGTGGTCTGGGAGCCCTCGAAGAGGCCGGAGCCGGTGAGTCCGCCGGAGCCGATGGCGATGCGCGCCTGGTTGGTGTTGTAGCCGACGCCCGCGGGGTCCAGGGCGGGGTTGGCGAAGGCGGCGAAGCGGGCGATCTGGTAGTCGTCCAGGATGCCGAGCTGCCAGACGGCGAGCGCGCCCGCGGTGCCGGCGCCGAGCAGGCCGAAGATCCAGCGGTTGCTGGCGCCGGAGGCGAGCAGGATGCCGAGCACGATGATGACCATGACCATGACCGACCCGAGGTCGGGCATGAGCATCACGATGAGCATCGGCACGGTGGCCAGGCCGAGGGCCTGGAGCACGGTGCGGTGGTCGGGGTGCGGCCGGTCCCCCGCGTCGACGCGGGCGGCCAGCAGCATCGCCATGCCCAGGATGATCGTGATCTTCACGAACTCCGAGGGCTGCAGCGAGAAGCCGCCGGGGAGCTTGATCCAGGAGTGGGCGCCGTTGATGGTCGAGCCGAGCGGGGTGAGCACCAGCAGGATCAGGAAGACGGAGGCGCCGTAGAGGACGGGCACGGCGGTGCGCAGGGCGCGGTGGCCGAGCCAGACGGTGGCGACCATCAGGGCGAGCCCGATGCCGGTGTTCAGGAGGTGCCGGGTGAGGAAGTAGTACTGGTCGCCCTGGTTGAGCTCGGTGCGGTTGCGGGTCGCGGAGTAGACGAGCAGCGAGCCCATCAGCGAGAGCCCTACGGCGGCCAGCAGTATCGGCCAGTCGAGCCGCCGGGCCATGGAGTCCCGGGCGAAGAGGCGGGTCCAGCCGCCCTTGTCGGGGCCGTAGCCGGAGACATGGAAGCTGTTGCCGGTCATGCGCGTGCCCTCCGGCTTCTTCCCCTGCCGCCCGGCCGTGCACCGCGCCCGGAGCCGCGTGCGCCGCCTCGGCGTCGGTGGCGCCGGGTGTCGCGGTTGTCCCCGTTCTGGTTGGGGGTGGTGGCGGGCTGGTCGCCCTCCTCGACGGGGGCGTACTCCTGGTCCGGGGATGCCTTCTCGTCGGGCTGGAGTTCCTTGACGATGTCCTTCGGCATCTTCGGCGAGAGGATCGTGCCGTCCGTCTTGATCTTCGGGAGGCTCGCCTGCGGCTTGGGCAGCAGTGCCTTCTTCGGGTCGATGTCGCCGTCGTCGGAGACGCCGTACAGCGCGTCGTAGATGTTGCGGACGGCGGGTCCCGAGGCGCCGGAGCCGGTGCCGCCCTGGGAGATCGTCATGACGATCGAGTAGTCCTTGGTGTACGTCGCGAACCAGGACGTGGTCTGCTTGCCGTAGACCTCGGCGGTACCGGTCTTGGCGTGCATCGGGATCTTGTCCTGCGGCCAGCCGACCTGGGCGAACCGCCAGGCGGCGGTGCCGCGGCTGGCGACGCCGGCGAGCGCCTCGTCCATCTTGGCCAGCGTGGTCTTGCTTATGGGCAGCTTGCCGTGGGCCGTGGGCTCGATCTCGCTGACGGTCTTGCCGTCGGGGCTGACGACGGCCTTGCCGATGCTGGGGTCGTAGAGGGTGCCGCCGTTGGAGATGGCGGAGTAGATGGTGGCCATCTGGATGGGGGTGACGAGGGTGTCGCCCTGGCCGATGGAGTAGTTGATGGAGTCACCGGCGCGCATCTTGTTGCCGCTGTGGCAGTTCTCGTACGCGATCTTCTCGACGTAGGAGCCGTCCTTCTTGCCGGACTTGCACCAGGCGTCCTTGTTGGCCTCCCAGTAGTCCTGCTTCCACTGGCGGTCGGGGACGCGGCCGGTGACCTCGTTGGGGAGGTCGATGCCGGTCTTGTCGCCGAGGCCGAACTGGTGGGCGGCCTTGTAGAAGTAGTCGTTGGGGTTCTTGGGGTTCATCCCGCCGTCCTTCTTCCACTCCTCGTGGGACAGGCGGTAGAAGACGGTGTCGCAGGAGAGCTCCAGGGCGCGGCCGATGGTGATCATGCCTTCGTTGGCCGACTCGAAGTTCTTGAAGACCTGGCCGCCGACGTTGTAGGCGCTGGAGCAGTCGTAGTTGCCGTCGAAGTCGTAGCCGGCCTCGACCGCGGCGGCCGAGGAGACGACCTTGAAGATGGAGCCGGGGGCGGCCTGGCCCTGGGTGGCGCGGTTGAGCAGCGGGTAGTTGGAGTCCTTGCCGGTGAGCTTCTTGTAGTCCTTGGCGGAGATGCCGCCGACCCAGGCGTTGGGGTCGTAGTCGGGGTTGGAGGCCATGGCGACGACGCGGCCGGTCTTGGCCTCCATCACCACGACCGCGCCGGCGTCGGCCTCGTAGGTCCGGTTGGTGTTGCGGTCCATCTCCTTGCGGGCGGCCTTCATCGCCTCGTTCAGCTCGTACTCGGCGACCCGCTGGACGCGGGCGTCGATGCTGGTGACGAGGTTGGAGCCGGGGGTGCCCGGGTCGGACTCGGCCTCGCCGATGACGCGGCCGAGGTTGTCGACCTCGTAGCGGGTGACGCCGGCCTTGCCGCGCAGCGCCTTGTCGTACTGGCGTTCCAGGCCGGAGCGGCCGACCTGGTCGGAGCGCAGGTAGGGCGAGTCGGTGTCCTGGGCCTTCTGCAGTTCCTCGTCGGTGACCGGCGAGAGGTAGCCGAGGACCTGGGCGGTGTTGGACTTGCCGGGGGCGGCGTAGCGGCGTACGGCCATGGGTTCGGCGGTGATGCCGGGGAAGTCCTCGGCGCGTTCGCGGATCTGCAGGGCCTGCTTGACGGTGGCCTCGTCGGTGACGGGGATCGGCTGGTAGGGCGAGCCGTTCCAGCAGGGCTGCGGGGTCTTGGCGTCGCAGAGCCGGACCTTGTCCATGACGTCCTGGGGCTTCATGCCGAGGACGCCGGCGAGCTTGGTGAGGACGGCCTTGCCGTCGTCCTTCATCTTGAGCAGCTCGGTGCGGGAGGCGGAGACGACGAGCCGGGTCTCGTTGTCGGCGAGGGCGACGCCGCGGGCGTCCAGGATCGAGCCGCGGGTGGCGGGCTGGACGACCTGCTGGACGTGGTTGCCGGAAGCCTCCTCGGCGTATTCGTCGCCCTGGCGGATCTGGAGGTACCAGAGGCGGCCGCCGAGGGTGGCGAGGAGGGAGAGGACGAGGATCTGGATGACGACGAGCCGGGTCTGGACGCGGGTGCTGCGGCCGGTCTCCGGAATGTTAGTCATGGGCGCAGCCCATCCGGTTGAGGGTGGTGGTGGGCGACGGGTGGGAGTTGGTCACTGGTTCTGGCTCCCCCTCACGAAGTGTGTGCTGCTGGAATGCTGCCGCCTGGTCACAGCCGCTTGACCCCCTTGATGCGTCCGGTGCGGGCCACGCGGGCGCGGGCCGTCTTCACCCGCAGTGCGTTGCGCTGTCTGCCGATGCGCAGGCCGGTGCCTCCGGAGAGCCAGCCGGAGGAGATGTCGGGGCTCTGGGCGGCGGAGTTGGTGTCGGCCAGCGGGTCGTGTTCGGCGCGCCGGGCGAGCGCCATGATGCCGGGGACGACGAAGGGCGCGAGCAGCAGGTCGTACAGGGCGGCCGTGAACAGCAGGCTGGGCAGGCCGACGTGGCGGGCGGCGGTGTCGCCGACGAGGGCGCCGACGCCCGCGTAGAGCAGGGTGGTGCCGACGGCGGCGGCGCCCACGACGACCAGCGGGCCGGTGGCCGAGCGGAGCCGTCCGTTGTCCGGTTTGGCGAGGCCGGCGAGGTAGCCGATGACGCAGAGGACGAGGGCGTAGCGGCCGGCGGCGTGGTCGGCGGGCGGGGCGAGGTCGGCGAGGAGTCCGGCGCCGAAGCCGACGAGGGCGCCGCCGACGTGGCCGTAGACCAGGGCGAGGCCGAGGACGGTGAGCAGCAGCAGGTCGGGGACGGCGCCGGGCAGGTGGAGGCGGGCGAGGACGCTGACCTGGATCACCAGGGCTACGACGACCAGGGCGACGGACAGCAGGATCCGGTTGACGCGCATGGGGTGAAGGCTCCTACGGCTCGGGCTGCTCGTTCTGCTGCTCTGTCTGGTCGTTCTGGCCGGTGGCGTCGTTCTGGCCGGTCGCGTCGCCCTGCCCGGCCGCCTCGTCCTGCCCGGCCTCGTCGTTCTGGGCCTGGCCCTCGGGGTCGGCCCCGGGGGTGACGGTGACCGTGACGGTCGGCGTGGGCTTGGGCTGCTTCTTCTCCGGGAGCACCGTGTCGCGCGGGTCCTTCGCCGGGGCCTGGACGACGACGCCGACGATGTCGAGCTTGGTGAAGCTGACGAACGGCGTGACGTCGAGGATGCGGGTGAGGTCGCCGCCGTTGGGGTCGACGCGGGTGATGGTGCCGACGGGCACGCCGGGCACGAACGGCTTGTCGGCCTGGGAGCCGAAGGTGACGAGGCGGTCGCCCTTCTTGACGTCGGCCTTGCCGTTGAGGAGTTCGACGCGCAGGGGGCGGCTGCCCTGGCCGGAGGCGAAGCCGAGTTCGTCGCCGGACTCCATCCGGGTGCCGACGGTGAAGTCCGGGTCGTTGGCGAGCAGCACGGTGGCGCTGTTCGGGCCGACGGTGGTCACGCGTCCGACGAGGCCGTCGCCGTTGAGGACGGTCATGTCGCGCTTGACGCCGTCGTTGGCGCCGGCGTCGATGGTGATGGTCCAGGAGAAGCCCTGGGCCGCTCCTATGGCGATGACCTGGGCGCCCTTGATGCCGTACTGCCCGGCGCCGGCGAGTCCCAGCATCTTGTCGAACTGCTTCAGCCGGCTGCGGCCGCGCTCGTCACTGCCGAGCTTGGCCTTGAGGGCGGCGTTCTCCGTCTCCAGCCGCGCGAGCCGGTCGTGCCGGTCGCCGGAGTCGCGGATCGCGGAGACCGCGTTGCCGACCGGGTCGACCGCGGAGGAGACCCCGTTCTCGATCGGACCGAAGACGTTGGCGGCGGCCTGCCGGGCACCGTCGACCGGGGAGTCCTCCCCACCGCGGATGTCCACCGTGATCAGTGCGAACGCGATGGCGATCAGCAGCACCAGGAGCAGCCGGCTCTCTTTCGTGTCCCTCACGTGCGGCGGCCGTGCCTTCCTCGTCGAAATTCGGGAATCTCGGAATGTACGTGGCGGTGTTCAGGAATTCAGCTGATTCGGTACGTCGGGCGCTTCACGCGCATCCGGTACCGCAACCCTCTATATCAACGATCCGCCGCACGAGAGGAGATCGTCTCGTACGGCGGAACCGAAGTGTTACGTCATCTGCGGGGCGAGGCGTCCAGCACCTGCTGGAGCGCCTCGAACTCCTCGACGCACTTGCCGCTGCCGAGCGCCACGCTGTCCAGCGGGTCCTCGGCGATGTGGATCGGCATCCCGGTCTCCCGGCGCAGCCGTTCGTCGAGCCCGCGCAGCAGCGCGCCGCCGCCGGTCAGGACGATGCCCCGGTCCATGATGTCGCCGGACAGCTCCGGCGGACACTTGTCGAGGGTGGTCTTGACGGCGTCGACGATGGCGTTGACCGGCTCCTCGATCGCCTTGCGCACTTCGGCGGCGGAGATGACGACGGTCTTGGGCAGCCCGGAGACGAGGTCCCGGCCGCGGATTTCGGTGTGCTCGTCGGAGTCGAGGTCGTACGCAGAACCGATCGTGATCTTGATCTGTTCGGCCGTGCGCTCACCCAGCAGAAGGCTGTACTCCTTCTTCACGTGCTGGATGATCGCGTTGTCCAGCTCGTCACCCGCGACGCGGATGGACTGGGCCGTGACGATGCCGCCGAGCGAGATGACCGCGACCTCCGTGGTGCCGCCGCCGATGTCCACCACCATGTTGCCCGTGGCCTCGTGGACCGGCAGGCCGGAGCCGATGGCCGCGGCCATGGGCTCCTCGATGATGTGCACCTGCCGGGCGCCGGCCTGGGACGACGCCTCGATGACGGCGCGGCGCTCGACGCCGGTGATGCCCGAGGGCACACAGACGACGACCCGCGGCCGAGCCAGATACCGCCGCTTGTGGATCTTCAGGATGAAGTAGCGGAGCATCCGCTCGGTGATCTCGAAGTCGGCGATGACGCCGTCCTTCAGCGGGCGCACGGCAACGATGTTGCCGGGCGTGCGCCCGATCATCTTCTTCGCTTCGGCGCCGACCGCGAGGATGCCACCGGTGTTGGTGTTGATCGCGACGACGGACGGCTCGTTGAGTACGATCCCGCGACCCCTGACGTACACCAGCGTGTTGGCGGTCCCGAGGTCGACAGCCATGTCACGGCCGATGAACGACATTGAGTTCCCCATCAGGATTCGACTGGCCTTCCCAGGAGCTTTTGAGGGCTTTTCAGGTAGGCGAAGTGGGTGCAGTGACGCGTGGAGGCTTCTATCGTAGACGCGCTTTCGCGAACACTGCGCGAGGGTCTTCGCCATTGTCAGCAGATGGCGCACCGCCTCGCTTGTGGAGACGGGCCAACGGTGGGATCCGTTCCCCCGATCAGGCGCGCATATGCCACAGGGCGGCCGCTTTTGCGCGACCGCCCCGGCTCCGCCCGGTCCATTCGGCTGACGTGTCGTCAGAAAAAAGGGTGCTCCCGGCGTGTCCCGAAGGGGGATCAGACCCGGCCGGGGAAGAAGATCTTCAGCTCGCGCTCGGCGGACTCCTCGGAGTCGGAGGCGTGGATCAGGTTCTCGCGGACGATCACGCCGTAGTCCCCGCGGATGGAGCCGGGCGCGGCGGCGATCGGGTCGGTGGGGCCGGCCAGCGCGCGCACGCCCTCGATGACCCGCTCGCCCTCGACGATCATGGCCACGACCGGGCCGGACGCCATGAACTCGACCAGCGGCTCGTAGAAGGGCTTGCCCTTGTGCTCGCCGTAGTGCTGCTCGAGCGTGTCGGTGTCCAGGGTGCGCAGTTCCAGCGCGGTGATCTGCCAGCCGGCCTTGCGCTCGATACGGCTGATGATCTCGCCGGTCAGGCCACGACGGACGGCGTCGGGCTTGAGGAGGACGAGGCTGCGCTGGGTCACGAGGGCTCCCTTGGGAAGGTTCGAGATGTGCGGTCGTGCGGGTGATGAATGAGGTTACCGGGCGTGTCGCGACCGATGTCACGCAGCGTCAGGCATACCGGGTACGTCGGCACCGACGGCCGCGTCGGGCGGGGCCGGGGGCCCGTGGCGGGCGGGGCCGGGGGCCCGTGTCAGGCGAGGTCGGGCGCGGATGCCTCGGCCTGGGCGGCGAACCTCGCCTTCGCCTCGTCGATCTTCCGCCCGTAGTGCACGGAGGCCCACCACAGGGCGGCGAAGATCGCGCCGAGGAAGAACATGGTCGGCACGACGAAGCCCGAGGCGATCAGCGCGACCTGCAGCGCCCAGCCGAGGGCGACGCCGCCGGGCCGGGTGATGACCCCGCACAGCAGCACGCTGAGGACCATCGCGATGCCGCTGACCGTCCACACCGTCCCCACCGACAGGTCCGGGTCCTTCATGGCGACCAGTCCGGCGAAGCCGATCACGAAGAACTCGCCGATCAGCGTCGAAGCACAGAGCGTACGCACGGTTACTCAGCCCCTCCTCAGGAGCAGTCGGGCCTCGCCGACGGTGATGACGGAACCGGTGACGAGCACACCGCCGCCCGCGAACTCGCCCTCCTCCTCGGCCAGCGTGATCGCCGCCTCCAGGGCGTCCGGCAGCCGGGGCTCGACCTGGACCCGGTCGTCGCCGAACACCTCGACGGCGATCGCGGCCAGCTCGTCGGCGTCCATCGCGCGGTGGCTGGAGTTCTGGGTGACGACGACCTCGGCGAAGACCGGCTCGAAGGCTTCGAGGAGCCCCCGCACGTTCTTGTCGGCGCTGGCGCCGACCACCCCGATGAGCCGGCTGAACTGGAATGCCTCCCCCACCGCCTCGGCGGTGACCCGGGCCCCGGCCGGATTGTGCGCGGCGTCGAGGACCACGGTCGGCGAGCGCCGCACCACCTCCATCCGCCCCGGCGAGGCGACGGAGGCGAATGCCTTGCGCACGGTGTCGACGTCCAGCGGCTCGGGGCGCTGCGCGCCGACACCGAAGAACGCCTCGACGGCGGCCAGCGCGACCGCCGCGTTGTGCGCCTGGTGGGCGCCGTGCAGCGGCAGGTAGACCTCGGTGTACTCGCCGCCGAGGCCACGCAGGGTGACCAGCTGTCCGCCGACGGCGACCTCGCGGGCCACGACGCCGAACTCCAGCCCCTCGCGGGCCACGGTGGCGTTGACGTCGACGGCCTTCTTCAGCATCACCTGCGCCGCGTCCACCGGCTGCTGGGCCAGGATGACGGTGGCGTCCTGCTTGATGATCCCGGACTTCTCGACCGCGATCTCGCCGGGGGTGCCGCCGAGCCGGTCGGTGTGGTCCAGGTCGATGGGGGTGACGACGGCCACGTCCCCGTCGATGACGTTGGTGGCGTCCCAGGAGCCGCCCATCCCGACCTCGACGACGGCCACGTCCACGGGCGCGTCGGCGAAGGCGGCGTACGCCATGCCGGTCAGCACCTCGAAGAAGGACAGCCGGTACTCCTGCTGCGCGTCGACCATCTCGACGTACGGCTTGACGTCGTCGTAGGTCTCGACGAACCGCTCGGCGGAGATCGGCGCCCCGTCCAGGCTGATCCGCTCGGTGATCGACTGCACGTGCGGCGAGGTGTACCGCCCGGTGCGCAGCTCGAAGGCGCCGAGCAGGGCCTCGATCATGCGGGCGGTGGAGGTCTTGCCGTTGGTCCCGGTGATGTGGATGGAGGGGTACGAGCGCTGCGGCTCGCCCAGTACGTCCATCAGCGCGGCGATCCGGGTGACGGACGGCTCCAGCTTGGTCTCGCCCCAGCGGGTGGCCAGCTCCGTCTCGACACCGCGCAGGGCCGCGTCCACCTCGGGGTCCTCCGGGCGCCCGGGGACGTCGGCCTCCGGGGGACCGCCCTGGGTGCGCAGGGTGCGGCTGCCGGCCTCGATGACGGCGAGGTCGGGGTCGCGGGTGGTCTCCGCGTCGATGATCTCGTCGAAGGAGTCGAGGGGGTCGGAGGGGTCGGGCTGGTCGTTCTCGCCGGGGATGTCGCTCACGGGCACCAGTCTACGTACCCGCCGCCCAGTAACCGCGGGCAGTCGCGCCCCCCCCCAGCCGCGGGCAGTCGTGCCGCTGGGGCGGCACGGGTGGGCGCGGGCGGCACCCCGGCAGCGCCGGGCTGCGCGACCCGCCCCTTGGCCGCCCACGGAGAGGGGCTGCTTGGGTTCAACGGCGAGTGCAGCACCGTCGTGGCTGGTCGCGCAGTTCCCCGCGCCCCTGGGTTGGCTACGCCTCCGGCAGCTTCTCCAGCTGGGCGGTGATGCGGGTGATGTCCTCGTCCGCCTTGGCCAGGCGGCCGCGGATCTTGTCCACCACCTGGTCCGGCGCCTTGGCGAGGAACGCCTCGTTGCCGAGCTTGGCGTTCGCCTGGGCCTTCTCCTTCTCCGCCGAGGCGAGGTCCTTCGCCAGCCGCTTGCGCTCGGCGGCGAAGTCGATGACGCCGGAGAGGTCGAGGGCGACCTCGACCCCGGCGACCGGCAGCGTCGCCGTCGCGGCGAAACCGTCACCCTCCGGCTGGAGCCGCAGCAGCTGCCGGACGGCCGCCTCGTGGGCCGCGAGCGCGCTGCCCGCGAGGGTGAGCCGGGCCGGGACCCGCTGGCCGGGCTGGAGCCCCTGGTCGGCACGGAAGCGCCGGACCTCGGTGATGACGGACTGGACGGTCCCGATCTCCCGCTCGGCGTCGGCGTCCCGGAAGCCGCCCGGGGCGTCAGCCCCAGGAACAAACACAGCGGACGGCCAGGAGGCGATGACGACCGACTCGCCGCCCGTGAGCGTCGTCCACAGCGTCTCGGTGACGAAGGGCACGATCGGGTGGAGGAGACGCAGCGTGACGTCCAGGACCTCGCCCAGGACGCGCTTGGAGACCTCGGCCGCCTCGCCACCCGCCTGGAAGGTGGTCTTGGACAGCTCGACGTACCAGTCGAAGACCTCGTCCCAGGCGAAGTGGAACAGCGCGTCCGAGAGCTTCGCGAACTGGTAGTCCTCGTAGTACGCGTCGACCTCGGCGACGACCGAGTTCAGGCGGGAGAGGATCCAGCGGTCCGTCGACGACATCCGCGAGGCGTCGGGCAGCGGGCCCTCGACCGTCGCGCCGTTCATCAGCGCGAAGCGGGTGGCGTTCCAGATCTTGTTGGCGAAGTTCCGGGAGCCCTGGACCCAGTCCTCGCCGATCGGGACGTCGACGCCCGGGTTGGCGCCGCGCGCGAGGGTGAAGCGCAGGGCGTCGGAGCCGTACTTGTCCATCCAGTCCAGCGGGTTGACCACGTTCCCGAAGGACTTGGACATCTTCTTGCCGTTCTGGTCACGGACCATGCCGTGCAGGGCGATGGTGTGGAACGGCGGGGTGCCGTCCATCGCGTAGAGGCCGAACATCATCATCCGGGCGACCCAGAAGAAGAGGATGTCGTAGCCGGTGACCAGGACCGAGTTCGGGTAGAACTTCGCGAGCGACTCGGTCTGCTCGGGCCAGCCGAGCGTGGAGAAGGGCCACAGGCCGGAGGAGAACCAGGTGTCCAGGACGTCGGAGTCCTGGTACCAGCCCTCGCCACGCAGACGACCTCGCCCTCGGGGCCGTACCAGACGGGGATGCGGTGGCCCCACCACAGCTGGCGCGAGATGCACCAGTCGTGGAGGTTGTCGACCCAGTCGAAGTACCGCTTCTCCATCTCCTGCGGGTGGATCTTGACCTTGCCGTCGCGGACCGCGTCACCGGCGGCCTTGGCGAGCGGGCCGACCTTGACCCACCACTGCATGGACAGGCGCGGCTCGATGGTGGTCTTGCAGCGCGAGCAGTGGCCGACGCTGTGGACGTAGGGCCGCTTCTCGGCGACGATCCGGCCCTCGGCGCGCAGCGCGGCGACGATGGCGGAACGGGCCTCCAGGCGGTCCAGGCCCTGGAAGGGGCCGTGGGCGGTGATGACGGCGTGCTCGTCCATCACGGCGATGGCGGGCAGGCCGTGCCGCTGGCCGATCTCGAAGTCGTTCGGGTCGTGGGCGGGCGTCACCTTGACGGCACCGGTGCCGAACTCGGGGTCGACGTGCTCGTCGGCGACGACCGGGATGGAGCGGTCGGTCAGCGGCAGCTTGATGAGCTTGCCGACCAGGTGCTTGTAGCGCTCGTCCTCGGGGTGGACGGCGACGGCGGTGTCGCCGAGCATCGTCTCCGCGCGGGTGGTGGCGACGACGATGGTCTCGTCGCCCTCCCCGTACTTCATGGAGACCAGCTCGCCGTCGTCGTCCTGGTACTCGACCTCGATGTCGGAGATCGCGGTCAGGCAGCGCGGGCACCAGTTGATGATGCGCTCGGCGCGGTAGATCAGCTCGTCGTCGTAGAGCCGCTTGAAGATGGTCTGGACGGCCTGGGACAGGCCCTCGTCCATCGTGAAGCGCTCACGGGACCAGGCGACGGCGTCGCCGAGGCGGCGCATCTGGCCGGAAATCTGCCCGCCGGACTCGCTCTTCCACTGCCAGACACGCTCGACGAACGCCTCCCGGCCGAGGTCGTGCCGGGACTTGCCCTCCTTGGCCAGCTCGCGCTCGACGACGTTCTGCGTGGCGATGCCGGCGTGGTCCATGCCGGGCTGCCACAGCGTCTCGTAGCCCTGCATGCGCTTGCGGCGGGTCAGGGCGTCGATGAGCGTGTGCTCGAAGGCGTGCCCGAGGTGCAGGCTGCCCGTGACGTTCGGCGGCGGGATGACGACGGTGTACGGCGGCTTGTCGCTCTTCGCGTCGGCCTCGAAGTAACCCCGTTCTACCCAGCGCTCGTACAGCTGCCCCTCTACCTCGGCCGGCGTGTACTGGGTCGGCAGTTCGGTGCTGGGTGCGGGCTGCGGCTGCTGAGAGTTCTCGGTCACGGGGGTCAGTTTACGGGCGTCACGGCGCTGTCCCGAAACGCGTTTCGTTTGTAACGGTGCGGCCCCCGGTGACCTGCGCACGCCAGGTCTGAGTCAGGATGTCAGCACCACGTAAAGCATCCGAGGGGGAACCCAGAAATGAGTCACAACCAGCCGGGCCCGTACGGCGGGCAGCCCCAGCAGCCCGGACCGTACGGCCAGCCGGGCCCGTACGGCCAGCAGCCGCCGCAGGCCCCCCAGCCCGGTTACGGCTACCCCCAGCAGACGCCTCCGCCGCAGCAGCCGGGTTACGGCTACCCGCAGCAGCCCCAGCAGGGCGGCGTCCCGCCGCAGACTCCGCCGTACGGCCAGCAGCCCGGCTACGGCCAGCAGCCGCCGTACGGCCAGCAGCCGCCCTACGGTCAGCAGCCCTACGGCATGCCCCAGCCCCCGGCGCCGGGCGGCGGCAAGAAGAAGACCGGCCTGATCATCGGCGCGGTCGCCGTCGTGGCGGCGATCGGCGTGGGCGCGTACTTCGTGTTCGGCACGGGCGGTGGCGCCGGCGGCGGCCTGGAGGACGACGGCGCGCACAAGCTGACGACGCCGGCGAAGGCCCTCGGCGAGTACACGAAGGTCCAGGGCCAGGAGAGCGGCGACTCCGACACCGCCAAGGACATGGAGAAGAGCGGCGTCAAGGAAGGCACCGCCGTCATCGGGCAGTGGTCGACCGCCGACTTCAGCGGCTACGACCCCCAGGACCCCTCCACCATCCCCGACCAGTCGGAGCTGCTGACCGCCAAGGGCTTCACGATGGTGGGCGGTTACGGCAAGATCGACGACCCCCAGGCGACCCTGGACAAGTTCTTCGCGAACATCCAGAAGGAAGTCAAGGACAGCTCCACCAGCGACACCGGCGGCATGCAGAACGCCGAGCTGGTCGGCGAGCCCGAGGAGGTCGAGATCGACGGCACCGTCGCCAAGTGCCAGTCGACCAAGGCCACCAACGCGCTCACCAAGAAGGAGTCGACCGACTGGTTCTGCGCCTGGGCCGACTACAGCACGATCGCCATGGTCTCCCCGGGCGACAACACCGGTACCGGGGTCGGCAAGGAGAAGGCGATCGACATCACGTCGAAGCTGCGGGACGAGGTCCGCGTCAAGTCCTGACGCGCCACCGACGGCAACGCGGGAGGGGCCCGGTCGATTCGACCGGGCCCCTCCCGCGTGTCTGTTGCGCAGTGCGTGACCGGCTACGCCGTCTTCTGCTCGCCCGGGCCCCGCCCCCGCGAATCGCGGGGGATCAGCGTCGGGTTGACGTTGGAGAGGACCACGTCCGCCGTGATGACGACCCGGGCGACGTCCTTGCGGGACGGGACCTCGTACATCACGCCCTGGAGGACCTCCTCCATGATGGCGCGCAGGCCGCGGGCGCCGGTCTGGCGGAGGATGGCCTGGTCGGCGATGGCCTCCAGGGCCTCGCGCTCGAAGTCCAGCTCCACACCGTCGAGTTCGAAGAGGCGCTCGTACTGCTTGACGAGGGCGTTGCGCGGCTCGACCAGGATCTGGAGGAGCGCCTCGCGGTCGAGGTTGTGGACGGAGGTGATGACGGGCAGTCGGCCGATGAACTCGGGGATCATGCCGAACTTGACCAGGTCCTCCGGCATGACCTGCTCGAACTGGTCCTTGGACTCGATCTCCCGCTTGGAGCGGATCTGCGCGCCGAAGCCGATGCCCTTGGCGCCGGCCCGGCCCTCGATGATCTTCTCCAGGCCCGCGAAGGCGCCGCCCACGATGAACAGGACGTTCGTCGTGTCGATCTGGATGAACTCCTGGTGCGGGTGCTTGCGGCCGCCCTGCGGCGGGACGGAGGCGGTGGTGCCCTCCAGGATCTTCAGCAGGGCCTGCTGGACGCCCTCGCCGGATACGTCGCGCGTGATGGAGGGGTTCTCACTCTTCCGCGCGACCTTGTCGATCTCGTCGATGTAGATGATCCCGGTCTCGGCCTTCTTGACGTCGTAGTCGGCGGCCTGGATCAGCTTCAGCAGGATGTTCTCGACGTCCTCGCCGACGTACCCCGCCTCGGTGAGCGCCGTGGCGTCGGCGATCGCGAAGGGGACGTTCAACATGCGGGCGAGGGTCTGGGCGAGGAGGGTCTTGCCGGAGCCCGTGGGGCCCAGCAGGAGGATGTTGGACTTCGCCAACTCGATGGCGTCCTCGCGGCCTTGGGCGCCGCCGTTCTCGCCGGCCTGGACCCGCTTGTAGTGGTTGTACACCGCGACGGAGAGGGCCTTCTTGGCCGCTTCCTGGCCGACCACGTAGCTCTCGAGGAACTCGTAGATCTCGCGGGGCTTGGGGAGCTCCTCCCAGCGCACCTCGCTGGTCTCGGCCAGCTCCTCCTCGATGATCTCGTTGCAGAGGTCGATGCACTCGTCGCAGATGTACACACCGGGCCCTGCGATGAGCTTCTTGACCTGCTTCTGGCTCTTCCCGCAGAACGAGCACTTGAGCAGATCGCCGCCGTCACCGATGCGTGCCACGGTGTGCTTCCCCTTCGCCTGGGAGACTCCCGGACGTCGACGTCACGTCAACGGCGGGCGGACTCCTGGTGCTGCCTTATGTCCGACGGTACCTTGCCGGGCCCCTCGTCCGGGCCCCCCTTGGCACGGTTCGCTTTGACGTGAATCGCGTCAAACCGTGCCAAGGAGCGGCAGACGATACAGCCTCCCGCCTAGCGGAGAGAGGAGTTGTCCATCTTCCGGGTGGTGATGATCTGGTCGATCAGGCCGTAGCTCAGCGCGTCCTCGGCCGTGAGGATCTTGTCGCGCTCGATGTCCTCGCGGATCTTCTCGACCGGCGTGGTGGAGTGCTTGGCCAGCATTTCCTCCAGCTGCGAGCGCATCCGGAGGATCTCGTTGGCGGCGATCTCCAGGTCGGAGACCTGGCCGCGGCCGGTCTCGCTGTACGGCTGGTGGATCAGGACGCGGGCGTTCGGCAGCGCCATGCGCTTGCCCGGCGTGCCTGCGGCCAGCAGGACGGCGGCGGCGGAGGCGGCCTGGCCCATGCAGACCGTCTGGATGTCCGGCTTCACGTACTGCATCGTGTCGTAGATGGCCGTGAGCGCGGTGAAGGAGCCGCCCGGGCTGTTGATGTAGACCGAGATGTCCCGGTCGGGGTCCATCGACTCCAGGCACAGCAGCTGCGCCATGACGTCGTTGGCGGAGGCGTCGTCGATCTGGACGCCGAGGAAGATCACCCGCTCCTCGAAGAGCTTCGCGTACGGGTCGTACTCGCGCACGCCCTGCGAGGTGCGCTCGACGAAGCGCGGGATGACGTAGCGGGACTCGGCCTGCGGGCCGGTGTAGCGGCCCTGGGAGGCGGCGGCGCGCATGTCCTGCGTGGCGTTCGCGCGGTCGTACAGGCCGCTGCCGGGGAAGTCGTTCACAGTGTCTCCTGTAAAGGGGCTGAGGCGGTCGGCTCGGGGCGGAGGATGGCTCAGGCGCCCGTGCCGCCGCCGCCCGGCATGCCGGCGGCCGTGGCGATGACGTCGTCGATGAGGCCGTACTCCTTGGCCTCGAAGGCGTCGAACCAGCGGTCGCGGTCCGAGTCGCGGGTGATCTGCTCGATCGTCTGGCCGGTGTGCTGGGAGGTCAGCTCGGCCATGCGCCGCTTGGTGTGCAGCAGCCGCTCGGCGTGGATCTTGATGTCCGAGGCCGAACCGGCCAGGCCGGCGGAGGGCTGGTGGATGAGGATCTCGGCGTTCGGCAGCGCAAAGCGCTTGCCGGGGGTGCCCGCGCTGAGCAGGAACTGTCCCATGGAGGCCGCGAGACCCATCGCGATCGTCACCACGTCGTTCTTGATGTACTGCATGGTGTCGTAGATCGCCATGCCGGCCGTGATCGAACCGCCCGGGCTGTTGATGTACAGGAAGATGTCCTTGTCCGGGTCGGAGGCAAGGAGCAGCAGCTGTGCGGTGATCTTGTTGGCGATGTCGTCGTCGACCGGCTGGCCGAGGAAGATGATCCGCTCGCCGAGCAGTCGGTTGTAGACCTGGTCGCCGAGGCCGCCACCGATGGAGGGCTCGCCGGCGGCTGAGGGCATCAGATTCGTCACGTATCCACCTGCTCGTCTTACGACGGCGCCGGGCCGTCTCACGTTTCCCTGCGGGGCTGGAGCCGCTTTCGGGGACTCCCCTGCCCTCGTATTCATGGACCCTAACGCGGTGGCCCTCCGGTGCCATCC
This sequence comes from Streptomyces tendae, assembly GCF_014650435.1. Classification (GTDB taxonomy): domain Bacteria; phylum Actinomycetota; class Actinomycetes; order Streptomycetales; family Streptomycetaceae; genus Streptomyces; species Streptomyces tendae. Next base: position 295,924 of record NZ_BMUY01000003.1, read on the forward strand.
CGGTTCTGCGGGTGTTCGCCTCGGGCGTAGCGCCGTGACGGTGCCTGTTCATTGCCGAGTGCGGGTCCGTGGGTGGCTGGTCGCGCAGTTCCCCGCGCCCCTTGCGGCGCTGTCCAGCCGTATGCGGAACGGGCCCCGGCACTGATGTGTCCGGGGCCCGTTCTGCGTCCGTCTGGGGAGACGCGAGGGATCAGCCCTCGGTCTTCTCCTCGGCCTTGTCGTCGGCCTTCTCGGCGTCGGTGGGCTCGGTGGCGGCGGCCTCGGCGGCCTCCGTCTCCTCGTCCTCCTCGTCGTCCAGGTCGACGATCTCGCCGTTGGTGTCCTTGACCGTGGCCTTCTCGACCACGGCGGCCAGGGCCTTGCCGCGGGCGACCTCGCCGACGAGGAGCGGGACCTGGCCCTGCTCGACGACGGCCTGGGCGAACTGGTCAGGGGACATGCCGGAGGAGGCGGCACGGCGCATGAGGTGCTCGGTCAGCTCTTCCTGGCTGACGTTGAGCTTCTCCTGCTTGACCAGCTCGTCGAGGACGAACTGGGTCTTGATGCCCTTGACCGCGGCCTCGCGGGTCTCGGTCTCGAACTCCTCGGCGGTCTTGCCCTGCAGCTCGAGGTACTTCTCGAGGTCGAGGCCCATCTGGCCGAGCTGGTGGTGCTCGAGGTTGTGCTTGCGGGTGTTGATCTCGTCCTCGAGCAGCTTCTCGGGGACCGGGACCTCGACCAGCTCGAGCAGCTTGTCCAGGACGCGCTCCTGGGCCTGCGTGGCCTGGTCGTACTGCTTCATGTTGGCGAGGCGCTTGCGGCTGTCGGCCTGCAGCTCCTCCAGGGTGTCGAACTCCGACGCGAGCTGCGCGAAGTCGTCGTCCAGCTCGGGCAGCTCGCGCGCGGCGACCTGGGTGACCTTGACGGTGACCTCGGCCTCCTTGCCGGTCGCCGAGCCGCCCTTGAGCTCGGAGGTGAAGGTGGCCTCGCCACCGGCCTCCAGGCCCTTCACGGCGTCGTCGATGCCGTCCAGCAGCTCACCGGAACCGATGGTGTAGGAGACGCCGTCGGCGACGCCGTCCTCGAGGACCTCGCCGTCGACCTTGGCCTGCAGGTCGATGGTGATCACGTCGCCGTCCTCGGCGGCGCGCTCGACCGGGGAGGTGGAGGCGAAGCGCTCGCGCAGCTGCTCCACCGACTTCTCGACGTCCTCGTCGGTGACCTCGACGGCGTCGACCTCGACCTCGATGCCGGAGTAGTCCGGGATCTCGATGGAGGGGCGGATGTCGACCTCGGCCGTGAAGTTCAGCGTCTCGCCGTCCTTCAGCTCCGTGATGTCGACCTCGGGCTGGCCGAGCGGGTTCAGCTCGGCCTCGTTGACCGCGTCGGTGTAGAACTTGGGAAGCGCGTCGTTGACCGCCTCCTCCAGCACCGCACCGCGGCCGAACCGCTGGTCGATGACCCGGGCCGGGATCTTGCCCTTGCGGAAGCCCTTCACCGTGACCTGCTGGTTGATCTTCTTGTACGCCGCGTCGAGGCTGTCCTTGAGCTCCTCGAAGGGCACCTCGACAGTGAGCCGAACCCGGGTCGGGTTCAGGGTCTCCACGGCGCTCTTCACGGTTCGGTCTCCTTGGTGGCTGACTTCTTGGGTTCTGCCGGAACCAGAGAGTGTCCGGCAAATTACGCCGCCCGGAGACTTCAGACGCTGATGACACACGGGCGTGCAGCTTGCATAGTAACGGCAGCGACTACACGGCCCAAAAGGCGACCACTCGGCGATCACTCGGTGGTCGGCCGCTGGTCGGTCGGTGGTCGGGGTGGCGGGATTTGAACCCACGGCCTTCCGCTCCCAAAGCGGACGCGCTACCAAGCTGCGCCACACCCCGTCTGGTGCGACACGTAGGGTACATGCCGCCAGGCACCGGGGACCGCAGAGTTTCCCGAGCGTCCGTGAAGGTCCGGCGCGGACCGGAAGGGGTGTGCGTCGAGGGGCGACGACCCGCTACGATGCGTGCAGTGCCGCGGTCACCGACCTGCGGCGCCAGCCGTGCGGGCGTAGCTCAATGGTAGAGCCCCAGTCTTCCAAACTGGCTACGCGGGTTCGATTCCCGTCGCCCGCTCCGAGAGGCCTCCGGCCCGGTCCCCCAGGGATCGGGCCGGAGGCCTTTGTGCGGCCCTAGAACTGGATCGAGTTGATCGTCTCGGCTATCGAGTCCAGGAAGCGTTGGATGTCGTCGGCCATGCCTGTCGAGGCCAGGAAGAAGCCGAAGAGGACCGCGACGACCGCCGGCCCCGCCTTGATCGAGCCTCCCCGCAGCAGCACCACGAGGATGATCCCCAACAGCAGCACCACTGACAGTGAAATGGCCACAACTGATCACACCCTCGGTCGGTCCGCGCTCCCGCCCGGAGGTGCGGCACCGCACACCCCCGCCAGAACCATCGTGCCACCAACCGGGCCCCGTCATGCGGCAGGTGACAGATCGTCCGGCCGGTTCTGTGGGTGGTGTGCTGCCCCGCGCACGCGGACACACGCCATCACCGCGCCCCGTACAGAATTTCGACGGGGCACCCGTACGGGGAATTCGAGGTGCTTGGTTTCCATGTCCACACAACTCGTTCGCAGGTATTTCGAATTGTCGTGGCGGACACACCCGACAGGGTCATCACAGGGAGATCACAGGATCACCCAGGAAGCCCGTAAGGGCATTGAAGCGGACATTCCAGCGGAGTCGCCCGCCGGTCTTATGCGCTGTTTAGTCGTGATGTGTCGTGACAAGTGGGCTGCTTCGGACGGAGCTTGGGCACACCGCGGCGCCCGGCAGTGTGGGAGTCGTCACGCCTCCGGAGAGGCCGAGTTCCCCTAATGCGGGGGTACTCGAACGGTACTCACACCGTACCCAAGACCCGAAATACAGGAATGACGTCGAGGGTTTTACGGAATCACACGGAGAACGCTAGGGTGCCTCAGATGTTCTACGCTGCCTCGTCCCCCACCAGAGCAGCGAGGTCCTGCGACCACTCGCCGAGTTCCCGGCGGGGGGTTGCATGACTAGCTCGCTGCTTCCTCACGGCGACCGGAAGTCGCCGTCCCCGCCCTCCCCGCCGAGCCGGCAGCGCGACGCGTTCTTCGACAACGCCAAGTACCTGGCGATCGTGCTGGTCGGCGTGGGCCACGCCTGGGGACAGATCCTGGACGGCAACCGGACCGTGGAGACCCTCTACCGGGTCCTGTACACGTTCCACATGCCGGCGTTCATCATCGTCTCCGGCTACTTCTCACGCAGTTTCGACCTGAGCCCCAAGCGGGTCAAGCGACTGATCACCGGCGTCGCCGTCCCGTACCTCGTCTTCGAGATCGCCTACACGCTGCACCGGCGCGTCAGCGAGGACCCGCAGGCCGACTTCAGCCTGCTGGACCCCACCTACCTCCTGTGGTTCCTGTGCGCGCTGTTCGTCTGGCGGCTGACCACCCCGATCTGGCAGACGGTCCGTTGGCCGCTCCCGATCTCGCTCGCCATCGCCGCGCTGGCCTCCGTGACGCCCAGCGTCGGCAACGACCTGAACATGCAGCGGGTGCTGCAGTTCCTGCCGTGCTTCGTGCTGGGTCTGGTGCTGCGCCCCGAGCACTTCCAGCTGGTGCGGCGCCGCTCGGTGCGGATCCTGTCCGTGCCGGTGGTCGCGGCGGCCCTGGTGATCGGCTGGTGGTCGGTGCCGCGCATGGAGACCGGCTGGTTCTACCGCAACGCCGCCATGCAGGACACGGGCGCCCCCTGGTGGTCCGGGCCCGTCCTGACGCTCGCGCTCTTCGGCTGCTCCGTGGTGCTGTCCGCGTGCTTCTTCGCCTGGGTGCCCGGTCGGCGCATGTGGTTCACGGCCCTCGGGGCCGGCACGATCTACGGCTACCTGCTGCACGGCTTCCTGGTGAAGGAGGGCAGCTACACCGGCTGGTTCCAGCACTCCTTCCTGGACACGCCGCTCGGTGAGATCGGACTCACCGTCCTCGGCGCCACCGTCATCACCCTGCTGTGCACCAAGCCCGTACAGCGGGTGCTGCGGTACGTGGTCGAGCCGAGGATGGACTGGGCCTTCAAGCGGGATCCCGGTGACGCCGCCCGGGGCCGTGAGAAGCGCGACCCGGCCGGTACCGGGGCACGCGAGACGTCCCCCGAGCCCGCCGCGTCGAACGCCGGCGGCGAGAAGGTCTCCGTCTGAAACCGGTGGGTCACCCCTGACCGAGAAGTGCGCGCATCCGCGTGTACTTCTCGGTCAGTCGTGTGCGGGTGGCCGCGTCGAGGACGGCCAGCCGCGCGGGGTCGGCGTTGTGCGCCAGGTCCGCCTCCTTCACCAGGCGCGCGCCGGGGGTGGCCAGGATCCGCGCGGCGTACGCCTCGGGCGGCTCCCCCGCCCGCTTGGTGAGGGCCAGGACGATGTCCTTGGTCCGGCGGCTCAGCGGCGCCTCGTCCAGCCAGCCCTCGGTCAGCGCGTCGTCCTCCACGGCGTCGTGCAGCCAGGCGGCCGCGATCTGCTCCTCGTCGCCGCCGCGCCGCCGCACGCCCTCGGCGACGGCCCGCAGGTGTTCGGCGTACGGCCGGCCCGCCTTGTCGGTCTGTCCGGCGTGGGCGGCGCGGGCGGTGGCCTCGACCTCGGCCAGGGAGAGCGGCGGGGCGGGCGGTCCGGAGTCGTGGGGCAGGGGCGGCATGGGCGGCATGGGCCCAGTATGCGGCGCGGGCCTCAGTCCGTGGCCGGCGCGGACTGGGCGGTCGGGCCCTCCCGGCAGATCAGCAGCAGCGCCCGGTCGTCGTTGACGTCCTTGGCCACAGCCTCGATCAGGTGCCAGGCCGCGCCGTGGAAGCCGCCCGCGACATAGCGGTCGGCCTCGCCGGTGAGGCGGTCGATGCCCTCGGCGATGTCCCGGTCGGAGGTCTCCACCAGGCCGTCCGTGAACAGCATCAGCACGTCACCGGGCCGCAGCGAGCCCTTCACCTGGTCGAACTGCGCGCCGTCGTAGACACCGAGCAGCGGGCCCTCGGCCGACTTCTCCTCCCAGCGGCCGGTGCCCGCGCTGAGCTGGAGGCCCGGCGGATGTCCGGCCGAGTACAGCTCGTAGTCACCGGAGTCGAGGTCCAGGACGAGGTGGATGGAGGTGGCGAAGCCCTCGTCCCAGTCCTGGCGCAGCAGATAGCCGTTGGCGGCCGGCAGGAAGGCGTGCGGGGGCAGGCTGCCCAGCAGTCCGCCGAAGGCCCCGGACAGCAGCAGGGCGCGCGAGGCCGCGTCCATGCCCTTGCCGGAGACGTCGGTGAGGACGACCTCCAGCGTCCGGCCGCCGTTGGTGCGGGCCGCGACGACGAAGTCGCCGGAGAAGGACTGCCCGCCCGCCGGGCGCAGCGCCATCTCGCGGTGCCAGCCCTTCGGCAGCTGGGGCAGCTTGCTCTGGACGCGGATGCGTTCACGCAGGTCGAAGAGCATGGTGCCGCCGCGCCGCCAGGGCACGCCGACCCGGCTGCGGAACTGGGCGACGAGGAGTCCGAAGAAGCCGCAGGCCGCGACCACCAGGACCACGCCGGGGGTGACCCGGGACGGGCCCTCGGTGTACGGGCCCAGTTGCACGGACTCCACGATCAGCGCGGTGGCCGCCGCGGCGTACAGGCCGAGCAGGCTCGCCGGGCGCAGCAGCAGGCCGCCGGCGACGATCGGGATGACGAGCGCGGAGGGCGAGCACCACACGGAGTTGGCCATCGTGGTGGCCGCGATGACGGGGATCGTCAGCAGCAGTCCGGCCAGCGCGATCCAGTCCGAACCGTCGCCGCGGAAGTAGTCGACGGCGGCTCGGCGCACGCCGACGCGGGCCCGGTGCCACTGCTTCTTCCACCGGGCCGCGAACGTCTCGGCCTCCGCGCGCCGCTGTCGTCCTGCTGCCATTAGTTCGGGACCCTATCCATCGAACCGGCCGCTTGGCACGGGAGGTCCTACTTGTCCCCCGTCCGAGGCCGGACTTCACAGTGAACTTCACGAACGGCCTCCGCGCCGCAACCCCGCGGAAATTGCCTCGCCGGTCTCGTGCGGCCCTGGTACGCATGCTGCATGGAACGCATGGAACGGCCCACGAGTGAGGACAGCGGTGTGACGGCGGAGCCGAGGGTGCTGCGGCGCGACGAGTGGGACACGTGGTACGGGACGCTGATCCGTGCCTTCGGCGGTATTCCGGAGCCGGCCGAGGAGGTGGAGCTGTTCCGGGAGCTGACGCGGGTCGACCGGTCGATCGGGATCTGGGAAGGCGAGGGTGGGGGCGACGGCGAGGGCGGCGAGTGCGTCGGGACGGCGGGGGCCTACGCCTTCGGGATGACCGTGCCGGGCGGTGCGCGGGTGCCCACGGCGGGCGTCACGATGGTGAGCGTCGCCGCCACGCACCGGCGCCGGGGTGTCCTGACGTCGATGATGCGGCGGCAGCTGGACGACGTACGGGCCTGGGGCGAGCCGCTGGCCGTACTGACGGCCTCGGAGCCGGCGATCTACGGCCGGTTCGGGTACGGCGCCGCGACCTTCGTGCTCAACGCGGAGATCGACACGAGCCGGGTCCGGCTGTCCGTGCCGGCCGGCACGGATGACGTACGGCTGCGGTACGAGGCGCCCGCGGACGTCCTCGACGCGTGCGAGGAGGTGTACGCGCGGCTGGTGCCGGGGCGGCCGGGGATGCTGGCCCGGCAGCCCGGCTGGGAGCGGCTGGCGCTGCTGGACCCGGAGAGCGGTCGGGACGGCGCCTCGCCCCTGCAGTGCGTGCTCGCCCGGCGGGGCGGCGAGGTCACCGGGTACGCGCGGTTCCGGGTGCGGCCGGCCTGGGGGTCGGAGGGTCCCAAGGGCACGGTGGTCCTCGACGACCTGGCCGGACTCGACCCGGCGACCGAGGCGGCGCTCTGGCGCTTCCTATTCGGCATCGACCTGACCTCCACGCTGGCGTTGCGGGGGCGGCCGGTCGACGAGGCGTGGCAGTACCAGGTCTCGGACGTCCGGCGGTGCCGGCCGGAGCTGCGGGACGCGCTGTACGTACGGCTGGTGGACGTGGGGGCGGCGCTCGCGGCGCGGACCTACCAGGCGCCGGTGGACGTGGTGTTCGAGATCGAGGACGCGTTCTGCCCCTGGAACGCGGGGCGTTGGCGGCTCAGCGGCGACGCGAAGGGGGCGTCGTGCGAGCGTACGTCGGACCCGGCCGAACTCGCGCTTTCCGTACGGGAGTTGGGGTCGGCGTACCTCGGGGGTGTGAGTCTGGGTTCGCTGGGGGCGGCCGGGCGGGTGCGCGAGGTGCGGGCCGGTGCGCTGGCGGCGGCGTCGGTGGGGTTCGGGTCGGACGTGGCGCCGTGGCTGCCGCACGGGTTCTGAGCGCGGGCTCCTACCGTTTCTGACAGGTGGGGCACCAGAAGAGGTTGCGGGCGGCGAGGTCGGCGGTGCGGACCGGGCTGCCGCAGAGGTGGCAGGGCTGGTTCGCCCGGCGGTAGACGTAGACCTCGCCGCCGTGGTCGTCGACGCGGGGCGGGCGGCCCATGGCCTCGGGGGTGTGCTCGGGGCGGACGGTGTCGATGCGGTTGTTCCGCACGCCCTCGCGCATGAGGGCGGTGAGGTCCTGCCAGATCGCGTCCCACTCGGCGCGGGTGAGGTCCTTGCCGGGGCGGTACGGGTCGATGCCGTGGCGGAAGAGGACCTCGGCGCGGTAGACGTTTCCGACGCCGGCGATGACCTTCTGGTCCATGAGCAGGGCGGCGACGGTGGTGCGGCTGCGGGAGATCCGGCGGCGGGCGGCCTCCGGGTCGGCGTCCGGGCGCAGGGGGTCGGGGCCGAGGCGGTCGTGTATCGCCTGCTTCTCCGGGGCCGTGATCAGGGCGCAGGTGGTGGGGCCGCGGAGGTCGACGTACGCGGTGTCGTTCGCGAGGCGGAGGCGGACGGTGTCCGTGGGCGGGGGCGCGGGGGCCGGGCCGAAGGTGACCTTGCCGAAGAGGCCGAGGTGGATGTGGACCCAGGCGGGGCTTTCCGCCGTGTCCTTGGCGGCGTCCTCGGCGGCGTGCTCGGCTGCCTGCTCGGCTGCGCCGAAGCCCAGGAAGAGGTGCTTGCCGTGGGCGTCGGCGGTGGTCAGGACGGTGCGGTCGAGGAGGGCGGCGGAGTCGGCGAACTTGCCCTGGGGGCTGGTGACGTGGACTGCCGTCCGGGCGAAGGCGGCGGTGTAGTCCTCGGCCAGTCGGTGAATCGTGTGGCCCTCTGGCACGGGTCTGTCCTTTCCTTGCGGGGTGCTCCGCCGGGTCTTTTCCTTGCCTTTGCCCACCCGCCCACCCGACTCGGTGGGTCGAGAGGCTCGACTTGCCGCGGGGCTCCGCCCCGCACCCCGGCGGGGACTCCGTCCCCTGCACCCCTGCGGGCCCGTTTCCCGACCCGGTGGGTTCGCGTCCCCGCCGGGCGACTTGCCCGGCGGAGAGGCGTGACCGCCCGGCAAGTTCGCGCCCCTGCCGCGCCGCGTGCACGGCGGGCAGACGTGGCCACCCGGCAAGTTCGCGCCCCTGCCGCGCCGCGTGCATGGCGGGGAGGCGTGGCCGCCCGGTGCGTTCGCGTCCCCGCCGCGTGCACGGCGGGCGGGCGTCGCCACCCGGCAGGTTCGTGTCCCTGCCGGGCGGCGTACATGGCGGGGAGGCGTGACCGCCCGGTGCGATCGCGTCCCCGCCGCGCCGCCTGCACGACGGACAGGCGTCGCCACCCGGCAGGTTCGCGTCCCCGCTGCGCGGTGTGCACGGCGGGCACCGTCGCCCGGCAGGTTCGCGGGCCGGCCGGCGGGCCGCTCCCGAGGGAGGCGGCCGGGGTCCTTACTGCTGGGGGTGGTGGGGCGGGATCGGCGGGAGGTCGCCCGTCGTTTCGTAGGACGTGAGCATGTCGATGCGGCGGATGTGGCGTTCGTCGCCGGAGAACGGGGTGGCGAGGAAGGTCTCGACGAACTTCGTCGCCTCGTCCTGCGTGTGCATGCGGGCGCCGACCGCGACGACGTTGGCGTTGTTGTGCTGGCGGCCCAGCGACGCCGTCTCCTCGCTCCAGGCCAGCGCCGCGCGCACGCCCTTCACCTTGTTCGCCGCGATCTGCTCGCCGTTGCCGGAGCCGCCGATCACGATGCCGAGGGCGCCCTGGTCCGCGGCCGTGCGCTCGGCGGCGCGCAGGCAGAAGGGCGGGTAGTCGTCCTGGGCGTCGTAGATGTGCGGGCCGCAGTCGACGGGCTCGTGCCCCGCCGTCTTGAGCCATTCGACGAGATGGTTCTTGAGTTCGAAGCCCGCATGGTCCGAGCCGAGATACACGCGCATGCGTCGAGTGTGACACGCGGACCAAGGCGCGGACGCTTCGGGTGGCGGCCATGAGAAAGGCTCGTGAAACTATGGAAGCTCAGGGAAAGCTCAAGTAACGATCCGGATTCAAAGGTTCCCGAATCCGTTCACCTCCGTTTCACTGGTCCGGCTCGTACACCGCTCGTACGGGAAAGTGCTCGACCGGCGCAAAGGAAACCTCCCCCCATGACTTCGCAGCCGACCTTGACCAAGCCCGAGGAGGGGCCCGCGGGCTCCTCAGGACCCGGGTCCGGGCTCCAGGCCGGGCTCAAGAACCGCCACCTCTCGATGATCGCCATCGGCGGCGTCATCGGGGCCGGGCTGTTCGTGGGCTCCAGCTCCGGGATCGCCACCGCGGGACCCGGCATCCTCCTCTCGTACGCCCTCGTCGGCACGCTCGTGGTGCTGGTGATGCGGATGCTCGGGGAGATGTCGGCCGCCAATCCGACCTCCGGGTCGTTCTCCGCCCATGCCGACCGGGCGCTCGGGCCCTGGGCCGGGTTCTCCATCGGCTGGCTCTACTGGTTCTTCTGGGTCGTGGTGCTGGCCGTGGAGGCGACGGCCGGGGCGAAGATCCTGGAAGGGTGGATCCCCGCCGTGCCGCAGTGGGGGTGGGCGCTGATCGTGATGGTCGTGCTGACCGCCACCAACCTCGCCTCCGTCGGCTCCTACGGCGAGTTCGAGTTCTGGTTCGCCGGGATCAAGGTCGTCGCCATCGCCGCGTTCATCGTGGTCGGCGGGCTGGCCGTCTTCGGCGTACTGCCCGGTGTGGACAGCGAGCAGGCGGGGCTGGGGAATCTGACCGAGCACGGCGGGTTCCTGCCGAACGGGGCCGGGGCCATCCTCACCGGTGTGCTGCTCGTGGTGTTCTCGTTCATGGGCAGCGAGATCCCCACCCTCGCCGCCGGTGAGTCCGAGGACCCGCAGCGGGCCGTCACCAAGGCGACCAACAGCATCATCTGGCGCATCGCCGTCTTCTACCTCGGCTCCATCTTCGTGGTGATCGCGCTGCTGCCCTGGGACTCGCAGTCGATCGTCGACAAGGGCTCGTACGTCGCCGCGCTGGACTCGCTCGGCATCGCGAACGCCGGTCAGATCATGAACTTCATCGTGCTGACGTCCGTGCTGTCCTGTCTGAACTCCGGGCTCTACACCGCTTCCCGCATGGCCTTCTCGCTGGGTGAGCGCGGTGACGCGCCGCGCGCCTTCGCCCGCACCACCCGGCGCGGGGTGCCGCGGACGGCGATCCTGGTGTCGGTGGTGTTCGGCTTCGTCGCCGTCTTCTTCAACTACGAGTTCCCGGACTCCGTCTTCCTCTTCCTGGTCAACTCCTCCGGCGCCGTGGCCCTCTTCGTGTGGCTGGTGATCTGCTTCTCGCAGCTGCGGATGCGCCGGATCATCCAGGCCGAGGCGCCGGAGAGGCTGGTGGTGCGGATGTGGCTGTTCCCCTATCTGACCTGGGCCGCCGCCGCCCTGATCGTCTTCGTGCTGGGCTACATGCTGACCGACACCGAGCACGACGGGCGCACCACGGTGCTGCTGTCGCTGCTGGTCGCCGCGCTGGTCCTCGTCGTCGCCTTCGTCAAGCAGCGGATCGCCAAGCGCCGGATCGCCGCGCGCGGGGCCGCCGCCGAGAAGGGCTAAGCGCTCCTGGACGAGAGAGGGGCCCGCCGGATCGCTGCTGCGATCCGGCGGGCCCCTCTCTCGTGGGCCTGCGGCCCGCTACCGCTTGTCGACCAGCTTCCAGGCGGTGGGCAGGACGCCCATCGCCAGCGCGGCCTTGAGCGCGTCGCCGATCAGGAACGGGGTGAGGCCGGCCGCGATCGCGGCGGTGAGGGACATGTCGGCGGCGAGGGCCAGGTAGGGCACACCGACGGCGTAGATGATCGCCTCGCCGAGCAGCATCGTGCCGGCCGTGCGCAGCACCGAGCGGTCGGCGCCGCGGCGGGCCAGGGCGCCCACGACCGTGACGGCGAGCAGCATGCCGAAGACGTAGCCGAGGGAGGGGGCGGCGGTGCCGGAGCCGCCCTCCGCGAACCACGGCATGCCCGCCATGCCGACCAGGGCGTACAGCGCGAGGGAGAGCAGGCCGCGGCGGGCGCCGAGCGCGGTGCCGACGAGCAGGGCCGCGAAGGTCTGGCCGGTCACCGGCACCGGGGAGCCGGGCACGGGCACCGCGATCTGGGCCGCGACGCCGGTGAGTACGGCGCCGCCCGCCACGAGCGCGACGTCCCGGACTCGGGAGGAGGGGATGAGGTCGGCGAGGACCTGCCCGGAGCGGCGGGCGGATACGGCAGCGGTGCTCATGGGGACTCCGCGGTGGTGTGGACATGTCGGGACACCGCGACGCTATCCCAGCGTCCGGGGCCGATCACCAGCAGCGCTCGACAAAGGCCCACGCGTGGGCTTGGTGGGCTCCCGACAAAGGGCGCGGGATACACGCGAACTCGGGTGACACCGGTCACCGAGGGGACGAGGCGGGCGTCACCAGTAAGCGGAATATTGCATTCGGATGATCACATTCCGTATCCGGGACGTCCGTATCGTGGGCAGCCGCTGTCGCCGGGCGGCACGAGACCCGAAACTGTGGGCGCTTTTGCCCTGCCCCAAGCCCCCCACGCATTGGACGAGCCGCTCGATGTCCAACAGCACCACCACCGAGGCGCCCCAGCAGCCGGTGGACTCCTCCCTCTCCCACGGCCTCAAGCAGCGCCACCTGTCGATGATCGCCCTCGGCGGGGTGATCGGCGCCGGGCTGTTCGTCGGCTCGGGCGCCGGTATCGCCGCCGCCGGGCCCTCGATCGTCGTCGCCTACACGCTCTCCGGTCTCCTCGTGATGCTGGTGATGCGGATGCTGGGCGAGATGTCCGCCGCGTATCCGTCCTCCGGTTCCTTCTCCGCCCATGCCGAGCGGGCGATCGGCCCGTGGGCCGGCTTCACCGCGGGCTGGGCGTTCTGGGTGCTGCTGTGCACGGCCGTCGGCCTGGAGGGCATCGGTGCCGCCCAGATCGTGCACGGCTGGCTGCCGGGCACGCCCGAGTGGGCTTGGGTGGCGCTGTTCATGGTGGTGTTCTGCGGCACGAACCTGGCCGCCGTGAAGAACTTCGGCGAGTTCGAGTTCTGGTTCGCCGCCCTCAAGGTCGGCGCGATCTCGCTCTTCCTGGTGCTGGGCGTGCTGGCGATCTGCGGCGTCCTGCCGGGCAGCGACTCCCCCGGCACCTCCCACCTGGGCGACTTCCTGCCCAACGGCGGCAACGGTCTGATCATCGGCCTGCTCGCCTCGGTGTTCGCCTACGGCGGCCTGGAGACGGTGACCATCGCGGCCGCCGAGTCGGAGAACCCGGTCAAGGGCGTGGCGAGTGCCGTGCGGACGGCGATGTGGCGCATCGCGCTGTTCTACATCGGCTCGATGGCGGTCATCGTGACCCTGGTCCCGTGGGACTCCCCCGAGGTCGTCGAGAAGGGCCCGTACGTCGCGGCCCTCGACGAGCTGGGCATCCCGGGTGCGGGCCAGCTCATGAACGTCGTGGTCCTGGTCGCGCTGCTGAGCGCGATGAACGCCAACATCTACGGCGCCTCACGCATCGGTTACTCGCTGGTCGAGCGCGGCCAGGGCCCGAAGGCGCTGGGCCGGGTGTCGGGCGGGGTGCCGCGGGTCGCGGTGCTGGTCTCCTCCCTCTTCGGCTTCGGCTGCGTGCTGCTCAGCTACTGGCGGCCGGACGACGTCTTCTCCTGGCTGCTGAACATGATCGGCGCGGTCATCCTGGTCGTCTGGATCTTCATCGCCGCCGCGCAGCTGCGGCTGCGGCGCCGTCTGGAGCGGGAGGCGCCCGAGAAGCTGGTCGTGCGCATGTGGGGCTTCCCGTGGCTGACCTGGGTGGCGCTGGCGGGCATGGCCGCGGTGTTCGTGCTGATGGCCCGCGAGCCGGACACCCGGGTGCAGCTGTACTCGACGGGCGGGATGACGCTGGCCCTGGCGGCCGTCGGCTACGCCCGGCAGCGGCGGGGAGCGGCCCGGCGCTAGCCCGACGTCAGGCCACCGTCAGGGCCCGCCCCGGTCCCGGCGTCCAGACTTCTCCCGAGGGCCCCCGCACGGACACGTGCGGGGGCCCTTTCGTCTGCGTCGGACCGCCCCTCCACGCCTTCGGGACCTCTTGCTGCTAGCGTGCAGTTGCAAGCCTTTTGCAATAAGAGGTCTGAGGGGATCCGCCATGTCCGTCTACACGCTTCCTGAACTGCCGTACGACTACTCCGCGCTGGCGCCCGTGATCAGCCCCGAGATCATCGAGCTGCACCACGACAAGCACCACGCGGCCTACGTCAAGGGCGCCAACGACACACTCGAGCAGCTCGCCGAGGCGCGGGACAAGGAGACGTGGGGCTCGATCAACGGCCTGGAGAAGAACCTGGCCTTCCACCTCTCCGGCCACATCCTGCACTCGATCTACTGGCACAACATGACCGGCGACGGCGGCGGCGAGCCCCTGGCCGCCGACGGTGTCGGTGACCTCGCCGACGCGATCGCCGAGTCCTTCGGCTCCTTCGCCGGATTCAAGGCGCAGCTGACCAAGGCCGCCGCGACCACCCAGGGTTCGGGCTGGGGCGTGCTGGCGTACGAGCCGCTGAGCGGCCGGCTGATCGTCGAGCAGATCTACGACCACCAGGGCAACGTCGGTCAGGGCTCCACCCCGATCCTGGTCTTCGACGCCTGGGAGCACGCCTTCTACCTGCAGTACAAGAACCAGAAGGTCGACTTCATCGACGCCATGTGGGCCGTCGTCAACTGGCAGGACGTGGCCAGGCGCTACGAGGCCGCCAAGTCCCGCACCAACACCCTGCTGCTGGCCCCCTGAGAGCCGGCCCCCGATCGCCCTGCCTCGTGATCGTCTTCTCAACCTTCACCGGGCAGGCGGAATGAGGAGAGCCCCCGCGAGGACGTGACTCGCGGGGGCTCTCCGTCTCCCCGACGGTCCTTGCCGTCTCCCCCGGTGGTCCTTCCCGTCTCGCCCGTCGGTCGCCGTCTGGGCAGGGCGGTGCCGCTTTGCTAGCTTCGAACACATGGTTGCCCAGGCCCGGAACTTCACGTCGCGTCGCTATGTCGACCTGCGACGCCAGGGCACCGCCACCTGTCGCCGTCCTCGCGTGAGCTGACGGGGCACCACACCCGGGTGCACCCGTCGCACGAGTCAGCAGATCCGTGAGGCGGGCGGGGTGGAACCGGCGCGCCTCCGACCGATCAGACGGCGCAGTGTCGGACCGTTCCGGAGGAGAACCACCCATGCCCCGTACCGCGGCAACCCTGACCGCTTCCCCCGTGCCGCGCGGCGCGGGCCACGGCCGGCGGCGGGCCACCGCCGGCGTCGTCCTGCGCTCCGTGCTGGAGCACGGGCCGGTGGCGCGCAGCACCATCGCCCGGCTGACCGGGCTGTCCCCGGCGTCCGTGACGGACTACTGCGCGCACTTCACCCGGCTCGGACTGGTCCGCGAGGCCGAGCCGCCGCGGCGCGCGAAGGGGGCGGGCCGCCCGCACGTGCCGCTGGACCTCGACGACTCGCGGTTCGTGGTCGGCGGGGTGCACGTGGCCGTCCCGTACACCACGGTCGCGCTGCTCGATCTGCGCGGCCGGGTGGTGCGGCAGCGGGAACTGAAGCACGGGCGGACCGACCCGCCGTGGGTGCTGGACCGCGCGGCGCGGGCGCTGGCGGCGATGCTGGCCGAGGTCCGGGACGTCCGCCCGCTCGGGGTGGGGGTGGCGGCCGGCGGCTGGGTCGACCGGGACTCCGGCGTGGTCGTCGAGCACGGGCTGCTGGGCTGGCGCGACGTGCCGGTGCGGGAGATGCTCGGCGCCCGCACCGGGCTGCCGGTCCATGTCGACGGCCACGCACGGGCGTTGGTCAACGGCGAGCGGCTCTTCGGGCGGGCCCGGGGCAGCGGGAGCGTGCTGCACCTCTTCGTCGGCAACGTGGTGGACGCGGCGTTCGCCACCCACGACGAGGTGCACCACGGGCCGCGTTCGCAGGCGGGCACGATCGCGCACCTGCCGGTGCCGGGCGGCGACGAGCCGTGCCCGTGCGGCGGTACCGGCTGCCTCCAGGCGGAGTTGGGCGAGCGGACCCTGTGCCGCCGGGCCCGCGCGGCCGGGATCAGCGACGGGGTCAATCCGCGACACGTGCTCGCCGCGGCGAACGCGGGCGACCCGGTGGCGGCCGCGCTGCTGCTGGAGAGGTCGCGGGCGACCGGCCGGGCGGTGGGGCTGCTGACGGACGTCCTCAACCCGGAGACGGTGGTGGTGACCGAGATCGGCGCCATGCACCGGGAGGACTGCCTGGCCGCGCTGCGGGAGGCGGTCGGCACGGAACGCGCGGCGGACGTCTTCGCCACGAGTTTTCCCGATTCCGTGCTGGCCGTCGCCGGCGGCTCGGTCGTTCTGGACGTGCTCTACCGGGATCCGCTGGGCGCTTCGGCCGAGGCCAATTAATTCAGAAACGCGGAATGTTGACACGGATCACCGAGGACCGGAAGCATTCACCCCATGAGCTGTCGCACCCTCTGTTGCTGACGCCCCGGCGCGCCCGGTGCGCGTATCCCGCTGCGTGAATTCCCTTTTCCGTCGCCGGAATTCCGCATGCCTCACTGCCCGGCACCACCTTGCTGTGCCGATTTCCGTCTTCCCGGCTGCCGTCGTGCCCCGCCGTGCCCCGTCCGTATGAATCAGGGAGTCCTCCCATGCCCCCTCCACCTGCCACAGGCCTCGACCGCCGCCTCTTCCTCACCTCGCTGATCGGTGCCTCGGCAGCCGTCGCCGGGCTCGGCGGCTGCGCCGACGGCAGTGCCGCCGCCGAGACGAAGGGCGCCTCCACCGCTCCGCTGGCCGACAAGGTGCCCGAGGGCACCAGTCTGAAGATCTCCTCCTATCAGAACACCCAGCAGATCCAGTTCGAACTGGCCCGGCTGAAGGTTCCGTTCGAGGTGTCGGACTGGCTGAACATCGGGGCGGGACCCGACGTCATCAACGCCTTCCGGGCGAACTCCCTGGACCTCGCCAACAACGCGGGAATTCCACCGATCCAGGCCCATTACCAGGGTTTCAAGGCGAAGATCGTCGCAATCAACGTCACTCGTAAACCGAACTACCTGTTCGCCACGAAACCCGGCAGCGACATCCGCACCCCGGCCGACTTCGAGGGCCGGAAGCTGGCCTTCTCCCAGGGGCAGGCGCAGGGCGTCGTGCTGCTGCGGGCGCTGAAGAAGGCCGGGCTCGCCTACGACCAGGTGGAACTGGTGCCGCTGACCAGCAACCAGTTCCTGACCGCGCTCCAGTCCGGCCAGGTGGACATCGCACCGCTCGCCAACAGCCAGGCGCCCGCCTATCTGAACCAGTACGGGTCCAAGGGCGCGCACACCATCGAGACCGACGTGGTCGACCTGCTCAGCCTGCTGTGGGCACCGCAGTCCGTACTGAACGACCGCGCGAAGGCCGCCGCCGTCGCCGCCTACATCCCGCAGTGGGTCAAGGGGCTCGTCTGGACGTGGGAGCACCCGGACCAGTGGAACAGGGAGTACTACGTCAAGACGCAGAACCTGACCCTCGCGCAGGCTCAGGCCGTCACCGACCTGGCCAACAAGCCGCTGTTCCCGCCGAGCTGGGACGAGGCGATCGCCTGGGAGCAGGAGACGGCGGACCTGCTGGCGGAGGGCGGCTTCGTGAAGGAGTTCGACGTGACACAGCTCTTCGACCGCCGCTTCGAGGCCATCGCGGCACGGGCCGCGACGGCGGAGTACCGGAGGTGAGCGCCGTGACCACCACCCTCGCGACCGCCGAGAGCGCGGTCACCGTCGCCGAGGACGCCCACCAGGTGCGCAGGCGCCGCCGCCTCTCGCCCGGGAAGCAGTGGCCGGCCGCCCGGCTCGCCGGACCGCTGCTGGTGGTCGTCCTGTGGACGGCCGCCTCCGCCGCCGGCACGCTGGATCCCGGCGCGATCCCGGCGCCCTGGACGGTGGCGGAGACGGCCGGCCGGCTGTGGTCGGACGGGACGCTCGCCACCGACGTCGTCACCTCGCTGCGCCGGGCGGCGATCGGGTTCTCGATCGGGCTGGGCGCCGGGGTGCTGCTGGCGCTGGCCGCCGGGCTCAGCCGGGTGGGCGACGCCCTGATCGACGGGACGGTGCAGCTCAACCGGGCCGTTCCGACGCTGGGCCTGATCCCGCTGTTCATTCTGTGGCTGGGCATCGGGGAGACCTTCAAGATCGCCATCATCGCGATCGTCGTGTACATCCCGATGTACCTGAACACGCACGCCGCGCTGTCCGGCATCGACAGCCGCTACGTCGAACTGGCCGAGGTGCAGGGGCTGTCCCGGCTGCGGTTCATCCGCCAGGTGGTGATCCCCGGTTCGCTGCCCGGCTTCTTCGTGGGGCTCCGGCTCAGTGTCACCGGTTCCTGGCTGGGCCTGGTGGTGCTGGAGCAGATCAACGCCACCAGCGGCCTCGGCTACATGATGTTCCAGGCCCAGAACTACGGCCAGACGGACGTGATCCTCGTCGGCCTGCTGATCTACGGCGTCTTCGGCCTGGTCTCCGACAGCGTGGTCCGTCTGATCGAGCGGAGGGTGCTGTCGTGGCGACGCACACTGAGCAGCTGACCCGTCCGGCCGTCCGGCTGCACGGCCTGACCAGGTCCTTCCAGGGCCGTACGGTGCTCGACGGCATCGACCTCGAACTGCCCGCGGGCCAGTTCACCGCGCTGCTGGGGCACAGCGGGTCCGGCAAGAGCACGCTGCTGCGGGCCGTGGCCGGACTGGACCACGGCGTCGAGGGCGAGGGGCGGCTGTCGGCGCCGGAGCGGGGGTCGGTGGTCTTCCAGGACTCCCGGCTGCTGCCCTGGTCCCGGGTGCTGGACAACGTGCTGCTGGGCGCGGAGGGCAAGGAGGCCGCCGAGCGCGGCCGGGCCGCCCTGGCCGAGGTCGGTCTCGCGGGACGCGAACGGGCCTGGCCCGGGGAGCTGTCCGGCGGCGAGGCACAGCGGGCGGCGCTGGCCCGGGCCCTGGTGCGGGAGCCGCAACTGCTCCTCGCCGACGAGCCGTTCGGCGCGCTGGACGCCCTGACCCGGATCAGGATGCACAACCTGCTGCGGGAGCTGTGGAAGCGCCACCGGCCATCGGTGCTGCTGGTCACCCACGACGTCGACGAGGCGATCGTGCTCGCCGACCGGGTGCTGGTGCTGGAGAACGGCCGTATCGGCCTCGACCTGACCATCGACCGCCCCCATCCGCGCTCCTACCGGGAGCCGAAGCTGGGCGAGTACCGGGAGCGGCTGCTGGCCGCCCTGGGCGTGACGGAGGACCACTGATGACCCGCCGGCTGCACCTGAACGCGTTCCTGATGAACACCGGTCACCACGAGGCGTCCTGGCGGCTGCCGGAGAGCGACCCGTACGCCCATGTGAGCCTCGCGCACTACGTGGACCTGGCCCGGACCGCCGAGCGCGGCACGTTCGACTCGCTGTTCCTCGCCGACGGACCGCAGCTGTGGAGCAACCTCGCGCAGCGGCCGGCCGGCGCGCTGGAACCGCTCACCCTGCTGACCGCGCTGGCCACGGCGACCGAGCACATCGGTCTCATCGCCACGGCCTCCACCTCCTACAACTCGCCCTACAACCTGGCCCGCAGGTTCGCCTCGCTGGACATCGTCAGCGGCGGCCGGGCGGGCTGGAACATCGTCACCACCGCGGGGGCCGAGGCGGCCCGCAACTTCGGTCTGGACGCCGAGCCCGCGCACGCCGAACGCTACGCACGCGCCGCCGAGTTCGTGGACGTGGCGCTGAAGCTGTGGGACAGCTGGGAGGACGACGCGATCCTCGCCGACAAGGCGGCCGGCGTGTGGGGCGACGACAGCCGCATCCACCCGCCGCGCCACCGGGGGACGTACTTCGGCGTCGAGGGCGCGCTCAACGTGCCCCGCACCCCGCAGGGCTACCCGCTGCTGGTGCAGGCCGGGTCCTCGACGGACGGCAAGGTGTTCGCGGCCCGGTACGCGGAGGCGGTGTTCACCGCGCAGCAGACGCTCGAGGACGCGCGGTCCTTCTACGCCGACGTCAAGAGCCGCACCCGGCTCGCGGGGCGTGATCCGGAGCACCTCAAGGTGCTGCCGGGCATCGTCCCGGTGATCGGGTCCACCGAGGCGGAGGCACGCGCCGCGGAGCAGGTCCTGGAGGACCACATCGTGCACACGCACGGCGTGCGGCGCCTGGAGGACCTGCTGCGGCTGCAGCCCGGCACCCTGGACCTGGACGGTCCGCTGCCGGACGACCTGCCGCCGGAGAGCGCCATCGAGGGCGCCAAGAGCCGCTACACACTGATCGTGGAGCTGGCCCGGCGCGAGAGCCTGACCGTGCGGCAGCTGATCGGGCGGCTCGGCGGCGGGCGCGGCCACCTCACCTTCACCGGGACCCCGGAGCAGGTGGCCGACGAGATCGAGACGTGGTTCACCCGGGGTGCGGCCGACGGCTTCAACATCATGCCGCCGGTGCTGCCCTCGGGCCTGGAGACTTTCGTGGACCACGTCGTCCCGATCCTGCGCGAGCGCGGCCTGCTGCGCACCGCGTACGGGCCACGGCAGACCCTGCGCGAGCGCTACGGGCTGCCCCGGCCCCGCAACCAGTACGTCAGCGACGTCGCCGAACTCCCCGGCTCGGCCACGGCCGGGGCGCCGGCCGCACTCACCCGTATCTGAGAGAGGAACCCGCCATGAGCGATCTGCGGATCACCAAGATCACCTCCCGTATCGGCGCGAAGGTGTCCGGCGTCGACATCGCCCGGCCGCCGGCCGCGGCCACCGTCACCGCGCTGGGTGCCGCCCTGGCCGAGCACAAGGCGCTGGTCTTCGACGACGTGGACCTCGACGACGAGGGCCAGCAGGCCTTCGTGCGCGCCTTCGGGGACCTGACCACCGCCCACCCGACGGTCGGCGCCGTGGACGGCGCCCCGAACGTGCTGCCGGTGGACAGCGAGCGGGGCCGTGCCAACCACTGGCACACCGACGTCACCTTCGTCCTCAATCCGCCGCAGGCCACCTCGCTGCGCAGCCTGACGGTCCCGCCGTACGGCGGCGAGACGCTGATCGCGTCCTCGGCGGGCGCCTACCGGGACCTGCCCGAGCCGCTGCGGCGGCTGGCCGACGGCCTGTGGGCGGAGCACACCAACGACTACGACTACGCGGTGGCGGACGAGGACATCGACGCGGAGAAGGCCGCGCAGCGGTCCCGGTTCACCTCGATCAAGTACCGCACGGCCCACCCGGTGGTGCGGGTCCACCCGCTGACCGGTGAGCGCGGACTGTTCATCGGCGGGTTCGCGCAGCGGATCGTGGGCCTGTCGGTGGGCGAGTCGCGCAAGCTGCTCGAACTGCTCCAGTCATACGTCACCCGCCCGGAGAACGTGCTGCGGCACCGCTGGTCGGAGAACCAGCTGGTGCTGTTCGACAACCGGATCACCCAGCACTACGCCGTCGACAACTACGACGGCCGGCCGCGCCGGCTGCACCGGGTGACGCTGGCCGGCCCCGTGCCGGTGGGCATCGAGGGCAAGGAGAGCTACTCGATCGAGGGGGACGCCTCGCACTACACCCCGGTCGCCGCGTAACGGCGGTCGGGACCCGGCACCTGCGAGCGCAGGGGTAGGGCGCCTCCTCGGGGGGAAATGACTCACCGTTCACCCGAGGAGGCGCTCATGGCGTACGTACGGTGTCCGAACTGCGGCGACACGATGCACGAGTTCCGCGACCTGGAGGGGGACGAGGAGAAGGCGGCGGCGCGGCGGGCGCTCGGCGAACTGCCGGCCGGGGAGGTCTTCGTCGCCAAGGCCTACCACCGCTGCACGTACAACGGCTGCCGCCGGATCCAGCGCAAGGACCGGTGGTGGGTCGGCGCGACGCTGCCCGAGGAGGACTGACCGCCCGCCCCGTGACCCCGCGTCCCCGAGGAGGGGGCGCGGGGACACGCGTGCCCTGCTCAGAGGTTGCTGAAGTCGGGGCCCTTGGTGCGGGTGCGCTTGATCTCGTAGAAGCCCGGCACGGAGGCCACGGCCAGCGTGCCGTCCCAGAGCTTGGCGGCGTCCTCGCCCTTGGGGGCGGGGGTGACGACCGGGCCGAAGAAGGCGAGCTGCTCGCCGTCGGCGCCGGGCACGGCGATGACCGGGGTGCCGACCTCCTGGCCGACCTTGTCGATGCCCTCCTTGTGGGAGGCGCGCAACTGGGGCTCGTAGGGGGTGTCGTCCCAGTGGTCCATGAGGGACTCGGGCAGGCCGACATCCTTCAGGGCCGCGGCGACGGTGTCCCGGCCGGGGCCCTCCTCCCGGTTGTGGATGCGGGTGCCGAGCGCCGTGTAGAGGTCGCCGAGCACCTCGCGGCCGTGCTCCTCCTGGGCCGCGATGACGACGCGGACCGGGCCCCATGCCTTGACCTCCAGCATCTCGCGGTAGTCCGCGGGCAGCTCGTCGAGCTTGTCCTCGTTGAGGACGGCCAGGCTCATCAGGTGCCAGTGGACCTCGATGTCCCTGACCTTCTCCACCTCCAGGACCCAGCGCGAGGTCATCCAGGCCCAGGGGCACAGGGGGTCGAACCAGAAGTCGACGGGCGTCTTCTCCGACATGTCTCTCCTCATGAGGCGGTGCGGACGAGCGTTTCCCGGGGCAACCGGCCGTCCGGTCCTCTCATTCCCGGCTGCCGTGCGTCAGGGGCGCATGGCAGGATCGGTGCTGTCCGCATACTGAACACCACGTGACACCACGTATACCGATACCGAACACCATCCGAGGGAGTGCCGCCCGTGCCCGGTGAGAATCTGTCCCGCGACGAGGCCCGGGAGCGGGCCGCCCTGCTGTCCGTCGACGGGTACGACGTGTCCCTCGACGTGCGCTCGGCCGTCGGAGACGCGCAGGGCGAGGGGCCGCGCACGTTCCGGTCCGTCACCACGATCCGCTTCCGCTGCAACGAGCCCGGCGCGAGCAGCTTCGCCGACCTGATCGCCCCGAGCGTCACCGCCGTCTCCCTGAACGGCCGCGACCTCGACCCGAGCGAGGTCTTCGACGGCTCCCGGATCGCCCTGGAGGACCTGGCCGCCGACAACGAACTGGTGGTCGACGCCCAGTGCGCCTACTCCCGCACCGGCGAGGGAATGCACCGCTTCGTCGACCCCGAGGACGGCGAGGTGTACCTGTACACCCAGTACGAGCCGGCCGACTCCCGCCGGGTCTTCGCGAACTTCGAGCAGCCGGACCTCAAGGCCCCCTTCCGCTTCGAGGTGCGCGCGCCCGAGGAGTGGACGGTGTGGTCCAACGGCGCGGGCGAGCGCGTCGACGGGGTGTGGCGGTTCGCGGAGACGAAGCCGATCTCGACGTACATCACGTGTGTGGTGGCCGGCCCGTACCACTACGTGACGGACTCCTACGAGCGGACCTTCGAGGACGGCACCCGGCTGGAGATCCCGCTCGGCGCCCTGTGCCGCAAGGGGCTCGCCCCGCACTTCGACGCGGACGACGTCTTCCTGATCACCAAGCAGGGGCTGGACTTCTTCCACGACCACTTCGACTACCCGTACCCCTTCGGGAAGTACGACCAGGCGTTCGTGCCCGAGTACAACCTCGGCGCGATGGAGAACCCGGGGATGGTGACCTTCCGGGAGGAGTACATCTTCCGCGGGAAGGTGACGCGGGCGTCGTACGAGGGCCGCGCCAACACGATCCTGCACGAGATGGCGCACATGTGGTTCGGCGACCTGGTCACCATGGAGTGGTGGGACGACCTGTGGCTGAAGGAGTCCTTCGCCGACTTCATGGGCGCGTTCGCGAACGTCGGCGCGACCCGCTTCAAGGACGCCTGGATCACCTTCGCCAACCGCCGCAAGGCGTGGGCCTACCGCGCCGACCAGCTCCCCTCCACGCACCCGATCACGGCCGACATCCGTGACCTGGAGGACGCCAAGCTCAACTTCGACGGCATCACCTACGCCAAGGGCGCCTCGGTGCTCAAGCAGCTGGTGGCGTACGTCGGGCAGGACGCCTTCATGGAGGGTGCCAGGCGCTACTTCAAGCGGCACGCGTACGGCAACACGCGGCTGGGCGATCTGCTGTCGGTCCTGGAGGAGACCAGCGGGCGGGACATGGCGGCCTGGGCGCGCTCCTGGCTGCAGACGGCCGGCGTCAACTCGCTCACCCCGCAGGTGCTGCTGAGCGCGGCGGGCACCGTCGACGAGCTGGCCGTGGTGCAGGAGGCGGCGGAGTCCCACCCCGAACTTCGCCCGCACCGCGTCGCCGTGGGCCTGTACCGGCGTACGGCCGAGGGCGCGCTCGAGCGGTACGCGCGCGCCGAGGTGGACGTCGAGGGGCCGCGCACGGTGGTGGCGGAGCTGGCCGGTGCCGAGGCGCCCGAGCTGGTCCTGGTCAACGACGACGACCTCACGTACTGCAAGACGCGGTTCGACGCCACCTCGCTGGCGACGCTGCGCGAGCACCTGGGGTCCCTGACCGACCCGCTGGCCCGTGCCCTGTGCTGGTCGGCGCTGTGGAACATGACGCGGGACGCGCTGCTGCCCACCCGGGACTTCGCTCAGCTGGTGCTGCGGTTCGCGGGGCGCGAGTCCGACATCGGCGTCCTGCAGATGCTGCACGCCTGGACCGACTCGGCGCTGGTGCACTACGCGGCGCCCGACTGGCGGGAGACCGGCGGCCGGCTGCTCGGCGAGGGCGCGCTGCGCGAGCTGCGGGACGCGGCGCCGGGCAGCGAGCAGCAGCTGGCGTGGGCGCGGTTCTTCGCGTCGGTGGCGTCCGACCGGGCGGACCTGGCGCTGCTCCGGGGGCTGCTGGAGGGCACCGAGAAGATCGACGGCCTGGACGTGGACCAGGAGCTGCGCTGGGTCTTCCTCGCCCCGCTGGCGGCCCACGGCGAGGCCGACGAGGGCGTCCTGGCCGCCGAGCTGGCCCGTGACGACACGGCCTCCGGCAAGCGCCACCAGGTGCGCTGCCTGGCCTCGCGTCCGTCGGCCGCGGTGAAGGCGCAGGCGTGGGCGCAGGTCGTGGAGTCCGACGCGTTGTCGAACGCGCTGGTGGAGGCGACCATCGCCGGGTTCGCGCAGCCCTCGCGGCGGGACCTGCTCGCGCCGTACACCGAGAAGTACTTCGCGGCGATCGAGCGGGTGTGGGCCGAGCGGTCCATCCAGATCGGGATGGACGTGGTCCGGGGCCTGTTCCCGTCGCTGCGGGACTCCCAGGACACCCTGGACGCGACCGACGCGTGGCTGGCGGCGCACGAGGACGCGGCGCCGGCGCTGCGCCGGCTGGTGCTGGAGGCGCGGGACGATCTGGCGCGGGCTCTGCGGGCGCAGGCTTGCGACAGGGCCTCCGGCGGTCGGTGAGTTCTCGGGTTCAGTTGTTCGCCGGGTGCGGGTGCGCTGTGGCTTGTCGCGCAGTTCCCCGCGCCCCTTGGGGCGTTGTCCTGCCCCGCATCGATGAGTCCTGGCCAATGATTGAGCGTTCCGTCGTCGTTACGGAATTCGGGCAATAGCAGCCGTAACCCCTGGTCCCACCCTTTCGGACCAGGGGTTTCGGCATCCGAACACCCGTCCTTTAGTTCGGCCTTGTCCCGGTTCGGCGATGGGCGTGTAACAGGGGTTAAGGGGCGGATCGGGCGCGGGAAATTGCCGGTCATGACGCACAACACCCCGCTCTCCCCCCGCCCCCGCCCGCTCCACGAACTGGCCGACGGCCGACGCCGGCTGATGACGTCAGGCCAGCTGCGGGCACACGGTGTCTCCGCCGCGGAGACCAACGAGCAGTGCCGGCCCGGCGGCTCCTGGCAGCAGCTCCTGCCGAACGTCGTCCTGCTGCACCCCGGCCCACCGACCAGCGACGAGCGGCTGCACGCGGTGCTGCTCTACGCGGCACGGGATCGCACCTCCGGCACGGCACCCGGCGTGAGTGCCTCCGTGCCCCTCCAGCCGGGCGGGGAGCAGCCACCGGTGCCCGCGTACGCGGAGGCGATGATCACCGGCCTGGCCGCGCTGACGCTGCACGGCTTCTCCGCCGCTCCCCCGCTGTCGTCCCTGGACCTCATCGACGTCCTGGTCCCGCGGCTGCGCCGGCTGCGCACGACGGGTTGTGCGCGCGTCGTCCGCACGGCCGCGCTGCCGACCGCGGTGGAGGTGACCGGGGTTCCGGTGGCGCCGGTGGCGCGGGCCCTGGCGGACGCGGTGGCGGAGTTGACCGACCCGGCCACGGTCCGCCGGCTGCTGACGGAGGCGGTGCGCGGCGGGCACTGCGAACCGGCCGCGGTGGTGCGGGAGCTGAACCGGGCCCGGCTGCTCAGCCGCCCGCACGTGGTGGACGCCGTGGACTCGCTGGTCGCCGAGGGGCGGGCGCTGGCCGAGCAGCGGCTGTACCGGATGGTGCGCGAGCACGGTCTGCCGGAGCCGGTCTGGAACGTCGACCTGCGTCTGCCCGGCGGCCCCCACCTGGGCGGCGTGGACGCCTTCTGGCCCGAGCACGCGGTGGCGCTGGAGCTGGACACCCGGGCGCACCGGCAGCAGGAGGACGACGCCGACTGGGCGGAGCACGCCCGCAAGCGCGAGCACCTGGAGCGGCTGGGGATCACCGTCGTGCACGTCACGCCCCGCAAGCTGCGGGACTGCCCGGACCACCAGGCGACCGTCGTGCGCACGGCACTGATGGCGGCCGGGGACCGGGAGCCCGCGGCGTACGTCGTGGTGCTGCCCCGCTAGATCACGGTCGCCCGGTGCAGAACTCGGCCTCGATGACCGCCTCGCCGTCGCCGGACCAGTCGCCGTTGAAGTTGAAGGCGAGCGCGTGCCGGCCGTCCCGGGTCGCCACCGCCTCCGAGGAGGAGCCGTGGATGCCGCCGGCGTGCCCCCAGACCGTCACCCCGCAGTCCAGTTCCCGCTTGATCAGTCCGAGGCCGTACTCGGCGCCGTCCCGCGCGGAGACGGTGGTCGTCATCTCGGTCAGCTGCTTCGCGGGCAGCAGCCTGCCGCGGAGCAGGGCGGTGTAGAAGCGGTTCAGGTCGGCAGAGCTGGAGACCGCCTCGCCCGACGCGCCGGCGATGGCCGGGTTGAGCCGGGTGACGTCGTACGTCGGGCCGGTCGCCGTCGCGGCCAGCTTGGAGTAGGCCCGGCTGCTGGGGCGGGGCAGGGAGGTGCGGGTGCCGGGGAAGGAGGTGGCGCGCAGCTGCAGCGGCTCGATGATCCGGCGGCGCACCTCCTCTCCGTACGGGCGGCCGGTGGCCTCCTCGATCACCAGGCCGGCCAGGACGTAGTTGGTGTTGGAGTAGGCCCAGGAGGCGCCGGGCGCGAAGTACGGTTCGTGGGTCATGGCGATGGCGACCAGCTCGCGCGGGGTCACCGCGTCGTAGCGGTGCTCGAAGAAGCCGTCCTTGAGGAAGTAGTCGCGGGCGAATCCGTCGTCCTCCGTGTAGTTGTGGACGCCGCTGGTGTGGTTGAGGAGCTGGCGCAGGGTGATCCGGGCGCCGTCGTGGCCGTGGCCCGTGACCACCCCCGGCAGCCACTGGTCCACCGTGTCGTCGAGGGAGAGCCGTCCCTCGGCCTCCAGTTGGAGCAGTACGGTGGCGACGAAGGTCTTGGTGATGCTGCCGACCCGGTAGCGGTCCTGCTCGGAGCGCGGCTCGCCGGTGCGCAGATCGCCCACTCCGGCGGTTGCGGACCAGGTGCCGCGCCGGTCGCGGGCGGTCGCCGTGACTCCGGGCACGCCGTCCTCGACGGCCGCCCGGAGAGCCCGGCGGGTCGCGTCGTGGCCGCCGGTGGCGGCGGGCACGGCCACGGCGGGCCCCGCGACGGCCGCCGACAGGGCCACGGCGGTGGCCGCGAGCAGGGCGGCTCGTACACGTACGGTCATGTCTTCCCCCATCCTCGGTACTGCTCGGTCCCGGGAGAGACCGCACCGACCGCAAGAGGGTTGCCGTGGTCCGGGACGGTTGAACGTGTTTCGGCCCCTTTTCACCCGCACCGGTGCCGTGGGGTGCCGGGCAGTGTCGTGCGGGTGGTGCCGCGGGGTCCGCGGGATTGTCCCGGGCCGCCCCTTGTGTCCCCGATGGCGTATGGCGGAAGTACGCCATGCCTTCTTCCCGCCCCGGACAACTCTCCCCAATCAATGATCCCTTGAGTAAAGCTGAGCGGTCGTCCGGGATCGGATTCCGGACTGTCTCGGCCAGGGCCGATCGGTCTTGGCCGTTACCGCTCGTTCCTTCACCCCAAGGGATGCCGATGACCAACAGCCCCCAGCGTGAACCGATACCGGGCGCGAGACGCGCGGCCCGCCTGGCCGTGGCCACGGGCCTCGCCGCCGCGCTCGCCGCGGTCGGGCCGGTGCCCGCGGCCCTCGCCGCCGACGGACCCGCGACAACCGCGCCTCCCGTCGACGCCTCGGTCAAGTCCGCCCACGACAAGCTCGGTTCCGACGACGCGGACCTGCTCGCCCAGGCGAAGGCCGACGGCGAGAAGAACGTCACGATGATGGTCGCCACCGCGCCGGGCCGGACCGAGCAGGTGGCGAAGGAGCTGGACGGGATCGCCGGCGGCACCGTCGGCCGCACCTACGACGAGCTGGGCTACGTACGCGCCACCGTCCCCACCGCCAAGGCGGACTCGGCGATCGCGGCCGCCGCGAAGCTCTCCTCCGTGCACGGCATCGACCTGCGCGACGAGATTCCACTGGACGACCCGACGCCGAGCGCCGACATGGCCAAGGGCGCCGCGCACAAGGGCCGTTCCTACCCGGCGCCGAACCGCTGGACCCCGGCCGAGAACCCGTACAACCCGTCCTTCGAGACGGGCGCCGTCGACTTCGTGAAGAAGTACCCGAGGTCGGACGGCCGCGGCGTCACCATCGGCATCCTCGACTCCGGCGTCGACCTCGGCCACCCGGCACTGCAGAAGACCACCACCGGCGAACGCAAGATCGTCGACTGGGTCACCGCCACCGACCCGGTCGTCGACGGCGACCGCACCTGGCGCCCGATGACCGCCTCGGTCTCCGGCCCCACCTTCACCTACGGCGGCGAGACCTGGACCGCACCCGCGGGCTCGTACCGGGTCAGCACCTTCCTGGAGTCGTACACCACCGGCGGTGACGCGGCGGGCGACGCCAACCGGGACGGCGACACCACCGACTCCTGGGGCGTCCTGTACGACGCCGAGGCCGGCACGGTCCGCGTCGACCTGAACAACAACCACGACTTCTCCGACGACACCCCGATGAAGCCCTACAAGGACGGCTTCCAGGTCGGGTACTTCGGCACCGACGACCCGAAGACGGACGTGGCCGAGCGCCAGCCCTTCGTCGTCGAGATCCGCAAGGACGTCGTCTACAACTCCGCGGGCGCCAAGACGGACTTCGTCAACATCGGCGTCATCGAGTCCGAGCACGGCACGCACGTCGCCGGACTCGCGGCCGCCAACGGGCTGTTCGGCGGGCGGATGGACGGTGCCGCGCCCGGCGCGAAGATCGTGTCGTCCCGTGCGTGCACGTGGAGCGGCGGCTGCACCAACGTCGCGCTCACCGAGGGCATGATCGACCTCGTGGTCAACCGCGGCGTCGACATCGTCAACATGTCGATCGGCGGTCTGCCCGCCCTCAACGACGGCAACAACGCCCGCGCCGAGCTGTACACCCGCCTCATCGACACCTACGGCGTCCAGCTGGTCATCTCCGCGGGCAACTCCGGCCCCGGCGCCAACACCATCGGCGACCCCGGCCTCGCCGACAAGGTGATCTCGGTCGGCGCCTCCATCTCCCGCGAGACCTGGGCCGCCAACTACGGCTCCGCGGTGAAGACCAAGTACCAGATGATGCCGTTCTCCTCGCGCGGCCCGCGTGAGGACGGCGGCTTCACGCCGACGCTGACCGCGCCCGGCGCCGCGGTCAACTCCATCCAGACCTGGATGCCGGGCGCGCCGGTCCCCGAGGCGGGCTACGACCTGCCCGCCGGCTACGGCATGCTCCAGGGCACCTCGATGGCGTCCCCGCAGGCCGCCGGCGCCTCCGCGCTGCTCCTGTCGGCGGCCAAGCAGGCCCGCATCGACCTCACCCCGGCGAAGCTGCGCACCGCGCTGACCTCCACCGCCGACCACATCAAGGGCGTGCAGGCGTACGAGGAGGGCGCGGGCCTGATCGACATCCCCGACGCCTGGAAGTCGATCCGGCGCGGCGCCACCGCACACGAGTACACGGTGAAGGCACCGGTCGACACCGCGATCGACCAGTTCCTCGAGACCCCGGGCTACGGCACCGGCCTCTACGACCGCGAGGGCGGTCTGAAGGCCGGGCAGAAGAAGACGTACGAGATCACGCTCACCCGCACCACCGGCGCCGACCGGCCGGTCCGGCACGAGCTGGACTTCGAGAACAACGCGGGGCACACCTTCCGGATCGTCGGACGGGACGAGGTGTACCTGCCGCTGAACGAGCCGGTCACCGTCAAGGTCGAGGCGCGGCCCGGTTCCGCCGGTCTCAAGAGCGCGATCCTGGAGGTCGACGACCCGCGCACCGAGGGCGTCGACCAGCAGGTCCTGACCACGGTCGTCGTCTCCGCCCCGCTGAAGTACGACTTCTCCGCGAAGGGCTCGGTGCAGCGCAACGACACCACGTCGTACTTCGTGACCGTCCCCGAGGGCGCGAAGTCGCTGGAGGTGGCGATCGGCGGGCTCAAGGGCGAGAGCCAGACCCGGTTCATCTCCATCCACCCGTACGGCGTCCCGTCCGACAACACCTCCACGCCGTACTGCTACAACAACTACCTCGACGGCAACGGCTGCCGCCCCGACGTGCGCGCGTACGCCGACCCGCAGCCCGGCGTCTGGGAGGTCGAGGTCGAGGCCCGGCGCACCTCGCCGCTGCTCGACAACCCCTACGAGCTGGACGTCACCGTGCTCGGCGCGGCCTTCGACCCGGAGGTCGTCACCGTGCCCGAGGCGAAGGCCGGCACCCCGGCCGACGCCTCCTGGACGGTGACCAACCAGTACGCCGCCCTGGAAGGCAAGCTGGTCGGCGGCCCGCTCGGCTCGTCCGAGACCTCCCGCCCGACGATCAAGCAGGGCGAGACGGCCACCTCCACGGTCGAGGTGCCCGAGGGCGCCGAGTCGCTGGACGTCGCCATCGGGGGCGTCTCCGACGCGGCCGCCGACCTGGACCTGACGGTCTACGGCGAGGACGGCGCCGTCGTCGCCCAGTCCGCCGACGGCGACTCCGAGGAGTCGGTCTCCCTCGCGAAGCCGGCCGCCGGTACGTACACCGTCGAGGTCGCGGGCTACTCGGTGCCCTCGGGCAGCACGGAGTACGACTACCGGGACGTGTACTTCGCCGACACCCTCGGCTCGGTCACCGTGGACGGCTCGGCGCCGGTGAAGCTCGGCACGGGCGACTCGGCGACGGTCTCCGGCAGCGTCACGGCCCTGGCCGCCGCGCCCGAGGGCCGCGAGTTCTTCGGCCGGGTCCAGCTGGTCAACGCCCACGGCACGGTCGCGGGCCTGGGCAGCGTACGGATCGGGAAGGTCGTGCCGTAGTCCGGTGCGGTACGGGCGGGGCCTGCCGCAGGCCCCGGGGCGGGCGCGCCGGTTCGGGCGCCCGCCCTTTCGCGTTCCCCCGGCCGGACGTCAGTCGCAGGTGAGGGTGCGGGACTCCGGGAGGGAGGCGGTGATCCAGGTGCGGGCGGTGGCGATGTTCCGCTCGCCGGTGATCACCGTGTCCGCGGTGGGCCGGTCCCGCAGGGCACCGACCAGCACCCGGTCGCCGGGGGCGAGGCGGGCGAGGGTGTCGTCCAGGACGAACGTCGTCGCCGTCCCGGTGCTCTCCTCCGGCGCGTAGGCCCGCGTCACGCGGAGCGTGATCCGGTGCCGTGCGGCGCCCGGCACCCGATCGGCGGCGGTCACCGTGCCCTCGGCGACCAGCCGGGCGCAGGCGAGGTAGCGGGGGGTGCCGAAGACCACGGCGGCCTCCTGGCCCGCGGCCGGGCTCTCCGGCCGCACCGCGGACTTGTCGGCCGCGCTGCCGCTCGCCGCGTCGTCGGAGGCACCGCTGCCGCCCTGCACGACCAGCCAGCCCAGGCCCGTGACCAGCACCCCCGCGCAGGCCGCCGCGAGGACGCCCACGGCGAGGCGGAAGGGGCGGCGGCGCCGGGGTGGTGGTGCCGCCGCCGGTTTCGGGCGCTCTCGCACGACGGGCTCGCCCAGGGCGTCGCCGAGCAGGTGCAGCTGCTCCCGCAGCAGCGCCACGTCGGCCGTCGCCGACCGGTACTCGCCGCGGGCGTCCGGCCCCGCGTCCGGCGCCAGCGGCTCACCGCTGATCGCGGCCATCAGCGCGTCGTACCCGCCGTCGTACCCACCGGGGTGCTGTTCGGCGGCCATCTCACACCACCTCGTCCTCGTGCAGGCGGGCGCGCAGGGCCCGTACCGCCGTGTGCAGCCTGCTCTTGACCGTGCCCTCGGGGATGCCCAGCTCCTCGGCGATGCCGCGAACCGGCAGGTCGGCGTAGAAGCGCAGGACGAGGACCTGGCGCTGGGCGTCCGGCAGCTCGTCCAGGCCCTGCGCGACGGCGAGGGACAGCACGCTGGCGTCCTCGTCGCCGGGGTGCTCCGTCTGGCGCAGCGCGGCCAGGCGTTCCCCGAGCCGGTCCTGGCGGCGCCTGGCCCGGTGCCAGTCCATGGCCAGGTTGGAGGCGACGACCGCCGCCCAGGCGGACACGTCGCGCGGCGCCTCGTGGCCACTGGCCGTCCGTTCCAGCAGCCGCAGCCGGACCTGCTGCACCCCGTCCGGCAGGTCCGCCTGCGGCACCCCGCCCAGCGCGAGCACCGCCCGCACCCGGCGTTCCTGTGCCGCGTCCAGGGGGTCGTCGCGTACGTCGTCCCCCTGGCCGCGGCGGGCCCTTCTGCGCAGCAAAGCCATTTCCTCCCCCGGCCACGTTTCCCCTAGGACGCACGAGGCGCCCGAAACGTTCGCCCGCCCGGTCGCCTTTCGGCGCGAGGCATACGTCACATCGTCGTGTGGGGCGGGAAGGGATGGGCAGGGGCGGACCGAGCCTCGGCGTCCCAAGGCGCGGGCACATCGCGCAAAGGATTGGACAGGCGGGCCGGGCTTCGCCCCATGATGGAAAAGTCTCGGCCGAGCAAAGCGCGCGTGAAGACACGCGCACGAACGGAGAAGGAGTCACCGTGAGGGTCGGAATCGTCGGAGCCACCGGTCAGGTGGGCACGGTCATGCGCAGGATCCTCACGGAGCGCGACTTCCCGGTCACCGAGCTGCGCCTGTTCGCCTCGGCGCGCAGCGCCGGCAAGGAGCTGGACGGCGTGACGGTGGAGGACGCGGCCACCGCCGACTACTCCGGGCTCGACATCGTGCTGTTCTCGGCGGGCGGCGCGACCTCGAAGGCGCTGGCCGAAAAGGTCGCCTCGCAGGGCCCCGTCGTGATCGACAACTCCTCCGCCTGGCGCCGCGACCCCGAGGTGCCGCTGGTGGTGTCCGAGGTGAACCCGCACGCGATCACCGACCGTCCCAAGGGCATCATCGCCAACCCGAACTGCACCACGATGGCCGCGATGCCGGTGCTGCGTCCGCTGCACGCGGAGGCGGGCCTGGAGGCCGTCGTCGTCGCTACCTACCAGGCGGTGTCCGGCTCCGGCCTGGCCGGCGTGGACGAGCTGTTCGAGCAGGTCCAGAAGGTCGGCTCGGACGCCCCCAAGCTGACCCACGACGGTTCGGCGGTCGAGTTCCCGAAGCCGGACAAGTACGTGGCGCCCATCGCGTACAACGTGCTGCCGCTGGCCGGTTCCATCGTGGACGACGGCCTGCACGAGACGGACGAGGAGCAGAAGCTCCGCAACGAGTCCCGCAAGATCCTGGAGATCCCGGAGCTGAAGGTGTCCGGCACCTGCGTGCGCGTGCCCGTCTTCAGCGGCCACTCCCTGCAGATCAACGCCCGTTTCGCCCGCCCGATCAGCGTGGAGCGGGCCAAGGAGCTGCTGGCCGGCGCCCCCGGCGTGGCGCTCACCGAGGTGCCGACGCCGCTGGAGGCGGCCGGCCAGGACCCGTCGTACGTGGGCCGGATCCGCCGGGACGAGACCGTGGACAACGGCCTCGCCCTGTTCGTCTCCAACGACAACCTGCGCAAGGGCGCGGCCCTGAACGCGGTGCAGATCGCGGAGCTGGTGGCGGCGGAGCTGTCCGCCGCCAAGTAGTCCACCGCTTTCCAGGGGCGGTCACCCGGTACGGGTGGCCGCCCCTCAGGTGTCCCGCCCGCTCGATGCGGAGTGTGACAATCCGCCCCACCAGTCGTGCTGATCGTGTGAAGATCACGCCATGACGCAGATGACGAAGGGCGGCAACCTGCCCGTTCCCGGGGCCGCCCTCCAGGTGGCGGTGACCTGGCGGCAGGGCGTTCACGTACCGGACGTGGACGTTTCGGCCCTGCTGCTCGACGCGACGAGCCGGGTCCGCTCGGACGCCGACCTCGTCTTCTACAACCAGCCGGCCCACCCGTCGGGCGCCGTGCGCCACCTGGGCAAGGGCCAGGGGGCCGACGGCACCGGCGCCGACTGGCTGTGGCTGGACCTCGCGGCCGTCGCGCCCGGCACGGACCGGGTCGTGGTGGCCGCGTCCGCCGACGGCGGAACGTTCGGGCAGGTGCCCTCCCTGGACGTCCGGGTCGCGCTGCCGGACGGGCGGCAGGTCGCGTCCTTCACGATCGGGGACGCCTCGACGGAGACCGCCTTCGTCTTCGGCGAGTTCTACCGCAGGAACGGCGGCTGGAAGTTCCGCGCGGTGGGGCAGGGGTACGCCTCGGGTCTCGCCGGGCTCGCCACGGACTTCGGCATCTCGGTCGCCGAGGAACCGCAGCCGGTGCCCGCGGCCCCGGCCCCGCCGCCCCCTGCTCCCCTGCCGCTCGCAGCCGTAGCCCCGCCCGCCTCCGTCTTCCCGCCCGCCGACCGCCTGGCGGCGGAGCTGGCGCTCTCCTTCCCGCCGTTCACGCACCGCGCCGCGGGCAAGGAGCGCGTCACCTGCCCGCCGAACCTGCCGCCCGGCGCCCGTGTGGTGGTCGAGATCGAGTGCAGGGACAGCATCTCGGTGAACATCGACTCCTGCGACGCGTACGGCCGCGCCGACCAGGACCTGCTGTCCACGTACGAGGACGAGGTGTACGCCCGTACGTTCGCCACCGTCCCCCAGGACCGCCCGCTGTCCCTGGTGGTGCGCGCCGACACGCCCTGGACGCTGCGGGTGCTGCCGCTCGCCCACGCCCGGCGCCTGGAGCACAGCCTCGACGGGCGGGGTCCGGACCTGCTGGTGTACGACGGGCCGCCGGGCGTGCTGTCCTTCGCCCACCAGGGCCGGAGCAACTTCGTCGTCTGGCACTACTTCGCCTCGGACGACCCCGAGTGGCAGGGAGACGAGGAGGACCTCCTCGTCAACGAGGTCGGCCGCCTCGACGTCCTGGCCCCCGTCCGGGCGCCCGGCCTCCTGCGGATCGAGGCCGACGGCCCCTGGCGGCTCGGGGTGGGCGGCTGAGCCGGCGGGGCTCAGTTTCGGCGCACCTCGTAGAGAAAGCAGCCGTACTCGACGGCCCGGACGTGGACGAACGCCACGGCCGGGTCGTCGAACGCTTCTCGGAGGGCGGGAGCGAAGGCGTCGGCGCCCTCGACCAGCCGCCCGCCCAGGATCCGCCCGCCGGACGAGTAGCGGCGCAGGGTGCGGTGCGAGTTGGTGAAGGGGAGGCCGTCCGTCTCCGGCCCCGCGCACTTCTCGGCGTGGACGAAGACCGGCCCCTGCTCGTCGTAGGCGCCCGGGTCGGCGCCCGTCGCCGCCGCCCAGCGGCGCAGCGGGGCGTAGGAGACCAGCGCGATGTGCTCACCGGCGCGGCTGCGGCGCAGGCAGCAGCGCAGCGGGGCGCCGCCCTCGTCGTCGGTCACGGGAGCGGGGACGCGGCCCGCGTCGTCGGTGGTGCGCAGTTCCTCGAGGACGCCCGGCGGGATGGGGTGTGCGGTGTGGCCGTTCATGGGTCCAGGCTCGCGCGCGGGCGCGCCGCGCACCGGCGGGAAATGGACATCGCGTTCCGTCCCGGCCACGTGGAAGGATGGCGCAACCCACACATAACGAGGAGATGACCGCGTGCCTGGCACAAACCTGACTCGCGAAGAGGCGCGGCAGCGGGCGACGCTGCTGACCGTTGACTCGTACGAGATCGATCTCGACCTCACCGGCGCGCAGGAGGGCGGCACCTACCGGTCCGTGACCACGGTGCGCTTCGACGTCGCCGAGGGCGGCGGCGAGTCCTTCATCGACCTGGTCGCGCCGACGGTCCACGAGGTGACGCTGAACGGCGACGCCCTCGACGCCGCCGAGGTGTTCCAGGACTCCCGCATCGCCCTGCCGGGCCTGCTGCCGGGACGCAACATCCTGCGCGTGGCCGCCGACTGCGCCTACACCAACACCGGCGAGGGTCTGCACCGGTTCGTCGACCCGGTGGACGACCAGGCGTACCTGTACACGCAGTTCGAGGTGCCGGACGCGCGCCGCGTCTTCGCGAGCTTCGAGCAGCCGGACCTGAAGGCGACGTTCCAGTTCACCGTGAAGGCCCCCGAGGGCTGGACGGTCGTCTCCAACTCGCCGTCGCCCGAACCGAAGGACAACGTCTGGGAGTTCGAGCCGACCCCGCGCATCTCGTCGTACATCACGGCGCTGATCGTCGGCCCGTACCACTCGGTGCACAGCGCGTACGAGAAGGACGGCCAGTCCGTCCCGCTCGGCATCTACTGCCGTCCCTCGCTGGCCGAGCACCTGGACGCGGACGCCATCTTCGAGGTCACCCGGCAGGGCTTCGACTGGTTCCAGGAGAAGTTCGACTACCGGTACCCGTTCAAGAAGTACGACCAGCTCTTCGTGCCGGAGTTCAACGCGGGCGCGATGGAGAACGCGGGCGCGGTGACCATCCGCGACCAGTACGTCTTCCGCTCGAAGGTGACGGACGCCGCGTACGAGGTGCGGGCGGCGACGATCCTGCACGAGCTGGCGCACATGTGGTTCGGCGACCTGGTCACCATGGAGTGGTGGAACGACCTGTGGCTGAACGAGTCGTTCGCCACCTACGCCGAGGCCGCCTGCCAGGCCGCCGCGCCGGGCTCGAAGTGGCCGCACTCGTGGACGACGTTCGCCAACCAGATGAAGACCTGGGCGTACCGGCAGGACCAGCTGCCGTCCACGCACCCGATCATGGCGGACATCAGCGACCTGGACGACGTGCTCGTCAACTTCGACGGCATCACGTACGCCAAGGGCGCCAGCGTCCTCAAGCAGCTGGTCGCGTACGTCGGTGAGGACGCGTTCTTCCAGGGCGTGCAGGCGTACTTCAAGCGGCACGCGTTCGGCAACACCCGCCTGTCCGACCTGCTGGGCGCGCTGGAGGAGACCTCGGGGCGCGACCTGAAGACCTGGTCGAAGGCGTGGCTGGAGACGGCCGGCATCAACGTGCTCCGCCCGGAGATCGAGACCGACGCCGACGGTGTCATCACCTCCTTCGCCATCCGCCAGGAGGCCCCGGCCCTGCCCGCCGGCGCCAAGGGCGAGCCGACGCTGCGCCCGCACCGCATCGCGATCGGCGCCTACGGCCTCGACGGCGCCGGCAAGCTGGTGCGCGGGGAGCGCGTCGAGCTGGACGTGGACGGCGAGCTGACGGCCGTGCCGCAGCTGGTCGGCAAGGCCCGCCCGGCGGTGCTGCTGCTGAACGACGACGACCTGTCGTACGCGAAGGTCCGCCTGGACGAGCAGTCGCTCGCCGTGGTCACCGAGCACCTGGGCGACTTCACGGAGTCCCTCCCCCGCGCCCTGTGCTGGGCGTCGGCGTGGGACATGACCCGGGACGCGGAGCTGGCGACCCGGGACTACCTGTCGCTGGTGCTGTCCGGCATCGGCAAGGAGTCGGACATCGGTGTCGTGCAGTCGCTGCACCGCCAGGTGAAGCTGGCCATCGACCAGTACGCCGCCCCGACCGCCCGCGAGGCGCTGCTGACCCGCTGGACCGAGGCCACGCTGGCCCACCTGCGGGCGGCCGAGGCGGGCAGCGACCACCAGCTGGCGTGGGCGCGGGCGTTCGCGGCGACGGCGCGGACGCCGGAGCAGCTGGACCTGCTGGACGCGCTGCTGGACGGCACGCAGACGATCGAGGGCCTGGCCGTCGACACCGAGCTGCGCTGGGCGTTCGTGCAGCGGCTGGCGGCCGTGGGCCGGTTCGGCGGGTCGGAGATCGCGGCCGAGTACGAGCGGGACAAGACCGCCGCCGGTGAGCGCCACGCGGCCACGGCGCGGGCCGCCCGCCCGACCGAGGCGGCCAAGGCGGAGGCATGGGAGTCGGTCGTGGAGTCCGACAAGCTGCCGAACGCCGTCCAGGAGGCGGTCATCGCCGGTTTCGTCCAGACCGACCAGCGCGAGCTGCTGGCGTCGTACACGGAGCGGTACTTCGAGGCGCTGAAGGGTGTCTGGGAGTCCCGTTCGCACGAGATGGCCCAGCAGATCGCGGTCGGCCTGTACCCGGCGGTGCAGGTGTCCGAGGAGACCCTGGACCGCACAGATGCGTGGCTGTCCTCCGCCGAGCCGAACGCGGCCCTGCGCCGGCTGGTCTCGGAGTCCCGCTCGGGCGTCGAGCGCGCGCTGCGCGCCCAGGCGGCGGACGCGGCGGCGGCCGAGTAGGCGGTCAGTACGGTCAGTACGTCCAGTACGGACGAGGGGGCGCCCGGTGTCGCACCGGGCGCCCCCCGCGTGCGCTCGGGCGGGGGAATCAGGAGCAGACGTTCAGGGGCGGTGTTCAAGGGCGTCCGTCCGCCGCCGTGCGCAGGGCCGTGAGTACGGTGGCGACGGCGGCGCCCTCCTCCGCGCCCTTGCGCACGGCCGCGACCACGTGCCGGACAGGGCGGTCCGCGCGCAGTTCGCGCATCACCACGCCGTCCCGGGGCACGGCCGCCATGCGGGGGACCAGGGCGACGCCCATGCCCGCCCCGACCATGGCGAGGATCGCCGGCCAGCCGGCCGCCGCGTGCCCCTGGTGCGGCCGGAACCCCGCCGCCTCGCAGGCGCCGCGCGTGATGTCGGACCAGGGCCCGCTGCCGCCGAAGATCCACGGCTCGGCGGCGAGGTCGGCCAGCCGCAGTCCCTCCGCGCGGGCCAGCGGGTGGTCCCCGGGCAGCGCGACGTCCAGCGGGTCGGCGAGCAGCGGGACGCGGGTGAAGCGCGGGTCGACGGCGCTGGGCGCCTGCGCGGCCAGCGACAGCGCGAGGTCCACTTCCCCGGCGGCCAGCAGTTCGTACGCCTCCTGCGCCTCGGCCTCCCGCACCCGCACCGCGATGCCGGGGCGCGTGGCGCGCAGCGCGGTGACGGCCGGTACGACGAGGGCGGGTACTGCGGTGGAGAAGGCGCCGACCCGGACCTCGCCCGCCTCTCCGCGGATGTGGGACGCCAACTCGGCGTCGGCGCGCTCCAGTTGCTCGAACACCGCCTCGGCGTGCCGCAGCACCAGCCGGGCCGCGTCCGTCAGCCGGACCCTTCTGCCGTGCGCCTGGAGCAGCTCCACGCCGAGCTGTTTGGAGAGGTTCGTCAGCTGCTGGGACACGGCGGACGGTGTCATGTGCAGCGCCTCGGCCGTCGCGGTCACCGTGCCCCGCTCGCGCAGCGTCCGCAGGATCTGCAGCTTGCGGATGTCCCAGTCGGCCATGGCGGCAACCTACCGGCGGGCCCCGCGACCTACCGGCGCGCCCCCGCGCCCAGGACGACGCCGCCGAGGATCAGCGCCATGCAGCCCGCCTGCGGCCAGCCGGTCGGCTCGGCGAGCAGGGCCCAGGACAGCAGGGCGACGCACACCGGCTGGAGGTAGTAGACGACCCCGGCGCGGGACGGTCCGATCAGGGAGATCGCCTTGTTCCAGGCGAAGAAGGCGACGGCGGAGGAGGCGACGCCGACGTACAGGAGCGGCCAGACGGTACCCGGTGTCGGCTGGAAGCCGCCCTGCACGGCGAGGCTGACGCCCTGCGCGGGCAGCAGCAGGACGGTGCCGACGAGAAATGTGGTGAACAGGAAGCCCGCGCCGTCCAGCCCCTCGGGCCTGCGGCGCAGCAGCGCGCTGTACGAGCCGAAGCAGCAGGCCGCGGCGATCATCCACAGGTCGCCGGCCGAGAAGGAGGCGCCGTCCCCTCCGACGAGCAGCAGGACGCCCGCGCAGGCGACGGCCAGCCCGGCGACCCGGCGGACGCCGAGGCGCACCCCGCCCGCCCGCTCGTAGAGGGCCATGAGCACCGGGGACGCCGCCATGATCATGCCCATGTTGGCGGCGGGGGTGGTGACGCCGGCCTGGTTGACGAGGGTGTTGTAGACGGTGACGCCGAGCAGGGAGGCGAGGGCCACGAAGCCGAGGTGGCGCCGGATCAGTGCGCGCTGCCGCCAGGCTCGCCGGGCGCCGAAGGGGGCGACCACGGCGAGGGCAACCACCCAGCGCCAGAACGCGTGCTGGACGGGCGGCACGCTGTCACCCAGGGCCCGCGAGGTGACGAAGCTGCCGGACCAGACGAGGGTGGCGAGCACGGCGAGCGCGAGCCCGAGGGCGACGGGCGCCGTCGGCCGCGTCGGGGTGGTATCTCGGGAGGTGACGCTCTGGGTCGGGTTCCGGTGGGCGGCTGTGGCCACGAAGGTCCTTTCCTGGTCGGGGGTCTGGCGGGCCTACCGTCGCAGGGCCGGACTCATCAGGTCCATCGAATCTTTTCGACCGTTCTTTGAAGCAGAACCGAACGGTTCGGCTGCCGCGACCGTCCGCCCGCGCGGCGCCCGCTGCCCCGCGAGGGTCGCGCCGAACGCCAGCGCCATGCCCATCAGCTGCACCGGACCGAGTGCCTCGCCGAGGGCCGCCCAGCCGATCACGGCGGCGGTCAGCGGCGAGAGCGGGCCGAGGAAGGTGACCTGGGTGGCGGAGAGCCGGCCGATGCCGCGGAACCAGAGCCAGTACGCCAGCGCCGTGTTGGCCAGCGCCAGGTAGAGGTAGCCGCCGACGGCCGGGCCGTCCAGGGCGGGCGGGGCGCCCTCGACCAGGAGGGCGAGCGGCGCGAGGAGCAGGCCGCCGGCGGTCAGCTGCCAGGCGGTGAGGGCGAGCGGGCCGACTCCGTCGGGGCGGCCCCAGCGCCCCGCGAGCACGGTGCCGGTGGACATGGACGCGGTGGAGGCGACGGCCGCCAGCACGCCGAGCGGGTCCAGTCCCCCGGCTGCCTCCAGCACCACCAGGCTCACGCCGAACGCGGCGACGACGCCGGTGAGCACGGACCGGGCGGTGGGCCGCTGCCCGAGCAGGAGGGCCGAGAGGCCGACGACGAGGAGCGGGCCGAGCGAGCCGACGACGGCGGCCATCCCGCCCGGCATCCGGTAGGCGGCGAGGAACAGCAGCGGGAAGAAGGCCCCGATGTTCAGCACGCCCAGCACCGCGGCCTTCCCCCACCAGGCGCCGCGCGGCAGCACCCGGG
This sequence comes from Streptomyces tendae, assembly GCF_014650435.1. GTDB lineage: Bacteria > Actinomycetota > Actinomycetes > Streptomycetales > Streptomycetaceae > Streptomyces > Streptomyces tendae. The sequence continues at coordinate 336,808 of NZ_BMUY01000003.1, forward strand.
CGAGGGCGAGCAGCACCAGACCGGCGGGCAGGGCGCGCATCAGCCCGGTGAACAGGGGCCGGTCGGGCGGCAGGAGCTCGGTGGTCACGGCGTAGGTGCTGCCCCAGGAGACGGGGGCGAGGGCGGTGAGCGCGATGACGGCGGGGCGGGTGGCGGCCATGAGGGCACCCTTCGGAGACGAATGAAGCTCGTTGGAAAGTAGCTTACTTCTAAGCAAGTTTTCGCCAAGCCACTTTCTTGCGGCCGAGCGGAATCGCCTCGATACTCGTCCCATGACTGAACGTCCCCCACAGCCCGGACCTCGCAAGGACCCCGTCGACGTGATCATCGGCCAGTGGGCGGCGGTCCGGCCCGACCTGGACACGGCCGGCATGGAGGTCTTCGGCCGGGTCTTCCGGCTGGCGCGCGCCATGGGCGACCGGATGGAGCAGGCGTACGCGCGCTTCGGCATCTCGCGCGGCGAGTTCGACGCCCTGGCCACCCTGCGCCGCTCCGGCGAGCCGTACACGCTCTCGCCCCGTCAGCTCTCGGCCACGCTGATGCTCACCACCGGCGGCATGACCGGCCGGCTGGACAAGCTGGAACGGGCGGGACTGCTGCGCCGCTCCCCCGACCCGCACGACCGCCGGGGGCTGCAGGTCACGCTCACCGAACGGGGCCTCGAGCTGATCGACGAGGCGGTCGGCGCGGGCCTCGCCGCCCAGACCGAGGCGCTGGCCTCCCTCGACGCGGAACGGGCCGGTCAGCTGGCCGGCCTGCTGCGGGACCTCCTCGCCGGTACGGAGAAGTAGGGGCGCCCGCGCACGCCGAAGGGCGCCGTCCCCTCCGCGTACGTGCGGTGGGGGCGGCGCCCTCGGTGAAGCGGGGTGCGGGAGGTCAGGCCTTCGCGGCGACCTTGCCCTTGGCCTTGGCCTTGCTCTTCGTACCGGGAGTCGACACCCGGTGGTCCGGGTGGGACCGGTCCAGGACCATGACCAGACCCGCGATGATCGCGAACAGCGCGATCGGGGCCAGGACGTAGAGACCCAGCGTCTCGACGACGCTCAGGCCGGTGCCGGGGTCGTCGCCGTCGTCGCGCGTCAGCGCGAGCGCGGGGGACGACATGAGCAGCATCATCAGCGTCGTACCGGCTGCCAGGGCGCCGGCGCGCAGGGCGTTCTTCTTGTCCACGGTGCAAAGTTAGCGAACGGTCCGGGCGCCCGCGCGCCCGGGGTGCCCGTACGGGGCCCGCGGGCGCCCGGCGCGCCCCCGTTCAGCCGTCCCGGTCGCCACCGCGTTGCCGTACGCCATCTCCTACTGCATCTCGTGCGGCATCGCGTACGACGTCGATCAGGGCGTGCAGCCGGGGCGAGGCGGCCAGGTCCTCCAGCGTCACCGGGCGGCCCTCGGCGTCGGCGACGGGCAGCCGCCAGTTCGGGTACTGGTCCCAGGTGCCGGGCAGGTTCTGCGGGCGGCGGTCGCCGACGGCGTCCGGAAGCCAGAGGCCGACCATGCGGGCGGGGGTGCGCAGCAGGAAGCGGTGCACGGCCTGGATCTCCGCCTCCTCGGCGGGCGTTCCGGTGTCGCCGCCGGTGCCGTGCAGCAGCCCGAGCCGGGTCAGTACGTCGAGCCACTCCGCGGTGTCCGCCGCGGCCCCGGCGCGCTCCTCCTCCAGGGGGCGGGTGAGCAGGCCGAGCCGGTCGCGCAGTTCGACGTGTTCGCCGGTGAGGCGGGCGGCGGTGGACGGCAGGTCGTGGGTGGTGGCGGTGGCCAGGCAGTCGGCGCGCCACCGTTCGGGCGGCAGGGGGCGGCCGTCACCGGTCCAGTCCCGTTCGAACCAGAGCACCGAGGTGCCCAGCACCCCGCGCTCGCGCAGCGCCTCGCGCACCCCGGGCTCCACGGTGCCCAGGTCCTCGCCGATGACGACGGCACCGGCCCGGTGGGCCTCCAGGACCAGGACGGCGAGCATGGCCTCGGCGTCGTGGTGGACGTAGGTGCCCTCGGTGGGCGGCCGCCCCTCGGGCACCCACCAGAGCCGGGACAGGCCCATGACGTGGTCGACGCGCAGGGCCCCGGCGTACCGGAACAGGCCGCGCAGCAGCCCCCGGAACGGCGCGTACCCGGACGCGGCGAGGCGGTCCGGGCGCCAGGGCGGCAGCCCCCAGTCCTGGCCGCGGGAGTTGAAGGCGTCGGGCGGCGCTCCCACCGACATCCCGGCGGCGAAGTACTCCTGCTGGGCCCAGGAGTCGGCGCCGCGCGGGTGCACGCCGACGGCGAGGTCGTGGACGATCCCGACCGGCATGCCCGCCTCGCGGGCGGTGCGCTGGGCGGCGGTGAGCTGGGTGTCGGTGAGCCAGGTGAGCCGGGAGTGGAAGTCGACGCGGTCCATCAGCTCGCGGCGGGCCCGGTCGGTGTCGGCCGAGCGGGGGTCGCGCAGGCCCTCGGGCCAGCGGTGCCAGTCGGAGCCGTGGACCTCGGCGAGCGCGCACCAGGTGGCGTGATCCTCCAGGGCGGTGCCCTGTTCGGCGAGGTAGTCGCAGTAGGCGGCGCGGCGGCCGGGGCCCAGGGGGACCTCGTTGAGCAGTCCCAGGGCCTCGCGCTTCAGCTCCCACACGGCGTCCCGGTCGATCAGGGCGTCCTTTTCCAGGACGCCCTCGCGCAGCCGCCCGGCCCGCTCCCGCAGCGTCCGGGCGCGCTCGGGGTCGGTGACGTACGCGAACTCGGGCACGTCCTCGATCCGCAGGTGCACCGGGTCGGGGAAGCGGCGCGAGGACGGCCGGTACGGCGACGGGTCGGTGGGGGCGCCGGGTACGGCCGCGTGCAACGGGTTGACCTGCACGAATCCGGCGCCGAGGGAGCGACCGGCCCAGGCGGCCAGTTCACCGAGGTCGCCGAGGTCGCCCATGCCCCAGGAGCGGCGGGAGAGGAGGGAGTAGAGCTGGACGAGAAGCCCGTGGGAGCGGGCGGCGGGAGCGGGCAGCCGGGCGGGCGCGACGACCAGGTGCGCCTCGGCGGTGCGCCCGTCGGGCGCGCTGGCGGTCAGCCGGTGGACCCCGTACGCAAGCCCCTCGACTCCCTCGCGGCGCTCGCCCTGCTCGGTGTCGACGCGCAGCCGGGTGCCGGAGGGCAGGGCGGCCAGCGCGGCCGGGGTGCCGCCGCCCCAGCGGACGACGGTGGGCGGCAGCAGCCGTTCGCGCAGCTCGGTCTCGCGGGCGGCGAGCGCGGCCCGTACGGCCCCGGGGGTGCTCGCGTCCACGCCGAGGGCGGCCAGCGCGAGGGTGACGGCGGTGGCCGAGGCCGGGACGGTGCGGTCCGGGGAGGGGCGGTAGGAGGTGGCGACGCCGTGCAGGGCGGCGAGCCTGGTCAGATCCTCGGGAAGGTCCTCGGTGGGCGGCTCGGCCGGCTGGGCTGCGGGCATCTGCTTCCTCTACGACCTCGTGGGTTCCGGAACGGGGACGGCGAAGGAGGGGCCGCCCTGCTCCGGCACGTCGGCCGTGAGTTCGGGCGAGGACTCGCTGGTCAGCGGTACGGCGTCGGCGAACGGCGACTCACTGGTGAGGGGCTCGGCGTCGGGCAGCGGCGGTTCGCTGGTCAGCGGGGTCTCGGCGCAGCTGCCGGTGGCGCCGAAGACGCAGTAGTGCGGGGTCTCGGAGGCGGCGGAGGGCTCCGCCCAGGGAGTGGACGGCTCCGCCACGGGTTTGGAGGGGGCCGGCAGCAGAAGGGGCGCCAGTGCAGCCACGGGGGTCTCCTTTGGATCAGGCTCTGGGTCGGACGGTGGAACGGGCCCGTCATCGGGCCCCGGGTCGGGCGTTGTGTCAAGCACGCTTGTGGCGAGTTACGGCAGCCCCTACCCAGTCCCCGCGAGGACAGACGCCCCAATACCGCCAACGTGGCCCTGGTCACATCCACCCCCTCCCGAATACCTACAGACCCGGCCAAAAAAACACGTAACCCGGGCACGGATCACCCAAACCGGTCACCGGGCCCGGCCACGCACGGGCATTCACAACCCCGGGAACTGTGCCCGGGGGACGAATCGTCGAAGGAACACATGACGTCACTGCCGCATCGGCTCCTCCAGGCGCTCGACCGGTTCAACGCCGCTCACCCCTGGGACCACAACGCCCACTACCACCGCTGGCTCCTGCGGCAGCTCCCCCGCCGGTTCGGCAGCGCGCTGGACGTCGGTTCCGGCGCCGGTGACCTGGCCCGCCTGCTCGCCACCCGGGCCGACGAGGTCCGCGGCGTCGATTCGGATCCGGCGATCACCGCACGGGCACGCGCCCTGACCACCACGTCGACGGCGGCCTCCTTCACCGTCGCCGACGCCCTGACGGACCTCCCCGCCGGACCCCACGACGTCATCACCTGCGTCGCCACCCTCCACCACCTGCCGTTCACCGAGGCCCTCGACACCTTCCGTGGGCACCTGGCCCCCGGCGGCACCCTGGTCGTCGTCGGCCTCTATCGGCCGCGGACCGCCACGGACCACTTGCTCGGCGCGGCCGCCGTCCTCCCCAATGCCGCCCTCGGGTGGCTCAAGAACAGGGGCCGGGCCGCCGCCCCGCCCACCTCGATGACCGCCCGGACCCGCCCGGCCGACATGCCGTTCGCCGACATCGCCGAGGCGGCCCGCACGGTGCTGCCCGGCGCCCGACTGCGCCGACGCCTCTTCTGGCGCTACACCCTCACCTGGCGCCGCCCCTGACGGGCCGGATCCCCCTACGCTGAGGGCGACAAGCCCCGGGCCTACGCCGCGACGGGGATCCCGGTGTATCTGCTGATCGACCGGGACACCTGTGAGGTCAAGGTGCACAGCCGTCCGGACGGGGGCCGGTACGAGACCGTGCAGACGCTGCCGTTCGGCAAGGGGGTCGCGCTGCCCGAGCCGGTCGGGATCGCCCTGGCCACCGAGCCGCTGAAGAACTGGGTGCGCTGAGCCGGAGCCGGCGCAGGGGGCAAGCGGAGGCCCGGACCGTCAGGCGGAAATGCCGTCGATCCGGGCCATGGCGTCCTCCGCGCCGTACGGCTGCAAGTACGGCAACCAGCGCGGGTCCCGATGGCCGGTGCCGATGATGCGCCAGGCCAGACCGGTGGGCGGGGCCGGTTTGTGGCGCAGGCGCCAGCCCAGCTCGACCAGGTGGCGGTCGGCCTTGACGTGGTTGCAGCGGCGGCAGGACGCCACCACGTTGTCCCACGCGTGCAGGCCCCCGCGACTGCGCGGGATGACGTGGTCGACGCTGGTGGCGACGGCGCCGCAGTACATGCAGCGGCCTCCGTCGCGGGCGAACAGGGCACGGCGGGTGAGCGGGACGGGGCCCCGGTAGGGCACCCGCACGAACCGCTTGAGCCGGACCACGCTGGGTGCGGGCACGGTGACGGTCGCGCTGTGCAGGTAGGCGCCGGACTCCTCGAGGCACACGGCCTTGTTCTCCAGGACGAGGACGAGCGCGCGGCGGAGCGGTACGACGCCGAGCGGCTCGTACGACGCGTTGAGGACCAGGACATGCGGCACGGGTGCCTCCTTGGGCGTCGGCGGCGCGTGGCTCGCGCCGGGACGATCTGGTTCAGTCTCCCCTCATGCCTGGTCGTAGCGCCACCATGTCCCGGTAACGGGCTGGGAGTGTTTTCGACCACACGGAGCCCGTGGTCGCGGGCGTGACCAGTTCAGGCGTGGGTGAGCAGTGTCTCGCCCGCCCATTTCGGGCCGAACCGCGTCCGGTGCCCCGTTAGTGTGGTGCATCTGCCCGTCCGGTGACCTTTCCGTGACCTTGGACCGGACCTCGGACCGGACCGCGCAGGACGGGCCGCCGCACCTGGAGGTTTCCGCCGTGTCCCTGTCCGCCGCCGTCCTGCCCCTGCTGGCCGCCGGTCCCTCGCCCTCGCCGTCCCCGACGGCGCCGACCGTGCCCTCGCTGAAGGAGGCCCACGAGAGCGCGACCAACGCCGCGGGCTGGGTCGAGGAGAACTGGTCGACGTGGCTCGCGATCGGGCTCCGGGTGCTGCTGATCGTGGTGATCGCGCTGGTGCTGCGCGCCGTGGTGCGGCGGGCGATCACCAAGCTCATAGAGCGGATGAACCGCAGGACCGGCTCGTCGACCGGCACCGCGCTGAGCGGGCTGCTGGTCAACGCCGAGCGGCGCCGCCAGCGCTCCGAGGCCATCGGGTCCGTGCTGCGCTCGGTGGCCAGCTTCCTCATCCTCGGCACCGCGGCCCTGATGGTGCTCGGCACCTTCCAGATCAACCTGGCCCCGCTGCTGGCCTCGGCCGGTGTCGCCGGCGTCGCCATCGGCTTCGGCGCCCGCAACCTGGTCACCGACTTCCTGTCCGGCGTCTTCATGATCCTGGAGGACCAGTACGGCGTCGGCGACAGCATCGACGCGGGCGTGGCCTCCGGCGAGGTCATCGAGGTCGGGCTGCGGGTGACCAAGCTGCGCGGCGTCGACGGCGAGATCTGGTACGTCCGCAACGGCGAGGTCAAGCGCATCGGCAACCTCTCCCAGGGCTGGTCCACGGCCGGCGTGGACGTGACCGTCCGCTCCGACGAGGACCTGGACAGGGTGAAGGAGACCCTCTCCGCGGTCGGCGAGCGGATGAGCAAGGAAGAGCCCTGGAACGAGATGCTCTGGGGGCCGATCGAGACCCTCGGCCTGGATTCCGTCCTGCTGGACTCGATGGTGGTGCGGGTGTCCGCGAAGACCATGCCCGGCAAGTCGCTCACCGTCGAGCGCGAGCTGCGCTGGCGCATCAAGCGGGCCTTCGACGCGGCCGGCATCGCGATCGTCGGCGGCGCCACCGTCCCGCTGGAGGGCGCTCCGGCCGCCGCCGACCCCGCGGCGGGCGTCGCCGCGCCGTCGGCGTACGCGAGCTCCGTGTCGCCGCAGTCGATGGCGGCGTCCCCCATTCCACCGCCCAGCACCAGCAAGTAACCCGCGCCCGGTGCGCTTCCCGCCCCCGAGGTAACGACTGCGTTGCCTCGGGGGCGGTCTCTTGACGGCTCCTTGCGGGCGGGCCTACGTTCTCCAGCCAACAGGAAACTTTCCTAACAGACGCACCTGACAGGCGTCCGCCGGAACGTTTCCCGTGATCCACGCGGTGGACTTGTCCCACCGCCCCTGAAAAGCTGAGCGGTCGAGAGGCAGGTGTGGACACGCATGGCAGGAACCGCCGGTACGCCGGGCACCCCGCGCGTCCTGCGCGCCATGAACGACCGGGCCGCACTCGACCTCCTGCTGGAGCACGGGCCGCTGTCCCGGACCCGGATCGGCAAGCTGACCGGCCTGTCGAAGCCGACCGCCTCGCAGTTGCTGGCCAGGCTGGAGGCGGCGGGCCTGGTCCTGGCCGGGGGCACGACGGAGGGGCGTCCGGGGCCCGGCGCCCAGCTCTACGAGGTGAACCCGGCGGCCGCGTACGCCGCGGGGCTAGACGTCACGCCGGGCCGCATCCTGGCCGCGGTCGCCGACGTCACCGGACGCACGGTCGGCCGGTACGAGCTGCCCACCCCGGGCCGCCGCCCCGCCGTCCCCGTCGTCCAGCAGGTCACCGACGCGCTCGACGGCGCGGTGAAGGCGGCCGGGCTCGCCCGCGGCGACCTCCACCGCCTCGTCATCGGCACGCCCGGCGCCTTCGACCCGGGTACCGGGCGGCTGCGCTACGCCTCCCACCTGCCCGGCTGGCACTCCCCCGCACTCCTGGACGAACTCGCCGCCGCCCTGCCGATGCCGGTGGAGTACGAGAACGACGTGAACCTGGCCGCCGTCGCCGAGCAGCGCCTCGGCGCGGCCCGGGGGCACGAGGACTTCGTCCTGCTGTGGAACCAGGAGGGCCTGGGCGCCGCCCTGGTCCTCGGCGGCCGGCTGCACCGCGGCTGGACCGGCGGCGCCGGCGAGGTCGGGTTCCTGCCGGTGCCGGGCGCTCCGCTGGTCCGCAAGGTCAGCCGCACCGGCAGCGGCGGCTTCCAGGAGCTGGCCGGTTCCCAGGCGCTGGCCGGACTGGCCCGGGAGCTGGGGGTCGCCGACGTGCCGTCGGGGCCGTACACCGAGGTCGCCGCCGCCCTGGTGGCCCGCGCCGCACGGGCCGACGCCGACGACGACCCGCACCGCCGGCTGCTCCAGACCTACGCCACCCGCCTGGCCACCGGCCTCGCCTCCCTCGTCTCGGTCCTCGACCCCGAGCTGGTCGTCCTCAGCGGCACCTCCCTCACCGCGGGCGGCGAGGCACTGCGCGACCTGGTCCGGGACGAGCTGGAGGAACTGGCCGCCTCCCGGCCCCGGCTCGCCGTCGGTGACGTGACCGAGCACCCCGTCCTGCGCGGCGCACTGGAGAGCGCGCTCGCGACCACCCGCGACGAGGTCTTCGACACCTCGCGCTGACCCCCGCGCCACACGCTGACTCCACCCCGCGCCACCCCACTGGCTGCACCCCGCCCCACCCACCTGTCCCCACCCTGCCCCTGGGAGCTTCGCCATGCCCGGAATATCCAGAAAAGCGGCCCTCGCGGTCGCCGCCTCCGCCTCCCTCGCCCTGCTCGCCACCGCCTGTACCGGTCAGTCCGAATCCGGCGCCTCCGACGACCCGAACGCCGAGACCACCATCACCTTCTGGCACGGCTGGAGCGCCCCCGCCGAGGTGAAGGCCGTCCAGGCCAACGTGGACCGCTTCGAGAAGGCGCACCCCAACATCAAGGTGAAGGTCGTCGGCAACATCAACGACGACAAGCTCAACCAGGCGCTGCGCGCGGGCGGTTCGAACGGTCCCGACGTGGTGTCCTCGTTCACCACCTCCAACATCGGCAAGTTCTGCTCCTCGGGCGCCTTCCTCGACCTGAAGCCGTTCGTCGAGAAGTCGAAGCTCGACCTGGACGCGCTCATCCCGAAGCCGATGCTGGACTACACCCAGTTCGAGGGCACGCGCTGCGCACTGCCCCTGCTCGGCGACGCCTACGGCCTCTACTACAACAAGGACGCCTTCGAGGCGGCCGGGATCAAGGCCCCGCCGAAGACCTGGTCCGAGTTCGCCCAGGTGGCGAAGAAGCTGACGAAGACCAAGGGGGACGGGTACCAGCAGCTCGGCTTCATGCCGAACTACCACGGCTACGAGACCGTCGTCGACCACTACATGTCCCAGTGGGACCACGCCTACTTCGACGAGGACGGCAAGTCCAGCGTCGCGAAGGACCCGGCGTTCGCCGAGATGTTCACGTACCAGAAGAAGCTCGTCGACGACCTCGGCGGCTTCGAGAAGCTGGAGAAGTACCGCAACACCTTCGGCGACGAGTGGGGCGCCAAGCACCCCTTCCAGACCGGCCAGGTCGCCATGCAGCTGGACGGCGAGTGGCGGCTCGGAATGGCGAAGGACGCGGGCGTCGACTTCGAGATCGGCACCGCGCCGATGCCCGTCGCCGACGACGAGGTGGCCGAGTACGGCAAGGGCTTCCTGTCCGGCACCGTCATGGGCATCGCCCCGCAGAGCAAGAAGCAGAACGCCGCGTGGGAGCTGGTGAAGTACATGACGACCGACACCGGGGCCGTCGTCGCCTTCGCCAACGCCATCCGCAACGTGCCCTCCACCTTCCCGGCCCTCAAGTCGCCCGACCTGAAGACCGACCCGGAGTTCAGGACCTTCCTGGACATCGCCCAGCACCCCGAGTCGAACTCCCCGCCGGCCTCCGTCAACGGCGCCACCTACCAGCTGACCCTCCAGGACTTCGGCTACCAGTACGAGTCGGGCAAGGTGAAGGACCTCAAGGCCGGTCTGGAGAAGACGGCCGCGCAGATCGACCGCGACATCGCGCAGGCGAAGTAGCGGCCATGACCACGTCCATGTCCGCCAACACGCTCCGCGCGAAGCGCCGTTCCTCGGCGCTTCGGACGGCGGCCTTCATGTCGCCGTGGCTCGTCGGGTTCGGCGTCTTCTTCGCCTACCCGCTGGTGTCCACCGTGTACTTCTCGCTGATGAAGTACGACGGCTTCGGCGTCCCGGAGTTCCGGGGCCTGGAGAACTGGGCGTACGTCTTCCAGGACTACCCGCTGTTCTGGCCCGCGCTGCGCAACACGCTCTGGCTGGTCCTGGTGATGGTGACCTGCCGGGTGGTGTTCGGGCTCGGGGTCGGGCTGCTCATCACGAAGATCAGGACGGGCGCCGGGGTCTTCCGCACTCTCTTCTACCTGCCCTACCTCGCCCCGCCCGTCGCGGCGACGCTCGCCTTCGTCTTCCTCCTCAACCCCGGTACGGGGCCGGTCAACTCGGTCCTGGAGGGGCTCGGCGTACCGGCGCCCGGCTGGTTCACGGACGCCGCCTGGTCCAAGCCCGCGCTGACCGCGCTCGCGGTGTGGGGCGTGGGCGACCTGATGGTGATCTTCATGGCGGCGCTGCTCGACGTACCGAAGGAGCAGTACGAAGCGGCCGAGCTGGACGGGGCGTCGGCCTGGCAGCGGTTCCGGTTCGTGACGCTGCCGAACATCTCGCCGATCGTGCTGTTCGCCGTGGTCACGGGCGTGATCCAGACGATGCAGTACTACACGCAGCCGCTGGTCGCCGGGAAGGTCGCCTCCGGGATCATCGGCGGCTCCGGCCAGTCCTTCGAACCCGGCTATCCCGACAAGTCGACCCTCACCCTCCCCCAGCTCGTCTACAACCTCGGCTTCCAGCGCTTCGACTACGGCTCCGCCTGCGTGGTCGCGCTCGTGCTGTTCGCGCTGGCCATGGCGTTCACGGCGCTGCTGATGCGCCGCCGGGGCGGTCTGATCCAGGCAGGTGACCGATGACCACCCAGGTACCGACGGCCCAGGCGCCGGCGCGGCCCGCCGCGGCCGCCGGCCCGCCGCCCACCGAGGAGCGCACCGCCCGCCGGCGCGTGCTGCTGCACTGGATCGCCGTCCACTCGCTCGGCGTGGCCGCCGCGCTCTTCTTCACGCTGCCGTTCGTCTTCGTGGTGCTCACCTCGCTGATGAGCGACCAGCAGGCCCTCACCCGGGACCTGTGGCCGCACACCTGGGAGTGGGGCAACTACCGCGCGGTCCTGGACACGCCCGGCTTCCTCACCTGGTGGAAGAACACGCTGCTGTACGCGGGGCTCGGCACCGTGCTCACCGTGGCGTCGTCGATCCCGGTGGCGTACGCCCTGGCCAAGTTCCGCTTCCGGGGCCGGCACCTGTCCCTGATGCTGGTGATCTCGATGATGATGCTGCCCCCGCAGGTGATCATCATCCCGATGTACCTGTTCTGGGCGAAGCAGCTGGACCTGTCCGGCACGCTGTGGCCGCTGATCATCCCGATGGCCTTCGGCGACGCCTTCTCCATCTTCCTGCTGCGGCAGTTCCTGCTGACCATCCCCGACGAGTACCTGGACGCGGCGAAGGTCGACGGCTGCGGGGAGCTGCGCACCCTGCTGAAGGTCGTCCTGCCGATGGCCAAGCCGGGGATCGCGGCCGTGGCCCTCTTCCAGTTCTTCTACGCCTGGAACGACTACTTCGGCCCCCAGATCTACGCCTCCGAGAACCCCGGCGCCTGGACGCTCTCCTACGGCCTGGAGTCCTTCAAGGGCGCCCACCACACCGACTGGAACCTCACCATGGCCGCGACCGTGCTGGTCATGGCCCCCGTGATCCTCGTGTTCTTCTTCGCGCAGAAGGCGTTCGTCGAGGGCGTCACACTGACCGGAGTAAAGGGTTGATGACTGCATGAAACTCACCGTGGTCGGCGGCGGTTCGACCTACACGCCCGAACTGATCGACGGCTTCGCCCGGTTGCGGGACACGCTGCCCGTCGAGGAGCTGGTCCTCGTCGATCCGGCGGCGGACCGGCTGGAGCTGGTGGGCGGCCTCGCCCGCCGCATCTTCGCCAAGCAGGGGCACGGCGGCCGCGTGGTCACCACCTCCGACCTGGACGCGGCCGTCGACGGCGCCGACGCCGTACTGCTCCAGCTGCGGGTCGGCGGGCAGGCCGCCAGGCAGCAGGACGAGACCTGGCCGCTGGAGTGCGGCTGCGTCGGCCAGGAGACGACCGGCGCGGGCGGGCTCGCCAAGGCGCTGCGCACGGTGCCGGTGGTGCTGGACATCGCCGAGCGGGTGCGCCGGGCCAACCCGGACGCCTGGATCATCGACTTCACCAACCCGGTCGGCATCGTCACCCGCGCCCTGCTCCAGGCCGGGCACCGGGCGGTCGGGCTGTGCAACGTGGCGATCGGACTGCAACGGAAGTTCGCCGGGCTGCTCGGGGTGGCACCGGCCGACGTCCACCTGGACCACGTCGGCCTCAACCACCTCACCTGGGAGACCGCCGTACGGCTCGGCGGCCCCGAGGGCGAGGACGTGCTGCCCCGCCTGCTGGCCGAGCACGGGGAGTCGGTCGCCGCCGACCTGCGCCTGCCCCGCCCGCTCCTGGACCGCCTCGGCGTCGTCCCCTCCTACTACCTGCGCTACTACTACGCCCACGACGAGGTCGTCGAGGAGCTGCGCACCAAGCCGTCCCGGGCCGCCGAAGTGGCGGAAATGGAGCGGCAACTCCTCGAGATGTACGGCGACCCGGCCCTGGACGAGAAGCCCGAGCTGCTCGCCAAGCGCGGCGGCGCCTACTACTCCGAGGCCGCCGTCGACCTCGCCGCCGCCCTGCTCGGCGGCGCGGGCTCCCCCTACCAGGTGGTGAACACCTACAACCGGGGCACGCTGCCCTTCCTGCCCGACGACGCGGTGATCGAGGTGCCGGCGGCTGTGGGCGGCAAGGGTGCCTCCCCGCTGCCGGTGGCGGACGTGGACCCGCTGTACGCGGGGCTGATGGCGAACGTGACCGCGTACGAGGACCTGGCCCTGGACGCGGCCCTGCGCGGCGGCCGGGACCGGGTGTTCCGGGCGCTGCTCGCCCACCCCCTCGTCGGCCAGTACGCGTACGCCGAGCAGCTCACCGACCGGCTGATCGCGCACAACCGGGAGCACCTGGCGTGGGCCTGAGCGCGAGCGTCCTCGCCGTCGACGCGGGCAACAGCAAGACCGACGTGGCCGTGGTGGCGGGCGACGGGGAGGTCCTCGGCACGGCGCGCGGCGGGGCCTTCCGGCCGCCCGCGGTCGGCGTCGAGCGGGCCGTGGGCGCCTTGGCGGACGCGGTGGCACGGGCCTTCGCCGCGGCCGGCGTCACCTCCGTCGACCACGTGTCGGCGTGCCTGGCCAACGCCGACCTGCCGGTGGAGGAGGAACAGCTGGCCGCCGCGCTGCACGCGCGCGCGTGGGGCAGGAGTGTCGAGGTACGCAACGACACGTTCGCGGTCCTGCGGGCGGGAGTCGACGAACCGTTGGGCGTCGCCGTCGTGTGCGGGGCGGGCGTGAACTGCGTCGGCATGCGCCCCGACGGCCGCACCGCCCGCTTCCCGGCCATCGGCCGCATCTCCGGGGACTGGGGCGGCGGCTGGGGGCTGGCCGAGGAGGCGCTGTGGCACGCCGCGCGCGCGGAGGACGGCCGCGGCGGGCCGACGGAGCTGGCCCGCACGCTGCCGGCGCACTTCGGTCTCGACTCGATGTACGCCCTCATCGAGGCCCTGCACCTGCGGAGCGTCGAGCCGGGGCGGCGGCACGAGCTGACCCCCGTGCTGTTCGCCACGGCGGCCGACGGCGACCCGGTCGCGCGGTCGATCGTGGACCGGCAGGCCGACGAGGTGGTGGCCATGGCGGTGGTCGCGCTGACCCGCCTCGACCTGCTGGCCGAACCCGCGCCGGTCCTGCTGGGCGGCAGCGTGCTGGCCGCCCGGCACCCGCGGCTCGACGGGCGGATACGGGAGCTGCTGGCGGCCCGCGCCCCCAAGGCCGTGCCCCGGGTGGTGACGGCCCGGCCCGTGCTGGGCGCGGTGCTGCTGGGCCTCGACCACGTGGGCGCTCCGCCCGCGGCCGGGGAGCGGGCCCGCGCGCACTTCGCCGCCTGAGCCGGGCCGCCCGACCGCCCGAGCCGCCCGACCGCCTGAGCAACCGAGCCGCCTCAGCCGCCACGGGAACCGAACCGGTTCCCGTGGCGTATTCATGGGCAGGGGTGGTGCGTTGCACCGGGATCACATCAAGATCGGGTGAAGGCCGGTGCGAATGTCGGTGCCGACAGCGATACTTGCGGCGACGGATGACCATGGGGGAGGTCAGCAGTGACTCAACCGCCGAAGGGCAGCGCGGCACCGCCGCCGGACACGGCACCGCGGCGTACGGCCTTCGCCGAGGGCGTGGACCGGCTGCGCGCGGCCGCGGTCACCGAGCCGGGGCGGCTGCGCATCATCGGCGCGCTGCTCGCCGTGCTCGTCGTCGCCTTCGGCACCGTCACCGCCTGGCAGATGAACGCGCGGACCACGGCGGCCGACGACGTACTGACCCGCAGCCAGCCGCTCAGCTCCGCCGCGGCCGACATCTACCGCTCCCTCGCCGAGGCCAACACGGCGGCATCCAGCGGCTTCCTGGCCGGCGGCCAGGAGACGGAGGACTCCCGCACGCGTTACGACAACGGGATCCGCGCGGCCGCCGAGGGACTCGTGACGGCCGCCGCCAACTCCGAGCCGAAGTCCCCCGCGGCGACGACCATCGCGAAGCTCAACCGGCTGCTGCCCGAGTACAAGGGCCTCGTCGAGCGCGCCCGCACCTACAACCGCCAGGGCTTCCCCGTCGGCGGCGCCTACCTGCGCTACGCCAACGAGAAGATGCAGAAGGAGATGCTCCCGGCGGCGGAGGACCTCTACAAGAAGGAGAACCAGCGGCTGGGCGCCGACTACGGCGACGCCAAGCCCTACCCCTGGGCGGCGATCGCCCTCGGCGTCGTCCTGCTCGCCGCGCTGGCCTGGGCCCAGCACCGCAACTACCGCCGCACCAACCGCGTCCTGAACCACGGCCTGGTCGCCGCCACCGCCGCCTCCGCGGTGGTGCTGCTCTGGCTGGCCGTCGGGCACACCGTCGCACGGTCGAACCTGACCGACTCCTACGAGCACGGCGTGCGCTCCCTCAACGCGCTGAACGAGGCCCGCATCGCCTCCCTCAAGGCCCGGGGCAACGAGAATCTGACCCTGGTCTCCCGCGGCGCCGAGACGACCAAGGTGGGCGAGAGGACGTACGACTCCTACGACCTGGCCTTCGGCAAGAACATGGACAGCCTCGGCAAGGCGCTGGCCGAGGCGGGGCGGCTCGCCGACGACAAGTCCGGCGCACAGCCCGTCGACACGGCGAACGGCAACATGACGGAGTGGAAGAAGCGCCACACCTCGGCCCGGACGCAGGACGAGAACGGCAACTACCAGCAGGCGCTGAACCTGGTGATCGGCGGCGACGGCGCCACGGTGGAGTGCTTCTACGGCGTCGACGAGGCCCTCGCCACCGCCCTGAAGCACGAGAAGGCGGAGTTCGAGCAGGCGGCGGGCGACGGCCTGGACGCGATGGGCTATCTGCCGCAGGGCGCGGGCGTGCTCGCCGCGCTGGGTGCGGCCGGCGCGCTCATAGGCATCGGCCGCAGGCTGTCGGAGTACCGGTGAGCCGGGGCGCGGGCCCGGCGGACCGGTGGGAAGGGGTGCCCGTGAAGCCCGTGAGGCCGGTGAGGCCCGTGAAGACAGGACCCGTGAGAGGGGGCGTGAGGATGCGAGCGGGACGGTTGCGGACCGGCCTGAAGGGCTGGGGCGGCGTGGGGGCGATGGCCTTCGCCTGCGTCCTCGCGGTGCTGGCGGCCCTGCTCCTGCCGATGGTCCCCTGGCACGGCACGGGCGGTGGCGGCGGTGCGGACGACGACGGCCACGGCGTCGCCCACGGCAGCCAGGCGCGGGCCGCGCAGGAGTGCACGGACCCGGAGAAGCAGACCCTCGCCCCGTCCGGGGACGACGGGCCCACCATCGACGCGATCCGCGCCCGCGAGGGCGAGAAGCGCAAGCTGGTCGTCGGCGTCGACCAGAACAGCTACCGCTGGGGCTACCGCGACCCGAACAGCGGCGGCGACGCCGAACTGGAGGGCTTCGACATCGACCTGGCGCACCGGATCGCCAAGGACGTCCTCGGCGACGCGGACGCCGTGCAGTTCAAGGCGATCCCCACCGACCAGCGCATCCCCGCGATCCAGGACGGCCGGGTCGACATGGTGGTCCGCACGATGACCATCAACTGCGACCGGCTGGAGGACGTCGCGTTCTCCGCCCCCTACTTCAGGACCGGCCAGCAGGTGCTGGCACCCAAGTCCTCGAAGATCACCGGGTACGACGGCACGCTGGCCGGCAAGGAGATCTGCACGGCGGCCGGTTCGACGGCGCTGAGCACGCTGGAGCAGGACCAGAAGGACGGCAGGCTCGCCGAGGGCGTCGACCTGCGCACCACCGTCCCCAACCAACTCGACTGCCTGGTAAGGCTCCAGCTCGGCGAGGTCGACGCGGTCGTCACCGACGGCGCACTCGCCGCCAGCCAGGCCGCGCAGGACCCGACGGTCGAGCTGAAGGGCGACGCCTTCACGACCGAGTACTACGGCGTGGCGATGAAGAAGGACGCCGACGATCTGGTACGCCGGGTCAACCAGGTCCTCGAGGAGTGGCGCGCGGACCGGGCCGGCGGCTGGCAGCACTCGTACGAGGAGTGGCTGTCGGAGACCATGGACGACGCGGCGAAGTCGCTGCCGCCGACCCCGCAGTACCTGCGCACGAGCTGACCGGCGGCGGCGCGGGAGAAGACAGAGCACACGCACGGCACACGCAAGTCCGCGACGGCGAGAGGTGATCGATGGGCGACACGGGACCCACCGGGCCGGTGATGGACCGGGACGAGGTGGACCGTGCGCTGGCGCGGCTCGGCGCGGAGCACGAGGCGATCGAGACCTCGCTCCTCGCCCTCCAGGACCACGCGGGCCGCAGACTCCTCGAGGGCGCCGAGCTGACCGGCGTCACCGCCGAGCGCTGGAGCGCCGCGGAGGCGTCGATCACGCTGCTGTGGACCTACTTCGACGCGTACACGGGCGCGCTGCGCACCGCCCGCGAGATCCGCTCCCGGCGCCGCTGGTCCAGCCGCGAGGACCTGGTGGAGCTGACGGAGCTGCTGCGCGGCGAGGCCGTCACGGTGGCCGGCTCGGCCGCCGCCACCGCCAACGCGCCCACCCTGCACGGCGGTCCCGGCCGGCTCAGCGAGCGGTACTCGCTGGTGACGCTGGTCGAGCGGATGAACCAGCTGTACGCGACCTCCCTGGACATGGTGGTCGCCGCCGACGCGGTGTGGTCGGCGCTGCCCGCCCGGATCGATTTACTCGCCGCCGAACTGGGGCGCACCCGCAAGCTGGCGCACTCCGTGGGCGTGCGCCCCGGGGAGCACCCGGCGGGCGACGACCTGGACCGGATCACCCGCACCCTGACGCGGCTGCGCGAGCAGGCGGTCTGCGACCCGCTGGCCTTCTGGACGCCCGCCCAGGGCAGTTCGGCGCCGGGCGGCGGCCGTCCCGACACCACGGTGTACGACCGGGAGGCGCGCGCCCTGGAGGAGGTGCGCCGCGAGATCGACGCGGTGCTGGCCGTGCGCCAGGACGCCGAGCAGCGGATCGTGCGGCTGCGGGACGTGCTCTCGCGCGCGGACCGCACCCTCGCCGAGGCCCGCACCGCGCGGGGCGAGGTGCTGGCGAAGATCGCCGCGACCGAGGTGCCGGTGGTCGGCGGACCGCCGATCGTGCTCCAGGAGCAGCTCGCGGCGGCCGCCGAGTACCGCAGGCACGCCCAGTGGCACCGGCTGTCGCCGCTCCTGGAGTCCCTGGAGGAGAAGGCCGAGGACGAGCTGCTGCGGGCCCGGGAGTCGCTGACGGCGGTCACCGCGCCGCTCGCCGTCCGTGCCGAGCTGCGCGGCCGGCTGGACGCGTACAAGGCCAAGATGGCCCGGCTGGGCCACGCCGAGGATCCCGAGCTGGCCGAGAAGTACGAGAAGGCGCGCCGCATGCTGTGGAGCGCGCCCTGCGACCTGCGCGTCGCCGAGCAGGCCGTCCTGCGCTACCAGCACGCGGCGGCCGAACTGCTCGGCACCGCCCGGCGCGTGCCCGGCCAGGGCGGACCGGTGGACCGGACGGGACCCGGCGCATGAGCGAGGACCGGAGCGACGAGGGGGAGGCAGCGTCATGAGCGAGGCAGGACGGACGTGTCAGCGTCCCGGCTGCGACGGGACGTACGAGGACATGGGCGGCGGCGAGCTGTACTGCGACACGTGCGGTCTCGCGCCGGTCGTCGCCGCGGGCGGCGCGCTCGGCGCGACACCGACCGGCGTGGCCGGGGGCGGGGGCCGCGGCTCGCGGGGTTCCTCGGGCAGCGGCGGCTCACGCTCCAGCGCCCGCAGTTCACGCACGTCGTCCCAGTCGTCGCGCTCGTCGAAGTCCCGGCGCTCGGTGTCCGGGCGGCTCTCCCGAGCCGTCTCGGGCCGCTCCACGGGCCGTTCGGTGTCGGTGCGCAGCTCCGGTTCGGGCGCCGGTTCCACCGGGCGCGGGCGCCTCGGCGTCGGTCTCGTCGAGGTACCGGCGGTGCCGCGGCCCGACCCGCGCGAGATGGTGATGGACCACCCGGAGGTGCCCGAACGCAAGCGGTTCTGCTCGCGCTCGGACTGCGGGGCGCCGGTCGGGCGGTCGCGCGGCGAGCGGCCGGGCCGCACGGAGGGCTTCTGCACCAAGTGCGGCCACCCGTACTCTTTCGTGCCCAAGCTGACGGCCGGGGACGTGGTGCACGGCCAGTACGAGGTGGTGGGCTGCCTCGCGCACGGCGGGCTCGGCTGGATCTACCTGGCCGTGGACAAGGCGGTCTCCGACCGCTGGGTGGTCCTCAAGGGCCTGCTGGACACCGGCGACCAGGACGCGATGGCGGCGGCGATCTCGGAGCGGCGCTTCCTCGCCGAGATCGAGCACGCCAACATCGTGCGGATCTACAACTTCGTCGAGCACCTCGACCAGCGCACCGGCTCCCTCGACGGCTACATCGTCATGGAGTACGTCGGCGGCAAGTCGCTCAAGGAGATCGCCAACGCCCGGCGCTCCCCGCAGGGACGGCGCGACCCGCTGCCGGTCGAGCATGCCTGCGCGTACGGCATCGAGGCGCTGGAGGCGCTCGGCCACCTGCACAACCGCAAGCTGCTGTACTGCGACTTCAAGGTCGACAACGCCATCCAGACCGAGGACCAGCTCAAGCTCATAGACATGGGCGCGGTACGCCGCATGGACGACGACGAGTCGGCCATCTACGGCACGGTGGGCTACCAGGCCCCGGAGGTCGCCGACGTCGGCCCGTCGGTGGCGTCCGACCTGTACACGGTCGGGCGGACCCTCGCCGTGCTGTCGTTCGACTTCCAGGGCTACACCACCGTCTACGCGGACTCGCTGCCCGACCCGGACAGCATCGAGGTCTTCCGGCAGTACGAGTCGTTCTACCGGCTGCTGGTGCGGGCCACCGACCCGGACCCGGCCCGCAGGTTCGCCTCCGCGCAGGAGATGGCGGAGCAGTTGACGGGCGTGCTGCGCGAGGTGGTCTCGCTCCAGACGGGCCGCGCCAGGCCCGCCGTCTCCACCCTGTTCGGGCCCGAGGTGCGGGTGACGGACACGGAGCTGTTCCCGCGCCTGGACGGCGAGGTGTCGCGGCTCGGGGCCAGGGTGCCCCCCGCGAGAGGACGGCGGGGCGGCTCCGGTGCGGCCCTGCCGGGCGCGGGACCCGTGCCCGCGCTGCCGGGCGGGTCCGGTCCCGCCGTGGGCGCGCCGGGCGGGACCGTCGCGCACGCCCCGCCGGCCGGCCCGGGCACGGGGGCGGCGGGTACGCCGGTGGCCGTGTCCGGGGGCGCGAGCGCCTCGCTGCCGGGTGCGGTCAGCGCGGTCGGCGGTCTCGGCACCGGGGCCGCCGGACTGGTCAAGGACGCCGACGCGCCCTCCGCGTCGCTGGCGCTGCCGGTCCCCCGGGTCGACGCCGGTGACCCCAACGCGGGCTTCCTGGCGGGCCTCATGGCGTCCGCGCCGGCCGAGCTGCTGACCGCGCTGGCCGCGGCCCCGGCGCCGTCGACCGAGACCCGGCTGCGGCAGATCCGGGCCCGGCTGGAGAACGGCGACGCGTCGGGCGCGCTGGAGGCACTGGAGGCCCTGGAGGGCGAGCGCCCCGACGACTGGCGGGTGGTCTGGTACCGCGGTCTCGCGGCGCTGGTGACCGACGCCCACGAGGACGCCGCGCTGGCCTTCGACGCGATCTACGACGCCTTCCCCGGCGAGATCGCGCCCAAGCTGGCGCTCGGCCTGTGCGCGGAGGTGCTGGGCCAGCTCGACAACGCCGCCGAGTACTACCGGCTGGTGTGGTCCTCCGACCCGAGCCATGTCAGCGCGGCGTTCGGCCTGGCCCGGGTCCAGCTGGCCGCGGGCGACCGGGCCGGTGCCGTACGGACCTTGGAGTCGGTGCCGGAGTCGTCCGTCCACTGCACGGGGGCGCGGGTGGCGGCCGTACGGGCGCGGTTGCGGCAGCGCACCGCGGCCGCGGGCGACCTGCAGTTCCTGGACGACCTGATCGCCGCCGCGCGGCAGGTCGAGGCCCTGGACGTGTACGGTCTGGATCCGGCGCGGCGCGAGCAACTGTCGGCCGAGGTCCTCGGTTGCGCGCTGGACTGGGTACTCTCCGGAGGTCGGGGTTCCGTCCCTCCCGCCGCCGGGGGACGGACGCTGCTCGGCAGCGGCCTGGACGAACGCGGCCTGCGTTTCGGCCTGGAGCGTTCGTACCGCACGCTGGCCCGGCTGGCGCGGGGCGGCGAGGAGAGGATCGACCTGGTGGAACGTGCCAATCGTTACCGCCCCCGGACGTGGGTGTAGTTGATGTCGCAGATGCCCCAGCAGGCCGCTGTGTCGAAGTGCCCGAGCTGCGAGGAACCCCTCGAGCCGGGTGACCGTTTCTGCGGTGCGTGCGGATACGACCTGTCCGTCGTGCCCGCGCGGCCCGAG
Organism: Streptomyces tendae; assembly: GCF_014650435.1. Taxonomy (GTDB): domain Bacteria; phylum Actinomycetota; class Actinomycetes; order Streptomycetales; family Streptomycetaceae; genus Streptomyces; species Streptomyces tendae. The sequence continues at coordinate 357,694 of NZ_BMUY01000003.1, forward strand.
GACAGTCCGACCCTGGCCATCCACGGCGTGGTGCCCGCGCCGGACGACGTGGACTGGCCCGTGGCCCGGGACTCGGACGGCCACGGCCACCCCGCGCCCGTGCACGCGGCGGCCGAACTGCCGGGCACCGACTCGGGCGGCTCCCCGCTGCCGCCGCCCCCGCCCGCGGCGCCCCCCTCGGCTCCGGCGGTTCCGGTGGCTCCGGCCGGGTCGCCCGCGACCGGAGTGCGGTTCGACCGGCCGGGCGAGCCCGAGGAGTACCCCTTGCAGGCGCCCGACCCGCGGCTGACCGCCGAACCGGCCCCGGTCCCCGGGCAGGCTCCGGCGCCCGAACCGGCCGCGGCCTCCCGGCAGCCCGCACCGGACGCGGCCGAGAAGGTGTGCGTGGCCTGCCGCGCGGGCCGGGTCGACGACGACGGCTACTGCGAGAACTGCGGGCACGCCCAGCCCCGCGAACGCGACCACATGGAGCAGGAGTCCGGACCGATCGCCGCCGTCAGCGACCGCGGCCTGCGCCACCACCGCAACGAGGACGCGTTCTCGGTGGGCTGCACCGCGCTGCCCGACGGCGCCCCCGCCTCCGTGGCGATCGTCTGCGACGGCGTGTCCTCGGCGACCCGCCCCGACGACGCCTCCCTCGCCGCGTCCCGGGCGGCCGGCGAGACGCTGCTCGGCGCCCTGCCGCGCGGCACGCACCCGCAGCAGGCCATGCACGACGCCATCCTCGCCGCCTCGCAGGCCGTCAACGCGCTCGCCGACGAGCCCGCGACCGCCCGCGAGCAGGCCCCGCACCAGAACGCGCCCGCCTGCACCCTGGTCGGCGCCGTGGTCACCGCGGGCCTGCTGGTCGTCGGCTGGGTCGGCGACAGCCGCGTCTACTGGGTCCCGGCCGACCGCACCACCCCGCCCGCCCGGCTCACCGAGGACGACTCGTGGGCCGCGCAGATGGTCGCCGCCGGTCTGATGAACGAGGCCGAGGCCTACGCCGACGAGCGCGCCCACGCGATCACCGGCTGGCTGGGCGCCGACGCCTACGAACTGGAGCCGCACACCGCGTCCTTCAAGCCGGACCGCCCCGGTGTGGTCGTGGTCTGCACGGACGGCCTGTGGAACTACGCGGAGTCCGCCGAGGAGATGGCCGAGGCCGTACCCCTGGACGCCGCCGCCCGTCCGCTGCACGGCGCCCGCGTCCTGGTGGGTCACGCCCTGGACGGCGGGGGCCACGACAACGTAACAGTGGCCCTCCTGCCGTTCCCGGCCCCGTCGCAGGGGGCAGGATCGGCCTGAGGCCCCCGCACGGACACGGTTGGCGGGGCGGCCTCGCGGACCGCAGGGGGCGGTCCGCGCCAGCAAGCCAGGACCCCCGCCACTGGGGGACGTAGAGGGGGATGCGATCCGGCATGGCCAATTTCTCGAAGTCGAACGTGCCGCAGTTCGCGGTGGACGTCTACCAGAACGAGTACCTGCCCGAGGGCGGCCGTGAGGTCAACGCCATCGTCACGGTCACCGCGACCGGCGGCGGCACCGTCGGGAGCGCGGTCGCCGCGCCCCACCTGTACTCGCCCGGTCAGGGACCGTCCGCCGCCGTGGCGTTGATGGTCGACTGCTCGGGCTCGATGGACTACCCGCCGACCAAGATGCGCAACGCCCGCGACGCCACGTCCGCGGCGATCGACACCCTGCGCGACGGCGTGCACTTCGCCGTGGTCGGCGGCACGCACGTGGCCAAGGAGGTCTACCCGGGCGGCGGCCGGCTCGCCGTCGCGGGCGACACCACCCGGGCGCAGGCCAAGCAGGCGCTGCACAGCCTCAGCGCGGGCGGCGGCACCGCCATCGGCACCTGGCTGCGGCTGGCCGACCGGCTGCTGTCGACCGCGGACGTCGCCATCCGGCACGGCATCCTGCTCACCGACGGCCGCAACGAGCACGAGTCGCCCGAGGACCTCAAGGCCGCGCTCGACGCCTGCGCCGGACGTTTCACCTGCGACGCCCGCGGCGTGGGCACCGACTGGGAAGTGAAAGAAGTCACAGGGATCGCCTCGGCCCTGCTCGGCACCGCCGACATCGTCGCCGATCCGGCGGGCCTGGCCGCCGACTTCACGCGGATGATGGAGACGGCCATGGGCAAGGAGGTCGCGGACGTGGCGCTGCGGCTGTGGACCCCGCTCGGCACCACGGTGAAGTTCGTCAAGCAGGTCGCCCCGACGGTCGAGGAACTGACCGGCCGCCGCACCGAGGCGGGACCGCGGGCCGGCGACTACCCCACCGGTTCCTGGGGCGACGAGTCCCGTGACTACCACGTCTGCGTGGAGGTACCGGCCGCCGGCCTCGGCCAGGAGATGCTGGCCGCCCGCGTCTCCCTGGTCATCCCGGAGCCCGGGGGCAGCGTCCAGAACCTCGGCGCGCAGGGTCTCGTACGGGCCGTGTGGACGGACGACATGACGGCCTCCACGTCGATCAACCCGCAAGTCGCCCACTACACCGGGCAGGCCGAACTGGCACAAGCCATCCAGCAAGGGCTGGATCTTCGCAAAGCGGGAGACATCGATGGAGCAACGGCCAAACTGGGCCGCGCGGTTCAGCTCGCCGGAGCCTCCGGAAACGCCGATACGGCGAAACTGCTTGCGAAGGTGGTGGACGTAGTGGACGCGGCGGCAGGTACTGTGCGACTGAAAGCGAAGGTCGAGGAGGCCGACGAGATGACTCTCGAGACCCGGTCGACAAAGACTGTTCGTGTAAAGAAGTGACGCACACCAACCGCGCGACACTCCCGCAAGAGAGGGAAGCTCCGACATGCCGACCTGCCCGAACGGACACCAGTCGGGTTCCGACGACTGGTGCGAGGTCTGCGGTCACCGCATGGCCGGTGCCGTGCCGCCCCCTCCGCCGCCACCGCCGCCCGGCGGCGGTTACGGCTTCCCGCCGCCCGCCGGCCCGGGTGGGCCCGGCGGCCCGGGCGGCGCTCCCGGTGGCGGTCCGGGCGGTCCCGGAGGTCCCGGCGGCGAGCCGCAGTTGTGCCCGCAGTGCCGCACGCCGCGTGAGGGCGGTGCGCCGTTCTGCGAGGAGTGCCGGTGGAACTTCCTGACCAACACCGCCACCTCGTACACCCCCGCCGCCCCGCGCCCGCCGGCGTCCGGCGGCCCGGCGCCGGCACCGCACTTCGGGCAGCCGCCCGCGGGTCCGTCGTACGGCGGCGGTGACTCGTACGACTACCAGGGCTCCCGCCCGTCCCAGGTGAACCGTCCCGCGGAACCGATCCCTCCGGGCCCGCCGCCCTTCGGCGCCGACCCGTCGGGCCGCGGTGGCCCGGGCGGCCCCGGCGGCCCCGCGGGTGGCCCCGGCGGCCCCTTCGGTCCTGGCGGGCCCGGAGGTGCTGACAGGCCTGGTGGGCCCGGTGGTTTCGGCAGCCCCGACGGGCCCAACCGGCCCGGCGGATTCGGTGGGCCCGGCGGCCCCAATGGACCCGGCGGTCCCGGCGGTCCCGGCGGTCCCGGCGGGCCGGGGAGCTCTGACGGGCCCGGCGGGTTCAGTGGGCCCAACGGCCCGGGTGGCCCGGGTGGCCCCCACAGTCCCGGTGGCCCCGGCGGCCCGGGCAGCCCTGACGGGCCCGGCGGTTTCGGCGGCCCCAACGGCCCGGGGGGTCCCGGTGGCCCCAACGGCCCCGGTGGCCCGGGTGGCTTCAACGGTCCTGGAGGTCCCGGTGGCCAGGGCGGGCCCTCCGGTCCGCCGGCCCCTCCCGGTTTCGGTGGCGATCCGTCGCGTCCGGTTCCGCCTCCGCCCGGTGGCGCCGGTGGTCCCGGCGGCCCCGGCGGCGCCCCGCAGGGGTTCCAGTCCGGTCCGCCCGCCCCGCCCGCCTTCCCGCAGGAGACCAACCGCCCGCAGCAGGGCGGCCCGTCCTTCGGCGGGGACGACTGGGTGCTCTCCCCGCCGTCGTCGGCCGGCCCCGGCGGACCGGCAGGTCCCGGCGGGCCGAACGGCCGGGGCGCGGCCCAGGGCGGCGGCTACGGCTACCCGCAGCCCGGCGCCACCCAGGCTCCGCCCGGCCAGGGCTTCCCGCAGCAGCCGCAGCGGCCCCAGCAGCCCACGACCTGGTCGGCGACGATCGGCCCGGACCGCGAGTACTTCATGGCGATGATGCAGCGCTCCGGCCCCGAGGCCGCGGGCCTGAACCTGCCCGCGTACTCGCCCGAGCAGCAGCGCACGCTCACCGGCAACCAGATCACCATCGGCCGCCGCAGGCACTCCACCGGTGACACCCCGGACATCGATCTGGCCGTGCCGCCGGAGGACCCGGGCGTCTCGCACCAGCACGCGGTGCTGGTGCAGCAGCCGGACGGCAGCTGGGCGGTCGTCGACCAGAACTCGACGAACGGCACGACGGTCAACGGCGGCGAGGAGCCGATCCAGCCCTTCGTGCCGGTGCCGCTCCAGGACGGCGACCGGGTGCACGTGGGCGCCTGGACGACGATCACGATCCGCCGGGGTTAGACCGGTCTCAGGCGAACGGCCAGGCGTACGGCCCCTCGGGGTCGTCCAGCCACGCCCAGGCCCGTTCGCCGCTGACGGTGATGCCGTAGCGCTCGCGGCGCGGGGCGTCCTCGCGGTCCCACAGCGCGTACGCCTCCTGCGGATCGAGCCCGCCCCGGCTCAGCGCCAGCAGGAAGCGGAACAGGTCGTCCTCCCGGGCCCGGCGCGGTACGCCGCCCAGGCCCGGGGTCTCGGCCTCGGCGCGCTCGGCGCCGCGCAGCGGCACGAAGTACGCGGGCGTGTGCAGGAAGCGCCCCTCGGCGTGCCCCGCGTCGCGGACGGTGAGGACGAGGAGGCCGGTGGCCAGCGGGGTCAGGATCCGGCCGCCGGGGCGGCACTGGGCCAGCCAGGCGCGCGGCACCGAGGGCAGCGTGCAGGTGGCGAGGATCCGGTCGTAGGGGGCGCGCTCGGGGACGCCGCGGGCGCCGTCGCCCGTGACGACGGCCGGGTGGTACCCGGCGGTGTCCAGGTGCCGGCGGGCCGACTCGGTGATCTCGGGGTCCAGGTCGACGGTGGTGACCAGGGCGTCGTCGCCGAGGCGGTGGGCGAGCAGGGCGGCGTTGTAACCGGTGCCGGCGCCGATCTCCAGGACCCGGTGGCCCTCGGCCACGTCCAGTTCCACCAGCATCATCGCCATCAGCGAGGGCTGGCTGCTGGAGGAGAGCAGTTCGCCGTCGCGCAGCCGGGTCGCCAGCGGGGCGTCGGCGTACGCGCCGAGCACCCAGCGCTCGCGGGCGTGGCGGTCGGGGTGCTCGCCCCACCGGCGTTCGTAGCCGCCCCGGACGCCGACGTAGTAGTACGGCACGAAGAGGTGGCGCGGGACCTGCCGGAACGCCTCCCGCCACACCGGGTCGGCCGCCCACGCGCCGCTCAGCTCGATCTCCCGCACCAGCTCCGCCCGCGCGGAGGCGGCGAGGCTGTCCAGGTCCTCGTACCCGCCCATGCCTCCACAGTACGGGCCTGGCGGGCCGCGGGCAGGGGCCCTGGCGGGGTCCTAGGTCTTGAGTCCTATGCCCCCGGGTCTGAGACCATGGACGGCGTGAATGAGATTCGGCGCGGCACGCTTCAGGAGCAGACCTTCTACGAGCAGGTCGGCGGGGAGGAGACCTTCCGCCGACTCGTCCACCGCTTCTACGAGGGGGTCGCCGAGGACCCGATCCTGCGGCCGATGTACCCGGAGGAGGACCTGGGTCCGGCCGAGGACCGTTTCGCGCTGTTCCTCATGCAGTACTGGGGCGGCCCGACCACGTACAGCGACAACCGGGGCCACCCGCGGCTGAGGATGCGGCACGCGCCCTTCGCCGTCGACCGGGCCGCGCACGACGCCTGGCTGAAGCACATGCGGGTCGCGCTGGACGAACTGGGCCTGTCCGAGGAGCACGAGCAGACGCTGTGGAAGTACCTGACGTACGCGGCGGCCTCGATGATCAACACCCCTGACTGATCCCGCTCCCGGCGGACTGACGGGCGCGGACTGACGGGCGCATTCCGGTCAGTCGACACCGGATTCCGGTCACAATCCGGTCAAGTCCGAGCCCCAGACGCTTACTTCCACACCTCTCCCTCTGACAGCATCCCGGAAAGGTCTGTACAACAGCGGCGGGGGGCCGGGTGGCGGGGTACGGGGGACTCGTGGGGTTCGTGCTGCTGCGGGCGCGTGCGCACCGTCTGCTGCTGGCCGCGGCCCTGCTCACGGTCCTGCTGACCAGCACGGTGCTGGCCACCCTGACCGCCTACTCGGGCGCCGTCGGCGACGCGGCCCTGCGGCACGCACTGGCCGACTCCCGCACCGGGGCCGACGCCGCGCTGATCGTGAAGGCGGACGTACCGGCCGAGCAGCGGCCCACCGCCGACGCCACCGTGCGCGAGGGCGCCGCGAGGACCTTCGACGGGCTGCCGCGCACGGTACGGACGCTGGTGCGCTCGGGCCCATACGCGCTGCCCGGCTCCCTGCGGCCCCCCACCGAGCGGTCCGGCGACCCGGACCTGACGTTCTTCGCGGCGCTCGACCCGACGCAGGTCCGCATCGACGAGGGCCGGATGCCCTCGAACGGGGGCGGGGGCGCGGACGCCGACGGCGCCGTCGAGGTGGCGGTGCCGGTGGCCGCCGCCGAGCGCATCGGCGTCGGCACGGGCGACCGGCTCACCCTCACCGACCGGCTCGACGGTCCCGCCGTCCGCGTCGTGGTGAGCGGCCTGTACCGGCCGGTCGACGCCGGGGCACCGTACTGGCGGCTCGACGACCTGGCCGGGCGCGGCCTCCAGGAGGGCGGCTTCACGACGTACGGGCCGCTGCTCGCCCCGCCCGGGGCGCTGAGCGGCGGCCGGGTCAGCGCGGGATCGTCCGGGTGGCTGGTGACCGCGGACTACTCCTCGCTGACGACCGGACGGACCCAGGACCTCGGGGACGCGGCCCGGGGCGGTATGGCGTGGCTGCGCGAGCAGAAGGTGCTCAGCGGCACCACCGCGGCGACCACGGAGCTGCCCTCGATCCTGGAGCGTCTCGACCGTTCGCTGGAGGTGTCCCGTTCCACCCTCCTGGTCATCGCGCTGCAGCTCGTGCTGCTCGCGGGCGGTGCGCTGCTGCTGGTGGCGCGGCTGCTGAGCGTGGAGCGGGCGGGCGAGCTGCGGCTGCTGCGGGCGCGCGGCGCCTCCCGGGCCCGGCTGGCGGCGGGCTCGGCGCTGGAGGCGCTGCTGCTGGCGGTGCCCGCGCTGGTCTGCGCGCCGCTGCTGGCCAGGCCGCTGGTCCGGCTGCTGGCCGGGCAGGGCGCACTGGCCCGGATCGGGCTCGGCTGGGAACCGTCGGCCGGCGGCAGTGGCACGGTGTGGCTGGTGACGGCGGTCGCGGCGCTCGGGTGCACGCTGGCCGTGGCACTGCCCGCGCTGACCCTGGCGCCGGAGGCGGGCGGACGGCCCCGGGCGCTGCCGGGCTGGCTGCGGGCCGGCGCGGACGTGGGCCTGCTGGTGATCGCCGGTATCGCCTACTGGCAGCTGGACCAGCAGACCTCCGCCACCGAAACGGGCGAGGCCGACGACGCGGGCACCCTGGGGGTCGATCCGCTGTTCGTGGCGACGCCCACGCTGGCGCTGCTGGCCGGGACGGTGCTGGCGCTGCGGCTGCTGCCGCTGGTGGCGCGGCTGGCGGAACGCCGGGCGGCGAGCGGGCGCGGGCTCGCGGCGGCGCTGGCGGGCTGGCAGCTGAGCCGCCGTCCGATGCGCGGGGCCGGCCCGGTGCTGCTGCTGGTGCTCGCCGTGGCGCTGGGCACGATGGCCATCGGGCAGGGTGCCTCGTGGTCCCGTTCGCAGGACGACCAGGCCGACTTCCGCGCGGGTGCGCCGATCCGGATGCAGGCCGCGGGCACGCCGGGACCGGGCCGCACCGACCTGATCGCGGGCGTCCCGGGCGTGGCGGAGGTCGCCCCGGCGGCCCGGTCCGAGGTCTCCCTGTCCGGCGACCGGACGGCGACGGTGCTCGCGCTGGACACCTCGCACGCGGCGGGGTCGATGCTGCTGCGGCCGGACCTGGCCGACGCGTCGCCGCGCGAGCTGCTGTCCGGGATGGCGCCGGGTCGGCCGTCGAAGGGCGCGCCGATTCCGGCGGACACGGCCCGGCTGGCGCTGGCGGCGACGTTGACCGTCTCGGACGCCGACACGGACGCCCCGCCGGACACCGGCCCTGACACCAGGCCGGGCGCCGGACCGGAGGCCGGGCCGGACGGCTCCCGGTCGGCGGACGTGACGGTCACCGTCGAGGACCGCTGGGGCACCCCGTACCTGCTGGACGCCGGTTCGCTGGCCGCCGACGGCCGCGAGCACACGCTCGGCCTGGACCTCGCCGCCGGACCGCTCACCCTGACCGGCGTCGAGTTCACGGTGGTCCAGCCCGGCGGCCGGGGCGAGGAACACCGCCTGACGGTACGGCAGGTGACCACCACCGCCGACGATGGGACCGTACGCCGGGTGCCGTTGCCGGACGACTGGACGGCCGGGTCGCAACTGTCGCCGCCGCTCTCCGTGCCGGACGCGGCCGGCGCCCCGTCCAAGCCCCGCCTGCTCGACTCCGGGCCGCTCGGCGTCGAGTACTTCACGGGCCGCTCGGACGGCGGTTGGCAGATCGCCACGCTGACCGTGCGGCTGCGGGTCGCGCAGCCGAAGGCGTCCGAGGTGACCGCCGTGGCCACCGACCGTTTCCTCGACTCCTCGGGCGCCCGCACCGGGCAGCGCGTCACGGTCCTGATCGGCGGCCACGACGTCCCGGTGCGCATCGTCCGCTCGGTGCGCGAACTGCCGGGCACCGGTCCCGAGACCCCCTCGGCGCGCTTCGGCGGCGGCCTGCTGGTCGACCTGCCGTCGGTCAACCGGCGGCTGCAGAGCACGTACGGCGCCGCCGTCGCGCCCACCGAGTGGTGGCTGCGGGCCGGGCCGGGGAAGACCGACGAGGCGGCGGCGGGCCTGCGGGCGTTCCCGGACACCGCACCGGCCCGGGTGCTGGTGCGCGACGAGGTCGCCGAGCGGCTGCGCGACGACCCGTTCGGGGCCGGTCCCGGGGCGGCGTTCGCCGCGGCGACCCTGGTGGCGGTGGCGCTCGCCGCGGTCGGCTTCGCGGTGAGCGCGGCCGGGTCGCTGCGCGAGCGCGGCACCGAGTTCTCCGTCCTGCGCGCCCTGGGCGCCTCACGCCGCCGGCTGGCCCGTACGGTCGCCGCCGAGCAGGGCGTGCTGACCGGCCTGGCGCTGCTGACCGGCGCGGCCCTGGGCGCCGTCCTGACCCGGGCGGTGATCCCGCTGACCGTGCTGACCCCGCAGGCCACCCGCCCCGTGCCGGACGTCCACGTGGCGCTGCCGGCCGACCGCATCGTCCTGCTGCTGGCCGGTACGGCCGTCGTCCCGCTCCTGGTCACCGCGGCCCTGGCCCTGCGCCGCACGGACACGACGGTGACCCTCAAGGACGGAGGTACCGGACGGTGAACCCCGTGACCGCGCCCTGGGTGCGGACCCGGCTGCGGGCCGCGCCCGGCGCCGCCGTCGCGCTGGCGGTGCTGGTGGCGCTGACCGCGTGCCTGGCCGCCGCGTTCCCCCGGGCGCTGGACCGGTACACGGACGCCGGTCTGCGCCAGGCCGTCGAGCACGCCCCGGTCGACGAGAGCAGCATCCTGGTGACCGCCGGGCCCGACCTCGACGGAGGGGTGGCCCACACGGAGGAGAGCGTCCGGCCAGAACGCCTCACCGGCCTCTACGAGTCCACCCTCGACACCGTCGAACGTCCGCTCGTCATCGACCGGAAGCGGTCCTCCTACGGCGTCCGCACCACCGAGACCGTGCCGTCGCCGGACAAGTGGCTGCCCCGGCCCGACGGCCTCCCCGCGGAGATGCTCCTCGCCGCCCCGCAGGGTCTCGCCGACCACGCCCGGCTGCGCTCCGGCCGACTGCCCGAGGTCACCGGCGGGGAGGCGAGCGTCGAGACCGCCGAGGTGCAGGCCGCGGTGACCGAGGAGACGGCGCGCACCCTGCACATCGAGGTGGGCTCGGTCATCCACCTGCCGGGCAGCCACGACCTCACCGTCCGCGTCACCGGCATCGTCGCCCCCGAGGAGGCCGACAGCCCCTACTGGTCCGTCGACTCCCTGCTGCGCACCCCCTCCCTGCGGCGGGTGCCGGGTCCGATGGGGGCCTCCAACCCCAGCTACTGGGTCGGCGGCCTGCTGCTCGCCCCCGAGGCGGCACCCGCACTGCTGAGCGTGACCACCACGGTCCGCTACTGGCACCTGACCCCCGACCCGGACACCCTGCACAGCCGCGACGTCGACGCACTCGCGTCCGCCGTGGCCTCCCTGGAGTCCGGTCCGGGCCTGGAGCGGCTGCACGCGACGATCAGCCCTCTCACGGACGTCGCGACCGGACTCGACGCCGCCTTCACCACGTACGAGGAACTCCGCGGCGACATCGGCCCGCTGATCGTCGTCGCCGCGTCCGGCGCGGGCACGGTCGCCGTCGTCGTCCTGCTGATGGCGGGCGGCCTGGCCACCGACCGGCGCCGCGCCGAGCTGGCCCTGCTGCGGGCCCGCGGCGCCTCCGTACGGGGCATGGCGGGGCGGCTGCTCGCCGAGACGGCCGTCGTCGCCGTGCCCGCGGGCGCCCTCGGCTTCGGCGCGGCCCTGCTCGCGCTGCCCGGCGCCCGGCTGCTGCCCGCGCTGTGGGCCGCGGTCGCGGTCACCGCCGTGGCCTGCCTCGCGCTGCCGCTGCGGGCCGTCGCCGCGCACCACGCCGTACGGATCCACGACGGCCGCCGGGACGCGGCGTCCCCGCGTGCGTCCCGGCGCCGTACGGTCGCCGAACTGACCGTCGTGGTCCTCGCCCTCGGCGCGGTCGAACTGCTGCGCCGGCGCGGGACGACGGACGGTGCCGGTGACCTGGAGGCGATGGCCCCGGTCCTGGTCGGGGTGATCGCCGCGCTGGTGCTGGTGCGCCTGTACCCGCTGCCGCTGCGCGGACTGGCCCGCCCGGCCAGGCGGCTGCGGGGCGCCGTCGGGCCGCTCGCGCTGGCCCGGGCGGGCCGCGCCTCCGCCTCCGCCGTGCTGCCGCTGCTCGCACTGCTGACCGCGTTCACCGTGGCGGCGTTCGGCGGCTCGGTCCTCAGCGGCGTCGCCGACGCCCGCGACCGGGCGGCGCTGATCTCCGTCGGCGCCGACGGCCGGGTGGAGGCGGAGGCCGCGCTGCCCGCCGGGCTGACCGACCGCCTCGGGCAGGCGCCCGGGGTGCGGAAGGTCACCGAGGTCGGCCTCGACTACCAGGCCAGGACCAACGACGGCCGCCAGGCCCTGCCGCTCGCGGCGGTGGACCCGGGCGACTACGCGGCGCTGGCCGGGCGGACGGACCTCGGCACGTTCCCCGCGGGCGAGCTGAGACGGCCGGACGGCGCCGAGGGCGGCTCCGAGGACGCCGTGCTGCCCGCGCTGGCCTCCCCCACCGTCGCCGAACGGTTCGGCGACGGCACCTTCCAGGTGCGCCTCGCCGACGGCGGCCACGCCACGCTGCGGATCGTCGTGGTCCGCGACCGCACTCCCGCCGTGTACGGCGACGAGTTCCTCGTCGTGGACCGTGCCGGACTGCCCGCCGCGGCCGCCCGGCCGAACGTACTGCTGCTGACCGGCGACGACCTGGACGCGGGTGCGGTGCACCGGGCGGCGGACGGCGCCGGTGCCGTCCACCTGCGGTCCGAGGAGCGCGGCACGTTCGTGGACTCCCCACTGCAGTCCGGCGCGGAACGCATCTACACGGCCGCCGTGGCCGCCGGCGCCGGCTACGCGGCGCTGGCCCTGCTGCTGTCCCTGGCGAGCGCCGCACCGGAACGCGCCGCCCTCCTGGCCCGGCTGCGCACCATGGGCCTCACCCGCGCCCAGGGCCGCCGCCTGCTCGTCCTGGAGTCGCTCCCGCAGGCCCTGCCCGCGGCCCTGGGCGGCATCCTGACCGGCTGGGCCGCCGTACGGCTCCTCTCCCCCGGCATCGACCTGACGACCATCGCGGTGTCCTCGACGACGTCCACGGCGGGGCGGGCGGAGCTGAGCGCCGACCCGTGGTCGCTGGCCGTCCCGGCGGTGGCGGTGCTGGTCCTGACGGTGGGGGTGGCGGCGCTCCAGGCGTGGTGGTCGGGCCGGCGCGCAGCGGTGGCGGAGCTGCGGGCGGGCGACGCGCGGTGAGGGCCCGGCGTGAGGAGACCTGGCGGACAGCGCACACGGACGACACGGAGACGGCCGCGGACACGGAGGAGAGCCGATGACGACCAACCCCACCCTCGCGGACCTGGCCGACCGCGCCACCGCGTCCCGGGACCGGCCCGCGTACGGACACGACGCCCTGATCACCTGCGACCGCCTGGTGCGGATCTTCAGCGCGGACGGGGTGGAGGTGCAGGCCCTGCAGGGGCTCGACCTGCTGGTCCGGGAGGGCGAGCTGATGGCACTGGTCGGTGCCTCGGGCAGCGGCAAGTCCACCCTGATGAACATCCTGGCCGGTCTGGACACGCCGACTGCCGGGGCGGCCCGGGTCGCGGGGCGCGACCTGCTCGCGATGACGGCGAAGGACCGCCTGGCCTACCGCCGTACGGTGGTCGGCTTCGTGTGGCAGCAGACGTCCCGGAACCTGATGCCGTACCTGACCGCCGCGCAGAACGTCGCGCTGCCCATGCAGCTGGCCGGCACCGGCGGACGCCGGGCGGCGCGCACCGAGCGCGCGCTGGAACTCCTGGACCTGATGGGCATCGCGGAGTGCCGCGACCGGCGTCCGCAGCAGATGTCCGGTGGGCAGCAGCAGCGGGTCGCCATCGCCGTGGCCCTGGCGGGCAGCCCGTCCGTACTGCTCGCGGACGAGCCGACGGGCGAGCTGGACTCCCACACCGCGGAACAGATCTTCGCCGCGTTCCGCACGGCGAACGAGCACCTGGGCACGACGGTCGTCATCGTCACCCACGACCAGGCGGTGGCCGGTGAGGTCCGCCGCACCGTCGCCATCCGCGACGGCCGCACCTCCACGGAGGTCCTGCGCCGCAGCGAGGTGGACGCCGAGACCGGCCACGAGACGGTGGTGGCCCGCGAGTACGCCATGCTCGACCGCGCCGGCCGGCTCCAGCTGCCCGCCGACTACACCGCGGCCCTCGGCATGCGCGACCGCGTCGCGCTGGAACTGGAGTCCGACCACATCGCCGTACGCCCGGACGACAGCGACCCCCAGCACTGAGCGGCCGGGGAGGTTTGCACCTCCTGGGCCTCAGCGCACGCTGAGACCCAGCGCCCCGGTACCGGCCCGCCGCAGCGCGACGGACCCGAAGGGCGTGCGCAGCCGCAGCCACGCACCGGAGGACAGCAGCTTCGGCGCGTCCTCGCCGAGGTCGGTGTCGAACCCGGCCCCGGCTCCGGCTCCGGTCACGGGCCCTGAGCCGGGCGGAGTTCGGCGTGACCGCAGGAAGCCGAGCGACTGGGCCGCGTGCACGGCCCGCACCGGCAACCCGGTGTCCCCGACGCTCCGGGACCAGATCTCCCGCCCGACCCGGTCCAGCTCGGCCCGCGTACGGTCCTCGGGGGCCAACTCCCCCGTACGCGTGCGGAACTCCGCCACCGCGGCGGCGACCAGCGCGCGCAGGGCGTCCGGGCCGGGCAGCCCCGCCTCGGTCCGCCAGCCCCCGCGCGGGGGCAGCACCCCGGCCCAGGGCGGCCCGGTCACCGCGCCCGGCACACCGGAGGTGGCCGCCCGCTCGTCCACGGACTCGAGCAGCTCACCGGCGGAGACGGTCACGTCGAGCGTGTCGTCGAGCCCGTTCTCGTACGGCTTGGCCAGCCGGACCGCGCGCACGGCCAGCACCTCGAAGGAGGGCGGCCGCCCGAAGACGGCCAGGGCCGTGCCGGCCGCCTGGAGGCGCACCGCGGCCGAACGGTCGTAGTGGAGCAGCCGGGAGAGGAAGGCCGCGAGATCCGCGGCCTCCCCCTCGTCGGCCAGATGGAGCACCGTCATGCGGCGACGGCCTCCTCCTTGGTGTCCGTGTACTCCCGGAGGAACTCGCGCTCCTCGGCGGTGAGCCGCCGGGGCCGCTGCCCCTCGAAGTCGAACGGCACGATCACCGTGGAGGCGCGGACGTAGATCTCGTCCCCGTCCTTGACCTCGTAGGTGAGAGTGAACGAAGCCGCCCTGATCTCCGTGACCCACAGCTCGATGTCGACCGGGTGGTGCCGGTGGACGAGCTGCCGCTTGTAGTCGATCTCATGGCGAGCCACCACCGACCCCTGCTTGAAGTCCTTCTCCGGGCGGAACAGGAAATCGATACGGGCCTCCTCCAGGTAGCGGAGGAAGACCACGTTGTTGACGTGGCCGTACGCGTCCATGTCCGCCCAGCGCAGTGGGCAGCGGTAGATGTGCCGCAAGATCAGCCCCGGGTCAGCTTCTTGTAGGTGGCGCGGTGCGGACGGGCGGCGTCCGGTCCGAGCCGCTCGACCTTGTTCTTCTCGTACGACTCGAAGTTGCCCTCGAACCAGAACCACTTGGACTCGCCCTCGTAGGCGAGGATGTGGGTGGCCACTCGGTCCAGGAACCACCGGTCGTGGGAGACGACGACGGCACAGCCGGGGAACTCGAGCAGCGCGTTCTCGAGGCTGCTCAGGGTCTCGACGTCGAGGTCGTTGGTCGGCTCGTCGAGGAGGAGCAGGTTGCCGCCCTGCTTGAGGGTGAGCGCCAGGTTCAGCCGGTTGCGCTCGCCGCCGGAGAGGACCCCGGCCGCCTTCTGCTGGTCCGGCCCCTTGAACCCGAAGGCGGAGACGTACGCACGCGACGGCATCTCCACCTGGCCGACGTTGATGTAGTCCAGCTCGTCGGAGACGACGGCCCACAGCGTCTTCTTCGGGTCGATGTGCTCGCGGCTCTGGTCGACGTAGGAGATCTTGACCGTGTCGCCGACCTTGATCTCGCCGGAGTCCGGCTCCTCGAGTCCCTGGATCATCTTGAACAGCGTGGTCTTGCCGGCGCCGTTGGGCCCGATGACCCCGACGATGCCGTTACGGGGCAGCGTGAACGAGAGATCGTCGATCAGCACCTTCTCCCCGAACGCCTTGCTGAGGTTGTTCACCTCGACGACGACGTTGCCCAGCCGCGGGCCCGGCGGGATCTGGATCTCCTCGAAGTCCAGCTTCCGCATCTTGTCGGCCTCGGCGGCCATCTCCTCGTACCGGGCGAGGCGCGCCTTGGACTTGGCCTGCCGCCCCTTGGCGTTGGAGCGCACCCACTCGAGCTCGTCCTTGAGGCGCTTCTGCCGCTTGGCGTCCTTCTGGCCCTCGACCTTGAGGCGGGTGGCCTTGGTCTCCAGGTACTTGGAGTAGTTGCCCTCGTAGCCGTGCAGGCGGCCGCGGTCGACCTCGCAGATCCAGCCGGCGACGTTGTCCAGGAAGTACCGGTCGTGGGTGACGGCCACGACGGTGCCCTCGTACTTGGCGAGGTGCTGCTCCAGCCAGTTCACCGACTCGGCGTCGAGGTGGTTCGTCGGCTCGTCGAGGAGCAGCAGGTCGGGCGCCTCCAGCAGCAGCTTGCACAGTGCCACGCGCCGCTTCTCACCACCGGACAGATTGACCACGGGCCAGTCGCCGGGCGGGCAGCCCAGCGCGTCCATGGCCTGCTCGAGCTGGGCGTCGAGGTCCCAGGCGTTGGCGTGGTCGAGCTCCTCCTGGAGCTTGCCCATCTCCTCGAGCAGCGCGTCCGAGTAGTCGGTCGCCATCTGCTCGGCGATCTCGTTGAACCGGTCGAGCTTGCCCTTGACCTCGGCGACACCCTCCTGGACGTTCTCCAGGACGGTCTTCTCCTCGTTGAGCGGGGGCTCCTGGAGCAGGATGCCGACGGTGTAACCCGGGGACAGGAAGGCGTCCCCGTTGGAGGGCTGCTCGAGCCCCGCCATGATCTTCAGAACGGTCGACTTACCGGCACCGTTCGGTCCGACCACACCGATCTTCGCGCCGGGCAGGAAGCTCAGGGTGACGTCATCAAGGATCACCTTGTCGCCGTGCGCCTTGCGCGCCTTGCGCATGGTGTAAATGTACTCAGCCAAGAGAAACCGTCCGGCAGCTTGATCAGGCAGTGGTCAGATACACCCCATCTTGCCGCACCGCCACCCCTGCGCGGAAACGCGTTCCGTACGAATGCGCTGACCTGGGGTTTCGCGCGCTGCGCTACCGTGCCGCCGTGACCAGCGCAGCGGAGCGCCCCCTCCTCTTCCTCGACGTGGACGGCCCACTGATCCCCTTCGGGTCACCGACCGTCGCCGCGGCCCTGGTCGCCACGGGGAACCCGCTGCTGGCCCGGCTCGACCCCCGGGTCGGGGCGCGGCTCATGGCCTTGGGCTGTGATCTCGTCTGGGCGACGACCTGGATGGAGGAGGCCAACACGGTCGTCGCCCCGCGCGTCGGCCTGCCCAGGCTGCCGGTGCTGGAGTGGCCGGACACCGACGCGGGAGGAACCCCGCGGGGTCTCCACTGGAAGACTCGCCCCGTGGTCGAGTGGGCGGCCGGCCGACCATTCATCTGGGTCGACGACGAGATCAGCGCCATGGACCGGCTGTGAGTCGACGCCACCCACCCGGGACCTTCGCTGCTGCACCGGGTCGAGCCGGCCGCGGGCCTCGACGGCACCGACTTCTGCGCGCTCGCCGAATGGCTGGATGCCGTCGCGCGGAGATGAGCATGAGCACACCTCCCGCGTGGGGGCGGGATGTCAACGGAAGACCTGCGGAACCGGGCAGACTTCCAGCGGCCCCTCCGGCCGGTCCGCCCACCGCCACCAGGTATGCCGACCAGCGCACCGCCACAGAGATCGGCAGGCCGTCCGACCGTCGTCGTCTCTCTCGACCCGCACAAGGCCGCCCGACTTCAGGGGCTGCCTGCACGCGGGACAGGAGGGAGCATCGTCAGCCATACGGCGAAGCGTAGGCGCGGCTATCGGTTGCTGCCTCATCACCCACCGGCGGCTCCAATCGTCGTGTCAGCCTTCCTTAGCCTTTGTCGGAAGTTCGCTCCCAGCTTCTCCGGTGTCTCGGGTCTGCCACAGGTCGCCTCCCTCGTACTTGCTCCGGAGCAGGGGAATCACCCCGCTGGGAATGCGGAACCCCTTCGCCCAGGAAGGGTCGGTGGCGTGGCCGTAGACGGTTGTGAGCAGGAACGGCTCCCCTCCCGTCAGCACACCCATTGCTTGCAGATCTCTCGACAGGGTGCCGATCGGTTGGGTGAAGCCGCGAAGTCTGCGTGTCTCGTCGTAGCCCGCAAGCTCGTACACCGTCTCCCGGTCCACGAACCCGCCGTTTGCCGCAGCTGCAACGATGGCTTTGACTCGGGACGGGTAGCGCCTCATCAGCTCGTCCATGAACGCCGCCAGCGACTCCGCCGTCCAGGTTTCGTCTTCGGATTCTTCGTCAGCCGATGCTTCTCCCAGTTGCTGCAGGTCACGGACCGAGCCTTCGTCCACATTCAGTTCGAGAAGTTCTTTGGCCCAGCGAAGCAGTTCACTCGGAGTGAGCATGTAAAGCCCCACCCCGGCCTGCTCTCGCAGTTCTTGGAGGAGCTCGGCACGGGGACGAGGCGGGATGTCGTAACCGCGGTTGGTCCACCAGTCCTTCTTCACATCCCCGGTGACCAGTAGAACGTCGCACCCGCGGTGCCGGGCCTCCGCCATGAGCTGTACCCACACGAGGTAGTCACCGGCAGCCAGCTCGGGTTCCTTGGTTCGGAAGTCCTCGTGCCCCGGCGGTATCCCCTCGTCGGCTCGCTCCTGCGCCTCTTTCACGGCCCTGTCGTAGTCGTCCGACGACAGCGGCTCGCCGACCCGGCCGTGCAGAAGCGGTTCGAGGGCGTTGAGCACCGGGTCAGTGTGAGTGATGGCGGTCTCCTTGAGTGCGTCGCACTCGGCCTGCGCCCGGATGAACTTTTTAAGACTGCCGGCTGCTTCGGCGAGCTCGGTCAGGTCTCGGTCAGTCCGCTCTACAGCCTCTTCGTTGTCCTTGAGTTGGACGGCCGTCAGCCACGTGGTCACTACTGCCCTGGCCGCGTTGACTGCCTTGTCGAGCGCGGCGCTCGCCTCATTGGCCTTGGTCGCGTGGTGATGGCGTACGGTCGGCGACTCGCGGTTACGCCAGAACTCCGTGAGCACCTGGTGTGGAATCCACAGGCGCTCGCGAAGCCGGGCGAGGGCGGCAAGGGTGTCCCGGCGGGTGCTTTCGTTCGAGCGATAGAGGTTGAGCAGCACATTGGTGTCGAGCACGACCAGACCGGAGTCGAAGATCCGTTTGTAGTCGGAGCGGAGTGGGCTGCGATGAGCCTCGTCGCAGTCGAAGACGCCACGGACTTGTGGCTGGTCTGGCGTGGTGCGCGGTGCTGCCATGAAACGCTCCCCTGAATTGCCAAGCGCATCAGCTCTCCCCGGCTGGGTGCGCCGGGGAAAGTCTAGGACCGGATAGAGCCACTGCGACCGAGGAAACGGGACGCTCAAGAACGCCTGGGTTCCGAACACCCCGCCCGTACATGGTCCACCGAACCGGAGGTAAGGCACTGTTCTGTCCATTTCGAGCGGCGCTACAACCCTGAAGGGCTGTCGGGAGTCGCTTTGACCGTGGCGCTCGGGCGTCACGCTCACAGTGTTTGGGAGGACTCCCTTTGAACCATCTCAGCCCCGTCGGTCGGCGCCTCGCTGTCGCCGTTGCCGTCGCCCTCGCAGTGACGGCCGGCGGCTTGGTCTCCCCGACCCTGGCAGCCGACTCGGCCGTGACGGCATCCGCCGCTTCCCAGCAGCAGGCGATCTCCGTGCCCCCGGGCACGGTCGCCCTCTCCGGCGGACCCACGGGCTTCCTGTCGCGCCACAAGCAGGGGGAGGCCGACGTCTACACCTGGACGCGGTACGACGGCACCCGGACCACGCTGCCGGGTGGGCCGTACGGGGCGGACCCCGGTACGGACACCGTCGTCCGGATCGACGGCACCACGCACACCTTCCTCGACATGGCCACGGGCAAGGAATTGGTGTCCTACGACATCGGCGAGCCCTACAAGGTCATCGGCTATCAGGGGACGACGCTCATCGCCTCGAAACGCGTGGAGAACCGGCGGGAGCCGCATCTGTTCGACAAGGACGACCAAGGCCGGCTCGTGGACCGGACGGTGACCGGTCTGCCGGAGGGCATGACGTGGCTCGCCGCGACCGACACGGACCCGGACGCGCTGCTGCTCCACGGCTTCAAGCACACGGACGAGGTATGGGAGCAGCGGTTGGCCGTGGTGGATCTCGCCTCGGCCTCGGTGACGGCGACGTACGACGTCTTGAACAACGAGAACGTCGTGAGTCCCGTCGGCGGGTCGAAGAGCCGCGTGGTCTGGCAGGAGCGGGACGCCGAGGGCGGTGCCGTGCTGGCCGCGGCCCGGCGAGGGTCCCCGGAGGTCACGCGCAGTGCCTGGGTGGAGCGGGCCAACCACACGACTCTGACCTTCGGGCTGGTGGGCGATTGGGCCTTGTACAGCGACCCCTACGCCTTCACCTACATGGGGCCGGTCGAACTGCCCGGCCTGACCGCCAGGTCCCTGGTGACGGGCGAGACGGCCCAACTCCTCGCACACGCCACCTCCCTCGTTCCGACCTCCGACGGCGGTCTCATCGCGACCGGTGGCACGATCGAGCACGGTGAGGGGCTGTACCGGATCACCCCCGGCCCGAACGGAGGCCGGCCCACGGTGGCCGTCCTGGCGACCACCGGGGAGTCCACCGCCCTCGCCCCCCTGTCCGAACCCGTGGCTCCGCACGGCGTGATCGACCTCGGCCAAGTGGACGGGAAGGTACCGGCCTCCTGGACGCTGAGCCGCCCCAACGCCAACGTTCGTCTGAAGCTGGTTCACACGGCCACGGGAGCGTCCGACACCGTCACCGCCTGGGGAGCCGAGTCGGGCACGACCGAGTACCGGGTGGACTGGAACGGCTTGCTCGACAAGTTCCCGGCGTACCGCGGGGCATACACGTGGACGATGACCGCCGAGCCACGCAACGGCATCGGTCCGGCCCTCGAGCGCTCCGGATCGTTCACCGTCACGCGCGTGCCCCGTGCGCACGACTTCGACGACAATGGTTCGCCGGACATCTTCAGCCGCTCCACGACCGGCGTTCTGTCCCTGTACGACGTCGGTCAGCTCCGTCACCTGACGAACCAGGACACACCGCGCCGCACCAGGATCGGCGGCGGATGGAACACGTACGACAAGATCATCCCCGCCGCCACCGGCCTTGTCGCACGTGACCGCGACGGCGTGCTCTGGTCGTACGAGGGCAACGGCGACGGGACCCTCACCACCCGCAAGCGCGTCGGCGGGGGGTGGAACATCTACGACAAACTCACCAGCGGCTCCGACCTGACCGGCGACGGCCGGAACGACCTCCTCGCCACGGACAAGGCCGGCGTCCTGTGGCTCTACCCCGGCAAGAACGACGGCACCTTCGCCGCTCGCAAACGCGTCGGCGGCGGTTGGGGCGTCTACAACCAGCTGACCGCCGCCGGCAACCTCGCGGGCGCCCCGGCAGGTGACCTCCTCGCCCGTGACAGGTCCGGCGTGTTGTGGCTCTACCTCGGCAAGGGTGACGGAACCTTCGCGCCGCGGTCACGGATCAGCAGCGGCTGGAGCCCTTACCAGGTGATCGGCCCGGGGGACATCGACGGCGACGGCTGGAGCGACGTGGTCACCGTCCCCGCAGGTGACGTTTCCCGCACGCGCATGAGGTTCTATTACGGCACGGGCCAGTGGAGAACACCGTTTCCCGCGACCGAGCCTCCCTTTGCGGACGTGGAGGGGCTGGACCCGCTCCTCTGACCGGCTGCAGGGGCACGGAGCGAGTGGGCGCTGCGACGGGCCCGACCCCGGGCCCCTGCCCCGGGGCTTCACCATGGGTCGGATGGCGGAGCCGAAGCCGACCCGTCGGCCGACTTCAGCCGCGCTGCCCGGACACCGAGTGGGAACGCGACCGACCTGCGGGGCGATGACGGTCGTGACGCCTGCCGTTCACCGCGTCACTGCTCGTTCCTTCGGCGGATGAAGAGGAGGACCGCGCCGCCGATCACCACCAGGCCGATGGCCGCGCCGCCGATCAGGGGGGTCGCGTTGGAGCTGCCGGTTTCGGCGAGGTTGGGGTTGGGGGCGGGTGAGGGGGTGACGACCGTGGTGGGGGCCGGTTCGCCAAGGGTGTGGGTGGTGTCGGCCAGGGTGGCGCTCTGGGTGCGGCAGTCGAGGACGCCGGTGAAGCGCTGTTCGAAGCCGGCCGGGCCGCGGATCGTGAAGTCGTAGGCGCGGTCCTCCGGCAGCGGCACCGGCACCGTCCGGGTCTCGCCCGGCGCGACGGTGTACTCGGTGTCCAGCAGCTCGAAGGTGAAGGGCGCGTCGCCCTTGTTGAGCGCGGTGATGTCGAGGGTGCCCTCGGCGCAGTTCTTCTCGGCGGAGACTGCGGGTATCGCGCCCTCGGCGGCCCAGGTGGCGGTCGCCGTCGCCGCGACCGTCGACTCGCTGGAACCGGCCAGGATCTGCGTCTGGCTGCGGCTCTCGGAGGCGAAGGCGCGGCCGACCGGCACGGTCGTCGACGCCTGGACGGACAGCTGGGCGCTGCCGGGCTCCGCGTCCTCGGGCACGTCGAAGAAGATCTGGTTGCCGTCGCGGACCTCGGTGACGGGCTCGCCCTTCTTGTCGACGATCCGTACGGCGTCCTTGGCGGTGGCGTCCACCGGGGGTGTCACCGTCGCGCCGCCCGCGTTGGTGTGGACCGTCACCGGGCCGAGCCGCTCACCGGGGCGGCCCGAGACGGCCGGCGGGTCGAGGGCGAGGGACGCCGCGGGCTCGGCCAGGTCGCGGGCGTTCTTCTCCAGATAGTCGGCGAGCCGCTCGGCCTGCGGGTCGACGGCCTCGACGTCCGTGTCGTCCGAGTAGCGCCAGATGGCGACCTGGGTGCCGGCCGCCGCGTCCTCCTCGGTGAGCCCGCCGCGGACACCCGCCTTCTTCGCGAGCGCCGCCAGGTCGTTGACCTGCGGGTAGGAGTTACCCAGGATCCAGCGGATGCGGCCGGCGTCCTTGTTGGTGCCCAGGGACGTCCCGCTCCAGGGAGTCTCCCGGTACTTCGCGTCCTTCTGCGTCGGGTTCTGGATGTCGACGCAGTACGTCTGCAGCATGCCGCCGCCCTCGACGGACATCTCGAACAGCCCGGCCGGCACCTGATGGTCGCCGTCCTCCCCGTGGATGACCGCGGTGCCGTGCGTCTTCAGGCCGCCTATCGTGGCCGTCGCCCCGCCCTGGCCCCGCGCACCGTCCTGGGCGGCGGCCGGTGCCGCACCGGTCACCACACCGGCGACGGCGAGCGCGGAGGCAAGCGCCCCGGCGGCGAGACGCGCCGCCCCTCGACCGGGCAGAGACGGCGCAGCGAGCGAAGAAAACACCAAATTCCCCTTCGAGCAGGACCCGTTGGCGTGGGGGGAACGGTCCCACCAGCAGAATCAGCAGCCACACAGGGCTCGTTCGGCATCCTAAGGACATGCCGGACCGGGCTTGCCGGTGATCGTCGCCCGCACGGTGATCCGAATCGGAATCGTTATCGCCGAGAGCGTGTTTGAGCAGGGCTTATCGACAAATCCACCCGTGTTCGCCCTCGGGCGCGTGCCTGGACGGGCCTCTGTGTCATCCCACCGGGACCGGCTCCGGCCGCTGTTCGGGGGTGGCGGGAGCGGTCGGCGGCGCCACCGACTCGCCCGCCCGCTCCCCCACGGGCTCACCGCTCGATTCCCCGGGCGACTCCCCGGGTGATTGACCTGCCGGCACTTCCCAGTTGGGTTCCGGCTGGGGCGGGGAGGTCGACGCCTCCGCCCTGCCGGTGCGTCGGAACGCCGCCGTGCCGCGGGCGAGATCGTGACCGATCGCCACCGCGTCGATGTCGGCCGAGGTCCGGCTCTGCCCCTCGCGCACATCGGCGCGCACCTTCAGCCTGCCCTGCACGACGACGGGGTCGCCCACCCCCAGTGAGCCCGAGGCGTTGGTGGCGAGCTGCCGGTTGGCCCACACGGTGAAGAAGTTGGTGTGCCCGTCCGTCCAGGCGCTCTTCTCGCGGTCCCAGTAGCGCGCGGTGACCGCGAGCCGGAAGCGCAGCGACCCTCCGTTCGCCAGTTGCCGGAAGACGGGCTGGGTGGCGACGTTGCCCACCGCACAGATCATCGTCTCGTTCATCACGAGTCCTCCCTCCCGCACGGGTCTGTCCCGTACGGCGGCCGGGGCGACCGCGTCCGTCGCGATCGCCGTGGAGGCCAGATTGCCCGCCGCCCGGCCGGTCCGCCCGGGGCTGTGGACCGGCCCGGCGCCTGTGGAGAACTCCGCCACCCGCAGGGGTGGTCGCCGTGGGTGCGGCCGCTACCTCGTCGCCGTCCCCACTCCCGCCCCCGCCCCGGTGACCCGCGCGTACTGCTCCCGCACCTCGCGGTAGCGCAGCAGCTCCGCCGCCAGCGGATCCAGCACCCTGGCCCGGCCGCACCCCGCGGCCGCCTCCCGCAACAGGCGTTCCGCCTCGTGGCCGTAGCGCCGGGCGGGGCCGCGGGCCGCCAGGCGGCAGCTCCACTCGATGAGGGGGCCGCCGACGATGCCGGCCAGCATCAGCAGGACCGGTACGCCCAGGTTCGGCGGCACGATGCCGATGATCTGGCCGAGCAGCCACAGGCCGCCCACCACCTGGAGCAGGGTCATGGTCGCCTGGGAGAGGACGGCCACCGGCCACCACCCCGGCCGCGGCGGACGTCCCGGCGGCAGCCCCGCGCGCACCGCCAGTTCGTCGAGGGCCTCGGGCAGTCCCCGGGCGCCGCGGACGGCCGCCTCCCGCATCGCCTGCGCCCACGGCGCGGGCAGTCCGGCCGACGCCCGGTCCGAGACCGTACGCACCGCCTGTTCGACGCGCTGCCGGGCCGTGGCCTCCTCGTCCGACTGGGAGCGCGTGGACAGCCGTCCCGTGACGGGGTCGCGCCGGTCGTGGTACCAGCGCCACAGCCGCAGCCAGGGGGTACCGCACGCGCGGTTGGCGTTGCGCAGCCAGGCACGTTCGGCCGCATCGCCCGCCGCGGTGGCGCCCACCGCGTCGGCCAGCCGGTCCGCGAACTCCTCCCGCGCCTCCTCGCTGAGCCCGGTGCGCCGCCCCGTGACGTACACGGGCCGCAGGTGCCGGGCGGCGGCGTCCACATCGGCCGCGATACGGCGGGCCGGAGCCTGCCGTTCGGCGACGAACTGGCCCAGGGTCTCGCGCAGTTCGCCGACGCCCTCCCCGGTGAGCGCGGACAGGGCGAGCACGGTTGCGCCCGGTTCGCCGTACTCGCCCAGCGCGATGCCGTCCTCGTCGAGCAGGCGCCGCAGGTCGTCGAGGACCTGCTCGGCGGCCTCCCCGGGCAGCCGGTCGACCTGGTTGAGGACGACGAAGGTGACCTCCGCGTGGCCCGCCATCGGTCGCAGATAGCGCTCGTGGATCAGGGCGTCGGCGTACTTCTCCGGGTCGACGACCCAGATGACGGCGTCGACCAGGGCCAGGATGCGGTCCACCTGCTCGCGGTGCTGCACGGCCGCCGAGTCGTGGTCGGGCAGGTCGATCAGGACCAGCCCGCGCAGCGGCGACTCGGAGTCCGGGTGCTGGAGCGGACGGCGGCGCAGCCGGCCCGGGATGCCGAGCCGGTCGAGGAGGCTGGCGGCGCCGTCGCTCCAACTGCACGCGATGGGCGCGGCGGTGGTCGGCCGGCGGACGCCGGTCTCGGAGATCGTCACCCCGGCGAGGGTGTTGAACAGCTGCGACTTGCCGCTGCCGGTGGCGCCCGCGATGGCGACGACGGTGTGCTGTCCGGAGAGCCTGCGCCGCGCGGCGGCCTCGTCCAGGACCCGGCCCGCCTCGGCCAGGGTCCCGCTGTCGAGCCGGGTCCTGGAGAGCCCCACCAGTTCACGCAGTGCGTCCAGGCGCGACCTGAGGTTCCCGTCGTAGGCGAGCGGCATCAGGGCGGCCGAGGAGGAGGGCCTGCTCGGCAGGACGGCGAACTGCTCGGCGCCGCCGTTCTCGTCCACCCGCCGTGCGATCAGCCCGTCACCCCAGGCGCCCTCCCCGTCCCCGGAACCGCCCACACCGCCCGCACCGCCCGCACCGCCCGCACCGGCCGAGCCGCCCACACCGGCCGCACCGCCCGACCCGCCGGTCGGGCCCTCCGTACCGTCCTCGCGGGGGTGCGCCCCGGTGGCCTCGTCCCGCACGCGCGCGCGGGAACCGCCCGAGCCCTCGCTCCCCCGCCCCCGCGGACGCCTCCCGCGCCCCGCGTCCTCGGCCACATCCGGCTCTCCCGCCGCACCGTCACCCGCGATGCGCTCACGGGCCGCGTACTCACGGGCGCCGCGCTCACGGGTGGTTGCCTGCTCGGCAGGGTCCTCCCCGCCTCGGCCGTCCCGCGGGACCGGCGCGTCGGCCGCCCGATCCCCCCGATCCGCGCGATCCATGCGGCCCGCGCGATCCATGCGGCCCGTGCGGCCCGTGCCATCGGCGGGGTCCATGTGATCCGTGGGATCCGTGTGATCCGCGCCGTCGGTGCGGTTCGTGCGCTCCGTCCCCTTCGTCGCAGCGTCGGTGTGCTGGGTGTGCTCGGTGGGGTCCTGGTCAGTGACGGCGGTCACCGGTCACCTCTCCTTCTGCAGTACGGACAGCGCGGCGATGAGCTCTGCCTGTGGCTCGGGGTGCACCTCGAGACCGTCGAGCGGCGCCAGCCTGCGCTCGCGCTCGACGTGCATGACCCGGTCGACGTGTTCTTCGAGCAGCCGCCCGCCCCGGTCGCGCAGCCGCAGTGCGCCGTGGGCGCCGATCCGCTCGGCGAGCCGCTCCCCGGCCACACGCGCGCGCCGCCCGCCCAGCAGCACGGTGGCGACCAGGCCGGCCACCACCCCGGGGTCCGGTGCCAGGTTCCGGTCCAGCTCGCGCACCTCCTCCTCGGCGTACTCCTCCAGTTCGCGCCGCCAGCGCCGTACGGCCAGACCGATGCGGTGCTCGGCGCTCTCCGGCGCGGGGGCGTGGCCCGCGAGTTCGGGGGCGTCCGCCGCCGGTTCGTGGCGCCATGCCTCGTCGACCCGCTCGTCGGCAGCCGTGACGGCGCACAGCAGCAGGGCGCTCAGGCTCTCCACCAGCGAGTCGAGGAGCTCTTCCGGGGAGCAGTCGAGGGGGAAGGCCCGCCAGCGCTTCAGCGCGTCCCCGGCGAGCACCGCGCCCGCCTGCAACCGCCCCCGCACGCGCGCGTGCTCACCGTCGTAGGCGCCGTCGACGGCGGCGGTGAGCCGCAGCGCGGCGGCGTACTGCGCGGCGGTGGCGCCGGCCAGCTCGGGCATCCGGGACTTGAGCGAGTCCAGGATGCCGTGCGCCGTACGGGCCATGGCGTGGTGCCGGGCGTCGAGTTCCTGGGCCCGGTGGACGAGCCAGGACCGCAGCGGCGCCACGGCGCTGGCCGGCAGCAGGCCGCCGCCCCAGGCCGACTCGGGCAGTTCGGGGACCGTGAAGCGGGGGACGTCGCCGAGCCCGGCCTTGGTGAGCAGCGCCCCGTACTGCCGCGACACCTCGGACACCACCTGGTGGGGCACCCGGTCGAGCACGGTGACCAGGGTGGCGTCGTACTCCTTGGCGGTGCGCAGCAGGTGCCAGGGAACCGCGTCGGCGTACCGCGCGGCCGTGGTGACCATCACCCAGATGTCGGCGGCGCAGATCAGTTCGGCCGCCAGGACGCGGTTGTCGGCGACGAGGGAGTCGACGTCGGGCGCGTCGAGGAGGGCGATGCCGGGCGGCAGGGTGTCGGCGGTCTCGACCCGCAGCACGCGCGCGGGGTTCTCGCCGGGCAGCAGCAGGTCGTCGTCGGGGTCCCGGTGGGGCACCCACACGCGCGTGAGGTCGGGCAGCACCCGCATGCCGCTGAACCAGTGGTGGTCCTCCGGGTGGCACACCAGGACCGGCGTGCGGGTCGTGGGCCGCAGCACACCCGCCTCGCTGACCCGGCGTCCCACCAGGGAGTTGACCAGCGTGGACTTCCCGGCGCCGGTGGATCCGCCCACCACGGCGAGCAACGGCGCCTCGGGATCCTTCAGGCGGGGCACCAGGTAGTCGTCGAGCTGGGCGAGCAGTTCGTCGCGGTTGGCACGCGCGCGTGGGGCCCCCGCCAGGGGCAGCGGGAAGCGTGCGGCCGCGACACGGTCGCGCAGGGCGGAGAGTGCGTCGAGCAGCTGAGGCCGTACGTCCAAGGTCACCACATGTGAAGAATGCCCAATTTTGAGGGAATTCTGAAGCATATGAGCATGATGAGCATGTCTGCGCGCCGATCGGACACTCCGGGCGGAAGGGACTACTGGGACGCGAGGACAGTCCAGGCATAACGAGTGGACAACACCCGATGCGCGGGGCGCCAAAAACGATGCACGATTCGTAACTGCCTGCGATTATCGGGATCGCTTCACCGAACCTCCACATCGAGCCACGGAGGGGAAGCATCCGGGACATGGAGCCGGGAGCCCTATCCTTGTCCCCGGCGAGGTCACGGACCGGCACCCACAGCCGGGCACCACGACCGAGGCCCCACACCAGGCCCCCGTAGCTCAGTGGATAGAGCAGGCGCCTTCTAAGCGCTTGGCCGCAGGTTCGAGTCCTGCCGGGGGCGCTCCCTCATGGGTTGACGCCGGTTGATGGCTTGATCAACGGTCCGAGCGACCACGACGGCCGGTTCCCCGGTCCGGGTGTGACACGATCGGCCCCTGGTCGTGGCGCCCGCGGGGACGCCACTGCTCGCGAGTGGGAGGTACTGGACGACGTGGGCGACGTGCGACTGCGCTGCGCGGTACTCGACGACTTCCAGCAGGTGGCGACCGAGATCGCGGACTGGTCCCCGGTCGCGGACGACGTGGACGTCGTGTCCTACGCCACCCACTTCCCGGACGAGGACTCCCTGGCCGCGGCGCTCTCGGACGCCGACATCGTGGTCACCCTGCGCGAACGCGTGCCGTTCCCCGGCTCGTTGCTCGCCCGGCTGCCCCGGCTGAAGCTGCTCGTCGCCTCCGGCATGCGCAACAGCGTGATCGATTACGCCGCCGCCGAGGCGCGCGGCATAACCGTCTGCGGTACGGCCTCCTCCTCCACCCCGCCCGTCGAGCTGACCTGGGCCCTGCTGCTGGGCCTGGCCCGCGGCATCGTCCAGGAGGGCAACGGACTGCGCGCGGGCGGCCCCTGGCAGCAGACGGTGGGTGCGGACCTGCACGGCCGTCGGCTCGGCCTGCTGGGCCTGGGGAAGATCGGCGGACGGGTGGCACAGGTCGGCCTGGCCTTCGGCATGCGGGTGAGCGCCTGGAGCCAGAACCTCACCCGGGAGCGCACCGACGAGGTCGGCGTCGAGCTGGCCCGCTCCAAGGAAGAGCTCCTGAGCACCGCCGACTTCGTCTCCGTCCACCTGGCGCTGGGCGAGCGCACCCGCGGCCTGCTCGGCCCCGCCGAACTGGCCCTGCTCAAGCCGACCGCCTACCTGGTCAACACCTCGCGCGCGGCGATCGTCGACCAGGAGGCGCTGCTCGCCGCGCTGCACGAGGGCCGCATCGCCGGCGCGGGCGTGGACGTCTTCGACACCGAGCCGCTGCCCGCCGGCCACCCGATGCGCACCGCCCCGCGCCTGCTCGCGACACCCCACCTGGGCTATGTCTCGCGCGCCAACTACGCCACGTACTACGGCCAGGCCGTAGAGGCGATCACGGCCTACCTCGCGGGCTCGCCCGTACGGCGGCTGCCCGTGCCGGCGCCCGCGGCACCGAACCCGGGGTAGGACCGCTCAGGCGGAACCCGTCCGCGCGGAGTCCGCCGGGCGCGCGTAGATGCCGTCGCTCCGGCGCAGGTGACCGAAGTCCACCAGGTGGCGCCGGAGCGTCACATGGTCGACCTCGCCGTCCTCGCACCAGCCGCGCAGCTTCTCGTCGACGGTGCGTTCCGGGTACTCCACGCCGGGTACGAAGGTCTGCTCGGCGATGTGCCGCAGCACCACCTTCTTGCGCGTCCAGCGTGCGGGGAGACGCACCAGCCGGCCGTCCCTGACGAAGGTCCGCACGATCATGCCCTCCCGGCCGTCGTCCCCCGCCGCGTCGGCGTCCGGGGACGGCTGGAGCGGCTGGAGCGGCTCGGACGACCGGGGCGACTGGGACGGCTGGGACGGCTGGGACGACTCGGGATCCTCGACGGGCGAGTCGGATCGGTCATTCGGCATGCCGGGAGGCTAGTGGACACACCGGGGCGGACGAGAACGGTTTTTCCGGCCGCCCCGCCGCCTCCGCGGCCTCCCCTCCGCCTCCGCTGTCGTCTGCGCCGCCGTCCCCACCGCGATCTCCGCCCCGGGCGCTCAAAAAGGGTGATCCGCACATTCCCCCCGTGACCCGCCGCGACCGGGTGCGTTGAACCGGCAGTGCGGCGGCGCGTCCTGCCGCCGTGCTCCCCGAGTCAGAAGGAGAACGTGATGTCTCGCATCGCGAAGGCCGCCGGCGTCGCCCTCGGCGCCGGTGCCGTGGTGCTCAGCGGCACCGGCATGGCCATGGCGGACGCGGGCGCGGAGGGCGCGGCCATCGGCTCGCCCGGTGTCCTGTCCGGCAACGTCGTCCAGGTCCCGGTGCACGTGCCGGTCAACGTCTGCGGCAACACCATCGACGTGATCGGCCTGCTGAACCCGGCCTTCGGCAACGCCTGCGAAAACGGCGACGACGACGACAAGAGCGGCGGCTACGGCGGCTGAGTCCCCCAGGCACCGAGGAGCCCCGGCCTTCCCGGCCGGGGCTCCTGCCGTGCTCCTCCCGTGCTCCAGCCGCACTCCGGCCCGCGCGGACGCGCTCAGGCGTACCGGTAGATCCGGCCGACGTCCTCCAGCTCGTCCGGCGTCACGTCCCACGGCGGCAGCTTCTCGTGCCGGGCGACGACCCGCCCGCGCTGCGCGCTGCCCCGGCCGGGCGGCTCGGCGGGCAGGTAGCGGGCGCCGCGGTGACGGGCCTGCCAGCGCGACCACTGCAGGTCGACGAAGGCGTGGTGCAGCCAGAACACCGGGTCGTTGACGGAGGCACCGCCGACCATGGCTCCGCCGACCCAGCGGTGCACGCGGTTGTGGTTGCGCCAGGAGACGCTGCCCCGGCCGGCCCCCCACCCCTCCAGCTTGTTGCGGAAGCCCTTGCGGACCGTGGAGTCGTAGGGCGAGACGTCGTACGTCGAATCGTCCAGCGCCCACTCCAGGTCGCTCTTCGAGGGCAGGTCGAGGGGGTCGCCCGCGCGTCCGAGGTCCCGGGTGAGGTACTCCGTGTCGGTGACGTTCACCTTGATGGTCCAGTTGCCCTCGGCGTGGGCGAAGGGCCCGGTGGTGACCCGGTGGTCGGACCGCCGTCCGGTGCCGCCCAGGAGGTCCCCGGTCCAGGGCGTGGACTTGGCGCCGCGGTCCTTCGTCCAGTCCCAGTACGGCACGGTGACCGAAGAGTCGACCCGGCGCAGCGCCTCCTCCAGGTCCAGCAGGAACCGGCGGTGCCAGGGCAGGAAGGACGGCGCCATGTGCGCCGTACGCAGTCCGTCCTCGCCGTCGGAGACGTAGTACTCGATGTGGGTGCGCACGAACTCGTCGTACTCGCCGCGTCGTTTGACCTCCAGCAGCGCGTTCACGAACCGTCGCTTCTCGGTGCGGGTCAGCGTGCTGACGTCCTTACGCGTGTACGCCATGCCGCCCCCCGGAGTGCTGGTCGTGGCCGGTGGACGGGGTGTCGCGCAGGTGCTCGCCGGGGCCGAGTTCGTCGACCGCGCCGCGCGCCGCGGCGAGCGGGGTGGGGTACGACCGGTAGTGGTCGACCATGCTCAGCCAGCTGCCGTCGGCCCGGCGCATCAGGTGCAGCGGACGGCCGTCCACGGTGACCTGCCAGGTCCCGGCGCCCACCGCCCGGCCCGCGGCGGAGCGGATGCCGCGGATGCGCCGACCGCGGTAGGTCTCGTCGAAGGCGGTGCTCTCGGCCCCGTAGGAGGACTCGGCGGCGTGCGGCCCGGGGTGGGCGGCTCGCGGTCCGGTCGTGGCGGCCTGCGCGGCCCCGGAGGGCCGCGAGGCGGCGATCAGGGGCGCCAGGCCGACGGCGAGAGCCGGAGCGAGCAGCCCCCGCATCACCTGCCGCCGGGTGCCGGACGACGGCCCGCCTCTCGCCGTGTCCCCCGCCGCGTACTCCCTCTCCCGCTCCGCGCCTCTCTCCGTCGCGCCGTTCGCCGCCGCGCCCGTGTTGCCGGCCATGGCTCACTCCTCGTCCGGTTCCGTTGGTCCGCACCGCTAACGGGACGGCGGGCCCCGCGGTCACCGCACGCAGGGCCAGTCGGAGCAGGGCCGCCCGGTCGGACGAGGCCGCCGCGGAGCGGTTACAGGCCCGGTCCGACGCCCAGGTCGGCCACCGGAACCGTCTGGACCACCGGGGCCAGCACACCGACCTCGGGAAGTTTGGGCGCGGGCAGGCCGAGGGCCTCGGGGTTCGGCGCGGTGAGCGGGGCGTCCAGGGACAGCCCGGGCGCCAGGGTGCGCAGCTCGGCGGCGGGGGCGTCGACACCGGCGTGGTCGAAGTCGTCGCCGAGGACGTGCGGCAGCGGCTGGCGCACGTCGACGCCGGGCAGCCCGCCGCGCACCGGCAGCTGCGGCAGCGTCCGCTCCGGCAGCAGCCGTCCCTCGACGTACTGCGGTCCCTCCGGCGCGCCCGCCGTCGGCACGGGCAGCTCGCCGGCCACCTCGGGCAGTTCCATGCCGAGGGCCGTCTCCGCGCCGCCCAGCGGCACCGGCACGGGGACGGCGCGGGCCGCGGCGGCGGGGGTCGCGGCCACGCCCACGGCGGCGGCCACACCGGTGACGACGGCGGCCAGGGTTCGTCTGGTGGTCGGCTTCATGACAGGCACGGTCCCTTTCGAGAAGGCGGGCGTACGGCTTCGAGAAGGCGGGGGTACGGCTTCGGCAAGGCGGGGCTACGGCCGCGAGCGGGGGTGGCTCAGCCGCCCAGCGGCAGGCCGCCCAGCAGGCCGTTCGCGGAGTTCAGCTTCGTGGTCGCACCCTTCACGGTGTGCAGCACGGAGTCCTTGTTCTCGGTGTCCAGCGCGTCGGACCGCGCCTCGGACTGGTGCTTGATCGGCATGACGTCGATGGGCTCCGCGGTCAGCGCGTTCACGGCGCCGTTGAGGCTGGTGGGCGTGAGCGCGGCGGCGTCGGAGGCGTCGTAGGCGAACGCGGGCACGGCGGAGCCGGCGGCGACCAGGGAACCGGCGACGACGGCGGCGGCCTTGAGGGACTTCATCGTGTTCCTTTCTTCGGCGACCCGTGTCACCGGAGGTGTTGCTGACGCCCTCCCTAACGACCTGCGCCGGACCCGGAAACTCCGCCGTCCGGAAGACATATGAGATCTCCGGACACGAAACAGGACACGAGACCGGGCCATGAAACCGGGCAGGAGACCGGGCATGAAACCGGGCACGAGACCGGAACACGAAAAGGGGCCGCCGCGCCTCCGGAAGGGGAGAGCGCGACGGCCCGGGGGCCTGCTCGGCGTCAGGAGGGGTCCGCAGGCGCGGCGACCTCGGGCGTGGCGGCCTCCGGCGTGGTGGCCTCGGGCGCGGTCGGGACGCCGGGCAGCCCGGCGAGGTCCGCGGCGGGCAGGCCGTTGCCGACCATGGTGGCGGCGACGACGTTGACGATGCCGGTCATCAGGTCCTTGACGGCCGGGCTCACCTGTTCGGCGGTGCCGGAGGTGGTGGCCTTGACCAGGGCGTCGACCTGCTTCTGCAGGGCGGCGTTCGCGGCCGCGGTCAGGTCGGACGCCGCCGCCGTGCCCTCGTCGTCCTGGGCCGTGACGGGCGCCGGGAGCGTGACCGGGGTGTCGGCTCCGGT
Organism: Streptomyces tendae; assembly: GCF_014650435.1. GTDB lineage: Bacteria > Actinomycetota > Actinomycetes > Streptomycetales > Streptomycetaceae > Streptomyces > Streptomyces tendae. The sequence goes on from NZ_BMUY01000003.1 coordinate 390,689, forward strand.
CTCCGGCGTGGTCACGACCGGCGGCTGGGCCGGGGTGCTGGTGCCGGGGGTGGTCGCCGCGTCGTCGGCGTCCGTGTCCACCGCTTCCGCCTTGGCGAGAGCGTCCTTGACGGCGGTGGAGAGCTTGTCGGCGTCCGTGGCGGAGAGCTGGCCGTTGTCGGCCTTGAGGACGGCGCTGAGCATGTCGGTGACGGGCGTGAGCACTCCGCCCAGGCCGGCCAGGCTGCCGACCTGGCTCTGCAGTTCCTCCGCGTCGGGGAGGGGTGCGTGGGACGCCGCGTGGGTGCGTTCCCGGACCGAGTCGCCGTCGGCCGCCATCACCGCCGGACCGGAGAGGCCGATCAGCAGGCCGGCGCAGAGAGCGGAGGTGGCGATTCGCCGTGCGGGCAGACGCATGGGGAGTTCCTTTCGGTGGTGCGTCGGATGTTGTGCCCACCGTGGAAGTGCCCTTGGCGCTCTGCAACGCAGGCGGCGACCCCGCGCGCCCGCCCGTCCTTCTCACCGGCGGCGTCTTACCTGGTGAGACACCCTGTCAAGGGCCGTGCGCCGTGTCGCCGCCCGGACCCCCCATTCGGGGCAGCACACCGCCGTCCGCGCGGCAACGCGAACCGGCCGCCCGCTCGCGGAGGAACCGCGGTACGGACGGCCGGTACGGAGAGTGGTGAGCCGACGTCAGTCGTTCTCGCACTCGTTGCCGAACGCCGGGTTCAGCAGACCGATGATGTCGATGGTGTTACCGCAGACGTTGACCGGGATGTGGACCGGGACCTGCACCACGTTGCCGGACAGGACGCCCGGGGAGTGGGCGGCGGCGGCCTGCGCGCCGCTGTCGGCGGCGGCGACACCGGCGGTGCCCGCCACCGCGGCGGCGGCGACGGAGGTCAGGGCCAGGCCCTTCGCGATACGCGACATGGAGAAGTGCTCCTTGGGGTTGTACACACATCCGGGCGGCTGCCCGGCGCAGTGTCAACGCGTGGCGCGAGCGCGAGTTGTGCCGCCAAAGGGGTGATCTCGCGAAAGACCGGCGTTCACAAATCCAACACACTTACCCGGTTTCGACGTATTAGTACGGATAGCAGCTAGAGTCCCGCACCATTCGACCCATTCGACGCACCCGTATGCCGCGTCGCGGCCGGCGCCCCGCGGCCGGGCGCGTCCCCGCCCGTCCCGAGCAATCTCCGTGAGCGAGGAAACGCGCATGCACCTGCCACCGACCGGCTCGCGCCCACGGGTTCTGCACGTCACCCAACCGGCGGACGGCGGGGTCGCTCGGGTGGTGGCGGACCTGACCCGGGCTCAGCTCGACGCCGGACTGCGCGTCACGGTCGCCTGTCCCTCCGGAAGCCTCGCCGACCGGCTGCGTGTGCTGGGCGCCGACGTGCGGCACTGGCCGGCGACCCGTTCGCCGGGCCCGGCGCTGGTGCCGGAGGTACGGCGGCTGTGCCGCGTGATCGAGGACGTACGGCCCGACCTGGTGCACGCGCACAGCGCCAAGGCCGGTCTGGCCGGGCGGCTCGCCGTCCGGGGCCGGATCCCCACCGTGTTCCAGCCGCACGCCTGGTCGTTCGAGGCGGTCGGCGGGTCCGCCGCACGCCTCGCGCTGGGCTGGGAGCGGTGGTCGGGACGGTGGACGGCACGGACGGTGTGCGTGAGCGAGGCGGAGCGGCTGCGGGGGGTGCGGGCCGGGCTGCGCGGGCCCTGGTCGGTCGTCCCGAACGGCGTCGACCTCGCCCGCTTCCACACCGACGCGCCCGGGTACGGCCACGACGACCCGGCCGGTCCGCGCGTGCGGCACGGCGTCGCCGCGGACACCCCGCTGGTGGTCTGCGTGGGGCGGCTGTGCCGGCAGAAGGGACAGGACGTCCTGCTGGACGCCTGGCAGTCGGTCCTCGCGCGGGTGCCCGACGCCCGGCTGGTCCTGGTCGGCGACGGCCCGGGCCGTGCCCGGCTCGCGGCGCGGGCCCCGGCGTCCGTGCTGTTCACGGGGGCCGTCGGCGATGCCGCCGCCTGGTACCGGGCCGCCGACCTGGTCGTCCTGCCGTCGCGCTGGGAGGGCATGGCGCTGGCCCCGCTGGAGGCGATGGCCTGTGGGCGGCCGGTGGTGGTGACCGACGTGGACGGTGCCCGCGAGGGCCTGCCGTCCGCACTGGTACCGCACTGCCTGGTGCCGCCCGGGGATCCCGCGGCACTGGCCGACGCCACCGCCGCGCTGCTGCTCGACGCGCCGCTGCGCGCCTCGCTCGGCCGCCGGGGACGGGCACATGTGCGCTCCGCGCACGACGTACGGCACACGACCGCGGCGGTCACGGCCCTCTACAGCGACCTGCTCGACGGCTTCCCCTACGACGGCTTCCCCGGCGGCGACCTCCTTGGCGGCTTCCCCGACGACGTACGGCCCCCGGCCGCGGCGCACACCGGCAACGGTCACGGTCACGGTCACGACCACGGCAACCGCACCGTCGGCGGCCGGCATGACACCACCGCGCGCCCCACCGGCTACGGCACCGGCGACCCCATCGCCGACGGCCCACCCCACACCATCGCCACCCCCACCGGCCGCGGCACCGGCGACCGCACCGCCGACGGCGTCCGCGAGGGCGTCGGCCGCATCGGCGACAGGCCCGCGGCCGTGGGGCGGTCCGCCGTCGTGCCCATCGAGTGCAGGGAGTCCACCCACCCGTGACCGCGGAAAGCACCGTCCCCTCCCCCGCCGGTCCCTCGCGCGACCTCGGCTCCTCCCCCGTCTCGGTGCTGCCGCCGCGCGACGGCACCGCGGGCCCCCGGCTGCCCGCCCGGCGCCCGGCCCCGCGGCCGGACTCCCCGCTGCCGCTGCTCGTCGCCGACGGCACGGCGGCCCTGCCGGGCTCGCTGGTCCTCACCGGCACCCCGCACCAACCGCTGCTCGCGGTCCTGCTGGTGGCCGCCTCGCTGCTGCTGCGCCCCCGGCCGCACCCGGCCCGGCGGACCTCCGGCGCGCTGGACGACCTGCCCGCCCTGTGCGCCCGGGTAGGGGTGGTGTGGCTGGCGCTGGCGGCGCTCGTCGCGGCGTACGCTCCGCCGCACGCGCTGTCCGTGCACACCCTGTGCGCCGGTTTCCTGCTGCACGCGGTGACGGGCTGCGCCGGGCGGGGTGCCGTGCACCGCAGACACCGTACGGCGCTGCTGAACCGCCCCCGCGCCGCCCTCGTCGTCGGGCCCGCCGCGACCGCGCAGCGCGTGGCCTCGGCGCTGCTGCGCCACCCGCGCTGCGGGGTGCGCCCCGTCGGGATCGTCACCGACGACCCGGGCGGCGTCGCGGGCCTGCCCGTGCTGTCCACGGGCGAGGAGGTGCGGCGGGCGGTCGTGCAGAACGGCGTACGGGACGTCCTGGCCGTGGATCCCTCCGTACGGGTGGGGCAGGCGGCGCTGCTGCGGGCGCTGGCCGCGTCGGGGTGCGCGGTGTGGGAGCTGGACGCCGAGGCACCCGCGTACGCCGACGCTCCCGTCCGCCCGGGCGGTGACCGGATCGCCGGGTTCTCCTGCCGGCCGCTGGCACCGGCGGCGCGGCGACCGGGCGGCGCGGGCAAGCGGGTCCTGGACGTGACGGTGTCCGGGGCGCTTCTTCTGCTGCTGAGCCCCCTGCTGCTGGCCTGCGCGGCGGTGCTGCGGGTGATGGGCGGTCCCGGCGTGCTGTTCCGGCAGGAGCGCGTCGGGGAGGGCGGCCGGCCCTTCACGCTGCTGAAGTTCCGCACCCACCGCCCGGCCGACGAGCACGAGTCGGCGACCCGGTGGAGCGTGGCGGACGAACGCCGGATGCCGTGGTTCTGCCGCTTCCTGCGGCGCACCTCGCTGGACGAACTGCTCCAGCTCTGGAACGTCTTCCGGGGCGACATGAGCCTGGTCGGCCCGCGTCCGGAACGGCCGTACTTCGTGGCCCGGTTCAGCCAGGCCCACCCCGGCTACGCGGCCCGCCACCGGGTGCCCGCCGGGATCACGGGCCTCGCCCAGATCAACGGGCTGCGCGGTGACACGTCCATCGAGGACCGGGCCCGCTTCGACAACGCCTACATCGACGACTGGTCGCTGTGGCAGGACGTCTGCATCCTGCTGCGCACGGCCGCCGCGCTCGTGCGCCCCACAGGGAGCTGACCCGGGTGGCCCACGCCCTGACCGTCCGGCCGACGGCGCGCCTGCGGCGACTGCCGCCGGTGCTGGCCGTGGTCGCCGTCGTCGCACTGCTCGCGCTGCCCTTCGCCCCGGGCGACGGGGGCGGCGCGCACCCGGCCGACGCGGTGTCGGCCCTGGCGGTGCTGTACTGCGCGCTGCGGCTGGTGCGGGACCGGCTGCGTCCCCTGTCCCGTACCGCGGCCGTGGTGCTCGGGCTGCCCGTACTGGGCCTGGCCGTCGCCGCGGTGGGCGCCGTGTCGCCCGGGGCGGGGCTGGCCGGTCTCGGCCGCTACCTCCAGGTCTTCGTCCTGGTCCCGGCCGCCGTCCTGCTGCTCCTCCGCGACCGGGGCGACGTACGGCTGCTGACCTGGTCGATGGTGGGCCTGGCGCTGTGGCAGGGCGCGGTCGGGGTGCACCAGTACGTCACCGCGACCGGCGCCTCCTACCAGGGCGAGCCCATCCGGGCGGTGGGCACCTTCGGGCCGCAGGACGTGATGGGGATGGCGACCGTGGTCTCCCTGGGGCTGGTCTGCGCGGTGGGGCTGGCGCTGGGCCGGACGCCGGTGCGGCAGCGGCTGTTCGCCGCCGGGTGCGCGCTCGTCCTGCTGCTGCCGCTCGCCCTGTCGTTCAGCCGCGGGGCGTGGATCGCGACGGCGGTGACCTGCGCGGTGCAGCTGCTGCTCGCGGGGGTGCGCAGGGCGCTGGCGGTGGGGGCGGTCGTGGTCGCGGCGGCGGTGGTGCTGGTGGGCGGCTTCGGGGTCGGTACGGCGATGCTCCAGGAGCGGGTCGGCAGCATCACGGAGGTCACCGACGCCCCCGACCAGTCGGTGACCGACCGCTACACGATGTGGGCAGCGGCGGCCGGGATGTGGCGGGAGCGGCCGCTGACCGGCGTGGGGCTGAAGGGCTTTCCCGAACACCGCGACACGCACGCATCGTTGGCGCTTTCCTCCGGCAGCGAGACCGACGGCGCCGGGGCCGGGTACCGCAGGCAGCCGCTGCTTTCCCCGCACAACATGTACCTGCTGGTGCTGGCCGAGCAGGGGTTGATCGGGCTGTTCTGCCTCGCCGGGAGCTGGCTCGCGCTGCTCGTGCTGGGCCTGCGCGGGCTGCGTGCCGTCCGCCGGGAGCGGGGGGCGGTGCCGGACTGCGCGTTCGTCGCCTGCGGGCTGCTGGTGTGGCAGCTGACCGACTTCGCGTACGCCGACATCGGCGGCCCGTCGACGGTGCTGACGGCGGTGTGCTTCGGCCTGGCGGCCTGGTGGGCGCTCGGCTCCCGCGGGCAGGGGGTGGCGGGGCGGTGACGATGCGCGGGGCGAGAGGGGCGGGCGGTGCGGACGGTACGGTCGGGGACGCCGTCCCACCGGCCCGCGCCGCCTCCGCGCCCTCCACCGGCAAAGCCGGTACTGGCACTGGTGGCACCGGCCCCGGCTCCGGCACCCGAATCACCACACCGCGCCCGGACGCCGCGGGCGTTGCCGAGGAGGGCCGGTCCTCCGGCAGGTTCCTCGCCCGTGCCGCGCTGGTCACGGCCGTGCTGTCGGTGGCCGGGTCGGTGCTCGGGCTGGCCCGGGACCAGGCGCTGGCCCGGCTGTTCGGGGCCGGGAGCGAAACGGACGCCTTCCTGGTGGCGTGGACGGTGCCCGAGTTCGCGGCGACGCTGCTGATCGAGGACGGGCTGGCCTTCGCGCTGGTCCCGATGTTCAGCCTGGCCCTGGCCCGCCGCGCGCAGGGCGCCCTTGGCGACCCGGTCCGCGCGCTGGTCGCCGCGACGCTGCCCCGGCTGGCCCTGGCCTTCGCGGCGGCCGGTGCGCTGGTCGCCGTCGCCGCACCGGTGCTGGTCCGGGCCCTGGCACCGGGGCTGCCCGACCACGCCCTCGCCGTGGACTGCACGCGGCTCACCGCCACCTGCGTGGTCAGCTTCGGGCTCGCCGGGTACTGCAGCGCGGCGCTGCGGGCGCACCGCCGGTTCCTGGCACCGGCGGCGATCTACGTGGCGTACAACACCGGCATCATCACGGCGATGTTCTTGCTCGGCGGGCGCTGGGGGGTGCGCTCGGCGGCGGCCGGGGTCGCGGTGGGCGGGGTCCTGATGGTGGCGGCACAACTGCCGTCGCTGCTCGGCCGGCTCCGCCACCGGGACGGCGAGCCGGACACGCCGGACACCGCGCACGACACGCCGGACACGCCGGACACGCCGGGCACCGCGCACAACACGCGTCCGCCGAGCATGCCGCACGGCGCGCCTCCGTCGAGCACCCCTCCCGACACACACCCACCGAGCCCCGCGGACGGTGCGCGTCCCCTCGCTCTCGCCCTGTTCGGCACCGTGCTGCTGTTCGCCCTGTGCCGCCAGTCGCAGGTGCTCATCGAGCGTTTCCTGGCCTCGGGGCTCCCCTCCGGGGCCATCTCGCACCTTAACTACGCGCAGAAGGTCGCCCAGATCCCGATGACGCTGTCGTTGATGCTCTGCACGGTCACCTTCCCGGTGGTGGCCCGCGCGCTGGCCGACGGCGACACGGAGCGGGCCCGCGACCGGGTCGAGCGGGACGTGGCACTGGCGGCCTGCCTGGTGCTCCTCGGCGCGGCCACCGTCGTCGCCTGCGCCCCGCAGATCATCCACCTGCTCTTCCAGCGCGGCGCGTTCACGGCGGCCGACACGGCGGCGACCGCGGGCGTCATGCGCGTGTACGCCCTCGGACTGCTCGGCCAGACCGTGGTGGGCGCGCTGGCCCGCTCCTACTTCTCGGCGGGCCGTGCCTCCTGGTACCCGTTCGGCGCGATGGCCGTCGGCGTCGTCGCCACCGCCGTCGTCGGTGCCCGCGCGGTCGGCCCGTGGGGCGTGACCGGCATCGCCGCCGCGAACGCCGCCGGCATCACCGTCACCGCCGCCCTGCTGCTCGCCGGAATGGGCCCGCGCAGCGTGCCGGTACGGATCCGGCGGGTCCTGGGCGACCTGGGCCGGCCGGTGCTCGCGGCGGCCGTCGCGACCGGCGCCGGCGCACTGGCCGCGGCCCGGGTCACCGGCGCGTCGGGCGCGGCGGCCGACGGCGCGCAGGCCGGCCTCCCGCTCGCCGTCGGTGCCGCGACCGTCGGCGGCGTCTTCGTCGCCCTCTGCCTGGTCCTGGGCGTCCGGGGGCTCGGTACCGCACTGGCGCCGGTCCGCCCCTTCCGTTTCCTCCACCCCGTCACACGAAGGCACCCTCATGGCCGTTTCCGCTTCCGGTTCCCCTTCCGCGACCACCGTTGACGCCCGCCCCGGCACGGTCCCCTGGGTCGCCATGTACCACTCCGTCGGCGACTGCTCGGACGACCCGTACCGCATCACGGTCACGCCCGACCGGCTGGACGCGCAGCTGGGCTGGCTGCGGCGGCGCGGGCTGCGCGGCGTGCCGGTCGCCGAGCTGCTGGCCGAGCGCGCCCGGGGCGGCGGCCGGGACCTGGTGGGGCTGACCTTCGACGACGGGTACGCCGACTTCGTCGAGCAGGCGTTGCCGTGCCTGCGCCGCTGGGGCTGCGGGGCGACCCTGTTCGTGCTGCCGGGACGGCTCGGCGGCGACAACGCCTGGGACCCGCTGGGCCCGCGCAAGCCGCTGCTGACCGCCGACGGCATCCGGCGCGCCGCCGCCGCAGGCGTCGAGATCGGCTCGCACGGTCTCACGCACACCGACCTGACCAGCGCCGACGACGCCGCGCTGCGCGCCGAGACCGCCGAGAGCAGGGCGCTGCTCTCGGAGTTGACCGGTGCTCCGGTCACCGGCTTCTGCTACCCGTACGGCACGGTCGACGCCCGTGCCGCCGACGCCGTGCGCGCCGCCGGCTACACCTATGCCTGCGCCATCGACCCCGGCCCGCTGACCGGCCCGTACGCCCTGCCGCGCGTGCACGTGGGGCAGCGGGACACCGCCGTACGGCTGCTCCTGAAGACGCGGCTGCACCGCCTGCGCCGCCGGGCCGCGGCGGGAGTGTGAGGTGACCGACGTGAAGGCCCTGCACATCATCACCGGTCTCGGCGTCGGCGGCGCCGAGCAGCAGCTGCGACTGATCCTGCGTCACCTCCCGGTCGACTGCGACGTGGTGACGCTCACCAACCCGGGCCCGGTCGCCGAGGGGCTGCTGGCCGACGGCGTGAACGTCGTCCACCTCGGCATGACCGGCAACCGCGACCTGGCCGCACTGCCCCGCCTGGCCCGCCTCATCCGCACCGGCGGCTACGACCTCGTGCACACCCACCTCTACCGCGCCTGCCTCTACGGCCGCCTGGCCGCCCGCCTGGCCGGGGTGCGCGCGGTCGTCGCCACCGAACACTCCCTGGGCGACTCGCAGATGGAGGGCCGTCCGCTCACCCCGGGCGTCCGCGCCCTGTACCTGGCCGGGGAGCGCCTGGGCAGCGCCACGGTCGCCGTCTCCCCCACCGTCGCCGACCGGCTGCGGCGCTGGGGCGTGCCCGCGCCCCGCATCGAGGTGGTGCCCAACGGCATCGACCTGGCCCGCTTCCGCTTCGACCCGGTCCAGCGGCTGCGCACCCGGCGCCGCCTCGGCCTGCCCGAGGGCGCGTACGTCGTGGGCGGCATCGGGCGGCTGACGGCGGCCAAACGCTTCGACGTCCTGGTCCGGGCGCTGGCCCTGCTGCCGCCCGACTGCTGGCTGCTGCTGGTCGGCGGCGGCCCCCAGGAGCACCTGCTGCGCCGCACCGCCCGCGAGGCCGGGGTCGCCGACCGCGTCCTGCTCACCGGCGAACGGCCCTACCTGCCCGACGGCTCCCCCGGCCCCGACCTGCCCGCGCTGGCCGCCGCGATGGACGTCCTCGCGTCGCCGTCGCCGGAGGAGGCCTTCGGGCTGGCCGCCGTGGAGGGGCTCGCGTCGGGGCTGCCGGTGCTGTACGCCTCCTGCCCGGCGATCGAGGACCTGCCCTCCGGGTCCGCGCCCACGGCCCGGCGCGTGGTCGGCGGCGCGGAGGAGTTCGCGCACGCCCTCGCCGAGGCCCGCGCGTCCCACGGTCCGGTCCCCGGCACGCGCACCGCCCCGGAAGCGGCCCGCCACTACTGCGTCACCCGCAGCGCGGCCCGGCTGATGGACGTGTACGCGACCGCCCTCACCCGACCGCTGCCCCCGTCCTCGCCCCCGTCCCCGTCCCCGGCATCCCAGGGAGTCAGTTCCGCATGACCGAGCCCCTCACCCAGTCCCCGGCCGCGCCCGCGACGGACGACGAGCCTCCACCCCCCGCACGGCGGCACCGCGTCCGGGCCGCCCTGCGCCACCTCCCGCACCGCCTGCGCTCCCTGCCGCCCTGGTCCCCGCTCGCGGCGGGCGTCCTGGTCGGTGGGCTGCTCGGCGCCGGGTACGGCCTGGTCGCCACCCCGCAGTACACGGCGACGAGTTACGTCGTCGCCGTCCCCGCCGACGCCTCCGACCCGGCGTCCGCGCTGGGCTTCGCGCAGGCCTACGGCCGGGTCGCCACCCAGCTCGCGGTGCTCGGGGACGCGCAGATGTGGGCCCACGTGCCGGTGGCGACGCTGGAGCGGAGCGTGCGCACCGCGACCTCGCCGGACGCGCCGATGGTCTCGGTGACGGCCACCTCCGCCGACCCGGAAGAGGCCGCCGACATGGCCAACGCCGTCGCCCGCGCCCTGACCCGGCACGCGGCGGCTTCCGCCGACGACACCCATGTGGAGCTGCGGCAGTTCGCCCGCGCCACCGAGCCCACCGAGGCGTCCTCGGCGTCCGCCCCGGTGACGGGCCTGGTGGGCGCGAGCGCGGGCGGACTCCTCGGCGGCCTCGCCCTGCTGGTCCGGCCGCGCCGCACCGCACGGCAGCCAGGCCATGCGGCGGCGGCCGTACCCGGACCGGCGTCGGCGGCCGACGTCCGCGGACAGCTGTGACGTACCCGGCGTACCCGGCGTTCCCGGGACCGCCGCACCCGGGGACACTCCCGCCCGGCCACACCGTCGAACTGGTCACCGACGAGGACGCCTTCGCCGCGCTGGCCCCGCAGTGGCGGCGGCTGTACGGCCGGTGCGCCGCCGCGACCCCGTTCCAGAGCCACGCCTGGCTGCTCTCCTGGTGGCGCTCGTACGGCTCGGCCGGCCGACTGCGGCTGGTGCTGGCCCGCGAGGGCCGCGAACTGGTCGCCGCCGCGCCGCTGATGAGCGTACGGAGCCCGGTTCCGGCGCTGGTGCCGCTGGGCGGGGCGATCTCGGACTACGGGGACGTGCTGCTGGACGACGAGCGTGGCCCGGACGCGGAGACCGCGCTGACCGCGGGCCTCGCCGCGCTGGCCCGCACCGCGCCGGTCGACCTGCGCGAGGTACGGCCGGGCGCTGCCGCCGAACGGGTCTACGCACGCTGGCGCGGGCCCCGTTACCGGCTCGCGGACTCGCTCTGCCTGGAACTGCCCGCCCTCCCGATGGAGGGGCTGGTCGACCGGCTGTCCTCGGCCAAGGCCAGGCAGCGGGTGCGTGCCCAGCTGCGCCGGCTGGACGCGCTCGGTGTCAAGAGCAGGCCCGTCCTGCCCGACGAGGCGGACGCGGCGGTGCGGCGCCTCCTCGAACTGCACCGGTTGCAGTGGCGGGGCCGGAAGGTGACCGGCGAGCACCTGCGGCCCCGCTTCCGCGAGCACCTGGTGCGGGCGGTGGCACCGATGGTGCGTACCGGGGACGCGGTGGTCACCGAGTTCCGGATGGCCGACGAGGTGGTGGCCGTGGACGTGACGCTGCTGTCCCGCCGGCTGGCCGGGGGCTATCTGTACGGCGCGCATCCCCGGCTGCGGGAGCGCAGGGCGGACGTGGCGGTGATGCTGCTGGACGCGTGCGCCGAGTACGCCCGTGCCCCGGGGCGCGGCACGCTGAGCCTGCTGCGGGGCGACGAGCCGTACAAGCACCACTGGCGCCCGGAGCGGGTGCCGAACCAGCGGCTGCTGCTGGCCCGCCGCCGCACCGCCCCGCTGCTGGCGGCGGTCCTGGCCGACGCCGCCGCACGACGGCGGGGCAAGGAGCTGCTGCGGCGGCGGGCGGAGCGGAAGGAGCACGACGGTGGCGGCACCTGACCGGGCCCGCCGCCACCGTGGCGCACTCCGTGGCTTCCTCCGTGCGCCGCTACTTGTCGCGCGCGTACCAGTCGAGGCGCATGCACAGCTTCCCGCCGAGCCAGTACTCGACCCAGTCGCCCAGCTCCAGCGGCGAGCAGCCCGCCGGGGGCTCGGGCGCGGTGGACGGCGCCGGGGGCACGGGCGGCGCGGTGGGCGGGGTGGTCTCCTGGGGCGTGGGGACCGTCGGCTCGGTCTCGTCGGTGCGGCCGAAGAGCACGGACCGGTAGACGGCCGTGGACCGTGGATTGTCGTCGCACTGCCACACTCCGTGCGGGCAGTAGTCGGTGACCGTGTTGTACACCGGCTTGTGCTCGTCCATCCAGGCGAGCATGCGCCGCATGTAGGCGGCGTTGTCGCCGTTGCGGAACAGCCCCCATTCCGGGTAGGAGACGGGCTTGTTGTGCGCCTTCGCGAAGTCCACGTGCGCCTGGAGCCCGTACGGCTCCTTCACCTGTTCGTCGAACGACATGCCGCGCGGCTGGTCGTAGGAGTCCATGCCGACGATGTCGACGGTGGCGTCGCCGGGGTAGCACTGCGTCCAGGGCACGGCGTCGCGACCGCGGCTCGGCGCGAAGTCGAACCGGAACTTCTGGCCGGGCACCGCGCGCATGGTGGTGACGATCCGGTTCCAGTACGTCTTCCACGCCTCGGGGTCCGGCCCGCAGCGGTGGGTGTAGGTGGTGCCGTTCATCTCCCAGCCCAGCACCAGGACCGTATCCGGGACCTTGAGTGCGACCAGGCGTTCGGCGAGGGCGCGGAAGTGGTGGTCGAAGCGTCCGGCGGCGCCCTGGCGCAGCAGGTCGCGCACTTCGTCGTCGTCGACGTGCTCCTCGTTGCGCTCCATCATGGGCACGTTGAGGACGAGCATCCGGTCGGCCTTGCGGGTGCGCCAGTCGGCCCACACGTCGAGGAAGCCGGGGGCGCCCTCGATGTTGCTCCAGCGGTCGCCGGGCAGGTAGGTGTGGCCGACGCGGAGTTCGGCGCCGCCCAGCCAGTGGCTCAGCGCGGCCATCCGGGCCACGCCGCGGGGGCCGTAGTCGAGGTAGGCGCCGAAGGCGGGTGTCTTCGCCGGAGCTCCGTGCGCCGGGGCCGCGGGTCCGGGTGCCGGCGCCGCGGGTCCGGGTGCCGGGGCCGCGGGTGCGGGTGCGGGTGCGGGTTTAGGCGGGGTCGGTTCGGCGGCGGCCGTGGAGCCCGCCGCGGCCACCAGCGCCGCCGCCGCGACCGCCGCCGCGACGCCTGCCGGCCGCCTGGACCGCTTCCGTGACTGCCGTACGGGCATGCCGGCTCCTTTCCTCGCCGTGAATTGCGCTTGCTTACTGACACCCAGTCATATGAATGACCATCACGCCACCGCCGTTACGGCTTTCGAGTGCGCCGATCGCCCGCACCGGTGAACCGGTCCGAGAACCGGTCCGAAGACGAAGGAAGTCTCCCGTGTCGCTGTTCGACACCCGTGTCCCCGCCGTTCTGCTGCGGACCGACCGGAACCCCTTTCACCACGGCACGCTGGGCGCGGTGCGTTCGCTCGGCCGTGCGGGGGTGGACGTGCACGTGGTCGCCGACTGCGCGCACAGCCCCGTCCGCGCCTCCCGGTACGTGACCGGGCTGCACACTCCGCCGCCGCCCGGTGCGTCGCCGGAGGACATCGCGGCGGCCCTGCGCCGTGTCGCCGCGAGGATCGCGCGGCCCGCCGTGCTGATCCCGATGGACGACGCGTGTGCCGTCGCGGTGGCCCGGGCGCGGACCGAACTGGCGCCCGCGTACCTGCTGCCCGACCAGCCGGGGGACCTGCCCGCACGCGTGGCCGACAAGGCCGAGCTGGCCGCCGTGTGCGCGTCCCTGGACGTCCCGCACCCCGAGACCCTGGTCCCCGACGGCGCGGCGGAGGCGGCGCGGGCGGCGTGGCGGCTGGGCCTGCCGGTGGTGGCGAAGTGGAGCCGGCCCTGGCTGGTGCCGCCGGGCGGCGGGCTGCGCAGCACGGTGCTGGTGCGTTCGGCGCGGGAGGCCGGAGAGCTGTACCGGCGGGCCGAGGAGGCGGGCAGCCGGCTGCTGCTCCAGGCGTTCCTGCCGCCGGGCGCCGACCGGGACTGGTTCTTCCACGGCTACGCCGACCGCTCGGGCGCGGTCCGGGCGGGCGGTCCCGGCCGCAAGACACGGGCCAGACCGCGCGGCGCCGGTCTGACGGCAGTGGGCCGCTGGACGCCGAACCCGCGGGTGCAGGCGCTCGCCGAGCGGGTCACCGCGGAGCTGGGCTACCGGGGCGTCTTCGACCTCGACTTCCGTCGCTGCGGCACGACGGGCCGCTACCACCTGCTCGACTTCAACCCGCGCCCCGGTGCCCAGTTCCGGCTGTTCGCCGACACCGCGGGACTGGACGTCGTACGGGCCCTGCACCTGGACCTGACCCACCGCCCGCTGCCGGCGGGGGCGCCGCGACCGGGGCGGGTGTTCGTGGTGGAGAACTACGCGCCGCTGAGCGCCCTGCGTCCGGCGCGCGGGGAACGCGGCGGGCGCGAACTGGCCTGGCACGCCCGGGACGACCGGGCGCCGGGACGGGCGCTGTGGGCGCTGTGGGGCCGCCATGTGGGCGCCCGGCTGCAAGACCGCGCGCTCCGCGGGCGCGGCGCCCGGCCGGACGCCGCGGCCCCGGCCCGCGCCCGCGTCGTACGCCAGGGCTCCGCCCCCGCCGCGGACCGCACCGGTGTCTCCGACCGCCCGGAGGAGGACCGGGCCGGCCGCCACTGAGGCACCCGGGCGCGGCGGCGGACAGCACGTCGCCCCCGGCGGCCCGTGGGAGGGCCGCCGGGGGCGACGGGACGAGCGGGGGTGGGCTCAGCGGCCCGAGAGGGCCCGTCCCCTGCGGTAGAGGATCGCTCCGCCCGCGATCAGTACGGCACCGGCGGCCGCGGCGCCCAGCGTGCCCTCGCTGCCGGTCTCGGCCAGGACGGGCGGCTGCTCCGTCTGGGGAGCGGGCGGGGTGTGCTCCTCCTCGGACGGCGGCGGGGGCTCCTCCTCGCCGGAGGGCGGCGGCGGCTCCTCGTGGGTGGGCGGCGGGGGCTCCTCCTCGCCGTAGCCGGGCGGCGTGGTCGGGGGCGGCGGCTCCTCCTCGCCGTAGCCGGGGGGCTCCTCCGCCTCGTTCTCGCACTTGTTGCCGAAGACCGGGTTCAGCGCGGCGATCACGTCGACGGTGTTGCCGCAGAGGTTGACCGGCACGTCGACCGGGACCTGCGTGTTGTTGCCGGAACCGACGCCGGGCGAGCCCACGGTCGTGCCGTCCGCGTGGGACCCGCCGGACGACGAGGACGAGGACGAGGTCGAGGACGAGGTGTCCTCGCCGTACCCTCCGCCGTGGCCGTTGCCGTCGGGCTGCTCGTCCGAGGTGTTCTCGCACTCGTTGCCGAAGGCCGGGTTCAGGGCGGCGATCACGTCGACGGTGTTGCCGCAGGCGTTCACGGGCACGTCGACGGGGACCTGGAGGGCGTTGCCGGACACGGCGCCCGGCGAGTTCGTGGCGGCCCCGTCCGCATGCGAGTCGGCAAGGGCGGGGCTGCCGCACAGGGAAAGGATGCCCGTCGCGGCGGCAGCCGCGACCATCCCCCTGCTCAGGGTCTGTCGCACTCTGGTTGTCTTCCTGCTTGGAGAGATGAGAGATGAGAGACGGCCGGAGAACGCTCCGGGGGGACGGGCTGCAGATAGGGGAAAAGCCGGCCCCGAACCAAACGAGTTGGCCAAGGCCGGCCGTGACGCAGCCGGTCGGTGCGGAACGACGTCAGTCGTTCTCGCACTTGTTGCCGAACGCCGGGTTCAGCAGACCAACGACGTTGATGCTGTTGCCGCACACGTTGACGGGAACGTGCACGGGAACCTGGACGACGTTGCCGGACAGGACGCCCGGGGAGCCTACGGCGGCACCCTCGGCGCCGGCGTCGGCGAAGGCCGGGGCGGCCATGCCGAGGGCCATGATCGCGCCCGCGACGACAGCAGCGCTCTTCTTCATGAACTTTCCCTTCTCTGCGGTCATGCCTGAATGACGGCCGAAACCGCGCGAGCACAGCATTGACGGCTCGCACCATGACCTGCAGCCTGCAAACGAGGAATTGACGGCCGGAGAAACTACCGAACGTGGGACACCCCGAAATTCACTCGGATGCCTCACGACACGGTCCGGCCGTTCCCCCAGGAGAGCGACGAAGTCGATCCGCTCCCCGGCGAAATCCCGTCCCGTTCACGGCCGGGCGGCCCGCGCGGAAGTCAGCGGGCCGCCCGTACCGGGCTGGGCTGGGCTCAGCGGCCCTCGCCGTTCGCCGACAGCACCGACAGGTCCTCGAGGACGTGCGACAGGGCGCCGTCACGCTTGGCCTGCGTGGAGTTGTCCGCGCACTGCTGGTTCAGGTCGTCCGCCAGGACGTTGACGTCCTGGATCGGCACGAGGTTGATGACGGCGACGTTGACGTCCTCGACACCGAGGCACGGCTTGTTCAGCGTGCCCTCGACCAGCGACAGCTGGGGGCTCATGTCGCCCTTGGTGGCCGAGTTGCCGAACGCCGACTCGGCGCCGTTGCCGTTGGCCACGGCCGGCCCGTTGTCGTCCCCGATGGCCAGGGCCTGGGGAGCGGCGGCAGCCGACATGCCGATCACAGAAGCGGCAGCCGCCGCGGCGACCATTGCCTTCTTGAGCACTTCGCGTTCCTTTCGTCGTAGCGACGCACTGTCCTACGGCCTCATCAACCCGGTGCGCGATGATTGGTTGCGGGCGTTCACCCGGTTGGCCCGCACGGGATCTCAAAAACGCCGCAAAAATCCCCGGAATCCCGGGGGGAAACGCCGACCCGTACACATTTCCCGTTGTCCGCCGACGGAGTGAACGGGAGAAACCCGGCCGGACCCACGGAGTTGACCAGTGAGCTCCGGTGGACGGGGTTTCCTCAGAAAGGACTGGCCAGTGATCAAGAAGGTAGTTGCCTACGCGGCGATCGCCGCCTCCGTCATGGGCGCCTCCGCTGCCGCGGCCCCGCAGGCGATGGCGATCGGCGACGACAGCGGGCCCGTCTCCGCCAACGGGAACGGCGCCTCGCAGTACTTCGGCAACTCGATGACCACGGGCAACATGAGCCCGCAGATGGCTCTCATCCAGGGCTCGTTCAACAAGCCGTGCATCGCGGTCAGCGACATCCCGGTCAGTGTCATCGGTCTCGTGCCGATCCAGGATCTCAACGTCCTGGGCGACGACATGAACCAGCAGTGCGCCGAGAACTCGACGCAGGCCAAGCGCGACGGTGCGCTGGCCCACCTGCTGGAGGACGTCTCGATCCTGTCCTCCAACGGCGAGGGCGGCAAGGGCTGACATCACCCCGGGGCGGGCTGCCGAGCACTTCGGCGGCCCGCCCTTTCGCATGCCCGGGCACCGGGTCGCCGATCAGCGCCCCGGCGTCGCGTACAGCGCCTCGATCTCGGCCGCGTACGCCGCGACGGCCGCGTGCCGCTTCACCTTCAGGGAGGGGGTCAGCAGCCCGTTCTCCTCGGTGAACTCGCCCTCGACCAGCCGGAAGGCGCGTATCGACTCGGCCCGGGAGACGGCCGCGTTGGCGTGGTCGACGGCCTTCTGGACGTCGGCGCGCATCCCCTCGTCGCGCACCAGCTCGGAGATCGGCGTGTCGGCGGGCAGCTTGCGTACCGCCAGCCAGTGGGCGACGGCCTCCGGGTCCAGGGTGATCAGCGCGGCGACGAAGGGGCGGTTGTCGCCGACGACCAGGCACTGGGCGACGGGCGGGCGGCTGCGCAGCCGGTCCTCCAGGACGGCCGGGGAGACGTTCTTGCCGCCGGAGGTGACCAGGAGGTCCTTCTTGCGGCCGGTGATGGTGAGGTAGCCGTCGGCGTCGAGGGAGCCGAGGTCGCCGGTGGCGAACCAGCCGTCGGTGAGGGCCGCTTCGGTGGCCTGCGGGTTGCCCCGGTAGGAGCCGAAGACGATGCCGCCCTCGACCAGCACCTCGCCGTCGTCCGCGATGCGCACGGCGGTGCCGGGGACCGGCGGGCCGACGGTGCCGGGGCGGGGGCCGAGCGGCGGGACGATGGTGGCGGCGGCGGTGGTCTCGGTCAGGCCGTAGCCCTCGTAGATCATGATTCCGGCGGCGTAGAAGAACAGGTTGAGGTCGCTCTCCAGCGGTGAGCCGCCGCTGATGGCGTAGCGCATCCGGCCGCCGAGTTCCTTGCGCACCCGGCGGTAGACCAGCAGGTCGTACAGGGCCCAGCCGGCCCACAGGCCGAGGGTGGGGCCCTTGCCGCGGCCCAGGAAGCGTTCCAGGTGTGCGGCGCCGAAGCGGACGGCGAGGCGGTGGGCGCGTTCGAAGGAGGCGCCGCGGCCGATCTTCTCCGCGGTGGCCCGGCCGGTGTCGTGGATCTTCTCGAACAGGTACGGGACGCCGACCAGGAAGGTCGGGCGGAAGGACTTGAGCGCGGGGCGGAGCTCGTCGGGCCTGATGCTCGGGAAGTGGCCGATCTCGATACGGGCCAGCAGGCAGGAGATCTGGATGGTGCGGCCCAGGATGTGGGCGAGCGGCAGGAAGAGGAGGGTCGAGGCGGTCTGGCCGGTGACCTCCTTGAAGATCGGGTGCAGCAGCTCGACCGTGTTGGCGGCCTCCGCGTGCAGGTTGGCGTGGGTGAGGACGCAGCCCTTGGGGCGGCCGGTGGTGCCGGAGGTGTAGCAGACGGTGGCGACCGTGTCCGGGGTGAGGGCGGTGCGGCGCTTGGTGACCTCGTCGTCGCCCACGCCCCGGCCGAGGGCGGTGAGGTCGGCGAGGGCGCCGGCGTCCAGTTCCCAGACCCGCGGGTGTTCGGGGTGTTCGGCCGTGCCGGTCAGCACGGTGGCCGTGTTCGCGGCGGTCTCGGTGACGGCGTACCGGGCGCCGGAGTCGCGGACGATCCACTCGACCTGGTCGGCCGAGGAGGTGGCGTACACGGGGACGGTCTGCCCGCCGGCCGTCCAGATCGCGAAGTCCAGGACCGTCCACTCGTAGCGGGTGCGGGACATGACGGCGACCCGCCCGCCGGGTTCCAGGCCGGCCGCGATCAGCCCCTTGGCCACGGCGGTGACCTCGCGGGCGAACTCGGCCGCGGTGACGGGCCGCCAGGCCCCGTCCACCTCGCGGCGCAGGACCACCGCGTCGGGGGCCTCGGCCGCGTTGGTGAACGGGATGTCGGCGGTGCTGCCCTCGGCGGGGCGGGGCGCGAGGGCGGCGGTGCGGGCCTCGCGGACGGTGCCGTGCGCGTCCGCGAGGGTCTCGGTCCTCGTGCGGGACGCCAGGTCACCGCGCCTTCTCGCCCGTTTCAGGTCCCTGCGTACGCCCATGACGGCTCCCGGTCGCGGATCGGACTGATGCGCTGTCGCGTGCTCTCCTGTGAACTTACTTCGGAGTAAACTTACTCACGCGTAAGGAAACGTCAATGGGCGGCCCGTCCGGTCAGGCCAGCCGGTTCGCCTCCTCGATCGCCTCGGCCAGGTCGCGCAGGTCCTCGTCCTCCGTGCGGTCCGCCAGGCCGTCGGCCCGCTCGGACAGTTCGGAGAGGCCGGGCGCCCCGGGCAGGGAGCCGCCGTGGTCGTCGCCGTGGTCGTAGCCGCCGTCCGAGGTGCGGAGCGCGTCGGCGAAGTAGGCCGCGGTCGCCGTGACCCGCAGTCCGCGGTCCGCGTCCCAGACGGAGTCGTCGAGGGCGTCGGTCTCCACGACGCCGGACTCCTCGTGCGGGGTGCGGCTGTCGGGGTCGAGCCAGCGGACGGTGGCCGTGGCGAGGTGGCCGTCGGCGCCGGACCTGGTGCGGACGGCGTACAGGGCGGTGACCGTGTGGCCGGGGCCGACCTCGCCGCCGTCCACCCGGTCGTCGCGGAAGTCCTCGTCGGCGACCTGGCGGTTGTCGTAGCCGACGAGTCGGAACTCGGCGACGGTCTCCGGGTCGAAGGCGACCTGGGCCTTGGCGTCGCGCGCGGTCAGCTCGATGTGGCGCGGGAGCTGCTCGGAGAAGACCTCGCGGGCGTCCTCGGTGGTGGAGACGTAGGTGGTGTGGCCGTCGCCCTTGTCGGCGAGGCGTTCCATCAGGGCGTCGCCGTAGTCGCTGCCGACGCCGACGCCGAAGAGGGTGATGCCGTGCTCGCGCCGCTCGGTGGCGACGCGTTCGAGGATGGTGTCCGCGTCGGTGTCACCGGTGTTGGCGAGGGCGTCGGAGACGAGGACGACGCGGTTGGTGGCGCCCTCGCGGCGGCCCTCGACGGCGGTCTCGTAGCCGGTCTCCACGCCCGCGCCGAGGTTGGTGGATTCCATGGGCTCCAGGCCGTCGATCGCGTCGTGGACGCGGCCGCGGCGGTCGCCGAGCCGGGTCATGGGCAGGACGGTCTCGGCCTCGTCGCTGAAGGTGACGATCGCCACGGAGTCCTCGTCCCGGAGCCTGTCGGTCATGGTGCCGAGGGCCTCCTGGGCGAGGTCGAGGCGACCGGGCTCGGCCATGGAGCCGGAGACGTCGATGACGAAGGTCAGGGCGGCCGGCGGGCGTTCGCTCTGCCGCTCGGCGGGGCGAGTGGCCAAGCCGACGCGGACCAGCGACCAGTCCTCGTCGTCGGTGCGGGCGCCGTCCACGGTCACCGAGAAGCCGTCGCCGTCGGGCCGTTCGTAGTCCTGGCGGAAGCTGTTGACGAACTCCTCGGGGCGGACCGTAGACGGGTCGGGCAGCCGGCCCTCGGACAGGGTGCGGCGGGCGTAGCCGTAGGAGGCGGTGTCGACGTCGAGGGCGAAGGTGGACAGGTAGTCGGGGTCGGGCGCGATCTCGCGGGAGTCGCCGTTCTTCTCCCCCTCGCCGCTCTCGCCCGCCGCGCCGCTGCTGGTGCCGCCGTCGTAGCGCTGCTCGCCCTCGCCGCGCGGGCGGTCGGGGGCGGGCATCGGGCCCGAGCCGCCCCGGGAGTCCGCCGCGGTGTCCTTCGCCCCGTTCGACGCGTCGTCCGTCCCTCCGCAGCCGGTGAGCAGCAGCCCGCCCGCCAGGGTGAGCGCGAGCAGCGCGGTCGTGCCGCGCCGCCCCCGCTCCCCGTGGATCCCGTACCGGTTCATCGTCCGTCCCCCTGTGCTTGTTCGGCGCCGGTGTACGTGACTGTGACGGGGCGGCGGGGCGAAACGTGCGGCACGGGGTGTCACGGCTGTGTCTCGAAGCGGGCACGGGGGCGGCCGGCCGAGACCGGTGGGTGATCCTCCGTTGACCTAGGACACGATGTCCTTGCGGGCGAAACCCCGGAAGGCCAGGGCGAACAGCACGAGCGCGTACGTTACCGAGACGGCCGTGCCCTGGATCATGCCCGACCACTCGGGGTTCGGCTGGACGGCGTCCGCCCAGGCGAACTGCCAGTGCGCGGGCAGGAAGTCGCGCCAGTGGCCGAGCGCCGTCACGGCGTCCAGGACGTTGCCGACGATGGTGAGGCCGACGGCGCCGCCGACCGCGCCCAGCGGGGCGTCGGTCCTGGTCGACAGCCAGAACGCGAGCGCGGCGGTGACCAGCTGGGACACGAAGATGTACGCGACGACCACCACCAGGCGCTGGGCGGCCGTGCCCGGGGCGAGCGAACCGCCGGTGGGGATGGCCAGCGGCCCCCAGCCGTAGGCGACCGTGCCCACGGCCAGCGCCACCAGGGGCAGCAGCACCATCGCGGCCAGGCTCAGCCCCAGCCCGACGGCCAGCTTGGACGCGAGCAGCCGGGCGCGCGGCACCGGGGCGGCGAGCAGGTAGCGCAGGGAGGACCAGCTCGCCTCGGAGGCCACGGTGTCCCCGCAGAACAGGGCGACCGGGACGACCAGCAGGAAGCCCGCCGAGACGAAGAGGTTGACGGCGGCGAAGTTGGCGCCGGAGGCGGTGGCGGTGTCCATCAGGGTGATGCGGTCGCCGGGTCCCTCCGGCTCGCCGCCGATCGCGAAGGCGACGACGAGGACGAACGGCAGGACGGCGAGGATCGCGCCCATGACCAGGGTGCGGCGCCGCTTGAGCTGGCGCACCAGCTCCACCCGCAGCGGCAGCGTGCGGCCCGCCCGGTAGCCGTACGCGGACTCCGACGCGGACGCCGCTTCGGGGGCGGGCCCGGTCGTCGCCGGCTTGGTGGGCGTGCTCATGCGGAACCTCCGATCAGGGTGAGGAAGGCGTCCTCCAGGCGGCGGTGCGGGCCGACCGACGCCACGGGGATCTCCAGCCGGACCAGTTCGGCGACCAGGCCGGGCGCGGTGCCGCCGGGGTCGAGGCGGACCAGGAGCCCGTCGTCGGTGTGCACGACCGAGGCGACGTCCGGCAGGGCCGCGACCTTGTCCACGAGCGGTTCGTCCACGGGCAGGCCGGTGCCGACCAGGAGGGTGTCGCCGGAGCCGATGATCTCGGCGACCGGGCCGGCCTGGACGAGTCGGCCCCGGTCCATGACCACGAGGTGGGTGCAGGACTGCTCGACCTCGGCCAGCAGGTGGCTGGAGACGATGACGGTGCGCCCGGCGGCCGCGTAGCGGATCATCACCTCGCGCATCTCGCGGATCTGCGGCGGGTCCAGGCCGTTGGTCGGCTCGTCGAGGATGAGCAGGTCGGGCAGGCCGAGCATGGCCTGGGCGATGGCGAGCCGCTGGCGCATGCCCTGGGAGTAGGTGCGCACCGCGCGGGCCAGCGCGTCGCCGAGCCCGGCGATCTCCAGGGCCTCGTCGAGGTGGGCGTCCTCGGGCGGGCGGCCGGTCGCCCGCCAGTACAGCTCCAGGTTCTCCCGGCCGGACAGGTGCGGCAGGAAGCCCGCGCCCTCGACGAAGGCGCCGACCCGGGACAGCACCGGGGCACCGGGCCGGATGGCGTGGCCGAAGACCCTGACCTCGCCGTCGTCCGGCTTGATCAGGCCCATCAGCATCCGCAGAGTCGTCGTCTTGCCCGCGCCGTTGGGCCCGAGCAGGCCGAGGACCTGGCCCTTCTCCACGCGGAAGGACAGCTCCCGCACCGCGTACCGCTCGGTGGACCCGGCGTAGCGCTTGCTCAGGCCGGTGATCTGCAGGGGCACGTCGGCGAGCGCCGGGTCGGGCGCGGGCGCGGCGGTGCGGCGGCGGGCCGTCCACAGCAGGGCCAGGGCGACGGCGGCACCGGCCAGGGGCAGCCACCACACCCAGGCGGGGAGGGGCGCGGCGGCGGTCGTCACGCCGGGGGCGGTCGGCACCTTCAGGTCGCCTTCGAGGGAGACGGTGTACGTCGCCGGGGCGGCCGGGGAGGCGTAGCCGAGGTCCGTGGAGGCGAGGACCAGGCGGAGGCGGTGGCCCTTCTCCACCTCGTGGTCGATCGCCGGGAGGGTGACCGTGACGTCCTTGCCCGCCTTGGCGTCCTCGACGCGGACGGGGGTCACCAGCTGCGACGGGAGCACGGGCGAGGTGCCGCCGGGGCCGACGTCGTACACCTTGGCGAACAGGACGGCGTCCTCGGTGGTGGAGCGGACGTGCACGGTGGCCGTCGGGGATCCGGTGATCCGCAGGTCGTCGCCGACCGGGGCGGACTCGAACGCGGCGTACTGGCCGGGGAAGTCCAGGGAGACCCCGAGGCCGAGCGAGGAGAGCTGGGAGAGCCCGCCGGCACCGCCGATGCCGGGGAGGGCGGAGACGGCGGGCGGGTTGGCCCCGGCGGGGTTGTCGACGCTCTGCTCCCGGCCGCGCAGGGGCACGGAGCGCTGTCCGTTCGTCAGGCCCGGGTAGCGGTCGGCGCTCGCGCCGCGCAACTGGGCCTGTCCGTCGGTGGAGTCGACGCCTCCGGTGCGGGTGACGCGGAAGGCCGGGCCGGTGCCGGCGCCCTCGTCGTCCTTGAGGTAGCGGTCGAACCAGGCGTCGATGCGTGCCTGGACGCGGTCGTTCTCCAGGTCGCCGCCGTCGTGGCCGCCCGCGATCCAGTCGACGTCCACCGGGGCGCCGTTCGCCCGGATCGCCTTCGCCGCGGCGTCGGCCTGGCCGAGCGGGAAGAGGGAGTCGGTCTGGCCCTGCGTCAGCAGCGTGGGCACCTTGATGCGCGCGCCCACCGCCTGCGGGCTGCGCGCTTCGAGGAGCTTGACGGCCTCGGCGTCGGGCGTGCCGGACTCGGCGACCCGTTGGTACATGCGGCACAGGTCCGCCTCGAACCGGTCGCAGCCGCCACCGGAGTTGACGAAGATGCCCGCCCACAGCTTCTTGAAGACGCCGTTCGGGAAGAGCGCGTCCGCCAGGTTCCAGTACGTGATGGCCGGGGCGACGGCGTCCACCCGGGTGTCGTGCCCGGCGGCGAGCAGGGCCACCGCGCCGCCGTAGGAGCCGCCGGCGATGCCGACGCGCGGGTCGCCGTCCTTGTCGAGCCGAACCTGGGGCTGCTCCGCGAGCCAGTCGATCAGGCGGGAGACGTCGGCGACCTCGCCGTCGGGCGCGTTCAGCCCGATCTTCCCCGTGGACTTCCCGAAGCCGCGCGCCGACCAGGTCAGGACCGCGTACCCGTCCCGCGCCAGGTCCTCGGCCTGCTCCCGTACGTCGTCCTTGCTGCCGCCGAAGCCGTGCGCGAGCAGGACGGCCGGGCGGCGGCCGCCGGAGCCCGCCGTGAAGTACGAGGTGTCCAGGCGCACGCCGTCGCCCACCGCCACGACCCGGTCGGCACGGCGCACCGGGGCCGGGTCGTCACCGGCGACGGCCGTCCACGTCCCGGCGCCGGCGAGCACGACGACGGCGGCCGCGGCGGAGAGCATCCGCCGCGGCCCCCGTAGCAGCCCTCGCACGCGGGGCAGTCGAAGATCCATGCGTCAACGGTACGGGCCGCCGCCGACAACGGGGGCCGCCCCGGGGCTGAACCGGCGGCCCTCCCACGGAAGTACGCGGCCGCTCGCGCGTACCACGGGCGCGGTAGGCCGGCCGGGGTCCGGCGGGCGGTCACGTCCCGTGGGCGGTCACGGCCCGGCGGGCTCGCGGACGTCCTGCGGGACCGTCACCAGCCAGCGGGTGTCGCGGCGCGGGCGCAGGTACAGGGCCCAGTACAGGGTGGCGACGGCGGCGATGGAGCCGGTCAGCAGCAGGTGGCTCGCCTCCTGCTGGGTCAGTACGTAGGCGAGCACCGCGATCAGCAGGACCGGCACCACCGGCCACAGGGGCATGCGCCACGCGTGCGCGTGCCGGTGGGCGCCGCGCCGGGACAGCAGTGCGGCGACCGCGACCAGCAGGTACATCGCGGTCACGGAGACGCCGGTGACGCCGTACAGGGTGTCGAGGTTGACGTAGCACAGCGCGGCGCCCGGCACGCCGACGGCGAGGGTGGCGACCCACGGGGAGCCGAACCGGCCGAGCCTGGCGAAGAGTCCGTTGACCGGGGCGGGCCACGCTTTGTCGCGGGCGGAGGCGAACAGGACGCGCGAGTTCTGGATGACCATGACGATGCCCGCGTTGACGATGGCGAGCGCCACGCACAGGCTGACGAAGGTGCCGACGGCGGAGTTGGACCAGGCGGTGACCATGGCGCCGATGTCGCCGCCGGTCAGCGCGGCCAGGTCGGACGCGCCGAAGGTGATGGCGACGACCGGGACCAGGATGATCACGGTGGAGATGGCGAGGGTGGCCAGCACCGTGCGGGCGACGTTGCGGCGCGGGTTCTCCAGCTCCTCGGAGAGGTAGACGGCGGTGGAGAAGCCCTGCGTGATGAAGAGGGCGATGGCGAGCCCGGAGACGACCAGCATCGCCGTCACGGGGTCCGCGCCGCCGCCCGTGCCGCCCACCTCCATCGACACCAGGCTGCCGGGTCCGCGCTCGGCGTGGGCGAAGCCCAGCACCGCGACGACGGCCGCGGCGATGACCTCCAGGACCAGGAAGACGCCGGTGATCCAGGCGTTGGCGCGCAGGTCGAGCAGCCCGGCGAGGGTGGCGAGCAGCATGACACCGGCGCCTGCCAGGGACGGGTCGAGGTGCAGGACCGGTTCGAGGTAGTCGGCCGTGCCCATCGCGATCACCGGGGGCACGATCATGACGACCAGCAGGGACAGCACGAAGACCAGCCAGCCCGCCAGGCGCCCGGCCATCGTCGACACCATGGCGTACTCGCCGCCCGCGCTGGGGACCAGCGTGCCCAGTTCCGAGTAGCAGAACGCCACGGCGACGCAGAGCAGGGAGCCGATGGCGATGGTCAGGGCGGTGGCGGTGCCGAGCGAGCCGAAGAGGTCGGGGACGACCACGAACAGCGTGGAGGCCGGGGTCACGCACGAGAGCGTCAGGAGCGTGCCGCCGACGACGCCGATGGAGCGCTTGAGCGTCCGTGACTCCACAGGGGCCGCGGGTGCCGGAACGTCCGGGGGCGCGGCAGCGGTCTCGACGGGGCGGAGCGTGTCGGTCATGGAGCGGTTCCGATCGACTCGTGCGGCGGTGGTTCGGACGGGAGCGCTATCGCCTCCGGCGGCTTCGTGCGTACGTGTTTTCGTCCACTCCCGGCGCTGCATAGAACACCGACGAAAACCAACGCGTCAATGGCTGTTTACCTACGAAATCCGCAACCAAATAGCCTCCTTGATCGCCGAAACAGTAGAAGAGGCAGTCTGGTTCCGCTTCTTGCGGCGGTACGGGAACCGCAACGTGGAGGGCGAAAAGACTGCCGACGTCCGGCATACGGACATGTCTGTGGGTCCCGGTACAGTCCGTCGCACAGATGAATCACAGGAACGCAGCAACGGGTGGGGACTCATGAAGCTGAAGTACACCGCGGCCTGGGTGGGGCTCACGGCGGCCGCGATGGTCACGGCCACCGCGTGCGGCTCGGAGGGCGCGAAGACGGCGGCGGAGACGGCCGACAAGGCCGTGGACAAGGCGGACACCATCATGGCGGCCCTCACCCGGGCCACCGACCGGACCGAGGAGCTGGGCTCCGCCGAGGTCAGGACGACGACGGAGCTGGGCACCGGCGAGCCGATCGCCATGGACGGCACCTACTCCTGGGGCGACGGCTACGCACTCGACGTGGAGATGGACACCGAGGCCGCGCAGATGCAGGAGCTCACGGACTCGCCGACCGTGCGCACCCTCTTCGTGGACGGCGCCTACTACTACGACATCGACCCGCAGCCCGCCGGCCCGCTCGCGGGCAAGGAGTGGATGAAGATCGACGGTTCGGCCGTGTTCGGCGAGTCCGGCGCCGCCACGATGGCCGGTGGCGGCGGCGAGGGCAGTCCGGCGGACTCCATGAAGGGCCTCAAGTACGCCAGTGACGTCGACGATCTCGGCAAGGAGACCGTCAACGGCAAGTCGGCGACCCACTACCGCGCGGTGCTCGACGAGCAGGACCTCGGCAAGTTCAAGGAGGTCTTCAAGGGCGACGACAGCATGCTCAACTCCGCCACCGGCGACGGCTCGATCACCATGGAGATCTGGGTGGGCGCCAAGGACCTGCCGGTGCGCCTGAAGCAGGACTTCGGCGCCATGACGGTCACCATGGACTTCGACAAGTGGGGCGCCACGAAGGACATCGTCGCCCCGCCCGCCGACCAGGTCGGTGACCTCACGCAGGAGGTGAAGGACGCCGGCCTGCAGCAGGGCTGAGAAGACGCGAAGGTGCCTCCGTCCCGCCGGGAGCGGGACCGAGGCACCGTGTGTCTCAGTGGTTGCGCGGGAAACCCAGGTCCACGCCTGCCGGGGCGTCGGCCGGGTCCGGCCAGCGGGTGGTGACGACCTTGCCGCGGGTGTAGAAGTGCGTGCCGTCGTTGCCGTAGATGTGGTGGTCGCCGAAGAGCGAGTCCTTCCAGCCGCCGAAGGAGTGGTAGCCGACGGGGACCGGGATCGGCACGTTCACGCCGACCATGCCGGCCTCGATCTCCAGCTGGAAGCGGCGGGCCGCGCCGCCGTCCCGGGTGAAGATCGCGGTGCCGTTGCCGAACGGCGAGGCGTTGATGAGGGCCACGCCCTCCTCGTACGTCTCGGCGCGCAGCACGCACAGGACGGGGCCGAAGATCTCGTCCTGGTACGCCTTCGCGCCGGTCGGCACCCGGTCGAGCAGGGAGATGCCGATCCAGTGGCCGTCCTCGTGGCCGTCGACCGTGTAGCCGGTGCCGTCCAGGACGACCTCGCAGCCCTCGGCCGCCGCGCCCGCGACGTAGGAGGCGACCTTGTCGCGGTGCGCCTTGGTGATCAGCGGGCCCATCTCCGAGGCCGGGTCGGTGCCGGGACCGATCTTGATCTTCTCGGCACGCTCGCGGATCTTCTCCACCAGTTCGTCGCCGACGGCGCCGACCGCGACGACCGCGGAGATCGCCATGCAGCGCTCGCCGGCCGAGCCGTAGGCCGCGCTGACCGCCGCGTCGGCCGCCGCGTCGAGGTCGGCGTCGGGCAGCACCAGCATGTGGTTCTTGGCGCCGCCGAGTGCCTGCACGCGCTTGCCGTTCGCGGAGGCGGTGGTGTGGATGTAGCGGGCGATCGGCGTGGAGCCGACGAAGGAGACCGCCTTGACGTCCGGGTGCTCCAGGAGGCGGTCCACGGCCACCTTGTCGCCGTGCACGACGTTGAAGACGCCGTCCGGCAGACCGGCCTCGGAGAGCAGTTCGGCGACCTTCACGGCGGCCGAGGGGTCCTTCTCGCTCGGCTTGAGCACGAAGGTGTTGCCGCAGGCGATGGCGATCGGGAACATCCACAGCGGCACCATCGCCGGGAAGTTGAACGGCGTGATGCCCGCGACGACGCCGAGCGGCTGCCGGATCGAGGACACGTCGACGCGGGTGGCGACCTGCGTCGACAGCTCGCCCTTGAGCTGGACGGTGATCCCGCAGGCCAGGTCGACGATCTCCAGGCCGCGCGCGACCTCGCCGAGCGCGTCGGAGTGCACCTTGCCGTGCTCGGCGGTGATCAGCTCGGCGATCTCGTCGCGGTGCGCGTCCAGCAGCGCCCGGAACTTGAAGAGGATCGAGGTCCGCTGCGCCAGGGACGACTGACCCCAGGTCAGGTACGCCTCCTTGGCGGCGGCGACCGCGGCGTCCACCTCGTCGACGGAGGCGAAGGCGACCTTGGTGGTGACCTCGCCGGTCGCCGGGTTCGTCACCGGCCCGTACGTGCCCGAGGCGCCTTCGGCGGTCTTGCCGCCGATCCAGTGGTTGACGATGTTCGTCATGACCGAGAACTCCTTCACAGATGGCGGCGACGGGTCCAGACGTGCCGTTGGTGCAGCTCGCGCTGCTCGTGCAGCTCACGGGCCGGGACCGGTGACGCTCGGGTCGCGGTCTCGGCCATGACTCCATCCCAGCAGCCCCGGGCCGCGAGCGCGCCCGAC
This sequence comes from Streptomyces tendae, assembly GCF_014650435.1. Classification (GTDB taxonomy): domain Bacteria; phylum Actinomycetota; class Actinomycetes; order Streptomycetales; family Streptomycetaceae; genus Streptomyces; species Streptomyces tendae. Next base: position 419,193 of record NZ_BMUY01000003.1, read on the forward strand.
ACTGTGTCTGCGGTTCGGGTGTCCGCGTAGACACGTGGGGCAGTGTGCGCGGTGCGCGCCGGGGCGCGACGCGGGGACCTCCGGCGCGGAGCCGGTGCGAGCGGGGAGTTGGCGCTCGTGCCTCGCTCCTGCCAGGGCGAGGCCGCCTTCCCGCGCCGGAGGCGTTCGGTGGGGGAACCGGCGACCGGGCCGAGTGCCCTCGGGTCGTGCGCCATCGCGTTCCCTTCTTGCCCGCCCTTGCGTCTCCCCGGTTTCTAGCCCTGTGCGTGCGGCCTGTCAATGTTTTGTCCGGACATTCGGACGACGTGATCCGGGTGGCCGCCCGGGGACCCCCCGCGGGCGCACGAGGGGACGTACGGCGGAGCACGCCCGACCGCCGCAGTCAACGCGCCGCGCCTGAACGACGGCGTACGCCTGTGTGGCACTCGTGTCACAAAAGCGCCCTCCGGGTCACACATGTCACGGGCGCACGGGGCTTCCGTCACACCCGGGAACGGCCCCTGACCGCCCCGCGCCCGGCGTCGTTCACCCGGAACAGGCTTGGTGATCGCCAGCGCAGCGCCCGGCTCCCCCCGGCGGCCGTCCCCGGTCGCCGCCGCGGCGCGCGCAGGGAGGTGCAACGAGTGACCGACCGAAGGCTCTGGTCCTACAAGGACATCGCGGCCCACATCCACGTCCAGCCGGACACCGTGCGGTCGTACCGCAAGCACGGGCTGCTGCCCCCGCCCGACCACGTGGAGGGCGGGAAGCCGTACTGGTACGCGGAGACGGTCCGGTCCTGGGTGGCGTCCCGCCCGCGCAATCGGAACAAGTAGGGGCGGCCGGAAAACCGTTCGGTGCCCCGCGGCAGCGTGGGGCACAGTTCGGGCCATGGACTTCTCCGTCAAACCCCTGCTGACCGGTGACAAGGCCGTGCTGCGGCCGTTCACCGAGGCGGACGCCGAGCGCATGTGGGAGATCGTCAACGATCCCGAGGTCACGCACTTCACCGGCTCCCCGCCGCGCGAACTCACCCCTCAGGTGCTGCGCGACTGGTACGGCACCCGCAGCGCCCGACCCGACCGCCTGGACCTCGCCGTCACCGACCTCGCCGACGGGGAACTGCTCGGCGAGGTCGTGCTCCACGACTGGGAGCCCGAGAACCGTTCCTGCACCTTCCGCACCCTGATCGGCCCGCGCGGACGCGGCCGCGGCGTCGGCACCGAGGCGACCCGGCTGATCGTCGGCCACGCCTTCGAGGAACTCGGCCTGCACCGCGTCCAGCTGGATGCCTACGCCCACAACCACCGGGCGCTGCGGGTCTACGAGAAGGTCGGCTTCGTACGCGAGGGCGTGCGGCGCGAGGTGGAGCGGCGGGACGGGGTGTGGGTGGACGAGGTCCTGATGGCCGTCCTCGACCACGAGTGGGCCGTGCACCGCGGGCACCCCGCCGCGCAACGGCACGGCGACTCCGTCCCCGGGCGCCCCGGGGCGGCCGTCACGGCTCGATGACCGTCACCCCGGCGCCGGGCGCCGTCCCCATCGCCGCGAGGGCCGCCGGGACCGCCTCGAGGCCGATGGTGGACGTCACCAGCAGGTCGGGCCGGAGCACTCCGGCGCGGACCAGCTCCAGCATCGGCGGGTAGGTGTGCGCGGCCATCCCGTGGCTGCCCAGGAGCTCCAGCTCCAGGGCGACCGCGCGGGCCATCGGCACCGGTGTGGTGCCGTCCGCCGAGGGCAGCAGCCCGACCTGGACGTGCCGGCCGCGGCGGCGCAGGCCGGCCACGGACGCGGCGCAGGTGACGGGCGAGCCGAGGGCGTCCAGCGAGAGGTGGGCGCCGGAGCCGGTGAGGTCGCGGACGGCCGCCGCCGTGTCCGGCGTCCGGGAGGCGTCCACGCACTCCACCGCGCCGAAGGCGCGCGCCAGCTCCAGCGCGCGGGCCGACACGTCCACGGCGACCACGCGCGCACCCGCCGCCGCGGCGATCATCACCGCGGACAGCCCGACGCCCCCGCAGCCGTGCACCGCGACCCACTCCCCCGCCGCGACACGCCCCTGCTGCACCACGGCCCGGAACGCGGTGGCGAACCGGCAGCCGAGCGAGGCGGCCGTGGCGTACGACATGCCGTCGGGCACCGCGACGAGGTTGACGTCGGCGTGGTCGAGCGCCACGTACTCGGCGAAGGAACCCCAGTGGGTGAAGCCCGGCTGGGTCTGGCGCTCGCACACCTGCTGGTCCCCCGCCGCGCACGCCGCGCAGCTCCCGCAGGCGCAGACGAAGGGCACGGTCACCCGGTCCCCGGGCCGCCACCCGGTCACCCGGGCGCCGACCGCCTCGACGACACCGGCGAGTTCGTGGCCGGGCACGTGCGGCAGCACGATGTCCGGGTCGTGGCCCTGCCAGCCGTGCCAGTCGCTGCGGCACAGCCCGGTGGCCTCGACGCGCACCACGACGCCGTGCGGCGCGGGCGCGGGGTCGGCGACCTCGCGTGCCTCGGCCGGCTCCCCGAACCGCTCGAACACGACCGCGCGCATCCGTCACCCTCACTTCCGTAGTGTCGTGACCGTGGTGGTCGCGACTGCCGTGACCATGGTGGTCGTGAACGTCGTGGCGGTGTTTCCGCCTTTCGCCCCTCATCTCACGGCAGACCCATTCGACGCCATACCCCCTAGGGGTACAGTGGACGATGAGTGGTCCAGCCCGGACCCGCGGGTACCCGCCCGCGCACGCCCCCTCCACCGAGGAGTAACGACATGACCGCCCAGACCGACACCACCCAGGGCTCCGTCACCACCGTCTACAAGGTGAGCGGAATGAGCTGCGGCCACTGCGAGGGCGCCGTCTCCGGCGAGATCTCCGAGATCGCGGGCGTCGGCTCCGTGCAGGCCGTCGCCTCCACCGGCGAGGTCACCGTCGTCTCCGAGGCCCCCCTCGACGACGCGGCCGTGCGCGCCGCCGTGGACGAGGCGGGCTTCGAGCTCGTCGGCCGGGTCTGAGCCCCGGCGCACCCACCCCCCGTCCTGGAGTCCGGACCATGACCAGCACCACCGCGGACACCCGCACCAGCGCGGACACCCCCACCACGCCGGCCGCCGAGCCCGGCCACACCGAGGTCGAGCTGCTCATCGGCGGGATGACCTGCGCCTCCTGCGCGGCTCGCGTCGAGAAGAAGCTGAACCGCATGGACGGTGTCACCGCCACGGTGAACTACGCGACGGAGAAGGCCAGGGTCAGCTACCCGGCGACCACCGAGGTCGCCGACCTGATCGCCACCGTCGTGAAGACCGGGTACACCGCCGAGGAGCCCGCGCCGCCGCCGGAGCCCTCGGACGAGCCCGGCTCCGGGGAGGGCGGTTCCGGAGAGGACGGCGACGACCCGGAGCTGTCGGCCCTCCGGCAGCGCCTGGTCGTCTCGGTCCTCCTCGCCGCGCCCGTCGTGCTGCTCGCGATGGTCCCGGCGCTCCAGTTCGACAACTGGCAGTGGCTCTCGCTCACCCTCGCCGCGCCGGTCGTGGTGTGGGGCGGGCTGCCCTTCCACCGCGCCGCCTGGACGGGCCTTCGGCACGGCGCGGCCACCATGGACACGCTGGTCTCGCTCGGCACGCTGGCGGCGTTCGGCTGGTCCCTGTGGGCGCTGTTCTTCGGCGACGCGGGCATGCCGGGCATGCGGCACGGCTTCGACCTCACCGTCTCCCGCACCGACGGCGCCTCCGCGATCTACCTGGAGGCCGCCGCCGGGGTCACCGCCTTCCTCCTCCTCGGCCGTTGGCTGGAGGCTCGCTCCAAGCGCCGCGCGGGGGCTGCCCTGCGGGCGCTGATGGAGCTGGGCGCGAAGGACGTGGCCGTGCTGCGCGAGGGTCGCGAGGTGCGGATACCGGTGTCCCGGCTGGCGGTGGGCGACCGGTTCGTCGTACGGCCCGGCGAGAAGATCGCCACCGACGGCACGGTGACCGAGGGCGCCTCGGCCGTGGACGCCTCCCTGCTGACCGGCGAGTCCGTGCCGGTGGACGTCACCGTCGGCGACGCCGTCACCGGCGCCACGGTGAACGCCGGGGGCCGGCTGGTGGTCGAGGCGACCCGGGTCGGCGCGGACACCCAGCTGGCGCGGATGGCCAAGCTGGTGGAGGACGCGCAGAGCGGCAAGGCCGAGGTGCAGCGGCTCGCCGACCGGATATCCGGCGTCTTCGTGCCCGTCGTGCTGGTGATCGCGGTCGCGACCTTCGGCGGGTGGCTCGGCGCCACGGGTGACACGGTCGCGGCGTTCACCGCAGCCGTCGCCGTACTGATCATCGCCTGCCCGTGCGCGCTGGGCCTGGCCACCCCGACCGCCCTGCTGGTCGGCACCGGGCGCGGCGCCCAGCTCGGCATCCTCATCAAGGGCCCCGAGGTCCTGGAGTCCACGCGGCGCGTCGACACGGTCGTCCTGGACAAGACCGGCACCGTCACCACCGGCCGCATGACCCTGCACGAGGTCCACGCCGCCGAGGGCACCGACGAGGAGGAGCTGCTGCGGCTCGCGGGCGCCGTCGAGCACGCCTCCGAGCACCCCGTGGCCCGCGCGATCGCGGCCGGTGCCGAGATGGGGGTCGGCACGCTGCCGGGCGTCGAGGACTTCACGAACGTACCGGGACGCGGCGTACGCGCCCGCGTGGAGGGCCGCGAGGTGTCCGTGGGGCGCCTCCACGACGCGCTGCCGCCCGAGGTCGCCCGTGCGGCGGACGAGGCCGAGAGGAACGGCCGTACGGCCGTCGTCGTCGGCTGGGACGGCACGGCGCGCGGGGTCCTCGCCGTGGCGGACGCGGTCAGGGAGACCAGCGCCGAGGCGGTGGCCGAACTGCGCCGCCTGGGCCTCACCCCCGTCCTCCTGACCGGGGACAACCGCCGGGTGGCCGAGTCGGTCGCGGCGGCCGTCGGCATCGACGAGGTGATCGCCGAGGTGCTGCCCGAGGACAAGGTCGCGGTGGTGGAGCGGCTGCGGGCCGAGGGCCGTACGGTCGCCATGGTCGGCGACGGTGTCAACGACGCCGCCGCGCTCGCCACCGCCGACCTGGGCCTGGCGATGGGCACGGGGACGGACGCGGCGATCGAGGCGGGCGACCTGACGCTGGTGCGCGGGGACCTGCGGGTGGCGGCGGACGCGATCCGGCTGTCCCGGCGCACCCTGGCCACGATCAAGGGCAACCTGGTGTGGGCCTTCGGCTACAACGTCGCCGCCCTGCCGCTGGCCGCCGCGGGGCTGCTGAACCCGATGATCGCGGGGGCGGCGATGGCCTTCTCGTCGGTCTTCGTGGTCACCAACAGCCTCCGGCTGCGCGCCTTTCACTAGCTCCGGACCGGTCCGCATTTCATGCAGGTCGAGGGGCTGCGCCTCTGGAGTCCGGCACGTCCCTCACATAAGCTCTTCACAAGGCTCGCGCATCTTCCTTACGCTGGAGCCCCGTCCGACGTACGGGGCTCTTGCGCACCTAACGGACATATGCAAGAGACGCAGATCACAGTGATGCGAACGTAACCATCGAAGGGGTTCGAAGGTCTAAGTTGGCGATGTCAGGCAGCGTCTTGGGGGGCGCGACCTGGCATCTGGGGATGTCTTGGGGGACTTTCCCAGAGCTGCGTTGCCGGGACACGTACACCGGGAAGCTTTGAGCGGCCCTCCCGGGCGTGCGCTGTCCCGGCAGACCGCACGACGAGCACCACCAGCACGACAAGCACCACCAGCACGACAAGCAACACCAGCACCACCAGCACCACCAGCACGACACAGCGAATTCAGGCGCTGTCCTCACAGACGCCCGGCCGGATCCCGTGGGGGGAATCCGCACCGGGACATGGGAAGGCGCCCTGGATCGTCGGCCCGTGGGGGGACCGGCGCCAGGGCGCCTTCTGCTGTTCCCGCACCGTTCGGTGGTCCCGCACGGAAAAGTCCCGTACCACTCGGGGCGGTACGGGACTCACCGGATGCGCGGCGACCAGGTGCGCTGCGGGGGTGCCTTACGGCTCAGCGCGCCTCGACGGGGACGAAGTCGCGCTCGACGACGCCCGTGTAGATCTGGCGCGGGCGGCCGATGCGGGAACCCGGCTCCTTGATCATCTCGTGCCACTGGGCGATCCAGCCCGGCAGCCGGCCGAGGGCGAACAGGACCGTGAACATCTCGGTCGGGAAGCCCATGGCCCGGTAGATCAGGCCGGTGTAGAAGTCGACGTTCGGGTAGAGGCTGCGCGAGACGAAGTAGTCGTCGGAGAGCGCGTGCTCCTCCAGCTTGAGCGCGATGTCCAGCAGCTCGTCGGACTTGCCGAGCGCGGAGAGGACGTCGTGCGCGGCGGCCTTGATGATCTTGGCGCGCGGGTCGAAGTTCTTGTAGACCCGGTGGCCGAAGCCCATCAGGCGGACGCCGTCCTCCTTGTTCTTCACCTTGCGGATGAAGGAGTCGACGTCGCCGCCCGCGTCGCGGATGCCTTCCAGCATCTCCAGCACCGACTGGTTGGCGCCGCCGTGCAGCGGGCCCCACAGGGCGTTGATGCCGGCGGAGATCGAGGCGAACATGTTCGCCTGCGAGGAGCCGACCAGGCGGACCGTGGAGGTCGAGCAGTTCTGCTCGTGGTCCGCGTGCAGGATCAGCAGCTTGTCGAGGGCCGCGACGACCGTCGGGTCCAGCTCGTACTCCTGCGCCGGCACCGAGAACGTCATGCGCAGGAAGTTCTCGACGTAGCCGAGGTCGTTGCGCGGGTAGACGAACGGGTGGCCGATCGACTTCTTGTACGCGTAGGCCGCGATGGTCGGAAGCTTCGCGAGCAGCCGGATCGTGGAGAGGTTGCGCTGCCGCTCGTCGAACGGGTTGTGGCTGTCCTGGTAGAAGGTGGACAGCGCCGAGACCACCGAGGACAGCATGGCCATCGGGTGGGCGTCGCGCGGGAAGCCCTTGTAGAAGTTCTTGACGTCCTCGTGCAGCAGGGTGTGCTGCGTGATCTCGTCCTTGAACGCGGACAGTTCGTCGACGGTCGGCAGCTCACCGTTGATCAGCAGGTAGGCGACCTCGACGAAGGAGGAGCGCTCGGCCAGCTGCTCGATCGGGTAGCCGCGGTACCGCAGGATGCCGGCTTCGCCGTCCAGATAGGTGATGGCGGATTTATAGGCGGCGGTGTTGCCGTAACCGCTGTCCAGCGTCACCAGACCGGTCTGGGCGCGGAGCTTCCCGATGTCGAAGCCCTTGTCGCCGACGGTGCTGTCGATCACCGGGTAGGTGTACTCGCCATCGCCGTACCGCAGTACTACCGAGTTGTTGGTGTGCTCGCTCACGTCTTCCCTCACCGACGTAGTGCCTCATCTTCGAGGTGCCCTGACTGTCTCTACCATCCCCCACTTGGCTCAGGAGAGTGCACTCGGGGTCGACCATCGGGCCTATTGGCGGCACTCAGTGCCGCCAACTTGCTCATCCTGCCCCCTGTGGGGCCCATCCGGAAGTGCTGTGTGACCTTTCCGACTCGTTTGATCGATCATTTTTTTCACACGGGTCGGGAGGTTTACGGGAAGGCTTCACGTCCGGGGGCCCGCCAGCCGGAAGTCGAGCGCCGTACAGCGTCGTCCGGCCGACACCGTCCGCACCGCCTGCCCGATCGCCTTGCGCGAGCCGACGAGGACGACCAGCTTCTTCGCCCGGGTGACCGCCGTGTACAGCAGGTTGCGCTGGAGCATCATCCAGGCGCCGGTCGTCACGGGGATCACGACGGCCGGATACTCGCTTCCCTGGGACCGGTGGATGGTGACCGCGTACGCGTGAGCCAGTTCATCGAGTTCGTCGAAGTCGTACGGCACCTCCTCGTCCTCGTCGGTCAGCACCGTGAGGCGCTGGTCCACCGGGTCGAGCGAGGTGACGACGCCGACGGTGCCGTTGAAGACGCCGTTCTCGCCCTTCTCGTAATTGTTGCGGATCTGGGTGACCTTGTCGCCGACCCGGAAGACCCGGCCGCCGAACCGCTTCTCCGGCACGTCCGGGCGGCCCGGGGTGACGGCCTGCTGGAGCAGCCCGTTCAGCGTCCCGGCCCCGGCGGGTCCCCGGTGCATGGGCGCCAGCACCTGCACGTCCCGGCGCGGGTCGAGCCCGAACTTCGCGGGGATGCGCCGCGCGGCGACGTCGACGGTGAGCCGCCCGGCCTCCTCCGTATCGTCCTCGACGAAGAGGAAGAAGTCCTTCATCCCGTCGGTGACGGGGTGCTGCCCGGCGTTGATCCGGTGCGCGTTGGTGACCACGCCGGACTGCTGTGCCTGCCGGAAGACGCGGGTGAGCCGGACGGCGGGGACGGGGCTGCCGGGCGCCAGCAGATCCCGGAGCACTTCCCCGGCCCCCACGCTGGGCAACTGGTCGACGTCCCCGACGAGCAGCAGATGGGCCCCCGGCGGTACGGCCTTGGCGAGCTTGTTGGCGAGGAGCAGATCGAGCATCGACGCCTCGTCCACCACCACCAGGTCGGCGTCGAGCGGCCGCTCCCGGTCGTAGGCCGCGTCTCCGCCGGGCTTCAGCTCCAGCAGCCGGTGCACGGTGGACGCCTCGGCGCCGGTCAGCTCGGCGAGCCGCTTGGCGGCCCGGCCGGTGGGCGCGGCGAGCACGACCTTCGCCTTCTTGGCCCGCGCCAGCTCCACGATGGACCGCACGGTGAAGGACTTGCCGCAGCCGGGCCCGCCGGTGAGCACGGCGACCTTCTCGCTGAGCGCGAGCTTGACGGCGGCCTCCTGCTCGGGCGCGAGGTCGGTGCCCGTGCGCCCCTTCAGCCACCCGAGCGCCTTGTCCCAGGCCACGTCCTGGAAGCCGGGCATCCGGTCGTCGTCGGTGTGCAGGAGACGGCGCAACTGCCCGGCCAGGGCCAGCTCGGCCCGGTGGAAGGGCACGAGGTAGACGGCGGTGATCGGCTCACCCCCCTCCGGGTGCGGCACCTTCTCCCGCACGACTCCGGGGTCCTCGTCCGGCTCCTCCGGCTCGGCGGCCAGCTCCCCCAGGCACTCGATGACGAGCCCGGTGTCCACCTGGAGCAGCTTCACCGCGTCGGCGATCAGCTTCTCCTCGGGGAGGTAGCAGTGCCCCTGGTCGGTGGCCTGCGACAGCGCGTACTGCAGCCCGGCCTTGACCCGCTCCGGGCTGTCGTGCGGGATCCCGACGGACTGGGCGATCTTGTCGGCGGTGAGGAAGCCGATGCCCCAGACGTCGGCGGCGAGCCGGTAGGGCTGGTTCTTGACGACGGAGATCGAGGCGTCCCCGTACTTCTTGTAGATCCGCACGGCGATGGAGGTGGACACCTCGACGGTCTGGAGGAACAGCATGACCTCCTTGATCGCCTTCTGCTCCTCCCAGGCGTCGGCGATCTTCTTGGTCCGCTTGGGCCCGAGCCCGGGCACCTCGATGAGCCGCTTGGGCTCCTCCTCGATGATGGTGAGGGTGTCGAGCCCGAAGTGCTGCGTGATCCGGTCGGCGAAGATCGGCCCGATCCCCTTGACCAGCCCGGACCCCAGATAACGCCGGATGCCCTGCACGGTGGCGGGCAGCAGCGTCGTGTAGTTCTCCACGTGGAACTGCTTGCCGTACTGCGGGTGCGACCCCCAGCGCCCCTCCATCCGCAGTGACTCCCCCACCTGCGCACCGAGCAGCGCGCCGACGACGGTCAGCAGATCGCCGGCGCCTCTGCCGGTGTCGACGCGGGCGACCGTGTAGCCGTTCTCCTCGTTGGCGTACGTGACGCGCTCCAGAACACCTTCGAGGGTGGCGAGCCGCCGCTCGCCGGGGGCCGCGGGGGGCTGGGTGGGCATGATCCGACGGTACCGGTGGGGTGTGACAGCGGTGCACGGTCCGGCAAGATCGGGGAACATGGGGCTGACCTACGGCTACGACGTCTATCTGCGTCCGCGGAACGTCGCGGGGGCGCTGGCCGCCGTGGCCGAGTTGGCGCCGCCGTCCCGGGACGTGCCGCCGCTCGATGTCACGCTGCCCGGCGGCCAGTGGATCACCCTCCCCTTCACGTCCGGCTTCCGCAGCGAGCCGGTCGACTGCTCCGCGCGCGACACCCTGGACCTGGACACGTCCCTCATGTTCCCGGTCGACGACGCGGTGCGGGCGTACGCGGAGTCGTACGGACTCCCGCCCGAGGAGAACGGACGGGTCCGGATCGGGTACGTCTACCTGACGGTCCGGTTCCGTTCCTTCCTCGATCCCCGGTACACCTCCCTGGAGTTCTGGGCGGCGACGTCGGGCATGAGCCGCCTGTTCGAGCGGTCGGCGAGCATCAGGAGGACGTTCACCGACCTCGCCGCCGCCGTCGGCGCCGAATGCTGCCAGTTCGACGTGGGCGACGGCAGCCCCGGGGAGGTGTGCTGGGTCAGCGGGGAGGCGGGTTTCCCTCCGGCTCCTCCATCGCCGTGAGGAAGCGCGTGAAGGCGGCGCGGGGGAAGGTGAGAGTGGCTCGGGTGGGGGCCTTGCTGTCGCGGACGGCGACGTGGGTGGCCGACGTGGCTATCTCCACGCATTCGTTGCCATCCCCCGGACCCGAGTGGGAGGACTTGCGTCAGTTCTCCATGGGGCTCAGAACTCCTTCGACAGGCTGCGGATGAAGTCACGCGACTGTTCGGGGTCGAGTGACGCGGACTCCACCTTAAGAAAGCTCGTTCGATAGGTGTTGAGCTGAGCCTCGGAATCGATGAACGCCGATCCGTGCAGTGCGTCGCGCACCACTGTGTCCAGCTTTGGTACAGGTCCGCCCACGTAGGTCATGGTGCTGGAGGCTCCGGAGAATCCGTCCAGGTCGAAGGGGATGACGCGTACGGTGACATGGTCCTCCTCGGAAAGCTCCAGGAGTCGCGCCAGTTGCGCTTTCGACGTGGCACGGTCGCTGACCCTGATGCGAAGCGCCGCCTCATGGATGACCGCTTCGTAAGGGGTGGTGAACTTCTGCCGGGCCCTGCGGTGCTGAATGCGCAACTCCAGCTCCTCGGAAGTCAGTTCCAGCAATCTGGCGGAGAAGACGGCCCGCGAACAGTCCTCGGTCTGAAGCAGCCCCGGCACGTACAGGATCGCGACGTGGTGGAGGAATCGGGCGTGGAGCTCCAGCTCGGACAGGTCCAGAAATGACGTGGGCAGGAGACCGCGGTAATCCTCCCATCAGCCGTTCGTCCGTTCGATGGCCATGGTTACGAGGGCGTCGATGAAGTGAGGCGGTGCACGACTGACGAAGTTCCCTGCACGGACGACAAAGTCCGAAGCCGACGATGACCCTAAGGTCCATGGGCGAGGCCAGAGAAGGGGAAGTCACATGCGCGCCATCTCGCGCAGACCGCAGGTTCTGCCCGGACCCCCATGTTCCGGCCTCATTGTGCATCAGCTGTAGCGCGAACAGGGTCCCGTCATAGTGACTCGGCAGGCAACGTTTCAGCAGGTCAGCGAGCGGGACGTCCCGGGACGAGGTCACTTCCGCGTCAGCCGTGGCCGGACATCGTGCCGGTGCCGCAGTCTCGTCGTCAGCTACCTACGAACTGGAGAACCGTGAACAGAAACCGTTTCAAGGTCGGCGCCATCAGTGCCATCACCGGCGTGATCTCGACGCTGCTGGTTGGTTTGACCGCGAGCCCTGCCTCTGCCGCCACCCCCGAGTGCAACAGAGCCACGATCACGACGGCCGCCCCAAACACCCCCAGCGGGCGGTATCTCTACCTGCCTAGGTACTACAACGGCGGCGGCTCCAACTACGCCTGCTGGATGGCCTACGGAACCACAGGCGAGGGAGTCAAAGCGCTTCAGCAGGCAATCAACCTTTGCTACAACAACATCCCTAATCTTGAGGTCGATTGGAGCTACGGGAGCGCCACCCGAGCAGCGGTACGCGCTGTTCAAGCGGAGCACCGAATCAAGGTAGACGGCGAGTACGGCCCCGACACCTACTCCGCCATGAGGTTTCCGTTGTATCGGACCGTCGACAATGCGTTCTCCGGCGCCTGCATGTAGGAGCTGTGCGGACATCGTCAGCGTCGGGTGTCGCAGGCCAGAACATCGGTGGCGATCTGGCCTGGGTCACCCGCTGTGGTCTTGGACTCCTCGCCGGTGGAGGGGTTGGCTAGCCTCGAAGTTTCGTGACAGGCCGCCGACGGAGTCGGTGGCCCGCTTTCGTGCTGCGGGTTGGGGGCGGGCAGGCTGAGGGCCCGAGTGTCATCTCGGGTGGACGCCGGGTTCCACTGCGCCGACTGGAAGCTGTTGTCGTAGGGACGGGTGAAGCCGCTGGTTATCCGGGGTTCGGCAGAAGAGCGAGCCGTGCGAAGGCTGCGGTGATCTCGCCGGCCATGGCCAGTGGCGGGCGATACGGAGGATGCGACGCCGGCCGGTGGTGACGAGCTGGGCGGCCGCGGAGAAGAGGCGGAGCCGAAGCCCGCGGGGTTCCCAGAGCCGGGCCTTGCCGGCCAGTTCGACGTGGGCGACGGCAGCCCCGGGGAGGTGTGCTGGGTCAGCGGGGAGGCGGGTTTCCCTCCGGCCCCTCCACCGTCGTGAGGAAGCGCGTGAAGGCGGCGCGGGGGAAGGTGAGGGTGGCTCGGGTGGGGGCCTTGCTGTCACGAAGGGCGACGTGGGTGGCCGACGTGGCTATCTCCACGCAGTTGTTGCCGTCGCCGCCACCGGAGTAGGACGACTTGCGCCAGGTGTCCATGGTGCTCACAGCTTCCCCTCCACCCTCTTGAGCCCGTCAACGAATGCCGCGAAGGCTTCAGTCGGGAGAGCAAGCGTTCCGAATGCGAGGGCCTTGGAGTCGCGGACGGCGACGTGGGTCGTCGAGTTGGCGACTTCCACACATTCGTTGCCGTCGCCCTCGCCCGAGTAGGAGGACTTCCGCCAGTTGCCATGAGTGCTCATCGGTACGTCATAGCTCCTTCGCCAGCTGATGGATGAGATCACGCGACTTGCCGGGGTCAAGAGACACTGCCTCCACCATACGGAAACGCGTTCGGTACGCGTTGAGCTGGGCCTCGGAGTCAATGAAGACCGAACCATGAGGTGCGTCCCGGACGACGGTGTCCAGCTTGGGCAATGGACCACTCACGTACGTCATGGTGCTGGAGGCTCTGGCGAAATCGTCCAGGTCGAAGGGAATGACGCGCACGGTGATGTGGTCCGCCTCAGAGAGTGCTGCGAGCTGCGCCAGTTGTGCCCTTGACTTGTCACGGTCACCGACCCTGATCCGGAGTGCGGCTTCATGGATCACCGCTTCATAGGGAATGGCCACCGCCTGGCGCGCTCTGCGGTGCTGGATGCGCACCTCCAGCTCCTCGGCGGTCAGCGCCGGCAGCCTGGACGAGAAGACAGCGCGTGAATAGTCCTCGGTCTGGAGCAGCCCCGGGACATACAAAATGGCCACGTGGCGGAGGAACTGAGCGTGGTGTTCGAGCTCGGACAGGTCCAGGAACGGCGTGGGGAGCAAGCCCCGGTACTCCTCCCACCAGCCGGTCGACCGTTCCGTGGCCATAGCGACGAGCGCGTCAATGAACTCCTCGTCTGTACAGGCGTAGTGAGAGGCCAGGCGGCGAACTCGCTGCTCGCTGACACCCGCGAGTGCGGACTCGATGTGGGTGATCTGAGCGGGTGCCACACCGAGCAGCTCCGCAGCCTGACGGGAGTTGAGTCCCGCCGCTTCACGGAGTCTGCGTAGTTCGGTTGCCAGACGCACCTGACGCGCCGTTGGTTCGCGCCTCTTCACCATCGACTGGCCCTTCTTACCCGCCCGTTGGTGCAACTCGTTCGGCGTCAGATTACGCGATCGACTTGCCGCGTCCCTAAATTTAGATCTACCGTCGGTGACGCGACGCACACCGTGCGACACCGGGCGACCGGAAGCGCACCGCCCCGTCCTGCCATGACGGCTGCGGCATAGACACCGGGCCCGCTCTCACCCCACCGCCTCTGCGAGGAGTCCCGCATGCCTGAAAACGAACCCTGGGAGTACTCCCTCTACGTCCCCAACGATCTGCGCGCCGTCACCATCAGCCGCCGCACCCTCCGTCTGGTCCTCACGATGCACGGCCTTATCCGCCTCGTGGACGTGGCGGAGCTGCTCGCCACGGAGCTGGTATCCAACGCCGTACGGCACACCAAGGGCCCCGCCGCCCTCCGCATCCGCTGGTCGCCGCCGGGCACGCTGCGGATCGGGGCGTGGGACGCGGATCCCGAACCGCCGGAGCCGCCCGCGAAGTTCGAGAGGGTGACGGAGCTGGAGGAGGGGCGAGGTTTGGCGTTGGTGCGGGCCTGCGCCGACGTGTGGGGCTGGCACCCGCTGGCCAGACACGGCAACCGGGGGAAGTACGTGTGGTGCGAGCTGTCGGCGGCCTGAGAAACCCGGCGACGCCGGCGATCACCCAGAGAAGGTCGCGGAGGGCTGTCGGGCCTTCCATGCACTGAACGTGAGGCAAATCTGCGCTCAAAGCCAAAGACGCGATCGGCCGGCGCACGTGACAGTAGAGCGCAGTGACTGTCCCGCGAGGGCGGCCGGCCTGGGGGGATGGCGAACGTTGCAGGCTTCGAAGTTGGCCACTACAGCGGTACAGGTGGTGACCGGAGGGGCTCCGGTCACGGCCGAGCAGAAGATGGCAGTTCAGGGACTGGTCTGGGGCCGCCTTGGAGGAAGCACTCTGGGCGCGTCTGCGTTGGCCCGGCTGCACGAGCGGCCCGGCGAAGGAACAGCCAACATCGTGGCCTCCGTGCTCACCGACGAATTGCGGGCGGACCCGGAGTTCGCTGAGCTGATGGCCAGGACCCTCCAAGTGCCTTACAGCCCGCCGTCGCAGGCCGCCGCACGCCGACGTGCTTCGGCGGGCCCCCCGCCACCGATTCCGCCGCCCAGACCTGCCGTGGCTCCCGTCCAGGCCCCAGATGCGGCCGATGTGCGGAATATATTGCTTCTCGGGCTTCCGCAGACGATCCTGGCCTACATCGCCCTTACCATCGCGGCGCCAAACGGGGCGAGGTCAGGCGTTCAAATCGTCATCCTGCTGGTGTCGGCCAGCCTGGCAGCCTATGGGGTGTGGCTCGGGATCAGCCTGCTCCGGCGGCGCATACGCAGCGGCGTGCTCATAGCCGCAGTGGTGTTGACCCTGCTTGCGCTGGTCAGGTTGGGTCTCTCGCTGGTGGGAGCGGATGCCCATCTGATGTCCGCTTCCGGGTGAGCGGGTGAGGCTGGGATGGGTGCGCTGGTCCCGCTGTTCGGCCGACAACTGCTGTCTGCGAGCTGGCCCGGGCTTCTGCAGTCCCCCCCCCCGGTTCCCGATCAGCCCGTGATCGAGAAGAAGAGGGTGTCCTGGGTGTACCAGTCGATGCTCTTCGTGGCGTACTCCCACTCCTTGTGCTCGAACTCGAGTTTCTCGATCACCTCGCGGACGTCGTACCGGAAGTCCTCGTTCATCCGGTCCAGCACCGCGCGATAGGCGTCCGCCATCGGCTCGGCCTTGGCCAGCGGGAGCATGCCGATGTGCGGCCCGTCCACGGGATACGGGAGGGAGAAGGGGATCTCCGCCGGGGGGCCGGAGAAGAGGTACTCGTACAGGAGAAGGTCGGGGGCGACGCCCAGGCGGCTCAGCTCCTCGTCGAGCAGCCCGAAGAAGGTGGAGGGCTTGGAGTACACGCCCAGGTCGGACGGGTCGGAGGCGTTGGAGTCGATGACGAGCTGGAGCGCGTGGTGGTACGCGCTCGCCGCGCCCTCCGCCGTCGCGCTCGCGTGGCCGGCCACCAGGTGCTCCAGCGCGTCGGGTATGGACAGGCCCAGGTCGATGTCCTGCCTGTCCAGGTCGTACTGGCGCTGCTGTGCCCGCTCGCGCATGCGGCCCAGGCGGCGCTGCTGATCGGCCGTCAACTCCTTGGATGCTCCCAGGAAGGCGAGGACGTCGGCCTTGTCGGCCGTGCTGTACGAGATGATCCGGCTCATGATCGGCATACTGCCAGTCCGCACTGACAGCGGCCGTCACAGCGCCGCGGACAACCCCGCCAGCCGGTTTTTGACATGCAGCCGTTTGGCTGCCTATCGTTAAAGGCAGCCAATAGGCTGCATGTTAGAGGGGCGGAGATGGACGAGGTCTTCAAGGCGCTGGCCGACGGCAGCCGGCGACGGCTGCTGGACAGTCTGAACG
This sequence comes from Streptomyces tendae, assembly GCF_014650435.1. Taxonomy (GTDB): domain Bacteria; phylum Actinomycetota; class Actinomycetes; order Streptomycetales; family Streptomycetaceae; genus Streptomyces; species Streptomyces tendae. Next base: position 435,309 of record NZ_BMUY01000003.1, read on the forward strand.
CGCGCAACGGGCAGAGCCTGCGCGAGCTGTGCGCCGGGCTCGACATGGCCCGGCAGTCGGTCAGCAAGCACCTGGCGGTGCTGGAGGCGGCCGGTCTGGTCACCGCCGTGCGGCGGGGGCGGGAGAGGCTGCACTACCTCAACGCCGAACCGATCAACGCCATCGCCGAACGCTGGATCAGCCGCTACGACCGCGAGCGGGTGCACGCACTCGCCGACCTCAAGCAGGCGCTGGAGGACACCGCCATGGACAGCAACGCGTTCGTCTACACGACCTACATCAAGGCCACACCGGAGAAGGTGTGGCAGGGGCTCACCGACCCGGCCTTCACGCGCCGCTACTGGGGGCTGGAGTTCGGTACCGACTGGGCGACCGGGTCGCCCGTGGTGTGGCGGGAGCGGGGGGCCGAGACCGCCCACCCCGAGCAGGTCGTCCTGGAATCCGACCCGCCCCGTCGGCTGTCGTACACCTGGCACACCTTCACGCCGCAATGGGCGGCGGCCAACGGGATCGACGACGAGACCCTCGCCAGGCTCTCCGCCGAGCGGCGTTCGAAGGTCGCCTTCGACATCGAGGACCTCGGCGGCGGCTCGGTGAAGCTGACCGTCGTCCACGACGGGTTCGAGCCCGGCAGCACCGCCCGCGAGATGATCCAGCACGGCTGGCCGGCCCTGCTGTCCAGCCTCAAGACGCTGCTGGAGACCGGCGAGGCGCTTCCGGAACCCCGGTGAGCCGGGCGCTCACCGGCTCAGGGTGGTCGCCTCCTCGCGCATGTACGACAGCTTCTCCGGGTTGCGCACCGCGTAGAGCCCGGTGATGCGGCCCTCGTCGAAGCGCACCGCCACCACGGTGTCGAGTTCGCCGTCGAGCCGGACGACCAGGGCGGGGTGACCGTTGACCTGGGCCGGGTCCATCCTCATCGCCATGTCCAGCTTGCCCAGGCCGCCCAGCATGAGGCGGGCCACCTTGTCGGCGCCGACGATCGGCCGCAGCACCGCCTGCTTGATGCCGCCGCCGTCGCCGAGGAGGACGACGTCCGGGGAGAGGATGTCGAGCAGGCCCTGCAGGTCGCCCGTCTCCACCGCCCGTTGGAACGCCGCGAGCGCCCGGCGGGACTCCGCCGCCGAGACCTCCCCGCGCGGGCGGCGGGCCGCGACGTGCGCGCGGGCCCGGTGCGCGATCTGCCGGACGGCGGCGGGGCTCTTCTCCACCGCCTCGGCGATCTCGTCGTAGCCGAGGTCGAAGACCTCGCGCAGCACGAACACCGCCCGCTCGACCGGCGCCAGGGTCTCCAGGACCAGCATCATCGCCATCGACACGCTGTCCGCCAGCTCGACGTCCTCGGCCACGTCGGGCGTGGTGAGCAGCGGCTCGGGCAGCCAGGAGCCGACGTAGGACTCCTTGCGGCGGCCGAGCGTGCGCAGTCGGTTCAGGGCCTGGCGGGTGGTGATGCGGACCAGGTACGCGCGGCGGTCGCGCACCGTGTCGAGGTCGACTCCCGCCCACCGAAGCCAGGTCTCCTGGAGGACGTCCTCGGCGTCCGCGGCCGAGCCGAGCATCTCGTAGGCGACCGTGAAGAGCAGGTTGCGGTGCGCGACGAAGTCCTCGGTGGCCGCGTCCGCGGCTGCGCCCGCGCCGGTCGCCTCGTCCTGTTCGCGGCCGCTGTTCTCGCTGGTCACCAGCTTCTCCCGTTCGTTCGGTTCCGGCTCGGTTCCGGCGGTGTCTCGTGCACGGGACACCGGCCGCCGGGGTTCTGTGACACCCGGCAGCGGTGTCCTGGGTCACGTCCGCGTCCTGTCACAGGGTGCGGGTCGGCGGCGTCTTGTGTTCGTCACCGAGGCATCGACACAGCGAGGACAAGATCATGGACACCCGATTCAACCTCTTCGAGAACGAGTTCGCCGGGCGGTTCACGAAGCGGTTCGCCGGCATCGGCATGCTGATGCACGAGTCGCCGCTGCCGAAGGCCACGCAGGAACTGGTCTCGCTGCGGGCCAGCCAGATCAACGGCTGCGGCCACTGCATCGACATGCACGTCAAGGAGGCCGCGGCCGCCGGGGAGAGCGCGGTCCGGCTGCACCTGGTCGCCGCCTGGCGCGAGTCCACGGTGTTCACCGAGGCCGAGCAGGCGGCGCTGGCCCTCGCCGAGGAGGGCACCCGGCTCGCCGACGCGCACGAGGGCGTCTCCGACGAGACGTGGGCGCTGGTGCGCAAGCACTACGACGACGACCAGATCGCCGCACTGATCTGCCTGGTCGCCATGATCAACGCGGCCAACCGGCTCGCCGTGATCACGCACCAGAAGGGCGGCTCGTACGAGCCGGGGATGTTCGCGGCGGCGGTGGGCTGAGCGCCGCAACCGGTCGGGGCGGCACCCGGGGCGACATCCCCCGGGTGCCGCCCCTTTCTCCGCCCCTTTCTCCGGTCACGATTCCGTCTCGGCCCCGGCCGACCCCTTGAATCCGCTCGTGTAATCGTTTCCAATCCTCCGTGTAATCGATTCCACGAGGAGGTGGAACGACGATGGCGAGCATCAAGGACGTCGCCGCCGAGGCGGGTGTGTCCGTCGCGACGGTCTCGCGGGCGCTCAACGGCCACCCGTCGGTCAGCGCCGCCGCACGCGCCCGCGTGCTGGCCGCCGTCGAGACGCTGGGCTACCGCCCGAACGCCCTCGCCAGGTCGCTGCGCACGGACCAGACCCGCACCCTCGGCCTGGTCATCAGCGACGTGATGAACCCGTACTTCACCGAGCTGGCCCGCTCCGTCGAGGAGGAGGCCCGCGCGCTCGGGTACAGCGTCATCATCGGCAACGCCGACGAGCGGCCCGACCTCCAGGACCACCACGTCACCACGCTGCTGGACCGGCGGATCGACGGGCTCCTCGTCTCCCCCACCGACGGCGGCTCCCCGCGCATGCTGGACGCCGCGCGGGCCGGCACGCCGATGGTCTTCGTCGACCGGTGGATCCCCGGCGTCGACGTGCCGGTCGTCCGGTCGGACGGGCGGGCTGCCGTACGGGATCTCGTCGCGCACCTGCACGGGCTCGGGCACCGGCGGCTCGCGATCATCGCCGGGCCCGCCGCCACCACGACCGGACGCGAGCGCGTCGACGCCTTCCGCGAGGCGCTGGCCGCGTACGGGCTTCCCCTCCCCGACGCCTACATCGGCCAGGGCGACTTCCAGGCCGGCAGCGGGCGCCGGGTCACCGAGGGCTTCCTCGACCTGCCCGAGCCGCCCGAGGTCGTCTTCGCGGCCGACAACCTGATGGCGCTCGGCGCGCTGGACGCCGTACGGGCGCGCGGGCTGCGGGTCCCCGAGGACATCGGGCTCGCCGCGTTCGACGACATCCCCTGGTTCCTGCACACCGATCCGCCGGTCACCGCGATCGCCCAGCCCACCCGCGACCTCGGACGGGCCGCCGTACGCGCGCTGGTCGAGCGGATCGCGGGGCGGGCCGGCGAGTCCGTGACCCTTCCGGCGCGGCTCGTCGTACGCCGCTCGTGCGGCGAGCCGCCCTCCGAACAACGACCCCCGTCCCCCGCACAGTCCCCGTCCCCCGTACAAAGGAGTACGCCGTGAGCAGCCGCAGTCCGGACGAGTTGCTGCGCATCGAGGGCATCCGCAAGACCTTCCCCGGCGTGGTGGCGCTCGACAGCGTCGACTTCGACCTGCGCCGGGGCGAGGTGCACGTGCTCCTCGGTGAGAACGGCGCGGGCAAGAGCACGCTCATCAAGATGCTCTCCGGCGCCTACACGCCCGACGCCGGGCGGATCCTGGCCGGTGGCGAGGAAGTGCGCATCCACGGTGCGCAGGACTCCGAGCGCCTCGGGATCGCCACCATCTACCAGGAGTTCAACCTCGTCCCCGATCTGACCGTCGCCGAGAACATCTTCCTGGGGCGCCAGCCCCGCCGGTTCGGCATGATCGACCGGAAGAAGATGGACGCCGACGCGGAGGTGCTGCTGGAGCGGGTCGGGGTCAGGGTGTCCCCGCGGGCGCGGGTCCGTGAACTGGGCATCGCCCGGCTCCAGATGGTCGAGATCGCCAAGGCGCTCAGCCTGGACGCGCGCGTGCTCATCATGGACGAGCCGACCGCCGTGCTCACCTCCGAGGAGGTCGAGAAGCTGTTCGCCATCGTGCGGCGGCTGCGCGAGGACGGCGTCGGCATCGTCTTCATCACCCATCACCTGGAGGAGATCGCCGCCCTCGGCGACCGCGTCACCGTCATCCGGGACGGCCGGAGCGTCGGGCAGGTGCCCGCCTCCACCCCGGAGGACGAACTGGTCCGGCTCATGGTCGGGCGGTCGATCGAGCAGCAGTACCCGCGCGAGCGCACCGACGCCGGTGAGCCCCTGCTCAAGGTGGAGGGACTGACGCGGGACGGGGTCTTCCACGACGTCGGCTTCGAGGTGCGGGCCGGTGAGGTCGTCGGCATCGCGGGGCTGGTCGGGGCCGGGCGGACGGAGGTGGTGCGGGCGGTGTTCGGCGCCGATCCGTACGACGCCGGGACCGTGCACGTCGCGGGCGCGCCGCTGCGGCGGCACGACGTGAACGCCGCCATGGCCGCCGGGATCGGGCTCGTCCCCGAGGACCGCAAGGGGCAGGGACTCGTCCTAGACGCCTCCGTCGAGGAGAACCTCGGGCTCGTCACGCTCCGGTCCACCGCCCGCGCCGGTCTCGTCGACCTCAAGGGGCAGCACACGGCGGCCGAGCGGATCGCCGGGCAGCTCGGCGTGCGGATGGCCGGGCTCGGCCAGCATGTGCGCACGCTCTCCGGCGGCAACCAGCAGAAGGTCGTCATCGGCAAGTGGCTGCTGGCGGACACCAAGGTGCTGATCCTCGACGAGCCGACGCGCGGCATCGACGTCGGCGCCAAGGTCGAGATCTACCAGCTCATCAACGAACTGACGGCCGCCGGTGCCGCCGTGCTGATGATCTCCAGCGATCTGCCGGAGGTGCTCGGCATGAGCGACCGCGTGGTCGTCATGGCGCAGGGCCGCGTCGCGGGCGAACTCCCCGCCGAACAGGCCACCCAGGACGCCGTGATGGCCCTCGCCGTCAGCACGCACACCAGCGACTCCCCCCACACCGACGGAACGGACGGAACGGAGGCCCCCCGTGGCCACTGACACGCTCAAGAGCAAGCCGGGCGCGCAGGGCGCCACGGGCGGGCTGCGCCGCCTGCTGCTCGACAACGGCGCACTGACCGCGCTGATCGTCCTGGTCATCGCCATGTCGGCGCTGTCCGGGGACTTCCTGACCGCCGACAACCTCCTCAACGTCGGCGTCCAGGCCGCCGTCACCGCGATCCTCGCCTTCGGCGTCACCTTCGTCATCGTCTCGGCGGGCATCGACCTGTCGGTCGGCTCGGTCGCCGCGCTGTCGGCCACCGTGCTGGCCTGGAGCGCCACCGAGGCCGGGATGCCGGTGGTGCTCGCGGTGCTGCTGTCCGTCCTGACGGGCATCGCCTGCGGTCTGGTGAACGGTTTCCTCATCTCGTACGGGAAGCTGCCGCCGTTCATCGCGACGCTCGCCATGCTCTCGGTGGGCCGCGGTCTGTCGCTGGTCATCTCGCAGGGCTCGCCGATCGCCTTCCCGGACTCGGTCTCGCACCTCGGCGACACGCTCGGCGGGTGGCTGCCGGTGCCGGTGCTGGTGATGGTCGTGATGGGTCTGATCACGGCGTTCGTGCTCGGGCGGACCTACATCGGCCGGTCCATGTACGCCATCGGCGGCAACGAGGAGGCCGCCCGGCTGTCCGGGCTGCGGGTGAAGCGGCAGAAGCTCGCCATCTACGCCTTCTCCGGCCTGTTCGCCGCCGCCGCGGGCATCGTGCTCGCCTCCCGGCTCTCCTCCGCGCAGCCGCAGGCCGCGCAGGGCTACGAGCTGGACGCCATCGCCGCCGTCGTCATCGGCGGCGCCTCGCTGGCGGGCGGCACCGGCAAGGCGTCCGGCACCCTGATCGGCGCGCTGATCCTCGCGGTGCTGCGCAACGGCCTCAACCTGCTGTCCGTCTCCGCGTTCTGGCAGCAGGTCGTCATCGGTGTCGTCATCGCGCTCGCGGTGCTCTTCGACACGCTGCGCCGCAAGGCGGGCGCGGTCACCCCGGCGGCCGGGGCGTCCGGCGGCGGCAACCGGGGCAAGCAGGCACTCACGTACGTGATCGCGGCCGTCGTCGCGGTGGCCGTGGTCGGCGCGACCTCGCTGCTGCACAACGGCTCCTCCGGCGGCAAGGACCAGAAGATAGGGCTGTCGCTGTCCACGCTGAACAACCCGTTCTTCGTGCAGATCCGCAACGGCGCGGAGGCGGAGGCGAAGAAGCTGGGCGTGGACCTGACGGTCACGGACGCCCAGAACGACGCCTCCCAGCAGGCCAACCAGCTGCAGAACTTCGTCAGCGGCAGCCTGTCCGCGGTCATCGTCAACCCGGTGGACTCCGACGCGGCCGGCCCCTCGGTGCGCTCCGCCAACAAGGACGACATCCCGGTCATCGCAGTGGACCGCGGCGTCAACAAGGCGGACACCTCCGCGCTGGTGGCCTCGGACAACGTCGAGGGCGGTGAGCTGGGTGCCAAGGCGCTCGCCGAGAAGCTCGGTGGCAAGGGCACCATCGTCATCCTCCAGGGCCAGGCCGGCACCTCCGCCAGCCGGGAGCGCGGGGCGGGCTTCGCGGCCGGGCTGAAGGAGTACCCGGGCATCAAGGTCGTCGCCAAGCAGCCCGCGGACTTCGACCGCACCAAGGGCCTGGACGTCATGACCAACCTGCTCCAGGCGCACCCGGACGTCGACGGCGTCTTCGCCGAGAACGACGAGATGGCGCTGGGCGCGATCAAGGCGCTGGGTTCCAAGGCCGGCAAGTCGGTCCAGGTCGTCGGCTTCGACGGCACCCCGGACGGGCTGAAGGCGGTCCAGGACGGCACGTTGTTCGCGTCGGTGGCGCAGCAGCCGAAGGAACTGGGCAGGATCGCCGTACAGAACGCGCTGCGGGCTGCCGAGGACAAGAAGGTGGAGCAGACGGTGAAGGTGCCCGTGAAGGTCGTCACCAAGGAGAACGTGGCCGGCTTCGAGGGCTGAGACCGGCCCTCGGGACCCGGCGGAAGCCAGCCGGAATCAGTGGAAGCCAGCCGGAATCAGCGGGAATCACTCGAATCGGAGAACGACTGATGTACGACTACGACCTGCTGGTCGTCGGATCGGCCAACGCCGACCTGGTGATCGGTGTCGAGCGGCGGCCGGGGGCCGGGGAGACGGTGCTCGGCTCCGACCTGGCCGTCCACCCGGGCGGCAAGGGCGGCAACCAGGCCGTCGCCGCCGCCCGGCTCGGTGCCCGTACGGCGCTGCTGGCCCGGGTCGGCGACGACGACTACGGCCGGCTGCTGCTTGACTCGCAGCGGGCGGCCGGCGTCGACACGGTCGGTGTGCTGGTGGGCGGCGCCCCGACCGGCGTCGCGCTGATCACCGTCGACCCGTCCGGGGACAACAGCATCGTGGTCTCGCCGGGTGCGAATGGCCGCCTGGCGCCCGGGGACGTACGGGCGGCGGCCAGTCTCTTCCACGCCTCCCGGGTGGTCTCCACGCAGTTGGAGATCCCGCTGGAGACGGTCGTGGAGGTGGTCCGCTCGCTCGCGCCGGACAGCCGTTTCGTGCTGAACCCGTCGCCGCCGCGGCCGCTTCCGCAGGAGGTGCTGGCCGCCTGCGACCCGCTGATCGTCAACGAGCACGAGGCGAAGGTGATCCTCGGGGACTCGCTGGTCGGCGGGCGCCCCGAGGACTGGGCCCGCGTCCTGCTGGCCAAGGGCCCGCGCTCGGTGGTCGTGACCCTGGGCGCCGAGGGCGCGCTGGTCGCCTCGGCGGCCCAGGGCGTGGTCCGGGTGCCGTCCGTGAAGGTGGCGGCCGTGGACACGACGGGTGCGGGCGACGCCTTCACCGCGGCGCTGGCCTGGCGGCTCGGCACCGGTGAGTCGCTGGCCGAGGCGGCGGCGTACGCGGCCCGGGTGGGCGCGGCGGCGGTCACGAAGGCGGGCGCGCAGGAGTCCTACCCGACGGCGGCCGAGGCCGAGGCACTGGAGGCCGGGGCACTGTGAAGAAGGCCGGGATACTCAACCGCCATCTCTCCGGCGCGCTGGCCGAACTCGGCCACGGGGACGGCGTCCTGGTGTGCGACGCGGGCATGCCCGTGCCGGACGGGCCGCGCGTCGTCGACCTGGCCTTCCGCGCCGGGGTGCCGTCCTTCGCGGAGGTCCTCGACGGCCTGCTGGCCGAGCTGGTCGTCGAGGGCGCGACGGCGGCGACCGAGGTCCGGGAGGCGAACGCCGAGTGCGCCGCGCTGCTCGACCTCCGCCTGCCCGCCCTCGAACTCGTCCCGCACGAGCGGCTCAAGGAGTTGTCGGCGGGCGCGCGGCTGATCGTGCGCACCGGGGAGGCGCGGCCGTACGCCAACGTGCTGCTGCGGTGCGGGGTCTTCTTCTGAGCCTGTGAGGTCCGCCCCGGGTGCGGAAGGAGTCGGTGCGGACCTCACAGGCTTCGAGTCGGTGCGGAACAAGTTCCGAGGCGGTGCGGAACAAGTTTGAGGGGGCCCGGTCGACGACCGCGCCCCCTCGGGTTTCCCTCCCCTTCGGAACCCCGGGAATTCCCCCCAGGTACCCCCACGGGAGTTCCGATGCCAAGTACGACCCGCCGAGGGGCGGAAGGGTTGCACGGCCGCCGGGATTATTTTCCGGACGTTCCGTCCCCCGCGTGCTCGGCGAACCGGGCCGCCGTCTCGGCGAGCACCTCCCGCCCGTCCCGCGCCCACAGCCCCTCGTTGAACAGCTCCACCTCGATGGCACCGGTGTACCCGGCCGCCTCGACGTACCCCTTCCACTCCCGCATGTCGATCGCGCCGTCCCCGATCTGACCGCGGCCGTTGAGGACGCCCTCGGGCAGCGGCGTCGTCCAGTCGGCGAGCTGGAAGGTGTGGATGCGGCCGCCCGCGCCGGCCCGGGCGATCTGCTCGGGCGCCCGGTCGTCCCACCAGATGTGGTACGTGTCGACGGTGACGCCGACCTGCTGGGCCGGGAAGCGTTCGGCGAGGTCCAGGGCCTGGGCGAGGGTGGAGACCACGCAGCGGTCCGAGGCGAACATGGGGTGCAGCGGCTCGATGGCCAGGCGCACCCCGTGCCGCTCGGCGTAGGGGCCCAGCTCGGCCAGCGCGTCCGCGATGCGTTCGCGGGCGGCGCGCAGGTCCTTGTCGCCGGCGGGGAGGCCGCCGGAGACCAGCACGAGGGTGTCGGTGCCGAGGGTGGCGGCCTCGTCGACGGCGCGGCGGTTGTCGGCCAGGGCCCTGGCGCGTTCGCCGGGTTCGACGGCCGTGAGGAAGCCGCCGCGGCACAGGGTGGTCACGGTCAGGCCCGCGTCGCGGACCAGTTTGGCGGCCGCCTCGACGCCGTACGCCTGCACGGGTTCGCGCCACAGGCCGACGTTGCCGATGCCCAGCTCGCCGCAGGCGGCGGTCAGTTCGGGCAGGGAGAGCTGCTTGACCGTCATCTGGTTGATGCTGAAGCGGGTCGGGGCGGGCTTCGTGTCGTCGTCGCTCACTGGTTCACTCCGTACAGGCTCAGCAGGTTCCGCATGCGCTCCTCGGCCAGCTTCGGGTCCGGGAACAGGCCGAGGTCGTCGGCGAGTTCGTAGGCGCGGGCGAGGTGCGGCAGGGAGCGGGCCGACTGGAGGCCGCCGACCATCGTGAAGTGGCTCTGGTGGCCGGCCAGCCAGGCCAGGAACACCACGCCCGTCTTGTAGTAGCGGGTGGGGGCCTGGAAGAGGTGGCGGGAGAGTTCGACGGTGGGGTCGAGCAGGGCGCGGAAGCCGTCCTTGTCCCCGGTGTCGAGGACCCGGACCGCCTCGGCGGCCAGCGGTCCCAGCGGGTCGAAGATGCCGAGCAGGGCGTGGCTGAAGCCCTGGTCGTCGCCCGCGATCAGCTCCGGGTAGTTGAAGTCGTCGCCGGTGTAGCAGCGCACGCCCTGCGGGAGGCGGCGGCGCAGGTCGACCTCGCGCCGGGCGTCCAGCAGGGAGACCTTGATGCCGTCGACCTTGTCGGGGTGGGCGGCGATGACCTCCAGGAAGGTGTCGGTCGCCGTGTCCAGGTCGGACGAGCCCCAGTAGCCCTCCAGGGCCGGGTCGAACATCGGGCCCAGCCAGTGCAGGATCACGGGTTCGGCGGCCTGGCGGAGGAGGTGGCCGTAGACCTCCAGGTAGTCGTCCGGGCCCTGCGCGGTGGCGGCGAGGGCGCGGGAGGCCATGAGGATGGCCTGGGCGCCCGACTCCTCGACGACGGCGAGCTGTTCCTCGTAGGCCGACCGGACCTCCGCGAGAGTGGCGGTCGTGGTGGTCAGCTGGTCGGTGCCGACGCCGCAGGCGATGCGGCCGCCGGTCGCTTTCGCCTCGGCGGCGGAGCGGCGGATCAGCTCGGCCGCTGTGGCCCAGTCCAGGCCCATGCCGCGCTGGGCGGTGTCCATCGCCTCGGCGACGCCGAGTCCGTGGGACCACAGGTGGCGGCGGAAGGCGAGGGTGGCGTCCCAGTCGACGGCGGCGGGCCCGTCGGGGCCGGTGTCGGCGTACGGATCGGCGACGACGTGCGCGGCCGAGAAGACCGTACGGGAGGTGAAAGCGCTTCCCGGGGTCGCCCGGAGGGCCGGCAGGGGCTCGGTGCGCGGTTCGTAGGCGCGCAGGGCGCCGTGCGCGTCGGGGAGGTGGAGGGTCACAGCGCGATCTCCGGCACGTCGAGGCGACGGCCCTCGGCCGAGGACTTCAGGCCCAGCTCGGCGAGCTGGACGCCGCGGGCGCCGGCCAGCAGGTCCCAGTGGTAGGGGGCGTCGGCGTAGACGTGCTTGAGGAACAGCTCCCACTGGGCCTTGAAGCCGTTGTCGAACTCGCCGTTGTCCGGGACCTCCTGCCACTGGTCGCGGAAGACCTCGGTGGCGGGGATGTCCGGGTTCCACACCGGCTTGGGGGTGGCCGAGCGGTGCTGGACGCGGCAGTTGCGCAGGCCCGCGACGGCGGAGCCCTCGGTGCCGTCGACCTGGAACTCGACCAGTTCGTCGCGGTTGACGCGGACCGCCCAGGAGGAGTTGATCTGCGCTATCGCACCGCCGTCGAGTTCGAAGACGCCGTAGGCGGCGTCGTCGGCGGTGGCGTCGTAGGGCTTGCCCTTCTCGTCCCAGCGCTCGGGGATGTGGGTGGCGGTGAGGGCCTGGACGGACTTCACGCGGCCGAACAGCTCGTGCAGGACGTACTCCCAGTGCGGGAACATGTCGACGACGATGCCGCCGCCGTCCTCGCTGCGGTAGTTCCAGGACGGGCGCTGGGCCTCCTGCCAGTCGCCCTCGAAGACCCAGTAGCCGAACTCGCCGCGCACGGACAGGATCCGGCCGAAGAAGCCGCCGTCGATGAGGCGCTTGAGCTTGAGCAGGCCGGGGAGGAAGAGCTTGTCCTGGACCACGCCGTGCTTGATGCCGGCCGCGTTCGCCAGCCGGGCCAGTTCCAGGGCGCCGTCGAGGCCGGTGGCCGTGGGCTTCTCGGTGTAGACGTGCTTGCCCGCGGCGATCGCCTTCCTGATCGCCTCCTCGCGGGCCGAGGTGACCTGGGCGTCGAAGTAGATGTCGATGGTGTCGTCGGCGAGGACCGCGTCCAGGTCCGTGGAGACGTCGGCGAGTCCGTGCCGCTCCGCCAGCGCCTTCAGCGCGTGCTCGCGGCGGCCGACCAGGACCGGCTCCGGCCACAGCACGGTGCCGTCGCCGAGGTCGAGCCCGCCCTGTTCGCGCAGCGCCAGGATGGAGCGGACCAGGTGCTGGCGGTAGCCCATGCGTCCGGTCACACCGTTCATGGCGATACGCACCGTCTTGCGTGTCACGTCATTCCCTTCGTACGAGCTGTGCCGCGAGCCCCGGATCGAGTTCGAGCCGTACAGCAAGCGCTTTCTATGTAGAACGAAGCTAGCCTGTGAACGGTGGTCTGGACAAGACCGCGGTTCGGGTGAGTTGTTCGAGGGGGCGAACGGCGGCGAGCGGTGGCCGTAGGGTCAGCCGGTACGGCGTTCGGCTCACACGCGCGATGCGGAGGACGAGGACATGACGGTGACACTGGCGGACGTGGCGGCCCGCGCCCAGGTCTCCCCCGCGACGGTGTCGCGCGTACTGAACGGCAACTACCCGGTGGCCGCCTCCACCCGGGAGCGGGTGCTCAAGGCCGTCGACGAGCTGGACTACGTGCTCAACGGCCCCGCGAGCGCACTGGCGGCGGCCACCTCCGACCTGGTCGGCATCCTCGTCAACGACATCGCCGACCCCTTCTTCGGCATCATGGCCGGCGCCGTCCAGTCCGAGATCGGCGGCCCTGGCGGCCGGGCGGGCGGCGAGAGACTCGCCGTGGTCTGCAACACCGGCGGCACTCCGGAGCGCGAGCTGACCTACCTCACGCTGCTCCAGCGCCAGCGAGCGGCGGCCGTGGTACTGACCGGCGGCGCGATGGAGGACGGGGCCCACCAGACGGCCGTGGCGGCCAAGCTGCGCAAGCTCACCGAGGCCGGGACGCGGGTGGTGCTGTGCGGGCGGCCGCCGGCGCCGGACACCGGGGCGATCGCGCTCACCTTCGACAACCGCGGGGGCGGGCGGGAGCTGACCGAGCACCTGATCGGGCTCGGGCACCGGCGGCTCGGCTACATCGCGGGTCCGGAGGAACGGACCACGACGCGCCACCGGCTGGAGGGGCACCGCACCGCCCTCGCCGCGCACGGCATCGAGGAGGACCCGCGCTGGACCGTCCACGGCCGCTACGACCGGCAGGCCGGGTACGAGGCCACGCTGGAGCTGCTGCGCCGGGACCCGACGCTGACCGCGGTCGTCGCCGCGAACGACACCGTCGCGCTGGGCGCGTGCGCGGCGCTGCGCGACTCGGGGCTGCGGATCCCGGACGACGTGTCCGTGGCCGGCTTCGACGACCTGCCGTTCAGCATCGACGCGGTGCCCGCGCTGACGACGGTGCGGCTGCCGCTGGCGGAGGCGGGGGCACGGGCGGGGCGGGTCGCGATGGGGCGGGAGGACGCGCCGGTGGGCGGGATCGCGACGGTGCGGGGGGAGTTGATGGTGCGGGGGTCCTCCGGACGGCCGCGGTCTTGAACGGACCGTTGGTTTCGCGGTGGCCCGCGTTGGTGTGGGCGTTGCTGGGGCTGCCGCCCCCAGACCCCCGCTTCGGCCTGAACGGCCTCGTCCTCAATCGCCGGACGGGCTGATTTCACCTGCCTGCGTCCATAGGTGACCGGACAGATGAGGTTTCACGCCGACGTCCTCACGGAGCCGGGCTGGATTTTCCGGCCGGCGTCGACAGGTGAACCGCGTGATCGCGGGTACGCTCCGTGGGCATGAAGCTGGCGTTCTCCACTCTCGGTGTTCCCGGACTGCCCCTGGCCGATGTGCTGGGGCTCGCTACCGCACACGGCTATCACGGCGTCGAGTTGCGCGCCCACCCGGAGGAACCGGTCCACCCGGGCCTCGGCCCGGACGAACGGGCGGCGGTGGCCGCCGAGTTCAAGGCGGCCGGTGTCGAGCTACTGGGGCTCGCGGGGTACGCGCGGGTCGCCGCGCCCGGGGACGACGAGGCGGTGATCGCCGAAGTGCGCGGCATGCTGGACCTCGCCCGCGACCTGGGCGCACCGTACGTCCGGGTGTTCCCCGGCGGCGGCACCGAGCAGAGCGCCGAGGAGGCCGACGCGGTGGCCGCGCGGCGGCTGGGGACGGCCGCCGAGTACGCCGCCGAGCTGGGCGTGCGCATCCTGCTGGAGACCCACGACTCGCACCGCACCGGCGCCGACGCGATGCGCGTCCTCGGGCTGGTCGGGCACCGGCAGGTCGGCGCCCTGTGGGACGTGATGCACACCTGGCTGGGCGGGGAGCAGCCGTCGGACACCTACGCGGCGCTCTCCCCGCACCTGGGCTACGTCCAGGTCAAGGACATCGCCTCCGCCGAGGACACCACTCCGCTGCCCCTGGGCGCGGGAGTGCTGCCGCTCACCGAGGTGGTGGACGTGCTGTCCCGGCACGGCTGGGACGGCTGGCTGTGCTGGGAGTACGAGAAGCGGTGGTACGAGTCGGCGGCGCCGCTGACCGACTTGCTCGGGCAGGGCCGCGAGCACCTCGCCCGGCTGCTCACGGACGCGGCGTGAGGGCGGACGGCACGGCAGCAGGCGGTACGGCAGCGGACGGCACCGCGGCGGACCGCACCCGGTCCTCCAGCCGCTCCCGGCACCCCGGCCACTCCGCCGCCGTGATCGAGTAGATCGCGGAGTCGCGCAGCCGGCCCTCCTCGCCCGGCGCCCAGGAACGGGACCAGTTGCGCAGGATGCCCTCGAAGCGGGCGCCGGTCCTCTCGATCGCGGCGCGCGAGCGCCGGTTGCGGGCGTCGGTCTTCAGGTCGACGCGGGACACGCCCCAGACCTCGAAGGCGTGCCGGAACAGGAGCAGCTTGGCCTCGGCGTTGATGCCCGTGCCCTGGGTGGAGCGGGCCAGCCAGGTGAAGCCGACCTCGACGGCGTCGAGCGCGTCGTCGGTGAGCCAGGAGCGGGGTTCCCAGTAGGCGGTGGCGCCGACCGCGCGGCCGGTGGCGAGGGACACCTGGGCGTAGGGCGCCAGCCTTCCGGTGGCCGCGGTGGCCAGGTGGGCGTCGATGTGGGAGCCGACCTCGTCGGCCCTCGGTACCGAGGTGAAGTCGTAGGTGCCGCGGTCCTCCTCCGCCGCCACCGCCAGGTCGGCCGCGTGCTGATGGCCCAGCGGCTCCAGTCGTACCAGCGTGCCTTCGAGGACCGGGCCCTTCAGTGTGAACGTCACCGCACGGATTCTTCAGCGGGAGCGGGGAGCCGTCCAGCGAATTCCGGGGAGGTGCGGACGGTCACCCGCGGCCCGCGCCCGCGTGCGGGGGTGAGTGTCGTCAGCGCCACCCCGCCCACCAGCAGGGCCGCCGCGCACCAGCGCAGGGGGGTCACCGACTCGCCGAGGAAGAGGGCCGCCGACGACATGCCGAAGACCGGGACCAGGAGGGAGAAGGGCGCGACCGTCGAGGCGGGGTGACGGCGCAGCAGCCAGCCCCAGGCGCCGAAGCCGAAGACGGTCGAGACCCAGGCGACGAAGAGGATCGTGCCCGCCCCCTGCCAGTCCAGGGCGCGCAGGGCCGCGAGGTCCTCGGCGGGGCCCTCGGTGAGCAGGGAGAGGGCCAGCAGGGGGAGCACGGGGACGGTGGAGACCCACACCATGAAGTTCAGCGCGTCGGGCGGGGACGCCCTGCGGGTCAGCACGTTGGACACGCCCCAGGCCGCCGCCGCGCCGACGACCATCAGGAACGCGCCCAGCGGTCCCGAGGTGCCCTCGTCCAGCGCCGCCACGCCGATCCCGGCCAGCGCGACCAGCATGCCGAGGGTCTGGACGCGGGAGGGGCGCTCGGCGAGGACCGCGGCGGCGAACACCGCGGTGAACACCGCCTGGATCTGCAGGACGAGGGACGACAGGCCGGCCGGCATGCCCGCGTCCATGCCCACGAAGACCAGGCCGAACTTGGCCACGCCCAGCACCAGCCCCACCGCCACGATCCACTTCCACGCCACCTTCGGGCGGCCCACCAGGAAGACGGCGGGCAGCGCGGCCGCCAGGAAGCGCAGGGCGGAGAAGAGGAGCGGCGGGAAGTGGTCGAGGCCGATCTCGATGACCGTGAAGTTCACGCCCCAGACGGCGGCGACGAGCACGGCGAGGAGGAGGTGGGAAGGTCGCATGCGTCGAGGATCGACCGGAAGGACCGTGTAGCACCAGCGATGATTACTGCATGATTGGATGAAGCATCGCTAATTACTGAAGCGCCTACTGAAGCACCGCCAATTGCTGCCCGCCCCCTCGTACCCCCGGGAGCCGTCATGCTCGACCTCCAGCGGCTGCGCGCCCTGCACGCCGTGTCCGTGCACGGGACCGTCGGGGCGGCCGCCGCCGCGCTGGGTTTCACGCCGTCCGCCGTGTCGCAGCAGATCGCCAAGCTGGAGCGGGAGACCAGGACGGTGCTGCTGGAGCGTGAGGGCCGCGGGGTGCGGCTCACCGACGAGGCGTGGCAACTGGTGGACTCGGCGGCGGAGTTGCTGGCCATCGTGGAGCGGGCCGAGACCCGGCTCGAGGAGCGGCGGGGGGTGCCGTCGGGACGGCTGACCATCGCCGCGTTCGCGTCGGCGGCGCGCGGGCTGCTGCCGTCCGTGCTGGCCGACCTGGCGGTACGTCACCCCGCGCTGGACGCGCGGCTCACCGAGGTCGACC
Organism: Streptomyces tendae; assembly: GCF_014650435.1. Lineage (GTDB taxonomy): Bacteria > Actinomycetota > Actinomycetes > Streptomycetales > Streptomycetaceae > Streptomyces > Streptomyces tendae. The sequence continues at coordinate 451,625 of NZ_BMUY01000003.1, forward strand.
CGCACCTGTCCGTGGACCTGGTGGCCAAGGGGGCCGTCGACCTGGTGGTGGCGCACGACTGGGACATCGCCCCGCTGCCGGCGCCGGGCGGCGTGGAGCAGGCGCCGATCGGCGAGGACCTGTGCGACCTGCTGGTGCCCGAGGGTCACCGCCTGGCGGGCCGGACGGCCGTGCGGCGGGCCGAGCTGGGCGGGGAGCGGTGGATCTGCCAGCCGCCCGGGCGGGTCTGCCACGACTGGCTGATGCGGACGCTGCGGGGCGCCGGGCACGAGCCGGACATCGTCCACCAGGCGGACGAGAACCCGACGCTCGTCGCACTGGTCGCGGCCGGCCTCGGCGTCGCCCTCATCCCCCGCCTGGGACGCGGCCCCCTGCCCGCGGGGGTGGTGGAGGTCCCGCTCGACCCGATGCCGGTACGCCGCCTGTACGCCCTGTGGCGCACGGGCGCGGCCCGCCGCCCGGCCATCGCGGAAACGGTCCGCACACTCCGGACCCACTGGCCGACGGTCGCGGCCCGCAGCACCCCGGCTCCCCAGGCCGTCGGCTCCGCCTGACCCCGCACCGGCCGCACGTCCGACGGGGCCTCGTCGAGCAAGCGCCTTCTAAGCGCTTGGCCGCACTCACGGCCCCCCCGCCGACTGTCCCGGCTCGCTTCGGGCGACTCCTGTGCGGTCCCTTGACTGGCAGAAACTTCCTGGATATTGGTGACTCCTTGGCAGTTTCCTTCACCAGCCCTCCGGAAGGAGCGCACGTGCACCACAGCAGCACGGCCGGCACGGGAAGCACCGCACAGCCCTCCAGACGTACCGTCCTCACCGCCACGGCGGTCGTCACCGCGGCCCTCGCGGCCGGGGGCGGCACTGCGTACGCCGACGCCCGCAGGCCCGACGACGACAAACTGCGCGGCCTGATCTCCCGCATGACGCTGGAGGAGAAGGTCGGCCAGCTCTTCGTCATGCGGGTCTACGGCCACTCCGCCACCGAACCCGACCAGGCCGACATCGACGCCAACCTGAAGGAGATCGGCGTCCGCACCGCGGCCGAGCTGGTCGCCAAGTACCGGGTCGGCGGCATCATCTACTTCGCCTGGGCGCACAACACCCGCGACCCGCACCAGATCGCCGAGCTGTCCAACGGCATCCAGCGGGCGTCCCTGGAGCAGCCGCGCGGTCTCCCGGTGCTCGTCTCCACCGACCAGGAGTACGGGATAGTGGCTCGCGTGGGCGAGCCGGCGACCCTCTTCCCGGGCGCGATGGCCGTGGGCGCGGGCGGGTCGCGGTCCGACGCCCGTACCCTCGGCAGGGTCGCGGGCGCCGAGCTGCACGCCATGGGCATCCGCCAGGACTACTCGCCGGTGGCCGACGTGAACGTCAACCCGGCCAACCCGGTGATCGGCGTACGGTCCTTCGGCGCCGACCCCGAGGCCGCGGCGGGGCTGGTGGCTGCCGAGGTGACGGGGTATCAGCGCTCCGGCGTCGCCGCGTGCGCCAAGCACTTCCCCGGGCACGGCGACACCGCCACCGACAGCCACACCGGCCTCCCGGTGATCACGCACAGCCGGGAGCAGTGGGAGAAGCTGGACGCCCCGCCCTTCCGCGCGGCGATCGACGCCGGCATCGACGCGATCATGACCGCCCACCTCGTGGTCCCGGCGCTCGACGACTCCGGCGACCCGGCCACCCTCTCCCGCCCCATCCTCACCGGCATCCTGCGCGAGGAGCTGGGCTACGACGGGGTCGTTGTCACCGACTCCCTCGGCATGGAGGGCGTACGCACGAAGTACGGCGACGAGCGGGTGCCGGTGCTGGCCCTGAAGGCCGGTGTCGACCAGCTGCTCAACCCGCCCGACCTGCCGCTCGCCTGGAACGCGGTCCTGACGGCCGTACAGGAGGGCGAACTCACCGAGGCGCGGCTCGACGAATCGATCCTGCGCGTGCTGCGGCTGAAGGCCAAGCTGGGGCTGTTCCGGGACGCGTACACCAGCCGCCGGGACGTCGACCGGACCGTCGGCACCCGGGCGCACCTGGCCGCGGCCGACCGGATCGCCGAGCGGAGCACCACGCTGCTGGTCAACGAAGGGGCGCTGCTGCCGCTCTCCCGCCGCGAGCACCGCAGGGTGCTGGTGGTGGGCGCCGACCCGGCCTCTCCGTCGGGCACCACCGGGCCGCCCACCGGCGTCCTCGCGGGCGCGCTGACGGAGCTGGGCTTCACGGCCACCGCCCTGTCCACCGGCACCGCGCCCGCCGCCGCCGTGATCGACCGCGCCGTCGCGGCGGCCCAGGACGCCGACGCGGTGGTGGTCGCCACGTACAACGTGACCGCGGGCAGCAGCCAGCGGACCCTGGTCGCACGACTGCTGGAGACCGGGAAGCCGGTCGTCGCGGTCGCCGTCCGCAATCCGTACGACGTCGCCCAGCTGCCCGGCGTCCCCGCCTTCCTCGCCGCCTACTCCTGGACCGACGTGGAGGTACGGGCGGCGGCCCGGGTGATCGCCGGGCGGGCGCGGCCGCGCGGGAAGCTGCCGGTGCCGGTGGTGCGGGCGGACGATCCGGACACGGTGCTCCTGCCGCTCGGGCACGGGCTGACCTACCGGTCGTAGCCCGGGTCGCGGTCCGGTCGTGGCCGGTCGTAGCGCGGCCTACGACACGCGCCGGGGGCGCTCCCGGCGCCCGGGCCCGAAGCCTCCCGCGCGTCTGGCGTGCGCCCGCTCCGGCGGGCCACGCTGGGCCGGGGAATCCGGGGGGCGGCGATGCGTGAGCGAAGGGCAGTGGGGGTGCGCGCGCACTTCCTGCTGGGCGTCGTGCTGTGTGTCGCGATGTGCCTCTTGTTACTGACTTGCTGTCAGGGGCCTTCAGAAAAGGGCCAAGTGGCGGACTCCTCGCCCTCCGGGGTGCTGCCGTCCGGGTACGGGGAGGTGTTCCTGGCGGTCGACGAGTGCAGCTCGTTCGGCACGGTCGACCCCACCGAGGTGCCCTGCGACAGCGAGCGTGCCGCGGCCCGGGTGGTCGCCCGGGAGGACGGCCGCGCGAGCCACGGTCCGCCGTGCCCCGGCACCACCGACTTCGTCCTGCACATCAGCGAGCGGCGGCCGTCCGCCGACGAGGACGGCGACGGGGCCGTGCCCCGGGGTTACGCCTGCATGCGCACACTGCGGCCGCCGCACCCCGGCGACCCGGGCGGCGGGGGCGGCCCGCGCACGATCGTCGGCGACTGCGTCCGTGAGATCGGCGACGGCAAGGTCCGCGAGGCGGCCTGCGACGGCGGGGGCGGATACACACCGCAGTTCAAGGTGGTCGAGGCGGTCGCCGACCGGGCGGACTGCCCCGCCTCGACCGGTCTGTACGTCCGGCTCGGCGGCGGCGAACGCCCGGTGGGCTGTGCCCGGCCGCTGTGAGCGGCCGGGCACAGTCACCGTGCCAGAGGAGCGGGCCCTACGGGCGCAGCGCCGGCTCGCGCTCGACGTCCCGCGCGTCCAGCTTGGCGTCGAAGGCCGCCAGCGGCCTGGCCGCCGACGGGTTCTCCTGGACCTTGGCGGGGGCGACGTCGGCCCAGTCCAGGATGCGGGCCGTGGCCAGGGCCTTCTGGTCGGGCACCAGACCGGCCACGTTCGCACCGTGGTTCATGCCGGGCGCGGTCATGACGTAGGAGTCACGCGCGCCGTGGCCGAGCCGGAAGGGCTCGGCACCCCACGGGTCGTTCTCGCCGTACACGAACAGCATGTGCCGGGCGTTGTGCTTCACCCAGGTGTCGACGTCCCGCATCGCCCACGGCTCGAACTTCATCGGGATCGAGCGGGGCACGAAATTGCGCGGCGGCTGGTAGCCGTAGCGGATGTACTTCTTCTCGATGTGCGGGAAGTGGATCGTCGGCGCGCCCAGCTGGGTGCCCGCCTGGTAGTAGTACGGCGTGTACGTCTCCAGGCCCTGGTCGGTGTAGGCGGAGAAGCCGGAGATCGTGTCGACGGAGTCCCAGATCGCCTCGTCGGTGGCGTTCTTCGCGTCGGCCGGGATGTCCGCGCAGTCGGCGAGGGTGCTGTACTGCCAGAAGCCCCACACGTAGTCGAGGACGACGGCCTCGTAGGCGCGGTCGAGGCTGCCGATGGTGTCGAAGGTGTAGCCGTTGTCGGCGGCGTACGCCGCGTACTTCTTCTCCAGCGGCGCCCGGCGCACCAGCGCCTCGCGCTGCACGCCGTTGAGCTTGTCGCGGCACTCCTCGGTGCCGACGCGGGCGAAGAAGCGGTCGTAGGCCGAGTCCTCCTTGTTCACCACGTCGTTGGGGGCGACGTAGGCGACGACACCGTCCATGTCGCGCGGGTAGAAGCGCTCGTAGTAGGTGGCGGTCATGCCGCCCTTGGAGCCGCCGGTGGAGATCCAGTTCTCCGAGTAGATCGGCTTCAGGGCCTTGAAGATGCGGTGCTGGTCGCTGGCGGCCTGCCAGATGTCCAGCTTGGACCAGTCGGCCGGGGCGGGCCGGGACGGCGTGAAGTAGCGGTACTCCATGGAGACCTGGTTGCCGTCCACGATCTGGGTCGGCTCGCGCCGGCTGGGGTTCGTGGAGACGTTGTAGCCGCCGGTGTAGAAGACCGTCGGCCGGTTCACGTCCTTGTGCAGCACGGTGATCCGCTGCTGGAACGTGCCCTTGGACGGGTGCCGGTGGTCCACCGGCTGGGTGTAGTTGAGGACGAAGAAGCGGTAGCCGGTGTACGGCTTCTCCTCGATCAGGCTCATGCCCGGTATGGACAGCAGCCGGTCCTTGATGTCGACGGCCTTCGGCTCGGCGGCGGTGGCCGCGCCCGCCGTGCTGACGGTGCCTATGAGCACCACGAGCGCCAGCAGCCATCTGAGCGCCTTGCGCATGCACCCTCCCTGTGAAACTGATGTCCGCCGGAAGCTATCGGAGCAACTCCCGCGACACCAGAGTCAGCAGAGGATCCAGCCGGAGCTGACCGAGGACCTGGACACCTTGCCGGTCACCCACACACAGCGCTTCCCGGCGTGCACGGTCACCGGTCCGGCGCGGTAGGCGAACCGGCCCGAGTCCACCACGGCCCGGCCGCCACGGGCCCGCACGCTCACGGACATCTGCCGCTTGGTACCCGGCTTCTCGGGGACGGTGACGGCGCAGACGTAGCCGCCGCGCTTGTGGACGAGGACGGAGCCGGTGGCGAAGTGGAGGGTGCGCACCTTGCGGCCGGCGCACCCGGTGGCGGCCTGTGCCTCCTGCGGCGCCGCGACGGCGAGCAGCGCGGCGGCGCTCAGCACGGCCGTGCCGAGCGCCAGCCGACGGCGAGTTGCGGCACCGGCCCGGCCCACTGCGGTCCCCCTCCGTCGGGCGATCACTGACGACGTACGGATGTACGGACGCAGGACAGGTGTCGCACGGTTGCGCGCAGGGCCGGTCCGGGACGTCAGCGGAGCGCCCCGACCGGCTCCTCGGGCTCGGACGCGCCGACGAAGGTCCGCCACAGGCGCGCGTACCGCCCGTCGAGGGCCAGCAGTTCGTCGTGCGTGCCGTCCTCTGCGACCCGCCCGCCGTCCATGACGACGACCCGGTCCGCGCGGGCGGCCGTGGTGAGCCGGTGCGCGACCACAAGCGTGGTACGGCGTCCCGCGACGCGGTCGGTGGCCTGGTTGACCTGTGCCTCCGTGGCCAGGTCCAGGGCCGCCGTGGCCTCGTCGAGGAGCAGTACGTCCGGGTCGACCAGCTCGGCGCGGGCCAGCGCGATCAGCTGCCGCTGCCCGGCGGAGAGGTTGCGGCCCCGCTCGGCGACCTCGTGCAGGTAGCCGCCGGTGAGCGTGGCGATCATCTCGTGCGCGCCGACCGCCCGCGCCGCCGCCTCCACCTCGGCGTCGGTGGCGTCCGGGCGGCCGTAGGCGATGGCGTCGCGGACGGTGCCGGGGAAGAGGTACGCCTCCTGCGGGACGACGCCCAGCCGGTGCCGGTAGGAGGTGAGGTCGAGGCCGCGCAGGTCCTGTCCGTCGACGGTGACCCGGCCGCCGGTCGGGTCGTAGAACCGGGCCACCAGCTTCACCAGCGTCGACTTGCCCGCGCCGGTCTCGCCGACGAAGGCGACGGTCTGCCCGGCCGGGATGCGCAGGTCGATGCCGGTGAGGGCCTCTTCATCGTCGCCGTACCGGAAGTGCACGTCCTCGAAGGCGATCTCGCCGCGCAGGCCGGTGACCTCGGAGGGCTGGTCGGCGGCCCGCGTCGAGGTCGGCTCGCGCAGCAGCTCCTGGATGCGGCCCAGCGAGACGGACGCCTGCTGGTAGCCGTCGAAGACCTGGGAGAGCTGCTGGACCGGCGCGAAGAACAGGTCGATGTAGAGCAGGTACGCCACCAGCGCACCGGTCGTCAGCGTGGCGTCGTCGATCCGCCCGCCGCCCACGACCAGCACCGCCGCGGCGGCGGCCGACGACAGGAGCTGCACGAACGGGAAGTAGATCGAGATCAGCCACTGTCCGCGGATGCGGGCCTGCCGGTAGCTGTCGCTGCGCTCGGCGAACCGCCGGCCGCCGTCGTGCTCGCGCCGGAATGCCTGCACGATCCTGAGGCCCGCCACCGACTCCTGGAGGTCGGCGTTGACCGTGGACACCCGCTCGCGGGCCAGTTCGTACGCCTTCACGCTGGCCCTGCGGAAGTAGTACGTGGCGATGATCAGCGGTGGCAGCGTCGCGAAGACGATCAGCGCGAGCTGCACGTCGATCACCAGCAGGGCGACCATGATGCCGAAGAAGGTGACGACCGAGACGAAGGCGGTGACGAGTCCCGTCTGCAGGAACGTCGACAGCGCGTCCACGTCCGTCGTCATCCGGGTCATGATCCGGCCGGTCAGCTCGCGCTCGTAGTAGTCGAGGCCGAGCCGCTGGAGCTGGGCGAAGATCTTCAGGCGCAGCGAGTACAGGATCCGCTCACCGGTCCGCCCCGTCATGCGGATCTCGCCGGTCTGCGCCGCCCACTGGGCGAGGACGGCGACCAGGCCGAGCAGCGAGGACGCCCACACCGCGCCGAGGGCGACCTGGGTGACGCCGTCGTCGATGCCGTTGCGGATCAGCACCGGCAGCAGCAGGCCCATGCCCGCGTCCACGGCCACCAGGGCGAGGCTGATCAGCAGCGGGGCGCGGAAGCCGCGCAGCAGGCGCCGCAGGCCGTACGACGACTCGGGGCGTACCGCCTGCGTCTCGTCGATGTCCGGGGTGCCGTTCGCCGGGGGCAGCGCGTCCACCTGGGCGAGCAGCTCCGGGGTCGCCGGGGTGCCGGCGAGCGCGGTGTCCTTGGGCGCGCGGTCGCCGGTCCACAGCCGGGGCGTGACCCCGCGCTCGGCGTCGAACTCGGCGTCCAGCTCGTCGCGTACGGAGGTGTCCTCGGTCTGCTCGGCGGGGCGGGTGTGCCCGGGTGAGACGCCGCCCAGCTCGTCCGGGTCGGTGAGCAGGCGCCGGTACAGGGCGGAGCGCTCCTGGAGTTCCTCGTGGGTGCCGAGGTCGGCGAGACGGCCGCGGTCGAGGACGGCGATGCGGTCGGCGAGGCCGAGGGTGGAGCGGCGGTGGGCGATGAGGAGCGTGGTGCGGCCCCGCATGACCTGCTTCAGCGCCTCGTGGATCTCGTGCTCCACCCGGGCGTCCACGGCGGACGTGGCGTCGTCGAGGACCAGCAGCCGGGGGTCGGTGAGGATCGCCCGGGCGAGCGCGACGCGCTGGCGCTGGCCGCCGGAGAGGGTCAGCCCGTGCTCGCCGACGGTCGTGCCGTAGCCGTCCGGCAGCTCGGTGATGAACCCGTGGGCCTGCGCGGCCCGTGCGGCGGTCTCGACCTCCTCGTCGGTGGCGTCCGGGCGGCCGTAGGCGATGTTGGCGCGGACGGTGTCGGAGAAGAGGAAGGAGTCCTCGGGCACCAGGCCGACGGCGGCCCGCAGCGAGTCGAGGGTCAGTTCGCGCACGTCGTGGCCGCCGACGAGGACGGCGCCGCGCGTCACGTCGTAGAAGCGCGGCAGGAGCAGCGAGACCGTGGACTTGCCGGACCCCGAGGAGCCGACGACGGCGAGCGTCTCCCCGGCGCGGATCTCGAAGGACAGCCCGTCCAGGACCGGCCGCGGCTCCCCGTCGCCCGTGTCGTAGCCGAAGGCGACGTCGTCGAACTCGACGGTCGCGGGCGCGTCGGCAGGCAGGGTCTTCGTGCCGTCCTCGATGGCCGGCTCGGTGTCGATCAGCTCCAGGACGCGTTCGGTGCCGGCCCGGGCCTGCTGGCCGACGGTGAGCACCAGGGCGAGCATCCGGACCGGGCCGACCAGCTGGGCGAGGTAGGTGGAGAAGGCGACGAAGGTGCCGAGGGTGATGTGCCCCCGTACGGCCAGCCAGCCGCCGAGGGCGAGCATGGCGACCTGGCCGAGCGCGGGGACCGCCTGGAGGGCCGGGGTGTAGGTGGCGTTCAGCTTGATGGTGCGCAGCCGCCCGGCGAAGAGCTTGCGCCCGACCTGCCTGAGCTTCCCGGTCTCCTGCTCCTCCTGCCCGAAGCCCTTCACCACGCGTACGCCGCTCACCGAGCCGTCGACCACCCCGGCGACGGCGGCGGCCTGCGCCTGCGCGTACCAGGTGGCGGGGTGCAGCCGGGTGCGGCTGCGGCGGGCGATGAACCACAGGGCGGGGGCGACGGCGAGCGCGACCAGGGTGAGCGGCAGGGACAGCCACGCCATGATCACCAGGGAGATCAGGAAGAGCAGGACGTTCCCGATGGTCATCGGGAGCATGAAGAGCAGGCCCTGGATCAGCTGGAGGTCGCTGGTCGCCCGCCCGACCACCTGCCCCGTGGACAGCTCGTCCTGGCGCCGGCCGTCGAGCCGGGTGATCGTCCCGTACATGTCGGTGCGCAGGTGGTGCTGGACGTCGAGGGCGAGCCGCCCGCCGTAGTAGCGGCGGATGTAGGTCAGGACGTAGACGACGACCGCGGCGGCGATCAGGAGACCGGCCCAGACCGCCATGTCCCGGGTCTTGTCGCCGATCACGTCGTCGATGATCACCTTGGTGATCAACGGGACGAAGGCCATGACGGCCATGCCGCCCAGCGAGGCCCCCAGGGCGAGGACGACGTCCTTGGGGTTGCGCCAGGCGTACCCCGCCAGTCGTCGTACCCATCCCCGTTGCGCGTCCACGCCGTGCCCTCCGGTCGGTCGTCCTGCTCACCTGATCTACCGGAAGGCACCAACGCCTGCGAGCGGGGATTTCATCCCGCCGCAACAATCGGCCGGGTGATCAGGCGCGTACGCGGAGCCTGAGGAAGCGGGTGGTCTGTACGGCGTTCTGGTTGTCGTCGCTGACGACCAGGACCTCCAGGCGGCCCCCGGAACGGCCGGTCACGGCCATCCCCTCGAAGTTGTCGAGGAGCGGGTTGGGCTGCGGCTGCTTGGCGGTGGCGCCGAGGGCGGGGCAGTCGGCGAGGTCGGCGAGGAGCCTCTTGTGGAGCACGGTGCCGCGGCCGGGCCGGTCGGCCAGCTGGAGGCGGACGGTGTTGCCGACGCCGGCGGTGAAGCCGCGCTCCAGGACGAGGAGGCGCCCGTCGGGGGTCGCGGTGACCTCGGAGACGCCGAGGCCGGGGTCCGTCCGGTAGGTGTACCGGGCACCGAGCCGGAAGTCGCCGTGCGGCGTCCGCTGCCAGCTCTGGATGCGGACCAGGTCGGCGGGGTCGCCGTCGAGCGGGTACTCCATCGAGGCGAGCAGGGTCCGGCCACCGGGGAGGAGCGTGAGCCCCTCGAAGCTGCCGTTGGCCCGGCCGCGGCCCTCGGGGGCGGTGCGCAGGTCGTCCGGCACGGGCAGGCGGCCGAGCAGCTCGCCGGTGCGGGAGTAGCGGCGGACGGACGGCTCGGTCTCGGAGGAGACCAGGTACGTGCCGTCCCGGTCGGCGACCAGTCCCTCGGAGTCGAGGGCGGCGCCGCTCTCGTCGGCGAGCGTGACGACGCTCCGCGGCTTCAGGGTGCGCGCGTCCAGCCGGAAGAGGGACGAGCGGTCGGAGAGGGCGGCCAGGGAGCCGCGCCGGTCGGCGGCGAGGGCGGAGAGGTTGCCGACGTAGGCGCCGTCGTACGTCGTCTTGTCGAGGGCGTCGGTGAAGCCGGTGAGGGAGACGGCGGGCGAGCAGGCGTTCGCCGGGGGCCGCCCCTGCGCGGTGGACGGTCCGGCGGCGGCGGTGGACGGTCCGGCGGTGGCGGTGGCCGGTGCGGCGGCGGTCAGGCAGCCGGCGGCGGCAAGCCCGGCGGTGGCGGTGGCCAGGGCGGTACGGAGGGTTCTCGGGCGCATGCCGGTCACCCTAGGGCGGGGGAATGGACGGGAGTTGGCCGCTTTCCGAAAGCTGGGCTGCGCCGACGATCCACAGCTCATCCCCAGGCGGACCACAGCCCGTGCCCATCGGCCGCGGACACGGTGGCGTCGTGACATCTGCCACCGCCGCACCGCACGCGGCCACCGAGCCGCCCGTCCCGCCGTCCCCCGCACCCGCCGCGCCCCGCTGGTCGCGGCCCGCGCTGCTGGCGATCCTCGCCCTGGCGGCCGGGCTGTACTGCTGGAACCTGTCCGGGTCCGGACTGAACAGCTTCTACAGCGCGGCCGTGCTCAGCGGCACCGAGAGCTGGAAGGCGTGGTTCTTCGGCTCGCTGGACGCGGGGAACTTCCTGACCGTCGACAAGCCGCCCTTCGCGCTCATGGTCATGGGCCTGTCGTGCCGCCTCTTCGGGTACGGCACCTGGCAGATGATGCTGCCGCTGATCGCCGCGGCGCTCGCGACGATCTGGATCCTGCACACGTCCGTGCGGCGGGTGTGGGGCCACGGCGCGGCGACGGTCGCCGCGCTGGTGCTGGCGCTGACCCCGATCACGGTCGCCATCAACCGGGACAACAACCCCGACACGCTGCTGGTGTTCCTGATGGTGGCCGGGGCGGCCCTCGGCCTGCGCGCCGTCCGCACCGGGCGGTTGCTGCCCCTGCTGGGTTCGGCGGTCTGCTTCGGGCTGGCCTTCAACACGAAGATGCTCCAGGGGTACATCGCGCTGCCCGCCGTCTTCCTGGCGTACGTCTGCGCGACGGACCTCGGCTGGACGAAGCGCGTCCGGAACCTGGCGCTCGCCGCCGTGGCGCTGGCCGTCGCCAGCTTCTGGTGGGCGGCGGCGGTGTCCCTGGTGCCGGCGTCGGAGCGGCCCTACATCGGCGGTTCGACGGACGGTACGGCGTGGGACCTGATCACGGGCTACAACGGGCTCGGCCGGATCTTCGGCGGCGACGGCAACATGGGCGGGGGCGGAGGCGGCGGCGGAGGCGGCTTCTCGGGGGCCGCGGGCATCGGCCGGATGTTCAACGACGTCCTCGGCGGCCAGATCTCCTGGCTGCTCCCCTTCGCGGGCATCGCACTCGTCGGCGGCCTGGTTCTGTGCGGCAGGGCGCCCCGCACCGACCTCACGCGCGCCGCGCTGGTCCTGTGGGGCGGCTGGACGGTGCTGCACTACGTGACCTTCGCCCTGGCCGAGGGCACCATGCACCCGTACTACACGACCGCGCTCGCACCCGGGATCGCGGCGCTGTGCGGGGGCGGCGGCGTCATGCTGCTGCGCGCGTTCCGGTCCGACCGGCGGTGGGTGTGGGTGCTACCGCTCGCCCTCGGCGTCACGGGCGTGTGGGCGATCGTGCTGCTGCGCCGCGCGTCCGGCTGGAACACCTGGCTGTGGCCGGCGGTCGCGGTGGTGATGGCGCTGGCGATCGCGGGGCTGCTGGCCTTCCGTTTCGGGCGGCGGGTGCGGCTGCTGGCGGTGTCCGTGGCGGCGGCCGTCGTCGCCGCGGTCGCGGGCCCGGCGGCGTACGCCTGGTCCGTGCCGTCCGGCTCGGGCGGCGGCATGGGCGGGACGAACCCGACGGCCGGCCCTTCGACGGGCGGCGGCGGCATGGGCGGCCCGGGTGGTGGCGGCCGGGGTGGTTTCCCCGGTGGTGCGGGCGGCGAGGCACCGGGCGGGCAGCCGGGCGGCGGCCAGGACGGCCCCGGAGCCGGATCGTTCCCGGGCGGCGCGGGCGCCGGTGAACTGCCGGACGGCCCGGGCGCCGGTGAACTGCCGGACGGCGGCGCGGGTGGCTTCGGCGGCGGACGCGGCGGTGGTGGCATGGGCGGCGCGAGCACCGAACTGGTCGCCTATCTGAAGAAGCACCAGGACGGCGCCAAGTGGCTGCTGGCCGTGTCGAGTTCGCAGAGCGCCGCGCAGCTCGTCCTCGACAGCGGGGAACCGGTCATCTCCATGTGGGGCTGGTCCGGCACTGACAACGCCATGACCCTGGCCCGGCTCAAGGAGCTGGTGAGGAAGGGCGAGTTGCACTACGTCCAGGTGGGCGGCGGGGGCATGGGCGGCGGCCCGGGCGGCGGCTCGGGAGTCGCCTCCGAGGTGACCCAGTGGGTCCAGGAGCACGGCACGGCCGTCGAGGCGAGCGCGTACGGGGGCGTCTCGGAGGGCGCTTCGGACAGCACTGCGGACAACGCCTCGTCCGTCTACCGACTGGACCCCGCGGACGTGGAGTGACCCTCGGTACGGGCACCGTCACGCAATCGACACGTTCCGTACACCCCACCTCCAACATGTCCATGTCACGCTCGGTCCACCGCTCCATTCCACACGCGTAGATCGGACACCCCACATGCTCGCGATACGCACCCGGCGCCGGAAGGCGGTCGTCCTCGCCACGGCCGCCGTCCTCGCCGGACTCACCGCACCCTCCCTGACGGCGAGTCCGGCCACGGCGACCACGACCACCGCGACCGCAAACACCGCGACGACGAACACGGACTACGACGACACGTACTACAAGGACGCGATCGGCAAGACGGGCGCGAGCCTCAAGTCGTCCCTCCACACGATCATCAGCGACCAGACGAAGCTGTCGTACTCGGCGGTCTGGGACGCGCTCAAGGCCACCGACGAGGACCCGGACAACAGCGGCAACGTGATCCTGCTCTACTCGGGCGCCTCCCGCAGCAAGTCGCTCAACGGCGGCGACACCGGCGACTGGAACCGCGAGCACGTGTGGGCCAAGTCCCACGGCGACTTCGGCACCTCGACCGGACCCGGCACGGACATCCATCACCTGCGGCCCTCGGACGTCCGGGTCAACAGCGTGCGGGGCAACAAGGACTTCGACAACGGCGGCAGCGCCGTCAGCGGGGGCGGCGGCAGCCTCACCGACTCCGACTCCTTCGAACCCCGCGACGCGGTCAAGGGCGACGTGGCCCGCATGATCTTCTACATGGCGGTCCGCTACGAGGGCGGCGACGGCTTCGCCGACCTGGAGGTCAACGGCCAGGTCGGCAACGGCAGCAACCCGTACATCGGCAAGCTCTCCGTACTGAAGGCGTGGAACGACGAGGACCCGCCGGACGCCTTCGAGGAGCACCGCAACCAGGTCGTCTACGACGACTACCAGCACAACCGCAACCCGTTCATCGACCACCCGGAGTGGGTGGAGTCGATCTGGTAGGCGGTCAGCCCACGGGATCGTCCGGGGCGGGCGGCGCCGCGCGGACCTCGGCGTACCAGGCACGGGCCGCGACGGTCTCGGGGTGGTCCTCGCCCAGGACCCGGGCCCGCCCTTCGGCCACCTCGCGCGCGCTCTCGGCGGCCCGCTCCCGCTTGCCCTGCGCGTACTGGGCCCGGCTGAGCTGGATGAGCACCCCGAGGACGAGGGGGTGCTCGTCCCCGTACCCCGCCCGCTGCCCGGCCAGTACCCGCAGGAAGATGTCCTCGGCCTCGGCGCCCCGTCCGGAGCGCAGGAGCCCTCGCGCCAGCGCGTCGCGCGCCCACACCGTCACCAGGTGCTCGGGGCCGAGAAGGCGTTCGCACTCCCCCGCCAGTTCCTCGGCCACCGTCGTGTAACCGTCGAAGTCGTCCTGCGCCAGGCGGAGTTCCAGCAGCTCGCAGCGGGCCTTGAGGGTGGCGACATGGTCCTCGCCGAGCGCCTGGCGGCGGCCGTCCAGGACGGTTTCCAGCAGCGTACGGGCTTGCTCCAGGTCGCCCAGGCGGTGCAGCACCCGCTGCAGTTCGTAGCCGGCGTCCAGGGTGTGCGCGTCGTGGGAGCCGAGCGTGCGCAGCGCGTCCTGGTGGACCGGTCGCAGCAGGTCGGCGGCGTCGGCGTACCGGCCGAGCCGGAACAGCACGGTGCCCTGGCCAGTCCGGGCCTCGATGGTGGCCGGGTGCTCGTCCCCCAGGTGTTCCGCGGCCGTCTTCCCGGCGGCGGAGGCCAGGGTCAGCGCGGCGGTCCAGTCGCCCGCGTCGTACACCAGCCGTGCGACACGGGCCGCGATCCGTACGGATTCCGCCGTCACCTGGCCGTGGCGGTGGGACCGGTGCAGCAGGCCGGTCGCGTGCGGTGCCAGGAGCCGCACCTGGGAGCGGGCGCGCGGCGACCCGGTGCCCTCCTGCGGCAGCGCCGCCCGCAGCAGTCGGCCCGCCGCTGCCGCCAGGAGTTCGCGCTCCGCGTCGGGCACGCCCGCGGCGACGCCGTCCAGCAGGACACCGTGGGCCTTCACACAGCGGTGTCCGTCCGTCTCCACCATCTCGATCAGCGAGTGGTCGAGGAGCGCGCGCAGGGCCGGTTCGACCCGGGGCGCGGCCAGCGGCGGACTGAGGTGTTCGAGGTCGAACCCGCCCTGTGCCGCCGGCATCAGCAGGGCCAGCGGCACGGGGTCCGCCGCCCAGAAGGACAGCAGCCGCAACAGGGCCGTCGCCTCCGGCAGGCCGCCCTCCGCCAGGCTGTCCAGCGACAACTGCCAGGTGCGGCCGACGAGGTGACGGGACTGGCCGCCGCCGGTCGCGGACGCGCCCCCGTCGACCAGGGACGTCGACTCCTCGGCCAGTTTCCGGTCGTACTCGTCCATGGACCACGACTCCAGGAGCTGGTGGGCCAGATGTGCTCCGGCCAGGGTCAGCGCCAGGGGCAGGCAGCCCAGGCGCCGGGCGACCTTCCGCGCGGACTCCCGGGTGCCCGCGTCCGGAGCCAGATCACGCAGCACCAGGGCCGCGTCCTCCAGCGGAAGCACGCCGAGCCGGTGGCTGCTCGCCGCCGGGGTGCGCCACAGCGGAGAGGTCGCGTGGCGGGTGGTGACCAGCACCGTGCCCGAGGGGCTCGGGCGCAGCCAGGCGCCCTCCTCCAGGACGGCGGGGTCGTCGGCGTTGTCGAGAACGAGCAGCCAGGGCTGTGCCGAGTGGTCCAGGTAGTGCCAGACCAGGTCGGCCGCGGCGCGCCGGCCGCCGGTCGCGGCGGCCAGTTCGCCGGCGGTGGCACCGCGGTCACCGGCGACGGCGAGCATGCCGGCGCGCAGGGACACGCGTTCGGAGGCGTTGACCCACAGGCCGACACGACCGTGGTCCCGTACGGCCTCGTGGAACAGGGCCTGGGCGACGGCCGTCTTGCCGCAGCCGCCCATTCCGTGCAGGACCTGGATGTCGCCGCCGGGTCCGGCCACGGCGGCCCGCAGCCGCTCCATGAGGTCGGTGCGGTCCCGCAGGACCCCGGGCGCGCGGCCGACCAGGGGCATGCGGACGGAGTCGGGGGCGGTCCCTCGGGGTTCGGCGGGGCCCGTCCACGGGTGCCCGAACAGCGGGGCCGATCCCGGGGCGTAGTGGTGGACGTGTTCCTCGATGTACTGGTCGCCGCCGGTCTGGTAGATCCGGGCGCTGTCCGAGGCACGGCCCTCCATCGGCCGCGGAACGCTCATCGTTCGGTGATGTGCTGGTCGCGGCCGGCCTGGTAGATCCGGGCGCTGCCCGAGGCGCGGGCCTGCAGGTGGACGTGGCGCGCGTCCGGTTCCTCCGGCATCGAGGGCGCCAACTCGTCCAGGAGGGCGCGCAGTTCGTCGGCGACATCGGGGCGGGCGAGCAGCAGGCGCCGTACGCGTCCCTGCCATTCGGCGGTCAGCCCGGCCTCGGCCTCGTCGTCACCGGCCTGACGCGCGAGGAGCAGTTCCTCGCGGCCCGCGTCCAGCTCCTCGCCGACGCTCTCGGCTCGGGCGGGCTGGAAACGGCGCCACAGGCCGACCATGCCGTCCCGCGCCGATTCCCAGGCGTTCGTGACCATCAGCGTGACGACGGTCGTGCCCGCCGTCCCTGCCAGCGCGGCGATCTCCGGATCCACGGTCCCCCCTAAGGCCGGCTCCCGATCCTAGGCCCCCTGGCCGTCGGCGGCACAGCCTTTCACTCCGTGTGCGTCGGCGCGAACGTCCGCAGGACGGCGGGGAGTACGACCACCGAAGGGCCGGGTGCGGCCAGGGCCTTCGCGAGGTCCGTCTCCAGGGTCTCCGGTGACGTCCGCACGCCCGGCACCCCGAACGACTCCGCGAGGGCGACGAAGTCGGGTCCCGGCAGGTCCGTCGCCGTGGGCTGTCCGAAGGTGTCGGTCATGTACTCGCGCAGGATGCCGTAGCCGCCGTCGTCGACGATGAGCCACGTGACGTTCAGGCCGTACTGGCGGGCGGTGGCCAGTTCGGCGACCGAGTACAGGGCACCGCCGTCGCCGGAGACCGCCAGCACCGGGTGGGTGGGGTCGGCGGCCGCGGCGCCCAGGGCCGCCGGGAAGGCGTAGCCGAGACCGCCGGCGCCCTGGGCGGAGTGCATGGTGTTGGGGGCCTTCGCGTCGAAGGCGGACCAGGCCCAGTAGGCCAGGATCGTCATGTCCCAGAAGGAGGGGGCGCGGGTCGGGAGGGCCTTGCGTACGGCGGCCAGGAGGTCCTGTTCCAGTGTGAGGTCCTGGGCGGCGATGCGGGCGCGGACCTTGTCCAGTACCCCGCTCACCCGCTCCGGGGCGGCCGGGTCGGTGCGCTCGCCCACCGTCTCGAGGAGGGCCTGGAGGGCGAGGCGGGCGTCGGCGTGGATACCGAGGGCCGGGTGGTTGGCCTCCAGCTTGCCGAGGTCGGCCTCGATCTGGATCACCCGGCCGCGGGGCGCGAACGTGTGGTAGTTCGAGGAGAGTTCGCCGAGGCCCGAGCCGACGACGAGGAGGACGTCGGCGTCCTCCAGGAAGTCCGTCGTGTGGCGGTCCTCCAGCCAGGACTGGAGGGAGAGCGGGTGTGTCCAGGGGAACGCGCCCTTGCCGCCGTAGGTGGTGACGACGGGCGCCTGGAGCCGCTCCGCCAACTGCCGCAGCTTCTTGGCGGCGTCCGCGCGGACCACTCCCCCGCCCGCGACGATCGCCGGGCGCTCGGCGCGGGTGAGCAGGTCGGCCGCCACCGCCGTCAGTTCGGGGCGCGGGGGCAGTTCCTCGGGGAAGGTGTCGCCGCCGGACACGACCGGGACGGAGGTCTCGGCGAGGAGGACGTCCTGCGGGATCTCCACCCACACCGGGCCGTGCGGGACGGTCAGCGCCGACGTCCATGCCTCCGCGATCGCGGAGGGGATCTGCGACTGGGTGCGGGCGGTGTGCACGGACTTGACCACGCCCCGGAAGGAGGCCGCCTGGTCGGGGAGTTCGTGCAGGTGGCCGTGGCGGCCGCCGCCGAGGCCCGCCCTGGGGACCTGGCTGCAGACGGCCAGGACGGGCGCGGAGGCCGCCCGCGCCTCCTGGAGCGCGGCCAGCGAGGTGAGGGCTCCCGGGCCGGTGGACAGCAGCAGCGGGGCCGCCTCGCCGGTGATCCGGCCGTAGGCGTCGGCGGCGAACCCGGCGTTGTTCTCCACCCGCAAGCCGACGTAGCGCAGGTCGGAGCGGCGCAGGGCGTCGAACACGGCGAGGGCGTGCTGGCCGGGCAGGCCGAAGACGGTGGTCGCGCCGAGCGCGGCCAGGGACTCCACGACCAGGTCCCCGCCGGTGCGCCCGGGGGGAGGATTCAGCGCGGCCTCCGTCTGGGCGGCGGTCGGACGGAGCACCAGGTCGTGGTCGTGGGTCACTTGGAACGCGCCTCGGCGATCTGGCGGGACATGATCGTGGTCAGTTCGTAGGCGGTGTGCGAGGCGGCGACCGACGTGATCTCCGCGTGGTCGTAGGCCGGGGCGACCTCGACGACGTCGGCGGAGACCAGGTTGCAGGAGGCCAGGCCGCGCAGGATCTCCAGCAGCTCGCGGGAGGTCATGCCGCCCGCCTCGGGGGTGCCGGTGCCGGGGGCGTGGGCGGGGTCGAGGCAGTCGATGTCGATGGAGATGTACAGCGGGCGGTCCCCGATGCGCTGCCTCAGCTGGTCGGCCACCTCGTCGGCGCCGCGGCGGTAGACGTCCGCCGACGTGACGATGCCGAAGCCCATCTTCTCGTCGTCGGTGAGGTCCTTCTTGCCGTACAGGGGGCCGCGGGTGCCGACGTGGGAGAGCGCGGAGGTGTCGAGCACGCCCTCCTCCACCGCGCGCCGGAAGGGCGTGCCGTGGGTGTACTCGGCGCCGAAGTAGGTGTCCCAGGTGTCCAGGTGGGCGTCGAAGTGCAGCAGCGCGACGGGCCCGTGCTTCTTGGCGACCGAGCGGAGCAGCGGGAGGGCGATGGTGTGGTCGCCGCCCAGGGTCATCAGGCGGGCGCCGGTGCCGAGGAGGTCGTCGGCGGCGGCCTCGATCGTCTCGACGGCCTCGTGGATGTTGAACGGGTTCACGGCGATGTCGCCGCCGTCCGCGACCTGGGCGAGGGCGAAGGGGGAGGCGTCCTGCGCCGGGTTGTAGGGGCGCAGCAGGCGGGATGCCTCACGGATGGCGTTGCCGCCGAAGCGGGCGCCGGGCCGGTAGGAGACGCCCGAGTCGAACGGCACGCCCACGACGGCGACGTCGGCGGCGCCGACCTCGTCCAGGCGCGGGAGCCGGGCGAAGGTCGCGGGCCCGGCGTAGCGCGGGATCCGCGAGGAGTCGACGGGCCCGCGGGGCGTCTCGTTGCTGCTCATGCACTGCCTTCCTTCTTACGCTTCGTCGCGTATGTACTGCTGCTGTCCGACTGTACTGGTGAGCGGGGCAGCCGGTCGTCGCAGACTAGATGGCCCAATTGCCGCCGCGACATGTACATTCCGTCCATACGCGGGCCGGGGACTGGTGGAATCGGCTATCCCGGCGGGACCGGCTGCTGTCCGGGCCGGGGCTGCCTCACAATGGAGCCATGCCGATACCCGGGACACCCAGCCGCGCCGAACTCGCCGAGCACCTCGTCAGGACGCGTATCGCGGGCGACGTCGCCACGCCCCGCGAGAACAACCTCTCCCACTACCGGAAACTGGCGAACGGCGACCGGGGCTTCTGGCTCGGTCTGGAGCTGGGCGACCGCTGGAGCGACGAGCAGGACGTGCTCGCGGTGATGGCGGAGCGGGTCGGCGTCAACGACGACCCCGAGCACCGGTACGGGCAGGACACCATCGATGTCGAGCTGACCGTTTCGGCGCTGGAGCGGATGGCGGGGCGGCTGCGCAAGGCGGCCGACGGCGGGCAGCGGGTGCTGTTCGCCACCGGTCACCCCGGCGGGCTGCTCGACGTGCACCGCGCCACGGCCGCCGCGCTGCGGACCGCGGGCTGCGAGATCGTGGTGATCCCGGAGGGGCTGACCACGGAGGAGGGGTACGTGCAGCAGTTCGCGGACGTGTCCGTGCTGGAGCACGGGGCCTCGCTGTGGCACACCCACTCGGGCGAGCCGATGAAGGCCATCCTGACCGGTCTGGAGCGCGAGGGCCGTCCGCTGCCGGACCTGGTGGTCGCCGACCACGGCTGGGCCGGGTACGCCGCCCAGCACGGCGTGGACTCGGTCGGCTACGCGGACTGCAACGACCCGGCCCTCTTCCTCGCCGAGTCCGAGGGCACCCTCCAGGTGGCGGTGCCGCTGGACGACCACGTGGTCAGCCCGCGCTACTACGACCCGATGACGGCGTACCTGCTGTCGGAGGCCGGGCTGGAATAGCCCGCACCCCCCGCGGCTCGGCCCCCGCGGCTCGGCCCTCGCGACTCGGGCTGTCACGGCTCGGCTCCTACGGCCAGGGGTTGAGCCCCTCCGAGCGGCGCTGCGCGAAGCCCGGCGTCGGGTCCAGGTAGACCCGGCGCACGATCGGGAACTGCTCACGCAGCCGCTGCTCGGCCCGTTCGCAGGCCCACTCGATCTGCGCCGCCGTCGACACGTCCCGGAAGTCGACCTTGGCGGCGACCAGTGCCTCGTTCGGCCCCTGCACCAGGGTGGTCAGCTCCAGTACGGCCTCGATGTGCTCGACGGCCACCAGCTCCGCCCGGATCCGGTCCCGGACGGTGCGCGAGAGCGGGCGGCCGACCAGGAACTCGGCGTTGGAGCGGCCCAGCACCCAGGCGACGTACAGCAGCAGCGCGCCGATGCACAGCGAGGCGACGGCGTCCCAGACGCCGGAGCCGGTGAGCTGTCCGCCGAGCAGTCCGCCCGCGGCCAGCAGCAGGCCGGCCAGCGCGGCGGAGTCCTCCATGACGACGGCCTTCACGGCGGTGTCGGGGGTGCGGCGCAGATAGCGGCCGAAGGACACCCGGTGATGGGCGGCCTCGCCGCGGACCTGTCTGAGGCCGGTGCGCAGCGAGTAGCCCTCCAGGACGAAGGCGACGGCCAGGACGATGTACGAGACCAGCGGGTCGCCGAGGTCCTCGCCGTGGGTGAGGGTGTGGATGCCGTCGTAGAGGGAGAAGACGGCGCCGCCGACGAAGGTGGCGACGGCGGCGAGCAGCGCCCAGATGTAGCGCTCGGGTCCGTGGCCGAGGGGGTGGTCCTCGTCGGCGGGGCGGACGCTGCGTTTGAGCGAGGTCAGCAGCAGCACCTCGGTGACGGTGTCGGCGACCGAGTGCGCGGCCTCGGACAGCATCGCGCTGGAGCCGCTGATCACGCCGGCCACCGCCTTGGCGACGGCGATGCCCAGATTGGCGAAGGCGGCGACGAGCACCGTGAAGGTGCTGTCGCCGCCGCCGTTCCCCGTGCCCGCTCCCGCTGCCGTGTCCGCCATGCCCCTCAGTGTTCCCGAGGGACGCGCACCACGCCTTCCTGGACGACCGATATGGCGAGCCGCCCGTCCTGGGTGTGGATGCGCGCCTGGCCAAGGCCCCGGCCGCCGGACGCGGACGGCGACTGCTGGTCGTACAGCAGCCATTCGTCGGCGCGGAAGGGCCGGTGGAACCACATGGCGTGGTCCAGCGAGGCCCCGACGACGTCGCCGACGGCCCAGCCGCCGCGGCCGTGCGCGAGCAGGACCGAGTCGAGCAGGGTCATGTCGGAGACGTAGGTGGCGAGGACGACGTGCAGCAGGGGGTCGTCCGCGAGCTTGCCGTTGGTGCGGAACCACACCTGGGAGTGCGGTTCGCGCGGGGTGCCGAAGTCGCCGAAGGGCGGGTCGTCGACGTAGCGCAGGTCGACGGCGGCGCGCGCCTCCAGGAAGCGCTCCACGGTCTCGGCGGGCAGGTGCGGGTAGCCGCGCAGCCGCTCCTCGCCGGTGGGGAGGGTCGCCGGGTCCGGTGCGGGCGGCATCGGGGCCTGGTGGTCGAGGCCCTCCTCGTACGTCTGGAAGGACGCCGACAGGGTGAAGATCGGCTTGCCGTGCTGGACGGCGACGACGCGGCGGGTGGTGAAGGAACGGCCGTCGCGCAGCCGGTCGACGTTGTAGACGATGGGGGCGCCCGGGTCGCCGGGGCGCAGGAAGTACGCGTGCAGGGAGTGCGCGTGCCGGTCCTCGGGGACCGTGCGGCCGGCGGCGACCATGGCCTGGGCCGCCACCTGCCCGCCGAAGACCCGGGGGACGACGGCGGACCGGGAGCGGCCGCGGTAGATGTCCTCCTCGATCCGCTCGAGGTCGAGCAGGTCGAGGAGGGACTGGAGTGCTTCGCTCATGACCTGTGGTCTACAGGCCCATGTTCTTCGCGATGATCGACTTCATGATCTCGCTGGTGCCGCCGTAGATGCGGTTGACGCGGTTGTCCGCGTACAGGCGGGCGATCGGGTACTCGTTCATGTAGCCGTAGCCGCCGTGCAGCTGGAGGCAGCGGTCGATGACGCGGTGGGCGACCTCGGTGCAGAACAGCTTGGCGGACGCGGCCTCGGCGGGGGTGAGCTCCCCGGCGTCCAGGGCCTCGGTGGCGCGGTCGACGACGGCCTCTGCGGCGTCCACCTCGGCCTGGCAGGCGGCCAGCTCGAACTTGGTGTTCTGGAAGTGGGCGACCGGCTTGCCGAAGACGGTGCGGTCCTGCACGTACTGCTTGGCGAACCGGACGGCGGCCTTGGCCTGCGCGTAGGCGCCGAAGGCGATGCCCCAGCGCTCGGAGGCCAGGTTGTGGCCGAGGTAGTAGAAGCCCTTGTTCTCCTCGCCGAGCAGGTCCTCGACGGGGACCTTGACGTCGACGAAGGCCAGCTCGGCGGTGTCGGAGGTGCGCAGGCCCAGCTTGTCCAGCTTGCGGCCGACGGAGTAGCCCTCGGACTTGGTGTCCACGGCGAACAGGGAGATGCCGTGGCGGCGGTCCTCGGCGGTGGGCGCGTCGGTGCGGGCGCAGACGATGACCTTGTCGGCGTGCACTCCGCCGGTGATGAAGGTCTTGGCGCCGTTGAGGACGTAGTGGGTGCCGTCCTCGGAGAGCTTGGCGGTGGACTTCATGCCCGCGAGGTCGGAGCCGGTGCCGGGCTCCGTCATCGCGATGGCCCACATCTCCTCGCCGGTGACGAACTTCGGCAGGTAGCGCTTCTTCTGCTCGTCGGTGGCCAGCATGTTGATGTAGGGCAGGGCGAGCAGCACGTGGACGCCGGAGCCGCCGAACTGGACGCCCGCGCGGGCGGTCTCCTCGTAGAGGACGGCCTCGAACTTGTGGCTGTCCATGCCGGCGCCACCGAACTCCTCGGGCACGTTGATGCCGAAGATGCCCAGCTCGCCGAGCTTGTAGTAGAACTCGCGCGGCGCCTGGCCCGCGGCGAACCAGTCGTCGTAGACGGGGACGACCTCGGCCTCGATGAAGGCGCGGAGGGTCTCCCGGAACGCCTCGTGGTCCTCGTTGAACACCGTACGGCGCACCGCGCCACCTCCAGGGTACGAATATCTAAGCGCTTGCTCAGATATCACCGTACCGGCGGGTAGCCGAAGGCGTCCAGACCGGGGCGCGGGTAACCCTCGTCACTCCGGGGCGCGGCCGCAGGACCGCGCCTCGCTCGACCGGGGAGCGGAGGCCCCCTGCCCGATCGGCCGGGAGGCGAGGAAGCAGCCTTACGCCTCCCCCACCGCCGCGAACGCCCCCCGCGCCATCCGGTGCAGCAGCGACGCCGTCACCGCGCGGCCGGGCAGGGAGCCGGGGCGGCCCAGGTGGGGGGTGGAGTTCAGCAGGCCGAAGACCGAGTGGACGGCGGAGCGGGCGGCGGGCTCGGCGAGGGCCGGGTAGACCTCCCGGAGCACGCCGACCCACAGCTCGACGTACTGCCGCTGCAACTGGCGCACCATCTTGCGGTCGGCGTCCCGCAGGCGGTCCAGCTCGCGGTCGTGCAGGGTGATGAGCGGGCGGTCGTCGAGCGCGAAGTCGATGTGCCCCTCGATGAGCGAGTCGAGGACCGCCCCGGGTCCACCGGCATCCGCCCCGGAGCCGGTCGCCCCGTCCGCCTCCGCCAGCCGCCGCTTCGCCCCGGTCAGCAGCGAGTCGCTGATCCCGACCAGCAGCTCGGCGAGCATCGCGTCCTTGCCGGGGAAGTGCCGGTACAGGCCGGGACCGCTGATGCCGACCGCGGCGCCTATCTCGTCGACGCCCACCCCGTGGAAGCCGCGCTCGGCGAAGAGCCGGGCGGCCTCCTTGAGGATCTGCTCGCGGCGGGTGGGGGCATCGGTTCTGGTGGCCATGGGATCGATTCTAGACAGGGCGGTTAGCGGTCGTTAACCTGAGGGAAATGCGTTAACGCTCATTAACCGATCGACCGATCGACCATCGGGTGAGGGGACCGCAGGATGCACGAGGCACCGGAGCTGACGACAGCGGCGGATCCCGCGTCGGAAACCTTTCGGGCCAACGAGGAGGCGCACGCCGCCCTCGTTCAGGAACTGCGCGCCAAGCTCGCGGCGGCCCGGCTGGGCGGCGGCGAGCGGGCGCGGGCCCGGCACACCGCGCGCGGCAAGCTGCTGCCGCGCGACCGCGTGGACGCGCTGCTCGATCCGGGCTCGCCGTTCCTGGAGCTGGCGCCGCTCGCGGCCGACGGGCTCTACGACGGCGCCGCCCCCGCGGCCGGCGTGATCGCCGGGATCGGCCGGGTCAGCGGCCGGGAGTGCGTGATCGTCGCCAACGACGCCACCGTCAAGGGCGGCACGTACTACCCGATGACCGTGAAGAAGCACCTGCGGGCACAGGAGGTGGCGCTGGAGAACCGGCTGCCGTGCCTGTACCTGGTGGACTCGGGGGGCGCCTTCCTGCCGATGCAGGACGAGGTCTTCCCCGACCGCGAGCACTTCGGGCGGATCTTCTACAACCAGGCCCGGATGTCGGGCGCGGGCATCCCGCAGATCGCCGCCGTCCTCGGCTCCTGCACGGCGGGCGGCGCGTACGTCCCGGCGATGAGCGACGAGGCGGTGATCGTCCGCAATCAGGGCACGATCTTCCTGGGCGGCCCGCCGCTGGTGAAGGCGGCCACCGGTGAGGTGGTCACGGCCGAGGAGCTGGGCGGCGGCGAGGTCCACTCGCGGGTGTCCGGCGTGACCGACCACCTCGCGGAGGACGACCCGCACGCCCTGCGCATCGTGCGCCAGATCGTCTCCACCCTGCCGGAGCGCGGCACCCTCCCCTGGGGCGTGCAGGCGGCCGTCGAGCCGAAGGTGGACCCGCAGGGTCTGTACGGCGCGGTGCCGGTCGACTCCCGCACCCCCTACGACGTCCGCGAGGTCATCGCGCGCGTGGTGGACGGCTCCCGGTTTGCCGAGTTCAAGTCCGAGTACGGCCAGACCCTGGTCACCGGTTTCGCCCGCATCCACGGCCACCCGGTCGGGATCGTCGCGAACAACGGCATCCTGTTCTCCGAGTCGGCCCAGAAGGGCGCCCACTTCATCGAGCTGTGCGACCAGCGCGGCATCCCGCTGGTGTTCCTGCAGAACATCTCCGGGTTCATGGTGGGCCGGGACTACGAGGCCGGTGGCATCGCCAAGCACGGCGCCAAGATGGTGACGGCGGTGGCCTGCACCCGGGTGCCGAAGCTGACGGTGGTCGTCGGCGGTTCGTACGGCGCGGGGAACTACTCGATGTGCGGGCGGGCGTATTCGCCGCGCTTCCTGTGGATGTGGCCCAACGCCAAGATCTCCGTGATGGGCGGCGAGCAGGCCGCGTCCGTGCTGGCCACGGTCAAGCGGGACCAGCTGGAGGCGCGCGGCGAACAGTGGCCGGCCGAGGAGGAGGAGTCCTTCAAGGCGCCGGTCCGCGCCCAGTACGAGCGCCAGGGCAACGCCTACTACGCGACCGCCCGCCTGTGGGACGACGGCGTGATCGAGCCCGCCGACACCCGGCAGGTGCTGGGCCTGGCCCTGACCGCGTGTGCCAACGCGCCGCTGGGTGAACCCCAGTTCGGCGTCTTCCGGATGTGAGGAGGGGACCCGTGCAGAACACGAACGGAACACCACGCATGTTCGACACCGTGCTCGTCGCCAACCGGGGCGAGATCGCCGTCCGCGTCATCCGGACCCTGCGTGCGATGGGCGTGCGCTCGGTGGCGGTCTTCTCCGACGCCGACGCCGACGCCCGGCACGTGCGGGAGGCCGACGAGGCGGTGCGGATCGGCCCGGCACCGGCGACGGAGAGCTATCTGTCCGTCGAGCGGCTGCTGGAGGCCGCCGCCCGCACCGGCGCGCAGGCCGTCCACCCCGGGTACGGCTTCCTCGCCGAGAACGCGGGATTCGCGCGGGCCTGCGAGGAGGCCGGGCTGGTCTTCGTCGGGCCGTCCGCCGACGCGATCGCCCTGATGGGCGACAAGATCCGCGCCAAGGAGACGGTGCGGGCGGCCGGGGTGCCGGTCGTGCCCGGCTCCAGCGGCAGCGGGCTCACCGACGAGCAGCTCGCCGCGGCCGCCCGCGAGATCGGTACCCCGGTGCTGCTCAAGCCGTCGGCGGGCGGTGGCGGCAAGGGCATGCGGCTGGTGCGGGACGAGGCCGTGCTGGCCGACGAGATCGCCGCCGCGCGCCGTGAGGCCCGCGCCTCCTTCGGCGACGACACGCTGCTGGTGGAGCGGTGGATCGACCGGCCCCGGCACATCGAGATCCAGGTGCTGGCCGACGGCCACGGGAACGTGGTGCACCTGGGCGAGCGCGAGTGCTCGCTCCAGCGCCGGCACCAGAAGGTGATCGAGGAGGCGCCGAGCGTCCTGCTGGACGAGGCGACCCGGGCCGCGATGGGCGAGGCGGCCGTGCAGGCGGCCCGCTCCTGCGGATACCGGGGCGCGGGCACGGTGGAGTTCATCGTGCCGGGCGGCGACCCGTCCCAGTACTACTTCATGGAGATGAACACCCGTCTCCAGGTCGAGCACCCGGTGACCGAGCTGGTGACCGGCCTGGACCTGGTGGAGCGGCAGCTGCGGGTGGCGGCCGGTGAGCGGCTCGGGTTCGCTCAGGAGGACGTACGGCTGACCGGGCACGCGATCGAGGCCCGGCTGTGCGCGGAAGACCCCGCACGCGGCTTCCTGCCCTCCGGCGGCACGGTGCTGCGGCTGCGCGAGCCCGAGGGCGACGGCGTGCGCACCGACTCCGGGCTAAGTGAAGGCACCGAGGTCGGCAGCCTCTACGACCCGATGCTGTCCAAGGTGATCGCGTACGGCCCCGACCGCGCGACCGCGCTGCGCAGGCTCCGGGCGGCGCTGGCCGGGACGGTCACCCTGGGCGTGCAGACCAACGCCGGGTTCCTGCGGCGGCTGCTCGCGCACCCGGCGGTGGTGGCGGGCGAGCTGGACACGGGGCTGGTGGAGCGGGAGGTCGACGGCCTGGTCGCCACGGACGTACCGGAGGAGGTCTACGAGGCGGCGGCGGCCGTACGGCTGGAGGCGCTGCGTCCGCGCGGCGACGGCTGGACGGACCCGTTCTCGGTGCCCAGCGGCTGGCGCACCGGGGGCGAGCCCAAACCGGTCGCCTTCCCGCTGCGTGCGCCGGGACTCGAACCCGTCACTCACACCCCGCGCGGCACCCACACCGTCACCGACGACCGGGTCACGGTCACCCTGGACGGTGTCCGGCACACCTTCCACCGCGCCGCCGACTGGCTCGGCAGGGACGGCGACGCCTGGCAGGTGCGCGACCACGACCCGGTCGCCGCGTCCCTCGACCGGGCCGCCCACGCGGGCGCCGACTCGCTGACCGCGCCGATGCCGGGCACGGTGACGGTGGTGAAGGTCGCCGTCGGCGACGAGGTGAGCGCGGGGCAGAGCCTGCTGGTGGTGGAGGCGATGAAGATGGAGCACGTCGTCTCCGCCCCGCACGCGGGAACGGTCGCCGAGCTGGACGTGGCGCCGGGCACGACCGTCGCCATGGACCAGGTGCTCGCGGTCATCACACCCACCGACGAGGCGGCGGACGCGAAGGAGGAGACGGCGTGAACACCCCGGAACTGGGCCTGCCCATGCCCGTACCGGCCGAGGGCCTGCCCGCCCGCGTCCGTATCCACGAGGTCGGCGCGCGCGACGGGCTGCAGAACGAGAAGGCGACCGTGCCGACGGCCGTCAAGGCGGAGTTCATCCGCCGGCTGGCCGGCACGGGCCTGACCACGATCGAGGCGACGAGCTTCGTCCACCCCAAGTGGGTCCCCCAGCTGGCGGACGCCGAGGACCTGTACCCGCAGATCTCCGACCTGCCGGTGTCGCTGCCGGTGCTGGTGCCGAACGAACGCGGCCTGGACCGCGCACTGGCGCTCGGCGCGCGCCGGGTCGCGGTGTTCGCCAGCGCCACGGAGTCCTTCGCCAAGGCCAACCTCAACCGCACGGTGGACGAGTCGCTGGCCATGTTCGAGCCGGTGGTGTCGCGGGCGAAGGGGGAGGGCGACGACGTCCGCGTACGGGGCTACCTCTCGATGTGCTTCGGCGATCCCTGGGAGGGCCCGGTCCCCGTCCCACAGGTGGTGCGGGTCTGCCGGGCCCTGCTGGACCTGGGCTGCGACGAGCTGAGCCTGGGCGACACCATCGGGGTGGCGACCCCGGGCCAGGTGACGGCCCTGCTCGCCGCGCTGGCCGAGGCGGGCGTGCCGGTGTCCGCGCTGGGCGTCCACTTCCACGACACCTACGGCCAGGCCCTGGCCAACACGCTGGCCGCGCTCCAGCAGGGCGTCAGCACGGTCGACGCCTCGGCCGGCGGGCTGGGCGGCTGCCCCTTCGCGAAGTCCGCCACCGGCAATCTCGCCACCGAAGACCTCGTGTGGATGCTGCGGGGCCTCGGCATCGACACCGGCGTCGACCTCGGCCGTCTCGTCGCCACAAGCGTCTGGATGGCCGCGCACCTGGGCCGACCGAGCCCGTCCCGCACCGTTCGAGCCCTCTCCCACCAGGAGTCGTGAACACCATGGACCACAAGCTCTCCCCCGAACTGGAAGAACTGCGCCGCACGGTCGAACAGTTCGCGCACGACGTGGTGGCGCCGAAGATCGGCGACTTCTACGAGCGGCACGAGTTCCCGTACGAGATCGTCCGCGAGATGGGCCGCATGGGCCTGTTCGGGCTGCCGTTCCCGGAGGAGTACGGCGGCATGGGCGGCGACTACTTCGCCCTGGGCGTGGCCCTGGAGGAGCTGGCCCGGGTCGACTCGTCGGTGGCGATCACGCTGGAGGCGGGCGTCTCGCTGGGCGCGATGCCGATCCATCTCTTCGGCACCGAGGAGCAGAAGCGCGAGTGGCTGCCCCGCCTCTGCTCGGGCGAGATCCTGGGCGCCTTCGGCCTCACCGAGCCGGACGGCGGCAGCGACGCGGGCGCGACCCGCACCACGGCCCGCCTGGACGAGGCCACGAACGAGTGGGTGATCAACGGCACCAAGTGCTTCATCACCAACTCCGGCACGGACGTCACGGGCCTGGTCACGGTCACGGCGGTGACCGGCCGCAAGCCCGACGGCGGGCCCCTGATCTCGTCGATCATCGTCCCCTCGGGCACCCCCGGCTTCACGGTGGCCGCCCCGTACTCGAAGGTCGGCTGGAACGCCTCGGACACCCGTGAGCTGTCCTTCGCCGACGTCCGGGTCCCGGCGGCGAACCTGCTGGGCGAGCTGGGGCGCGGCTACGCGCAGTTCCTGCGCATCCTCGACGAGGGCCGGGTCGCCATCGCCGCGCTGGGCACCGGGCTCGCGCAGGGCTGTGTGGACGAGTCGGTCGCCTACGCGAAGGAACGTCACGCCTTCGGCAAGCCCATCGGCGCCAACCAGGCCATCCAGTTCAAGATCGCCGACATGGAGATGAAGGCCCACACGGCCCGCCTCGCCTGGCGGGACGCGGCCTCGCGCCTGGTGGCGGGCGAGCCGTTCAAGAAGGAGGCGGCGCTGGCGAAGCTGTACTCGTCGACGGTCGCGGTGGACAACGCCCGGGACGCCACCCAGATCCACGGCGGCTACGGCTTCATGAACGAGTACCCGGTGGCCCGCATGTGGCGGGACGCGAAGATCCTGGAGATCGGCGAGGGCACCAGCGAGGTCCAGCGGATGCTGATCGCACGGGAGTTGGGGCTGGTGAGCTGAGCCTCCGGCGCGGTGGGGGTGGGTGCTGCCCCGCCCCCACCCCTGGACAAGATCTGAGGTTAGGCTAACCTACCTTCGAATTGTCCCGCAGAGCACGACGCTCCGCACCGTTCGAAGGCAGCCACCACCATGTCCAACGCCAGAGCTACCCACCCCACCCGCCGCGGAATCCTCGCCGCCGGTGGCGCCCTCGGCCTCGGCGCCGTGCTCGCGGCCTGCGGGGACGACGACGGCAAGAGCGGTGGCGCGGGCGACGGGTCGGGCGGCGCCGCCAAGTCCGGCCCCTGGTCCTTCAAGGACGACCGCGGTACGACCGTGAAGCTGGACGAGGTGCCGACGGACATCGTCGCCTTCACCGGCGTCGCCGCCGCGCTCTTCGACTACGGCGTCCAGGTCAAGGGCGTCTTCGGCCCGACCACCACCAAGGACGGCAAGCCCGACGTGCAGGCCGGCGACCTCGACGTGGACAAGGTCACCGTCCTCGGCAACGAGTGGGGCAAGCTCAACGTCGAGAAGTACGCCTCCCTCGCGCCCCAGGTGCTCATCACCACCACCTTCGACACCGCGGGCACCCTGTGGTCCGTCCCGGAGGAGTCGAAGGACAAGATCGCCAAGCTGGCCCCGAGCGTGGCCATCTCGGTCTTCGACCGCCAGCTCACCCAGCCGCTGCAGCGCATGTGGGAGCTGGCCGAGTCGCTCGGCGCGGACATGAAGGCCAAGAAGGTCACCGACGCCAAGGCCGCCTTCGACAAGGCCGCCGCCCGGCTGCGCGCCGCCGCCAAGGCCAAGCCGGAGATCCGGGTGCTGGCCGGTTCCGCGAGCCCCGACCTGTTCTACGTCTCCGGCACCAACCTCTCGGTGGACCTGGAGTACTTCAAGGCCCTCGGCGTGAACTTCGTCGAGCCCTCCGAGGCGGCCAAGAAGGCGACCGGCGGCTGGTTCGAGTCTCTGAGCTGGGAGAACGTCGACAAGTACCCGGCCGACGTCATCATCATGGACGACCGCGCCTCGACCATCCAGCCCGCGGACATCACCGAGGGCACCTGGAAGCAGCTCCCCGCGGTCAAGGCCGGCCAGGTCATCGCCCGCTCCCCCGAGCCGATCCTGTCCTACGACAAGTGCACGCCCCTGCTGGACAACCTGGCCGAGGCGATCGAGAACGCCAAGAAGGTCGGCTGACCCGCCCCCTTTCCCCCGGAGCCCTCCATGACGACGGCCGTGGCCGCCCCGTTCCGTTTCTTCTCCCTCCAGGTCGTAGGGACGCGGCGGCTCGGCCCGTCCCTGGCCCGGGTCACCTTCGCCGGGCCCGACCTGCGCGCCTTCCACTCCGACGGCCTCGACCAGTCGCTGTCGCTGTTCCTGCCGCACCCGGGGCAGTCGGAGCCCGCGGTCCCCGTCGAGCTGGGCGAGGGCTGGTGGCAGGGCTGGCGGGAACTGCCGGACGACGTGCGGGCGGTGATGCGCTCGTACACGCTGCGGGCGCTGCGCCGCGACGACGACGGGCACACCGCCGAGATCGACGTCGACTTCGTCCTGCACGGCCTCGGTCCGGACTCGGGGATCCAGGCAGGTCCCGCCGCCCGCTGGGCCGCCGACGCCGCCCCCGGCGACCGCGTACTGCTGCTCGGTCCGGCGGTCGCCGACAACCGGGCGATCCGCTTCCGGCCGCCCGAGGACACCGACCTGGTGGTGATCTGGGGCGACGAGACCGCCGTACCGGCCGCCTGCGCGACAGTGGAGTCACTGCCGGCCGGCACCCGCGCCCGGGTCTGGCTTCAGGTGCCGCACGCCGAGGACGTGCAGGACCTCCGGACGGCCGCGGACGCCGAGATCACCTGGCTGGTCGGGGACGACACCGACGGGCCCGAGGCGACCCTCGCCACCCTCCGGGCCGCCCAACTGCCGCCCGCCGAACACCCCTACGTCTGGATCGCGGGCGAGTCCGGCTGCGTCAAGCAGCTGCGGCGGCACTTCGTGGGCGAGCGCGGCATCGACCGACGGGCCGTCACCTTCGTCGGCTACTGGCGCCGCGGCCTGACGGAGGAACAACTCCGCGAGCAGGGCTGAGGACCGCACCCGCCACCGCGCCCCGCCCCACCCGGCCGCACGGACGGGGCGTGAGTGACAGCGGTCACCCACAGGCACGCGTTTGATCGACTCGACTTAGGTTAGGCTCACCTAAGTCGAAGCGAGGGCTCCGGCCCTCCCCACCCCTCTCGGACCGTCCCCACCGGAGGACCCCCACATGCGCTCGCACCTGCTCAACGACACCACCGCGGAGCAGTACCGCCGCTCCGTGACCGAAGGAGTCGAGCGGGTGGCCGCCAAACTCGCCACCACCGACCGTCCGTTCACCGGCGTCACGGTCGACGCCCTCTCCCCCCGCATCGACGGGATCGACCTCGACGAGCCGCTGCACGACACGGCCGCGGTCCTGGACGAGCTGGAGGACGTCTACCTCCGCGACGCCGTCTACTTCCACCACCCCCGCTACCTCGCCCACCTCAACTGCCCGGTCGTCATCCCGGCCGTGCTCGGCGAGGCGGTGCTCTCCGCCGTCAACTCCTCCCTGGACACCTGGGACCAGTCGGCCGGCGGCACGCTCATCGAGCGGAAGCTGATCGACTGGACCTGCGCCCGGATCGGCCTCGGCCCGGCGGCCGACGGCGTGTTCACCTCCGGCGGCACCCAGTCCAACCTGCAGGCGCTGCTCCTCGCCCGCGAGGAGGCGAAGGCCGAATCCTTCGCCGACCTGCGGATCTTCGCCTCCGAGGTCAGCCACTTCAGCGTCAAGAAGTCCGCGAAACTGCTCGGCCTTAGCCCCGACGCCGTCGTGTCGGTCCCGGTCGACCGCGACAAGCGGATGCAGACCGTCGCCCTCGCCCGCGAGCTGGAGCGCTGCACGCAGGACGGCCTCGTCCCCATGGCCGTCGTCGCCACCGGCGGCACCACCGACTTCGGCTCGATCGACCCGTTGCCGGAGATCGCCGGGCTGTGCGAGCAGTACGGCGTGTGGCTGCACGTCGACGCGGCCTACGGCTGCGGGCTGCTCGCCTCCCTGAAGTACCGGGACCGCATCACCGGCATCGAGCGGGCCGACTCGGTCACCGTGGACTACCACAAGTCCTTCTTCCAGCCGGTGAGTTCCTCCGCCGTGCTGGTCCGGGACGCGGCCACCCTGCGCCACGCCACCTACCACGCGGAGTACCTCAACCCGCGCCGCATGGTGCAGGAACGTATCCCCAACCAGGTGGACAAGTCCCTCCAGACCACCCGTCGCTTCGACGCCCTCAAGCTGTGGATGACGCTGCGCGTGATGGGCGCCGACGGCATCGGCGAACTCTTCGACGAGGTCTGCGACCTGGCCGCCGAGGGCTGGAAACTGCTCGCCGCCGATCCGCGCTTCGACGTCGTGGTCCAGCCGTCGCTGTCCACGCTGGTCTTCCGCTACATCCCGGCGGACGTCACCGACCCCGCCGGGATCGACCGCGCCAACCTGTACGCCCGCAAGGCCCTGTTCGCCTCCGGCGACGCCGTGGTCGCGGGCACCAAGGTGGCCGGACGCCACTACCTGAAGTTCACCCTGCTCAACCCCGAGACGACCACGGCCGACATCGCAGCCGTCCTCGACCTGATCGCCGGCCACGCCGAGCAGTACCTGGGAGACTCCCTTGACCGCGCTTCCTGAAGCCAGCGCCCCGTACGACTTCGTGGGCATCGGCCTCGGCCCCTTCAACCTCGGCCTCGCCTGCCTCACCGAGCCCATCGCCGAGCTGAACGGCGTCTTCCTGGAGTCCAAGCCGGACTTCGAGTGGCACGCCGGGATGTTCCTGGACGGCGCCCACCTCCAGACCCCGTTCATGTCGGACCTGGTGACGCTCGCCGACCCGACCTCGCCGTACTCCTTCCTCAACTACCTGAAGGAGAAGGGCCGCCTCTACTCGTTCTACATCCGGGAGAACTTCTACCCGCTGCGCGTCGAGTACGACGACTACTGCCGCTGGGCCGCGCACAAGCTGAGCAGCGTCCGCTTCTCCACCACGGTCACCGAGGTCACGTACGACGAGTGCGAGGAGCTCTACGCCGTCGCCACCACCTCAGGCGACACCTACCGCGCCCGCCGCCTCGTCCTCGGCACCGGCACCCCGCCGCACATCCCGGACGCCTGCCGGGGCCTGGCCGGCGACTTCCTCCACAACTCCCGCTACGTCCAGCACCGGGCGGAGCTGGTGAAGAAGAAGTCGATCACACTGGTCGGCAGCGGCCAGTCCGCCGCCGAGATCTACCAGGACCTGCTGGGCGAGATCGACGTCCACGGCTACCGGCTCAACTGGGTCACCCGCTCCCCGCGGTTCTTCCCCCTCGAATACACCAAACTCACCCTGGAGATGACCTCCCCGGAGTACGTGGACTACTACCACGCGCTGCCCGAGGACACCCGCTACCGCCTCACGGCCGAGCAGAAGGGCCTCTTCAAGGGCATCGACGGCGATCTGATCGACGAGATCTTCGACCTGCTCTACCAGAAGAAGATCGGCGGTCCCGTCCCCACCCGCCTGCTCACCAACTCGGCGCTGACCAGCGCCCGGTACGCGGACGGCACCTACACGCTGGGCTTCCGCCAGGAGGAACAGGGCAAGGACTTCGAGATCGAGACCGAGGGCCTGGTCCTCGCCACCGGCTACCGCTACACCGAGCCGGAGTTCCTCAAGCCCGTCCGGGACCGCCTGCGCCACGACTCCCGCGGCAACTTCGACATCGGCCGCAACTACGCCGTGGACGTCACGGGAAGCGGCGTGTTCCTGCAGAACGCGGGGGTCCACGCGCACAGCGTCACCAGCCCCGACCTGGGCATGGGCGCCTACCGCAACAGCTGCATCGTCCGGGAGCTGCTCGGACGCGAGTACTACCCGGTCGAGCAGACGATCGCGTTCCAGGAGTTCGCCGTATGAGCCGCACGAGCACCACCACCGCCACCGCCGTCGGGGCGCTGACCCTGCGCCCCGTCGACCCGCTGACCGACGCCGTACTGCTGCACGGGTGGCTCACCCACCCCAAGTCCGCGTTCTGGATGATGCAGGACGCCCGGCTGGTGGACGTCGAGCGGGCCTACATGGAGCTGGCCGCCGACGAGCACCAGCAGGCCCACCTCGGCCTGCACGACGGCGTCCCGGCCTTCCTGATGGAGCGCTACGACCCGGCCCACCGCGAGCTGGTCGGGCTGTACGAGCCCGAGCCGGGCGACGTCGGCATGCACTTCCTGGTCGCGCCGACCGACCGGCCCGTGCACGGCTTCACCCGCGCCGTGATCACCACCGTGATGACCGAGCTGTTCGCCGACCCGGCGACCCGGCGCGTCGTCGTCGAACCGGACGTCACCAACACCGCCGTCCACGCCCTGAACGCAGCCGTCGGATTCGTGCCCGAGCGCGAGATCCAGAAGCCGGAGAAGAAGGCGTTGCTGAGCTTCTGCACCCGCGAGCAGTTCGAGAAGGCGGTGTCCGCATGAGCCTCGCCGACGCCGTCGCCCACCTGTCCCCCGAACGCTGGGAGCGGGCCAACCGCCTCCTGATCCGCAAGGCGCTGGCCGAGTTCACCCACGAGCGGCTGCTGACCCCGGAGCGGGGGCCCGACGGGGACGCGTACGTCGTCCGCAGCGACGACGGTCAGACCGCGTACCGCTTCACCGCCACCGTCCGCGCCCTGGACCACTGGCAGGTGGACGCAGACTCCGTCACCCGCCATCGCGACGGCGCCGAACTGCCGCTCGCCGCGCTGGACTTCTTCGTCGAGCTGAAGCAGACCCTGGGCCTGAGCGACGAGATCCTCCCGGTCTACCTGGAGGAGATCTCCTCCACCCTCTCCGGCACCTGCTACAAGCTGACCAAGCCGCAGCTCACCTCCGCCGAGCTGGCCCGGAGCGACGACTTCCAGGCCGTCGAGACGGGCATGACCGAGGGCCACCCCTGCTTCGTCGCCAACAACGGGCGCCTCGGCTTCGGCATCCACGAGTACCTGTCGTACGCCCCCGAGACCGCGAGCCCGGTCCGGCTGGTGTGGCTGGCCGCGCACCGCTCGCGGGCGGCGTTCACGGCGGGCGTGGGCATCGAGTACGAGTCCTTCGTCCGGGACGAGCTGGGCGAGGGGACCGTCGACCGCTTCCACGGCGTGCTGCGCGGGCGCGGCCTGGACCCGGCCGACTACCTCCTCATCCCGGTCCACCCCTGGCAGTGGTGGAACAAGCTCACCGTCACCTTCGCCGCCGAGGTCGCCCGCGGGCACCTGGTCTGCCTCGGCGAGGGCGACGACGAGTACCTGGCCCAGCAGTCCATCCGCACCTTCTTCAACGCCTCGCACCCCCAGAAGCACTATGTGAAGACGGCCCTGTCCGTCCTCAACATGGGCTTCATGCGCGGTCTGTCGGCGGCGTACATGGAGGCCACCCCGGCCATCAACGACTGGCTCGCCCGGCTGATCGAGGGCGACCCGGTGCTGAAGGAGACGGGGCTGAGCATCATCCGGGAGCGGGCGGCCGTCGGCTACCGGCACCTGGAGTACGAGCGGGCCACCGACCGCTACTCGCCGTACCGCAAGATGCTGGCGGCGTTGTGGCGGGAGAGCCCCGTGCCGTCCCTCCGGGACGGGGAGACGCTCGCCACCATGGCCTCCCTGGTCCACGTGGACCACGAGGGCGCCTCCTTCGCGGGCGCGCTGATCGAGCGGTCGGGGCTCACGTCCACCGAGTGGCTGCGGCACTACCTGCGGGCCTACTACGTTCCGCTGCTGCACAGCTTCTACGCCTACGACCTGGTGTACATGCCGCACGGCGAGAACGTGATCCTGGTGCTGGAGGACGGGGTGGTGCGGCGGGCGATCTACAAGGACATCGCCGAGGAGATCGCGGTGATGGACCCGGACGCGGTGCTGCCGCCGGAGGTCGCCCGGATCGCGGTGGACGTGCCGGACGACAAGAAGCTCCTGTCGATCTTCACGGACGTCTTCGACTGCTTCTTCCGCTTCCTGGCCGCGAACCTGGCGGACGAGGGGATCGTCACGGAGGACGCCTTCTGGCGGACGGTCGCCGAGGTCACCCGGGAGTACCAGGAGTCGGTGCCGGAGCTGGCCGACAAGTTCGACCGGTACGACATGTTCGCGCCCGAGTTCGCGCTGTCCTGCCTCAACCGGCTCCAGCTGCGCGACAACCGGCAGATGGTGGACCTGGCCGACCCGTCCGGCGCGCTCCAGCTCGTCGGCAACCTGAGGAACCCCCTGGCAGGCCGGTAGCCACCGGCCCCACGGACGGGCGGGCACCCCGGAGACGGTCCTCCGGGGTGCCCGTCGTGCCGTCCGGATCAGGTCCAGGGCACCTGCGGCGAGTGGTAGTAGTCGATCCCCATCGCCTCCCAGCGCGGTGCCTGTTCGGCGAGCCGCACCTTGTAGGTGTCCCAGTCGTGCGTCGACGCCGGGGACCAGCCCAGCTCGGCGACGCCCGGCAGCCTCGGGAAGGCCATGAAGTCCAGCTGGTCCGGGTCGGACAGGGTCTCCGTCCACAGCGGGGCCTCGACCCCGCGGACCGCCTCGGCCGGGGCGCCCGGCAGATAGGCGGCCGGGTCCCAGTCGTAGGACCGCTGCACCTCGACGTAGCCCGCCCAGGACAGGCCCAGCGGGGTGTCCTTGGTGTACTTCATGTCCAGGTACGTCCGGTCGGCCGGGGAGAGGATCAGCCCGGTGCCGTTCCTGGCGGCCTCGGCGACCTCGGCCTTCTCGGCGTCGCTGGTGCGGTCCAGGCCCCAGTACTGGACGAGCGCGCCCTCGACCGGTTCGGCGCCGGCCAGCTGGTGCCAGCCGACGACCGTCTTGCCGTACTTGCCGACGATCGGCTGCACCCGCTTCATGAACGCCACGAAGTCGGCCTTGGGCGTGGAGTGCGCCTCGTCGCCGCCGATGTGCAGATAGCGGCCGGGGGTGAGCGCGGCGAGTTCGCCGAGGACGTCGTCCACGAAGTCGTAGGTGACGTCCTTGTCCACGCACAGCGTGCTGAAGCCGACCTTGGTGCCGGTGTAGAGCGGGGGTGCCACGCCGTCGCAGTTCAGCTCGGCGTAGGAGGCGAGGGCGGCGTTGGTGTGGCCGGGCATGTCGATCTCGGGCACGACCTCCAGGTGGCGGGATGCCGCGTAGCGGACGATCTCCTTGTAGTCCGCCTTGGTGTAGTAGCCGCCGGGTCCGCCGCCGACCTCGGTGGAGCCGCCGTAGGTCGCCAGGCGCGGCCAGGAGTCGATGGCGAGGCGCCAGCCCTGGTCGTCGCTGATGTGCAGGTGGAGCTTGTTGTACTTGTACAGGGCGACGCGGTCGATGTAGCGCTTGACCTCGTCGACGCCGAAGAAGTGCCGGGAGACGTCGAGCATGGCGCTGCGCCAGGCGTAGCGCGGGGTGTCCTCGATGGTGCCGCCCGCGACCAGCCAGGGGCCGGGCTGCGCGGAGTCCTTCTCGACGGCGGCGGGCAGCAGCTGACGCAGGGTCTGGACGCCGTGGAAGAGCCCGGCGGCCTTGCGGGCGGTGATGGTGACGCCCCTGCGTCCGCTGTCCAGGCGGTAGCCCTCGTCGCCGTACGGGCCCTCGGCCAGGCGCAGTCGTATGCCGCCGTGGCCGTGGGAGGTGACGGGGAGCCGGTAGCCGGTGGCGGGCCGCAGCAGGTCGGCGAGGTAGTCGCCGACGCGGCGGGCCTCACGGGAGTCGTCCACCCGGATGTGGGTGCCGCCGGTGATGCGGTACGGGTTTCCGCCGGGGTCGACCGAGGCGGGGGCCGGGATCACCCGGTCCAGGGGGGTCGGTTCCGCGGCTGTTTTCCGGACCGGGGCGGCGCCGGTGGTCATGGCGCCGACCGCCGCCACCAGCAGCAGCGATCCCAGCAGCCGGGTGATGCGGGGAGTCGTTCTGTGGTGCCGTCGATGAGGTCTCACGTGCGCTCCCTTCGCGAGGCGTGCAATCAGAGGCGTGCAATCAGGGGTTCGGGGACGGGGGTTGAGGACGGGTGTGGACCACTCTCCCGCACCATCACCGCCCACGGGAGCGATGAAACAATCCCCGCATGGCGGAAATCATCCAGAAGGACGGCACCTGGGTCTTCGACGGCGACGCCCTGCGGTTGACACCCGGGCGGGACAAGAACGTCAGTCTGCTCCGCAGGGAACTGGGTGAACTGCTCGTACCCCTCGCGGCGTTGGCGGGCATATCGTTCGAGCAGGGGAAGAAGTCGGGGCGGCTCAGGCTGCGGCTGCGGGACGGCGCCGACCCGTTGCTGCACGCGGCGGGCGGCCGGCTGACCGAGCCGCACGACCCGTACCAGCTCCTCGTGGAGTCCGCACGGTACGGGGTGGCCGAGTACTTCGTGGACGAGGTGCGCAACGCGCTGCTCCTCGACCAGGTCCCGTCCGGCCCGGTGGACGCCTACCTGCTGCCGGGTCCCTCGGTGCCGCTGTCGGTGTCGGCCGGGGACGGCATCGCGCACTTCGACGGCGAGCAGGTGCGCCTGGAGTGGAAGTGGCAGGCGGAGGACGCCAAGTCGGCCGCCGGTCCGCGCACCCTGCCCCTCGCGGACATCGTCGCGGTGGAGTGGCAGCCGTCGGTCGGCCTGGAGAACGGCCACCTGCGCTTCACCGTGCGGGCGGCGCCGGGCAAGGTGCCGCCGAAGTACGACCCCAACGCGGTGGAGCTGTGGGGCT
Organism: Streptomyces tendae; assembly: GCF_014650435.1. Classification (GTDB taxonomy): domain Bacteria; phylum Actinomycetota; class Actinomycetes; order Streptomycetales; family Streptomycetaceae; genus Streptomyces; species Streptomyces tendae. The sequence continues at coordinate 490,930 of NZ_BMUY01000003.1, forward strand.
TCAAGCGGGACCCGCTGATGGCCCTGGTGGCCGCGGCCGTACAGGCCCGCCTCCTGCACCCGGCCGCCCGCGCGGCCCTGGAGGAGGCCCGCGCGGCCGACGAGCCCTCCGCACCCGCGCCCGCCCCCGCACCGGCCGCCGAGGACGACCACGACGCGCTGCTGCGCCGGCTGCGGGAGCTGGGCGAACTGCACCGCTCCGGGGTGCTGACGGACGAGGAGTTCACCCTGGCGAAGCAGGCGGTGCTGAAAAGGATGTGAGCGGCCGTCCTACCGGGCCCGGCGCGCCACCGTGAAGTGGTCGACCGTCTCCCCCGTCTCCGCGATGCCCCGCACCTTCAGGGTCGCCAGCCGGCCCCGGGATGCGGGCGTCACGTCCACGCGCAGGAAGGAGTAGTCGAGATAGCGGACGCGGGACCAGGCGACGTCCTCGCTCTGCCGCCCGCCGTCGACGCACACGAAGGAGGACACCGACTCGACGTCCTTCTCGTGACCCTGGTAGCTCTGCTCGGCGCTGAACGCGTACAGGCTCTTGCCGGCCGCGCCCGCCGTGACGTAGACGACGCCGTCGGTCTCGGGGTGGGCGGTGCCGCCGATCGGCAGCTCCTTGGCGACCTCGCCGCCCTTGATGACGTCGGTGCGCTCGTAGACGTGGTTGTGCCCGTTGATCACCAGGTCGACGGTGTACTTCTCGAACAGCGGCACCCACTCGTCGCGGACACCGCCCTCGGAGGCGTGCGCGGTGGAGGTGCAGTAGGCGCAGTGGTGGAAGAAGACGACGACGAAGTCGATGTCCCGGTCGGCCCGGTACTTCTTCAGCTGCCGCTCCAGCCAGCGGGTCTGGGTGCCGCCGGAGATGCCCAGGTTGGCGGGGATCTCGAAGGAGATGTCGTTGGCGTCGAGGGAGATGACGGCGGTGTTGCCGTGCACGAAGGAGTAGACGCCGGGGAGGTGGTCGGCGTCGGGGCCGTTGTCGGGCAGCTCCCAGCGGGCCCGTTCGCCGCCGTAGCCGTTGGGCGAGTACCAGGCCTCCATGTCGTGGTTGCCGTACGCCACCATCCACGGGACCTGCTTGGCGACCGACTCGGTCTGGTACAGGAACTGGTCCCACACCCGCGAGTCGAAGCCGGTGTCGGAGGTCTTGCCCTGTCCGGCCGGGTCGCCGTAGGCGATGTCGCCGGCGTGCAGGTGGAAGGCCGGGTTCTGGGCGAGGATCAGGGCGTCGTTGGCGAGGCCGTGGTAGCTGACGCCCTGGTCGCCGAAGGCGGTGAAGGTGAACGGCTCGGAGCGCGCGGGCGCGGTGGTGAAGGTGCCGAGGGTGCCCGCGAGGTGGGGCTCGGCCGGGTCGAAGCCGGCGTGGCCGACCCCGTAGTAGTAGGTGCGGCCGGGCTTGAGGCGGGTCAGCCTGGCGTGCAGGTAGTACTGCGTGTGGTCGCCGCTCGCACCGACGCCGGCCGGGGTGTGCAGCGGGCGCGGCTCGGCGTCGATCCTGTGGGAGAGGTCCCAGGGGTGGGTGCCGACGCGGATGAACGGCTTGTTCACGGCGACCGGCACCTGCCAGGAGACGGTCATCTCGGTGCGCGGGTCGTTGCCGTAGGCGAGGTGGCGGCCGAAGGGGGCGACCAGGGCGCCGTCGACCGTGTCGGTCCCGCCGGGCCGCCGGTTCGGGGTGGCGGCCCGCGCGGTGGCGCCCGGCACGAACGCGCCGCCCGCGACGGCGCCCAGCGTGACCGCGCCGCCCCTGATCATCGTGCGCCGCGAGAACCTGGCGCGCAGGTACTCGTGCTGCTCGGCCATGCTCATGCGGCCGGCCAGCGGTTCGGGAACGCCCATGCGAGGAATGTCCATGGCGTCTGAAACTCGTCTCCTCAGGCAACGAGATCCCGGACGCCAGATGGACAGGTCGCGAACAGCCCCTCATGAGAGTTTCAACAGTCACCTGCCCGGAATCGGGCAGGATTCTTGCGCAGCGAACTCCCGTACCCCAGGATCTACCGGGTGCACGACGAACTCGTTGATCATCTGACGCGGTCCACCCCCCTGAGCCGGGGCGAGGCACTGCGCGTGGTCCAGGACGTGCTCGCCTACTTCGACGAGACGACCGAGGAATACGTCCGTCGCCGCCACCGCGAGCTCCAGGCCCAGGGCCTGGTGAACGCGACGATCTTCGAACGGATCGAGGCGGAACTGAAATACCGGGCGGTCGCACCCCCGGAGCTGTCGCTCCGTCAGCTGCGCCGCATCGTCTACGGCTGAGAGGCCGGCCACGGCCGAGAGGCCGAAGAAAGACACGAGGTTTACGTATACATGTGCGGAATCGTCGGATACATCGGCAAGCGTGACGTCGCGCCCCTGCTCCTGGAGGGCCTGCAGCGCCTGGAGTACCGCGGGTACGACTCGGCGGGCATCGTCGTGACCTCCCCTAAGGCAGCCGGCCTCAGGATGGTCAAGGCCAAGGGCCGGGTGCGCGACCTGGAGGCCAAGGTCCCGGCGCGCTTCAAGGGCACCACCGGCATCGCCCACACCCGCTGGGCCACCCACGGCGCCCCCTCCGACGTGAACGCCCACCCGCACATGTCGGCCGACAACAAGGTCGCCGTCGTCCACAACGGCATCATCGACAACGCCGCCGACCTGCGCCGCAAGCTGGAGGCGGACGGCGTCGAGTTCCTCTCCGAGACCGACACCGAGGTCCTCGTCCACCTCATCGCCCGCTCCGAGGGCGTCAAGCTGGAGGACAAGGTCCGCGAGACCCTGCGGGTCATCGAGGGCACGTACGGCATCGCCGTGATGCACGCCGACTTCCCCGAGCGCATCGTCGTCGCCCGCAACGGCTCGCCGGTCGTCCTCGGCATCGGCGAGAAGGAGATGTTCGTCGCCTCGGACATCGCCGCGCTGGTCGCCCACACCCGGCAGATAGTCACGCTCGACGACGGCGAGATGGCCACCCTCAAGGCCGACGACTTCCGCACCTACACCACCGAGGGCACCCGCACCACGTCGGAGCCCACCACCGTGGAGTGGGAGGCCGCCTCCTACGACATGGGCGGCCACGACACCTACATGCACAAGGAGATCCACGAGCAGGCCGAGGCCGTGGACCGCGTGCTGCGCGGCCGGATCGACGACCGCTTCTCCACCGTGCACCTCGGCGGCCTCAACCTGGACGCCCGCGACGCGCGCGCCGTGCGCCGCGTGAAGATCCTGGGCTGCGGCACCTCGTACCACGCGGGCCAGATCGGCGCCCAGATGATCGAGGAGCTGGCCCGCATCCCCGCGGACGCCGAGCCCGCCTCCGAGTTCCGCTACCGCAACGCGGTCGTCGACCCCGACACCCTGTACATCGCCGTCTCCCAGTCCGGCGAGACCTACGACGTGCTCGCCGCCGTACAGGAGCTGAAGCGCAAGGGCGCCCGGGTCCTCGGCATCGTCAACGTCGTGGGCTCGGCGATCGCCCGCGAGGCCGACGGCGGCATGTACGTGCACGCCGGCCCCGAGGTCTGCGTCGTGTCCACCAAGTGCTTCACCAACACCTGCGTCGCCTTCGCGCTGCTCGCCCTGCACCTGGGCCGCACCCGCGACCTCTCCGTCCGCGACGGCAAGCGCATCATCGAGGGGCTGCGCAAGCTGCCCGCGCAGATCGAGGAGATGCTGAAGCAGGAGGAGGACGTCAAGAAGCTGGCCGCGCAGTACGCCGACGCCCGCTCGATGCTCTTCATCGGCCGCGTCCGGGGCTACCCGGTCGCCCGCGAGGCCTCCCTGAAGCTGAAGGAGGTCTCCTACATCCACGCCGAGGCATACCCGGCCTCCGAGCTGAAGCACGGCCCGCTCGCCCTGATCGAGCCGGCCCTGCCGACGGTCGCGATCGTGCCGGACGACGACCTGCTGGAGAAGAACCGCGCGGCCCTGGAGGAGATCAAGGCCCGCAGCGGTCAGATCCTCGCCGTGGCCCACCAGGAGCAGGAGAAGGCCGACCACACGATCGTCGTCCCGAAGAACGAGGACGAGCTGGACCCGATCCTCATGGGCATCCCGCTCCAGCTCCTCGCGTACCACACGGCCCTGGCCCTGGGCCGGGACATCGACAAGCCCCGCAACCTCGCCAAGTCGGTGACGGTGGAGTAGCAGCCGGGCCGTTCGCGGCCCAGTCGTTCGCGGCCCGTGGGTGGATCGTCAGGGAATGACCACCACGGGCCGCTTCGCCCGCTTGGCGAGCCGGCCGGCGACGGAGCCGAAGAGGCGGCCGACCAGGCCGTGGCTGGAGCCGACGACGATGGCGTCCGCCTCGTACTCCCGCCCCACCTCCTCGAGTTCGTGGCAGATGTCGCCGCCGCGCTCGACCAGGATCCAGGACACCTCGGCGAGGTAGTCCGCACACGCCAGCTCCAGACCGAGCACCTCGGTGCGGTGGTCGGGCACGTCGACGAAGACCGGGGGTTCGCAGCCGGCCCACACCGTGGTGGGCAGCCGGTTGGCGACATGCACGATGACCAGGCCGGAACCGAGCCTGGAGGCCATGCCGATGGCGTAGGCGAGGGCGCGCTCGCTGGAGGTGGAGCCGTCGAAGCCGACGACGACGCCGTGCTTGAAGGCTGGGTCGCACGACTGGCGTGGCTCGTCGGCCGCCAGGGGCTCGGCCGCCGTAGGTTCGGCGACGGGCCGCTTGCGGTCCGCGGGTTCGAAGAATTCGTGACCGGCCATGGCTGTCTCGGCGTTTTTATCCTCTATGGGGGACAACAGTGTGCGGCGGAGCTGTGTCCGGTGTGTGTGTCCGGGAATGGTCTTCCCAACCCCATACCCCCAAGGGTACGGCGGCACGCCTCCTTCGCCCAGATCCCGCGGAGGCTCCCCGCGGGATTCACCGGAGCATGCCCGAGAGGGCGCCCGTAACGCAATGGTTGCTGCTCTGTACAGGCGGTTTGCACAGGATTCAACTGTCCGTGACCGGTCGTGACCGACACGCCGTCCGGGCGTTGATCTCCATGCCGCCACCCCAGGGAGCACCCGTGCCAGGACCGCACCGCCGCGCCGAACCGACGTCCGGTCCGTCCGACCGGGACGGCGTCACCGATCTCGTCCGCTGGGCGGCTTTCAGCTGCTTCCTCGTCCCCGTCGCGCTCCTCTGGTACGGCGCCTCGTTCGCGGGCGCCGCCGGCACGGCCCTGGGGCTGGCCGCCGTGACCGGCGTGTGCCGGCTGCTGCTGCGGCGTTCCGAGCGTGTCGCGGCCCGGCCGCGGGCTCGCAGGGGTGGACGGCAGGCTCACAGGGGCGGGCGGCACACTGGGGAAAACACACCGGTCGACTGACCGGTTTCCGCGCACAGTTCCGCTTCTTTTCAGCCAACTTCCGCGGGTGGCGCATCCGCACCCCTCACCACCCCCAAACCCCCGTTCCACCTGCACGGAAAGGGTCTCGGGACCCCCTCGCACCCTACGTGGATTGGCCACTGACACAAGGCGCACTTCCCAGGGGCGCCCCGGAGTGCAACGCTTCGTGATCGACTGCTTCACGCCAAGTTGCCATGTCGACAATGTCCCAAGTGCCGAACCAGCCACCTCGGCGCGGCGGGACACAGTAGATTCGATCTTGACCGTCTACGGCGGGGGACTCGTGCAGGACCGAGGGGAAACGTGTTGGAGCGACAGACCCGAAGGGTGAAGGGCGCCGCGACCACCGAGGGGGGCTTAGCAGTATGAGCCACGACTCCGCTGCCGCGCCGGAAGCCGCGGCCCGGAAGCTTTCCGGGCGACGCCGCAAGGAGATCGTCGCGGTGCTGCTGTTCAGCGGCGGCCCCATCTTCGAGAGTTCCATACCGCTGTCGGTGTTCGGGATCGACCGCCAGGACGCCGGCGTGCCGCGTTACCGGTTGCTGGTGTGCGCCGGCGAGGAGGGCCCGCTGCGGACCACGGGCGGCCTGGAACTCACCGCGCCGCAGGGGCTGGAGGCGATCTCGCGCGCGGGCACGGTCGTCGTGCCGGCCTGGCGTTCGATCACCTCGCCGCCCCCCGAGGAGGCGCTCGACGCACTGCGCCGGGCGCACGAGGAGGGTGCCCGCATAGTCGGACTGTGCACGGGCGCCTTCGTCCTCGCGGCGGCCGGCCTGCTGGACGGCCGCCCCGCCACCACGCACTGGATGTACGCGCCGACGCTGGCCAAGCGCTATCCGTCGGTGCACGTCGACCCGCGCGAACTCTTCGTGGACGACGGCGACGTGCTGACGTCCGCGGGCACCGCGGCCGGGATCGACCTGTGCCTGCACATCGTGCGCACGGACCACGGCAACGAGGCGGCCGGTGCGCTGGCCCGCCGACTGGTGGTCCCCCCGCGCCGCAGCGGCGGCCAGGAGCGCTACCTCGACAGGTCTTTACCGGAGGAGATCGGCGCCGACCCGCTCGCCGAGGTCGTCGCCTGGGCGCTGGAGCACCTCCACGAGCAGTTCGACGTGGAGACGCTGGCCGCGCGCGCCTACATGAGCCGCCGCACCTTCGACCGCAGGTTCCGCTCACTGACGGGCAGCGCCCCGCTGCAGTGGCTGATCACCCAACGGGTGCTCCAGGCGCAGCGGCTCCTGGAGACGTCGGACTACTCGGTGGACGAGGTCGCGGGCCGCTGCGGCTTCCGCTCGCCGGTCGCCCTGCGCGGCCACTTCCGCCGCCAGCTGGGCTCGTCCCCGGCCGCCTACCGGGCGGCCTACCGGGCCCGCCGCCCCCAGGGCGACCGCCAGCCCGACCCGGACACCGCCACCGCGGGAGCCCCCCGACCCCTGCCCCCGTCCGACCCGCCGACCGCCCTCCCCCCGGAGAACGCGGTCCCGTTCCAGACCCGCCGCACCGCCACCCCGATGCCGGCGGGCGCGGCCGGCGTCCCGGGCCAGCGCAGCGCGGCACCGTGAAATGAAGTGACACTCGAAACGCCGGACGGGCTGTCTCAGCCCGTCCGGCGTTTGAGGACGAGGCCCGTTCAGGGCCGAAGCGGGGTTCGGGGGCGGTAGCCCCCGTGACGCCCGCACCGACACCGGGGACCAAATAAACAGGCGCCCACCGTAAAGTGGCCCGCATGAACGATCGCATGGTGTGGATCGACTGCGAGATGACCGGCCTCTCGCTGTCCGACGACGCGCTCATCGAGGTTGCCGCCCTCGTCACCGACTCCGAGCTGAACATCCTCGGCGAGGGCGTCGACATCGTCATCCGCCCGCCGGACCGGGCCCTGGAGACGATGCCTGAGGTGGTGCGCGAGATGCACACCGCGTCGGGGCTGCTCGCGGAGCTGGACGGCGGCACGACCCTGGCGGACGCCGAGGCCCAGGTCCTGGCCTATGTGCGGGAGCACGTGAAGGAGCCGGGCAAGGCCCCGCTGTGCGGCAACTCGGTCGGCACCGACCGCGGCTTCCTGCTGCGGGACATGGCGACGCTGGAGGGCTACCTCCACTACCGGATCGTCGACGTCTCCTCGATCAAGGAGCTGGCCCGCCGCTGGTACCCGCGGGCGTACTTCAACAGCCCCGAGAAGAACGGCAACCACCGGGCGCTCGCCGACATCCGCGAGTCCATCGCCGAACTGCGCTACTACCGGGAGGCGGTCTTCGTCCCGCAGCCCGGCCCCGACTCCGACACGGCCAGGGCGATCGCCGCGAAGCACGTCGTATCCGCCGGTTAGGGGGTACGGCCCGCCGGGCGGCGGCGTCCGGAAAGCCGGGCGCGAGCACCCCTTCGGACCCTGTACACTTTTTCTCAGCCGGTCGGGAAACCCGCCACGCGGGATTCGAGCACCGGCCTTGGTGGGTGTAGCTCAGTTGGTAGAGCACCTGGTTGTGGTCCAGGTGGCCGCGGGTTCAAGTCCCGTCACTCACCCTGAGTAATCAGCCGGTGGCTCTCGCGAGAGTCACCGGCTGATTGCGTGAGAGCACTCTCCACGCGCGCACGGGAGCCCGACCGGGACCGCGCACACCCGGCGCGCGGCCCCGCGTACGGCCTCAGGACGACCTGCGCTCCACCAGCTCCGTCGCCAGTACCACCTGGTGCCGTTCCAGGCCCCGCGAGGCGGCCGGGCGGCGGTCGGCGATCTCGGTCAGCAGCAGGTCGATCATCGCGCGGCCCATCTCCTCGATGGGCTGGCGCACGCTGGTGAGCGGCGGCTCCATGTGGCGGGCGATGGCCGAGTCGTCGTAGCCGACCAGCGCCACGTCGTCCGGGATGCGCCGGCCCGCCTCGCGCAGGACCTGGCCGGCGCCCGCCGCGGTGACGTCGGAGGCGGCGAAGACCGCGTCGATGTCGGGGTGGCGGCGCAGCAGTTCCGCCATCGCGCGGCGCCCGCCGTCCTCGGTGAAGTCGCCCGGCTCGATCAGCGCCTCGTCCACCTCGTGGCCCGCCTCCCGCAGGGCGTCGCGGTAGCCGTCGACGCGTCGCTGGGCGCCGTAGACGGCGAGGTGGCCGGTGATGTGGGCGATACGGCCGCGGCCCCGGCCCAGCAGGTGCTCGACGGCCGACCGGGCGCCGCCGTAGTTGTCCGAGTCCACGGACGCCAGCGGTTCCGCGGCCGAGCGCGGGCCGCTGATCACCGCGGGAATCTCCAGCTGGGTCAGCAGGTCGGGCAGCGGGTCGTCGGCGTGCACCGAGACCAGCAGGACGCCGTCCACCCGGTGCGCCGCGAGGTACTGGGCGAGCCGCTCCCGCTCCCGGTCGCTGCCCGCGAATATCAGCAGGAGCTGCATCTCGGTGTCGGACAGCTCCGAGCCGACGCCCTTGAGCATGTCCGAGAAGTACGGCTCCGCGAAGAACCGCGTCTCCGGCTCCGGCACCACGAGGGCGATCGCGTCGGTGCGGTTGGCCGCCAGCGCACGGGCCGCCGTGTTCGGGACATAACCGAGTTCCGCGACCGCCGCCTCGACGGCCGCCCGGGTCGCGTCGCTGACCCGCGGCGAGCCGTTGATCACGCGGGAGACCGTGCCGCGGCCGACGCCCGCGCGGGCCGCCACCTCTTCGAGGGTGGGCCGGCCACCGCTCCGACCACGCACTCCGTGGCTTGCCATCGGCTCCGCCTCCCGTCGTCACCCCCGCACTCTGCGGCTGGCCTGGAATTTAACAGGCCGGTCGGGTGTAATGACCGACTCCGGCCCCTCCCCCGCGGTACGGGAGTGTCTCGGCGTCGCTCGCAATGTCCAGTTAACAGGCCGATAACTGAACGCAATTCGTCGCGTCCGTTCCCTTGACACCCCCGCCCGGACCGACGACTCTTCAACACATCACTTGTGGGAGCGCTCCCACACTACCTGGCACTTACACATCCCGCACGTTCCCCGCCCGAGCCGCAGCGACGAACGAAACACATGAAGCAGCGGGTCCAACCATGTAGTTGGCCGGGGGGTCGGCACGTCAGGGCAACAGGAGGACGCAATGCGAGCAGCACGCAGAGGATCGGCCCGCAAGGTGGTGGTCATGGCGGCCATCGCGTCGCTGGGCGCCGGGCTGCTGGCCGGCTGTGCCGACGACGGGAACGACGAGGACAGCTCGTCGTCGGGCGACAGCAGCGGCAAGACCACGATCACCCTCGGCCTCTTCGGGACGATGGGCTTCAAGCAGGCCGGACTCTACGAGGAGTACGAGAAGCTCAACCCGGACATCAACATCGAGGAGAACGTCACCGAGCGGAACGAGAACTACTACCCCGCTCTGGTCAACCACCTCACCACCAACAGCGGTCTCCAGGACGTGCAGGCGATCGAGGTCGGCAACATCGCCGAGGTCGTCGCCACCCAGGCGGACAAGTTCGAGGACATGTCCAAGGCCGAGGGCGTCAAGAAGGACAACTGGCTGGACTGGAAGTGGCAGCAGGCCACCACCAAGGACGGCGCCACGATAGGTCTCGGCACGGACATCGGCCCGATGGCCATCTGCTACCGCAAGGACCTCTTCGAGAAGGCGGGCCTGCCGACGGACCGCGACGAGGTCTCCAAGCTGTGGGCCGGCGACTGGAAGAAGTTCGTCGAGGTCGGCGAGCAGTACAAGAAGGGTGCCGGCAAGGACACCTACTTCATGGACTCCCCCGGCGGCCTGATCAACGCCATCCTCAGCAGTGAGAAGGAGAAGTTCTACGACGCGTCCGGCGAGGTCATCTACAAGACCAACCCGGCCGTGAAGGCGGCCTTCGACCTGACCGCCGACGCCGCCGAGAAGGGCCTGGTCCAGTCGCAGACCCAGTTCCAGCCGGCCTGGGACCAGACAGTCGCCAACAGCCTGTTCGCCACCGTGGCCTGCCCGCCGTGGATGCTCGGCACCATCAAGGAGAAGTCGAACCCGGAGTCCGCCGGCAAGTGGGACGTGGCCCAGGCCCCGAAGTCCGGCAACTGGGGCGGCACCTTCCTCGGCGTGCCCAAGAGCGGCAAGCACGTGAAGGAGGCCCAGAAGCTGATCACCTGGCTGACGGCCCCCGAGCAGCAGGCAAAGCTCTTCTCCGTGATGGCCAGCTTCCCGAGCGCCCCCTCGACGTACACGATGCCCGAGGTGACCGGCGGCAAGAACGAGATGACCGGTGACGCTCCGATCGGCAAGGCCTTCGCCAAGGCCGCCGAGGAGATCCCGACCCAGGTGATCGGCCCGAAGGACCAGATCGTCCAGCAGGGTCTGACCGACAACGGCGTCATCCTCGTCACCCAGGGCAAGTCCGCCAAGGAAGCCTGGGACAACGCCGTGAAGACCATCGACAACAACCTGGAGAAGTGACCGGAATGACCACCCGGCACGACACCGCCGCGTCCCCCGTCAAGGGGGGCGCGGCCCCGGGCCGCCCGCCCGGCGGCAGGGCGTCCGCGGAGGCGGACCGCAAAAAGCGGGCCAAGCTCTCCCGCCGCTGGCAGCGGGACATGCGCTGGAGCCCGTACGCGTTCGTCTCGCCGTTCTTCCTGCTGTTCCTCGCCTTCGGCCTGTTCCCGCTGATCTACACCGGCTGGGCCTCGCTGCACACGGTGGAGCTGACCGCGCCCACCGACATGAAGTGGACGGGCCTGGACAACTACACCCGGATCTTCGACGACGAGTTCTTCTGGAACGCCGCGAAGAACACGCTGTGGATCGGCGTCATCTCCACGGTGCCGCAGCTGCTGATGGCGATGGGCCTGGCGCACATCCTCAACTACAAGCTGCGTGCCTCGACCTTCTACCGGGTCGTGATGCTGGCGCCGTACGCGACGTCCATCGCCGCGGCCTCGCTGGTCTTCGTGCTGCTCTTCGGCCGCGACTACGGCATGATCAACTGGGTCCTCGACATGGTGGGCCTGGACAAGATCGACTGGCAGAACGGCTCGTGGTCGTCCAAGTTCGCCGTGTCCACGATCGTCATCTGGCGCTGGACCGGCTACAACGCGCTGATCTACCTGGCCGCGATGCAGGCGATCCCGCAGGACCTGTACGAGTCGGCGGCACTGGACGGCGCCAACCGCTGGCGGCAGTTCATCCACGTCACCCTGCCCTCGCTGCGCCCGACGATCCTGTTCACGGTCGTCGTGTCGACCATCGGCGCCTCGCAGGTCTTCGGCGAGCCGCTGCTCTTCGACGCCAACAAGGGCGCCTCGGGCGGCTCCCAGCACCAGTTCCAGACGCTCGGCCTGTACCTGTACGAGCAGGGCTGGGTCAACCAGCACCTGGGCCGCGCCTCCGCGATCGCCTGGGCGATGTTCCTGATCCTGATCGTGATCGGGATCCTCAACGCCGTCATCTCGCGCCGGCTGCGCGCCAGTAGTTAAGGAGAACCGGCCGTGACGACGACCATGACGAAACCCCCGGCCGACGCGGCACCCGAGCCGCCCCGGCGGGGCCGACGACGTTCCAAGGCGGCGCGGGCGGGCGGCACGCTGCACGCCGGACCGATCGCCTACATCATCCTCGCCCTGTTCACCATCGGCTCGCTGTTCCCCCTGGTGTGGACGGCGATCGCCGCCTCGCGCGACAACCAGCGGCTCGCCCAGACGCCGCCGCCCTTCTGGTTCGGCGGCAACCTGTTCGACAAGCTGGAGATCGCCTGGAACGACGCCAACCTCGGCGAGGCGTTCCTCAACACCACCATCGTGGCCGGCACCTCGGCGCTCACGATCGTCTTCCTGTCGACGATCGCCGGTTTCGCCTTCGCCAAGCTGCGCTTCCGCGGGCGGGGCGCGCTGATGCTGATCGTCATCGGCACGATGATGGTGCCCCCGCAGCTCAGCATCATCCCGCTGTACATGATGGTCGCGAAGCTGGACTGGTCCGACCAGCTCCAGGCGGTGATCCTGCCGTCCCTGGTGAACGCGTTCGGCGTGTTCTTCATGCGCCAGTACCTGCTCCAGGCACTGCCCGACGAGATCATCGAGGCCGCCCGCGTCGACGGCGCCAGCAGCTGGCGCGTGGTGTGGCACGTGGTGTTCCCGGCGGCGCGGCCCGCGATGGCCGTGCTCGGCATGCTGATGTTCGTGCAGTCCTGGAACGACTTCCTGTGGCCGTTCCTGGTGCTGACGCAGAACGGCAGTCCGACCGTGCAGGTCGCCCTCGCCGGACTGGGCCGCGGCTACACGCCGGACCAGTCCCTGATCATGGCCGGCGCGCTGCTCGGCACGCTGCCGCTGCTCCTGGTGTTCGCGATCTTCGGCAAGCAGATCGTGGGCGGCATCATGCAGGGCGCCGTCAAGGGATGACCGCCGTCCCGGGGGCCGGGCCACCGCCGTCCCGGCCCCGCCTTCCCCCCTCGTACCTCCACCTGTCGGTCGTCCACGACCCGACCCGCCATGACCCGCAATGGGAGCGCTTCCATGCCTGAGTCCGCAACGCCGGTGACCCCGGTGACCTTCCCCCCCGCCTTCCTCTGGGGCGCCGCCACCTCGGCGTACCAGATCGAGGGTGCGGTGCGGGAGGACGGCCGTACCCCCTCCATCTGGGACACCTTCAGCCACACGCCCGGGAAGACGGCCGGCGGGGACACCGGTGACATCGCTGTCGACCACTACCACCGCTACCGCGACGACGTGGCGCTGATGAAGGACCTGGGCCTCGGCGGCTACCGCTTCTCGGTCTCCTGGACCCGGGTGCAGCCGACCGGCCGCGGCCCCGCCGTCCAGCGCGGCCTGGACTTCTACCGCCGCCTGGTGGACGAGCTGCTGGCCGCCGGGATCAAGCCTGCCGTCACCCTCTACCACTGGGACCTGCCGCAGGAGCTGGAGGACGCGGGCGGCTGGCCCGAGCGGGACACGGCGTACCGGTTCGCCGAATACGCGCAGATCGTCGGCGAGGCGCTCGGCGACCGGGTGGAGCAGTGGATCACGCTCAACGAGCCCTGGTGCGCCGCCTTCCTGGGCTACGCCTCCGGTGTGCACGCCCCCGGCCGCACCGACCCGGCGGCCGCGCTGCGCGCCGCGCACCACCTGAACCTGGCGCACGGCCTCGGCACGGTCGCGCTGCGTTCGGTGATGCCGGCCCGCAACTCGGTGGCGATCAGCCTCAACACGTCCGTCGTGCGGCCGCTGTCGCAGAACCCGGCGGACCTGGCGGCGGCGCAGAAGATCGACGACCTGTCCGGCGGGATCTTCCACGGCCCGATCCTGCACGGCGCCTACCCGCCCTCGCTCCTGGAGGCCACCGCGCCGGTGACGGACTGGTCGTTCGTCCAGGACGGCGACCTGGGCCAGATCCGCCAGCCGATCGACGCGATCTGCCTCAACTACTACACGCCCACGGTGGTGTCGGCGGCCGACGCCGACTCGCGTGCGCCGCGCGCCGACGGCCACGGCGCGAGCGACCACTCGCCGTGGCCCGCGGCGGACGACGTGGCGTTCCACCAGCCGCCCGGCGAGCGCACCGAGATGGGCTGGAGCGTCGACCCGTCCGGCCTGCACGAGCTGATCATGCGTTACAACCGGGAGGCTCCCGGCATGCCGCTGTACATCAGCGAGAACGGCGCGGCCTACGACGACAAGCCCGGCGCGGACGGCTCGGTGCACGACCCTGAGCGGGTCGCCTACCTGAACGGCCACCTCACCGCGGTCCGGCAGGCCATCGCCGACGGCGCCGACGTCCGGGGCTACTACCTGTGGTCCCTGCTGGACAACTTCGAGTGGGCGTACGGCTACGAGAAGCGCTTCGGCGCGGTGTACGTCGACTACGCCTCCCAGCAGCGCACCCCGAAGTCGAGCGCCCTGTGGTACGGGCGGGCGGCCCGCACGGGGACGCTGCCGCCGCTGGACGCGGTCGAGTAGCCGCTCGGGGAAGAGCCGGTACTCGGGAGCCGGGACGGGGGGGGCCGGTACGGGGAGCCGGGACGGGAAGTGAAGCGGGGCGCGGCATCCGACGGGGGGATGCCGCGCCCCGCTCGTGGGACCGGTGTGGGGCCCGGTCCGACGGGGAGGAGCCCGGGCCTACTTGTAGGCGGCGAGCGCCTTGGCGAAGGCGTTCGGCTCCTGGTCCACGGAGCTGCAGGTGGCGTCGGCCGAGGGCTTCGGACCGCCGGGGCATGCCTTGTCGCGGGTCGCGGACCACATGGACAGCGCGCCCAGGCCCTTGGACTTCGCGAACTCCACCAGCTGGGCGGCGTCGTCGACCTTGAAGACCTCACTGGCGACGTCGTTGACGCCGATCATCGGGGTGACCGCGACCGTCTTCCAGGCGTCCGCGTCGGACAGGCCGAGGACGCCCTTGATCTGGGCCTGGGTGGCGGTGGCGGCCTGCTCGGCGTAGGTGCCCATGTCGTCGCTGTACGCGGGGCCGTAGTCCATCGCCATGATGTTGACGGCGCCGATGTCCACGCCGTTCTTCTTCGCGTCGGCGAGCAGGTCGACGCCCGCCTGGGTGAGGCCCTCGGGCATCACCGGGAGGGTGAAGGAGACGTCCAGGCCGGGGTGCTCCTTCTGCAGCGCTGCGATCGCCTGGGCGCGGCGGGTGTTGGCGGCCGTGTCGGGCAGCGCGCCGCCCTCGACGTCGAAGTCGACCTTGGTGAGCCGGTAGGCGTCGACGACCTTGCCGTACGCCGCCGCCAGAGCGTCGGCCGACGTGCAGGTCGTGCCCAGTTCGGAGCCGGAGGCGCCGCCGAAGGAGACCCGGACGTCGCCGCCCTTCGCACGCAGGTCGCCTATCTGGCCGGCGACGGCGTCGCTGCCGAGGTCGGTGACGCCGCCCCACTTCGGGGTGCAGCCGCCGCCGTCGGTGACGAAGGCGAGGTTGTACTCCTTGACGCCGGTCGCCGCGGAGTGCGCGAGCAGGTCGAAGGCCGGGTAGAGCGAGGTGTCGACGTACGGCGCGAAGCCGGCGCCCGCCGCGGTGCCGTCGCCGGGGGTCCCGGTGGGCGCCGGGGTGGTGGCGCTGTCGGTCGGGGTCGGCTCGGCGCTGTCGGTCTCCGTGGGGGTGGGGGCCGGCGTGGCCGGGGGCTCGGTGGGGCGGCCGCTGGGCTCGGGGGTGGCGCCGTCGTCGGTCGAGCAGGCGGCGTCGTCGACGAGGCAACCGGTCGGGTCGGCGGTGCCGTTGACGACGAAGCCGACGGTGACGGACTCGCCGGCCTTCAGCCCGTCCGTGTCCCAGGCGGGCGGCGTCACGGTGACGTGCTGACCGTCGGTCTTCGACTCGGCGTTCCACAGGGAGCCGAGCTTCGCGCCGGAGGGCAGGTCGAACTCCAGGGTCCAGTCCGCCTTCGCCTCCCCGGTGTTGTTGGTGACGACGTACTGGGCGGTGTAGCCCGTCGACCACTGGCTGGTCTTCGTGTACGCGGCGCCGACCGGGGCGGCCTGGGCGGTGCTGGTGAACAGCAGCGCCCCGCCACCGGCCACGGCCGCCGCGACGAGGGCGCCGATCGCCTTGTTCCTGCCACTGACCTTGCGTCGGTGCGTGCGCATCACGTGCCTGCCTTCGCTGTTCACGGTGCCCCCGCGGGAGACGCGGCGAGGGCGGGGTGGGGGTGGGTGCGGCAGCACGCTAGCGACCCGGAAACGGGCAAAGAGCCTGATCCGGACGGGGGTTGGCGATCTTAGGGTGGGCTTAAGGAAGGGATCGGGGCCGATTAATGGTCACGACCGGTCAGCGCTCGTGACCGGCCCGGGCCGGCGGCGGCGTCGGCGCCTGCGTGGGCGTGGGCGTACGGCCCTGCCGGCGTCGGCGTACCGCTCCCCGGTGTCCGCGCCGCACGGGCGCCGTCCGGCCGTCCAGCTGGATCCAGATCCGCACCTCGGTGCCGCCCAGCACGGAGGAGCCGATGCGTACGTCGCCGCCGGTCGACTCCGCCATCCGGCGCACGATGTCCAGGCCGAGCCCGGTCGACCCGTCGGTGCCCGAACCCCGGCCGCGGGCCATGGCCGCCTCGGGGTCGGCTATCCCGGTGCCCGCGTCGGAGACCAGCACGATCACCGCGTCCTCGCCGTTGTGCAGGTCGACGGCGAAGGCGGTGCCCTCCGGGGTGTGCCGGAAGACGTTGCCGAGCAGGGCGTCGAGGGAGGCGGCCAGGTCGGTGCGGGCCACGGGTATGCGCACCGGCCGGTCGGCGCCGGCCACCCTCCACTTGCGGCCCTCGTCCTCGGCGAGCGCCGACCAGAATCCCATCCGCTCCCGGACCACCTCGGCCGCGTCGCACCCGGCGCCCGGCCCTGCGGCGGCCGTCTGGGGCTTGGCGTCCCGTGCGGTGCGGATGATCGTGTCGACCTCGCGCTCCAGCTGCTCGACGGCGGCCCTGGTCTGCTCGGCGGCCGGGCCGTCGCCGAGCGAGGCCGCGTTGAGCCGCAACACGGTCAGCGGGGTGCGCAGCCGGTGGGACAGATCGGCGGCCAGCTCCCGTTCGTTGGCGAGGAGCTGGACGACCTGGTCGGCCATGGAGTTGAACGCGACCGCCGCGCGCCGCAGTTCGTCGGGCCCCTCGACGGGCACCCGCGCGCCCAGCTTGCCCTCCCCCAGCTCGTGCGCGCCGTCGACCAGGCGCCGTGCGGGCTGCACCATCCGTACGCCCAGCCGGTCGGCGACCGCGACCGAGCCGACGATCAGGGCGGCGCCGACCGCGGCCAGCACCGCCCAGGCCGTGCCGACGCCGTTGGTCACCTCGGACTCGGGGACGTACACCTCGACGACGGCGATCTCGCCGGAGCTGAGCGCGACCGGCTGGAGCAGGGTGGAACCGCCGCCCACCTCGGTGGTGGAGGCCCGCCCCATCCGCCGTACGGCGGCGATGTCCTCGTCGGTGGCGCGCTGCCGCCCGATGTCGGTGGCGCCCCCGCTCCGATCCCCCGGCGCCGGTATGTGCACGGCCATCCCGGCGTCCGAACCGGCGGAGGCGACGACGCGTTCCAACTGCTCGCGGTCGGTGGTGATGGACAGGGCCGGGGCGACGGCGGCAGCCTCCCGTTCGGCGTTGGAGAAGGCACGGTCGCGGGCCATCTCCCGGATGACGAGTCCGAGCGGCACGGCGAAGGCGACCACGACCATCACGGTGACCGCGAGCGAGACCTTGACCAGGGCCCATCTCATCGTGGTGGCTCCAGTCGCGGTGGCTCCAGCTTCACGCCGACGCCGCGCAGGGTGTGCAGATAGCGCGGCCGGGCCGCGGTCTCACCCAGTTTGCGGCGCAGCCAGGACAGGTGGACGTCGATGGTCTGGTCGTCGCCGTAGGACTGCTGCCAGACCTCGGCGAGCAGCTCCTTGCGGGGCACGACGACCCCGGGGCGGCCGGCCAGGAAGGCGAGCAGGTCGAACTCGCGGCGGGTCAGGTCGAGGACCGCGCCGTCCAGTTCGGCCTGGCGGCGCAGCGGGTCGACGGTGAGGCCGCCGACCCGCAGGACCGTGGGCGCCGCCGCCTCCGCCGGGCCGCCGCGGGCACGGCGCAGCACGGCCGCCATCCGGGCCGACAGGTGCTCCACGGAGAACGGCTTGGTGAGGTAGTCGTCCGCGCCCGCGTTCAACAGCCGTACGACCTCCGCCTCGTCGTCCCGGGCGGTGGCGACGATCACCGGTACGTCGGTGATGCCGCGCAGCATCTTCAGCGCCTCGGAGCCGTCCAGGTCGGGCAGTCCGAGGTCCAGGATCACCACGTCGAACCGGAAATGGGCGACCTCGCGCAGCGCCTCCAGTGCCGTGCCCACGCTGCGCACGGTGTGCGAGGCGTCGGTCAGCTGCCGGATGAGCGCCGAGCGTACGAACTGGTCGTCCTCGACCACGAGCACACTTGCCATGGGCGGCACCGTACGCCATACGGACCGACCCGGTCCGGGCCTGTGGACAACTGCGCCCCGGCCCGCGTCACACCGCTTTCGGGCGACACGCACGGGGCGGGTGGGGCAGTATGGCCGCGATGCGCAGAGGACTCGTCCACGTGATCGCCTGGCTGCTCGCCACCGGCGCTGCGGTCACGCTGTCGTGGTGGGGCGTGCACACGGTGATGGCGGGCACGGCCTACGACGCTCCCCGGGCGCTGCCGATCACGGCGGCGGACGCGAGCGTGCGGGACGGGGAGAGCGACGACGGGGATTCCCTGGCGTCGTCCACCAGCCGTCCGTCGCCCTCGCCGTCGCCGTCGGTCAGCGCGTCGCCGACGCCGAGCCGCACGTCCCGCGAGCCCGGCCCCGCCCCGTCGCGCACCGCGCCGTCCAGCACCCCGCCCGCGGACCCGGCGAGCCCGGCACCCGACACGTCCGGCCAGGTCAGGAGTTACGACACCGACGGGGGCCGCGCAGTATTCGACCTCGGTACGTCGTCCGCGTCCCTGGTGTCGGCGACACCGGGCGCGGGCTGGTCGATGCAGGTGTGGAAGACGGAGTCGTGGATCCGGGTCGAGTTCACCTCGGGCGCCGACCGGGTGTCGGTGTTCTGCACCTGGCACGACGGGCCGCCGCGGGTGGAGATCGGCAGCTACTGAACCGGACCGCTCCGGTACGCGCTCACTTGAACACGGATTCCGGCGGCGCGGGCGAGTCCACCGCCGCCGCGTCCGTCACCGGTTGGGCGCCCCCGGTGAAGTCGGTGAGCGCGCGGCCGTGTTCCACGCGCGCGGGGTGCGGGTCGGAGGCGGCCCGGCGGGTGAGTTCGGCGACCGGCAGCGGGCGGTCGGCGGCGACCAGGATCGCGTTGCCGAAGCGTTTGCCGCGCAGTACGGCCGGGTCGGCGACGAGCGCGAGTTCGGCGAACCGGGCCGCGGCGGTGGCGATCTGGCCGCGCAGGTGGGCCAGCGGCGGACCGTCGGCGAGGTTGGCGGCGTAGACCCCGCCGGGCGCGAGCGCGCGCCGCACCTCGTCGAGGAACTCGGTGGAGGTCAGGTGGGCCGGGGTGCGGGCCCCGCCGAAGACGTCCGCGACGACGAGGTCCGCCCAGCCGTCGGGCACCTTGGCGAGACCGGCGCGAGCGTCGGTGGAGCGCACCCGGATCCGTGCGCCGGGGTCGAGCGGGAGCTCCCGGCGGACCAGCTGGACGAGGGCGGCGTCGCGCTCGACGACCTGCTGGGTGGAGCGCGGGCGGGTGGCGGCGACGTAGCGGGCGAGGGTGAGGGCGCCGCCGCCGAGGTGCACGGCGTGCACGGGTCTGCCCGGCGGGGCGGCCAGGTCGATGACGTGGCCGATGCGGCGCTGGTACTCGAAGGACAGGTACGCCGGGTCGTCAAGGTCGACGTGGGACTGCGGGGCGCCGTCGATCAGCAGCGTCCGGGCCCGGGGCCGGTCCCGGTCGGGCACCAGCTCGGCGCGCCCTTGGTCGACGTCCTCGACGACGGTCTCGGCGGCAGCGCGCCCACGGCGGGCGTTCCTGGACTTTCCCATCGGTCCATTGTCCCGGTCCGCACCGGTCCCTTGTCCCGGTCCGGCCTCGGACCGGGACCGGCGGTGCTCAGCGGCAGCTGTCGGCGGCCCTGATCAGCCGGGCCGCCTCGCCCAGCGCGGCCCGCAGGACGGCGGGGTCGGTCGCCAGGTCCGCCTCGCCGGGCGGCAGCAGCCAGTCGGAGCCCTCCACGGGCGGCTCGGGCGCCGGGACGATGCTCAGTCCGCGGCCGTCCGTCTCCGTGCAGGTGCTGCCCGGCACGTCCCAGGCGGCGGCGGTGCCCGGCGGCACCAGGAATCCCAGGGTGTCGCAGCCGTCGTCGTGGATCACCGAGCCCACCCCCTCACCGGCTCCCCGCCTGAGGATGTCGACCGCCTCCAGACCCTGCCGGGTCGGCACGGTGACGACGTCACAGGCGTCGCAGGGGGGAACGCTGACGCTGGTGTCCATCCCGGCCTCCACCACGGAACTCCTCCTCGGACGAGCGGCTCGGGAGTCGGGGGCCTCCCGGTCCACCCGGTTCAACGCGGCGGTCCGTCAACGGCTACGGCCCAGTACCGCCGCAAAGGATGGCACTTCATGGCAGATCGTGGATGAGATATCCGGTTTGTAGCCAAACACCGCGTGGCCGCTCCGTCACAGCCGGTACGTTCTTGCTCGCCGGAAACAGGGCCGTCAGCCTTGTCCGCCCGTTCCCGGCATGGTTCGACGGTTCGCACGAGAGGACCCGGCCATGGCGTCGTCAACGGTGACCTCCGCCCAGCCCGAACGGCCACCGCGGCCGAACCTCGCCTTCAGGCGGTTGCGCGGCAAGCGCTCCCCGGCGGAGTTCGCGGCGGCGGTCCGCCGGGCCGCGCGCGAGATCGGCGAGCGGGTCAGCTGCGACGCGCGCTACGTCGGCCGGGTCGAGGCGGGCGAGATCCGCTGCCCCAACTACGCGTACGAGCGGGTGTTCCTGCACATGTTCCCCGGCCGCACGCTCACCGACCTGGGGTTCGCGCCCCGCTCGTCGGTACGCGGACGCCAGGCGCGCTCCACGAGTGAGTCGAGAGGGGCGGGTGAGCCGTATGAGACGTATGACACGCGAGACACGCACGACCCGCACGACCTGTACGAAACGCACGACAACAACGAGGAGAGCGACGTGCTGCGTCGCGCATTCATGACGAGCGGAGCCACGGTGGCCGCCGCCTCGCTGGGCCCGCTGGGACTCGCCTTCGACGCCGCGGCGGCCGGGCGCCCCGCACGCCGGGCCGGGACGGGCGAGGCCGGCGCCCTCGAAGAAGCCGTCCGCCGGATCCGGCTGCTCGACGACCGGCACGGCGCGGACGGCCTCTACCGGCGCGCGGCGGCCCCGCTGCGCACCGCGTACGCGCTCCTGGACGCCGGCGCGTCCCGGCAGGCGACCGCGGACCGGCTCTACACGGGCGCCGGGGAACTGGCGATCTCCGTGGGCTGGCTGGCACACGACTCGGGGCGCTTCGACGACGCGCGCTCCCACTACGCCGAGGCCCTGGCCACCGCCCGGATGAACGGCGACGCGGGCCTGGAGGCGCACGCCTTCTGCAACATGGCGTTCCTGGCCCGTGACGCCGGCCGCCCGCGCGAGGCGGTACGGGCGGCCCAGGCCGCGCAGCGCGCCGCCCGTCCGCTGGGCTCGGCCCGGCTGATGTCACTGCTCTCCCTGCGCGAGGCGGGCGGCTGGGCGGGGCTCGCGGACCGGGTCGGCTGCGAGCAGGCGCTGGTGCGCGCGCAGACCTTCTTCGAACGGGGCCCCTCGGACGCCGACCCCGAGTGGATGAGCTTCTACGGCGAGGCCGAGCTGGAGGGGCTCGAGGCGCAGTGCTGGTCCACCCTGGGCGACTGGCCGCGGGCCGCACGGCACGCGCGGCGGGCGGGCGATCTCCAGGACCCGCACTTCACCCGGAACCTCGCGCTGTACTCGGCGGAGCTGGCGGACGACCTGGCCCGCGGGGGCCGCCCCGACGAGGCGGCGGGGGCGGGCATGCGGTGCCTGGACCTGCTGGGCGAGGTCCAGTCCTCCCGCATCCACACGATGCTGGCGGGCACGGCCCGGGTGCTCCTGCCCCACCGCCGGGCGTCGGGCGTCTCGACGTTCCTGGACCGCCACGGAGCGCTGCCGCGACCGGCGTGACATCGATCGCGGGTTCCGTGGGGGTGGGTGCGCAACCCGGCGTGGCGGGGTGCCGCTGCGCCCACCCGTGCCGCCTGGGGGTACCCCCAGGCCGTTCAGGCACTGGGGGAGGCACGACTGCCCGCAGTTGCGGAGCCGTCAGCCGACCAGGTGTCCCGAGTCGTTCCAGCTCTCCACCGCCGGCTCCCCGTACGCCCACCCCAGCACCGACAGCGACGTCGGATTCAGCCGTATCCGCGCGCCGAAGGACAACGGCAGCCCCAGCCACCGCGCCCCGATCGCCCGCAGGATGTGCCCGTGGGCGAAGACGAGCACGTCCCGCTCCGCCTCCCGCGCCCAGGCCACCACCTCGTCCGCGCGCGCGGTGACATCCGCCACACCCTCTCCCTCCGGGACCCCGTCCCGCCAGATCAGCCACCCGGGCCGCACGGCCTGGATCTGCTCCGGCGTCATGCCCTCGTACGCCCCGTAGTCCCACTCCTGCAGCGTGTCCCACGCGCGTGCGCGCTCGCCGAAACCGGCCAGCTCGCAGGTCTCGCTCGCCCGCACCAGCGGACTGGTCCGCACCTCCACGCCCGGCAGCCCGTCCAGCGGCGTCCGGTGCAGCCGCTCGCCCAGCAGCTTCGCGCCGCGCCGGCCCTCCTCCAGGAGCGGCACGTCGGTCCTGCCGGTGTGTCTGCCGGACAGCGACCACTCCGTCTGTCCGTGGCGTGCCAGCAGGATGCGCGGTGCCATGAAGGGGCCTTTCCGGGAGAAATGTCTGAGGGGACCCCTCCATCATCCCGTACTGTCCGTGCGGGCAACCCGAGGGGCGGTGCCCGCGTCTATCCGGTCCGAGGGCGCTTGGCGGAGCGGGCGCGGCAAGGCCGTAAAGTGGCTCGCCCGTGTCCGTCCGGGCGTACGGGTGAGCGAGAAGTGAGAAGCGTGAGAAGGGGGAGGGCGATCGGATTGCGGCACACCGAGACACCGGGCACCGAGGCGGCCCCGCACCCTCGGCTGCGCTGGTGGACCGAGCTGCCGCTCATCGTCCTCGTGTACGCCTGCTACAGCGCGGGGCGCCTGCTCGTGCGGGGTGACGTCTCCGACGCCGTCGACCACGGCCTGGCCATCCTGGACATCGAGAAGGCGCTCCACCTCAACGCGGAGCACCCCCTCAACCGCCTCTTCACGAGCGAGCCGTGGATCGGCGTACCGGCGGACTTCTGGTACGCGTCGCTGCACTACGTGGTCACCCCGGCGGTCCTGGTCTGGCTCTTCCGCTCCCGCGCGGTGCGCTACCGGGCCGCCCGCACCTGGCTGATGACGTCCACGTTCATCGGTCTCATCGGCTTCACCCTGCTGCCGACCTGCCCGCCCCGGCTGCTGGACGCCGGTCACGGGTTCGTCGACACCATGGCCCAGTACAGCTCGTACGGCTGGTGGGGCGGCGAGGCGAGCGCTCCGCGCGGTCTGGGCGGGATGACCAACCAGTACGCGGCGATGCCGAGTCTGCACGTGGGCTGGGCGCTGTGGTGCGGGGTGATGCTGTGGCGCCACGGCGGCACGCGCACGGCCAAGGTGGCGGGGGTCGTCTACCCGCTGGTGACCACGATCGTCGTCATGGGCACCGCGAACCACTACTTCCTGGACGCGGTCGCCGGTGCGGCCGTGATGGGCGCGGGACTGTTGCTGACGCCGTTCGTGCTGCGGACCGCGGAGCGGGCGCGGACCCGGCTCACGGCCCGTTTCGCACCGGCCGCGGCGGACTCGGCGAACGTCTCCGCGTCCACCCCCGACTCCGCCCGGGACGGCGCGGGTTCCGCGATTGTCAGTGGCGGATGCCAGACTTCCGCGGGTGAGCGATTTCCACGGCAGCGCGAGCAGCGGTTCGGAGCAGGGGCCGAGCCGGACCCCGCCCCCTCGGACGCGGGGGACGAGACTCCGGCACCGACTCGCTGAGCTGCGCGGTCCCGACGTACCGGCCAAGGCGCTGGACGCCCGGGCGCTGGCCGCCCTCGCCGCCAACCCGGGGTGCCGCCGGCGCGCGATCCTCGACGGCGCGGGGGTGGACAAGGCCGCCCTGGCCAGTGCGCTGGGCTCGCCGGCGGCGTTCGGACAGTCGCAGTTCGCCCTCACTCGGGGCAACGCCTTCGAGGCGAAGGTCAAGGCGGACGGCGGCGCCGAGTTGCTGCGGCTCGTGCACGAGAGGCTGGACCGGGGCGCCGAGCCGCCCGCCGAGGCCCGGGTGGAGGTGCCCGACCTGTCGGCGACCGGACCCGAGGGCCGTACGGCGCGCACGGCGCTGGCCCTGCGCGAGGCCGCCGGCACACCCGGCGCGTGGACGCTGCTGGACCATCCGATGCTCGCGCTCGACGTCGCCGGTTCGCCCGCCTTCCTGGAGCCGGACGCCGTGGTGGTGCATCCGGACGGCAGCTGGACGGTCGTCGAGATCAAGTCCTTCCCCATGCTGGACGGCTCCGCCGACCCGGCGAAGGTGGGCGCCGCCGCCCGGCAGGCCGCGGTGTACGTGCTGGCGCTTGAGCGGGTCGCCGCCCGGCTCGACCCGGCCCCGCGCGTGCGCCACCGGGTCCTGCTGGTCTGCCCCAAGGACTTCTCCAACCTGCCCACCGCGTCCGCCGTCGACGTGCGCAAGCAGCGCGCCGTCACCGACCGCCAGCTCGCCCGGCTGACCCGCGTCGAGGACATCGCCGACGCGCTCCCGGAGGGCGTCTGCTTCTCCCCCGAGCTGCCGGCCGAGGAGCTGGCGGCGGCGGTCGAGGCGGTCCCGGCGGCGTACGCGCCGGAATGCCTGTCGGCCTGCGAGCTGGCCTTCCACTGCCGTGCCGGGTCTCGCGAGGCGGGTGCGGTCACCTGCCTGGGCCGCCCGGTGCGGGCCGAGCTGGGCGGTCTCTCCACGGTCGAGGACGTGCTGGCCGCGGCCCGCGGGGAGGCCGGTGATCCGGACGACCCGGCGGTGGCCGCGCTGCGCAGGGCGGCCCGGCTGCGTGCGGAGGCACTGGCGACGGCCGGTTCGCGCTCCGGCGGAGCGGGGACCGCCTCGGCGGCGGGCGACGGCAGCGGTGCCGGAAGCCGGACCGGCGTCGGCGAGGTGTCCGCGTGTCGCTGATCACCACGCTCGCCCGGCTGGAGGCCGTGCGCACCGGCCGGGCCCAGCCCGCCGCCACCGTCCGGCACCGGCACCTGTCCGACCGTCCGCTGGTCTTCGTGCCGCTGACCACCGCCGGTGAGGCCGGGGCCCCGCTCGGCGCGCTGGTCGGCACCGACCGGGACGCGCCGCACCTGCTGGTCGTGCCGCAGCCCCGCGACCGCGACCTGCGCTTCGCGTTCCTGGCCGACCTGGCCGACATCGTGCTGCCGCACATCGAGGCGTACGCGGAGAGCGTCGAGGCCGCCGAGCGCACCGAGACCGACCCGGAGACGGGCAAGCGGGTCAAGGTCGAGGTCGACCTGTGCGCCGACGCCGCGCAGCTGGTCGTGCCCAGCCGCGCGGGCGTCGACTTCGTACGGCTGCTGGGCCGGTCCATGCGCTTTCGGCGTACGGCGGAGCAGGACCCGGAGACCCCGCACCCCGCGCCGCCCCGGGTGCCGCTGCTCGGCCGGTGGCTGACCCACTACGGCGAGCGGGCCCGTGTACCCGGCTCCTCCCTCCTGCTCGCCATGACCGACCTGCTGGGCCGACACTGGGCGACCGGGCAGTCCACGCTGGAGGACCAGCACCTGGGGGCCCTGCTCGCGTGGATCGCGCCGGACGGCACGCAGGGCGCAACCGGCGCGGAGGCCGCCCGCCGCGCCGAGCTGGCCCGCGACGCCGACGGTCAGCTGCTGTGCCCGCCCGCGGGCCCGGCGACCGACCCGGCCTTCGACAACAGGCTGCTCGCCCCCGCCATCGAGCGCCACCACCGCGCCCGCACCGCGCTGGCCGCCGCCGAGGACGGTCTGGAGGCCGACGACCGGCTCGGTGCACTCACGGCCGCGGAGCGGGAGATCCGTGGCCTCGTCGAGAGCCGTACCCGGCCCACCTGGGACGCGGTGTGGCGGGGCCTGGACCTGCTGCGGGAGCTGCCCGAGGGGGCGCACGCCGAGGAGCGCTGGACCCGCGACCGCTGGTCGTTCACCTCCCACCGCGACCGCATCCTGGCCGGCGAGCCGCCGCAGCCGCGCCGCGACGACGCCGTGACGGCGGCGAACAAGCTGGCCACGCGCGAGCGCGAGCAGGCCCGCCTGGAGGCCCAGGAGGCGCTGGACGATCCGCTGGTGATGGCCGGGCGGCGGCTGTCCGGGGAGGCGTTCGCGGGCGAGGTCGTCGACGTGGTGATGGCGTACAGCGAGAGCAAGCGGCCCAGTCCGCGCCCGCTGGTCACGGTCCGCACGGACGACCGCCCGCACCTGGGCGAGCGGGTGAAGGTCTACCGCTCGCTGGGCGGCAAGCCCCAGACGGCCGAGTACGTCGGCCCGGCCGCCCCGGACCACGGCGACGGGACCGGTACCGGGGCCGACGACGGCACGCTGGTCCTGCGGATCATGGACAAGATGGGCCGGGGCAAGGAGCCCGAGGCGGGGTCGGTGCCGGAGAAGGGCGACCTGGTCTGCTTCACGCTCTTCGAGCACGAGCAGCGGGGCGGCGCGAAGCTCCCCGACCCGGAGCAGACGCCGTGGACGCACGGCGGCCCGCCCGGTGAGACGGCCACCGTGCCGGAGGCCGCCGACGCCCAGACCGAGGAGGACGTGCTGTGACCGCCGAGACCCTCGCCGCCCCCGCCCCCGCGGCCTTCGACCCGGGTGCCGAGGCGGCCCGCGCCACCGCGGCGATCCTCCACGACACCCTGCACGGCACGGAGCGCGGTGTCGTCGTGGACTCCCCGCCCGGCGCCGGGAAGTCCACGCTCGTGGTGCGGGCGGCGCTGGAGCTGGCCGAGGCGGGCCGCCCCCTGATGGTGGTGGCGCAGACCAACGCCCAGGTCGACGACCTGGTGCTGCGCCTGGCCGAGAAGGACCCGGACCTCCCGGTGGGCCGCCTGCACAGCAGTGACGCCGACCCGTACGACAAGGCGCTCGACGCGCTGGAGAACGTCCGCAAGTCGGCGAAGGCGGCCGACCTCGCCGGGCAGGCCGTCGTCCTGTCGACGGCGGCGAAGTGGGCACACGTCAAGGTGGACGAGCCGTGGCGGCACGCGATCGTCGACGAGGCGTACCAGATGCGCTCGGACTCCCTGCTCGCGGTCGCCGGGCTCTTCGAGCGGGCGCTGTTCGTGGGCGACCCGGGCCAGCTGGACCCGTTCGCGACGGTGGGCAGCGAGCAGTGGGCGGGCCTGGCCTACGACCCGTCGTCCTCGGCCGTGACGACCCTCCTCGCCCACAACCCGGGCCTGCCCCAGCACCGCCTCCCGGTCTCCTGGCGGCTCCCGGCGTCGGCGGCCCGTCTGGTCTCGGACGCCTTCTACCCGTACACGCCGTTCCGCAGCGGCACGGACCACGGCGACCGGAGCCTGGCCTTCGCGGTGCCGTCGGACGGCTCGGGCCCCGACCGGGTGATCGACGAGGCCGCCGCCGCCGGCTGGGGCCTGCTGGAGCTGCCCGCCCGGCACACCCCGCGCACCGACCCGGAGGCGGTGCGGGCGGTGGCGGCGGTGGTCCGGCGTCTCCTCGACCGCGAAGGCCGGGCGACCTCCGAGCGCTCGCCCGACCCCGCTCCCCTCACCGCCGCCCGCATCGCCGTCGGCACCGCGCACCGGGACCAGGCGGCGGCGGTCCGTGCGGCGCTGGCCGACCTCGGTGTGCACGACGTGACCGTGGACACGGCCAACCGCCTCCAGGGCCGCGAGTACGACGTCACGGTCGTCCTGCACCCGCTCTCCGGCCGCCCCGACGCCACCGCCTTCCACCTGGAGACCGGCCGCCTGTGCGTCCTTGCCTCCCGGCACCGGCACGCGTGCGTCGTGGTCTGCCGCGAGGGCGTCGGCGACCTGCTGGACGACTATCCGTCCACGGAACCGGTCCAGCTGGGAACGCTGGTGAAGTTCCCGGACGGCTGGGAGGCGAACCACGCGGTGCTGGCGCATCTGGCGGAGCACCGGGTGGCCTGGCGACCCTGACGCGGTGCGGCCTCGGCCCGGCCCTCGTTCATGGCCGGGGTCGAGGGCCGTCGGTCCCGTTCATGGACAGGGTCGAGGACTGTCGGCGGCGTGCGCGCGAGCGATTGTGGCCGCCAGCCGTCCGACCAGTCGCCGTGCGGCCTCCGGGGCGACGACCTCGATGTGCTCGCCGAACTGCAGTAGCTGCCGTACGCCGTCGACCTGGTCGTACGCCACGGTGATCTCGACCCGCCCGTCGTCCCGCTGGTCGCCCACCGTCCTGAGCCTGGCGCCCAGGATCCGGCGGGCGAGGTCGAGGCGGGCCGCGTCGACACGAGCCGTGACCGTCACGTGCTTTCTGCGCTCCAACGCCTCGCCCAACTCGCGTGCCGTACCGGCGAGATCGGCACCGGCACGCAAGCGGCGCGGGCCGTCGAGCACGGCCCAGCGCTGGAGCCGGGAGAGCGCGAACAGGCGGGGCCGCCCGTCCCGGTCGGCGACGAGGTACCAGCGGCCGCCCCGCTGGACCAGCCCGTAGGGGTCGACCACGAGCTCCCGTGGGGCGGCGTCCCCGCTCCTGCGGTAGACGATCCGCAGCCGCCTCGCCGTACGCACGTCCCGTACCAGCCCCGCGACGTCGGGCAGGGGCGCGGCGTCCTCGAACCAGGGCCGGTTGTCGATCGCGATCACGTCCGTCAGCGCGAGCGGCAGGTCGTCCCGTACGGGCGGCAGGGCCCGACGGGGCGTGAGCTTGCGCAGCGCCGACCGGGCGGCCGCCTCGCCGCCGAGCTGACGGGCCCGGTCGAGGTCGAGCCCGACGGCCCGCAGCAGGTCCGCCTCGCCGGTCGTCAGCTTCGACAGGTCGGCCTGGTCACCGGGGAGCAGGCTGATGCCGCCGTACTTGCCCCGCTCGGTGAAGACGGGGATCCCGGCGTCGACCAGCGCCCGCACATCGCGCAGGACCGTCCTCGTCGACACCCCCAGCTCCTCGGCCAGCGCCTCCGCGGTGGTCCGCGGACGCGCCTGCAGGGCCGCGAGAAGCTCGATCAAGCGCTGCGGCCGGCTCACCGGACACCTCCCCGCTCCGAACAGGACAACTCCTGTCATGTTCTCAGGCGAGGCTGACACCAAGGGCCGGAACCGACCGGCCCGTCCGGAAGGAGCCGATACCCATGTCCGCACCCAACCTCTTCCTCGTCTACGTCACCGACGTCGAGCGCGCGACCGCCTTCTACTCCGGCCTGTTCGACATCAAGCCGGTGATGACCACCCCGCGCTACGTCCCCTTCGAAGTCGCCCCCGGAGTCCTCTTCGCCCTCTGGAGCGGCCGCGCGGACCGGCTCACGCCGGGGACCCCGCGCACCTCGGAGGTCGGCCTCATGGTCCCGGGCTCCTCGGCCGCCATCGACGCGCTGCACGCCGAGTGGGCCGCCAAGGGCGTCACGGTGGTGGAGGAACCCCACGACGAGCCCTTCGGCCGCACGTTCGCGATCACGGACCCGGACGGCAACCTGATCCGGGTCGCGCCGGTCGACTAGGGCCTGGTCGACTAGGGCCTGTCCTGGAGCCGGACGGGCTCACGCCCGCGGATGCCGTCCAGGAGGTATCCGGTACGGCGGTCGTAGTCGCCCCGGGGCGGCCGTTCGCCGTGTTTGAGGGCGAGGGCGTTGTCGAGGACGAGGGCGTGGAGGTCGCCCGCCGTGAACTCCGGCCGCAGTGCGCCGCCGGCCCGCGCCGCCTCGACGAACTCCTCGTTGGCCACGCTTCCGACCCGGCAGATCTCCATGAGCTGCCCGGAGTGCGGATACGTCTGCAACAGGACGTCGTTGAAGGCGGGCTGGCGGTACTGGAGGTCGCGGATCGCGGTGAGGTAGTACGCGATCCGCTCGCCTGCGTCGTCGACGGTCCGGGTGCGGTCGATGAGGGCGAACAGCTCACGGGCGACGACCTCCTCGATGACGGCTTCGATGAGGCCGACCCGTCCGCCGAACCGGTTGAAGATCGTGGCCTTGCTCACCCCGGCCGCCTTGGCGACCTCCTCCAGCGGCACCGTCAGACCCTGTCCCTGGAAGGCGCCGATCGCGGCGGAGCGGATCTGCTCGGAGTTGCGCCGGGCGTCGGCACGCAGCCGGGGCCCCGGCGGCACCGCACCGGCCATGGTCCTCACCGTCTCTTCCTGTCACTCGACCGTCGCAACTTGACTCGTCGAGTCAGCTTACCTACGGTCGTCGGCGGAGAGAAAGTGACCCATGTGGTCAACTTATGCGGGAAGGCCAAGACCATGATCGTTGTCACCGGCGCCACCGGTGGGCTGGGCGGCACCACCGTCGAGCACCTCCTCAAGCGCGTACCCGCCGACGAGATCGGCGTCAGCGTCCGCGACACCGCCAAGGCGCGGCACCTCGCCGACCGCGGTGTGCGCGTGCGGCAGGGCTCCTACGAGGACCCGGCCGCGCTGCGCGACTCCTTCGCCGGTGCCGAGCAGGTCCTCCTGGTGTCGGGCAACGACCCGGCCGCCGACATCGTCGGCCTGCACCGCGGTGCCGTCGAAGCGGCGGTCGCGGCCGGCGTCCGGCGGATCGTCTACACCAGCCAGCAGGGCGCCGTCCCCGGCAACCCGTACCCGCCGTCGCACTTCCACATCGCCACGGAGGCGATCCTCGCGGACTCCGGCGTCGCCTGGACCGCACTGCGCAACGGCGCCTACGGCCCGCTCGACCAGGTGCTCGGCCCGTGGCGGCGGACCGGCGTGATCACCCAGCCCCAGGACGGCCCCGTCCCCTACACCGACCGTGACGACATCGCCGAGGCCACCGCGGTCGTCCTCGCCGGTGACCGCACCTTCGACGGCCCCGTCGACCTCACGGCGCCGACCGCCGTCACCTTCGAGGACGTCGCGAAGATCGCCTCCGACCTCACCGGTGGCACGGTCGAGCGCGTCGTCCCGGACGACGAACAGTGGGTCGCCGACCAGGTCGCGGCCGGTGTGCCGGAGGAAATGGCCCGGTTCATGCTCACCTGGTACCAGGCGGCCCGCGCGGGCCACTTCGCCGCTGCCGGCCCGCTGCTGGCCGACCTCCTCGGCCGCGAGCCCCGCACCGTCGCGGACCGGCTCGCGGCCGGCCTCACCGCCTGAAGCCCGCCCTGCTCAGGCCGCGGGGAAGTCGGTGCCGGGGGCGGAGGCGGCGGTGGCGTCGAGGTTGGCCCGCAGGGCGTCGACCTTCGCGGTGGCGAAGGCGTGCGCGTCGGAGCCCAGCAGCTGACGCAGGGGGCCGCCTTCGAGACCGGCGCGCTCGATGATGGCGGCGGCCCCCTTGACGGGGTCGCCGAGCTGGCGGCCGTGCAGCGCGAGGTGGTCCTCGACCATGGCCCGCACGGCCGGGTAGTGCTCCGTGGTCTCGCCGGGCAGGACCAGGGAGTCCGAGCCGAGGAAGGACGTGCGGAAGTAGCCGGGCTCGACGACGGTGACCTCGATGCCGAAGTCCGCGACCTCGGCGGCGAGCGCCTCGCTCAGCCCCTCGAGCGCGAACTTGCCCGCGCAGTACAGGGCCCATCCGGGCATCGTGGTCAGGCCCAGGATCGAGGAGACGTTGACGACCCGGCCCGCACGCTGCTCGCGCAGGACGGGCAGCGCCGCGCGCAGCACGTTCCACACCCCGACGATCTGGACGTCCACCATGTCCCGTACGGCCTGGTCGGTGGTCTCCTCGACGGCCGCGAGGTAGCCGTAGCCCGCGTTGTTGACGACGACGTCCAGCCGGCCGAAGCGCTCGGTGGTCCGGTCCACCGCGCTCTGGACCTGGCTCTCGTCCGTCAGGTCCACGGTCAGCGCGAGGAGCCGGCCGGTGTCGGCCGCGCTGCCCAGCGCGGCCTCGAGGCGCTCGGCGGAGCGGGTGGTGGCGGCCACGTTGCTGCCCTGGGCGAGCAGCTGCCGGACCAGTTCGAGTCCCAGTCCGCGGGAGGCGCCGGTGACGAACCAGGTGGCGGGGGCCGTGGGTGTGGTGGTGGCGGGCATGGGTGTTCCTCTTCCGTAGGTGCCGCGACGGGACGCGCCGGGCCGGCTGCCGGACCGGCGCTGACTCGATCGTGGACCGCGCGGGAGTGGTTCGGAGGGCCACGGCAAGCCCTGCGCGGCCTGGGTCGCGCAGGGGTAGGACCGACAGACCCCCCTTCGCGGGGGCCCTCGTCGTCCCGCGCGGGACAGACTGCTCCCATGACCCGCACCAACCGAGAGCTCGCGGACTTCCTCAGGCGCTGCCGCGCCCAGTGCGATCCCGAGCAGGCCGGACTGCCGCCGGACGGCCGCGTCCGGCGCGTGCCCGGCCTTCGGCGGGAGGAGGTCGCCCGCCTGGCCGGTGTGTCCGCCGACTACTACGCCCGCCTGGAGCAGGGCCGCTCCGTCAACCCGTCCCCCGCCGTGGTCGAAGCCGTCGGGCACGCCCTGGGACTGGACGCGGCGAGCCTCGCCCACCTCAAGGACCTCGTCGGCATCACCGCCGCCGTCCCCCCGTCGCGCACGCCGAGCGTGCAGCGTCTGCGTCCCGGGCTCCATCGGCTGCTGGATTCCCTGGACACCGCCGTCCCCGCCCTCGTCCTGGGGCGGCAGTCCGCCGTCCTGGGGGCGAACCGGATGGCCAGGGCCCTGTTCGCGGACTTCGACGCCATGCCGGCCGTCGAGCGCAACTACACCCGCTGGCTCTTCCTCGACGAGGACGCGCGCGACCTGTTCGTCGACTGGGACGTCCAGGCCCGCGCCGCGGTGGAGAACCTGCGCCTGGACGCGGTCCGCGCATCGGACCGGCAGTCCACCGAGGCGCTCGTCACGGAGCTGAGGGAGCGGAGCGACGACTTCGACCGCTGGTGGCAGCAGCACCGTGTGCACCAGCGCACCCACGGCTCCAAACGGCTGCTGCACCCCTTGGTCGGCGAACTCACCGTGGAGTACGAGACCCTTTCGCTCCCCGGTGACAGCGACACCACGCTGTTCCTCTACACCGCCGAACCCCGCTCGGCGTCCGCCGAGGCACTGAGCCTGCTGGCCTCGTGGACACTGGCCGGACCTTCCACGGCCCCGGGACAGTCGCGCGACTGACACCCGACCCTCCGGCCCCCCGGGGGGTCAGTTCTCCCGGTCCAGCGCCCCCATCAGCGCGTCCAGCAGACCGGGCGCCGCCTCCTGCAGGGCGTCACGCCGCAGGCGGTGGCCCCGGGAGGGGCCGACCATGACCGGACGGAAGGCGCCCGCTTCCACCAGGATCTTGAAGTGGTGGGTCGCGGTGGACTTGTTCAGGCCCTCGTAGAGGTCCGAGCAGGGCGCTTCGCCGGCCGGGTCCGCCGCCAGGCGGCGGACCATTTCCAGCCGTACGGGATCCGCGAGGGCGCGCAGCAGTTTCTGGACCGCGGCGACAGGCGGCAGTTGGTCGGAAGGGATCTCCCAGGGCGGCATCAGAAACCCCCAAGTTTGACGAGCATCATACTTCTCCTTAGCATCCTCGAAGTACGACGCACATCATACTTCTCTTTCTCCCTGGAGTCCTCGTGCGGGAACTCTCCCAGGGCCGCCGCCCCCAGCCATGGAGCTACCCGGCCCTCCTCGTCCTCCTCATGCTCGGGCAGGCGACCTCCGCCATCCCCTCGCCGCTCTACTCCCTGTACGCCGAGAAGTGGGACTACCCTCCCGTTCTCACCACCGTCGTCTTCGCCGCGTACGGGGCCGTCGCGGTCGTCGCGATCCTCCTGTCCGGCGCCCTGTCCGACCGCTACGGCCGCCGCCCCGTGCTCCTGGTCGCCGTCCTGCTGCTGCTCGCCGGGCTCGCCGTCTTCGTGCTGGCCGCGGGACCCGCGTACCTCGTCGTGGCCCGGATGCTCAACGGGCTGGGCATCGGCGCGATCGTGGTCGTCGGCGGAGCCGCCCTGCTGGACGTGAGCCCCGAGCGGGCGGCACGCAGCGGGACGCTCACCGCCGTCGCGTTCAACATCGGCATCGCCGCCGCCGCACTCGGCACCGCGGCCCTCGCCCAGACCGGCTTCCACCCCCTGCTCCTGCCCTACCTCGCCGACGCGCTGATCGGCCTCGTCCTGCTCGTCCTCCTCGTGGTGATGCGCGAACCGCACCCCTCGCCCGGTACGGCAGCCGTGGGGATCCCGCGCCCGCACGTGCCCAAGGAGATGCGCGGACGCTTCACCTTCTCCGTGATCGGCGCGGGCGCCGCCTGGGCCGTACTCGGGGTCTGCTTCTCGCTGGAACCCTCGATCGCCGCCGACGCCGCGAACGTGGACGGCCCGTTCTTCGGCGGCGTCGTCATCGCGGCCGTGACCCTCGCGGCCGCCTGCACCCAGATCCTCAGTGCCCGCCGTCCGGCACGCACGGTGGCACTCGTCGGCGACACCGCGCTCGCCGCGCTGATGCTGGCCGGAGTGGCGGGCTTCGCGACCGGCAACGCCGTCGTCATCGTCGTCACCGTCGCCCTCCAGGGTGCCGCGTACGGGCTCGCCTTCGGCGGCTCCCTGCGTCACCTCACCGCCGGCATCCCCGCCGACCGGCGCGGGGCCGTCATGTCGATGTTCTACCTGCTCGCGTACGGCGCGCTCATCACGCCCACCCTCCTCGTCGGCATCGGCGCGACCGTCTGGGCCGACACCACGGTCTTCGCCGTCTTCTCCGTACTCACCGCGCTGCTCTGCTCCTCCGCCGTGGTCGTCGAGCGGGTACGGGAACGCCGAGGCCGGCGCACCGAGGCCGCACGGGCACCGGAAACGGAAGTACCAGCGGTGAACGCCGCCGACTGACCGGCACCCGCCCGTACATGGCCGTACCGTCGAACCCGAGCGGCTACCGAGGAGGCTTCCGATGCGCAGCGTGACCTATTCGATGAACGTGTCCCTCGACGGCTACATCGTCGACGCGAACGGCGACATCGACTGGAGCGACCCGGACGAGGCGGTCTTCCGGTACTGGACGGACGAGATCCGCGAGGCCGGCGTCCACCTGCTGGGGCGGCGGCTGTACGAGACGATGCTGTACTGGGAGACCGCCGAGCAGGACGAGCCGCTCGGAGCCGCGGAGTCGGAGTGGGCCGCGCTGTGGAAGGCACTGCCGAAGGTGGTGTTCTCCCGGACGCTGTCGACGGTGCGGGGCACCAACACCCACCTGGCCTCCGGCACCCTGGCGGAGGAGATCGAGCGCCGGCGTGCGGAACCCGGCGAGGGCGACATCGCGATCGGCGGCGCGACCCTCGCCGCCGAGGCCGCCGCCGCCGACCTGATCGACGAGTACCGGGCCATGATCCACCCGGTACTGGTCGGTGGCGGCACCCCGTTCTTCCCCCACCACGGACGCCGGGTGAACCTCGAACTCGTCGAGTCCCGCACCTTCGGCCGAAACGTCACCCTCCTCCGCCACCGCGTGCTCCACTGACCCGGCCCGTCAAGCCACACCCAGCTCGCACCACACGTACTTGCCCCGGTTCCCCTCCCGTGCGAGCGGCTGCCACCCCCACACGTCCGCACACGCCCGGACCAGCGCCAGCCCCCGCCCGTCCTCCCGGTCGGCCGCCCGGTCGAAGGGCTGCGGGGGCTCCGGCGGCGAGGGGTCCGCGTCCCAGGCGCCCAGCCGAAGCACGCCGCCCCCGGACCAGCGGACCCGCAGCGCGGCGGGCCCCTTGGTGTGCCGCACGGCGTTCGATACCAGCTCCGTCGCGAGCAGTTCGGCGAGATCGACCATCCGGATCAGCCCGTGCATCGTCAGGATCAACCGCAGGGTCCGACGGCAGACGGTCACGGCTCTGGGGTCGTTCGGGATATAGAGGGAGTACTCCCACGGATCGTTTTCAGGCATGCCGGTTCCCTTCGGGGACGGGGTGGGTGGTCGCGGTGCCGGTGTCCATGCCGCCTTGCCATGACAGGGCAAAGCGGTGCGCTTCCGGCGCCACGGAGTCGCAATGAGTGCGCCTTACGTCACTGACGGTAGGGCATAGTTTTATTACGGGGCAAGCAGATCGCGTAACCTTGCCTCGAACGGGCCGCTCGTGGACGGCCGTTGGACAAGGAGGAGTCGTGCCGCCCAGACGCACCCGCACGGCGCGCCAGGAGCGCCTCGGGATCGAGCTGCGAAAGTTGCGGGAAGCCGCGGGCCTCAAGGCGACGGAGGCGGCAAGTCTCCTCGGCGTGAACTCGGTTCAGATCAGTCAGATCGAATCCGGCGTCGCAGGCGTGAGCGAGGAGCGTCTGCGACGTCTCGCCGCCCACTACGCCTGTGCGGACGAGAACCTCATCGCGGCGCTGGTGACGATGGCCACCGGTCGCACGCTTGGATGGTGGGAGGAGTACCGGGGCTCGCTGCCCCACCCGTTCCTGGACCTCTCCGAGTTGGAGCATCACGCGTCTTTCCGGTGGGACGTGGACTTCCTGCACGTGCCGGGGCTTTTGCAGACCGCTGACTACGCTCGTGCGCTCTTCTCCTACGTCAACCCTCAGTTCTCGGGCGAGGAGATCCAGCGCTGGGTGGATCACCGCATGAAACGCAGGACCATCGTCGAGCGCTCGGAGCCGATCCCGTACGAAGCCGTCATCCATGAAGCGGCCTTGCGCATCAAGGTGGTCGACGACGTCGGCACGAAGGCTCAGCTCGCCCACATCCTGGGTCTAGCCGAGTCCGACCACGTGACCGTACGCGTCATTCCGTTCACCGTGACCGGCTTCGCGGGCGCCGGCAGCGCGATGGTGTACGCGGGCGGACCCGTCCCCCAGTTGGACACGGTCGTCCGGGACACACCGCACGGCACCGTCTTCGTCGATGCCGAAGCTCAACTGAGCCATTTTCGAACCTTGTTCCGTAGGGTGGAAGAAGTAGCCTTCGAGCCCGAACGTTCCCGTGACTTCATTCACCGGCTGACGAAGGAGCTGTGACCCGATGACACGCGGCGCATGGAAGAAGTCGTCGTACTCCGGCGGAGGCGAGGGCAACGCCTGCGTGGAGGTCGCCCTCGACCACCCCCACATAGCCATCCGCGACTCCAAGGCCCCCGCCCGAGCCGTGCTCACCTTCCCCACCCCCGCCTTCACCGCCTTCCTCGCCGCCCTTCGGAACCCACCCGGGGCGATGAAGTAGTCAGTCCAGGGATGCCAACGCATCCGTTATGAGCGAACGTGCTGCCGCTCCCCTCACAGCCCCCTGCGACAGCCGGTCAAAGGCACGGGCGTACAGCTCGACCTGGCCGGGTTGCGTAAGAGTGGCAGCGGCGTCCAGGGTGTCCGCGTGCACCCTGGTGTCATCGAAAATCGTGAAGGTGGGCATGGGCCAGACGGCTCGTTGGGCCGAGAGCGGGATGAGTCCCACGGCCACGTTCTGGTGATCCATGACCCCGAGCAGGTGTCCGAGCTGCGCCGCCATGGTCTCCGCACTGCACAACCGGTACCGCAGCACTGACTCCTCCAGCACGAACGAGAACCGGCGTGCACCGTTGCTCAGCACTTCGTTACGCCTCATACGGGCCGCGACGGCATCGCCCACGTCGTCCGGGGTCCCCCGGAAGCCCGCGATCGACGACAGCAGGGCAGTGGCATATCCGGGCGTCTGGAGGAATCCGGGGATCACGTCGGAGACATAGGTCCTGAACATCTGCGTTTGCCGATACAGATCCCCGGTCGACTCCTGCAGCCGTCGAAGGCCGCTTCGTTGCAGTCGCCTCCACTGCACATGAGCGTCTGCGGACTGCCTGTTGGCGGCGATCAGGTCGGCCGTCTGATCATCGGCGTCACAGGCCCGGCACCACGCTTTGATGTCCGCGTCGGAGGGAGGAGTCCTGGCATTCTCGATGCGGGACGACTTCGACTCCGACCAGCCGCATCTGACGGCAAGCTCCCGCCCGCTGATCCCCGCGTCCTTGCGGATCTCGCGCAGCCGACCGGCCAACTCTTCGCGGGCCTTCTGAACGCGTGAGGAGGGGTGCGGGGGCATGGAGCCGGCTTTCGTCAGATCTCGTACACGCCGTGCGGGATCGCTCGCTCCCAGACCGCTTCGAAGGCGGCGGAACACAGCTTCACGGCTTCCGGGTCAGCCGTTATCTCATCTTCGACCACCACTCCATCACCCGAGAAGTGGTGCACCCGCAGCAGGGTGCCGTCGAAGAGCCAGAAGTCATTGCCCGGCAGAGCGATGCTCGTAGCCTGTCGCCGTGGCAGCCACCGCACTTCCTCACCCGCCGTGACGTTCGCGCGGGTCACGTAGTGCTCCCAACGGATGTAGTCCGACACAGGCTCGGAGACCACACGGGCGCGACGGATCGCCACGCCCCGGGAGACGGCGTCCTCGATCAACTGATCGTAGGGGTGCCACCAGGAGGCGCGGTCCTCCCAATCGATCCGCTCACCGCGCTTCCACGCCTCGAACCGGTCCGTCGGGGCGTAGGAGTCGCGCAGTTCCAGGTGGACGGCGGACCGCTCGCACCGGCCGAGCAACTCAGCGAAGTCGGGCACGCTCGACGGCATCGCACGCCTCCCTGATCATCGGGATCATCCGGGCAGGCATCCTGACGATGGCTTCACTGTCGGGCACTGAGCCGTTCGCGGGGCTGCTCGCCTCGCACCCCGTCCGAGTCTCGGTGTCCGGCTTCCACCCCTGCAACAAGATCTCTTGAGCGTCCGCGTCCGCCCACACCGTGGGGCAGTGGTCCCGGTCCGTCTCGGGGTCGATCCCAATGAACTCTACGGCCATGGTCGGCTCCTCATCCAGGCACTTGCTCAGGCTTGCATCAACCATGCTGAGCTGCTGAGACGGTGTCAATGGCGCCAGGTTCCACGTCAACTCCTGTGCAAGGTCATGCAAGGTCCTGGAGCTCGCCACTCGCCGCTTCCTACCGTCGGCACATCGAAGCGGAATCGATCGAGAGGCTGCGGCGCCATGGACGAGAACGGAGCGCGGGACACCGGATCGATGGATCGTCGGGGCAGCAGTGCGGCCCGACAGTTCCTCTCGCGTCTTTCAACAGCATTCGGCGCCGGCGGCGTCCTCGTCGTCCAGAAGAGTGACCCCGGCCCCGAAGGCGCGGACTTGGCCCCCGGCTCGGTCCTGCACTGGCCTCGGTGTGCGTGCGGGAGCGTGAAGTGCCCGGATTCCCAGGTCTCGCCCCATGTACTCCCGCCCGGTACGGGCGGCGGCGGTCAGTCATGGCCGCGATCAGTTGAGCAGGAAGGTGCAGTGATGCTGAACGGAAGTAACCTGTACGCCCTCGACATCGCCAGCGCTGCGTTCGTGCAGGCGTGTGGCGGCCCCTGCACCGAGGGATGCGTGACCCTGGCGCGGATCGGTGACAACGCCTGGGCCCTCGGTGACAGCAAGCGGCCCGACGCCCAGCCGCTCCGCTTCACCACGGAGGAACTGGGCGCGGCCGGTATCGACCCGGCGCGCTTCGGACTCGACGTCTGATCCTCTCCTCCCCCACCGCCGGTCGGGCGCCGGGCCCCGCCCCCGCTCTCGACCGGCACCTCTCGAACGGGAACGCCTCGTGCACCACCACGGCTACCTGTGGTCCGGCCCGAAGCAGCGCTTCGACCAGGAGGCACTACGACGCCCCCCACACCCCGAGCCGCCCCCTGCCAGGAGCAGACCGGAAGCGATTCAGCGGTACCGGGAGGTGGCCGCAGCGTTTCCCACGGCGGACCTGCCGCCGCTGGAGACCGCATACTGGCTGCTCAAGCCCCGGTCGCTGGTCGAGGGCACGTGGGAGGAGCCGCAAGAGGCGGCGACATGGATCGGCGAACGGCTGGCCGAGTACGCGCCCCGCTTCTCGGCAGACAGGGACCGGGACAGCACCCGCCTTCGCCGACTCGTCGACGGCGGCACCGGACGGCTCCGCGCCGGCGCCGACGTGTCGTACGGCTTCTACCTGGAACATCCCTCGTACCTGTCCGTCGCCCTGGTGACCTGCTCCCCGAATCGGGCGAACGCCGGACTGCCCTGCCCTACCGCACGCGATTTCGGTGCAGCTCGCACAACATCGTCGAGCAGGAACTGAGGCGTCGGCGCGGTCACCCAGTCATGCGGCAGCGGTCGGGCGGTCCGCCGTGGCCAGCCACGACGTGCTGAGGAGCCGGACCGTACCGTCAGCCGCCTCGTGTGCGCGCAGATGGTCCGACAGGATGCCGCGGGCGCGGGCCCGCGCGGTCGGGTCGGCCAGGTTCATGAGGTGGCGGCCGGGGCCCGTGCCCAGGAGGAACTCCGCCGCGTCCTCGGCGTCCTGCCCCCACGTCCCGTATGCCTGGACCTGGTGGACGTCGATGTCGACGAAGCCCGCCGCGGCGAGGACGTCGCCGATGCGGTCCGGGGCGGCCAGGGAGAACATGCCGGGCAGCCCGGGCTGCCCGAAGTCGCCCACCGGCAGGACCTCGCGCAGTGACGCCATCGCCGTGACCCAGCCGTTCAGCATCGCGTCGGCCGGGCAGACGAACGTCAGCCGCCCGCCGGGCCGCAACGCCCGGCCGACATTACCGAAGGCAGCCACGGGGTCGGCGAAGAACATCACCCCGTAGCGGCTGACCGCCGCGTCGAACGCCCCCGCCTCGAAGGGGTGGACCTGCGCGTCGCCCTGTGCGAAGGAGACGTTCGCGACGCCTTCCCGCTCGGCGCGACTCCTGGCCTCGGCCAGCATCGGGCCGGACAGGTCGAGACCCAGCGCGTGTCCTCGGGGTGCCCGCAGCGCGGCGCGCCGCGTGGTCTGGCCCGAGCCGCAACCGAGGTCGAGAACCCGGTCTTCTCCGGTGACACCGGCGGCGTCGAGGAGCGGGTCGTCGAAGCCCTCGTTCACGGCGTTCCAGCGGTCCTGGTTGTGTGCCCAGTGGGCTCCCTCCGGGCCGTTCCACGCTTGAGACTGCTCGGTGTTGACGATGTCCGGCACAGGTGCCTCCCGGGCGAACGACAGGGAATGGGCGTGCGCCCAAACAGTATGGGCAAGTGCCCAAACTCCGCAATCCCCGTTACGATCCACGGGGTCGAGCCCAGCCGGGGCGAGCGATCCGGGACGAATGAGGGGACCATGGCACCGCGCGGAGTGGCGACACCGGACGTACGCGAGCGGCTCTTCGCGGCGGCCGAGCGCATCGTGGAGAGGGACGGCCCCGGCGCGCTCACCAGCCGGGCGGTCACCACCGAAGCCGGCTGCGCCAAGGGGCTGCTGCACGCGCACTTCGCCGGGTTCGACGGTTTCGTGGCCGAGCTGTGCCTGGACCGGTTCGCGAAGACGGCGACGAAGGCGCGGGCCTTGTCCGGGATCGCCGGACACGGCACGGTGGAGCGCAACCTGAACACCGTCGCTCTCGCCCTGTTCGAATCCGGCGGCCTCGCCCTGTCCGGCCTCGCCATGACCCGCCCGGCCGCCACGCTGGGCATCCGCGAGGCGCTGGAGAAGGGCGCGCCGGGCTTCACCGCGATCGAGGAGGCGATTGCCGACTACCTGGAGGCCGAGCGGGAGCTCGGCCGCGTGGCGCGGACCGTCGACCCGCCCTCGGTGGCCCTCGCCGTCGTCGGCACCGCTCACCATCTCCTGATGACCGGCCGGCAGGGCACACCCGACCCGCGCCCGCTGGTGACCCGCCTGATCGCCACGCTGGTGAACGCCCCGACCTCGTGAGCCGCTCACGCGGAGCGCGACGTGTGGGCGCCGACCGCTCACCCGCGATCGGCCGGGAATAACCGGAGAGCCCCTCCTGTTACCTCGCGAAGCGACCCGCGTACGACCGCGTGTACGACCACGTCAAGCACAGGAGGCACCCCACCATGCCCGCAGACGCCGCAGAGGAGATCCGGGGCACCGCCCACGGCACCGCTCCCGTCCCGCTCTCCGTACTGGACCTGGTGACCGTCGGGGCCGGTCGGACCGCCACCGACGCCCTGCGGACCGGCGTGGACATCGTGCGGCTCGCCGAGGCGCGCGGATTCCAGCGGTACTGGGTCGCCGAGCACCACTCCATGCCCGGCGTCGCCTCGTCCTCCCCCGCGGTGATCCTCGCCCACCTGGCGGCCCACACCGACCGCATCCGGCTCGGTTCCGGCGGCGTCATGCTGCCCAACCACGCGCCGCTCGTCATCGCGGAGCAGTTCGGGACGCTGGAGGCGATGGCGCCTGGGCGGGTGGACCTCGGGCTCGGCCGCGCCCCGGGTACCGACGGGGCCACCGCCGCCGCCCTGCGCCGCACCGACCGGCTGAACGAGGGCGCCGACGACTTCCCGCAGCAGCTCGCCGAGCTGATCCGGTTCCTGGACGACGACTTCCCGGACGGCCACCCGTACGCCCGTATCCACGCCGTGCCCGGGCCCGTGCAGGCCACCTCGCCCGGGGGCGTGCAGTCGGCGCACCGGCCGCCGGTGTGGCTGCTCGGTTCCTCCGGGTTCAGCGCGCGGCTGGCCGGCACCCTCGGGCTGCCGTTCGCCTTCGCGCACCACTTCTCGGCGCAGAACACGATCCCCGCGCTCGACCTGTACCGCGAGTCCTTCCGGCCGTCCGCCGTCCTGGACGCGCCGTACGCCCTCATCGGCGTCTCCGCGCTCGCGACCGACGACGAGAAGGAGGCCCGCAGGCAGGTGCTGGCGGCCGCGCTGAACATGGTCCGGCTGCGCACCGGCCGCCCGGGGCTGGTGCCGACGCCGGAGGAGGCCGAGGCGTACGACTTCAGCCCGATGGAGCAGGACTTCATCCAGTCCTGGAACGCCAACGTCATCCACGGCACCGCCGACGAGGTGCGGGCCGGCCTCGACGACCTGCAGAAGCGCACCGGCGCCGACGAGCTGATGCTCACCGCCAACGCCCACGGCGGCGACGTACGCCTGCGTTCCTACGAGCTGATCGCCGACGCCTACGGGTTGCCGACGCCCGCCTGAACCCCGGCGGGGCCGCCGGGTCCCGCGTGACCCAGCAGCGCGGAGATGCGGTCCGGCGCCACCGGCCGGGAGTAGAGCCAGCCCTGGCCGGTGTCGCAGCCGATGCGGCGCAGCCGGGTCGCCTGGGCCGAGGTCTCCACGCACTCGGCGGTGACGGTCAGGCCGAGGCGGTGGGCGAGCTGGACCATCGCCTCGACGATGACCTCGTCGGCCGGGTTGGCGCCCCCGGCACCGGCGGCCGCGGCGTCGGGCACGGCGTCGTACTGGAAGCCCCGGACGAACGCGCCGTCCAGCTTCAGCACCGAGACCGGCAGCCGGCTGAGGTAGGCCAGGTTCGAGTAGCCGGTGCCGAAGTCGTCGATGGCGATGTGGACGCCCATGTCGCTGAGCGCCTTGAGGACCTGGAGCGGGCGCCCGGCCGAGCCCATCACCGCCGACTCCGTCAGCTCCAGCTGGAGCAGCTCCGGGGCGAGGCCCGTCTCCTCCAGGGTGCGGGCGACGTCCGCGACCAGGTCGGAGTCCCAGACCTGGCGGACGGCCACGTTGACGCTGACGAAGATCGG
Source organism: Streptomyces tendae (assembly GCF_014650435.1). Lineage (GTDB taxonomy): Bacteria > Actinomycetota > Actinomycetes > Streptomycetales > Streptomycetaceae > Streptomyces > Streptomyces tendae. The sequence goes on from NZ_BMUY01000003.1 coordinate 534,323, forward strand.
CGGCTCGTCCGGATGGGCCAGCTGCCAGCGGCGGGCCTGGTGGCAGGCGGTGCGCAGGATCCAGCGGCCGAGGGGAACGATCGAACCATCCTCCTCCGCCAGTGCGATGAACCGATTCGGCGCAAGTACGCCGAACTGAGGATGATTCCAGCGGATGAGCGCCTCGACGCCCCGCACCCGGCCGTCCTCCATGCCGACCAGCGGCTGGTACTCGAGGGCGAACTCACCGCGTTCGATGGCGGGCCGGAGGGTGGCGGCCAGTGCCTGGCGGGTCATGCGGTTGGCGTTGCGTTCGGGGTCGAAGAGGGTCCAGCGGGCCCGGCCGTCGGCCTTCGCCCAGTACAGGGTGGTGTCGGCGGCCTGCATCAGCGCGGTGGGGGTGGTGCCGGCGGTGTGGCGTTCGACGACGCCGACCGAGGCGGTGACCGACAGCCGGCGGTCGGCCAGCTCGAACGGCGGCTGGAGGGCCGCCAGGACCGCCGCGGCCAGTTCGGCGAGCTGGTCGGTGCCGGTGGAGTCCTCCACCAGGAGGGCGAACTCGTCGCCGCCGAGCCGGGCCACCAGCGGGGCGCCCGACCGGGCGTGGGCGGCCTCCTCCGCACATCTGGTCAGCCGTTCGGCCACGGCGGCCAGGAGCCGGTCGCCGACGCGATGGCCGTGGGTGTCGTTGACGGCCTTGAAGCCGTCCAGGTCCAGATAGCACACGCCGATCCGGCCGGTGCCGCCGTGCTCGTGCGACTCCGCCTCCAGCGCGGCCGTCAGGCGTTCGAAGAACAGCGCGCGGTTGGGCAGCCGGGTCACCGGGTCGTGCATCTGGAGGTGCCGCAGCCGGGCCTGGAGTTCGCGCCGGGCGCTGACGTCGGCGACGGAGAGCAGCAGCCCCGGGGCGTCCCCGTCACCGGAGTCCGCGGAGTCCCCGGTACCGGCCAGCGGTTCGACCGTCACCTGCGCCCACAGGGAGTGTCCGTCGGCCCGCTTCAGCCGCCGGGTGCAGCGCAGCCGGGACCGGTGGCCGCGCAGCACCTCGCGGTAGGCGTGCCAGGTACCGGCGTCGGAGGCGAGGTCGACGAGGTCGGCCGCCACCGACCCGGCCAGCGCGGCGGGGTCGGTGCCGAGCAGGGTGCCCAGGGTGTCGTTGGCGCTGACGACCAGGCCCTCGGCGTCGACGACGGCCATGGCGAGCGGCGCCGTGGTGAAGACCGACCGGTAGGCCGGCGGCCCTGTACGCCCAGTACGGCCGGTACGCCCGGTACGAGGAGCCAGGTCGTCGTCACTCTCAGTGACCGCCGGGCCGAGGTCTACCGCGGGCGCCGGCCCTTCGGAGGTTCCGTTCACCGCTCGCTCCCGCAGTGCCTCGATCTCTGTTCGTGCTCTGTTCGTGCAGGAAAGTGTGCCGATCATAGAGGCTGACACCGGGCCCTTCCAGCCGCCGTTCCGCGTTGCAGACCGAGCGACCCCTCTGGCAGATCGTTTCTGCCCACACCTGGACGGGTCCGTCACCCCTCCGACCAGTTGTGACGTTCCGTGAGTGTCTTCGAGGTGTCGACCGGGAGAACTCCGGCGAAATCCCAGCCGGCTCACCCATCCGGTGCAGGCGAACAGGGCGCAATACGACAATCATGCACAAGCTGGGTGCGGTGTCCCCTCAACCGCGTCCGGAGGTTCATGTGCCGCGCCAGCTCCCCCGGAACAGGCTGCGCAGCACCGCCGCGGTATGCACCACGATGTCGGCGCTCGCCGCGACGTCCCTGATCACCGCGCCCTCGGTCGCCGAGCCCTTCTCCCCGGAGCCCTGCGCCCTCCAGCGCACCGCCGTGCACCACTCCGAGGGTCTGGACACCTGGAACGCCGCCTATCCGCGGCCAGCCCGGGCCCTGGACGCGGTGATGGTCTTCCTCTCCTTTCCCGACTCCCAGCCACTGACGGCACCGGCCGAACTCGCCGCCGACCACTTCCCCGCCACCGGCGACTTCTTCCGGCGCGCCTCCTACGGCGCCTTCACGCTCCGCCCGCACCCGCTGCGGGACTGGATCCGGATGCCGAGCCCGTCGACGTCGTACGCCATACGGCGCGACTGGAGCCCGGAGCACCGGGCCGCCTATCTGCGCGACGCGCTGGCCGCGGCCGACCGGCACGTCGACTTCTCCCGGTACGACGTCGTCTACTTCGTCGCGGACCCGGACGCGCCCGGGGTGGACTCCGACGCCACGAAGGTCGTCAACCTGGACACCCCCATGCGGGCGGACGGCACCGACATCCGGCGGGTCGTCACGGTCTTCGAGAACCATCCGCCGGACCGGCTGGTCCTGGCCCACGAGACGGGGCACGTCTTCGACCTGCCCGATCTGTACCACCGGCCGGTGGACGGCGACGGCGACTGGGACACGCATGTCGGCGACTGGGACCTGATGGGCAGCCAGTTCGGGCTCTCCCCCGACCTGTTCGCCTGGCACAAGTGGAAGCTGGGCTGGCTGCAGCCCCGGCAGGTGGCCTGCGTGCGGGGCAGCGAGCCGACCCGGCTGACGCTGGAGCCGCTGGGGGCGGGGCCCGGGGTGGTGGTGACCGGCGCCGCCGGCGCACCGGCCTTCGGTCTCGGGCGGGGCACGAAGCTGGCGGTCGTGCGCACCGGCGCGGACAGCGCACTCGCCTTCGAGGTGCGCACGCCGGTCGGCAACGACGCCGCCTCCTGCCGGGCCGGGGTGCTGGTGTACCGGGTGCACACCGGGGCGGAGTCGGGCGGCGGGCCGATCGAGGTGGTCGACGCCCACCCGGACACCGAGGCGTGCTGGGCCGACTCGGTCTATCCCCCGCTCGCCGACGCCCCGGTGGCCCTCGGCGAGAGCTTCACGGTGCCCGGCGACCACGTACGGGTGGAGGTGGAGAACCGCACGGAGTCGGGCGCCTGGACCGTACGAATCACCCCCAGCTGACCCACCCCCGCCCCCGGGCCCGCACCGACCTCGGCCACCCAGACATCCCCGGCCCGCACCGATCTCGGACCACCAGGCATCCCCGGCCCACCGCGCATGGGGGGTGTGGGTGGCGAAGCCCCCACAACGCGCGGCAAAGCCGCGCAAAAACAACGATGGCGAGGCCGGTTCGCGCTTTCCGCGAACACGCCTCGCCATCGCCATCGTGCGCCGCCAGGGACTCGAACCCCGGACCCGCTGATTAAGAGTCAGCTGCTCTAACCAACTGAGCTAGCGGCGCCTGCTGACGTCGTAGACCTTAGCATCCTGGTCGGCGGGAGGAAAAATCGAAATCCGCACCGCCGCCCGGGCCGCCCGCACCGCCGCCCAGAGCATGATCTCCGGGCCGGGCAGCCACGGCTGGCGGGTGTCCGGGGCCACCAGCCAGCGGGACCCGGAGCGCGCGGGCGCACCCGCGGGGGCCGGTACGGTCACCGCGTCCCCGGCGCCGTGGCACAGCAGCGGTGGCACCTCGTCCGTACGGCCGCCCTCCCGGCCGCGGGCACTCCACTCCTCCCAGTCGAGCAGCGACGGCAGCCGCTGGGCGGTGCCCGGTGCGGCGAACAGCAGCATCCGGCCGCGGAACTCCGCCACCGGACCCGAACCCGGGCCGTCGTCCCACAGCCGGTCCAGCATCCGGCGGCCGAAGATCGCGGGAGCGCTCACCACGTCGAAGGCGGAACCGCAGGGCAGGACGACCGGGGCGTCGGGGCGCTCCTCCCAGAGCGAGAGCGTGCTGCGCGGGTACGCGCCCGCCGAGGCCAGCCAGGCGGCGCCGTCCGAGGTGACGTCCGAGATGTGGGGCGTGGCGTTGCGTGTGCTGCTCATACCGCCCATGTCTACCGGGCGTGAGGATTCCGCTCCGCCGGGTTACCGGAAACCGGGACACGGCGGCGGGGAGGCGAGTATCTTGCCCACCCTCCTGGCATATGCGCTCCGGCTGCTCGGTACGGCCGCGGCCGTCGGCTCAGTCGGCCGGTTCGCCGCGCATCAGGTCCCGGCCGAACTCGACCATCTTCTTGGCGTAGTCCTCGGTCCACTCGGCGCGCTCGGCGATGTCGGCCGTCGTCAGCCGGTCGAACCGCCGCGGATCGGCCAGCTGGGCGGCGGCGAGCGCCTGGAACTCCATCGCCCGGTCCGCCGCGGCGCGGAACGCGTGGGTCAGCTCGGTGGCCCGCTCCAGCAGGGCGCGGGGGTCGTCGATGGACTCGAGGTCGAAGAAGTGCTCGGGATCGGCGGCCGCCTCCGCCGGCTCGAAGAGCAGGGGCGCGGGGCGTAGCCGCGGTTCGTGCCGACGCGGCGTGGGCTCCGCCATGTCTTCTCCTCCTCGTACGGGACGACGGCCCGTCCCCGGGTGCGGGGGCACTCCGGTGGAGTGGGCCACCGTCCATTGTCCCGCGCCCGCGCAAGAGGGCGGGGTGTGACCGGAGCCGCGATCCGGTCACACCCCGCCCGCCGGGCCGGGTCAGCCCGCGTACGTCTCGAACTCGGCGATCCTCGGGGTGCCCGAGGCGCCGGTGATCTCGAAGGTGATCTTCTCCAGCGAGACCGGGGAGAAGCCGATCACGCCCGCCCCGCTGCCGGAGGCCAGGACGGCACCGGTGTCGTGGTTGACGACGCGGTAGGAGCCGACGGTGCCCTCGGAGCCCGCCGCCTCCCGGACGTTGATCTTGCCGACGGTGGTGGCGGAGGGCCACTTGACGGAGATGGAGCCGGTCGTGCCGGCCGGGGACCAGTACGTGCCGAGGTCACCGTCGCGGACGTTGCCGTAGCTGGTGCCGCTCGCCTTGGACGAGCCGTCGGCGCCGGCGCCGAGGCTCAGGTTGGTCCCGCTCGGCGGATCGGTCGGGTCGGGGTCCGTCGGGTCGGTCGGGTCCGGGTCCGTCGGGTCCGGGTCGGTGGGGTCGGTCGGGTCCGGGCTCTGCGGCGTGCAGCTGCCGTCCGACACCTTCAGGCCCTTGTTGGCGCCCGCCGTGGCGCTCACGACGGACGGCACGCAGGAGGCGGCGTCGAGGGTGAAGGAGTACGGGATGGACACCGTGGTGTTGGACTGCGGGTCGGGACCGGCCGGGTTGTTGTCCTCGCCGGGCTCGGACCAGGTGACGTTGTCGTAGATGTTGCCGCTGACCTGCCAGGTGCCGGCCTGGTCGGTGTAGAAGGTGCCGAGGACGTCCTTGGAGTCCTCGAAGTAGTTGTTGTCCACCTTGGCCTTGGCGCCGGCCCGGGAGTTGATGCCGGACTCGTTCAGGCTCTTGTAGTGGTTGTTGTACATGTGGGCGATCCCGCCGCGCAGCAGGGGCGCCCGGGAGTCGATGTTCTCGTACAGGTTGTGGTGGAAGGTGACGTAGCCGTTGGAGCGGTCGGACTCGCTGGAGCCGATCAGGCCGCCGCGCCCGGAGTTGCGCAGGGTGCTGTAGGACAGGGTCACGTACTGGGTGTTGTCCTTCATGTCGAAGAGGCCGTCGTAGCCCTCCGACTCCCCGCCGGACGCCTCCAGGGTGGTGTGGTCGACCCAGACGTTGCGGACGTCGCTCTCCATGCCGATGGCGTCGCCGCCGTTGGACGTGGGCGAGCCGGACTTCTTGACGTTCCGTACGGTCACGTTCTGGATGACGATGTTGCTGGACTCCCGGATGTGGATGCCCAGCTGGTCGAAGACGGCGCCGTTCCCGACCCCGACGATCGTGATGTTGCTGACCTGCTTCAGCTCGATCTTGTCGGCGGCGGTGTTGCAGCTGTCGCCCGACACCTTGCTGGTGTTGCCGTGGTTGATGGTGCCCTCGACCTCGATGATGATCGGGGTGCTGCTGCTGGCCCGGCCGCACAGGGCCTCGTGGATCGCGGTGCCGGTGGTGGCCCGTACGGTCTGCCCGCCCGCACCGCCGGTCGTGCCGCCGTTCTGGGTCGCGTAGCCGGTGGCGCCGCCGGCCGCCGCCGACGCCGTCTCGGGCATCGTCAGCACCACACCGGCCGCGGCCGCGAGGGCCAGCGTGCCCAGTGCCGCTTGGAGTCGCAGCGCGACTGGTCGTCTCATCCTCGGTCTCCCCATTCGCCTTCACATGCCGGAACGGAAGCCATGGCGTGATCATGTCAATCACGCCCTGGCGGAAAGCGCTTTCTCGGCGTGAGAATAGGGGGACGTCCGGAAGCTGACAAGGGTTCAGACAAGCTGGCCCGCATTCAGTATCCCGACCGGCATCCATCTACATGAACGTGCGGCGATCCGCACGACGCTCGATGTGCACCCGGTCCGGACCTGCGATACGATCATCCTGCCTGATCACGGGGGCCAACTCCCCGCAGCGGGCACTGCGTTGGTGGTCCAAGGAAAGACGCCCCACTTCCCGTGGGGAAATGCAGGTGCAAGGCCTGCCCAGCGCTCGACGAGAACCCCGGTCCCGCCCACGCGGACCGGGGTTCTTCCGTGTCGGCCGGGTCCGGAGCAGCGCCCGGACCCGGGTCCGGGTCATCGGGCGAGCTTGGCCTCCTGTGCGCCGATGACGGCGGTCGGCTGCTCGTACGCCTCACCGCGGCTGATCGCCGCGATGTTGAAGGAGGAGAAGCCGGCGAGCGTGGTGCCCGTCCGGAAGACGACGACCTTCGTCTCGACGGGGTCCTCGTCCGTCTTCGCGGCCACCGTCCAGGCGACGGCGTCCTCACCGGCCGTGAGCTTCTCCCCGGCGACCTTGGTGACCTGCTGCTTCTCCCCGTCGATCGTCATGGCGAAGCCCTTCGCGCACTTCTCGCCCGCCGCCCGCAGCGTGCCGAGGGCCTGGTCCGCGCCGTCGGCGTCGTAGGACCAGAGGGAGGTCATCGTCTTCGTGATGTCGAGGGAGTCGATGGTCGCCTCCTTCGCCTCCTCCTCCGTCATCTCCGCCAGTTCCTCCATCGAGGGCATCCCCTTCTTGGACGCCGCGGACTCCTGGACGACGAGTCGCTGGGCGCTCGCCGCCGGGTCGCCCGCCGGAAGAGCCGAGAGCACCCGGGCGACGGGCTCGCACTCCGCCCGGTCCACGGTGAGGGAAGCGGGATCGAAGACGTCGTCCTTCCCGGGCTCCTGCACCTTGTGGTCCTTGAGGTCGGCCGTGGCCACGATCCGCTTCTCCAGCTCGGCGGCGGTCAGCGCCTTCGACGCCGGCTTCTCGGCCGCGCCGCCCTCGGGCTTGTCGTCCCCGCCGTTTCCACCGTCCTGGTCACCTCCGCCGCAGGCGGCGACCGCCAGGGTGAGGGCGACCGCGGAAGCGGTCAGGACGGTACGGCGTACGGCAGTGGCGCGCATGGTCGTTCTCCTTGTGCTCAAGCGCCCCGCACCGAGACGCAGCGCGGGGTCGACAAGATCAAGACGACCGGGACCCGCCCGGGGTTGTACGCGACCGCGCCGTGCCGCCGACGTGCACCCCGGTCGGCACTGCGGTACGATCATCCTGCCTGATCACGGGGCCAACCCCCCGCAGCGGGCACTGCGTTGGTGGTCCAAGGAAAGACGCCCCACTTCCCGTGGGGAAATGCAGGTGCAAGGCCTGCCCAGCGCTCGACGAGAACCCCGGTCCCGCCCACGCGGACCGGGGTTCTTCCACTTCGGGTCCCGCGAACTACGTCGCGGTCCCCTTCTCAGACCTGTACCAATGGCTCCCGCGTGAACAGCGCGCCCAGCTCGGGAGCGTTGACCCGGCGGTCGGCCAGGCGCAGGCCCTCCCAGATGGTGACCTGGTTCGCGGTGAGGACCGGCTTGCCCAGCTCCTTCTCCAGGGCCGGGATGTGGGCCGCCGTGTGCAGCGCCGTGTCCGGGAGGAGCACCGCTTCGGCGTCCGGGCGGTCGGCGGCGCGGGCCAGCGCCAGCACCTCCTCCTCGGTCCAGGTGCCGACCTCCGCCGCCGTGATGATGCCCGAGCTGACGACGTCGGCCACCTCGATGCCGGCGGCGCCGAGGAAGTCCGCGAAGAGCCGCGCCACGTCCTCCGGGTAGGTCGCGCCGATCGACACCCGCCGCACCCCGATCTCCTTCGCCGCGTGCACGAAGGCGAAGGAGGTGGACGAGGCCGGCAGGCCCGCCGCCTGGGCGAGGGCGCGCACCTGCTCGTGGGCGCCGTCCCAGCCGTGCACGAAGCTGCCGCTGGTGCAGGCCCACACCACGGCGTCGGCGCCGGCCAGCCGCAGCTCGGCCACGCCCGCCTCCAGCCGCCGGGGCGAGCCCATCTCGAGGAGCGCGTCCACCCGGTGGGCGTCCTCACCGATGTCCGTGTGCACCAGGTCCACCCGGATGTCGCTGCCCAGGAGCTGCTCGATGCGTGGGTAGTCGTCCTCGCCGGAGTGGCCCGGGTACAGGAATCCCAGTGCTGTCATGTCCACCCTTCCTGCTGCTGTTCCGTGTCCGGGCCGTCAGCGACGCCCGGCATGTCCGCGGCCGCAGGGCCGACCGGGCCCGCCACCGCCGGGTCGACGGGACCCACCGGCCCCACCACCGCGGGACCGGCCGCACCCGCCGCCGCGGGGCCGAGGCGCGCGGCCGGATCGGTCAGCGCCTGGTACGGCCCCACCGCAGGGGTACCCAGTCGGCGCAGTGCCGCCCACATCGTCACTTGGTTGGCCGAGATCACCGGGATCCGCAGCTCGGCCTCCAGCTGCGGGATGACGTCGTAGGTGGGGAGGTTGGTGCAGGAGATGAACAGGGCGTCCGCGGCACCCGGCGCGGGCACGGCCTGGCGGGCCATGTCGGCCACGTCGCGGTAGGGGACCTTCCAGATGTGCCGGGTCAGCCCCATGAAGGCGCACCCGGTGATGGTGACTCCGGCCTCGGCGACGTACGCCTCCAGCGCCCGGGTCACGGACACGGTGTACGGCGTCACCAGCGCGACCCGGCGCACGCCCAGCTCGGTCAGCGCGTCGAGCAGTGCGCCGGAGGTGGTGACGGACGGGACCGCGCCCGCCCAGGTCATCGCCTCGCACATGGCGCGCTCCCCGGCGATGCCGCCGACGAAGCTGCCCGAGGTGCAGGCGTAGGCGACGACCTCGGGCGCGATGGCGTTGAGGGTGCGCACCGCCTCGCCGAGGGTCTCGTGCTCGCTGACCATCCGGGCGAGGTCCAGACTGACCTCGACGGGCACGAAGGGGGTCCGTGTCATGTGCAGTGACACGTCGTCGGGCACCCATCGCCACAGCTCGCGATCGAGTGCGAAGTCGAAGGGGGCGACCACGCCGACCCCGCGTTGCGGAGCTGGTCCGCCGAGAAAGGAGATGTCCATGGCACGCACCGGCCTCACACTGAGGAAGGAGAGGGCAACGCACCGTTATGAACGGCCGTGTTGACGAAGGTAGGTTCCGGTGCGAGCGTGGTCAATCCGCCCGCATCACTCCCAGGTCAACAGCCGGTTAACTTCCGCGTCAACACCTGAACCGCACCCGCTTCCACCGACCGGAGACAGGCCGCCGATGACCACGTCCCCGTCCGCGCCCGCGTCCACGCCCGCGCCGACCTCCCTGCCGACCCTCCTCGTCCTGGACGCCGAGCCACTCCCCCGGCTGGGCCGGCTGACCGGCCGGGCCAGGGTCGAGCACGCCGACGCGAAGACGCTGGCCGAGCGGCTGCCGCACGCCGACGTCCTGCTGGTGTGGGACTTCACCTCGCACGCGGTGCGCGAGGCATGGCCGGGCGGCGGCCCGCGCCCGCGCTGGGTGCACACGGCGAGCGCCGGTGTGGACCATCTGATGTGCCCGGAGCTGGCGGCGTCGGACACGGTGGTGACCAACGCGCGCGGTGTCTTCGACCGGCCGATCGCCGAGTACGTCGCCGCGCTCGTGCTGGCGATGGCCAAGGACCTGCCCACCACGCTGCGCCTCCAGGGTGAGCGGACCTGGCGGCACCGTGAGTCGACGCGGGTGGCCGGAACCCGCGCCTGCGTGGTGGGCTCCGGCCCGATCGGCCGGGCGGTGGTGAGCACGCTGGAGGCGCTCGGCATCACCACCGCGCTGGTCGGCCGCGCCGCGCGCCCCGGCGCGCACGGCCCGGAGGACCTGGACCGGCTGCTGGCCGGAGCCGACTGGGTGGTGGCGGCGGCGCCGCTCACCGACGACACGCGCGGCATGTTCGACGCCCGGCGGTTCGCCCTGATGCGGCCCTCCGCCCGGTTCGTGAACGTGGGGCGGGGGCCGCTGGTCGTCGAGGACGACCTGGTCGAGGCACTGACCGCGCGCCGGATCGGGGGCGCCGCCCTGGACGTGCTGAACCACGAGCCCCTGGCCGAGGACAGCGCCCTGTGGGAGGTGCCGGGGCTGATCGTCTCGCCGCACATGAGCGGGGACACGGTCGGCTGGCGGGACGAACTGGGGGCGCAGTTCGTGGAGTTGTTCGAGAGCTGGGCGGCGGGCGGACCGCTGGCCAACGTGGTCGACAAAGAACGTGGATACGTGCCCGGACACTGACGTCGCCGACGTCTCCGACCCGCGGGAGGATGCCGCATGACCGACCTCACCGAGCTGACCGCCGTACAGCTCGTCGACGGCTACCGCAAGGGTGTGTTCAGCCCCGTGGAGGCGACCCGGGCGGTCCTGGAGCGGGCCGAACGGATCCAGCCGGAGGTGAACGCCTTCGTCCGGCTGACCGGTGAGGAGGCGCTGGACCAGGCCCGGCGGGCCGAGGAGCGGTGGCGCCGCGGGGAGCCGTGCGGGCGTCTGGACGGGGTGCCGGTCACAGTGAAGGACATCCTGCTGACGCGCGGTCAGCCGACCCTGCGCGGATCGCGGGCCGTCTCGCCGGACGGTCCCTGGGACGAGGACGCACCGTCCGTCGCCCGGCTGCGCGAACACGGCGCGGTGTTCGTCGGCAAGACCACGACGCCGGAGTACGGCTGGAAGGGCGTGACGGACTCGCCCCTGTCCGGCGTGACGCGCAACCCGCACGATCCCTCTCGTACCGCGGGCGGTTCCAGCGGGGGCGCGGCGGCGGCCGTGGCGCTCGGGGCGGGGCCGCTGGCGCTGGGCACGGACGGCGGCGGCAGTGTGCGCATCCCGGCGTCCTTCTGCGGCATCTTCGGCCTGAAACCGACGTACGGCCGGGTGCCGCTGTACCCCGCGAGTGCGTTCGGCACGCTCGCGCACGTCGGTCCGATGACCCGGGACGCGGCGGACGCGGCGCTGCTGCTGGACGTCATCGGCACCCCGGACGCCCGGGACTGGTCGGCGCTCGGACCGGCCCCCGGGTCGTACACCGAGGCCCTGTCGGGCGGGGTGCGGGGGCTGCGGGTGGCGTACTCGCCCTCGCTCGGCGGACAGGTGGCGGTGCGTCCGGCGGTGGCCGGGGCGGTGCGGCGGGCGGTGGAGCGGCTGGCGGGTCTCGGCGCGTACGTGACGGAGGCCGACCCCGACTTCACGGATCCGGTGGACGCCTTCCACACGCTGTGGTTCAGCGGGGCGGCGCGGGTGGTGCAGCATCTGCGGGCGGGGCAGCGGGAGCTCCTTGACCCGGGGCTGCGGGAGATCGTGGGGGCGGGGGCGCGGTATTCGGCGCTGGACTATCTGGCGGCGGTGGACGTGCGGATGGAGCTGGGGCGGCGGATGGGGGTCTTCCACGCGTCGTACGACCTGCTGGTGACGCCGACGTTGCCGATCACGGCGTTCGAGGCGGGGGTGGAGGTGCCGAAGGGGTCGGGGCAGCGGCGGTGGACGGGGTGGACGCCGTTCACGTATCCGTTCAATCTCACGCAGCAGCCTGCTGCCACCGTGCCGGTGGGGGTGGACGGGGACGGGTTGCCGGTGGGGGTGCAGATCGTCGCGGCTCGGCATCGGGACGATCTGGTGTTGCGGGCCGCGCATGCGCTGTACGGGGAGGGTGCTGGTACGTCGGCTCAGTAGTTGACCGGCGTCGGTGTGGGCGCGCGGTGGGGGACGCCGACCGGCGCTGGCGGGTGCCGCCTGCGCCCACCCGTGCCGCCCCAGCGGCACGACTGCCCGCAGGCTGGGGGCTGGGGCGGCACGACTGGTCGCAGCTACCCTGCCCGGCGGAAGCTCAGGGTTTCGCCTGCTGCTCCTGTGCGCCACAGGTCGTTGCAGGCCTCCGCCATCGCCTCCAGGCCCTCCGTGATGCGGCCCCAGACGGTGCCGGGGACCCAGCCGACGTCGCCGTTGAGGAGCAGGTTGTTGCGCTCGTAGAACAGGGCGAGGTCGACGAGGGTGGTGCCGGGGCGGACCTCGCGGTCGTAGCCGTACGCCTTCGTGCCCAACTCGGCACCCGCGAAGGCGAAATAGCACAGGTCACCCGGAATGGGCGTGACTGTCGGATTCTCCAGTGGGGGTTCGGATGTCGCGAAGGGCGGGAAAAGGGCGTAGATCTCGTTGCGGGCGTATTTGGCGTGGTACACGTCGCCGCCGAGGGGGAGCGCGTCCCAGACGGCCGCGCAGGTGATCGGGGCCCGGTCGTCGAGCAGTTGGGCCGTGCAGGTGATTCCGCGCTTGACCAGCGAGACTTCGATGTAGCGATCAGCCATGCCCTCCATGGCAGTGCCCCGGGCCCCCGCGGTCAAGGGCGCCGGGCCGATGTATCGGACTGAAAAAGATCGGCATAACCTGCCCACCTTCGGGTAGCTGCGCGCCCATGGCTCCACCACACAGAACCCCTCTACGGGGTATATCCGACCAAAGGTCCAGGACAGCCGGGCCCACTCGCCGGACGCTGCTCGCGGGGGTCGCGGCGCTCGGTGCGCTGGGGGCGGCCGGCTGCTCGCGGGTGGCCACCGCGTCCGACGTCAAGGGGGGAGACCTGCTCGGGCGGCTCCAGGCACAGGGCGTCGCCCGGCTCGGCATCGCCGGTGAGATCCCCTTCGGGTACATCGACAAGAACGGCGAGCTGACCGGTGAGGCCCCGGAGCTGGCGAAGGTCATCTTCAAGCGGCTCGGAGTGGACCGGGTGCAGCCCGTGCCGACGGAGTTCGGCTCCCTCATCCCGGGGCTCGCGTCCCAGCAGTTCGACGTCGTGGCGGCCGGGATGTACATCAACGCCGACCGCTGTGAGCAGGTCATCTTCTCCGACCCCGACTACCAGATGCTCGACGCGTACATCGTGCGCAAGGGCAATCCGCTCGGGCTGCACAACTACCGGGACGTCGTCAAGAAGAAGGCCAAGTTCGCAACCGGCACCGGCTACGCCGAGATCGCCTACGCGGTGGAGCACGGGTACAAGGAGGACGACATCCTGATCGTCCCCGACCAGGTGGCCGGACTCAACGCCGTCGAGTCCGGGCGCGTGGACGTCTTCGCCGGCACGGCCCTGACCGTGCGCGAGGTGGTGAAGAAGTCGAGCAAGGCGGAGGCGACCGAGCCCTTCGCACCGCTGGTCGGCGGCAAGCCCCACGTCGACGGCGGCGGCTTCGCCTTCCGTCCGGACGAGACCAACCTGCGGGACGCCTTCAACGTCGAGCTGCAGAAGCTGAAGAAGAGCGGCGAACTGCTGCGAATCCTCAAGCCCTTCGGTTTCACCGAGGAAGAGATGACGGATCTGACCGCGAAGGAGCTCTGCGGCGGATGACCTCGGGACTGTGGGAACTCGTACTCCAGGGCGTCTGGGTCACCGTCCAGCTGCTCTTCTTCAGTTCGCTGCTGGCGACGGCCGTCTCCTTCGTGGTCGGCATCGCGCGCACCCACCGGCTGTGGATCGTCCGCTTCCTCGCGGGCTTCTACACCGAGGTGTTCCGCGGGACCTCAGCGCTGGTGATGATCTTCTGGGTCTTCTTCGTGCTGCCGCCCGCCTTCGGCTGGCAGCTGGTGCCGATGTGGGCGGGCACGCTGGCGCTCGGCCTGACCTACGGGGCGTACGGCTCCGAGATCGTGCGCGGCGCGCTGGCCGCGGTCGACCCGGCGCAGAAGGAGGGCGGCATCGCGCTCAGCTTCACGCCCTGGCAGCGGATGAAGCTGATCCTGCTGCCGCAGGCGGTGCCGGAGATGATCCCGCCCTTCTCCAACCTGCTGATCGAGCTGCTCAAGGGCACCGCCCTGGTCTCGATCATGGGCATGGGCGACCTGGCCTTCAGCGGCAACCTGGTGCGGCTGGCACTGCAGGAGAGCGCGGAGATCTACACGTACATCCTGCTGATCTACTTCGTGATCGCCTTCCTGCTCACGCGGGTGATGCGCGGTCTGGAGAAGAAGCTGAAGGCGGGCGTCGGAAAGGCGCCGAAGAAGAAGACGGCGGCCGTGCGGGTGCCTGAGGGAAGTGGTGTGTCGTGAAATGGGACTGGAGCGCGGTCTCCGACTTCATGCCGCACTTCTGGGACGGCCTGCTGGTCACCCTGCAGATCCTGGTCCTCGGCTCGCTGGTCTCCTTCGGCCTCGGCCTGGTGTGGGCGCTGCTGATGCGGGTGCCGAGCCGCTGGGTGACCTGGCCGATCGGGGTGGTCACCGAGTTCGTCCGGAACACCCCGCTGCTGGTGCAGCTGTTCTTCCTCTTCTACGTGCTGCCCGAGTGGAACATCACGTTCTCGGCGCTCACCACCGGTGTGGTCGCCATCGGCCTGCACTACTCGACGTACACGATGCAGGTCTACCGGGCCGGCATCGAGGGCGTGCCGGTCGGCCAGTGGGAGGCCGCGACGGCGCTGAACCTGCCCCTGCGGCGGACCTGGACGGCGATCATCCTGCCGCAGGCGATCCGCCGGGTGGTGCCCGCCCTCGGCAACTACGTGATCTCCATGCTCAAGGACACGCCGCTGCTGATGGCGATCACGGTGCTGGAGATGCTCGGCGAGGCCCGGCTGTTCTCGCAGCAGAACTTCCAGTTCACCGAGCCCCTGACGGTCATCGGTGTGGCCTTCATCATCATCTCCTACCTGGCCTCCCTTGCCCTGCGAGCCCTGGAGCGACGCCTTGTCCACTGACACCCTCCCCAACCCCGAGAAGAGCCCGGAGCAGAGCGGCGGTGAGCTGATCCGCCTGGAGCAGGTCACCAAGCGGTTCGGGGACAACACCGTCCTGGACCACCTGGACTTCTCCGTGGACGCCGGCAAGCACGTCACGCTGATCGGGCCGTCCGGTTCGGGCAAGACGACGATCCTGCGGCTGCTGATGACGCTGCTCAAGCCCGACGAGGGCACGATCACCGTGGACGGGCAGAAGCTCTTCCCGGCGACCGAGAAGGAGCGGCGGGAGGTGCGCAAGCAGATCGGGATGGTCTTCCAGCAGTTCAACCTGTTCCCGAACATGACGGTGCTGCGCAACATCACCGAGGCGCCGGTCACCGTGCTCGGCATGTCCAAGGACGAGGCGGTGGAACGGGCCAAGGGCCTGCTGGACCTGGTGGGCCTGGCCGACAAGTGCGACGCCCACCCCGCCCAGCTCTCCGGCGGCCAGCAGCAGCGGGTGGCGATAGCCCGGGCACTGGCGATGCGCCCCAAGGTGCTGCTGCTCGACGAGGTGACCTCGGCGCTCGACCCGGAGCTGGTCGCGGGCGTCCTGGACCTGCTGCGGGACATCGCCCGCACCACGGACATCACCATGCTCTGCGTGACCCACGAGATGAACTTCGCCCGGGACATCTCGGACCAGGTCCTGATGTTCGACTCGGGCCGGGTCATCGAGGCCGGCCCGCCGGAGAAGATCTTCAGCGAGCCGGAGCACGACCGTACGCGGGAGTTCCTGAGCGCGGTCCTGTAATTGCGCGACGCGCCTGCCCCAACGCCCGAGGTCGGAACGTTGGGGCAGGCCGAGGGCATATGCCAGTGGGCCTGCGCCGCAGATGAGGGCCCCGAAATCCGGTCAACACCCCCTCACGAGAGGCATCTTGGCGGCTACCCTGAACGCAGGGATGCACCAGCGAGCGCAGGGGGAGACCACCGTGGCGCTGCAGCACAGGCCGACCGCGCCGCACCACTCGGCCCAGGACGCCCTGCGCGTCCTGGAGACGGTGACGCGGCACACCTCCGGTGTCACCGACACCGAGATCGCCCGCGAGAGCGGCATCGACCCGGAGCGCCTGACCACGCTCCTGCACATGCTCCGCCGCGAGGGCTACGTCGAGCAGACCGCCGACGGCGCGTACGTCACCGGGGAGGCCCTGGCCCGCCTCGGCTCGGCCCACGGCCGCGAGCAGGCGCTGCGCGAGAAGCTCCAGCGCACCCTGGACCGGCTGCGCGACTCGGTGGGCGCCGCCGTCTACATCAGCCGGTACGTCGACGGCGAGGTCAGCGTCACCCAGTACGCCGACAGTCCGGCCACGCCCCGGGTGAACGAGTGGGTGGACTTCCGCGTCTCGGCGCACGCCACCGCGGTGGGCAAGTCCCTGCTGACCCAGCTGGACCACGCGGGTCGCCGGGACCACCTGGCCCGGCACCGGATGGCCCGCCTGACCTCGCGGACGATCACCAGCGACAAGCTGCTGCTGTCCCGGCTGGAGTCGCAGCCGGCCACCGTGCCCGTCCTCGACCTCCAGGAGTACGCGGTGGGCACGGTCTGCGCGGCCGTCCCGATCACCGCCGGTTCCGCCGTGGGCTGTCTGGCCCTGTCGCTCCCGGTCGAGCACGCGCACCGGCTGCGCCGGGCCGCCGACGAGCTGAACCGGAGCGCGGCACCGGTGCTCCTGTCCCTGGCGATCTAGGGCCCCTCCGGCGGACTCCTCCAGTGGGCCCCTCCGGCGGACCGGCCCGGAGCTGGTCACGAGCACTGCCCGGGACCGGGTAGTATTTTCGTCGTCGCCGACCGCGGAAGCGGACGGCGGGAGTCATGCGCCGCTAGCTCAGTTGGTTAGAGCAGCTGACTCTTAATCAGCGGGTCCGGGGTTCGAGTCCCTGGCGGCGCACAGAAGGAAGGGCCCCTCGCCGAGCGAGGGGCCCTTCCGCTGTTTCAGAAGGTGACGTCCGAGCACGCGTAGAACGCGTTGCCCGTGTCGTGGACCGTCCACACCGCGAGGATCACGTGGTGCCCGCTCAGCCCGGACGGCAGCGTGCCGCTGTGGGAGAGGGTGGCCGGGGGCTGCTTGCCGCCGTAGGGCACCGTGAAGAACGGGGTGAGGTTGAGGTCGGACCGGGCGAGGTTGTGGTTCTGGTTCCAGCCCGGCTTGGTGACGTAGTACTTGAAGTCGGTCGTGGCGTGCCGGGCGGTGAACTGCCAGCGGAAGGTGTAGCTCTGCCCGCCGTTCACCCTGGTGGTCGGCCACGCCTGGCCGTTCGGCTGCTTGGGGCTGTCGAGCGCGGCGAACGACCCGTGGCCCGCGGAACAGATCTTTCCGTCGGCCGGCCCGGAGGCCGGGAAGCCCTTGGGTCCCTCGACGCTCTGCGGCTCCCACTGGATGGCGCCGCATCCGCCGACCGTGCCGTTCTGGCACACCTTCTGCCGGCTGACGGGCAGGTCGGTGTAGCCGTGACCGCTGGCGCCGCCGGACGAGAGCACGAGGGCTCCGGTGGTCGCCATGCCCAGCGCGGCCGCGTACAACTTGGTCCTTGTGCGCATACTGCTGCTCCCTGTGACGTGTGGGGAAGTTCAGGGGAAGTTCAGTGAGCCGTGCAGGTCTAGACCAAGTTCAGATTATTGCCGTTAGTTGAACATGTCCATACCAAAGACGGGATGTGCTGCCCGCCCACGCCGGGCCGCCGTACGGGTCACGCCCCGGTGTCCCCGCGCCCCGCGCAGAACGCCACCGTCAGGTCCTTCACCAGCACCTTGCGCTCGTAGTCGTCCAGTTCGACCAGCCCGCGCATGGTCAGCCGGGTCACCGTGTCCTCCACCGAGTCCACGACCGAGGTGAGCACGCTCGCCCGCTGCGCGGCGTCCAGCGCGGCGATCCGGCGCCGGTGCATCGCGGCGGCGACCTCGGGGGCGTACTCCACCCGGACCGGCCGCACCGAGAACACCTCCAGACCGACCGGCGCCGCGTCCGCCGCCACCAGCCGGGTCAGCGTGTCCCCGGCCACGTCCGCCGAGCTGCGCACCGTGCCGAGCGGCTCCACCGGGACCCGGGCCAAGGCCGCCTCGACGCACTCGCGCAGATACGTCTCGTGGTCCTCGACGCCCAGCGTGGCCTTGGCGGTGTCCCGCACCCGCCACACCACCAGCGTCACCGCCCTGAGCGCGACCCCGTTGCCGTCCGCCGCGGGCATCGGCTCGCTGCGCCAGTGCCGCAGCCGCACGTCCACCCGGCGGCGCAGCAGCAGCGGGTTCACCCACATCAGTCCGGTGCGCCGCACCGTCCCCCGGTAGCGGCCGAACAGGCCGAGCACCCAGGCCCGCCCGGTCCGGCCCCGGGCGAGCCCGCCGAACCCGAACATCCCCAGCGCCCCCGCCGCCGCATACGCCGCCCACTGCGCGGGTCCCAGTCCGGCACCCGCGGACACCGGCAGTCCCAGCGCCTGGGCCGTGAGCGGCGGCACGAGACCGGCCCACCAGGAGGTGGCCGCGCACCCGACGGCCCCGCACAGACCCGCGGCCACGCCCGCGGCGCCGGGCAGCACCCGGGCCGGACGTTCCGTCAGCTCCGGGTCGACACGGGGCGCGGGCCGCGGTCGCGCGGCGACCGGGCGCCGCGTGCTGCGCCATTCCCCCGTCCGCTCCCCGGGCACCTGGCGCCGTGCGACGACCGCGGGCCGCAGCGCCACCGGCGCCGGGTCGGGGTCGTCGCGGAAGAGCAGGTGGACCGGGATCTCGGTGGTGGCCTCGTTGTGGATGAGCCGGACGGACCGCTGACCGGTCGCCGCCGCGGGCTCCTCCGGTGCCGTCGCCGCGGTCTCCGGGTTCGTTGACGATGTCGTACTCATGCGTGCTCCAGCCTCCGCGCCAGACGCGTCATGAACGGGTGATCACCCCGGTGCGGTCAGGAGAAGAGCCGCCGCCAGGTCTCCGGGCCCGGGTGCCCGTCGGCCGCTCCGCCGCGCCAGCCCTGGGCGCGCTGGAATGCCTGGACGCCCCGCCGGTCCGCCTCGCCCCAGCGCGGACCCGGCCCCTTCGTGTAATGCGTGCCGAACCCCTTGTGCACCAACTGCCTGCCCAGCCGGGTGACGTACGGGTTGTCCGCGCCCGGCCCGAACATCGCCCGTCCGGGGTATCCGGCCACCCCGTGGGAGGCGGGGCCCGTGGCCTCGGGCGGCGGCGTCCGCTCGGCGCCGGCCGTACTCGCCCCGCCCGCCGTGACCCCCTTGTAGCGGTACGGCAGGTACTTGGCCGAGTTGTTCCAGTAGGCGTAGGGCGTGTCGAGCCTGCGGGTGTGCGGCGGGGTCTGCTCGTACGCCGTGTAGGCGGTGTGCGTGCCGTCCGTCCAGCCGCCGAAGATCACCACGTGGGAGCCCTCCTGGGGGTCGGACGCGTTGTGGAACAGCAGGATGTCGCCGGGTTCGAGCTCCTCCTTGGTGATGCGGTCGGCGACGGTGGCGAGGCTTCCGGTCCACTCGTTGGCGGGCAGCTTCCAGGCCATCGACACGAAGCCGGAGCAGTCCTGCCGGTAACCGTCGGACCAGTAGGCGGTCACGCTGTACGGGACCTTCGCGGCCACCCAGGTCTTGGCCCGGTCGATGATCTCCGTACGGGTGATACCGGCCAGTTCCGCACCGGCCGGGGGCGCCGCGGGCCGGCCGGTCGCGCCGTACAGCGGAGCCCGGGGACCCTGCGGGGTGCCGGGCTCGTCGGCCGCGGGAACGCCCGGCCGCTGGGCTGCGTGGGCGGCCGCGGGGAGCGCCGCCGCCGGCCCCGCGCCGAGGGCGGTCACGGCACCGGCGGAAGCGGCGGCGGTGGCCACGACCAGCGTGCGGTACGCCGCCGGATGGGCGAGCGCGCGGCCCGCCGGGGAGTGCGGCAGCACGCGCCGCCAGTGACGGCAGCCGGCGCAGTCGCAGTCGCTCGCGGGCTCGATCTCCTCGAATACGGGAGTCTCCATGCGATTCCCCTCACACTCCCGGTGGACAGGTCCGCGCCGGTGCACTTCGGTACATGTCGGTCAGTTTCGCAACTGTCCCCAGCACGCGCATGTTGACGGTCCGAATGATGTACCCGGCCGTGAGCGCGGCCCCGCGGGGGCCCAGGCGGTGGTCCGGAGCACCAGTCGGCATCGGGTAGAGTTGTGCAGGTCAGCAGGCGCCGCTAGCTCAGTTGGTTAGAGCAGCTGACTCTTAATCAGCGGGTCCGGGGTTCGAGTCCCTGGCGGCGCACCGACGGTCGAAGGCCCTCCGTATCACACGGGGGGCCTTCGGCGTATCCGGCACCGGGACGTCTTGCGATCATGATGAACGCCGTAGAACCCTGGTCCGGTTGGGGGCCGGATGCCGAGGGGATGCCGAGGGGGGCATCATGCAACCGGGGGTCACCATTCCATGTCTATATAAGGTGTGCATGCCGTGGTGACTGTGACCCACCACTGATACGTCCGTGACGGTCGAGGGGGACCGGTGCAGGCGAAGGAAGCGACGAAACACGCATGACCCGCGTGTGGGGGGAATGACTCATGACGTCGACGCCGACGGGCGCCGGGCCAGACCACGACCCGTCCCAGACCACCCAGCTCAGGGTGCCCGGGCACCGGAACTGGAACACCGGTTCGTTCCGCCGGATAAAGAAGACGCTGCCGAAGTACGACTACGAGCACTACAGCCGCCTCGCGGGCCCCCTCACCCAGCCCGACCCGAACAAGCCGTACCGGGTGCAGTACCGCTCGCTGATCTCGCAGGAGCCGCACCGCCTCCGGGTCGCCCTGATGCTGGCCGCCGCCCCGCTGCTGTCGGTGGTGCTGCTGGTCTGGCTGCTCCAGCCGGAGCACTGGACCGAGCGCGACTACGTGGCCTTCTCCTGGCTGCCCGCGCTCGACATCGTGATGCTCGTGGCGATCGGCCTGATCGAGCTGTTCCGCTGCCTGAACGTGCTGTCGAACGCGCACGCCACCCTGGTCGCCCGCGACCCGGTCCCGGTGGTGCCCGAGACCGGCACCAGGGTCGCCTTCCTCACCTCCTTCGTGCCCGGCAAGGAGCCGCTGGAGATGGTGACGAAGACCCTGGAGGCGGCCGTGAAGATCCGCCACCGCGGTCTGATGCACGTCTGGCTCCTCGACGAGGGCGACGACCCGGAGGTGAAGGAGGTGTGCGCGCGCCTGGGTGTGCACCACTTCTCCCGCAAGGGCGTCGCGAAGTGGAACCGGAAGAAGGGCCCGCACCGCGCCAAGACCAAGCACGGCAACTACAACGCCTGGCTCGAGGCGCACGGCGACGACTACGACTTCTTCGCCTCCGTCGACACCGACCACGTGCCGCTGCCCAACTACCTGGAGCGGATGCTCGGCTTCTTCCGCGACCCCGACGTCGGCTTCGTCATCGGCCCGCAGGTCTACGGCAACTACGACAACCCGATCACCAAGGCCGCCGAGTCGCAGCAGTTCCTCTTCCACGCGCTGATCCAGCGCGCCGGCAACCGCTACGGCGGGCCGATGTTCGTGGGCACCTCCAACGCGGTGCGCATCAGGGCGCTCAAGCAGATCGGCGGCCTGTACGACTCGATCACCGAGGACATGGCGACCGGCTTCGAGATGCACCGCCACAAGAACCCGGTCACGGGCCGCAAGTGGCGCTCGGTCTACACCCCGGACGTGCTCGCGGTCGGCGAGGGCCCGAACGCCTGGACGGACTTCTTCACCCAGCAGATGCGCTGGTCGCGCGGGACGTACGAGACGATCCTCAAGCAGTACTGGAAGGGCTGGTACTCGCTGCCGCCGAGCAAGCTCTTCAACTACACGATGATGATCATCTTCTACCCGATGTCGGCCCTCAACTGGATCCTGGCGGCGCTGAGCTGCTGCCTGTTCCTGGGCCTGGGCGCATCCGGCGTCAACATCGACCCGGCGGTCTGGCTGATGCTCTACGGCAACGCCTCCGCGCTCCAGATCGGCCTGTACGTCTGGAACCGCCGCCACAACGTCTCCCCGCACGAGCCGGAGGGCTCCGGCGGCGTGGCCGGCATGATCATGTCCGCGCTGTCGGCGCCGCTGTACGCCAAGGCGCTCATCGACTCCGTGCTGCGCCGCAAGAGCAAGTTCGTGGTGACCCCGAAGGGCGACTCGGCCAGCCCGGACACCCTGTTCGGCACCTTCCGCTACCACTGGTACTTCATCGTGATCTTCGGCGGCTCGATCGCCGCCGGCTTCGCGTACGGCCACTCGCACCCCGCGATGATCATCTGGGCGACCTTCGCGCTGCTGATCACCGCGTCGCCGATGTTCGCCTGGCGCCACGAGCTGCGGAAGGCGAAGAAGCAACCGCCGGTCGCGGCGGCGGAGCCCGGACCACGGGTCCCGCCGCAGCCGCAGCCGCAGCCGCACGGACGACACGCGGCGCACACACCGCAGCACAAGCCCAACTGGGCCGCCTCCGCCGACGGGGGCGACGACCAGACCATGCAGATCGCCCTTGGTGGACTTGGGGGACGTAAGGAATGAAAGACCGTGCCGGCCGCCGCCGCGCCCGTCGCTTCGCGATAGGTACGGCGGTGGTAGTAGCGCTGGCCGGGATGAACGGGCCGTGGCTCTACCGCTTCAGCACCGAGAAATACCACCAGTACAAGATCAACCAGCCGGAGTACAAGGCCGCCAACGGCAAGTGGGAGATCATCGAGTTTCCCGAGAAGTACCGGCAGAACACCATCCACGCGGCACTGCTGCGCACCGGCAAGGTGCTGATGGTCGCCGGGTCCGGCAACAACCAGGACAACTCCGACGACAAGCAGTACGACACCCGGATCTGGGACCCCGTCAAGGGCACCATCAAGAAGGTGCCGACGCCCACCGACCTGTTCTGCACCGGGCACACCCAGCTCGCCAACGGCAATCTGCTGATCGCGGGCGGCACCAAGCGGTACGAGAAGCTCAAGGGCGACGTCACCAAGGCCGGCGGCCTGATGGTCGTCCACAACGAGAACCCGGACAAGCCGATCACCCTGCCGGCGGGCACCAGGTTCACCGGCAAGGAGAACGGCAAGACCTTCGTCTCCAAGGACCCGGTCCTGGTGCCCCGCGCCGAGAAGGTCTTCGACCCGGCGACCGGCAAGTTCCTGCGCAACGACCCGGGCCTCGGCCGGATCTACGTCGAGGCGCAGCAGAGCGGCAGCAAGTACGAGACGGGCACCGAGGACAACTACCGCATCCAGGGTCTGTCGGGCGCCGACGCCCGCAACACGTACGGCATCGCGCAGAAGCTCGCCCTCGACAAGAAGGACTTCCAGGGCATCCGGGACGCCTTCGAGTTCGACCCGGTCGCCGAGAAGTACATCAATGTCGACCCGATGCACGAGGCCCGCTGGTACCCGACGCTCACCACCCTGGGCGACGGCAAGATCCTCAGCGTCTCCGGCCTCGACGACATCGGCCAGCTGGTCCCGGGCAAGAACGAGGTCTACGACCCGAAGACCAAGGAGTGGACCTACACCGACAAGGTCCGCCAGTTCCCGACGTACCCGGCGCTGTTCCTGATGCAGAACGGCAAGATCTTCTACTCGGGCGCGAACGCGGGGTACGGACCCGACGACGTGGGCCGCACCCCGGGCATCTGGGACGTGGAGACCAACAAGTTCACCAAGGTCCCCGGCATGAGCGACGCGAACATGCTGGAGACGGCGAACACGGTGCTGCTGCCGCCGGCGCAGGACGAGAAGTACATGGTGATCGGCGGCGGCGGGGTCGGCGAGTCCAAGCTGTCCAGCGAGAAGACCCGGATCGCCGACCTCAAGGCGGACGACCCGAAGTTCGTGGACGGACCGTCACTGGAGAAGGGCACGCGCTATCCGCAGGCCTCGGTCCTGCCCGACGACAGCGTGCTGGTCTCCGGCGGCTCCCAGGACTACCGGGGCCGCGGCGACTCCAACATCCTCCAGGCGCGGCTGTACCACCCGGACACGAACTCCTTCGAGCGGGTCGCCGATCCGCTGGTGGGCCGCAACTACCACTCCGGTTCGATCCTGCTGCCGGACGGGCGCCTGATGTTCTTCGGCTCGGACTCGCTCTACGCCGACAAGGCCAACACCAAGCCGGGCAAGTTCGAGCAGCGGATCGAGATCTACACCCCGCCGTACCTGTACCGGGACTCGCGGCCGGACCTGTCCGGCGGCCCGCAGACCATCGCGCGCGGCGAGTCGGGGACGTTCACCTCGCGTGCGGCGTCGACGGTCAAGAAGGTGCGGCTGATCCGGCCGAGCGCGTCGACCCATGTCACGGACGTGGATCAGCGGTCCATCGCGCTGGACTTCAAGGCGGACGGGGACAAGCTGACGGTGACGGTGCCGGAGGGCAAGAACCTGGTGCAGTCGGGGTGGTACATGATGTTCGTGACGGATGGGGAGGGGACGCCTTCCAAGGCGGAGTGGGTGCGGATTCCGTAGCGCTCCCGCAGGTTGCGACTAAGGGCGCGGGAGCGCTGTGGCTGGTCGCGCGCACGCGGCGGTAGCCGCACATGTCACAGCCCCGCGCCCCTTAGGTTTCTTGTCCTTGCGCCAGTTTCAGGGCGTACTCGGGGTACCACTGCCCTGCCTTCGGGCCGCCCTTGCATTCGCCGTCTGACTCTCCCGGGCGCTTGATCCAGAGGTAGGCGTCGACCAGGGGGTCGGCCGTCTTCGTCGTCGGGGTTTCGCCGAGGGCCCGGCCCGGGGGGTTGCACCAGCGTTCGTCCGGGGCGCCCTCGGTGTAGGGGCCGTTGCCGTTGCGGCTGGTGTCGACGACGAAGTGCTTGCCGCCCACCTTGGCGGAGAGCTGCTTGCCGTAGGCGATGGAGTCCTCGGTGGTGTAGAAGTTCGACACGTTGACCGCGAAGCCGTCGGCCTGGTCGATGCCGGCCCGCTTCAGGGGGTCGAAGATCTGGTCGGGGTGGCCCCAGCCGGCGTTGCCCGCGTCCAGGTACACCTTGGTGTTCTTCAGGGCGCCGAGCTTGGCGATCGCGCCCTTGAGGAGGTCGTAGCGCTCCTCGTGGAACTCCTGCGGGGTGCAGCCGTCGACGAGGTGCAGCACCGCGTCCGGTTCCAGGACGACGGTGGCGGCACGGTCGCCGATGCCCTTGGCCACGCCGTCGACGAAGGAGCGGTAGGCGTCGCCGTCGGCGGCGCCGCCGCCCGAGTACTGGCCGCAGTCGCGGTGCGGGATGTTGTAGAGGACGAGCAGCGCGGTGCGGCCGGCCTCGTCGGCGGCCTCGGTGAAGCCGCGGGCCTGCTCCTCGGGGTTCTCCGGGCTGATCCACTCGCCGGTCGGCTGCTGGGCGATCTTGCGGATCTGTTCGGCCTGGTCCTTCTTGCCCGACTCGGTCAGCGACGCGACCTGCTGTGCCGCGTTGCCGTCGGGGTTGACCCAGAACGGGTCGGTCTCCTTGGGCTGTTGCGTGATCCCGGCGCCCGCGCCCTTGTCGTCCCCGCCGTCGCCGGACGAGGAGCAGCCCGCGAGCAGCAGCGCCGCCGCCCCCAGCGCCGCGGTCGACGCAGCCCGCCTCCTGGACATGTTTCCGGCCGGCTTGCTGCCGTACATCCAACCCCCCTGGGTGCACTGTTCCGAGGCTCAATCCTGACATACGCGGCCAGGGCCCACGCGGTTCCCGGGTGGGGGCCCCGGGGTTGTGCTAGGACGCCGTTCCGGTCAGGTAGGCGGAGACGACGACGTTGGCCGTGTAGGTGCCGGTCGTCCGGTCGAAGGTGCCGCCGCAGGTGATGAGGCGGAGTTCGGAGCGTTCCGTGTCGCGGGGCCCGTATGCCTGCTGGGCGTCGAAGCCGTCGCGGGTGAGGACCTGGACGTCGTCGACGGTGAACTCGGCGACCTCGGCGTCGTCGCGGACCACCCGGATCGTCTCGCCGGGTTCCAGGGTGCTCAGCTCGTAGAAGACGGCGGGCCGGGTCTCGGTGTCGACGTGGCCGACCAGCAGGGCGGTGCCGGCCGCTCCGGGGGTGACGCCGGCCGCGTACCAGCCGACGGTGCCGGGCTGGTCGAAGGGCGGTGGTTCGATGGCGCCCTTGCCGTCGAGACCGCGGGCCACGACGGGGGCGTCGATGCCGAGCTCGGGCACGTCGAGCCGCTGGGGCGGGGCCGCGCCGAGCGGTGCGTGGGCCGGGGGCAGCGGGACGTCGGGGGGCCGGCCGGCCGCCGCCATGTCGCCGGTGGCCGGCCTCGATATGCCCTCGCGCACGTCGGTGGCCTCGCGGCCCCACAGCCACAGCCCGAGGAGCAGCACCGCCCAGGCGATGCCGGTCACCAGGCGGCCGCCGGGGGCGGCGGTAGGTGCGGTGCCGGATTCGGCGTGGGGTGCTGTGTGCCGTGTGTCCTGTTCGGACATGGTCAGTCCGTCCCGCGGCTCCGGCTGCGGACGCTGCGCAGCGCCACGGCGACGGCGGCGATGCCCGCGAGCACCAGGCCGGTCACGGTGTGCGCCGTGCCGGGAGGCTCGGAGCGGGCCTGCTCCCCGCTGTCGGCGGCGGCCAGCCGGGCGGTGCCGCCGCCGCCCGCGTCGACCGGGGCGACGGGCGAGGCGGGCGAGGTCGGCCGGGTGTCCGGGCGCCGGTTCTCCTCGACGGTGATGGTGCCCTTGCGGGCGTGGTCGCCGCACTTGACCTGTACGGCGTAGGCACCGGCCTGCACGCTGGTGCGGACCCGGCTGGAGCCGACGAGGACGCCGTCCCCCGCGGCCAGGCTGAGCCGTACGTCCGACTCGAAGGCCGCGGACACGGCTACGGCCGTCTTCTCGGTGCAGTCGGGCACGCGGAGCGTGACGTCGGTGCCCGGGGCGGGTGAGGACGGCGTGACGGAGACGCCGCCGCCGTCCGCCGCGTAGGCGTGGGCCGCCGGTGCGCACAGCGCGGCGGCCAGCGCGGCTCCGGCACAGAGAGTGACTTTCATTGAGCCCATCGTGTACCTCCAGTTACCTGGAGGCTGCCCCGCGCACCCCGCCCCCGCATCCCGCGCGGGGGCCGGGCTACTCCGTTCGGGTCACGCGGGGAGGGCCCGCGTTTCAGACCCGTTCGACGAGGTCCGCGATGGAGTCGACCACCTGGGAGGGGCGGTAGGGGAAGTTCTCGACCTGCTCGGGCCGGGTGAGGCCGGTGAGGACGAGGAAGGTCTGCATCCCGGCCTCCATGCCGGCCAGCACGTCGGTGTCCATGCGGTCGCCGATCATCGCGCTGGTCTCGGAGTGCGCGCCGATCGCGTTGAGCCCGGTGCGCATCATCAGCGGGTTGGGCTTGCCGGCGAAGTACGGCTGCTTGCCGGTCGCCTTGGTGATCAGGGCGGCCACCGCGCCGGTCGCCGGGAGCGGGCCCTCGGTGGAGGGGCCGGTCTCGTCGGGGTTGGTGCAGATGAAGCGGGCGCCCGCGTTGATCAGGCGCACCGCCTTCGTCATGGCCTCGAAGGAGTAGGTGCGGGTCTCGCCGAGGACCACGTAGTCGGGGTCGTGGTCGGTGAGGATGTAGCCGATGTCGTGCAGGGCCGTGGTCAGGCCGGCCTCGCCGATGACGTACGCCGAGCCGCCGGGCCGCTGGTCCTCCAGGAACTGGGCGGTGGCAAGCGCCGAGGTCCAGATGGACTCGATCGGCACCTCCAGGCCCATGCGGCGCAGCCGGGCGTGCAGGTCGCGCGGGGTGTAGATCGAGTTGTTGGTCAGGACCAGGAAGGGCTTGCCGGATTCGCGGAGCCTCTTGATGAAGGCGTCGGCGCCGGGGATCGGCACCCCTTCGTGGATGAGGACCCCGTCCATGTCGGTGAGCCACGACTCGATGGGCTTGCGGTCTGCCATGTGCGGGTCTCCTGCCTGCGCGGTCCTGCGTGCGCCCCAGCCTAGACAGTGCCGGATCTTGTGGGAACGGCCGTCTCGACCACCGGTCGTCCCGGCCGCGCCCATGGGCTCAGCTGCCCGTCGCCTCCTTCCAGGCGTCGATGTGGGAGGTGAGGTTCTTCTCGATGTCGTTCCAGTCGGGCTCGAAGACCTCCACGCCGTCCATCAGCTTGGTGAGGGCGATGGCGTTGGCGTCGGTGGCCTTGACGTCCTCGCGGGCCGCGAAGCCGCCGCCGATCTCGCTGACCTGCCGCTGTGCCTTCTGACCCAGCATGTAGTCGAGGAGCTTCTTCCCGTTCCCGGTGTGCGGGGCGTCGGTGACCAGGCCGGCCGCGTAGGGCAGGGCGAAGGTGGTGGGCCTGCCGCCCTCGCGGGCCGGGAACCAGATGCCGAGGTTCGGCATGGACTTGGACTGGGCGTGGTTCATCTGCACGTCGCCGTTGGCGACGAGGAGTTCGCCCTTGTCGACCTTGGGGGCGAGCTTGCCGGTGGAGGCGGACGGGCCGACGTTGTTGGCCTGGAGCTTCTTCAGGTACTCCATGGCGGGCTGCTCGCCGCCGAAGTCGTGCATGGCCTTGATGAGGACGGCGGTGCCGTCGCCGGCGACGCCGGGGGTGGAGTACTGGAGCTTGTTCTTGTACTTCGCATCGAGCAGGTCCTCCCAGGTGGCGGGGGCCTGCTTCAGCTCCTTCGTGTTGTGGACGAAGCCGAAGTAGTTGTTGACGACGGCGGTCCAGGTGCCGTTCGCGGCCTTGTCGGCGCCGCTCACCCGGTCGACGCCCTTCGGGGCGTACTTCTGCAGCAGGCCCTTGGTGTCGGCCTGCTGGATGAAGGGCGGGAGGGTGACGAGGACGTCGGCCTGCGGGTTGCGCTTCTCGCGGACGGTGCGCTGCACCATCTCGCCGGAGCCGCCCTCGACGTACT
Source organism: Streptomyces tendae (assembly GCF_014650435.1). Classification (GTDB taxonomy): domain Bacteria; phylum Actinomycetota; class Actinomycetes; order Streptomycetales; family Streptomycetaceae; genus Streptomyces; species Streptomyces tendae. The sequence goes on from NZ_BMUY01000003.1 coordinate 562,950, forward strand.
CGACCTTGATGCCGGTCTCGTTCTCGAAGTCCTTGAACACCTGGTCGTACCAGCCGTCGCCGTTCTCGCCCTTGAGGCCGTCGGCGCTGTAGACGGTGACGACGTTCTCGTCGGAGGCGGCGGAGGTGCCGGAGCAGGCTGTCAGCGGGATCGCGAGGACGGCGAGGGCGGCGAGCGGCTTGAGGGCGTTCCTGGGCATGGCGAGGTGAACTCCTTGCGTGTCGGGGCGGGGCTGGTTCAGCGGTAGGAGGCTCTGGTGCGGATGCGGGAGACGGCGAGCAGCACCAGCAGGGTGGCGGTCATGAGGACCACGGCGACGGCGGAGCCGGTGAACAGGGCGCCGCGGTCGGTGGCCGCGTAGATCAGCACGGGCAGCGGGGTCCAGTCGGGCGGGTAGAGCATCATCGTGGCGCTCAGCTCGCCCATGGACAGGGCGAAGCAGAGCCCGGCGGCGGCGGTCAGGGACGGCAGCAGCAGGGGCAGCTTCGCCCGCCACAGGACGTACGCCGGTGAGGCGCCCAGGGACGCGGCGGCCTGCTCGTAGGCCGGGTCGAGGCGGGCGAGGGCGGCGGACACGGACTGGTGGGCGAAGGCGGTGACCAGGACGGAGTGGGCGATGATCACGATCCAGCGGGTGCCGTTGAGCAGCATCGGCGGCTGGGAGAAGGCGACCAGGGTGGCGAGTCCCACGACGACCGAGGGCACGGCGAGGGGCAGCACGAACAGGGCGTCGAGCGCCTTGCGGTACCGCTGCTTCAGCGCCGCCGCGGCGAGGGCGGCCCAGGTGCCGGTCGCGAGGGCGAGGAGGCTGGCGGCGGTGGCCGTGACCAGGCTGGTGGTGAGCGCCTGAAGGGCCTCGCCGCGGGTGGCCGCCTCGTAGTGGGCGGTGGTGAAGCCGGAGGGCAGGACGCCGGACCAGTTCGTGGCGAAGGAGGCGCCGAGGACCACGAGGAGCGGGAGGGCGAACAGGGGCAGGAAGAGGACGAGGAAGACCGCCCACACGGCCCACCTCGCCGCCCGGCTATGCACCAGCACGGCGGCTCACCACCCGGTAGAGGCCGTAGAGGCCCACGGAGATCAGGACGTTGACGACGGCGACGACGCAGGCGCCCGGGTAGTCGGACTCCAGGATCGCCTTGCCGTAGACGAGGGTCGGCAGGGTCGTGACGCCCTTGGCGCCGGTGAACAGGACGATGCCGAACTCGTTCAGGCACAGCACCAGGACCAGGCTGCCGCCGGCCGCGAGGGCGGGCAGCGCCTCCGGCAGGACGACCTGCCGGACGATGCGCGGCGCGCGGGCGCCCAGCGAACTGGCGGCCTCCAGCTGCCCGGTGTCGAGCTGCGAGAAGGCGGCGAGCAGCGGGCGCATCACGAAGGGCGTGAAGTACGTGATCTCCGCGAGGAGCACGCCCCAGGGCGTGGTGAGGAACTGGAACGGCCCCTCGGCCGCCCCCGTGACGCCGGTCCACGCGCCGTTGGCCATGCCGACCGTGCCGTAGACGAACAGCAGGGCGAGCGTGATCAGGAAGGACGGGAAGGACAGGAAGACGTCGATGAAACGGGCCACCGCCTTCGCCCCGGGAAACGGCACGAAGGCGATGACCAGCGCGAGGACGAAGCCGAGCACCAGGCAGCCGACGGTGGCCGCCACCGCCAGCCACACGGTGGTCCACAGCGCCTCACGGAACGCCGACGAGGCGAAGACGTCGGCGTACGGCTGGACCGAGGTGCCGCCGGTGTCGGGCTGGAAGGACTGCTGGACGACGAGGGCGAGGGGGTAGAGGAAGACGAGGGCGAGCAGGGCGAGGGGAGGCAGGGCCCAGAGGAGCGCCCCAAAGGGGCGCGGGGCTGTGCTCGATTTCCGGCTGCCGCCGGGCGGGCGCGACCAGCCCAAGACGGCCCGCGGCTTCCGAACGACCTCAGTCACCGCTCACCCCCGCGGGCAGCAGCACCGCATCCTCGGAAGAGAAATGCAGACTCACCGACTCACCGTGCACCGGCGGAGCCTTCAGTTCCCGCACGTCCGCCATGACCCGGTGCCCGTCCACGTCGACGTACAGCCGATGCGTGGCGCCGCGCCACTGGATCTCCCCCACCGTCCCGGTGAGCCGGTTGGGCCCGTCGCCGAGCCCGACGAGGTGCGGCCGTACGCACAGGGTCGCCGACGCGCCCCGCGCGGCACCCCCGGTGTCGACCTTGATCTCCGCGTCCCCGAGGGACACTCCCCCGGCCCCCACCGTCACCGGCAGCAGGTTCGCGCCGCCCACGAAGGACGCCGTGAACTCGTCGGTCGGCGCCCGGTACAACTCCCTCGGTGTCCCGCATGCGCGCAGCCTCGCCCGGTCCATCACGGCGATGCGGTCGGCGAGGGTGAGCGCCTCGACCTGGTCGTGGGTGACGTAGAGGATCGACACGTCGGGCAGTTCGCGGTGCAGGCGGGCCAGTTCGGCGAGCATGCCGGAGCGCAACTGGGCGTCGAGTGCGGACAGCGGCTCGTCGAGGAGCAGGACGTCCGGCCGGATGGCGAGCGCGCGGGCGATGGCGACGCGCTGCTGCTGGCCGCCGGACAGCTCCCGGGGGTGGCGGCGGGCGTAGGCACCCATGCCGGTCAGCTCCAGCGCCTCGGCGACCCGGGTGCGGATCTCGGCCTTGGCGGTCTTGCGGGCCTTCAGTCCGAAGGCCACGTTGTCCGCCACCCGCATGTGCGGGAACAGGGCGTACTGCTGGACGACCATGCCGATGCCGCGCCGGTGCGGGGGCAGGCCGGTGACGTCGCGGTCGCCGAGGAACACCCGCCCGGAGGCGGGCCGTACGAACCCGGCGACCGCCCGCAGCGCGGTGGTCTTGCCGGATCCGGACGGCCCGAGCAGCGCCATGACCTCGCCCGGTCCGACGGTGAGGTCGAGGGCGTCCAGGACGACGTTGCCGTCGTAGGCGACGGTTACCGAGTCGAAGCGGATGCCGCTGCTTGTGGTGCTCATCAGCCCGCTTCCCCCCGCAGGAGGGCGGGCAGGCCGGCGACGGAGTCCAGCACGTGAGTGGCGCCCGCCTCGCGGAAGGCGTCGTCGCCGTGGGCTCCGGTGCGCACTCCGGCGACCAGGCCCGCACCGGCCCGTACGCCGCTGAGCACGTCGTACGAGGTGTCGCCGACGACGGCGACCTGCTGTACGCCCTCGGCGGCGCCGGTGCGCAGGAACGCCTCCAGCACCATGTCCGGGTACGGCCGTCCGCGCCCGCCGGCGTCGGCGGGGCAGAGGGTGAGCGGCACCAGGTCGCGCCAGCCGAGCGCGTCGAGGATGGCGTCCTGGGTGACGCGGGCGAAGCCGGTGGTGAGGACGACGGTGCGGCCGTCGGCGGCCAGTTCCGCGACGGCCTCGCGGGCGCCGGGGACGGGGGCGATCAGGCCGTCGTCGACGAGGGCGCCGTACGCCTTCTCGAAGGCGGCGTTGGCCCGCCGGGCGCGGTCCTCGTCGCCGAACAGGTGGCGGAAGACGGAGATCTTGGACTCGCCCATGGTGGCGCGGACGTGGGCGAGTTTCTCGGCGTGGTCCGGTGTGCCGGGCTCGACGCCGAGTTCGCGGGCGGCGGCGTCGAAGGCGCGCTCGACGAGGCCGCCGTCGGCGACGGTGGTGCCGGCCATGTCGAGGACGACGAGGCTGATGTCGGGGGTGGTCGGAGGGGTCATCGGTGCTGTCACCAACCCAGTTCGTTCGCGGTGGTCTCGGCTATCGCGGGTGAGCAGGTCATGCCGCGCCCGCCGGGCCCGGTGACCAGCCACACGCCGTCGCGCACCCGCTGCCGGTGCACGACCCGGCGGGTGTCGGTGCACTGCGCGTACACCCCGGCCCAGCGGCGGCGGATGCGGGGCAGCGGGCGGCCCAGGAGGGACTCGACGACGCCGGTGAGGTGCTCGTAGGGGTCCTCGACGGTGTCGAAGGCGAAGGGGTGCTCGTACTCGTGGGTGTCGCCGATGGTCAGGCCGCCGTCGGCGCGCTGGACCATCAGCAGCTGCATCCGGTGCTCGGCGGCCGTGGCCGGCTGCGGCTGCCGGGCGTTGAGCTCGTCCAGGGCGGGCGAGCCGTACGCGGGGTAGTAGCGGAAGCTGTCGGCGTCGGCGACCGAGGTGGTGAGCGGTTCGCCGAGCGGGTCGGTCTGCATCATCTGGAGCCGCACCCGGCGCACCGGCAGCTCGGGGCCGGCCAGTTCGCGCACGAGGCCGCCGAGCCAGGCGCCGGTGCACAGGACGACGGCGTCGCCGGTGTGCGTGTCGCCGTGGTCGTCGCGGACGGCGTGTTCGCCGACGACGTCGCGGACCTCGCGGCCGGGCAGGAAGGTGTAGCGCGGGGACTTCAGCAGCTCGGCGCGCAGGGCGAGCTGGGCGGTGCGCGGTTCGACGGCGGCGTCGCGCTCGCAGTACAGGGCGGCGTCGAACGCGCCGCGCAGGGCCGGGTTCAGGGCCCGGGCCTCAGCGGCGGTGAGCAGCTTGTGGCCGCGGGCGGCGGCGTCCGGGCGGGCGACGGCCGCCTCGGCGACGGCCACCTCCAGGTCGCCGCGCAGCGGGGTCAGGGAGCCGTTCGGGCGGAAGCCGAGGGCGGGGATCCGGCCGCCGATCTCCTCCCACAGCTCACGGGCCCGCAGTGCGGTCTCCAGCTCCGCACCGCCCGCGCGGCCACTGACCCAGATCTGGCCGAAATTGCGCAGCGAGGCGCCGCGGGCCTCGGTCTCGCGCTCGATCTGTACGACCTCGTGGCCGCGGTTCACTGCGTGCCACGCGTGCATGGTGCCCACCACGCCGGCTCCGACGACTATCACTCTCACGACCGCCACGCTCCTTGGCATCGGGGAACCGGAGGAATCCGGCTGACAACGAGAGCGTGAACTGGCCATCACGTTTGGGCTAGACCCGTTATCTTTTCGTTACTCTGCTGGACGGTCGTTGAGGATGTTTTTCAGCCGCGCAGATGGGCCGTGAAGGAGAAGCGGTCGCCCCGGTAGAGCGTGCGCACCCGCTCCAGCGGGCGGCCCCCGGTGTCCCGGGAGACGCGGTGGATGAGCAGCATCGGGAGGGCCGGCGGGGTGCCGATGAGGAGGGCCTCGCGCGGGGTGGCGAGCACGGTCTCGATGCGTTCGTCGGCGTCCCCGAAGGCGATGCCCTGCTCGGCGAGGTGCGCGTAGAAGGACGAGTCCGGGTCGAAGGCGGTGTCCAGGTCGGGGATGCGGGCCACGGCGACGTAGGTGCTCTCCAGGCCGACCCGCTCGTCGTCGGCGAGCAGCACGCGCTCCAGGTGCCAGACGGGCTCCCCGCGCGTGAGGCCGGTCTCGGCGGCGAGCGCGTCGGGACACGGGAAGCGGTCGAGGGTGACGAGCGCACGGCCGGGGGTGCGCCCCTGGCGCCGGACGCCCTCGGTGTAGCTGGCCAGGGACAGCGGCTGGGCCAGCTTCGGCCCCGCGACCACGGTGCCCCGCCCCTGTCGGCGCAGCTTGCCCTCCAGCACGAGTTCACGCAGGGCCTGCCGCACGGTCTCGCGGGCGACCTCGTAGCGCTCGGACAGGTCCCGCTCGGTGGGGATGGCACTCCCCTCCCCCAGCTCACCGACGAGCCGGTCGATCCGCGCCTTGACGGCGTAGTACTTCGGCACACGCCCGTGCTCGGGAATCCCGGAGCGCACGGGAGCGCCCGGGGCCTGGTCGTTCGGATAGTCCACGCAGGGATGTTCGCAGACGCGGGTGACGAGCCGGGTCCCGCCGGCGACCTCTCAGCCGCCCTCCCCCCGCCCGAACAGGGGGGCGAGCAGGAGTTGGGCCGCGCCCTCCGCCACACCGCGGGTCCCGGCCGGGGCGAGGCGCACCGGTACGGGGCCGTCGTGGCCGCCCTCGCGGCGGGCTCGGGCGTCGAGGACCGCGCCGACGCCGTGGACGAATGCCTCGGGTGCGGCGGCGACGGTGCGGCCGCCCAGCAGCACCAGGTCGATGTCGAGCAGCCCGGCGAGGTTCGCGGCACCCGTGCCGAGCACCCTCGCCGCCTCCGCGAGGTCCCCGCGGGCGACGGCGGCGAGGCACAGGGCCTCGATGCAGCCCCGGGCGCCGCAGGTGCAGGGCGGCCCGTCGAGCTGGACGACCTGGTGCCCGAACTCCCCGGCGCCGGTCCTGGCGCCCCGGTGCACGCCGCCGCCGAAGACGAGACCGGCGCCGAGTCCGGTACCGAGGTGCAGATACGCGAAGGATCCGCCCCGGGCACCCGCACCGGCCGCCTCGACTCCAGCGCCACTACCCCCCTCGCCTCCCGCCTCGACTCCCGCGCCGCTGCCCTCCTCGCTACCTTCCTCGGCCCCCGCGCCGCCGACCGCGAGGCCGAGCGCCGCCGCGTTGGTGTCCTTGTCGACGACGACCGGCACGCCCAGCCGCCGCTCCAGCGCCTCCCGCAGCGGGTAGCCGTCCCACCCCGGGAAGCCGGTGATCCGGTGCAGCACCCCGCGGACGTGGTCCAGCGGCCCCGGCAGGGCGACGCCGAGCCCGAGGAGGGTGGGAGCGGCGGCGAGTGCGGCGCCCGGCACCCGGGCGCCCTCCGCGACGAGATGCCCCAGCCCCTCCGCGGCGAGTTCCTCCGCGGCCCGCGCCACCATCTCCAGTACGGTCTCCGCTCCCGCGCCCAGGTCCAGGGGTGCGCGCCGCTCCGCCACCACCGTGCCGTCGAGGTCGACCAGCACCGCCCGCAGCTCGTCGCGGTCCAGGTGGACGCCGAGAGCGTGGCCCGCCCCGGGCACCAGGCGCAGTACCGTGCGCGGCTTGCCGCCGGTGGACGCGCGGCGCCCGGCCTCGGCGGCCAGGCCCTCGCCCCGGAGCCGGCCGGTGATCTTGCTGACCGCCTGCGGGGTGAGTCCGGTGCGCTCGGCGAGTTCCAGCCTGCTGATGCCCGCGCCGCCGGCGGTGCGCAGCAGGTCGAGCACCAGGGCGGTGTTGTGGCTGCGCAGGGCGAGCAGGTTGGCGCCGCCCGCCGCGCCCCGCATGCCGCCGCCGGTCCCCGTTCCTCCGCCGTTGCTCCTGTTCACACCCCCATTGTCTCCGGCGCTTGCACTTTGGCAACACCGTTGCGAAAGTAGGGTGCATGACTGGTACCCCTCCCGGCACTCCCCCGCTGCGCGTCGGCCTCGTCGGCTACGGCCTCGCGGGCTCCGTCTTCCACGCCCCGCTGATCGCCGCCACCGAGGGCCTGGCCCTGGACACGGTCGTCACCTCGAACCCGGAGCGGCAGCAGCAGGCCCGCGCCGAGTTCCCCAACGTGCGGACCGTCGCCACGCCCGACGAGCTGTTCGACCGGGCCGGCGAGCTGGACCTGGTCGTCGTCGCCTCCCCGAACAAGACGCACGTACCGCTCGCGACCCGGGCCCTTCAGGCCGGTCTGCCGGTCGTGGTGGACAAGCCGGTGGCGGGCACGGCGGCCGAGGCGCGGACGCTGGCGACGCTGGCCGAGGAGCGCGGCCTGCTGCTCTCCGTCTTCCAGAACCGCCGCTGGGACAACGACTTCCTCACCCTGCGCCGGCTCCTCGCCGAGGACGCGCTGGGCGAGGTGTGGCGCTTCGAGTCCCGCTTCGAGCGCTGGCGGCCGAAGCCGAAGGGCGGCTGGCGCGAGTCCGGCGACCCGGCGGAGATCGGCGGCCTGCTGTACGACCTCGGCAGCCACGTCGTCGACCAGGCCCTCGTCCTGTTCGGCCCGGTCACGCAGGTGTACGCCGAGTCCGTGGTCCGGCGCGCGGGTGCGGAGGCGGACGACGACACGTTCCTCGCGCTCACGCACGCGAACGGCGTCCGCTCCCACCTGTACGTCTCCTCCACCGCCGCCCAGCTCGGCCCGCGTTTCCGGGTGCTCGGCTCGAAGGCGGGGTACGTCAAGCACGGCCTCGACCCGCAGGAGGCCGCACTGCGCGAGGGCAAGCGACCGGGCCCCGGCTGGGGCGAGGAGGACGAGTCGCTGTGGGGCCGCGTCGGCTCCGGGGAGTCCCCGCTGACCGGCGGCGGACAGGTGGCGCGGACCGACCCGGGCGACTACCCGGCGTACTACGCGGCCGTGGCGAAGGCCCTGCGCGAGGGCGGCCCGAACCCGGTGGACGCGTTGGAGGCGGCCGCCGCCCTGGACGTACTGGAGGCGGCCCGCCGGTCCGCCCGGGACGGGGTGGTGGTGTCCCTGTGAGCACGGCACCGACGACACCCACCGTGGCGGAGCTGGAGGAGCAGGAACGCCGCCTGGTCTTCCGCCGGTTCACGAACGACGACGCGTGGGCGCTGGGCTCCCTGCTCGTCGAGCTGGCCCGGGAGCGCGAGGCCCCGGTCGCCATCGACATCCACCGCGCCGGACAGCAGCTGTTCCACGCCGCGCTGCCCGGCTCGACCCCCGACAACGACGCCTGGATCGCCCGCAAGCGCCGTGTCGTGGAGCGGTACGGCTCGGCGTCGTACCTGGTCGGTTCGCGGTTCCGGGCCAAGGGCACGACCTTCGAGGAGTCCTCCCGGCTCGACCCCGACGCGTACGCGGCGCACGGCGGCTCCTTCCCCCTCACCGTCGCCGAGGTCGGCGTCGTCGGCACGGTGACGGTCTCCGGGCTGCCGCAGGTGGAGGACCACCGGCTGGTCGTCGAGGCGCTGGAGCGGTTCCTGGGCGAGTAGCCCGACCGGCCCCGCCGGAGGTGACCGGGGAATCAGCGGTGGGTACCCGTGGTTGTCAGCCAGACACCCAGATGATCACGGTGCCCACCGGAGGGATCGCAAGCGATGAACGAGGCGACGGCTTCCCTGAAGGAATCAGTCGGACGGTACGGCGTCTGGAGCGGCGGGCTTCGCTCCGAGGACCCGGAAGGCGCGCCCGAACGCGCCGAGGCGGTCGCCGAGTTGGAGCAGCTCGGCTACGGCGCCCTGTGGCTCGGCGGCAACACCGCCGCCCGGCACGCCGCGCCGCTGATCGGGGCGACCGAGCGGATCGTGGTCGGCACCAGCATCCAGAGCATCTGGGAGCACAAGGCGTCCGAGGCGGCAGCGGGCTTCGCCGAGCTGGAGGTGTCCCACCCGGGCCGCTTCGTACTCGGCCTCGGCGTGAGCCACGCCCCGCTCGCGCAGGGGTACCGCCGCCCGTACTCGACGATGGTCGGCTACCTGGACGAGCTGGACCGGGCCGGGATGCGCTCCGGCCACCGGGTGCTGGCCGCGCTCGGCCCGAAGATGCTGGACCTGGCCCGGGACCGGGCGGCGGGCGCCATCCCGTACCTGGTCACGCCGGAGCACACCGCGCAGGCCCGCGAGCGGCTCGGCGGCGGCCCGCTGCTGGCCCCGGAGTTCAAGGTCGTCCTCGACGCGGACCCCTCCCGCGCCCGTGCGACGGCCCGCGCCTACCTGGCCATGTACCTGAAGCTGCCGAACTACACGAAGAACTTCCTGAACCTCGGCTTCACGGACGACGACGTCAGCGGCGGCGGCAGCGACCGCCTCATCGACGCCGTCTTCGCCTGGGGCGACGAGGCCACGGTCCGCGCCCGCATCGACGCCTTCCACGACGCGGGCGCCGATCATGTCGCCCTCCAGCTGGTGGAGGACGACATGAACCGCCTCCCGCGGGAGGGCTGGCGCCGGCTCGCCGCGCTCCTGGCCTGACGGCGGGCGCGGGCGCGGGCGCGGCTGAGTCGAACGCACGAACGCCGGCCGCGGGGCGAGGTCCGCGCGGCCGGCGTGGTGTGCGTCCGGGTCACGGCCGACGTGGTGGGCGTCCGGGTCACGCCGCGCGGTGGGCCACCGGCGCCGGCCGCTCCACCGGCGCCGACGGGCCCGCGCTCGCTCAGGCCCCCTTGAGCTCCTGCCGCTGCCGCCCCAGCCCCTCGACCTCCAGCTCGACCACGTCCCCGGCCCGCAGGTACGGCTTCGGCTCGGGCTGCCCCATCGCCACGCCCGCCGGCGTCCCGGTGTTGATGACGTCACCGGGACGCAGCACCATGAACCGGCTGACGTACCGCACGACCTCCCCCACCGGGAAGATCTGCTCCGCCGTCGTCCCGTCCTGCTTCAACTCGCCGTTCACCCACAGCCGCAGCGACAGCCGCTGCGGGTCGGGCACCTCGTCGGCGGTCACCAGCCACGGGCCCAGCGGGTTGAACGTCTCGCAGTTCTTGCCCTTGTCCCAGGTCCCGCCGCGCTCGATCTGGAACTCCCGCTCGGACACGTCGTGCGCGACCGCGTACCCGGCGACACACGCGAGCCCCTCCTCCGCCGACTCCAGGTAGCGGGCCGTACGCCCGATGACGACCGCCAGCTCCACCTCCCAGTCGGTCTTGGTGGAACCGCGCGGCACGAGCACCGTGTCGTGCGGCCCGACCACCGTGTCCGGCGCCTTGAAGAAGACGACGGGCTCGGCGGGCGGCTCGGCACCGGTCTCGCGGGCGTGGTCGTGGTAGTTGAGCCCGATGCACACGATCTTGCCGATGCGACCCACCGGCGGTCCGACGCGCAGCCCGGTGCCGTCCAGGGCGGGCAGCCCACCGGCCGCGGCGGCGGACCGGATCCGGCCGAGCGCGTCCTCGTCGGCGAGCAGGTCGCCGTCGATGTCCGCCACGACGCCCGACAGGTCTCGCAGGGTCCCGTCGGCGTCGAGCAGCGCGGGCCGCTCGGACCCCGCCGTACCGACTCGCAACAGCTTCATGATCCCCAACTCCTCGATCGCGGGCAGCCCGCCCGACGTTGCGCGACCTGGGTGCGGCAGTACCGCGGCAGCCATCGGAGGACTGGTCGATCGTCCAAGGCCCGGTTCCACTCCGCAAGACCCCGTTCACGTACTGGACCGTAGCCACGCGCGCCACGGCCGGGCCCCGGCGGACCCGCTCAGCGGTAGAGCACGGCCCGCTCGACGGCGCTCCACGTCGTGCTGGTGACGACGTACAGCGCGGCGGCCAGCGGCACCACGGCCACGGTGACGAGCGTGAAGAAGGACATGAACGGCATGACCCTGGTGATCGCGCCGACCCCCGGTACGGCCTGCCCGTCACCGGCGGGCAGCACCGGCCGGTCGGCCATCGTCCGCCTGGTGAGCCGGTAGCTGAAGGTGGCGACCGCGGCGACGACCGCGAACAGGACCACGTACACGAGCCCGGCCCCACCGAGGGGTCCGCCGTCCCCGAAGGCGTCGGCCCACCGTCCGCCGAGCGGGGCGGACAGGAGCCGGTGGGAGAGGAGTCCGTTGGCCTCGCCGCCGATCGTCGAGCTGGAGAAGAGGTGGTAGAGCAGGAAGAAGGCGGGGATCTGGCACAGGCTGGGCAGGCAGCCGGACAGCGGGGAGACCTTCTCCTCGGCGTGCAGTTCGAGCACGGCCCGCTGGAGCTTCTCGGGGTTCTTGGCGTGCTTGCGGCGCAGTTCGGCGATCCGCGGCTGGAGTTCGGTGCGCGCCTTCTGCCCGCGGGCGGCGGCCCGGGAGAGGGGGTGGACGAGGAGCCGTACGAGCGCGGTGAACAGGACAATGGCGGCGGCCGCGGCCGAGGCGCCGAACAGGGGCTGGAGCAGGTCGGCGAGGTGCTCGACCAGGCTGGCGAAAACGGACATGAGCGGGTGAGCCCTCCGGGGGTCTCGTCGTGCCGGGGTGAGGTGAGGCGGCATGACGACACGACCGGCGCGGGGCCAGGTGTGGAAAGAGCCGTGCCCTACGCGGTGGTCGCCGGGAGGGCGCGTCCGGGCGCTCGGGGCCGGCGGCGGCCGGGCGCGTCGGGGTCGCGTTGCGGCAGGAAGGCCGTACGCAGGTCCCGGTCCCTGATGGCCGTGCGCACCCGGGTGGGCGGCACGGCGGGCGCGCAGCGTGCGGCGATGACGGCGCTCACGGCGAGCGCGGAACCGACCGCGGCGGTCGCGGCGAGGGCGACGGTGGCGGAGAGGCTGCCGACGTCTACGAGCGCGACGGGCAGGAGGACCAGCAGCAGGACGAGGAGGGGGCGCGGGACGGCCCGTTCGCGGATCATCGGCCACTCCCCCTCTCGTACGCGCGTTTGCCCCAGTTATACAGGACGACTGCTTATCGGCGACTGCTTGTAACAGGACGACTGCTCATGCGGGCCGACTGCTCATGCGGGACGACGACGTGCGGGTCCCTGCTGCTCGGTCTCGATCGGCTGGAGGAGCCGCCGGGGACCGAGCAGCGCCCGGCTGACCGGGTCCGCCGGGTCGGGGTCGAGTCCGGGGCCCGGCCGCATGTCGATGTCGCGGACGGCGACGAGGGCCCCGCAGGTGGGGCAGGCGCCGTAGGGGCTGAGTTCGGTGCCGCAGTCGGCGTGCCAGAAGGTGCGCATCGGCTCGCCGCCGAGCTGCTCGCGCCCCCAGATGCCGAGTGCCCGAAGGGCGGGCCACAGGGCGATGCCGCGGTCGGTGAGGACGTACTCGTCCCGGGGCGGCGACTCCTGGTACCTGCGCTTCTCCAGGATCCCCTCGGCGGTGAGCGTCTGGAGGCGGTTGGCCAGGACGGCGCGCGGGATGCCGAGGTGGACGAGGAAGTCGTTGTACCGCCGCACGCCGTACAGCGCGTCGCGGATCACCAGGAGCGTCCATCGCTCGCCGACGACCTCCAGCGCGCGGGCGATCGAGCACTCCTGCGTCGCGTAGTCCTTGCCCAGTGCCATGGGCTCCACTGTAGCCACTTTCCGACGCTCGGTTCATTCACCGAACTGATGGTGCTAGGTTGGGCCACCCAAGTCAGTTCATTGACCGAACCAACCCCGCCAACCCAACCAACCCCGACCCCGACCCCGACCCCGACCCCGAGTGGAGCGGACAGTCAGCCATGACCGACACCGGCACGGATTCCCCGACCACCGCGACACCGGCACCCCTGGCCGCCACCGCGGAACGGGCCTCGCCGCCCCCGCACCCCGGCCGCACCCTCGCGCTGACCAGCGCCGCGACCGCCGTGGCGCTGATGACGTACACCGCACCGCTGGTCACGCTCCCCCAGACGGCCGCCGACCTGCACACCTCGCTGTCCGCCCAGGCATGGCTGCTGAACGGCACCCCGCTCGGCCTGGCCGCCCTGCTCCTGGTGGCCGGCAGCCTGGCCGACGACTACGGGCGCCGCCGGCTGTTCGTCTCCGGCACGCTGGCCCTCGGCGTGACCACCGTCCTGGGCGCCTTCGCGTCCACGACCTGGCTGTTCACGCTGGCCCGGATCGCGCAGGGCGCGGCCAGCGCGGCGCTGCTGGCCAGCAGCCTCGGCCTGCTCGTGCACGCCTTCCCGACCCCCGCGGGGCGGCTGCGCGCGACCGGCGTGTGGGGTGCCTTCGTCAGCGGCGGGATAGCGGTGGGCCCCGTTCTCGTCGGGGCGTTCCCCGACTGGCGGCCGGCACAAGGGGCCCTGGGCGCCGCCGCGCTGGTGGTGGCCGGGCTGGGCGCGCGGTACCTGTCGGAGTCGCGCTCACCGCGGGCGGGCCGGCCGGACCTCGCCGGGGCGTTGACGTTCGGACCGGCGCTGGTCGCGCTGGTGGCGGCGCTGACGCTGGGGCGCGAGGGATGGCTGCGCGCACCGGTGGGCCTGCTGCTGGCGGCGGCCGTCCTCCTGGGCGCCCTGTTCGTCGTACTGGAGCGCCGCGCGGCCACCCCGATGATCGACCTGTCGCTGCTGCGCCGCCCGCTCTTCCTGGCGTCCTCGGCGGGCGGCCTGTTCACGGGCCTGTCGGTGATCGGCTTCTTCAGCTTCCTGCCGACGGTGCTGCAACGAGCGCTCGGCCTGTCCCCGATGGACACGGCCCTGCTCTCCCTGCTCTGGGCCGGTCTCGCCTTCGCGGTGGCCCTCCAGGCCCGCCGCATCGCCCACCGCGTCTCCGCACGCCACCAGTTGGCCGTCGGCTTCGCCCTGCACGCGGCCGGCGTCCTGACCATGCTCGGCGCGGTCGGCGCGGGCTCCTGGCCCCGACTGCTGCCCGGCCTGGTCGTGGCGGGCGTCGGCAGCGGCCTGCTGAACGCCGCGCTGCCGCTGCTCGCGGTGGAGTCGGTACCGGCGGCCCGCGCGGCGATGGGCTCGGGCGCGCAGCAAACGTTCCGCTACATCGGCTCGTGCGCCGGGGTCGCCCTGACGATCGCGATCGCGACGTCGGCGGGGAGCCCGGGGGCGGGCACGGACGTGGCGCTGTGGGTGTCGGCGGGACTGGCGGTCGCGGCGGCGGTCCTGGTGGCGACGCTGCGGGAACGGCACTGACCAACACGCCCCGGACCTGAGGCGCTCCCCTGGCCCGCTCCCCCTCCTCCGCCCCCCGGGGTGGCTGACCCTCGTCACCTCTCGGCAGTACGGTGTCCCCCATGCGCCCCGACACGCCCGCCGAAAACGTCGACCACGCCGCCGAGGCGGCCCGCCTGGAACGGACCGCCGGCCTCTACCCCGAGGACGCCGAGGCCCTGCTGCTCCGCGCCGCCGCCCACCTGGAACTGTCCGGCGACCGCCCCGCCGCGACCAAGCTGTACGACCGCCTGCTGTCCTCCGAGACGTCCGTCCCTCTGGACAATCCGTCCCTGGTCCGCGCCCTGAAGGCGTCGAACCTCTGGGAGTACGACCACGAGGCGGAGGCCAGGGCGATCATCGACGGCGTGCGGGCGGCGTCGCCGCGGGACCCGGCCCCCTGGGTGATCGTGGCCGAGGCCCTGGAGTCCCACGACGAGCTGGAGGCGGCGCACGAGACGTTCACGGAGGGCGCCCGCCTGCTCCTGACGGACGTGCCGGAACCCCCGTACTCCACCCATCCCCTCCTCTACGGCCGCCACCGCGTCCGCCGCATGCTGGGCCTGCCCCACGACGAGTGGGACGCTCTGGCCGACACCCTGCACACCATGCCGGTCTCCCTGGACGAGCTGCACGACCCGAAGCGCGTCTGGTCCCTGGGCTCGGAGGACCCGGCGGACCTGGAGGCGGAGATCTCCCGCCTGCGCGCCGAGCTGGGCGCCTACCGCGAGGCCCTGTCCCGCCCCTTCCCGGTGGCCATGCTCCACTGGCCGGCCGGTGAACTGGCGGAACTGATCGAGGCGTACCCCGCCCTGTCCTCGGAGTACCCCTCCTACGAGGAGCACCTGGCGACGATAGAGGCGGCCCTGCGCGAGCTGGCGGCGTCGGGCACCCCGAACCTGGGCGTGGTCCCGGGCACGGTCCCGTCCTACGAGGCGTTCGCGGCGTCGGAGGGCGCGTCCCCGGCCGACCCGACCCTGCTCCCGCAGTACGCGACGACACTGGCGGCCCGCGGACTCGCGGTGGCCTGGCCGCCGCAGCGCGGGACGGCGTGCTGGTGCGGCTCGCAGCGGCCGTACGGCGAGTGCCACGGTACGGAAGGAGCCGTCGCGGCGGACCGATGAGTTCGGGGGCCGCCGGGCGTCTACAGCTGCGAGAGCCCGACGCGGAAGGCAGTGCTTCGGGCGAGCCGCTCCGAGGAGACACACACCATGAGCACCGAGCAGACGCCCACCGCGGCGGAGAACGGCTTCTCCTACACCCTCACCCGCACCCTGGACGCCCCCGCGTCCCAGGTCTGGCAGGCGTGGACCACCCCCGACCAGTACGCCCAGTGGGCCTACGCCGTCCCCGGCTCCGTGGAGATGGACGTCCGCCCCGGCGGTGCCTGGAAGGCCACGATGCGTACCCCCGACGGCACGGAGTTCCCGTTGACCGGGTCCTACATCGAGGTCGCCGAGCCCAGCCGGCTGACCGTCGGCATGGACGTCCCGGGCCGCCCGGACCCGGCGGCGATGATCGTCGAACTGGCGGAGCAGGGCCCGCGCAACACCGTGATCACCCTCCGCCAGACCTGCGACACGGCGGAGGAACGGGACGGCGCGGAGCAGGGCAGCAACATGCTGCTTGACGGCCTGACCGGGTTCCTGGCGGGCGGGGCACGGGGCTGAGCACCGCCGCCCGGCCGCACCCACTGCCAGGGCACCGACGCAGCGAGGCGTGAACACTTCCCGGTGAAGTGTCCACGCCTCGTCCATGCAGGTCAGTTGATGATCTCGGCCCGCCCGTCCTGATTCATCGCGGCCAGCCGGTCCCGCCACGTCTGGAGGGCTTCGGGAGTCAGCCGCGTCCAGTCGGTGACTTCACCTACGACCCGGAGCGGCGCCGTACTCCGATAGGAGCGGGTGGGATTGCCGGGGAACTTCTTGTCGGTCACGTTCGGGTCGTTCTCGAACTCCCCGGTCGGCTCGACCGCATACACCCGCGGCTCCCCGTCACCGGCGGCAAGCTCGGCGGCGAGCCCCGCACCGTCGCGCAACGCGGTGAAGTAGATGTGGTTCATCACGACCTCGGGCCGGTAGTTCGAAGGAAAGCCGGCGGTGAGGTGCTCCCCGACCCGCAGATCGGCCTTCGTACCGTGGAAGAACGGTCCCTCGTCCAACACCTCGTCCATCGCGGCAGATTACCAACCCGTACGGCCGTGCCGCCGGGACAGCCCGAACGGCTCGGACAGCTCGGACGGCTCGAAGGGCTCGGACGGCTCGCCGATGGCGGTGCGCCGAAAGGGGCGCACTCCGCGCACTGCAGCATGCGGCGGGCAACGCCGCGAGGACGAGTGCGCTGGCGGCCGGTCCCCGTCGCCCGCCACGCGGCGCGGACCTGACCTTCCAACGCGCGGAGAACGACGATGCCGGTGGGGGCAGAACCTGCCCGCGATATCGGTCGGCCCAGCCCTCGTGTCAGTGGCTCCTGCTAGAACTGCCTCCACAACAACATGGTGGGGAAAGGGGTCGGGGTGGAGCAGCCGGGGAGTCGGGAGCAGCCGGTCGCGGGGGTCTACGAGCGACTGGTCACGGACCGCGTGCGTGGTGAACTGGAGCGTCTTGAGGCCGCGGGCTGGAAGGCCATCGACGCCGAGGTCGGCGCAGAATCGTCACCCCATGTGCTGGCCCGCCACGTCGGTGACATAGTGGCCCACCACCTCAACCAGCTCCGGCCCGAACACCGAGTTCCCTTCGCCAATCGCGTCCTCGAGTCCCTGGCGGCAGAGGTTGGTGGGCTGGGCGGCGCCGAGCCCGTCAGCGCCATCGTCGAGGGCCCCAGGCAGTTGCTGGCTCTGGCGGAACAGGAGGCACCGGGTGCCTATGCGATCCGTCCGCTCACGCCCCTGTCCGAGACCTCGCTTCTCACCAACTCCCCCGAGGACCTGAACCTGGGCTCGGAGTTGCGGGCCGAGTTGGCCACTGCGGATCGGATCGACCTGCTCTGTGCCTTCGTGAAGTGGTACGGCATCCGCGTGCTGGAGGACTCACTCCTCGCGGCCAAGGAGCGGGGCGTCCCGATCCGGATCATCACCACGACCTACATGGGCGCCACGGACCGCCGCGCGCTCGACCGGCTCGTGCGCGAGTTCGGCGCCACCGTGAAGGTGAACTACGAGACCCGCTCGACCCGGTTGCACGCCAAGGCGTGGCTGTTCCGGCGCGGGACAGGATTCGACACGGCGTACGTCGGCAGTTCGAACCTCTCCCGTGCGGCGCTGCTCGACGGCCTGGAGTGGAACGTACGACTGTCGTCGGTGGCCACACCGGCGGTGATGGAGAAGTTCGAGGCCACCTTCGAGGCGTACTGGAACGACGCGGCGTTCGAGACGTACGACCCGGATGAGGACGGCAAGCGCCTCGACGCTGCGCTTGCCCAGGCGGGTGGGACGGCGTCGACCACAGACTTGAAGATCAACCTTTCCGGTCTTCAGGTGCACCCCTTCCCACACCAGCGGGACATGCTGGAGCGCCTCAGCGCAGAGCGCGAAATCCGCGGACGGCACCGCAATCTGCTGGTCGCGGCGACCGGCACGGGGAAGACCGTGATGGCCGCCCTCGACTACCGCGATCTGAGTAGTCAGGCGACCTCCGGTCGACCGAGGCTGCTGTTCGTGGCGCATCGCAAGGAGATCCTCAAGCAGTCCTTGCGTACGTATCGCGAAGTGCTGGACGACGCCTCGTTCGGCGAGTTGCTGTACGGCGGGGCCGATCCGCAGGAGTGGACCCACGTCTTCGCCAGCGTCCAGTCACTCAACGTCTCGAGGCTGGAGCAGCTCGCGCCAGACCACTTCGACGTCATCGTCATCGACGAGTTCCACCACGCCACGGCCAGTACGTACCGCCGGGTGATCGAACACTTCACGCCGAAGGAACTGCTGGGACTCACCGCCACCCCGGAGCGGATGGACGGGATCAACGTCCAGGACGAATTCTTCGATGGCCGCATCGCCGCCGAGATGAGGCTTTGGGAGGCCCTGGAGAACGACCTGCTGTCTCCCTTCCACTACTTCGGCATCCCTGACGGGACCGACCTCACGAATCTCGGCTGGCAAAAGGGCTCGTACGCCGATCAAGAGCTCGGCAACCTGCTGACCGGCAACGACGCGCGAGCGCGCATCATCGTCAAGCAGGTCCGGGACAAGATCTCCGACCCCGGCGCCATGCGTGCGCTCGGCTTCTGCGTCACCAAGGCGCACGCCCATTTCATGGCCGACTACTTCCGCAAGGCCGGTTTCCAGGCTGCGGCCCTCGACAGCGACTCGTCGTCCGAGTTGCGCGCTCAAGCCCTGCGCGACCTCCGGGACGGCAAGGTCCAGGTCATCTTCTCGGTGGACCTGTTCAACGAGGGTCTCGACATCCCGGACGTGGACACCCTCCTCTTGCTGCGGCCCACCAACAGCGCCACCGTCTTCCTCCAGCAACTGGGCCGGGGGCTACGGCGTACCGACACGAAGCCGGTCCTCACGGTCCTGGACTTCATCGGGCAGCACCGAGCCGAGTTCCGCTTCGAGGAGCAGTTCCGGGCCATGACCAATCTGTCGCGCAACCGGCTGGTCGAGCACATCGAGCGCGGCTTTCCCCAGTTGCCGTCGGGCTGCCAGATCATCCTGGAGGGCAAGGCCAAGAAGCTGGTCCTCGACAACATCAGGACGCAATTGGCCGCCACAGTGAAGACGCTGGTGAAGGAGGTCAAGGAGTACAGCACTCCACTCCTCGCCGACTATCTCCGGGAGAGCCGCAGAGAGATCAAGGAGCTGTACAAGAACGGCAATTCCTGGACCCTCGTTCTGCGTCGTGCCGGCCTGGTCACCGAACCGGCTACGCCGGGTGAGGAAGCCCTGCTCAAGCGAGTCCACGCGTTCCTGCACGTGGACGATCCCGAGCGTGCGCATGCGTATCTGAGCCTTCTGGCGGACGACGCCCCTCCCTACAAGGAGCTCGACCAGACCGGCCGGGCCTACGCCCGCATGCTGTTCTTCAACCTGTGGGACAACGCGGGCGGGTTCACCAGCTACCCGGAGGGGCTCGCGACGCTGCGTCCGCAGCGAGCCCTCAGGGATGAACTCCGGCAGGTGCTGTCGTACGTCATCGACCGAGCCGACCATGTCCCGATCCCGCTGTCCGATGGCCTCGGCTCTGTACCGCTGAAGGTCCACAGCTCGTACAACCGGTCGGAGATACTGGCCGCGCTCGGCGTCGCCCGGTTCGGTGGGCAGATGCCGAGATCCTTCGCCCAGGGCGTGCAGTGGACGGAAGAGTTGCAGACGGACGCTCTGCTGATCACGCTGGAGAAGGACGAGAAGGACTTCTCGCCCACCGTCCGGTACAAGGACTACGCGATCAGCCCGAATCTCTTCCACTGGGAGTCCCAGAACGCGATTTCCCCCGATTCCGCCACGGGCAAGCGCTACCAGCAGCACGCCGGTCTCGGCTCCCACGTCCTGCTGTTCATGCGCCGTTACTCGACCACGGACACGGGCAAGTCCCAGCCGTGGATGCTTCTGGGCCCGGCAAGGTACGTGCAGCACACCGGCAGCAAGCCGATGGCGATCACCTGGCACCTCGATCACCCGCTCCCGGCCGATGTGTGGTCCTACTCGGCGGCGATTCAGGCGAGTTGATCCAGGTACATCGACCGTGGCCGGAACGGCTCAGGGCAGTCGCACTTCGCACTCCGCCTCGAAGTGCGACTGGGCCCGGTCGAGCGCGTCGTCCGCGTCCCATCCTCGGGTGCGGAACCAGTGCAGCAGGTCGGCAATGGCGTTGATCGCGGCATCTTCCGCCGTAGCCGTCGCCAACCGGCCGGGAACGATCGGATCCCGGGTCGTTCCCGAACCACCGTAAAGGTTCAGCACGTTCGCGACTCGCGCTAGCCGCGGCACGGGCATGTGCTGCCGTTCGACCCGGGCCGCGTCCATGCGGAACTCGCACCAGGTGATTTTGCGATCACCGGTGAGCTCTACGCCCCAGCGGTCGCTCACGGCGTCGACCAGCGTCATCCCCCGACCCGCCTCCGCATCGAGAGTCGCGCAGGCGAGCGTCGGAAGGGCGCGGGCATCGGGATCGTGAACCTCGATCCGCAGGTGGGAGCCTCCGAGTGAAGCGACCAGTGTGGTCGGCGTCCCCGGTCCGACGTGCTTGATCACATTGGCGACGAGTTCACCTACGCAGAGCTCGGCGGCATCCGTCAGCTCACGCAGCCCCCAATACTCCAGGTGGATCCGCAGAGCGCGTCGAAGAGCCCACACCTGCTCGGCCTCCGCCAGAAACGAAAGCCTCCACGGCTGCGTCGGCCTCCAAAGGGCGTCATCCATGTCCTGTCCACTCCCCACCGTCGATGCCTCACTGTGATGTTTTCGCGACTCCGAGTTGCATTGAAACTCTCGAAATGGAACTCTCACTAGGCACTGGCAGGGGCACGCAACGTAGTCACGCGCCCCCGGCGCACACCTTCTTGCCGCCGCCACCGGCGGAGCACCACGATCTACTGGACCAACGTGAAGGACTGAGACATGGCAGTCGGACCCACCACTCGTAGGCGCCAGCTCGGCGCCGATCTGCGACGGCTCCGGGAACGCAAGGGACTGACGCTCGAAGAGGCAGGCTCCCGCGTCGGCATCTCGAAAGCGACGTTGAGCCGCTACGAGACGAAGGAAGGCACGGTCAAGTGGCCGGCCGTGGACGCCCTGTGCCGTGAGTACTCTGCATCGGACGAAGAGCGCCTCGCCCTCGTGGAGTTGGCGAAGGGCGCCAGGATCCAAGGATGGTGGCGATCGCTCGCCGACCCCATCCCCGACTCCATGAATCTGATGCTGACCTTGGAAGACGAGGTCGTACGCGAGGACCACTACGCGTGCATGTACGTTCCGGGACTCCTCCAGACCCGCACCTACGCGGAAGCGGTCCATCGCGCTTCAGAGGTGCAGTGCGACGAACGCGAAGTCCAGCACATGGTCGACATCCGCATGAAGCGCCAGGAGTTGCTGGAGCGCGAAGAGCCTCCGCGTATCTGGTGCGTGATCGATGAAGCCGCTATCCGACGCCAGGTCGGAGGCCGTGACGTCATGCGCGAGCAACTCACCCACCTGTTGGCCTGTGCGGAGCGACCACACATCACCATTCAAGTCCTACCGTTCTCTCTGGGAGCACATGCCGCCGCAGTCGGAAGCTTCGTCACACTTCGCGGCCAAGCCCGTGAGCTGGACGTCGTCTATGTGGACCTCCTCGGTGGCGGAGTGTTCATGGAAAAGCCGGAGGAACTGGAGCGATATAGGTTGGCCTTCGACTACCTCAGCGCCCAGGCGCTCGACCTCGAGTCCTCGGTCGAACTCATCGACCGGGTCAGCAAGGAGTGAGTCTTGATAGCAGCCAGCCCGGAGCCTCGCTGGTTCAAGTCCTCGTACAGCGGGGGCAGCGGCACTGAATGCGTTGAGTGCGCGTACGGCCCATATGGCGCGTTGATACGCGACTCCAAGTGCGCCGATGGCCCCACACTGGACGTGCGGCTGAGCAGCTGGCGTCTGTTCATCGACTCAGTACGCCACGGCTCGCAGCCGTCCTCCTGACCGACCGAGGCGGGTACGGCCTGTTCACCTCACTCGAAGGGCCAGCTCGTGGAGATCGACGCGTACTCACCGTTGCCCTTGGGGGCCGTCGGGGACGTGCGGGCGGCTCTGGCGGCAGGGCTCGGGTTTCCTGGTGACAAGGAGAAGCGGGAGGCCCGGCGTGGATCGGCGAGTGCCTCGGAGGTTCTCCGACGTCCGACGAGCGCGGCGGGAGCACGGGCGGAACGGAGGGCCATCGGGCTGTTGGAGTGGCGCCTGTCGGCAGGGGACGGAGCGCGCTGGTAGAAGTTCGTGCAAGTCGCTGGCCCACCACGCTTCGACCGCGCAAGCCTGGTCATCTCGACAGACCTCAATCCACCGGAGGGCATCATGGCGCTGCACCGCCTGGGCAAGGACCCCGAGAGTCCCAACAACGGGTCTCCGACCGTGTACCTGGACGACGAAACCGGGAACTACATCCTCCAAGGCTGGCGGGTCACGGACACTGAGCGGCTGTCCCAGCTGGACGTCCCCGGGCACGAGACGGTGATCGAGTTTCCCAGGCGCATGATGCAGTTCTTCCCGGAGGTGAGCGGGGGTGCCGCAGCCGACGTTTGAGGAGCTCTTCCGCTCAACCCGACACAGCGCGCGTCACCTGGAGATGCGCGATGCCTACGGCCTTGACGAGGACTATCGGGAGTGGTCGGCCGGTCACCGGTTCGACCCGGCGGAGCGCTGGCCGTGGTGGATCGAGCTCGTCTCTTCGGCGGTGGCCCGCGGCGTCGACGTGCAACGCGCACGCGTCGTCTCCGAACCGTTGTCCTCCTACACCCGCTACGAGTACGAGCTGACCGGAGGGCACAACGTCAAGGCCGGTGAAGACGTGCGCTGGCTGCCCCGCAGGCGCGCTTCCGGCCTTGCGCTGCCGGGGAACGACTTCTGGCTTTTCGACGGCACCGCCGTCCTCTTCAACCACTTCGCCGGGGACGGGACGATGACCGGCGAGGAACTGGTGACAGACCAGACCGTCGTCAGCCTCTGCTCCACCGCGTTCGCCGCCGTCTGGGAGCGGGCAATCCCGCATGAGGACTACCAGCCGACCTGACAGGAACCGCCCGCATATTCCCATGTCTTCGTCATCCAGTGTCCAGCAGGCACGAGAGGCCCTGGGCAAGCGACTGCGCGAGATCCGGAAGGACTCGGGTCTGACCGCTCGGGACCTTGCCGCCAGGGCCGGCTGGCACGAAAGCAAGTGCAGCCGCATCGAGAACGGCCGTACGCCACCCTCGGATGACGATCTGCGGGTGTACACGCTCTACTGCGCCGCGGCCGACCAGACGGCCGACCTGATCGCCACAGCTCGCAACATAGACGGCGCTTACGTCGAGTGGCGGCGCATGGAGCGTTCCGGACTGCGTCGTGCGCAGGAATCGGTCATGCCTTTGTGGGAGCGCACCCGGCACTTCCGGGCGTACTCGTCGTGGCTCATACCCGGACCGTTTCAGACACCTGCGTACATCAAGGCTCTTCTGATGTCGATCCGCGACCGTCGCGCGCTGCCTGACGACCTTGAGGCAGCCGTCGGCATTCGCGTGGACAAGCAGGGGGTCCTGTACGAGGGTGCGCGCCGATTCGCCGTCGTCCTGGAGGAGAGCACGCTTCGGCACCTGATCGGTGGGCCTGAGACCATGGCTGGCCAACTCGGGCACCTACTGTCGCTGGCGACACTCCCCAACGTCAGCCTGGGTGTGATTCCGCTGAACACGGACCGTACCGCGCTGTGGCCCGTCGAGGACTTCTGGGTCTTCGACGACTCCCAAGTGAACGTCGAGTTGGTCTCCGCCTTCCTGACCATCACGCAGCCGCACGAGGTCGGCATGTACGCACGGACCTTCGCCGCTCTCGCCGACTCGGCGGTCTACGGCGCGTCCGCACGCACACTGATCACGTCGGCGATCGACTCGCTCGGGTGACCACGTGCAAGTTCACACACGTTCGTTGAGGGCTGCCCTCCGGCGTTCCTAGCTTGGTCGGCATGGACCTCTCGGACTCCCAGAACAGAGATCGGGCTCTAAGCCTCGCAGCCTCCATCAACACCCCGTGGGCTATGCGTCTCGTCACCGACCGCCTGCCGATCTCCCCCGCCCCCTACACCTCCGTCACCCTGGACCCCGCCACTCAGACCGCCCGTTACACCGACGCCGTCGGCCGCGTGGTCGAGATGGGGAAGCACGGGACCTCGCGGACGAGCGGTACGGCGTCCGTGTCGGGCGGTGGGGACGGGCAGCAGCCGCAGCCCCAGGCGCAGGACGACACGACGACCGACTACGAATCGGACTGAACGATGGCCCGTACCGTTCTGGTCGTCACGGCGCTGGAGGACGTGACCGCCGACTGGGTCGTCGCCGCGCTGAACGAGCGTGAGGTGCCCGTCGTGCGGGTGGACCCCGCTGACATCGGGCCACGTCTGTCCTTCGGGTTCCGCATCGGATCCGGTGAGTCCACCTGGAGCGGAATCCTGCGTACGGAGAGCCGGGAGGTGGATCTGCGGGAGATCCAGGCCGTCTACTATCGGCGCCCCACTCCCTACCGGAACCGATTCGCGCGGTTGCCGCGGCAGCAGCGCCAGTTCGCGGCGGCCGAGGCGAGGCACGGGCTCGACGGTGTACTGCGCAGTCTGCGTTCCGCCAGGTACGTCAATCACCCGGCGGCTGTGGCCCGCGCGGAGTTCAAGCCGGGGCAGCTTCAGCAGTTCGTCGAGCTGGGGTTACGGGTTCCCGCGACCCTCGTCACCAACGATGTCGTGGCTGCGAGTGAGTTCGGTCTGGCGCATCCGTCCGTCGTCTGCAAGACGTTCCGGGGGCTACCGCCCGGCGAGGACGGCCGCGCCGGTGCGATCTGGGCTCAACGCGTGCACCGCGAGGACTTCGACGACTCGCTCTCGGTGACGGCACATCTGTTCCAGGCCGAGGTGCCGAAAGGCGGCGACGTACGGGTCACCGTGGTCGGCCGGCGCGTCTTCGCCCAGCGGATCACCGACCCGCGCGGCGCCGTCGACTGGCGGTGCGGTGACTGGGACGACCTGGTCCACACTCCCGTCGCCGTCCCCTCGGTCGTCGAGACCGCCCTGCACGGCTACCTGGCCGCCTCCGGACTGGTCTTCGGCTGCTTCGATTTCGCGCTCACCGGTGAGGGGAGTTCTCCGGACGACTGGTGGGCGATCGAATGCAATCCCAACGGGCAGTGGGGCTGGCTGCCGGACGCGCCCGCGATCACCGAAGCCTTCGCCGACATTCTGAGCACGGAAGGGACCAGCAGCGGCTCATGACTCTGCCCACGGACCTCGACAACGACGCGGACGCATTGCGCGCGGCCATGGTGAAGGGCCTCGCCGATGCCGATGCCGATCCCCCTGCCGACGCCGATCCCGATCCCGCTGCCGACGTACCTATGCATCCGGCCTGGCTCGCCGCCGCGGGCAAGGTGCCCCGCCACGCCTTCGTGCCCGGCTTCTACCTCCCCGCCGACGCACCCGACGCGCAGGGGCTCACGGTGTGGGAGCCCGTGACGTCGAAACTCGACTACGGGCGGTGGCTCGCCGCCGCGTACTCGGACACCACACTGATCACCCAGTTCGACGGCGAGGAGACCGACTGGGAACGGCCGGCCGTCCGGCACGGAGGGGCGCCGACGTCGTCGTCAACGCTTCCCTCGCTCGTCCTGCGCATGTGGTCGGACGCCGATGTCTCCGAGGGGCACACGGTCCTGGAGATCGGGACGGGGACGGGATACTCGACCGCGCTCGCCTGTGAACGGCTGGGCTCGTCCCACGTGACCAGCGTCGAGGTCGACTCCGTACGGCTGGAGGGAGCGGCCGACGCTCTCTACGGCCGTGGCTACACACCGACTCTCGCCCGGGCCGACGGGTCGTACGGGTACTGGCCCGAGGCCTGGTTCGACCGGATCGTGGCCGCCTGTTCCTTCCGGTCCGTGCCGCCCGCCCTGCTCAGGCAGACGCGCCCTGGCGGGAAAGTCCTGCTCCCACTCTCGGGGTGGCTCTACGGCAACGCCCGCGTCCTGCTCACCGTTGCCGAGGACGGCACCGCCGAGGGCCCCTTGCTGCCCGGCACCATCTCCTTCATGCCCGCCCGGACCCATGCGGCACCGGCGTACGGGAATCCCGGGGACTGGGCCGCAGGGCTGCACGAGGTGCAGTCCCGGTCTGTGCGGCATGCACCGGAGCGGATTACGGCCGCGACCGAGGATGCCTTCCACCTGCGGTTCCTCGCCCAGAGTGCCGTACCGGACGCGCAACTGGTCACCGTCGGCGGGGTGCTGCACCTCATCGACGTGGTCGCCGGGGCCGTCGCCACGCTCACTCCCGAGGACGGGGACTGGAGTGTCCGGGAAAGCGGCCCGGTGAAGTTGTGGAGCCGGATCGAGGACTTCGTCGACGCCTTCGACGCGGCGGGTCGGCCGGGGCCAGAGTCGTACACCCTGCGGGTGGACGGCGACGGACAACGGCTGCTGCACGCGCGCGTGCCGCAGCTGCGGCTTCCCCCAGGGGGCTGATGAACGGAGCAGGGCGCCCTCACGGCCCGCGGGCCCCGCACCGAGCCCGGATCTCCAGGTTCACGTGCGGAGCCCGCGACGGCGTCGGGCGGTCAGACTGCGGTCAGGTCGAACGTGCCCGTGCCGTCCTGCCTGCCGCTGGAGTACTGGCGTATGAACTCGCCGTCCGCGTACCGGTCGTAGCCCATCATGGAACCGGTGTACTTGTTCTGCACGCCGATCTTCGAGCTGCCGGGGACGTCGCGGTAGATGTAGAACCGCTGGAGGTCGTCCTCCGCGCACGGGACCGTCATCAGGACCGCTCGTTCGGTGGACGCGTTCTGCTCGGCGACGGTCGCGCAGCCACCGTTGCCCCAGTTCCACAGGGATGCCTCGAGGACGCCGTCCTGCTCGGTCACGTTGCACAGGCGCCAGTTGTCCAGGTGGGCGCTGAAGATCGACGAGGGCCGCAGCCTGACGCCGTCGTCCGCGAGGAGCGGCGCGCCCCAGGACAGGGGCTTGCCGGGTACGGCGATCTTGTATGCCTCGGTCGAGCAGTCGAGGGCGGCCCGCGTGCTGTGCCCGGTGGCGGTGGGCTGTTCGGCGGGGGTGCCGGCGGTGGGAGCCGGCTGCGGCGCGGGGCGGTCCGGCTTCTGCTTCGACGTCGGCGCCACCGCGCCCGCCGGGTGGTCGGCCTTCGCGGCGGCGGAGCCGCAGTCGAGGAGGGCCTGTGCCCTGGCCATGATGCTGTCGGCGGGCACGCTGTCCTGGCAGCGCACCGCTCCTTCCTCCAGGGTGGTGAAGGTGGTGAAGCTGCCGCTGCCGGGCCCCTCGGTCCACTTCAGCGCCCAGCTTCCGTCGTCCTGTTGGGCGCGGTTGCAGTTGAGGCTTCCGTACGTGCCGGTGACCTTCTTGGTGCCCTTGTAGAAGCCGTAGTAGCCGGGCTGGGTCAGGTTCCAGGTGACCGAGTTCGACTCCTCGCTGGTGGAGGTGTAATCGAGCTTCACGTCCAGACCGACGGTCGCCTTGACGTTGCTGAGCGCCTCGACCGCGAAACTGGTCTCGATCGTGTCGTTGAGGCCGACGGAGACCGAGATGACCGTCGTGGTGTCGGTGCTGACGGTCTGCTGGCCGGTGGTGCCCTCGGTGACGTACCAGCCCTTGAAGTGGGTGATCGTCGGCGACACTTCGGTGGTCCTGATGTACGGGTGGCGGGTGCCGAGGTCGGCCGCCGTGCAGGCGTCGCCGGGCCGGGCGGCCGTCGTCCCGGTGGGTGCCGCGGCGGCCGGTGAGGCGGCCAGGCTCAGGGCGGTGACCGCCCCGGCGGCCGCGGTCGCGGTCGTCGCCATGAGTAATCTGCCGATGCTGCGGACGGGTCCTGTGGAGCGCATCGTTGTGTGTTCCCCCCTGGTCGTGTGGGTCACGTCGGGGTGAATGTAACGGCCACACGGTGTGGTGGCGTGAGGGCCGAACTGGCCACAGATCGCCACGGAGGGGCCTATTCCGCCCCTGGTGACCGCAGAGGTCAAAGGCTCCTCAGCGCGGTGGCGCTGGGGCTGCCGGCTTCTGCCGTGTACATCACGAGGGAGAAACCCGAGCCGGGCAGACTCAGAGTGTGTCGGTCGATTTCCAGCTCGCCGAGTGTGGGGTGATGGAGGTTCTTTCGCACGCTGGGTATGAGGCGCACAGCGTGATTTCGCCAGCTGCTCGCGAAGTCCGGATCGTGGGTTGCGAACTCGTTGATCAGCTCTGCGAGCGCGTTGTCCGAGGGGTGCAGAACGCTGGCCGCGCGCAGTTGAGCGGCTATCTGCTGGGAGAAACCGGGCTCCGAACCGGGGGCGGCGTTGCAGAGGGTGCCACGGAATCTCGCTGAGATGCGCGTGAGGTTGCGCTCCTTGGGTGTGAGCCGAGAGAAGTCCGTGATCAGAGCTGCGGCTGCCGGGTTCCAGGCGACGATGTCCTGCCGGGGGTTGACGACGTAGGCAGGGATGCCGTCGAGTCGGGCGAGCAGTTGGCGGGCGTCCGCGGGTACGTCCTCCGGCGCGCCGTCACTCTGCGTCGGCAGCACTTGTCCGGCCAGGCGGGCCAGGTGGTCGCGCTCTGCCTCGGTGAGCTGGAGCGCCCTCGCCAGCGCGGACAGCACCTGGGATGAGGGCCGAGGTGCCCGTGCCCGTTCCAGGCGTTCGTAGTAGCTCACCGACACCTGCGCCAGGGAGGCCACCTCTTCGCGCCGCAGGCCGGGTGTGCGACGGGCGCGGCGGCCGGGTGGAAGTACCGCGTCGGCCCGCACGTCTTCCGGTCGCAGGCTCTCGCGGCGGCGGCGGAGAAAATCTGCGAGTTCCTGGCTGCTCACTGTTCCATGCTGCCACGGGAGGGGACGGCCGAGCCTCGCACTGCCGGTCCGGGGCTTGGCTGTCCGTTCCACGTCCATGAGTCCGCTGCGCATGGTGGCCTGGTCGGTTTGTCGACCACGAGGAGAAAAGGTGACCAGGACCCCTGCGGAGATCTTTCGCCGCATGATCGATCTGATGCTGGCCAAGGACATGAATGCCGTGGCAGAGCTGTGGGCTGCTGACGGAATCGCTGAGTTCCCTTTCGCGGCCGGGAACTTGCCTCGTGTGCTGCGCGGACGTGAGGAGGTACGTGCCTACCTCGCCCACTATCCGGATCTGATGGACATGAAGGAGGTGGCCGCGCTGACCGTGCGGCCAACGGATCAAGCGGACACCGTCGTGGTGGAGTGGACGGCCACCGGCCTCACCGTGGCCACTTCCCAGCCCTACCGCCTGGACTACGTCGTGGTCCTCACGGTCCGCGACGGGTTGATCGCTCTGTACCGGGACTACTGGAGTCCGCTGTCGGCGGCCGCCGCTGCCGGGGGTCTGGCCGGACTGATCGACTCGCTCGGAAGGAAGAACACCTGATGTCCGGAGTGCTCGTGACCGGAGGGACCGGCAAGACGGGCAAGGCGCTGGTGCGAGTGCTCCGCGGCGCCGGTGTGCGGACCCGGGCCGCCAGCCGGAACCCGGCCGCGGCCGATCCCGACGCGGTCCGCCTCGACTGGAACGACCCGACCACGTTCGGCCCCGCGCTCGACGGGACGGACCGGGTCTTCCTGCTTCCGCCGGTGGAGAGTGTGGACCCGCTGCCGCTGGTCGAGCCCTTCCTGCAGCAGGCGCAGCGGGCCGGTATCCAGCGCCTCGTGATGCTCGGCTCCGCCATCGTGCTGCCGAACGCACCCGGCGCTGCGGAGCTGGCCACTCGGGTCCGGGCTCTGCCCGGAGGTGTCGTACTGCGCGCTTCCGGCTTCATGCAGAACTTTCTGCGCCCGCACCCACTGGCCGAGCACATCCATCGACACGGTGAGATCCGCACCGCTGCCGGTGACGGCAGACTGGGGTGGGTCGACGCGCGGGACATCGCGGCCGGCGCTGCCGCGCTCTTGGCCGACTTCAAGGTGGACGCCCGAAACGACTACCTGATCACCGGGCCGTACGGGATGAGCTATCCACAGGCCGCGCTGATCATCACCGAGCGGACCGGCCGACGGGTTCGGGTGGAGCCCGTTACGGAGGAGGAACAGGCTGCCGCCTACCGTTCCTCCGGAATGCCGGCCGAGTTCGCTGCCGCCCTTGCCGCCGTCGAGCGCGGAATCAAGGAGGGACGCGAAGACCAGGTCAGCACCGCGGTGCTCGAACTGACCGGCCGTCCGCCGCGTACCTTCGCCGAATTCGTCGCTGACCACGCGTACGAGTGGGCTCGGTGACCGTGCGCCCGTGCCCGCTCCTCCTCTGCGCCGAACTGAAGCGGGGCAGCTGTCACTTGGCCTGGTGGAACTCCATGGTGCCGAGGGTCGTGATGTCCATCGCGCAACTCCACAAGGGGGCGAGGACCTGGGAAGTGCCGGGGCGGAAATTCGGTGTCCCGTCCGCCCGGTAGGGGCACAGGATGGCGACCATGACTCTGACCACCCCCGCCCTGAGCACCGATCGCCTGCGGCTGCGGCCCTTCACGGAAGCCGATGCGGACTTCCTGCACGCCATGCACGGCAGCGCGCACGTGATGCGCTACTGGGACTCCCCGCCGTGGACCGACCGGGCCCGTGCCGACCGCTTTCTCTCGATGTGCCGGACGATGGCGGAGGAGGGCACCGGCGTGCGGGTGGCCGTCGAGCGGGCTTCCGACGGGGCGTTCGTCGGCTGGGTCTGCCTGGTCGAGTGGAACCCGGTCTACCGCAGCGCGTCGCTGGGTTACTGCCTCGACGAGGCGATGTGGGGCCACGGCTACGCGACGGAGGCCGCGCACGCCCTGCTGCGGTGGGCCTTCGACACGCTGGACCTGAACCGGGTACAGGCCGAGGCCGACACGCGCAACGCGGCGTCCGCCCGGGTGCTGGAGAAGGTGGGCTTCGTGCGCGAGGGGACGTTGCGGGAGGACTGCGTCGTGGACGGCGAGGTGTCCGACTCCTGGGTGTACGGACTGCTCAGGCGGGAGTGGCGACCGTCGGCCGTCCCGGGCGCCGCCCGTTGAGCGGGCGGTCGCGCTTACCGGCGGGGGTCCGCACGCGTTCACCGGCGAGGGCCCGCGCCCGCCTCGCCGGCCGGTCCGTCCGTCCGTGTGGGCGGGCGGGCGCGGCGGACGGATGTGGAAGTTCTCCGACGGTTTCCGCACGGGGGGTGGCCGACGGTGCCGGGGTGGCTACCATCCCACGCGGAGTGCGGCGCTCGGGGGCGGAGGACCGGTGTGAGGCGACGTTCCAGCAGGGGACCCGTCGGGCCCGACCCGACGATCCGTCTGGCGTGCAGGCTGGTGAGCACCAAGGTCGGTGACCGGATCCTGCAGTGGTACATGATCCATCCCCTCCTGGTGTCCCGGCCTCCCGCGGGATCCGTCATCCGCCAGCAGGTCTGCCCGACCTGCGACCAGACCGTCTCGTGCGTCGTCCTGGGCGTGGCCGAGACGCGCAAGCGCCGACGGATCCGGGCGGCCCTGGCCCTGGCCGCCGCCGTCACGACCGTCGTCCTGATCGGGCTCAACGTGGTGACCTTCGATCCCGACGGGCACTTCGCCGCCACTCTTTCTTTGAGTTTCGCAGCCATGGGGACCCTCGTCGCCGCCGCTTTCCTCTGCGACTCCTGGCTGGCCGAAGACGGCGTGTGGCTGCGCAACCCGGAGACGGGCCGGAGGTACTGGCGGCTCGGTCCCGTCCAGGATCCGTCCCACGGGCTGACCTACAAGTGAGCCCGCGCTCCGGGTGGGGCTGGTGAACTCGGCGCGCAGTACGGCCTTTTGACGATACGTCGTGATCACTGCACGTTCCGCGTGCGTCCCTGAGGTGTTTCCCCGCCGCACTCCTTCTGTTCGCCGTGCCTGGCTACCTTCGCGTGGCCCGGTCCGGCCGCAGGAGAGGTATGTCCATGAGCACCCCTGTCCACCGCACCTCCGAACGGCCTTCCGTAGCCGCCCTGACATCGGCCCGGGAGCGTCGGGAGGAAGGCCGGACGGGAAGTTCTTCCGGGTCCCGGACCTCGGCGGAGCAGGCCCTCCTCGGACTGCAGTCCAGCGCCGGCAACCGGGCGGCGGCCGCCACGGTGCAGCGCGCCAGGGGCAGGACCCTGGAGCGGACCCCGGGGACCGACACCGACCGCCCCGGCTCCGCGCCCGGCGGCCGGCGCGACCCCGCCGGTCGCACCCGGCGCGGCTCCGAGTCCGGCACCCAGGGCATGGACATCGACCCCGCCCTCCAGGAGCAGGCCACCAGCGCGCGGCGCGCCGCCCTCACGGCCAGGTTCCCTCCCTCGGGCCGCACCCGGCGCGGCTCCGACACCGACACCCGGCCCGGCCCCGGCGGTCTCGCCCGGCGCGGCTCCGAGTCCGGCGCCCAGGGCATGGACGTCGACCCGGCCCTCCAGGAGCAGGCCACCACCGCCAGACGAGAAGCCCTCGCAGCCGGTTTCACCCCCTCGGGCCGCACCCGACGCGCCTCCGACGCCGACACCCGGCCCGCCCCCGCAGGCCGCACCCGACGCGGCTCCCAGTCCGGCACCCACGGCATGGACATCGACCCCGCCCTCCAAGCACAGGCCGCCACCGCCAGACGCGAGGCCGAGGAAGCAGCCGCCAGAGCGGCCCGCCTCCGTGAAGAAGCGGAGGCAGCCGCAGCCGCAGCGGAAAGGGAGAGGCAACTTCGCGCGGAGGCGGAAGCGGCCGAGGCCAAAGCCCGAGAGCGCATCGCGGCAGCCAAAGCAGCGGCAGCGGAAGAGGACCGGCGCCGCCGCGAGGCGGAAGCAGCCGCCGAGGCAGATCGACGCCGCCGCCTCGAAGAGGAAGCACGACCGCCCGTCGTCGAGGAAGCCCACACCGCCGTCGAAGAAGCAGTGACGCACACCGCCGTCGAGGAGGAAGAGGAAGCACGCGTCTCCGTGGAGGAGGTCACGCTCGCGCCCGAGGAACGCGCGGCCAGAGACAGACGCATCGCCGAACTCGAGGCCCGCTTCACCCCGTCGGGCCGCACGCGACGCGGCTCGGACCTCGACATCCGGCCCGAGCCCGCCGACCTCACCCGACGCGGCTCCGACTCCGGCGTCCGATACACGGCCCCCACCGAGGAAGAGGCGCCTCCCGTCGAGGAAGAGGAAGCACGCCGGTCCGAGGAACGCACCGCCGCCGACACCAGAGCGGAGGTCAGGAGTGATCGCCTGAAGGCGGTCGCCGAGAACGCGGACCACGGCAAGAGGCTCCTCGATCCCACGGACGCCCTGGGCAAGGGTGTCCAGGCCCCGACCGCCGCGGGCCTCGGCCAGGACGCCACCGCCGCGGCGGCCTCCGCCCCGAAGAACGACACCGCCGCCGCCGCGCAGGCTGCCGCCCAGACCCACGACGCCTCCGCCGCGGGAGTCTCCGGCGCATCGCTGAGCGGCCTCACCGAGCTCTTCTCCGGCGCGGCCAGCGTCGCCGATTCGTTCAGGAACCTGAGGACGGCTCTGAGCAAGGGGAGCGGGGCCGGGTACCACAACGCTCACAAGAAGGGGAAGACCAAGGCGACCGACGCGGGCATGAGTGTCGCCAGTACGGGCGCCAACGCCGGCACCATCGCCAAGGAAGCGGTCAAGCTGCAGGGGGTGGGAAGCACCGTGGCCTCCGCCGAGGCGAGCGGTGTGCTCAGCGGCGTCGCAGGTGTGGCCAAGGCCGTCCGGGCCGCGTTCAAGTCCAAGGGTGCGATCGCGAAGATCCACGGTCTGAGGCAGCTCCAGAAGCACAACGCCGCCCAGTCCCAACGGCTGCTCCGGCTGGAGGCCGAGGCCAACACCGCCGAGCTCAACGCCCGTTTCGCCCGCGAGGCCGTGGAGCGGGCGAGGGACGACCGCGAAGGCCGTACGGAGGAGGAGTGGGCGGCGGACCTCAGAACCGCCGGGGCCGCGTACGAGAGGACGGCGCTGATCGAGGCCCGGGCCAAGGCCGACTTCCTCAGCCTCGCGCGGGACCTGGAGGACCTGAACTTCGCCACGGATCTCGCGAAGAGCAGGCAGGTCAGCAAGGCGGTCAAGGAAATGGGGGGCGGCGTCATGGGCGAGGGCCTCAAGGGAGCGGGCGGCGTCGCGACCGTGGCCATCGCCGCCACCGTGGGCCTGGCGTCCAACCCTGCGGGCTGGATCACTGCCGCGGTAGGGGCGGGCCTCGTCCTCACTACCGCCGCCTACAAGGGAGGCAGTGCGGCCTACGGACGGTTCCAGGAGGCCCACCACCCCGAGCTCTACACGCCGGAGGGCGAGCCGATACCCACGGCCAAGGACACCGGGGATTCGCTGCTGCACGCCATGAAGTTCTGGAAGAAGATCACGAAGTACAAGCGCCAGCTGGCGGCGCACAAGATCTACAACATGATCTCCCGCGAGGGCACCGATCCCGCCCTGCGCGCCTCCGCCCTGCAACTGCTGATCCTGATCAAGGCCGGTCCCGAGGACCACAAGCTGCGACCGGCCGAGTGGGAGGCGCGGCTCATGAACCCGGCCGAGAAGGCCGACGTGATCAAGGAGATCACGGACCAGCTCGCCTCCAGTTGACGACGCGGGAGGGGCGGGAGCAGGGGGAAGCAGGCGATACAGGCCCGCCCCCTGCTCCCGGCCCGCTCAGCCGTCGGACGGATGCCCGCCCGGCGCCTCCCGCAGCGCCTCACCCAGCACCTCCCGCATGCCGACCGGTTCCCGCCCCAGCAGCTCGGCCAGCGCCGGGTCGGCCGTGGCGAACTCGCCGGCGCGGGCGGCGGCGAAGATGCCCAGGAACTGGTCGGCGTAGTGCGCGGGGACGCCCTGGGCCACCAGCTGGTCGCGGAAGGCGGCCTCGGGCGCGGTGCTCCGCGTGAACCGCCGGCCCGTCACCTCGGACGCCAGGGCCGCGATGTCGTCGAAGGTCAGCGCCCGCGACGCGGTGAGGGGCGGGGTGGGGCCCTCGAAGCGGCCCTCGTCGGCGAGTACGGCGGCGGTCGCCTCGGCGAGGTCGTCGTGCGTGGTCCAGGCGACCGGGCCGTCCGCGGGGAGCAGTATCTCGCCGGTCTCCAGGGCGTGGTCGAGGAAGCGCGTCGCGCTGGCGGCGTAGAAGCCGTTGCGCAGTGCGGTGAAGGGGACTCCGCAGCCGCGCAGGATCTCCTCGGTGGCGGCGTGATCGCGGCAGGCCTGGAAGTGGGAGGCCGCACCGGCGCCCATCTGGCTGGTGTAGAGGACCCGGCGGGCGCCCGCCGCGACGGCCGCCTCGATCGCGGTGCGGTGCTGCTTGACGCACTCCTCGCCCAGTTTGTCCACGGAGACGACGAGGACCTGGGAGGCGCCCTCGAAGGCGTGGGCGAGGCTCCCGGCGTCCGCGAAGTCGCCCCCGCGCACCCGCACCCCCTGGTCGGCGAAGGTCCGCGCCCGCGGACTGCCCGGGTCGCGGACGCTGACGCCCACCTGTTCCGCGGGCACCCGGGTGAGCAGGTGCTCGACGATCCGTCGGCCCAGCTGTCCGGTGGCTCCGGTCACGATGATCATGGCTCGCTCCAGTACTCGGGTGCTCTCGCACACGTGTGCTCATGGGTGTGTTTCCGCTGCTCTCCATGGAGTGTTTCCAGCGGAACCATTTCTACGGTAACACCGATAATTCCGATGAGTACACGGCTGCGATATCGTCGATACATGTCCTCTCGTTCCGACCGGACCCGGCAGCGGGTCATCGAGGCCGCCATCGGTCTGCTGACGCGCGGCGGCCGCGACGCCGTCACCACCCGCGCGGTCGCCGAGGCGGCGGGGCTGCAGCCGCCGGCCATCTACCGGCTGTTCGGCGACAAGGACGGGCTGCTCGACGCGGTCGCCGAGCACGGCTTCGCGAGCTTCCTCGCCACCAAGCACGTCGACCCCGACCCACAGGACCCCATCGAGGACCTGCGGGCCGGCTGGGACCTCGCGGTCGAGTTCGGTCTGGCCAATCCCGCGCTGTACACGCTGATGTACACCGAACCCGCGCGGACGGGTTCGGCCGCCTTCAAGACCGGCATGGAGATCCTGATGGGCCGTATGCGGCGGCTCGCGGCCGGCGGATGGCTCCGCGTGGACGAGGAGCTGGCGGCCCAGATCATCCACGCCACGGCCCGCGGCGCGGTGCTCACCTGGCTGTCCCTGCCCGAGGACCGGCGCGACCCGGCCCTGTTCACCACCCTGCGCGAGTCCATGGTCACCGCCGTCACCCACGAGCGCCCGGCCGTACGGGACGCCGGTCCGGCGGGCGCCGCCCGCGCGCTGCGCGCCACCCTCCCCGAGCAGACGGCGCTCAGCGAGGCGGAGCAGCGGCTGCTGGGCGAGTGGCTGAAGCGCCTCGCCGACGGCGGCTGATCCCCCGCCGGGGCACCTGACCGGCCTCTACCAGTGCGCCGCCCGGCAGGCCAACGACCTTTTCAGCCAAAGGAGTTCGGGCGTCATCGGGGCATTTTTCGCGTCAAACCCCCGACGGTTCCACGCCGTGGTCACGAGACCGACACGACGAGTGAGCACGACGTGAGCACAAGCGGTATGGTCCCTTCCCGAACGTCGAACGCCGGTCGTGGACACGGGAGTTCGAGGCGCTTCGGGATGCGCGGTCCCGTGCCGTTTCGAGTCCGCGTCACCGGCGCGCCCCCTGCTTCGTACCGGCCCTCGCGTGTTCCCGGGAGATCCATGTCGTGCGCCTTCGCCGTCCTCCGCATCGCTGCCGACTCCGCGGCACGGGGTGACCGCGGAAGACACCGGTCCGCTCCGGCCCGCTGAGAGCCCGATCGACGGCTTCCGATCCGTGAGGACCAGATGACTGAACTGATAGTGACCGCCACCGCCGTGCTGGCGGTGGCCGCAGTCGGGGCCGCGTGGTACTTCCGGCGCAGGGGCGAGCAGGCCCGGCGCCGGGCCGAGCAGCTGCGCGAACACGCCGACCGGCTCACCCTGCAACTCGTCGCGGCCGAGCAGTGCGTGGGACACCTCGCGGCCACCGTGATCCCGGCGGCGGCGAAGGGCGGGCGGGACGACTCCGGCCCCGCGGGCGGGCTGCTCGTACCGGCGCAGCTCGACGGGACACCGCTCGCCGAGCGGCTGCGTGCGGTACCCGGCGCGGTGGCCGCGGCGGTGGGAGACGTACGGACGCAGGAGCGGGCGGCCGCCGAGCGGGCCACGGCCCACGCCGCCGACCGGGTGCGGCAGGACACCGAGCGGCAGCTCGCCCAGGTACGGCGCGAGTCCGTCGGCGTGGCCCGGGCCGCCGTGCGCGGCTTCGCCAACAACGTGGTGGCCCGCTCCGCACGGCTCGGCCGGGCCGTCAGCCAGGGCGTACGGCGGCACATCTCGGACGAGGCGTACGCCACGCTCGTGGAGATCGACCACCTCGCGCAGCAGATGCTGCTCACGGCGTCCGGGTACTCCGTACTCGCCGGGGACAAGCTGTCCCGGCGCTGGCCCGCCACCACGTTGACCGACATCGTGCGGGCGGCCATGGGCCGGATCGAGGGGTACGAGCGGATCAAGCACCCCGAGATGGGGTCGGTGGTGGTCGAGGGCCGCGCCGTGGAGGCCGTCGTGCACGCGCTCGCCGTACTGCTGGACAACGCGCTGCGCTACTCGCCGCCCGCCGCCAGTGTCCACGTCTCACTGGAGCAGGGGCACCACGCCTGCTTCCTGATCGTGGACGACGCCGGACTGCGCATGGACGACGAGCGGCTGCTGTGGGCCAGCGACGTGATGTCCGGCGAACAGCGCGACGACATCACACGCCTGGGCGCCCACCCCCAGACCGGGTTGCGCGTGGCGTCCCTGCTGGCGGAGAGCTACGGCTTCCGCGTCGAGTTGACCGCGCCCAACATCTACCAGGGGACCCGGGCCATGGTCGTCCTGCCGAAGAACCTGATCGTCGACCCTGGGTCCGCCCAGCCGGTGCCGCAGGCGGTGTCCCGGACCGTGCCGCCTACGGCCGCCGTGCAGGAGACGGACCGGAACGCGGACCAGATCGTGGCCCGAACCGAGGACCGGACCGACGAGCAGGCCCCGGCCACGCCCTCCGGGGCGCCCGCAGAACCCGTCGCACCCGTCGCGTCCCTCGCGCCCGCCGCCGAGCCGGTGTCCGAGCCCGTCGCCCCGCCCGCCGCGGCCGCCCCCTCGGCCACCACCGCCAGCGGCCTGACCGTCCGCCGGCGCTCCACCGCGCCCACCCCCGCGCGCCGTCCCGCCGCCCCCGACGACACCGAGCCCGGCCGTCCCGCCGTCGCCGCCGCCTGGGCGGCCGGCACCCGCCTCGGCCGGGAGGGGGAGCAGTCCTCGCCGGGGCCCGCCGACACCACCGGCACCGCCGCGCGGACCGCCGCCCGCACCACCCCCCACGACGCCGCTGACGACGAAGGACTCTGATCGTGCAAGACACACACACCAACAGCCTGGGCTGGCTGCTGGACCAGGAACTCGGCAGCGTCGAGGGCGTCCGGTACGCCGTGCTGATGAGCAGCGACGGGCTGCTGAAGGCCCGCACCCAGACGATCGGCCAGGACGACGGGGAGAAGTTCGCCGCGCTGACGGCGGCGCTGCGTGCGGCGGGCAAGGCATGGGACGAGTTCACCGGCGGCGCGGGGATGCGGCAGCTGCTGATCGAGTCGGTCGGCTGCATCGGCCTGACGACGACCGCCGCGAAGAACACCATGCTGTCGGTGTGCACGACCGGTCCCGACGCCGACGTCGGTCTGATCTCGCACCACATGGTGCGGCTCGCCACCCGGGTGGGGCACGAGCTGGCCACGGAGGAGCGCGTGCCGGTCGCGGACGGCGGCTCACCGGTATGAGCGGGCCGCGGCGCGATCCCGACATGGTCCGGCCCTACGTCCGCACCCAGGGCCGGATCCGCGCGCGCGAGGACGTGCGCCTGGAGAGCGTGGTCATCGCCGCGACCGGTCCCACGGACACCCTCGGCCCGGACGCCCGCCGGGTGATGCGGCTCTTCGCCGGCGCGGACGGCGGCCTGGCCGTCGCCGACATCGCCGCCGCGCTGGAGCTGCCGCCCTCCACGGTGCGCATCCTCGTCTCCTCGCTGATGGACTCCGGCCACCTCTCCAGCCCGGTCGCCGCGATCGACGACCAGCCCGACTTCGACCTGCTGCAGGAGGTACTCCGTGGACTTCGCTCCATGGTCTGACCGGGCCGACCGGACCGACGAGTCCGCCGGGGCCGCGGGCACCGACCGGCCCGTCACCTACGTCCCCGCCACGGTGACCCGGTCGGCCAAGATCGTGGTCGCGGGCGGGTTCGGCGTCGGCAAGACGACACTGATCGGCAGCGTCTCGGAGGTGCGGCCGCTGCGGATGGAGGAGCCGATCACGCAGGCCAGCGCCGGTGTGGACGACCTGCGCGGCACCCCGCACAAGACGACGACCACCGTGGCGATGGACTTCGGCCGCATCCACATGGCCGGCGGGCGGATCGCGCTGTACCTGTTCGGGCTGCCGGGGCAGTCCCGGTTCCAGCCGCTGTGGGAGGACCTGGCCGAGGGCGCCCTCGGCTGCCTGGTCCTGGCCGACACCCGCGACCTCGACGCCTCCCACGACGCCCTGGGTCTGCTGGACGGCGCGGGCATCCCGTACGCCGTCGCCATCAACACCTTTCCCGGGTCCCCGAGTTACCCCGAGGCCGAGCTGCGCGAGGCGCTGGCCCTGGACCCGGCCACACCGCTGACGCACTGCGACGCCCGCGACCGCACCTCCTCCCTGCACGCCCTGATCACGCTCACGGAGTACCTCTCCGAGCACCGTTCAGCCGCACTCCTGGAGACCCGCCGATGACGTTGCCCTCCGCCGAGACCGCGCAGGCCGGTCCGTCGGGCCGGATCGCCCTGTACGCCCCGGAGTTCGCCGCCGACCCGCACGCCGCCTACCGGCGCATGCGCCGCACCCACGGTCCGCTGGTCCCGGTGGACCTGGCGCCCGGCGTGCCCGCGACCCTGGTGATCGGCTACTACCAGGCGCGCCGCATCCTGAACGACCCGCTGCACTTCCCGGCCGACCCGCGGGCCTGGGAGAAGCTGATCCCGGCGACCTGCCCGGTGCGGCCGATGATGGAGTGGCGGCCCAACGCGCTGCGCTCGGGCGGCGCCGAGCACGCCCGCTACCGGTCGGCGAACACCCACGCCATCGACCAGGTCGACCAGCACGGGCTGCGTGCCCTCGTGGAGCAGGTCGCCGACGGCGCCATCGACGGGTTCCGCGCCACCGGCTCGGCGGACCTGCTCACCCAGTACTCCTTCCCCATCGCCTTCCGGGTGCTGAGCGCGCTCCTTGGCTGCCCGGACGAGATCGGGCAGCGCATCGCCGACGGCATGGCGAAGATCTTCGACACCACCAACGCCGAGCAGGGCAACGTGATCCTCGCCCGGGCGGTGTCCGATCTGGTGACCCTGCGCCGGACCCACCCCGGCGACGACATCACGTCCCGGCTGGCCCTGCACCCCGTCGAGCTGAGCGACGAGGAGATGAGCCACCAGCTCGTCACGCTCTACGGCGCCGGCATCGAACCCATGACCAACCTGATCAGCAACACGATCCTGAAGATCCTCACCGACGAGGAGTTCTCCGCGGACCTGCACGCCGGTCTGTCCACGGTGCGCGACGCACTCGACGCCGTCCTCTACACCGACCCGCCGATGGCCAACTACTGCATCTCCTACCCGCCGTACCCCATCGACGTGGAGGGCGTGCTGCTGCCCGCCGACCAGCCGGTGGTGATCTCGATGGCGGCGGCGAACAACGACCCGGCCCTCACCGAGGGCGTCCCCCAGGGGCAGCACGGCGGCAACCGCGCCCACCTGGCCTGGAGCATCGGCCCGCACACCTGCCCCGCCCGTTCGCACGCCTACCTCATCGCCGAGACCGCGGTCACCCACCTGCTGGACGCGCTGCCGGAGACGGACCTGGCCCGCCCCCTCGACGAACTGACCTGGCGCCCGGGCCCGTTCCACCGCGCCCTCGAATCCCTGCCCGTCACCTTCCCCGTCGCGCAGACCGCCGCACAGCCCGCCGCACACTAAGGAGCCAGGCCATGGCGACCCAGCAGCCCGTCCTCGTCCTCGACCCCACCGGCGCCGGTCACCACGCCGAGCACCGCACCCTGCGGGAGGCCGGTCCCGCCACCCGGGTGGACGTCCTCGGGGTCCAGGCCTGGTCGGTCAGCGACCCCGTCCTCCTGAAACAGCTGCTGACCAGCCCCGACGTCTCCAAGGACGCCCGGGCGCACTGGCCCGCGTTCGGCGAGGTCGTCAGCACCTGGCCGCTGGCCCTGTGGGTGGCGGTGGAGAACATGTTCACCGCGTACGGCCCCAATCACCGCAAGCTGCGCCGCCTGGTGGCGCCCGCCTTCAGCGCCCGCCGGATCGAGGCGATGCGGCCGGCCGTGGAGGCCATGGTGACCGGGCTGGTCGACCGGCTCGCGGAGCTGCCCGCCGGGGAGCCGGTGGACCTGCGGCAGGAGCTGGCCTATCCGCTGCCCATCGCGGTGATCGGCCATCTGATGGGTGTGCCGGAGGACCGGCGCGACGGCTTCCGCGCCCTGGTGGACGGCGTCTTCGACACCACCCTGGACCAGGCCGAGGCCCAGGCCAACACCGCGCGCCTGTACGAGGTCCTCGACCAGCTCATCGCGGCCAAGCGCGCCACGCCGGGCGACGACATGACGTCCCTGCTCATCGCGGCGCGGGACGACGAGGGGGACGGCGACCGCCTCTCCCCCGAGGAACTGCGCGACACCCTGCTGCTGATGATCAGCGCCGGGTACGAGACCACCGTCAACGTCATCGACCAGGCCGTGCACACCCTGCTGACCCGCCCCGACCAGCTCGCGCTGGTCCGCAAGGGCGAGGTCACCTGGGGGGACGTGGTGGAGGAGACGCTGCGCCACGAACCGGCGGTCAAGCACCTGCCGCTGCGGTACGCGGTCACCGACATCGCCCTGCCGGACGGGCGGACCATCGCCCGCGGGGAGGCGATCCTCGCCTCGTACGCCGCCGCCAACCGCCACCCCGACTGGCACGAGGACGCCGACACCTTCGACGCGACCCGCACGCTCAAGGAGCACCTCGCCTTCGGCCACGGCGTCCACTTCTGCCTGGGCGCGCCGCTGGCCCGCATGGAGGTGACCCTCGCGCTGGAGAGCCTCTTCGGCCGCTTCCCCGACCTCCGCCTCGCCGACCCGGCCGAGGAGCTGCCGCCGGTGCCCTCGCTGATCAGCAACGGCCACCAGCGGCTCCCGGTCCTGCTGCACGCCGGCTGAGCGGCGGGCGACGGGACCGGGCGGCCGGGGACGACGGCGGAGGCGGCGATGGCCTCAGCCGAACATCCCCGGCCGGTAGTCGCCGGCCGGCTGCTGGGTGATCACGTTCAGGCGGTTGTAGGTGTTGATGACGGCGATCAGTCCGACGAGGGCGGTGAGCTGCTCCTCGTCGTAGTGCTTCGCCGCGTTCGCCCATGCCTCGTCGGTGACACCGCCGGAGGCGTCGGCGATGCGGGTGCCCTGCTCGGTCAGTTCCAGGGCGGCGCGCTCGGCGTCGGTGAACACCTTGGCCTCCCGCCAGGCGGCGATCAGGTTGAGGCGCAGCGAGGTCTCCCCGGCCTCCGCGGCGTCCTTGGTGTGCATGTCGAGGCAGAAGCCGCAGCCGTTGATCTGGCTGGCGCGGATCTTGACCAGCTCCTGGGTCGCGGCCGGCAGCGTCGAGTCGCCCACGGCCTTGCCGGCGGAGTTGATGTGCCGCAGCAGCTTGCCGGCGAGCGGGTTGCTGAAGAGGTTGAGACGCGCTTCCATGGTGGATCCTCCGTCGTCGCTTGTCCGGTGCCCGGTGTTCGGTGTCCGGTGTCCGGCTTCTTCGCCCTACACAGCTACGACGGATGCCGGCTGCGCGATGTGACAGGCCGGGGCGCGACCCGCTTGTGACCTGCGTCTCACCCGCTGGCGGTCGTGCGTTCCAGCAGTCGGCCCAGTGCCCGGGTCACCGCGGCGGGGCGTTCGTCCATCACCCAGTGGCCGGCGTCGTCCAGCATCGTCAGCTCGGCGCGGGGCACGGCCCCGGCCAGCTCGGTGGCGATCGCCGGGCTCAGGTACGGGTCGGCGCGGCCCCAGACGACCGCCGTCGGGCAGGTGATGTCACGCAGGCGGCGGCGCAGTTCGGGGCGGGCCGGGGTGCGGTAGTCGCCGAAGTAGTGGAGCAGCCAGCGGCGGCCCTCGGGGGTGGCCATCCAGCCGACGTAGCCGTCCAGGAGGTGCGCGTCGAGGTGCCCGGCGCGCACGAGCGGCGCGAAGGACCGGCGGTGCAGGGCGACGTACGGCAGGTGGAGCGCCGGGCGGCGGAGCAGGGGGCTGCGTCCGAAGACGCCGAGCAGGCTGAAGACGGCGTACCAGCGGCGGGTGAAGGTGGCGTGCGCGCGGCTGTTGAGGAGTGCCAGCCTGCGGACCCGGCCGGGGTGGTTCTGGGTGAAGCCGAGGGCGAGGAAGCCGCCGTAGTCGTGGCCGACCAGGTTCACCGAGTCCAGTTCCAGCGCGTCGAGGAGCCGGCCGAGCCGGGCGACCTCCGTGTCGTAGTCGAAGGACAGGTGCAGGGGGCGGTCGGAGGCGCCCCAGCCGAGCAGGTCGGGCGTGATGACCCGGTACCGGGCCGACAGGGGCGGCACCTGGTGACGCCAGCTGCGGTGGTCGGCCGGGTAGCCGTGCAGGAGCAGGACGGGCTCGCCGTCCGGCGGTCCCGACTCCCAGCAGGCGAGGCGGGCGCCGTCCACCGTGACCGTCCGGGGGCGGGTCTGGCCGTACGTGCTGCCGGGGCGCTGCGTGGTCATGGGTCTCCTCCGGGGTGGCTCGTCTCCCCACTCGTCTCCCCAACGGAGCGGATACCCGGAGGTGTCGCGGTCAGGGCTCGGTGTTCGGCCGAAAGAGGCGGGGATTAGCCTCGGTCCTGACAAGTCGGTACGGCCGGAGCCGGTCCGGCCGAGGTCGGAGCAGGAGGCAGGGATGGCGAAGGTTCCCAGCGCGGTGATCGCCGCGGGCGGTCTCGTCGGCGGGTACGGCGTGGCCCGCTGGACGAAGAAGCGGCAGCTCGGCGGGGCCGTCCTCGCCGTCGCCGGGGCAGCCGCGGCACAGCAGTGGCGGGCGCGGGCCGGCGGGAGGGCCGCGGGCGCGCTGACGGCGGCGTACGTCGCCGCCTTCGCCGGGTCGCACCCGCTGGCCAAGAAGGTGGGCGCCTGGCCCGCCGTGTTCGGTGCGGCGGGCGCCGTGGCCCTGGCCTCGTGGGCGGTCGCCGACCGGCGCGCCTGAACGGCGGCGCCGGTCAGGAGTGGTGGGTGAGCACGTTGATCACCCGGCCGTTCGGGTCGCGCACGAAGAAGCGCCGTACCCCCCACTCCTCGTCCTGCGGCTCCCGCACGATCTCGGCGCCCGACGCGAGCACCTGTTCGTAGACCGCGTCGACGTCCTCGACCTCCACGCTCAGGTCGGGGACGACGGGCGCCGTGCGCTCCTC
This sequence comes from Streptomyces tendae, assembly GCF_014650435.1. Taxonomy (GTDB): domain Bacteria; phylum Actinomycetota; class Actinomycetes; order Streptomycetales; family Streptomycetaceae; genus Streptomyces; species Streptomyces tendae. Next base: position 607,334 of record NZ_BMUY01000003.1, read on the forward strand.
GGTGAAGAGGCTGATCTGGGCGGTGGGGTTGGACGGGGAGGCCAGGGTCGTCACCCAGCCCATGTCCATGACCTCCTCGAAGCCGAGCAGGCCGTAGAACTCACGGCTCGTGTTCCACTGCTCCTCGGCCTGGACGTGGATGTTGGGGACGATCCTGCGGATGCTCATCGGGACTCCTCGACGTCTGGCGTCCGTACCGGTCGGGTCGGGTCGACGGGTGCGACGCTACGCGGTCTTCTGTCCTGGGCCCGCCGTTCCCGGCGCATCCGGCGCCGCCGTCGACAGCGGCTCGGCGATGTCCTCCAGCGAGCGGCGTTCCGCCTTCACCGCGAGGAACGCGGCGACCAGACCGGCCGCGCACATCAGCCCCGCGCCGATCTGGAAGGCCAGGACCGTGTCGCCGACCACGCCCGACTCGGTCAGGTCGGCGAAGAGCAGCGGGCCGCTGATACCGCCGGCGGCGGTGCCGAGGGCGTAGAAGAAGGCGATGGCCATGGCCCGGGTCTCCATCGGGAAGATCTCGGAGACGGTCAGGTACGCGCTGGAGGCGCCCGCCGAGGCGAAGAACAGCACCACGCACCAGCAGGCCGTCATGGTCGTCGCCGTGAGCGAGCCCCGGTCGAAGAGCCAGGCGGTGCCGAAGAGCAGGATGCCGGAGAGCAGATAGGTGCTGGAGATCATGATCCGGCGCCCGACGGTGTCGAAGAGGTGGCCGAGCACCAGCGGGCCGCAGAAGTTGCCCGCGGCGATGACGGCGAAGTAGTAGCCGGTGGAGCCGGTCGGCACGTCGAAGAAGGTGATGAGGATGGTGCCGAAGCCGAAGGTGATCGCGTTGTAGAGGAATGCCTGGCCGATGAAGAGGGACAGGCCGAGGACCGCGCGGCGCGGGTAGCGGCCGAAGACGGTCTTGGCGATCAGGCCGAAGCCGATGGACTTGCGCTGGTGGATGGTGATCTCACCGGCCGGTGGCGGCAGCTTCTCGCCCTTCTCCCGCTCGATCTCCCGTTCGACGGAGGAGACGAGGGTGTCCGCCTTCTCGCCCTGGCCGTGGATGAACTGCCAGCGTGGGCTCTCCGGCACGTGCCGCCGCACCAGCAGCACCACCAGGCCCAGGACCACACCGAGGGCGAAGCTGAGCCGCCAGCCGAGGTCCTTGGCGAAGATGTCGGTGTCCAGCATGACGATGGACAGCAGGGCGCCGCCGATCGCGCCCAGCCAGTAGCTGCCGTTGATGATGAGGTCGACCCGGCCCCGGTAGTGGGAGGGGATCAGCTCGTCGATCGCGGAGTTGATCGCCGCGTACTCGCCGCCGATACCGAAACCGGTGAGGAAGCGGAAGAGGAAGAACCACCAGGACTCGAAGGAGACCGCGGTCAACGCGGTGGCCGCCAGATAGACGACCAGCGTGATCATGAACAGCTTCTTGCGGCCGTGCCGGTCGGTCAGCCAGCCGAAGAACAGCGCGCCGGAACAGGCACCCGCCACGTACAGGGCCGCGGCGAGGCCGGTGATCTGGGCGGAGCTGATGTCCAGGCCGCTGCCGTCCTCGGCGATGCGTCCGGCGACGTTGCCGACGATCGTGACTTCCAGGCCGTCCAGGATCCAGACGGTGCCCAGTCCGATCACGATCATCCAGTGCCAGCGCGACCACGGCAGCCGGTCCAGGCGGGCCGGGACGGCCGTGGTGACCGTCCCGGTGGAGGCGGGCACCGAGCCCGACGACGACGCTTCTGCTGTCATGGCACCCCTCCGGCGGCTCTCCGTCGAGCGAACGCCTCACGTGTGCCCGGCGCCGGAGGGAACACGCCCGCCGCGCCGGGAGGCCATGGGCCGCCCGCGGCAGCCCTACGCCCCCAGGATGCGGGAGACCGCGTAGATCAGCAGCCCGGCCAGTGAGCCGACCACCGTGCCGTTGATGCGGATGAACTGGAGGTCGCGGCCGATGTTCGCCTCGATCTTCTTCGTGGTGTGCTCGGCGTCCCAGCTCGCCACCGTGTCGGTGATCAGGGAGGTGATCTCCTTGCGGTAGGTGGTCACCACGTACACCGCGGCGCCCTCCACCCAGCCGTCGACCTTGGCCTGCACCTTGGCGTCGGAGGCCATCCGGGAGCCCAGGGAGAGCAGCGAGGCGCGCACCCTGAGGCGCAGTTCGCTGCGCTCGTCCTCCGCCGCCGAGACGATCATGGATCGTACGGCCGTCCAGGCGGACGCGATCAGATCCTGGACCTCGCCGCGGCCCAGCACCTCGGTCTTCAGCCGCTCCACCCGGGCCCGGGTCTCCGTGTCGGACTGGAGGTCTGCGGCGAAGTCGGTGAGGAAGCGGTCCAGGGCGCCGCGCGCCGGGTGGGCGGGCATGTCGCGCATCTCGGTGACGAAGCGCAGCAGCTCCTTGTAGACCCGGTCGCCGATCTTCTTGTCGACGAACCGGGGGGTCCAGCCGGGTGCCCCGCCCTGTACGGCGTCCATCACGGAGTCGCCGTGCAGGATCAGCCAGTCGTGGGCGCGGGAGACGATCAGGTCGACGGCGCGCTTGTGACCGCCGTCGGAGACGACCCGGTCCAGCATCTTGCCGATGCCGGGGGCGATCTCCTGGGCGTCGGCCCGGCGGGTGATCGCCTCGCCGACCACGGCCTGGACGTCGGAGTCCCGCAGCACGGTCAGGGCGCCCCGCAGGGCGGCGGACAGCTCGGCCGTCACCCGGTCGGCGTGTTCGGGCACGGCGAGCCAGGCGCCGAGGCGGCTGCCGATGCCGACGGCGCGCAGCCGACGGCGCACGACGGCCTCGGAGAGGAAGTTCTCGCCGACGAACTCGCCCAGCGAGACGCCGAGCTGGTCCTTCTTCTTCGGGATGATCGCGGTGTGCGGGATGGGGATGCCGAGCGGGTGGCGGAAGAGCGCGGTGACCGCGAACCAGTCGGCGAGCGCGCCGACCATGCCCGCCTCGGCGGCGGCCGACACGTAGCCCGCCCAGGCGCCCGCGCCCCGGTGGGAGGCCCACTCGGCCAGGACGTAGACCAGGGCGACGAAGAGCAGCAGACCGGTGGCGGTCAGTTTCATCCGGCGCACGCCGCGGCGCTTTTCCTCGTCGGCCGGGCTGAAGGACGTCATCGCGCGGTCGCGGACCGCCCCCGCGGCCGCGCCGCCGGGAGCCGCCGCGCCCTCCCCGGCGCCCCCGGAACCACCCGTACCCCCCGCACCTTCAGGAAGTTCCGCCTTCGTGCGTTCCATCCACTCCACCGTTCGCTGATACGTCCCTCACACATTGTCCCTTCCTGACCGACTCCCGGAACGGAACACAAGTTCCCGGCGTCTGTCACGGGAGGGGGAACGCCCGGGGCTCCTGCGGCCTTTCTCCCGCCCATGACGCATCATGGGTTCATCGGACCGGAGCCTCGGGGCTCCCCTCGCCCGAGGAGAACAGCACAGCATGACCCGGGGTCGTGACGGAGGTGCGGGGGCGCCTCCCAGCAAGCACCGTGCCCTGCTCGCGGCGATCGTCACCCTGATAGTGGCGATCTCCGCGGCCATATACGCCGGAGCGTCCGCGGACGACGGCACCAGTGGGCACACTCTGCAGGCCGGAGGCCGTCTCCCGCGCGGTGACGCCGCCCCCGCCTCCACCGGCGCCTGGGTGGGCGCCTGGGCCACCGCACCGGCCGCGGCCGAGCCGGGCACCGAGACGACCGGCATGGCGGGCCGCTCCGTGCGCAACGTCGTGCACACCTCGGTCGGCGGCACCAGCGCGCGGATCACCCTGTCCAACCTGTACGGGCAGGCGCCGCTGACCGTCACGCACGCCTCGATCGCCCTGGCCGCCGGGCCCGACACGGCCGCCGCGATCGCCGACACCATGCGCCGGCTGACCTTCGGCGGCAGCGCCCGGGTGATCATCCCGGCGGGCGGCCAGGTGATGAGCGACATCGCCCGCATCGCCATCCCGTACGGGGCGAACGTCCTGGTCACCACGTACTCGCCCATCCCGTCAGGGCCGGTGACCTACCACCCGCAGGCCCGGCAGACCAGCTACCTCGCCGACGGCGACCGCACGGCCGACGTCACCGCCGTCGCGTACACCACCCCCACGCCGTACTGGCGCTACCTCACCGCGCTGGACGTGCTGAGCCACGAGGCCGACGGCACCCTGGTGGCGTTCGGCGACTCGATCACCGACGGCCTCGGCGCCGAGACCGACGCCAACCACCGCTGGACCGACATCCTCGCCGCCCGCCTCCACGAGGCGGCCGGCACCGACCGGGACACGCCCCGCTACAGCGTGGTGAACGAGGGCATCAGCGGCAACCGGATCCTCACCAGCAGGTCGGGCCGCCCGGCCGACAACCCGAGCGGACTGAGCCGCTTCGAACGCGACGTGCTGGAGCGCACCAACGTCAAGGCCGTCGTCATCGTCCTCGGTGTCAACGACATCCTGAACAGTCCGGAACTCGCCGACCGCGACGGCATCCTCACCGGCCTGCGCACCCTGGTCGACCGGGCGCACGACCGAGGGCTGCGGGTCGTGGGGGCGACGATCATGCCGTTCGGCGGCCACCGCGGTCACACCAAGGCCCGCGAGGCGATGCGGCAGGAGATCAACGAGGAGATCCGCTCCGGCCGGGTCTTCGACGCGGTCGTCGACTTCGACAAGGCCCTGCGCGACCCCTACGACCCGCGCAGCCTGCGCTCCGACTACGACAGCGGCGACCACCTGCACCCCAGCGACAAGGGGTACGCGCGCATGGGCCAGGTCCTCGACCTGGACGCGCTGAAGGGCGCGGCGCCGGTGGCGGCGTAACCGGCCCGCAGGGGAAGCGGGGGGCGCCGCCCGGGAAGCGGGGGCGCCGCCCGGGTCCCGACCCGGTGCGTCGGGAGGCGCCGCAGCTGATGCGGGTGTGAATCTCGCCGTAGTTCTCCGGCTGCCGGCCGGTGGGGCCGTTCGCGCCCACGCGGCGGAGCCGCAAATCGACACAACCCCGCGCCCCTGTCAGGGGCGACTGCGGGGAGCCGGGAGGGCCGTCCGCGCCGCGCTCAGTCCTCGCCCCGCCTGCGGCGGTCGCGGTCCTCGCGGCGCAGCTCGCGGTCCTCGCGGCGGGCGTCACGGTGCTCGCGCACCATGTCCCGGTGGTCGTCCAGCATCCTGCGGTGCGCGTCCGCCACGTCGTCCCGGTCCGAGGAGCGCAGCTCCCGCTGCGCGGCCCTGCGCTCCAGCTTCTCCTGCCGGCGCTCCTCCTTCAGCCGCTGCCGCTCCGCCCGCGTCACCTTGCGCTCGACGCCGACGCCGCCCCAGAAGGCGAAGCCCGTCACGATCACGCGCGGGGCGCCCGGGTCACCGGGGACGCCCTCCTCGCTGTGGTCGAAGCCGCCCATGATGCCGATGCCGCGCACGATCACCTCGACACCCGGCGGCACGATCACGTTCGCCCCGCCCATGATCGCGACGCAGTTGATCACGACCTCGCCGGCCGCGAAGTCCGCCTCGCGCAGGTCGATCTCCCCGCCGCCCCAGAACGCGAAGGAATTGAACCGCCTCGGCACCGTCCAGCGCCCCTTGCGCTGGAAGCCGGACATCACGGCGACCGCCCAGGTCGACGAGCCCTCGCCGCCGGTGATCCGGCCCGCCCAGCCGCCGCTCCGCTCGGGCTCCTTGGCCATCGACACCCGCGGTGCCGCCGCCACCCCGCCGACCGGCAGGTCCCGGGTGATCGGCGCCAGCTCCCCGTAGGTGCGGGCCTTGTAGGTGGCGTCCAGCCGCTCCTCGAACTCGGTCATGTCCAGGCGCCCCTCGGCGAGGGCGTCGCGCAGGACCTCGGCGACTCGTTCACGGTCGGCGTCGGATGCGCGGAGTTCCGGGGCGTCGTCGGTCATGTACAGCAGCCTACGAGGTCACCGCGCCGGACACTACGCGCCCGCGCGTTCCGCGTACATCTTCGCGATCACCGACTCGATGTCCGGCTCCCGCACCGACAGGTCCACCAGCGGATACTCCGCCGCGATCCGTGCCACCAGCCCGGCCGCCGACGCCGACGCCGGGAACGCCAGCCACTGCCGCGGCCCCTCCACCCGCACCACCCGCGCCGGCTCCGGCGCCCGGATCGGCGGCAACTCCCGTTCCAGGTCCACCACCAGGGTGCGTTCGCTCTCCCCCGCCTCGTGCAGACCGCTCAGGGGGCCGTCGTACATCAGCCGCCCGTGGTCGATGACCATCACGCGCGAGCACAGCTGCTCGATGTCCTGGAGGTCGTGCGTGGTCAGCAGCACCGTCGTACCGCGCTCGGCGTTCAAGTCCCGCAGGAATCCCCGCACCTTGGCCTTGGAGACCACGTCCAGGCCGATCGTCGGCTCGTCCAGGTACAGCACCTCCGGGTCGTGCAGCAGCGCCGCCGCGATGTCGCCGCGCATCCGCTGGCCGAGCGAGAGTTGACGCACCGGCACGTCCAGCAGCTCGGCGAGCTGGAGGAGTTCCACGCAGCGGTCCAGGTTCTCGCGGTAACGGGCGTCCGGGATGCGGTACATGCGGTGCATCAGCCGGTAGGAGTCGATCAGCGGCAGGTCCCACCACAGCGTCGTCCGCTGCCCGAACACCACCCCGATGCGGTGCGCCAGCCGGGTCCGCTCCCGGGACGGATCGATCCCGGCCACCCGCAGCCGGCCGCCGCTGGGCGTCAGGATGCCGGTGAGCATCTTGATCGTCGTGGACTTGCCGGCACCGTTCGGGCCGATGTAGCCGACCATCTCGCCGCGCGACACCGTGAACGACAGCCCGTCCACGGCCCGCACCTGCCGCCGCTCCCGCTTCAGGAAACCGGTCTTCCTGCGCACGTCGAAGACCTTCTCGACACCGTCCAGCTCGATGAAGGCCGGGGTCCGGGCACCGGTCGCCCCGTCCGACTCCGCCGTCTCCGCCATCCCCGTGGCCTCCGTCGTCTCCGTGGTCTCCGTGGTCTCGGTCGTCTCCGCCATCTCCGTCAGCTCCCCGTGCTCCGGTACGAACGCAGGCCCGCCCGCCAGGCCAGCCCCGCCAGCGCACAGCAGGCCGCGGCCACCAGCGGCGGCGTGAACGCCACCCACCCGGGCAGGTCCAGCGGATACGGCCGCTCCAGCACGAAACTCGCCGGCAGCCAGTTCACGAACGCCAGCGGCACCACGAACGTCGCCCCGCGCACCAGGTCAAGGGCGAACACCGCCGGCGGGTACTGCAGCATCGTCGTGCCGCCGTAGGTGAAGGCGTTGGACACCTCCGAGGCGTCCTGCGCCACGAACTGGAACGCCGCCGCCGCCACGAACACCGCGCAGAAGATCCCCGCCCCGCTGAGCAGCGCCACCGGCAACAGCAGCAGCTTCGCCGCCGTCCAGTCGACGCCGACCACCGCCAGCGCGTACCCGAGCACCAGCAGCCCCTGCACCACCCGGCCAAGACGGCGCAGCCCGAACCGGTCCGCCGCCACCTGCGCCAGCACCGGCACCGGACGCACCAGCAGCGTGTCCAGCGTGCCGTCCCGCACCCGGCGGCCCAGCCGCTCCATCGAGCCGATCGCCAGGTCGGCCAGCCCGAAGGACACCGCCGACAGCCCGTACAGGAACGCCACCTCGGGCAGCGACCAGCCGCCCAGCGCGTCGACCCGGGAGAACATCAGCAGGATCGCCACGAAGTCCAGCGCGGTCATCGCGAAGTTCCCGAACGTCGTCAGCGCGAAGGACGTCCGGTACGCCATCGTCGACCTGATCCACATCCCGGCGATCAGCCCGTACGCGCGCACCCCCTCGACGACCCGCCCGCGCCGCACCCCCGCCCCGGCCGCCTCGGCCGCTTCGGTCGCTTCGGTCGCCTCAGCCACCCTGGACCACCACCCGTCGCGTCGCCGCCGACTGCACCAGCCGGCCCAGCGCCAGCAGCGCCACCGCCCAGGACGCCTGGAAGAGATACGTCCCCAGCGGATCCGCCTCGCCGAGCAGCACGTCCGCGGGCGCCTGGAGCAGCGACGACCACGGCAGCGCCCGCACCACCTCGCCGAGCGCCCCCGGGAACACGTTCAGCGGCAGCAGCATCCCCGAGCAGAACAGCCCCGCCAGCCACGCCATCTGCGTCACCCCGGTGCCGTCCAGCAGCCAGAACGCCGAGAGCGCCACCAGGTAGCGCAGCGCGAAACCCACCAGCATCGCCAGCAGCAGCGTCACCAGGAACGCCGCCCACACGGACACCTCCCGCGGCAGTGCCACCGGGAAGAACAGCGACCCGAACACGAACGGCACCACGCCCCGGCCCAGCAACTGGAACAGCGCCCGTCCCACGTCCGCCGCCAGCCACCACAGCTGGAGATCCGCCGGGCGGTACAGATCGACGGCGACATCACCCGAACGGATGCGCTCCATCAACTCGTCCTCGAAGCCGCCGCCGCCGATCGCCAGCGCCGCCAGCAGCGCCTGCCCCAGCCACACGAAGGTCACGGCCTGCGCCTGGTCGTACCCGCCGAGCTGCGGTTTCTCGTCCCACAGCGCCAGATAGGTGTACACCAGGATCAGTCCGAAGACCGTGTTGGTGAACACCCCGGCGGCGGTCGCCGCCCGATACGTCGCGTACCGTCGGAATCCACCCGCCGCGACGGCCACGTACAACCGCCCCGAGCCCACCCGCACTGCCCTCCCCGTCCGACCGGCACCAAAGCGCAGGAGCCTAGTGCGACCGCGGGGACGCCTGCCACGGAATTTCACCGGTGTGCCGTCGAGTGGGAACGGAACGCCCGGTGCGAGAGTCTTCTTCAGAAGAAACTCAGACGTTCCGAAAACCGTACGAAGCGAAGCAGAAGCGAAACAGGAGTCCGTGCACGAGATGAGCGACGAGCCGCAGCCGCAGCAGCCGCACCCGGGCTGGGCCAAGAGGGAGCCGGAGGCGGCCGGCGACGGGCAGACCGGGCAGCCGGGAGCACCCGGCACAACGGACGCGTCCGGGAAGGCGAAGAAGCCCAAGCGCCCCAAGCGCACCGGATGGCGCCGCCTGATCCCGACCTGGCGCATCGCGCTGAGCACCGTCGTCGTCGGCCTCCTGCTGATCGTCGGCGGCTTCTTCCTCGGCTACCACCTCGTCCAGATCCCCGCCGCCAACGCGCTCGCCACCAAGCAGTCCAACGTCTACCTGTACGCCGACGGCAGCGTCCTCGCCCGCGACGGCGAGGTCAACCGCGAGAGCGTCGGCCTCGCCCGCATCTCCAAGGACGCCCAGCACGCCGTCCTCGCCGCCGAGGACCGCGACTTCTACACCGAGTCCGCCATCGACCCCATGGCGATGGTCCGGGCCGGCTGGAACACCGCCACAGGCAAGGGCAAGCAGTCCGGCTCCACGATCACCCAGCAGTACGTCAAGAACTACTACCTGGCCCAGGAGCAGACCGTCACCCGCAAGGTGAAGGAGTTCTTCATCTCGATCAAGCTCGACCGGGAGAAGAGCAAGAACGAGATCCTCGAGGGCTACCTCAACACCAGCTTCTTCGGCCGCGGCGCCTACGGCATCCAGGCCGCCGCCCAGGCGTACTTCGGCGTCGACGCCAAGGACCTCACCGCCGCCCAGGGCGCCTACCTCGCCTCCCTGCTCAACGCCCCCAGCCAGTACGACGTCGTCGCCCACCCCGAGAACCGGCCCGCCGCCGAGGCCCGCTGGAACTACGTCATGAACGGCATGGTCGACAAGGGCTGGCTCAGCGCCTCCGACCGCGCCGCGGCGAAGTTCCCCAAGCCCAAGGAGTCCACCGTCTCCACCGGCATGTCCGGACAGCGCGGCTACGTCGTCAACATCGTCAAGAAGTACCTGATCGAGAACGGCATCGTCGACGAGGAGGAACTGGGCCGCGGCGGCTACCGCATCACCACCACCCTCCAGAAGGACAAGCAGGACGCCTTCGTCAAGGCCGTCGACGACAAGCTGATGTCCCAGCTGGACAAGAAGGAACGCAAGGTCGACACCTACGTCCGCGCCGGCGGCGCCTCCGTCGACCCGAAGACCGGCAAGGTCGTCGCGATGTACAACGGCATCGACTACGTCAAGCAGTACACACCCAACGCCGTCCGCCGCGACTTCCAGGTCGGCTCCACCTTCAAGCCCTTCGTCTTCACCTCCGCCGTCGAGAACCACTCCGAGACGCAGAGCGGCCAGACGATCAACCCGAACACGCGCTACGACGGCACCAGCGAACGCCCCGTCCAGGGCTGGACCGGCGGCCGCTACGCCCCCGAGAACGAGGACCACCGCGACTACGGCCACGTCACCGTCCGCGAGGCCACCGACAAGTCCATCAACGCCGTGTACGCGCAGATGGCCGTCGACGTCGGCTCCGACAAGGTCAAGCAGACCGCGATCGACCTCGGACTCTCCAAGAACACCCCCGAGCTGACCCCCTCCCCCTCCATCGCCCTCGGCGTCGCCACCGCCAGCCCCCTCGACATGGCGGAGGCCTACGCCACCCTCGCCAACCACGGCAGGCACGGCACGTACACCTTCGTCGAGAAGGTCATGAAGGACGGCAAGCAGGAGGTCGAGCTGCCCGAACGGCGCGAGCACCAGGCCGTCAGCCGGGAGGCCGCCGACACCACCACGTCCGTCCTGCGCAGCGTCGTCCAGAACGGCACCGCCACCGCCGCCCAGGCCGCCGGCCGTCCCGCGGCAGGCAAGACCGGCACCGCCGAGGAGGACACGGCCGCCTGGTTCGCCGGCTACACCCCCGACCTCGCCACCGTCGTCGCCGTGATGGGCCAGGACCCGAAGACCGCCGCCCACAAGCCCCTGTACGGCGCCATGGGCCTGGCCCGCATCAACGGCGGCGGCGCCCCCGCCGAGATCTGGGGCCAGTACACCCGCAACGCCCTCGAGGGCGAACCGGTCAGCGACTTCGACCTCCAGCTCCAGGACGGCGCCGACGTCACCGCGCCCCCGAGCAGCGACGCCTCGGACGAACCGGGCGACGGCGACGAGAGCGGCAGCGGCGAGACGGACGAGGACTCCACCGGCGACGAGGACGGCTCCGGCTCCGCGACCCCCGGCGACTCCGGCGGCAGCAGCACCCCGCCCGGCGACGGCGGCGGCACCGAGTCCGACCCCCCGTCGACCGGCGGCGGCACCCCTTCCACCGGCGGCCCCAGCACTGAGCCGGGCCCCACCGGCGGCGGCGACTCGGGCGGCGACGACTCCTCCAACGGCGGCACCGGGCCGGGCGGCGGAGACACCGACGGCGCGGGCGGCGGGGACTCGAACACCGGCTTCCCCGGCCTCCCCGTCACGCCTCGGCGTCAGTGACCGGAGGTCGCCTTGAGACCCACAACGGCGACCAGCAGCAAACAAATGAAGAAGATCCGGGCGGCGGTCGCCGGCTCCCCCAGCACCACCATGCCGAGCACCGCCGCCCCGGCCGCGCCGATCCCCACCCACACGCCGTAGGCGGTACCGATGGGCAGCGTCCGGGCCGCATACGACAGCAGCATCATGCTCGCGACGATCCCGGCACCCGTGAACACACTCGGCCACAGCCGGGTGAAACCGTCGGTGTACTTCATCCCGATCGACCAGCCGACCTCGAGCAGACCGGCGACGAACAACAGAACCCACGCCATGACAGGCACCTCCGTGAACGAACTGAACGGTGGTGCGTCGTCTTTGCCTTCAGCCCGGTACGGCGCGTCTCGTCGGGGTGCTTCCCAAGGTAGCAAAGACAGGAGAAAGGGGCCGGTGACCTTGATCACCAGCCCCTGAGTCGTGCTGCGAACCCGTGCTTCAGAGGTACAGCCCGGTGGAGTCCTCCGACCCCTCGAACCGGTCCGCCGCCACGGCGTGCAGATCGCGCTCACGCATGAGCACGTAGCCCACACCCCGCACCTCGACCTCGGCACGGTCCTCCGGGTCGTACAGCACCCGGTCGCCCGGCTCCACGGTCCGTACGTTCTGTCCGACCGCGACCACCTCGGCCCAGGCCAGCCGCTTGCCGACGGCCGCCGTCGCGGGGATCAGGATGCCGCCCCCGGAACGCCGCTCGCCCTCACCGGAGTCCTGCCGCACGAGCACACGGTCGTGCAGCATCCGGATGGGCAGCTTGTCGTCCTGGGGACCCTGCTCGTTTCTCTTGGCGCTCACGCCCTGAACCTACCTGCCCCCGCTCAGCGCCCGCGCCGCCGGGTGCCGCCCAGGGCGAGCAGCCCCACGACCCCGACCGCCACCAGCGCGACGGGCACGATCCGCTCCATCCGCGGGGCGCCCGTCTCGTCCACGAACTGCGCCTTCACGTCGCTCACCACGCGATTGACCTGGACGTACGCCCGGCCGAGGGTGTGATCGACGCTGGAGGCGACCTTGGCCTTCGCATCGTCGACGATCGTCTTCGGGTGCACCCGCATCCCGAGCTCGTCGAGCGTCTCGGCCAGCACCTCGCGGCGGCGCTTGATGTCCGCCTCGATCTGCGCCGGGGTCCTGATGTCCGACGTGTCCGCCACCGTACGCCTCCGAAGTCCGCTCTGACGCTGTCCCGGACAGTCTGTCAGCTACTTGCGTCTCCGCACTGTCAGGACCCCCCGTTACGCTGGATCGATGAGCGAGCGACTCCAGCCCGGGGACACGGCCCCCGCCTTCACCCTCCCGGACGCCGACGGCAACGAGGTGTCCCTGTCCGACCACAAGGGCCGCAAGGTCATCGTCTACTTCTACCCTGCCGCGCTTACCCCCGGCTGCACGAAGCAGGCCTGCGACTTCACGGACAACCTGGAGCTGCTGACCGGCGCCGGGTACGACGTGATCGGCATCTCCCCCGACAAGCCGGAGAAGCTGGCCAAGTTCCGCGAGGCCGAGTCCCTGAAGGTCACCCTCCTCGCCGACCCGGACAAGAAGGCCCTCGACGCGTACGGCGCCTTCGGCGAGAAGAAGAACTACGGCCGCACCTACATGGGCGTCATCCGCTCCACCATCGTCGTCGACGAAGAGGGCAAGGTCGAACGCGCCCTGTACAACGTCCGCGCGACGGGCCACGTGGCCAAGATCATCAAGGACTTGGGGATCTGAGTCCCTTTTGGCGGATCCCGACGCGGCCATCGCTGAGGCAGCCGCCTCGTCATCCTCTCTACGCGAGGTGGCGCTGAAGCTCGGCGCCACCCCAGCCACCGGCACCCTGTCCCACATTCGGCGCCGCATCAGCCAGCAGGAACCGACGTCGATCACCGATACTGAGACGCCCGACCGCGCGTCGGACTCGGCGATGGTTGACGTCACTGACCTCCAGCCCGAGGCTGCGCATGACGTCGGCGTAGCTCGTGGACACCAGTCACTTCGAGCGCAGGTCCTGGGGGCGTGCAGAGTCACCCGCCCCAGATCCTGTCGCTGACCGAGTGCTGATCGTTCTCCCGTCTCACGCCGGCCGAACCAACAGGGCCCAACTGCACAGAGGCTCTGGGCGAGATCGGCCTGCCGTACTCTTGCGAGACCTGCGGCAACACCGGCCGGAAAGACAGAGCGCCCCTCGCAGGGTGACCCGGTCTCCCCGTACACTGAATGCCGCTGGTCGAGCATGATGACCGTTTTTGAGCGGCCGTGATGGAATTTGGCAGTCATGCTGGGTTTAGGTCCCAGTGGGTTCACACCCGTGTGGGTTCGAGTCCCACCGGCCGCACGCGCATCCGGAGGGGCCACTCAACGAGTGGCCCCTCCGATGTCATTCAGCGCAGCAGCTCCCGCACCACCGGCACCAGCGCCCGGAACGCCTTCCCGCGGTGGCTGATGGCGTTCTTCTCCGCTGCCGTCAGTTCCGCGCAGGTGCGGGTCTCGCCGTCGGGCTGGAGGATCGGGTCGTAGCCGAAGCCGCCCGTGCCGGCGGGGGCGTGGCGGAGGGTGCCCTTCAGTTGGCCCTCGACCACTCGCTCCGTGCCGTCGGGGAGGGCCAGGGCCGCCGCGCAGGCGAAGTACGCGCCCCGGTGTTCGTCGGCGATGTCGCCGATCTGGGCCAACAACAGGTCGAGGTTGGCCTTGTCGTCGCCGTGGCGGCCGGCCCAGCGGGCGGAGAAGATGCCGGGGGCGCCGTTCAGGACGTCGACGCAGAGGCCGGAGTCGTCGGCGACGGCGGGCAGGCCGGTGGCCTCGGCGAGGGCGTGGGCCTTGAGGAGGGCGTTCTCGGCGAAGGTGACGCCGGTTTCCTTGACGTCGGGGATGTGCGGGTAGGCGTCCGCGCCGACGAGGTCGTGCGGCAGGCCCGCGTCGGCGAGGATGGCCCTCAGTTCGGTGATCTTTCCGGCGTTGCGGGTGGCGAGGATGAGGCGGGTCATGGGGCCCAGTATTCCGGACCCCGATCCTCGCCCGGCCGGGCCCTGCCTACGGCGTGCAGACCTTGGTCAGTTCGCCCGCCGCGTCGGTGACGGGGCTGAGGTCGGGGGTCTCGTCGCCGTTCTCTACCGAGGTGCGGACGTTGTCGACGGCCTTGCCGAGGTCGTCGACGGCCTTGTTGACGTCGGTGTTGTCGGTCTGGTCGCCGATCTTGTCGAGGTTCTTGTCGATGGAGTTGAGGGATTCCTCCCACTGGGTGGGGTCGTCCGCGTTCTCCACGGCCTGCTGGAGTTCGGTGACGCTGTCGGCTATCGCGTCGGCCGTGCGTACGCAGTCGAGGGCCTTGTCGACGGCGTCGCAGCCGGTGGTGAGGCCGGCCGTCAGGGCGATGGTCGCCACGGTGGCGACGGCGGTGGCGGTGCGGCGAAGGCGGCGGTGGCGGCTCGCGGCCATGGGTCTCGGTCCTCCCCTTGGGACAGGGCCGGGCGGCCCGTGTGCGGTGCGGCGTCGGGCGTACGGCAAGGTCTGCCGTACGCCCGTGGTGCTGTACTGCTAGGGACGCGTCCGTGGGCGGCCCAGTTGCCTGCTTTTGGCGTTCCCTTTACTCGCTTTACCTTTCGAGGACCGCGTCGAGTGCCTTGCGCTGGAGGTCGGCCAGTTCCGTGCAGCCGGCGGTGGCGAGGTCGAGCAGGGTGTTGAGCTCGTCGCGGGCGAAGGGCTCGGCCTCGGCGGTGCCCTGGACCTCGACGAAGCGGCCGTCGCCGGTGCAGACGACGTTCATGTCGGTGTCGGCGCGGACGTCCTCCTCGTAGCGCAGGTCGAGGAGCGGGGTGCCGTCGACGATGCCGACGGAGACGGCGGAGACGGTGCCGGTGAGCGGCTTGCGGTTGGCCTTGATCAGCTTCCGGCCCTGGGCCCAGCCGATGGCGTCGGCGAGGGCGACGTAGGCGCCGGTGATGGCGGCGGTGCGGGTGCCGCCGTCGGCCTGGAGGACGTCGCAGTCCAGGACGACGGTGTTCTCGCCGAGCGCCTTGTAGTCGATGACGGCGCGCAGGGACCGGCCGATGAGGCGGCTGATCTCGTGGGTGCGGCCGCCGATGCGGCCCTTGACGGACTCGCGGTCGCCGCGGGTGTTGGTGGCGCGGGGGAGCATGGCGTACTCGGCGGTGACCCAGCCTTCGCCGCTGCCCTTGCGCCAGCGCGGGACGCCTTCGGTGACCGAGGCGTTGCAGAGGACCTTGGTGTCGCCGAAGGAGACGAGGACGGAGCCTTCGGCGTGCTTGCTCCAGCCGCGTTCGATGGTGACGGGGCGGAGCTGCTGGGGGGTGCGGCCGTCGATTCGTGACATGCGGGTGAGCCTAGCGGCCCATGGGGAAGGGGCCCGTCCCGGAGTGGGAAAGGCCCCTTGCCGGTGAGCCGGTGGCTCACATCATGTCTTCGATGTCCGCGGCGATCGGGTCGGCGTCGGTGCCGATGACGACCTGGATGGCGGTGCCCATCTTGACGACGCCGTGGGCGCCGGCGGCCTTGAGGGCGGCGTCGTCGACCTTGGAAGCGTCCTTGACCTCGGTGCGGAGGCGGGTGATGCAGCCTTCGACCTCGTCGATGTTGTCGATGCCGCCGAGGCCGGCGACGATCTTCTCAGCCTTGCTGGCCATGTTCGTTCTCCCTGATCCGGACCGCTTTGTCGCAGTAACCCACAGTTGGCCCATCTTCGCGAGCGGTCATGCGGTGCGTACCGAATGATGGCGTCACGACGGCGGTGCCGTCTGTCAACTGGTCTACACCAGTGTACCGGCGACCGGATGGAGACCGGATGAGTGCCGACAGCACGGTCAGTCCCGCTCGCGCCCGCTGGAACAAGGCGTTCCAAGGGTTGCAGAAGATGGGTCGCTCCCTGCAGTTGCCCATCGCGGTCCTGCCCGCCGCCGGCATTCTCAACCGGCTGGGGCAGCCGGACGTGTTCGGGGACGACGGTCTGGGCTGGACGAACGTCTCGAAGGTGATGACGGGTGCGGGCGGCGCGCTGCTCGACGGGTCGCTGGGGCTGCCGCTGCTGTTCTGTGTGGGTGTGGCCATCGGGATGGCCAAGAAGGCCGACGGTTCGACGGCGCTCGCGGCGGTGGCGGGGTTCCTCGTCTACTACAACGTGCTGCGGCAGTTCCCGGAGGACTGCCCGGAGGGGTCGAAGGTGGTCCCGCAGGTCGGGTGTCAGCCGACCGGCGGTGACGGTGAGGTGACGGCGTTCGTCTTCCAGAACCCGGGCGTCTTCGGCGGCATCGTGATGGGGTTGCTGACGGCGTACTTCTGGCAGCGTTTCCACCGGACGAGGCTGGTGGACTGGCTGGGCTTCTTCAACGGCCGCCGGCTGGTGCCGATCATCATGGCGTTCGTGGCGATCGTGTTCGCGGCGCTGTGTCTGTGGGTGTGGCCGCCGATCGGTGACGCGCTGGAGAGTTTCAGTGACTGGATGACCGGGATCGGCGCGTGGGGTGCGGGTGTGTTCGGTCTGGCGAACCGGGCGCTGCTGGTGATCGGTCTGCATCAGTTCCTGAACGTGCCGATGTGGTTCCAGTTCGGTTCGTACACGAAGCCGGACGGCACGGTGGTGCACGGTGACATCAACATGTTCCTGGCTGGCGACCCGGACGCGGGTCAGTTCACGACGGGCTTCTTCCCGATCATGATGTTCGCGCTGCCGGCGGCGGCGCTGGCGATCACGCACTGCGCGAAGCCGCACCGGCGCAAGGAGGTCGGCGGCCTGATGCTGTCGGTGGGGCTGACCTCGTTCGTGACGGGGATCACCGAGCCGCTGGAGTACTCGTTCCTGTTCATCGCTCCGCTGCTGTACGCGGCGCACGCGGTGCTGACGGGTGTGTCGATGGCGGTGACGTGGGCGCTGGGGGTGAAGGACGGGTTCAGCTTCTCGGCGGGGCTGATCGACTACGTCATCAACTGGAACCTGGCGACCAAGCCGTGGCTGATCATTCCGATCGGGCTGTGCTTCGCGGTGGTGTACTACGCGGTCTTCCGGTTTGCGATCATGAAGTTCGATCTGAAGACCCCGGGGCGGGAACCCGAGGAGGACGTGGAGGACGTCACCAAGGTGTAGACCTCTTCCGTTCCTCACGTACCCTTTGAGGGTGGTCTCGCGAAGGCCCCCGGACCGTCGGTCCGGGGGCCTTCTCCGCGCGCTCCGGCGCCTGTGATCAGGGGACTTGGGCGGGTACTGCGCGTAGCGGCCCGGTCGCGGAATCACGGGTTCCTTACGCCGCCTTCATCGTGCTACAACAGGTCTACACCACTGAGTGGTGTAGACCACCACCCGATGGAGGAAGCATGAGCACCGCCACCGACACGGCGGCCCCCGCAAAGAAGCGGGGATCCGGTCTTTTCCAGGGGCTGCAGAAGGTAGGACGCAGCCTCCAGCTCCCGATCGCCGTGCTGCCGGCGGCGGGCATCATGGTCCGGCTCGGCCAGGACGACATCTTCGGCAAGGACGGCCTCGGCTGGGACAAGGTCGCCGCGGTCTTCAACAACGCGGGCGGTGCCCTCACCGGCTCGCTGCCGATCCTGTTCTGCATAGGCGTGGCCATCGGCTTCGCCAAGAAGGCCGACGGCTCGACCGCGCTGGCCGCGGTGGTCGGCTTCCTCGTCTACAGCAAGGTGCTCGAGGCCTTCCCGGTCACCGAGGCGGTGGTCAAGAACGGCGAGGACGTCGCCGCGACCTACAACGACCCGGGTGTCCTCGGCGGCATCATCATGGGTCTGCTGGCCGCCGTGCTGTGGCAGCGGTACCACCGCAAGAAGCTGGTGGACTGGCTCGGCTTCTTCAACGGCCGCCGCCTGGTGCCGATCATCATGGCCTTCGTCGGCATCGTCGTGGGTGTCTTCTTCGGTCTGGTCTGGGAGCCCATCGGCGACGGCATCTCCAACTTCGGCGAGTGGATGACGGGCCTCGGCTCCGGCGGCGCGGCCCTGTTCGGTGGCGTGAACCGCGCGCTGATCCCGGTCGGCATGCACCAGTTCGTGAACACGGTGGCCTGGTTCCAGCTCGGCGACTTCACCAACTCCGCGGGTGACGTGGTGCACGGTGACATCACCCGCTTCCTGGCCGGTGACCCCTCCGCCGGTATCTTCCAGGCGGGCTTCTTCCCGATCATGATGTTCGGTCTGCCGGCCGCCGCCCTGGCCATGGCGCACACCGCCCGCCCGGAGCGCCGCAAGGCCGTCCTCGGCATGATGATCTCCCTGGCCGCGACCTCGTTCGTGACCGGTGTGACCGAGCCGATCGAGTTCTCGTTCATGTTCATCGCGCCGGTCCTGTACGTGCTGCACGCGGTGCTCACCGCGATCTCGATGGCGATCACATGGGGCCTGGGTGTGCACGCCGGCTTCAACTTCTCGGCCGGTTTCATCGACTACGCGCTGAACTGGCACCTCGCCACCAAGCCATGGCTGATCATCCCGATCGGTCTGGTGTTCGCGGCGATCTACTACGTGACGTTCCGTTTCGCGATCGTCAAGTTCAACCTGAAGACCCCGGGCCGCGAGCCCGAGGAGGAGGTCGAGGACCTCACCAAGGCGTGAGCCCCGGCCGTACGGCGTGACGAAGGCCCCGGAACCGCGAAGGTTCCGGGGCCTTCCTGCCGTGCCGGCGCTGTCGTGGCTCTCGCGGCTGACGGGGCTCTCGTGGCTCTCGCGGCTGCCGCGGGATCAGATCTCGTACACCGCGCCCGCCGTGGCGACCTCCACCGCCCCGGCGTACGCCTCGCGGGCGTCGGCCAGGTTGACGGCGGGGTCGGTCCACGGGGGGATGTGGGTAAGCACCAGCCGCCGGGCGCCGGCCCGGGCCGCGCTCTCGCCCGCCTCGCGTCCGTTGAGGTGGAGGTCGGGGATGTTCTCCTTGCCGTGCGTGAAGGCGGCCTCGCACAGGAACAGGTCGGTGTCGCGGGCGAGTTCGTCCAGCACCGGGGTGACGCCCGTGTCGCCGGAGTACGTCAGTGAACGGCCGCCGTGCTCGACGCGGATGGCGTACGCCTCCACGGGGTGGGCGACGCGCTCGGTGTGCACGGTGAACGGACCGACCTCGAAGGTGGAGGGCTTGACCGTGTGGAAGTCGAACACCTCGCTCATGGAGGAGGCCGTGGGGGTGTCGGCGTAGGCGGTGGTCAGCCGGTGCTCGGTGCCCTCGGGTCCGTAGACCGGGAGCGGGGCGCAGCGGCCGCCGTCGTGCCGGTAGTAGCGCGCCACGAAATAGGCGCACATGTCGATGCAGTGGTCGGCGTGCAGATGGCTGAGGAAGATCGCGTCGAGGTCGTAGAGACCGCAGTGGCGCTGCAGCTCGCCGAGGGCACCGTTGCCCATGTCGAGAAGCAGCCGGAAGCCGTCGGCCTCGACGAGGTAGCTCGAGCAGGCCGATTCCGCGGACGGGAACGACCCCGAGCAGCCGACGACGGTGAGCTTCATGAAGCAGAAACCTCCGCTGGCGCGTGTGGAGAGACGGGGGTCGTGCGGTCCGTCGAGCGTAAGGCGCAAAACCTGCGGTCGCTCCTCCGCCAGGGGCCGTTGTGGGCGAACTCACCTGCGGGATCACCGGTTCGGCTGGAAGCAGGGCGTGCGGGGACCTGGAAGGGGCGCGCGGTATCGGCGCGCGCCGGTACCGTCGTCGGTATGGACACGTCCTGGTGGCTCGTCTTCGCGGCGGTGGTGCTGCTCGCGCTCGTCGCCACGGTCGTCGACGGCTGGGGCCGGGGCCGGCGGCCTCGTCGCCGGGGGCGGCGCCCCCCGGACGGACGCGGCGGAAGCGGCGGACGGGACGGGCCCGACGCGCGGGGGCCCGAGAGCTGACGCGCCCCGCGACGCGTGCGTCGCGGGGCGGTTCGCCGGGTGGAGCAGTCAGGCCCAGAGCTGCCCGTGGAGGGTCTCGATGGCCGCCTCGGTCGTCTCGGCGGTGTAGACACCGGTGGAGAGGTACTTCCAGCCGCCGTCGGCGACGACGAACACGATGTCCGCGCTCTCGCCAGCCTTGACCGCCTTCTGCCCGACGCCGATCGCGGCGTGCAGGGCGGCGCCGGTGGAGACGCCCGCGAAGATGCCCTCCTGCTGGAGCAGCTCACGGGTGCGGGTGACGGCGTCGGCGGAGCCCACCGAGAAGCGGGTGGTGAGGACGGAGGCGTCGTACAGCTCGGGTACGAAGCCCTCGTCGAGGTTGCGCAGCCCGTACACGAGGTCGTCGTAGCGCGGTTCGGCGGCGACGATCTTCACGTCCGGCTTGTGCTCGCGCAGGTAGCGGCCGGCGCCCATCAGCGTGCCCGTCGTCCCGAGGCCCGCGACGAAGTGGGTGACCGAAGGCAGGTCGGCGAGGATCTCCGGGCCGGTGCCGGCGTAGTGGGCGCCCGCGTTGTCCGGGTTGCCGTACTGGTAGAGCATCACCCAGTCCGGGTGCTCGGCGGAGAGTTCCTTGGCGACCCGTACGGCGGTGTTGGAGCCGCCGGCGGCCGGGGAGGAGATGATCTCCGCGCCCCACATGGCGAGCAGGTCCCGGCGCTCCTGCGAGGTGTTCTCGGGCATCACGCAGACGATGCGGTAGCCCTTGAGCTTGGCGGCCATGGCCAGGGAGATGCCGGTGTTGCCGCTGGTCGGCTCCAGGATCGTGCAGCCCTTGGTGAGGCGGCCGTCCTTCTCCGCCTGCTCGATCATGTGGAGCGCGGGGCGGTCCTTGATGGAGCCGGTCGGGTTGCGGTCCTCCAGCTTGGCCCAGATGCGGACGTCGTCGGACGGCGACAGCCGCGGCAGGCGCACCAAGGGGGTGTTGCCCACCGCGGCCAGCGGGGAGTCGTAACGCATCGGCGATCAGGCCATACCGCCGGCGACCGCCGGCAGGATCGTGATGCTGTCGCCGTCGGACAGCTTGGTGTCGATGCCGTCGAGGAAGCGGACGTCCTCGTCGTTCAGGTAGACGTTGACGAAGCGGCGCAGCTGCTCGCCGTCGACGATGCGGGCCTGGATGCCCGCGTGCCGGGTCTCGAGGTCGGCGAAGAGCTCGGCGAGGGTGTTCCCGGTGCCCTCCACCGCCTTCTGGCCGTCGGTGTACTGGCGGAGGATGGTCGGGATGCGGACCTCGATGGCCATGGCTGAGTGCTCCTGTCGGAAGTTTGTCGTGGGTTCGTGGGGCGCGCGGCGGCACACGTCAGCACGCCGCGGCTCACGGCCGTACGGCGGCAACGAAGATCAACAGATGGCGCTTTTCAGCCTGCACAGGTCGACGTGCAGCCGCGCCACGAGCATCGCGCCCGGCGCCTTGTCGCTCACGTCGAGAAGAACCATGGGCTCATCGTATCGATTCCCGGCCCGGCTTCCGGAGTGTGATCTCACCTGGCGGACCCTTTCCGTCCGAGGCGCGAGATCAGTACGCTTCTACGACCTTGACCTCCTCCTCCGTGACCTCGCCCTCCACGATGCGGAACGAGCGGAACTGGAACTCGCCGGCGCCGTCGGTGTCCGCGGTGGAGACGAGGACGTAGTGGGCCCCGGGCTCGTTGGCGTAGCTGATGTCGGTGCGGGAGGGGTGGGCCTCGGTGGCGGTGTGGGAGTGGTAGATGACCACCGGCTCCTCGTCCCGGTCGTCCATCTCTCGGTAGAGCTTGAGGAGGTCCTGCGAGTCGAACTCGTAGAAGGTGGGCGAGCGGGCGGCGTTGAGCATCGGGATGAACCGCTCGGGGCGGCCCTCGCCGACGGGACCGGCCACCACGCCGCACGCCTCGTCGGGGTGGTCCTCGCGCGCGTGGGCGACGATCTGGTCGTACAGGGCCTGGGTGATGGTCAGCATGCGGCCAGGATAAGCAGACGGGCTCCCCCGTACCGGTGGGTGGTACGGGGGAGCCCACATGCCGGACATCCCTGAGCGGTGGCCGTAGGGGAAGCCACGAGCGTCCCCGGTGGCCGGACGTCCTGGTGTGCGCACGAAGGCGCTGGTCAGCGGCGTTCGGCGGGTCTGTCAGCCGATCTTCTCGAACTCCGGCTCGCCGGGCCGCTCGGTGACCTGCGGGTTGCGGCTCTTGAGCACCGCCCAGCCGATGCCGAGGGCGGCGGCCCAGCCGGCCATCACGTACAGGCAGACGCGGGCGTCGGCGTCGTAGGCGATGAGGCAGGTCACGAAGAGGAGGAAGGCGATGGCGATGTAGGAGCAGACCGAGCCGCCGGGCGCCGGGAAGGAGGAGGCGGGCAGGCGGCCCGCGACGACCTTGCGGCGGTACAGCACGTGGCTGATGAGGATCATCAGCCAGGTCCAGATGCCGGCGGCGGTGGCGACGGAGGTGACGTAGCCGAAGGCCTTCTCCGGGACCAGGTAGTTCAGGACCACGCCGATGGCCATGAAGACCACCGAGACGGCGATGCCGATGGCCGGGGTCTTGGTCGACGACAGCTTGTTGAAGACCTTGGGGGCCTCGCCGTTGTCCGCGAGGGTGCGCAGCATGCGCCCCGTGGAGTACATGCCGGAGTTGCAGGAGGACAGGGCGGCGGTGAGCACCACGAAGTTGACGATGCCCGCGCCGGCCGGGATGCCGATGACCGCGAATGCCTCCACGAAGGGGCTGACGCCCTCGGCGAACTCGGTCCACTTGACCACCGCCAGGATGACGGTGAGGGCGCCGACGTAGAAGAGGGCGATGCGCCAGGGCAGGGTGTTGATCGCCTTGGGGAGGGTCTTCTCCGGGTTCTCGGACTCACCGGCGGTGACGCCGACCAGCTCGACGGCGAGGTAGGCGAACATGACGCCCTGGAGGGTCATCAGGGACGAGCCGATGCCCTTGGGGAAGAAGCCGTCGAACTCCCACAGGTTGGAGACGGCGGCGGTGTCGCCGGCCTGGCTGAAGCCGAAGGTGAGCACACCGATGCCGATCACGATCATGCCGATGATGGCGGTGACCTTGACCATCGAGAACCAGAACTCGATCTCGCCGAACAGCTTCACCGAGATCAGGTTGGCCACGAACAGCAGCACCAGGAAGACCAGGGCCGAGACCCATTGCGGGATGTCCGGGAACCAGTAGTGGATGTAGATGGCGGCGGCGGTGAGTTCCGCCATGCCGGTGACCACCCACATCAGCCAGTACGTCCAGCCGGTGAAGTAACCGAAGAAGGGGCCGAGGAACTCGCGCGAGTACTCGGCGAAGGAGCCGGAGACGGGTCGGTACAGGAGCAGCTCGCCGAGCGCCCGCATGATGAAGAAGATGATCACGCCCGCGAGGGCGTACATGAGGATGATGCTGGGGCCGGCCTTGGCGATGTTGGCCCCGGCGCCCAGGAAGAGACCGACGCCGATGGCGCCGCCGATCGCGATCATCTGGACCTGGCGGCTGTTGAGACCGCGCTCGTAGCCCTCTTCGGGGGCCTTGTCCGTGTCGACCTGCGCAGAGGTCATGTGTGGTGCGCCTTTCTCCATGCCGATCCGGACCTTCTGTCGGCCTCGGATCGGGTCTCGATCCCCCCGGATGATGGAGCTGAGCGGGCCTCACATCCCGCTCGGTGCCTGGCCGGCGGTCTGCCGGCTCGGTGGCGCACCCGGCCGAACATTCGGGTGGTGTTCGCCGGGCGGTCGTGAAGATTTACCACGGCGGCGGCGCTGATCACAGGGGTCGACTGTGACGTGTCCCACAGGTAGAAGCAGACAAAAGCCGCGCCTGCGGTGCAAAAGAGGCGCGGCTTTGACGGGATCGTTATCCGGATTTGAGGCTCCGCTGAGCGGACACGGAGCGTGACGGAACCGTCCGGTTCAGGGCATAACCCCACTCAGGTCATGAGCGTGGCCACCAGTGACTCCTGGAGTCCGCCGAGCCACAGGTACGCCATCACCATCGGCTTGCGCGGATCCTCGTCCGGCAGCCGGTAGAGGAGGTCGGTGTCGTCCTCGTCGGCGATCTCGAGCCGGGAGCCGATCGCCAGGCGCAGGTCGTTCAGGGCGCGCAGCCACTGCTGGGACTCCTGGGGCGACAGCTTCAGCACCGCGCCCTCCTCGCCCGCCGACGCCGAGGAGAGGGCGTCCAGGGTGCGGACCACCGCCAGCGCGTTGTCCCGCTTGCCGGCCCGAAGGTCGTTCTCCGTGTAGCGGCGGAACTCGGCGGAGTGCGCCCGCTGCTCCTCGGCCTCCTGGGCCTGCGGGGCGCCCTCGGGGTCGCCGTAGGCGTCCGGGAACAGGCGGCGCAGCACCGGGTCGGAGGGCGGCTCGCTCGGGCCGTCGGCGAACAGCTCGGCGAGCGGGTCGTCGGAGGCGTCCTCGGCGGGCCCCGGGCCGATCAGCTCCAGGAGCTGCACGGCCAGCGAGCGGATGATGGAGATCTCGACGTCGTCGAGCGCGACGGCCGCGCCGCCGCCGGGGAGCGGTTCGAATTGTCCGGGCATGAAGGCGATTCAGCTGCTTCCGTCCTGCGGGCGGGCGTGGGTCGTTTCCGGGCTCATTTCCGGTCCTGCTGGAGGGTGGCCCACAGGCCGTAGCCGTGCATGGCCTGTACGTCCCGTTCCATCTCCTCCCGGCTGCCGCTGGAGACGACCGCCCGGCCCTTGTGGTGGACGTCCATCATGAGCTTGGTGGCCTTGTCCTTGGAGTAGCCGAAGTACGACTGGAAGACGTACGTCACGTAGCTCATGAGGTTGACGGGGTCGTTGTGCACGATCGTCACCCAGGGCACGTCGGGCTCGGGTACGGCGAAGACCTCCTCCGCCGACTCGGTCTTCTCGATCTCCATGGGTGCGGCTGCCGTCACACAGCCCATGCTGCCACCACAGGGGGGCACCCGCACAAACGGGCCTGTGGCGGGCGCCACGCGAACCGGGCGGGCCCGGAAATCGTCAGAGTGACGAAATGGGGGTACGATCCGTCCTATGAACACAGCGGACCTTGGGCTGCCGGTGGACGTCCCCTCGACGGCGCTCTTCACGGACCAGTACGAGCTGACCATGCTGCGGGCAGCCCTGAAGGCCGGTACGGCCGGGCGGCGCAGCGTGTTCGAGGTCTTCACCCGGCGGCTGCCGGACGGCCGCCGCTACGGCGTCGTGGCGGGCACCGGGCGGGTGCTGGACGCGGTGGAGAACTTCCGCTTCGACGCGGGCGTGCTGCGCTTCCTGCGCGAGCACGACATCGTCGACGAGGAGACCCTGGACTGGCTCGCCGAGTACCGGTTCAGCGGGGACATCTGGGGCTATCCCGAGGGCGAGGTGTACTTCCCGGGCTCGCCGATCATGCGGGTGGAGGGGACCTTCGGCGAGTGCGTGCTGCTGGAGACGGTGATCCTGTCCATCCTCAACCACGACTCGGCGATCGCGGCCGCCGCCTCCCGGATGTCGTCCGCCGCCGGGCAGCGCCCGCTGATCGAAATGGGCGCCCGCCGCACCCACGAGCTGGCCGCCGTGGCCGCCGCCCGCTCGGCCTACGTCGGCGGTTTCGCCACCACCTCCGACCTGGCCGCCGGCTTCCGTTACAACATCCCCACCGTCGGCACCTCCGCGCACGCCTTCACGCTGCTGCACGACAACGAGCGGGACGCCTTCCGCGCCCAGGTGGACGCCCTGGGCGGGGACACCACGCTCCTTGTGGACACCTACGACGTCGCCGAGGCGGTCCGTGCGGCCGTGGAGGTGGCCGGGCCCGAGCTGGGCGCGGTGCGCATCGACTCCGGCGACCTGCTGCTCGTCGCCCACCGGGTGCGCCAGCAGCTCGACGAGCTGGGCGCGACGGACACGAAGATCGTGGTGACCTCGGACCTGGACGAGTACGCCATCGCCTCGCTGGCGGCGGCGCCCGTGGACGCCTACGGCGTCGGCACCCAGCTGGTCACCGGCTCCGGGCACCCGACGGCCTCGATGGTCTACAAGCTGGTCGCCCGCGCCGAGTCCGGCGAGGAGGGGGCGCCGCTGGTGCCGGTGGCCAAGAAGTCCAGCGGCGGCAAGACCTCCGTCGGCGGCCGCAAGTGGGCCGCCCGGCGCCTGGACGCGGACGGGTACGCCGAGGCCGAGGTGGTCGGCACCGGGCCGGTGCCCGACGCGCTGGCCGACCGGCAGCTCCTGGTCGAGCTGGTCAAGGGCGGCGAGGTCGTCGCCCGCGAGCCGCTGGACGCCGCCCGGGACCGGCACGCCGCCGCCCGCGCCAACCTCCCGCTGTCCGCCACCCAGCTCTCCCGAGGGGAACCCGTCATTCCGACGGAGTACGCACAGTGAGGCTCGGGTAGCTAAAGCTGGTGCGGCCCCACAAGGGCCGAATCAGCCCCGTCCCTCAGGCCACAGCCGCTCCCGCCGCCCCTCCCGCCCCACAGCCGACCCAGTCGAAGGACACCGACCATGCGCCGCGCCTTGATCGTCGTAGACGTGCAGAACGACTTCTGCGAGGGAGGCAGCCTCGCGGTGTCCGGCGGTGCCGACGTGGCCGCCGCCATCACCGAGCTGATCGGGCAGGCGCCCGCCGGCTACCGCCACGTCGTGGCCACCCGGGACCACCACGTGGCGCCGGGCGGCCACTTCGCCGACAACCCGGACTACGTCCACTCCTGGCCGGCGCACTGCGTGGCCGGCACCGAGGGGGTCGGCTTCCACCCGAACTTCGCCCCGGCCGTCGCCTCCGGCGCGATAGACGCCGTCTTCGACAAGGGGGCGTACGCGGCCGCCTACAGCGGCTTCGAGGGCGCCGACGAGAACGGCACGGGTCTCGCCGAGTGGCTGCGCTCCCGCGAGATCGACGAGGTCGACGTGGTGGGCATCGCCACCGACCACTGCGTGCGGGCCACCGCCCTGGACGCGGCCCGCGAGGGCTTCCGTACGCAGGTGCTGCTCGACCTGACCGCCGGGGTGGCCGTGGAGACCACCGAGCGGGCGCTGGAGGAGCTGCGGGAGGCGGGCGTGGAGCTGTCCGGGAAGCCGGTCGTGCAGTAGCGCCCCGGCCCCGGCCTACGTCTGGGCGGTCGGGCGTCTGAGCAGGGCGCGGATCGGGTGCCACAGCTCCTGGACCAGGTCCGGGCCGCCCACCGCGCCCGCCACCGGTGCCGTGCGCCATATCAGCCCGTCCGGGTGGTGCAGGACCGCGGTGACCTCGTCCGGCGTCGGCGGGGCCGCGTTGCCCCGCAGGTAGACGCTGCGCAGCCCCAGGTTGCGCAGCCTGGTCAGGGCGCGCGCCCGGTTCTGGGCGTGGACCAGAAAACGCACGCTGCCGGCGCTCGACGCGGCGGGGCTGGGCAGGTTCAGTGCCACCACCACCGTGCCGTTCGGCAGCTTGCAGAAGCCTCCTGCGGCCATGCGGTCATACCCCCGAGTCAGCCTGGGTCGGTCCGGGTGCCGGACCCGGTGTCAATAAGAGAACCACAGGACGCACCTAAACACGGATCGGCGGCGACCCGCCAGGGGGTCACCGCCGATCATGCTCTGACCTGGGCAGATGCTATTTACCTGCCCGCGGGGCCAACCTCGAGCTCGATCGTCGAGCCGTTCTTGGCCTCCTTGAGGATCTTGATCTTCGTGTTGGTGTCAGTGACCTGGACACCGCCGGTCGGGTTCGCCGGGTCGTAGTAGTCGTTCTTGCGGTCGTTGAAGACCGAGACGCCCTTCGAGCCCGGGACGTACTTCGCGACGTCCGCCTTGTGCAGCGTCATGCCGTCCGTGCGGTAGAGGCTGAACGGCGAGTCGTACGCCTGGAAGCGGTTGCGCATCAGCGTCCCGTCCTTCCACTTCAGCGCGGTCGGGTGCGAGTCGATCGGCAGGACCAGGCCCTTGCCCGGGTGCTGGCTGGTGTTGTTGTCCGCCTGGGAGGTGTCCCACTTCCAGATCAACAGGCCGTTCTGGTACGCGTAGTGCTCGACCCAGTTCGGGCGCTCCGAGAAGCCGAAGTTGTACGGGCCGGTCTTCAGCGTCTTGTCGTACGACACGTACTGCCGGTTCTCGGCGATGTAGTACTGCGCGTACTCCTTGGTGAAGGAGGCGCCCTTGCGGGTGAAGCCGACCGCCGTCCAGGCGTCGTCCGCGGTCTCCGCGTTGTCCGAGAAGAGCGTCTCGCCGTCGGCCGTCACCGCGATCTCGTCGGCGGTGAAGCCCTTCATGGCCAGGCCGCCGTCGGTCTGGTAGCGGAAGCGCAGGTCGATCTTCTTGCCGGCGTAGGCGTCCAGCGGGTAGACCAGCTTGCCGTAGGCGTCCACGGTGGCGCTCAGGGCGGGCTTGTCACTGCCGTCGCGCTGGATCGGCTGCCCGTCGAAGGTGCCGTCGATCGCGGTCCAGTTGGCGCCGCCGTCGGTGGACACCTCGGTGTAGAGGAAGTCGTAGTCGGCCTCGATGTCGTACCAGCCGTCCAGGGTGAGGGAGGCGGCCGACTTGCCGGTGAGGTCGACGCTGCGGCTCAGGGTGTTCTTGAGGTCGTTGCCGCTGCCGCTCCACCACTGGGTCTCGCCCTCGGCGGGGGTCACGATCTCGGTGGTGACCTCCTCCTTCGGCAGTTCGACGACCAGGCCCTGCTTGTGCTTGGTGTTGTACTCGGCCAGGCCCAGCTTGTGCCAGGAGTTGACGCCCGCCTTGGCGGTGTCGTAGTTCAGCCAGCCCAGCTGGAGCTTGTCCCAGGCGTTCATGTCGCCGGGCAGGTCGCCGATCTCGTTGCGGCCGGTGCCCAGCCACGAGCCGGACGACATCAGCGTCCAGAAGCCGGTGGAGTTGTCACCGCCGGCCGTGTCGTAGTGGTCCGGCAGGCCGAGGTCGTGGCCGTACTCGTGCGCGTAGACGCCGAGTCCGCCGTTCTCCGGCTGGATGGTGTAGTCGCCGACCCAGATGCCGGAGTCGCCGATCTGGGTGCCGCCGAGCTTGTTGTCGGCGGGACCGGTGGCGCCTGCGTCGGTGCCGAAGGCGTACCAGCGGTGGGCCCAGATGGCGTCCTCGCCCTGCGCGCCGCCGCCCGCGGACTCGTCTTCGCCGGCGTGCACGATCTGGAAGTGGTCGATGTAGCCGTCGGGCTCGTTGAAGTCGCCGTCGCCGTCGAAGTCGTAGCGGTCCCACTGGTCGTACTGGGTCAGCTGGGACTTGATCTGGGCGTCGGTGCGGCCGGCCGCCTTCTGGTCGGCGACCCAGGCGGTGACGCCGTCCTGCACCGCGTACCAGGCGCAGTTGTCGGGGTCGCACTTGTTGGAGCCGTAGCGGGCCTCGTTGTAGGGGACCTTGACCCAGTCGGAGACCTCGCCGTCGACCGAGTAGCGGCCGGAGGACTGCTTCTCGTAGTAGGTCTTGACCGAGTTGACGCCCTTGCCGGAACCGAAGTACAGGTCCTGGAAGTGCTCCTGGTCGTAGTCCTCCTGCCAGGCCGTGGAGTTGTCCGTCTTGCGGTTCGGCTTGGCTATCTGGTTGTGCAGCGGACCGGGGGTGCCGCCGTAGCGGCTGTCGACCTTGTCGCCGAACTCGACCAGGATGGTGAAGATCTTGTCGGTCTTCTCCCGGCCCAGCTCGACGTACTTGGCGTCGCCCTTCTTGCTCTTCAGCTGGACGACGTTGGAGCCGTCCTTCTTCTTCACCGACGCGTTGCCGGATATGACCTGCTTGAGCGCCTCCTCGCGCTGGGCGGCCTGAGTGTCGCTCAGGGGGCCCTTGAGGTCGTGGGAGCGCGTGGTCTTGTCCGGGCTGGGGTCGCGGCGGTTCACGGCGTCCGGCCGGGACGGCGAGTCCGCCTGCGCCACGCCGGCCGCCGAGAGCGTGGCGGTCGCGGCGGCGAGTGCGACGGTGGTCGCCGCCGTTCTGAACGTCCAGGATCTTCTGGTCACTTGAGTTCCTCCCCCGCGTGCACGCGCGCGGATGGGGGACCTAGGACAGTGCATAGTCCGCGCACACGTGATCAACGCGTGTAGTCAAG
Source organism: Streptomyces tendae (assembly GCF_014650435.1). GTDB lineage: Bacteria > Actinomycetota > Actinomycetes > Streptomycetales > Streptomycetaceae > Streptomyces > Streptomyces tendae. The sequence continues at coordinate 637,477 of NZ_BMUY01000003.1, forward strand.
TGACGACATTTGACTAGAGGTTCGACGGAAAAGACAGACCTTGACTTGAGCAGAACAAGTGCACTATGCGGAGCCGTCGTTCGCTTTGCGGACACCGGATCGTGACCTTCGCCGGGTACGACGGGCACCGGGCGGCCCCGACGGGCGCGCGGGACCGTCCACTTCCCGGACGTCATGAATCCGTGCGCCCCCCGTGCATCGGCCGTGCCGGTTAGGTCGGGCTTAGTACCGGTTCCACTCGGGCACACAGCGGGTTAGAGTCGCTTGGCGGAACGCCCGGAGACCGGCGGAAAGCCAGGCCGACAACCTGTCTCACCCCCATGATTGCCTTCCGAGGACACGATGGCCATGCCCCGTCCGACTGCCGCACAGTTCGCCTACGGTACGTGCACCGTGATCTTCTCGACGCTCGCCATGCTGCTGCTGTCGCAGACGAGTTCGGGCCCCGGAGTCGCCCTCATCGCCGTCGCGGCCCTCGCCCTCGGGCTGCTGGTCGCCATGACGGTCCCCCAGCCCAGGACGCGCGCGGTGACCGCCGTGCCGGCCCACCGGCTCGCCGCGCACCGGGAGCCGGTGCAGGTGCCCGCGGCGGCCCGGGTCTCCGCGGGTGCGGGCGAGGTGACGCGCGGTCGGGCCGCCTGAGCCCGAGCGTCCGCGTCCGTCACCGGGTGCTGACCACGACTGTCTTGGCCGCCTTGTCGTGCAGGCCCTGTTTGTAGGGCTTGTCGAAGAAGCTCCAGCCACCAGCGATGATCGTCCACACACAGGCACAGCAGAACGCGAACGGGATCCACAGCACCAGGGCACGGATGAGCGACGTCTGCACCGCGGGCGTCGCCCCGTTGTCCAGGTTGGCCACCCGCATCCCGAGCCACTTCTTGCCGAGGGTCTGGCCCGTCCTCGTGATCATGTAGGTGTCGTACGCGATGTAGAGCACGGCCGCGATCACGGACTGCCCGAAGGACTTGCCGACGGAGACGTCGTCGCCGTCCACCGTGTACTCCTGGACGTTGAAGGCCCAGCTGAGCAACCAGACGACGATGCCCACGAGGATCATGTCGATGATCCGCGCGAGCGTGCGGCGTCCGCTGTCCGCGAGCGGGGGCATCCCGGCCAGCGGATCGCCGGGGTAACCGCCACCGCCGTACGGGTCACCGCCGTAGGGGCCGCCGCCGGGAGGAGGCCCACCGTAGGGACCTCCGCCGCCGGGGGGCGGGGGGCCTCCGGCGGGGGGCGGATTGTCGTAGGGGTTCTTCCTCAGCGGGTCGTCTTCCGGCGGCTGCTGCCCGCCGGAGCCGGGGGGCGGTTCGCTGCTCATGTCCCGAGTCGAACCCGGAGTCTCTCTCCTCGCATCCGGCGAGCGGCCGTCCGGAGTAGTGCGGGTGCGTGGTCCGACGCCGTCCGGGCGGGGTATGACGGTGCGTCGGCGGGTGCGGGTGCGATGTGGTTGCTCGCGCCCGCGCGGCGGAGCCGCATATCCGATACAGCCCCGCGCCCCTTTCAGAGGCGTTCAGTGCACGTACCTCAAGGGGCGCGGGGAACTGCGCGACCAGCCCCGACGCACCCGCACCCGAAAACGAACCCCCCGCTCTCCCCCCCGGCCGAGCTAGCCCGCGACAAACGTGTTGGCGGCCTTGTCGTGCCAGCACTGGTGCCACGGGCGGTCGAACAGGCACCACGCGACGCCGACCACGCCGACGGCCAGGAGGCCCGGGACGCTGTAGACCAGCCAGCGGCGCAGGGCCGCGCCGAAGGACGGCGGCTCGTGGGCCTCGATGTCCCGTACCTCCAGGCCGAGCAGCTTCTTGCCCAGCGTGCGGCCCCACTTGGCGGTGGGCAGCGCCTCGTAGACGACGCCGAAGAGCAGCAGGACGGCGAGCACGATGCCCAGGTACGTGGACGTCGTGCCGTCCAGCAGCCAGACCGTGACGGTCTCGCCGGAGAGCTTGGCCTCGTCGATCTTGTCGTTGACGTGGTCGACCGCCTTGAGGCCGAGCGGTACGGCGGCGACGGCGGTGACGCCCGCGAGGACCACCGTGTCGATCAGCCGGGCGGCCAGCCGCTTGCCGAGACCGGCGGGCCGGGCCGCCGCCTGGCGCCGGGCGGCGGCCTGGAACACGTCCTCGACCGGCGGCTTCCACGGTGCGACGGGCTGCTCGTCGCCGCCCGCCCCGGCCAGCCGGTGCACCTGCTGCGCCCAGGAGGTCTGGCCGCCGCCGGGACCGCCCGCCGCGACCGGCGCGGAGGCGGAGGGCTGCGGCGGGGGAGCCTGGTGGGGCACCGCGGGGGCGGCGGGCGTCGCAGGAGCCTGCGCGGCGGCGGCCCGGGCGGCGGCGGCCTTGCCGGCACCGAAGCCGGGTCCTGAACCGGAGTCGGCACCGGGACCGGAAGGGCCGGTACCGCCGGGACGCGGGCCCGTGCGTGGGGTGACCGCGCGGAAGGTCATGGTGCCCTCGTCCTGCGCGGCGGCGGGGGCGTCCTGCCGTCCCGCCGCGGGCCGGCGGAAGACGAAGGTGTTGCCGGCCTGGTCCTCCGCCCCGCCGGGCGCGGCGCCCGCCGAGGCGTCCGGACGCGCCGTGCCGGAGGCGGCCGCGGCGTCCTGTGCCGGACGGTCGTCGCCCGCCGAGCCCCCTGAGCCCGCCGCCGTGCCCGCCGCGCCGGCGCCCGCGGCCCCCGCCCGGGGGTCGCCCGCGGCCCCGTCGGCCGGTGGTGCCGCCTGCCGGGCGTGCGGGACTCGCGGGTCCGCACCACGCGCCGTGCCGGGCCAGGCGACGCGCTGCTCCGGGGTGTCGGCGGGACCGGACGGGCCGGAGCGATCGGCACCCCAGGCGGTGGCGGACTCGGGACGGCTGCCGTGCTGGGACGCGGCGGCGGGCGGCGGGTCCTCTTCGACCGGGTCCTCGTCGAAGAAGTGCGGCCCTGTCTCCTCGACGGAGGGCCGTGCGCCGGGCGGAGGTGCGAGCGGCTCGCCGTCCTTGGGGGCGGGGCGGCTCGTGCCCGCCACCCAGGAGGCGCCGTTCCAGTAGCGGACGTATCCGGGAATGGACGGGTCCGGGTAATACCCTTCGCGGGGCCTGTCGTCGCCGGGGGCCGGGGTTGGGGCGCTCATGTCCGTCGTCCCGTATCTGCTCGGGGGTTGATAAGGGGGCCTCAACATCTATCAGACGGGCGCAATCCGCACCGCCGGTCCCGCCGTACCCACCCCTTTCCGGGCAACCTCGTGCCGGGACCTTCACATCCGGGCCGGGCTCCGGTCCGGGGCGCGGAAAAAAGTTCTCCGAACCCGCGTAATGCTCCGGGCCCGAGCCGCTCTCTCCACGCAAGGACCGTTCGAGACTCGGGAGAGGAACCCGCCATGCACACCAACCCCACCGGCCCCACCGTCGTGGAACGCGAACTGGAGCTGCGGCTCGTCCTGTCGCCCGAGCACGGCATCCCGGTGCCGGCCAGGCTCGTCTACCACACCGACGACCCCTACGCCGTCCACATCACCTTCCACATCGACTCCGGCCACCCGGTGCACTGGACGTTCGCCCGGGATCTCCTGGTGGAGGGCGTCTTCCGGCCGTCCGGGCACGGGGACGTGCGGGTGTGGCCGTCGAAGGCGGAGGGCCGCAGCGTCGTGCTGATCGCGCTGAGCAGCCCGGACGGCGACGCCCTCCTGGAGGCGCCCACGCCGCAGGTGTCGGCCTGGCTGGAGCGCACCCTGCGGACGGTGCCGCCGGGGACCGAGGGCGCCCAGCTCGGGATCGACGACGGGCTGGCCGAGCTGCTCGCCCGGTGAGGGGCGGCAGCGGTCAGAAGAGCTTGCCCGGGTTGAGGATGCCCAGCGGGTCGAAGACCTGTTTGACGGCCCGCTGCATCTCCAGGCCCACCGGGCCGATCTCCCGCGCCAGCCACTCCTTCTTCAGGACGCCCACGCCGTGCTCGCCGGTGATGGTGCCGCCGAGTTCCAGTCCGAGCGCCATGATCTCGTCGAAGGACTCGCGGGCCCGCCGGGACTCGTCGGGGTCCTGGGCGTCGAAGCAGACGGTGGGGTGGGTGTTGCCGTCGCCCGCGTGCGCGCAGACCCCGATGGTGAGGCCGTACTTGGCGGCGACCCGGTCGATGCCCTCCAGCATCTCGCCGAGCCGGGAGCGGGGCACGCACACGTCGTCGATCATCGTGGTGCCCTTGACGGCTTCGAGTGCGGTGAGGGCCAGGCGCCGGGCCTGGAGGAGGAGTTCGGACTCGGCGGCGTCCTCGGCCGGGACCACCTGCGTGGCACCCGCGGCCTCGCACAGCGCGCCGACGGCGGCGAGGTCGGCGGCCGGGTCGGTGGTGTCGAAGGCCGCGAGGAGCAGTGCCTCGGTGCTCTCCGGCAGACCCATGTGGGCGAGGTCGTTGACCGCCTTGACGGTCGTACGGTCCATCAGTTCGAGGAGGGAGGGGACGTGGCCCCCTTCCATGATCCGGCAGATCGCGTCGCAGGCGGCGGACGCGGAGGCGAACTCGGCGGCCAGCACCAGCTGCTCGGGCGGCTTGGGGCGCAGCCCGAGGACCGCCTTCACGACGATGCCGAGGGAGCCCTCGGAGCCCACGAAGAGCCGGGTGAGGTCGTACCCGGCGACGCCCTTGGCGGTGCGGCGCCCGGTGGACATCAGGCGGCCGTCGGCGAGGACGACGTCCAGGCCGAGGACGTACTCGGCGGTCACCCCGTACTTGACGCAGCACAGGCCGCCGGAGGCGGTGCCGATGTTGCCGCCGATGGTGCACATCTCCCAGCTGGAGGGGTCCGGCGGGTAGTAGAGGCCGTGTTCGTTCACCGCACGGGAGAGCGCGGCGTTGACGACGCCCGGTTCGACGACGGCGACCCGGTCCACCGGGTTGATCTCCAGGATGCGGTCCATCTTCGTCAGGGAGAGGACCACGCAGCCGTCGGTGGCGTTGGCCGCGCCGGACAGGCCGGTACGGGCGCCCTGCGGGACCACCGGGACGCGCAGCTCGGTGGCGGTGCGCATGACGTGCTGGACGTCCTCCACGGTGCGCGGCAGGACGACCACGGCGGGGGCGCCGGCCGGGCAGAAGCTCGCCATGTCGTTGGCGTAGGAGGCCGTGACGTCGGGATCGGTGAGGACGGACCCGGCGGGCAGACCGGCCAGCAGCCGGTCGACGAGGGTGCTCGGGTCGCCGAGAGGGCTGCCGAGGGGGCTGCCCGGGGTGCTGCCGGGGGTGCTGTCGACCGCCGCGGCTGCGTCGTCTTCGTCGCGAGGCGCTTCGATACGGCTCATGATCACAGGCTCGCATCCACGTCCATCGGTGTGAACCCCGCGGGCGGCACCCGTCACCTGCCCGGTGTGATCGTCACATGGGAGCACAGTGAGCGCCATGGAGGTCATGGAGAGGCTCACCCGACGGGAACAGGGCGAGGTACCAGCACCCGGGCGGCCGTCGCGCCGCGGGCGGCGGGTGCTGATCGCCTCCGTCGCCGGGGCCGCCGTACTCGGCGGGGTCCTGGTGCTGCTCCCCTGGGGCGGTGGCGACGCTCCCCCGCCCGCACCCGGGCCGGCGGCGCTGGCACGCGGGGCGGTCACCACCGGCGTGCCCGCCGCGCTGCCCGACCTGGCGGCGCTGATCGGCGACCGGGAGATCCATCTGCGGGCGCATCCGCTGGACGGGGCGTCGTGGGCGGTGCTCGGCGCCGCGTACGTGGAGCAGGGCCGCCGGACGGCGGACGGCGCGAACTGGCCGAAGGCCGAGAAGGCGCTGCGCACCTCGCTGAGGACGGGGCCCGAGCGCAACCCGCAGGCCCTGGAGGGGCTCGCGGCGCTGGCGGTGGCCCGCCGGGACTTCCCCACGGCGAAGAAGTGGGGCGAGAGCGCGGTGCGGGCGGCGCCGAAACGGTGGACGGCGCACGCGGTGCTGATCGGCGCGTACACCGGGCTCGGCGACGACAAGGGCGTGGGCCGGGCCCTGGACAAGGTGATGGAGCTGCGCCCGGACGCGCCGGCCGTGGGAGCGCTGGCGGCGGGCGTCTACCGGGACCGGGGCTGGCGGGAGGACGCGGCGGCCCGGATCTCGGACGCGGCGGCGGCCACCGGGGCACCGGCCGAGCGGGCGGCGTACCTGGAGCAGGCCGGGCGGCTGGCGTTCGAACGCGGGGAGCGGGAGGAGGCGCTGCGGTTCTTCCAGGAGGCGCTGCGCACCGACCCCGACCAGCGGGCCGCGCAGGCCGGGCAGGGCCGGGCGCTGGCGGCGCTGGGCCGGACGACGGAGGCGCTGTCGGCGTACCAGGCGGCGCTGGCCAAGCGGCCCACCCCCGAGTACGCGCTGGAGCTGGGCGAGCTGTACGAGTCGCTGGGCCTCGGGCAGGCGGCGCGGGTGGAGTACGACCTGCTGCGGGAGCGGGCGCGGGACGCCGAGGCGGCCGGCGCCGACGAGCAGCTGGTGCTGGGGCTGCTCGACGCCGACCACGGGGATCCGGCGGCGGCGGTCGAGCGGCTGCGGGCGGAGTGGGGTCGGCAGCCGGGGACGGCGGTCGCCGACGCGCTGGGCTGGGCGCTGCACCGCACCGGTGCGGACGAGGAGGCGCTGGAGTTCGCGACGCTCGCGACCGACGGCGACAAGGGCGGCGGGGTGCGCAGCGCGCTGTACGTCTTCCACCGGGGGGTGATCGAGAAGGAGCTGGGGCGGTCAGGACCCGCGCGGCGGCACCTCGGGGAGGCGCTGACGATCAACCCGTACTTCTCGCCGCTGCGGGCGCCGGAGGCGAGGCGGGCGCTGGCGGAGCTGGGCGAGCCCCCGGTGGAGGGCCCGCCCGACTGAGATCTGCCTTCGAGGAGCTGATGTCAGAGGTTGCCGCGCTTCTCCTGCTCGCGCTCGATCGCCTCGAACAGGGCCTTGAAGTTGCCCTTGCCGAAGCCCATGGAGCCGTGGCGCTCGATCATCTCGAAGAAGACGGTCGGACGGTCCTGGACCGGCTTGGTGAAGATCTGCAGCAGGTAGCCGTCCTCGTCCCGGTCGACGAGGATCTTCAGCTCGCGCAGGATGTCGACGGGCACCCGGGTCTCGCCGGCCCACTCGCCGAGCGTGTCGTAGTACGAGTCGGGGGTGTCCAGGAACTCGACGCCGGCCGCCTTCATCGCGCGGACGGTCGCCACGATGTCGTTGGTGTTCAGCGCGATGTGCTGGACGCCGGCGCCGCCGTAGAACTCCAGGTACTCGTCGATCTGGGACTTCTTCTTGGCGACGGCGGGCTCGTTGATCGGGAACTTGACCTTGAGGGTGCCGTCCGCGACCACCTTGGACATCAGCGCGCTGTACTCGGTGGCGATGTCGTCGCCCACGAACTCCTTCATGTTCGTGAAGCCCATGACCTTGTTGTAGAAGCCGACCCACTCGTTCATGCGGCCGAGTTCGACGTTGCCGACGCAGTGGTCCACGGCCTGGAAGACGCGCTGCTCGGGCGGCGCGACCATCGGCTTGGCGGCGACGTACCCGGGCAGGTACGGGCCGTCGTAGCCGGTGCGCTCGACGAGGGTGTGCCGGGTCTCGCCGTAGGTGGCGATGGCGGCGAGGACGACGGTGCCGTGCTCGTCCTTGACCTCGTGCGGCTCGGCGAGCGAGCGGGCGCCGTGCTCGACCGCGTAGGCGTGGGCGGCGCGCGCGTCCGGGACCTCGATGGCGAGGTCGACGACGCCGTCGCCGTGCTCGGCGACGTGCTGGGCGAGGAAGGTGCCCCAGTCGGTCGAGGGCTTGATCACCGAGGTGAACACGAAGCGGGCGGAGCCGCTCTCCAGGACGTAGCTCGCGGTCTCCCGGCTGCCGTTCTCCGGTCCGGAGTACGCGACCAGCTTCATGCCGAAGGCGGTGGAGTAGTAGTGCGCGGCCTGCTTGGCGTTGCCCACGGCGAAGACGACCGCGTCCATTCCCTTGACCGGGAAGGGGTCGGCCTGCCGGGCGGTGTCGGGAGTGTGGTGTGTGGTCTGCGTCATAGCCGCAGGTTCTCCCCTGTCCGCAAGGTGCGCAATAGTTTGCGTTTCCAGTGGGCAACCTGCCCAGTGATACGCCGGTGGGTGCAGGCGATCTGTACAGGATGACCAGCGGGGAGGGTGTGGCTGTGGCGGGCAAGGGGATCGACCGGCTGGACGGACGGATCATCGGTCTGCTGGCGCGGGAGCCGCGGATCGGGGTGCTGGAGATGTCCCGGCGGCTCGGGGTGGCGCGCGGCACGGCGCAGGCGCGGCTCGACCGGCTTCAGTCGAACGGAGTCATCCGCGGATTCGGTCCGGAGGTGGACCCGGCGGCCCTCGGCTACCCGGTCACCGCGTTCGCCACGCTGGAGATCCGGCAGGGCCAAGGAGCGGACGTACGGGCGCACTTGGCGACGGTGCCGGAGGTGCTGGAGCTGCACACCACGACCGGCACCGGGGACATGCTGTGCCGTCTGGTGGCCCGCTCGAACGCCGATCTCCAGCGGGTGATCGACCGGGTTGTCGGTTTTGATGGCATCGTCCGGGCCGCCACGGCGATCGTCATGGAGAACCCCGTTCCGCTGCGGATCATCCCGCTGGTGGAGCAGGCGGCCGAGGACAGCGGCGGACACGACTGAGGCGGGCCCGATCCCGGAGGTGAGCGGACGTGAACTTCTGGGACTTCCTGGGCAGCCGCCACCAGCAGCTGCTCGCCGACGCCTACCAGCACGCCAGCGCGGTCTTCCAGTGCATGGTCGTGGCGACCCTGATCGGGGTGCTGATCGGCGTCCTCACCTACCGCAGCGACTGGGCGGGGAACGTGGCGACCCTGTCCACGTCGGCCATCCTCACCATCCCGTCGCTGGCCATGATCGGTCTGCTCATCCCGATCCTGGGGCTCGGTGTGCCGCCGACGGTGACCGCGCTGACCCTGTACGGGCTGCTGCCGATCGTGCGCAACTCGATCGTGGGCCTGCGCGGGGTCGACCCGGCGCTGGTGGACGCCGCCAAGGGCATCGGGATGTCGCGTCCGGCGCGGTTGCTGCGGGTGGAGCTGCCGCTGGCCTGGCCGCCGATCCTGACCGGCATCCGGGTCTCCACGCAGATGCTGATGGGCATCGCGGCGATCGCCGCCTACGCCTCCGGGCCGGGCCTCGGCAACGAGATCTTCCGCGGGATCGCCTCGCTGGGCAGCAAGAACGCGCTCAACCAGGTCCTCGCGGGCACGCTCGGGATCATCGTCCTGGCCCTGCTGTTCGACGCGGCGTACGTGCTGCTGGGACGGCTGACCATTCCGAGGGGGATCCGTGTCTGAGACTTCCGTGTCCGGTTCTGGTTCCGGCTCCGGCTCCAGCTCCGGCTCCAGCTCCGGTTCCGTTTCCGACGACAACCGCGGCGAGGCGTCCGGCGGCACCACCGGCGCGACCATCGAGCTGGAGTCCCTCACCAAGCGCTACCCCGGCAATCCGCAGCCCGCCGTCGAGAACGTGTCGATGGAGATCAAGGCCGGGGAGACGGTCATCTTCGTGGGCCCCTCGGGCTGCGGGAAGTCCACCACCCTGAAGATGATCAACCGGCTGATCGAGCCGAGCGGCGGACGCATCCGCATCAACGGCGAGGACGTCACGGACATCGACCCGGTGAAGCTGCGCCGCAAGGTCGGCTACGCGATCCAGTCCTCCGGTCTCTTCCCGCACATGACCGTCGCCCAGAACATCGCACTCGTACCGAAGATGATCGGCTGGTCGAAGGCGCGGATCCGGGACCGGGTGGAGGAGATGCTGGACCTGGTCGGCCTGGACGCCGGGGAGTTCCACAGCCGCTATCCGCGTCAGCTCTCCGGCGGCCAGCAGCAGCGGGTGGGCGTGGCGCGGGCGCTGGCGGCCGATCCGCCCGTGCTGCTGATGGACGAGCCGTTCGGCGCGGTCGACCCGATCACCCGGGACCACCTCCAGGACGAGCTGATCCGCCTCCAGCACGAGCTGCACAAGACGATCGTCTTCGTCACCCACGACTTCGACGAGGCGATCAAGCTGGGCGACCGGATCGCCGTGCTCCGCGAACGCTCGCACATCGCGCAGTTCGACACCCCGGAGGCGATCCTCACCAACCCGGCGGACGACTTCGTCTCCGGCTTCGTGGGCGCCGGCGCGGCCCTCAAGCGCCTGAACCTGACCCGGGTGCGGGACGTGGGCATCACGGACTACCCGACGGTGACCGTGGAGGACCCGCTCCAGGACATCTTCGACCGGCTGCGGGAGTCGGGCACCAACGAGATCCTGCTCCTGGACCGGCGCGGGCGCCCCTACAAGTGGCTGCGGCGCGGCGACCTCATGCGGGCCAGGGGCTCGCTGGCGCGGGCCGGGACGCTGGTCCACGACACGGTGACCCGGGACGCGACACTGCGGGACGCCCTGGAGGCGGTGCTCACCGACAACGCGGGGCGGGTCGCGGTCACCGGGCGGCGCGGCACGTACGAGGGCGTCGTGGACATGGAGACGCTGATGAACTCCGTGCACGAACTGCTGGAGGCCGACCGGCTGGACGCGCTGGAGCACCAGCACGACCTGGAGGAGACCCGGGCCACGCAGACGCACACCGAGCAGGAGGGCTTCGGCGAGGTCGGAGGCCGCGCGTGAGCAGCTCCTCCCGCCCCCTGCCCGGCCGCCGCCCCGCGGGCGAGCACGAGGTGAAGGGGCTCGCCTTCCGGGACGAGGGGGAGGACGACGGCGGGGAGGAGGGCGGGGCTCCTCGGCAGTCCCCGGTTGCGGCCGGCCCCCGGGTCGGCTGGCGCAAGCTGACCTTCCTGCCCGTCGCCCTGATCGCCGTACTGCTGGCGACCTGGCTGTGGTACCGGCAGGCGGACCTGGACGCGCTCAGCCGGAACGCCCTCGGCAACGGCCAGGTCACCAAGGCGCTGTGGCAGCACGTCCAACTCACGGTGATCTCCACCTTCTTCGTGCTGATCATCGCGATCCCGCTGGGCATCCTGCTCACCCGCAAGGCGTTCCGCAGGGCCACCCCGTTCGCGATGGCCTTCGCCAACATGGGCCAGGCGACCCCGGCGATCGGCCTGCTGGCGCTGCTGGTGATCTGGCTGGGCATCGGCCGCAGGGCCGCGCTGATCGGCATCATCATCTACGCCGTCCTGCCCGTGCTCTCCAACACCATCGCCGGTCTGAAGGCCAACGACCCGACGCTCCTGGAGGCGGCCCGCGGCATCGGCATGTCCCCGCTGGGCGTCCTCGCCCGGGTGGAACTCCCGCTGGCCGTCCCGCTCATCCTGGCCGGTGTGCGCACGGCCCTGGTCCTGAACGTCGGTACGGCGACGCTGGCGACCTTCGGCGGCGGCGGTGGCCTGGGCGTGCTGATCACCACCGGGATCACCAGCCAGCGGATGCCGGTGCTGGTGCTGGGCTCGATCCTCACCGTCGCCCTCGCCCTGCTGGTGGACTGGCTGGCCTCGCTGGCGGAGCTGCTGCTGCGGCCGCGGGGCCTGGAGGTGGGCACGTGAGGCGGCGCATCTGCTGGACCCTGGCCGCGGTACTCCTTGCGGCTCCCGCCGGCTGCGGGCTGACCAGCGGCTCCCCGATGGTCGACGACGTGGAACCGGGCACCATCGGCAAGGGGAAGCCGCTGGACGGGGCCGACCTCACGGTCACCTCGAAGGAGTTCACCGAGCAACTGGTCCTCGGCGCGATCATGGGCATCGCCTTCGAGGCGGCCGGGGCGGAGGTGCTCGACCGCACCGGCATCCAGGGCTCGGTCGGCACCCGCGCGGCGGTCGAGAACGGCGACGCCGACGCCACGTACGAGTACACGGGCACCGCGTGGATCACGTACCTGGGCAACAGCAAGCCGATCCCCGACCCGGAGCAGCAGTGGAAGGCGGTGAAGGAGGCCGACGCGAAGAAGGGCCTGACGTGGCTGCCGCCGGCCCGGCTGAACAACACGTACGCGCTGGCGATGAACCAGGCGAACTACAAGAAGTACCGGACGAAGACCCTCTCGGAGGTCACCGCCCTGTCCAAGTCGGACCCGGGCGCGGTGACGCTGTGCGTGGAGGGCGAGTTCGCCAACCGCGCGGACGGCCTGCCGGGCCTGGAGAAGGCGTACGGCATGTCGCTGCCCGCCGGGAACATCACCCAGATGGACACCGGCATCATCTACACCCAGACCGCGAAGGGCGCCTGCACCTACGGCGAGGTGTACACCACCGACGGGCGGATCAAGTCCATGAACCTGGTGGTGATGGAGGACGACAAGAAGTTCTTCCCGAACTACAACGCGGCACCCATGGTCCGTACGGCCACCCTGAAGAAGTGGCCGGCGATCGCGTCGGTCCTGGACCCGGTCACGAAGGCGCTGACCAACGACGTGGCGCAGACCCTGAACGCGAAGGTGGACGTGGACGGCGAGGACCCGCACCAGGTGGCGCTGGACTGGATGAAGGAGAGGGGCTTCGTGAAGGAGGGGTAGTGAGAGGTCCGGGGCCGCGGTGCTCAGCAGGCGGGCACGTCGCCCTTCCCGCTCTCCAGCGCCTTGAGCGAGTCGACGGCGCCCTTGAGAGTGGTGACCGGGATCAGCCGCAGCCCCTTCGGCAGCTCGGCCTGCGCGTCCGAGCACTCCGCCTTCGGTACGAGGAACACGGTGGCGCCGTCCCGCCGGGCGGCCTGCGTCTTGAGCGGCACCCCGCCGACGGCGCCGACCTTGCCGCCGTCGGTGATCGTCCCGGTGCCCGCGACGACCTTGCCCCCGGTGAGGTCGCCGGCGCCGAGCTTGTCGACGATGCCGAGCGAGAACAGCAGCCCGGCGCTGGGCCCGCCGACGTCCTCCAGGCGGAGCTCGACGTCGACGTCGTCCTGGTCCATCCGGAGGTACCGCAGCGCGGCCGCGGTGGCGGAGTCCTGGGACTCCTTCATCTGCTCCTGGTTGTACTGCTCGATCTCGCTCACGTCGTCGCCGCTCGGGTAGACGGCGTCGCGCGGCATCACGGCCCGGTCGGTGTCGAACCAGCTGCCGAGCACGTCCCCGAGGTGGACACTCGCGTCCGGCCCGGTCGCCTCGATCGTCGTCATCCGCAGCTGCCCGCTGGTCTCGTGCGTCGGCGCGCCGCTGATCGTGATCACCTCGGCCCCCTGGTTCTCGCCCAGCACGTCGGCCGTCAGCCCCGGCTGCGCCACGGAGAACGGCAACGGCGCGAACAGGGCGGTCGCGAGCAGCGCCACGACGGGCAGACCGCAGACGGCGAGGAACTGGGGACGCGTGAGACGAGAGAGCACGAAGTCAATCTAACGTGGCGCGGTCCGCGGGGCTCCGACGCCCGGGCACGCCCCGGCTCACCGCAGTGCCTCCGCCACCTCTCGGGCCGCGTGCATCACGCGTTCGCCCACGCGCTCGGGGACGACGTCCGCCAGCATCACCACGCCGACGCTGCCCTCCACTCCCGTCACGCCGAGCAGGGGCGCTGCCGCGCCGCAGGCGCCGGCCTCAAGTTCGCCGTGGGTGAGGGTGTAGCCGGGGGCGTCCGGGTCCTCGCCGGGGGGCTGGGGCGGGCGGCGGGCGGCCAGGATGGCCTTGCCGGCGGCGCCCCGTTCCAGGGGGTGGCGGAAGCCCGCGCGGTAGGCGACGTGGTAATCGGTCCAGGTCGGCTCCACGACGGCCACGGCCAGGGCTTCCGCGCCGTCCACCAGGGTCAGGTGGGCCGTCGCCCCTATGTCCTCGGCGAGGGCGCGCAGGGCCGGCATCGCGGCCTCGCGGACCAGGGGGTGCACCTGGCGGCCGAGGCCCAGTACGCCGAGGCCGACGCGGGCCCGGCCGCCCAGGTCGCGGCGTACGAGCGCGTGCTGCTCCAGCGTGGCGAGCAACCGGTACACGACAGTCCGGTTGACGCCCAGTTTGTGGGACAGCTCGGTGACGGTCAGCCCGTGGTCCGTGTCGGCCAGCAGCTTGAGGACCCGCAGGCCCCTGTCGAGCGTCTGAGAGGTCTCCGCGGTCACGACGCCCACTCCTTAGTGGTGAGGTCGGCGGCCCTCCTCGCGGTGTGTGCGTCACCGAGTCCCGTCAGTGACGCGCTTCAGAGGCCGCCGATCGGCTGACGGCCCGGCCTTGTCCCGGGCCCAGTCGCTTCACGGCTGCGCTCCGCGGCGGCGCTGCCACGGGGCGTGTGCGTAGCGGGACAGTAACTACCAGGTCCGCTCAGCGGAAGGCTCCGTCCAGAATCCGGGCGCCAACCGTTATCCACTGCCGGTGTTTGTCCCGGTACGTACTGCGCACGCCCCCGGTGCCGCACCGCCCCCTGCCGCCCCCGCGTCACTTCATCCGCGTCGCCCATTCCTGCACCTTGGCGATGCGCTGTCGAAGCTGTCCGCCGGTCGCCTCGGCGCTGGGCGGGCCGCCGCACACGCGGCGCAGCTCGGTGTGGATCACGCCGTGCGGTTTGCCGCTCTGGTGGACGTAGGCGCCGACCATGGTGTTGAGCTGCTTGCGCAGCTCCATCAGTTCCTTGTGGGAGACCACCGGGCGGCGGTCGGCGGGCAGTTCGAGCAGGTCGGCCTCTTCGTCGGGCTTCTTGCGGCTGTGCGCGATCTGCCGGGCCTGCCGCTTCTGGAGCAGCATCTGCACCTGGTCGGGCTCCAGCAGCCCCGGGATGCCGAGGTAGTCCTGCTCCTCCTCACTCCCCGGGTGGGCCTGCATGCCGAACTCGGCGCCGTTGTACATGACCCGGTCAAAGGTGGCCTCGGACTCCAGTGCCTCGAAGGCGAACTGCTCCTGCTCGCCGGTGTCCTCGTCCTGTTCCCGGTTGGCCTCGTCCATCTCCTTCTCGGACTCGGCGTAGGGGTCCTCCTCGCCTTCCTTCTTGGGCTTGTCGAGGACGTGGTCCCGCTCGCGCTCCATCTCGTTGGCGAAGGTGAGCAGGTCGGGCACGGTGGGGAGGAAGACGGAGGCGGTCTCGCCGCGGCGGCGGGACCGGACGAAGCGGCCCACCGCCTGGGCGAAGAACAGGGGGGTGGAGATCGTCGTGGCGTAGACGCCGACCGCGAGGCGGGGCACGTCGACCCCCTCGGACACCATGCGGACGGCGACCATCCAGCGGTCGGTGCCCTGGCTGAAGGTGTCGATGTTCTTCGAGGCCCCGGCGTCGTCGGACAGCACGACCGTGGCCTTGTCGCCGGTGATCTCGCGGATCAGCTTGGCGTAGGCGCGGGCGGAGTCCTGGTCGGCGGCGATGACGAGCGCCCCGGCGTCCGGGATGGCCTTCCTGACCTCGGTCAGGCGCTGGTCGGCGGCGCGCAGCACGGCGGGCATCCACTCGCCGCGCGGGTCGAGCGCGGTGCGCCATGCCTGGCTGACGGCGTCCTTGGTCATGGGCTCACCCAGGCGTGCGGCGATCTCGTCGCCCGCCTTCGTGCGCCAGCGCATGTTGCCGCTGTAGCTCATGAAGATGACGGGGCGCACGACGCCGTCGGCGAGCGCGGAGCCGTACCCGTAGGTGTAGTCGGCGGCGGAGCGGCGGATGCCGTCGTTGCCCTCCTCGTACGCCACGAAGGGGATGGGGTTGGTGTCGGAGCGGAACGGCGTGCCGGTGAGCGCGAGGCGCCGGGTGGCGGGCTCGAATGCCTCCAGGCACGCCTCGCCCCAGGACTTGGAGTCGCCGGCGTGGTGGATCTCGTCGAGGATGACGAGGGTCTTGCGCTGCTCGACGCGGTTGCGGTGCAGCATGGGGCGCACGCCGACGCCCGCGTAGGTGATGGCGATGCCCTGGTACTCGCGGCTGAGCGGGCCCGCGCTGTACTCGGGGTCGAGCTTGATCCCTATCCGCGCGGCGGCCTCGGCCCACTGCTTCTTCAGGTGCTCGGTCGGCGCGACGACGGTCACCTGCTGCACGACGTGGTGGTGCAGCAGCCAGGACGCCAGCGTCAGCGCGAAGGTCGTCTTTCCGGCGCCGGGGGTGGCGACGGCCAGGAAGTCCCGGGGCTGGTCCTGGAGGTACTTCTCCATCGCCCCCTGCTGCCAGGCCCGCAGCTTGCCGGCGGTGCCCCAGGGGGCACGGCCGGGGAAGGCCGGGGACAGGTGGTGCGAGGTGCTGGAGCTGGCGGTGGTAGTCACGGTCTCCGAAGGGGGTAGAGCGGCTCGGCCACGTATGACAACCGGGCCACCCTACCGGCGGGCCGCGGCGATCACCGTGCTCACGGGGGCGGGTCACCCCCGGGTGGGACGGACGTCACAACCGCCCCGCCCGCCGCACGGCGCTCACTTCTCCCGCACCCGCGTCGCCACCCAGGCCCCTGCCAGGGCCACCGCCGCCATCGGCAGGAACACCGCCGCGAAGGCGGCCGGGTGGGAGCCGGTCGCCTCGGTGGCCGTGTGGCTGACCGTTCCGCCGCCGAGCGCCGCGAAGGCCGCGCCGCCGGCCGACAGCAGGACGACGTTGGAGAGGCCGTCGGAGATCTGGAGGGCGGCGGAGTTGGTGCCGGCCTCCTCGGGGGCGGACAGCTTGAGCAGGAGCACGCTGGTGGAGGAGATCACCAGGCCCATGCCGAAGCAGCCGAAGGCCCAGGCGACGGCCACCGTCCAGGCGGGGACGGCGTCGATCAGCACGCTGGGGGCCGTGGTGATGGCCGCCGCGACCAGGAGCATGCCGAGGGCCATCAGACGCTCCCGGTACGGTTCCAGGCGCGGCCGGGACTGGAGCCAGGAGCCGCCGGCCCAGGTCGCTCCGCCGGCCGCCAGGGAGAGTCCGGCCAGGGTGGGGCTGAGCCCCCGCTGCGTGACCAGCATCAGCGGGACGAAGGACTCGGCGGCGATGAAGGACCCCGCGGCCACCCCGCGCAGCAGGACCACGGAGGGCAGGCCGCGCACCGCCCGGTAGGTGCCGCGCGGCAGCAGCCCGAGCACGGCGGGCACGAGCAGCGCGACGCCCACGGCTCCCGGCAGCAGGGCGATCGGGCGCAGGTCCTGGGCGGCGTACTGGAGCAGGCCCGCGCCCAGCGAGATGGCGAGGGCGAGGCGGATCCGGCGCCGGTCGAAGGAGGCGGGCGCGTCCCCTCCGCCGACGGGACCTGCCGCGCGGCTGCGTATCTGCGGCAGCGCGAGGGCCAGCGGGACGACGACCAGCACCGGGATGCCGACGAACACCCAGCGCCAGCCGAGGTGTTCGGTCACCGCACCGGAGGCGAGGGGGCCGACGACGGACGGGACCACCCAGCCCGCCGCGAACGCCGCCATGATCGCGGGCCGCAGCCGCTCCGGGTAGGCCCGCCCGACGACGACGTACAGCGCGACGATCACGAGGCCGCCGCCGAGCCCCTGCACGGCCCGCCCGAGGATGAACAGCCACATCGCGCCCGCCGTCCCGGACAGCACGAGCCCGGCCGCGAAGGAGGCGATGCCGGTCGTCAGCGGGGCCAGCGGCCCGCGCCGGTCCGACCACTGCCCGGAGAGCACCATCCCGAACAGGCTGGTCGTGAAGTATCCCGAGAACGCGAACGCGTACAGCGACACCCCGTCCAGCTCCCGCGCCGCCACCGGCATCGCCGTGCCGACCGCCGTCGCCTCGAAGGCGATCAGCACGATGACGGAGACGATGCCGATGCTCAGCGCCCGGTAGGCGCGGCTCAGCACAGTCTCGGCGGGCGCGGCGGTGACGGGGGCGGGCTCGGCGGGGACGGCGACATCGGTGTCGCGGGGCTCAGGGACGGTCATGGTCGCCAGAGTAAGGGCCACAGCCCCCTGTGACCCCTGTCGAGAGACGGTCCAGGACCGGGACCTTGGTCGTACGACTCGTCGGTCACGGCGCAGAGGCCGGCGAGCCGCCGAGGGTGTCCCGGCCGGGAGGGCAGGTCGGTCGCCGCTGGTGGGACGGTGGCCCTGAACGGGCCGAGCAGGCCCCGCTTCAGGCGAGGGGAGACTGCGGCGACGGTGGCGGTGGCGGTGGCCCTGCCGGTACGCGGGTCGACCGCGGGAGTTGCGTGCGTACCCGCCCGTCGCGCCGGTCCGTCAGATGACCTCCTTCTCCTCGGTGACCATCACGGCCACGGAGCCCATGTCGATGAACCGTGCCTCGTCGGGGTTGACCAGCGTCCGGTAGTTGTCGGAGGCGAAGAAGGCGTTGTGGTCCTCCCAGTCCTCGAACCAGATCTCCGTCAGGCCGTCATAGGCCCGGGGCGGGTAGTTCTCGGCGGGGACCGGGTGCGACACGGCGTACTTGCGGACGTAGCGCTCCGCCTCCGGGATGGAGGTGAACAGCGGCGCGTGCCGATTCCGGTGGTGGTCGACGAAACGCTCGTACGACATGCCCTCGACGCGGTTGATCATGAAGATGAGCTTCAGCATGGAGTTAACCTAAATGCTCACATCGATGTCAGGGGCAAGGGGAAGCAGGAGGCATGGAAGGGGTTCGGCATGCGGATCGGTGAATTGTCCGCCCGGACGGGAGCCAGCCGCCGGTCGCTGCGCTACTACGAGGAGCAGGGCCTGCTCGTCAGCTCCCGCTCGCCCAGCGGACAGCGTCACTACAAGGACGAGCACGTCCAGCGGGTACGCCTGGTGCAGGCGTTTTTGGCGGCGGGCGTGTCCAGCGGGACCCTCGTCGAGATGGTGCCCTGCATGGCCGAGCCGAGCGAGGACAGGGCGCGGCAGGCACTGGAGATCATGGAATGCGAGCGAGCCCGGCTGTCCGAGGACATCGACGGCCTCGTCGCCGCCAGAGACGCGCTGGACCACCTCATCGAGGACAACCGCGCGTACCTGACACGGTCGGCGGACGGCGAGGTCTGAACCGGGCGGCGTGTGGGTCGGCGTGCGGACCAGAGCAGGACGCCTGCGGCCGGAGGTGCTCCTGGCTTCCGCTCCCAGATGCCGTCGATGACCCGCATGCGAGGCCCGTTGGGCTCGGTGGCCGTTCATGAACGGCGTATGGCAGTCGTGTTGCGGCCCGCCCGGATCCCTTGAGCACATCCCCGGCCCCGGCCTACCGTCGAGGGACCGAGTCACAGACCCGGCCGTGTGCCCGAGTGGTTGAGGGGCTCGCCTGCAAAGCGAGTTACGCGGGTTCGATCCCCGCCACGGCCTCCACCAGCGCGAGCAGTACGCGCATTCCCCACGCCTCCGAACTGCGGACCGAGGCGTGTTGCGTTGGAGCGCGCTTCAACTCGTAGGTTCCGAGGCGTGCGATACATCAAACTCGGAACGACCGGACTGGAAGTCTCCGCCATCGCCCTCGGCTGCATGAGCTTCGGCGAGCCTGACCGGGGCGGCGAGCCCTGGTCGCTGGGTGCGGACCCCAGTCGGGAGATCATCCAGCAGGCCCTCGAGGGCGGCGTCAACTTCCTCGACACGGCCAACGGGTACAGCGCCGGAAGCAGCGAGGAGATCGTCGGACAGGCGGTCAGGGACTTCGCCCGGCGCGAGGAGGTCGTCCTCTCCACCAAGGTCTGGATGCGGATGCGCCCCGGCCCGAACGGCGCCGGGCTGTCCCGCAAGGCGATCTTCGCCGAGCTCGACGCCTCCCTGAAGCGACTGGGGACGGACTACATCGACCTGTACCAGATCCACCGCTGGGACTACGACACCCCGATCGAGGAAACCCTCGAGGCGCTGCACGACGTGGTCAGGTCCGGGAAGGTCCGCTACCTCGGAGCCTCCTCCATGTACGCCTGGCAGTTCGCCAAGGCCCTGTACCTGGCCGACCTGAACGGCTGGACCCGGTTCGTGTCGATGCAGGACCACTACAACCTCATCCACCGGGAGGCGGAGCGCGAGATGCTCCCGCTCTGCGCCGACCAGGGCATCGGCGTGATCCCGTGGAGCCCGCTGGCGCGGGGCAGGCTGACGCGGGCCCGGGACACCGCCACGGCGCGTGCCGGGACCGACGAGGGCGGCAGGATCCTCTACCGCGACGAGGACCAGGCGGTGGCCGAACGCGTCCAGGAGATCGCGGGCAGGCGGGGTCTGTCCCCGGCGCAGGTCGCCCTGGCCTGGGTCATGCGCCACCCGGTGGTGACCTCGCCCATCGTCGGGGTCACCAAGCCGGCCCAGCTGGCCGACGCGATCGCCGCGGTGGACGTCGAACTCGACGAGGACGAGGCCGCCTACCTGGAGGAGCCCTACCAGCCGCACGAGGCCGCCTACCTGGAGGAGTCCTTCTACAAGGCACGCCCCGTGGCCGGCTCCCGGTAGTCCGGGCCGCCGCCGGCCACCGCCTCCAACCGCCCGGCCCGGCGCAGTGCCCAGAGGGTGAGGGCGAGGGCGGAGACGTCCGCCACCAGGGGGTGGAGGGTGCCGTCGGGGGTCCTCCAGGTCAGGACGGTGCCCGTCGTGCCGTCGACGACCACGTGGGCGCCGTCCGCCAGCCGTCCCAGGCGTACGAGGTGGTCCGCGCCGGGCGGGGCCGGGTGGTCCGGGTGCTCCTCGCAGTACTCCGCGAGCGTCGGCAGCGGCAGGTCGCCCGCGTCGAGGCGGAAGGGGTGGGCGTCCTCGGGCAGGCCCGTGTCGTGCAGGAGGCGGCGGGTGGGCTCGTGGGTGAGGGTTCTCGGGAAGTCGAGGTCCTCGAAGCGTGTCACGCGGTGGCGGCCGAACTCCCGGTCCAGGAAGCGGGGCGGCAGGTCGCGGGAGGTCCCCGGCTCAGCGCGGTGGGTCATTGCCAGCAGCAGGCAGCTCATCAGGGTGGAGGTGTTCCACAGGGACGGGCGCTCGCCGCTCGCCTGTGGTCGCCGGGTGGCGCCGCGGGTCCACGACGGGTCCTCCACGGACGTCGCGAGGCGGACGCGGGAGACCAGCGAGAGGGGCGGCGTGCGGACGTCCGTCGCCGCGTCCCGCGTGGTCGTCGTACCGCCGGTGACCGCGTGCATGTCTCCCCCGAGAAAGTATGGCCGTCCGTGTGCCGACGGCTGTCGTTCGCGCTCCTTCGGAGACTACGCGCCACCACTGACAACGCCCCTGCGCACGGACCCCGTTCGCCCCGTAGGACGCGCCCGGCGCCCCACGCGTTGCCTCACGCGCGCGAGCGGCGCGACATCCGCTCAGTGACCGGTCGCCACCGCCGCCTGCGGCCGGATCGGGAGCCGGTTCACCGGACGTCCCGTGGCCGCGCGCACCGCGGAGGCGACGGCCGCCGGGGACGCCACCACCGGGGCCGCGCTGACGGCCTTGGCGCCGAAGGGCGCGACCACGTCCCGCTCCTCCACGAGCTTCACGATCCGGATGTCCGGGGCGTCCAGCGCGGTCGGCAGGGCGTAGCCGGTCAGGTCGGGGTGGCGGATCAGACCGCGCGGGGTGCGGAGGTTCTCCGTGAGCGCGATGCCGACGCCCTGCGTGACGCCCGCCTCGATCCGGGCGGTCAGCTGCGCCGGGTTCAGCACCCGGCCGACGTCCTGGGCGACGGCCAGCTCCACCACCCGTACCGAGCCGATCTCGATGTCCACGTCCACGACCGCGCGGATCGCGCAGAAGGCCATGCCGACGAACGCGTCGCCCTGCCCGGCCTCGTCCAGCGGCTCGGTCGGGTGCGGGCGGCACTGGGCGGTGGCCCACAGTTCCTTGCCGTCCAGCGCTTCGGCGACCGTCGTCGACAGGACGCCGTCGTAGGAGGTGATCTTGCCGTCGGCGATCTGGAGCAGCTCCGTGGACATGCCGAACTGGTGCGCCAGCGGCTGGAGGAGCTGGGTGCGGACCATCTTGGCCGCCCGCTCCACCGCACCGCCCGACACCCAGGTGTGCCGGCCCCGGCAGCCCGCGCCGGCCGGCGGCTGGTCGGTGTCGACGGGCGCCACCTGCACCTCGTCGACGCCGAGGGTGTCCTGCACGATCTGCCGGGCCAGCGTGGTGAAGCCCTGGCCGGTCTCGACGGCCGCGCACAGCACGGTCGCCACGCCGTCCTGGACCTTCACGGTGGCCGTGGAGACCTCGTCCGCGCCCTCGGCGCCCAGCATGTGCACCATGCCGATGCCGTAGCCGACGCCCCGGCGCACCGCGCCCGGTTCGCCCGCGCCCTCGGGGCCGCCTGGCAGCAGCCACTCGTCCTCGGGCGTGTCCTTGGGGAGGGCCGGGAGCGGGAAGTCGCGGACGGCCTGGAGGAGTTCGGCGACCGGCGCCGGGCAGGTGACGGTCTGGCCGGTGGGCAGCACGTCGCCGGTGGCCAGGACGTTGCGCAGCCGCACCTCGGCCGGGTCCAGGCCGAGTTTCTTGGCGACCTTGTCCATCTGCGCCTCGTACGCGGCGCACGCCTGCATGGCGCCCTCGCCGCGCACATGGCCGGAGGGCGGGTTGTTGGTGCGCACCGCCCAGCCCTCGATGAAGGCGTTCGGGACGACGTAGGGGCCGCAGGCGAAGGCCACCGCCGCGGCCAGGGCGTCGGACGAGGTGTCGGCGTACGCGCCCGCGTCGAGCAGGATCTGCGCCTCGACCTTCACGACCCGGCCCTCGGCGTCCGCGTGGTGGCGGTAGCGCAGGAGGGTGGGGTGGCGGTGGGTGTGGCCGAGGAAGGACTCCTCGCGCGTGGCGGTCAGTTTCACCGGGCAGCCGGTCTTCAGCGCGAGCAGGCCGAGCGGGAGCTGGAAGCCCTGGTCCTCGCGGTCGGCGGTGGCCCCCGGCACCCCGGTGACGACGATCTTCACCTGTTCGGGCGGCAGGCCGTAGCACGCGGCGGCGGTGTCGCGGTCGCCGTGCGGGTCGGTGGAGGCCAGGTACAGCTCCACGCCGCCGTCGGGACGCGGTACGGCAAGACCCGCCTCGGCCCCTATGGGCGCCGGGTCCTGACGGCCGATGCGGTACAGGCCCTCGACGACGATCTCGCCGGCCGCCTCCGGGTCGCCGTGGCGCAGCGGGATGTGCCGGATCAGGTTGCCGTCGGGGTGCAGCGGCTCGGCCTCGAATGCCTGCTCCGGATCGGTGACCGGATCGAGCACCTCGTACTCGACGATTACGGCGGCGGCGGCCATCCGGGCGGTGTCCGGGTGGTCGGCGGCGACGGCGGCGAGCGGCTCGCCGTGGTGGCGTACGACCTCGGAGGCGAAGACCGGCCGGTCGGCGTGGCCGCCGCGGCCGTGCAGCGGGGTGCCGGGCACGTCCTCGTGCGTGACGACGGCCCGTACGCCGGGCATCTCGCGCGCGTGGGTGGTGTCGATGGACACGATGCGCGCGTGCGGGTGCGGTGAGCGCAGGACGGCCGCCCACAGCAGGCCCTCGGCCCACAGGTCGGCGGCGTAGGGGAAGGTGCCCTCGGTCTTGGCGCGGGCGTCGGCCGGCGGCAGGGAGGCGCCGAGGCCGTGCGGGATCGGCTCGGGGGCCGGGGTCGCCGCCTCGGCGGTTCCCTCGGCCTCCGCAGTAGCGGCGTCGTTGCTCACGCGTGGCCTCCGTCCCGGCCGTGGGTGCCGTGGTCGCCGTGGTCGTCGTACGGCGGCTGGTCGTGCGGTCCCGGCGCGTCCTGCGCGCCGGGCGGTGGCGGGGAGTCGAACGCCGCCGGGTTGACGCCGCCCGCGCCGGGCCCGGCCTGGTGCGGGATGCGGGGTTCCGCGGAGTCGGCGCCCGTCTGCGCGTCGGCGTCGGCGTGCGCCTCGCGTTCGGCGACGACCTCCTGGACGGCCTCCAGGACGCCCCGGTAGCCGGAGCAGCGGCACAGGTTGCCGCACAGCGCCTGGCGGGCCTCCAGTTCGGTCGGGGCCGGGTTGCCCTCCAGGAGGTTGTGCACGGTCATCGCCATGCCCGGCACGCAGAAGCCGCACTGCACCGCGCCGCGCCGGGCGAGCGCACGCTGCACGTCCGACGGCTGTCCGTCGGCGGCCAGGCCCTCCACGGTGCGCACCTCGCTGCCCGCCGCGGTCACGGACGGGACCAGGCAGGAGGCGACGAGACGCCCGTCGACCTGCACGTTGCAGGCGCCGCACTCGCCCTGCGAGCAGCCGTCCTTGGCGCCGGCCAGACCGAGCCGTTCACGCAGCACGTACAGCAGCGACTCGCCGATCCAGGCGTCGGTGACGGGCCGGTCGGCGCCGTTGACGCGCAGCACGTAGGAGGCGAGGGGGTGTTCCTCCCGCGGGCCGGCGGGGGCCGCCGGTTCCGGGGCGCCGTCGGGGTCGGGGGCGGCCTCGGTGGCGCCCGCGTCGGTCTCGGCTCCGTCCGCGACGGTACGGGCGTCGGCCGCGTCCGCCGGCCCGGTCCCCTGACCGGCCGGACCGGACACCTCGGCCGCACTGCTCCGGGGGCCGTCGGCCGGCACCGGGCGCGGCCCTGCCGCGGGTGCCTGTCCGTGCTCCCGGCCGGGCTCGGGCATACGCTCCCGGGCGGCGCCCGGTGCCGGGCCCGTCACGGGCCCTTCAGCGTCCTCCGAGTGGGCCCCGGCGCTCGCCTCCTCGGCGGGACCCGCCGAGCGCCCTGCCGGGCCCTCAGCGGCCTCCTCGGCCCCACGGGGCCCGTCGGTCACCGCTACGGCGGGGTCCGCGGAGTCTGCGGGCGCGTGCGGGTACGGGCCGTCGGCGGGGTGGGAGCCGTCCGGGCCCGCGCCCGCCTCTCCCCCGTGCCGGCTCGCGTCGGCGCCGGCGGCCAACGCGTCCGCGGGTACGGTCGGGTGCGGTCCGTGCGGGCCGACGGCGGAGTCCGGTCCGTGGTCCGCATCGGCACCGGGACCGGAGTCGAGCCCGTGCCCGTGCTCGTGTCCGCTGGCGGTCGAGCCGTATTCGGGCCCTCCCACGCCGGGGCCGTGCCCGTACGCGGGGCCGGTCGGGTGCTGGCTGTGCGGGCCGGCGGCGGGGCCGGGGCCGCCGACGGTTGATTCGGATTCGTGGCCGGTACCGACGCCGGCACCGGAGTCGGGCCCCTGCCCGTGCTCGTGTTCGGTCGCGGTCGAGCCGTAGCCGGGTCCGCCCACGCCGGGACCGGGCCCGTGCGCGCTCCCGGCGGGCCGTTCCTCGTCGGCAGGTGCGGTGGGCACGGCGCCCTCGCCCCACGGCTGGCCCGTCGGCTGCGTCGCCCAGGGTGCGGGAGCGCCGCCGGGGAGGGTGGCCGGAGCGCCGGCGCCCCACTGCTCGGCCAGGGACGAGGTGGTGAACTCGCCCGATTCGTCCGGCAGGTCGCCGTCGGCCACGGGGATGGACCACTGCCCGGTCACGTCCTGGCCGGGGGCGGGCCTGGCCGCCGCGGCATCGGTCTCGGCCTGCGACGCCTGCGAGAAGTCCCACTGTGCGGTGTCGCCCGGCCGGTAGCCGAACCGGTCGTCCTGACCGGCGTTCACGTCGTAGGGCGCCGCCGCGCCGTACGGGTCCTGCTGGGCCGCGTAGTCCCCGTACCCCTGGTGGGCGGCGTGGTCCTGACCGGCGTCCGGGACCTGCCACTGGGTGCCGTCCACGGGCGCGGACGGGGCCGTCGGCACCGCCCAGGAACCGGTGGCGGCCGGGTCGGTGCCCGCAGTGGTGGCGGGCGCGACGGTGATCTGGGGTGGCACGTAGCCGTGTCCGGGCGCGGCGAGCGGGCTCTCGGAGGAGGCGAGGAGCGCGTCCACGCCGCCTTCGGGGAGCTTCACGAAGGCGGTGGCGCCGTCGTCGTAGTCGCCCTGGGGCAGCGGGTCCCAGCGTCCGCCGCCCGAGGGCGCGCCCCCGGTGTGCCGGTCGCCGTACTGATCGCCGTACTCGTCGCCGTGCTGGTCGTCGGTCACGACAGTGCCCTCCCCAGTGCTCGTCGGGCCAGCGCGGCGACGGTGCGCCGCAGGTGCAGTACGGCGGGCGGAAGCTGCGCCACGGAGCCGTCCTCGTCCGGGGCCGCGTCGGGGATGCAGGCCGCGGCGACGTACTCGCCGAAGCCGTGCAGCGCCTCCGGGACGACGGCGCGGCCGTTGTCCCAGTCGATGAGCGAGGCCACCCACTGCTCGGCCTCCAGGGGCCGCAGCGGCATCGGCGCGATGGCGCCCACCGCGCAGCGCACGCCGCGCCGGGCGGGGTCGAGGACCAGTGCCACGGACGCCGTCGCGCGGCCGGGTCCGGTGCGGCCGGTCGCCTTCAGGAAGACCTGCGGCGCGTGCAGCAGCGGCACGCGCACGTAGCCGATGAGTTCTCCCGCGCGGAGCATCTCCATGCCCGCAAGCAGGTGCGAGACCGGCATCTCCCGGCGGGCCCCGTCCGGGCCCGCGATGATCAGCGTCGCCTCCAGGGCGGCCAGCACCGGCAGCGCGTCCCCGGTGGGGGCGGCCGAGGCGATGTTGCCGCCGAGGGTTCCGGCGTTGCGGATCTGCGGCGGACCTGCGGCCCGCGCGGCGGCGGCGAGCGCCGGGATGAGCGCGGCGAAGTCGGGGCGGCCCATGCGGGCGTGGGTGAGGCCCGCGCCGAGCAGCGCGTGCCCGTCCTGGTACTGCCAGCCGCGGATCTCGCTGATCCGGCCGAGGCCCACCAGCGCGGCGGGCCTGAGCTGGCCGGAGTTGACGGCCGCCATCAGGTCGGTGCCGCCCGCGACCGGAACGGCCGCGGGCATCGCGGTGAGCGCCGCCACGGCCTCGTCCAGTGTCGTGGGCAGCGTGACGGCCTGCGCCGCCTGCGGTGCGTGCGTGGTCAAACCGACTGCCCCTTCCCGCTGTCCCACCTGGTCCCGCCCATGTGGCCGTACGGTACGACCTGACAGGGCGGACGTGGCAACTCTGGCACATCTTTGCAGGGCCCGAACGCAGGGGTCCGCTAGGAGGCATTCGCCCACCTCGCCGGAGAGATGGTCCGTTTTCGTACGGGATCTCCGACGATCGGAGTTACGCGCGATGCGCACGAGTTGCCACTCTTGGGTGACGTTTAGGGGCGTTTCCCTTGCTTGCTCACACCGTCGCGCGCCTACTTGTTCGGCGGCGGCCCGTCCATCGGCCGGCCGAGCACTCCGGGCCGCCGCTGCCAGGGCAGCGGACCGGTGGGCGGACGGTAGGCGACGCCCAGGGCGTCGAGCCGCCGGTAGTGGGAGGCCATCCGCCGCTCGAAGGCCGCGTAGTCCCGGTCGGCGGGGGCGGGCAGGGCGCTCCAGGCGACCTCGGCGAAGGCGGCGAGCCGCGGGAAGAGCTGGTAGTCCACCCGCTCCTGGTTCTCCGTCACCTCGGTCCACAGGTTCGCCTGGGTGCCGATCACATGTCCGGACTCCTCCTCGGTCAGTTCCGCCGGAACCGGCTCGAACCGGTAGACGTCCTCCAGGGTGCGTACGAAGGCGATCGGCACGGGTTCGTCCGCGCCGCCGTCCTCCCGGAAGTTCAGGTACACCTGCTGCTCGGGGCACATCACGACGTCGTGCCCCGCGCGCGCGGCGGCGATCCCGCCCGCGTAGCCGCGCCAGGAGGAGACGGCCGCGCCCTTGGCGAGTCCGCCCTCCAGGATCTCGTCCCAGCCGATGAGCCGGCGTCCGCGTTCGGCGAGCCAGGTGTCGAAGTGCTGGATGAACCAGGACTGGAGTTCGTCCTCGTCGGCGAGGCCGAGTTCCGCGATCCGCGCCTGCGCGGTGGCGGAGGCCCGCCACTGGTCCTTGGGGCATTCGTCGCCGCCGATGTGGACGAACTCCGAGGGGAAGAGCTCCAGGAGTTCCTCGAACACGCCCTCGTAGAACCGCAGGGTGTTCTCGGTGGGGGCGAGCACGTTCGGGCAGACGCCCCAGGTGTCCCAGACGGAGAGGGCGGTGGTGTCGATCACATCGGTGTTGCCCAGTTCCGGATACGCGGCGATGGCGGCCTGCGAGTGCCCGGGTACGTCGATTTCGGGGACGACGGTGATGTGCCGGGCGGCGGCGTAGGCGACGATCTCCCGGATGTCCTCCTGGGTGTAGTAACCGCCGTGGGGTTTGTCCTCCCACAGCGGCGATGCCCGGTGACCGAATTTCGTGCGGGAGCGCCAGGAGCCGGTCTCGGTGAGCTTCGGGTGGCGTTTGATCTCGATGCGCCAGCCCTGGTCGTCCGTCAGGTGGAAGTGCAGGACGTTGAGTTTGTGGGCGGCCATCAGGTCCAGGTAGCGCAGGACGCCGTCCTTCGGCATGAAGTGCCGGGAGACGTCCAGCATCAGTCCGCGCCAGCCGAAGCGGGGCGCGTCCTCGACGCGGCCCAGCGGCAGCCGCCACCGGCGGTCGGGCAGCGGGGCGCGCCGGAAGGCGTCCGGGCCGAGCAGCTGGCGCAGGGTCTGGGCGCCCCAGAAGAGGCCGGCCGGACCGCCGCCGGCGAGGTGCACGCCCTCCGGTGCGACGTCGAGGCGGTAGCCCTCGTCGGCCAGTTCTCCGTCCAGGGCCAGCCGGATCGCGCCGCCGCTGCCAGCCCCGCTTCCCGACCCGGGGGCCAGCGGCAGGCCGGTGGCCGCGCCCAGCGTGGCGCGCAGCCAGCGTTCGGTGTGCTCGGCGCCTTCGCCGGCCACCAGCCGGGTGTCCGGGCCGAGGTCGAAGAAGGCGTCCTGGGTCGCCACTTGACGCGGCTGGGGAATCACGTCGGTCGAGTGCGTCGGGTCGGTCACGTCGTCAGTCCTTCACCGCTCCGCCGAGGCCGGAGACGAGTCGTCGTTGTACGAGTACGAAGAAGACCAGCACCGGAATCGTCATCACCGTGGACGCGGCCATGACGCCGCCCCAGTCGGGATCGTCCGGCTTGTAGAAGACCAGCAGCGCCATCGGCAGCGTCGACTGGGAGGTGTCACTGATGATGAACGACTTGGCGAACAGGAAGTCGTTCCAGGTCGAGATGAAGGAGAAGACGCTGGTGGCCACCAAACCCGGCAGGACCAGCGGGAAAAGGATCTGCCACAGAAAGCGCGTCCGGCTCGCCCCGTCGATGTAGGCGGCCTCCTCCAGGGCCTCCGGCACCGCTTTCACGAAGCCCCGCAGCATCCAGATCGCGAAGGGCAGCGAGAAGGCGATGTGGGGGAGGATCAGCGAGCCCAGCGTGTTCAGCTGCCCGAAGTCCCGCATGAGGAAGAACAGCGGGATGGTGAGCGCCTCCACGGGCACCATCTGGGCCACCAGGAACATGATCAGCAGGGTGGTCCGGAAGCGGAACCGGAAACGCGTCACCGCGGTCGCCGCGAGGAACGCGATCAGCGCAGAGGCGATCACCACACAACCGGCCACGATCAGGCTGTTGAGAAAGTAGCGGCCGAATTCCTGCTGTTCGAACACCCGCCGGAAGGAATCCAGCGAGGGGGTCAGCGTCCAGGGCCGGGGCTCGCTCGACTCGATCTCCCCGGCCGGTTTGAAGGCGCTCAGCACCATCCAGTACAGCGGGAAGGCGACGACCACCGCGATCAGCAGCGCGGACACCTCGGCGGCGAGCCGCCACGGACGGCGCACCTGCGCGCGCAGAAGATTCACAGCTCCTCCCCCTGGCGGCGCAGCAGCCGCAGGTAGACCAGCGTCACCGCGAGCAGGATCAGCAGCATGAACACGCCGATCGCGGAGCCGAGGCTGTACTGCGAGGACGCGAAGGCCTTCTGGTAGGCGTAGACGTTGAGGACCATGTTCTGGCCGGCGATGCCGCCGCCGTTCGTCATCACGTAGATCTGGGTGAAGACCTTGAAGTCCCAGATGACCGACTGGATGGTGACGACCACGAGGATCGGCCGGAGCATCGGCGCGAGCACCGAGCGCCAGACCCGCCACTGCGAGGCCCCGTCGAGCGCGGCGGCCTCCAGCACCTCGGCCGGTACGGCCCGTATCCCGGCGTAGACGGTCACCATGACGAACGGGAAGGAACACCACACCACTTCGAGCAGTACGAGCAGGAAGGCGCTGTACCGCCCGTACGTCCAGGAGTGGTCGCCGATCCCCAGCATCCGGTTGACGGGCCCGAAGTCCGGGTCGAACAGCAGCAGCCAGACGGTGGACCCGGTCACCGCCGGGGTCGCCCACGCGCCCAGCCCCGCCAGCATCAACGCCAGCCGCGGCACGGCCCGCACCCGCGTGAGCAGCACGGCGAGCGCGCACCCGACGGCCAGCGTGGACACCACACAGGCGGCGGCGAACAGCACGGTGGCGAGCAGCACCCGCCAGAACTCCCGGTCCCCGAACAGCTCGGCATAGTTCCCGAACCCCTGAAAGGTAGCCGGCTCCCCACCACTGACCTGAGCCTGCGTGTACTCCAGAAAGGAGATCAACCCAAGCTGATAAACGGGGTAGACCAGCAGCCCACCAAGGACCACAAGAGCGGGCGCGAGATATATCCAAGGGGTGGCGGAGGAGCGCCCGAAGGGGCGCGGGGAACGGCGCGAGAAACCACGACGCACCGTCACCCGCCCACGCACCGCACCCCCCGAGCTCATAGGCGAACCCGTCATCCGGCGGAGCCAAACGCGTCGTCCATCTTCCGAGCCGCGTCCCCAGCGGCAGCGTCCACGTCCTTCTTGCCGCTGACCACCTCCTGGAACATCGTCGGCAGCACCTGCGAGGAGTCGATCGTCGCCCACGCGGGAGAGGCCGGAACGAACTTCGTGCCCGCAGCGAGCGTGTCGACGAACGGCTTCACGAACGGCTCCTTCGCCGCCACCTGCTGCCGTACGTCCGTGAAGGTCGGCAGGAAGCCCATCGCGTCGAACAGGTCGGCCTGCGCCTTCTTCGACGCGAGCCGCTGCATCAGGTCGACGGCGAGGGTGCGGTGCGAGGTGCTCTTCAGGACGCCGATGTTGTTGCCGCCCGCGAAGGCGGGGGCGATGGAGCCGGACTCGACACCCGGCAGCGGCACGACCGCGTACTTGCCCTTCGCCGCGCCGGCCTCCACGGCCTGGTGGCTGAAGTCGCCGCCGATGGCCATGGCCGCCTTGCCGGAGGCGAAGGCGGTGACGGTGTCGTTGCCGCCCATGCCGGCGCACTTGGCGGCGGGGCAGTTGCCGTCCCCGAACAGGGACGTGTACGCCTCGATGCCCTTCCGGGCCGCGGCGCTGTCGATCGCGGAGGCGTACGAGCCGCCCTTGCCGGTGGCGAGTTCACCGCCGTTGGCCCAGATGAACGGCATCGCGCCGTAGGTGTAGGCGCCGCCGACCGCGATGCCGTAGAGGTCGGGCTTCGCGGTGTGCACCTTCTTGGCCGTGGACGCCAGTTCCGCCAGCGACTTGGGAGGTTCGAGACCGAGGTCGTCGAAGACGTCGGTGCGGTAGTAGAGGGCGCGGACGCCGACGAAGTAGGGGGCGCCGTAGACCTTTCCGTCCACGGTGACCGACTGGCGGGCGGTGGGGTCGGCGTCCTTGGCCTCGTCCCAGGCCGCGAACTCCTTGGTGAGGTCGGCGAGTCCGCCGTCCTTGACGTAGCCGGCGGTGTCCGTGTTGCCGAACTCGATGACGTCGGGGGCGCTCTTCGGGTCGTTGAAGGCGGCCTTGATGCGCTGGGCACGGGTCTCGACCGGGATGTACTCCACGGTGACCTTCGTGTCCTCGTGCGCCTTCTCGAAGTCGGCGAGGACCGCGTCGACGACCTTCTCCTTCGGCTTGTTGTTGACCTCCTGGAACAGCCAGACGCGCAACGTGCCGCTCTTCTCGTCCTTGCCGGAGGAGGAGTTGTCGGACGTCTGGGGTGCGCAGGCGGTCGCGGCGACGACGGCCGCGGCCAGCAGTACGGCCAGGCGGGGGGCGAGCTTCATGGAGTCTTTCCTCCGGGCGTGCGTTGCAACATATGCAATGACGGTTTCGCTCTGCACAACACCCAGGAGCGTAGGGAGACATGAACCTGTCCACAAGAGGTCTGAACCAGTTCGTAAACCTCTTTGTTAATCAGCCCGACCGGGCCCGGACGCACGAAGGCCCCCGGAGTGCGCGCGGGCACACTCCGGGGGCCTTCGGGACGAGCTAAGAGGTCCGAACGGACAGGGGCGCTACTTCTTGTCGCCGCCCTTGCCCTCGTCCCCGCCGCCGCTCATGGATTCGTAGATCTCCTTGCACATGGGGCAGACGGGGTACTTCTTGGGGTCGCGGCCCGGTACCCAGACCTTGCCGCACAGCGCCACGACGGGGGTGCCGTCGAGGGCGCTGGCCATGATCTTGTCCTTCTGGACGTAATGCGCGAAGCGCTCGTGATCGCCGTCGCCGTGGGACGTCTGCGGCGTCGGTTCGACGAGGGTTCCCGTACCTGTCCCGCGCTCGGGCTCGAGAGTGCTCATAACCGCCAAGGGTACTGAAGCTCACACGCTTCAGTTGAGCGACGGGTCGTCCGGATACGTCGCCACCATCGCCAGGTCGCCCCGCTGGCGGCGCAGCACCTCGCGCCAGAGTCTCTCCGGGAATGGCGAGGAGACGTCGCCGGGCTCGGACTCGACCACGTACCAGGCGCCCTCGGTCAGCTCGTCCTCCAGCTGGCCGGGCCCCCAGCCCGCGTACCCGGCGAAGATCCGCAGGGCGCCCACGGCGGACGCCAGCAGCTCCGGGGGCGCCTCCAGGTCCACCAGGCCGATAGCGCCGTGCACCCGCCGCCAGCCCAGCGGCGTCCGCTCGCCGGACGCCCCGCCGGGGACGACGGCGACGCCGAGGGCCGAGTCCAGCGACACCGGGCCGCCCTGGAAGACGACGCCGGGCTCGCCGGTCAGGTCCGCCCAGTCCTCCAGGATGTCGCCCACGTCGACCGGCGTGGGGCGGTTGAGGACGACACCGAGGGAGCCCTCCTCGTCGTGGTCGAGGAGGAGCACCACCGCACGCTCGAAGTTCGGGTCCGCCAGGGCGGGCGTTGCCACGAGCAGCCGCCCCGTGAGCGAGGACACCTCGGTCATGCCAGACATGATCCCGCATGTTCCCCTCCCGTGGGGAGGCAATCGGGGGCACGGGAGTGAACACGCCCCCGCGCACGTCCCTCGGTCGTGACCCCCTGTACGCGCCGGGGAACACCGCGTGTTGTGACAAATCCATGACGTTGCCGGACCGTGCGCAGGCGCATGGATGGGGGGTACAAGACGATTACCCTTTCCCTTCTGGCCCCTGCCCAACCCCACGGAACGCGAGATTCATGACCGTCAACGGCGCTGATGACGTACTGCTTGTCCACGGCGGGACCCCGCTGGAGGGCGAGATCCGGGTCCGCGGTGCGAAGAACCTCGTGCCGAAGGCCATGGTGGCCGCCCTGCTGGGCAGTGCGCCGAGCCGGCTGCGCAACGTGCCGGACATCCGCGACGTGCGGGTCGTACGCGGACTGCTGCAGCTGCACGGGGTGACCGTCCGCCCGGGTGAGGAGCCCGGCGAGCTGGTCCTCGACCCCTCCCACGTGGAGAGCGCGAACGTCGCCGACATCGATGCCCACGCGGGTTCGTCGCGCATCCCGATCCTGTTCTGCGGCCCGCTGCTGCACCGCCTCGGGCACGCCTTCATCCCCGGCCTGGGCGGCTGCGACATCGGCGGCCGGCCCATCGACTTCCACTTCGAGGTGCTGCGCCAGTTCGGCGCGAAGATCGAGAAGCGGGCGGACGGCCAGTACCTGGAGGCTCCGCAGCGGCTGCGCGGCACCAAGATCCGGCTGCCGTACCCGTCCGTCGGCGCGACCGAGCAGGTGCTGCTGACCGCCGTGCTCGCCGAGGGCGTCACGGAGCTGTCCAACGCGGCCGTGGAGCCGGAGATCGAGGACCTGATCTGCGTTCTGCAGAAGATGGGCGCGATCATCGCGATGGACACCGACCGCACGATCCGCATCACCGGTGTGGACGAGCTGGGCGGCTACACCCACCGTGCCCTCTCGGACCGCCTGGAGGCCGCCTCCTGGGCCTCCGCGGCGCTGGCCACCGAGGGCAACGTCTATGTCCGCGGGGCCCAGCAGCGCTCGATGATGACGTTCCTGAACACCTTCCGGAAGGTGGGCGGCGCCTTCGAGATCGACGACGAGGGCATCCGCTTCTGGCACCCGGGCGGACGGCTGAAGTCCATCGCCCTGGAGACGGACGTGCACCCCGGCTTCCAGACGGACTGGCAGCAGCCCCTGGTGGTCGCCCTGACGCAGGCCACGGGCCTGTCCATCGTCCACGAGACGGTGTACGAGTCCCGGCTCGGCTTCACCTCCGCGCTCAACCAGATGGGCGCCCACATCCAGCTCTACCGCGAGTGCCTCGGCGGCTCCGACTGCCGCTTCGGCCAGCGCAACTTCCTGCACTCGGCCGTCGTCTCCGGGCCGACCAAGCTGGAGGGCGCCGACCTGGTCATCCCCGACCTGCGCGGCGGCTTCTCGTACCTGATCGCCGCCCTCGCGGCCCAGGGCACCTCCCGGGTCCACGGCATCGACCTGATCAACCGCGGCTACGAGAACTTCATGGACAAGCTCGTGGAGCTGGGCGCAAAGGTGGAACTCCCGGGCAAGGCCCTGGGCTGACCCGCGCAGACACGCCGATGGGGCGGTCACCCGGACCCGGGTGACCGCCCCATCGGCGTTACGTCGAACGCCCCAAAGGGGCGCGGGGAACTGCGCGACCAGCCACAACGGGCCCGCAGCCGCGAAACGACCGCACCCCGTACGAACGATCCGCACAGTCCCCGGCACTCCAAGCGGAGCGCTTACTTACCCTTGGCGGCTTCCTTGAGCTTGGAACCCGCGGAGACCTTGACGCTGTAGCCGGCCGGGATCTGGATCGGCTCGCCGGTCTGCGGGTTGCGGGCGGTGCGAGCGGCACGGTGGGTGCGCTCGAAGGTCAGGAAGCCGGGGACGGTGACCTTCTCGTCGCCCTTGGAGACGATGTCGCCGACAACCTCGGCGAACGCGGCCAGCACGGCGTCGGCGTCCTTGCGGGTCACCTCGGCGCGGTCGGCCAGCGCGGCCACCAGCTCACTGCGGTTCATGTTGTTACTCCCGTGTTCTTCTTGCCGTTGAGGCGTGCCACGCGGCGGAGCCGCATGTTGGGCACAGCGATGCCGATGCTGCCAGGGCCCTCTGACATTCCCCGGACCCGGGTCGGTCGTCAGACCCTCGCGCCCAGGGAGGCATCCTGCCTCCACCTGCGGCGGTAAAGCCAATCCGGCACCCCCAGGAGTCGTGAGAACACCCTTGGGAGTCACACGCCGAGAGGGCCTGAGCCTTGCGCAACCCTAGAGGGCGATACGAGGCCCGACATCCCGCGACGCGCCGGAGGGGCGGCCCGCCGTGGTGATCCTCACCACCACGCCACAGGCCGCCTTCCCCGGGCGGGGGAACCTACGCCACCACTCCGGCGGCCTTCGCCGCCTCCCGCACGGCGCCCGCGACGGCACCGGCGACCTTGTCGTTGAAGACGCTGGGGATGATGTAGTTCGGGTTGATCTCGTCCTCGGTCACCACGTCCGCGAGGGCGTGTGCGGCGGCGAGCATCATCTCGGTGTTGACGGTGCGGGACTGGGCGTCAAGGAGGCCGCGGAAGACGCCCGGGAAGACCAGCACGTTGTTGATCTGGTTCGGGAAGTCGCTGCGGCCGGTGGCGACGACCGCGGCCGTCTCGCGGGCGATCGCCGGGTCCACCTCGGGGTCGGGGTTCGCGAGCGCGAACACGATCGCGCCGTCCGCCATGGCGGCCACGTCCTCGCCGTCCAGGACGTTGGGGGCGGAGACGCCGATGAAGACGTCGGCGCCGTGCACGGCCTCCTTGAGGGTGCCGGTGAGGCCCTCGGGGTTGGTGTTGTCGGCGATCCAGCGCAGGGCGGACTCGGGCGCGGCGTCCACCAGGTCGGCGCGGCCCGTGTGCACGACGCCGTGGATGTCGGCGACGACGGCGTTCTTGACCCCGGCGGCGAGCAGCAGCTTGAGGATGGCCGTACCGGCCGCGCCGGCGCCGGACATGACGACCCGTACGTTCTCGATGGGCTTGTCGACCACGCGCAGGGCGTTGGTCAGCGCGGCGAGCACGACGATGGCGGTGCCGTGCTGGTCGTCGTGGAAGACGGGGATGTCGAGGGCCTCGCGCAGCCGGGCCTCGATCTCGAAGCAGCGGGGCGCGGAGATGTCCTCCAGGTTGATGCCGGCGAAGCCCGGGGCGATGGCCTTGACGATCTCGACGATCGCGTCGGTGTCCTGGGTGTCCAGGCAGATCGGCCAGGCGTCGATGCCGGCGAACCGCTTGAACAGGGCCGCCTTGCCCTCCATCACCGGCAGCGCGGCCTTCGGGCCGATGTTGCCGAGGCCGAGCACGGCGGAACCGTCCGTCACGACCGCAACGGAGTTGCGCTTGATGGTGAGGCGCCGGGCGTCCTCGGGGTTCTCCGCGATCGCCATGCAGACGCGGGCCACGCCCGGCGTGTAGACCATGGACAGGTCGTCGCGGTTGCGGATCGGGTGCTTGGACTGCATCTCGATCTTGCCGCCGAGGTGCATGAGGAAGGTACGGTCCGAGACCTTGCCCAGGCTGACGCCCTCGATGCCGCGCAGCTGCTCCACGATCTCGTCGGCGTGGGCGGTCGAGCCGGCCGCGATGGTGACGTCGATCCGGAGCTTGTCGTGGCCGGAGGCCGTGACGTCGAGACCGGTGACCGAGCCGCCGGCGGACTCCACCGCTGTGGTGAGCTGCGAGACGGCGGTTCCGCCGGCGGGCACCTCCAGTCGGACCGTCATCGAGTAGGAGACGCTGGGCGCCGTTGCCATGGCCGACTTCCTCTGCTTTCACCGTGTAACTGGGTTGTGCCGTCCGATCGTCGCACCTACCACTGGGTACGCGGTAGCCGCCCCGGATTGCGAACTTTTTGTTCACCCGGATTTCGGAAAACGACTTCCACCATACGAGAAGTAGCCCGTCGGGGGAAGGGGTCACCGGAAGACGCGCGGCGGACGCGACCCGGCCGCCGAAGGAACCCACGGGACGGGAATTGTCTTGCGGGGATCGTTTGTTACCTTGGACGTGGCACCGGCTCGATCCAAGCCCCCGGGCCCAACCTTCGTCGCTACGAGCGACCACTTGCCGCGAGGCGAGCATGGCGGGTCGGTGCCACTTGAACGAGAGCGAAGGGCCCGCGCCGACGGCGCGGGCCCTTCGCACGTCCCGGGGCCGGCCCCGGCCCGGCACTCAGTCGCGCAGCAGGTCGGGCACCCCCGAGGCGTCCGGCTGGTCGCGCTCGCACGAGACGACCGTCAGCTGCTGCGTGGCCCGGGTCAGGGCGACGTACAGCACCCGCAGTCCGGCGGGCGACTCGTCGGCGATCTCGGCCGGGGAGACCACGACCGTGGCGTCGTACTCCAGGCCCTTGGCCTCCAGGCTGCCCAGCGCCACCACCCGGTCACCGAGCCCGGCCAGCCAGCGCCGGGCCTCCTCGCGCCGGTTCATGGCGACCACGACGCCGACGGTGCCGTCGACGAGGTCGAGCAGCCGGGCCGCCTCCGCGCGTGCCGTCCGGGCGAGGGACTCCTCCACCACCGCGAAACGCGGCCGCACGCCGGTCGAACGCACGGCCGACGGGGACGGCGCGCCGGGCATGGCCAGGGCGAGGACCTTCGCCGCCAGCTCGGCGATCTCGGCCGGGTTGCGGTAGTTCACGGTCAGTTCGAAGCGGCGGCGCGGGCGGCTGCCGAGGGCCTCGTCACGGGCGGCGGCCGCCTCGTCGGGGTCGGACCAGGAGGACTGGGCCGGGTCGCCGACGACCGTCCAGGTGGCGTGCCGGCCGCGGCGGCCGACCATCCGCCACTGCATGGGCGTGAGGTCCTGCGCCTCGTCGACGATGACGTGGGCGTACTCGGTGCGTTCCTGGGCGAGGCGCTCGGCGCGCTCCCACTGGGTCTCCTCGCGCTGCGGCATCAGCTCCTCCAGGCCGGTGAGCTGGTCCAGCGGGTCCTGCTCGCGCCGCTTGCGGGGGCGGGCCGGGGTGCCGACGATCGCCTGGAGCTCGTCGAGCAGGGCGATGTCGTGCACGGAGCGGCCCTCGCGGCGCAGCGAGCGGGCGACCTTGCGGATCTCGCCCGGATTCAGCACGCGCCGGGCCCAGCGGCCCAGCCGGCGCTCGTCCGCCATGGCCGCAAGCACGGCGCCCGGGGTCAGCTCGGGCCACCAGGCGTCGAGGAAGGCGGTGAAGGAGTCCTCCGAGCTGACGTCCTCGTCGAAGGAGGAGCGCAGCTCGGCGGCCAGCTCGGGGTCGGTGTGCCGGGCCCCGGCGCCCGACCGCTCCCACAGGGCGTCCAGGAGCAGGCGGCGGGCACGGGGGCGCAGCAGGTTGACGGGCGCGGTGCCGCCGAGGACGGTGCGGCGGATGCCGGCCAGCTCCTCGGCCTCCAGTTCGAGGCGGCGACCGAAGGCGACGACCCTGAGCAGCGTCGGCGAGTCGGCCGGTTCCAGCGCGCCGCGGGCGGCCTTGCGCAGCACCCGGAGCATGCGCGAGGAGCCCTTGACGCGGGCGGTCGCCGGGGAGTCGTACAGCGTGGCCTCGGCGCCGTCGACCAGGGAACCGATCGCGCGGATGGCGACCTGCCCCTCCTCACCCAGTGAGGGCAGTACGCCCTCGGTGTACGCCACGAGCAGCGGGGTCGGCGAGACGATGAGGATGCCGCCCGCGTACCGGCGCCGGTCCTGGTAGAGCAGGTACGCCGCCCGGTGCAGGGCGACGGCGGTCTTGCCGGTGCCGGGGCCGCCCTCGACGTAGGTCACGGAGGCGGCGGGGGCGCGGAT
Organism: Streptomyces tendae; assembly: GCF_014650435.1. Taxonomy (GTDB): domain Bacteria; phylum Actinomycetota; class Actinomycetes; order Streptomycetales; family Streptomycetaceae; genus Streptomyces; species Streptomyces tendae. The sequence goes on from NZ_BMUY01000003.1 coordinate 675,919, forward strand.
CACCCGGTCCTGCTCGGCCTGGATGGAGGCCACGATGTCCCGCATGGAGTGGGTGCGGGCCTGGCCGAGGGCGGCCATCAGGGCGCCGTCGCCGACGACGGCCAGCTCCTCGCCGTCCAGCCGGGCGGTGACCTCGGGGCGCATGAGGTCGTCCTCGACGCCGAGGACGCGCCGCCCCTTGGAGCGGATCACCCGGCGGCGCACGACCCGGCCCGGGTCGACCGGCGTGGACCGGTAGAAGGGGGCGGCGGCGGGCGCCCGCCAGTCGATGACCAGCGGCGCGTAGTCCTCGTCCAGGACGCCGATGCGGCCGATGTGCAGGGTCTCGGCGATGTCGGCGGTGTTGTCGGGTCCGAGGGCGCCCTCGGCGGGCTCCACCGCGGTGTACGCGCCGTCCGGGCCCTTCTTGCCGTCCTTGCCGAGGAGCAGGTCGATGCGGCCGAACAGGAAGTCCTCGAACTCGTTGTTCAGGCGGTTGAGGTGGATGCCGGCCCGGAAGACCTGCGCGTCGCGCTCGGCCAGGGCGCCGGGCGTGCCGACGTGGCCGCGCTGGGCGGCGTCGTGCATGAGGAACTCCGCCTCGTGGATCTTCTCCTCGAGGCGTCGGTACACCCGGTCGAGGTGCGCCTGTTCCACGTCGATCTCTCGGTCCCGTACGGAGTCCGCCCGTGCGGCGTCCCCGCGTGCGGGGTCGTGCTCCGAGTCGACCGCCGGATCCTGTTGCGCCTGTGCGGCCACCGGGCCCCCTTCTGACGTGCTGGGCAGCCGTCAAAAATACGCGAAGGGGGCCCGGGAAGCTACGCCGCGCCCGGCGGCGGCGCTACGCGTCGACCTCCACCAGTCGCTTCCCGTCGAAGGTCATGACCTCGAAGTGGGAGATCTGGTTGGGTTCGAAGGCGGCCCCGCCGTGCACGTAGAGGGGCTTCTTGCCCTTCTCGGTGGTGGCGCCCGGTATGCCGTAACCCCAGTCGGGGACCGTCCAGGAGGTGAGCGTCTCCCGCTCGCCGTTCTTGCCGACGGCGATCAGGGAGCACTTCTGGGGGCCCTTGAGGTTCTTCAGCTCCAGGACCGTCTCGGTGCCCCATGCCTTCTTCTCCAGTGCCACGGTGGCGCTGACCTGGGTGGCCGGGTCGGTGGCGGTGACCCGGTCCGGCATGGCGGCGAAGGCGGACTCGGCCGGGCTCGCGGCCTGCTGCGACGCCTCGGTCTTGCGGCCGCCATCGTCGTCGTCGCCCCCGCCTCCGCCCGTGGTCGCCACGGCGGCGAACGGGCCGCCGATGATCAGCGCGGCCGCGGTGCCCACCAGGTAGAAGTTGCGGCGGCGCTTGCTCGCGCGCCGCTCGGCGACCTCGTCGACGAGCCGCTCCGAGAGCCGTGGGCTGGGCTTCGCGGTGAGCGACTCGGCGATCGCGGGCGTACCGGTGCCCGGCAGGTCCGCGAGCGCCGCCATCATCGGCTCCATGCCTGCCAGCTCGTCGAGCTGCTGGGCGCACCACTCGCAGGTGGCGAGGTGGGCCTCGAAGGCCGTCGCCTCGGCGTCGTCGAGGATCCCGAGGGCGTAGGCGCCGACGGTCTCGTGCTCGTTCGGCGCCGGTGATCCCTGCATGGGGACAGGACTACCCGTGTCCCCCGGGCCGAATCCCCCGCCGAATCCCTGAGCTCCCCCGTACCCGCTCATCACGCCGTCACCCCCCGCTCCTCCAGAGCCAGCTTCATCGAACGCAGCGCGTAGAACACCCGGGAGCGAACGGTGCCGCTGGGTATGCCCAGTGTCTGCGCCGCCTCATTGACGGTACGCCCTTTGAAGTACGTCTCGACGAGGACCTCCCGGTGGGCCGGGGTCAGGTCGTCGAGCGCGTCCGACAGCGTCATCAGCCACAGCGCCTTGTCGATCTCGTCCTCCGCGGGGATGACCTCCAGCGGCGACGGATCGACCTCCTGCGGCCGGGCCTGCCGGCTGCGGTGGCCGTCGATGACGATGCGACGCGCGACCGTCACCAGCCAGGGGCGTACCGATCCGGTCGCACGGTTGAGCTGACCGGCGTTCTTCCAGGCACGGATGAGCGTCTCCTGGACGACGTCCTCGGCGCGCTGGCGGTCCCCCGCGACCAGCCGCAGCACGTAGGCCAGCAAGGGGCCGGCGTGCTCGCGGTACAGCGCGCGCATCAGCTCCTCGTCGGGCTCCGAGGACGACTGCGACATGCGATGTCGGGCCCTCGCACCACGTTCGTTGGCCACGACGGAATCCTTGCGCACGCCCACCTCCGGTGTCCGGGGGATCCCCCAGTCGGTCGCTCGCCCATCCGGTACGGACGCGAAGTGCGGCGTGTTCAAACCGAGATGAAAGATTTCCCGGGGGCGGTGCGACGAACGGGGCGCGAGGGGCGCTACGGGTACTTACCGGGCGAGGGCGGCGCGGCGGCGGTGCCGGGCGACGCGTTCGCGGTTGCCGCAGATCTCGCTGGAGCACCAGCGCCGGCGGCGGCCGCGGGAGGTGTCCACGTACACGATGGGGCAGTTGTCGCCCGCGCACTGCCTGAGGCTCGCCCGCGCGACGGGGTCGGTGAGCAGTTCCACGGCGTCCCGGGCGAGGGCGCCGAGCAGCGCGGCGCACCGCGGCGGTCCGGTCAGCTCCCGCACCAGTGCGCCGTCCTCGCCGGGCACCGCGCGGGGGGCGGGCGGTGCGGCGAGGGCGAGTTCGTTGACGCGGGCGAGGGCGAGGGCGTGGCGGGGGTTGCGGGGCACCGGCCGGCTCCGCACCAACCCGGCGGTCTCGGCGCGCAGTTCGTGGAAGCCGCTCAGCCAGGAGCGGTCGGCGTGCGCCAGCGGGGTGCCGGGCGGGACGATCCCGGAGCCGGTGATCCAGGCGCGCAGGGCGTCGACGGAGTCGAGGCGTTCCGCGGGGTGGGTGGTGGCGATGAGGTCCAGACAGATCCGCCCGGTGTCGAACCGCAGCTCGTACGGGTCGGTGGCCGTACCCAGTGCCATGTTCCTGTCACCGCCTAGGGCTTGCCCGCTCAGGCACGGGCCCGGAAAGGGGAGCAGGGGGACCACGCGGGCCGCGCGCGGACCGCTCCCCTCTACAGTGCCTGCCCGCACCCGCGCCCGGAACCCCTCGCACCGCTCCCGCGTGGACGCTCGCGCATGCGCCCGCGCGCCACGGCCATGTCCGGCGCACGGCGGGGCCGGTTGACTGGACGCATGACAGACATCAACGGGGAACAGCGGTCCCGCACCGCCGGTGGAGTACTGGTGGCGGCCACGGTCGCCGCGGGCCTGATGGCCGGGACCTTCTTCGTCTTCGCCTGCGCCGTGATGCCGGCGCTGGCGCGCAGCGACGACCGGGTGTACGTCGACGTGATGCGCGACGTCAACGAGGTGATCCAGAACCCGGTGTTCCTGCTGGCCTTCATGGGCGCGCTCGCCCTCGCGGGACTCGCGGGGTGGCAGTCGCGCCGGACGCCCGGCCGCTGGTGGATCTGGGCGGGCGCGACGGCGTACGCGCTCGCCTTCCTGGTCACGGTGGGCGCCAACATCCCCCTCAACGACGCCCTGGCCCGCCCCGGCGACCCGGCGGCGCTGCGCGAGCGGTTCGAGGACCCTTGGGTGGCCTGGAACGTCGTACGCGCCGCCCTGTCGACACTGGCGACGGCGTGCCTGGCCACGGGCCTGGCGACACGAAACCGCCCGACGCGACCGGCACCCTCGGCCCCACGACCCCCTACGGCCTCCCCCGCAATCCCGCACCGGACGTCGCACTGAGCACCCCGGCGAACGCCCGCCCGGCAGGGCGCCTGTCACCCGGCCCGACCGGAGCCCGCGGCACCGCAACGCCCCACGGCCGCCCACGGCACACCGCACCGGACCTCGCACTGAACACCCCGGCGAACGCCCGCCCGACGGGGCGCCGAGGTGGCGGACGCCCGCCCGGCAGGGCGCCGGTCACCCGGCCCGACCGGAGCCCGCGGCACCGCAACGCCCCACCGCCGCCCACGGCACACCGCACCGGACCTCGCACTGAACACCCCGGCGAACGCCCGCCCGGTGGGGCGCCGGGCCCAGCCGCGGCCGACCGCTGAGGACCCGGCATCCCGCAGCCCACGGCCTGGGCGAGTCGCACGCGCCTGGCCCCCCGCCTGCACCGCAGCCCGGGTGGGCCTGTGCTGCCGGGGCGGCAGGCGGGTGGAGGTGGGAGGGGCCGGGGCCGTCAACGGCACGGCGCGGCGACGCGAACCGTGCCGCTCGCCGCGCGGCCCGGCGGGGCCGGGTGGCTGGGGGTCAGTCCGTCGTGTACTTGGCGTCCGTGGCCGGGTCGAGGGCGAGGCGGTAGCCGCGTTTGACCACCGTCTGGATCAGCTTCGGGGCGCCGAGGGACGTGCGCAGGCGGGCCATGGCCGTCTCGACGGCGTGTTCGTCGCGGCCGGTGCCCGGCAGCGCGCGCAGCAGCTCCGCGCGGGGCACGACCCAGCCGGGCCGCCGGGCGAGGGCGCGCAGCAGGGACATGCCGGCGGGCGGCACGGTCCGCAGCTCCCCGTCGACGAGCACCGCGTGTCCGCGGATCTCCAGCCGGTGCCCGGCGACCGGCAGGGCACGGGCACGGGCCGGCAGCTCCTGGCAGAGCAGCTGGACGAGGGGGCCGAGCCGGAAGCGCTCGGGCTGGACCGTGTCGACGCCGTGCGCCTGGAGCGGCACCGCGGTGACCGGGCCGACGCAGGCGGGCAGCACGTCGTGGCCGAACGCGGCGAGCAGCTCCGGCAGCAGGCCCCGCTCCTCGGCCCGGCCCAGCAGCGAGACCGCGGCGGGCGCGCTGGTGAAGGTCACGGCGTCCACGCCCCGCGACACGGCGGCGTCCAGCAGCCGGTCCACCGGCCCGAGGTCCTCCGGCGGCAGCCACCGGTACACGGGCACGCCCACCACCTCGGCGCCGCCCTCCCGCAGCGCCTCCACGAACCCCGGCAGCGGCTCACCGTGCAGCTGTACGGCGATCCGGCGGCCCTCGACGCCCTGCTCCAGGAGCCGGTCCAGGACCTCGGCCATGGACTCCGAGGCGGGTGACCACCGCTCCGTCAGCCCCGCGGCCCGTACCGCGCCCTTCACCTTGGGCCCGCGCGCCAGCAGCTCCACCGTGCGCAGCCGCTCCAGCAGGGTCTCGCCGAGCCCCCAGCCGTCGGCGGCCTCCACCCAGCCCCGGAACCCGATGGCGGTGGTGGCGACGACGACGTCCGGTGCCTGGTCGACGATGCCCTTGGTCGCGGCCATCAGCTCGGCGTCGTCGGCCAGCGGCACGATCCGCAGCGCCGGTGCGTGCAGGACGGTGGCACCGCGCCGCTGGAGCAGCGCACCCAGTTCGTCGGCCCGGCGGGCGGCGGTGACGCCCACGGTGAACCCGGCCAGCGGGCCGTGGTCGGGTCGCTGCGGTCCGTCGCCCGCGCCGCCCACGCCGCCCACCTCGCTTACGTCGTCCATCGCTCGCCGCACTCCGATCCGTTCACACCCACGTGCCCAGTCACGTGGACGACCGAGCCTGTCAACCGTGCGTGACAGGCTCGGTTCCGCTTCATGTCACCAGTGTTACGTCACACCTCGGCATAGCTGAGCTGCGCTTCCGTCTTCGCCGCCGATGCCCCCGCCGCACCGCGCACGGCGGGCCGGCGAAGGTATACCGCCCATGTCACCACGATGCACACGGCGTAGAAGGCCAGGAAGGCGACGAAGGCACCGGTTCCCGATCCGGAGGACAGGAAGGACTGGCGGAAGGCGAGGTTGATCCCGACGCCGCCGAGGCCGCCCACCGCACCGATCAGCCCCATCGACGCACCGGACAGGCGTCGTCCGTGCCGCACGGCCTCCTCCCCCGTCAGGCCACGGGCCAGCGCCTTGGAGTGGAAGATGCCGGGAATCATCTTGAACGTCGAGCCGTTGCCGAGCCCGCTGAGCACGAACAGTGCCACGAACACGGTCACGAACAGCGCCAGCGACTTCTCCATGCTGGCCAGGACGAGCACCGCGGTGGCGGCGGCCATGGCGACGAAGTTCCACAGGGTGATCCTCGAACCGCCGTACCGGTCGGCGAGCCTGCCGCCCAGCGGCCGGACGAGGGAGCCGAGCAGCGGGCCGATGAACGTGAGGTACGCGGCCTGCAGCGGCGTCCGCCCGAACTGGGTGGTCAGCACCTGGCCGAAGGCGAAGCTGTAGCCGATGAACGAGCCGAAGGTGCCGACGTACAGCACCGACATGATCCAGGTGTGGGCGTCCTTGGCCGCGTCCTTGGCGGCTCCGGTGTCGTTCTTCACCGTGGTGAGGTTGTCCATGAAGCGCGCGGCGAGGACGGCGGCGACGAGGATCAGCGGGATGTAGACGCCGAGCAGCACCCGGGGTCCGCCGCTCGCCCCGATGATCGCGAGGGCGACGAGTTGGATGACCGGCACGCCGACGTTCCCGCCCCCGGCGTTGAGGCCCAGCGCCCACCCCTTCTCCCTGAGCGGGAAGAAGGCGTTGATGTTGGTCATGGACGAGGCGAAGTTGCCGCCTCCGATCCCGGCCAGCAGCCCGACCAGCAGGAAGGTCGAGAAGGACGTCCCGGGCTCCATCACCACGAAGGCCGCGACCGTCGGGACCAGGAGCAGGCTCGCCGAGACGATCGTCCAGTTGCGGCCGCCGAAGACCGCGACGGCGAAGGTGTACGGCACCCGCACGACGGCACCGACCAGGGTCACCACGGACGTCAGCAGGAACTTGTCGGCCGGTGTCAGCCCGTACTCCGGGCCCATGAAGAGCACCAGCACGGACCACAGGGTCCAGACGGAGAACCCGATGTGCTCGGAGAGCACGGAGAAGAGCAGGTTCCGCCGGGCCGTTCGCCGACCCGTCTCCTTCCAGAAGGTCTCGTTCTCCGGATCCCAGTGCTCGATCCAGCGTCCGCCACGGGCTTTCATCGCGCCTCCACGGTGCTCCACAGCTCGGTGGTGCCGACGCTAGGCAGGACGCGTTTCGCGCCGGTGGGGCTGTGGATGACCGGGAGGGAACGTTGCTCTCACCCGGCGCGGGGGCGGCGTGAGAGATCGTGCCGGTCAGCCCTGCGGGGGCTGGGGCTGCCAGTGCGGGTTCTGCTGCGGGTAGCCCTGCGGCGGGTACGGCTGCTGGGCCTGCGGCGGCCCGCCGTACGGCTGCTGCGGCTGGGCGTACGGCTGGGGGGCCTGCTGCGGCGGGTAGGGCTGCGGGTAGGGCTGCGACGCCTGCGGGGCCGCGTAGGGCTGCTGGGGCTGCGGGCCGGGCTGCGGCGCGTACGGCTGGGGGGCTTGCGGGGCCTGCGGCGGGCCGCCGTACGGCTGCTGCGGCGGCTGGGCGCCGTACGGGCCGGGGGCCGGCTGTCCGTAGCCGCCGGGCGCGGCGCCGAACGGGTTCCCGTGGCCCGGCAGCTGCCCGCCGGGCGGCAGGTACCGCACCCGCCCCGTCTCGTCGGCCACCGGCATGAACCCGGCCGCCTGCAGCCGGGCCGCGAACTTGGCGTTGCGCTTGCGGGTGACGAGGAAACCGAGGCCCAGGGCCACCATGAGGACCAGCCAGATGATCCCGGAGAGGACGAAGTCGTCGGACGAGCCGCCCTCGCGGAAGGCGATGACCACACACGCGACGGTGCCGCCGAGCGCGCCGTAGCCCATGTTCTTCTGGGCGTTCTTGCCGGTGAGGTCGAAGTTGATCCGGGCCTTGAGGAGTTCGAAGGCGTCCGGCACGAGCGGCGGCAGCGACACGCCGTCGCCGGCGTTCGGGTACTGCCCCCAGTTCTGCGCGGCCCGGGTGCGGGCCTGCGGGCTCGGGTCGGGGACGAGCAGCATGGTGAGCGCGGCGTTGTTCCCCCCGCTCTGGCGCACGTCCGCGTACTCGTACCCGAACTGCTGGGCGACGAAGGCGAGCTTGGCGAGTTTCTTCACGGACGACATCCGGCTGGTGAGCTGGACCGGCTCCCCGCTCGCCATCAACTGCAGCATCTTCTGCGTCTGCCGCTTGCTCATCCCGCTGCTCCCCCTGACCGGCTCACGCCACCCTGTTCACTTCCGCAACCGGGGCAGTCTCGCACGGAGGGCCGACAACCGTCAGCCCCGGTGCGGGGCCCGCCCCGGTCCCGGGGTCAGCCCCGGTGCGCGGCGCGGGCCCTCGGCTGCTTCGCCGGCGGGCGCTTGCCGCCGTCCGGCCACAGCTGGGGCCTGCGCTTGGCGGCCACGTCCTCCATCCAGCCGAACCAGACGATGCAGCTCCCGATGAGCAGCCAGGCGATGACCAGGACCGGCCAGGGACTCTCCAGCAGCCACGGGACGTTCTCGTACACGACGTCGAAGCCCCACAACTGGTCCCACAGCGTGGCCGCGATCAGGATGCAGACGTTGTGCCACAGGTAGATCGTCACCGCGCGGGAGTTGAGCAGGGTGATCAGCCGGTCCCAGCGGCGCAGCCGGCGCGGCCACTCGGTCCACGACGGGCTGACGTGCAGGAGCAGCAGCACCGTGGCGAAGGACCAGACGGCCTGCGCGAAGGGGATGGAGTCCAGGTCGTACCCGGTCTTGAAGCCCTCCCTGAAGGCGTACCAGAGCCCCAGTGCGGCGATCACGGGCGCGACCGAGGGCACGACGTAGCGCGGCAGCCGCTTCAGGACGCCTTCCTGGTGGGCCATGCCGAGGATCCAGCAGGCCCCGAAGGTGCTGAAGTCCGTGAGCGCGGACGGGAAGCGCTCGCCCGGCAGGTTCAGGTAGCCGAACTGGAAGGCGGCCGACAGCACCAGGGGCGCGAGGATCGTCAGCCACGGCAGGGCGCGCAGCGCGCGCAGCAGGACCGGGGAGAGCAGGACGTACCAGAGGTAGGCGCGGATGTACCAGAGCGGACCGCCGAGTTCGGCGGCCCAGTCCTCGCCCAGGATGCCGTGGATGCCCGGCACGCTCTCGGCGAAGGGCGGGTCGCTCAGCGGCAGGATCCAGTAGAGGAGGTGGAACCACCACCAGCCCGGGTGCCCGTCCTCGTTCGGTCCCCAGCCCTGCAGCACCATGCCGGTCACGCCCACGACGCCCAGCAGCCACAGCGGCGGCAGCAGTCGGCGCATGCGGCTGCGGACGACCTGGACGGCCGGGCGCTTGAGGCTGCGGGCCATCAGGTTGCCCGCGAGGGCGAACATCACGCCCATGGACGGGAACACCACCGGCAGCCAGGCCCAGCCCATCAGGTGGTACAGGACCACGCGGAAGAGGGCCACCGCGCGCAGCAGGTCGAAGTACCGGTCGCGCACCGGAGCACGCCGCGCCTGCTTCTGCTGGGGCGCCGCCGGTACGGCCGTGTCCGCACCGACGGGCGGCTGGAGGGGTGGTGCGGTCATGTGCGGGGCGCTCCGGGTCGGACCAGGCGGATACGGGTGGGGCGGGTACGGGTCGGGCAGGGGCGGGTCGGGCAGCGCGCCTGCGGGAGGCGGCCGCGTCGGGTCGTAGGGCGGGGTGGTCATCGGACCGGCCTCCCGTCCATGGCGCCGGACCGCCGCTGGGGCGGCACGCCGTCGGCGCCGGGCGGCGGCGCGGACACCCCGCCGCTGCGCCGCAGCTTCTGCCAGCGCAGCCGGCCGCCGGTGAGCGCCGTGATCCAGGACTGGAGCAGCACCACGTACATGATCTGGCGGTACAGGATCTGCTGGAGGGGCAGCGAGATGAGCGGCGTCAGCTTCTCCCGGTCCAGCCGGAAGGCGTAGGCGGCGCACACCGCCTGGATGGCCAGGACGCCGAGCCACGCCACGACCGTCTTCTCGGTGGGTCCGAAGACGAGGCCGTAGAGCAGGAAGACGTCGATCAGCGGGGCGAGCAGCGGGGCCAGCACCATGAACAGGGAGACGAAGGGCAGTCCCACCCGGCCGAAGCGGCCCGAGGGGCCCTTCTCGATCACCGCGCGGCGGTGCTTCCAGATCGCCTGCATGGTGCCGTACGACCAGCGGTAGCGCTGGGACCACAGCTGGCCGACGGACTCCGGGGCCTCGGTCCAGGCGCGGGCGTTCTCGGCGTAGACGACCCGCCAGCCGGCGCGGTGCAGCGCCATGGTGACGTCGGTGTCCTCGGCGAGCGTGTCGTCGCTCATGCCGCCGATGGGCTCCAGGGCGGACCGGCGGAAGGCGCCGACCGCGCCCGGGATGGTCGGCATGCAGCCCAGGACGTCGTACATCCGGCGGTCCAGGTTGAAGCCCATCACGTACTCGATGTGCTGCCAGGCGCCGATGAGGCTGTCCTTGTTGCCGACCTTGGCGTTGCCCGCCACGGCGCCCACCTTGGGGTCGCCGAAGGGCTGGACGAGTTCGCGGACGGTGGAGGGTTCGAAGACGGTGTCGCCGTCCATCATCACGACGATGTCGTGACGGGCGTTGGCCAGGCCCCGGTTGAGCGCGGCCGGCTTGCCCGCGTTGAGCTGGCGAATCACCCGGACGCCCGGCAGGCCGAGCCCCTCCACGATGCGTGCGGTCCCGTCGCTGGAGCCGTCGTCGATGACGATGACCTCGACCGGGTGGTCGCTGGCCACCAGGGAACGCACCGTGTTCTCGATGCACTTGGCCTCGTTGTACGCCGGGACCAGCACCGTGACCGGTTCGGTGACCGCCGGGCCCCAGCGGAAGCGTCTGCGGCGCACCCGGCGGGCGTGGACGCCGGACAGCAGGAGCATCAGGACGAAGCGCCCGATGACCAGCGTGCCGATGATGGCCAGGCCCACCACCAGGACGTCGGTGAGCTTCTCCGACGCCTGGACCAGGAAGACCCACGCCCTGCCCTTCCAGAGTTCGGCGCCGGTCACCGGGGTCATGGCGCTGGGCGCGTCCAGGGCCTCGGTGAGGTTGTCGAACTCGTAGCCCTTCTTCTTCAGGTCGGGCAGGAACTTGTCCAGGGCCCGCACGGTCTGGTGGCGGTCGCCGCCGGAGTCGTGCATCAGGACGATGGCGCCCTTGCCGCCGTGCGGGGTGGCACGGCGGATGATCTCGTCGACGCCGGGCTTCTTCCAGTCCTCGCTGTCCGTGTTGTTGACGACGGTGATGTAACCGCGGCTGCCGATGTACTCGGTGACCGGCCAGGACTTGTTGTCCATGGCGTCGGCGAAGGAGGAGTACGGCGGCCGGAACAGCGAGGTGCGCACCCCGGCCGCGCCGGTGAGCGCCAGCTGGTTCTGCGAGAGCTCCCAGTCGACGCGCTTCTTGGACTGGAAGGAGAGGTCGGGGTGGTTGAAGGTGTGCAGGCCCACCTCGTGGCCCTCGTCGACCATGCGCTGGACCAGGTCCGGGTAGCGGGAGGCCATGGTGCCGGTGACGAAGAAGACCGCGTGCGCGTCGTGCTTCTTCAGCACGTCCAGCACGCGCGGCGTCCAGGTCGGGTCCGGGCCGTCGTCGAAGGTGAGGACGAGGCGGTGGTCGGGCACGCTCAGGCTCTCGGTGCGGCCGCCGCGCACGTCGATGACCGGGCCGCCCTCGAGGATCTTCTGCGGCACCTTGTCGGTGGCGGCGGGCGGCTGGACGCGGTGGTCGGCGAGGATCTCGCTGTGCACGTATCCGCGGAGCATGAGCATCGCCACCAGGGCGACCAGGACGAGCAGCGGAAGCAGCAGGCGCAAGGGCACACGACGGCGGGAGCCCTCACGGGCGCTGCGTGCGGCCCCGTGACGGCGGGTGCGGGATGCCATCAGAGGGTGTTCTCCGGGGACAGGTGAGGGGACGTGGAGGTGTCGGCCGGGCCGGCGACCACGACGGGTGCGCCGCCCTGGCCCGCGACGGGGTCCGGACCGCCCGCGCCGTTGGCGTTGGTGCCGTCCGCGCCCGGGTCGGTGCCGGTGGTGGAGCCGCCGGTGGGCCCGGTCGGGTCGACACTGGTGTCGCCGCCGCCCGTCGGGGCCGACGGGTCCGTGGTGTCGGGGGGCGGGGCCTGTGTCGACTGGGTCGGGTCCGGGCCGGTCGCGCCGCCACCGCCCGGGTTCTGGTCGGTCCCGGGTGCCGAGGACTGGGGGCCGGCGCTCGTGCCGGGCTGCCCCGTGGCGCCGCCCGTCACGCCGGAGGTGCCGGACGCGGGTGCCTCGACGCCCGGTTCGGTCGTCTCGCCTACGCCGGCCGAGGGGGTGGCCTGCGGGGTGGCGGGGCCGGTGCCCGGGGGCTGCGCCGACTGCGAGGGTGCCGGGCTGGTGTCGACCTGACCGGCCGGTGCGCCCTCCTCCTGGCCCGGTACGGGCATCCACGGCGCGTCGGAGTTGCCGGAGAGCAGCGTGGAGACGATGACGACGGCGTAGACCGCGCAGGCTACGGCGACCAGGATGCCGAGGCGGCGGTACAGGCGGCTGCGGCGGCCGGACGCGTCGACGAAGACCGGCCCGTCGGAGGGCTCCGGGCCGCTCTTGCGGTGTCCGCCGTCGGCCCGCAGCAGCACGCCGTCACCGAGGTGGACGGCGTCGAGCTGCACGGTGACCTCGTGCGGGTCGTGGGTGTGCCCGGCGGCCGCCCCCGCGTCGCCGTCCGTGTCCGGCGTGTCCGGCGTCTCCCGCCAGGGATCGCGGAGCGCGGCGGTGGCGGGCCCGGTCGGGAACCCGGGCGCGGGCCCGGAACCGGACGCGGGAAAGGCACGGGTGGCCCCCATCGCGGCACCGGAACCGGCACCGATGGGCGGGAGAACGGCTGTGCGGTCGAAGTCGGGGCCGGTACCGATGCCGGGGCCGGAGCCAAGGCCAGGGCCAGAGCCGGTGCCGGGGCCGGTGGGCGGGAGAACGGTGGTCCGGTCGAAGTCGGGGCCGGTACCGATGCCGGGGCCGGAGCCAAGGCCAGGGCCAGAGCCGGTGCCGGTCGGCGGGAGAACGGCCGTACGGTCGAAGTCCGGGGCGACTCCGCCGCCGGGGCCGGTGCCTATGTCAGGGCCCGAGTCGCCGGCGTGGGCGTTTTCGGGCATTCGGGGCGGCTGGGGGGCCGTGCCCGAGGGGTTGGGTCTCGGGGCGGGGTTGCCGGGGCGCGCCGCGGACGAGTGGGTGGTGCCCCAGGTTATGCGCCCACGGACCACCGGGTCCTGGCTCTGCTCACGGGGGGCACGGCCGCCTATTCGGGTGTCCGGGGCCTCCGTCCGGTCCGCGTCGGAGCGCCCGCGGCCGCGCGGGCCCGCACCGGAGTCGCCGAACCACCCCGAACCCGGCGCGGTCACCGGGGGCTCCCCGGCCGGCGGGAGGGGGCGGGTCGGGGGCAGCACCTCGGTGGCGTCAGCATCTCGTCCGGCCTCCGAGTATCCACGAGCCCCGGACTCGACCTCGGGCCACTCCGGTTGGGCGTCTTTTTGCCAATTCTTCACGCGCGCGCACTTCCCCCCACGGAACACTTCCGGGTGCGCATACGACTCCGAGCACTCGTCGGCCGAACCGGCCCCCACCAGGTTCGAGCGCCCCCTGTATCACACCGTGCTCAGGCAAAGAATGTAGCGCACGCGGAGGATGTGTGGTGGCCGCGTGTCACTTGTGGACGGACATCACAGCGGCGTCTGCGGCCGGAATCCATCCCCCGTCGGGGACCCGGAGCCAACCCTTTTCGGTCGCGACCTGCGACGCCGCCCGGCGCAGCGCGTCGAGCGCCGGATGCACCAGTCCCTTTCGCCAGACGAGCGAGACCGGCGACAGCGGCACGGGGTCGACGAGGGGGCGCACCACGGTCGAGGCCATGGCCGGAAAACTCTCCACGGCGAGGATCGGATTGCGCGTCTTGTCCATGATGCGCTGGAACTCCTCCTCGCCGACCGCCAGCGGCGCGGGGGACGCCACGTCGATACCGCGTCCCTCGAACAGGCGGTGCGCGAGGTCGGTCCACTCCGGCGTGCGCGGGTTGCCGGCCCCGGCGTACACGGCCTCTCCGGCGAGGGCGGAGAGCGGCACCTCGGGCAGCAGGGCCAGCGGATGGTCCTCGGGCAGGACGACCGCCATGGGTTCCAGGCGCACCGGCTGATGACCGAGTCCCGCCCGCAGAGCGGCGGGCAGCCCCGCGAACCGGCCGAAGGAGGCGTCGAGGCGACCCGCGACCAGTTCACCGGCGGCGTGGGTCAGTCCGCTCTCGTAACGCGCCATCAGCTCCTGCTCCGGCGCGAGCGCACGGGCCCGTTCCAGGACCAGGCGGCCGGTGACGAGGCCCGGGGAGTTGAGGTCGACCAGCAGCGGCCGGGCCTGCCCGAAGGCGGCCAGCAGGTCGTCCTGCGCCTGGAGGACCCGGCGGGCGTACGGCAGCAGCCGCTCGCCGTCGGCCGTCGGCGTCACCTGCCGGGTGGTGCGGACGAACAGCTCGGCGCCCAACTCCCGCTCCAGGCGCCGCACATCCCTGCTGAGGGCCTGCTGGGCGACGTAGAGGCGGGCGGCGGCGCGGGTGAAGTGCAGTTCCTCGGCGACGGCGACGAAGGCGCGCAGGAGGCGGGGGTCGAGGTGGGCGGGCGCGGGCATCCGGCGAATTTACAACGCCGGTGCGTGAATGGCCACGGAGAAGGTGTTGGACCTCCTGATCACCCCCGGGCGACGGTGGGCCCATGCCGCAACCGACTCCAGCACGCCCGCCCCGTCCCACTCACCCCGCCCCCTTCCTGGCCGTCACCGCCGACACCCTGGTCGCGGCCGACTTCCGCCCCCGCACCCGACGCCGGCCGCCCGGCCCGTACCGGCGACTCCTCGCCACCCCGGGCGCACGAGCGTTCACGATCGGGAACCTCATCGCGCGTCTGCCCATGGGCATGTTCAGCGTCAGCGCCGTCGTGATGATCGCCGGCACCCGTGGTTCGTACGCCCTCGCCGGCGCCGTCACCGCGACCGGCCTCGCGGCGACGGCGCTGGTCGCCCCGTGGACCGCGCGACTCGTGGACCGGCACGGCCAGGCCAGGATCGCCGTACCCGCCACGCTGTTCGCCGCGCTGGGCTCCGTCGCGCTGCTGCTGTGCGTGCGGTACGGGGCGCCCGCCTGGACGCTGTTCGCCGCCTACGCCGCGACCGCGACCACGCCCAACACCGGCGGCATGGCCCGCGCCCGCTGGGCCCACCTGCTGAAGGGAGACGCCGACGCGCTGCACACCGCGAACTCCTTCGAACAGGCCACGGACGAACTGTGCTTCATGCTCGGGCCGGTCCTCGCGGCGTTCCTGTGCACCGCGCTGTTCCCGGAGGCGGGCACGCTCGTGGGCGTGGTGCTGCTGGTGACCGGCATGCTGCTGTTCACCGCCCGGCGTTCGACCGAGCCGCCGGCCCGCCCGCGCCCGACGGCGAAGGCACCCCTGCGGGCCCCGGGCATCCCCCCGCTGCTGGTGGTGTGCCTGGCGATGGGCGGGGTGTTCGGCGCCATGGAGGTCGTCACCATCGCCTTCGCGGACGCACAGGGTCACCGCGCGGCGGCCGGTGTGGTCCTCGCCCTGCAGGCCGCCGGGTCCTGCGCGGCGGGTCTGCTCTACGGCGCGATCAAGCCCGCCGGACCGGCCGAGCACCGCCTGCCGTGGTGCGTGGCCGCGATGACCACCCTGCTGACGCTGCCGCTCCTCGCGGCCTCCCTCAGCGGCTCCCTGCCGCTGCTGGCGCTGACGCTGCTGGTCGGCGGGATGGCGACGGCCCCGACGATGGTGACCACGATGACGCTGGTCCAGCACCGCACCCCGGAGGGCCGCCTGAACGAGGGCATGACCCTCGCGGTGACCGGCCTGCTCGGCGGCATCGCCTGCGGCAGCGCGGCGGGCGGCTGGACCGTGGAGCACGTCTCCCCCACCGCGGCCTACGGCGTACCGGTCACCGCGGCGGCAGTGGCCCTCCTCCTGGCCCTGCTGCCGACCCGGCGCACCTTGTGAGGGGGTGCGGGTGGCGGAGCCCCCGCGTCGCGCGGCGCAGACGCGCAAAAACGACGAGGGCGACGTGGCTCGCGCTTACCGCGCGAGCACACGTCGCCCTCGACCTCGTGGAGATGGCGGGAATCGAACCCGCGTCCAACGGTGCGGAATCAGGGCTTCTCCGTGTGCAGTCCGCTTCGATTTTCTCAGCCCCGGAGATCACGCGGACAAGTCTCCGACGGGCTCAGTCACTGTTTGGTTTCCCTCTTCACCCCGTGACCGGGATCAAGGTTTAGTCCCCTAGCTGATGCCAGGATCCGGGTCGGGAACAGCCCCGGGCTGACACTCCCTTAATAGGAGGCTCGCTTCGCTACCTGAGATCAGGCAGCGAGGGCGAAGGCCTGCTGGGAGGAATCGCGCTTGGTGTTGGCGATTATTTTTTCGGCCTGTGGTTTACGAGATCATGGCCGCTTCCTCGACACGCTTCCCCTGCTTCGACAGCCGCTGTCGAAACCGATCATCCCCATGTTGATTTTTCAACCCCTCCGGAGAGGGCGCGCACCCGCTGTGAGGTGCAGGTGCCATCGTACGTGAACAACACGCACGCGTGCCAGCCTATTCCGCGGGCCTCAGGCCCGCTGCTTGCGCCGGATCGCGGAGATCGTCCGCTCCGCCTCGCGACGGTCCTGCTTCTCCCGGAGGGTCTGCCGCTTGTCGTACTCCTTCTTGCCGCGCGCCAGCGCGATCTCGACCTTGGCGCGCCCGTCCTTGAAGTAGAGCGCCAGGGGCACGATCGTGTGACCGGTCTCCTGGGACTTCGACTCCAGCTTGTCGATCTCCACGCGGTGCAGCAGCAGCTTCCGCTTGCGGCGCGCGCTGTGGTTGGTCCACGTGCCCTGGCTGTACTCCGGCACGTGCACGTTGTGCAGCCACGCTTCGTGACCGTCCAGCTGCACGAAGCCGTCGACCAGCGAGGCCCGCCCCTGGCGCAGCGACTTCACCTCGGTACCGGACAGCACGAGGCCGGCCTCGTAGGTGTCGAGGATCTGGTAGTCGTGCCGCGCCTTCTTGTTCTGCGCGATCAGCTTGCGCCCTTTTTCCTTAGCCATAGTGCGGTCCATTTTGGCACTACGCAGGGGCCTGACGGAAAGCCGATTACGCGGTCGACCCGAGCCCGCTCAGTACCGTCCGGGCCCGCGCGAGGGCGGCCGGGTCCGCCGGGTCGACCTCCAGGTCGGGCGTGATGCCCGTGCCGTCGACGCCGCGCCCGGAGGGGGTGCGGTAGTGCCCGACGGTCAGCTCGGCCACCGAGCCGCCGGGCAGCCGGCTCGGCATCTGCACCGAGCCCTTGCCGAAGGTGCGGGAGCCCAGGACGACCGCGCGGCCGCGGTCCTGGAGCGCCCCGGTGAGGAGCTCGGCCGCGCTCATCGTGCCGCCGTCGACGAGCGCGACCAGGGGTCTGGTGGTGTCGCCGCCGGTCTCCGCGTGCAGGGCCCGCTGGTCGCCGTCGACGTCGTAGGTGGCGACCAGGCCGCCGTCGAGGAAGGCGGAGGCGGCGGTGACGGCCTCGGTGACCAGGCCGCCGGAGTTGCCGCGCAGGTCGAGGACGACCCCGGCGCCGGACGGCACCCGGGCCACAGCCTCGCGCACCTGCCCGCCGACGCCCTTGGTGAAGGAGGCCACCTTGACGACGGTGAGACCGTCGGCGAGCGTGCGGACGGTCACGGGGTCCGTGGAGAGCCGGGCGCGGCGTACGGTCTCGGTCCACGCGCGCGTGCCGCGCTCCAGGCCCAGCCGGACGGCGGTGCCGGCCGGCTCCGGCTCGGCGTCGCCGCGGAGTATGGAGACGACCTCGGTGACGGGCCGCCCGTCGACCCGCTCGCCGTCGACGCTGCGCAGCCGGTCGCCCTCGCGGATCCCGGCGTCGGCGGCGGGCGAGCCGGAGCGCACCTTGGTCACCTGGATACGGCCGTCCCGTTCGCGGCGCGCGGAGAGCCCGACGCCGGTGTACCGGCCGTCGAGGGCGTTCTCCAACTCCTCGTACTCGCCCTCGGAGTAGACGGCGCCCCAGCGGTCCCCGCTGCGGGAGACCGCGCGTTCGGCGGCCTCCACGGGGGACTTGCCGTCGGCCATCGCCTCGGCCGCCGCGCGGGCGACGTCGTCGTGGCCGGCCCGCTGGTCGGCCGGGGCGGCCGAACGGGCCGTGCCGGGCTCGGACTTGCGGTCCGGTCCGGGGAGCGATCCGGTGGCCGCGCCCGCGACGAGCACGCTCGCGAACACCAAGGTCAGGGCGGCCCCGTGGCGCACGCGACGGGGCTGACAGAACAGGTCACGACCTGACATGCCGGTGAGTCTAGGACAACGCGTAAGGGCCGCACGGTCCGTTGACCGCGCGGCCCTCTTGGGATGCGTCACACCTTCAGGTACTTGCGCAACGCGAAGAACGCGGCCAACGCGGGCATCAGCAGGCTCGTGGCCAGGATGAGCGGCAACTTCGTCAGGACCGCGTCCCAGCCGATGAAGTTGATCAGATTCAGCTTCTCGGACAGCGCGAGTCCGTGATCGATGATGAAGTACCTGGCGATCACCAGGAAGCCGCAGGCGACACCACCGCCGATCAGGCCGGCGACCGCCGCCTCCATGATGAACGGCGCCTGGATGTAGAAGCCCGAGGCGCCGACCAGGCGCATGATGCCGGTCTCGCGGCGCCGGCTGAACGCCGAGACGCGCACGGTGTTGACGATCAGCATCAGGGCGACCACGAGCATCAGGGCCATCACCGCGCGGGCGGCCCAGTTCATACCGTTGAGCAGGCCGAAGAGGTTGTCCAGGATGCCCTTCTGGTCCTGCACGGACTGCACGCCGTCCCGGCCGTCGAAGGCGGTCGCGATGACCTGGTACTTCTCCGGGTCCTTCAGCTTGATCCGGTACGACTCCTGCATCTGGTCCGGCGTGAGGGAGCTGGCCAGCGGCGAGTCGCCGAACTGCTCCTTGTAGTGCTTGTACGCCTCGTCCTGCGACTCGTAGGTCACCTTCTCGACGACGGCCATCTCGTCGAGGTCGGACATGATCTGCTTCTTCTGGTCCTCGGTCACCGCACCCTTGGCGCAGTTGGGGTCGGACTCGGCGTCGCTCTTGTTGCAGAGGAAGACCGAGACGTTGACCTTGTCGTACCAGTAGCCCTTCATGTTGTTGACCTGGTCGCTCATCAGCAGCGAACCGCCGAACAGGGCCAGGGACAGGGCGACCGAGACGATGACCGCGAAGGTCATCGTCAGATTGCGGCGAAGACCGACTCCGATCTCCGAGACTACGAACTGGGCGCGCATGGCGTCTCGTTAAGCCTTTCGTTCCTCGTCGTCAGTGGCTCGTCAGTGCTGGTAGCCGTAGACACCGCGTGCCTGGTCACGGACGAGGCGGCCCTTCTCCAGCTCGATGACGCGCTTGCGCATCTGGTCCACGATGTTCTGGTCGTGCGTGGCCATCACCACGGTGGTGCCCGTCCGGTTGATCCGGTCGAGCAGCTTCATGATGCCGACCGAGGTCTGCGGGTCGAGGTTGCCCGTGGGCTCGTCGGCGATCAGCAGCTTGGGCCGGTTGACGAAGGCGCGCGCGATGGCGACGCGCTGCTGCTCACCGCCGGACAGCTCGCCGGGCCTGCGGTCCTCCTTGCCGCCGAGTCCGACGAGGTCGAGGACCTGCGGCACGGACTTGCGGATCTCGCCGCGGGACTTGCCGATGACCTCCTGGGCGAAGGCGACGTTCTCGCCGACCGTCTTGTTCGGCAGCAGGCGGAAGTCCTGGAACACCGTCCCCAGCTGGCGCCGCATCTGCGGCACCTTCCAGTTGGACAGGCGGGAGAGGTCCTTCCCCAGGACGTGCACCTGTCCGTGGCTGCACCGCTCCTCGCGGAGGATCAGCCGCAGGAAGGTGGACTTTCCGGAGCCGGAGGACCCCACGAGGAAGACGAACTCGCCCTTCTCGACCTCCAGGGAGACGTCCCTGAGGGCTGGGTGGCTCTGTTTGGGGTAGACCTTGGAGACGTTGTCGAATCGGATCACGGATGCACCACGGGTCGCCGGGGGTAGATGTGCGTGACCATACGCGAACCGGGGAGCGGACCGCAGTCACCGGTCGGGGTTGCGCATCAGTTGCGTGTTTTGTCCCCACGGGAGGGCGCGCGGGGCCCCACGGAACCTGGCACAGTGGAAGGGGAACGTTCGTGTCGTTGCGGGCGTTCTTCCGAACAGAGCCGGTGGCAAGGAGGGCGAGCGCATGACGTACGACCGGTTGGTGTGCGCGAACTGCGCGGCGCCCGTGAGCGAGGGCAGGTGCCCGGTGTGCCGGGCCAACCGCGAGCGGCTGCAGCAGGAGAGCAACTTCCTCGCGGGGCTGAATCCGACGACGCTGATCGCACTGCTGGCGGTGCTGATCGCGGCGGTGGCGCTGCTGGCCCACCAGACCGTCTGAGGGCCGGGAGCGGCCCTCAGGCCCGCCAGGACGCGGACGGAGGGTCCACGGGACCCGGAGGACCGGAAGACGCCGAAGGGGCCCGGAGCGATGACGCTCCGGGCCCCTTCGTCTGCGTGCGCGGTGCGTACGCGGACGGCTACCGTCAGGCAGCAGCTCCGCCGCGGCCGTTCATCAGGCGCGGCAGGAAGCGGAAGCCGATGCCGCCGGCGATCATCGTCGCGGCGCCGACCAGCAGGAACGTGGTCTCCGCGGCGCCGGTCTCGGCGAGCTCCTCGCCGCTGCCCTGGGCGGAGGCGTCGGAGGCCGGGGCCTCCTCGCCGGTGTCGGTCAGCGCGGAGGAACCCTCCTCCTGAGCGACGTTGTCGTTGCCGCCGCCGTCGGGGGTGGTGTTGTCGCCGCCGCCGGTGCCGCCGGAGTTTCCGCCGTTGCCACCGTTGCCGTTGCCACCGTTGTCGCCGTTGCCGCCGTTGTCGCCGGAACCGCCGTTGTCACCGTTGCCGCCGTTGTCACCGGCGCCACCGTTGTCGCCGTTGCCACCGTTGTCGCCGGTGCCGCCGTTGTCGCCGCCCTCGGACGTGCCGGTGGAGGTGCCCTCGGAGGTGCCCTCGGAAGTACCCTCCGAGGTCCCCTCGGACGTGCCCACCGAAGTGCCCTCGGACGTGCCTTCCGACGTCCCCTCGGAGGTACCCACCGAAGTGCCCTCGGACGTGCCTTCCGAGGTGCCCTCGGAGGTGCCTTCGGACGTGCCCTCGGAAGTACCCTCCGAGGTCCCCTCGGACGTGCCCTGCGAGGTGCCCTCGGTCACGCCGACGCTGGAGCCCTCGGTCGTACCGCCGTCCTCCTCGTCGCCGCCCTGGACGCTGATGCCGAGGCCGACACCGTCGCTGCCCGCGCCGGCGCTCACGCCGATGTCGAGCGCCGAGGCGGCACCCGCGGCGGTCAGGGAGGCACCGGCCGCGATCACGGCGCCGGCCGCTATGCGCGCGACACGGATGCGCGTCTTCTTCGTCATGTAGTTGCTACCCCCAGTAGCCGATTAGTCGGTGAGGCCGCACTCGGGGGCCGTGATCGACGGGGGTGGCTGCGTGTGTGCTCAAGCCCCCCGGTTCACATGCGCCCCAGAAATACGCATGCCGCGCCTCACCATTCCGAATGTTCAAAGCAACGTCAAGGCCATTGCGTACGCGATGTCCAGGTAAGGGACGTATGCCGGACACAATGGGTGTGAGTGTGATGCAAAACCCAGACATCACCGGCGAACGGGGGGCGGAGAAAAGGCAACCACCGCCAGAGAGGCGGCAGTTGCCTTGTCGACAAAGCGGCGACCGCGTCGCGCGCTACTTCTCCCGCTGCTTGCGCCAGCGAATGCCGGCCTCCAGGAA
This sequence comes from Streptomyces tendae, assembly GCF_014650435.1. Classification (GTDB taxonomy): domain Bacteria; phylum Actinomycetota; class Actinomycetes; order Streptomycetales; family Streptomycetaceae; genus Streptomyces; species Streptomyces tendae. The sequence goes on from NZ_BMUY01000003.1 coordinate 697,583, forward strand.
ACCGTCGATCTCGCCGTTGAACACGGCCTCGGGGTTGCCCACTTCGTGCTCCGTGCGCAGGTCCTTGACCATCTGGTACGGGTGCAGCACGTACGAACGCATCTGGTTGCCCCAGGAGTTGCCCCCGTCGCCCTTGAGGGCGTCCATCTTGGCCTGCTCCTCCTGGCGGCGCCGCTCCAGGAGCTTGGCCTGGAGGACGTTCATGGCGGTGGCCTTGTTCTGGATCTGGGACCGCTCGTTCTGGCAGGAGACGACGATGCCGGTGGGGATGTGGGTCAGGCGCACCGCCGAGTCGGTGGTGTTGACGCCCTGGCCGCCGGGGCCGGAGGACCGGTACACGTCCACCCGCAGCTCGGACTCGTCGATCTCGATGTGGTCGGTCTGCTCGACCACGGGGAGGATCTCGACGCCCGCGAAGGAGGTCTGTCGGCGCCCCTGGTTGTCGAAGGGCGAGATGCGCACCAGCCGGTGCGTGCCCTGCTCGACGGAGAGGGTGCCGTAGGCGTACGGCGACTGCACGGCGAAGGTGGTCGACTTGATGCCGGCCTCCTCCGCGTACGACGTCTCGTAGACCTCGGTCTTGTAGCCGTGCTGCTCGGCCCAGCGCAGGTACATGCGCTGGAGCTTCTCGGCGAAGTCGGCGGCGTCCACGCCACCCGCCTCGGCGCGGATGTTGACGAGCGCCTCGCGCGCGTCGTACTCGCCGGAGAGCAGGGTGCGGACCTCCATCTCGTCCAACGCCTTGCGGACGGCCGTCAGCTCGGACTCGGCCTCGGCGCGGGTGTCCGGGTCGTCCTCCTCCTCGGCCATCTCGAAGAGCACCCCGAGATCGTCGATCCGGCCGCGCAGCGCCTCGGCCTTCCGCACCTCGGCCTGGAGGTGCGAGAGCTTGCTGGTGATCTTCTGCGCCGCCTCCGGGTCGTCCCACAGGGAGGGCGCGGCCGCCTGCTCCTCGAGCACGGCGATGTCTGCCCTCAGCCTGTCGAGGTCCAGGACGGCCTCGATCGACTCCATGGTCGAGGAGAGGGACTTCAGCTCTTCGGATACATCGACGACTGCCACGCATCCAGCGTAACGGCTCCGTCCAGCGGTCTTCGCCGGGCCGTCGCCCGACGGCGGTGACCGTGCCGCGCCCGGCCTCAGGGGGAGGCGGGTGCCGAGTTCCGCGTGTCCTGCGGCCCGGTGCCCTCCTCGTCACCGCCCGTGGCCAGCCACGTACCGACGCCGATCGCCGCCACCAGGGCGACGGCGCCCGCGCCCACCGCGAGCCGGCGGCGCCGCGTGGCGGCGCGGTTGCGGGCCGAGCCGGGGCGCGGGGCACCCGAAGCGCGCGGGGCGCGGGCGGTGCCGCGGGCGCCGCCGGCCAGCTCGTCGGGGGCGGGCACGCGCATCGAGGTGTGGGTGTCGCGGTTGGAGTCGGCCGGCTTGGCCCCCGGCACCAGCGGCACCGCTCCCCGGCGCCGTACGGGCTGCGCGGCCGACGCGGAGGCGGCCGGGGACGCCGGGGACGCCGCGGACTCATCGGGGGCGTCCTCCTGCTGCTCGGCGTCGGGCTCGTCCACGTCCAGCGGGGCCATGCCCGCGAGCATCGGCAGCAGCTCGCGCAGCCGGGCGCTCAGCTCGGAGGCACGCAGCCGGGAGGCCGGGGCCTTGGCGAGGCACTGGACCAGGAGCTGCCACAGCTCGTCGGGGATGCCGGGGAGCGGGACGACGGTCTCGGTCACGTGGCGGCGCAGCACCGCGCCGGGGTGGCCGCCGCCGAACGGGGTGAACCCGGCCAGCAGCTCGTACAGGACCGTGGCGAGCGCGTAGATGTCGACCGCCGCGCGCGGGGGCAGGCCCTCGACGATCTCCGGGGCCAGGTAGTCGGGCGTGCCGATGATCTTCGTGGCGCGGGTGCGGCGCGGGGTGTCGATGAGCTTGGCCACACCGAAGTCCGTGAGCAGCGCCGGGTGCGAGCCGCCGGGGCCGAGCGGGCCCTGCATGTCGAGCAGCACGTTCTCGGGCTTGACGTCGCGGTGCACGACCCCGGCGGCGTGCGCGGCGGCCAGTCCGTCGGCCACGTCGGCGACGACGGCCACCGCGGCCTCGGGCGCCAGGCGCCGCTCCCGGTCGAGGCGGGTGCGCAGGTCGGTGCCCCGGACCAGGTCCATGACCAGCGCGAGGTCGTTGCCGTCGACCACCAGGTCGCGCACCGAGACGACGTGCGGGTGCTCCAGGCCGAGCAGGGCGGTGCGCTCCTGTACGAAGCGGGAGACGAGTTCCTGGTCGGACGCCAGGTCCTCGCGCAGCAGCTTGATCGCGACGGGTCCGTCGGGACCCTCGCCCAGCCACACCGTGCCGGCGCTGCCCCGTCCGAGGATCTGGTGGGCGGTGTACCGGCTGCCGATCTTCCGTGCCAAGACTGCTCCTACCGACGCGTGTTGCGCCTAAAAGTACGCGTCCGAGGAGCCGGCCTTCACCGCGGAGGCGGAAATCACCCTCCGGATGTCGACAAGTCTCCAGACTCAGCCTCCGCTGGAGCCGCCCAGGTCCCCGATCCAGTCGGTCACGGTGGTGAACCAGTCGGTGAGCTGGTCCCAGTAGCCCTTGCCGGTGCCGATCCAGTCCTGCAGCGGGCTCAGCTCCCAGACGAGCCAGCCGGCCACGAACAGGATGACGACGGTGACCAGGCACCCCTTGAGGCAGCCCAGGCCCGGGATGCGCATGGGGTTGGCGCTGCGCTGCCGCGGCGGCCTGGGCTCGCGCCGGGGCGGCTGCGGCTCGGGCGCGGGCGGCGGGGCGTACCGCTGCGGCTGCTGGGGCTGCGGGGTGGCGTACCGCTGCGGCTGTTGCTGCTGCGGGTAGCCGTAGCCGGGCTGCTGGGGCGGCGGGGCCTGGCGGGGCTGCTGCGGCGGGCGGGAGACCTGCCGCTGGGGGCGGCGGCGCAGCGGGTCCTGGTTCGGGTCGAGGTACTGGACCTGCGTCTGCTCGTTGCGGTCGCGGGCGGCACGGAGCTGGTTCTGCCAGGGGTGCGGGTCCTCGGGGCCGCCCTGTCCCGGGGCGCCCGGCTGTCCCGGGGGCACCGGCGGCATGACGGCGGTCGGGTCGGGGGCGCCGGTGTTCGGGAGGACGGCGGTGGGGTCGGCGGCGCCCGCCGGGCCCGAGGTGTGCGGCAGCACACTGGTCGCGCCGTTCGGGTCGTAGGCGGAGTCGGGGCTGCCTGGGACCTGGGCGGGCGCGGGGTCGGGGGCCAGGAGCACGCCCACGTTCTCCGCGGCGCCGATCTGCGCGCTGTTCGCGTGCACGCCGATGCCCTCGGCGACGACGCGCAGGCCGCGGGCGAGGTTCTCCGCGCTGGGACGGTCGTCCGGGTTCTTGCGCAGGCAGCGCTCGATGACCGTCCACAGCGGGTCGGGGACGGTGGAGGGGCGGCGCGGTTCGGCGCTCAGGTGCTGGTGCAGCACCTCGAGGGCGGAGCCGCCGCCGAACGGGGGACGGCCGGTGACCAGCTCGTACAGCAGGATGCCGGCGCCGTACACGTCGACGGCGGAGGTCTGCGGGCGGCCCTCGGCGGACTCCGGCGCGACGTACGCGGGCGTGCCGACGAACTCGTGGGTGCGGGTGAGGCCGGGCGAGTCGGCGAGGCGGGCGATGCCGAAGTCGGTGAGCATCGGGTGCATCTCGCCGCCGGTCTGCTTCAGCAGGACGTTGGCCGGCTTCAGGTCGCGGTGGACGACGCCGTCGGCGTGGCTGGCGGCCAGCGCGTCGGCGATCTGCGCGGTGAGCAGGGCGGCGGCAACCGGGGTGAGCGGCCCGTTTTCACGCAGGTAGCGGTGCAGGTCGGGGCCGTCGATGAGGTCCATGACGAGGGCCAGCAGCTCGCCCTCGACGACCAGGTCGCGGACCCGGACGATGTTGGGGTGGGTGAGCCGGAGCAGGACGGAACGCTCGCGCAGGAAGCGCATCACGATGTCGGCGTCGCTCGCGAGCTCTTCCTTGAGGACCTTGATCGCGACGGTCTCGCCGGGCTGTCCGGCCACGGCCGCCTCGGCGCCCGCGGTCTCCCGCTGGCGGGCACGCCAGACGGTGCCCGTGGCGCCGCGGCCGAGGGGCTCCTCGAGGAGGTACTTGCTGCCGACGGGCCGCACGTCATGCGCTCCTAGTTGCTTGCTGGCTGTTCGGACCCACTGTCGCAGAAGCGGTCGGTCGACGGTGGATCCCAGTCGGACCCAACTGTAGTGCCGCCTCCGGGCCAGGTTCGAAGGAAAGACGCTCGACCCGGTCCCTTGGTTGCCGCTGCACGCACGTGACCGATCTCAAGCGGGCGGTATTCGATCATCCGCGGCTCAGCTGTCAGGCATTTTTGGGGGCAGAGCCGACCAATCAAGATCATTTGACGGAGGAGGGCGGGCGCGTTGTCAGTGGCAGGTGCGAGGATGCGTGCAGTACTGGCCGACGTGCTCGTGTGACGGTGGGGGAAGTCCGCGGTGGGGGGACCGTGGTGACGGCTTCTGTCCCGGCGTGCGGGCGCCCGCGCGAAGGGACCGCTTACGGCGATGCAGATCCGGCTGACCGTCGTAGACCCGCTGGGCCCGCATGCTTCGGCTGCTCCTGATCCGGTGGGGGCCCGTGCCGCGCGAAGTGACGTACTCGTCACCGCACCGGCGGGCACCGCCCTGGCAGCGGTCGCCTCCGCGCTGGCCGCCACACTCCCCGGCGAGGGCCCGGGATCCGGCCAGGTGGTGCTCTACGCCGGGGCGCAGCGCCTCGACGCCCAGCGCAGCACCCTGGGCGAGCCCCCGCTGATCGACGGCGCCGTGCTCTGCCTGGGCGCCCCCGGCGAGCCCGACCCGCACACCGAGCCGGCCGACGTCCCCGCCCAGCTCCATGTGGTCGCGGGCCCCGACGCGGGCGGCGTCCACCTGCTGCACGGCGGCCAGATCCGGCTCGGCCGCTCCGCCGACGCCGACGTCGCGCTCGACGACCCGGACGTCTCCCGGATGCACTGCGCCGTGACCGTCGGTCCCGACGCCCGCGTCTCCGTCGCCGACCTGGGCTCCACCAACGGCACCACCCTGGACGGCGCCCGCGTGGGCGACCGCCCGGTCCGCTTCGCGCCGGGTGCGCTGCTGCGGATCGGCGAGTCGGCCCTGCGGCTCGTGCCGGTGCCGCCGGCGGCGGAAGTGCGGGTGGAGACGGCGCCGGACGGAGAGGGCCACGTACGGCTGTCCGGGCTCCGGACGCCCGCGTCGGGCGACGGAGAGGGCGACACGGTGGCCCACGCGCGCGTGGCCGACGGCGCCGAGGGACGGGTGCGCGGCGCGGACGGCGGCTCCCGCGCGGCGGGCCCGGTCCGCGCCGCCGAGGGCCGCCCGACCGGACCGGACGGACCGACCGGACCGACGCGATTCACCCGGGTGACGGGCGGGGGCGCCGGGAGCGTCCACGGGACCGCCGCGACGGACGGGACCGCACCGGACACCGCGCCCCACGGCACGGGACCGGACGGCACGCCCCGGCCCCGCGGCCGCACCCACCACGCGTACGGCACCTCCGGGTACGAGACGGGCCGGGTGCCCGTCGAGCCGCCGCAGGTCCCCGGCCAGGGCGGCGCGCCCCGCATCGAGAGCCACGGCACCGGCCCCACGGCGGGACTGCCCCGGCAGTCGCCCACCGGAGGCGAGACGCACGGCGGCGCGCGGGGCGCGGGGTCGTACGCGACCGGCGGCCCCGCCGCGGGCGCTCCCCGCACCGACGGACCCGACACGGACGCCTACGGCGCGCCGGCCCAGCGGGCACGCGGCCAGAACCCGTACGGCCAGAGCGCCCCAGGCCAGGACTCGTACGGGGCTGGCCCCGGCACGCCCGGCGCCGACACAGTGGGCACACCCCACCCCGCCGGGACCGGCCCCGGCGACTACGGCGCACCCGACCCCCGGGCACGCGACCGGGGCGCGACAGATACGGGCACGGACGGTGGGGGCGCTGCCCGCGCGGCCGCGGCCGGCACCGGCGTCTCCCGTACGGGCGCGGCCGGTACGGCGGCCCCCGACGCCGGCTCCGCCCCCGGCCCGGAAGGCGATGTCGGCCCGGACGCCCGTACCGCCCGGGAGCGCGGCACCGGCCGTGACGGCGCTCCGGGCGCCCGCTCCGGACGCAAAGGGACTCCCCTGCGCGGTACCGACGTGCCGCAGGAGGTGCGCAGGCGCGGTGGGATAGGAGCGTGGGCGCGGCGGCTGACCGGCGGGCGCGGAGCTGCTCCGGAGGCCGCCGCGCCCGGCACGCAGGCGCCCGAAGAGGTAGGAAGCGGGCCGGCACCGGCGCCCCCGTCCGGCCTCTCCCACGCCCCGGAGACCTGGCCGGACCCCGCGTCGCTGCTGCTGACGGCGCTGGGACCGGGGCCGCGGCTGTGGGAGCGCGGCCCCGGCCACCCGGAGGCGCTCACCGTGCGGCTCGGCACGGCCGACCGGGTGGTGCCGGGCGGTGACGCCCCGCTGCCCGCGGTGCCGGTGACCGCCGACCTGCGCGAGGTGGGCGCGCTCGGCCTCGCGGGCCCGCGGGAGCGGCTCACCGGGCTGGCCCGTTCGGTGCTGGCCCAGCTTGCCGCGCTGCACTCCGCGGACGCCCTGGAGATCGTGCTGATCAGCGCGGACCGTTCCCGTCCGCTTGCCGAGCGGACGGCCGAGTGGTCCTGGCTGGGCTGGCTGCCGCAGGTGCGCCCGGGACACGGCCAGGACTGCCGCCTGCTGCTCGCCCACGACCGCGAACAGGCCACGGCCCGCGCCTCCGAACTCCTCCGCCGCCTGGACGACCGCCTCGCGGACGAAGCCCGGCCCGGGGCGCGCCCCCACGGCACGAGCGAAGACCCGGCGACGACGGTGGCGGCGACGACGGACCCGGCGGCGACCGCGAACTCGGTCCGCCCGCAGCCCTCCTGGGCACGGCCCGACGCGGGAGCCGACCCTTCCAGCGGCTTCACCGGGCCGTACACGGTGGTCGTCGTGGACGGGGACCCCGGCGGTGCCGACGTGCGCGAGGCGGTGGCGCGGCTGGCCCTGGAGGGGCCGCGCGCCGGCGTCCACGTGGTGTGCCTCGCCGAGACGGCCGCCGCCTCCCCCACCTCCCCGGTGACGCGGACCTACGAGGCGGCCTGCGCGGTGTCGCCGGTGTTCCGGGAGTGCGGTGCCGTGGCGCTGCTCAGCGGCGACGTGGCGACGACCCTGCGCCTGCTGCGCGTCGCCCGCACGGGCACCAACGCGGGCGCGGACACCCCGGCCGCTCCCGCCGGGCCGGTCGGTCACGGCACCCTCGGCACGGTGGACGCCGTCTCCCTGCCCTGGGCCGAGCGGTTCGCACGCGCCCTGGCCCCGCTGCGCACGGACAGCGCCGGAGGCGGTGGCGAGCACCACGCGCGCGTGTCCGCACCGCTCCCCCAGACGGCCCGGCTCCTCGACGAACTGGGCCTGGCCCGTGCCACCCCGGCCTCCCTGATGGCCCGCTGGGCCGCCGCGGCCGACGACACGGAGTCGCTCGGAGGGCGCGCGCAGGCGGTGCTGGGCGCCGGTCCGCGCGGCCCCGTCCCGGTCGACCTGGCCGCCGAGGGCCCGCACCTGCTCGTCGAGGGGCCGCCCGGCAGCGGCCGCACCGAGCTGCTGCGGGCGCTCGTCGCCTCGCTCGCCTCCGCCGAGCGCCCCGACCGGCTCGGCGTCGTCCTCATGGACGGCCGCGACAGCGTGAGTTCGGGCGGCGCCCACGGCGAGGGCCTGCGCGTGTGCACGGACGTACCGCACGTCACCACCCACCTCACCGCCAACGACCCCGTGCGGATGCGGGAGTTCGCGCAGTCGCTGAGCGCCGAGCTGAAGCGGCGCGCCGAGCTGCTCGGGCGCTCCGACTTCGCCGAGTGGCACACGGGACGCGAGGTGTCGGGCCGACTGGTCACCCAGCGCACACCGACCACGGCGGCGCCCGCGCCGGGCTCCGACTCCGGGGACGTCGAGTCCCCGCCCAGCTCCACCCTGCGCCTGCGGCCCGCCGCCAAGCGCCGCACGGGACCCGTTCCGCCGCTCCCCCGCCTGGTCGTGGTCGTCGACGACCTCGACGCGCTCGTGGCGCCCCCGCTCGGTTCCCCCGGGCGGCCCGCGGCGGGGTCGGTGATGCGGGCCCTGGAGGCCGTAGCGCGGGAGGGCGAGCGGCTCGGCGTCCACCTGGTGGCGGCGACCGCCCCCGGCGGCCGTACGGAGAACACGGAACCGGCCCTGCGCGCGACCCTGCGCGTCACCCTGGACACACCGGTGCCGGGCCCGGACGAACCGGCGCCCGGGCGCGGGAGGCTGGCCCGCCCCGACGGTCGCACCACCGTCTTCCAGGGCGGCCGCGTCACCGGCCGCATCCCGCGCACGGCGACCCTGCGCCCCACGGTGGTCCCCCTGGAGTGGCACCGGATGGGCGACCCGCCCACCCGCCGCCCGGTACGCGAACTGGGCAACGGCCCCACCGACCTGGCCCTCCTGGCCAGCGCCCTGGAGCGGGCGGCCCGGGAGGTCTCGGCCGCGGAGGTCCCCTCACTCCTGTGATGCGTGTCCCATCCCGGCTCGGTCTCCCCGGACACCCCTTGAACCACACCGTCAGGAGGAACCGGTGTCATACCCGCAACCGCTCACGCCCGAGGAGAAACCGGCCGCCGAGAAGCCGACCGAGGCAGAACTCGGCGAGACGGAACTCGCCGAGGCGAAGCAGCGGTTGCACCTCCCGCCCATCGTCGTGATCTGCGGCTCCACCCGTTTCATGACCGAGATGGCCGAGGCCGACCTGCGGGAGACCTGCGCCGGAAGGATCGTCGTCAGGCCGGGTGTCGACATGAAGTCGCCGCACGGGCTCCGGTCCGGCCCTGCCGAGGCCGACGCGTTGAAGACCCGGCTCGGCGAGCTGCACCGAGCGAAGATCAGGCTCGCCGACGAGGTGCTCGTGGTCGGCCCCTACGTCGGAGACAGCACCCGGGCCGAAATCACCTACGCCCGGTCGCTGGGCAAGCCCGTGCGGTTCACGCACCCCGAAGCCGACCCCGGCGCCTGTCCCCCCGCTCCCTGACCCTCAGCACCCGCGCCGGGTGCCCGATCACGGTCACGACGCGGTCACGAAAGCCCTCTTGACAGCGGACGCGCCCTTGCCGCCCTCACCCCCCTGGCGTACACCAGAGCGCACGGAACAGCGCCGAGCGTTCGACGATGAACGAAGAACGGGGCAGTGATGCGCACGAGCAGCACCATCCGGACAGGCAGAACCGTCAAGAGGACCACCCGCGCCGCCGCCACCCTCGCCGTGGCGGCACTCGCCCTCTCGCTCACCGCGTGCGGCGGCGACGACGACAACGGCGGCGGCGGCGGTGACAACGGCGACAAGGACGGCGGCACCAAGGCACCGGCCTCCTCCGTCACCCTCCCCAAGCTGGACGGCGAGAGCCTGGAGGTCGCCGCCGTCTGGACGGGCACCGAGCAGAAGAACTTCAAGCAGGTCCTCACCGAGTTCGAGAAGCGCACCGGCGCCAAGGTGACCTTCGTGCCCGCCCAGGACCCGATCATCAACTTCCTCGGCTCGAAGATCGCGGGCGGCGCCCCGCCGGACGTGGCGATGCTCCCACAGCCCGGCGCCATCAAGCAGGCCGTGGACAAGGGCTGGGCCAAGCCGCTGGGCGCCGAGGCGACCAAGGAGCTGGGCGAGAACTACTCGCAGGGCTGGCAGGACATCGGCAAGGTCGGCGGCAAGCAGTACGGCGTGTACTACAAGGCCGCCAACAAGTCGCTGATCTGGTACAACGCGCAGGTCTTCGAGAACGCGGGCGCCGCCGAGCCCAAGACCTGGGACGAGCTGCTCGACACGGCCCAGATGGTCTACGACTCGGGCGTCGCCCCGTTCTCCGTGGGCGGCGCGGACGGCTGGACGCTCACCGACTGGTTCGAGAACGTCTACCTCTCGCAGGCGGGCCCGGAGAAGTACGACCAGCTCGCCAAGCACGAGATCAAGTGGACGGACCCGTCCGTGAAGGAGGCCCTGACCACCCTCGCGGAGATCTGGGGCAAGAAGGACTTCGTCGCGGGCGGCGCGTCCGGCGCGCTCCAGACGGAGTTCCCGGCCTCGGTGACGCAGACCTTCACCGGGGGCGACCAGCCCAAGGCGGGCATGGTCTACGAGGGCGACTTCGTGCAGGTCAACATCGGCGAGACGAAGGCGAAGGTCGGCACGGACGCGAAGGTGTTCCCGTTCCCGGCCGTGGGCGACACCGCGCCGGTGGTGTCCGGCGGCGACGCGGCCGTGGTCTTCAAGGACTCCAAGGCGGCGCAGGCGCTGGCCACCTGGCTGGCCTCGCCGGACGCGGCGGCGATCCAGGCGAAGCTCGGCGGGTTCCTCTCGCCCAACAAGAGCGTGGACGCTTCCGTGTACCCGAACGAGGTGCAGAAGAAGATCGCCGACGCGCTGATCGCGGCCGGTGACGACTTCCGCTTCGACATGTCGGACCAGGCCCCGCAGGCGTTCGGCGGCACTCCCGGCAAGGGCGAGTGGAAGACGCTCCAGGACTTCCTCAAGAACCCGAAGGACGTCGCGGGCGCCCAGGCGAAGCTGGAGGCGGACGCGGCCGCCGCCTACGGGGGCTGACGCCATGACGTCGGCCACGGCGGCGGGGACCGGACCGGCCCCCGAGGGCCCACCGGTCCCCGCCGCCCCCAGGACACCCAAGTCGCGCAAGAGCGTGACCGGCACCCGCAGGTCCGTGGCGGCACTGTTCCTGCTGCCCGCCCTGGTGCTGCTCGGCGCGCTCGTGGTCTACCCGATCGGGTACTCGCTGATCCGCAGCTTCTACGACCAGTCCGGCGACTCCTTCGCCGGGTTCGACAACTACGAGACGCTGTTCACCGACGACGGCATCCGCACCGCCCTGAAGAACAACGTCATCTGGGTGGTGTTCGCGCCGACGGTCGCCACCGCGCTCGGTCTGATCTTCGCGGTGCTGACCGAACGCATCCGCTGGGGCACGGCGTTCAAGCTGGTCGTCTTCATGCCGATGGCCATCTCGATGCTCGCGGCCGGCATCATCTTCCGGCTGGTGTACGACCAGGACCCGGACAAGGGCGTCGCCAACGCGGTGTGGGTCGGGGTGCACGACACGTTCGCCGAGTCGTCCGCGTTCCCGAAGGCGCACCCGGGCCGCGACTCGCCGCTGAAGCCCGCGGGCGGCGGCGCGTTCATCACGAAGCAGCCGGTGACCGCGGGCACCCCGGTCGTCCTGCCCCTCGTGGGCGTCGCCCCCGACCTGATGCCCGACGACGCCGAGAAGGCCGCGACCGCCCGGCCCGCGGACGGCAAGGTCACCGGCACCACCTGGCAGGACTTCACCCGCGGCAAGGGCGTCGGCAAGCTGGGCGGCGTCGACGCGGCCGAGCTGGGCTATGCCGGGATGAGGATCGAGGCGGTCAAGGACGGCGAGGTCGTCGCGACGGCCACGGCGGCCGGCGACGGCACGTTCACGCTGCCCGAAGCGGCCGACGGGGCGCTGCTGAGGCTGCCCGGCGACAACTTCAAGGAGCCGTACAACGGCCTGAACTGGCTCGGCCCCTCTTTGGTCACCCCGGCGATCATCGGATCGTACGTGTGGATGTGGGCGGGCTTCGCGATGGTGCTGATCGCGGCGGGCCTGGCCGGCATGCCCCGGGAGCTCCTGGAGGCCGCCCGGGTCGACGGCGCCAACGAGTGGCAGGTCTTCCGGCGGGTCACGGTGCCGCTGCTCGCACCGGTCCTCGCGGTCGTCGTCGTCACCCTGATGATCAACGTGCTGAAGGTCTTCGACCTGGTCTTCATCATCGCCCCGGGCTCCTCCCAGGACGACGCGAACGTGCTCGCCCTGGAGCTGTACCGCAAGGGCTTCGCCTCGGACCAGCCGGGCGTCGCCAGCGCCATCGCGGTGTTCCTGCTGCTCCTGGTCATCCCGGTGATGTGGTTCAACGTACGGCGACTGAGGCGGGAGGTGCGGCGATGACCGCGGACGCGGGTTCCGTCATCCCGGCGGCGACACAGCCACCCGAGACGGTCGTCAAGGCCAGGCAGCCGCTCGGGTCCCGGCTCGCCGAGGCCGTCAGCGGCGGTCTCGTCCGGGTGTTCCTGATCGTGGTGGGCCTGTTCTGGCTGGTCCCGACGATCGGGCTGCTGCTGTCCTCGCTGCGCACGCCCGAGGACATGGCGGCGAGCGGCTGGTGGAAGGTCTTCACCGAGCCGTCGCAGCTCACCTTCCAGAGCTACGAGGAGCTGCTCAAGAACGGCGACATCACCTCCTCCCTCCTCAACACCGCGCTGATCACCGTCCCCGCGACCGTCCTGGTCGTGGTCATCGGGGCGCTGGCCGGATACGCGTTCGCGTGGATGGACTTCCCGGGCCGCGACTGGTGGTTCCTGGCGGTGGTCGGGCTGCTCGTCGTGCCCGTGCAGGTGGCCCTGATCCCGATCGCCGAACTCTTCGGCAAGATCGGCCTGTTCGGTTCGATGCTCGGCGTGATCCTCTTCCACGTCGGTTTCGGTCTGCCGTTCGCGGTGTTCCTGCTGCGGAACTTCTTCGCGGAGATCCCGAGGGAGCTGCTGGAGGCGGCCCGGCTGGACGGCGCGGGCGAACTGCGGTTGTTCGCGCGGGTGGTGATGCCGCTCGGCGGGCCCGCGATCGCGAGCCTGGGCATCTTCCAGTTCCTGTGGGTGTGGAACGACATGCTGGTCGCGCTGATCTTCTCCGACTCCGGGAGCCAGCCGATCACGGTCGCCCTGCAGACCCAGGTACGGCAGTTCGGCAACAACATCGACGTGCTGGCGCCGGGAGCGTTCATCTCCATGGTGATCCCGCTGGCCGTGTTCTTCGCGTTCCAGCGGCAGTTCGTCTCCGGCGTCATGGCGGGCGCCGTCAAGTAGCCGCCGCGACACCACTCGTGAGGGGGCGGGCCGGTCATCGGTCCGCCCCCTCATCCGTACGGGCACAACGTCCCCCGAATGCCCCGGGGACCGTAACCAAGCCGCTCCACCGGCCGTTGCCGGGCAGAACGCCCGCACCGATCCCGCCGACCGATGGATGTCCCCGTGCCCAGGTTCAGTGTCATCGTTCCCGCGTACCAGGTGCAGGCGTATCTGCACGCGTGCCTGGAGTCGGTGCTGGCCCAGTCGTACCCGGACTTCGAACTGATCGTGGTCGACGACTGCTCGCCGGACGCCTGCGGCGCGATCGCCGACGAGTTCGCGGCCCTGGACCCGCGCGTCCGCGTCGTACGCCTGGCACGCAACGAGGGCCTGGGCCCCGCCCGCAACGCCGGGATGGAACGGGCGGGCGGCGACTACCTGGTCTTCCTCGACGGCGACGACACCCTCGTCCCGCACGCGCTGCGCGGCATCGCCGACCGGATCAAGGAGACGGGCGAGCCGGACGTCCTGGTATACGACTACGCGCGCACGTACTGGACCGGCGAGACGGTCCGCAACCAGGCCGCCGCGCACCTCACCGAGCAGGGCCCGGCGCCGTTCCGGCTCGCGGACCGGCCGGGCCTGCTGAAGCTGCTGATGGTGGCCTGGAACAAGGCGGTGCGGCGGGAGTTCGCCGTGCGCGAGGGCTTCGCCTTCCCGCCGGGCTACTACGAGGACACGCCGTGGACGTACCCGGTCCTGATGACCGCGGGCTCCGTCGCCACCCTGGACCGGGTCTGCGTCCACTACCGGCAGCGCCTGCGGGGCAGCATCCTGGGCACGCCCGGCGAGCGGCACCTGGACGTGTTCACCCAGTACGACCGCGTCTTCGCGTTCCTCCAGGCGCGCATGGAGACGCACCCGGAGTCGCGCAAGGAGCTGGCCCGCTGGCGGCCGGTCCTGTACCGCCGCATGGCCGACCACCTGACGACGGTGTACACCCGACCCGACCGCCTCCCGCGTTCCCTGCGTGCCGAGTTCCTGCGCCGGGCCCGCGTCCACTGCCGCCGCTACCGGGTCCCCGGCGCCCGGGCCCCGCTGCCGGTCCGCCTGCGCCACGCCCTGCTCCGCCTCGGGCTGCGCCGCACCTACGGCGCGCTGCGGCTGGCGTCCGCCCTGCGCCGCCGTACCGCGAGGGTCACCGGGAGCCTGGCGCGCACCGCCCGGACCGGGCTCCTGCGCCTGCACTACCGCGTCCAGCGCTGCCTCCCGCTCCGCGCCGACCGTGCCGTCTTCGCCGTGGAGGGCCACCGGGGGTACGGCCGCGACCCGGGCGCGCTGGAGGAGGCGTTCCGCCGCCTCGCGCCGCACGTGCGCACGGCGTGGGCCGCCGACCCGGTGCACCACCACACCGTGCCGCCCGGCACCCGCCGCCTGGCCCCGGGCACGGCCGCTCACTGGACCGCCCTGGCCCGCTCCCGCTACCTGGTGTCCGACGCCGCCTTCGACGCGGGCCTGGCCAGACGCCGGGGGCAGGTCCTGGTCCAGACGCAGGCCGGGACTCCCCTCAAGCACATGGGCCTCGACCTCCAGGAGCACCCGGCCGCCGCCCGGGGCACCGACTTCGCCCGGCTGCTGCGCGAGGCCGGCTCCTGGGACTACGTGGTCTGCGCCAACCGCCACTCCACCCTGACCTGGGAACGCGTCCACCCGGGCGGCTGGACCACCCTGGAGTGCGGCCAGCCTCGCACCGACGTCCTCCAGCGGGCGACGGCCGCGGACGTGGTCCGGCTGCGCGAGACCCTCGGCATCCCCGAGGGCACGGTCGCGATCCTGTACGCACCCACCCACCGCGACTACCGGCGCACCCAGCGCGCCGCCCTGGACCTGGAGCGCGTCGTGCGCCGGCTCGGTCCGCGCTTCGTGGTGCTGGCCCGCGCCCATCCCCGCCACGGCGGCCCGCTCGCCGCGTCCGGCGGCCGGGTGCTGGACGTCGGCGACCATCCGCACGTCGAGTCGCTGTGCCTGGCCTCGGACGCCCTGGTCACCGACTACTCGTCCCTGATGTTCGACTACGCGGGCCTGGACCGCCCGATCGTGATCCACGCGCACGAGGCCGAGGCGTACGAGGCGGCCCGCGGCACCTACGTCGACCTGCGGTCCTTCCCGCCGGGCGCGATCGCGCGGGACGAGGACGAGCTGATCGGCCTGTTCGCGAGCGGCGAGTGGCACGGCGCCCGGTCGGCGCGGCTGCGGGCCGCCTTCCGCGAGCGGTTCTGCCCCTACGACGACGGCCGCGCCGCCGAACGCGTCGTGCGCCGGGTCGTCCTGGGCGAGACGGACCTGCCGCCGGTCGTCCCGCTCGCCGAACGCCGCCCCGCGCCCTCGGCGGCTGCCGCCCTCGCCCGCACCCCGCTGGCCACGGTGCCGCAACCCGCGGGTCCCCGCACCGTCACCGACAGCCTCTGACCACCGTTTGTCCATCGGGGCCCGCGGGCTCCCGTCCGACGAGCGAAAGAAGAGAAAGAGCAGTATGCCCCGCTTCAGCATCATCGTCCCGTCCCATGGGGTCGCGGGGCGGCTCTCCCAGGCTCTGGACTCGGTCCTCGGCCAGTCCTTCGGCGACTTCGAGCTGATCCCCGTCTGCGACGCCCCGGACGGCACCGCCGCCGACGTCGCCGGGGAGCACGCCGAGCGGGACTCCCGGGTGACGCCCGTGCACTCGCCGCCGTCGGCCGGTCTCGCCGGGGCCCGCAACGCCGGGATGCGGGCGGCGACCGGCGCCTACCTGCTGTTCCTGGACGGCGACGACGTCCTGGTGCCGGGGGCGCTGGCGGCCCTCGACGCACGCCTCGCGGACACCGGCGGCGTCGACGTCCTGTACGTCGAGTACGAGCGCGTGCCCTGGTGGGAGGGCGAGGCCACCAACCCTGCCGCCCCGCTGCTCGCGAGGGCACCGGACGGCGCCTTCGCCCCCGAGCGCGCCCCGCAGCTGACCGGTGTGCACCTGCCCGCGTGGAGCGCGGTCCACCGCCGTACCTTCCTCACCGAGCGCCGCCTCGACTTCCCCGCCGGGCACTACACGGACGTCGGCTTCGGCGCCCGGGTCGCGGCGCGCGCCGAGCGGGTCGCGGTGCTGCGCGAGGTGGTCGTGCGGCACCGGGTGCGGCGCCAGGGCAACCGGCTGAACCTGCCCGGCGAGCACCACGCCGACCTGCTCGACCAGGTCGAACTGGCGCTCACGCACGCCGCCGAGCTGGGCCTGCCGCCCGAGCGGCGCGGCCCGCTGTTCGAGCAGCTCTTCGCGACGGTCCTGAAGACGGCCGCCCACCCCCGGCGCCTGACCGGGCGGGGGCGGCGTGCCTTCTACCGCCGGGCGAGCCGCCTCTACCGGCGCCACCGCCCCGCGGGCTTCAGGCCGCCGGGCGGACGGCTCGGCGTGCAGCACCGGCTGCTGGCGTCGGGGTCGTACACCGGGTTCCGCGCGCTGCGCGCCGCCAACCGGGCCGCGACCGGCCTGCTGCGCCGCCTGCCGTGGCCGCGGGGGCTGCGCACCCGGCTGCGCTACCGCCGGCAGCTGCGCCGCCCGCTGGATGCGAACCTCGTCGTGTACTGCGCCTACTGGGGCCGCGGCTACGCCTGCAACCCGGCCGCGATCCACGCCGAGGCCCGCCGACTCGCCCCGCACCTGAAGTCGGTGTTCCTGGTGGAGCCCGACCAGGCGCACACGGTGCCGGAGGGCGTCGAACACGCCGTCATCGGCAGCCACCGGTACTGGGAGGTGCTGGCCCGCGCCAAGTTCCTGGTGAACAACGCCAACTTCGCCGAGGGCGTCGTCAAGCGCCCCGGCAGCGTGCACCTGCAGACGCAGCACGGCACGCCGCTGAAGACGATGGGCGTGGACCAGTCGACGTACCCGGTGGTGGCGGCGGCCACCGGCAGCTTCACCAAGCTCCTCGCCCGCGTGGACCGCTGGGACTTCAACCTGTCCGCGAACCGGCACTCCACCCAGATGTGGGAGCGCGCCTTCCCGGGCTCCTACGAGCACCTGGAGTACGGCTATCCGCGCAACGACGTCTACTGCACGGCGAGTGCCGAGGACGTGGCCCGCGTCCGGCGCGAACTGGGCGTCCCGGAGGGGAAGACGGCGGTGCTGTACGCGCCCACGCACCGGGACTGGGAGACCGGCTTCGGCGCGGGCGGCCTGGACCTGGAGGCGTTCTGCGAGGCGGCCGGCGAGGACGTCGTGGTGCTGCTGCGCGCGCACTACTTCTACGACCGGGGCGCGAGCCGCGAACGCACCGGCCGGATCATCGACGTGACCGCGCACCGCTCCTCCGAGGACGTCTGCCTGGCCGCGGACGCGCTGGTCACCGACTACTCCTCCATCATGTTCGACTACGCCAACCTGGACCGCCCGATCGTCGTGTACGCCGAGGACTGGGACGTCTACCGGGAGACCCGCGGCGTCTACTTCGACCTCATGGCGGCCCCGCCCGGACCGGTGGCGCGCACCCCGGAGGAACTGGCCCGCGTCTTCGCCGACGGCACCCACGCGGGCCGGGAGTCGACGGCGCTGCGGGCGGCCTTCCGGGAGCGGTTCTGCGCGTTCGACGACGGCCGGGCCGCCGAGCGCGTCGTGCGCCGGGTGCTGCTCGGCGAACCGCCCGAGGCGCTGCCGCCGGTGCTCCCGCTCGCGGAGCGCGTCCCGGCCCCCGCCGCCGCCACCCTCGTGAGGAGCTGACCCCGCCGTGCCCCGCTTCAGCGTCATCGTCCCCTGCTTCAAGGTGCAGGGTTTCCTGCGCGAGTGCCTCGACTCGGTCCTGGACCAGTCCTTCCGGGACATCGAGGTGATCGCCGTCGACGACTGCTCCCCGGACGGTTCGGGGGCGATCCTGGACGAGTACGCGGCCCGCGACGAGCGGGTGCGGGTGCTGCACCTGGAGGAGAACGTCGGCCTCGGCCGGGCCCGCAACGCCGGGATGCCGCACGCCACCGGCGACTACCTCTTCTTCCTCGACAGCGACGACACCCTCACCCCGGGCGCCCTGCGCGCCATGGCCGACCGGCTCGCGGAGACGGACGATCCGGACGTGCTGGTCTTCGACTACGCGCGCACCTACTGGTGGGGCGGCACCCGGCGCAACGTCCTGGCCCGGGTGCTCGCGGAGGCCGGCGACGGCACCTTCACCGCCGCCGGGCACCCCGAGATCCTCGACCTGCTGATGGTGGTGTGGAACAAGGTCTACCGGCGCGACTTCGTCGAACGGGAAGGCTTCACCTTCCCGCCCGGCTACTACGAGGACACGCCCTGGACCTTCCCGGTCATGTTCAGCGCGGAGCGGATCGCCGCCCTGGACCGGATCTGCCTGAACTACCGCCAGCGCCGCCAGGGCAACATCCTGTCCACCACCAGCCGCAAGCACTTCGACGTCCACGCGCAGTACGAGCGGGTCTTCGCCTTCCTGGGCGACCGCCCCGAACTGGCGGCCAGGTGGCGGTCGTTCCTGCACGCCAAGATGGGCGAGCACTGCCTGGACATCCTCTCCAAGCCGGACCGGCTGCCGCCGTCCGACCGGGCGGAGTTCTTCCACCGCACCGCCGAGATGTTCCGCGCGTACCGGCCGGAAGGTGCGTCGGTCCCGGCCGAACTGCGGGTGCTGGAGGGGTCGTACGCCGCCTACCGGGTGCGCCGGCAGTCGGGGAGGGCGGCGCGGGAGGCGGAGCGCCGGACCCGGCAGGCGCGGAGCGCGGTCGCGGGCCGGGCCCGCCGGGTCGCCGCCGTGCTCCCCCGCCGCGCCGTGGACCCCGGCCTCGTCGTGTACTCGGCGTTCTCCCACCGGGGCGTGCTCGGCGACCCCGCCGCGATCCACCGCGCGGCCCGGGAGCACGCCCCGCACCTGCGCGGGGTGTGGGTGGTGCGGGACGAGGAGTGCGCGGCGGACCCCGCGCTGCTGCCGCCGGGCACCGAGCACGTGGTCCTGGGCAGTGCCGCCTACCGCCGGGTGACCGAGCGGGCGGCGTTCCTCGTCAACAACGTCAACTGGCCCGGCACGGTGGCCAAGCGGGACGGCAGCGTCCACATCCACACCCACCAGGGCACCCCGCTCAAGTACATGGGCGTCGACCTGCTGGGCAGGCCCGGCGCCCGGCACGGCCTGGACGTGCCGCAGATGCTGCGCCGGGCCGACCGCTGGGACCACAGCCTGGTCGCGGGCCGGTACGCGGAGCGGATCTGGGAACGGGCCTACCCCTGCCACTTCACCTCCGCGCGCACCGGCAGCCCGCGCAACGACGTCCTGGTCAACGCCGGTCCCGAGGACGGCCGCCGGGTCCGCGAGCGGCTCGGCGTCCCCGAGGACCACACCGTCGCGCTGTACGCGCCGACCCGCCGCGAGTACCGGCGCGGGGGGCTCGTCGAACGCCTCGACGTGGCCCGGCTCGCCGCCGACCTCGGCGAGGGCCACACCCTGGTGGTGCGGCTGCACCCGTCCCTCGCCACCGGCCCGGCGCGCGGCCTCGGCCTCGCGGAGCTGCACCGGCGGGGCGTGGTGGTCGACGCGACGGACGAACCGCACGTGGAGGACCTGATGCTCGCCTCCGACCTGCTGATCACCGACTACTCCGCCCTGATGTTCGACTACGCCCTGCTGGACCGGCCGATCCTGGTCCACGCCGACGACTGGGGCCCGTACACGGCGACCCGCGGCACGTACTTCGACATCACCGAGGAGGCACCCGGGCACGTCTCGCGCTCCTACCGGGAGCTGGCGTGGCTGCTGGCGTCCGGGGCGTGGCGGGACGAGGAGGCGGCGCGGCTGCGAGCGTCCTTCCGGGCCCGGTACTGCGAGTACGAGGACGGGAGGGCGGCCGAGCGGGTGGTGCGGACGCTGCTGCTCGGCGAGCCGATGCCCGCGCCGGAGCCGTCCGGCGTTCCCGGTGCCCGCGCCGTCCCGGCCGGACGCGACCTGCTGCCCTCCACATGAGACCCGGCAGCCGGGTGGGCGGCCGGGGCGCCGGCGTCGGGGTGCTGGTCCTGGCCGCCGTGTTCGCCGTGCTCCAGCTGGCGAACGTCACCGGCCGGGACACGCCCGACACCAGGAACTACCTGTCGTACGCGCTGAGTCTGACCGGTGAGAGCAAGCGCGCGGCGGCGACGGCCACCATCGACTACGTGTGCGCGAGCCGGGCGGAGCGGGCCCGCCGGGACCAGAGCGTGCACGTGGTCCGCTTCCACCGCCCCGACCCCACCGCCGAGGTGCTGGCCGAATGCCGGAAGCAGGAGTGGGCGGCGGTCCGGCCGCGGCTGGCGGCCGGGCAGACCGGCGGGCACACGGTGCCGTACATGTCGGAGCGCTTCATGGCGATCTTCGAGGCGCGGCCGGGCTATCCGGCGTTCCTGGTGCCGTTCGTCCTGGCCTTCGGGGTGACCTGGGGCCTGTGGACGGCGGGGGTCGTGATCGCGGGCGCGGGCGGCGTCCTGGTCTTCCTGATCCTGCGGACCCTGTCCGTGCCGGTGCCGCTCGCGCTGGCCGGGCAGGCGCTGTACTACGTGCTGCCGTGCGGGACGACCGCGATGCGCCCGATGACCGAGGGCCTGCTGATGGCGCTGACCCTGGCGGCGGTCTGGGGCTGCGCACTCGTGCTGCGGACGGGGCGGAACCGGGCCGGCCTGGCGGTGGTCGCCGGCTCACTGATCGCCCTGTTCACGGTCAAGCACTCCCAGGCGCTGTTCCTCGGCCTGTGCCTGGCGGCGGCCGGCGGGGCGATCGCCCTGCGCCGGTACCGGCGGCGGCGTCGGCGGCTGCGGGGCCGGGGCGGTCCGGCCTCCCTGGACGTGCTGGCGCTCGCGGCCGTGGGCCTGGCCGGTGCGGTCGCGACCCTGCTGCTGGCGCGGCTGCTGCACTACCCGTCCGAGGCGGACAGCCTCCAGGACCTGCTCACCGACCACTTCAACCGCCCCGACCGGAAGCATCCGTGGCCGGAGTTCTGGCAGTTGCAGGGCAATTTCTGGGTGGAGTGGCTGCGCAGGCAGGCGTGGCAGCCGCTGTTCGCGGCGGCGCTGGCCGCCGGGGCGTGGGGTGCACTGCGGCGCGGGGGCGCGGTCGGCGGCTTCCTGGTCGCGGCGGCGTGCACCGGGATCCTCACCCAGGCCGGGCACCCGGACATCAACATCTGGGGCGAACGGCTGATCGTGCTGGCGTGGCTGCTGCCGGTGGTGGGGGTGCCGCTGCTGCTGGCGCCGGTGGTGCGGGGCGGCCGGGTGCCGCTGCCGGCGCAGGGACAGCCGGACCGGGCGGGCGCGGTCGGCTGAGCATCCGCTACCCGGGTGACTTGGGCCGCTGAGCGATTGACGGGGGCGACCCCACCGGGAACATACGCCAAATGTCCCGAATGCCCCATACTCCCGCTGCTTCGTGAGCGCCGGCGTCCTCGTCCGACGTCCGGTGCGCGGCGCGACGGCGCTGCGCGGCGGACGCGTCTGGCGCCCCAGCCCGTACCAGGCCGCCGGCTTCCTCTTCTTCCTCGTGATGACGCTGGCGTACTGGGCGGTGCCGCTGTGCTGCGACGCCGGTCAGCACGCGGCCGTCGTCGAGCGCCTGAAGGAGAACCTCCTCCACCCCCGGCATCCGATGGCCGACCTGCCGGGTGCGGGCAGCGCGTACTACTCGCCGTACGCGGTGGCCGAGGGCGCGTTCGCCCGGCTGACCGGGCTGGGCGGCTGGGAGGTGGTGCGGCTCGCCGGGCCGCTGAACCTGCTGGTGCTGCTGACCGGCCTGAACCGCTTCGTGCGGGTGCTGACCCCGCGGCCGTGGGCGCCGGTGCTCGCGCTGGGCGCGATGACGCTGCTGTGGGGCACCGAGCGGGCCTGGTGGAGCGGGTACCTCGGGCTGATGTCGATGACGGGCAACCTCGGCTACCCGTCGACGTTCGCGATCGGACTCACCTTCTGGGCCTGGGCACTGACCGGCGCACGGGCGCGGGACACGCGGCGGGTGCGGTACGTGGGGCCGAGCGGACAGCGCGGCCTGCCCGGATACGCGGGGCTCGGCGTCCTCTACGCCCTGGTCCTCCTCGTCCACCCGATCACCTCGGTGGCGGCGGTGCTCGGCGCGGTGGCGCTGGTGGCCGGATGGCAGCGCGGGTGGCGTGGGCCGGTCGTGGGACGGTGGGCGCTGACGGGCGCCGTGGCGGTCGGGGCGGGGGCGCTGTGGCCGTACTTCGACGTGTTCGCGCTGGCCGGCGACGGCAGCGTGGACGCGATGCACCGGGTCCTCTACCTCCACCTGCCCGGGGAGTTCTGGCTGGCCCTGCTGGGCCTGCCCGCCCTGTGGGCGCGCGGGCGGCGCTCGGCACGGGACCCGCTGGTGCTGATGTTCGCGCTGGACTGCGCGGCGGTGGCGTACGGCTGGTTCAGCGGGCACTACACCTACGGCCGGATCCTCGGGCTCGCGCTGGTGCCGTTGCAGTTCGCCCTGGCGGTGGAGCTGGCGGCGCCCCGGCCCTGGGGGCGGTGGCGGGCGGCGCTGGGCTGGACGGCGACCGCCGGGGCCCTGCTCGGCTTCCTCACGGTCCACGCGGGGGCGGTGCTGCCGCGCGCCCTGGACCCGGTGGGCTTCGAGCAGCCGCCCCAGTGGCCGGCGTACGCGTGGGCGGCCCGGCACATCGGCCCCGGCGAGGTCGTGATCACCGACGGCTACTACGCCGGGCACGCCATCGCCGGGTACGGGCCGAACCTCGCGGCGCCCGCCTGGCCGGACCCGTCGCTGGACGAGCGGGAGCGGCGGCGGCGGGTGGCCGACGTCGAGGCGTACCTCGCGCCGGACTCGACCCGCACCGAGCGCACCGCCGTCACCCGCCGCTACCACGTCCGCTGGCTGCTGCTGACCCGCTGGCACCCGGTGCCCGAGGAGGCGGTGGTGGTGGCGTGGAGCGAACGGACGGGGGAGGTGCTGGCGCGGGTCGGGTGAAGGCCCCCGGGGACTACTCGATGACGAGCTCGACCGGGATGTTGCCGCGGGTGGCGTTGGAGTAGGGGCAGACCTGGTGGGCCTGCTCGACCAGCTTGCGGCCGGTCTCCTCGTCGAGGCCCTCGGGCAGCTCGACCCGGAGCGTGACGGCGAGCGCGAAGCCCTCGCCCTGCTTGCCGATGCCGACCTCGGCGGTCACCGCGGCGTCGCTGACGTCGACCTTCGCCGCCCGGCCGACGACACCGAGGGCGCTGCCGAAACAGGCGGCGTACCCGGCGGCGAACAGCTGCTCGGGGTTGGTGCCCTCTCCGTTGCCGCCCATCTCGACGGGGACGCCGAGGGCGAGGTCGAGCCTGCCGTCGGAGCTGACGGTACGGCCGTCGCGGCCGTGGGTGGCGGTGGCGGCGGCGGTGTAGAGCGCGTCCATGGGAGAACCGTCCCTTTCAGGAGGGGCTGCGTGCTGACCTCCACAAGTAGAGCACTCAATCCAGTTGTGCGCAACTTAATTACACGCAACTAGATTGTGGACGAGGTCAGGTCGGCTACCCTGGAGCGCATGACCACGCCCGCAACCGACTGGCTCCGCCTGGACCAGCAGATCTGCTTCTCCCTGAACGCCGCGTCGCGCGCCTTCGGCGGCGTCTACCGCGTCGTCCTCAAGGATCTGGGGCTCACCTACTCGCAGTACCTGGTCCTGCTGGTGCTGTGGGAGCACGGCGAGCTGCCGGTGAAGAAGCTCGGCGAGCACCTGCGTCTCGACTCAGGCACGCTGTCGCCGCTGCTCAAGCGGCTGGAGGCGGCCGGTCTGGTCCGGCGTGAGCGCAGCGCGCGCGACGAGCGCTCGGTGGAGGTGCGGCTGACCGAGGAGGGCGTGGCGCTGCGCGAGCGGGCCGTCGAGGTGCCGCGCCGGATCTCCGCGGCGACCGGCCTGGACCTCGCCGAGGTCCAGGACCTGCGCGCCCGCCTCGACCGGCTCACGGCGGCGCTGGACGCGTACGGCACCGATCCGGCCCCGGGACCGTCCTGACGGGTGCGGGCGCCCGGCCGGCGCCGCGATGACGGATCATGGCTACCAAGGACCACTGAACGAAAGGGACGGCCGAATGACCTGGCTGATCACCGGCGGCGCCGGATACATCGGGGCGCACGTCGTACGGGCGATGACCGAAGCGGGCGAGAAGGCCGTGGTCTACGACGACCTGTCCACGGGGATCGCCGAGCGCGTGCCCGACGGCGTCCCCCTGGTGGTGGGCTCGGTCCTGGACGGCGAACGGGTCACGCGCGCCCTGGCCGACCACTCCGTCACCGGCGTGGTGCACCTGGCCGCCAAGAAGCAGGTCGGCGAGTCGGTGGACCTGCCGCTGCACTACTACCGGGAGAACGTGGAGGGGCTGCGCGTCCTGCTGGACGCGGTCACGAAGGCCGAGGTCCCGTCCTTCGTCTTCTCCTCCTCCGCCGCCGTGTACGGCATGCCCGACGTCGACCTGGTGACCGAGGAGACGCCCTGCGTGCCGATGTCGCCGTACGGCGAGACCAAGCTGGCCGGCGAGTGGCTGGTCCGGGCCACCGGCAAGGCCGCGGGGCTGGCCACGGCGTCCCTGCGCTACTTCAACGTGGCGGGCGCGGCGAGCCCGGAGCTGGCCGACACCGGCGTGTACAACCTGGTCCCGATGGTCTTCGAGAAGCTGACGGAGTCCGCCGCCCCCCGGATCTTCGGCGACGACTACGCGACGCCGGACGGCACCTGCGTGCGCGACTACATCCACGTCGTTGACCTGGCCGAGGCCCATGTGGCGGCGGCCCGCGCCCTGCAGTCCTCGCCGGGCCGTGCCCTCACGCTCAACATCGGCCGGGGCGAGGGCGTCTCCGTCCGCGAGATGATCGACCGCATCAACGCCCTCACCGGCTACGACCAGCCGCCGACCGTCACGCCCCGCCGCCCCGGCGACCCGGCCCGCGTCGTCGCCTCGGCCGACCGCGCCGCCGTCGAACTGGGCTGGAAGGCCAAGTACGACGTCGAGGACATGATCGCCTCGGCCTGGGCGGGCTGGGTCCGGCTCCACCCGGAGGCGGCGCGGGACTGACGCCCCCTGGGGGTGGGACGCAGAGCGTCGGCACCGGGTCGGTGGGGCCGGACGCCGGGCCGGCGAGGCAGGGCGCCGGGGCAGCGCGGCTGGGCGCCGAGTCGGTGAGGCCGGACGCCGGCCGGCGAGGCAGGGCAGGGGGCCCGGGTCGGCGGGGCTGGGCAGCGGGGCTCCGCGCCCGGCGCCGGGTCAGCGGGACTCGGAGACCTGCTCGCGCACCCACGCCGGATCGGGATTGGTGTACGTACGGCCCGCGACGAGCACCGTGGGCACGGTCTCGTCGCCGCCGTTGGCCTCCCGCACCAGCTCCGCCCCGGCCGGGTCCCGCCAGATGTCGACCCAGTGCAACCGCCGCGCCTTCCGCCCCAGCCGGATGCGCAGCCGCATGCAGTAGGCACACCCCGGCCGCCAGAAGACGACCGGCCGCCCGTCGACGGCACTGCGCCGCCGCGCCTCCGGCGCCCCGATCGACCTGGGGAACACCAGCGGCGAGGTCAGCCCGGCCAGCAGCACGAACACCAGCAGCAGCACGGCACCCGTCCCGGTGCGCCCCTGGACGAACGGCCCGGTCACGGCCCCCGCTCCGGCGATCAGCAGCAGCACCGGGCCCGACCACGCCCGCCTCATCGGGTCCGGTCCGACGTCCCCCGGCGCCCGGCTTCCCGAGCCGCGTGCTCGATCCGGTCCCGGTACGCCGCCCACCACGCGGCATCCCCTTCCGGCACCGCGACGTTGTCCTCGCGCATCCCCACGGCGCCGTCCGTCAACTCCCGGACGATGTCGGCGTGACCGGCGTGCCGCTGGGTGTCCGCGATCACGCGGATCACGGCGTGATGCAACGTCACCTCGTCCTTGCCCGCCGACCACCAGGGCACCTTGCCGACCGTGTCCAACGCCAGCGCGTCGATCGTCGCGTCCGCGTGGGCCCACGCCCGGCGATACACCCCGACGACGTACTCGCGCGACTCGTCGGCGGTGACCCACATGTCCGCGTCGGCCTCGGCGCCCTCCTCCATCCAGGGCAACCGCTCCCCCGACGACCGCCCGAAGACCTCGCCGAGATAGCCCAGCTCCACGGTGGCGGCATGCTTCACCAGCCCGAGCAGATTGGTACCGGTCGGCGTCGCCGGACGCCGTATGTCGTACTCCGAGAGCCCTTCGAGCTTCCAGAGCAGCGCGTCCCGCGCGGACTGGAGGTAGAAGCGGAGGGCGGCCTTGGGGTCTGTTGGGATCATGGGGCCAGTTTCCGCTCCCGTCCGGGGAACCGTCGATCACTTGAGTGATGTCGTCCAGGTGATCGGGTTTTTCGGAGGAGTTGACTCAGTGCGGATCTACTTGAGCGCGGACATGGAAGGCATTACGGGGCTCGTCGACGCCGACGACGTCCAGCCCAGTGGCCGGGATTACGAGCGCGGACGCCGGATGATGGCCGAGGACGTCAACGCGGCGATCAGAGGAGCCGTCGCCGCGGGCGCCACCCACGTCACCGTGAACGACGCACATGGCCCCATGCGCAACCTCCTGCCGGAGGCCCTGCACCCGGCCGCACAGCTCATCCGTGGCAAACCCAAGAACATGGGCATGCTCGACGGCCTCACGTCCGGCCACGACGCCGTGCTCTGCGTCGGTTACCACTCCAGGGCCGGCGAACTGGGTGTGCTGAGCCACAGTTTCATGGGACACGAGATCGAGGACATGTGGCTCGACGGCCGACCGGTGGGCGAGATCGGCCTGGCCCACGCGACCGCGGCCGCTCTCGGGGTTCCCGTGGCGGTCCTCACCGGCGACGACCGCGCCTGCGAGGAGATGACGGAGTGGGACCCCTCGGTCACCACTGTGGCCGTGAAGTACGCCCACGACCGTTTCGCCGCCGAACTGCGTCCCCCGGAGGAAGCACGCGCGGCGATCGAGGAGGCCGTTGCCACGGCTCTGGCCGGATCGAGGATCGCGGCGGCGAATCCGGACCCGGCCGTCCTGGCGGTCCGATGGCAGTCGGCTTCGGTGGCCTCGGTACTCCAAGGGATCCCGGGTGTCACCGCCCGGGACTCCCGCACGGTCCAGGCCCGGGGCCTCCTGCCCGGCCTGTACCGGCAGTTCGGCATCTGGATGCGGGTGGCGGCTTCCATGACCAACCAGCAACCGTACTGCTGACCGAGGTTCGATCACCGGGCTACCGTGTCGCCGAATCCCTGACGGGCCGGGGTGCGGACACCGGGAGTCGCGCGGGCGCCTACAGCGGTCGGACGAAGCGGGCCCGCCACTGCGGTGACGGGTCCGAGCCCAGGGCCGACCAGTACTCGCGGCCGCCGGTGATCCGCCCGCCCCGGACGGTCCACAGGGACACGGCCCGGTGGACGCCCATCGACTCGTGCGGGACCTCCACCTCCGAGACCACGGTCCCGCCCTCGGCCACGACGCGTATCACCTCGATCGACCAGCCTTCCGGATACTCCGCGTTGACGCTCACGAAGTCGGCGCGGCCCTCGATCCGCTCGGCGCTGACCGGCCACTCCACCACCAGGTCATCGGCGAGCAACGCACCGAGGCCCGCCCAGTCGCGGGCCTGCATGCGGGCCCAGAACTCCCGCACTATCGCAGCCGGTTCCACAGCTTCCAAAGGTTCCACGGACGGTGTGCGTGTCATGGGACGCAGCTTGCCAGGGGGCACTGACATTCGCGCTCCGGCCCTGCTCAGAGCGCCTTCAGGCCCTCCGCCGTGGCGCGGGCCAGCGATCCCAGGTAGCCCTTCGGCA
The DNA here is from genome assembly GCF_014650435.1 of Streptomyces tendae. Taxonomy (GTDB): domain Bacteria; phylum Actinomycetota; class Actinomycetes; order Streptomycetales; family Streptomycetaceae; genus Streptomyces; species Streptomyces tendae. The sequence goes on from NZ_BMUY01000003.1 coordinate 725,300, forward strand.
GCTTCGGGCTGCGGACGACCACCGCGCGCCAGTACAGCGGGCCCGAGATCAGGTCGAGGGCCAGGTCGGTGTCGAGGGCGGGACCCAGTTCGCCGCGTTCGGTCGCCGCCGCGAGGATCCTGCTGGCGACGCCGTCCTGGCCCTCGCGCAGGGTCTTCTGCAGCGCCTCGGCGATGTCGGGGTTGCGGGCCGCCTCCGCCTGGAGGTCGGGGATGATCTGCGAGGCCACCGGGTGGCGCAGGGCGCGGGAGGTCACCTCGTACAGCAGCCGCAGGTCGCCCTCCAGGGAGCCGGTGTCCGGCGCGGGCAGGCCCTGCACGGCGAGGGCGGAGACGACGTCGAGCACCAGGTGCAGCTTGGAGCGCCAGCGCCGGTAGACGGCGGTCTTGCCGACGCCCGCGCGGCGCGCGATGCCCTCGATGGACATCCGGGCGTAGCCGACCGCCGCCAGTTCCTCGAAGACCGCCGCCCGGATGGCCTCCGTCACGTCCTCGCGGAGCACCGCCGCCCCCGCGGGGGCCCGGCGGCGCGGGCGCGGCGTCGGCTCGTCGGCGGCGGCGTTGGTCGTCATGCGGGCCAAGCATAGGGCGTCACGACGAAACGGTTGCGTTCCGGCGTCGCCACGCCCTACGCTCACGTTACGACGATACGGTGCCGTCCCGACGTAAGTGAACACACACGGTCACCCAGGTGAACGACGGGCGTCGCCCTCTCGCCCCCTCCCCCGAGCGAAAGCACCGGATGTGAGCCAGGTCCTCGACCCCCCACCCCCGACCCGGGCATCGGCCCAGGCCGCCCCAGCCACCGCACCCGGCCCCGCCGGAGCCGACCACGACCTCGCGGCGCTCGCCGCCCGGCACGGGCTGTCGGTCAGCGGTGCCCGCCCCTCCCTGCCCCAGTACGTCCGCCAGCTGTGGGCGCGCCGGCACTTCATCGGCGCCTTCTCCACCGCGAAGCTGACCGCCCAGTACAGCCAGGCCAAGCTGGGCCAGGTCTGGCAGGTGATGACGCCCCTGCTCAACGCGGCGGTGTACTACTTCATCTTCGGCATGCTGATGAACACCAGCCGCGGCGTGGAGGACTTCGTCCCGTTCCTGGTCACCGGCGTGTTCGTGTGGACGTTCACGCAGAGCTCGATCATGGCGGGCACCCGGGCCATCTCCGGCAACCTCGGCCTCGTGCGCGCCCTGCACTTCCCGCGGGCGGCGCTGCCGGTGTCGTTCTGCCTCCAGCAGCTCCAGCAACTGCTGTTCTCGATGGCCGCGCTCCTCGTGATCCTGCTGGCCTTCGGTGTGCCGCCCGCTCCGTCCTGGGTGCTCGCGGTCCCGGCGCTGGTGCTGCAGTTCCTGTTCAACGCGGGCGTGGCCATGGTCATGGCCCGGGTGGGGTCGAAGATCCCCGACATGGCGCAGCTGATGCCGTTCCTGCTGCGCACCTGGATGTACGCCTCGGGCGTCATGTTCAGCATCCACCACATGACCGGCCCGGACAGCGGCCTGCCGTCCTGGGTGGGCACCGCCCTCCAGCTCAACCCCGCCGTCGTCTACATCGACCTGATGCGCTTCGCGCTGATCGACAGCTTCGCCGGGAGCCAGCTGCCGCCCCACGTGTGGGCGCTCGCGGTGGGCTGGGCCCTGGTCGCCGGGATCGGCGGCTTCATCTACTTCTGGAAGGCCGAGGAGACGTACGGTCGTGGCTGACACCCCCGCTGACAACACACCCGCCGGCAACGCCCCCGCCGAGCGCGTGCCCACCGTCGTCGCCGACGGCGTCGACATCGTCTACCGGGTCAACGGCACCGGGGCCGGCCGCGGCTCCGCGACCGCCGCCCTCAACCGCATCCTGCGTCGCAAGAAGACCGAGAAGGCCGCGGGCGTGCGCCGGGTGCACGCCGTGAAGAACGTGTCCTTCGTGGCGTACCGCGGCGAGGCCATCGGCCTGATAGGGACCAACGGTTCGGGCAAGTCGACGCTGCTCAAGGCCGTCGCCGGCCTGCTCCCGGTGGAGAGGGGCCGGATCTACACCGACGGGCAGCCCTCCCTGCTCGGCGTCAACGCCGCCCTGATGAACGACCTCACCGGCGAGCGCAACGTGTACCTCGGCGGCCTGGCGATGGGCATGTCCCGCACGCAGGTCAAGGAGCGGTACCAGGAGATCGTCGACTTCTCGGGGATCAACGACAAGGGCGACTTCATCACCCTGCCCATGCGCACGTACTCCTCCGGCATGGCCGCCCGCCTGCGGTTCTCCATCGCCGCCGCCAAGGACCACGACGTCCTCCTCGTCGACGAGGCCCTGGCCACCGGCGACCGCTCCTTCCAGAAGCGGTCCGAGGAACGCATCCGGGAGCTGCGCGAGCACGCCGGCACGGTGTTCCTGGTCAGCCACAGCAACAAGTCCATCCGCGACACCTGCGACCGGGTGCTGTGGCTGGAGCGCGGCGAGCTGCGCATGGACGGGCCGACGGAGGAGGTCCTGAAGGAGTACGAGAAGTTCACCGGCGGACCGGCGGCGAAACCCAAGGCGGCTCCCAAGGCAGCGACCAAGGCAGCCCCCAAGCCCGCCCCCAAGGCCGAGGCGGTCGCCTGAGCGCCCCGTCCCCCGGAAGGCGTACTCACCGCCCTCCCGATTAATCCTTTTGCCCGAATGATGTCACTATGACCGAATAGAAAACGACCCACAGGAGTGACCCGGGAGCGACGAAGCGAAGGCCGAGGCGAAGGAGTCCCCGCGATGCCCGAGACGGTCCCCGATCCGTTCGCCGAGACGGCCCCCGAACTCAGCATCGTCGTCCACGGCCGCAACGTCCAGGACCACCTGCCCGACCTCCTCGACTCCCTGGACGCCCACCCCCTCCCCGGCGTCGAGGTGATCGTCGCCGCCGTCGGGGACTGGGCGCGGGAGGTCGCCGAGCGGCACGCCCCCGCCTTCACGGTGGTGCCCCTGCCGGACGGGGCCGGCGACGCCGCGGGCCGCTCGGCGGGGGCGGCCCGGGCGCGGGGCCGGTGGCTGCACTTCGTGCACGCCAAGGACGGGCTGCCCGTCGGCGCCGCGCCCGCCGTCGCCGAGCGCGTCGGCGGCCTGCCCGACACCGTGGACGTTCTGCTCCTCGACCACGTCCGCAGCTCCTGGCGGGCCTCGGGCCTGCCCTCCCCCGACGGCCCCCGCCTCGCCCGCGCGGGCCGCGCCGACCTCGCCCTCGACGACCGCGCGGCGCTGCTCCGCCTGACCCCGCTGCTCGGCAACCGCGTCGTGCGCGCCGGCTTCTGGCGGGCCCGTGAACGGCTCCTGACCACCGAGGACGAGCCCTTCGCCGCGTACGCCGCACTGCTGCTCGCCGACCGCGTCGCCTGCCTGCCGCACCCGGCGTACGAGGACCGCAGGCTGCGGCCCGAGAGCCTCCCGCCGCCCACGCCGGCCGAGCGGTACGCGCTGGTCGACCGCTACGAGGCGCTCCTCGGCCTCACCGCCGACCGGCCCGCCGTCCACGGTGTCCTGTACGACCTGATGATCCGCGACTGCCTGCACACCTTCGCCCGCGCCGGGATGCCGGACGACGTGGCGCGGGAGTTCTTCCACCGGGCGTCCGTGACCGCCCGGCGCCACCGCCCCGAGGGGCTCCGGCGCCCGGCCGGCCTGGAGGGCGTACGCCGGTCTCTCCTCGAGGAGGGCGCCTACGGCAAGTACCGCGCCCTCCAGACCGCCAACCACGCCCGCCGCGAGGTGCGCTCCGCCGCGCGCACCGGCAGACGCCGGGCCGGCACCCGGCTGCGCGCCCTCCAGTACCGCGCCGCCCTGGCCCGCCCGGTCGACCCGCACCTCGCGGTCTTCTCCGCGTACTGGAACCGCGGGGTGGCCTGCAACCCGGCCGCGATCGCCGCCAAGCTCGCCGAACTCGCCCCGAGCGTCCACCCCGTGTGGGTGGTCACCGCCGCGGGCGCCGCCCTGCTGCCGCCCGGCACCGACCACGTCGTGCCCGGCACCCGCCGCTACTGGGAGGTGCTGGCCCGCGCCAAGTACCTGGTCAACAACGTCAACTTCCCGGACGCGGTGGTCAAGCGCCCCGGCACCGTCCACCTCCAGACCCACCACGGCACCCCGCTCAAGCGCATGGGCGTGGACCAGCTGCCGTACCCCGCCGCCGCGCACGGCCTGGACTTCCAGGCCCTCCTCGAGCGCGTCGACAAGTGGGACTTCAGCGTCTCCGCCAACAGCCACTCCACCCGCATGTGGCAGCGGGCCTACCCGTCCCGCCACATCTCCCTCGACCACGGCTATCCGCGCAACGACGTGTACTACACCGCCGGTCCGGCGGAGGTCCGCGCGGCCCGCGAACGGCTCGGCATCGCCCCCGGCCGCAGGGCGGTCCTCTACGCGCCCACCCACCGCGACTACGAGGCCGGCTGGACCCCGCGCCTGGACCTCGCCGGCCTCGCCGACCGACTCGGCGAGGAAACGGTTCTGCTGGTGCGCGCCCACTACTTCTACGACGGCACCGCCTCCCCCCTGGGGGGCCTGCTGGGGAGCCTCCGTCGCACCGGCCGCCTCGTCGACGTCTCCTCCTACGAACCCGTCGAGGAACTGTGCCTGGCCGCCGACGCGCTGGTCACCGACTACTCGTCGATCATGTTCGACTACGCCAACCTGGACCGCCCGATCGTCGTCCACGCCGACGACTGGGAGACCTACCGCACCACCCGCGGCGTCTACTTCGACCTGATGGCCGAGGCCCCCGGCCCGGTCGCCCGCACCCAGGCGGAGCTGACGGAGATCCTCACCACCGACGCCTGGCACGACGAGCGCGCGACGAAGGCACGGGCCGCCTTCCGGCGCCGGTTCTGCGAGTACGACGACGGCCACGCCGCCGAACGCGTCGTACGCCGGGTCTTCCTCGGCGAGGACGAACGGACCCTGCCCCCGGTCCTGCCGGTCGAGGACCGCACCCCGGCCCCGAGCCCCGAGGAGGCCAGCGCGTCATGAGGACAGCCACCACCGCGAGCCCGGCCACGGACACGCTCGCGCCCCTCTCGCCGGGCACCCCGGACGTCACCGTCACGGTCATCGTGTACAACGACGCCGAACGCCTCCCCCGCGCCGTCGCGTCCGTGCTCCGCCAGACCCACGCGAACATCGAGGTCGTCATCAGCGACGACCACTCGACCGACGCGACCGAGGAGGTGGCCCGCGAACTGGCCACCCGGGACCCGCGGATCGTGTACCTGCGGCTGCCCGAGAACAGCGGCGGGTGCAGCGCCCCGCGCAACCGCGCCCTGGAGATCGCGCGGGCGCCCTACCTGATGTTCCTGGACAGCGACGACGAACTGCCCGAACGCGCCGTCGAGGTCCTGCTCGCCGCCCACCGCGAACGCGACCTGGACTTCGCGATGGGCGCCGTGCACCGCATCCGCGTGGACGGCGGACGCCGTACGACCTGGATGCCGCACCTGGTCGCCGAGCGCCGCACCCTGGACGGCATCGAGGCCGACCCGCGGCTCCTCTTCGAGCACCTGTCCACCAGCAAGATGTACGCCCGCCCCTTCCTCGACCGGCACGGCCTGCGCTTCCCCGAGGGCATCCACTACGAGGACCAGCTCTTCTCGGCGCAGGCGTACTGCCTGGCCAAGACGTTCACGGTCGTCCCCGAACCGGTCTACCGCTGGTACATAGCCCCGTACGCCGCCTCCGACGCCGCCTCCATCTCCAACCAGCGGCACAGGCTCACCAACGTCCGCGACCGCGTCCACGTGCAGCGCCTCATCGACGCCTTCCTGGCCGAGAGCGGGCACGAGGCGCTGCGCGAGGACAAGGACTTCAAGTTCCTCAAGCACGACTTCCGGATGTACGCCGGTGACCTCCCCTACCGGGACGAGGCGTGGCTGACCGCCTTCGCGGACCTGATGAACCCCTACCTCGACACGCTCGCCGAGGGCGCCTACGCCCGGCTGCCCCGCGCCGAACGGGTCGTCCTGCGGCTGCTGCGCGACCGGCGCCTGGCAGACGTACGCACGGCCGCCCGGGGACTCGGCCACGACGTGGCACCGCGCCGGGTGACGCCGGACGAGGAGGGCGGCCGCGTGTACTGGGGCGAGGAGGTCCCGGCCTCCCCCGAGTCCCGGCGCGAGCTGGACCTGACGGACCTGGAACTGGACACCCGCCCGTTCTTCACCGCCCTGCTCCGGCACGAGATCACGGAGATCACGCGTGGCCCCGGTGCCTCGGTCGACCTCACCGTCCGCACCTACGACCCGGCCCTGCGCCTTCCGGTAGGCCCCCAGCGCGCGGTGCTCCACCTCTCCCCGGGCCGCCGACGCCTGACGGTCCCCTTCCGCCTGTCACCCGTCGGCCCCGGTCTCTTCGAGGGCCGCGTCCGCCTGGACCTGGCGGCGGCGCGTCTCCCGGTCCACGGCTTCGGCGGCACCCGCCATCCCGTGCTCCGCCTCCGCCACCGGGGCCGCACCCACACGGGCATCCTCCTGGCGCCGCTGGCCTTCCCACCGCTCACGGCCCGCGTCCCCCACCGCGCCGGCCTCACCCCCCACCGGGTCACCCTCCGCCCGGAGGGCCACAACCCGGGCCGCCTCCAGATCACCTGGCAGCCGGTGGGCGCCACGGCCAGGATCCTCGGCCCGGCAGCCCGCCGCCTCTCCACCCCTCGCACCCGCAGAGCAGCCCGCCTGGTGTCCAACGTCCTCCGTTGACCCGGCCCCCTACCTGCGGGCAGTCGTGCCGCTGGGGCGGCACAGGTGGGCGCAGGCGGCACCCCGCAACGCCGGGCTGCGCACCCACCCCCGGCCAGCCCCCACCCCGCCGCACACGCAAAGGCGCCCCGGACCGAACCCGGCCCAGGGCGCCTCTCACAGCAACGACGCAAACGCCGCCCGCCTACGAATGCGTACGCAACAACGTCCGCATCGTCCGCATAGCCACCGAAAGGTTGGACAGATCAAACGCGTCCGACCCCCGGATCTCCTCCAGCGTCGTCCGCGCCCGCCCAAGAATCGCCGCGTTCTTCTCCTCCCACGCCTTGAACCGCTGCTCCGGCGTGGACGACCCGTTGCCCACCGCCAGAACGTCCGCGGTCAGCGCCGCGTGCGCCGCGTACAAGTCCTCGCGGATCGCCGCACGGGCCATGGACTGCCAGCGGTCGTCCCGGGGCAGGTCGCTGATCCGGTCCATCAGCTGGGTGACACCCAGCCGGTCGGCGAGGTCGTAGTACACCTCCGCGACCTCCAGCGGCTCCTTGCCCATGCGGTCGGCCACCGACACGATGTCCAGCGTCGCGAAGGCCGAGGAGAACCCGGCCACCCGCGTGGCCGGCTCGTCCGGCACCCCGGCGGCGGTCAGCTCGTCGTGGATGTGCTGGTACCACTCCGCGTCCGCGCCGCGCAGCAGCTTCGGCAGCTGCGACCACACCTGCTCGACCCGCTCGGCGAAGAACTCCACCGTCTCGGCCAGCTCCAGCGGCTGCGGCCGGTTGTTGAGCAGCCAGCGCGTTCCGCGCTCGACCAGGCGGCGCGAGTGCAGCCGGATCCGGGTCTGGACGGCGGCGTCGACCTTGGTGTCCAGGGCCTCCACCGCGTCCCACACCGGGGACGAGCGGAAGATCGCCCGGGCCACGGTCTGCGCCCGCACGATCTCCTCCAGCGACGCACCGGTCTCCTCGCGCATCCGGTGCAGATACGTCGTACCGCCCGTGTTGACCGTGTCGTTGACCAGGACGGTCGTCGTGATCTCGCGGCGCAGCGGGTGGCCGTCGACCTGCTCGGCGAACTGCTCGCGCAGCGCCGTCGGGAAGTAGGCGTGCAGCAGACCCTTGAGGTACGGGTCGTCCGGCAGCGAGGTGTGCAGCAGCTCCTCGGCGACCGTGATCTTCGTGTACGCCAGCAGTACGGCCGTCTCCGGGCCGGTCAGACCGTGTCCGCTGCTCAGCCGCTCGCGGATCTGGCGGTCGGTGGGCAGGAACTCCAGGGCCCGGTTGAGGTGGCCCTCCCTGACCAGGTGCCGCATGAAGCGCTGCTGGGCGTGGAGCATGTCCTTGGACTGGGCGAGCGCGTTGGCGATCGCCGTGTTCTGCGCGTAGTTGTTGCGCAGGACCAGCGCGCCGACCTCGTCGGTCATCTGGGCGAGCAGCTTGTTGCGCTGTTTGACGGTCATGTCGCCGTCCTTGACGAGACCGTTGAGCAGGATCTTGATGTTCACCTCGTGGTCGGAGGTGTCCACGCCCGCGCTGTTGTCGATGGCGTCGGTGTTGATCCGCCCGCCCTGCAGCGCGAACTCGATCCGGCCCAGCTGGGTCAGACCCAGGTTGCCGCCCTCGCCGACGACCTGGACCCGCAGGTCCTTGCCGTCGACGCGGATGGCGTCGTTGCCCTTGTCGCCGACGTCCGCGTTGGACTCGGTGGACGCCTTGACGTACGTGCCGATGCCGCCGTTCCACAGCAGGTCGACCGGGGAGCTGAGGATCGCCTTCATCAGCTCGGCCGGGGTCATCTTGGTGATGCCCGACTCGATGCCGAGGGCCTCGCGGACGTGCGCGTTGACCGGGATGGACTTGGCCGTGCGCGGGAAGATGCCACCGCCCGCCGAGAGCAGCTCGGTGTTGTAGTCCTCCCAGGAGGAGCGGGGCAGCTCGAACAGCCGGCGGCGCTCGGCGTACGAGGTGGCCGCCTCCGGTGTCGGGTCGATGAAGATGTGCCGGTGGTCGAAGGCGGCGACCAGGCGGATGTGCTCGCTGAGCAGCATGCCGTTGCCGAAGACGTCACCGGACATGTCGCCGATGCCGACGACGGTGAAGTCCTGGGTCTGGGTGTCCACGCCCAGCTCCCGGAAGTGCCGCTTGACGGACTCCCAGGCACCGCGGGCGGTGATGCCCATGCCCTTGTGGTCGTAGCCCGCGCTGCCGCCGGAGGCGAAGGCGTCGCCGAGCCAGAAGTTGTAGGACTCGGCGACCTCGTTGGCGATGTCGGAGAACTTCGCGGTGCCCTTGTCGGCGGCGACGACGAGGTAGGTGTCGTCCTCGTCGTGCCGGACGACGTCCGCGGGGTGCACGACCTCGCCGGCCACCATGTTGTCGGTGATGTCGAGCAGCGCCGAGATGAACGTCTTGTAGCTGGCGATGCCCTCCGCCATCCAGGCGTCGCGGTCGACGCTCGGGTCGGGCAGCTGCTTGGCGACGAAGCCGCCCTTGGCGCCCACCGGCACGATGACGGTGTTCTTCACCATCTGCGCCTTGACCAGGCCGAGGATCTCGGTGCGGAAGTCCTCGCGACGGTCCGACCAGCGCAGACCACCGCGGGCGACCTTGCCGAAGCGCAGGTGGACGCCCTCGACGCGCGGCGAGTACACCCAGATCTCGAACGCCGGGCGCGGCGCCGGGAGGTCGGGGATGGCCTGCGGGTCGAACTTCATGGAGACGTAGTCGTGCGGCTTGCCGCCCGCCGCCTCCTGGAAGAAGTTCGTCCGCAGCGTCGCCTTGATGACGGTGAGGAAGGACCGCAGGATCCGGTCCTCGTCGAGGCTCGCGACCTGGTCGAGGGCCGCGTCGACCTCTTCGAGCAGGGCGTCGACGATCTCCCGCCCGGCCCGCTGCCGCTCGGGCGCCATCCGCGCCTCGAACAGGTTGATGAGCAGGCGCGTGGTGTGGACGTTGTTGCGGAGGGTGTCCTCCATGTAGTCCTGGCTGAAGGTCGAACCGGCCTGCCGCAGGTACTTGGCGTACGCGCGCAGCACCATCGCCTCGCGCCAGGTCAGGCCGGCGCTGAGCACGAGGGCGTTGAAGCCGTCGTTCTCCGCCTTGCCGGTCCAGGTGGCGGCGAAGGCGTCCTGGACGCGCTCGCGGGCGTCGTCGCCGAGGTAGTCGGCGCCGCCGGCCGGGGCCTTGGGCATGCGCAGGCCGAAGTCGTAGATCCAGGCCGTGGTGCGGTCCGCGCAGCGCAGCTCGTAGGGCCGCTCGTCGGTGACCTCGACGCCGAGCCGGCTGAGCACCGGCAGCACGGCGGACAGGGAGACCGAGCCGCCCTTCTGGTAGATCTTGAAGCGCCGTTCCTCGGGCGCGGCGCCGACCGGCTCGTACAGGCTCAGCGCGAAGGTCTTCTCCTCGTCGAGCTGCTCCAGGTGGCCGAGGTCGGCGACGGCGGAGCGCGGGCCGTGGTCGGCCTTGTAGCCCTCGGGGAAGGCGGACCCGTAGTGGCGCAGCAGCTCCGCGGCGCGTTCCTCGCCGAACTCGGCGGTCAGCGCCTCGCCGAAACCGTCGGCCCAGGAGCGGGCGGCCTCGACCAGACGGGCCTCGACGCGCTCCTTGTCGGCGTCGGACAGGTGCGGCAGCTCGGTGCCCTGCGGGACCCGGACCACGAAGTGCAGCCGGGACAGGATCGACTCGGTGTTCCAGGCCGTGAAGTCGACGCTGGTGCCGCCGAGCTCCTCCTTGAGGATGTCGATGATCCGCAGCCGGACACCGGTGGTGTAGCGGTCGCGGGGGAGGTAGACGAGGGCCGAGTAGTAGCGGCCGTACTCGTCCTGGCGCAGGTAGAGGCGCAGGCGGCGCCGCTCCTGGAGGTAGAGCACGGAGGTGACGATCGGCTCCAGCTCCTCGACGGAGGTCTGGAACATCTCGTCGCGCGGGTACGTCTCCAGGATCTGCAGCAGGTCCCGGCCGTCGTGGCTGTTGGGCGAGAACCCGGCCCGCTCCAGCACCTCCTCCACCTTGCGCCGCACGACCGGCACCCGGCGGACGGACTCGGTGTAGGCGGCGGAGGAGAACAGGCCGAGGAAGCGCCGCTCGCCGACCACGTTGCCGTTCTCGTCGAACTTCTTGACGCCGACGTAGTCGAGGTACGAGGGACGGTGCACGGTGGCCCGGCTGTTCGCCTTGGTCAGCACCAGCAGCCGGTGCTCGCGGGCCTTGGCCCGGGCGTCGGCGGGCAGCCGCTCGAAGGAGGGGCTGACGGGGTGGCTCTCGTCGGCCGCGTGGTGCGGGTCGGAGCGCAGGATGCCGAGACCGGTACCGGCGACGGCGGCGAGGGAGTCGTCCTCGCGCAGCTGGTACTCGCGGTAGCCGAGGAAGGTGAAGTGGTCGTCGGCCAGCCAGCGCAGCAGCTCGCGGGCCTCCTCCAGCTCACGCGCCGGGAGGTCCTCGGGGGTCGCCTCGGTCGACAGCTGGTCCGCGATGCGGACGGCAGCGTCCCGCATCTTGCCCCAGTCCTCGACGGTCTCGCGGACGTCGTTCAGCACGCGCAGCAGGTCGGCGGTGATCTGCTTGAGGTCGCCGCGGTCGGTCTCGCGGTCGATCTCGACGTGGATCCAGGACTCGACGTGCGCGTCGTGCGGCAGGTCGGCGGCGGGGCCGCCGGTGAGCACCTCGACGAGCTTGCCGGTGAGGTCGCGGCGCACCACGATCTGCGGGTGGACCACGACGTGGATGCCGCGGCCCTGCCGGGTCAGCTCGTTGGTCACGGAGTCGACGAGGAAGGGCATGTCGTCGGTGACCACCTCGACGACGGAGTGGCTGCACGTCCAGCCGTTCTCCTCGACCGTCGGGGTGTGCACCCGGACGTTCGCCGTGCCCTGCGGGCGGTTCTCGGCCAGCCGGTAGTGCGAGACGGCGGCCCCGAAGATGTCGACCGGGTCGCGGTCGGCGAGGTCCTCCGGGGCGGTGTGCCGGTAGTAGCGCTGGAGGAACGCGAACACGGATGCGTAGTCCGGGGCGCCGTCCGGGCCGTCCGGGGTGCCCGGAGTTCCCTCGCCCGTCGTCCCGGTCGGTAGGTGCCCCCCGACCGGGCTGTTCTCAGCTACCCGCGCAGCCCTTTCGAGCAGCTCGGCCTTGGCTTCGTCCAGCTTGGTCTGCATTGTCCTCTGACTCCTGTCGCGCGCCGTTGCGTGACGTAGAAGGAAGTACGGTCTCCTGCCTTCCGGCATGACGTCGGGACACGGGGTGTCCGGTCTGCTCCGACGCTATGCCGCAAGATGAGAGGAGCGGGGGCATATCAGCCAATGTCGCCGCTCCCACCGGGTGTGACTTCGCTCTCGCCGTCACCGTCCGGGGAGTGCGCGGCGCCGTACCGGGGGTCTTCGATGCCCCGTCCCGCCCGCGAGGATCAGCGACCGCCGCCCGGCCACGGATGTCGTCCGTGAGTGCCGGGCGCAGGGCAGGGGCACCAGTGCCCCCGCGAGCTATCGCGCTGATCACGCCCACAAGGCTATCGCCCTCCACGGGCTCCCCGTCATGAGCCGCATGTGTACAAAACCGGGCCCACAACTTGGACGTTCCGCACAGCTACGACGCGGCGCCGGGCACGCCCCGCAACCGGTAACCCCTGTGGTCCCGGTACGCCCGATGCCCGGCACGCCCCGGCGCCGGACGGCGGTGTCATCCCGCCAGCCGCTCCGCCACCGCCACGGCCTCCCCGAGCGTGTCCACCACCGGCACCCCGGCCCCCTCCAGGCTGGCCCGGCTGTGCGACCCCCCGGTGTACAGCACCGCCCCCGCACCCACATGGCGCGCCGCCACCGCGTCGTCGGCGGCGTCGCCGATCACCACGGTGCGGGCGGGCTCCACCCCGGACAGCTCCAGCTGCGCGAGGTGCCGCACCATGTGCTCGGCCTTGCTGCCCCCGGACGGCCCGGTCCGCCCGTCGACGCGTATGAAGTGGGCCTCGATGCCGAAGCCCTTGACCAGGGGCACCAGCTCGTCATGGCCGTACATGCTGAGGATCGACTGGCTGCGCCCCGCCGACCGCCACTGGGCGAGCAGCTCCGTGACGCCGTCCGCGAGCGCGCACCGGCTCCGGTGCACGCTGTAGTGGCGCTGGAAGGTCGCGTCCATGACCGCCCACTCGGCGTCGGTGGGCAGCCGGCCCATCAGCCGCTCGTAGAACTTCGGCACCGGCACGCAGTACAGCGCCCGGTAACGCTCCAGTGTGATCGGCGCCAGCCCCAGCTCGGCGAACGCCGCGTTCGTCGCCCCGATGATCGCGTCGTTGTCGTGGAACAGCGTGCCGTTCCAGTCCCACACGATGTGTGCGCCCGTCTGCATCCCCATGCCCGAAAACGTACCCGCCGCCACTGACAATCGGGACACCGCGATGCGACGTGCCTGGTCACACCAGGTTCGGGAGCTCCTGCGTCGCGTACCAGAGCAGCTCGTGGTCCTCAGCGCCGTCCACGACGAACTGGGCGTCGTCGTCCCCGCCGTCCGCCGCCGCGAGTGCCTCGGCCGCGGCGCTCACGTCCGTCTCCGCGTCGGCGGAGTCGACGTGCACCGCGGCCGCCTTGGCCAGCGGCAGCGGCCCGGTGACCCGCACCTCGCCCAGCGCCGCCGGATCGAGACCCCGGTCGGGATCGGCCGCGGCGGCGCCGTCGGGTACGTCTGCGGCGACCACGACCCGGCGCCGTGCGGTGGCCGGGTCGGCCGCCAGCAGCCGCAGCGAGGCCAGGGCGGCCCGGTTGAGGGCGGCGTACTCCAGCTCCTCGATGTCGTCCGACAGGTACCACTCGCGCAGCGCGGGCGTGACGGCGTAGGCGACGAGCGGCCCGGTCCCCAGCTCCCCCGCCCGGTGCGCCTCGGCGAGGCCGGACAGGGTCAGGGGGACGTAGACGCGCATGAGTCTGCCGCTTTCGTGGTCGGGGACGCCGCCGGAGCGCTCGGATGCCCGGCGGGAGAGCCTTCAGGATACGTGCGGGTGTCCCCTTTCGGGTCCCCACCCAAGGCGTCCGACACGTCCACCCCGGTCCCCGAATTCACCCTCCCCACCCCGCAGTCCGGGCCTCCCCGCTCCCTCGAATCACTCTGATAGGTGAACCTCCCGACCCCCTCGCCCCGACCCCCCGCGTCCTTGCCGTGCCACCCCTCCACCCCGTACAAGATCACCGACCGCGAAGTTACCGCCCGGTATCAACCGGGCCGCCGAACGGGGACCCCCATGCGCAAGGTCATGACCCGAACCCAGCCCCGCCCCACCGCCCTCGCCTCCCCGCCCACCCCACCGCCGCCCTACGGCCCGCGAGCCACACCGCCCCACGCCGGCACGGACGCCCTGCCCTCCTACGCCCGGGCGGCCACACCGTCGTACGACGCGGGGGCCGCGCCCTTCTACGCTCCGGGAGCCACGGTGTCGGACGGCCCGGGGGCGTCAGGGGCCTACGCCCCGGGAACCGCGCCGTCGTACAGCCCGGCGGCCTCACCGTCGTACGGCCCGGGGGCGACGGTGTCCGGTGAACCCGGCGGGGCCCCGCCCCGGGCGAGCGGCGGTGCGCCGCCCCGCAGGCCGGGGGAGCGTGCGGGGCGGGCCGCGGCGTCCGGCGGGCGGCCGCCGGGGGCTCCCGGCCGCTCCCAGCGCTCACGTACGCGACCGGCGGACACCCGCCCGCCCACGGCGGGACCGGGCCGGGCCACCCGGCCCTCCACGGCGCCTGTAGTCCCCGCTCAGACGCCTCGCCGGCCCGTCCCGCAGCTGCGCCCCACCGACCACTTCGCCGAGCTCCTGCTAGGCGTCCTCAGCGGTCGGCGCCCCGTCCACTCGATGCTCCGGCACACCGTCGGCCGCGCCTACGACGACCTGGCACACCTCGCCGAACGCGGCCCGCTGCGCACCCGCGGCACCCTGCCCGTCGTCCGCGACATCGGCTACTTCGAGCCCCGGCCGGGCGCCCTGGAGGTCTTCGCGCGCATCGGCGCGGGCGACCGGCTGCGTGCGATGGCGTTCCGCCTGGAGCAGGGCCGGGACCTGCGCTGGCGCTGCACGGCGGTGGAAGTGGGCGGCCCCCGACGGACGCGCGCGGACGACGACTGACCGTCCGTCCGGGCCGGCCAGCCGGAACGCGGCCTGCCGGAACACGGCCTGCCGGGATGCGGCTTCCGGAACAGGCCGAAGGGCCGGTCACCCGAGGCGACCGGCCCTTCCCACCGCTGCGGCGCCCGAGGGCACCGCGCCGTCACTTCTTGCGACGCCGCCCGCCCTTGGCCTGCTTGCGGCGCTCCGCGCGCGTGAGCCCGTCCGACTGGCCCTGCGCGGGCTCGCCGTCGCTGAACTCGCCCTCGACTACGCCGCCCTCGCCGTCCACGGTCGGCGCGGAGAAGTGCAGGTCCCGGCGCTGCGGCGCGTCGAGGCCCTTGGCCCGGATCTCCGGACGGGCGCCCGCCTGGGCCGGGACCGCGTCCTGCGCACCCTTGTCGAGCGACGGCGACGCGTCCTCGACGGGGACCTCCTCGACCTGCTGCTCGACCTGGACCTCCAGGTTGAACAGGTAGCCGACGGACTCCTCCTTGATGCCCTCCATCATGGCCTGGAACATGTCGAAGCCCTCGCGCTGGTACTCGACCAGCGGGTCCTTCTGCGCCATCGCGCGCAGGCCGATGCCCTCCTGGAGGTAGTCCATCTCGTAGAGGTGCTCGCGCCACTTGCGGTCCAGGACCGACAGGACGACCCGGCGCTCCAGCTCGCGCATGATCTCGGAGCCGAGCTGCTTCTCCCGCGCCTCGTACTGCTCCATGACGTCGTCCTTGATGGACTCCGCGATGTAGTCGGCGGTCAGGCCGGCCCGGTCGCCGGCCGCCTCCTCCAGCTCCTCGACGGTGACCTTCACCGGGTAGAGCTGCTTGAAGGCGCCCCACAGCCGGTCGAGGTCCCAGTCCTCCGGGAAGCCCTCGGCGGTCTCCGCCTGCACGTAGGCGTCGATCGTGTCGTTCATGAAGTGCTGGATCTGCTCCTGCAGGTCCTCGCCCTCCAGAACGCGGCGACGCTCGCCGTAGATGACCTCACGCTGGCGGTTGAGGACCTCGTCGTACTTCAGGACGTTCTTACGGGTCTCGAAGTTCTGCGTCTCGACCTGCGACTGGGCGGACGCGATCGCGCGCGTGACCATCTTGTTCTCGATCGGCACGTCGTCCGGCACGTTCGCCATGGACATCACGCGCTCGACCATCTGGGCCTTGAACAGGCGCATCAGGTCGTCGCCCAGGGAGAGGTAGAAGCGGGACTCGCCGGGGTCGCCCTGACGGCCGGAACGACCGCGCAGCTGGTTGTCGATGCGTCGCGACTCGTGCCGCTCGGTGCCCAGCACGTAGAGGCCGCCCAGCTCCTTGACCTCTTCGAACTCGGCCTTGACCGCCTGCTCGGCCCGCTCCAGCGCGCCGGGCAGGGCCGCGGCCCACTCCTCGATGTGCTCCTCGGGGTCGAGGCCGCGCTGGCGCAGCTCCGCCTCGGCGAGGTCCTCGGGGTTGCCGCCGAGCTTGATGTCCGTACCGCGGCCGGCCATGTTCGTGGCCACCGTCACGGAACCCTTGCGGCCCGCCTGGGCGACGATCGTCGCCTCCCGGTCGTGCTGCTTGGCGTTGAGCACCTCGTGCTGGACGCCGCGCTTGCTGAGCTGCTGCGAGAGGTACTCGGACTTCTCGACCGAGGTGGTGCCGACGAGGATCGGCTGGCCCTTGCGGTGCTTCTCCTCGATGTCGTCGACGACCGCCTCGAACTTGGCGACCTCGGTGCGGTAAATCAGGTCCGACTGGTCCTTGCGCACCATGGGGCGGTTGGTCGGGATGGGCACCACACCGAGCTTGTAGATCTGGTGGAACTCGGCGGCCTCGGTCATCGCCGTACCGGTCATGCCGGACAGACCGGGCTGTTCCTTGCCGTCGTGGTCGTGGCGCTTGTAGAGGCGGAAGAAGTTCTGGAGGGTGATCGTGGCGAGCGTCTGGTTCTCGTCCTTGATGTCCACCCCTTCCTTCGCCTCGATCGCCTGGTGCATGCCCTCGTTGTAGCGGCGGCCGGCGAGGATACGGCCGGTGTGCTCGTCGACGATCATGACTTCGCCGTCGAGGACGACGTAGTCCTTGTCCTTCTTGAACAGTTCCTTGGCCTTGATGGCGTTGTTCAGGTACCCGACCAGCGGGGTGTTCACCGACTCGTAGAGGTTGTCGATGCCCAGCCAGTCCTCGACCTTGGACACGCCCGACTCGTGGATGGCGACGGTGCGCTTCTTCTCGTCGACCTCGTAGTCGCCGGTCTCCTCGATGCCCTTGAGGGTGTTGCCGGCCTCGCCCTTCTTCAGGCGGGTGACCAGCTTGGCGAAGTCGCCGTACCACTTGGTGGCCTGGTCGGCCGGGCCGGAGATGATCAGCGGCGTACGGGCCTCGTCGACGAGGATGGAGTCGACCTCGTCGACGATGGCGAAGTTGTGACCGCGCTGGACGAGCTCGTCCTTGGACCACGCCATGTTGTCGCGCAGGTAGTCGAAGCCGAACTCGTTGTTCGTGCCGTAGGTGATGTCGCAGCCGTACATCTCGCGGCGCTGGGCCGGCGTCTGGTTGGCGAGGATGCAGCCGACGTTCAGACCGAGGAACTTGTGGACGCGGCCCATCATCTCGGAGTCGCGCTCGGCCAGGTAGTCGTTGACCGTGACGATGTGCACGCCCTCGCCGGACAGGGCGTTGAGGTAGGCGGGCAGCGTGCCGACGAGGGTCTTGCCCTCACCGGTCTTCATCTCCGCGACGTATCCCATGTGAAGGGCGGCGCCGCCCATGATCTGCACGTCGTAGTGGCGCTGGCCCAGCACGCGCTTGGCGGCCTCGCGGACGGTGGCGAAGGCTTCGGGCAGCAGGTCGTCAAGGCTCTCACCGTCGGCGTAGCGCTGCTTGTACTCGTCGGTGAGGGCCCGCAGCTCGGCGTCGGAGAGGTCAGCGAAGTCCTCTTCGATGGAGTTGACCTGGTCCGCGATGCGGTGCAGCTTGCGCAGGATCTTGCCTTCGCCTGCACGCATGAGCTTCGAGAGGACGGACACGGGGGTTGGTCTCCTTGCCGGTCGGGCCTGGGACGGTCGGTTTCCTGTGACGGATCGGGCAACGGCCATCGTATGCGAGGACCCCGGCGCGCCGGGAGGCCTGCCGTAACGGGGACCGTCCACTCCTTCCATCCAGCATCCCTGTCTGCTGTCACCCCTTTCAACGTCCGGGCCCCGCGGATGGTGCCGCACGTTCCGGCGAATCCCACGCGGGGTGACGGGATCTTCGCGGACGGTAAAACATTGGCAGCGCCACCGGGCTCCGAGCAGAATCGGCCGATGGAACCCGTCACTCTGACCACCGACCGCCTCGTCCTGCGCACGGTCGGCCCCCAGGACACCGACGCCGTGTACGTCGCCTGCCAGGATCCCGAAATCCAGCGCTGGACGACGATCCCCTCCCCCTACCTCCCGGAGCACGCGCGGGGATTCACGGAGCAGATGGTCCCCGAGGGCTGGGCGAACGACTCGATGTTCACCTTCGGCCTCTTCCTACCCGCCGGGGACCTGGTGGGCATGCTCGGCGTCACGATGATCTCCCTGGGCGTCGGCGAGATCGGGTTCTGGGGAACCAAGGAGCACCGCGGCCGGGGTTACGTCACCGAGGCCGCCGTCACCGTCTCCCGCTGGGCCTTCACCGAGCGCGCCCTCGACCGCGTGGAATGGCGCGCCGAGGTCGGCAACACGGCCTCCCGCGCGGTGGCCCAACGCGCGGGCTACACCATGGAGGGCACGTTGCGCTCCGCGATCAACAACAAGGGCGTACGCCGCGACTCCTGGATCGGCTCCCTCCTGCCCTCAGACCTCTCCCTTCCATCAACGTCCCCGTACCTGCCCGCCCAGGCCTGACCGCGAGCAGCCGCGCCGCCGTCCCGCTAGCTGCGGGCAGTCGTGCCGCTGGGGCGGCACGGGGGGGCGCAGCGGCACCCCGCAACGCCGGGTTGCGGCCCCGCCCCCGCCCGCACCCACGCCGGGCGCCACCCGAGCCCCGGCCCACCGCACCCCGCACCCCACCCCACAACAACCCCGCACCCCACCCCCACTGTCAGACCCACCCCCTATCGTGCGGACGTATGACGACCCTCCCGCCCCCCGCCACGGAACTGTCCGCAGACGAGGCCCGCCGCCTCGCCCTCCGCGCGCAGGGCTTCCTCGGCGCCCCCGACCGCCGCGCAGGCGTCCGCGGCGTCCTCCGTCACCTGGGCGCGGTGCAGCTCGACACCATCTCGGTCCTCGCCCGCTCCCACGAACTCGTCCCGTACGCCCGCCTGGGCGCGGTCGGCCGCCGGACCGTGGACGACGCGTACTGGACGGACACCCACGCCTTCGAGTACTGGTCCCACGCCGCCTGCATCCTCCCCATCGAGGAGTGGCCCCACTTCGCCTTCCGCCGCCGCGCGTACCGCAACCGCCCGCACTGGAACCACCACCTCCCCGACGGCGACTACGACCGCGTCGTCAAGCAGCTCCGCACCGAGGGCCCCCTCACCGCGACGGACCTGGGCGGCGCGAAGAAGACCAGCGAGTGGTGGGACTGGTCGGGCACGAAGGTCGCCGTCGAGCGCGCGCTCATGTACGGCGAGGTGGTGTGCGTGGAGCGCCGCGGCTGGAAGCGGGTGTACGACCTGGCCGAGCGCGCGGTCCCGGCCGCCCTGCTCCACGACGACCTGGACGACACCGAGTGCCTGCGCCGCCTGGTCCGGCTGGCCGGGCAGTCCCTGGGCGTCGGGACGCGCGCGGACATCGCGGACTACCACCGTCTCAAGGCCGAGCAGGTCGACGCCGTGATCGGCGACTCGGGCCTGGTGCCGGTCACGGTGCAGGGCTGGGGCCGGCCGGCCTGGGCGGACCCGGCGGCCCTGGAGACTCCCCCGCGCGGCCGTCACCGCACGACGCTGCTCTCACCCTTCGACTCCCTCATCTGGGAGCGGGCGCGCACGGAGCGGATCTTCGGCTTCACCCACCGCCTGGAGGCCTACGTGCCCAAGCAGAAGCGGGTGCACGGCTACTTCGCGATGCCGGTCCTGGCCGGCGGCCGGCTCGTCGGGCGGGTGGACCCGGCCCGCGAGGGGCGCACCCTGGTCGTCAAGCAGGTCACGCTGGCCGGCCGGAAGGCGGCCCCGGCGGTGGCCCAGGCCCTGGTCGAGGCGGCGAGCTGGGTGGACTGCACGGATGTACGGGTGGAGCGGGTCGAGGCCCCGGAGCTGCGCGAGCCCCTCACCCGCGAGCTGGCCCGGCTGCTGGCCTGACCGGGAACCGGTTCGTCACCGGCGCGGCGGCGCGGCGGCTCACCGGATCTCGAGGATCTTCTCCCGCATCGCGTACACCACGGCCTCCATCCTGGAGTGCAGCTGGAGTTTCTCCAGGATGTTGCGCACGTGGTTCTTCACGGTGTTCTCGGAAATGAACAGTTCCTTCGCGATGTCGCGGTTGTTCATTCCCGTGGCGACGAGTTTGAGGACCTCAAGCTCGCGGTCCGTGAGCCGCGGCGCGGGCACCAGTCGGCGTTCGTCGGTCCGCTGGATCATCGACTTGAACTCGGTGAGCAGTTTCGACGCCATGGACGGACTGATCTGGGACTGCCCGTCGGCCACCGCGCGAATGGCGGTGGCCACCTCGTCGGTGGAGATCTCCTTGAGGAGATATCCGGTCGCGCCCGCCTTGATCGCGTCGTAGAGGTCGGCCTCCTCGTCACTGATCGTCAGCATGATGATCTTGGCACTGGGGGCCACCTCCTTGATGGAGGTGCAGGCCTCGATACCGCCCCGTTTGGGCATGCGCACATCCATCAGGACGATGTCCGGCAGCAGGTCGGCGGCCTTCTCCACGGCCTCGGCGCCGTCCCCGGCCTCTCCCACGACCTGGATGTCCTCCTCGGCCGCCAGCACGATCTCCAGGCCGCGGCGGAAGAGGGCGTGGTCGTCCACGACCAGCACCCTGATCGGCTCCTCGCGTGCGGAGCCCGCGTCCGCGTCCGGGCCCATGCCGGATGCCCCGTCGTCGATCCCGTGGTCGACGCCCGCGCCCCGCATCGGTCCGAAACTGTCCGCCATCGTTCCTCCCCCTGAAGGCTGTGGCACGTGGTCCTGAGCCATCGCCAACCCAGAGCAACGACCCACCGGTTGGGCCGTTGCCGCCATGATTCCATGCCCGGCCGACAGCGGGGTGACCGAATGGGCAGCGTTGGGGTCGCACACCCTCGCGCACCGTCGCACGCCGGTGCCCCTGGGGGCGCACACGCGCTCCAGGGGCACCGGACGGCTGTCACCCGGCGGGACGGGTCAGCCGCCGAGCGCGTCCCCCGCGTCGGGAGCATGCGCCTGGGTGACCATCGTGTCCGTGGTCAGGTGGATCACGCCGTAGTCGTAGGCGTGCCGCCGGTAGACGACGCTGGGCTCCTTCGTCTCGGAGTCGACGAACAGGTAGAAGTCGTGCCCGACCAGCTCCATCTCGTAGAGCGCCTGGTCGAGGGACATCGGTGCGGCCACGTGGGTCTTCTCCCGGACGACGAGCGGGCCGTCGCCCTGGACCTCCAGCGAGCCGATCTTCTTGGTGGGTACGCCGTCCTGCTTCTCCGTCGGGACGACGTCGCCGTTCCCGTTGAGTGTCGCCGCGCCGGGTACGTGGTCGGCGACCTCGGCCGCCGAGATCCGGCGTGCGCCGCGGCGCGAGAAGCGCTTGTCGTGCTGCTTGCGCAGCCGTGCGCCGAGCTTCTCCGCCGCCAGGTCGAGCGCCGCGTAGGGGTCGCTCGCCGCCGCCTCCGCCCGAATGACCGGACCGCGGGAGCGGAGCGTGATCTCCACTCGGTCGCAGCGGTCCGCCTGCCGGGGGTTCGGCTCCTTGGACACCTCGACGTCGAGGCTGATCACCTTGCCATCGAGCTTCTGGATCTTCTCCAGCTTCAGCTTCTCGGCCACGTGCTTCCGGAACCGCTCGGGCACCTCGGTCTTGCGGCCCTTGACGACGATGTCCACGCAGAACTCCGTTCCCGGATCGCTCCGCTTCGACGGCGGAGCATCTCCCTTTTGCACCAGGTTCCGGTCTCTCCCGAAACCTCGGACTCGGTGACGTCCACCTCCTCCCCCGCGGGCGGGATCTCCACTCCACCGGCGCGGGTGATGACGGTAAAACCCGCAGCACGGCATTCGGATATGAGAGGTGTGGCCTGCGGCTTTGCCTCACAACCGAACATATCTCGCCCGGACGGATGTCGTCACCCTCTACCGCGGCGTACCTCCGTTCCGGTGAATTGACTCGCTCATTACCTGCAACGACGTAAGTTCTCAGTCAGTTCCGGTTTATTTCGAAGGAATCTGGTGAAGCCGCGACCACCGCCGCGCAGATCGCTTCACTGATCACGCCACCGCCTCCATACGGACCCGCCATTCGGGGCCCGGTCTTCCGTTCCTCTCTGCCTTCCCCTGCCGCCGCCGGATACACAGTCGATCTCGCCGTCCCGTACGTGCCGGGCCCGGCCTCCGACTCAACGGCGGCGGTCCTCGCCGCGCGCACCGCACGCGCCGCCTCGGCCAGCGACGCCCCCGTCGTCATCAGGTCGTCGACCAGGACGACCACCGCGCCGCGCAGCAGCCCGCCACCGCCCGGAGCCACCGCCAGCGCGCCCGCGAGGTTGGCCAGCCGCCGCCGCGCGTCGAGGCCCGACTGGTCGGCCACGGCGTACCGCTGCCGCAGCACTCCCGACACCCGGGCCGACACCCCGCTGCGCCGCAGTTCACCCGACGCCACGAGGGCGATCCGCCGCGCCGGGTCGTGCCCGCGCGTCCGTACCGCGCCGCGCGCCGACGGCACGGGCACCAGCAGCACCGGCCCCCGCACCCGTCGTATGCCGCCCCCGTCGGGAGCACCCGCTCCGCCCGTGGCCGTCCACGCCTCCCGGAGCCCCGCCCGCACCGCTCCCGCCAGTGCCGCGCCGAGCGGTGCCGCGAGGGCCAGCACACCCCGCTCCTTGTGGGCCAGCAGCGCCGCCCGCACCTCGTCCGCGTACGGCGCGGCCGCGTGCACCGCGGGCAGACCCGGGGGCTCCGGGTCCGGACGCACCCGGCACGGCGGGTCGCCGCTCAACGCCGTACGACACCGAGGGCACAGCACCTCGCGTGCCCTGCCGCAGCCGCCGCACTCGGCCGGCAGCACCAGGTCCGTGAGGTCCGCCCACCATTCCCGCACTGTCCGCAATCCCCGCATGGCCACCACTGTGCCCACCTGTGCGGAGCCCTGCCATGCCTGTGGAAAACCCGCCCCGGCGTGCTGTGGAAAACCCGGTCGGCCGCCCACGGCCGAACCGGACGCCTCACCCCGGATAGACCGGCGCGGTCCCCTCCGTCACCTTCTGCCACTGGAGCCCGGACGGCAGCCGCACGATCAGGTCCTCCGAGTACGCCACCAGCGGCAGCCGCTCGTCCTCGGTCGCGGCGATCTCCTTGACGCCGGTCAGCGCGGCGGGCACCGATGCCTCCGGCGTCGAGCCGTCGACCTGGACGTAACCGATCTGCTGCACGCCCCCGCGCTCGCGCCCGACCACCACGAGCCGGGCGTCGCCCGCCCAGGACATGGCCGTGACCTCCTCCAGCTCGGGGGTCGCGGAGCGCAGTTCCAGCACGGTGACCGCGGGCGGCTCGCCGGCCTTCCCGTCCCGTTCGATCCGTCCGATGAGCAGCGACCGCTTGTCGTCCTTCTCCACGACGAGCGCGATCCGCACCCCGTCGGCGGCCACCCGCACCGCCTGGACGCGCCCGTCGAGCCCCGGCGTCCGCACCTCCACCGGATCGCCCGCACCGTCCTCCAGCAGCAGCAGCCTCGGATCGGCCGGGTTGCGGTCGGCGATCCACAGGTCGCCCTGCGTGTCCCAGCTGGGCGGGGTCAGCCGGTCCGTCTCCGACTTGCCCCCGCTGCTCAGCACGGGGTCGCCGAGCGAACCGCCCGACACCAGCGAACCGACGTACAGCGACTTGTTGTCGAGACCGATCCCGCCCGCGCTGTGCTCGTCGCGCGACACCGCCACCGACCGCAGGGCGCGGTTGCCCTCGCCCAGCGGTCCCGGCACGGGTTCGGCCCGGGTCCCGTTGCTGCCGGCGGCGATCCGCACCAGGCGGTCCTTCTCGTCGACGAAGTACAGGTAGTCGGGCCGCTGTGCCGAGCCGCGCGTCGCCACCGTCTCGGCCCGGTCCTCGGAGAGCGAGCACAGCTTCTCCCCGCCCGAGCGCAGTTCGACCTCCTCCACCGCCGGCGTGAGGTTCTGCAGCGTGAAGAGGAGCTGTGCGGCCATCTCGTCGCACTTGTCCGCGCCGGCCCGGGCCGCCTTGTCGTTCAGCGGCACGGTCAGCTTGCTGCGGTCGTCGGGCGTCAGCGCGCCGGCGTTCTTCGCCAGCGCCGTCCCGGTCGGGAAGCTGGACCTGACCACGGGGCCCAGCAGGCTCGTCGGCCCGCTGAGCAGGGAACGCACCACCTGGGTCATCGGATCCACGCGCCGGCGCACGTAGACGGGGTCGGCGACGGCGGACGGTTCCCGGACCGGCTCGTTCTCGGCGTTCGCGCGCATCGCGCTGTTCGAGGCGAAGTAGTACCGGTTGACCGACATGTAGTTGCGCTGGAAGTCGGACTTGCCCATGACGACGCCCTGCGGCAGCACGTCGATGCGCCACTGCTTGGTCTTGCCGTCCCGGCTGAGGTGCACCGACTCGCGGTACGCACCGTCGGCCGGCGAGTAGGACTGCTGCGCGTCCACCGTGGCCACCTTGGCGCCGGTCAGGGTCATCGAGTAGTCGTTGGCGTCCTCGCGGTTGCCCGAGTGGTCGGACTCCGTTCCGGGCCCGCCCGCGAGCACCGTCGCCGACTCGTCAGGCCGCCAGTTCTTCGCGGCGTCACCGGTCAGGTACTTGCGCGCCGTCTCGTAGTGCGGGTCGTCGCTGGTCAGCGCCTCCAGGAAGCCCTGCACGATGTCGGAGGGCGGAGCGTCCTCCTGCGGCGGCATCGCGAACACCCGCACCTGCGGGTCCTGCCGGGGCGTGGACTCCACGCCCCGGAGGTCCCCGCTGTCGGGCATGGACGCACACCCGGCCAGCAGTACGACACCCCCGACGGCGTACGCCACCACGCGGGCCGGCCCGCGCCGACCGCCCCTCCCGCGGTCAGCGCCCACGAGATGCCTCCCCTTGCCTGCTCGAGTCCTCGGGACCGGCGTCCGGGCGGTTCGCCGCCTCCGGTGCCGGACCGCCGTCCTGTCTCCGGGCGCCCGACACGGGCCGGGGCACCACGCGCGCGCCGTTGCCCGGCAGCGCCGTCGGATCGGCCGTGGGGGTCACCGTGGCCTGCCGGGGCGTTATCGGTCCGCGCGCGGACACCGCTGCGGCCTGCCCGGCCGACATCTGCGCCGGAACGCCGACCGGCTTGTCCGTGCCGTGCGCCACCGCCGGGTCGGCGAGGCCCGCGTCGTTGAGTCCGCGGTTGCGGCGCGAGTCCGTCGGTTCCAGCGGTATCGGCGAACCCCTGAGCGGCTCGTCCGCGGTCCTGGGCAGCGTCAGCCGGAACTGCGAGCCGCCACCGGGCTCGCCCCACGCCTGCAGCCAGCCGCCGTGCAGCCGCGCGTCCTCCAGGGCGATCGACAGCCCCAGCCCCGTACCGCCGGTGGTACGCGCGCGTGCCGGGTCGGCCCGCCAGAAGCGACTGAAGACCCGGGTGGCCTCACCCGGCTTGAGTCCGACGCCGTAGTCGCGCACCGCGACGGCGACCGCGCCCCCGGCCGCGGCGAGCTTGACGACGACGTCCCGGCCCTCGCCGTGCTCGACGGCGTTGACGACGAGGTTGCGCAGCACGCGTTCCACGCGCCGGGCGTCCGCCTCGGCGACGACGGGCTGCTGGTCGCCGGTGACGCGTATCTCCGTGCCCTTGCGCTCGGCGAGCGGCTCCGCACCGCTGACGACGCGCCGTACGACCTCCCTGAGGTCTATCGGCTCCGCCTCCAGCGCCGCGGCGCCCGCGTCGAAGCGGCTGATCTCCAGCAGGTCGGCGAGCAGCGTCTCGAACCGGTCCAGCTGGTCGGCGAGCAGTTCGGCCGACCGCGCGGTCACCGGATCGAAGTCCACGCGCGCGTCGTGGATGACGTCGGCCGCCATCCGTACGGTGGTCAGCGGCGTCCGCAGCTCGTGCGACACGTCGGAGACGAACCGCCGCTGCATCCGTGAGAGGTCCTCCAGCTGGCTGATCTTGAGCTGGAGGTTCTGCGCCATCTTGTTGAATGCCTCGCCGAGCCGGGCGATGTCGTCCTCGCCGGTGACCTTCATCCGTTCCTGGAGCCGCCCGGCCGACAGCCGCTCGGCGATGCTCGCCGCCATCCGTACCGGCGTGACGACCTGGCGCACCACGAGCCAGGCGATGGCCCCCAGCAGTACGACGACGAAGAGCCCGGCCGTGGCCAGGGTGCCCCTGACCAGGCTGAGGGACTTCTCCTCCTGGGTCAGTGGGAAGAGGTAGTACAGCTGGTACGGCTCGCCGTTCGGGTCGTTGACCTGCTTGCCGATGACCAGTCCGGGCTGGGACGCCTGGTCGGAGGTGTAGACGATCCGGGTGTAGCTCTGGGCGGCCGCGGTGTCACCGTCGATCCGCTCCCGCAGGTCCTCGGGGACGCTGACCGCCCAGTCGACCGTTCCGGAGGCGCGCGGACCGCGTCCGCTGCCGCTCTCCCCGCCCATGGGGAGGGTGACCACGTCGAAGGCGCTCTGGCCACCGCTGGAGAGCGACTTCACCAGCTCGCTCATCCACTGGATGACGTTCTGCGAGGGACGCCCGTCCGCGGGGGTGCCGTCGTCGCCGTTGGTGCTCGCCGCCTCCTCGGCCTTCTGCTTGGCCGCCGTGAAGCCACCGGTGGCCTGGCTCTGGGATGCCTTCACCTTGGCGTCGAGCAGCCCGTTGCGGACCTGCCCGATCACCACGAAGCCGAGCAGCAGCACCACGCCCAGCGACATCAGCAGGGTGGTGGCGACGACCTTGAGCTGGATGTTGCGCCGCCACAGCCGCATGACCGGCAGCAGCGGACGGCGCACCCAGCGCATGAACAGACGGAGCACCGGGCTGCCCTGCACCCCGCCGTGCAGCAGCCCGCCCTCCAGCACCTGGCCGAAGAGGCGGGAGCCGGCGCTCCGGTGGCCGACAGGCCGTCCGGCGCGGGCCCCGGACCCGGGCGCCGAAGCGGCACTGTCCCTGGCCATGTCAGCTCGGTCCGGCCTTGTAGCCGACGCCGCGGACGGTCACCACGATCTCCGGCTTCTCCGGGTCCTTCTCGACCTTGGAGCGCAGCCGCTGGACGTGCACGTTGACCAGCCGGGTGTCGGCGGCGTGCCGGTAGCCCCAGACCTGCTCGAGGAGCACCTCGCGCGTGAACACCTGCCACGGCTTGCGGGCCAGCGCCACCAGCAGGTCGAACTCCAGCGGCGTCAGCGCGATCGACTGCCCGTCCCGCTTCACGGAGTGACCGGCCACGTCGATGACCAGGTCGCCTATGGCGAGCTGTTCCGGCGCCGGCTCCTCCGACCGGCGCAGGCGTGCCCTGATACGGGCCACCAGCTCCTTCGGCTTGAACGGCTTCACGATGTAGTCGTCGGCGCCCGACTCCAGACCCACCACGACGTCGACGGTGTCACTCTTCGCCGTCAGCATCACGATCGGCACACCCGACTCCGCCCTGATCAGGCGGCACACCTCGATGCCGTC
This sequence comes from Streptomyces tendae, assembly GCF_014650435.1. Lineage (GTDB taxonomy): Bacteria > Actinomycetota > Actinomycetes > Streptomycetales > Streptomycetaceae > Streptomyces > Streptomyces tendae. The sequence goes on from NZ_BMUY01000003.1 coordinate 752,795, forward strand.
CCGGCCGGGCAGCATCAGGTCGAGCAGTACCAGGTCGGGCTTGGTCTCCCGGAAGGCGGCCAGCGCCTTGTCGCCGTCGGCTACGAAAGATGGCTCAAAACCCTCACCACGCAGCACAATGCCGAGCATCTCGGCCAGTGCGGTGTCGTCGTCGACGACAAGGACTCGTCCCTTCATAAACGACATCATCCCATTAGCTAATCGTTACCTGGCGTGACCTGGCACACAGCGAGGCCAGGGCCTCGGCCGTCACGGGCGAAACCACACCCTCCTCGGTGACGATCGCCGTCACCAGTTCGGGCGGAGTCACATCGAACGCCGGGTTGTACGCCTGGGTCCCCAGGGGTGCCACCGGAATCCCGCCTCCCGCTCCCGCCACCGGCACCTGGGGTGCTGTGACCTCGGTCACCTCGTATCCGGGGCGCTGCTCCACTTCGATGGACGCCCCGTCCGGCGTGTCCGGATCCACCGTCGTGACCGGCGCCACCACGATGAACGGCACATGGTGGTACCGCGCGAGCACCGCGAGCGGATAGCTCCCCACCTTGTTCGCCACCGAACCGTCGGCCGCGATGCGGTCCGCGCCGATCAGCACGGCGTCCACCTCACCCGCCGCGAACAGCGAACCCGCCGCGTTGTCGGTGAGCAAGGTGTACGCCATGTCGTTGCGGGCCGCCTCGTATGCCGTCAGGCGAGCACCTTGCAGCAAGGGACGCGTTTCGTCCACCCACAGACGCCGCAGCCGCCCCGACCGGTGCGCCGCGAGCACCACCGCGAAGGCGGTCCCCTCACCGCCCGACACCAGCGAACCGGAATTGCAGTGCGTGAGGACGCGATGCCCCCCGGCGGGCAGCAGCTCGTCGAGCAGCGCCAGCCCGTGCGCGGCCATCCGGGCGCTGGCCTCGGCATCCTCCCGGTGCAGCGCCCGCGCCGCGGACAGCGCCGCCGCGGCCGCCTGCCGGGTGTCACCGGTCCTGGCGAGGGCCTCCTGGTGCGCGGCCCGCGCCCGCCGCACCCCGACGGCGAGGTTCACCGCGGTGGGGCGGGCCCCCGCCAGCGCCGCCGCGGCCTCCTCGACCTCGAAGCCGCGCACGGCGGCGAGCGCGACCCCGTAGGCGCCCGCGATGCCGAGCAGCGGCGCCCCGCGCACGGCGAGCGAGCGGATCGCCTCCACCAGCGCGGCCGGGTCCGTGCAGACCAGCTCGACCTCCTCGGCCGGCAACCTGGTCTGGTCGAGCAGCACCAGCACCGGGCCCTCGGGGGGTTCCTCCCAGCGAAGGACCGGTATCCCGGTCGGCCGCCTGTCCTCGCCGCTTCGCGCGTCCTGATCAGCCATGCGGTCAGTCTGCCCCCTGTACGGCGGACAATTGAAGGTACCGAGCCCCTACCGCGCCCGGTCCGCACCCGACGCCCCCATGGCACGATGGGCTGCCAACCTGCCGCCGCGACCGCGGGCGGGCACCTGAAGGAGCGACGATGAACGACACTCCGGGCTGGGCATCGCCCGGATCCGCCCCGTCCGACGGGCACGAGCCCGGCGCGTCCGGCCCCGCCGAGCCCGCCGACCGCCCCGCCGGCCCCGATCAGCCCGCGCCGCCCGCGGACCGGCCGGGTGCGGAACCGGCGAGCCCCGGCACGAAGTGGTCCAAGGAGCAGCCGCCCCCGGCCCAGTGGTCGGCGCCCACCGGCCCCGCGGACCAGGGCCAGGCCCCGCCTCCGCCACCACCGGGCCCGGGCTGGGGCACCCCGCCACCCGGACCTCCCGGAGGCGGCTACGGCGGCTATGGCGGTCCCGGAGGCTACGGCGGTCCCCGCGGGGGCCACGGAGGCTACGGCGGTCCCGGTGGGCCCGGCGGCTGGGGAGGTGGCTGGGGCGGTCCCCCGCCCGCGGCCAAGCCCGGCGTGATCCCGCTCCGCCCGCTCGGCGTGGGCGAGATCCTGGACGGCGCCGTCTCCACCATGCGCACCTACTGGCGCACCGTCCTCGGTATCTCCCTGACCGTCGCCATCCTCACGGAGATCGTCGTCGTGCTGCTCCAGGGCCTGGTCCTGGACGACACCGGCAGCGAGGCCCTCAACGACCCCGACGCCACCCTGAGCGAACTCGGCGACGCGCTGGCCCAGACCACGATCAACTCCGGCGTCGTCTTCCTGATCTCCCTGATCGGCACCGTGCTGGCCACGGCCCTGCTCACCACCGTCACCAGCCGCGCCGTACTCGGCAGGCCGGTCACCACCGGCGAGGCGTGGCGGGACGCCCGCCCCCAGGTGCTGAAGCTGTTCGGCCTGATCGTCCTGCTGCTGCTCATCGTCGCCGGGCTCCTGACGGCCGGCATGGCACCGGGCCTCCTGGTCACGGCCACCGCGGGCGGCGAGGCCGGGGTGGCCCTGACCGCCCTGGGCTTCCTGGCGGGCGGCGTCGTCGCGGTCTGGCTCATGGTCCGCTTCTCGCTGGCCTCCCCGGCGCTGATGCTGGAGAAGCAGGGCATCAAGAAGGCGATGGGCCGCTCGGTGAAGCTGGTGCGCGGCTCCTGGTGGCGCGTCTTCGGCATCCAGCTGCTCGCCACGGTCATCGCCAACGTCGTCGCGTCGATCATCGTCATCCCCTTCGCCTTCCTCGCCGCGACCCTCGGCGGCGACGGCGTCGGCGGCTTCCTGGAGGGCACCGGCGACCTCGGCTGGACGTTCCTCGTCGTCAGCGGCATCGGCTCGGTGATCGGCTCCATGATCACCTTCCCGATCACGGCAGGCGTGACCGTGCTGCTGTACATCGACCAGCGCATCCGCCGCGAGGCCCTCGACCTCGAACTGGCCCGGTCCGCCGGCGCCCAGGGCTCCAGCGGCTCCGGCGCCGTCCCGGGGAGCTGACGGGGTGAGTCCGGCGGGGGGAGTTCTCACAGAGGTGCTGTCACGCGCCGCCGTACGAACGGTGTCGCTCTCCGGCGACGAACCGCCGGTGACGATTCCGCGCGACCCCGCGCGGGAGGCCGCGCGGCGAGAGCTGTCCAAACGCATGTACCACGAGAACGATCCCAGCTGGTTCCAGCGGGCCCTGAACGCCTTCTGGGACTGGATCGGAGAGCTGTTCAGCAGGGCTTCCACCGCGACACCCGGCGGGACGCTCGGCCTGGTCGTCGTCATCCTGGCCGTCGTGGCGGTGCTGGGCGCCCTCTGGTGGCGCCTGGGCACCCCCCGCCGCAGCGCAGTCTCCGCCCCCGCCCTCTTCGACGACCGCCCCCGCAGCGCCGCCGACCACCGCGCCGCCGCCCAGGCACACGCCGCCCAAGGACACTGGAGCCAGGCCGTCCAGGAACGCATGCGGGCCGTCGTCCGCGCCCTCGAGGAACGCGCCCTGCTCGACATCCGCCCCGGCCGCACCGCCGACGAGGCGGCCACCGAGGCGGGCCACGCCCTGCCCGCGCACAGGGACCGGCTGCGTACCGCCGCCCGGGACTTCGACGACGTCGCGTACGGCGGCCGACCCGGCAGCGAGGAGTCGTACCGGCGCCTCACCGAACTCGACCACGATCTGGAACGCAGCAAGCCGCACCTGGCGAGCAGCACGGCCGGCAGCCCCACGGGGGACGCGGACCGGGACACCCGCCGGGGAGCCGCCGAATGACCACCGAGGCCACGCTCCCCACCACCGCGGCCTCGCCCACCGCCCGCCAGGTGTGGACCCGCGCGCGGGGCATCGCGCTCGCGCTCGTCCTGCTGCTCGTCGGCGCCGTCGCCATCGCGGTCGTCCGCTCCGACGCCCGGCACGGGGAACTCGACCCGCGCTCCGCCGATCCCTACGGCAGCCGCGCCGTCGCCGAACTCCTCGCCGACCGGGGGGTCTCCACGCGCGTGGTCACCACCCTGGACGAAGCGCGGGCCGCGGCCGGCCCGGACACCACCCTGCTGGTCGCCGTGCCCGACCTCCTGACGGAACGCCAGCAGACGGGACTGCACTCGGCGACGTCCGGCTCCGGTGGCCGCACCGTCCTGGTCGCCCCCGGCGGCGCCGCCGTCGAACGCCTCGCCCCCGGCGTCACCGCCGACCCCGCACTCAGCCTCGACTCCACGCTGGCCCCTGCCTGCGACCTGCCCGCCGCACGGCGCGCGGGCAACGCCGACACGGGAGGCATCCGCTACAGCACCCACCTCGAAGCCGACGCCTGCTACCCCAGCCGGCGCCTGGCCACCCTCCTGCGCATCCCCGACCCGCCCACGACGGGCTCCGCGGAGGACGCCCCGGGAGACACCGTCGTCCTCGGCGCCCGCGACATCCTCTTCAACAACCACCTCGATGAGCACGGCAACGCCTCGCTCACCCTCCAACTCCTCGGCTCCCGCGACCACCTGGTCTGGTACCTCCCCTCCCTCTCCGACCTCCCGGACCCGGACGACGAACGCAGCTTCTTCGACCTGCTCCCGTCCGGCTGGCTCTGGGGCACCCTGCAGCTCTTCATCGCCGCCGCCCTCGCCGCCCTGTGGCGGGCGCGCCGACTCGGCCCCCTGGTGCCCGAGAAACTCCCCGTCGCGATCCGCGCCTCCGAAACCGTCGAAGGCCGCGCCCGCCTCTACCGCAAGGCGAACGCCCGCGACCGCGCCGCCACCGCTCTTCGCTCCGCCACCCGCACCCGCCTCGCCCCTCTCGTAGGCGTCCCCGTCACCCAGGCGCACACACCCGAGTCCCTGCTCCCCGCCCTGTCCGCCCATCTCCACGGCGAACCCGGCGACGGACAGACCCTGCACACCCTCCTCTTCGGCCCGCCGCCCGGCGACGACGCGGCCCTCATCGCCCTCACCGACCAACTCGACACCCTCGAAAGAGAGGTACGCCGTCCATGATGGACCCGACCACTGACAACGCCGGGCAGAGCGCGGCCCCGGGCAACGCCCGCGCCGCCCTCGAAGCCCTGCGCGCCGAGATCGCCAAGGCCGTGGTCGGCCAGGACGCCGCCGTGACCGGTCTCGTCGTAGCCCTGCTCTGCCGCGGACACGTCCTCCTCGAAGGCGTCCCCGGAGTCGCCAAGACACTCCTCGTGCGCACCCTCGCCGCGGCCACCGAACTCGACACCAAACGCGTCCAGTTCACCCCCGACCTGATGCCGAGCGACGTCACCGGCTCCCTGGTCTACGACGCCCGCACCACCGAGTTCTCCTTCCAGCCCGGCCCGGTCTTCACCAACCTCCTCCTCGCCGACGAGATCAACCGCACGCCCCCGAAGACGCAGTCGTCCCTCCTGGAAGCCATGGAGGAACGCCAGGTCACAGTGGACGGCACGCCCCGCCCGCTCCCCGAGCCCTTCCTCGTCGCGGCCACCCAGAACCCGGTCGAGTACGAGGGCACCTACCCCCTCCCGGAAGCCCAGCTCGACCGCTTCCTCCTCAAGCTCACCGTCCCCCTCCCCACCCGCCAGGACGAGATCGACGTCCTCACCCGCCACGCGGCCGGCTTCAACCCGCGCGACCTGCGCGCCGCCGGCGTACGCCCCGTCGCGAGCGCCGCCGACCTGGAGGCCGCGCGCGCCGAGGCCGCCAAGACGACCGTCTCCCCTGAGATCACCGCCTACGTCGTCGACATCTGCCGCGCCACCCGTGAGTCGCCGTCCCTCACCCTCGGCGTCTCCCCGCGCGGAGCCACGGCCCTGCTGTCGACCTCCCGCGCGTGGGCATGGCTCACCGGCCGCGACTACGTCACGCCCGACGACGTGAAGGCCCTGGCCCTGCCCACCCTCCGGCACCGCGTGCAACTCCGCCCCGAGGCCGAGATGGAGGGCGTCACCGCGGACTCGGTCATCAACGCGATCCTCGCCCACGTCCCCGTTCCCCGCTGATGGCTCTCACCGGACGCGCCGCGCTCATCGCGGCCCTGGCCTCCGTCCCCGTCGGCGTCTGGGACCCGAGCTGGACGGGCATCCTCGCGGTCAACGCCCCGCTGGCCGTCGCCTGCGCCTGCGACTTCGCCCTGGCCGCCCCCGTACGGCGCCTCGGCCTCACCCGCTCCGGCGACGCCTCCGCCCGCCTGGGCGAGACCGCCGACGTCACCCTGACGGTCAGCAATCCGTCGGGCCGCCCGCTCCGGGCCCGCCTGCGCGACGCCTGGCCACCCAGCAGCTGGCAGCCGGGCACCGAGACCGCGGCCTCCCGCCACAGCCTGACGGTGCCCGCGGGGGAGCGCCGCCGCGTGACCACCCGCCTGCGGCCCACCCGTCGCGGCGACCGCCACGCGGACCGCGTCACGATCCGGTCCTACGGCCCCCTGGGCCTCCTCACCCGCCAGGGCACCCACCGGGTCCCGTGGACCGTCCGCGTCCTCCCCCCGTTCACCAGCCGCAAGCACCTCCCCTCCAAGCTGTCCCGGCTCCGCGAACTCGACGGCCGCACCAGCGTCCTCACCCGCGGAGAGGGCACGGAGTTCGACAGCCTGCGCGAGTACGTCCCCGGCGACGACACCCGTTCCATCGACTGGCGCGCGACAGCCCGCCACTCCACCGTCGCCGTACGCACCTGGCGGCCCGAGCGCGACCGGCACATCCTGCTCGTCCTCGACACCGGCCGCACCTCGGCCGGCCGCGTGGGCGACGCCCCTCGCCTCGACGCCGCCATGGACGCCGCCCTGCTCCTGGCCGCGCTGGCCTCCCGCGCGGGCGACCGCGTCGACCTCCTCGCCTACGACCGCCGCGTACGCGCCCTGCTCCAGGGCCGCACGGCCGGTGACGTCCTTCCATCCCTGGTCAACGCCATGGCCACCCTGGAACCGGAGCTGGTGGAAACAGACGCGCGCGGCCTTACGGCGACCACACTCCGGTCGGCCCCCCGTCGCTCCCTGATCGTGCTGTTCACGACGCTCGACGCCGCCCCGATCGAGGAGGGACTGCTTCCGGTCCTGCCACAGCTGACCCAGCGCCACACGGTCCTCGTGGCCTCGGTGGCCGACCCACACGTGTCACGGATGGCCCAGGCCCGCGGCCACACGGACGCCGTCTACGAGGCCGCGGCCGCCGCACAGGCTCAGTCGGAACGCCGCCACATCGCCGACCAACTCCGCCGACACGGCGTGACGGTCGTAGACGCGACCCCGGACGAACTTCCTCCAGCACTCGCGGACGCCTACCTGGAACTCAAAGCGGCAGGCCGGCTGTAGGAAATAAGAATGGGCGGGGCCCAAAGACCCCGCCCGAGGTCGGTTCAACCACCCTCGGTACAACAACCAACCCCTGAACGCAGAAAACCCCGCACCGTTCCCGGTGCGGGGTTTCCTCGCAATGATTGTTCGGCGGCGTCCTACTCTCCCACAGGGTCCCCCCTGCAGTACCATCGGCGCTGTAAGGCTTAGCTTCCGGGTTCGAAATGTAACCGGGCGTTTCCCCTACGCTATGACCACCGAAACACTATGAAACAGACAACCAACCGGTGACCAACACGGTCTGATTGTTCGTGGTTTCAGAACCAACACAGTGGACGCGAGCAACTGAGGACAAGCCCTCGGCCTATTAGTACCGGTCACCTCCACACCTCACGGTGCTTCCAGATCCGGCCTATCAACCC
>NZ_BMUY01000004.1 GCF_014650435.1 Streptomyces tendae
CGGCCAGGGCCCGCCCGAACGCCCTGCCCGAACGCGTGCTCCGGGCCCCGGCCGCACGCTCTCCGCCCCCCTCCGCCACCCCACACCCCACGCGGCCTTCACCCCCGCACCCCCCACCCCCCACCCCCCAGCCCCGCAGCAGGCCCAGACCCCGGCAGCAGGCCCAAACCCCGGGGCCGGCCCAAACCCCGGGGCAGACGCAGCCGGCGACACCGACCGGCCACATCCACACCGGCCCCACCCACACCCACACCCACACCCACACCCACACCCACCAGCACACCACCAGCCACCCAGCCGGCATGCCCGCCGCGAACAGGACCCCGCGCACACAGACCCCGCGATACCACCCAACCGCAAAGCAAAGGACCGCACCCGCGGCGGGCGAGCAGCCTCCGGCTCGGCCGGGGCACAGACCTGCAGACTCCCACGCATCCCCCTCCCCCAACGAAACACCGCCCGCTGGGGGGTGTGGTGGGCGAGCCCGTCAGTATGCGCAGGTTGACCGACCAAGAAGGGCAGAAGCTCCAGCAGATCGTGCGCCGGGGCAATACCCGTTCGGTTAGACGGACACGGAGTTCGTCGCCTCGGTCCAGGTCGTCCGCTCATCCGGACGCCGAGTTGCCGCAGGAGCCGGGGAGGCCGCCCACCGCCAGGATCCGGACTACCCCGGTCGGGCAGCTCGGGTGAGGACTGATGCGGGGGCGCTGCCCCACTTCTTGTGGGGCAGCGCCCCCGCATCGGACACGTCGACGGCGAACTGGCCAAGCTCCTGCAGGGTGAATAGCCGATGCCCCGTGCCTCCGAGCACAGATCGCCGGCGGCCCAGCGACACGCCGACACCGTCCGGTTCGTGCTCTTCGAAACCCGGCCGGCCGGTCTGACCTTTGTCCAGCTGGTCAGATCCAGCGAACTCTCCCCTCACCAGACTCGCGCGGGGCTTGCCTGCCTGCGGGACATCATCACCGAACGCGGCTGGCCGCCGCTGATCTGGACGAAGAAGGACGGCTACAAGTTCTGCGCCGACCCCGCCCAACTCCAGGCATACGAGATCGCGATCATCCGGGGCAAGCTCACCTAGATCCGCCGGTTCATCACCGGAGCCGTCGCCCCGCACGCGGCCCTCCGGCCCAAAGGCCGGTGGATCAAACACCTCAACACCCAGCTCAACTCGGTCGAGTCGACACTCGACGTCATCGCCGACTACACCGACGCCGACGCCTGATCGGCGGGCCCGGCCGCTTCGCGGCCGACGCCCGCCCCCCGTCTTTGAGGGAGGCAACGATGCCGCGCAGGCGCTGCTACCCCTCTGACATTTGGGACGACGAATGGGCGCTGATCGAACCGCTGCTGCCGGTCCCGGCCTGTGAGACCCCGGCCGGCGGCCGTCCGGAGAAGCACCCCCGCCGGGAGATCGTGGACGCCATCCGCTACGTCGTGGATACGGGCTGCAAGTGGAGGGCCCTGCCCAAGGACTTCCCGCCCTGGCGCACGTGTTACGGGTTCATGGCCCGCTGGGCCGCCTGCGGCGTCATCGGGCAGATCCGTGACCAGCTCCGCAAGCGGATCCGCCGCGAGATGGGCAAGGCGCCCGGAGCAGTCGCCACCGTCATCGACTCGCAGTCGGTCAAGGCCGCCGAGACCGTCGGCAAGGACTCCCGCGGCTACGACGCCGGCAAGAAGATCAACGGCCGCAAGCGACACCTGGTCGTGGACACCAAGGGCCTGCCGCTGTTCGTCATGGTCACCCCGGCCGACATGACCGACCGCAACGCGGCCAAGGAAGTGCTGTTCCGGCTGCGGCTGATGCACCCCGAGATCACCATCGTCTGGGCCGACTCCGCTTATGCCGGACAGCTCGTCGACTGGGCGAAGACCTTCCTGGGCCTGACGATCAAGACCGTCAGCCGGCCGAAGAACGTCCCCGGGTTCGTCGTCCTCCCCCGGCGATGGGTCGTCGAACGTTCGCATGCGTGGGTCATGCATGCCCGCAGACACGCGCGCGACTACGAACGGCTCGTCCAACACTCGGAATCGCTCATCACCTGGGCCGCAATCACCTTGATGACCAGGCGCATCACCCGCCGAAGCTCTCGCAGGAGCGGACAGCCGGCCTCCCGAGAGGCCCACCGCGACTGATCCGATCGGCACTGACGGTCAGCAGTGCCATCGAGAAGTCACCGGGCCCCCAAGTCAGCCCAATTTTCGCACCACCACGACGACTTCATCAGCGCAATCGGCAACATCGAGACCGGTGTCCTGTTGCCCAGAAAACCCAGGTCGCGCTGCCGGACGGCATAGCCGGAGTCGTCCTGCGTCCACCAGGCCGGCACGCTCTGCTCGACGGGTCTGTAGTGTGCGGCAATGACAGGAAGCGAGCGGCTCGCGGAGCAGTTGGACTGGTACTGGCGCAAGAACCTGCGGCCACGGTTGGACGGTCTTACCGACGAGGAGTACTTCTGGGAGCCGGTGCGCGGCTGCTGGAGCATCCGCCCACGTGGCACGGCCGCCGCACCGATGTCGGCGGGTTCAGGGGAGTGGACGATGGACTTCGCGTCCCCTGCCCCGGAGCCGGCGCCGGTGACCACGATTGCCTGGCGGCTGGCGCACATCATCTTCTCGTGCCTGGCCTATCGGGTCGAATGGTACTTCGACGGCCAGGACTTCGACGCCGAGGCATTCGCCTACGCGGGGACCGCTGACGAGGCGCTGAAACAGCTCGATGAGATGTACGAGAGATGGAACGCGGGGGTCCGCGAACTCTCGGACGCCGACCTGGAGAATCCGCCCGCGATGGGTCCCGAGCCGTATCCCATGGAGAACAGGGTCCTGCACGTCAACAGGGAGCTGATCCACCACGGCGCCGAAATTTCCCTGCTGCGCGACCTCTACCGCTGGCAGGACGGAGCCGCACCGCACCGAATATGAGCCGGGTGCGGTGCCAAGCAGCAGTCGACCAGCCGCCCCCGCCACCCAAACCCCGCCGTTCGAATTCTGAGCTGGGTAAACGCCCAAACGCCGCAGCTGGTCATGTCATGCCCAGCTCAGAAATAGCACTCAGCTGTTCTTTATAGTCTGACTTCGTGTGACAGGTCGGTGTAGCTGGCGGACGTTCATGAGCCGTGGAAGAGGGAGGACGGTCCGGAAGACATCAGCCAGCACACTGGGGAGAACCCGACCATGGGACCTCTGGTTAGTCGGATGGTTCGCCAGACGTGTCGTTCTTAGCGTTGCCTTCATGTCGATCACGCTGAGCCGAATCAGCCGTGGGACAGTGACCGTGCTCGCTGTCGCCCTCATGGCGTTATTCGTTCCGGCAGGATCCAGAGCGGCGGCCTCCGATCGCCTGGCCCAACTGCAGTTTGATGTCGACGCCCTGCGGGACGAGGGCACCACAGGCGTATAGGTAAGACTGGAGACACCCCATGGAGTGTGGGCCGTCCGTAGCGGGGGCAGTAATCTCAGCACCGGCCAGCCTGTGCCGACGAACGGCTACCTGCGGATCGGCAGCACCACGAAGACGTTCGTCGCGACCGTACTGCTCCAGCTCGCCGGCGAAGGCCGCCTGTCGCTGGACGACACGGTGGACTCGTGGCTGCCCGGCCTGGTCCACGGCCACGGCAATGACGGGCACCGGGTCATGCTGCGCCAGTTGCTCCAGCACACCAGCGGGCTGCCCGACTACATCGGCGACGTCGTCCCTGATCTCAGCGCGGCCGGGTACCGCACGAACCGCTGGACCACCTACACGTCCCTACAGCGTGTGGCCCTCGCGATGAAGCACCAGCCGTCCTTCGCACCCGGTGTCGGCTGGGAGTACTCCAACACCAACTACGTTCTTCTGGGCATGGTCATCAAGGCTGTCACGGGCCATTCATGGGAGTACGAGGTCCGGGCCAGGATTCTTCGTCCGCTGCGGCTCACCCGCACTCTCGCACCTGGCAACTGGCCGTTTCTCCCCGGCCCTCATGCCCGCAACTACCAGCAGTTCGAGCCAGGTGGTGCCATGACCGATACCACGGCCGCCTACCTGCCCTTCGACGCCGATGCCGACGGGTCGATGATCAGTACGGCTGCGGACATCAACAGGTTCTTCACAGCACTGGTGCAAGGCAGGCTTCTGGCCCCCGCCCAACTGACTGAGATGCAACGCACCGTCGGAGTCCCCGCCGACCGCGGTTTTCCACCGGACACGCGCGACGGGCTGGGCCTGTTCTGGACACCGCTGTCCTGCGGCGGCGGGTACTGGGGGCACAGCGGCGACGGATTCGGATACCTGGTGTGGCCTGCCACGACTCCGGACGGCCGGACCACTGTCACAGTCTCCTTGCACAGCCGACCAGGCGATGAAGGCACCGCCACTCGGCAGATCCAAGACGTTACGGCTTTTGTCGACCGCGCACTGTGCTCCGCTCATCGCTCTCCGACGTCCACGTGAACAGCACTCGCCCAACCGCACTGAGCGAAGTCACTGCAACAAACCCTCACAGCGAGCCCTGTCCGCCGGCCAAGCCAAACAGCTGCACTTCGAACGATGCCCCGAACGTAACCGCTCGTACGAGGATTCCGGGGACGTGAACTCGGCCTCCGTCTGGTCCTGTGCTCCGACCAAAGAGGCACTGACCAGTACGAAGGCCGTGGGGGAATGACTCTGCCGCATCACGATGTCCGGCGGGAAGTGTTGGCGGTGGCGTCACACTTCCGGGACGACTTCTTCGACTGCCTGCCCGCGCGCGGGGACACCTTGTTCGAGCTGACGGACGCCCTGCTGTGTGCGGACGGGCCGGTGAAGACACCGGTCGACCTCACGCTGACTGCCGAGCACCGGCGCGGACACGGTGCGATGTATGAAGCATTGAACCGCGGAGACGTCGATGTGTCACGGCTACGGCGGGTGCTGGCCGGGCTGCCGCAGCCCGAGGCCGCCGACGGGCGCCTGGTCCTGGCCGTGGACGTCACCCACTGGCTGCGGCCGGGCGCGCCGACCAGCTCGGACCGTTTGTTCTGTCACGTCTATGGTCGCAGCGGACGCTCGTCGGACCAGTTCGTGCCCGGCTGGCCCTACTCCGTCGTCGCCGCGCTGGAGTTCGGCCGGACCTCATGGTGCCAGATCCTGGACGCGCTGCGGCTGGGGCCGGCAGACGACGTCGCCGAAGTCACCGCCGTCCAGGTCCGCCGAGTCGTCACCGACCTCATTGAGATGGGCCGCTGGAAGCCGGGTGACCGCGACATCCTGATCGTCTTCGATGCCGGGTACGACGCTCCGCGCATGACCCATCTCCTGACCGGACTGCCGGTGGAGATTCTGGGACGGATGCGCACAGACCGTGTGATGCGCAAGCCCGTTCCGGTCCCATGGATCTCTCCACCGCAGGGTGGACGCCCGTCGAAACATGGCAGGGAGTTTCGCTTCGCCAAGCCGGACTCATGGGGCGATCCCGACGCGGAGACCGTGCAGGTCACCGACCGCTACGGCACCGCTCGCGTGATGGCCTGGGACCGCATTCACCCCCGGTTGACCACCCGCTCGGCTTGGATCGACCACACCGGCGACCTCCCTGTCATCGAGGGCACGTTGATCCGTCTGGAGGTCGACCGTCTGCCCGGCGGCCACGATCCGCTGCCGGTCTGGCTGTGGTCGTCGGTGACCGGTCTGTCGGGTGGAGACGTCGATCTGCGCTGGCAGGCGTTCTTGCGCAGGTTCGATCTTGAACACACCTTTCGAAGGATCAAGCAGACCCTCGGCTGGACCCGCCCGAAACTCCGCACGCCCGCAGCGGCGGACCGATGGACCTGGCTGATCATCGCCGCACAGACCCAGCTCCGCCTAGCCCGGCCCCTTGTCGCCGATCTCCGTCGTCCGTGGCAGAAGCCAGCCGAGCCAGGCCGGCTCACCCCGGCACGGGTTCGCCGGGAGTTCAGAAACCTCCGCCCCAACTTGCCCTGTCCGGCCCGTGCGCCGAAACCCAACCGGCCCGGCCCCGGGCGCTCGTCCGGCTCGAAGAACCGGCGCCCCGCCACCCGCTACGACGTGGGCAAAACGACCAGACGCCCCGCCACCATCATCGAACGTGACCAGGCCAGACCATAAAGAACAAGCTCAGGATTCTCCGGCCACGGGCCGGACGAGCCCCGGGCGGACCAACAGGCGCCAGGGCCAACGGCGTTGTGGCCCCTACCTCCTTCATGCCCATGAAATCGTCGCAGGAGAGTCACACGGGCTGCGCACAGCCTTGCGAAAGTCCCGTTAGCGTGACTGGCTGCTCGATCCCCGAGGGAATTCCGCTTATACGCAGCCAGGCCGTGGCCCGGGTGAGCCGACGGTGCAGTGGAACAGGAAGACCGGTAGACCGCAGATGGATTACTGCTCCTCATGTCGTCGGCACCTCAACGGCGCCCTGGTGTGCCCCGGATGCGGCGCCTACGCCCCGGACATCGACCCGCACGTCGGCGGGAACACCGGCGACACGGGTGACACAGGCGACAGCGGTGACTCCGCGGGCGCGAGACCGTCCGCCGCCTGGCCCTCACCCGTCGTCATCCCGCCCTCGCCCCCGTATCCGCGCCCGGCATTCGTGCCGACATCGGTGCCACTGACGGACCGCCCGCGCAGCAATCGGGGCGGGCGGCCCGCCGCCGCCAGGTGGCCAGATGGAAGAAGAACAAGCGCCGCGCAGTCGTCGCCAGTGCAGTCGCGATCGTCGGCGGCGGACTGACCATCGCCTCCGTGGACCGGCACTCCGACCACCGGGCCCAGGCCACCACCGCCCCGGCCGACCGGCCCCCCTCCGCCTCACCGGAGCAGCCCCCCGGGCAGGAGCCACCGACCACCGCCGCACCGACCGCCCCCGAGAGCGCACAGGGCCCGACGCCCGCCTCCGGCCCGTCGCAGCCGCAGCCGCGCCCGTCGACGGACAGTGTCAAGCCGCAGCAGCCCGCCGAGCCCCGGCACCGTTCGACGACGACAGCCTCGTCACAGAGCAACGACACCACCCCCTCCGGGACCACCCAGGGCCCGACGACCGCACGGACCCGGCCGGACACATCCGCCCCGGCCTCCGGTGACACGCCGCCCGAAGGCACCGACCCCACGACGCGGCCGTCGCCCGTCACCACCGCGCCGGGCGACGGCACCGACGAGGACACACCCGGGACACCACCCGCGGCAGACCCGTCATCGCCGCAGCTCTGCCTGCTGGTGGTATGCCTCGGCTGACCCAGGCGTCCCAGCCGTGGACGGGGGGCGGCACCCACCCCGCACAGCGAACTGCCAGCGGGCGGCTGTCCCCGTGGCGGTCGGCCTCGTCGCCGTCGCGCACCGCGAGGAGGATGTGCCGGCCGGTGAGCCGGTGCAGGTCCTGCATGAACGGCAGCGCGGCGGCGGTTCAAACCCCAGTTACTCGGCGTGAACACTCACCCCGACCGGCCGCACCGACCGACTGCCCATTCCACACCCGCTGCGTTCTCCCCCAAGACGGCTCCGCCCCGGCCTCGCCCGCACGATCAGGCCCGCCCACGAGGTCCAGCGGCCGACCTCCCTCCTCCAGGCGGTCGAGCATCCCTCGTTCAGGAGCGTGGTGGCGCGCTCACGTTTCACGGGAGACCTCGGCCGGCCGCTCCGCGTCAGCCGCGTACTGCGGTCAGGCACTCGTCGGGTTGTTGCGCGGTCCGAGCAGCCGCCAGACGACAACCAGGTGATGCCGGAGCCGCGGAACGCGGAAGATCGAGGTCGCCGTGGCGTGGCTGATCTTGGTGGCCGCGTGTGCCTGCGTCGCGCCGCCAGGGTGGCCGTGTCACATGTGCCACGGCCGTAGCCGGAGTTGACATCGATGGCCCGGCGGCCTCCGATGTGGCGGGGAACGGACAGTGCGCAATGCCTCCCAGGCAGGGTGCCCGGACGGAAGCATGCCGGACGACGTGCCCGGACCGGCGGGCAGGGAGCGCGTTCCCCGGCCGGCTCAGGGCAACTCCGCCGGGGACGCGCCGGAGTCCTCGGACTTCGATGCCCCGTTGTGAGGGGTTGCGACATCACGGGGGCGGGCACCGGCGGCCGGCGCCAGGAAGACGGCGATGACGACGAAGGCGAGTACCACCGTCATCGCTGGACGCAGCCCGTAGTGGTCGCCCAGGAACCCGAGAGCGGGCGGCCCGACCAGGAAAGCGATGTACCCGATCGTGGCCACGAGACTGACGCGGGCGGTCTGGTCAGGGCCGGAGCCGGCCGCCGCCGACAGTGCCACCGGGAAACCCAGAGACGCCCCCAGACCCCAGAACAGCACGGCCGCCGACGCCACGACGACGTTGTCGGAGAAGATGACCAGGACCAGGCCCATCGCACCGGAGACGGCACTCGCGCGCATCACGGTGACCCTGCCGAACCGCTCCAGGAAGAACTCTCCGCCGAAACGTCCCACGGTCATCGCCGCGGCGAATCCCACGTAAACGAGCGAGCCCGCGGTGGCACCCAGGCCGTGGCCGTCGACCATGAGCAGGGGCAGCCAGTCGTTCGCGGCGCCCTCGGCGAGGGCCATGGCCAGGATGATGGCCCCGATCAGCAGGAGCCTGCGGTCCTTCCACACCGCGGGAGCCGGATGCCGCCCCGCGCCGGGGTCCTGGGGCACGCCCCGGGCACCGACGCCCGAGGGGACGCCGCCCAGGGCGTAGGGCAGGACTCCCGCGGCGACCACCGCGGCGGCGGCCAGATGCCAGTGGACGGGAAACGCCGCAGCCGTGGCGGCCATGCCGAACAGACCACCGATGACCGTGCCGAGGCTGAAGCCGCCGTGCAGCAGGGGCAGGACCGCCTTGCCGGCGATGCGCTCCACGTCGGCACCGTCCACGTTCAGGGCCACCTCGCCCGCACCCATACCGGCGCCGAACAGACACAGTCCCAGCGCGACCAGAGGTGGCGACGGCACGGTGGCACCGGCTGCGACGACGAGCATGCTCACGGGTATCAGAAACGCGCCGAGTCCGATGACCGGCCTGGTGCCGAACCTGGCCACGAGACGGCTGGAACTCAGCAGGCCGCTCATGGAACCGACGGACAGGCCGAAGAGGACCAGCCCCATCTGGCTGGTGGACACGCCCAGTTGATCGCGGATGTCGGGGGTGCGCGTGATCCACGACGACATCGCGATGCCCGGCAGGAAGAAGAACAGGAACAGGGCGCCACGACGTCGGCGCACGGTGCGATCTGTCAAGGAGAGGCTCCGCTGAAGTACAGAAAGGGGTGGCCCGGACACTGCAGGCACGGACCTCGGCCCGAGCATGTACAAATGTACACACTAGGATGGTGCCGAAGAAGAGAAGAGAAGGAAGAGAGGCGGCCTCAGTCATGGCAGGCGGTTCCCGCGGGCCCAACGACCCGCAGCGGCGCGAGCGGATCCTCGACGCGGCACTCGACGTCATCGCCGAGCACGGCGCCATCAAGGTGACGTTCCGCAGGATCGCCGAGGCCGCGGAGGTGCCACTCGGCTCCCTCACCTACTACTTCGACGACATGCAGGATCTGCTCACCTCGGCGTTCACCCGCCTCGCCGAGTCCGTCTCGTCACGCTACGGAGCTCTTCTGGCGGCAGCGCGAACGCCCGAGGAGGCACGGGAGGCCGTGGTCGAGATCATCTGCGGCAAGGTCTGGGGCACCGAACGCAATCTCCTGCTGAGTTACGAGCTGTACGCCTTCGCCGCACGAAACCCCGAAGTACGCGAAGTCATGTGGTCCTGGATGCGGGCCAGCCGCGAGTCACTGGCCCGGCACTTCGACCCGCTTACGGCCCGTGCCCTGGACGCCCTGGTCGAAGGCTTCTCCATCCACAACTCCGTCGATCCCCGGTCCACCGACCGCGCGGAGGTGGCAGCCGTCGTCGACGCCATCGCGAATCGTCGCGCCCACGGGGACGGCGGGAGCGCCCCGGCCGGGTGAGGTGAACGTGGCCGCGAACATCATGAACCCTGCGATGAGCGTGACCGCGTTCAGCGCGCCGGTGATCTGAGTGAGGTGGTTGCCGGGCGGGGAGAGCACCTCGCCGGTCGCCCGGAGCCGGAAGGGGGCGGGCTGATCGGGAATGGCCACATAGGCGAGGGCGATCCACACCGGGATGTACACGACCACCAGTAGCATCGCGAACCGGTTGCGGGCGTGTCCGATCAGCGCGTACCGCGATGCCGTGGCGAACAGGGACAGGTGCCGCCTCACGCCGCGGCCTCCGTAGGCCGTTCCTTGATGTGCAGGCGCCCGCCCTCCAGGCGCCAGAGCTGGTCCAGCCGGTCGATGTCGTACGCGAGGTGCGAGACGACCAGCACCGAACGCCCGGCGTCGCGCAGCCTGGTCGCCAGTTCCCAGAAGCGCAGGTAGGTCTCCCAGTCGAAGCCCTGGTAGGGCTCGTCCAGCAGGAGTACGTCCGGTCGTGCATGAGGGCCAGGGTCAGGTTGAGCTTCTGCCGCGAGCCGCCGCTGAGCCGACCCGCGCGCTGGTCGAGGTACTCGGTGAAGGCCAGTGTCTCCATCACCTCCTCGGCCCGTTCGAGCCCGGTGAGGCCGAACGCGCTCCGGAAGAAGTCGAGATGCTGGCGGACGGTGAAGGAGTCGTCCAGCACCATGGTCTGCGGACAGTAGCCGAACCTGCCGCTGTGGTGCACGGCCCCCCGGTCCAGACGGAGTTCACCGGAGAGGATCTTCAGCAGGGTCGTCTTGCCCGCACCGTTCTCGCCGCCGATCCCGGCCAGGGTGCCGGGCTTCAGCCGGAGGCCGACGCCCCGCAGGACGGCATGCTGCCGGTAGGAATGGTGCGCATCATGGACGTCCATCGCTTCGCTCCGTCGTACCTGGCCTGCGGTCCGCGGAACCGCTCCGCGCGTGCCCAACGAGTCGGCCGGGCGAGGGAAACGGCAGCCGGGAGAGCGGCCTCCTGCGGTGTCAACCTGGCGCCTGCCCGTCACGCGTGCGACGGGAAGCCTGCCCGAAACCGCCTCGGTCGCAGTGGCGGCGGCTACCGTGACCGGGCTCCCGGAGGGGCGTACCCCTCGCGCCTCGTCCCGCTCCGGTGCCCGACGCAGTGTGACCAGCCCTCCCGTGCCGGTGCGGGGGCGGGGCCCGGCCACGTGCGGGCGCGGGGCAGCAGGGGCCCGTGCCCGCGCCCGCACACCCGCTCATCATCGCCGCACGCTCTCCTCCAGCTCTCGCACGGCCTGTTCCCACAGCTCCGGCAGCAGCTCGCCCAGCGGCAGGGCGCGGTCCGCGACGAAGGACACCTCCGCCCAGTCGCCGAAGAACGACAGCCCCACTCCGCAGAGGTGTCCCGGCACGAGGAGCGGCAGCAGGGCCGTCCCCGTCACCCGGGTCTCCCCCAGGCTCCCCTTTTCGGCGAGCGGCATGGAGGTGGCCATGACGTTGGTGACGCGGGGGGACAGCATTCTGCGCAGGTACCACGCGGTGGGACGGTCCGGCATGTAGCGGACCAGGTCCTGAACGGCCTGTCGCCAGGTGTCGCCCCGCAGCTTCTGGGTCACTGCCATGATCCGGTCGAGCCGTCGCAGCGGCGCCTCCTCGTCCGGGGAACCGTCCGGGCGGCCCGGGGTGGGTCCAACCGGCAGGTCGACCGGAAGGGCGAAGCAGCGGTTGCCCCAGGTCTGCTCCTCGTCGGCCCGCCGCGCGTCGACGGGCAGCACGGCCGTCACCCGGGGCAGTGGCACGCCGGAGCGGGCCGCCCACACCGACAACGCCCCGGCCAGCGCGGCGAGATGGGCGTCGTGGGCCGAGCCACCGCGTCCGGCGCCGATCAGCCGCAGGGTGTCCACGGGGACGCGCCCCCGCCACAGCCGCCGCTCACCGGCAGGGGCGAAGGCCGGGTCCGGGCGGTGTCCGCGTACGGCGAAGGTGCGCGCCAGGAACCTCGTGGCCAGCGCGGCTGCCGCGCCGAACCGCCGGGGCACGCCGACCACGCCGCTCCCGCCCGGCAGTGGACGCGCTGATGGCTCCCCGTCGCCCAGCATCGCGCGGAACGTCATGGCGGCGGCCGAGCCGTCCTGGCAGGCGTGGAGGAAGCGGTAGCAGAGGGCGTACGCGTCGGGTTCGTGGCCGTGGATCAGCCAGACCCCCCAGTAGGCGCCGGGCGCGAACGGGGCGTTGAGCGCGCTGTGCAGGGCGGTGTCCCAGTCGTCGGGTCCGTCGGCCACCACCTCGTACACGTGCCGGTCGACGGGGAAGTCCTCGGACGGCTGCCACCCGGGCCGCCTGCCTCCCGTCACCCGGCTGGTGAGCAGCGGCAGTTCACCGAGCCGGAACGCCACGTACGCGCGCAGATCGGCCAGGCTCGGGGGCGGGCCGCTGAGATACGCGACGCCGCCCGCGTCCCAGCGGACGTCGGGGCGGCGGCGCTCCAGGTCGAGGAACGCGCGGTCGACCGCGTGGGTGGGATGACGGGGCGGTGGGACGGAACGCTTCGGCAGGTCGGACCCCGTAGAGGGGGCCGCCGGCGCGGTGGGCGGGTCGGACACGGTGGACTGCTCGGAGTCGGGCATGCGGGTGCGGGCTCCCGTTCGGGCCGAGGCGGTCGCGATGACCACCGGTGGTGGGACAGAGGTACGGCGACGCGCGAAGGGCGGGGACTCCGGCGGCCGGGCGCCCCATCCGTCCGAGCCGGTCGCGCTGCCGGGACCGGCGGCTCACCAGGATGACCGGCGGCCGGGACAGCGTCGGCCGGCTGCGGCGGCCCGTCCCGGCTCCGCGGGCGGGTACCGGACGGTTCCGCGACGGTCGCCGCCCACCGGCTGTCCGCACCTCGCGGCCTCGCTTTCCCGTGCCGCGGCGGGGTCCCGGTGCCCGGCGAGCGCGGCCGTGTCCCGGGTCGCGGCCCGCGAGGGTGTCATCCTGGGGTGCCGCGACGAGTTCCCCCGAAAGAGGGACCGGACCGAGCGGCGTACGCCGGCGCCACCCACGGTCGAGCGAGATCCTCCGTTCGGGTGGCCAGGGCGGATCGATGGGTGTGTTCCGCCCGTCGTCTGCCATCGTGTGGAAGGCGCCGGAGATCACCGGGGTTCGAAGGCCCGGTGAGCGCCGTCCGGGACGAGCGTCGGGAGAGCCGGGGGGGGAGCGGCAGCACGGATCGGCGGGACGATTCGGACCGTGCGCGGTGCGATCGCCGACGACGACCCGCGCCGCGGGACGGTCGACGCCGTGCCGCTCCTGTCCGCTTCCGGTCCGCCGCACCGCCGGTGCTCCGCCGCCGCACGCCCCGCATGGCAGGGGACCGCCCTTCTCACCGCTCTGGGAGCCACGCTCGTGCACGTCGCACTCACCGGCGCCACCGGATTCCTCGGACTGCGCCTGTTACGTCGTCTGCTCGACACGCACGCGTGGGTGACGGTCCTGGCCCACGCCGGTTCGGGCGACGCGCTGCACCGCATCACCCGTTCCCTCGAACTGACGGGTGCGCCGAGCGCGTTCCTCGCACGACTGCCAAAGCGGCTGAGGGTGGTGGAGACCGATCTGGCGCTGCCCCGGCTGGGCCTGTCCGCACGGGCGTTCCGAGAGCTGGCCGACAGCCTCGGCGCGATCTGGCACAGCGCGGGAAGCATCCATCTGGAAGGGGACCTTCCCGAGCTGCGACGGACCAATGTCGAAGGCACCCGCCACGTCCTGGAATTGGCGGCCGCCGGGCGCGCGGAACCGGTGGTGCGCCATGTGAGCACCGCGTTCGTGGCCGGGGCGCGGCGCACCGGGGTGGCGTACGAGGACGAACTGGACGACGGCGCCGGTTTCGAGAACGCCTACGAACAGTCCAAGTACGAGGCGGAGCTGCTGGTTCACGCCTGGTCCCGCGAGCACGGGCGACCGGTCTTGGTGCTGCGGCCGAGCATTCTCGTCACGGATGTGCCCCCGCACCCGGAGCTGCCTTCGCACCCCCTGCAGGTGGTCGAGCGCATCCTGCGCGACGCGCGACAGGTCACCGTCGCCGCACCACCGACCGCCCCGGGCACGGCCACCGGGGCTCCGGACGGTCCTTCCCGCGGCGCTCCCGGGTCGCCGGGCCCCGGGGCTCGGCCCCGGGTACGGGCGGTGGGGCACCCGCACGGGCGGCTGAACCTGTTACCGGTGGAGCACGCGGCCGACGTCATGGTCCGCCTGGCCGAACTGCCGTCCTCACATGGGGTCGACACGTACCACGTCGTCCATGACCGCGATGTCCCCGTGCCCACCGTCGTCGCCCTGCTGGAACGGCTCGTTCCCCTCTCGATCGACCTGGTCGACGCCAAGCCGGAGGACCCTTCGGCGTTGGAGACCATGATCGATTTCTACCCGGGCATCACGGCCTACCTCACCCACCGGCGGAGGTTCGACGACACCCGGGTGAGGACCCTGCTCGGTCCGGCGGCGGTCTGCGCTCCGGTCGGTCTCGATCGGCTGTGGTCCGGACTGGCCCCGAGGAGCGGGGCGCTCCCCCGGCCCCCGCACACCCCACCCGCTCCTGCGCCCGCACCGTGCGCCTGAGCTTCCCGTACGTCGCAGACGGCGTACGACCGACCAGCAGCAACCGTGTCCCGTCCCGTTGGAGCTTCCGTGTCCGTTCTCGCCGCTCCCCGCGCCCTTGCCGTGCGTCCGCCGGTCTTCTCCCCCGAGGGGATCACCGACCGTGTCCGGCTGATCCGGGAACCCGTGCACGTCGTCAGCGGGCCGGACGGCCGGGAGCTGGGCCTCGCGACCGGGGCACCGCCTGCCGGTCCGGTGCTGGGCACGCTGCCGCCGCTGTACCCCGAGTGGCTCGGCGGCCGGACCTTCTGCGAGGCGCACGGCGTCCGCTTCCCCTATGTGGCGGGGGAGATGGCGAACGGCATCGCGACCACCGGCATGGTCGCGGCGATGGCGCGGGCGGAGATGATCGGCTTCTTCGGTGCGGGCGGCCTGCCCCTCCCGGAGGTGGAGCGGGCTGTGCACTCCCTGGCGCAGGAGCTGGCGTCCCGCACGAACTGGGGAGTCAATCTCATCCACTCACCGGCCGAGCCGGAGCTGGAGTGGCGGGTCGCGGAGCTTCTGCTGCGGTGCGGTGTCCCCCGGATCTCGGTGTCGGCGTTCATGGAGCTGACCCCTGCGGTCGTCCTGTGCTCGGCGCGGGGCCTGCGCCGGGGTGCGGACGGCGGCGTCGTCCGGCGTACGCGGCTGCTCGCGAAGCTCTCCCGTCCCGAGGTGGCCGAGAGGTTCCTCTCCCCGGCCCCGACCGCTCTGCTGGACCTCCTTGTCGCGCGGGGCAGCCTGACCCGCGAGGAGGCGGCCCTGGCGGCCCTGGTGCCGGTGGCCGAGGACATCACCGTCGAGGCGGACAGCGGCGGGCACACCGACAACCGGCCGTTGTCGGTCCTGCTGCCGCGGATCGCCGCCCTGCGCGACACGGTCTGCCGGCGGTTCGGGTACCGGCGGCCGGTCCGCCTCGGCGCGGCCGGGGGCCTCGGCACCCCGGACGCGGTGGCCGCCGCCTTCGCTCTCGGCGCGTCCTACGTCGTCACCGGTTCGGTGAACCAGACGGCGGTCGAGGCCGGTCTGTCCGACGAGGCCAAGGCGATGCTGTGCGACGCGGACGTCGCCGATGTCGCCATGGCGCCGTCGGCCGACATGTTCGAGCTGGGCGTGAAGCTGCAAGTGCTGTCGCGGGGCACGATGTTCGCCCGGCGGGCCGGCCGCCTGTACACGGCCTACCGTGACCACGGCTCGCTGGAGGAGATCCCGCAGGCGCTGCGTACCGCGATCGAACGCGACGTGCTGGGCGCCCCGTTCGAAGAGATCTGGCAGCACACGCGTGCCTTCTGGGAGGAGCGCGATCCGGCGGAAACCGTCCGTGCGGAGGCCGACCCCCGGCACCGCATGGCCCTGGTGTTCCGCTGGTACCTGGGCAGTTCCAGCCGGTGGGCGATCACCGGGGAGAGCGCGCGGCGGGCCGACTACCAGATCTGGTGCGGACCGGCGATGGGCGCGTTCAACCGGTGGGCGGCCGGCACCTTCCTGGCAAAACCGCCCCACCGGTCCGTGACGCAGATCGCCCTCAACCTGCTGGAAGGGGCCGCGACACTCACCCGCGCCCATCAACTGCGCACGTACGGCGTTCCGTTGCCTTCCGAGGCGTTCACCTACACGCCGCGTGAGCTGGCATGAGCGGCCCCGCCGCGGCACCGTCCGCCGTCGCCCGACCCCGAGGAGAGACCATGTCCGGCTCCACCCCCCGCCAGGTCCCCATCGCCGTGGTCGGCGTCGGGGCGCTGGTTCCGGGCGCCACGGACGCAGCCGGCTACTGGCGGGTCGTGACCGGCGGCCGCGACCTGATCACCGAGGTCCCCGCCTCCCGCTGGCGGGTGGAGGACCACTACGATCCGGACCCGTCCGCCCCCGACAAGACGTACGCCCGCCGGGGCGCCTTCCTTCCCGAGGTGGACTTCGACCCGATGGCCTACGGGGTGCCTCCCGCCAATCTGCCGGCCACGGACACCTCCCAGCTGCTCGCCCTCATGGTCGCCGACCAGGTGCTGAGGGACGCCGGCGGGACGTCCGGGATCGACCGGGACCGGACCGGCGTTGTCCTCGGGGCGGCCGCCCTCGAACTGCTGCCGCACATGTACGGGCGTTCCCAGCGCCCCACGTGGCTGGCGGGGCTGCGGGAGAGCGGGCTCGACGAGGCCGAGGCGCAGGCTGTGTGCGACCGCATCGCCGCCCGCTTCGAGCCGTGGCGCGAGTCGACCTTCCCGGGGCTGCTGGGCAACGTCGTCGCGGGACGGATCGCCAACCGGTTCGATCTGCACGGCGTCAACCACACCACCGACGCCGCCTGTGCCAGCTCGCTGGCCGCCCTGTCGACGGCGGTCGGAGAACTGTCCCTGCGCCGGGCGGACCTGGTCATCAGCGGCGGCGTGGACACCGGGAACGACATCGGCATGTTCCTCTGCTTCTCCAAGACGCCCGCGCTCTCCCCCAGCGGCGACTGCCGCCCGTTCGCGGAGGCGGCGGACGGCACGATGCTCGGTGAGGCGGTCGTGATGTACGCCCTGAAGCGTTTGTCCGACGCAGAGCGCGACGGCGACCGGATCCACGCCGTGATCAGGGGCATCGGCACCTCGTCGGACGGCCGGAGCACAGCGATCTACGCCCCGCTGCCCGAGGGCCAGGAACGGGCCCTGCGACGCGCGTACGAGGAGGCCGGCTACCCGCCGGAGACCGTGGAGCTGGTCGAGGCGCACGGCACCGGCACGAAGGCCGGGGACACCGCGGAACTGGCCGCGCTCAACGCGGTGTTCGGCGCCTCGGGACGTCCTGACGGCCAGTGGTGCGCCATCGGCTCGGTGAAGTCGCAGATCGGGCACACCAAGTGCGCGGCGGGTGCGGCGGGGCTGCTCAAGGCAGTGATGGCCCTCCACCACAAGGTCCTCCCACCCACAGTCAAGGTCGAACGGCCGAACCCGGCAGCCGCCGCCCCTGACGGCCCGTTCTACGTGAACACGGAGGCCCGGCCGTGGGTGCGGCCGGCCGGTCACCCGCGCCGGGCAGCGGTGTCGAGTTTCGGCTTCGGCGGCAGCAACTTCCACGTCACCCTGGAGGAATACACGCCGCCGACCGTGCCCACCCCCTCGTCGGGCACGCAGGCGGACACCCCTGCGCACCCCGCGCCGAAGAACACGGGCCGCCCTGCCCTGCGCCACCGCACGGCGTCGAGCGAGCTGGTTCTGTTCGCCGCCGCTTCGCCGTCCGCCCTGAAGGAACAACTACCCGAGGACGGACGGCCGCTGACCGAGCTGGCGAGGGAGAGCCACGCCGCGTTCTCGCCCACCGCCCGGGTGCGGCTGGCCGTCGTTGCCACCGACACCGATGACCTGCGGAGGAAGTACGCGCAGGCGCTCGCGCACATCCGGCGGCGCCCCGAGGCGTCGTTCTCGGCCCCTTCCGGAATCCGGTACGCGCACGGAGAGTCCGCGCCCGGCCGCATCGGCTTCCTGTTCCCCGGGCAGGGCTCCCAGTACGTCGGGATGGGGGCCGGGCTCGCGATGCTGGCCCCGGCCGCGCAGGCCGTGTGGGACCGGCTGGGCTCCACCCGCTTCGACGGAAGGCCGCTGCACCGGGCCGTGTTCCCGCCGCCCGCCTTCACCGAGGAGGAGCGCGCCGCCCGAGCGGCCCTGCTGAACGCCACCGAGTGGGCTCAGCCGGCGCTGGCGGTGCACGCGCTCGCGCTGCTGGCGGTGGTGCGGGAACTGGGGCTGCGGCCGGACTGCGTGGCCGGCCACAGTTTCGGCGAACTGGTGGCGCTGCACTGCGCGGGCGCCCTGGACGCGGAGTCGCTGGTCGGGCTGGCGCGTCGCCGCGGCGAGCTGATGCGGGAGGCGGCGGCCACCCCGGGCGCGATGCTGGCGGTGGCGGCGGACCGCGAACGCGTGGCGCAGGTACTGGCCGGCGGTGGCTTCGAAGACATCTGGCCCGCCAACCACAACTCGCCCCGTCAGACGGTGCTCTCAGGTTCGGTGGCGGCGGTCGAAAGGGCGCGGAGCGCCTTCTCGGCCGCGGGGATCGCCTCCCGCGGACTGTCCGCGTCGACCGCCTTCCACAGCCCGCTGGTCGCCCCGGCCGTCGAGCCGCTCGCCGCCCACCTGCGCACGGTGACGTTCTCGGAACCCCGCATCGAGGTCTACGGCAACACGGACGCGGCGCCCTACCCCTCCTGCCCGGACGCGGTGCGCCGCCGGGTCGCCGGTCATCTCGCCTCGCCGGTCCTCTTCCAGGACCAGATCGAGGCGATGTACGCGGCGGGGGTGCGGACCTTCGTGGAGGTCGGCGCGGGCGCCACGCTCACGGGCCTGGTCGGGCAGATCCTCGCCGACCGTGAGCATACGGCCGTGCCCCTCGACCGGCCGGCCGGGGCGGGCGTCGACACCTTCCACGCCGCGCTCGGTGAACTCGCCGTACTGGGCGTTCCCCTCGACCTCGTCCCCCTCTGGACCCCCTACGCATCGCCCGGAACACCAGCGAAGGAGCGCGAGCCCCGAATGACCGTGAAGATCAGTGGAGCCAACTACGGTCAGCTCCCGCCCTCCGGAACCCCACACGTCGAACCGACGCACGCTGCGGAGTACGGGCCGCGCGCCGACGCCGTACCGGCTGTCGCCGTCCCCGCACCGGCGGTCGCTCTGCCCTCGCAGCCCCCCGGCAACGTGCCACTGCCACCGGTATACGTGCCGGCTGCCGCGTCCTCGCAGCAGGGGTTCGGGCCGTCGCACCCGGCGGAGGCGCCGGCTGACGCCTGCCCGGTCATCGGCGACGATCGGCAGCTGGCCGTCGAGAGCATCCACCGGCAGACGGCCGATACCCACCTCGCCTGTCAACGTCTGCTGACGGACAGCCATATGGCCTTCCTGAGGATGACCGAGACGACCCTGGCCGCGCTGCTCGGTGCGCCGGTCCCGGATGCGGTCCCGGACGTGACGGCGCCCGCTGCGCTGCCGCTCCCCCGCTCCGGCGGCCCGCTCGACGTACCGGCCGCCGCGGCGCCCCCGGTGACGGCGCCGGCTCCCGCGGCGGTCGTCGGGGCCGCGACGCCGTATCCCGTGCCGGAGGCGAGCGCCCCTGCGGCGAGCCACGCGGTGCGCCCCTCGGTATCGGAGCCGGCACCGCCGACCGAAGCACCGGCACGGGATGCGTCGGCGCCGGACCGATCGGTGTCGGAGCCTGCTCCCTCGGAGCTGTCTTCCTCCGAGCTGTCTTCCTCCGAGCTGGAGGAGTTGCTCCTGTCGGTGGTGGCCGACCTCACCGGCTATCCGACCGCCATGCTGCACGTGGACATGGATCTGGAGGCTGACCTGGGCGTCGACTCCATCAAGCGTGTCGAGATTCTGTCGGCCGTGCGCCGCCGGGTGGGCGACGTGGCGGTCGGGGACGCCGGACGGCTCGGCAAGCTCCGTACCCTGCGCGAGATCACCGCGGCACTCGCCTCCGGCGCCCCAACCGCCGGGTCCGCGCCGGAGCCGGACGTCCCCGGCGTGCCCGCGCCCCGCGCGGACGCGTTCGAGCCCTCCCCGGCAAAGGCTCGCGAGGCCGCCCCGTTCTCCACGACCGTCGATGTCCCGGCCGTACGGGGCGACGGATCCGGGGGGTCCGACGGTGACGCGGGGGCGGACGGGTGGACGCCCTTGACCCGGCTGGTGCCGCGCATGGTGGAGTCCCCGGCGTCCGGGCTGGCCACGGCGGGGCTGCTGGACGGGCCGGTCGTGGTGAGCGGCGAGGACGTCACGGGGTGCCCGGTCGTCGGCCTCGTGGCCCGGAAGCTGGCGGAGCGCGGTGTGGACGCCACCGCTGTGGCGGAGGTACCCGAAGGGGCGCGCGGCGTCATCCACCTCGGCGGCCTGTCCGCGAGCGGCACACCGAACGAGGCCCGGGAGGTCCACCGCTCGGCGCTCCGCGCGGCGCGCGCGCTGGCACCGCGGGCGGCCGAGGGCGGCGGCCTGTTCGTCACCGTCCAGGACACCGGCGGCGACTTCGGGCTCGGCGGACACGCGCCCGGCCGTGCGTGGCTGGGCGGGACGGCCGGACTGGCGAGGACCGCCGCGAAGGAGTGGCCGGACGTCCAGGTGAGGGTGCTCGACTGCGAGCGGGGCGGGCGGGACGACGAAGAGGTCGCCGACGCGATCGTGTGCGAACTACTCGAAGGCGGAGCCGACACGGAGGTCGGCCTTCGTGCGGACGGCACCCGCGCCCTGCTGCGGATGGTGCCCGCCCCGCTCACACCCGGCGGCGCCCCGCGCATCGGCGAGAACTCCGTGATCGTGGCCACCGGCGGTGCCCGCGGGGTGACCGCCGCCGCGCTGCTCGACCTGGCCAGGACCCACCGGCCGCGGATCGTCCTGCTCGGACGGACCCAGGCCGCCGCCGAGCCCGCCGGCCTGGCATCGGCCACCGACGAAAGGGCCCTAACCCGACTGCTCGCGGAGCGGGCCCGGGATGATGCGGAGGGGTCCTCGCCCGCCCGGATCGCGGAGGAGGCCCGGAGGATTCTCGCCGCCCGCGAAGTACGGGCGACGCTGGCCGGGCTGGAGGCCGCCGGTTCGCCCGCCCGGTACGTCAGGGTGGATGTCCGGGACGCCGACGCCCTCACCGCGGCGCTGCGCGAGGTGCGCGCGACGTGGGGGCCGGTGACCGGCATCGTGCACGGGGCGGGCGTGCTCGCCGACAAGCGGATCGCGGACAAGACCGACGAGCAGGCAGAGCCGGTCATGGCCACGAAGGTGGACGGTCTGCGGGCGCTGCTGACGGCGACGGCGGACGATCCGCTGGACACGATTCTGCTGTTCTCCTCGGTGGCCGCCGTGTTCGGCAACGCGGGTCAGAGCGACTACGCCATGGCCAACGAGGTCCTCCAGCAGGTCGCGTCGGCCGAGCAGGCTCGCCGCCCCGACTGCCTGGTGCGCTGCGTGGCCTGGGGCCCCTGGCAGGGCGGCATGGTCACCCCGGTCCTGGCCGCGCACTTCGGCCGGGCCGGGGTGCCGCTCATCCCCCCGGCCCAGGGGGCCGCGGCCTGCACCGCCGAACTGGACGGTGCGGCCGGCGAGGCCCGTGTCGTGCTGACGGCGGGCGACGGGCCGGCCGCCGCGGACGAGCGGTTGCGCGCACAGGTGCTGGTCAGCTCGGACACCCTGCCGCAGTTGGCCGACCACGCACCCGCCGGTGTCCCGGTGCTGCCCGTGGCGCTGGTCCTGAACTGGTTCGCGGGCGCCGCGGCGGCCTGGCTGCCGACCGAGGGGCCGCTCGTCCTGCGTGATCTGCGGGTGTACCGGAAGTACGACCTGCCGGAGCTGGAAGGCGGGGGCCACCGGCTCACCGTGCTCGGCAGCCGGGGCGCGCCCGGCTCCCCGGACGGGCTGGAGGCGGAGCTGCGGGGCGAGGAGGGCCCGGCGCATTTCCGTGCCGTCGTGGACACCGGCGACGGTGCACCCGACCGGTCCTCCTGGGACACCCCGGCGGACCTGAAGCCGCTCGACGTGGCCGCGCCGTACCACGGGGGCGTCCTCTTCCACGGCCCCCGGTTCCACGCCCTGCGCGAAGTGCGCGGTGTGTCGGAGCACGGGGCGGAGGCGACGGTCGCGGGCCTGCGGTCCCTGGGCTGGCCGGGCGGGCGCGGCCCGCTGGATCCGGCCGCCGTGGACGGCGCGCTGCAACTCGCGCTGCTCTGGGGCGAGAAGGTGCTCGGGTCGGCGACCCTGCCGATGGCCGTCGCGGAGTGCAGGGTGTACCGGCGGGGCCCGGTGGACGACGCCGTGCGCTGTGTGGTGCGGGGACGCAAGGTCCACGACACCGGGGCACGCTGCGACGCCGCGCTGATCGGACCCGGCGGGTCCGTCCTGCTGGAGCTGACCGGCGTCGAACTCGTCAGCCGCCCCTCCTGACCGGGCGCTCTCCCTCCTGTCCGAACCCGCCGTGAAGTGAGACCCGCATGCGTTTCGAACCGATCGCCATCGTCGGCCGGGGCTGTGTCCTGCCCGGCGCACTGGACCCGGACGGGTTCTGGGAGAACGTCGCCGCCGGGCGCACGAGTCTGACGGCGGCCCCGGAAGGCCGGTGGCGGCTGCCGCGCCACCGGGTCATGGGCACGGTGGACGACCACCTCGACCGCACCTGGACCGACATCGGGGGGTACGTCGAGGGGTTCGAATCCGTCTTCGACCCGGAAGGCTTCCTCGTCCCCCCGGAGCGGATCGCGACGCTGGACCCGCTCTTCCACTGGGTGCTCCACGGGGTACGGCAGGCGCTCACGGAGGCGGGCCGCACCGCACCGCTGGGGCGCGGCGGGCTGATCCTGGGCAACCTGTCGTACCCCACCCCCACCGGGGCGGCCTTCGCCGAACACGTCTGGCTGTCGGCGCAGCGCCCGGAGCTCCGCGACGCGCTGCTGACGGGTGGTCACCACCCCCGCCCCGATGCCCGCAACCGCTTCTCCTCCGGTCTCCCGGCCCTGCTCGCGGCCCGCGCGCTCGGGCTCGGGGCCGGGGCGTGGTCCCTCGACGCGGCCTGCGCCTCCTCGCTGTACGCGATCAAGCTGGCGTGCGACCGCCTGCACGACGGCACGGCCGACCTGATGGTGGCCGGTGCGGTCAGCCGGCCCGACCCTCTCTACCTGCACGTGGGGTTCTGCGGGCTGTCCGCGACGAGCCGTACGGGGCGCAGCCGCCCCTTCGACCGGGACGCCGACGGGCTGGTGCACGGTGAGGGCGCCGGGTTCGTCGCCCTGGCGCGGCTCTCCGACGCCCGCGCGGCGGGGCTCCCCGTGTTCGGCGTGATCCGCGGGGTGGGGCTGTCCAACGACGGGCGGGGGTCCGGTCTGATCAGCCCGTCCGAGGAGGGCCAGGTGCGGGCGATGCGCCTGGCGTACGAGGTGGCGGGCGTCGCTCCCGAGTCGGTGTCGCTCGTCGAGTGCCATGCGACGGGAACCCCGGTCGGCGACGCGGTGGAGGCACGGGGCATGGCCCGGGTCTTCGGGGCCGCCGACGACGTGCCGATCGGTTCGGCGAAGTCGAACGTCGGGCATCTGCTGGCCTCGGCGGGCGTGGTGGGGCTGCTGAAGGTGCTGGGTGCGATGCGCTCCGGGGTGCGCCCGGCGACACTCGGCGCGCGTCGGCCGCTGGACGCCCTGTCGGGCACGCCGTTGCGCGTCCTGGACACGGCGGAGCAGTGGGCGGGACCCCGCAGGGCGGCGGTCAGCGCGTTCGGGTTCGGCGGGACCAACGCCCACCTGCTCCTCGACGACCCGGACGACGCTCCCCCGCCCTCCGGGCCCCGGCCGGTGTACGGACCGCGGCCCAGCACGCGGCGGACCGCACCGGCGGACCGGGCACCGCAGGACCCGGTGCCGGGACCCGACGCGCCGGACACCCCGGCCGCGGCGGCCGACAGCGGTCCGCCGGGCGACCGTATGCCCGGGGCGTGCGCGGTACCCGTGGCGATCGTCGCCATCGGGGCGCGGGTCGGAGAGGGAACGTCGGTCGAGGACCTCCGCCGGGCGGTGCTGGGCGGTGGACGGCGCGGCCCGGTCGCGGAGATCGCCGTGCAGCTGACGGGCCTGTGCTTCCCCCCGCTGGCCCTGGAGCGGACCGTACGCCATCAGCTCCTGGTGCTGGAGGCCGCCCGCGAAGCCGCCCTGACGGTGAACCTGCCCCGGGAGCGGACCATGGTGGTCATCGGTACCGGCGTGGACCCGGAGGTGGCCCGGGCGGGCGCGCGCTGGCGGATTCCCCACTGGCTGGAGGAGTCGGGTGTGCCCGTTACGGCGGCGTGGACGGACCTCGCCCGCAACGCCTTCACCCAACCCATGACGGCGGAGGGGGTGGTGGGCAGCATGCCGAACCTGGCGGCGAACCGCATCAGCACCCAACTGGACCTGGCGGGACCGAGTTTCACGGTGTCCGCCGAGGAGGCGTCCGGGCTGGTGGCGCTGGAGGCCGCGGCCCGCGCCCTGCGGTCGGGGGAGGTCGACGCCGCGCTCGTCGGCGCCACCGACCTGTCCTGCGAAGCGGTCCACCGGGCCGCCGTGCGGGAGTCCGCTCCCGGCGTGGAGCCCGGTGACGCGGCGGTCGTCCTGGTCCTCAAGCTGCTGGACGCCGCCCGCCGGGACGGGGACACCGTCGTCGCCATACTGGACGAGGAAGCCGGCGACGAACCCGACATGGTCATCGGCGACGGCCCGGACGCGGGATTCGATCCGGCGTCCGCCTTCGGGCGTGCCCATGCGGC
This sequence comes from Streptomyces tendae, assembly GCF_014650435.1. GTDB lineage: Bacteria > Actinomycetota > Actinomycetes > Streptomycetales > Streptomycetaceae > Streptomyces > Streptomyces tendae. The sequence continues at coordinate 24,745 of NZ_BMUY01000004.1, forward strand.
ATCCGGGCTGGTGTCCGTCGCCGTCGCGGCGCTCTCGCTCCAGCACCGCGCGGTCCCCCGCCCCGACGCGCCCGCCGACACGGCGGCCGTCGCCCACACCGCGCGGGTCGTCGCCGTACCGGCGGAGGGGCCGGCCACGAGCGTCCGGCTGCGCGCCGGGGACCCCCGGCCGTGGCTGCCGGGGCCCGCCCCGCGCCTGCGCGTCTTCTCCGGGGCGGACCGCGCTCAGGTGCTGGCCGCACTGGAGGCCGGGACCGAGTCCTCGGCGGGCCCGGCGCGGCTGGCTCTCGTGGCGGACGGCGGCACCGCCTGGGCGGAGCGCCGCGAAGCGGCCCGTCGCTGGCTGGCTCAGGGCGGGGCCCGCCCGGCGGATGTCCTGTACCGGGACGCGCCGGTCGGCGGCGAGACCGCCTTCGTGTACACCAACGGCTCGGCCGCGTACCCCGGGATGGGCCACGCGCTGACGCTGGCGTACCCGTCGCTGGGCGAGAGCGTCCGTGCGGGGCACCGGGCGATCGGGACGCGGCTGCGCTCCGGGAGGGGGCCCGGCGTGCTCGACCAGATCTGGTCCGTCGCCGAACTGGCGGTCTTCCACACCGTGTTCAGCCGTGAGGTGCTGGGCCTGCGGCCGGACGCCGCGATCGGCTACTCCTCGGGCGAGTCGACGGCACTGGTCGCGCTGGGCGCGTGGCCGGACGCCTCGGGGCTGTACGAGGCGACGCGGGAGAGCGGGCTGTTCACCACGGAGCTCACGGGTGAGCTGCGGGCGGTGCGGCGCTACTGGCGGCAGCGCGGCATCGACGGCGACCGCTGGTCGAGCTATCTGGTCGCCGCGCCGCTGGAGGCCGTCCGCGCGGAGCTCGCCGGGGAGCGGGCGGTCCATCTGATGGCGGTGAACGCGCCGGGGGTCTGCGTCGTCGGCGGCGAGTCCGAGGCATGCGCGGCCGTGGTCACCCGGCTGGGCGTGGACCGGGCGATCGAGCTGGACTACGACATGGCCGCCCACGCCCCGGAGTTGGCGGAGGTCCGCGAGGTGTGGCGGGAGGCCCACCGCCGCCCCACGGTCGATGTGCCGGGGGTCCGGTTCTACAGTGCGGCCACCGGCCGGGCGTACCGTCCGACGACCGAGCGGGCCGCGGAAGCGCTCACCGCTCAGGGACTGGGCACGATCGACTTCGCGGCGACGATCGAGCGGGCGTGGGCGGACGGTGTCCGCGTCTTCGTGGAGCACGGGCCCCGGAAGCTGTGCACCGGCTGGATCAAGCGGGTACTCGGGGACCGGGAGCATGTGGCCGTCGCGCTGGACGCCCCGGACGACGCCGGGCTGCGGAATCTGTGCCTGGCCGTCGGCGAACTCGTGGTGGCCGGGGTGCCGGTGCGGGCCGACGCGTTGACCGCCCGGCTCGCCGAGGCCGCTACCGGTCTCCCAGCCCCCGGCCCCACCGTCACCGTTGCCGTACCCCCCACGCCCTGCCTGCCGCCCCTGGAGCGCGCCGTGACCGTTCTGCCCCGGGCCCCCGAGCTGGCACCGGTGCCGGCCGAGCGGCCCGCTCCCGCGGAACGGCCCGGTGCCCCGGTTGCCGCCGTATCCGCCGCCGCGGTGGGGCCGGTGGCCCGGTTGTCCGACCCGGCGTCCCCGGCGTTGGGGTCGCCGGAGGTCGCGGGCACGGTCGTCCGGCAGAGCCGGCGGGCCGCCCTGGTGCACGAGGAGATCATGGCCGCGCACGCGGAAGCCCACCGGCGGTTCCTGGAGGTGTCCGCGCTGGCCGTCACGGCGCTGACGGCGGGCGGCAGGTCGGACGCCGGACGCGCGGCGGTCTCCCTGCCCGCGGGAGGCGTTGTCCCCGTACCGCCGTCCGCCGCCCTCCCCGTACCACCGCCGTGCGCCCCGCCCGACCCCGTGCGGCCACGGGGCCCGGTATCAGCCCCGCGCCCCGGCACGGCTCCGGCTCCGGTCCCTGTCCCTGTCCCTGTCCCTGGGGCGAAGCCGGTGTTCGACCGGGCCCAGTTGGAGCACCTCGCCTCCGGGGAGATCTCCGCGCTGTTCGGTCCGCGCTTCGCCGAGCAGGACCGGTACGCGGTGCAGACCCGGATGCCGGGACCACCCATGCTCTTCGCCGACCGGGTCACCGCCATCGACGCGGTGCCCGCGGCGCTCGTCCTGCCCGGGCCGGTCCGCACGGACGGGCGGATCTGGACGGAGACCGACGTCCTGACCGACAGCTGGTACCTGGACGCGACGGGACGCATGCCGGCCGGCGTGCTGATCGAGGCGGGACAGGCCGATCTGCTGCTGCTCAGCTGGCTGGGGGCGGACCTGCTCAACCGGGGCGAGCGCGCCTACCGCCTGCTCGGCTGCGAGGTGACGTTCCACGGCGGCCCGCCCCGCCCCGGCGACACCTTGTGCTTCGAGATCCATGTGGACGGCCACGCGGAGGCGGGCGGGGTCCGGCTGGCCTTCTTCCACTACGACTGCTACGTGGACGGTGAGTTGCGGCTCAGCGTCCGCGAGGGCCAAGCCGGCTTCTTCACCCCCGCCGAACTGGCCGCCGGCGGCGGGGTGCGCTGGGACCCGGCCGAGCACCCTCCCGGCGACGACCTTCCGTTCGACCCTCCGGCCGTACGCTGCGAGCGGACCAGCTTCGGCACGGACCGGGTGCGGGCCCTGGCGCAGGGGTCGCCCGCGGAGTGCTTCGGGCCGGGCTGGGAGGCGACGGCAGCCCATGTGCGGACACCCCTGCTCGACGGGGAGCGGCTGCGCCTGCTGGACGAGGTCACCGTGTTCGACCCGGTCGGCGGGCCGTGGGGCCGGGGGTATCTGCGCGCCGAGACGGCGGTGTCCCCGGACGACTGGTTCTTCACCGGCCACTTCAAGAACGACCCCTGCATGCCTGGCACCCTGATGCTCCAGGGCGGTCTCCAGGCCATGGCCTTCTATCTGACGGCCTCGGGCCACACCGTCGACCGGGACGGCTGGCGTTTCGAACCGGTCGACACCCAGCCGTCCCGGGCCAAGTGCCGGGGCCAGGCGACCCCGGAGTCCCGGAGGATCGTCTACGAGGTGTTCGTCCGGGGCGTCTCGGCCGGGCCGGTGCCGACGCTCCACGCCGATGTCCTCGGGTCGGTGGACGGCAGGAAGGCGTTCCTGGGGCGCGGCATGGCACTCCGGCTGGTGCCCGACTGGCCGCTGTCGCAGTGGCGGGTCTCGGGGCCGCCCGCCGTGCAGGAGGACGGTGCGCCGGTGCCGCTGCCCCGGCTCGGCGGACTGTCCGGGCACCGGGAGGAAAAGGCGGTGGCCGTCGCCGCCGACGGGTTCCGCTTCGACTACGCGTCGTTGCTGGCATGCGCCTGGGGCAGGCCCAGCGAGGCGTTCGGCACCATGTACGAGCCCTTCGACGGCACCCGCAGGGTCGCCAGGCTCCCCGGGCCGCCCTACCACTTCATGAGCCGGATCGTCTCGGTGGACGGCGTCCAGGGCGGCATGCGGGAGGGCAGCGTCGTCGTCGCCGAGTACGACGTACCGGAACGGGCGTGGTACTTCGAGCAGAACCCGTCCCGGCGCATGCCGCTCTCGGTCCTCATGGAGGTCGCGCTGCAGCCCTGCGGGTGGCTGGCCTCGTACGTCGGCAGCGCGACAACCAGCGAGCAGGACCTGCTGTTTCGCAACCTGGACGGAGCGAAGACGGTCACCGGCGAGGTCACCGCCGGGACGCGCACGATCCGCACCCGGTCCGACCTGACCCGTGTCTCGCGCAGCGGAGACATGATCATCGAGTCGTTCCGGGTGGTGTGCACGGCCGACGACGCGCCCCTCGCCGAACTCACCACGGTCTTCGGCTACTTCCCCCGGTCGGCGTTCGACGACCAGCAAGGGCTGCCGGTCCCGGCCGAGGAGCGCGCCCGCCTCGACGAGCCCTGCGACCGAGTGGTCGACCTGACCACCCGGCCCGCCCGCTACTGCGCCGGGGAGCCGCGCCTGCCGGGCCGCATGCTGCTGATGCTGGACCGGGTCACGGGCTCCTGGCCGGAGGGCGGAAGCGCGGGGCTCGGCCGACTGCGGTCGGAGAAGGACGTGCGCCCGGATGCCTGGTTCTTCCGGGCCCACTTCTTCCAGGACCCGGTGCAGCCCGGCTCACTGGGGGTCGAGGCCATGTGCCAGCTGCTCCAGTACCACCTGATCGAAGGCGGCGCGGCGGACGGGATCGTCCACCCCCGATTCGAGCCGGTGCTGCCCGGCCGGGAGACGGTGTGGACGTACCGGGGCCAGATCACCCCCGCCAACCGGCTGATCCGGGTGGACATGGACATCGTGGAGACCGGTACGGACGCACGCGGGCCCTATGCCGTCGCGGACGCGACGCTGTGGGGCGACGACACGTGCATCTACCGGGTGCGGGGGCTGGGGATGCGGGTGGTGTCGGGCCCCCCGCCCGTACGGTGATCTGCTCGGTCCTCGGGGGTCGAAGCTCTGATGGCTGTTCAGCTCTCCGCTTCGTCCTCGGCGAGGATGCGGTAGACGGTGGCGACTGGCCTTCGGTCATTCGCGCTGTCTGCGAGCGCGCAGGGCGGCCCATTGGCGTAGGCGCTCGGTGATCTGGACTTCGTAGCCGTTGCGGGTGGGCTCGTAGTACGTCTCGCGGTCCATGCCGTCGGGGAAGTAGTCGGCGCCGGAGAAGCCGTCGGTGGTGTCGGGGTCGTACTGGTAGTCCTTGCCGTAGCCGAGATCCTTCATCAGCCGGGTCGGGGCGTTGAGGATGTGGGCGGGCGGCAGGAGTGAGCCGGTGCGCCGGGCGGCTCGGTTGGCGGCGTTGAAGCCGCGATGGACGGCGATGGACTTGGGGGCGGTGGCGAGGTAGACGACTGCCTGGGCGATCGCCAGCTCGCCTTCGGGGGTGCCGAGCCGCTCGTACACGTCCCAGGCGGCGAGCGCCTGCTGAACGGCGTGCGGGTCGGCGACGCCGATGTCCTCGTTCGCGAACCGAACCAGTCGGCGGGCGACGAACAGGGGGTCCTCGCCGCCGTCGAGCATGCGGGCGAGCCAGTACAGGGCCGCGTCCGGGTCGGAGCCGCGCATCGACTTGTGGAGCGCGGAGATCAGGTTGTAGTGGCCCTCCTGCGCCTTGTCGTACAGCGGGGCGCGCTGCTGGATGTGGTGGACGAGCGCGGCGGGGTCCAGGGTGGCCCCGGTGTCGGGGAGGGCCAGGAGCTGTTCGGCCATGTTGAGGAGGTAGCGGCCGTCGCCGTCGGCCATGGCGATCAGGGCGCGTCGGGCGGCGTCGTCCAGGGGCAGGCGGTGGCCGGTGAGGTGTTCGGCGCGGTCGAGGAGGGTGGACAGGGCGGCCTCGTCGAGGCGCTTGAGGACGAGGACCTGGGCGCGGGAGAGGAGGGAGCCGTTGAGTTCGAAGCTCGGGTTCTCCGTGGTGGCGCCGATCAGGGTGATGGTGCCGTCCTCGACGTAGGGGAGGAAGCTGTCCTGCTGGGCCCGGTTGAAGCGGTGGATCTCGTCGACGAACAGCAGGGTGCCCTGGCCGATGCCGCGACGGCGTTGCGCCGCGGCGAAGACCTTGCGCAGGTCGGCCACGCCGGAGAAAGTGGCCGACACCGGTTCGAAGGCCAGGTTGCCGGCGTGGGCGAGGAGCCGGGCGATGGTGGTCTTCCCGACGCCGGGCGGGCCCCACAGGATGGCGGAGCTGAGGCGCTGCTGGGCGACCATGCGGCCCAGCGGTGCGTCCGGGGCCAGGAGGTGGTCCTGCCCGATGACCTCGTCCAGCCGGGTGGGGCGCAGGCGGTCGGCGAGTGGCCGGGCGGGCTCCTCGTCGAAGAGCGGCAGGGTCGGTTCCATGGATCTCTCGGTCGGTGGCGAGCGTGGGGAGCTTTGTACGGGGCGTTGGCAGGTGTCGGATCAGCCACTGCTGGGCGCGCTGGGGGTGCTCATCGGAGCCTTGGGCGATCGCGTCGTGGCAACCCTTCGACGACCAGGTCGTAGGAGTCCTCGACCACGTCGGTGATGAGGCGCTTGGTGATACCGGGTCCCGGCCCGAGCGTCATCCAGTGGCGTTTGTCGAGGTAGCGGCCCGGTGTGATCGCGGCGTGGGCGTGCGCGAGGGCACGGGCGTGTTCGGGTTCGCACTTGACCGTGATGATCTGCTCGTCCGGGTCGTCTGTGACGATCAGGAACACCTTGCCCGCGACCTTGTACACGTCGAGCCGGGGGGTGAAGGGGCGTGAGTGGCTGACATCGGGAAGGGCGAGGGCCGCCGTACGGGCGGCGTCCTGGAGCCGGTCGCCGGCCGCGCTCACCGGGATGCCCGCGTGCCGCCGGCGTAGGTGTGCGGGTCGACGGGCTGCCTGGCTCTGGGCAGGTGGGCGACGACGAGCCGGTAGGACTCGGTGACGAGCTCTTGGACGAGGGATTCGTCCACGCCGTCCCCGTGCTCCAGGGTGATCCAGTGCTTCTTGTTCATGTGGTAGCCGGGGGTGATGTGGCTGTTGTGTTCTCGCAGGGCGAGCGCCTCGCCGGGGTCCGACTTGAGGATCACGACGGGGCGTCCGGGGACGTCGGTCATCAGCATGAACACTTTGCCGCGCACCTTGAAGACCTCCCAGTCGTCCCCGAAGGGGTGCCCCAGCTCGGCTCCGGGGAGCTCCCGCGCGCAGTCGGCTGCGGTCTTGTGCAGGGTCATGGGGCGTTGTCCTCCTTGAAGTGGTGGCGGGCTTCGGCGCTGAAGACCGCAGAGTGTGCGCTCCCGCAGGTGCGGCGGCACAGTCCATCCTTGCCCGGAAACCGCCGAAAACGGACGGTAGGCTGCGGACACATGATGGTCGACAAACGACATCCGGCTCTCCATGGCCACGCCGGACCGGCCGAGGTCCCCTTGTACGGTTTCCAGCCCCCGGTCGGCACACCCTTCGGGCTGGAGGTGAACACCGTGGAGGACTTCTTCGCCCAGCACGACGACTGGCCGTGGAGCCCGCCCCGTCCGGGCCGCGCGACCTTCCACTACCTCATCGGGGTCACCGAGGGCGAGCTGCTCCACGACGTCGACCACCTCACGCGGACCGTCGCCCCCGGCCAGTGGCTGTGGGTACGGCCCGGACACACGCAGTGCTGGCATCCGCCCGGCACCGCTCGGGGCCCGTTCATCCTGTTCGAACCGGGCGTCCTGACACCTGGCACCGCCCGCCTGCTGGCGCCGCTCACCGCGCACGAGGCCTCCGCCGTGCTGAGCCCGCACCCCGACGACGCCGTCTGGCTCCGGCAGACGGCACTTCAGCTTCTCGACGAACACCGCGCGCTCGGGCGCCGCCCCCTCGATGTCCACCACGCCCTGCGGCGCGGCCTGCTCGAAGCGCTGCTGCTGCGCCTGGCCAACGCCCCCGGCATCACGCCCACGGTCACGGCGACGGCCGGCCCAGGCCGTGGTGACACCTACGGCAGCTTCGCGGACGCCCTGGAGCTGCACTTCCGCGAACTCCACCGGGCCGCAGACTACGCCGAGCTGCTCGGCTGCTCGGTCCGCACCCTCAGCCGCGCCGCCCGGGACGCGACCGGCAAAGGGGTGCGTGACCTCATCGACGAGCGGCGACTACTCGAAGCGCGGCGCCTGCTGGGGCATGCCCGGTGGGAGGCCCGGGCTGTGGCCGCTCATCTCGGTTTCTCCGATCCCGCGAACTTCGGCCGCTTCTTCCGCGACCGCACCGGTCTCACCCCGGCCGCGTTCGCGGCCCACGACGCCACCACCCGTCCATGAGCGGAGTGCGCCCCCGAGTACTCGCTTCGCTCACTCGTCCAGCTGGACCGGACCGTCCTGTTGCCCGCGATCAGTCACTTTCGCGTGGAGGTCAGTGGTTGCGTGGGGTGACAAGGCCGGATTCGTAGGCGAGGACTACGAGTTGGGCCCGGTCGCGGGTGCGGAGTTTGGTCATGGCCCGGTTGATGTGCGTCTTCGCGGTCAGCGGACTGATCACCATGTGGTCGGCGACCTCGTCGTTGGACAGGCCCTGCGCGACCAGGGCGACCGCCTCGCGTTCGCGACGGGTCAACTCGTCGAGCCCGGTGGCCTTGCTGGTCGGGAGCGGCCGGGTGACGTACCGGTCGATGAGCCTGCGGGTGATCGACGGGGCGAGCAGGGCGTCGCCCCGCGCGGCGACCCGTACGGCGTGAAGGAGGTCCTCCGGCACGATGTCCTTGACGAGGAATCCCGCGGCGCCGGCGCGCAGCGCGTCCAGGACGTACTCCTCCATACCGTAGTTGCTCAGGATGACCACGTGCACCTGAGCCAGAGCCGGGTCGGCGGCGATGCGACGGGTCGCCTCGATACCGTCGACGAGCGGCATCCGGATGTCGATGAGCGCGACGTCGGGCAGATGCTCCTTGATGAGTACCAGGCCCGCGCTGCCGTCGCCGGCCTCGGCCACCACCTCGATGTCGTCCTCGAGATCGAGCAGCGCGCGGAAACCGCTTCGGATGAGCGGCTGGTCATCGACCAGTAGGACACGGATCACGATGTCTGCTCCACGGGGAGTTCGGCCTGGACGGTGAAGCCGCCCTCGCTGCGCGGTTCGGCACACAGCCGTCCGCCCAGGGCGGTGACGCGCTCACGCATCCCGAGGAGCCCGATGCCGGGTGTCGGTGCGGTGTCCGCAGCGGCCTCGCCGTCGTCGTCGACGCGCAGCGCGAGAGAGGCCGGACGGTACTCGATCCGGACGAAGGCGGTCGTGGCGTCCGCATGGCGGGCGATGTTGGTCAGCGCCTCCTGGACGATCCGGTAGGCGGTCCGGCCCACCGTGACCGGCACGCCGTACGGCCGTCCTTCGATCGTCAGGACCGTCTTCAGGCCGGTCGTCTGGAACCGTTTGACCAGCTCCGGTACGGCATCGAGCGCGCGCGGCTGGATCGTGCCGTCGTCCCGAAGCGCTCCCAGCGTCGCGCGGAGCTCCTGGGTCGCCTCGCGGCCCGCCTCCTGGATCGCGAGCAGCGTCTCCGGCACCTGTTCGCCGCGTCTACGGGCGATGTGGACGGCGACCTCGGACTGCACCTTGATAACCGATATCTGGTGAGTGAGCGCGTCGTGCAGCTCCCGTGCGATGTGTAGCCGTTCCTCATCCGCACGGCGCCGTGCGGTCTCCTCCCTGGTGCGTTCGGCCTCCTCAGCCCGCCGCTCGGCTTGCCGCAGCGCCTCCCCGGCGGCAAAGGCCGCGATCAACCAGGCCACTTCCAGGACGCTACGGGCCTGGGTGAGCGCTTCTCTCCCGGTCCCGTCGCGAAAGAGCAGAGCCGTGACGTGCAGAACGAGCAGCAGGGTCACGGACGCCGTCACGGCGAGGGCGCCGTGCCCGGCCCGCACCGCGGCGTACACCGCGACCAAGTACGCGACGGAGAGCACATCGAACCCGGCCGCCAGGTAGCCCACCGCGCACAGTCCGGTCACGGTCAGAACCAGGACCGGAGCCCGTCGGCGCGCTGCGAGCGCAAGACCGCCGGCCGTGAGCACGACGGAGCCGAACAGGCCCGCGCCCCCGCCGGGGTGTGCCTGTGACACACCGGTGCCCAGCAGCAGCGCCGCAACGGCGACGGCGATCGTCCAGTCGCCGGCCCAGGCCGGAACGCCGAGCCGTCGTATGTCCATGCGCGCACCCTAGACCGGGCGGCCCCGCGCCCGAGTCCCGCCCGCGGACGAGACGGCTGCTACCGCAACCGCGGTAGCCGTGCGGCGGCTGCGGCATCCGCGGTAGTCGACTGCCGCAGCGGCGGAAGCACGAAGTGTCCGCGCCTGGTGGACGACCAGTGGTGTGTCCGCCGCGCATGCTCAAGTCACTGCGAAGGCACGGAGATTGCCTGCGCACGAAGGAGGAGAGCAGCATGAACGCATCACAAGCCCTGGCGGTCGCCGCCGAGGGCGGCATCATCGGAGACGGGCGGACCGGGGCCAACCTGGCCCTCGGAGTCGGGCTGATCGGCCTGGCCATCGGCTGCGCGGCTCTGCTGCGCATCACCGGCCGGATCAGCATCGGCAACGCACGCACCGGCGGCCTGTCGGCGATGGGGGCAGGGGTGGCGGGCATGGTCCTCGCGGTGCTGCATCTGGCCACCTCCAGCGGCGGACCCGGCACCGGCAACGGGCTCGTCGGAGCCATCGCCGCCGTCCCGCTCGGGCTGGTCACGGTGGTGGTCGGCCGCCGGGCACTGGCTCTCTCCCGCCACACCGGCCCGGCGACGGAGCACAGCGCTCACGAGCGCACGGCCGAGCCTCACTGAACCCGTCCGCTCCGCGTTCCAGCACGGCCTCTGCGGCCACGGCTCACGTGCCTCACAGGGTCGAGCAAAGGCGTGCCAGCGAGTTGTTGCACTTTCTGTCGCTACAGGGAATGAGCGCCCAGCAGCGGGTCCATGTCGTCCAGTACAACGAAGATGTCTGGCAACGGGTCTACCAGCTCAACGCTGAACAGTTCAATGACCCGCCGGCCTCCGATATGACTGCCCGTTGCACCACAGCGCCAGCCCCTTCCCGGGCTCACGGGACCCACAGGACTGACGCGGGACGTATGTCTGAAGCGGCCTCGGCCGACGCCAGAGGACGAGCCGTCGGGCACCGCCCCGGTCCGGACGACGCGGATCACCGATGCCCCCGGCCGGGGCCGACCTGCTCCCTGCTGCTCGCGGACCGCGCCGGGGAGCGTGAGCGTTTGGCGACACCGACCGAGGTGGGCTGTCAAGGCTGTTGTGGCCCCCGCGGACTGCCGAGCGCGTGGGCCCAGGCCAGCAGTTCGGGGGCGTCCAATGCCGGTAACCAGCTGTCGGCCAGGGTGGCGCCGTCGCCCTGCGGCCGGGGGCCGACGCCCAGGACCCGCAGGCTTGCGCGGCGGGCCGCGTCCACACCGGTCAGGGAGTCCTCCACCGCCAGCGCCCTGTGCGGGGGGACACCGCAGAGCCGGGCCGCCACGGCGTACACGTCGGGATGCGGTTTGGGGCGCACGCGGTCCCCGGGGTCGGGGACGACGAGGTGCTGGAAGTGCGCGAGCAGCCCGGCCCGTTCCAGGCTGCCTTCGACCACCACCCTCGGGCAGTTGCTGGCCACCGCCAGCGGCAGGCGGTCGGAGAGCAACCGTACGAGCCGGACCGCACCCGGCATCGTCACCGGTTCGTCGGTGACGAGTGCCAGGAAGTGGTCGAGAAGCGCGGCTGTCAGGTCCTCGGCCAGTTCGGGTTTGTGCGCGGACTGCGCCATGAGCCGGCCGCAGTCCTCGTAGTGCAGGCCGAGGGCCCGCTCCGCGAACCCGGGCGGTGGCTGAAGGCCGTGCTCCTGGAAGGCCCGGTTGCGAGCCTCCTGCCAGTGGCGTTCGCTGTCCATCAGGGTGCCGTCGCAGTCGAAGACGACGGCTTCGGGCGACCAGTCGAGCAGAGTGTGGTCCGAGGTGGTCACTAGGGCCTCCCATGCTTTCGCATGCATGTGGCATTCCCGTCTCCACAGGAAGCGGAAAGATAGTTTCCGCTACGTTATTTCCGTCCGGGCAAATCGGGCAATAACCCTTTTCAGTGACTCGACGAGCGCCAGAAACAGGGGTATGCCTGTGCGCCGACGGGCGCGGTGCCGCCATCGAGAGCGTTAACACCACATGCCCGCCCGTCAGTTGACAGGCGCGACCGACGGTCCGAGGCCGGAGCGTCGCGCTTCCTCTACCACTCGCACGCGTTCATCTTCGAAAGAACTGTGTAATTGCCGCCCGAAAGTGCCCGTCTGGGCTCCGGGCGTACGCTGGCGCACTAAATTCGTGGCCCGACATCAAAACAGACGAGGGCGGACGGAACGTTGCAGGAACGGGCGAAGGTAACCCGCAGATCACTGCTGGAAGCGGCGGCCCAACTGTTCGCCGAGCAGGGATACGCGGCCACCAGCGTCAACGACATAAGCGCGAGGTCGGGCCGGACCAGCGGCGCGATCTACTTCCACTACACCAGCAAGGAAGGAATCGCCGTCGCCGTCGTCGAGGACCGGTTCGCTACCTGGTCCCAGCTCGCAGCAAGCTATGGAGACGAGACCGTACCCCCGCTCGAACGGCTCGTGGCCCTCAGCTACGACATCGCCCACGCTCTCACCCGTGACCCAGTGACCCGTGCCGGTGCCCGTCTGTGGGTCGAGCGCACCGTCATCAAAGCTCCCATCCCCGACCCCTTCGCGCTCTGGACCGCCGCCACCACACGGCTGCTCGCCCAGGCCCGACTGGCAGGGCACGTCAACGAGGGGATCCGCCCCGCCCGCGCGGCCCGCACCCTGGTACCCGCGTTCTTCGGCCTGTGCACTCTCACCGAGGCACTTGAGGACACGACCGCCCTCGACAACCGCCTCACCGACTGGTGGCACCTGACCCTCCTCTCCCTCCGGCCGCAACCGTCGCCCGGAAACCGTTAGACGTCACTGCCCAGCAGGTGCGGTCTCCGGCCATAGGCCCAGAGAAGAGCGACACGATCGACTCCAAGGGCGCGTGCCGTCTCCAGCGTCCTGGTCGCCACCACGCTCGGCGGCGTCGCCGGGCCCAACCTCGCAGCCCCCGCCGGCACCCTCGCCGAACACCTCGGCATCCCCCACCTCGCCGGGCTCTTCGTCATCTCCGGCGCCGCGTACGCGCTGGCCGCGCTCGTCCTCGCCCTCTGGCTGCGCCCCGACCCGCTGCTCCTGGCCCGCGCCCTTGCCCAGACCAAGGAGGCCGACGCCGCGACCGACCCGGCCACCGCCGATGACGCCGACAGCAGCCAGGGCCGCGGAGGAGTGGTCCTGGGTGCGCTGGTCATGATCCTCACTCGGCTCGTCATGGTCGCGATCATGACGATGACCCCGGTCCACATGCACGACCACGGCCACTCCACCGCCGCATCCGGCCTCGTCATCGGCATCCACATCGGTGCCATGTACCTGCCCTCGCCACTGACCGGATGGCTCGTCGACCGCTACGGCCGGATGAAGATCGCCGCAGCCTCCGGCATCACCCTGCTGGCCGCCGGAATCCTCGCCGCCGCGGCGCCCGGCGACTCGGTCTTCCTCCTTGCTCTCGCGCTCGCCCTGCTGGGTCTCGGCTGGAACTTCGGCCTCGTCTCGGGCACCGCGATCATCACCGACACCGTCCCGTTGGCTACGCGCGCCAAGACGCAGGGCGTGGTCGACGTCTCCATCGCCATCGCCGGCGCCACCGGCGGCATGGCCTCCGGCATCATGGTCACCGCCACCAGCTACCCCGCCCTCGCCCTCGCCGGCGGAGCGCTCTCCCTCGCCCTCCTGCCCGCCTGGTGCCACATGATCGGACACCACTACCTCGGCCGTGTACCGAATGCCGCTGACGCGCCTGTGTACGCACTGCGGATCGCCACCGGTGCCCGCCCTACCCGAGCAGGCGCCCCCTGGCATCCGGACGACACAGAAGGCTGACGGCCCGCCTCACCTCGGGTCCTGGACCCGTCCTTTCTGGGCCCCGTTGCCAGGCCCTACTGACCAAGGCGGGGTTGGAACCGAGTACGCCGCCGAGAACTGCCGGCCGCACCTCAGTGGCCGCGACCGCCTCGGGGCCGGACGAGCAGCAGAGAAAGCGTGGCGAGCGCGGCGACGGCCTGGGCGACGGCGGTGGCTTCCTTCTGGCCGTACCAGACCGGCTCGTACATGTCCGGGATCGGCCCCAGTTCGCCGACGTCCACGTAGCGGTACACGAGCAGCAGCGCGAGTCCGCCGACCGCCACCAACGCGGCGAAGAGGTCCCCTGGGAGGCGGCGCCAGACGAGGACGAGCAGGGCGGCCAGTGCCGCGAGGGCCGCCTCGAGGCGGAAGAGGGTGCCCTGGCCGACGACGCTCGACGCGATGGCGTCGTACCGGTCGGCGAGGTGCGCGTGCAGATACGCGTCCACGGCGAGACCGGCCGCGGCGAGCACTCGCACGGCACCCCGTACGACCCGGCCGGCGCCGCCTCGGCGCGAGGGCGGAGCGGTGGACTGTGACGACATGGCAGGTCTCCGTTCTCGGGGCCGGGGGCCACCGGCCGGGGTCACTCGACGGTGAGCGTGCCCTTCATGAACGGGTGGATCGTGCAGGTGTAGGGGAAGCCGCCCGCCGTGGACGGCGCCGTGAAGGTGGCGCTCTTGCCGGGGGCGATGTCTCCGGTGTCGAAGGAACCGCCCTTGGACGCCGTCAGGGTGTGCGTGGTCGAGTCCTTGTTGACGACGGTGACCTTCGCCCCGGGAGAGACGGTCAGGGAGGCGGGCTCGAACTTGAAGTCCTTGATCGTGACCTGTGTCCCACCGCTCGCGGACGATCGGGTGGCGGACTCGGTCGCGCCGTCGCCGCCACCGCCTCCCCCGTCGGAACATCCGACGAGGGTGGTCAGGGCGAGCGCGCAGACGGCGGCCGCGGCGAGCCGGGCGGCACCGGTGAGGAACGGGAACGGCATGGGGTCTCCGAGCGCTGGTGGGCCGGTCCGGCCTGAGGTCAGTAGCCGCCGTCGCCGGTCTTGGGCTTGGTGGTGATCTTGTCGCCGTCGGGGTCGACGACGAACCACTTGGCGCCGAAGGCGTCGACGTCCTGCCCGTTGGTGTCACCGGGCTTCTGGTCGTCGGCGAACCGGTACAGCGGGTGCCCGTTGTACGTCACCTGCTCGGAGCCGTCGTCCCGCTTGATGGTCTTGAGCAGGTCCTTCTTCACTCCCTTGCCCGCGGTCGGGGTCGCCTTGACCGTGAACGGCGGCCACGCCTTGGCGCAGTCGCCGTCGCACTTCGACTTGTCCTTCGAGTCCTTCTCGAAGAGGTAGAGGGTCCGGCCCTTCTCGTCGACGAGCGACTTGCCGTAGGTGCCGTCCTTGACGTCGACCGCGGGGGCGCTCGACGAGGTCGCGGCCGGGACGACGTCGGTGTCCGGCACGTCCGCGGCGTTGCGGGTCTCCGTACCGCCGGCGCTGCCTGAGCCACCGTCGTCCGAACACCCTGCCGCCGCGCCGGCGACCAGCAGGGCCGCGGCCAGCGCGGTGGCTGTCCTGATGCGTTTCATGAGGGTCTCCTCGACCGTCGGGCCGCCTCGCGGGGCAGCACGCGGCCCCGCTTCGGGGCCACCGGACTCAGTGCACCCCAGGACTCGCGAACCGACCAACGCACCGCGTCTGTTCGGAGTGCGGCCGACCGCGCACGGTGCCGCCGGCACGCTTCGGAGCGGTCGGGTCCGGGTTCGGAGCCCGCGCTCAGCTCATGTCGGGAGCGTGCAGCAGCAGTTCCGTCACCCCGATGGCGGCCACCACGATGGCCGTGCGGAACAGCCACCGGCTGCGGGCTCCCGACCGCACGGCCGTGCCCGCCACGGCGGCGACCACGGCCGCCCCCGCCAGCACCTGGTCCATGACTCCGGTCGCGCCGGGCGGTCCCACGACGAGCACTCCCACGGCGGCCGACATCACGACCGGCACCAGCCGGCGGCAGGCCGGCCGGCGCAGCCGCTGCGGCAGCCCGCGCACCCCCGTGGCCAGGTCGTCCTCGATGTCCGGCAGCACGTTCGCCAGGTGGGCACCCACGCCCAGCAGGGCCCCGGCGGTCGTGGCCCACCATGCGGGCCAGGCCGACAGGGGCGGGCCGAGGGTGACGAAGGCCGGCAGGGCGGCGAAGCCCACCGCGTACGGCAGCGGCGAGAGGACCGTCCGCTTCAGCCGCAGGTTGTACGCCCAGCCGGCGGCAACCCCCACCAGGTGGACCGTTCCCGCGGCGAGCCCGCAGAGCAGGGACAGGGGTACGCACAGGGCCAGGGCAGTGCCCGCCGCGGCGGCGGCAGCGGCCCGCGGAAGCTCCCCGGTGCCCACCGGCTTGTCACCGCGTCGGCAGGCCGTGTCGCGCCGCGCGTCGACGGCGTCGTTGCACCAGCCGATCGAGAGTTGGCCGGCCAGTACGGCGAGCGCCACGGCCACCGACCCGGCCGGTCCGCGGCCGGCTCCGACCGCCAGGACCGCCACGAAGACGGTGACGGCGACCGTCGGTTCCGGATGGCAGGCGCGCAGCAGCGCCACGACTCTGCCGGACGAGCGCGGGAGAACCCCGGACGGGTGGAGTGACACGTACGCACGGTAGTGGGACCGGCGGCCGAGGAAGGCATGAACGACATGCGTGTCCCCGTGCTAGTCGAGCATGCTCCCTCGCCGTCCGCTCCCGCTTCCCCCGCGCGGCGCGCGTCGCCACCGTCCGCGGCGGGCCCCCGCATCGCCGCCGTGCGGTGCGCGCTGCCCCCGCACCGGTACGCCCAGCACGAGCTCACCGGGCCCATCGGCGACCTGTGCCTGTCCCCCGGGGCGGACCGCGCCCTGCTGCACCGTGTGCACGCGTCCGCGGGGGTGGGTACGCGTCACCTCGCGCTGCCGATCGAGCGGTACGCCCGGCTCGGTGACTTCGGGCGCAGCAACGACGCCTGGCTCGAGACGGGTCTCGAACTGGGCGAGGAGGCCCTCTCGGGCGCGCTGCGCGAGGCGGCGCTGGCACCGGACGACGTCGACCTGCTGGTGTTCGCCTCGATCACGGGCGTGGCCGCGCCGTCGCTCGACGCCCGGCTGGCGGGGCGCATGGGGCTGCGGCCCGACGTCAAGCGGCTTCCGCTGTTCGGGCTCGGCTGTGTCGCGGGGGCCGCCGGTCTCGCCCGGGTGCACGACCACCTCCGCGGGCATCCCGACGACACCGCGGTGCTGCTCACCGTGGAGCTGTGCTCGCTCACGCTCCAGCGCGGTGACTCCTCGCGCGCCAACCTCGTCGCCGGGGCGCTCTTCGGCGACGGCGCCGCCGCACTCGTCGCCCGCGGCGGCAACACCGACGGCGGCAGCAGCGGCGCGGTCGCACCCGCGGCCGGTCCCCGCGTGGTCGCCACGCGCAGTCACCTGTACCCGGGTACCGAGCGGCTTCTCGGGTGGGAGATCGGCGCCGCCGGCTTCCGCGTCGTGATCGACGCCGGTGTCCCGGACATCGTCCGGGGCCACTTCGGCCGGCATCTGCGCGCGTTCCTGGCCGAGCACGAGCTGACCGTCGACGACATCGGAACCTGGATCTGCCACCCCGGCGGCCCGCGGATCCTGTCGGCGGTGAGCGAGACCCTCGGCCTGTCCGAGGACGCCCTGGACTGTTCACGGCGCTCCCTGGCGGCGGTGGGGAACATGTCGTCCGTGTCCGTGCTGCACATCCTGGAGGGCATCCGGGCACGCCGTGCGCCGGAGCCCGGCACCTGGGGTCTGCTCCTGGCGATGGGCCCCGGATTCTGCTCCGAACTCGTCCTGCTGCGCTGGTGAGGTGCTCTCATGTGGTACGCGCTTCTCGTCCTCGCCGTCGCCGCCGAACGCGTGGCCGAACTCGTCGTCGCCCGCCGCAACGCGGCGTGGACGCTCGCCCGCGCCGGAGTGGAGCACGGCCGTGGCCACTACCCCGTGATGGTGGCCCTGCACACCGGCCTGCTCGCGTGCTGTCTGCTCGAACCCCTGCTCGCCGACCGCCCGTTCCTGCCCGCCCTGGGGTGGCCCATGCTGGCCCTCGCGCTCCTGGCGCAGGCCCTGCGCTGGTGGTGCATCGCGACGCTCGGGCCCTACTGGAACACTCGGGTGATCGTCGTTCCGGGAGCGCGTCTGATCGGCGCCGGGCCTTACCGTTTCCTTCGCCACCCCAACTACGTCGCGGTGGTGGTGGAGGTGGCCGCCCTGCCCCTGGTGCACTCGGCGTGGCAGACCGCGGCCGCTTTCACCGCGGCCAACGCGATGCTGCTCACCGTCCGCCTGCGCTGTGAGAACACGGCCCTCGCCCAAGTGGCGCCCGCGTGAGCGCCCGCCACGACCTGGTGATCGTCGGGGGCGGGCCCGCCGGTCTCGCCACCGCCCTGCACGCGGCGCGCGCCGGTCTCGACACGGTCGTCGTCGAGCCCCGCCCGGCGCCGGTAGACAAGGCGTGCGGCGAGGGGCTGATGCCCGGCGCGGTCCGCTCGCTCGCCGCGCTCGGCCTGGTAGTCCCCGGCGTCCCCGTCAGCGGCATCCGTTACGTCCAGGGCGCCCGCGGGGTCCAGGCCGCGTTCCGCCACGGCCCCGGCATGGGTGTCCGCCGCACCGACCTGCACGGCGTGCTGCACCGTGCCGTGCTGGCGGCCGGGGTTCCGGTGCTGCCGCTGCGCGTGGCAGAGGTGCGGCAGGACGGTGCGGGCGTGAGCGTGCCCGGCACGGGGCTGCGCTCCCGGTGGCTGGTCGCGGCGGACGGCCTGCACTCACGTGTGCGGCGCTCCCTCGGCCTGGATACGCCAACCCGTGGCGCACCCCGCTACGGGCTGCGCCGGCACTACGCGGTGGCACCCTGGTCGCCGTACGTCGAAGTGCACTGGGGCAGCGACGCGGAGGCATACGTCACCCCGATCGGCCCCCGGCTCGTCGGGATCGCCGTGCTGACCACCCGGCGCGCCTCCTTCACCACCCACCTGGAGGGCTTTCCCGGTCTGGCGGCCCGTCTGCCGCCGGACCGGGCGGTCACCTCGGTGCGGGGCGCCGGGCCCCTGCGGCAGCGCGCCCGCACCCGGGCCCACGGCAGGATCCTGTTCGTCGGCGACGCCGCCGGATACGTCGACGCCCTGACCGGTGAGGGCGTCGCTCTCGCCCTCGTCGGCGCCGAAGCCCTGGTCGCCAACCTGCGCCGGGGCACACCCGGCCGCTACGAGACCGACTGGCTCAGGGCGACCCGCAGACACCGGCTGCTGACCGAACTCCTGTTGCGAGCCCGTCTGCAGCCCTCGCTCGCCCCCCGCATCATGCCCACCGCCGCTCGTCTGCCCCGCGTGTTCTCGGCCGCGGTGAACGCGCTGGCCTGAGCCCTACCGGCCCCGCGCGGCCCGGGCCCCGACGGTTCGGCGTCCGGGCTAGGGCGGCAGGCAGAGCTCAGGACGAGGCCCTGGAGACGAGGACGACTCGGGCGCCGCGCACGGCGGGCGTTTCCACCACCCTCATCAACTCACCTCCTTCAGTCTCCGCGAGCAGACAGATCATCACTTCGACGCGAACCTCAGCACCCGTCGCGAGGGCTACGGGCCGCCCCGGTGCGGTCGTCGGGCGGCCGTGGCTTCGGGCTCCTGCTCGGGCGGGTCGACGACCACGCAGCAGCGGCCGGGGCGGGGGGCGAGCACCGCACGGCCGGGCTGGTGTCCGCCGGCCTCGAGCACGCCCCGTACCAGGTGCAGGTTCAGCCAGCACACCAGTTCCGTGTGCTCGCGAGCGAGCCGGTGGAAGGGGCAGTTGCGCAGGTCGATGCTGCCTCCGGCCGTCGTCGCGGGCTCGTAGCCGCAGCCGCGCAGCGCCGCCGTCAGGTCCTCGCCACCGGCCGACCTGCCCGCCGCGTGCGCGGCGGCGGCCACGGCCTCCCGCACCGCTCCGGAGTCGTCCGCGGCGACGGCCTCGGCCAGCACCCCGGCGAGCAGACCGTAGTCGCGGGGCGGCACACTGACCGACAGCTCCTGGTCCGTCCGCGCGTAGCGCTTGGCCGGCCGGCCGGCTCCCGGGCCGCCGCGCCCGGCGGCCCGCGCGTAGCCGACGGTCAGCAGGCCCGCCTCGGCCAGTTTGTCCAGGTGATAGGCCGCGAGCGTGCGGCTGATCCCGGCCGCGTTCGCGGCGTCCTCCCGGCTGACGGCCTCGTCGCAGGTCCGCACGTAGTCGTACAGCCGACGCCGCACCGGATCGTCCAGGCTGCTCAGTCCACCGATGGCGTCCCTGTCACGGTCCTCGTTCGTACCCACATTCCCAATGTAACACCAATGAGATTTGACAAATCTCCGGCGCGGTGGCCAGCCTGTAAAAACAACAGAAGTTGGCGATACACGGAGGGCCGTGCTCATGTCACAGGAGGGTCCGTGGATATGACTGCCACAGCCGCACTGCAGGTGATCGAGGACGTCACGGGGCCCGACGAGGTCACCGGGCCCGACCTGGAGGCCGCCGAGCGGGCCGCCCGGGAGTTCCTGCAGGCGCTCGGGGTCGTGGTGGACAGCGAGGGGACCCGGGACACGCCCGGCCGGATGGCGCGCGGCTACGCCGAACTGCTCAACGCGCGCCCCTTCCGGATGACCACGTTCCCCAACGACGAGGGCTACGACGAGCTCGTCCTGGCCCGCGACATCCCCCTGCGGTCGGTCTGCCAGCACCACATGCTGCCCTTCGTGGGGGTGGCACACGTCGGCTACCTGCCCGGCGCGCGGATCCTCGGGCTGTCGAAGCTGGCCCGGGTGGTGGAGCACTACGCCTGCCGGCCCCAGGTGCAGGAACGGCTGACCAAGCAGGTCGCCGACCACCTCGCCGAGCAGTTGCGGCCCCGGGGCGTCGGGGTCGTCGTCGAAGCCGAGCACACCTGCATGACGCTGCGCGGAGTGCGGGCCACCGGATCGAGAACCGTCACCTCCACCCTGCTCGGAACGCTGCGCGACGACGCGGCGTCCCGCCAGGAGTTCCTCGCCCTCACCGGCGTCCAGCGGTAGCGGAGCAAACGCACCAGGCCATTGGGAGGCAGTCATGAGCACATCGCAGCACCCGCCCCGGCGGATCCTGATCGTGGGCGCCGGGCTGGCCGGCGCGTCGGCCGCCGCCGCCCTGCGCGAGCAGGGGTTCGACGGTGACATCACGGTGTTCGGAGAACAGTCCCACGACCCGTACGAACTTCCGCCGCTGTCCAAGGACGTCCTGCTGGGCCGGCGGGACGAACCGGACTGGGTCCGCGGAGCCGGCTACTGGGACGACCACGGCATCTCCCTGCGCCGTGACACCGCCGTCACCGCGCTCGAACCGGCCGACCACGAGATCGTCGACGCCGACGGCACGGCCCACGGATACGACCGGCTGCTGCTGGCGACCGGGTCCCGCCCCCGGGTCCCGCCCGGCTTCGAGGCTCCCGGGGTGCACACGCTGCGCACCCTCGACGACGCCCTGGTCCTGCGCGAGAAGCTGACCGACGGAGCCCGCGTGGTGATCGTCGGCGCCGGATGGATCGGCTGCGAGGTCGCTTCGGCGGCCCGCGCCCGCGGCGCCCGGGTGACCATGGTCGACCCCGTGCCGCTGCCGCTGCGGCACGTCCTCGGCGACCAGGTCGGAGCGGTCTTCCGCGACCTGCACGCCGACCACGGCGTCGTCCTGCGCCTGGGCGTCGGGGCGACCGGCACCGAGGTCCGCCCCGACGGCCGGACGGTCCTCCTGGACGACGGCAGCGAACTGCCCGCCGACGTGGTGGTCGTCGGCGTCGGCGCCGTGCCCCGCATCGAACTCGCCGAAGCCGCCGGTCTGGACCTCGCGGCGGGCGCGGTCGCCACCGACGCCGCGCTGCGCACCTCCGCCCCCGACGTCTACGCGGCCGGCGACATCGCCGCCCACGACCACCCGCGCCACGAGGGGCGCGTACGCGTCGAGCACTGGTCCAACGCCAAGGAGCAGGGCACCCACGTGGCGGGCAACCTCCTCGGCGGCCACGACGCCTACGGCGCCGACCCGTACTTCTTCTCCGACCAGTACGACCTCGGCTGCGAGTACCGCGGCCTCGCCGACCCCGCCCGCGACGAACTGGTCCTGCGCGGCGACCCGGCCACCCGCGAGTTCCTCGCCTTCTGGCTGCGCGACGGGCGGATCGCCGCCGCCCTCAACGTCAACTCCTGGGACCACTGCGACGCACTCACCGCCCTGGTCGGCACCCGCGCACGGGTCTCCGCCCAGCAGCTCACCGAGGCGGACCTCGACGCGCTCGCCACCGGCGACGCACCGCCCCGGCCATGAGCGCCCTCGACCGGCCGACGACAGGAGCCGCACACACCATGCCCACCACAGCAGTCGACCTGGAGTTCCGGGGCCACCGCGTAGTCGACGACCGGCCCCTGGTGATGGCGATCGTCAATCGCACACCGGACTCCTTCTACGACCGGGGTGCCACCTTCGCCGCCGAGGCGGCCCGGTCCGCCATCGCCCGGGCCGTCGCCGAGGGCGCGGACATGATCGACCTCGGCGGCGTCACGGCCAGTCCGGGAGCGGAGGTCACGGCCGCCGAAGAAGCCGCCCGCGTCGTTCCGCTGGTGGAATGGGCCCGCGACCGCTACCCCGACCTGCTGATCAGTATCGACACCTGGCGCCACGAAGTCGGCGACGCGGCCTGCCGGGCCGGAGCGGACATCCTCAACGACGCCTGGGCCGCCGCCGACCCGAAGCTCATCGAGGTGGCCGCCGACCACGGGGCCGGCTACGTGTGCACGCACACCGGCGGCCGAACGCCCCGCGCCGACCCCTTCCGGCCCGACTACCCCGACGTGCTGGCAGCCGTACGCACCTCCGTCGTCGAGCTGGCGGAGCGGGCCGAAGCCGCCGGCGTGCCCCGCGGCGGCATCCTCATCGACGCCACCGGCTACGGCAAGAACACCGCCGACCACCTCCTCCTGCTCCGCAACCTCCGCGAGTTCACCCGGACCGGGTGGCCGGTCCTGATGGCGCTGTCCAACAAGTCGTTCGTGGGCGAGATGCTGGACGTGGAACTGGAGGACCGGCTGGCCGGCACCCTCGCGGCGACCGCGATCGCCGCCAGGGACGGCGCCGCCGTCTTCCGGGCCCACCAGGTCCGGCCCACCCGGCACGTCGTCGAGATGGCCGCGGGCATCAACGGCAGCCGTCCTCCTGCCCGTACGAGTACCTGGATCGCCTGATGCACCTGATCTGGCCCGCCGAACACGCCCGTCCCATCGACGACGACGAACTGGAACGCCTCTACACCTACCCGGACCGTGAGCGCTGGCTCGCCGTCAACTTCGTCGCCAGCGCCGACGGGGCCGTGGAAGTCGGCGGCCTGGCCAGGCCGCTGTCGACCCCGCCCGACCGCAAGGTGCTGCGGCTCGGCAGCGACCTCGCCGACGTCCTGCTGATCGGCGCCACCACGGCCATGGTCGAGGGCTTTCGCGGCGTCCACCCCGACCGGCAGACCCTCGACCGCCGGCGCCGCCACGGCTTGGCCGACGTCCCGCCGACGGCCGTGGTGAGCACGGGCCGATCACTGCCCCCCGACGCCCCGGTCATCACCCGGGCGCGCGTCCCGACCACCGTCCTCACCTGCGCTTCGGTACCCGAGCCCACGCGTCGGGCCTGGCAGGAGGCCGGGGCGGACGTCGTCGTCGCGGGCGAGGACACCGTCGACCTGGCCGCGGCGGTCGCCGCACTCACCCGGCGGGGGCTGCGGCGCATCGACTGCGAAGGCGGGCCGCACCTGTTCGGAGCACTGACCGCCGCCGGCCTGGTCGACGAACTCCGTCTGACCGTCTCCCCGTTGCTGACCGCGGGCCCGGCCGGCCGAATCGCCACCGGGCCACCCGCCCCGCCCACCGGCCTGCGCCTGGCCACCGCACTCGCCGAGGACGACACCCTGCTGCTGCGCTACCTCACGCCCTCGCGCTGAACAGGCACGGCCCACGGGCCCGGTTCGCAGAACATGAGACGGGCTCAGGGGCCGAGCGGGTCAGCGTGCCGGCACCTCGTCGCGGAAGTACGGCGGGTAGTCGTCCGCGCCCTTGCCGGTGATCTCGGTCGCTGTGGCTGCAGATGAGCACCGCGACGGTGTACGCGCACCGCTTCGACGCCCCCAACGACGAGGCCACCGGTGTGACCGGCGGTACCGAACCGGGCGTGCCGGACTACTGGGCGTACAGCGTCGAGATCGCCAAAGCCTGGGAGCAGGGCTCAGCGGCAGGCGGAGACGCCGGCCACGCGCAAGGTCGCTCTGCGCTCGGCCATGGTGATGAGCCCCGACCCCGGCGGGGTCTTCGCCGTCCTGCTGGGACTGGCCCGCCTGGGTCTCGGCGGCCCGGTCGCCGGTGGCGCACAGTACGTGTCGTGGATCCACGAACACGACTTCGTGCGCGCGGTGGAGTTTCTGCTCGACCGGGGAGACATCGCGGGACCGGTGAACCTGGCGGCTCCCCATCCCCTGCCACAGCGCGCGTTCATGCGCACCCTGCGCTCCCCGTGGGGTGTACCGGTGGGTCTCCCCGCGACCAAGTGGATGGCCGAGGTCGGCGCGTTCGCTCTGCGTACCGACACCGAACTGCTGCTGAAGAGCCGCCGTGTCGTCCCAGGCAGATTGGACCAGGCAGGCTTCGACTTCCAGTACACACAGTGGCCGCAGGCCGCGGATGAGCTGGTGCGCCGGGTACGCAAACGGGTCGGACGCGGTCCCGCGGCACGCCGTTGATCGTCCTCTTCATCCCCTGAAGCCTTCACGGCTGAGGAAGTGTCGCCGTAGTCCATGTGCACCACCTTCCCGTCGCGTGACCAACTCGGGCTTGACGACGCACGTAGCCTCCACCCGGCCATTACCTCTGGCGTAATCGACCACGCTCCCCTGCTGCGGCAGCGTGACACATGTCAACGAGATCCCGACGAGGGTTCCGGCACCCAAGGCGCGAGGAGCAACCATGTCCATCAAGTCCGCTGACCTCACCACGAGTTCCGTCACCGACACCACCCGCCACGTCGTCCAGGAGTTCCTCGCCGCCCGGATGGCCGGGGACGTCGAGCGGCTCGTCGCGCTCTTCGCGGACGACGTCGACTGGCTGCTCGCCGAGAACCCCGCCGTCCCGTGGATCCGGCCGCGCTCCACCGGAGCCGAATGCGCTGCCCAGTTCACGGAGCTGGCCGAGCACACGGTGGCCGAGGATGCGCGGGCCTCCGTCGACACGTTCCTCGTCGACGGCACCGACGCCGTCCTGACGGGATACCTCTCGGGGACCGTGCGCGCGACGGGGAAGTCCTTCGAGGGCCCCTTCGCGCTGCGCCTCACCGTCGAGGAGGGCCGGATCACCCGGCATCACCTCTACGAGAACAGCGTGTCGATCGCCGACGCGTGCACCCCTTCCTGAGTCCCGAGCCCTTCGCCTGGTCCGCCACCGCACCAGTGTGCGGGGGACGGCCGACCGATGCGCAGAATCCAGGACGTCGACGCCTGTCACGTGAATCTTGCGTGTCTGCACTGACGGGTTGAGAGCACATGGAAGAGTCACTGTTCCATGTTGACCGTGAGGAGGGCAGAGACATGCCAAAACAAGGCCCCTCGGCACCTGATGGACCCGCTCCTGCGGATGGGCCGGCACCTCGGTCCACCTGGTTGGACTCGCTGGCCGCCGCGGCGTACCTGGCGGACGAACATGGCGTCATCACCGCCGTCAATGCGAAGGCCGAACAGCTTCTCGACCGCCCCGCCGCAGAGCTTCTCGGACACGACGCGCATGAAACACTGCATCGAGACGCCCGTGGCCAACCCGAACCGAGAAGCGAGTGCCCGATTCGGCAGGCCACCTTGGCCAGCCGTACGGCGCAAGGCGGAGAGCTCTGGTTCGAGCGGGGCGACGGCTCAGTTACGCCTGTGGCCTGGCTGGTCACCGGATACGACGACGGCAACCGACGGGGCATGCTGGCGCTCTTCCACCCGTTGGCCGACACGCAGCCCGGCGCGGTTCAGGAACCGCTGTCCAAGCTGAAGCGCCTGGCGCTGTTCGCGGAGCTGACCACCCATCTGACCTCGACGATGGACGTGGAAGAGGTCCTGAACCGGCTGGTACGTCTGCTGGTGCCGCGGCTGGCGGACTGGGCGGTCGTCGACCTGATCACCGAGACGGGCGAGGTCTGGCGTCGTGCGGTCGTCCATGTCGAGGACGGCGATCTGAGGAACCAGGAAGACCTCGTCGGCCCCATGCCCGCAGTTCCTCAAGAGTCCCAGCTCCCGCTCTCGCGTGCGCTGAGGGGCGCCTCGTCCGCCCTGGCGGGCCCCGAGATCTACCAGGGGGAGCCGGACTCGGGAATCGCCGTTGAACAGCGTCGGCTGTTTGCCGCCACAGGGATCCAATCCGCCATCATCGGCCCGGTCCGCGGCCTCCGAGACGTGCTGGGCGCTCTGACTCTGGGCCGCTCCGAGGGCTCGCGCCCTTTCACCACCGCCGATCTGCCACTGCTGGAAGAGATCACGCGGCGGGCCGGACTCGCCCTGGACAACGCCCGTCTCTACCAGAGACAGCGGAAGGTGTCGGAGACGATGCAACGTCACCTCCTGCCGCATCTGCCACGTGTGCCCGAACTACAGATGACAGCCCGCTACATGCCGGCACCGGACGCTTCCCAGGTCGGCGGCGACTGGTACGACGCGTTCGTCCTGCCCGACGGCGCAACCGCATTGGTCATCGGAGACGTGGTCGGACATGATCTTGACGCAGCGGCCGACATGGCCCAGCTGCGAAACATGCTGCGCGCCTACGCCTTCTCCCAGCAGAAACCGCCCAGCAAGATCGTCGAATGGCTGGACCAAGCCACCATGCAAATGTCCGGGCCCGCCATGGCCACCCTCGTCCTGGCCAGGCTCACGCACGTCGCATCCCTCGGCTGGGAGCTGACCTGGACCAACGCGGGCCACCCGCCACCCCTGCTCATCACCCGCGAGGGAGTGCCCCAGTACCTCACCGACGCACACGGGATACTCCTCGGGACAGGACTGCGGGAGCCACGCCCGGACGTATCGCTGCTCCTGCCACCGGGGGCCACACTACTGCTGTATACCGACGGCCTCATCGAAGAGCCCGGCGCATCACTCGACGACGGACTCGACAGGCTGAGCCGCCACGCCGCTGCCCTCTCACACCAGTCCCTGGACACCTTCACAGACAAGCTACTCGCCCGTGCCCGCCCGGCAGCCAACGAGGACGACATTGCCCTTCTCGCCCTGCGCACCCAGGGTCGTGGAAAGTGATCGACGAGTAGAAAGGGGCCTGGGCTCCGGGCGCGAGAACGCTGACCGCGAGGCCGTCCGGCTGTTCCTCGCCGACGGCGTGACCGACGTCGAGAGCCGCACTCGCACTCTGCTGACCTGCATCGACGAGCTGGTCTCGGCCGCCTGGTGGACGGTGGCGAAGTACAGCGAGTGGTAGCACTCAGCGGACTCGGCGGCCCCGACGGCGTACTCGACCGCGTGGGAGCGCTGGCGCACTCTCGTGAACCGGGCGCGGCGGGCGCTCTCGTAGGCGGCCAGGGCTGTAGTGGTGCTGGATCCGCGGCCAGTTCGACCCGAGTCCCCGCCGTGGGCGGGTGGCGGCTCCGGCCCGCACGGCTACGTGGCATCCTTTTCACGAGCAGCGGTCGCAGCGTAGTCGGTCGGGGTCCTGCCGTAGTACTGGCGGAAGGCGCGTGCGAAGTGGCCGCTGTCGGCGAACTGCCAGCGGGCGGCTATCTCCGTGACGGTCATGCGCCGGTGCGGTGCGACGAGCGCGCGGCATGCCTCCTCGAGGCGGCGGCGCCGGATGTAGGTGCTCAGCGGTCGGCCTTCCCTGGCGAAGGCCCGTTGGAGGGTACGCGGGGAGACGTTCAACTCCCGGGCGAGAGCCGAGGGGGACAGGGCGGGATCGGTGAGCCGGCGGTCGGCCAGGTCCCGCGCGGCTTGGGCCAGGGCCGACGACAACAGGGGTTCCACGTCGTCCAGGCCGCCCCCGGCGGCGGCCCGGGCCAACTCGGCCAGGGTGCCGCGGGCGGCGTCGACCCCGGCCGGCGCGAGGCGGTCCAGCACCCGGCCCACCATCGCGGCGTGCGCCGTCAGCAGCCGAATCTCGGCGGTGTCGGCCGGTCCGGAGGCAGACCCGCCTCGTGCGGACTGGACCTCTGCGGCGGGCAGGACGAGTACCTGCACGACGGTGTGTGGCGCCGCGGCGAAGGAGGACAGCCTTCCCCTCTGTACCACCAGGTGGCCGGCCGGTGCCGTGTGCTCGGCTCCTCCCGGTTCCTCGAACCGCCAGGTCCCCCGGTGGACGATCCACAGGCGTACGTGATCGTCGGCTCCGACCCGTCGGCCCGCCGTCCGCAGGGCGGCCGCGGTCTCGAAGCGGTTGAACATCATGTCCCGCACCCGGAACCCGCGGGACCGCGCCGAGAAGCCGGACACGGTCGTCCGGCGGAAGGGTGCCAGTGCGAAGGTCTCGCCCATCCGGCTCCGCCACTGGTGCGCGAAGTCGCTGAAGGCGTTGGCGCCGCTCACGTCTGCCGAGAAAGTGCCGCTCATCGTTGTCGCGAATCTCCCGTTCGGGCTGACGCGCCGGTCCGAGGCGCCGAGACCACACGCTTCCTACCGTTGTTCCGGCATGCATCGAAGATCCGACATCCGCGGTCCGGAAGTCGATACAAGGATAACGAGGTGGGGAATTGAGCACGCTCGCGATCGTGGGCGCAGGCCCGCAACTGGGGCGCGCGATCGGCCGGCGGTTCGCCGCCGAGGGGATCGACGTGGCGCTGATCGCCCGCAGCCGTACGACGCTGCAGGCGGTGGCCGACGACCTGTCCGGCATGGGCGTGCGGGCCGAGGCGTTTCCCGCCGACGTGACCGACCGTCCCGCTCTGCACGCGGCGCTCACCGCCGCCGAGGAGCGGCTGGGACCGATCGACATACTCGAGTACTCGCCCGCGCCGTCCCCGGCCGACCTGCGCCGGGCGCCGCTGGTCGAGGCCACGAAGGTCACCGTCGACTCGGTTCTGACGCAGCTGGACCTCTATCTGCTCGGGGGCGTGGCGGCGGTGCAGCACGTCCTGCCCGGCATGCTTGAGCGCGGCACGGGGACGATCCTGATCAGCAGCGGGGCGGGGTCGGGGCCGGTGATCGCCCCGCACGTGGCAAACGTCCAGATCGCCACGGGCGGGATGCGCAACTGGATCCTCAACCTGCATGCGGCGCTGTCCGGCACCGGCGTCTACGCCGCGCACGTGGCGATCGCCGCCTTCATCGGCCAAGGGGGCCACGACTCCCAGCCGCAGACGATCGCCGACGCGTACTGGCGGCTGCACACCGGACGGACCGAAGCCGAGCTGGTCATCCAGGATCTGCCGGACGACTACCTGGAACGGGGTTTGGCGGACAAGTTCGTCGAGCCCTGATTCGCCGGCGGCTGCACGGCCGGGCCGGGTGTAGGGCGGTGTGCCGTTCCGGCCGTCCACGGCGGCAGTGCCGTGGACGGCCGGAACGGTGACGAGGGACCGGCCCGTGGGCGTTCCCGCCGACGGGCGCCGGTCTGCTGCCCGGCGCAGGCGTGATTCACGGCCCCGCGGCCCGGGAGATCGCCGGACTCGCCCTGCGCAGCGCCGTCACGGCCGCGGTGCGGGGTGCGCCGCCGACCTGCGGGGCCAGGGGCGCAGCAGTTGGACCCCGAAGCGGTACAGCCTCGACAACTTCGGCAACGGCCTGGTCCGGTTCATCACCCTGGTGGTGAAGCGGCCCGTCGTCGTCGAGCAGATTTCGTCGGAGGGGCTGTTCAGCGGCCGGAGCAGGGCACGCGCGGAGTCCGTGTAGCGCATGCCGGTCTTCTCCCCGAGACCGAACACCTGCGCCAGGCGTGACCACGCCGGCCTGTCTGGTGGCTGCTGTGCGGGAGGCGGCGACTCAGCGGCTGGAGAACTCCTCCAAGTGGGGCGACCCGCGGGCCTACCCCGCGACCTGAGGCCGACCCGCTCTCGTCCCCGGGTGGGACCCGCCGAGGGCGTAGTACTGCGTATTCAGTACCCCGCAGTGTCGGCAGCGGGACGACGACAGGACACTGCCCTCTTCAGCAGTCTGGAGGCACCTTCGAGACCCGGATGCGGAGACCTCCCCGTGGCTGCTTTTCTGTATCGAATGGGCCGTTTGGCCTTCAGGCGACGCTGGACCGTTGCCCTTGTCTGGGCCGCCGTACTGGCCGCCGTAGGACTTGCCGGCATGACCGCGCCGGAGGCGGAGGAGGAACCCTTCGCCATGCCGGGGATCGAGTCGCAGGAAGCCTTCGACCTGATGGAGGAGCGGTTCCCCGGCGCCGCCGCCGACGGCGCGACCGCCCGCGTCGTCTTCGTCTCGCCGAACGGCGAGAAGGTCACCGCCACCGAGAACAAGGAGGCCGTCGAGGCCGCGATAGCCGAACTCGGGGACGGCACCCAGGTCGAGAGCACCGTCGACCCGTACGAGTCCGGCGCGGTCAGCGAGGACGGCCTCACCGCGTACACGACCGTGACCTACAAGGTCGACGCCGCCGGCCTCACCGACGCCAGCCGCAGCCACCTGGAAGAATCGCTCGAGCACGCCCGTGACTCCGGGCTCACCGTCGAGGCGGGCGGCGACGCCATGGAGGACATGGGCGGACCCAGCGGCACCGCCGAGGCAATCGGCATCTCCGTCGCCGCCGTCGTCCTGCTGATCACCTTCGGCTCACTGGCCGCCGCCGGACTCCCGCTGCTCACCGCGCTCATCGGCGTCGGCATCAGCCTGTTCGCCATCACGGCCCTGGCCGGTCCGCTGGGCCTGGCCGACACCACCAGCACCGTGGCCATCATGCTCGGCCTGGCCGTCGGCATCGACTACGCCCTGTTCATCGTCTCCCGCTACCGCGAGGAGCGCGCCAAGGGGCGGACTGCCCAGGAGGCCGTCGCCCTCGCCACCGGCACCGCGGGCTCCGCCGTGGTCTTCGCCGGGCTCACCGTCGTCATCGCGCTCGCCGGTCTCTCCGTCGTCGGCATCCCGATGCTGACGGAGATGGGCCTGGGCGCGGCGGGCGCGGTCGTCGTCGGCGTCCTCATCGCGCTCACCCTGGTCCCGGCCTTCCTCGGCTTCTGGCCCAATGCCATCCTGACCCGCAAGGACCGCAAGGCCCGGCGAGCGGGCGGTACGCCGCGGGAGACGCGCAAGGTCAACGGCGGCACCCGCTGGGCGAGCTTCGTACTGCGCCGCCCGCTGCCCGTGCTGCTCGCGGCCGTCGCGGGCCTCGGCGCCCTGGCGCTGCCGATGACCGACCTTCAGCTCGGTATGCCCGGCGACGAGGCCAAGTCCACGGAGACCACCCAGCGGCGGGCCTACGACGCGCTCGCCGAGGGCTTCGGGCCCGGCTTCAACGGACCGTTGACCGTGGTCGTGGACGCCAAGGACGCCGACGACCCGAAGGCCGCGGCCGGGACCGTCTCCGAGCGGATCGGCGGCACCGAGGGCGTGGTGTCGGTGTCCCCGGCCCAGTTCAACGAATCCGGCGACACGGCCGTCTTCTCCGTCGTCCCCACCACCGCGCCGACCGGCCAGGAGACCAAGGACCTGGTCAACACCATCCGCGGCGACCGGCCCGGCATCGAGTCCGAGGCCGGGGCGACCTTCGAGGTCACCGGGACCACCGCGATGAACATCGACGTCTCCGAGAAGGTGCAGTCCGCGCTGGTGCCGTACCTGCTCGTGGTGGTCGGGCTTGCCGTGATCCTGCTGCTGGTGGTCTTCCGCTCGATCCTGGTTCCGCTGAAGGCGGCCGCCGGCTTCCTGCTCTCGGTGCTCGCCTCGCTCGGCGCGGTGGTCGTGGTCTTCCAGCAGGGCCACGGCGCCGATCTGCTGGGGGTGGAGACCACCGGTCCCATCATGAGCCTGATGCCGATCTTCCTGGTGGGCATCGTCTTCGGCCTCGCGATGGACTACGAGGTCTTCCTGGTCTCGCGGATGCGCGAGGCGTACGTCCACGGTGAGCGGCCGGCCCAGGCCGTGACCTCCGGGTTCCAGCACAGCGCCCGGGTCGTCGTGGCCGCCGCGCTGATCATGATCGCGGTGTTCTCCGGGTTCATCGGGGACAGCGACGCCATGATCAAGATGATCGGCTT
Organism: Streptomyces tendae; assembly: GCF_014650435.1. GTDB lineage: Bacteria > Actinomycetota > Actinomycetes > Streptomycetales > Streptomycetaceae > Streptomyces > Streptomyces tendae. The sequence goes on from NZ_BMUY01000004.1 coordinate 56,389, forward strand.
CGGCCTCGCCTCGGCCGTCCTGCTCGACGCCTTCGTGGTCCGGATGGCGATCGTCCCGGCCGTCCTCGCCCTGCTCGGCGAGCGGGCCTGGTGGCTGCCGAAGTGGCTGGACCGGATCCTGCCCCGGGTCGACGTGGAGGGCGAGGCCCTGACCCGCCCGGCCGAGCCCGAGGCGGAACCGGCCGAGAAGGACCTCGCCCGCGCCTGACCGGATGCGCGGAAGCCGCCCGAGGTCGCCCCAGCGATCCGGGCGGCTTCGCATCGTCCACCATGGATGCCAGCCCCTCACCGAGAGAGCCCACCATGAACAGCAGCCTGGAGCGCTACACCGAGCGCGTGGAGCAGTACGCGTCGCGCTTCTCGCGCTTCCCCCGCTTCCTGGAAGTGACGATGGTGCTGGCCCTCATCGGCTGCGCCTTCTTCGGCACCCAGCTCAGCCTCCCCGGCGTCGACCGCCCGGACACGGGGAAGTCGCTGGAGGTCCTGCTCGGCCTGTCCTGCTTCGTCCTGCTGAAGTACCGCACCCACACCCGCACGGTCGTGGTCGTGGTCGCCGGGGTCACCATCGCCGCGATCGCGCGGGGGTACCTGCTCACCCCGATGCTGCTGGCCCCGCTGCTCGCCGCGATGTACTGGCTGGCCGTCCTGTGCGACCGCCGGACCGTTCGCCTGTACGCGCTCGTCGTCACGGTGGCCCTGCTGACGGTGAACCTGTTCTCCGACGGCATGCGTGACCTTTCCCCGGTCCTGACCGTGGTCGGCCCGGTGTTCTGGATGGCCCTGCCGCTCGTCGGCGGCAGCCTGGCCCGGCTGCGCGGCGACTACCTGGAAGCGGTCAAGGCGCGGGCCGAGCACGCCGAACGCACCCGGGAGGAGGAGGCCCGGCTGCGGGTCACCGAGGAACGTATGCGCATCGCCCGCGAGTTGCACGACGTTGTGGCCCACCACCTGGCCCTCGCCAACGCCCAGGCCGGCACCGCCGCCCACCTCTCGCGCAGCAGCCCCGAGCAGAGCCGGAAGATCCTCGACGACCTCACCGGCACCACCTCCGCGGCGCTGCGCGAGCTCAAGGCCACCCTGGGCCTGCTGCGCCAGGACGACCGGCCCGAGGGCGAGGGCCTGGACCCGGCGCCGGGACTCGCCCGCCTTCCCGAGCTGATCGACTCCTACCGCTCGGCGGGCCTGGAAGTCGTCGTCCACCAGGAGGGCGTGCGCCGCCCGCTGACGCCGGGCGTGGATCTGACCGCGTACCGGATCGTGCAGGAAGCCCTCACCAACGTCGCCAAGCATGCCCCCGAACGCGCCGCCCATATCGGCTTCACCTACGCCGACTCCCGGCTGCTCATCACCGTCAGCAATGACGGCCCGGCCACCGCCACCGCCGTCAACGGGACGTCCGGCGGTTTCGGGTTGCGGGGCATGCGGGAGCGCGCCCAGTCCATCGGCGGCGACCTGTGCGCGGGGCCCCGCCCCGAGGGCGGTTTCGAGGTCACCACCGCGCTGCCGCTGCAAGCGTCCGCCGCCGTCGTCGAAGGAGAGTCCCCATGACCGTGAAGGTGCTGCTCGCCGACGACCAGGCCCTGCTGCGGGCCACGTTCCGCATCCTGATCGACTCCTGCCCGGACATGGAGGTCGTCGGGGAGGCGTCCAACGGAGCGGAAGCGCTGGAGCTGGCCCGAACCCACCACCCGGACGTGGTGCTCATGGACATCCGCATGCCCGGGACGGACGGCCTGTCCGGCACCGCGGGGATCTGCGCCGATCCAGAGCTGGCGAGCACCCGGGTGCTGATCCTGACCACCTTCGAGACCGAGGACTACGTCGCTCAGGCGCTGCGGGCCGGGGCCAGCGGCTTCCTCGGCAAGGACGTCACCGCGGACGCCCTGCTGGTCGGCATTCGTACGGTGGCCTCCGGGGAGGCGCTGCTCTCCCCCGGCGCCACCCGCACCCTGATCACCCGCTTCCTCACCTCCCCGGCCCCCGGCACCGACCTGGCACCCCCGGAACGGCTGGCCGACCTCACCGGACGGGAACGGGAAGTGATGGCGCTGGCGGCCGAAGGCAAGTCCAACGCGGAGATCGCCGAGCTGCTGGTGGTCAGCCCGCTGACGGTACGGACGCACATCCACCGCGCGATGACGAAACTCAACGCCCGCGACCGGGCACAGCTCGTCGTCATCGCATACCAGACGGGCCTGGTGCAGGCGGGAGGGGACAACGGGGCCCCGCCGAGGCACAGGGGCTCCAGTGCACCTGACGGGATTCCTGGCTGACGGCGCGTCGGTACCGGACCGTTGCAGGTCAGAAGACTGTTGACGGTGGTGTGCGGGTCCGCAACCGTCCGACGTGCTCAACGTCAGCGACACCGTGGCCCGAGGCGACGCCGTCGCCCTCCCCCTCGCGGTTGTCCCGGCGCTCATGGTCGGCCATGTCGCCGCCCGCCAGGAGTGCCGGACGGCTGATGGCTCCCCCGCCTCTGTGAGGACGTATCAGTCCATCGCGTCACGCATGACCAGCAAGCTCCGGCGGTCTCCGACCCTTCCTGCCCCCGCTGCAGCCTCGCGCGCCGGGGTTCGGCGGCCCGCACGGCCGGGCGTGACACCGTCCGCTTCGGCCCTTTACAGCGGAGCATCCGTCTGCGCGCGTGCGGGGGTGGAGAAGGCGGCGAACGCAGCGTCCAGCAGGTCGCCGAGGTCTTCTTGGCCGCCGCTCGCGCTCCACTGCCCGAGGGCGATCCACAGGCATTCGAGTGCCGCTGCGGCGCGCACGTGGGCGATGACCGGTGACCGGTCGGCCGGGGAGGCCGTCTCCTGCAGCCGGGCGACGATCTTGGGTCGCCATTCGGACTGCTTCTCGCGGAGCCGTGCGCACAGGGCCGGGGTCTGGTCGACGAGGTCGAGGATCGTCGCGAGGTGCTGGACATCGCGTACGAGGAAGGTCGCGGCTGATTCCAGGGCGTTGCGCAGCCTGCTCCAGTCGTCCTCGTTGGCTCGGTCGGCGTCGAGCGCGTCGGCAATGGCGTCACCGAGGGGGTCGAAGACGAACAGGACCACATCCTCCTTGGTGCCGAAGTAGCGCAGGAAGGTGCTCCGCGACACTCCAGCCGCCTCGGCGAGGTCGGCGAAGGTGACCTGGTTGAAGCCGGTGAGGCAGAACCGGTCGAACGCCACGCGGGCCAGCTCTGCCCGTACCGCGTGACGGCCGATCTGACGGGTACCGCCGGGTGCTGCACTCATGGAGCCGAGTGTACTCCGCCACACTCAGTCGCTTTTCTGATACTCGATCCATAACCTGATACTCAGTGTCATTCATGACGCCGGGAGTCGCTACTCCTGCCCGCCGCGGCACAGCCATACCCCCGGCCCTCATACGAAGTGGAGCCATCCCATGAGCTACGACGACCTCTCCGCCCTGACGATCGACGTTTTGGACGGCGTCGCGACGGTGACCGTCGATCACCCGCCGCTCAATCTGATGGACGCGGTCCTGCTGCCGTCCCTGCGAGCCTTCGTCGCGCGGGTGCGTGACGACGCCGACGTCCGCGTCATCGTCTTCGAGAGCGCCGACCCGGAGTTCTTCATCGCGCACGGCGACATGGCCTACCTCACCGACCCGGACGCGTTGCCCGCAGCCACCAGCGCCGCGATCGCGGCCGCACCGGACACGCCCCTCCCCGAAGGCCTGAACATCCTCCAGGCACTGAGCGAGGAGGTCCGCTCGCTCCCCCAGGTCACCATCGGCAAGCTAGCGGGCTTCGCGCGCGGCGCGGGCAACGAGTTCTTCATGTACCTGGACATGCGCTTCGCAGCGATCGGCAAGTCGGGGCAGGGGCAGCCGGAGTCCTTGATGGGGATCCTCCCCGGAGGCGGCGGCACGGTGAACATGACGCGCCTGACGGGCCGAGCCCGCGCACTGGAGCTCATCCTCGGCGCCGAACTCGTGGGCGCGGAACTCGCGGAACGCTACGGCCTGATCAACCGTGCGCTGCCCGCCGAGGAACTCGACGCGTTCGTCAGCACCCTGGCCCGGCGGATCGCCGGCCTGCGACCGGAGGTCGTCTCCATCACCAAGGCCGCGGTCGACGCGATCGCTCCTCCGATTCCCCACGCGGCATACGCCGTGGAGAACGAGGGCTTGTACGCGGCGTTCGGCAACGACGTCACCGAACTCGCCCACAAACTGCTCGCCGCCGGCATCCAGACCCGTGAGGGCGAACGGAACCACGAGCGCATCGCCAACAGCATCTGACACCCGAGCTCTCGCCGTCGGTGCGCAGCCGCCTGACAAGCCATTCAACGAACCGGGCCGCGTTGAGCGCCCCACGCGGAACGGGCCGGTGACCTGCTGCTTGGCCTCGGCGGCGTCACCGGCCCGAGTCATACGCGGTCGCCGGCCTACTCGCTGCGAAGCGGCCGGTGCCGAGGGCGACCAGCCGACATGAGGCCGGTCCGTACCCAGATGGCCTTTCCATCTGGGCCGGCTGAGGACGGCGCTGAACAGGGGTCGGGCGGAGCGCCCTCGTATTCGACAACGAGGCAGGCAGCCGGCGCCCGACCCCCGGGCAGGGAACGCCGGACCACCACCGGCGATGCCCTTCAGCAGCCATGGGACGTATACCAATGGCCGAGCCCAGAAGGTCGGCCATCGCAGACTGCCGGCCCGCGACGAGTAGGCTGATCGTTCGACATCGGACCAGGGAGGTCGACGTGGACTATGGCGACAAGCTCTTCTGGCTCGCGGTTGTGATTCAACGCAAGTACGCACAGATCTGCGCCGAGTTCGATCTGACCCCCTCGCAGGCCACGCTGCTCTGCGCAGTCAGGAACGAGCCGCGACAGATGGCCGACCTCGCCGCGTCGTTGGGTATGACCAAGAACGCATTGAGCCAGCTGGTCGATCGCACCGCGCGGCGTGAGCTGGTCGGCCGGGCAAGCTCGGCGCAGGACCGACGGGTCGTCATGCTCAGTGCGACCCCCACGGGGAAGGTGCTGGGTGAGGCCGTTTACGCCGAAATCGCCAAGCGCCTGCCCGAGATCGCGAGGAACCTCGACGCCGACGACCAGCGCGACTTCGCACGCTTGGCCACCGCCGTCGTGGACACCTCGGACCTCTCTCCGCCCACCTCGGCCTGACCCGTCACGCCGTGAGGTCCCGATGCATCCATGCCTTGACGCAGTTCATGTCGTGAACTAATTTCGTTCACGACATGAACCAGTGAAGGGTGGCAGCGATGAGCACACAGAAGACCGGCACGATCGCAGTCTTCGGCGCGACGGGGCAGCAGGGCGGGGCGGTGGTCGATGCGCTGCTGGACCACAAGGCGCGGGTGCGGGCACTGGTCCGCGACCCGCAGTCCGGCCGGGCTCTGGCCCTGGCCGCCCGCGGCGTCGAGCTGGCGGCCGTCCGGGCCGACGACCCGGCGTCGCTGGCGACCGCGCTGGCGGCGGTCGAGGGGTTCTACTTCATGACCCCGGAGGCGAACAGCCTCGAAGAGGTCGAGGCGGAGATCCGCATCGGTACCGCACTCGTCGACGCGGCGGCCGGGGCGGGCGTCCCGCACGTCGTGTTCAACTCGGTCTTCGGAGCGGACCGGGAGTCGGGTGTGCCGCACCACGACTCGAAGCACGCGATCGAGGAGCACCTGAGGAAGTCCGGCCTCAGGGCCTCGATGGTTCGCGCGACCGCGTTCATGGAGAACTTCACGAACGTGATGGCACCGAGCCTGGAGCAGGGAGAGATCGTGCTGAGGCTGCCGCTGCCGGAGGACGTCCCCCTGAAGATGATCTCGGTCAGGGACATCGGCCGGGTCGCCGCCGCGCTCCTGCTCGACACCGCGCAGGCTCCCGGCGGAGCCGTCGAGCTCGTCGGCGACGAGCTGACGGGCCCCCAGATCGCCGCGGCGTTCGGCGCGCGCAGCGGGCTCCCGGCACGATACGAGGTCCTCCCGTTGAGCGTGCTCCCCACCGACCTCGACAGGGTGATGTTCCGCGAGTTCGCGAAGGCGGCCGAACACCCCTCGGGCCCGTCGGTGGTGCGCTCGATCGAGCCGGCCACCCTGGATCTGGCCGAGTGGATCCGGGCTTCCGGCTGGACCGCGCCGACCAACGTGGCTGGTTCCTGAGCCCCGGCCGCGACGCACGCCCCGCGATCGTGCCCACGCTCTCGGCGCTCTGGGCGCGGCAACGCATCCGCCAACGGTTGTGGACCAACGGCGTGCTCGTGGCGGCGCGAGGGATCCACCAGAGCTTCGGTTTCACCCCCGCCGACGTGGAGCGCCACCACAGCTACGGCCATGACCTCGTCGGCCAGAACTGAACCCTCGGCCTGCACCCCGACACGCCGGACTCTTCCGCGCGCCGCACAGGGCCCAGGAGAGCCGCCCGTGAACCGGCCGGCTCTGCCGGAGACGCCGCCACCGACCCGCCGCGACCCCGACGGCGGTCTCCCGCTGCACGGCCGGCGTTTCGACGACCCTGTCACGCTTGTCGACTCCGTCGACAACACCGCCCAGGGCCTGATCGACCTCTTCACCGAGCACGGCCGGTGAGCCCGTGACCGACGCGCCGCCTGGGCCTGCGCCGGGCAGGTCAAGCGCGTCCGACTTGCCATCACCGCAAGGTTCCGTGCCAAGCGCGAAGCTCCTGGCAAGACTGCCGGCCCAGGCGTCTCGCCACTGCTCCGCTCTCCTCAGGATGAGAAGCACATGATCACTGCACAACGACCGCCGTGCCGCGCCCTCCGCACCACGCACCCGGTGGCAACCGTCGTCCTCGCCTTCCTGCTCATCCTGGCCACCGCGGCCTGTTCCACGCCGACGACACGTCAGGACGTTCCCGCCCACGCCGCCGCCACACAGGACGATCCCCGCTTCGAGGGCACCTTCCGTCACGAGTTCGCCGAGGTCGACGCGTCCGCATGCACTACGTGACGGGCGGCAGGGGCACACCGGTCGTGTTGATCCACGGCTGGCCGCAGACCTGGTACGGCTGGTGGGCGATCATGCCGGAACTCGCCGAACACCAACGGCGCCGGGGGCGTCCGGGCCTTCAGAAGTTCATGCAGGAAATGGCGGAGGGGCTGGCCCGCCGCGCCGAGGAGTTCCGCGGCGACTGAGCGAAGCCTGGGCCGCCGGGCCCGCCGGGGCTCAGCCCACCGGCTTCGCGCCCTCCTCCGCTCGCCGCTGCGCCGGTGTCCTGGAGCGAGCGAGCCCCTCCTGCTCGTCCGGACACAGGCACTCGATCAGGTAGTCGCCCGTGTCCGGGGCACGGGTCACTCCGTGGGTCTCGCTGCCGAAGCCGGGGAAGCGGCGGTCGAAGGCTTCCAGGGCGCCGAGATAGCGCAGGAGGGGCCCGTTCTCCTCTCCCACGCTCTCGCCCGGCATGAGGACCGGGATGCCGGGCGGCGTCACCGTGACCATCGCCGCGGCGACCCGGCCCGGTGCGTCCGCCAGGCGGATGCGTTCCGTGCCGCCACGGATCAGCCGCTGGTAACAGAGCTGGGGCGGGGCCACCGGCTCCGGGAGTCGTCGAAAGGCAGTGTCGAGCAGCTCGACCAGGCGGGTCTCGCGCAGGTGGTCGTGCATCTCCTGGCAGAGGTCGCGCAGACTCCGCCCGGAGTAGCGCCCCGGGTAGGTGGCCACCGACGCGGGCAGCACGCGGTCCAACGGGGCGCCACCGTCGTAGAGATCCTTGAAGTCCATGAGGGCGTCCAGCAGCGTGCCCCACTTGCCCTTGGTGATCCCCATGGAGAACAGCACCAGCGCCGTGTAGCTGTCGGTCTTCTCCACGACGATGCCGCGGGTGGTCAGGTAGGCGGTCAGCACCCGTGCCGGGATGCCCCAATCGGCCATCGTCCCGGTCGCGTCGAGCCCCGGGCACGTGAGGGTGACCTTGATCGGGTCGAGCATGCAGTAGCCGTCGGTCAGGCCCGGGAAGCCGTGCCAGTCCGCGTCGGGTGCGAGGTGCCAGCAGGACGGCTCGGTCCGCAGCAGGTCCGCCGGAGCCTCGTCGAAGGGCAGCCGCGACCCGCTCCCGGGATCAGTCACCTCGTTCGGCTGCCACACACCGAAGAACCACGGCGGCCGGTCTCCGGCAGCCTCGATCCGACGCCCGATCCGCACCATCTCCTGGCGGAACCGGACCGCCTCCGACACCGCTTCGTCGACCAGCCACTGTCCTTGAGGACCGTCCATCATCGCCGTGGCCACGTCCAGTGAGGCGATCATCGGATACAGCGGTGACGTCGTACCGTGCATCATCAGCGCCTCGTTGAACCGGTCGTGCTCCACCGGTGCCCGCGGCGCGGTCCGGACGTGCACCATGGCTCCCTGCGACAAGGCCGCCAACAGCTTGTGGGTGGACTGGGTCGCGAACACCGTCGGCCGGTCGGGGCCGGGGAAGGACTCCTCGTTCACCGACATGCCGTACCGGCCCGCGTACAGCGGATGGAAGCGGGCGTACGCGAACCATGCCTCGTCGAAGTGCAGCCGGGGTGTGCTGGCCGCGAAGGCCCGGGCTGCCGTGATCGCGTCGTAACACAGCCCGTCATAGGTGGAGTTGGTGAAGACCGCGTACTGGGCGCGGGACGAGACCGCATCCCTTGCGAGGAGGCTCTCGGCGCTCCGCGCCGCCACCGAGTCCGCCGCGATCTCGGCCGGCGGCAGCGGCCCGGCCAGCCCGTAGCCGTTGCGGGTGGGAACGAGGTACACCGGGCGGGCGCCGGAGACGACGAGGCCGTGCAGGACCGACTTGTGGCAGTTGCGGTCCACCAGGGCGATCTCGTCGCCGGTCACGCTGAAGTGGCCGACCAGACGGTTGCACGTGGAGTCCCCGTGCAGGACGAAGTACGTGTGGTCGGAGCCGAAGACCCGCGCGGCATTGCGCTCCGCCTCGCCGATCGGGCCGGTGTGCTCGAACAGCGAGCCGAGCTCCTCCACCGAGATCGACAGGTCACTCCGCAGCAACCGCTCCCCGAAGTAGTCGTGGAAGGCCCGGCCCACGGGCGACTTGAGGAAGGCGACACCGCCGGAGTGCGCCGGAGTGTGCCAGGAGTACTCGTGCGCGTCGTCGAAGCGCCGCAGTGCCTTGAAGAACGGCGGAAGCAGGCCGTCCTGGTAGGCACGCGCGGCTGTGGAAACACGGCCCGCGATGAACGCCGGCGTGTCCTCCAGCGGCCACACGTAGCCCACCACGGCTTGGGACACCCACAGCGGCAGCTCACGCAGTCCCTCGCCCGCCATGACCAGGAACACCGGCAGGTTCTGGAAACGCCGCGCGATCCGGCGCAGCACCACGGCTCCGCCCGGCCCGTCCTCGGCCCCGGGCGGGAGCTCCCAGGCGACCATCGCTGCGGCCACGCCGGCCTCCGTCCTGAGCACCGCCTCGGCGTCGAGTGCGCTCACGGCCCGGCGGACCTGCAAGCCGCGGTCCCGGATCCCTTCGGCGATGCGCGCCAACTGCCCAGCGCCTGCGCCTCCTTCGTCCGGCCCTTCCGCCACCGCCATCAGGACCATGCCGTCGGTCATGCCGCCCTCCCCTCCCCCGGTGGCCCACGCCACCCGGGAACCAGTGTTCGCGCACCTGCTCACGCGAATCACCGACAGCCGGCCCAAACCACCCCATCAGGGCCCAGCGCGGACTACCGCTTGACGGGCGGATCAGTGTCGTCGAACGCTGCCGGCCCGACTTGATGGGCAAGTTGCTACTTGCCCATAGTGGCGTCGTGGCCGACGATCGCGGTCCTCGATCCCGGCGACCATCACCACCACGGCCACGAACCGTCCCCACAGGTCACGGGATACGGGGTCGCCGGAGCCGACGGTCGTCGCGGTTTCCACGGACCACCACGGGGCCCGCGGAAAGGTGGTCAGCTGCGCCCCGGCGCACCGCGCTCGGCGAGGACGGTGACGAATCCGGCCAGGAGAGACCGGACAGCATGCGCGGCGTGCTCCGCCACCGGCCGGATCGACGGTGCGGCAACGCGCCGGTGTCCGCCGGACCACCCGAACAGCGGGTGTCAGGTGGCGGGGCCGTGGTGGGTGTGCCTTCCCGCCCGAGATGCGGGCGGTGCAAGGCTTGCCTAGCGTCAGTGCGAGATCGGCTACGCGCGCTGGGAGAGGTCCATGACGGACGAGCAGTTGGAGCGGTTGGCGACGCAGGCGTGGCTGTATGGCTATCCGCTGGTGACCGCGGCGGTGACCAAGGACGTCATGACGGCGGTCGCCGCACGGGACGACGAGCGGCGCAAGGCCCCGGTCAACCAGTTCTGCTACATGCGCCACACGCCCGACGCCACCTTCACCGAGGTGGTCTCCCCGAACGCCGACACCCTGTACTCCAGTGCCTGGCTGGACCTCTCGACGGAACCGCTCGTCCTGAGCCTGCCGGACTTCGGGGACCGCTACTGGATGGTGCCGATCCTCAACGCGTGGTCCGATGTCGTCGGCGCGCCCGGCTGCCGGCAGGACGGGTCCACCGCCGGGCCCTTTCTCCTGGCCGGCCCCTCCTGGTCGGGCCAGGCGCCGCAGGGCATGACCGTGCTGAGGTCGTCCACGGCCATCAACTGGATCATCGGCCGCTATGCCACCGCCGGCCCCTCGGACGACGCGGCCGTCCATGTGCTCCAGGACGGCACCCGGCTGACTCCCTTGTCGCGGTGGACCGGAGATCCGCAGGAGTACACCCCTCCCTCCGACGTGAGCGTCGCCGGCGGGTTCGACGCGGTCACCGCACCCGTCAGCCAGGTCCACCGGCTCAGCGGTCGTACCTATTTCGCGCGGCTCAACCAGCTCCTGGTGGACAACCCGCCGAACCCCGCCGACGCCGCCTTCGTCGAGCGACTGTCCCGGCTGGGCATCTCCCCCGGAGCACGCCTCGACGACCAGCCGCAGGACGTGCTCGCCGCGCTGGACGCCGCGGCCGCTTCGGGCCCCAGGACGCTGCGGGGCTTCAAGTCGCAGGCGGAGGACCCCCAGAACCAGGTCAACGGATGGACCGTTCACCGCGGCCTGGGCGACTACGGGACCAACTACGCCAAGCGCGCCATGGTGACGTGGGTCGGCTACGGCGCCAACCTCGACGTGGACGCGCTCTACCCCCACGCCACCAACGACGGTGACCGCCGGCCCCTCGACGGCGCTCACCGCTACGTCCTCCACTTCGACGCGGGCCAGACCCCGCCCGTGCGGGGCTTCTGGTCGCTGACGATGATGAACGACCGGCAACTGTTCGCCGACAACCCTCTGGACCGCTACGCGATCGGCGACCGCAGCGGCATGCGCACCCACTCCGACGGTTCCCTGGACATCTACGTCCAGCACGACAACCCGGGACCCGAGCGCGAGGACAACTGGCTTCCCGCGCCCGAAGGGAGCTTCAACGTCTTCCTACGCCTGTACTGGCCGGACGAAGCGGCCCTCGGCGGAGACTGGACCCCGCCGCCGTTGCGACGAACCGACTGAGCGGAACAGGGCGCGCGGTCATGGTCCTCGATCTTCTGGTGATCGGTGCCGCCATCACTCTGGGGCCGCTGCACAACAGCGCTTTCATCCTGCTGCTCTCCTCACGCCGCGGTGTGCGCCAGGGTCTGGCGTTCCTCCTGTCGTGGCTGGCCAACCTGATCGTGGTCATCGCCTGCGTGCTGCTGTTGACCGGTGGCCGGCCGCCGGAGCACCACAGTGCGCCCTCCACCGCCGCGATCGCCGCGAAGCTCGCCATCGGTCTGGCGCTGGTGCTCTACGGCGCGCACCGACACCGGCGACCGCGGACCCCGCGCAGGCCGCCTCGCTGGGCCGCCCGCATCGACGACGCCTCCCCGGCCACGGCCGCCGGCCTGGCATGGGTGCTGCAGCCCTGGGCCCTGGTCGGCGCCGGTGCCGCCACCGCCGTCGACGCGGACCTCCCCACCTCCGCCGACTGGCTCGCCCTGACCTGCTACTGCCTGCTGGCCACGTCGAGCCTCATCGCCATGGAGCTGTACGCGCTCAGGTCGCCGCAGGCCGCGGGGGCCCGCCTGCGGGCCCTGCGCAGGTGGGTGGACCACCATCAGGAACGGCTGATCGTCACGCTCTCCCTGCTGGTGGGCCTGTGGCTGACGGTTCGCAGCGCCTACGAACTGGCGACGTGAGCGGAGCCGTCGGACCGGCGGTCATGTGAGGGCCCGACGCGCTCGCCCGATCGCGCCGCGCACGCCAGGTCGCGCAGGCCGTGGAACCGCAGGCTGTGGAACCGCCCAGCATCGGGTACCTGACCCGGTCGACGGCGACGTTGCGCCGGTAGTCACGGACCGCCCCCGGCCAGCGCGTGTCCTGGCAGATCACGGCGAACCGCGCGGACATGAGATTCCCCAGGTCCGCGGGCAGCTCGGGGAGAAGCAGGTGTCCGCCCGTGTCGACGGCCTCCCAGAACTCGGCGACCCCCCGTCACGGCGGTCCGTCGGGCGTGTAGCGCAGACCCCCTGCGCCGTGGAGTGCGGTCACAGCAGGTCCCGCGGCACCGTTTCGTTCCAGGTGCGGGAGAACACCCGGCGACCCGCCTCGTAGCCGTCGAGGGTGGCGTCCACGAAGAAGCTCTGTTCGTCGCAGCTGAGCCGGGTGTGGGTCACCACGCTGACGTCCCAGTCGTCCCGCCTGAAGCGCATGGTCCAGGTCGACTCGCCACGCGCCGAGGTGAAGTCGTCCGCCGTCGCCGCGTACCTTTCGTGGGCCCGGCGGCCGACGTCCAGGCCGATGTCGTCGCAGCGGATCAGACCTCGGTCCTTGACGATGTCCAGTTCGGCGTCGTAGCCGATCAGGTCGCGCCTCACCTCCCAGCGTTCCTCCGGAGGGGTCAGCGTGGTCGTCGTCAGCGGCGGTGTCCCCTCCGGGACGCCGAACGGGTCGGCAGGTGTGTCGTCGGGGCGGTGCGTCGGCCGGACGGGCAGAGTGAGGGTGCTGGAACGCTCGTGGACGCTCAGCTCGGCGGGCCTGGGCGGCGGCCAGGCGAGCGGCCAGTAGGAGGTGGACAGGGACAGCCGGATCCGGTGTCCGGGCGGGAAGGACTGTGCCACTCCGTTGAGCTGGACCGTGGCCCGGTAGCGGCGGCCGGGTTCCAGCGGCTCGGGCTGCTCGGTGCTCTCGCAGCGCGTGAGGTTGAGCAGCCCGTAGGTCACCCGGGTCGCGGCGCCGTCGGGGCGCACGTCGGACAGGCGAGCGGCCACCATGGCGACCGGTTCGGCGACCGACAGGTCGAGTTCCACGGTCGGTGAGCCGAGGATCTCCAGCGGTTCGGTGAGCGGATCGGTCTCGAAGACGAGGGAACCGCCGTCCTCTTCGCGCTGGTCGTAGGGCAGGTCAGGCGGCGCGTTGTAGGAGGCCCACTTGCCGGCGAACTGGCCGACGGACAACGGCGACCGCACGGTCAGCACGTCGCCTGCCGCGGCCGTCTCGCCGCGGTGGGACGGCTGCTCCACCGGGTCCTCGATGCGGTGCCGGCTGAGCGGGTGCGTGACCGGGTGGACGTTCGGCGAGGGCCAGGACGGCTCCGCCACCCAGCGTCCCGGCCGTTCCTCGTACGACGTGGACGGCGGCACGCTGTCCTGCATCCAGGTGCGCAGCATGGGGCCGTCCATGACCCCGTTGTCGACGCCCTTGAGCCAGTGGTCCCACCAGCGCACCACCTCCTGGAGGTAGCCGATGGCGGGGCCTGGTTCGCCGAGGTGGGGGAACTTGTGCGACCAGGGGCCGATCAGCCCCTTGCGGGGCGCGTCCAGGTTGGCGAGCAGCCGGGTGACGGCGTTCGAGTAGCCGTCGGCCCAGCCGCTGGAGGCGAGGACGGGGCACTGTACGGCGTGGTGGTCCTCGGCGACCGAGGCGTGCCGCCAGTAGTCGTCGCGGCGCTGGTGCCGGAGCCATTCCAGTACCCAGGGCCGGGTGTGTTCCAGGCGTTCGTGCCACATCTCGCGCCAGCGGTCACCGACCACGGCCGGGTCGGGCGGGCAGGTGGCGTAGGCGAACATGGTGCCCGCCTCGGCCAGGTTGTCGGACAGCATCGCGCCGCCCATGTAGTGCATGTCGTCGGCGTGCCGGTCGTCCGTGAAGGAGGCGATGACGATGGCCTTGAGGCTCGGCGGCTGCCTGGCCGCCACCTGGAGGGCGGCAAAGGCGCCCCAGGAGATGCCCATCATCCCGGTGCTGCCGTCGCACCAGGGCTGGTCGGCGAGCCACGCCAGCACCTCCTCGGCGTCGCGCTGCTCCCGTTCCAGGTACTCGTCCCGGAGCACCCCCTCCGACTCCCCGGTGCCGCGCAGGTCGACGCGGACACACGCGTAGCCGTGCCCGGCGATGTAGGGGTGGTGGATCGAGTCGCGGACGGCGGTGAGGTCCCGCTTGCGGTAGGGGATGTACTCCAGTACAGCCGGCACGGGTTCGTGGTCGGACGACAGGGGCCGCCACACACGCGCCGACAGGCGGACGCCGTCGGACATCGGGATGACGACGTGCTCTTCTTCCTTCGTCTCGTGGGGCAGTCGGGTCACGTAACGCACGGGGGGCGTACTCCTTATCGTCGCGCTCCGGCGTCGGGCTCGTCGAAGGTGAGCCCGAGGGCCGCCACGCAGTGGTCGTACTTCTCGCGCAGCTCCTCCTCGCCGTTCCCGCCGGTGAAGATGTGCGCGACCTCGTAGCTGTAACTGTCCTGCTGGGAGAGGTCGGACAGCCGCTGGCCCTCCTCCGGCAGGACGTGGATCCGCACGCCCGGTGTCTCCCGCTCGATCCGCGCGACCGTCTCCGGCGAGGGCACGTTGCCCACCACACCGTCCGTGAACCAGCGGTAGTACCACTTCGCGGCCATCGCGTAGGGCCCCTTCCGCTGCGGCATGGTCGGGTCGTTGCCCAGGGCGAGAGCCAGCATGGGGTGATGGTTCGGCACCCCGTCCACGTACTGGAACAGCTCTGCGTGCGACTGGGAGTGGCGGGGGTTGATCTCGAGTAGGCTGATCCTCTGACTGCTCGGGTCGTAGAAGTACTCCACGCTGAAGGTCGCCGAGTCGAAGCCGATGCGACGCATCACGCGCTCGGTGACGTCGTGCAACCGGTCGATCACCTGCGGGGGAAGGGTGGAAGGGTACTGGTGGCGCAGGAAGCACGCCGAATCCGGATAGTCGATGGAGTCAAGGGTGCCGTAGACGGTCACCTCTCCCTGGTGCACATAGCCCTCCACGGCGACCTGGATGCCCGAGCACTCCTCCTCGGCGAGGCACACCCGGCCGCCGACACCGTCCATCTCGGGCGGGAGGTCGATGCGCTCGAGGATGCGCTCGAAGGGGCGGCCGACGCGGGAGATGCCTTCCCGGATCTCCGCGACGGCCTTGCGGAACTCCTCGTCGTCGCCCACTCCGAAGGCGAGTTCGGAGGAGTAGGACAGCGCGGGCTTGAGCCACATCGGGAAGCGCACGCCGTCCGGTGGACGAGGCGGGTCGGCCCGCAGGTCGACGCGGCCGAAACGCGGGTGACAGTCGGTGACCTCCCGCTGTTCGAGCCGGCTCCAGTACTTGTGCTCGCACTTGACCACCGACTCCAGGCTGGTGGTGCGGGTGCCGTAACGCTCGCCGAGGATCGGCACGAGGGTGCTGCCCGGGAAGTCCCAGTACCCCACGATGGCGTCGATGCTGCCCTCGAAGGCATCCAGCTCCCGCTGGGCCTTCTCCAGGATGTCGGGCACCGAGACCTCACCGTCCTGGAGCTCCTCCACCGTCAACAGGCCGTGGAAGCGCAGTGACTGGGCGCCCGGGACGGCCTGGAGCGTCGGCAGGTTCGCCTCGTCGAGACCAACGACGAAGACGTTCTTCACATTCTCTTCAGACACGGTTCTCCTCTCAAGATCGACTGGGTACCCGTCCGCGCCCAGGACAACCTCCGGCCATCGCCGCCCGATACGTTTTTGCACCTTTCAAGCCCTTTGCCCATATGACCAGAACGTGCATATCGGCGAGGTCCGGTTCACTGGCTCGCGGAGTCCGACTCGACCGGTTCCCGCGGGGTACCGGCCCACGTACGACCGACGTGGTGCAGGCGGATCGTGGGGATTGCCGACGGGATCAGCACTGCTGCTCGGCGCGGTGACCGGGTTCGGGGTACGGGCGTCGCAGAAGGATCGCCACGGTGATGGCCTTCGACGCCTTCGGTCAGACCCGCATCCGGCTACGCCCGTGCCGTCCGATCACCCGAGGCGTCGCGGTACTGCTTGGGCGAGGAACCGACCACTCGCCGGAAGGCCGTGCTGAAGGCGCTCTCGGACTCGTAGCCGGTGGCGACGGCGAGTTGGGAGATCGAGCAGGTGTTGCGGCGCAGTGCGTCGCGGGCCAGGCTCATACGCCACTGGATCAGGTACTCCCCGGGTGGGGTGCCGAGCTGCTCCTTGAAGGCGGCGGCGAACGCCGAGCGGGACATGCGGGCGATGCCGGCCAGTTCCTGCAGGCTCCAGCGGTGTGAGACGTCGGCGTGCATGGCGCGCAGGGCCGCACCGACGCCGTCGTCACACAGGGCCCCCAGCCAGCCGACGGGATGGTCGGTCTGGTCGGCGTACGCGCGCAACACGTGCACGAGGAGAATCTGCACGAGGTGGTCCAGCACCAGGACGCTGCCGACGGTGCGGTTCTTCGCCTCGGCGCTGAGCAACCGGGCTACCTGGGCGAGCTGCCGATTGCGCCAGTGGCCGGCCCTGACGTGCACGAGCCGTGGAAGCACGTCGATCAGCATCGCGGCGTTGGCCTCGTCGAACCAGAAGCGCCCACCGCACAGGCCGAAGTCCGCATCCACCTCGGCGCCGATGCGTGCCTGACCCTTCACCGCGCTCTCCCACAGAACCTGTGCCGATGTCGGTTCGACGCCGAGGGAGCTGGCCAGCCGGTACACCGGCGGTTTGACCAGCAGAAACAGGTCACCCTCGCACAGGCGCACCGGTGCGCTGTCGTCCTCGAACACCAACCAGCACTCCCCCTGATCAACGCCCCCGATCGTCACATGCTCAAACGCCTCGAAACGAAGGGCCCACGGCCCGGCCGCCCTGAGGTCTGGGTAGACCTCCGTGCGGGGCCGCAGCAGGCCGATGGCACCGGCAATCGGGTCGCTGGACCACTGCGGCGACCGATTGCTGGACGATACGTAAGACTTCATGGACTTCACATTATGGATCGTACAGCCATGGGGGTTCACCATCGTTCTCATGACCACGCACCAGACCGCGCTCGTCACGGGCGCCAACAAGGGCATCGGCTTCGAGACCGCCCGCCAGCTCGCCCAGCAGGGGTTCACCGTCTGGCTCGGATGCCGTGACCAAAGCCGAGGCGAAGCGGCGGCGAAGGAACTGGCCGCCGACGGTGACGTCCGCTTCGTCCGCCTGGACGTGACCGACCTCGCCAGCATCCAGGCCGCCCGGGAGCACATCGCCGAGCAGAACGGCGCCTTGGACATCCTGATCAACAACGCCGGCATCGCCCTCGGGGATCAGGAGGGCCCGCCCAGCACTGTGGGGTCCGAGACGATCAAGAAGACGCTGGACGTGAACTTCTACGGCACGCTGCACGTCACCCAGGCATTCCTGCCGCTCGTACGCAAGGCTGACGCCGGGCGCATCGTGAACCTCGGCAGCTCGATGGGCTCGCTCACCCTGCTCACCGCCCCCGAGCAGCCGCTGGCACCCTTCGGCATGAGCTACGCCTACGCCACGTCCAAGACCCTCGTAAGCACCCTCACCGGCTGGTTCGCCGCCGAGCTGAAAGACACACCAGTGAAGGTGAACTCGGTGTGCCCCGGGTTCAACGCCACCGACCTCAACGGCAACACGGGAACACAACACCCGTCCGAGGGCGCGAAGGTCGTCGTACACGCCGCCACGCTGCCCGCAGACGGCCCCAGCGGCAGCTTCTTCGACGCCGCCGGCCCGGTGAGCTGGTGACCTCGACGTCGTGCAGGGCCCCAGGTCGGCTGACGTGAGCGGGCGGGGCGGAGTTGTCGGTATGTCGCGCCAATCGAGTTGAAGACTGCCGTCCGGCCCGGTGACAGGAGGCGTCGGATCGGCTCGGCAGCTGACTTCGGGGGCTGGATCGTGGAGCTACCGGCGGCGGAGCTGGCCGAACCGTTCACCTTCGTGGCCGTTATGGACGGTGTGCTCCGGCCGGCGCCGCGACGACGCGAGCACGTGGCCTGTGCCGGCGGAGACACGGTCCTCTGTGCCGGCGAGATCAGCTACACGCGCGAGGCAGGCCGGTGGGCCGAGTCTCCCCGCTGCCCGACCGCGGCCAGGGGGGAGGCGGGTGAGGATGCGGTGCCAGGTGCCGTTTGGCTGCCATCGGCGGAAGAGGGGGTGCTGGAGTCCGCGGCCTGGGAGTTGCAGCACCGCGGCGACCCCGGCCTGACGGACCTCGTCGACCATCTCGCCGAAGTGTTCCTGGACAGTGCCGAGGCGGGCATCGTCGACGTCGCCGTGGAGACGGGTGACGCCTCCCTCCTCGCGGCGTCCGCACACCGCTGGCAGGACATGGTGGCCTTCCGGACCTCGCTGACCGGCGGGCTCGGCTCGCGCCAGGTGGGCGAGGTGTTCGGCGAGCGGTACGAGCTGCCGCCGGACCTGTCGTACAACGAGACGCGCGCGTCGGCGGCGAGCATCCAGTGGAGCTGGCGGCTGCTGCTCGCCACCGGACAGGCCCGCCACGCCGACCTCATCGAGCGCACGCTGTACAACGCGTTCGCCGCGGCGCGCTCCGCCGACGGCAGGACGTACTACAAGGGGAACCCGCTGCAACGGCGCCCCGACCACGCCGAGGCGGTGGGTGAGGTGATCCGCGCTGCCGCGAGATCACGGTCACCGAGGCCCCCGCCGGGCCGTGGGCGCTCGCGCTGCGCGTCCCGCCGTGGAGCACGCGGACCCGGGTGGACACGCCGGAGGAGAAGGGCCTGGCGGTCACCGCCGATGAGCAGAGGTACGCCGTGCTGCGCCGGTCGTGGCACCCCGGCGTACACCGTCGTACTGCCTGGACCTGACGCCCCGGCTGACCCTGCCGCACCCGCGGCTCGACGCCGTGCGCGGCTGCGCGGCAGTCGAACGCGGCCCGCTGGTCTACTGCTTCGAGCAGATCGACCAGCAGGTCGGCGTCCCGGTCGACGAGCTGGCGCTCTTCCGGAACGCCGTGTTCGAGGAGGTCACACACTCCGATCTGGACGGCCTCGGCCCGACCGTCGCGCTGCGCACCCGGGCGGCAGCGGTCACGGGTGAGCACGCGGCGGGGCTCCCCTACCGCACCGCCGACGGGCCGCACGCCGCGGACACCGACGCCCCCGTCACCGCGGCGCCCTACTTCCAGTGGGACAACCGCGGCGACGGCGCGATGCGGGTGTGTATGCCGCTACTGGGCGGCTGACCGCAGCCGGTACCGGCCGTTCGGGCGCGTGCCGAACGACACGACGCATTCCTCCGGACGGTCGGCCTCGGCACCCTCGACCTCCACCGGGTGCGGGGTGCGGATCCGCAGCGGATTGCCGAGCAGGGAACGCACCTCGGCGTGTGCGACCCCGCCCGCCGTCCACCCCAGGTCGACCTCGAAGCCGCCGCGGGCCCGCAGACCCCGGAAGGAGCCGGAGGGCCACGCGTCGGGCAGGGCGGGCAGCAGGGCGACCTCGCCGGCGTGGCTCTGCAGGAGCATTTCGGTGATCCCGGAGGTGCCGCCGAAGTTGCCGTCGATCTGGAAGGGCGGGTGCAGGTCGAACATGTTGGGCGCGGTGCGGGCGGGGACCAGCAGGTTGGTCAGCCGCTTGTACGCCTCGGCGCCGTCGAGCAGCCGCGCCCAGAAGTTGATCTTCCAGGCGAGTGACCATCCCGCGCCCGCCTCACCGCGCAGCTCGAGCGTACGCCGTGCCGCCGCGGCCAGTTCGGGACGGGTGCGCGGGTTGATCTCCTCACCGGGGAACAGGCCCCACAGGTGCGAGATGTGCCGGCTGCGCGAGAGTGCAGCGTCCCCTTCGTAGTCCTCCAGCCACTCCTGGATCTGACCGAGGTGACCGACCCGTGTGGGGGCGAGCCGCTTGCGTGTGGCGGAAACGGCACGCCGCATGTCCGGGTCGACGCCCAGGGCCTCGGCCGCGCCCTCGAACGCGGTGAAGAGCTGCCGCAGGATCTGCATGTCCATCGTCGGGCCGGCGCTCATGCTGACGTTCTCGCCGTCGACCTCGTGGTGGCCCACCTCGGGCGAGTGCGACGGATTGGTCACCAGGTGGCCGGACTCGGGGTCCTCCTGCAGCGTGTCGAGGAAGAACTCGACGGCGCCCTTCAGCATCGGGTAGTGCTGCCGCAGTGTGCGCTTGTCGCCGGTGTAGAGGTAGCGCTCCCAGATGATGCCCGCCAGCCAGGCACCACCGGTGGGCCAGACCCCGTAGAAGGCGAAGTCGACCGGCGCGGTGCCGCGCCAGCCGTCGGTGTTGTGGTGCACCATCCAGCCCTTGGCGCCGTACATCTTCCGCGCGGTCTCGGCACCTGTCTCGGACAGGTCGGAGACGAGGTCGAACAGCGGGTCCCAGCACTCCGAGAGGTTGGCCGGCCCGGCGGGCCAGTAGTTCATCTCGAGATTGATGTTGAGCGTGTACTTCGACTCCCAGGCAGGATTGAGGCTGTCGTTCCAGATGCCCTGCAGATTCGCCGCGTATCCCGGGCTGCGCGAGCTGGAGATCAGCAGGTAGCGACCGTACTGGAAGTACAGGGCGGCCAGCGACGGATCGGTGTCCGGCTGCTTGCGCGCGATGCGCTCGTCGGTGGGCAGCAGGGCGGCCTCGGAGGTACCGAGGTCGATGTCGACCCGGCCGAAGAGCGCCGTGTAGTCCCTGATGTGCGCCTCGCGCAGCACCCGATACGGTTTGGCCGAGGCGCGCTGGAGATGGCGTCCCGCGGGCGTCTCCTGGTCGCCGTCCGCGTCGCGATAGCTGCGGTAACTCGTCCCCATGGAGATCAGCAGGGTCACCGCGTCGGCGCCGTCGACGATCAGCCGGCCTCCCTCGGTGCGCACCGTTCCGCCGTCGGCCTCCGCGCGGGCGCGGGCCTGGAAGCGCACCGCGCCCGGGCGTCCCTCCCAGGCGGTGCTGATGCCGTCGAGCCGGATGGTGGCGGCGCCGGCGGATCCGGTCGTGCTGTCCTGCGGGCTGGAGAACTCCGCCTCGAACGAGACCGAGGCACGCCGGTCGGCACTCAGCCGCATGACGACGACCTGGTCGGGCAGGCCGGCGAACACCTCACGGGTGTGACGCACCCCGTCCCTGACATAGGTCACCTTCGTGATCGCCGTGGTCAGGTCCAGCTCGCGGTGATAGTCGGTGTACTCCCCCGTGCCCGGGAACACCAGTCGCAGGTCGCCCACCGGCTGATAGGGCGCCTGTTCGCTCGGGGTGCCCATGAAGGACTCGTCGGCCAGCCGCTGCGCCGCACCCCACTGGTCGTCGAAGACCAGCCGTCTGATCTCCGGCAGCGCCTCCAGCGCACCGGTCGGGTTGTAGTCGTGCGGGCCGCCGGCCCACACACTGTCCTCGTTCAACTGCAGGCGCTCGGTGGCCACTCCGCCGAAGACCATGGCGCCGAGCCGACCGCAGCCGACCGGCAGCGCCTCCAACCACTCCTCGGCCGGGGCCCGGTACCACAGCCGCAACGGGTTGGAGCCGTGACCGGTTCCCGGCTCGCCCGGTGCGGGGTCCACCGCGTCCGGTGCGGCGTGCGCGGTACCGGCGTCCAGCGCGACCGCCGCCGCGGACGCTCCGGCCGCTGCCAGGACGTGTCGTCGGGACAACTCGGACATGGGGGTGCCTCCAAGTGCGTCGTGAGAGCTGCAGTACTCGTGCTGTCGGCGCCATCGGCCCGAGTGCGACGGTGCCGGTCCCGCTCGGGAGCCCGCGCGGGACGCGGACGTGTCATGGATCCGACGTGACATCGATTTGGGGCGTGCACACCATCTAGTGGGTCACTGATCGAGCAACGATA
This sequence comes from Streptomyces tendae, assembly GCF_014650435.1. GTDB lineage: Bacteria > Actinomycetota > Actinomycetes > Streptomycetales > Streptomycetaceae > Streptomyces > Streptomyces tendae. The sequence continues at coordinate 78,378 of NZ_BMUY01000004.1, forward strand.
GTTAATATGTTCGTGCCAATGTGCCGTCAATATGTGCGGCTGAACCTGAAGTTGATGACCGTCCGCGACGCCTGCGCCCAGGTGTCCGAGTCACAAGTTCGCGCATCCCAGGAGGTGCGGCGCATGACCGTTCCCGATCCCCCGGCGTTCGTCCAGCTCAGTGCGGAGGACCGGGCTGCTCTGGTCGGCTCCTCGCAGCAGCCGCCCGGCGCGGTCCGGCTGCGCAGCCGCATCGTCCTGGCCTGTGCGGAGGGGCTGACCAATGCCGAGATCGCCCAGCGACTCGGGGTCAGTCCCGCCACGGTGGCCAAGTGGCGAGAGCGCTATCTGAGCCGGGGCATCGCCGGCCTGAGCGACGCCCCTCGCTCGGGGCGCCCGCGCAGCGACACCCGGCAGGAGGCGGAGGCCCAGGTCGCGGCCGTACTCGAACAGGCCCGGGACGGCTCGCCCGTGCCCTCCACCCGCGCCCTGTCCGACGCCCTGGGCCTGTCCCAGTCGACGGTCGCCCGGATCTGGCGGGAGCAGCAGGACAAGCTGCCCGAGCCGGCCAGGCCACGCAACCGACGGCCCCGTCAGGAACCCGGCCGGGCGGGCGACGGCCCCGTTCCGGGCGCGCCCCGCGTGCCGCGCCAGTTGCTGTCCGACCATGTGTACACCCAGCTGCGCGACTGGATCGTCGGCGGGCAACTCGCCCCGGGCCGACGCCTGGTGGAGGCGGAGATCGCCCGGGGGTTCGGCACCAGCCAGGCCCCTTGCCGCGAGGCGATCAAACGGCTGGCGTACGAGGGCCTGGTCATCTCCCAGCCGCACCGCGGCACTTATGTCGCGCGGGTCTCCGAGCGACAGGCGCAGGACGTCCGGGACATCCGGGTCATGTTCGAGGAGTACGCGGCCCGCCGGGTGGCCGGCCGCCTGGACGCCGAACACACACGGCTGCTCACCGAGGACGTTCACCGACTGCGCCGAGCCGCGGCCGAGGACGACATCGGCGCCTTCCGCGACGCCGACATGTCATTTCACCGCCATGTGTGCGAAGCTGCCCGCAACGCGGCGCTGATCCGCCTGTGGCGCATGATCGAGTCCAGCCTGTGGGACCTGCACGTCCTGGGCGACCCGCGCTACGCCGGCGGCTGGGGCGCGATGGCCGAGCACCACGCCGAACTCCTGGACGTCCTGCGCTCCGGCGATCCCGACGTCGCCGGGCCGATGTTCGCCGACCACGCCGCGGGCGAGGCAGCACGCTACCTGCCCGACCCGTCCGGGTCCGGCGCTCCGCCCGGGCCCTGAAGCGACCGGCCACCACCTGCGCACCACTTCACCGAGGGGCAACAGCATGGGTGATCCGGCACGCAGACAGCTTCTCCGCCTCGGCGCCCTCGCGGCCGCCGCCGTACCCCTGCGAGGTGACCTTCCAGTACGCCGGCGGGACGGGCGGGGAGCAGCCGGCCGAGGTGTCCGGTCTCTCGGCGGAGCGCTGGTCGGTGGGCGGCCGCTGCGAGTATCCGGTCCGTGTCCGTGCGCTGCCCGACGCACCGGTCAACGGTGTCCGCCTCGACCGGCTCACTTTCCAGGAGGCCGCGCAGGACATGCTGCTGGAGTCCGTCGGGGACCTGTCGGTGCACCGCGTGACGGTCAACGGCCGACCCGTGGGAGGTGCCGCATGACGAAGGCCCGTCCAGCCCGTGCCGTCGTGGTGGGCACCGGTTCCGGCTCCCAGCTGTTCACCACCGCCCGGGCGGGACGCCGGCGCTTTCGGGTGGTGGCCCTGTGCGACCCGAACCCGGCCCGGATCGCCCATCACCAGCGGCTGCTCGGTCAGGCGGGCAAACCGCAGGCCGCGGCCTGGCGTCCCGGTGACTTCGAGCGGCGGCTTCGCACCGAAGGCATCGACGAGGCCGTGGCCACCACGGTGGACGCACAGCACGACACGTACATCGTGCCGGCGCTCGAGGCCGGATGCCGGGTGGTGACGGAGAAGCCGATGACGACCGACGCGGCCCGCTGCCGCACCATCCTGCGCACGGTCGAGGTCACCGGCGGCGACCTCGCCGTGGCCTTCAACTACCGCTACAACCCGGTGCACACGCGCGCGCGACTGGACCATGGGCCGCCACCGACGTCGCCGTGCACTCCTGGTCCGGAGGCGAGCTGAGCCCACGTCAGGAGCTCAGCCTTGTCGCGGCCGTGAAGGCGGGCACGGGCTTCGCCGGGTGGCACGGGGGCGTCATCGGGACGAACGTCCGCAACGCCGACTACCTGCGGATGGTCGGGGGCCGGTCGCTGTGGCACCGGGAGGGTTTCCAGGAGTTCACCGTGCGCATCGTCGCCATGCCGGACCGGGACGGGGTGATCACCAAGGGCATCGAGGACTACGACGTCGTCACCGAGCACTACTGGGTGCTGACGGAGCGTACAACTCCGTCCTGGCCACGTCCGTGCTCGTGCCCGAAACCGCCGACGCGTGGGACGTCGCGGTCGAGTTCCCCGTGGTGTGGACGCGCCGCTGGGGCGCTGGACGGATCTTCGTGTGCACCCTGGGCCACCGCGTGGCGGACCTCGAGGTGCCGCAGACGGCGACGATGGTCGACCGGGGGCTCAAGTGGGCGGCGCGCACATGAAGTACGCGCAGTCGACGGGGGTAGCCATGCGCAGCACGGGGTTGTCGGCCGCCATCTGTTGCTCGGTCCGTTCGGCCGCCTCCTGATCCGATGCGCGGCGGGCCCCGTTTGGCGTAGGGCCGCGCGCGCGACCGGCGTGCTCGTCATTGGATGGTGCTCATGGCCGCAGCGGCGCGCGGGCCCGCCGAGCGGTGACCCTGATGCCGACCGGGGAAGGGGTACGAGGTGATGGCACTGCTCCGGCGGACCGATGTTCTGCCCCGGGTCCGGCGGGCGCCCGGTACGGGGTGCCGGTGATGGGCTCGGAGAGAGCTCTCGACGTGCGGCTCTTCGACGAGACGGTGGCGGCGATCGCCTTGTTCGAGGGCTCTGAGCACCGGTTGGTCTACCAGAACGACGCATGTGCCAGGCTGCTCGGTGCCCGGCCGGTCGGACTGCCCGCGAGGGAGGCGTTCCCCGAGGCGGACGCGGAGGAGTTCCTGACCGTGCTGGACGAGGTGGTGGCCACCGGGCGACCCTGCAGGCTTCCCGAAGCGCGCGAGCCCGACGCCGGCGCCCCGGAGCAGGCCCGGTACTTCGTGTACTCCTGTACGCCGGTCACGATGGCCGAAGGTCGCGGCGCGATGGTCGTCGCGCTGGACACCACGGCCGAGACGATGGCACTCGAACGGTACGAGGCGGTGGTGACGGCCGTCTCGCAGATGGTGTGGGTGCTGCGTGCGGACGGATCCGCGCAGGAGCTCGTCCCCGGCTGGCAGCAGCTCACCGGGAGCCCGTGGCACGACCGGATGGACGAGCGGTGGGGTGCCTACATCCATCCCCGTGACCGGGCTCGCCTCGGGCGGGAGTGGCGTGCCGCCCTCGCCCAGGAACCCCCGAGGCTGTTCGAGACCACGTTCCGGGTGAGGGCCGCCGACGGCTCGTACCGTCATATGTCGACCCGGTGTGTGCCCATCCTGCGCAACGGCCGCGCCGAGGAATGGATCGCCGCGACCGACGACGTGGAGGACACCTGGAGCGCCTCACTGCGCGAACGTCTCCTCGCAGAGATCGCACAAGTGTCCGGTGAGGGTCTGGACGAGTCCTTCGCCGCAGTGGTGAAGGCGATCGTTCCGGAGCTCGCGGACGCCTGCGTGATCATGCTTCTGGACAACGAGGAGTGGCCCCTGCCCGAACACGTACCCGTCACGGCCAGACGGGCCGCCTCCTCCACCCGCCACGGCCTGCCGGCCGGGCCTCCGCTGCGGGATCAGACGGTCGTCATCAGCGACACGGTCCGGGACGTGCTGGCGAGCCGCACCCCCCGCACCCTCCGTCTGCCGGCGGGCGAAGGAGTGCCGCCGGGCATCGTCCCGGCGGTCACCGAGCAATGGCTCAGAAGCGCGGACGCCACCAGCGTGACCCTGTACCCGCTGGTCGCCGAGGACATCGTTCTCGGCTATGCCGCCACCAGCGCGAACGGGGACGCCCCCGCTCCCGGTCCCGCCGACACCAGACTCATGCAGAGGATCTTCCGTTCCTCGGAACGACCCATCCGCAAGTCCCTCGACCTGCAGCGGGCACGCCGCACCGCTCTGCGCCTCCAGCACGCTCATCTCACCAGCCCGCCGGACGTTCCCGGTGCGAGCCTGGCCGCCTGCTACGAACCGGCCAGCTCCGCGAACGAGATCGGCGGCGACTGGTACGACGCCGTCATCCACGCCGACGGCACTCTCGTGCTCGACATCGGAGACGTCTCCGGACACGACCTCACCGCCGCCACCGCCATGGGACAGCTGCGCAGCATGCTCAGGGGACTCGCCTGGAACAACGGCCCGGAGTGCATGCCCTCGACCGTCCTGGCCATGCTCGAGGACGCGGCAGAAGGGCTCGACATCGCCTCCTTCACGACCGCCATCCACGCCCGCCTGCAACGTCGCCCCGCCGGCGCCTGGCACATGACCTGGTCCAACGCAGGACATCCGCCGCCGCTGCTCGTCCCCGCCCGGGCCGATCCCTACTTCCTCACCGGCGCACACGTCGACCCCCCACTGTGCGTCGCCCCGGTTCTCCCCCGAACCAGCCACCACCACACCATCGCCCCCGGAGACACGCTCCTGCTCTACACCGACGGCCTCATCGAAACCCCCACCGCGTCACTCGACGAAGGCCAGCACAGACTTCTGACCGCGGCCGCGCACCAACGCGGCAGTCCTCTGTCCGATCTTCTCGATTCCCTGCAGCGCAGCCTCTCCGACAACCGCGACGACATCGCTCTGATCGCCTTCCGAGCCGATCCACCAAGCTCGGAGACCGAAGACCCGCCGCCCACCCCACGGCGCACCTCGCCTTCGCGGGGATAGGCCCGGCTCCCCACGTCGCGACTCCCGCATCTCGCGGGTGTGTCTCCGCGGTCCAGGGGCGACCGCCCGTTTCGATGAGCGCATGACCCCCGATCGGCTCATGTACCGCGTCAAACGGCGACTCCTCGGGCAGCCGCTCACCACCGAACGTGTCAGCGAGGAAAAGCTGAGCAACCGGACGGCGCTCGGTGTGCTCGCGTCCGACTGCATCAGTTCGTCGGCCTACGGCTCGGAGGAGATGCTCCGCGTCCTCGTTCCGGTCGTCGGAGCTGCCGCCTTCACACTGGTCATGCCGGTCACCGGCGCTATTCTGCTGGTACTGCTGCTCCTGACGCTCTGCTACAGCGACGTCGTCACGCTCTACACCCGGGCCGGTGGCTCCTATGTGGTCGCCCGGGAGAATTTCGGGCCGAACGTCGCGCAGGTCGCCGCCGTGGCTCTGCTGGTCGACTACGTCGTCACCGTCGCCGTCCAGACCTCGGCCGGCACCAACGCGCTGATCTCGCTCGCCCATCTGGCGGGCAACGGCTGGACGGGGCTCGACCACCTCCAGCTGCCGGTCTCCGTGGCGGTGATCGTGCTGCTCGCGTACGGGAACCTGCGCGGCGTCCGCGAGGCCGGCCGGATGTTCGCGCTCCCCGCCTATCTCTTCATCGCGGCGATGGGCCTGGTCTTCCTCGTCGCGGCGGTGCGCGCACTGTCGGGCGAGCTGCCGCACGCCGACCTGACCGCTCCCGGGGTGGTTCCCCTGGGGACTCCCGGCGACGGCTGGCTGTACGGCGCCTCCCTCTTCATCGTGCTGCGCTCCTTCGCCAACGGCGGCTCTTCCCTCACCGGACTCGAAGCGATCTCGAACGGCATCTCCGCCTTCCGCGAACCCCAGGGCCGCAACGCCCGGCACACCCTGATCGCCATGAGCTGCGTGCTCGCCGTCCTGGTGCTGGGCGTCTCCACCCTCGCGCACTTCACCCACGCCGTCCCGTACACCGACGGAACCCCCACCGTCATCGCGCAGGAGGCGAGGCTCGCCTTCGGCGACGGAACCGTGGGGACGACCGGCCTGGTCTTCGTCCAGCTGGCGACCGCCCTGGTCCTCTACACCGGTGCCAACACCCCCTTCACCGGCTTTCCGTTCCTGGCCAGCTTCGTCGCACAGGACCGGTTCCTGCCGCGGCTGCTGACCCGGCGCGGGCACCGGCTGGCGTTCTCCAACGGCATCGTCACACTCTCCGCCCTCTCGCTGGCCCTGCTGCTCGTCACCGGCGCCAACGTGGACAAACTGGTGGCCCTCTACGCGATCGGCGTGTTCACCGCCTTCACCATGGCCGGGGCCGGTCTCACCGCCTACCACCTGCGCAGGCGAGAGCCACTGCGCCGGGTGAAGGGCGCGGTCAACGCGCTCGCGGCGACCGTCTCCGCCGCCGTCGTGCTGATCTTCGCCGTCACGAAGTTCACCGAAGGCGCCTGGCTGGTCGTCGTGGTCTTCCCGCTCGGGGTCTGGGTACTGATCCGGATCAACCGCGAGTACCGGCGCGAAGCCGCCGCGCTGGAACGGCTGCCCACGGGCGCGGACCGGCCCCGTACCCGGCGCCACCAGGTGTTCGTCCTGGTCGAGATCCTGGACCTCGCGGCGCTGAAGGCACTGCGGTACGCCCACGAGCTGCGGCCCGACAACGTGAGGGCAGTGCACTTCGCCATCGACGAGGCACACGCACACCGGCTGTCCACCCTCTGGGCGTCGACGTCCGCGACCTCGGTCGAGCTGGAACTCGTGGCCTGCCCCGACCGCCGGCTGCGGCACGCGATGCGGGAACTGGCCGCCCGGACCACGCACGACGGGGACACGTCCCTGACCGTGCTCGTGCCCCGGCGGATGTACGCCAACGCCCTCGGCAAGCTCCTCCACCGCGGTACCGGCGAGAAGATGTCGCGGGCACTGGAGCAACTGCCGCACGTCGCGGTCACCATCCTGCCCTTCAACGCGTCGCACGCCATCCGGGCCCTGGAGTCGGGCCGCCTGCCCGACATCGACTGAGCCACCGCCAACCGGGAGACACAGGTCGAAGCAACTGGTGGAATATGCCTCGTTATCCGACCTCCCCACCAACCCCAACGAACGACCACCCTCCTGAAGAAGCCTCGAAAGGAATCCGATGACGTTCATCAGGCGCTTCGACCACGTCGGCATCACCGTCGCCGACCTCGACGCCGCGACGGCGTTCTTCGTCGGCCTCGGCCTGGAGGCCGATCGGAAAATGCCCGTCGAAGGCGAATTCCTGGACACGGTGATCGGCACGACCGACGCCCGCACCGAGATCGTCATGCTGCGACCGCCCGGCGGAGGCACGACGCTGGAGCTCTCCAGCTTCACCCGACCGGACCACCTCCCGGGCTCGCCCGCCGCGCCGGCCAACGAGCTGGGCCTCCGCAACGTCGCCTTCGAGGTGCACGACCTCCACGCCGCGGTCGACCACGCCGCAGGCAAGGGCTACGGCCTGGTGGGAGGCATCGGCGAATACGAGGGCATGTGGCGGATGGCCTACGTCCGCGGGCCCGAAGGAATCATCGTCTCGCTGGCCGAACGTATCGAGAAGTAGGGAGCCGTCATGAGCACGAGCGTGACCGACGAACAGATCCGGGCCCTGGCCATGTCCGCGAAGCCCTACAGCCTGGCCCTCCTTCAGTGGGGGCCGCAGCGGACCATGGACGGCGCGGACGCCATCGAACTCGAACACCAGCGACGCATGGTGTCGCTGCGCGCCGACGGGGTGATCGCGGTCCTGTGCCCGGTCGCCTCCGACACCGTGGCCGGCGTCGCGATCATGACCGTGCCGGCCGAGGAAGCCGCGGAGATCATGGCCCAGGACCCCTGCGTGCGCGCCGGGATGATGCGCTGCGAGGTCCACCCGTGCCACGGCTTCCCCGGAGACGTTCTCCCCGCATGAACGATCCCGGCCGCCAGGCCCTTGGTCCGGGGCTCGGCCGTCCCCGCCGCGCTCGGAGCCGACCGTCCCGGGCACCGGCCGAACGGCACGCCGAGCAGGGGCAGGGAGCTTCCACGGATCGCTGTACGCGACACGTTCCGGCGCGGCAGGATCCTTACGACCGAAGGAGCGGACGGGCGGCAGCGGGCGGAGACGAGGAGGCAGAGCCTGTGAAGCACCCCGTCCTCAGAAGAAGTGCTTGCGTCCACCGACCGCGCGACCGGTCGCACCCAGGATCCACAGGATGGCGCCCACCAGGATGAGGACGCCACCGACCGTCGTCAGCAGACCCAGACCGGCCAGCAGGCCGATGATCAGCAGAATCAGCCCAAGAATGATCATTTCAAACCCCATCCTCAATCGCGTCTCAGACGCGTGCGCGTACAGGTTCCCCGACGGCCCGTGTTCCGCCGTCAGTTGGTTGATCCGTACCGGCCTCGACCGTCAGGACCTCGGTGCGATAGCCCTTGTGCCCGGTCGCACGGTGTTCACGCTTCCCGGGAAACATCACTGACGAGACTCCCAGGCGACCCCGGACGGTCACTGACGGACACTTCCGTCTGGCGCGATCGTGACTTCCTGCTGTGGGGCAGCCAGACGGTCAGCGAGACGGCGGCGCCGATCACCGTTCTCGCGCTGCCGTTGGTCGCCGTCGTGCTCCTGGACTCCTCCGCGTTCCAGGTCGGCCTCCTGGCTGCTGCCGAGACGAGCGCGTATCTGCTGCTGGAGTGGCCGGCGGCATGACGTCCCGGTACCTGGCCCGTAAGGTCGGCTCGGCGCGGATCAGCCGGATCGCCGTGACCCTGCTTTCGCTGACCGGCCTGCTCATTCCGCTGGCCGGACCCGGGTGGTGGGTGCTGCTGTTCGGCTTCGGCTGGATCTCGTGGACCCTCGCCTCGACCGTCGCGGGCGTGGGTTCGGGCCGGGATCTCACCGGCCGAGATGGGATCACCATGCCTTGCTCGGCCGGGCTCCCCTGGAGCGCGGACGCCGGATACCTGTGTTTCGCGGCGGTCGGCCGCAGTCCAGGCCCTTGTGGCTCGGGGCCACCGGAACGAGTCAGCCGATCGGCCCCGCCCCCGTAGCCGCGACGGAAAGCCCCCACAGCCGTTCGGCCGAGGATTGGTCGACGGCGTAGCTGCGGACCTAACCGTCGCCCGTCGGATCGTCCTCGTCGGTGACCCGTGCGACCTCGCAGTCCTCGAGGTAGAGGCCGCCGTGTCCCGCCAGGAGTGGCGAGGTGGCCGCCCACAGGCCGGTGGCGGCACCCTGTGCCGGGGTCTTGAAACCCTCGCCGATCACGGCGCCCTGCTGGTCCACCCAGCCCAGTTCCACCTGCTCACGGCGCGTCAGCTCCCGCTGGAGGCCGGTGATGATGCTCCCCGGGTGGAGGGCGAACGCCTGGACTCCGTCGCCGCGGCCGAGGGCGTCGAGGTGGACGGCGAACAGGACGTTGGCCGTTTTGGCCTGGCCATATGCCTGCCAGCGGTCGTAGCCGCTGCGGAAGTGCGGGTCGTGCCAACGGAAGTCGGTGATGCCGTGTCCGCCGGAGCTGTATACGACGACGCGGGCACCCTGGGCATCGCGCAGGAGCGGGTACAGCTCGCTGACCAAGGCGAAGTGCCCGAAGTGATTGGCGGCCAGCTGGTACTCCCAGCCGGGCCCGACACGCCGCTCCGGCGTCGCCATCACCCCGGCCACAGCCATGAGGAAGTCGAGCCGGTCGACCGTTTCCCGGATGCGCGCGGCGGCGGCACGTACGCTGCCGAGGTCGGCGAGGTCCATGGGGACGATCTCGCAGGGGGCGCCATGGAGCCCGGAGAGCGCCTCCCGGGCGGATTCCGGCCGACGTGCCGGGACGATGACACGGGCCCCTGCACCCAGCAGCGCCCGCGTGGTCTCCAGGCCGAGGCCGGAGTAGCCGCCGGTGACGACTGCGGTCCTGCCGGAGAGGTCGACCCCGGCGACGACCTCCTCGGCGGTGGAGGCCGCAGAGAAGGGAGAGTTGATCGAGTGTTGCGCGGTGACGGTCCGAGTGTTCATGCCCGGAACGCTACGAGCTAGAGGCGGGTCTAGATCAAGCCCTAAAGTGACCTCATGGCGATGATCGAAACCGTCACGGAATCGCTCGGCATCGGCGAGGTCGCCGACCGCACCGGCCTGAGCGTCCACGCCCTGCGCTTCTACGAGCGCGAGGGCCTGCTGATCGGCCCGGTCCACCGCACCGCGGGCGGCCGCCGGCGCTACAGCCCCACCGACGTCGACTGGTTGGGGATCTGCGTCCGGCTGCGGGAGTCCGGAATGCCCCTGGCCGAGCTGAAGCGATTCGCCGAGCTCGTGCGGCAGGGACCGGGCAACGAGCCGGAGCGACTGCGGCTCCTCGATGCCCATCAACACCGCGTCGAGGACCAGATCCGCGCCCTGGAGGAATGCCGCTCCATCATCGCCGTCAAGGTGGGCGTCTACGCCGAGCACGTTGCGCGCGGTACGGCCGCCGGACTGTGGGACCCGACGGCGACCGAGGGCTAGGGGCCCGTTGCGCTCACGGGGCTCCTGCCGGCCGGGCGGCGATCGCTGTCACATCGGATCCGGTCGTCCCAGTAGTGCTGCTCCGTGCCCGGGATGACCCGCACGGTCGAGTCGATGGATCACACGGCCACCCTCTACGCTGTCGCGATGACTCATGGGCAGGAAGTGGCTCAGCCGTCGGGAGTGTGGGCCACGGCTGTGGGGGTGGCCAGGGTGCGGGCCCTGGAGACCGAGCGGGAGAACGCTCTCTTCCGCGACCCACTGGCACGGGCCTTCGCCAACGCCGGCGGCCTGAGGTCCTCCTCACCTCCGCCCGAGGACGAGGCCGAGCGACGGCGTCGGCTGGCCGTGACGTTCTCCATCGTCGTCAGGACGAAGTTCCTCGACGAACTGTTGCAGCAGGCCTCCGCGTCCGGCATCCGGCAAGTCGTGCTGCTCGGCGCCGGGATGGACAGCCGGGCCTTCCGAATGGACTGGCCCGAGGGCACCCGGCTCTTCGAGGTCGACACCGCCGCGCCACTGGACTTCAAGGCTGCGGTGCTGACCAAGGAGCGGGCCGTCGCACGCTGCGAGCGGATCGCCGTCGCCGCGGATCTGCGTGCCGACTGGCCGAGCGCGCTGGTCGCCGCAGGGCACGACCCGGCCGCGCCGACCGTGTGGATCGCCGAGGGACTGCTGATCTATCTGCCCGATGACGCCGTGGAGCTGCTGCTGGACCGGATCGGCGCGCAGTCGGCGGCAGGCAGTCGAATGGGGCTGACGTTGGGCTCGCGCGGCGTGATCGAGCGCTTCGGCGCGGAGGCCGAGCCTGGTTCGGCGGCGTCCATGTGGGTCTCGGAGATGCCCGACGACCCGGTGGCCTGGCTGGCCGGACACGGCTGGAAGGCCACATGCCACACCTTGCGCGAGCGTGGTGCCGCATACGGCCGCCCGATCGGCACCCCGCCGCAGCGCGAGGAGCGACCCGGTGGACTGATCTCGGCGATCCTCCGGTAGCTGTCGGCGCCGGTGGCTCGTTCCAAGTCCATGGTGGGAAACGGACCCCACGACGCACCCTGCGCGACGACGCTGCCTGGCGCTCGCCCTGCACCGGCTGCGCATCGCGGAGGCGGCCTGTGCGCAGTTCCGTACGGACCCCGACCTCCGGGCGGACGGCGAAGGCCCGGACTGGCTCGCCGCGCTCGACTACGGCTCCCGCGTGCTCAACGCCGACCTCTGGTCAGTACGACTTGCCGACCTCGTGGTCGCAGTCCTACCGAAGGCGTCAGCCCACCTGCTGCTCGGCGTCGTCAAGCTGGTCATCGGCCGCGAACCACGCACCGCCTTCAGCGAAGTGTGACCTGTTTGAGCCACGCCGGGTTCGGGCACCGCAAGACGGCAGAGGTCAACGCTCCCCTCACACCCCCTCCCTTCCGGCTGCATCGCTGCGGGTCTGCGGCATCATGCTGGTGCATGACGTACTCACCTGGTACCGCGACCGCCTGGGACGCACTCGGCGGGGACCCTGCCCTGCTGTCCCGCATCACCTGCCGCAGGCGGGCGGGTGCGCTGCCGGCGCGCCTGCCGGTGATCGAGCTGGCACGGGCCTGCGTGGGTGTGTGCGCGCTGGCGGGTGCGGAACTTGCGTCCCTGCGCTCGGGGCGTCCCCTGGGCAGGGTGCAGGTGGACGACGGTGCGGTGGCGGCCGCCTTCACCAGCGAGCGCCATCTGCGCATCGACGGACGTGCCCCAGTCAACTTCGCGCCGCTCTCCCGGCTTTGGCGCGCACAGGACGGCTGGGTGCGGACCCATGCGAACTATCCGCACCATCGCTCGCGGCTGTGCGCGGCCCTGGGACTCGGACCGGATGCCGCGGAACGCGAAGCGGCAGAGCTCATCGCCGCATCACCGGCGCAGGAGGTCGAGGAGAAGGTGTACGCGGCCGGCGGGCTGGCTGTCGCACTGCGTACGCCCGCGCAATGGGCAGCCCATCCACAGGGCGCCGCGGTGGCCGCCCGCCCGCTGCTGACCAGACAGCGTCTGAACGACGCCGCGGCGCCTGCCAGGCAGGACGTCACCCCGCCTCGCGTCCTGGACCTCACCCGGGTCATCGCAGGGCCGACGGCCACCCGCACCCTCGCCCTCCTCGGTGCGGACGTCCTGCGCGTGGACTCGCCGCATTTGCCGGAGGACCCCTATGCCCACGCCGACACCGGTTTCGGGAAGCGCTCGACGCGCCTCGATCTGTCGCACAACGCGGACCGGCGAACCTTCGAAGAGTTGCTCGCCGATGCCGACGTGGTGGTCGTGGGATACCGGCCGAGGGCACTCGACCGATTCGGACTCGCCCCGCAGGCACTCATCGAGCGGCGGCCCGGCCTCGTGGTGGCGACCCTGTCCGCCTGGGGCGACTACGGTCCCTGGGCCGAGCGGCGCGGCTTCGACAGCCTCGTCCAGGTGGCGACCGGTATCGCGGCAACGGAGGGCTCGCCCACGAAACCAGGTGTCCTGCCCGCGCAGGCGCTCGATCACGGCACCGGCTACCTGATCGCCGCCGGTGTGCTGCGCGCCCTCACCGACCAGGTGCGGGAAGGCGGTTCGCATGTCCTGCACCACGCCCTCGCACAGACGGCCCACTGGCTGCAGTACAACGTACAGCCCCAGACCGGAACGGCCCGGGACGCGGTCGACGACGCTGCCTGGCTGACCGAGACCGACAGCGCACTGGGCCGGCTCCAATACGCTCTGCCGCCCCTGTCGTTCACCGGCGGGCCCACCGACTGGGCACGGCCGCCCGGCCGGTGGGGAGCCGACGAACCGGTGTGGACGTCGCCGTGAGCAGGTCTGCAGGGGGTCGTCGTGGGGATCACTTGCCCGGGATGCCGTCCTGGAGGGTACGTCTTCGCCGCCGCAGGGCGATCTGCGCCCAGTTGCCGGACCTCGCCGTCACCGAGCGCGTGGTCGGCATCCGCACCGGGAAACGGATGGGACACCTTCCGGATACCGGGGGACGGCGCGCCGGGTTCCGTCCGATCCGGCCGTGGTGAGACCGCCGGACCGCCGTCGGAGTGGTCCTCGCCGGCCGCGTCGTGGCATCGGGCGAGACCCGTCGTAGCACCGAGCACGGTCGAGCGACGTGCCGCACGGGAGGACGTCGGGCGCATTGACGTCCCGTCGGCGTCGCAACTAGGGTCTCGACGATTTCACGAACAGCGTTCGAAATTGCGAACACAGCAGGCTCTCCGTCCGCCCTGCCCCCTTCACGGAACGCAAAGGTGGTTTCATGCCCGCTCCCCTCAGCAGAAGGCACGTCCTCCAGTTGGCCGGGACGACTGCCGCCGCAACCGCCGTCGGTCCCCTAGTCGGCGGCTCCCACGCCCACGGAGCGGCCCTCCCGCCGGCCCGGACCGACATCGGGGCCCTTGCCTTCCCCTTCGAACCAGGCGGGGTCAGGCTGACGTCGAGCCGGTGGCTGGACAACCAGAACCGCACCCAGGCGTACCTGCGGTTCGTCGACGTCGACCGACTGCTCCACAACTTCCGCGCCAACCACCTCCTGCCCACGGGCGGCGCGGCCGCGACCGGCGGCTGGGAGGCCCCCGACTTCCCCTTCCGCAGTCACGTGCAGGGCCACTTCCTCACCGCCTGGGCGCAGACGTACGCCGTGACCGGGGACACCGCCTGCCGGGACAAGGCCCGTTACATGGTGGCCGAGTTGGCCAAGTGCCAGGCCAACAACGATGCCGCGGGCTTCGGTGCCGGTTACCTCTCCGGCTACCCCGAGTCCGACTTCGCCGCCCTTGAGGCGGGGAGGCTGAGCAACGGCAACGTTCCGTACTACACGATCCACAAGACCCTCGCCGGCCTGCTGGACGTGTGGCGGCACCTCGGCAGCGCGCAGGCCCGTGACGTACTGCTCGCCCTGGCGGAATGGGTCGACCGGCGCACCGGCCGGCTGAGCACCACGCGGATGCAGGCCGTCCTGGGCACGGAGTTCGGCGGCATGAACGCCGTCCTGACCGATCTCTGCCAGCAGACCGGCGACACGCGCTGGCTCGCCGTCGCCCAGCGGTTCGACCACGCCGCGGTGTTCGACCCTCTGGCGGCGAACGAGGACCGGTTGGCCGGGCTGCACGCCAACACACAGGTGCCGAAGTGGATCGGGGCCGTACGCGAGTACAAGGCCACCGGCGCCACGCGCTACCGGGACATCGCCACCAACGCCTGGAACATGTGCGTCGCCACCCACACCTACGCGATCGGCGGCAACAGTCAGGCGGAGCACTTCCGTGCCCCTGACGCCATCTCCGCATACCTCGCGAACGACACCTGCGAGAGCTGCAACACCGTCAACATGCTCAGTCTGACCCGGGAACTGTTCGCGCTGACACCGGACCGGGCCGAGCTGTTCGACTACTACGAGCAGGCTTGGCTCAACCACATGATCGGCCAGCAGAACCCGGCCGACCCGCACGGCCACGTCACCTACTTCACCCCGCTCAAGCCCGGCGGCCGACGGGGAGTGGGCCCGGCGTGGGGCGGCGGCACCTGGAGCACCGACTACACCACCTTCTGGTGCTGCCAGGGCACCGGTCTGGAGATGCACACGCGGCTGATGGACTCCGTCTACTTCCACGACGGCGGTACCACCCTGACCGTGAACCTCTTCGTCCCCTCGATCCTCACCTGGACCCGGCGCGGCATCACCGTCACGCAGACCACCTCGTACCCGGCGAGCGACACCACGACGCTGCGGGTCAGCGGCAACGTGGGCGGCACCTGGGCGATGCGTGTCCGCGTTCCCGGCTGGACCACCGGTGCCGTCATCAGCGTCAACGGCGTCAGGCAGGACATCGCCACCACGCCGGGGACCTACGCGACCGTGGACCGATCCTGGACATCCGGGGACAGCGTCACGGTCCGCCTGCCGATGCGCACCCTCGTGCGGCCCTCCAACGACAACCCGGGCGTCGGTGCCGTCACCCACGGTCCGGTCACCCTGTGCGGTAACTACGGGGACACCGCCCTTTCCGCCCTCCCCGCCCTGGACGTCGCCTCGATCAGGCGGGCCGGTTCCACCGGGCTCGCCTTCACCGCCACCGCGAACGGTTCCACCGTGGACCTCGGTCCGTTCCACGACGCCCACGGCCACAACTACACCGTCTACTGGAACACCAGCGGTCTCGCCTCCGTCCGCATCGCCAACGCCGCCGGTGGTGGTCTGGTGCTGGGCGTCCAGGACATGGCCACCACCGACGGCGGTCGTGCCCTCCTCTGGACCGACTCCGGGACCGCCGACCACGACTGGGAGATGGTGCCCGACGCAGGCGGCACCCACCGGCTGCGCAACGTCCACAGCGGCAAGGTTCTGGGCGTGCTCGACATGTCCACCGCCGACGGTGCCACGGTGCTGCAGTGGACGGACAACGGCACCGCCGACCACCGGTGGACGATCCAAGACCAGGGCGACGGAACCTGCACGATCCGCAACGCCCACAGCGGAAAGCTGCTCGCCGTCCAGAACGACTCCCCCGCGGTCGGCGCCTTCGTCGTCCAGGACGCGGACGACGGTACGGCCGACAACCGCTGGCGCATCCTGCGCTGACCCGGCGTCGGCTGAAGGCAGTGGAGAGCAGACCCGGTACTGTGGCGGTGCCGTGCCCGGCTACCGGCTACCGGCTACCGGCTCGACCGCCCGCCATGCAGTCCCCGACGCGTCCAGGCCGTTGCCGGCCTCGGACCGCCTGTCCCGGGTCGCGGTGAACTCCGCGTCGAGTTGCCGTCCGGCGGCTACGGATAGGGCGGCGTTACGGAAGCAGCGCACACGGACGGGGGCCGTTCGGCGACAGCGGTCTCCGCTCCGGGCCGCCCCGGTCGGAGCGGCGCGGGCGACGCCGGCCGCTCACTCCGACCACACGCCGGCCAAGCAGGACCTCAGCCACGCAGAGCCAGGTAATAGGCGCCGACCTCGGACAGGTAGCCGGGGTCGGCCGTCTCGCTGTCGGTGGCGAAACGAGGAGCGGCCTTGATCTCCTCCCGCGACGGTGTGACATGCACCTTCTGCGCCTCGGCGTCGATGCCGGTGACGGCGCCGGCCGGGATCAGGACACTTCTGCCGAACTTCCACACTCCGGTGTCGACGACCAGGTGCTGCATGCCGGGCTCGTCCTGCTGGCGGTCCACGTGCCCGATGACACCGTCGGCAGCCTCCACGGTGAATCCCACCATCGACCGCCCGGCCCCGTACCCGATCTCCGGCGCGTACATCCACACACTTCTCACGGATCCCTCTCCTTACCGTCGGCAACCGGCACGGCGGCGCCCTTGTCAGACCTCTGCGCTTCCCTTTTCCCCGGTAACTGCCTCACAACCAAGGGGGAAGCCGACATCGCAGGTCCGCCGACAGCCGGGGCCGCGGCGATGTCGGGGGCCGAGCTGACCGGCATGTCTCCTGCCCGTCGGGGGACAGCGGCGCTGCCGGCACCGCCCCCGGTTCGTTCTCCGCCCTCGGCCTCGGCCGGACACCCGGCGCTAGAGTCCTGGTTCGGCGTCCTACTCCGGTACTTGGAAACCGCCGATGGCCCGTTCGAGCAGTTCGGCCAGACGCAGCGGCGTCCGGTCCTCGAACATCGGGCCGATGAGCTGCACTCCCACCGGCAGGCCGTCGGGAGACAGACCCGCCGGTACGGCGGTGGCCGGCAGGCCGGGCATGGTGGCCAGACCCGCCCAGACGAGCTGGTCGAAGAACGGATACGCGACACCGTCGATGTCGATCCGGCGTGCCAGCAGATCGGGGTCGTGATCGTGCGGGAACGCGGGCGTCGGCGTGATCGGGCACACCACGGCGTCGAACTCGGCGAAGAACCGGCGCCAGCCGTGACGATGAAGCTCGCGGCGATCGTTCGCCCCGATCCAGTCGCGGTGGCTGAACACCATGCCCCGCAGGCGCGCCGCGGCGAGACTCCGGTCGTCCGCGCTCAGTGCGGCGGCGCGGGTCCGCAACTCCTCGTACGCATCGACGGGAAAACGCGCGACGGAGCCCGAGAACAGCAGCTGGGTGTAGAGCGTCGCGGCTTCGGCCAGATCGGGCAGCAGCGGAGTACGCCGTTCCACGTGGGCGCCGGCCTCGGCGAGCGCGTCGGCCACCCGGTTCACACCGGCGCGCACCGCAGACCCGGTCGCGATGAACGGATGCTCTTCGAGGACCAGGACCCGGAAGTCGCTCAACCGAGCGTGGCGCGCGGGCGGCAGCGCCAGCTGGTGAGCCACGCCGTACGTCAGCGGATCCGGCCCCGCCATGACGTCGAGGAGAAGCGTGAGGTCGCGAGCCGTACGTGCCATCGGACCCACGACGGCGAGCTCGGGGCCGACCGGATACGCCGGCACGGTCGGCGGGACCATACCGCGGTCCGCCACCAGCCCGAGCGTCGGCTTGTGGGCGTACACACCGCAGAAGTGCGCAGGAGTGCGCAGCGAGCCACCGATGTCGGAGCCGATGGACAACGAGCCGAACCCGGCGGCCAGGGCGGCCGCCGAGCCACCGGACGATCCGCCCGACGTGCGCGCATGATCCCAGGGGTTGTTGGTGGTGCCGTAGATCGCGTTGAAGCTCTGCAGGTCCTGCAGCCCCAACGGCACATTCGTCTTGCCCAGTATGACCGCGCCGGCGGCCCGGAGCCGGGACACCTGAACCGCGTCCTCGGCCGGTACGTAGTCCCGGTACTGCGGCATGCCCCAGGTCGTGGGCAGCCCTGCCACGTTGTAGGACTCCTTGACGGTCACCGGGATGCCGAGCAGGGGCCGGTCCTCGCCCCGGGCGCGCGCCTCGTCGGCACCACGCGCGGCGGCCCGGGCACGGTCGAAGTCCGGCACGCAGATCGCGTTGACCGCCTTGTCGTCCCGCTCGACACGGGCTATCGCCTCCTCGGTCAGCTCCATCGATGTCACCTCACGTGCGCGCAACGCGGCCGCGAGTCCTTCTGCGCTCTGAAAGCTCCGCTCCATGAACGCGACCGTACCGACCTGTGGAGGAGGCCATAAAACGCCGATTCGCACAACGGGACGGACCCAGTACCAGTGGTCCCGGGGCGCGGCGAGCAGTCGAGTGGATTTCGCAGCACTCCGCAGAGCGATCGATGAGATTGCGGCTCCCGGCCGGTCCAAGATTGTGACACCCAAGAAAGGACACAGCCATGTCGGAGCTTCTCGTCGACTTCATCACGTCCCTCGACGGCTACGCATCGGGAGAGGGATGGCCCGGGTTCTGGGGCCTCGAGGGCCCCGAGTATCTCGCTTGGCTCACCGAGCAGCCCGAGGTCACCTACCTGATGGGAGCGAACACCTACCGCCTGATGTCGGGCTTCGCCGCAGGCCAGGTCCCGTCTGGCCAAGACGAGTTCAGGCCCGAGGAAGAGTCGTCCGTCGACGAACTCTCGCAAGCGTCCAAGGTGGTCTTCTCGTCGTCGCTCGAAGAGCCGCTGACCTGGGCCAACTCCACGCTGGTCCGCGACGACGCGGTCGAGACGGTCCGCGCCATGAAGTCGAGTGGCTCGGGGCTCCTCAGCACAATCGGCAGCCTCAGCCTGTGCCGGTCCCTGCTACGAGCCGGCCTCGTCGACCGCTTCCGGGTCGTGATGTTCCCCGTGATCACCGGGGCCACGGGCCAAGAACGCATCTATGACGGCTATCCGGACGTCGCTCTCGAGATGGTCGAGCACCGCACCTTCGACGGCCGCATCCAACTGGTCGAGTACAAGCCCCGCGTCCTCGACCACCCGCCACTCGGCGTGCCTGCGTGACATCGCCCCGTCGGCGCCGGTCCGGGCGGGCGGCCAGGCCGACGCCGACGGGCGTGGAGGCAGCGCCCTGAGCATCGCCTTCAGGAGAGTCACGGGGGACGGCTCCCGGCGCCTACCGCAGCTGAACGTATCCCGAGTGTTGACGTCCCCGTCCCCGGGAAGCTGCGCACAATCGCGCAGCGGTGCCGTTGAGGAAGCACGGGGACAGAGACGGGGACGGTGCGGGCCGCGCAGGGCCGTCAGGCACCCGAGCGGTGCAAGTCGGCGGCGGTCTCCCGCAGCAGGTCCATCACGGCGCCGGCACGGGCGGTTTGAGTCACCCCCGCCATCGAGGCGAGCTGGACCTCCAGCGCGGGGCTCCCGTCCCGCAGCTCCAGTTCCACCACCTCGCCCCCACCGTACGTCTGGCTGGTGGCCGGCCGCTGGTTCAGCACCGAGTAGCCGAGGCCCCGGGCCACCAGGGAGCGCACGGTCTCGTAACTGCGGGTCCGGTACCGGACGTCGGGGGCGGTACCCGTGGCGGTCACCAGCGAACGGAAGTAGTCACGGCTGTGCGGCAGGTCGAGCAGGACGAGCGGCTCCGAGGAGAGTTCGGCCAGCTCGACTCCGTCCCGTCCGGCCAGCGGATGGTCGGTCGGCACGAGGACGTACGCCGGGGCGCGGGCGATCGTCTCACTGTGCACGCCGCCCTCGGCCGAGAGGCCGAGTCCGTAGGTGAGGGCGAAGTCGATGCGCCCCGCGCCCAGGGCCTGGACGAGTTGATCGGTCTCACCCTCCACCACGTCGATCTCGATGCCGGGGTAGCGTGCCGTGCACTCGCTGAACAGGGGCGGCAGATAGTACGGGGCCAGGGTCACGAAGCACCCCACGGTGACCGGCCCCGAGACGGTCCCGCCGTCGCCCCGGGCCTCCCGTTCGACTTCGCGGGCGCGGCCCAGCAGCTCACGGGCCTGCTGTCGAAGGCGCTCCCCCGCGGGCGTGAGGGTCAGGCCCCTCCCGCGGCGTCGGATGAACAGCTGCACGCGCAGGTCGCGCTCCAGGTTGTAGACGGCCGCGGAAACGGCGGACTGGGCCATGTGCAGCTCCGCCGAAGCCTCCGTCATCGAGCCGTGCTCCGCGGCGACGAGGAAGTAGCGGAGCTGAACGAGGGTGAATCCCACCGGTGACGTCATGCCTGTCCCTTGCGCCTGCTGAGCCGTGTCCGGGCCCTCGGGCCCCTGTGGGGCGAGCCTAACCGCGCTCGGCAGGTGCCTCTGAGACGTCCTCGGGGCGCAGCAGGACGGAGCCCGCCGTCTCCTTCAGGGACAGCGCGGCGACGAGGCCGCCGACGGCGAACAGCATCATGTACGGACCGGGCAACAGGGTGCTGCCGGTCGCGGAGATCAGCACGGTCATGAGGTAGGGCACCGTGCCCGCGAAGAGCGCCGCGGTGATGTTGTAGGCGATGGACAGGCCGCTCTGCCGGGTGCGGGTGGGAAAGACCTCCGCCGACCAGACGGCGTAGGTGCCCAGGATCGCCGCGAGGATGGTGCCGAGCAGCAGTCCGGCGATCCAGGTCCCCGCGAGTCCCGTCCGCATCAGCCAGAAGGCGGGGGTGGACAGGACCAGGAGAGCCGCGGTCGCGCCGACGAACACCGGCTTGCGTCCCACGCGGTCCGACAGCATGCCGAACACCGGCACCAGCACCAGTCCGAGCAGTGAGATCACCGTGGAGAGCAGGGCCGCGCTGTCGGCGGAGTGGTCCAGGTGATCGGTCTCGTAGGTGACCAGGTAGGTCAGCACCATGTAGAACGGCACGTGCATGGCCGCCATCAGGCCGGCCGCCTGAAGCACCTGCCGCTTGTTGGTGCGCAGCAGCTCCCGCACCGGGCTGCGCGGCACCGTGTCGTTGGCCTCCAGCGCACGGTATTCGGGGGTGTCCTCGATCTTGTTGCGGATGACGTAGCCGATGACACCGAGCGGGGCGGCGACCAGGAAGGGGATGCGCCAGCCCCACGAGATGAGCTGGTCGTCGGTCAGCCCCGTGGACAGCAGCAGGAACACGAAGGACCCGGCGAGGAATCCCAGCAGGGAGCCGACCTCGAGCCAGCTCACGCCGAAACCGCGTCGGTGCCGGGGCGCGCTCTCGGCGAGGAAGCTGGCCGCGCTGCCGAACTCGCCGCCTGCGGCGAAGCCCTGGATCAGGCGCAGCACCACCAGCAGCAGGGGCGCGGCGATCCCGATCGAGCCGTATCCGGGCAGCAGCCCGATGGCCAGGGTGGCACCGGACATCATGAAGATGACCAGGGAGAGGGTGCGCTTGCGGCCGATCCGGTCGCCCAGGGGCCCGAACACCATCGCACCGACGGGCCGGATGCCGAAGGACACCGCGAACACGCCGAACACGGCGAGCAGCCCGGTGGTGCCGTCCTCGTCCGGGAAGAACACGTCCGCGACGGTACCGGCAAGATAGGCGTAGGCGGCCCAGTCGAACCAGTGCACGAACACACCGATGGCTCCTGCGGCAACGTTTCGGCGCAGGGCGGCGGTGTCGGTGGCCACCTCGGGCCCGGTGGTCGCGGCTTCGGGGTTACTGGTGCGCATACGCACCTCCTTGGGGAAGGGAGGACCTCGGTCAGGAGACCGCGCCCGCGGATCAGGTCCGGCGCAGGTCTGCCGCGTCGTGCACCTCCGGGGAGACGAGCGCGGGGATCATGCGGTCACCTCCTCGGTCTGGCCGCGGTCCACTCCGGTCCAGGCCAGCGCGACCGCACCGTCGAGCAGGGCCCTCTCGGCGGTGCCACCGACGCAGTGCGCGGCGAACTCGCGCTGGTGGTTGGTGGCGGGCAGGGAGCCGATGCCGATGTAGGGGTGGATGGCGGGCACCACCTGGGAGACGTTGCCCATGTCGGTGGAGGCGCGGTTCATCCGGGCGGCCTGGCCGGGCGGCGCGAACCTGCGCCCCAGGGCGAGGGCGTTGGCCCGGTAGTGCGCGAGGGCCTGCTCGTCGGTGCGGAACTCCGCGTACGGCTTGCTCTCCGGCTCGACCTCGAGCTCGCAGCCGGTGGCCAGGGCGCCCGCCTCGAAGGCCCGCATGACGCGGGGCTCCAGCTCGGCCAGTTCGGCGAGTGTCTCGGCCCGGACGTACCAACGCCCGGTCGACCGCTCCGGGATGGCGTTCGGTGCGTCCCCGGCGTGTGTGACGATGCCGTGCACGCGCGCCGAGGAGGGCAACTGCTGGCGCAGCAGTCCGAGGGCGACCTGGGCGACGGTGAAGGCGTCGGCGGCGTTGACCCCGGCCTCGGGGTAGGCCGCGGCGTGCGCGGACTTCCCGGTGTAGGAGATCTTCGAGTGGCTCACCGCGAACGGGCGTGCCTCGGCGACGTCGACGGGCGCCGGGTGAACCATCATCGCCAGGTCCGTCCCGGTGAAGGCACCCCGTTCCAGCATCTCGATCTTCCCGCCGCCGCCCTCCTCCGCCGGGGTTCCGTAGACCTCCACGGTGAGCCCGATGCCGTCGGCGACGGCGGCCAGGCCGAGGGCCGCGCCGACCGAGGCGGCCGCGATGAGGTTGTGCCCGCACGCGTGCCCGAGACCGGGCAGCGCGTCGTACTCGGCACACAACGCGATCCGTACCGGACCGCTGCCGAACCGGGCGTGGAAGGCGGTGTCGAGCCCCAGGTAGGACGAGGTGACGTCGAACCCGGCGCGGTCCAGGAGTTCGGGTACGGCGGCCGCCGCCCGGTGTTCCTCCCAGGCGGTCTCCGGGTCGGCGTGCAACCGCTCGGATAGGGCGATCAGCTCCTCGGCGTGCTTCTCGACCGCGCGGCGGGCGGTGTGTTTCGGCGTGCCCATCAACGGTCGCCCGGAACGCCGTAGGAGGGGGCCGAGGCGGGATCGAGTCCGCGGCGCACGTAGTCGTCGCGCTGCGGCAACCAGAGGTCGAGGAGGTCACCGAGCCTGTCGATCGGGTCCTCGGCCCAGTCCACGCGCAGGTCGGTGACGCGCCAGTCGACGTCCGCGACGACCGCCAGGCCCGCCGAGTGCACCGGCCCCTCCTCACCGCCGGCGTCGACAGCGGCCTTCATGGCGGTGACCAGGCGTTCCTCCAGTTCGCCGGTGGCGGCGGCGTACGCGTCGAGGAGCACCCGGGGAATGTGTCCGCCGCAGAGCATGTTGCCCGCCGCCACCGCGCCGTCGGCGGTGGCCGACGCGTGCTGGCCCAGGGTGTGCGAGCCGCTGAAGGCGAAGCCGGGGCCGGAGCGCCCCAGGACGGTGAGCTGCCGGTAGTCGATGTGATCGGCCGTCTCGGTGACCTCGGTGAGTGCCCGCCGGGCGTCACCGTGTTCGGCGAGCCCGTCCAGCAGCCGGGTCCCGAGGGTCGGGTCGGTGATGTTCTGCGAGGCGGCGGCGCCGACGCCCGGCCGCAGGTGCGCGACGCGGGCGAAGACGGCCGGACTCGACGAGCTGGCCGCCAGACCGAACCGGTCGCCTTCGCGCACGACGAGGGAGAAGGTCATGCTCGGCCCTCCCCGGGTATGACGGCGACCGCGTCGATCTCGCACAGCCACTCCGGTCGGGCCAGGGCCGAGACGACCAGCCCCGTGGAGATGGGGTGCACTCCCCTGGTCCAGCGGCCCACCGTGCGGTACACCGCCTCGCGGTAGCGCGGATCCACCAGGTAGATGGTCAGCTTGACCAGGTGTTCCATCCGGCTGCCCGCCTCTTCGAGCAGCATCTTGATGTTGGCCATGGCCTGCTCGGCCTGCGCCTCGGCGTCTCCGATCCCCACGGACTCACTCGTGTCCAGGTCCTGACCGATCTGACCGCGGACGTACACCGTGTCGCCCGCGACGACGGCTTGGCAGAGGTCGTTCTCCAGATGCTGCTCCGGGTAGGTGTCGCGGGTGTTGAACGGCCTGATGCGGGTGTGCCCGCCGGTGACGATCGGCCCCCTCGGGGGACGTCCCTTGCTCGCGGATGTCATCAGCTGCTCCCTCTACTTCTCGCTGTTGGTCGCGGTGTCCGTGCTGCCGTAGGAGAGGTAGCCGCGGCGGGTCGCCATGTGGTCGGCGACGTACCTGGCGTCGTGCCACACGCCCCAGATGAAGCTCGACCCCCGGCGGGACAGCCAGGGGAGCCCCAGGAAGTACACCCCCGGCTCCTCCGCCACGCCGCGCCGGTGCCTCGGACGACCCCGCTCGTCGAAGGTGTCGACCTCCAGCCAGCCGTAGTCGGCGGCGAAGCCGGTCGCCCAGACGATCGAGGTCACACCGGCCTCGGCGAGGTCGAGCTCCAGTCGGGGGTCGGTCACACACGTCGGATCGGGACCCAGCACATGCGCCTGCGGCTCCTCGGGCAGTTCGAGCCCGTTGCGCTCGACGTAGGCGTCGGCGGCCCGCAGCAGCTCAAGGTACTTCGCGTCGCCCATCGAGATGTTCGCAGCGAGGTCCGGTGCGAAGCGCAGCACGCCTTGCTCGTAGGCCGCGGTCATACCGACCAGTTCGACACCGTCGGCGGCCAGGGCGCGGAAGTCCACGGTGTGTCCGCCGCGCGCACCGCTGACGGCGATGGTGACGTGTCCGGCGCCCTGCGGCGGGGTCTCGGCGTCCCAGCGTCCCAGGACACCGAGCCACCAGCAGAAGTCGCGTCCGCGGTATTCGCGGGGCGGGCGGTCGTGCGGACCGACGGAGAGCAGGACCCGGCGCCCGGACCGTCGCAGCTCGTCGGCGATCTGGACTCCGGAGGATCCGGCGCCCACCACGAGCACCGCTCCTTCGGGCAGTTGCCGCGCATTGCGGTACTGGCTGGAGTGCATCTGCACCCGTACGGCGCCGTCCGGGACGACGGGCGGAATCACCGGCCGCTGGAACGGGCCCGTCGCCGCCACGACGAAGCGTGCGTCGATCGTCCCTTCCGACGTGCGGACCTCGAAACCGGACCGGCCCTCGCGCCTGCGTACGGAGGTGACCTCCACACCGGTCCTGACCGGGGCGCCCATCTTCTCTGCGTAGGCGACGAAATAGTCGGCCACCTGCTCCTTCGAGGCGAAGGCGTCCGGGTCGACACCGGGGAACTCCATCCCCGGGAACCGGTCGTGCCACGCAGGCCCGTTGGCGACCAGCGAGTCCCACCGCTCCGACCGCCACCGCTCGGCGATGCGGTGCCGTTCCAGCACCACGTGCGGGATGCCGTGAGCGCTCAGGTGCTCGCTCATCGCCACGCCTGCCTGACCCGCCCCGACGACGACTGCTTCGGTCTCTTCCTCTGACATCCAAGCCTCCACTCGAGCGGTGATCCGTCCGGTGTCGCGTCGACGTGGCCACCGCAGGAACATCCTTGGCTCGGGCTGCTTTTCTGTCCAACAGTTGTTTCCGTGGAGAGCGATCGATTCAATCGATGCAGCGCCATCGTCTAAGGGCGGTAGGGCTCCCACTGGCGGCCCAGGGTGTCGTACACGTACCGGGGCAGGCCGTCGATGGCGCTGGTGCGGAACGGGCGGCCGTTGTCGTCCATGCGTACGGTGCCCGTGCGGCCCTGGGAGGACCAGTCCAGTTCCAGGTACCAGCGGCAGTCGCACGAGCTGGTCTCGGCCGTGACCAGCAGCACCTCGGGATCCTTCGCGGAGACGCGGTAGGGCATGCGCACGGCCGGGATCGGTGTGCCGGAGTCGTTCCCGGCAACGGCGCGGGCGATGGGGCGGTCCTTGTCCAGGTCCACGGCGAAGTACCGGGGGGTGAGCGAGCCGCCGCAGCCCTGGTCCATGGCGTAGGCGTTGCCCTCGGCCGGCGCCGTACGGCCGACCACGCGCACCCGCAGTGCCTCCAGGACGACGGCCGTGTCGCTGCGCCCCTGCACCGACAGCTGCACGAGCGTCTCGCGACCGTGCACCGCGTTCTGCGTCGCCGCCCAGGGCGCCGCGTCCTGGGGGGCGGGAGGAGGCGGGACCTGGTTCGGCGGCTTGGCGACGACGTAGTCGTGGCCGCAACCGAGTTTCCACGCCTGGGAGTTCACCGACCAGGTGAGCGGCGGCCCAGCGGGCTGTTCCCCGGGGGGCGGGGCGGACGTCGCGCCGGAGGGGCGAGGGGCGTCCGGTTTCCTCTTCGGGGTCGCGGAGCCCGAGGGCCGCTCGGTGGTGGGGGTGGCGCTCGGGCCGGGTGAGGTGGCCGGTCGCTCGGGCGCCCCGGACTCGGTCGTACCGGACGCCGCCGGGCCGGCGGCCCGGGCAGGACCGTCGGCCGACGCCCGCCGCCCCTCCGGCGGCGCGGCCAGGGCACCGAGCGCGGCGAGCACGGCACAGCCGCAGGCCAGCGACGCCATGACGCGTCCCCGGCGGTACCACGGGCGGCGGGCGGTTTCCGTTTGGGCGACCGGGCTGCAGGTGGTCTCCGGTGCCGTGTCCGGTGGGGCGGCCGGGCCGCCGTCGGCCTTCGGCGCCGTACTCGGTCCGGTGGTGTCCTCCCCCGCCGGGTCCGGTCCCTGCGCCGCGTCGTTCACGGTTTGCGCCGCCGTGGCGTCGGGCGCGTCCTGCGTCGCGCCCTCCGTACGAGGCCGGTGGCGGGCCGCCACCGCCAGCAGCCAACGGCGGTGGAGTTCCAGGCGTTGTTCCGGGCTCGCCCCGCACAGGGCGGCGAAGCGTTCCACGGGGGCGAAGTCGAGCGGCACCGCGTCGCCCGCGCAGTAGCGGTGCAGCGTCGAGGTGTTCATGCCCAGACGGCGGGCCAGCGAGCCGTAGCTCCGGTCCGTGCGCTCCTTCAGTGCCCGCAGCAGCGCCGCGAACCCGGCCACCGCGTCGATGCCGTCGCCGTCGTCCTGTGCCGACACAGGTCCACCCGTCCTCGTACGACCCACCCGGCCCGGGACGGCGTCCCAGGCACTTCATGTACCTGCACGTCAGACGGGCTGGGATGGTTCCACCGGGTGTGATCCGCCGCCGGCTGTTGCGCCCGGGCGCCGTGACCGCCGATGCTCTTGGTGCCGCTCCGACCAGGCCCGGGACGACCAGCCGGCCTCGCCACGGCATCCACGTCCACGCACTCGTCCACGGGGGAACGCCCATGTCCATGCGCATTCGAACGAGCACCGTCACCGCACTCACCTGCGCCGCTCTCGCGGCCGGTGCGGTCCTCACGGCACCGGCCGCCGGCGCCGCGCCGCGGACCGCGGAGCCCGCCTTCCTGTCGGCGTCCCAGATGCCGCCGCACCCGACGTCGTCCTGGACCGCCGGGCCGGTCACCGACGGGTTCTCCGACGAACTCGGTCTGTGCTTGAGCACGGAGGGCGTACCCGTCCACGACTACCGGCACCGGCGGTTCTGGACCGACCTGGACACCGGCGCCGTGCAGTTGACCGTCGTGACGGGCAGCGCGGCTCAGGCCAGGGCTCTGGCCAAGCACTACGACGACCTGATCCGCACCTGCGCCGACCGCATCGAGGAGTCCTCGGCCGACGTCGAGGCCGAGGGCCGCGACTACGGCACGCTGCCGGTCGAGGAGGGCGCCCACGTCCGCGGCCTGCACACCGAGACGTCCTGGGGCGCGACCGACATCGCCCTGCTGTCGGTCGGGCGGGACGGCAGGACCGTCACCGTCGTCAAGTGGGGACAGATGGGCGACTTCCGGAACGCGCCCGTGGCCGCTTTCAAGAAGACCACGCGCACGGCCGTCGACAAGCTGTACTGACCCGACGGCCGCCAACAGGCCGGGTCCGTCCTCCCGCCACGGGGGTCGGGAGGACGGACCCGTATCGGTCGCACCGGGGGCTCCTTGCTCGGAGCCGGCGGACACGTCAGAGGAAGCGGGAGCTGGAGACCGGTCCCGCGGACGACAGACCGGCCCGGTCGGCCCGCAGCCAGGTGTCGCGGACGGCGGACACGAAGTCGGTGAGTCCGCCGACCGGGTCGGCGGGTGCCGAGCCGTCCCCCTCGTCAGGCGTGGCGTCGGCAGCCAGGATGTCCGCGGCGATCTCCTCCTCCGGCCTGCCGTCGGGCGCGCCGCACTCCACGTCGCCGTCCTCGCCGGCCCGCAGCTGCCCCTCCCAGGGCGCCGTCGCCGACTGGTGCAGCAGGGTGGCGCTGTCCGCGGTGACCACCGGTGGGTCGGTCCAGTTGCTCGCGTGTTCGTGCAGGATCTGGCCCGGCGTCCGCTCGTGGAGCCGGTCGAGCATCCCGGGGCCCTGCTCGGCGTCGGCCACCTTCGTCAGGTCGTACGCGACGACGAGCGTGTCCTCGCGGTCGGGTGCGAAGGGCTGCGCCGGCAGGTCCAGCAGTCGGGCCGCCGCGAGTCCGAGGATGCGGCTGTCCCGGTCGGGCAGGAGGGACACCGACGTGGGATCCGCTCCGGCGGCGTCGAGGACCGCCTTCAGTCGCACCAGTCCGCGCAAGCACTGGTCGTGGGTGTCCTGCAGCCAGGCGTACCGTCCGGTCATCCCGGCGTCGAACCCGTACGGGGACAGGGTGGTGAGCACGGTTCCGCCGATGACGTACTGCCAGCCCCGCAGATCCGTGGTGTCGAGCGGGCTCGCCCCTGCGACCCCGGCGGCCCGCTCCAGCATCGCGCGCTGGCGGGCCCGCGCGGGCAGCCACATCGCCTCCTGCGGATCGGACAGCCGCGCGTCGTGCCGGCGGGCCAGGGCGAGGTCGCCGGCCATGACGGCGTTGAAGACCAGCAGATAGCGGTCCGGCCAGTCGAGGAGTCCGCTCTCGTGGGCGACGAGCGCGTCGACGGCCTCGCGGTGCCGGCCCTCGCGCTCGTACGCCGCAACCAGTTCCCGCAGGATCCCCGCGGCGTCCGGCGCCTGCCGCAGCGCCTCACGCAGGGCGGGTATCGCCAGGTGGGGCACGCCGCGCTCGATGCACGCGTACCCGAAGTCGTAGAGGACGGGGGCCTTCGGGGCTCGGGCGGCCAGGGCGTCGGATGCGACACGCAGATCGTCGAAGCCGGCGCTTTCGGCGGCCCGGGCCACCACGAGGGCCAGCTCGTCGAGCGGCAGGTCGTCAGTGCCGTGCCGCAACTGGCGCAGGGCGCCCGGGACGTCACCCTCGTCAAGGGCCTGCCATGCCTGGAGGAGTTCGGGAGTCTTCGGGCGGCGATTCCTGCGCGAGAACATGCCTCGGATCTTCACCGATGGTCCGCCTCCTCCTCAACCGCATTACGCGGGTGGGCCCGAGCGGGTTTGCAGGGGGGCTCCTGTGGGATACCCGACTGCCGAGCGTGCCCCACGTCCTCAGGAGGCTCATGAGCATGCAGAACAATGACCGGACCGCAGGCACCGACCCGCAGACCGACGCCGAGCCGAAGCCGCCCTACCCCAAGCAGCGGCAGCAGGCCCCGGGCCTGGAGCGTGACATGCGCCCACGGCCGCGCTACGAGGCGAAGCGCTACCGTGCGGCGGACAAGCTCCGCGGCAAGGTCGCACTCGTCACCGGCGGTGACTCGGGCATCGGTCGCGCCGTCGCGCTGCTGTATGCGCGCGAGGGCGCGGACGTGGCCATCGTGTACCTGCCCGAGGAGCAACCGGACGCCGAGGAGACCTGCGACGCGGTGCGGGCCGTCGGGCAGAGGTGCCTGCTCCTGCCCGGCGATCTCGCCGACGCCGCCTTCTGCCGGGAGACGGTCGAGCGGACCGTACGGGAACTGGGCGGCCTGAACATCCTGGTGAACAACGCGGCACATCTGAACAGCCAGACCGACCTGTCCCAGCTCAGCTTCGAGGACTGGGACAGGTCGTTCAAGGTCAACGTGTACGCCTACTTCCACCTGGTGCAGGCCGCACGCCCGCACCTTCGGGCCGGCGACGCGATCATCGCCACCGCCTCGGAAGAAGCGCTCCGGGGCAGCGACACCATGATGGACTACGGGGCCTCCAAGGCCGCGCTGGTCAACTTCACCAAGTCCATCGCCCAGCATCTCGCCAAGGACGGCATCCGCGCGAACGTGGTCGCGCCCGGCCCCACCTGGACGGTGCTGAACGTCGCCGACCCGAACATGCCGCAGGAAGGTCTGGCCCACCTCGGCACCGAGGGCCCGCTCGCGCGTGTCGCGCAGCCGGAGGAGATCGCGCCGGTGTACGTGTACCTGGCCTCCGACGCCGACTCCAGCTTCACCGTCGGCGAGATCATCGCCGTCACCGGCGGCATCACCACCACCGACTGACCGGGCGCCGCGCGCGGCTGATGGACGTGTGAGAGGTATCGGGCGGTGGGGTTCCGGAAGGGCCCGTTGACGGCTTCCGCCCTGTCTCAGTCGTCGTCGGTGATGAAGGCGGTCAGCGCGGCAGCGACGGCATCGGGCTGTTCATCGGGGATGAAGTGTCCTGCGCCGGGCACGACGATGCCGGTGGCGCGGTCGGCCCAGGGCCTGATGGACGCCGCCATGTCGGGGATGGAACCGTCGCTGCCGGAGATCCCCAGCACCGGGACCGTCAGGCGCTGTTGTGCCAGCACTTGGTGGTTCTTCCGCGCCGACTCGGCTGCGTCCCGGTAGTAGGCAAGGGATGCCCGGAGACCGCCGTCGGCGGCCACGGACGCGGCGTACTGCTCGATCTCCGCGTCGTCGAAGGTGTCGCAGGAGAGGGACTTGGCCTTCAGGAACCAGCCGACGTACTCCCGTTCGCGGCCGGCGAGCAGTGTCTCGGGCAGGTCGGGCACGAGGTGGAAGGCGAAGTGCCAGGTCTTCCACGCCTGTTCGGGGTCGGTCGGAATGGCGTCGGGGAGTGTGATGCCCGGGATGCCGGCGTCGAGCAGCGCCAGGCCGCGCAACCGACTTGGGTGCTTCAGGGCGAGGGAGAAGGCGACCCACGCGCCGATGTCGTGGGCGACCAGCCAGTACGTCGAGACTCCGAGCGCCTCGACCGCCGCGTGGACGTGCGCGGCGACCGTGTGCGTGTCGTAGCTGACGTCCGGGCGCTCGGAGTGGCCCTGGCCCGGCAGGTCGATCGCGACGACCCGGCATCGGACGGCCAGCTTCGGCATCACCTTGCGCCATGCCCACCAGGTCTGCGGGAACCCGGCGAGCAGCACGACGGCCGGGCCGTCCGGCCGACCGCCCTCCACCGCGTGGAGCCGGACGCCGTCCGCGTCGATCCAGCGGTGGGTGAATCCGGCCAGGTCGGGCAGCGGCAGGTCGCGGACCGGGTTGCCGGGGACGCGCGGGGCGCTTGCGGGGTCATGCATGACTTTCCTCCACTGATCGGGCGACATGTCCGGCCGCCCTCATGTCTGCACCCTAACTCATCTTGAACTATCTGGTTCAAGATGAGTTAGGGTGCAGACATGGCAGGCAAGAAGCAGTTCGACGTCGCCACGGCGCTGGATGCCGCGATGATCCAGTTCTGGCGGGCCGGTTACGCGGACACGTCGGTGGACGACCTGTCCCGGGCGACGGGACTCAACCGCAGCTCCATCTACTCCTCCCTCGGCGACAAGGACACCCTCTTCCTGCGCTGCCTGGAGCGCTACAGCACGCGCTACGGGGACAAGTACGACGCCGCGCTGTCCGGCGCCGCCGACCGGCCCCTGGCAGCCGCACGGGCGTTCTTCGACGTCACGCTGGAGCGCATCGCGGACCCCGGCCTGCCCGACGGATGCCTGGTGGCCCAGACCGTCATGGCGACTCCGGTACTGAGCGCGGCCGTCGCGGCGCGTGCACGGGAGGCGATCGGCCTCCAGCACACCCGGCTACGGGACGCGCTCAAGGCCGGCCGACTGCACGACGGGGCGGCCGACTCCTTCGCCGCCCACCTCGCGGCCGTGAACCAGTCGCTCGCCGTGATGAGCAGAGCCGGAACGAGCACGGAGCAGCTGCGCGCCGTCGTCGACGTGGCCCTCGGCGCACTCGCGCAGAGTCTCGGCGCGCGGGACTGAGACGCTCCGACGGCTGCCCTATCCCCTGCGCCGGGGGGCCGGCGGGGCGCCGACCTTCCGTACGGCGTCGGCTATCCAGGCCATGGCCTCGGGCACGTCGTAGTTGCCGGCGTGCGGCTGGTTCCAGGCGAGCCGGTAGTCGAGGTTCGTGACCTGCTTGTCGGCTGCCAGCGCCCGGTCGAGGTTGACCGAGACGGTGAACGCGGTGTCCCGGTCGCGGGTGCCGTGGCGGACGTACCAGTTCGGTGCGGTGTCGGCGCGGGTGCCGACGAAGTCCATCGGGTTGATCAGGTGGACCTGGTCGTCGACAGTGGCGCTCTGCTTCGCGGTGTACTGCTTCCAGGTCAGCCCGGTGTCGTCGAGGCCGCTGCCGTCGCCCGCGACGTCGTTGTGGCTCCAGCCGTATTCCGTGTAGTTCAGGTACTCCTGGGTCGGCGGGCCGAAGAGGTTGGTCTCGGTGCGGCCGGCGGTGTTCCCGTTGACGCCCACGGCGTCGAAGGCGGGGGTCGTCTTGAGCGTGGCCTGGGTGGCGACGAAGGCGAGGTACCTCGTCATGTCGACGGAGCGGACCTTGCCGGTGGCGGTGTCGACGTCGATCCAGTCGTTGACGTACGACTTGGTGGCGGGCGGGCCGCCGGACGTGATCTCGAAGGTGCCGCCCAGCGGGGGGATCGTGTGCGCGGGATCGGCCTCGAGGTAGGTCTCGGCGGAGCGGACTACCTCCTTCTCGATGGTGTCGAGCAGGGTGGCGGCGGTGAGCCGGGTGCCGTCGGGGTTGCGCAGCCCCAGGCTCCTCTCGTATGCCGCGAAGCGCTCCGCGATCGCCGCGGCGTCGGCGGGTGAGGGGTTGGAGCCGGTGGCGTCGCGCGTACCGAGGACGTTGTAGAGCCACTCGTAGACGATGTCGGCGTTGCCGAGGTCGGTGATCGGACAGTACGCGTTGACGGCGAAGACGTCGTCGCGCAGTGTGCTGCGGCCCTTGGCGTCGATGCCGGCGGCGCCGATCGCGGCGAGGTGGGGGGCGTACTCGGCGCTGTTGCCGGACGCGCCCAGGATCGACGCCAGCGCGCCGCCGCCGCTGGTGCCGTTGACGACGATCCGCTCGGCGCTGCCGGGCATCGCGGCGTCGTTGAGGCGCAGATAGCGCACGGCCGCCTTGGCGTCGACCGCGGCCGCGGGGGCCTTGCCGGGGGACGAGCCGTCGGCGCCGACCAGCCCACGGCTGCGGTTGGCGACGTCGACGAAGACGTATCCGGCCTTCAGTGCGGCGCCGACGTTGCTGGTCGAGCTGTCGTAGGAGGCGCCCTCGGTTACGCCGGCCTTGACGTAACTGGCCATCCAGCCGCTGTTGTTCACCGCGAAGTACACCGGCGTCCGCTGGTCGCCGAAGGCACTCTCGGGGACGAAGACGTTCATGCCCTGGTAGCCGCAGGCCGTGTTGGAGATCGTGGTGGTGCCGCCACCGGGCCCGCCGGGCTGCTGGGCCGCCGCCGCGACCGGGTTCGCGACGTAGCAGATCTCCTTGTACCAGCGCACGTTCACCGGCCGGTCGTCCACCGTGACGGTGATCGTGGTGTACGCGGAGGAGTCGAAGTCCAGCTCGGCGTCCTCCGGGTCCGCGGCGTGACCGCGGCCGGCGGAGGGCGCTGCCAGTGCGACGGAGGTCGGCATCGCCACCGTCGCGAGGACCAGGGAACTCGCGAGCGCCACGCTCCTCAGGAGGCGGTCGCGGGACGCGGGGCGGCCTGTGCCTTTCCCCGCCGGGTGAGTGAAGGCGTCACGTCCGAAAGACGCAGAGAGCCTCTGCATGGGTCTCCCCTCATCGAGCACCGAGTGCTTCGCCCAAGGCCCCGGGACCGAGGCGTGACGCACGCTACAAGAGTGTTGACAATATGCCCAGCAATCTCGCAGACAACTTCTCGCCCCTGGTCGGGGACGGCGCCGCTGCTCAGGCGTCCGCGATCCAGCTGCCGTGGAATCCCAGCGGTACCCGGCCGGGCAGCTGGATGCGGGCCAATGGGTGGCCGCCGAAGTCCTGGGCCGAGAGGATCACCAGGTCGGTCGCGCCGCGGTCGGGGTCGTTCACGTACGACAGGACGTAGCCGTCGTCCTCGTCCCGCGCTCCGCGTCGCGGGACGAACACCGGCTCGCTGACCGCCGCGCCGCCGGGGAACCGATGGAGCTGCCTGCGGCCCCGCAACATGTCGTGCTTCACCAGGTAGTTGCCGAGCTTCTCGTCCGGGCAGGCCCCGTCGACGGCCTCGTACGCACGCCACATCTCGGCCGCGCTCGCGGTGTAGGCATAGCGGTGCCGTCGGGCGACCAGGGACTCGTTGATGCGAGGGAATTCCTGCGGACGGTCGTCCAGCCGCGTGCTGCGGACCCGGTCCGCGCGCAGGTCGATCGTCCATCGGTCGAGCGTCGGGGATCCGGTCGCGGTGGGTCCGCCCATGCCCCGCCCGGCGGCGTGGAACGGCGCGGGGAATCCGATGTACTCCACCACCACGGTGTCGCCGTGGTCGTAGGCGTTGAGGGTGTGCGAGTAGTACACGGGGTCGATCTCGAACCAGCGCGTGGTGCCGCCACCGCGCGGCAGCAGTCCGATCCGCATGGGGTGGCTGTCGTTCCACACGTACGGCACGATCGCGCCGGCCTCCGCGGCGGCACCGTCGAAGGTGATCGGCACGTCCACGATCACCACGTACTTCTCGGTGAGCGCGAAGTCGTGCATCATCGGCGCGTCCGCGACGGGGATCCGCGTGGCCGGCCCTGCCCTGCCGGTTCGATCGATCACGATGTGACGCACGTGGTCCCAGGTGGGGTAGTACGCGATCGCGTGCAGTTCGTCGGCCGCCTCGTCGTACTTGGTGTGCGCGGCAAGGGCGCCGTTGAGCGTGGAGCGGAAGTCGTACGGGCCCACGGTGCCCAGTTCGCCGTCCAGTTCGTACGGCAGCGGCCCGCCTTCCTGCATCGCCAGGATGCGGCCCTTGTACGGGATCACGTGCGTGTTGCACGCGAAGTCGTCCGGCGGCACCCGGCCCGGGTAGGTCTCACCCAGCTTCGCCGTCACCTGCGAGGACCGCACCCAGCGGTTGCGGTACCACTCCGCGCGCCCGCCGCGCAGCCGGACGCCGTGCACCATTCCGTCACCGATCATCCAGTGGTGTGCGCGGACGTCCTCGACGCCGAGGGCGTTCGGTCCGTTGCGCAGGTAACGGCCGTCCAGGTCGTGCGGGATGCGGCCGACGACGTCGAGGCCGAAGGTGGTCAGCTCCTCGGTGACCGGCGCGAAGGCGCCCTCCAGGAACGGGACCGCCCCGGTCGCGCCGCTTCTCGGTGCTCGGCAACTCGCCTGCGCCTCGGCCCTGAGGAAGCCGGGCCCGAGGCCGCTCCCCACCACACTGCCCGCTGCCGCGACCGCGGCGCCCTTGAGGAGTGTGCGCCTCGTGTGACTGGCCATCATGCTTGCCCGTTCCGTGGGTCGGTGTCCGGCTGTGACCGGATTCGTGGTGACGGTTCAACCCTCCTCCGTGGTCGCCGGTGAAGCAGGTGGTCCAGGTCCCGGATCAGGAGGGGTGCTGGCACCACCGCCGGGCCGCCGTGTCGGGGTCGTCGGCCGAACGACGAGAAGGCGGTGCGCCGACCGTCGGCCGTGATCGTGGCGGAAGGGCGCGTACAACCTTCGACGGCCTGGGGATGTCTATTCGGTGAACGCAGCACGGTCCGTGGCTCCGCCCGGCAGCCGTGGGCATTCCCAGAGCAGGGAGGTCCTCCCGTGCACCACCTCGGACGAGCGGCCGTCACGACCGCCGCACTCATCACCCTCGCCGGCGGCGCGGTCGTCGCGGCGCCCGCCTCCCAGGCCGCTGTGCCTGTGCCCTTCCCGTCCATCGGGTGGCAGCAGCGCAACTGCGACTTCGACGGCAACGGTTTCGACGACGTGCTGACCGGCGCCCCGGGCGCCACGGTGAGCGGCGCATCGGGCGCCGGTTACGTCACCGTGCAGTACAGCTCGTCCGGCGGACTGAGCACGACGAAGAAGAGCGTGCTCCACCAGAACGTCTCCGGCGTGCCCGGCGGCGTCGAGACCGGCGACCGGTTCGGCGGGGCCGTGGCCTCCGGCGACCTGGACAACGACGGGTACGACGACGCGGTCGTCGGTATCCCGGGGGAAGACCTGGCCGGACTGCCGGACACGGGCGGGGCGGTCGTCTTCTGGGGGTCACCGACCGGGCTGCACGGCTCCGACAGCACCTGGCTGGAGAGCGGCGACCTGCGGGCCGGAGCCCATTTCGGGCGGGCTCTCGAAGCGGCCCGGTACTACGCCCCCGACCCGGCGGACCCGAACGCCGACCCTCGTGACTCGCTCGCCGTCCTGGAGGACGACGCCCTGCTGTTCTTCACCCTCACGCCCGGCCAGGCGGCACGGCGCCCGGCGCTGTCGGAGCACAGAGTGCGGGCGAGCGACTTCGCACCGGCGGGCACCGGCTTCGAGTTCCGCGGCCTCACGCACGGCAACTACAACGAGGACTCCTGGTCCGACCTCGCCGTCTCCGGCGTCACCACCGGCTCGGAGCCCGGCGTCGGCACGGTGCACGTCCTGCACGGCGCACCCGACGTCGCCGGTCTCGGCGACGGGGGCACGTTCCCGGGGGGACCGGCCGTCGTCTCCGGCGACTGGGACGGCACGGGACAGGACGACCTCGTCGTCGGCGACACCTCGGCCGGCGCCCCGAAGGGCGGGGGCATCACCCTCTACCTGGGCCGCGGCGACCTGTCCGGGCTCGAGCCAGAGCCGGCGCAGTACTGGACCCAGGACTCCCCCGGCGTGCCCGGAACCGCGGAAGCGGGTGACCAGTGGGGCGCCGAACTGTCGGCCGGGGACACCGACGGTGACGGCCACCCCGACCTCGCTGTCGGTGCGCCCGGCGAGGACATCGGCACCGTGCCCGACGCGGGCGCCGTGTGGGTGCTGCGCGGCGACCCGACCGGGTTCAGCGACGTCGGGGTGAAGAGCTTCGACCAGCAGCTTGCCGACATCCCCGGAGTGGCGGAGAAGTCCGACCGCTGGGGCGGCCAGGTCCGGCTCGTCGACGCCAACAAGGACGGCCTCTTCGGGCTCCTGGCGGCGGCACCGGGCGAGAACACCGACGACGGGTTCATCTGGGTCCTGCCGGCATCGTCGTCGGGCCTCCTCGCCCGCGGCACATGGACCTACGACGGGGCACGCCTGGGAGCGCCGACGGCCAACGCGCTGTTCGGGGCCGCGATCGACGAGTAGCGGCGCTGCGGCGGGGCCGCAGCCGTCGGCTCACAGCTCCGAGGCTCCCCACCGGCTGACCACCACCGGGTCACCGACGCACACCGTGCCCGGTCGGACGACGGCGAACTTCGTGCCGAGGGCCAACCCGCCCCTGGTCCGGCGATAGCGGGCCAGCGTGCGCAGCGGCTCCGGCCCGACCCTGCGTGCCGTGCGCTGGTCGACGGTGGTGACCACGCACCGCAGAGCGAGTTTCGCGTAACCCAGTTCGCAGTCGCCGATCGTCATGCGGCGCAGGAGGTCTTCCGTGTGGGCGTGCTCCCAGCCGTCGACGACGATGTTCGGCCGGAATCTCTCCATCGGGACCGCGGGGTGTCCGGCCGACCGCAGTTTCTCGTTGAGCAGGGCCACGGATGCGGCCGACAGCAGGTGAACGGCGCTGCTGTCGGCGTAGCCGGAGGTCCCGGGGGTGTGTCCGTCGGTCACGCGCCGGTGGTCCGGCGGCACCCTGACCAGGCGGCTGGCCTCGCCGACCGCCTGCGACAGCCACTCCCCCACGACGGGCCCCTGATCGATGCCGCGGAAGGGCTCGCCGAACAGGTCCACGGAGCGGTGAGGACCGTTCCGGGCGACGGCGAAGGACAGCGGTGCCAGGCCCGGGTGGTGCAACGACATCCGGGAACCGTCCGGGCTCACTTCCGGCGTGATGAGTGCGAGCTGCGGATGGCGGCGCTGGGTGCGGTAGACGCCTTTCCCGTCCACAACGAGAAAGGCACGGTCGTGCGTGATCCCGGCCGGTGTGATCACCGCTGTGGTGGGGCGGACGGCGGCACAGCCCTTGACCGGGTAGTAGGCGAGTTGCGCTATCCGTGGTCCGATGCCGGTCACCTTTTCAGGCCACCGCCTTCGCCGAGCGGGCCGTGTGCGCCGCGGCCCTCTTCGGTTGATGAGGGGCGCCTGCCGTCGCGTGGTCCGAACGTCTCGAGCGCCTCGACGTCGCCGCCCGGCCTCCTGACGTAGTCGTCGAGCCACTGTTCGACGCCGGGCAGGGCGGAGCGTCGTGCCGTCTCCCGGATCACTTCCTCCCGGTCGAACGGAGTGCGGCGCAGGGTGACGGCTCCCTCGTGGAGCAGCGCCCAGTGTGCGCCCGAACGGCCGTAAGGAATGCCCACGCTGCCGGGGTTGACGACGGTCCGTCCGGCGGCCAGGCGGACGAACGGCATGTGGGTGTGGCCGCAGACCACGGTGGAGACGGACGGCGGAACGTCCGCGAAGACCTCCTGCCAGCGCTCGATGCGGCTGTCGACGAGTACGACCTCCTGGTCGTCTCGTGGGGTCGCGTGGCAGAACAGGACGGTGCCGAAGCCGTCGATCTCCACGGTCAGTTGCTCCGGCATGCGGTCGAGGAGCCGTTGGTGATCGGGGCGCAGCTGCCCGGCTCCCCAGACCGACACCGGGTCGTCGTCGAGCCCCACGTCGACACCGCGAGACATCTGCAGCAGTTCGCGGTCGGCGTTGCCGCGGATCAGGAGGGCGCGGTCACCGAGGCCGACGAGTCGGTCCAGTACTTCGGCGGGTTCCGGCCCCCAGGTGTGGTCCCCGGTCACCAGGATGAGGTCCGCCGAGGCCACCGCGGGTTCCGCGAGCACCTGGTCGAGCGGCCCTGACATCCCGTGGATGTCGGACAGTACTGCCACTGTTCCTGTCGCTGTCCCTGTCACTGTTCTCGTCATCGCTTGTCTCCTTCCCTGCTCGGCCGCGAGCCCGTTGACCTGGCGAGGTCGAGTGCGTGCAGGACGGCGGCCGGGATGTCTCTGACGGGGAAGAGCACATGCCGTACCACGCGGTCGGGTCCGACGACGAGGATGAGGCGTTTGACGCGCAGGCTCTGTCCGGCCCGGAAGGTCGGCAGGCGCAGTGCCGCGGTGAGCTGGAGCCTGTCGTCGCAGAGCAGCGGGAACGGCAGGTCCTCGGCCCGCGCGAAGGCGGCCTGCTCCTGCGGCGTCTGGGTACTGACCCCGTGGACGGCGATGCCGTCGGCCCGGAACAGCGGCCATGCGGCACGGAACTGACGGTTCTCCAGCGTGCAGCCCGCGCTGCCCGGTACCGGCGGCGCGGTGATGTCGTCCGGGACTCCGGGGACGCCTGTCGCGGGATAGGCGAACAGGACCGTCGCTCGGGCTCCGGCGGCCACGGGATCGTACTCGCCGCCGTCGGAGCCGGGGAGCCGCAGCCCGGCCGGGACCTGCTCGCCGACCAGGGAGGTGACACGGCGGGCCTCGGCTCCCTCGTCCGCGGCCTGCCCGGTGAGCGTGCCGTCTCCCAGCAGCCAGCGGTCGGCCCAGTCCTGGAGCGAGACCAGCGTGGGCAGCAGTCCGCGGCCCTGTTCGGTCAGCACGTACTCGTAGCGGGGCGGACGATCCTGGTAGAGGCGTCGCTCCAGCACATGATGCTCGGTCAGCATGCGCAGACGTTCGGCGAGAACCTTGCGGGAGACGGACAGTTCGTTCGCCAGCCGATCGAAGCGAACGTGTCCACGGGCGACCTCCCGCAGTACCAGCAGGCTCCACCAGTCGCCCACCACCGCTGCGGCCTGCGCGATGCCGCAGGCGTCGTCGGCCACACGTCGTGGATGCATCGTCTCTCCTGCCACCCCGCCCTCATAGTAGGTTCCTTTTGGGAATGTAGTGCATATCGAAAGGGAACTCACATGGCCCAGCAGACCTGGACGGCCGTCGACGACTACTTCAACGACCTTCTGGTGGAAGAGGACGACGCGCTGCTCAAGGCCGTGGCGAGCCAGGACGCGGCAGGTCTGCCACCGCACCAGGTCTCCCCCAATCAGGGC
This sequence comes from Streptomyces tendae, assembly GCF_014650435.1. Taxonomy (GTDB): domain Bacteria; phylum Actinomycetota; class Actinomycetes; order Streptomycetales; family Streptomycetaceae; genus Streptomyces; species Streptomyces tendae. Next base: position 118,577 of record NZ_BMUY01000004.1, read on the forward strand.
AAACTGCTGAGCCTGCTGGCCACGCTGCGGGGTGCCCGCAGGATCCTGGAGATCGGGACGCTCGGGGGCTACAGCACCATCTGGCTGGCCCGGGCACTGCCCGCGGACGGACGGCTGGTGACCCTCGAGGCCGACGCGGCCTACGCCGCCGTGGCTGCCGCCAACATCTCCCGTGCCGGGCTGGACGGCATCGTCGACCTGCGGGTCGGCAGGGCCGTGGACTCCCTGCCGCAGCTGGCGGACGAGGAGCAAGGCCCCTTCGACCTGGTCTTCATCGACGCCGACAAGCCGTCCAACCCCCTCTATCTGGAGTGGGCGTTGCAGCTCACCCGGCCGGGCAGCGTCATCATCGGCGACAACGTCGTCCGTGACGGCGCGGTGGCGGACGCGACCAGCTCCGACCCCCGCGTCCAGGGCGTCCGCCGCTTCACCGAGCTGATCTCCGAGCACCCACGCCTGACCGCCACCACCATCCAGACCGTCGGCAGCAAGGGCTACGACGGGTTCACCCTCGCTCTCGTCACCCGCTAGAGCAGGAGACCGATGGCTACGGCCAGGCGTTCGAGGTACAAGTCCCTTGACGGGACCTGGTGCTTGAGGCCGGTCGATGCGCTGATCAGCGTCTGTGCGACAGGGAGCGCCGCCTCTCGTCCGGACTCGACGGCGATCGCCTCCGTGACCAGTTGCTCGAAGCGTCGCGGCGCGGTCTCGACGATCTCCCCGAGGATGTCAGGGTTGTCCTCGATGACCCGCGCGGCGTCGTGGGTCAGTGGGCCACCGATGTAGCGACCCGCCCACTGGTCGAACGCTTCGACCAATCGCTCCGGCAGGGGGCGGCCGCTGTCCGCGAGGACCTGTTCGACCGCGGTGAGGTCGCGGTCCAGGGCCTGGGTGACCGCGGCCCGGAACAGAGTCTCCTTCGAGGAGAAGAGGAAGTAGAGGCCGGGCCGGGAGATGTGCGCCGCCCGCGCCACCTCCTCCATCGACGTCTTCCGGTAGCCGAAACGCGCGAACGTGGTCATGGCCGACTCCAGGACCGTCGTCCGGCGGTCGGCATCGGGTCCTGCCGAGGGCGGGCGGTCGGCGTCGGGACTGCTCATGGGGCGAGCATACGGTCACTGACCGCACTATACAAATCTTGTCCAGTTCGTATAGTGGCGGCATGGACTCTCGCCGGCTCATCTCCACGCCCTTCACCTCTTCCAGCACGGCGGACGACGTGTTGGCGGGCCTCGACCTCACCGGCGTCCGCGCGATCGTGACAGGAGCCTCCTCGGGGCTCGGCGCCGAGACGGCTCGCGCGCTGACCGCCGCCGGGGCGGAAGTGACACTCGCGGTCCGGAACACCGCCGCGGGTGACGCCGTGGCCGAGACGATCGCAGGGGCGACCGGCGGGGCCCTGCCCCGCGTCGTCCGGCTCGACCTCGCCGACCGGGGCTCCGTCGCCCGGTTCGTCGACGCGTGGAGTGGCCCGCTCCACCTGCTCATCAACAACGCCGGCGTGGTCACCAGTGGCCTCGAGCGGACGCACGAGGGCTGGGAGCTGCAATTCGCGACGAACCATCTCGGCCACTTCGCCCTGGCCACCGGACTGCACCACGCCCTGGCCCAGGGAGCGGCGGACCGCGACGGAGCACGGATCGTGTCGGTCAGTTCGACGGCGCACATGCGGTCCGGCGTCGACTTCGACGACCTCCACTTCGAGCGCCGCGCCTACCACCCGCAGATCGCCTACGCGCAGTCGAAGACGGCGAACTCCCTCTTCGCCGTCGAGGCGACCCGCCTGTGGGCGTCCGACGGGATCGTCGCCAACGCGGTGAACCCCGGTGGTGTCGCGACGGGGCTGCAGCGGAACTTCACGCCGGAGCAGCAGGCGTCGCTCGACGCGGCCGAGGCTGCCGGTGTCTTCACCTACAAGACGGTCGAGCAGGGCTCCGCCACCACTGTCGTAGCGGCCGTGGCCCCCGAGTTCGCCCGCTCCGGAGGCCACTATCTCGACGATGGGCGGGAGGCCTGCACGGTGCCCGACGACGCCGACCTCGCGCGGCACCCGCACGGTGTCAAGGAGTGGGCGCTCGACCCCGCCACCGCCGAGCGCCTCTGGACCGTCTCCGCCGACCTGCTCGGGCGCTAAGGGCGGGCGTAGGGCCGGGTCATGACCTCCATGTTGTGACCGTCCGGGTCGTCGAAGTAGACGCCGCGGCCACCGAACAGGCGGTTGATCCTGCCGGGTTCGGTGTGGGCGGGGTCGGCGTAGTAGGTGACGCCGAGCGCCTCCAGGCGGGCGACGACGGGGTCGAACCGCTCCTCGGGCACGAGGAAGGCGTAGTGCTGCGACTGGATCGGCTCGTCACTCTTCTCGTAGAAGTCGAGCGTCACGCCGTTGCCGAGGTCGACGGGCAGGAACGGCCCGAAGGGGGCGCCGACCCGCAGGCCCAGGACCGCGGCGAGGAACTCGGCGGACAGGTGCCGGTCGCTCGCGTAGACGGCGGTGTGGTTCAACTGGACGCCGGCCGCCGATGGTTCGGACGCAAGCGGGTACTGCTGGTCAGTGGACATCAGGGGTGGTGTCTCCGGTCTTGGGAGCCGATGGACTGAGGCGCCCTGTGCGGGCGCGGGGACTCGGACACGGAGAAAGGGGGCGGGGCTCTTGCCCGCCTCGCGCTCACGCCGAGGCCGGGAACCTCACTCGTGCGTGGCCCATGGCCGACCCGGCAGTCACCCGACTGACCTTATTGACCATCACCGGCGAGGGCAACATCGGCTTTGGCCAGGCCGGGCTGGGCTGTGCCGGTCCGGGGAGCGGGCCGCCGCTGCGTCCGGACTCACGGTCGGCGACCGATATAGTAGCCATGGCTACAGTAGCTATGTATTCTATTCGTCATGAGCAAAGCTTCGACGGGCCCCACGCCCGGCTATCTGGTGTGGCGGCTCGCCAACAAGTGGCGCGTCGCGGTCGACCGCGCACTGGCTCCGCTGGGACTCACCCACGCGCAGTACGCACTGGTCGCGTCGCTGCACGGAATGCAGCGTGGCGGAGAGCGGCCCAGTCAGCGTCGACTCGCCGACCACACCGGTCTGGAGGCGCTGTACGTCTCCAAGCTCGCCCGCGCCCTGGACTCGGCCGGACTGATCGAGCGCACCCGCGACCCACGCGACCCACGGGCGGTCCAGCTGGCTCTCACCGAGGAGGGGCAGACCGTCACGCGGCAGGCCATCGTGGTCGTCCAGGAACTCCTCGAGCAGCTGTTGGAGCCGCTCGGCGGCCTCGACACCCCTCGGACGCGCGCGTTCACCGACGAGCTGACGACCTTGCTCGACGTACCTCTCGCTCCATCCCCGCCGCACCACGAGCACACTCGGAGGACAACACCGTGACCACCACCGCACCCGCCGCCGACCCCCGCGTCCTCGCCCTGGCCCACTACGCCGCCCGCGGCGTCCTGGAGCGGGTCCTTGCCCGGCACGGCGTGACGTTCCAGCAGCAGGTCGCCCTGCGCGCCGCCGTCACCGCCGACGCCCCGCAGACGCCGGACGATCTCGTCACCCAGGTTCGGGGCTCCCTCAAGAGCGACACGGCCGGCATCCGCGCCACCCTCGACGAACTGCTGGCGGCGCGGCTGCTCGTCGCCGACGGCCCGCACGTGCGCCCCACGGACGCGGGGCATGAACTGTTGGCCGCCGTCGGCGCGGAGACCGCCCCCGTCACCGCCCGCATCTGGGGCGGGATACCGGCCGACGACCTGGCCGCCGCCGGGCGCGTCCTCGCCCTGGTCACCGAGCGGGCCAATGCGGAACTGGTGGCGCCGACCGGCTGACCCCCGAGGCCCCGTGCCCGCCCGAGCGCACGGCACTGGTTGCGCTCATGCGGGCCCCGCCTCGCGGTACAGCACGAGGTGTTCGTGGTGGAGCACGCCGTCCCGCAGGTCGCCGGTGGCGGTGAAGCCGGTGTCGTCGACGTAGTCGAGGTGGTTGCCGGTCACCGTGTACCGGCCGGTGTACGCGCTGCGCCGGTTTCCCCGGGCCTCGTCGTAGCGTCCGTCCGGCAGGAGTTCCTGACGGATGTAGCCGTCCGCGGTCACCCACATGCCGACCACGTCGGCGTTCTCGCAGTTCCGGTTGCCGTGCGCCTTCGCTGTCATCGGGATTGCCCTCTCGGTGAGCGGTGTGTGCCCGGCCGAGTCTGCGCAGGTCGGCCAGGTGCCACCAGGGCGTTCGCTGCCTGGGTGCGGCACACCCGGGAAGGACGGCGGGCCACCGCCTAGCCTTGGGGGCATGGACGACAACCACCTCGGGGAGTTCCTGCGGGCGCGTCGCGCCCGACTGCGGCCGCAGGACGTCGGCATGGCGAGCCATGGACTACGCAGGGTCGCCGGACTGCGCCGCGAGGAGGTCGCCGTCCTGGCCGGGGTCAACTCCGACTACTACACCCGGCTGGAGCAGGGACGCGAGCGGCACCCCTCCGCGCAGGTACTGGACGCTCTCGGGCGTGCGCTGCTCCTCGACACGGACGCCTTCCTCCACCTGCACCGCCTGGCCGGGGTGTCACCGGCCGGCCGAGGCTCGTCGCACGTCACCGAACGGGTCGGTCCGGCGCTGCGTCAGCTGATGGACGGCTACGCCCACACTCCCGCCTTCGTGATGAGCCGCACCTTGGACCTCCTGGCCGCCAACGCCCTGGCCGACGCGCTCTTCGCCCCCTTCGCACCTGCGGACAACCTGGCCCGCATGATCTTCCTCGACCCGGCGGGCAGGCAGTTCTACCGGGACTGGGACCTGGCCGCCGAGGCCGTCGTCGCCAACCTGCGCCAGGCGGCGGGCTTCGATCCCGAACACCCGCGTCTGCGCGACCTCGTGGACACTCTCACCGCGCGCAGTGCCGCCTTCCGGGGCCTGTGGGCCGAGCACTCCGTGCGCGGCAAGACGCGGGACGCCAAGGAGCTCCTCCACCCGGACGTCGGCGCGCTGTCACTGACGTACCAGTCCTTCGACGTCCGCGACGCGCCGGGGCAGCAACTCGTCATCTACCACGCAGAGCCCGGCAGTCCGTCGGCTCACGCCCTGGCTCTCCTCGGCTCCCTGCACGCCGGGGAGCGGCAGACCTCGGCCGACTCCACCGGGCAGTAGGCCCCGCGAGCGAGTCCCCAGCAGTCCTCGCCCCCCTCCGGCCGAGCACGTCCGCCCCTCGCCGCTGTCGAGCCGGGCGGCGACTACGAGCCCGGACCGGCTGACGCCGTACCGGAGTCGACGGTCTCCGCCGGTGTTCCGGTCTCCCAGCGCAGGAGGTCCCCGGGCTGGCACTCCAGTACCTCGCACAGAGCCGCGAGCGTGGTGAACCGCACCGCCTTGGCGCGGCCGTTCTTGAGCACGGCCAGGTTGGCGGGGGTGATGCCGACCCGGTCCGCGAGCTCGCCCACGGACATCTTCCGCCTGGCCAGCATCACGTCGATGTCCACGACGATCGGCATCAGATCACCTCGGCCAGCTCGGCCCGCATCCGCGACGCCTCCACGTCCCGCGCGACGGCCTGGGCGAGCAGCATCCGCAGCACCAGGACGACGAGCGCCACCCCGAAGACGGCCAGCGCGGTTCCGCACAGCAGGAGCACGATGCCCGGAGCGACGGCCTCGCCGGGGGCCAGGACGACCCCGAGCGCGAACACCAGCAGGGAGGCGGACAGGAACGCACCGATCATCAGGTGCACGTGGCGGAACGCGGCCAGGGAGAACACGGTGCCGCGTCGCACCATCGTCACCAGCCGCCACACACAGACCAGGACGACCTGGGCCGCCACCACGCCGAGGACCACGATCGTGAGGATCGGGACGAGTCGGCCGGAGAGGGCGCTGTCCCCTACGTCGACGGCCAGCAGAACCGCCATCACCGTCTGCACGAACACCGAGCCGGCGAGCAGTGCCACGAGCACGGCGCGCAGCGCGAGCACGGTCAGTTTTCCCATCGCCACTCCTTCGATCGAACCACGATGGGAATCTATCGTTTTTCGATAGGTCAGGCAAGGTGTGGCCGCTTGTTCACGCGGTCGCCGTCGGGCCGGAGGTGAAGAAGCCGATCATCTGCTCCAGGCCGTCCTCGCCGAACATGGTGTCCAGGCTGGCGGCGGATTCGACGGCGGACGCCTCGCTGCGCGGGAAGAGCGCCGCCTCGTACCCGGCGAGCGCGGCCTCCGTGTCGCCGGGGTGGGCGGCAAGGGCGAGGGCGAGTTCGGCACCGTCGTACATGGCGAGATTGGCACCCTCGCCCGCGAAGGGGGACATCAGGTGGGCGGCGTCGCCGAGCAGGGTGACGCCGGGCGTCCGCTCCCAGCGGTGGCCGACGGGCAGGGCGTGGATACGGCGCGGGGTGATGGTCTCCGCGTGGGCGACCAGGCCGCGCAGGTCCTCGTCCCAGCCCTCGAAGTGGGCGAGGACCGCGGCCTTGGCGGCGGCGCGGTCGGTGAAGTCGATGGTGTCGAGCCACCCCTCGTCCGCCTTGAGCGCGGTGTAGACATGGAGGCTGCCATCGGTCTCGCGGTGGGCGAGGAAGCCGCGCCGGTCACCGAGGCAGATGAAGAAGCCGCCGCCGACGAGGGTCGCGCCACGCGGATGGCGGGTGTCGGCCTCGTGGAGGTCGGTCTCCACGAAGGAGATGCCCGTGTAGGCGGGCTCTGCGTCCGAGAGCAGCGGCCTGATGCGGGACCATGCGCCGTCGGCACCGACGAGGAGGTCGGTGGTGATGGCGGAGCCGTCGGCGAAGGCGACCTCGTACCGGCCGTCGCCCAGCGGCCGGGCACCGGTGGCCTTGCGACGCCAGCGGACCGTGCCGTCGGGCAGGGAGTTCAGCAGCAGGTCCCGCAGGTCACCGCGGTCGACCTCGGGGCGGCCACCGTCACCCTCGTCCTCCATGGCCACGTGGACGGTGCCGTCGGGGCCGACCACCCGCATCGCCTGGCCGCCCTCGTGGATGATCTTCCGGAACTCGTCGTAGATGCCTGCGGCGCGGATCGCCTGCTGGCCGTTCTCCTCGTGGATGTCGAGCATGCCGCCCTGTATGCGGGCCTGCGGGCCCGCCTCCAGGTCGAAGACCGCGGCCTCGATCCCGTTGACGTGCAGGACTCGGGCGGCGGTGAGGCCGCCGAGGCCGCCGCCGATGATCGCGACGGGGTGGTGTTCGTTGCTCATGGTGGGCCTCCGGAGGGTGCGAGAGGGGTGCAAGGGGGCAGGTCCTCGCCCTGTCTCGAGCTTAACGAACATGTTCGTAGCGAACAAGTTCGTAGCGCCTCGCGAGCCACGGGTCCAGCCGGTCGGTCGACCGGCCGGCCTGTCTGCATGGTGTGTCCGGCGGCCCTCAGCCGGCCGTGCCCTGCGCCGGGCCGGGGACGGGCGTGCGGGTGATGCCGTTGACCAGGACGTCGAAGGACCAGCGCATGCGGTCGTGCGCGGAGCCGCCGATCAGGTCGGGCATGTGAGAGCTGATCGCGGGGTGGGTGGTCTCGTCCGCGGCGCGCAGGGCCCGGACGGTGGAGTTCCAGTCGTCGACGGACGCCGGGTCGTGCTCGTGGGACCCTTGCTCGGCGGCGGTGGCGGTGGCGTCCTGCAAGAGCTTGTCCACGCCCCAGGCGACCTGTGCCCGAGGGGCTCCGCTGCCGGAGAGCAGCTCGAGGATCCGTTCCACCAGCCGCAGGTAGTTCTCGCCGCTGGGGCGGGCGACCAGGGCGGACCGGGCGAGCTGAGGGTGCGCGAACAGGACGAGGGTGTACGACGTCAGTACGGCGCGCAGTTGCTCGCGCCAGTCGCCCTCGGCGCCCGCACCGGTGAGGTCGACCTCGCCCAGCAGCGCGTCCAGTACGGCCGCGTGCAGCTCGGCGGTGTTGGCCACGTAGACGTAGAGCGAGGCGGGACCGGTGTCCAGCTCCTGCGCCAGGCGGCGCATGGTGACCTTCTGCAGGCCCTCCGCACGCATGACCGCCACCGCCGTGTCCACGATCCACCGCCGGGACAGTGCGGGCTTCGCCGGGCGCTCCCGGCGGCTGACCGGGTCTCTTCTCTCTGACATGGACCCGATCGTAACGAACACGTTCGTCCGGTGGACGGGCCGTGTGGTCCGCCGGCAGGGCCGACGCCGCCGGCCGGTGTGCGCACCGGGGCGGGGCGGGCGCGGATTGGACTTTCGGCAGTGGTGGGACGGCGCCCGAGGTCCGTACCGTCGCCTCCGTGGAGAGCACAACGATCAACAGCGTGACCGCACCGGCGATCGGCACCGTCGTCACGCGGTGGACACGAGATCCCGGGACCCTGCTCACCGCGGCCACCGCGCTGACCGCCGGGCTGAGCGCGACGAATTTGTGGTGGTCGGTCCCGACCGCCGTCACCGCGTTCCTGGCGGGGCGGCGGCCCGGGCGGACGGCTCCGACTGCGCTCGCCCTGGTCGCGATTCTCGCGGCCTCGGTGACCGCCCTGTCCGTCGTTCCCGCGTGGCTCCCGTTGGCCGGCCGGTTCGTGACCGTGGTGGTCGCCGCCACCATGCTGCCCTGGTTCGCGGGCCGGTTCTGGTGCCAGTACCGGCAGCTCGTCCGGGCCGGGTGGGAGCGTGCCGACCAACTGCAGCGCGAGCAACGGCTGATCGCCGACCAGGCCCGCTCGCGCGAGCGGGCGCGCATCGCGCAGGACATGCACGACGTACTCGGTCACAACCTCAGCCTGATCGCGCTGGCCGCCGGAGCCCTGAAGCTGGCTCCGGACCTCGCGGAACACCACCAGCGGGCGGCGGCGGACATCCGCGCGCGAGCGGCGGCGGCGGTGGACCGCCTCGGCGAGGTGATCGGTGTCCTGCGGGAGGAGACCGGCACCACCGCGCTCGACGCCGACGGCTCAAGTCTCACCAGGCTGACCACCGAGGCGTCCGCGGCCGGGCTCGCCGTGGAACTGCGCGTCGACGGCGAGGCGGACGACCTGCCCCCGGTGGTCGAGCGGGCCGCGCACCGGGTGGTGCAGGAGGCCCTCACCAACGTGGCCAAACACGCCCGGGGGGCATGGGCGACCGTCCGCGTGACCCATGCGGCGACGGAAACAGAGGTCGTCGTGGAGAACGGCCCGCCGTCGGAGGGGGCAGACAGGCACCCCCGGCCCGGCGGTGGCGGACACGGCCTGATCGGCCTCGAAGAACGTGTGCGGTTGACCGGCGGTTCGTTCGACCACGGACCGCGCGACGGAGGCTACGCGGTCGTCGCGCGCATCCCCCACGCGCCCTCGCCGCCGGCGCAGCCGCCGCCCGCACCCCCGGGCCCCCGCGCCGGCACGCTGCCGCAGGAACACCGCCGCGCCCGGCGACGCCTCGGACGGACCCTGGTCGCCGCGGTGATGGTGCCCCTGGTGACGGGAGCCCTGCTGAGCGGAGCGCTCATGGTCTGGGAGACGATGTCGGCGTCACGGTCGGTCCTGGACCCCCGCGACTACGCCCGCCTGGAGGTGGGGCAACCTCGGTCCGAGGTGCGGCGTCTCCTTCCGGAGCGGCAGACCGACCACCACCAGCCGACCGACGAGCCGACGGGAGAAGGCACCACGTGCGAGTACTACGCGATGACCGCCGACCGGTTCGACGACCGGTCCGGCGACGCCTACCGGCTCTGCTTCCGCCGGGGCACCCTGGTGTCGCTGGACACGGTCACCTCGTGAGCGCGCGATGATCCGGGTGCTGATCGCCGACGACGAGCCGATGATCCGTGCCGGGGTGCGCGCCGTCCTCGCCACCGATCCGGACATCGACGTCGTCGCGGAGGCCGCCGACGGGCACGACGCCGTGGAACTGGTCCGACGGCATCGCCCCGCGGTGGCCGTACTCGACATCCGCATGCCGGGCGTCAACGGCATCGACGCCGCCGCGGAGATCCGCGCCACCGTGCCGGAGACGAGCGTGATCATGCTGACGACCTTCGGCGAGGACGACTACATCCTCGAGGCGCTCGGCGGCGGTGCGGCGGGCTTCCTGATCAAGTCGGGCGAACCCGAGGAACTGGTCGCCGGAGTCCGCGCGGTGGCCGAGGGCGCCGCCTACCTGTCACCGAAGGTCGCGGCCCGGGTCGTCGCGCACCTCGCCGCCACGGGCGCCGGCGCCCTGGCCGGCCGGCGCTCCGCCGCCCGCCGGCGGGTCGCGGAACTCACCGCCCGGGAGGGTGAGGTCCTGGCCCTGCTCGGCGGCGGCCTGTCCAACGGACAGATCGCCCGGCGACTCCATGTGGTGGAGGGGACGGTCAAGGCCCACGTGAGTTCCATCCTGGCGAGGCTGGGCGTCGACAACCGTGCCGCTGCCGCGGTCGTGGCCCACGAGGCCGGCATCATCACGCCCCGGCCCTCCCCACCGTGAGGCCGCCCGCCGGGCGAGGGGCAGCAACGCCAGGAGCACCGCGGCCACCACGGCCCCGCCCAGCGCCGCGCCGGCGAGCACGTCGTGCGGGTAGTGCACCCCCACCAGTACGCGCAGCAGCGCGGCGGCCCCGGCCAGCGGCAGCGTGACCACGCCGAGCCGGGGGCGCAGCACCGCGAGGCCGACCGCCAGAGCGGCGGCCAGGGTGGCGTGGTTGCTCGGGAACGACCAGTCCCCCACCCCCGGGCACTCGGCGACCGCCTCGACCCCGGCGCCGAGCGCTCGGCACGGACGCTCCTCGTCCACCACGAGCTTCACCGCCTCACTCACCGCGTAGGCCGCGACGGTGCCCAGCCCGGTCAGTACGGTTCCGGCGACCGCTCGTGCGTCCTTGCGGCGGACCGCCGTCCACCACACCGCGAGCAGCATCACCCCCAGGATCACGAGCGTGCCCTCGGTGGCCGCCTCCAGGACGGCCCCCATCCACGACGGTGCGTCCGCCAACGCCCCCGTCACCGACCGATATCCGGACGCCGAAGCCCCACCGGTCACCTCGACGGCACCGGCCTCGCCCAGCCCGCCGGGGGACAGCCACGCGACCGCCCCCGCTCCCACACCCAGGACGGCCGGCACGCCGAGCAGCCGTCCGGCCCGGGTCTTCTTTCGCGGTTCTCGTTCCATGATCCGAACGTAGGAGCGGGTGCCGTCCGGAACCCGAGCCGAACGGCAACACCGGCCCTTGACGATCGTCAGGGTTGACAGCCGTACGCCCACGACGTGCGGAACCCGATGGGCGGTGGGTCAGGGGGTGTTAGCCTCCGCGCATGTCAGATCTGGGTTCCCTCGCCTGGCCTCCCGCGCCGATCAGGACCGCGAGACTCGTGCTCCGTGCCCCCGAGGCCCGGGACCGTGCGGCGTTCGTCGAGCTGCTGGCGTCGCCGGAGGCGCACACCTATCTCGGCGGCCCCCGGCCGCGTGCGGAGCTCGAGCGCGAGCTGCCCGCGACACCCGAACGGTGGCCCGGCAGTTTCGTCGTCGATCTCGACGGGGCGATGATCGGCCAGATCCTGCTCAGGCGGAACACGGAACACCTTCGCCCGGCCGCCGTGGGGAAGGTCGATCTCGGCTATCTGTTCCTGCCGCGGGCGTGGGGACGCGGGTACGCCGCCGAGGCGTGCGCGGCGGCACTCGACTGGCTCGACGGCGCCCTGCCCGGCGAGCCGGTGGTGCTCGCCACCCAGACCGCCAACGCCGGCTCGATGCGCCTCGCGGCGAAGCTGGGGTTCACCGAGGTCGAGCGGTTCCGGGCCTGGGACGCCGAACAGTGGCTGGGCCGGCGGCGCGGACCGCACGAAGCGCACTCGGCCGGTGAGTCGACGCAGACCCAACACCGGTGAGGGAGTCCGAGGCGTAGGGCTGAAGCCGGAGTCTGCCGAGGGGACTCGGCAGCGGAACGCCACGGCCCGTGCCTGCGGTGTTCCTCCGGACGGCCCCATGTCCCGGCGCGTTCCCCGGGACCGCCGGGTCACCGGGCTAGTGTCGGCGCTCCGTCGTTCTTGGGGAGCGTGTTCAGCATGGCCCGTAACCGTCGCCTGATCCTCAGTACCCCGTCCGAGGTCTGGAGCCTGCTGTCCGACGGACACCGCTACGGGGAGTGGGTGACCGGCACCCAGCGGGTGCTCGCCGCGGACCCGCACTGGCCGCAGGTGGGCGCCCGGCTGCGGGTCAGGGTCGGGGTGGGCCCGCTGGTCCTCGACGACACCTGCGTCGTACGCGTCTGCGAACCCGAGCGCCGCCTGGAACTGGAGGCCAAGGCCGACCCGTTCGGCGCGGCCCGCATCGCCATGAAGCTGATGCCCTGGGGTGAGGCCACGCTCTTCGTCCTCGACTGGCACGCGCTGCGGGGCCCCGGCATCCGGATGCACGGGCTGCCCGTGGACTACCTCGTCGAGGTCCGCAACGGCATGATGCTGACCAAACTGGCCAGGATCGCCGTCCGGGAGCACGACTGGGCACCGCAGCGGGGCTGAGGGGACCTGCCCGGTCCACACCCATTGACACGCCACTCCGGGGCGTCCGAGGATGACCCCGCTGACAACGTTGTCGTCTGGTGAAGAGGACCATCATGGGCCCCATTTCCGTCCCCCTCGGCCGCAGACCCCTGCTGCGGCTCCTCGGCGCGACCGGCGCCGCGGCCGCCCTCCAACCCGCGCTGGGGTCCCCTTCGGTCGCCGCCTCCCCCGCCCCCGGCTCCGGTTCCCCCCGGGCCGTCGACCCACCGGACGACGTCGCCGCCACGTACCATCGCGTGCTGCTGCGCCACACCCGCTGGTCCGAGACGCAGTGGGACGAGGCCAAGGGGGCGTACACCGACCGGAACTTCGGGTTCGCCGTCGTCCTCGGCCATGCCGTGCTGCTGACGCACGGGACCTTCGACGAGGAAGCGGCGGGCATCGACCGGGAGACACTCAGGAGCCGCACCCTGGCGACCCTGCGCCACTTCGCCGCCTCCAACCGGCTCACGGGCGGCACCCAGTGGGGCCGCACGCTGTTCTTCGACACCACCTTCCAGTCGTACTTCATCCTCGCGGCGCACCTGTTGTGGGACGACCTCGACGCCGGCACCCGCTCGGCGGTGGACACCATCACCCGCGAACAGGCGGCGTACACGCACTCCTTGGGCACGGGCGACGATCCGTACTCCGGCGACTGGACCCCGAACGGCCTCAAGGGCGGGTACGTCGGCGACACCAAGCTGGAGGAGATGGGGCTCTACGCGCAGACCCTCGCTCCGGCGCTGGCCTGGGCACCGGACGACCGGCGCCGCTCCGAGTGGGCGACCGACTACGGCACCTGGTCGCGCAACGAGGGCGGCCTGCCGCCCGCCGACCTGGCCAACCCCGCACGGGTGGACGGGGTTCCGGTCTCGCGCAACACCGCGCACAACGTGTACGACACCTTCATCGTCGAGAACCACGGCTCGTTCGGGCCGCACTACCAGGAGGAGATGTGGCGCACCTCGGGGCGTAACGCGGCGCACTTCCTCGCGGCGGGGCGGCCGCTGCCCGAGGTCCTGACCCGGCAGCCCAACGCGGAGCCGCTGTGGCGGACGCTGCTGGGCGTCATGTCGGACGCGGGCGAGCCGCTGATGCCGATGGTGGACGACCGCGAGCACCTGTACGGCAGGGACGTCATACCGCTGGCCTTCCTCTCCCGGGTCGCGGGAGACCGGGCGGCGGCCCGCGCCGAGGCCGAACTGGCCGCGCGGCTGGAGGCGTACCAGGCGTACCCGCCGGAGTACCGGCTGGCGAAGTTCTCGGGCGAGCCGAAGTACGAGCCCGAGGCGCGGGCCGAACTCGCCATCAGCTATCTGCTGCACGTGTGGCCGGACGCGGGGCCGCGGGTGCGTCCCATGTCGCGGGAGGAGTTGTTCGCCCACGCGTCGGGCGTCACGGATTTCGGGACCGGTCCCGGACTGGTGTCCCACCAGTCCCCCGCGGCCTGGGCGGGCGCGGTGACGAAGCCGGGGTTCGTGAAGTTCGCCTGGCAGCCGGCGCACGACGACTGGCTGTTCCGGCTCGGCGGCGACACCCCGATGTTCCTGCCCTCGACCGCCGCGGCGGTCACCGGCAGGACGGTGCGCGTGCACACCGCGCTCCGGGACGGTTTCGACGGCAGCGCCACGGTGCTGCGGCTGGGCGAGGACCTCGCCGGATACGCGACGCTCCCGACGGGCGGGGTCGTCTACGCGTGCGAGGGGCCGGTCGCGGCCGGGTCGCGGCTGGAGGTGCACAACCTGACCATGCCGGGTGTGGCGGGCCTCGACGGCAGCCGCACCTACCGGTTCGCGGAGGGTTCGGCCACGGTGCGCGCGCAGGACGCCACGTCCGCTGCCGCGGGGCGGGTCGACGAACTGACCTTTCCCCGGGCGACGGTGCGGCACCTGCGCATGCTGGGTGTCCAGCCCGATCCGACGTACGGGTACTCGCTGTACGCGGTCGAGGCGCGGGACGGGGCCGAGGGCTCCGACCTCGCGCGAGGCGGCACGGCGACGGCCTCCTCGCAGTCGGCCGGCATGGGGCCGCAGCTGGCCGTGGACGGTGACGGCGCGACCCGCTGGGCCGTCTCCCGCGAGGACCGCAAGCGGGCGGACAGCTGGTGGTCCGTGGATCTGGGCGCCGAGCGTGCGCTGGACCGGGTCACGCTGCGCTGGGAGGCGGCGGCCGGCCGCTCCTACCGGATCCAGGGGTCGCCCGACGGCGCGCAGTGGACCGACCTCGCAACCGGCCCGGCCCCGTCGCTGCGCAGCCGCGGCGGGTGGCTCGACGTCGACGGCCGTGCGGGACTGGTCGTGCGGGGCGGGGACGAGCACACGCTGGCCGTGTACGCCGACACGATCGTCCCGGCCGAGGGGGCGCGGGAACCGGTCGTGATCGAGGGCCACTGCGGGGTGTCCGCCGACGAGTTGCGGGTGCTGGCGGAGAGCGCCGCGCCCCGCGCCGCGGACGGCCGGGTCCGCGCGGCGCGGGCCGACGGGTACCTGGCCCTGTTCAATCTCTCGGCCGACGAGGTGGAGACGCGGGTCGTGGTGCCCCAGCGGGGCGGACACCGAGAGGTCTACGAAGGCGAACAGACGGTGACCCGGGATGGCGTGGACTACCGTGCGCGGCTGGACGCGGCGTCGGCCTCGCTGCTCGCGCCGCGCTTCACCCTCACCGCGCTGTCGGGCCGGGCGCTGCCGTCCGGACTGCGGGTCCGGGTGGCCGACGGGGCGACCCTGATCCTGTCCGGCGCGCACTGCCGACTGCGGATCGAGGCGCAGGGCCGCAGCACCGACGCCACCGTGCGGGGCGAACGCGAGACCCGGGTGACGCTGCGTGGCGCACGGGCCTTCCCGCACCACGACCACGCCCTGGGCCGTAACACCTTCCCGACGAGCCCGCTGCCGCCCGGGATGTCCCGTCCGGACGCCGCCGTGGACGGCGACCCGGACACGGCGTGGCGCCCCGGCCGGGACGGCCGCATGGTGGTCGACCTCGGTGCACCCACCGAGGTGCGCTGGGTGGAGGCGCAGTGGAGGACCGGGGCGGCCCCGGCGGCCCGGGTGGAGTTCAGCACCGACGGGGTGAGCTATCGGCGTGCCGGGACCCTGGACGGCCGCGGACGGGTACGCCGGCTCACCCGTGCGGGGTCGGTTCGGTACGTCGCGGTGACGGTGCAGGGCGCACCGCACGCACACGAAGGGCTGATCAGGCTCTCCGTGGGCTGATGCCCCGCCTGGGGTAGAGGTGCGTTCAGCCCGTGTGCGGCCGGGTCGGCCGCAGGTGTGCGAGTTCGTCCGCGCGGCGGTGGTCCTTCGGACGGCCGAGGGCCCGCCGCATGCGGATCAGGTCGTCGAGTGCGGCGTAGCGGACGGTGAAGCCCGCCGGGTCGCGAGTGGTCTCGGCCCGGGCCAGGCAGGGCGTCACATCCAGCTCGCCCCACCGGAGGGCGGGGGTGCACAGGTCTCCGTCGGCGCCGGTGACCCGGTACCCGACCTGCTCGCGGCCGAGATCCGGCAGCCCGGTGCAGCCGCAGGCGGCGAGGGCGGCACGCAGGGCTCGCACCTCGTCGGGGGTGCCGTCCCACAGCAGGTCCAGGTCCCCGGTCAGTTCGGTGGAGCCGTGCATGATGCCGGCGACCTGGCCGATGACCACCGCCTGCGATCCGGCGTCGTGCAGCGCCCGCAGGAAGGGAAAGGGGTCCAAGCCGAGTGCCCCGTCCGTGGCGTAGGTGCCCCGCACGTCGTCGGCATCCTCCGGGCAGCGCCCCGCGGGGGCGCGGTCTCGCGTCTCCTGCCGGGTCCGGGCGATCGCCCGCCGCAGGCGCAGGGCTGCTGTCGTCTGACTCATGCGCCCATCCAACACCGCCCGGCCCGCTGTGGGTCGAGGCGATGCCTGGCGGCGCGGGCTACGCGCTTTCCAGAGCCTTGATCACGTGGTCGAGTTCTTCCGGCATGACCGCGATCAGGACTTCGCCGTCGGACGACTCGCACTCCACGATCCGGGATCTCGGGTTGAGGGAAACCGCCTCCCGCAATGAGGGCGAGCGCATCCCGGTCCGACGCAGACCGGCAGGCAGGGCCGCTTCCTGCTTGCCGAAGGAAGGCTTCCAGACGAGTGGACCGGCACCGATCAGCACCCGTCCCGCCCGCCAGCGCGAGCCCTGAGCCGGCCACTTGAGCAGGCATGGCACCCCGGTCTGTTCCCCGGCTGCCATCGCGGTCGATCGCCGCTGCCGCTTTTGGCGCATCAGCCATCCGACGAGGGCTGCGGCAACCACACACATCGTCAGTTCGATCACTCGCGCATTGTGACAGGTGGGCCTTCAAAAGCACCTGCCGAGGTGGCCGCGGTGAGGGCGTGCCGGGCCGCGGGCGCTGTTGTGGGGTGACCGGGCCGGGCCGGTAGCGGCGAAGGGGACAAAGGCGGCGGGTGCGGGCGCTCACTCCGGCGGCATGACCGACTCCTCGTGCAGCAGGTCGTCCCGCCGCTCGGGTGTGGCGTGGCGTGGTGGTGGTCCCTGCGAGCCGGCCGGATACTCCTCCAGCGGCACCAGCCCCCTCTCCCAGGCGGACAGGACCGGCTCGACGACACGCCACGCCTCCTCGGCCTCGTCGCCGCGGATGGACAGGGCGGGGTCGCCCCGGAAGACGTCCAACAGCAGACGGCCGTAGGCCGGCAGATCGGGGGCGTCCATGCGGGCGGTCAACGAGAGCTGGGTGAGTGTTTCGGGACGGGACCCCGTCGCGGTCAGATCCATGCTCAGGCTCTCCGGTTCCAGTCCGAAGCGCAGCACGTTGGGACGGACGTCCTGGTCCTGCCCGAACGGCAGGTGCGGAACGGAGCGGAAGCGCACCGCGACCTCCTTGCGGTCCCTGCCGAGGGCCTTGCCGCTGCGCAGCCGGAACCGGGTGCCCGCCCACCGCCAGCTGTCGAGTTCCAGGGTGATCTCGGCAAAGGTCTCGGTCCGGCGCCGCGGGTCGACCCCGGCCTCGTCGGCGTAGGCGGGCACCTCGTGGTCGACGCCCCGTCCGCCCGAGTAGCGGGCGCGGCGGGTGCGCTGTACGACGTCGTAGTCGGTCAGCGGCCGCACCGACCGCAGGACGTCGACCTTGCGGTCGCGCAGGTCCCGCTCGCCGAGGGTGAGCGGGGGTTCCATGGCGACCAGGCACAGCAGTTGCAGCAGGTGGTTCTGCACCATGTCCTTCAGCGCGCCGACCTGGTCGTAGTAGCCTGCCCGCCCTTCCAGGGCGAGGGTCTCGTCCCACACGATCTCGATCTCGGCGATGTGGGTGCTGTTCCAGATCGGTTCGAGCACCCGGTTGGCGAGCCGGCTGCCGAGCACGTTCTGGACGGTCGTCATGGCCAGGAAGTGGTCTACCCGGAAGACGGCGCGCTCCGGCAGGAGTTCGGAGAGCAGCCTGTTGAGTTCCTGTGCGTCGGTGAGGCTCTCCCCGAAGGGCTTCTCCAGGACGATGCGGCTGCCCCGGGGCAGTCCCGCCCGGTGGAGCGCGGTCACCGTCGCGGGGAAGAGCGCCGGCGGGAGGGCGAGGTAGACGGCCACGGGGTCGTCACCGGCGACGGCCGCGGCCACGTCCGCGGGGTCGGTGACGTCGGCCCTGCGGTAGTCGACCGACGCGGTGACGGCTCGCCGGGCGTCAGCCGGGAAGTCGGTCCCGTGACGGGCGAGTTGGTCCTCAGCCCACTCGCGGTACCGTGCGCCGTTCCAGTCCTCCCGGCTGGCGGCGAGCAGGGTGAACCGGTCGTCGAGGTGTCCCGCCGCGTACAGGGCTGCCAGTGCCGGCAGGAGATAGCGGCCCGTGAGGTCGCCCGTCCCTCCGAAGACGACGAGTCGTCGGATGGTCATCGCGCGGCGCTCCTCGCCCGTTCGAGATTGACTCCGCTGGCGATGGTCCCGATATGGCTGAATGCCTGGGGTGCGTTGCCCATGAATACTCCGGTGGTGGGGTCGATCTGCTCCGACAGCAGCCCCAGGGGGCTCGCCCGTGAGCACAGCGAGTCGTACAGTTCCTCGGCCTCGTCGAGGCGGCCCTGGCCGCTCAGGTTGTCCACCATCCAGAAGCTGCACAGGACGAAGGCGCCCTCGTCGCCGGGGAGGCCGTCGGGATGTTCGTCGTGCAGGTAGCGGTAGAGCAGTCCGCCGCCGGCCGACAGGCGTTCGGCGACGGCCCGGGTGGTCGCGACCATGCGCGGGTGGTCGACCGGCAGGACCCGGCGCAGCGGCAGGTTCAGCAGGCTGGCGTCGAGGACGCCGCCGCCGTCCATGTACACGCTGAGTGTCCGTGCGTCCTCGTCCCAGGCCTGTTCCAGGATGAGTTCGCGCAACCGGTCCGCCTCCCGGCGCCATTGGCCGACGTTGCCGGGCAGGCCGTAGCGTTCCGCGATCCGGGCCGCCCGGTCCAGGGCCACCTGGCACAGGCCGACGGAGTAGGTGAACGGACGGCCCTCGCCGCGGATCTCCCACAGCCCCTGGTCCGGCCGGCGCCAGGCGTGGGCGGCCGTGTCGGCGAGCCCGGCCAGACTGGCCCACATGGCGGGCTGTATCTCGCCGCCCCGGCGCAGCCACTGGTCGGCGCAGTCCAGGATCTCGCCGTACACGTCGTGCTGACGCTGATCGGCGGCGCCGTTGCCCCAGCGGACGGGCGAGGAGCCCCGGTATCCCTCCAGCCCGGCGTCCTCGATCTCGTCCGGTACCCGGCCGCCGTCCAGGGTGTACATGATGAGCGGCCGACGGCTGCGCTCGAACGCGTCGAGGACCCAGCCGAGGAAGGCGTCGGCCTCGCCGCCGAAGCCGATGCGGCGCAGCGCGAAGACCGCGAACGCGGCGTCCCGGATCCATGCGTAGCGGTAGTCCCAGTTGCGGACGCCTCCGATGGGCGCGGGCAGCGAAGAGGTGGGGGCGGCGACGAGCGAGCCGTTCGCCCAGTCGTCGCACAGCTTCAGGGTGATCGCGGCCCGCCTGACGAGTGCCTCCTGCGGGCCGGCGTAGTCGCAGTTGCGCATCCACCGCCGCCAGGCGTCCGCCGTCTGGTGGAGCATGGCGTCGGGGTCGAACCGGTGGTGGCGATGGAAGCGTCCCCAGGACAGGACGAGGTCGAGCCGGTCGCCCTGCTCCAGGTCCTGCACGGTCCGCAAGCCGCTCAGAGGGCGATTGGAACGCAGGTGGAGGCGCAGACCCTCGTTGCGGGCGGGCCGTACCTCCAGTCCGCTGTACAGCTGGTGGGCGTCGGCGCCGCCGCGCGGCTCCATCTCCACCTTGAGGCGTACCCGTCCCTCCAGGACCAGTACGGAGCGGACGAGTTCCCCGCGGCCGGACGGCGCGTCGTCGGACAGGTCGGCTCCGGAGCGCAGCGCCAGCGCGTCCGTGACGCGCACCAGTCCGGTGTCACTGCGCAGTTCCGTGTGCAGCACCCCGGTGTCGGGTTCGTACCGTTGCCGGGCCTCGCGCAGGTTCTCGGGCGTCACGGTGAAATGGCCGCCCCGGGCGTGGTCCAGCAGTGCGCAGAAGACGGGGTCGGAGTCGAACCGGGGCAGGCACATCCACGGGATGGTGCCGTCGAGGCCGACGAGCGCCGCGGTGGTGCCGTCCCCGATCAGACCGAGGTCCTCGAGGGGCAGGTAGCCGTCCGGTCGGCGAACCTGCCGGAACGGCGGGTCGGGATCGTACATACCGTTCGCTCCTCAGCAGCCCGCCTGCGCCTGGTGCTCATGATCCAGAGTCACCGAAGCCGGCTCGGCCCGCAAACCAGGCCCGCCGCGTCGGCGGCGTGCGCGGGGCGGGCCCGGTCGCCGAACTGCGCGTACGGCGCGGCCGGGGAATACTGGGAGTGATCCTCCGGCCGGGGACCATCAATGCCCGCAGGCCGTCCGCCAGCGTCGAGCGGAGAAGCGTTCATGGTTGACCAGCGCGAGGAAACGGGCCGCATCGTGGTCGGAGTGGACGGCTCGGACTCGTCGAAACAGGCCGTCCGCTGGGCGGTGCGTCAGGCGGAGATCACACGCGCAGCGGTCGACGCGGTGACCGCGTGGGAGTTCCCGCAGTTCCACGGCGCGCTGGGCTGGCTGCCCCCGTCGAGCAGCGACGAAGCCGCGCTGGAGGCCCGTGCCCGGCAGGAACTCACCCAGACCGTCGACGAGGCGATCGGTTCGCAGCCCGCGGTGGAGGTGCGTGCCGAGGTGCACTACGGCACCCCGGCCGGGGTGCTGCTGAAGGCGGCGCAGGGAGCGTCCCTGCTCGTGGTCGGAAGCCGGGGTCGCGGAGGCTTCGCCGGGCTGCTGCTGGGATCGGTGGCGCAGCACTGCGTTCAGCACGCGCCGTGCCCCGTCCTCGTGGTGCGTGGCGAGGACGGCTGAGGAGCCCGGATGTCACAGACGGACGGAACGCCCCGGGAGCTGCGCAGCCGGGCCTGGTGGGACAACTCGGCCAACCCCGAGATGACCGCCCTGTATCTCGAGCGGTTCCTGAACTACGGCCTGACGGCGGCGGAACTCCAGTCGGGGCGGCCGATCATCGGCATCGCCCAGGCGGGCAACGACCTGGTCCCCTGCAATCGGCACCATCTCGGCCTCGCCGACCGGGTCAAGGACGGGGTCAGGGACGGTGGCGGGATCCCGTTCGAGTTCCCGGTCCATCCGTTGCAGGAGACGGGCAAGCGCCCCACCGCGGCGCTCGACCGCAACCTCGCCTATCTCGGGCTGGTCGAGGTCCTCTACGGATATCCGCTCGACGGCGTGGTCCTGACGACGGGCTGTGACAAGACCACCCCCGCGTGCCTGATGGCGGCGGCGACGGTGAACCTCCCGGCGATCGTCCTGTCCGGCGGTCCCATGCTCAACGGCTACCACAACGGGATGCGGACCGGCTCGGGACTGGTGATCTGGCAGTCGAAGCGACTGCTCGCCAGTGGGGAGATCGACTACGCCGAGTACATGGCGCGCGTCACCGCCTCCGCACCCAGCACCGGGCACTGCAACACGATGGGCACCGCGCTGTCGATGAACAGTCTGGCGGAGGCCCTGGGCATGTCCCTCCCCGGCTGCGCCGCCATCCCGGCCCCGTACGCGGAGCGGGCGCAGATGGCCTACGACACGGGCCGCCGGGCGGTGGACGTGGTGCGTGAGGATCTGACCCCGCGCAAGGTCATGACCCGGCATGCCTTCGAGAACGCGATCGTCGTCGCGTCGGCCATCGCCGCGTCGACCAACGCGCCCATCCACGTCAACGCCATCGCGCGTCATGTGGGGGTGGAGCTGTCCAACGAGGACTGGCAGCGCGTGGGCCGCGACATCCCGGTGCTGGTGAACCTCGCCCCGGCGGGCGAGTACCTCGGCGAGGACTTCCATCGCGCCGGCGGGGTCCCGGCGGTCATGCGGTCGCTGCTGGCGGCGGGGCACCTGCACGGTGACGCGGTGACGGTCTCGGGCGGTACCGTGGCCGAGAACCTGCAGGGCGCCCCGTCCGCCGACCCGGCGGTCATCCGCCCCATCGAGGATCCCGTGACCGCACGGGGCGGACTCCTCGTCATGAGCGGGAACCTGTTCGATTCCGCGATCATGAAGACGTCGGTGATCACCGACGACTTCCGGTCCCGTCGTCTGCCGGGCCCCGACGACACGTCCGTCTTCGAGTTCCGGGCGATCGTCTTCGACGGCCCCGAGGACTACCACGCCCGCATCGAGGACCCGGAACTGGACATCGACCAGGACTGCATCCTCGTCATCCGCTACACGGGGCCGGTCGGATACCCGGGCTCCGCCGAGGTCGTGAACATGGAGCTTCCCGCCTCGCTGAGCCGCCGGGGCCTCACCGCGCTGCCCGCCCTGGGGGACGGTCGCCAGAGCGGTACGTCGGACGCGCCGTCCATCCTCAACGCCAGCCCCGAGGCGGCGGTCGGCGGCAACCTCGCCGTCCTGCGCACCGGTGACCGCATCCGCATCGACCTGGACCGAGCACGTGTCGACGTCCTCCTGCCGGACGAGGAGATCTCCGAGCGGATGGCCCGGCACGAACCTCCGGCGCTGGAGCACCAGACGCCGTGGCAGGAGATCTACCGTGCGACGGTCGGTCAGCTGGACAGCGGCGGCTGCCTCGAGCTCGCCGTCACCTACCAGGACCTCGTCCACACCAAGGGGATTCCGCGTGACTCGCACTGACCCCGGCCGAACGGTTCTGATCGCCGACTCCGACTTCGGCGACGTGGACATCGAACGCGCGATCGTCGAAGGCGCCGGGCTCCGGCTCGTCGCCGCGCAGTGCAAGAGCGAGGACGAGGTGATCGAGGCGGGCAGGGAGGCAGGGGGCATCCTGACCCAGTACGCGCGCGTCGGTTCCCGCGCCGTCGAGGCGCTGCCGCACTGCCGGGTGATCGCCCGCTACGGCACCGGCGTGGACATCGTCGACGTGGACGCCGCGACGCGGCACGGCGTCCAGGTCACGAACGCGCCCAACGACTGGTGCGCCGACGAGGTCGCCGACCATGCCGTGGCGCTGTGGCTCGCGGCGGCTCGCAAGATCTGCCGTTACGACGGGGCCACGCGCCGGGGCGAATGGCACTGGAAGACGGGACGGCCCGTCCACAGGCTCAGGGGGCAGGTGCTGGGCCTGCTGTCCTTCGGCGTCATCGCGCGGCTCGTCGCCGAGCGGGCGAGAGCGTTCGGTGTCGAGGTGTGGGCGCACGACCCGTTCGTCGACGAGTCCGAGATCCGCGCCCGCCAGGTCCGGCCGGTGTCCTTCGACGACCTGGTGGAGGGTGTCGACCACCTGGTGGTCCAGGCACCGCTCACCCCGCAGACGCACCACACCTTCGACCGTGCGACGCTCCGCCGGATGAAGCCGACCGCCCTCCTCGTCAACACGGCACGCGGGCCGATCGTGGCGGACGCGGCACTGTACGAGGCGCTGACCGAGGGGTGGATCGCCGGCGCGGCGTTGGACGACCTCGAGGAGGAACCCGCGAAGCAGCGCGACTGGCAGCCGGGCAACCCCCTCTTCGAACTGCCCAACGTCATCGTCACCCCGCACGCCGCCTATTACTCGGAGGAAGCCATCGGCACCGTCCGCACCGTCGCGGCGGAGGAGGCCGTAAGGGTCCTGACGGGGGAGCCTGCGCGGTACCCCGTCAACGAGCTGAGCGCGGGCGGGTGAACTCGTTCCCCACGTGTTCACGGCCGGTTCGGGTGATCGGCGTCGGCGCCCTCGAAGCGCACCGGGTGCTCGGTGCTCCCGGCACGGGCGGATTCGGGACCGATCGCGCGCACCGCACCCCGGGCAGCGGCGCGTGCGGCACGCTGCCCGGGGGCGTTCGTCGGCCGACCGGTCAGGGACGGCTCACTGGGTGTCCCCGTCGGGCAGCGGGTACGGGAAGTCGGCGGTCACGCCGATCTTGTCGTACTCCATCTTCGACTTGTCGTACCCGTCCTCCCAGTTGGCGTTCTCGACGTCGTTGCACTGGTAGCTCTGGTACGACTGGTCGGTGGTCTTGCCTACCTCGATGTCCTCGAAGGTGAAGCCGCAGCCGCCGGCGTCCATGTGGATGCCCCGGGTGCCGCTGTCGGGCATCGACTCGTCCGGGATCACGTCGCCGATGACCATCTGGCGGACGTGGTTGTCCATCGGGTACGGCTCGACGTTGTTGACGCCGTAGGTGTAGAAGGCGCCCATGTCGCCGCTGTCCAGGCCGGCTTCGTCGATGCGCAGGTACTCGAAGGTGTTGTTGCGGGCGTAGTTGTCCTTGAGGGCCACCTCGGGGCGCACCTCGAGGCTGATGCCGTAGCGGGCGCTGTGCTTGACGTGGCTGTGGCTGACGGTGTTGTTCCCGGTGTTCATCAGCTCGATGCCGGAGGCGTCGCCGGGGTTCAGCTCACCGTAGTGGGTGATGTAGTTGTTGGTCAGCAGGTGGCCGTTGGAGGTGTTTCCCTCGCCCGGGTAGGGGCCCTCGACCTTGATGCCGTCGGCGCCGATGTTCTCCAGCAGGCTGTCGCGGACCGTCAGGTGGTCGTTGGCGGCCAGCGCGTAGACGGCGTGGTAGCCGGTGTCGGAGATCTTCAGCCGGGACAGGGTGACGTCCTTGCTGTTGGTGAGGGTGACGGCGCCGAAGCGGTTGCGCGGCATCTCGATCTGCCGGTCGTACTCCGGGTACTTGTGCACCTCGCCGGAGTCGCCGTCGCTGATCCAGCCGTTGCGGTACCAGTCGACGAAGTCGCTGTACTGCAGGGCGAGTCCGTCCAGGGTGATGCCCTCCACGCGCCGGTCGGGGTCGGCGCCTGACAGGTCGAACAGGGTCTTGACCGTGGGGCGCAGCACGGTGACGTCGTCGATGTCGCCGCGCGGCTTGTAGTACAGCTGGCCCTTCTTGAAGTCCAGGTAGTACTCGCCCGCCTGGTCCAGGAAGTCGAGCGAGTTCTGCAGGAAGTAGCGCGAGCCGCCGCCGGAGTTGTTGAGCGCGTAGCGGGTCCAGTACTTGAGCGTCATCTGGTTCTTGGCGGGGTTCCAGTCCCGGATCGGGACCGTGTCGGTGAACCAGCTCCAGCTGCCGCCGGACCAGACCACCGCCTGGGCGTTGCTGAGGTCCCAGCTCGCGTCCCAGTCACCGGGGTTGGAGTACAGCCACTGGTGGACGGCCTCCTTCTCCGGTTCCGGCAGGGTGGACGTGAGGTACGGGGCCCACTCGTCGTCGGACTTGCGGTTGGGGTAGCGGGCGGTGGTGGCGCGGGTGCCGTCCTCGAAGAGGGTGTAGAAGGGGCTGTCCGTGCCGACGTCGGCGCGGTAGACGCCGTCCTTGTACTCCTCCCAGCCGGTCACCGGCTGGGCGCCCGTCACGCGGGCCTTGCCGGGACCGTCGTAGGAGCGGTAGACGACCTGGTGGCCGCCGCTGCCCGAGTCGCGGTCGTCGAGCTCGACGGTGCGGTTCAGCGGGTAGTCGCCGGCACGCAGGTTGACGTGGATGTCGCAGCGCATCCGGCCGGGTCGGTTCAGGCCCTTGTCGCGGATGTGGTCGCGGGCCTTCTCGATGGTCTTGAACGGCTTGCTCTTGGTCCCCTTGGCCTTGTCGCTGCCGTCGGGGGACACGAACAGCTCGGTGGCCTTGCAGCCGGCGGCCTGGGCGCTCGCGTCGGGCGGGTCCAGGGTCGCGCCGCCGACCAGCAGGGCGCCGGCCGCGAGCAGCAGGGGCAGTCGTCTGGTCCTTCGTCGTACTGGTCGTACCTGTGTAGTGGGCACGAGGTCTCCTTGGCGCGTGGGGTGCGTGATGTCGTGGTCCGGATCCCTGTGGTCCGGCCGGTGGGTTCCGTGCCGTCACGAGCGCTGATGCCGCGCGGGCTCGTGTTCCTGGTCCGGGGGCGTCGGCGTCGTCCAGCGGCTCGCGTCGGCCGCCGACGGGCCCGAAGCCCGCAGGAGGCGGGGCCCGCCCCTGGGGTGCTCGCTCGGGCGGAACACTCGCGCGGCATCGCCGTACATGACTAGTGGGTCACTGATCGAGCAACGATAGTTAATATGTTCATGCCGTGGTGTCGTCAATACACAAGGCTGAACCTGAAATTGATGATGTGAGGGACGACGAACGCGCGACCCCTGAGTCATAAGTCAATGCATTCCAGGAAGCTTGGTGCCATGACCGATCCCGGCCTGCCGGCATTTCCCCAGCTCGGCGCGGAAGATCGGACGGCCCTGACAAACCTCGCCCGGCGGCTCACCTGCCCGACCGGTCCGGGGCCGCCACCGGTCCCGGACGGTGAAGCGAGCGGGCCGCCGCCTCAGTCCGCCCCACCCATCCGTCGTACGACACCCTTGATGAGCGCGGCGAGCGCCGCCACCCGCTCGGGTGTGGCCTGGGACTTGAGCAGCGAGGAGCTGACGGCGAAGGGCCGGCTGCCGGTCGGCAGTCCGGGCACGGCCGCCGCGACGCAGACGATGCCCTCGGCGGTCTCCTGGTCGTCGACGGCGTGACCGGCCGAGCGTGTGTCGCGCACGGCCGCGAGCAGGGCGTCGAGGGTCGTGATCGACCAGGGCGTGCGGGCCTCGAACGGCTCACGGTCCGCGAGCAGTTCACGCACCCCGGCCTCGTCCAGGCCGGCCAGCATGGCCTTGCCCAGCGCCGTGCAGGTGGCCGGGAGCCTCGCCCCCGCCCTGCTGGTGAGGCGCATCAGGACGGTGCCCTCGTGCACCGCCAGGTAGACGACGTCCGTGCCTTCCATGGTGGCCAGTTGGAGCGTCTCCTCGCGGTCGCCCAGGCGGCCCACCTGTTCCCGGAAGGCGCGTACCGGGTCGAGGGCGTCCAGGTAGGACTGGGCGAGCCCCAGCAGCCCGGGTCCGAGGGCGAAGCCGCCCTCCACGGCCCGGACGAGTCGCCGTTCGTGCAGGGCCGCGCAGATGTTGACGACGGAGGCGCGCGGTATGCCGCCCGCGGCGGCGGCCAGTTGGGCGGGCGACAGCGCGCGACCGCGGGCGTCCGCCAGCGCGTCGAGGATCGCGCCCGCCCGCAGCACGGCCGGCGCCGGTGCGGCACTGGCCCATACCGATCCGTCCCGAGTACTCATGGCGCCACACCTTAGTTGTCAGCCTGTTGACAGGTAAAGCGGTCCATTGACAACAAGCGGTGCCGTACACCGATACTGGGCCCACCAGCCCGGAGCGGCGGCGCCACGACGGCGCCGGTCACCGCGGACGCCCGCGCACGCCCCGGAATCGGCTCCCGTCCCGTCATGGCGACCACCACCTCCGCTCTCTCCGCACCCGGCCGACCGGCCGGGCCAAGCGTGTGCGGCGCGGCGGACACCTCGGCCCGCCGGGGCCTCGACCAAGGAAAGCGGCACATGAAACTCGTACGGCTCGGAGACCCCGGGCGGGAACGTCCCGCCGTCATCGACGACCGGGGCGTCACCCGGGACCTCTCCTCGCTCACCTCCGACATCGACGGCGCCTTCCTCGCCGCGGACGGCATCGCCCGCACCCGGCGGGCGCTGGCCGAGGACGCACTGCCGGTGCTGGCGGCCGAGGGGCTGCGCTTCGGGCCGCCCGTCGCCCGGCCCGGCGCGGTGGTCTGCGTCGGCCAGAACTACGCGGCGCACGCGGCGGAGTCCGGCAGCGAGCCGCCGTCGCGTCCGGTGATCTTCTTCAAGCCCCCCAACACGGTGGTCGGCCCGCACGACGACGTGGAGATCCCGCGCGGCTCCGCCAGGACGGACTGGGAGGTCGAACTCGCCGTCGTCATCGGCCGGACGGCGCGGTACCTGGACTCCCCCGAGCAGGCCCTGGACCACGTGGCCGGCTACGCGGTGTCCAACGACGTGTCCGAGCGCGACTTCCAGCTGGAGCACTCCGGCGGCCAGTGGTCCAAGGGCAAGTCCTGCGCCACGTTCAACCCGCTCGGCCCGTTCCTGGTTCCGGCCGACGAGGTGCCCGACGTCCAAGGTCTGCGGCTGCGCTCCTTCGTCAACGGCGAGCCGCGGCAGGACTCCCGCACCGCGGACATGATCTTCTCCGTCGCGCAGATCGTGTACGACCTGAGCCAGTACCTGGTGCTGGATCCGGGGGACGTCATCAACACCGGCACCCCGGAGGGTGTCGCCCTGTCCGGCCGCTTTCCCTACCTGAAGCCCGGTGACGCCATGGAGATCGAGATCGAAGGGCTGGGGCGTCAGCGCCAGGCACTCGTCGCCGCCGAGACCTCTTCTCAGTCATCACTTGTATGATACGTTACGACTCAATGAGGGCAGGGTTGCGGAACTGATTCCGTCACCCGCACGACGCCCGTTCCCCTGGCCCGACGGCACGCTCCCCCCACCTCCCGCGCCTCTCGGTTCTTCCTGGCGCGGGACGGGTGGCCCGGCGGGCGGGACGGCGAGGAGAGCTCGAAGAGGGGGAGCAGTTGAAGATCACCGGATTCCGGAGCCTGACGACCGTGCACCGCTGGGGGCGTCCCGTCGGGGACGCGAACGGCTTCGTCGCCCAGGGCGTCACCGAGGTCCCGGTCCTGCTGGTCGAGACCGACGGCGGCCTCACCGGAGTCGGCCTCGGCGCGCACGGCGAGGCCCGGCGGGTCTTCCCCGCCCTCGACGGGCATGATCCTCGCGCGGTCACCACGCTCTACGACCGGATGCTGGCCCACACCTTCAAGAGCGGCCACGCCGGCACCGCCTTCGGCACCATCGGCGCCTTCGACATGGCGCTGTGGGACCTCAAGGCGAAGATGGCCGGCGAACCGCTGTGGCGCACCCTCGGCGCGGCGGACCGCTTCGTGCCCGGCTACGCGTCCGGCCTCGACATCGCGCTGGACGAGGAGGAGTTGGTCCGGCTGTACTCCGACTGGGCCGCACGCGGCTTCACCGGCGCCAAGCTCAAGGGCGGCCTGGACACCGAACGGGACGTCGGCAGGTTGCGCGCGGTCGCCGAGGTGCTGCGCGCCAACACCCGCTCCCCCGCCCTGATGCTCGACGTCAACGAGTCCTGGGGCAGGCACCAGGCCGTACGGCTGCTCGCCCGGATCGAGGACCGTGTCGAACTCGCCTGGATCGAGGAACCGGTGCGCCGCTGGGACGCGAAGGGCCACCGGGCCGTGGGCCGGGCCTCCCGCACCGCAGTCGCCAGCGGCGAGAACCTGACGGGCCTGGAGCAGTTCCGTCCCCTGCTGGCCGCCGACGCCCTCCAGGTCGTGCAGACCGCCGGTGTCTGGGGCATCACCCACTTCCTGCGGGTGGCCACCCTCGCCCACGGCCACGACCTCCCGGTCAGCCCGGTCGGCTACCACGCCAACCCCTTGGCGCACGCGGCCGCCGCCACCCCCAACCACCTGGTCACCGAGGTGCAGGACACCGGCAGCCCGGCCGGACTCACCGTGGACCAGGCGATCGAGGACGGCGGCATCGTCCTCGGTGACGCACCGGGGCTCGGCATCACGGTCGACGAGAGCGCGCTCGCCGCCCCGGAGATGGACGCGGGCTGGGCCCGTCCCGACGGTCCGCACGTACGCCCCCGCGACGCCGGTCTGCGGCTCGTGCCCGAGTCCGGCCCGCCCGGTCGGGCCACCACCGGCTCCCCCGCGGGCACCGCCTCCGTCGCCGTGCCTGGCCCCGTCCACCGTCCCGAGCGCACCGAGCGCACCGAGAGGGAGAGCACGCCGTGACGCGACCACGTGCCGTCTTCGCCATGAACCCCCGGCTGGTCCGCGCCGTCTTCGACGAGGACGCCCTGGCGCGGCTGCGCCGCGCGGCCGACATCGACACCGAACTGGTCCTCGGCGAACTGGACTCCGCCCGCTCCCGCGACGCGCTGGCCGGTGCCGAGATCCTGGTCGCGGGCTGGGACGCGCCCGTCGTACGGGCCGAGCACCTGTCCCGCACCGAGCGGCTGCGGGCCGTGGTGTACGCCGGCGGGGTCGCCGCGACCTGCCTGGAGGACCCGGCCGCCTTCGCCGCCCGCGGCGTGGTCGCGGCCAACGCCCGCACCGCCAACTCGGGGCCGGTGGCGGAGTACACCCTCGCCATGATCCTGCTCGCCAACAAGCGCGTCCTCACCGAGGAGCGCCGCTACCGCGCCTCGCGGACCCGCCCCGACCACTTCGGCGCGTACGCCGGAGGTGGCAACTACCGGCAGACGGTGGGCATCGTCGGCGCCTCCACCGTGGGCCGCGCGCTGCTCGCCCTGTTGCGCCCCTTCGACCTGGACGTCCTCCTGTACGACCCCACGCTCACCGCTGAACAGGCTCGGGCCCTCGGCGCGCGCCTGGTGCCGCTCGACGAACTGATGGCGAGCAGCCGGGTGGTGTCCCTGCACCAGCCCCTGACTCCCGCGACCCGCGGCCAGATCGACGCCGGGCGGCTGGCCCTGATGCCGGACGGGGCGACCCTCGTCAACACCGCCCGCGGCGGGGTGGTCGACCAGGAGGCCCTGATCGCGGAGTTGCGCACCGGCCGTATCGACGCGGTCCTCGACGTGACCGACCCGGAGCCGCCCGAGCCCGGCAGCGAGCTGTGGACGCTGGACAACGTCGTACTGACGCCGCACCTGGCAGGTTCGCTCGGCGGGGAGCTGCACCGCCTCGGTGACGCCGTCGTCGACGAGGTGGAGCGGTTCGCGGCGGGCCGGCCCTTCGCCCACCCGGAGGACCTCGCGGCCTCCCCACGTACGAGGGTGCGGTGAGGCGGATGCGTACCCGTACCCTCACCCGCGGTCCGGAGCTTACCGAACTCGGCCTGGGCGCGGCCCAGTTGGGGAACCTGGCGCGGGAGACCAGCGACACGGACGCCCAGGGTGCCGTCGACGCGGCCTGGGACAGTGGCGTGCGCTACTTCGACACCGCCCCGCACTACGGGCTCGGACTGTCGGAGCGCCGTCTCGGTGCCGCGCTCGCCCGGCGTCCGCGGGCCGAGTACACCGTGTCCACCAAGGTGGGCCGGCTGCTGGTGCCCAGCCCCGGGACCGCGCACCGGCAGGACGACGGCGGCTTCGCGGTGCCCGCCACCCACCGGCGCGACTGGGACTTCTCCCGGGACGGCATCCTGCGCTCCCTGGAGGGCAGCCTGACCCGGCTCGGGCTCGACCACGTGGACGTCGTCTACCTGCACGACCCCGACGACCACTGGCACGAGGCGTCCACCACTGGCGTCGACACCCTCGTCGAACTGCGTGACCAGGGGGTGGTGAAGGCGGTGGGCGCGGGCATGAACCAGGCCGCGATGCTCGCCGAGTTCGTCCGCCGCTCGGACGTCGACGTGGTGATGGTGGCCGGGCGCCACACACTGCTCGACCAGTCCGCGCGGGACGAACTGCTGCCGCTCGCCCAGGAGCGCGGGGTCGGCGTCGTCGCCGCCGCCGTCTACAACTCCGGTCTGCTCGCCGCCGACCGCCCGCCGTCCGACGCGACCTACGACTACCTGCCCGCCTCCGGCGAGCTGATCGCGCGGGCCGGCGTGCTCGCCGACGTCTGCGAGCGCCACGGCGTCACGCTGCCCGAGGCCGCGGTCGCCTACCCGCTGCGGCACCCGGCGGTCGTGTCGGTGGTGCTGGGCGCCCGTGACGCGCGGCAGTCCCGGACCAACGCGGAGCGGCTCGCGGCCCGCGTGCCCGACGCGCTCTGGGCGGAGCTCGCGGACCTCGGCCTGGTCCCGGCGGCCCCCGGCACACCGTCCACGCCGTCCGACCCCGGGGAGCGGTCATGACCGTCGTCGACGCCCACCTGCACGTGTGGGACCCCGAGGTGGCCGCGTACGACTGGCTGGGCCCCGCGATGTCACCCGTCGACCGCGCCATGCGGTTCCACGACGCCCGTCCGGGCCTGCGCACCGCCGGGGTCGACGCGGCCGTCCTCGTCCAGGCGGCCGACAACGACGCGGACACCGACCTGATGCTGGCGACCGCCGCCGCGCACCCGGAGGTCGTCGGTGTCGTCGCCTGGGCCCCGCTGGACGACCCGGCACGGGCCAGGGCCCGTCTCACCGCGCTCCGCGGCGACCCGCACGTGGTGGGCGTACGCACCCTGCTCCACGAGCGGTCCGACCCGGACTGGATCCTCGGCCCCGACGCCGACGCGGGCCTCGCGCTGCTCGCCGAGGCCGGTCTCCCCTTCGACTACTCGACCTCCTCGCCCGCCGCGCTGCGCCACCTGCCCGAACTGGCCGGCCGCCATCCGGGCCTGCGCCTGGTCGTCGACCACCTCGGCAAGCCGCCGGTCGGCGGCGGCCGCGAGGACCGGACCGAGTGGCGCCGCCTGATCGCCGCCGCCGCGCTCCACCCCGGCGTGCACGCCAAGGTCTCCGGGCTCTACTCGGCCTCGGGCCCCCTCGACGCGTGGACCACCGCCGAGGTCCGGCCGTTCGTCGAGGACGCGCTGGAGCTGTTCGGACCCGAGCGGCTGATGTACGGCGGAGACTGGCCGATCTCCCTGCTGGCCGGGGGTTACGCGCGCACCTGGGAGTCCGTGTGCGAACTCCTCGCCCCGCTGGCCCCCGACGAGCGCGCCGCCGTGCTCGGCGGCACCGCCGCCCGCTTCTACCGCCTCGACCCCGCCCTGCTGGACACCGCGCACCGCGCGGCCGTGTGATCCGCTCCGGAAGGAACGCCAACGCCATGGAACACCACACCACGACGCCGGACACGGCCGCGCTGGCCGGCTGGCTGCACAGCTGGGTGACGGACGAAGGGGCGATCAACGGCTTCCACAACCACAGCGTGTGGGGCACCAACCCGGCCACCTTCCTGGACTTCACCAGCGGACACACCACGTTCGCCGGTCCGGCCGTCGGCGCCTGGGCCCAGGCCCTGGCGGCACGGCCGGACGAGCGTGGCCTCGCCCTGCTGCGCCGGCTGCTGCGATACCAGTGCTCCGAGGTGCAGCCCGACGGACAGTACGCGCACCTCGGCTTCCAGGTCGGCGAGTCGGCGACCAGCGGCCTCATCCACAACGCCGTCGGCAGCCTCGGCATGCTGCTGGCCGTGCGCCACGCCGGTCACCTGCTGCCGGCCGACGAGGTGGCCGCCGTACTGGCCGCGGTGCGACGCAACCTGGACGCCTGCGAGGTCTACGGCGGCGGACGCCCCGGCGAGGACGG
Organism: Streptomyces tendae; assembly: GCF_014650435.1. Lineage (GTDB taxonomy): Bacteria > Actinomycetota > Actinomycetes > Streptomycetales > Streptomycetaceae > Streptomyces > Streptomyces tendae. The sequence continues at coordinate 151,540 of NZ_BMUY01000004.1, forward strand.
CACCTGCAACCAGGAGTACGCCCGGGTCTGGGTCAAGCAGCTCTACACGGAGCTGAGCGACGACAAGACGTACGCCGACGAGATCCCCGAGGACCTGTCGGAGCTGGTCCGGCTCTTCCACCACCGGGGAGTGCCCGACACGGACAGCGCCGGAACGTTCCGCACCGTGCGCGACCGCACCGAGGGCGGCATCCTGGAGCCCGCCGAGTACTACGGGCTCATGATCGTGCCGCTGGTGCTCGGGTACCGCGCCCAGGGCGATCCGGAACTGCTCGACGAGGCACGGCGGTTGTGCCGGCACGTGGCCAGGTCGGCCTGGACGGACGAGACCGGCGCCACCCGCTACCACCGCTACTGGTACGTACGGGGCGAGCGCGCGCTGAAGACGGACACGCCGATGCTGATCGCGGGCATGGGCCTGACCCTGTACGGCATCCACGAGGTGCTGGCGGAGGGGCCGGACCCCGAGTTGACGGCGTTCACCGATGCCTGCCTCGCCACCTACGCCCGCTACCAGACACCGGCCGGCTACTTCGCCTCCGCGAGCGGCTGGCACAACGAGGCCGACATCGCGCCCAGCACCGCCTGGCACGCGCACGACCTGCTGTTCCTGATGGCCCGCCACAGCCCGGACGAGGACTTCTGGGACCGGGTGACCGGGCCGCGCGAACGGCAGTCGGTGCTGGTCAGCGATCGCGCGCACTGGGCCGAGTCCGGGGTCCACTGGTCCGTGCGCAGTCCGCTGACCGCGGGCGACCTGCATCTGTACGGCCGCAAGGACCGAGCGGTCTTCGCCCGGGAGTTCTTCGCCTGGACGGACCGCGAGCCGCTCCCGGAGGAGCTGCGCTACCCGGACGTCCCCGAGTTCTTCGTCGCCGACGACGGCATCTACCGCGTCGACCGCGGCGAGGCCCCCACCGACATCACGGCCCTGGGCCCCCTGCCCTACCGGGGGCGGCTGTGACCACCGAACGACACCGCCGGCTTTCCCCACCGAGGAAAAGAGAGATGACAATGACGTCAGCCAGAAGAGGGAGCAAGGCGCGCGGTGCCGCGCTTGCCGCCGTGGTTCCGCTGTTTCTCGTCGCGGCCTGCTCGTCGGGCTCCGGCTCGGCGGGGGGCGAGGACGGCGAGATCCGGATGATGGTGAATCTGACCGACAACCTCAACCAGGCGTACTGGGAGAAGCTGGTCAAGCCGTTCGAGGACGAGACCGGTCTGAAGGTGAAGATAGAGGGCCCGACCGGCAAGTCGGTCGCCGAGTCCTTCCCGCAGCAGCTGGCCGCCGGCACCGCGCCCGACGTCATCCAGTCGATCTTCCCGGACGACGACACGGCGCCCGAACTGATCGACCTGAGCGGCGAGGCCTGGGCCAAGAGCACGCCGATGTTCGACGAGTACGCCATGGGCGAGGCCCACTACGCGGTCGGCGTCGGCACCCAGACGCAGTCGCTGGTCTACTACAACAAGACCGCCTTCGAGAAGGCCGGGATCAGCGAGCCGCCCACCACCTGGGACGAGCTGACCAAGGACCTCGGCGACCTGAAGAAGGCCGGGTACACGCCGATGCAGACGGCCGGCGACTTCCAGACCGGCCTCCAGCTCCAGCAGATCTACCACCCCACGCTGAACCAGCTGCACCCCGAGTGGCAGACCGCGGTCTCCGACGAGAAGCTCTCGGTCGGCGACGCCTACGAGCCCGCCTTCCATCTGTACGCCGACTGGATCAAGGCGGGGTACATCAACAAGAGCGACGTCGGGCTCAGCCCCTCCCAGGCGGACGGCAACTTCACCGCGGGCAAGGTGGGCCTCTACACCAACGGCAGCTGGTTCGCCGCGACCCTGAACAAGGCCGGCGACCTGCCCTTCGAGGTGGGCGTGTTCTCCCCGCCGGCCGCGGACGGAAAGGAGTACCCGGGGCCGCAGGGCGCCACCATGGCCAACCCCTACATGATCCGCAAGGGCATCGGCGACGAGGACGGCGCCAAGCAGCTGGTGGAGTACCTGGTCACCGACGCCAAGGCCGTCGAGGCGCAGCTGGGTTCGGACGGGGTGTTCCGCAAGGGCTCCCAGCGCGAGCAGTCCGAGGTCGACGCGCAGATCCAGGGCGTCCTCGACGCCGCTCCCGCACTGGTCGCCGTCGGCGAGGGCCAGGGCAACGTGCGGCTGCCCGTCACCGGATTCAACCCGAAGTTCACCGAGGTCGCGCAGAGCCTGTACACCGGCGCGGGCCCGGCGGACGCCGCCAAGAGCATCGACCAGTGGGTCGACGAGAACCGCTGACCCATGGAACGGACAGCTGCTTCGAAGCCGCGGGGATGGCGCGACCTGGGCGCCCGCGTCAGCATGGTCGTCCCCGCGGTGCTCATCTACGCCGCCCTGCTGGTCGTACCGGTGATCTACGCGTTCTACTACAGCTTCACCGAGTACAACGGATTCCCGCACCGCGTCCCCGAGTTCGTCGGCCTGGACAACTACCGGTCCATATTCGAGTCCGACGACATGACCGGGACCATGGTGGTCACCGCGGTGGTGGCCGTGGTGGGCGCGGTCGCGGTCAACCTGGCCGCGCTGGGCCTCGCGCTGCTGCTGCAGCGCACCAACCGGTTCAACACCTTCGGCCGGGTCGTCATGTTCTATCCGCACGTGCTCAGCGCGCTGGTCGTGGGCTTCCTGTGGCAGGCCATCCTCGGCCCGCAGGGCGTGGTCAACACCATGCTGGAGAAGGTCGGCACCGACAGCCTGCCCTTCCTCAGCGACCCCGACTGGGCCCTGTGGTCGATGATCCTCGTCATCGTCTGGTCGCTCTTCGGCGTCCAGCTGATCCTCTACCTGGCGGGCCTGCAGGCGGTGCCGGCGGATCTGCTGGAGGCGGCCAGGATCGACGGTGCGAACAGGTGGCAGACATTCCGTGCCGTCACCTGGCCCTCGCTCGCGTCCACCGTGACGGTCGCCGTCATCACCTCCGGCATCTCCCTGCTGAAGACGTACGACGTGGTGGTGTCCCTGACCGGCGGCGGCCCGGCGGGATCCACCAAGACCCTCGCCTACTCGATCCTCGCCGTCTCCTTCCCGCAACGGGACATCGGTGTCGCCTCGGCCCAGGCCGTGCTGCTGATCGTCGCCGCCGCGGTCCTGGCCATCACGGTCCTCGTGCTGCGCAGGCGCGCCGAGGACGACGCGGAGTCCATCGGATGAAGAAAACACTCACCTCGGCCGCCACCGTCCGGGTCGCGTTCATCTCCCTGGTGTCCCTCGGCATGCTCGTGCCGATGTACCTCCTGGTGGTCAACGCCTTCAAGAGCCAGCAGGAGATCCTCGCCAACCCGTTCTCCCCGGGCTTCGGCTCGGCGACCTTCCAGTACCTCGCGGACGCCTGGAACAACCCCGACTTCAGCATCCTGAAGGGCTACGGCGTCACCATCGCACTGGTGCTCTGCGTGAACGCCCTCGCCATGGCGGTGTGCGCGCCCGCGGCGTACGTCCTGGCCCGCACGCCGAAGCTGCTCTCGCGGCTGCTGCTGTTCTTCTTCATCGCGGGCATGTTCATCCCCACCCAGGTGATCCTGGTGCCGGTCATCTTCGTGCTGCGCACGATCGGGCTGATGGGGACGATGCCGGGGCTCATCCTGTTCATGACGGCCACCACCATCCCGTTCACGCTGTTCGTGTTCTTCGGCTACATCCGGGTGCTGCCCAGGTCGCTGGACGAGGCGGCGGCCATCGACGGGGCCGGAAGGTACTACACGCTGTGGCGGATCATCCTGCCGCTGATGCGGCCGATCATCGCCACGGTCTTCATCCTCAACTCGCTCAGCGTCTGGAACGACTTCGCGAGCCCGCAGATGATCCTCGGTCCCGGCAGCGGCGTCTACACCGTCACCACGGGTGTGTACGCGGCCGTCGGCCAGTACTCCACGGACTACACCAAGGTGTTCCCGACCCTGCTGCTCGCCGTGATCCCGATCCTGGTGATCTTCATCGTGATGCAGCGGCACATCATGAGCGGCCTGGCGGCGGGGGCCGTCAAGGGCTGACCGCCGGCGGGGGCGGCCAGGGGCTGACCGGCCCCGGCCGCCCCGCGCGGGCCCGCCGTACCGAGAAGTGACCCGTTCCGCGAAGGAGTGACCAGCCATGCCCGCACCCCGCAGGGTCGCGTCCGTGATCCGGCTGCGCCCCGAACACGCCGAGACGTACCGGATGTTGCACCGCGCCGTGCCGCAGCCGGTGCTGGACACGCTCTCGCGCGCCCATGTCACCAACTACTCCATCTTCCTGCGCGAGGACACGCTCTTCGCCTACTACGAGTACACCGGCGAGGACTACGACGCCGACATGGCCGCCATCGCCGACGACCCGCAGACCCGGCGCTGGTGGACCCTCACCGACCCCTGCCAGCAGCCCCTGGACTCGGCGCGGCCCGGGGAGCGGTGGGTGACCGGCGAGGAACTCTTCCACCTGGACTGACCACCACCCCATGCGAAGGAACACCGTCATGCCGCACACCCCCTCTCCCCGGTCCCCCGAACTCGACGGTCTCGCGGCCGTCGTCACGGGCGGCGCCTCGGGGATCGGGCTCGCCACCGCCCTGCTCCTGGCCCACCGCGGCGCCCGGGTCGCCGTCCTCGACCTCGCACCGGACGCCCTGCCCGCCACCGGCTCCGAGGCCCTGTTCCCGATCCGGTGCGACGTCACCGACGACGCCTCGGTCCGGGCCGGTGTCGCTCGGGCGGTGGACCGGCTGGGCGGCCTGGACATCCTGGTGAACAACGCGGGCATCGGCGCGCAGGGGACCGTCGCGGACAACGACGACGCCGAGTGGCGGCACGTCCTGGACGTCAACGTCCTCGGCATCGTGCGGACCACCCGGGCCGCCCTGCCCCACCTGCGTGCCTCCCGGCACGCGGCGGTGGTCAACACCTGCTCGGTGGCGGCGACCGCGGGGCTGCCCCAGCGGGCGCTGTACAGCGCGAGCAAGGGCGCCGTGCAGTCCTTGACCCTCGCCATGGCCGCCGACCACATCCGTGAGGGCATCCGGGTCAACTGCGTCAATCCCGGGACGGCGGACACCCCGTGGATAGACCGGCTGCTGTCGAGCGCGGACGACCCGGCCGCCGAGCGCACCGCGCTCAACGCCCGCCAGCCGACCGGCCGTCTGGTGAGCGCCGAGGAGGTCGCCGCGGCGGTCGTCTACCTGGCGTCGCCGGCGGCGGCGTCCGTCACGGGCACGGCCCTCGCCGTGGACGGCGGCATGCAGGGTCTGCGGCTGCGGCCCGAGGGCGGCTGACCGAGCCGGCGCGCGACACCCTGCTCCGCGCGTCGCACCACCCACGTCAGTCACATGAGAACCGACGAAAGGGCACCCCCATGCTGAGAACCCGGCGACGACCGGCCCGCACCCTGTGGGCCGCGCTCGCCCTGGCACTGACGGCGGGCGCCGTCGGACCGGCGACCGGGGCCGCTGCCGCGGCAGGCGCCTCGGCCGCTGCAGGGAAGCTGACGGTCTACGTCTCCGCCGCCGACGGGGACGACGCCAACAGCGGCGGCCGCAAGGACCCGTTCCGGACCATCGCCGCCGCCCGTGACGCGCTGGCCGGCCGCACCTCGGCCGAGGCCCGCGGCACGGTGCTGATCCGGGGCGGCACCTACGTCCTCGACGACACCGTCGAGCTGAAGGGCGCCGCGAACTCCTGGGTCACCTACGCCCCGTACCGGAACGAGAAGGTGACGATCACCGGATCGCACGAGCTGCCCGCCGAGGGGTGGAAGAAGCTCACCGACCTCTCCGAGGAGACCCTCGCCCAGCCGCAGTACTCCTCCCACTCCCGGCTGAACACGCCCGAGTTGCGTGAGGGGGTGTGGGTCTACGACCTCGGCGCCCAGGGCATCGACCCGGGGACCCTGTACAAGAACGGTTTCAACTGGGTGCAGGACCCCTTCGCTCCCGAACTGGTGGTCGGCGGCGACACCCAGGTCCTGGCCGAGTACCCGAACGGGAACTCCTGCGCCACGACGGAAACCGACTGTCACCTGTGGGGTACGGGCGACAAGTGGGACGCCGAGGGTCCCCGGGACCTCATGAACGTGGACCTCGACGCCCGCTTCGGACTCCAGGACGACTGGAACTCCTCCGGCACGACCCCGCGGGCCCAGTTCGAGGACAAGAAGCAGCAGCTCGACGACCCGGAGCAACGCGACACCTGGTCGCCTCAGGAGATGCGGCGCATGACGCCGCAGATCTTCACGGTGGGCGGTCGAGCGGCGGCCGGGGACCGCTACAAGAGCTGGGCGCCCGAGGCGGTGCCGACGGTGGACGACCTCGGTACCCGTGGCTTCGGCGAGTACGCCGACGTCCCGGTGCAGCTCGACCCGCGGTGGATCGAGGACATCGACAACACGAAGGCCGAGACCGAGGGCTGGCTGTCGGGGTACTTCGGCAACAACTACGCCAACGACATGGTGCGGATCCTGTCCTGGAGCGAGGACCGGCTCTACACCAAGTACCCGTCGATGTACATCCCGCAGGACGCGTGGACCAAGGTCAAGGTCCTCAACGTCCTCTCGGAGTTGGACACGGCCGGTGAGTACTACATCGACCGCTACGACGACAACGACGTCCTCTACTACCGGCCCGAGGGCGGGACGATCGAGGGCAAGGACACCACGCTCCAGACCTTCGACAAGAACTTCTTCCTGCTCGACGGGACCCAGGGCGTGACCCTGCGCGGCCTGACCATGACCGGGTCGCTCGTCAGCGGCGTGCAACTCCTGGACGCCGTCGGCACGCTCGTCGACGCGGTCGACATCTCCAACGTGAGCATGGACGCCGTCCGTATCGGCCGGACCACCGACACCATCACGACCATGCCCGACTACGAGACGCTGCAGGGCGGCCACGACAACATCGTGCAGAACTCCTACCTCCACGACCTGGGCGGCGGCGGGGTCCTGCTCGGCGGCGGCGACCGGGCCACGCTGGAACGGGGCGACAACGTCGCCCGGCACAACGAGATCGCGCGCTTCTCGAAGCTCGCGACCTACACCCCCGCCGGCTACCTGTACGGGGTCGGCAACTCCTTCGAGTACAACTACGTCCACGACGCACCGCACATGGCCGTGCAGATCATGGGCAACGACATGCGCGTCAACCACAACCACTTCCACGACGTGGTGAAGAACGCCGGGGACATGGGCGCGGTCTACGCGGGCCGGGACTTCACGTACCTCGGCAACGAGGTCGCGTACAACCACTTCGAGAAGATCGGCGGGTCCAACGACGCGCTGTACATGGACGACGGCGCGTCCGGTGTGCGCTTCCACCACAACGTGGTGAACGGCTCGAACTCCGGCGTCAACCTCAACTCCGGACACGGCAACACCGCGAACGACAACGTGTTCATCGGGGTGAAGCACGTCGGTCACGGCGGCATCTACCACAAGAAGGGCGAGACCCGGCTGCCGCTGGACAACAGCTGGGTGCTGCAGAGCAGGTTCAACTCCTTCCTCGACGTCCGCGAGGGCGAGAAGTACAGCGCGACGCCCGAGACGGTGGCGGCCTGGCACGGGCACTACACGAATGGGCGGGCGACGTACTCCGACGGGAAGCCGATCGTGTACCCGCAGGTCGAGCGGTGGTACGTGCCACGGGTGACCGCGACGGGCGAGGAGTGCACGGCGGCGAACTACGCGACGGCGGGTACGAACGGCTGCAGCCGGGCGACGGTCTGGGACGACGCGGACTCGCTCTACGTGCCGTCCGGTGTGGAGATCGACCACGCGGTGGTCGTCGGCGGCGGCTCGGGGTTCGTGGAGACGACCGCGGCCTTCACGGAGCCCGCGGCGGAGTACAAGCTGTCGCGCTGGAGCGACAAGGTCAACACCCGGGCGGTGGCGGCTGCTTCGGTGGCGGAGACGGGTCTGGACCTCGACACGCTGAAGTTCTCCGCTTCCGGTGCGGTGGCCCGGGCGTACGGGGCCGCGTGGGTCGCGGAGTGGAACCGGAACGTCATCGCGGAGGGGATCGGACGGCCGTGACCGGCTGAGCCCGCATCGCTGCGCGGCCGAGGCGCCCGTCCGGGAACGGGTGCCTCGGCCGCTTCGTCGCGTCTCCTACGCGTCCTGCGTGTCGGCCGGCCGGCGGCGGGCCCACGACGACGTGATGTGCTCGCGCATCGCCTCCGCGGCAGCCTCGCCGTCCCCGGCGAGCACGGCGGCGGCGACCCGGGCGTGGGCCTCGTGCGTGAGCTCGATGTCCTCGCGGGTCGGGTCCCCGCTGTACTGCGGGGAGCGCACGGCCTTGCCCTGGATGCTGGAGACGATGGCTCTCCCGAACGCGTCCCGGGAGGCGCGGTGGATGATCTCGTGGAACTCTATGTCCGCGCGTGAGTAGGCCGCGGGGTCGTCGATGAGACCCGCGAGTTCGTCGAGCTTGGCGGAGAGCGCCGCCGACTGCTCCTCCTCGATGAGCCCGGCGGCGCGGGCGGCCATCGCGCACTCCAGGGTGGTCCTGATCTCGATCAGGTTGTCCAGGTAGACCAGGCGGTCCTCGCGCTGGAACAGCGCGTCGAGGACCAGCGGGTCGAGCAGGCTCCACTGGTCCTGGCCCAGGACGACGGTCCCCCAGCCCTGACGGGTCGCCACCAGTCCCTTCTCGGCGAGCGTCGTCGTCGCCTCCCGGATCACGGTCCGGCTCACCTCGTACTCCTCGCAGAGCTCGCCCGCCGACGGCAGCGCGGTGCCGGGCGGGTACTCACCGAGCACGATGGCCGTGGCGAGGCTCTGGACGACGGCCGCAGCGAGCGGCGGCCGACGCCGTTGAGGTCGGGACACGGCGGTGGTGTCCGCGGATGGCTTGATCATCTGGTCAGAGACTCCCAATGTTCGTGCAGGTTCGCCCGGCCCCCGCTGTCCAATGACCCCAGGTTAGCCGAACATGCTAAGGTCATCACTCGTATCACAAGTTATGACTCATCCGTGGGAGAGCGATGCGCATCACCGGATACCGGTCCCTTGCCACGGTCCACGAGTGGGGGCGGCCGGTGGGCGACGTGAACGGCGTCGTCACCGCCGGTGTCACCGAGGTGCCGGTCCTGCTGCTGGAGACCGACGAGGGCCTGACCGGCGTGGGTCTCGGCGGAAACGCCGACGCCGCACGGGTCTTCCCCGCCCTGGAGGGCCAGGACCCCCGCGCGGTCACCTCGCTGTACGACAGGATGCTCGCGCACGTCTTCAAGTCCGGGCACGGCGGGCAGGTGTTCGCCACGATCGGCGCCCTCGACATGGCGCTGTGGGACCTCAAGGCGAAGATCGCCCAGGAGCCGCTGTGGCGGACGCTGGGCGCCGCCGACCGCTTAGTGCCGGGCTACGCCTCCGGTCTGGACTACGCACTCACCGACGACGAACTCGTCGCGTTCCACGAGCGGTGGGCGCGGCGCGGGTTCACCGGCGCCAAGGTCAAGGGCGGCCTGGACGTGGACCGGGACGTGCGGCGCCTGGCCGCGGTCCGCGACGTGTTCCGGGTCAACAGCGACCGCCCGGCGCTCATGTACGACGTCAACGAGTCCTGGGGACGGCACCAGGCGGTGCGTCTGGCCCGGCAGGTGGAGGAGCGCGTCGAGCTGACCTGGATCGAGGAACCGGTCCGGCGCTGGGACGTGGCGGGACACCGCGCGGTCGCGACCGGGGTCCGTGCCGCCGTCGCGACCGGGGAGAACCTGACGGGCCTCGAACACTTCCGGCCGCTGCTGGCCGCGGACGCCGTGGGGGTGGTGCAGACCGGCGCCGTGTGGGGCATCACCCACTTCCTGCGCGTCTCCACCCTCGCCTTCGGGCACGGACTGCCGGTGAGCCCCGTCGGGTACGACGCCAACCCGGTCGCGCACGCGGCGGCCGCCGTGCCCAACCACCTGGTGACCGAGGTGCAGGACCTGTCCTTCCCGGTCGGACTGCGGGTGGACCAGGAGATCGCCGACGGCGGGATCGTCCTCGGCGACACCCCGGGCCTGGGCATCGAGGTGGACGAGGAGCGGATCGTCGCGCGGGCCGCGTCGGGAGGGTGGTCCCTGCCGTCGGGACCGCACGTCCGGCCGGCCGACGCCGGCCTCGGACTCGCGCCGCAGACACGGTGAGACCGCCCCATCGGGGCACGTCGAGGGCGCGTCGAGGGCGCGTGGAGGGAGCAGTACATGAGCATGCGAAAGGCCCTGGTGGTCCGCGGCGGGTGGGAGGGTCACGACCCGGTCGGCTGCACCGAGTCGGTCATGCCCGCCCTGGAGGACGCGGGGTTCGGGATCGAGGTCGCCGAGGACCTGTCGGTGTACGAGGACGCCGGCCTGCTCGCCGCGACCGACCTCGTCGTGCACTCCTGGTCGGCGGGCGGCCTGACGGCGGCTCAGGAGAAGGGCCTGGTCGACGCGGTGGAGGCGGGCACCGGCTTCGCGGGCTGGCACGGGGGCGTGGTCGCCACGAACGTCGCCAACCCGCGCTACCTGCGGATGGTCGGGGGCCGCTTCCTGTGGCACCCGGAGGGGTTCCAGGAGTTCACCGTGCGCATCGCCGCCACGCCGGACCGGGACGGCGGGATCGTCGAGGGCATCACGGACTACGACGTGGAGACCGAGCACTACTGGGTGCTCACGGACTCCCTCAACACCGTCCTGGCCACGTCCGTGCTGGCCCCGGGTCCGGCCGACCCGTGGCACGAACCCGTCGAGTTCCCGGTGGTGTGGACGCGCCGCTGGGGAGCGGGGCGGGTCTTCGTCTGCACCCTCGGCCACCGCGTCGCGGACCTCCGGGTGCCGCAGACGGCGGCGATCGTCGGCCGCGGGCTGGTGTGGGCGGCCCGGGCGTGACCCGGTGGGGGCGCCCGGAGCCTCGGGTGCTCCCTCCTCCGGCGATCCGGTGCGCCACGCGTGTCGGCTGCTCTCGCGAGTCAGGTGCTCTCGCGTGCGACGACCCGGTACCCCACGTCGCGGTGCGGGACGTCGACCGCGGCGCCGCGCATCCGCGTGAGCAGCAGCTCGGCGCTCAGCTCCCCGATCCGCGCGCTGGGTACGGCCACCGTGGTCAGCGCCGGGACCAGGTGCCGGGCCAGTTCGAAGTCGCCGAAGCCGGCCAGGGCGAGCGTGCCGGGCACGTCGATGCCGCGCCGTACGCATGCCTGGAGGGCGCCGGCGGCGAAGACGTCGCTGGAGAACATCACGGCGTCGGAGTCCGGGTACCGCTCGAGTGCCAGGTCCAGCAGGGCGACACCGGTGTCCATGGTGACCGGCTCCGGACCGGCGTCCACGGTGCGCGGTTCGCTGCCCAGCAGGTCGCGGACGGCGCCGTGGTAGCCGTCGAGGCGTTCCGCGGCCCGGGGGTCGCCGGAGGTGTGCCGCCCCGCGAAGGTGATGCGGCGCCGGCCGCGCCGGACGAGGTGGTCCACCATCGCCGCCGCGGCGGCCGCGTTGGAGAAGCCGACCAGCAGGTCCACCGGGTCCTCGGACCAGCCCCAGGTCTCGACGACCGGCACCCCGGCCGCCCCGAGCAGCGTCAGGGTGCCCGGGGTGTGGCGGGTCCCCACCACGAGCAGTCCGTCCGGCCGCCGGCCCAGGAAGCTGCGCAGCACCTCCTCCTCGTGCTCGGGCCGGTAGTCGGTGGTCCCGACGAAGATCTGGTAGCCGTGGGCCGCCAGCGCCGTGGAGAAGGCGTGCACGGTGTCGGCGAAGACCGAGGCGTTGATCTGCGGCACCAGGGCGGCGACCGTACGGCTGCGGTTGGAGGCCAGGTTGCTGGCGGCCAGGTTGGGCACGTAGCCGGTGGCCGTGAGGGCCGCCTGGACCCGGGCCCGTGTCTCGTCGGACACCGACAGGGGGTCGCGGACGACCCGGGAGACCGTCTGAGCCGACACCCCGGCGGCCGCCGCGACGTCCGACAGGGTCACCGAACGGGTAGCGGATCGTTTGCGGGGACGGCGGGGCGGCGGCTGGCTCACGCCGGAAACGATATCGGGCGTCACAGCGCTCCCCGTGCCACCAGGGCCCGCATCAGGTCCGCGATGCCGAACGTCCACGGCACGCAGGCTTCGCTCGGCCGGATCCGGTTGACGAGCGTGCCGAGCTTCGGCGTGGCGATGGCGACGAGGTCGCCGTCGTGATGCGTGAACCCCTGTCCGGGCGCGTCCCGGTCCTCGACGGGCGCGAACATCGTGCCGAGGTAGAGCACGGCGCCGTCCGGGTACTGGTGGTGCGGGCCCACCAACTGCGCCACCAGGTCCAGCGGATCGCGGCTGATGGCGGCCATCGAGGACTCGGCGTCGAGCCGGTACCCGTCGGCGCCCTCGACGGTCAGGGTGACCGTGGCCCGCCGTACGTCGTCGATGCGGAAGCCCGGTTCGAACAGCCGCAGGAAGGGTCCGAGGGCGGCCGAGGCGTTGTTGTCCTTGGCCTGGGGCAGCAGCAGCGCGGAACGCCCCTCCACGTCGCGGAGGTTGACGTCGTTGCCGAGGGTCGCGCCGACCACGGCCCCGGTGGAGGAGACGGCCAGCACCACCTCCGGCTCCGGGTTGTTCCAGCGGGAGGCGGCGTGCACCCCGGCGTCGGCGCCGCTGCCCACGGCGGCCAGCACGGGCGCCTTGGTGAAGATCTCGGCGTCGGGACCGATGCCGACCTCCAGGTACTGGCTCCACGCTCCCTGCGCGACCAGGATCTCCTTGAGCGCTGCGGCCTCGTCGGAGCCGGGACGCAGGGAGGCGACGTCGTCGCCGACGAGCCGGCGGATCCCCTCCCGGGCCTCGGCGGCACCGGCGGCGTCGCCGCGGACACGTTCCTCGATGACCCGCTCCAGCATCGACACCACGAAGGTGACCCCGGCCGCCTTGACGGCCTGCAGGTCGACCGGCGCGAGCAGCCAGGGCCGTCGCGGGTTCCGGCCGTCGAGGGGCGTGTTGGCCAGCACCTCGTCGAGTCCTGCGATCCGTTCGCCGCGGGCGGCGCGCAGGCGTTCGGCCGGGTCCGGTGTCTCGCACAGGTCGCGGACGGTGGGGAAGGTGGTGGTGATGTCGTGCAGCCCGTCCTCGCGGACGGCGACGACGGACGGTCCGAGGCCGGGGCGCCAGACCCGGCCGACGAGCGCGCCCCCGGTGCCGTCGGCGGGCAGGGTGGTCGTGGCGTCGGGCCACTGGTTCATGGGATTCCTTTCGTGTTGCCCGGCCCGTTCCCGAAGGGTGCGAGCGGTCGGGACAAGGGCGTTGACACTGCGAGCGGCGCCCGCCTAGCGTGCATGTTAGCGCTATCGCTAGCGCTAACAATAGGGTTCGGAACCCTCCCGATCCGTCCGACGCCCGTCGCCGCGCCGATGCCGCCCATCGTCCGCGCCGGTGCCGCCCGCCGTTCTCCGTCCGCCGCCTGCAAGGAGCCCCATGACCTCACGCGACAAACCCGGCGTCCTCGCCGGGTACCGGGTCCTCGACTGTTCCATCGCCATGGCCGGTCCGTTCGCCGCCCAGCGCCTCGGCGACCTCGGCGCCGACGTCGTCAAGGTCGAACCGGTCACCGGGGAGTGGCAGCGTCACGCCGCGGCCGGCGGGGCGGCCGGCAACCGGATCAACGTCTCCTTCCTCTCCCTGAACCGCAACAAGCGGTCCCTCGCCGTCGACCTCAAGGACCCGGCGGGCAAGGAGGTCCTGCGCCGCCTCGTCGCGGGCGCCGACGTCTTCCTGCAGAACTACCGGCCCGGCGTCGCCGACCGCCTGGGCGTCGACTACGCCTCCCTGGCCGCGATCAACCCCTCCCTCGTCTACGTCTCCATCTCCGGGTACGGCGAGGACGGCCCCTACGCCCAGCGCCCGGGCCAGGACCTGCTGCTGCAGGCGATGTCGGGGGCCATGCTGTCCAGCGGCCGCTCGGGCGAGGCACCGCGGGCCGCGGGCCAGTACCTCGTGGACGCCGTCACCGCCTCCACCGCCTTCGAGGGGGTGCTCGCCGCGCTGCTGCACCGCGAACGCACCGGCGAGGGCCAGTTGGTGACGGTGAACATGCTGGACGCGGTCACCACCCTCCAGATGCAGGAGCTGTCGGTCCACACCGTCGGCGGGCTGCCCCAGACCCGCTCCGCCGAACCGCACGCCCACGTCTACATCCGCTCGCCCTACGGGGCCTTCCAGACCTCCGACGGCTATCTCGTCCTCGCCTTCCCGCCGTTGAAGAAGCTCGGCGAGATCCTCGGCGAGGACAGCTTCCTCTCCATGGAGGACGAGGAGCACGGCTGGACCCACCGGGACGAGATCTTCGCCCGCACCGCCGCCCGGCTGCTGACCCGGCCGTCGCGGCACTGGCTCGACGCCTTCGCCGCCGCCGGCATATGGGCCGGCCCCGTCTACGGCTACGCCGACCTGGTCCAGGACCCCCAGATCCGCCACAACGGCACCTTCGTCACCTACGACCACCCCACCGAGGGCAGCGTGACCGTGCCCGGATTCCCCTACAGGTTCTCCGCCACCCCGCCCCGCATCGACCGCGGCGCCCCGCTCGTCGGGGAGCACACCCGCGAGGTGCTGACCGAGGCGGGCCTCGCGGAACGGGAGATCGAGGAACTGTTCGCCACCGGCGCCGTGGCGGAGACGACCTCATGACGCACACCGCACCGCCCTACCGCGGACTGACGTGGGACCACCCGCGCGGCCACAACGCGCTCGCCGCGTCCGCGGGCGGCCTCGTGCACTGGGACGTCCAGCCCCTGGAGGGCTTCGAGTCCCACCCGATCGACGCGTTGTGCTCCCGCTACGACCTGGTCGTCCTCGACCACCCGCACCTCGGCGAAGCACTCGCCACCGGGTGCCTGCGGCCCTTCGACGACCTGTTCACCGCCGATGAACTGGCCCGCTGGGGCGCCGGCTCCATCGGCCCCACCATGCGTTCGTACGCCATGGGCGGCCGTCAGTGGGCGCTCCCGTTGGACGCCGCCACCCAGGTCGCCGCCACCCGGACCGACCTCGTCGGCGAGGCGCCCGGCACGTGGGACGAGGTCCACCGTCTCGCCCGCCGGGCGCCCGTGGCCCTGTCCCTGGCCGGGCCGCACGCCTTCCTCACCTTCGCCTCCGTGGCGGTCGCCATGGGAGAGGAACCGGCCGCCGACCCCGACGAGCTGATCGGCGACGCCACGGGACTCGCGGTGCTCGACCTGATGGCCGCCCTCGACGCCCTCGCCCCGCCCGGGACGCGTGCGCTCAACCCGATCGGACTGCTGGAGCTGATGGCCGGCACGGACCTGCTGGCGCACTGCCCGCTGGTGTTCGGGTACGTCACCTACGCCGACCGCGTGACGTTCAGCGACGCCCCCGCCGTGGCGGCGGGCGGCCGTCCGGGCTCCACGCTCGGCGGCACCGGGATCGCACTCAGCTCCCGCTGCGTCCCCTCCCCCGAACTCCTCGCCCACGTGCGCTGGCTGATGTCCCCCGAGGCGCAGGGCGACTTCCTGCCCCGGCACAACGGACAGCCCAGTGCCCGCACCGCCTGGACCAGCTCCGAAACCGTCGCCGCCGACTTCTACCGGGGCACCGCCGCCACCTGCGAGCGGGCCTGGGTCCGTCCCAGGCACGCGGGCTACATCGGCTTCCAGACCGCCGCATCGGCCGCCGTACGCGCCGCGCTCGCCGGCGAGACCGACCACCGCCAAGCACTCGACCGGATGCGCGCCCTGTACCGGGCGAGCCGGACACCGAAGGAACACCGGACATGAGCGACACCGGCACCCTCCCGCCGCCCGAACTCGGCACCGACCACGTCCTGCTGGACGTCACGGACCGCGTCGCCACCCTCACCCTGAACCGGCCCGCCAAACTCAACGCAGTCACCCCCGACATGTCCCGCGCCCTCGTGCGGGCGATCGAGTGGTGCGACACCACGGACGACGTACGGGCCGTCGTCGTCACCGGGGCGGGCGAGCGCTCCTTCAGCGTCGGCTCGGACATCGGCACCCTCGACCGGTACGCCACCCCGTGGGACTTCCGCAACCGCGTCGACTACTGCGACGCCATCCGCGCCGCCCGCACGCCGACCGTCGCCGCGGTCGGCGGCTACGCCCTGGGCGGCGGACTGGAGACCGCCCTGTCCTGCGACATCCGCCTCGGCGCGGACACGGCGTCCTTCGGGGCACCGGAGATCACGCTCGGCTGGATCGGGGGCGGTGGCATGGCCGCCTTCCTGAGCCGCGCCGCCGGGCCGAGCAACGCCGCCTTGATGCTGCTCACCGGCGAACGCATCGACGCCGCGCGGGCGTTGGACTGGCACCTGGTGAGTGAGGTCGTGCCCCGCGCCGGGCTGCTCGACCGGGCCCGTGCCCTGGCCGCCGTGATCGCCTCCCGCGCTCCGGTGGCCGCCGAGACCGCGAAGATCAACCTGCGGGCCGCCGGCAACCTGCCCGAGGACCAGGCGCTCGCCTACGAGCGCGACCTGCAGACCGTCTGCTTCGCCACCGAGGACGCCGCCGAGGGCCGGCGCGCGTTCGCCGAGAAGCGCACTCCCGTCTTCCGCAAGCGTTGAGAGGAACGTCATGAAGCAACCCCGAGCCGCACTCGTGACGGGTGCCGGTGGCGCCCTCGGACGGGCCACCGCCGTCCGGCTGGCCGCCGACGGACTCGACGTCGCCGTACTCGACCGCGACGCCGAGTCCCTGGGGAACACCGCCGCGCTGGTCGAGAGGGCGGGCGCACGCGCGCTCTCCCTCACCACCGACCTGCGCGACGCGCGGGCGGTCGAGGCGTCCGTGGAGCGAACCGTGTCCGAACTGGGTCCGCTGCACGTGCTGGTCAACAACGCGGCCGTGTACCCGAGCCGGGTCTTCCTCGACGTACCGCTCGCCGAGTACGAGGAGGTGGTGGCGGTCAACCAGCGTGCGTACTGGGTCGCCGCGCAGGCCGCCGCCCGGCACATGACGGAGACGGGCGGCGGGGCGATCGTCAACGTCGCCTCGATCACGATGCACGGCGGCTGGGACTCCCTGGCCGCCTACGTCTCCACCAAAGGAGCCGCCGTCGCCCTGACCCGTGCGCTGGCCCGGGAGCTGGGTCCTGCCGAGATACGCGTCAACTGCGTCTCCCCCGGCGCCTTTCCGACCGCGGCCGAGGACATCCACGAGGACCCCGCGGCCTACCGGCGGCACGTACTCGACCACCAGGCCCTGAAGCGGCGCGGGCGGCCGGAGGAACTGGCCTCGGTGGTGTCCTTCCTCACCGGCCCGGACGCGTCGTTCGTCACGGGTCAGTGCCTCGAGGTCAACGGAGGGTGGGTGATGGCGTGAAGCTGTACGGACGTTCCCACGACCGGCGGTCCCTCGCCCGGCACGCGGGCGACCTGAGCGCGGCGGGCGGGGTGCGCTCCGTCGTCCTGGACGACGGCTCCGAACGCGGCATCCGCACGCTGGAGTTCCGGACCGGCGCCGGTCTCTCGTTCGACGTGCTGGTGGACCGGGCGATGGACCTGGGCGGGGCCGAGTTCGAGGGGCGGGGCTTCGGCTGGCGCTCGGCGACGGGCTTCAGGCACCCCGGTCTGCACGAGTACCGCGACGACGACGGTCTGTCCATGATGCGCAGCTTCTCGGGGCTGCTGCTCACCGCGGGCCTGGACCACACGCTCTTCGGCGCCGAGGTGGACGCCTCGCAGTACCGCTACCCGCCACGGCGCACCGCCGTGCACGCCCTCCACGGGCGGGTCGCCAACCTCCCGGCCCGGCTGACCGGGTACGGCGAGCGCTGGCAGGACGACGGCCGCTGCGTGCTCTGGGCGGAGGGCGAGGTGCGCCAGGCCGCGATCTTCGGGGAGCACCTGCGGCTCACCCGCCGCATCGAGGCCGACCTGGGCGGCAGCGAGATCCGGCTGACCGACCGGGTGCGCAACGCCGGCTTCGACCCGACACCGCACATGTACCTGTACCACGTCAACGTCGGCTGGCCCTTCCTCGACGAGGGCGCACGCTACGAGCTGCCGCCGCACCGCACCCTGTGGCGCAGCGACAGCGTCGCCGAACAGGGCGTCTCGCACACCGAGATGCCCGCCCCGCTGCCGGGCTTCGTCGAGCAGGTGTACGAGCACGAACTGGAGGCCGACGCGGCGGGTCTGGCCCGGCCCCGCCTGGTCAACGAACGCCTCGGCGTCTACTTCGAGCTGGAGTTCGACACGGCCCGGTTCCCGTCCTTCTTCCAGTGGCTGCACCTGCGCGAGGGCGCCTACGCGGTCGGCTTCGAACCGTCCACGCACCATGTGCAGGGCGAGGCCGCGGCCCGGGAGGACGGCTCCATGACCTTCCTGGAACCCGGCGAGGAGCGGGAGTACACGACGACGTTCCGGGTGGGTCACCTGGACTGACCACGGGACCCGCGGCTCGGGCGACACGGGGGTGCGGCGCGTCAGGAGGCGCGCCGCACCCCCGTACGCGCGTGCACCGTCAGCCACGCCGCCGTCACCAGCAGCGCGGGGAGCAGCGGAGCGGCTTGGGGCAGCAGCCGCTCCAGCAGCGTGGCGGCGGCCGCGCCCAGGATCAGGAGGGTCATCGTGACCAGGACGCGCCACTGGATGCGCCGGTCCGTCACCGCGTCGGTGACCGCCCCGGTCAGCAGGCCCGTCAGGTACGCGGTCGGCAGCTGTGCGCCCATCGCGACGCGGACACCGGCGTTCTGGCAGCCCATCGCGGCCGCCACCGTGCCCAGTATCGCCGTGCGCTCCCCGCCCGACGGGTCGCCGTCCACGGCGAGCCACCACCCCACGACGGCCCACAGCAGGAGGAGTTCGAGCAGGAGGAAGTCGGCCCGGTGCGGGCGTCCGCCCCGGTGCGCTTGACCGGCCGCCCGGCCGGCTGCCGCCGCGCCGAGCACGTAGCAGAGCACCGCGACGGCGGCCAGGCCGCCGAGGGTCGGGTCCGCGCCGCCCAGCCCCACCCCGATCAACGCCGAGTTGGCGGTGACCACGCTGGTGAAGACGCCGCCGAGGGAGAGGAAACCCCAGGCGTTGACGGCCCCCGCGGAGAAGGTCAGCAGCCGCGCGGCCCACGTGTCCGCGCGCTGCCGTGACCCCGGCGGGAGATCCCGAGACCGATCGCCTTCCGTGGTCCTCTCCTCGCCTCGTCCGGGCCCCGGACCGAATCCTGGCCGACCGTCGTGCCTGCCCGGACTGCGACATGCCGGGCGGGGCGAGCGCGACCTACGGTCGGCCGCCCCGCCCCGCCCGGCTCCGCGTCCTAGCGTTCGCGGGCCATGGTCGACCGGAAGGTCCAGTGGCCCGAGCCGACCTCGTACACGGCCTCGTCTCCCGTCAGGCGCAGCAGCCGTGCCCCGTCGGGTGCCTGCGCACGGCTGCCGTCGACCGGTACGTGCACCTCCGCGGTGCTGCCGGCGGGGACGTCCACGGTGAGGCGGAAGCGGTCGTCCGCACGTTCCCAGTCGGTGCGTGCCACGCCGTACGGGGTCCGGTAGGAGCCCGCCGCAGAGGTCATGTCGCCCTCCACCGCCGGGTCGACGAGGAGCTCGGCGTAACCGACGGAGTCATCGGTCTGGGCGATGCCCGCGACGCGGGTGGTGAACCAGGAGTCGATCGCGCCGAGCATGAAGTGGTTCTGGGACTGGCCGGGTCCGCCGTCCCAGGACTCGCCCAGGGTGGTGTTGCCGGCGAGCACCTGGTAGCCGTAACTGGGGCTGGTCGTCTGCGTGGCGATGGCGTGCACGAGGTCGTCGCGGTCCGCGCCGCTCAGCACCCGGAAGGCGGCGGGCAGCGAGATCTCGCCCAGGACCAGGTGGTTTCCGGCGTCCTCGATGGCGCCGGTGAAGTGGGCGAGCAGGCGGTCCCGCTCGCCCTGCGGGTAGGCGCCCATGTCGAGGGCGAGTGCCTCGGCGCCGTGTCCGCCGCCGCCGAAGGTGCCGGTGGCGGTGTCGTAGTACTTGGCCGTCAGCGCCGCGACGCTCGCGGCGGCCTTGGCGCGGTACTCGTCGGCCGCGGCGGTGTCGCCGAGGAGCGAGGCGATGCGGCCCAGGGTGTCGACCACCCGCCAGTACCCGTACGTGCCCGCCACCGCGCGGGGGAAGGTCCGGTCCGGGGTGAACCAGTCGCCCAGGCCGTAGTCGAGGATGCCGTCGGCGACCTGGGTCTCCAGGAAGGCGGCGTAGCGCCGCATGTCCGGGTAGTACGTCTCCAGGGTCTGGCGGTCTCCGTAGGTGAGGTAGAGCTGCCAGGGGACGAGGACGAAGGCGCCGCCCCAGTTGGCGTCGTTGCGGTAGGCGCCCGGGAGGCTGGTGTACTCCGGGACGGTGCTCGGCACCAGCCCGTCGGTCGTCTGCGCGTCGGCCATGTCCCGGACGATCTTGCGGAGGTAGGACCGCATGTCGTAGTTGCCCGCGAGGGCGGGGAAGACGAGCTGGTTCTGTTCGAGCCAGCCCAGCTTCTCGCGGCTCGGGCAGTCGGTGAGCACGCTCATCATGTTGCCCTCGATGGAGCGGCGGATCAGCGAGTGGATGCCGTTGATCAGTGGGTCGGAGCTGGTGAAGTCGCCGGCCGAGGTGTTGTCGGTGCGCAGGACGTGTCCTCGGACGCTCACCGTCGCGTTCTCGGGCACGCCCCGCAGTTCCAGGTAGCGGAAGCCGTGATAGCTGAAGCGGGGGTGCCAGGTCTCGGCGTCCCGGCCGCCGGTGGTGTAGCTGTCCCAGAGGGGCGCGCCGACGTTGCTGATGGACTGGAAGGCGTGGCCGTCCTTGAGGCTCTCGGCCGGGTAGACGCGAATCGGGGTGCCCTTCGGCGCGCTGACGGTGATCTCCGGCCAGCCCGCGATGTTGCGGCCCAGGTCGAAGACGCGGCTGCCCTCGGCGCCGTCGACCTCCTTGCCCTTCAGGGTCTCCACGACGCGGATCGGCTCGGTCTCACGGGCGCTGAGCAGGGCGGGCCGGCCGGCGGTGCCGGGGCCCGCCACCTCGACCGCGTGCCGCCAGCCGCGTCGGTCGCCGGAGGGCCGGTCCCACCGCGGGATCTCGCGGCGGGCGTCGTAGTCCTCGCCGCCGTACCAGTTGGAGGCGGTGGTCGGGCCCAGCGTGGTGCGCCAGTCGTCGCCGCTGGTGATCGTGCGCACCCGGCCGTCGGCCAGCGTCACCTCCAGGCGGGCGATCAGTTTGGGGTCGCTGAGGTTGCCGTAGAGCTTGCGGTAGCGGTCGGCGGTGCTGACGACGTTGGACATGCCGTTGCCGAGGCCGACGCCGAGGGTGTTGGCGCCGGTGCGCAGTTGGTCGGTGACGTCGTAGGTGGCGTACTGGACGCGTTCGGCGTAGTCCGTGTTGGCCGGCTCAAGGACCCCGTCGCCCACCGGTTCGCCGTTGACGGTCGCCTCGTAGACGCCCAGTCCCGCGATGTAGAGGCGGGCGCTGCGGACCCGTTTCGGCAGGGTGAAGTCGTCGGTGAGCAGAGGCAGTCCGGCGGGCAGGTAGGGGGTGGGCTGCCGTTGGCCGGTGACCTCGGCGAGCCGTGTGGCGGGTCCTTCGGGGCTGTCGGCGGCGGAGACCGTGTAGTCGACGGGGAGGCCGGGGATCCGGCCGTCGTCGGTCAGGACGTCGGCGCGGGGGTAGAGCGCCACCTCGTCGAAGGTCTTCGCGGTCTTCAGGTCGAGGGTGAGGGTGATCGGCGCGTCGGAGACGTCCGGACCGGTGTGCGCGGCGCTCGCGTAGCCCGCCGCGGTCTGCAGGGCGCTGTTGGGCAGGCCGTCGACGGCGAGGGCGGGTTCCCAGGTCTTGCGCACGGTGTTGCTCTCGGACGCGGTGACCGCGGCGCCGCGGGCCAGGCCGGTGGTGGCGGTGCCGGAGTCGCGGACGTCGATCTCACCGAGCTGGAGGCGCCAGGTGCGGGCCGGGAAGGACTCGGCGAGTGGCAGGCCGAGCCGGGTGACGTCCAGTCGTACGAAGCGGGCGGTGGTGCGGGGCAGGCGGACGACGACCGGTTCGACGGTCCTCTCGCTCAGCCGCCAGTCGGGGTGGGTGATCCACTGCGCGTCCCAGTCCGACTGACGGGTCAGGCCGGTCTCGAAGGCGGCGGTGGTGCTCCAGCCGCTGTGCCGCTTCCCGTCGCCGGACCAGAGCATGACGCGCCAGTACACCTTGGCCCGGGAGCCCAGGTCCTTCCCGGCGTACGTCGTCCCGGGCACCGACGACTCCACCTTCCCGGAGTCCCACAGGTCGGGTCGGGAGGCCCGGAGCCGCTGGAGGGAGCTGGCGGCCTGGACACGGTAGGCGGTCTGGCGCGTGCTCGGGGCGTCGGCGGTGGTCTGCCAGCTGAGTTCGGGGGTGGTGTCGTCGATGCCGAGGGCCTCGGTCAGATGCTGGGTGCGCAGCTCGGTCGGGGCTGTGGCGCCGGTGGTCGCGGCGTCGGCGGTGACCGCGCCGGCCAGCAGGGTGACGAAGGCGGTGACACCGGCGAGGGCGGCAGCGGTTCGGTGTCTGCCGAGCGGGTTCGTTCCGGGCATGGCGGCTCCTTGCCGGGCGGGCTGGTACGGACATGGTGGGGTGGTTCGCACATGGCGCGGGGGGATCGGGCAGGGCGCAGGGCGGGCTGGGAGAAGGGAGGCGGAGGGGGGCCGGGGGCTGGTTCAGACGCGGCGCAGTTCGACGGTGGTCCGGCGCCGGAAGCGCAGGGTCACGGGGCCGAGCAGGCCGGACGGCAGTGGCTTCTTGCGTTCGTTGGACAGCGTGTTGGCGACCCGGACCCGCAGCGTGTTGCGCCCTGCCCCGAGGTGCCCGGTGACGTCGGCCACGAACGGCGCCCACAGCAGCGGCGGCAGCGCCGTGCCGTTGACGGACACCTCCGCGACGTCGCGGACGTCCCCGAGGTCCAGCAGGACGCGGCGGCCGTGCAGCCGGGCGGCGTCGACATCGATGTCGGTGGTGTACGTGCCGCTGCCGGAGAACAGCTCGTCGTGCTCCGTCCAGCTCCCCAGCGGTCCGGTGACGGGTTCGGCGCCCTCGCGTTCGAAGGTGAGGGTCCAGTCGCCGTCCACCGGGAGCGGGGCGAGCGGGTCGTCGATACGCACGGTGCCGTGGTAGCGGTGGCCGCCGTCGACGCCGGAGAGTCGGTGCGTTCCGGCCGCCGGGGCCTCCACCGTGGCGCGGAGCACGGGCCCGTGGCGCTCCACGGACCGGACGGGCACGGTCGATTCGGTGAGGTGGGGCCGGTCGCCCCGGCCGCCGCGGACCACGACCACGGCGGTCCGGTAGGGCTCCAGGTCCAGCGGCACCCGTACGCCGTCCTTCGTGGCCCGGTACACGGGCAAGGGTCCGCCGGTGCCGGTCGCGGGATCCCAGGTCTCGGGCAGGCCGGTGGCCGGGAGCGCCGCTACCGTGCGCACCTGCGCGCCGCTCTCGTTGTTGATCAGGAAGACGATGTCGGGGCCCCGGCGCACCCGCAGTACCCGCACGGCGTCCTGGGCCGGGTCCAGGACGGCGGCCGCGGTGCCGGACTCGACGGCGGCGGCTCCCAGTGCCCCGGTGTCCGCGACCCGGACGGCGTGTCCGCGGCCCAGGGAGCGGCGCGCCGGAACCCGGTCGCCGAACAGGTCGGAGAGTGCGTGGGCGAGGGTGCGGTCGCCGCCGTCGGCCTCCTCGGTGTCGAGCGCCCCCACCGCGATCACGGTGCCGCCGGCCCGGACGAACTCGCGCAGCACGCGCACCCCGTCGGCGTCCAGGACCGGTGTCCGCGGGATCACGACGAGATCGTAGGCGGCCGCCCCGACGACCAGGCGTCCCTTGCGCACCTCGGCGTGGGCCAGCAGCGCGGGGTCCCGGGTCAGGGCGCCCTCGTGCAGCAGGTCGAAGTCCACCTGGGCGCGTTCCAGGGCGTAGGCCGCCTCGGCGAGCGGGGTGTCCACGTCCGGCTGCCGGTCCGTGCCGGTCCACTGCTCGGCGGCCCGCTGCGGCTGCAGCAGCGCGGTGCGGGCGGCGGAGGTGCCGCGGCCGGCCTCCATGACCCGGCCGATCCACTCGGCGAGCGGCCGCATGGCCCACCACCAGGGGGCGCGCGGGCCGAACGGCGGTGGGAAGTACACGCGGCTCTCGTCGGTCCACAGGGCGTGCAGCACCGTCAGATTGACGCCGCGGGCGGCCTGCGCGCCGACGGTGGCGTGCACGAAGCCCGGGGTGACCTGCCAGCCCATGTTGCCGAACATCTCCAGCAGGGCCCGCTCGCGGCCCATCTGGTGGGCCACGGACACCGGGTTGCGCGGGATCATGGTGGGCTCGCCCGCCACGTACTCGGCGGTGATGATGTCGCCGCCGGGCACCTGGGCCCACTGGTTGACCTTGTGCAGGTCGCCGGTGGAGGCGATGCGCTTGGCGGGGGCGGTCTCGTCGTAGAGCGGGTTGGTGATCAGGGCGACGCCGCGCTTCTCGTACCACTGGGCCTGCTTGCGGAAGGCGGTGGCGAAGCGGTCGGAGACGGCCTTCCAGTAGTTCCCGCGGGCGATGCGGCCGGAGCGGCCGAGGTCGTCGAACGCGGCGGAGTAGGCGGTGCCGGGGGTGACGCCGACGGTGCGCAGGGCGCGGTCGAGGGCGGGTGACCACGGCAGGCGCTTGAAGTGGGCCTCGGCCGAGGCGAAGAACGGCTCGTCGTCCCAGAAACCGGGGACGACCGTGCCGAAGTAGCGCCCGAACCTGCGGTGGTACTCGCCGGGGAGGATGTCCAGGAACAGCTCGACGGGTTCGTCGTCGAGCAGGTCGACGTAGCTGCGGCTGTAGCCCTGGCTGTCGTCGGCGAGGAGCACGCCGCCGAAGAGGTCGACCTGCCACTCCCCCGCCGGGACCTGCCAGGTGTGGCCGCCGGTGAGGCGGTCGGTCAGATCCACGACGTCGGTGGCGGCGGTGGCCGTCGTGGGCCGGGCGGCGGCGGCCGTGACGGTGAACCCCGCGGCCGGCAGCGCGCGTTCGGGGAAGTCGCCCGCGGCGGCGGAGCGGTCGAAGGAGCCGGTGTACAGGCTGGTGCCGTCGGCCGCCTCGACGGTGAGGCTCTCCCACACCGCGCGCTGGTCGCCGACGGCGCGCACGCCGACTCCGCCCGTCCGCTCGGTCAGGTCCTCCAGGGTGCCCTTGTCCTTGCCGTCGAGGGTGACGGAGAGGCCGTCGGCGCGGAGGGCGACCCGGAGGGTGTGGAACTTGGTCTTGTTGAAGCCGTCGGTGCGGGTGCTGCGCAGCAGTTGGGCCGGTTCGGCACCGTCGGTCAGCCGCTCCACGGTGACCACGCCGGTCTGGTCGAAGGCGACGGCGTATCCGGTGCGCCCGTCGGCCGAGGCCCGTACGAGGAGTCCGGCCGCTCCGTGCTCGGCCTTCGCGCTGCCGGTGACGGTGCACTCGCCCCACCCCGTGCTGTCCCGCAGGACGG
The DNA here is from genome assembly GCF_014650435.1 of Streptomyces tendae. Taxonomy (GTDB): domain Bacteria; phylum Actinomycetota; class Actinomycetes; order Streptomycetales; family Streptomycetaceae; genus Streptomyces; species Streptomyces tendae. Next base: position 176,907 of record NZ_BMUY01000004.1, read on the forward strand.
CGGCGCCGTCGAGCACCGCTGCGTCCGCGACGAGCCGTCCCGCGTCCACGCCGAGGCCGGTGCTGTGCCGGAGGTCGATCGACGCGGGCCCGCGCACCACGGTGGTGGAGCGGGCGAGCGCCTTCAGCCGCAGCTCGGGCCGGGGGGCGTAGGTGCGGGTGCCGACCCGTCCGCCCTTGACGATGAACTCGCCGGCCCGCCCGCTGGGGAAGTGGTCGTCGTTGAACAACCAGACGCGCATTCCGGTGCGTTCGGCGGTGCGCAGGACGTGGCCGACGATGTCGAACCACTCCTCGGTGAAGAACACCGGCGTCATCTCGGCGTTGTCGAAGGAGAAGAGGATCACCTCGTACATGCCCTTGGACCTGAGGTCCGCGAGCTGGCGGTCCACCAGTTCGGGCGTGACCGGGCCGTTCCAGTACCAGTAGACGGTGGGGCGGCTGTCGTGGCGCGGGTCGGCGAAGTGCCGGGCGGACCAGGCGTCGCACTCGTGGCGGGCCGGGTCGGCCGCTGGACCGGCGGCGTGGGCGGCGTCGGGCAGACCGACGGCGACCAGGGCGCCGGTGGCACCGGCCGCCGCCACGAAACGGCGTCTGGACAGGGGGTGTTCGGGCATGGCTGTGCTCCCGGGTGGTGGGGTGGTGCGGAGGGCCGCGGTGGTGGTCAGCCCTGGGCCAGCTGCCGTACCTGGTCGGCGGTGAGGGCGCGGTTGTGCAGCCGGAAGTCGCGGACGGCGCCGTGCAGGTACGGGTGGGTGCTGTTCTGGGACCGGCCCAGGTAGTTCCGGCTGGTCCGGCCGAGCAGGAGGGGACCGGCGACCATCGCCGGGTTCCGCCCGGCTTCGGTTCCGTCGACGTAGAGCACACCGGTGCCCCCGGCGAGGGTGAGCGCCACGTGCGTCCATCGGCCGACGGGCAGCGGTCCGGCGGCGTCGACGAAGTCCTCGGCCTCCATTCCGGCGATCTTCAGGGCGGCGCGGGCCTTCCCGGCGCCCGTGGTCGCGGTGAGGAAGAGGTACGTGTCCTTGCTGTAGCCCAGGTCGAAGACGCGGACGGAGGGGGCGAGGGTGTCGACGCGGACCCGGACGGACACGGTCAACTCCGCCAGTCCGCTGGGCAGTCCGGCGGGCAGGACGACGTGGCCGTCGCGCCCGTCGAGCGTCACCGCGGTCGTGTCGCCGTCGGTGCTCCAGGTGGCGCCACCGGCGAGGGAGCCGTCGGTGAACGCCCCCGTGCGGTCGGTCACCGAGGTGCCGCCCCCTTCGTCGAGGGGGTAGCGGGCCACGTCCCCGGGGGGTGCGGGCGGCGGTGCGACGGACCAGTACACGTTGTAGCGCTGGTGGTGGATCTCGTGGAAGGGGCGGAGGGGGACCTGCCGGCCGTCCGCCAGGGCCGTGAACCGGGTGGCCTCGCCCGGCGTGCGGCGCAGCGTCTCGGGGCGGATGGCGGGCAGCGTGGCGAGCGGTGTGTCCCCGTAGCCGCCCGCCAGGACGAGCGGACCGTACGACACGCTCTTGACCTGCGGATTGTCGGGAGCCGGGCGCCAGACGGGAGTGCGGGGCAGGACCAGTTCGACGCGGTCCCCGGTCCGCCAGCGACGTGTCACCGTCGCGTAGGTGCCCGGTTCGAGGCGTCCGCCGGTGCGTCTGCCGTTCACCGTCAGCTCGGCGTGGCGATCGCTCGCCGCCAGCCAGCCGGGCACGCGGATCCGCAGCGAGAACCGGGCCTCTCCCCCGGTGACGGTCAGGCGGGTGCGGTCGCCGGTGGGCATGTCGGTCTCCTGGCGGAGTGTCACGCCCAGTTCGTCCCAGCGCACTTCGGAGGGGATGAACAGGTTGACGTGGAGCGCGGGCCTGCGGGTGCCGGGGGTGCGGAAGTAGACGGTGTCGGCGAACTTGGTGTGCGTCTCCAGGCCCGTGCCGTGGTCGCAGGAGAAGTTGTCGTAGTCCCCGCTGTAGCTGCCGGGTGCCGAGCCGAGGCCGCCCTTCGGTTCGCGCCGCGAGCCCGCCCACAGCCCGGTGTAGTAGGTGACGAAGCCGTGCGCCGAGTCGGGGTCCTGCTCGGCGAGCATCTGGTTGTACAGCGTCCACTCGTAGTGGTCCAGGTACTCGGTGCGTTCGGGGTCGTGGCGGAAGAGGTCCCGGCCGAGCTTGAGCATGTTGTAGCTGTTGCAGTTCTCGCAGGTGACCTCCGAGAGCCGGCTCGCGATCTCGTCCGGCGGTCCGAAGAGTTCCTGGTTGGAGTTGCCGCCGATGGCGTACGAGTGGTGGCGTACGACCGTGGTCCAGAAGGTGTCGGCGATGTCCAGGTAGCGCCGGTCGCCGGTGGCCTCGTAGGCCGGTACGGCACCGACCACCTTGGCGATCTCGGTGTTGGCGTGCCGCCCGGCGAGTTCGTCGCGGCCCGCGGCGAGCGGTGTGTACAGCTCGTCGTGGTCGAAGCGGCGGGCGGTGCGCAGGTGCACCGGGTCGCCGGTCTCCAGGTGGAGCCGGGCGAGGACGTCGTTCATGCCGCCGAACTCGACCTTGAGCACGCTCTGCATCCGCTCGCGCGAGAGCGGGGCCGTACGGGCCTCGGCCCAGGCGGCCATCTCCAGCAGGACGTCGAACGCCTCCCGGTTCCCGCTGAGCCGGTACTGGTCCAGGAGACCGGCCATGATCTTGTGCAGGGTGTAGTAGGGAGCCCAGGGCTTCCCACCGGCCTCCAGCTGGTCGAAGACGGACTCGGGGAACGCGGAGAGGTAGCCGCGGTGGAACCCGGCCGCCGGCGCCGCCCGCTGGCACTCGGCCAGTGCCGAGACGAGCAGCCGGGCCCGGTCCGCGTAGGCACGCTCGCCGGTACTCGCGTGGGCCTGGGCCAGGGCGCTGAGGAGGTGTCCGGTGGTGTGGCCGCGCAGTTGGACGTCGGGCGCCTCCCAGCCGCCGCAGGGTTCGGCCGAGGAGGGCAGGCCGACGTTGAGCCGGAAGGTGTGCAGCAGCCGGTCGGGGTCCACGAAGAGGAGGTACGCGCAGGTGCGCCGCATGTTGGCGCGGAAGGGGCTGTCGAGGAGGCGGACGGCCGAGAGCGGGAAGGCGTCCAGCGCGGGGCGTGGGCGCCGCGTGCCGTCCGTCGGCCCGGGTGCCGCGGCGGTGGTCGACGACGCCGGGGCCGCGGGTGCGGTGGGGGCCGCCGCCCCGGCGGGTGCGGCCGGGATCGCGGTGGCGGCCGCGGCGGCCGACGCGGTGAACAGGACCTGGCGTCGGGAGGGGACGGGTCTGCTGTGCGGTGCGGGCATGGTGCGGGGCTCAGCTCCCTTCGATTGAATCGTTTTACTCGATTCGACGGAGACGCTAAGTGGCACCACCAGGAGCGTCAAGGGTTCTCACAAGAACCGACTGACGCCTCATAAGTCCCTTGGAAACACAAGTCGGCGGGCGCGGAGCGGGCACGACTCGGTGCGGACGGGCCTCGGCACCGTCCGCACCATTTTGAATCGTTCAATCCAGTCGGAGTCAGACCGTCCGCTGCGCGTACGGGACCAGCCGGACCGGCCCCACCAGCCCGTACTCCTGGCGAGTGAGCCCGCCGAAGACCTCCGGGCGGCTCACCCGGAGCCGGTTGACGAGGGGCGTCGCGACCTCGATCTCGATGGTGTTCGCGCCCCTGCGCAGCAGCGGGCCCACGTCGACGACGGGGTCGAGCCGGTCGACCGGGTCCGCGTCGCGGCCGTTGACGCGCACCCGGAAGGTGTCGGCCACCTGCCCCAGCTCCAGGAGTGCTCCGTGGGCCGCGCTCCAGTCGCCGGGGAGAGTGACCGTGGTGCGGTAGCGGCCGATGCCCGCGCAGTCCTCCAGTTCCGGGATGCTCGACCAGGGCAGCAGGGTGTCGAGCGTCAGGGTGCGGCGTTCCGTCTCGGTGCGGGTCGGGCGGTCACCGGGACGCCAGTCCTCGACCTCGACGCGCCAGCGGGCCGGTTCGATCGGGCCGGGGACCGCGGGAAGGGTGGTGGTGACGGTCCGCCCCTGAGACAGCCGCGTGCGGTAGGTGCCGGCCGCGGCGGCCCGTACGGTGAGGCCGCGTTCGGTGAACAGCACCTCGTCGGCCTCCGAGGAGAGGGCGTGCGGGCGGTTGCCGTGCCGGTCGCCGAGGAGTCCCGGCCGTCCCAGCGCGACGACGAGCGTCTGGCCCGGTCGCAGGGCGACCCGGAAGGTCACGTCCCGGCCGTCCTGGGTGTACCGGCCCACCCGTACCACCCGGCCCGTCCAGGGGTCGAGGAGATAGGGCACCGCGTCGCCGCCTCGCGTGCGGCGCAGTGTGACGTCGTGGTCGATCGCGGCCACGGGCGGTTTGACGGTCTCGGCGTGCTTGCCGTTGACCAGGTAGTAGTAGTCCGCGTCCGACGTCGCCCGGTGGGCATTCAGGAGTGTCGAGGGTACGGAGTGCCGTACGTCCGGGGTGACGCCGAGTTCGGCGAGGGCGTCGCCGACCGCGGTCTTCTCGGTGACCCGGACGACGCCCGGCAGCGCCATCAGGCGGTCGAGGACGTCGCGCAGCCGCTCGGTCTCACCGGCCGCCGGCACGCCCGGGGTCAGCGCCTGGTCGAAGGCGCCCAGGAGCACCACGGGCAGCCCGGCCTGCGCGAATCCGAGGATCCTGCGAGCGTCGTCGAGGGCGAGGGTCGGGGCGGAACCGTAGAAGAAGTCGCCCTCGACGAAGAGCGCCTTGTAGGCCGGTCCTTCGGGGGCGAGCCGGCCGCCGGAGACGGTCGCGTTCGGCAGGTCGAGGAGCGGGCCGCTGAGGAACTGGTGCGTCCAGCCGAGCGGGACACCGGTCGAGGTGAACCAGGACGCGCCGATGCCCGTGGCCGTGTAGCCGGTCTGCCGGAAGACGGCGACGTCCGCGCGGGCGGTGCCCGACTGCAGGACGGCGTGCACGCGGCCGAGGTAGCCGGCGATGTCCCTGGCATGCCGCCAGGTAGGCTGCCGCGGCCCCCACGACTCGCCGTATCCCGGTGCTCCGTTGTAGGGGCTGAACGCGGCGAAGCCGGGCCACTCGGCCTCCGGGGCACTCGCGTACGAGAAGCCGTGCATCACCGTCTGGTTGACGCCCGCCGCATAGGCGCCGCCCATGGTGCGCAGCACGCGGTCCCATGTGGTGCTGTAGGCCGAGCCGTTGTACGCACCCGCCTCGCAGGAGAGCACGGTGTGCCCGGCCATGTCGCGGCCGCCGGCCAGGCACCGGTAGTCGTCCAGGTTCTTGAAGCCGAGGGACTCCCCCTCCGCGATGTCGAGGATCGCCGCGGTGGCGATGGCGTCGGTCTGCAGGCCGTACGGCTGGGCACGCAGGGTCATGCCGAGGGAGTGCGCCCAGTCCTTCAGGGCGCCCACATGGTGCCGGTTGAACAGGTCGGAGACCGTGGCCCAGAAGTCGTGCCGGATCTGCCGGGTCTGCTGGGCCTCGAAGGCGAACACCTGGTCGCTGTCGTCGAGGACGAGGGCGGGCAGGCAGGGCAGCAGTGGTCGTCCCGTGCGCCGCTCGAATGCCTCGGGCAGGCGCGCCGTCCAGACCAGTCCCTCGGACTCGAGTTCCACCGAGTCCTCGAAGAAGGCACCGCCCGCGGCCTTGAGCAGGCGTCGCAGTGAACCGGTGAGGACGTGCCGTTCCCAGTAATCGGTGACGGCGGTGGTGCCCGCCGCGCTCAGGTGGTCCACCACGAAGGCGGCCGGTGCGGAGTGCGGCCCCGATTCCGGCTGTTGTCCGGAGCCCCGCTGCCAGTAGGAGATCAGCATCCACTCGCCGTCCGCGGGTGCCGTCCAGGTCAGGCCGTCGTCGGTGACGGTGTCCGTGAGGTCGCGGACGCTGTCGGGGTCGAGGCCGGTCTCCTTGCGGGTGGAGTTGGCGGGGTCGACGCGGGCGGCCTGGACCGCGAGGAGGCGCTGGGCGCGGACGCCGGACGCCGCGTCGTGGACGGGTGCGGGCACGGGTCCGCGGTACGTGGCCCCGGCGGCCAGTGCGGTGTGCCCGTGGGCGAGTTCCTGGGCGGCGGCCTCGTCGTCGGGAGTGACTCCGGGGACGGCCACGGGCCAGCTCGGGCCCAGGGTGAGGTCGACGGTCAGGCCGCGTCGCACGGCCCGGCGCAGGGCGGCCTCGACGCCGTCGCGCCAGGGTCTGCTGCCCCAGCCGTGGTGGGCGGTGTCCAGGAGCGACTTGTCCCGGATGCTGTGGTGGACGGCGGCGATCTCGGCTCCGCCGAAACCGGCGTCCGCGATCTGGTCGATCTCGCGGGCCACCTCGTCGGGGTCGACCAGACCGTCCGGCCACCACCAGCGGAACTTCGGGCGCACCGACCGGGCGGGGTCGGTGAACCACCGGGCGGATCCGTCGGCCCGGCCGGCGGCGGGGCCGGTGGGAAGCGCGGCGGCGCCGGGCGGGGCGGCGACCGCGGTGGCGGTCACCCCCGCGGCCACGGCGGCGGCAAGCACCGCGCGTCGGGACATCCCGCCACGCTGCGAGACGAGTTCGTGCATGAGTGCGCCCCAGGGTTCGGAGAGGAATTCCTTGATTGAATCGTTTCAATCCGGTGCAAACGCGGGAACGGTAAGCCGAGGCGATCATGGGGGTCAAGACGTGTCGCGCCGGTAACTTCGGTACGCCGCGGCGCCGGCGGCTCCTTGCGACGGCACGGTGCGATGTGCCGGCCACCTGGCGGACGGCACCCGATAGCATGCACACGGCTCCGGGGAAGGGCTCCGGACGGGTGTGGTTTTCAGAGGCTGGGGGTCCGCATGGTCGCGGGTCGTGTGGTGCGTTTCGACAGTACGCGGGGCTACGGGTTCATCGCGCCGGAAGACGGCGGCGAGGACATCTTCCTGCACGTGAACGATCTGCTCATTCCCGAGGAGTACGTGCGCTCCGGGCTGGTCGTGGAGTTCGAGGTGGAGAGCGGTGAGCGAGGGCTGAAGGCCTCGGGCATCCGGCTCCCCGAGGGAGAGCGGCACAAGCCCGCGCGGCGCCACCAGGAGGCAGCGCCCAGGGTGGCGATGTCCGACGAGAACGGGCAACCGCTGTGCGATGTGCTGAGTTCGGACGAGTACCGGCGTGACGTCACGGAACTGCTGCTGACCGCCAGTCCGCAGCTGACCGCGGAGCAGATCCTCACCATCCGCGGCGCGCTCCTGAAGTTCAGCGAGGGCCACGGCTGGATCGAGGACTGAGGCCGCCTTCCCGCTGCCCTTCCCGCATCCCTCGCTCCGGCGTCGGGCAGCCGCGGGCGAAGTCGGCGAGCGCCCGGAAGTCGTCGTCGCGCAGCCCGATCCGGGGATTGACGTGATGCAGAAGTCCGGGCGCTCGGTGATGGGCGGTCACGTAGGCCCGGTCGGGGTCGCCCTGTTCGTCGTCCACCCAGGCGAAGGGGCGTCCGTCGGCGTACTCCACCAGCGGAGCGGTCTTCCAGTGGATCCCGTCGGGGCGGTCCTGGAGCAGGGCGTCCGCGAAGTCGACGAACGGGAGTTCGGGGAGGCCGACGACCGGGGCGATCCAGCGGTTGGCGTCCGCCATCCACGTGGTGGCCCAGCACAGTTCGTAGTCGAGCCGGAGCAGTTCCGCCCCGTGCCGCGGATCGAGCCAGACCCGCAGGGGGCGGCGGGGCACCAGAGGAGACCGGTGTCCCTCACGGGCCAGGCCGTCCCAGGGCACTCGGAGGGTGGTGTACCCGGGCGGTCGCTTGTGGGGCTTGGCCGCGTACGGGTTGAGGGGCCCGTCCACGTCCAGGAACAGTAGCGGTCGCCCCACGGCCCCTCCCTCTGTCGTACCGATGGCCGGCTGCGCCGGTGAAGGAGCCTGGTCACTGCGGCGCCCCTCTGCTCCGGGAAGGTACCTCGGCCGCCCCTTCCTCTTCAGCGAGTTCTCCGGACGGGAGTGGCTGGACTCTCCCGGGACCGCTGACTCGCCCGTGGTCACGAACCGGTGAGGGCCTCGGCCGCCTCCGGTTCGTCCGCGTCCACCGGTGCCGTTCTGCCGGGCCCGCGGAACGCGACGTAGACGAACAGGACGCCCATGACGGCCACGCCGGCCCACATGGCCTGCTGCCAGCCGTCGACGAAGGACTGCTGGGCGGCGTGCAGCAGGTCCGGGCCGTACGGACCGGCGCTGCCCGCGGCCTCGACGGCGTTGGCCACGCCCTCCCGGGCGCTGTCCGCGGGCCCCTGGGGAATGCCGTCCAACCGTCCGTCGACGGCGCTGCGGTAGCCGGTGGCGAGCAGCGCCCCCAGCAGGGCGACACCGAGTGCGGTGCCGAACTCGCGGGTGACGTCGTTGAGCGCGGACGCAACGCCCTGCTTCCCGCGCGGCAGGGAGCCGGTGATCGCCTCGGTGGACGGGGTCATCGACAGGCCCATGCCGATGCCCATGGCCAGCATGCCGGGCAGGATGGTCAGGTATCCGTCGTCCACCGAGACGAACAGGGCCATGAGCGCGAGGCCCACGCCGGCCAGGGCGATGCCCAGGGCCATGGTCGGGCGGGAGCCGACGCGCGCGGCGAGCACGGGGGCCAGGCCGGAGGTCGCCATCATCATGACGGCCATCGGCATCAACGCCACCGTGGACAGCAGGCCCGACCAGCCGAGTACGGCCTGGAAGTAGGGGAAGAGGACGACGGCGATGCCCGCCTGGACGCCGAAGACCACCAGGAGGGTGATCGAGCCTCCCGCCAGGCCGCGCTCGCGGAACAGGCGCACGTCCAGCAGCGCGGCGTCGCGGCGGTGCAGTTCCCAGCCGACGAAGGCGACCGCGGCACCGATGCCGACGGCGAGTCCGGTCAGCGTCACCGGGGCGGTCCAGCCGCGTTCGGGGCCTTCCTGCAGTACGAAGATGAGGCCGGTCACCGCGACGGTGGAGATCAGCGCTCCGGCCGTGTCGAACCGGTGGGCCGGGGTCTCGCGGGAGTTGGGGACCGACTTCAGCGCCATGGCCAGGGCCACGAGGACCAGGACCACCGGGAGGACGAACAGCAGACGCCAGTCGGCGACGTCGACGAGGAGGGCGGAGAGGAACATGCCCAGGATGCCGCCGCCCCCGGCGACACCGGTCCACACGCCGATCGCCTTGCCGCGCTGCTCCTCGGGGAAGGTGGAGGTGATGACGGCAAGGGTGACCGGCATGATCATCGCGGCGCCGACACCGCCGGCCACCCGGGCGGCGAGCATGACCTCGGCCGAAGGGGCCAGTCCGGCGAGGACGTTCGCCGCACCGAAGACACCCAGCCCGGCGACGAGCATGGGCTTGCGGCCCAGTCGGTCGCCGACGGCGCCGAGCGGGAGCAGCAGCGCGGCCAGGGCGAGCGTGTAGATGTTGATGATCCACAGGACCGTGTTCTGGGAGGCGCCGAACTCGACGGCCATGTGGGTCTGCGCCACGTTCAGACCGGTCACCGACGCGACGACGGCCATCAGCGCGACGGAGACGGCGATCAGGATCGTGCGCAGCCGACGCGCGTCGGGGGTGTTTTCGCCGCCGGTTTCTGGGGCCCGTACGGGTGGGCTGGTGCTCATGGTTTCCTTTCGCAGGGCATGCCGCCGCCCGACGGGGCGTGGAGGGTGTCGGGGAAGTGCGGCTCGACTGCGTCCGAAGCTAAGCCCGCGTTGCGATAGAGGCATATGATGTTGCTCATGACGCAAGAAGATGGAGATCTGGACAGCCTCGTACGCAAACGCATCCGCGCCCTGCGGGTCGCGCAGGGCTGGTCCCTGGAGGAGCTGGCCGGGCGTGCCAAGCTCAGCCAGTCCTCGCTGAGCCGCATCGAGAACGGCCGGCGCCGCCTGGCCCTGGATCAGCTGGTCACTCTGGCCCGCGCCCTGGACACCACGTTGGACCAGCTCGTGGAGACGGCCGACGACGACGTCATCACCAGTCCGATGATCGACAGCGCCCACGGCCTGATGCGCTGGCCGGTGAAGGGCGATCCCGGCATGACCGTGGTGCGTCAGCGCATGACCCAGCCACCGCCCGAGAATCCGGCGCGCATGCGTGCCCACCCGGGGCGCGAATGGCTCGTGGTGCTGTCCGGCACGGCGGTCCTCATGCTCGGCCACCGCCGCTTCCGCGTCGAGACCCACCAGGCAGCCGAGTTCCCCACGATGATGCCGCACGCGATCGGCACCGCGGGCGGACCCTGCGAGATCCTGGGCATCTTCGACCGCGACGCCCGCCGCGGCCATCAGCGCGAGGGCGGCGACCGCGACCCCCAGGAGCCGGGTGAGTGACGGCGGGCGTCAGGCCCCGGCGGGCAGGGCGTGCGCGAGGAGGGTCTCCGCCGCGGCCCGCGCATGTCGGCCGTAGTCGGCGTCGCCCAGCACCATGGCACGGCTGGCCGCGCCGTCCGCGAGGGTGACCAGTTGCTCGGCGAGGGCGGCGGGCCGCTCGCAGCCCAGCTCCGTCACCAGTTCCGTGACCAGCCGCACCATCCGGAGCTTCTGTTCGCGGGCGTAGGAGTGGACGGCGCTGCCCGGGTCGGGGAACTCGGCCGCGGCATCGATGAACGGGCACCCGCGCACCGGTGCCCCGTCCGGCGCGGGCAGGTCGAACAGCCCGAGGATGCGCTCCCGCGGGGGAACGTCGTCGCGGGTCAGCACGCCCTCGAGCGTGGCGCCCGAGGAGGCGAGGTCCTCGAGGTGCCCGATCACCAGGTCGCCCTTGGTCCGGAAGTGCGCGTAGAGGGTGCGCTTGGACACCGGGGCCGCCTCCGCGACCTGTTCCATACCGGTCGCGTTGATCCCCTGGGTCGCGAAGAGGTGGGCGGCGGCCGCGAGGATGCGTTCCCGCCCGCCGCGCCCACGTGCCGGAGATGTCCTGGTCGCACTCATGGAGTAACTATACGTCTGCGTTTACTTCAGCGGGAAGCAGCTGGTAGGATCCGCCAAGTAAACGATTGCGTTTACCTGAGACGAGCGTCGAGAAGGAATCCAATCCATGAGCCTGCCGATCCGCACCGAGCTGAGTGGTGCCGCGGAGAAGCTGATACGCGGCCGACACGCGACCCGGGCGTTCCGTCCGGAACCCGTGCCCGAGGAGACGATGCGTGCGATCTTCTCGCTGGCGGGCACCGCACCGTCCAACTCCAACGCCCAGCCGTGGCGGGTGGAGGTGGCGAGCGGTGCCGCGCGCGAGCGGCTGGCGGACGCCCTGCAGGCGGCTCACGCCGCGAACCGCACCTCCGTGGACTTCCCGTACTCCGACGCCATGTACTCCGAGGCCCAGCAGGCACGCCGGGCGGCGTTCGGCGCCGGACTGTACGGAGCGCTGGGCATCGCTCCGGACGACCAGGCGTCGCGGGCGGCCTACAACGCGCAGAGCCTGCGCTTCTACGGCGCACCGCATGCCGCCTTCCTGTTCGTCGCCGGGGACGGCGGATCCCGGCTGGCCGCGGACGTCGGCGCCTATCTGCAGACCCTCCTCCTGGCGATGACGGCGTACGGCGTGGCGAGCTGCCCGCAGGGGCTGCTGAGCTTCTACGCCGACACGGTCCGCGCCGAACTCGGTGTCGATGAGGGGCGGCTGCTCGTGGGCGTCTCCTTCGGCTACGCCGACGAGAGCGCCGCGGTGAACCGGGTCGCGTCCGGGCGGGCCGCGCTCGACGAGGTCGCGGCCTTCCACGGCTGAGTCGTCGAGGCGGCGACCTCCGCGCACCGGGACGGCGGGGTGCGGGCGGGGCACGACCCGCTACTCGATCAGCGCATCCGCCACGATGATCACCAGGCCGATCAGCATGTCCAGGAGTCCCGCGCGACACGAGGACAGTCGGCCGAGCCCGGCGGCGCGGGCCGCGGAGGTGCCCAGGGCGAAGAGCAGGACGGTGTTCAGCACCAGGGCCGTGTCGGCGGCCGTGTCCTCTGCCCACCACCCGGCCTTCGCGGCGAGCAGCATCGCCACCGTCGGCAGCACGGCGGCGACCAGCGGCCACTCGGCGGCTGCCGCGCGCAGTCTGCTGGGCCGGGCCGTCCCGTCGCCGGTCGCGCGCCGGGCGATGACGTGCGCGTACCCGTGGGCGGCACCCGACGTCAGCGCCGTGAGCAGGACCCACAGCGCGTCCTGGCCGGGGTTGGCCGCCTCGCCCGGCACGTCCAGCGCGGCCACCAGGGCGCTGGCCAGTACCAGGCCGTAGATTCCCTGGAACAGCCACCCCTCCGGCCGGCGCCGCAGGAATCCCCTCGGCGCGACGCCCGCGGCGGGGTCGTGGTCGGCGCGCTCGGGCATTCAGGACAGCCAGTCGGTGTACCGGGTGGGGGCCAGGTGGGCCTCCATGTCAGTGAGGACGTCCCCCTCGACCGCCGCGAACATGCCCGCGGCCGGGTCGGTGACGACCGTACGCCCGTCGCCCCGGCGGGAGAGGGTCAGACGGCCCAGGTCGTCGAGGGGGAACACCTCCGGTCCACCGATGCTGCGAATGCCGTTCAGCGGGGTGCCCACGGCGACTTCCGCCACCGCGGCCGCCACGTCCTTCGCGGCGATGGGCTGGATCGGCGTGGCGGGCAGCCGGACGAAGTCGCCGTCCGCGGTCCAGGACAGGACGGCCTCCATGAACTCCATGAACTGGGTGGCGCGCACGATCGAGTACGGCACCGGGCCGTCCCGGAGGATCTCCTCCTGGAGGGTTTTGGCGCGGTAGTAGTCCAGTCCCGGCACCCGGTCGACGCCGACGATCGAGAGGATCACGAAGTGACCCGTTCCGGCCCGCTGCGCCGCGGTCAGGAGGTTGTCCATCGATGCCCGGAAGAAGCCGGGCGAGGCGTCGTCGAAGGTCGGCGAGTTCGTCAGGTTGACGACGACGTCGGCTCCCTCGACCGCCCGGTCCACTCCCTCGCCGCTGACGACGTCCACTCCGGTGGACAGCGAGTGGGGCACCGCCTGCTGTCCGGCCGCGTTGAGCTGCTCGACGACCTGCGAGCCGATGAGTCCGGTACCGCCGATGACCGCGATCTTCACGGTGTGCCTCGCTTCCCTCCGGGTCCGAGTGGTTCAGGGACCACTGTGTCGGTAGGCGCGGAGGACTGCGCCCTGAACGCCCCGAAGGGATGAGAGCGGACGGGATCGCCGACGGCGTCAGGCGGCGCAGTCCGGGCAGATGCCGCGGTAGGTCACTTCGGCCTCCAGGACGGTGAAGCCGAAGGACTCGGAGGCCGGGAGGTTCGCCAGGGGGTCGCCCGTCGGGTGCACGTCGCGGATCGAGCCGCAGCGCGCGCAGAGCAGGTGGTGGTGCGGACGGTGCGCGTTCGGGTCGTAGCGCTTGGCGCGGCCGTCGGTCGACACCTCGACGACCTCACCGCGCTGCACCAGTTCACGCAGGGTGTTGTACACCGTCGCCCGGGAGATCTCGGGCAGTCGGGCCGCCGCACGGGAGTGCACCTCGTCGGCGGTCAGGTGCACGTGGTCTCCGTCGAGGACCTCGGCGACCACGCGCCGCTGCGCGGTCAGGCGCCAGCCGCCTTCACGGAGCCGGTCCAGGAGATCACTCATGCGCAGCACCCTAGCAGGGTCCGGCGTCAACTCAAGAGCGAATATGGCTCTAGATGGCAGCTTGCCTTAGACCCTGTCCAATGTAGGGTGGTGCCCGCGAAGAACCACACCGAGGAGCATGCCTTGCCTGAGAACAACCAGAAGCCGCTGACCACGGTCGCCGGTGCACCGGTTCCCGACAACCAGAACTCGCTGACGTCCGGCCCGCGCGGTCCGATGCTGCTGCAGGATGTGTGGTTCCTGGAGAAGCTCGCCCACTTCGACCGCGAGGTCATTCCGGAGCGCCGGATGCACGCCAAGGGCTCGGGCGCGTTCGGCACCTTCACGGTGACCCACGACATCACCCGGTACACGAGCGCCAAGATCTTCTCCGAGATCGGCAAGAAGACCCCGCTGTTCACCCGGTTCTCCACGGTCGCCGGTGAGCGCGGTGCCGCCGACGCCGAGCGCGACATCCGCGGCTTCGCCGTGAAGTTCTACACGGAGGAGGGCAACTGGGACCTGGTCGGCAACAACACCCCCGTCTTCTTCTTCCGTGACCCGCTGAAGTTCCCGGACCTCAACCACGCGGTGAAGCGCGACCCGCGCACCAACCTCCGCAACGCCGAGAACAACTGGGACTTCTGGACCAACCTGCCCGAGGCCCTGCACCAGGTCACGATCGTGATGTCGGAGCGCGGCATCCCGGCCACCTACCGGCACATGCACGGGTTCGGCTCGCACACGTACAGCCTGATCAACGCCGAGGGCGAGCGGTTCTGGGTCAAGTTCCACCACCGCACCCAGCAGGGCATCAAGAACCTCACCGACGCCGAGGCCGAGGCCCTGGTCGGCAAGGACCGCGAGTCCCACCAGCGCGACCTGTTCGACGCGATCGAGGACGGCGACTTCCCGAAGTGGAAGCTGTTCATCCAGGTCATGCCGGAGGCCGACGCCGAGAACTACCGCTTCCACCCCTTCGACCTCACCAAGGTCTGGTCGAAGAAGGACTACCCGCTGATCGAGGTCGGCGAGTGGGAGCTCAACCGCAACCCCGACAACTACTTCGCGGACGTCGAGCAGGCCGCCTTCAGCCCGGCCAACGTGGTCCCGGGCATCAGCTTCTCCCCCGACCGGATGCTGCAGGGGCGGCTCTTCTCCTACGGCGACGCCCAGCGCTACCGCCTCGGGGTCAACCACCACCAGATCCCCGTCAACGCCCCGAAGAACCCGGTGAACTCCTACCACCGCGACGGCGGCATGCGCGTCGACGGCAACCAGGGGGCCACCCCGGGCATCGAGCCCAACTCCTACGGGCGCTGGCAGGAGCAGCCGGCCTACCGCGAGCCGAGCCAGGCCGTGGGCGCGGTCGCCGACCGGTTCAACTACCGTGAGGACGACGACAACTACTTCGAGCAGCCCGGCAACCTGTTCCGGCAGATGAGCCCGGAGCAGCAGCAGGTTCTCTTCGAGAACACGGCGCGCGCGATCGACGGCGCCTCGGAGCAGACGATCGAGCGGCACATCGCCAACTGCACCCAGGCCGACCCGGCCTACGGTCAGGGCGTCCGCAAGGCCATCGAGGCCCTGGCCGCCGGCAACCTCTGACCGGCTGGTCGGCAAGACGCGCGGTACTCGCGCACCGCACCGGCGCGGAGGCACCCCAGGTGCCCGCGCCGGTGCGGGCGTGTACCGCCACGGAGAAATCATGGACATGGACAACAGCGGTGGCCTGACTCCCGAGCAGACGGAGCGCGTCGTGGCCATCGCCATGGACCTGGCCCGGGAGGGCCGCACCGAGCAGCTGGTGGAGTTCGTGGCTCACGGGCTGCCGGTGGACGTACGCGATCCGGCGGGCAACACCCTCCTCATGCTCGCCGCGTACCACGGTCACGCCGACAGCGTGCGGACCCTGGTCCGGCACGGCGCCGATCCGGACCTCCGCAACGACCGGGGCCAGTCCCCCATCGCCGGCGCCCTGTTCAAGGGTGCCGACGACGTGGTGACTGTGCTGCTCGAAGCAGGCGCGGACCTGGACTCCGGTACGCCGACCGCGCGGGCCGCGGCGGCGATGTTCGGCCGGGACCACCTGCTCGCCGGCTGACCGCAGCGCTTGACCCTCACGTGGCGTGATGCCGCATCCTCCCTGGCATGGAGGAGCACCTGACCGTGGGACGCGTGGCCGAGCTGGCCGGCGTGAGCGTCCGCACGCTGCACCACTACGACGACATCGGCCTCGTGCGGCCCTCCGCGCGGACCGCCGCCGGATACCGGGCCTACTCGGTGGACGACGTGGGGCGGCTGCGGGAGGTTGTGGCCTACCGGCGCCTGGGTTTCGCACTGCGCGACATCGCTGACCTGGTCGACGACCCGGCCGCCGACGCGGTGGCGCAGCTGCGCCGGCTGCGCGTCCTGCTGGTTGAACGGCGCGACCGCGCCGCCTCCATGGTGACGGCCATCGACAGGGAACTGGAGGCGCGGGCGATGGGGATCAGGACTACGCCCCAGGAGCAACTCAAGGCGTTCGGCGCGGAGTTGTACGAGGTCATCGGGGCGGCCTACCCGGCGACACGGCGCACCGAGCCGCGGATCGCCGCGAAGGTCTGGGAGGCGCTCGGCGACGCGCGCACCGTGCTGAACGTGGGCGCCGGCACCGGCTCCTACGAGCCCCCGGACCGCGAGGTGACCGCGGTGGAACCGTCGGCGGTGATGCGGGCGCAGCGTCCCGCGGGCGCGGCCCGGTGCGTGGCCGCCGCCGCGGAGCACCTGCCGTTCGCGGACCGGTCCTTCGACGCCGCGATGGCCTTCAGCACCGTGCACCACTGGCGGGACCCGATCGCCGGGCTGCGGGAGATGCGCCGCGTCGCCCGTCGCGTGGTGGTGTTCACCCACGACGCCAGTGACACCGGCTGGCGGCACCGGTTCTGGCTGACCCGCGACTATCTGCCCGAGGTGGCCGGCCTGGTCGCGGGCCGGCCTCCGGTGGACCGGCTGGCCCGGGCGATCGGGGCCCGCCTGGAGCCGGTGCTCATCCCCTGGGACTGCGCCGACGGCTTCCTGGAGGCCCACTGGCGCCGGCCGGAGGCGTACCTGGAGGAACCGGTACGCCGCGCGGTCTCCGTGTGGACGAGGGTCGGCCCAAAAGCCGAGCGGCGGGCGGTGGCCGGCCTGCGCGACGACCTCGCCTCGGGCCGCTGGTCCGAGCGCAACCGCGATCTCCTGGATCTCGACGCGGCCGAGCTCGGCCTGCGGCTGCTCGTGGCCTGAAGCGACGGTGCGCGAGCGCGCGGGCGGCGGGAGAATCACGCCGGCGATCGGCGGTCCGGACGACACGTCGGCGGGGACCGGAATGGGTGCTGGCGGGAATTCGGAGTACCCGGTGGCGGGAAGAGATACCTGGGGTTTCACAAGCCCCTTGATCAACTCCCAGAGCTTGAGCACCAATTACACACATCCCCTCTACACAGTGGCCCCGATGGTCTAGATTGACCGTGCTTCAGCCGTTCAGGCACGGGGCGACCGGTAATGATCTTCAGGTCCGGGGCAGGGGGGTCTGCTGCTGACACTGTGCATGGCTCGTATTGCTGTGGCATAGCCAAAACGTTGTGCGCGGGCAGGCGGGGGCCGCCCGTGGGGAGGAACAGCGCGGCGCGGGAGGCGGGGGCCTCCCGAGGGGGAGGAACAGTGCTAGGCGAACACGTCGAACCACTGGGGACCTGGGGGGTTCTGTGCGGCAAGGGGGATTGGTCAGCCCGTTTCCGTCTACGCGCGGACATCTGGCGGACGGGGCCGTCAGCCGGTCCGCGAGCGACTGGGAGCAGCGGTACCGCCGTACCGTGATCACCAGCGACACCGTGGCCACCGCCTTCGTGGTGGCGGGCATCGGCAATTTCTTCGGGGTCCGGGACGCGGCCAACTGGCACGAGAAATGGGGAATTCTCGCGTTCGGCACCGAGGTGCTGGTACTGGGAGCGCTTGCGGTGAGCCGGTCGTGGGCACCGGCCGTACTCGGTCAGGGCGCCGAGGAATTCCGTCGGCTCGGACGCTCTCTGTTCATGGCGACCGTCGTACTGGCGCTCGGCGGAATCGCCCTCACCTCGCGCAACATCAAACTCTGGATCTTCGTCGCCGTCCCGGCGATCGCGATCGTCACGATGATCTCGCGTTACGCGCTGCGCGTCCGGCTGCACCGGCAGCGCAAGGAAGGGCGCTGCCTGAGGCCGGTGCTCGCCGCCGGCAGCCCGGCCACCGTGCGCGATCTGATCGCCCGGACCCGGAGGTTCCCGCACCTCGGCTGGCGCGTGGACGCGGTCTGCACGACGGCCGGCCCCGGAATCGAGGGAGACCAGCTGGACGGAGTGCCGGTGGTCGGCCCACTGGAGCACGTCGCCCACCACGTACGCCGCGACGGCTACCGGGTCGTCGCGGTCACCCCGGACCCGCACTGGTCACCGCACCGGTTGCAGCGGCTGGCCTGGAACCTGGAGGGCAGCGAAGCCGAGATGGTCGTCGCTCCCGTCCTGATGGAGGTGGCCGGCCCGCGGCTGCACGTCGACGCGGTGCTGGGGATCCCGCTGCTGCGGGTCAGCATGCCGACCTTCACCGGGGGCCGCCGGGCCGTCAAGGCGGTGGTGGACCGGTTGGGCGCGGCGATCCTGCTGACGCTGTTCGCGCCCCTGATGGTGTTCGTCGCACTGCTCGTCCTGGTGGACAGCCGGGGCGGGGCGTTCTACCGCCAGCGCAGGGTCGGCAAGGACGGCCGTGAGTTCACGATTCTCAAGTTCCGCACCATGGTCGCCGGGGCGGACCGGGCGCGTGCCGCGCTGGCCGACCGCAACGAGGGCGCGGGCCTGCTGTTCAAGCTCCGCCGGGACCCGCGGGTGACCCGGGTGGGGGCGGTGCTGCGCCGGTACTCGGTCGACGAACTGCCGCAGCTGTTCAACGTACTCACCGGCTCGATGTCGCTCGTCGGCCCGCGGCCTCCGCTGCCGGAGGAGTCCGCGGCGTACGGCCCGGACATCCGAAGACGACTGCTGGTCAAGCCGGGACTCACCGGTCTGTGGCAGATCAGCGGACGCAGCGACCTGCCGTGGGAGGAGGCGGTCCGGCTTGACCTGCGGTACGTGGAGGACTGGTCGCTCGCGCTGGACGCGGTGATCCTGTGGAAGACGCTGCGAGCGGTGGTCCACGGGCGGGGGGCGTACTGATGCGCGGGGGCCGCCGGGCCGACGCGCGGATCGCAGGCCGTCGGGGCCTGCCTGGGGGGAGGAACGGGTCATGAGGGTCAGCGTTTTCGGCCTGGGCTACGTGGGCTGCGTGTCGGCCGCGTGCCTGGCCGGCATGGGGCACGAGGTCATCGGGGTGGACGTGAACCAGGTCAAGGTCGACCTGGTCAATGACGGCAAGGCCCCGGTGGTCGAGGAGCGGATCGGCGAACTGATCGCCGAGGTCGTGGGCAGCGGGGCGCTGCGCGCCACCCGGGACGTCCGCGAGGCGATCAGGGAGAGCGAGATATCCCTGATATGCGTGGGCACGCCGTCGGAGCCCAACGGCAGCCTGTGCACGACGTACTTGGAACGTGTCACCGAGGAGATCGGCGCCGCGCTGGCCGAGCGGGGCGGACGGCACACCGTGGTGTTCCGCAGCACCATGCTGCCGGGCACCTGCACGAACCTGCTGGTGCCGATCCTGGAGAAGTACGTCGGCGGAACCGCCGGGGTGGACTTCGGAGTCGCGGTCAACCCGGAGTTCCTGCGCGAGGGCACGAGCGTGCGGGACTTCTTCGACCCGCCGAAGACGGTCATCGGCGAACTCGACGCGGCGAGCGGCGACGCGGTGGCGGCGCTGTACGGCAACCTGCCCGGCGAGGTGTTCCGGGTGCCGGTCGCGACGGCCGAGGCGATCAAGTACGCGGACAACGCCTTCCACGGCCTCAAGATCGGCTTCGCGAACGAGCTGGGCGCGGTGTGCCAGGCGCTGGGGGTGGACTCGCACCAGGTCATGGACGTCTTCCTGGCCGACCGCAAGCTGAACATCAGCCCCGCCTACCTGCGGCCCGGCTTCGCCTTCGGCGGCTCCTGCCTGCCCAAGGACCTGCGCAGCCTGGTCCACGCGGCCCAGCGGGCCGACGTGTCGGTGCCGATCCTCTCCCACGTGCTGCCCTCCAACTCCGCGCACCTGGAGCGTGCGGTGGAGCTGGTGGAGCGCACCGGGAAGCGCCGGGTGGGGCTGTTCGGGCTGTCCTTCAAGCCCGGCACCGACGACCTCCGGGAGAGCCCGCTCGTCGAGCTGGCGGAGCGGCTCTTCGGCAAGGGTTACGACCTCAGGATCCACGACGCCAACGTGAGCCTGTCCCGGCTGCTCGGCGCGAACCGCGAGTACGTCGAGAACCGGCTGCCGCACCTCGCCCAGCTGCTCGCGGACTCCGTCGACGAGGTCCTTGAGCACGCCGAGGTGTGCCTGGTCGGGACGCGGGATCCGGCCGTGCTGGCCGCGCTCCCCCATGGCGGCGGGCCGTTGCTGATCGACCTCATCCACCTTCCCGACGCCGACGCGCGCCGGACCGAACCGGGGTACATGGGCCTTGCTTGGTGACACGACGTCCGGTGGCACGCCGCTCGGCGGCGGCACCGGCGACCGGCCGGGGCGGCGCGCGCTGATCCTGGTGGAGAACCTGTCGGTGCCCTTCGACCGGCGGGTCTGGCAGGAGTGCACGACCCTGCGCGACGCGGGCTGGGAGGTGCACGTCATCTGTCCCCGCGGCACCAAGCGGGACACGGAGCGGGAAGCGGTCGTCGAGGGGGTGCGCATCCACCGCTACCCGTTGCGCGCGGCCACCGGAGGACCGGCCGGCTACCTGCGGGAGTACGGAGCGGCGCTCTGGCACACGGCGCGGCTGGCCCGCAGGGTCGGACCGGTCGACGTGGTGCACGCCTGCAACCCGCCCGACCTGCTCTTCCTGCCGGCCCTGTGGCTCAAGCGGCGCGGCGCGCGGTTCGTCTTCGACCAGCACGACCTGATACCCGAGCTGTACCTGTCCCGGTTCGGCCGCGGCAAGGACCTGCTCTACCGCGCCGTGTGCGCCCTGGAGCGGCTCACCTACCGGACCGCGGACATCGTGCTCGCCACGAACGAGAGCTACAAGGACGTCGCGGTACGCCGCGGCGGCCGGCGCCCCGACGACGTGTTCGTGGTGCGCAGCGCGCCCGCGACCGACCGCTTCCAACCGGTGCCCGCCGAACCGGAGTTGAAGCGGGGAAAGCCCCACCTGCTGTGCTACCTGGGCGTCATGGGCCCCCAGGACGGCGTCGACTACGCCCTGCGGGCCCTCGCCAAGCTGCGCGACGAGGTCGGGCGGACCGACTGGCACGCGGTGTTCGTCGGCTCCGGTGACGCCTTCGACGCGATGGTGGAGCTGTCCCGGTCGCTGGGGCTCGGCGAGCAGGTGCAGTTCACCGGGCGCATTCCGGACGCCGACCTGGTGCGCTACCTGTCCACCGCGGACGTGTGCCTCTCCCCCGACCCGCGCAATCCGCTCAACGACGTGTCGACCATGAACAAGGTCCTGGAGTACATGGCGATGGGCCGGCCGATCGTCTCGTTCGACCTCCGGGAGGCGCGCGTCTCCGCCGGTGACGCCGCCCTCTACGCCCCCGCCAACGACGAGACCGAGTTCGCCGGGCTCGTCGCGCGGTTGCTGGACGACCCCGACGAGCGGGCCCGGATGGGCAAGATCGGCCAGGAACGCGTCAACGGACAGCTCTCCTGGGGCAATTCGCAAAAGGCGCTGCTCGCCGCGTACGCCGCCGCCGGGAACAAAGCAGGGAGAAGGCAGCGCCGTTGAGCGATGACACGATACGCCTGGTCACGGTCGGGCGAATACTGCGCCGGCGCCGGCGGCTGCTCGCCGTCCTCGTCGTGGTGGGCGCACTCGTCGGCTACGGCGTCTCGGTGCTGTTCCCGCCGCGCTACACGGCGTCCGCCTCGGTCCTGCTGCCGGGGCCGTGGGAGGAGCGCGAGCTGATCACCCAGGTGGAGATCGCGACCAGTTCGTCGGTGGTCGAACGGGCGGGCGATGCGCTCGGCTGGAGCGGGGTCAGCGACAGCGAGCTGCGCGACCGGGTGAGCGCCGAGACCGCCGACGGGAACGTCATCAAGATCTCCGGGACGGCCGAGACCCCGGAGCGTGCGCAGCGGCTCTCCGACGAAATGGCCCAGCAGTTCGTGACGTACGCGGCACGGATCGCGAGCGGCAGCACCGACGCCGACGAGGCGGCGGGGCCCGAGGCGCTGCGGGAGCAGGTGAAGCGGACCAACCAGCGCATCACCGACCTGGCCAACGCGGCCGATCCCGGGCAGACCGTGGAGAGCGTGCAGGCCCGCACCGAGCTGGAGAAGCTGCGCAGCACGCTGCAGGAGGCCATGCAGAAGCTGGAGGAGGCCGGCCCGGCCAACAACAGGGCCGGCCTGGTCGTCATGGGGCCGGCGGCCCGGCCGACCGGAGAGGCACCGCCGACGAGGCTGCAGCTCGTCGGCGGCGGCGCCCTGCTGTTCTTCGTGCTCGCCGTCGTCGGTCATCTCGCCGCGGCGCGGGTGAACCGGCGGCTGCGTTCCGGACCCGAGATGGCCGCGGCGCTGCGCGCGGCACTCCTGGGCACCGTCGACGTGCCCGGTGACCGGCGCGCCCACCGGCCGAGGGCACGCGGCGCGCGGGCCCGGTTCCGGCGGCTGCTGGGCATCGACGTCCGCTGGGACCTGCCGACTCCGCAGTCCTCCGACGAGGCCGGGCGGCTCATCCGCTACCGGCGGGTGTGCGGTCGCCTGCGGGAACGGCTGCCGGCCGCGCGGCGACTGCTGGTCGTGGTGCCGGACGACGACGAGGTCGCCCGCCGGGCCGCGGAGCAGCTCGCCGCCGAGACCGAGGGTGAACCGATGCTGCGGGTGGTGGAGGTCGCGGTGTCCCGGCCGATGGTTCCGGACCGCGACACCGAGTCCGGTGTCCTGGTCGTGCTCGGCGCGGGCAGTCGCACCGCGGAGGAGCTCTCCGGCCTCGCCGAGGCGTGTGCGGACGGCGGGCACGAGGTCGTCGGTGTCGTCGTCGCCGGCGCGGTCCGGGCCCGTGCGACGGGGACGGCCCCCCGCCCTCCGGAGAAGGCCGGCGCGGCGGCCCCGGTCCACGAGAACGCGACAGGAGGTGCCGCATGACGACGAGTACGGCTGCCCAGCCGTCCGCCTCCGCTCCGCTGCTCGACCTGCAGGCACTGGTCGTGGCGGTACGCAGGCGGCGGCGTCTGTGGGCCGGTCTGGCCCTGCTCGGCCTGCTGGCCGGTGCGGCGGTGGCGGTCCTGCTGCCGCCCCGGCCGGCCGCGGTGACCAAGGTGCTGGTCGCGCACAAGGACGACCAGCCCAACGACACCGGAACGCTGATCCGCACCGACGTCGAGCTGCTGGACACCACGCGGATCGCCGCCGAGGCCCTGCGGTCGCTCGGTTCCCGGGAGGACCCGGAAGACTTCATGGAGGACTACCGCGGCACCGGGCTGACCAACAACCTGCTGCAGATCGACGTGTCGGGTGACAGCGACGCGGAGGCGGTGGCCCGGGCCAGGGCGCTGGCCGAGACGTTCGTCGCGGACCACGTGCGGCGGCTGCGGCAGGCCGCCGAGGCCGAGTCCAAGTCCCTGCTGGACCAGCGCGACAGCATGCGCAAGGAGCTGGCCGAGGTCAACAGGTCGATCGGGGACCGCTCGCCGGACGACGAACCGAATGCGTCGGCCAGCATCGAGTCGCTCTTCGCCCGCCGGGCCGAGCTGGACTCGCGGATCGCCGAGTTCGACCAGCGGGCCGCGGAGGCGCTCACCGGCACACCCGAGGTCGTCGCAGGTACGCAGATCGTGGACGCCCCGCACGCGGTGCGGCACTCCCTGCCCAGGGCCGTGGTCACCGACGCCGGGATCGGGCTGGCCCTCGGGCTCGTTCTCGGGCTCGCGCTGGCCGCGGTCGGCGCGGTGGTGGCGGACCGCCCCGTGCTGCGCCGGGAGATCGCGGCGAACCTGGGCGCGTCGGTCCTCGCGGAGCTGCGCCGCGGGCCGCGCCGGTCGGTCCGGTCGTGGCAGCGCCGGCGCACCCGGGCGGCACGCGAACGGCTCACGACCACCGTGGCCCGCCTGGTGCGCGGCTCCGCGGAACCGGTGTCGCTGCTGGAGCTGGGCTGTGCGCGCGGTACCGGCGTGATCGCCCTGGACGTCGCCGGTGCCCTGGAGGCGGACGGGCCCGTGGTCGTCGTCGACGCGCTGCCCGGCACGGACCTCGCGGGCGCCCGCCGCAAGTCCGGCGGCCCGACCGTGCTGAGCGGCGAGCGTGCCGCGGCCGAACCGCACCACGTGCGCCGGCTCGGGGTCGGCTCGGTGGCGCCCGGTACGGCGTGGACCGACCTGCACCACCTGGGCAGCCGGACGGTGCTCGTGGTGCGTGCGGGGCACGGCAGCGCCGCGTGGCTGCACACCGTGGCGCGGCAGCTCGCGGACCAGCGCATCGCGGTGATCGGGGTGGTCCTGATCGATCCCGATCCGCGGGACCGGACCGACGGCACCCTGTGGGACGGTCCGCACGTCGCCGCGTCACGCGGCCGCGACGAATCCCCGAAGCGGCACAACGGGACGGGGCGGCCCCGGGCGGAACGGCCGGTGGTGCCGGCCGCGACGGTTCCGGACAGTGATCAGGAGGCGCGCTAGCACATGTGCGGCATCGCAGGCACGTACCACTGGCCGGACGGCAAGGCCGTGACCGACCGGCTCACCGACGTCCTCGCCCACCGCGGTCCGGACGGGGCGGGCCGCTACAGCCACCCCGCCGGGGACGGCGAGGTGCAGCTCGGGCACCGCAGACTGGCCATCATCGACCTGTCCGGGACCGGCGCCCAGCCGATGGTCTCGGACGGTCTCGCCCTGACGTACAACGGCGAGCTGTACAACGCGCCCGAACTGCGCACCGAGCTGGAGTCCACCGGGGCCCGCTTCCGCGGTACCTCCGACACCGAGGTGGTGCTGGAGGCATGGCGGCGCTGGGGCACGGACTGCCTGGCCCGGCTGCGCGGCATGTTCGCGTTCGCGGTCTTCGACGAGCGCACCGGGGAACTGGTGCTCGCCCGCGACCAGCTCGGCATCAAGCCGCTGTTCCTGCTCCGGCGCGGCGGCGGCCTGGTGTTCGCCTCCGAGCTGAAGGCGCTGGCCGCCGTGACCGGCGGAAAGCTGGAGGTGGACCACGCGGCGCTGGTGGCCTCCCTGCTGTACTACTGGGTACCGGACTCGCGCTGCGCGTTCCGCGAGGCGGAGAAGCTGCCGCCGGGCAGCTGGCTGCGGTGCCGGCCCGACGGCCGGGTGGAGCGCGGCCGGTTCTGGAACCTCAGGGACGTCGCCGCCGAGGGCCGGGAGCGGGCCCTGGGCGGTGAGCGGCCGGACCTGGCCGCCGTCGTCGAGGAGTCGACCCGGCGCCACCTGCTCTCCGACGTGCCGGTGGCGACGTTCCTCTCCGGCGGGCTGGACTCCAGCTATCTGACCGCGCTGGCGGCCCGCGACCGGCCCGGGATCTCCGCCTTCACGATCGGGTTCCGCGCCGAGGACGCCAGGTTCGAGGCGATGCCCGACGACCTGCGCTACGCCCGGCAGGTGGCCGAGCGGTTCGGTGTCGACCTGCACGAGATCGAGATCGCCCCGAACGTGCTCGACCTGCTGCCGCGGATGACGTACCACCTGGACGAGCCGATCGGCGACCCCGCCGCGATCAACACCTTCCTGATCTGCTCGGCCGCCCGGGAGGCCGGGGTCAAGGTGATGCTCTCGGGGATGGGCGCCGACGAGCTGTTCGCCGGCTACCGCAAGCACCTGGCCAACGTGCTGGCGCTGCGCTACCAGCGCGTCCCGCGGCCGCTGCGGCGCGGGCTGTCCGCGGCAGTGGACCGGCTGCCGGTCGCGACGAGCCGCCGGGGCCTGCGGTCGGTGCGCTTCGCGAAACGCTTCCTGTCCTTCGCGGACCTGCCGGAGGAGACGGCCTTCCGGCGCAGTTACACGATGTACGACCGGGCGGAGCTGCTCGACCTGATCGATCCGGACCTGGCGGGGACGGTCGAGGACGTGCTGACCGAGCACGCGGACGTCTACGAGGACAACGACCTCGACGACTTCGTGAACCGCATGTGCCTGGGCGACGCCCGGATGTTCCTGCCGGGCCTGAACCTCGCCTACACGGACCGCTCCAGCATGGCCGCCTCGATGGAGGTGCGGGTGCCGTACGTGGACGTCGAGGTGGTGAAGGCGGCGTTCGCCGTCCCCGGTGACCGCAAGATCGTCGGACGGCAGGGCAAGGCGGTCCTCAAGGAGGCGGCCACCTCGGTCCTGCCCCGGGAGATCGTGTACCGGCCCAAGGGCCTGTTCAGCGCGCCGCTGCGGGCCTGGATGAGCCGGGATCTGGCGCCGCTGGTGCGCGAAGTGGTGAACGACGGCGAGCTGGTGAGATCCGGTTTCCTGCGCCGCGACGCGCTGCGGCGGCTCGTCGCCGAGGACGCCGCCGGGCAGCAGGACTTCTCCAAACACCTGTGGCACGTGCTGACCCTCGAGTACTGGTACCGCGGCGCGACCTCGGGGGCCGACCACCACGCCCCGTCGACGGCGTAGCACCTCGGCACCTCCCCCGCACCAAGACCGGCAGAGAGACAAGAGGACCTTCGGTGAAACAGGTTGTGCAGAACTACAAGAGCGGCGAGCTGGCGCTGCTCGACGTGCCGGTGCCGGGCTGCAAGCCCGGCGGTGTGCTGGTGCGGACCGCCTACTCGCTGATCTCCACCGGCACGGAACTGATGAAGGTGTCCGAGGCCGGCATGTCGATGCTGGGCAAGGCCCGTTCCCGGCCGGACCAGGTGGCCAAGGTCGTGCAGAGCGTGGCGACCAACGGGGTGCCGGCCACCTACCGCAAGGTGATGGGCAAGCTGGACTCCTACACGCCGCTCGGCTACTCGCTGTGCGGCGTGGTCGAGCAGGTCGGTGACGGGATCGACGACGTGAAGGCCGGCGACCTGGTGGCCTGCGCGGGCAACGAGCACGCCCTGCACGCCGAGCTGAACTGGGTCCCGAAGAACCTCTACACCCCGGTGCCCGACTCTCTCGCGCCGCGGCACGCGGCCTTCGGCACCGTCGGGTCGATCGCGCTCCAGGGGGTCCGCCAGGGCGAGTCGCGGCTCGGCGAGGTGGCGCTGGTCGTCGGGCTCGGGCTGATCGGGCAGCTGGTGGCGCAGTTGCTGACCGCCTCGGGCGTCCGGGTCGTCGGCGCCGACCCCGACCCGGCGCGCTGCGAGCTGGCCGAGCGGCTGGGCGCGGCGGCCTGCGGCGACCCGGCGTCCCCGGCCGTGGAGAGCGCCGTGGCCGAACTCACCGACGGCCACGGGGTGGACCAGGTGTACCTGGCCGCCGGCGGCGGCAGCAACCAGCCCGTCGAGCTGGCCGCGCGGCTGTGCCGGGACCGCGGCCGGGTCGTCGACATCGGCAAGTGCCGCCTGGACCTGCCGTGGAACGCGTACTACGAGAAGGAGCTGGACGTCCGGTTCTCCCGCTCCTACGGCCCCGGGCGCTACGACCCGGAGTACGAGATCGAGGGGCGGGACTACCCGATCGGCTATGTGCGCTGGACCGAGCGGCGCAACCTGGCGTGCTTCCTCGACCTCGCCGCCCGCGGCCGCGTCGACGTGGAGCCGCTGATCACCCGCACGGCCGACTTCGACGACGCGGTGGAGACGTACCAGCGCCTCAAGGACGGCGAGCTCAAGGCCGTGGCCGTACTGTTCCGGTACCCCGAACAGGCCGCCGAGGACGGGCCTTCGGCCGACGCCCCGGTGGTGTCCGTGCCCGTGGCGCCCGGCGGCGCCAGGTCCTCCGCCCCGGTACGGGCGGCGAAGACGCCGGTGCGCCTCGCGTTCGTCGGCGCGGGGAACTACGCGACGTCGATGCTGCTGCCGCACCTGGCGCAGCGCGACGGCGTCGAGCTGTCGACGGTCGTCACCACGACGGCCCTCTCCGCGGCCAACGCTCAGCGGAAGTTCGGCTTCCGGGAGGCGACCACCGATCTGGACGCCGTGCTCGGTGACACGTCCGTCGACGCGGTGTTCGTGGTCACCCGGCACAGCTCGCACGCCGAACTGACCCGGAAGGCGCTGCTGGCCGGGAAGGCCGTGTTCGTGGAGAAGCCGTTGGCGCTCACCTCGGAGGAGCTGACCGGAGTGCTCGACGCGGTGGAGGAGTCCGGCAACGACCGGTTGCAGGTGGGCTTCAACCGGCGGTTCGCGCCGCTGCTCCAGGAGGCCAGCAAGCGGTTCGGCGCGCGCACGGGACCGGCGAGCCTGCGCTACCTGGTCAACGCGGGGCGGCTCGACCACGGCAGCTGGTATCTCCAGCAGGGCACCGAGGGCTCGCGGTTCGCCGGTGAGGGCGGGCACTTCGTCGACACGGCGAGCTGGCTGCTGGGCGCCGACCCGGTCTCGGTGTACGCCCTCGCGCCGTCCGGCAACGAGGACCTTCAGGTGGTGCTCGGCTACCCGGACGGGTCCACCGCCACCATCAGCTACGTCACAACCGGCGCGGCCGGCTTCCCGAAGGAGACGCTGGACCTGGTCGCGGACGGCAAGGTGCTGCAGCTCGACGACTTCGTCCGCAGTTCGGTCTACGACGGCCGCAAGCGGTGGGTCAGTTCCCGGCTTCCCAAGGCCCGGGACAAGGGCCAGTCGGCCGAACTGGCCGCGTTCGTCAGGGCGGTGCGCACCGGCGGGCCGATGCCGGTGCCGCTCCGGTCGCTGGTCGCCACCACGGCGGCCACCCTGGCCGTGCGGGCCGCACTGGCCGGCGGCGCTCCCGTGACCCTGGCGGAGGCGCGATGACCGCGAACCCGGGGAGTCCGGGCTGGTACCTGCGGCGGCTGTCCCGGATGGGCCCGCGGGAGGTGGGCGGCCGGGTCGGCGACACCGTGCGCAGGCGGCGGTGGCGGTCGGCGCGGCCGGACGCCCCGAGCGTGACCGGGGCCCGGTTCACCGCGGTCCTGCCCGCCACAGCGCTCGCGGCGGTGCCGCCGGACGCCGCGAAGCGCCTGGTCGCGGAGGCGGACCGCCTGATGGCCGGGCACGTGGAGTACTTCGGCGTGGTCCGCGACGACCTGGCCGACCCCGACTGGTGCCACGACCCGAAGACCGGGCGCCGGGCGCCGGGCGGCTACGCCTTCGACGTGCCGTACCGCGACGAGGACGCGGTCGGGGACATCAAGCAGATCTGGGAGTTGTCCCGGCACCAGTACCTCACGGTGCTCGCCGCCGCCTACGCGGTCACCGGGGACGAGCGGTACGCCGAGCGCGTGGCCGAGCACCTGCGGTCCTGGTGGGCGTCGAACGCACCGCTGCGCTCGGTGCACTGGGTCAGCGGCATCGAGCTGGGGATCCGGCTGCTGTCGTGGGTGTGGATCCGCCGGCTGCTCGACGGCTGGCCGGGCGCGGCCGCCCTCTTCGAGGACAACCCGGCGGCGCTGAGACAGATTTGGCACCACCAGCGCTGGCTGGCCGCCTTCCCCAGCCGGGGGTCGTCGGCGAACAACCACGTCGTGGCGGAGGCCGCCGGGCAGCTGGCCGCGGCCTGCGCCTTCGGCTGGTTCCCCGACTCGGCGAAGTGGCGGGAGGAGGCGCTGCGGTCGCTGGACCGGCACCTGCGCGCCAACACGTTCCTCTCCGGCCTCAACCGCGAACTGGCCACCGAGTACCACGGGCTCGTCCTGGAACTGGGCCTGGCCGCGGTGGCGGAGGCGGACGCCGCCGGGGTGCCGGTTCCCGCGACGGTCCGGCTGGTGCTGCTGCGGATGACCGACGCGCTCGCCGCCGTCGTGGACGACGCGCTGCGCCCGCCGCGGCAGGGGGACGCGGACGACGGACACGGCCTGGTGGTGGACGGCACCGGCACCGACCGCTGGGCGTCGCTGCTGGCCACCGGGGATGCCGTGTTCGGCTCCCTTCCCTGGTGGCCGGAGGTGACCGGCACCGATGTGCGCACCCCGCTGCTGGCGGCGCTGATCCGGCCGTACGGCAGGGACGGAGCGGGCCGGGCCGTGCGCCGCCCGGCGGGCAGGCCGGCCCACTTCGCCGACGCGGGGCTCACGGTGCTGCGCGGCCCCGACGGGATCTGGTGCCGCTGCGACGGCGGTCCGCACGGTTTCCTGTCCATCGCGGCGCACGCCCACGCGGACGCGCTCTCGGTTGAGGTGCGGCACGACGGGGTCGACGTGCTCGCCGACCCGGGGACGTACTGCTACCACGGGCAGCCCGGGTGGCGGCGCTACTTCCGCTCGACCCTCGGCCACAACACCCTGGAGCTGGACGGCACCGACCAGTCCGTCTCCGGCGGCCCGTTCCTGTGGACCCGGCATGCCCGCAGTCGCGTGCTGGGCGTGGACACCTCCGACGAGGGAGTGTCCCGCTGGTCTGCCGAGCACGACGGGTACGGGGGTTCGGTGCACCGCCGCCGGGTGGAGCTGACGGCCGCGAGCCGTGAGCTGCGGGTGGTGGACGAGGTGCGCGGCCCGCGCCGGGCCGTGCGGCTGGCGTTCCACCTCGGCCCGGCGGTCGCCGCCGACCTGGTGGGCAGCCGCGCCGTGCTCACCTGGGCCCGGGACGGCGTGGAGCGCTCGGCGGTGCTCGACCTGCCGGGCGAGCTGTCCTGGCGGGCGCATCGCGGTGAGACCGACCCGCCGCTGGGCTGGTACTCCCCCGGCTTCGGGCGGAAGGAACCGGCCACCACGCTGGTCGGCACCGGCTTCACCGAGGGCGCGCCGGGCTTCACGAACAGCGCACCGGACTTCACCGACGGCGCGCGGGGCTTCACGACCGTACTCGCGTTCCGCGACTAGGCACGGGAAGGGGGGAGGACGCATGGGGAGCACATGGCGGCGCCGGGCACTGTCGGCCGCGGCACCCTTGGCACTGGCGCTGCTGGCGGCCGGCTGCGTCGGCACGTCGGACGCACCGTCGCCGGGGCCGTCCGCGTCGTCCGCCTCCTCGGCCCCGCCCGCTTCGTCGGACGGGCCCCCCGTGGCCCGCGTGTGCGCGAAACCCGAGGCCGGACCCTCGAAGGCACCGGCCGGTGCGGTGACCGTCGATCCGGCCGTCGTCGGCGACCTGGCCGCCAAGACCCGCAACAGCCCCGCGCACACCACTTTCTGGCTGCGGCCGGGCAAGCACCGCCTCGAACCCGACCCGTACGCGCAGGTCGTCCCCAAGGAAGGGAACCGCTACCTCGGCGCGCCTGGCGCGGTGCTCGACGGGCGCAAGACCAACCGGTACGCGTTCGGCGGCAGCGCACGCGACGTCACCATCGGCCATCTCACCGTGCAGGGTTTCGTCGCGCCGCACGACGAGGGCGTGGTCAACCACGACTCGGCCGACGGGTGGGTGATCGAGCACGCCACGGTGCAGCGCAACTCCGGTGCCGGGCTGATGGCGGGTGACCGCCAGCAGGTCCGCTCCAGTTGTCTGCGCGACAACGGCCAGTACGGCCTCAACGCGTACAAGGGCAACGGCACCATCAACGACCTGGTGCTCGAGGGCAACGAGATCACGGGCAACAACACCGGCGACTGGGAGCGGAAGCGGCAGGGATGCGGCTGCACCGGAGGCGTCAAGTTCTGGGCCGTCGAGGGCGCCGACATCCGCGGCAACTGGGTGCACGACAACCTCGGTACCGGTCTGTGGGCGGACACCAACAACAACGACTTCCTCATCGAGGACAACGTCATCGAGTCCAACGACGGGGCCGCGCTGATCTACGAGACCAGTTACAACGCGGTCGTCCGGAACAACACGATCCGGCAGAACAACTGGGTCGAGGGCCGGGAGAACACCGACGGCGGCGACAACTTCCCCTTCGCGACCCTCTACATCTCCGAGTCCGGCGGCGAACCGCGCGTCGAGGCCCGCACGGACAAGATCGAGATCTACGGGAACGTCCTGGAGAACAACTGGTCAGGCATCACCCTGTGGGAGAACGCCGACCGGTTCTGCAACAGTCCCGCCAACACCTCGTCCGGCGACTGCACCCTGCTGGTGAAGGACATCGAGCGCTGCGCGGGCCCGGCGATCGGCAAGGCACCGCTGTACGACGACTGCCGCTGGAAGACCCAGCGGGTGGACGTCCACGACAACCGCTTCGTCCTGGACAAGACCGTCCTGGAGTGCACGTCGAGCTGCGACCGCATGGCGCTGCTGGCGAACTACGGCACCTATCCGGACTGGTCCCCGTACCAGGGCGAGCGGGTGGCCGAGGCCATCACCCACCGGCAGCACAACCGCTGGCACGACAACGTCTACGTCGGACCGTGGAAGTTCGTCGCCCACGACCCGAGCCGGGTCCTCGACTTCGGTCAGTGGCAGGGCGCGCCCTACCGGCAGGACAAGGGCAGCACCCTGCGCGCACGGGAGGGGGGTTGAGATGGACGCGGACCGCACGCCGAAACCGGTCGGGACGGTCTGGGGACTGCTGGTCCTCAACACCCTGGGCTCCACGGGGGCGGAGACCGTCGTCCCGCTCCCCCGTTCGCTCATCCAGATGGTCACCATGGGTGCGCTGGTCGCCGCGTTCTCGCTGGCGCTCGTGCTCAATCTCCGGCTGCGCGTGCGCGCCAGTGCCTTCCTGTTCCTGCTGACCCTGCTGCTGGTGCCGAGCGTGATCGCCAGCGCGGACCTGCAGTCCGGGTTCGGCGCGCTGTTCCGCTGCGCCCGGCTGGCGCTCTTCGTCGGCACGCTGTGGCTGCTCAGCCGCTGGTGGGACGGCGGAGCGACGTTCGTCCGGCACCACATCCGGATGTACTTCCTGGTCCTGTGCACGGTGGCCGCCGGTGCGCTCGTCTCGCCGGGCGCGGCGATGCCCGACCTCTACGGCGGACGCCTCGTCGGGGCGTTGTGGCCGCTCACCCCGCCCCAGATCGGACAGTACGCGGCGGTGATCATCGGGCTCGCCGTGCTGCTCGTTCTCGGCGGCCGGACCGACCGGCGCAGCGCGGCGCTGGTCATCGTGCCCTCACTCGTCCTGCTGATGCTCACCCACACCCGTACCGCCACGCTCGGCCTGCTCGTCGGCCTGACGCTCGCGATCGGCTCGCTCACCCTGACCAGCGCCGCCGCGCGCCGGTTCTTCTCCTGGGCGGTGCTGTGCGCCGCGGTGGCCGCCGTGGTGTTCGCCTCGGCGCTGCAGGAGTGGTTCCTGCGCGGCCAGAGCGAGGAGAACTTCAGCAATCTCACCGGCCGGGCCAAGGTGTGGGACGCCCTGCTGGCGGCGCCCCGCACGATCGGGGAGAAGGTCTTCGGCATGGGCCTGGGCGACAAGTCGTTCGACGGGCTGCCGATCGACAACAGCTGGCTGGCCGTCTACCACGAGCAGGGGCTGATCGGCGTGGGCCTGGTGGCGGCGGTCTTCGTCGCGCTGGGCGGTGTCGCGCTGCTGCGGCCGCCGTCCCTCGCCAGGGCCTGTGCGATCTTCCTGATCGGCTACTGCGCACTCGCGTCGTACACCGAGGCGGGTCTCGGCGACGCCTCGCCGTATCTGCTGCACCTCGCCGTGGCCGCCTCCCTGCTGGCGCAGCCCGCGGCGGCCGCGCCCCTGTCGGTGCCCGACCCCCCTCGACGTCGCGTCCCGCGCTGGGCGCGGACCTCGGAGGTGACCTGAGCATGCATGTCCTCGTGGTGCACAACCGGTACAACTCGGCCCAGCCGAGCGGCGAGAACAACGTCGTCGACCAGGAGGTGGAACTGCTGCGCACGGCCGGCCACCGGGTCGGGGTGTTCGAGCGGCGCAGCGACGACATCGCCGCCCGGTCCCTGCCGGGGAAGGTCGCGGTGCCCTTCCTGGTGCCGTGGAACCCGGCGGTCCGCAAGGAGCTGGCCGCCCGGCTGCGGGCCGAGCGGCCGGACGTGGTGCACGTCCACAACGTCTTCCCGCTCCTGTCGCCGGCGGTGCTGGCCGCCTGCGCCGACGCCGGGGTGCCCGCCGTCGCCACGCTGCACAACTACACGCAGGTCTGCCCGCCCGGCACCCTGCAGCGCGAGGGGCGGCCCTGCACCGAGTGCGTCGGGGCGACGCCGCTGCCCGCGGTGCGGCACGGCTGCTATCGCGGCTCGCGGCTGGCGACGGTGCCGCTCGCGGTCGGTCTGGTGGCCAACCGGCGGCGCTGGTGGTCCGGTGTGGAGCGGTTCTTCTGCATCTCGGCGGCGCAGCGCGACGTGCTGGTCCGCTCGGGCATGCCGGCCGAACGGCTGGCGGTGAAGCACAACTTCGTCCCCGAGCCGGCAGCGCGCCGTGCGGGCCCCGGCGAGCACCTGCTGTATCTCGGGCGGCTCGCCGAGGCCAAGGGAGTACGGCTGCTCATGGCGGCGTGGGACGAGATCGCCGCGTCCGGCGGTGTGGGTGTCCCGCTCGTCGTCGCCGGTACGGGGCCGCTGGAGCGCGAGGTGACCGCCTGGGCGGCCGGACGGGACGACGTGCGCTACGTCGGTCTGTACGACCCGGAGCAGTGCAGGCGGGCCCTGGCGCGGTCGGTGGCCGTGGTGGCTCCCTCGACCTGGCTGGAGGCGTTCGGCCTGGTGGTCGTGGAGGCGATGGCGGCGGGGGTCCCGGCCGTCGCCGCCGGGCACGGCGCCTTCGTGGAACTCGTCGAGGACGGGAAGACCGGGCTGCTGCACGGTCCCGGAGACGCCGCCTCGCTCGCGGCCTGCCTGCGCCGGATCGCGGCGCAGCCGGACCGCAACGAGGAGATGGGCCGGGCGGCCCGGCGCCGTTACGAGCAGGGGTTCAGCCCGGCCGTCGGGCTGGAGCGCCTGCTGGAGGGGTACCGCACCGCGATCGCGGGGCGGTCGGCACTGGCTCGTGACGGGGACACCCCGCACGGGCAGGGGGGATGGGGGCAGTAGATGACACGATGCCGACTCTGCGGTTCGGCGGCGATGGAGAGCGTCGTCGATCTCGGAGCGACTCCGCCGTGCGAGAGCTTCCTCGCCGCGGACCAACTGGACCGGCCGGAGCCGGCGTACCCGCTGCACCTGCGGGTCTGCACCGACTGCTGGCTCGCGCAGATCCCCGCGCTGATCACACCGGAGGAGACGTTCACGCAGTACGCGTACTTCTCCTCCTACTCGACCTCCTGGGTGGAGCACGCGCGGACCTTCGTCACCGGCGCCGTGGAGCGGCTGGGCCTCGGCCCGGACGCGTTCGTGGTCGAGGTCGCGAGCAACGACGGGTACCTGCTGCGGCACATGGTGGACCGCGGGATCCGCTGCCTCGGCGTGGAGCCGTCGGTGAACGTGGGTGCCGCGGCGCGGGAGGCGGGTGTGCCCACGCTCACGGAGTTCCTGAGCCCGGACACCGGCGCGGCCGTCCGCGCCGAGCACGGCCCGGCGGACCTGGTCGTGGCCAACAACGTGTACGCGCACATCCCCGACGTCATCGGCTTCACCAAGGGGCTGCGCGCCCTGGTCGCCGACGACGGCTGGGTCTCGATCGAGGTGCAGCACCTGCTGACGCTGATCGAGGAGAACCAGTACGACACGATCTACCACGAGCACTTCCAGTACTACACGGTCGCGTCCGCGATCCGGGCGCTGGCGAGTGGCGGACTGGCCCTCGTGGACGTCGAGCTGCTGCCCACGCACGGCGGTTCCGTCCGGCTGTGGGCCCGGCCGGCCGAGGTGGCCGGTGAGCCGGACAGGCGGGTGGCCGAGGTGCTGGACCGGGAGAAGGCGGCCGGGCTGCGGGAGCTGTCCGGGTACACCGAGTTCTCCGCCCGGGTGGCCAAGGTGCGCCGTGACCTGCTGCGGTTCCTGATCGAGGCGGCGGAGCGCGGCGAGACGGTGGTCGGCTACGGCGCCCCGGGCAAGGGCAACACCCTGCTCAACCACTGCGGCATCCGGCCGGACCTGCTCGCGTACACGGTCGACCGCAACCCGTACAAGCACGGCAGGTTCACCCCGGGCACCCGCATCCCGATCCTGCCGCCCGAGCGGATCGCGGCCGACCGGCCGGACTACGTCCTCGTCCTGCCGTGGAACCTGCGGGCCGAGCTGGCCGAGCAGCTCTCGTTCGTGCACGAGTGGGGCGGCCGGCTGGTGTTTCCCATCCCGGAACTGAGCATCGTCGAGGCCGCGTCCCGAGAGGTCACAGCATGAAGGTCGTACTGTTCTGCGGCGGTTACGGAATGCGCATGCGCGAGGGAGCGTCCGACGACGTGCCCAAGCCGATGGCGATGGTGGGGCCGCGGCCGCTGATCTGGCACGTCATGCGCTACTACGCGCATTTCGGGCACAAGGAGTTCATCCTGTGCCTCGGCTACGGGGCCCACCACATCAAGGACTTCTTCCTCAACTACGAGGAGACGACATCCAACGACTTCGTACTGCGGGGCGGGCGGACCGAGTTGCTGTCCGCCGATATAGCCGACTGGACGATCACGTTCGCGCAGACCGGCATCGAGTCGCCGATCGGGGAGCGACTGCGCCGGGTGCGGCACCATCTGGACGGCGACGAGATGTTCCTCGCCAACTACGCGGACGTGCTCACCGACGCGCCCCTGCCGCAGATGATCGACTCCTTCGCGCGGCGCGACGCCGGGGCGTCCATGATGGTGGTGCCGCCGCAGTCCTCGTTCCACTGCGTGGACCTGGGCGAGGACGGTCTGGTGGGCGGCATCACGCCGGTGAGCGACCTGCCGCTGTGGGAGAACGGCGGCTACTTCGTGCTCCGTCAGGAGGTCTTCGACCACATCCCGGAGAACGGGGACCTGGTGGCCGACGGCTGCACCCAACTGGCCAAGCGCGGGCGGCTGGTGGCGCACCAGCACCGCGGCTTCTGGAAGCCGACCGACACCGTGAAGGAGCGGGCCGCGCTGGACTCCGCCTACACCCGGGGCGAGCGTCCGTGGGCCGTGTGGGAGCGGGACGGCGCGGGGGCGCCCGCCGGGGTGACCGCGTGATCGGCCTCGGCGCCGGGCGGGCGGAGGGGATCGTCGCGGTGGGCGCGCACTGCGACGACATCGCCATCGGCGCCGGCGGCACCCTGCTGACGCTGTGCCGGGCACGGCCGGGCGTCCGGGTCGACGCGCTCGTGCTCTCCGGCGGTGGCGGCGAACGGGAGCAGGAGGAGAGGGCGGCGCTCGCCGCCTTCTGCCCGGACGCCGACCTGCGGCTGACGGTGCTCAAGCTGCCGGACGGCCGGATGCCGGCCCACTGGGAGGAGGCCAAGGCCGCCGTCGAGGAGCTGCGCGGGCGGACCGAACCGGACCTCGTCCTGGCCCCGCGCACCGACGACGCGCACCAGGACCACCGCGGCCTGGCCAAGCTGATGACCACCGCGTTCCGCGACCACCTCGTGCTGCGTTACGAGATCGTCAAGTGGGACGGCGACCTGGGCCGCCCGTCGGCCTACCAGCCCTTGACGCCGGAGGTCGCCGAAGAGAAGGTGCGGCTGCTGCAGGAGCACTACCCCTCGCAGCGGCACCGCCCCTGGTACGACCGGGAGGCCTTCCTGGGCCTCGCCCGGATCCGCGGCATCGAATGCCACGCCCGCTACGCCGAGGCGTTCGACGTCGCCAAACTCACTCTCAACCTGGGGGGTTGAACCTTGCGCGTACTGCTCACCGGACACCAGGGCTACCTGGGCACCGTGATGGCACCGGTCCTCACGGCCGCCGGACACGAGGTCGTCGGGCTGGACTCCGGCCTGTTCGCCGACTGCGTCCTGGGACCGGCACCCGCCGACCCGCCGGGGCGGCGGGTGGACCTGCGCGACGTCACGGCCGAGCACGTGGCCGGCGTGGACGCGGTGATCCACCTGGCCGCGCTCTCCAACGACCCGCTCGGGTCGCTGGCGCCGGAACTGACCTACGACATCAACCACCACGCGTCCGTGCGCCTGGCCCGGCTGGCCCGCGACGCCGGAGCCCAGC
Source organism: Streptomyces tendae (assembly GCF_014650435.1). Lineage (GTDB taxonomy): Bacteria > Actinomycetota > Actinomycetes > Streptomycetales > Streptomycetaceae > Streptomyces > Streptomyces tendae. Next base: position 214,376 of record NZ_BMUY01000004.1, read on the forward strand.
GGTTCCTCTACGCGTCGACGTGCTCCGTCTACGGCGCCGCGGGCGGCGGCGACCTGGTGACCGAGGACGCCCCGCTGCGCCCGGTGACGCCGTACGCGGAGTCCAAGGTGCGGGTGGAGGACGAGCTGCACGCGCTGTCCGACGGCGACTTCAGCCCGGTGTACATGCGCAACGCGACCGCCTTCGGCCACTCGCCCCGGCTGCGTGCGGACATCGTGCTGAACAACCTGGTGGGTCACGCGCTGTTGTCCGGCGAGGTGTTGGTGCTCTCCGACGGCACCCCGTGGCGTCCCCTGGTGCACGCCGCCGACATCGCCCGGGCCTTCGCCGCCGCGCTGACCGCCCCGCGCGAGGCCGTGCACGACCGGGCGTTCAACATCGGCACCGAGGTCAACAACGTGACGGTCGCCGAGATCGCCGAGGAGGTGGCCGCGGCGGTGTCCGGCTCCAAGGTCGTGATCACCGGGGAGACGGGTGCCGATCCGCGCTCCTACCGGGTGGACTTCTCCCGGTTCCGGGCCGCGATCCCCGGCTTCGACTGCGAGTGGACGGTCAAGCAGGGCGCGCTCGAACTCGCCGACGCCTACCGGAAGCACGGGCTGTCCCGGGAGGACTTCGAGCGGCGTTTCACCCGCCTGGCCGTGCTGCGCGCGGCCTCCGAGACCGGCGCCGTCGACGACACCCTGCGGTGGCGCCGATGACCCAGTACGGAGAGGAGATGTACGCCCTGGTGGAGCGGATGTACCCGCTCTGCCGGAGCATCACGGGCGACGGTGTGCGCGCGACCCTGCAAATCGTCGACGAGTACATCCCTCTGCACGTGCACGAGGTACCGACCGGGACGCAGGTCCTCGACTGGACGGTGCCCAAGGAGTGGAACATCCGGGACGCGTACGTCGCCGACGCCGCCGGCCGCCGGGTGGTCGACTTCGCCGCGTCCAGTCTCCACGTGCTCGGCTACAGCGTGCCGGTGTCGGCGACCATGCCGCTGGCCGAGCTGCGCCCGCACCTGCACACCCTGCCGGACCAGCCGTCCTGGGTGCCGTACCGCACGAGCTACTACCAGCCCGAGTGGGGCTTCTGCCTGGCCCAGGAGACACTCGACGCACTGCCCGAGGGCGACTACGAGGTCCGCATCGACTCCACCCTGGCGGACGGCCACCTCACCTACGCCGAGCACGTGGTCCCCGGACGGGTGCCCGACGAGGTGCTCGTCTCCTGCCACACGTGCCACCCGTCGCTGGCCAACGACAACCTGGCCGGCATCGCGGTGGCGACGTTCCTGGCCCGGGAACTGGCGGAGCGCGACCCGTACTACACCTACCGGTTCGTCTTCGCGCCCGGCACCATCGGGGCGATCACCTGGCTGGCCCGCAACCGGGAGCGGGTCGAGCGGGTCAAGCACGGCCTGGTGCTGGCCTGCGCCGGAGACCCGGGGCAGCTGACGTACAAGCAGAGCAGGCGCGGCGACGCGGAGATCGACCGGGTGCTGCGGCACGTCCTGTCCGCCTCCGAACGCCCGCACCGGGTCACCGAGTTCACGCCCTACGGTTACGACGAGCGGCAGTACTGCTCGCCCGGGTTCGACCTCGGCGTGGGCTCGCTCACCCGGACCCCGTACGCGGGCTACCCCGAGTACCACACGTCGGCGGACGACCTGGACTTCGTCTCCCCGGCGGCGATGGCGGACACGCTCGCCGTCTGCCGCGAGGCGTTCGCCGTCCTCGACCGCAACCGGCGCTACGTCAACCTCAGTCCGTACGGGGAGCCGCAGTTGGGGCGGCGCGGGCTGTACGACTCGCTCGGCGGCCGCAGTGACGCCAAGCAGGCCCAGATGGCCATGCTCTGGGTGCTCAGTCTCTCCGACGGCGAGCACGGTCTGCTGGACGTCGCCGAGCGGTCGGGGCTGCCCTTCGAGACCGTCGCCGCGGCGGCCGACGCCCTGCACGGCGCCGGACTGATCAAGGCATGACGCCGATGACCGTCGAGGGGGAGAAGACGACGCCGGCGGCGGGGGCCGCCCGTCGGGGCGTCGTCGGCAGGCTGTCCTGGGGGCTGGCCGACCAGGCGGCCTCCAGCCTGTCCAACTTCGTGGTGGGCATCTATGTGGCGCGCTCGCTCGGGCTGACCGCGTTCGGGGTGTTCAGCCTGGCCTGGGTGACCTACGGCGTGGTCCTCAACGTGTCCCGCGGGCTGGCCACCGATCCGCTCGTGGTGCGCTTCAGCGCAGTGCCGCAGGCGTCCTGGCGCGGGGCGGTGGCCCGGGCGTCGGGTGCCGCGCTCCTGGTCGGTGCCGGGATCGGCGCGGTGTCTCTGGTCGCCGGGATCGCCATCGGCGGCCGGGTGGGGGCCGCGTTCGCGGCGCTCGGCATCGTGCTGCCGGGGCTGCTGCTGCAGGACGCCTGGCGCTACTCGTTCTTCGCCGCCGGCGTCGGCCGCAAGGCGTTCGTCAACGACGTCGTGTGGGCTCTCGCGCTGGTCCCGGCCATGGTCGTGGCGGCCCGGGTGGGCACGGTGCCGGCCTTCCTGCTGGCCTGGGGCGGGTCGGCCGCGGTGGCGGCGGCGTACGGCTGGTTCCAGTCCGGCATCCGGCCGAGGCCGGCCGGGGCGCGCGAGTGGCACCGCGACCACCGCGACCTCGGCTACCGGTACCTGGTCGAGAACGTCGGCGTCAGCGGTGCCGGCCAGATTCGGGCATACGGGCTCGGCGCGATCGTCGGGGTCGGCGCGGTGGGTGTGATCCGTGGCGCGGAACTCCTGCTCGGCCCGTTCCTCGCGGTGCTGATGGGGCTGTCGCTGGTCACCGTGGCCGAGTCGGCGCGGGTGCTGCGGCAGGCACCCGAGCGGCTCGGGAAGTTCTGTTTCCTGCTCGGCGCCGGGCAGACCGTCGCCGCGATGCTGTGGGGCGCGGCACTGCTGCTGGTGCCGGACCGGCTCGGCGAGCTCGTCCTCGGCGACGTCTGGAGCGGCGCCTCCGAGCTCATCGTGCCGGTCACCCTCAGCGTCGCGGGCGCCGGGCTCGGCACCGGCGCGGCGGCCGGGCTGCGCGCGCTGGCCGCGGCCCGGCGCAGTCTGCGCTGCCAGTTGTTCGCCTCCGCCTGCTACGTCGCGGGCGGGCTCGGCGGTGCGGTCGCGGGCGGCACGGTCGGTTCGGCATGGGGCGCCGCCGCCGCGTCCGTCTGCGGTTCGGTCGTGTGGTGGCTGCAGTTGCGGGCCGCCCTGCGCGAGCGCGACCACCATCCCATTCCCGAAGTGAGGACCACATGACCCCCCACCCCCGGCTGAGCATCGGCCTTCCCGTCTACAACGGCGAGGAGTATCTGGCCGAGTCGCTGGACGCCCTCCTGGGGCAGACCTACGAGGACTTCGAACTGGTGATCTCCGACAATGCGTCGACCGACGGCACCCAGGCCATCTGCCGCCGGTACGCCGCGCAGGACTCGCGCATCCGGTACATCCGGCTGCCCCGCAACATCGGCGCCGCGCCGAACCACAACTACGTGTTCACCGAGTGCCGCGGCGAGCTGTTCAAATGGGCCTCCCACGACGACCTCTACGCCCGTGACCTGCTGCGCAGCTGCGTGGCGGCGCTGGACGAACGGCCGGAGCTGGTCCTCGCGCACAGCGGCCAGGCGGTCATCGACGGCGACGGCAAGGTGAAGGTCCCCTACGAGTACGGGCTCGCCACCGACTCCCCGCGCGCTCCGGAGCGCTTCCGCAGCCTGCTCTTCGAGCCCGGGGGCGACGACTTCTACGGGGTGATGCGGTCCGCGATGCTGCGCCGGGTGAAGCCGCACGACAGCTACCACCACGCGGACCGCACCTTCGTCGCCGAGATCACCCTGCACGGCCCCTTCCACCAGGTGCCGGAGCTGCTGTACTTCCGCCGCGACCACCCGACCCGGGCCGAGCGGGCCAACCCCTCCAAGCGCGCCCGGTGCGTCAACCTGGACCCGCGCCGGGCGGGCCCGCTGCACCCGACACCGCGGCTGCTCGCCGAGTACGTCTGGGGCTTCGCCTCGGCGATCGGGCGGGCGCCGCTGTCCTCGGCCGACCGGCGGGCGTGCCACCGCCATCTGGCCGCGTGGCTGACCAGCCGGGTCCGGCCGGGCGCCGGTGAGCGGGTCGAGGACCGTGCTCCCGTCGACCCGGACCGGCTCACGGTCTCCGTCGACGACCTGGTCGCCGGCCGCGAGGGAGGGCAGGCATGACCTCCATGCGCGAAAAGCCTTTACGCATTGGTGTGTTCGGCCTGTTCGGTGCCGGGAACAGCGGCAACGACGGGTCGCTGGAAGCCGTGCTCGACCACCTCAGGGCCGCGCATCCCGACGCGGTCGTGGACGCGATGTGCGGCGGACCCGAAACCGTCGCGACCCGGTACGGGGTTCCGGCGACGCGGCTCAACTGGTACCGCGGGGAGTACCGGACCGCTTCACGCGCGAGCTCGATCGCGGCCAAGGCCCTGGGCAAACTCGTCGATGTCTTCCGCACCGCCGCCTGGGTGCGCCGGCACGACGCGGTGATCGTGCCGGGCACCGGCGTCCTGGAGACCACGCTGCCGCTCAGGCCCTGGGGCTTCCCGTACTCGCTGTTCCTGCTGTGCCTGACGGGCCGGCTGTTCGGCACCCGGGTCGCGCTGGTCAGCGTCGGCGCGGGCGCGATCGGCAACCGGTCGACCCGGGTCCTGACCCGCTGGTCGACGCGGCTGGCCGCGTACCGGTCCTACCGGGACGACCAGTCGCGCGACGCGATGCGGGCGATGGGCGTGAACACCGCGCGGGACGAGGTCTACGGGGACCTCGTGTTCGCCCTGCCCGCGCCGTCGGCGAACGAGCCCTCGAACGTGCCGGGCCCGGTCTGCGTCGGCGTCATGGACTTCCACGGCAGCAACGACGAGCGGGCGGTGGCCGAGGAGATCCACCGGCGCTACCTCGACGGGACGACGCGGTTCGTGCGCGCGCTGGTCGAGGACGGCAGGCCGGTCCGGCTGCTCACCGGCGACGAGCTGGACCGGCCGGTGGCCGCCGCGATCGTCGACGCGGTGGGCTCGCCGCTGGTCACCGTCGCCGAGGCGGCCTCGCTGGCCGACCTGATGAAGGAGACGGCGTGTGCCGACGCCGTGGTGGCGACCCGCTACCACAATCTGGTCTGCGCCCTGAAGGTCGGCACGCCGACCCTCGCGCTCAGCTACTCGGCGAAGAGCGACGCGCTCATGGCCGAGATGGGGATGGGCGCGTACTGCCACCCGGCGCGCGAGGCCGACGCCGACCGGCTGCTCGAACAGTTCCGGGAGCTGGAGCGGCGCTCGGCCGAGGTGCGCCGGACCGTCTTCGAGCGGAACCTGGCCGTCGCCCGGCGCGTCGAGCAGCAGTTCACCGACCTGACCACGGCGCTGTTCCCGGCGACCGACCACGCCAAGGCCCTGCGGGAGGCACCATGAAGGCGACCGAAGTGCCGGAGATCTCCGGCGCGTACCTGTTCGAACCGACGCCGCACGCCGACGAACGCGGCTTCTTCTGCCGCACCTTCGACGCCGACGTCGTCCGCTCGGTGGGGCTCGACCCGGCCGCCTTCGTGCAGGACAGCGTGTCCCGGTCGGTCCGCGGGGTGCTGCGCGGCCTGCACCTGCGCTCCGGCGCCGGTGAGGCCAAGCTGGTGCGGTGCTCGTACGGCGAGATCTTCGACGTGGTGGTGGACCTGCGGCCCGACTCGCCGACCTACCTGGGCCGGGCCTTCTTCGAGCTGTCCGGCCAGACGCAGGCGACCGTGTACGTCCCGGCGGGGTGCGCGCACGGCTTCCAGTCGCTGACGGAGACCTCCGACGTGTCGTACCGGATCGACCGGCCGCACGATCCGGGCGAGGACGTGACGATCGCCTTCGACGACCCGGACCTGGCCGTGCCCTGGCCGCTGCCGGCCGCCTCGATGTCGGCGCGGGACCGGGAGGCGCCGAGCCTCGCCGAGGTCCTGAAGCGTCGGGAGGGGTGAGGCCGTAGTGAGCACCGAGGAGTTCGACCTGCCCCGGTCGCGCCGGGCGAACGAGCGGTTGCACGCCATGGTCCCCGGGGGCGCGCACACCTATGCCAAGGGCGACGACCAGTACCCGGAGAACCTGGCCCCGGTCATCAGCCACGGCCGGGGCGCCCACGTGTGGGACGTCGACGGCAACCGCTACATCGAGTACGGCTCCGGTCTGCGCTCGGTCAGCCTCGGCCACGCCCACCCCCGCGTGACGGAGGCCGTGCGGCGGGAGCTCGACCGGGGCAGCAACTTCGTCCGGCCGTCCATCGTGGAGGTCGAGGCCGCGGAACGCTTCCTGGCCACGGTGCCGACCGCGGAGATGGTGAAGTTCGCGAAGAACGGCTCCGACGCCACCACCGCCGCGGTGCGGCTGGCCCGTGCCGCCACCGGGCGCCCCCGGGTGGCCGTCTGCGCCGACCACCCGTTCTTCTCCGTCGACGACTGGTTCATCGGCACCACGCCGATGTCCGCCGGTGTCCCGGCACAGACCGGGGAACTCACGGTGGCGTTCCCCTACGGCGACCTGGCCGCCACGGAGGAGCTGCTCACCCGGTACCGGGACGAGGTCGCCTGCCTGATCCTCGAGCCCGCCACCCACGCCGAGCCACCGCCCGGCTACCTCGCCGGTCTGCGTGAGCTGGCCGACCGGCACGGCTGCGTCCTGGTGTTCGACGAGATGATCACCTGCTTCCGCTGGTCCGAGGCGGGCGCCCAGGGTCTGTACGGCGTCGTCCCCGACCTCTCCACGTTCGGCAAGGCGCTCGGCAACGGGTTCGCCGTCTCGGCGCTGGCCGGGCGTCGCGATCTGATGGAGCGGGGCGGGCTGCGCCACTCGGGCGACCGGGTGTTCCTGCTGTCCACCACCCACGGTGCGGAGACGCATGCGCTGGCCGCCGCGATGGCCGTGCAGACCACCTACACCGAGGAGGGCGTCAGCGCACGGTTGCACGCCCTCGGCGAGCGGCTGGCCGCCGGTGTCCGCGACGCCGCGGCGAGCATGGGTGTCGGCGACCACGTCGTCGTCCGGGGGCGGGCCAGCAACCTGGTCTTCGCCACCCTCGACGAGAACGGGCAGCCGTCGCAGCCGTACCGGACCCTGTTCCTGCGCCGGCTCCTCGCGGGCGGGGTGCTGGCCCCGTCGTTCGTGGTGAGCAGCGCGCTCGGCGACGACGACATCGACCGGACGGTCGACGTGGTGGCCGAGGCGTGTGCGGTGTACCGGAAGGCGCTGGACGCGGCCGATCCCACGCCCTGGATGGCCGGACGGGCGGTGAAGCCGGTGTTCCGCCGCCTGGCCTGAGGCGAGGTGCACGGGGCGCCTCGGAGCCGACGGCTTCCGCGTCCCGGCACCGTGTCAGTGGCACTCCTGCCGACCGGCGTTGGCTCTCCGGTCGGCGGGTTCGTCCGCCGGCCGGCCGGCCGCCGTACGGTCGGCCAGCCGGTCGGCGGTCCGGTCGACCAGCCAGGCGCTCACCGGCAGCACCGCCAGCGCGGTGCACCAGCCGCCCAGGGTGTCGGTCGCGTAGTGCGAGCCCAGGGCCACCTGCGCCCAGCCCATGGTGGCGCCGGCCACCAGCCCCGAGGCGAAGACGAACGCCGTGCCGGCCGTCCGGCCGAGGCCGAGGCGGCCTGCCGCGAGCAGCGACACCATGAGGGCGATCGCCGTGAGGAAGGCGGTGTGTCCGCTCGGATAGGACAGGTTGTCGCCGTGGATGGTGCGCCCCACGACGGGCTTGAGCAGCGTCGTCGTCCCGACGGTCAGTCCGGCGCCGGTCACGACGAACACCGCGGCGCGCGGCCCCCGGAGCAGCAGGCAGCCCGTCACGACGGCCGCGATCACCAGCACCGCTCCAACGGGCTCCCCCAGGAAGTCCGTGACCACGGCGACGTGCCGCCACGGCGGCCCAGCCCCGTCCACCACCGCCCAGATCCGCGCGTCCACCGCGCCCGGCTCGCTGTCGTCGGCGTACGTGATCCCGAAGACGAGGACCACCAGCGCGGCGAGGGAGGCGATCAGCCCCAGCGCCACGCGCAGCGACGGCGGCAGCACCGCGGATTCCGGCCCACCGGTCAGCAGCCCACCGCCCTGGGGCGACCTGCGGTACTCTCCCACGTTCTCGCCCACTCCCCCACGCTCGGGTCGAGCCCACCGTAGCCGTTGCACCGGGCCTGATAACAGCCGATTCGCGCCATTGCGCAAAGCGTGCCGTGAATCCCGCGGTTGTGCGGATGTTTGACCTTGACACGGTGACAAGGTCTTCACTGCCGGCCAGGAGGTGGTCCCGATGACCATGACGAGTCAGGACGCGGATCCGATGCGGGCGCTCAGAGGACTGGAGGACGGGCGTGCGTCCGTGCGGCTGCGCGCGGCCCTCGCGGTCGGCTCGGCGCCGGACCCGCGCTTCGTGGACAAGCTCGTCGAACGGTCCGCCGTCGAGCCGGAGTTCTTCGTCCGCGACATGCTGACCTGGGCGCTCACCCGCCATCCGGTGTCCATGACGCTCACCCGGCTGGTCCGCGAAGTGGGCTCGGACCGGCCACAGGCGCGCAGCCAGGCGCTGCACACACTGTCCAAGATCGGGGACCGGCGGGCGTGGCCGGCGATCACTCGGGCGGTGCTCCGCGACACGGACGACGAGGTGGCACGCAGTGCCTGGCGGGCCGCGGTCGTCCTCGTGCCCGAGGGCGAGGAGCCCGCCCTGGCCTCGGCGCTGGCGACGCAGCTGGGACGTGGTGGCCGGGAGACGCAGCTGAGTCTCAGCCGGGCGCTGATAGCGCTGGAGGAGGCGGTCGTGGCGGTTCTGGACGCCGCGACGGCGGCCCCCGATCCGCATGTGCGTGCCCACGCGCTCGCCACGCGGCGGCTGCTGCACGACTCCGACGCCGGGTTCGCTTCGGCCATCGAGGAGGCGAAGCGCGTCGTGGCCCTCGGCGGCTCCGGTCACGAGGGACGATAGAGCGTGTTGATCGGTGAGGTGGCGCGACGGTCCGGGGTCAGTGCCCGCATGCTCAGGCACTACGAGTCGCTCGGCCTGGTGCGGCCCTCCGGCCGTACCGGCTCCGGCTACCGGGAGTACTCCCGGGAGGACATCCGGCGGATCTTCCACATCGAGAGTCTGCGGTCGCTGGGGCTGTCGCTGCGCGAGATCGGGCGGGCACTCGACGAACCGGGTTTCGCGCCGGCGGCACTCGTGGACGACCTCGTCGGCCGGACGCGCGAACGCATCGCGGCGGAGACCGAGCTGCTCACCCGGCTGCTCCGGATCGATGCCGCGGGGCCGGCCGGCTGGGAGGACGTCCTCCAGGCCGTCGCGCTCCTCCAGGCGCTGGGCTCCAAGAGCCCGGACGCGCGCCAGCGCGCGGCCCTCTCCTCGGTCCACGAGGCGGCGGTGCCGGTGGACGCCTTGGTCGAGGCGGTGCTGAGCGAGACGGACACCAACGTCGCCGGAGCCCTTCGGTGGGCGCTGGCACGATCGGGCGACGACGCCGCGGCACCGCTGGCGCAGGGCCTCGACTCACCGGTGGCCGCGGTGCGGGAGCGTGCGGTCCGGGCGCTCACCGAGCTGCCCGGTGGTGAGGCCACCGCGCAGCTGCGGCACGCGCTCGCGAGCCCCGACGCCGTGGTCCGCGGGTATGCGGCACTGGCACTCGGGACGCAGGGTGTGGTCGACGCCGTCCCGACGCTCATCGACATGATCGTGGCGGGCCGCAACGACACCGACGCCGCAGACGCGCTGAGCGTGCTGGCGGGCGACGGCGCGAGGGCGGACCGGATCGCGGCGGGGCTCGTCGGCCGTCTCGCCCACGACGGCACCGGGGCACCCGCGCGCGGCCGGCTGACCCAGGCGCTGGCGGGCGTCCCGGGTACGAGGGCGTCCCGCGCGCTGGCGGAGCTGTCGCGGGACGAGGACCGTGCCGTCGCACTGACCGCGACGTACCTGCTCCGGCTGCGCGAGGAGCGGTGACGGCCCGGGCCCGGGCGTAATTGCGTCGACAGCGCGCCTCGGTGCCGGGCAGTATGTCCGCCCGTGACGAGCAGCGAACTGTGGACCCGTGAGACCGCCGACCGCTACGACGCCGAGGAGACCGAGACCGGGATGGCCTCCGCCGCCGTCCTCGGACCGACCCTGGACTTCCTTGCCGAACTCGCCGGCGACGGGCGGGCGCTGGAGTTCGCCATCGGGACCGGCCGCGTGGGCGTCCCGCTGCGGGAACGCGGCGTGCCGGTGGTGGGCATCGAGCTCTCCGAGCACATGGCGGCGGTCCTGCGGCGCAAGACCGACGAGGAGACGCTCCCGGTGACCCTCGGGGACATGGCCACGACCGTCGTCCCCGGCGAGTTCACCCTGGTCTACCTCGTCTACAACACCATCAGCAACCTGCTCACACAGGACGAGCAGGTCGAGTGCTTCCGCAACGCGGCACGCCATCTGAGCCCCGGCGGCCGCTTCGTCATCGAGCTGGGCGTGCCGCCGCTCAGGTACCTGCCGCCCGGTCAGGTCGCGGTGCCGTTCGACGTCTCCGAACGGCACCTCGGCTTCGACACCTTCGACCTGGTCGAACAGGTCCTCGTCTCCAACCACTTCACCCGCGATCCGGCCGACGGCACCTACCGCCGCGACAACTCCCGGCACAGGTACGCCTGGCCCGCCGAGCTCGACCTGATGGCCCGGATCGCCGGGCTCGAGTGCGAACGCCGGGTCGGGGACTGGGACGGGACTCCGTTCACACAGGACTCCCCGAAGCACATCTCCGTGTGGCGCAAGCCCACTTGACCCTGCCTCGAGGGCAACACCCACAGTGGCGGCATCACGGAGCACCTGGGCCCGGGTCGCCCGCTGCTCGGGCCGTAGGGCCGGCCGTCCCGTCGGTTCCCAGGGCCTTGCTCAGTACGTGGACGGCCTGCTCCACGGCCGCGCCGGCCGCCCGGGTGGCGCGCAACGGGTTCAGCATCATGAAGTCGTGCAGGGCGCCGTTGTAGCGCACGCTCGTGGTCGGCACGCCGGCCCGGATGAGCTTGCGGGCGTATGCCTCGCCCTCGTCGCGCAGAGCGTCGTTCTCGCCGACGACGACGAACGCCGGTGGGAGGCCGCTGAGTTGCTCCTCCGTCGCGCGCAGGGGGGACACGGTGATCCGTGCGCGCTCTTCGGGGTCGGTGGTGTAGGCGTCCCAGAACCACTCCATGGCCCTGGCCGTCAGGTGCGGTCCGTGGGCGAAGGTCCGGTAGCTCTCGGTGTCCCGGGCCGCGTCGGTGACCGGGTAGTACAGCGACTGGTGCAGGAAGGCGACGTCGCCCCGTTGTTTGGCCAGGTGGGTGAGGGCGGCGCTCATGTTGCCGCCGACGGAGTCCCCGGCGACGGCCAGCCGGGAGGCGTCGAGCCCCTTCGCGGCGCCCTCGGTGGTGATCCACCGGGCGGTGGCGTACGCCTGCTCGACGGCGACGGGGTACTTCGCCTCCGGGGCGCGGTCGTACTCGACGAAGACCAGGGCCGCCCGCGCGCCCACGGCCAGCTCGCGCACCAGACGGTCGTGGGTGGCGGCGCTGCCGAGAACCCAGCCGCCGCCGTGCACGTAGAGGATCACGGGCAGAGGGCCCTTGCGGCCGACGGGCCTGATGATCCGGGCCCGTACGTCACCGACACGGGCCGGGACGGTGGTCCACTCCTCCTCCACGTCGGGTTGCGCGACGGGATGTGCCTGCACGCGGTCGAGCAGGTCGCGGGCGGCGTCGACGCCGAGTTCGTACGGCGGCGGCGACTCGGCGGTCGCGTCGGCGAACTCCCGCGCGGCGGGTTCGAGAACGATGTCCCTCACGACGTGCTCCTTCGGGGCGGTGGCGGGCGAAGGGGAGCTCCGCGGTCGAGCGGTGGGGCCCCCGATGGGCTCAGTCGCCTTCGGCCGTCGGCAGGGGCATCGCCAGGTGGGCGAGGTCTCCCGGCGGGGGCGTGCTGACCGGCCAGAGCGGGGCGGGCGTGCCGTCGGCGACCGCGGCCGGGGCGTCGGTCAGCCGCATGCGATCGCGCAGGCGGCCGTAGAAGTCCATGGGGCCGAGGCGCACCGCCCGCAGTCTGCGGGGAGCGGCGTAGACACCGAGCCAGTCGCCCGGATCGAGGACGCCCCGCAGCTGTCCGTCGATGCTCACGGCGGCCCGGCCCGAGCGCTCCAGGATCCGCAGTCCGACGGGTTCGTCCGGTGCGGTGACGACGGAACGGTCGAACGTCATGTGCGGGGCCACCGCCGTGAAGACGAGTGCCTCCGCGCGGGGCGAGACGACCGGGCCGCCCGCGGCGAAACTGTAGGCGGTGGAGCCCGTCGGGGTCGCGACGAGCAGCGCGTCGGCGGAGTACGAGGCCAGCAGCCGGCCCGCGATGTAGACGCCGACGGAGATCTGCCGGTCCCTGGACAGCTTCTCGAGCACCACGTCGTTGAGGGCCGTGACGTTCAGGGCGATGCCCCACTCGTCGCCGCTCTCGCAGTCGGTCCGCATCCGCGGGGGAGGCAGCAGCGGTCCTCGCCCGTACCGCAGAAGCGCTTCCATCTCCGCGGGGATCTCCAGGAGCCGGGAGGCACGCAGAGTGAGCAGCATGCGGCTCTCCGGCTCCAGGTGATCCCCCCGGACGGCGTCGAGGGCGGAGCGGACCGCCGGTGCGGGCACCTCGGTCAGGAACCCGACCCTTCCCAGGTCCACGCCCAGGATCAGGGCGTCGTCCTCCGCGGCCAGCCGTGCGCCGCGCAGGAAGGTGCCGTCACCGCCCAGGGTGACGACGAGGTCCGGGTCGCCCGCCGCGTCCACCTCCTCCCGGGCGCTGTGCCGCCCGGTGTCGCTCCACACGTCGATGTCCGTGCAGGCGACGGCGTTCTCGTCGCACCACGCGCGGACTTCCCGGGCCGCTTCGGCGGCGCCTGCCCGGCCTCCGTGGACCACGAGTCCGACCCGCTCGATCGTCACCACTGCCTCCCTGCTCCCGGGCCGCGCTCCTGGGACCCCGACCGACGGAATCCTCGCCGACCCCGGCGGCGGGGCGGGCCGCGACATGCCGGGGCGGTCTTCCCGTCCGGTGAGTCGCGCATCAGGTACCGAGTAGGTACCATGCCGGTATGCCATCACTCAACGTGACCTTCACCGAGGAAGAAATGGAAGGCGTCCGCGCCGCGGCCGCGGCCGAGGGCAAGAGCCTCAAGCAGTACATGCACGACCTCGGGGTCCGCGAGATGCAGCGCAAGCGGTTCGTGGCCGGCGCCGCCTCGTGGGCGGACCGGCTGCGCGCCGAGTTCGACGAGGCGTTCCCGGACGAGATCCCCCCGTCCCAGCGCGGCGAGGGAGCCACCGCCGCCTGATGAGCGAGCCCCTGTACATAGATGTCCCTTGGCTCCTGGACGTCCAGGACGCCGCTCTGGACAACGAGGACGTGTCGGTCACGGACTACTCGGCCCTCGTCGCGGCGGTGGCCCGCCACAAGACCCGCATGCCGACCCTGGCGGCGTCCAACCCCGACAGCGCCTGGCGCGCGGCCGCCCTCCTGCACACCGTGGTACGGCTCGAACCGCTCCCGCACCGCAACAGCCTCTTCGCGGCCTTCGTCACCGGTCAGTACATGGACCAGTCCGGGGAGGGCATCGACCCGCCCTACGGGGCCCTGTCGGACCTGATCAGAAAGGTCCGCGAAACCCGGCTGAGCATCTACGACATCGCCGACGTGCTGCGCTCCTGGCGCATCTGACCGGCCGGGCCGTCACTCCGGGGCCGTCCCGGGGCCGTCACTTCGGGGCCGTCAGATCGCACGCCAGATGTTGTCGAACGCCGCTCCCTCGATGCTGCGGCGCTGCCGGGTGGCGGCCAGTTCCACCACGGCGTCGTGCACCGCGGCGACGACCGTCGCGACCGCGTCGTCCTCGGGATCCGCCACCTCGTCGGCCGACTCGTGCCTGATACCCACCGCGGCCGCCAGACCCACCAGCACCGGATCGCCGCCGGTCCAGCGGTCGCCGGCGCGCCGACGGGCCGACGGATCGGCCGGGGTGGGCCGGTCGGCACCGCGCCGGGCGTTCCACAGCGGGCGCCTGCGGCCACCGTCGTCGGCCCCCGCGTCGGCGAGGTACCGGCCCGCCAGACCGTCGCCCCGGCGCCACAGCCAGTCCGTCACGGGCTCGGCCGGCTCCCGGCCGACCAGCGACGCCGCCTCGTCGAGGAGCCGGTCACCGGACACGCCCGGCGACACCGGTCGCAGGAGGGGGCCGTCCAGCGCGACCGTCCCCGCTTCCAGCAGGTCGATCAGTTCCGCCCCGGCCAGGGCCAGCGACAGGTCGCCGCGCTCGACCGGGTAGTCGGAGGGAACATCGAGGGAGACGATGGTCAGGTCGTGCGCTGTGGTCATGGCGGAACTCCCCATCTGTCACATCTGCTGCGACACGACTGCCGCGACCCGGTTCAGCCTACCCACGGCCGCAGCTTCTCGGGGTTGCGGACCACCCAGATACGGCTGACGCGGCCCTCGGCGACGTCGAAGGCCGCCACGGTCACGACGACGCCGTCGCGCCGGGCCACCAGGCCCGGCGCCCCGTTGACCGAGCGCTCCAGGAGTTCCAGGCCGGGGGCCTTGTCGGCGATGGCGACCATGTACGGGGCGATGCGGCCGCCGCCCTCGATCGGGCGCAGGACGGTGCCGGCCCTGCCGCCGCCGTCGGCGGTCATGACGGCGGCCGGGTCGAGGAGGTCGACCAGGGCGGCGATGTCCTTCCGCTCCCACGCCGCCTTGACCTGTTGCACCACGTCGGCCTGTACGGCGGGGGTCGCCCGGGTCCGCGCGTCGCGCACCCGGCGCCGGCCCGAGGCGGCGAGCTGCTTGCAGGCCGCGGGAGTCCGCCGGAGGATGCCCGCGATCTCGGCGAAGGGGTAACGGAAGACGTCGTGGAGCACGAAGGCCACCCGCTCCGCCGGAGTCATCGACTCCAGGACCACGAGGAAGGCCATCGTCACCGACTCGTCCAGGACCATCTGGTCGGCCGGGTCCGCCGGGTCGGCGCCGTACCCGTCCCGCTCGGCGTGGGCGGGCAGCGGGTCCGGCAGCCACGCGCCGACGTAGCGTTCGCGCCGGGCCCGCGCCGAGCCGAGCACGTCCAGGCAGACGCGGCCGGTCACGGTCGTCAGCCAGGCGCCCGGGGACACCGTCTCCTCCTGTCTGCCGCGCGGCAGCGCGTACCAGCGCGCGTACGCCTCCTGCACGGCGTCCTCGGCCTCGGTCAGTGAACCGAGCAACCGGTAGGCGACATTGATCAGTTGACGCCGGTCACCGACCGTCGCCTCGTGCCCCGTCCCCGCCGTCCCCACGCCCGACCGCCCCCGCCCTGCCTTTCGGCCTTACCTTTCGCCGACCCGTTTCGTCGGGTGGGTGAGACCTTACCGATCTATCGCCCCCGGGGCGGAAAAGAGGACCGCGGCATGGCAACCCAGGTGACGGCGCGGCGCCGGATCTCGTTCCTGCGGATCGCGATCGCCCTGCAGACTCTGACCCTCTTCCTCCAGGCGGCCTCCGCAGGACTGCTGCTGACCGCCTCCTACGGGGAGACGCTGCACAGTGCCGGGGCCCGGGTGATGTACGGGGCGTCGATGCTGTACGTGCTCGCGGCGGTGCTGGCGTGGAAGCCGGGCGGCGGCCCGCGGGGGCCCGTCTTGCACTCCTGCGGCTTCCTGGTCCTCGCCTCGGTCCAGGTCGTGCTCGGCATCGCGCACGTCCCGTCGGTCCATGTTCCCCTGGGCGTCCTGATGTTCGGGCTGAGCGTGCTGGCGCTGGCGCGGCGCTGAGCGGCCCCGCGGTGCGGGATCACGCCCGTTGCCGGGCGTGGCGGAGACAGGAGGCGGCCACCACGAAGGGCCACAGCGACTGGAGCGAGGTCACGACGCGTTCCGCGACGCCGGCGTCGCCGTGCCGCCCCATCTCGATCAGGAACCACACCCCGCCGGCGGCCATCAGGGTCGTCACCGCGATCGAGGGCGCCAGACGCAGTGCCCAGGGAGCGGCCGGACCTCCGTTGACGGCGAGTACCGGCCACACCGCGAGGAGCGTGAACCCGACCACCACCACGGCGCCGTGGCGCAGCGAGCCCCCGCTGCTCGGCGCGGGGAGCGCCACCAGGACCAGTGCGGCCAGACCGCCTCCGCCCAGCGCGACGCGTCCGGGGGTGGCGGCGGTCCGCAGCCCCCAGGCGGTCAGCAGGTGGCAGACGCCCAGGGCCAGGAAGGCCGTCGTCATCACCCAGAACCCGGCGGCCCCGTAGGACCCCAGGACGCTGATCGTCTGCGTGACGGGATCGTAGGAGGACCCTTCGGCGTGCGCGGCGCCGGTCCAGCCTGCGATCAGCAGCACGGGTGCGCATCCCGACGACAGCAGCACCCACCGGGGAACAAATCGCATCAGGCAACCATAAAGCGCCCTCCTGCGGCACCGTGCCCATGGTCCTCACACGGGCGGGTTGAGGGTGCGGAAGTACGTCCAGCTCGTCTCGTTCGGCTCGCTCCACTTCTCCGGCGCCCGCGCGAACCGCGGCTGGTGGTCGGCGATGTAGGCGCGGGTGCGCTCGGGCACCTCGGCGTAGGAGCCGAGCTTGCGGCCCCGGCAGTGGAAGGTGAGGCCGCCGGGCCGCTGCCCTCGGGCCATCCACGGGAGCCACGGGGACATCCGGGTCCACGACATGGTCGCCGGGACGCTGGGGGCCGGGCCGGCCAGGTCCGCGCGGTGGGCGAAGAACTGGAAGAGCTCCAGCGCCCGGTACGTGTCGCCGGCCGAGTGGAGGGGGTACTGGGCCACCGGCAGGGGCGAGGGGTAGGCGAGCGGGATCTCCAGGCTGAAGCAGACCTGGGCGCCGAGGTCGGTCGTCGGGACCGGGAAGGGGCGCCACTTCTGGTTCGCCGGGTCGTTCCAGACGTGGACCACCGGCAGGTCCCGCCAGGTCTCCAGGATCTCGCGGGCGGCGGGGTCCAGGTAGAAGGCGGCCTCCCGGGTGAGCAGCCGGTAGGCGTCCGGGCCGTCCTCGGCGTCCTGGACCAGGCGGGCGACGTTGACCCCTTCGAAGCCGAAGACGTGCTCGTAGGGCTCGTCGGGAGACCACGCGTACACGTTTCCCGACCACCAGTACGTGACTTCTTCGCCGTCGAGTGAGGCCCGGGTGCGGGCGAGGGAGCGGAGCGACTGCACGGGTGTCGTCATGGCAGTACTCTGCGCGACCGCCACCCCTGACGGGCGGCAAACGACACGTCCCGCCCCGGAAACGGCCGGAAGCTTCCGTTCCGGGACGGGACGCGTCCCGGTCAGCCGAGGGCCGGTGACGGCGCCGGAGTGCGGTCTTCGAGCGGGACGACCGCCGGACCCGCGTCCTGGCCGAGGAAGAAGCGGCGCACCACGCGCTCGGCGGCGTGGCCGTCGTCGTACTGGCAAAAGCGCGCCCGGAAGGCCGCGCGCAGGGCGGTGGCCTCGGGGCCGCGCCAACGGCCGCTGCGGAAGGTGTCGACGAGTTCGTCCTCGGTGGTGGCGACCGCCCCCGGGGTGTCGCCGGGCCGGCCGGAGAGGAGATCGAAGGTGACGCCGCGGACCTGCGAGTAGATCTCCCAGTCGTCGGCGTATATGACGATGGGCCGGTCGAGGTTGGCGTAGTCGAAGGTGAGGGACGAGTAGTCGGCGACGAGCGCGTCCGCCGCCAGGCAGAGGTCCTCGACCGAGGGGTGGCGGGACACGTCGAGGACGGCGCCCTGTTCGGCGAGGTCGCTCAACTCGGGGCTCCGGGCGTCGAAGTAGTGGGTGCGGACCAGCAGGACGAAGTCGTCGCCCAGGGCCTTGGCCAGCCGGGCCAGGTCGAAGGACGGTGTCCAGCCCGTCCGGTAGTCGCGGTGGGTCGGCGCGTAGAGCAGGGCGGTCCGGCCCGGGGCGATGCCGAGCCGGGCGCGGACGGCGGCGACCTCCTCGGAACTGGCGCCGTAGTAGCGGTCGTTGCGCGGGTAGCCCGCGTCGAGGGACTCGTAGGAGCCCGGGTAGGCGCGCTCCCACTGCTTGGTGGAGTGCTGGTTGGAGGAGACGCTGAGGTCCCAGCGGTCCACGCGTTCCAGGAGGCGGTCGAAGTCCATGCCTCTGGCGGCCGCCGGGTAGGCCCGCTGGTCCAGGCCCATGCGCTTGAGCGGGGTCCCGTGGTGGGTCTGGAGGTGAAGCTGTCCGGGGCGCTTGACTATGTGGTCGGGGAAGTTGACGTTGTTCACGAAGTACCGTGCGCGCGCCATCACCTCCCAGTAGCGGCGCGAGTCGCGCACCACGTGGTCGATGCCGTCGGGGACCCGGCCGGCCAGTTCCTTGCGCACCACCCAGACGCCGTGCACGTCGGGGGCGAGTTCCCCGGCCTTCTCGAAGACGGCGAGCGGGTTGCAGGACGGCAGCCGGTCCCAGTACGACGTGTAGACGGCGAGGCCGGGGTCCGGGGAGCGTCTGCGCTGCAGGGTGTACAGCCCGGCGTAGGCCCGCTTGCCCGCCCTGGTCCTGGCCCTGACCACCTTGTTCGGTCCCGCCGTCTTGGCGCGCGCGGCGAGTTGGGCGGCCTGGTAGGCGCGGTAGAGCCGTTTGGCCACGGTCCGCATGTACACCCCGGTCGGCCCCTCGGGCATCGTGAAGCCGGCCGGGACGTGGTGCGCGTAGAAGTCCGCGGTGCGCTCGAAGAACTCCTTGCGGTCGGTGACCCGCACCCGCTCGGGGCGCTTGAGCGCGAACAGCATGTGGAACACGGCCCGCTCGAACAGCATGGGCGTGGCCCAGGCCAGCTCGGGCCGCTCCGCGAGGAACGCGAACAGCCCCTCGTACTGCTGGAAGATGTCGAAGTGCTTGCGCCCCGGCGTCTTCGTGATCGCGCCCTGGCGGCGCTGGCGGTACTCGACCCCGACCCGGTTCAGACAGCCGATGCGCTCGGCCGTGACCATCGCCATGTGGGTGACCGGCGCGTCCTCGTACAGGCCGGGGGCGTACTGGAAGCCCTGCCCGACGAAGAACTCGCGGCGGAACGCCTTGTTCCAGGCCACCAGGAACAACTGCACGTACTCGGGCCGGTCCTCGAGGCGGAAGACGTCGGTGCCCGCCCGTTCGATCAGGTCCGCGGCCTGGCTGCGGCCGCCCCTGCCCGACCAGTAGGTGCGCACGTGGTCGAAGACCAGGATGTCCAGGTCCCCGACGGCGTCCAGCCGGGTGGCCAGCGCCTCCAGCAGGCCGGGGGTGTAGGAGTCGTCGCTGTCGAGGAAGAGGACGTAGTCGCCCCGCGCGCGCTGGAGCCCCGCGTTGCGCGCCCTCCCCAGGCCGACGTTCTCCGGGAGGTGCACGGCCTTGACGCGGGTGTCCCGGGCGGCGTACTCGTCGATGATCGCGCCGCAGGAGTCCGGTGAGCAGTCGTCGACGGCGATGACCTCGATGTCCCGGTACGACTGCCCCAGCACCGAGTCCAGACATTCTCGAAGGTATCCCTGCACCTTGAACACGGGGACGACGATGCTGAACCGAGGCATGCGGACAACTCCAGGTGAAGCGTGGGTGAACCGTGATCAGACAGGGAGACACGCGAAGCTTGTGAAACGTTGTACATGTGCTGTGAAGTTCCGGGGAAGTGTGGATCCGGCATTCGCCCCGGCCCGAGCGATGAGTTCGGGCGACACATCGGGTCCACCCTGTATGACTCGGATCATCGCGGACATCTCGATCTCCCTCGACGGCTGTGTCACCGGGCCGGATCCCGGACCGGGCAACGGTCTGGGCACCGGCGGCGAGGCCCTGCACACCTGGGCGTTCTCGGACGACCCCGAGGAACGCCGGATCGTGCGGGAGACCACCGCCCGCTCGGGCGCCGTCGTCCTCGGCCGCCGGCTCTTCGACCTGGTCGACGGGCCGGACGGCTGGGACGACACCGTCGGCTACGGTGCCGCGGAGGTCGGCAGGCCCCCGTTCGTCGTCGTGACGGCTTCTCCCCCGGCCTCGGTCCGGCTCACCGGCCTCGACTGGACGTTCGTCACGACCGGGCTGCCCGACGCCGTCACCGCGGCGCGCGAGCGTGCCGAGGCGGCCGCGGCGGAGCGCGGCGGTGACCTCGACGTCGTCCTCATGGGCGGCGGCACGCTGATCGGCTCGGCGCTCGACGCCGGGCTGGTCGACGTGCTGTCCCTGCACCTGGCCCCCGTCGTGCTGGGCTCCGGAACACCGCTGTTCACCGGCGGGACACCGCGCACCCTGGTCCGGCGGAGCGTGCACCCCACCCCGAACGCCACGCATCTGCTCTACGACGTCCGCTGACGTACGTCCGGGTCCTCCGCCGCACCCCTGGTCGAACGCTCCCCCGAGCCGCGCGGGTTCAGGGACCATGAGGCATGCGACCGAACGGCTGGCACCTCACCGAGGACCTCGACGACTTCCTGACCCGGGCCTGGGACTTCCTGTGCTCGCGCCCCGCCGCACACACCACTCCGCTGACGGCGATCGAGAAGTTGCGCACGCGCGGCGGGGGCGGGGCCCCGACGCAAGCGGGATCCACCGTCTTCGGGTGGCTGGTGGAGGACGGCGCGGTCCGTGCCGTCCTGCTGCGCCCGCCAACCGGCCGCCTGACCCTCACCGCCCTCTCCCCCGGGCAGGCCGACTCCCTCGCCGCCCACCTGGCCGGCTCCGGCCCCCGCCCCTGCGGCGTCCTGTCCGACGACGAGACCGTCACCGCGTTCGCCGGGGCCTGGCGGCGGCACACCGGCGCCGCAGCCGTGCGCAGCTGGGGCGCCCGTCTCCACCGGCTCGGCACCCTCACCCCGCCGCGGAGCCTGCCGCCGGGCCGGGGCCGGGTCGTGGGCGACCGGGAGCACGGGCAACTCATGCGGTGGTGCCGTGAGTTCGCCGCGGACGTCGGCGAGGCGGTGACCATCGACGCCGAGTCCTGGGCCGGCACACGCTTCGCGGAGAAGCGCTACACCTTCTGGGAGACCCCGGACGGCACGCCCGTCTCCATGGCGGGCGCGAACCCGCTGGTCGGCGGGCAGGTCCGGATCGACCCCGTCTACACCCCGGCCGGGCAGCGCGGTCGCGGCTACGCGGCCGCCGTGACGACCGAGGTCACCCGTGCCGCGCTGGCCGCGGGCGCGGCGGAGGTGGTGCTCTTCACCGACCCCGCCAACCGCACCAGCAACGCCGTCTACCGGCGCCTCGGATACGTCCCGCTCGCCGACTTCTGCGCGTACGACTTCACCCACGCCGGCCGGCACCCGCAGGCGTCCGGCCGGCGTGGTGCCGAAGGCGCCCGGTACGGCCATTGACGGCGATGGGCCCTGCCCCTACGGTGCCCTCACCGCGTGACCCGAGATCGGTCCCGAGGGTCCCCGAGGGGATGGTGGCAGGGCGATGAAGGCAGTGGTCCAGGAGCGGTTCGGCCCGCCGGACAGTCTGCGGCTGCGGGACGTGGACCGGCCTCGTGCCGGGGCCGGTCAGGTGCTGGTGCGGGTGCGCGCCGCCGCGGTGAACCCCTACGACTGGCACATGCTGCGCGGAGACCCGTACGCGGCACGGCTGTTGGGCGGCATGGGGCTGACCCGGCCGAAGGCCCGGGTGGCCGGCATCGACGCGGCCGGGGTGGTGGAGAGCGTCGGCGCGGACGTGCGGGGGCTCTCCCCCGGCGACCCGGTGCTGGGGTTCTGCCCGGGTGCCTTCGCCGAGTACGCGTGCGCCTCGGCACCACTGCTGGCGCCGGTGCCCTCGGACCTGACGTTCGAGCAGGCCGCGGCGCTGCCGATGGGCGCGGTGACCGCGCTGCGCGGCATCCGGACCGTCGGCCGGGTGCGGTCCGGGCAGCGGGTGCTGGTCAACGGGGCGGGCGGCGGAGTGGGCACCTTCGCCGTGCAGATCGCGGCGCTCCTGGAGGCGGAGGTCACCGGGGTGTGCAGCGCCGGCAACGCCGACCTGGTGCGTTCCCTGGGCGCGGCCCACGTCCTGGACTACGCCCGGGACGACTTCACCGACGGACGCGAGCGCTACGACGTCGTCCTGGACAACGTGGGCAACCACCCGCTGGGCCGGCTGCGCCGGGCGCTCACCCCGGCGGGCGTCCTGGTGGCCAACGGCGGCGGCTCCCCCGGCCGGGTGTTCGGGGCGATCGGCGCCACGCTGAAGGTGGCGGCGGTCAACGCGGTCACGCGGCAGAGCCTGCGTCCGATCCTCCCCACGACGCCGGACGGGCCGGGCCACGAGGATCTGCTCGCCGTCGCCGCGCTCGTCGAGGCCGGGCAGCTCACGCCCGTGGTCGGCCGGACCTTCGCGCTGGCCGACGCCGCGGCGGCGGTGCGACACGTCGAGGAGGGCCACGCGCGCGGCAAGACGGTGATCACCGTGTCGTGAGCCTCCCGCCAGGGCGGCCGCGGTTCCCGTGTCGTCAGCAAAAGCCGGCGCGCGGGGCCGCGACCTCGACGGTGTCCCGCACCAGGGCCAGCGCCGCGCCCACCGGGCTCGACCGTCCGCCGCTCACGATCACGTCGCCCGCGTCCGGACAGCCGAAGACCACGGCCTTCTCGGGCCCGTTCAGCGCGTGCAGCGGGTCCCCCGGCTCCGTCTCCTCCAGCCGTACGCGCACGATGCCGGGCTCGGCCACCGACGCACCGGCGACCGCCCGCAGCCGCAGGGACCGGGACGCGGCCTCCAGGGCCCGGCCTGCGGTGCTCCCGTCGACCGGCTGCGCCCGCACCCGCACCTCGGCCGGGTCCCAGCCCCAGGCCAGCGCGGCCAGCAGTCGCACCTTGGTGGCGGCGTCCTCGCCCGACAGGTCCGCCGAGGGATCCGCCTCCGCGATGCCCCTCAGCCGCGCGGCACGGATCGCGTCGTCCAGCGTGTCGCCTTCGGCGAGGCGGTCGAGCACGAAGGTGGCGGTGCCGTTGGGGCAGGCCCGGATCGTCCGGCAGTCCAGGCCGCGCAGGGAGGTCCGCGCCAGGTCGCCCGCCGGGAGGGCCGCCCCGGTCGCTCCGGAGATCCTGATCATGCTGCCGCCCGTCCGGGCAGCCGCGTCGAGTTCTCTCCAGTGCGTGAGCAGGTGGCTCTTGGTCGCCGTCACCACGTGGACGCCGCGGCGCAGTGCGGTCACCGCCTCCTGCGCGGCGCGCTCCCGCAGTTCGGGCGAGGACGGGACGGCCTGGACGAACACCCGCGCGCCGGTGCGGTCGAAGGTCTCGTCCAGAGGACGCAGGGGGCCCCACTCCGAGCGTGGCGGCATCGTCCCGTCCGCACCCGGCCGGCCCTGGGCCGTACTGGCCCGGACGGCGGCCACCCGAGGCCGTACGCCGTGCCGGCGCGCGAGCGTGTCCCCGTCCCGGGCCAGCCGGTCGACGAAGGCCCGCCCGACCGGGCCGTACCCGGCGAGGACCACGCCGGTCCGTGGCGCGTCCGTCACGTCCGTCATGTCCGTCGCATGCGTCGCGTGCGTCGCGCCCGTCGCTCGTGTCGCTTCACCCATGGGTTCGGGATCTTCTCACACCACCGACCGTGCCGCCCCCGTGAAGCGCAGGTCCACCGCGGTGGCCGCGAAGACCAGCGGGCCGGGAAGGAGGGGGATCAGTACGGGGATCGACCAGGCGAGCAGCGCGGCCAGGACGACCGCGCCGGCCATCAGGAGGGTGCCGCGGAGGTCGGCGGCACAGCGCAGGACTCCCTCGCGCGGCGACAGTGTGTGCGGTGCCGGCAGCGCGGTGGTACGCAGGGCCAGTACCGCGCTGCCGAGGGCGAGCAGCGCCAGCGCGGGTGCCACGACGTCCGCGCCGGGCAGGGTCGTTCGGGTCAGCGCGGACTCCACCAGCAGGATGCCGACGAGGAGGGGCACGGCCAGACCGCCGACGAGCGAGCCGCGGGTCAGGCGGGCGCGCAGGTGCCCGGCGTACGTCCCGGCCCGGACGGGCACCGTGTCCTCGACCGCCCGGCGCAGGGTGGCCGAGGCGGCGGCGAACGCGGCGGGGACGGTGACGACGGGCAGGCAGGCCACGGCGGTGAGCAGGCCCACCAGCAGCATGTCGGCGAAGAGGGTGAAGCCGGCCGAGAAGACCTCACCGGGTTCCCCGCGGTCGCTCGGCGGAAGTGCGGGCACCTGGGTCATGGGTTCAGCCCTTCAGTCCTGAGGTGGCCATGCCCTGCACCAGATAGCGCTGGAACACGAAGAAGAACAGCACGATCGGCAGGACGGACAGCACCGACATGGCGAACATGGGGCCGTAGGCGGAGGTGCTGGACTGGTCGACGAAGCTGCGCAGGGCCAGGGTGATGGTGAACTTCTCCGGGGCGAACAGGTAGATCATCTGCGTGAAGAAGTCGTTCCAGGTCCAGATGAAGGTGAAGATCGCCGTG
The DNA here is from genome assembly GCF_014650435.1 of Streptomyces tendae. Taxonomy (GTDB): domain Bacteria; phylum Actinomycetota; class Actinomycetes; order Streptomycetales; family Streptomycetaceae; genus Streptomyces; species Streptomyces tendae. Next base: position 238,765 of record NZ_BMUY01000004.1, read on the forward strand.
GTGATCAGCGACGGCCGGCTCAGCGGCAGGGTGACCGACCAGTACGTGCGGAAGGCTCCGCAGCCGTCGATGCGGGCGGACTCCTCCAGTTCGCGGGGCAGTCCGCGCATGAACTGGACGACGAGGAAGACGAAGAACGCCTCGGTGGCCAGGAACTTGGGCAGGATCAGCGGCCAGTAGGTGTCCACCATGCCGAGCCGGTTGAAGATGATGTACTGCGGGATCAGCACGACGTGGTGCGGCAGCATCAGCGTGGCGACCATGAAGGCGAACATCGCCTTGCGCATCCGGAAGCGCAGCCGGGCGAAGGCGTAGGCGGCCAGGGAGCAGGACAGCACGTTGCCGACGACGGCGCCGCCCGCGATCAGCAGGGAGTTCCACAGCAGCCGGCTCACCGGTACCCCGGAGACCCCGTCCAGGGCGGTCGTGTAGTTGGACCACTCCAGGTGGCTGGGCCACAGGTCCAGGCTGGTCACCACCTCGTCGGCCGGCTTGAGGGAGGTGGCGAGCAGCCAGGCCAGGGGGTACAGCAGGACGAGCAGTCCTGCGAGGGCGGCCGTGTGCGGCAGCCATCGCCTGGTGGTGGGGTTCATCGTCCCTCCTCGTCCGCGTAGAAGACCCAGGACCTGGAGGTCCGGAACAGGATCAGGGTGATGACGCCGATGGCGATCAGCAGGAGCCAGGCCATGGCCGCCGCGTAGCCCATGTGGGAGGCGGTGAAGCCGCGTTCGTAGAGATAGAGCGTGTAGAACAGGGTCGAGTCGGCGGGGCCGCCCTCGCCACCGCTGACCGCGAAGGCCGGGGTGAAGACCTGGAAGGACTGGATCATCTCCAGGACCAGGTTGAAGAAGACGACCGGGGACAGCATCGGCACGGTGACGGACACGAACTGCCGCCAGCGGCCCGCGCCGTCCAGCGCCGCCGCCTCGTACAGTTCGGGCGAGATCTGCTGGAGCCCGGCGAGGAAGATCACCATGGGTGCGCCGAACTGCCAGACCGTCAGCAGGACGACGACGTAGACCGCGAGGTCCGGGTCGCCCACCCAGCTGCCGGTGTGGATGCCGAGGGAGCCGAGGACCTCGGTGACGGTGCCGCCGTCGTTGAACAGCGCACGCCACACCAGGGCGATCGACATGCTCGCCCCGAGCAGCGAGGGCGCGTAGAAGGCGGAGCGGTAGAAGGCCCGGCCGCGGCCGAGGCTCTTGAGGAGCATGGCTGCGCCGAGAGCAAGGCCCAGTTTGAGGGGTACGGCGACGACGACGTACAGCAGGGTGGTGCCGACCGACCGCCAGTAGCGGGGGTCCTCGGTGAGCATCTCCTTGTAGTTGCGCAGGCCCACCCAGTGCGGTGGGTCGAAGAGGTTGTAGTCCGTGAAGGACAGCCACAGCGACACGGCCATGGGCACCAGCGTGAGCACGGCCGCGCCGATCATCCACGGGGTGAGGAACACGTAGGCGGGCCACTGCTGTTCGCGTCGGCGTCGGCGACCGGCCGATGGCCGTGGTTCCGTGGTGCGGTCGGCGCGCGCGGGCGCCGTGGTGGACACCGTGCTCATGACCGCAGCTCCCGGTTGGCCTCGTCGATGAATTCCCGTGCCGCCTCGCGCGGGGAGGTCAGGTCGTACATCACGCGGTGGTAGGCGCGTTTGAAGGCGGTCTGGAGGGCGACGTCGCCCCGGGGTGGAGCGGCGGGCGGGGCGTCCAGGCCGTACTTCTCCATCCTCTGGGCGTACTGGTAGATCTCGCGCTCCGCCCCTTCCAGGGTCTTGGCGACGCGGGCGGCGATCCTCCGGTTGGGGGGTGTGGAGCGGGTGAAGCCGAGGATGTCGCCGGCCCGCTCGTCGTTGAGGAGGAAGTCGACGAGTGCGGTCGCCTCCTCGGGGTGGTCGGTGTGCGCCCCGACGCCGAGGAGCATGGAGGGCTTGAAGTACGCGCCCTGGCGCCCGTCGGTGGTGGGGACCGGGGCGAAGTGGACCTGGTCGCCGAGCAGCGCGGGGTACCCGGGGAAGGGCGCGTCCCAGGTGAAGTCGGCGGCGGCCAGGCCGCGGCCCATGGGCGACATCTCGGTGGTGTTGGCCTGCGCGGTGTCCGGTGCCTCGGCGACGGCGCCTTCCTCGCGCAAGGAGTCGCAGAAGGTCCAGAACTCGGCGAGGTCGTCCTCGGTGAAGCCCAGCTTCGTCTGGCTCGCGTAGAGCTTCCCGCCGCGGCCGCGCAGCCAGTCCTCGAAAATGTCCTCGTTGACACCGTTGTCGTTGGCGCCCACCACGGTGCGTCCGTCGGGGGCCTTCAGTCCCAGGGCGGCTATCTTCCGGTTGGCGTCGGCCCATTCCTCCCAGGTCCAGTCGGGCCGGGGGGTGGGGATGCCGGCCTGTGCGTAGACCTTGGCGTCGTAGGCGTAGCCGGTGATGCCGCGGCCCATCGGTACGGCGTACTGCTCGCCCTCGTAGGTGCCGGTGTGCAGGAACTCCTCGTCCATCTCGGAGGTGCGGATCGTGCCGTGCTCGACGGCTTCGTCGAGCGGCAGGAGCGCGCCGCCGCCGGAGTACTGGGAGATCTGGCGGTAGTCGAGCTGCGCCACGTCCGGGATGCCTCCGCCGGCCGCCTGGGTGGCCAGCTTCTGCATGTAGGAGCCGAAGTCGGCGTTGGAGGTGCGGACGGTGACGCCGGGGTGTTCCTGCTCGAAGAGTGCCACGGCCTTCTTGGTGCGTGCGGCGCGGTCGTCGTTGCCCCACCAGGAGAAGGTGAGGGTGACTCCTTCGGACGACACGTCGCCGGAGGAGGAGCACGCGCTGAGCGATGCCGTCAGCGCGGTGCTCAGACCGACGGCGGCCGCGGCCAGGACGGCCCGGCGGCTGGGAAGTCGGCGCGGACCGCTTCGGGACTCGGGCATGGGGGCCTTCCCGGGGATGGGGGGATGTGTTGGGGAGGTGCGGGGCTCGGTCGGTGCCCGCTGTTCCAGCTGCGGCAGCGCGGGGGGGGCGAGCCGGTGGGGGGCGGGGCTCAGATGCCCGGGTAGACGGCCAGCCTGCCGCACATTCCGAAGCGTCCGCGTGCCGCGGGTCCGGTCGCGGACACCCGGGCGGCGGTCAGGTGGCCGCCGACCCCGCCGCGCAGTGCGTCGAGTTGGGCCCGGGTCGCCTCCGCGGCCGCGTGCGCACCGTCGCGCCAGCGCCGTTCCCAGTCGTCCAGCCGTGGCCGCACCAGCTCGGCGGCGGCCCGCTGGAACGCGGCGAGCGGCTCCGGGTCGCCGTTCTGGGTGGCCGCGCGGAGTTCGAGGAAGCGCCGGGTCGCCGCGTCACGGCGGGCCCGCGCGATCCGCGCCTGCTCGGCCTCGGGCAGGTCGGCGGGGATGCGGATCGCGTCGGCGTACGTGTCGGCGTCGGTGAGGCGGTCCTGGGGCAGGGTGAGGACGGCGTCGCCCGCCTCGGGCAGGCCGCTGTTCTGCATCACGACGGTGATCTCCAGCCCTCCGTCGTTGACGAGGCGGTGGATCGTTCCGGGCGTGAACCAGGCGACCGTGCCCGGTTCCAGGGGCGTCTCCTCGAAGCCCGAGGTGGTCAGGGTCTGCACCGCGCCCCGGCCCGCCGTGACGACGTAGCCCTCGCTGCACGTCAGATGCAGGTGCGGGGTGCCGCCGCCGGGCAGCCCCTCCACGGTCGGCCAGTCGTACACCGTCAGGCGGGACACCCCGACCGCCGCCGGGAAGCCGTCGTACGTCGGGCTCACCACGCCAGTCCCGCCAGGTGGGCGGCGACCCGCGGGCGGTCCCAGGCGCCGTCGGCGACGACCACGCGGTAGGCCCGGCAGAGGGCTTCGCCGGGCGGCAGGACCAGTTCCTCGTGGAAGGCCCAGGACGGTGCGACCGCGGCGAAGGGGTCGCTGCGCACGAACCAGTGCGCCGGGTGGGTGCCCTTCTCGCCCGAGTGGTCGTTGGAGGGGGCGTGTTCGAAGACGAGCGTGGCGTGGCCGTCCCGTCCGTCGTGCTCGCCGACGTAGGCGAGCCAGGGTGCCTGCGAGCCCATCGGGTCGGATTGGGACGACGCGTCCGTGTCGGCGGTGAAGACCCGGCCGCCGCGGAAGGCGCGGGGCCCGCGCCAGAACAGTCCGGTGTATCCGGCGGCGGGGCGTCCGTGGGTGGTGGGGCTGCCGAACCGCAGTGGTTCGGCGCGCCGGTTGGTGACGGAGGACGTCCAGGTGAGGGTCCAGCTGCCGGTGTCCGGGTCGACGTCGCGCACCTCGACGCGGCGCTCCTCCTCGGCCCACAGCTCGCCTCCGTGCGGGTGCCAGGTCAGCCGCTCGGCGATGACGGCGCGGTCCCCCTCGGCGGCGACCTCCTCGAAGGCCACGTGGGCCATCGAGCCGACCCGTTCCGGCAGCGCCAGGTAACCCTCGCCGTGCACATAGGTGTTGCCGCCCCACAGGTTCTGTCCGGACAGGTGGGAGGCGGTCAGCTGGAGCCCCTTGTGCCAGCGGTGGTCGTTGGGCCGGTAGTCCGTGACGAGTCCGCCGGACAGGGTCCTGATCGGGTGGAGGTACGGCTTGGGCGCCTCCCAGTCGGCCTCGGGGCGGTACACGTAGGAGAACAGCTCGGTTCCGGCCGCCCCGTGGGCCACGGTGATGCGGTCTCCGTGGACGTGGGTCAGTGAGAGCGTCATGCCTGGACCTCTTCCTCGCGGGTGACGGCCGGCGCCCAGCCCGGGGCTCCGCCGTGCAGTTCGGTGTAGTACGGGTCGCCGGGGCCGATGTCGCCCGCCCGTACGGTCGTGCCGGTGAACGCGGACTTGTACAGGGCCGTGATGAGCTCCAGGGTCCGCCGGCCGCCCGCACCGCTGGTCGAATGGCGGCGGCCGCTTTTGATGTCGTCGACCAGGACGCGCAGTTGGGCCTGGTGCGAGCTGGGTTCGTCGGCGCCGAAGTCCCGCCAGGCCGCGGCCGTCTCCTCGGGGACGCCGGGCGCGGGGGTGATGCGCCAGTCCGCGTTGCGGTAGCCGTACAGGTGGGTCAGCTCGACGGTGGCCAGTTCGCAGTCGATGCGGATCCGGCTCACCTCGTCGGGGCTCAGCACGCTGTTGACGAGGGTGGCGACGGCTCCGTCGGAGAAGCGGACCAGGGCCGTGGAGACGTCCTCGGTCTCCACGTCGTGGACGAGCCGGGCGGCCATGCCGCGCACCTCGGTCCACGGGCCCATCAGATCCAGCAGCAGGTCCGTCTGGTGGATGCCGTGTCCCATCGCCGGTCCGCCGCCCTCGGTGGCCCAGCGGCCGCGCCAGGGCACCGCGTAGTACGCCTGGTTCCGGTACCACGTGGTCTGGCAGTGGGCCACCAGTGGCCGGCCCAGCGCGCCGCCGCGCAGCAGCGCGCGCACGTGCCGGGCGCCTGATCCGAAGCGGTGCTGGAAGACGACGGAGGCGTACGGCCCCGCGCCGTCGCCCTGTTCGGCCGCCTCGACGGCGTCGTAGTCGGCGAGCGAGGGGCAGGGCGGCTTCTCGCACCACACCCAGGCCCCGGCGGCGAGCGCGGCCACCGCCTGTTCGCGGTGCACGGCGGGCGGTGTGCACAGCACGACGAGGTCCGGGCGCACCTCGGTCAGCATCGCGTCGAGGTCGGTGGACGCCTGCGGGATGCCGAACTCGTCGGCGAACGCACGCACCGCCGGCCCCTCCACGTCGACCGCGGCGACGACCTCCACCTCGCCCTCGGCGGCCAGTTTCCTCAGGGCGGGCAGGTGACTGGACCGGGCGATGGATCCCGTGCCGACCACTGCTGTGCGCAGCGGCGCGTTCGGAACGTGCGATGACATGCGGACCCTCTCGTGAGCCGAACGGGGGCTGGGCGCTGCGGGACACACGGTGGTGGGCGTGCCCGGGCAGGCGGAGGACGTCGGCGCCGCTTGGCAGCAACCGCTTGCTATCGTGGTGTTCCAACGTTGTAACCGGCGTGCGTCCGCAAGGTCAACCCTCTGTCCGCAAAAGAGTCGGCGCCCGGTTCACGTACTGACAGGCGCGACACGCAGGGGCATAATCTGCGGAAACTTCGGCAAGGGGGCGGGCTGTGGCCGCGGTGAGACTCAAGGACGTGGCGGAGCGCGCGGGGGTGTCGATCAAGACGGTGTCCAACGTTGTACGCGGCGCTCCGCGCGTGTCCGAGGCCACCCGCTCGCGGGTGATGCGGGCGGTGGACGAGCTGGGTTACCGGCCGAACCCCTCGGCGCGCAGGCTCCGTACGGGACGCAGTGGTCTCATCGCGCTCGTCGTCCCGGAACTGGCGACGCCCTACTTCGCCGAACTCGCCCACCACGTGCGCGGCGAGGCCACCCTGCTCGGCCTGACCGTGCTGATCGAGGAGTCACTGGGCGATGCCGCCGAGGAGTTGCGGCTGGCGGGCGGGGTCGGCGCCTCGCTGCTCGACGGAGTGATCCTCTCCCCGCTGCGCGCCACGCCCGACGAACTCGCCTCCGTCACCGACGAGTTCCCGCTGGTGCTGCTCGGTGAGCGCACCTACGGACGCAACCGTGTCGTCGCCGACCACGTACTGATCGACAACGTGGCGGCGGCCCGTGACCTCACCGCCCACCTCATCGGCCTCGGGCGCACCCGGATCGCCGCGGTCGGCGTGGACCGGCAGGGTTCCGCGACGAGCCGTCAGCGCCTCGAGGGGTACCAACAGGCATTGCACGCAGCCGGGTTGCCCTTCGACCCCCGGCTCGCGCCCCGGATCGAGGAGTTCGACCGGCGCAACGGACTGCTGGCGATGCGCCGGCTCGCCGCGCTGCCCGCCGGCGAACGCCCCGATGCCGTCTTCTGTTTCAGCGACCTGCTGGCCGTGGGCGCCCAACGCGCCCTGCACGAGGCGGGACTGGCCATTCCCGGCGACGTCGCCGTCGCGGGCATCGACGGCTCCGAGGAGGCGCTGTACAGCACGCCCTCCCTGACGACCATGGTCCCCGACAAGGCCGCCATCGCCTCGTTGGCCGTGAAGTGCCTGGCGGCCCGGATACGCTCCCGGGCGCCCCTGCCGTTCGAGGTGCACGTGGCACCGCACTGGCTGGAGGTGCGGGAGTCCACGTCGGGTGGGCGACGCGCGCTGGACGCCTGAGGTTCGACGGGCAACGGCGAGGGCAAACACGACTGCCCCCGCTGGGAGCGACCGCGCTCGGCCGGGCACTGAATTCCATGATCATCACTCCTAGGCTCGCCACCATGGACATCCCGAGACGCCTCATCGACCTCCAGCGAGCCGTCGAGGCGGCGGACAACCGCTATCGCAACAACGCCGGCGAGAACGCCACGGTCGCCCTCGCGGTCTGGTCGGACGCCACGGCCGCCCTGGTCCAGGGCATCACCGCCTACGCCGAGGAACAGGGCGTGCCGCGCCGCGAGGTGGAACAGGCCGTGGAACGAGCGATCCGGCCGCCCATCCCGACCGACTGAGCGGCTCCCCCTCCACTCCGTCCGCCCGCCATCCCTCGCCGTCGCACCTCGGCCCGTCGTCTCTTCGGTCGACCTTTGGTCTGTGCAAAACTTCAAAGGTCCAGCATCCGGCGGACCCCGACTCCCCGGCGCCGGAGCCGATGCCACTCCACCACCGGAGGTGCCCATGCAGAGCGAGGACGCGGACACCGGGCGGCCTCCCCTTCCGCAAGGGTGGCGACGGAAGGCCGCCCGTGCGCCCGTCCTCCTGTTCCGCGTCGGTCTCGGCCCGCTGCTGGGCCGGCGCTTGCTGCTGCTGCACCACACGGGTCGGGTCTCGGGGCTGGACCGCCATGTCGTCCTCGAGGTGGTGGCCCACGAACCGGACTCCCCGGCCTGGACGGTGGCGTCCGGCTTCGGCCCGCGGGCCGACTGGTACCGCAACCTGCGCGCGCGCCCGAAGACGGTCCTGCAGTTCGGGAACCGGCACCACGCGGTCACCGCCCGCTTCCTCGGCCCGGAGGACGGTGCCGCGATCATGGAGGAGTACGGGGCGCGCCACCCCCGCACCGCACGCCGGCTGTGCGCGTTCATGCACCTGCCCGCCGACGGCAGCGCGACGTCACTGCGCCGGGCCGGGCGAGCGATCCCCTTCGTACGCCTCGAATCCGAGGCACCTCCGAAGGCCGAGTCACCTCCGAAGGCCGAGCCGCGGACCCATTGACAGGTGCGGCTAATGAGAATAGCTTTTAGCTAACTTCATTAGCCGCACCTGGGGGTTGCCATGACCGAGTACCTTGCCGTCGACGGCGGGACGATCGCCTACGAGGTGACGGGTTCGGGCCCGCTGATCGTGCTCGCGCACGGCGTGGGCGACAGCCGTGCCGCCTACCGCGCCGTGGTGCCCCACCTGGTGACGGCCGGATACCGGGTGGCCGCGGTCGACCTGCGCGGCTGCGGCGAGTCCAGCGTCGACTGGCCGGCCTGGAGCCGCAGCGACATCGCCGGCGACCTCCTCGCCCTGATCCGCCACCTCGGCGGCCCGGCCGTCCTCGTGGGCCACTCGGTCTCGGGCGGCGCGGCCACCATCGCGGCGGCGCGGGAGCCCTCACTCGTCACCTCGGTGGTCGAACTGGCGCCGTTCACCCGCAAGCAGTCGGTCCGGCTCGGCGACCTGCGGGTGCGGCGGTTCCGGCGCGGCATGGTGCGGCTGCTCGGCGCGGGACTCTTCGGCAGTCTGCGGCTCTGGCGCTCGTACCTCGACGTGGCCTACCCGGGGGTGAGGCCGGCCGACTGGGCCGAGCGGCTGGGCCGCATCGAGACCCTGCTGCGGGAGCCGGGCCGGATGAAGGCCATGCAGGCCATGGGCCGCAGCGCTCCGACCGACGCCGGCGCCCGGCTCGGTGACGTACGGTGCCCGGTCCTGGTGGTGATGGGGACGCTGGACCCCGACTGGGCCGACCCGCGCGCCGAGGGCGCGGCCGTCGTCGACGCCCTGCCGGCCGGCCTCGGCCGTCTGGAGATGATCGAGGGCGCGGGCCACTATCCGCACGACCAGTACCCCGACCGGGTGGTCGCGCTCGTGCTCGCCTTCCTGCGCTCGGACGCCGCCCGTGCCTAGGGCGGGACTGGACCGGGCGGCCGTGGTCGGCGCCGGTGCGGCGCTCGCCGACGAAGTGGGCCTCGCCGGGCTGACGATGGGGCTGCTGGCCGACCGGGTCGGCGTGCGCACCCCGTCCCTGTACAAGCACGTGGCGGGTCAGGACGACCTGATCCGGCGGATCGCGGCGCTGGCCCTCGAGGAGGCCGCCGACGCCGTGGGCGGCGCGGTACAGGGCCGGGCGGGCAGCGACGCCCTGGCGGCCGCGGCGCGCACCTTCCGCGCCTTCGTCGTGGAGCACCCCGGGCGGTACGCCGCGACGATCGGCCAGGAGCCGTCCGGCCCGGACGATCCCCTGGCCGCGGCGGGAGTGCGGCTGCTCGACGCGTTCACCGCCGTCCTGCGCGGCTACGAGATCGAGGACCGCGACGCGGACCACGCCCTGCGCATGCTGCGCAGCCTCTGCCACGGCTTCGCCACCTTGGAGGCGGCACACGGCTTCCAGTGGAGCACGGACATCGACGCGAGTTTCGACTGGCTCGTGGCCTTCGCCGACCGGGGCCTGCGCGCCATGTGAGGTCGCCCCCGTCGCCCCCGTCGCCCCCGGAGGGGCCGGCACCCCCCTCAGCCGAGCCGCACGTGGTCCGCGGAGCGGCTGGGCACGGCATCCAGCGCGGCGACCTCGGCTCCGTCCAGGGCGAGCCCTCCGACGGCGATGTTCGCCTCCAGGTGACCGGGGTCCGCCGTGCCGGGGATCAGCAGCACGTTGGCGGCGTGGTGCAGCAACCAGGCGAGCCCCACCTGGGCCGGCGTGGCACCGAGCGCCGCCGCCGCGGACCGGACGGCGGACTCGTCGGCCACCTTGGGCATCCCCGGGAAGGCGCCGCCGAGCGGGAAGTAGGGCACCCAGGCGATGCCTTCGGCGACACACAGCCGGAGCATGTCCTCGTCCGTGCGGCTGACCAGGCTGTAGGAGTTCTGTACGCAGGCGATGCCCACCGGCAGCGCGCGGCGCAGCCCGTCCAGGGTGACGGCGCTGAGCCCGATGGCGCCGATCTTGCCCTCGTCCCGCAGTGCCGTCAGCACGGCGAGCTGGTCGTCGATGTCGACCAGCTGATCGCCTTCGGCACGGAGCCCGGGACCGGTGTCGGCGCGGCGCAGGTTGACGACCGCGAGGCGGTCGGTGCCCAGGCTCCGGAGATTGTCCTCGACGTCGGTCCGCAGCTCCTCGGGCCGCTGGGCGAGCCGCAGGGGAAGCGGACCGCCGGGGTCCGGGGTCGCGCCGACCTTGGTCACGACCACGGCGTCGTCCGCGGTGCCCAGCGCCTCGCGCAGGACCTCGTTGACGAAGCCGTCGCCGTAGAACTGGGCGGTGTCGAAGTGGTCGACGCCGAGCTCCACCGCGCGGCGTACCAGTGCGACGGCGGCGCCGCGGTCGGCGTGCAGCCGCTCGAGCTGCATCGCGCCGTACCCGATCCGGGAGACGGTGCGGCCGGCGAGCACACCCGCGCCGCCGGGGCGGGGAGTGCCCTCGGCCGTGGCGGAGGGAGAGGTGCCGTGTGACGTCATGGGAAGTCCGTCCTCATGAGAAGATGGCAAAACGGAGGAGCCTCCGTCAAGCCGACTGTAGCACTACCGGAGGATCCTCCGCTTTGAGTCCGGACCAGGAACCGACGCCCGCCGCCGACCGCCCCCGCCCCCCTGCGAGCACGGGCCGCCCGCTGCGCGCACACGCGCGCCGCAACCGTGAGAACCTCGTCGCCGCCGCGCGCGCCGCCTTCACCGCCGCGGACGACACCGTCCCGCTCGAGGGCATCGCCCGCGACGCGGGGGTCGGCATCGGCACGCTCTACCGCCACTTCCCCACCCGCGAGGCACTGGTCGAGGCCGTCTACGCCGCCGAACTGGACGACGTCACCGACAGCGCCCCGGCCCTGCTGAAGGAACTGCCGCCCGAACAGGCCCTGCGCGCCTGGATGGAGCGCTACGCCGCGTTCGTCGCGACGAAGCGCGCCATGCTCAACACCCTCCACAGCGGCTGGGCCTCGGGACGCCTCGCCACTCCCGCCACCCGGGAGCGCATCACGGCCGCGATCGGCGCGCTCCTCGCCGAGGGAGTGCGGGCGGGCTCCCTGCGCGGTGACGTCGAGCCCGACGACGTCACCGCGATGCTCCTCGGTGTGTTCCTCTCCACGGCGGCCGACGACGAGCCGGAGCGGACGGGCCGTCTGCTCGATCTCGTCGTCGACGCCCTACGGCCGTCGGGGGGTTGACGACCCCGGTGCCCCGGTGGTCACCGGATCACCGGCGGGCCGACGACGCCAGCATCGGGAGCGAGACGATGTCGGCGAGGGCCCGCTGGCCCGCGATGTTCGCGTGGACGCCGTCGCCGGTGTCGTAGGGCGGGTTGATGCTGTTCGGCCGCACGGGGTCCGCGAGCACCCGGTCGAAGGGGAGGATCCCGTCGCAGGTGCCGCCGCAGCTGTTCCACTTCGAGACGAAGGTGCCGACGGCGTGCCGGTCGCGGTTGTGCTGGTCGGTGTAGCCGGGGCGCGGGGTGATGGGCGTGACGTACACCTTGATGCCCGCGTCCCGCAGTCGCCGGAACACCTCGCGGTAACTCGCCTGGATCTGCCCGGCGTCGCAGCCGGCCGGGAGGTCGTTGGTCCCGTAGTAGTAGAGAACGCCCGTGACCCCGTGCAGGGCCAGCACGTCGCGCTCCAGCCGGGCGGCGGCGTCCAGGCCGCGCACGGACTCACCGATGCCCGGGCAGGTCGCGGCGCTCGTGGTGCCGCCGATGCCCGCGTTGGCGAGGGCGAACTGCCGGGTGGCGGGCAGCTCCGAGGTGATGCGCCGCGCGAGGTCGTCGGTCCACCTCAGGTTGGCGCCCGGGCGGTCGCAACCCGGTCCGCAGTTCGTCGACCCGGTTCCGTCGACGACCGAACTGCCGTAGGCGACGAGGCTTCCCCGCAGGCGCGGGTTGCGCACGTCGACCGCGCTGACCAGGAGGGTGGAGCCGGTCGTCTCGGTGAACGCGGTGCCGGCCGGGTCGGCGGTGTGGTCCCCCGAGCCGGGCGGGGTCAGGTAGTTGGTGCGGAAGGCGCTGTCGTGTCGCCCCGGCGCCACCGTGCCGGAGACGGAGAGCGACACCGCGATGTCGTCCTGGGCGGCCGTGCGCAGCCCCGTCGTGTCACTCCAGACCTCGCCGCCGGGTGGGATCACGACCTCGCGTCGGCCGTCGAACGTGACGGGGAGCGGACGCCCTCGCGTCGCGGCGTCCCTGCCGTCGCTGTGGGCCACGGTCGCCGCGTCGACGGTGAGCGGTGCCGTGCCGAAGGTGTTCTGGACGCGTATACGGACCGCGTCACCTCCCTGGCTCAGGTGGGTGATCATGCGCATCGACTGGTCTCGCAGCGGGTCGGGCGCGAGGCGCTGTTGCGAGGAGGCCCAGGACGTGAACCAGGCGTTGCCCCCGGGCCGGTGGTCCGGGCCGTTGCCCTCGGGAGCGGCGGCGGTGCTCGTGGACGCGGCCAGGACGGAGGACGCCAGGGTGAGGGCCAGTGCGGCCGCGACGCCTCTGGCCAGGGGCGCGCGAGCGGGTTCGAGTACTCGGGCGAGGAAACGGCGCATCGGTGCCTGCCTTCCGACGGGACGGGACGGAACATGACGGGACGGGACGGGGGCTGGACTGGACGGCGCGGGACTGGACGAGGCGGGGCGGGACGGGACGGGACGACGTGATGTGACGTGATGTGTCGGGCGGGTCCCGCTGGATCCTCCCCGGGCGCCCCCCGGCTCACGCCTCATGCGGCTCTCCGGTGCCTCGCGCCGGCCCGCGCATCGTCGGCCACGCCAACCCCACACCCCCGCAACCGGGTTGCCCCCTCGTACACCCTCCCGACGGGCCACTGTCGCCCTTGCGACATGTCCCACCTGTGCCACTCGAATCGCATGACACCCCGTGTGCGGTGCGCTCATTCTGACCAACGCACGAACTTGCATCGAACGCATGGGAAGGCAGCGCACTGATGAGACGGATCCGCCTGTTGGCTGCGATATCGGCCGGTCTGGCGCTGGCCGCCGGCGCCGTGGCCCCCGTACCCGCGCTGGCGGGCACACCGCGTCAAGACACCGTCGCGACCCCGTCGGACGGCGGCGCGGCGACGGTCGAGCTGATCACCGGTGACCGGGTGACCGTCACCCGGGCCGGGGACGGCCGCCAGGCGGCGTCCGTCACGCCGGGGCCGGGGAGAAAGGGCATCCTCTTCAGGACCTTCGAGCAGGACGGCCATGTGACGGTCCTTCCGTCCGACGCCGACGCCCTGGTGGCCGCCGGCCGCCTGGACCGGGACCTGTTCGACGTGACGGCGCTCCTCGCGCAGCGGTACGACACCGCGCACACCGACGCGCTGCCGCTCATCGTGGAGCGGACCGAGGGCGTGGCGGCCTCCTCCGTGAACTCCCTGACCGATCTGGCGCGGGACGCGTCGGTCCGCGAACTCGAGAGCATCGACGCGCGTGCCGTGCGGGTCGGCGACGCGGACCTCGGACGGTTCTGGAAGCAACTCGTCCCGGCCGGCGGGCAGCGCGCTAAGGCCGCCGCGACCACTCCGCGCGTGTGGCTGGACGGCCGGGTGGGCGCCTCCCTGGACCGCAGTACGGCCCAGATCGGTGCCCCTGAGGTGTGGTCGGCCGGCTACCGGGGCGATGGCGTCAAGGTCGCCGTGCTGGACACCGGCGCCGACCAGAGCCATCCCGACCTCGCCGGCCGGGTCGCGGCGGCCGAGGACTTCTCCGGCAGCTCCGGTACCAACGACGTCTTCGGGCACGGCACCCACGTCGCCTCCATCGTCGGCGGCAGCGGTGCCGCCTCCGGCGGGAGCAGGCAGGGTGTCGCGCCCGCCGCGCAGTTGCTCATCGGCAAGGTCCTCGGCGACGACGGCTTCGGCAGCGAGTCGCAGGTGATCGCGGGCATGGAGTGGGCGGCGGACCAGGGTGCCGACGTCGTCAACATGAGCCTCGGCTCCTCCGGGGCCACCGACGGCACCGACCCCATGAGCCAGGCGCTCAACGACCTCAGCCGGCGCACCGGCACGCTGTTCGTCGTCGCGGCCGGCAACGAGGGCGAGCAGGGGCCCCGCACCGTCGGCTCGCCCGGCGCCGCGGACGCCGCCCTCACCGTCGGGGCGGTGGACCGGGACGACTCGCTCGCCCCGTTCTCCAGCCGCGGCCCGCGACTCGGCGACGACGCGGTGAAGCCGGACGTCACGGCTCCCGGGGTCGGCATCGTGGCGGCACGCGCAGCCGGGTCGGCCATGGGCGACCCGGTCGACGAGCACTACACCGCCGCCTCGGGCACCTCGATGGCGACCCCGCACGTGGCGGGCGCCGCCGCGCTGCTCGCCCAGCGTCATCCCGACTGGTCCGGCGCCCGGTTGAAGGACGCGCTGATCAGCACCGCGGTCACGGTGGACGGCCCGAAGGTCACCGAACAGGGCGGCGGGCGGATCGACCTGCGCGCCGCGGGACTGGGCGCGGTGACCGCGACCGGCACGCTCGTCATGGGCCCGTTCACCTCGTCGGACACCGAGCCCGTGACCTCGAGGGTCAGGTACACCAACTCCTCGGACCAGGACGTCACGCTCTCGCTCGCGGTCGAGCTGGCCACGGAAGGGGGCAAGGCGCCGGCCGAGGGATCGGCGCGACTCGGCTCCGACTCCGTGCGCGTGCCCGCGGGCGCGTCGGCCGAGGTGCCGCTGACCGTGGATCCCGCCCGTGCCGGGCAGGGCAAGTTCTACGGATACGTCACCGCGACGACCGCCGACGGCTCGGTGGCCGCCCACACCACGCTGAGCCTCGTGGTGCACGGGCCGACGCACCGGATCACCGTGAAGACGATCGACAAGGACGGTAAGCAGGTCCAGGACCTGCCCACCATCTGGGGCACGGAGGGCTTCGTCGGCTACACCGACCCCGGCGCCGCCGTCGCCGAGGTCGAGGAGGGCGTCTACCAGCTCAACACCAGCTGGACCACGTCGGCCGAGGACGGCCAGGAGCTGCGCCACGTGGTGCTGCCGGAGGTGAAGGTCACCAAGGACATGACCGTCACCCTGGACGCCCGCGAGACGGTTCCGGTCGAGATCCGCACACCCCGCCCCGCGGAGCAGCGCGGGATCCTCAGCTACCAGACCTACCGTGAGATCGGGGGGCGCAGCCTGACGCAGGGCACGATGTACTTCGACATCGCCAAACGGCTCTACATCAGTCCGACGGCGAAGGTCACCGAGGGCACCTTCGAGTTCGCCTCCCGCTGGCAGCTCGTCGCCCCGCTCATCGAGGCGAAGGTGTCCCGCTCGCGGTTCGACCTGGGCGCCTACTACATGCCCGCGTCGCCGCTCTTCCCGGAGCGCGGCGCGACCCTGACCGCGGTGGACGCGGGTGACGCGGCGGACGCCGACTTCAGCCACGCCCGCGGCAAGGTCGCGGTGGTGGACAACCCGACGGGGGCCGGTGAGCGGGCCCTGGTCGAACGGGCGGCCGCGGCCGGGGTCCGCGCGGTGATCCTTGTCCACTTCAACGACACCGGCTGGACCCGCTGGCGGCCGACGGGCGACCGCAACGCCCTGCCCACCCTGCGGATCGGCAAGGGCACGGGCGCCGAGTTGCTCGCGCGCATCGCCCGGGGCTCGACCTCGGTGCGCTTCACCGGAACGGCACACAGCCCGTACCTGTACGACGTGATGCAGGTGTCCGAGCAGCAGGTGCCCCGCAAGGTCGTGCACACGGTGTCCGCGCGCAACAGCGCGGTCGTCCGCAGCACGTACGCCGACAACGGTGTCACGGGGTGGGCGAGCGAGCAGCGCTTCGGCTGGCGGCCGTACCAGGACACGGCCTGGCTGCAGTACACCCGGTTCGCGCCGCTCGGTTTCGAGCGCACCGAGTACGTGAGCGCGGGCGACACCACCTGGCAGCACCGGGTCCACCACACCACGACCTTCGACGTGGACCAGCCGCTGATCGCCGGCATGCGGGACGATCCGCGCACCTACCGGGCCGACGCACAGCCCCCGGAGACCTGGCAGGGTGCGGTGGTCCGGCCGTCGATCCCGGCCGGCACCGCGACACCGACCGTGCGGGACGGCAACGTACTGCGGCTGAGGGTCCCGGAGTTCACCGACTCGCAGGCCGGACACTGGTCGCCCACCTCCGGCGGTGACACCGCGAGCGCCGTGCTGTACCGGGACGGCGAGCGGGTCGACGGGGTCGGCAGCGCCTGGCAGAACGTGGCCGTGCCGGCCGAACGGGCACGCTACCGGCTGGACATGGAGACCGCACGCGACTCCGAGGCGTGGACGAGGGGCGTCGCCACCTCTACGTCCTGGTCCTTCGAGTCGGGCCGCACGGACGCCGCCACACCGCTGCCGCTGCTCCAACTGGACTACGACGTACCGGTCGACGTGCGCAATTCCGTACGCGGCACCCGGTCCCATCGCGTCGACGTACGGGTCCGCGCCCAGGACGGGCTGCCCGTGCCGCGTGGGGTGAGCGTCCGGGTCGAGGCGTCCTACGACGACGGACGCACCTGGTCGACGGCGCGCACCCGTGCGCACGGACACCAGTCCTTCCGGGCCTCGCTCACCCCGCCCGCCCACCGGGAGTCGTGGGTCACGCTCCGCGTGACGGCACGCGACTCGGCGGGGAACTCGGTACGGCAGACGGTGCAACGCGCCTACGCGGTACGCCGGTAGCGGTACCCGGGCAGCCGTCCGTCCGGCGCGGGTGTGCGGCCGGGGACGCCGTACACCCGCGCCGCGCCCTCCCCACCTGTGCAGTACGGTGTTCAACCGTCACGGCCCAGGATCCGGGGAGGGCGTTCGTGGTGCTGGAGATCGCGGGGCTGTCGCCCGACGAGGAGTCGGTGTACGCACTACTCGTGGCCTTCGGCCGGGCCGGCGCCGCCGACCTGGCGGAGCGCGCCGGCATGCCGGTCGAGCGGATGCACCACGTCCTGGAGTCGCTCACCGCGAAGGGACTCGCCAGCCCCACCGACGGCACGCCCCGGCTGCACCAGGCCGCTCCGCCCGATGTCGCCCTGCTGCCCCGGCTCAAACGCAGCGCCGAGGCGCTCGACCTGGCCCAGCACGAGGCGGCCCGGCTGATCGAGTCCTACCGGGACACCATGCGCAGGCGGGACGCGGGCCAGCTCCTGGAGGTGATTACCGGCGCCGAGGCGCTGCGCCAGCACCTGCGGCAGATCCAGACCAGTGTGCGGGAGGAGATGCTCTGGTTCTGCAAGGCCCAGTACGTGGCCATGCCCTCGGGCAGCAACACCGAGGAGTTCGAGGCGCTGGCCCGCGGCGTGCGCTACCGGGTGCTGTACGAGAAGGCGTTCTTCGACGACGAGGGCGCGGTCGACAACGTCGTGGCGGGAGTGCGGGCCGGTGAGGTCGCCCGTGCGGTACCGCAGTTGCCGCTGCGGCTGGCGATCGCGGACCGCGCGGTGGCCGTCTTCCCCCTCGTCGCCGGCGGACCGCACGGCAGTCCGGAGGAACCGACGACGGCACTGGTCAGGGACAGCAATCTGCTGGCGGCCCTGGTGGCGCTCTTCGAGCGGTACTGGGAGGACGCCGTCCCGCTGGACGTCGACGACACCGGTGAACTGTCCGGAACCGACGGGCCCGCGGCGCCCGACGCGCTGGCCCCCACCGACCGCAGGCTGCTCTCCCTGCTGGTGGCGGGAGTCGCCGACAAGGCGATCGCCTCCCAGATGCAGCTGAGCCGCCGGACGGTCCAGCGGCGTATCCAGGGCATGATGGAGCGCGCCAACGCGGCGACGCGTATGCAGCTCGCCTGGCAGGCGGCGCGGCGGGGATGGTTGTGACGGGCGGAGGCATCGGGCCGAGGCACGGGCGACGGGACACCGTGGACAGTCACCGACCCGCTGTGATGTGATCCCTGCGGCGGCGTCTTCCCCCCAGCCGCTCGTACCGCCCGCGGCCCGCCCCGCCTCGTCACGACGAGCAGACGGGTCCGTCCCCCAGGCCCGAAAGTTCCGTACACATGCAGAAGACCAAGGCCGCACTCTGGGAATTCCTCCAGGGGCTCGGCAAGACGTTCATGCTCCCGGTGGCCCTGCTCGCGTTCTGCGGCATCATGCTGGGCATCGGGTCCTCGCTGTCCAGCGAGGCGGTCACTGACAACGTTGCCTTCCTGAAGGGCGAGGGCTTCCACGTCGTCTTCACCTGGATGGCCAACACCGGTCTGGTCGCCTTCACGTTCCTGCCCGTCCTCTTCGCGATGGCCATTCCGCTCGGTCTGGCCCGGGAGGACAAGGGCGTGGCCGCGTTCTCCGGCTTCGTCGGCTACGTCGCCATGAACCTCGCGGTGAACTTCTACCTCACCGCCAAGGGCGTCGACTTCGAGGACGAGAAGGCGATCGAGCACTACGGCATAGCCGACGTGCTGGGTGTGCAGTCGATCGACACGGGACTGCTCGGCGCCGTGGCCGTTGGCATCGTTGTCAGCCTGCTCCACCGGCGCTTCCGCACCCAGCGGATGCCCGACGCGCTCGCCTTCTTCGGCGGGCTGCGCTTCGTCCCGATCGTCTCCGCCCTGGTCCTGAGCGTGCTCGGCCTGCTCATCCCGCTGGTGTGGCCCACCTTCAACGGCTGGATCAACGCGGTGGGCCGGGGCATCGGGCACACGGGCGTCTTCGGACCGTTCTTCTTCGGCATGGGCGAGGTGTTGCTGCGCCCGATCGGCCTGCACCACATCCTCGTCGCCATGTTCCGCTTCACGGACGTCGGCGGCTCGGGCACCGTGTGCGGCGACCACGTCTCCGGTGCGCTGAACCTGTTCTACGCCCAGCTGGACTGCTCGGCGGCACCCAACTCGGCCGTCACCGACGCCACGCACTTCCTCTCCCAGGGCAAGATGGCGGCCTACCTGGGCGGTCTGCCGGGCGCCGCACTCGCGATGTACCACTGCGCCAGGCGCCGGATGCGTCCGGAGATCAAGGCGCTGCTCGTGTCCGGCGTGGTGGCCTGCGTGGTCGGCGGCATCACGGAGCCGCTGGAGTTCCTGTTCCTCTTCGTCGCCCCGTGGCTGTACCTCATCCACGCGGTCCTGGTGGGACTGGGCTTCCTCACGGCGGCCGTGCTCGGCGTCTTCATCGGCAACACCGACGGCAACGTCATCGACTGGCTGGTCTTCGGTGTGCTCCAGGGCTCGACGACCAAGTGGTATCTGGTGCCGGTGATCGCGGCGGTGTGGTTCGCCGCGTACTACTTCCTGTTCCGCTGGGCCATCACGCGCTTCGACCTCAAGACGCCCGGCCGGGAGGACCCGCCGGCCGACGACGGGCACGACGCGGCGCACAGCGAGGGGCACGACGAGGCGCACGACGGGGAACGGGACGAGGTCGAGGGCGGGCAGGCGCCGGAGCAGGTGCGCGAGCTGGTCGCGGGGAAGTACGACGCCGTCGCCATGCTCGACGCGATCGGCGGCGCGGGCAACATCCAGTCCCTGGACAACTGCATCACGCGTCTGCGCATGACGGTGGCGGACGCCGAACGGGTCGACGAGGCACGGCTGAAGAAGCTGGGGGCCGTGGGCGTCATCAAGCTCGACGGGCACAACGTGCAGGTCATCATCGGCCCGCAGGTCCAGTCCGTGAAGGACGCCATCGCGACGATGCTCCCGGTGGGCCGACCGTGACCCCGCACTCGTCCCCGGCTGCCCCGATTCCCGGGCCCGCGTCCGCGCCGTACGACTTCGACACACCGGTGGACCGGCGCGGCACCTGGTGCACGCAGTGGGACTACGTCCAGGACCGTTTCGGCGTGCCGGACCTGCTGCCGTTCACCATCTCCGACATGGACTTCGAGACCGCTCCCGAGGTGCTGGCGGCGCTGCGCGGGCGTCTGGACCACGGGGTGCTCGGCTACTCGCGCTGGCGCCAGGACGACTTCCTGTCCGCGATCGTCCACTGGTACGCGTCGCGGCACGACACGGACGTGGATCCGGGGTCGATCGTCTACGCGCCGTCCGTCGTCTACCAGGTCTCCCGGTTGCTGCACCTGTGGTCGCGGCCGGGCGACGGGGTGGTCGCCCACACCCCGATGTACGACGCGTTCCCCAAGACCGTGTCGGCGGGCGGCCGACGGCTCCTGGAATGCCCCCTGGACGACTGGGCGGAACTGGAGCGGCTGTTGGCGCTGCCCGACACGGCCGTGCTGCTGCTGTGCTCGCCGCACAACCCGACGGGCAGGGTGTGGTCGGCCGGTGAACTGGACCGGATGGCCCGGCTGTGCGCACGGCACGGCGTCGCGGTCGTCAGCGACGAGATCCACTCCGACCTGGCGTACGCCCCGAACGTCCACCGCCCGTGGGTCAGGCACGGCCGCGACGGCCGCTGGGCCGTGGTCACTTCGGCGTCCAAGTCCTTCAACATCCCCGCGCTCACAGGCAGTTACGGCATCATTGGCGACCCCGCATCGCGCGACGCCTACCTGCGCCATCTCAAGGACGCGGACGGGCTCTCCTCCCCCGCGGTGCTGTCGCTGGTCGGTCACATCGCCGCCTACCGCGAGGGGGCGCCCTGGCTGGACGCGCTGCGCGGGTATCTGGCGGGCAACCTCGCGATGGTCGCCGATCGTCTCCACGAGGCGTTCCCGCGGCTCGGCTGGCAGCCCCCGCAGGCGGGTTACCTGGCCTGGATCGACCTGCGGCCGCTGGGCGTCGACGACCAGGAGCTGCAACGGGAGCTGGTGGAGACCGAGAAGGTGGCCGTCATGCCGGGCGCCGCCTACGGTTCCCCGGGACGGGTCCGGCTCAACGTCGGCTGTCCCCGCTCCAAGGCGCGGTCGGGTGTCGAGGCGCTGGTCCGGTCGCTGCGACGGCTCGGCGGCACGGAGGGGTCATGAGTACCGCGGGCTGACGCCCCTCCCCCGTGTTGCAGGCGCGCCGGGCCCGGCGGAGACTGGCCGTGAGCGACCGCGGCCGGAGAGGGCCTGGACGATGGGCGAGTACGCGGACCTTCGCGGGGTCAGGACCTGGTACGAGACCGAGGGGACCGGCGAGCCGCTGGTCCTGCTGCACGGCGGTCTGTGCACCAACGACACCTGGGGAGCGCAGCGCCCCGATCTCGCCGCCGGGTACCGCGTCTTCCTGCCCGAGCGGCGCGCGCACGGCCACACCCCGGACGTGGCGGGTCCGCTCACCTACCGGGACATGGCCGAGGACACCGTGGCGTTCGTCGAGACCGTCGTGGGCGGCCCCGCACACCTGGTCGGCTGGAGCGACGGCGGGGTCGTCGCGCTGCTCGTCGCCGTCGCCCGGCCCGACCTGGTACGCGGGATCGTGGTGATCGGGGCCAACTTCCGGCCCGCGACCGAGTGCTTCGTCGATCCCGGCATGCTCGACGCGATGACGCCCGAGGGACCGGACCTGGCGTTCTTCCGCGAGCTGTACGAGGCCGTCTCGCCGGACGGCGCGGACCACTGGCCGGTGGCGGCGGCGAAGGTGCTCGACATGTGGCGCACCCAGCCGACGCTCAGCACGAACGAGCTGGCCCGCGTCCAGGCGCCCACCCTCGTGATGTCCGGCGACGACGACCTGATGACGCTGGAGCACACGACCGCCCTGTACCGCGCCGTCCCCGGTGCCCAACTCGCCGTCGTGCCCGGCGCCTCCCATCTGGTGCCGCTGGAGAAGGCGGCCCTGGTCAACGGGCTGATCCGGGACCACCTCACCCAGGGCGAGGTCGAGACGATGCTGCCGGTCAGGCGGGCGCACCCGCGCAGCGGGTGACGCGGCGTCGGGGGCGCGGGGCCAACGGATCCAGCGTCAGCGGCGCGCGGCCACCGGAGCCAACGGATCCAGCGCCAGGGCCGCGAAGGTCGCCAGCCAGTGGTCGGTGGTGAAGTCGCCGCGCTCGACCGCCGGCAGACCCGCCGTGAGGTGCGCCCCGGCCGCCTCTCCCAGGCGGGTGCGGACCGGGCCCTCGGGCAGGGCGTCGGCGAGCGAGCGCAGCGCGGCTGCCCTGCTGAGCGTCAGGCCGAGCAGGTGGCCGATCTGCGGGTCGGCGTGGTCGGAGACGACCGGCACCTCCAGCAGGGCGCAGGGGGCACCGGCCGCGAGGCCGGGCAGGAAGCGGTCGAGCCACCGCGCCAGCCGCTCCGGTGCGAGGACCCTGCGCATCGCGTCGGCCTCGGTGAGCGCCGGGGACAGGAAGTCCTGCCCGGACGGCTCCCAGTGGGCGGGTGCGTCGTGGTCGTCGGCGAACCAGCTCAGCAGGCGTTCCCGCACGGCTCGCTCGGTCCCGGCCGACAGTTCCCCCGAGTCGAGTGCGAGGCCCAGCGCGAAGGCGCTGTTGGGGTGGTTGCCGTGGCGCACGGGATAGGTGGCCTTGGGCAGCCAGTCGGCCAGCAGCCCGTCGACGGCGTCCACCGCCGGCCGCAGTGCCCCGGCCCAGCGCTCGCCCTCCGGGCCACCGTGCGCCCGGCACTCGGCGGCGAGTGCGAGCAGCCACGCCCAGCCGTAGGGGCGCTCGAAGGACGGGCGGTCGCGCAGGTAGGCGGCCTCGGTGGCGAGGTTGTCGGGGGTGAGGTGCCCGTCGAGCACGGCGACGGCGGCCGCGGCGTCCGGCAGGGCGGGGGTGCCGCCGTGGCGGCGCAGCAGGCGGACGAGCAGCCAGTGCATGTGCACCGAGGAGTGCCAGTCGTAGGCGCCGTAGAAGGCGGGGTGCAGGGAGCGCGGTGCGAGGTGCTCGTCGGCGGAAGTGATCAGGTGGGCGGGGAAGTTGGGGTACTCGCGGGTGATGTTCGCCAGGGCGAGCTGGGCGAAGGGGGCCGCGTGGGCGCTGAGCGGCATCAGTGGGTGGCTCCTTCGGTGACCTTGAGGTCCTGCTCGGCGGGGGTGCGGGCGGCGGTGGCCAGCAGGGCGCGCAGGCCGTGGGCGACGGTGGCGGGCGGGAGGGCGGGCGCGGTGCCGTCGGGCACCTGCTCCGGCGCCCAGGGCACGTGCGCGAAGCCGCCGCGTATGTGCGGGAACTCGGTGGCGATGAGGTGGCCGAGGCCGTAGGCCACGTGGTTGCAGACGAAGGTGCCGGCCGTGTTGGAGACGGCGGCCGGGACCCCGGCCTCGCGCATCGCGGCGACGCACGCCTTGACGGGGAGGGTGGAGAAGTAGGCGGCGGGGCCGTCCGGGACCACCGGTTCGTCGATGGGTTGTCGGCCTGCGTTGTCGGGGATGCGCGCGTCGTCGACGTTGATGCCGACCCGCTCCACGGTGACGCCCGGGCGTCCGCCCGCCTGCCCCAGGCAGAGCACCAGGTCGGGGTTCTCGGCCCGGACGGCGTCGCGCAGGGCGTCGAGGGCCTTGCCGAAGACGCAGGGCAGTTCGGCCGCGGTGACCGTGAGCCCGGCGGGCGGCTCGGCGGCCACCAGGGAGGCCGCCTGCCAGGACGGGTTCACGCGCTCTCCGCCGAAGGGGGCGAAGCCGGTGATGAGGACACGGGTCATGGGCGTTCCTTGCCGTGCGGGTCGGGCGGGGATCAGGGGGCGGGTACCGGGCAGCGTGCGTCAGAAGGCGAAGAGCGCCATGATCACGGTGCAGCAGCCGAGCAGGGCGATGCCCGTCGGCAGCTGAGCCTTGATCGGCCCGTACTGGTCCTTCAGTTCGAGCAGGGTGGCCGGGACGATGTTGAAGTTCGCGGCCATCGGTGTGCACAGGGTGCCGGCGAAACCGGCCAGCATGCCGATCGCGAGGACGGCGGGCTCGTTGCCGTGCATCTGCTGGATGAGTACGGGCCAGCCGATCGCCGCGGTCATCACCGGGAAGGCCGCGAAGGCGTTGCCCATGATGACGGTGAACAGGAACATGCCGACGCAGTAGGCGAGCACGGCCAGGTACTTGGAGTCGTCGGGGAGGACCTTGTTCATGATGTCGCCGACCTGGTCGCCCACCCCGGCGGCGGCGAAGATCGAGCCGAGCACGGCGAGGAGCTGGGGCAGCAGCAGGGCGGAGCCCATCGCCTCCAGCATGGAGCGGCCGGAGTGGATCGGGACGGAGACCTTCTTCTCGCCGGTGACGAGCATGCCGACGACGAGTGCGGCGATGCAGCCGAGGCCGAGCCCGAGGAGGGTGGCCTTGCCCGACTCGAAGAGTCCGGACTCGTCGAGCACGGAGGCGCAGACGATGGCGACCAGCGGGATGGTCAGCGCGGGAATGAAGATCTTGTTGCCGAGCCGGGCGGCCGCGGCCTCGCGCTGTTCGCCTGTGGTGGTGACCGGGACGCCCTTGCCGAGGAAGTTGAAGCCGGCCAGCACGATCAGGGCGAGGACGGCGACGCCGAGCGGTTCGGCGGGCAGGGTCCAGCCGCCGTTGCCGGCGGTGGCGTTGGCCACGCCGGTGCCGTAGGGGAAGGTGAGTCCGAGCAGGCCCCAGAAGGCGGCGGACGTCCACCGCTTGGGGTTGCTGCGGTCGGTGGCCATCTGCACGGCCATCACGACGAAGACGAGGCCTATCAGCCAGTACAGCCATTCGACCTTGATCACTTGTCGGCCCCCTCGGGAAGCGGCAGGTCGTGCTCGGCGGCGGCCTGCGCCATCTCGCGTTCGAGCTGCTTGTCCATGAGCAGCAGCCGGGCACCGTGGATGAGGAAGGCGCAGACGGCGAGCGGGATCGCCCACAGGGCGAGCTGGGTCGGCTCGATGTCCTGGTGGTAGGTCGAGTTCACGAAGCCGGTGATCAGCAGGATCGAGCCGATCGCGATGAAGCAGTCCTCGCCGAAGAAGACGCCCACGGTGTCGGCCGAGGCCGAGTACGAGCGCACCTTCTCGCGCAGCCTGTCGGGCAGCTTGGCCCCGGTGGAGCGTTCGGCGGCGGCCTCGGCCATCGGGGCCACCAGGGGCCGCACCGTCTGTGCCGGGCCGCCGATGCTGTTCAGGCCGAAGGCCGCGGTGACCTGCCGGACCAGCAGGTAGACGGTGAGGAACCGGCCGGCGCTGAGCTTGCCCAGGCGGCCGATGAGATTGCGGGCCTGCTCGCGCAGGCCGTAGCGCTCGAGCAGCCCGATCACGGGGAGCACGATGGCGTAGACGGTGACCGAGCGGCTGTCGGCGAAGGACCGGCCGAAGGCCGCGAGGACCTCCAGCGGGTTCATCTTGCCGAGCAGTCCGGTGACGATACCGGCGACGCCCACCACGAGGACGGGGTTGCGGCGCGTGACGAATCCGAGGATCACCACGACCACACCGAGGAGAACGATCATTCGGTGGCCTTCTTCAGGCATGAGGGGGCAGGGCACGGATCCGGAGCTTCGGAACGTGACTCATCGGTCCCGGGGACCATAGCTCCAGATGCGTGGCAGATGCACGGACACTAGCGATCGTTGAACGATCTAACAAGGGGTGAATTCTCTCGCCCCCGGAAGCGGACACGCGGACGTCCCTTGTCGGATCGTTCAACGATCGTCTACTTTCAAGGTGTGATCGACCTCAACGCAGATCTCGGTGAAGGCTTCGGCCGCTGGACCCTCACCGACGACGACGCCCTGCTCTCCGTCGTCACCAGCGCCAACGTCGCCTGCGGCTTCCACGCGGGCGACCCGTCGGTGATGCGCCGCGTCTGCGACCTCGCCGCCGAGCGCGGGGTGCGGATCGGGGCGCAGGTGTCCTACCGCGACCTGGCGGGCTTCGGCCGGCGTGCCATGGACGTGCCCGCCGAGGAACTGGCGGCGGAGGTGGCGTACCAGATCGGCGCGCTCCGGGTCTTCGCCGAGGCCGCCGGGGCGCGAGTGGCCTATGTGAAGCCGCACGGCGCGCTCTACAACCGCACCGTCCACGACGCCGAGCAGGCCCGTGCCGTCGTCGCCGGGGTACGGCTGGCGGGCGGTGCGCTGCCCGTGCTCGGGCTCCCCGGCTCGCTGCTGCTGGCCGCCGCCGCGGACGCGGGGCTCACCGGCGTCCCGGAGGCCTTCGCGGACCGGGCCTACACCGCGCGGGGCACCCTGGTCCCCCGCCGCGAGGCGGGCTCGGTGGTGACGGACGAGGACGCGGTGGTACGCCGTGCGGTCGCGTTCGCCGTGGAGGGCTCCGTCGAGGCCGTGGACGGCACGACGGTCGCGGTGGCCGCCCGCTCCCTGTGCGTGCACGGCGACACCCCGAACGCCGCCCGGATCGCAGCCCGGGTGCGCGAGGCGCTGGAGGGGTCCGGGGTCGGGATCGGGGCGTTCGCATGACGGCCCACGGCACGGCGCACACCGGCGGGCGCACCGGGGCGCTCACGGCTCGCCCCGCCGGTCGCCACGCCCTGCTCGTCGAGTTGCCCGACGCCGAGCGCACCGCCGCCTTCCACGCCGAGGTGCTGCGCCGGCGCGCTGCCGGGGCCCTCCCTCCGGTCGAGGAGATCGTGCCGGGGGCCCGGACCGTGCTGCTGGACGGGGTGCCGGACCCGGAGGCGCTGGCCCGCCGGATCGCCGGCTGGGAGGTGCCGCCGGTCACGGACGACACCGGGGACGTGGTGGAGATCCCGGTGCGCTACGACGGCCCGGACCTGGCGGACGTGGCGGCCCTGTGGGGGGTCGGGCCCGGGGAGGTCGGCGCCCTGCACGGGTCGCACACCTACCGGGTGGCGTTCTGCGGGTTCGCGCCCGGGTTCGGCTACCTCACCGGACTCCCCCCTCACCTGCACGTCCCCCGCCGGTCCACGCCCAGGACCCGGGTCCCGGCCGGTGCGGTGGCCCTCGCCGGCCCCTACAGCGCGGTCTACCCCCGCGCCACCCCGGGCGGCTGGCAGCTGATCGGCACGATGCCCGACCCGCGACCGCTGTGGGACCCGGCGCGGGAGCGGGCGGCGCTCCTCACACCGGGGACCCGGGTGCGGTTTGTCACAGCGGGCGACGCGACGGCAGCGGGGACGACGACAGGCGGCGCGGCGGCCGTGGCGGACACGACGACCGGGGCCAACACGACGACCGGCGGCACCGCGGCCGCCGGGGCCGGGCCGGAGGCCGGGGCATGACTACCAAGCTCACGGCCGTGCGCTCCGGGGCACTCACCACCGTGCAGGACGCGGGCCGGCCCGGCCACGCCCACCTGGGCGTGCCCCGCTCCGGCGCGCTGGACGCACCCGCGATGCGACTGGCCAACCGCCTCCTCGGCAACGCTTCGGACGCCGCCGTCCTGGAGACGACGCTCACCGGCTGCGCCCTGCGGCCGGACCAGGACGTCACCGTCGTGGTCGGCGGTGCGCCCTGCCCGGTGACGGTCGACGGCAGACCGGCCGCCTGGGGCGCCCCGGTGCGGGTGCCGGCGGGCTCGGTCCTGGACGTGGGGGCGGCCACCGCGGGCGTCCGCTCGTACGTGGCCGTCGCGGGCGGCGTCGCCGCCGAACCCGTCCTGGGCAGCCGCTCGACGGACCTGCTGTCGGGCCTGGGCCCGGCGCCCCTGCGCGACGGGGACGTCGTCGCGGTCGGCACCCCCGCGGGGCCGGTGCCGGCGCCGGTCGCCGCACCCTGGGCCGGACCGCCCGCCGAACTGGTCCTGCCGGTACGGCCGGGCCCCCGCGCCGACTGGTTCACCGCGGCCGCGCTGCGCACGTTCACCTCGGCCGCCTACCGTGTGTCCCCGCACAGCAACCGCATCGGCCTGCGCACCGAGGGACCGCCGCTGGAACGCGCGGCGGCGGGCGAACTGCCGAGCGAGGGCATGGTCCTGGGCGCCGTGCAGGTACCGCCGGACGGACGTCCGGTGCTCTTCCTGCACGACCACCCGACGACGGGCGGCTACCCGGTCGTCGCGGTCGTCCCGGAACCGGCCCTGGCGGCGGCGGCCCAGGCCGCCGCCGGAACGCCGGTGCGCTTCACGCCCGCCTGACGACCGCCCAGCCGACGGCCGCACCGACCGCGTACCAGAACAGGTCCGGTGCGTTGAAGGTGGTCCCCAGGACCAGACGCGCCGCCGTGCTCCGCCGGGCGAGGTGCGCCGGTACGTCGGTGAGCTGGAGCAACTCCACGCCCCAGCTCACCGCCAGGGCCACCGCGGCGGCCTTCGCCGGTGCCGTCCGCGGCGCGGCCACGAGGACGAGGGCGAACAGCAGCAGGGTGTACAGCGCGTCTCCGCCGTACTTGGCCACCTCCCCCACCGCCACGGACCTGAGCGCGAGTCCGGCACCGACGATCACCACCGCGGCCACCGCGGCCGCGAGGCGCCGGCGCGCCGGGATTCGCCGGGTCGCCGGACCGGCGACCTCGGTGGAGGAGGAAGTCATGCGTCCATTGTGCGGTCGGCCCCGGCGCCGACGCGCCGGTGGAGCGGGCCCGCCGACGCACGTAGGGCCGACCCCGCGCCGCCCGAGGTCAGCAGGTGGGGACGCCCGGGAGCCAGGCGTCGGCCACGTCGATGAAGATGTTGGAGACGTAACCGCCGTAGTCGGGCAGGTAGGACCAGGCGTCGTTGCTGTAGCCGTCGTAGGTCACGAGCTGGCCGTGGACCTGGCAGCGCACCCGTACGGTCGTGGGCCCGGGCAGGCTCGCCACGCGCGTGGACGCGGTCGTCGCCTGTTGCCGCACGCTCACGTCGGTGCCCCAGGTCGGGAAGGACGTGGTGTCGCCGCCGCCCTCGGTCCACAGGTAGGTGACGGTCACCCAGCCGTTGTCGTTCAGGCCGACGTTGTAGAAGGTGCCGTCGGCGAGGTCGATGCCGGCCGGGTTGGCGACCTGCCGGCCGAACTCGTCGCGTCCGCCGTTGTAGCCGTCCTCGTAGGCGGCCTGCGCCTCGGGAAGACCTTGCGGAAGGTCCTTCCACTGTTCGCGCACCGACGAGGGGTTCCAGTGGTCGTCGTGCGTGTTCCACGGGCCGACGTCCCACACCGGCGCCGTCTCGCAGCGGGCGGGCCCGCACACCTGCACCGAGTACTGGCCGCTGCCGTTCGGCGACAGGGCACGGCGGGAGGGCAGCGCCACGAAGTGGTCGTTGGCCTGGATGACGTGACCGTTGGCGGTGGTGTGCCCGACGAGGCCCTCGCGGGTGGCGTAGACGCGGGCGGAGAAGGCGGCGGCCCTGGTCGTCGGTGCGGGGTCGGCGGGGGCGGTGCCCGTGTCGTCTGCCGTCAGGGTCACCGCCCGTACGGCCGCGGTGGGTTCGCCCTTGGCGTTCCACAAAGTGAGCCGGGCCTGGACGTCGACGACGTCCCGGGGCAGCTGGGCCGGGGCTCCGGCCGCCGCCCGCCGCCACTCGGTCCAGGTGCCGTCGGCCGCGCGGCCGCGCACCTCGACCTCGACGCTCGCCTCGTCGGGCACCGTCGCGTCGACGTCCACGGCGACCCGGTTCACGGGCCGGTCCACGTGGTGCGGGTCCAGGACGGCGGAGGCGTAGCCGCGGTCCCGGCCGAGGGAGGCGGGACTGACGGAGCCGTCCCGTACCCGCAGGGCGCCCGCGTCGTACCGGACGTTGACGTCGTCGGCACCGGTCCGGGACAGGTCCGCGCGCCAGGACACCGGAGCGGGCGGGACGGCGGCGTCGGCGGCCGGGGCGGGCGCGGCGCCGAGGGCCGTACCGGCGAGGGCGAGCAGGCACACCGTGCCGGTCAGGGCGCGGGTGGTACGCGGTCTGCGGCGCGGGGCCGAGCCGCGGTGCCGGGGGAAAGAGGTCAGCATGTGGGCACTCCTGGGAGCCGGGCGTCGTCGACGTCGATGAAGATGCGGGAGGCATGGCCACCGTGGTCGGGCGGGTACGACCAGGCACCGTTGCTGTAGCCGTCGTACTCGACGAGACCGCCGTGGACCCGCCGGGCCACGCGGACGGGGGCCGGTCCGGGCGGGCTCGCCACCCGAGCGGAGTCGGTCGTCGACTGCTGACGGGCACTCACATCAGTACTCCGGGTTCAGTGCTCCGGCTGGGGAACGGTGAGCCAGTGGTCCTCCGTCGCCCTCAGGGGAAACGGCCAAAGTGGAGGATGGCCGGGGCAACCCCGCTTCCGCGTGGGTCCCGGCGGGACACTGCCGCCGTACTCAACTCACCGGGCTGATGCCCCGGACGGTGAGTTCGAGCAGGCGTCGGCCCTCGGCGGCGGGGTCGGCGTGGCGTTCCGTGGCCAGGGCGATGCCGGTGACCAGCGCGAGGAGGTCGGCCGCGGTGACGTCCGGCGCCACCGCCCCGCTCTCGGCGGCCCGCCGCAACAGCGGTTCGACCGCTTCCTCGAGCTTCACCGCGCAGGCACTCACCCGCTCCGGTTCGACCAGCCGGTCGTGGGCCAGCGCCTCGGCCATGCCCCGCGCTGACGCGGCGTACTCGGTGAGCCCGTCGAGCCAGTCCAGGAGGGCGGCGCGGGCGTCCACCGCGTCCACCGACGCGTCCGCGCGGGCGCACAGCGACTCGATCCGCTCGTGGAACACCGCCTCCAGCAGGGCGGCGCGTCCGGGGAAGTGCCGGCGGACCGTCGCCGAGCCGACACCCGCGACCCGGGCGATCCGCTCCAGGGAGGCGTCGGCGCCGTGCGCGGCGACCTCCCGCTCGGCGACGGCCAGGATCCGGGCGTAGTTGCGCCGTGCGTCCGCGCGCTGGTGGTGGGGCATGACGTCCTCTCGGCATTGCTAAACGGCGGGGGCCTCCGTATCGTACCCGGCAGCTAAGTGGCGGGCCTCGCCACTTAATCGCCCTCAACCGGGAGACCCACCCATGCCCACTTCCTCCGCACCCGTCCTCGTCACCGGAGCGACCGGCCGACAGGGCGGCGCGACCGCCCGCGCCCTGCTCGCGTCCGGCGTTCCGGTCCGGGCCCTGGTCCGCGACCCCTCGACCGAGCGGGCCGCGGCGGTCGCGGGACTCGGTGCCGAACTGGCCACCGGGGACCTGGACGACCGCGACTCGGTGGTCCGCGCCGCCACAGGGGCCCGCGCCGTCTTCTCGGTCCAGATGCCCGACTTCGACCGGCGCGGCTTCGAGGGGGAGGTCGACCAGGCCGTCCACCTGATCGAGGGCGCCCGGGAGGCCGGGGTGCCCCAGTTCGTCCACACCTCCGTCTCTGGCGCCGGACAGCACACGAGCTGGGTGAAGGACCGCTGGGGATGGATGGAGCCCTACTACTCCGCGAAGGCCGGGATCCAGGACCGGGTGCGCGAGGCCGGGTTCGAGCGCTGGACGATCGTCAAGCCGGGCTACTTCATGGAGAACCTGCTCCCGTCGGAAGCCATCGTCTTCCCGCGGGGCGTCCGGGGAGGACTGGTGAGCCTCCTGAAGCCCTCGACCCGGCTGTCCCTGGTCGCCGTGGACGACATCGGCGCGACCGCCGCGGCCGCGGTGGCGGAGCCGGAGCGGTTCGACCGCGTCGAACTGGAGCTGGCGAGCGACCTGCTGACGATGAGGGAGATCGCCGAGATCCTCTCCGGGCACCTGGGCACGACCCTGACCCCGCCCGACATGACCGAGGACGAGGCGGTCGCCGCCGGGATGCCGGACATGGGATTCGGACAGGCGTCCCTCAACGAGCACCCCCAGCCCGCTCTCCCCCGGTTCGCCCGCGACCTGGGCATCCCCCTCACCCCCTTCAGGATCTGGGCGAGGACCCACCTGCCGGCATCGGCCTGACGGGACGAGCCCCCGGGCGACACCCGGCGACACCGGGAACACATGTACAGCCGAAGCTGTACAGCTCATCCTGTGGACATTACCCTCAGGGCATGAGCGAGAACGAGAGCCCTTCAGCCTCGGCGGTCCAGGCCTCGCGAGAGGTGCGCGCGGTCATCAGCCGGCTACGCCGACGCATCCTCAAGGCATCCGAGGTCGAGGACCTCACCCTCGGCCAGTCCTCCGTGCTGGCCCGGCTGTCCGACCAGGGGAGCGTCACGGCCAGCGAACTCGCCGCGATCGAAGGGGTCAGACACCAGTCGATGACGGCGACGGTCACCGCACTCGCCTCCATGGGGCTGGTCGAGCGGCGCCCCGACCCGGACGACGGACGGCGCCTGCTGCTCACGCTGACCCCCGAGGGCGTCCGCCGCGTGGAGGAAGGGCGGCAGGTGCGCACGGAATGGCTCGCCGAGCGGTTGCAGGACAGGTGCACCGAGGAGGAACGGCGCACCGTGATCGCGGCCATGGCCGTACTGGAGCGACTGAACAGTGACTGACGCGAAGGCGGGCCCCGAGGTCGGCACGGACAAGCCCGGCTTCGACCGCAGACTGCTGCCGCCGATGCTGCTCGGTTCGGTGCTCAACCCGATCAACTCGACGATCATCGCGGTCGCCCTCGTCCCGATCGGCAGGGCGCTCGGCGCACCGGTCTCGCAGACCGCCTGGCTCGTCTCCGCGCTCTATCTGGCCACGTCGCTCGGTCAGCCGGTCGTCGGCAGACTCATCGACGTCTTCGGGCCGCGCCGGCTCTTCCTCCTCAGTACCGGCCTCGTCGGCGTCGCCGGCGTGGTGGGCGCGCTGGCTCCCGATCTGGGGGTGCTGATCGGCGCGCGGGTCCTGCTCGGGTTCGGCACCTGCGCCGGCTATCCCGCCGCGATGGCCCTGGTGCGCAGTGAGGCGGAGCGCACCGGACGGGACAGCCCCGGTGGGGTGCTGACCGCGCTGGCGGTGGCCAACCAGACCATCGCCGTCGTCGGCCCGCTGCTGGGCGGCCTGCTGATCGCGGTGGGCGGCTGGCGCACCACCTTCGCGCTGAACGTGCCACTGGCCGTCGCGGCCGTGCTGCTGGGACTGCTGCGGCTGCCCAAGGCCGCCCCCGAGGCGGAGCCCGGAGCGGAGCCCACGACGCGGCCCACGGGCGGGACCACGCGGCGCGGGAGCCTGGCCGCCCGCCTCGACCTGCCCGGCATGGTGCTGTTCGCCGCGATGCTCGTCTCGCTGCTGCTGTTCCTGATGAACCTGCACCTGCGCGACTGGTACCTGCTCGCGCTGGCCGCCGCCGCGGGGGCGGCGTTCGCGGTACGGGAACTGCGGGCCGCCACCCCCTTCATCGACCTGCGGGTGCTCGGCGGCAACACCCCCCTGCTGGCCACCTACGGGCGGGCGCTCGTCGCCTACGTCGTCGCGTACTCCTTCCTGTACGGCTTCACCCAGTGGACCGAGGAGGGCTTCGGGCTGACGCCCTTCCACGCCGGCCTGGCGCAGATCCCCATGTTCCTGCTGGCGATAGGGGTCTCCATCGTCTCGGGGCGCAGCACGAGCGTCCGGGGAAAACTGCTGCTCGGTGCGGTCGGACAGATCGTCGCGTGCCTGGTGATCCTGATGCTGGGCGGGGACAGCCCGCTGTGGATGCTGCTGCTGGTCGCCCTGATCTTCGGCGTCCCACAGGGACTGAACAACCTCGCCCTGCAGAACTCCGTCTACTTCCAGGCCGACCCGGAGCGCACCGCCTCCTCCGCCGGGCTGCTGCGCACCTTCGCCTACATCGGCTCGATGGTCGCCTCCTCCGCAACCGCGGCCTCCTTCGGGCAGCACGCCGACACCGGCGGCCTGCACCGGCTGGCCTGGGTCATGCTCGGTGCCGGCGTGCTCTACCTGCTGCTCACCCTCTTCGACCGCACACTCGGCCGAGCGGCGGGGGCGGGCACGCGGGCCTCGGCCTGAGCAACTCCCGCAGGGGCAGACCCGAGGGGCCGCGGGCCCAAGAACCGCTTCCCGCAAGGGCATTGACCACATCGGCCTTTCTGCCTAACGTCCCGGTCAAGCTCTGTTGAATCCTTTCAGCGCCCTTGCCCCCCACGCTCGGGCGGCCCCACGCGAAAGAAGCACATGCACAGAACCCCCGCACGCCGTGCCTCCGTCCTCGTCGCCGCCGTGTCCTCGCTCAGTCTCCTGACCGCCGCGTGCGGTGACGGCGACGGTTCGGCGGACGGCGACACGGCGACGAACGCCAAGAACGCCGAGGCGTCCCCCAACGCCCCCACCAAGACCGGCCTGACCGTCGGCTTCCTTCCCAAGCAGGTCAACACGCCGTACTTCTCGGTCGCCGACCGGGGCGGGGAGCGCGCGGTCGAGTCGCTGGGCTCGACCTTCAAGGAGGTGGGCACGGACCAGGGCTCCGACGCCTCCGAGCAGGTGTCCCACATCAACGACCTCGTCGAGCAGAAGGCCGACGCGATCGCCGTCTCGGCACTGGACCCCGACGCGCTGTGCGACTCCCTCAAGCAGGCCATGGCCAAGGGCGTCAAGGTCGTCACGTACGACTCCGACACGAAGCCGGAGTGCCGCTACGCCTTCGTCTCCCCCGCGAGCGCCGAGGACATCGCCGTACGGCAGCTGGAGCTGCTCGGCGGGCAGATCGGCTACCGGGGCGACATCGCGATCCTGTCCGCCGCGCAGACGGCGACCAACCAGAACGCCTGGATCAGCAGCATCAAGAAGGAGCTGGAGGATCCGCGGTACAAGGAGATGCGCCTGGTGGACGTCGTCTACGGCGACGACGAGGCCGAGAAGTCGTACCGGAAGGCCGAGGAACTGCTCCAGGAGCACGGGAAGCTGAAGGGGATCATCTCCCCCACCACCAACGGGATCAAGGCGGCCGCGAAGTACCTGTCGCAGTCGCCGTACAAGGGCGAGGTGAAGCTCACCGGGCTCGGTGCCCCCAACGACATGCGGCCCTACATCAAGGACGGCACGGTGGAGGCGTTCCTGCTGTGGGACCCGGCCGAGCTCGGCGAGCTGGCCGGTCACGCCGCGGTGGCCCTCGCCTCCGGGCAGATCACCGGCCGGGAGGGGCAGATGTTCCTGGCCGGAGACATGGGCTGGTTCCAGCTCAGCAGGAACGGGGTCATCACGCTCGGCGACCCGACGGTCTTCGACGCCGACAACATCGACGACTACGACTTCTGACGTCCGCGCGCGGCCCCGGACAGGTGACGTACGGGGCCGCGCCGGCCGACGGACGACGGTCGATGGCAGACAGACGACGGCAGACAGACGACGGCAGACGGACGACAGACGACGGGCGACGGCGTACGTCGCCCGTCCGGCCCCGCGTTCACCGGCCGTCCCCTCCGGGCTGCCCCTGGGTGCCGGAGCCGCCGGCGTTCAGGTGCTGCAGCGCCTCGACCAGCTCGTGGCAGGCGCGTTCCACCGACCGTCTGGTGTTGAGCTGCTCACTGATCACTGCGGAGAGCAGCAGCGCGGTCAGTCCGAGGGTCCCGTTGAACGCCTGGAGTTTCATCATCGTCTCGATGTCGGTCAGCTTCCCGAAGGAACCGGCCTCGTGCCGGGCCACCACGGTGGCCGTCACCGACACGAACAGGGCGCACGGGATGCCGCCCGCGAGCTGGAAGCGCAGCACCGACCAGATCAGGATCGGATAGGCCAGGAACAGCACGCTGACCGAGCTGTACATGATCAGCGGCACCAGGACGCAGACGACGACGGTGAGCCCGACGGCCTCGGTCCAGCGCGCGGACGGGGGCGGCAGGCGAGCCCGGTACAGCAGGAGCAGCAGCGGGGTGACGAGGACGACGCCCATGGCGTCGCCGACCCACCAGGCCAGCCAGATGAGCTCGAGATGGTCGGTGGGGAGTTTGCCCGAGAGCACGAGCATGCCGACGCCCGTTCCCGAGCTGATCAGCATGGCGGCCAGCGCTCCCAGGAAGACCAGCGCCAGTCCGTCGCGCAGCCGGCTCAGGCTCACGCGGAACCCCACCGCGCGCAGCATCAGCCAGGCGCAGACGGGAGCGGCCGTGTTGCCGGCCATGATTCCCACGGCCTCCGCTCCGGGCGCTCCCAGGGAGAGGATGGCCAGCAGCGCGCCGAGGGCGATGCCGGGTACGCACCACGGCCCGAACAGGAGCAGGCAGGCCACCGCGAGGCCGGTGGGCGGCCAGATGGGTGTCACGACGGACCCGTCGGCGGTCAGCTGCTGCGACAGCCCCAGCCGCCCCGCCGCGTAGTAGCAGCCGGCGACCAGCAGCGTCGCACAGGCGAGGACGACCGGTCGCGGCCATGCACGGATACCCACCACAGCAGCCATCAGACACCGGTGCCGCCTGGTCGGCGAGGTGAGAGGTGGTCCGTGGCGCCCTACGGCGTAACGCCCCGCCCGTCGTGGCCGACGACGAGCACGGCCGCGTCGTCCTCGTGTCCGATCAGCTCGGCGTTCTTCAGTACGGCGGCCGCCAGCGCGTGCGCCTCCATGCCGACGACGGCGGCGAGGCCCGCCAGCCGCACCACCCGTTGCAGGCCCTCGTCGACGCTCAGGGAGGGGCCCTCCACCACGCCGTCCGTGACCAGGACGAACACTCCGCCGGTGCCGAGCCGGTACCGGGTCACCGGGTACTCGGTGCCCTCCATGACTCCCAGCGGAGGTCCGCCCTCGTCCCGGCAGACCTCCGCCCGGCCGTCCGCCGTGGCCCGGACGCAGGGGATGTGGCCGGCCCGGGCGCTCTCCAGCAGGCCGGTCGCCGGGTCGTAGCGCATGAAGGTGCAGGTGGCGAACAGGTCCTTGTTGAGGGAGAGGACCAGTTCGTTGGTGCAGGCGAGGAGGTCGCCGGGTTCGCTGGTCACCGAGGCGAGCGCCCGCAGGCCGACCCTGACCTGGCCCATGAAGGCCGCCGCGTCGATGGCGTGGCCCTGGACGTCCCCGACGGAGAGGCCGATACGGCCGTCGGGGAGGGTGAAGGCGTCGTACCAGTCGCCGCCCACGTTGAGTCCGGCGTACGCGGGCGAGTAGCACGCGGCCAGGTGGATGCCGGGTACGGCGGGCAGGTCCGCGGGGAGCATGTCGCGCTGCAGGGCGATCGCCAGCTCCACCTGCGAACGCCGCAGCTCGGCCAGCTCCCTCGCCTGTGTGGTCAGCGAGGCCAGCCGGGCCAGCAGCTCTTCCCCGTCAGGTGCGGGATGTTTGCGGAACATCGACCACTCCCCGCCAGGCCGCCTCCCGGCAGGAGCCTCTCGGCCCCCCTGGACAGTGCAAGTCTGTCACCCAACGATGCGCCCCGCCACGCCGGGAAGCGCGGCGCGTTCCGTACCCTTGCCGCATGCGCATGCGGCCCACTTTGAGCTGGACCCCGGGGGCGGACCTGCCGCCGGGCACCACGGACCTGGCGCCCGTCGCCGACGCGCTGCGCGCCGGGGGCGTGCTGGTGCTCAGCGGGGCGGGTATCTCCACGGAGTCGGGCATCCCCGACTACCGGGGCGAGGGCGGGAGCCTGAGCCGGCACACCCCGATGACCTACCAGGACTTCACTTCCCACCCCGAGGCCCGCCGCCGGTACTGGGCACGCAGTCACCTCGGCTGGCGCACCTTCGGCCGCGCCCGTCCCAACACGGGGCACCGGTCGGTGGCGGCGTTCGGGCGGCACGGTCTGCTCACCGGCGTGATCACCCAGAACGTCGACGGTCTGCACCAGGCCGCCGGCAGCGAGGGTGTCGTGGAGCTCCATGGGAGCCTGGACCGCGTCGTCTGCCTGACCTGCGGTGCCTACAGCCCGCGCCGCGAACTCGCCCGGCGCCTGGAGGAGGCCAACGCGGGCTTCGCGCCGGTGGCCGCCGGCATCAACCCGGACGGCGACGCGGATCTGACCGACGAGCAGGTCGGGGACTTCCGGGTGCTGCCCTGCACGGTCTGCGGCGGCATCCTCAAACCGGACGTGGTGTTCTTCGGCGAGAACGTGCCGCCGCAGCGCGTCGAGCACTGCCGCGAGCTGGTGCGCGCGGCGTCCTCGCTGCTGGTCCTCGGTTCCTCGCTGACGGTGATGTCCGGGCTCCGCTTCGTCCGCCAGGCGGCCGAGGCGGGCAAGCCGGTCCTGATCGTCAACCGCGACGCCACCCGCGGCGACCGGCTGGCCGTCGCCCGGGTCGCGCTCGGCCTGGGGCCGGCCCTCACGACCGTCGCCGACCGGCTCGGCCTCTCCGTCGGGGCCGCGGCGAAGGCCTGACCAGGCAAGCCGGCACCCCCGCCGCGGATACGGAATCTCCCCACGCCACCCCCTTGACCGTGGTCCCTCCACTCCATACAGTCCTCGCACCTCACGAGGTACATCGATTAACCAATCGTTAACCGCTTGGTTGGAGACCACCCCTGTGCGCTCATCGCTGACGCGGCGCGAACTGCTCGCCGCCGGTTCCGGTCTGGCCGCGGCCGCTGCCCTGCCCGCTCTGTCCGGCTGCTCGTCGTTGGCGTCGGCGGACTCCGACCCGGACACCCTCGTCGTCCACACCCAGCTCGGCACCACCGCGCCGGGCTCCCCCACGTATCTCGCGGCCGTGGACCGCTTCCGCGAGGAGAACCCGGGGGTGAAGGTCAAGAACCTGGTCAACGGCGACGACCTCGCCCAGGTCTACGAGACCTCACGGCTGGCCCGCAAGGAGGCCGACGTCGTGATGGTCAACCTCTACGACAAGACGCTGGCCTGGACGGACGTGGGCGCGACCGTCGACGTCAAGCCCTACCTCGACGACTGGGGGCTGCGCGGACGGGTCCTGCCCGCCGCGCTGGCCGACTGGACCGACGACGAGGGCAGGGTCAGGGCCTTCCCCTACTTCGCGACGAACTGGCCCGTGGCCTACAACCGCGCCCTGCTCGACCGGGCCGGCGTCGCCGCGATCCCCACCACCGGCGACCAGCTGATCGCAGCGGCCCGCAAGCTGCGCGCCAAGGGGATCGCCCCGGTGACCGTGGGCGGCAACGACTGGACCGGCCAGAAGCTGCTGGCGCAGATCATCCAGACGTTCCTGTCCCAGGAGGAGGCCCGGCACGTCTACTCCACGGGTGACTTCTCCGGTCGCGGTGCGCGCCGGGGCATCGAGTACTTCACGCACCTGCGGGACGCCGGGGTGTTCGCGGACAAGGCCCAGGGCCTCACCTCCGACTCCATGACCACCCAGTTCAACACCAAGGAGGCGGCCGTCCAGTCGGCGATGTCCTCCGCCCTGGCCAAGGTGCCCGAGAATGTGGCCCGGCACACGGAGGTCGGCGGCTGGCCGCTGGCCGACGGGGCGGTGCACGACGGTCCGACCGTCATCCGCGCCTACACGCTCATCGGATTCTGGATCAGCCCCAACGGCGTCCGCAAGATCGAGCAGGTCGAGAAGTTCCTGCGGTTCATGTACCGCCCGGACGTCGTGGCGCGGTTCGTGACGGAGAGCGGCCGGGACATGGCCCTGCGCACGGACGCCGTCTCCACCGGCTTCCCGTTGGTCGGGGCGGCCCAGCGGCTGGGCTCCGAGGTGAGCCAGGTCCTGCTGCCCGACGTGTACGTGCCGCCCGCGGCCGCGCAGCCGCTGATCACGGCGACCAGCACGTCCTTCACCCGGGGCACGAGCCCGGCCCGGGTGCGCGCCGCCCTCGAGTCCGCGTACCGGTCCGTATGAGCCGCCCCGACGCCCCCGGCCCCGCGGCCCGGGTTTCCCTGGTCCCCCTCCCCCGTTCCACCCGTTCTCCGGGAGTCACCGCATGACGACGCTCACGACGACGCCGGACGGGAGCGCGGCCCCGAGGTCCGCCCCGCCCGCCTCCCCCGCCCCGGCCTCGCGCCGGCCCCGGCAGGGCGGCACCGTCCTCGCGGTGCCCGCGCTGGTGTGGTACCTGGTCTTCATGGTCGGGCCGCTGCTCGCGATCTTCGTGATCGCGGCCCTGCACTGGCCCGGCATGCTCCAGCCGGTCTCGTTCGCCGGCCTGGACAACGTGCGCGTGGTGCTGGACGACCCGGTGTTCTGGGACGCGGTCCGCAACACCGCCGTGCAACTGGCCGTCGCCGTCCCGGTGATGATCGTCTGCGCGTTCATGCTGGGGTACTACGTGGCCCAGCGCCCGCCCGGTCACCGGGTCATCCGGTACCTGCTCTTCATCCCGGGGCTGATCTCGACGCCCGCGAAGGCGATGGTGTTCTACGCGGCCCTCTCCCCGGACGGTCTGCTCAACGGCGGGCTGGAGAGCGTGGGCCTCGGCTCCCTCGCCGACGCCTGGCTGGCCTCGCCGTCGACGGCCCTGGCGTGTCTGATCGCCCTGGACATCTGGGCGGGCATCGGCTTCACCGCCGTACTGTTCGCCGCCCGGCTGGGCAGCGTGCCGGACGAGTTGGGCGAGGCCGCGCAGCTCGACGGGGCAGGGCACTGGCGGACCATGTGGTCGGTCCACTTCCCCGTCATCCGTGACTACGTCGGCGTGGTGACGATGCTGCAGTTCCTGTGGACGCTGTTCGGCTCCGCGCAGCACGTGCTGCTGCTCACGCAGGGCGGTCCGGGCACGTCGTCCACCACGCTGTCGTTCCTCGTCTACCAGAAGGCGTTCATCGCCGCCGACCTCGGCTACAGCCAGACCGTCGGCGTCATCCTCTTCCTCGTCGGACTCGTCGGGCTGCTCACGATCCGCCGCGTCTTCCGCCAGAACTACTGATCGGAGCAGCACTGATGAAGCTCGGCAAGCGCTGGCTCCCGGCCCACATCCTGGTGTGGACGTACGCGGTGCTGCTCGTCGTCCCGCTGTACTACTTCCTGGCCTCGGCGTTCAAGTCGAACGACGAGATCTTCGCGCACCCCTTCGCGCCGCCGTCCTCCCTGGGGCTCGGCAACTTCCGGACCGCGTTCGAGAGCGCCGACCTCGGGCTCGCGGTCGTCAACTCGGCGCTGGTGACGGTGTTCTCGCTGGCGCTGACCCTGCTGCTGGCGATCCCGGCCTCGTTCGCGCTGGCGCGTTCGACCGGGCGGCTGGCGGGTGTGGTCGAGAAGGTCTTCTCGCTCGGCTTCCTGATCCCGACGTTCGCGGCGCTCTTCCCCACCTTCCTCCTGGCGGCGGCCACCGGGCTGTTCCACACCCGGATCTTCATGGTGCTGTTCCTGCCCGCGACGGCGCTGCCGCTGTCGGTGGTGATCCTGGTGCAGTTCATGCGCACCATCCCGCCGGAGATGGAGGAGGCCGCCCGGCTGGACGGGGCGTCGACCTTCGCGGTGCTGCGGCACGTGTACACGCCGATGTGCCTGCCGGGCATCGCCACGGTGCTGCTGCTGAACTTCCTGACCTTCTGGAACGAGTACCTGTACTCGCTGGTCATCATCGGCCCGGACCCGGCGCAGCGCACGGTCCAGGTGGCCCTGCCCACGCTGAAGTCGATCACCGGCACGGACTACGGCGTGCTGACGGCGGGCACGGTGCTGACCCTGGTGCCGGTGTGGCTCGTTTACACCCTGCTCCAGAAGCGCATGCAGCAGGCCCTGGTCAGCGGGGCGGTGAAGATGTGAGCGTCTCCACCGAGCGGGCCGGACGCCGGCCCACGATCAAGGCGGTCGCGGCGGCGGCCGGGGTGTCGACGGCCGCCGTCTCCCAGGCATTCAACAACAAGGGCCGGCTCTCCGAGGCGACGCGCCGCCGGATCCTCGACGCCGCGCTGGAGCTGGGCTGGTCGCCGAGCGCCTCCGCGGCGGCCCTGCGCAACGCACGCACCCGCAGCCTCGCCCTGGTGGTGCGGCGCCCCACGGACGTGCTGGGCTCCGACCCGCACTTCAGTGAGCTGATCACCGGCATAGAGGGCGAGTTGGCGCCGCGCGGCTACGGTCTGCTGCTGCACCTGGTCAGCGGTCACCGGGAGGAGAACGCGCTGTACGAGCGGCTCGCGGCCGAGGGCCGGGTGGACGGCGCCGTGCTCACCGACGCCCGCGACGACGACGCCCGGCCCGCGCTGCTCGCCCGCCTGGGGCTGCCCGCGGTACTGCTCGGATCGCCCGACGACACGGCCGTCGTGCCGCGCGTCGGACTGCGCGAGCAGGGTGCGGGGATCACCGAGGCCGTCACGCACCTGCTGGGCCTCGGCCACCGGCGGATCGCCTACGTCAGCGGGCCGCCCGAGCTCCAGCACACCCGTGTGCGCCGGGCGGCCTTCGAGGGCGCCCTGCGCGAGGCGGGCCTGCGCCCGTTCGCGGTGCTGCCCACCGACTTCAGCGAGCGGCGCGCCGTGGGCGCCACCGAGGCGCTCCTCGACTCGGCCGACCGGCCCACCGCGATCGTGTACGCCAACGACTCGATGGCGGTCTGCGGCATCGGCACCGCGCAGCGCGCCGGACTGACCGTGCCCCGGGACGTGTCCGTCGTCGGCTACGACAACCTGCCGCTCGGTTCCTGGCTCCACCCCCGGCTGACCACCGTCGACCAGCAGGTGCAGCGGGTGGGCGCGGCGGCCGCGCGCATGCTGCTCGCCCTGTGCGGCGAGGAGGTCGAGGAGACCGCCCTCGCCGAACGGCCGCGCCTGGTCGTCCGCGAGTCCACGGGGCCCGCCCCCACCTGACCACCACCGGGTCGCGGCACGTCGCCGCGGCCACGCACCATCCGCACCCCACCACCCGAGAAGGACCATGCGACGCCACAGCGCCCAGCTCACCCACCAGACCGACGTCCTGCCCTGGCTCGGCGCCAACTTCTGGTCCCGCACCGGCGGCCCGCTGATGTGGCGGAACTACGACCCGAAGACCGTACGCGAGGAACTGCGCGTGCTCGCCGACCACGGCCTCAACACGACCAGGTCCTTCTTCTACTGGCCGGACTTCCACCCGGAGCCCGACCGGATCGACGACGAACTGTGCGCACGCTTCGAGGACTTTCTGGACGCGCACACGGAGACGGGGATGGGGACCATACCCACCTTCATCGTCGGCCACATGTCCGGCGAGAACTGGGACCCGGTCTGGCGCGGCAACCGCGACCTGTACGAGGACGTGTGGATGGTGGGCCGGCAGGCGTGGTTCGTCTCCCGCATGGCGCGCCGCTTCAAGGACCATCCGGCGGTCACCGGCTGGCTGATCACCAACGAGATGCCGGGGTACGGGCGGATCTACCAGGTCGATCCCCCGTCCTCTGACGTGGTGACCGCGTGGGCGCAGGCCATGTGCAACGCGGTCCGGGCGGCCGGCGCGACGCAGCCGGTGTCGCTGGGCGACGGGGCGTGGGGCATCGAGGTCACCGGCCGCGACAACGGCTTCTCGCTGCGGGAGACCGCCGAGTACGTCGACTTCGTGGGCCCGCACGTGTACCGCTCGGACACCGACCGGCCGCGGCAGCACTACCGGGCCGCCTTCGAGTGCGAGCTGGCGGCGGTGACCGGGCAGCCCGTCGTACTGGAGGAGTTCGGACTGTCCACCGACACGGTCTCGGCCGCCAACGCGGGCATCTTCTACCGGCAGACGCTGCACAACTCCCTGCTGGGCGGCGCGACCGGCTGGCTCGCCTGGAACAACACCGACTACGACGGCCTGTGGGACCAGTCCCCCTACGACCACCACCCCTTCGAGATGCACTTCGGCATCACCGACTCCACCGGTGCCCCCAAGGAGCCGCTGCGGGAACTGGCCGCCTTCGCCGAGGTGCTGAAGGCCGTGGACTTCCGGCGCTGCTCCCGCACGGACGCGGACGCCGCCCTCGTCGTCCCCGCCTTCCTCGAACGGGGCTATCCCTACAGCCGTCCCGCCGACCGGCCGCTCATCTTCACGTCCCTGCACCAGGGTTACGTCACCGCGCACGCCGCCGACCTGCCGGTGGCCCTCACCCGCGAGGCCGACGGACTGCCGGGCGAGGCGTCGCTCTACCTGCTTCCCGCCACCCGGCAGCTCACCACCCGCACCCGCCGGGAGCTGGCCCGCCGG
The DNA here is from genome assembly GCF_014650435.1 of Streptomyces tendae. Taxonomy (GTDB): domain Bacteria; phylum Actinomycetota; class Actinomycetes; order Streptomycetales; family Streptomycetaceae; genus Streptomyces; species Streptomyces tendae. Next base: position 282,329 of record NZ_BMUY01000004.1, read on the forward strand.
GCCGCCGAGGGCGCAACCGTGTACCTGTCCTTCTGCTCCGGCGAACACCCGGCCACCCGCGGTCCCTGGTTCGACGACCTCGACGGGTTCTTCGGCGTCGAGTTGCAGTTGTCGTACGGCGTCGCCGAGCCGATCGAGGACGACGTGCTGGAGATGACGTTCACCGAGGACTTCGGCGACCTGCGGGCCGGCGAGGTGCTGCGCCTCCCGGTCGCGGGGAACGAGGACAGCCGCGCCTACCTGCCCGTCGTACCGCGGGCCGGCCGGGTCGTCGCGGTGGACGCCCACGGGCGGCCGGCCCTGATCGTGCACGAGACCGGGGTGGGCCGGACGGTTCTGGCCACCTATCCCCTGGAGCACATGGCGGCCCGCACGGCGCGCGTCAACCCCGATGTCACGCACCGTCTGTACGCCGCGCTCGCGCAGGTGGCGGGCGTGCGCCGCCCCGTCACGGTCGCCGATCCGCACGTCTCGGCGGACGTCCTCGCCCACGCCGACGGGCGCCGTTTCGTGTGGCTGGTCAGCCAGAGCCCCGACCCGCTCGTGGTCCGCCCGGCCGCCGAGGGGAAGCTGCACGACCTGGCCGACGGACACCCGGTCGAGGACGTGGCGCTCGACGCGTACGGCGTAGTGGTGCTGGAGCTGCGATGACCCTCCCCCGCTACCGCGATCCCGCCGCGCCGGTGCTGGACCGCGTCCGTGACCTGCTGGGCCGCATGACCCTCGCGGAGAAGGTCGGTCAGGTCAACCAGCGCATGTACGGCTGGGACGCCTACGAGCGCGCCGGGGAGGGGCACCGGCTCACCGACGCCTTCCGCGCCGAGGTCGCCGCCTTCGACGGCATGGGCGCGCTGTACGGGCTGCAGCGGGCCGACGCCTGGTCGGGCGTCGGCTTCGCGGACGGCCTCGACGCCGGGAGCGGGGCGCGCACGGCGGCGGACGTGCAACGGCACGTCATGGAGCACACCCGGCTCGGCATACCCGTGCTGCTGGTCGAGGAGATGCCGCACGGCCACCAGGCGCTGGACGGCACGGTGCTCCCGGTGAACCTCGCGGTCGGTGCCACCTGGGACCCGGACCTGTACGCCGACGCGGTGGCCGGGGCGGCCGCCGAACTGCGGGCGCGCGGCGCGCACATCGCGTTGGTCTCCGCCCTCGACCTGGTGCGCGATCCACGCTGGGGACGCAGCGAGGAGTGCTTCGCCGAGGACCCGTACCTCGCCGCGCGAATGACCGAGGCCCTGGTCGAGGGCGCACGCCGGGCGGGTGTGGCCGTGGTCCTCAAGCACTTCGCCGGGCAGGGCGCCACCGTCGGCGGCCGCAACAGCGCGGCGACGGAGCTGGGGACGCGCGAACTGCACGAGGTGCACCTGGCTGCGGCGCGGGCCGGGGTGGCCGCCGGTGCGGCCGGGGTGATGGCCGCCTACAACGAGTTCGACGGTCTGCCCTGCATCGCGAACCGGTACCTGCTGACCGACCTGCTCCGCACGGAGTGGGGCTTCGAGGGTGTCGTCATGGCGGACGGCACGGCGGTGGACCGGCTGGTGCGGCTGACCGGCGATCCGGTGTCGGCCGGGGCGCTCGCCCTGGACGCCGGGTGCGACCTGAGCCTCTGGGACGCCTCCTTCACGCGGCTGGGCGAGGCGGTGGAACGGGGTCTGGTGTCCGAGTCGGCGCTGGACGCCGCGGTGGCGCGGGTCCTCACGCTGAAGTTCCGTCTGGGCCTGTTCGAACACCCTTTGCCTCCGGCCCGGTCCGAGACGGCGGGTCTCCCGGACCCCGCCGAGCTGGGCGAGCGGATCGCCCGTGCGTCGGTGACCCTGCTCGCCCACGAGGGCGGCGTGCTCCCCCTGCCCCGGGCGGTGCGGCGGATCGCGGTGCTCGGCCCGAACGCCGACTCCGTCGCGCAGCAGATCGGCGACTACACGGCGCCGCAGCGGCCCGGCGGCGGGATCACCGTCCTGGAGGGCATCCGGGCGGCGGTGGCGCCCGGCACCGAGGTGGTCCACGACCGGGGGTGCGCCCTGGTGGGTGACGACGTGTCGGACGTCCCCGCGGCCGTCGCCCTGGCGGCCGGCTCCGACGTGGCCGTGCTGGTGCTGGGCGGCTCCAGTGCCCGTACCCCGGACACGGTCTTCGACGCGAACGGGGCGGCCGTCACCGGTGCCGGAACACCGTCCGGCATGACCTGCGGCGAAGGGGTCGACCTGGCCGACCTGGCGCTGCCGCCCGCGCAACGGGCCCTGCTGGCCGCGGTGTCGGCGACCGGGACCCCGGTCGTGGTGGTACTGGTGCAGGGCCGTCCGCACGCCCTGCCCGACCTGGACGCGCCCGCGTCGGCGGTGCTGAGCGCCTGGTATCCGGGGCCGCGGGGCGGGCGCGCCGTGGCCGAGGTGCTGTTCGGCGACGCCGAGCCGCGCGGGCGGCTGCCGGTCTCCGTGCCCCGGTCGGCCGCCCAACTGCCCGTCTACTACAACGGCAAGGACCACCGCTACCGCGGGTACGTCGACGAGGGCGCCGGTCCGCGCCATGCCTTCGGGCACGGCCTGTCGTACACGAGCGTCACGTACGGGACACCGAGGTTGTCGCACTCGTGCGTCTGCGCGCGGGACCCGCGTCTGACGTGCCGGGTCACGGTCCGCAACACCGGGGGCCGGCCGGCCGAGGAGACGGTGCAGCTGTATGTGCGCCGCCTGTCCGGGGGCACGTCCTGGCCGCGCGTGCGCGAGCTGCGGGGCTTCGTCCGGCTGAGCATCGCGCCCGGCGACGAGGCCGAGGCGGTCTTCGAGGTGGGCCGTGACACGCTGGCCTCGGTGGGGCGCGACCTGCGGCTCACCGTGGAGCCGGGAGTGGTCGAGCTGGAGACGGGCCCGGCGTCCGACCGGACGACGGGCGTCCGCCTGGAGATCACGGACTCGGCATTGGGTGAAACTTAGGCTAGCCTTGCCTTCATGGCGAAGGTTCGGCGGCTCACGCCCCAGCACCCGGAGATGTTCCACGCCCGCGTCGTGCGGACCGAGCGGGTCTCCCCGTCCATGCAGCGTGTCACGGTCACCGGCCCGGGACTGGGCGGCTTCCCGTGGCTGGGGTACGACCACTGGTTCCGGCTGTTCTTCCCGCTGCCCCACCAACACGGGCTGCGGCTGCCGGAGTTCACCGGTTCGCAGTGGTGGCAGCCGTATCTCGCGATCCCGGAGGAGGAGCGGCCGCACTGCGCCAACTACTCCGTGGCCGACTACCGCAGGGCGGCGGCCGAGCTGGACATCGACTTCGTCGTGCACCGCGGCCCCGCCGGCGAGGTCGAAGGCAGGGCCGCGATCTGGGCCTGCGGCGCCCGCCCCGGGGACACACTCGCCCTGCTCGACCAGGGCGTCCTCTTCGACTGCCCGAAGGACGCCTCCGAGGTCACCGTGGTGGCCGACGAGACCGGGCTGCCCGCCACTGCGAGCATCATGCGCTCGCTCCCCGAAGGCACCGTGGGACGCCTCATCCAGGAGATCCCCACCGACGCCGACCGCCGCGAACTGAACGCCCCGGCCGGTGTGACCGTCTCCTGGGTCGTACGCCGGGACGGCACCTCGGTCCCCGGTGCCGCCGCACTCAGCGAGCTGCGCCGGCTGACCCGCGCCGACGCGGCGGGATACGCCTTCGTCGTCGGCGAGTCGACCCTGGCCACCGAGGGACGCAGGCACCTGCACCGCCTGGGCCTGCCCAAGGAGCGCATCACCTTCTCGGGGTTCTGGAAGCACGAGGCGATGGCGGCGGCCTGACGCCGGCCGGACTCCCCCACGACCGGGAGCCCCGTGTCCGCACCCCGGTCCCCTGACTACGCCTGGGAGTCCTTGACCCGCTGATAGTGCCGCCGGGCCTTCATCCGGTTCCCGCACTCGGCCATGGAGCACCAGCGGGCGCTGTTGGGCTTGCTCCGGTCCAGCAGGAAGCGCCGGCACTCCGGATTGCCGCACGCCTTGAGCCGACCCGGCCGGGTCTCTTCGACGTGCGCCCAGGTCAGCACCAGTTCGACGGCCAGACGGTGCGCCTCGGGGGCCCGGAGGGTCCATTCCAGCCTGCCGTTCTCGACGGCCGGCACCCTGCTGACGCCCTGGAGGAACTCACCCAGGCACGCGGGGTCCCGTCGCCCCCGGACGACGTCCTGGAGGGCATCGCGCGCGGCGACCAGGAGGACGAGTTCCTCGTCCGACCCGGTACCGCCGTGGCGGCGCGTCCACGCGCGGCCCTCGGCGGGCGTGCCCAGAGCGTCGCTCACCGAGCCCTGCACGACGGGAGTCGTGTTGAGCAGCTCCAGAAGGACGTCCTCCGCGGCTCCGTCGGCCACCGCCTTCACCCCTAACCATTTCGCTGACATTGGCAGGTTACAACACTCCTCACCGCACTCCACCTAACCCTTAAAATGCGCTTGACAGGTTACCCCCGAAGTGCTGGACTCTTACTAACCACCAAAAATCACTTAAGGGGTTGCCATGAGTGTCGCCGTGCACCACAGGACCGCCACCGTCGACGGTCTGGACGTCTTCTACCGGGAGGCCGGTGACCCGCAGGCGCCGACCGTCGTGCTGCTGCACGGCTTCCCGACGAGCAGCCACATGTTCCGCAACCTGATCCCGGAGCTCGCGGACACCTACCACGTGATCGCACCCGACATGATCGGCTTCGGACTGTCGGCCATGCCCGGGACCGACGCGTTCGACTACAGCTTCGACTCCCTCACGGACGTGACCGTCGGCCTCCTGGACCTGCTCGGCGTGGCGCGCTTCGCGGTGTACGTGCAGGACTACGGGGCGCCGGTGGCGTGGCGGATCGCCATCCGGACCCCGCACCGCGTCACCGCGATCGTCACGCAGAACGGCAACGGCTACACCGACGGGTTCGTCAAGGAGTTCTGGGACGGACTCTTCGCCTACACCGACGATCCGACCCCCGAGACCGAGGCACCCGCCCGGGCCGCGCTGACGCCCGAGGCGATCCGCTGGCAGTACCTGAACGGGGTGCCCGACCAGAGCCTCGTGAGCCCCGACACCTGGACCCTCGACCAGGCCCTGCTCGACCGGCCGGGCAACGACGCGGTCCAGCTCACGCTGTTCCGCGACTACCCGACCAACGTCGCCCTCTACCCCCGGCTCCACGCCTACTTCCGGGAGACCGGGGTGCCGCTGCTGGCCGTGTGGGGGGCCAACGACGAGATCTTCGGCCCCGAGGGCGCCCACGCGTTCCGGCGCGACCTCCCGGACGCCGAGATCCACCTCCTCGACACCGGGCACTTCGCCCTGGAGACCCACCTGGAGGAGATCGCCGGTCGTATGCGGGACTTCCTCGCCCGGGTCGGCGAGTAGAGCCCCGCGCCGGTCACGACCCGGCTGGCCGGCCGAGGACGTGCGGCGCGAGGATGTCGGCCACCGTCCGGTTGCGCGGGACGGGCACGCCGAGGCGGTCGCCGAGGTCGACGACTCCCCCGCTGAGCCAGGGCAGTTCGAGGCGGTTGCCGTTCTCCAGGTCGTTGTGCAGGGACGAGGTCATGGCCTCGGGGAGCGTGTCGCAGAAGTCGAGGCGGTCCTCGGCGAAGTCACTGTCCAGGTGTACTCCGCAGGCCCGCGCCACGGCCACCGTCTCGGCCATCACGTCGTGCAGGAGTCGTCGGCTCTGCTCGTTGGAGCGGACGACTCCTATGGGCCCGCGGACGGTTGCCGTGGTCGCCGACAGACCCACCAGGAACACGAACTTCTCCCAGATCGCCCGCTCGATGTCGTCGCTCGCCTCGACCTCGATCCCCGCGTCCCTGAACGCGGCGAGCACGTTCCGGCTGGTCGCCGACTGGCCGGGCCGGTAGGGGCCGAGGACGACCTTCTGCAGGGCGCTGTTGTGCCTGACCACGCCGGGTTCCTCGATGAAGGCGGAGATGAAGCAGACCCCGCCCAGGACCTGTTCGTCCGTCAGCCGGCCGCGCAGGACGGTGTCCTTGTGCACCCCGTTCTGCAGTGACAGCACCGGCGCCGCGTGTGCCGCCGAGGACCGGAGTTGGTCGGCGACGTCCTCGGTGTCCCACAGTTTGACGGCGACGAGGACGAGGTCGGCGGGGCCCAGCTCCGAGATGCTCCCCACGACGGAGTCGGGCGGGGTGCGCAACTCGCCCAGGGGGCTGTGGACGACCAGTCCGGACCGGCGCACGGCCTCCAGGTGGGCGCCGCGGGCCACGAAGGTGACCTCGTTCCCCGCGGCGGCCAACCGGGCCCCGAAATAGCCTCCGACGCCGCCCGCCCCGATCACCGCGATACGCATGACTCCGCCCCCACTCTCCTGGCAACCGTCTGACAGTCTCTTAGTAACCGTCTCAATGGTTACTATAGAACCATGGACGCCGAGCAACGCGAGCCCCGCAGGAGGCTCACCGCGCGACTGCGGGAGCTTCGTTTCGACGCGGGAACCCTGTGCCTGGACCTGGTGGCCACCGTGGGCCGCAGGCCCGAGCGCCCCGTCGAGCGGATGGGCGACGCAGCACGTCTGAGGGCCTGGTGCCGGGGGGTGGGGGTGACACTGGAGGACGGGTACGACCCCCAGGGCGTCCTGGAGTCGCTGCACGCGCTGCGCGCGGCCGCCCACGACATCGCCTCCGCCGCCCTCGACGCGCACCGGCCGCGGCAGGAGTCGGTCGACCTGGTCAATCTGCTGGCCGGGGCCGAACCTCCGGCGCCCCGACTGGAGTTGACGGCCGAGGGCGGGTGGGTGCCGAAGGGCAGCCGACCGCTGACCGAGGAAGCCCTGCTGTCGCTCGTCGCACGGGACCTGATCGATCTCGTGACCGACGAGGCACGCCGGTCCCGGCTGACCGCCTGCGCCTCCGAGGTGTGCCGGATGCTGTGCCTCGACCCCGGTGGCGGCCGGCCGCGCAAGTGGTGCTCCATGCGCCGCTGCGGCAACCAGGCCAAGGCGGCCGGCCGCCGCCTGCGGGCAGCGGCACCCTGAGGTCCGCACGCCGTCGAGCGGGGCGTCCGCTCAGCGGCCGCGGGCGAGCAGCAGGGTGACGTCGTCGGGCGGCGGGGTGGTGGGCAGGGTGCCGATCACCGCCGTGCCCAGTTCCTCCAGGGAGGAGGCGCTCCCGGTCAGGGCGCGCCCCACCCGGTGCAGTCCGACCTCGATGTCCTGGTCGCGCTCCTCGACGAGTCCGTCGGTGAACAGGGCGAGCAGGCTGCCCGCGGGCAGCTCCAACTCCGCGGTGGGGAAGGGCAGCAGGCCGACTCCGAGGGGAAGGCCGTGCGGCAGGTCCGGGAACGAGAAGTCGCCGCCCCGGTGCACGACGGCGGGCGGCGGATGCCCGGCCAGGGGCCAGCGTGCACCTCCGGGTCGCGGGGTCGTAGACCGCGTAGACGCAGGTGGCGCTCATGGTCGCGACCTCCCTGCCGCCCTCCTCCTCGTCCTCGGTCAGCCGGATGAACGTCCGGTCGAGTCTGGTCAGCACCTCCCCCGGCGGCAGGTCGAGATCGGCGAGCGTGCGGATGGCCATGCCCAGGCGCCCCATGGTGGCCGCGGCGTTCACGCCGTGTCCGACCACGTCGCCCACCACCAGTGCGAGCCGGCCGCCCGGCAGGCCGATGACGTCGAACCAGTCGCCGCCTACGCCTTCCTCCGGGTCCGCCGGAAGGTAGCGGGCGGCCACCTCCATGGCCGTTCCGCCGTGCACCCGGCGCGGCAGCAGACTGCGTTGGAGGGCGAGTGCGGTGTTGTGCTCCCGGGTGTAGCGGCGGGCGTTGTCCAGGCTCAGCGCCGCCCGGGCCACCAACTCCTCGGCCAGCAGCCGGTCGTTGTCGTCGAACGGCGTCGGATTCGAGGTACGGACGAAGACCGCCACGCCCAGCAGGACGCCCCGGGCGTGGATCGGCAGGATCAGCAGCGAGTGCATGCCGAACTCACGGATCTTCGCGGCCCTCGCCGGGTCGTCGGCCAGCCATGCCTCGTGGGAGGGGTCGAGCACGGGTTGCAGCAGGGCGCGTCCCGAGGACAGCACCTGCATGAACGGCGAGGTCTCGGGGACGTAGACGACCTCGCCGTTCAGCCACAGGGACTCCGGGGAGCCGGTGTGGACCGAGGCCCTGCCCCCGCGCCGGAACTTGGGGACGCGCCCCTGGGAGCGGCCCAGCCGGTCGAGCGGCTCCTCGCCGAGCCGCACCGCCTCCGTCAGGTCGACGGTGACGTAGTCGGCGATCAACGGCACGGTGAATTCGGCCAGTTCCTGTGCCGTGCGCATGACGTCGAGGGTGGTGCCGACGCGGGTGCCGGCCTCGCTGACCACGGCCAGCCGGTCGCCCGCCCAGCGCCGGTCGGTGACGACCAGCATCAGCATGCACACGCCCAGCGTGCGGCCGTCGGTGTCGTGCAGGCGCACGAAGGAGGCCGAGAAGGCCCGGTCGCGGCGCTTGCCCGCTTCCACCGGGACCCGGTACTCACGGCCGGTGACGCAGCGGCCGGTGGTCAGCACCCTCCGTACGAGCGCCTCCAGTTCGTCGGCGTCGCCGGTCAGCGAGTCCCGCGGGCGACGGCCCAGCCGCCGCTCGCGGGCGATGCCGTCGTAGCGTTCGAGGGTGTCGTTGACCCAGACGCACCGCAGGTCGGTGTTCCAGACGGCGAGCCCGACGACCGAGTCGGTCAGCAGGGCGTGCAGCGCCGGGCCCGCCTCGCCCTCCGGGATCCCGCTCACGCCGGCTCCCGGGCTACGACTTCACGAAGGCCAGGAGGTCCGGGTTGATGACCTCCGGGTGCGTCGCGTGCATGCCGTGCGGGAATCCCTCGTACGTCTTCAGGGTGCCGTTCTGGGCCAGTTCGGCGGACAGCGGCCCCGCGTCGGCGTAGGGCACGACCTGGTCGTCCGTGCCGTGCGCGGCGAGGAGCGGTACCCGGATCTGCTTCAGGTCCTCGGTGAAGTCGGTCTCGGAGAACGCCTTGATGCACTCGTAGTGCGCGTTGGCCGCGCCCCTCATCCCCTGCCGCCACCAGTTGTCGATGAGGCCCTGGGACACCTTCGCACCCTCCCTGTTGAAGCCGTAGAACGGTCCGGAGGGCACCTCGATGTAGAACTGCGCGCGATTGGCGGCGAGGGCGGCGCGGAACTCGTCGAAGACCTCGATCGGCGTACCTCCCGGGTTGGACGCGGACTTGACCATCACCGGCGGCACGGCGCTGAGCAGTACGGCCTTCGCCACCCGGCCCGGCTCGGCCCGCGCCACGTAGCGCGCGACCTCGCCGCCGCCGGTCGAGTGCCCGATGTGCACGGCGTCCCGCAGGTCGAGCGCCTCGGTCACGGCGGCGACGTCGGCGGCGTAGGTGTCCATGTCGTGGCCGATCGACGGCTGGCCGGACCGTCCGTGACCGCGGCGGTCGTGGGCGATCACGCGGTAGCCGTGCGAGAGGAAGTACAGCATCTGGTTGTCCCAGTCGTCGGCGCTGAGGGGCCAGCCGTGATGGAACACGATCGGCTGTCCGTCGCGCGGCCCCCAGTCCTTGTAGAAGATGTCCGTGCCGTCGGAGGTGGCGACCTTACCCATGGCTGATCCTTCCGCGTGTGCGACTGATCCCCGCCCGCCACCTTACGCCGATAACCGACATACCTCATTTTTCACTCATACTGACCAGGTCTTGAAGAACCGAATGGCGGAGGAAGCAATGGCAGCGGGACCGCACAGGGTGGGCGTCCTCGTGTTCGACGGCATGAAGCTGCTCGACCTGTCGGGACCGGCGGAGGTCTTCAGCGAGGCCAACCGGTTCGGCGCCGACTACCGCCTGAGCATCGTCTCGCCGGACGGGTCGCCGGTGTCCTCGTCCATCGGCATGCGGGTGCCGGCGGACACCGGCGCACAGGCCGCCGCGGCCTACGACACCCTGGTCGTGGTCGGCGGCGACGCGTTGCCCGCCTCCCCCGTCGACCCCGCTCTCGGCGCGGCCGCGAAGGCCCTGGCACACCGGGCGGGGCGCGTCGCCTCGGTGTGCACCGGCGCCTTCGTCCTGGGCGCGGCGGGCCTCCTGGAAGGCAGGCGCGCGACGACGCACTGGCAGCACACCGACGCACTGGCGCGCCGGTGCCCGGCGACCCGGGTCGAGCCGGACGCGCTGTTCGTGAAGGACGGCACCACGTACACGTCCGCCGGCGTGACCGCGGGCATCGACCTCGCACTCGCCCTGCTGGAGGAGGACCACGGTCCCTCGCTGGCCCGTCGGGTCGCCCGCTCGCTGGTGGTGTACATGCAACGGGCCGGCGGCCAGTCCCAGTTCTCCGCCTCGCTCCAGGGTCCGGCTCCCCGGACCCCGGTGCTGCGTCTGGTCCAGGAGGCGGTGCAGGGCGACCCGACGGCGGACCACGGCCTGGAGGCCCTGGCCGCGCGCGTGCGGGTCAGTCCACGCCATCTGACGCGCATGTTCCGCACCGAGCTGGACACGACGCCGGCGAAGTACGTCGAACTGGTCCGCTTCGACCTGGCCAAGGCCCTGCTCGACGCCGGGCACAACGCCACCGAGGCGGCCACCCGATCGGGCTTTCCCAGTTACGAGAGTCTGCGCCGCGCCTTCGCCCGGCACCTGGGCCTGTCCCCCATCCGCTACCAGCAGCGCTTCGCCACCACCGCGCGGGAGTCATGACCGGTTTCGAGGACACCCGGCCATCGGGGAGCGGACACGGCCCGGCCGTCCGGCACAGGGTGGGAACCGACACGACAGGCACCGACCCGTGAGGACCGCCATGACCGAGACCATCGCCGGAGTCGACGTCCCCGACAGCTCGCTCGCCCGGGAGGCGACCGAACTCGTCCGTGACACCACACCGCCCCTGATCTTCCACCACTCGCGGCGCGTCTACCTGTTCGGCAGCCTCCAGGCCGCCGCCCTGGGTCTGCGCCCTGACCCCGAGCTGCTGTACGTCGCCGCGCTCTTCCACGACACCGGCCTGGTGCCTCAGTACCGCAGCGACGACCAGCGCTTCGAGATGGACGGCGCGGACCAGGCGCGGGCGTTCCTGCTGGCCCACGGCGTGCCCGAGGCCGACGCGGGCACCGTGTGGACGGCCGTCGCGCTGCACACCACCCCCGAGGTCCCCTACAAGCTGGCACCGGAGATCGCGGCGACCACCGCGGGCGTCGAGACGGACGTGCTCGGCCTGCACCTGAGCCGCATCACCCGGGCGGAGATCGACGCGGTCACCGCCGTCCACCCCCGCCCGGACTTCAAGAAGCAGATCCTCCAGGCGTTCACGGACGGGTTCAGGCACCGTCCGGACACCACCTTCGGCACGGTGAACGCGGACGTCCTGGAGCACTTCGTGCCGGGCTTCCGGCGCACGGACTTCGTCGAGGTGATCGAGAACTCCGCCTGGCCGGAGTGACCCCGCTCCCGGTCTACGGCGCGGGGTTCCTGCGCGGGGACAGGGTGGCGTTGGGGAGCGCCGGCGCCGGGAGCCGGTCGCCGGGGTAGCCCTCGACCCGGCCGAAGCGCTCGGACTCGTTCTCCCAGTCCGTGCGGGCGGCCGCGACCTCGTCGTGGGTGCGCCCGACGAAGTTCCACCACATGACGAGCTCCTCGTCGAAGGGCGGGCCGCCGAGCAGCAGGGCCCGGGCGGTCCCGGAGCTCTCGTTGGTCAGCGCGAGCGTGTGCCGTTCCGGTGCGGCGTACGCCAGTCCGGCGGGGCGTACGGCCGTGCCGTCGACGCGTACGTCGCCGGTGTCGACGAGGACGCCGTGCTCGAAGCCGGGATCGACGTCCAGGGTCACCGCGGCGCCCGGGGCCAGGGTCACCTCGGCGCCCAGCAGGGGCGTGAAGGTGTCGACCGGCGAGGTGTCCCCGGCGAGCGAGCCGAGGAAGACGCGCGCCTCGCCGCCGTCCAGGGCCACCGGGGCGGGCACGTGGTGCTGGAAGTCCGGGGCGGTGTCGCGGTGCTCCGCGGGCAGCGCCACCCAGAGCTGGACGCCGTGCAGGACCGTGGTGTCGGGCGTGGACACCTCGGAGTGGCTGATGCCGCGGCCGCCCGTCATCAGGTTCACCTCGCCCGGTCTGACGTACGCGTGGCTGCCCAGGCTGTCCCGGTGCTCGATCACCCCGCTGAACAGCCAGCTGACCGTCTGGAGGCCGATGTGCGGATGGGGAGGGACGTTCATGCCGCCCGACTCCGAGACCGCGTCGGGTCCGTAGTGGTCGGCGAAGCACCAGGCTCCGATCAGCGTCCGGGCCCGTTGGGGCAGGGTGCGGCGCACCGTCATGGCGCGCGGCCCGCCGAGCGGGACCTCCCGCGCGGTCAGGATCTCCACACCGGCGGCGGGTGTGCCGTTCTCCCGTGCCCCGCACCCGACTTCGGCGGGATGCGCTTCCGTGTTGCTCACCGCTTCGTCCTCCCACTCGCCCCTGAAAGTTTCACTTTCAACTTCTATGGTTCGATGATAGGACGTGACGAACGCCAAGGCGCAACGGAGGGCACCCCCGCATGACGCAGACGCCTGTACGCACCGATGCAGACACCGCCGGAAGTACCGGAGAGCGACGCGTGTTCATCGACAAGCAGAGCCCCGAGGCATACAACGCACTGCGCGCCACGGCGGAGGCCGTTCGAGGCGTCGCCGCGGCGGCCGGACTCGACCGGACCCTCGTGGAACTGGTCAACATCCGCGTCTCCCAGCTCAACGCCTGCGCCTACTGCCTCAACGTGCACACCAGGGCCGCGCTGCGGGGCGGTGAGACGACCCAGCGGCTCGGGGTGCTGCCGGCCTGGCGCGACACCGAGCTGTTCTCGCCCGCCGAACGCGCCGCGCTCGCCCTCGCCGAGGCCACCACGCATCCCGCCGACGCGAGCGCGCAGAGCGCCGCGTACGCGCAGGCGCGGGGCGTCCTGTCGGAGGACCAGATCTCCGCGGTGATCTGGGTGGCGATCAGCATCAACGCCTTCAACCGGGTCTCCGTCCTCAGCAAGCACCCGGTGCGCGGCGCTTCACCCGCCTGACCGCCGGGTGATCCGAATGGCACCGCCCGGCCGTGCGTGGAATCGTGGACGGACGGCATCCACGGATGCGCACTGACAAGGACACGAACACGGACACGCACCGAGCAGACGTCTTCCGAAGGAGGCACGCATGTCCTCGAAGCGACGCCGGAAGAAGAAGGCCCGCCGCAACCACCCCGCCAACCACGGCCGGCGGCCCCAGTCCTAGGACAACCTGCCCGCAGACCGGAGATGACTCCATGAAGATCCACCTCACCAGTGTCTTCGTCGACGATCAGGCCCACGCTCTGCGCTTCTACACCGAGGCGCTGGGCTTCCTGAAGAAGCACGACGTGCCGGTGGGGGCGGGCGGGGACCGGTGGCTGACCGTGGTCTCGCCCGAGGCGCCCGAAGGGACCGAGCTGCTGCTCGAACCCTCCGCCCATCCCGCGGTGCGGCCGTACCGGACGGCGCTGGCCGAGGACGGCATCCCGGCCGCCTCCTTCGCCGTGGACGACGTACGGGCGGAGTACGACAGGCTGCGCGGCCTCGGGGTGCACTTCACCCAGGAGCCGCTGGAGACGGGCGCGGTCACCACGGCCGTCCTCGACGACACCTGCGGCAACCTGATCCAGATCATGCAGGTCCGGTAGCGGACGGGGGCCGGGCCGCGCGTCCGCTACGTCCCGGCCGTCGCGTTCTCGATCCGGTCGGCCAGGGTCGCGGCGAACTCCTCCGCGCGCGCCAGCCGGGTGCGCAGGTCGGCGACCCGCTGCCGGGCCGCCCGCTCGAAGCCGCGCACCCGCTCCAGGAGCCGCTCGCGTTCGTCCGCGGACAGCTCGTCACCGAGGTCCAGGCGGTCGGTCGCCTCCAGGAGGGCGCGCATCTCGTCCAGGGTGAAGCCGAGCGGCTTCATACGGCGTACGACCATGAGGCGGGCGACGTCGGCCTCGGTGTACAGCCGGAAGCCGCCCTGGGAGCGGGCGGACGGGACGACCAGGCCCGTCTCCTCGTAGTGCCGGATCGTGCGCAGCGACAACTCGGTCCTGGACGCCACCTCGCCGATCTGCATGTGCCCGCCGTTCACGCCCGCGCCTTCCTCCTCGTCCGTCCCGCCGTCGTCGGGACGGCCGGGATCCCTACCGTAACGTTAGGGTAGAGTTGCCGGGTCCCGTACCGACGCCGGCAGGAGAGAGCGAGCGCATGCCGATGATGCCCCGCGCCGCCGCCTGTCCGCCGTGATGCTTCGCCACTGAGCGGCGCGGCGTCCGCCTGTCGGCGCGCCGTCTCCACCCGTTCGGTCCGCCGACGCGCGGGCCTCGCGCACGGCCGGTCCGGCTCTCGCGCTCCCCCGCACGCCCCTCGCCGCCGGGTGTGCCCGACCACGACAGGTACCTCCCTCTTGTCTGCTGACGTGCTCTCCCCCGCCGCGCGCCTGCGCGGCCTCAAGCCCGACTGGATCTCCGACCCGAAGGTGTGGCGCACCGAGGTCCTCGCCGGACTCGTCGTCGCCCTCGCCCTGGTCCCCGAGGCCATCTCCTTCTCGATCATCGCCGGGGTCGATCCGGAGATCGGCCTGTTCGCCGCGTTCACCATGGCCGTCACCATCTCGATCGTCGGCGGCCGGCGCGCGATGATCTCCGCGGCCACGGGTGCCGTCGCCCTGGTGATCGCCCCGTTGAACCGTGAGCACGGGCTCGGGTACCTCGTCGCGGCGGTCATACTCGCCGGTGTCTTCCAGGTGGTCCTCGGCGCGCTCGGGGTGGCCAGACTGATGCGCTTCGTGCCGCGCTCGGTGATGACCGGCTTCGTCAACGCCCTGGCCATCCTCATCTTCATGGCGCAGGTGCCCGAGATGACCGACGTGCCCTGGCCCGTGTACCCGCTCGTCGTGGCGGGCCTGGTGCTGATGGTGTTCTTCCCCAGGATCACCAGGGTGGTCCCGGCGCCGCTGGTATCCATCGTCATCCTGACGGTCGTCACCGTGGCGGCCGGCATCGCGGTACCCACCGTCGGCGACAAGGGGGAGCTGCCCCACGCGCTGCCGGTGCCGGGGCTGCCGGACGTGCCGTTCACGCTCGACACGCTGACGACCGTCGCCCCGTACGCGCTCGCCATGGCGCTGGTCGGGCTCATGGAGTCGCTGATGACGGCCAAGCTGGTGGACGACATCACGGACACCCACTCCGACAAGACCCGCGAGTCGATCGGTCAGGGCGTCGCCAACATCGTCACCGGCTTCTTCGGCGGCATGGGCGGCTGCGCCATGATCGGCCAGACGATGATCAACGTGAAGGTGTCCGGCGCGCGCACCCGCCTGTCCACGTTCCTGGCGGGTTCGTTCCTGATGGTCCTGTGCATCGTCTTCGGCCCGGTCGTGTCCGACATCCCGATGGCCGCCCTGGTCGCGGTGATGGTCATGGTGTCGTTCACGACGTTCGACTGGCACTCCGTCGCTCCGCGGACCCTGCGGCGGATGCCCGCCGGCGAGATCCTCGTCATGGTGGTCACCGTCGCCGTCGTGGTCGCCACCAGCAACCTCGCCATCGGCGTCGTGGTCGGGTCCGTCACCGCCATGGTGATCTTCGCCAGGCGGGTGGCGCACCTCGCCGACGTCACCTCCGTCACCGACCCGGACGGCGGCCAGGTCGTCTACTCCGTCACCGGCGAGCTGTTCTTCGCCTCCAGCAACGACCTCGTCACGCGCTTCGACTACGCCGGCGACCCCGACCAGGTCGTCATCGACCTGTCCGCCACCCACATCTGGGACGCCTCGTCCGTCGCCGCACTGGACGCGATCGAGACCAAGTACGCGCAGCGCGGCAAGCGCGTCGAGATCGTCGGCCTCAACGAGCACAGCACCCTGATGCGCGAGCGGCTGGGCGGCACACTCGCCGGAAACCACTGACCGTCCCGCCGACGTCAACCCCGGGGCGGGCGGAACTGGGGGCCGTAGTTTCCCCGGGCGCCGGGGATGCCCGTTTCCATCAGCTCCAGGGCGGGGTCCTCCAGCGCGCGCATCGTCCGCACGGCCGAGCCCAGGGTGCGTGCGCCGCCGCCGGCCCAGGCCGCCTCCAGGGTGCTCAGCACCTTGGCGTAGGCGGTGTCGAACCGGTCGAGGAGGTCCGCCACCCGCTGCGGCGGGCCGGCCCAGCCGCCGGCCGGGACCCGGGCCATGGGGCGGGCGTCGGGGAAGGGCACGGGAGCGCCGGTGAACCGCCACTCGCCGTCCTCCTGGCGCAGTTGCCGCCCGTGGTAGATCTCGCCGAAGGCGTAGTAGTGGGCCGGGTAGTCGTCGCCGAAGGCGTCCTCGGGGGAACTGGTGGTGCCCTCGCCCTGTTCCTTGATGATCTCGATGGCCCGTTCGACGCCGTCGAGGTCGGTGACGGGTTCCAGGACGTCGGACCCGATGTGCTCGGACAGCTGCCCGCGGGCCGACAGCTCGGGCGCCGCGGACCGGAAGGCGCCCAGCAGATCGTCGTAGAAGCGCCCGATGCTGGGCGAGTTGTTCATGCCGCGGGCCAGCGGCTCCTCCGGGGCCTCGATCGCCATCATCACGTCGTGCACGAAGGGCCTGGTGAGGCCCGAGAGGTAGACGTTCACCCCGTCACGCACCCCGCCCGGCAGCGGGCCGGGGTAGGCGGGGGCCGCGTCCGTGATCCGGGGCCGGCCGCCCACGGCCACCAGCAGGTTGCAGACGACGCCCATGTGGTACATCTCGTCGCCGATGATGCGCCGGATCAGCCGTGCGACCTGGCTCGTGCGGTCCCCCACGGACCACCAACCGCACAGGTACGGCGGGATCGTGGCGAGTTCGAGTGCCACGGCGACCTGCAGGGCCTCCCTCAGCCAGTCGACGCCGCGGGAGCCCTCGGGGACGGCGAGCAGCCGGGCCACGGACCGGCAACCGGGCACGGCTCCCTCCGGCGGCGCGGCCGCGCGGACGGGGGCGGCGGCCGAGACCACAGTGGCGGCCGAGACGGGCACGGCGGCCGTCAGGACGGCCGACGCCATGAAGGTCCTTCGCCCGACCGGGGAGCCCTTCCCCGACGGTTCCTCGCGCACACCGGTCACCCGTACTCCCTCTCCCAGCCGACGCCCGTCTTTGCCCCAGACGTCCAGATTCCTCCGACGGCTGGCGAAACTAGCAGCGCCGAGGTCGTTTCCCGGTGGGCGACACCGAGCGACACCGGGCGGGTCATCCTCTACCCGGTCGGCCCTACGCGGCAGGACCGTCCGGTGCGGAGGTTCTTCGCGGCACCGGTGATCACGGAGTCGAGCCTGTCCCGGGTGCCGACCAGTTCGGTGATCCGGCCCTCGACACGGTCCCGCTCCGCGGACAGGCGGTCGATCAGTTCCGGGGTGGCCCTGCCGTCGACCGCGTACGGCATGAGTTCGACGATGGTCCTGCTCGACAGGCCCGCCGCGTAGAGCTCCTGGATCAGACGGACGTGGTCGACCGCGCTGTCGGGGTAGTGCCGCTGGCCGCTGCGGCTGCGCTGAGGGACGAGCAGTTCCTGCTCCTCGTAGTAGCGCAGCGCCCGCACGCTGACGCCCGTCCTGGCGGCGAGTTCCCCGATGCGCATCAGGCGCCTCCTCTCCCGAGCCGGGCCGTACGGCTTGCCTCTCACGTCAACGTCAGGTTTTAGCGTAACCCGCGAGGGCCCCACCTCGTCCCGGGCCCCTCCTCACCACCCTTGCGACCAGCAGGAAGAAGGCCCCTTCATGACCGCATCCGTCAGCGCGACGGCCCACGCCACTGCCACCGCACCGGTCGTCTCGGTCAAACCCGTCGTACTGCCCGCACCCGGGCGCGCCGAGGACCTGCGCGTGCGCGTGTCCGCACCGGTGACCGGGCACGGCCTGCCCGTCGTCCTCCTCGCGCACGGCTTCGGCTCGTCGCTCGACGGCTACGGCCCGCTCGCCGACCACTGGGCCGCCCACGGTTTCGTGGTGGTCCAGCCCACCCATCTCGACTCGCGGACCGTGGGCCTTGCCGAGGACGATCCGCGCAGGCCGGGGTTGTGGCGCTCGCGCGTCGAGGACATGCGGCGGGTCCTCGACGACCTGGACGTGGTGGAGGCGGCCGTACCCGGGCTCGCCGGGCGGCTGGACCGGTCCCGCGTCGCGGCGGCCGGACACTCCTTCGGCGGCCAGACGGCGGGCATCCTGTTGGGTCTGCGCGTCCGCGATCCCGCCACCGGGGAGGCGGAGGACCTCTCCGACCCCCGGGTCCGGGCCGGCGTGCTGCTCGCCACGGCCGGCGCAGGCGGCGACGCCCTGACACCGTTCGCCACCGAGCACCTCCCGTGGCTGAGGCATCCCGACTTCACCCGCATGACCGCCCCCGCCCTCGTGGTCGCGGGCGACAAGGACGACCTCCCCCTCACCGTCCGCGGCGCGGACTGGACGGTCGACCCGTACGTCCTGAGCCCCGGCGAGAAGAGCCTCCTGACGCTCTTCGGCGCGGAGCACTTCCTCGGCGGCATCTCCGGCTACGAGGCCGCGGAGACCACCGACGAGAACCCCGCCCACGTCGCCCTGGTGCAACGGGTCACCCTGGCCTACCTCCGCCACGCCCTCGGCGTCGACAGCACAGAATGGGCGACGGCGCGCGACGACCTCGCCGGGGACGCGCATCCCCTCGGGCGGCTCGAGTCCAAGGAGGTTTCCGACTGACCGCCCGTCGGTCCGACGCCCCCGGGCCGGTCAACGCGCGCTCTCCGGACGCTGGTTCACCGCGCGCTCTCCGGACGCCGGTTCACCGTGGACACACTCTTGACACGGTCACGTCGACCGCTTGTATGGTCTAGTCCAACAGAACTCACCGCTCCGCTTGCGGAGTTGAGCCCTGCCGGGGTCCCACACCCCTGCGGGGACGGTGAGTGCGCGTCACCTTCGCGCCTCCTGGCCCCACCCACGAGAGGCCGTACTCGGCGTGCGCGCGGTCCCCCCACACACGGCCGCGCGTGCCCTGGGACGGCCGGATGTGAAGGAGTTCCCATGAACGCACGCCGGAAGACCGCTGCCCTGATCGGTGCGGCCCTCGCCCCGGTCGTGGCCGTGAGCCTGCCCGCCTCCTCGGCGAGCGCGCACGGCTACATCTCCGATCCGCCCAGCCGTCAGGCCCAGTGCGCCGCGGGCACGGTGTCCTGTGGCGACATCACGTACGAGCCCCAGAGCGTCGAGGGCCCCAAGGGGCTGACCAGTTGCAGCGGCGGCAACAGCCGGTTCGCGGAGCTGGACGACGACAGCAAGGGCTGGAAGGTCACCCCGGTGTCGAAGACCACGACGTTCTCGTGGCAGCTCACCGCACAGCACGCCACCAGCACCTGGGAGTACTACGTCGGCGGTCAGCGGATCGCGCTGTTCGACGACGGTGGCGCGAAGCCGGGCGCGGTCGTGAACCACCAGGTCGACTTCGGCGGCGTCACCGGACAGCAGAAGGTCCTCGCCGTCTGGAACGTCGCGGACACCTCCAACGCGTTCTACGCCTGCATCGACGTCAACGTCGGCGGCTGACGGGCCGGGCGGAGCGGTCCGGGAGCGATCACACCCCCTGTTCGGGGTGCACGGTCGCTCCCCCCTCCGTCCTTCCCGCCTCCTCCCTCCCACCCGACTGGAGTCCCACCGATGCAGCACCGCAAGCTCGCACTGCTGGCCGCCACCGGCGCGGCCGCCGCCCTGTGCACCCTGACCTTGGCACCGTCTGCCGTCGCCGAGAAGTCCGAGAAGCCGGACACCGGGGCCGCTGCCGCCGAATTCGTGGTCAGCGAAGCCCAGTTCGACCAGATGTTCCCGAGCCGGAACTCGTTCTACACCTACGACGGCCTCACCGCCGCGCTCAGCGCCTACCCCGGGTTCTCGAACACCGGAAGCGACACGGTGAAGAAGCAGGAGGCCGCCGCCTTCCTCGCCAACGTCAGTCACGAAACCGGCGGACTGGTGTACGTCGTGGAGCAGAACACCGCCAACTACCCGCACTACTGCGACGCCTCACAGCCGTACGGCTGTCCGGCCGGCACCGACAAGTACTACGGGCGCGGGCCCGTCCAGCTGAGCTGGAACTTCAACTACAAGGCCGCCGGGGACGCCCTCGGCATCGACCTCCTCAACAACCCCGACCTGGTGCAGAACGACTCGGCCGTGGCCTGGAAGACGGGCCTGTGGTACTGGAACACCCAGACCGGGCCCGGGACGATGACCCCGCACGACGCCATGGTCAACGGCGCCGGGTTCGGCGAGACCATCCGGTCCATCAACGGCAGCCTGGAGTGCGACGGGGGCAATCCCGGGCAGGTCCAGAGCCGGATCGACAACTACGAACGCTTCACCCAGCTCCTCGGCGTCGAGCCCGGCGGCAACCTGAGCTGCTAGCCGGCCGACCCCGACCCGCCGCCCCCTCGCGCCCACCGGCACGCCCGGCCGCGAGGGGGCCCGGCGTGCCAACCGAACCGGCGGCCCGGGACGCGTCGCCCCCGGGCCGGCGTCGCTCCCCCGGCGGCAGTCACTCCCCCGGCCCGCGGTCCGGTCCCGGTGCGCCCAAACGCGCGAGGTCCTCGGCGTCCGGTTCCTCCAGCAGGAACCCCGCGCCGCCCTCCAGCATCCCGGCGATCTCGGCCGAGCGCGGGAGCATCGTCTTCTCGTAGGTGCGCACCGCATCGTCGACGGTGGTGGAGCGGGCGAGGGCGAGGGCGAGTTCCGCGGCGTCGAGCATGGCCAGGTTGACGCCGACACCGAGCGGGGGCATCAGGTGCGCGGCGTCCCCCAGGAGCGTCACGCCGGGCGTGTGCCGCCAGGTGTGCGGCACGGGCAGGGCGAAGAGCGGGCGGTCGACGTAGGCGCCGTCGTTCTCGGTGATCAGACGGAGTATGCGCGGGGACCAGCCCGCGTACTCGGCGAGGAGCCGCGCGCGGATTCCCTCGGTGTCCTGCGGGCCCAGGCCGCTCGCCGCCATCCAGTCCAGGGCGGCCCTGCGCATGATGTACACGCGCATGTGACCACCGCTGTTGCGCTGGGCGAAGAGACCGCGCTCCCCGTCGGCCACATGGGCGCTGCCCCGGCCGACCAGCTCGGACAACTCCGGGTGTGCGGACTCCGTCGCGTCGAACCGTGCTTCGAGGAAACCGACGCCGGTGTAGCGCGGTACGGCGTCGGAGACCGCCGCGCGGACGCGGGAGAAGGCGCCGTCCGCCCCGATCACGAGGTCCGTCTCCACGGTGCTCCCGTCGGCGAACGCCAGTGTCCGGGGCCCGTCGGCCGGCCCGCCCACCGATTCCAGGGTGTGCCCCCACCGCACCGTCCCGGCGTCGAGCGAGCGCAGCAGGAGGTCCCGGAGCTGACCGCGGTCGATCTCCGGGCGGGCGGTCTCGCCCTCGTCCGGCAGCCGGTGGCCGAGGAGGCGCCCCGCGGCGTCGAAGCGGCGCTCCTCCTGGCTCTCGCACCTGGCGAGCGCGAAGAACTCCTCCAGCAGGCCGGCTTCGCGAAGAGCCAGCTGGCCGTCCTCCTCGTGCAGGTCGAGCGAGCCTCCCTGGTCCCGGGAGGCGGCGTCCGGATCGCGGTCGTACACCGTCGCCGCGATGCCGTGCTGCCGCAGGACGCGGGCACAGGTGAGCCCGCCCGGGCCCGCACCGATGATGCTGATCCGCGCGGCCGCGGGCGTCGGAGCGTTCATGGTGGCTTCCTTCCGTCGGTGGATCCCCCGTGGAACCACCAAAGCAGAAACGAGTGAGGAACTGCAACTGTTCCACTTTCTGTCTCACTCAATTTTCTGTCCGGCACCGACTTCTGGTCCGTTCCAGCTGTCGGTTAGAGTGGGGTCATGCCCGACTCCCCGCCCCCAGGCCGTCGCGAGCGAAAGAAGGCCGCGACCAGGCAGGCCATCGCGGACGCCGCCCTCGAACTCTTCCTGGAGCACGGCTTCGACCGGGTCAGCGTCCGCGACGTCGCCGAGCGGGCCGACGTCTCGACGACAACCCTCTTCGCGCACTTCCCGAGCAAGGAGGCGCTGGTCTTCGACCGCGAGCAGGACGTCGACGCCGCACTGGCCGCCGCCGTGCGCGAACGGCCCGAGGAGCAGGGAGTGGTCGAGGCGCTCCGCGCGCACGCCCTGAAGTCCTGGGTGCCGATCGTGACCGACCCGCGCCGGGCGGACTTCACCGCTCTGGTCGGCGACACGCCCGCGCTCCGCGAGTACGGGGAGCGCATGTGGATGCGACACGCCGACACCCTCAGCGCCGTGATCGCGGAGGAACTCGACCGGGAGCCGGACGATCCGGCGTGCGCGGCGCTGGCCCGGTTCGTCCTGGAGATCCCCGCCCTGACCGCCGGGCGGCAGGACCCCCGGGCGACCGTGGAGACGGTGTTCGACCTGCTCCTGCACGGCTGGCACGCACAGGCAGGCCCGGCGGACGGGCCCGCGTCCGCTCAGGCGGGCCGCGGGTAGTCGGGTCAGGCGGGCCGCGGATAGTCGGGCAGTTCCAGGGACGAGTGGACCGCACGGCCCTCCGTCGCGCTCGCGGTCACCATCGCCCTCGCCGCCGCCTCCGGGTCGCGCAGCAGGGCGTTGCGGGCCTCGAGCTCCTGCCGCGTCACGGGGGTCACCGCCGAGCCGCCGCTGGTGGCCAGCGCCTGGTTGCGCTCCGCGAAGGGACGGACCCGGCGCTCGTAGGCAGCGAAGGCGTCGGCGTGGTCCGCGTGCGTGGCCAGTTCACCGGCCAGGACGTACGCGCCGACGAGCGCGACGCTCGACCCCTGGCCGGAGATGAACGACGTGGCGTGCGCGGCGTCGCCCGCCAGGACGACACGCCCGTGCGACCAGGTGGGCATGTGGATCTGGCTGACGATGTCGAAGAAGAGGTCGTCGGCCTCCCGCATGGCCTCGACCATGCGCGGCAGGTGCCAGGCCCGCTCGGGGAAGCGCGCCGCCACCAGGTCGCGCTGGGCCCGCGGGTCGCGGAATGCCTCGAAGGGCGGCGTGTCGCGGGTGAAGTTGAGGAAGCCGTGCACCGGGTCGGAGGGCTCGTGGGCGTAGAGGACGGCGCTGCGTCCCGGCTCGTTCCACATGACGGCCTCGTGCGCGAGCCCGAACTCGTTCGGCAGCGTGAAGCCGGCGAAGACCCGCCCGAGGTAGCTGTGGAACGGCTCCTCCGGGCCGAAGACCAGCCTGCGCGTGTTCGAGTGCAGCCCGTCCGCGCCGACCACCAGGTCGAAGGTACGGCGCACGCCGCTGTCGAGGACGACGTGCACGGCGTCCCCGTCGTCGTCGAGTGTCGCGATCGAGTCGTTGAAGAGGAACTCGACCCGGCCCCGCAGCGGGGTGTAGAGCACCTCGGCCAGATCACCGCGCCGGACTTCGAGATCCACCCCGGCCTCTCCCCCGGTCAGCTGCTCCGGCTGCAACGAGCCGACCTCCTCCCCCGCGGCGTCCACGAAGGTGATCCGCCGGCTGTCGACGTGCGCCTTGGTCAGGGCCGGCAGGAGGCCCATACGGTCCACGGCCTCGCGGGCCGTGCCCCGCACGTCGATCGCGTAGCCGCCCCCGCGGACGGCGGCGGCCTTCTCGACGACGGTCACCTCGAAGCCGTACCGGTCGAGCCAGTGCGCGAGCGCGGGGCCCGCGATACTTGCTCCGGAGATCAGTACGCGGCGAGCGGGACGGGACGTGTGGGTCATGGCTTCTCACCCTTCCACCGGGGCGGACCCCGGCGAGTCGGAGGCACGTGCCGCGCAGCGCGCAAACATACGTACCTTAGGTATCTTCATGGAGGCCATACGGCACCCTCCCAGGCACCGGCCACTCCCCACGATATAGATACCTAACTCAGGTATGCAAATGGAGACCTCATGACCCCCGGACCTTCCGACCCCGCCGAGCCCTCCGCGCCCGACGACCCGCACCCCGACCTGCTCACCGTGCTTCCGCGGCTCACCCAGCTCAGCGCCGCCTTCAACAAGGGCCGGCTCACCGAACGCGCGGCCGAGGCGGCCGGGCTCGCCCTCGACCGTCCCGCCATGGGCGTACTGGTGACCCTCCGGACGGCCGACCAGCCGCTGCGGATCGGTGAGATCGCCGACCGGATGCAGGTCGTGGGCCCGCACGTCACCCGACAGGTACAGGCGCTGGAGAAGCGCGGTCTGGTGCACCGGGTCGCCGACCCCCACGACCGCCGTGCGAGCCTCATCGAACCGACCGGGGCCGGCCTGGACGCCGCCAACCGGTATGTGGCGTCGCTGCTCGGCTGGTTCGCCGAGGCGCTCGCCGACTGGCCGCGGCAGGACCGCGAGGACCTCACCCGTCTCCTCACCCGTCTCGCCGACGACGTGACGGCGCGTCTGGCCAGACTCGACGCGGAGGAGTGAGCACTTGGCGCGCTGCGCCCGGGCCTACCCTGCGGCCCCGGTGCGGGCTCGCCACAGGTCGCGCAGGAGCGCGATCTCGGCCATGTGGTGGATGAACTCCAGGTTGTCCCCGGCCACGACGCCGATGTAGGGATCGTCGGGATCGGAGCCGTAGGGGTACTGGGAGAAGCCGACGGTGTCGAGCTGCTCGTCGGTGACGCCCGCGACGTCCTCGCGCCAGCGGTCGATCGCCGCCCAGAACCTCTCCAGCGCCAAGGCGGCGGAGGGGGTGAAGTCGACCAGCAGCCGCGGGTCGCGGCGTCGTTCACCGAAGGTCCACTCCCACTGGCCCGCGAAGCAGGAGTGCAGGTGCGAGAGCCGCCAGGCGATGGTGGTGACCGGCGCCGGGTCGGGCTCGGGCGTGCCGGTGTGGGCCAGGACCTGCTCGACGCGCTCGACGCTCACGCTCCAGTCGTCGGCGATCTTGGTGACCGCCATGCCGCTCGCGGCCTGCCGGGCCACCTCCGCGTACTCGCTCGCCGGGATGTCGGGGGCGCCCTTGTCGAGCACCCACTCGCCCGGCCCGTACGCCCTGGGCGTCACCGCCTCGCCCCGGCGCCGGATCGACCAGCAGTCGGCGGCGGGCTCCCACAGGTACTCCTCGTCGCCGAGCCCCGCCAGCCGCACCTGCGCCATCTCCCTGGCCTGGTCGAACTGGTCGAGCAGTACGCCCAACCGGTCCGTCCGCGCGCCCTCGATCTCCATGCCCGGCCCCTTTCACGGTTCTCACGGTGCGCCCGCGCCACGCGACGCCCGGCGGAGGCCGAGGCTAACGAGTGGCGTGACGCGGGCGCGACCGATTTCCCCGCCGCACGCTCCTACGGGCGGGACGCCGAACGCCGTGGCGTGGAACGGCCGTTGTCACATCCCTTGATGGGGCCCACAGGGCGTGCATAGGATCGTGAGGACAGTGATTGAATCGTTTCAACACTTCATTTCCGCACCTCCCCATCCGTAGGACCAGACAGCCGACGCGAGTCACACGCGCGGTCGTTCCCGCCGCGTCGGCACGACGAGCAAAGGCGGACACACATGACCGAGGAATCGGCCGGGGACCCGACCGAGGGCTGGAACCGCAGGGTCTTCCTCCGCGGCACGGTGGCGACCGCGGGTGCCGCCGGCGTCACCGCGCTGACCACCGGCGGCGCGGCCGCGGCCGTGGGCGCCGGGAGGGCGGGCGGCTCGCCGGAGACGGAGGCCGGACTGCGCGTCGTGCGCACCGGCGTCGAGTACGCCGAGAACCTGCTCGGCACGGACGTCGAACTCCCCCGGCTGTCCTGGGAGCCGGCCGCCCCCGGACACGGCGCCCGGCAGACCGCCTACCAGGTCCGGGTGACCCGGGACCCCGGCGGCCGGGGCTCGCGCACCCGCACGGTGTGGGACTCGGGCAAGGTCGCCTCCGACCGCACCGTCGGCATCCCCTACGGCGGGCCCGCGCTGCTCCCCCGCACCCGCTACCACTGGCAGGTCCGGGTCTGGGACGCCGCGGGGCGCCGCTCCCCCTGGAGCGAGACGCGCTGGTGGGAGACGTCGCTGCCGGACGACGGCTGGCTGGCTAGCTGGATCGGCGCCGAGGAGCCGCCCGCACCGCCGACCCTGGACGGCGCGTCCTGGATCTGGTCCCCCGGCGCGACCTCCTCGGACGCCCCGGAGGGCGAACGCCGGTTCCGCGCCACGCTCGCCCTGCCCGCGGGCGCCGTGGTGAGGCGGGCCGTGGTGAGCGCCACGGCGGACGACGACTTCACCCTCTACGTCCACGGACAGCAGGTGCTCCACGCACCGCCGCAGACCGACGGCTGGCGCACCGGCCGCACCGCCGACGTCACGGAGCAGGCGCGCTCCGCCGGCGGCGGGATCGTCGTCGCCGCCCTCGCCACCAACCGGCCCGGGGCCAGTGTGAACCCCGGCGGACTCCTCGCCCGCCTCCTCGTCGAGACCGAGGACGGACGCACCCACGAACTGCGCACCGGCGACGGCTGGCGCACCACCGACACGGCACAGGAGGGCTGGGAGCGCCCGGGGTTCGACGACGGCGACTGGGCTCCGGCCGCCGTCCTGGCCCCGTACGGCGAGGGCCCCTGGGGCGGCAGCGTCACCGTCACGACTCCCGAGGCTCCCGCTCCGCTGCTGCGCCGCTCCTTCACCGTCCACGGCCGGGTGGCCCGCGCACGCCTGTACATCAGCGGACTCGCCTACTACGAGGCCGAGATCAACGGGCGGCGCGTCGGCGACCAGGTCCTCGACCCCGGTTTCACCGACTACGACGAGACGGTGCTGTACGCCGTCCACGACGTGACGGAGCTGCTGAGACGCGGCGAGAACGCCATCGGGGTCGCCCTGGGCCGCGGCTTCTACGGTATGACGACGCCCAACGTCTGGAACTGGCACCGCGCTCCCTGGCACGGCGAGCCCCGGCTGCTCGCGCAGTTGGAGATCGACCATCCGGACGGGACCCGCACCACCGTCGCCACGGACACCGAATGGCGCATCACCGAGGGGCCGACCCGGTCCAACTCCCTGTACGCCGGGGAGACCTATGATGCCCGGCGGGCGCCCGACGGCTGGTCCCGGCCCGGGTTCGACGACTCCGGGTGGCGGCCCGCCGGTGTGCGCGAGGCGCCCGGCGGCACACTGCGCGCACAGCCGCACGACCCGATCGGGATCGTCGACACCGTCCGCCCGAAGGCGATCGAGGAGCTGCGCGACGGCGTGTACGTCGTGGACATGGGCCGCACGATGGCCGGCTGGACCCGGCTGAGCGTGCGCGGGGCCGCCGAGGGCACGGTGGTCCGGCTCGTCCACGGCGAGAAGCTCAAGGACGACGGAAGTGTGCACGCGGAGACCGGGCACGTACCCGGCCGCTTCCAGACCGACGAATACGTGTGCGCCGGCCGGGACGAGGAGGTGTGGGAGCCGAGCTTCTCGTACAAGGGATTCCGGTACGTCGAGGTCCACGGCCTGCCCGCGGGTCCTGAGCCGGGGGACGTGCTGGGGCGGCTGGTGCACTCCCGCGTGGACGAGGTCAGCTCGTTCTCCTGCTCGGAGCCGTTCTACGAGTGGCTGGACGGGGCCATGCGGCGCACCGTCCTGAACAACCTGCACGGCATCCCCACCGACACGCCGATGTACGAGAAGAACGGCTGGACCGGCGACGCCCAGCTCGGTACACCGGTCATGACGTACGCCTTCGGCATGCAGCGCTTCCTGTCCAAGTGGCTCGGCGACCTCGCCGACAGCCAGACCGGTGACGGCCAACTCCCGGTGATCGTGCCCAGCGGCGGGTGGGGGTACGGGGACCTCGGGCCCTCCCCGGAGTGGACGACCGTGTACCCCTTCGTGGTGCGCGAGTTGTACCGGGTGTACGGGGACGAACGGGCGGCCCGGGAGCACTGGGAGACCCTGACCCGCTACCTGGACTGGGAACTCGGCCGGCTGCGGGACGGCCTGGCGGTCACCGCGCTCGGCGACTACCTGGCACCCGGCTACGGCGGCAACCCGCCCGAGGACACCCGGCTGACCGCGACGGCCTATCTGTACCGGGCGCTGCTGCACACGGCGGAGCTGGGCGAGACGCTCTCCGGCCTGCCCGGCGACAACGATGTCCCCACTCGTTACCGTGCCGCCGCCGAGGGGCTGCGGGACGCCTTCAACGCGGCGTTCCTGGGGCCGGAGGGGCACTACCGCACGGCCAAGGACCCGGACTACCGGCAGACGTCCAACGCGATCCCGCTGGCGTTCGGGCTGGTGCCGCCGGGAGCCCGGGCCACGGTCCTGGAAAGCCTGGTCGCCGACATCGAGAAGCGCGGGAACCACCTCAACACGGGGGCCCTGGGCACGAGCGTGCTACTGCGGGTCCTGTGCGCCCACGGCCGCCCGGACGTCGCCCACGCCGTGGCCACCCGGCGCACGTACCCGAGTTGGGGCTACTGGCACGACAACGGTGCCGACACGATGTGGGAGATGTGGCCGCTGGACTCCCGCTCCCGCGACCACTACTTCCAGGGCACCGTCGCCCAGTGGCTGTACGAGAACGTGGCCGGGCTCAGGCCGGGCGACGCGGGGTGGCGCACCTTCTCCGTGCGCCCCGACGCCCGTACGGGGGTGGACTGGGCGCGCACCTCGATCCGCACCGTGCGCGGCGAGGCGGCCGTGGCGTGGTCCGCCGTGGGCGGGAGGCTGCGGCTCACCGTACGGGTACCCGTCGGGTCGCGGGCGGAGGTCCACGTGCCGGTGTCCGAGGGCGGGCGCGCGAGCGCGCCCGCCGGGGCGGAGCTCCTGCGCTCGGTGCCCGGCTTCGACGTCCTCCGGGTCGGCCACGGCAAGTGGGAGTTCACCGGCGACGCGTGAGGCGGCCCGACGCTCAGGCGTCCGCGGACCCGGCCAGGGAACGCGGGCGCAGGTCGGTCCAGTTGGCCTCGACGTAGGCCAGGCAGGCGTCGCGGGTGTTCTCCTCGAAGACGGTCGTCCAGCCTCCGGGCACCGGAGCGAAGGACGGCCAGAGCGAGTGCTGGCCCTCGTCGTTCACCAGGACCAGGAACCGGCCGTCGGCGTCGTCGAAGGGGTTGGTGCTCATCCGCGGTACCTCCCGTTGAATTAGGTTAGGCTCGCCTAATGCGCGATGAGCTTAGCCTTCTGGATTTCCGCTCCACAAGGAGACGTTCATGAGGCGGTCGGGCCCGGATCCCTTCGCCGCGTTCGGGCTGGCGGGGGAACCGGGCACCGATGCCTTCTGGGCCGACGTGGCCGCCGTGACCACGCCCGTGGCGACACCCGACGGTGACGGGTGGGCGACCCTGTTCCTGCGGCGCGGGTCGCGGGCGGCGAGCGTCGTCTTCGAGAGCTGGTCGGAGCCCGTCCCCCTGCGGCGGTGGGGCGACACGGACTGCTGGTACGCCGAGGTGCGGATGCCGGCGCGACTGCGGGTGACGTACCGGTTCCTGGCGGGCGACGAGGCGTACGCCGACCCGTACAACCCGGCGGGCGCGGGCGGCGACCGGTCCCTCGCCGCCACCCCGGACGCCCCGGCCCAGCCGCACTGGCCGCTGGTCGGCGCCACCGACGTCCTGCCCCTGCCCCGCACCCGGCTGCGCTGGACCAGCGAGCGGCTCGGCGGACGGCGCACCGTGCGGGTCCATCCGGTGGGCGGCGGCGGGCCGGTGGTCCTGCTGCTCGACGGCGACGACTGGCTGTACCTGCACCCGGCGACGGCCGCGTTCGACTCGGCCGCGGCGAGCGGTGAGATGCCGCCGGTCACCCTGGTGTTCCTCCCGGCCAAGGACCGCGGGGCCGAGTTCGGGTGCCGGTCCGCGCTGTGGGAGGCGGTGCGGGACGAGTTGCTGCCCCTGGTGGCCGGGAGCGGGGTGCCCGCCGATCCGGGCCGGACGGTGGTCGCGGGGCAGAGCCTCGGCGGTCTGAGCGCGCTGTACGCGGCGCTGGAGTTCCCGGACCTGGTGTCGCGCGTCGCCTGTCAGTCGGCATCCCTGTGGTGGACGCCCGAGGCGGCTGCTCTGCCCGATCCCCTGGGCGGCCCGGTCGGCGGCACGCTCGCGGCGCGCCTGCGGGCGCGTCCGGACCTGTCCGGAGCGCGGATCGCGTTCGACGTGGGGGAGCACGAGACGCGGATGCTCCCTCACTGCGCCCTGGTGGAGGGCCTGGCCGAACAGGCCGGTGCGACCGTGCGGGTCTCCAGGTCGGCCTCCGGGCACGACCGCGCGGGCTGGCGGCACGCGCTGCTCCGGGACGTGGCCTGGGCCCTCGGGTAGCCCCCCCCCCCCCCCCCCCCGCGGCCGGCCCACCGGGTCACCGGGTCACCGGGTCACGGCGAGGCAGTACGCCTCGTCGGTGGCGAGGAGGTTGCGGTGCGTGTCCTCGGCGGTGATGACGCCCTCGTCCAGGACGAGGACGCGGTCGGCGGCGTCCAGCAGGGCCGGGCTGCTGGTGATCACGAGGGTGGTGCGGTCCCGGCGCAGCTTGGCGACGCCCCGGGCGATGAGTTGTTCGGTCACCGCGTCCACGGCCGTCGTCGGGTCGCGCAGCACCAGGACGTCCGTGTCGGCGGCCAGCGCGCGGGCCAGGGACAGCCGTTGGCGCTGCCCGCCGGAGAGGTTGGCGCCCCGGTCCCGGACGGCGTGGTCGAGCCCTTCGCGGTGCAGCGCGACGACGTCGGTCAGCATCGACGCCTCGACCGCTTCGGGAACCGTCCGGCTGGTGCCCGACGGGTCGATGTTGGAACGCAGGGTGCCCGCGAAGATCTCGCCGTCGTACGGGTTGACCAGCAGATGCTCGCGGACCCCCTCGACCGCCAGGTCCGCGAGGTCCCGTCCGCCGACCCGCACCGTCCCCTCGTAGGCGTCGGGCGGGACGTTCAGCGCGAGGACCGCCGCGAGGTCGGCCGCCGCACTCGGCTGGTACGCCGCGACGGCCACGAACTCGCCGGCCCGGACCCGAAACCGCACCTTGCGCAGCGCCCCGTGCCGGACCCCGTCGACCTCCAGGTCCCCGCCCGGGGCCGGTCGCTCCGCCCCCGGGGTCGTCACCGGCGGGGCGCTCAGGACGAGGGCCATCCGCTCGGCCGAGGCGCGCGCGATCATCACGTACTTCGGCATCTCCGAGAACAGCTTCAGCGGCTCCATGATGAACTGCGCGAGGCCCACGGCCGTGACCAGTTCACCGATGTTGATCCGGCCCCGGAAGGCCAGCCAGCCGGCGGTGAGGGTCACGGCGGCGGCGAGCACCGCGTTGAGGGCCAGTGCGGTGCCCGCGTAGACGCCGCTCACCCGGGCGACGGTGACGGACTGGCGCTTCGCCTCCGTGCTGACCTCGCGGTAGGAGCGGAACGCCGCGTGGTTGCCGCCGAAGCCGTGCAGCGGGCGCAGGCCGATGATGAGGTCGGCGACCTTGGCGCCCGCCCGGGCCACCCGGGCCTGCTGCTCCCGGGTGCTGGAGCCGATGCGTCTGGACATCACGCTCAGGACGGACAGGATCGCGACGGTACCCACGACGACCAGCAGCCCGAGCCGGATGTCGGCCAGCCCCAGGGCGACCGCGGCGATCAGCACCGCCACCAGCGAGCTGATCAGCAGGGGCACCACCTCGATGATGTCGGCGGTCTGGTCGGCGTCCTCGGTGGCGATGGTCAGCACCTCGCCGGACTTGAGGTCGACGTCCCTGGCCACCGGCTGGAGTCCGCAGCCGGCCACCCGGACCCGCCAGCGGTGCGCCTCGGTCGTGTTGGCCTTCTGCAGGATCCGCATCCCGAACCGCCAGGACAGGGACACGGTCGTGATGATCACGGCCAGCGCGGCGACGGAGACACCTAGCGCTTCGGGGCTGCGGTCCCGCATGGTGTGCTCGACGATCAGGCCGAGCGCGATGGGGAAGGCCGTCTCACCGGCCTGGTAGAGGCCCATGAGGAGGGTGCCCCAGGCCATCGCGCCGACGTTGCGCCGCAGGGCGGTACGGAGGATGTCGGACCCCGCGCGGGGCCGCTGTGCGTCAGGAGTGGTCATCGAGGTGGCGGGCAATCGCTTCCGGGGTTCGCAGGGTGAACAGATCGCGGATCGTGATCACTGGACCGTACTCCCGGCGGAGCAGCCCGGTCAGCCGGACGGCCAGCATGGAGTGCCCGCCGAGGGCCGTGAAGTCGCTCACCGCGCTCACCTCGTCGTCGTCCAGGTCCAGGGCCTCGGCGAAGAGTTCGCACACCGTCGTCTCGGTCTCCGTCTGCGGTGCCCGCTCCCCCGCCGTGGTCAGCGCGCCCAGTGGCCTGGCCTCGGGGAGCGCCTTGGTGTCGGCCTTCCCGTTCACGGTCAGCGGGATGCCGTCGACCCGGGCGTAGTGCGTGGGGCGCAGGAAGTCCGGCAGTGCGGCGCCCACTTCGGCGGCGATCCCGGCCAGGTCTGCGCCGTCGAGCACGAGGTAGGCGGCCAGCCGGTGGGCGCCGTCGACCTGCGGATCGGGCTGGGCGACGGCGGCCACGAACCGCACCGCCGGATGGGCGGCGAACGCGGCCTCGACCTCGCCGAGTTCGACCCGGTGGCCGCGGATCTTGACCTGCTGGTCGGTGCGGCCGAGGTACATCAGGTTCCCGTCGGGCCGCCGCACCACCAGGTCGCCGGTGCGGTACATGCGCTCGCCGGGGGCGCCGAACGGGCAGGCGACGAAGCGGTGCGCGGTCTGGGCGGGCTGCCCGAGGTAGCCGCGTGCGATGCCGACGCCCGCGACGTACAGCTCGCCGGGGACACCGTCGGGCAGGGGGCGCAGCCACGGGTCCAGCACGTACACGTCCGTGTTGTCGATCGCGACGCCCACCACCGGGTCGGGGCACTCGAAGGTGCCGACGCCGAGGGTGTTGATGGTGTACTCGGTGGGCCCGTACAGGTTGTAGCCGACGGTCCCCTCGGTCTCGGCCAGCCGCCGCCACAGCGCCGGGGTGACGGCCTCGCCGCCGAGCAGCACCAGCGCGGGCCGGCGGGCCGGATCGTCGAGCAGGCCCTCGGCGACCAGTTGCTGTGCGTAGGTCGGGGTGACGTTGACGACGTCGATCCCGTGCTCCAGGCAGTACGCGACCAGCCGGGGCGCGTCGCGGCGCAACTCCTCGTCGCAGATGTGCACTTCGTGGCCGTCGGCGAGCCACAGCAGTTCCTCCCACGACATGTCGAACGCGAACGACACGGTGTGGGCGACGCGGAAGGTTCGGTGGCCGTGCCGCGCCAGGACCGGTTCGAAGATCCGGCGCTGGTGGTTGACCAGCATGTTGGTCAGTCCGGCGTACTCGGTCACCACCCCCTTGGGCCGCCCGGTGGAACCGGAGGTGTAGATGGTGTACGCGGGGTGCCGCAGCCGGTCCGGGTCGCCCGGCGCGAAGGTCGCGAGCGGCTCGGCCGCGGGCAGCGGCCGGTCCAGCTCGATCAGGTCGACGTCGAGGCCGCCGGTGAGCCGGTGCGCGACCGTGCTCACCGTGAGCACGACGTCCGGGCGGGCGTCCGCGACGATCGCGGCGATCCGCTCGTCCGGGTGGTCCAGCTCCAGCGGCACGTAGGCGGCGCCGGTGCGCAGTACGGCGAAGAGCGCCACGATCGAGTCGAGGGAGCGCGGGACGGCGAGGCCCACGGTCGCCCCGGGTCCGACGCCGCGCCGGGCCAGCACACCCGCCACCGCGCGGCTGCGGTCCCGCAACCGGCCGAAGGTCAGGGTGGAGCCGTGGGCGACGAGTGCCGTCCGTTCCGGGTCGCGGTCGGCCGCCCGGTCGAAGCGGTCCACGACGGTGTCCGTGCCGATGTCGGTGCGTGCGACGGGCCGGGGTGCGGGGGCCGGGCCGGGGAGGGCTCCGAGCGGTTCGGTGGAGCCGGTGCGCGCGGCGAGTTCGTCGAGCAGGCGCAGGTAGTCGTCGAGGAGGCGCCGGGCGCCCGCCGTGTCGTGGTCGCGGTACTCCAGTTTGACGGTGAGCCGGTCGCCGGGTGTCACGACCCAGGTGAACGGATAGTGGGTGGAGTCGTCGGCGCGCACCGAGGTGATGCCGTGCCGGGCGTTCATGTCGGCGAAGGCGTCCAGGTCCAGGAAGTTCTGGAGGACGAACAGGTTGTCGAACAGCGTGTCGTGGCCGCCGGCCCGCTGGATCTCGCCCAGCCCGAGGTGCTCGTGCTCCATGGCGTCGGCCCTGGCCGCCTGCACGGCGGTCAGGTAGGCGCGGACCGTGTCGTGCGGCCGGGCCCGGGTCCACATGGGCACGGTGTTGAGCAGCACGCCGACGACGTCGGCCAGCCCTTCGCCCTCCCGGCCGGAGACGGTCACCCCGAAGACGGCGTCGGCGCGGCCGGTGCGGGCACCGAGGAGCAGGCCGAAGGCGCCGGTCAGCACCGAGTTCAGCGTGACGCCGTACGTCCGTGCCGCCGACCTCAGCGCCTCGGACCGTTCGGCGGTCAGCGTGTGCACGAGGGCGCGCGGCAGGTCGTCGGGGAGGGCGGGTGCGGGTCCGGCGAGCAGGGTCGGGCCGGACAGTCCGGCGAGGTGTGCCGCCCAGAAGCGTTCCGAGTCGGCCGGATCCTTGGCGGCGAGGGCCCGGGTGTGGTCCTCGAAGCCGGGCGTGGCCGGCACGGGGTCGAGGGGCTCGCCGTCCAGGACGGCGCGGTAGGCGTCGAACAGGTCGCGCAGGACGATCTCCCGCGACCAGCCGTCCCACAGCAGCAGGTGGTAGGCGAGCAGCAGGCCGTCGCGGTCGTCGGGCAGCCGTACCACGGTCAGCCGGATCAGCGGCGGCTCGCCGGGGTCGAAGCCGCGCTCCCGGTCCGTGCGGAGCAGCGCGTCGACCTCCTCGTCCGTCGCCGCGTGTACGGTGCGGACGTCGACCCGGCGGTCCGCGGCGAGGACCTGGACCGGGTTCCCGTCCTCGTCCGTGGTGAAGCCCGCGCCCACGGCCGGGTGCCGTGCGAGCACGTACCCCATCGCCCGGGCCAACGCGTCGGTGTCCAGGCGCCGTTCGAAGGTGAAGTAGCTCTGGG
Source organism: Streptomyces tendae (assembly GCF_014650435.1). GTDB lineage: Bacteria > Actinomycetota > Actinomycetes > Streptomycetales > Streptomycetaceae > Streptomyces > Streptomyces tendae. The sequence goes on from NZ_BMUY01000004.1 coordinate 317,189, forward strand.
CGACGTAGTGCCCGGCCGGGCCCGTCAGCTGGGCCTGGAAGTACAGGCCCCGCTGGAGGGGGCTGACCGGTGCCGTGCGCTCGGCCGTCGCGGCGGCCTCCGCGATCCGTTCCAGTGCGCGGAGCCAGTACTCGGTGATCTCGTCGGGAACGTCCTCGGCCAGGGTGAAGGCCGCGTGCAGGCTGCCGGTCGCGGCGTCGGTCCAGGCGTTCACCTCGACCGCGTACGGGGTGCCCGGGTCGCCGCCGCTGAGGTGCGGTGCCTCGGACTCGCCGCCCCGGCCGAGGTAGTTGAAGAGGACCTGGGGCCGGGCGGTGAGCAGTGGGGCGGTCTGCGGGTTCAGGTACCTGAGGCCGCCATAGGCGACGTGTGCGCGTTCGTCCGGCTGGCGTTCGGCGATCTCGCGCGCCGCGGCGACGGGGTCGGTGTGCGCGGTGAGCCGTACGGGTGCGATGGAGGTGAACCAGCCGACGGTGCGGGTGTAGTCGTGGTGGTCGAGGGCCGGGACCCTGCCGTGCCGCTCCAGGTCGACGGCCAGGTCGGTGGGCGTGGGCTGGACGCCGGTCAGCGCGGTGCGCAGCGCGCCGCACAGCAGTTCGGTGAGGCCGAGGCCGAGCGCGGCGGGCGCGGTGCGGGTGACGCGGTCGCTCAGGTCGGGGGCGAGTACCACCGTCGTCTCGCGCGGGTTCACCGCGGCGGGCAGCGGGGTGGGCGCCTGGAGGGTGGTGATCCAGTGCGCCAGGTCGTCCGTCGGGTCGGTGGAGCGGGAGGTCAGCGCTCGGGCGTACTCGGCGTAGGACGTGGTCTGCGGTGCCGGGTCCGTACCGCGCATCGCGTCGGCCAGGTCGTCCAGGAGGATCAGCCAGGACACGGCGTCGACGGCGAGGTGGTGCACGGCGACCACCAGGGTCCTGGTCTCCTCCAGCCAGGTGAACGCGACGACGTCGCCGGTCTCGGGATCGAGGCGGTCCGCCGCCCGGTCGGCCGCGCCCGCCGCGTCGGTGCCGGCGGCCCGGACCACGGTCACGTCGCGGTGGGGTTCGGTGCGCGGGAACCACGCCCCGTGGTCGACGCGCAGCCGCAGGCGCAGCGCCGGGTGCGTGGCGACGACGGCCCGCGCGGCACGCTCCGCGTCGGCGAACCCGGTGCCTTCGGGTGCCGCCAGCGTCCTGGCCTGGGCGAACCGGGCCAGTGTTCCGCCCAGTTCCCGTCGGCGCAGCATGATCGGGGTGGGCGGCAGCGGGCCGTCCTCGTGGCGGGCGGCCGCGGGCGCCTCGGGCCGCGGCGTGCGGGGGCCGAGGTGATCGGCGAGCGCGCGCGGGGTGCGGAGCAGGAACACGTCGCGGGGCGTGATCGGCAGGCCGAGCGCCCGGGCCCGGTTGATCACCGTGATGGCGACGATGCTGTCGCCTCCGGCGGTGAAGAAGTCGGTGTCGGCGTCGACGGCGGAGCCGGGCAGCGTCGCCGCGAAGATGTCGACGAGGGACGCGAGCGCACAGTCGTGTCCGCGGTCCGAAGTGCCACCGTCCGAAGCACCACCGTGCGCATCTGTGCCGCCCGAGGCGACGCCGTCCGCCGCGTCGCCGTTCGTGGACGGCGTCGGTGACGCGCGCTCGGTCAGTGCCCGGCGGTCGAGCTTCCCGTTGACCGTCAGCGGCAGGGCGTCGACGGGCAGCACCCGGCCCGGCACCATGTGGGCGGGCAGCTTCGCCGACAGCAGCGCGGGGAGGTCCGCGGGCACCCGGCCCACGACGTGCGCGACCAGGTGGTCCTCGCTGTCGGCGACGGTGACGGCGGCGTCGACCACGCCGTCGAGGTCCCGGATCGCGGACTCCACCTCGCCCAACTCGATGCGGAACCCCTTGAGCTGCACCTGGTCGTCGGCGCGGCCCACGAACTCCAGCTCGCCGTCGAGCGTACGGCGGGCGAGGTCGCCCGTGTGGTACATGCGGGAGCCGTCCGCCCTGAACGGGTCCGCCACGAACCGGCCGGCGGTGAGCCCCGGCCTGCCCAGGTAGCCGAGCGCCACCTGATCGCCCGCGACGTAGATGGCGCCCACCCGGCCCGGCGGCACGGGCCGGAGCCGGTCGTCCAGGAGGTGGGTGACGAGCCCGGGGACCGGGCCGCCGATGGGGCTGGTCGCGGTGGCGCCGGGGGCGAAGTCGGCGGCGGTCAGCGCCCGGTGGGTGACGTGCACGGTGGTCTCGGTGATGCCGTACATGTTGACCAGCTCGGGCGAGTCGGTGCCGTGCCGTTCGACCCAGTCGCGCAGCCGAGCCGGGTCCAGTGCCTCGCCGCCGAAGACGATCCGGCGCAGGGCGGGCAGCGGCTCGCCCGCGTGCCGGTCGGCCTCGGCGAACCGGTGGAACGCCGAGGGGGTCTGGTTGAGCACGGTCACCCCGCGCTCGCGGACCAGGCGGTGGAAGTCGACCGGGGAACGGGTCAGCCCGTACTCCGGCACCAGCAGCTCGGCGCCGTGCGCGAGCGCGCCCCACAGCTCCCAGACGGCGAAGTCGAAGGAGAAGGAGTGGAACTGGACCCACACGTCGTCCGGGCCGAAGGCCATCGCGGGCCGGGTGTTGGCGAGCAGCGTCACGACACTGGAGTGCGTGACGACGACGCCCTTGGGCCGGCCGGTCGAGCCCGAGGTGTAGATCACGTACGCCGGGTCGTTCCAGTCGGCCCCGGGTCCGGGCTCCGTGCCGGTGGGCGGGTGCCCCTCCCCCGGTACCAGCACGCGGGCCGTCACCCCCGCTCGGTCCAGCAGGCCGGTGAACCGCTCGCGCTGCTCCGGGTCCACGAGGACGACCTGGGGTGCGGAGTCGGCGAGGACGTACTCCAGTCGTTCGTCCGGGTAGGCCAGGTCCAGCGGTACGTAGGCGCCGCCCGCGGTGACGACCGCGACCAGGGCGACGACCTGCTCGAGGGAGCGCGGCACGGCGACGGCGACCCGCCCGCCGGGACCGACCCCGGCCGCGCGCAGGGCGGCGGCCAACCCGTCCTTGGCCTCGGCCAGTTCACGGTAGGTCAGGGACCGGGTGGCGCCGTCGAGGGCGCACTGGGTGACGGCGGTGGCGGCCGGGTGGCGGTGCGCGGCGGCGTCGAACAGGCCGCCCAGGGTGGTCGGGGTGATCGGCTCGACGTGCCCGGCGTCCCGGGACGCCAGGTCGGCGACCGGGGTGTCCGGCCTGGTGAGCAGGGTGGTGAGGTTCCGGGTGAAGGTGCCGAGGATCTCGCGGACGGCGGCCCGCCCCAGCAGTTCGGCGTCGTGGATCAGGTTGAAGCGGGGGCGGCCGTCCGGTGTGCGTTCCACCACGAGCGTCAGCGGGTAGTGCGGGGCGCCCTCGTTGACGATGCCGGTGACGGCGAGGGTGTCGCCGGGTCGCCGCAGTGCGTCCACGTCGGTCGCCACGTCGAACACCACCAGGGTGTCGAACAGGGCGCCCGCGTCGGCCCGGCGGGCGATCCGGGCCAGCGAGACGTGCTGGTGCGGCAGTACCGCGCTCTGGTGTGCCCGGACGGCGGCGAGCAGCTCGCGCGCGGTCGTCCCGGCGGCCCAGCGGGCCCGCAGCGGGATCGTGTTGATGAACAGGCCGACCATGTCCTCGATGCCGGGCACGTCCGCGTCGCGGCCGGACACCGTGGAGCCGAACACGACGTCGTCGCTGTGCAGGATGCCGCCCAGGGTGAGGGCCCAGGCGCTGTGCACGGCCACGCTCAGCGGCACTCCGGCCGACCGGGCGGCGGCGTCGACGTCGGTGTCCGCGGTCACGGCCGTGTCGGCGAAGTGTGCGGAGGGCGTGTGCCCCTCGGCGATCAGCGACGGGCCGGGGAGACCGGCCAGTTGTTCGCCCCAGACCCGGTCGCTCGCCTCGTCGTCGCGCGCGGCGAGGCGGCGTACGTGGTCCGGAAATCCGCCGAGCGCGTGCCCGGAGCCGGGCGCGTGGTACTCGGCCAGCAGGGCCCGCAGCATGGGCGGCACCGACCAGCCGTCGGCGACGATGTGGTGCACCGTCTGCACCAGGACGTGCCTGCCCGCTCCGGCACGGATGAGCGTGTAGCGCATCAGCGGGCCGGTGGCCAGGTCGAATCCGGCGCGGCGGTCCCGCTCGGCGTGGGCTCGGATCTCGTCGTCGGTGATGCCGGGGCGGTTCAGCGTGGTGAACGGCGCCTCGACTCCGTTCTCCAGCACGGAGACGACGCGGCCGTCGGCCAGGACCACGAAGCGCGCGGCGAGGTTCGGGTGGAGGGTGAGCAGGCGGGTGGTCGCCGTCGCGAGCCGGTCGGGGTCCACCTCGCCCTCCAGCGTGAGCAGTTGCTGCTCGACGTAGCTGCCGGTGGCCTCGTCGTCGTACACGGAGTGGAAGTACAGGCCCTCCTGCAGCGGGGTCAGCGGGAGGATGTCCCGCAGTGCCGGGCCGTCCAGCGCGTCGACGTCGGCCTGGGTGAGCGGCAGCGGGCGGAAGTCGCTGGGCGAGTGGCCGCCGTGCTCCAGCGCGGCCAGTCCGGTGAGCGCCTCCCGGTAGTAGGTGGCGAGGGTGTCGATGTCCGCGTCGGTGAACATGCCGTCGGGCCAGGAGATGGTGGTGACCAGCTCGTGGGCGCCGGTGGGGTCGGGCTCGGCGATGGCGTTGAACTCCAGGGCGCGGGGCAGGCGCATGCGCGGGTCACGCCGCTCGCCCAGCTGTCCGGTGGTGCGGGCGAGTTGCCAGTCGCCGGTCGAGCCCGCGTCGAAGCGGCCCAGGTAGTTGAAGAGCACCTGGGGTGCGGGCGCGTCGAAGGCGACCTGGGCCAGGTGGCGCAGGGCGCCGTAGGAGACGCCGTTGTCCGGTACGCGCGCGAGGTCCTCCTTGACTGCCTTGAGCGCGGCGGCCAGGTACTCGGGGGCGGTGGGGTCGGTGCCCGTGCCGGGGTCGACGGTCACCGGGAAGAGGGTGGTGAACCAGCCCACCGTCCGGGAGAGTTCTGGCTCGAAGCCGGCGGAAGGGGCGACGAACCGGGCTTCGCGGCCGTGGCCCTCGAGTTCGATGTGCGCGAAGGTCTGGTCCTGGCCGAGGTCTCGGCGGCGGCGGGCGAGGGCGACGGCGAGCGCGGTCACCAGTACGTCGTTGACGCCCGCGTGGAACTTCGCCGGGGTGGCGCCGAGCAGTGCGGTCGTGGACCGGGCGTCGACCTGGACGGTCCGGGTCCGCTCGCGTGCCACGGTGTCGTCCTCGGACAGCGCGCGTCTGCCCAGCGGCTCGTCCGGGCCGGGCAGGGGACGCCGGAAGCAGGCGCTGTCCGCGTCGAACGCCGCGCGTTCCAGCAGCTGGGTCCAGCGCCGGAACGACGTGCCCACCACGGGCAGTTCCACGGGTGTGCCCGCGGCGAGCTGCCGCCAGGCCGTGGCCAGGTCGTCCATCAGGACCCGCCAGGACACGCCGTCGATCACCACGTGGTGCGCGACGACGGCCAGTTGCCGAGCCTCGCGGCGCCAGACCGCGTGCAGCATCCTGCCGTCCGTCGGGTCGAGTTCCCCGGTGGCGAGGGCGAGGCACGCATCGAGCGGCCTGTCGCTCTCCTGCCAGAGGGCCCGGGCGGGGTCCTGGTCCGCCTCCGGGATGTCGAATCCCCAGCGGGCGCCGCGCACCAGCCTGGCGCGCAGCATGGGGTGCCGTCGGACGAGGGCGGCCAGGAGCGTGTCCAGGGCGTCCGCGGTCAGGTCCGCCGGGGTGTTGAGGACGACCGACTGGACGAAGCCGTCGATCGCGTCCGTGGTCTCGCCGAGCCACTGCACGACGGGGGATCCCACGACGGGTCCGGTCGCCACGTCGCGGTGGTCCACGGCGGTGGTGTCCTCGCGGCTCGCCACCGCCGCCAGCGCTCCCACCGTGCTGTGGGTGAAGATCTGCCGGGCGCTCACGTAGAGTCCGGCGTCGCGCAGCGCGCTCAGCAGGGAGATGGCGAGGATGCTGTCCCCGCCGAGCTGGAAGAAGTCCTGGTCGACTCCCACCCGGTCCAGCTGGAGCAGTGCCGCGACCGCCGCGCACACCGTCCGCTCCTCTTCGGTGGTGGGCGCGGCGACGGAGGCGGTGGCGAGCACGGGTTCGGGCAGTGCGTTCCGGTCGAGCTTGCCGTTCGCGGTGAGCGGGAACGCGGGCATCACGACCACGTGGGCGGGCACCATGTACTCCACCATGTGCGCGCCGGCCCACGCCTTGACCTCGTCCGCGCGCAGGTCCTCGTGGCCGGTGGCCGGGATGACGTATCCCACGAGGTAGGTGCCGCCCGCCGTGTTCTTCTTCGCCACGACGCAGGTGTGGCGGACGTGGGGGTGTTCCGCGAGGCCGACCTCGACGTCCTCGATCTCCAGGCGCATGCCGCGGATCTTGATCTGGTTGTCCGCGCGGCCGAGGAAGTCGAGCGAGCCGTCGGGGGCGAAGCGCGCGAGGTCACCGGTGCGGTACAGCCGGGAGCCGTCGTTCGCGAAGGGGTTCGCCACGAACCGGGAGGCGGTGAGGCCCGGCGCGTTCACGTAGCCGCGGCCCAGCAGCAGTCCGCCCGCGTACAGTTCGCCGCCGACGCCGACCGGGACCGGGCGCAGTTCGTCGTCCAGGACGTACAGCCGGGTGTTGGGGTTGGCCCGGCCGATGGATGTCGACAGGCGCTCGGCCGCCCCCCGGTAGACGACGTGCGAGACTCCGATGGTCGTCTCGGCGGGGCCGTAGCCGTGGTACAGGGGAATGTCGAGCCGGGTGCGGAAGCGCTCGTACAGTTCGGGCGTGAGCACCTCGCCACCGCACCAGACGTGCCGGAGGCTGCCGAGGCGCCCCGAGTCGCCCGCCATCTCGAGGAGCACGTCCAGCATGGACGAGACCAGGTAGGTGAAGGTGACGCGCTGTTCGGCGATCACCCTCAGCAGGTGCTGCGGGTCGCGTTCGCCGCCGGGCCGCAGGACCACCAGCCTGCCGCCGCTGACGAGCGGCAGGAAGATCTCGTTGATGGAGATGTCGAAGGACAGCGGGGCCTTGAAGAGTGACGCGTCGTCGGGTCCGAAACCCAGGATCTCGTGGATCTGCCACAGCAGGCGCTCGCTGATCGCCTCGTGCCGGATCATGGCGCCCTTGGGCCGCCCGGTCGAGCCCGAGGTGAAGATGACGTAGGCCAGGGCGTCGCCGGGGACACCGATCGCGGGCCCCTCGGCGGGGTGGGCGCCGAACCGCCAGTCGCCGAGGTCCACGGCCGCGGCCTCCGGTTCCGTCGGCGCGTGCTCTCCCGAGGAGTTGAGCTGTACGACGACGCCCGCGTCCTCGATGACCACGGCCCGGCGTTCGGCGGGCCAGTGCGGGTCCAGCGGGACGAACGCGCCGCCTGCCCGGAGCACACCGAGCAGCCCGATCACCATCTCGGCGGAGCGTTCCAGGGAGATGCCCACGACGCCTTCGGGGGCGAGCCCGCGTGCGACCAGGTGATGGGCCAACTGCGCGGACAGCTCGTCGACCTGACGGTAGGTCAACGAGCGGCGTTCGTCGACGACGGCCACGGCGTCCGGCCTGGCGCGGACCTGTTCGCGGAACATCTCCACCAAGGTGGGGCGGACCCGGTCGGCGTCGGTGTCGTTCCACCTGGCGAGGTCCGCCAGCCGCTGCGCGGGGCCGGAGGGGCCGATGGTGCCGAGCGGACGGTCCGGGAAGTCGGCCAGGTCGTCGAGCGCGAGTTGCGCGTCGTCCGGCGCGACGTCGCCCGGGAGGGTGATGGTCCGGCCGTCCCCGCCCACGGTCCAACCGCCGGGTGCCGTACCGCCGTTGTCGGCCCAGCCGAGCACGTCGGTGAACAGGGTGCCCGGTGCGAGGTCGAGTCCGGCGGGGGCGCGGCCCGAGGCCCAGTACGCCAGTGAGACGGCGCACGCCTCGGCGACGACCCGGTCGGGGAAGTCGCCGGTGCGCCGGCGTATGTCGGTCAGCTGCCCGGGAGAAAGCCGTACGAGAGAAGCGGTCGGTTCCATCATCGAAGACTCAACGCCCCTTCCAAGGAATGAACGCAGGCTAACCTAACTAAGGCATGCCTAACTACCCCGCCCGGCCGCCTTCGCGCCAGGCCCGCCACAGCCGTGCGTAGCGGCCGCCGAGCGCCACCAACTCCGCGTGTGTGCCCTCCTCGACGACCCGCCCGGCGTCCAGGACGGCGATCCGGTCCGCCGCCATCGCCTGGGTCAGACGGTGCGCCACGAAGAGCGTCGTTCGGCCCGCACACGCGGCCAGCACCGCCCGCTCCAACTCGGCGGCACCCTCGCTGCCCGCCTCCGCGGTCGACTCGTCGAGGACCACCACCGGCGCCCGGCCGAGCACCAGCCGGGCCAGCGCGATCTGGGCGACCTTGGTCACGTCCAGGCGCTCTCCGCCCTCACCGACCGGGGTGTCGAGACCGTCGGGCAGCGCGTCGGCCCACCGGTCGGCGCCGACCGTGCGCAGGGCGTCCAGGAGTTCGGCGTCGGTCGCCTGCGGCGCGGCCAGCCGCAGGTCGTCGGCGAGCGTCCCGGAGAACACGTGCGTCTCCTGGGTCAGGATGCTCACCAGGGCCCGCGCCCCGGCCTCGTCGAGTTCCGCCAGGTCGGTCCGCCCGACGCGCACCGAGCCCGCCTGCGGGGTCCCGATGCCGGCGACCAGGGCGGCCAGGGTCGTCTTGCCCGCGCCCGTCGCCCCCACGAGGGCGAGCGAGCCGCCCGCCGGGATCGTCAGGTCGACGTCCCTGAGCACCGGCTCCTCGCCGCCCGGGTAGGTGAACGTCAGTCCCCGCACCGTCACCGGGTACGGTCCGGCGGCCGCGCCCACGGAGGCGTCGCCCACCAGCCGGTCCGCGGCGTCCTCCCCCAGCACGCCGACCAGGCGGGTCAGGCTCGCGCCCGACTTCTGCGCCTCGTCGAAGGTGAACATGATGGCGCCCAGCGGGGTGAACAGCCGGTGGAACAGCAGCGGGGCCGCGGCCACCTCGCCCAGCGTGGCCGCGTCCGCCTCCAGCAGCGCGTAGCCGACCACGATGATGAGCGTCAACCCGATGAACTCGGCGCGGTTCTCCCGGCCGACGAACCGGCCGAAGAACCGGAACACCTCGATGCCGAGGTCGCGCACCCGCCACGACTCGCGCGTGACCCGCTCGCGGAAGGCGCCCTCGAGCCGGTACGCGCGGACGGTGTCGATGCCGTTCAGACCGCTGATCAGGGCCTGCGCCCGGTCGGCCTGGGCCACCCGCTGCCTGCGGTACAGCGGGGCGGACCTCGGCAGGTACCAGCGCAGGGCCAGCGCGTAGGCGGGCAGCGCGCCGGCGCCCGCCAGACCGAGCCGCCAGTCGAGGCCGAACATGCCGGCCGTGGCGATGGCGACGAGGACCCCGGCCGAGAACACCGTGGGAACGGCGGTGCGGATGCCCTTGGAGATCACGGCGACGTCGTCGCCGACCCGGGACAGCACGTCGCCGCGGCCCACCTGTTCGACGCGTGCGCTCGGCATGGCCAGGACGGCGCGGACCGCGGCCTCCCGCAACCGGGCGAGCAGGTCGGCGCCCAGACGGCCGGTCAGGTAGGTGGACACCGCGGTCGCCGCCGCGCCGAGCAGCGCCGCGGCGACCATCAGGGCGCCGACCGTGACCAGGACGGACTGCGACTCGCCCCCGGCCACCGCGTCGACCACGCGGCCCAGCAGCAGCACCGGGAGCACTTGGAGCGCCGCTGAGGCCACCGTGCCGATCACCGTGGCGGCGGTCAGCCAGGGCATCTCGCGGCAGTGGGCCGCGACCCATCGGCCTGCCTCGCGTCCGGTCGCCGTGCGCAGGGCGGCCGGGGCCGGGCGGGTGTCGGTGTCGCTCACACCTACCCGGCCGACTTGACGAGTTCGTCGACGGCGTACGGCATGGAGAGCAGGGTGCCCTGGGAGATGGCCGCACCGACCGCCGGGCCCTCGCTGTCCAGCAGGTACGACACCTTGCCGTTCTTGACGGCGTCCAGGTTGGTGAACAGCTCGAACTTCTTCAACGCGTCCTGGTCCGCCTTGTCGTTGAGGACGAAGATGCGGTCCACGTCGACCAGGTCGACGCGTTCGGGCGAGAGCGTGGTGTAGAAGTCGCCGCCGGCGACCTTGTCGATCTCGGTCTGGTACTTGAAACCGATGCCGGTCACGAGCCGTCCGCGCACGTCCGTGGAGGTGAACGGGGCCACCGAGTCCTTGTACCAGGACAGCACGACGGCGGTCCGGTCCGCGAACTCGGGGTGCGCCTGCTTGGCCGCGTCCAGCTTGCCCTGGATGTCGGCGACCATCTTCTCGCCCTCCTCGGCCTTGCCGAGCGCCTTGGCGATGTGCAGCGCGTTGTCCTGCCAGGGAGCGCTGAACGGCTCCTTCTCGCCCTTGGTGCGGCCCACCGTGGGCGCGATCTTGGAGAGCTTGTCGTAGGCGGCCCGGTCGATCTCGGAGTAGACCGCGACGATCAGGTCGGGGCGCAGGGCGGCGATCTTCTCGTAGTTGGGGCCCGTGTCACCGTTCTTCATGATGACCTCGGGCTCGCTGTCGCCCCACTTGTCCTTCACCCAGGGCCACTGGGTGTTGATGTCGGGGCTCTGGCCGGCCGGGTTGGGGTACTGGTCGACCATGCCGACGGGCTTGATGCCGAAGGCCAGGACGGTCTGGTCGTCGGTGTAGCCGACGGAGACGACCCGCTCGGGCGCCTTGTCGATCTTCGTCGTTCCGAACGCGTGCTCCACGGTGACCGGGAAGGCACCGGCGGCGGCCGGGGTGCCGCCGCCGGCCTGGTCCGCCGAGTCGTCCGAGTCGGAACCGCACCCCGCGAGGAGTCCGACGCCGAGCGCGGCAGCGGACAGGGCCGCCGCGAGTCGTCGCCAGGGCTTCATACGCGTCGTTCTGAGGAGCATCCGGAGATCCCTTTGCTGTCGCGCCGTCCACTGCGCCCCGTCTGAGGGCAGCAAACCTTACCGCGCCTGAGTGAGGTTAGCCTACCCTCACCGGGGCAACTCCGGGGCGAGCTGGTCCAGTTCGACGTGGGTGCGGCCGATCGGCACGATGAGCGGGCGGTCCCCCACCGGGTCGTCGATCACCTTGGCGCGCAGTCCGAACGCCTCGTGCAGCAGCTCGGCGGTGATCACGTCGCGCGGGTGCCCCTGCGCCAGGATCGCGCCCTCCCTCATGACCACGAGGTTGTCGCTGTAGCGCGTGGCCAGATTGAGGTCGTGCAGCACCATCACCACGGTGCGCCCGGACTCGTGCAGGTCGTCGACCAGGTCGAGCACGTCGACCGCGTGCGCGAGGTCCAGATAGGTGGTGGGCTCGTCCAGCAGCAGCAGGCCGGTGCCCTGGGCCAGGGTCATCGAGATCCACACGCGCTGGCGCTGGCCGCCGGAGAGCGAGTCCACCGGACGGTCCGCGAGGTCGGACACGCCGGTCATGGCCAGCGCCCGCCGTACCACGTCGGCGTCGTCCGAGGACCACTGCCGCAGCCAGCTCTGGTGCGGGTGGCGGCCCCGGGCGACCAGGTCGGACACCGTCAGTCCCTCCGGGGCCACCGGTGCCTGGGGCAGCAGGCCGAGCTTCTTCGCCACCTCGCGGGTTTTGAGCGCGGCGATGTCCTCGCCGTCCAGCACGACCGTTCCGCCGGTCGGCCTGAGCAGCCGGGACAGGGTGCGCAGCAGGGTCGACTTGCCGCAGCCGTTCGGTCCGATGATGGTGGTGATCACCCCGGGCGGGATCGCCACGTCGAGACCGTCGATGACGGACCGGGCCCCGTACCCGACGGTGATGCCCCGGGCCGCCAGTCGTGAGGCGCCGTCAACTTCCGTCTCGGTCCCGGTGATGGACTGAACGACCACAAGGCCCCCTCGATTAGGCTCGCCTTACTTTGTACCAGCTATCTGCGGTTCGCCCGCACCAGCAGATAGACGAGGAAGGGCCCGCCGACGGCGGCGGTGACCACACCGACCGGCAGCGAGACGGGCAGGGCGGTGCGGGCGACCAGGTCGGAACCGGTCAGCAGCAACGCCCCCACCAGGCCGGAGGCCACCAGCGGCGGGGTCGGACACCTGGCCAGTCGCATCGCCACCTGCGGCGCCACCAGCGCGACGAACGGCACCGGTCCGGCCGCGCTCACGGCCACGCCCGCCAGCAACACGGCGCACAGCAGCAGGACCGCACGGACCGCGCCGTACCGCACGCCGAGCCCCGCGGCGACCTCGTCGCCGAAGTGCAGCGGCTTGAACTGGAAGGCGACCGAGGCCACGACGACCAGCAGGCCGAGTGTGCACCACAGGGCGACGTTCACCTCGTCCCACGACCGGTTGTCCAGCGAGCCGACCAGCCACGCCTGGGCCCGGGCGACGTCCCTGATGTCGGCGGTGACCAGCAGCCACGTCGTGATCGCCTGCATCACGGCGTTCACCGAGATGCCGATGAGGATGAGCCGGAAGCCGTCGATCCCGCGACGCCACGCCATGAAGTAGACGAGCAGTCCGGTGCCGAGGCCGCCCGCGAGCGCCGCCGCCGACAGGCCCACGGAGTCGGTCACGGCCGTCGCGGCGCCACCGGACACCGTCACCAGGAACACCGCGACGGCCCCGGCGCCGCTGGTGATGCCGAGGACGTCCGGGCTGGCCAGCGGGTTGCGGGCGATCGACTGGGTGAGGGCGCCCGACACCCCGAGCGCGACGCCCACGACGAGTCCGGCGAGGGCGCGGGGCATCCGCAGGTCCATGATCACGAACTCGTCGACCTGCTCACCCCGGCCGAGGATCGTGGCCACGACCCGGGGCAGGGCGATGGGGAAGTCCCCGACGCCGATGGACAGGCAGAACACCAGGAAGCCCGCGACCGCCAGGAGCAGGGTGACGCCCGCGACCCAGGGCCGCCACACGAACGACACACCACCGAACCGCACCCCCGGCGCCACCGACGCCCGCACGTCCGCCTTCACGTCCACCGCCGCACCCGCGCCCTTCGCCTCCACGTCCGCCCCGTTCACGCGTTCTTGAACTTTCCGCGCCACACCAGGACGGCGAAGAACGGCGCGCCGAGGAGCGAGACGACGACTCCCGCGTCCAGCTCTCCCGGCCGTACGACCAGGCGTCCCACGATGTCGCAGACCAGCAGGACGACGGCCCCGAGCAGACCGGCGTACGGCACCAGCCAGCGGTAGTCCGGGCCGGTCAGGTACCGGGCCACGTGGGCCACCATGAGCCCGAGGAAGGCGATCGGGCCGCAGGCCGCGGTCGCCGCGCCGGCCAGCAGGGTGATGGCGACGATGCCGATCGTGCGGGTCCGCGCGATGTTCACCCCGAGTCCCCGTGCGACGTCGTCGCCCAGGTTGAGCAGGTTGACGGAGGGCAGCGTGGTCAGCGCGAGCAGCAGCCCGGCGGCGATGAAGGCGGACACCGGCCAGATGACGTCGAAGCCGACACCGGTCAGCGAGCCCGCGTTCCAGAACCGCAGGGCGTTCAGCGATGCCTTGTCCGTCAGTGCGACCGCCGTGGTCATCGCCGCGAGGAACACCGTGACCCCCTGCCCGGCCAGGGCCAGCGTCAGGGGGTTGCCGGCCCCCCGGCCGATGCTCGACAGCCCGAAGACGACGACACCGGCGACCGCCGCGCCCAGGAAGCCGAACCAGACGTACTGGAACGGGCTGGTGAACCCGAAGGCGGCGATCCCCGACACCACGGCGAACGAGGCACCGGAGTTCACCCCCAGCAGGCCGGTGTCGGCAATGGGGTTGCGGGTGTACCCCTGGATCAGTGCCCCTCCGACGCCGAGCGCGAGGCCGGCCACGACGGCGAGCACCGTGCGCGGCACCCGGACGGTCTGCACGATCAGCCTGATCTCGGTGAGCCGCTGGTCGGACTCGGGCGCCGCGAACAGCCCGTGCCAGACCTCGGCGGGGCTGAGCGCACGCGCACCGACGGCCAGCGACGCCGCCGCCGCGACCACGAGGAGCACCGCCAGCACAGCCAGACCGACAACGCGTCGCCGCCGGACCTCTGTCGGTCCCCGGGGCGCGGACACGGGGCGCTGGGCCGCAGTCGTGGTCATGGCGACGTACACTAACGCGCGCCGGTGCCGGTCCCGTCGGCGACCGTACGGGCCTCGTCGGAAACGGACTTGAGGCCCCGGTCGAGGAGCGACTCGAGGATCTCGCCGACCCGGACGGCGGTGTTGGACAGCAAGGACGACGTGATGCCGTGCGTGTGCTCCGTGCCGCCCTGCAGATAGATGCCGCAGCGCAGGGCGGGGTCGGTGGCGATGCGGTAGTCGCGCTCGACCCGCACCCGGCCCTCGTCGTCGCGCAGACAGCGGTCCGCGACCTCGCCGAGCAGGCCGAGCGGGTCGGCCGGGCCGTAGCCGGTGGCGAAGACCACGACGTCGGCGTCCAGGAAGCTCTCCTCACCGCTGACCAGGGACGTCACGGTGGCGCGCACCCGGTCGGGTGTCTCCTTGACGTCGGAGAGCCGGGAGACGTTGAGGAAGCGCAGCCGCTCGGTGCCGAGAACCTTCTCCCGGTACATCTGCCGGTACAGGTCGTCGATCAGGTCGATGTCCACCACGGAGTAGTTGGTGTTGCCGTGGTAGTCCATCAGCCGCTGTTTGACGCCGTCGGGCGCGGTGAAGTAGTCGTCGACCGCCGCCGGGTCGAAGATCCGGTTGGCGAACGCGCTGTCGTCGGCGGGGCTGTAGCCGTAGCGGGCGAAGACCGCGCAGACCTCGGCCGTGGGGAAGCGGCGGTGCAGGTAGGCGACGTTCTCGGCGGCGCTCTGCCCGGCGCCGACGACGACGAACCGGGAGGGTGAGGTGCCCTCCAACGCGTCGACCCTGCTCAGCAGTTCGGAGTTGTGCCAGACACGGTCTCCGCGTTCCACGCCCTCGGGGACGAGGGGGCGCAGCCCGGTGCCGACGACGAGGTTGCGCGCCCGGTGGACCTCGAGTCCCTCCCCCGAGCGGACCGTCACCTCCAGGTGGTCCACGACGCCGTCCCGCACGATTGGTGCGACGCCGACGACCTCGTGGCCGTAGGAGACCATGTCGTCGACCTTGGCCGCGGCCCACTCGAAGTAGTCGTGGAACTCGACCCGCAGCGGGAAGAGGTTCTTGTGGTTGATGAAGTCGATCAGCCGCCCCTTGCTCTGCAGGTAGCAGAGGAAGCTGTACTCGCTGGCCGGGTTCCGCAGGGTCACCAGGTCCTTGAGGAAGGACACCTGCATGGTCGCGTCGTCGATCAGCATGCCGCGGTGCCAGCCGAAGCGGGGCTGCTGCTCGAAGAAGCGGGCGTCGAGCGCCTCCTGACCCCCGGCCCGTGCGTTGTGCTCGCGGATCGCGATCGCCATGGCGACATTGGACGGTCCGAAGCCGATCCCGATGAGGTCGTGGACCAGCGTGGAGTCAGCAGGAAGAACCGGTGACATGTCACTCCCATCGTGCGCCGGAAACTTAGGTGAGCCTAAGCTAACGAGATACGGCTGTCGATAGGGCATGGCGGGAGAGGATTCGAGCCAACTGGGCTGTCATGCATGGGCGTTGCCCACTAAGGTAAGGCTTGCTTAACCACCCGGTCAGTCCCTGCCTTGAGGAGGAACCCCATGCGGGTCGTCATGTTCGGTTACCAGACCTGGGGGCACCGCACCCTGCAAGCCCTGCTGGACTCCGAGCACGACGTGGTGCTGGTGGTGACGCACCCCAAGAGCGAGCACGCGTACGAGAAGATCTGGAGCGACTCCGTCGCCGACCTCGCCGAGGAGCACGGCGTCCCGGTGCTGATCCGCAACCGCCCGGACGACGACGAGCTGTTCGAGCGCCTCAAGGACGCCGATCCGGACATCATCGTGGCCAACAACTGGCGTACCTGGATCCCTCCGCGCATCTTCGGCCTCCCGCGGCACGGCACGCTCAACGTGCACGACTCGCTGCTGCCGAAGTACGCCGGATTCTCCCCGCTGATCTGGGCGCTGATCAACGGCGAGACCGAAGTGGGTGTCACCGCGCACATGATGAACGACGAGCTGGACGCCGGCGACATCGTCCGGCAGGAGGCGGTGCCGGTCGGGCCGGCGGACACCGCGACCGACCTGTTCCACAAGACCGTCGACCTCATCGCCCCGGTCACCGTCGGCGCCCTCGGACTCATCGCGGCCGGACAGACGGAGTTCACCAAGCAGGACAGGTCCCGGGCGAGCTTCTTCCACAAGCGGTCCGCCGAGGACATCCGCATCGACTGGAGCTGGCCGGCCGAGGACCTGGAGCGTCTGGTCCGGGCCCAGTCCGAGCCGTACCCCAGCGCCTTCACCTTCCACCGGGGCAGGCGGCTGGAGATCCTCGCCGCGGTGGTCTCCGAGGGCCGCTACGGCGGCACACCCGGCCGGATCTTCTACCGCGAGGGCGAGGGCGTGGTGATCGTCGCCGGGGCCGACGCGCGCCGGGGCCGCAACCACGGCCTCGCCGTCACGCGCGTACGCACCGAGGACGGACGGGAGTTGGCTGCGACGGAGTACTTCACCTCCATGGGCGGCTATCTGACGTCCCGTCCCTGAACACCCGCCGACCGGCCGTCGACAACGGGCGGGGCCCGGCCGTGCTGCCACGGCCTGGCCCCGCCCGGGACGGTCGTGCGCCGTCTCAGCCGCTCTTGCGCCGGAACGAGCGCTGACTGGCGGCGGGGCCGTGGGTGCCCCGGATCTTCGCCACGTCGCCGCCCGCCGCGAGGGCCGCGGCCTCCGCCTGTTTGCCGCGCTTGCGCTCCAGCGCCTGGCGGAACTTGTCCTTCAGGTCGTACCGACCGTCGGCGTCGGGTGTCAGGGCGGTGCCCTCGTCCTCCGCCGGCTCCGAACCTGCTTGCGATGAAGACTCTTCAGTCATGACGACCTCCTGGGCTCGGACAACAGGAGCACAGCTTGTCACGACCGGCCGCCCGGAACCACCGAGAATGTGCCCGGGCCCGCCGGCAGGCTCACCGTGTACTGACGCAGGTACGTGTCCAGGTACGGCGACCGGGCGCCCTGGGTGGCGACGTCGTCGGCCGGGTCGTCCAGGGCGAGTCGCAGCTTCGCGCCCCTGACCTCGATGGTGTCGCCGGAGGGCGTGTCGCGCCAGGAGCCGGTCTGGATGGAGCCGATCTCCACGGCCAGCACGTGACCGGCGGCCAGGGTCCAGTCGGTCGCCTTCAGATCGACGCTCATCCGGCCGGACTTCACCAGGGAGACCTGCTCGTCGAACATGACGGCGGTGCCGTCCGGGGCGACGTCGTACAGCTTGAGCATGACGTTGCCCTCCCCCCGGGCGGTCAGGGACACCTGCGGGGTGCCGGTGACGCGCGTGTCCTTCCTCAGCGGCTTCGACCACACGAAGAAGCTGGAGGAGACCTCACCGGCGCGCTGGCGCTTCGCCAGTTCCGCGGCCAGCCCGGCCGGGGCCCGCTGCTCGGTCGCGGGCGCGTTCTCCATGTCCCACCTGCCGGTCGGCTGCGGCGGGGCCTTCGGCGCCGGAACGCCGGACGCGGTCAGGGCCGCGCGGGCGGAAGCGCCGCCGTCGTCCACGTACGAGCCGCCGCCCAGCGCAAGGTTCACCGACCGCTCGGTGACGGGCCAGGTGCGCTGGGCCCGCCAGGCACCGGTGGAGTCCTCCACGGCGTAGGCCGGGTATCGCACCGTCGGCTTGGCCCCCTTCAGGTACTGGTCGTAGAAGGCGAGGGTCTCGTCGTACCAGCCCTCACGGCCCATGGCCAGACGTCCGTCCTCGACGCGGTCGCCGCCGCGCACGTGGTCCCACTGGCCGAGCCAGCCGCGCTCGGACCCCCGGTGGTTGTCGAGGTACTCCTCCATCTCCTCGGGCTTGGTGTTGTTCTCGACGAAGCCCTGCGTGACGAACAGCGGGGTGTCACTGCCCCTGGCCATCCTCGCCAGGTCACGGGAGGTCCAGTGCTCATCCCGCTGATCGGATATCCGGTAGCCGGCCGAGTTCTCCGTCAGGCACTCCGGGTGGCTCTCCTCGTAGCGGGCGGCGGCCTGGTAGCGCGGGTCGTCGTCCGCCATCGGGGGCATCGAGGCGATGGAGTTGTACGCGCCGGCGGTGCCCGTCACGTTCGGGCGGGGCACTCCGTTGGAGTAGATGTACTGGTACATGTCCCACACGGGTTCCTGGGCGACGACGGCCTTGAGCGCGCGCTGGTCCAGGTTGTTGCCGATGAGGCCGGTGACGGCGTCGTAGGACTTGCCGTACATGCCGACCGCGCCGGTGGACCACGGCTGCTTCGCCGCCCAGTCGATCGCGGCCTTCACGTCCGCCTGTTCGCCGGGCCCGCCCCAGTCCAGGCAGCCGGTGGAGCCCCCGAAGCCGCGCAGGTCCACCATGACGAAGGCGTACCCCTGGTCGAACAGGTCGGTGCCCTCGATGAAGTCCTGGAAACGGGCGGAGGGACCGGTGTGCGACCAGCCCTCGGGGCCGGTCTGGCCCGCGTGGGCGAAGTACGGGCCGATCGACAGGATGACCGGCACCCGCTCCTTCCGCTTCATCCCCTCGGGCAGCAGGACGTCGGCGTGGAGCCGGGTGCCCGAGCGGTCGGCGGAGGGGAAGTAGTGCTGGGTCCAGACCGAGCCCTCCGGCACCCGGTCGTTCTCCTCGTGCGTGACGGGGCCGGTACCGGCGGCGGTCGGCCCGGCCTCCGCCTCGTGCGCCGCGACGGCGGGGCCGCCCAGGCCGACGGTCAGGGCGAGGGCGGCGACGAGTGCCGATGCGGTCCGGACGACCGCGCGACGTGGTCTCACATGCTCCTCCTTGGAAGGCGGGTGCAGGTGGTACGGGTGGTGCAGGTCTAGCAGCGAAGTCCCGGCGCGTCGATGGGGCCGAAACGCAACTTCCCCTGTCACATCGGGCGTTGACGGACGCGACCGGGCACCCGTCTCCGGCCGGGCCCTGCCGGACGACGGCCCCGGGTCCTCACCGGCCGGGCACCCGGCCCCGCGTCCACTCCGGAATCGCCCGCGCCCCGATCCGTGCCTAGGCTGGGTCACGCCGACGGAACCGGAGTCCTTGCCGACCGCAGGAGAGTGGGGCGCCATGGCACGGGGTGTCGAATCGATCCGGCGCACCGCCCTGGGCACCCTCGGCGCCCTCCTGCTGCTGATCGGCGTCGCGCTGCTGGTGCTGCCCGGGCCGGGCCTGCTGCTCGTCTTCGCCGGCGTGGTGCTGCTGGCGCGCGCCGTCCCGGCGCTGGACCGGTTCGTCGCCCCGGTCCGCGTCCGGGCGATGCGTGCCGCCGAGGAGAGCGTCTCCTCCCGCTGGCGCATCGCCGGGTCGGTGCTCGTGGGGCTGTTCCTCCTCGCCGCCGGCGTGGCCTGGGGCCTCGTGCCCGAGCTGCCGTACTCCGGATGGGCCACCGGGGCGAGCCTGCTCGTCTCCGGCCTGGTGCTCTTCGCCCTGCTGGTGTGGAGCCACCGGCGGGTCCAGGCGGCCCGGCGCGGCTCGCCACCGGCCCCCGGACGGCCGCGTTGAGGCCGGCGGCCGGGCCGGATCCGCTCGGACGGGTCGCGTCCACGTGGGCCGAGCACCGTCGGGCCGCGAGGAGCGGGGAGACCCGCTGGTAAAATGGGTGCACGCTTCGAGGCGCCCGGGTCCGTACCGAGGGGTACGGACCCGGCCGCGTTCCGGGCGCCTGATCAGAAAGGTCCCCCATGAACGCGAAGCCGACCGCGTCCTTCGACGGCCTCGGACTGCCGCCGGTCCTCGTCGAGGCGATGACCGCCCTCGGGGTGACGCAGCCCTTCCCGATCCAGGCGGCGACCCTGCCCGACGCACTGGCCGGGCGGGACGTCCTCGGCCGGGCCCGGACCGGTTCGGGCAAGACGCTGGCCTTCGGGCTCGCTCTGCTCGCCAGGACCGCCGGCCGGCGCGCGCAGCCGAAGCGGCCGCTGGCCCTCGTCCTGGTGTCGACCCGGGAGCTGGCCCAGCAGGTGAGCGACGCGCTGGCGCCGTACGCCCGGGCGCTGGGCGTGCGCCTGACGACGGTCGTCGGCGGGCTGTCGATCAACCGGCAGACCCAGGCACTGCGCGACGGCGCCGAGGTGGTCGTCGCCACGCCGGGGCGCCTGGCCGACCTGGTCTCCCGCCGGGACTGCCGGCTGGACCAGGTGCGGATCACGGTGCTGGACGAGGCGGACCAGATGTGCGACCTGGGGTTCCTGCCGCAGGTCTCCGGCATCCTGGAGCAGGTGCCCTCCGACGGGCAGCGGCTCCTGTTCTCGGCCACCCTCGACCGCGACGTGGACCAGCTGGTGCGGGACCATCTCCACGACCCCGTTCTCGTGTCGGTCGACCCGGCGTCGGCCTCGGTGAGCACGATGGAGCACCACGTACTGGTCGTCCACCCCGCCGACAAGTACGCGACCGCCACCGAGATCGCCGCCCGCGACGGCCGGGTGCTGATGTTCCTGGACACCAAGGCGGGGGTCGACCGGTTCACCCGTGACCTGCGGGCCGCCGGTGTGTCCGCCGCCGCCCTGCACAGCGGGAAGTCGCAG
This sequence comes from Streptomyces tendae, assembly GCF_014650435.1. Classification (GTDB taxonomy): domain Bacteria; phylum Actinomycetota; class Actinomycetes; order Streptomycetales; family Streptomycetaceae; genus Streptomyces; species Streptomyces tendae. The sequence continues at coordinate 337,713 of NZ_BMUY01000004.1, forward strand.
CCACAGCGCACGCATACGCTCGCCCGGTTCGTGGAGGGTGAGGTCACCGTGCTGGTGGCCACCAACGTCGCGGCGCGGGGCATCCACGTCGAGGCGCTCGACCTCGTCGTCAACGTCGATCCCCCGGCCGACGCCAAGGACTACCTGCACCGCGGCGGGCGCACGGCGCGGGCCGGACGGGCGGGCAGTGTGGTCACCCTCGTCACCCCCGACCAGCGGCGCGAGGTGAACCGGATGACGTCCGAGGCCGGGATTCGGCCGACGGTCACCCCCGTGCGCTCGGGCGAGCAGAAGCTGACCGACCTCACCGGCGCGAAGCGCCCGCCGGCCGGGCAGGGCAAGGAGAGCGGCAACGCCCGGTTCCGCGGGATGGGCACCCGTCCGGCCGGTGCCGCCAAGGGGTCCCGCAAGGCCGTCGAGGCGCGCAAGGCCGCACAGGCACGCGCGGCGGCCCGGGTGCGCAGGGGCCGCTGATACCCGGCGCGGGTGAACATGCCGCCCCGACGGGTGACTTGACGCCCAGAACTTTCCACACACTGATGACAAAGTATGGACATGCCAAGCGGAAGTCTTCTACCTTGGCGGCGGAACGTCCGTCCTACCGCACAAGACCGGAGCGACATCCGGCACGGTCCGGTCCCCACCTCCCGGAGGACCAATGCACCCACGGCTGTTCTCGCGTGCCCGAAGACACCTCATACTTCTGCTGACGTCGGCCGTCGCCCTCGGCGGCGCCTGGGCCGCCCCGGCGTCCTCGGCGGCGCCGGCCGACATCCCGCCGCAGGAACCCGGCGTCACCCTGCGCGTGTTCGACGTCCAGACACCGCTGAACGAGCTGTGCACCCTCAAGCCGGGCCAGACCCCCAACCACGACAGGCTGATGCCGACGGTCGACTGGTCCACCACCGCCGACTTCGGCGGCATCGCCGACAACTTCGTCTCCCAGGCGTCCGGTTACCTGATCGCCCCGCGTGACGGCACCTATGTGTTCCGGCTCGTCAGCGACGACGGTTCGCGGCTGACCCTCGACGGCGCCACGGTGATCGACCACGACGGACTGCACGGCGCGGAGCCGAAGGACGGCACGGTCGAACTCACCGCGGGAGCGCATCCGTTGCGCATCGAGCACTTCGACCGCGGCGGCGGCCAGCAGTTGCAGCTGTCCTGGATGCCGCCGGGCGAGAGCGGGTTCACCGTCGTACCCACCGAGGCGCTGAGCACCGACGCCGGGGTCGTCCGGGTGACGGCGCCGGGCCGCAAGGAGTGCGAGGCCGGGCGCGACACCCCGGGCGACGGTCTGCCGCTCACCTCCGTGCGCCCCGACCTCGACCTCACCGACCTGCGCCCCGAAGGCTTCGAACCGCAGGTCACCGGCATGGACTGGCTGCCCGACGGCCGCCTGGCCATCAGCACCTGGGGCGGCACCGACAACGTTGCCGGGGAGGTGTACCTCCTGGACAACGTCACCGGTGAGACCAGCCGCGACAAGGTCACCGTCGAGAAGGTGGCGAGCGGGCTGCGCGAGCCCATGGGCATCAAGTACGTCGACGGCTCGCTCTACGTCTCGCAGAAGCACGAGCTGACCCGGCTGGTCGACAGCGACGGCGACGACGTGACCGACGAGTACCGCACGGTCGCCACCTGGCCCTACGGCGGCAACTTCCACGAGTTCGCGTTCGGCCTGCTCTACCGGGACGGCTACTTCTACGTGAACCTCTCCGTCGCCATCGACCTCGGCGGCGCGACCACCAACCCGCAGCCCGCGCCCAACCGCGGGACGACGTACAGGATCAGCAAGAAGACCGGGAAGATCAGCCCGATCGCGGGCGGGCTGCGCACGCCCAACGGCATCGGCTGGGGACCGGGCGGCAGCCTGTTCGCCACCGACAACCAGGGCGGCTGGCTGCCCGCCTCGAAGCTCGTCCAGATCAAGCAGGACCGCTTCTTCAACCACTACACCGAGCCCGCCGGGCCCTTCGAGGACTCCCCCGTCACCCAGCCGGTGCTGTGGCTGCCGCAGAACGAGATCGGCAACTCGCCGTCCACCCCGCTGTACCTCACCAAGGGCACGTTCGCGGGCCAGATGCTGCTCGGCGACGTCACCTACGGCGGTCTCCAGCGCGCCTACCTGGAGAAGGTGAAGGGCCAGTACCAGGGTGCCGTCTTCCGCTACACGCAGGGCCTGGAGGCGGGCGTCAACCGGGTCTCCATGGGCCCCGACGGCGCGATCTACACCGGCGGCCTGGGCGCCGACGGCAACTGGGGACAGGAGGGCAAGCTCAAGTTCGGCCTGCAGAAGCTGACGCCCAACGGGGGCAACACCTTCGACGTCCAGAAGATGCGGGCGGTGCCCGGCGGCTTCGACCTGACGTACACCCAGCCGGTGTCCGAGGAGACGACCGCGGAGCTGGCCTCCCGCTACGAGGCCCAGCAGTGGCGCTACACGCCGACCGGCGACTACGGCGGCCCGAAGATCGCCGAGGAGGAGCTGGCCGTGCGGTCCGCGACACTCTCGGACGACGGCCGCACCGTGCGACTGCGGCTGGACGGCCTGAAGCCGGACCGCGTCGTGCACGTGCGCTCCCCGCGCCCCTTCACCTCGGCCTCCGGTGAGACGCTCTGGAGCACCGAGGCCTGGTACACGCTCAACGAGATGCCCGGCAAGCAGCCGCCCGCGGCCACCCTGTACGAGGCCGAGGAGGCCCGGCTGACGGGGAAGGCGGGCATCAACACCGACCACGTCGGCTACTCCGGCAGCGGCTTCGTCGACCGCTACGCCACCGAGGGCGACGTCACCACGACGTTCGACGTGACCGTTCCGAAGACCGGCACCTACGACGTGGGCCTGCGCTACTCCAACGGCCCGAACCCCTTCGAGGGCACCAAGTCGCTCTCCCTGTACGCGGGCGGGAAGAAGGTGCGCCAGACACAGCTCCCGTCCACCGGGGACTGGGACACCTGGTCCACCCGCACCGAGAGCGTGCGGCTGCGGGCCGGCCACAACACGGTCTCCTACCGCTACGACCCCGGCGACACCGGCCACGTCAACCTCGACCTGATCACCGTGCGCCCGCACGGCGCGCGGGTCGCCCTGTTCGACGGCACCGCCGCCTCGCAGGAGCAGTGGCAGCACACGGACGGACGGAAGGTGGCCTGGCCGCTGGCCGAGGAGCGGTCGATGGAGGTGTGCTGCGGCGACATCCGCACCAAGGACGCCTACCAGGACTTCAAGCTGCACGTGGAGTTCCGGGTGCCGCTGCTGCCGGACGACGTGACCGGCCAGGACCGCGGCAACAGCGGCATCTACCTCCAGGACCGCTACGAGCTGCAGATCCTCGACTCCTACGGCGACACCACCCTGGACACCAACGAGGCCGGGGCGATCTATCTGAAGAAGGCACCCGACACCAACGCGGCGACGGCCCCGGAGACCTGGCAGACGTACGACATCGTCTTCCGAGCCGCCCGCTTCGACGAGAACGGCGCCAAGACCGCCGACGCGCGGGTGACGGTGGTGTGGAACGGCCAGACGGTCCACGACGACGTCGCGCTCGACGGACCCACCGCGGCGGGCCGGGCCGAGACTGAGGCCGCCGGGGCGATCCGGCTGCAGGACCACGGGAACAAGGTCCGCTTCCGCAACATCCGGGTCGAACCGCTGGACTGACCCCCAGGCGTGCGGGGCGGTCCCTGACGGCCGCCCCGCACCTCCCGCTCCACGGATCCGGTGGGCGGACCGGTGCTCCGGCCGCCTCTGGGTAGGGTGAATCGAGGAACACCCTGCCCGTCGAACAAGGAGCGGAATTGAGCGAGCCGGCGTCCATCGCCCTGCAGAAGGAGATCGCCCGGGAACTGGAGGTCGCGGAGACCTTCGACGCCGAGCGGGAGATCGAGCGCCGGGTGGCCTTCCTCGCCGAGCGGCTGACCTCCACCGGTCTGCGCGCCCTCGTGCTCGGGATCAGCGGCGGCGTCGACTCGACCACCGCGGGCAGGCTGTGCCAGCTCGCCGTGGAGCGGGCCCGCGCCGCGGGGCACGAGGCCCGTTTCTACGCCATGCGGCTGCCGCACGGCGTCCAGGCCGACGAGCACGACGCCCAGCTCGCCCTCTCCTTCATCCGGGCCGACCACGTACTGACCGTGGACATCAAGCCCGCGAGCGACGCGGCGCTCGACGCCCTGCTCGCCGCCGACGTGGCCTTCCGGGACCCCCACCACCAGGACTTCGTGCACGGCAACATCAAGGCACGGCAGCGCATGATCGCGCAGTACGCGGTGGCCGGGGCGCACGGCGGCCTGGTCGTCGGCACCGACCACGCGGCCGAGGCGGTCTCCGGCTTCTTCACCAAGTTCGGCGACGGCGCCGCCGACGTCGTACCGCTGACGGGCCTCACCAAGCGCCGGGTGCGCGCCGTCGCGGACGCCCTGGGCGCGCCCGCCGAGCTGGTCCGCAAGGTCCCGACGGCCGACCTGGAGACCCTCGACCCCGGCAAGGCCGACGAGGACGCCCTCGGGGTCACCTACGAGGAGATCGACGACTTCCTGGAGGGGAAGCCGGTGAAGGAGCATGCCTTCGAGACGATCGTCACCCGCTACCGGCAGACCGACCACAAGCGCCGGCTGCCGATCGCGCCCTGACCTGCTCCGTCGCTCGGTCTCGGTCGGTCGCCGGACGGCGAGCGCCCCCTCGCGACCCGCACGGATCACTCCGACAGAGCACTGCGGGTGGTCCAGCTGATTCCGCGCACTCCCGCCCTGCGCGCGCTTCCTGGAGCGGCAAGGACGGTGGCGGGAGCGCGGCAGAGCCGGACGTCCTTTATGTGCGGTTGGCCGGGAGTGACCTTAATCTGTCCGAGGGGGGTGCTCGAACAGTCGACGGCCGGTCACGCCGGCGGAATGTGAGCTTCCATGGCGGACTTCATCGGCGCGGTGGACCAGGGAACCACCAGCACCCGGTTCATGATCTTCGACCACGGTGGCAACGAGGTCGCGAAGCACCAGCTGGAGCACGAGCAGATCCTCCCGCGCTCCGGGTGGGTCGAGCACGACCCGGTGGAGATCTGGGAGCGCACCAACTCGGTGATGCAGAACGCGCTGCGCAACGGCGGTCTGTCGGGGACGGACCTGGCGGCCATCGGCATCACCAACCAGCGGGAGACCACGGTGGTCTGGGACCCGCGCACCGGCCGTCCCTACTACAACGCCATCGTGTGGCAGGACACCCGCACCGACGCCATCGCGGCGAACCTGGAGCGGTCGGGCCGGGGCGACGTCATCCGCCGCAAGGCCGGGCTGCCGCCCGCGACGTACTTCTCCGGCGGGAAGATCCAGTGGATCCTGGAGAACGTCGACGGCGTCCGCGAGGCCGCGGAGCAGGGACACGCGGTGTTCGGCAACACCGACGCCTGGGTCCTGTGGAACCTGACCGGCGGCCCCGACGGCGGCATCCACGCCACCGACGTAACCAACGCGAGCCGCACCATGCTGATGAACCTGGAGACGCTCGACTGGGACGACGAGCTGCTGGGCTTCTTCGGCATCCCCCGCGGCATGCTGCCCACGATCAACCCCTCCTCGCACCCCGAGGCGTTCGGCACGACCCGGACCTCCCGGCCGCTGCGCGCCGCCGTGCCCATCACGGGGGTGCTGGGCGACCAGCACGCGGCGACCGTCGGGCAGGTCTGCTTCTCGCCCGGCGAGGCCAAGAACACCTACGGCACCGGCAACTTCCTGGTCCTCAACACCGGCACGGAACTGGTCCGCTCCCAGCACGGCCTCCTGACCACCGTGGCCTACCAGTTCGGCGACAACCCGCCGGTCTACGCGCTGGAGGGATCCATCGCGGTGACCGGGTCCGCGGTGCAGTGGCTGCGCGACCAGATGAAGATCATCAAGACCGCGGCGGAGAGCGAGGAACTCGCCCGCACCGTCGAGGACAACGGCGGGATGTACTTCGTCCCCGCCTTCTCCGGCCTGTTCGCCCCGTACTGGCGCTCCGACGCGCGGGGCGCCATCGTCGGCCTCGCCCGGTACAACGACAACGCGCACCTGGCCCGGGCGACGCTGGAGGCGATCTGCTACCAGAGCCGCGACGTCGTCGTGGCCATGGAGCAGGACTCCTCGGTCCACCTGGACGTGCTCAGGGTCGACGGCGGGGTGACCGCCAACGACCTGTGCATGCAGATCCAGGCGGACGTCCTCGGCGTCCCCGTCAGCCGTCCCGTCGTCGCGGAGACCACCGCCCTCGGCGCGGCGTACGCGGCGGGGCTGGCCACGGGATTCTGGCGGGACACCGACGAACTGCGCACCCACTGGAGCGAGTCCAGGCGCTGGGAGCCCCAGTGGTCCGAGGAGCGGCGCGCGCAGGGGTACGCGGGCTGGAAGATGGCGGTGGAGCGCACCCTCGACTGGGTCAAGGTCCCGGAGAGCTGACACCGGGGCGGATCATCGGCCGACGGTCCCGGCGGCGTACGCAGGGCGGTCGATCCGGAGCTGGTCCTCCAGCACCTGGTCCGCCTCGAACCGGGCCACTGCGACGGGCAGTTCACCCTCGCCCGCGGGGAAGATGCGGGCGCACCTTAGGGTGATCCCCATGTCTGCCGGATTGAGCGCCGCGAGGACCCGGGCCGCGCTGCGCACCAGCGCGCGCGTCTCGGGCGAGCTGCTGCTGATACTTGTCATGCTCGCAGTGACCCTGTGGGTCCTCGGCCGTATGTGGTCGGTGGTGTGGCCGCTGCTCGTCGGCCTGCTGCTGACCACGTTGACGTGGCCCCCGGCCCGCTTCCTGCGGCGGCACGGGTGGCGTCCGGCGCTGGCCGCCGCGGTGGTGACGGTGGCCTTCCTGCTGGTCGTCCTGGGCATCGTGGCACTGATCGCCGTGCCGATGTCCTCCCAGACCGACGAGTTGACCGACGGCGTGGTCGAGGGCATCCAGCGGCTGCGCGAGTGGGCCGCAGGGCCGCCGCTGAACATCGGTGACGACGAGATCACCGGTGCGATGGATTCGGCGGTGGCACGCATCCAGGACAGCGTCGGCAGCATCACCACCGCGGTGGCGACGGGGGTGGGCGCGGTGGTCAACGGCCTGATCACCGCGGTCCTGGGCGTGTTCCTGATGTTCTTCTTCCTCAAGGACGGCCCCCGGTTCCTGCCCTGGCTGGCCCGCCAGTTGCCCGGCCGGCTGGCCACCGACGTCCCGGTCGTCGCCCTGCGGGGCTGGGAGACCCTGGGCTCCTTCGTCCGGTCGCAGGCCCTGGTGGGGCTGCTCGACGCCGTGTTCATCGGCCTCGGCCTGTGGATCCTGGACGTACCGCTGGTGCTGCCGCTGGCGGTCCTGACCTTCGTGTCCGCGTTCGTACCCATCGTGGGCGCGCTGTTCGCGGGCTTCGTGGCCGTATTGATCGCCCTGGTGTCGAACGGCCTGACGGACGCGCTCATCGTGCTCGCGATCATCGTGGTGGTGCAGCAGTTGGAGGGCAACGTCTTCCAGCCCATCCTCCAGAGCCGGGGCCTCGGTCTGCACGCGGCGGTGATCCTCCTGGCGGTGACGCTGGGCGGCAGCCTGTCCGGGATCGTGGGCAGCCTGCTCGCCGTACCCCTCGCCGCGCTGATCGCGGTGGTGTGGAACTACGTGCGCGAGCAGTTGACCGACCAGTTGACCGACCCGCCCGAGGCGGCCGCGACCGCCGACGGCTGAGCCCGACCGACGGGCCCCCTCGTGTCGCCCCCTCGTGTCAATGACGGGCTCCTCGCGCGAATTGGGTCGCGACCGGGCGGGCGGTGGTGTTGGCTGACGGGCGTGGATCTCTTCTCCCGCTCCTGGTCGGCCCTGCTCGCCGCGGTCGCCGACCTCTCCGACGAGGACTTCGCCCGGCCGTCCGGGTGCACCGGCTGGCTCGTCCGGGACCTGGTGTGCCACCTGGTCGTCGACGCCCAGGACGTCCTGATCACCCTGGCCACCCCGACCGCCGAGGAGCCGACCCGGGACGCGGTGACCTACTGGCAGGTCGTCGAGCCCCCGACCGGGGACGACCCGCTCGACGCGCTGATCGTCCGCCTGGCCGCCGCCTACGAGCAGCCGGGGCTGCTCAAGTTCCACCTGGACGACGTCGGTTCCGCCGCCGGGCGTGCCGCAGTACTCGCGGACCCCGCGGGCCGGGTCGGCACACAGGGCCAGGTGCTCACGGCGGGCGACTACCTCTCCGCGTACGTACTGGAGTGGTCCCTGCACCACCTCGACCTGATCGCACACCTCCCGGAGGCGGCGCCACCGCCCGCGGCGGGGCTCAGGCGCTCGCGGGAGCTGCTGGAAGGGGTCGTCGGTACGGCGTTCCCCACCGCGTTCACCGACCGGGACGCGCTGCTGATCGGCACCGGACGACGGACGCCGACCGCGGCGGAGACGGCCGCGCTGGGCGAGTTGGCGGCGCGGCTCCCCTTTCCGGTCGGCTGACCCGCATGTCCGGGCCCCAGCCGCCGAAGGGGCCCGGGAGCAGTCCGGCGGGTCGTCCGATCGGACGACGAGGTCGTCGTCCGTCCGGCGGGCAGGGACGAGCCGGTGCGTGGACGCCTGCCGACGCCCCGCGGGTCCAGGCTGGAGGAACACGTCCCCGACACCGTGGAGCGTCCCACCATGACCGCCAAGCCGCCCACCCCCGCCGACCTCGCCCTGTCGGACGCCGTTCGCCGCGGCGACGCCGATGCCGCCCGGGCCGCGCTGCGGGCGGGCGCCGACCTGGAACCGCGCGACGAACAGGGCCGCACGCCGCTGCTCCTGGCGGCCCTGGCCGACCGGGTCGCGGTGGCCGAGGTCCTGGTCGCGGCCGGCGCGGACGTCAACGCGCAGGACGCGCGGGACGACAGCGCGTGGCTGGTCACCGGGGTCACGGGCAGCGTCGCGATGATGCGGGCGCTGCTGCCCGGCGGCCCGGACGTCACGCTGACCAACCGCTTCGGCGGCGTCTCGGTCATCCCGGCGAGCGAACGCGGGCACGTGGCCTACGTACGCGCCGTGCTCGCCGAGACGGACATCGACGTCGACCACGTCAACCGGCTCGGCTGGACGGCGCTCCTCGAAGCGGTCGTCCTCGGCGACGGCGACCGCGCTCACCAGGACGTCGTGGCGGCCCTGCTCGCCGCGGGCGCCGACCCCTCGCTGCCGGACGGCGACGGTGTCACGGCCCGTGCCCACGCCGAACGCAGGGGCTTCGAGGCCATCGCGGACCTGCTGCGGCGGGCCGAGTCGCAGGGCGACGGCCCTCGCACGGAGGGTGGCGGGCGGTGAACCGGCGTTCCCTCGCGGGCCGCCTCGCCGCACTGGCCGCCGTCACGGCGACGCTCGGCGGATGCGCGTCGGGCGGCGACGACGGGGCCGCGTCCCCGGTGTCCGCCCCGCCCGGCACCACGGCCCAGCGCACACCCGACTCCGGCGGCACCTCGGCACGCACACCCCGAGACACGCTGCTGGTCACGGACTTCGGCTCCGACACCGTCACCTTCGTCGACCCCGCCGGGCGGGGCGCGGCGGCCGACCTGGGCTCGGTACGGGTCGGGACGGCGCCGTACGGGATCGCGCTGGGCGAGGACGGCACGGCGTGGGTGGCGACCGCCGAGGGCGTGGCCGCCGTGGACACCCGTACGCGCGAGCGCACCGCCCTCATCCGCTACCGGACGGACACGGGCCCGGTGACGACCGGCGAGTACCGGGGCGGCGGCATGGGCATCGCCCTGTCCCCCGACGGCAGCCGTGCCTACGTCGGGGTCAACGTCCCCGGCGGCAAGGGCACCCTGGAGGTCGTCGACACCGTACGGCGGGAGGTGACCCGGGTGATCCCGGTCGGTCGCCGTCCCTTCGACGTCGACGTCTCGCGCGACGGCCGGCAGGTCTACGCGACCAACCACGACTCGTTCGACGTGAGCGTCGTCGACACCCGCGACTGGACGGCGCGCCGCATCGAGGTCGCCCCGTACGGCACCAAGGGCGGCCTCGGGTCCTGGCTCAAGCCGCACCACACCGCCGTACGCCCCTCAGACGGGGCCCTGCTGCTGCCCTTCGAGGGCGAGCGCCTGGCGGTGGTCGACCCCGGCACCGGGCGGGTCCGGATCGAGGACATGACCGCCAACACCCACCAGCACGGCGTCACGGCGGGCGCCGACGGCACGCTCTACGTGGTGGGCACCGGCCCGATCGACCCGTCCGAGGACGACGGTCCGTCCCTGACCGTGCGCTCGCCCGACGGCGACGAACGGGTCGTCCCGCTGGACGGCCCGCACGAGACCGTGGCCCTCTCGGCGGACGGCCGCACGGCCTACGTCTCGGGCGGCTTCACCCGCGACGGCTACTGGAACGGCCTGAGCGTCGTCGACGTCGCGACCGGCCGGGTGAGCCGGCTCCCGGTGGGCGAGCGGCCCCTGGCCGTCGCGGTCCTCGACGGCGAGCGGGGGACCGGCGCGGGCTGAGTGCCCGCGCGGGGCAACCAGGGCCGAACGGCCCATGCCGGGGCCGAGCGGCCCCTGGTGTTCCGGGCCGGCCGGAGGGACGCTCGGATCGACAGCCCCCGGCGTGCACCCGAAGGGAACGGCGAGAGGCGGCCGGACGAGAGGCGGTCCCGGACCGTCGGGCCGACCCGTCCCGCCGAGCGGCTCCCCCGCCGTCCGTCCGCGGTGACCGCACGAAAGGAGCCGGAGCGATGACCTCTGCGACCACCCTGTCCGCGGCCCTCCACGGCGACCACCGCGAGCGCCTCATGCGTGTCGCGCGGGAGGTCTCCGTCACGGAGGGCACCCGCCTCTTCGAGGAAGGCCGGCGTGCCGACCGGTTCTGGATCGTCCGGACCGGGACGGTCAGCCTCGACCTGCGTGTCCCCGGCCGCCGCTCCCCGGTCATCGAGACGCTGGGGCACGGGGAACTCGTCGGCTGGTCCTGGCACTTCCCGCCGCACCTGTGGCAACTGGGCGGCGAGGCCACGACTCCGGTGCGCGCCTGGGAGTTCGACGCGGACGTCGTGCGGGAGTTGTGCGCCCGCGATCCCGAGTTCGGCCGTACGGTCGCCGTCTGGGTCGGCAAAGTGGTCGCCCACCGGCTGCACGCCGCCCGGATCCGGCTGCTCGACCTGTACGCGCCGTACGGCAGCGGCGGGCTGCTCTGACCCGGCGGGCCCCGGCGTTCAGCCCTGCTCCGGCACCGGTGCCCGCCACTCCAGCACGGTGCCGCCGTCGGCGGGTTCGGTGAGCCGCAGCTCGCCGCCCAGCTGAGCGGCGCGTTCGGCCAGGTTGCGCAGCCCGCTGCGGCGCCCGCCGGACGGGATGCCCACGCCGTTGTCCGTGACGCTCAGCCGCACCTCGCGGCCGTCGGTCTCCAGGGCGACGGCGACCCGGTCGGCCCGCGCGTGCCGGGCCACGTTGGTCAGGGCCTCGGACAGCACCGCGACCACGTGCTCGGCGATCCGGCCGGGCACCTCCGTGTCCAGCAGGCCCTCCATCCGGAGGCTGGGGGCGAAGCCCAGGACCGGGGCCGCCTCGCCGACGACCCGCACCGTACGGCCCCGCAGCCCGGCACCGGCGGCGGTGCCGCGCGACCGGAGGCCGAAGATCGTCGACCTGATGATCTTGATGGTCTCGTCCAGGTCGTCCACCGCCCGCAGCACCCGCTCCGAGGCGGAGCCGTTGTCGATCAGGCGGCCGGCGCTCTGGAGCGTCATCCCGGTGGCGAACAACCGCTGGATCGCCAGGTCGTGCAGGTCCCGGGCGATCCGGTCCCGGTCCTGGAGCACGGCGATCTGCTCGGCGTCCCGGCGCCGCTCCGCCAGCTCCATCGCGAGCGCGGCCTGCGCGGCGAACCCCTGCAGCGGCTCGGTCTCCTTCGCGGAGAACACCGCCTTGCCCGCCTGCCGCACCAGCAGCACCACGCCCCGCACGCCCTCGTCCGCGGCGCCGAAGGGAACGGCCACCGCTGGTCCGAGGCCGGTGAACCGGGGGGCCGCGGCGGACACCCGTGCGTCCCGGGTGATGTCAGGGCTGCGAACGGGCTCGGCGGTGGCGAAGGCCAGGCCGGTGAGGCTGTCGTCGATGGGCAGCACCAGACCGCGGTGGTCCTCGGCGCCCTGTCCGGTGGCCAGCTCCACCACCAGGGAGTCCGTGTCCGGCATGGGCATGGTGAGCACGGCGAGGGCCGCGCCGGTGATCTCCCTGGCCCGCTCCGCGATCAGGCCGAGTGCCGCGCCGCGCTCGCTGCCGGACATCAGGCTGTGGGTGATCTCCGCGTTCGCCTGCAGCCAGCGCTCCCGCAGCCGCGACTGCTCGTACAGGCGCGCGTTGTCGATGGCGACGCCCGCGGCCACGGCCAGCGTCGACAGGACCGACTCGTCCTCCTCGTCGAACTGCGCCCCGCCCCGCTTCTCGGTCAGGTACAGGTTGCCGAAGACCTGGTCGCGGACCCGGATGGGGACACCGAGGAAGGTGCGCATCGGCGGGTGGTGCGCCGGGAAGCCGTACGAGGCAGTGTGCTCGGAGAGGTCGGGCAGCCGCAGGGGCTCGGGATGGCGGATCAGCTCGCCGAGGATGCCGTGGCCCTCCGGGTAGGGGCCGATCCTGGCGATCTGCTCCTCGCTCACGCCGACCGTGTGGAAGGCCGAGAGCCGCTTGCCGTCGGGGCCGATCACGCCGAGGGCGGCGTAGCGCGCGTCGACGAGGGCGGCCGCGGCCTCGACGATGCTGTGCAGGACGTGTTCGAGATCCAGTTCGCGGCCCACCGAGAGCACCGCTTCGAGCAGGCTGTGCACCCGGTCGCGCGTGCCCCTGGCGGCGTCGAGCCGGGCCTGGAGTTCCTCCAGCAGCTCGTCCAGCCGCAGCTGTGGCAGGCGGACCCGGGCTTCCGCCTGGTCAGGGCTGTCCACGGGTGATCCTCCAGGTCCTTCCGACGCGCCGGCAGCCGGCCGCCCCGGTCTCGTTCCACGGTAACGGGCCCCGGCCGGTGCCGTCCGTTCCGGGTCAGTGTCCTTCCCGGCGGAGCCGGTCCTGCGCCTGGGTGGCGATCACCGCGGCCTGGATGCGGCGCTCGACGCCCAGCTTGGCCAGCAGCCGCGAGATGTGGTTCTTCACCGTCTTCTCGGCCAGGTACAGGCGCTGTCCGATCTGGCGGTTGGTCAGGCCCTCGCCGATCAGGGCGAGGATCTCCCGTTCGCGGTCGGTCAGGCCCGGCAGGGCGTCCGGCTCCTCCTCCTTGGCCGGTTCGCCGCGCAGCCGCGCCATCAGCCTGGTCGCCGCGCTGGGGTCGAGCAGGGACTGGCCCGCGGCGACGGTGCGCACGGCGGTGACGAGGTCGGAGCCCTGGATCTGCTTGAGCACGTACCCGGCCGCGCCCGCCATGATCGAGTCCAGCAGGGCCTCCTCGTCGTCGAAGGAGGTCAGCATCAGGCAGGCCAGCTCGGGCATGCGGGAGCGCAGCTCCCGGCACACGCTCACCCCGTCGCCGTCGGGCAGCCGCACGTCGAGCACCGCCACGTGGGGGCGGAGCGCGGGGACCCGGACGAGGGCCTGCTCCACCGTGCCCGCCTCCCCCGCGACGGTGATGTCCGGCTCGTCGTCGAGCAGGTCGCGCACTCCGCGCCGCACGACCTCGTGGTCGTCCAGCAGGAAGACCCGGATCGGGTCCGCGGGGCCGGGCCGCTCGGTGTCCGCCATCGACATGCTCCTCGTCTGCGTTCTCGTGGCGAGCCGCTCCCTGGTGGGGACGGCGGCTCCTGTTGCGGAGATCCTCCAGCGCCCGGGGCCGAAGGACCAGGGCCGGTCGGCCCCGTCTCGCGCGCGGGGTCGCGCCGGGCCGGGCGGAGCCGTTCCGGGGGCCGAACGGCCCTAGCGCACGGCTCACGTACGGCGCTCCAATGAAGCGACCGTACCTCTGACCGACCCGAAAGCATGCCATGACCTGCGAGCACGTCCCCTCGGCCCCGGTGGCGCCGCGGCGCAGCATCGAGCTGGGCCCCGAGGAGGCCCTCGCGCTGCTGGGCAGCGTGTCCCTGGGGCGGGTCGTCTTCACGCGGCAGGCGCTGCCGACGATCCGGCCGGTCAACCACGTCCTGGACGACGGCGACATCGTGATCCGCACCCACGAGGGGGCGGCCCTGACCTCCCGCACCCCCAAGGCCGGTGATCCGGGGGTCGTGGTCGCCTACGAGGCCGACTCCATCGACCCGGACACGCACCTGGGCTGGAGCGTGGTGGTGACCGGCTACGCGCAACCGGTCACCGACCCCGGGCAACTGACCCGCTATCAGGCCCTGCTGCGTCCCTGGGTCGACCGGTCGATGGACTACGCGATCCGGATCGTCCCCGACCTGATCACCGGCGTCCGGCTCATCGAGGCGCGGCCCTCGCCGACGGTGTGACACCGTCCGACGGCGCGGAGGCAGGGCCGTACGGAGGCCCGTCCCAGGGACCTTGAGCCCCGGCTCGAGGGGCCCCATGGGGACCAACGGCCCTGTTCCGGCGTCCGTTGGTCCCGCGTACGCCGCCCGGGGCGCAACGGGGCGAGAACGCGGGCCGCCCGCTGGTACACAGGAAGTCGCCGCCGCATCCAGTGCCGCGGTCATCGACTCCCCCATCCCCTTACGGGAGGTTCCATGCTGTCCGCAGAGTCCGCGTCCGTGGTCCGGGCCACGCTGCCCGCCGTGACCGGAGCGCTCGACGAGATCGCCTCGCGCTTCTACGCCACGATGTTCCACGACCGGCCGGAACTGCTCGACGGGCTGTTCAACCGGGGCAACCAGGCCAGCGGCACCCAGCGCAGGGCGCTGGCCGGTTCGATCGCCGCGTTCGCGGGCGCGCTGCTCGACCACCCGGACACCCGTCCGGACGCCCTGCTGGAGCGCATCGCGCACAAGCACGTCTCCGTCGGCATCACCGACGACCAGTACACGATCGTGCACAAGTACCTGTTCGCGGCGATAGCCGACGTCCTGGGCGACGCGGTCACCGCGGAGGTGGCGGCGGCCTGGGACGAGGTGTACTGGCTGATGGCCGGTGCGCTGATCGCCATGGAGGCGCGTCTGTACCACGCGGCGGGGCTGCGGCCCGGTCAGGTCTGGCGCCGGTGGACGGTGGTGGAGCGCCGCACGGAGACGGCGGACGTGGTGTCCTTCGTGATCCGCCCGTCCGACGGGAGGCCCGCGCCGCGCGCCCGGGCGGGCCAGTACGTCAGTGTGCGGGTGCTGATGCCCGACGGGGTACGGCAGTTGCGCCAGTACAGCCTGTCCGCGGAGCCCGGCGGCGAGCTGCGCCGGATCACCGTCAAACGGGTCGCCGGCACGGACGGGGCACCGGACGGCGAGGTCTCCAACCTGCTGTTCGGCGACGTGTGCCGCGGCGACGAGCTGACCCTGTCGACGCCGTCCGGCGACATCGTCCTCGACGACGCCGATGACCGGGCTCCCGTCGTGCTGGTCTCGGCGGGCATCGGCTGCACGCTCCTCACCGGGATGCTGTCGCACCTCGCCGCACTGGGGGCCACCCGCCGAGTGCTGGTCCTGCACGCCGACCGGTCCCCCGCCGAGCACGCCCTGCGCGCCGAGACGCGGGAGCTGGTCGAGCGGCTGCCGGACGCCCGTGCCGTGTTCTGGTACGAGCGTCCCGGCCCGGAGGAGCCCGAGGCTCGCGAGGGCCTGATGGACCTGTCCGGTCTCGAACTGCCCGACGGGGCTTCGGTGTTCATGTGCGGTTCGCTGCCGTTCATGCGCGGGGTGCGCACCCGGTTGCTCGCCGCCGGTGTCCCGGCCCGCCGCATCCGCTACGAGGTGTTCGGCCCCGACCTGTGGCTGGCGGACGCCGCGGACCCGGCGCAGCCGCGGGTCTGACGACGGCGCCCTGCCCCCTCCGGTCACGCGGCCGGAGGGGGCAGGGCGCTGCCCGCCCGCGCCACGGGCCGTGCGCACCCTGCTGATCGGGGACACCACCACGTCGTGTTCGGGGGCGAGTTCGGCGATCGGGGTCAGCGACCGCCAGCCGTGCGGCGCAGCCGGGTGCCGGTGTAGGTCAGTGCCGCGGCGGCGACGGCCCCGAGGAGGAGCAGGCCGAGCGCGTACGAGCCGTAGGTGCCGTAGAGGGAACCCATCACCAGGGGCGGCACGAAGCCGCCGAGGCCTCCGGCGGCACCCACCACGCCGGTGACCGACCCGAGCCTGTTCGCCGGTGCCAGCAGGGCCACCAGGGCGAACACCGCGCCGCTGCCCGCGCCGAGCGCGGCCGCCAGGGCCAGGAAGGCGGCGGTGCCGACCGGCGTCAGCGCGGGCGTCGAGGACTGGACCAGCGCCGCGGCCAGCACCACCACCAGCGTGCCGCTCACCACCCGTACCGGTCCGATCCGGTCGGAGAGCCAGCCGCCGACCGGGCGCATCGCCACGGCGAGCAGCACGAACCCGGCCATGCGGTTCGCCGCGTCGGCCTGGGTGAGCCCGTAACCGGTCTTCAGGTAGGTGGGGAGGTAGACCGAGAAGGCGACGTAGCCGCCGAAGGCCACCGCGTACAGCGCGGACGCCTGCCACGTGGTGCCCAGGCGCAGGGTCGAGGCCAGCCGCCGGGCGAGCGGCTCGGTGGGGACGGCGCGTCCGGGTTCGTCCCTCAGCAGCAGCGCAGCCGCCACCGCGTACACCGCCAGCACCGCGGCGGTGATCAGGAACGGGGCGGCCGTGCCGTAGGCGTCCACGAGCCGCACCGTCGACAGGGCGCTGATCGCGGTGCCGCCCATGCCCATGCCGAAGACGCCGATGGCGAGGCCGCGCCGCTCGGGCGGGAACCAGGCGTTGACGAAGGGCACGCCGACGGCGAAGGAGGTGCCGCCGATCCCGAGGAGGAAGCCGCCGGCCAGCAGTGCGGCCAAGGACGAGTGCCCGGCCAGACCCACGTAGAGCACCGGCACGATGGTGGCCGCCGACACGAGCGGGAACATGACGCGCCCGCCGTACCGGTCCGTGAGGGCGCCGACCGGGATCCGGCCGAGGGAACCGACCACGACGGGCACCGCCACCAGCAGCGACTGCTCGAACGAGGTCAGCCCGAGGCTCTCCTTGAAGCGGGGGCCGAGCGGGCTGAGCAGCGCCCAGGCCCAGAAGTTGACCGCGAACCCGGCCGTGGCCAGGCCCAGCATCGGCCAGGCCCGTCGGGGAGCGGGCTGTGGCCCGTCCGTGCGTTCCGGTGGTGCCGTGTCCCGCTCTTCGCTCACCTGCTGGACCATGCCGTCCGTCCTCGTTTCCGTCATCCGTCGCGGAGTTCGTCCTTGATCACTCTCGCGGCGTACGGCGGTGCGGCGGCATGGGCCGGGGGTCCCGGCCGACGGTCGGAGGACCCCCGGCGGGAGGGCCGGGGGTCCCGGCGGCGCGCGGGGTGCGGCCGCCCTCCGGTCCGTAGCCGAAGCGGATCAGCAGGTGCGGGTGGTGGCGCTGCCGGGTGCCGCTCATCGCCGCCCTCAGGTCGGGCCATTCCATCGCCTGGTGGAGCATCGAGGTGCGCACCCCGTGCGCGGTGGCGGTGAGCAGCACGCGTTGCAGGGCCTGCCCGGCGCGCAGCCAGTCCCGGCGCCGGTCGTGCGGGGTCCACAACAGGGCCACCTGGACGTGGCGTTCGAAGCGCGGGGCCGGACGGCCGAGCGCGGGCAGCGGGGCGGCGAAGTCCCGCATCGGCACGCGCCCCGAGCCGTCGCGGGGTCCCAGGGCGGTCGCGGGGATGCCGTACGGGGTGGCCGAACCCGGCGCGGTGAGCCAGGCCCGGGTCTCGGCGACGCGCTCGGCGTCGGCGGCGTTGCGGGCCTCGGCGGCCGCGGTCAGCCGCAGCAGGCGCCGGGTCGCGACGATGTCGGGGACGTCCAGGTACGCTCCCTCGGCGCGGGCGGCGGCGACCATCTCCGCGACGACGGGGTCGGGCACCGGGCGGCCGGTGAAGGGCATCCGGCTGGTGTGCCGGCGCTCGACGGCTTCGTACAGCGCGCCCGGCCGCGGCGGCTCGCCCGGCCACCGCCGCGCACCGTTCGGCGGACGCTCGGCCAGTCGTACGGTCGCGAGCAGGCTCGGGTGGCCGAGCGGGGGCAGCAGTTCGACGACCGGGTCCCAGCCCAGGTGGTCGGCGGCCAGGCGGAGGTTGAGGACGGCGGCGCCCACGGACAGGTGCTGGGCGCGCCGCCCGGGGTCCGCGGCCGGGAGCCACCGTGCGTGGTCGGCGTGTACCTCGATGGTCCGGCTGTCCGCGTCCAGGCCGAACCGCCAGGGCTGCGTGTTGTGCACGGACGGTGCCGCCACGGCCGCGGCGAGCAGGGTCTGGACGGCGGTGGCGTCGACTTCCCGGGTCTGCATGGCGGCTCCTTCACGAAAGCTCTGCCCGTTTCCCGTTCACCCTGCGTCGCCGCCGTGCACGGGGGGAGGGTTGAACGGCCCCCGGCGGCGGGCCGGGTGGCCCCGCCGGCCGTGCCACGCGGCGGGCGGTGCTCGTCGTGTGCCCGTCCTGGCGGCGCTCCCCTGGTGCTGATCGCGTCCGGCCGTGGTGGACGGCCGGACGCGTGACCGTCCGGGCGGGCGCCCCGACGCACCCGGGTGAGCCGGCCGGGGACGGGGGATTTCAGCGGCCGGCGGCCTGCGGGTGCGTCGGCCCGATGGGCGGCGCCCGATCGATCACCGTCAGCATGCACCCGGGGGTGGGCCGGGCCGTGCGCCGACCGGCCCTGTTTGTGGGGCCGTTGGTCCCTGGACGGGGCTGAGGAAGGGGGCCGGTCGCCCGGCGGGCGGGGGCCGCGCGACCCCGGGTGTGCCCGGCGGGCGCGGCCTAGCGTTCCGGACCATGGAGAACGATCGCGAGGGGCGGCGCCGGCAGTCGGGCGTCGCGGAGAACTGGCCGCTGGCCGCCCGCAGGCTGCTGTCCCGCCGGGAGGTGTCGGCCGACGGACGCGCCGTGTTCGCCGAGGGCGACGAACGCTGGGAGGGCTTCTACCGCGACCGCTGGTCGCACGACAGAGTGGTGCGCTCCACGCACGGTGTGAACTGCACCGGGTCCTGCTCGTGGATGGTGTACGTCAAGGACGGCCTCATCACCTGGGAGCACCAGGCCACGGACTACCCCTCCATCGGCGCCGACTGCCCCGAGTACGAGCCGCGCGGCTGCCCGCGCGGGGCGTCGTTCTCCTGGTACACCTACTCCCCCAGCCGGGTCCGCTACCCGTATGTCCGGGGCGTACTGCTGAAGTTGTGGCGCGAGGCCCGGCGCCGGCTGGGCGATCCGGTGGCGGCCTGGGCGGAGATCACCGGTGACCCGGCGAAGGCCCGGGCGTACAAGCGGGCCCGCGGCAAGGGCGGTCTGGTGCGCGCGGACTGGGACGAGGTCAACGAGATGGTCGCCGCCGCGCACGTGCACACCGTAAAGGCGTACGGCCCGGACCGGGTGGCGGGCTTCTCCCCCATCCCGGCGATGTCGATGGCGTCGTACGTGGCCGGTTCGCGCTTCATGTCCCTGATCGGCGGCACGCTGCTGTCGTTCTACGACTGGTACGCGGACCTGCCGCCCGCCTCCCCGCAGGTCTTCGGCGACCAGACGGACGTACCGGAGGCGGCGGACTGGTGGAACGCGGGCTATCTGGTGATGTGGGGCTCCAACATCCCGGTGACCCGCACCCCGGACGCGCACTTCCTCACCGAGACCCGCTACAACGGCACCAAGGTCGTCGCGATCTCGCCCGACTACGCGGACAACGTGAAGTTCGCCGACGAGTGGCTGGCCCCGCACCCGGGCACGGACGGGGCGCTGGCGATGGCCATGGGGCACGTGATCCTGCGGGAGTTCCTCGTCGACCGCGAGGTGCCGTACTTCTGGGACTACCTGAGCACCTACACCGACGCACCGTTCCTGGTGACCCTGCGCGAGAGCGGTCACGGGCTGGTCCCGGACGGCTTCCTCACCGCGGCCGACCTCGGCGGCGAGGAGGAGCACGCGCGGTTCAAGACGGTGCTCCTGGACGGGGCCACCGACGAGACGGTGGTCCCCGGCGGCTCGCTCGGCTTCCGGTGGGGGGAGGCCGGGCGAGGCCGCTGGAACCTCGACCTCGACGGCGTCGAGCCCGAGCTGAGCCTGCTGGAGACGGCCGAGGAGATGGTGGAGGTGGCGCTGCCCCGGTTCGACGAGGGCGCCACCGAGGGCGGCTCGGTCATGGTGCGCGGCGTCCCGGTACGGCGGATCGGCGGCCGGCGGGTCACCACGGTCTTCGACCTGATGCTGGCCCAGTACGGGGTGTCCAGGCCCGGCCTGCCGGGCAGCTGGCCCGCCTCGTACGACGACGCCGACCAGCCGTACACGCCCGCCTGGCAGGAGACGATCACCTCGGTGCCGGCCGCACAGGCGGCCCGCATCGCCCGCGAGTTCGCGCGCAACGCCGAGCGCACCGGCGGCCGTTCGATGATCGCCATGGGTGCGGGCACCAACCACTGGTTCCACTCCGACACCGTCTACCGCGCGTTCCTGGCGCTGACCACCATGACCGGCTGCCAGGGCGTCAACGGCGGCGGCTGGGCGCACTACGTCGGCCAGGAGAAGGTCCGCCCGCTGACCGGCTTCCAGCATCTGGCGTTCGCCTTCGACTGGCAGCGGCCGACGCGGCACATGGCGGGCACCTCGTACTGGTACCTCAACACCGACCAGTGGCGTTACGAGGCCTTCGGACCCGAGGAGTTGGCGTCCCCGCTCGGGGAGGGCCGGTTCCGGGGCAAGGGCTTCGCGGACTGCCTGGCGCAGGCGGTGCGGCTGGGCTGGACGCCGGGTCACCCGGGCTTCGACCGCAATCCGCTGGACCTGGCCGACGAGGCGGCCGCCGCGGGGCGCCCGGTCGCCGAGCACGTCGTGGACGAGCTGAAGGCCGGACGGCTGCGGTTCGCGGTCGAGGACCCGGACGACCCGGCCAACTTCCCGCGGGTGCTCACGGTGTGGCGGGCGAACCTGCTGGGCTCCTCGGGCAAGGGCAACGAGTACTTCCTGCGCCATCTCCTCGGCACCGACGCGGCCGTCCGCTCGGCCGAGACCCCGCCGGAGCAGCGGCCCGAGGAGGTGGTGTGGCACGAGCGGGCGCCGGAGGGAAAGCTGGACCTGCTGGTCACCATGGACTTCCGGATGACCTCGACGGGGCTGCTGTCCGACGTGGTGCTGCCGGCGGCGACCTGGTACGAGAAGGACGACCTGTCCAGTACGGACATGCACCCCTTCGTGCACGCCTTCACCCCGGCCATCGCACCGCCGTGGCAGTCGCGCACCGACTACGACACCTTCCTGGGCATCGCCGACACCGCTTCAGCGAGCTGGCGGCCGAGCACCTGGGCACCCGCACCGACGTGCTCGCGGTGCCGTTGCAGCACGACACCCCGGACGAACTCGCCCAGCCGGGCGGCGTGGTGCGCGACTGGCGGGCCGGCGAGTGCGAACCGGTGCCGGGGCGGACGATGCCGAAACTGGTCGTGGTCGAGCGGGACTACGCGGCCGTCGCGCAGAAGATCCGCGCCGTCGGCCCGCTCCTGGACACCCTCGGCACGACCACGAAGGGCGTCACCGTCCACCCCGACCTGGAGGTCGAGGAGTTGCGGCACCGCTGCGGCACCGTGCGCGAGGGGGTGGGCGCCGGGCGCCCCTCGCTGGCCACCGCCTCCGACATGTGCGAGGCGATCCTCGCCCTGTCCGGCACCACCAACGGCCGCCTGGCGACGGAGGGGTTCCGGGAGCTGGAGCTGCGGACCGGCAGCGAGGGGTTGGTGGAGCTGGCCGCCGAGCGCGAGGCGGAGCGGATCACCTTCGCCGACACCCGCACCCAGCCCCGCTCGGTGATCACCTCGTACGAGTGGTCGGGCTCGGAGACGGGCGGGCGCCGCTACTCGCCGTTCGTCATCAACGTCGAGCACAAGAAGCCCTGGCACACCCTCACCGGCCGCCAGCACTTCTTCGTCCAGCACGACTGGATGGCCGAGCTGGGCGAGCAACTGCCCGTCTACCGGCCTCCGCTGAACGTGATCGGGCACTACGGCGACGAGCACCTGCACGAGGACGGCCGGGCGGAGGTAACCGTCCGCTACCTGACCCCGCACTCGAAGTGGTCCATCCACTCCAACTACCAGGACAACAAGTACATGCTCGACCTGTCCCGGGGCGGCCCGGCGATCTGGATGTCCACGGCCGACGCGGAGCGGATCGGCGTCCGGGACAACGAGTGGGTCGAGGCATACAACCGCAACGGCGTCGTGGCGGCCCGTGCGGTGGTCACCCACCGGATGCCCGAGGGCACGGTGTACATGTACCACGCCCAGGACCGGACCGTGAACGTGCCGAGGACCGAGATCGGCGGCAGGCGCGGCGGCATGCACAACTCGCTGACCCGGCTGCTGCTCAAGCCCACGCACCTGGCCGGCGGCCACGCCCAGCTGACCTACGCCTTCAACTACTACGGGCCGACCGGCAACCAGCGCGACGAGGTCACCGTGATCCGCCGCCGAAGCCAGCGAGTGGAGTACTGACATGCCCCGTGGCCAATCCACCGTCGGACGGGTGATGGCCCAGGTCGCCATGGTGATGAACCTCGACAAGTGCATCGGGTGCCACACCTGTTCGGTGACCTGCAAGCAGACCTGGACCAACCGCACCGGCGTCGAGTACGCCTGGTTCAACAACGTGGAGTCCAAGCCGGGCATCGGCTATCCGCGCCGCTACGAGGACCAGGAGAAGTGGAAGGGCGGCTGGACCCTGGACCGCCGGGGGCGGCTGGTGCTGCGCTCGGGCGGCCGGGTCAGGCGGCTGCTGTCCCTGTTCTCCAACCCGGACCTGCCGGTCATCGAGGACTACTACGAACCGGTGACCTACGACTACGACAACCTGGTCGGCGCCCCCGCAGGACCCGACCTGCCGGTCGCCCGGCCGCGCTCGGTGCTGACCGGCCGGCCCGCCGACATCACCTGGGGCGCCAACTGGGAGGACGGTCTGGGCGGTGCGCCGGAGCACGCGGGCGGCGACCCCAACCTGAGCGGGGAGTGGGCCGAGAAGGTCCGCTTCGAGTTCGAGCAGACCTTCCTCTTCCACCTCCCCCGGCTGTGCGAGCACTGCCTCAACCCGGCCTGCGTGTCGGCCTGTCCGTCCGGCGCGATGTACAAGCGGGTGGAGGACGGCATCGTCCTGGTCGACCAGGACCGCTGCCGGGGCTGGCGGATGTGCGTGACGGCGTGCCCGTACAAGAAGGTGTACGTCAACCACGCCACCGGCAAGGCCGAGAAGTGCACGTTCTGCTTCCCGCGCATCGAGGCGGGCCAGCCCACCGTCTGCTCGGAGACCTGCGTCGGCCGGCTGCGCTACCTGGGCCTGCTGCTGTACGACGCCGACCGGGTGGGCGAGGCGGCGGCGACCCCGGACGAGCAGGACCTCCTCGACGCCCAGCGCGGCGTCTTCCTGGACCCGCGCGATCCCGAGGTGATCGCGGCGGCGCGGGCCTCCGGCATCCCGGAGGACTGGCTGGAGGCGGCCCGCCGCTCGCCGGTGTACGACCTGGTCGCGCGGTACAAGGTGGCGCTGCCCCTGCATCCGGAGTACCGCACCCTGCCGATGGTCTGGTACGTGCCGCCGCTCTCCCCCGTCCTGGACGCCGTCACCGTGGCGGGCGGCGACCAGGAG
This sequence comes from Streptomyces tendae, assembly GCF_014650435.1. Lineage (GTDB taxonomy): Bacteria > Actinomycetota > Actinomycetes > Streptomycetales > Streptomycetaceae > Streptomyces > Streptomyces tendae. The sequence continues at coordinate 361,371 of NZ_BMUY01000004.1, forward strand.
GACCCGGACCACGTGTTCGCGGCGGTGACCCGGCTGCGCATCCCCCTCGAATACCTGGCGAGCCTGTTCACGGCCGGGGACCCGGACGTGGTGGGCGGGGTGCTGATGAAACTGACCGCGCTGCGCTCGTACATGCGCGCCGTGTCCCTCGGCGAGGAAGGGAACGAGGCGGCTCTCGGTGCGGTCGGGCTGGACGCCGCCGAGGCCCGGGACCTGCACCGGCTGCTGGCGGTGGCGAAGTACGCCGACCGCTACGTCGTTCCGGCCGCGCACAAGGAGGACGCGGCCGCGCTCAGTGCCCTGGAGAGCGGCTGCCCCGTGGAGTCGGCCGGTGCTCCGGCGGGCGGCGGGGTCGCCCTCGGCATGCCCACCCTGCGCCGTACGCCGTCGGAAGGCCCCGCATGAGCCCGCTGCCCACCACCGTCCCCGCCATCGTCCGCACCCGGGTCCGCGCGGCCGTCCGGCGCCGGGCCACGATGTCCCCCCGGGAGGCTCAGGAGCGTGCGCTGGTGCTGCGTCTGCTGTCGCTGCTGTCGCAGTACCCGGACGAGGAACTGGCTGCGCACCGGCCGGGGTTGGCGTCCGCCGTCGCGGCTCTGCCCCGGTCGTCGGCCGCCGCGGAACTGAGCGCCTTCATGAACTGGTTCGCCGTCCAGGAGCCCGACGCGCTTGCCCGGCACTACGTCGAGACCTTCGACCTGCGCCGCCGGAGCAGCCTGTACCTCACCTACTACCTGCACGGCGACACCCGACGCCGGGGCATGGCCCTGCTCACCCTGGCCCGGCGCTACCGGGCCGCCGGGTGGGACACCGACGGCGGGGAGCTGCCCGACCACCTGCCGGTCGTGCTGGAGTTCGCGGCGCTGGCCGGTCCCGGCGCGGGCGAGGCGCCGCTGCGGATGCACCGGCGCGGGCTGGAGCTGATCCGGCACGCGCTGACCGAGTCCGGCTCCCCCTACCGGCACCTGCTGTCGGCGCTGCTCGGCCTGTTGCCGCCGGCGACCGACGCGGACCGGGCGGCGGTGGCGAAGCTCGCCGCGGAGGGACCGCCCGAGGAGGAAGTGGGCCTCGATCCCTACGGAGCCGCCCACGGAGCAGGTCACGGGGCGGGTCACGGCCACCCGGCCTACGGGGACGGCGAGTTCGCCCCGCCGTCCGCCTTCGTGCCGCCGAAGGCCGCTCCGCCCGCCCGGGCCCCGCGCACCGCGGACGGCCCCCGCCCCGAAGGACGTTCATGAACGCCACCTCCTCGTCCCTCGTCGCCGCGTCGTCGTCGGCATCGGCGTCGGGAGCCGATCTCGTCCTGTGGGTCGCCGTCCCCTACGTCTGCCTCGCCGTGTTCGTGGCCGGGCACGTGTGGCGCTACCGGCAGGACCAGTTCGGCTGGACGTCGCGCACCAGTCAGCTCCTCGAGCACCGGTGGCTGCGCTGGGGCAGCCCGCTGTTCCACCTGGGGGCGTTCATGGTGATCGCCGGTCACGTGGTGGGGCTGGCCGTGCCCGCCGCATGGACCGAGGCCGTGGGCGTCGACGAGCACCTCTACCACACGGGTGCGGTGTGGGCCGGTTCGGTGGCGGGCGTGGCGATGGTCGCGGGGCTCGGCATGCTGTGCGCCCGGCGGCTGCTGTCCCGGCGGATCCGGCTGGGCACCGACCGCAGCGACAAGGTGCTGTTCCCGCTGCTGTCCCTGACCGTGCTGCTGGGCATCTCCGCGACCGCCGCGCACAACGTCCTCGGCGGCGGCTACGACTACCGGGGCACGGTGTCGGTCTGGTTCCGCGGCCTGTTCGTGCTCGGGCCCCGGCCGGAGGCGATCGCCGACGCCCCGCTGCTCTTCCGGCTGCACGCGCTGAGCGCCTGCCTGCTCTTCGCCGCCTGGCCGTTCACCCGGCTGGTGCACGTCTGGAGCGCACCGGTCGGATACCTGGTCCGCCCCTATCTGGTCTACCGCCGCCGTGCCGCCCCGGCACGGGTCTCACGGACCCGCTCGACGACGGGGAGGTAGTCCGGTGACGACGACGGGCTAGTCCTGCGCGGTGGGACGGACCACGATGTCGCCCACGTCGACGCCGTCCGGCTGCTCGACCGCGAAGGCGACCGCGCGGGCCACGGCCTGCGGCGGGATGGCGATCCGGTCCCTGGTGTCGAGGGTCCGGGCCCTGGCCCCGGCGTCCGGGATGCCGTCCGCGAAGTCCGTGTGGACGAATCCCGGTGAGACCACGGTGACCCGCAGGCTGTCACCGGCCTCCTGGCGCAGCCCCTCCGACACCGTGCGCACCGCGTTCTTCGTCCCGGCGTAGACCGACATGAGCGGGCTGATGCGCAGTCCGGCGGTGGAGACGATGTTGACGAAGTGGCCGGAGCCCTGTTCCCGGAAGACGGGCAGAGCCTCGGCGATGCCGTAGAGGACGCCCTTCAGGTTGACGTCGATCATCCGCTCCCAGTCCTCGACGCGGAGTTCGTCCAGGGGCGAGATCAGGCCGACGCCGGCGTTGCCGACGAGGACGTCGAGCCGGCCGAAGCGTTCACGGGCCAGCGCGACGAGTGCGGCGAGGTCCTCGCGGCGGGTCACGTCCGTGCGGATCCAGGCCGCCTCCCCTCCGCTCCTGCCGATGCGCAGGGCCAGATCCTCCAGACGCTCCGGACGGCGCGCCCCGAGCACCACCTTGGCTCCGCGCTCGGCGAGCAGGAGGGCGCTCGCCTCGCCGATGCCGCCACTGGCACCCGTGATCGCCACGACCTTGCCTTCGATTCCCGACATGTTGGGCAGTCCTTCCGGACGGGGACATGGGCAGAGCTGTGTCGTGCCCTAGAGTGAAAGTGGAGGCGCCCCCACTTCCGCCACAGTAAGCGGGGACGCCTCCACTTAGCAACCGGCGACGAGGAGAGGGCCGCCCATGTCCGACGCCACGAAACGGCCGCTGAGGGCCGACGCACAGCGCAACCGGGACAAGATCCTGGCCGCCGCCGTGCGGGTGTTCAGCGAGGAGGGGCTGGACGCGCACCTCGAGCGCATCGCCAGGGAGGCGGGCGTCGGCAGCGGCACCCTCTACCGGAACTTCCCCACCCGCGAGGCTCTGATCGAGGCGGCGTACCGCAACGAGGTGGCGCGCCTGTGCGACTCCGTGCCCGGCCTGCTGGCGGAGCTCCCCCCGGCCGAGGCGCTGCGCGCGTGGACCCGCCGCTTCATCGACTACGCCACCGCGAAGCTCGGGATGGCGGACGCCCTGCGGGCCGTCGTCGCCTCGGGCGGCGATCCCTACGGCGACAGCCGGCAGCTGATCCAGTCCGCCCTGACGGCCCTCATGGACGCCGGCGTCGCGGCAGATGAGATCCGGTCCGACATCAGGTCGACCGACATGTTCGCCGCCCTCGCGGGCATCGCCCTCACCTCGTCCCGCCCCGACCAGCGCGAGCAGGCCGAACGCCTTCTCGACCTCGTCCTGGACGGCCTGCGCCCCACGGCACCGCGCCCCGCATGACAGTGCCTGCCCTCACGTAGACTCCCCGGCATGGGTCGATGGGAGCCGAACGCGCGCGGCCGCCTGGAGCAGGCGGCGCTGGAGCTGTACGTGGAGCGCGGCTACGAGCAGACCCCGGTGGCCGAGATCACCAAGCGTGCGGGGCTGACGGAGCGGACGTTCTTCCGGCACTTCGCCGACAAGCGGGAGGTCCTCTTCGCCGGGTCCGGCAGGCTGGAGGAGCTGTGCGTGGGCGCCGTCGCGGCGGCGCCCCCGACGGCGAGTCCGATGGAGGCGGTGGCCGCCGCGCTCGACGCCGCGGCGGGCGCCTTCGAGGAGCGGGGTGACCTGGTCGGCCTGCGGCAGGGCGTCATCGACGCCAACGCGGAGCTGCGGGAGCGGGAGCTGATCAAGCTCGCCTCCCTGTCCGGCGCGCTCGCCGACGCGCTGCGCGGGCGCGGCGTGGCCGAACCGGCGGCGGAACTGACCGCCGAGTCGGCGATCGCCGTGCTCAAGGTGGCCTTCCGGCGCTGGATCGACGGGGGCCGGGCGCGACCGTTGCGGCCCCTGCTCGCCGAGTACTTCGACGTGCTCCGCACCCTGTCCGCACGGGGCACCGCGAGCGCCGGTTAGCCACCCGGGCGCGCCTCCCGCACGCCGGACTCCCCGTACGCCGACCTCCCGCACGCCGGAGTCCCCGCGCGCCGTCCTCCCCAGGCACCGGGCACGCCGCCGACCGGGCGGAACGCCGTGTCCGGGAGTCGTCGTCGCGGTTGCCGGGGTGTGCCGCACCCAGGCGGGGACCGTCCTGGTCCGTCCCCGATGTCCCGTACAGACTCGGCGCAGCAGATGCGGGACCATCCATCGGAAGGACATCGTCATGACGCAGACCTCCAAGGTCGTCCTGGTGACCGGCGCGAGCAGCGGGATCGGTGAGGCGACGGCCCTGCGCCTGGCCGCCGACGGCCACCGGGTGTTCCTGGGCGCGCGCCGCACCGAGCGCCTGGAGAAGCTGGCCGCGCGGATCGCCGAGGACGGCGGCACCGCGGGCTTCCGGCGGCTCGACGTCACCGACGCCGCCGACGTGCAGGCGTTCGTGTCGGCCGCGGTCGAGCGGTGGGGACGGCTGGACGTCATCGTCAACAACGCGGGCGTGATGCCGCTCTCGCCGCTCTCGGAACTGAAGGTGGCCGAGTGGGACCGGATGCTCGACGTGAACGTCCGCGGGGTGCTGCACGGCATCGCGGCCGCCCTGCCGGTCATGCGGGCGCAGGGCGGCGGGCACGTCGTGAACATCGCGTCGGTCGGCGCGTACGAGGTGGTGCCGACCGCCGCCGTCTACTGTGCGACCAAGTTCGCCGTGCGCGCCCTGTCCGAGGGGCTGCGCCAGGAGTCGGCCGGGGACATCCGGGTCAGTGTGGTCTCCCCGGGCGTCACCGAGTCGGAGCTGGCCGACTCCATCTCCGACCCGCGTGCGCGCGAGGACATGAAGACCTACCGCTCGGTGGCCGTTCCGGCGTCCGCGATCGCCGACGCCATCGCCTTCGCCGTCTCCCGGCCCGCCGAGGTGGACGTGAACGAGATCGTGGTGCGCCCGGCCGCCAGTGCGCAGTAGGCGGCCTGTGCGCCACCCGGCACGTCGCTAGCCGGCGTCCAACGGCCGTTCGAAGAAGGTCTCCAGGACCACCGTCGCCTGGGTCCCGCTCACCCCGTCGATCGCGTAGAGGCGGCGCAGCACGTCCTGGAGCCGCTCGGTGGTGGCCGTGCGCACCTTCACCAGGACGGCCGCGCTGCCCGCGATGACGTGCGCCTCCTGGATCTCCGGCACGGCGGCGAAGTCCTCGGCCCGGTCGCCCATCCACGCCGTCGAGTCGACCAGCACGAAGGCGAGGACACCGCGGTCGAGCGCCTCGGGGTCGACGTCGACCGTGGTCGACCGGATGACGCGCTGTTCGCGCAGTTTGCGGACGCGCTCGTGGGCGGCGCCCGCCGACAGACCCACCTCCCGGCCCAGTGCGGCGTACGGCCGGGTCGCGTCCTGCTGGAGCAACGCGATCAGTCGTCGGTCGATCTCATCCACTGACTTCATTCGTGGACCATATCTGGTTCGGTGATGTGCATGCTACGTTGAACGAGGTACTGATCACCGCGCTGAGAGGACACCATGTCCACCGACGGCCCGTACGAGATCCTGGACGACCGCTTCCGCACCGGACGCTGTGCGAACGGAGACAACAGGCTGGAGGTCCTGTACGACGGCTGCCGCTGGGCCGAGGGGCCGCTGTACCTCCCCGCCTGGCGTCAGCTGGTCTGGAGCGACATCCCCAACGACCGCATCCTGCGCTGGGACGAGGCCACCGGTTCGGTCGGCGTCTTCCGCACTCCCGCGGGCCACAGCAACGGCAACACCCTCGACCGGCAGGGCCGCCTGGTCACCTGCGAGCAGGGCAACCGGCGCGTCACCCGTACCGAACCCGACGGGACGGTGACCGTCCTGGCCGAGCGCTTCGACGGCAGGCGGCTCAACAGTCCGAACGACTCCGTCGTCCGCTCCGACGGCACCATCTGGTTCTCCGACCCGGACTTCGGCATCACCAGCGACTACGAGGGCCATCGCGCCGAGTCCGAGATCGGCGCGTGCAACGTGTACCGGATCGACCCGGTGTCCGGACAGGTGCGGCTCGCCGCCGACGGTTTCGACGGGCCCAACGGCGTGATCCTCTCCCCCGACGAGCGGCGGCTGTTCGTCTCCGACTCGCGGGCCGCCCGGATCCACGCGTTCGACATCCGGGAGGACGGCACGCTGTCCGACGGGGAGGTCTTCGCCGAGGGCCGGGGGGACGTGCACTTCGACAACATCCGCTTCGACGACGAGGGCCGCCTGTGGGCCGCCGCGCTGCACGACGGTGTCCACTGCTACGACCCGGACGGCACCCTCATCGGCCGGCTGCGCGTGCCCGAGCCCGTCTCCAACATCGCCTTCGGCGGCCCCAAGAACAACCGCCTGTTCATCACCGCCACCACGTCCCTGTACTCACTGGTGATGTCGGTGACGGGGGCGCCGCGCGTCTGAGGACCGCCACCGTCCCGACCGCACCCGGTCACGTCCGGGTCCGTCGGTTAACCGGTGTACAGAAAGGGGCCGTTGCGACGTAGGTTGTGGGCAAGCACCCACGCCTCGGCTGAAAGACGGACCGCACCCATGAGCGACCCCTCGACGACTCCCGGCCACACCGCGCAGCAGAAGATCGACACGTCCGTGCCGCACTCGGCCCGGATCTGGAACTACTGGCTGGGCGGGAAGGACAACTACCCGGTCGACGAGCAGGCCGGCGACGCGTACACCGCCGTCTTCCCCGGCATCGTCACCGTCGCCCGCAGCAGCCGCGCCTTCCTGCGCCGCAACATCACCCACCTGGTCGCCGAGGCGGGCATCCGGCAGTTCCTCGACATCGGCACCGGCCTGCCCACCGCGGACAACACCCACGAGGTCGCCCAGCGCATCGCGCCCGAGAGCCGGATCGTCTACGTCGACAACGACCCGATGGTCCTCGCCCACGCCCGCGCGCTGCTGTACTCCACGCCCGAGGGCGCGACCGCGTACATCGACTCCGACGTGCTCGACCCCGACACCGTCCTCGAGGCGGCCGCCCGGACGCTGGACTTCGACCGGCCCGTCGCGCTGATCCTCAGCAACATCCTGGGGCACATCCCCGACTACGACCAGGCACGTTCCGTCGCCGCCCGGCTCGTCGACGCCCTGCCGTCCGGCAGCTACCTCTCGATCAACGACGGCTCGCGCGGCATCGACCCGGAGTTCGACCGGGCCCAGGACGGCTACAACGAGAGCGGTGCCGCGCCGTACATCCTGCGCACCGTCGACCAGATCACGGCGTTCTTCGACGGTCTGGAGCTGGTGGAGCCCGGCGTGGTCCCGGTGACCCTGTGGCGTCCCGAGGAGGGCGACGACGCCCCGAAGCTCATCGGCGAACACGGCGGGCTCGCCCGCAAGCCGTGACGTCCTGACCCGCGCCCGACCGAGAGGAAGCCGCACCATGTCCGCATGGCCGTTGCCCGAGTCGTACCGCAGTGGTTCGGGCACCGTCCGCTGGAACCGGCTGGGCGCCCCGGACGGGCGTCCGCTGGTCCTGTTGCACGGCACGCCCTTCTCCTCGTACGTCTGGCGCGCCGTGGCCCGCTCGCTGGGCCGCCACCATCAGGTCTTCGTGTGGGACATGCCCGGCTACGGGGCATCGGAGAAGGGCGCCGGGCAGGACGTGTCCCTGGCCGCGCAGGGCCGCGTCTTCGCGGAGTTGCTGGAGCACTGGGGGCTGGCGGAGCCTCTGGTGGCGGCCCACGACTTCGGGGGTGCCGTCGCCCTGCGGGCGCATCTGCTGCACGGTGCCCGGTACGGGGCGCTCGCCCTGGTCGACCCGGTCGCGCTGGCCCCATGGGGGTCGCCGTTCTTCCGGCTGGTCCGCGACCACGCCGAGGTCTTCGCGCAGCTGCCCGAAGCACTGCACCGGGCGCTGGTGCGCGAGTACGTCGGTTCCACCGGCGGTCCGGGGCTGCACCCGGCGGTCCTGGACCGGCTGGTCGAACCCTGGCTGGGAGAAACGGGGCAGCCGGCCTTCTATCGGCAGATCGCCCAGGCGGACCAGCGGTACACGGACGAGATCCAGGACCGGTACGCCGGGATCGACGTCCCGGTGCTGGTCTGCTGGGGTGAGGACGACGCCTGGATCCCCGTGGCCAAGGGGCGCGAGCTGGCCGGTCTCGTCCCCGGTGCCGGGTGGGAGCCGATCGCCGGTGCGGGCCATCTGGTGCAGGAGGACGCGCCCGCCGAGCTGACGGCCGCCCTGCTCGACTTCTTCCGCGGCGTTTCCTGACGGCCGCCCGTCCGGGGGGCGACATGCCGCAGGGCGGGGCCCCGGGAAACGAGCGTTCCGTTCCCCGGGACCCCGCCCTGCTCGGCGATCTCCCGATCAGGCGGGGGTGATGTTCTCCGCCTGCGGGCCCTTCTGGCCCTGGGTGATGTCGAAGGTCACGGCCTGGCCTTCCTGCAGCTCGCGGTAGCCCTGAGCGTTGATGTTGGAGTAGTGCGCGAAGACGTCGGGGCCGCCGCCGTCCTGCGCGATGAAGCCGAAGCCCTTTTCAGAGTTGAACCACTTGACAGTTCCGCTGGCCATGCCTTTTGCCTTTCAGCCGTTATCGGATTCGCACCGCGCGAACCCGGAGGTGGTCGTCCTGGTCCTCCGGCATTGCACAGCAAACCGCCCGCACTCCTGGGCGGGCGGTCTGGGCGAACCACGACATCTGCTGCTGACGCTACACGGCATGTCCGAGCCCCACCAGTGAGTAAGGGGTGTGAGCGGGAACCTTGTTGCCGACCCGAGCCCTCTACCGCCTTCGCGCGGGTCGCCGCTGCGCCATCCGGGGGAGACGGCGAGGCGGCCGCACAACCCGGTTCCTGAAGTGGTCTAGCTATGAAGAGTCCACACACGGAGTCGGAGATCGATATGACCGTCAGCAAAGCGCTGGCCCTGGTGATCGGCGCTGTCATGTGCACCGGCGTGCTGGCCACCGGCTGCGCCCGGGAGCACGCGGGCACCTCGTCACAGGACGCGCACGCACCCGGGAGCAGCTCCGCGGCCCCCCGGCCCGCTCCCCCGCGCTCCTTCCCCCGCCCGCTGCCCGGGGTCGGGCCGGTCATGCGGGAGCGCCTCCCGGACGGCACCCGGCAGGCCCTGGTGGTGACCGGCGAGACCGAGAGCTCCTCTCAGGCGCAGGTGGTGCTCTACGAGCAGTACCCGGCCGAGGGCTGGCGCGCGGTCGCCGGTCCCTGGCCCGCGCACAACGGCCTGCGCGGCTGGACCGACGACCACGAGGCGGGCGACCTGCACACGCCCATCGGCGTCTTCGGCCTCAGTGACGCCGGCGGCCGGCTGCCCGATCCGGGCACCCTGCTCCCCTACGACGAGGACCCGGAGTTCTCCGTGTCGGGCACCGGGTACCTGGGCGAGCCCCTGGAGGGGTCGTTCGACTACGTGGTCGCCATCGACTACAACCGGGTGCCCGGCACCACCCCGCTGGACAAGACCCGCCCCCTGGGCGAGGACAAGGGGGGCGGGGTCTGGATCCATGTGGACCACGACGGGCCGACCAACGCGTGCGTGTCCCTGAGCGAGGAGCACATGCGCGCGTTGCTGACCGCCCTGGACCCGGACAAGGAGCCGGTGGTCGTCATGGGCCCGCGGGAGGTCCTGGTGCGCTAGGCAGTGCGCGGCGGTTCCCGGGCGGCCGTGCTGCCCGCGGGCCGTGTCAGCCCACGGGTGGCATGTCGGTGGGCGTCGAGTCCAGGCCGGGCCTGCGCTCACGCCAGGCGCCCCGGGTGAAGTCCGGGATCTCGACGGGACGGCCGCCCCGGGCCAGCGAGGTGACGCTGAGCGGGACGGGCGAGCACCAGGCGGCCGAGTCGTAGACGTCGATGTCCGGCACCAGCCCCGCGCGCATCAGCTGGACGGTGCGCCACTGCAGGACGTAGTCCATGCCGCCGTGGCCGCCGTTGTTCGCGGCGTCGTCGCCGACCTTCTGCCACAGCCAGTGGTCGTACTCCTTGCGGTAGGTCTCGAAGTCCCGCCAGGTGTGGCCGCTGTGGTCGGGTTCGATGTAGATGCGGGCGCCGGTCGGGGCGGGTCCGGCGTAGTCCTCGACGATGCCGCGGCTGCCGGCGAGGGTGTTGATCCGGCTGTAGGGCCGGGGCGAACTCACGTCGTGCTCCGCCCTGATGGTCCTGCCCTTCGCCGTCTCGATCATGCAGGTGACCAGGTCACCGTTGATGTAGGTCTCCTTCCAGGACGGGTGGTCGCGCGGGACGAAGCGGGCCCGGTAGTCGGCCAGTCCCTTCGGGGCCGTCGAGGTGGCGCGCAGGGTGGTCATGCGGTCGCCGCGGTTGACGTCCATGGCCGCCGCGATCGGGGCGAGGCCGTGCATGGGGTAGAAGGAGGCGGTGCTGCGGGTGTGCCAGAGCCGCCGCCAGGAGTCGGTGTAGTAGGTGTCCGAGAAGAGGAGTTCGCGCAGGTCGTGCAGGTAGCCGCCGTGGCCGTTGGTGAGGTCGCCGAACAGGCCGTCGTGCGCCGCCTTCAGCATGGCCAGTTCGTTGCGGCCGTAGTTGCAGTTCTCGGACAGGAGCAGGTGTCTGCGGGTGCGCTCGGAGGTGTCGACGAGGTCCCACAGCTGGCGCAGTTCCGTCGCGATGGGGAGTTCCACGACGGCGTGCCTGCCGCTGAGGAGTGCGGCCCGGCCGTGCTCGTAGTGGAACTCCCAGGGCGTGGCGACGTACACCAGGTCGATGTCGTCGCGGCGGAGCATCCGGGCGTAGGAGTCTGCGGAGCCGCCGTACTCGGCGGGGCGCGGGTTGCCCCCGCTCTCCAGACGGTCGGCGGCGCGTTTGGCCCGGTCGGCGCGGATGTCGCAGACGGCGGTCACGGTGCAGCCGGGCACGGCCGCCCAGCCGGTGATCATGCCGCCTCCCCGGTTGCCGAGGCCGATGACGGCGACACGCACGGTTCTGTGGGCGGCGAAGGGCACGCCGATCATCGACTTCTGGCCGGGCCCGCGGCGGGGCGCCTGCCCGTCCGCGGCGGACGCGGACGGGGCCGCGGCCCCGATCCCGGCCGCGAGGGCGCCGGAGGCGGCGGCCGAGCCGAGGAGCAGGCGGCGCGAGAGGGAAGGGGGTTGGGACATGACGGCAACACTCCTCGTGGGCTTCGGGCAGCACGGTGGGGGCACGGTCGGGCGTTGTCGAGCACTGTCGGGGCATGACTCTGCGGCGTCAGCCGTGACATGTCAATACGTGCTCGATACAAAGCCGTTCCGAGCATTTCCGCGCAGTTCCGCGTGCCTGGGGTGCCGCTACATCCCGTCCTGCACCACCCCGCGTGTCGAGAGCGTGACGGGGTCCTTGGTGGTGAAGTCCCCCGGCGGGATGCCCGGATGGTGCCCCTCGTCGGAAGGCGGTGCCTGGTCGCGCGGGCCCACGGTGAGCCGGGAGACGATCCGGTAGCGGTCGCCCCGGTAGAGGGAGTGCACGTACTCGACGGGCCGGCCCCGGGTGTCGGTGGTCAGGCGCTCGAAGAGCAGCGCCGGGGAGAGTTCGGGCACGTCGAGCAGGTCGGCCTCGGCGCGTGTGACCACGGTGGGTTCGATGGACTGCACGGCCTCGCTGACCCGCACGTCGTGCCGCTCGACGAGGTGCTCGTACAGGTCGCCCTGCTCCAGTTCCTCACTGGTCAGGTCCGGGACGAGGTCGGCAGGCACGTGCAGGTACTCGATGGCCATCGGTGAGCCGTCCACCAGCCGCAGACGTGCCACGTAGTGGATCCGCGCCGCCGGCGACATGCGCAGCCTGCGGCCGACCCGGGCGCCCGCGGGCAGGGTGCGGACCTCCAGGAGCCTGCTGGTCCAGGCGCCGGCGGCCGGCGGGAGGCTGAAGGCCCGGCGGTCGGAGACCAGTTCCTGGGTGATCTTCTCGGCGGCGACGAACATGCCCCGGCCGTGCTCGCGCACCAGCAGCCCCGCGACCACCAGTTCGTCGACCGCGGCCCGCAACGTGGGCCGGGACACGCCGAGTTGGGCGCACAGGGTCCGCTCCGAGGGAATCGCGTCGCCGGCGCGCCGGTCCTCGATGAGTTCCAGGACGGCGTCGCGGACGCGCTCCCGCTTGAGCACCGCACCGGAGGCGGCGGCGTCGATCTCCATGCAGCACTCCCCTTTGACTGGTCTGCTGGTCAGCCGAGCTTACCTGTCCACCTCGGGCGCGAACCAGCCACTCCCGGTGCCGGATCGGCTGAAAACCCGTACAGACGTGAGGGGTTGACGCCCTCATTGGTCCATGCCACCTTCGACCAACGCCCACTGGTAAGCCCAGCGCCCCTTACTGGTCAAGTGCGGATGTGTGTCGTCCCTTCCAGCTCTCCCAGAGGTGAACCGTGAAGTACCGTCCGCTCGCCCTGCTCTCCGCGCTGGTGCTCGGCGCCGGGCTCGCCGGCTGTTCCTCGTCCGGCGGCTCCTCCGACGACGCCGGGGACGGCAGCACGGCCCTCGACGTGTGGCTCATGCGCGACAGCGTCTCGGCCGCGTTCCAGAAGGAGTTCGAGACGGGCTTCGAGAAGGCCCACCCCGAGATCGACCTGCGGATCCAGATCCAGGAATGGGAGGGCATAGGCGAGAAGGTGACCGCGGCCCTGGCCAGCAACGACGCCCCCGACGTCATCGAGGTCGGCAACACCCAGGTCGCCCAGTACGCCCAGAGCGGCGGCCTGACCGACTTCTCGGACCGCGTCGGGGAACTCGGCGGCGCCGACTGGCTGGAGGGGCTCGCGGAGCCCGGGTCGTACGAGGGCAAGCAGTACGGCATTCCCTACTACGCCGCCAACCGGGTCGTCATCCACCGCACCGACCTGTTCGAGAAGGCCGGGATCGATCCCGCGGGGATCAGGACCAGGGACCAGTGGATCGCCGCGACCCGCAAGCTGAACACGGGCGGGACCCAGGGCATCTACCTGCCGGGGCAGAACTGGTACGTGCTGTCCGGCTTCGTCTGGGACGAGGGCGGCGACCTCGCCGCGAAGTCCGGCGGCGAGTGGAAGGGCGGTCTCGACAGCCCCGGGGCGCTGCGCGCCATGGACTTCTACCGGCGCCTCCAGGCCCTCGGCAAGGGTCCCAAGGACTCGGACGAGTCCCAGCCGCCGCAGGCCGAGGTGATGGCGAAGGGGCAGGTGGCCCAGATCATCGCCGTGCCGGGCGGGGCCAAGGTCATCGAGGAGAGGAACCCGGAACTCAAGGGCAAGCTGGGCTTCTTCCCGATCCCCGGCAAGAGCGCCGACCGTCCGGGCGCCGTCTTCACCGGCGGTTCCGACCTGGTCGTCCCAGCGGTCGCCGCGCACCAGGAGGAGGCGTTCACCCTCATCCGCGAACTGACCGGTGACGCCTGGCAGAAGAAGCTCGCCGTCGCCATGAGCTACGTGCCGAACAAGACGACCCTGGCGGGCGCGGTCGCCGACGACCCGGGCACCGCGGCCATGGCGGCCGGCGCCGTGAACGGACACGCCACGCCCAACACGCCCCAGTGGGCCGCGGTCGAGGCCAAGAACCCGATCAAGGAGTACATGACGGCCGTACTCACCGGCGAGGACGCCGGGTCCGCGGCGGCCGACGCCTCCCGGACCATCACCGAGACGCTGGGCAGCGACTCCTGACCTTCGCGGACCCGCAGAGCCGCAGACCTGCAGACCACGACGATCAGGAGGCGACGTGTCGACCGTCCGTGAGCGGAGCGTGCCGCGCGATGCCGGCCGCCGCCGCCCGCCCGTGACCGCCGGGCACTCCGGCGGGCGCGGCCGGGGCACCCTCTGGCCGTACCTGCTGGTCGCGCCCGCGGTACTGGGCATGCTGTACCTGCTGCTCTATCCGCTGGCCCGGGCTGTGCTCATCTCCTTCCAGGACTTCCGGCTGCGTCAGCTGATCCTGGGGGACGCCGACTTCGTCGGGCTGCGCAACTACCGGACGCTGCTCGGCGACCCGGAGTTCTGGGAGGTGGTGCGCCGCACCTTCGTGTTCATGGCGGTCAACGTCGTAGCGATCATGGTGCTGTCCACCTTGGTCGCGCTGATGACCGAGCGGCTGGGCCGGGTGGCCAGGACCGTGGTGCTCAGCTCCCTGGTCCTGGTCTGGGCGGTACCGGTGGTCGCGGCCACCACCGTGTTCCAGTGGCTGTTCCACTCCGAGTTCGGCATCGTCAACGAGACCCTCACCGGGCTCGGGTTCGAGTCGTACGAGGGCTACCCCTGGTTCGCGCACGGCGGGGCCGCGTTCGGCATCGTGGTGGTGCTGATCGTCTGGCAGTCCGTGCCCTTCGCCGCGATCACGCTCTACTCGGCGCTGGTCACGGTGCCGGCGGAGCTGTACGAGTCGGCCCGCATGGACGGCGCGGGGGCCGCGCGCGTCTTCCGGTCCGTCACGTTCCCGCTGATCCGGCCGATCTTCATGCTGGTCCTCTCCCTCGAGGTGATCTGGACCTTCAAGGCGTTCGTGCAGATCTGGGTGATGACCCGCGGCGGGCCGGGCGAGGCCACCACCATCCTGCCGGTCTACGCCGTGCAGACCGCGCTGGCGGGCCAGCGCTACGACCTGGGCTCTGCGGCCTCGATGCTCACGGTCCTGCTGATGAGCGGCGTCCTGGTCCTCTACTTCCGCCAACTGTTCCGTCAGGAGGGCGAGCAGCCGTGAGCACCCCGCAGTCCCGTCCCCCGGTGCGCCGCGCGCTGCGCCGCCTCCCGCTGAACGCCGCCGCCGCACTCACCGTGGTGGTCTGCCTGTTCCCCGTGTACTGGATGGTCACGACCGCGTTCAAACCGTCCACGGACATCCAGAGCTACGATCCCCGGCTGGTGCCGAGCAGGTGGACGTTCGAGCACTTCCGGGTGGCGGTCGGGGCCGACGGCTTCGCGCTGTTCTGGCGCAACAGCCTCCTGGTCACCCTGAGCGCCGTCCTCCTCGCCCTGCTGGTCGCCCTCGGCGCCGCCTACGCCGTGGCCCGCATGCGCTGGCGCGGGCGGCGCCAGTTCATGCTGGCGGTGTTCATCGCGCAGATGGCGCCCTGGGAGTCACTGATCATCCCGATCTACATCATCTCCCGCGACACCGGGATGCTCGACCGGCTGCCGACGCTGACCCTGATCTACTTCATGATCACGCTGCCGTTCACGGTGGTCGTGCTGCGCGGCTTCATCGCGGGCATCCCGCCGGAGTTGGAGGAGGCGGCGCAGGTCGACGGCTGCACCCGGGCCGGGGCGTTCCGCAAGGTGGCGTTCCCGCTGCTCGCCCCCGGTCTCATGGCCACCTCGCTGTTCGGTTTCATCACCGCCTGGAACGAGTTCACCTACGCCAACTTCCTCATCATCAAGCAGCAGGACAGCCGCACGCTGCCGGTGTGGCTCTCCTCGTTCCAGTCGACCTTCGGCACCGACTGGGGGGCCACCATGGCGGCCTCCACGCTCTTCGCGCTGCCCGCGCTGATCATCTTCCTCGCCCTGCAACGGCATGTGACGGCCGGGCTGGCGTCGGGAGGCGTCAAGGGCTGACCGGGCCCGCCGTCCCCTCCCTCACCCGTCCTTCCTCCCGCCCCTCGCCCCGTCCTTCCTCCCGCCCCTCACCCGTCCTTCCTCCCGCCGCTCGCCGTCGCGCACCGAACGACCACCGGAGTCGCCCCGTGGACCTGCCACGCCCCGAACTGGCCCTCGTTCCCCGCCCCCGCCGCCTCTCCACCCGCTCCGGCCGCTTCCGTCTCGACGGCACGACCCGGCTGCGGGTCACCCCGGGGGCCGGTCCCGCCGCGGCCCTGCTGCGCACCCTCCTCGCCCCGGCCACCGGGCTGCGCCTGGACTCCGCGACCGACGGGACCTTCGTACTCGCCCTCGACCCGGCGCTGACCGGCCTCGGCGAGGAGGGGTACGGACTGACCGTGAGCCCCCAGGGCGTGCTGCTGCGGGCCGCCCGCCCGGCCGGGCTCCTGCGCGGAGTGCAGACGGTGCGGCAACTCCTGCCCTACGACGCCCTGTCCGGGCGGCCGGTGCGGGGCGTGCCGTGGGAGCTGCCCGCGGTGGAGATCACCGACGTGCCCCGCCACGCCTGGCGGGGTTCCATGCTCGACGTGGCCCGGCACTTCCAGCCGGTGTCGTATCTGCGGCGCTACGTCGACCTGCTGGCGCTGCACAAACTGAACGTCTTCCACCTCCACCTCACCGACGACCAGGGCTGGCGGATGCCGGTGGCCGCCCACCCCCGGCTCACCGAGGTCGGCGGCCGGCGCGCGGAGTCGATGGTGGGCCCCGCGGGCAGCGACCGGTTCGACGGCGTGCCGCACGCCGGCGCCTACACCCGTGCCGAGCTGCGGGGTCTGGTCGCGTACGCGGCGGAGCGCGGCGTGAGCGTCCTGCCGGAGACCGGCGTGCCGGGGCACGTCCGCGCCGCGCTGGCCGCCTACCCCGAGCTGGGCACCGACCCCGCCCGCCGGCTGGACGTGTGGACGCGCTGGGGGGTGTGCGAGAACGTCCTGGGCACCGGCGAGAACGTCCTGGACTTCTTCCGTACCGTCCTGGACGAGGTGATGGACGTCTTCCCCTCTGCGTACGTGCACATCGGCGGGGACGAGGTCCCCACGACGGAGTGGGAGCTGAGTCCGGCGGCGCGGGCCCGGGCCGCCGGTGAGGGCCTGGCCGGGCCCCGTGCGCTGTACCCCTGGTTCATCGCGCGGCTGTCCGAGCACCTGGTGCGCGCCGGACGCAGGCCGGTGGTCTGGGCCGAGACCGGCGTCGCCCTCCCCCTGGACTGCACGGTGATGAGCTGGCGCGAACCGGCGCACGCCCGGGCGGCGGCACTGCGCGGTCATCAGGTCGTGCATGCCGACCACCGCGCGGCCTACTTCGACTACGCGCGCAGCGCGAGTCCCGGGGAGCCGCCCGCACAGCCCGGCGGCATCGTCGACCTGCGCGCCGTCCACGCCATGGACCTCGCCCCGCCGACGCGGGAGGCGGCGTCCCGGGTACTGGGCGCCCAGGGGCAGTTGTGGACGGAGTTCGTACGCACCCCCGAGCACATCGAGTACCTCACCTTCCCGCGGCTGTGCGCACTCGCCGAGCGGGTCTGGGACGGCACGGCGGACTGGCGGGACTTCACGGCGCGGCTGGCCGGACACCGCGCCCGCCTGGACGCCCTGGACGTCCCGCACGCCGACCCGCCGGCCGGGCTCCCCGTGACGATCCCCCACACCCCGCACCACCCACCGACGCTCCCGCTCAGGCGGGAGCCGTGCCGAAAGGATCCCGCATGAGAAACCGACCCACCGCAGGCCGCGCGCGCCTGGCGCTCGCCGTGGCCGTCGTCCTGGGCGGCGGTGCCCTGACCGCGCTCCCGGCCCAGGCCGCCTCCGCGGCCGACAGGCTCACGGTCCAGTACCGCACCAGTGCGAGCGGGGCCACGGCGGACCAGACGGAACCCTGGTTCAAGGTCCGCAACACCGGCTCGTCCACCGTGCAGCTGAGCCAGGTGAAGGTCCGCTACTACTTCAAGGCCGACTCCCCCGACGCCTCGTACCGTTTCGCGTGCTCCTGGGCGGTGCGCGGCTGCTCCGCCGTCACCGGCACGTTCGGCACCCTGAGCAACCCGACCGCGACGGCCGACCGCTACCTGGAGGTCGGCTTCACCTCGGCGGCCGGCACCCTGGCCCCCGGCGCGGACACCGGTGACCTGCAACTGCGCTTCTACCGGAGCAACTGGCAGACGCTGCGGCAGAGCGACGACTACTCCTTCGACGGCGCCCGGACCTCGTACGGCGACTGGGACAGGGTCACCGCGCAGCTGTCCGGCGCCACCGTCTGGGGGACGGCCCCCGAGGGCAACGACCCCACCGACCCGACCGACCCGACGGACCCCACCGATCCGCCCGGTGGCGGCCAGACCCTGTTCGACGACTTCGACTACGGCTCGCACACCGATCCCGCGCTCTCGGCGCACGGCTGGAGCGTGCGCTCCAACTCCGGCGGGCCCGGCGTGCCCGGCGCCACCTGGGACCCCTCGAAGGTCACCTTCGTCTCCGCCGGCGGCAACTCGGTGATGAACCTGGAGACCTCCACGGCCGGCACCGGCGCGTCCACCACGCAGACCGAGGTGCTGACCAAGTCCGTGAAGTTCCGCAACGGGACCTACGCCGCGCGCGTGAGGTTCTCCGACGTGCCGAAGTCCGGGCCCGACGGGGACCACCTGGTGCAGACCTTCTTCACCATCAACGACCTCAAGGCGCCGATGGCCGACGACTACGCCGAGTACGACTTCGAGTACCTGCCGAACGGCGGGTGGGGCGAGCCGTCCAACATCCTCTACACGACCTCCTGGGAGACCTACAACCCCGATCCCTGGCAGGCCGTCAACCAGCACTCCGAGCAGCGCAGCAGCTACGCCGGCTGGCACGACCTGGTGGTGACGATCGACGACGGCGCCATCACCTACTACGTGGACGGGCAGTTGTTCGGCACGCACGGCGCGCAGTACCTGCCGGAGCGGCCGATGTCGATCAACTTCAACCAGTGGCTGATCGACCTGAACGGCCAGACCTCGACGACGCCCCGCTCCTACGACCAGCAGGTCGACTACGTCCTGCACGTCAAGGACCAGGTGCTCACCCCGGCCGAGGTGGCCGCGAAGGTCGCCGGGTACCGCACCGCCGGTACCGGGTTCGTGGACGAGGTGCCCGCCTCGTGACCCCTGGCGGGGACGGTCAGAACAGCGGCTCCTGACCGGGCGCGGGCCGTCCCCGCCGGCCGCGCGGCCGGGCGCCGGGTGCGGGTGCCGTCTCGCCGAACAGCGGGGCGGTGCCGTACTCGTCGGGCTCGGCCGGGACGGTGGCGGGGCCGGTGCCCACGTTGAGGACCAGAGGGGCGTCCCGGTCGAAGTCGCCCGGCGTCATCGCCACCCAGTCACGGTCCTGCCGCTCTCCCACGCACCGACACCTCTCTCGCGCCGCCCGCCGCGACCACGCGACGCTACCAGCCCGGCCGGAGCGCCGTGATCACGGCTCCCGCCCGGCCCGCATCCATCGTTCCCCGGCAGCCGGGAAGCGACGCACCATGATTGATTCTGCACAGTACGAGCCCTTTTCGATCATCTTCATGCATCAGCTCTCTCGTTTCGAACTCTTGACAGGCCCTGATCCTGTCGATTTACTCCCGATCAACGCCGATGTCGTGTGATCGGCGGCAGAGGTACGCCCAGCCGGTAGCTGGCTTCGCGCCAGGAGCCCGGACTGAGTCGCCAGGACGGCCACGCGCCTCCGAGGCGGGGACGTGCCCACCACCCTCCGGAGCTCGAACCATGAGCCGTACGCAGGTGCACACCTCCAGGAAGCCGGTGCTGGCCGGCATCGGTGCCACCGCCGTCCTCGTCACCGCCGCCGCCCTCGTCCCGGGCAGCACCCCCGCCGAGGCGGCGACCTACACCCCGCCCCCCGCCCATGCGGGCTTCGACTACCAGATCGGCGGCGCCTACACCCCGCCGGCCGGTGTCGAGGTGGTCAGCCGCGACCACACGGCCGCCCCCGCGCCGGGTGTGTACAACATCTGTTACGTCAACGCCTTCCAGGCCCAGCCGGGCGCCGAGCAGGACTGGGACGACGACCTGCTGCTGCGCGACGCGAACGGCGACGTCGTCTACGACACCGACTGGGGCGAGGCCTTCCTCGACATCCGCACCGCCGACAAGCGCGAGCGCATCGCCGAGAAGGTCGGCAACTGGATCGACGGCTGCGCGGACAAGGGCTTCCAGGCCGTCGAACCGGACAACTACGACAGCTACACCCGCGCCGGCGACCTGCTGGACGCCGCCGACGCGCAGGGCCTGATCAAGCTGCTGGCCGAGCGCGCGCACGCCGACGGGCTGGCCATCGGGCAGAAGAACACCGTCGAACTGGCCCCGAACCGCGAGCAGAACGGGCTGGACTTCGCGGTCGCCGAGGAGTGCGGCGAGTGGGACGAGTGCGGCGACTACACGGCCGAGTTCGGCGACCGGGTGATCGTCATCGAGTACACCGCCAAGGGTCTGTCGAAGGCGTGCGCGGGTTTCGGCGACGAGCTGAGCATCGTCCGGCGCGACCTGGACGTGGCGCCGAAGGGCAGCAGCGGCTACGTCCGTGAGACCTGCTGACACCGCCCGACGGCCAGTGAAGTCCTTGGAGGTACAGATGGATGCGGTCCGACGTGCCGCGCGCCCCTCGCGCAGGGGCGTGCTGCGGGCCGGCGGGGGTGCCGCGCTCGCGGCGGTCGCGGGCACCGCGGTGACCGGCTGCGGGGCCGGTACGGACGACGGCGTCGCGGCCGACGGCACGGTCACCGTCGAGATGTGGCACGGCCAGGCGGACACGGCGAAGAAGGTCCTGGAAGGACTCGTCGCCGACTTCGAGCGGGCCCACCCGAAGATCAGGGTGAAGCTGGGCGGCGGTGTGCTGTCCGACGTGATGCTGCAGAAGGTGACGGCCGCCCTCGCCGCCGGTTCCTACCCCGACATCGCCTACATCTTCGGGTCGGACCTGGCCCGGGTGGCCCGCAGCCCGCAGGTCGTGGACCTCACCGACATGGTCGGGTCGGGGCCCGTTCCGTGGAAGAACTACTGGGCGGCCTCCAGGGACGCCGTCACGCTCAACGGCAGGGTCAGGGCCGCGCCCGCGGTGCTCGACTCGCTCGCCGTGGTCTGCAACAGGAAGCTGTTTCGCGAGGCCGGTCTGCCGCTGCCGAAGGCCGGCTGGACCTGGGAGGACTTCGTCTCCTCGGCCCGCGCGCTCACCGAGTCGGGCCGGGGCCGGTTCGGCACGGGCTGGCCGGGCACGGGCGACGAGGACACCGTGTGGCGGCTGTGGCCGCTGATCTGGGACCTGGGCGGCGACGTCGTGGACGACGGCGGCAAGGGCATCGGTTTCGCCGACACCGGCGCCCGGGCGCTCCAGGTGGTGGCCGACCTGGCCCGGGACAAGAGCGTGTACGTCGATCCCAAGCCCGGCAGCGAGCAGATGTACCAGGTCTTCCAGTCCGGCCGCATGGGCATGGTGGTCACCGGGCCGTGGCAGCTGCCCGACATCGAGACCGCCGGGATCGACTACCACGTCGCTCCCCTGCCCTCCTTCAGCGGACGCCCGGTCACCATCTCGGGGCCCGACACCTGGACTGTGTTCGACAACGGCGAGGCCCGGTCGAAGGCCGCCCGGACCTTCCTGACCTGGCTGGCCCGGCCGGAGCAGGACGTGCGCTGGGACATCGAGGCCGGCAGCCTCCCGCTCAGCCGCCGCACCGAGGCCCTGCCCGCCTGGCAGGACAAGGTCGCCCGCACCGAGGGCCTGAACGTGTTCACCACGGCGTTGGAGACGGCGCGGGTGCGCCCCGTCCACCCGGCGTACCCGGAGGTCTCGCAGGCTCTGGGGCAGGCGGTCGTCGCCGTGCTCCTGGGGCGCAGCACCCCCGAGAAGGCGCTGCGTGCCTGCGCCGACGAAGCCAACGCCGCCCTGCTCATCCCGCGTTGAGGAGCCACACCGCCATGCCGCGCCTCCCCCGCCCCATCACCGTCGAGGGCCCGCCGCCGGACCCACGGCCACTGCGCCGCAAGCGCCGCCGCGAAACCGGCACCGCCTGGGCGTTCGTCTCCCCGGCGGTCCTGATCGTCCTCGGTCTGAGCATCGTCCCGGTCGTCTGGTCGCTGCTGCTGTCCTTCCAGGCCAGCGACCTGGTGACGCCCAGCCGCTGGGTCGGCCTGGACAACTACCGCGCCCTCGCCCAGGACCCGAACTTCAGCCAGGCGGTCCGCAACACCCTGCTCTACACGGTCCTGTACGTGCCGCTGAGCCTGCTGTTCGGCCTGGCCCTCGCCCTGGTACTGAACCGGCGCATCCGCTTCGTCGGCCTCTACCGCACCCTGATCTTCGTGCCGTTCGTGCTGTCGGCGACCGCGCAGGGCGTGCTGTTCTCGTTCATCCTGGACCCGGAGTTCGGCGCCGCGAACTCGGTGCTGCACCGGCTCGGCGTCTCCTCGCAGGGCTTCCTGTCCGATCCCTCCCAGGCGCTCCTGGTGCTGGTGGCGATCACGCTGTGGAGCGGCACCGGATTCTGCGTCGTGGTCTACCTCGCCGCCCTCCAGGACGTGCCGCAGTCCCTGATCGAGGCGGCCCGCCTGGACGGCGCCGGACGCCGGCACCTGCTGCGCCACGTCACGATGCCCACGCTCACCCCGGTCACCGTCTTCCTGGTGCTGTGGCAGGCCATCCAGTCCCTCCAGGTCTTCGACCTGGTGTACGTCACCACCAAGGGCGGTCCGCTCGGCTCGACCACGGTGATCGTCTACTTCATCTGGGAGCAGGCCTTCAAGAACGCCACCGCAGGATACGGGGCCTCGGCCGCCTACGTCCTGGCCGTCGCCCTCGGCCTGGTCGCCGGGGCCGTCCGTATCGTCCGGCGTCGGGGACGCCACCGTCTCGAAGGGGCACGCTCATGACGGCGACCTCCGCCCGGCCCGGCACCGCCGCCGCCGCCCACGAGCTCGCGCAGGCCCCCGCGGCCGGCGAACGGCGCCGCCTCCGGCTCCCGTTCAGTCCCTGGCACCTGCTGCTGGCGCCGCTCGCCCTCGTGTTCGCCGTGCCGCTGGTCTGGCTGGTGCTCAGCTCCGTGATGAGCAACGCGGAGATCAACCGGTTCCCGCCGGCCCTGTGGCCGTCCGGCATCGACCTCGGCGGCTACCGCTACGTGCTGGGCAACGCGATGTTCCCCCGCTGGTTCGTCAACTCGCTGATCGTCTCCGCCGTCACGGTCGCCGCCAACCTCGTCTTCGGCTCGCTGGCCGGATACGCCTTCGCCCGGATGCGGTTCGCGGGCTCCCGGGTGCTGATGGGGCTGATGCTGGCCACCATGGCGGTGCCGTTCCAGCTGACGATGATCCCAACCTTCCTCGTGATGAAGAAGCTCGGCCTCATCGACACCCTGGGCGCGCTGATCGTGCCGTCCCTGGTCACGCCCTTCGCGGTGTTCCTGCTGCGGCAGTTCTTCCTCTCGCTGCCCAGGGAGCTGGAGGAGGCCGCCTGGATCGACGGCTGTTCCCGGTTGCGGGTGCTGTGGCGGATCGTGCTGCCGCTGTCCCGGCCGGCGCTGGCCACGGTGGCCGTGCTCACCTTCCTGACCACGTGGAACGACCTGACCTGGCCGCTGATCGCCATCAACCACGACACGCAGTACACCCTGCAACTGGGCCTGACCACGTTCCAGGGGCAGCACCACACCCAGTGGGCGGCCGTGATGGCGGGCAACGTCATCACCGTGCTGCCGGTCCTGCTCGCCTTCCTCGGCGCGCAGAAGACCTTCATCCAGTCGATCACCTCCAGCGGACTCAAGGGCTGACCACCCGCCCTCCGTCCGCCGCCACCCGCAACGGAAAGAACCCCGCATGAGCACCACCGCCCACCCGTCCGCACCCAAGATCACCTTCGTCGGAGCCGGCAGCGTCGTCTTCACCCAGGGTCTGCTCGCCGACCTCTTCGCCTTCGACGAACTCAAGTCCGCGCACATCGCGCTGCACGACATCGACGCGGAGCGCCTGGCCACCGCGCGGGCCGCCGCCGAGTACATCGCCGCCGAACGCGGTGCCCGGCCCCGCATCACCGCGCACGCCGACCGCCGCGAGGCCCTGGTCGGCGCCGACTTCGTCATCAACATCGTGCAGGTCGGCATGGGCGAGGCGACCCGTACCGACTTCGAGGTCCCGGCCCGGTACGGGCTGCGCCAGACCATCGGCGACACCCTCGGCGTCGGCGGCATCTTCCGGGCCCTGCGCACCTTCCCACTGCTCAAGGCGCTCGGCGAGGACATCGCCGAGGTCTGCCCGGACGCCTGGCTGCTCAACTACACCAACCCCATGGCGATGAACGTCCAGTACCTCGCCGAGGCGACCGGCCTGACCCGGGTGGTGGGCCTGTGCCATTCCGTGTACTGGACGGTCCAGGGCCTGTGCGAACTGCTGAAGGTCCCCTACGAGGAGGTCACCTACCGGGCCGCGGGCGTCAACCACCAGGCGTGGATACTGCGTCTGGAGCACGGGGGCGAGGACCTCCACCCGCGCCTGGACGCCCTGATCGCCGAGGACCCGCAGCTGCGGCGCCGGGTCCGCATGGACATGTACCGACGCCTTGGTCACTACCCGACGGAGACCAGCGAGCACTCCTCCGAGTACGTCCCCTGGTATCTGCACCACGACAGCGAGATCGACCGGCTGCGGCTGCCCGTCGGTGCCTACCTCGGCATCGTCGACGAGAACGTGGCCGAGTACGAGCGGACCCGCGACGCGCTGGCGTGCGGTGCGCCGCTCACGGTCGAGGGCACCATGGAGTACGCGCCGCAGATCATCCACAGCATGGTGACCGGCACGCCCCGCACCGTCTACGGCAACGTGCCGAACCACGGTCTGATCGAGAACCTGCCCGCCCGGGGCACCGTCGAGGTGCCGTGCCTGGTCGACGCCGCGGGCCTCCAGCCCACCCGCATCGGTGCGCTGCCCCCGCAGCTGGCGGCCCTCAACCGGGCCTACCTCAGCACCACCGACCTGGTGGTGCGGGCGGCGACGGAGGACGACCCACGGCACATCAGGCACGCGGCGATGGCCGACCCGGCGACGGCGGCGACCCTCAGGGTCGAGGAGATCTGGCAGTTGTGCGACGACATGGTCCGCGCGCACGGGGACCGCCTGCAACCGGGGCTGCGGGGCGCACTCGCCCTCTGAGCCGACCGCCTCGCGGCGGTACTGGTGCGGCCCCGCGTACGGGGGAGAACGCGGGGCCGCACCTTGCAAGCTATCGGAGTAAGCGGTCGTCTGCCAGACCCGACGCCCCCCGGACCGGCACGAGCCTTCTCCACCCGGCCGCCGCGGGCGGCCCGCTCCCCGGTTCTCCCCGGGTGGCTTCACCCGACCGGCGGACAGGAGCGTCGCCGGGCGCGGGGCGCGCCGCGACGGCGCGCGCTGCGGGGCGGGCCCCACGGGGCCCACACTGAGGTCATGGGTTACCCCGATCCGCCGCCGGCGGTGTCACGGCGTTTTCCCGACGGGCCGGTGAGTGTGGCGGCGGCCCGTCGGTTCGTGGGCGCCGCGCTGGACGGTGCCCCGGCGGATCTGGTGGGCACGGCCCAGCTCCTGGTCAGCGAGCTGGTCACCAACGCGGTGCTGCACGCGCGCACCGAGGTCGAGGTGAGCGTGGCACGCCTGGACGGCCGGGTGCGCGTACGCGTCGGAGACCGGCGGCCGGGCCGTGGACTCGTACCGCAGCGCTGTTCGCCGTACGCCGGCACGGGGCAGGGGCTGGCGCTGGTGGAGCAGTTGGCCTCCCGGTTCGGGGCGGACGGCGGCGACGCGGGCAAGACGGTGTGGTTCGAGCTGTGGCGCGACGGTCCGCCGCCGCCCTCGGCCGGATGGGAGACCGGGGTGCCGCCGCGGCCCGCCGAACGGCCGGTGACGCTCGTCGACGTGCCGACCGCCCTGGAGTCGGCCTGCCGACAGCACCGGCACGCGGTGCTGCGCGAGCTGACCCTCGCCGCGTTCGCGGGAGACCGCCTCGGGGTGCCGTCCGAGGACCTCGTGGCGGCCAACGACGTCAACAACGTGATCAGCGCCGGTGTGGCGGCCGTGCTGGATGAGCCGGTCCCCGAGTCCGGTCTGCGCACCCTGCTCGTACCGCTGTCGGCCGACGCCCTGCCGGCGGTGCGGGCGCTGCGCCGCGTACTCGAGCCGGCCGAGATGCGGGCACGGGAGGAGCGGCTGCTCACGCTGCCGGCCCTGCCCCGCGGCCGCGCCTTCCAGGACTGGCTCTTCGACGAGATCACCGGGCAGCTGACCGGGTCCCGGCCCACCGCGTGGACCGTGGTCCCCCGGGAGCCGGAGGTCAGCTCCGCCGAACTCGTCCCGTGGGACGTGGGCCAGGTGCGAGCCAGCAGGATGCCGACCGTCGCCGCCGACGAGGGCAACCGGATCGTGGCGGCCAACGGGGCCGCCGCGGACCTGCTGGGCTGGGGCCCGGACGACCTCGTGGGCCGCCGCCTCACCACGCTGATCCCCGAGCATCTGCGCGAGCGGCACACGGCCGCGTTCTCCTCGATGCTGCTCACCGGACACACCCGCATCGTGGGACGCTCCGTGCCGCTTCCGGCGCTGCACCGGGACGGCAGCCTGGTGCCCGTACGGCTGTACATCCAGACGCAGGAGACGGCCGACGGCCGCACCGTCTTCGTCGCCCAGCTCGTCCCGCGGGCGGCCACGTTCCTCGGTGGTCCGCGGACCCCCGGCAGGATCCGGGAGGCGGCGGTCGGGGAGCCCGACGGGGGCCGGTCGCGGGCCGTTCCGGAGGCCGGTGGCAGGACGTCCGGTGCCGGCGGCGGCATGACCGCGCTGGACCGGCTCACCCTTCTGGCCGATCTCGCGGCCCAGCTCAACAACACGCTGGACCTGGACGAGGGGCTGCAGCGCGCCGGCCGGCTGCTGACGCGGCGGCTGGCCGACTGGTGCGTGGTGGACCTGTTCACGGCGAACGCCGGGGTGGACCGGGTCTGTGTCGTGCACCGGGACCCCCGGGCCCTGCGCCCCGGGGCGTACGAGGGGACGCTCTCGGAGGTCTCCGAACAGTCGCGGGGCCCGCTGGCCCGGGTGCTGCGCGGAGCCGGGCCCCTCCTGCTGACCGAGGCCCCGCGGACGGGCCGGGCCGGGAGCACGCTGGACCGCGCGTATGCCGACCTGTTCCGGGAGTTGGGGGCGGGCAGCGCCGTCGTCGCTCCGCTGCGGGCCCGCGGCGAGATCTTCGGCGCGCTGACCCTGGCCCGCGCGTCCGGCGGGCGGCCGTTCACGGAGGAGGACCTCACGCTGGTCGACGACCTGGTGCACGGTCTCGCGCTGGGGGTGGACAACGCCCGTCTGTACCAGGACACCCGCTCGATCGCCGAACGGCTCCAGCGTTCGCTGCTGCCGGTGCTGCCGGAGGTCGGGGGTCTGCGGCTGGCCGCCCGTTACGCCGCCTCCTCGACCACCGCGCAGGTCGGCGGGGACTGGTACGACAGCTTCGTCCTGCCCGGCGGGAACACCGCCCTGGTCATCGGCGACGTCACGGGCCACGACCTGGACGCGGCCATCGCGATGAGCCAGTTGCGCAGCATGCTCCGCGGCATCGCCGTGGACCGCGAGGAGCCGCCCGCGGAGGTGCTGCGCCGGCTGGACCTGGCGAACCACAGTCTCCACCGGGAGGCGACCGGAACCTGTGTCTACGGCCTGGTCAAGGGGCCCGCCGAGGGCCCCTGGGAGCTGACGCACTCCTCCGCCGGGCATCTGCCGCCGCTGCTCACCACCCAAGACGGCCGAACCCGCTACCTCGACGGCGGGGGCGGCCTGCTGCTCGGCATGGACCCCGACGCGACCCGGGGCACGGCGCGCAACGCGCTGCCCGCCCACTCGACGCTCCTGCTGTACACCGACGGCCTCATCGAGCGCCGCGACGAGCCCCTGGACGACGCCCTGCACCGGCTGCGCCGGCACGCCGCCGACCTGGCCCGGGAGCCTCTCGACACGTTCTGCGACGAGCTGTTGATCGGCCTGGGGGCGGACAGCACGGACGACATCGCGGTCCTCGCCGTCCGCCCCACGCCGCCCTCGTCCGAGCGGCACGGGCCGCCCGAGGGATGACGATCGGGCGCCGGGCCCGTACGTCCTGCCCGTTCGGGCACCTCCTTGTGCCTCGGCGGCTCCTGACGCCGGTCGAGGAGCATCGATAGCGTCCCCTCGTGAGCATCACGTCCCGGCGAGCGGCCAGATGAACGACGAGCGGCTGACCGTGGCGTGGACGGCCGACGAAACGGACGGCCCGCCGGCGGAACCCGACCGGCCGGAAGCGCCGGAGTCCGCCCCCGGGCGCAAGCGCCGCGGGCCGGGGCCCTTCACCCTGCTGGTGCTGCCCGCCCTGGTGACCGTCACCGGTGTGGCCGCCTTCCTCGCGCTCGGCGGGCTGCCCGACCCGTGGCCCGACGACTCCGACGCCAAGCCGTCCACCGGGGTCGACGTCGACCCGTCGTACGTCCCGTGGCTGCGCAAGGCGGCCTCGGCCTGCACGGTCCTCGAGCCGTCCGTGCTCGCCGCGCAGATCGACCAGCTCTCGGGCTGGAGCGACGACTCGGACGCGCTCTCGGGCCAGAAGGGCATCGCCGCCTTCACCGACAGCGAGTGGCGGACCTGGGGCAAGGACGACGACGGCAACGGGCACGCCTCGCCCCGCGATCCGGCGGACGCCATCATGGCGCTGGGCCGCCGGGACTGTTCGCTGGCGAAGAAGGTGACCGAGCTGCGCACCGAGGGCAGGGTCAACGGCGACCTCGTGGAGCTGACCCTCGCCGCGTACGCCACCGGACCGGACGCCGTGACCGAGGCGGGTCGCGTTCCGGCGGAGGCGGAGACGTACCTCGACGAGGTCCAGGCTCTGCTGCCGCGTTACAAGGCACTCGACCGGGAGGACTCCGGCGGCGCGGGCGGCCCCGCCGGCGCCCTGCTGACCGCGCCGGTGACGCCGCTCACCGTCACCTCGCCCTACGGTTCGCGCGAGCACCCGCTGACCGGGGTGACCAAGCTGCACACCGGCGTGGACTTCGCCGCCCCGCAGGGCGCGCAGGTCGTGGCGGCACGGCGGGGCCGCGTCGTGTTCGCCGCGCTCACCAGCGCGTACGGCAACCGCATCGTGATCGACCACGGGACCATCCAGGGCAAGCGGGTCGAGACGACCTACAGCCACCTCTCCGCCCTGGACGTGGCCGTGGGCCGGACGGTGGAGGCCGGGACGCCGATCGGACGGGTCGGCTCCACCGGTCTGTCCACCGGCCCCCATCTGCATTTCGAGGTCATTCTCGACGGGTACTACACCGATCCGGGCCCCTGGCTGACCACGTAGGGGTTTGATCCGGCGGATCGTGTCGAAGACCTCAACATGACCCAGTCGAAGCGCGAGACAGAGCGGAAGTACGAGCCGCCCTCCGGCGGCGTCGCCGGGCTGCCGGACCTCACCGGCGTCGGTCCGGTCGCCTCGGTCACCACGGCCGGGCCCGAGGAACTCGACGCGGTGTACCACGACACCGGGGACCTGCGGCTCGCCGGGGCCTCGGTGACGCTGCGCCGCCGTACGGGCGGTCCCGACGCCGGCTGGCACCTGAAACTGCCGATCGGCGGGGACACCCGGGAGGAGGTGCGGGCTCCGCTGTCGGACGACGTGCCCGAGGCGCTGCGCGAACTGGTGCTGTCCCGCACGCGCGGCGCCCCGCTGCGTCCGGTGGTGCGGATCCGGTCCACCCGGGCCGTGCGGCAACTGCGGGACGCCGGGGGCTCGGTGCTGGCCGAGCTGAGCCTCGACGAGGTGCGCGCGGACGCGACGGCGTCGGGCGGCGGCCGCGCCGAGTGGGGCGAGCTGGAGGTCGAACTCGCCGACGGTGTCGGCCCCGCACTGCTGGACGTGGTGGAGAAGAAGCTGCGCAAGAAGGGGATCGTCCGCTCCGACAGCCCGTCCAAGCTCGCCCGGGCGCTGCGCGACACCGGCCTGGGCGGGCCGGTCGTGCGGCGGCCGTCCGCCGGGGTGGTCGCCGGGTCCGCCGGTTCGTATGTGCTCGCCTACCTGCGCGAACAGGTGGGCACCCTGGTGGCCCTGGATCCCGCCGTCCGCCGTGAGCTGCCCGACGCGGTGCACCAGATGCGGGTCGCGTGCCGCCGGCTGCGCGGTTGCCTGCGCTCCTACCGGTCGGTGCTGGACCGGCGGGTCACCGATCCGGTGCGCGCGGAACTGAGGTGGCTGGCGGGTGAGCTGGGGACCGCGCGGGACCAGGAGGTGCTGCGGGAACGCGTCGACGCCGGGCTGGACGGGCTCCCCGGCGACCTGGTGCTCGGTCCCGTCGCCGCCCGGCTGCGGGCGTGGGAGGTGTCCCGGGGCGTGGACGTGCGCTCCCGGACGCGTCAGGCCCTGGACGCCCCGCGCTACCTGCGCCTCCTGGACGCGCTGGACGCGCTGGTCGGCGGCCCGCCCCTGCGCGCCAAGGCCGCCGGGAAGCCGGCCCGGACGATGGCCCGGGCGGTCCTGAAGGAGTACGGCCGCCTCGCCGGGCGCATGGAGCGGGCGCTCGCGCTTCCGGCCGGCCGGAACCGGGAGACGGAGCTGCACGAGGCGCGCAAGGCGGCCAAGAAGCTCCGCTACGCGGCCGAGGTCGCACGTCCGGCGCTCGGCAAGCCCGTCGCCCGGCTCGGCGACCACGCCAAGGCGGTGCAGCAGTTGCTGGGCGAGCACCAGGACGCCGTGGTCGCCCAGGCCACCCTGCGGGAGCTGGCGGTGGCCGCCCACGGTGCGGGCGAGTCGGCGTTCACGTGGGGGGTGCTGCACGGCCGGGAACGGGCGGTCGCCGAAGCCCGGCAGCAGGCGCTGCCCGGGGTGTGGCGGTCGGCGTCGGATCCCGCGCTGCGTGCCCCGCTCGCCCACTGAACGACGACAAGTCTTGCGCCGAGTCTTGCCGGATCAATGACTCACCACTTAAATCACACCTTGAACTAAGCCGCTGCGTCCTGCGGTTGGCCGGTCCTGTCCCCGACGGCCGGCCCGTCCTGTCCTGTCCGCATCCTCAGAAAGCACCCGTATGCGACTCAGATCCTTGGGTGTCGCGCTCGTCGCCACGGCGGCGCTCGTCACCCTCCCCGCTCCGATGACGGCCACCGCGGCCGACACACCCCTCTCCCAGGGCCGGACGGCCACGTCGTCCTCGGCCGAGAACACCGGAACGCCGTCGCAGAACGCCGTCGACGGCGACACGGCCACCCGGTGGTCGTCCGCCGCGAGCGACGACCAGTGGCTCCAGGTCGACCTCGGCGCCACCGCCTCCGTCACCCGGGTCGTGCTCGACTGGGAGGCGGCCTACGGCAAGGACTACAAGATCCAGCTCTCCCAGGACGGGAGCACCTGGACCGACGCCAAGACGGTCACCGGCGGCGACGGCGGCACCGACACGCTGGACGTCTCGGGCCAGGGCCGCTATGTCCGTATGCAGGGCGTCCACCGGGCCACCCCCTGGGGCTACTCCCTGTGGGAGTTCCAGGTCTTCGGCACCACCGGCGGCACCGCGCCGGGCGGTTCCTGCGGCACCGCCAACGCCGCGCAGGGCAGGCCCGCCTCCGCCTCCTCCGTCGAGAACGCCGGGACACCGGCCGCCGCGGCCTTCGACGGCGACGCCGGCACCCGCTGGTCCAGCCAGGCCGCCGACCCGCAGTGGGTGCGGGTCGACCTGGGCACCGTGCAGGACCTGTGCAAGGTGGACCTGAACTGGGAGGCCGCCTACGCCAAGGACTTCCGCATCGAGGCGTCCTCGGACGGGCAGAACTGGCAGACGCTGAAGAGCGTCACGGGCGCCACCGGGGGCAAGTCCTCCTACGACGTGAGCGGTTCGGGCCGCTACGTCCGCGTCCACGGCACGGCCCGCGCCACCGGCTACGGCTACTCGCTGTGGGAGGTCGCCGTGCACACCGGCACCACCAGCACTCCCCCGGTCGAGGGCGGCGGCGACCTGGGGCCGAACGTCATCGTCGTGGATCCCTCCACGCCGAACCTCCAGCAGAGGTTCGACCAGGTCTTCGCCCAGCAGGAGTCCAACCAGTTCGGCAGCGGGCGCTACCAGTTCCTGCTGAAGCCGGGCACCTACAACGGGATCAACGCCCAACTGGGCTTCTACACCTCCATCTCCGGTCTGGGCCTCAACCCGGACGACACGCAGATCAACGGTGACATCACCGTGGACGCGGGCTGGTTCAACGGCAACGCCACGCAGAACTTCTGGCGTTCGGCCGAGAACCTCGCCATCACGCCGTCCAACGGCACCGACCGCTGGGCCGTCGCCCAGGCCGCTCCGTTCCGGCGCATCCACGTCAAGGGCGGTCTCAACCTCGCCCCCAACGGCTACGGCTGGGCCTCCGGCGGCTACATCGCCGACTCGAAGATCGACGGCACGGTCGGACCGTACTCGCAGCAGCAGTGGTACACCCGGGACAGCTCGGTCGGCGGCTGGACCAACGGCGTCTGGAACATGACGTTCACGGGCGTCGAGGGCGCTCCCGGCAGCAACTTCGAGACCGGCCCGTACACCACGCTCGACACCACGCCGATCTCGCGCGAGAAGCCGTTCCTCTACCTGGACGGCAACGAGTACAGGGTGCGGGTCCCCGCCAAGCGCACCAACGCGCGCGGTGTCTCCTGGCCGGCCAACGCCGGTGGCACCTCGCTGCCGCTCAGCCAGTTCTACGTCGTCAAGCCCGGCGCGACGGCGGCGACCATCAACGCCGCGCTCGACCAGGGCCTCAACCTGCTGTTCACGCCGGGTGTTTACCACATCGACCAGACCATCGAGGTCGATCGCGCCAACACCGTCGTGCTCGGCCTCGGTCTGGCCACGATCATTCCGGACGGCGGCGTCGACGCCATGCACGTGGCCGACGTCGACGGGGTGCGGCTCGCGGGCTTCCTCATCGACGCGGGGCCGGTGAACTCCGACACGCTGCTGCGGATCGGGACGCCGGGCGGCAACGCCGACCACTCCGCGAACCCCACCACCATGCAGGACGTGTTCATCCGCGTCGGCGGCGCGGGACCCGGCAGGGCCACCGACTCCGTCGTGGTCGAGAGCGACGACGTGCTGATCGACCACACCTGGATCTGGCGGGCCGACCACGGCGAGGGCGTCGGCTGGGAGACCAACCGCGCCGACTACGGCCTGCGGGTCAACGGGGACGACGTCCTCGCCACCGGCCTGTTCGTCGAGCACTTCAACAAGTACGACGTCTACTGGAGCGGCGAACGCGGGCGGACCATCTTCTTCCAGAACGAGAAGGCCTACGACGCCCCCAGCGAGGCCGCCATCACCCACGACGGCATCGTGGGCTACGCGGCCTACAAGGTCGCCGACTCGGTGAACGAGCACGAGGCTGTGGCGCTGGGCAGTTACTGCAACTACACGTCCGACCCGACGATCGTCCAGCACCACGGGTTCCAGGTGCCGGTCAAGCCGGGCGTCAGGATGCGCAACCTCCAGGTGATCTCGCTCGGCGGCATGGGCCAGTACCGCCATGTCGTCAACGACACCGGCGCGGCCACGTCGGGGACGGACACCGTGCCGTCCAAGGTCGTCCAGTTCCCTTGAGGGACGACGCGCCCCGCTCGGTGCGGGGCGCGTCACCCACCGGGTGAAGGAAGCCGGGCGCTCAGGTTCAGGCGAGTTCCACCAGGAGGTCGCCGCCCTCCACCTGCTGGATGCGGTTGATGGCGAGCCTGCTCACCGTGCCCGCCTTCGGGGCGGTGATGGACGCCTCCATCTTCATGGCCTCGATGGTGGCGACGGTCGCCCCGGCCTCCACCGCGTCGCCCTCGGCGACGGCGAGGGTCACCACGCCGGCGAACGGCGCCGCGACATGGCGGGGGTTCGCCCGGTCGGCCTTCTCCGTCACCGGGACGTCGGAGGCCGCCGAGCGGTCGCGGACCTGGATCGGGCGGAGCTGTCCGTTCAGGGAGGACATCACGGTGCGCATGCCGCGCTCGTCGGCGTCGCCCACCGCCTGCAGCTCGATGAGCAGCCGGACACCGGGGTCGAGGTCGACCGTGTACTCCTTGCCGGGGCGCAGCCCGTAGAAGAAGTCCTTGCTGTCGAGGACGCTGGTGTCGCCGTACGAGGCACGGTGCGTGTCGAACTCGCGGGCCGGTCCCGGGAACAGCAGCCGGTTGAGCGTCGCCCGGCGGTCCTTGCCGAGGCCGTCGCGGTCGTCCTCGGACAGCTCGGCGAGCGGCTTGGCCCCGGCGCGGCCCCGTAGCGCCTTGCTGCGGAACGGCTCGGGCCAGCCGCCGGGCGGGGTGCCCAGCTCGCCGCGCAGGAAACCGACCACGGAGTCCGGGATGTCGAACCGGTCGGGGTCCTGCTCGAAGTCCGCCGGCGAGACACCGGCGCCCACCAGGTGCAGGGCCAGGTCGCCGACCACCTTGGAGGAGGGGGTGACCTTGACCAGGCGGCCCAGCATCCGGTCGGCGGCGGCGTACATGGCCTCGATGTCCTCGAAGCGGTCGCCGAGGCCGAGCGCGACGGCCTGGGTGCGCAGGTTGGAGAGCTGTCCGCCGGGGATCTCGTGGTGGTAGACCCGGCCGGTCGGGGACGCCAGGCCCGCCTCGAAGGGGGCGTAGACCTTGCGGACGCTCTCCCAGTACGGCTCCAGGTCGCCGACGGCCTGGAGGTCGAGGCCGGTGGGCCGCTCGGTGTGGTCGGTGGCCGCCACGATCGCCGACAGCGACGGCTGCGAGGTGGTCCCGGCCATGGACGCCACGGCTCCGTCGACGGCGTCCGCGCCCGCCTGGATCGCGGCCAGGTAGGTGGCGAGCTGGCCGCCGGTGGTGTCGTGGGTGTGCAGGTGCACCGGCAGGTCGAACTCCCGGCGCAGCGCGGAGACCAGCGTCGCTGCGGCCGGGGCCCGCAGCAGCCCTGCCATGTCCTTGACGGCCAGCACGTGCGCGCCGGCGTTCACGATCTGCTCGGCGAGCCGCAGGTAGTAGTCGAGGGTGTAGAGCCGCTCGGAGGGGTCGGACAGGTCGGCGGTGTAGCACAGCGCGACCTCGGCGACGGCGGTGCCGGTCTGCCGTACGGCCTCGATGGCGGGCCGCATCTGCTCGACGTCGTTGAGGGCGTCGAAGATGCGGAAGACGTCGATGCCGGTGGCGGCCGCCTCCTGCACGAAGGCGTCGGTCACCTCGGTGGGGTACGGGGTGTAGCCCACGGTGTTGCGGCCGCGCAGCAGCATCTGGAGGCAGATGTTGGGCACCGCCTCGCGCAGCGCGGCCAGCCGCTCCCACGGGTCCTCGGCGAGGAAGCGCAGGGCGACGTCGTAGGTGGCGCCGCCCCAGCACTCCAGGGAAAGCAGCTGGGGCAGGGTGCGGGCGACGACGGGCGCCACGGCGAGCATGTCCTTGGTGCGCACCCGGGTGGCGAGCAGCGACTGGTGGGCGTCGCGGAAGGTGGTGTCGGTGACGCCGATGGTGGACGACTCGCGCAGTCGGCGGGCGAAGCCCTCGGGGCCCAGTTCCGCCAGCAACTGACGTGATCCGGCCGGGGGTTCACCGGTCGGCACGGCAGGCAGCTTGGTCAGCGGGTCGATCAGCTCGGGGCGTTCGCCGTGCGGCTTGTTGACCGTGACGTCGGCGAGGTAGGTCAGCAGCTTGGTGCCGCGGTCGGCGGAGTGCCGGGCGGTGAGCAGGTGCGGGCGCCGCTCGATGAACGAGGTGGTGACCCGGCCGGCCTGGAAGTCGGGGTCGTCCAGGACCGCCTGGAGGAAGGGGATGTTGGTGGCGACGCCGCGGATGCGGAACTCGGCGACCGCGCGCCGGGCCCGGTTGACCGCGGTGGTGAAGTCCCGTCCCCGGCAGGAGAGCTTGACCAGCATCGAGTCGAAGTGCGCGCTGATCTCCGTACCGGCGTGGGTGGTACCGCCGTCGAGCCGGATGCCGGAACCGCCGGGCGAGCGGTACGCGCTGATCTGCCCGGTGTCCGGGCGGAATCCGTTGGCCGGGTCCTCGGTGGTGATGCGGCACTGCAGGGCGGCGCCGCGCAGGGTGATGTTCTCCTGGGCGAGCCCGAGGTCGGCCAGCGTCTCACCGGCGGCGATGCGCAGCTGGGACTGGACGAGGTCGACGTCGGTGACCTCCTCGGTGACCGTGTGCTCGACCTGGATGCGCGGGTTCATCTCGATGAAGACGTGGTTGCCGTCGCGGTCGACGAGGAACTCCACGGTGCCCGCGTTGCGGTAGCCGATCTGCCGGGCGAAGTTCACGGCGTCGGCGCAGATCCGCTCCCGCAGGGCCGGGTCGAGGTTGGGCGCGGGCGCCAGCTCGATCACCTTCTGGTGGCGGCGCTGCACCGAGCAGTCCCGCTCGAAAAGGTGGATGACGTCGCCCTCGCCGTCGGCGAGGATCTGCACCTCGATGTGGCGGGGTTCGACGACCGCCTTCTCCAGGAAGACGGTCGAGTCGCCGAAGGCGGAGGCGGCCTCGCGGGAGGCGGCCTCGATGGCCTCGCGCAGCTGGGCGGGCTCCTCGACCCGGCGCATGCCGCGCCCGCCGCCGCCCGCGACCGCCTTGACGAACACGGGGAAGCCGACGTCGTCGGCGGCGCGCACGAGTTCGTCGACGTCGGTGGAGGGCGCGGAGGAGCCGAGCACCGGTACGCCGGCCTCGCGGGCGGCGGCCACGGCACGGGCCTTGTTGCCGGTCAGTTCGAGGATCTGGGCGCTGGGTCCGACGAAGGTGATCCCGGCCTCCTCGCAGGCGCGGGCCAGTTCGGGGTTCTCGGACAGGAACCCGTAGCCCGGGTAGACGGCGTCGGCGCCCGCACGGCTGGCTGCCCGGACGATCTCGTCCACGGAGAGGTACGCGCGCACCGGATGCCCCGGCTCCCCGATCTCGTAGGCCTCGTCGGCCTTGAGCCGGTGCAGCGAGTTGCGGTCCTCGTGCGGGAAGACGGCGACGGTGCGCGCGCCGAGCTCGTAGCCCGCA
The DNA here is from genome assembly GCF_014650435.1 of Streptomyces tendae. Classification (GTDB taxonomy): domain Bacteria; phylum Actinomycetota; class Actinomycetes; order Streptomycetales; family Streptomycetaceae; genus Streptomyces; species Streptomyces tendae. The sequence continues at coordinate 398,031 of NZ_BMUY01000004.1, forward strand.
CGGAATGCACGGATCGCGATCTCACCGCGGTTGGCGACCAGCACCTTGCGGAACATTCTTGATCCCTTCAGCCTGCCGGGTGACGAGACCATGGTGTCGGCGCCGCCCTCGGTACGCCATGTGAGCCGGGCCACTCCCGGCTCCTTCATGAAGCTGCGCCGTCCATGAAGCTGCGCCGTGGCCGTCGGGTCAAGGGCCCGCGTCAGCGCAGGGCGGCGGCCAGGCGGTGGCGGATGCGGTCGACGCCGACCGGGGTGCGGGAGGGGGCGGCGGTGGTGCAGCCGGGCAGCCCGGCCCTGGCCAGGGTGCTCAGCAGCGCCCGGGGGCCGCTGTCGAGGTAGGTGGTGAAGCCCGCCAGGCGCAGGGCGCTCAGGCTCCGGTGGAAGGCGAGCGGCTCGCAGAGGTGGGCGGCCGCGATCGTGCGCAGCTGGGCCGGGGTGCGGGCGGGCCCCGGCACGGTGGCCGTGTACACGGGCAGCGTGGGCGGGGCGACGGGCTGCGCGCGCAGGAGGCGGCGGAAGGCCCGGTGGACCTCGGTGAGCAGGGGGTGGTGGTAGGCGGTGCGGCTGGTCAGCGGGGTGGCGCGACGGCCGAGCGCCCGAGTGGTGCGCCCGAGGGCGGCCAACTGGTCCTCGGGCCCGGCCAGGACCGTCTGGCCGGGGGCGTTGCGGGCGGCGATCCGCACCTGCGGCAGGTCCTCGGCGCGCAGCAGGTCGGCCGCCAGCTCGGCGGTCAGGTCGGTGGCCAGCAGGCCCGCCGCCGGGAGCGCCGCGTCACGCAGCAGCCGGTCGCGGACGTGCAGCAGCCGGACGCCCTGTTCGAGGGTGACGACTCCGGCGACGGTGAGCGCGGCGAGGTCGCCCACGCTGTGACCGAGCACCGCGTGGACCGGGGTCGCCGCGAGGTCGAGCAGGACGGTGGCGGAGGCGACCACGGCGGCGTAGGTGGCCAGGTCGAAGGCGAGGGGGTCGGTGCGCACGAGGCGGTCGGGGTCGGGCGCCCCGGCGTCGGTGAGGAGGCGGCCGACGGAGGTTCGGGGGCCGCCGAGCGCGGTGCCGTGGGCGTCCACCGTCCGCAGCACCCGCTGGACGGCGGGGACCTGGCCGAGGTGGCGCAGGGCGCCGGGGAGGTAGGCCCCCTGGCCGGGGCACATCAGCACGGTGCGTGGTGTGCCGCCGGTGGGGGCCGGGTGATCGTTCCTCATGAGGCGTCGGCGAAGGCGAGCGCGACGTTGTGCCCGCCGAAGCCCATGCTCGTGGTGACGGCGGCGAGCGGCCCGGAGGGCAGTGCCGCAGGGTCGCGGCCGACGACGTTCAGGCCGATCTCGGGGTCGACCCGTTCCAGGCTGCACGCGGGCGGTGCCGTCCTGTCCCGCAGGGCGAGGACGGTGAGGACGGCCTCGATCGCTCCGGCGGCGCCGAGGGTGTGCCCGAAGGCGCCCTTGGTGGCGCTGACCGCCACGTCGTCCACGCCCTTGGCGAAGACGCTGTGCAGCGCCTGCGCCTCACCGAGGTCGCCGAGCGGTGTCGAGGTCGCGTGGGCGTTGATGTGCTGGATCTGCTCCGGCACGAGCCCCGCGTCGCGCAGCGCGGCGTCGACGGCCGCCGCACAGCCCGTACCACCGGGTGCGGGCTGTGCCACGTGGTGGCTGTCGTTGGTGATGCCCGCCCCGGTCAGCCGTCCGTGGACGCGGGCGCCGCGGGCGGCGGCGTGCGCGGCACTCTCGACGACGAGCATGCCCGCGCCCTCCCCCATCACGAAGCCGTCCCGGTCCGCGTCGAAGGGCCGGGAGGCGCCCTTGGGGTCGTCGTGGCGCAGGGAGAGGGCCTTCAGTCGCGCGAACCCGGCCAGGGCCAGCGGATGCAGCGCGGCCTCGGCGCCGCCCGCGACCACGACGTCCGCGCGGCCGTCCCGGATCAGGGCGAGGGCCTGGGCGAGTGCCTCGGCGCCGGCGGCGCAGGCACTGACGGGGGCGTGCACACCGGCCTTCGCGCCCACCATCAGCCCGACCTCGGCGGCCGCGTGGTTGGGCAGCATGACCGGGATGGCCCGCGGGCTCACCCGTGCCGCGCCCTGTGTCTGGAGGCGGTGGTTCTGCTCCAGGACGCTGGTGACACCGCCCAGCCCCACCCCGACGACCACGGCCACCCTCGAGCCGCCCGCGGCGAGCGCCGACACGTCGGGGAACCCGGCGTGGTGAACGGCCTCGCGGGCGGCGACGAGGGCGAACTGCGCCGTCCGGTCGCAGTGCGCCGCCTTGGCGGACGACAGGACCGTCCTGGGGTCGACCGCCGCCGGTGCCGCGAGATAGACCTGCGCGGGACCTTCCGGCTCTGCGAAGTCGACGCGTTCGACGCCGCACACGCCGTCCAGCAGGGACCGCCAGGTGGTGGGGACGTCGCCGCCCAGCGCGGTGGTCAGGCCCAGCCCCGTGACGACGGCGGACCGTTCCTCCGCGCGGCCCCGGGCGGCCGCGTGTCGTGGGCTCACGCGGTGCCGCCCGCGGGGGCGGCGACGGCCTCGGCGAGGTGGGCGGCGATCTCCCGCACCGTCGTGAGCCGGTCCGCCTGCTCCTGCGGCACCTCGATCTGCCAGCGGTCCTCGATCGCGGCGACCAGTTCCAGCCGGGCCAGCGAGTCGACCCCCAGGTCGTCCTGGAGCGAGGAGTCGGGCTGGATCTCCTCCACGGTGAGGTCCTCGACCGTGGCGGCCAGCAGGTCGCGCAGTTCGTCGAGCAGCTGTCGTTCGTCGGCGGCGGACGGCATGTCCGGTACCTCCTTGGTCCGTGCACGGCGCGCCCGGAGGCGGTGGGCGGGAGGACCCGGTCCCCTCGGGCGCGCCGGCGGTGTCCGGCGACCTGCCGGTTCACGCCGACAGACTGTCCGTCCGTCCGGCACGCCAAGCGCCGGGTACGGGGGGACGGCGGAGCATCGGGGGCACGGCACGGGCTCCTGCGAGCACCCGTGTCCGCCCTTCACCCTGAAGCGCCCCGGGGCGGACCGAGGGTGGTGGGCCGCGCGTGCGTAAGAGGGGCGGACGGGGACCGGTGCGGTGGCGCCGACGGTGGTGCCGCACTTCCTCAACGGACTTTGGCGGCTCTTTTAAGGCTTTCTGAAGATGACCTTCGAACGGGCGTTTCCACCCCGGTCGGGTCCTAGGCTCTCGAACACCCCCCACAGTCCCGGTGGGCGCGGTCGCGTCCACCGGGTACGGGGCTCCGTCAGCCGACCGACAAGCCGAGGTGTCCTGCGTATGGGTTCCCGCCGAGCCGCTCGCCCGTCCCGCTCCCACGCCCGCCCCCGCGGCGGGCTCAGGACCCGGGGTACCGCGCTGGCACTCGGCGCCGTCACCCTGACGGCGGGCGTCGGGATCACCCTGGCCGTCACCGACGGCGACGACGGCGGGTCCTCGGACCAGGTCACCGCGAACGCCGCCGACCGGGCGCCGAACGCCGAGGACGCGGCGGGCGGTGCCGCACCGCTCGCCTCCACCTCGGCGAGCCCGAGCGCCACGGCGAGCGCCTCGCCGAGTCCGAGCGCCGAGCCGAAGAAGAAGCCGAAGAAGACGGCCGACCCGACGACCAGCACCGCCAAGGCCCCCGCGCCGACCTCGAAGGCTCCCGTCAGGGCCACCGCGAAGAGCGGCGCCGACGGGTCCGGGAGCGACGGGTCCGGCGGCGGCAGCGACTCGGGGTCGGGCAGTGGATCAGGCTCGGGCTCCGGTGCGGCGGGCGGCACGGAGGCCCAGGTCCTCGCGCTGGTGAACGAGGAGCGCGCCGCGGCGGGCTGCTCGCCGGTCACCGCGAACGACAAGCTGACCCGGGCCGCGGACGACTACAGCGACGTCATGGCGAACAGCGGCGTGATGTCCCACACGGGTCCCGACGGCTCCACCATGGCGAGCCGGGTCGAGGCCGCCGGTTACCAGTGGTCGACCCTCGGGGAGAACATAGCCCGCGGCCAGGCGGACGCCGCCTCGGTGATGGACTCCTGGATGAACAGCCCCGGCCACCGGGCGAACATACTCAACTGCTCCTTCAAGGAGCTGGGCGTCGGCGTCCACTTCGGCGACGGCGGCCCCTGGTGGACCCAGGACTTCGGCACCGGCCGCTGACACCCTTCGCCGCCTGCCCGCACGTCGCCGCTCGCCGCCCGCACGTCCCTCGCTCGCCCTCCGCACGTCACCGTTCCGCGAGCGCGCGTCACCGTCCGGCGCCGCCGACCGCGCGTGCGTCCACCAGCGCGAACGACACCGTCACCCGTGCGCCCCCGAGCGGCGCGCGGGTGATCGTCAGTTCGCCGTCGGCCGTGCGGGCCGCCCGCGCCACGATGTCCAGGCCGAGCCCGGTGGAACCGCCGACGCTGACGCCCCGGGTGAGCGCCGCCTCGGGGTCCGCGACGCCCGGTCCGGCGTCGTCGACCGTGAGGTGCACGTGCCGGTCCCGGCGTTCCACGCGCACGACGAAGCGGGTGCCCTGCGGAGTGTGCCGGAAGACGTTGCCGATCAGGGCGTCGACGACGGCGGCGAGGTCGTCCTCGGGGAAGGCCACGGGGGTCGGACGCGGGGTGAGGGAGCGCTCGAACGGCCGCTCCTGCTGGGCGGCGAGGACCGACCAGAAGTCCAGGCGCATGGTGACCACCTCGGCGACGTCGCACGGTTTCGCGGTGCCCGGGCCGGACCCGGCGAGCTGTGCCGCCGCGAGCGGGGTGCGCGCCGCCGCGATGATCGAGTCCAGTTCGCGCTCCAGCTGGCCGGCCGCTTCCGTGACCCGCCGGGCGCTCGGTGTCGCGCCCATCCGGTCTGCCTCCAGGTAGAGGGCGGTCAGCGGGGTGCGCAGCCGGTGCGAGAGGTCGGCGACCAGTTCGCGTTCGACGGCGAGCAGGTCGACGACCCGGTCGGCCATGGTGTTGAACGCCACTCCGGCCTCCTGCAGCTCGGGCGGTCCGTCCGGCTCCACCCGTACGCCGAGGTCGCCGGAGCCGAGGGCGAGGGAGGCGCGCTTGAGGCCCCGGGAGGAGCGGACCACGCGGGCGCCGAGCCGGTCGGCGACCAGCACCGAGCCGCCCACCAGTCCGACGGCGAGCAGGGCCATCACGCCCCAGGAGGCCACGACGCCCCGGGTGAGGTCCGCGGCGGGCACGTACGCCTCGACGACCGCGACCCGCTCGCCCCGCAGCACGACGGGCTGGAGGTAGGCCCAGCCGTCCGAGGTGTCCACGGCGAGCGTCTCGCGTCCCCGTACGGCCCGGTCGAGCGCGGCCTCGGGAGCGTGCGGGGTGCCGACGAAACCGCCGTCGGGCAGCCGCACAACCAGCTGGTCGGCGGAGCCGAGTTCCGCGACGGCCTGCTGGACGTCGGCGCGCCGGGTGGTGAGGGCGAGCACCGGCGAGAGGGCCGCGGCGCGCTGCTCGGCGGCGGTGGTGACCCGGTCTCGGGCCTGTTCGCGCACGAGGAGGGCGAGCGGGATGAGGAACGACAGCGCCACCATGGAGGTGACGGCCAGGGCGATCCCGGCGAGGGCACGTCTCATGGCGCGCTGACCAGCTTGATGCCGATGCCGCGCACGGTGTGGAGATAGCGGGGCTTTCGCGCCTTCTCCCCCATCTTGCGGCGCAGTGCGGACAGGTGGACGTCCACCGTCTGGTCCTCCACGTACGGCTGCTGCCACACCTCGGCGAGTATCCGCTGTCGCGAGATGACCTGGTCGGCGTTGGCGGCCAGATAGGCGAGCAGGTCGAACTCGCGGCGGGTGAGGGGCAGTTCGCGGCCGGCGAGATGGGCGGTGCGCGCCGTGGGGTCGATGCGCAGGTCGGCGACCTGGAGGACGGGCAGCCGCGCGGCCCGGAGGTCGGCGGGAGCGGAGCGGCGCAGCACGGCGGCGAGCCGGGCGGCGAGCTGACCGCCGGAGAAGGGCTTGACCATGTAGTCGTCGGCCCCGGCGTTGAGCAGCCGGATGATCTCGGTCTCCTCGTCCCGGGCGGTGGCGACCAGCACCGGGACGCGGGATATGCCCCGGATCATCCGCAGGACGTCGAGTCCGTCGAGGTCGGGCAGGCCGAGGTCGAGCACGACGATGTCCGGCGGGCTCTGGGTGATGTCGCGCAGCGCCTCGAAACCCTGGTGTGCGGTCTTCACCGCGTAGCCGTGTCCGGTGAGGACCTCGATCAGCGCGGCCCGGATCACAGGGTCGTCCTCGACGACAAGTACGGAGGCCATGGGCAGGCACGTTAGCCGGTCCGTCACTATGGTGTCGTGTCCCGCCTCCTGCGCTACCTGATCATCTGGCTGTCCTGCACGGCGGCCAGTGTGACGGCTGTCATCATCACCATCCACTTCGTGGTGGGGTCGACCCGGCCGACCGCGCCGGTCGCGCAGACGGCGCCCAAGGAGCTCCCGGCCCCGCCCCGGCCGACCGTCTCCAAGACCGTGACGGCCACTCCCAGCCCGTCGCCCACCAGCCGCGCGCCCAGCGCGACGCCGTCGCGCACCAGCGCGCAGCCGCCCCAGCCGACACCGACCCCCACGCCGACGCCGAGCCCGCACACCACGGCCCCGCGACCTCCCGCGGGCGGGGGCGACCCGGGCTGCGAGGGGGGCGGGGCGGGCGTGTACACGGTGCCGTCCGAGGGCGGCAAGGCGACCGTTCGGTTCGGCGGCGGCGGGGTGTGCCTGGTCTCGGCGGTGCCGAACCAGGGCTTCACGGTGAGTACGCAGCAGAGTGCGCCGCAGACGCTGGAGGTGACGTTCTCGGCGAGCCGCCACCGCTCGGAGATCACCGCGACGACGCAGCCGCAGAGCCGGGCCGACGTCCGCGAGGTGTCGTGGTGACCGGCCCCTGCCCCGTCACGTCGTGGCGCAGGCGGCCCCGTTCAGGCTGAACGCGGCCGGGGCGGTGTTGGTGCCGCCCTTCTGGGCGGTGAAGCCCAGGGTGACCGTGCCGCCGGCCGGAATGGTGGCGGTGTAGGAGGCCGGGGCGACGCTCACCGCGCCCGCGTTCTGGGTGGCGGTGCCTCCCCACATGTTCGTGATCGTCTGGCCGTCCGGGAAGGCGAAGGCGAGCGTCCACGGACCCACGGCGGTGCCGCCGGTGTTGCGCACCGCGATCTCGCCCTGGAAGCCGCCCGGCCACTCGCCGACGACGCGGTAGCCGACCGAGCAGGCACCGCCCGGGGTGCCGCCGCCCTCGTCGGTGGTGACCTCCACGGCGGGCGAGGCGGCGGAGCGGTTGCCCGCCGCGTCGCGGGCGCGGACGGCGAAGGTGTACGCGGTGGCGGGGGTGAGGCCGGTCACGGTGGCGGTCGTGGTGATCGAGGAGGCGACCGTGGTCTCGGTGCCGTCGCCGAGGCGGACGACGTCGTAGCCGGTGACCGCGGTGTCGTCGGTGGCGGCGGTCCAGCCGAGGGTGACGGAACTGTCCGTGACGGCGGTGGCGGTCGGGCTTCCGGGTGCCGTCGGGGCCTGGGTGTCCGGGGCGCCGCCGCCGTAGACGGTGGCCTCCTTCGAGGTCTGGGCGATGCCGTCGACGCCGTGGAAGATCCGCTCGCCCCAGTCGCTGAGCCTGCTCGGGTCGAAGTCGAGCGCCAGGTCGAGGATCGGGTCGGTGTTGCCGCTCCACGACCAGGCGAGGTAGCCGAGGCGGAGCTGCTCGGCGGTGGCCATCATGGTGTCCTCGTCCGGGTCGCCGTACTGGTCGGCAGGCCCGCCGAACTCGCCGATGAGGATGGGCAGTTCCGCGTCGACGAACGCGTTCAGGTAGTCGGTGATCTCCTGCGCGGTGTCGTAGACGCTGTACATGTGGATGGAGAAGATCAGGTTGCCGGTGGGGTCGGCGTCGTAGACGGACTGCGCTTCGGCGCGCATGACACCCTGCCAGTCCTGGCCCCAGTTGGGGGCGTCCACCATGATCGTGTGCTGGAGTCCGGCGGCGCGGAGCTTCTTGACGGCCGCGACGGTGGGCTCGGTCCATCCGGCGGGATCGGTGTTGCCCCAGGGCTCGTTGCCGATGTTGACGACGACGTAGTCCTCCTGTCCGGCCAGGACGTCCTTGAGGCCGATCCAGTAGTCGGCGGCGTGGTCGAGGGTGCCGGCCGCGGCGTCCTCGCCGTATCCGGTGGTGTCGTGCACCTCGAGGACGCAGATGAGCCGGTTGACCTTGCATTGCTCGATGACGGCGGCGACGTCCTCGGGACTGTTCTCGCTCCAGCGGTACCCGTCCGAGAGGACGACACGGACGCTGTTGGCGCCCAGCGCCTTGACGTCCGCCAGCGACTGCGTCTCGCCGGGGTACCAGGTGTGGGCGTGGTTGACCCCGCGCATGACGAAGTCGTTGCCGTTGCCCTCGAGGAGCCGGCCCTCGGCGATGTGCAGGCCGGCCGCCCGCGCACCGGCCGAACGGCTCTGCGCCGGGGCCCGGTCCGCGGGCGACTGGGCCACGGCGGCGCCCGGGCAGAGGGCGCCGACGACGACCAGCCCGATCAGCGCGGCGAGGCCGGCCACCAGGCGGGCTGCGAGGGTCTTCGGTGCGGGGGTTCCACGTCTTGCTGTGCGCACGGCGACTCCAGGAGTGAGTAGTGCGGACACGGGGCGAGGGACGGTGAGGGTGGCGGAAGTCTTGTGGGAGCGCTCCCACAAGGCGCCTCCATGAAACTCATTACGCCGCGTACACGTCAAGCCTGTGGACAGAAAACGCTTGCCCCGCCCGGTGCGGGGGCGGGGCGGGTGCAAGTCCGGTCCGGGCGGGCGGGCGGGCGGGTGCAAGTCCGGTCCGGGCGTCATTCCACCGTCACCACGACCGAGTGCCGGCCGCTCGCCCCGTCCGGCACGGTGCCGGTGCGCTTGCCCGTCTGCACCTCGCCGGTCCGGTCGGTGGCCCGCACGGTGAGCGTGTGGCCGCCCTTGCCGGCTTGCCAGGCGTACGACCACTGCCGCCAGGTGTCGCGCGAGTCCTCGGCGGCCAGGGTGGCCTCCTGCCAGGGGCCGTCGTCGACGCGGATCTCGACCTTGTCGATGCCGCGGTGCTGGGCCCAGGCCACTCCGGCGACCATCACCGTGCCCGCCCGAGGCCGGGCGAACGGCTTCGGCGTGTCGATCCGGGACTGGGTCTTGATCGATGCCTCGCGGGCCCAGTCGCGCTTGACCCAGTACGCGTCGTAGGCGTCGAACGTGGTCAGCTCGATCTCCTCGATCCACTTGCAGGCCGAGACGTAGCCGTAGAGGCCGGGCACCAGCATGCGGACGGGGAATCCGTGGTCGAAGGGCAGGGGCTCGCCGTTCATGCCGAGGGCCAGCATCGCGTCCCGGCCGTCCATGACGTCCTCGACGGGGCTGCCGATGGTCATGCCGTCCACGGAGCGGGCCACGAGCTGGTCCGCCGGGCCGCCCTCCGAGGGGCGCCGGACGCCGCACTCCTCCAGCAGGTCGGCGAGCCGGACGCCGATCCAGCGGGCGTTGCCGACGTACGGGCCGCCGACCTCGTTGGACACGCAGGTGAGGGTGATGTCCCGCTCGATCAGTTCGCGGCGCAGGAGGTCGTCGAAGGTCAGCGTCCTCTCCCGGGCCACCCCCTCGCCGTGGAGGCGCAGCCGCCAGGTCGTGGCGTCCACCCTGGGGACCACCAGGGCGGTGTCGACCCGGTAGAAGTCACTGTTGGGGGTGACGAAGGGGCTGACCCCCGCCACCCGGACCTGTGCCCGCCGGGGCACCGCCGGGGCCGGTGAGCCGGGCGACGGAAGGGTGATCTTCCGCCGTGAGGCGGCCGCTTCCCGGCCGCCCGCGCCGCTCAGGGCCCGGCCCAGGACACCGGCCCCGGCGGAGGCCGCGGCGGCGGCCGTCGCCGCGAGCACGAAGCGACGCCGGTCCCAGCTCTCGCCCCGCTCCCCCGGCACCTCCCGGCGCAGCGCCGGGAGGAGGCCGACGAGGACGTACAGGAGTGCCGCGCCGGCGATCGCCCCCGCGACGGAGGGGAGGGCGTCCGTGACGCCGGTGGAGTCGGGCCTGCCGAGGGCCGCCGCGGCGCCGACGACTCCGAAGACGAGGACCCCCGCGGCACCGGTGCGCCGGTGGCGGACGGCGAACGCGCCGAGGGCCAGGGCGAACAGGGTCAGCACGGCGAGGATGCCCAGCTGGAGCACCAGCTTGTCGTTGGCGCCGAAGGAATGGATCGCCCAGTCCTTCACGGCGGTCGGTGTACGGTCGATGGCTGCTGCGCCGACCGCGACGACCGGCCCGGCCTGCGGGCGTACGGCCGCCGCCACCAGCTCGGCGACGGCCAGCGCGGCGCCGCCGGCCAGAAGACCGCTCAGTGCGCCCAGCCCGAGGCGTGCCCAAGTCCTGGCCGACGGATTCCGTGGTGTCTTGTCGTGGTCGCTCACGCGGGTAATCCGACACCGGGCGGAGGCCGGATTGGTAGGGCGCCGCCCACCGTCATCGTTCGCGCCCGTCGAAGGCGTGGTCCAGCACCGTGCGCAGTGCGTGCCGCACCGCCGCGCGCGACTCGTCGGTCACGTCGATGGTCTCGAAGCCGTGGTGGCCGTTCGGCACGTCGATCACCTCAACGTCGGCCCCGCAGTCCTTGGCCGCGGCCAGGAACTCCTCCACGGTGGCGGCGATCTCGGGCATCTCCCGTCCCACCCGGGTGAGGACGACGGGCAGGTCGCCCGCGTTCGCCACGGCGCGTGCCGGTCGCAGGCGGGTCTCGGACAGCCCCCAGTTCGGCAGGGGCGCGAGGACGGGGTAGGTGGCCGCCAGGCAGCGCAGCCACGCCGGGGGCGCGTCCAGCCAGTCGGCGGTGATCAGGCCACCGCCGGAGAAGAACCACAGCGCGATCCGGTCCTGGTCCACCCGCGGATCGGCCCGCGCCAGCTCCACGGCGGCGGCCACGTCCGCGGCGGCCCGCTCGTAGTCGCCGAGGTCGTGCAGGCGGTGGTCGAGGAGGACGCCCACGGCTCCGTCCCCGGCCACGCACCGTGCGTACCCCGTCAGACCGGGCCAGTCCCGGGGGGTCGGCCGGGCGTCGGCGGGGACCGGGCCGCCGTGCACGAACACCACCGCGGGGCGCGGCTCCTCGGCGTCCGGCAGGTAGAAGTCGACGTTCCCGTGCCGCTCCCTCGGGACGTCGGGCACGTCCATCAGGAACGGCTGCAGGTGGCCGGGCCCCGCGGTGTCGTCGACCGGCTCCAGCCGGTGCCCCTCGCCCGCCGCGGCCCGCAGCAGCACGTCCGTCAGCTCGGCGGGGCAGGACAGCATCGGCCAGTGGCCGGTGGGGAGTTCGAAGAAGCTCACCCGGGGGTCGGTCAGGGGGCGCAGCGCGGGATCTCCGAGGCGCACCAGCATCTGCACCAGCTCGATGCTGGTGCCGTTGCCCGTGCACAGCACGCCGGTGGTGGGCACCGGTTCGACCGCGCCGGTCAGCCGCAGCGGCTGGAGCAGGGTGCCCAGGGGCTGGGGCGCGGCGAGGGCGGTGAGCCGGTCCAGGGCCGCATCCGGTATGCCCGCGGTGCTGCCCCAGCGCGACCACTCGTCGAGCGCCGGGGGCGGCAGCACCCCGTCGGCCCCGTCGGCCCCGTCGGCCCCGTCGGCCCCGTCGGCCCCGGCGAGGCGCTCGCGCAGGGACTGGTCGGGCACGGCGGCCAGGGCCGGGACGCCGTCCCTCGGCAGACCCGAGTCCAGATAGACGATCCGCTCGATGCGCTCGGCACGCCGGTCGGCGGCACCGACCGCCGGGTGGATGCCGTAATCGTGGCCGACCAGGACGATCCGCCGGTCCCCGGCCGCGCCCACCGAGTCGATCACCGCGAGCACGTCCGCGATGTGGGTCTCCAGGTCCACGCGGGGCGCGGCGGCCGCGCGTGGTCCGTCGAGGCCGGTGAGGGCGACCGTGTGCACCTCGGCGCCCGCCGCGGTCAGGTGCGCGACGGTGTCCTGCCAGATGTGTGTGCCGGTGAACATGCCCGACACCAGGATGAACGCGGTCATGGTCTGCTCTCTCCTCCGTCCGTGGCGCGGCCCGGCCCGATCACCGGCCCGCTGTCGCCGGTACGGTAGGAACTCCCCCTGAGGGAGGTTCAAGTGTTCACGTCGAACGACGGTCTGTGCGGCATCGGCGAGCTGGCCGAGGGCGCGGGTGTCACCGTCAAGACGGTCCGCTTCTACTCGGACCGGGGTCTGCTGCCGGAGGCGTCCCGCAGCGCCGGAGGGCACCGGCGGTACGGTCCTGAGGCGCTCGACCGACTGCGGCTGATCCGTTCCCTGCGCGCCCTGGGTCTGGGCGTTCCCGAGGTGCGGGGGATTCTCGACGAGCGGCATGCGGAAGGCACGGCGGACGCCGGGAGCAGCGCGGGCGGAGCCCTGGAGGCCGCGGTGGCGGGCCGGCTGCGTGAGGTCGGCTCGGAGTTGAGGGCGTTGCGCTGGCGCGAGGCCGCGCTGCGGCTGGTGCAGGAGGCCCCGCCCGACGAGCAGGCCGACCGGCTGCGGTTGATCGGTGCCGTGTCCGTCCCGCCGAGCACGGCCCCGCTGGTGCGGTTCTGGCGGGGATGGCTTCCGGCGAGGATGCCGGCCCGGTCGGCCGGGGCGTTCCTGGACGTGGCGGTCCCGCAACCCCCGGACGAGCCCGCCCCTGCCCAGGTCCTGGCCTTCGCCCGCCTCAACGCCCTCACCCTCGCCCCGTGCCGCCCGGGCACCGTCCAGCCCCAGCCCGAGGCGCACCGGGCCGCCGGGGCACGGGGGGCCGCCCTGCTGTACACAGGGCTCGCGGAGGCGTACGAGCTGGCCGGGGTGCACATTCGCCGCGCCCGGGAACCGCACCCGGGTGAGGCCCTGGACGCGTTCGTCGCCTCGTACACGAGCACGTACGGGGTGCGGGACACCCCGGACTTCCGGCGCCGGCTGGCCGGGCAGCTCGCCGCCGATCCCCGGCTGGACGGCTACTGGGAGCTGGTGGCCGAGGTGAACACCGCTCCGGGCGGGCGGCCGGAACCGACCCCGGGGACGGCGCACGACTGGCTGCTGGCGGCGCTGACCGCGCAGACGGGGGCGGTGCCGGATCAGGGCACGTCGCCCCGCCAGTCGAAGCGGCGGGCGTCCCCCGGCCTCGGGGCATAGGCGGAGCGGCCGCCCGGGCCGTAGCGGCCTATCTCCGTCGCCAGTGCCACCGCGCGGCCGCGCTCCTGTTCCGTGAGGTCCGTGATGTCCAGCAGGAGGCCGTCCAGGGGGCCGCCCACCAGGTGGGCGTAGACGCGACCGGTGCGCGGCCCGGGGTTGTCGTGGTCGGCGCCGTAGACCCTGCCGCGCATGAACTCCACCTCATCCATGAGGTGAAGCCTCGCATCCACCACTGACAACGGCCCGGGCTCCGGCCCGGCGCCCGGGGAGCAGCCGCTGGAACCGGCCGCTGCTACAAGGGGGGTTCGTCCAGCAGTTCGAGGAGGCAGCGTGCGCCCGCCGCGGCCGTCGCGGCACCGGCGCCGCCGGACGCGGTGGGAAAGAGCCTGCCGTAGGCGGCGGCCCGGTTCAGGGCGCTGAGCCGCCAGGCGAGGCTCACCGCGCGCCGCAGTTGCGTGGGCGTACGGCCCTGGCCGGTCCAGGGTTCGAGGTAGGCGTCGCGCAGGCGCGGCAGTATGCCCGTCCCGTGGTGCTCGACCGCCCGGCGGGCGGGGACGGCGAGGCAGGCGAAGGGGTGGGCGACGACGGCGTCGCCCCAGTCGAAGAAGGTGAACCGCCCCGGCGCGGGGCGGAAGACCTGGCCGTCGTGCAGGTCCGCGTGGTCGAGGGAGTCGGGGACGCCCAGGGCCGCGAGTTCCGCGCACCAGTCCGAGAGGCGGGGACGCAGTCCCCGGAGCGCGGCCCGGTCCCGGGACGGCAGCGGCGTTTCGTCCAGCCGGTCGAGGATGCCGGGCAGCGCGTCGGCGGGTACGGCGGGCACACCCAGGCGTTCGATCTCACCGGCGCGAGGGGTCAGGGCGTGCTGCACGGCCCCGTACTGGCCGAGGAGATCCTCCCAGGCGCCGGCAGTGACCGTCTCCCGTGCCAGGACGTCCCGGAAGAGCGGTCCCCCGTCGGGCAGCAGCGACCAGCCGCGCCCGGTGTCCACCGCCAGCGGCTCCAGTACGTGCCCGGGGACCCAGCGGGCCAGCGCCGCGGTCAGCGCGCCCTCGAAGGCACTGGCCGGCGGGTTCGCCTTGAACCAGACGGCGTCGTCTCCCTCGACGCTCAGCCGCAGCAGGACGGACCAGGGCCGCAGCCGCACCCGCCGGCGTCCGGTCGGCCGCAGGCCGCGGGCGGCCAGCCGGGCCTCGATCCAGCCGATGGCCTCGGTGCGCCAGGCCGGTTCCTCCCAGGGGGTGACGGTGTCCTGGTACCTCCCCCGGTCCACGGTCACCTGCGCGTCACTGGGCATGACGCCATCCCAGCACCGTGCGCCGCGCCCGGCCACCGGATTTCGCCCCTCCCGGGGCCCTGGAACGGGCCCCGGCAGGGGTGAGGTGGATCAGGCCAGGTCGAAGCGGTCGAGGTTCATGACCTTGACCCAGGCGGCCACGAAGTCGTGCACGAACTTCTCCTTGGCGTCGTCGCTCGCGTAGACCTCGGCGAGCGCCCGCAGCTCGGAGTTGGAGCCGAACACCAGGTCGGCGCGGCTGCCGGCCCACTTGACCTCGCCCGTGGCGGCGTCGCGGCCCTCGAAGGTGGTCTGGTCCTCGGACGTCGACTTCCACTCCGTGCCCAGGTCGAGCAGGTTGACGAAGAAGTCGTTGGTCAGCGAGCCGGGCGTCCGGGTGAACACGCCGAGCTGGGACTGCTGGTGGCCCGCGCCCAGCACGCGCAGACCGCCGACCAGGACGGTCATCTCGGGTGCGCTCAGGGTGAGCAGGTTCGCCCGGTCGAGGAGCAGGAACTCGGCCGGCAGCCGGTTGCCCTTGCCGAGGTAGTTGCGGAAGCCGTCGGCGGTCGGCTCGAGGGCCTCGAACGACTCGGCGTCGGTGTGTTCCTCCGTCGCGTCCACGCGGCCCGCGGCGAAGGGGACCTGCACCTGGAAGCCGGCTTCCTTGGCGGCCTTCTCGACCGCGGCGGAGCCACCGAGGACGATCAGGTCGGCCAGGGAGACCTTCTTCGCGCCGGACCCGGAGTTGAACTCCCGCTGGACGCCCTCCAGGACGCGCAGCACCTGCGCCAGCTCGTCGGGCTCGTTGACCTCCCAGCCGCGCTGCGGCTGCAGGCGGATGCGGGCGCCGTTGGCGCCGCCGCGCTTGTCGCTGCCGCGGAAGGTGGACGCCGAGGCCCAGGCGGTGGTGACCAGCTGCGACACCGACAGGCCGGACTCGAGGAGCTTGGTCTTGAGGGTCGCGATGTCCTCGGCGTCGATGGCCTCGCCCTCGGGCTCGGGCAGCGGGTCCTGCCAGACCAGGGTCTCCGCGGGGACCTCCGGGCCGAGGTACAGGGACTTCGGGCCCATGTCGCGGTGGGTCAGCTTGAACCAGGCGCGGGCGAAGGCGTCGGCGAATTCCTCCGGGTTCTCGTAGAACCGGCGGGAGATCGGCCCGTAGATCGGGTCGAGGCGCAGCGACAGGTCGGTGGTGAGCATCCTCGGGCGGTGCTTCTTCGCCGGGTCGTGCGCGTCGGGGATGATCTCGGGGGCGTCCTTGGCCACCCACTGGTTGGCGCCGGCCGGGCTCTGCTCCAGCTCGTACTCGAACTCGAAGAGGTTCTTGAAGAAGCCGTTGCCCCACTGGGTCGGCGTGCTGGTCCAGGTGACCTCCAGGCCGGAGGTGATGGCGTCGCCGCCCTTGCCCGTGCCGTGGGTGCTCTTCCAGCCGAGGCCCTGCTGCTCCATGCCGGCGGCCTCGGGGTCGTCGCCGACCGCGTTGGCCGGACCGGCGCCGTGGGTCTTGCCGAAGGTGTGTCCGCCGGCGATGAGCGCGACGGTCTCCTCGTCGTTCATCGCCATGCGGCGGAACGTCTCGCGGATGTCGCGGGCGGCGGCGATCGGGTCCGGGTTGCCGTTCGGGCCTTCCGGGTTGACGTAGATCAGGCCCATCTGGACGGCGCCGAGCGGGTTCTCCAGCTCGCGGTCGCCGGTGTAGCGCCGGTCGTCGAGCCAGGTGGTCTCGGGGCCCCAGTAGACGTCCTCCTCGGCCTCCCAGACGTCGGCGCGGCCGCCGGCGAAGCCGAAGGTCTCGAAGCCCATCGTCTCCAGGGCGACGTTGCCGGTGAGGACGAGCAGGTCGGCCCAGGAGAGGTTCTGGCCGTACTTCTTCTTGACCGGCCACAGCAGGCGGCGGGCCTTGTCGAGGTTGCCGTTGTCGGGCCAGCTGTTGAGCGGGGCGAAGCGCTGCTGGCCGGCGCCCGCGCCGCCGCGGCCGTCGCTGATCCGGTAGGTGCCCGCGCTGTGCCAGGCCATCCGGATCATCAGCGGGCCGTAGTTGCCGAAGTCGGCGGGCCACCAGTCCTGCGAGGTGGTCAGCACCTCGGCGATGTCCCGTTTGACGGCCGCCAGGTCGAGGGCTTCGAAGGCCTGGGCGTAGTCGAACTCCTCACCCAGCGGGTTGGCGACGGCGGGGTTCTTGGCGAGGATCTTCAGGTTGAGCCGCTCCGGCCACCACTGACGGTTTCCGCCGCCCTGCGTGGGGTGCGGGGCGCGTCCGTGGGCGACCGGGCAACCACCCGTCTCCTCGGCCTTCGCGTCGGTCACGATGGCATCGTGGTTCTCGGACATGGGAATCCTTCCGGACGGGGCGGATCAAGGTGCTGGGGAACTGCTGGGAGTGGAGCAGTCGGGGCACAGGCCCCGGTAGATGACCTCGGCCTCGTCTATCACGAAGCCGCGGTCGTCTGAGGCGGTCAGGCACGGCGCGTCGCCGACGGCGCAGTCGACGTCGGCGAGGGCGC
The DNA here is from genome assembly GCF_014650435.1 of Streptomyces tendae. Classification (GTDB taxonomy): domain Bacteria; phylum Actinomycetota; class Actinomycetes; order Streptomycetales; family Streptomycetaceae; genus Streptomyces; species Streptomyces tendae. The sequence goes on from NZ_BMUY01000004.1 coordinate 414,909, forward strand.
CGCAGGACCGGCACAGGACGTGGTGGTGGTTGTCACCGACCCGTCCCTCGAACCGCGCCGCGCCGCCGGGCGGTTCGATACGGCGCACGAGCCCCGCGGCGGTCAGGGCGTGCAGGGCGTCGTACACGGCTTGGAGGGAGACGTGCCCCACGCGCCGACGCACCCCGGAGGTGAGTGCCTCGGCGTCGAGGTGGTCCCCCGCCCTTACGGTCTCGAGCAGCGCGACACGGGCGGCGGTCACCCGCAGTCCCGCCAGGCGCAGTTCGTCGGCGGTGGCCGGATTCCGGGAGTGCCGGGATGCCGTCATGACGGCGAACCTACTCCCTGGGACACGAACGACTCAAGGAAACGAACGACTCCAGCGTGGTAAACAACGTGCGTGGCGGGCACTGGCAGGTGATGCCGCCCCGTACGGCACGACGACAGGAGTGAGTGGCCGGTGCTGGTGAAGACGTTCCGCTGGGCTTTCGCCGTGACGGCCGTCGGCCTGGCCGCGGGCGTGCTGTACGACGGCTGGACCGCCCTCGGCATCGTGGCGATCCTGTCCGTCCTGGAGATCTCGCTCTCCTTCGACAACGCGGTGATCAACGCCGGGATCCTGAAGAAGATGAACGCCTTCTGGCAGCGCATCTTCCTCACCGTGGGCATCGTGATCGCGGTGTTCGGGATGCGGCTGGTCTTCCCGGTGGTGATCGTGGCGATCAGTGCCCGGCTGAGTCCCTGGAGCGCGGTGCACCTGGCGCTCACCGACAAGGACCGCTACCAGGAGCTGGTGACGGACGCCCATCCGTCGATCGCGGCGTTCGGTGGCATGTTCCTGATGATGATCTTCCTCGACTTCATCTTCGAGGACCGCGACATCAAGTGGCTGGGGTGGCTGGAGCGCCCGCTGGCCAAGCTCGGCAGGGTGGACCTGCTGTCGGTCTGCATCGCCCTGGTCATGCTGCTCGTCTCCGCGACCACCTTCGGCGCCCACGCCCACCAGCACGGCGGCACCCACGCCGACAAGGCGGAGACGGTGCTGCTGGCGGGCGTCGCCGGTCTGATCACCTACATGGTGGTGGGCGGCCTCTCCGGTTTCTTCGAGCAACGCCTCGAGAACGAGGAGGAGCGCGAGCGGGAGGCGGAGCAGGACGCGGACCGGGCGGGGAGGTCCGCCGGATCGCCCGTGAAGCTGGCGGGCAAGGCGGCGTTCTTCATGTTCCTCTACCTGGAGGTCCTGGACGCGTCCTTCTCCTTCGACGGCGTCATCGGCGCCTTCGCCATCACCAACGACATCGTCCTGATGGCCCTCGGCCTCGGCATCGGCGCCATGTACGTGCGGTCCCTGACGGTCTACCTGGTCCGCCAGGGCACCCTCGACGACTACGTCTATTTGGAGCACGGCGCCCACTACGCCATCGGCGCCCTGTCACTGATCCTGCTGGTCACCATCCAGTACGAGATCAACGAGATCATCACCGGCCTTGTCGGCGTCGTCCTGATCGGCGCCTCGTTCTGGTCCTCGGTGCGCCGCAACCGGGCGCTGCGTAACGCCTCCTGAGGGGCGGCCCCGATCGCCCGACGCGGTCCCGCGCCGTCACTGCAGGCGCCTGATGTCACCGCGCACCCGGTAGAAACCGCCCGACGCGGCGTGCAGCGCATCGACCACGTAGCGCGCGCCCGGCTCCCTGATCGCCCTCGGGAACTGGACGTTCCACGAGTGGTCGTACCCCTCCGACACCACGTGGATCCGGGTACGGCCGTTCTCCCGGACGCACTCGACCACGACGGAGCCGGCGGGCGCCGCGGTCACGGTCGTCACGGCGGTGGCGGCGGTGGCGGGTGCGTACGTCGGCAGGGTGGCGGCGAGCTTCACGTCGCGCGCGACCGGCACCGAGCCCTGCTGCGCGGCCGTGACCGCCGCCTCGCTCGCGTCCACGCACACCAGGGAGCCGTCCGTGGTGACGAGGAACAGCCGCTCGTCGCGGTACTGCATGGACAGGGCCGAGCCGCCGCCCGTGCCCAGCTTCCACAGCCGGGTGCCGTCCCGGTCGAAGCAGTACACCGAGGAGGCGGAGTCGCCGGCGAAGACGAACCGGCCGCCGGGCGAGGTGGCGCACGAATAGACGGGGCTGTCGCAGTGGTACGTCGCCTCGATGGCGCCGGTGGCCTTGGACAGCCGCTGGACCGTGTGCCGTGCGGTGCCCGCGTAGACCGCGTCGTCCTCCTGCCAGCCGAAGAGCACGGCCCCCTGGGTGGGGGTGTGCCACAACTCGGCACCGCCGTCCGGGGAGTGGGCGGTCACGCCGCGGGTGTGCCCGTGGTAGACGGCGTGGTCGTCGGCGCGCACCATCCAGGCGTGCTCGCCGCGTCCGCCGCGCGACCACTGGTGCTCGTCCTCGTGGTCGATCACGGTGAGCCGTCCGGCGCGGTCCGCGACGTTCAGCACGCCCTCGTGGATGTCGAGCCAGAAGATGTCCACGTCGGCGGCGATGTCGTAGGCGGCGAAGGGCAGTTTGGACGACAGGTCGTAGACCCGGCCGTCGTCGCAGCCTGCGTAGATCCAGAAGTCGTCGGCGACCAGGCACTTGACGCCGTCGGGCAGTTGGTAGCGGGCGAGGACCTCGCCGCCGTGGGCGAGGGTGAAGACGTCACCCGCCTGGTTGCCCACCCAGCACCTGTCCTCGTCGATGTGGATGCCGAACGCCGCGGAGCCGGTGCGGAACCGCCACAGGACCGGTGCGACCGCGCGGGCCGTGGACGGCGCGGAGGCCACCTGCCGGCGGGTGACGGCGCGGGGCGCGCGCTGTCCCTGCACGGCGGGCTCGTAGCCCTTGCGCACCTTCTCGCCTATCTTCTTGGCGGCCGCGGCCTCGGCCTTCTGCACGGTGGGGAAGGTGGACGTCTGGGTCTGTCCGGCGGCGCCGATCCGGCCGTAGCGCACCGTCACGGACTGTCCCTGGACGGTGACTTCGTAGAACTTGTGCGCGCTCCCGTCGTCCTGCGACAGCTCCAGGTACGTCCTCGACATGGCAGACCTCTCCCCGGTCGGTCCCGCGGCGTGTTCCGCGGACTCCACTGACCACACCGTATGAGGTCCCACTGACAATCCGGTCCGGCGGCGGACGGGAGCGGGGTGGCTCAGGACACGGTCGCGGGCGGCGGGGTCCAGCGGCCGGCGCGGGCGGCGGTACCGAAGACGCCGTACTCCTTCCTCAGTTGCTCGGGGATGGCGTAGTGCATGACGCGCCCGCGGGTGAGGGAGGAGAGTTCGAGGGCCGTGGTGAGGTGGCCGAGCCGGTCCAGGGCCCAGGCGCCCAGGGGTGAGCGGTCCTCGATCGTCTCCAGGACGCCGAGCAGGTGCGGGGCGGCCTTGACCACGGTGTCCCAGGCGGAGCGGGGCACCTCCAGCCAGTCGGCGCAGGTGTCGCCGACGAGGTGGCGGATCAGCGCGGAGACGACCGGGTCGAAGAGGGTGCCCGGGACCACCTCCTCGTAGAGGTCGATCAGTTGCCGGGTGAGGTGGGCGCCCTCCTCGGAGGGGCCCATGTGGCGGAGCATGTACAGGTCGAGGAAACCGCGTGCCTCGTCGAGCGTCCTGGGGACGGCCGCCTGGTCGACGCCCAGGATGGCGCCGACGACGCGCCAGGCGTAGTAGTAGGCTTCCGCGCCCTCGGCGGACATGTGGATGCCGAGTCGGTGCAGGCTGTCCAGGACGAGCAGGGAGAAGAACATCTGCCCGCCGATCATGTCCTCCTGGCAGATCGGTACGCCGAGGGTGTCGGTGTCCCAGCGGTCCTCCCGCTTCAGGTGGTGCCGGATGGCGGCGTGCAGCAGGCGTACCTTCTGGGCGGCCGGCAGGAAGCGACCGCCGGCCTCGAACGCGTCGGGCCGCATGAGGTAGACGGTGAACTGGCCGGTCTCCGCCATCCGTTTGGACGGGTAGTTCAGGCCGTGGGTCGCCGACAGCAGCCGGGCCACGTGCGGCACGACGTAGCAGGCGGGCATGGAGGCGAACGACAGCGCGGTCGAGATGTGCACGTTGTTGTCGATGAAGAACAGGCGGGCCCGCTCCATCTCGTCCCAGTCCACCCAGTCCGGCGGGGTGCCGGTCACCCGGAGGTATTCCCGTGCGACGCCGGGGAGGCCGTCCGGGAGTTCCTGGCCGGTGGTGGAGACGTGCCGCATCAGGGCGTTGAACTTGCCGACCTCGCCGCGCTCGAACAGGGTGGCGACGACCGCGTCGGCCAGTTCGTCACCGCTGCGGCGCAGGGCGTCCATCGACGTCTCGGTGGGGGTCATCCCGGTCTCCTCGTCAGTGCGTGCGGTCGGTGGCCCGTAGGGCGAGTTCGCGCAGCGCCCGGCGCGCGTGCGGTGGCGTCCCGGCGGTGTCCAGGGCCCGGGTGGCCCTCTCCACACGGGTCGCGATCATCTGCTCCACCCGCTGGGGCGCCTTCAGCCGCAGCATGAGCCGGCGTACGTCGTGCAGGTGGGTCGCGTCCAGGTCGTCGCGGCCCAGCAGGTGCCGCAGCCGTTCCCGTTGGGACGTGTCGGCGGCCTTCCAGGTCTCGGCCAGCAGTGCGGTGGGCCGGCCGGCGCGCAGATCGTCCAGGGCCGCCTTGCCGGTGCGTTCCTCGTCGCCGAAGAGTCCGAGCAGGTCGTCGCGGAGTTGGAATGCCTCGCCGAGCGGCAGCCCGTAGGCCCGGTAGGTGTCCCGCAGGGCGGGGGCGGCGCCGGCGAGCAGGCCGCCGATGAGCAGGGGGTGCTCGACGGTGTACTTGGCGGTCTTGTAGCGGACGACCTTCAGGGAGGTCTCGGTGTCGGGCGGTCCGCCGGTGTGCAGGATCTCCAGGCACTCACCGGCGACGAGTTCACGGGCGAGCGCGGCCCACAGGTCCCGGGCGCGGGCGAGGTAGGCGGCCGGCAGGCCGCAGTCGGTGAACATGCGGCCCGCGAGGACCATCAGGTGGTCGCCCACCAGCATGGCCAGGGAGCGCGCCGCCCGCCGTGCCCCGGTACGGCCGTGCCGGGCGAGGACGGCTTCCAGGGCCACGTGGGCGGTGGGCAGGCCGTGGCGCAGGGCGCTGTCGTCGATGAGGTCGTCGTGGACGACCGCGGCGGCGTGCACCAGTTCCATGGAGGCCGCCGCCCGTACGAGTGCGTCGCTCTCGGGCTGCCCGGCGGCCCGCCAGCCCCAGTAGCAGAAGGCCGCCCGCAGTCGTTTGCCGTGCCCGGCCGAGCTGCGCACCTGCTCGGCCACGGGTGCGAGGGCTTCGTCGACGGCGACGAGCAGGCCGGCCTGCTCGGCCAGGAAGTCCCGCAGGACACCGTCGACGCGGTCCCTGAAGCCGGCCGGGTCCCAGAGGTCAGACATCACCGTCGGCCGCGGCCCGGCGCGTCTTCACGTGCTGGGCGAGCACCTCCAGGTGGGCGGGCGGTACGTGCGCGCAGCGGTCCAGGGCCAGCCTGCCGCGCGCCTGGAGGTCCGCTTCCGCCTCCCGCACCAGGTCGGCGGTGTCCGAACGGCCGAGGAGCCCGCGCAGTCCGCCCACCGCCGAGCCGATCGTGCTCACCGCCAGCTCGGCCAGCCCGGCGACCAGCAGCACGGCCCGGTCGCCCCCGTCCGGCTGCCGTCGTGTCGAACCAGTCATGCTTCTCCCCCAGGGGGTCACGTGGTCACGGACGTGCCTGGTCGACGGCGCGTCCGATCAGAGCATGACCGGGCGCGGCGGGCGGAAGATCCCGAATACCCCTTTGAGCGATGTGGGGAACAGGTGTCAGGCGGTCCGCTCGACGCTCCACCGCGGCAGCAGCTCGAAGAAGGCGACGGCGTCCTCGCGCCACCGGGGACGCCAGCCCGCCGCCACCAGCCGAGCCTGCTCGGCGTACTGCCGCATGTCGGCGCGCATCCGGTCGGCGACACCGGCGCGCTCGCCGATCGCGCGGATCTCGGCGACGGTCTCCGACGTGCAGCCGGGGTCGCCCAGGGCCCCGTTCACGAAGTCCCGCTCGGCGCCGCTCACGGCGGACAGCAGGCGGGCCACGGTGTACGTGTGCCGGCCCTCCCGGATGTCGGTACCGGTCGGCTTTCCCATCGCCTCAGCGTCGCCGAACAGGTCCAGGTAGTCGTCGCGCATCTGTCCGCAGATGCCGAGCAGACGGGCGTAGGCGCTCAACTCGGCCTCGTGGGCGCCGGGTTGTTCACCGGCGGCCAGGAGGCCGAGGCGCAGGGGGGCCAGGACGGAGTACCGGGCGGACTTGTGGTCGGCGACGGCGTGCAGGACGTCGTCGTCGAGGGCGGTGGTGGGGAAGTCCCGTTCCAGGTCGATGATCTGGCCCACGAACGTGTCGGCAGCGGCCCGGGTCTGCACCTCGACCATGGCCTGGCGCGCCTCGGCGGGAAGCGGGGCCTCCAGGAGCACGCGCAGCGAGAGGGCCAGCGCGAGGTCGCCCGCGAGCACGGTGAGGCCGAGCGCCGCCCGCGGGTGCTCGGGGAAGCGTTCCCGGTAGGCGTAGTACGTGGTGGGGCCGCCCCGGCGCGTGGCGCTGTCGTCGATCAGGTCGTCGTGCACCAGGCCGTGGGTCTGCAGGAGTTCGACGCTCAGCGCCGCGGCGTCCAGCCCGTCGACCGGCCCGGCGGTCACCAGCCGCGCGGCCTCGTGCAGCAGCACGACCCGCATCCGCTTGCCGCCGCGCAGCGACAGGTCGCGCAGCAGCCCGACGCAGTCCGGGGTGAAGCGGCTGAAGGACGGGGCGTCCAGGGTCGTGCCCAGCGTGTCGAAGTACTCCGCGAAGAGCGCGTTGAACCGGCGCTCGGTCCGGGCGACGCGGTCCAGCGGCTGCTCGGTCATGACGAAGTCCTCCTGGGGCATGGGCGGGTGGCGCGCCAGCAGTGTGTCAAAGGGCCCGGTGCGTCCGGCGACCTGCCCGGCAACGCGGTTCGAGGGAGCCGCAAAACGGGATCAATGGGCGTTCGAGTTGAAGGAGATGTGGAGATACCTCCATCATTCCTCCATGTCTCTCGCGTCTGCCGCCTCCGATCTGTCCGAACTGCGCGACTACGTCTTCGAATGGGCGCTGGTCGACGTGGAGACCTCGGGTCTCGTACCGCGCCGTGACCGGGTGCTGTCCGTGGCCGTGGTGACCCTGGGCGCCGACGGCGAGCAGACCGGCGAGTTCTCGACCCTGCTGAACCCCGGCTGTGATCCGGGCCCGGTGCACGTGCACGGGCTGACGGCCGAGCGGCTCCGCGGGGCGCCTGCCTTCGAGCAGGTGGCCGGGCGGATCGGCGCCCTGCTGGAGGGCCGGGTGCTGGTCGCCCACAACGCCCAGTTCGACTACGACTTCCTCGCCCACGAGTTCACCCGGGCGCGGCTTCGGCTGCCCGTGGCCAGGCGGCTGTGCACCCTGGCGCTGAACCGCCGCGTCGATCCGCCGACCGACGACCTGAAGCTCGGCACGCTCGCCGCGCACTACGGCGTGCCCCAGCTCAAGGCGCACGACGCGCTGGACGACACGCGGGTGCTGGCGGGGGTGCTGCGCGCCTCGCTGCGGGAGGCGGCCCAACTCGACCTGCCGCTGCCCCTGGTGGCGTGCCCGCCGCGGCAGGACGCGCAGTTCGCGCCCAAGCCGCCGAAGACGCCGTGCGCCTTCCGCAACCCGGGGCGGCTCACCGCGGGCGGGCCGCTGGTGCAGGGCATGAAGGTCGCCGTCACGGGGGAGACCCGGACCGCCCGGGCGGACCTGGTGCTGCGGGGCGTCGCGGCGGGACTCAACATGATGGGCTCGGTCAGCGGGCACACCAGTGCCCTGGTCACCAACGACCCGGCCGCGAACTCGGCCAAGGCCCGCCGGGCACGCACCGAGGGCGTCCCGGTGATCGACGAGTCGGCCTTCCTGCGGCTGCTCGGCGACGTCCGCCCCGGCACGGCCCACGAGGGGACGGCGGCCCCGGTACCGGCTCCGGGAGCGGCACCGGCCCCGGAGCCCGCCACCGCGCTGCCGGCCGTGCCGACGCCACGCGCGCCGGAGCCGGAACCGGAGCAGGACGAGGCCGCCGGTGCGCAGTCCGGCAGGAAGCGCACCGCGAAGCCGCGCGGGCCGCTGACCGGGCGGCGGGTCCTCGTGCTCGGCGGCACCCATCCCGAGGCGGTCGCCGCCCGCACCCGCGTCGTCGAACTCGGCGGCGCCGCTGCCATCAACCTCTCCGCCGGCGTCACCGACGTGGTCGTCCTCGACGGCGGCCGCACGGACCGCCGGCTGCCCCGGATCACCGCGCTGCTCCTGCCCACCCACGACGCCGCGTGGCTGGTGGCACCGGTGGTCACGGAGGCGCCCGGCGCCGCGGGCGGGCGGGCGGCCGCCCATGTGCTGCCGCGCGGTGGCGTCGTCGACCTGCCCCTGCCGAAGGGGCGGGGAGCGGAGCACCGCTGGACGGTCACCGCGTCCTGGGCACAGCAGACGGCGTGCGAGATCGACGTGGTCGCGTTCGTGCTGGACGAGGACGGACAGGTCTCCTTCGACGAGGACTTCGTCTTCTACGGCGCCCCGGAGAACCCGGGCGGCACGGTGCGGCTGCTGAGCGACGGCCCGACCGAACAGACCGTGAGCGTGGACCTCGCCACGCTGCCGCCCTCGGCCCGCAAGGTCGTCGTCGCCGCGGCGATCGACGGCTCCCCGGCCTTCGGGGAGGTGGGCGCCCTGCACATCGTCTCCGGCCCGGGCACGAGTGCGGCGGCCCTGGCGCAGGCCACGCTGGACGCCGCCACCACGGAACGCACGATGCTGCTCGCGGAGATCTACCGGCGTGGGCAGAGCTGGCGGCTGCGGGCCGTCGGCCAGGGATACGACCACGGCCTGGGCGCCCTCGCCCGGGGCTACGGCGTCGACGTGGACGACTGATCCCGGCCGCGTGCACGCGCGTACACGCCGCGGCCCGGCCCCGTGGATCGCGGGGCCGGGCCGTCAAGCGCGCGGGTGCTCAGCCCTGACGGGCCTTGAAGCGCGGGTCCTTCTTGTTGATCACGTACGTCACGCCCCGGCGGCGCACCACCTGGGCGCCGGGCCTGGCCTTGAGGGCGCGCAGGGAGTTGCGGACCTTCACGACTGCCTCCTCACTTCTCGGCACTTCTCGGTGCCGCTCAGCGCTCCTCGCGGAACGGCACGTGCTCCCCCGCCACCGGGTCGTACTTGCGCAGGACGAGCCGGTCGGGGTCGTTGAGGCGGTTCTTGCGGGTGACGTAGGTGACGCCGGTCCCGGCGGACGACTTCAGTCTGACGACCGGGCGTGCGGTGCTGCGTGCCATGGTGCTCCTTCCGACCGCGGCGCGGGCTGCCGTTCTGTCCCGCGCATGTCAGTCACGCCCCACAACGCCGGCGGCCGCCGGGGCATTCCCGTCGGCCGTGGCGCGTCAGCAGTCCTGCCAGAGCCGGGTCATCACCCGCACCCCGAACCGCAGTCCCTCCAGCGGCACCCGCTCGTCGACGCCGTGGAAGAGCCGCCCGTAGTCGAGGTCGTGGGGCAGCTTCAGGCCCTTGAAGCCGAAGCAGCGGATGTCCAGCTTGGTGAATGCCTTGGCGTCGGTGCCGCCCGGGTTGCAGTACGGCACGGGATGGCCGTCCGGGTCCTCGGCTCGTACGGCGGCGCACATGGCGTCGACGAGGGGGCCGTCGAAGGCGGTCTCCATCGCGATGTCGTGGTTGACCCACTCCCGGGACACCGAGGGCAGGAGCAGGGCGTCGATGGTGTCGATCAGCTCCTGCTCGTGCCCCGGCAGGAAGCGGCCGTCGACGCGGGCGGTGGCCCGGCCCGGGATGACGTTGGTCTGGTAGCCCGCGGTGAACATGGTCGGGTTGGCCGAGTTGCGCAGCACGACCTGCATGAAGTCGGCCACGTGTCCGAGCTTGGCCAGTTCGGCGTCCAGGTCCTCGGCGTCGAGGTCGAGGTCGACCCCCTGGAGGCGGGCCGCCTCGGCGAGCAGGGCGCGCACCGGCTCGATCAGCCGGACGGGGAAGGTGTGGCGCCCGATGCGGGTGAGCGACTCGGCCAGGTCGGTGACCGCGTTCTCGTCGTTCGGGGAGGACCCGTGCCCGGCGCGCCCTGCGGCCGTCAGCTCCATCCAGGCCATGCCGCGCTGGGCGTTCTCGATCGGGTAGAGGCGCCGGGTGTCGTCCAGCGCGTAGCTGAAGCCGCCGCCCTCGCCGATCGCCTCGGTGACGCCCGCGAACAGCTCGGGCCGGTGCTCCACCAGCCAGTGGGCACCGAACTTGCCGCCCGCCTCCTCGTCGGCGAGGAAGGCGAGGACGATCTCGCGGGCGGGCCGGGTGCCGGTGCGGGCGAAGTGCCTGGCGGTGGCCAGCATGACGGCCACCGTGTCCTTCATGTCGATCGCGCCGCGGCCCCACAGGTACCCGTCCCGGATCTCCCCGGAGAACGGCGGCACCCGCCACTCGGCCGCGTCGGCCGGTACGACGTCCAGGTGGCCGTGGACCAGCAGGGCGCCGCGGGAGGTGTCGGCGCCGGGGATGCGGGCGACGACGTTGGCGCGGCCCGGGGCGCTCTCCACCAGCTCGGAGGGGATTCCGGCCTCGGCGAGGCGGGCCACGACCCAGTCGGCGCAGGCCCGCTCGTCGCTGGTGGGGTTGGAGGTGTCGAAGCGGATCAGCTCCGCGCACAGGTCGACGACCTCCCGCTGCGCCTCCTCGGAGGCCGGGACGGTTGCGGGTGCGGTGGTGCTCACGGTGCTCCTACGGTGGCCGTGCCGGAGGCGGCCGGGGTGGGTTCGGTGGTGTCGTCCAGGGCCGTGGTGCCGTACGTCCTGATCCAGCCGGCGAGGCCGAGGACGCAGTAGAGGACGAAGGCGGTCAGCAGCGAGTTCAGGGCGGGGATGCCGCCGTCGTAGAACTTGCCGACGCAGAAGGCGGCCGCCCAGATGACCAGGGACATGGGCACCCAGGTCGGTGACGTGGCGGGCAGGGTCTCCGCGTCGCGGGTGGCGTCCAGGGGTGCCCGCATGCGGCGCACCACCCAGTACTCGGCGACGATGATGCCGCCCACCGGCGGGATGGCGACGCCCAGCACGGACAGGAAGTCGGTGAAGTGGGTCATGATGCCGACGGCGGAGAGCAGGGTGCCCGCGATGCCGAGGACGATGGTGACCGCGCCGCGGTGCACGCGCTTGCCGAAGACGACCTGGAAGAAGTTGACGACGCCGAGCGAGGAGCCGTACAGGTTCCAGTCGTTGATCTTCGCGGTGGACATCAGGACCACGAGCACGCCGAAGACGCCTGAGGTGGAGAGCACGATCTGGGAGACCTGCCCGCTGCCGACCATGTGGCCGAGCAGGACGCCGGTCAGGCCGACGATGTACTCGGAGAGGATCATCGACGAGGCGCTCTGCAGGAAGACGTGGCTGCCCTTGCGGTTGTACCGGGTCATCTCCGGGGAGACGATCGCGCCGGTCATGAAGCCGCCCGCGATGGCGGTCGCGGCGACGGCGAGCGGGATGGTCTCGCCGGGCGCCGGGGAGTGGATCAGCTCGGAGAACGAGTGGTCGCTCAGCGCGTCGGTGACCGACCAGGCGACCATGGCGAAGAACAGCGGCGTGACGATCTTCGCGAAGACGGCCATGTACTTGAAGCCGAAAATGACCAGCACGGTGATGGCGACGCCGGCGGCCGTGCACCACAGCCAGGAGGGGCCGCCGACGAGCGCGGACACGCTGTCGCCGAAGATCGTGTTCTGTACGCCGAACCAGCCGACGAGGCTGACCGAGATGACCAGGCTGACCAGCGCGGAGCCGTTGCGGCCGAAGCCCGCCCAACGGGTGAGCAGCGGGGTCGCCAGACCCTCGCGCATGCCCGCGAGGCCGATCGCGAAGATCACGACTTCCAGGATCACCGCGCCGAGGGTGAAGGCGAGGAAGGCGTCACCGAAGGTCATGCCGACGCCGATGGTGGCGCCGAGGGTGAACTGCGAGATGGAGCCGGACTGGGCGAGCCACTGCAGCAGCATCGTCCAGAAGCCGAGCCGCTTGTCGCGCGGGACGCGGGAGAGGGCGTAGTCGTCACTGCCCACGGCTCCCGTGGCCGCTTGCGCCGATTGCGCGGCGGTGTTCTTGTCCATGGCCATGATCACGACCCCTCGGGTTCGCGGCCGAGGGTCTGCAGCCGGGTCAGCGAGCCGTAACGGGACACGAGGGCGTCGAACTCCTGGTCGTCGTGGAAGTCGAGCTGTCCGCCGCCGTAGGCCTTCGCGGTCTCGACGGCGAACCGGGCGGCGGCCGCGATGTCGGTCTCGTGGCTGGCGCCCGTCTGGCAGCCGGGCACCGCCGCCGCGGAGGTGATCGCGAGACCGACCACCGGTGCGGCCGTCGCCGTGGCGGGCTGCAGGATCGAATTGATGTGGTGTACACCGTTACCGTACGGGGTGATGTCCTGGGTGGTCACGGGGTACGTGACCAAGGGCTCACCGGTGACCACGGCCAGCAGCTCGCCGAGCCGCTCGCTCACCCTGAGCACCCAGCCCTCCTTGACGGTGGGCGACAGGGCGAGGCCCTTGTGGTTGATGATGCGGTTGCCCTTGGTGGTGTCGACGGAGAGCACGGCCTCCATCTCGCCGGTGACCTCGTGCCGGTTCATGGTCGCGATGTCGACGGGCGAGTCCATGAAGGGCACCGGGTCGTGCGGTGCGGTCGGGGCGTCCGGGCAGATGTGCGTGGCCACGATCACGTCGCCGTCGAGCACGTCGCCCCGGCGCCGCATGTCGAGCAGCTTGGCGGCGGTGGCGAGCGCCGCGACCGCGCCGTCCGCGTCGGAGACCAGGCCGACGGCCTCCGGGCGCGCCCCGACGCCGCCGAGCCGCCCCACCACGCCGAGCGTCCGCGCGGAACCACCCCGGGTACGGCCGGCCCGGCCCGGTATCCGTACGAGCACGAAGTCCGTCGAGCCGCGCTCGCCGGTGACGGTGGTGACCTCGGCGCCGGAGCCCTCGGGGCCCGCCACGGAGTCGAGGTGGGCGGCGACACGCTTGCCGTCGACGTCGGGATCGTCGAGCAGATCCACGAGGTCCAGGACGTACTTCAACATGGGCAGTTCTCCTGATCCGCACCGGGGGCGGTGCTCCCAGCAGGTTCGGGATGGACTAGCGTTGTCCGCAACTGTTTCCCGTTATCTGCAATACGGGTCTGCATGGTGAGATGCGAGGGTGAGAAGTGGCTGAGAGGAGCTGTCATGGCCGGTCGCCCGGTTGAACCCGTGGACCGCAGGACGCCGGCCGGGGCGCTGCAGACCGTCGACCGCGCCCTGCTGGTGCTGCTGGCGTTCGAGCGCACCCGCCCGGACTGGGGCGTCACCGAGATCGCCGCCGAGTTCGGCTGGGACACCTCGGTCGCGCAGCGGCTGCTGTCCACCCTCGCGGGCCGCGGTTTCCTGGTCTCCGACCCCGCGACCCGCCGCTACCGGATCGGCCCGGCCGCCCTGCGCCTGGGCCGCCTGTGGGAGCGTTCGGGCTCACTGGAGCTGCTCGCGGAACCGGTGCTGCAGGAGCTGCGGGCGGCGACCGGCGACACGGTGCTCTTCTGCCTGCCCGACAGCTTCCACATGCGCTGTGTCGCGGCCGTCGAGGGCGAGGAGGGGCCGCTGCGCTACTACCCGCTGGTCGGCGAGCTGTACCCGGCGCACGCGGGCGCCACCAGCAAGTCCTTCTACGCCTTCCTGCCCGACGAGCAGCGCCACCGGCTCTTCCGCGGGCGTCCGATGGCGCGCTTCACCGAGCGCACGGTCACCGACCCCGATCAGCTGGAGCGCGAGTTCCGCACCGTCCGCGCTCAGGGCTACGCGTGGACGGTCGGCGAGTACGACGCCGGCATCGGCACGGTCGCCATGCCGGTGTTCCTCGGCTCGGAGCCCTACGGCAGCCTCAGCCTCGGCGCCGCCAAGGAGCGCTTCCCCGAGGGACCCGAGGACCGTCTCGAGACGCTGCGCCGCGCCGCCCGGCTGCTGGAGCAGCGCCTGACCCACCCGCCCCAGCACCACCGGCGCCCGCGCGCGCCCCGTAGTACGTCCTGACGCACCACCGATCCACCCCGTCGACGAGGAAGAACCCGTGAACCTCCTGCTCCTGTCCAACTCCACCCAGCACGGCCGCGGCTACCTGGAACACGCCCTCGACACCGTGACCGGCTTCCTGCCCGCCGGCGCCCGGCTGGCCTTCGTCCCGTACGCGCTGGCCGACCACGACACCTACACCGCGCGGGTCCGGGGCGCGCTCGCCGACGCCGGGATCGACGTACGGGGGGTGCACGAGGGCGGCGACCCGCTCGCCCGGCTCGACGAGGCGGACGCCGTGTTCGTGGGCGGCGGCAACTCCTTCCGGCTGCTCTCCGCGCTGTACCGGACGGGGCTGCGAGAGGCGCTGATCAAGGCCGTGCGCGGTGGGCTGCCGTACATGGGGGCCAGCGCCGGGACCAACATGGCGGCGCCCTCACTGCGCACCACCAACGACATGCCGATCGTCGAGCCGCCGTCCTTCGAGACGCTGGGCCTGGTGCCGTTCCAGATCAACCCGCACTACCTGGACCCGGACCCCGGCTCGACGCACAAGGGTGAGACCCGCGAGGAGCGGCTGCGGGAGTTCCTGGAGGAGAACGACGTGCCCGTGCTGGGCCTGCGGGAGGGTTCCTGGCTGCGGGTCGAGGGCGACCGGGCGGTGCTCGGCGGCGAGCGGGACGCCCGGCTGTTCCGGCGGGGCACGGCCCCGCGCGAGCTGGCGGTGGGCTCGGACCTGTCGGAACTGCTGGACGTACGGGGCGAGTTCGACACCAGCACCCGCTCCTGAGCGCACGCGGCGACGCCGGAGGCCCGTGCGGGTCTCCGGCGTCGCCCGTAGGAGTGGGTCAGCGCTTGATCTCCTTGATCTTCAGCATGCGCGTGATGACCTTGTCCAGCTCCTCGTCGTCGAAGACCTTCTTCCAGTCCTCGCGCACGATGGACTCACGGCCGTAGTCCATCGCGATCAGGCAGGCGTCCGAGAAGGGGTTGGAGCCCTTCAGGGTGTTGGCGAGGGCCACCTGGGTGTGGCCGAGCAGCATCGCGCGGGCCGCCTTCTCGGGGACGCCGACGGTGTGGACGGTCTCGTGCAGGGCCTCGGTCAGCAGGGCGCCGACCATGCAGGCGATGGTCTCGACGAGGGTCGGCTCCAGCACGGCGAGCTGCTTCACGGTGACCCAGTGGACGTCGACGACCGGGGCGTACATGACGCGGATGACGGAGTCGGCGAGTTCCTGCTTGGCCGCGTCCCCGCCCTCGTAGGCGGCGACGACCTCCTGCGGGGCGGCGATGCCGCCGAAGGTGTCCTGCCACTCCTCCTTGGTGGTGCGCTCCAGGAACACCGAGGGGTGGCAGGGGTGGGCGCAGGCGTAGTAGATGTCCTCGCGGGCGAAGAGCAGACCGGCGTAGGCGGCGGCCGGGTCGAGGGTGAGGACGACGGTGCCCGGCTTCATGAGCGGCACGAGTTCCTCGGAGACCTTGCCGAGGACCACGTCGGGCACGGCGAGGATGACGACGTCCGCCTCGGCCGCGGCGGCGGCGGACTCGGTCAGTTCGCGGCCGAGGCCGCGGATCAGCTCCTGGCCCCTGGGCGACGCCTCGCTGAAGAGGACCCGGAAGTCGCTGTCGACCAGGTTGTTGGAGACACGCTGGCCCATCTTGCCGGCGGCCCCGATGACGGCGACGGTCTGCACGTCGGCGCGGGTCTGGATCTCGGTGGCCATTACTTGCTCCTCAGGAGGGTGTTGATGCTGTGCTGCGTCCACTGGTGTTCGAGCCGGGCGGTGGCGTCGTAGCCCTCGTCCTGCCACGGGAGCCAGTGCTCCACGATCTCGTTGATGCCGCGGTCCCCCGGACCCACTGCGGCGATCATGGCGTCGTAGTCCAGGAGGCCCTCGCCGAGCGGGCAGCCCGCGTAGGTGAAGCCGACCCAGCCGTCGCGGCGGGTGAAGGCGAAGTCCTTGACGTGGATGTTGACCACGTACGGCGCGGTGGCGGCCACCACGTCGGCGGGGCGTTCCAGCCGGGCGACGCTGTTGCCGGGGTCGAGGACGATGCCGAGGTGCGGGTCGTCGACGGCGCGTACGACGCTCACCAGGTCGTCGGTGGCGACCTGCTCGTAGGTCTCCAGGCCGAGGGTGACGCCCGCGGCGGCGTAGCGGGGCACGGCCTCCTTCAGGAGGGTCACGGCCTCGGTGGTGTCCGGGCGGTGATCGGCCGTGTTGAGCATGGAGCGGACCAGGGTCACGCCCAGCTCGCCCGCCAGGTCGAGGTACGTGAGCAGGTGGTCGGGGCGGATGCCGCGGGTGCCGAGTTCGAGGGCCAGGCCGAGGTCGGCGGCGGTGTCGCGGAGGTCGGCGAGCCGCGCGCGGTCGTAGCTCTCGATCGGCGCGTAGTCGCAGATCTGGAAGACCTGGCCGCCCAGCTCCGCCGTGTCGCGGAGCATGTCCGGCAGCCCCATCGGCTCGGGGGCGCGGGCCGAGAGACGCCAGAAGTAGGCGTAGGTGCTGATGCCGTACGCCATCACGCCACCGCCGCCGGGGCCGGGGAGCGGATCTCGTCGAGGATCGCCTCGACGTTCGCCGGGTCGTGGGCGAAGCGGCCGAGGAACAGGCCCTCGGCGGTGCCGGCCAGGCGGGTCAGCAGGCCGGGGCCCGCGCTGCCGCCGTAGATGACGGTGGAACCGGCGTGCCGGGGGTGGGAGTCGAGCCAGCCGCGCAGGGCGGTGCAGACGGTGGCGATGTGGTCGGCGGAGGCGGGCTCGGGGGCGCCGATGGCCCACTGCGGCTCGTAGGCGAGGACGACCGCGCCCGAAAGGCCGCCGAGCAGCCGTTCCGCCTCGGCGACCGTGCGGGATGCTGCGTCGGCCGGGTCGGCCGCGTCGCGTTCGCCGACGCACAGGACGGGGGTGAGGCCGTTGCGCAGGGCGGCGGCGGTCTTGGCGGCGACGACGGTGTCGCCCTCGCCGTACAGGCGGCGGCGCTCGGCGTGGCCGACCTCGGCGTAGCGGCAGCCGATCTCCTTGAGGACCGGGCCGCCGACCTCGCCGGTGTAGGGGCCGCTGTCCTCGGTGGCGATGTCCTGGGCGCCCAGCGCCACGCCGTAGGGGGCGAGGATCCCGGTGGTGGGGACCAGGGCCGGGAAGGTGGGCAGGACGAAGAGGCGGGCGGAGCCGGAGGTGACGGCGGGGTGCCGTTCGGCGAGGGCGGCGATCCGGCGGGACCAGTTGAGCGTCTGGTGGTGGCCGAAGTACATCTTGAGGCTCACCCCCAGCAGCACGGGGGACGGTGCGGGCGCGGGCATCAGGCTGCCGCCCCGCCGTCGGCCGCGCTCGCGTCGGCGGTGCCAGGGTTCACCGCGGCCACGTCGTCGGCGGTCTCGTAGTCGCTCATCAGCTGGACCTTGGCGGCCGACGCCGAGCTCTCGTCGAAGCGGTAGGTGAGCCACTCGGCGGCCAGGCGGCGGGCGAGTTCGAGGCCGACGACGCGCTGGCCGAAGGTGAGGACCTGGGCGTTGTTGGAGAGGATCGCCCGCTCGACGGAGAAGGAGTCGTGGGCGGTGACGGCCCGGATGCCCCTGACCTTGTTGGCGGCGATGGCGACGCCGAGGCCGGTGCCGCACACCAGCAGGGCGCGGTCGGCTTCACCCCTGGCCACCATCTCGGCGGCGGCGATGGCCACCTTGGGGTAGGCGGTGTGGCCGTCCGCGTCGACGCCGACGTCGGTGACCTCGGCGACCAGGGCGCTGCCGCGCAGGTCCTGCTTGAGGGCTTCCTTGTACTGGTGGCCGGCGTCGTCGGAGCCGACGACGATGCGGAGCTTGTCGGTCATGGCGGGTTTCCTCAGTGGTGGTCGAGCAGTGCGCCGTGGACGGCGCGGGTGATCAGGGCGAGTGAGTGGGCGCCCGCGTCCGGGGTGCCGAGGGACTTCTCGGCGTGCGGGCGGGCCCGGCCCCGGCGGGGCAGCAGGTCGGCGGTGCCGGCGGCGGCCGCGGTGGCGGTGGTGGCGGCGCGGTCCCAGGCGTCGGCGAGGGGCAGGTCCTCGGCCGTGGCGGCGGCCAGCGCGTCGGCGAAGGGAACCAGAACGTCGACCATGGTCTTGTCGCCGACCTCGGCCCCGCCCAGCCTGCGTACGGCGGCGGATGCCTCCGTGACCCCTTCGGCGACGCGGGCGGCGTCGGGGGCGTCCCGGTCACCGAGGGCCGCGCCGAGCGAGCGCAGGATCGTGCCCCACAGGGCGCCGGAGGTGCCGCCCGCCTTGTCGGCCCAGGCGTCGGCGGCGCGGGTGAGGACGGTTCCGGCGCCCGCGCCGAGTCCGTGGGCGTCGGCGGCGGCGCGGTGGGCGGCCGTGGAGCCGCGCCGCATGCCGATGCCGTGGTCGCCGTCTCCGGCCACGGCGTCGATACGGCCGAGTTCGTCGGCGTGGGCGTCGACGACCCGGGCCACCGCGTCCAGCGCGGCCAGGACGGTGTCGGCGGCCCGGCGGGAGGCGTCCGAGGCGGCGGGGACGACGGGGGCCGCTGGTACGGCGGTGTCCTGGGCGGCGGCGGTCGCGGACGCCCGGTCCGGGTCCGGCTCCGCCGCGTCGAGGGCGCCCTTGCGGTAGGCGGGCGTGTCGGCCGGGGCCCGCCACAGCTCCTCCAGGCGGTCGTCGAGCCAGGTCAGGGTCAGCGAGATGCCGGCCATGTCGAAGCTGGTGACCAGTTCGCCGACCTCGGGATCGACGATCTCCACACCGGCGTCGCCGAGGAGGGCCGCGACCCTGCGGTAGACGACGAACAGCTCCTCGTACTTGACCGAGCCGAGGCCGTTGAGGATCACCGCGGCGCGCTGTCCCGCCGGGTCGGCGACGTCCTCGGGGAGCTCCTTCAGCAGCGTCTCGACCAGCAGCCGGGCCGCCTCGTCGGCGGTGGGCAGTGCCTCCTCGCCGATGCCGGGCTCGCCGTGGATGCCGAGGCCCACGGCCATCCGGGCCTCGGGCACGGTGAACAGGGGGTGGTCGGCGCCGGGCAGGGTGCAGCCGGAGAAGGCGATCCCGAAGGAGCGGGTGCGGGCGCCCGCCCGTTCGGCGACGCGCAGCACCTCCTCCAGGGGCAGACCCTGCTCGGCCGCGGCGGCCGCCGCCTTAAAGACGGGCAGGTCACCGGCTATGCCGCGGCGCTTGGCGGACTCCTCGGGCCCCGCGCTGGAGATGTCGTCGGCGACGGCGAACGTCCGGGTCTCGACGCCGTCGGCGGCGAGTCGCTCGGCGGCCTGGCCGAAGTGCAGGACGTCACCGGCGTAGTTGCCGTACATCAGCAGGACTCCCCCACCCGCGTGCGCGGCCGTGGCCACGGAGTGGATCTGCCGGGCGGAGGGTGAGGCGAAGACGTTCCCGACGGCGGCGCCGTGGGCCAGACCGCGGCCCACCAGGCCGGAGAACGCGGGGTAGTGGCCCGAGCCGCCGCCGATCACCACGGCGACCTGGCCGACCGGGGTGGCGGTGGCCCGGACGACGCCGCCGGTGACCGGCCGGACCCAGCGCCGGTGCGCGGCGGTGAACCCCTCCAGCGCCTCGTCGGCGAAGGCGGCCGGGTCGTTGAACAGGCGGGTCATCGCAGGGCCTCCTCGGCCTGGGATTCGACGGCGGGGGCGGGTTCGTCGGTGCGGCTGCGGGAGGCCAGCCAGATCATCAGCGCGGCGGACAGCAGCATGAAGAAGCCGACGAGGTAGAGCGGTACGTAGTAGGCGCCGCTCCAGTCCTTGAGCCAGCCGGTGATGTAGCTGGAGGCGAATCCGGCGACGTTGCCCGCGGTGTTGATCAGGGCGATGCCGGCCGCGGCGGCGGCTCCGGTCAGGAAGCGCGAGGGCACCGACCAGAAGACGGGCAGCGCGGCGAAGATGGCGCAGGCGGTCACGGTGATCACCGCGACGGTGGCGGTCGGAGAGCCCATGTAGAGCGCGAGGGGGATGGACACGCCGCCGACGACGGCCGGGCCTGCCACGTGCCAGGTGCGGGTGCCGTGGCGGGTGGCGTGCCGGGTCCAGAAGAAGAGGACGACGGCGGCGGGCAGGTACGGGATGGCGGTGATCCATGCCTTGTCCATGACGCTGAACGTGGTGTCGTACTGGTCCTGGAAGCCGTTGATGATGGTCGGCAGGAAGAACGCCAAGGCGTAGAGGCCGTAGACGAAGCCGAAGTAGACGGCGGCCAGGGTCCACACGCGTCCGCTGCCGAAGGCCTTCTTGAGGTCGCCCTTGGCGTGCTGGCCCTCGCTGCCGGTCTTCTGCGCGTTCTCGGCGGCGAGTTCCGAGGTCAGCCAGTCGCGCTCGGCGGGGGTGAGCCACTTGGCGTCGGCGGGCTTGTCGATCAGGTAGAACCAGGCGATGACGCCCAGGACGATCGCGGGCAGCGAGACGAACAGGAACATCACCCGCCAGCCCTCCAGGCCGAACAGTCCGTGCCGGCCGATCAGCCAGCCCGCCAGCGGGGCACCGAAGACGGTGGTCAGCGGCTGGGCGAGGTAGAACAGGCCGAGGATCTTGGTGCGGTGGCGGGAGGGCACCCACTGGCTCAGGAAGAGGATGGCGCCGGGGAAGAAACCCGCCTCGGCGACACCGAGCAGGAAGCGCAGCGTGTAGAGCTGGCCGCTGCTGCTGACCCAGGTGAACAGCAGGGAGACGATGCCCCAGGTCACCATGATCCTGGCCAGCCAGCGGCGGGCCCCGAAGCGGTGCAGGGCCATGTTGCTGGGGACCTCGAGCACGATGTAGCCGAGGAAGAAGATTCCGGACGCGAAGCCGAACTGGGCGGCGGTCAGGGCGAGGTCCTGGCCCATGCCGTTCGGCTCGGCGAACGAGACGGCCGTGCGGTCCAGGTAGTTCACGAAGAACATCAGCGCCACGAACGGCACGAGGCGGACTGAGACCTTCTTGATGGCAGTTCTCTCGACTGCCGTGGATGGCGCTTGGGCACCCATGGGCGACTCCTCGGCTCGCCCGGACAGCTCCGTCCGGGTCGGGTCACTCCGGGTGGGCCGCCACGGGGGCGGCCGACCGGTTCGCTTTCACGCTAAGCCTCCGATCCAAATTGGTCACCAATTTACCAGTGTGGTGAGCGCCACAGATCGTCCAGCGGCTCAACTCTTGACAAACCTCAGCCGAGGGAGCGATGAACTGCCTGGTCAGCGAGGCGAGCGCGGCATCTGGTTGACTGGTGACCGTGACCAGTCAGCCTGATCAGCACAGCTCCGCCGGCGCGCCCGACCTCGCGCAGCTGCTGCGCCCCGTGGTGCGCGAGTCGTCCGTCAGCGAGGTCGCCAAGCGGCTCCTCGACCACCTCTCGGCCGGCGACATCCGGCCCGGCACCCGGCTGCCCGCCGAGCGGCAGCTGGCCGAGGCCCTGGGCGTCGCCCGGTCCAGCGTGCGCGGCGCCCTGTCGGCGCTGGACGTGCTCGGGATCATCGAGATCCGCCCCGGCTCCGGGTCCTACGTGCGCGAGGGCACCTCGGAGTTCCTGCCCCGGGCGATCAACTGGGGCCTGATGCTGGGCCAGCGGCGCACCCAGGACCTGGTCGAGGTCCGCACCTACATGGAGGGCGTCTCGGCCCGGCTCGCCGCGGAGCGCGCCACCGACGCGGACGTGGCCAGGCTGGAGGAGCACCTCCAGCACATGCGCGACGCGGGCGGGGACGTCACGGCGTTCATCGACGCCGACATCGCCTTCCACCTGGAGACGGCCCGGATCGCCCGCAACACCGTGCTCAGCGACATCCTGCACAGCATCCGGGCGCTGCTCCAGGTCTGGATGGAGCGCGTCAGCGACATCGAGGGCACCGTCAGCGGCACGCTGTGCGAGCACGACGCGGTGCTGCAGGCCGTCCGGGCCCGCGACCCGGAGGCCGCGGACCGGGCGATGGCCGAGCACATGCGGATGGCGAGCGCACGACTGCGCGCCTCGGTGGACGGCTCCGGGGACGGCGAGGGCTGAGGGGGCGTTCACCCCGTCGCGCGGTCTGTCGGAGGCGTCGCGTCGTCAATAGCCTGGTGGGACAAGGCCGTTGTCGACCGAGGAGCCTCATGTCCACCGCGCAGCAGGTCCCCGACATCCTCTCTCCCGAGTTCGCGGCGAACCCGTACCCGGCCTACCGGACGATGCGGGACAGCGCGCCTCTCATCCGGCACGAGGCCACCCAGAGCTGGATCGTCTCGCGCTACGAGGACGTGGAACGCGTCTTCAAGGACCGCGGCGGTCAGTTCACCACCGAGAACTACGACTGGCAGATCGAGCCCGTGCACGGCCGGACGATCCTCCAGCTGAGCGGCCGGGAGCACGCGGTCCGGCGCGCCCTGGTCGCTCCGGCGTTCCGCGGGGCCGACCTCCAGGAGCGGTTCCTGCCGGTCATCGAGCGCAACTCCCGTGAGCTGATCGACGCGTTCCGGCACACCGGCCGCGCCGACCTGGTCGCCGACTACGCGACCCGGTTCCCCGTCAACGTCATCGCGGACATGCTGGGCCTGGACAAGGCCGACCACGACCGCTTCCACGGCTGGTACACGTCGGTCATCGCCTTCCTCGGCAACCTCTCCGGCGACCAGGAGGTCGCGGCGGCCGGTGCGCGCACCCGGACGGAGTTCGCCGAGTACATGTTCCCGATCATCCGGGAGCGCCGCGAGAACCCCGGCGACGACCTGCTGTCCACGCTGTGCGCCGCCGAGGTGGACGGGGTGCGGATGAGCGACGAGGACATCAAGGCGTTCTGCAGCCTGCTGCTCGCGGCGGGCGGCGAGACCACCGACAAGGCGATCGCGGGCATCTTCGCCAACCTGCTGGCCCATCCCGAGCAGTTGGCGGCCGTGCGCGAGGACCGGAGCCTGATCCCCCGCGCCTTCGCCGAGACCCTGCGCTACACCCCGCCGGTCCACATGATCATGCGTCAGACGGCGACGGACGTCACGCTCAGCGGCGGCACGATACCCGCCGGCGCCACCGTCACCTGCCTGATAGGAGCGGCCAACCGGGACGAGACGCGCTACCGCGACCCGGACCGCTTCGACATCATGCGCGACGACCTGACCACGACCACCGCCTTCTCGGCCGCCGCCGACCACCTCGCCTTCGCGCTCGGCCGGCACTTCTGCGTCGGCGCCCTGCTGGCGAAGGCCGAGGTCGAGACCGGAGTCGGGCAGCTCCTGGACGCGCTGCCCGGCCTGCGGACGCAGGAGGGCTTCGAGGTGGTGGAGCGGGGCGTGTTCACCCGGGGCCCGCAGTCGCTGCCGGTGCGCTTCACTCCCGTGGCCTGAGGCAGCCGCGCGCCCGGGCGTCAGGCCACGACGGGCGTGAAGAGCGCGGGCAGGGCGGTCAGGCCCCGCATCCAGATGGACGGACGCCAGGTCAGCTCCTCGGGCTCGACCGCGAGTACGAGGTCGGGCAGGCGTTCCAGCAGGGTCTCGACCGCGGTGCGGGCGATGACGTCGGCGAGCAGCGGCGCCGGGTACGGACACCGGTGCTCGCCGTTGCTGAAGGACAGGTGCGCGGAGTTCTCGGCGCCGACGTGTGCCTCGGGCCAGAGCTGGGGGTCGGTGTTGGCCGCGGCGAGGCCGAGCACGAGGCAGTCGCCGGCCCGGATCTGCCGGCCGCCCAGCTGGGTGTCGTTGACCGCCCAGCGCCCGATGAAGTTCTGCGTGGGGGTGTCCAGCCACAGCACCTCGTTCAGGGCCTCCCCCACGCTGAGGCGGCCGCCGGAGACGTTCAGCGCGAAGCGTTCGTCGGTGAGCAGCAGGCGCAGCGTGTTGCCGATCCAGTTGGCGGTGGGCTGCTGGGCGGCGGCGATGACGGAGATCAGGTCCTGGACGATCTCCTCGTCGGTCAGTCCCGCCGGGTGGGTCAGCATCCGGGAGGTGACGTCGGGTCCGGGCCGCTCGCGCTTGTGGCGGACCAGTTGGTGGATGCGCTCGCCCACGCGCGTGTACGCGGCGACCGGGTCGTCGCCCTCGGCGGCGTCCAGGGAAATGCGCAGGTCCTCGACGAGCTGCCGGGTCTCGGCGCCGCTGTGCGGCATCCCGCACATCCGTACGGCGGCGATCATCGGCAGGGGGTGCGCGTAGCCGCTCATCAGCTCGGCCCGCCCGCTGCCGGCGAAGGCGGCGATGAGGCGGTCGGCGAGCTGTCGGCAGTCGCGGGCCAGTTCGAACTGGTCGATGCCGGCCAGCGCCTGGGTGATGACCCCGGCCCGCCGCCGGTGCTCCTCGCCCTCGGCGAACAGGACGGACGGCTGATGCCCCACGTAGGGCAGCAGGGGCCAGTCGGGCGGGATGCTGCCCCACTGGTTCCAGCGGCGCGAGTCCCGGGCGAACAGCTCGTCGTGACTGGTCACATAGCTGACCTCGGGATAGCCGAGGACCAGCCAGGCGGGGATGCCGCCGTCGAGGAGCACGGGTGCGACGGCGCCGTGCTCGCCCCGCAGCCCTCGGTACAGCTCCGACGGGGTCTGCTGGTACTCCAGTCCGGCCAGCGGTACGGCGTCCGGGTGCGCGGGGCAGCCCGGTGCGGCGACGGGGTGGGGTGCCGGGTCGATGTCGGTCACGATGCGCTCTCCTGGGCCAGGGCCAGTTGGTAGAGGTGGTCCACGAGGGTGACCAGCACGTTCTTGCCCGAGGTCCGCACCCGTGCGTCGCAGTCGATCAGCGGCACGTGGTCGGGCAGCGCGAGGGCCAGCCGGATCTCGTCCAGGGAGTGCCGGGCGGTGTCGTCGTCGAAACGGTTCACGGCCACCACGAAGGGGGTGCGGTGGTGCTCCAGCCGGTCTATCGCGTACCAGGAGTCGTCCATCCGGCGGGTGTCGACCAGGACGACCGCGCCGAGGGTGCCGGAGAACAGCCGGTCCCACAGGAACCAGAAGCGTTCCTGGCCGGGGGCGCCGAACAGGTACAGCACCATGCGGTCGTTCAGGCTGATCCGGCCGAAGTCGAAGGCCACGGTCGTGGTGGTCTTCGACACGACCCCGCCGGTCTCGTCGACGCCGACTCCGGCCTGGGTCATGACCTCCTCGGTGTTGAGCGGCCGGATCTCGCTCACCGATCGGACCAGGGTGGTCTTGCCGACCCCGAAGCCGCCCACGACGACGATCTTCAGCCCGGTCTCGGCGGCGTCGGTGAGGGGCTTGCGTCCGGAGACGGCCGTCGCTCCGGGGGGCGTGGCGGAGTCGGAGGCCGTCGGGTCAGAGGTTGCGGAGCCCATGGAGCACCTCCTGGAGAAGGGCGGTATCGGGGTGCGACGCGGCGGTCTGCCCGAGGCGCGGGTGGCGGGCGGTGATGCTTCCGGTGGCGAGCAGGTCGCCGAGCAGGATGCGGACCACCGTGATCGGCAGGGTCAGCTCGGCGGCGATCTCGACCACGGCGGTGGGGTGCCGGCACAGGTCGAGGATGCGGACGTGCTCCGACTGCATACCGGCCGACGGCCCGCACTCGGTGACCACCAGGGTGACGAGGTCGAACGAGTCGTCGGCACGGCTGCGCCCGCCCGTGACCGTGTAGAGCCGGTCGGGTGCGCCGGTGTCCACGGGCCTGCGGGTCACGACGAGCTGCCCCCGGGGACGGCGTGGCGCGGCTCGGCCCTCAGGTGCTCACCGATCTGTTCGACCATCTCGGTCATCTGGTGGCCCACCACGCCGGGGTCGGCGTCCTCCACGGCGACGACGGCCAGGTGGGCGCCCTCGCCCGCCTCCACGATGAACAGCAGGCCCCCGTGGAACTCGGTCATGGAGTGCCGGACGCCGCCGGTCCCGTTGCCGAACTCGACGGAGGCGCCCTGGGCGAGGGCCTGGATGCCGGAGCAGATCGCGGCGAGCTGGTCGGCCCGGTCCAGGGTGAGGTGTTCGGTCCAGCAGAGCTTGAGGCCGTCGCGCGAGAGGACGAGGGCGTGGCGGGTGCCGGGGGTGCGGTCCAGGAGGTTCTGCAGGAGCCAGGTGAGGCTGTTGTCGGTGGTCTGCATGATGGGTGCGGGGACGGTGGTTCCCGGTACTGCGGTCACCGGCCCGTTCCTCCAATCTCACGAGCGACACGGGCAATGGGGGGCGAGGGCACCGGTGCGGGGGCCGTGCGGCGCGGCGCGGTGCGGGGTGGGGGCCGCGGGCCGGCCGCCTAGCCCGGGACGTGCGGTTCGGAGCCCGGGGCGTCCGGTTCGGCCTCCGGTGCCCCGCCGGCCGCCCCGGACCGGCGTCCGCGGTGGAAGGCGCCGAAGCTGGCCCCGGCGTCGCGCGAGGCGGAGGCGGCCGGGTCGACGGGCGGCCGGTGGTGGTCGCGGCGTTCCCGCTCGGCATCCGCCTCGGCCATCGTGCGGCCCGGGGAGCGCATGGGCAGGCCGCCCGGCGTGGCGGTCGCCGGTCCGGGCCGCGCCGCCTGTTCGGGCGGGCCGGTCCGCTCCGCCGGCCGGACGTCCGGGACGCGGCGGGCGAACGCCGGTACCTCCGCCGCCGGTGCCGGGCCGGGGACGGTGGGGGTGCCGCCACCGCCGAAGGTACGGCCGGTCAGTACGGGTCCCGGGTCCCGCTGCTGGGCGAGCAGTTGGGGCGGCACCAGGACGACGACGCCCGTGCCGCCACGCGACGAGGGCCGGTAGCTCACGCCGACGCCGTACTTGGCGGCCAGCCGTCCCACCACGGCGAGGCCGAGGCGGGTGCCCTGCAGCGAGGCCAGGTCGTTCGTGCGCCCCGACACCGCCTGCTCGGCGTGGCGCATGGCCGCGTCGGCCATCTTCAGTCCGCTGTCCTCGATGGTGATGACGATTCCGGCGGTACGTTCCTCCACGTAGACGTGCACCTCGTCGATGGGCGGCGAGAAGTTGGCGGCGTTGTCCATGAGTTCGGCCAGCAGGTGCATGACCCCCTCGGCCGCGTAGCCGGAGATGGCGGCGCCGGTGGAGCAGTGCATCCGCACCCGCTGGTAGGCGGCGATCCGGCCGACCGCGCCGCGCAGGATGCTCTCCATCACGATGGGTCTGTTCCAGGCCCGGCTGGAGCGTCCGCCCATCAGGAGGGCCAGCCGGTCGGTGATGAGGCCGAGCTGGGAGGTGCTGTGGTCCAGGCGCAGCAGATCGCCGAGGACCTCCTCGCCGTGACGATCCTGCATGTCCCTCAGATCGGCGAGCATGCTGACGGCCTTGGCCTGGACGCGGCTGAGGGACTTGGCGGAGGCGGCCTGCGCGGCGGCGGTGCGCCGTTCGCTGTGGGCCAGTTCCCGGACGAACAGTTCCGCGCAGGCCCGTGCCGGTGCTCCCCGTGGCCATTCCAGCTCGGCGAGGACGTTCTCCGCCGAGGTGCCGTCCCGCAGTTTCTCCACCGCGGCGGGCAGGGTGCTGTGCGTCAGGTGTTCCAGCTCGGCGGTGCCCCGGCGGGCCTCCTGCACCGCGTGCTGCCGCCGTGACTCGGCGTCCGCGGCATGCCGTACGGCGTCCTCCACCAGGACGGCGAAGCTCTGCACGACCTGACGCAGGTGGGACCCCGAGGCGGGCGCGGTGTTGGCGACGGCCTCGTCCGCGCCGGTGCCGTCGCGCACCTGCTGCGCGATGCCCGGCAGCGCGACGTTGACCAGGTGCACGAGGCCGGCGTTCTCCTGCGCGAGCTGGGCCTTGAGGGAGCTGATCTCCGTGCGCCGGACGGCCGCGGTCCTGCGGGCCCGGCCGACCAGGTGGGAGCCGAGGACGACGGACACGGCGACGCACAGCCAGGACGTCACGGCGAGGGTGGCGGTCCAGCTGCGGGCGGTCTCGGGAGCAGCGGCCCAGGCGGCACCGGCGGCCGCGGCGGCGGCCGGCAGTACGAGCAGGGGGACGGCTGGGGTGGAGCGGTGAGGTTTCTGCGTCCTGGGTGGGGTGGGGGGTGCAGACACTGACATTCCGCGGTCCCTCGGGTCCTTGAGAGCGGGGAAAGGGCCGGTCGACCTGGGTCGGCCGCGGGCCGGAGCCGTGCCACCGGCACGTGGTGATCACTCCGGCGGGCTTGCGGCTCATGCTAGTCACCGGGTTGACCGCGCATGCCGCACCGGCGACAGACCCCACCGAGGAGCGAACTTCGCCGACATCCCGCCAATCGAACTCACCCATGTGGTACAGGCGTTCTGCCTGGGACGGATGCGGCGACCGCGGGTCAGGGGCCGGGCCGGACCCGGGCCAGGCGCCCCGGCCGGGGACCGCCGGCGACTCCGTCTGGGCGAGCGTGGGATGCGGTGCGGCCCGACACCGGTTCGGATGGGTGCCATGCGCAGACCCATAGCCGTGGCAGCTCGCCACTCACGCCTGCTCACGTCAGGCGTCATCCTCGCCGCCCAGTCACTCCTCCTGACCCTCGCCGCGGTCCCGGCCTCGGCCTCCGCACAGGCCGACGGCACCGCGACGCCCGTGCGCGGTTCGGCCTACATGGGCCGGGGCGTCCTGGCCCACGAAGGAGTCCAGGGCCGCCCCGTCGGGACCCGCGTCGCCCAGACCGAGGGGGTGGACGTCTCCAGCCACCAGGGCAACGTCGCCTGGTCGACCCTCTGGAAGAGCGGCGTGAAGTGGGCCTATGTGAAGGCCACCGAGGGGACCTCCTACCGGAACCCGTACTTCGCCCAGCAGTACGGCGGTTCGTACGACGTCGGCATGATCCGCGGCGCGTACCACTTCGCGACCCCGGACACCTCCGGGGGCGCCGCCCAGGCCGACTACTTCGTCGACCACGGCGGCGCCTGGTCCAAGGACGGCAAGACGCTGCCGGGTGTCCTCGACATCGAGTACAACCCGTACGGGGCGACCTGCTACGGACGGACGCACAGTCAGATGGTCAGCTGGATCCGGGCCTTCCTGGACCGGTACGAGCAGCGCACCGGCCGTCACGCCGCCGTCTACACCTCCACCAACTGGTGGACGCAGTGCACCGGGAACTACAGCGGTTTCGGCGCGGACAACCCGCTGTGGGTCGCCCGGTACGCCTCGTCGGTGGGGACGCTCCCGGCCGGCTGGGACTTCCACACGATGTGGCAGTACACCTCGTCCGGGCCGACCGTCGGGGACCACGACAAGTTCAACGGGACGCTGGACCGCGTCAAGGCCCTGGCCAAGGGCTGACGCGGACCGCCCGGCCCCCTCGCCGGTTCAGCGGGTGGCGAGGGGGCCCAGGGTGTCGGCGACCTGTTCGCGCACCACGTCCAGGGCTCCGGCCGGCAGGCCGCCGATGTCCGTCCGTTCCAGGGCGTCGAGGGCCTCGTCGGGGCCCGCGTCGCAGCCGGCGGTCTCGCTGAGCACGTCGTAGCCGTCGCGTACGGCGACGCGCAACCGGTGCCGGCCCTCGCCGTCGGCGTGCACGGCGGTGGCGACCACCAGGGGCGGCGGGCCGCCGGCTTCGGCGGGCTGCTTGCGGTAGCCGCTGGCCACCGGCGTGCGCCAGCGCAGGCCGAGCAGCAGGTGACGCTTCGCCATCACCTCGGCCAGATCGGTCTCGTAGGGGCGGTCCGGGCCCAGCACCTCGGCGCGGGCGTCCAGCACCAGGGCCGCGGGCAGCAGGCAGCGCAGGCTGCTGCCGACGAGGTTGCCGCCGACCGTGGCCGTGCGGCGCACGGCTCCGGTGCCGACCGAGCCCGCCGCCCTGCGCAGTACCTCCGGCACCCGGTCGTCTATGCGGTGCAGCACCACGGCCGCTCCCAGCGACTCGGGTCCGACGGCGGTCGCCTCCGGCAGTTCACGCAGCGACATGGCCAGTTCCGGGAAGCCGTCGCGTTGCCAGGTGGCCCACACGAGAGTGGCCCCGCCGATGGGCACCGCGCCCTGCGCCATGCACTCCTGCGCTTCGGTCACGGTCCTGGGCTGACGCAACAGCATGGCGATCGACCTGCTTCCCGGAAGTCGGCGGCCGGACGACACCGCGTCTTCCGCCGGGCAATCACAGTCACTGGATTGTCCGCACCGCGAAGGGGGCGCGTACAGGGCTCACTCGTTTTCCGTGTGCGCCTTCCGCGCGCCGGTGCGCCTCCGGGGGCTCGGCTGCCGTGTCACGGCCCGAGAAGCGCGTCGGCCAGTTCGGCGCCCAGTCGTTCGCCGTCCTTGCGGACCAGTTCGGGGACCTGGGTGTTCCAGGCCGCCGCCGCGCGTTCCAGGGCCTCGGCACAGGCCCGCCGGGCGCGGCGCCCCAGCACCGCCGTGGCGAGGGGCAGGAGCGGACGGGCCACGGAGCGGCCGCTGAGCCGTGCCCGCACGGTCACCCGCCAGCGTGCGTCGGGGGCGGGGCGCGGTACGACCGTCACCGAGACGCGGGCGAGCGGGTGCGTCAGGGTCCCGCTCAGCGGGGCGCGGGACGGGTGGCGGCCGTGGCCCGTCGCCTGCCACCACCTGCCGAGGTCGAGGTGCAGACGTCCGGTGCCGCCGAGGTACTCGGCCCGCCTGCCGCCGCTCGGGCGCAGCGTCGCCGACAGCCACGCCTCCCGGGGCCGTTCGGCGCTCGTGAGCCCGAGTGCGCAGACCAGACGGGCGGGATGAGCCGGGTCGCCGTCGAGGGTGACGACCTCCAGCGCCGTCTCCCGGCGGCGGTCCCAGGAGACGACGGTGAGGCACTGGTCGGCGTCCGGTTCACCGTCCTGATCGCGCACGGGCCGGTACTGCGCGCCGGGCCCCAGGTGCCTCCCCCGCACCAGCACCAGGCCCGGCACCGGACGTCCGTCGGGCAGCCGCAGGCGTGCTCCGTCGGCGTCCGTGCCCTCGGCCAGGTCGTGCAGCGCGACGACGCACGACTCCAGCCAGCGGCGGGGTACGGGGGCGAGGGTCACGGTGTGCCGGAAGCGGGCCATGCGGCGAGGATGGCCGCTCGCCGGGCGCCACGTCACGGGTGCGTCCGGGCAGTGAGCGGGCGCCGTTGGTTGCCGGTTCCCGGAGTGCGGGCGGCGTCAGCCGCCGTCCTCTCCCGGACGCCGCGCGACGAAGACGAACTCCCGTCCCTCGCGGTCGGGTGCCCCGCGCACCTCCCGTACCTGGTATCCCTGTTCGACCAGGTCGGCCGCCACCTCGTCGCGCTCGCGGAAGCGCAGCGTCGAGTCGGAGGTCAGCACGTCGCCGTCCGCGCCGAAGACGTAGGTCCACCGGAAGGTGACCAGGGGGCCGCTCACGTCCAGCAGCCGGCACCAGCTCTCGACGGTGCCCGTACCGGGGACCTCCGTGACCTGGTGCGTGTGCTCACGGGTCCACTCCCGCCAGGCGCGCCGGGCCGGGTCCCGGGTCTCGAACACCAGGTGTCCGCCGGGCCGCAGTGCCTCGTGGGCGCCGCGCAGCGTCCCGTGCCAGGAGCGCCGGTCGGTGATCGCCTGGGCGACGTTCGCCGTCATGGTCGCGAGGTCCACGCTCAGCGCGGGGAGCGAGGCGGCGTCGCCCTCGATCCAGCGCACCCGGTCGGCGCCCGTCCTCGCACGGGCCACGTCGAGACTCGCCCCGGCGGGGTCGACGCCGACGACCTCGAGGCCGCGGTCGGCCAGCAGCAAGGCGAACACCCCGGTTCCGCAGCCGATGTCCAGCACGCTCCGCGCGCCGAACTCGTCGGCCATGCGCAGGTACGGGACCAGGTCGCCGCGGTCGGTGTCGAGCACGTCGTAGAGCGCGGCGAGCCGCGGATGCCGGAAGCACTCGTCAGCCATACGGCCGACGATAGCCCCCCTCCCGCCGGGGAACACGGGTAGGCATGCGCGCACTCGTGATCAACTGCACTCTCAAGCCCTCCCCCCAGCCGTCGAACACCGAGGCGCTCGCCGCCACGGTCGTCGCGGCGCTCAAGGGCCACGGGGCGGAGGTGGACGTCGTGCGGGCCGTCGACCTGAACCTGAAACCGGGGGTCGAGACCGACATGGGCGACGGGGACGACTGGCCGGGCGTGCACGAGAAGCTGCTGGCCGCCCGGATCCTGGTCATCGCTTCCCCGACCTGGCTCGGCCGCCCCTCCTCCGTCGCCCAGCGGGTCCTGGAACGCATGGACGCCATGCTCTCCGAGACCGACGACGAGGACCGCCCGGTCGCCTACAACCGCGTCGCCGGAGTCCTGGTCACCGGGAACGAGGACGGCGCCCACCACGTCATCAGCGAGATCAGCGGCGGGCTCGCGGACATCGGCTACACCATCCCCGGCCAGGCCTGGACCTACTGGCACCTCGGTCCGGGACCCGGGCCGGACTTCCTCGACGATGACCGCGGCCACGACTGGTCGATCTCCACCGGCCGGGCCATGGCGTCCAACCTGGTGCACGCGGCGCGTGCGCTCGACGCGATGCCGCTGCCCGCCCCGCCGTCCTGATCGGCGGGCCGCCCGGGCATGTCTGCCGGAGCCGATACGGGGCATTCGTGCACGAGCAACGACGTACGAAACGCATGAGGAGCTGAGGTCCGCCATGACGCACGACCTGACCCCGAAGTACACGGTCCCCGGCATCGAGCGCGAGGCCGCCGGACGGCTGATCGGTGTGCTGCGGCTGCGCCTGCACGCCCTCAACGACCTGCACCTGACCCTCAAGCACGTGCACTGGAACGTGGTGGGTCCGCACTTCATCGCGGTCCACGAGATGATCGACCCCCAGGTCGACCAGGTGCGCGACATGGCCGACGACGTCGCGGAGCGCATCGCCGCGCTCGGCGGGGTCGCCCAGGGCACGCCCGGGGCGCTGGTGGCCGAGCGCAAGTGGGACGACTACTCCATCGGCCGGGCGGACGCCATCGCCCATCTCGGCGCGCTCGACGTGGTCTACACCGGCGTGGTCGAGGGCATGCGCGCGGCGGTCGAGGAGGCCGGCAAGATCGACACGGCCACGGAGGACCTGCTGATCGGCCAGCTGAGGGACCTGGAGCAGTTCCAGTGGTTCGTGCGGGCGCACCTGGAGAGCGCCGGCGGCACCCTTGCGACGGGCAGCGCGACGTCCGAGACCGAGGCGGCGGCCCGCGGAGCGGAAGTCGCGTAGCCGGCCGGTACGGGCGCAGGAGGACGGTGTCCGGCCCGCGCGGCCGGACACCGTCCCGCGGGGTTCAGCGCCGGCCGAGGCGGCGTTCGCCGCGACTGCCCTGCTCGTAGGGCAGGTGGTAGTGGGCGAAGACCGCGCCCTCGTCCTCGGCGGCCAGCTCACCGTCCGGGTCGATCCCCGGCGCGTCCTTGACCAGCGACTTGTCGTAGGTCACCTTCAGGTAGGACGGCCCGACGGTGGCCTTGTCCACCGGCACGAAGACGAGTCGCCTGCGGGTCGGCATCCCGATGGTGACCGTGGCGAACGCGGGCCGGTCGGTGAGGGTGTCGAAGTAGATGGACTCCAGGGTTCCGATCTTGCGGCCGTCGTAGTCCACGACGTCGAGGCCGCGCCAGTCACGAATGTTTTCGGCTTCAAACATGCCCAGTCTTCCCTTCCGAGGACGCGCTCACTGTCTAGTTCCCCGCTTCGCCCGACTGTCGCCCGTTTGTCCCCTCACCGGCGTAGGGCGCCCGATCCGGGATAGGCTGCCTGGCCGGGAGAAGCGCCCGGGTACCGCCAGGTGCCCGGCGGAGATCCGAAGGGGATCGAGTGTGGATGGCACAGGCGCCACAGGCGGCCCGCCCCGCATCCGGAGCGGCGCCCTGCTGGACGTGGGCCCACTGCCCGGCCGGCCCGGCATCCGGGCCAGCGGTGAGATCAACGTGAGCACCCGGCTCTCCTGGGAGAACGCCCTGACCGAACTGTCCCGGCGGCACACGGACGTGTCCTACGTGGAACTGTCGGGGGTGCGGTTCGTCGACGTGGCCGGAGTGACGGCGCTGGCCGTCACGGCCATGAACCTGCCCGTCGGCCGGGTCGTGGTGGAACGGCCGCCGCCGCAACTGCCCCGGGTACTGGACCTGTTCTGGCCGTCCCTGCACCGGATCGAGGTGGCGCCACGATGAGTACGGCGACCACCGACGCGACCTTCACCCATCCGGCGCTGTTCTACCGCTCCGAGGCGGAGTACACCGACCGGACGGTGGCGTTCGTACGGGAGGGCCTGGCCGCGGGCGAGCCGGTCGCGGTGGCCGTGCCCGGACCCAACCTGGAGCTGGTCCGGGCCGGGCTCGGCACGGACGCCCGGGACGTCACCTTCCTGGACATGACCGAGGCCGGGCGCAACCCGGGGCGGATCATCCCGGGCGTGCTGAGGGCGTTCGCCGACGGGCACGCGCGGGCCGGGGTGCGGGTGCGGATCATCGGCGAGCCGGTCTGGGCGGGGCGCAGCGCCGCGGAGTACCCGGCGTGCGCCCAGCACGAGGCGCTGATCAACGCGGCCTTCGCGGGCCGCGCCGCGACGATCCTGTGCCCGTACGACGAGGCCCGGCTGGCCGCGGACGTCCTCGCCGACGCCCTGATCACCCACCCGACGGTCGTCACGGCGGGCGGTGAGCGGGTCAGCGAGGAGTACGACTGGCGCGCGGTCGTCGCCCGCTACAACGAGCCGCTCGGGCGCGCTCCCGACGCCGACGTCCTGGTCTTCGGGCCCGGGGAGCTGCCCGAGGCGCGCCGCTTCGCGGTCGAGCGGGCCGCCTCGCTCGGGCTGACCGGCCGGCGGCTGCAGGACGCGGAGCTGGCGGTGGCCGAGCTGACCACCAACAGCGTGGTCCACGGCGGCGGCAGCGGCACGGTCGCGGTCTGGTCCGAGGCGGGACAGGTGGTGTGCGAGGTCCGCGACGCGGGTCGGCTCACGGATCCACTTGCCGGCCGGCGGCCTGCGGAGCACGGGCAGATCGGTGGCCGCGGTCTCCTGCTCGTCCACTACGTGGCCGATCTGGTGCGGATCCACACGGCGGACGAGGGCACCGCGGTCCGCTTCTACCTGGGCTTGTGATGCACCGTCCGGGACTCCTCTCCGACGTCGTGGCACTCCGCCAGGTGTGCGCGGCCTGACCCGGGGTAGGCGATCGGTCGTCGGCCGACAAGGTGACAACGACGACCGATCCACCGGGAGGGCACATCATGACGACGACGACCGCACAGACCACCGAGCACGCCACTACGGACATGCCGGAGATCGCGGACCCGTCCAAGGTGGCGCCCAAGGACGCGCGGGAGTTGTCGAAGCTGTTCTTCGAGCAGCTGTCGGTGCTGGAGGAGGGCACTCCCGAGCACCAGTACGCCCGCAACACGCTGATCGAGATGAACATGTCCCTGGTCCGCTTCGCGGCCGGCCGGTTCCGCAGCCGCGGCCCGGAGGAGATGGAGGACATCGTCCAGGTCGGCATGATCGGTCTGATCAAGGCCATCGACCGGTTCGAACTGACCCGCGAGGTCGAGTTCACCTCCTTCGCCGTGCCGTACATCGTCGGGGAGATCAAGCGGTTCTTCCGGGACACCTCGTGGGCGGTGCATGTGCCCCGGCGTCTCCAGGAGGCCCGCGTCCAGCTGGCCCGGGCCACCGAGGAGCTGCGCAGCCGGCTGGGCCGCAACCCCACCACCCAGGAGCTGTCGGAGCTGATGAGCCTCCCGGAGGACGAGGTCGTCGAGGCCCGGCTGGCGGCCAACGGCTACAACTCCGCCTCCCTGGACGCGGCCATCAACGGCAGTGAGGACGGCGAGTCGGCGCTCGCGGACTTCATCGGTGCCGACGACGCCGCCCTGGCGCTGGTGGACGACTTCCACGCCCTGGCCCCGATGATCGCCGAGCTGGACGAACGCGACCGGCAGATCATCCACTGGCGGTTCGTGGAGGAGCTCACCCAGAAGGACATCGGCGAGCGCCTCGGTGTCTCCCAGATGCACGTGTCCCGGCTGATCTCGCGGCTGCTGACCCGACTGCGGGAGGGCATGCTCAGCACCGCCTGAGCGGTGGCCCCTCAGGCCGCGGTCGTCTTCTTCTTCCGGCGACCGCGGCTGCCGCTGCCACTGCCACTGCCACTGAGGGCGTCGACGAGTTGCTGGCGGCTCATCTTCG
Source organism: Streptomyces tendae (assembly GCF_014650435.1). Taxonomy (GTDB): domain Bacteria; phylum Actinomycetota; class Actinomycetes; order Streptomycetales; family Streptomycetaceae; genus Streptomyces; species Streptomyces tendae. Next base: position 450,833 of record NZ_BMUY01000004.1, read on the forward strand.
AGCGGCCCGCGATGTCCTGTTCGGTGGCCCGCTGATAGAGCTCTGCCTTGCTCAGCTCCCGCAGCTCCGCCCGCGTGGAGGCGGTCGGGCGGGCGGACCCGGCGGCCTTCCGCCGCGACCCGGCGGCCTTCTTCCGCTGCGCGGACGGCTTCTTGTCGGCCGAGCCCTCGCCCGCGTCGCCCGCCCCCTTGGCCTGTTCCAGGCTGCCGCGCAGGACCTCCATCAGGTCGACGACGTTGGTGGCCTCGGGCGCCTCCTCGGCGACGGCGACCTCCTCGCCCTCGGCCTTGGCCCGGACCAGCTCGCGGACCTTCTCCTGGTAGGTGTCGCGGTAGCGGTCGGGCTCCCAGTCGCCGCTGAGGGCGTCGACGAGACGCAACGCCATGTCGAGCTCCTTGCCCCGGCCCACCCGGTCGGACGGCAGTTCCGGCAGCTCCTCGACGGGGTCGCGGACCTCGTCGGCCCAGTGCAGCGTCTGGAGCAGCAGGACGCGGTCCTCGGCGCGCAGCGCGGTCAGGTACTGCCGGTTGCGCATGACGAAGGTGGCGACGCCCGCCTTGCCGGTCTCGGCGAGGGCGGTGCGCAGGAGTTCGTAGACCTTGAGGTACTCCTTGCCACGCGGGGCGAGGTAGTAGGTGCGGCCGAAGTAGACCGGCTCGATCCGGTCCAGGTCAACGAAGTCGGTGATCTCCAGGGTGCGGGAGCGTCCCGGCGCGATCTCGTCGAGTTCGCCGGGCTCCACGACGACGTACTCGCCCTCGCTCACCTCGTAGCCCTTGACGATGTCGTCGGCGTCGACCTCCTTGCCGGTGCGCTCGTTGACCCGACGGTTGCGGATCCGGTCCGAGGTGCCGCGCTGCAACTGGTGGAAGTGGACCGTGTGGTCCTCGGTCGCCGTGAACAGACCGACGGGCACCGAGACCAGCCCGAAGGTGATCACGCCTGTCCAGATCGCCCGCGCCATGACCGTGTGCTCCGTCCGTCCCGTTCGCACCGCCCGGTCCTGCCACGCTGCCATCCGGTCCACGGCCCCGCGCGCCGGACGGAGCACACGGGTGGGCGGCCGGGTGACAGCGCGCGGATCGGCGGCCGCCGTTGTTCCCTGTGAGGTGTGCGGGACGGCAGACCCGCCCGCGGGTCCGGCCGTCCGAGCCGAACCGCCCCACCGTCGAACGAAGCCGAACAGAGGGACGCCCATGAGCTGTCGTGTGCAGCCGATCACCCGCGAGGAGCATCTTCGCTTCGTCACGGCCCGGCCTTCCGTGAGTCACCTCCAAGTCCCCTCCTGGGGGGACGTGAAGCCCGACTGGCGGGCCGAGAGCCTGGGGTGGTTCGACGAGGGCGGACAGCTGGTGGGCGCCGGACTGGTGCTGCTGCGGCCGCTGCCGCGGCTCAGGCGGTACCTGGCCTACCTGCCCGAGGGTCCGGTCATCGACTGGACGGCGGACGGTCTGGAGCGGTGGCTGGAGCCGATGCTCGCCCACCTGAGGGAACGCGGTGCCTTCACGGTGCGGATGGGGCCGCCGGTGGTGACCAGGCGCTGGAGCGCCGACGCGGTCAAGGCGGCGATCGCCGACCCGGAGGCCCGGCGGCTGGACGACGTGGAGGCGACGGAGCGCGAGCCCGGGGCCGACGACATCGCCGAGCGGCTGCGCCGGATGGGCTGGCGGCGCACCGAGCCGGGCGGTGCGGACGGCTTCGCCGCGGGCCAGCCGCGCCACGTGTGCCAGGTACCGCTCGCCGGGCGGTCGCTGGAGCAGCTGCAGAACGGCTTCAACCAGCAGTGGCGGCGCAACATCAAGAAGGCCGAGAAGGCCGGCGTCAAGGTCGTCCGGGGCGACGCGGAGGATCTGCCCGCGTTCTACGAGCTGTACGTGGAGACCGCGCGACGGGACCGGTTCGTGCCGCGCCCCCTCGCCTACTTCCAGCGCATGTGGCAGGCGCTGACGGCCGAGGACCCGGACCGCATGCGCCTGTACCTCGCCCACCACGACGGGGAGGTGCTCGCCGCGGCCACGATGCTGACGGTCGGCGAACACGTCTGGTACTCCTACGGCGCGTCCACCGGCCGACGCCGCGAGGTGCAGCCCAACAACGCCCTGCAGTGGCGGATGATGTGCGACGCCCGGGAACTGGGCGCTGCCGTCTACGACTTCCGCGGCATCACCGACACCCTGGACGAGGACAACCACCTGCTGGGGCTGCTGCGGTTCAAGGTCGGCGCCGGCGGACAGGCAGTCGAGTACCTGGGCGAGTGGGACTATGCACTGAACAGGGTGCTGCACAAGGCTGTGTCCCTGTACATGGCGCGCCGCTGAAGGGCGTGCGGCGAGGGGGTGGGAGATGGCACGGCTCCTGGTGGTGCAGAACCATCGGGGCGGCGGACCGGGCCGGTTCGGCGACTGGCTGGTCGCGGGCGGGGTGTCGCTGGACGTGGTGCACGCGTATGCCGGTGCGGCTCTCCCCCGGCGTGCGGCGCACGACGGCGTGCTGGTGCTCGGCGGCGGCTATCTGCCCGACGACGACGCACGTGCTCCCTGGCTCGCGCAGACCCGGGTCCTGGTCGCCGAGGCGGTGGAGCGGGGCGCCCCGGTCTTCGGGATCTGTCTCGGCGGGCAGCTCCTCGCCCAGGTCGCCGGCGGCACGGTGCGCGGTCGGCACGGCGAACCGGAGTTCGGCAGCACCCCGTTGGCCCTGCGGTCCGAGGCCGGTGACGATCCGCTCTTCGCAGGGCTGCCGGAGCGGGTGACGGCGATCGAGCACCACCAGGACGCCGTCACCGCCCTGCCGCCCGGCGCGGCGTGGCTCATGTCGAGTGAGCGGTGCCCGTACCAGGCGTTCCGGGTCGGTGAGCGGGCGTGGGGCGTGCAGTTCCACCCCGAGGCGGGGGCGGACCGGGTCGGGTCGTGGGACGCCGACCGGCTCCGGGCCCGGGGGCTGGACCCGGTGGAGCTCGCCCGCCGGGCGGAACGGGACGAGCCCGCGGCCGAGGCGGTCTGGCGCGAGGTGGCCGGTCGTTTCGCGGCGCTCGTCGTCGGGTCGTGAGCCCGGCCCCCATGGGTTTCAGCCCGCGAAGGCGCGCCGGTCGGCGAAGGCCAGCTTGGCGAAGCGTTCGCCGATGAGGCGGTGGGTGGCGGCGTCCGGGTGGATGCCGTCCGGCAGGGGCAGGTCCGCCGCGTCGGTCTCTCCGTAGAGTTCGCGGCCGTCGAGGTGGTACAGGTTCTCGTCGTCGGCGGCCCGCTGGGTGACGATCCGGGACAGCTCGTCCCGGATGACGTTCAGGGTCAGCTTCCCGCTCGCGCGTTCCGCCGGGTCGCCCGTGGCGACGAAGCGTACGCCGCCGTCCGTGAAGTCGGGGGCGAGGGGGCCCGGGGTGTCCTCGTGCACGGGGCACAGGATGGGCGAGACGACCAGCAGCGGGGCGGTGGGGTGGCCCTCTCGGATGGTGTCCAGGAAGCCGTGCACGGCGGGGCCGAAGGCGCGCAGGCGCATGAGGTCGGCGTTGACCACGTTGATGCCGATCTTGACGCTGATCAGGTCGGCGGGGGTGTCGCGCATGGCCCGTGCGGTGAACGGGTCGAGCAGGGCGCCGCCGCCCAGGCCCAGGTTGACCAGTTCGACGCCGCCGAGGGAGGCGGCGAGGGCGGGCCAGGTGGTGGTGGGGCTCGCGGCGTCGGAGCCGTGGCTGATCGAGCTGCCGTGGTGCAGCCAGACCCGACGGCCGGGGTCCGGGGCGGGCTCGACGGGGGCGTCGGTGCGCAGGGCGACGAGTTCGGTGGTCTCGTTGTGCGGCAGCCAGATCTCGATGTCCTTGTCGCCCTCGGGCAGGTCCGCGAAGCGCAGGGTGCCGACCGGGCCGGGCTCGACGCCCGCCGTGCCGGTGGTCATGTCGATGGTCAGGGTGTTGCCGCCCGCGACACTGCCCCGGCCCGCCGGGCGGCCGTCGACGAGCAGGTCGTACACACCGTCCGGGCGCGGCGGGGCACCGACGTAGGCCCGCTTGGTGGGCAGGGTGTCCAGTTCGAGGGCGGTGGCGCGGGTGCGCAGGGTCAGGCGTACGCCGGAGGGCTGGGACTCGGCCATGGCCAGCTGTCCGTCGTTGTTCTGTGCCCGGGCCGAGGCGGGGAGCCGGTGGGGCAGCAGGCCGTGCTCGGTGCGCTCCAGGTCGAGGGCGCCCCGCAGCAGGTCCCGGGTGATGGGCGTGGTGATCCAGTCGTCCGTGGTGCGCATGTCGCCTCCGGCGGTGGTGCGGCTGCCTGTGCGGCATCTTCCGTTACGCATTATGCAGTCACCTAATACACTTAGGCAAATTGCTTACCAGAGCAGGAAGTCTCGCCCGTCTTCCTGTGGCAGGAGTGACGGGTTTCAACGGGAAAACGCCACAGCCGCCGGTCGCCCGCACGTGTGGAGGTACGTTCCGGCCATGCACACCGTCGCCGTTCTCGCGCTGGACCGGGTGATCCCGTTCGACCTGTCCACGCCGATCGAGGTCTTCACCCGTACCCGGCTCCCCGACGGCCGTCCCGGCTACCGGATCCGGGTGTGCGCCGAGCACCCCGAGATCGACGCCGGCGTGTTCACGCTGCGCGCGCCCTGGGGACTGGACGGGCTGCGGGAGGCGGACACCGTCATCGTGCCGGGTACGGCCACCCCCGCCGACCCGCTCTCCCCCGCCGTCCGCGACGCGCTGCGCACGGCCGCCCGGAACGGCGCACGGATCGCCTCCATCTGCTCCGGCACCTTCCCGCTGGCCGCCACCGGACTGCTGGACGGGCTGCGTGCCACCACCCACTGGCTCGCCGCCGAGGCCCTGGCCGACGCCCATCCGGACATCGATGTCGACCCGGACGTCCTGTACGTCGACAACGGCCAGGTCCTCACCTCGGCCGGAGCCGCCGCGGGCCTGGACCTGTGCCTGCACATGATCCGGCGCGACTACGGCTCGGCGGTCGCCGCACACGCCGCCCGGCTGTCGGTGATGCCGCTGGAACGCGAGGGCGGCCAGGCGCAGTTCATCGTCCACGACTGTCCGCCCGTGCCCCGCGGTTCCGCCCTCGAACCCCTGCTCACCTGGCTGCGGGAGGACCTGGCCCGCGACCTCTCCCTCGCCGACATCGCCGCGCACGCCGGGATGAGCACGCGGACGCTGATCCGCCGCTTCCGGGAGCAGACCGGCAGCACTCCGCTGCAGTGGCTGCACCGTGCCCGGGTCCGGCAGGCGCAGCACCTGCTGGAGACGACGGAGCACTCCGTGGAGCGCATCGCCGCCCAGGTCGGCTTCGGCTCGCCGACGGCCTTCCGCGACCGCTTCAAGCGCACCACCGGAGTCAGCCCCCACGCCTACCGGCGCAGCTTCGGCTGACGCCGATGCCCCGGCGCAGTGCCCCGGGTGGGCCCGCTCCGGGTCGCGGGGCCGCCCGGGTGACCGTAGACAGAAGGCATGGGCGCAGGCAGCGAGGGAACCGGTGACGACATGTCGCGGCCTCACCTGGTCACGTTCGGGCACGGCACCGCGAGCCGCGCGGAACTGGCCGGACTGCTGCGTGGTGCCGGTGTCGCCTCCGTGGTCGACGTCAGGACCGCCCCCGGCAGCCGCCGCGACCCCGACCTGCTGCGGGAGCGACTGGCCCGGTGGTTGCCCGAGGAGGGCCTGGCCTACCGGTGGGAGCGGCGTCTGGGCGGTTTCCGCAAGCCGGCGCCCGACTCGCCCGACGTCGTCTGGCGCAACGCCTCCTTCCGGGCGTACGCGGGGCACACCCGGTCGCCGGAGTTCGTCGCCGCCATGGACGAGTTGCTGGCCCGGGCGGCACACGAGCGCACCGCGGTCATGTGCGGCGAGGCGGTGTGGTGGCGGTGCCACCGGCGCCTCATCGCCGACTTCGCCGTGCTGGCCCGCGGCATCCCCGCGGACCACCTCATGCACGACGGCCGTCTGACGGCCCACTCCCCCACCCCGGGTGCCCGGCTGCGGACGGACGGCCTGCTCGTCTACGACGACGTGGCGGCGGCGAAGTAGGCCGCCAGCCGCATTGACGCCGGGGCGGTCCCGGCGGGCGGCGGGCACGACGGCGAAGGACGACGAAGGACGGCGAAGGACGGAGGCCGGAGGCCATGCAGCGCAAGGGCGGGCGTCGCCGGGACACGGACGGCCAGGACTCGGGAGCGGTCGAGCAGGTCCTGGACGAGCTCTACGCCACGCCTCCGTCCGCCTTCGTCTCCCGCCGTGAGGAACGCGCCGCGGCCGCCAGAACGGCCGGCCGCAAGGAGGACGCCCGCCGCATCCACGCCGCCCGCCGGCCCACGCTCGCCGCGTGGGCGGCCAATCTGCTGACGCGCTCCCGGGCGGAGGAGACCCGGCGGTTCCTGGAGTTGGGACAGGCACTGCGCGAGGCACACCGCACCCTGGACACCGCCGGACTCAAGGAGCTCTCGGCGCAACGCCGGCGCATCGTCGCCGCTCTCTCCCGGCAGGCCGCCCAACTCGCCGGCGAGGCCGGGCAGCGGCTCTCCCCGGCGGCGCAGCGGGAGGTCGAGTCGACCCTGCGCGCGGTCCTCGCGGACCCCGGCGCGGCCGACCGGTGGGCCGAAGGACGCCTGGAGGTCGCCCTGACACCGCCCTCGGACTTTCCCTCGGGCACCGCTCCGGCGGAACCCGCCCGGACCGAACCCGGGCCGCGGCCACGACCGAAGTCCCGCGGCACCGCTACCGGCACCCGGGCGAAGGACGAACTCGCCGAGCGGCGCCGCAAACGGCGGGAGGAGTTGCAGCGGGCCGAGCAGGAGGCCGAGCGGGCCGCACGGCAGCTGCGGGACGCACGCGCCGAAGAGGCCGACGCGCAGGAGTCACTGCGCCGGTCCGACGACGAACTGGGCCGGGTACGCGAGACGGTGGCCACCGCCGAGGAGCGGCTGCGCGCGGCACACGAGGACCTCGACCGGGCCGAACGGGAACGGCGGGAGGCCGAGCAGCGGGGCCGTACGGCAGCGGACGCCCTCGCCGGTGCCGAGCGGGACGCACGGGCGAGCGCGCGCCGGGTGGACCGTTTGACCGGCCGGGGCAGGTAATACGGCTCGTCCGATTGAGTACTCGTACTCATGAGGTGCTTCCCCCCACCGGGGGACGCTTGCCGCACCAGTCACCCCCCCCCAGGGAGTCAACCGTGCGCACCACTCACCTTTCTCACCGGCCGTCAGTCGTGTCCGCCGCCCGCGTCGGGCGGTCCGTCAGCGGTCTCGTCCTGGCCTGTGCGGCCGCCTCGGCGGTCCTGACCGGCTGTTCCATGGAGGAGGCCAGCTGCGGCGGCGGCGAGTACCCGGTCATGACCATCGGAGACACGGGCAGCGCCTGTGTGCCCAACGGCGAGGAGCCGCCCAAGGGTTACACCCGCTACCCCGAGGGCAAGGTCCCCGAACACGTCGGCGACGAGTGGGACACCTACTGGCAGACACACACCGTCGACGAGCACGGGAAGGTCGTGGAGGTGCCCGCGGGCGGGTGACCACCGCTGTCCGCGGCCGAACACACGCACGGGATTGCGGCGGCACATACCACGATGGCGGCCATACGTGGTATACCGACTCGGCAGCGAACAGGTCAACAACTGAGGGCTGCGCGTCAGCCTTCACGGCCGCGAACCAAGGAGAGTCCACACCATGTCCGAGAGCACGATGCAGTCCGCCACGGAACTGGCGTCGCAGTACAGCGTCCAGGTGACCGACGACCTGGAGCGCAACGTCAAGGAGCAGGAACGTGTCAGCGCGGAGATCACGGCTCTCCAGCAGCAACTGGCCGCGCTGCAGCACGACCACGCCCTGCTGGTGAACATGCAGCAGGCCCTCGGCATCACCTCGCCGCCCACCCCGTCCGCGCCGGAGCCCGCCGCCGCACCCGAGTCGGCCGCGGTTCCGGCGCCGCGCGGCGGTGCGGCCCCGCGGTCGACCGCGGGCAAGTCGACGCGGAGCAAGAAGGCCACCACCGCGCCCAAGCGCGCCGCGGCTCCGAAGCCGAGTGCCAAGGCGGTCTCGAAGCCTGCGGCGAAGAAGGCCACGAAGCCGGCAGCCACGACGACCACCGAGACGGCCGCCAAGACCGCCGAGAAGACGGCCCCCAAGACGACCGCCAAGGCTGCCGACAAGGCACCGGCCAAGACCGCCGAGAAGACGGCCGGGAAGTCGGCCGCCAAGACCGCGGGCAAGCCCGCGGCGAAGAAGGCGGCGGCGCGCGAGGCCGGCCGGCCCACCCTGGTGGAGCTGGTGCGCGAGCACCTCGCCGGGCAGCGGGAACCGCGCTCCGCCGCCGAGGTCACCACGGCGCTGGGCGAGGCCCACTCCGGACGCACCGTCAAGACCACGGTCGTGCGCACCACGCTCGAAGGACTCGTCGCCAAGAACCAGGCCCAGCGCACCAAGCAGGGCACCTCGGTCTACTACACCGCCACCGAGGCCGCCGCACCCGGGCGTGAGCAGCGCCCCGCGGCCGAGGCTCCCTCCGCCCGGAGCGGCAACTGAGCGACTCCCGGCACCCCGGACGTGACGCGGCGCGCGGCCGGGGGAGATCGGGGTGAGTATCGGTGGATGGCTTTCGTCCTGCCGGTGCTCTTCGCACTCCTCGCCGCGTTCAGCAACGCGCTGGCCACCGTGCTGCAGCGGCGCGCCGCGCTGAGCGTGCCCCAGTCCCAGGGATTCCGCCCCGGACTCGTCCTCGACCTGTTGCGGCGCCCCGTGTGGCTCGGCGGGATGCTGGCCGTGGTGGTGGCCGGCGTGGGGCAGGCGGTGGCGCTGGCGACGGGGCCGCTGTCACTCGTACAGCCCCTGTTCGTGCTGGAGCTTCCGCTGGCCCTGCTGCTGGCCTCGCTGCTCACCGGCAACCGGCTGCCCGAGATCCTGTGGCTCGCCGTCGGCGGAGTGGTCGTGGGGCTGGGGGTCGCGCTGGCCTCGGCCGCGCCGGACGGCGGTGAGGCCGACGTGCCCCTGGACCGGTGGGTGCCGGCGCTGGCGGCCTGCGCGGGGGCGGCCGTACTGCTGGCCGCCGCGGGCCTGAAGCGCCCCGTCGGCAAGGCCCGTGCCGGTTGCCTCGGCGCGGCCACCGCGGTGTGCTACGCCCTGACGGCCGGTCTGATGAAGGACTCCATGCGCGTCCTGGACACCGACGGTGCGGTCGGCTTCTTCACCGCCTGGCAGACCTACGGCTTCGCGGTGGCCGGGGTGTGTGCCGTGCTCCTGCTGGAGCACGCCATGCAGGGCGGCCCGCTCGTCGCCTCCCAGCCCGCCCTCACGCTGGGCGACGCGACGGTGAGCCTGCTGCTCGGCGTGGTGCTGTACCGGGAGGACGTACGGGGCGACTGGTGGATCGTGCCGCAGCTGATCGGGGTGGCGCTGGTCGTCGTGGGGGTGCTGAACCTGGCACGGCTCGGCGCGGATCTGCGCACCGCGCGGTGAGCGTCCCGCCGGCCGGGTGGCGAAGCGCACCGCAGTACCCGGCGAACCTGCAGGTCAGACGTTTCCGCAGGTCAGCAGGGGTGGCGTAACTTCGGCGAAACATGGTTCGGGTTACCGTGGCCGGCATGGACCACCACGGGGGACGGCCGCGCGCCGAGCGGGCCCGGCAGCTGGCCGACGTACTGCGGCAGCAGATCACGGACGGTGCCTTCGCCGACGGCACGCTGCCCGACGAGCGGGATCTGGGCCGCCGGTTCGACGCCTCGCGCAACGCCGTGCGGGACGCCCTGGCGCTGCTGCGCGAGGAGGGTCTGATCACCCGGCGGCGCGGGGTCGGGACGAGGGTGCTGCTGCCGAAGTACGGGCACGGTCTCGACCGGCTGACCGGGCTGGCCGAGGAGCTGACCGGGCGCGGCACCGTGACCAACGAGGTGCGGGTCGCCGCGGAGGTGCCGGTGCTGCCGGCCGCGATCGCCGCCCGTCTGGAGGTACCGGCCGGGGCGGGCGGGGTGTACGTGGAGCGGCTGCGGTGGCTGGACGGGCTGCCGCTGTCGCTGGACACCAGTTACCTGACCGCCGGCATCGGCCGTGCCGTGCTCGCCGGCGATCTGCGCGGCCGGGACGTGTTCCACCTGATCGAGGAGGCCGCGGGCGTCCCGCTCGGGCGGGCCGAGGTGGCCGTGCACGCGGTCAACGCCGCCCCGGGCACGGCACGGCTGCTGGGGATCGAGCCCGGGGCGGCGGTGTTCGCCCTGGAGCGGCTGACCCGGTTGGCGGACGGTCGGCCGGTGGACACGGAGTCGATCCGGATCCGCGCGGACCGGATGACGCTGCGCGCCACGCTCGGTCGTGGTGGACCGCGGACCACGTGAGGGGAGGCCGGTGATGTTCGGTGCGAGTGTGCCCGTGCTGGTGGCGCTGGGGCTGCTGGGTCTGGTCGGCGGGGTGGGCATCACCGCCGTCGGACCGGGCGGGGTGCTGCCCACCATCGGTCTGTTCGCCCTCACCGGTCTGACGCCGGCGGAGGTGGCCGGGACGGCCATCGTCACCCATGTCGCCACCGGCGTGCTCGCGACCGCCGCCTACACCCGCTCGGGGCAGCTGCGCGAGCCGGCGACGCGGCGCACGGCACTGGTCCTCGCGGTGAGCGCGGTCGTCGGTACCCCGCTCGGCGTCCTGGTCAACTCCTATGTGTCGAAGCGGATGTTCGGGCTGGTGCTCGGTGTGTTCGTGGCGGGTGTGGCGGGTCTGGTGTGGTTCCGCGAGCGTCGCCGTCCGGCCGCCCCGCGGGCGCACCCGTCGACGGCGGTGGTTGCGGGGCTGGGCTGCGGGGTGGCCGTCGCGGCCGGAATCGTCGGCATCGGCGGACCGATGCTCACCGTGCCCTTGCTGGTGGCCCTGGGTGTGCCCGTGCTGGAGTCCCTCGCCGCGGCGCAGGCCCAGTCCGTCGTCATCGCGGGGGTGGGGACGCTGGGTTACGTGGCCCAGGGGGCCGTCGACTGGCCGCTGGCGGTGCTGGTCGGTGTACCCGAGCTGGCGGGGGTGCTGCTGGGCTGGCGGATCGCGCACGCGCTGCCCTCGCGGCAGCTGAAGTACGCCCTCATCGTGACGCTGTTCGCGCTCGCCCCGTACCTCGCCCTGCACGGTTGACCGGCCGCACCGGCCCCGCGCTCCCCGGCCGAGCGTCGAAAACGAACAAGATGCCCGAAGCCACCACATGTTGCACAGTGGTCACAATCGATCGGCCATCCGGAGGGACGGCATGTCGCAGGCCGCTGCTTCCGACGTCGACAGCGCAGCCCCGCACACGGCGAAGGTGGGACTGTTCACCCTGACCGCCATGGTCGTCGGGTCGATGGTGGGCGCCGGTGTGTTCTCGCTGCCGGGACGCTTCGCCGAGGAGACGGGCGTGGCGGGCGCGCTGATCGCCTGGGCGATCGCGGGCACCGGCATGCTGATGCTGGCCTTCGTCTTCCAGTCCCTCGCCGTGCGCAGGCCCGACCTCGACGCCGGCGTGTACGCGTACGCCAAGGCGGGCTTCGGCGAGTACCTGGGCTTCTTCGCCGCCTTCGGCTACTGGGCCAGCTCGTGTGTGGGCAACGTGACCTACTGGGTCCTGATCATGTCGACCGTCGGCTCGATCTGGCCGGAGCTGGGCGACGGGGACACCGCGGTGGCGGTGGTGCTCTCCTCCGCCGGACTGTGGGCGTTCTTCTGGCTGATCCGGCGCGGGGTGAAGGAAGCGACGGCCATCAACAGGATCGTCACGGTGGCCAAGCTCGTGCCCATCGTGTTCTTCGTCGTCCTGGCCCTGCTGTACTTCGACCCCGGGGTGTTCGCGGACAACTTCGGCGGCGCGGACTACGCCGGCTCCCTGTTCTCGCAGGTGCGCGGCACCATGCTGGCGACCGTCTTCGTGTTCCTGGGCGTCGAGGGCGCCAGCGTCTACTCCCGGCACGCCCGTCGCCGGTCCGACGTGGGCAGGGCGACGGTGCTGGGCTTCCTCAGCGTGTTCGCCGTCTTCGCGTCGGTGACCATCGTGTCGTACGGCGTCATGCCGATGGCCGAGATCGCCGACCTGCGCCAGCCGTCCATGGCGGGTGTCCTGGAGGCGGCCGTGGGCACCTGGGGGCGGGTGTTCATCAGCGTGGGTCTGATCGTGTCGGTCCTGGGCGCCTATCTGGCCTGGACGCTGATGGCGGCGGAGGTGCTCTTCGTCGCGGCCAAGGACGACGACATGCCGCGCTTCCTGCGCCGTGCCAACGCCGCCGACGTGCCGGTGCCGGCCCTGCTGATGACGTCGCTGCTCACCCAGGTGGTGCTGGTCGCCACCAGCTTCTCCAACGACGCCTTCGACTTCGCGCTCAACCTGACCAGCGCCCTCTCCCTGATCCCGTACCTGCTGGCGGCGGCCTTCGCGGTGCGGATCGGCAGCCGGGACGACCCGCGCACCGAGGGCGGCCGCACCTCGCGGCGCGAGCTGGTCGTCGGGGTCGTCGCCACGCTGTACACCGCGTTCCTGCTGTACGCGGCGGGCCTGAAGTTCGTACTCGTGTCCTTCATCGTCTACGCCCCGGCGACCGTCCTGTTCGTGATGGCCCGCGGGGAGCAGGGCCGTCGGCTGTTCTCGCCCGGGGAACTGGTCGTCCTGGCCGTGTCCGTGACCGGCGCGGCGGTCGGCCTCCTCGCCCTGGTGGCCGGGTGGATCAGCCTGTGACCCCCGGCCCCGTACGTCTCCCTTCCCCGCCCCGTACCGCATCCCTCAAGGAGGCCCTGTGACCAGCAACGACAACGCCGTGAGACCCGCGCTCGGCGTCCATTCCGAGGTCGGCAGGCTGCGCAAGGTCCTGGTGTGCTCCCCCGGCCTCGCACACCGGCGGCTGACCCCCACCAACTCCGACGAGTTGCTCTTCGACGACGTCATGTGGGTGGAGAACGCCCAGCGCGACCACGCCGCCTTCGTCGGTGAACTGCGCCGGCGCGGGGTGGAGGTGGTGGAGCTGCACGACCTGCTGGCGCAGATCATGGCGATCCCGGAGGCCAAGGCGTGGCTCCTGGACCGCAAGATCACCGCGAACCAGGTCGGCATCGGCCTCATCGACGCCACCCGCGCCTACCTGGAGACCCTCTCGCCGAGGGAACTCGCCGAGTACCTCGTCGGCGGCCTCGCCACCACCGACCTGCCCGAGGACTTCCGCTCCCCGCATCTCGCGCTGGCCCGCGAGTCCACCGGCGCCCGCGAGTACCTGATGCCGCCGCTGCCCAACACCCTGTACACGCGGGACACCACCTGCTGGCTGTACGGGGGTCTCACCCTCAACCCGCTGTACTGGTCCGCGCGGCACGACGAGACGCTGCTGATGAAGGCGATCTACACCTTCCACCCCGACTTCAAGGGCTCGAAGGTGTGGTGGGGCGACCCCGAGCAGGACTGGGGGCAGGCCACCTTCGAGGGCGGCGACATCATGCCGGTGGGCCACGGGGTCGTCCTCATGGGCATGAGCGAGCGCACCTCCCGGCAGGCCGTCACCCAGGTCGCCGCCGCGCTGTTCCGCAACGGCGCCGCCGAGCACGTCGTCGTCGCCGGGATGCCGAAGCTGCGGTCCGCCATGCACCTGGACACGGTCTTCACCTTCGCCGACCGCGACGTGGTGACCCTCTATCCCCGCATCATGGACGGGGTGCACACCTTCTCGCTGCGCCCCGGCGACCGGGCCCCCGGTTTCGACGTGGTCGACGAGGGGTCGACACCCTTCGTCGACGTCGTCGCCAAGGCTCTCGGGCTGCCGAAGCTGCGGGTGGTGGAGACGGGCGGCGACGCCTACGCCTCCGAGCGCCAGCAGTGGGACAGCGGCAACAACGCCGTAGCGGTGGAGCCCGGCGTGGTGTTCACCTACGACCGCAACACCCTGACCAACGCGCTGCTGCGCGAGGCCCGGGTGGAGGTCGTCACCATCGTGGGCGCGGAACTGGGCCGGGGGCGCGGTGGAGGGCACTGCATGACGTGCCCGCTGGTGCGTGACCCCGTCGACTTCTGACCTCCGCGCACTCAGCGGCAGAACCCGTACGCCTGCTCCAGCCACCGGTGCAGTGCCGTGTGCACGCTGCCGGGGAGCACGCTGAGCTGCTCGATGGCGGCCCGGTCCCCGGCGGAGGGCGCGATGCCGGCGGCGGTCAGCAGGGCGAGCAGGTCGAGGCGGCGCAGGTCGACGGGGTCGACGCGGCAGGGGACGCGCCGGGCGGGGTCGGGCGGCTGGAGCAGGAAGTCGCCCCGCGTGTCGCGGGAGCGCGAGTGCGTCGGGGCGGCGGCGGTCTCAGCTGTCGTCGGGTGCATACCGCGGTCCTCCACGTGAGGGGGCGCCCGGTCGGGTCGCCGTTCTTGACGGCATGAGACACCGGGGCGCGGACGGCGGTTGCGGGCCGTCGCGAGGACCACACGGGGGATGCAATCGGCGTCTTGTCGCACGAACCGGACGGCCCGGCCGACGCGCAGGTCGGCGCCCTCGGGGGCCCGGCCGCTGCTCCGTACGAGTGGTGCGTTCACGAACACGGTCGTACCGTCGGAACGGAGAAAAAGGGGCAAGCGGAGACAAGCGACCCCGAGACGGCGGGAGCAGACATGGGCAGGAACCCGATGAGGGCAGCGGTCACACTCTGTGCCGCCGCCGCGCTCGCAGTACCGCTGGGCACGGCCTCCGCCGCGCCGTCGGCGCAGCCCGCGGCACGCACCCAGCAGACGCAGGACCCGGTGCTGCTCGACTGCTCCGGACAGCCGCAGATCGGGCCCGAGGCGTACGTGCTCGCCTGCGGGGACGGCAACAGCCGCCTGGTCTCCGTGCGCTGGTTCCGCTGGGACGCGCAGGCGGCGGTGGGCCGGGGCACGAACGCCGTGAACGACTGCGACCCGTACTGCGCCGCGGGCGCCTTCCACTCCTACCCGGTGACCGTGCGGCTCGACATGCCGACGGGCGGGGAGCAGGGGACGGGACAGGCGCACTTCACCCGGATCACCCTGACCTACACCGACGGCAGGCCGGACGGCTCCCCCCGCACCGTGACCTACCCCCTGCCCGGCTGACCGGCCGACGGGCGGGCCCGGTCAGTCCGGCAGCACCAGTCGGCAGGTGTCGCCCGGCTGGAGGCGCACCTCGCGGTCCGGCAGCCGGACGTCGATCGGCAGCGGTCCGGCCGCGGGCACGGCGATCTCCAGCCGGCCGTGCTCCAGCCGGAACCGCACACCCCAGTGGCCCTGGTACCGCACGGAGAACCCGTACGACGACAGCTCCGGCAGCGGCACCGGATCGAGCCACAGGGCACCCGCGCGGGTCTCCAGGCCGGTCAGGCCGCGCTGGACGAGGTCGAGGGTGCCGGCCATGGCGCCGAGGTGGATGCCCTCGCCCGTGGTGCCTCCCTGAAGGTCGGCGACGTCGCCCTTGAGCGCCTCCTGGAAGTACGTCCATGCCTCGGCGCGGCGGGCGCGGGCCAGGATCCAGCCGTGGACGAGTCCGCTGAGGGTGGACCCGTGGCTGGTGCGGGCCAGGTAGTGGTCGACGGTGCGCTGCCAGGTCCGCTCGTCGAGGGTGTAGCCCAACCGCCGGAACAGCGACCGGAGTTCGGCCGGTGAGAACAGGTAGCCCAGCATGAGGACGTCGGCCTGCTTGGACGCCTGGTAGTTGTTGACGCTGTCGTTCTCGGCCTCCAGGACGCGGTCCAGGCGCCGGATGTCGCCGTACCGCTCGCGGTAGCCCTCCCAGTCCAGTTCGGCGAGGTCGCCGTACCCCTCGAACTGGCTGACGACGCCCTCGTGGAAGGGGACGTGCAGGGTGCGGGAGACGCTGTCCCACTGCTCCAGTTCCGCGTCGTCCAGCGCGGTGCGTTCGACGAGTTCGCGGCGGCGGGGTTCGGGCAGGTCGTCGAGGACCTCGAGGGTGCGGGACAGCACCCAGGCGGCGGTGACGTTGGTGTACGCGTTGTCGTCCAGGCCCGGGCGGTCGGCGCCGGGGTAGGCCTCGTGGTACTCGTCGGGGCCGACGACGCCCCGGATGCGGTGCCGCCCGAGCCGCTCGTCCCAGGTGGCGGAGTCGGCCCAGAAGCGGGCGATCTGCAGCAGCATCTCGGCGCCCTTGGTGTGCAGGAACTCGGCGTCGCCGCTGACCTCGCAGTACTGCCACACGTTGTACGCGATGGCGGAGCCCACGTGGTGCTGGAGGTGCGAGTGGTCGGGGAGCCAGCGGCCCGAGCGCGGGTTGAGGTGCAGCTGCTGGGTCTCCTCGCGGCCGTCGCTGCCGCTCTGCCAGGGGTAGAGCGCGCCGCGCCTGCCGATCGCGCGGGCCGCGGTCCCCGCCTTCTCCAGGCGGCGGTGCCGGTAGTGCAGCAGGGCCCGGGACACCTCGGGGAAGTGCAGGTTCAGGTAGGGCAGGACGAACAGCTCGTCCCAGAAGACGTGGCCGCGGTATGCCTCTCCGTGCAGTCCGCGCGCCGGTACGCCCACGTCGAGGTCGGCGGTGTGCGGGGAGAGCGTCTGCAGGACGTGGAAGAGGTGCAGGCGCAGGATGCTGCCCGCCTCGCCGGGGACGTCCAGTTCGGCGCGGCGCCACAACTGGCCCCAGGCGGTGCGGTGACTGACCAGCAGGTCGTCGAAGCCGGGGGCTCGGGCCACCCGGTCGACGGCGGCCTGGAGCGGGTCGCTGATCGCCGGGTCGCGCGAGGTGTGCAGGGCGACGACCTTGTCGACGGTGGCGGTGCGGCCCGGTTCGGCGCGCAGGGCGGCCCGCTGGGTGACGCACAGGTGCTCGCGGGCCGCGGTGACCGGCGCGTCCGCGCTGGTGCGGGCGGCCATGCCGATCCGGATGTCCGAGGTGCGGGTCCGGCAGCGCAGCCACACCGTGTCGTGGTCGGCGCTGTCGGTGTGCACGTGGGTGAGGTGGTTTCCGTCCAGGTCCCGGTAGCGCGGCACCCCGGAGTTGGTGACACCGCCGTCGAGGGCCGCCTCCACCTCCAGGTCCACCGGACCGCCCTCGACGGTGAACTCCGTGCGCAGGGCGGCGAGGTGGGGATCGGCCATGTGCACCATGCGCAGCTGGCGCACGGACAGCACGCGCTCCCCGTCGAGCCCGAAGCGGGTGAGGCGCTCCAGGACGCCGGAGTCCAGGTGCACGGTCTGGCGGTGGTCGAGCACCTCGGCGGTGTCCGGTGTGAGCCAGTCCCCGTCGGCGGGCCTGAAGCGCAGCGGCAGCCAGTTGGGGAGGTTGACCATGTCCTCGTTCTCGACCTCGCGCCCGGATACGGCGGAGGTGAGGCGGTTGTAGCAGCCGGCCACGTAGGTGCCCGGGTAGTGCGTGTCGTCGGAGCCGCACTCGGGCAGCGCGCCGCGGGTGGCGAAGTAGCCGTTGCCGAGGGTGCACAGGGACTCGCGCAGCCGCTCCTCCGCGGCGTCGTAGTGGTCGTAGTCCCAGGTCGACGGGGTCGCCGTCACCGCGAGTCCTCCCAGGTCCAGTCGGCGACCTCGGGCAGGTCCACGCCGTGCTCGCGGATCCAGTCGTGGTGCCGCAGCCGGGCGTCCTCCATCCGCTGCCGTACGGCGGCGGCGCGGACGGCGAGGCCGGGCACGCGGTCGATGACGTCCATGACCAGGCGGTAGCGGTCCAGGTCGTTGCCGACCACCATGTCGAACGGGGTGGTGGTGGTCCCGATCTCCTTGTAGCCGCGCACGTGCAGATGGGCGTGCCCGGTGCGGCGGTAGGCGAGCCGGTGGATCAGCCAGGGGTAGCCGTGGTAGGCGAAGATCACCGGTTTGTCGGCGGTGAACAGGCCGTCGTACTCGAAGTCGCTCATGCCGTGCGGGTGTTCGCCGCTGGGCAGCAGGCGGGCGATGTCGACGACGTTGACCACGCGCACGGCGAGTTCCGGCAGGTGGTGGCGGATCAGCTGGGCGGCGGCCAGGATCTCCTGGGTCGGCACGTCGCCGGCGCAGGCGAGCACCACGTCGGGTTCCCGGGTGCCGTCCTCGGTGCCCGCCCAGTCCCAGATCCCGGCGCCGCGAGCGCAGTGCGTCTTCGCCTGTTCCATGGTCAGCCAGTCGAAGCAGGGCTGTTTGCCGGCCACGATCACGTTGACGTAGTCGCGGCTGCGCAGGGCGTGGTCGGCGACGGAGAGCAGGGTGTTGGCGTCCGGCGGGAAGTAGACGCGTACGGCCTCGGGGCTCTTGTTGAGGATGTGGTCGACGAAGCCGGGGTCCTGGTGGGAGAAGCCGTTGTGGTCCTGACGCCACACGTGGGAGGTGAGCAGGTAGTTGAGGGACGCGATGGGCGCGCGCCAGGGCAGGCGGCGGGTCACCCGGAGCCACTTGATGTGCTGGTTGACCATCGAGTCGACGATGTGGACGAACGCCTCGTAGCAGGAGAACAGTCCGTGCCGGCCGGTGAGTAGGTAGCCCTCCAGCCAGCCCTGGCAGGTGTGTTCGGACAGGATCTCCATCACCCGGCCGTGCCGGTCCAGGTCCTCGTCGACGGGCAGTGTCCGCTCCTGCCACGCCTTGCCGCTGGCGGCGTAGACGGCCTGGAGGCGGTTGGAGGCGGTCTCGTCGGGGCCGACGAGGCGGAAGTCGCGCCGGTCGGTGGTGGCGTCCATGACGTCCCGGAGCAGGTCGCCGAGGACCCGGGTGGGCTCGTGCATGCTCGCGCCGGGTTCCTCGACGGGCACGGCGTACCTCTCCAGCGGGGGCACCGGCAGTTCGCGCAGCAGGAGGCCGCCGTTGGCGTACGGGGTGGCGCCGAGCCGGCGGGGCCCCTCGGGGATCGCGGCGAGGACGGCGGGCCGCGGCGCTCCGGCGTCGTCGAACAGTTCCTCGGGGCGGTAGGAGCGCAGCCACCGTTCCAGCTGCGCGAGGTGCTCGGGGTTGGTGCGTACGGCCGACAGGGGCACCTGGTGGGCGCGCCAGGTGTTCTCCACGGGCAGTCCGTCCACCTCGGCGGGGCCGGTCCAGCCCTTGGGGGTGCGCAGGACGATCATCGGCCAGCGGGGGCGTCCGGTGGCGCCCTCCTCGCGGGCCGCCCGCTGGATGGCGGCGATGCGGTCGAGGGCGGTGTCCATGGCGCGGGCCGTCGCGCGGTGGACGGCGGCCGGGTCGTCGCCGGTGACGTGGATCGGATCGTGACCGTAGCCGCGCAGGAGTTCGTCCAGCTCGCCCTCGGGGAGGCGGGCGAGCACCGTCGGGTTGGCGATCTTGTAGCCGTTGAGGTGCAGGATCGGCAGGACGGCGCCGTCGTGCACCGGGTCGAGGAACTTGTTGGAGTGCCAGGACGTTGCCAGCGGTCCGGTCTCCGCCTCGCCGTCGCCGATCACGCAGGCGACCACCAGGTCCGGGTGGTCGAAGGCGGCGCCGTAGGCGTGCGACAGCGCGTAGCCCAGCTCGCCGCCCTCGTGGATGGAGCCCGGCGTCTCGGGCGCCACGTGGCTCGGTACGCCGCCGGGGAAGGAGAACTGCTTGAACAGCCGGGCCATGCCGGCCGCGTCCCGGGTGATGTCCGGGTAGGTCTCGGTGTACGAGCCCTCCAGCCACGCGTTGGCCAGTACGGCGGGTCCTCCGTGGCCGGGGCCCCAGACGCACAGGGCGTCGAGGTCGCGGGCCTTGATCACCCGGTTGAGGTGGGTGTGGACCAGGTTGAGGCCGGGTGAGGTGCCCCAGTGGCCGAGCAGGCGCGGTTTGACGTGCTCGGGGCGCAGGGGTTCGGCCAGCAGGGGGTTGGCCATCAGGTAGATCTGGCCGACGGCGAGGTAGTTCGCGGCGCGCCAGTGGGCGTCCAGGCCGGCGAGCTCCTCGTCCGTGGGCTCGGGGGGCGCCTGCTGCGTGTCGACGGACATCGGTGGTCCTTCCGTGTCGGGACAGCCGGTCGGGGCGCGCGGGCACGGGGTGCCCGTGCACATCCCAACCCTGCGCCGACCGGGCGGGTACCCGAGAGGGCCGTTCGGGTCACGTGGTGTTCCGAACGGGTCACGGAGCGCCGGGGCCGCCGGGCGGCGGAGAGGAGGTGCCCGCCGGGCGGCGGTGCGTGACGAGAACAGCACGGCCGTCACCGGCGCCGACCCCGGTGTCGACCGTGCTGGTGCTGCGGATACCCCAACTTCGGCTTCGCACACCGCAGTTGCCGAGCCCCTGCGGAACGGTTCCCGGACGGTGCCCCGACGGGCCCACGGCACCTCGGGCACGGAGCCCAGCAATACCCCCCTGGGTATATCTGTTACGGTGGCCCGAGAGATACCCCGGGGGGTAATTCCGGAAGGAGAGCGTGTCGTGTTCTTTGTCGACGTCCTGGAGACCCGGTCACTGGGCAACCGCAGCTACCTGGCGGGCGGGCCGCACACGGCCGTGGTCGTGGATCCGCCGCGGGACATCGACCGCGTCATCGCCGCGGCCGCCCGGCGCGGGGTGCGGATCACCGCCGTCGCCGAGACCCACGTGCACAACGACTACATCACCGGCGGTCTGGAGCTGGCCCGCCTCACCGGCGCGCGCTACCTGGTGCCGGCCGGGGCGGAGGTGGCGTACGCGCGCGTGGCGGTGGCCGACGGCGACGTGGAGCCGGTCGACGCGGGGCTGGAGCTGCGCGCGGTGGCCACGCCTGGCCACACCCCGCACCACACCTCCTACGTGCTCCAGGAGGCGGGGCGGGCCGTGGCCGCCTTCACCGGCGGTTCGCTGCTGATCGGCACCGTGGGCCGGCCGGACCTCGTGGAGCCCCGGCTGACCGAGGAGCTGGCCCGCGCGCAGCACGCCTCCGCGCACCGTCTCGCGGACCAGCTCGAGGACGGGGTGAGCCTGCTGCCCACGCACGGCTTCGGCAGCTTCTGCTCCGCCACGTCCTCCGGCGGCGAGCAGAGCACCGTCGGCGCCGAGCGGGCCGCCAACCCGGCACTCGTCCAGGACGTGGAGACCTTCGTCCGCGAGCTGCTGTCCGGGCTGGACGACGTGCCCGCCTACTACGCCCACATGGCGCCGGTGAACAGCGAGGGGCCCGCTACCCTGGACCTGACCGAGCCCCGGCGCGCGGACGCGGACGAGATATCCCGGCGCCTGGCCGCGGGCGAGTGGGTCGTGGACCTGCGCTCCCGGGTGGCCTTCGCCGCCGGTCACGTCGCCGGGTCGGTCAACTTCGAGGTCGACGGACAGCTCGCGACCTATCTGGCCTGGCTGATCCCGTGGGGCAGGCCGGTGACGCTGCTCGCGCACAGCGCCGACGACCTGGCCCGCGCCCAGCGCGAGCTGGCCCGGGTGGGCATCGACCGCCCGGCCGCGGCGGCGGTGGGCTCCCCGGCCGACTGGGTCGCGCAGGGGGAGCGGCCGGCCTCGCTGCGGCGTGCCACGTTCGCGGAGCTGGCCACGGCCCGGCGGGACGACGCCGACGTGGTGGTCGTGGACGTGCGCCGGGACGCCGAACGCGCCCAGGGGTGGGTCAGGGGCAGCGTGCACCTGCCGGTCCACGAGATCCACCGGCGCCTCGACGAGGTGCCGCCGGGCACGGTGTGGGTGCACTGCGCGGGCGGGATGCGCGCGGGCATCGCGGCCTCCGTGCTGGACGCCGCGGGCCGCGAGGTGGTCGCGGTCGACGACGGCTTCGCCGCGGCCGCCGCGGCCGGACTCCCGGTCGTGACCTCCCCGGACGCCGGCGCCGCATGACGCCGCTGATCCTGGCCCTGCTCGCGGGTGCCGTGGCCGGTGTGTCCCTGGGCGCGCTGGGGGCGGGCGGCAGCATCCTCACCGTGCCCGCGCTCGTCTACCTGCTCGGCTTCACCCCGGCGGCGGCGACCACCGCGAGCCTCGTGGTGGTGGTCGTCATGTCGGTCACCGCGCTGGTCGCGCACGCGCGGGCGGGGAACGTGCGGTGGCGGGCCGGGCTGCTGTTCGCGGCGGCGGGTCTGCTGCCCGCCGCCGGGGCGGGCGCACTGTCCGCGCGGGTCCCGGCGGCGGTGCTGACGCTGCTGTTCGCGGCCGTGGCCGCCCTGGCCGGACTGCACATGCTGCACCGGCGCACACCGCGCGGGAACGGCACCGCCTCCAGGGCCCGGGCGGTCGGGGCCGGGGCGGGGCTCGGCGCGGTGACCGGGTTCCTCGGGGTCGGCGGCGGCTTCCTCGCGGTACCGGCGCTGGTGACCGTCCTCGCGGTGCCGATGAGCGCGGCGGTGGGCACGAGTCTGCTGGTGGTCGGGGCGAACGCACTGGTGGCCCTCGCGGGCCGGGCGTACACCGCCGTACACCTGGACCTCACCCTGCTCCTGCCGTTCCTGGCAGCCGCGGCCCTCGGGGCGTGGGACGGCAGGCGGCTGGCCGCCAAGGTCTCCGCCGGGACGCTGCGGCGCGTCTTCGGTGCCGTGCTGCTCGCCGTGGCCGTGGCGATGGGCGCGACGGCGGTGCTGTGACCCGGCGTGCGGGCCCGGTGCGCACCGCGCCTGGGGCGTGTCAGGCCGGGGACCTGTCAGGCCAGGGAGAGAAAGAGCTTCTCCAGCCGGGCCCGCATCTGCGCCGAGTCGCGCACCTCGGGGTCGTCACTGGTCATGCACTGCTGCAGTCCCGTGGCGATGATCGAGAACCCGGCCCGGTCCAGGGCGCGGGAGACGGCGGCGAGCTGGGTGACCACGTCCTCGCAGTCCCGGCCCTCCTCGATCATCCGGATGACTCCCGCGAGCTGGCCCTGGGCGCGCCGCAGCCGGTTCAGCGCCGACTTCAGTTCGTCGGCCGACATGTCGAGCTCCACGCTTCTCCCTCTCCTCCACCCGATACCTCACCGATCCCCACATACCCCCGCGGGTATCCTACCGCGGGGGGACGAACAACGAGAAAGGTTTCACTCCGTGATCACCCCCGCAGCAACCGCCACCACCCTGACCACCGGCCAGGCGGCGGCCCGCCTGGCCGAGTTCACCGTCGTCGACGTCCGCTCCCCCGGCGAGTACTCCGGCGGCCATCTGCCCGGCGCCCACAACGTCCCGCTGGAGCGCCTCGACGAAGCCGCCGACGCCCTGGCCGCGGCCGCCGCGCGCGGGCCGCTGCTGCTCGTGTGTGCCTCCGGGAACCGGTCCGCCAAGGGCTGCGCCCAACTGGCGGCGCGGAACGTGGCGGCGGCCACGCTCGACGGCGGCACGAGCGCCTGGGCGGCGGCCGGTCATCCCGTCGAGCGTCCGGCCGGGGCACGTACGCCGTGGCCCATGGACCGGCAGGTGCGCCTCGCTGCCGGGTCGCTCGTCGCCGCCGGCTTCGTGGCCGGACGCTTCTGGCGGCCCGCGCACTGGCTGTCCGGCGCGATAGGCGCGGGACTGGTCTTCTCCGGACTGACCAACACCTGCGGCATGGCCGCGGCACTGGCCCGGCTGCCCCACAACCGGCCCACCGGGGACGCCGCCTCCTTCGAGGAGACGCTGGCCCGACTGGCCGCCTGAGCCGCACCGACGACGGCGGGCGCCGATCCCTTCCGGGGGTCGGCGCCCGCCAATTTTGCATGTCGTGCATCTTTGCATACCATGCAACTTATGTCGGAGAAGGGTGCCGCGGGGGGCGGTCTGCGGGAGCGGAAGAAGCGGGCCACGCGTGCCGCTCTGTCCGAGGCCGCAGTGCGTCTCGCCGCCGAACACGGGGCGGAGAAGGTCACCGTCGAGGCGATCAGCGCCACGGCCGGGGTGTCCGTGCGTACCTTCTTCAACTACTTCGACAGCCGCGACGACGCCTTCGTCGTCATCGACGCGGACGCGGGCGCACGCATGCGGCGTGCCGTCCTCGACGCACCGGCCGATCTCTCCCCGCTGGCAGCCCTGCGCGAGGCCATGGCGGCGGAGCTGGCCGAGGCGGAACAGCAGCACGAGTTGTGGCGGCTGCACGCCGAGGTCCTGCACGCCTCGCCGCACCTCCTGGCGCGCGGCGTCGGGGCCCACATGGCGGCCGAGGCGGACCTGGCCGAAGCCATCGCCCTGCGCCTGCGCGGGGACGGCGGCACGGGCGGGGACGGGCCCGGGCTCTACCCGCGCCTGCTGGCCGCGGTGGCGGGCGCCGCGGTGCGCACCAGCATGGACCACTGGTCCGCCCACCAGGAGGAAGCCGCCTTCCTCGACGTCTTCCACGAGGTGTTCACCCTCCTCGCCGCCGGTCTCCCGGCACCCTCCGCGTAGCCTCCGCGCCGGGCTCGCGACCCACCAGGACCCACCACACGAAAGAGATGCCGTGACCGCTACCCAGGCGCCCGCCGACGCGCCTCCCACCTCGATGACCCACCGGCAGATACTCCAGGCCATGTCGGGCCTGATGGCCGGCATGTTCGTCGCGATCCTGGCCGGCACCGTCGTGGCCAACGCGCTGCCCACGATCATCGCCGACCTGGGCGCCAGCCAGTCGTCCTACACGTGGGTCGTCACCTCCGAACTCCTGGCGATGACCGCGACGGTGCCCTTGTGGGGCAAGCTGTCCGACCTCTTCAACAAGAAGCTGCTGCTCCAGCTGTCGCTGAGCATGTTCGTGATCGGCTCGCTGCTCGCCGGCTTCTCGCACGGAGTCGGACTGCTGATCTTCAGCCGGGTCGTGCAGGGCATCGGCGCGGGCGGTCTGACCGCGCTCGCCCAGGTCGTGATGGCCTCCGTCATCCCGCCGCGCCAACTGGGCAAGTACGCCGGCATCTTCGGCGCCGTCTTCGCCGTGGGCACCGTGGCCGGACCCCTGGTCGGCGGCGTCCTGGTGGACACCTCGTGGCTGGGCTGGCGCTGGTGCTTCTTCATCGGCGTGCCGTTCGCGCTGCTCGCCATCGCCCTGCTGCAGCGGACCCTGCGTCTGCCCACGATCAAGCGCGAGGCGCGCATCGACTGGCTCGGCGCCTTCCTGATCGTCGCCGGTGTCTGCGCCCTGCTCATCTGGGTGTCGCTGGCCGGCAACGAGTTCGACTGGGCGTCCTGGCAGACCGGTGCCCTCACGGTCGGCGGCGTGCTGCTGCTGGTCGCGGCGGTGTTCGTCGAGGCCCGCACGCCCGAGCCGGTCATCCCGCTCGGCATCTTCAAGAACCGCACGGTCACCCTGACCACCGTCGCCAGCCTGCTGGTCGGTGTCGCCATGTTCGGCGGGACGGTCTTCCTCTCGCAGTACTTCCAGATCTCCCTGGGCAAGTCGCCGACCGTCGCGGGTCTGATGAGCCTGCCGATGATCCTCGGCCTGCTGGTGTCCTCCACCGTCGCCGGACAGGTGATCAGCCGGACCGGCAAGTGGAAGCGGTACCTGGTGGCGGGCGCGTTGATCATGGCCGTCGGCCTCGCGCTGCTGGCCACGATCGACGCGAAGACCAACTTCGGCCTGCTCAGCCTCTACATGGCGATCCTGGGTGTCGGCGTCGGCATGCTGATGCAGAACCTGGTGCTGGCCGCCCAGAACGACGTGCCCGCCGCCGACCTGGGCGCCGCGACCTCGGTGCTGTCGTTCTTCCGCAGCATGGGCGGCACCATCGGCGTCAGCGTCCTCGGCGCCATCCTCGCCAACCGGGTCGCCAGTGAGACGGCCAAGGGACTCAGCGACGCGGGCGTCACCGTCCCCGGTGGTGGCGGCTCGGGCGAGGGCAGCGTCCCGGACATGTCCGCGCTGCCCGGACCGATGCGGACGATCGTCGAGCACGCCTACGCCGTCGCCACGGCCGACCTGTTCCTGATCGCCACGCCGTTCGCGGTGCTCGCGCTGGTCGCCGTCGTGTTCATCAAGGAGAAGCCGCTGAAGACCACCAGCGGCATGGAGCGCCTGGCCGAGGAGTCCGGCGAGGGCCCCACGGCGCCGACCGACAAGGACCCGGCGCCGGTCGCCTGAGGCAGGCACCCGGCGGAAAGACAGCGGGGCCGTACGTCCGATCCGGACGTACGGCCCCGCTGCCGTGTGCGGCGGCGTACCGGGGGTCAGCCGCGGGCCATGGCGATCGAACCCGCCAGCCGCTCCCCCGCCTCGTAGATCATGTACGGGACGCCGCGGTCGGTGCCGAAGGACGGGGAGGCCGCACGGCCGTTCTCCGGCGCCGAGGAGCGGGAGTTGTAGAAGACCCCGAGGTGGTCGCGTCGGGAGAAGTCGTTGCCGACCTCGGTGATCATCAGGTCGCCGCCGCTCTCCTTGTCCTTGTTGTAGACGACGTACGTGCTGTTGTTCCGGTGCAGCAGGTGCGGGCCGCCGACGTTGACCGCGCCGACGTCGCCGTGGCGCACCAGGGGCTCCTGGGCGAACGTCCAGGTGCGGCCGTCGGCGGACCAGCCCCAGCCGATGTCACGGTGGTTGGTGGTGTTGTTGACCATGAAGACCATGACGTAGTGCGCGCCGCGCGAGGGCAGTTCGTGCGGGAAGACCCGCGCGTAGGAGGTCTCGGTGGTGCCGGACGGCAGCATCGAGGTGTTCAGCACGACCTTGTCGTAGGTGAAGTGGATGCCGTCGGCGGAACGGGCGAGCCTGGTCGTGGTGTTCTCGCCGTGGAAGTACAGCCACATCTCCTTCCGGCCGGCGTGCCACATCACGTGCGGCGAGGAGACGTGGCTGACGGAGTAGTGCGGCGACCACTTGTTGGCGACGATCGGGTTGTGCGGGTACTCCGTGAAGGGGCCCTCCAGCGAGTCGCCGTAGGCCAGGCAGATGCCGCCGGGGGCGTCGTGCGGGGCGTAGTAGAGGTAGTAGCGGCCCAGCCGGCCGCTCGCGGGCAGCCGGTCGTAGACGCCCCGGACGGTCGGGAAGATGATCTCGCCGGTGGGGTTGTAGGCCAGCTTGGACGGCGTCAGCAGGGTGCGGACGTAGGTGTAGTCGGGGAAGCCGCCGGGTGCGGCGGAGGCGGTGGGCGCGGCGGTGGCGCCCAGTGCGAGGGCGGCGCCGGTGACGGCCGTGCCCTTCAGGAACAGACGGCGGTCGAGGTGCGGCTCGTGCATGTCGTCTCCTGGGTGAGGGGGGATGTCACACGTACGGATGTGTCACAGGTACAGGGCGGCGGTGACGCACATGCCGCCGAGGGCGACCAGCCACACGTAGGGCAGGGTGCGGACCATGACCTGCTGCGGGCTGACACCCGCGTACTGCGCGGCCCACACGGTCTGGGTGCTGGTGGGATCGGCGACGCCGAAGACCTGGTTGTACGAGGTGGCCATGCCGAGGACGGCGACGGCCGGGTAGATGCCGGTGGCGATGAGGACGCCCGCGATGCCCGCGCCGAGCCCGAACACGTTGAGCGGGCCGCGGTACAGGCACAGCGGCACCAGCACGGTGAAGACGATGACGAACAGCACCGGGTTCTGCGGGCTGACCGCCTTCATCAGCGGCTCCAGCGCGTCCACCGCGCCGGGGAGTTTGACGGCCGCGAGCAGGATGCCGATCGCCACGAACAGGGCGAGCGGCGGCGCGGCCACCTCGAAGCCGCCGTACAGGGTGCGCAGCAGCCGCTTGTTCATCTCGCCGGGCCGGGTGGTGGTGACCAGCGCGTAGAGCACACCGGCCAGCATCGAGGGGATGATGGCCACTTCCAGGCCGAGGGCCAGGACCAGCGGGATCACGGGGGCGAGCAGCGCGTACCAGGGCGCGTCCCCGAGCCGTTCGCGGCGCGAGGGCGGGCGCGCGGAGACCGACTTGAGCGACCAGGCGTGCTCGGTGCCGCGCCGCCGGTTCTCGATGACGACGTAGGCGACCGCGGCGACCAGGGCGAAGGGGAACAGCTTCACCATGAAGCCGCGGACGGTGTCGACCGGCAGGTCGAGCGCGGTGGAGAAGAACTGCCAGACGGGCAGCTCGAAGGGGACGCCGACCGCGATGCCCATCAGCACGGTGCCCGCGGCGGTCACCTTGGGCACGCCGACCGCGACCATCGCGGGGATGCCGATGATGCCGGCCAGCATCGCGGCCGGCGCGGAGCCGGTGACGGTGCCGACGAGTGCGGAGACGGCGAGGACTCCGAGGGCGACGACGGTGGGCCGGTCGCCGCCGAACTCGACGATCTTGCGGACGAGGGTGCCGGCGATGCCGGTCTCGTCGAGCAGCTTGCCGAGCCAGGAGCCGAGGATGATGGCGACCATCGTCGCCGCGAGCGCCGGAGCGCCCTCCTGGAGCACCGTGTCCAGGACGCTGTTCTTGCCCGTCAGGGGCGCGCCGGAGAGGAAGGCGATGACCACGGCCAGCAGCACCAGCGCGAAGGCGGTGGGGAGCTTGCGGGTGAGCATCGCGGCGACGCCGGCCGCCATGACGAGGAGGATGACGACACCCATGGGTCAGTTCTCTCTTCTTGCGTCACGTGCGGGTGGTGGGTTGCTCCCGTTCGCGGAGCCGGACCGGGCCTCGGCCTCGGCGGCCAGGGCGGCGGTCAGCAGCAGGGGGCTGCGGCCGAGTCCGCAGACGGTGCGGGCGTAGGCGTGCGCGGCCACCTCCTCGGCCCCGGCGACGTGGCCGGAAACGCGCAGCCGGCCCAGGTGCAGGGCGCTGTGGCCGAGGGCGCGCTTCAGGGCGGCCTTCGCGGGCCCGTGGTGGAGGTGGACGTGCACCGCCTCATGGGCGAGGGCGGCCGCCCGCACGGAGCCGGGCGGGTACCAGTCGCGCCAGCCGCGGACGTCGACGACCCGTTCGGCGAGGTCGATCGTGTCGGTGTACAGCTCGACGGTGGGCGGTCTGGAGGTGTACCGGGCGAGCAGCCCGAGTTCCAGTCCGCCGTCGCGCTCCACGATCCGCGCATCGCACGCGACGGGTGCGAGGGCGGAGCCGAACGCGTCGGCCGCCCGCGCCCACCGGCGCAGCAGCTCCGGGTCGCGGTGCTCGTGGGTCGGGGTGGCGGCCAGCAGCCGCACCGCCCACCCGATGTCGTCGGTGGCGGCGAGATCCGCCCGCGCGGGGGCGTCCTTGACGGTCATTCGCGCACCTCCAGTACGGCGACCACCGGTTCGTCGGCGGCGCGGGAGCGCAGTTCGCTGCGGGCGAGGGCGAGCAGCGGCTGCGGGTCCAGGACGCCGGAGAGGTCGGCGATGCGGGAGCCGAGCAGCAGCCGTACGGCGGGGGCGCGGACGCCTCCGTCGCCGTAGGAGGTGTTCTCGGTGACCAGCTTGGCGAGTACCTCGGGGGCGGCGGCGACGGTGGTCGCCTCGACCCGGGCGTCCGGCGCGTGGTGGCGGACGACCCCGTCGGCGTCGACCACCCGCACCGGGTGGCGGACGGGCCGGAAGCGTCGGTGGACCTCGGTGCCGTACACGGTGTGGGCCGGGGTGCCCGCGAGGACGTGCACCTTCGACGGGTCGGTCTTGAGGCTGGTGGCGGCCAGTCGCAGGCGTTCGGCGTCGTCGGCGCGGTGGGCCCGGTCCTGGGTGCGCAGTTCGGTGGCGCCGGTGGCGATGGCGCGTACGACGTTGGTCTGCGGGTCGACGGTGACCTCGACCTCGACGCCGTCGGCGGCGGCGCCCTGTTCGACCACGGCGCGCTCGGCCTCGGCGCGGACGGCGAGGATCTGCTCCTGGGTGGCGCCCGGCACGATCCGCTCGACCTGCTCGCGGACCAGCGCGAGGGCGACGCCGATGGGGCTGATGACCTCGTTGTGCTGTGCGATGCGGCCGGTCATGTCGGTGCGGGCGGCCAGGTGCGGGGTGACCGAGGCGGCACCGCCGCCTCCGCCGACCAGGACGGCGGTGTCGGTGTCGAGGCGGTACTCGCGTACGAGGTCGTCCACGACGGACTTCACCTGGTCGGTGCCCGCGTCCAGGAGCCGGGCGGCGGCGGTGTCCACGTCGGTGCCGAGGGCGGCGGCGAGCGGGGCCAGCGCGGCGCGGGCGGTGTCGGGGTCGGCGTGGGCGAAGTCGCCCTCGGGGACCCGGCCGAGCGCGTTGGCGGCGCAGGTCATGGTGAGGGCGAACCGGCCGCCGGCCGCGTCGAGGACGGCGTAGTCGGCGGGGTCGCCGGGCAGCGGGCTGATGGTGGTCAGCCTGGCGTCCCGCAGGTCGGCAGGGTCGGCGTAACAGGCGTACGGCAGCCCGGCGATGTGCGCGCTGCGCGGTCCGGTGCCGGTGACCCGGCCGCCGGAGACCCGCACCATGGAGCCGCCGCCGACGCCGACGGTGCGCACGTCCAGGGCGTTGAGGTAGGAGGTCCGGCCGAGCAGCACGGCGTGCCGTACCGCGACCTTGCCGCGCTTGACGACGCTGATGTCGGTCGAGGTGCCACCGGTCTCCAGGAACACACCCTCGCTGACGCGTTCCTGCATGAGCGCGCCGGCGACCCCGGCGGCCGGCCCGGACAGCACGGTCAGCAGGGGCCTGCGCCGCATCTCGTCCAGGGACATCACTCCCCCGTCGCAGCGCATCACCATCAGCGGCGCGGTGACG
Organism: Streptomyces tendae; assembly: GCF_014650435.1. Lineage (GTDB taxonomy): Bacteria > Actinomycetota > Actinomycetes > Streptomycetales > Streptomycetaceae > Streptomyces > Streptomyces tendae. The sequence continues at coordinate 481,100 of NZ_BMUY01000004.1, forward strand.
CCCGCCTTGGTGATGGAGGCGTCGACGAGGTCGGCGGTGGCCAGCATGCGCGGCAGGATCGCCGCGTTGACGACGGCGGTGCGGGTGCGCTTGCGCAGCCCGTACAGAGAGGTGATCTCGTGCGCGGCGGTGGTCGGCAGCCCGGTGGCGCGGGCCGCGTCGGCGACCGCCTCCTCGCCCTCGGGCCGGTCGACGCCGAAGGGCTCGCTGGCGACCAGCGCCTGGGCGCCCGCCGCCGTGAGCTGTTCGACGGCGGCCCGTACGGCGGGGGCGTCCTCGGGGTCGGGCACGTGGGCGTAGTGCAGCGGGAGCCGTTTGCCGGGGGTGAGTTCGAGTTTGGCGAGGGTGGCGAGCCTGCGGGTGAAGTAGGTCCCGCCGCCGGTGCCGATGCCGAGCAGGCCGACGGTGGCGACGTCGCCCTCCAGCAGGGCGTTGGTAGCCTGGGTCGTGCCGTGTGCCAGGAAGGCCACGTCGGCGGGTGCGTGTCCGGTCTGCGTCAGCAGCCGGTCGAGTGCCTCGACGATGCCGTGCGCGACACCGTCCTCGTGGTGGTGGCTCGTAGGGACCTTCACCTGGCCCACGAGCCGGAGCGTCGTGGCGTCGACCGCCACGGCGTCGGTGAAGGTTCCGCCCACGTCGATGCCGACGCGGATGCGGTGGGTTGTCATGTCCGGGCACCTCCTTGTGCTGGGTCGGTCCACGCGCGGGCGGTCACCGGGCGGGGCAGGTGGTGCTGCCCCGCCCGACTCCCGTCCCGCGCGGGGTCGTTCAGTAGCCCCTGACGTCGGGCCAGTGACGCTGTACGCCGTCGCGGTCGAGCACCCCGGCGAACTCCTCGAACCGCTTGTCCTCGGCCTGCACCTGGTGCGGCTCGACGTCCTCGGCGAGGCAGTGGGCGGCGAGGGCTCCGGCGACCTCGCCGATGTTCCACTCCACCGGGTGCAGGCGGTAGCAGCCGTTGGTGATGTGGGTGGTGCCCAGGTTCTTTCCGGCCGGCAGCAGGTTGCGCACCCGGCGCGGCACGAGCGCGCCGAGCGGTATCTCGAAGGGGACGGAGCCGATGTCGACGTAGCCGTCGCCGCCGGTGGAGGGGTGCAGGTCGATGCGGTAGTTGCCGACGCCCACGGAGTCGCGGTGGCGGGTGCGGCCGTAGGGCCCGAGCAGGTCGATGGAGACGTCGTGCTCGGTGACGGTGGTGACGGCCTTGATCCGGCGGGACTCGCGGACGTAGGCCGCCTTGGCGAGGCCGTCGGCGGTGCCCGTCACGTCGGGGCGCGGGCGCAGTCCGGGGAAGCCGGTGCCTCCGTCGGTGCGGGGCGCCTCGGTCTGCAGCCAGTACAGCACCGACAGGGACAACTGCCGTGCCTCGCGCAGGGCTTCGGCCTCCTGACCGATGTAGGGCTTGAGCCAGTAGTCGTTGAGCGGCCAGTTGACGAGGGTGATGTCGGAGTCGAAGGCGCCGTCGGTGTGCAGCTTGCGGGCGAGGATGCGGCGGAAGCCCCACAGTTCCTTGTCGCCCGCGTCCGCGCTCTGGTCGGCGCTGACGGCCAACGGGTCGAGGTCGGGGTTGGGCTCGAAGGTGCGCGGCACCGGTTCCAGGGTGCGCGGGTCGGGGGCCTCGAAGCCGAGCAGCGGTCCCGGCCAGAAGTCGGGCTTGTAGTCGCGCCAGAAGTCGTAGTCGGCGGGGCGGTCGATGGTGTGGTCCTCGCCCTTGTGGTGGGAGAGGGCGAAGCAGACCGTGATGCCCTGCTGGTTGCCCGGCTGGGCCTGGTCGGGGGCGTGCGGTTCGTCGAACTCGGCCCGGGACTCGGCACCGTTGACGTGCTCGACGCCCGCGAGGTGGAGCAGTTCGCCGGTCTCGGTGGCGTCCAGGACGTAGCGGGCGGGGACGGTGCGGCGGGTACCGTCGCGGAGGTCCTCCAGGGTGACGGCGCGCACGACATCGTTGTCGGCCTCGGCGGCCACCGGCCGGTGCTCGGTGAGGACGGTGAGCCGTCCGGCGGCCCGGTGCGGCGCGAGCATGCCCTCCAGCACGGCGAGGGCGACGCGGGGCTCGTGGCAGAGCTTGCTGACACGGCCGGCGCCGGGGTTGAGGTCGGTGAGGGCGGCGGCCTCGGCGCGCAGGGGGTACCACTGGCGGTAGTACTGGCGGATGCCCTCGCGCAGGCGGCGGTAGGTGGCGGTGGTGCCGAACTGTTCGACCCACGGGTGCTCGTCGGGCGGCACGGCCTGGCTGGTGAGCTGGCCGCCGATCCAGTCCGTCTCCTCGGTCAGGACGACACTGCGGCCGGCCCGGCAGGCGGCGAGGGCCGCGGCGACGCCGCCGAGGCCGCCGCCGACGACGAGGATGTCGGCTTCCGGTATCACGCTGCTGCTCCTTAGGTGGTGCGGTCGGTGCTGTGGGGGCGGTCGGTTCAGGGGGCGGTTCAGGGGGCGGGCGGTGGCCCCGCGGTGGCGCCGGGTCTGAAGGCGCAGGCGACGAGGGTGCCCTCGGCGGGTCCGCCCGCGATACGGGCGGCGAGCAGCCGTACGGCCTCGGCGCCCAGCGCGGGACGCGGGATGTCGAAGCCCATCGGGGCCGGTTCGTCCGCCAGGTCGGCGGGCGGGCTGCCGAGCAGCGCGAGCGACACCTGGCCGGGGCAGTCCAGACCGGCTTCGTCCACGGCGGCGCGCAGCGCCCGCCAGGCGGCGCCGGTGTCGGTCTCCTCGGCGACGAAGGCGGTGACGCCCTCGGCCACCCAGGCACGCACCCGGTCGGCGGTGAGGTCGTGGCGCGGGTCCCCGGATCGGAACACGGCGTCGGAGCCCGCGGGCAGTCCGCTGTCCACGAGCCCGTCGAGGAAGCCGCGTTCACGGTCGGTGGAGGCGGGTGCGTCGTCGTCCTCGCGGACGAGGAGGACGCGCCGGTGACCGAGTCCGGCGAGCGCGGTGACGACCTCGCGGCTGGCGCTGACGTAGTCGGCACCCACCCAGGCGAGGCCCTCGGGCTCGTCGCGCCGGCCGACGTGGACGACGGGGAAGTCGTCGGCGACCAGTCGGCGCAGCTCGTCCGCGGGGGCGTGGCGGCCCAGGAAGAGGCAGCCGTCCGCCAGCCGAACGCGGTTGAGCGCGCCCGCACCGCCGGCGCCCGCTCCCCCGGTGCTCGAACCGGTGAACAGCACCAGGTCGTAGCCCTGCGCGGCGGCTTCCTGCTCCACGCCGACGAGGAACGGGTAGTACGAGTGCCGGACGTCGGTCGGGAAGGTCGCGGTGAAGCTGAAGACGCCGAGCAGGTTGTTGCGGGCGGCGGCGAGCCGGCTGGCGGCCGGGTCGGGGACGTAGCCGAGGCTGTGGGCGGCGTCCAGGACCTTGGCCCGGGTCTCCGCCGAGATCGGGCGGCCCGTCGCGAGGTCGCGTCCGGACAGCACCAGGGACACCGTCGCCTGCGAGACACCGGCGAGCCTGGCCACCTCCGCCTGCCTCGGCCGGGCCCGGCGGCCGGCCGGCGCGGGGGCCCTCCCCGGCCTGGCCCGCCCTGCGGCTTCCTTCGCCACCACCACTCCTCTCCGTCGCTCCGTCGCTCCGTCGGGAGCTGTTAATGCGCATTACCTAATGCGCATTAACGAGTAATGTGAAGGACCGCGGGCCTCGGGTCAAGGGGTTGCGTCGAGGAAATGCCGGGTGGCGGCGGAAGAGGCTCCCGCCGCCACCCGGCGTGACGGATCAGATGCCGAACGGGGCCGCGTACCGGACGGTGCCGGCGGGCAGCGGGTGGGCGGCGTCCAGGGTGAGTGCCATCAGGGCCTCGTCCGGGACGTCGATGCTCAGCCCGATGCCGTGGGCGGAGGCCCTGCCGAAGCCGAACCGGGGGTAGTACTCCGGGTGCCCGAGGACGACGAGGTGGTGCTCGCCGAGGCGCTCGGCGTCGACCAGCGCGGCGCGGACGGCGGCCGTGCCGGCGCCGCTGTTCTGCTGCGCGGGCCGGACGGCGACGGGCGCCAGGCACAGTGCCGGGCTGTCCCCGATGTGGCAGCGGGTCAGCAGGGCGTGCCCCACGGGCCGGTCGGTGTCGTCCACCGCGACGAGGGACAGGCCCTCGATCCACGCCCCGGCGTCGGCGCGCAGCGCGTCGACGAGGGCGGCTTCCTCCGCTGTGGGGAAGGCGGCCCGGACGATGTCACGGATGACGGGGACGTCGGCGCCGGTCTCGGCGCGGGTGTTCCAGGAAGAACGGGAAGAAGAACTGGAAGAGGACATGGCGGATGAGAATCCGTTTCTCGGGTTGCGTTCGTGGGAGGCGGGGTCAGGCCGCCGCTCGGGACGCGAGGGAGACCACGAGGGACATCCGGGCATCGCGAAGGACGGCGTCGAGCACGGTCATCAACCTCACCTCCCTGTCTTCCCGCTCCTGTGGAGCACGATCGAACGCGAACGCGGCCACTCTACCCCTGCCGCCCGTGGGAGGGTGTGCTTTTGACGAGATCACCGCGGCTTCGCGCGGCCCGCGACCAATCCGCAGGCCGCGCGGCTCCGGATTACGCGGGGACATCCCCCGCCCGTCGCACATCCTTTGGAGCACCCGTCGTGAAGGAAGCCGTACACATCGGCAGAAATCCATCGTCCCAACCAGATCTGCAACAGCTGATCCGGGAGGTGGCCCTGGGCGATCAGGACTCCTTCGCCGCCGTGTACGACGCGGTGGCCGGGTCCGTGCTCGGGGTCGCCCGGGCGGTGCTGCGCGACCAGGCGCAGTCGGAGGAGGTCGCGCAGGAGGTGCTGGTGGAGGTGTGGCGCACGGCGCCCCGCTACCGGCCGGAGCGCGGCACGGTCGTCAACTGGATCCTGACCCTGGCCCACCGGCGGGCCGTGGACAGGGTGCGGTCGGTGGAGGCCGCCGCGGCCCGTGACCACAAGGCCGCGCTGCTCGAGAGGACGCCGGAGTACGACGAGGTGACCGAGCAGGTCGAGACCCGGCTGGAGCGGGAGCAGGTGCGGCGCTGCCTGCGCACCCTGACCGAGATCCAGCGCCAGTCCGTGACCCTCGCCTACTACCGCGGGCTGACCTACCGGCAGGTGGCCGAGGCACTGGCGGTGCCGCTGGGCACGGTCAAGACGCGGCTGCGTGACGGTCTCATCCGGCTCCGCGACTGCCTGGGGGTGAGCGCGTGATGCGCACCGAGGACCTGCACAGCCTGACGGGCGCCTACGCCCTGCACGCGCTGCCCGACGACGAGCGGGACGCCTTCGAACGCCATCTGGCGCACTGCGCCGCCTGCGAGCAGGAGACCCAGGAGTTCGCCGCCGCGACGGCCCGGCTGGGGCTGGCCGCAACCGTCGTCCCCGGTCCCGCGCTCAGGGACCGGGTGCTGCACCGCGTCGCCACGGTGCGCCAGGTTCCGCCGGGCGGAGGCACGGCGGCGAAGGCCCGCCGTGCCGTGCCCCGGGGGCGCGGCCTGGCCCGGTGGGCGCTGGCGGCCTGCGTGGCAGCCGCGGCGGGGCTCGGCGGTACGGCGGTGTGGCAGTACGAGCGGGCCCAGGACGCCGGGCAGCGGGCCGCGCAGGCCGAGCGACGGGCCGAGACCCTCGCCGGGGTGCTGGCCGCGCCGGACGCCGAGTCCCGTACGGCACGACTGGCCGACGGGGCGAGCGGGACGCTGGTCGTCTCGCAGAGGCAGGACCGGGCGGTGTTCCTGGCCTCGGGCATGGCCGAGCCGCCGAGCGGCAAGGTGTACCAGCTCTGGTTCGACGACCACGGCACGATGCGCTCGGCGGGCCTGATGGATCCCGGCAGCACCAGTCAGGCGGTGCTGATGGACGGCGCCGTCGACGGGGCGGCGGGTGTGGGCATCACGGTCGAGCCGGCCGGCGGGTCGAAGCAGCCGACCTCCGACCCGATCGCGCTGCTGAGCATGCCGGCCTGACGGGGGTGAGGGCCGCCGCCCTCACCCCTTCCCTTCCCCCGCGTCGAGTCCTACGGGGACCGACGCGGCGGACGCGGGAAGAAGCCGCTGGTGCGCGCCGCGTACTCGGCCCAGCCCGGCCGGTCCGCCATGTGCCGCTCGAGGAGTCGCTTCCCGCTGCCGCCGATCAGCAGGTACGTCATCACCAGCGGGGAGACGACGGACACGGCGGCGGCGTCGAGGCCCGCGTCGCAGGCGACCAGGAACAGGCCCCACCAGACGCAGAAGTCACCGAAGTAGTTGGGGTGCCGGGTCCAGCTCCACAGTCCGCGGTCCATGATGCGCCCCCGGTTGCCCGGGTCGGCCTTGAACCGGGCCAACTGGGCGTCCCCCACGGCCTCGAAGGCCAGCCCCACCACCCATACGACCACTCCGGCCCAGGCCGGGACCGACAGCGGCCCCGGCCCGTACGCGGCGGCCTGCACCGGCAGCGCCACCAGCCACACCAGGGCGCCCTGGAGCAGGTAGACCATGCGCAGGGCGTAGAGGTTCCGGTTGCCGCGGGCCTTGGCGAGCATCGCGTCGTAGCGCGGGTCCTCGCCGTGGCCCCGGCCGCGCCGGGCGATGTGCGCGGCCAGCCGCAGACCCCATACGACGGTCAGGGCCGCCACCAGCGTCCGGCGTCCCGGGTCGCCCTGCCCGGCCGCCGCCGCGACCGCACAGGTCACGACGGCGACGGCGGCGAAGCCGAGGCCCCAGGCCACGTCCACCACCCGGTGCACGCCCTTGCGCACGGCGACGGCGAAGGTGACCGGCATGACGGCGAGCGCGGCCGCCGCGGCCCAGCCGAGACCGATGGCGAACGCGCCCCACGGAAAGCCGTTCACGGGCGCTCCAGCCGCTCGTACCACTCCCCCGGCGTGGCGGGCATGCCGCTGACGCCCTCGGCGGTGGGCCTCACGCCCAGGATCTGGTCGACGCCCATGCGACGCTGCTCGAAGGCGAGCGCGCCGCCCACCAGGTAGAGCCGCCACACCCGGGCGGTCTCCTCGCCGACCAGCGCGACGAACTCGTCCCAGCGGTCCTCGAGGGTGTGCTCCCACGCGGAACGGCGCCGCCGAGGACCCCCTGCGGGATGCCCGGCGGGCCCTCGCCGAGTTGCACGGCCTCGTCGGTGACGTACCGGTGGTGCTGCTCGGCCACTCCATGGGCGGCCGGGCGGCCCTGCGCGCGGCGGAGGCCGACGGGGTACGCGGTGCGGTGGCGCTGGCGCCCTGGTGCCCGCCGGGTGAGCCCGTCGGCCGGCTCCGGGACCGGGTGCTTCTCGTGCTGCACGGCAGCCGGGACCGCGTCACCGATCCCGGCGAGTCGGCCGCGTACGTCTCGCGCGCCCGTGCTGCCGGGGCCCGGGCGGGCATGCTGCTGCTGGAGAACGGCGACCACGCCATGCTCCGCCACCACGCCCGCTGGCACCGCACCGCGACCGCGGCGGTGGCCCACCTGCTCGCACCGGAAGCGGCGCCCTGCGAGCTGTTCGCCCGGGCCTTCGCGGCGGAGGGGCCAACGGTGCTGCGCCCGGCGCCGCCCGCCTCGTCCGAGGCGCCACTCGGGCCGGTGCGGGAGCCCGGCTGTTAGTCTGGTGGAGACGTTGATCGTGCAGCGAGGGAGTCGCGGACATGGTGGGTGACGACGACATCTCCGGGTGAGACCCGGTTCAGGTAGGCCGCAGCGGGCGTTTTCGAGCGCCGTCGCAGTGGCCGTCGCGTCGTTCCCTTTTCCCTGTGTTCCCTCCCGGGCAGAGGTCTCTTTCCTGCCCCTCACCGCCACGAGGTCGTCTCCATGTCCGACGCCGTCCTGCGCTGCTCCAACCTGTCCTTCTCCTGGCCCGACGACACCCCCGTCTTCCAGGACCTGTCGTTCACCGTGGGCGTGGGCCGTACCGGCCTGGTGGCTCCCAACGGTGCCGGGAAGTCCACCCTGCTCAAGCTGATCGCCGGTGAGCTGCGGCCCACCGGCGGCTCCGTCACGGTCTCCGGCGTCCTCGGCCACCTGCCGCAGACCCTCCCACTGACCGGCGGCCTCACCGTGGCCGAGGTCCTCGGTGTGGACGCCGTGATCCGGGCCATCGACGCCGTGGAGTCCGGTGACGTGGCCGACGAGCACTTCGCCACCATCGGTGACGACTGGGACGTCGAGGAGCGCACCCGCGCCCAGCTCGACCGCCTGGGCCTGGACGACCTCGCCCTGGACCGACGGCTGAGCACGCTCAGCGGTGGCCAGATCGTCTCCCTCGGACTCGCCGCGCAACTGCTGAAGCGACCCGACGTGCTCCTCCTCGACGAGCCCACCAACAACCTCGACGTGGAGGCCCGCGACAGGCTCCAGGACGTGCTGATGGACTACAACGGCTGCCTGCTGCTGGTCAGCCACGACCGCGAACTGCTCGACCGCATGGAGCGCATCGCCGAACTCGACAGCGGCGAACTGCGCCTTTACGGCGGCAACTTCACCGCCTACGAGGAAGCCGTCCGGGCCGAGCAGGAGGTCGCCGAGAAGAACGTCCGCAACGCCGAGCAGGAGCTGAAGCGGGAGAAGCGGGAGCTGCAGCAGGCCCGCGAGCGTGCCGACCGCCGGGCGAGCAACGCGGCCCGCAACCTCAAGAACGCCGGGCTGCCCCGGATCTTCGCGGGCAACATGAAGCGCGGGGCGCAGGAGTCCGCGGGGCGGGCGGGCCAGACCCACGCCAACCGGGTCGGTGAGGCGAAGGCACGGCTGGACGAGGCGGAGCGGTCGCTGCGCGAGGAGCAGCGCATCACGCTGGACCTGCCGGAGACCCGGGTGCCCGCCGGACGCACCCTCTTCCTCGGTGAGCGGCTGCGGATCCGGCTCGGCGACAGGGACGTCTTCGGGGACCGGGGCGTCGACCTGACGGTCCGCGGCCCCGAGCGGATCGCGCTGACCGGGGCCAACGGCACGGGCAAGAGCACGCTCCTGCGCCTGGTCGACGGCGACCTGGATCCGCAGGACGGCGACATCAGGCGCGCCGACGGGCGGGTCGCCTACCTCTCCCAGCGGCTGGACCTGCTGGACGAGGGGCGCACCGTCGCCGAGAACTTCGCCGCCTGGGCCCCGCACCGGCCGGAGTCCGAGCGGATGAACCTCCTGGCCCGCTTCCTCTTCCGGGGCGCCCGCGCCCACCTGCCCGTCGGCCTGCTCTCCGGCGGCGAGCGGCTGCGGGCCACGCTGGCCTGCGTGCTGTGCGCGGAACCGGCGCCGCACCTGCTGCTCCTGGACGAGCCGACGAACAACCTCGACCTGGTCGGCGTGGGCCAGTTGGAGAGCGCCCTGCACTCCTACCGGGGTGCGTTCGTGGTCGTCAGCCACGACCGGCGGTTCCTGCGCGAGATCGGCGTCGAGCGCTGGCTGCGGCTGGCCGACGGGGAGCTGACGGAGACGGGGGCGCCCGAGGAGTAGGCCGCCGACGGGGCGGGCTTCCCGGGTGGCGTGGTGTCCGTTTGCGGTCGGCGGGTGCCGGGCGGCAGGCTGCCCGTGTGGCCACTTTGCTGATCGTGCATCACACGCCGTCGCCGAACTGCCAAGCGATGCTGGAGTCCGTCGTCTCCGGGGCGACCGCGCCCGAGATCGAAGGGGTGCGGGTCGTCCGGCGGGCGGCGCTGGCGGCCACGGCCGTCGACGTACTGGAGGCCGACGGGTACCTGCTGGGCACCCCCGCCAACCTGGGGTACATGTCCGGTGCGCTCAAGCACTTCTTCGACCAGGTCTACTACCCGTGCCTGGACGAGACGCGCGGCCGCCCCTTCGGTTACTACGTGCACGGGGGCAACGACACCACGGGCGCGGTACGCGCCATCGAGTCGGTCACGACCGGGCTCGGCTGGCAGCGTGCGGCGCCCGCGGTGAACGTGACCGGTGAGCCCGGCAAGGCAGATCTGGCGTCCTGCTGGGAGCTGGGGGCGACGCTCGCCGCCGGTCTGATGGACGACTGAGCACGCACCGGCGGCCGCTGGGGCGGGCGGGTTCCTAGCCCGGCAGTGTGCCCAGGAAGCGCACGTGCGGGCGGCCGGCCGGGCCGGTGGGTGTGATCTCGGCGTCGACCCGGTAGACCTTCGCGACCAGGTCGGTGGTCAGGACCTCCGTGGGTTCGCCGCGGGCCACGACCCGTCCCTCCGCGAGGACGACGAGGTGGTCGCAGTACATCGCGGCGAGGTTGAGGTCGTGCAGGGCGACGACGCTGGTGACCGGCAGGGCGGCGACAAGGGCCAGCACGTCCAGCTGGTGCTGGATGTCGAGGTGGTTGGTCGGCTCGTCGAGCAGCAGTTCGCGCGGCTCCTGGGCGAGGGCGCGGGCGATCTGGACGCGCTGGCGTTCGCCGCCGGAGAGCGTGTGCCACAGCCGGCCGGCCTGCCCGGTCAGTCCGGTGCGCTCCAGTGCGGCCGCGACCGCCGCCTCGTCGGCCGCCGACGCCGGTGTCCAGGCGCGGCGGTGCGGGATGCGGCCGAGCCGCACGACGTCCCGGACCGTCAGTTCCACCTGGGTGTCCGTCTGCTGCTCGACCACCGCCACGCGCCGGGCGACGTCCCGGCGGCCCAACCGGTCCAGCGGGCTTCCGTCGAGGCTGACCAGGCCCGAGGTGGGGGCGAGTACGCCGGCGAGCAGCCGCAACAGGGTCGACTTGCCGGAGCCGTTGGGGCCGAGCAGGCCCGTCGTGGCGCCGGTCCGCGGGCTCAGGTCGACGCCGTCCAGGATCAGCCGGCCACCGGCGGTGCGGGAGACCCGCTCGGCGTTCAGGGTCACCGTGCCCTCCGGGTGCGGTACAGCACGAGCACGAAGGCCGGTACCCCGATCAGCGAGGTCACCACGCCCACCGGGACCTCCTGGGGTGCGAGGACGGTACGGGCCAGGGTGTCGACCCACACCAGGAACACGGCGCCGGCGAGTGCGCAGACCGGCAGCAGCCGGGCGTGGCCGGGGCCGGTGAGTGCCCGCACGGCGTGCGGCAGCACCAGCCCGACGAAGCCGATCGCGCCGGCCGAGGCGACCAGGGCGGCGGTGAGCAGGGCGGTGGCGCACAGCAGCACCAGCCGGGTACGGGCCACCCGGACGCCGAGCGCGGCCGCCGCGTCCTGGCCGAAGGCGAAGGCGTCCAGCGTCCTGGCGTGAGCGAGGCACACGGCCAGGACCAGCACCAGGACGGCCGTGCCGGTCCGTACGTCGCCCCAGCCCGCGCCGCCGAGCGAGCCGAGCAGCCAGAACAGCACGCCGCGGGTGGTCTCGGCGTCGGCGGCGGTCATGACCACGAACGAGGTGAGCGCGGAGAACAGCTGCATCGCCGCCACGCCCGCGAGCACCACCCGGTCCGTGGTGCCGCCGAGGCTGTGGCTGAGCAGCATCACCAGCGCGAACGAGCAGACCGCGCCGATGAACGCCCCGCCGGGGACGGACAGCGCACCGCCGCCCACGCCGAGCACGACGACCAAGACGGCGCCGGTCGATGCGCCGGAGGAGACGCCGAGGACGAAGGGGTCGGCGAGTGGGTTGCGCAGCAGTGACTGCAGGACGGCCCCGCACACGGCGAGTCCGGCACCGCACACCGCCGCGAGCAGGGTGCGGGGCAGGCGCAGGTCCCAGACGATGCCGTCACGGATCGGCGAGACGCCCTCGGCGCCGGTGCCGACACCGAGGTGGGCGGCTATCACGGACCACACGTCGGCGACGCCGATGTCCGCCGGGCCGATCGTCACGGCGACGGCCACGGAGGCGCACAGGGCGACGATTCCGGCCGCCGCCCACACGAGGGGGGCGCGGCGGGACGCCCGTATGCCGGAGACGGACGCCTGGGCCGCGGCCGTCCGGCTCGCGGACGTCACTTGGCGAGCCCGAACTCGCGCAGCGCCGCCGCCACCTGTTCCACGCCCTCGACGGTACGGATGGTGGGGTTCATGGCCTGCCCGCTGAGCAGCACGTAGCGCTTCTTCCGGACGGCGGTCATGTTCCTGGTCACGGGATTGGACTCCAGGAACTCGATCTTCTTCGCCGCCGTCTCGGCCGTCTGCGACTTGCGGGTGAGGTCGCCGAGGACCAGGACGTCGGGGTTCCGGTCGGCGACGGTCTCCCAGCCGACCTGCGGCCATTCCTCGTGGGTGTCGTCCATGGCGTTCTCGGCGCCGACCGCGCGGGTGATGACGCCGGGGGCGCCGCAGCAGCCCGCCAGGTAGGGCGAGGTGGAGTTGGCGAACCAGTACATGAGGGTGACGCCGGAGGCGTCGAGGCCGGACGTCGCCCTGTCGACCCTGGACTCGAGGTCGGCGACGAGCTTCTCGCCGCGCTGCTCGACGTCGAAGAGGCGGGCCAGGTCGCGGACTTCGCCGTAGACGGTGTCCATGGTGAAGGGCTCGCTGCGGACGCCGTCGCCGTCGCCGCTGTTGTCCTTGCCCGCGCAGTCGGAGGGGGACAGGTAGGCCGGCACACCGAGTTCCGTGAACCGTTCGCGGGTGGCCACGCCGCCGGTGCCGAGCGTGGAGGCGAAGGAGGCGGCGACGAAGTCGGGTTCGGCGTCCAGCACCGTCTCGAAGGACGGCATGTCGTCGGCGAGGCGGGGGACCGCGGAGTTCGCCTTCTCCAGTCCCTTCATGACCGGGTCGGTCCAGGTGGCGGTGCCCGCCATGCGGTCGGCGAGGCCGAGCGAGAGCAGGATCTCCGTGGTGCCCTGGTTGAGGGAGACGGCCCGGCGCGGCGGCGCGGTGACCCGGACGTCGTGCCCGCAGTCCCGGACCGTGCGTGGGTAACCGGCCGCACCGGCCGGCGCTGCCGCGTCGTCGGTGGCCGCCCCGGACCCGCAACCGGAGGCCAGCAGGGCGCCGGACAGGAGCAGGACGGGACCGCGCAGGGCGCGGCGGGAAAGGAAGGGGCGTCGGGGGCCGACCGGACCTGCTGCGGACAAGGGGATCCTCTGGCGTCGAGGGCTCATGCGCGAAGCCCGTCCGTACGATGCGGCCCGCGCCGCACGCGGCACGGGTGCCAGCAGGTCTTCGGACTCGGGTTCGACCGGACGGAACGCCTTCCCGGACGTCTTACGCCGCCCAGTGGCCGTGTTCCGCCCGTCCCCCTCACCGCTGCGCGTCAGTTCCGGATTCGCACCGGATTCCCTGACCCACCAGGTGGGTTCGACTGGCTTGCGCAAGCTACCACAGGGCCACCGCCCCGCCGGGGGGCGGGCCGCCACCGCCCCGCTCCCCCGGCCCTCGGGCCGCCACTTCCACTCGCGCCTCAGCTCTTCGGCATGAGGACGGTGTCGATGATGTAGACGTTGGCGTTGGCGGTCTTCACGTTGCCGCAGACGACCTTGGCGGAGTCGTTGACCTCGTAGGACTCGTCCGAGCCCGAAGTGGTCAGCTTCGACTTCTGCAGCGTGTCGAAGGAGCCGTTCTCCAGGTCCTTGGGCGCGAGCTTCTGGCCCACGACGTGGTAGGTCAGGATGTCGGTGAGCATCGCCTTGTCGGCCAGGACCTTGTCCAGGTCGGCCTTCGGGATCTTGGCGAAGGCGTCGTTGGTCGGCGCGAAGACAGTAATGTTCTCGGCGTTGTTGAGCGTGTCGACCAGACCGGCCTTCTTCACCGCCGACACCAGCGTGGACAGGGCCGGGTTGTTCGAGGCGGCCGTGGCGACGGGGTCCTTGGCCATGCCGTCGAACGAACCGGCGCCCTCCTTCGGCACCGTGGAGCAGGCCGGGCCGAACGGCTCGTCGGAGCCCGCCATGCCGCCGGAACTGTCGGCCGACTGGTCGTCGGTCGCCGCGGGCGCCGAGGAGGCGGCCTGCGCGGAGTCCGAGGAGCCGCTGTCGCCGTCGTCGGAACAGGCGGCCAGGGACAGGGGCAGGACGGCGGCCGCGACGACGGCGACGACGGAGCGGCGGATACGGGCGTTCATGGAGAATCTCCCTGAAAACGGGCAGCACGAAGGCTGCGTCGGTACGGAGTCGTGGTGCGCGTGATGCGCGATGGTCGTGCTGGGTCGATGTGCTGTGCGGCGGTCCGCCGAGTACCCGGCGCCGTCGCGTGGCGGCCGGCCGACCCGGGTCCGGAGTCAGCCGCCGGTTCGCGCTCGGCGTGGTCTCGGTTCTTCCCTCACACGGGGAATCCGGAGCCGCCCCGGCCCCGGATTGGTGACTCAGCCGATCGGGTGAGGGAGTCTCACAGCGGCGTCGCGGTCCGGAGGATGAGGAACATCGTCACGGCGGCGTTCGCGGACGACATCGCCGAGACGGCGGTCCCCGCCGCCGCGGCCCACGCGGCCAGGCCCACCGAGGTGAACACCGGGGGCCAGGTGCGGACCACCGGGGCGGGGCCGAGCAGGGCGGCCACCCGGCGCGGCACCGGACCGGGCGCCGCGAGTCCGGCGAGGGTGGCGACGGGAGTACCGCGGGAGACCAGGGCCGCCTTGCCGATCGCCGTCGCGACCGTCCGCCGGTCACCGACGGTGCGGGCGGCGGTCTCGTCCGCCCACCGCTCCGCCGTGTAGGCGACGGCGGTCCTCAGCGGCCGCAGGAACGGGTTGGCCAGCGCGGCGAGGCGTACGGCGAGCAGGAAGCGGTGGTGCCCGGCGGCGAGGTGGGCGCGCTCATGGGCGAACAGGGCGCGCCGCTCACCCGGTTCGAGGCAGTCCAGCAGGGCCGTACTCACCACCACGCGGTCCCGGCGACCACCGGGCAGCGCGTACGCGTAGGGCACGTCGTCCGGCAGTACGGCCACCCCGGTGCCGGGCAGCCCGGCCAGTGCCCGGTGGGCGCGGCGGCGCACCCTGCCGTGCCGCCACAGGGCCCGCGCCGAGGCCGCGACCACCGCGCAGAGCGCGGGGATGGCCGCCTTGCCGACCACCTCGTCGTAGGGCACCGCCGCCCGGACCTCGGGGTCCGACCAGCCGTCGGGGAGCGGGTTGCCCGGCAGTTGGGCGGTGCCGACCACCATCACCAGGGCCAGGCACACGGTGCTGCACAGGGCCATCACGGCGGCGACGGCGGTGAGCAGCCTGGTCGCGGTCCGCGGGTGCAGGTGCTGCTCTGCGAGCCGGGCGATCGGCCAGGCCGTCAGGGGCAGGACCAGGGGCAGGAAGACGAAGACCCCCATGCGGTGTCAGCCGTCCTCCGCGGCGCGCGCGTGCCCGAGCAGTTCGCGCAGCAGCCGCTCGTCGTCGGGGTCGAGGCCGGTGACGAAGCTGGCCAGGACCGCTTCCCGGTCGCTCTCGGCGTCCAGCACCTTGCGCATCTTGCGCGCGGCCAGGCCCGCCTGGTCCGAGGCCGGCGTCCAGGCGAAGGACCGGCCCGCACGCTCACGGCTGACGGCGCCCTTCTCGAGGAGCCGGGTCAGGATCGTGATCACCGTGGTGTAGGCGAGGTCGCCGCCGAGGCGCTCCTGCACCCAGCCGGCCGTCGCGGGGCCGTCCGCCTCGCGCAGCGCGGACAGCACCAGCGCCTCCAGCTCGCCCTGGCCCCGCCGCCGCGGACGCCGGTCATCCGTCACGGCCCGCCTCCTTCCGCCGCCGATCGTCTTCCGGTGCGCCATCGTATAGAAGGCTTTCTTCTACAGTGCTGTAGATTATCGGTGACCGCACGGAACACAGCGAACGCGACGAAGGAGAACACAGTGGGAGTTTCCCTGGCCAAGGGCGGCAACGTCTCGCTCAGCAAGGAGGCGCCCGGCCTGACCGCCGTGCTGGTCGGTCTGGGCTGGGACGTGCGCACCACGACCGGCACCGACTACGACCTCGACGCCTCCGCGCTGCTCCTCGACACGTCGGGCAAGGTGCTCTCGGACGGGCACTTCGTCTTCTACAACAACCTCACCAGCCCGGACGGCTCGGTCGAGCACACCGGCGACAACCTCACCGGCGAGGGCGAGGGCGACGACGAGGCGGTCAAGGTGAACCTGGCCTCGGTCCCGGCCGAGGTGGACCGGATCGTCTTCCCGGTGTCCATCCACGACGCGGAGAACCGGGGGCAGAGCTTCGGCCAGGTCCGCAACGCCTTCATCCGTGTCGTCAACCAGGCGAACAACCAGGAACTCGCCCGCTACGACCTGTCCGAGGACGCCTCGACCGAGACCGCGATGGTCTTCGGCGAGCTGTACCGGCACGGCACCGAGTGGAAGTTCCGCGCCGTCGGTCAGGGGTACGCCTCGGGTCTCGCGGGCATCGCCGCGGACTTCGGCGTCAACGTCTGACACCCGCCCGCCTTCCCCGGTCCTCGCGCGGCGGGCCGGGTGGAGTCAGTGGTCCGTGGTGCAGCAGCCGGGCCCGCCGCCGGTGGCCGCGGTGGTGTCGAGACGGCAGAAACAGGACGCCTCGACCGGCACGTCCGCCAGCGCGGTGGCGAGCTTGAGCTGCCGCGCCACGATCGCCGCCTCCCCCGCCCTGCCCAGCCGCACCAGGCACTCGTGCAGTCCGTGCAGGGCCCAGACGTTGTTCGGGTGCTGGAGCGGGCGGGGCAGGGTGTCGTCCAGGCCCAGGTCGGCCCGGTAGACCGCCTCGGCCTCGGCGATCCGGCCCTGTTCCAGGAGCAGGGCACCGTAGGCGTGCCGGGTGGGCTGCATCCAGCCCCAGGGTTCGTCGTAGGGGAGGCTGTCGTCCAGCTCGATCGAACGCTCCAGGGCGGCGAAGGCGGCGGCGTGGTCGCCCCTGCGGTACTCCAGTTCGCCGTCGAGCATGGCCGAGGCGATGGCGAGGATGTCGGCGCAGGTGTTGTTGAAGAGCGTGCGGGACTCGGGCACCCGCTCGACCGCCGACCGGAACAGCTCGCGTTCGGCCTCCGCCTCCGGGACCCGGCCGGTGGCCGAGAGGGCGACGCCGCGGGCGTAGTGCAGCATCGCGGTCGTCACGCAGTACAGACGGGGGTCGGCCGGCCGGGGCAGGGCGAGGATCTCCGCCCAGCGGCCGAACCGGATCAGGACGTGCACCCGCATGGCCGGGAAAGCCTCCAGCCAGTCGGCCATCGGCGGGCTCTCCACCCGCAGCAGCTCCTCGGGAACGGACGCCTCCAGGCGGGCCGCGGTGTCGAGGGCGACCTCGTACTGCCCCAGGAACATCGCCCCGTAGATCCTGAAGTGGTAGTTGTGGCAGCGGTAGAGGGTGTAGAAGTTCATCGCCCCCGACCGGGCGCGGTACTTCTCGTCGGCGGCGATCGCGGCCTCGTTGTCCGACACCACACGGCGGTAGTCGCCGCACAGCACTTCGAGGTGCGACGGCATGTGCAGGAGGTGCCCGGCGTCCGGGACCAGGCCGCGCAGCCGGTCGGCGACCGTGAGGGCGGCCTCGGGAGTGGGCGACATCTCCAGCAGGTGGACGTAGAGGTGCAGGACGCCGGGGTGGTCGCGGCCCCCGTCGGCGGCCAGGGCGCGGTCCAGCACCTCCTTCGCCGCCAGGGTGCGCGCACCCTTGGCGGGCAGCCCTGAGCGCAGGTCCCAGAGCTGCCAGGGGGTCAGGTTCATCAGGGCGTCCGCGTAGAGGGCGGCCACGTCCAGGTCGTCGCGGGCCAGTTCGTACACGGAGCGCATGCTGTCGGCGTACGGCGCGTTCCACACCGAGCAGTCCTCGACGGCGCTCGCCTGCGGGTAGCGGGCGCGCAGGGCGCCGATGAGGGCGCGTTCGACCGGGGTGGCCCGGCCGGCCAGGCCGTGGGCGCGTTCGACGGCTGCGTGGGTGCGGTCGACGGTCCGGGTCAGCTCCTCGGCGTCGAATGCCTCCCACGGCTTGTTGTAGTTGGGGCCGAGGGCGTGGGCGATGCCCCAGTGGGCCATGGCGCAGTCCGGGTCCGCCGCGGCGGCGGCCTCGAAACAGGCGACCGCCTCCTCGTGGTGGAAGGCGTACGTCCACACCAGCCCACGGTCGAACCACCGCTGGGCCTCGGGCGAAGAGGTCGTCACCGGGCGCCCGTGGCCGCCCAGGTCGTAGTAGTCCATGAGGGGACGTATACCGCACCCGGGAACGGGCGCGGAGCACTTCGGCGGACGGTCGCCCGACCGGTGTCCCCGCCGGACGCGGCGCGCCCGGCGGGGGTGGGGGGACGGGAGTGGCGCGGGTCAGCCGAAGTCGACGTCGCTGCACAGGAAGTACGTCTGGTCCATGTGCGAGGCCTGCCAGATCGTGTAGACGACGTGCCGGCCGCTCAGCCCCGAGGTGCTCACCGGGATCTCGTAGTTCTGGCTGGGCGCGTAGCTGCCGGTCCGCGCGACCTGCTGGAGGGAGTCCCAGGTCAGTGCCTGCGTGGCGGGGTCGAAGCCCTGCTCGGTGACGTAGACCAGGAAGTAGTCGGCACCGTGGCTGGCCTGGTCGTGGAGCTTGACGGTGAAGTCGTCGGCGACGTCCGTGGTCTGCCACGGGCCCACGGTGTCGAGGGAGTTGTAGCGTCCGCTCTCGGTCCGGCCCCCGCTGCAGAGCTGGCCGTCGGGGACGACCGCCCGGAAGTCACCGGCCGAGCCGTTGCGGTACAGACCGTTCCAGTTCCACATGGCGTTGGGGTTGTCCTGCCACGCCTGCCAGCACATGGGGTCCTCGTCGGCCATGGCCGGGTTCTGGAAGTCGTCGCCCCAGCGGTCCCAGCAGCCGTAGTTGCGGGAGGCGGGGTCGACGACCGAACCGTGGGCGACGGCGGTGCCGCTCCAGGGGATCAGGGTGAGCAGGACCGCGGTCAGGGTGCTGAGGGCGAGGGTCGCCGCCCGACGGGCACCTCTGATCGGGGTGGAGACTCGCTTGTCATCCTTGTCGCGATCATGACAACTCATGAAGCCCTTCTTTCGTGTGGGGGGACGGCAGGAAGCACGGGCCCGGAACACCAATGGGAGCGCTCCCAAGGCCCTTTCGAAGAACAGGCTGCGCCCGGGTGACGGGATTGGCAACATCCGAATGAGCCACTTCCCGCCCCGCGATGGCGTGTTCGCTGCGCTCGAAAATGCGGTGGGCGGGGAAGGTCCCCGCCCACCGCCGTCATACCGGTGACACAGTCGTCACAGCGCACGTCGCCTGGATCGGAGCAGCAGCACGCATCCGCCGGCGAAGAGCACGCCGCCGACCGCCGCGGGCCACAGGCCGAGCCCGGAGCCCGTCTCGGCGAGTCCGCCCTGGGCCTGCGGCTCGGGCGCCGCCCCGGCGCCGCCACCGTTCCCGCCGACGTTCTCGTTGCCGTTGCCGCCGTTGCCGGCCGCCTCGGGTGTGGCCGGTGCGCCGCTCACCTCGTCCGGGGTGTCGGCGGGTGTCGTGGCGGACCTGGGCTCGGCGCTCGCGGAGGCGTCGGCGTCCCGTCCCCCGGCCGGGGGCACGGACTCGTTCCCGCCTGCCTGCTGGTCCTGGTCGCCCTGGCCGTCCTGGCCGTCCTGGCCGTCCTGGCCGTCCTGGCCGTCCTGGCCGTCCTGGCCGGTGTCCGCGGGTGCCGAGGCCGTGGCGGTCTGCTCGGCAGGGGGATCGGTGTTCGCGCCGTCGTTGCCGGGCTGCTCCTGGTCGTCGCCGCCCGGTTGTTCCTGGTCGTTGCCGCCGGGCTGCTCCTGGTCGTCGCCGCCGGGCTGCTCCTCCCCCTGGCCCGGCTCGGACCCCGGGGGTGTGTCAGGACCGCACTCACGACCGGAGTTGATGCACTCGACCATCTCGCGCATCAGGCCCTCGTCGAAGACGTTGATGAAGTCGCTGTGGTCGGTGACCGGCTTGTGCAGCTGCTCGGGGAAGGAGTCCACGGCGAACAGCGGCACGGTCTTGCCCCCGTCCTCCAGACTGGGTGCGGCCACGTCGTAGACGACCCGCTGGACCAGCCGCGGAACGGCCCGGAACCCCTCCGGGCAGCTGCCGTCGGCGGCGGCGAAGGCCATGTGGGTACGGTGGTTGGCGCTGTCGATGTTGCGGCCGTCCCAGCAGCTCTGGAAGGTGAAGGTGCGCACCACGTCGCTGCCCGAGGGGCAGAGCGGATACTTGTCCTTCAGCTGCCGGTCCTCGAAGCCGGTGCAGCTCCAGGAGGCGTTCGCGTTGGTGTTGCCGTTGACGAACGCCTTGGCGTCGCCGGTGATGATGCGCAGCAGCCGCGGCATCTCCGTGACCCTGCCGCGCTCGTTGCCCTCGAACGTGAGGGTGACCTCGGCCGGTGTGACGATCTCGCCCGCGTTGCCCTCGATGCCGCCGCCCGGTGACTGCGCGTCCTGTTCGGCGGTGCCGTTCTGGAGCCTCAGCACGGGCCAGTAGTACGAGGACTTGTCGCCCTGGTCGGCGCAGCTCGTGTCGCCCGCGGCCAGGTCCTCGTCACTGGCCAGGGCGTTGTTGGCCTGGTTGCCGACGTAGTCGTGGAAGTGGTGGGCGCCGTTGCCGACGCCGGGGGCGGCGATCAGGTTGTCCGAGTTGAACAGGCCCTCGGCGTTGACGCCGCAACTGGTCGCGAAGGAAGCGGTCGAGGCTTTCTTCTGCCGGGGTGCCCGCACGACGTTGGGCTGGACGGACTCGATGTCGGCGTAGTCCGCCGCCACGGGGCCGTTGCCCGCCTGTCCCCCGTTGCCGGGCTGCTGTTGCCCGTCCTGCTGCCCCTGTCCCTCTTGCTGCTCCTGCTCCTGCTGCTGGCCCTGTTCTTCTCCCCGCTGGTCCGGGCTGGCGCTTCCCGCGTCCGCCGACGCGATCTCGGTACGGCGCAGGGCGCACTCGGCGAGGGCGTCCAGGCCCTCGGGGCGGTCTCCGGCCTTGTCGACGGCGGCGGCGATGCGTTCGATCGTCGCCGCGCGTTCGCGCTTCAGCGGGTCGAGGATCGCGCCCTCGTCGAGGGTGCCGTCGTCCGCGGTGCGGGCGGCGTCCTGGAGACCGCGGTAGGCGGCGGCGATCTGCTCGTCGAGGTGGGCGAGTTCGGTGTCGACCTCCGGCCTGGCCTGCTCGGGAACGGCCGTGAGCCGTTCGGTCAGGTCGGGGCAGTCGACGGTGGCCGCGACTCCGGAACTGCCCAGGGGGACGGCGGTGTTGCCGGACTCCGTCGCGGAGGCGAAGACGTTGACGGCCACCAGGCCGCTGCCCCCCAGTATCAGCGCGACCGCTCCGAAGGTCGCGCGCCGCGCCCCGGTCGGGCGTCTGCGCCTGTTGTGTCCCAAGGCGTGCTCCTGTGTCGTGACGGACTCGGACATGAAATGCCCCCGGCTCCATACGGAACCGGGGGCCGGAGCGTTCAACCGCCGCTGGAATTCTCAGCTTTCCCTCACGTCACGGGCGCAGGACCAGCCGGATCGGGTCGCCCTCCTTCCTCTCCAGCCGGGCGACCGCTTCGGCGGCCTCGGCCAGCGGCAGCACCCCGCTGACGGAACCGGAGAAGTCCAGCCGCCCGCCCTGGATCAGCCGCAGCAGCTGCGGCAGGGCCACCGGCATGTCGGAGCCGTAGTGGCCGAGGATGCGCTGCTGGAGGTAGCTGAAGCGGGTCCCGTCCGTGACGGTGAGCGGCTTGTCGGTCAGGCCCACCAGGACCAGCCGTCCCTTGGGCGCGAGGACGGAGACCGCCTGCTCCCGTACGGGCGGCACGCCCGCGAAGTCGAACGCGGCGGCGAGGCCGGGGCCGCCGGTCGCCGCGCGGACCGTCTGCCGCAGCTCGGGGTCGGCGGAGTCCAGGGCGAGGTCGGCACCGGCGGCCAGGGCGCGTTCGCGGGCCACGGGGTTCGGGTCGACGGCGACGACCGGGCAGGCGCCGATCGCCCGGAGCAGTTGGACGGCGTGCACGCCGAGGCCGCCGACGCCCCACACGCCGACCGCCTCTGCGGGCCGGACCGCCGCGCTCTCGGTGATGGCGCCCCACGGGGTGGACACGGCGTCCGGAATGATCGCGCCCTGCTCGAAGGGGATGGCATCGGGCAGCGGTGTCATGGCGTCGGCGGCGGAGAGGGCGTACTCGGCCCAGCCGCCGTCGTAGTCGACCCCGCGGGTGTAGGTGACGCCGTCCCGCGACTCGCCCGCGTGCAGCACGACCCGCTGCCCGGGCGACCAGGCGGTGACGCCCGCCCCGGTCTCGGCGACGGTGCCGGAGACCTCGTGGCCGAGGGTGACCGTGTCGCCCCGGAGGAGCAGCGGGGTGAGTGTGCCGTCGACGAGGTGGACGTCGGAGAGGCACACGCCGGCCGCCTCGACCTTGACCAGCACCTCCCCCGGGCCGGGCTGCGGGCGGGGCACCTCTTCGAGCCGCAGGGTGCGGCTCGTCGTGATGGTCCGGCGGGGAGTCGAGCGGGGCGAGCTGGCCGCGGACACGGATCCCGGGCTGCTGATCGAGGCGGTCAGCGGTCCGCTGTTCGTGCGGGTGCTGCTCAGCGGGGCGCCGCTGGACGACGTGCTCGTCCACGGCCTGGTCGACCTGGCACTGGAGGGGGCCCGCCCGCGGTGAGCCGTCCGGCCGCTGCCGGACCGCGAGGTGAAGGTCCGGATCCGGGGAACCCGGCGGTCGTCAGGTGCGCGGGTGCGCCCGGGACGGAGGAACCATGGACGGCAGCAGGCCGCTCGCCCTGGTCACCGGGGCGTCCAGTGGGATCGGGTACGAACTCGCCGCGCTGTTCGCGGAGCACGGCCACGACCTCGTGGTCAACGCCGAGGACGAACGGCTGGAGCACGCCGCCCAGCGGCTGCGGGAGACCGGCGTGGCGGTACGGGCGGTGCGCGCGGATCTGCGGACCGCGGAGGGCGTGGACCAGCTGGTCGCCGCCCTGACCGGGCTCGCGGTGGACGTGGCGGCCATCAACGCCGGGGTGGGGCAGGGCGGCGCCTTCGTCGACACCGACCTCGCGGACGACCAGTCCGTCATCGACCTCAACGTGACGTCGACCGTGCGGCTCACCAAGCCCCTGCTGCGGGACATGGTGGCGCGCGGGGTCGGGCGGCTCATGTTCACGTCCTCGGTCGCGGCGACGATGCCGGGCTCCTTCCAGTCGGTCTACAACGCCTCGAAGTCGTTCGTCCAGTCCTTCGCGCAGGCCCTCCAGGAGGAGGTCTCGGACACCGGCGTCACGGTCACCTCCTTCATGCCGGGGCCGACGGAGACCGACTTCTTCCGGCGGGCCGGCATGGCCGACACCAGGGTCGGCACCATGCCGAAGGACGACCCCGCGCAGGTGGCCCGGCAGGCGTTCGACGCCGTCATGAAGGGCCGCGGCAAGCTCGTCACCGGCTCGGCGAAGACCAAGGCCCAGGGAGTGGCGGACAAGGTGCTGCCGGACCGCGTCAAGGCCGCCGTACACCGCCGGATGGCGGAGCCGGGCACGGCGCGGGACGCCGCCACCGACCGCTGAGACGCCCGGTCGGGCCGCTCGCCGACCCCGTCGCCCGAAGGGCCCCTTGTGGGTGACTCACTCCCGGTGGAACGATGCCCGGGCACCGGCTCACCGCATCGAAGGGACCCGCTGTGACCGACGACCGGGAACGCCCGCGGGCCGCCGCCGCGTTCGACGCGCTGGGCGCCGAGTACGAGAAGGCGTTCGCCGGGTCGAAGACGCACCGCCGCTCACTGGAGTGGCTGCTGGACCGGCTCGCGCCGCGCAGCCGGGTGCTGGACGTGGGCAGCGGCACCGGTCGGCCCACCGCCGAGACCCTCGCGGACGCCGGGCACGAGGTGCTGGGCGTCGACATCTCCCCGGTCATGGTGGAGCTGGCCGCGCGGCAGGTGCCGACCGCCGAGTTCCGGTGCGCCGACATCCGCGACGTGCCGCTGGCGGACGCCTCGTTCGACGCCGTCTGCGTGTACTTCTCGCTGCTCCAGCTGGACCGGGCGGAGCAGGCGGACCTCGTACGGCACCTGGTGCGGTTGCTGAAGCCGGGCGGCTACCTGGTCCTGGCCACCGTGCCGCTGGACGTGCAGGACGTCGACGCCACCTTCATGGGTCAGCCGGTGCGCGTGACCAGCTTCCCCGCACAGGACCTGATCGCCCTGGCGGAGGAGTCCGGCCTGGAGGTGCTGGCGCAGGAGGCGTCGATGTTCACCCCGGCCCACCCGGACGCCCGGCCCGAGCCGCACCTCTTCCTGCACTGCCGGCGCACGGGGCAGCCCCGGATGGGGTAACTGCGCACGCGCGGACCGGGGTCCCGCGGTCACAGTGGGCACATGACAGAACCTGGCGAGCGACGGCGCCGCACCACTTCCACGACCACGCGCGAGCGTGACGTGCGCGACGCCCGGGACGCCGCCCGGCGCGCCGCCGACGCCCTGTCGGAGCTGATCCGGCACCACCTCGAAGGGGTCTCCGCGGTGTGCCGCAGCGAGGACGGCGGCTGGATCGTCAACGTGGACGTGCTGGAGGTGGCACGCATCCCCGACACGACCAGTCTGCTCGCCACCTACGAGGTCGAGTTGGACCCGGCGGGCGACCTGGTCCAGTACCGCAGGATCGCACGCTACCGGCGTGGTGCCCAGGACCAGTGAGCGGACCGTGCGGCCCGCACCCGGAAGGACCCCCGCATGATCACCTACGACGACGAGGTCGTCTGCGCGCCCCGCGCCGGAACCCTCTACGACGTCCTCGAACTCATCCTCGACCGCGGCATGGTGATCGACGTCTTCGTGCGCGTCTCCCTGGTCGGTATCGAGATCCTCAAGGTGGACGCACGCATCGTGGTCGCGAGCGTCGACACCTATCTCCGGTTCGCCGAGGCCTGCAACCGGCTGGACCTGGAGCACGACGTGCGGTCCAAGACCGTGCCCGAGATGTTCGGCAGCCCGGTGGCCAAGACCGTGGGCAAGGCCGGTGCGCGGCGGACGGCACGCTCCCTCACCGACAAGGTGCGCGACGTCCTCGCGCCCGAGCACGACCGCGAGGAGGAGGCGGAGGAGGAGTCCGAAGGCCGTCCCCGCGAACGCGCGGAACGCGGCAGGAGCCCGCAGCGGCCCCGCGGCAGGACCGCCGCTCGCCCCCGCGACGACGACGATCGCCCCCGTTCCCGCCCCCGCCGGCGCACCGACGAGGAGGACCGATGACCGCGCCCGCCACCACCGGCACCGCCGTCGACGCCGACGCGGCGGCGCCCGCCCGCAAGGCCCTGTACGTGTACGGCATCGCCCCCGCCGAGGTCCGCACCCCCCGCTCCCCGGGCGTCGACGGCGCCCCGGTGCGGCTGCTGACCGAGTCGGGACTGTGCGCCGCGGTCTCCGACGCGCCCCCGCGGTTGCGGCCCCGGCGCCGTGACCTGCTCGCCCACCAGGCCGTCCTGGACGAACTGGCGGCGCAGGGTCCTGTGCTGCCCATGCGGTTCGCGGTCCTCAGCCCGCGGCCCGACACCCTGCTCGCCCAACTGCGCTCGGACTGCGCCCACTTGACGGAGCAGCTCGACGGCGTACGCGGCTGCGTGGAACTCAACGTCAAGGGGACGGTGGTACCCGGCCACTTCGCCGATCTGGTGCGCCGGGACGACAAGTTGCGGAGCCTGGCCCTGCGGACCCGGCGCCGGCCGGACTACGAGGCCAACGTCCGGCTCGGGGAGGCGATCGCCCTCGGTGTGCGCCGCGAGGCGCGGCGTGCGGCCCGGGAGGTCGTCGACCAGCTGGCACCGCTCGCCGTGCGGACGGTCCGGGGCACGACCGACGACGAGCAGGTGCTCAGCGCGTCGTTCCTGCTGCGCTCGGCCGACGAGACGCGGTTCCGGGAGGCGGTGGCGGCCCGGGCCCGGGCGTGCGGGGACCGGCTGACCCTCAGTGTGACCGGGCCGCTGCCCTGCTACAGCTTCGTCGACCCGCGCCCCGCGGCGTCGGCCGGCCGGTGACGGCGTGGGCATCGTGAGCGGTCTCCTCCTGCTGCCCCTCGCCCCGGTACGCGGTACGGCCTGGGTCGCCGACCACCTGCTTCAGGAGGCCCGGCGCCAGGCCCACGACCCGCGCGCCGTACAGGCGCGGCTGGCCGCACTCAACCGGGCCCTGGACGAGGGCGCCGTCGACGAGGCGGCCTTCGAACGGGAGGAGGAGCGGCTGCTCACGCTCCTCGAACACCCGGCTCGGCCCACCGGTCCTACCACCACCACGAAACCAGCGCGGAGACGACACCTATGAACGACAGCAGGACGGCCATGGCGGCCGCCGTGGCGGGCGGCTACCTCCTGGGACGCACGAAGAAGGCCAAGCTCGCCTTCGCGGTCGGCTCCTACCTGGTGGGCCGACGCGTCGGCCTCTCCCCCGGCCAGGTACTCGGCCAGGGACTGGGCAGCCTGCAACGGGCGCCCCAGTTCCAGGAGTTGAGCGAACAGCTCCGGGGCGAGCTGCTGACCGCCTCACGCGCGGCCGTCACCGCCGCGGCGAACCGCCGTCTCACCGGCCTCGCGGACAGCCTCCGCGACCGCACCGACGCGCTCACCGGCGAGGGCCGACGGGACGACGGCCGCGACGACCACGGCGACCAGGACGGCTCCTGGGACGAGGAGGCTCCGGACGAGGACGCCTACTTCGACGAGGAGGACCGGGAGGAGGACCGGCGGCCCGCACCGGCACCGCCCCGGAAGACGGCCAAGAAGGCAGTGCCGCGCAAGGCCGCGCCACCGGCGAAGAAGACGGCGAAGAAGGAGGCCTCGAAGGAGGCCGTACCGGCGAAGCGGGCGACGGGCCCGGGCGGCAGGCGGGGAGGTGGACGCGCATGACCCCGGACCGGCAGGGCGACGGCGGACCGTCGCCCCTCGGCGACCTCAAGGACGCACTGGGCGGGTACCTCTCCGCCGCCGGGCACGGGCTCGTCGGCAGGGCAGGGGATCGGATCGGGTCCCTGACCGACCGCCTGACCGAGTCCGCCGACAACGGTGGCTCCGAGGGAGGAGGTGACTCCGGGCGAGGCGGCGGCTCCAAGGACGGCGGTTCCAAGGGAGGCGGCGGCTCCAAGAGCGGCGGCGGCAGCATCAAGGCGACGCACATCATGGAGACCGTCGACATCGGCGTCCCCCTGCGCACCGTCTACGACCAGTGGACGCAGCTGCAGGACTTCAGCGGCTTCACCAAGGGCGTCCAGAGCGTCAGTCCCCACGACGAGGTGACCTCGGACTGGACCGCCAAGATCGCTTTCTCCAGCCGAAGCTGGAAGGCGACGGTCCAGGAGCAGATCCCCGACCGGCGGATCGCCTGGACCTCCGAGGGCGCCAAGGGCAGTGCCAACGGGGTGGTGACCTTCCACGAACTGGCGCCCCGGCTGACCCGGGTCGTCGTGGTCGTCGAGTACTACCCGGCGGGCTTCTTCGAGAAGACCGCCAACCTCTGGCGCGCCCAGGGACGCCGGCTGCGGCTGGACCTGAAGCACTTCGCGCGGCACGTGACCCTGCTGGACGGCGAGGAGGTCGAGGGCTGGCGCGGCGAGATCCGCGACGGCGAGGTCGTCAAGAGCCACGAGGACGCGCTGGACGAGGAGGACGCCGAAACCGCCTCCGACGACACCGAGGACGACGAGGACACCGAGGACGACGACCGGTACGACGACGAAGACGACGAAGAGGACGAAGAGGAAGGTGAGTACGACGACGAGGAGGAGCCCTATGACGACGAGGAGTACGAAGGCGACGAAGAGGGCGCACGCGACGAACGTCGCCGCCCGCGTCGCTGACGCCGCCGCCGGGAGCCGGCCGTGACCGACCTCGACCACCGGTACGCGGGCCCGGGTACCGAGCCTTACGGGCCCCCCTCCGGCAGCCTCGCCGACCTACTCGAACGCGTCCTCGACAAGGGCATCGTCATCGCCGGCGACATCAAGATCGACCTCCTCGACATCGAACTGCTGACGATCCGGCTGCGGCTGTTCATCGCCTCCGTGGACACCGCGCGGAAGGCGGGCATCGACTGGTGGGAGACGGATCCCGCCCTCTCGTCCCGGGCCGCGCGGGACGCGCTCGCCGAGGAGAACGCGCGGCTGCGGGAGCGCCTCGACGCCCTGGAGCGCGGCGCCGAGGAGACGACGGGAGCCGTGCGATGAGCGCGTCCGCCGCCGGACCCGCGGCCACCGGCCTCTTGTGCGCCTTCGCCGTCACCCGCACCCCGCCCGACCCGGCCGGCCTGGCGGCGGCGCGGGGGCACGAGGAAGGCGGTCCGCTGCGCGTCCTGCGGGCGGACGGCCTGTGCCTGGTCGTGCAGGACGTCCCCGCGGACCTGTTCGGCGAGGAGGCACTGACCGAGCGCCTCAACCGGCCCGAGGACCTGGAACGCTGTGCCCGCGCCCATCACCGGGGCGTCGAGGCCGCCGCCGGGCGGGGCCCCGTCGTGCCGCTGCCGATGGCGACGCTGTACCGCGGCGACCTGACCGCGGCTCGGGCGGTGGCCGCCCGGCGGCAGGTGCTGGACACGCTGCTGGACCGTCTGCGGGACCGCACGGAGTGGGCGGTGAAGGTGCACGTCGCCGAGGCCGAGCCCGAGGCCGCCGCGGCCACCGGCCCCGGTGCCCCCGCCCGATCCGGCGACGGCGGTCGCGGCTACCTCAGCCGGGTCAGCGCACGGCGGCGCGAACAGCAGGGTGCACGCGGGAGGGCGCTGGCCGAGGCGGAGGCCGTCGACGCGGCGCTGCGGCGCCACGCGGTCGCCGCGACGCGGCACCGCCCGCAGAGCGAGCGGCTGACCGGCCGCCGCGCCCCGCAACTGCTCAACGTCGCCTACCTGGTGGAGGACGCGCGGCGCGCCGACTTCACCGCGGCCCTGGCCCGGTTCACCGCCGGCGGGACGCACCCGGCGGTGCGGGTGGACGCGTCGGGCCCGTGGATCCCGTACTCCTTCGCCCGCTGGGACGAGGACCGGCAGGCCGACCCGGACCAGGAGGCCGACCCGGATCCACAGGCCCATCCCGACCAGGAGGCCCCGTCGTGACCGTCCCCGACGCCCGTACGCCGGGCCCGGCCCCCGTGCCCTGGGGCGGCCCGGAGCCGTACGCACCGGTGGGGGTGCCCCTCGTCGACCTGCTGGACCGGGTGCTGGCGACCGGTGTCGTGGTCAGCGGCGACCTTGTCCTGGCCGTCGCGGACGTGCCGCTGGTGCGGATCTCCCTGCACGCGTTGCTGTCGTCGGTGAACGAGCGGGTGCCCGCTCCCTGGCCGGACAGCGGGCCGCTGTGACCGCGCCCCGGGGCCGTGCCGCCCACGCCCTCGACCTGGACCCCGAGCGGGTCACGAACGACCTGGCCGCGCTGGTGCTGACCGTGGTGGAGCTGCTGCGTCAGCTCATGGAGCGCCAGGCCGTGCGCCGCTTCGACGAGGGGACGCTGAGCACCGAGCAGGAGGAGCGGCTCGGCACGGCGCTCATGCTGCTGGACGAGCGCATGGACGACCTGTGCGCCCAGCACGGTCTGAGCCGTTCCGACCTGAACCTCGACCTGGGTCCGCTGGGACCGCTGCTGGCGGACCCGGAGCCGTAGGGCACCGCGGGCGTGGCGCCCGGTCGTGAGGGGAAAGGGCCGGACGGCCGGCACGAGCGATCGTTATGATGGCGCCGAATCGCTCAAACGAACATTCTCGGGTGGGGAGCCCTGATGCGGGAGCCGGTCGATCTCAGGCGCCAGCGGATACTGGCGGCGGTCCAGGCGCGCGGTACCGCGCGGGTGCGCGACCTCGCCGACGAGTTGCAGGTCTCGGTGGTCACCGTGCGCCGGGACGTCGAGGAGCTGACGCGCGAGGGCAGACTGAGCCGCGGGCACGGGGTCGTGCGGTCGACACTGCAGGCCCGGGAGACCGTCGCCGACGCGGTCCCGGCGGCCGGGGACCGGGTGGCCGTGGTGGTCCCGGTGCGGCACTCGTATCTGACCGAGACCCTGCACGGGGCCCGCACGGTGCTGGAGCGGGCGGGGGTGCGCATGGCCCTGCACCTCGCGCCGCAGGCGTCCGGTGCCGAACGCCCGCTGGTGGAGCGGGCGCTGGCGGACGGCGCGGACGGGCTGCTGATCGCCCCGCGGTGGCGGGGCCGGGCGGACGAGGAGGCCGACCACGAGTGGCTGGCCGGGGTCGGCGTGCCGACGGTACTGATGGAGCGCCGCCCGTGGCGCGGCAGCGCGCTGCACGGCCTGGACTCGGTGTGCTCGGACCACTGGTACGGCGCGCACCTGGCGGTGGAACACCTGGTGGGGCTGGGTCACCGGCGCATCGTGTTCGCCACCCGGCACGACAGCCCCACCGCACGCTCGCTGCGTGCCGCGTTCACCGAGATCGCCGGGGCCCATCCCCTGGTGGAGGAGTGGGCGTGGACGCTGGTCGCGCCGGAGGCCGGGGCCGACGGGCCGTACTCCGCGGACGAGCGGGCCGAACTGCCCGCGCTGACGCGCAAGGTGGGTGCGACCGCGATGGTGCTGCACGGCGACGTGGACGCGCTGATGGTGGTCCAGCGGCTCGCGGAGGACGGGGTGCGCGTGCCGGAGGACTGCTCGGTGGTCGCCTACGACGACGTGGTGGCCGGTCTCGCCTCGCCGCCGCTGACGGCCGTGTCGCCGCCGAAGGCCGAGGTCGGGCACGCGGCGGCGGAGCTGCTGCTCCAGCGGCTGGCCGAGGCGCCCGGCAGCCGGCAGCCGGGGCGGCGCGTCGAGCTGCTGCCGCGGCTGATGGTGCGGGGATCGACGGACCGGGTGGCGGAGCCGCTCGGCGAATGAGCGTTTGAGCGTTTCATTTTCTTCTGATCGATCTATTGACCGTTTGAGACGGGGCGTTCAGGATTCCGGTGTCTCGATGAGTCGTGTCCGCACCCACGCGGACCCGCAGGAGCCGCGGAGGCGCCATGCCCGGACGACCCAGCCGTCGCTCCGTGCTCGCCGCGATGACCGCTCTACCCCTGGCAGGAGCCGCGAGCGCCTGCAGTGGGGGGAACGGCGCATCGTCGGCCCGCACGGGCACCACCACGCGCATCACCTTCTGGTCCGCCCTGCGCGGCAGCCAGGAAGTGGTGGACGCGTTCAACCGCACGCACCGGAACATCCAGGTGGAGTTCCAGCAGATCCCCTCCGGCGGACAGGGCGGCTACGCCAAGCTCAGCAACGCCGCCCGGGCCGGGAACGCGCCCGACGTCGCCACCCTCGAGTACCCGCAGGTCCCGGGGTTCGCCATCGACGGCGTCGCCCGCGACATCACCGACCTGGTCAGTGACGGTCTGCGCCGCAAGCTGCTGCCGCAGGCGCTCGGCCTGACCACCTTCGAACGCCGGGTGTTCGCCGTGCCGCTGGACGTCGAACCGATGGTGATGCACTACCGCGCGGACCTGTTCGACGAGTACGGGCTGGAGGTCGCCCGTACCTGGGACGAGTTCGCCGAGCAGGCGGCAACGGTGCGTCGCAGGACGCCCGACCGCAGGCTGGTGCTCTTCCCCACCGACGGGATGACCCAGTTCGCCTGCTACGCCTGGCAGGCGGGCGCCCAGTGGTTCGACACCTCGAAGGGCGCCTGGAACGTCTCGCTGGCCGACGCGCCCTCACGACGGGTCGGGGAGTACTGGCAGCGGCTGATCGACCGGGACGACGTCTTCATGAACGCCGTCGAGAGCAGGCAGTCCGACGCGCAGATCGGCAACGGACTGGTGCTCACCCGGCTCACCGGCGCCTGGGACGCCGGCGCCCAGATGAACGCGCGTCCGGGGCAGAAGGGCCAGTGGCGGATCGCACCGCTGCCGCAGTGGGACACCGCGAGCCCCGCGACCGGCACCCACGGCGGCTCCACCTTCGCGATCACCGAGGACAGCAGGCACCCGGAGGCCGCGATGGAGTTCATCGAGTGGCAGGTCTCCCACCCGGACTCCCTGCGCGCCCGGCTCTCCAGCGGCACCAGCAGCCAGTACCCGGCGGCCCCGGGACTGGTCTCCGTGGGCCGCGACGCCTTCGACCGCTCGTACTACGGCGGTCAGGACATCTACACCCTGTTCGAGCAGGAGGCCGAGAAGATCGGCGACCAGTGGCTGTGGGGCCCGCGGATGAGCGCCACCCAGAAGGTCATGCAGGACTCCTTCGCCCGCGTCAGCGGCGGCCAGGGCAGTCTCGTCGAGTCGCTGCGCACCGCCCAGGACGGCACCATGCCCGACCTCAAGGCGCTCGGCCTGTCCACCACCCAGCACAGCACCTGAGCCGACGAAAGGCAGGTGACACACCCATGACCACGACCACCCACTCACGGGTGCCGACCGGCGCCGCCCGCGCCGCCTCCCCGGCACCCTCCGCCTCGGGACTGCGCGCCCACAGAGCGGCCAAGCGCCGTCAACTGACCGCCGCCGGCGTCCTCATGACGCCGTTCTTCGCCCTGCTGGTCACCGTCTTCCTGATTCCCGTCGGCACCGCCGTCTACCTCAGCTTCTTCAGCGACGACCAGCCCGGACTCGGCTTCGGCCCCGAGCGCACGGTCTTCGTCGGACTGCGGTCCTACGCGGCCGTGCTCACCGACCCCACCTTCCTCGGCGGTCTCGGCACGGTCGCCCTGTACTGCCTGATCTACATCCCGCTGATGGTCGTCGGCGCGCTCGCGCTCGCCCTGCTCCTCGACTCCGGCGTGGTGCGGCTGCGCGCCCTCGCCCAACTCGGCCTGTTCCTGCCGCACGCGGTGCCCGGCATCATCGCGGCGCTGATCTGGCTGTACCTGTACACGCCCGGCATCAGCCCGGTGATCGAGCTGTTCGCCAAGGGCGACATCACGATCGACTTCCTGGGCGTGCACACGGTGCTCCCGTCCATCGTGAACATCGCCCTGTGGAGCAACCTCGGCTACAACATGGTGGTGTTCTACGCCGCGCTGCAGGCCGTGCCCCGCGAGGTGATCGAGGCGTCCGTCGTCGACGGCGCCGGGCCGGTGCGTACGGCGCTGCAGGTCAAGACGCCGCTGGTGCGGGCCTCCATCGTGATGGTCTCGATCTTCACCCTGATCTGGGCCCTCCAGCTGTTCACCGAGCCGATGCTGCTCAGCCAGTCGTCCCCGATGATCAACTCGCGGTTCTCGCCCAGCATGTACATCTACGACGCGGCGTTCACCCGCAACAACTACAGCCTCGCGGCGGCCGCCTCGGTGGTCCTGCTGGTGTGCACCATCGCCCTGTCCTACGGCGTCACCCGCTTCACCAGCCGCGCCGACTCCGAGGAGGCCCGATGAGCGCCGCCGACAGTTCCCTGCTCCGCCCGAAGCTGCTGGGCCGGGCGACCGTCAACGTGGTCGTCGCCGTCTCCGTCCTGTACACCCTGCTGCCGGTGCTGTGGCTGGTGCTGGCCTCGACGAAGAACCGCGACGCGCTGTTCAGCAGCGACCTGCTGTCCCTGAGCGACTTCTCCCTGCTGCAGAACCTCAAGGACGTCTTCGCCATGGACGGCGGGCTGTACGGCCGCTGGTACGTCAACAGCCTGCTGTACGCGGTGGTCGGCGCCGCCGTCGGCGCGCTGGTGAGCGTGGCCTGCGGCTACGCCTTCGACAAGTACCGCTTCCGGCACAAGGAGAAGCTGTTCGGCCTGGTGCTGGCGGCGGTCATGGTGCCGCAGACGGTGCTGGCGCTGCCGCTGTACCTGATGGCCTCCGAGGCCGGCCTGGTCAACACCTTCTGGGCGGTGTTCATCCCGGTGCTCTTCAATCCGTTCGGCGTCTACCTCGGCCGGATCTTCGCACGGGGCTACGTGCCCGACGAGGTGCTGGAGGCGGCGCGCGTGGACGGGGCCGGGGAGCTGACCACGTACGCGCGGGTGGCGCTCAGGATGCTCGGGCCCGGTCTGATCACCGTCTTCCTCTTCCAGCTCACCGCGATCTGGAACAACTTCTTCCTGCCCATGGTGATGCTGTCCGACCAGGACCTGTATCCCGTCAGTCTCGGCCTGTACCAGTGGAACAGTTCGGCGTCCGTGTCGCCCGAGTACTACCCCGTGGTCATCATGGGTTCGCTGCTCGCCGTACTGCCGCTCATCCTCGCCTTCGTGCTGCTCCAGCGATTCTGGCGCAGCGGCCTGACCGCCGGAGCCGTCAAGTGACCGTGCACGCCCCCGGACCCGGCCGCCGGCCCCGTGCCGCCGTGGCCATGTCCCCGGACGCCGCCTCGGCCGTCCTGGACCCCCAGTCCCTCGCCGCGTTCCGCCGGGTCTGCGACCTCGCGCCCCTCCCGGTGCTCGACGACCTGACCACGGCGCGGGCGAGATCCGTACTGGCGGACGTGGAGCTGCTGATCACCGGGTGGGGCTGTCCGCCGCTCGACGCGGAGGCGCTGCGGGCGGCGCCCCGGCTGCGGGCCGTGGTGCACACGGCGGGCAGCGTCCGCGGGCACGTGACCGACGCGTGCTGGGAGCGCGGGATCGAGGTCTCCTCGGCCGCCGCGGCCAACGCGCTGCCGGTGGCCGAGTACACCCTCGCCATGATCCTGCTGAGCGGCAAACGGGTGCTGGAGCGGGCCCGCGACTTCCGGGCGTCCCGGACCCGCGGCAACTGGCTGCGCACCCCGCGCGGCGTCGGCAACTACCGCCGCACGGTGGGGATCCTGTCGGCGTCGCTGATCGGCCGCCGGGTCGTCGAACTGCTGCGGCCGCACGACGTGCGGGTCCTCCTGCACGACCCGTACGTCACCGACGCCGAGGCCGCCGAGCTGGGCGTCGAGAACGTGGGGCTGCCGGAGCTGTTCGCGCGCTGCGACACCGTCAGCGTGCACACCCCGCTGCTGCCCACCACCCGCGGCCTGGTGAGCCGTGCGCTGATCGAGGCGATGCCCGCCGACGCGGTGCTGATCAACACCTCCCGGGGGGCGGTGATCGACCAGGACGCGCTCACCGACGCCGTGGCGGCGGGCCGGATCCGGGCCGTGCTGGACGTCACCGACCCCGAGGTGCTGCCGGCGGACCACCCGCTGTGGGACTGCGAGCACGCCCTGATCACCCCGCACCTCGCCGGTTCCGAGGGCAACGAGTGGCGCCGGCTGGCCGACCTCTCCCTCGCCGAGACGACCCGCTGGGCCTCCGGTTCCGGCTTCCTCCACCCCGTACGACGAGAAAGGCTGGCGTTCCTGGCATGAGCATCCCGTTCGAACTGCCCACCGAGGACCGTGCGTCGAGCCCGTACACCGGTTACACCCGGGCCCACTGGGAGGCCGTCGCGGACGGGCTGCTGTGGGCCGCGTGGCGCTGGAGCACCCCGGGCCGCGCCCTGCTCGACCTGCCCGGGCGGCCCTCGCGCTCGGGGGTGCGCTCCGACGGTCTCGAGGGCTTCGCGCGGACCTTCCTCGCGGCGGGCTTCCGCGTCGCGGGTGCGGACGGCGCGGACCCGCACGGCTGGCTGGACCGCTATGCCGAGGGTCTCACCTCCGGTACCCGCTCCCCCGGCCGCGCGGACACCGAGTCCTGGCCGCTGATCCTCGACCACGACGTGCAGGGCCAGCCCATGGTCGAGTCGGCCTCGGTGGCGCTCGGGCTGCGGCTGACCGCGCCCTGGCTCTGGAAGCACCTCGACTCCGGGGTCCAGGACCGGGTGGAGGAGTGGCTGCGCGGGGCGCTGCGACACGTTCCGGCGCCGAACAACTGGTACCTGTTCCCGTACACGGTCGCGGGGTTCCTGGAGTCGGTCGGCCGCGGCGACGCCGAGACGGCCGCGGCCCGGCACCGGGCGCTGGAGCTGATGGAGGGCTGGTACCGGGGCGGGGGCTGGTACGCCGACGGCGACGGACGCGCCTTCGACCACTACAACGGCTGGGCCCTGCACCTCTACCCGGTGCTCGACGCCCACCTGGGCGGCGACACCGACGCCCTCGCCCGGTACGGGGAGCGGCTGCACGCCCACCTCGACGGCTTCGGCCTGATGTTCGGCTCGGACGGTGCGCCGCTGCACTTCGGCCGCTCCCTCACCTACCGTTTCGCCGCCTCGGCGGCCGTCGGTCTGGGCGCGCTGACCGGGCACACCCCGCTGACGCCGGGTGCCTCGCGGCGGCTGGTCAGCGGCAGCCTGCGGTACTTCGTGGACCGGGGGGCGCTGGCGGACGAGGGGGTGCTGAGCCTGGGCTGGTACGGCCCGCACGGGGCGACCCTGCAGCCCTATTCGGGCCCGGCCTCCCCGTACTGGGCGTCGAAGGCGTTCGTGTCGCTGCTCGCTCCCGCGGGTCACCCGCTGTGGACGGCGCCGGAGGAGCCCGCGCCGGTGGAGGAGGCCGACCGCGTGCTGGCCCTGCCCGAGCCGGGGCTGCTGGTGCAGGCGACCCGCGGCGACGGGATCGTACGGCTGCACAATCACGGCAGCGACCATGTCCGGCCGCACGAGGGCGAGTCGGCCGCCGAGGACGACCCGCACTACGGCCGGCAGGCATACTCGACCCGGACGGGTCCCACGGCGCGGGACAACGTGGCGGACAACCACCTGTCCGTCGAGGTGAACGGCCGGTCGAGCGTGCGGCGCCGCGTCCATCCGCTGGGGGCCGGGCACGGCGACGGCTGGGGCTGGGCGGCGTCCTGGCACCGGCCGGTCTTCGTGGCCGGACCGCCGATGGTGCCGGGGCTGCGGGTGGAGAGCGTGACGGTGGCCCGGGGGCCGTACGAGCTGCGGGTGCACCGGGTGGTCGGGGCGCCCGCCGGGGCGCGGGTCACCCACACCGGCTGGGCCACCGGTCCCGAGGAGCCGCTGGCCTCCGCGCTGCACGGCCTGTACGGCTGGGAGCCCGAGGTGGAGACCGTGCGTGCCCCGCAGGGCACCGCGTACGTGCCGTGGGCGGAGCTGCCCCGGCTGTCCGGCTCGGCGGGCGGCACCTCCGTGCACGTCTGCCTGGCCTCGCTGACCGGTGAACCGGTGAGCGTGCCGGCGGCCGGGGCCGTCGCGGAGGTGGTGGCCGGTGCGGACGGCGTGGAGGTGGTCTGGGCGGCCGACGGCGCCCGCACCCGGGTCGCGTTCGAACCGGTGGGGGTGACACACACGCAGGCGTAGGCCCGTACGGCGCTTCGAGGGCTCCGACCCGTATCGAGGGTCGGGGCCCTCCCCCGTGCGCGCGCCCCCGGTGGCGTGCCGCGCCCGGGCCGGTGACGCTGGGACGGCACCGGTGAGAAGGAGCCGTCCTCATGCGCAAGTCGTCGTGCACCGTGATCGCGGCCCTGGCCGTGTCGGTCCTGTGCGCCACCGGAGCGCGGGCCTCGGTGCCGCGCGCCGCGAGTCTCCCGGGAGAGGTGACGGCGAGCCAGTGCGTCGCGGGCGGCGGAGTGATCATCATCTCGGCGGACGGGGACGGGACCGGCTCCTTCACGTCGCTCTGCCTGGGCGGCACCCACGACGGACAGACCATCACCTGAGCCGACCGCCCTCCGTTGCTCGCACCCATGCCTCGAGTCCCGAACCCTGGGTACGCGGTCACGGCCCACCACGGCAGTCGGTACTCGAACACGACCGGGCGCGTGCAAGCGGCCAGCCCAGAACGGAGAAAGGCCGATGAGCGAGGCCAATCCCCTCAAGCGAGCAGTCCACAAGGTGACCGAGGGCCTGCACGGCGAGGCCGGTGGTCCGCCGGACGGGATCCCCGGCAGGCCCGGTCCCGAGTCGCCGCCCGTCGCCGAGCCCACCGAGCCCCGCGAGCCGCTGCCGCCGAAGCCGGACCAGAGCGGCCCCGACACCGTGTCGCCGACCGGTCAGCCCACGGGCGCCGACCAGGCCAGGGTGGCGCAGTCCGGCAGCTACCTGACGGACGCTCAGGGGACTCGGCTGTACGACACGGACCACTCGCTGAAGGCGGGGCCGCGCGGTCCGGTACTGCTCCAGGACCACCATCTGCGCGAGAAGGTCATGCACTTCGACCACGAGCGCATCCCGGAGCGCGTGGTGCACGCCCGGGGCGCGGGCGCGCACGGGGTGTTCCAGAGCTACGGCACGGCCGCCTCGGTGACCAAGGCCGGTTTCCTGGCCGCGGACGTGGAGACGCCGGTGTTCACCCGGTTCTCCACGGTGGTCGGCTCGCGCGGGTCGTCGGACACCGTGCGGGACACCCGCGGTTTCGCGACGAAGTTCTACACCAGCGAGGGCGTCTTCGACCTGGTCGGCAACAACATCCCGGTCTTCTTCATCCAGGACGCCATCAAGTTCCCGGACGTGGTGCACGCCGCGAAGCCGCACCCGGACCGGGAGATCCCGCAGGCGCAGAGCGCCCACGACACCTTCTGGGACTTCGTCTCGCTGCACACCGAGGCGACGAACCACACCATCTTCTTCATGGGCGACCGGGGCATCCCGCGCTCGTTCCGGATGATGGAGGGCTTCGGCGTCCACACCTTCCGGCTGGTGAACGCGGAGGGCGCCACGACCCTGGTGAAGTTCCACTGGAAGCCCAAGCTGGGCGTGCACTCCCTGGTGTGGGACGAGGCGCAGCTGATCAACGGCGTCGACCCGGACTTCCACCGCCGGGACCTCGCGGACGCCATCGAGGCGGGCGCGTACCCGCAGTGGGAGCTGGGCATCCAGACCTTCCCGGACAACCCGGAGCAGACCTTCGAGGGCATCGACCTGCTGGACCCGACCAACTTCGTGCCCGAGGAGCTGGCGCCGGTGCAGCCGGTCGGGCTGCTGACCCTCAACCGCAACCCGTCCAACTTCTTCGCCGAGACCGAGCAGGTCGCCTTCCACGTCGGCCACCTGGTGCCCGGCATCGACGTCACCGACGACCCGCTGCTCGCGGGACGGCTGTTCTCCTACCTGGACACGCAGATCACGCGGTTGGGCGGGCCCAACTTCCCGCAGCTGCCGATCAACCGGCCGCAGGCGCCGGTCAACGACATGCTGCGCGACGGCATGCACCAGAGTGCCGTGCACCGGGGAGTGGCGCCCTACCGGCCCAACTCCCTGGACGGCGGCTGCCCGTTCACCGCGGGCGCGGACACGAACGCGTTCATCGAGGCTCCGGTGCGGGTGCCGGAGGGGCGCAAGGTCCGCGAGGCCCCCGAGTCGTTCGCGGACCACTTCAGCCAGCCGCGCCGGTTCTGGCTGAGCATGAGTCCGGTGGAGCGCGAGCACATCGTCGGCGCCTACACCTTCGAGCTGGGCAAGTGCTACGAGCAGGCGATCCGGGAGCGGACGCTGCAGGTCCTGGCCAACATCGACCCCGAGCTGTGCGCGGGCGTCGCCGAGGGCCTCGGTCTGCCCGCCCCACAGCCGACCGTACCGCTGGCCGACGTCGAGCCCAGCCCGGCGCTGTCCCAGGTGGGCGGTGTCTGGCCGCTGGACGGCAGGGTGATCGGCATCGTGACCGGCGGGGCCGACCTGGAAGGCGTCGGCGCGGTGCGCGAGGCGGTGCTGAACGCCGGGATGGTGCCGCTGGTGGTGGCGCCGACCGGTGGCACCCTCGGCTCGGGCGACGCCGCGCTGACCGTGCAGCGCAGCTATGTCACCGCGCGGTCCGTCGAGTTCGACGCGGTGCTGATCGCGGGGACGCCGGACATGGGCGGCGACGCCTACACCCCGCGGGACTACAAGGCCGGGCCGGCGCCCGCGGGGCCGGGGACGATCGACCCGCGGGTCAGCCTGCTGCTGTCGGAGGCGTTCCGGCACGGCAAGGCGATCGGTGTGTGGGCGGGCGGTGAGCCGGCGCTGGCGGCGTCGGGGGTGCCCGCCGACGCCCCCGGGGTGATCGTCGCCGACTCCGGCACCGCGGCTCTGGAGCAGGTCACGCAGCTGATGGGCTCGCACCGGGTCTGGGAGCGTTTCACCACGCCGCGGGGCTGATCGGGCGGGCTGTGGGGCCGGGCGCCGATACGGGCGTCCGGCCCCGCGGTGCGTTCAGCACAGGACGCGCAGCGCGCCGGGCAGCACCCTGGCGGTGACGGGCACGACGGCCTCGACCTCGCCGTCGGCGCCGTAGGGTATCGCCCGGTCCGCCTCGATGCGGACCTCCCGGCCGCGCAGGACGCGCACTTGGGGCCGGTGGACGTGGGCGCCCGTGGAGAGTTCGTTCATCAGGGCGAAGAACAGCCGCCGGGGGGCCTGGTGGATCATCACCACGTCCAGCAGGCCGTCGTCCACCCGCGCCGAGGGCGCGACGAGGCGGTTGAAGCCGTAGTAGCCGGAGTTGGCGGCCACCACCGTGTAGCCGCTGAAGGCGTGTTCCTCGCCGTCGACCGTGACCCGGTAGCCCGTCGCACGCCAGCCCGCGACGGCCCGCACCGCGCCCGCGTAGTAGGAGGCGGCTCCGCGCAGCAGCCGCGCGTTGTTGGCGTGCCGGTTGGCGAGGGCGTCGACACCCGCGTACACGCTGCCGAGGACGACGGTGCGGTCGTGGACGGCGGAGGTGACCTCGACGGTGTCGACGGGGCGGGGTTCGGCGTGCAGCAGTACCTCGGCCAGCGCGGCGGACTCGGTGGGCAGCTCCAGGGCCCGGGCGAAGTCGTTGCCCCGCCCGGCCGGGACGAGCCCCAGCAGGGCGCCGGTGCCGCTGAGGGCGCCGCCGATGCCGCCCGCCATGCCGTCGCCGCCGACGGCGAGCACCACCCGGCCCCGTTCCCCCGCCCGCCGGGCGAGTTCACGGGCGTGCGCGAGGCTGTGGCTGTACTCGGTCTCCAGCCCGGCACCCGCCTCCCGCAGCAGACGGGCCACCCCGAGGAGCGCGGCGGCCGAGGTGGCGCCGCCCGCGGTGGGGTTGACGACGGCGGTGAACTGTCGCATCGAGGTGCCTCCGGGCTGACGGGTGGTGCCGGACTGTTGTCTCACGGGGTGCGGGCGTGCGGTACGGCGGGGTCAGTCGGCGGGCAGCAGGACGCCCGGGCTGAGCAGTCCGGCGGGGTCGAGGCTCCGCTTGACGGCACGCAGCGCCCGGACACCGAGGGGGCCGGCCTCCCGGACGTACCAGTCCCGGTGGTCGGTGCCCACCGCGTGGTGGTGGGTGATGGTGCCGCCGGCGGCGAGGATGGCGTCGTTGGCGGCGTGCTTGGCCCGGGTCCAGTGCGCCACGGCGTCCTCGCCCTGGGCGGAGACGACCGTGAAGTACAGGGAGGCGCCGTTCTCGTAGACGTGCGAGATGTGGCACATGACCAGGGGCGGGGTGCCGGCCTCGGTGAGGGTGCCGGTGAGCGCGTCGCGGACGGCGGCGTACAGGGCGGGCAGGCGGGACCAGTGCGCCGCCGTCTCCAGGGTCTCGGCCAGTGCCCCGGCGTCGAGCAGGGAGTCGCGCAGGTACGGCGCCGAGTAGCGGCCGTGGGCCCAGCGCTCCCCCGGCTCCGCACCCGCGAAGGTGCCGCCGTTGGCGCGCAGTACGGCGGCGGCGCCCTCGCGGCGGTGCGCGGTGTCCTCCTCGCTGCCCTCGAAGCCGACGACCGCGAGGCATCCCGCGTCCTGCTGCTCCAGGGAGGCGCCGATGGCGTCGGGCTGGGCGAGGCCGACGAGGGTCTCGGTCTCGTCGGACAGCCGCAGCACCGTGGGGCGCGGGCCGTCCTGGGCGAGCCGGCGCAGCGCCGTGGCACCTTGGTCGAAGGAGGCGAAGCGCCAGCCCTCGTAGCGGCGGACCCGCGGTACGGGCCGCACGCGCACGGTGACGGAGGTGATGACGCCGAAGGCGCCCTCCGAGCCCAGGACGAGCTGGCGCAGGTCGGGTCCGGCCGCCGAGCGCGGGGCGCGGCCCGTGTCGAGGGTGCCCTCGGGGGTGGCGAGGGTGAGGCCGAGGACCATCTCGTCGAAGCGGCCGTACCCGGCGGAGGCCTGACCGCTGGAGCGGGTCGCGGCGAAGCCGCCGACGGTGGCCCACTCGTAGGACTGGGGGAAGTGGCCGAGGGTGTATCCGTGCCCGGCGAGCAGCGCCTCGGCCTCGGGGGCGCGCAGGCCGGGCTGGAGCGTGGCGGTGCGGGAGACCTCGTCGAGGTCGAGCAGGCGGTTCATCCGGCGCAGGTCGAGGGCGACGAACGCGCCCGCGCGCCCGGGGGCGAGGCCGCCGACGACGGAGGTGCCGCCGCCGAACGGGACGAGGGCCAGACCGTGTTCGGCGCAGGCGGCCAGCACGGCGAGCACCTCGTCGTGACCGTCCGGCAGGACGACGGCGGCCGGGGTGTCGGCGACGTCGCCGGTGCGCATCCGCAGCAGGTCGGGGGTGGACTTGCCGCGGGTGTGCCGGATGCGGCTCTCCGCGTCCGTGCGCACGTCGTGGGCCCGGTCGCCGACGGCCGCAGTCAGCGCGCGGCGGGCGTCCGTGCCCAGCGGCGAGACGGGTACGTCGATCTCCGCCAGCGGGAGGGGGGCGGCGTCGCGGGGTGCGACGCCGAGCAGTTCGCGCAGCAGCCCGGTCACCGTGTCGGGCAGCGGCGTCGCCCTGGCCGGGTCGCCCCAGCCGTTGAACAGCATGTCCATTGCCTGTCGTCCTCACGGTCGCTTCGAGGGATGCCGTACGCACCGCCCCACTGGGCGTTACACTGTTACACATGACGCCCAACCGTCACAACCACTCGAGCAGGCAGACCCCCTCGGACAACGACACGGTGCTGGACGCCGTGCGCGACTGCGTCATGGCCGTCGGGGTGCGGCGCACGACGATGACCGACGTCGCCCGCCGCGCCGGCGTCTCCCGGATGACGCTGTACCGGCGCTGGCCGGACGTGCGGTCCCTGGTCGGCGACCTGATGACCCGGGAGTGGATCGCGGTGGCCACCGGCGCGATCCCCGCACCGGCACCGGGCACCGTCACCCGGTCGCGCATCGTCGAGGGCCTGGTGGCGGGAGTGGAGGCGTTCCGCGCCCACCCCCTCTTCCGCAAGATCGTCGACGTCGATCCGGAGCTGCTCCTGCCCTACGTCCTCGACCGGCGCGGGGCCAGCCAGGAGGCCCTGCTGGGG
Organism: Streptomyces tendae; assembly: GCF_014650435.1. Classification (GTDB taxonomy): domain Bacteria; phylum Actinomycetota; class Actinomycetes; order Streptomycetales; family Streptomycetaceae; genus Streptomyces; species Streptomyces tendae. The sequence continues at coordinate 523,662 of NZ_BMUY01000004.1, forward strand.
CTGCTGGCCGAGGCGCTGGAAGAGGGCCACGCCGACGGGTCGGTGCGCCGGACCCACACCGGGCGGCAGGCACGGTCGGTGCTGCTGGTCGTGCAGTCCTTCGCCCTGTCGCTGCGGACCATGACCGACGAGGACGACGTCGAGCTGACCCCCGCGGCCCTCCTCGCGGAGCTGCGCACCATCCTGGAGAGGACCCTCGCCCCATGAGCACCGTCGACCGCCCCACTTCCGGGGCCTCCCTGTCCGCCGCACGGCGCTCGCGCGAGATGGCCGACACCGTCGGCGGCCCCGTGGTGGACGTCCTGGTCGTCGGTCTCGGCGCGACCGGTGCCGGTGCCGCGCTGGACGCCGCGGCCCGGGGCCTGAGCGTCGTCGGCGTGGACGCCCACGACCTGGCCTTCGGCACCTCCCGCTGGAGCTCCAAGCTGATCCACGGCGGGCTGCGCTACCTCGCCTCCGGCCAGCTGGACGTCGCCCACGAGAGCGCGGTGGAGCGCGGCGTGCTGATGGAACGCACCGCACCCCACCTGGTCCGCGCCCAGCCGTTCGTCCTGCCGCTCACCCCCCTGGTCTCCCGCGGCCAGGGCGCCCTGGCCTGGGCCGGGTTCCGGGCCGGGGACACCCTGCGGCTGGCGGCGCGCACCGCCCGGGCCACGCTGCCCGCGCCGCGCCGTCTGTCCGCGGTGGAGACCCGGCACCTCGCCCCGGCGCTGCGCTCCGACCGGCTGCGCGGCGGCCTGCTCTCCTGGGACGGCCGGCTCGCCGACGACGCCCGGCTGGTGACGGCGCTGGCCCGGACCGCGGCGGCCCGCGGTGCGCGGATCCTGACCCGGGTCAGGGCGTTGGAGCTGACCGGTTCCGGTGCCCGCGTACGTGACGAGACGACCGGCGAGGAGGGCGTGATACGGGCCCGCGCGGTGGTCAACGCCTCCGGGGTGTGGGCGGACGGCCTGGTGGACGGCATCCGGATCCGCCCCTCCCGCGGCACTCACCTCGTGCTGCGCTCCGAGCGCCTCGGCCCTCTCCCGGCCGGCCTGCACGTGCCGATCCCCGGCGAGACCAACCGCTTCGTCCTCGTGCTGCCCCAGGGCGACGGCCGCGTCTACGTCGGCCTCACCGACGAGCCGGTGGACGGGGACGTCCCGGACGTGCCGGAGGTCCCGGAGACCGACGTCGGCTTCCTGCTCGACGTGCTCGGCTCGGTACTGGAGGCGCCGGTGCACCGCGAGGACGTGGTGGGTGCCTTCGCGGGCCTGCGCCCCCTGCTCGACACCGCCCCGTCGGACCGCCCCGGCGCCGGCCGCCGCACGGCCGACGTCTCGCGCCGGCACGCCGTGCTCACCTCGTCCGAGGGCGTGATCACGGTGGTCGGGGGCAAGCTCACCACGTACCGGCGCATGGCCGAGGACGCCGTGGATGCCGCCGTCGCCGCCCGCGGGCTGGCCGCCGGCCCGTCGCCCACGGCCGCGCTGCCCCTGGTCGGCGCCGCCGCTCCGCACGCCCTGGCCGAGGTCCGGGCACCGCGCCGCCTGGTACGGCACTACGGCACCGAGGCCCCGGCGGTCCAGGCCCTCGGGGTCCGGGATCCGCGCCTCGCGGAACGGGTGCTGCCGGGCCACCCCGTCACCGGGGCCGAACTGGTGTGGGCGCTGCGCCACGAGGGCGCCCTCGACGAGGCCGACCTGCTCGACCGGCGCACCCGCATCGGCCTGGTCCCCGAGGACCGGGCGGCGGCCCTGGACGCCGTACGCGACCTCGTCGGCGAAGCCGCGGCGGACCGGGCATAGCCCCGCCCGGCGCCGCCGCTTCCGGTCAGGTGCTCCGGTCGTCCTCCTGGACGGCCTTGCGGAGCTTCGCCTCGATCTTGTGCCGGGACTGGCCTCCCTCCTTGACGTACTCGGCCATCGCGGTCCGCGCGTCCCGGTCCAGGTCGCGCCAGGCCCGTACGGCGGTCTCGTACGTGTCCGACTGCCGCGGGGTCCACTGATGCTGCGTGGGAGGCCCGTACGAGTCGCGCAGCTCCTCGACCCGGTGTTGTGCCAGGTCCGCCGCGCGGCGCTTCTGCACGAGTTCCTCGAATGTGTGTGCCACCACATCTCCGACCGTAGTCAGCGCAGCGCCGTCGCGCGCGTCGAGCCCCTCGTGGCCCGTCGGTGCCGACGTGTTCCGGTCCGTCCAAGTGGTCCACGCGGGCCGCGAAGAGCCTTAACATCAAGCCACCAGCGACGGCCGGGGCATATGCGGCGCACACGAGAGGTGAGGGCAGCGTGGCGGACATCGAGGGAGCGGCAGTACCGGAGCGGCTGCTGATCACCCGCACCACCACGGGCGACGGCGTCGGCCTCGTGATCCTCGCCGGGGAGGTCGATCTCGACGGCAGCAGTCAGCTGCGCGACGTGCTGCTGGCCTCGGTGGAGACGGCGCCGGGCACGGTGGTGGACTTCGGCGAGGTGGGCTTCCTCGACTCCAGCGGCATCAACGTCCTGATCTCCGCGCACCGGGCCGCCGAGTCCCGCGGCGTCTGGCTCCGGCTCGCCGCGCCGCGCGACGCCGTCGAACGCGTGCTGCGGCTGGTGGGCGTCGACGCGCTGATTCCCTGCTACCCGAGTGTGGAGCGGGCACTCACCGCCTGAGGGGCGGGTCAGGCCAGCGGCAGCCGCGCGTACACCGTCTTCCCGGCCGCGTGCGGCTTGGTGATGACCTCGCCGCACAGCCGGGTCACGATCTCCAGTCCGTGCCTGCCGACCCGCACGGGGTCGCGGGGCAGGAACGTGGGAAAGGCGTCCCCGGTGTCCGACACCGCGAACTCCACCCGGTCGTCCACCAGGGTCAGCTGCAGCCGGCAGGGGCCGGGCGCGTGCCGCAGCGCGTTCGTCACCAGCTCGGTCGCGACCAGCCGGGCGGCGTCGAGGAAGGCGTCCGTCGGATCCAGGCCGCGCTCCGCGAGTCGGGCGACGAAGCCCTGCACGACGTTCCTGGAGGCGGGGATCATCGCCGATCCGCCCCTGAACTCCACGACCGCGGACACGACGGAGGCGCCCGTGTCGGGTCCGTGCGCCGGAGTCATACCGAGCCTCACCGTCCGGTCCGGGGCCGAGTGGAGGGAGCGGGGGTCCCCGGTTCTCACGATACGCATCAGGACGCGTCCCACGATCCCTTTGCCCCAACTTCCGCCGGACGCACCGCTTTCCGAACGGGTCCGGGCCGACCGCGCCCGCGGGTGGCCGGCCCGGACGACCGGGTCAGGAGGCGGTGCAGGTGCCGACCGCGAGTGCGGCGTCGCTGCCGTTCTTCGCCACGGTGAACCCGAAGCTGGTCGACGCGCCGGCCGCCAGGGTGCCGTTCCAACTCGGCCGCACCGTCATGACGTTGCCGCTCAGGGTGGGCGTGCCGTTCCAGAAGGAGGAGACGGACTGCTGCGCGGGCAGGGTGATCGTCGCGGTCCATGAGCTGATCGGCTCGTCGCCCGCGGTGATGGTGACCTGGCCGTTGTAGCCGCTGTTCCAGTCCGCGGTCCTGGTGTACGTGGCCGTGCAGGTCAGGGCGCCGTCACCCGGGTCGCCGGGGTCGCCCGGGCCACCGGGGTCGCCCGAGCCGCCGAGGGCGGACAGGACGGCGTCGTAGGCCGGCTTCTCGTCGTAGTCGCCGTCGAACAGCAGCGGGGTGCCGCTGCTGCGCCACGAGTACTTGTCGGTGACGCCCCAGACCGTCATGCCGGTGCAGCGGCTCACCGCGAGGCACGCCTCGACGACCTTCGTGTAGTTGGCGGCCTGCGCGGAACCGGAGCCCTCGATGTCCAGCTCCGTGATCTGCACGTCCACGCCGAGGTCGGCGAAGCGCTGGAGGTTCTGCCGGTAGTCGGAGGGGACCGGGGAGTTGCTGTTGAAGTGGGACTGGAAGCCGACGCAGTCGATGGGCACGCCGCGGGACTTGAAGTCCTCGACCATGTCGTAGACGGCATTGCTCTTCGCGTTGACACCGTCGGTGTTGTAGTCGTTGTAGCAGAGCTTGGCGGCCGGATCGGCGGCGCGGGCGGTGCGGAACGCCTCCTCGATGAAGCCGTTGCCCAGCTTGTCCTGGAAGGGCGAGCTGCGCCGGGCGCCGCTCCCGCCGTCCTGGAACGCCTCGTTGACGACGTCCCAGCTGTGGATCTCCCCCTTGTAGTGGCCCATCAGGCCGTTGATGTGGTCGTTCATCGCGGTGCGCAGGTCGGAGGCGCCCAGCGAGCTCACCCAGGAGGGCAGTTGGGAGTGCCACACGAGGGTGTGGCCGCGCACGTCCATGCCCTGACTCTGCGCGTGGTCCACGATCCGGTCGGCGGAGCCGAAGGTGAAGGTGCCGCGGCTGGGCTCGGTGGCGTCCCACTTCATCTCGTTCTCGGGGGTCACCGAGCTGAACTCGCGGTCCAGCGTGGCGGCGTAGTCGGCCTCGCCGAGGTGGTTCGCCGCGACGGCGGTGCCGAAGTAGCGCCCCTGGCCGGCCGCCGCGGACCCCAGCGTGTCGGCGGCTTCGGCGGAGTGGGCGGCGGCCGTCAGCGCGGCCGCGGCCACGAGACCGGCGGTGGCCGCTCTCGTCAGACGTCTCACAGTCATGCTCATGTCATTCCGTCCTTGAATCGGTGTGCGGGCCGTTCCGAAGGGGAAGTCGCCGAACCTCGCCTGGGGGATCGAAAGTTTCGGTCGGATTTCCGAATGTCGCGGAGGAGATTACGGACTCCGGTCCGCCGGGTCAACGCCCCGTCACCATCCGTCACGCTCCACCCGGACGGACGCACCGCGGACGCACCGCAACGCCCCGGCCCGCCCGGCGGACCCCACGCGTCACGGGGAGTGGCCCTCGCCTCTGCGGGCGCGGCAGTGTAGACATGGGCACATGGTCCGACTGATGGGTCGATCGGGAGAACGGTCACCCCGTCGTCCCGGCGGCCCGCACGTCCGACACCGGCAGGACGCGGACCGGTCACGGCGGGGAGGGGACGCGGGGCGGCCTGCCTCGGCACTGCGCTCGGCGCTGTCCGGACGCAGTGTGGCCGGCCAGGTCTTCGTGATGAACGTGGTCATCGTGCTGCTGCTGGTGGTGGCCGCGGCGGTCGCGCTGGTGCTCCAGGTGCGCCACGACAGCACGGTGGAGGCCCGCAACCGGTCCGTCTCCGTGGCCGAGACCTTCGCCAACTCCCCCGGCATCCTCCAGGCGCTGCGCGGTCCCGACCCCACGGCGGTCCTCCAGCCCCGCGCCGAGGCGGTGCGCAAGGCCACGGACGTGGACTTCGTGGTGGTCACCAACGCCGAGGGGGTCCGCTACACCCATCCCAAGCCGGACCGCATCGGCAAGAAGTTCGTCGGCAACATCGCCCCCGCGCTTGCCGGGAGGACGGTGACCGAGGAGATCGAGGGGACGATCGGCCCGCTGGTGCAGGCCATCGTGCCCGTCGAGGACCCCGACGGCACGGTCGTGGGTCTGGTCTCGGCGGGCATCACGACGGAGAACGTCGGCGGGGTCGCCGACCGCCAGCTGCCCCTGGTGCTGAGCGCGGCGGCCGTCGGACTGGCCCTGGCGACGGCGGGCACGGCCCTGGTGAGCCGTCGGCTGCTGCGGCAGACGCACGGCCTGGGACCGCACGAGATGACCCGGATGTACGAACACCACGACGCCGTCCTGCACAGCGTGCGCGAAGGCGTGCTCATCGTCGGCGGCGAGGGCAGGCTGCTGCTCGCCAACGACGAGGCCCGCCGACTGCTCGCCCTGCCCCCCGATGCCGAGGGGCGGCACGTCGGCGCGCTCGGTCTGCCGTCCGACCTGGCCGAGCTGCTGGCCTCGGGTCAGGCGGCCACCGACGAGGTGCACCTGGTCAAGGACCGGCTGCTGGCCATCAACCAGCGCCCCACGGACGTGCGGGGCGGCCCGGCCGGCAGTGTCGCGACGCTGCGCGACTCCACCGAGCTGCGCGCCCTGTCCGGCCGGGCCGAGACCGCCCGGGAACGCCTGGACATCCTCTACGCGGCCGGCGTGGGCATCGGGACCAGCCTGGACGTCACCCGCACGGCGGAGGAGCTGGGCGAGCTGGCCGTGCCCCGGTTCGCGGACTACGTCACCGTCGACCTCTTCGACACCGTGCTGGCCGGCGGCCAGCCGGGCGGCGTGACGCCGCTGCGCCGCACCGCGCTCAGCGGCATCACCGCTCAGGTCCCGCTCTATCCGGTGGGCCGGCAGATCCGCTACGTCGAAACCTCCCCGCAGGGCCGCACGCTGCACAGCGGCCGGGCCGTCCTGGAGCCCCGGCTCGGTCAGGCCCCGGGCTGGCAGGCGCAGGACCACGCGCGCTCCGCACAGGTGGTGGAGTACGGCATCCACTCGCTGATCACCGTCCCGCTGCGCGCGGGGACCCTGGTGCTCGGCGTGGTGAGCTTCTGGCGGTCGGTCAAGCCCGAGCCCTTCGACGAGGACGAGCTGGCGCTCGGCGAGGAACTGGTCGCGCGGGCCGCGGTCTCCATCGACAACGCCCGCCGCTACACCCGCGAGCACAGCATGGCGGTGACCCTCCAGCGCAGTCTGCTGCCGCGCAGGCTGCCCGAGCAGAACGCGCTGGACGTCGCCTACCGCTACCTGCCCGCGCAGGCCGGGGTGGGCGGGGACTGGTTCGACGTGCTGCCGCTGCCCGGGGCCCGGGTCGCGCTCGTGGTCGGCGACGTCGTCGGGCACGGGCTGCACGCCGCCGCCACCATGGGCCGGCTGCGCACGGCGGTGCACAACTTCACCGCCCTCGACCTGCCGCCCGACGAACTGCTCGGGCTGCTGGACGAGCTGGTCGGACGGATCGACCAGGACGAGGCGGCCGACGACAGCACCGCTCCGGTGACCGGCGCGACCTGCCTCTACGCGATCTACGACCCGGTCGCCGGCTCCTGCGTGATCGCCCGTGCGGGCCATCCGCCGCCGGCCCTGATCCGGCCCGACGGCACCGTGGAGTTCCCGGAGGTGCCCGCGGGGCCCCCGCTGGGCCTGGGCGGCCTCCCGTTCGAGACGACGGAACTGCGGCTGGCGGAGGGCAGCCGGCTGGTGCTTTACACCGACGGGCTGGTCGAGGACCGCGCGCACGACATCGACGTCGGTCTGGAAGAGCTGCGCCGGGCCCTGGAGACGGCCGGCGAGACGCCCGAGGAGACCTGCCGGACCGTACTGGACGCCCGGCTCCCGGACCGGCCCGGCGACGACATCGCCCTGCTGGTCGCCCGCACCCGGGTGCTGGGCCCGGACCAGGTGGCCGAGTGGGACGTCCCGAACGACCCGGCGGCGGTCGCCGACGTCCGCTCCCAGGTCACCCGGCGGCTGGACGAGTGGGGCCTGGACGAGCTGGCGTTCACCACGGAGCTGATCCTGAGCGAGCTGGTCACCAACGCGATCCGGTACGGCGGCGAGACCGTCCACGTCCGGATGGTGCGTGACCGCAGTCTGATCTGCGAGGTGTTCGACAGCAGCAGCACCTCTCCGCACCTGCGCTACGCGGCCATGACGGACGAGGGCGGCCGCGGGCTCTTCCTGGTCGCCCAGCTCGCGGAGCGCTGGGGCACCCGCTACACGCCGGCGGGCAAGGTCATCTGGGCGGAGCAGCCGGTGCCCTGACGGGCGGGGGCGGTGGTCGCCCCCCGTTCCGTACCAATCTCGTGCGCGACGGGTGCCCAGCACGCGCGGCATCTGGTAGGAAACTTTCCTATCAGTGCCCGGCACTCCCATCCCCCACCCCCCTGGAGATCCCGTGAGGCACCCCTTCCCCCACCCGGCGCGCCCCGCAGGCCCCTCGCGCCGTACCGTGCTCGCCATGGCATGCGCGTCCCTGGCGACAGTCCCCCTGCTCACCCCCTCGCGCGCCGCGGCGGCGTCCGCGCGCGCGACGGGACTCGACGACCCGGCGAAGAAGGAGATCGCCATGCAGCTCGTGTCGAGCGCGGAGAACTCCTCGCTCGACTGGAAGGCGCAGTACCGGTACATCGAGGACATCGGTGACGGCCGCGGCTACACCGCCGGCATCATCGGCTTCTGCTCCGGCACCGGCGACATGCTCGACCTGGTGGAGCTGTACGCCGAGCGCAGTCCCGGAAACGTCCTCGCGCCCTATCTGCCCGCGCTGCGCCGGGTCGACGGCTCCGACTCGCACGAGGGCCTCGACCCCGGCTTCCCGGACGACTGGCGCGGGGCCGCCGACGCGGACCCGGAGTTCCGCCGGGCGCAGGACGACGAGCGCGACCGCGTGTACTTCGACCCGGCCGTACGGCGCGGCAAGGAGGACGGGCTGCGGACGCTGGGGCAGTTCGCGTACTACGACGCGATGGTGATGCACGGCGACGGCGGCGACCTCGGCTTCGGCAGCATCCGCGAGCGCGCCCTCGGCCGGGCCCGCCCGCCGGCCCGGGGCGGCGACGAGGTCGCCTACCTGCACGCCTTCCTGGACGAGCGGGTGTGGGCCATGAAGCAGGAGGAGGCGCACAGCGACACCAGCCGGGTCGACACGGCGCAGCGCGTCTTCCTGAACGCGGGCAACCTAGACCTCGAGCCGCCGCTGGACTGGCACGTGTACGGGGACGCCTACCACATCGGCTGACCGCGGGACCGGGCCTTCGCCCTCTACGGGACACACGGGCCGCGGAACCGGCCGTACGCCGGGTTCCGCGGCCCGTGTGCCGCCGGTTGCGTGTTCCGTGTCAGTGCCGGAACGCGTCCTTGCCCTTCTCCTTGGCCTGCCGGGCGTCGCCCTTGGACCGCTCGGCGCGGCCCTCGGCCGTCATCCTCTCGTTGCCGACGGCCCGGCCTGCCGCTTCCTTGGCCTTCCCCTTGGCCTGCTCCGTCTTGGCCCTGGACTTCTCGTTGCCGGCCACAGTGGTTCACCTCTCGGCGTTCGGTTGCGATGTCCTGCCCGGCGGGTCCCCCGTGCGGCGGGCCCAAACGCGCGGACCGCGGACAGGGGTGCCGGGCCCGACGCCGGGTACGAGCACGGCAAGGCAGGTCCGTCGTCGACTCGGAGGAACGTCATGGCCGGAGTACTGGACCGGATCAAGCGGTTCGCGCGCAGCCCGCAGGGGCGCCGGGCGACCGAGCAGGTGCGCAGGGCCGCCTCGGACCCGCGCCGCCGCGCACAGGCCCAGGAGATGCTGCGCAGGTTCGGCAAGCGCCGTTGAGCGCTTCCGCCCCCGGGAGCCTGCGGCGGGGCGGTCAGTTCTGACCGGCGTGGGTGTGGCTGTGGGACGTCTCCGGCGGGCAGCCGCGGCCGTTGCCGGGGCGGTCCCGGTGCCAGTCGCGGACCGCGACGGTCAGCGCGCACAGCATGGCGGCGACGCCGGTGCCCACCGACAGCCCGACGGCCTCGTGGTAGTCGTCGTGGGTGGAGTTCAGCGTCAGGTAGAAGAGCCCCGGCAGGGCGGCGGTGCCCACGGCGCCGCCCAGCCGCTGGCCCGTCTGCAGGGCGCCCCCGGCGGCGCCCGCCATCCGCACCGGCACGTCGCGGAGCGTCATGGTGATGTTCGGGGAGATCACACAGCCGCTGCCGAGCCCGCCGAGCAGCAGCGCCGGGGCGGCGAGCCAGACGGCCGAGCCGGAGGGCGCGAGCCAGAGCAGCAGCGCGGTGGTGCCCAGCCCCACCATGACGGCGACCAGTCCCCACACGGTCAGCAGCCGCCCCAGCCGTTCCACCAGCCGGCCCGCCACGGCGGCGGCGACGGCCGAGCCCACGGCGAACGGCGTCACCGCCAGGCCGGACATGAGCGGTGAGTAGCCCAGGCCGTTCTGGAAGAAGAGCGCGAAGACGAGCCACACCCCGCTGAACCCCACGAAGTACAGGGCGGCCAGGCCGGCGCCGGTGGCGTAGCCGCGGGTCTGGGTGAGCAGCCCCGGCTCCAGGAGCGGCTGACCGCCCCGCCGGGCGACCCGGCGCTCCCAGCGCGCGAAGGCGACGAGGACCAGTGCCCCCGCCGGGAACAGCCACCACACCTTGGTCAGGCCGCCGCCCTCGGCGAGGACCAGTGGCAGCATCAGCGCCAGGATGCCCGCGCCGAGGAGCGCCACGCCGACGGGGTCGAGCCGTCCCCGGCCGCCGGGCGCCACCCGGGGCAGCAGGCGGAAGCCGAGGAGCAGGGCGAGCACGCCGACCGGCACGTTCACGTAGAAGATCCACCGCCAGCCCTCGGGTCCGGCCAGGGCCAGGATCAGGCCGCCGACGACCGGTCCCACGGCGCTCGACACCCCGACGGTGGCGCCGAACAGCCCGAAGGCGCGCCCGCGTTCGGCGCCGTGGAACAGCTGCTGGATCAGTGCCGAGTTCTGCGGCGCGATGCTGCCCGCGGCGACTCCCTGGGCGAGCCGGGCGGCCACCAGCAGTTCGATGCCGGGCGCGGCCCCCGCCGCGGCGCTGCACAGCACGAAGGCGGCCAGGGCGGCGAGGAAGACGCGGCGCCTGCCGAACGCGTCGCCGATCCGGCCCGCGGTGACCAGGGTCAGGGCGAACGCGAGCGCGTAGCCGGAGACGACCCACTGCACGGACGCCGGCGAGGTGTGCAGTCCCTGCTGCATGGAGGGCAGGGCCACGGCGACGATCGTCACGTCGAGCAGGGTCATGAATCCGGCGACCAGGGTCACCCACAGGGCCCGCCACCGGTTGGGGTCCAGGCTGTCGTCCGGAGGCTGCACACGGGCTCCCCTCGTGAGGCGGCAAGGGACGCGCCACCGGTCCCTCCGCCTGCGTCACCCGTGACCGGGGCTTCAAACCCGCGCCGCCCGTCCGTACCGTGGACCGGCCCCCAAACCTGAACCATGAGATCCCATAAGGCGCCCTTATGACCTCATAGACCGGACCCGCGTACCGACTTAGGCTTGCCTTAGCTTAGGCTTCCCGGAGAGTCGATCTGTCACCGCTCGAAGGGAACCTGAACATGCCCCGCCCTCTGCGGGTAGCCATCGTCGGATCCGGCCCGGCCGGAATCTACGCGGCCGACGCCCTGCTCAAGTCCGAAGTGGCCGCCGACCCCGGTGTTTCCATCGACATCTTCGAGCGCATGCCCGCCCCGTTCGGACTCATCCGCTACGGCGTCGCGCCCGACCACCCGCGGATCAAGGGCATCATCACGGCCCTCCACCAGGTGCTCGACAAGCCGCAGATCCGCCTCTTCGGCAACGTGAACTACCCCACCGACGTCAGCCTGGACGATCTGCGCGCCTTCTACGACGGTGTGATCTTCGCCACCGGCGCCACGGCGGACCGGGCCCTGTCCCTCCCCGGCATCGACCTCGACGGCTCGTACGGCGCGGCCGACTTCGTCGCCTGGTACGACGGCCATCCCGACTTCCCGCGCACCTGGCCGCTGGAGGCGGAGAAGGTCGCCGTCCTCGGAGTCGGCAACGTCGCCCTGGACATCGCCCGCGTCCTCGCCAAGACCGCGGACGAGCTGCTGCCGACCGAGATCCCGCCGAACGTGTACGAGGGACTGAAGGCCAACAAGGCGCTGGAGGTCCACGTCTTCGGACGTCGCGGCCCGGCGCAGGCGAAGTTCAGCCCGATGGAGCTGCGGGAGCTGGACCACTCCCCCAACATCGAGGTCATCGTCGACCCCGAGGACATCGACTACGACGAGGGCTCGATCGCGACCCGGCGCGGCAACAAGCAGGCCGACATGGTCGCCAAGACGCTGGAGAACTGGGCGATCCGGGACGTCGGCGACCGGCCGCACAAGCTGTTCCTGCACTTCTTCGAGTCGCCCGCGGAGATCCTCGGCGAGGACGGCAAGGTGACCGGCCTGCGCACCGAGCGCACGGAGCTGGACGGCACGGGCAACGTCAAGGGCACCGGCGAGTTCAAGGACTGGGACGTCCAGGCGGTCTACCGGGCCGTCGGCTACCTCTCGGACCAGCTGCCCAAGCTGCCCTGGGACCTCGAGACGGGCACGGTCCCGGACGTGGGCGGCCGGGTCGTCCAGGAGTCCGGCGAGCACCTGCAGTCGACGTACGTCACCGGCTGGATCCGGCGCGGCCCGATCGGTCTGATCGGACACACCAAGGGCGACGCCAACGAGACGGTGTCGAACCTGCTGGACGACTACGCGAACGGCCGTCTGCAGACGCCCTCCTCGCCCGCTCCCGAGGCCGTGGACGCGTTCCTGGCCGAGCGGAACGTCCGCTTCACCACCTGGGACGGCTGGTACAGGCTCGACGCCGCGGAGAAGGCGCAGGGCGAGCCGCAGGGTCGTGAGCGCGTGAAGTACGTCGAGCGTGAGGACATGCTCCGCGAGAGCGGCGCCTGAGCCGGGACGTCGGGCGCCGGTGGCCTCCTGGCGGGGCACCGGCGCCCGACGTGTGCGCGGGGTCCGTGAGCTGCACGCGGGGCGAACGGGTCGCCGGGCTCAGACCTCCAGATCGGCCTCGATACGGCGCAGCAGGTGGCGGGCCATGGCCAGGTTGGCGCGGCTCGAGTCCAGCACCAGGTAGAGGAACAGCCCGTTGCCGCCGCGGCCCTTGAGCAGGCGGATCAGGTGGTACTGGGTGTTCAGGGTGATCAGGATGTCCTCGATCTCGTCCTTCAGACCGAGGTGCTCCATCGTGCGCAGTTTGGACCGCACCACGTCGGTGTTGCCCGCGGCGGCGACCTCCAGGTTGAAGTCCTTGCCGCCGCCCAGGGTGCCGAGCGCCATTCCGCTGGTGTAGTCGACCAGGGCGACGGCGGTCGCTCCGTCGATGGAGCCGAGGCACTCCTTGAGTGAGGTCTCCAGGTTGGCCATGGTGGTTTCCTTTCCGGACGTGATCGGTGTGGCTGGTGGTGGATCAGGTGGGCCGGTGGTGGCCGCCGGCCTGAGGAGTGGGCTGGTGTGCGGGCCGCTGCGGAGTGCGCACCGGCAGGGTGCCGATGGGGCGGTCCGGCTGGGCGGGGAGCGTCGCACCGTGCTCGGCGGCCGGGGCCCGGCCGCGCTCCGGCCCGAGGCCGGCGGCGACCAGCTCCCCGATCCGCGCACCGCTGCGCCGCCCCTCCAGGTGCAGCCGGCCCACGTTGACCCGGCCGTCGGCGAGCAGGGTGAGCACGGCGGCCGGACCGGCGGCGTACGTGGCGACGTAGCCGTCGGCCCCGCGCAGGAGCAGCTCGCGGAAGCCGCCGCGCGCGGTGGCCTCGGCCATGCGGTGCGCGACGCCGAGGGCGGCCGCGGTGAGCGCGGCGAGGCCCTCGGGCTCGGTGCCCGGCGCGTCGTGGGCGAGGACGAGTCCGTCCACGGTGGCCGCGAGCGAGCCGGTCAGCTGGGGCACGCGGTTGCGCAGTCGGTGCAGTTCGTCCAGGACGTCGCTCTCGACGGCCATGAGCAGTCTCCTTTCGTCGCGCCGGCGGCGCGCGCGGATCACAGGGCCTCCAAGGCGTCTCGAAGCCGTCGCAGCAGGGCCGTGTCGGGGTCGTCCCACACGACCGCCCGCGGTTCCGGGCCGGCGGGAAGGGGCGGGGCGGCGGGTGGCGCGGCACGGACGAGGCCGTCGGCGGCCAGGCGCCGCAGCTCGACCAGGGTGTGGTAGGTGCGGCAGGCGAGCGCCGACGCGATCTCCGCGGCGGTGCGTACGCCGTCGACCTGGGCCAGGGTGCGTCCGCGCCGCCCGGGCAGCTCGGCGGTGCCGGCGCCCGGCACCCGGGCCAGGGGGAGGGTGTCGACGGCGGGGTCGGGCCAGATCCGGTCCAGCAGGTCGCGTCGGCGTCCGGACTCGCGGACGACGACGTCCACCGGGACGGCACGGACCGGGCCGAGCCAGTGCACCGCGCCGGGCCGGAAGCGCCGCGCCCGCGTGTCGTGGGCGAGGACGAAGTAGGCGGCGTCGAACAGCGCGCCCAGGTGGCAGACCTCCAGCGCGCCCGCGGCGAGCCGTCCGCTGTCCACGAGCCGGTGGCCGACCCGGTGCTCGGTGCCGCCCCGGTCGACCGCGTCCCACCAGCCGTCCGGCGGGACGGCGCCGCTGTGGGTGAGCAGCGCGCCGAGGTCGGGCGTGAAGGCCGACTCCACGTGCACGACACGGCCCGCCGAGAGGTAGACGATGCCCCGCTCGCCGGACAGGGCGCCGGTCGCCCCCTCTGCCGCGAGGGCACCGAGCGCGTCCGACGTGGTCCCCCGCGTGGTCCAGGTGGTCGTCACCCGGGTCATCCGAGCACCAGCCGGTCCGCCAACTCGGCCAGCCGGATGCGGGCCAGGGCGAGGTTCCCGTCGTTGCGGTCCAGCCACAGGTGGAGGAAGACGGTGCTGTCGAACGGGGTGCTGACGAACCTGAGCAGGTGGTAGGCGTCGCCGGTGGTGGCGATCAGGTCCTCCACCGGGGGTTCCTTCCCGGGCTCGACCGTGCCGGCCGCCGTGCCGCCCGCCGCCAGTGAGCCGCTCTCCGCGACGTGCCGTCCCAGCTCCGCCGTCTCCGCGGCCGTCGCCTCCCAGTCGCCGCCGGGCGCCTCGCCGACGGCGCCGAGAGCGAGCCCGCTGATCCAGTCGACCAGGGACGCGCCGCGCGCGCCCGGCAGTCGCATGGCTTCCAGCAGACTCTCGTCTATTCCGGGCACGCCGGATCCCCTCCCCTGCACGGCAGTACCGCGAACGTGACGACGACACTACGGAAAGTGCACGCATCCGGTGAGCGCTTTGGCATTTTCCAGAGGAACGTGCGCGCGCTCGGGCATACTGCGGTGTTCGGCCCGCTCCGGGCCGGTGAGGTGCGTGCGCTCGCGGAGACGGGCAACCCGCAGGACATGGCCCGACTCCACCCCCCCACAGCGGGAAGCACGCGAAGGACGCGCCGGCCGACGAGCGGGCGGACGCGGACTACGGTCCCGACGCCGCCACCGAGGACGCCGCGCCCGACTCCCCCACCGAACTGCCCGGGCGCTCGTGGTCCGCGCTGACGCGGCGCGTGATCGCCGAGTTCAAGGACGACGAGCTGACCGACCGGGCCGCGGCCCTCACCTACTACGGCATCCTGTCGCTGTTCCCGGCCCTGCTGGTGCTGGTCTCGCTGCTCGGCATCGCCGGGGAGTCCGCCACCCAGGAGGTCCTGGACAACGTGCAGAAGCTCGCGCCGGGTTCGGCGCGGGACGTGATCACGAACGCCGTGGAGCAACTGCAGGCCAAGGCGGGCCTGGGCTCCGTGCTGGCGGTGGTCGGTCTGGTGGGCGCCGTCTGGTCGGCGTCCGGCTACGTGGCCGCGTTCATCCGCGCCGCCAACGCGGTCTACGACGTCCCCGAGGGGCGCCCCGTCTGGAAGGTGCTGCCGCTGCGGGTGGCCCTGACGGTGGTGCTGCTGGTGCTCGCGGTGGTCAGCGCGCTCATCGTGGTGTTCACCGGAAGCCTGGCCCGGCAGGCGGGCACCGCGCTCGGGGTCGGCGACACCGCGCTGACCGTCTGGTCGATCGCCAAGTGGCCGGTGCTGGTCCTGCTCGTCACCTTCATGATCGCGATCCTGTACTGGGCCGCGCCGAACGCCCGGGTCAAGGGCTTCAAGTGGGTCTCCCCCGGCAGCCTGGTCGCGCTGCTGATCTGGCTGCTGGCCTCCGCGGGGTTCGCCTTCTACGTGGCCAATTTCGGCTCGTACAACAAGACGTACGGCACCCTGGCCGGCGTCATCATCTTCCTCGTGTGGCTCTGGGTGACGAACCTGGCCATCCTCCTCGGCCTGGAGTTCGACGCCGAGCTGGCCCGGCAACGGGTCATCGACGGCGGCCACCCGCCCGAGGAGGAGCCGTACGTCGAACCGCGCGACACCCGGGCCTGGAACGAGGCGGACCGGCGCCGCGCGGCCGAGGGCGAGGACGCGGACGAGGGAGGACGGTGACGCGGACGAGGGAGGACGGTGACGCTACGGCAGGATCGAGTCGACGTATCCGCCGTCGACCCGGACGGCCGCGCCGGTGGTGGCCGAGGCGAGCGGGGAGCTGAGGTACACCACCAGGTTGGCGATCTCCTCCGGCTCGATGAGCCGCTGGAGCAGGGACTGCGGGCGGTGTTCGCGCATGAAGACGCGCTGTGCCTCGTCCCAGGGCAGGTCGCGGTCGACCAGTTGGTACACGAAGTCCTCGACGCCCTCGGTGTGGGTGGGCCCCGCGATGACGCAGTTCACCGTGACGCCGCTGCCCGCGGCCTCCTTGGCGAAGCCGCGGCCGACTCCGAGCAGGGCAGTCTTGGAGACTCCGTAGTGGATCATCTCGGCCGGGATCACGACGGCCGAGTCACTCGCGATGTACAGCACCCGGCCCCAGCCGCGGTCCCTCATCCGGGGGAGATGGGCGCGCGTCAGCCTGACGCCCGCGAGGACGTTGATCTCGAAGTAACGGCGCCACTCGGCGTCGCTGATCTCCAGCGCGGGCGCGGCGCCGAAGACGCCGAGGTTGTTCACGAGGACGTCCACGTCGGGCAGCGCCTCCAGGGCCTGCTCGGCGCCCTCCTCGGTGCCGAGGTCGGCCGCGACCGGCACGAACGTGCCGTCGGGCACCTCGGCCCGCAGCTTCTCGATGCTCTCCGCCAGGCGGCCAGCGTCGCGCCCGTTGACGCCCACGGTGGCGCCGGCCCGCGCCAGTGCGGCGGCGATCGCCGCGCCGATGCCCTGCGAGGAGCCCGTCACCAGTGCGGTGCGTCCGCCGAGGTCGAGGTTCATCAGGTCGCTCCTTGTCGTGCCGTACGGTCGGTCGGGTTGCTCCTGCCCACCCTCGCTCACGAGGCACCCGTGCCCCGGCCGTCCGCACCGTGCGCCGCACCGCGGCACGCCCGGTCGGCGGACCCCCGGTGCTCTCGGTTGACCTGCGGCGACGATACTTGCCTACGTCCGTGCCCCTGCTGCCCGATGGACCCATGCCGACCTCTCCCACCGCCCGCCCCACGCACCCGCCCACCCTGTGGGCCGCTCGCGGCCGCCACGTCGGCTCAGCGGCCGAGGACACCGTCCGGCACCGGCTGCAGCGGCTCAAGGCCGACCACGTCGTCGACGACTTCCTGGAGCCGCCCGACGAGCCGACGGAGGACTCCGGGCCCGCGGTCACGCCGGGACCGCGGATCTTCGAGGCACGCTGGAAGGCCCCCGGCGCCGTCACCGTGCGGGCCCGGCTGATCCTGGAGCCCGGCTCGGCGGGCGGGCAGGACTGGACGCTGCTCGCGGAGGCCGAGGAGGCATGGGACCTCTCCTGGCCCTCCCCCGCCACCGTGTTCTGGCCGGACGACCCCGACGTCACCTGGGACCGGGACGCCGCCACCGGCCTTCGCCTGCGGGGCATCAACACCCTGCCGGACGACGACAAGGCCGTGCGCCGGCTGCTCAAGGAGGCGGGGCGCAGCCCGTGGAACATCCACGTGGTGGTGCACGAGGCGATGACCCCGGACCACCGGGGCCGGGTGCCGCTGGCGCAGCGGCTGCCGGCCGGTCTGCGGCACCGGGTGGTCGAACACCGGGCGGCGCCGCAGCAGCACCGGGTGGTGAACTGGGCCCTGGAGGACTTCGGGGTGCAGGTGCCGCGCGGCGGCGCCGTGGTGCTGCCCGGGACACCGGCCCCGGCCGACTACGCCGCCGCCGACTTCTCCGTCCGCACCGTCTTCCTGGACGGCTCCGAGCCCACCGCGCTGATCGCGGCGGTGACGTCCTTCGCCGCACTGCCCAGGCCGCTGCCCGACGACGCGGTGGCGGCCCTCGCCTCGCTGCGGGAGGACTGGCGGCTGCTGACCCTGGAGGAGGAGCTGGAGCGCGAGCGCAAGCTGGTGAAGATGTACGCCGAGGCGCTGGAGGCCATGACCCAGTCCCGCGACCTGTACCGGGAGGCGGCGGAACGCGCGGCCGAGGCCCTCGCCGTGTACCGGGAGTCCGCCGCGGCGGCACCGGACGGGCCGGCACCGTCCCAGCCGCCGTCGGCCTCTCCCCTGCGGGGCCTGACCCGCACCCTGGAGCGGTTCAGGGGCTCCGGCCGGACCCCGCGCCCGGACACCGCCGCCCGGGACGCCTCGGATCCCTCCGGGACCCCGGCGACCGACGACTGACGGCCGGTCGCCGCCGGGCAGCCGCCGGGTGAGGGCACCCTCACGTGTCATCCGGCGCGAGGTGGATACGCGGACCGCACAGGAGCACGGCCCGTCCCGGAAGGTCATCGACGCCATGGACAGCCAGCACGACAGCGCCCCCGCTTCCCGCCCACCGGAGTCCTCCCGTTCCCGGACCACGCTGCGGGTCAACGGCAAGCCGCACACCCTCACCGTCGATCACCGCCGCGTCCTGCTGGACCTCCTTCGGGAGGACCTCGAGCTCGCGGGCGCCAAGAAGGGCTGCGACCACGGTCAGTGCGGCGCCTGCACGGTCCTGGTCGACGGACGGCGCGTCAACAGCTGCCTGCTGTTCGCGGTCGCCCTGGACGGCTGTGAGATCACCACCGTCGAGGGTCTCGCCGGGGACGGCGAGGAACTGCACCCGTTGCAGCGCGCCTTCCTGGACCGCGACGCCTTCCAGTGCGGCTACTGCACCCCGGGCCAGATCTGCTCCGCGGTCGGCGCGCTCGCCGAGGCCGAGGCCGGGCACCCCTCCCACGTCACCGACCCCGCGACGCCCTCCGGGGAGCCCGTCGCCCTGGGCCGCGACGAGATCCGGGAGCGGCTGAGCGGCAACCTGTGCCGGTGCGGTGCCTATCCGCGGATCGCCGACGCGGTCGAGGACGTGATCCCGTGAAGCCCTTCGCCTACGTTCGCGCGGGCAGCGTCGAGGAGGCCACCGATGCCTTCGCGGCCCACCCCGGCGCCCGCTACCTCGGCGGGGGCACCAACCTCGTCGACCTGATGAAGCTCGGCGTGGAGACGCCCACCGCGCTCGTCGACGTCACGCGGCTGCCGCTGGACACCGTGGAGGAACTGCCGGACGGCTCGCTGCGGGCCGGGGCGATGGTCCGCAACAGCGACCTCGCGGCCCACCCGGCGGTGCGCGACCGCTACCCCGCGCTGTCCCAGGCACTGCTGGCCGGTGCCTCCGGGCAGTTGCGCAACGCCGCCACCACCGGCGGCAACCTGTTGCAGCGCACCCGCTGCCCCTACTTCCAGGACGTGTCCAAGCCCTGCAACAAGCGGGAGCCCGGCAGCGGCTGCGGCGCTCTGGAGGGCGTACACCGCGATCACGCCGTGCTCGGCCACTCCGACCAGTGCATCGCCACCCACCCCTCCGACATGGCGGTGGCGCTTGCCGCCCTCGACGCCCGGGTGGAGCTGCACGGCCCCGAGGGCGGCCGCAGCGTCCCCGCCGCCGACTTCCACCGGCTGCCCGGGCTGCATCCGGAGCGGGACACCGAGATCCATCCCGGCGAGCTGATCACCGGCGTGGTCCTGCCCGCGGCCACGGCCGGAGTGCCCTCGGCGTACCGCAAGGCCCGCGACCGGGCGTCGTACGCCTTCGCGCTGGCCTCCGTCGCCGTCGTACTGCACCTCGCGGACGGGGTGGTGGAGCGGGCCGGAATCGCCTTCGGCGGGCTGGCGCACCGCCCCTGGCGGGCGCGGCGGGCCGAGGACGCGCTGCGCGGCGCGGCGCCCACGACGGCGGCGTTCGAGCACGCCGTCGACCTGGAGCTGGCCGCGGCCGAACCGCTGCGGGACAACGCCTACAAGGTGCCGCTGGCCCGGCGGCTGGCCCTGGACGTACTGGGCCGGCTCGCCCCGCCCGCCACGACCTGACGACCGAGGCGTCCACGAGGAGGACTCCATGACCGCCACCGATGCCGTCCTGGGCGCTCCGGTCGAGCGCCGGGAGGGGCGGGAGAAGGTCACCGGCACCGCCCGGTACGCCGCCGAGTACCCGGCGCCGGGCCGCGCCCAGGCCTGGCCGATACCCGCGACGGTCGTACGGGGCCGGGTGACCGGCGTCGACACCGCGGCCGCGCTCGCGCTGCCCGGCGTACTCACGGTGCTCACCCACGGGAACGCGCCCCGGCTCGGCACCCCGGACGACCCGACGCTGGCCGTGCTGCAGGGGCCGCACGTCCCGCACCGGGGCTGGTTCGTGGGCGTCGTGGTGGCCGAGACGCTGGAGGCCGCCCGCGCCGGTGCCGCCGCCGTCCGGATCACCTACGAGACCGAGCCGCACGACGTGACGCTCACCGCCTCGCACTCCGGGGCCTACGTACCCGACTCGGCCAACGGAGGCTTTCCGGCCGTCACCGACCGGGGCGACCCGGACGGCGCGTTCGCCGACTCCGCGGCCCGGGTGGACGTCGAGTACCGGGTGCCGCCGCTGCACAACCACCCGATGGAGCCGCACGCCAGTACGGCGCACTGGGACGGCGACCGGCTGGCCGTGCAGTGTTCGAGCCAGGGCACCACGGCGGTGCAGAAGGAGCTGGCGCGCCTGTTCGCACTGCCCGAGGACCGGATCACGGTGCGCGCCGAGCACGTGGGCGGCGGGTTCGGCTCGAAGGGCACACCGCGCCCCGAGGTGGTGCTCGCGGCGATGGCGGCACGGGAGACGGGCCGGCGGGTGACCGTCGCGCTGCCGCGCCGCTACCTGCCCGCCGTCGTCGGGCACCGCGCGCCGACCCTGCACCGGTTGCGCCTCGGCGCGGACGGCCACGGCCGGCTCACGTCGCTGGTGCACGAGGTGACGACGCACACCTCGCGGGTGAAGGAGTTCGTGGAGCAGGCGGCGGTCCCCGCACGGGTCATGTACGCCGCCCCCGCCCTGCGCACGGTCCACCGCGTGGCGGCTCTGGACGTGCCCACGCCCTCCTGGATGCGCGCCCCCGGCGAGTGCCCCGGCATGTACGCCCTGGAGTCCGCGATGGACGAGCTGGCCGCCGAACTCGGCGTCGACCCGGTGGAGCTGAGGATCCGCAACGAACCGGGCAGCGAGCCGGAGAGCGGACGCCCCTTCAGCAGCAGGCACCTGGTGGAGTGTCTGCGCGAGGGCGCCCGGCGCTTCGGCTGGGAGGGGCGCGATCCCCGGCCGCGGTCCCGTGCGGCGGGGCCCCTGCTGATCGGCAGCGGGGTGGCCTCGGCCACCTATCCGGTGCTGGTCTCCCCGTGTGTCGCCTCGGCGCGCGCCCTGCCCGACGGGGGTTTCCTGGTGCGGGTCAACGCCACCGACATCGGCACGGGTGCCCGGACGGTGCTCGCGCAGGTCGCGGCCGACGCCCTCGGCGCCCCGCTGGAGCGGGTGCGGGTCGAAGTCGCCGACAGCGGCATCGGTTTCGCCCCGATGGCCGGGGGTTCCTCGGGCACCGCGTCCTGGGGGTCGGCCGTCCACGAAGCCTGCGTCCGGCTGGCCGACCGGCTGGCGGAGCACTCGGGGCCGCTGCCGGACGAGGGGGTCGTGGCCGAGGCCGACACCTCCGGGACGGCGGACGCGGAAAGTCCCTTCGCCCGGCACGCGTTCGGCGCCCACTTCGCCGAGGTGACGGTGGACACCGTCTCCGGTGAGGTGCGGGTGACGCGGCTGCTGGGTGTCTTCGCCGCGGGGCGCATCCTCAACGCTCGTACGGCCCGCTCCCAGTTCATCGGGGGCATGACCATGGGCTTGGGCATGGCGTTGACCGAGGACAGCACGGTGGACCCGGTGTTCGGCGACTTCGTGGAGCGGGACCTGGCGTCGTACCACGTGCCCGCGCACGCGGACGTCGCGGACCTGGAGGCGTACTGGGTCGACGAGGAGGACGAGCACCTCAACCCTATGGGCAGCAAGGGGATCGGCGAGATCGGGATCGTGGGCTCGGCGGCGGCCGTGGGCAACGCCGTCCACCACGCCACCGGCATCCGCTTCCGGGAACTGCCGCTCACTCCCGACCGGGTGCTCACCGCTCTGCTCGCGCACGAGCATCCCGCGGGCATGCTGGGCGTCTGACGGTGCACGCGTGGTCCGCGCCGGTTCACCTTCCGGCGCGGACCACGCGCTGTCGGGACGCGGGTGGTGGCCGGCGGTCAGTCCGCGGCGGTGCGGCTCGACACGGCCACGGGGCGGGCCGGCCGGCGCCGGGCGGAGTCCTGCGAGGCCACGCGCACGCACAGCGCCGTCAGCGCGACCAGCGAGGCGGCCACGGCCACCGCGACCGCGATCCACACGGGTGCCAGCGTGAGGTCCGTGACCGGGGACACCCGCTCCGAGGGGGTGGCGCTGCCGTAGAGCTTGGCGGCGGCCAGGGCCGCCGGGCCCACGACCGCGGCGGCGAGCAGGGGTACGGCCGGCCGCACGGTCAACAGCAGGGCCAGCACCAGGCAGAGCGCGGACAGGCCGAGTGCCACCCCGTATGCCTGTGCGGAGGCGTCGCCGCGGTGCAGCGGGAAATAGGCCACGCCGCACCCGGCCAGGACCGCGACGGCGAGCCAGGCGGGCCAGGCCGGACCGCGGGCGGCCCGCCGTGCCGCGCGGTCGCGGCTGCGGTCGCGCGCCGCGCGTGCCTCGTCGCGGTCGCGCGCCGCGCCGGACTCCGCACGGCGCGCCGCACGGGACTGGGTGCGGTCGTGCGCGCGGGACTCGTCGCGGTCGCGTCCACGGCGGAACGGGCGTGGCGGCCTGCGGCGTTCCCGGCCGCGGCGGTCCGCTCCGCCGGCGGCGCCGGTGCGGCCCGCCGCCCGGGCGGCGGGCTCGGGTCCGTCGTGCTCGTCGGCCGCGTCCCGGGCCGCCCGCAACCGCCGGGCGTCGGGCCGCTCCGCGACTACGTGCCCGCTCTCGGCGAGCCGGCCGATCAGTTCGACCAGTTCGTCCACGGGCCGTCCGGTGGCGGCGGCGCGCACGGCCTCCTGCCCGCAGTGCGGTTCCAGGGGTGTGCGGTGCAGCAGCGCCATCAGCCGGGTCACGTCCTCCACGGAGCGGCACTCCGCCGCGGCCCGGATCGCCTCGTCGGCGCTGTGCGACTGGCGCGGCGGCCGGGTCAGCAGACCGACCAGCCGGGTGACGTCCTCGACGGACCGGTTCACGCCGACCGCGCGGAGCGCGTCGATCGTGGCCTGCGCGTACTGCGGTGACCGCTCCAGGGTCGTGATCAGGTCGACGACCTCGTCCAGCGGTCGGTCGGCGACGGCCGC
The DNA here is from genome assembly GCF_014650435.1 of Streptomyces tendae. Classification (GTDB taxonomy): domain Bacteria; phylum Actinomycetota; class Actinomycetes; order Streptomycetales; family Streptomycetaceae; genus Streptomyces; species Streptomyces tendae. The sequence goes on from NZ_BMUY01000004.1 coordinate 546,671, forward strand.
GCGCACCAGATCGCCGACGGGATCGCCGTACGCGTGCGCCGCACCGTCGGCGGCCCCGGCCTCGGCCTCGGCGTCCGCCTCCGTGTGCGGGACGGTGGGCGCGTCGGAGACGGGGAGGTCGGGGTCGGGGTCGGGCTCGAGTTCGGCGAGGTCGTCCTCGTCGAGGTCGACGTCCCAGATGTCGGCGTCCCGCTCGGGCGCGGGCCGGCCGGCGGAGGTCCGGCCCGCGGGTTCCGCGCCCGGCGGCCGCGCCGTGCCGGTGGTCGTGGTCGTCTCCCCGGTGGGCAGGTCCAGGGCGGATATGGCGTACTCGGGCGAGCGGGGTGATGAAGAGCCGGTGGTCATGATCTCTCCGTGTGGTGGGGGTGCGGCCGCCCTGCGTCCCCGACATGCGACTCGCGCTGTGTGCTGCCATTACTAGGCACGTCCACCGCGCCGTGCCACTTCGGTGGGCCACAGGGATGAGAGACCCCGTCCCCGGGTCTTGCCGCCGCCGCGAGCGGGCATCCGGGTAGGGAGGCGCGTGTCGCGTGCCGAAGGAGGGGTCCGTGGATACGACCACCGTGATCGTCGTGGCGGTGCTGCTCGCGGCGTTGGTCCTCGCGGCGGCTCTCGCCGTGCTGGTGCGCCTGGTCCGCACCCGACGGGACCTCAGGCGGGCGGGGCTGCCGACGGGCCCGCGCTGGGTCTTCTGGGGCGCCGTCCTCTACCTGGTGCTCCCGGCGGACCTGTTGCCCGACCCGGTCTACCTGGACGACATCGGCGTGCTGCTGCTGGCGCTGCGCTCCGCGCGCGGCCCGATCGGCGGGCGGCGCGGCCCCGCGGAGCGGCGGCGGACCACCGGCCCGCCCGGTGATTACGCAGCGTAAGGAAACCAATCACCCGTTCGATTCGTATAAGTCTCTGGAAGCCGAAGGAAGTCGGCGGACCAGATGACGGCGCACAGGGGCCGTCGTCTGATCGGCGCAGCACCGACTAGGGAGAGACGATGCAACCGTTCGCGCTCAACTACGCACGGCCCGCAGTGGAGTTGGAAGCCACGACTCCGTACGTCTACGACTCCGGGCTGCAGTTGAACGTGCTCCTCGACGGGCGGGTGGCCGCCTGCGACCACGCGCTGCTGAGAGAACTGGGGACCACGACCTCCACCGCGGGGTCGAAGACTCACTTCGACGACTGAACACGGGTCGTCGAGCATGACCGTGTTGATCCTGACCAGTGAAGAGGACGTCACCGCCGACATGGTGGTGGTGCACCTGAACGCGTCGGGGGTGCCGGTGGTCCGCCTGGACCCCGCCGACCTCACCGACTCCGTCGCGCTGTCCGGCGAGTTCGTGCACGGCTCCTTCCGGGGCCATCTGTCCTCGGGGGGCCGTCTGGTGAGCATCGGCGGGCTGCGGTCCGTCTGGGTGCGCAGGCCGGGCGGCGCGGCCACGCGGGCCGCCGAGCCGTCCGCATGGCTGACCGAGGAGGCCGGTCAGGCGCTGTACGGCATGCTGCGCGGCTCGGGCGCGCGCTGGATGAACCAGCCGGACGCCGCGCACCGGGCCAGGTACAAGCCCTGGCAGCTGCGCCTGGCCCAGCGGTGCGGGCTGCCCGTGCCGGCGACGCTGATCACGACGTTCCCGCGGGCCGCGCGCGAGTTCGCCGAGCGCTACCCGGACCTGGTGGTCAAGCCCGTCTCCGGCGCCCATCCGCAGGACCCGCCCCTGGCGGTGCCGACCAGCCGGGTCCCGCCCGAGGCCGACTTCTCCGCCGTCGCGCACGGCCCGACGCTGCTGCAACGCCGGGTCGCCAAGCGTGCCGACATCCGGCTGACCGTCGTCGGCGAGGAGTTGCTGGCCGCCCAGAAGACGGCACTGTCGAGCCTGGACCCCGACGAGGTGGACGTCCGTTTCACGCCGTCGGCCGAGCCGTGGCGGCCGGCCGAGGTGCCGCCGCGCGTCGCCGAGCAGGTCCGCGCCTACCTCGGCGCCGCCGGACTGGCCTACGGCGCCCTCGACTTCGCCGAGGACGGCGACGGCACCTGGTGGTTCCTCGAGTGCAACCAGTCGGGGCAGTTCGGCTTCGTCGAGGTGGACACGGGCCAGCCGATCGCCCGCACCATCGCTGAGTGGCTGGCCCGGCCCGGCGCCGCGGACCCGGTGGACGCGGGCGGCCCCGACACGGCGGCGGTCGGGTGAGGTCGGGTGCGCCCGTCAGTGCGGGCGCGGGCCGGGCAGCAGGGCGGTGCGCTGCCAGCCGGCGCCCGGGGACGGCTGGCGCTCGGCGCCGGGCAGGTGCCCGGGGGCGCGCAACGGACGCATGACCACCTCCAGTTCCCTGCTCACACGCTCGGCGTCCCGCCGCACCTGCTCGGGGACGTCACCGCGTTCGGCGACGAGTCGGTCGTAGATGGGGGAATCCTGGAACACCCGTCAACGTGCCTTTCGTGTCGTCCGCCCCCGCACGGAGGCGCGACTGAGCAGTCTAGGCGCCCGTTCACGTGGTGGTGCGCATTCCGCCAGGATGTGAACGGGCACTCAGGCGCCGGTCGTGGAACCGGGCCGCACGATCATGAGAATGGTCACCGTGGCCCACAGCAGGTTGAACAGACCGGTGAACATGGCCAGCCGGACCGTGCGCGCCCGTTCGACCGGCTGCCCGTCGGCCAGTTGCCCCAGGAGCTCCTCCTGGCGCGGCAGGACGAAGGCGGCCAGGAGCCCGGCGGCGACGGCGGTGAGGGTGACGGATGTGATCAGCCACGCGTCCCCCAGCACACCCATCGAGGCGGCGGTGGCGAAGCCGAGGACCGGCACCGCGATGCCCAGACCGGCGTAGACCCGGCAGATGCGGTGCAGCAGCCGGACGGTGCGCACGTCCCCGGCGTCCGCCCCGCCTCCGTCCCGGCCCCCGCCCGCTCCCCCGCCGGGCACCGGCACCGGCACCCGGCGGGCGGCCGCCGGGAACATGCTGGCCGCGACGGTGACGGGTCCGACCGCGACGATCGCCGCCAGGACGTGGAGGGACAGCAGGAACTTGGTCATGGGGCGGGCTCCGGGAGACAGGATCGGTCGGCGTGCGGTGCTGCACAGCCACGCTAGGAACCCGGCGAGTGATCGCCCAGAGGCGGAAACGACAGCTTCCGACGGGTTCTCGCCAGGGCTCCTGTCCGGCACGTCCTGCCGCACCCCGGCCCAGGGGGCCGCGGAGTCACACGGCCAGTGACAGGCCGCTCTCCCCGTCGACGTCCGCCGGACGCGGCTCCGGTGCCGCGCGCCCCTTGGCGAGCAGCAGCGCGTCCGCCTTCGCCACCGCGTCGTGGACGCTGGTCGTCGCCATCATCACGCACAGTGTGTAACTGACGTCCGTCAGGTCCCGCGTCACCGCGGGCCGCGGCCTCTCCGCCTGAGCGATCCGCAGGGATGCGTACCGCGTCAGCAACTCTCTGACGACCTTCGGGTCCGGTTCGAGCACGAAGCGCCCCTCTCTCGACTTTCGCTGCGTATGCCCGGACCCCGCCGTCACAATCGCATCGTGCGTACCGTCGCCCGCAATTGACCGGATCCAGACGCTCAGCGCCCCGCCCACTCCCGTTCCATCACCTCCCGGAAGCCGTGCGGCGGGCGGCCGGTGACATGTTCGACCGTGTCGGTGGTGCGGTCCTCGGCCCCCTGGGCGATCGCACGGTCCAGGTCGGCGAGCAGCACGGCGAAGTCCGGCGGTACCACGCTCGCGAGGTGGGCACCCAATTCCTCGGGAGTCAGGGCCCGGTGGACGACCGGCCGGCCGCCGACCCGGGTGAGGACCGCGGCGACCTCGTCGTGGGTGAGGGGCTCGGGCCCGGTGAGGACCAGATCGGTGTTCGGGGCGTGGTCGTCGGTGAGGGCGTGCACGGCGACGGCGGCGATGTCGTCGGCGTCGACGAAGGCCACCCGACCGCTTCCGGTGGCGGTCCAAAAGACGCCGTCCCGGCGGATGCCGGTGGCGTGGGCGTGGTCGCCGGTGAAGTTCTGCATGAACCACGAGGGCCGGAGCACCGCCCACTGGTCGAACAGGCCCGGCAGTTCCCGGTGCACCCGGCCCACCGCCGGACCGCCCTCGGGCACGGCGGAGGAACTGAGCAGTACGGCACGGTGCACACCTGAGGCACGGGCCAGGCGCAGGAAGGGCAGCATGACCGCGGCCGGGTCCGTGTCACCCACCGGCGGGACGAGGTAGACGCGGTCCGCTCCGCCGAGGGCCGCCTCGTGCGTGGTGGCGTCGTACCAGTCGAAGCGGACCGGCTGCGCGCCCGGCAGCGGGGCAGCGCGCCGTCCGGCGGCCCTCACCGGGTGCCCGGCGGCGACCAGCCGGGCGACGGTGCGGCTCCCGGTCGTGCCGGTGGCGCCGATCACCAGCGTCGTACCGATGGCGGTCATCGGGCGCTCCCGGCGAATTCGGCGCCGGGTTCCAGCAGTGCCAGCGGGTTCCAGTAGTCGCGGTAGGACGTGAACCGGCCGTCCTCGACGGTCACCACGGCGATGTACGTCATGTCGAAGGGGGCGCCCGTCCGCACCAGCCGGCCCACGCCCCGCATCTCCACCACGACGGTTCGGGTGTCGGTCGTCTCGTGGACGCGCAGGTCGGGGAAGTCGTGCAGGTCGATGTGGTCGGGATAGTGCCGCATGTAGGCGGCGACGGCCTCCCGCCCCTCCAGTCGCCGAGGCCGCCCCTCGGGGGCGAAGGGGAATTCCATGACGCCGTCGTCGGCCCACAGGCCGACCCAGCCGTCGATGTCCTTGTCCAGCAGCAGACGCAGGCCGTGCCGGAACAGGTCCGACGGGGACATGGGGGTGGGCATGGGTGTACTCCTCTGCACCGCGCCTTCCCGGCGCGGTCGTCGCATAGAATGCGGACCGGCGGTCCGCTTCAAACAATACGGACCGACAGTCCGCTTTGCAACGCGCACCGCCCCCCTGCCCGGAGGAGACCCCAGTGACCGAGCGCAAGCCCCGCAAGGACGCGGCCCGCAACCGGGCGGCCGTCCTCGCTGCCGCCGATGCCCTCTTCACCGACTGCGAAAGTCCCGACGACGTCACCATGGCCGATGTCGCGGCGGCCGCCGGCGTCGGCAAGGGCACCCTCTTCCGGGCCTTCGGCGACCGGGTCGGACTGGTCAAGGCGCTGTACGAGGCCCGGCTCGAGCCGGTGGGACGGGCCGTCGAGACGGGACCGCCGCCGCTGGGCCCCGGAGCCGAGCCGCAGCGCCGCGTGACGGCCCTGCTCGACGCCCTCCTGTGCTTCAAGCTCGACAACCGGGGCCTGGCGCTGGCGCTGGAGGCCACGGGGCACGACAGCCCCTACGGGGCGGAGCACTACGAGCGCTGGCACACCCTGCTCCGCTCCGTGCTGGAGGAGGTGCCCGGCCTTGCCGACGGCGAGTTCGCCGCCCACGCACTGCTCGCCGCCGTCCGGGCCGACCTGGTGGAGCACCTGGCCGGCCGGCGGGGCGTGCCCCGCGAACGGATGCGCGCCCAGCTCGCCGACTACACCGCCCGGGTCCTCGGCCCGGCCCCCGCACGGCCCTGAGGTCCGGACGGCGCGGCCGTGCTCAGGCCACCTGACCGCTGTGGAGTGCGGTGTACGCCCCGCCCCCGGCCAGCAGTTCCTCGTGCGTGCCGATCTCCTGGATGCGGCCGTCGCCCATCACCACGATCCGGTCCGCGCCCCGCACGGTGGACAGCCGGTGCGCCACCACGAACGTGGTGCGCCCGCGCAGCAGCCGGGCCAGCGCCTGCTGGACGAGCGCCTCCGAGCGGGTGTCCAGCGCCGAGGTGGCCTCGTCGAGGATCAGCACCCGGGGGTCCCGGATCAGGGCGCGGGCGATGGCCAGGCGCTGACGCTGCCCGCCGGACAACCGCGCTCCGTGCTCCCCGACCAGGGTGTCCAGGCCGCGCGGCAACCGGTCGACGAACTCCAGGGCGTTGGCGTCGCGCAGGGCGCCGCGCACGGTCTCCTCGTCGGCGTCGTCCATGCCGTAGGCGACGTTCTCCCGGATCGTGCCGTCGAACAGGATCGACTCCTGCGGCACCACTGAGACGAAGCGCCGGTACGTGCGCAGGTCGAGGGTGTTCATGTCGGTGCCGTCCAGCAGCAGCCGGCCGGAGGTCGGCCGCAGGAAGCCGATCACCAGGTTGAGGACGGTGGACTTGCCGGCGCCGGACGCGCCCACCAGGGCGATGGTCTCGCCCGGTTCGACGCGGAGGGTGAAGTCGCTGACCGCGGGCCGCCCGTCGCTCTCGTAGAGGTGCCCGACGCCCTCGAAGGCGACGGCTCCGCGCAGGGCCGTCACCTCCTTCTTGCCCTCGTTGTCCTCCAGTTCGGGGGCCTGGAGCACCTCGCCGACCGAACGGACGGACTCCAGGCCCTTGGTGATGACGGGGGCCAGACCCGCCAGCGTCGTCGTGGAGTTGGTGAGGGTGGTCAGGAAGGCGCTGAGCATGACGACGTCGCCGGCGGTGACTCCCCAGACGTCGTAGTACGAGATCAGCGCGGCGCCGGCCAGTACCAGGACTCCGACCACGTTGAGCACGACCCAGGACAGCGAGCCGAAGCGGCCGTTGACCAGGTCCAGGCGCATCCCGGAGGTCAGCAGCCGGTCCAGGGTGCCGTCCATGCGGCGCAGCGCTTTGCCCTCCAGGCCGTGGGCACGGGTGACCGGGATGAGCCGGGTCATCTCCGTGACCCGCGAGGACAGGGTCTCCACCTCGTGGCGGAAGCGCTCGTTGTGGGTGCGCAGCCGGGCTCGGAGCCGGGCCACGAGCACGGAGGCGGCGGGGACGACGACGAGGAAGACGGGCAGGAACTCCGGGGTGCGCACGGCGATGATGACGAGGCCGCCGGTGAGCACGGTGAAGGCGCCGAGCCCGGTCTCGGCGGTCTGCTGCACCATCTGTTCCACCGTCTCCACGTCCCGGACGACCTTGGCCTGGAGCACGCCCGCGCTCACCCGCGAGTGGTAGCCGATGGAGAGTTGCTGCATGCGCGTGCACAGTGCGGAGCGCAGCGCGGTGCCCATGCGGCGCACGCTGCCGTAAAGGAGGCGGACGTACAGCAGGTGCAGCGGGTAGTTGATCACCAGGATGAACATGATGATCCCGGTGCTGGTCCACAGGTCGGCGATCGGGCCGTGCTGCACGACGGTGTCGATGATGGCGGCCGTGATCAGGGGCAGCAGCCAGATCGGGCTGTGCTTCACGGTGAAGACCGCCACCGCGCCGGCCAGTCGGCGGCGGTCGGCGCGGAACAGGTAGACGAGTGTGCGTATCGGGTGTTCGCCCCGGTAGCGGTGATCGAGCGGCTTTTCCATCGACGACGCCATCGGCGTGGTCCTCCTGGTGACCAAGTGGGGAAAGCGCTTGCTTCCCGCGCTTTCCTACCCGGTCGGCCCGGAGTGCGCCACACCGTCCCGCACCTTGGAAGGGGGACCCGCGCCTTCTCCCCCGTGGAGGGCGCGGGCCCCGGTCTTCGGGGCGCGGGGCACGTCGCCCGGAGCGGGGGCTCAGTCCTTGAGGGTGCGGGCGAGTTCGGTGGTGGCCCGGGTGATCTCGGTGTCGTCGTCGGCCATCAGCCGCTCCAGGCCGTCCCGTCGGGCGCGGACGGCCTGCCGCGCCGCGCGCTCCCAGGCCACCGGATTCTCCCGGTGGTTGAGCAGCTTGGGGTAGGCGGTGGCCGTGGTCTCCCACTGCCGGGCGTCGGCGATGTTCTTGAGGAGCTGGATGATCTGCGCCCGGCAGCTCACCTGGGGTCGCTGCGCCAACTCCCACAGGAAGGGGACCGTCGCGGCGGTCGCCTGCTCGACGACGAAGCCGTACTGGCAGATGCGGCCCCGCAGGTCGCCGAGGGCGGCGCGGGCGGTCTCGGCGTCGCCCCGGGCGACCTTGCGCAGCAGCCGGGGAATGGCCGCCGCCGAACCGGTGGAGTCCTGGATGTCGCTCCAGGGCACGCCGTCGAGACCGGCGAGCAGGGCGGTGGAGCGGGGCGAGCCGGTCGACGTGTGACGGTCGGTGCGCTGGATGCTCGGCTCGGGTGTCGGAGCGCTGCGCATGGTGTGGGGCCCTTCCGCGGCAGTCGGGTCAGGTGAGGGAACGGGTCGACAACGTGGCCCAGACCGTCTTGCCCGCCGGCGGGCGCGGGGTCCAGCCCCACTCCTCGGCGAGGGCGTCGACGATGCACAGGCCGCGTCCGTGCTCCCGGAGAGCGGAGCCGTCGGACGGGTTGAACGGGTTGAACACGGGTGCGTTGTCCCCGGGATCGGAGACGGTCAGCGTCAGGGCGGCGGGGCCCAGGGCCAGTCCGAGCCTGACCTCCGGTGCGCCGGCCGCCGCCGAGGGCACGGCGTGCGTCACGGCGTTGGAGATCAGTTCGGTGATCACGAGCACCGCGTCGTCACCGCGGTGGTCGAGGGACCACCCGCGCAGGGTGTCCCGAGTGAAGACCCGAGCCCGTGCGAACCCCTCGCCGCTGCACGCGACGCGCAGCACGGCGGCGGTCGGGCGGCCACCGAGGGCGGGGCGGCGCCCCGCGTACGGAAGCCCTTCGGAGCGGCTCGTCGCGCCTGCCTCCGACACGGGTTCGCCGGGCGACCGGAGCGTTGGATGCGCAGGTGACGGCACAGCATCTCCCTGATGCGACGTCAGAACGGGACCTCAACCGGGGGGTTGACGCCACGGCTATTATCCACGCTTAGAGCGCTCGCGTGCAATTGCACGAGAAATTGCGCGAAAAAAGTCGGATGGGGGCGCTCGGGGACCGGCACGACACGGTCCGCTCCCCCGAACAGCAAGGAGACCGCGGTGCCACCAGTGCGCAACGGAGTGCAGGCCAGCCAGTTGGACGCCTGCTGGAAGAAGAGTCGGCACAGCAACGCCGAGGGCAACTGCGTCGAGGTCGCCCTCGTGGACGGAGGCATCGCGATGCGCAACTCCCGTGACCCCGACGGCCCCGCGCTCGTCTACACCCCGGCTGAGGTGGCCGCGTTCCTGGCGGGGGCGAAGGAAGGCGAGTTCGACCACCTGGTGTAGCGCGCCACCTGGTGTAGCGCGGCGGCGGCGTGGCGGCGGCATGGCGGACTCAAGCGGAGGCCAACTACCCGATTTCTTCAGGCGGATGCGGCGGGCCCCGATGGGATGAGATAGTCTTTCCTTCAAGTCTGCCGGTCTGCTGGGAGTCAGGATGTCCGCCGCGCCGCATCGCATCTCCCGTCTCGAACCCTATCTGGACCGGGCCGAGCCGACCCCGACTCTCCTGAAGATGCTCGTCGGCGTGCAGCTGGCGGGCTTCCGCGAGGACGCCGGCCTCTCCCAGGACCAGGCGGCACGCGCCCTGGGCTTCAGCGGTGCGAAGCTCTCGCGCATCGAGTCGGGCAAGGGCCGCAGGCCCCCTTCGGAGAACGACGTCCGTGCGCTGCTGGAGCAGTACGGCACCGATGCCTACGAAGCCTCGGTCCTGCTCAAACTGTTGCAGCGCGCGGGCGAACCGGGCTGGTGGCAGCGGTACGACAAGCGCCTGATGCCCGAGTGGTTCGACCGCCTGGTCGGCCTCCAGGAAGCCGCGGCGACCATCCGTACCTTCGAGATCCAGTACGTGCCCGGCCTGCTGCAGACCGCGGCATACACCCAGGCAGTGGTCGAGCGCGGCCTGCCGAACGCACCCGCGGCCGAGGTCCGGCGCCGGGTCGAACTGCGCAAGCACCGGGCGGCGTTGCTGGACCGCGGGGACGCGCCGCAGCTGTGGGCGATCATCGACGAGTCCGTCCTGCTGCGCGTGCTGGGCAGCCGCGAGGTCATGCGCGAGCAGCTCGAGCACCTGGTCGAGATGGCCAAGCGGCCCCATGTGACGCTGCAGATCGTGCCGCTGGACGTGACGAACGCGTCGGCGCCGGCGATCCCCGTCACCTATCTGCGTTTCGGCGGCGCCGATCTGCCGGACGTGGTCTACCTGGAGCACATCGGCAGCGCCAACTTCCTGGAGGACCGGGACGAGACCGAGCAGTACCGGGTCGCGCTGGACCGGCTGGCCGACGAGGCGCTGACTCCGCGCGCGTCACTGGAGCGGCTGCGCGAGACGATGGCGATGCGCTACCCCGACAAGTAGGCACGGCACGCGGGAGGGGCCGCGCACGGTGTGCGTGGCCCCTCCCGCGTCGTGCGGTGATCCGCTCGGTTCTTCCGCGGTCAGCGCAGCCGGCCCAGACCGCCGAACTCGATCCACTCGTCGGTGAGCTGGCGCGGCGCCACCTCGGTGTCCGGACGCCAGGTGGAGACCTCCACGAGGCCCGGCTCCAGGATCTCCATGCCCTCGAAGAGGTCCTCGACGTCCCCCGGCTCACGCACCCGGCCCCAGTGGCCCTGCGTCGCCTGGTCCATGAAGTCCGTGACGAACTTCCGCACCTCGGCGTCCTCGCTGACCAACTGGCACATCACGGCGAAACTTCCGGGCGCCAGCCGCTCGGTCACCCGGCGGACGACCGCCTTGGGCCCGTCGGTGTCGCTGTCCGGGATGCAGTGGAACACCGAGTTGAACAGGACGGCGACCGGCTGCGAGAAGTCGATCAGCCGCTGGGTGTCCGGGTGGGAGAAGATCTCCTCCGTGGCACGCATGTCGGCGTGTATGACGGCGGTCTGGTCGTTCTGGTCGAGCAGCGCCCGGCCGTGGACCAGCACCATCGGGTCGTTGTCGACGTAGACCACGCGGGACTCGGGGGCGACGCGTTGCGCGACCTGGTGCACGTTGTCCTGCGTGGGCAGGCCGGAGCCGTGGTCGAGGAACTGACGGATGCCGTAGTCCTCGGCGAGGACGCGGACGACCCGCTGGAGGAAGCGCCGGTTGTTCAGCGCCAGCCGGCGCGTGCTGGGGACGACCTTGTCGAGTTCGCCCACGGCCGCGCGGTCGGCCGCGTAGTTGTCCTTGCCGCCCAGGTAGAAGTCGTACATACGCGCCGCTGTCGGCACGTTGGCGTCGATCTCCGTGGACAGCTGCTTGTCGGCTTGCATCGTTCCCCCAGCTCCGTACCGGCGCCAACTGGACTGGCATGACAGACAGTACATCCTAAAGACCTAGTGGTCAGCCAAACCAGGGGCCGGATCAAGTGGCCGTCAAACCTGTTGCCGCGCACCGCAGTTGACGGCCACTCGATCAGGTCAGCCGCGCCCGGCCAGGTAGGCGTCCACTCCGGGCGCCTTGTGGGCCTCCTCCACGCCGACCAGGCCGCCGACCGCCTTGGCGTCGGGCTTCAGCACGTACGTGGACCGGCTGGCCGGCGCGGTCACCAGGGTGAAGTCCTGCGGGGTGCCGAGTCCGGTGTCGGCGTTCTTCTGCGAACGGTGCGCCTTGACCACGTCCTGGCGGGCGAGGCTGCCGCCCTCGCATGCCTTCTTCAGGTCGGCGCCCGTCAGCTGGGCGGCGTTGTATCCGGACAGCACGCCGGAGTCGACGGGCTCGCCCGGGTACGCCTTCTGGTAGGAGGCGACCATCTTCTTGACCCCCGGCAGGTCGGAGCTGACCGCCGGTGCGGCGCTGACGACGTGGACCATGGCCTCCAGCGCCGGCGCCGCGGGCGTCTTCAGCAGCTGCGGCGCGTAGCCGGGCGCGCTGGTGACGATCGGCACCTTCAGGCCGCGGGCGGCGGCCACTCCCGCGAGGGAGGCGGTCTGGGCGGGGCCCGCGCTGATCAGGATCGCCTTCGCCCCGGCCTTGCTCAGCGCGGACACCTGCGCGGTCAGGTCGGTGTCCGTGGCCTTGATCTTCTGCCCGGCGACCTTCATGCCCGCCTCCTCGGCGGCCCACTCGGAGCCCTCCAGCGCGTTGGCGCCGTAGTCGCCCTCGAAGTAGACGTGGCCGATCGTGTCGCCCTTGGCGATCTTCTTGGTGCGGGTGAGGAAGTCGACGGCGGCGATCATGTCCAGGTCGTAGGTGGTGCCGAGGACCTGTACGGAGTCCCGGCCGAGCAGGCTGGCCGCCCACGCCTGCGGGAAGGTCAGCATGTGGTCCCGCTCGATGTCGTCGAGCAGGGCGGCGACCACCGGGGAGCCGATGACCTGGGGCAGGGCGACGACGTTCGGCGCGATGTCGGCGTAGGCGGTGACCGCCTTCTGCACGTCGTAGCCGTGGTCCTTGACGACGATCTCCACCTGGCGTCCGCAGATGCCGCCCGCGGCGTTGGTCTCGTCGGCCCACATCTGCTGGGCCTGCACGATGCTCTTGCCCAGGGTGGCGTAGGGGCCGGTGAGGTCGGTCAGTGCGCCGAGTCTGATGGTCTTCTCGGTGACTCCGGGGCCGGACTTGACGCCGTCGGCGGCGTCGTCGGTGCTCCCGCCGTCCGCCTTGGAGCTGCAGGCGGTGCCCGCGAGCAGCACGGCGGCCAGCGCCGCGGCCAGGGCGGCGGTCCGGGTGGTGCGGGGCCTGGGGTGCGTGACGTTCACGGAGTGTGCTCCTTGGCTCGTGCGGTGGTGTCGGAAGCGGCGTCGGAGCCGGCCCGCCCGGGTGCGGGCGAGGGCCCGGAACCGGGCGGGCCGGTGACGGACGGGCGGCGGCGCAGGCGGGCCCGGGTGCGGCGGGCCAGTCCGTGCAGGCCGTCGGGGGCGAAGAGGAGGATCAGGACGATCGCCGCGCCGTAGAGGTAGCGGGACGCCTCGGTCGGGCCGATCGAGCCGCCGCCGGACCCGGGCGCCGCCACCAGGGGCAGCTGGTCGGCGTAGCGGGTCATCAGCAGGGGCAGCGCGGTGACGAAGACGGCTCCGGCGGTGGCTCCGGCCACCGAGCCGAGGCCGCCGATGACGATCATGGCGAGGTAGTCGACGGAGAGGGCGAGGGAGAAGTAGTCGGGCACCACGCGGCGGAAGGAGAGCGCGAGCAGTACGCCGGCGAGGCCCGCGTACATCGAGGAGACGACGAACGCGGTCGAGCGGTACCGGGCCACGTGCACGCCCATGACGGACGCGGCGGTCTCGCTGTCGCGCAGCGCCACCAGGGCCCGTCCGGGACGTCCGCGCAGCAGTCCGCGCGCGGTGAACCAGGTGACGGCGAACAGCACGAGGCCCAGGTACCAGAGCCGTTCCTCGGCGCCGAACGGCACGCCCAGGACGGTCAGTTCCGGATCGGACTCGGCGAAGGTGAAGCCGCCCAGCTCGAGCGGCGGCACCGAGCGGCCGTTGAATCCGCCGGTGACGGAATCCGCGGTGAGCAGGACGTGGTGGCCGAGGAAGACCAGGGCGAGGGTGGCGACGCCGAGGTAGATGCCCTTCACGCGTCCGGCGACGGGGCTGAACAGCCCGCCCGCCGCCCCGGCGAGCAGGACGGCGAGGACGGCGGCGACGGCGGGCGGCAGCCCGGGCCCTGGCTCGCCCGCCAGCCAGACGTACCCGTAGGCGCCCACGGCCAGGAAGAAGGCGTGCCCGAGGGAGAGCTGCCCGGCCGTGCCGCTGAGCAGACCGAGCCCGACGGCGCCGATGGCCGCGGCCATGGAGAACAGGCCGATGCGCAGCCAGAAGGCGTCCAGGTAGAAGGGCAGGGCGCACAGGAGCAGGGCGGTCAGCAGGAGCGGGCCGCGCCTGAGGAGAAGGGGTCGCAGGTCAGACACGGGCCGCTCCCTTCGCCGCGAAGAGTCCGGCGGGACGCACCAGCAGGACGAGCACCATCACGGCGTACGGCGCGACGTCGCCGAAGCCCTCGCCGAGGACGTGCAGGTCGGACTGGTAGCCGGCGACGAACGCCTCGGTGAGGCCGATCAGCATGCTGCCGACCAGGGCACCGACCGGGGAGGTCATCCCGCCGAGGATGGCGGCGGGGAATGCCTTCAGCGCGATCTGCCCGGTGGTGCGTTCGAGGCCGGGCGCCGGGAAGGCGACCAGGAAGACGGCGGCGAGGGCGGCGAGGGCGCCGGCCAGGCACCAGGCGACGGTGCGTACGCGGGTGAGCCGTACGCCCATGAGGGCGGCGGCCTCGCGGTCCTCCGCCGCGGCGCGCAGCGACAGGCCCCAGGGCGTGAACCGGAAGAGGGCGAAGGCGCCGCCGATGGCGACGGCGGACACCAGGATCGCGGCGATGCGGCTGTCGGCCACGGTCACCGGGCCGAGGTCGGTCACGGCGGAGCCCCAGGGGTCGCCGAGCGGCAGCAGGTCGCCGCCGATGCGCCGGGCGAGGTCGGTGACCAGGACGATGTCGATGCCGATGGTGACGATGGTCTGGACGTGGGCGGCGTGCGGGTCGGTCCCGCCGACGCGTTGCAGCACCAGCCGGTCAAGCGCCCCGGCCACGGCCGCCGTCACGAGGACCGCGACGGCCAGCGCCCCGGCGAAGCCGATGTCGTCGTGGAGGACGGCGACGAGGTATCCGCCGAGCAGCAGCAGCGAGCCGTGGGTGAAGCTCAGGACACCGGATGCCTTGAAGATGGTGACGAAGCCGAGGGCGATCAGGGCGTACACGGAGCCCAGGGCCAGCCCGTTGAGGAGACTGTCGAGGAAGCCGGTCATGCCGCGTCCTCCCCCGTGGTGGTGCCGAGGTAGGCGCGCAGCACCTCGGGGTCGCGCCGGACCTCGCCCGGGGTGCCGTGGGCGATGGCCCGGCCGAAGTCGAGGACGGTGACCTCGTCGGCGAGCCGCATGACCAGGCCCATGTCGTGCTCGACCAGCACGACGGAGAGGCCGAGTTCGGCGCGGATCTCCCGGACGACCTCGGTCATGCGGATGCGTTCGGCGGCGTTCATGCCGGCCACGGGTTCGTCGAGCAGCAGGACACGGGGCTCCAGACAGAGGGCGCGGGCGAGTTCGACGCGCTTTCGGTCGCCGTACGACAGCAGCGCGACGGGTGAGTCGAAGTGGGCGCCGAGGCCGGTGAGTTCGGCGATCTCGCGGGCCTTGGCGAGGTGCTCGCGCTGTTCGCGCACGGCGCGCGGCAGACGCAGGGCGCTGGCGGCGAAACCGGCGTGGGACAGGGCGTGCCGGCCGAGCATGAGGTTGTCGGCGACGGTGCCCTGGGTAGTGACGATGTTCTGGAACGTGCGGGCGACGCCCAGGGCGGCGATCCGGTGCGGGGCGAGCCGGGTCAGCTCCGCGGCGCCGAGCCGTACGGAGCCGGCGGTGGGGCGGTACAGGCCGGACAGGACGTTGAAACAGGTGGACTTGCCGGCGCCGTTGGGGCCGATGACGGCGTGCACGGTGCCGGGGGCGACGGTGAAGGAGACGTCGTCGAGGGCGAGGAGACCGGCGAAGCGCACGGTCACGCCGCGCACGTCGAGCGCGGGCGGTGCGGTGGCGGGGGTGGTCACGCGGCCCCCTTGCCGTCGGCGCCCTCGGTGATCTCGGCGCCCTCGGTGGCCTCGCCGAGGTAGAGGCGGCGTACGGCGTCCGTCCGCGCCAGGTCGGCGGCGTCGCCGGAGAGCCGGATCTCGCCGACCTCCAGGACGTGGGCGTGCTCGGCGAGCGACAGCGCCATGCCCGCGTTCTGTTCGACGAGGAGGACCGCGGTGCCCTGGGCATTGATCTCGCGGACGACCTCGGCGATGCGGTCGACCATCATCGGGGCGAGCCCGAGCGAGGGCTCGTCGAGGAGGAGCAGGCGGGGGGCGGCCATCAGGGCGCGGCCGATGGCCAGCATCTGCTGCTCCCCGCCGGACAGCAGTCCGGCCGCCTGGCGGGTGCGCTCGGCGAGTCGTGGGAACAGGGTGAAGACCCGCTCCCTGGCCTCGCGGACCTGGGCGGGGGCCCGCCGGTTGAGGCCGAGCCCGCCGGCCCGCAGGTTCTCGTCGACGGTGAGTCCGGCGAAGACCCGCCTGCCCTCGGGCACCTGGACGACTCCGGCGCGTACGGCGGCGACCGGGTCCCGGCCGTCCAGGATCGTGTCGCCGTAGCGGACCCGGCCGGCCGTGATCGCGCCGCGGTGCAGGCGCAGGGTGCCCGACACGGCCCGCAGCAGCGTCGTCTTGCCGGCGCCGTTGGCTCCGAGCAGGGCGACGACGGCGCCGTGCGGGACGGTCAGGGACACGGAGCGGAGGGCGGACAGTGCGCGCCCGTACGTCACGTCGAGGCTCTCGACGTGCAGCGCGGGCGCACCGTCCGGTGGTGCTGCGGGCATCGCGGCTCCTTGGGACCGGGCCGAAACGGCACGGTGACGGGTGAAGGGGGGAGCTCACGACAGCACGGGCGGCGGGGGCCGTACAGGGGTCCCGGGCAGGGCCGCTGCGGTGTCCCAGTCCGGGACGGCCGAGTCTGTGCGGATGCCCATGGGACCAAGTCCGGACGACGCCCGGCGAGCCGCTGCGCCCCGGCAGGCGCCCCATCCGGTCAGCGGGAAGCCCCGACCCGGGCTTGCGGGGCTCGGGAGCCCCGAAGCCCCGGCAGACGTTCCGTACCCAACGGCCCCGGGCGTGCGAGGGTCCCGCGCCTCCACGGCGCCCCGGCAGACGCACCGGACCCGGCGACCGTCGCCAGGCGAGCCGCCGCGCCCCGGCAGGCGCCCCGCCCGATCAGCGGGAAGCCCCGACCCGGGCTTGCGGGGCTCCGGAGCCCCGCAAACCCCGGCAGACGTTCCTCACCCCGGCAGCCCCGGGCTTGCGGGGCCCCCGCACCTCCACGGCCGCCCGGCAGACGCACCGGACCCGGCGACCGTCGCCCGGCTCAGTCGTGCAGGACCCGGCGGGCCGTCAGGGCCAGGCTGAACTCGACGACGTCGGCCGGGCGGGCCAGGGAGCGGCCGGTGAGTTGTTCGCAGCGGCGGAGGCGGTTGAGGACCGTGTTGCGGTGGCAGTAGAGGCGCTCACCGGCGCGCTGGGCCGAACCGTCGCAGTCGAGCCACGTGGTGAGCGTGTCGAGGAGCACCTCGCGGTCGGCGGGCTCCAGGCGGAGCAGCGGGCCGAGCACCTTCTCGGCGAGGGCCCGGCCCAGCTCGGGGCTGGAGACGACCAGGGCGGCGGGAAGCTGGTCGGCGAGTCGCACGGTGCCGCCCGCCGCGGGGCAGATGGCCAGGGCGGTGTCCGCGAGCCTTCGGGCCTCCCCGACGGCGGCGAGTCCGTCGACCGGGCTGCCGACACCGATGCGCAGGCCCGGGACGGGGACGGGGGGCGGGGTGCCGGGCTCGTGCGGGTCCGGGAGCCCCTCGTGGGCGTCGACCAGGACGATGCCGTAGTCGGCCTCCGCCCCGGCGTGCCAGTGGACACGGCTCCCGGCCGGTACGGCGGCGGCGCGGGCGGCCGCGGACCGGGCCGGCGGCCCGCCGGTGACTGCGACGACGGCATACCGGCCCTGTTCCGGGAGGCCGAGGACCCGCGCTGCCTCGGGCAGGTCGGCGATGCGGCCGGTGCCGTCGAGCAGCCCTGCCGCCAGCAGCCGGGCCCGGTTCTCGCGGCGCCGGCCGATCTGCCACTCGGTCTGCCGGTAGGCGTCCGCGACGAGGGTGCAGTGCTCGTCGACGAAGTTCCACACGTCGGCGGCCACGTGCACGAGGAGCCGCACGTCCTCCGGGGCGGCCCTGGACGTCTCCTCGACCAGCCGCTGCCACACCAGCGAGCCGCCCAGCCGGAAGGCGTGCAGCAGGGCGTCCAGCGGGAGCCCCTGCTCGGCGCGGGCGGCGCCGATCCGCCAGGAGCAGCGGCGGGCTGCGTCCCGGGCGCCGCGCGGGTCGAGCAGCGAGGCCACGCTGTGCCGCAGCGAGCGGTGGGCCTCCTGCCAGGTGGCGGTGGGGTCCTTGGCGAGGGCCGCACGGTAGGCGGGCTCCTGCTCCCGCAGCAGGGCTATCAGCCGGTCGGTCAGGTCGGGCAGGTCGTCGAGCAGGGCGCGGGCGGCCCGGTGCAGGACACGCAGGGCGTCGGCGTCGATCAACGACGTGACGCCGGGTGTCCGCGGGCGTGGAACGGGCGTCAGCCCGGTGCGGATCGCTGCTCGTGACCGTACGGCGTGCTGCATCGCGGTCCTCCCCGGGGCAGGGCTGGTGGAGGCGCCGCGCCGCGACGGGCCGTCCCGCCGCGCCGGGCCTGCCCCCTGACTCGTCCTGCCCCGAAGGATGGCATACCGTCCGGTCGGTCCCTAGTGTTCTGCACCGGTCTTTTCGTACGACCCGACCCGGCGGGTCTCTCGGGCCCCCTCGACCTCGTGGGCCTGCTCGGCCTCCCCCACCACGCGGGCCAGCTCCAGGCGGGACCGTACGCCGAGGGCGGCGAAGACCTTGCGGAGGTGGTAGTCGACGGTGCGGGTGCTCACACCGAGGGCCAGCGCGACCTCCCGGTTGGTGGCGCCCTCGGCGACGTGCCGCGCGATGCGCAGTTGCTGCGGGGTCAGGAGGCCGAGGCGGGCCGGTGCTCCGGTGCCGGTGCCCTGCGGGGCCGCCCCGAGGGCGCGCAGTTCGTCGCGTGCCTGTGCGGCCCAGACACCGGCTCCGCAGCGCTCGAAGCCGGCCAGCGCGGTGCCGAGCCGCCCTCGGGCCTCGCGCGGTCTGCGGCGCCGGCGCAGCCACTTGCCGTACAGCAGTGCGGTGCGGGCCCGCTCGAAGTCGCCGCCCGCCTCGTCGTGCCGGTCGAGGGCGCGGCGGTAGAGGGCGTCGGCGTGCTCCCCGGGGGCGAGGAGGGCGTGGCAGCGGGCCAGTTGGGCGGCGGCCTGCGGGTCGGCGCCGAACGCCGCCCAGTCGGCGAAGTCCGTGAGCACCGCACGGGCGTCCTCTTGGCGTCCGGCGAGCACCGCGGCCTCCACGAAGCAGGGCACGGCCAGCCGCCACACCGCGAAGTGGCCCCGGGCGGGCCCGGGCAGGACCAGCAGGCCGAGCCGGTCGGCGGCGTCGTAGGGGCGCCCCCGGCCGAGGTCGGCGCGGGCCGCCGCCCACTGGGCGAGGGTGGCCGCCTGGGCGAGTCCGTGCCGGCGGGCGGTGTCCAGCGCGGCCGTGACGTGCCGGGCGACGACGTCCGGTTCCTCCTCGATCGACGCGGCGAGCGCCAGCACCGCCCGGTGGTGGGCCGCCGTGTTGCGCTGCCCGGTCCGCAGCGCGGTGCGCAGCCCCTCCTCCGCGTGGGTACGGGCCTGTGGGTGCCGGCCGGCCCGCAGTTCGGCGTAGGCGAGGTACTCCAGCGCCTGAGGCACCAGCGTGTCGGACCCGAGCTGCCGGGCGGCGGCCAGGGCCCGGGCCCCGCCGCTGCGGGCGGCGTCCACGTCGCCGAGCAGCAGTGCGGCAGCCGCGGAGCGCAGCAGCGTCTGCGGCCGGTCCTCGGTCCTGCCCCGCTCGACCACCTGCCCGAGCGGTGCCCCGGCCCGGTCGAGCCGTCCTTCGAGCAGCGCCCGCATGCCGACGCGGTGGTCGTGTACGACGGCAGCGGGGTGCGCCGCGGCACCGCGGGCGTCGGCGGGCCCGTCGCTCCCGGGTGCCGGATTCTCCGGCCGGTGCGGCGGTTCGGGGGCGAGCGTGGCCAGGCACGCCGGCAGGTCACCCGCGGCCCAGGCCGCGTCGGCGGCGGCCAGTGCGGCGGCCGCGGCGTCGGCGGGCGCGTCCGCGGCGAGCAGGGACGCGGCCAGCAGCAGGGACTGGTGGGCGTCGCCGACCGGACCGTCCCGCAGTTCCGTGACGCCGCGCACCAACTCGGCCCGCCCGCGCACTGCGGCGGGCGCGGCGCTGTCACGGGCCGCGGCGAGTAGGGGGCGGGCCCGGTCGGGGCGCCCGGCGAGCAGGGCCTGCTCGGCCGCGGCGATGTACCGCTCGGCCCGCCGCGCGCCGTCGGCCGTCAACTCGGCGGCACGGGCGTACGCGGTCGCGCGCAGCCGGTGCGAGGCGGGCACCGCGCCGTCGGCCGCCACCACCGCGAGCCGGTCCGCCACGGCGGCGATCCGGTCCGCCGAGGCGGACGCGGGCCCCGGGCCGCCCAGGGACCACGAGCGGTGCAGCAGACCGGTGAGCCGGTGCCCGCCGGTCTCCAGCGCCTCGGCCAGCGCCCGGTGCACGGCGCGGCGCCGCTCGGGGGTGGCGGTGGCGTGCACCGTACGGCGGACCAGCGGACTGCGGAAGCGGAGCCGGTCACCGGCCAGGACGAGGTGCTCGGGCAGCGGTTCCGCACGGGGGCCGGGTCCTGGTTCCACACGAGGGCCGAATCCTGGTTCCACACGGCGGTCGGGTCCCGGTTCCGCACCGGGGCCGGGTCCCGGTTCCGCGTCCGCACGGGGGCCGAATCCTGGTTCCGCATGCGGCCCGGGCCCCGGTTCCGGCCGCAGGTGCCGCAGCGCGTCGTGGACCAGTCCGGCGTCGACGTCCGTGCCGTCCTCGGTCTGTCCGGCCGCCGCCACCGTCAGCAGCAGGTCCCGTGCGTGGGCGGACGAGCCGCTCGGCGCGCCGCCCGCTACCTCGGCGAGGGCCGCCGCGTCGGCCAGCGGACGGGGCAGCGGCCGGTGCCCGCGCAGCTCGGCGGGTGACAGCCGGCGCACGAGCGCGACGATGAGGGCGGGGTTCCCCTCGGCCTCGGCCAGGAGCTGCTCGCGGACGGCCGGGGCGGCGACGCCGTCGGTCGCGTCGTCGAGCAGGGCGGCGGCCCCGGACGGGGCCAGCGGGTCCAGGTGGACGACGGGCAGCCGGGCGAACTCCGGGGCGACGGCGCGGTCCGAGGCGACGGAGAGCAGCAGGCCGACCCGGTCGGCGGTGCTCAGGCGCCGCACCGCGCGGCCGAGCGCGGTCCGTGCCGGCGCGTCCCACAGGTGGGCGTCGTCCGCGCACACCAGCACGGGCGCCGCGGCGGACGCCGCCCGCAGGGTGTCGAGCAGTTGTTCGACGGTGACGTGGGCGCCTCCGTCGGGGCCGGGACCGAGGTGGAGTACGGGCCCGGCCCGGTAGGAGCGGGCGGCCCAGCGGAGCAGAGTGGTGCGGCCGAGCCCGGGTTCGCCGGCCACGAGAAGGTGGCCGCCGTGGTGGGGCAGCGCGTCCAGGAGCGCGCGCAGCGCCTTGCGTTGAGTGCTCCGGCCGTGGATCCGCACGGCCGTACGTACGGTCGTCTCTCCGGTCATTTTCGGGAGGTTACGCGCGCGTAACCGGAGGCGGAAGGCACCGATCCGCCCGCGCCCGCCCGGGCATCCGCGCCGTCACCTGCGGTGGGACGCCCGGGCGGGCGGCTGGGGCACTGTGCCGGCGCCCAAGGGGCCCCGGCCCCGGTCGTGCGCCGGCACAGCGGTTGGGGGTCAGGAACCGTGCGGGCAGTTGCCCCGGTACTCCTCGATGGTCAGACTCGGCCGGGGCAGCGGGCACAGGAACTGCTCGTAGCGGGTGTCGTTGTCGATGAACCGCTTGAGCCAGGAAACGCTGTACTTCGCGATCGTCGTGTTGGACAGGTTGGGCGAGAAGTGCGTCGCCCCGTTCAGCTCCAGGTAGGCCCGGTCGGTCGCGGAGGGCAGGGTGGAGTAGAACGGCTCGGCGTGCGAGGCCACGGGGGCGATCGTGTCGCCGTCGGCCCCCACGATCAGCGTCGGGGTGCTGACCTCGGGCCAGCTCTTGTCCAGGTTCCAGGGCGTGAGGGGGATCGCCGCCTGGAGCGACGGCCGGGACTTGGCGGCCTCCAGGGTGCCGCCGCCGCCCATGGAGTGGCCCATGACCCCGAGGCGGCTGCTGTCGATCCGGCCGCGGACGGAGCTGCGCTCGGTGAGATAGTCCAGGGCGGCCAGCAGCTGCCGGCCGCGTGAGTCGGGCTGGTCCAGCGTCGTGTTGGTGTCGATGGTGAACACGACGAAGCCCTGGGAGGCCAGCCGCGGTCCGAGCCAGGCCATGGAGGACTGGTACGCGGTGAAGCCGGGCGCGATCGCGACGGCGCCGAACGTGCCGTCGCTCGTGCTGGTCGGGTAGTAGATGGTGCCGCCGCCGAAGCCGGTGACCGCGAGGGAGGAGACGCTGGTGTCGGCCACGGAGTAGGGGCCGCGCAGCGCCTCGATGCTCGACTCGGTGGGCGCCGGGCCGCGCTCGTACGGGTTGTCGGCGGCCTGGGCGCCCGGGCTGGTGAGGGTGGAGAGCGCGACGACCGCGGCCACGGCGGCCGTCAGGCCGGCGAGGCGCCGCCGGGCGCCGCGGAAGGCGGGGCGTGAGGCCCCGGGGGCGGCGTGGGTGTGGGGGTTCTGCTGCACGAGGGGTGGTCCTCTCGGTCGTGGCGAGCGGTCGGCCGGTGATCGCACACGGCCCGGAACGCGTGGGGTCGCGTCCCGGGACATCCGCCGGGCGGCCTCGCCGATGGGTTGGCGCTGCCACTGTCGAGCGGCGGGACGGGAGGGGGGATCGGCAATATCACCGGTCTTCGCACGGGCGGGCCGCCGACGTGAGGGCCGCCAGGCCCTCCCCCGCGTTCCGCCAGCCGCGCTGCCGGACGCACCGGCCTCCCGGCCGCTCACGTTCTCCGCCCTGTCGGCACGGCCCGCCGGTGTGGCACGCTCGACGGCGGCCGGGGTGTCGCACGCCGGCCGTCATGGAGGATCGTCGGCCGGCCCGTTCCCGGACCGGCACCGTGGAGAGGCGACGGGATGCGCATCGGACTGCTTGGCACCGGCCCCTGGGCGGACATGGCACACGCCCCCGCCCTGGCCGGGCACGGCGACCTGGACTTCGTGGGCGTGTGGGGCCGCCGCCCGGACGCCGCCAAGGAACTGGCGGAGCGGCACGGCACCCGGGCCTACGACGACGTCGACGCCCTGCTGGCCGACGTGGAGGCCGTCGCCGTCGCGCTGCCTCCGGCCGTGCAGGCCGAGCTGGCGGTGCGCGCGGCGCGTGCCGGGTGCCATCTGCTGCTCGACAAGCCGCTCGCGGCGACGGTGGCGCAGGGGCGGGCCGTGGTGGAGGCGGTACGGGCGGCCGGCGTCGCCTCGGTGGTCTTCTTCACCACCCGGTTCCAGCCCGAGACCGAGGCGTGGATCGACCAACAGGCCGCAGTGGACGGCTGGTTCACGGCACGGGCGCAGTGGCTGGGCGCCTTGTTCGGGGACGGGGAAGGCGACAGCCCGTTCGCCGCCTCGCCGTGGCGGCGCGAGAAGGGCGCCCTGTGGGACGTGGGTCCGCACGCCCTGTCCGTACTGCTGCCGGTCCTCGGTGACGCCCGGCGCGTGACGGCGGCCGCGCCGGGGCCCGGGGACACCGTCCACCTGGTCCTCGACCACACGGGCGGCGCGTCCAGCACGCTCACGCTCAGCCTGACGGCGCCGCCCGCAGCGGCGGGTGCCACGGTGGAACTGCGCGGCCGGGCCGGGGTGACGCTGCTCCCGGAGACGACGGAAGGTCCGGTGCCCGCGCTGCGGCGGGCGGCGGACGCGCTGCTCAGCGCAGCGGAGGGCGGACGCCCGCATCCGTGCGACGCCGCGTTCGGGCTGCGGGTGACCGAGATCCTCGCCGAGGCCGAGGCCCTGCTGACCGACCGCAGGTGACCGCGCTCAGCGGTTGGTCCGCTGCTCCTGCTCGAAGGGTTCGTCGCTCCACCGGAACCAGGCCCGGTCGCCCTCGATGTGCAGCAGGAACTCGGCGACCTGGCCGTCGGGCGACACCAGCCGCACGCGTCGTCCGATCTCGGCGCTGACCGCCTCCCACTCGGCCCGGTGCTCGGCGCCGTCCCGTTCGACGAGGGCGAGTTCGCGGACGAACAGGTCCCGTACGGCGCCGTAGGCGGGCCCGGCGCGGAAGCGCCCCGACAGCCAGGGGAAGTCGGCCTCCTCGATCAGGATCTCCCCGATCTCCGCGCCGGTTCCTTCCCGTCCCCCGGTGTCCGGCGCCCCGCGCACGTGCCAGGTCTCGCCCTCGAACCCCATACCGCCTCCGCCGCACCCGCGTCGTGATCACCCTGCGGGGTCAGCATGCCACCCGCCGTCGACACCAGGCCGGTGTCGCCCCGGCCCGGTCGTCCGATCCGGCCGTCCGGCCCGGTCGACGGGTCCGACCGTCCGCTCCGGTCAGCGCCCGGCGTCCGTGGGGCGGAAGTTGATCCTCTCCCGCACGACCGGGTAGCCGGCCTTGGCGAAGTTGGCGGCCATGGGGTGGTTGCCCCGGTCCGTCGCGGCGGCGACGAACTCGGCGCCCCGCTCGGCCAGGAAGTGGGTGCACTCGGCCAGCAGGTCGTAGGCGTAGCCGCGCCCGCGGTGTTCCGGCAGGACGCCGATGAAGCCGACGCACGGGCCGGACGGGTTGTGCACGGGGATGTGCATGCCCGCGAGTTCGCCCTGCGCGGTGTATGCCAGCTGCCACCACTCCCGCGGCGACGGGCACCAGTGGAAGAAGTCGAGGTCCGCCTGTGCGGCCCGGTCGAGCCCGCCCTCCGCGATGTCCATCAGCGCGTGGGCGTCGAGGGTGGCGGAGTGGATGCGCCGCAGGGCGTCGAAGAAGGCCGCGTCGTCGGGCTCCGGGCGGAAGTCGAGTCGGCCGGGCCGCTCGGGGAGCCCGCACTCGGGGGTCCAGCGGTACAGGAAGCGTTCGACGAGGAGTTCGTACCCGGCCGCCCGCGCGGCGGCGTAGCGCGCCTCGGTGGCGGTGCGCGTGGCGGGGTCCTCGCGCCAGGTGCCGGGCGGGTTCAGTTCGAGTTCGACCTGCCAGGGCGCGCTGCGCAGGAGTTCGGCTCCGGCGTCCTCCTCGCCCTCGGCCACGTCGAACCAGTTGACGGTGACGGGTCGGGTGTCGTCGGGGCCGCCCCACCAGGCGGCCCGGGCGACGACGGTGCCGTCGCGCAGGGCGACCCGCTTCCAGTCGGGGCGGTGGCGGGTGCGCCGGTGGCCCTCACGGGCGCCCAGCGGGTCGGGCAGGGTGTCGAAGAGATGGGCGTCGCTCGCGTCGAGCGCGCGGATGACCAGATCGGTCACGGATTCCTCCGGGAGATGTACGTGTGGTGCGCTCCCGGTCAGTCGAGGTACGCCGGGACAACGGGGAGGGAGCGCGAAAGCGAGGTGAACTGCACGGCTCTGCCCTCCTTCCGTCGGTCTCAGGGCGTCTGGCACAGACTACGAGACGCCCCGAGCGTCCCGCCACCGGTTTTCGGGCCCGGATTAAACGGGCCTTAAACAGCGGTTAAGCGTTCCTCCGCGCGGCCGGGTCACCCCAACTGCCAACTGGGAAAACGGCTTTGGTGCCGGAGGGTGGAGGTTGGCCGGACCGCCGGTGCTGCATAGCATCGGCCCACTTCGTGAGAGCGCTCTCATATCTCTCGCAGTGTCCTGCCCCGATCATTCTGGAGACCCCCCACATGACTCCTCGTCACCAGCGTCCGCTCGCCCGCCGCAAGCTCCTCGTCGCCCTCGGCGGCATGGTCGTGGCCGCCCCCGTCGCCGCCGCCGTGGCGCCGCACGCCCTGGCGGAGGTCGGCGCGGACGACGCGGCACCCGAGGCGCAGGCCGCCGGCGGCCTGCCGCTGACGATCGTCAACGGCACCGGTACCTTCGGCAACGCCGACGTGCACGTCTACATCGTCGGCAACGTGGACGGCCGCCAGGTGCGGGTCACCCCCGAGGGCACCGTCTCCCCCGTGGCCCTCTCCGACAACGGCGCCGACGGCTACACCGACTACGCCATCGGCCTCTCCGGCGGCGGCGAGACCAGGCTGAACCTGCCCCACCTCTCCGGCCGGATCTACGTGTCCCTGGGCGAGAAGCTGAAGTTCAAGGTCGTCGAGGACGGCGCGGGAAACGCCGCGCTGCAGTACCCGGCGGGCTGGGTCGAGTCCGATCCGAACTACGGGGTGCTGCACGACTGCGCGGAGTTCACCTACAACTCCGCCGGGATGTTCTGCAACACCACCATGGTCGACATGTTCAGCGTGCCGCTCGCCATCCGCCTGACCGGCTCCCGGGACCAGACCACCGGCACCATACGGCCGGGCGGCCGGACGGCCGTCTTCGACGCGGTGCGCGAGGTCGAGGAGTTCGCCCCGCTGGTGGTGGACGACACCCGGGTGATCGCGCCCGGCCACGGTCTGGACGCCGGTCTGTTCCCCAAGGACTACCTCGCCCCGTACGTCGACGAGGTGTGGAGCACCTACACCGGCAAGGACCTCAGGATCACCACCAACGCCGGGACCTTCACCGGCCGGGTGCGCGGGGACCGGCTGACCTTCGACGGGCCCGCCCAGGTGTCCTTCGCCAAGCCGTCCACCCGGGACGTGCTCTTCTGCGACGGCAACCTCGCCGCCCCCAACGACGGCACGACCGGTCCCGTCGCCGCGGTCCTCGGTGCCGGGTTCAACCGCTCCACGCTGGTCTCCTCGGCCGATCAGCCCACGACCGACCCGGCGACGTTCTACGGCACCGCGCTGACCAACCACTACGCGAAGGCGGTGCACGCGGCCACCGAGGACGGCAGGGCGTACGGCTTCGCCTTCGACGACGTGGCGGACTTCGCCTCCTACATCCAGGACACGGCGCCCACCGGCCTCCGGCTGACGCTCGGCGCCTTCTAGGACCCCGCCGACCACGTCCGCCGCCCGCCCCTCCGCGTGCGGGCGGCGCGGCGGCGTAGGAGCGTAGGGGTGTGCGAAAGGTGTCCGCCCCGCGGCCGCGCCGGGGCGAGGACCGGCGGAGCTGGCTGAGCGGGGCCCCGCCGCCCCGCTGGGTGCGGGTGCTGCCGCCGGCCCTCGTCGCGGCGATCTGCGCGGCCACCCTGCTCAGCGACGAGCCCCTGGAGATCGGGTTCCTGCTGGGTGCCATCCCGCCGCTCGCCGTCCTGTCGTACGGCCCGCTGGCGACCGCCGTGCTGGGCGGTGTGGTGATCGCGCTGCTGCACATCCCGGCCCTGCAGCTCGACCGGCCGGGCGACGCCGACCTGCTGACCATCGTCTTCGTCGCCGTGCTCAGCGTCTTCGTGTCCTTCGTGCGCAGTCGCCGCGACGCCCAGCTGGGGCTGGAGCGCACGGTGGCCGAGGCCGCGCAGCACGCCGTCGTGCCGCCGCTGCCCGAGCGGGTGGGGGCGGTGCGGTGCGCGGGGCTGTACCGGGCGGCGCAGCGCGGCACCCTGGTCGGCGGCGACTTCTTCGACGTGCGGGACGGCCCCTTCGGCGTACGGGCGGTGATGGGGGACGTGCAGGGGCACGGCCTGTCGGCGGTCTCGACGGTCGCCTCGCTGCTGGGGGCGTTCCGGGAGGCGGTGCTCGACCAGCCGGACCTGGCGGCGGTGGCGGGGCGTCTCGACCGCAGGCTGCTGGTGGACTCGGCGGACGCGCGGCACGCCGAGCTGTTCGCGACGGCGGCGCTGCTGGAGTTCTCCGCCGACGCCCTCGAAGTGCGCGTCGTCGTGTGCGGCAACCCGCCGCCCCTGCTGCTGCGGGGCGCGGACGCGGCGGAGCTGGAGGTCTCGCCGTGGACACCGCTCGGGCTCGGCCTCGCGGACGCCGGTTCGATCGAGGCGTGCACGGTGTCGCTGCGCCCCGGCGACCGGCTCTTCCTCGCCTCGGACGGCGTGGTCGAGGCGAGGGACGCGGGCGGGGCTTTCTACCCGTTGGCGGAGCGGCTGCGCACCTTCCAGGGAGCGGATCCGGCCGCACTCCCCGCCCTGGTCTGGGCGGACCTCGCACGCTTCTGCCCGGACGTGCAGGACGACGTGACGATCCTCGTGCTCACTCCTTCGCCGCCGGCACTCCGGATGCGCGGGCCGATTCCGCATTGAATGGTGTTATCGGGATATTCGGGACCGACAACAGCACGGCACCGAAGCAGCGATCCGGATCCGAGGAGCACTGATCATGTCGACGTCACAGCCCGACGCCTCCCGACCCTCCGAAGCCCGCGCGGGCGACGACCGCGCCACTCCGGACGACCTGCTCCACGCCCGCACCGGCACGGACGTGTCCCCGGAGGACCTGGTCCTGGCGGCCGGCCGGGACGTCACCCCGCAGAACCTGGAGTGGGCCAGGCGCAAGCTGGCCGAGGAGGGCCCCTCGGCCCTCGACAAGCTGCTGCCCTGACCGCCGGGAGCCCCGGCCGGACGCGCTCGCCCGGCCGGGGCTCCCGGGGTGATGCCCTAGGTTTCCGGCAGCTCCGTCTCGTCCTCGACCACGTGCACCGCGGCCTCCTCGGCGCCCGCGGCTCCGCCGTCGATGCCGACGTCCTCCGCGACGGTCTCCTTGGTGGTGTCGCTGCGTACGCCCTCGTCCGGGGCGACCAGACGGCCTGCCCGGGCGGTGCCCGCCTCGGGGTCGACCGGTTCACCCTCGCCGTCGACTTCGTCGACGACGCCGTCCCCGTCCGGTGCCGACACGTCCGGCACCTCCTCGGCCAGCCGTTCGTCGAGGGTCTCGCCGTCGTGCTGCTCGGCGGCCGTGGTGCCGTGCTTGGTCACGCCCAGGGGCTTCTCCGGCGGGGAGTATCCCTCGTCGAGCGTGTCGTCGTAGGTCCGCTCGTCGACGGCGTCCTGGAGGTCGAGGGGCGCGGCGTCCTCCTGCTCCTCGTTGGTTCCGGTGGGCTGGTAGGCGTCGTCGGCCATCGGGTCCGTGCCCATCGCTGCCTCCCTCTCGCGCTGCGTCGGCTCGGTCGCTGTCCGGTTCGCGTTTCCCGATACGCGATCTCTAACCCGGGGGTGCGACGCGGATCTCCAGGTCGGTGACGCGGTGCGGGGCCCAGTCGCGGGCGTACCCGGGCGGGGTGCCGCCCGGGCCGGTGAGGGCGGCGACCGGAATGCGCCGGGCGGCGTCCGTGATCTCGGCCGGGGTGGTGTTCTCGTTGTTGCCGCCGGTGGAGCCGGAGGAGCAGCCCGTGTAGTAGCCGACCGGGATGGACTCGTGCCCGGTGATCAGGCAGGGCGGGCGGACCCCGAGGCGGTGCAGTTCGCCGGCGACGCGGGCCCAGTCATCGCGGCTTTCGACGTTGCGGTGCACGGTGCCGACGAGCACCGAGAACTGGACCGCGAGATGCCCGGCCACCGCGAGCGCGACCAGCGTCGCGGCCACCGGCCGCCACCGGTCCCGCCCGGCCTTGACCAGGTGCCACAGCGCGTCGGCGACCGGGACGGCGAGCAGGGCGTAGGCGGGCTGCAGGAAGCGGGGCGCCGCGTAGCCGATCATGAACAGGTAGGGCGCCGCGGCCGTGACGGCGCAGGCGAGGGGGAGCAGCGTCGCGGTGGCGCGGCGGGCCCGGACCGCGACGGCCGCGCCCAGGACGGCGACGACCGGGAGGAGCAGCCACCACAGGGTGACGACCGGGTGCGGCATCGCTCCGGTGCACGGACGGCACAGTCCCCGTCCGCCCAGGCTGCGCATCTGGTCGTCGACGGCGAAGTTCCAGCCGAGACCGCCCTGGATCTCGGAGGCCCGGGAGAGCCGCTCCCCGAGGCCCCCGTACCAGGCGTACGCCTCGACCACCCATTCCCCTCCCCCGGCCGCCAGGCCCCCCGCCAGGGCGAGCAGCAGCGGCCAGTGGCGGCGTAACAGGACGACGACGAGCAGGGGCAGGGCCACCCACACCGCGTCGGTGGGCCGCATCAGCGCCATCAGCACGGCTCCGGCCGCCACCCCCCACAGGGCGCCCCGCCCGGAGCGCGCCCGGCCTGCCCGCAGGGCGCGCAGGGCGCAGCCCACGGTGACGAGGGCGCCGATGGCGACCCAGTGGTTGGGCATGGCCTGGGGGCCGTAGAAGAGGGTCACCCACAGGGTGGCGAAGAACGCGCCGGCCGTGGCGAGGACCCGGGCCGGGAACAGGCCCTTCCAGGCGCGCAGGGCGAGGTACAGGCCCAGGCCCGAGAGGACGGCGAGGTAGCCGCGCAGGAGTCCGGTGGAGTCAGACCAGGAGGCGACGGGTGCCGCCAGCAGGGAGACGCCGCGGGAGCGGGGCGCGCTGAAGAAGGCGGCGGGGTGGTGGGTGGTGACCTGGCTGACGTACACGATCTCGTCCCAGCCGAGGCCCATCGTGGGGTGCACGAAGATCAGTTGGGCCAGGGTGAAGGCGGCGGCCACCACCAGGACCGGCGCCTCGCCGCGCAGCCGCCCGCCGGTTCCGGACGTCCCTGCCATGTCGGGTCCGCGTCCGACTCCGCGTCCGCGTCCGCCGACGAGGATGGCGTTCGCACCGTCGGCCATCGTGCACCCCTCACCCCCGCGCGTCGCGGGGTCGCTCGTCACTCACCTCCTGCCGGCTGTGGCTGGAGACCGGGATCCGCGGGAGCGCGGTGTCCGGGAAAACATGGTCAAACTAACCCGCGTGCCACTGATCCGCAGGGCGGATCTCGGCCAGTCGCTTCTCATCCGTCGCCGGGGACCGGCCGTTCGGTGACGCCCGGGCGGCGGTGCGGCGGCTGTTCGGGCGTCGGCCGCCACTTGGGCGCCGAGACGCCGAGCGTGACGGGCTCGTCCCCGGTCACGTGCACCTCGGTTCCGTGGTGATGGATCGTCAGGGGCGGCCCGGCCAGCAGCGAGTAAGAGGCCCGGTCGGGGCCGATCTCCACCTGGAGGCACCGGCCGCGGAACTGGAGCCGGAAGGCGAGGCGGCTGAACTTCTCGGGCAGCCGGGGTGTGAAGCGCAGGCTGTCGCCGTCCCGGCGGGTGCCGCCGAATCCGGCGACCAGCGCCATCCACGTACCGGCGAGCGAGGCGATGTGCAGTCCGTCGCGGGTGTTGTGCTCCAGGTCCGCCAGGTCCATCAGGGCGGCCTCGGTGGCGTAGTCGTAGGCCAGGCGCAGGTGGCCCGTCTGGGCGGCGACGACGGCCTGGCAGCAGGCGGACAGGGAGGAGTCCCGCACGGTCAGCGGCTCGTAGTAGGCGAAGTTCGCGGCCATCTGGTCCTCGTCGCAGTGGGCGTCGAACCAGCTGCCGCAGGTGTACATGGCGAGCACCAGGTCGGACTGCTTGACGACCTGCTTGCGGTAGACGTCGAAGTACGGGAAGTGCAGCATCAGCGGGTACTGGTCGGCGCCGGTGTTCGCGAAGTCCCAGCGCTGGTGGCGGGTGAAGCCGGCGTGCTGCTCGTGGACGCCGATCTCCTCGTTGTAGGGGATGTGCACGGCCTCGGCCGCGTCCCGCCAGGCGGCGCTCTCCTCCTCGTCGACGCCGAGCCGGGTCGCCTCCTCCGGGTGGCGTTCGCACACGTCGGCCGCGGCGAGCAGGTTGGAGCGCGCCATGAGGTTGGTGTACGTGTTGTCGTCGACGACGGCGCTGTACTCGTCCGGTCCCGTGATGCCGTCGATGTGGAAGACGCCGTGGTGGTCGTGGTGGCCCAGCGAGCGCCACAGCCTGGCCGTCTCCACCAGGAGTTCCAGGGCGGTCTCGCGTTCGAAGTCGAGGTCACCGGTCGCCGCCGTGTAGCGCACCGCGGCGTGCGCGATGTCGGCGGCCACGTGGAAGGCCGCGGTGCCGGCCGGCCAGTACGCGGAGCCTTCCGAGCCGTCGATGGTGCGCCACGGGAAGGCGGCGCCGCGCAGCCCGAGCTGGGTGGCGCGGTCGCGGGCGGCGGGCAGGGTGGCCTGCCGCCAGCGCAGCGCCTCGGCGACCGCCTTG
This sequence comes from Streptomyces tendae, assembly GCF_014650435.1. Taxonomy (GTDB): domain Bacteria; phylum Actinomycetota; class Actinomycetes; order Streptomycetales; family Streptomycetaceae; genus Streptomyces; species Streptomyces tendae. The sequence goes on from NZ_BMUY01000004.1 coordinate 578,070, forward strand.
GGCGCGGTGTAGGTCAGGACGGGCAGCACGAACATCTCGGTGTCCCAGAAGGCGTGGCCGTCGTAGCCGGAACCGGTCAGTCCCTTGGCCGGAATGGCCCGCTGCTCGGCGCGGGCGCCGGCCTGCAGCACGTGGAACAGGGCGAAGCGGACGGCCTGCTGGATCTCCTCGTCGCCGTGCACCTCGACGTCCGCGCGGGCCCAGAAGTCGTCGAGGTAGTCCCGCTGTTCGGCCACCAGACCGTCCCAGCCGCCGTGTGCGGCGGCGGCCAGCGCGGCCTCGACCTGGTCGCTCATCGCGGGCCGGGAGCGGGCGCCCGACCAGCCGTGGGCGACGGTCTTCTGCACCCGCAGCCGCTGTCCCGGGTCGAGGACGGAGGTGATGGTCAGGCGGGACACGTCCGTGTTGCTCTCGCTGCTGGTGGTGATCTCTCCGGGCGCGTCGACGACGTGGTCGGCGGCCACGGCGACCCTGAGGCCGCTGCGCCTGGTGCGGTGGACCAGCCGCAGCCGGGAGCCGATGGCCAGGTCCTCCTCGGGCTCCAGCGGGGACTGCAGCGCCTGGGCGGCGCGGGGGTCGCCGTCGGCGCTGGGCAGGCTCTCGTTGGCGACCAGTTCGGACTGGATGACGATCCGGGTGCGGGTGTCGACGGGCTCGACCTCGTACTCCACGGCGGCGATGGCGCGCTGGGTGAGCGAGACCAGGCGGGTGGAGCGCACCCGGACGGTCGTACCGGCCGGGGAGGTCCACTCGCAGCTGCGCTCCAGCACGCCGCGCCTGAGGTCCAGGGTGCGTTCGTGCTTGCCGAGCCGTCCGTAGCGCAGGTCGAAGGGCTCGTCGTCGACCAGCAGCCGCAGCAGCTTGCCGTTGGTGACGTTGATGACGGTCTGGCCCGACTCGGGGTAGCCGTAGCCCGCTTCGGCGTAGGGCAGGGGGTGGAGTTCGTAGACGCCGTTGAGGTAGCTGCCGGGCAGGCCGTGCGGTTCGCCCTCGTCGAGGTTGCCGCGCCAGCCGACGTGCCCGTTGGACAGCGCGAAGACGGACTCGCTCTGGGCCAGCAGGTCGAGGTTGAGGGCGGTCTCGCGCACCCGCCAGGGCTCCACGGTGTACGTCCGGTTGGTGATCACGCGTGGCCCCCCAGCTCGGCGAGGTCCTTGACGACGCGGTCGGCGCCGTGGGCGTAGAGGGCGTCGGTCTGGCCGACGCGGTCGACGCCGACGACGTAGCCGAAGTGTCCGGAGCGGCCGGCGTCCATGCCGGCCAGCGCGTCCTCGAAGACGGCGGCGCGGGACGGTTCGACGCCGAGGTCGCGGGCGGCGGCCAGGAAGGTGTCGGGGTGTGGTTTGCCCGGCAGCTTCCTCTCCCGGGCCACGACGCCGTCGATCCGCACGTCGAACAGCCGCTCGGCGTCGATGGAGCGCAGCACGTCCCGGGTGTTGGCGCTGGAGGAGACGATCGCGGTGGCGAGACCGGCGCCGCGGACCGCGTCGATGTAGCGCAGGGTGCCCTCGTAGGGTTCCACGCCGTCGGTGCGGATCTTCTCCAGGAGGAGTTCGTTCTTGCGGTTGCCGACGCCGTTGACGGTCTGCGCGTGCGGAGGGTCGTCGGGAGATCCCTCGGGCAACTCGACGCCGCGGGAGGCGAGGAAGGAGCGGACGCCGTCGGCACGGGGGCGGCCGTCGACGTACTGGTCGTAGTCCGAGTCGGTGAAGGGGCGGAAGCCGGCGCCGTCCCGCTCGCGCAGGAAGGCGTCGAACGTCTCCTTCCAGGCGGCGGCGTGCACCACCGCCGTCCTGGTGACGACCCCGTCGAGGTCGAAGAGGCATGCCTGGATGTCGTCGGGAAGTCCGAGCTGCGTCGTCATACCCCCACAGTTCCCCGCCGGGGCGACTCCGATCAGGTGACACACTGTGGGGCGTGCCGCTGACTTTCGACGACCTGCTCGCCCGTGCCCGCCGACTCCCCCGCGGCGGGCGGCGCGCGATCCTCGGCATCGCGGGCAGTCCCGGTTCGGGAAAGTCGACGCTGGCCGGGCATCTGGTGCGGGAGCTGAACGGCACGGGCGCACCGTGGGTGGCGCACGTGCCGATGGACGGGTTCCACCTCGCCGACGTGGAGCTGGACCGGCTGGGCCGCCGGGACCGCAAGGGTGCGCCGGACACCTTCGACGCGGCCGGGTACGCGGCGCTCCTCGACCGGCTGCGCGCGCAGGAGGACGGGGACGTCGTCTACGCGCCCGGCTTCGAGCGGGTGCTCGAACAGCCTCTCGCCGGGGCCGTGCCGGTGCCGCCCTCCGCCCGGCTGGTGGTGACGGAGGGCAACTACCTGCTGCTGGAGAGCGGTGCCTGGGCGCGGGTGCGGGCCCGGCTCGACGAGGTGTGGTTCTGCGGCCTCGAGGAGACGGAGCGCGTCAGGCGGCTCGTGGCGCGGCACGAGCGTTTCGGCAAGTCCCCCGCGGACGCGGCCGCGTGGGCACTCGGCCCCGACCAGCGCAACGCCGAGCTGGTGGCCGCCACCCGGCACCGGGCCGACCTGGTGGTACCGGCGCGGGCGGTGCCGGACGCCCGGGGGTCAGCCCCGTCGGCTGCTGGGTGACGCGGTCACTCCTCGTCGAAGTCGTCCGGGCGGACGTGCGCCTCTTCGAGGGCCTCGCGCAGGGTCCGGCCGGTGCCGCCCGGCGGGCGGGGCTCGTCCTCCTCGCGCTCGCGCCGGCGCCGGCCGAGAACGTCGTCGGTGGTGTCGGTCTTCGGCCGGTTCTCTTCCGGGACGGTCATGACGTCGGCTCCTCGTCCGTGTCTGCGGGTCCTTGCCCGACGGCGGGTTCCCGGGCGACGCGGTGCTATCCACGTCCGGGGGCGTCCGGGGTCGGACGGCGCGGTTCCCGGGTGCGGCGGTCCGGGCTGCCCAGGGCAGGGGTTGGGCTATGTTGACCTCCGTGGGAGACATGGGAGACAAAGGAGGCGCACCCGTGCCATCGCCGCAGCAGGCACGTGCACAGGCGTCGGCGATCACCTCGGGGCGGGCCGCCCCGCAGTCGGAGATCTCCCCCACCTCCCGGCTCAGGACGCTCTTCGACCGGCCGCGCCTCTCCCCGGGACAGCGGCGCATCGCGCAGTACCTCATCGAGAACCTCACCGAGGCGGCGTTCCTGTCGATCACCGACCTGGCCGACCGGGTGGGTGTGAGCCAGCCGTCCGTGACGCGGTTCGCCTCGGCGGTCGGCTTCAGCGGCTACCCGGCGTTGCGGGAGCAACTCCAGGCGATCGCGCTGGGCGGCCGGGGCGGCTCGGCGGCCGAGGAGTACCGGGGCAACGAGCTGCAGGCGGCGGTGGACGCGGAGATCGAGAACCTGGAGAACCTGCGGCGCGACTTCGCCGACGCGGACCGGGTGATCGACGTGGGCCGCAAGCTGGCCGCATCGGCACCGCTGACCGTGCTCGGGCCGCGCATCTCCGTCTCGCTCGCCGAGTACTTCGCCTACGCGGCCCGCCGGGTCCATCCCGACGTGCGCCTGGTGACCCGGGGCGGCACGGTCGCCTACGACGCCCTGCTCCAGTCCCGGGAGGCGGGCGGCACCTGGGTGCTGGCCTTCTCCATGCCCCGGCACGCCCACGAGACCCTGGGCGCCGTGCGCGTGGCCCGCGAGGCTGGGCTGAAGGTGGCGCTCATCACCGACCTGGCGCTCGGTCCCCTCGTGGACGAGGCCGACGTCACGTTCGCCACCGGTACGGGGTCCCGCCTGGTCTTCGACTCCTACGCGGCACCCGGCGTGATGTGCGCGGCGCTGCTGCAGGCGATGACCGACGCCGATCCGGAGCGGACCCAGGCGCGGCTGGAGGAGTACGAGCAGGTCGCGGAGCAGCACCAGTTCTTCCTGCGGGACTGAGCCGGGACGGTCTCGCCCGGCGATTGGTCGGCGCAGACGGGGCCATCCCCGTCAAAGCAGGCATGAATGTTTTCATACGTCTTGCAAACCCGATGGCATATATAAATACTGCTCACGGATCGCGACCCGGCCGCCCCGGACCGCGTCCGCATCTGCCGCGAACACCTCGGCCGCCGACTCCTACCCGCTCCGGCGCACCGGGTGTTCCGGTCGGGCATCGCCTGCGCGAGCGCCCGCAGCGGTCCCGGTCGTCCCCTGGACCGGGGCCGCCCCCACCCGTCGCCCACCCCGTCGACGCCGCACACCCGGAAGCGATGATCATGCCCCTGACGACCACGCGCACCAGCCCGGACTGGCCCTGCCAGGTCAAGACCCCCGGCAGCTACGACTGGGAACGCTCGGCCACCAGGTGGCTGCGCGAGCTGGTCCCGGCGCGCTACGCCGGCTATCCGGCGCTGATCCGGCACCCGGTGCTGCTCGCCCGCCATGCGCAGATCCAGGTCCAGCACGAGATCCGGGTGGCCCGCACCGCGCTGCAGACCGCCCGGGCGGACCTGCCGCGGCTCGGCCTGCACGAGGCGGCCATCGAGCACACCATCAAGCTGTACGCGGCGGAGGTGCTCCAGTTGCAGCACATCGCGCGCAGCGTGCGGGCCGTCACCGAGGCGCTGGCCGAGCGGGGCGCCGCCGGGCGCTGACGGATCCCGACGGGCGAGGACCCTCAGTCCACCGGGTGCCCGGGCCGTACGGTGCGGGCGTCGGCGAGCCGCAGCAGCGGTCCGGCGGCCTGTCCGGCCGCCCGCTCGCGCCCGCCCCACTCGACCGGCTCCAGGACGAAGCCGACGTGGTCGCCTCCCGCGGTCCGCTCGACGACCCGCCCGACGAACCACGCCTCGGCGTCCGCCAGCACGGCGGCCCCTCCGTACGCCTCGCGCCAGCGGACCCGGCGGAACTTGTCGACGTCGTCGCCGGTCAGAGCGCCGAACAGCTCGGCCGTCCCGCGCTGGTCACGGGCCAGCAGGTGGACCGCCAGGACGTCGGCGGACCGCGCGACGCGGAAGGTCCGGTTGACGTCGGAGATCCACACGACGTACCGCACGGGCCGGATGGAGCACTGCGAGGAGAAGCCGACCAGGCAGCCGGCCCGTTCCCCGTGCGCGGCCGCCGTGACGACGCACATGTCCGGGTCGAGCCGGTCCAGGAACACGTCCATGGCGGCCATGCTGGGCGCCGGGGCGGATCAGGTGGCGAGCAGGCGTCGCAGGGCCGTGCGCAGGGCGGCGACGAAGGCGTCGCGGGCCGGCTCGTCGAGGGCGTCCAGGGACAGGTAGGGGTTGAGGTCCTCCAGCTCGACCAGCAGCAGCTCACCGCCCGGGGCGCGGCAGGCGTCGACGCGCTGGATTCCGTGGTCGACGCCGTTCCACTCGATGAACCGCCGGGCGAAGTCGAGGTCGGCCACGGTGGCGTCGTACGGCTCCAGCTGCCAGCGGCGGTCGGGGTGCGGCGCGTGGAGGGCGTACTGGTAGTCGTGGTCGACGAAGTAGAAGGAGACCTCGTAGGCGAAGTCGACGCGCGGCTGGACGAGCAGGTCCCGGGCGCCGGCCAGCACCTCGGGCACCCGGGCCGCGGGGACGATCCGCAGGCCCGCCGAGTCGGCGCCGCGCCTGGGCTTGACGACGTACTCCTCGGCGGCGGGCAGCCGGTGCAGGTCCTCGGCGCGGTCGACGGTGGGGATGACCGGGAAGCCCGCGGCGGTGAGGTCGAGCAGGTACTGCTTGCCGACCATGTCCGCCCGGCCGGTGAGCTGGTTGTAGACGCGCGTCCCTCGTTCGGTCGCGCGCTCGCGGAACGCCTCGTAGGCGGCCTCGTACCCCTGCACCGGCCCGCTGTTGCGGACGACGACCGCGTCGAAGGCGTCCAGCAGCGCGGCGGCGTCCCGGGGATGGCACAGGGCCAGGTCGAACTCCTCGCGCAGCCGCGAGGTCAGGTGGATGTCCTCGTCGCAGTAGCGCCGCCCGCGCGCCTGGTAGGCCAGGTCGGTGACGTACAGGATGCGGGGGCGGGTGGACGGCATACGGAACTCCTCCAGGGCTGATCGGAAGTGATCGTATGCGACCGGCGCGACGCGTCGACAGGTGCGGGCAGGTCCAGGAAGGTGCACTCAGTTCCCTCCATTCGCTGCACTGAGTGCCACCTGCCTGGCCGGGCTGCTACGTTCCCCTTCATGAGCACCAGCAGCGCGGCTCCCCGCCGCGGGGACGGGACGGACCCGGCGGAGGGCCGGCCGCCGATGCGGGAGGCGCTGGTCGCGGCGGCGTTCCGGCTGTTCCTCGAACGGGGGTACGAACAGACCACCGTGGACGACATCGTCGCCCTCGCGGGCGTCGGACGGCGTTCCTTCTTCCGGTACTTCCCGTCCAAGGAGGACGTGGTCTTCCCCGACCACGAACGGTGCCTGAGCGACATGCAGGCGTTCCTGGCCCGCTCCCCCGAGGACGCCGACCCGGTGCGCCGGGTGTGCGACGCGGCCCGGCTCGTGCTGCGCATGTACGCCGAGAACCCGGCGTTCTCCGTCCAGCGGTACCACCTCACCAAGAAGGTCCCCGGGCTGCGCGCCTACGAGTTGTCGGTGGTGTGGCGCTACGAGCGCGCCCTGGCCGAGTATCTGCGCGGGCGGCTGGGGGGACGCCCGGACGGGATCCTGCGCGCCGACGTGATCGCGGCCGCGGTGGTCGCGGCGCACAACAACGCCCTGCGGTCCTGGCTGCGTTCGGACGGCCGGGACGACGCGGGTGCCGCGGTGGACCACGCCCTGGCGTACGCGCAGTCCGCCTTCGGCGACGTGCCCGTGCCACCCCGGGGCACCTCGCCCGAGGACGTGGTGGTCGTGGCCGCGCGCCGCGGGACACCCCTGTGGCAGGTGCTGCGGGAGATCGAGGACGCGTTCGCGCGCGACTGACGCCCGGGCAACCACGGCTCACGCAGGCGCCCGTCGGCTTCAATCAAGGGTACCGAGTGCCTTTACGAGTGACACTGAGTGCCATACGCTGTGGTCCGTGCACGGTGGCACGGTGAGCCGCGCACACGCGTGCCCGGTTGACCGCGCACGCGGGATTCCGGCCCGAGTGCAGGGAGTTGACCAGCGTGTACCACTCAGGAAACGTCGCTCAGCAGGCGGCCGGCCCCGCGACGGGCCTGCTCGACCCGAAGACCGAGAGCCGGGCCCCGGAGACCGAGGCCGTCTTCTACCAGCGCTGCACCTGGTGCGGAACCGCCATGTACCACCGGGTGCTGTGCCCGGTCTGTCGCGGCAGCGAGCTGCGGACGGAGCGGAGCGAGGGCACCGGGACGGTTCGCCACGCCACGGTGGTGCACCGCAACACCCCCGCCGCCCGCAATGTCTCCCTCATCGAGATGGCCGAGGGCTTCGTGCTGCGCGGCCGCGTCATGGGGCCGCTCATCGGCATCCACAGCGGCGACCGGGTGCGGCTGTCCACGGCCAAGGACCCGGTGCGCGGCGAGCCGGTCTTCCAGCTGGTCGACGAGCCGTACCGGGCCTGGACCTGAGGACCGGTCAGTTCCCGGGCGCCGTTTCGGGGCTGAGCGTGATGCGGATGCCCACGGTGCCGTCGAGTCCCCTGCGCAGCCGGCTGCCGAGGAGCGTGAGCAGGCCGACGACCCGGTACTTGCGGATCAGCAGCTTCCGGTAGCGGGCCGTGGTGGCCGGGTCGCAGATCTCCGCCGTGCCCGGGACCTGGTCGCCCTTCGGCCTGCCGCGTACGTCGCAGGGGCCCACCAGGACGTCGGCGCGGTTGCGCACGCGCTTGACCTTCCAGGAGTCGGCCACCGTCCAGACGCCGAGCGTGTCCCCGTCCCGCACGACCCACACCGGGGTGGCGACCGGGGTGCCGTTCTTCCGGTAGGTGGTGACCAGCAGGTACTTGCCGGAGCCGAGCCGGTCCAGTGACGCGTCGTCGTCCATGCTCCGGAAGTCTAGGCGTCCCCGCGCCGGCGCCCCACGCCGCCCGCGCTTCACTCCAGGACCGACGCCATCCTGCGCACCGCCTCCGTGAGGATCTCCGGCGAGGTCGCCAGGTTGAGCCGTACGTGTCCCGCCCCGCCGTCGCCGAAGGGGATGCCGGAGCTGAGGGCCACCCGGCCGCGGTCGAGGAAGACCTCCGCCGGGTCGGCGCCGAGGCCGAGGGCGCGGCAGTCCAGCCAGGCGAGGTAGGTCGCCTCCCCGGGGCGGTGGACGACTCCCGGGAGCCGCTCGGCGAGCAGGCCGGTGAGCAGCCGCCGGTTCTCGTCGAGCCCGGCGAGCACGGCGTCCAGCCAGGCGGTGCCGTCGCGCAGGGCGGCGGTATGGGCGAGGACGCCGACATGGCTCGGCCCGTGACCGACCTCCTCCGGCATCCGCGCCAGGTCGTCGGCGGCACCGGGCCCGGCGACGGCCAGGGCCGCCTTGAGGCCGGCCAGGTTCCAGCCCTTGGACGCCGACATCAGCGAGAGGCCGCGCTCGGCGCCGGGCACGCTCAGGTAGGGCACGAACCGCGCGTCGGGGGCGGTGACGACCGGGGCGTGGATCTCGTCGGCGACCACCCGGACGCCGTACCGCTCCGCGAGGGCGGCGACGGCCGCCAGTTCCTCGGCGGTGTGGACCGTGCCGGTGGGGTTGTGCGGGCTGCACAGCAGGAAGGCCGCCCGGCCGCCACCCGAGACGGCCCGCCGGAACTCCTCCTCCAGCACGCCGAGGTCGATCCGCAGGTCCGGGCCGAGCGGCGCCTCGACCACGCGCCGGTCCAGGTCGGTGACGAACTGGTAGAACGGCGGGTACACCGGCGGATTGACGATCACCGGGTCACCGGGCCCGGTGACGAGCTTGAGCATCTCCACCACGCCCAGCATCACGTCGGGCACGATCGCCGTGCGTTCCACGGCCAGGTCGTCCCAGCCCCACCTCTTGGCGGCGAAGGCGGCGAGTGCCTCGGCGTAGGCGGTGCCGACGGGGTAGCCGGTGTCGCCCAGTTCCATGGCGTCGGTGACGGCCCGCACGACGGGCCCGGCCAGCGGCACGTCCATCTCGGCCACCCACAGCGGCAGTACGTCCGCTGGGTAGGTGCGCCACTTCATGCTCGTGCGCCGGCGCAGCTCGTCCGGCGTGAGCGCGCGCAGGGGGTTCGGTTCACCTGGCTGGTCCCACGGGATGCTGGTCATGGGGCCAAGATAGGTCGCCGCGGCGGCGTGGGGGAACCGGACACCGGCCCGGTGAACACCGCGGTTCCCGCCCTCGTATGGGAGGGGGGCGTTCGACGTCCGGAGGCCCCCGCGGCGACGCCGCGCGGTCGGTTCCGGGAGCGCACGCATGAGGCACGCACGACGACGCATCGTCCGGCGAGTGACACGGCTGGCGGCCGTCGGCGGACTGCTGGTCGGCTCGGCGATGGTCACCCGGGCCGTGGCGAGCGAACCACCCGACGCCTCCACCGCGCCGCGCACCCTCGCCCGGACCGCGTCCGGCGCCGGCGCCGACCTCGTCTCCCGGCTGGGCACCGACCGTACGGCGGGCCACTGGGTCGACTCCGACGGCCGGCCCGTGGTGGCGGTCACGGACGAGCACACCGCCGAGGAGGTGCGGCGGGCCGGGGCCACGGCGAAGCGGGTGCGGCACAGCATGTCCGAGCTGCGGTCGGCGACCTCCACACTGCGTGCGGCACCCCGGGTGTCCGGTACGGCCTGGGCGCTGGACTACCGGTCGAACGAGGTGGTGGTGCGCGGCGACCGCACGGTCTCCGGGTCCGACTGGTCGCGGCTGACGGGTGTCGCTCAGGACATCGGCGGGTTCGTCCGCATGGAGCGCACCGGGGGCGTCTTCACCACCCGCCTCAACGGCGCGGAGCCGATCCTGTCCACGGCGGGACGCTGCTCGGCGGGCTTCAACGTGACCGACGGCACGCGCGACTTCATCCTGACCGCGGGCCACTGCGGACCCACGGGGTCCGTCTGGTTCGGCGACGGCCGGGGCGACCGGCAGGTCGGCAGGACGGTCGCGGGAAGCTTCCCCGGGGACGACTTCTCCCTGGTCGAGTACGCGAACGGCAAGGCGGGCGACGGCGCCGATCTGGTGGCGGTCGGCGACGGCAAGGGCGTGCGGATCACGGGGACGGGCGAACCGGCGGTCGGACAGCGGGTGTTCCGCAGCGGGAGCACCAGCGGGCTGCGCGACGGCCGGGTGACGGCACTGGACGCGACGGTCAACTACCCGGAGGGCACGGTCACCGGCCTGATCGAGACCGACGTGTGCGCCGAGCCCGGGGACAGCGGTGGGCCGATGTTCTCCGAGGGCATCGCGCTCGGCGTGACGTCGGGCGGCAGCGGCGACTGCGACAAGGGCGGCACCACCTTCTTCCAGCCGCTGCCGGAGGCCATGGAGTCGCTCGGGGTCCGGCTCGTCGGCTCCGGGCGGCAGGACGCCGCCGCGGGCACCTCGGCGACCGCGCCGCCGGGCGCCGCGACCCCGGGGGCGTCGGCACCCGCGACGGGCGCCGAGGGTTCGACGCTGCTCGCCCGGCTCACCGACCGCAGGAACGTCGGGCCGGGGCTGCTGATCGTCGCGGGCAGTCTGGTGGCGCTGGTGGCCACGCGGTGGATCCGGGCGGAAGCGGACCGCAAGGCCTACCAGCGGCACTACTCGGCGACGTGGGGCTGACCGGGGTGGTACGAGGGCCGGCCCGTGGGGCTGCCGGGGGCCGGGACGGCGAGGAGGCTCGGGCGCCGGTCAGGCGGCGTTCACGGACTCCGGGGCCGCGTTGGCCCACTCCATGACCAGCCGCTGGTACTCCGCGCGCTGCTCGACGCTCAGTGTCCCGCCCGACCGGAGCCACAGGGCCCGGATCTCCTCGTTGACCTCGGCAGCCGATCGCTCGGAGGAGGGTTCAACAGTGGTGGACATGTTGTGAAGCATACGGCGCCCGGCGTGAAGACGATGTGAGTAATCGCGAGCCAAACGGACAAAACGGACCGTGTTACTGATCACGTCGATGGTCTCATCTGTCAAGACCTACCGGCGAGTTCGTTCCCACCGGATGTGTCCTGCCGCACACGGCCCGCCTGTTCACACCCCGCCGGGCGCCGGTCTCCGTCAGGTGCCCGGCTTGCGGCCGTACACGTAGACGTCGTCGCCCTTCTTCAGCAGCGACCAGTACTTCTTGGCGTCGGTCTTCGTCATGTTGACGCAGCCGTGCGAGCCGGGCGGGCTCCACACGCTGACGCCGACGGAGTGGAAGGCCTGGCCGCCGTCGAAGAACTGGCTGTAGGGCATCGGCACGTGGTAGATGGTCGAGACGTGGTCGATGTTGCGCCAGTAGACCTTCTTCAGGCCAGTGCGGGTCTCGTAGCCGTTGCGCCCGGTGCGGACCGGCACCGGCCCGTACACCAGCTTCTTGCCGTCCTGGATCCAGCTCAGCTGGAGGCTGAGGTTCACACAGGCGATCCGACCCTTGTTGGTGGGGCACTTGCCGGATTTGTTCGGATTCTTTCCGACGGCCTTCTGCTTCGTCATCAGGTCCATCACACCCCAGGTGACAGGACCCGCGTAGCCGGCGTTGGGCTGGATGCCGTGCTTGGTCTGGAAGGCGCGGATGGCCTTGCAGTCGGCGGTGGACTGCTTGCCGTCGGCCTTGCGGCCGAGGAACTTCTCCACCTTCTTCTGGTACGGACCCGCCTTCGCGGTGCAGCTCGCGGCCTGGGCCGGTGCCGCCGTGAGCGCGAGTGTGAGCGGTGCCACCAGTGCGGTGACCCCGAGTGCGACGGCTCCCCGTCTGCGTGTGTCCCCCATGGCCGGTCATGCCTTTCGCGTCGAGGCGGTGCGCCGGGCGGAAGGTCGCCTTCGTGCGATCCCGGCATGCTAGACCGCCCTCCGGCGGCTTTGGTTGCGCGCCGGCGGCCGCCGCGACGCAACCGTGACAAACACCACCAGGCCCCCCTTGTCCGTCAGTCCGCGCCTTCCGCCTCCCCAAGGGCACGTCTGAAGCCGGTGTTGACGGCGGTCAGGCCGCCGTCGACCGCCAGGGTGGTCCCGGTGATCCAGGAGGCGTCGTGCGAGGCGAGGAAGGCGACGGCCGCCGCGACGTCCTCGGGCTCGCCGACCCGGCCGAGCGGGTACAGCCCTCGCACCGCCGCCAGTTCCTCGTCCCGGCCCTCCCAGGCCGTGGTGCGCACCGTGCCCGGCGTCACCAGGTTGACGCGGACACCGCGCGGGGCCGCGTGTCCGGCGAGGGTGCGGGTCAGCGAGCCGAGACCTGCCTTCGCGGCGCTGTAGGCGTGATTGCCGAAGTCCTGCACCCCGTTGACCGAGCCGATGCTCACGATCGCCCCGCGCCCGGAGGCGGCGAGGTGGGGCAGGGCGGCCCGGCAGCAGCGGTAGGCCCCGGTGAGGGTCACGTCGAGGTCGCGGGCCCAGACCTCGTCCGGTTCGTCCTCGAAGAGGGGGGCGTCGGGCGTGCAGGCGAAGGCGTTGTTGACCAGCACGTCCAGGCCGCCGAAGATCTCCACGGCGTGGGCGACGGCCCTGTCCACGGCTGCCCGGTCGCCGACGTCGCAGGCGAACGGGGCCACGTCGAGCCCCTCGTTGGCCAGCTCCGCCGCCGTCCGCCGCGCCGCGGCGAGGTCCACGTCGGTCAGCAGCACCCTGGCCCCCTCCGTGGCGAGCCGGCGTGCGGTGGCCGCGCCGATGCCCCGGGCCGCGCCCGTCACGAGTGCCGCGTGGTCGGTGAACCGCCTGGTGTCCGTCATGGGCCCGACCGTACTGCCGCGACGATCACGGCGGCAGATAGCGTGCGGCCATGTCCGCGTTCCTGCAGCAACTCCCCGCGCTCCTGGGCGTCGTCATCGGCGCCCTCGGTTCCTATCTCGCCGTGGTCCGCAGCGACCGTGCCCGGTTCGACCGGGAGACGGCGGCCCGCTGGGAGGAGCGCAGGCTCGCGGTCTACGCCGACTACGCACGGACCGTGAAGACCTCCGTCACGCTGACCTACCGGATCGCCGCCCACCTCGGCAACGACCCGCACCCGCATCCCCTGGCTCCCGCGGACGCCGCGCCCGCCCAGGCCGAGGCCGCCCTCGCCCGGGACCCGGCCGGTGAGGCACTGCTCCTGCTGGGCAGCAGGGACGTGGTGGAGAAGGCGCGGGTCTGGGTGGTGGCGGTCATGGAGATGGAGCGCTTCCTGCGCGAGGAGGCCCACGACCCGGCGGCCTGGCGGGCCCTGCTGGAAGGACAGCGCGCCGCGCGTGAGGGCTACTACACGGCCGTACGGGAGGACCTGGCGCTGCCGCCGGGGCACGGCGCCCGGTGGCCGTTGCCGCCCGTCAGCGGTAGCCGGTGACGTCGGCGGGCTTGTCCGCGTCCTGCACCTCGACGAGGTACCGCCAGGCGTCCGGGCGGCTGCCGTCGAGGTCGGTGAAGCCGTACTCCTGGGCGAGTCCGCCGCTGGACAGCGACTGCCCGTTGAAGCGCGCCACACCCGGGTCGGCGGCGAGTGCGGCGACGGCACGGCCGACGTAGCGGGGCGTCTCGGAGATGGCGAAGTGCGGGACGCGGTCGAGGGCGTCGCGCCAGTTCTCCTCGCGTACGCCGAAGTGGTCGAGCATGATCTCCGAGCGCAGCCAGCCGGGGGTGAGCGCGACGGCCGTGGCACCGCGCGGACCCACCTCGTGCCCGAGGGAGAAGGCCATGCGCAGGACGGACGTCTTGGCCAGGTCGTAGAAGAACGAGTTGCGGTAGTGGTCGCGGTTGTAGGCGTCGGTGCCGTCGGTGACCTCGACGACGAGCCCGCCGGGGCGGCGCAGCAGCAGCGGCAGCGCGTGGTGGCTGGTGATGGCGTGGGTCTCGACGGCGAGCCGCAGCAGCCTGAGCCCCTTGTCCAGGTCGTGCTCCCAGACCGGGCTGTCCCACTCGAAGAGGTTCTCGCCGCCCCAGATGTCGTTGACCAGGATGTCGAGGCGGGCCTGCTCGCTGGCGATGCGGTCGACGACGGCGGCGACCTGCGGCGGGTCGAGGTGGTCGGCGGGTACGGCGATGCCGCGTCCGCCCGCCTCGGTGACCAGGTCGGCGGTGTCCTCGATCGACTCGGGGCGGTCGTACTCCGAGCGCCGGGCGCGGGTGCTGCGGCCGGTGACGTAGACGGTGGCGCCGGCCGCGCCCAGTTCGACGGCGGTGCCCCGTCCGGCGCCGCGGGTCGCCCCGGCGACCAGTGCGACCCTGCCTGCCAGCGGGCCTTTCGGTGACCCTGTCATGTCCGGCTCCCGTCCTCTCCCTCACGTCCGCGCGTGCTCACGTACCGCACTGGCTCACGTTCCGCACGAGCGATGTCGTGTTCGAGAGTGCCCGGGAAGCCGGACATCTTCTGTCACCTTTTGCCGCGTGTCCGGGACGATCTCGACCGCGACCGCCCGGGTCAGTGCCCGCGCTTGATCCACTCCTGAAGGTGCGGGGCCTCGGCGCCGATCGTCGTGGAGTCGCCGTGGCCGGTGCGGACCTCGGTCTCGGGCGGGAGGACCAGCAGCTTGTCCCGGATCGAGTCGATGATCGTCGGGAAGTGCGAGTAGGACCGGCCGGTGGCGCCGGGACCGCCCTGGAAGAGGGTGTCGCCGGTGAAGACGGTGCCGAGGCCGGGGTCGTAGAGGCAGACCGCGCCGGGTGCGTGGCCCGGGGTGTGCAGGACGGTCAGGTCGGCGCCGGCGGCCTCGATGACGAGGTCGTCGGTCAGCCAGGCGTCCGGGTCGCGGTCGGGGTGGGTCTGGTGCCACAGGGGGAGGTCGTCGCGGTGCAGCCAGATGGTGGCGCCGGTGCGGTCGGCGAGCGCGGGCGCGGCACCCACGTGGTCGTTGTGGGCGTGGGTGCACACGATGGCGGTGAGCCTGCGGTCGCCGACGGCCTCGGCGATCGCGTCGGCGTCGTGGGCGGCGTCGATGACCACGACCTCGTGGTCGTCGCCGACCAGCCAGACGTTGTTGTCGACGTCCCAGGTGCCGCCGTCGAGGCTGAACTGTCCCGAGGTGACGAGGCGTTCGATGCGGGCGGCCATCAGAGCACCACCACCGAACGCAGTACGTCGCCGGCGTGCATCCGGTCGAACGCCTGCTCCACCTGGTCGAGGCGGATGGTCTCGGTGACGAACTTGCCGAGGTCCAGGCGGCCCTGGAGGTGGAGGTCGATGAGCATCGGGAAGTCGCGGGAGGGCAGGCAGTCGCCGTACCAGGAGGACTTGAGCGAGCCGCCGCGGCCGAACACGTCGAGCAGCGGCAGTTCCAGCTTCATCTCGGGCGTCGGTACGCCGACGAGGACGACGGTGCCGGCCAGGTCGCGGGCGTAGAAGGCCTGCCGGTAGGTCTCGGGGCGGCCGACGGCCTCGATGACGACGTCGGCGCCGAAGCCGCCGGTCAGTTCGCGGATCGCGTCGACGGGGTCGGTCTCGCGGGAGTTGACGGTGTGGGTGGCGCCCATGCCCCGGGCGGTCTCCAGCTTGCGGTCGTCGATGTCCACGGCGATGACCTTGGCGGCGCCCGCCAGGTGGGACCCGGCGATCGCCGCGTCGCCGACGCCGCCGCAGCCGATGACGGCGACGGTGTCGCCGCGGCCGACGTTGCCGGTGTTGATGGCGGCGCCGATGCCGGCCATCACTCCGCAGCCGAGGAGCCCGGCCACCTCGGCCGAGACGGCCGGGTCGACCTTGGTGCACTGTCCGGCGGCGACCAGGGTCTTCTCCGCGAAGGCGCCGATGCCGAGGGCCGGGGAGAGTTCCTGACCGGTCGACGCCAGGGTCATCTTCTGCTCGGCGTTGTGGGTGTCGAAGCAGTACCAGGGCCGTCCGCGCAGACAGGCCCGGCACTTGCCGCACACGGCACGCCAGTTGAGGATCACGAAGTCGCCGGGGGCCACTTCGGTGACCCCGGCGCCGACCGACTCGACCACGCCCGCGGCCTCGTGGCCCAGCAGGAACGGGAACTCGTCGTTGATGCCGCCCTGCTTGTAGTGCAGGTCGGTGTGGCACACCCCGCAGGCCTGGATCTTGACCACGGCCTCACCCGGGCCGGGGTCCGGCACGACGATCGTCTCGATCCGCACCGGCTCGTCCTTGCCCGGTGCGATCACGCCGCGTACTTCCTGCGCCATGGTCCTGACCCCTTCCTCGGCCGTTCAGCATTCCCCCAGACCCTACGCGCAAGTGATCGCGAAGGGGCAGGTGACGGGGCGGTTCACGGGGTCCGGCCGGCCGACCGGACCCCGGCGGCCGGCGCGGGCGTCAGCCCAGGGCGGGGACGACGCCGAACAGAGGCGAGACCAGGCCGGTGACCTGCTGGAGCTGCTGGAGATCCTGCAGCCGGTTCAGCTGCTGGGACGGGAGCGGCATCCGCGCCCGGTCCTCGGCGGGCATGTCGTTGACCGCCAGCGAGTCGAGGGTGTTCGTCACGCTGAGCTTCTGCGTGCCCAGCGCGCCCGCGTCGGCCGCGCTCGCCATCGGGGCGGCGAGGCCGGTGACACCGGCGGCGAGCCCGACGGCGGCGACGATACGTCGTGTTGAGATCATGTCCTGCGCAACGCGCTCGGCCCGGGGGCGGACACGGGCGGGCGGCGCGGCTCACCCGTGAGGACCAGTGTCACGGGTGGCGTTGCCGTGGGCGCCGGGACGGAGGAAGCTCGAAGGGAGAGGGCCGGGACGGCCCGTTCCCGCTGCGGGCCGCGGCCTTCGACCTTCGAAGGAGGTCGTCATGAGCACCACGGCAGGCCCCGGCTTCGACACCGAAGCGTTGCGCCGGGGCATCGAAGGAGAGACGGCGGCACCCCTGTTGTCGCTGTACGCGCGGGACGCGGAGGTCCGCATCGTCGACCGGTACGACCAGCCCAGCCGCCCCAAGGTCCTGCACGGCCGGGACGAGATCGCCGAGATGCTCGACGACGTCTACAGCCGCGACATGACCCACCGGATGGGACACTGCGTGGTCCAGGGCGATCAGGTGGCGTTCAGCGAGGAGTGCACCTATCCGGACGGGGTGCGGGTCCTGGCCGAGTCGATGCTGTCGTTGCGCGACGGCGAGATCGTCGAGCAGACCATGATCCAGGCCTGGGACGAGTAGCCCCGGGCCGTCAGAGGGCGGTCGGGGTCGGGGGCCGGGTCAGCGTGTCCAGGCGCTGTATTCCATGACGTCGCCCGCCGCGACGCCGTACTCCGGCTGCGCCTCGGTGAAGGTGGTCTCCAGACCGAGGACGGCTCCGGTGTCCGGGTTCATGATCAGCATGCGGCGTACGCCCGTCACCTCGTGGACGTATGCCTGACCGTGCCGCCCGAGGCGGTCGGTGACCTCGCCGGCGGGCCGCAGTCCGCCGGTGTCCGCGAGGAGGCGGACGAGGGCCGCCGACTCGCGGGCGCCCAGCGTCCAGTTGTCGAGGAGCAGGTCGGCCGCGTCGAGCAACTGGGCGATGTCCATGGTGTCGGTGTGCTGGGCCTCTTCCAGGTAGGCGCGCAGCCGGTCGGGGTCGTGCGGCGGTGGGGAGTGGGGCGGGGCGTCGCTCCAGCTCGGCGGGTACGTCGTGTCGCTGACGACACGGCCGTCCTCGACCTGGCGGGGGTTGCCGTCCTCGTCCTCGCCGATGACCGGGCGGCCCGGGTGGCGGGGGTCGGTGGCCACCACCAACTCGGTGTGTCGGCCGTCGGCCGTCCAGCGCACCACACGCTCCTCGGGCAGCGTGATCGGGGGCGCGTCGTCGGACATGCCGAGACTCCAGGACTGTACGTGCGTGCCCTTGCGCAGGCCCGGCTCCCCGTCGGTCGCGGCGGCCTCGGCGCGTTCGGCGAGCAGGTCCAGCGGCACGGGCGTGGCGTCGGCGCGTACGACCAGCGGGCGGGGCGCGGCGACGGCGGGCGGAGCGCTCGGACCGGCCAGCAGCAGGGTCAGTGCGGTCACGGCGACCACGAGGGTGGCGGCCAGGCCCCAGGCCAGGCGCACGCCCCGGTGGGCGGACCGGCCGCCGGTCGGCCGCCACCGGGAGGCCGGGGCGGGCGGCGGCTCGTGCAGCAGCCGGTGCAGGTGCCGTTCGCCGCGGTGGTCGAGCGGTCCGTCGGCGTGCTGCGGGGCATCGGCCGGCACCGGGTTGGCGCGGCGCAGGAGGTCGAGTTCGTCAGCCATGGCCGTGTTCCTTCGCGGTGGTGGCGTCGACGGCGGTCGCCGGATGCGGGCGGTGCGGGGCGGTGGCGGAGGCCGGGCCCATGCGGTCGATCTCCGTTCTCAGCCGGGCGCGGGCGCGGTGCAGCCGCATCGCTGCGGCCCGGCTGCCGCAGCCGAGGGCGACGGCCAGCTCGTCGACTCCGAGCTCCTCCCAGGCCGTCAGCCGCAGCACCTCCTGGTCCCTGGCGGAGAGCCGGGCGAGGGCCTCGTGCACCCAGCCGCCGGGCGGCTCCGCCTCGGGTCCCGAGGTGATGTGCCGCCCGTGCGCGGCGTCGTCGTTGCCCAGCCGGGCGAGGAGCCGGCGGCGGCGTCCCTGGCCGCGTACCGCGTTGGCCAGGCAGTTGCGTGCCACCCCGTACAGCCAGGGCAGCGGGGTGTGCGGCAGTTCCGCACGGCGGCGCCAGGCCACCGTGAAGACCTCCGCCACCACTTCCTCGACCTCGCCCGTGCGCCCGTCCAGCCGGCGCGCCACGTAGCGGCTGACCGCCCAGTAGTGCTCCCGGTAGGCAGCGGCGAAGATCTCGTCGTTGCTCATGTTCCGTATCTGTCCGGCACCCTCGTGATCGTCACGGTTGTCTTCGTGACGCTCGTCTCGTCCGTCGAGTGTGACGTGCGGGCCGGCCGCGGACACAGGCGGGGCGTGAGGAACTCCAAGAGCATCAAGTGGCTGACGACCACGGACCACAAGACGATCGGCACGTTGTATCTGGTGACGTCGTTCGCCTTCTTCTGTATCGGTGGCGTGATGGCGCTGTTCATGCGCGCCGAGCTGGCTCGACCTGGTCTGCAGATCATGTCGAACGAGCAGTTCAACCAGGCGTTCACGATGCACGGCA
>NZ_BMUY01000005.1 GCF_014650435.1 Streptomyces tendae
GAGCTGTCACGGCCGGGCGTCCTGCACCGCACCGCCGATCCCGCCGACCGTCGCCGCCGCATCGTCGCCATCGCACCCGCCTACGCCGCACCGATCGGCGCATGGCTTTCGGCCAGTGCCTCTGCCTGGGAAAACGTCATGCGCGGTCTCGATCCCGCGGAACGCGCCACGGTCGTCAACGCCCTGCACGCCTACGAGGCCGCCTTGGAGCAGGCAGGCGACCGGCAGCGGAACGCGCAGCCGCGTTAGCCGGCCAGGTCGTCATGCCGCCTGCGGCTGGAGGTAGCGGGCCAGCAGGTCGTCCAGGCTCACAATGCCGGTGAGCCGCCCCGCGCCGTCGCGCACCACGGCGAGCGACACCCGCCGTCGGCGCAGCACCTCGATCGCGTCGGCGACCGTGGCGTCCTCCGCCAGTTCGGGCACCGGACGGGCCAGCGCGCGGGCGCCGGTGGATCGTCCGTGTGCTCGCGCGACCAGGACGTCGCGTGCGTGCAAGGAGCCGACGACAGCGTCGTCCTGGCGGACCAGCAGCCGGGTGCGGTCGTGCTCGGCGGCCAGGCCGAGGATCTCCTCCGCCTCGGCACCGGCGTCGACCGCGACGATGCCGGCGGCCGGGGTCATCAGGTCGCGCACGGGCGTCTCGGGCTCGGTCAGTGACCGGGTCAGCAGATCGGAGTCGGTCTGGCTGATCAGACCGAGTCGTTCGGACTCCTCGACCAGGTGGGTGAGCTGGTCCCGGTTGTGGACGGAGGCCAGTTCGTCGCGCGGGGCGACCCGGCAGAGGCGGACCAGGGCGTTGCTGATGCGGTTGAGGATCCAGATGAGCGGCCGTACGGCGGTCGCGACGGCGCGGAAGGGCGGGGCCAGCAGCATCGCGGAGCGCTCGGGGTGGGCGATCGCCCAGGACTTGGGCGCCATCTCGCCGAGGACCATGTGCAGGAACACCACGACGATCATCGCCACGGCGAAGGCCACGCCGTAGCTGAGCGCGGTGGGCAGGCCCAGCTCGTGCAGCAGCGGATCCAGTTCGTGCGAGATCGCGGGCTTGGACACCGAGCCGAGGCCCAGCGTGCACACGGTGATGCCGAGCTGGGCACCGGCCAGCATCAGCGAGAGCTCCCGCATGCCGGCCAGTGCGGCCTTGGCGCCGCGCTGCCCGTCGGCCACGGCCTTCTCCACACGGTGCCGTTTGGCGGCGACCAGCGCGAACTCGGCCGCGACGAAGAACCCACTGCCGACGAGCAGCAGGACGGTGACGAAAAGGGCCATCGGGAAACTCATGCCTGCTCCTCCGCCTTCTCGGCCGGCCGCTCGATCCGGATCCGTTCGGGCACGTGCCGGTCGAGAGTGCGTACGTCGATCACGGCGCTGCCGCCTCCAGGCAGCTCCACGGTGAGCCGGTCCCCGATCGCCGGGAAGCGGCCGAGCCGGTCGACGATGAGCCCGGCCACGGTTTCGTAGTCGTCCTCCTCGGGCAGTTCGACGCCGGTGGCCTCGGCCACCTCGTCCAGCCGGCGCCCGGCGTCCACCAGCCAGCCCTCGCCGTCCGCGACGGCCACCTCGGTGACGGTGTCCGACTCGTCGGCGATGTCACCCACCAGTTCCTCGGCGATGTCCTCGTAGGTGACGACGCCGGCCACACCTCCATGCTCGTCCAGGACGACGGCGAACTCGTCGTCGTCCTCGCGCATGCGCGCCACGGCATCCGGCAGCGGCAGGGTGTCCGGCAGCAGCAGAGGCCGCCGGGCCGCCGCCCCGGCCGTGACGGCGGTGGCCTGTTCGGCGGGCAGCCCCATCAGCTCCCGCACACCCAGTACGCCCGCGACGTCGTCCGGATGGTCGCCGAGTACGGGGTAGTTGGAGTGGCCGTGCTCGGCGATGAGAGTGACGGCCTCGGCGGCCGTGGCGTCCTTGCGGACGAAGACCGCGTCGGCCCGCGGCACCATCACCTCGTGCAGCGTCCGCTCGGAGAACTCCAGGGCGTGGTCGAGCAGCCGGGCCGTCCCGCGCGGCAGTTCGCCCTGTTCGTGGGACTCGCCGATCAGGTGGCCCAGCTCCTCCAGGGTGGCGCCGTGGTGCAGTTCCTCGACCGGTTCGATACCGACCTTGCGCAGCAGCTTGTTCGCGGCGCCGTCGAAGATCCGGACGACCGGGCCGACGACCTTCAGATAGGCGAGCGTCGAGCCCGCGAGCGACTTCGCGAGCCGTTCCGGAACGGCGATGGCGAGGTTCTTCGGGGCCAGCTCTCCCAGCACCATCTGCACGACCGTGGCGAGGACGAAGGCGAGGACGACGGAGATGCCGGTGACGGCGCCGTCCGGGATGCCGATGCCGGACAGCACGGGCCGCAGCAGCGCGGAGACGGACGGCTCGGCGATGAAGCCGACCACCAGACCGGTCACCGTGATGCCGAGCTGGGCGCCCGACAGCATGAACGACAGCCGCTCCAGCACCTTCAGGGCGCGGGCGGCCCGCTTGTCTCCCTCTTCGGCCGCTCGGGCGAGAGCGAGCCGGTCGGCCGAGACGTAGGCGAACTCCTGGGCGACGAAGTACCCGGTTCCCGCGGTCAGCACGAAGACGGCCAGCACCCCCAGCCAGGCTTCCACGGCGCTCACACCGCACCACCCCGCCGCGTGCCGTGCTCAGGGATCACCGGGCGGAGTGGTCGGGGACCGTGCCTCGAAGGGTCCGTCGATCTGGCGGACAAGCTCTGACTCCCTCGCTGGATGTGCAGACAGGAAACGATTCTGGCCGAAGGGCGGGTTCCCGGCACCGTCGTGTGCCGGCCCCGTGTCGAGGCCGCTGCCTGCTCCCTCCCGGCAAGTCACCGAGGGCGGGACCTCTCGGGAGTGCCTCTCTGGCCAGGTCAGGAGCGTCTTTCGGCCTTTCCGGACGCGGCCGTCCGGAGCACGCTCCCCGCCCTTCGGGTCAACTCTATGCTTCTACTCGTTTGTAGAAACAGGCCCGGGGCGATCACATGGCTTCGATCGATCCCGACACTTCGGTGCCGTCCGTTCACACCTTCCCGGCGGGACGGCACCACCTCATGGAACACAAGTACGCATAAGGAGTGGACGCCACCATGGTGTTCAAGCGACTTCTCGGCTCGCTCGGCGTGGGCGCACCCACGGTCGACACGGTTCTCGACCCGGCTCCCGTCCTGCCCGGCGGCACGCTCACCGGTCAGGTCCACCTCAAGGGCGGGCAGGCCGACTTCGACATCGAGCACATCGCACTCGAGCTGGTGGCCCGGGTCGAGGCGGAGCACGAGGACAGGGAGAGCGAGGGCGTCGTCGTCTTCGACCGGTTCACCGTCGGCGGCGGCTTCCGGCTGGGGACGGAGGAACCGCGCAGCCTGCCCTTCCAGGTCACTCTGCCGTGGGAGACGCCGATCACCGAGCTGTACGGACAGCCGCTGGGCATCGTGCTCGGCGTACGCACCGAGGTGGCGGTCGCGGGCGCCAAGGACAAGGGCGACCTGGACCAGCTCACCGTGACGGCCCTGCCGGTCCAGGAGGCCGTCCTGGAAGCCTTCGGGCAGCTCGGTTTCGGCTTCAAGTCGGCCGACCTGGAGTACGGGCACATCGCAGGGACGGGTCAGCAGCTGCCCTTCTACCAGGAGGTCGAACTCGTCCCCGCTCCTCAGTACGCACACCAGGTCAACGAGATCGAGCTGACCTTCCTGGCCGGTCCCGGCGGGCTCGAAGTGGTCCTGGAGGCGGACAAACGCGGCGGGCTCCTCGCCTCCGGCCATGACGCCGTCACCCGCTTCACCGTCGGCCACCACGACGTCCGCGACTGGGCGGCAGAGGTGGACGGCTGGGTCCGGCAGCTCGTCGAGCACCATGCGGCGTACGGGGCCCGGAGCGCGTACGGGCACGGCGCTTCATACACCGACCACGGACACCACGACCCCCACGGCCACGGTGGTCACCACCACGACGACCACCGCCCAGGCCCCGGCGTCGGCACCGCCGTCGCAGCCGGAGCGGCCGGACTCGCGGTCGGCGTGGTCGGTGGCATGGTCGCCGCGGAAGTCGTCGACGAGGTCGGCGACTTCTTCGAAGGCGACGACGAGGAAGAGGACGAGGGCTGAGCGCCTGAGCCCGTCCGAGGGACAGAGGTCCTGAGCCGAGGGTCTTTTCAGTGACCTCTCCGTGCCGGTACGCCCCGCCCGGAACCACATCCTCTACACAGCTGTAGAAGATATGGTGTCCGGGCCCACCCCGTCATGAAGAGATGCAGTGGAAAGGAGCGCCGGAGAGATGAGCATCATCGCCTGGCTGATTCTGGGACTCCTCGCCGGAGGGATCGCCAAGTTGATCCTGCCCGGACGGGACCCGGGCGGTTGCGTCGGCACCACGGTGATCGGCATCGCCGGCGCCTTCTTGGGCGGCTGGCTGTCGTCCGAGTTCCTGGACCGGCCGGTCCAGCGGGAGTTCTTCGATGCGGCGACCTGGGGGTCCGCCATCGTCGGCGCCCTCGTTCTGCTGATCGGCTACCGCCTGCTGTTCGGCAACTCCCGGAACTAGCGGGAGCACCAGCCCGGACGGCTCGGTCGGACACACCGGCGACAACCTCACCGGCGAGCCCCGCGTTGCCCGGCCGACGCGGAGGTTCCCAGAGGATGCTACGGTTTCTGCGAAAGTGGCGACCGGGCCACTCTTGGAGATCGGAGGAGATGCGCGATGACGGTCGTGGAGACCACCGCTGTGTGCGGTGCCCGACTCGTTCGCATCTCTCGGGTCTCGGCCTGACCTTTCCTCTGCCTGCCTCCCCTCCGTGGGAGTGGTTCCGGCACGTCTGCCGTCCGGCGAGGCCCCCTCTCAAGGGTCTCTTCCATTGTTTCACCCACACGCTTCACATCCATCTCCCCTCTCTCGTCCTTCGCGTGTCCTGACTCTGGTCGACTACGGCTGGGACACGGAGCGTGAGCGGTCCTTCTCCCCGTCGAGGGACGAGGGGCTGGTGCCGGGCCGTGTCGTGCGGGCCGAGCGCGGTCTGTGCGACGTCGTCGCCGAGACCGGCCCCGTCCGCGCGATGGTCCTCCCCTCCTCGGTTACCGGTGACCGGCTGACGCCGGGCACCGGCGACTGGGTGACCGTCCGGCCGGCCGGCCCGGCGACCTCCGCCACCGTGGTGGAGGTGCTGGAGCGCCGGAGTGCCGTGGTCCGCTCCAGCTCCTCGCGCACCTCCCACGCCCAGGTACTGGCCGCGAACGTCGACACCGTGGCGGTGGCCGTCTCCCTCGCCGACCCGCTCAAGCTCGGGCGGATCGAGCGGATGCTCGCCCTGGCCTGGGAGAGCGGCGCCACGCCCGTGGTGGTGCTCACCAAGGCAGACCGGTCCACCGACCCCGCCTCGGCGGCGTCAGAGGTGGCCGTGGCGGCCCCGGGCGTGGAGGTGCTGGTCACCAGCGCCACCACCGGCGACGGCCTGGACGTCCTGACCGCCGTCCTGTCGGGCACGGTCGTCCTGCTCGGGCCCTCGGGCGCGGGCAAGTCGACTCTCGGCAACCGCCTGCTCGGCGAGGACCTCCTGGCCACCGGCGCGGTACGCGGCAGCGACGGCAAGGGCCGGCACACCACCGCCTGGCGCGAACTGGTGCCACTGCCCCACGGCGGAGTCCTGCTGGACACCCCGGGTCTGCGCGGCATCGGGCTGCACGACGCCGACGACGGCCTGGAGCACACCTTCGCGGAGATCACCGAGCTGGCCCGCGACTGCCGCTTCGCGGACTGCGCCCACAGCACCGAGCCGGGCTGCGCGGTGCTGGCCGCTGTCGAGGAGGGCCGTCTCACCCGGCGGCGCCTCGACAGCTACCACCGACTGCAGCGCGAGAACACCTACGCCGCCTCCCGCACCGACGCGCGGCTGCGCGCCGAGCTGGAACGGCCCCTGAAGCAGATCTCGCGCCAGGTGCGCGCCCTCAAGCAGTCCCCCCTCTTCAAGGCATGACGGAAAGGAACACGGTCATGGACCTTCCCCGCATCTTCACCATCCGCGAGAGCGGCCACCGCATCCACAACCCGCTGACCGCGGACAAGTTCGCCACCCTGGGCGCATCCCTCCGCCTCCCCGCCGGGACCCGGGTGCTCGACCTGGCCAGCGGCTCGGGCGAGATGCTGTGCACCTGGGCCCGCGACCTGGGCTTCACGGGCACCGGAGTCGACATCAGCACGCTCTTCACCGAGCAGGCCCAGGCCCGCGCCGCCGAACTCGGCGTCGCCGACCGGGTCGAGTTCGTCCACGGTGACGCCGCCGGCCACGTCGCCGACCAGCCGGTCGACCTGGCTGCCTGCGTCGGCGCCACCTGGATCGGCGACGGTGTCGCCGGAACTGCCGAGCTGCTCCGGCGCAGCCTCCGCCCGGGAGGAATGATGCTGATCGGCGAACCGTTCTGGCGGCAGACCCCTCCGGACGAGGAGACCGCCAAGGCCTGCCACGCCACCTCCGTCGCCGACTTCCTGCTCCTCCCGGAACTGATCGAGCAGTTCCAGGAACTCGGGTACGACGTCGTGGAGATGATGCTGGCCGACCAGAGCAGCTGGGACCGTTACGCCGCGGCCCAGTGGCTCAGCATGCGCCGCTGGCTCGACGAGAACCCGGACGACGAACTCGCCCCCGAAGTACGGGAAGAACTCACCACCGAGCCCGCCCACTACGCCCGATACGGGCGTGAGTACCTCAGCTGGGGCGTCTTCGCCCTCATGAAGCGCTGACACCCACGTCCCGAGTGGGGCCGGGACGTCAATCCGTCCGGGCCCCACTCGGGACACTTCATCACCTCGGGCCGAGAGCGGTGACGGGGGTGACGAAGCGGAACTGTCCTGCCCGCATCTGCTGGAACCCCGTCCGGCCGGCCGGTGAGGTCGTCGGGCAGGGGCCCGGGTCAGGGCGCGCGGGCTCGGGCCTCGCCCTGGCGTCGGCGCGCAGGTGGAGCCACAGGCGCCGCGTGAGATCAGCGGCGGCTTTCATCAGGCCGCGCCGCGGACGACCGGGCCGTGATCCGGGAACAGCCCGGGGACGGAAAACCGGAAGGACCCGGTGAGGGCCGGACAGCGGCCGCCTGGGCGGCCCGCCCGGAGTTCACGACGCCGCACTGCGTCCAGGATCAGCCGGTGTTCCGCGTTGACGCCGGCGGTCCGCCCCGGGTCCGCCAGTGGTGTGGCGACCGGGAGTGGACGCACCGTCGAGATACCCAATGATCTCGAACCTTGATTCGATTATCATCCCACCCGTGCATGAGACCTCACCTGTTCGGCGACGCCGCCGCACTCGCCGAGAGCAACGACGTCGTCGCAGGGCCCGGCGACGCCGCATAACGTGGACCGTGACGTCGGTCGTGCTCGTGATCGGCGGTGCCACCACCTATGCCATCACCGGGAGCGACTCCGGTGAGTCGTCCGCGTCCGCCCGGGCGAAGGCTCCGTCCCCGTCGGCCGCCTCGGCCCGGGCGAAGGCGGGCGAGGCGCCCGCGGACGCACCCAAACCGTCGCCGTCGCCCACCTCGACGCAGAAACCGTTCGATCTCGGACCGGCTCTGGAGCCCGTGACCGGCCTCTTCGGCGACAACCGGATGTCCGTGGCGGTTCTGGATGTCGAGAGCGGCGCCATGGCGACGTACGGACGCGACGCCTTCGACACCGCCAGCATCGTGAAGGTGGACATCCTGGCGGCCCTGCTGCTTCAAGCGCAGGACCAGGGACGGAGGTTGAGCACCCAGGAGCGCAGCCAGTCCGCCGCCATGATTCAGAAGAGCGACAACGAATCGACCAGTGCCCTGTGGACCCGGATAGGCAGCGCCTCGGGGCTCGACGCGGCCAACGAACGGCTCGGCCTGATCCAAACACAGGGCGGTTCAGGGACCGTCTGGGGCATCACCCAAACCACGGCGGAAGACCAGATACGCCTGCTCCAGTCCGTGTTCGGCGACAAGTCGCCCCTGAGCGAGGCTTCGCGGGCCTACATCCAGGACTTGATGCTGCACGTCGTGGGAAGCCAGACCTGGGGCGTGTCCGCGGCAGCCGACGCCGGCACGACGGCACTGAAGAACGGGTGGCTCAAGCGGACCCAGAGCAAGAAATGGGACGTCAACAGCATCGGTCGGATACAGCATGAGGGCCGCGTCTACCTGATGGCGGTGCTTCTCAACGGCTGCAGCACCCAGGAGGTCGGCATCAACATCGTGGAGCAGGCGTCGCGTGCGTCCGCTACCGCGTTCTCCCGGGAACTCGGAGAGAAGTCCACCACCTGAGGCCCCGGCCAGGACCCGGGGTCGTGTCGAGGGCCCGTGGCGCAGGTCCAGCTTCTGACCGGCGGGAGCCGGAAGGCCACTTCCAGGCGCAGGGTGCCCGGCGCCGTGACCGCTGCATCCCGCGTCCGGCATGAGGGGTGAATGCTCCGTCGGCGCGACCGCGCCGACGCTCGCGCGAGCATGTGTTCGTCAGGGGCGAGCGGCGGCCCCGTGAGGCAGGAGTCGGCGTTCGACAGATCCTGCGCTCTGGCCGTATCTGCCAGATCGGTTTACCTGGCCGCTCCAGTCGTCGCCTCGCGTGACCTTCGCGGCCGCAAGGTCGATACTGCCCTGGAGGACTCTTGTCGGCTGCAGTCGACTTGCCACGAAGACCTGACGGCACGTCACCGAAGTCGGCATTGAGTCAGCATCAGTACCGCCAGAGACCGCTCACGACCGCCCCGGACCGCCAAGATCGCGAACTGCCCAACCCTGCTCTGACCTGCAAGAACACAGGCCAAAGGCCCATCTGCAAACCTGCCTAGGAGATACCCTTGAGGATGCTCATCAACGTCCCCGAGACCGTCGTCGCGGACGCGTTGCGCGGTATGGCGGCCGCCCATCCCGAGTTGACCGTGGACGTCGAGAACCGGGTGATCGTGCGGCGGGACGCCCCCGTGGCCGGGCAGGTCGCCCTGGTCTCGGGAGGCGGTTCCGGGCACGAACCGCTGCACGGCGGGTTCGTGGGGCCCGGCATGCTGTCGGCCGCCTGTCCGGGTGAGGTATTCACCTCGCCAGTGCCGGACCAGATGGTCAGGGCCGCGGCCGCCGTGGACAGCGGAGCCGGGGTGCTCTTCGTCGTCAAGAACTACACCGGTGACGTGCTCAACTTCGACATGGCCGCCGAACTGGCCGAGGACGAGGGCATCCAGGTGGCGAAGGTGCTGGTCAACGACGACGTGGCGGTGACGGACAGCCTCTACACAGCCGGCCGGCGCGGCACGGGGGCGACCCTGTTCGTCGAGAAGATCGCCGGGGCGGCGGCACGGGAGGGCCGGCCGCTGGAGCAGGTGGAGGCGATCGCCCGCCGGGTGAACGACAGCTCGCGCAGTTTCGGGGTGGCCCTCAGCGCGGTCACCACCCCGGCCAAGGGCAGCCCCACCTTCGACCTCCCCTCCGGCGAGCTGGAACTGGGCATCGGCATCCACGGGGAGCCCGGCCGGGAGCGGCGGCCGATGATGACCTCGGGCGAGATCGCCGAGGCAGCGGTGGACGCGGTACTGACCGACCTCGCCCCGCGCAACCCCGTCCTGGTCCTGGTCAACGGCATGGGTGCCACGCCGCTCCTCGAGCTGTACGGCTTCAACGCCGAGGTGCAGCGCGTACTGGGCGAGCGGGGCGTCGCCGTCGCCCGCACCCTCGTCGGGAACTACGTCACCTCCCTCGACATGGCCGGCGCCTCGGTCACCCTGTGCGAGATCGACGAGGAACTGCTCGGGCTGTGGGACGCGCCGGTCAGCACCCCGGGCCTGCGCTGGGGCATGTGACGGCGGGCGGGGGAGAATCGCGACGTACCTACCAGGCAAGGAGATCCTGTGCTCGACGCCGACTTCTTCCGCCGTTGGATGACGGCGGCCACCGCGCTGGTCGACCGCGAGGCGGAACGGCTCACCGCCCTCGACTCACCCATCGGCGACGCCGACCACGGCAGCAATCTCCAGCGCGGGTTCAGGGCCGTGGCCGCCACGCTGGACAAGGAGGCACCCGACACTCCCGGCGCCGTTCTGGTCCTCGCCGGGCGGCAGCTCATCTCCACGGTCGGCGGCGCCTCGGGACCCCTGTACGGGACGCTGCTGCGCCGTACCGGCAAGGCGCTCGGGGACTTCGCGGAGGTGAGCGCGGAGCAGCTGGCCGAGGCGTTCCGGGCGGGCGTGGACGCGGTCCGGACGCTCGGCGGTGCCGCCCCGGGGGACAAGACGATGGTGGACGCGCTGGTGCCCGCCGTGGACGCCCTGGGCGACTCCTTCACCGCGGCCCGTACGGCGGCCGTGGAGGGGGCCGAGGCGACCACGCCCATGCAGGCCCGCAAGGGCAGGGCGAGCTATCTGGGCGAGCGCAGCATCGGACACCAGGACCCTGGGGCGACCTCGGCCGCCCTGCTCTTCGTGGCGCTGGAGGAGACCGCCGGTGAGTGATGACAAGCTGGTGGGGATCGTGCTGGTGTCCCACAGCGCCGAGGTCGCCGGGTCGGTGGCGGAGCTGGCGAAGGCCCTGTCGGGCGGTGCCGGGGCGGTGGCCGTCGCCCCGGCGGGCGGTACCGCGTCCGGGGAGTTCGGGACCAGTTCGGAACTGGTCGCGGCGGCCGCCGCGTCCGTGGACCGGGGCGCGGGCGTCGCCGTCCTCACCGACCTGGGCAGTGCGGTGCTCACCGTGAAGGCGCTGCTCGCCGAGGGCGACGAACTGCCGGATAACACCCGTCTGGTGGACGCGCCCTTCGTCGAGGGCGCGGTGGCGGCGGTCGTCACGGCCTCGACGGGCGCCGACCTCGCGGCCGTGGAGGCGGCGGCCGCTGAGGCGTACTCCTACCGGAAGGTCTGACCGGGCGGGCGCGCGGCGGGGCGCGGCGGCGGGCCGGCCGCGAGACCCCGCCCGGCCCGCTCAGTCCCCCGGCCCGCTCAGTCCCCCGGCCTTGTTGCTCAGTGCTCCCGCCCGCTCAGTGCCCGTCCACGAACCGCCGCGCCAGCCGCTCCCCCGCCTTCTCGGCCGCGGCGGTGTCCTCGATGGGTTCGACCTCGCTGCCCTTGAAGACGATGTACGTGACGTCGGAGGCCACGCCGCCGCCCTCGGGATCCGCCGGGATGTCGAGGGCGCGTGCGGCGGCGTAGGAGGCCTCGCCGATCAGGTCGCTCGGGCCGACGTCGCCGACGACCGCGTACCGGACCCGGTCCCCGTGGACGAGGGCCGCGAGCGATCCGCCGCGGACGTCGTCTTCGCGGTGGTCCCAGGTGTCGCTGGGTCCGGGCACGACGACGTAGGGCAGGCGTTCGGCGTCCAGCGGGCGGCCGTCCGAGTCCGTGAAGGCGGTGGCGGGGCTGAAGTGCGGGTCGGTGCGGGCATTGCACTTGTCGCCGGGCCGGCCGTCGCAGTCGACGTCCAGGTCCGCCTTCCAGTACACGGCGTCCCGTGTACCGCACACCGGGATGTCCGCCGGTGCTCCCGCGTCGCTGCGGTAGCGCCCGCGCGAGACGGGGTCGCAGTCCCGCACGCCGGCCAGCAGGTCGGCGGCGCGGACGGGCTCCTCGCCGCCGTCCCGCCGCGGAGGGTCCCCGGCCCGCGCGTCGGGCCCGACGCGCGAGGGGGACGCGGACGGTCCGGCCGGAACGCGCGGAACGGGGCCGATCCGGACTCCGGACCGGCCCGCGCGCAGGGCCCCGGTCCGGTCCGGGGCACCGGGCAGCAGGATCCGCGCCGACGGGTCGGGACGCGGCACCGGCGGAGCGTCGGGGAACGTCGTGGGGGCGAGCAGGGCGGCGCTGGCCGCGACCAGTGTCAGCGACTGGACACGCACGATGTGGCCTCTCCTCGGGGACATGGACGGACACTCGGCCCCATCTGTCCCCGAATCGCCCACGCGCCCACCTTTTGCAGGGCCAGACGGTGCACGCCCGCCGTGCGCTCCGTGCCTCGGGGGTGCGCGACCGGGGGCGGGCGGGCGGGGGCCTGTTCCGGCTCCGGCCCGCCCGGCCGCCCGCGACGGCGCGGGAATGGCGACGACAGCGGTCCACGCGCCATCGGCCGGAACTCCCCCGTTCTCGCCGGGAGTTCGGCCGTCAGGTGACTCAGCATACGTAACCCTCCCGAGTGACCGTCACCCACGGCCCTCTTGATGTGACCGCGTCACAGGCGTCATATTGGTCCGGACCTTTACAGTCATCGCGTCGAAGCCGGCGCCACCCGGGAGGCAGAGCCGTGCGCGAGGTCCCCGTGCTTCCTCTCCCCCTCCCGCGCCGGTGCGCCCTGCTCTGCGGGGCGCTGCTCCTGCTCACGTCCTGCGGCTGGGGCTCGGCCCAGGACGGTGACGGGGACGGCGGAGGGCTGCCCGCGGTGCCCACGGGCGTCACCGCCGAGGCCGGCAGCGCGACGACGGTGCACGTGATGTGGAACGCGGTCGACGACGTGCGGACCTACGAGGTGTACCGGGGCGGCACCCTGGTGAAGGAGGTGCCGGCGGCCGAGCGGATGGTGGACGTCACCCGGCTGCGCCCCTCGACGTCGTACGTCTTCACCGTGCGGGCCCGGGACGCCGACGGGCGGCTCGGGCCGCGCAGCCGGGAGGTTCGGGCGACCACTCCCGCCGAGGTGGCCGACGACTCCGCTCCGACCCGCCCGGGGAACGTCCACGGCCGGGCGGCGGGCAGCCGGGCCGTCCAGCTCACCTGGACGGCCGCGAAGGACGACCGCGGCGTGGTGTCGTACGACGTCTACCAGGGCGACACCAAGGTCCACAGCGTCGGCGGCGGTCAGACGGCGGCCGTGGTCACGGGACTGCGGGCGGGCACCCGCTACGCGTTCACCGTGCGGGCGCGGGACGCCGCCGACAACGTCTCCCCCGCGGGCGCCGCCGTCCGGCTCACCACCCCGGGCACCGACGACGGGCGCGCCACCGCCCCCACGGAGCTGCGCGCCGCCTCCCACCGGGCCGACGGGGCCTACTACCTCGACCTGTCCTGGGTCCCGCCGCGCACCGAGACGCCGGTGACCGAGTACCAGATCCACCTGGACGGCCGTGCGGCGACCTCGCTGGTCTACGGCGCCGACGCGCCGCGCGACCGCGCCGAGTACAGCTTCTACGCCGGGCGCGAGGCCGGGGTCGTGCACCGGGTGCGGATCCGGGCGAGGCTGGCCGACGGAACCTGGGGCGGCTTCTCGGCGGAGCGGAAGGTGACCACGGGCGCCGACCGGTGAGCTGACGCCCGGTCGGCCCCGGGCCTGCCCGGGGGAACACGTCACCTGGCCGGTCGCGCTCCGCATGCGGGGGTGGCCGGTGCCCTGTTGGCTGCCAGAGGGGGCACGGGTGTTCCCGATCCCGGCGGCGCAAGGGATGTACCGCCGACCGTGCCGCCGGAGGGCAGTCCACATGCGCATCTCATCGCCACTTCTCCGCTCCGGCGCCACCGTGGCGGCCGCCGCCGCGCTGCCCGTCGCCCTGGCCGCCGGACCGGCCGCGGCGGGACCGGGGATCTCCGTGAGCACCACCGGGACCACGGTGTCGGTCACGACCACGGCCTGCGCCCAGCTCAACGGCAGTTGGGGCACGGCCTCGCTGCTGACCAGCAGTCAGCGGGACTTCGCCCAGGGGCGTCAGGTGGCGCTGTCCGGCAGTGCTTCGAACCAGTCCGCGGCCTGGTCGGGAATCTCGCCGGGCACCTACACGGTGATCGTCATGTGCTCGAACAACAGCACCGCGGGCACCCAGACGGTGATCGTCTCCTCGGCCCCCTCCCCTTCGCCCTCGCCCAGCCGGTCCGCCACCCCGTCCCCGTCCGCGTCGCCCGGCGGCGTCATGGGCGGCCTCGGCGGTGCCGTCCAGGACTACGGCACGGCCACCCTGGTGGCGGGCGGCGCGCTGGTGGGGGCGGGCGTCATCGCCGCGGCCTGGTTCCTGCGCCGCCGCGCGAAGCCGTACCGGTTCTGAGGCGTACCGGTTCTGAGCCGACGCCTCACTGGCCGCGGGCCGGTCAGGCCGGTTCGTCGCCGGGGAGTTCGGCGAACTCCGCCAGCGCGTGTCCGAGCCACTGGGTCCAGAAGGTCTCCAGGTCGATGCCGGCCCGCAGCACCAGGTGCCGCAGCCGGTCCTCGGTGCTGTCCCGGCCGGGCGGGAAGTCGCGCCGCTCGATCTCCTCGTACTCGGCCAACTGCCGCTCGTGCAGCTCGAGATGGCGCCGCAGGTCCGCCTCGACACCGGCGGTGCCGACCACGGCGGCGGCACGCAGCCGCAGCAGCATGGTGTCGCGCAGGGGCTTGGGGTCCTGCGGGGTCGCGGTCCAGCGGGAGAGTTCGGCGCGGCCGGCGGGCAGGACCTCGTACGACTTCTTCTGCCCGCGGGCCGGCTGCTGGTCGGGCAGGGCACGGATCAGGCCCTGTGTCTCCAGTTTTCCCAGCTCGCGGTAGATCTGCTGGTGCGTCGCCGACCAGAAGTAGCCGATCGACCTGTCGAACCGGCGGGTCAGCTCCAGCCCCGACGACGGCTTTTCGACCAGGGCGGTGAGGATCGCGTGCGGGAGTGACATGGCCTCATCCTAGGGACGGCCCGCCCGGCCGCCCTGTCTCCGTCCACACGGCGCCCGGTCATCGTCCACCCGCCGCCCGGTCCGCTGCCCGGCCTCCCTCCCCCCCGCCGCTCGCGCCCTTCCCCTACAGCGCCGCCGCCAGCTCGGTGCCCTGCTTGACGGCGCGCTTGGCGTCCAGTTCGGCGGCCACGTCGGCGCCGCCGATGAGGTGCGCGGCGCGACCGGCCGCGATCAGCTCGTCGTAGAGGCCGCGGCTCGGCTCCTGTCCGGTGCACAGGACGACCGTGTCGACCTCCAGCACGGTGGACTCGTCGCCGACGGTGATGTGCAGTCCGGCGTCGTCGATCCGGTCGTAGCGCACGCCGGGGACCATGGTGACGCCGCGGTGCTTCAGCTCGGTGCGGTGGATCCAGCCGGTGGTCTTGCCGAGTCCGGCGCCGACCTTGGTGGTCTTGCGCTGGAGCAGGTGGACGGTGCGGGGCGGGGCCGGGCGTTCGGGCGCGGCGAGGCCGCCGGGGGCGCGGTAGTCGGTGTCGACGCCCCAGAGGCGGAAGTACGTCTCCGGGTCCTCGTGGGCCTTGTCGCCGCCGTCGGTGAGGTACTCGGCGACGTCGAAGCCGATGCCGCCCGCGCCGAGGATCGCGACGCGCCCGCCGACGGGGGCGCCGTCGCGCAGGACGTCGAGGTAGCCGACGACGGACGGGTGGTCGGCGCCGGGGATGTCGGGGGTGCGCGGGGTGACGCCGGTGGCGACGACGACCTCGTCGTGGCCGGTGAGGTCGTCGACGCCGACGCGGGTGTTCAGGCGCACGTCGACGCCGTGGGCCGCGAGCTGGGTGCGGAAGTAGCGCAGTGTCTCGTCGAACTCCTGCTTGCCGGGGACCTTGCGGGCGACGTTGAGCTGCCCGCCGATCTCGCTCGCGGCGTCGAAGAGGGTGACGTCGTGGCCGCGTTCGGCGGCGCTCACCGCGCAGGCCAGTCCGGCCGGTCCGGCGCCCACGACGGCGACGCGCTTGCGCCGCCGGGTCGGGGCCAGGACCAGCTCGGTCTCGTGGCAGGCGCGCGGGTTGACCAGGCAGGAGGTGATCTGCCCGCTGAAGGTGTGGTCCAGGCATGCCTGGTTGCAGCCGATGCAGGTGTTGATGGCCTCGGGACGGCCGGCCGCGGCCTTGGCGACGAAGTCGGGGTCGGCGAGCATCGGGCGGGCCATCGAGACCATGTCGGCGGTGCCCTCGGCGAGCAGTCGCTCGGCGACCTCGGGGGTGTTGATGCGGTTGGTGGTGACCAGCGGGACGGACACCTCGCCCATCAGCCGCTTGGTCACCCAGGTGTAGGCGCCGCGCGGCACGGAGGTGGCGATGGTGGGGATGCGGGCCTCGTGCCAGCCGATGCCGGTGTTGATGATCGTGGCTCCGGCGGCCTCGACGGCCTTGGCGAGGGTGATCACCTCGTCCAGGGTGGAGCCGCCGGGCACCAGGTCGAGCATGGACAGGCGGTAGACGACGATGAAGCCCTCGCCGACGGCCTCGCGCACCCGGCGGACGATCTCGACGGGGAAGCGCATCCGGTTCTCGTACGAGCCGCCCCAGCGGTCGGTGCGGTGGTTGGTGCGCGCGGCGATGAACTCGTTGATGAGGTAGCCCTCGGAGCCCATGATCTCGACGCCGTCGTACCCGGCCTCGCGGGCGAGGCGGGCGGTGCGGACGTAGTCGTCGATCGTGCGCTCGACCTCGGCGTCGGTCAGCTCGCGCGGCACGTGCGGGCTGATCGGGGCCTGGAGCGCGCTCGGGGCGACCAGGTCGGCGTGGTAGGCGTAGCGGCCGAAGTGCAGGACCTGCAGGGCGATGCGGCCGCCCTCGCGGTGCACGGCGTCGGTGACGACCCGGTGCTGTTCCGCCTCCGCCCCGGTGGTGAGCTTGGCGCCGCCCTCGTACGGGCGGCCCTCGTCGTTGGGGGCGATGCCGCCGGTGACGATCAGGCCCACTCCGCCTCGGGCCCGGGCGGCGTAGAAGGCGGCCATGCGCTCGAAGCCGTTCTCCGCCTCCTCCAGGCCGACGTGCATGGAGCCCATCAGGACCCGGTTGGGGAGCGTGGTGAAGCCCAGGTCGAGCGGGCTCAGCAGGTGCGGGTATCGGCTCATCGGGCCCTCCGTGCGCGGTGACGTGCCTCTGTTGTAGAGGACGGCCACCCCATTGTGCAACTAGTTGCACAATGGGGTGGCGCACACCTCACCGCCCACGGAGGGACCCGGGTCAGCGACTCTCGAGCCGTACGTGCAGCTCGCGCTCCTGGTCTCCGGATGCCTGGCTCAGGTCGTGCACGGTGAACAGGGAGTCCAGGGTGGTGCGGAGCCTCTCGATCGCCCAGTAGCCGCCCTGCGCGTCGGCCTCCACGGAGGCCCCGAGCCGGGCGGGGTCGCACTCGCCCGGCTGCTCGTCGGCCACGTCGAAGGTGCCGAGCCACACGGTCGGGCGCACCTCGTCGTACTCCCGGGTCACGTCGCCCGTGTGCCGGTCGGAGGAGAAGCACGCGCACAGGGTGTCGAACACGGTCCGGGCGTCCTCCTTGCTGCATCCGCTCAGCTCCACCGAGACGGACTCCGGATGCAGTCGCTCACCGTCCATCGTGATCGCTCCCTCTCGTGGTCGTGACCGAAACGGCTCTCGCCGATACCACCAGAAAAGCACCACCGGCGGCCCGGCGCGAAGGCGCCGGGGCCGGACCGCGGGGTCAGCTCCGCGTGAACCGGTACGTCTTGCTGTCGGTGAGCACACAGAAACCGGGGGACACGACGATCACGCGCAGGGTGCCGGTGCGCCGGTCGTAGTCGATGCCCTCCGCCTCGAAGTCGCCGGAGCAGGCGCTGCGCAGGGGGAGCTGCCGCAGCGCGGTGACGTGTCCGCTCACGTCGGCGGTGCCGTTCGGTGCCGCGGACAGGTCGATGCGCAGCAGCGGCTTGGTGATGCCGAAGAGCGTGCCCTCCGGGTCGTCGGAGGAGCACAGCAGCGTGGTGGCGTCCAGGAAGTCGCAGCCCTGGACGTCGCGCACGGCGTGGTCCAGGTGGACGGTGGCCGCCTGCGGGAGGTTCGCCGAGGGCGAGGTGGCCGGGTTGACGCCGGGGGTCGGGAAGACCAGCAGCCGGTTCATGGTGCCCCACTCCCCCGCCAGCATCCACTGCCCGTCGGGCGAGAGGGCGGACCACGAGTTGTTCAGCGCCTCGCCCGGGCTCAGCGTGTGCACGTACTCCGCCCAGCTCCCGTCCGGTGCCTGCACGCGGAACATCTTCGTGTTCCCGTCGTCGCGCTGGTACGGCTCGACGTAGTGGCCGTCGTAGGAGGCGTCGGGGTCGCCGACGTGGTTCCAGCCGCGGGTGCTGAGGCCGAGCGGGATGGTGCCGATGCCGGTGTAGCGGTTGGGGCTGCCGGCCGGGACCTCCACCGAGGCCAGGCCCTGGCTCTCGGTCAGCGGGTCGGCGCGGTCGGAGCCCACCTCGGTCCAGGTGTCGGCGGCCCGGGCACCGGCGACATGGGCGTCCGCCGCCGCCGGACCCGCGAGGGCGAGGGAGAGGGCGAGGACGGCGAGACCGGTCAGGGCGGCGTGACAACGTTGCCGGGCGCGCAGGGGCATGGGGGCTCCTCGGTGGGGGTGGGTGGCCGGGCGGCAGGGGCGGGGGTCGGGGCACTCGGCGCACAGTCTGGACCGTCCACTGGGTCATGTACAGACCAACTCTGGACGCGCTCGGCGCTCGGCATGACCGCCCCCGGTCCCGCCGCGCACGTTCCCTACGACGGCCCCGGTCCCGCCGGGCACGCCCCCTTGCGACGCCCCTGGTCCCACCCGGCACGCCCCGTGCGGCGCCCCTGGCCCCACCGGGCCCGTCCCGTGCGGCGCTACCCGGCCCGCGGGGAGATGCTGGGAGGGGACGGCGGAGCCTTGACGAACCGGCCCTGTGCGCGGTGGAACGCGGTAGAACAAGGGGATCGGCCTCGAAGGCGTGGCGCGTCGAACGGCGAAGGCGGGGCGTGGGATGAGTGCAGCGGGGTCTGCCGGGTTCGAGGGCGAGCCGTCGTCCCGCGGCCCGGTGCGGCCCAGCGGGCTGCTCGACCTGCTGAACGTGGCCTCGATCGTGCTGGACACCGAAGGCCGGATCGTCCTGTGGAGCCCGCAGGCCGAGGAGTTGTTCGGCTACTCCGCGCCGGAGGCGCTGGGGCAGTACGCCGCCCGCATCATGGTCCACGAACGCCACCTCGACCTGGTCGTGAGGCTGTTCGGGGACGTCATGAAGACCGGCCGGAGCTGGGCCGGTGCCTTCCCCGTCCGGCACAAGGACGGCAGCACCCGGCTGGTGGAGTTCCGCAACATGCGCCTGCTGGACGACCGAGGGGACGTCTACGCCCTCGGTCTCGCGGCCGACCAGTCGATGGTGCGCCGGCTGGAGCGGGACGTGGCCCTGTCCAGCAGGGTGATCATGCAGTCCCCGATCGGTCTGGCCGTCCTGGACACCGACCTTCGCTACGTCTCGGTGAACCCGGCCCTGGAGCGGCTCAACGGCATCCCCGCCGAGGACCACCTCGGCCGGACGATCCGCGAGCTGCTGCCGCAGGTGGACGCCGACCCGCTGGAGGCGGCGGCACGCGGGGTGCTGGAGACCGGGCGCCCGGTGGTCGACCTGCCCGCGACCGGCCGGACCCCCGCCGACCCGGACGAGGAGCACGCCTGGTCGGTGTCGCTGTACCGGCTGGAGGACGCCCTGGGCGCCGTGCTGGGGGTGGCCGTCTCGATCGTCGACGTGACCGAGCAGTACCGGACGGCCGCCGAGGCCGAGGGCGCGCGGCGCCGGCTGGCCGCCGTGGCGGACGCCTCCGCGCGGATCGGCACCACGCTGCGGCTGGACCGCACCGCGTACGAGCTGGCCGACGTGGCCGTGCCCGGCCTCGCCGACGTCGCCGCCGTGGACCTGCTGGACGCCGTGGTCGAGGGCCGGCGCAGCACGCTGGGCCCCGCCGAACCGGCGGTGCTCAGGGCGCTGGCCGTGCGCGCCGACGACGACGCCCGGGACGCGCTGCGGGCGGCCGACCCGCCCGGCCGGGTCGCCCGGTACGGACCGGACCGCCTGGTCACCGAGTGCGTGCGCACCGGTCGGCCGGTGATGGTGGCTCGGGTGACCCGGGAGGACCTGGGGCGCGTCGCCCGCTCGCCGGAGGCGGCCGAGCTGCTGCGCCGGGCGGGCGTCCACTCGTACCTGGCCGTGCCGTTGATCGCGCGGGGCGAGGTGCTCGGCGCCCTGGACCTGAAACGGATCGCCAACCCCCTGCCGTTCGACGAGGACGACCTGCTGCTGGCCCGGGAGCTGGCCGCGCGGGCGGCGCTGCAGATCGACAACGCCCGCTGGTACCAGAACGCCCGCGACACGGCCCTCACCCTGCAGCGCAGCCTGCTGCCGAGCCATCCGCCGGTGACCGGCGGCCTCGAGGTCGCCTCCCGCTACCAGCCGGCCGGGGGCACCAGCGAGGTCGGCGGCGACTGGTTCGACGTGATCGAGCTGGCGGGCGGCAGGACCGCGCTCGTGGTCGGCGACGTGATGGGCAGCGGCATCGCGGCGGCCGCCTCCATGGGGCGGCTGCGCACCGCGACGAACACCCTGGCCGCCCTCGAGCTGGACCCCGCGCAGTTGCTCGGGCACCTGGAGCGGACCACGGCGGGCCTGGACCAGGCCATCGCCACCTGCCTGTACGCCGTCCACGACCCGCACCGGCGGCGGTGCCTGATCGCCAACGCCGGGCACCTGCCCCCGGTCCGTCTGCGGGCGGGCAGGCCGCCCGAGCTGCTCGACCTGCCCACCGGGGTGCCGCTCGGGGTGGGCGGCGTCGCCTTCTCCACCACCGAGGTCGGCCTGGAGCCGGGCGACCGGCTGGTCTTCTACACCGACGGGCTGGTCGAGACGCGCAGGCATCCGCTGGACGAGCGGCTGGACGCGCTCCTCGGCCTGCTGGAGGGCCCGGACCGCCCGCTGGAGGAGGTCTGCGACCTGCTGCTGCGCACCCTGCACGAGCCGGAGAACTCCGACGACGTGGCCCTGCTGATCGCCCGGGCCACGCCGCCGGTGCGGTAGCGCCGACGGTGGCGGTACCGAGCGGTGGCGTCAGTCCCGGACGCCGATCACCACGTGGGCGTACAGCTCCTCGCAGACCGCGAGGCGGGTCGTCAGGCCGGCCCGGGTGAAGGCGTCGACGGCGTCGGGCGCCTGGCGTTCGCTCGTCTCGACCAGCAGGCAGCCGCCCGGGGCGAGCCAGCCGGGTGCCCCGGCCGCGACCCTGCGCAGCACGTCGAGGCCGTCGGTGCCGCCGTCGAGGGCGACCAGCGGTTCGTGGTCGCGGGCCTCGGCGGGGAGCAGGGCGACCTCACCGGTGGGGACGTACGGCACGTTGGCCGCGAGGATGTCCACCCGGCCGCGCAGCGCGTCGGGCAGCGCGTCGAACAGGTCACCGGCGTACACCCGGCCGCCCGCGTCCGCGAGGTTGCCGCGGGCGCAGCGCACCGCGGCCGGGTCGACGTCGGCGGCGTGCACCTCGGGACGTTCGAGGGCGGCCGCCAGGGCCGCGCCGACGGCCCCGGACCCGCAGCACAGGTCCACGACGACGTTCGCGTGCGGCGCGTGGGCCAGGGCCTCGCTCACCATGAACTCGGTCCGGCGGCGGGGCACGAAGACACCGGGGGCGACCGCGACGCGCAGGCCGCGGAACCCTGCCCAGCCCAGGACGAGTTCGAGGGGCAGTCCGGTGACGCGGCGGTCGACGAGCTCGGTGAGTTCGGCGGCGCTGCGGGCGGCGGTCAGGATGAGCGCGGCCTCGTCCTCGGCGAAGACGCAGCCGGCGGCGCGCAGCGCGGCCACGACGGCGTCCGGCGTCGGGAGGGACGCGGAGAACAGGTCCGGGGAGGACGCGGGGGTGGGTGAGGCGGGGAAGGTGTGAGGCATGGAAGCCGAGAGCCTTTCGGGAACCGAAGGGCACTCTCCCGGTCACTCGTCTCCGGTGACCGCACTGGCGTGAGGTGAGAGCACCCGGGCCGACACAGCGGTAATCGGTCTCACCTCCCAGTCGCACGGCGGGCCGGGGCGGTCCGCGGCCGACGGTCACACTACCCCAGTGATCAGACGCCGACGGCCCCCGCGCACGTAGTTGACTCATACAACCTCTTCTCCGGAGTTGTACTGTGCAACCAGCAATGCGGAGGAGGAACCGTGACGGCTGCCGAGACACCGGACGAGACGACCGCCGTTCCCGACGGGTGCCCCGCGGACACGGCCGTGGAGACCATCCAGCGTGAGATGACGGTCTTCGCCCGCCGGGCCCGCGCCTCGGCGGGCCGCATGCACCCTGAGCTGTCCCTGGTGTCGTACACGCTGCTCGGGCATCTGGAGGAGCGGGACGGCCGCCGGGCCACGGATCTGGCCGCCCACTACGCGCTGGACAAGTCCACCGTCAGCCGCCAGGTGTCCGCGCTGGAGCGCGCCGGGCTGATCGAGCGGCGCGTCGACCCGGACGACCACCGCGTCCAGGTCCTGCACCTGACGGAGTCCGGACGACAGGCCCTGGACCGGGTCACCGAGCGCCGCCGGACGGCCTTCCGGGAGCGGCTCGCCGACTGGGCGGAGGAGGACCTGCTCCGCTTCGCCGGGTATCTGGAGCGGTACAACGCGTGGCCGGGCGCGGCCCCGGACGGGGAGCGGGACCGGGCGGCGCCGGGTCCACGTACGGTTGACGGTACGCACTGACCGGTACGCACTGACCGGTACGCACGATGACGCCGGCCGCGGGCAGCCCGCCCCGGCGGCCCGAAAGGCTCCACCGCATGAACACCACCCGAGGCTTCACCGGACGCCCGCGCGCCGCCCGGCGGGGGCTGCCGCCCGGCCAGTACGACGCGGGCGACGACTGGCCCG
Source organism: Streptomyces tendae (assembly GCF_014650435.1). GTDB lineage: Bacteria > Actinomycetota > Actinomycetes > Streptomycetales > Streptomycetaceae > Streptomyces > Streptomyces tendae. Next base: position 22,469 of record NZ_BMUY01000005.1, read on the forward strand.
TGCTGTCCGCCGAGGTCACGCCCGAGATCGCGCCCGCCGACTGGACCTTCCGGGTGGGCGGCCTGGTGGCCGAGCCCCGCACCTGGGACCTGGCACAGGCCCGCCTGCTGCCGGCGTCCGGGTACGCGGGCGACATCCACTGCGTCACCGGCTGGTCGAAGTTCGGGGTGCGGTTCGGCGGCGTCTCGCTGGACGCCTTCCTGGACGCGGCGGGCCCGCTGCCGTCGGCCACGCACGCGGTCGCCCACGCGCACACCGGCTACACCGCGAACCTGCCGCTCGCGGACCTGACCGGCGGGCGCGCGTGGATCGTGTGGGAGTACGACGGGGAGCCGCTCGCCCCCGAGCACGGCGGCCCGGCACGTCTGGTGGTGCCGCACCTGTACTTCTGGAAGAGCGTGAAGTGGGTGGCGGGGCTGGAGCTCCTCGACCACGACGAGCCGGGCTTCTGGGAGCAGAACGGCTACCACGCCCGCGGCAATCCCTGGGAGGAGCAGCGGTACTCCGGTGACTGAGACAGCCATGCACACGGCAGGTGCCTTCACTCCCCCGGCGCGGTTCGCCGTGCCCGGGCGCATCGAGGTGAACGGCCGGGTGGCCGGGACGTGGCAGACGGCCACGCTCACCGAGATCCGCCGCGAGACGCCCCGTGCGTCGACCTTCCGCTTCGCCGTGCCCGGCTGGGCGGGCCACCTGCCCGGCCAGCACCTGATGCTGCGGCTCACCGCCGCGGACGGCTACCGGGCCCAGCGCCACTACTCGCTGGCGTCCGCCCCGGACGAGTCCGGGCACATCGAGCTGACCCTCGACCGGGTGCCGGACGGGGAGGTGTCCGGCTGGTTCCACACCGAGGCGCGGCCCGGTGACGAGATCGAGGTGCGGGGCCCGCTCAGCGGCTTCTTCGCCTGGCCCGGCGACCGGCCCGCCCTGCTGCTCGGTGCCGGATCCGGCGTCGTACCGCTGATGTCGATGGTGCGGCACCACCGGGCGCGGGGGCTGACCGTGCCGCTGCGGCTCCTGGTGTCCGCGCGCGGTCCCGAGGAGCTGATCTACGCCCGTGAGTTCGGCGCGGAGACGACGCCCGTGTTCACCCGCACCGCGCCGGCCGGGACGCCGGTGGGCCGGCTGACCTCCGCGCACCTGGCACCGCTCCTGGCCGAGCCGCCCGCCGGTGGCTGGGAGGCCTACGTGTGCGGGTCCAACGCGTTCGCGGAGCACGCGTCGCGGCTGCTGGTGGCGGCCGGACAGCCGGTGGACCGGATCCGCATCGAGCGCTTCGGCTGATCCGCCCGGTTCGTGAGCGAGGCCCGCAGGACTGGGTACCAGTCCAGTGCGGGCACTCGCACACGTGGCGCGACACGAAGGCGCGGCGGCCCCCGCGCTCGACGGCCGTCCGTCCGCCCTCCGGTCGCGGTGATCGCGGGGAGGTCGACATGCGAACCCGGGTACGCGGCTGGCGCTGGCGGCGCAATCCGCTGCGGCGCCGGTCGGACGTCGTCGAGGCGTGGACCACGGTGGTCGTCGCCCTCCTGCTGTTCGTCGCGGCGCCGGTGCTGGGTGCCGCGACCGCGTGGTGGGGCCACGGACAGGCGCAGGCGATCGTCGCCGAGCAGCGGGCGGAGCGGCACCACGTCCGTGCCACGGTGGAGGACCGGACCCCCGGCGCGCTGTCGACGGGACAGCTCGGCGGACAGCACTCGTACCGTGCCACCGTCCACTGGAAGGCGGCGGACGGCACGGAGAAGAGCACCACGGCACAGGTGCCGGCCGGCGCCCGGCACGGTGACAGCGTCGACGTGTGGCTGGACTCGCACGGCCGGAGCGTGCCCCCGCCGTCGGACGGTGCCGAGATCTGGCAGCACAGCGCGACCGTCGGCTCGTTCACCACCATCGGGACGGTGCTCACGGTGCTCCTCGCGCACCGTGCCGTGCGCGCGGTGGCACTGCGCCGGCGGATGGCGGAGTGGGACCGCGACTGGGCGCTCACCGAGCCGCAGTGGACCCACCGCCGGGCCTGACGGCACTCCGTCCACACCGTTGCCGTGTAGGGCCGGACCTGGCGTCTGTTCAAGGTGCTCACGTACCGTGTGATCATCCGTACGGTCTGCCGCGTCTCCCCGCAAAGGCGGTCATCGATGGCCCTGTTCGACCTTCCGCTCGACGAACTCCACGCCTACCGCAGCACGTCGACCGAGCCCGAGGACTTCGACGCGTTCTGGAGCAAGACGCTCGCCGAGGCCCGCGAGCACGATCTGGACGCCCGTTTCGAACCGGTCGACACGGGACTGTCCACGGTGCGGGTGTACGACGTGACGTTCGCCGGGTTCGGCGGCCATCCGGTGAAGGGCTGGCTGATCCTGCCGGCCGCGGCGGACGAGCCGCTGCCGCTGGTCGTGGAGTTCGTCGGGTACGGCGGCGGGCGCGGGCTGCCGCACGGGCACCTGCTGTGGGCGTCCACCGGCCGGGCCCACTTCGTGATGGACACCCGCGGCCAGGGCAGCGCCTGGGGCGGCGGCGGCGGGACCCCGGACCCGGTCGGTGGCGCGCCCGCGTACCCGGGCTTCATGACCCGCGGCCTGGACGCTCCGGAGAACTACTACTACCGCCGGGTCTTCACCGACGCCGTGCGCGCCGTCGAGGCGGCCCGCTCCCACCCGCTGACCGATCCGTCGCGCACGGTGGCGCTGGGCGGAAGCCAGGGCGGCGGCATCACGATAGCGGTGGGCGGCCTGGTGCCCGACCTGGTCGCCGTCGCGCCGGACGTGCCGTTCCTGTGCGACTTCCCGCGCGCCGTCACGCTCACCGACCGGCACCCCTACCGGGAGATCGGCCTGTATCTGAAGACGCACCGCGGCCGGACCGGGGACGCGCTGCGCACGCTGTCCTACTTCGACGGCGTGCACTTCGCGGCGCGGGGCCGGGCGCCGGCCCTGTTCTCGGCAGCCCTGGAGGACCAGACCTGCCCGCCGTCGACCGTTTTCGCCGCGTTCAACGCCTGGTCGCACGAGGACCGGACGATAGAGGTGTACGACTTCAACGATCACGAGGGCGGTGGCCCGTACCAGGAGGCCGCCAAGGTGCGCTGGCTGAGCCGCTACGCCTGAGGTTCGTGGGTGGTGTTTCGGCCGAACCGGCGGACCGGTCTTCCCAGCTGGTTTAGACCAATGGTAATCCTGGTGGCGCACCGAGCCCGCACGGCTACCGTACGTCATCAACAGGAGGCGCGGCATGGCCCGCACCACTCCGCACGACCAGTATTCCGCCGACCCGTCCCCCGCCGCGGCCCGGCCGCCCCTGTACCGGCGGGTGGCGGACCAACTGCTCGGCGAGTTGCGTGACGGGACCGTCCCGCCGGGGGAACGGCTGCCCGGCGAGCGCCGGCTGGCGGAGCACTTCGGCGTCAGCCGGGAGACGGTACGGCAGGCCCTGGACGTGCTGCGCAGGGACGGCCTGCTCAGCACCGACCGGCGGGGCACCCACGTCGCCCTGCCGGGACAGCCCGCCGGGAGTCCGGCTCCCTTGGTCTTCCCGGTCGGCGCCCGGGCGGCTCAGCCGCGCACCGGCGACCGTGCCACCGTGGTCTGGGGGACGCCGCCGCCGGAGCACGCCGCGGCGCTGGGGCTGGTGCCGGGCCGGCCGACCCTGATGCACCACTACGCGTCGGCGGCGGCCGGGGGCAACGGCAGGCGCACGGCCGTGACATCGTTTTCCGCCGTGGCGCTCGCCGAGGTCGAGGAGCTGGCCCGCTATCGCGACCGTGCCGACGGGGTCGCCTGCGCGCAGCTGCGCCGGGCCTACGACTGGATGCGCCGGGCGGGCCTGACGCTGCATCACCGGGACACCATCACGCTCCAGCCCGAGACCGCGTCGGTCCGGGTGGTGCGGCGGGTACACGACCAGTACGCGCGGCCGCTGGAGATCACCGACCTCCTGGTGGACACCCGGCAGGACGCTCTGGTCTACGAGTTCACCCTGCCGGCGGCGGCGGGCTGACCCGGCGCTGCGTCACGCGCCGGGCCACGACCAGCCGGACCCGCGGGCTGCCGTCGGGGCGGCGGCCGAACTCGGGCAGGGCGTGCAGGCCCGTCCGGAATCCGGCCCGCGCCAGCTCGCGGCCCACGTCCCCGAGCCGGAACGTCCGGTAGTACATGACGAACGGGGGCCGCCACAGCGCGTTGCGCACCCGCATCGCCGCGTCGAAGCCGAGCAGGGTCCAGTACCCCGGGGAGCCGGGCCGGGGCGGCGCGACGACGGGGAAGGCGAAGCAGCCGTCCGGCCGCAGGACGGAGTGCACCTGGCCGAACAGGCCCGGCAGTTCGCGGGGCAGGAAGTGGCCGAACGCCCCGAAGCTCACCACGAGGTCGAAGGCGGGGCCGAACGGCAGCGCGCGGGCGTCGGCGCGCACCCAGGAGACCGCCGGGCCCGGTGGCAGGGTGCGCCGGCGCGCGACCTCCAGCATGCCCGCGCTGAAGTCCACGCCGGTCACGCCCCGTTGGCACACCCGGGCCAGTACGTCGACGCCCGCGCCGGTGCCGCAGCACAGGTCGAGTCCGGCGGCGAAGGGGCCCAGCGGTTCCAGCGCGCGGGCCGCGGCCTCCAGCACCCGGTCCGGCGTCCGGTACGGGGTGTGGTCGAACTTCGGGGCGAGCAGGTCGTAGCCGCGCTCGACCGACGACAGTGCCTGGACGGCGAGTTCGCGCAGGGTGGGGCCTTCGGGGCTGAACATCCGGTCAGCCTAGGGGCTGCCCGGCGGGCCCCATGGGAGCGCGGCGCCCGTCGAGCACGGTGAGCACGCGCTCGCACCAGCGGGCGTTCTCCCGCTCGAACGTGATCCCGGCGGCCAGGGTGAGGTAGGGCCCGACGCGGTCGGCCTCGCGCAGGTGCTCCTCCTCGGTGCGGCCGTCCAGGAGGCGTTCCCGCACCCGCTCGTAGCGGGCGAGTTTGCCCAGCGCCCACGCCCTGCGCTCCTCGAGCAGCGCGCGGACCGCCGCCGGGTCGACGCCGTCCATGGCCTGCATCTTGATCAGGAACTCGTCGCGGACGGCGGTGGGCCGCCGGGTCGGCTCGGCGGCGAACACGCCGAGTTGTTCCCGGCCCGCCTCGGTGAGCGAGAACAGCCGTTTGGTGGGCCGGCGTTCCTGTGGCACGGTCCGGGCCGCGATGAGTCCGTCGCCCGCGAGGCGCTCCAGCTCCCGGTAGAGCTGCTGCGGCGTGGCGGGCCAGAAGTTGGCGAGCGACACGTCGAAGATCTTGGACAGCTCGTAGCCCGATGCCTCGCCCTCCAGCAGGGCGGCCAGGACGGCGTACTTGAGAGACATGTCGACACGCTAGCAAGCGAGCACCGCAACGACTACTCTACTCCACACCTATTCAAATAGTTCAGTAATAGCGCACTATGAGGGAGTGGCGATGCGGGCATTCCGTGCGGCGGTCGAGGCACACGACATGGACGCCGTCGAGGCACTGCTGGCCGAGGACGTGGTGTTCTCCAGTCCGGTCGTCTTCAAGCCCTACCGGGGCAAGGCGATCACGGCGGCGATCCTGCGCGCGGTCGAGCGCGTCTTCGAGGACTTCCGCTACGAACGCGTCATCGGCGAGGCGGACGGCCGCGACCACGCGCTGGTCTTCGCGGCCCGGGTGGGCGACCGCGAGATCAGCGGCTGCGACTTCCTGCACCTCGACGCGTCCGGCCGCATCGCCGAACTGACGGTGATGGTGCGCCCGCTCTCCGGCGCACAGGCCCTCCAGGCGGCCATGGCCGCGCAGTTCGAGCGGATCGCCGAGGAGGCGCAGGCGACGGGGCGGACGCAGGAGGCACGGGTGCGTCGGGCCGGCTGAGCTCATGCGGTGGCCGAGGCCACGAGGAACGGAATGGCGACGAGGAAGCGGCCCGCCTCGGCGCGTCGGCGCTGCTCGGTGAGCCACTCGTCCGCCCGGTCGCGGTCCACGGCGCCACCGGCGCAGGCCGACTCGGCGAGCCGCACGAGCAGCGACAGCATCGCGGAGTCGGTGAACACACTGGTGTGCGCCTCGACCGCGACGTCCTCGAAGCCGCCGGCCAGGAGCAGACCGCGGTACTGGCGACCGGCGCGGGGCGTGTTCAGCAGGTCGGCGCGGGCCTGCACGATCGTGCGGGTGAGCACCGGGTCGGCCGAGTCGATCATGATGGCGTCCCAGTCCTGACCGAGCAGGACGATCCTGCCGCCCGGGCGGAGGACCCGACGCGCCTCCGCCACCGCGCGCGCCGGCTCCCGAAGCACGTGGAAGACCTTGTCCGCGCGGTAGCCGTGCAGGCTTCCATCGGGGAAGGGCAGGTCCTCCGCCCCCGCCTGGCGGAACTCGGCCCGCGGCCACCGCTCCCGGGCCGCCTCGAGCATCCCCGGACCGGGGTCCACGCCCACCGCGCGGACGCCGCGTTCGGCCAGCTCGGCGACGGCTCGTCCGGCGCCACAACCGACGTCCACGACCGTCGAGCCCGGGACGAGGGAGAGCAGTTCGTAGGAGCGGGCCCGCAGTCGAGCGGCGCCCGGCATCCGGTCCGCGGAGTCGAGGACGGCCAGCAGGGCTTCGGTGTCGCGGTGATCCGCCGGTGCTTTCCGATTCATGGACATGGGTCTCATGCTGCGACTTGATGTCGGCATGAAGTCAAGCGACGACGGCGGCTCCGAGAGCCTGGGCATCGGCGCCCTGGCGGCGCGTTTCGGCCTGGCCACACACGTGCTGCGGCATTGGGAGGCGATGGGCCTGCTGCACCCCGGGCGGGACGCCGGCGGGCGCCGCCGCTACGGGGCGGACGACCTCACCCAGGTGGCGACGATCCTCCTCCTGAAGGAGGCCGGCCTCGGGCTGCACACCATCAGGAGCCTGACCACCGGTGCCGACCGCGCCACCCGGCACGCGATCCTCCGTCCCGCCGCCGAAGACCTCCGGTCGACGATCGCGGCGGCCCGGGCCTCGTTGGAACTCATCGAGGGCGGCCTGAACTGCGAGTTCGAGGACGTCACCCGGTTCCCGAACTACCGGCGGCTCGTCACCGAGCGGGTCGGGACCATGCAGTGAAATCGTGGTAGGGTGCTCTCAGCACTTGTGTACGCTCCCGTGAACGGGGCGCCGGTGCCAGTTTCTCTTCGGTTCGCGGATCCGCCCGTCCTGGCGTGACCGGTGCGTCCGCTTCTCAGCACAACCTCGTGAGCAGGGGCTTCAATCCCCGCCGTGCCCGAGGTGCTGTTCCCGCCGTCCGGAGGCGTGTCGTCCGACCCCTCGCGCGGCTTCCCCCTTCCTTCCGCATGTTCCATGCCCGTGTCCTCGAAAGGACCGACCACATGACCACCACACTCGAACACCCCCCTGCCCAGCAGCCCCCGGCCGAGATCGCGAGCGGTGTCCTCGACATCGAAGCGGGCGGGAAGGGGCGCCTGCGGGGCACGAACCTGCAGCCCGAGCCCTCCGACCCCGCCCTCTCCCCCGCGCTGATCCGCCGGCACGGGCTGCGCAAGGGCGACCTCGTCGAGGGAGTGCACGGCGACCGGCGCACCCTGACCGAGGTCGTCCGCGTCAACGGCCGTACGCCCCACCGGGGGAGCAAGCGCCGGCACTTCGCCGACCTGACCCCGCTGCACCCGCACGAGCGGCTGCGGCTCGAGCACCCGGCGGCCGGTCTCACCGGACGCGTCACCGATCTGATCGCGCCGCTCGGCAAGGGCCAGCGCGGCCTGATCGTGGCACCGCCGAAGACCGGCAAGACCGTCCTCCTCCAGCAGATCGCCGCCGCCGTGGCGGGCAACCATCCCGAGTCCCGGCTGATGGTGGTGCTGCTCGACGAACGCCCCGAGGAGGTCACCGACATGCGGCGCTCGGTGCGGGGCGAGGTGTACTCCTCGACCTTCGACCAGAGCGCCAAGCAGCACATCGCGCTCGCCGAGCTGGTGATCGAGCGGGCCAAGAGGCTCGTCGAGGCCGGGGAGGACGTCGTCATCCTCCTCGACTCCCTCACCCGGCTGTGCAGGGCGCACAACAACGCCGCCTCCTCCGGTGGCCGCACGCTCAGCGGCGGTGTCGACGCCGGGGCGCTGCTCGGACCCAAGCGGTTCTTCGGCGCGGCCCGAAAGGCGGAGGAGGGCGGCTCCCTCACCATCCTCGCCACCGCCCTGGTGGAGACCGGCTCGCGGGCCGACGATTTCTACTTCGAGGAGCTGAAGAGCACCGGCAACATGGAACTGCGGCTGAGCCGGGAGCTGGCCTCCCGACGGGTCTTCCCGGCCGTCGAACCGGTCGGCTCGGGCACCCGGCGCGAGGAGCTCCTTCTCACCCCCGCGGAGACGACCGCCGTGCGCGGGCTGCGGCGGGCCCTGGGGACCCGGGACGGGCAGTCCGGCCTGGAGACCCTGCTGGAGCGGCTGCGCCGGACGCCGGACAACGCCACCTTCCTGCGGCAGGTGCAGCCGACGCTGCCCGCCGGCTGACCCGCACCCCGGCCGTGACATGCCGTCGTCCCCGCCCCCACCCCCGGGCCTCCGCTACGGCATCCGGGTGTTTGCGCGGCGGGCCCGGCCCGGTCAGGGTGGCGGTGCGGGGGGCCGTTCCTACGTTTGCGGTATGACTATCGGATTCTCACTCCGGGCATCCCGGGCGGCTCGATCCACCTGCATGCTCTGTGTGGCAGGGCTGCTGACGCTCGTGCCGGCCACCGCGGCCGCCCGTACCGAGCGGCCGGACCCCGGCCCGCCCGGTGGTGCCGCGGCGGCCGGGACGTCGCCGCTGCACCGCTTGGGCACCCAGGTCCGGCCGCACCCCGGAGCGCCCCGGGTTCCCGATGTCTCCGCCCTGTCCTGGGTCGTGGCCGACGCCGGCACGGGCGACGTGCTGGCGGCGAACGACGCGCACCGCGAACTGCCGCCGGCCAGCACCCTCAAGACCCTGTTCGCCCTCACGGTGCTGCCCGCCCTGCCCGGCGGCATCCGTCACGAGGTCAGCACCGAGGACCTGTCCGGCATCGGTCCGGGCAGCAGCCTGGTCGGTGTCGTGGAGGGCGAGACGTACCGCGTCTCCGACCTCTGGAACGGCGTCTTCCTCAACTCCGGGAACGACGCCGTGCACGTCCTCGCCTCGCTCACCGGCGGCTGGAGCGCCACTGCGGCCCGGATGCAGGCCGAGGCCCGCGCGCTCGGCGCCCTCGACACCCACGTCCGCTCGCCGGACGGGTACGACGCCCCGGGCCAGGTCTCGTCGGCGTACGACCTGGCCGTCTTCGGCCGGGAGGGGCTGCGGCGCCCCGACTTCGCCCGGTACTGCGCCAAGGTCGACGCGCTGTTCCCCGGCCGCGACGGCGGCTCCTACGGGATCATGAACACCAACCGGCTGCTCACCGGAGCCGACGGCGTGGAACCGTACCCCGGGCTGATCGGGGTCAAGAACGGCTACACCAGCAACGCCGGCAACACGCTCATCGCCGCCGCCCGCCGCGACGGACAGACCCTGGTCGTCACGGTGATGAATCCTCAGGAGGGCGGCGGCCACGCCGTCTACGAGGAGGCCCGCTCGCTGCTCGACTGGGGCTTCGAGGCCGACGGGGAGGTCGACCCGGTGGGCTCGCTGATCTCCGAGCGTGCCCGGCCCCGGCAGGGACCGCAGGCGGCGCCCGCCGCGGTGGCCGCCGCGAAGCCGGCCGAGGACGAGCCGGGCTGGCCGGAGACCGGCGCGATCCTGGGCGTCGCGGGGCTCGGCGCAGGTGTCATGGCACTCGCCCTGCGGCTCAAGCTCGTGCGGGACGACGGGAGTTGAGAGTTGACGGGAGTGTCGCGCACGTTCAGAACACCGACAGTCCGGTCAGCGTGGTGAAGCGGTCCAGGGCCGCCACCCCGGCCACCGAGTTGCCGCGCTCGTCCAGGCCGGGGCTCCACACGCACAGCGTGCAGTGCCCCGGCACGACCGCGATGATGCCGCCGCCCACCCCGCTCTTGCCCGGCAGCCCCACCCGGTGCGCGAAGTCGCCGGCCGCGTCGTAGGTACCGCAGGTCAGCATCACCGCGTTGATCTGCTTGGCCCGGCTGCGGCTCAGCAGCCGGGTGCCGTCGGCGCGGATCCCGTGCCGGGCCAGGAACCCGGTCGCCAGCGCCAGGTCGGCGCAGGACGCGGCGACGGAGCACTGGCGGAAGTACTGGTCGAGGAGGACCGGCACGGCGTTGTCGATGTTCCCGTACGACGCCATGAAGTGCGCCAGCGCGGCGTTCCGGTCCCCGTGCGCGGCCTCGGAGGCGGCGACCTCCGCGTCGTGGGCGAGGTCCGGGTTGCCGCTCTCCGCCCGCAGGAAGGCGAGCAGTTCACCCGCGGCGTCGCCGGTACGGGTGTGCAGGCGGTCGGTGACGACGAGGGCGCCCGCGTTGATGAACGGGTTGCGCGGAATGCCGTTCTCGTACTCCAACTGCACCAGGGAGTTGAACGGGTTGCCGGACGGTTCCCGGCCCACGTGCTCCCACAGGGCGTCACCCTCCCTGGCCAGGTCGAGGGCGAGGGTGAACACCTTGGTGATGGACTGCGCGGAGAACGGCTCCCGCCAGTCCCCCACCCCGTACACCGTGCCGTCCAACTCGGCGACGGCCATGCCGAAGCGGCGCGGGTCGCGGGCGGCGAGCGCGGGGATGTAGTCGGCGGGCCGGCCGCTGCCCGGGGTCCGCTCGATCTCCTCGGCGATGCGCTCCAGGACCGGCCGGAAGGTCGTCGGTGTGCTCATGATCGCCATTGTCCCCCCGGGACGTTCCGGGCGGCGGAGAGCGGGCGGTGGGTGGACCCCCGTACCGGGGTGGTGCTGGCCTCACCCCCGTTTCGGGGGCGGACGCCATTCTGCGGGCGCGACGCCTTTCACATACTCACGTACATGGTCGAATCAACGGTGCTCGTCGAGAGCCAGCCCACGCCCGCCCGGGAGAAGGAACGCGAGAAGGGGAGCGATTTCTCCGAACTCTCCCGGCGCATAGCCGACGCGGGTCTGCTCCGGCGCCGCCCCCTGTACTACACGGTCCGCTTCGGTGCGGTGGCCCTGGCGCTCGCCGGCGGGGTGGCGGCGTTCGTCTCCCTGGGGGACAGCTGGAGCCAGTTGTTCGTGGCGGTCGCGCTCGCCGTCGTCTTCGGCCAGCTGGGGCTGGCGGCCCACGACCTCGCCCACCGGCAGGTCTTCTCGCGCCGGCGCCCCAGCGAGGCGGGCGGCCTGCTGGCGGCCAACCTGCTGCTGGGCATGAGCTACGGCTGGTGGATGAACAAGCACACCCGCCACCACGCGAACCCGAACCACGAGGAGAAGGACCCGGACGTCTCCCCCGACATCCTGGTGTGGTCACGCGGTCAGGCGAGCCGGGCGACCGGGCTGCCGCGGTTCGTCGGCAGGCACCAGGCCGCCCTGTTCTTCCCGCTGCTGACGCTGGAGGGCCTCAACCTGAGCTTCAACAGCTTCAAGGCGCTGGGCAGCCGGGCCGTGAAGCGGCCGGTGCTGGAGGGCACGCTGCTGGTGGCCCACTTCGCGCTGTACTTCGGCGGTCTGTTCACGGTCCTCTCCCCCGGCAAGGCGCTGGTCTTCCTCGCCGTGCACCAGGGTCTGTTCGGGATCTACCTGGGCTCGGTCTTCGCGCCCAACCACAAGGGCATGCCGATGATCGAGGAGGGCATGCGGCTGGACTTCCTGCGCCGTCAGGTCCTCACCTCCCGCAACGTGCGGGGCGGTGTGCTCGTCGACGCCTTCATGGGCGGCCTCAACTACCAGATCGAGCACCACCTCTTCCCCAGCATGCCGACCCCGGCCCTGGGCCGGGCCCAGGCCATCACCGAGGCGTACTGCGCCGAGTTGGGCGTGCCGTACCACCAGACGGGGCTGCTGGCCTCGCACCGCGAGGCCCTGCGGCACATGAGGAGCGTCGGCGAGCCGCTGCGCGCCGCCCGCTGACCGGTCGGCGCGCGGTGCCCGGTGCTCGGCGGTCAGCTGTGCAGCACGCCCGCGCCGAGCAGCCCGAACAGCAGGACGCCGACCGCGATCCGGTAGATCACGAACGCGTTGAAGGAGTGCTTGGCGACGAACTTCAGCAGCCAGGCGATGGAGGCGTACGCCACGACGAAGGAGACGAGGGTGCCGACCGCCAGCGGCGCGGCGCCCGCTCCCGTGCCCAGGGCGTCCTTCAGCTCGTACAGGCCCGCCCCGGTCAGGGCCGGGATGCCGAGGAAGAAGGACAGCCGGGTGGCGGCGACCCGGTCGAGGTCGAGCATCAGGGCGGTGGACATGGTGGCGCCGGAGCGGGAGAAGCCCGGGAAGAGCAGGGCGAGGATCTGGGAGCCGCCGACCAGCATCGCGTCCTTGAAGGACGTGTCGTCCTCACCCCGCTTGTGGCGGCCGGTGCGGTCGGCCCACCACATCACGCCGCTGCCGACGATCAGCGAGCCCGCGACCACCCACAGCGAGGCGAGGGGGCCCTTGATCAGGGGCTTGGCGGCCAGGCCGACGACGACGATGGGGATGGTGGCGAAGATGACCCACCAGGCGAACTTGTAGTCGTGGTGGTACCTCTCCTCCCGGTCGCGCAGCCCGCGCGCCCAGGCGGAGACGATCCGCGCGATGTCCTTGGAGAAGTAGACGAGCACGGCGGCGATCGCGCCGACCTGGATGACGGCGGAGAAGCCGATGACGGCGTCGTCGTCGACCGGGATGCCCATCAGCCCCTCGACGATCTTGAGGTGTCCGGTGGAGGAGACCGGCAGGAACTCGGTCACCCCCTCGACGGCTCCGAGGACGACGGCCTGACCGATGCTGATGGCGCTCATGGCATCCAGTTCCTACTACACCGAGCTGTGTGGCCGGCGTCAGGTCCAGAGCGCGTCGGCCAGAGTCACCCCCGCGAACGCCGCCGCGAGGCCGGCCGCCACGCTCCCCAGCACGTTCACGGCGGCGTGCAGCCGCGCGCCGGTCTCGGTCAGCCGGAGTGTCTCGTAGGAGAAGGTCGAGTACGTCGTGAGGGCGCCGCACAGCCCGGTCCCGAGCAGCAGCCGCAGCTCGGAGCCGGCCGCCCCGGCCAGGGCGGCACCGGTCAGCAGGCCGAGGACCAGGCTGCCGATCACGTTCACCGTGAAGGTGCCCCAGGGAAAGACCGAGTCGTGCCGGGACTGCACCGCGCGGTCGGTGAGGTAGCGCAGCGGGGCGCCGACCATGCCGCCCGCGACGACCAGCAGCCAGTTCACGACGGCCTCCTGCCCTCGTACCTGACGACCTCGCACGGGTCGAGGGTGACCAGGCCCTCGGTGACGAGTTCGTCGAGCAGTGGCAGGAAGTCCCGCACCCGCTCCTCGGTGTCGACGACGACGACGGCCACCGGCAGGTCCTCGCTCAGGGACAGCAGCCGGGTGGTGTGGATCAGCGAGGAGGCGCCGAAGCCCTCGACGCCGCGGAAGACGCTGGCGCCCGCGAGGCCGGCCGCGTGGGCGCGGTGGACGATCTCCGAGTAGAGGGGGCGGTGGTGCCAGGTGTCGTTCTCGCCGACGTAGACGGTCAGGCGCAGGGCGCCGCCGGTCAGCCTCGTCATGACTGCCTCCGCTTCAGGAGCCGGCGGGCCGCCCATGCGGCGAGCCACACCGACGTGAGTGCCGCGAGCGGTGTCGCGGCGAGGTAGGCCAGGCCGGTGCGGGCCTGGCCGTCGGCGAACAGGTACCGGGTGTCGACCGCGTAGGTGGAGAACGTGGTGAAGCCGCCGAGCACGCCGGTGCCGAAGAAGGGCCGGACCAGGCGGTGGGCCGGCCGGACCTCGGTGATGACCACCATGAACACGCCGATCACGGCACAGCCGACGGCATTGACGCCGAACGTCGTCCAGGGGAAGCTGCCGCTCTGCGTCGGCCACCACAGGGAGGCGGCGTAGCGGGCGGCGGCGCCGGTGCCGCCGCCGAGGGCCACGACCGCGACGACCGGTGCCTGGGTGCGCCACCCGGACCGCCTCGGGGCGGTGGCCGGGATCCCGCCCGGGCGCCCGGTCTTCGGGAGTGTCATGGTCGTACGTCTCCTACTCGCCGGGCAGGGGGTGCCCCCTGCGCAAGTCAAGTAGGGACCGTTGGCGGCGTCCGAGCCGCGGTTCGGGTACGGCGGGCCCCACCGCCGTGCCGCGTCCCTGCGGGCCGCGGCTGGTGCTCAGCCTAACGCCGGGGCGGCGTCAGGGGCACCTCGGGAGGCTGCGTGCGCCTACCAGCCCTTCTCGAACATCCGCGCCACTTCGGCGATGCGCACCTCGTCGCGCCGGTAGTACGTGCGGCGCCGGATCCTCCTGGTGCGGAGCAGGCCGAGTCCGGCGAGGAGGCCCAGGTGGGTCTCGGCCACCCGGCGGGGCACCCCGAGCTTGGCGGCGACGGGGCCCGCGTGGACACCGTGCTCGGCGGCGTCGACGCGGCGCTGCGACGGGAAGTGCGCGGCCGGATCCTTCAGCCACTCCAGGATGTCGAGACGCGTGCCGTGCACGGGGGTCCTGAGCATCTCGTCCTCCCTGCGCGCGGGCCCGCCCCTGCCGTGTCCGTCCACCTTCCCGCAGCCGGGGCCCCGTTGTCCGGCGACCGGGCCATTTGCACATTCAACCAATATCGGTTCCGGTGCTACCGTTCACCCATGGGAGCCAGGACGGCCGGCGCGCGGCTCGAGGAACGGTGGCGGGACATCCTGTCCGTGCACGCGCGCACGATGTGCGAGATCGACCGGGCGCTGCATCCGCACGGCCTGGGCGCGAGCGACTTCGAGGTGCTCGACCTCCTCGTGACCGAGGGGCCCGAGGCCGGCGACCGGTGCCGGGTGCAGAACCTGGTCGGCCGGGTCCACCTGAGCCAGAGCGCGCTGTCCCGGCTCATCGCCCGGCTGGAGAAGGACGGGCTGGTGCACCGCTCCATGTGCGCCGAGGACCGGCGCGGCGTGTACGTCACGCTCACCCCGAGGGGCCGGGACCTGCACGCCGAGATACTGCCGCTGCAGCGGGCCGCGCTGGCCCGCACGCTGGGCGACGACGAGGGCCACCGCCCCTGACGGGCAGCGGGGGCCCTCGCCACCGGTCTCGTTCCTAGGGACGGGCCAGCAGGGTGCGCACGCCGTCCGACGTGAGGGTGAGGCGGTGCTCCGAGCCGGCGTCGATGGACAGCGACAGGTCGTCGGCCGGCCACTGCGCGGCGAGGGCGCCCAGCGGCACCATGCGGTAGCGGGAGACGTACGGCAGCAGGTCGGCCATCTCCAGCTCCGAGGTGAACACGGGCACCACCTGGTTGCCGCCCTGCTGCTCCAGTACCGGCAGCGCCAGCATCCCGGGGTCGGCGGCGTCCTGGTCGTTCGCGTCGTCGGGCACCGGCACGAGGACGTCGCTGCTCGCGAGGGTGTCGAGTGCCGCCGTGTTGTCAGCGGTCTCGGTGGACTCGGCGAGCGTGTCCAGGGCCCGCTGGGCGGGCGTCACGGGGTGGTCGTTCGCGGGTGTCTCCATGGCAGATTCCCTGGTAGCGGCGGTGTTGCGGCCCGCGCGGACGATCGGCGCGGACACGGGTCCAGCCTCGCGTACCCGGTCGTCCACGGCGCAACCCTGTTCGAGACGCGCACCCGATTCCGTACTCATCTGATCAGCCGGGAGCCCACTTGATCGATCATCAACGCGATGGGGTTAGCATATGAGCGCCGCCTAGCTCGAAAGATAGAGACGTGACTGCCAACGACGACTCGTTCACCAACTGGAAGCACCGCGAAGAGACCGCGGAATCGATGATC
This sequence comes from Streptomyces tendae, assembly GCF_014650435.1. Classification (GTDB taxonomy): domain Bacteria; phylum Actinomycetota; class Actinomycetes; order Streptomycetales; family Streptomycetaceae; genus Streptomyces; species Streptomyces tendae. Next base: position 38,223 of record NZ_BMUY01000005.1, read on the forward strand.
CCGATGATCGGGAGGCTGCACCGGGAGCAGGACGTCACGATCCTGCTGCACAGCCGTTCCCTGGTGAACAAGTCGGTGGTCAGCATCCTCAAGACCCACCGCTTCGCCCGCCAGATCGCCGGGGCGGAGCTCTCGGTCACCGAGACGATGCCCTTCCTGCGCGCGCTCACCACGCTCGACCTCGGTCCCTCGCAGATCGACCTCGGCATGCTCGCCGCGACCTACCGCGGCGACGACCGGGGTCTGTCGGTCGAGGAGTTCACCGCCGAGGCCGTCGCCGGGGCCACCGGCGCCAACAAGATCGACCGGCGTGAGGGGCGCGACGTCGTCCTGTACGGCTTCGGCCGCATCGGCCGGCTGGTCGCCCGGCTGCTCATCGAGAAGGCCGGGTCGGGCAACGGGCTCAGGCTGCGCGCCATCGTGGTCCGCGGCGGTGGGGAGCGGGCCGCCGAAGACATCGTCAAGCGTGCCTCGCTGCTGCGCCGCGACTCCGTGCACGGCCAGTTCCAGGGCACGATCACCGTCGACGAGGACAACAGCACGATCCTCGCCAACGGCAACGCGATCAGGGTGATCTACGCGGACGACCCGGCGCAGGTCGACTACACGGCGTACGGCATCAAGGACGCCATCCTCATCGACAACACCGGCAAGTGGCGCGACCGCGAGGGCCTGTCGAAGCACCTGCGTCCGGGCATCGACAAGGTGGTGCTGACCGCTCCGGGCAAGGGCGACGTCCCGAACATCGTCCACGGCGTCAACCACGACACCGTCAAGCCGGACGAGCGGATCCTGTCCTGCGCGTCCTGCACCACCAACGCGATCGTCCCGCCGCTGAAGGCGATGGAGGACGAGTACGGCGTGCTGCGCGGTCACGTCGAGACGGTGCACTCCTTCACCAACGACCAGAACCTGCTGGACAACTACCACAAGTCGGAACGCCGCGGCCGCAGTGCGCCGCTGAACATGGTCATCACGGAGACCGGCGCCGCCTCCGCCGTCGCCAAGGCGCTGCCCGACCTGAAGGCGCGGATCACCGGCAGCTCGATCCGGGTGCCCGTGCCGGACGTGTCGATCGCGATCCTCAACCTCCAGCTGGCCCGCGAGGCGAGCCGGGAAGAGGTCCTGGAGTACCTGCGCGAGGTGTCGCTGACCTCGCCGCTCAAGCGGCAGATCGACTTCATCGGCGCCCCCGACGCCGTCTCCAGCGACTTCATCGGCTCGCGGCACGCCTCGATCGTGGACGCCGGCGCGCTGAAGGTGGAGGGCGACAACGCGATCCTCTACCTCTGGTACGACAACGAGTTCGGCTACTCCTGCCAGGTCGTCCGCGTCGTCCAGCACGTCTCCGGGGTGGAGTACCCGACGTACCCGGCTCCGGCGGTCTGAGCGCGGCACACACGGGCATGGGGCGGTGGGAGGTCGTCTCCCACCGCCCCTCGCGCGTTCCGGGTCAGGGCGCCAGGGCGTCCACGAAGAGCCGGGTCAGCGCGGTCGGTGCCGTGATGGCGGTGCCCACGACGACGCCGTGCGCACCGGCGGCCAGGGCCCGGGCAGCCTGCTCGGGCGTCGCGATGCGGCCCTCGGCGATCACCGGGGTGTCCAGCGCGCCGGCGAGGTCGGTCACGAGTGCCAGGTCAGGGGCGACCTGCACCGGGGAGCCCGGCACGTAGCCGGACAGGGTGGTGCCGACGAAGTCCGCCCCCTGGTCGGCGGCCGCGCGGCCCTCGGCGAGCGTGGACACGTCGGCCATGACCAGGGCGCCCGCCGCGTGGACGGCCTCGACCAGCTCGGCGAAGGTGCTGCCGTCGGGCCGCGGCCGGGCGGTGGCGTCGGCGGCGACGACCGCGGCGCCGGCCTCCACCAGGGCGAGCGCGTGGCGCACGGTAGGGGTGATGAAGACGCCGCTGTCGCCGTCCTTCCACAGGCCGATCACCGGCAGGTCGACGGCCGCGACGGTGGCCGCGACGACCTCCGGGCCGTTGACGCGCACGGCCGCCGCGCCGCCGGAGCGCGCCGCCAGGGCCATACGGACCAGGGTGTCGGTGTGGCGCATCGGGTCGCCGGGAGGCGCCTGGCAGGACACGATCAGGCAGCCCTCGAGCCGCTCGGCCAGGGACGGGGGCGGGGTCATGAAGTGGCTCCGGTGGTGGGGGGCTGGTGCAGGGGCAGGGTGCGGGGCAGCGCGGCCGCCCCGAGAACCGCTGCGTCGGCGCCGCCCCGCGGCGGGCGCGGGCGCAGGTCGCGCAGCGGGGGCATGAGTTCGGCGGTGAAGGCCGCGCACAGGGCGTCCCAGTACAGGGCGCCGATGCGGGGCACGCCGCCTGCGACGACGACGCGGTCCGGTCCGAGCGCGTTGGCGAGGCCGCCCAGGACCCGGCCCGTCGCACGGGCGCCGAGCTTGATGGCGGTGGTGGCGTGCGGGTCGCCCCGGGCCGCGCGTTCGGCGACCGTCTGGAGGCGGTCGGCCGGTTGTCCGCCGAGCCGTGCGCAGTGGGCGGTGATGGCGGGGCCCGCAGCGACGGCCTCCAGGTGGCCGGTAGCTCCGCAGGTGCAGGGCAGCCCGTCGGCCTCCGGGCTGGGCAGGTGCCCGAGGTGTCCGGCGATTCCGGCGACGCCGTGCAGCACGCGTCCCGCCGCGGCGACGGCGCCGCCGACACCGGTGCCGACGGCGGCGTAGAGGAGGGTACGGTCGTCGTCCGGGCCGTCCAGTTCCGTCGCGGCGGCGGCGCGTACGTCGTTGTCGCAGGCCACGGGGAGGCTGGTACGGGTGGCGAGGCCGGCCGCGAGGGCGGTGCCCGCCCAGCCGCGGATGGTGTCGGTGGCGCTGGTGACGGTCCCGGTGACGGGGTCTATCACGCCGGCCGCGGCGACTCCGATCGCGGTGGTGCCGTGGACCCGTACCGCGCGGGCGGCGATGGCCAGGGCGTCCAGCACCACCTCGGCGCCCTCCGTCGCCGGGGTGGGCAGGGTGTGCCGGGCGAGCACCGTGCCGTCGGTCCCGACCAGGGCGGCGGCGATCTTCGTGCCGCCCAGGTCGAGGCCGATGACCGGTGCGTCCGGGTGCGGTGCCGTCATCGGACCGGCAGCAGCCCGGCGCCGCGCAGGTGCCGCTCGACGTGGGCGATGTGGTCCTCGCCGAGCTGGATCTGCGGGGCGGCGGTGGTGCCGTGGGTGAACACGCCGAGCAGCCGCAGGGCGTGTTTGAAGGCGCCGATGGCCGAGGAGTTGCGGCCCATCTCGCCCTCCGGGCCCGCGTCGACCAGGCCGAACAGCTCGACGAGCCGCTCCTGTTCCTTGACGGCGCGGTCCAGGTCGCCGCCGCGCACGGCGTCGTAGAGGCGGACGTAACCGGCCGGGTCCACGTTGCCGAGGCCCGGGACCACGCCGTCGGCGCCGGCCAGCAGGGCGGCGTCCACGGTCAGTTCGGAGCCGGTGAGGATGCTGAAGGAGGGGGCGGGGCCGTCGGCGCGGCCATGGCGTCCGCCGAGTTCGACCATGAGGCGGCGCAGGCCGCCCTCGTCGCCGCTGCTGTCCTTGAGCCCGGCCAGCGTGCCGTCCTCGGCGAGTTCGCGCACCAGGGCGGCGGAGAGCTTGCTGTGCACCGAGACGGGGAGGTCGTAGGCGTACAGGGGCAGGTCGACGGTGGAGCGGACCGCGCGGAAGTGGGCGGCGATCTCGCGCGGGTGGGTGCGGGCGTAGAAGGGGGCGGTGGCCACCAGGGCGTCGGCGCCGGCCTTGTGGGCGGCCTCGGCGTGGGCGAGTACCCGGGGGGTGGTCATGTCGATGGCCCCGGCGAGGACCGGGACGCGGCCCGCGACGGCCTCGACGACTGTGTCGAGGGCGACGGCGCGCTGCCGGTCGGTGAGGAAGGCGACCTCGCTGCTGGAGCCCAGGGCGAACAGCCCGTGCACTCCCCCGCCGACGAGGTGCTCGACAAGCCGGGCGAGCGAGGCGGTGTCGACTTCGCCCGACGCGTCCAGAGGAGTGCAGACGGGCGGCACGACGCCGCTCAGGGGCTGGGACGAGGACATGGTGTTTCTCCTGGGCTGTGCGGGTGGTGGTACGGGTGGAACGGGCCGCCGGGCACCGGGGTGCCGGCGCCCGGCGGCCCGTGGCCGGCTACGGCTGGGTGACGGCGAACGTCTTGTCGCCGTAGGAGTGCTGGCGACCGCGGACCTCGTAGGTCGCGGTCGCCCGCACGTCGCCCGCGGTGGCGTTCGCGGGGACCGTGACAGGGATCCTCATGTTCGCGCCCTGGCCGGGGTCGAGCGCGGGCACGGAGGCTTCCGGTGCGCTCCAGCCGTCCGGCAGGTCGAGCGAGACCGTGCCGGCGGGGAGCCGTACGTCGTTCTGGCTGACGACGCGGACGGTGACGGTGGTGGTTCGCCCGGCGGGCAGGGAGGCGGGCGAGGTGACGGTGACCGGCGCGCAGACTCCTCCGAGCCACTGGAGGTCGAAGGAGGAGTAGGTGATGTGGTCGACGTTGCCCCGCTCCCACAGCAGGCCCATGCTCGGGTTGGGGCCCGTGCCGTCGCTGAGCGGGGTAAGTGTCGAGTAGGCGGCGGCGCCGGACTCGACCGTCCTGCGCACCGGCCAGGTCTGCCCGTTGTCGCAGGAGAGGCGGACGGTGAGGTTGCTGCGGCTGTTGGTCGTCGCGGTGTTGCTGAACATCAGCCACGAGGCGCGCGGGTGCGAGGCGTCCACGTTCGGCGCGAACCGCGTGACGGAGCCGTTGTTGGCCGGGTCGGGCAGCTCGGTGTCCTGCTGGAAGGGGGTGTAGGTGACGCCGCCGTCGGTGGAGTAGGCGACCGTCCGGTAGGGCCTGGAGCGGTTGTTGAGCATGATGCGGCCGTCGGACAGCTCCACGGTCTTGTTCTCGTCGCCGCCGGGGCCGACGGGGGTGCCCATCCTCCAGGTGGCGCCGTGATCGTCGCTGTAGGCGCTCACCGCGTAGTTGGCGCCGTCCTTGCGGATGGCGTACTGCTGGATCAGGCGGCCCTTGTAGGTGCCGTGGCGCAGCTGGGTGCCTTCGCCGGAGGCGGCGAACATGCCGGCCCAGGAGGGATCCTTGATGTCGGCGGTGATCCGCTCGTGCTGCCAGGTGAGGCCGTCGTCGTCGGAGTAGCTGTAGTCGGCCTGGAGGACGTCGGGATCGCTCTCGTCGTTGCCGGTGGCCGAGCCGAAGAAGCCCTGGTTCACGGAGGCCGCGTAGAAGAGGAAGACGCGGCCGGTCTCGTGGTCGACGAGGAGGCTGGGGTCGCCGTAGCCCTTGGGGGCGGCGTCCTTGCGCACGACCTGCTGGGCCTGCCAGGTGGTGCCGCCGTCGGTGCTGCGCCTGAGGACGACACCGATGTTGCCCGGCAGGTCGCCGAGGGTGGGCCGGGCGTCGTAGGCGGCGAGCAGGGTGCCCTCGGTGGTCCGGGTCAGGGCGGGGATGCGGTAGTAGGGGGAGCCGGTGCCGGCGGTGGCGAGGTCCTGCGAGGTGAGGGCGCCGGCGGCCGCGGCGGCCTTGCGGGGGGAATCGGCCCCGTGGGCGGCGGGGACGGTGGTGCCCAGGACGACCAGGGCGGCGGTGCCGACGGCCATGGTGACTCTTCGCTGCATGAACAGGCCTCTTCTCGGGTGAGGGGTCAGGCGAGTTGGGGGTCGTGCGGTGCGGTCGGGACGGTGGGGGCCGCGGGGCGGGGTGCGGTGAGCAGTTCGCGCACCCAGGCGAGTTGTTCACGGCGGTGGTGGCCGCCGCCGCCCTCGTGGCCGTTGAACTCGTAGACGCGCAGGTCCTTCGGGCCGCCGTAGCGGTGATAGGCCGCGAAGCTCGTCGAGGGCGGGCAGATGTCGTCCATCATCGCGATGGAGAAGAGCGACGGGGCCGTGGCGCGGGCGGCCAGCAGGGCGGCGTCGACGTAGGACAGGGTGGCGAAGACGGTCTCGGTGCGGTCCCGGTGCAGGCGCAGGTACTCGGCGACCTCGGTGTAGGGCGGCCGGGCCGCGATCGTGGCGCCGCGCCGGATGTCGCAGAGGAAGGGGACGTCGGGCATCACCCCGGCCAGGCCCGGCACGAGCCCGGCCACCGCGAGGGCGATGCCGCCGCCCTGGCTGATGCCGGTGACGACGACCTTGCCCGGGTCGACGGCCGGATGCGCGCGTGCGGCCTCCACGAAGCGCACCGCGTCGGTGAACACCCGCCGGTAGTAGTGGTCGTGGGGGCTTTCGACGCCGCGAGTGAGGAAGCCGGGGACGGTGCCGTTCAGGGCGGCGGTGTCGGGGGTGTCGCCGCCGGCGGTGGACCAGCCCTGGCCGCGGGTGTCCATGACGAAGTGGGCGTGGCCGGCGTTGGCCCAGAGCACCTGCTCGTGCGGCAGACCGCGGCCCCGTCCGTAGCCGAGGAACTCCACCACGCACCCGAGCGGCCCGCTCGCCCGGGCGGGCAGGTGCAGCCAACCCCGGAGGGGCTCGCCGGCGAAGCCGGGCACCGTGACGTCGTAGGTGGTCACCTCGGTCAGTCCGGTGTCCACCGGCGTGAAGCCGGGTGCGCCGCCGGCGTCCCGGGCCTCGCGGAGTGTCTGCTCCCAGAAGGCGTCGAGGTCGGCGGGCTCGTCGAGGTCGGGCCGCAGTGCCAGGCACTGGGCGAGGGTGAGGTCCGTCAGTGGCATGGAGGGGCCCCGGTGGGTGAGGCGTGCGCGCGGCGCAGCGCGGAGGAACGGACGGGACCGGTCGGACCGGACCCGACGGGAGGGCGGTCGCTCTCGTCAAGAGCAGACGTCTGATGTCTGCTGATCGAGGACATTAGAGATCGGGACGGCGACCGTCAAGTGCCCGGGTTCGGCGCCGAACAGGGGTAAGCAGCGTCGGCGCGCACAAAAGAGGCGCCCCCGACGGGGGCGCCTCGTCCACCGGTCCGCTGCCGGGTCAGCGCCGGGCGCGGGCCTCCTCGATCCGCAGCCGCACCGGCGCGTAGTGCTCGGCGAGGGCCGCCGCGAACTCGGCCGGGTCGCGGTCGCGCACGGCGTCCACGATGCGCTGGTGATTGGCGATGGTGGTCGCCTCGTGCTCGCGCGTGAAGACGTCGAGGTGCGGCGCGACGATGACGTAGACGTCCCAGAACGCCGCGGACAGCTGGCCGATGAGGTCGTTGCCGAGCGGGGCGAGGAGCAGGGTGTGGAAGGCGCGGTCCGCCTCGACGAACCCGTGCCCCTCCCCCGCGCCGGCTCGGCGCATCTCCTCGACGTGGGCGTCGAGGCGGGCGATCTGCGCCTCGTCCAGGGCGGAGACGAGCCGTTCGGCCATGCCCCGCTCGAACAGCTCGCGAACCTCGATGAGGTCGCTCATCACCTGGAAGTCGTCGTCGGGGCTGAGCAGACCGCGGAAGGTGAGACTCTCCACCAGGGCGGACAGGCTCAGCCTGCCGACATAGGTGCCGTGCCCGTGCCGCACCTCGACGATGTCGAGCGCGGTGAGGATCCTGATCGCCTCCCGCACACTGGACCGGCTCGCGCCGAGCGCCTCGCACAGGGCGGGCTCGGTCGGCAGAGGATCCCCCGGGCGCAGGTCGTTGCGCAGGATGTAGGCCTTGATGCCGTCGACGACCTCCTGCCGCAACGGTTGTCGTGCCGTCTTGGGCTCCGGCTCTCTCCGCCGAATCGCCCTTTGCCCCACCGCCACCTCTTGACCCCTCTCACTTGCCCGGCTACGTTCCCACGTTATCAAGCATCAGACATCAGACGTCTGACGCGCCGTCGGTGAGGCGCCGACCACACTCGCCTCCTCCACCTTGCTCGACTCTCATCTCCCGCCTGGAGGACTCCTTGTCCGCGCGCAGTGCAGCCGGCGTCGATCGCCGCACGTTCATGAGATACACCAGCGCCATCGGTGTGGCGACCGCCGTCACCACCGGCCTGACGGCCTGCGGAGGGCCTGCCTCCAGTGGAGACGGTACCGGTGACTCGGGCAGCGGCGGCGACACCATCGAGGCCGGCCTCTCCTACGCGCTGTCCACCGGCTTCGACCCGATGATCACCTCGGGCGCGACCCCGTACGCGGCCAACATGCACATCTTCGAGGGGCTGGTCGACCTCGACCCCGCCACGCTCGTGGCGCGGCCTGCACTGGCGACCGGGATGCCCCAGAAGATCAACGCGACGACCTACCGGGCCACCCTGCGCGAGGGCGCGACCTTCCACGACGGCTCGCCGGTCACCGCGGACGACGTGGTGTTCAGCTTCGAGCGGGTCCTGGACGAGGCGAACGCCTCGCTGATGGCGCAGTTCGTCCCGTTCGTCGACCGGGTCACGGCCGTCGACAGGTCGACGGTGGAGTTCAAGCTGAAGTACGCCTTCGCGCTCTTCCCCTCGCGCATATCCGTGGTGCGGATCGTGCCGAAGAAGATCGCGGGCGCCGACGCCAAGTCCTTCGACGCCCGGCCCGTGGGCTCGGGCCCGTACAGGTTCGTGTCGGCGGTCCGCGAGGACAAGATCGTCATGGAGGCGTACGACAAGTACAACGGGCCGCACCCGGCCAAGGCCAGGAAGATGATCTGGCGGCTGATGTCCGACCCGTCCGCCCGGGTCAGCGCGCTCAAGTCGGGCCGCGTGCAGGCCATCGAGGACGTGCCCTACATCGACATCAAGGGCTTCACCGGCAAGGACAAGGTGGAGTCGGTCCAGTCCTTCGGGCTGCTCTTCCTGATGTTCAACTGCGCCGACGAGCGGTTCAGGGACAAGCGGGTGCGGCAGGCCCTGCACTACGCGCTGGACACCGAGAAGATCATCTCCACGGCACTGCTCGGCAACGCCGAGGCCGCCACCGGTTACGTCCAGGCCACGCACCCGGACTACCGCAAGGCGGCCACCGTCTACACCCACGACGTCGCCAGGGCGAAGAAGCTGCTCGCCGAGGCGGGCGTGGGCAAGCTCTCCTTCACGCTGATGCTCACCGACACCGGCTGGGTCAAGGACGTCGCGCCGCTGATCAAGGAGAGCTGGGCCGCTGTCGGTGTCGACGCCCGGCTCGACATCCAGCAGTCCGCCGCCCAGTACGCCAAGATCGACCACGGCGACTTCGAGGCGCTGGCCGCGCCGGGCGACCCGTCGGTCTTCGGCAACGACGCCGACCTGCTGCTGCGCTGGTTCTACTACGGCTTCTGGCCGGAGAACCGTTACGGCTGGAAGGGCAGCGACGCCTACAAGCGGACCAGGTCGCTGCTCGACAAGGCCGCCGCGGAGGCCGACGGGGCCAAGCGCAAGGAGCTGTGGGGCCAGGTGACCGACCTGGTCGCCGACGAGGCCGCGCTGTACCCGATCCTGCACCGCAAGCTGCCCACCGCCTGGCGGGAGGGGCCGCTGACCGGGTTCAAGCCGCTGCCCACCACCGGGCTGTCCTTCATCGACGTCGGCCGGGGCTGACTCCGCACGCCCAGGCCGCCGGCCGCCGCCGCGCCCCCGCGGGCGGCGGCCCCCGCCCCAATCGCTAGGAACCTCACGATGGTTGCATTTCTCCGGCTCGCGCTGCGCCGCGTCGCGATGATGCCGGTGATGGTCCTCGGCATCGCGCTGCTGGTCTTCGTGGTCCTCCAGTTCTCGCCCACCGACCCCGCGTACAACGCGCTGGGCGAGTCGGCGAGCCCGGCGGCACGAGCGGCGTTCGCCGAGGCCAACGGACTCGACGACCCCCTGCCCGTGCGCTACTTCGCCTTCCTGGGCGATCTGCTGCGCGGAGACCTCGGCGTCACGATGTCGCCCAGTCAGCCCGTCACCGACCGGATCGCCACCGCGTTCCCGCTCACCCTGCAACTGACCCTGCTCGGCCTGACGCTGGCCGTGGTGCTGGCGCTGCTCTTCGGTGTCCTCAGCGCCGTCTACCGCGACCGCTGGCCGGACCAGGTCTTCCGGGTGCTGTCCATGGCCGGCATCGCGCTGCCCTCGTTCTGGATCGGTGTGCTGCTCATCCAGCAGTTCTCGCTGAACATGCCGCTCTTCCCGACCGGCGGCTACGTCAACCCGGCCGACTCCTTCTCCGGCTGGATCGAGAGCATGACGCTGCCCGCGCTCTCCCTCGCCCTGCCCGTCGCCTCGTCGCTGGCCCGTCTCGTCCGCACCTCGATGGTCACCGAACTCGACCGCGACTACGTGCGCACCGCCAGGGGCAGCGGCCTGCCGCCGTTCCTGATCATCCGGTCGGTGCTGCGCAACGCCCTGGTCACCCCGTTGACCGTGCTCGGCGTCAAGGTCGGCTACATGCTCAGCGGCGCCGTCGTCATCGAGGCGATCTTCGACCTGCCCGGCATGGGCAAGCTGATCCTCGAGGGCGTCAACGGAGGCGACGTCGGCCTTGTCCAGGGCACCGTGCTCACCATCGCGATCGCCTTCCTCGTGGTCAACGTCGTCGTCGACCTGCTCTACCTGCTCGTCAACCCGCGCATCAGGACGGTGTGATGTTCGCTCCACGCTCCCTCGCCGGGCGCCTCGCCCGGCCCGGCACCCGCCTGCGCCGGCTGCCCCTGCCCTCCCGGATCGCCCTCGGGATCCTCCTCGTGGTGGTGCTGGGCGCGGTCTTCGCGCCGCTGCTCACCCAGGACCCGCTCGCCACCGGCATCCCGGCGCAGGCTCCGGGCGCCGACCACTGGTTCGGCACCGACCGGGCCGGGCGGGACGTGTTCGCCCGCGTCGTGCACGGTGCGCGCTACTCCCTGGTCATCGGCCTGGGCGCGACCCTGCTCGCCCTGGTCGTCGGCTCCGCCCTGGGCGCTCTGGCGGCCACCTCGCGCAAGCTCGCCGACGAGTCGGTGATGCGCACGCTCGACGTCGTCATGTCCTTCCCGCCGATCGCGCTGGCCGCCGTGCTCGTCGCGGTCTTCGGGCCCAGCGTGCCGGTCATCATCTTCACCATCGCCTTCGTCTACTCGCCCTCCCTGGCCCGCGTGGTGCGGGCCAACGTGCTGGAGCAGTACGGCGAGGACTACGTCGCCGCCGAGCGCGTCATCGGCGCCCGCCGCGGCTACATCGTGGCGCGGCACGTCGCCATCAACTGCGCGGCGCCGATCCTGGTGTTCGCGACGGTCATGGTGGCCGACTCCATCATCTTCGAGGCGAGCCTGTCCTTCATCGGCGCCGGTGTGCAGGACCCGGACCCGAGCTGGGGCAGCGTGCTGGCCTACGGCCGGCAGATCCTGCTGTCGGGCGGCTGGTGGGCGACCCTCTTCCCCGGCCTGTGCGTGCTGGTCACGGTGCTCGCGCTGAACGTGCTCTCCGAGGGCATGACGGACGCCGCCGCCTCGCCGGACACGTCCCGCACCGGCGGCACCGACACCGACGACAACGCCGCCGAGCCCGCGCCGGCGGTCGACGAGACCGAGGTGAACGCCGCGCTCGCCGAACTGGCGGCCCGGCTCGAGGCCATGGAACCCGCGGTGCCGCCGGTCGCCGAGGACGCCGCCGACCTGCTGGTCGTGCGCGACCTGTCGATCCGCTTCCCGGACCGCTACGGCGACACCCGCGTCGTCGACGGCATCTCCTTCACCGTCCGCGAGGGCGAGACCCTCGGCCTGGTCGGCGAGTCGGGCTGCGGCAAGTCCATCACCAGCCTCGCGATCATGGGCCTGCTGGCCCGCAACGCCGAGGCCGAGGGCGAGATCCGCTACCGGGGCCGCGATCTGCTGAAGCTGGCGCCGAAGGAGCGCCGGGCGCTGATGGGCCCGGAGATCGCCATGGTCTACCAGGACGCCATGTCGTCCCTGAACCCGTCCGTGCTGATCGGCACCCAGCTCAAGTGGCTCACCTCCCGGGGCGGCACCCGCACCCCCGCCGAGCTGCTCGAACTGGTCGGCCTCTCCCCCGAGCGCACTCTGCGCAGCTACCCGCACGAGCTGTCCGGCGGGCAGCGCCAGCGGGTGCTGATCGCCATGGCCCTGTCCCGCAGCCCGCGCCTGCTCATCGCCGACGAGCCGACCACCGCCCTCGACGTCACCGTGCAGGCCCAGGTCGTCGAACTGCTGGTCCAGCTCCGCGACGAACTGGGCTTCGCGATGATCCTCGTCTCCCACGACCTGGCCCTGGTCGGCGACCTCGCCCACCGGGTCGCCGTGATGTACGCCGGCCAGGTCGCCGAGGCGGGCGACACCCGCGCGCTGCTGACCGATCCGGCGCACCACTACAGCCGGGGGCTGCTCGGCTCGGTCGTGTCGCTGGAGTCGGGTGCCGAGCGCCTGCACCAGATCCGCGGTGTCGTACCGGCCCCGAAGGCGTTCGGCGCCGGCTGCCGGTTCGCGTCCCGCTGCGCCGCCGCCACCGACCTGTGCGCCACCACCCCGCCGCCCGCCACCGACCGCGACGCCGGTCTCGACCACCTCTTCGCCTGCCATCACCCGGCGACCGCGCACCGGACGCCCTCCGGAAACGGACCGGCCTTGGGGACCGGCCCGGCGAAGTCGCTGGAGAGTGCCCGATGACCGCCACCGAGGACAGCACCATGGACCCACTCGTCCGGCTCGACCGCATCCACGTACGGCACAGGGCCCGCAGCGGCGGCATCCTGCGCCGGGACGCCGTGCACGCCCTCACCGACGCCTCCCTGGAGGTCCGGCGCGGCGAGATCCTGGGACTCGTCGGCGAGTCGGGCTGCGGCAAGTCCACTCTGGCCCGCGTGGTCACCGGACTGCAGCGCCCCACAGAGGGACACGTCTACTTCCGGGGCCGGGACCTGTGGACGATGGGCGCCGCCGAGCGGCGCACCGGATTCGGGGCCTCGGTCGGCGTGGTCTTCCAGGACGCCTCCACCGCGCTGAACCCGAGGCTGCCCGTGCGCCGGATCCTGCGCGACCCGCTGGACGTGCACCAACGCGGTACGCGGGCCGAGCGCGACGCCCGGGTGGAGGAGCTCCTCGACCTGGTCGGGCTGCCCGGCCACACCCTGGACGCGCTGCCGGGCCAGCTGTCCGGCGGTCAGCGCCAGCGCGTGGCCATCGCCCGTGCGCTGGCCCTGGAGCCGGAGCTGATCGTCGCCGACGAGCCCACCAGCGCCCTGGACGTGTCGGTGCGCGCCCAGATCCTCAACCTGCTGGTGGACCTGCGGGCCCGGCTGGGCCTCGGCATGGTGTTCATCTCGCACGACGTGCAGACGGTGCGCTATCTGGCGGACCGCATCGCGGTGCTGTACCTGGGCCGGGTGGTCGAGGAGGGCGGGGCCGCCGAGGTCTCCGGCGCCTCCCGGCACCCGTACACCGAGGCGCTGCTCTCCGCGACGCCGAGCCTGCTGGAGCGCCCCGACCGGATCGTGCTGCACGGCCCGGTGCCGTCGGCCACCAACCCGCCCACCGGCTGCCCTTTCCGGACCCGCTGCTGGAAGGCGGACGACGCCTGCGCCACCGCCTTCCCGGCGGCGACGGAGGGGCACGGGGGACATCGGTGGCACTGCGTCCACCCCAAGGAGAGCAGGGTCCCCGACGAAGTGGTGAGCGGAGGCTGACAGGTATCGGCCGGCCCGGGGCGGGGCATGCGTGTCTTGGCACTCCCCCACTGGGCGCCGTGGCGGCACGGCGGCCGGCTGATACGAGAATGGTTCCATGAACGCACTGGTCCGGCGCCCGCCCTGGGTCGAGGTGCTGGTCTGGTGCGTGGCGGTGCTGAGCCTGACCGTCTTGGCCGCGGCGGCCGTCGTCCGCAGTACGGTGCTGGACCCCGGGTTCTACGGCCAGGTGCTGGAGGACGAGCGCGCCTACCAGCGCTTCTACGACGAGGTGCTGGTGGACCCGGGCAGCACGCCGTTCACCAGCGACCTGCTGGAGCGGCTGCCCGTTCCGCAGTCGACCATCACCTCGAACCTGAAGGTGGTGATCCCGCCGGAGACGCTGCGGACGATGGGCGAGGGCCAGATCGCGGAAATGGTCCACTACCTGGAGGGCGACAGCGACCGGCTGCGGATCACGGTCGACCTGGAGCCCGTCGTCGCGAACGTCGAGCGGCTCAGCCAGGCGTACTTCGGTGACGCCGTCGCCGCGCTGCAGAAGCGCTCCGAACCGGACTTCCAGGCCTTCGTGCAGCACCTGAGCGAGCTGGTGGCGCGGGTGGTGGCCGGTGAGGCGCCGCTTGAGGAGCTGCCGACGCTGCCGCTGTCGCACAGCCAGGCGGTCGCCGCCACGGACGCGCTGATGCGGCTGGTCCCGGACGGCACGACGCACGAGGGCGTCAGATCGACCGTGCGCACGGCGCTGGACCGGGGCGACGTGGCCTCGGCCCTGGCCGCGATCGCCCCGGTCGCGCTGACCGACCAGGTCCGGGACGCCGCCGAGGAACTGCTGCGGGAGGCGAGGCAGGGCACCTGGGTCGTCACCGTCGACGTCGAGCCCGGGACCGAGGCGCTGGCCCCGCTGGACCGCGCCCGGAACGTGACCCGGCTCTTCCAGGACGTGGTGGAACCGGCGGCGGCCGTGCTGTGCGCCGCCGCGCTCACCCTGCTGTGGTTGTTGACGCCGTCGCCCGCCAAGCGCCGGCTGATGCCGCTGGGCTGGGTGCCGGCGGCGGCCGCCTCCGTGCTGGCGCTCACCGTGCTCCTGCTGCGGCTGACGCTGGGCGACACGCTGTTCGGCACCCCGACGTCGTGGCCGCCGGCGGCGTCGGGACTGCTCGCCGACGTCCAGGCCGCCGCGCTCGACCGGCTGCTGAACACCGCCGTGGTCGTCGCGGTGATCCTGCTCGCCGCGGGCGCCCTGCTGATCACCGTCGGCTGGGTGTGGCAGACCCGGCCCAGTGTGCCGGTCCTCACCGATCCGCGGCACGTTCCGGCGCTGACCTTCACCGTCACCGCCGTCGCCCTCGTCGGGACGATGCTGGCGCCGGTGGCGATCAGCGGTTCCTCGCCGCGGATCTGCCAGGGCAGCGCCGAGTTGTGCGACGCCCGTTACGACGAGATCGCCCAGCTCGCGTCGCACAACGCGATGGCGACGACGGCGGACCGGTTCATCGGCCCCCTGCAGGACCCGGACATCGTCGGTCAGCTGGGCGCGGGCTCGCGGGTCCTGCTGCTCGACACCCACCGCTGGGAGCGGCCCGAGGAGGTGGCCCAGCGGCTGAGCACCTCGGACTTCTCCCCCGCCGAGCGCCGTCGGCTGACCACGATCCTGAAACAGGTCAACCCGCCCCATCCGGGCCTGTGGCTGTGTCACTCGGTGTGCGGCGCCGGGGCCCTCGAACTGGAGCCGACGCTGCGGCAGATCGGAGAGTGGCTGCGCGACAACCCCACGGAGATCGTCACGCTGATCCTCCAGGACGGGGTGGACGCGGTGACCACCCAGGACGCCTTCGCCAGGGCCGGCCTCTCGGACCTGCTGTACGAGCCGGACCGGGACCCGGACCGCCCGTGGCCGAAGCTCGAGGACATGATCGACAGCGGTCGGCGGCTGGTCGTCTTCGCGGAGCAGGCGGACGGGCCCGCGCCCTGGTACCGGAACCTCTACCGGTACGGCATGGAGACGCCGTTCGCCTTCCGCAGCCCGGACGAGATGTCCTGCCTGCCCAACCGGGGCGGCTCGGACAAGCGGCTGTTCCTGCTGAACCACTTCGTCACGGCGGGCGGCGGGCTGCGGCTCGACGCCGGGGTCGTCAACTCCCGGCAGCGGGTGCTGGAGCGGGCGCACACCTGTGAGCGGCAGCGCGGCAGACCGGTCAACTTCATCGCGGTGGACTACGCGACGATCGGCGACGCGCTGGGCGCGGTGAACGAACTCAACGCCGAACGCCGCAAGGACGACGCCCGCGTCCCCGTCGAGCGCACTCCCGGCCGGCTCCCGGACCCGGCGGAAGCCCGGCGGCGCGGTGGTGCTCCGCGCCGCCGGGCGGCCTCCCGGTGACCGGCTCGGGCCTGGTCGGCCGTTACCGGTCGGGCTGCTACTGGGCGGCTCCTACTGGTTGATCTTGAACTGGGAGCCGGGTTCGATCCGTATGTCCTCCTCGGCCGAGTTGGTGATCGTGACGTCGGTCAGGGTCGCGCTGCCGCGGGCGCCGCCCATCGCGAGGATGCCGGAGCCGTTGTTCGACTTGTCGATGCGGACGTTCTGGATCTTCACGTCCGGCATCGCACCGCCTCCCGTCTTGAACTGGATGCCGTCGTAGGTCGAGTCGAGGATCTCGGTGTCCCGGATGGTCACGCCCGGGATGTCCTGACCCTGCGCGAAGAGGGTGATGGCGCCGAACTCCTGCGCCTCGCCCCAGAACGCGCCGCCCGTGCGGTGCAGGGCGTTGCCCGCGATCAGGGTCTGCCCGGAGAAGGGCAGCGGGTCGTGGTCGGTGGCGAGCATGATGCCGGGGTAGTTCATGGTGTCGGAGACGACGTTGTTCTCGATGGTGTTGCCGTAACCGCCGTACACCGCGATGCCGTTGGCCCGCCACGGCAGTTGGATCGTGTTGTTGCGGAAGTGGTTGTCGTGGCCGATGTCCACGGACGGGTCCTTGACGTACTTGTTGGCCCAGACCGCGAGCGAGTCGTCGCCGGTGGTGCGGAAGGAGGAGTTGTAGACGGTGGAGTTGCGGGTGCCGTTGGAGAAGTTGATGCCGTCCGCGTAGGTGTCGCGGATGCGCATGCCGGTGAACTCCAGGCCGTCGGCGGGGCCCCACAGTTCGGGGATGTTCGAGTAGTCGCGGCCGACCCAGACACCGACGTTGGCGTGCTCGATCCACACGTTGCTGATCTTGGTGTCCTTGCCGAAGCGGCCGTTGAGCCCGACGCCGCCCTCCGCGTTGCCGTCACCGCCGCGGATGGTGCCCGAGCCGAAGATGGCGATGTCGGAGATCTGCGTGTTGCCGTCGATGTCGAAGCCGAAGTTGCCCTCGTGCGGGTGGTTGATGCCGCCGGCCTCCTGCGGCGGGGTCAGGGTGTAGAGCTGGGAGTGCCACATGCCGGCGCCGCGGACCGTGACGTTGCTGATGCCGACCTGGTTGTACTGGCCGCGGTTGAGCGGATCGTCGGTGAGGATCTTCTGCTCCTGGCGCCACTGCCCGGCGGGGATCCACACGCAGTCGATCCTGCCGTTCTGGTCGTCGGTTACGGCGCGCTGGATGGCGTCGGTGTCGTCGAGTCCGTCGCCGGGGACGGCCCCGTACTCGGTGATGGAGGTGCACTCGGCGGGCTTGGTCTTGGCGGGCGCGACCTGCTCCAGGTCGATCAGGTCGATGACGTAGTAGGCGGCCGAGTCGCCCAAGTCGCGCTGGAGGCGGAACTCGGTGCCCTGCGGGAAGGTCCGGTCGAGGAGCGCGTGGGACTCGTCGAAGAGGCGCCGGGCGTCGCCGCCGGGCCGGTTGGTGAGGCCCTCCGGGTCGTCGGTGCTGCCGTAGAGCCAGCTGTGCTTGGACGACAGGTTGAGCTTCTGCACGAACTCGCCGTCGGCGTAGAGGCTGATGGTGGCCTCGGCTCCGCCGCCGCCGGGGGCGTCGGGGATGGAGTTGCGCACTACGATGGAGTTGGTGGGTGTGGTGGAGGTGAACTCGACGTACTCGCCGGTCGAGTCGAGCCGTACGGACTCGCGGCCCGAGGACTCGGTGCCGAAGTTGGTGTGCCCGAAGGTCCGCTTGGCGTCGGTGCTGAGCAGCGTGCCGTCGTACCGGCCGTCCTCCGCCTCGTACTCGGTGTACGGCACGGCGGCGCCGCGTCCGACGACGAGGGACTTGGCGAGCACGTTGTTGTTCTCGTTGGTCTCGGCGACCCGGGCGGTGGCGTCGGCGGTGGCGGTGAGGGTGACCCCGCCGCTCGTCGCCTTCCAGGTGCCGCTGACCGGCACGTTCACCGTGGCGCCCGCCGCGACCTGTCCGGTGGTGCCGTCCAGGGTGGTGGAGCCGGCCTGGACCCGGGTCACCGTGCCCGCCTCGACGGCGCTGGTGCCGCGGTTGTGCACGGCGACGGTGAAGGAGACCTCGGCGCCCACCGCCGGGTTGGCCGGGTTGGTGGTGATGGACCGCACCTCGAGGTCCGGTCCTGGAGCCCGGTCGACGACGAGGCGGTCGGTGGCGGAGCGGCTGTTGTTGGTGTCGTCCAGTTCGGCGACGGTGTCCTTCGGGTCTGCCACGGCGGCGACCGCGTAGCTGCCGGCCGCGTGGGTACCGGTGGAGACGGCGACCTCGGTGGACTCGCCGGGGTCGAGCGCGGGGACGGCGGCGCTGCCGGCCGTGGTGCCCTCCACGGTGACCTCGGTGGTGGTCGCGGCCGAGGGCGCGGTGCCGGCGTTGCGGACCGTGGCGTTGACGGTGACCTCGTCGCGCTCGTTCGGCGCCGCGGGCGACCAGTCGAGCGCGGCCGAGGGCGCGGTGCCGGCGTTGCGGACCGTGGCGTTGACGGTGACCTCGTCGCGCTCGTTCGGCGCCGCGGGCGACCAGTCGAGGCCGGTGACGGTGAGGTCGGGCGCGGGTGCGGCGGTGCCGAGGACCTGGAACTCTGCGACCTGGCCGCCGGAGGCGCCGGTGTTGGAGAAGAACCTGAGCCGTACGTCGGAGACCCGGCCGCTGACCGGGATGGTCACCGCGTTGTCCTGCCCCGGGCTGAAGGCGTAGTCGGCGCGCTCGCGCAGCGAGGTGAAGCCGCTCTCGCCCTGCGCCCGGCCGAGCACCTGGATGCTCTGGGTGCGGGCGGACCAGACCGGGTCCGGGTTGAGCTTGACGACCACGCCGCTGACGTCGGCGTCGGCGCCGAGCTTGACGGTGAGGTCGGCCGGGTTGCCGGCGGCCTCCCAGTAGGTGGAGGTGGAGTCGTCGGTGGCGTTGGCGGCGACGTAGTTCTGGGTCGTCGAGGTGGCCTCGGCCGGCTTGTTGCGGGCGAGGTTGGTGCCGGTGGGCGGCGGGCCGGTGTCGACGCCGTCGCCGTACACCTCCAGCTCGGCCAGTTGTGCGGCGTTCCAGCCGGTGTTGCCGGTGATGTCGACGCGGACGTAACGGGCCTCGGAGGGGGAGTCGAGGTCGATGGCGACGGTGCCGGCCTGTGCCGGGCCGAACGCCCGGCCGTCCGAGGCGTCGAGGCTGTGGAAGGTGGAGCCGTCGGTGCTGCCCCGCAGGGACAGGGTCTGGGTCCGGCTCTCCCAGCCGGCCGGCAGCTTGAGCACCACCCGGTCGACGTCGCGGGCGGTGCCGAGGTCGACCTGCAGCCACTGCGGGAAGGAACCGGCAGGCCCCTCCCAGTAGGTGGCCTGCTGTCCGTCGGTGGCGTTGCCGGCCGGGTAGGCGCCGTGCGAGCCGCCTGCCTTGGCGGGTCGGCCGAGGGCCAGATTGACGTCGGCGGCGGCCGTCACCGGCGCCGTCGCCGCCTGCGCGGTGGCGGCGAGGGGCAGTGGCAGCAGCCCGACCGTCATCAGCCCGGCGACGGCGGCGCCCGTGAGCGTCCGTCGGCCGAGAGATCTCCGTCTCATGGGGTCCTCTTGTTCCGTGGGGAGTCGGGGAGGGCGCGGAGGTCCGGCAGTTGGGGGGAAGCACCGACTCTGCGCGCCAATTGAGCAGGACAGTCGATTCTTTGCGGAAAGTGCGTCATCAGGTTTCTAGCGCGTCACCGGTTTGTCAACGGTCGCGGTTGAGGCGGGAATTGGCGCGTAAACGACTTACACCACTTGCGAAGCGCTTGCGTAGCACTTGAACAGGCAACGAAGAGACAAGGGATGCCAGAAGGATTGCTCCGGGCTCGCAAGTCGCGCAAGTCGCGTACGAGGAGCAGCAACGGACGGGGCAAGCAGAAGGGCCGGCTCGACGCCCTCAGGCGTCGAGCCGGCCCTCGCCGGTGCGGGGTCCCCGGGTCGCGGGGACGGCCGGATCAGTCGGTGCCGGACTCCATCGCGGCGCGGTCCAGCAGCTCGTCGTCGGCGGAGACCTCGCCGCGGGAGGCGATGGCCTGCGCGCCGCCCTCCGGCATGGCGCCGATCAGCCCGGTCGCGGCGGCCTGCGCGGCGCCGATGGCGGGGCTGCCGGTGCCGATGAGGCCGAGCCCGGCGTACTGCTCGAGCTTGGCGCGGGAGTCGGCGATGTCCAGGTTGCGCATGGTCAGCTGGCCGATCCGGTCCACCGGGCCGAACGCGGAGTCCTCGGTGCGCTCCATGGACAGCTTGTCCGGGTGGTAGCTGAAGGCCGGGCCGGTGGTGTCGAGGATCGAGTAGTCCTCGCCGCGCCGCAGCCTGAGGGTGACCTCGCCGGTGACCGCCGAGCCGACCCAGCGCTGCAGCGACTCGCGGATCATCAGCGACTGCGGGTCCAGCCAGCGGCCCTCGTACATCAGCCGGCCCAGGCGCCGCCCCTCGGTGTGGTACTGGGCGAGGGTGTCCTCGTTGTGGATGGCGTTGACCAGGCGCTCGTAGGCGGCGTGCAGCAGGGCCATGCCGGGCGCCTCGTAGATGCCGCGGCTCTTG
This sequence comes from Streptomyces tendae, assembly GCF_014650435.1. Classification (GTDB taxonomy): domain Bacteria; phylum Actinomycetota; class Actinomycetes; order Streptomycetales; family Streptomycetaceae; genus Streptomyces; species Streptomyces tendae. Next base: position 58,585 of record NZ_BMUY01000005.1, read on the forward strand.
GCCTCGATGATCCGGTTCTCGATCTGGTCGGACATGCCCATGCCGTGCCGGCCGCCGACGGCGTTGGCCTCCATGACCAGGTCGACCGCGGAGGCGAACTCCTTGCCGTTGATCGTCACCGGGCGGCCCTGGTCGAAGCCGATGGTCACGTCCTCGGGCGCGATCTCGACCGACGGGTCCCAGAACCGCACGCCCATGATGGGCTCCACGGTCTCCACGCCGGTGTCGAGGTGCTCCAGGGTCTTGGCCTCGTGGGTGGCGCCCCAGATGTTGGCGTCGGTGGAGTACGCCTTCTCCGTGGAGTCCCGGTAGGGCAGGTCGTGGGCGACCAGCCACTCCGACATCTCCTTGCGCCCGCCGAGCTCCGTCACGAAGTCCGCGTCAAGCCACGGCTTGTAGATCCTGAGCTGCGGGTTGGCGAGCAGGCCGTACCGGTAGAACCGCTCGATGTCGTTGCCCTTGAACGTGGAGCCGTCGCCCCAGATCTGGACGTCGTCCTCGAGCATCGCCCGGACGAGGAGGGTGCCCGTGACGGCACGGCCCAGCGGCGTGGTGTTGAAGTACGCGCGCCCGCCCGAGCGGATGTGGAACGCCCCGCAGGTGAGCGCGGCCAGCCCCTCCTCGACCAGCGCCGCGCGGCAGTCGACCAGGCGCGCGACCTCGGCGCCGTACGTCTTCGCGCGGTCGGGCACCGAGGCGATGTCGGGCTCGTCGTACTGGCCGATGTCGGCGGTGTACGTGCAGGGGACGGCGCCCTTGTCACGCATCCACGCGACCGCGACCGAGGTGTCGAGGCCGCCCGAGAAGGCGATACCGACGCGCTCGCCGGTGGGGAGGGAGGTGAGGACCTTGGACATAGGAAGAGTATGCATGATTACGCATGACCATGCAAAGCCCCGCTCCGCATCGTCTGTGTCACCCGGTCGGCAGCGCCACGTACTGGTACTCCAGGAACTCCTCGATCCCGACCCGGCCCCCCTCCCGGCCGAGCCCCGACTGCTTGACGCCGCCGAAGGGTGCGGCGGGGTTGGAGACCAGGCCGGTGTTGAGGCCGACCATGCCGACCTCCAGGCGCTCGCTGACCCGCAGGGCACGGTCCAGGCCCTCGGTGAAGACGTAACCGACGAGCCCCCACGGGGTGTCGTTGGCCCGGCGGACCACCTCGTCCTCGTCGTCGAAGGTGAGGATCGCGGCGACCGGGCCGAAGATCTCCGTCGCCGTCAGGCGGCTGTCCGGGGAGACGTCGGTGAGCACCGTGGGCGGGTAGAAGCAGCCGGGACCCTCCGGCGTGGTGCCGCCGACGAGTACCCGCGCGCCGCGCTCCACCGCGTCGGCGACCAGCTCCTCGACCTTGGCCCGCCCGGCGGCGTCGATGAGCGGTCCGACGTCGACGCCGTCGCTGGTGCCGGGACCCACCACCAGCGCGCCCATCCGGCGGGCGAGCCGGTCGGCGAACTCCCCCGCCACCGAGCGGTGCACGAAGAAGCGGTTGGCGGCGGTGCACGCCTCGCCCATGTTGCGCATCTTGGCGACCATCGCGCCGTCCACGGCCGCGTCGAGATTCGCGTCGTCGAAGACGACGAACGGCGCGTTGCCGCCCAGCTCCATCGAGGTCCGCACGACGGTGTCCGCGCACTGTGCCAGGAGCAGCCGGCCGACGGCCGTCGAACCGGTGAAGGACAGCTTGCGGATGCGCCCGCCGCGCAGGAGCGGTTCGCACACCTCCCCCGCCCGCGAGGTCGTGACGACGTTCAGCACCCCGTCGGGCAGCCCGGCCTCCTTGAGGATCGAGGCCAGGGCCAGGCTGGAGAGCGGGGTCTGCGGGGCCGGCTTGAGCACCATGGTGCAGCCGGCCGCGACCGCCGGGCCGATCTTGCGGGTGCCCATGGCGAGCGGGAAGTTCCACGGGGTGATCAGCAGACAGGGGCCCACCGGGCGCCGGGACAGCAGCATGCGGTTGCGGCCGTCGGGCAGGACGCCGTGCCCGCCGTCGATCCGGACGGCCTCCTCGGAGAACCAGCGGAAGAACTCCGCCGCGTAGGCGACCTCGCCCCGGGCCTCGGCCAGCGGCTTGCCCATCTCGGAGGTCATCAGGCGGGCCAGCGCGTCCGTGCGCTCCAGGACGATCTCGTAGGCGCGGCGCAGGATCTCGCTGCGCGCCCTCGGCGCCGTCCGGGCCCACTCCTGCTGCGCCTGGACCGCCGCCTCCTCGGCCAGCCGGGCGTCCTTGGGTCCCGCGTCGGCGACGTGGGCCAGGATCTCGCCGGTCGCGGGGTCGTCCACGGGCATGACGGCGCCGTCCGCGGCGTCCACCCAGGCACCGCCGAGGAAGAGCTGTGTGGGGGTGTCGGGGATGTCGGTCATGGGGTCCCTCCTGATCGCCGGTGCGTTGTCCCCGCGGGGCGCGTGAAGCGGTGCGCGGCGGCCGTCATCGTCCCGCCGCTCCCGACGTACCGGCCTCGACGGCGGCGGCCCACGCCCGAAGCCCCTCGTCCACGCCCGCCTCGTCGATCACCAGGGCCGGGATCATCCGGACCACCTGGTTCCAGGCCCCGCACAGCAGCAGGAGCAATCCCTCGTCGACGGCGGCCCGCTGCACCCGGGCGGCGGTCTCGGGGTCCGGCTCGCCGTCCCCGGTGACGAACTCGCTGGCCAGCATCAGCCCCATGCCCCGTACGTCGCCGATGGCCGGGGTCCGGGACGCCACCGCCTCCAGGCCCCGGCGGAGCCGGGCGCCCATCGTCTCGGCGTTCTCGACGAGCTTCTCGTCGCGTACGACGTCCAGCGTGGCACAGGCCGCCGCGCACGCCACCGCGTTGGCGCCGTACGTCCCACCCTGCGAGCCCGCCCACGCCTTGCGCATCAGCTCCTCCGGGGCGGCGATGCCGGACAGCGGGAAGCCGCTGGCCAGGCCCTTGGCGGTGACGAGGATGTCGGGGGTGACGCCGAAGTGCTCGTGGCCCCAGAACCGGCCGGTGCGGCCCACACCGGTCTGCACCTCGTCGAGGATCAGCAGGAAGCCGTGCCGGTCGGCGCGCTCGCGCAGGCCCTGGACGAAGGCGCGGTTCGCGGGGACGTAGCCGCCCTCGCCGAGGACCGGTTCGACGATCACGGCGGCGGTGTCGGCGGGCGCGGAGATCGTCTGGAGGGTGTAGTCGAGCTCCTTGAGGGCGAAGCGGGTGGCGGTCTCCTCGTCCCAGCCGTAGCGGAAGGCCGTCGGGAAGGGAGTGACGACGACGCCGCTCATCAGCGGTGAGAACCCGGAGCGGAAACGGGTGCCGGAGGTGGTCATGGAGGCGGCGGCGACCGTGCGGCCGTGGAAGCCGCCGTGGCAGACCAGCACGTTGGGCCGTCCGGTGGCCTGCCGGGCCAGGCGCAGCGCGGCCTCGACCGCCTCGCTGCCGGAGTTGGTGAAGAACAGGCTGTCCAGGTCCTGGGGCAGCACCTCGCCGAGCTTGTCGACCAGGCGCCGCAGCGGCGGGTGCATCACGGTCGTGTACTGGCCGTGGACCAGGGTGGCGACCTGCTCCTGGGCGGCGGCCACGACCCTGGGGTGGCAGTGGCCGGTGCTGGTGACGCCGATACCGGCGGTGAAGTCCAGATAGCGGCGGCCGTCCTCGCCGTCGAGGTGGACGCCCTCGCCCCGGACCGCCACCACGGGGGTGGCCTGGCGAAGGTGCGGCGACAGTGCGGTCATGCTCGTCTCCCGGCCTGTTCGTCGGTCTCCTGCGGTCCTGCCAGCCTTCCCGCCCCGGCGGGCGCGGCAACGCGTGATCTGTCCGGCCGGGGCAGCGTGTCCGGACGATGTGTCAGGCGTTCGGCGTAACCTGGGTGCACAGGGAGGCAGCGTGAGCGAGCACCGGCAGCCGGGCCCGTCGGACCGGCCGCCCACCGTGGCCGACGTGCTGGCCCTGCCGGTCCTGGCCGGGGGCGAACCGCGGGTGGTGACCGGTGAGGAGCACCTCGATCGCCCGGTCCGCTGGGTCCACGTCACCGAGCTGACGGACCCCGCTTCCTTCCTCAAGGGCGGCGAACTCGTCCTCACCACCGGCATGCCCCTGCCCGACGACCCCGCCGGTGTCCGCCGCTACGTCGACGAACTCGCGGCCGTCGGTGCCGCCGCCCTCGTCATCGAGCTGGTACGCCGCTATCACCGGCCGCCCGAGGCTCTGGTCCGGGCCTGCCGTGCGCGCGGGCTGCCGCTCGTCACGCTCGCCAGGGACGTCAACTTCCTGGAGGTCACCCAGGTCGTGCACACCCTGATCGTCGGCCACCAGGCGGACGCGATCCGCCGGACCCAGCGCGTCCACGAGGCGTTCACCGCGCTCACCCTGCGCGGTGCGGGGCCCGAGGAGGTGCTGCGCGCCGCGGCGGAGATGAGCGGCCGTACGGTCGTGCTGGAGAACCTGGTCCACCTGGCGCTGGTCTGCGAGCCGCCCGGGGCCCCGGTCCGGGACGCGCTCGCGGACTGGGAACGGCGCTCACGCACCACGCCGGCCACCGACCGCGCCGGGGTGTCCGGCCCCGAGGGCTGGCTCACGGCCCCGGTGGAGTACCGGGGCGAGCGGTGGGGCCGGGTGGTCATGCTCCCCGGCGCGCTCGCCGGCCGGACCTTCGGACCGCAGGACGCCACGGTGCTGGAGCGGACCGCGATGGCGCTCACCATCGCCCGTCTCACCCACGCCACGCCCTGGGAGCGCACCGCCCACCGCAACGCCCTGCGCGACCTGGTCGAGCGGCGGCACCGCTCCCCCGCGGACGCGCGGGCCCGGGTCTCGGCCCTGGGGCTGCCGACGGAGCACGCCCGGTTCGTCTCCGTCCTCGCCGACCTGCCGCCCGGACCGGACACCGGGGCGGTCGAGACCCGGCTCTGCGAGGAGCTGACCGCGACGGGGGCGCGGGCCCTCGTCGGGCTCCTCTCCTCCACCCGCCTGGGCGTACTGCTGGCGCTGCGCCCGTCCCGGCCGTGGCGCGAGGCGGTCGAGCAGGTGAGCCGCACCGCCCTGGCCGCGGTCCCGGGCGCGACGGTGAGCGCGGGCGCGCCGGCCGAGGACCTCGCCGACGCGGCGCGCTCGTTCCGCGAGGCGGCCCGAGTGGCCGAGGCCACCGAACCCGGGCGTCCCCTCCCGGCCGGCCGTTCCTTCCACGAGCGGTCCGACATCGGGCTGCGTCGCCTGCTGTACGCGCTGCGCGACGACCTCCGCGTCCAGGAGTACGCGGAACGGCGGTTGGGCCCGCTGCTCGACCACGACGCCCGGCACGGCACCGACCTCGTGGCGACCCTGCGCGGCTATCTGGAAGCCGCGGGCAACAAGACGGTGGCCGCCCGTTCGGCCGGTCTGTCCCGGGAGACGGTCTACCAACGGCTGCGTACCATCGAGCGGCTGCTCGGCAGTGACCTCGAGTCCGGCGAGCAGCGCACCGAACTGCACGTGGCCCTGCACGCGGTCGACGCGCTGCGAGCACCCTCGAACACCCGCCCCGGAGGGGGGACCGATGAGTTTTTCCCCGGCCCCGGGTCGTAGGGGTACACAGACCGGACACGAAACGTTGAGGATCCCCGCATGCGTACTCTGATCAGCACCGCCTTCGTCTCGCTCGACGGTGTCGTGGAGGCCCCGGGCGGCGAGCCCGGCTACCGGAACTCCGGCTGGACCTTCAAGCTCGTGGACTTCCTCCCCGAGGCGTACGAGATCAAGGGCCGGGAGCAGGGCGAAGCCGCGGCACTGCTCCTCGGCCGGGTCAGCTACGAGGCGTTCAGCCCGGTGTGGCCGGACATGGAGGAGTTTCCCGAGTACCGCAAGATGCCGAAGTACGTCGTCTCCACCACCCTCACCGAGGACGACCTGGTGACGAACTGGGGCGAGACGACGATCCTGCGCTCGCTCGACGAGGTCGCCGCGCTGAAGGAGACCGAGGGCGGCCCGATCATCGTCCACGGCAGTGCCGCCCTGAACCGGAGCCTGTCGGACGCCGGTCTGATCGACCGCTACCACCTGCTGGTCTTCCCGCTCCTCCTCGGTGCGGGCAAGCGGCTGTTCAGCGACACGGACAAGGACGCCCAGAAGCTGAGGCTCGTCGAGCACGAGGCCTACGCCAACGGCATCCAGAAGAACGTCTTCGACGTCGTGCGCTGAACCGCGCGGCGAGCGGTGGCGCCGGGAACACGGACCCGGCACCACCGCTCGGCTCCCGAGCCGGCGGCTCAGGCGCCCTCGACGGCCTCCTGTGTCTCCTGCGCCTCGTGCGTGAACACCGCGTGCAGCCGCCGGGTGTGGTCGACCGGCCGTTGCGGCCCGGTGAGCGCGACCGTCGCCGTCAGCCGCGGCTCGGTGCTGGAGGACGCGAACCGCAGCTCCAGGTCGCCCGGTTCGACGACGCGGCGGCCGTCGCGGCCGGTGAACGAGGCGAGGTCGGCGGGCACCACGACGCGCACTCGGCGGGCCTCACCGGGGGCCAGTGGCACCCGCGTGTAGCCGACGAGGCGCTGCACCGGCTGGACGACGGAGGCGACCGGGTCGTGCAGGTAGAGCTGCACCACCTCGGTGCCGTGCCGTTCGCCGGTGTTGCGGACGGTGAGTTCCAGCGAGAACTCGCCGTCGGTCGGCGCCTCCTTGGTGTGCGCCACGAGGTCGCTCCAGGCGAACGTGGTGTACGTGAGCCCGTGCCCGAAGCCGAAGGCCGGTGTCGGGTCGATGTTGGACACCTCGCTGGCCTGGGCGAGCCGCGCCCCGAGGTAGGTGGTCGGCTGGGCACCCGCGCTGCCGGGCACGCTGACGGGCAGCCTGCCGGTGGGGCTGGTCCGTCCGCCGAGCACGCCGGCGATCGCGGCGGTGCCCTCCTCGCCGGGGAAGAACGACTGCACGATCGCGGCGGACTCCGCCACGGCGCGGCCCAGCGCGTAGGGCCGTCCGGCGAGCAGCACGGTGACCACCGGCGTGCCGGAGTCGAGCAGCGCGTCGAGGAGTTGCTGCTGGGCGCCGGGCAGCGCGAGGGACTCGGCGTCGCAGCCCTCGCCGCTGGTGCCGCGCCCGAACAGGCCCGCGCGGTCGCCGAGGACGGCCACGACGACGTCCGCCCCGCGGGCCGCGTCCACCGCCGCGCCGATGCCGGAGACCTCTCCGTCGTCGACTCCGGTGCCGCGGGCGACGGTGATGTCCGCCTCGGGGAACTCGGCGGTGAGGGTGTCGTGCAGGGTGGGCAGGTCGATGCCGACCGGGACCTCCGGGTGCTGCACCCCGACGTGGCGCGGGAAGGAGTAGCAGCCGAGTACGGCGGTGGCCTCGGTGGCGTTGGGGCCGACCAGGGCGATGCGGCGGGGCCGGTCGAGCGGCAGGGTGCCGTCGTTGCTGAGCAGGACCACGGCCTTCTCGGCGATCTCGCGGGCCAGTTCCCGGTTCTCGGACCGGTCCAGGTCGATGCTGCCGCGCAGCGCCTCCGGATCCGCGAGGTCCACCCCGTCGAGCGCGGGCGGGACGGGGCTCCAGTCCGGATCGAGCAGTCCCAGTTCCGCCTTCTGTGCGAGGACGCGGCGCAGCGCCCGGTCGATGAGCGCCTCGGGGACCCGGCCCTCCGTGACCGCCTCGACGAGCGGCGCGCCGAACGTCTTGACGGTGGGCAGCTCGACGTCCACGCCCGCCCCCAGCGCGGCACCCGCGGCGCCGGCCCAGTCGCCGGCGATGCCGTGCAGCGTCTTGAGGAAGGCGATGCCGAAGTAGTCGGCGACGACGGTTCCCTCGAAGCCCCAGGTGTCGCGCAGCAGACCGGTCAGCAGCGTCTCGTCGGCCGCGGCCGGCACGCCGTCGATGTCGGTGTAGGCGTGCATCACGGAGCGGGTGCCGCCTTCGCGGACGGCCATCTCGAACGGCGGCAGCAGGACATCGGCCCGCTCGCGGGCGCCCACGGACGAGGGCGCGAGGTTGCGTCCGGCGCGGGAGGCGGAGTAGCCGACGAAGTGCTTGAGGGTGGCGACGATCCCGGCGGACTCCAGGCCCCGCACGTACGCGGTGCCGATGGTGCCGACGAGGTAGGGGTCCTCGCCGATGGTCTCCTCGACCCGGCCCCAGCGGGCGTCGCGGACCACGTCGAGGACGGGTGCGAGGCCCTGGTGGACGCCGACGGAGCGCATGTCGCGGCCGATGGCGGCGGCCATCCGGCGCACCGCGTCCGGGTCGAAGGTGGCGCCCCAGGACAGCGGGACGGGGTAGGCGGTGGCGCCCCAGGCGGCGAAGCCGGCCAGGCACTCGTCGTGCGCGAGGGCGGGGATGCCGAACCGGTTGGCCGACGTGATGCGGGCCTGGCTGCGCATGAGCGACAGAGCACCCAGCGCGGGGTCGACGGGGACCGTGCCGAACGGGCGGGTCAGCTGGCCCAGTCCGGTGGGGAGCAGCGCGTCGAGGTCGACGGCCTCCTCCATGTCGTGCTGGTGGGGGGCGACTTCGCCGCCCTTGTCGGAGGCGCCCACCCACACGCCGTACAGCTGGGCGATCTTCTCCTCGAGGGTCATCGCGGCGACGAGCGCGTCGACTCTGGCGGCGACGGGGTGGGTGGGGTCGTTCCAGAGGGGGATTTCGGGGGTGGTCTCTACGGCCACGTCGGCAGTCACTTTCCTCCGACACCCATCAGCCCCTGGACCAGGGCACGACGGGCGAACAGGTAGACGAGCAGGATGGGCACCATGGACAGCACCACGGCTCCCAGCAGACCGGGGATGTCGATGCCGTGCGCGGTCTGGAAGTTGTACAGGCCCAGGGTGACCACCTTGGTGGACTCGGACTGGGTCAGCACGAGCGGGAACAGGAAGCCGTTCCACGCCTGGAGCGCGGAGAACACCACGATCGTGGACAGCCCCCCGCGGGACAGCGGCACGACGAGCTGGAAGAACATGCGCCGCGGGCTGGCGCCGTCCATCGCCATGGCCTCGTACAGCTCCGGGGAGATGTCGCGCATGGCGCCGCTGAGGATGAGCGCGGACATCGGCAGGCAGAACGCGGCCGTGGGCAGGATGACGCCGAGCAGGTTGTCGTACAGCCCTGCTTCGCTGATCAGGTAGAACATCGGCACGATCACGGCCTGGGCCGGGATGGCGAGGCCGAGCAGGAACAGCCGGAAAATCGCCGACGTCGCCCGGCCGCGGCTGCGGACGATGGCGTAGGCGAGCGGCGGTACCAGCAGCAGCACGATGCCGATCACGCAGGCGGTGACGACGAGCGTGTTGAGGAAGTACTGGCCGAAGCCCGAGTCGAAGGCGCCGGTGAAGTTGTCCAGCGTGAAGCTGTCCGGGAGCGAGACCGGGCCGTTCTCGGCGTAGTCCTGGCGGGTGCGCAGGGTCGCGGCGAGCATCACGTACAGCGGGAGTCCGACCAGGACGAGCCAGACGAGCGAGCCGACGCCGGCCACGTAGTTGGGTCGGCGCCTCATGACACACCCTCCATGGAGCTGCGCATCTTGTCGTAGCCGGAGACCCGGACGACGATCAGCGAGATGATCGTGGCCGCCACGACCAGGGCCAGCGCGATGGCGGAGCCGATGCCGTAGTCGAAGCTCTTGAACGCCTTGTCGTACATGTAGTAGGCGCTGATGGTGGTGTCGGTGCCGGGACCGCCCTGGGTCAGGATGAGGACCGTCTCGAACGTGGTCAGTCCGCCGACGATCATCAGGATCATCGAGGTGATCATGGAGGTGCGCAGCTGCGGCAGGGTGATGTGGAAGAACTGCCGGTAGCGGCCCGCCCCGTCGATCTCCGCGGCCTGGTAGAGCACCGGCGGGATGGCGCGGGCGGCGCCCTGGTAGATCAGCGTGTGGAACGGGGTGAACTGCCAGGTGCTGACGAAGGCCAGCACCCCGATGGCGGTGTTCTGTTCGCCGAAGAGGTTGCCGTCGCCGAAGAGCCAGCCCGCCTCGGCCGGAATGCCGAAGTTCGGGTCGAGCAGCGCCCGCCACAGCACGGACACGGCCGTCGCGGACAGCAGCAGCGGGATGAAGTAGATGACGGACAGGACGGCGCGGTTGCGCTGGTGGCCGGCCGCCCAGACGCCGAGCAGGATGCTCAGCGGAGTCTGCAGGACCACGCCGAGCGCGGTCAGCAGCAGGGTCAGCCAGATGCTCTTGAGCATGACCGGGTCGTCGATGAGGCGCGACCAGTTGTCGGTGCCGACGAACTCGGGCGAGCTGATGCCGTCCCAGCTCATGAAGGACAGCACCGCCACCATGATCAGCGGGACGATCGCGAAGAGGAAGAAGAACAGTGCGGCGGGCACCGCCCAGCCGAAGCCGGGGCGGCCCACCGTCGTCGCGGACGGGGCGGGCGGCCGCCGCCGGGACTCCTTGCGGGGTCCGGCGGCGGGCCGAGCGCTCGTGAGGTGTGTGGTCATGAGCCGTTCGTCACTCGGTCGGGAGGGCCTGCATGGCCTTGATGAAGCCGTCCGTGTCGAGCTGTCCGTTGAAGAACTGCTGGATGGCCTTGTGCAGGTCCGAGCTGGCCTTCTGCGGGTACGCCTGGTCCCAGGACAGCTGGAAGGACGGGGCCTTGGACACGAGGTCGTACTGGAAGCGCGAGTACTCGGGGGTGCCCGAGCCGTCGATGAACTTGTCGGTGTTGGTCGTGGTCGGCAGGTTGCCGATGTCCAGCTGCGCCTTGACGAACTCGTCGGAGTACATGAGCTTCAGGAACTCGGCGACCGCCTCGGGGTGCTTGGTCTTCTTCATCACCGAGTAGTAGTTGTTGGTGTTGCCGGCCACGTTGGCCGCGTCGCCCTTGCCGCCCTCGACGGTCGGGAAGGCGCTGTAGCCGAGGCCCTTCTCGGCGAAGTCCGGGTGGTCCGTGAGCTGCTGGGAGTAGTACCAGGAGCCCATCAGCTCGAAGCCGGCCTTGCCGGAGGCCACCAGCTGGACCGAGCCGCCGTTGGTGTACTTGACGGAGTCGTAGTTCTTGCCGAAGGCGCCGGTGTCGACGAGCTCCTTGATCATGTCCAGGGCCTTCTTGCTGTCCGCGCTCTCCCAGGCGCTCTTGTCGCCGCCGACGGCCTTGGCGAACAGCTCCGGACCGGCTATGCGGTCGTAGAGGTACTGGAACCACATCTGGGTGGGCCACACGTCGCCGCCGCCGAGGGCGATCGGGGTGACTCCCGCGTCCTTGAGCTTGTCCACCGCGGCGAGCAGCTCGTCCCAGGTCTTCGGCGGCTGGACGCCCGCGTCCTCGAGGACCTTCTTGTTGTGGAAGAGCAGGACCGGCTGGGTGCCGCGCATCGGGACGCCGTAGGGCTTGCCGTCGACGACGCCGCTCTCGAAGACGGACGGCAGGAACTTCTTCTCCAGGTCCGGGTTCTTCTTGATGAAGTCGTCGAGCGGCAGCAGCAGGTCCGCCTTGACGAACGGCTTGATGCTGCCGCCGCCCCAGTTGAAGAAGACGTCCGGGGCCTGCGGGGTGTTGATGATGGTCTGGAGCTTCGTCTGGTAGTCGGCACCGGGGATGGTGTCGAGCACCGCCTTGACGTCGGACGTCTTGTTGAAAGTATCAATGACTTGCTGTTCGACCTTGTTGCTGGCGTCCCCGTAGACCAGGACATGGATCTTGCCGTCGTCCGACGACGCCCCGCCGTTCCCGTCACCGCAGGCCGACAGGCTCAGCGCCAGGGCGAGCGTCGCACCGGTGGCGACCAGTCTGGGCAAGCGCGCACGTGTCTTCATCGTTCGCCTTTCGAAAGTTTCGGCGCCATCACCGAAAGTCCATGCTGGTCGGACAGTAAAGTGAGACCGGATTTCTGGTCAATGGCCGTGCGGCTGCCGTCTCAAAACGTTATCGATCGCATGGCCTATCCTGCCTGCATGCACGATGAAGTTGAGGTGAGCGCCAGAGTCACCCTGGCCGAGGTGGCGAAAGAGGCGGGGGTCTCGCCCCCGACAGTTTCGAAGGTCCTCAACGGTCGTTCGGATGTCTCCAGCGCCACCCGGGCGAAGGTGGAGCGGCTCCTCGAGGTGCACGGCTACCGCCGCCGCACCGCGAGCCCACCGCGCTCGCCCCTGGTCGAACTCGTCTTCCACGAGTTGGACAGCGTCTGGGCGATGGAACTCGTCCGGGGCGTGGAAGACGTCGCCAAGGCCAACCGGACCGAGGTCGTGCTCACCCGCAGCGGCACCCGGCACGCACCCGCGCCGGACTGGATCGAGGGCGTGCTCAGGCGCAGGCCGCTGGGTGTCGTGCTGGTCTTCTCCTCGCTCCCCGTAGAGGTCAAGCACCGGCTGCGGTCCTGGGACATCCCCTTCGTCATCGTCGACCCGGCCGGCGACCCCGACCCCGACGTCCCGTCCGTCGGCTCCGCCAACTGGGCCGGGGGGCTGGCGGCGACCCGGCACCTCACCGACCACGGGCACGAACGCGTCGCGATCATCACCGGGTTCGAGGACATGCTGTGCTCACTGGCCCGGCTCGACGGCTACCGCTCGGCGATGACCATGGCGGGCCTGCCGATCGACCCGGCCCTGGTCCGGTACGGCGACTACAGCGTGGAGAGCGGCTTCGCACACGGCACGGACCTGCTCGCCGGTCCCGACCGGCCGACGGCGGTCTTCGCGGGCAGCGACCTCCAGGCACTCGGGGTGCTGGAGGCGGCCCGCGTCCGCGGTCTGAGGGTCCCTCAGGACCTCTCGGTCGTCGGTTACGACGACGTGCCGCTGGCCCAGTGGTCGAGCCCGCCGCTGACCACCGTCCACCAGCCGCTGCGGCACATGGCCGAGGAGGCCACCCGCATGCTCTTCCACCCGGACGACCCCGGCCGGGCCGGCCGCCGCATCGAGTTGGCGACCCATCTCGTCGTACGGCAGAGCACGGCGCCACCGGGCGCGGTACGGCGGGCGCCCGGCGGCGCCGGTGGGTGAAGGGGGCCGCTGCAGCTACCGGCCCGCGTCGCCGCGGCCGTCGGGCAGGTGGGGCCCGTCGGTCATGCGCTCGTCGTAGCCGGTGACGGGATCGACGACGCGGCCGGCGGCCCACCAGTTCTCCCGCGCCGTCTCGACGGCCATCAGCATCACGTCCTCCTCGGGGACGCCCGCGCGCAGCCGGAGGTTGTCGACGATCGCCCGGAAGAGCTCCGCCTTCTGCTCCGCGCTGCGCTCGTTGAAGGACAGCTGGATGAACAGGGTCCGCCGGCTGCGCCGGATGCCGAACACCACCGGCTGCATGACGAAGTTGTCGTCCGGGACCTCGTGGAAGACGTGGAACTGGTCGTCCCGCGGGATCTTCAGGACGTCGACCATGGACTCGTGGAGCGCCTCGGAGACGAGACGACGGTGCTCGGGCGTGGTTCCCTGGCGCAGGGAGATGCTGATCAAAGGCATGGCACCGACGCTAGGAGCCCACCGGCCATTCCGACAGCGAATGTTGGGCATGCCGGATATGCTGCGACCTCATGGGGATGGCCGATGTGACGCTGATCGGGCTGCGGGTGCTGCGCGAGGTGGCGGAGCGGGGCACCTTCACGGCGGCCGCGCACAGTCTCGGGTACACGCAGTCGGCGGTCTCCCGTCAGGTGGCCTCGCTGGAGCAGGCGACGGGGGCCCGGCTGTTCGACCGTTTCCCCGGCGGCGTACGGCCCACCGGCGAGGGCCGGGCCCTGCTGCGCCACGCCGTCGCCGCCCTGGACGCACTGGAGGCGGCCGACCGGGAACTGCGCGGGGTCGAGGACGCCACGAGCCGGGTCCGCCTGGGGTACTTCCCCGCGGCGGGCGCGGTGGTGGTGGCCGACGCCCTGACGGCGCTGCGCTCCGAACGCCCCCGCGTGCGGGTGGCGACGCGGGAGGGGAGTACCCCCGCACTGGTACGTGCGCTGCGCAGCGGCACCCTCGACCTGGCACTGCTGACCTCCCGGCCCCCGCACCGCTCGCCCGACACCGACGACCCGCCCCTGCACGTCGAACCCCTGCTGGAGACGCGCCTGACCCTGGCCGTTCCGGCGGACAGCCGCTTCGCCGAACGCGGCACCGCCGACGTCGCGGACATCGCCTCCGAAGCCTGGATCGCCGGTCCCGGCGGCATGGGCGATCCGCTGCTCGGCGTCTGGCCGGGGCTGCCCGGCCGCCCCCGGATCGCCCACACCGCCCGCGACTGGCTGACCAAGCTCCACCTGGTGGCGGCCGGTGCGGGCATCACCACGGCCTCGCCGGCACTGCTGCCCGTCGTCCCGCGCGGCGTGCGCTTCGTCGACGTCACCGGCGTCGCCGAGGAGGTACGACGCATCGACATGGTCTGCCTGCCGGGCCGGGCCACGGCACCGACCGGGGCACTGGTGCACGCCCTGCGCCGGCGCGCCGCCGATCTGGCCGACTGACGCGCGAGTCGGGCCACGAAGGCGCCAACCGCCTGTGTATCGGGCCGCTGTCTGGGAAGATCTCCGAAGTCGGGCGACCAGGGGGGCCGATGGAGGCACTGAAGGCAGGGGATCCGGAGCGCATAGGCGCGTACCGACTCGTGGGCCGGCTCGGCGCCGGTGGCATGGGCCAGGTGTTCCTCGGACGGTCGGCGGGCGGAAGACCCGTGGCCGTCAAGGTGATCCGCCCGGAGTACGGAGCCGATGCCGCGTTCCGGCGGAGCTTCGCCCGCGAGGTCGAGGCGGCCCGGCGGGTCGGCGGCTTCTTCACCGCGCAGGTCGTCGACGCCGATCCGGACGCGGAACGCCCCTGGCTGGTCAGTGCCTTCGTACCCGGACCCTCGCTGTACACGGTGGTGGGCGAGCACGGCGCACTGCCGGCCGGTGCGCTGCGGGTGCTGGCGGCCGGTCTGGCCGAGGGGCTCGACGCCATCCACCGCTGCGGTCTCGTGCACCGCGACCTCAAACCGGGCAACGTCATCGTGGCGGCCGACGGACCGCGCGTCATCGACTTCGGCATCGCGCGGGCGCTGGAAGCCTCGTCGCACACGGTCAGCGGCGTCGTCGCGGGCACCCCGGCCTACATGTCGCCCGAACAGGCGCGTGGGGACCGCGGGATCGGGCCGGCCAGCGACGTGTTCGCCCTCGGTTCGGTGCTGACGTTCGCCGCCACCGGTCGCGCCCCGTTCGGTGACGGGCATCCCGCGGCGATGCTCTACCGGATCGTTCAGGAGGAGCCGGACCTCGCACTGGTCGATCACGAACTGCGCGGCCTGGTCGCCGCCTGTCTGGCCAAGGACCCGGACACCCGTCCCACCGCGGCCGGCATCCTCGACTCCCTGTCCGGCGACACCGTGACGGACCACTGGGTCCCGGCCGCGATCACCCGCATGATCAGCGAGTTCGAGGCCGCGCACGGCGTCGGCACCGGCGGAACGGACGGCGACACCGCCCCGGGCGGGGCCACGGACGCGGACACCGACACCGACACCACCCCGGGGGCAGCCGGGACGACGTTCGCGGGCACTCCTGCCGACGGCGACACGAAGACCTACGAGGCCGGGGTCGCACCCGACGCCCCGCCGGCGCCCCCTTCTCCGCAGCGGCGCCGCGGGCTGGCGCGACTGATCCCCACCCGCCGCAGGGACGGCCGCGACACCCCGGACCACGCGGGCACGACCGCCCCCGAGCGTTCCCTCGCACAGGGCTGGAACGGCCTGGCCTGGGGAGCGGGCGTCGCCGACTTCCGGGCGAGGTTCCCGGGCGCGGCGCAGGAGAACGGCGAGTGGTGGGTCACGGGACGAGGCCCCGAGACGTTCTGCGGGGTCACGATGGACGCCCAGTACGCCTTCAACGCCCGCGGCCGGTTGTGCCTGATCGCCTTCTATCCCGAGCCCGGCGACCGGGAGCGCCTTCCCGTGTCGGTCCTCGAGACGCTGGGCGCGCCGGACGGCACGTCGACCAGGTGGACCAGGGGCAAGGTCGTCGTGGACGTGAAGGTGGCGGGGGTGGTCGCCACCATGACGCACACCGGGTTCGCCGACCGGTGAGTGCGGGCGGGCGCGGCGTGGGGAGACACGTCCGGGCCCCCGGGCATCCGGTGTCAGGCCGTCACCGACTCCGGCCGTGCGGCCTCCCGGCGGGCCTGCCCACCCAGCTCCTCGGTCGGGACCTTGTGGGTCTCGCGGGCCGAGAGCGCGGCGATCACCGGCGGGACGCACAGCGCCGCCGTGAACAGCGCCACCGCGACCCAGTCGTCGCCGTCCGGACCGGCGATCTGCGCGGCGAAGGTGACCGCGAAGCCGGCCACCGCGAAGCCGATCTGCGTGCCGATCGCCACGCCCGACAGCCGGACCCGAGTGGAGAACATCTCGCCGTAGAAGGCGGGCCACACGCCGTTGGCGGCGCTGTAGACGACGCCGAATGCGACGATGCCCATCAGGAACGTCAGCGGGTAGGAGCCCGTGGAGATGGCCCACAGGTACAGGAACATGGTCACCGCGCTGCCGACCGCGCCGATCAGGAACACCGGACGCCTGCCGATCCGGTCGGACAGTGTCGCCCACAGCGGGATCGCGGCGAGCGCGGCGACGTTGGCCAGGGCACCGACCCACAGCATGGCGGTACGGGACATGCCGACCGAGTCGCTGGTGGCGTACGCCAGCGCCCACACCGTGAAGATGGTGCTGACCGAGGCGATGAGCGCGCCCGCGACCACCCGCAGGACATCCGCCCAGTGGTCGCGCGCCAGTACGGCCAGCGGCATCTTCGCCACGCCCTCCGTCGCGGCCTGCTGGGCGAAGGCCGGAGTCTCGTCCAGCTTGCGGCGGATGACGTAGCCGACGGCGGCCACCACCACGCTCAGCCAGAACGGTACGCGCCAGCCCCAGGCCAGCAACTGGTCCTCGGGGAGCGCCGCGACGGGGAGGAAGACCAGGGTGGCGAGCAGCTGGCCGCCCTGGGTGCCGCTGAGGGTGAAGCTGGTGAAGAAGCCGCGTTTGTGCGGCGGCGCGTGTTCCAGGGTCATGGAGTTGGCGCTGGCCTGCTCCCCCGCCGCCGAGATGCCCTGGAGGACACGGCAGACAACCAGCAGGACGGGGGCGAGGGTGCCGACCTGGTCGCGTGTGGGCAGACAGCCGATGAGGAAGGTCGACACGCCCATGAGGATCAGCGTGAACACCATGATCTTTTTGCGGCCCGTGCGGTCGCCGACGTGGCCGAGGAAGAAGGCGCCGACCGGGCGGGCGGCGTACGCGACGCCGAAGGTGGCCAGTGACAGCAGGGTCGCGGTGGCCGGGTCGGACTCGTCGAAGAAGACGTCGGGGAAGATCAGCGCGGCCGCGCTGCCGTAGATGAAGAAGTCGTAGTACTCCAGCGCGCTGCCGATCCAGGCGGCGGTGGCGGCCTTCTTCGGCTGGCCGGGCGAGGCGGCGCTCTGGGACGCGGGGGCGGGGACGGACACGGCGTACTCCTTCGGGGGACTCCGCCGTGGGCGGAGGGAGCGGAGGGGGTTGCCGCACGCTAATTAACCCACTGGGTAGTTAGTCGCGGTTGGGAAGGGATGTTGCGCGTAGGTTTCCCGCGTGTCAAGAGGTGCCCCGCCCTGCGGCCGTGCCGCTCAGCCCGCCGTGCGCTCCGCCGTCAGGTACGCGATCACCATGTCGCCCAGCATCGCCCGGTAGTGTTCCCGCTGCTCCGGGGCGACCAGGTCGCGGCCGAACAGGGCACCGAAGGTGTGCCGGTTGGCGACGCGGAAGAAGCAGAAGGAGCTGATCATGGCGTGCAGGTCGACGGCATCGACGTCGGCCGTGAAGAGGCCGGTGCGCTGCCCCTCCTCCAGGATGCGGCGGATCACGTCGAGTGCCGGGGAGCCGATGCTGGCCAGCATCTCCGACGACGCGATGTGCGCCGCGTCGTGGATGTTCTCGATGCTGACCAGGCGGATGAAGTCGGGGTGCCGCTCGTGGTGGTCGAAGGTCAGCTCGGCGAGGCGCCGGATGGCGGCCACCGGGTCCAGGTGGTCGACGTCGAGCTCCTGCTCGGCCTCCCGGATCACGCCGTACGCCCGCTCCAGCACGGCCGTGAACAGCTGTTCCTTGTTGCCGAAGTAGTAATAGATCATCCGCTTCGTGGTGCGGGTCCGTGCGGCGATCTCGTCGACACGGGCTCCGTCGTAGCCGGCCCGGGCGAACTCACGCGTCGCGACGTCGAGGATCTCGGCCTGGGTGCGGGCGGCGTCGCGGGTGCGCGCGCCGCTTCGTGCCGGTTCGTCGACGCTGGTCATCACATTCCTTCGGCTGCGGGCGGGGCTCGGGGCTGGCGTGTCGGTGATTGTAGAAGGCTCCCACTTTTCCACCTGGCTTCTTCCCGTCGGACCCGACCTCCTGCTATGACTAACGTACTGGTTCGTACATTATCCCGCTCGGATGACAGCCCGAGCCGTTCAGGAGGTCGTCCCCGGTGGCCAAGGACTCGTATCTCGTCGGACTGATCGGTTCCGGCATCGGCCCGTCGCTCAGCCCGGCACTGCACGAGCGGGAGGCCGACCGGCAAGGTCTGCGCTACGTGTACCGGCTGATCGACATCCACACCCTCGGCGTCCCGCCCGAAGCCGTGGGCGACCTGCTGCGCGCCGCCCGGGACCTGGGCTTCGACGGACTGAACATCACGCACCCGTGCAAGCAGCACGTCATCGGGCACCTGGACGCCCTCGCTCCGCAGGCGGAGGCGCTCGGAGCCGTCAACACCGTCGTCTTCGACGACGACGGCCGCACCACCGGACACAACACGGACGTCACCGGCTTCGCCGCGTCCTTCGCCCGCGGACTGCCCGACGCACCCCTGGAGCGGATCGTGCAGCTCGGTGCGGGCGGCGCGGGCGCGGCCGTGGCCCACGCCGCGCTCAACCTCGGCGCCGGCCGGGTCACCGTCGTCGATGCCGTGCCCGACCGGGCCGCCGGCCTCGCCGCCTCGCTGAACCGGCACTTCGGCAACGGTCGGGCCGGCCACGCCGCCGCCGACCGGCTGCCCGGGCTGCTGAGGGCCGCCGACGGCGTCATCCATGCCACCCCGACCGGCATGGCCGCACACCCCGGGCTGCCACTGCCCGCCGAACTGCTCCATCGCGGGCTGTGGGTCGCCGAGGTCGTCTACCGCCCGCTGGAGACCGAACTGCTGCGCGCCGCACGCGCCCTGGGCTGCACGACGCTCGACGGCGGCGGCATGGCCGTCTTCCAGGCCGCAGACGCGTTCCAGCTGTTCACCGGGCGGGAGCCGGACGCCGCTCGGATGCTCGCCGACATCACCGACCTGGCCGGGGCCGTGGGCGCCCCGAAGTAGGAAGAGGTACGACGTGCGCACGTCCATCGCCACCGTCTCACTGAGTGGCTCCCTCACCGAGAAGCTCACGGCAGCATCCCGGGCCGGCTTCGACGGCGTGGAGATCTTCGAGAACGACCTGCTGGCCTCCTCCCTGGCCCCCGAGGAGATCCGCGCCCGCTGCGCCGACCTCGGGCTCACCATCGACCTCTACCAACCCATGCGGGACGTCGAGGCACTGCCCGAGCGGGAGTTCGCCCGCGCCCTGCGTCGTGCGCGGCACAAGTTCGAGCTGATGCGCAGGCTGGGCGCGGACACCGTCCTGGTGTGTTCCAGCGTCTCGCCGCACGCCGTGGACGACGACGCCCTCGCCGCCGAGCAGCTCGGCCGACTGGCCGGTCTGGCGCAGGACCACGGCATCCGGGTCGCGTACGAGGCGCTGGCGTGGGGCCGGCACATCAGCACCTACGACCACGCCTGGCGCGTCGTCGAGGCCGCCGGGCACCCGGCGCTCGGCACCTGCCTGGACAGCTTCCACATCCTCTCCCGGTACGGCGACCCGAAGGACCTCGAAGGGATCGGGGACATCCCCGGCGACAAGATCTTCTTCCTTCAGCTCGCCGACGCCCCGCTGCTCGCGATGGACGTCCTCCAGTGGAGCCGCCACTACCGCTGCTTCCCCGGGCAGGGCGGCTTCGACCTCGCCGGGCTGTTGAGGCACGTCCTGCGCGCCGGATACACCGGGCCCCTTTCCCTGGAAGTCTTCAACGACGTCTTCCGGCAGTCCGATGCCGGTCCCACCGCCGTCGACGCCCGGCGCTCCCTGCTGGTCCTCCAGGAACAGGTCGCCACCGCCGCACTGCCCCCGCTCACCGCGCCCACCGGCGTCGCCTTCGCCGAACTGGTCACGCCCGACGCCGCCCCCGTCTCGGCCGTGCTCGGCGCCCTGGGCTTCGCCCGGACCGCACGGCACCGGGGCAAGCCCGTCGACCTGTGGCAGCGGGGCGACGCCCGCATCCTGGTCAACACCGGACCGGCCGAGCGCCGTGAAGGCACCCGGCTGGCCGCCGTCGGCCTGGAGTCACCCGACCCCGCCGCCGCTGCCCATCGCGCCGAGGCACTGCTGGCACCGGTACTGCCGCGCCGCCGGAGTCCCGGGGACGCACCGCTGGAGGCGGTCGCCGCACCCGACGGCACGGAGCTGTTCTTCTGCGCCACCGGACACCCCCAACTGCCCGACTGGCGCGCGGACTTCGAGAAAGTCGGGGAATCCGCGCCCACTCCCGGCGACGACGCCGGCTGGCGCGTCGACCACCTCTCCCTCACCCAGCCCTGGCACCAGTTCGACGAGGCGGCACTCTTCCACCGCGCCGTCCTCGGGCTGCGGCCGCAGGAGAGCGTGGACGTCGCCGACCCCTACGGCCTGCTGCGCAGCCGCGCCGTCACCACCGACGACGGCGCGGTCCGCATCGTGCTGACCGTCGGCGCGGCACCCGTCGACGACACCGCGCACGCCCAGCACATCGCCCTGGCCACCGACGACGTGGTCGCCGCGGCCCGCGCCCACCGGGCGGCCGGGGGCGAACTGCTGCCGATCCCCGACAACTACTACGCCGACCTCGCGGCCCGTTTCGAGTTCCCCGACGGCGAGCTGGAGACGTACCGGGAGTTGGGCATCCTCTACGACCGCGACGACCACGGCACCTTCCGGCACTGCTACACGCACACCGTCGGCCGGGTCTTCTTCGAACTCGTCCAGCGGGACGGCGACTACCGCGGCTACGGCGCCCCGAACGCACCGGTCCGCCTGGCGGCGCAGCACGCGGCACGCGGATCCACCGGCGGCTGACGACGTCGCTCACCGGGCGGTGAGCACATGTGGCTCGCCTTGGTCAGGTGTGTGCCTGCGGCCCGGCCGTCAGGTCGGCGAAGTCCCCGTACATACGGGCAGTGTGCGGGGACGGACCGGCGACGAGCCGGAATGCCCGGGCCGATTGGTTCACCAGGACCCCGCCCCCGTGCATCACCCGGCAGCCGCGCGCGCTGCCCTCCCGCAGGAGCGCGGTGCCGAGGGGGCGGTAACAGAAGTCGAAGACCCAGAGATCGAGGCAGTCGCTTCGCACCGAAGTCGGCCTGCAACACAGCCCGCGCTCGCCGGACTTCGGGTCTGCACAGACGAGAGCCCCGCTCTCGTGCCCGGCCGTGACCGAGGCTGCCCCTGTCCCGGTCGACAGTCATCCCTGTACAGCTCACTCGCACGGGTGGACATATACAGAGCACCGTCCGCGCCGACGAATGGCTCGTCGTCTGAGACCGCGGGCCGACGCCGGCGGACTTCGCCGGTAGCACGATCATGAGCGAAATGCGGTTGATCCTTCCTCGGTGGGCGTCTCCCTGGACCGTGAGTTGGCCATCGTGTGGCAGCGCTCCTTCGCACCTCGGGTGTCGTAGACCGGCACGTCCAAAATAAACGCGACACTTATATTGACGGTCGTATCACACAGAGACCATCGTGTTGCGGGCATGCCACGTTCGACGAGAGGTCAAAGACCGTGAAACGTTCCGTGCGTTCTCCCGTGCTCGCCGCACTGGCCACCACGCCGGTCGTCACCGCCACCGCCGTGCTGAACCAACCGGACACCACCGCACCGCACAGCACCCCGCTCAACGGTGCGGGAGGGAACCGGTGAAGCTGAGGCGGATCCTCATCACGCTCCTGGTACTGCTCATGACCGGCACCGCCGCCGCCCCGGCCGTGGCCGGCACCGAGCCACGGGTCTCACGGCCCGGGGAGTACGCGGGGTACTCCCCTGTCCTGTACGACGAGTGGGTGCGCACCTCGCAGTACCTGCCCGCGAGGGACGGCACGCGCCTGGCCGTGGACCTGTACCGACCGGCCGTCGACGGCAAGCCGGTACAGCGGCCGTTCCCGGTGGTCTGGGAGCACCAGCTCAGCCGGGCCTCGCGCGCCGACGACGGTTCGGTCAGCCTGCGCGGCATCACCAGCGGCATGGCGGAACTCACCAAGTACGGCTACGTGGTGGCCTTCGTCGACCGGCGCGGCAACGGCGCCTCGTTCGGCACCATGACCGGCTACCACTCCCGGCAGGAGTCCCAAGACGCCTACGACGTCATGGACTGGCTGGCAGAGCAGTCCTGGAGCGACGGGCAGATCGGTGTGTTCGGCTGCTCCAACACCGGTGACGCCGCGATGCAGGCGGCAACCGCCGGCTCACCCCACCTCAAGGCGGTCTTCGCGGGCAACTACTCGTTCCACAAGTACGACGCGTTCAACCGCGGCGGAATCCGCGCCAACTGGGGCGCGGGGCCCACCCGTACCCGCGAGGAGGACCTGCGCAACCTGCCGGTCGACGCGGACTTCGACGGTGAGCTGCTGAACCAGGCGGTGGAGCAGCACCGGGCCAACACGTCCCTGAGGGACATGTGGAAGGCCGCCCCCTTCCGCGACAGCCACGTCGACGCGGTCGGCACCGCCCCGTGGAACGAGTACAGCGTGGCCACCTACCGGGACGCCATCGAGCGCTCCGGTGTGCCGATCTACAGCTTCGACGGCTGGGACGACGACTTCCGCAAGGAGACCCTCGTCAGCGCCGCGACCCTGTCCAATCCGAGCAAGGTGCTCATCGGGCCGTGGCACCACTGCGAGTACGACGGGTTCGACATCGTGGCGGAGCGCCACCGCTTCTTCGACCACTGGCTCAAGGGCGTCGACAACGGCGTCATGGAGGAGCCACCGGTGCACTACTACACCGGGGTCGCCGGCGGTTCCGGCACCTGGCGCGACGCCGAGCGGTGGCCGGTGGACTCGCGCGCCAAGGGCGCCCGTTACTACCTGGGCGGCGGTGCGACCGGCACCGTCGAATCGGTCAACGACGGCACGCTCACCGGCACCCGGCCGCGCGGTCACGGCGGCGCGGACGACTACACCGTGGACTACTCGGTGAGCTGCCCCGAGCCCCTGGACCAGGAACAGACCTGCCCGCAGGACGAGAAGGGGCTGACCTACACCACGGCACCGCTCGGCAAGGACACCGAACTGACCGGGCATCCGGTCGTCTCGCTGAGGATGTCCTCCTCCGCTCCGGACGGCAACGTCTTCGTGTACCTCTCCGACGTCGCCCCGGACGGCACCGTCCGCATCCTCACCGACGGCAGGCTCCGCCTGGCGCTGCGCTCCACCCAGCACGCCCCGTACGCCGTGCTGGGCACGCCCTGGCACCGGAGCAACGAGCGGGACGCGGCACCGATGCCGACGTACGGCAGGACGCAGCGCGTGGACCTCGACATGCTGCCGCTGTCCTCCGTCGTCCCGGCCGGACACCGGCTGCGGGTCACGGTCACCGGAGCGGATGTGCGCGAGAGCGCACGCGCCGAGACCGGCCCCGCCCCCGTCTACACCGTGCGGCGCACGTCCGCCCAGCCGTCGTCGATCACCCTGCCGGTCGTGCGCTGATGGACCGGCCGAAGAGGAGCATCATGTCGTCAGGACGAGTACGCCGGACCATCGCCGTGAGCATGGCGGTGGCGGGAGCGGCGGCGCTCGCCGCGCCGAGCGCGGCGGCCGGCGGCCGGGACACCGGGCCGTGTCCCGCCGGTTCCCCCTCGGGGGTGACCTGCACCGGCGGTGAACTGGCCGACGGCACGCCGTACCGGTTCGCGGTGCCGAACCGCTGGAACGGGGTGGTCGTCGTCGACCTGGACTTCGCGAGCCGGGCCGCCGACGAGCCACTGACCGGGGAGCTGACCGACCGCGGGTACGCGGTCGGCGGCACCACCCGCACGGTCACCGGCTGGAACATCGCGGCCGCCATCGACAACCAGGCGGCAGCCCTGGAACGGTTCGAGGACGCCGTCGGCACGCCCCGCTGGGCGGTGGCCTCCGGGCGCTCGATGGGCGGTTTCGTCTCGGCCGGCACCGCCCAGGTCCACCCCGATGTCTTCGACGCGGCGGTGCCCTTCTGCGGGGGTCTCGGCGGCGCGGTCGGGCAGTGGAACCAGAAGCTCGACACCGTCTTCACACTCAAGTCCCTGCTGTTCGCCGATCGCTCCCTGCCGGTGACCGGTGTTCCCGCCGACACCGAGCGGGCCACCCGGGACTGGGTTGCGGCGCTCACCGAAGCTCAGGCCACGCCCCGGGGGCGGGCGCGGATAGCGCTGGCCGCGGCCGTCGGGCAGCTTCCCGGATGGGGCCAGGACGCCGACGGCGACGCCACACCCCGGCCGCGTCCCGGCGACGCCGACGCGATCCAGGAGGGGATGTTCCTCGCCCTGGCCGGCG
This sequence comes from Streptomyces tendae, assembly GCF_014650435.1. Classification (GTDB taxonomy): domain Bacteria; phylum Actinomycetota; class Actinomycetes; order Streptomycetales; family Streptomycetaceae; genus Streptomyces; species Streptomyces tendae. The sequence goes on from NZ_BMUY01000005.1 coordinate 83,065, forward strand.
GCAGGCAACCGTACATCGGGCAGGCGATGAGCAGCCGCCGTTCCATCGAGACGCTGGCGGGCGGCAACCCGTCGTGGAACACCGGGATCGACTACGCCGAGCAGTACGCGGCGGCGGAGCCCGAACAGCGGCGTACGGTACGGGAGATGTACGCGCGCGCCGGGCTCGACCTCGACGCCGACCTGCGGACGCTGGCCGAGGAACCCCGGATCACGGCCGATCCGGACGCGGTGCGATACCTGGAGAAGGGCATCGTCTTCGACGGCGACTTGCGCATCCCGGTCCTTACCGTCAACCCGGTCGGCGATCAGATCTCCACGGTGGCCCAGCAGCAGTCGTACGGCTTCGCGGTCCGTAGGGCGGGCAACGGGGCGCTGCTGCGGCAGAGTTACCTCAGCACGGTGGGGCACTGCACCTTCACTCCCGGGGAGCAGGTCGCGGCGATCACCGCCATGACCGAGCGGCTGAGGACCGGACGCTGGTCGGCGAGCACCACACCGCAGGGCCTGAACCGGCTCACCGGGGCGGCGCAGGACGCGCCCGGCCGCTACACGCACTATCGGCCGGCCGTCTTCAACCGGCCCTACTTCGGCGGCTGAACACACCGCACAGCGGGACCGGGGCCGTACGGGACACATCATCCGGTACGGCCCCGGTCCCGTGTCCTAGTCGCGGCCCTCGAGCGGCGTCTCCCGTACCAGCAGGACCGCGACGAGTGCGGCGGCCGCGAGCGGAACGGTCAGCAGGAACACCGAGGAGAGGCCGTCCGTGTAGGAGGCCCGCACGCTCTCGGCGAGGTGGGCCGGCAGGGCGGCGACGCTCTCGGGAGTGCCGAGCAGGTCGCGGCCCTCCTGGCCGGGTGGTGTCCCGGAGCGCATCCGGGCCGAAAGCACCGCGCCGAACGCGGCCACGCCGACCGCGCCGCCGAGGGTGCGGCTGAAGGTGGCCGCCGCTCCTGCCGTCCCCACGTCACCGGGGCCGACGGCGTTCTGCGCCACCAGCACGAGCACCTGCTGGGTCAGGCCCGTGCCCACGCCGAGGACGGCCATCGCCCCGGCGAGCCACCACGCCGGGGTGTCGGGGGCGAGGGGTGAGAGCAGCACGGCGCCGGCCGTCACCAGGGCGCAGCCCGTCACCGGGAACACCTTCCACCGGCCGGTACGGGTGATGAGTCGTCCGGCGAGCGTCGAGGCGACGATCATCGTGCCGACCTGCGGGAGCATCAGGAGACCGGCCTCGGTGGCGTCGTGGCCGCGGACCACCTGGAGGTACTGCGGCAGGTAGATGACGCCACCGAACATGACCGCGCCCCCCAGGAAGCCGGTCGCACAGGCCACGGTGAGGCCGCGGCGGCGGAACAGCCGGGGCGGCAGGATCGGGTCGGCGGCACGCCGCTCCTGCCGTACCCCCGCGGCGACCGCGCCCAGGACGGCGGCGGCGAGGGCAGCGGTCGGCCACGAGGCCCACGGCCAGGTGCGGCCGCCCGCCGACAGCAGGACGACCGTCCCGGAGGCGCCCGTGGTGAGCAGGGCGCCGCCCAGCAGGTCGACGCCCCCGCGGGGCGCGGCCGGAACACGGTGCGGCGCGAGGCGGACGAGGGCCGCCGCGCCCAGCGCCACGGGGATCACGCCGAGGAAGCACCAGCGCCAGCCTGGACCCGGCGCACCCACCAGCAGGCCGCCGACGAGCGGGCCCGCCACCGAGGCGGTGCCAAAGGAGACCCCGAACCAGCCGGTGTACCGGCCGCGTTCGCGTGCCGGGACGAGTCCGGCGACGAGCGCGTTGGTGAGGGCGAGGATGCCGCCCGCCCCGGCGCCCTGTACGGCGCGGCCGGCCAGCAGGACGCCCATGGCAGGCGCGCACCCGGCAAGGAGCGACCCGGCAACGAAGACACCGAGGGCGGCGAGGAGCAGGTCCCTCGGTCCGCGCCGGTCGGCGGCCTTGCCCCACAGTGGCGTCGCCACCGTCATGGTGAGCAGGGCGGCGCTCGCCACCCACGGCACCTGGTCCTGGCCGCCCAGCTCGCCGGCGATCGTCGGCAGGGCGATGCCGACGACGGTGTTGGTGAGCGAACCGACGAAGAGGGCGGCCAGGGCGCCGGCGAGCACTGCCGGCATCGACGGTGCCGGCTCAGGCGGCCGGACGGACACGCGCCTCGAGCCAGTCGCCGACGGTACGGGTGAGCTCCTCGGGACCGGCGCCGCGCGCGTCCACGTTGTCCGCGTGCAGTTCGAGGACGGGGATGCCGGCGGCTTCGAGGGCGCGGGTGGTGAAGTAGCTGCCGCGCGCGTCGTCGGAGACCAGGTGGACGACGCCGTCCACCCCGTGGTGCCGGGCCTCCTTGACGTACCACTCCGCCGACCAGGGCGGGGTGTAGAGCTGGTCGGAGAAGGCGGCGAACCGGGCGGCGAGGGCGCGCAGCGGGTCGTCACCGTAGCGCAGGTAGCCGTCGGCGGCGATGGCGAGGTACATCGACCAGACGAAGACCGCGCCGTGGCTCTCCTCGAACCGCCGGTAGAAGTCGAGGTCGAACCAGAGGCCACGGCCGATCCACATCAGCCGGGCGCGTTCGGCGGGCGCGACCGCGGTACCGGCCTCGACGCGCTCGGCGACCTCGTCGTGGAAGGCGTGGGCCGCGTCGCGGGCCCAGACGGTGCCGCGGTGCCACTGCGGGACCATCACGCTCGGGATGGAGTCGTTGACGGGCAGCGGGCAGGGGCGGGCCCGTGCGATGAGATCGCGGGTACGGCGGTTCCACTCCTGCTGTTCGTTGGTGAGCTCCATGACCTCGGCGAACCGGGTTTCGGAGAAGGTGCGGCCGGTGGTCTGCTCCAGGAAGCGGATCAGCCCTTCGAGTTCGCCGGTCATCAGGTCGAGGCGGTCGCTGCCGACGGCCTGTTCCCAGTTGCGCGGCATCAACTCCCACCAGCGGGCGGGGACGTCGTTCTCGGCGGCGCTCTCCAGCGGGTAGAAGGAGACACCCGGCTGGTCGTCCCAGATGTCGAAGACCTTGCGCGAGGTGTCACCGGTGGTCTCCGCGAGCACGATCGACGGACGGGGCAGGCCGCCCCAGGGCGCGTTCGCGGGCGCCGGGTCGTAGATCGAGGCCAGGGGGATGGAGCTGTACTGCTCGCTGTCGTCGGGCAGGCCGCGCTCGCGCAGCAGGGCGAGGTAGTCCTGGGCACGGCGCTTGGCCGTGACGACCGAGGACCACCACTGGTTGACGACGTACGGGATGCCCATGGTGCGGAAGATTTCCTGCGGGGCGTCGGCGTTGACCAGGGCGAGGGGCGCGCCGTCGGCCACCTCCTGCCGCAGCTGCGCGAACCACTCTCGCTGGTACTTGGTCGCCGTGGACGCGGAGTTGAGGCGGGTGCTCATCGCAGTGCCTCCGCGGGCGCGGCGGGGCGCAGGGCGGCGAGGGCCTCGGTTGCCCCGTCGTCGAGGCCGCCGTAGGGCTGCCGGGACAGGAAGACGGACGGCAGCCCTGTCGCGGCCGCCTGGGCGGCGTAGTCCCAGGCCGGCGCGTCGTCCCGGAGCCGGGCGTAGCCGACGAGGACCTCGGCGCCGCATGCCTCGGCCTGCCGGCGGGTGTGCTCGGCCCGGGTGCGGATCGCGGCGCGCGGCGCGGCGGGTCCGTTGTGCTGGTAGCGCTCGGCCAGCGCGGTCTCGGTCGGCGTACCGGTCCTGCGCCGGTACAGCAGGTCGCCCCGGTCGTGGTCCTCACCGACGATGAGGAAGCCCATGTTCTCGATCTTCGCGTAGACGTGGGCGGTGTCGTGCGGGCTTCCGGTGAGGAACACGCGCGTCCCTTCGTGTTCGGGCAGCCCGTCCGCTTCGGCGAGCAGTTGTTCGAGGAGTCGTGTGGCGCGGTCGACGGGGAGGGCCGTGGTCGCGGCCACCACGGTGAGCATCTCGGTGCCGCTGAGGCGGGCCGGGCGGGCGCGGCGCAGGTCCGCGACCCGGGCGAGGAGTTCTCTGAGCCGGTCGTGGGCGGTGATCGCCGCCGCGAGCGCGGTGTCGTCGACCGTGCGTCCGGCCCAGGTCTCCGCGGTGGCGCGCAGCTGGGCCAGTTTGGCCCGCACGTAGCGGGTGGTGGTGCGGTGCGGCAGGTGCAGGACGTCGACGAGGTGGACCGGCGGAAGCGCCCGGGACGGTTCGACGCGGCGCAGCTCGCGCAACGCGTAGAACAGACGGGTGGACGCCTCGCAGTCCCGGGACACGACGACGCCGTCCAGGGGGCCGTGGCCGCCGTCGAGGAGGCGGGTGAGGACCGAGCGGGCGGCCGGGTCGAGGCCGGTTCCGAGATAGCGGTCGCCGGTCGTGCTCGGGGTGTGCGGGTCGCCGCCGAGCCGTACGGGCAGCAGGCCGGCGGCGGTGAGGTACTCCACGGGTACGTCGGCGCCGACGTACCCGATCACCGGTCCCGGGTGGGCCCCCCGGCCGCCGGTGTGGTGGGAGAGGAGCTGCGCCAGGGCAGCGGACATGACTGTTCCTCCAGATGGTGCGAGGGTGCGGCGCGGGTCAGATCACCGAATCCGCGGCGAGTTCGGCGACGTCGTCCGCGCTGTAGCCGAGCTTTCCCCGGTAGACCTCGTCGTTGTGCTCGCCCAGGGCGGGGGCGGGCCGGTCGAACCCGGCGCGGGCACCGGAGAAGCGGATGGGGACACCGGTGGTGGCCAGGCCCTCGACCGTGCCGTGGACGGGGTGGGCCAGCGGCACCACCTCCTCGCGTGCCCGCACCAGGGGGTCGTGCACGGCTTCGCGGGGGTCGCGCACCTCGGCCGCCGGCACGCCCTCGGCGGTGAACAGGCGCAGCGCCTCCTCGGTGGTGCGCCGGGACGTCCACTCCCGGATGAGGGCGTGGATGGCGTCGGCGTTGCGGACGCGCTGGTCGCGGCTGTGGAAACGGCTGTCGTCGATGAGGTCGGGACGGCCGACGGCGCGCAGCGCGCCGTGTGCGAAGGCGTCGGTGGGCGCGGACAGCGCGAGGTGGCCGTCACTGGTCGGCAGGATGCCGAAGGGGGCGAGGCGGGGCACCATCGCGCCGGTGCGCTGCTCCATGCCGACGGCCGCGAAGGCGTCGAAGGGCTCGCACGCCACCAGGGAGGTCAGCGCACCGAGCATGGAGACGTCGACGTGCTGGCCCTCGCCGCTCTGGTCGGCCTGCATCAGCGCGGAGAGGGTGCCGATGACCGCGAAGAGCGGGGCGAGCATGTCGCCGACGGGCAGCCCGAAGCGGACCGGTCCCTCGTCGGGTTCGCCGGCGGTGAGCATGACGCCGGAGAGTGCCTGGATGATGGAGTCCATGGCCTTGCCCGAGCCGGGGCCGCCCTGGCTGCCGAAGCCGGTGATCGAGGTGTAGACGAGGCGGGGGTTGAGCTCGTGAACGGCGGCGTAGTCGATGCCGAGGCGGCCGGTGACGCCGGGGCTGTAGTTCTCCACCAGGATGTCGGCGTCGCGCACCAGGTCGGCGAAGACCCGCTGGGAGCGCTTGTCCTTGAGGTTGAGGGTGACGCTCAGCTTGTTGCGGCCGCGGGCCAGCATGGAGACGGACATGTCGTCGGGCCCCTGCCGGGACACGGAGAGTCCGTCGGCGCCCGCGTAGGGGGCGTTGTTGCGCGAGGAGTCGCCGCCGGTGGCCGGGTTCTCGACCTTGATGACCGTGGCACCGAGACCCGCGAGGAGCAGTGTCGCGTAGGGGCCCGCGAGCGCGGTGGTCAGATCGATGACGGTCCGTCCGGCGAGTGGCTGGTCGCTCATGATGCCCTTTCGGTGGTCAGCTGGATCAGTACGCGGCCGTCCTTGCGGACGAACCGGCCGTTGAGGCCCGCCCGGCGGGTGATGTCCTCGATGTAGTCGGTGACGCGGCGGCCCGTCTCGGTGTCGCCGCAGGGCACCGGGCGGCCCGCGTCGTCGATCCAGCAGGGTTCGAAGCCCGCCTCGACCTGTCCGTCGCCGTCGAACCGGCAGAAGGCGATCGCGGTGTTGCGGCTCTCGGGATGGAAGGGATAGGCGGGCATGTCCGGGTCGGGCGAGAAGCCGTACAGCTCCTTGCGGCGTCGGGCCCACTCGGTCAGTTCGGCGCTGGAGCGGCTGCTCGCGTCCGGGGTGAGGGCACGGGTGACGGTGACGAAGTTGCCCAGGCCGTGGAAGATCGGCCGGCCTCGGTAGGTCTCGATGCCGCGCATGATGTGGGCGTGGTGACCGAAGACCGCGTCGGCGCCCGCGTCGATGGCGGCGCGCGCCACCGGCGACTCGTACATCGCGACGGCGGCCGGGGTGTGTCCGACGCCCTTGTGCAGCCCTACGAGGACCACGTCGGCCTCCTCGCGCAGTCGGGCCACGTCCGCCTCCAGGACGGCGAGGCTCTCGGGGGCCGCGAAGGTGTAGATCTTCGGCGGGCCGCCGGGGCTGGCGTGGTCGAGTTCGTAGTGGGTGAGGACGTGGACGTAGGCGCAGCCCGCCTTGCCCGAGGTGGCCCAGGACTCGCGGGGGCCCACGCAGTTGTAGGAGAGGACGCCGACGCGCAGGCCGCCGCGCTCCACGATCGCCGGGGTCCTGGCCTCGGTGAGGCTGGTGCCCGCGCCGACCGGGAGGAGCCCCGCGGCGCGGGCGTGGGCGAGGGTGTCGGTGATGCCCTCGGTTCCGGCGTCGTGGATGTGGTTGCCGGCGAGGGTCACGACGTCGAAGCCGGCGTCGGCGAGGGCGGCCAGCGCTGCCGGGTCGGCCGGGGGTGCGGGGACGTCGGTGCTCTGCTGGACGGTGGTGGTCGAGTGCGGTACCTCCACGTGGCCGACGGTGACGTCGGCGGCCTTCAGCAGGGCGGCCGAGGGGGCCAGGTAGGAGGCGGGGTCGGGTTCGTCGAGGATGAGGTCCCCGACCGAGGCGACGGTGATCACGAAGTGTGCTCCTGGGCGGTGGGGAGGCTTTGGCCGTGCTGGTTCTCGCGCTGTCCCGCCTCGCCGTGCCGGGCCTGCCGGGCGAGGAAGGCGCGCAGGCGCGCGGTGCGCGGGGCGGTGAGCATCTCGTCGGGCCTGCCGCTCTCCACGATGCGGCCGGCCTCCATGAAGACGCAGCGGTCGGCGACCTCGCGGGCGAAGGCGATCTCGTGGGTGACGACGACCATGGTCATGCCTTCGGCGGCGAGCTGCCGCATGACGCTGAGCACCTCGTCGACCAGTTCCGGGTCGAGAGCGCTGGTGGGCTCGTCGAAGAGCATGACGCGGGGGCGTGCGGCGACGGCGCGGGCGATGGCGACGCGCTGCTGCTGGCCGCCGGAGAGCTGACGCGGGTAGTGGTCGGCGCGGTCGCCGAGACCGACCCGTTCGAGGAGTTCGCGCGCTTCGGTCTCGGCCTCGGCGCGGGAGCGGCCGTGGACGCGGACCGGGGCCTCGGTGATGTTGCGCAGGACCGTGAAGTGCGGGATGAGGTGGAACTGCTGGAAGACCATGGACATCCGGCTGCGCTGGGCGGCGACCCGGCGGGCGCCCAGCGGGCGCAGGCCGCCGCGGTGGCGTTCGTGGCCGAGGAGTTCGTCGTCCAGGTAGATGGCCCCGGAGTCGATGGTCTCCAGCTGGTGCACGCAGCGGATCAGGGTCGACTTGCCCGAGCCGGAGGGGCCGATGACGGTGACGACCTCCCCGTCTGCGACGTCCAGGTCGACGCCGTCGAGGGCGGCGTGGTCGCCGAAGTTCTTGCGTATGCCCCGCACGCGCAGGGCGGGCTCACCGGTCATGCGGTCGCTCCGTCGGGGGTGGGCTTGGGCCGGCGGGCACGGCCGCCGCCCGTGGTGTGGCCGCGGGAGAAGTGCCGCTCCAGCCAGCGCTGTCCGAAGGTGAACAGGGTGACCACGGCGAGGTACCAGAGGCAGGCCACGATGAGCATGGGGACGATCTCGTAGGTGCGGTTGTAAATGACCTGGACGGAGTGGAGCAGGTCGGCCATGGCGATCACCGAGACCAGTGCGGTGCCCTTGAGGACGCTGATGAACTGGCTGCCGCCCGGCGGGATGATGACCCGCATGGCCTGCGGCAGTACGACCCTGAAGAAGGTCTGCGCCGGGGTGAGGCCCATGGCGCGGGCGGCGTCGCGCTGTCCCTGCTCCACGCCGATGAGGCCGCCGCGGATGATCTCGGCCATGTACGCCGACTCCACCAGGGACAGGCCGATCACGGCGGCCGTCACCGGGGTGATCACTTCGTTGGCGTCCCAGGAGGCGAACTCGGGACCGAAGGGGATGCCGATGGAGATGCGCGGCAGGAGATAGGCCAGGTTGAACCAGAAGATGAGCTGCACCAGCGGCGGGATGCCGCGGAAGACGCCGATGTAGAGGGTGGCGGCCCAGCGGACGGGCGCGAAGTCGGAGAGCTGGGCGGCGGCGAGGAGCGCTCCGACGACCGCGCCGATGACGGTGGCGGCGAGCGCGAGCCAGACGGTGGTGCCGAGGCCGGAGAGGACCGAGGGGTCGAAGAGGTACTCGCCGACCACATCCCATTCAAGGCGCTCGTTGGTCACCAGGAAGTGGGCGAGGACCACGGCGACGAGGGCGAGAACCACGCCGCCCAACACTCGCCACGGGCGGACGCGCCGCGTCGAGCGGGCGACGTCGTCAATCATGGTGTCGGTCACGGCGTCGGCGGGGCGTTTGGTCGGGGAAAGGGATCCGGGCACGGTTCAGCCCTCTTTGCCGGCGATGTTCAGGACGGGCTCGTCGACCATCACGTCCGTGAGTCCCCAGTGCTTCATCACGCGCTGGTACTCACCGTCGTCGACGAGTTTCTCGAAGGCCTTCTGGAGCACCGGGCCGAGCCCGCTGTGCTTGGGCACGAGGAGGGCGAGGTGGTCCGTGGTGGCACCCTGGGCCTCGGTCTGGGTGACGTAGCCGTACTTGTCCTTCTGGGTCTCGGCGACGTCGATGGCGGCGGCCTGGGTCATCCCGGCGGCATCGGCGCGGCCGGACTGCGCGGCGAGGAGGGTGGCGTTGGTGTCGTCCAGACCGATCGCCGTGGCGGCCTTGTCACCCTTCGCGGTGCAGTACGCCGACAGCTTCTTCAACTGTCCCTCGACCACGCTGGACTTGACCACGGCGACCTTCTTGCCGCACAGGTCGTCGGCGGAGGCGACACCGGCCTTGGAGTCCTTCGGCAGGACGTAGGAGGTGCGGCTGGTCATCCAGGTGATGGTGTCGAACTGGCGCTCCCGCTCGGCGGTGGCCTGAACGGGCCCGTTGAACGCCTCGTAGCGGCCGCTGAGCATGCCCTGGAGCGCCGCCGGGAGGTTGTTCACGATCTTGACTTCGGTGCGTACGCCGAGCACCTGACCGAGGGCTTTCTGGAGGTCGGCGTCGATGCCGGTCACGGAGCCGTCGGCGGCCACCGAGCGGAAGGGCGGGTGGGAGTCGCCCGCGAAACGCAGCACACCGGCGTCCTTGACGGACTGGGGCAGAGCGTCGTGCAGGGCAGGCACCGCGTCGAGGGACGGGGTCCCCGCGCCTTCCTCGTCCGACGCGCCGCAGCCGGCGAGGGCGAGCACGCCCACGAGCGCGGCACTCAGCGTGCCATGGGGTCGCCACCGTCGGTGGGATCGAGAGTTGTACATGAAGGTGTTCCCTTGCATGAAGTGAGATCCGCGTCATTGTCGGTATCGTTGCCGAGCGTCGCACGAGGTGTCGCCTATGACAAGAGTCGTGCGATACTTCGGTGCGACGCGAAGGCCATCGAGGAACCGAGGTGCCATGGGGAAGGACCCGCGGAAGGCCGAGCTGCCCCGGGCTCAGACCGGGGCGGAGCCCCAGCTCCTGCTCACCTCCCTGCTGGGCGACTTCTGGTACTGGCGGAATGAGCACATTCCGGCCACCGCGCTGGTGCGCCTGCTCGCCGACTTCGACGTCACCTCCGACGGTGCCAGGGCGGCCATGCGCCGGCTCGTGGCCCGCGGCCTGCTCGACACCTCGCGCAACGGACGCACGACGGCGTACGGCATTCCGCCGCGCACCTCGGAAGTGATCGTCGAGCGCACGCACCGGATGCTGACGTTCGGCACCGTCGCGCCCGAGTGGGACGGGCAGTGGACGGTCGTGGCGTTCTCCGTTCCGGAGCAGGCCCGCAGCCTGCGCACCAGCCTCCGCTCCCGGCTGCGCGTGCTCGGTTTCGCCGCCCTCTACGACGGGCTGTGGGTCTCCCCGCACGACCTGGGCACCGAGGCGCAGGAGTTGCTGCGCGACCTCGGCATCGCGACCGCGACCGTCCTGCGCTGTGCCACCGTCCCCGGCGGCCCCGCCGAGGGCGATCCGGTGTCCGCCTTCGATCTGACGGCGCTGACGAAGGAGTACCGCGCCTTCATCGACCGTTACGCCTCGGTCCTCGACCACCTGGACGCGGGCCGGATAAGCCCGGCGGAAGCGCTGCGGACCCGCACCGAACTGCGGGTCGCCTGGCGGAACTTCCCGGAGAGCGACCCGGACCTGCCGGCGGTGCTGCTGCCGCAGGAGTGGGACCGGCCCCGCGCCCAGCAGGTGTTCGTGCAGATCTACGACCGCCTAGGCCCGCTCGCCGAGCTGCGCTTCCGGCAGATCCTCGCCACGGTCTCCCCCGAGCTGGCCGAACTGGCCTCGCACCACGACTCGGCCGCCGTCTCGGAGCTGTACGCCTCCCTGGGCGACCGCAGGGCCCACGGCGACACCCCCTTCGAGCGGGCCGCGCGGGCGCGCAGGCTGGACGAGGTGAAGCGCTCCGGGCCGTGAGCGCCGCGGCGGTACGTCAGGACAGTGACCGGTGCGCGCTCTTCAACGCGTCCCGGAACCGCTCGACGTCGGCGGGCACCAGTTCACCGACCATGCGCTCCTCGAGGCGCCGGGCCGGCTCGGCGTAGTCGGCGAGGAGTCTGCGCCCGGGGCCCGCGAGCCGGATGACCTTCTCGCGCCGGTTGCGCGGGTGCGGCTCGCGCCGGACCAGGCCGCGGCTCTCCAGCGCACGGACCATGTCGGCCATCGACTGGGCGGTGACGAAGGAGTCGCGCGCGAGCTGGGCGGCGGAGACGCCGTCGTGCCGTTCGAGCACGGTCAGCGCGGTGTACTGCAGGGCGGTGACCCCGGCCGGCTTGAGCATCTCCTCCAGGCGGGCCCGTACGACGAGTTCGGCCCGCTTGATCAGGTAGAGCAGGGAAGGCCCCGCCTCGGCCTCGTCCACTGCCGCCGGCCGTGCCGCCTCGGTCATGCCGTGCCTCCGTCGCCGCCCGTTCGGTCTCTCACGACGATCCACCCTAAGCCATTGACAGGATTCCTGATGAATGAGAACACTGGAGCCAACCAACAGGATTCCTGTCAATCAAGGAGTGGGGCTGCCATGGACCTGAACGGCAAAGTCGCCGTCGTCACCGGAAGCGGACGCGGGCTGGGACGGGCCTACGCCGAGGCGCTCGCGGCGGCCGGTGCCTGCGTCGTCGTCAACGACGTGGACGCGGAGGTGGTCGACGCGGCCGTCGCCGCCATCACCGAGGCGGGCGGCAAGGCGGCCGGCGCGGTGGCCGCGGTCGGCGACAGCGAGGCGGCCGAGCTGCTGACCGAGACGGCGGTACGCGAGTTCGGACGCCTCGACGTCCTCGTCACCAACGCCGGAATCCTGCGCGACCGGGTGCTGTGGAAGATGACCGACGACGACTTCGACGCCGTGGTCAAGGTGCACCTGCGCGGCACCTTCACCTGCGCCCGCGCCGCCGCGGTGCGGATGCGCGAGCAGGGCGAGGGCGGCCGCATCGTGCTGATCTCCTCCCCCGCGGGCCAGCGCGGCAACTTCGGGCAGACCAACTACGCCGCCGCCAAGGCAGGCATCGTGGCGATGGCCCGCACCTGGGCCATGGAGCTGTCCCGCGCGGGCATCACCGTGAACGCGGTCGTGCCCGTCGCGGCCACCGAGATGACCAAGACCGTTCCGGCGTTCGGGCCGGTCATCGAAGAGGCCGAACGCACCGGCGCCCCGCTCCCCGACTGGCTGCGCAAGGACGAGGGCCTCGGCACCGTGGAGGACGTGGCGAGCCTCATCACCTTCCTCGCCTCCGACGGCTCCAAGGACGTCACCGGCCAGGCCATCGGCATCGGCGGCGACCGGCTCGCGCTGTGGTCGCACCCCGCGGAGAAGGCGGTCGCCTTCGCCGACGGCGGCTGGAGCGCCGACACGATCGCCGAGCAGTGGCACGAGGGCGTCGGCGCCGAGCCCGAGACATACGGCATCCCCGCCCCGAAGGCCCCGGAGGCCTGAGATGAGCGACCAGGCGATCGACGTCGCCGCGCTGACCGCGATCGACGTGCACACCCACGCGGAAATCTCCAAGAGCGGTCACGGCGCGCTGAGCCCCGAACTCTTCGGCGCCTCCGAGGAGTACTTCAAGGCACACGGCCACCGGCAGCCGTCCATCGACGAGATGGCCGCGTACTACCGTGAACGGAACATGGCGGCCGTGGTGTTCACCGTGGACGCCGAGCACGCCACCGGACACCCGCGCATCGCCAACGAGGAGGTGGCCGAGAGCTGCGCCGAACACGGCGACGTGCTCATCCCGTTCGCCGGCATCGACCCGCACAAGGGCCGGGCGGGAGCGCGCGAGGCCCGCCGCCTGGTCGAGGAACACGGGGTCCGCGGGTTCAAGTTCCACCCCAGCATCCAGGCGTTCTCCCCCGACGACCGGATGGCGTACCCGCTCTACGAGGCGATCGAGGAACTCGGTGTCCCCGCCCTGTTCCACACCGGGCAGACCGGTATCGGCGCCGGCGTCCCCGGAGGCGGAGGCATCCGGCTGAAGTACTCCAACCCTATGCTCGTCGACGACGTGGCCGTGGACTTCCCCGAACTGCGGATCATCCTGGCCCACCCCTCCTTCCCGTGGCAGGACGAGGCGCTGGCCGTCGCGACGCACAAGCCGCACGTGTACATCGACCTCTCGGGCTGGTCGCCGAAGTACTTCCCGCCGCAACTCGTGCGGTACGCCAACTCGCTGCTGCAGGACAAGGTGCTCTTCGGCTCGGACTACCCGGTCATCACCCCCGACCGGTGGCTCGCCGACTTCGAGAAGCTCGACGTCAAGCCCGAGGTACGGCCGAAGATCCTCAAGGACAACGCCGCCCGGCTGCTCGGCCTGGTCACGGACTGAAAGCCAACGATTCTGAAGCCTGCACAAGGAGGGCGCCGTGCTGAACCAAGGCATCGGTTCCTGGCCCGCACGCCGGGCCCGCAAGACACCTGAGCGCACGGCGATCGTGCACCAGGACACGGAGCTGACCTACCGGGAGCTGTACGAGCGTGTCCTGCGGCTGGCCCACGCCCTGCGCTCACTCGGGGTGGACCGCGGGGACCGGGTCGCGTACCTCGGTCCCAACCATCCGTCGTTCCTGGAGACGCTGTTCGCGGCCGGGGTGCTCGGCGCGATCTTCGTGCCCCTCAACAGCCGGCTGACCGCACCGGAGCTGACGTACCAGCTCACCGACTCCGGCAGCACCGTCCTGGTGCACAGCGCCGGGCACACCGCGACGGCGGCGCAGGCATCGGCAGGTGCGGACGGTGCGGTCCGGCACCGCATCACCCTCGGCGCGGCCGGGGAGGGCGCCCTCGGTTACGAGGAACTGCTCGCCAACGGCGGCACCGGAGGACTGGACGAGGCCGTCGCCCCGGACGACCCGTGCATCATCATGTACACCTCCGGGACGACGGGACGCCCCAAGGGGGCCGTGCTCACCCACGCCAACATCACGTGGAACAGCGTCAACGTCCTCGTCGACACCGAACTCGGCGGCGACGAGGTGACGTTGGTCGTCGCCCCGCTCTTCCACACCGCCGGACTGGGCATGACCTGTCTGCCGACCCTCCTCAAGGGCGGTCGCGTGGTGCTGCTGGAGAGCTTCGAGGCGGCACAGGTTCTCGACGTCATCGAGCACCGACGGGTGACGTACATGTTCGGCGTCCCGACCATGTACGACGCGATGGCCGCGCAGCCGCGCTGGGCCGAGGCCGACCTTTCCAGCCTGCGCTCGCTGAACTGCGGCGGGGCGCCGGTGCCGACGCGCACCATCGAGACCTACCTGGCGCGCGGCCTTACCTTCAGCCAGGGGTACGGCATGACCGAGGCCTCCCCCGGCGTGCTCTTCCTGGACCGGGAGCAGTCGTCCGCGAAGGCCGGGTCCGCCGGGGTGCCGCACTTCTTCACCGACACCCGCATCGCCCTGCCCGACGGACGTGACGCCGATCCCGGGGAGCGTGGCGAGGTCCTCGTGCAGGGCCCGAACGTCATGCGCGCCTACTGGCGCCGGCCCGAGGAAACCGCGGCGGCCTTCACCGACGACGGCTGGCTGCGCACCGGCGACGTCGCGCGGACGGACGACGACGGGTACGCCTACATCGTCGACCGGGTCAAGGACATGTTCGTCTCCGGCGGGGAGAACGTGTACCCGGCCGAGGTGGAGGACGCGCTACTGGGCCATCCTTCGGTGGCCGAGTGCGCGGTCGTCGGGGTGCCGGACGCCGTGTGGGGCGAGGTCGGCCACGCGGTCGTGGTCCTGGCCGGCGGGGCCAGGGCCGACGCCTCCGAAATCCTCGCGCACCTGCGGGGCCGACTCGCCAAGTACAAGATCCCCAAGACCGTCGTCTTCGCTCCCGGGCTGCCCCGCACGGCCTCGGGGAAGATCGTCAAAACCGCCGTGCGCGAGACCTACGCGCCCCGGCGCACCACCTGACACCCGTCACCCGACACCTGACGTTTGACACTCGGCACTTGAAAGGCAGCGTTCCATGACGACCACCACCGCCCAGGGCCTCAACGGCCTCATCGCCCTCGCCGGCCGCGACCTCGGCCGTACCGACTGGCTGGAGATCACGCAGGAGCGGGTGAACACCTTCGCCGACGCCACTGACGACCACCAATGGATCCACACCGACCCGGAGCGCGCCAAGAGCGGCCCGTTCGGCGGCCCCATCGCCCACGGCTACCTCACGCTCTCCCTCGTCATCCCGCTCTTCAGTGACCTGCTGGAGATCCAGGACGTCTCGATGAGCGTCAACTACGGCCTGGAGAAGGTCCGCTTCCCGAGCCCGGTACCGGTCGGCTCCAGGATCCGGCTCCACGGCACGGTCGAGGAGGTCAAGGAGGTCAAGGGCAACGGCGTGCAGATGCAGCTGACCTTCACGGTCGAGGTCGAGGGCAATGCCAAGCCCGCGTGTGTGGCGGAGGCCGTGTACCGGCACTACGCCTGAGTGCCCGGTAGGACCCCTTGGCCGCAAGATCAGAGGCACGCAAGTGACCTTCCATCAGCAGACGACGACTTCGAGTCGACCAATCCCCAGATGCCAGGTCCCGCGAGCCGGCATGGTGGCCGCGCGCATAGCCGACCCTCGAACTATGTTGCCCCGCCACATGTGCGCCTGACCTGCGGGGTTTCTACGGTGTGGCGACACCCAACGTCCCCGCAGATCCCCAGGAAGTGGTGCCGATGTCGTCGCCCGCAACCGCTCCACCAGCCCCGAACAACCTCAAGCGCATCGTCGCCGCGTCCCTCATCGGCACCACCATCGAGTGGTACGACTTCTTCCTCTACGGCTCCGCCGCCGCGCTCGTGTTCAACGAGTTGTTCTTCCCGGACTCCGACCCGCTGGTCGGCACGCTGCTGTCGTTCCTGACCTATGCCGTCGGGTTCGCCGCGCGGCCGGTCGGGGCCCTGGTGTTCGGGCACTACGGTGACCGGCTCGGGCGCAAGAAGCTGCTGGTGCTGAGCCTGTTGATGATGGGCGGGGCGACGTTCGCGATCGGGCTGCTCCCCACCCATGCGACCGTCGGCACGGCCGCTCCCGTGCTGCTGACCGTGCTGCGGCTGGTCCAGGGTTTCGCCCTCGGCGGTGAGTGGGGCGGGGCCGTGCTGCTGGTGTCGGAGCACGGGGACGCGCGGCGGCGCGGGTTCTGGGCGTCGTGGCCCCAGACCGGGGCGCCGGCCGGGCAACTGCTCGCGACCGGTGTGCTGTCGCTGCTGACCGCCGTGCTGTCGGACGCCGCGTTCAACAGCTGGGGCTGGCGGATCCCGTTCCTGCTCTCCGGGGTCCTGGTCATGGTCGGTTTGTGGATTCGTCTGTCTGTCGATGAATCACCGGTCTTCAAACAGGCGTTGGCGCAGGCGGAGTCGCGGAAGGCGAAGGCCGAGCCGCTCCCGCTGGTCGCCGTGGTGCGGTACCACTGGCGCGACGTGCTGATCGCCATGGGCGCGCGGATGGCGGAGAACATCAGTTACTACGTCATCACGGCCTTCATCCTCGTCTACGCCACGTCTGCGGCCGACGTGTCCAAGCAGACCGCGCTCAACGCGGTGCTGATCGCGTCGGCCGTGCACTTCGCGGTCATCCCGGCGTGGGGCGCGCTGTCGGACCGGATCGGCCGGCGCCCGGTGTACCTGCTGGGCGCGGCCGGCGTCGGGCTGTGGATGTTCCCGTTCTTCATGCTGATCGACTCCGGCGACTTCGGCAGTCTGCTGCTCGCGGTGACCGTGGGACTGGTGCTGCACGGCGCCATGTACGCGCCCCAGGCGGCCTTCTTCTCCGAGATGTTCGCGACCCGGATGCGTTATTCGGGGGCGTCGATCGGCGCCCAGTTCGCCTCCGTGGCGGCGGGTGCGCCGGCGCCGCTGATCGCCACCGCGCTGCTGTCCGAGTACGACAGCTCGACGCCGATCTCCCTGTATGTCATCGCCTCGGTCGTACTGACGCTGATCGCCGTGGGCGTGGCCCGTGAGACCCGGCACCGGGATCTCGCGGAGGTCGACCCCGTTCCCGGTGACGGAGACGGAGACGAAGACGGAGACGGGAGCGGTTCGGTGGCCGACTCCCGTGCGCAGCGGGCGCGCACCGTCTGAGCCGCCCGGTCTCCGGCCCCCGTACGCCGGTGCGTGCGGGGGTCAGCGCCGTGTCGGGGCCGACAACCGGTGCAGCTTCAGGGCCAGTTGTATCTCCAGCGCACGCTCGGGGCTCTGCCAGTCCTCGCCCAGGAGCCGGCCGACGCGCTCCAGGCGCTGGGCGACGGTGTTCACATGGACGTGCAGGGCCTCCTTCGTGCGGGCCGGGCTCATCCCGCAGGAGAAGTACGCGTCGAGGGTACGCACGAGTTCCGTGCCGCGCCGCTCGTCGTAGGCGACGACCTGGCCGATGGTGCGCTCGACGAACCCGGGCACGTTCTGGTCTCCGGCCAGCAGCAGGCCCAGGAAGCCGAAGTCCTCGGCCGCCGCGCCGTCCCCGCACCGGCCCAGCAGACGCAGGGCGTCCAGACAGCGTCCTGCCTCGGTGTGGGCGGCGGCCACGGCGTCGGGGCGGGCGGCGAGGTCCCGCACGGGGGCGGAGGCGCCGACGGTGACGGCCTCGTGGACCGCCCGGCCCAGGTGCCGGGCGGTGCGGCGGGCCAGGTCGGTGGCCTCGTCCCCGTCCTCCAGCGGCAGCAGCAGTACGGTGCCGCCGTCCCGGGCAGCGGCCAGGCCGTGCCGGGTCGCGGCGAGGTGGGAGGCGGCGGCCCACAGGCGCCGGCGCGCGACCGCCTCCTGGTCGGCGTCGGCCGCGGTGGCGTCGAGGCGGGCGACGAGGACGACATGGGCGGCGGAAAGGTCGGCGTGCAGCCGTCGGGCCCGGTCGTCGAGCAGGCGCGGATCGCGGTCCCGGGCGTCGAGCAGGTCGTCGAGGAGCTCGCCGCGGACGCGCTGCTCGGCCTCGGCGGCGGAGCGGCGGGCCAGCAGCAGCAGGGAGGTGACCATCGCGGCGCGTTCCAGGGTGAGCTGGTCGACGGGGTCGAGGCCGGGGTGGCCGCGCAGGACGAGGGCGCCGAACAGCTCGTCGCCCGCGGCGACGGCGGCGATCCAGTCGTCCTTGTGCCGCACCACGTGTCCGTCGGCGCGGGACGCCTCCAGCGCGTACTCCGGTGCCGCGGCGGCGTCGGTGAACTCCACGGTGCCGTCCAGGACCTGCGAGACGGCGGCGGCCACGTCGTGCACCCCGCCGCCGCGCAGGACGAGCTCGGCGAGCCGGTCGTGGACGTCGGAGGCGCGCTCGATGACGCCGCTGCGGTCCCGGATGATCTCGTTGGCCCGTTCCAGGCCGGCGAGGGCGGAGCGGGTCTCGGCGAGCAGGTTCGCGGTGTCGATGGCGGCGGACGCGAGGGCGGCGAAGGAGCCGAGCAGGGCGATCTGCTCGCGTTCGAAGACCCTGGCCCGCCGGTCGGCGGCGAAGAGCACGCCGATGACGTGGTGGCCCAGCATGAGGGGTACGCCGAGGATGGCGACCAGGCCCTCGTCGCGCACGCCCGCGTCGATGGTGCCGGTGTGCTGGAAGCGGGCGTCCTTGAAGTAGTCGTCGGTGACGTAGGGGCGGGCGGTCTGGGCGACCAGGCCGCCGAGGCCCTCCCCCATGCCGAGCCGCAGTTGCTGGAAGCGGGCGGCGACCGACCCCTCGGTGACCCGCATGTAGGTGTCACCGCGCTCCGGGTCGTGGAGGCTGAGGTAGGCGACGTCGGTGCCGAGCAGGGAGCGGGCCCGCTGCACGATCGCCCGCAGTACGGCGTCCAGGTCACGCAGTCCGGCGAGGTCGTGGGCGGTCTCGAACAGCGCGGACAGCTCGGCCTCGCGCCTGCGTCGGCCCTCCAGCTCCGAGCG
Organism: Streptomyces tendae; assembly: GCF_014650435.1. Lineage (GTDB taxonomy): Bacteria > Actinomycetota > Actinomycetes > Streptomycetales > Streptomycetaceae > Streptomyces > Streptomyces tendae. The sequence continues at coordinate 101,726 of NZ_BMUY01000005.1, forward strand.
CACCCGCAGCGCGAGGTGCTTGGCCCGTTCGAGCGCGTCGATCCGATCGGCCGGTCCGCCCTCGGCACGGGCGAGCAGCACGGGCTGCTCGTAGGCGTCGGCGGAGGCGCCGCGGGCCAGCAGCTCCAGGAACGGCGTCTCGGCGGACTGCGCATGATCGCGGGACATGCTCACAGGATTCCCCATCACCCGTCCGTCCCGGCAGCCCTGTGGAAAACCCCGGCTCAGTGCGCGGTCCAGCCGCCGTCCAGGACGAGTGAGGTGCCCGTGAAGCTGGCCGCGTGCGGGCCGCACAGGTACGCCACCGCTTCGGCGACCTCGTCGGGTTCGATCAGCCGCCGTACGGCGCTGTCCCGCAGCAGTACGTCGGAAAGCACCTGCTCCTCGGGGACCCCGTGCGCCCGGGCCTGGTCGGCGATCTGCCGCTCCACCAGCGGGGTGCGGACGTAGGCGGGGTTCACGCAGTTGGAGGTGACGCCGTGGGCGGCGCCTTCGAGGGCGGCCGTCTTGGACAGGCCCTCCAGACCGTGCTTGGCGGAGACGTAGGCCGCCTTGTAGGCCGAGGCGCGCAGGCCGTGGACGGAGGAGATGTTGACGATGCGGCCCCAGCCCTGCCCGTACATGTGGGGCAGCGCGCCGCGGATCAGCCGGAAGGGGGCCTCCAGCATCACGGTGAGCACGGTGTGGAAGACGTCCGGCGGAAACTCCTCCAGGGGCCGCACCAACTGCAGCCCGGCGTTGTTCACGAGGACGTCGGTGCCGGCCGCGGCGCGTTCGGCGGCGTCCAGGTCGGTCAGGTCGAGGACCTGCGGCTCGACACTGCCCGCGAGGTCCCCGCAGCTTCCGGCGAGCGCCTCGAGACCGGCGGCGTCCCGGTCGATCGCTCTGACCTCGGCCCCGGCGGCGGCCAGCCGCAGCGCGCAGGCGCGGCCAATGCCGCCGGCGGCGCCGGTGACGAGGGCGGTGCGGCCGTGGAGGTCGAGCGAGGCGGCGTGGGGGGCCTGGAGGACGCTGGGCGAGGTCATGTCCCGACCCTAGGCAGCGCCCACCCCGTCCCCCATGTGGGCACGCCCCATACTTCAGACGGAACCAGTGGGTTCGAACCATGTGGGGGCGTCGGACATGGCCTGCTTGACCCTGGTCTGCCCGAACTCCTTGATGTCCGGCAGCGCGTCCACCGCGAACCAGCCCACCTCCAGCGACTCGTCGTCGTTGACCCGGGCCTCGCCGCCCACGGCCCGACAGCGGAAGGTGATGTCCATGAACTGGCAGACGTCACCGTTGTCGTAGGTGACCGGCTGCAGCGCCTGCACGAGGACCAGCCGCTCGACGACGCACTGGACGGCGGTCTCCTCCTCGACCTCGCGCACGGCACAGGCCGCGGGCTGCTCCCCCGGCTCCGGGATGCCACCGATCAACGACCAGCGCCCGTTGTCGGACCGTCGGCCGAGCAGCACTCTGCCCTCGTCGTCGAAGACGACGGCGGTGACTCCGGGGAGCCACAGGAGCTGGTGTCCGGCCGAGGCGCGCAGGTCGCGGATGAAATCGGGAGTAGCCATGGGCCCGACCCTAACGGGACGGGTGGGCCGCTCCCGCCGATGTCACGGGGCGTGCGGCGGGCGTACGGCTACGCGTCGCGGGCGCGCCGACCGCGCACACCGACACCGACAGCCCAGCCGAGCCCGCCGGCGGCGACCAGTACCAGGGCGATCTCGGGCGCCACGCCGAGGCGGGTGGCGGGCGTCTCGGAGGAGCGCAGGGGGACCTCCTGGACCAGGGAGTCCGCCACGAACATGCCGGTCTTCTGGGTGATCCGGCCGTCCGGCATGATGATCGCGCTGACGCCGCTGGTCACCGGGACGGTCACGGTCCGGCTGTGCTCGACCGCGCGGATCCGGGACATGGCGAGCTGCTGGTAGGTCATCTCGCTGCGGTCGAAGGTCGCGTTGTTGCTGGGCACGGAGATCATCCGGGCGCCGTCGGTGACCTCGGAGCGCACGGCCCAGTCGAAGGCCGCCTCGTAGCAGGTCACCAGGCCGACCTTGGTGCCGGCCATGGTGAACACACCGGGTTCGGTACCCCTGCTGAAGTCCCGGCTGACCATGGAGGTCCACTCGTCGTTGATCGCCCCGATGAGCGAGCGCAGGGGCAGGTACTCGCCGAAGGGCTGGATCTGCCGCTTGTCGTAGGTGTCGACGGGGCCCTTGTCCGGGTCCCACAGGATCTGCTCGTTGAGCAGCTTGCCGTCGCGTTCCACGACGCCGCCGACCGAGATGGGTGCGCCGATCGCCTTGGCGGCCCCGTCGATGATCCTGCGGGCGTCGGCGTTGGCGAAGGGATCGATGTCCGAGGAGTTCTCCGGCCAGAGGACGAAGTCGGGGCGTGCCACCTTGCCCGCCTTCACGTCGGCGGCCAGGCGCAGTGTCTCGCGCGCGTGGTAGTCGAGTACGGCCCGGCGCTGGGCGTTGAAGCCGAGACCCGCACGGGGCACGTTGCCCTGGACCACGGCGACGGTCGCGGTGCCGTCCTCCGCCTCGTCGCTGACCAGCGGCCGGGCGGCCACGGCGCCCACCACGGGCACGGCAACCGCGAGCAGGGCCACCGCCGCGGCCCCGCGGCGCACCTCGCCGCCGCTGCGCGCCCGGACGGCCAGGCGCACGGCTTCGCAGAGGCCGAAGCCGCACAGGACGACCGCGAAACCGAGCACCGGTGTGCCGCCGGCCGCGGCGAGCGGGAGGAACACGCCGTCCGCCTGTCCGAACGCGATCTTGCCCCAGGGGAAGCCCTCGAAGGGCACCCTCGCGCGTGCCGCCTCTCCGGCGGTCCACAGCGCCGCCGCCCACACCGGCCACCCGGGCAGCTTGGACACCGCGGCGACTCCCGCGCCGACGGCCGCCACGAAGAGTGCCTCGATCGCGGCCAGGGCGAGCCAGGGGCCGGGGCCGACCTCCACGCCGGTCCACACCAGCAGGGGCAGCAGGAAGCCGAGGCCGAAGAGGTAGCCGAGGCCGAGGCCCGCCTTCCAGCCACGGCCGCGCAGCACCCAGCCGAAGACGGCGAAGGCCGGCAGCGCGAGCCACCACAGGGTGCGCGGCGGGAAGCTGACGTAGAGGAGCACTCCGGAGAGCGCCGCGGCGGCGGCCGGGACGAGGCGCACGAGCCGTGCGGCGGCCCGGGAGGCGGGCGTGGTCCGCGGCTGTGTCCGGTCCGACTCGCCGACGGAGGTTGCGGTGGCTGTCACCCCCCGGAGTGTACGGCGGGTGACCTGGCCGCGGACAGGACGGTCCGGGGACGCCGGGGGCCGTGCGGAGCCCGTGCCGCATCGTTTCGCCACAACCGGGTGCCGACCGGTCCCCAATCCGCCGACCAGCCGTTACGGTGTGGCCGAGCCCCGGTCGCCGGCCCGATTCCGCCGGGCGGCGGGGGCCCGTCAGGTCGGGGGCGACGCGGGCGGGGGGCACGGTGGGTGCGAGGGGGACGGCGTCTGCGGCCGATGCGGTCGCGGACGGCGAGAGACGCGGCGGCGCGGACACGGCGGGGATGGTGGTCCTCGCGGCCTGCGCCTCCTGGTCGCTGATCACCGCTGCCGCGCGCGACGGGCGCCCGGAGGGCGTGCTGCTCGCGGTGCTGGCCGTGGCCGCCGGTTACGCCGCGGGACGGATCGGCGGGGCACTGCTGCCGGTCGCCGCGCCCGGTGCGGCGGCGCTGGCCGGGGTCGCCCTGACGGTCGCCGTCCCGCATCTCGCGCCGGGGCCGCGGATCACCGCACCGCTCGGGCACGCCGGTGCGACGGCCGCTCTGCTCGCGCTGTCGGCGGGTGCCGCGTGCTGCGGGGCATGGGCCGGCGGGGTGCCGGCCGTGCGGGTCGCGTTACGGCTGCTGGCCGTGGGGATCGCCGTGACCGCGGCCGTACTGGGCTCGGTGGTCGGTTGTGTCGCCTGTGTACTGGTGCTGCTGTGCTCGCTCGCCGCGGGGCGCGTCCGCCGGCGCGGCGCGGGAATCGCCGGGCTGGGTCTGGCCGCGGGCCTGGTGACCGGCCTGAGCTGGGCGGTTCCGGGCGGCTTCGGGCCGGACGGGTTCGCCGCGTCCCTGGAGGGGCAGCTGACCTCCCATCGCGTCCGGTTGTGGAGCGACGCGCTGGACTTGCTGCGGGGGGACCCGGCCCTGGGGGTGGGACCGGGACGCTTCGGGGCGCTGAGCCCCACGGCCGCCGAGGCCCCGTCGCCGGACGGCCGGCCGCACTCGGCGGTGTGGCAGCAGGCGGCGGAACAGGGGGTGGTGGGTGTCGTGCTGCTGGCAGCGGCCTTCGGCTGGGTGCTGTACGCGCTGTGGCGCTCGCCGCGTCCCACACCGGTCGTCCTCACCGCCGGTGTGGCCCTCACGGCGCTCGCGGCGATCGCCGCCGTCGGCAACGCGCTGAGCTTCACCGCGGTGCCGCTGGGCGCGGGACTCCTCGCGGGACTGGCCACGGCCCGCCCCTTCACCGCGGAGGCGCCGCCGGCACGGTGCGCGGAGACCCGGCCGCGGGACGGCCGGCTGCCCGGCTGAGGACCGTACGGCCGGATCCCACCACGGGGCGTTCAGTGGGCCGGGCCCGGCGCCTTCGGACGCAGTCGGTCCTTGATGACCTGGACGGCCGCCTCCGCGTCGTCCACGGTGATCGTGAAGGTGTGGCCGTCCCCCAGCCGCAGGATCAGGCCCTCACCGCGGCGCACGACGACGGCCGTACCCCGCTCCGGGCGCCACCGGTAGCCCCAGCCGCCCCAGTGGCGCGGTGTGACGTGCGGCGCGAACTCGGCGCCGACGACGTGCGAAAGGGGGATGCGGCGGCGGGGCACGCCGATGTGGCCGCAGCGCACTTCGAGGCACTCCTCGTCGACTCTCAGCGCGACGTGCACGAACGCGAGCGTGCCGAACAGGACCAGCAGTCCCGCCGCGATGCAGCCGACCACGGCCATGGCGAGCGGGGCGACGCCGGACTCCCAGGCCGATTCGACGGCCAGGGCGATGCCGAGCGCCATGCAGGCGGCGCCGATGAGCGCCAGGAACCACTGGACCCGGCTGGTGGCACGGCCGGTCCAGACGTTGGGCTGCGGGACGGTCTCGCCGTGGCGATGCCTCATGGCTATGAGGTTACTCATGTTTCGCTGCGCGGGTACCTCGTCGCGCAGGGTGACTGGGCCGACCGGGCGGAACGGCGCGTCAGCCGGCCGGGGTGACCGCGCGCAGGAGCCGGCCCTCGTCGTAGGCCAGCGCGGGCGGGGGCAGGGTGCCCTCGCGTCCGCTCAGCAGGACGGTCAGGGTGCCCTCGGCCGGGGCGCCCGGCTCGGGGCGGGCTCCGATCCGGCGCAGCGCCTGGGCGGCCACCGCCCCGGCGGAACCGTGCAGGGCCAGGCGCGGGGCGTCGGGGCGCTGCACGGCCGCGCGGATGCGTTCGGCGACGAGTTCGTAATGGGTGCAGCCCAGGACGATGGTCGTCACGTCGCCGGGTGTGAGGGCGGCCGCGGCGGCCACGGTCTCGGTGATCGCCGTCTCGTCGGCGTGCTCGACGGCGTCGGCGAGTCCCGGGCACGGCACCTCGGTGACCGTCGCGCCGCCGGCGAAGTCCTCGATCAGGCGCCGTTGGTAGGGGCTGCCGGTGGTGGCCGGTGTCGCCCAGATCGCCACGGGGCCACCGCCGGCCGCCGCGGGCTTGATCGCCGGCACGGTGCCGATGACGGGCACCCCGGGCTCCAGCCGGGCGCGCAGGGCGGGCAGTGCGTGCACCGTGGCGGTGTTGCAGCCGACGATCAGGGCGTCCGGACGATGCGCGGCGGCCGCCTCGGCCACGGCGAGGGCACGGCGGGTCAGGTCCTCCGGCGTGCGCGGGCCCCAGGGCATTCCGTCGGGGTCCAGGGAGAGGATGAGATCGGCGTCCGGTCGCAGCCGCCGTACCGCGGCGGTCGCCGCCAGCAGACCGATTCCGGAGTCCATGAGCGCGATCTTCACCCGGCCACCATAGACGATGCGCCGTTACCGGCCGGTGCCGTGGGGCAGACTGCGCACGTGAGCGCCGATGTGTGGACTTCCGTCGTGACCGTCGTGGCAGCCCTCTCCCTGGCCACCTGGATGTGGCTGCTGCTCGCCCGGGGCTTCTTCTGGCGTACCGACGTCAGACTTCCGGCCCGGGAGGAGCCCGAAGCCTGGCCCTCGGTGTGCGTGGTCGTCCCGGCGCGCGACGAGGCGGCGGTGCTGCCCGCGAGCCTGCCGTCCCTGCTCGCCCAGGACTATCCGGGGCGGGCCGAGGTCTTCCTGATCGACGACGGCAGTACGGACGGCACGGGTGAGCTGGCGTGCGAGCTGGCCCGGCGGCACGAAGGACTGCCGCTGACCGTGGCCTCGCCCGGGGAGCCGCCCGCCGGCTGGACGGGCAAGCTGTGGGCGGTGCGGCACGGCATCGGTCTGGCACGCGCGCGTGAGCCGGAGTACCTGCTGCTGACGGACGCCGACATCGCGCACGCTCCGGACAGTCTGCGCGGCTTGGTGTCGGCAGCCGGCACCGGAGGTTTCGACGTCGTCTCGCAGATGGCCCGGCTGCGGGTGGAGAGCGTCTGGGAGCGGCTCGTGGTGCCGGCCTTCGTCTACTTCTTCGCCCAGCTGTACCCGTTCCGGTGGATCGGCGGCGGCCGCGCGCGAAGCGGGGACAGCAAGGGTCGCGAGGAGCGGAAGGCGACGCGCACGGCGGCCGCGGCGGGCGGTTGTGTGCTGCTGCGGGCCGACGCCGCCGAGCGGGCTCGGATCCCGGACGCCATCCGGCACGCCGTCATCGACGACGTGGCCCTCGCCCGCGCGGTCAAGGGCACCGGCGGCCGGGTCTGGCTGGGCCTGGCCGAACGGGTGGACAGCGTGCGTCCGTATCCGCGGCTGCACGACCTGTGGCGGATGGTCTCGCGCAGCGCGTACGCGCAGTTGCGGCACAACCCGCTGGTGCTCGCCGGTACGGTGCTCGGCCTGGCGCTGGTGTACCTGGTGCCGCCCGCGGCGGTGCTGGTCGGCCTGGCGGCGGGGCAGGGCCCGGCCGCCCTGCTGGGCGCCGCCGCCTGGCTGGTGATGGCGGGGACGTATCTGCCGATGCTGCGCTACTACCGGCAGCCCCTGTGGCTCGCGCCGCTGCTGCCGTTCACCGCGTTCCTCTACCTCCTGATGACGGTCGACTCGGCGGTGCAGCACTACCGGGGACGGGGCGCGGCCTGGAAGGGCCGCACCTACGCCCGTCCGGACGCCGTGCCCGAGGAGGGCCGAGCAGGCTGAGCGCCCAAGGGGCGGGTCATTTCCGGCCGGGTGTCCAGTTCATGCCCCAGCCGTAGGCGTAGTCGACCGTCCGCTGCGGGCTCACGCCGCGGTCCGGCACCAGGTAGCGGGCCTCGCGCTGGACGACGAGGTCGCTTCCGGTGTTGGTGATCAGCGCGAGGGCGCACACCGTCGAGGGCACGGTGCACTCGTCGAGCGAGAAGTCGACCGGGGCGCCGTACTGCGGCTGGAGGGTGACCGTGGCGTGCAGGTCGGCGAAGGAGCGGGCGCCCTCGTAGATGGTGACGAAGACGAGGATGCGCCTGAAGTACCGCTGGTGGTCGAGGCTGATGGTGAGGTTCTCGCCGGTCGACACGGCGCCGGTGCGGTCGTCGCCGTCGAGGTGGATGAACGGCGGCTGGTGCAGCGCCCCGAAGGCGTTGCCGAGCGCCTGGACGACGCCCTTGCTGCCGTCGCTCAGTTCGTACAGGCAGCACAGGTCGAGGTCGAGGTCGTCGTGCATGGCGACCGGGCGGCCGAGCTTGCGGGCCCAGCCCGAGAACTGCTTGCGCACCTGCCAGTTGAGGTTCACGCGCATGGCGCCGGAGGTGCCGCCCTGCTTGGTCAGCGAGACGGAGGGCGCCGCCTTGGTGAGCGTGACCTTGGTCAGCCGGACCGGTTCGGCGGACGGAGCGGGCGGCGCGGTCGCCGGTGGCGGTGGGGGCGCCGTGACGGGGTGGGCCGGCGGTGCGGGCGGGGCCGTCGGCGCCGGCTGGGCGGGCGCGGGCGGTGCGGGCGCGGGCGCGGGCGCGGGCGGGGTAGCCGGAGGTGCGTGCTGCGGTTCGTCCACCGAGATGCCGTAGTCCGTGGCCAGTCCCTCGAGCCCGCTGTCGTATCCCTGTCCGACGGCGCGGAACTTCCAGGCGCCCTGGCGGCGGTAGAACTCGCCGAGCACGAAGGCCGTCTCGACACTCGCGCCCGGGTTGTCGAAGCGGGCCACGACGGTGTTCTGCGCGGTGTCGCGCACCTCGATGTACAGATCGGGCACCCGCCCGAAGGGTCCGCCGTCCGAGGACGCGGCGAGGATCACGGTCTCGATCGCGGGCTCCACGCGCGCGAGGTCGACGAGCAGGCTGTCGGTCACCCGGCCGCCGGCGTCCCGCTTGCCCTCGTGGCGGACCGCTCCGGAGGCGTGGGCCGGCTGGTTGTAGAAAACGAAGTCCGCGTCGGACCGGACCTTGCCGCCGACCAGCAGGAGGGCGGAGGCGTCCGCGTCGGGTACGCCGGGTCCGGACCGCCAGCCCAGTTCGACCCGCAGTGCCGTGGCCGGCACCGGGGTGTTGGATCCTTTCGACATTGACATGTCCGCCCCCATCACGTGTCACCGAGCCGGGTGATCTCCCGGCGAATCGTCGAGTTCCTGACGCACAACCTATTCTCCGGGCCGCCCGCCCTTGAAGAAGAGTCCGGCAGAAGGTTCGGTCAACCGCCGGTAACCCGCCCGGAACTCGGCCTTTACCGCAAAATCGCGCGCCCCGACGCCCCTTTTTCCCAAGTTCGCTCGCATTGGGGATGCCCGGTCACTGCGGACACGGAAAACAACCCTCTTATCGGTCTCCCCAACCAGCACATCGTGGGCTTAACTTATGGCCATGACCTCCCCCCGCTCCACTTATGGCGGCGGCTACTACTCCGCCTCCTTCCCGGACACCCCGATCTACGACTCGCTCGTGGCCGAACGGGGCACACCGCAGATCGCCCCGATCCGGGTCCCCGCCGCGTACGACATGCCGAGCAGCAGCCATCTGCCCGCGCTGCCGTCCGCCCTGCCCGCCCTGCCCGCGGGCCCCTCGCAGCCCAACTACGGATACCCGCAGCAGGCCCCGCAGCCCGCCCCGCTGCAGCAGGCCCCCGCCGCGTACATCCCGCACCAGGCGACCGCGCCACGCGGATACCCCGGCCCCCAGCAGCCGCAGCAGCCCCGCCCGGCCGCGCCCGGCCCCGCGGGATACGAGGCGATGCGCCCCGCGGCTCCCCGGCCGGCCCCCGCGCCGTACCAGGATCCGTACAACCAGCAGCAGTACCGCGGCTACTGAGCCGTCCTCCGGGTTGTCGGTGCCACCTGGCACGATGACCCCATGGAGTACGCGCGACTGCAGTCGATCCACGTCCATCCGGTCAAGGCCCTGCGGAGCCTTCCGCTCCAGGAGGCCGTGGTGGAGCCCTGGGGGCCGGCCGGAGACCGACGCTGGATGCTGATCGACGACGGGGGAAAGGTCGTCACGCAACGCGGGCAGCCGCGCCTCGCCCTGGCCGCCGCCGAGCTCCTGCCCGGCGGCGGCGTACGGCTGTTCGCGCCCGGCACGGCGCCGTTGACGGTGCCGGTCCCGCGCGCGGTCGGCACCGTGACGGTGCAGATCTTCCGGGACAAGGTGGAGGCGGTCCCCGCCGACGACGAGGCCGCGCACGCCTGGTGCAGCGCGCTGCTCGGCACCGATGTCCGGCTGGTGCACCTGGACGATCCCGCCACCCGCCGCCCCGTGGACCCCCGGTACGCAACTCCGGGCGAGACCGTCTCGTTCGCGGACGGCTTTCCGCTGCTGCTGACCACCACCGCCTCGCTGGACGCCCTCAACTCCCTGATCGCCGGCGGCGAGCACGCGAACGAGGGCCCGCTGCCCATGAACCGCTTCCGGCCGAACCTGGTCGTCTCCGGCACCGAGCCCTGGGCCGAGGACACCTGGTCGCGCGTCGCCGTCGGCGAGGTCGTCCTGCGGGTCGCCAAGCCGTGCGGGCGGTGCGTGGTGACGACCACCGACCAGGGCACCGCGGACCGCGGCGCCGAGCCCCTGCACAGCCTCGGCCGGCACCGACGCATCGACGGCAAACTGGTCTTCGGGCAGAACCTGGTCCCCCTCGGCCGCGGCACGGTCCGGGTCGGCGACCCGGTGCGGATCGTCGAGTGAGGCGCCCGCGCTCACCCGGACCGTGCCCGGTTTCCGGACGAACGGCCCGGTAACGGGAACCCGGTACGGGTTCCGCGCGTTGGGGTTCGTGAGAGGTTCATGAGAACTCGGCCGTGACGGACCACGAGCGGGGACGGCGCGCCCCGTGGTCCGGTCCGCCCGGGATCCGCGTGAACGGCTCGACGGGGGTGGAGCGGAGCGGGAAGGGGGTCCGTGTGTGCGGGCGATCAGAGGTCTGTGGCGTTGGCGAGGCAATCCGCTGTGCCGCCCGAGCGACCTGGCCGAGGCCTGGCTGGCCCTGACCTCGCTGCTGCTGATCGTGTGCGTGGCGCCCCTGATCGGTGTGCTCGTGGGCGGCGCGGCGCAGAGCGCCCTCCAGCGGTCGGTGCGCGAACAGCACGAGATGCGGCACCGGGTGACGGCCACCGTGGTCCGGGCGTTGGAGCGTTCGCGCCTGACCGTCGACCCGGAGGGTGCCGCCGGCGAAGAGTTGCGCAGCCGGGTCCTCGCCGCCTGGACCGGGCCGGACGGCTCGCGGCACGAAGGCCCCGTCCTGGTGGGCATCGACCGCCCGGACAGCGGCGACCGGTTCGCGATGTGGACGGACGTGCGCGGCCGAGAGGTGGCCCGCCCGCTGGACTCCGCGACCGCGGCCACGCACGCCGTGCTCGCCGGGGTCGGCACCGCGGTGGCGGCCGCGGCGCTGGTGGAGGCCGCCCGGCGGATCGTGGTCTGGCGCATGGTCCGCCGCCGGTACGCGCGCCTGGAGCGGGAGTGGGAGCGGGCGGGACCGGACTGGGGCAGGACCGGGGCGGGCAGTTGACGGGCTTCGGCCTCCGGTCAACTCACCACCTGCGCGCACGCTACGGTGGACCGGCCGAACCGAATCGGCGACGACCCGCGTACGACGAGGTGGGGGCACAGCAACGCCATGGCACAGGGCACGGTCCAGGTGACGCACACCGGCACCTCGCGGTGGCGGCGCCGCACGGGTGAGTACGCATCGCTCGCCGCCGCCCTGGAGGCCGCGGCCGACGGCGACGTCCTCACCGTCGCCCCCGGGACCTACCGGGAGAACCTCGTCGTCCAGCGGGCGGTGACCCTGCGCGGCCCCGAGGGCGCCCAGGGTTCGGTACGGATCGCCCCCGCCGACGGTGTCCCGCTGACCGTGCGCGCCTCGGCGGTGATCCAGGACCTGCACGTCGAGGGCCAGGACGCGGCGGCGCCCGCGGTCCTGGTGGAGGACGGCACGCCGGAGCTGCTGGGGCTCAGGGTCGTCGCGCGTTCCGCCTCCGGGATAGAGGTGCGCGGCAGCGCGCGTCCCACGGTGCGGCGCTGCACGGTCGACAATCCGGCCGGTGTCGGCATCGCCGTCCTGGACGGCGGGGGCGGCGTGTTCGAGGAGTGCGAGGTCGTCGCGGCGGGCCAGGCGGGCGTCGCGGTGCGCTCCGGCGCCCACCCGCGCCTCGAGCGCTGCCGGGTGCACCACGCCGCGGGTTCCGGACTGACGGCGACGGGCGAGGGCTCGGCCCTCGAGGCCGTGGGCTGCGAGGTCTACGAGGTGCGGGGCAGCGGCGTCCAGGTGACCGGCCGGGCCACGGCCCACCTGACCGACTGCGACGTGCACCGCACCACCGGCGACGGCGTCACCCTGGACACGGACGCGGTGCTCACCCTGGCCGACTGCCGTATCCACGACATCCCGGAGAACGCGGTCGACCTCAGATCCCGCTCGGTGCTCACCCTGACCCGCACCAGCGTGCGGCAGTTCGGGCGCAACGGCCTGTCGGTGTGGGACCCGGGCACCCGGGTGGACGCCAACCAGTGCGAGATCTTCGACAGCACCGGCGACTACCCGGCGGTCTGGGTCAGCGACGGTGCCACCGCGGTGCTCGACTCCTGCCGGGTGCACGACGTGCCGGACGCGCTGTTCGTCCTGGACCGCGGCTCGCGCGCCGACGTCGTCGACAGCGACCTCTCGCAGGTGCGCAACACCGCCGTATCGGTGAGCGACGGCGCCACCGCGCAGCTCGACGACTGCCGCATCCGGGATGCCGCCACCGGCGCCTGGTTCCGCGACCACGGCAGCGGCGGCACTTTGAACAACTGCACCCTGGACGGCAACCGCACCGGTGTGATCGTCACCAAGGGCGCCGACCCCACCATCGAGCGCTGCACCGTCGACTCTCCCTCCGAGGCGGGCGTCTACGTGTCGGCCGGCGGCCGCGGCAGCTTCCTGAACTGCCGGGTCACCGGCAGCGCCGGCTACGGCTTCCACGTGATCGACGGCTGTCGTACGACGCTGAAGAAGTGCCGCACGGAGCGGTGCGCGCGCGGCGGGTACGAGTTCGCGGACGGCGGCCCCGACTCGGCGTACGACTCCGGGCCGCTGGTCGAGGACTGCACCAGCGACGAGAGCACCGGTCTGACGGCGCCCGCCGCGGCGCCCGAACCGGTGGTGCAGACGGCGGCCCAGCCCCCGGGTCTGCTGGGGTCGATCCCCGGGCAGCGCACCACGGAGCAGGAGCCGCTGATCGCGGGCACCGCCCCGGCGGAGCCTGCCCGGACCTCGAAGGCCGTCCTGGGCGAACTGGACGCCCTGGTGGGCCTGGACAGTGTGAAGCGCGAGGTGCGGGCGCTGACCGACATGATCGAGGTGGGCCGGCGCCGGCAGCGGGCGGGCCTGAAGGCCGCTTCGGTCAAGCGGCACCTGGTCTTCACCGGCTCCCCCGGCACCGGCAAGACGACGGTCGCCCGGCTGTACGGCGAGATCCTCGCCTCGCTCGGGGTGCTGGACAAGGGTCACCTGGTCGAGGTGTCCCGGGTGGACCTGGTGGGCGAGCACATCGGCTCCACGGCGATCCGGACCCAGGAGGCGTTCCAGCGGGCGCACGGCGGTGTGCTGTTCATCGACGAGGCGTACGCGCTGTCCCCCGAGGACGCGGGCCGTGACTTCGGCAAGGAGGCCATCGACACGCTGGTCAAGCTGATGGAGGACCAGCGGGAGGCCGTCGTCGTGATCGTCGCCGGGTACACGGCGGAGATGGAGCGCTTCCTGTCGGTCAACCCCGGTGTGGCGTCCCGCTTCTCACGCACCATCACCTTCGGCGACTACGGCCCGGGGGAGCTGCTGCGGATCGTGGAGCAGCAGGCCGACGAGCACGAGTACCGGCTGGCGCCGGGCACGTCGGAGGCGCTGACGAAGTACTTCACGGAGATCCCCAAGGGCCCGGCCTTCGGCAACGGGCGCACCGCCCGCCAGACCTTCGAGGCGATGGTGGAGCGGCACGCGAGCCGGGTCGCCCAGCTGCCCGACCCCAGCACGGACGACCTGACCCTGCTGTACCCGGAGGACCTGCCCGAACTGCCGTAGCGGAGCCCGGGCCGGCGACGCCTCGCCTCAGCAGTTTCCGGTCGCGTCGTCCGCCGCCGGGACGGACTCCGCCGCACCGCCCGTGTGGCGCGGCGCCGGCACCTCCGGGCGCAGCCGGGCCAGCAGCCGTTTGCGTTCCTCGGCGAAGGCGGGGTCCGCCTGGTAGTCGGAGTGGCCGAGGATCGGCGCCGGCAGTGGGTGGAGTTCGGTACGGCCGTACGTCAGCGGGTCCTTGAGGGGCGCGCGGTCCACCGCGGGACCCGCGTCGCCGGGCAGCCGCATCGGGCCGCCGATGGGGTCGGTGCGCCGGTGGAGGTTGCGCCAGCAGTCGACCTCCTCGTGCAGCGAGGCGAGCGCGTCGGGGCCGAAGTGGGCCGGGAACCAGCGGCCGTACAGCCGTTCCAGCGGGGATCCGTAGGTGAGCAGGGCGACGCGCCTGCGGGCGGACGGCTCCAGCTGCCAGGACGCGGCGGCGGCGAGGACGCTGCCCTGCGAGTGCCCGGAGATGACCAGTCGCCCACCGGTGGCGCGGGTCCAGGTCGCCATCCGCCAGGTCAGGTCGGGCACCGCGCGCTCGGCGTAGCAGGGCGGTGCGAAGGGGTGGGCGGCGCGCGGCCAGAAGGTGCCGACGTCCCACAGAATGCCGATGGTGCGCCGCGCGGAGGCGTCCTTGTAGGCGCGCCTGCCCCAGGTGACGAAGAGTATGAAGCCGAGGCCGATCAGCCAGGAGCCCAGTTCCTGTGCGGTCTGCGCGGCGCCCTGGACGACGGCGTACGTCCCGCGTGCGGCCTCGCCCGGCACCTGGTCGGTCGTCAGGGCGCCCACCAGGGCTCCGGCGCCGAGGAGCAGGGTGGCCGTGGAGGTGATGGCGACGAGGACGGGCGCCCGGTCGGTGAGGCCGGCCATGGCGCGGCTGAGCGCGATGCGCCGGGTGCGCGCGGGGTCTCCGGCCTCCCCCGGGTGGTCGCCCTCCACGGCGTCCCGTTCCGCCCGGGCCAGGCGCAGGGTGTGCCGGGCGAGCACGGCGCACATCAGCAGGACGACGACGAGCAGTGGCGGGATGACGGACGCCTGCCAGGTCAGCAGGACGGGTGGGCCGTCGAGGAAGGTGCCGGTGCCGTCCATCCAGTCGGAGACGCGCTGGGAGACGCCGCCGGACATCACGCCGCCCAGCGCGCAGGCCAGCATGGCGACGGCGGGACCGCCCAGGCCCCGGATCGCGGCGCGGGCGTCGGGGCGGCCGCGGTGGAGCCGGTGGGCGACCGCGGCCAGGGCGATGACCAGCAGCCCCTGTACCAGGGCGATGCCGCCGAAGGCCGTGTCACCGGCCAGCCGGCCCTGCGACGTCCAGGTGGGACGGGCCCAGCCGCCGTACAGCAGGGCGAGGACGAACAGCAGCAGGGCGGCGAGCGGCAGGCGGCGGACGAGGTGCTCGTCGAGTGTCCGGTCGAGGCGCCTCTCGCTGCGGCCCCGGCGGCAGACCACGGCGACCACGGCGACCGACGCCACGGCCAGCGCCCCGAGCAGGGCCCAGCCCAGCGTGTCGAGGAACGCCGGTCCGCCCGGTCGGCGGTCGAAGCGGGCCGCCGGGACACCGACCGCCACGGCGACCGTCAGCAGGCCCGCGGCGGTGTGCGCGGCACGCAGCCTGGCCACCAGGCGGCGCCCGTACCAGAACCCGGGGCGGCCCAGCGCGGCACGGGGGTCCTCCTCGGCGTCGCCCTCGCGGTCCATCGGCTGCCGGGACTCGTACGCCCGCCAGGTGCGCAGCGACAGGTACCACAGCAGCCCGGTGAGTGCGGCGGGGACCGCGGCCGCGAGGGCGAGCCTGCGGCCGGGCGTGCTCCACCAGCCGCCGTCCGACACCACCGGCGACAGGAAACCCAGCCACGAGTGCCGCTCGGCGCACGCGCGCGTGCCCGCGCACTGCCAGGCCACGAGGTCGAGGGCGACCTCGCAGGCGGCGGCGACCAGGAGCACCGTCAGGGTGAGGCCCACGAGCCGCAGCAGCAGCCCGTAGAGGCGGACCGTGCGGATCCGGCCGTGGGCGGCGGGCCGCATCCAGTGGGCGATGTTGACCACCATGAAGGGCAGGAGCAGCAGCCACAGGGCGCGGGTGCCGTTGCCGGAGGTGAGGTTGCACCAGACGTACGCCTCGGGCACCGGCCGGCCCCGGTAGTCCTCGGGCCGGGACTCGGCGTCGGCGTCCTCGGTGCGCCGGAAGACGGCCGCGACGTGGTCGCCGGTGACCCGCACGGTCCGCGGGTCGTCCAGCATCTCGGCGGGTGTCGTACCGCCCACTCCGTGTACCAGGAGTTCCAGGGCGGTGCCGCTTCTCGCGTCGGTCCCGCCCGTCCCGGCTGGTTCCTGCGCCTCTTCCACTGTCCGCACTCCCCCGTGACGCGCCGTCGGCTCAGTCCGTGCGGGCACAAGGATCTCCCGTCCGGCGACGTCCTGCACCCCTCGGCACGGAATCTCCCCGATCCGCGTGACCGGTGACGGCGGGCGGGCGGTGGCGCGGGCCGCGGCGGGGCGTGCGAGGATGGACGTCCGCGCACGGGTGCGAGGAGAAGTCCTCATCGGAGCGGGTGCGTCGGCGTGTCGGACGGTGTTGCGGCGAAAGGACCGAAGCGTACGTGAGTGAGAATCCGAACCTCCTCGCGGAGCAACGGCGCGCCCTGATCCTCGACGAGGTGCGCCGCAGGGGCGGTGTCCGGGTCAACGAGCTGACCCGCAAGCTCGGCGTGTCGGACATGACGGTCCGCCGCGACCTCGACGCGCTGTCCCGGCAGGGTGTGCTGGAGAAGGTGCACGGCGGTGCGGTCCCGGTGGCGGAGGCGAGCACCCACGAACCGGGGTTCGAGGCCAAGTCGGGTCTGGAGCCGACCGCCAAGGAGGACATCGCGCGGGCCGCGGCGGAGCTGGTCGCGCCGGGCGCCGCGATCGCCCTGTCCGGCGGTACGACCACGTACGCGCTGGCGCACCGGCTGGTGGACGTGCCGGACCTGACGGTGGTCACCAACTCGGTGCGGGTGGCCGACGTGTTCCACGTGGCGCAGCGCACCTCGGGGGCTCGGCAGGGCGGCGCGACGGTGGTGCTCACCGGTGGGGTGCGCACGCCCTCCGACTCGCTGGTGGGTCCGGTCGCCGACCAGGCGATCGCGACGCTCCACTTCGACGTGCTGTTCCTGGGTGTGCACGGGATATCGGCCGAGGCCGGTCTGTCCACGCCGAACCTCGCCGAGGCCGAGACGAACCGGCGTCTCGTGCAGTCGGCGCGGCGTGTCGTGGTGGTCGCGGACCACACCAAGTGGGGTGTCGTGGGCCTGAGTTCGTTCGCCGCGCTGGAGCAGGTGGACACGCTCGTGACCGACTCCGGCCTCGCCGCACAGGCTCGCGCCGAGGTGGCCGAGCACCTGGGGCTGGTCGTGGCGGGCGAGCCGGAGCCCGCGGCGGACTGACGCCGCCGGCGCGCCCGGGGCCTCCCTCCCGCGCGGGGCGCCGGACCGGTCCCGTACGGCGCCCGCCCCGCTGACACCCGGCGCGCCCGGGTCTATCGTGGCGCCACCCGATCGATCGTCCGCCACGCGCGGTTGCGCACAAGGGGGTTGTGTCCATGGCTCGCCGTCTGCGTCCGGTGGGACTCGGCTTCGTCGAGACGGCGCCGGTACGCCTGGTCTTCGCGCGGGAGATCTCCGCCGCTCCGGACGCCGTCTTCCGCGCCCTGGCCGAGGACGTGCCCGGCTGGACCGCGTGGTTCTCGGCGGTGACGTTCGCCCGGCCCATCGGTGACGGCGCGGGGCGGGAGATCCGGCTCAGGGGCGGCACGCGTTTCGTGGAGACGGTGCTGGCGGCCGAGCGGCCCGAGGTGTACGCCTACCGCGTCGACGTCACCAACGCGCCGGGGGCCCGGGCCATGCTCGAGGAGTGGCGGCTGACGCCGGCCGGTACCGGCACCCGGGTGCGCTGGACGTTCGCGGCGGACGGTACGGCGCCGTTCCGCTTCGTGCTCGACCGGGCGCGTCCGGGGCTGGGGCGGGCCTTTCGGGGCGCGGTCACGTCGCTGGACCGGCGGCTGCGGCGGCCGTAGCCCGCGCGCCGGTCGTCAGTCGGGCCAGGTGCCCGTGCGCAGCAGGGACTCGATCGCCGCCGTGTACGGCTCGATGTCGAGGCCCTGTTCGTCGAGCCAGGCGTCCGAGTAGTACTTGTCGAGGTACCGGTCCCCGGGGTCGCACAGCAGCGTCACGACGCTGCCCCGCTCCCCCGCGGCCACCATCTCGGCGACGATCTTCAACGCGCTCCACAGGCCGGTGCCCGTGGAGCCGCCCGCCCTGCGGCCGATGGCCCGCTCCAGGGACCGTACGGCCGCGACGCTCGCCGCGTCCGGCACCTTCATCATGCGGTCGATCGCGCCGGGTACGAAGCTCGGTTCCATCCGGGGCCGGCCGATGCCCTCGATCCGGGAGCCCCGGTCGCAGGCCACGTCGGGGTCGCCGGTGGTCCAGCCCTCGAAGAAGCAGGAGTTGTCCGGGTCGGCGACGCAGACGCGGGTGTCGTACTGCATGTAGTGGACGTAGCGGGCGAGGGTCGCCGAGGTGCCGCCGGTGCCGGCCGTGGCGACGATCCACGACGGCTCGGGGTACCGTTCCAGCCGCAGCTGGCGGAAGATCGACTCGGCGATGTTGTTGTTGCCGCGCCAGTCGGTGGCGCGTTCGGCGTAGGTGAACTGGTCCATGTAGTGGCCGCCGGTCTCCGCCGCGAGGCGGGCCGACTCCTCGTACATCCGCCGGGAGTCGTCCACGAAGTGGCACCGTCCGCCGTGGAACTCGATCAGGCGGATCTTCTCGGTGCTCGTCGTGCGGGGCATGACGGCGATGAAGGGCACGCCGATCAGCTTCGCGAAGTACGCCTCGGAGACGGCCGTCGAGCCGCTGGACGCCTCGATCACCGGGCGGTCCGGCCGGATCCAGCCGTTGCACAGGCCGTAGAGGAACAGGGAGCGGGCGAGGCGGTGTTTGAGACTGCCCGTCGGGTGGGTCGACTCGTCCTTCAGGTACAGGTCGATGCCCCAGTGCTCCGGGAGCGGGAACAGGAGAAGGTGGGTGTCGGCCGAGCGGTTGGCGTCGGCCTGGACCTTGCGGACGGCCTCCTTCAGCCAGGCGCGGTAGGCGGCGTCGCTGTGGTCGACGTCGAGGGTGGCGCCGGTGCCGGTCTGCCGGTCAGTGCTCACTTCGGGGGCTCCTTACGCTGCGCGCCGACGGCGGACAGCGCGGCCGACACCAGGATCATAAACACCTTCCACACGCTTCTCACCTGCATAAACACACCTTTGAGCGCCCCAAAGGCACCCCTGGGGGACGGGGCGGACCCGGCGGGGCGCGCGGTGGGGGGCGCATTCGCGCTTGTGCTCCGGTCACCTCCGGAAAGGACCGGCGCGTACTGGTGCTCGGGGCTCGGTGCGGGCAGACTGCCAGCGGCGGGAACCGACGCGCACGAGGGGGCGACGGCCATGGCGGAGCCGGAGTTCAGGGCCACGGGGGTGCGGATCGGCAAGCGGCTGCGTTCACTCACCCGGGCCGGGACGGTCCGGATCCGCGGTGGCCGGGTGGAGCTGCTGACCAGCTACGGAAGCGAGATAGACAGCGCACCGGTGCAGGCGGTGCGCGCCTCCCGTCCGTGGTTCGGACCGCAGGACCGGGCGCTGGCCGATCTCGACGGCAAGCGCTACCTGCTGACCCTCGGCGAGCGCGACCCGGCCCCCGGGGAACCGGGACCGCCCGCGGCCCGCCGCTTCATCGAGGCGGTGCGTCGGGCGGCCGGACGCCGCGCCTGAGAGATGTCCGTAAGTTGCGGTGCCTCACCCCTTGCGTCACGCTGGTCTCACGTCACTCTGGGTTTACCGGCGATAACGCTGCGAACCAGCCCGCCGGCCATGACAGCGGGCGGCGTGCGCCAGGTGCGCCTCGCTGGATCCGAACTCCGTGTTCTTCCGGACCTCTATGTCGGGGAGTCGCAGCCGTGATCACTCACCCAAGCAGACACTGCACGGTGGAGCTCCAAGCCCTGCCGTCGCGGATCGGCCAGGTCCGCAGAATCGTATCTGCGCAATTGCGCTACTGGCATATGGATCTCCTGATCGACCGGGCGGTGCTCGGCGTGACGGAGTTGTTGACCAATGTCCACCTCCATGCGCGGCCCGACAAGACGTGCACCGTGGAGATAGAGCTGCTCCTGGACCGGCTCACGGTCTCGGTGCGCGACCACGATCCGCGACTGCCCGTCGTGGACGACGCCGAGCCTCTCGCGACGTGCGGGCGCGGTCTCGCCATGGTGGCCGCGATGAGCGAGAGCTGGGGCGCCCGGCCGGACGGCGCGTCGGGCAAGGTCGTCTGGTTCACGCTGCCGACGGCCGTCACCGCCGCGCCGGTCACCGCGCCGCCGGTGGCGACGCGCCCGCCGCGCCGTCTGGTCGAGGAGGTGCCGGCCGCCGCGTTCGCCGAGGTGGAGCGCGCGGTCGACCTCGGCAGCCCCCAACCCGCTCCCGCCCGGTCGGCCGTTGTCGGCTGACCGGGCGGTGACCGTCCGCTGCCGCGGGCCGTGCGGCACGGGTCCGGCCGACATCCGGAACGCGGGTGCGCGCCTCGGGGCCGGCAACCGCCTTGGTCCGTCGGGGATGTGACGGGGGTTCGGAGGCCCGAAGGGGTGCGCGGCGCCACCCGGCGCCGGCCGGGGGCTTCCGGTCGGCGCGGGGGCACCACGAGGCCGACCGAGCGGCCCGGCGGCGGGCTCGCCGACGTACCGGGAGCGCGGCGACCGCCCGGCGGCGAGTCATCCGGTCCACGCGCACGCGCTGCGGGAACGACGCGCACCGGCGCCTCAGCGGCGATCCCCCGCGACCGGCGATCGGTGGCGCCCGCCTCCCGCTGCGGTCCGGACGCCCTCCGTCGCGTCGGCGCTCCCGCGCGGGTACGGACGGCCGGCGGCCGGTGCGCCCGCCCGTCGTGCGCCGACGGACGGGTGCACCGGTCGGGGAGCACCCGGACCGCCGCGGGCTACTCCGTGGCCACGGCGCGCAGTACGTCCAGGCGAGACGCGCGTCGGGCCGGGCGCAGGCCCGCCAGGGCGCCGGCCGCGAGACCGACCAGGGCCACCACCGCGAGCTGCACGGGCGGCACGGCGAAGGCGAAGGCGCTGTCCGAGGCGCCGTCGGAGGCCGCCACCAGGACCCAGCCGAGGAAGGCACCGAGACCGAGCCCGCCGACCGTGCCGAAGGCGGCGACCAGGACGGACTCCCAGCGGACCATGGCCCGCAACTGGGCCCGGGTCTGCCCCACGGCCCGCAGCAGGCCGAGTTCGCGGGTGCGCTCGTGGACGGCCAGGGTGAGGGTGTTGGCGATGCCGAGCAGCGCGATGAGCACCGCGAGGGCGAGCAGCGCGTAGACGAGGGTGAGCATCATGTCGATGCCGCCCGCGGAGGACTGCGCGTACTCGTCGCGGGTCTGCACCTCGGGGTTGCCGTACCGGTCGGCGACCTTCTCCACCGCCGCCCTGCCCGCGTCAGTGTCGACGCCGTCCTTGAAGGCGACGGCGACCAGGGTGTCGGAGTCCTGGGTGCGGTGCGGAGCCCAGGCGGCTCGGGTGATGACGTAGTCGCCGGCGAGTTCGGACTGCCCGTAGACCGCGCGGACGGTGAAGGTCCCGCTGCGGCCGTCGGTGAAGGTGAGGCGCGTGGTGTCGCCGGTGGTCAGCCCCCGCTTCTCCGCCTCGCTCCCGGTGACCGCGATGCCGTCGGTGCCGAGGTGGTCCAGTGAGCCGTGGACGGTGCCCAGGTCGAAGGTGCGGCTCAGGGCGACCGGGTCGGTGACGGTCAACGCACGTCCCTCGCCGTCCACTTCCGCCACTCCCCGGCCGAGTCCGACGGCGGTGTCCACCTCGGGCAGTTCCTGCACTGCTCCGGCCAGCCGCGGGCTGAGGCCGCTGCCGCCCGCGCCGAAGGACGGCGCGCTGACGGCGACGTCGCCCGCGAAGGACCGGGAGACGGTCTGGTCCATGGTCGCCTTGAGCGAGGCGCCGAAGACCGTGAACAGCGACACGACCGCCACGCCTATCATCAGCGCCCCGGCGGTGGCCGCCGTGCGCTTGGGGCTGCGCAGGGCGTTGCGCCGGGCGAGGACGCCGGTGACTCCGCGGAGCCGGTCCAGCGGGGCCCCGAGGACGCGTACGGCGGTGGCGGAGGCGACCGGGCCGAGTACGACGAAGGAGGCCAGGGCCAGCACCGCGCCCGCTCCGGCCAGCCACACCGACGGGGAGAGCAGGACCCCGACGAGCGTCACCGCGAGGGCGAGCACGAGCATCCCCGTGCCGGTCACCGCCCGTGCGCGGGAGGCGCCTGAGGTGTCGACGGCCGTCTCGCGCAGCGCGGCCAGCGGCGCGGTGCGGCCCGCGCGGGCGGCGGGCAGCAGGGCAGAGCCGAGGCAGACCACGACGCCCACGGCGAGCGGGAGCAGCAGCGACAGCGCGCTGATCACCAGGGCGCCCTCGGGGAACGGGAAGCCGATCGCCGGGAACAGTGCCTGGAGTCCGGCCGCGATGCCGATGCCGCCCGCGAGCCCGGCGGCGGACGCGGTCACGGCCACGACGGCCGCCTCGACGAGGGTGGCGGCGGTGACCTGGCGGCGGGAGGCGCCGAGCGCGCGCAGCAGGGCGTTCTCGCGGGTGCGCTGGGCGACCACGATGGCGAAGGTGTTGTGGATCGAGAAGGTCGCGACCAGCAGGGCGATGCCGGAGAAGACGAGCAGGAAGGTCGTGAACAGGCTCAGGAACTGACTGGAGATCATGTCGGTGTTCTCCGCGGCCGACTCCTGGCCGGTGATGGCCTCGACGCCCTCGGGCAGTACGGGGACCAGCCGGTCGACGAGTTCCCGCTGGCCGACGCCCGGTCCGGCCCGCACCTGGATGCTCGCCGCCTCGCCCGGCCGTGCGGTGAGGTACTTCTCGGCGTCGGCCCGGGTCATGCCGGTGAAGGTCACCTGGGCCATGCCGTCCTCACCCCCGAAGGTGGCGAGGCCGACCACGGTGACCTCGACGGGGTCGGGTGTGCGCAGGGTGGTGGTGTCGCCGATCGCCAGGCCGCCCTTCTCGGCGGCGCCGCGGTTGACGACGACCTCGCCGGACTGCTGCGGGGCGCGGCCCTCGGCGAGGCGGTACGGGTTCAGCTCCGGGTCGGTGATCCAGTTGCCGGCCAGGGTGGGGGGTCCCTGGCCGCCGATCGGGTCGCCGTTCGCGCCGACGAGTTGACCCGCGCCCTGGATGCTGGGGGCGGCGGCCGCGACGCCGGGCACCCGCTCGATCGTCCGCACCAGGTCGGTGCCGACCGGCTGCCGTACGCCCTGGCTCTCGCCCGGTGTGGTGATGGCGTCGGCGCTGCGCACCACGGCGTCGGTACCGCCGGCGGCGTTGCCGAACATGGTGTCGAAGCCGGCGCGGAGCGTGTCGCCCATGACCAGGGTGCCGGTCAGGAAGGCGACGCCGAGGACCACGGCGAGGAACGTCCCGGCGAAGCGGCGCTTGTGAGCCCTGAGCGAGGAGGCGCTCAGGCGGACGGAGGCGTTCATGAGGGCACCTCGAAGGCTTTCATCCGGTCCAGGACCTTGTCGGCGGTCGGCGCGTCCATGCGGTCGACGAGGCGTCCGTCGGCGAGGAAGACGACCTCGTCCGCGTGGGCGGCGGCGACGGGGTCGTGGGTGACCATGACGACCGTGCGGCCGGTCTGCCGGACGGTGCGGCCGAGGAGGCCGAGCACCTCGCCGCCGGAGCGGGAGTCGAGGTTGCCGGTGGGCTCGTCGGTGAAGACCACGTCCGGCTGCCCGGCGAAGGCGCGGGCGACGGCGACCCGCTGCTGCTGGCCGCCGGAGAGTTCGGCGGGCCGGTGGTGGAGACGGTCACGCAGTCCCACCACGTCGATCAGCGCGTCGACCCACTCGGTGTCGCCCCGGCGTCCGGCCAGGTCGAGGGGGAGGGTGATGTTCTCGGCGACGGTCAGCGTCGGCACCAGGTTGAATGCCTGGAAGACGAAGCCGACGCGGTCGCGGCGCAGCAGGGTGAGCCGGCGGTCGTCGAGGGTGCTCAGGTCGGTGTCGCCGATGCGGGCGGTGCCCGAGGTGAGCGTGTCGAGTCCGGCGGCGCAGTGCATCAGGGTGGACTTGCCGGAGCCGGAGGGCCCCATGATGGCGGTGAAGCGGCCGGCCGGGAAGTCGACGCTCACGCCGTCGAGGGCGCGTACGGCGGTGTCGCCACCGCCGTACACCTTCACGGCGTCCACGACCCGGGCGGCGGCCCGGGTGACGGTCGTCGTGGTCATGCCGCACCGCCCTTGCCCGTCCGGCCGAACTGCTCGTCCAGCACGGACAGCCGGCGCCAGTACTCGTCCTCGTCGATCTCGCCGGAGGCGAAGCGGTGGCCGAGCACGGTGATGGGCGAGTTGTCCGCGACGGTCGTCGGCCGTCCGGGTCCGCGGCGGCCGCGCCACACCGTGCGGCGCAGCAGGGTGATGCCGCCGCCGATGACCAGCGCCCAGATCACCGGGAAGAGCAGGATCCACGGGCCGGGCCCGCCGTCGCCGAACTGTGCCAGGGTCTCCATGTCGTCCAACTCCTCGGTCGCGATGTCCCTTGTGTCGCTTCCGAGCCTCGCTCCGGGAGGGGGTCCCGGTCGTCGTACGGCCAGCGGCAGTGGGCGTACGACGACGGGAGTACTGCGGCGGCCCCGGGCTGCTCCCCCTGCTCCGCTTCGGTCGCTCGACTTCTGTAACTACTAGTATGTACAGTGGATGCATGAGCACCCCGGAACGACTGATCGAGTCCACCCGCGAGCTGTTGTGGGAGCGCGGGTACGTGGGCACCAGCCCCAAGGCCATCCTCGAGCGGGCGCAGGCGGGGCAGGGCAGCATGTACCACCACTTCAAGGGCAAGCCCGACCTCGCGCTCGCCGCGATCCGGCGCACCGCGCAGGAGATGCGGGCCGCCGCGGGGGCCGTGCTGGCCGGTCCGGGGACGCCGTACGAGCGCATCGAGGCGTATCTGCGGCGCGAGCGCGACGTGCTGCGGGGCTGCCCGGTCGGGCGTCTGACGATGGACCCGGACGTGATCGCCGACGACGCGCTGCGCGCCCCGGTGGACGAGACCCTCGACTGGCTGCGCGAGCAGATCGCCCAGTTGGTGGAGGAGGGCCGGGAGCAGGGCGAGTTCGCTTCCTCGCTGGACGGCGAGGAGATCGCGGCGGCGGTCGTCGCGACCGTCCAGGGCGGCTATGTGCTGGCCCGCGCGTCCGGCTCGCCCGCCGCCTTCGACGCGGGCGTCCGGGGACTGCTCTCGCTGCTCGCCCAGCCGAAGTCCCGTGCCAGGTAGCGGGGTTCGCACCCACCCGAGAAGACCGGAGGAGCCACGACCCGTGCATGCCATGCAGTACGCCTTCACCCTGCCCGCCGACTACCCGATGGAGGTCATCAGGGAACGTGTGGCCCGCACCGGGCACCTGCTGGACGACTGGCCCGGACTCGGACTCAAGGCGTATCTGATCCGCGAGCGCGAGAAGGACGGCTCACCCGTCAACCAGTACGCGCCGTTCTACCTGTGGCACACCGTGGAGGGCATGAACTCCTTCCTGTGGGGCGGCGCCTTCCAGCGGCCCACCGACGACTTCGGCCGGCCCGCGGTCCGGCAGTGGACGGGCCTGGCGTACGAGGAGGGCGGCGCCGTCGGCTCCCCCGCGCGGGTGGCGGTCCTGCGGCGGCAGCGGGTGCCGGAGGAGGTGCCGTTGTCGGAGGCGGCGGCCGACGCCGTACGGGAGACCGGGCACCTGGCTGCCGGGGACGGGGCGCTGCTCGCGGCGGCGGTCGTGGACACCCGGCGCTGGGAGCTGGTGCACTTCTCGCTGCACGCGGGTGACGCGCCGGACGGGCTGGAGGGCGAGGTCTTCCAGGTGCTGCACCTGTCCGCGCCCGGACGGGGCCTGCTGCCCGGGGGACGGCAGTGGTGAGCGCCGTCCGCACCGTCCTGGGGGACGTGCCGGGCGGGGAGTTGGGGGTGTGCGACGCCCACGACCACCTGTTCTTCGCCAGTCCCCGGCAGCCCGGCGAGGAACTGCGCGACGCGTCGGCGGCGCGGGCGGAGCTGGCAGCGTTCCGGGAGCGGGGCGGCGGCGCGGTGGTGCAGTGGACGCCGTACGGGCTGGGCCGACGGGCCGCCGATCTGCCCGCCCTGTCCCGGGACACCGGCGTCCACGTGGTGGCCGCCACGGGACTGCACCAGGACGTCCACTACGACGAGGGCACGCTCGCCGCGCTGCGGGGCCGGGCGGCCGAGGTCTTCGTCGCCGAACTGACCCGGGGCATCGGGACGTCGGGCGTCCGCGCGGGGCTGATCAAGGTGGCGGGCGGCTTCCACGCGCTCGACGCGCACGCGCGGTGGACGATGACGGCGGCGGCCGAGGCGCACCACGCGACGGGGGCGCCGATCGCCGTGCATCTGGAGCTGGGCACCGGCGCGCTGGACGTACTGGAGCTGCTGTGCGGCGAGTTGGCCGTGCCGTCGCACCGGGTGATCCTCGGCCATCTCAACCGTTCCCCGGACCCCGTGACGCACCGGCAGGCCGCCGGGTCGGGGTGCTGGCTGGCCTTCGACGGGCCGTCGCGGGGGAACCACGCCACCGACTGGCGGATGCCGGAGGCTGTGCGGGACCTGGCCGAGGCGGGGTTCGGCGACCGGCTGCTGCTCGGCGGCGACACGACAACGGCCTCCGCCCGGTCGGTCGACGGCGGCCCGGGGATGCCCTACCTGCTGCGCCGCGTGGCTCCCCGGCTGGCGCTCGCCGTGGGCGAGGAGCTGGTGCGGCGCGTCCTCACCGAGAACCCGGCCCGGGCGTTCGCCGTCGACTGGCGCTGACGACCCGTTCCGCGGCCCGTTCCGGGCCCGTCCGACAGGAGCTCCCTCATGCCCTTCGTCCGCATCGACGCCCACGGCGGCGACACCGACGACGACCGCCTCGACGCGCTCGGGCGGGCCGTCCACGACGCCCTGGTCGAGACGCTCGGCATTCCGTCCGACGACCGCTTCCAGGTCCTGACCGCCCACGACGCCGCCCGCGGCACCCTGCGCCACGACGACTACCTCGGTGTGCGCCGGGACGCCGGCATCGTGTTCGTGGCGATCACGCTGCGGGCGGGGCGGGCGACCGGGCGGAAGGAGGCGCTGTACCGCCGGATCGCGCAGCTCGCCGAGGAGTACGCGGGGACGGAGCCCCGCAACGTCTTCGTCACCCTGACCGAGAACTCTTCCGCGGACTGGTCGCTGGGCGACGGCCTCGCGCAGTACGTAGGGTCGGGATCATGCTGAGACTCGGAATCCCCGTCATCGGTGTCACGGACATCCCCCGCGCGGTGGCGTTCTGGACGGCGGCGCTGCCCCTGGTGGCCGTGGAGGAGTGGAGCAGCGAGACCTGGCGCACGCTCGAGTACGCCGACGGGTCCGGGCACGCCCTCGGTCTGATGCGCAGCGACTCGCCGCCCGAGCCCCGGCCCCGGCTCCACCTCGACCTGTACACGGACTCGGCCGAGGAGCAGCGGGCGGAGGTGCGGCGGCTGATCGGCCTCGGTGCGCGGACCGTCGACTGGGACCTGTACCCGCCCGAACCGGACTTCGTCGTGCTGGCCGACCCGGACGACAACGTCTTCTGCGTCGTCGACCTCAGTAACGCGCCGAGCGGCGGCGACCGGCCCGCACCCTGAGGCGGCGACCGGCCCGCGCCCTGAGGGGCGGCCGCCCTCGACCGCCTACGCCGGCACGCCCAACGGGTCGTCCAGGACCGGCTGCCAGGCCAACTCGGCCGCGCCCACCAGGCTGTTGTGGTCGAGGCCGCAGGGCAGGATGGGCACCCCGCCGCTCTGGCCCCACAGGCTGCGCCCGGCGACGACCGCGCGCAGCCGCTCGGGGTCGGCGTCGAGAAGCGCGCGGTGGAGTCCGCCGAGGATGATGCGGTCCGGGTTGAGGATGTTCACCAGACCCGCGAGGCCCAGCCCCAGGCGGTCGATGAGCGTCTCGGTGGCGGCGCGGACGTCCGGGTCGGCGTAGTGCTCGCGGATCAGGTCGTAGGACTGCTGGAGCAGGGACACCTCGGGTCCCGGCGTGCGGCCGGCCGCCGTGAGGAAGGCCAGCGGGTCGGTCTCCACGTCCAGGCAGCCACGGCTGCCGCAGTGGCAGGGGCGCCCCTCGGGGTTGACGGCGAGGTGGCCGACCTCCAGCGCGAGGCCCGAACTGCCGGTGTGCAGCCGGCCGTCGAGGACCAGCGCGCCGCCGACACCGCGGTGGCCGGTGGCCACGCAGAGCAGGTCGCGGGCGCCGCGTCCGGCACCGTGGCGGTGCTCCGCGAGGGCGGCGAGGTTGACGTCGTTGCCGGTGAAGGCGGGGCCCTCGATTCCCGCGGCGCGCACCTGCCGCGCGAAGATCTCCCGAACGGGCGCGCCGGCCGGCCAGGCCAGGTGCAGCGGGTTCAGTGCCAGGCCCTCCGGTTCCGCGACGGCCGACGGCACGGCGAGTCCGGCGCCGACGCAGCGCCGCCCGGTCTCCCGCAGGAGTTCCGCGCCCGCCTCGACGACCGAGCCCAGCACCTTCGCGGGGTCCGCGTCGACGACCTCGCAGCCGGGCGCGGTGGCGACGATCCGGCCGCCGAGACCGACCAGGGCGGCACGGAATCCGTCGGCGTGGATCTGGGCGGCCAGGACGACGGGTCCGTCCTCGGCGACCGAGAGGCGGTGCGAGGGGCGGCCCTGGGAACCGGCCGCCGCGCCGGGCCTGGCGTCCACCCGGATCAGGCCGAGCGCCTCCAGCTCGGCGGCGACCGCCCCGGCCGTGGCCCGGGTCACGCCCAGTTCCGCGGTGAGGACGGCCCTGGTGGGGGCGCGTCCGGTGTGCACGAGCTCCAACGCGGGCCCGAGCGCACCGCGCCCCCGGTCCAACCGCGTCCTCGAGGTGGTCCCTTCCCCCGCCGCCCGGGGGTCCGCCTTGCCGCTCATGAGGGGGAGTCTCCCATGATCCGTCCGGGCGGCGTGCCTAGAGGCCGCTGCCCCGGAGCGTGATGTTCAGCCGCCCGGCGAGTCCCAACTCGGGCGGCGCGGTGCCCGGGTGCACCCTCGGCACCCCGTGGTACGCGAGCCGGGAAGGGCCGCCGAAGACGAACAGGTCGCCGCTGCGCAGCTCGGTGTCGGTGTAGGGACGGGTGCGGGTCTCGGGGTTGCCGAAGCGGAAGACGCAGGTGTCGCCGAGGCTCAGGGAGACCACGGGGGCCCCGGAGCGCTCGTCCGCGTCTCGGTGCATGCCCATGCGGGCGTCGGCGTCGTAGAAGTTGACCAACGCGATGTCGTACGGCTCCCCTGCCACCGCTTCGGCGCCCAGCGCGTCGGTCACCGCGCGGCGGGCGAGGTCGTCGAGCCAGTCCGGGAAGGGCTTGACCGGGGCTCCGTCGCCGTCGACGGCGCTGGGGGCGTAGCCGTACGGGTACCAGTGGCGGCCGAGGCAGACCTGCCGGGCGGTCACGGTGCCGCCGCCGGGGGTGCGCACCGTGCGGAGTCCGGCCGGTGGGCGGGCCCACTCGCGGCATGCCTCCAGCAGCTCGCGCTGCCGTCCCGGGGTCAGCCAGTCCGGCACGTGGACGGCGCCGGGCGCGGTCTCGGCGCGGGTCCTGGGGAACAGCTCGGCGTCCATGTCCCCATCCTGCCTCCGCGCCCCGCCTCCCGGCCGCGACCGGCGCTGAGCTGCGGCTCGGCTAGCCTGGGCACACGATGAACGACGGCAGCACGCACGACCGCAGTACGAACCGTCGCAGCACGGAGCACCGCAGCACGGAGCACCGCAGCGACCGCGACGACCGTATGACGACGCCCTGGGGCACCCACGTGCTGTCCCGCTACCCCGAGGACCCGCGCGACCGGCTCCGCGCCTGGGACGCGTCCGACGAGTACCTGCTGGGGCACCTCGCGGAGCGGGAGGTGCCGCTGGACGGCACGGTCGTGGTCGTCGGCGACCGCTGGGGAGCGCTGGTGACGGCGCTGGCGGCGCACCGGCCGGTGCAGATCACCGACTCCCACCTGGCCCGGGAGGCGACGCGCGCCAATCTGGAGCGCGGCGGCGTCGAGCCGGGTTCGGTGCGCCTGCTCACCACGCAGGATCCGCCGCCGGACCGCGTCGACGTGCTGCTGGTGCGGGTGCCGAAGAGCCTGGCGCTGCTGGAGGACCAGCTGCTGCGGCTGGCGCCCGCGCTGCACGAGGGCACGGTCGTGGTCGGCACCGGGATGGTGAAGGAGATCCACACCTCGACCCTCCGGCTGTTCGAGCGGATCGTCGGGCCGACCCGGACCTCACTTGCCGTGAAGAAGGCCCGGCTGATCTTCGCCGAACCCGACCCCGCGCTGAAGCCGCCCGCCAACCCCTGGCCGCTCGGCTACCGGCTCCCCGACGACGTCGGACCGCTCCTCTCCGGCCGGCCCGTCGTCAACCACGCCGGGGTCTTCTGCGCCGACCGGCTCGACATCGGCACCCGCTTCTTCCTCCGGCACCTGCCGGAGCCCGGGGGCTTCCGCCGGGTGGTGGACCTGGGCTGCGGCAACGGTGTGGTCGGTACGGCGGTGGCGCTGGCCGATCCGGACACCGAGGTCCTGTTCACCGACGAGTCGTTCCAGGCGGTGGCCTCGGCCGAGGCCACGTACCGGGCGAACGAGGTCGCGGGCCGGGCGGAGTTCCGGGTCGGCGACGGACTGGCCGGGGTGCCGGACGGCAGTGCCGACCTGGTGCTGAACAATCCGCCGTTCCACTCCCACCAGGCGACGACCGACGCCACGGCGTGGCGGATGTTCACCGGGGCGCGGCGGGTGCTGCGCCCCGGCGGCGAACTGTGGGTGGTCGGTAACCGGCACCTGGGCTACCACGTCAAGCTGCGGCGCCTGTTCGGCAACAGCGAGCTGGTGGCGGGCGACCGGAAGTTCGTGGTCCTGAGGGCGGTCAAGGAGTAGCCGGAGGAGGGGGACCCTGCGTCCGAGCGGGCGTCAGGGGGCGAGGACGACCGAGCGGGTCAGGTGGCGCGGGCGGTCCGGGTCGAGGCCGCGGATGGAGGCGACGGCGACGGCGAGCCGCTGGGCGCGCACCAGTTCGGCGAGCGGGTCCAGCCCGCCGGGCACCCACAGCGCGCCGGTGTCGCGCACCTGGTCCGCCAGGCCCTCGGGCGCCTCGCCGAACATCCAGGTCGCCGTGCCCGCGGTGCTGATGCTGACGGGGCCGTGCCGGTACTCCATCGCCGGGTACGCCTCCGTCCAGGACAGGGACGCCTCGCGCATCTTGAGGCCGGCCTCGTTGGCCAGTCCGACGGTCCAGCCGCGGCCGAGGAAGGTGAACTGGGTGCGTTCGACGAGCCCTTCGGGCAGCTCGCCGGCGAGCGCGGCGCGGGCGTCGGCGACGACGGCCTCGGTGTGCAGGCCGAGGTGGGCGCGGAGCAGGGTGAGCGCGGTGGTCGCGAACCGGGTCTGGACGACGGACCGTTCGTCGGCGAAGTCGAGGACGACCACGTCGTCGGCGGCGGTCATGACCGGGGTCCCCGGGTCGGCGGTGAGCGCCACCGTGCGGGTACGCCCCTTCAACTGCGTGAGCAGCGTCAGCACTTCGGTGGTGGTGCCGGAACGGGTGAGGGCCACGACCCGGTCGTACGTCCGTCCCGGCGGGAACTCGGAGGCGGCGAAGGCGTCCGTCTCGCCGAGGCCCGCGTCCTCGCGCAGCGCCGCCGCCGACTGCGCCATGAAGTACGAGGTGCCGCAGCCGACGATCGCCACCCGCTCCCCCGCCGCCGGCAGCACTGCCGTGTGGCGCGTCGCCTCGGCCGCGGCGCGCGTCCAGCACGCGGGCTGGCTGTTGAGCTCGTCCTCGACATACGTCATGCCGCACACTCCCCGGACCCGGACTGATTGTTCCTGCAAGGTATAGCGATCTTTCGAGCACTATCAAGCAATCTGCGGAAGAGGGCGGTGCGCTAGGGTCGGCGAGGTCGAGGAACGGAGGCGCGGATGTCGCGCGACGCCCGCTGGAAGGCGCTGCTGGAGCTGCTCGTCGAGCGCGGCCGGCTGGACGTCGAGGAGGCGGCGACCGAGCTGGAGGTCTCGGCCGCGACGATCCGCCGCGACTTCGACCGGCTCGCCGAGCAGCAGATGCTGGTGCGCACGCGCGGTGGCGCGGTCGTCCACGGGGTGTCCTACGAGCTGCCGCTGCGCTACAAGACCGCCCGCAGGGCCTCGGAGAAGCAGCGCGTGGCGCAGGCGGTCGCCGCCCTGGTGGCGCCGGGCGAGGCGGTGGGGCTGACCGGGGGCACGACGACCACCGAAGTGGCGCGCGCCCTGGCCGTGCGCGCCGACCTTGCCTCCGGCACCCCCGCGTTGACGGTGGTCACCAACGCGCTCAACATCGCCAACGAGCTGGCCGTTCGGCCGCAGTTCAAGATCGTGGTGACCGGCGGTGTGGCCCGGGCGCAGTCGTACGAGCTGATCGGGCCGCTCGCTGACGGGGTGCTGGGCCAGGTCACCCTCGACGTGGCGGTCCTGGGCGTCGTCGCCTTCGACGTCGGGCACGGCGCCGCGGCCCACGACGAGGCGGAGGCCGCGATCAACCGGCTGCTGTGCGAGCGTGCCGAGCGGGTGGTCGTGGCCGCCGACTCCAGCAAGCTGGGCCGGCGGGCCTTCGCCCGGATCTGCGCGACCGGGTCGGTGGACACGCTGGTGACGGACGGCGCGGCCGACCCGGAGCTGGTGCGCGGGTTCGAGGAGGCGGGGGTCCGGGTCGTCACAGCCTGAGGGTCCTCCGCAGCGGGCACCGGCCCCGGCGGTGGTGCCGGTCAGTGCCCGTGGCCGTCGGTGTGCTCCGGCGTGGCGGCCGGCGCGGATTCCGTCGTGCCCGGCGTCGATCCGGCGCGCACGGTGAACGCCGCGGTGTGGACCTCGCCCCGGTGCCGGAAGTCCAGGTAGAGGCGGTAGGTGCCGTCACTGGGCGCGGTGGCCGTGAAGGAGATCTCCGGGCCGGGCTCGGTGGTGCCGTCGCCGGGTTCGCCGTTCGGGTGGACGTGGAGGTAGGCGAGGTCGCCGGCGCGCAGGGCGACCAGGTGGCCGTAGGCGCCGAGGTAGGGCTGGAGGTCGCCCACGGGTTCGCCGTCGCGGGACACCTTCAGCTTCAGCTCGCTCGCCTTGCCGGGGCGCAGGGAACCGTCGAGTTCCACCTCATAGCCGTCGGCCCGGGCGGTGCCGCTGGGAACCGGGAGCCGTGCGGGCTCGTACCGGCCCGAGGCGGCCAGGTCGGCGCCGAGGGTGAGGTTCTCGGTGTCCTCGCCGGCCGGGGTGAAGTCGGCGAAGACCCGGTAGCCGCCCGCCGCGGGCAGGTCGACGGGGGTGCTCCAGGTGCCGTCGGCGGCACGGGTGGGGTGCAGGTGGCGGTAGGTGACCAGGTCGCGTGAGGCCAGGACGAGGTGGAGTTCCTTCTCGTGCTCGCGCCGGTACGCGGTCACGGCGTCGCCGCTCGCGTCCCGGACCGTGAAGCGCAGTTCGGTGCGCTGACCGGCGGTGACGCGCGGGGTGGCGAGGTCGAGGGTGTAGCCGCCCTCGGAGACCTGCAGGCCGCCGGCCGGGGCACTCTCGTGCGCCCCGTGGCCGTCGCCCCCTTCCGGCCGCGACGACGGCTCGTCCGGGCCGCCCGGGTCGTCCCGTTCGCCGTGCTCCTCGTGGGGCGCGGATGCGCTGTCCGCGACGATCGGGTCCACACCCGCGCCGACGCCGTAGGCGGTGCCGAAGGTCGCGGCCAGGGCGGCCGCGAAGGCGGTGATCCTCAGTCCGGTGTGCATGGCGGTCGTCTCCTCGCTTTGCGGGTCTCCGGGTCTCGCGAAGACCTCTCCATGCACTTCACCATACCCCTAGGGGGTACCCAGTCAAGCAATGGAGACACTTGCTTTCAGTACCCCCCAGGGGTATACATGGAACCGCCGGGGACGGATACCCCCGCCCCGTATCGGCTCCACGATCTCCGGAGGAACGTCATGCCCTCGAACGTCACCACTCCCGCCGCCTCCCCCGTCACCACCACCTACGCCGTGTCCGGCATGAGCTGCGGTCACTGCAGCGCGACGCTCACCCGGGTGATCGGTGAGCTGGACGGTGTGACCGGTGTCGACGTCGAGCTGGACACCGGCCGGGTCACGGTCACCGCCGCCGAGCCGGACGACACCGCGATCGCCGCGGTGGTCGACGAGGCCGGCTACGAGCTGACCGGCCGCGCCTGACCGGCCCGCACTCCCCCGCCGCACCGCCGGGACCCGCGACGCCGGGTCCCGGCCGACGACCCCGCATCAGGAGCAGCCATGACCACCAGTACGACCAGCGCACCGGCCGAGGTTGAACTCGCCATCGGCGGCATGACCTGTGCCTCGTGCGCCGCCCGGATCGAGAAGAAGCTCAACCGGATGGAGGGGGTCACCGCCACCGTCAACTACGCGACGGAGAAGGCGAAGGTCAGCTATGCCGGTGACGTCTCCGTCCCGGAGCTGATCGCCACGGTCGAGGCCACCGGGTACACGGCCCACGAACCGGAGTCGGTCCGAACCGAGCCCGTGAGCGGCGCGGAGGGCGCCGAGCCCGCCGACGCGCTGCGACCGCTGAGGCAGCGGCTGGTGACGGCCGTGGTGCTGGCGGTCCCGGTCATCGCGATGGCGATGGTGCCGGCGCTGCAGTTCGAGTACTGGCAGTGGCTGTCGCTGACCCTGGCGGCGCCCGTGGTGACGTACGCGGCCTGGCCCTTCCACAGGGCCGCGTTCACCAACGCCCGGCACGGCGCGGCCACCATGGACACCCTGATCTCGGTCGGCACGTCGGCGGCCTTCCTGTGGTCGCTGTGGGCCCTGTTCCTCGGCACCGCGGGCACCCCCGGCATGACCCACCCCTTCGAGCTGACCATCTCCCGCGGCGACGGCTCCGGGAACATCTACCTGGAGGCCGCGGCCGGGGTGACCGCCTTCATCCTCGCCGGGCGCTACTTCGAGGCCCGCTCCAAGCGCAAGGCCGGTGCCGCGCTGAAGGCCCTGCTGGAACTGGGCGCCAAGGACGTCACCGTGGTCAGGGAGGGCCGTGAGGAGCAGATCCCGGTCGGGGACCTGAAGGCCGGGGACCGCTTCCTGGTCCGCCCCGGTGAGAAGATCGCCACCGACGGCACGGTCGTCGAGGGCACGTCGGCCGTCGACGCGTCGATGCTCACCGGCGAGTCCGTGCCGGTCGAGGTCGGCGTGGGCGACGGGGTCACCGGAGCGACCGTGAACGCGGGCGGCCGGCTGCTGGTCGAGGCGACGCGGGTCGGCGCGGACACCCAACTGGCGCGGATGGCGAAGCTGGTGGAGGACGCGCAGAACGGCAAGGCGGCCGCCCAGCGGCTCGCCGACCGCATCTCCGGCGTCTTCGTCCCCGTCGTGATCGCCCTCGCGCTGGCCACCCTCGGCTTCTGGATCGGCAACGGCTCCGGGCTGACCGCCGCGTTCACCGCCGCCGTCGCCGTCCTGATCATCGCCTGCCCCTGCGCGCTGGGGCTGGCCACCCCCACCGCGCTGATGGTCGGCACCGGGCGCGGCGCCCAGCTCGGCATCCTCATCAAGGGCCCCGAGGTCCTGGAGTCCACCCGCAAGGTCGACACCATCGTCCTGGACAAGACCGGAACCGTCACCACCGGCCGCATGACCCTGCTCGCCGTGCACACCGCGGAAGGCACCGAGGAGGCCGAAGTACTGCGGCTGGCCGGGGCGTTGGAGCACGCCTCGGAGCACCCGATCGCCCGGGCGGTGGCCGCCGGCGCCACCGAACGGGTCGGCACCCTGCCCGCCCCCGAGGACTTCGCCAACGTGCCGGGGCTCGGCGTCCAGGGCGTCGTCGAGGGCCACGCGGTCCTGGTGGGCCGCGAGCAGCTGCTCGCCGAGTGGGCCATGGAACTGCCCGCCGGTCTGGCCCGGACCAAGACCGAGGCGGAGCGGGACGGCCGCACCGCGATCGCCGTGGCCTGGGACGGCGAGGCCCGGGCGGTCCTGGAGGTCGCCGACGCGGTCAAGGACACCAGCGCCGAGGCGATCACCCGGATGCGCGCCCTGGGCCTGACTCCGGTGCTGCTGACCGGGGACAACGAGGCGGTGGCCGCCTCCGTCGCCCGCGAGGTCGGCATCGACGCCGAGCACGTCGTCGCCGAGGTCATGCCCGAGGACAAGGTCGCCGTCGTCAAGCGCCTGCAGGGCGAGGGGCGTTCGGTGGCGATGGTCGGCGACGGGGTCAACGACGCCGCCGCGCTCGCCCAGGCCGACCTGGGACTCGCCATGGGCACCGGTACCGACGCCGCCATCGAGGCGGGCGACCTCACCCTCGTCCGCGGGGACCTGCGCGCCGCGGCCGACGCCATCCGGCTGGCCCGCAGGACGCTCGGCACCATCAAGTCCAACCTGTTCTGGGCCTTCGCCTACAACGTCGCCGCCCTGCCGCTCGCCGCGGCCGGACTCCTCAACCCGATGATCGCCGGAGCCGCCATGGCCTTCTCCTCCGTCTTCGTCGTCGGCAACAGTCTGCGACTGCGGGGCTTCAAGGCCGCGGACTGACCCACCGCCTCGCCACCCGGGCCGCCGGCCGACTCCGCGAGGGGCGGCCGACGGCCCACCGGCGCGTGGCCCCGTCCGGTCCGGGCCACACCCGCCGGACGGGTCCGCTCCTTGGCGACGCCGCCGACGGGTCCCGCTCCTCGGCGACGCCCCCTGGACCGCTCCCGCTCCCTCGGCCCCCGGGACGGACCACCCCGCTCCGCGGCGACTCCACCAGGACGGACCCCGCCCCTTGGCAACAGCCCCGGACGGACCCAGCGCCCTCGGCAACGTCCCCCGGACGGACCCCACTCCTCGGCGACTCCACCGGGACGGACCACCCCGCTCCTCGGCGCCCCCCGGACGGACCCCGCCCGCGCGCCGCCGGGGCCGCGGACGACCAGGATGGTGCGGGTCCCCTCTCCCGCGGAGCAGGAGCCCATGACCGAACCGACCCATGCCGACGGCGGCACCCGTGGCCCGCTCGGGCCGCCGCCCGCCGGTCCGGGGTCCGCGCCGAAGAGGGCCCTCGAGGCCGTGCTCCGGGATCTGCGGGCCGTGGACGGGGCGTTGTACGCGGCCGTGGCCGGCACGTCCACGCCCGCGCTCGACCGCGCGCTGCGGCGCCTGTCCCATGCGGCGGACCATTCGAAGGTCTCGCTCGGGATCGCCGCCGCGCTCGCCCTGGGCGGTGCGCGGGCGCGGCACGCGGCCCTGGTCGGCGTGGGCGCGGTCGCCGTCGCGTCGGCCTCGGCGAACCTGCTGGGCAAGCGTCTGGTGCACCGGGCGCGACCGGACCGGGAGGCCGCGCGGGTGACGGTGGACCGCCATGTGCCCATGCCCGCGTCGGCGTCCTTCCCGTCGGGGCACACGGCCGCGGCGGTCGCGTTCGCCACGGCCGTCGGCGTCGTCCTGCCCGAGGCGGCCGTGCCGCTCGGCGCGCTGGCGGGCGCCGTCGGCTACTCCCGGGTCCACACCGGCGTGCACTATCCCGGAGACGTCGCCGCGGGCGCCGTCCTGGGCATCGCCAGTGCGGCGGCCGCGCTGGCGGCGGCGCCTGCCCGGGTTCGTCAGCCGAACACCTTCACGGCCTGGTAGTACGTCCAGGCGGTGCTGTTGCAGGCGGTCTCGGTGGCGCCGCCGTAACCGGCGCAGACCCGCTTGAGGTCCTCGTAGAAGGCGCTGTCGAGACGGGACTTGTTGGCGCTGAAGGTGCCCGCGTCCTTGTAGTTGCGGTAGCCGAAGTCGTGCCGTGCGCAGGAGGTGCTGAACGGGAAACCGAACGGGTTGTCCGGCGAGGAGGAGCAGTAGTCGGTGGTCCAGTCGAAACCGTAGGCGGACCAGGCGGACTTGTTCGCCCGCGCGGCGGTCCAGGCGTTGTAGCTGGACGCGCTGGTCTGCGTCCAGCTCGCGAGGACCTGTGCCTTGTCGGCGGGGGCGGCGTCGGCGGCCGCCGCGGTGGCGACGACGGTGGTCACGGCCAGGGCAGCGGCGGTGAGTCCGGTGGCGAGTCTGCGGTGCATTCCCACACCTCCATGAGGATGCGACCCACCCCTGGGTCGCAGGTTCATGTCAAGATGATGCGCATTTCCACCACCCGTTCACACCTATGGGGGCCCAACTCGCTGTGAACATCTCGGCTTTGGGGCCTTACGCACGCCCCCGGGGGGCCCAGTCGGGGTGGTCGCCGTGCATCGAGGAGTGGAAGGGGTCACCGGGGGTGATCTCGCCCGCGCGCACCGGCCGTCCGGTGAACGCCGCCTTGTACAGGGCAGCGGCGAACTCCAGCGTGGCGCGGGCCTCCGGACCGCTCCCGGGCGGGCGGGCCCCGGCGTCCCAGGCATCCAGTACCGCGCCGAGCTGCGCCGTGTGGGAGCTGGGCACGTCGGCGTCCGGAGCACCCCAGGCGGCGGCACGTTCGGGGCTGACGTGCCGGGCCGGGGTGTAGGTCCAGTCGTCGTTGCGATGCCCGTAGAGGTGCGTCAACTCGACGGTCGCGTCGACGCAGTCCACGCGTATCCGGCTCATCTCGTCCGGGGAGAGCACGCTGTTGACGACGGTGGCGAGGGCACCGTTCTCGAAGCGCACCAGGGCGGTCGAGACGTCCTCGCTCTCGGTGTCGTGCACCAGGCGCGAGGCCATGGCCCGTATCTCCGCCCAGGGGCCGAGCAGATGGAGCAGCAGGTCGTACTGGTGGATGCCGTGGCCCACGGTCGGGCCGCCGCCCTCGGTTGTCCAGCGTCCGCGCCAGGGCACCGCGTAGTAGGCGGCGTCGCGGTGCCAGGTCGTCTGGCAGTGCGCGACCAGCGGGGCGCCCAGGTCGCCGCCGGCGATCAGTGCGCGGGCGTGCGCGGCACCGGAGCCGTACCGGTGCTGAAAGATCACGGACGCGTACGCCCCGGACGCCTCCTCGGCCGCCGCGATGTCGTCGTACTCGGCGAGGGAGAGGCACAGCGGCTTCTCGCACAGCACCCAGGCACCGGCCTTCAGCGCGGCCACCGTCTGCTCCCGGTGCAGCGACGGCGGTGTGCCGACCAGGACCAGGTCGGGGCGTACGGCGTCCAGCATGGCGCCCGTCGACGCGTACCCGGCGACGCCGCCGGGCGCCTGCGCGCGGAAGGCGTCGAGCCGCGCCGGGTCCACGTCGACGGCGGCGACCAGTTCGACGCGGTCGGCGTGCGCGGCGAGGGCGGACAGGTGGCTGCCGGTGACGATGGCACCGGTACCGACCACGGCGACCCGGCGGCGGACGGGACGTGGAGCCATGCGGTCCTCCTCGGACGGCGGCGCGGTCGCACGCGTCCGCCGCTGGACGGTGATGAACACGAAGCGATAGAAGCGATAGAAGTGATAGAAAGCGCTTTCAGAACTGAGTCGACCCTAACCGGGCAGCGATGGCCCGGACAACCCCCACCGTTTGCGGGCCGGGCCCACGGCTGGTCGACTGTCGCGGGGGGACCGGGGCCGGCGGTATCGCGGCGGCCCACCCTTCAGTTCTCTCCGGAAGGAGTCCAGGCGTGAGTTCCCCGAAGCCGAAGCCCTCGTCGCCCGCGGAGCACCGGTCGGACGGCAGCCAGCCCTGGCTGCACCAGACAGGCCGAACCATCCAGGAGTTCGGCACCGTCAAGCAGTTCCCCGTGGCGCTGAGCATGGAGACCCGCCTCTACTCCTGCCAGCGGCTCAACAAGGTCCTGGCGGACACCCGGATCCTGCACGATCTGTACAAGAAGTACCACTGGCTGATGCGCGGGGCGACGTTCTACCAACTGCACCTGCTGCTGGACAAGCACGCGGGTGAACAGCTGGAGCTGATCGACACCATCGCCGAACGCGTCCAGACGCTCGGCGGCGTCGCGGTCGGAGACCCCCGGCACGTCGCGGAGATCACCACCGTGCCGCGCCCGCCGGACGGGGTGGAGGAGGTGCCGTCGATGCTCTCGCGGCTGCTGGAGGCGCACGAGCTGATCCTGACGGAGTGCCACGACGCTGCGGCCCGCACCCAGGAGTACGGGGACGACGGCACCAACGACCTGCTGGTCTCCGAGGTCGTGCGCACCAACGAACTGCAGGCGTGGTTCGTGGCGGAACACCTCGTGGACACGCCGCTGGTCCACGCCTGACCCCGTCGGACATGGCGCACACCGGCGAGGACACCGACGGCGGCCCTCCGGCGCACGGACGGTGGCACGCGTTCCGGCAGTCTCCGTTCTGGCCGGCCACCGTACTGGTGCTGATCCTCGCGGCCGCGGCGGGACTCTTCGCGGGCTCGTACACCTACTCGATGGCGAACCCGACGCCGCGCCTGATCCCCACGGCCGTGGTCGGCGCCTACGAGAAGGCGGGCGGCCGGGCCTTCCTGTACGGCTTGGAGAAGGCGCTGGACACCTCGGTGCGGGTGCATCCCTACGAGACCCGCGCCGCGGCCCGCGAGGCGATCGAGCAGCAGGAGGTCTTCGCGGTCTTCGAACTGCGCGACGACGGGCGGAACGCCGCCCTCGACGTGTCCGGCGCCTCCGGCGCGTCGGTCGCCGAGTTGCTCGCGCAGACGTCACCGGCCGTCGGGAAGAAGCTCGGCGTCCATGTGACCGTCCGGGACGTCAACCCTCTTCAGGAGGGGGACCCGCGCGGGCTGGCGATCTTCTACATCTCCCTGGCCGCCGTGATCATCGGCTTCGTCGGGGCGATCCAGCTGAGCGTGCACGCGCGGGCGCTCACCCCCTTGGAGCGCATCCTGTTCACCGCGGCCTACGCGCTGCTCGGCGGCTTCGTCATCGCCGCCACGGTGGACTGGCTGCTGGGCGCGGTGAACCTGCCGTTCGCCGAGTCGTGGCTGATCCTGGCGCTCACCATGTTCGTGTCCGGCATGGTCTTCACCATGTTCAACACCATGTTCGGCCGTTGGGCGATGCTGCCGACCTGGGGCCTCATGGTGATCATCGGCAATCCGTCCTCGGGCGGCGCGGTGTCCTGGCCGCTGCTGCCGTCGCCGCTGGGGGTGATCGGCCGGTGGCTGCCGCCCGGGGCCTCGGTCAACGCCCAGCACACCGCGGTGTACTTCCAGGGCCACCAGCACGCGTTCCCGTTCCTGGTGCTGGGCGGGTGGGCGCTGCTGTCCTGCACGGTCTTCTGGGTGTGGCGGCACCGGCATCCCGGTGGACGGGAGAAGGAACCGCCGGAGCCCGAGCCGGAGGCCGCCGGGTCCTGACGGTTCGCCGGTGCTCGCTCGGGCGGGGTCGGGTCAGGGGGTGGTCAGGGCACGGCAGGCCATCTGGAGGGCCAGCCGGTTGCTGGGGTCGTCCAGAGGCACGCCGAGCCGTTCGCGGACCTGACGCAGCCGGGCGGCGACGGTGTTGCGGTGCAGGCCGAGGGCGCGGGCGGTGGCGGCGGAGGAGCCGCCGTGCTCCAGGAAGACCCGCAACGTGGTCAGCAGGTGGGCGTGCTCCGGGTCGCGCAGCGGGGCGAGCGCGGTCTCGGCGAAGGCACGCGTGATGTCCGACTGCTGCCAGGCGGCCAGCAGTCTGCCCACGCCGAGTTCGTCGGTGTGTTCGACCGACGGCCGGACGTCCCTGGCCGCCGCGAGCCGCGCGGCGTTGCGGGCCTCGGTCAGGGTGTCGGCCAGACCGCCGGGGCCCTGACGGGGCCTGCCGATGCCGGCCGCCAGCCGCCAGTCGGCGGGAAGTTCAGCGAGCGCCCGGCGTACCCGGCGCAGCAGCAGCCGGGGTTCGTCGTCGGCGGGCCGCGGGCCGCTGCTGCACCACAGGGCCCAGTCGCCGTCGCCCTCCGCCACCGCCTGGGCGGTGACGCCGTGCCGGGCCAGGGCTGCGACCACCGGTTCGGGGACGGTGCCCGATTGGCCGGCAGCGGGCGGTTCCTCGGCGTGCACGGCCAGACCCACGTGCCAGTCCTCCAGCCGCCAGCCCAGGGCGACCGCCTGCTCGACGACCTCCCGGCTGACGGTGCCCCGGCCGGTGACGACCTCCGCCAGCAGGCGGCGGCGGACGGCGCTGTCGTGGTCGGCCCGGGTGCGCGCTCCGGCGAGCCAGGACCGGACGAAGGGTTCGAGCAGGGCGAGGCCCAGCGCGACGGTGTCGGCGCGGTCCTCGTCCGTCCGTTCGAAGGGCCACACCAGCCACGCGGTGACCGGCGCGGTACCGCCCGGCAGGTGCCCGGCGAACGGGACGGCGTGCACGGGGTGGGCCAGCAGGCCGGGGGTGCGCTGGGGCACGGCGAGCTGCGGGCGCAGGGCGTCCGGCACCACCGGGTCGCCGACGATGGCTCCGCCGTCGGGGGTGACGAGGCTGACGTCGGCGGCGAGCACGCCACGGGCCACGGCGATCAGCTCCGGCCCCTCCGTGCGGGTGGCGAGCCGGCGGAGCAGGTTCTCGACGGTGCGGGCCCGCGTCACCTCGGGGGCGCGGACCCGCAGGGTGAGATCGAGGGCGAGCTGGAACGGGGCGTCCGTGGCGGCCCACAGCACGGGGATCCGCAGCCGGTCGGCCAGTCGTACGGCGGACAGCGGCGGCCTGGCCGTGCCGTCGGCGGTGACGCAGAGCGCCGCGGCGCCGGCCTCCTGGGCCCGGCGGACGAGGGCGTCGAGCCGGTAGGCGGGCGTGGCGTCCTCCGCCGCGCAGAGCACCAGGTGGCCGTCGACCGGGTCGAGTACGCCGCGGTAGGCGGTGACGTCCCGCACGGGCCGCCCCAGCCCGGCGTGCCCGGCCAGCGTGCGGGCGCCCCCGAGCAGGGGATCGGCCAGTAGGTCGGCAACACTCGGAACGGCGGTCACGACGGCCCCCCGGGCGGGGAGAAACCGCACCACGGCACCGCACCGGTGGGCGCTGCCGGCCCCGCCGACCCGACGGCGAACGGACCGGCCGAGCACCCGGCCCCGGAACCCCACGCGGGCAGGGACGGGCGGCGCAGAAGGACCAAGCGGCCGACGGGCCGCGACCGGTCGGCGGCGGTCACGACGGAGTCCGGCGTGAGGAGACACCGGAGCACGACGCCGGGCCTGTGGGCAGTGCCGAGCCGGAGCACGACGCCGGGCCGGTGGGCAGTGCCGAGCCGGAGCACGACGCCGGGCCGGTGGGCGGGGGCAGGTCGAGGCCGAAGGCGAGGGGGCCGACCAAGGGTGCCGCGTCGGAGGGCCAGGTGTGCAGGGGCGGGAGACGGAGCAGGATCAGGTGGCCGCCGGTGCGGAGCTGGTCGGCGCGCAGGGGGCGGCGGCCGCTGGGATCGACGGCGGCGATGATCTGCGGGGCGGCGGCCCTGGTGACGCCGTCGACCGTGACGGCCAGGTACTCGTCCAGGAGGTCCACCCGGACCACGGCTCCGGTGCGTCCGTCGGTGAGGGTCGCCCAGCCGGGGGTCAGGTCCTGGCGGGGGACGATCTCCTCGACGCGGCCGGCCGCGAGCAGCTCGGCGCCGACGGCGTCGGCCAGGCCCTCGGGCGTGCCGCCCGCGTCCCGCGCGGTGAGGAGCCGGTCGCCGAGTCCCAGGCAGGCGGAGACGGAGCCGCGCACCCCGATCGCCGCGAGCCGGGCGGCGGGCAGGGGGTGAACGGCGAGGGCGGCGGCCCCGCCGAGGGCGAGGACGTTGGCGCGCAGCAGCCGTTCGGCCAGACGGCGTGAGCACTCCCGGACGACGACGGTGT
The DNA here is from genome assembly GCF_014650435.1 of Streptomyces tendae. GTDB lineage: Bacteria > Actinomycetota > Actinomycetes > Streptomycetales > Streptomycetaceae > Streptomyces > Streptomyces tendae. Next base: position 145,155 of record NZ_BMUY01000005.1, read on the forward strand.
TCCCGCCGGGGCCGACCAGGACGAGCGGCGCCGGGTCCACCCCGGCCACGGCGGCGACGGTCTGGTCGATGCGGGGGAAGGCCCGCCCCATGAGGTCGCCGTCGACGAGCGGCAGGCCGAGCCGGGCGGCGGCGACCGCGGCGACGACGGCGTTGAGGCCGCCGATCTCGATGACCCCGACCGCACCCGCCGACCCGCCCACCACCTCGGCGGCGGTGCGTACGGCGTCGGCGAAGTCGTCGGGGTCGGCGAGCCGTTCGGCCAGTACGTCGGGGGCGCCGACGAGCCCGGCGTGCACCACCAGGGTGTCCGGCACCAGCGCCGCCGCGGGAAGCAGCGGCACCGGTGCCCCGGCCAGCTCGCGGCTCAGCAGCAGCGCGCCGGTGGCCACCTCTCCCCCGCCGCCGGAGCCGAGCAGCGTCGCACCTGCGGCCAGGGCCGGCACCCGCGCGGCGGTCAGCGGCGCGGGAGACACGGGCGAGGGGGCCTCGGCGGACGTGCGGGTCACCCTTCGATCATCACACTTCGGCGCCGGGGAACGGGACGTACTCGTGCGCGTAGCCGAAGTATCCGGGCCCGGCCAGGTCGAGCCCCTCGGGGGTGCGCCAGCGCGGGTCGCAGGGCACACCGAGGACGCTGACCCGCAGGCCGTAGCGGAGCGTCTCGGTGGTGACCGGTTCGCCCGAGTCGGTGTCGAGGACGCAGATCAGGTCGGGGACGCTGACCACGACCTCGCCGTCGCGGGTGGCGACCAGGTTCTCGTTCTGGAAGGACAGCTCCAGCGCGGACCCGGTGTCGGCGTCGAGGCCGGTGAGCCGGGCCGTGCCGCGGGCGAAGCCACCCGTCGTGGTGCGCTGCACGTCCCCGATCTTCCCAGTGAAGACCGTCCGGCCGCCGAGGACACCCGCCGCCGCGGCCACGGGGTCCTCGTGGCCCTCACGGGCCTCGCGGATGGCCCGGCCGACCCGCTCGCACAGGGTCAGGGTGCCGGGCACCAGATGGTCCTTGGCCTGGCGGCCGGTGAGGGCGTAGAGGCTCACCGCCGCGCTGCAGCCCATCTCGACGGTGGCGGCGCGGGCGAGGCGTTCCGCCCAGGCGTTGCCGTCGGTGCGCAGGGTGACGGAGTTGCCGCGCTCGTCGGCGAGGGCCATCGGGGATGCCTGCACACCGCCCAGGGTGGGCAGCAGCATCTGCAGTTCGGGAAAGGCGCGGCCCATGCCGTCGGCGTCGATCAGCGGGACGCCCGCCTCCGCGGCGGCGACGAACGGCGACATGGAGTTCAGGCCGCCCGCCTCGATGGAGACGGTGTGGGTGGCCTTGCGGCCGAGGAGTTCTTCCAGGGCCCGCATGGCGCCGATGATCTCGTCGCCCGAGGGGAGCTTCTCCAGCATCACCGTGGGCGCCCCCATGAAGGCGGTCGGCACGATGAACGCCCCGTCGTCGATCTCGTCGAGGTCGAGGAGGGTGACGGGACCGTTCCGCTTCAGCGCCTGCTCGGCGAGGAGGCGGCCGACGAACGGGTCGCCGCCTCCCCCGGTACCGAGCACGGCGGCCCCGCGGGCGAGGTCGGGCAGGTGGTCGGCGGTGATCTCACGCACGGGGGCCTCCCAGGCTCAGCTCTCCGACGGCCTTGACCCGGATCCGGGTGGCGTTGCCCGGCAGGTAGGCCAGCGGTACTTCCTCGATGTCGACGATCTCGACGGAGCCCGGCCGGGCTCCGGCGGCCACCGCCCGGTCGACGGCTTCCTGACGGGCCTCGTCGAGCACGGTGTCGCGCTGCTGCGGTACGACCGAGTAGACCCGGTCGACCTCGCCGCCGACCTGGGCGATCGCCGCGCCGATGGCGTTGGCCACGGCGAAGTGGTCGGGGCGCACCACGCGGGACGCGCCCGCGAGGTCCTCGGGCACCAGGATGCTGCCGCCGCCGACGGCGACGACGGGCACCGGTTCGGCGGAGGCCCGCATCCGGTCGACGACCTCGGCGAGCCGGTCGTCGACGACGCGCAGGGCTGCGTCCACCACGCTCTTGTCGAGGTGGGCGACGAGCGAGGCGTCCCCCACCTCGGCGCGCCCGCCGGCCACCGCGACGTCGGTGGCGGTGAGGCGGGTGCCGCCGAAGACGAGGGCTTCCTGGGCGAGCCGGTAGCCGACGCTGGCGGGGCCGACGGCGGTGCCGGACGCCTGGTGCAGGACGTGGCTGCCGCCGCCGATGCCGATCGAGAGCACGTCGGGCATGCGGAAGTTGGTCTGCACGCCGGCCACGTTGACGTCCGTGGACGCCTCGCGCGGGAAGCCCTGTTGGAGGATGCCGACATCGCTGGTGGTGCCGCCGATGTCGACGACGGCGCAGGACGGCAGCCGGGACAGGAACGCGGCGCCGCGCATGGAGTTGGTCGGTCCCGACGCGAAGGTCGCCACCGGGTAGCGGCGGGCGTAGTCGACGTCCATCAGGGTGCCGTCGTTCTGGCTGAGGAAGACCGGCGCGTTGATGCCCGCCTCGGCGACCGTGCGGAGCAGTCCGGTGGCGACCTGGTCGGCGAGGCCGCGCAGGGCGGCGTTGACGACGGTGGCGTTCTCCCGGCCGAGCAGGCCCATGCGGCCGATCTCGTGGGAGAGGCTCACCGGGGCGCCGGGCAGTTGCTCGGCGATGATCTCGGCGGCGCGGGTCTCGAACTCGGCGTTGACCGGGGAGAAGACGGAGGACAGCGCGAAGGAGGTGGCGCCGGCGGCCACCGCGCGGTCCAGGACCGCGCGGAACTCGGCCTCGTCGAAGTCCGCGATGGGGCTGCCGTCGTACTCGTGGCCGCCGTGGCACAGATGGCTGTGGCCGCCGATCGCGGTGACCAGGCGGTCGGGCCAGTCGACCAGCGGGGGCAGGGCGCGGGTGGCGGGCAGCCCGAACCGGATGGCCGCGGTCTGCGCCAGGCGTTCGCCCTCCACCAGCGCGTTGATGAAGTGTGTGGTGCCGATCATCACCGCCTGGACGGCGGCCGGGTCGAAGCCGGTGGCCTGCCGGAGGTCGCCGAGGGCGGTGACGATGCCGCCGGTGACGTCGGCCGTGGTGGACGCCTTCACGGCGCCCAGCACCCGGTCGCCGTCGATGAGGACGGCGTCGGTGTTGGTGCCGCCCACGTCGATGCCCAGTCGGAGCATGTGGGTTGTCCTGCCTTTCTCTTTCGGTGGCCGCGTACGCCGGTGGCGTGCGCGGTCAGGCGGCGGGGACGCCGGGGGTGCCGGTCGCCGTCTCAGGGACGGCGCGGCGGGTCGGTGCGGTGCCCACCCCGCGGACCAGACCGAGGCGGGCCGCGGCGAGGTAGAGCACGAAGGCGACGGCGATGGAGTTGATCGACGGCAGGCCCCAGTCGACGTACTTCCCCACGACGGCCGCGACGGCCCAGGTGATCAGTCCGGCGGGCACCCACATGGGTGAGGTGGCGGGGAGTTCGCCGCTGTCGCGGGTCTCGTCCAGGCCGGAGCGCCAGGTGCGGGCGACGAAGTACTCGGCGACCATGATCCCGGCGATCGGCGGGAAGAGGACGCCCAGCAGGTCGAGGAAGTCGGTGAAGTTGTCGAGGACCCCGGCCGCCCCCAGCACGGAGCCGAGCACCCCGACGCCGACGGTGACGGCGCCCCGGTGGAGGCGGCGGCCGAATGCCTGGTCAACGAAGGTGACGACGCCGAGGGAGGCGGCGTACAGGTTCCAGTCGTTCACCTTGATGGTGGCGGCCACGATGATCAGTGTGCCGAGGAAGCCGGAGGTGGAGGTGACGATGGCGATGACGTCGTTGGTGCGCAGGGCGAGTGCGAGGAGCACGCCGATCAGGCCGATGACGTACTCGCCGACCGTGATGCCGACGACCGTCTGCTTGACGACGTCCTTGCCGCTGCGGTTGAAGCGGCTCATGTCGGGGGTGATGACCGCGCCGACGATGAAGCCGCCCGCGACGATGGTGGTGCCCTGGAGCAGGGACAGTGAGGGTCCCGCGGGCTGGGCGGAGGTCAGCGCGCCCAGGTCGTGCCGGGACAGTTCGACGGTGATGGACCAGCCCGCCATCAGCAGGAAGGCGGGGACGGTGACGTAGGCGGCCCATGCCATGGAGCCGACGCCGCGGACCACGATCGCGGTGATGAGCAGTCCCACCACCAGGGCCCAGCCCCAGGAGGGCAGGACGCCGACGAGGTCCACCAGGCCGTCCGCGGAGACCGCGTTCTGGATGCCGAACCAGCCGACGGCGCTGATGCCGATGGCGAGTCCGATGAGGGAGGCGCCGGCCGCGCCGAACCCGGTCCAGCGGGCCAGGAGCGAGGTGGAGAGCCCCTCGCGCTGGCCGGCGATGCCGGTGAAGACCGTCATGACCTCGAGGATCACCGCGCCGAGGGTGATGGCGAGCACGGCGTTCCAGAAGGTCATGCCGAAGCCGAGGGTCGCGCCGATGAGGAAGCTGGCCAGGGTGGAGAGCTGGCCGAAGCGCTGGGTCGCCACCGAGAACCAGTGGAACCGGGCCGTCTGCGGCACGCGGGCCAGCGCGTGGTCGTCGTGTCCTGAAGAGGACGCCATGGGGACTCCAGAGGGGCGGGGGCGCCGGATGCGGTGCGCCGAGACTAGGCCGCCGCCCCCGAGCGGTCACCGTGCATCAGGCACCGGTTCGCGGCATCGGCAGGGCACCCCGCACAGTCGGGCGGCGGCCACGGACCGGGGCGGGCGTGTCGGCGGTGCGGTCGGCACGGTCGTGGCCGCCCGGCTGTGCGCCTCGCACCTTGTGCCCCTCGGCGGGCCCGCACAGGGTGGGCCGACCGTCCCGCCCACACCCTGGAGGTGCTGTGAAGCTCACGGTCGTGCTCCCCGTCATCACCGACGCGCTCACCGAGGAGGTCCGCCGCGAGGTGGGCGCCTGGGTGTCGCCCGGCACGGAGGTCGAGGTCCGCCGCATCGCGCGGGGCACCGCCTCCATCGAGTCCGAGTACGACGAGGCCCTCGCCGGCCCCGGCATCCTCGACGCGGTGGGTGAAGCCGCCGCGGACGGCGCCGACGCGGTGTTCGTCAGCTGCTTCGGCGACCCCGGCGTGCAGGCGGCCCGGGAGATCGTGGACATCCCGGTGGTCGGTGGCTTCGAGCCCGCCGTGCTCACCGCCCTCGCGCTCGGCGAGCGCACGGGAGTGATCACCGTGCTGCCGAACGTGCTGGGGATGCTGCACGGCCTGGTCCGGCGCTACGCGCTGACGCAGCGGGTCGGACCGATCCGGGTCGTCGACATCCCCGTCCTCGACCTGGACGCCGGCGACCGGCTGATCGACGCGCTGACCGAGCAGGCCCGGGCCGCGGTGGCGGCGCGGGAGGCGGACGTGATCGTGCTGGGCTGCACCGGGATGCTGGGCGTCGCCGCGGCCCTCCAGGAGCGCCTGGCCGCCGAGGGCCCGTTCGTCCCTGTCGTCGACCCCACGGGGGCTGCGATCATGTGGCTGGAGTCGCAGGTGCGGCTCGGGGTGCGGCCCAGCCGTGCCACCTACCTGCCGCCCCGGCCGAAGGACCGCATCGCCTGACGACCATCCCCCCGCCCGCCTGGCCCCACGACCCTGGAGTTGCCCCATGGCCCTCGACGTCGCCGCGATCCGCGCGCACGTGCCCGCCCTGAAGTCCGGTACCGCGCGGTTCGACGCGCCGGGCGGTACGCAGACGCCGCAGCCGGTGATCGACGCCATTGCGGCGGCGCTTACCGCACCGCTCGCCAACCGGGGGCGCAACACCGAGGGCGAGCGCAACGCGGACCGGATCGTCGACGAGGCGCGGTCCGCGCTCGCCGACCTCCTCGGGACCACGCCGGGGACGGTCGTCTTCGGGCGCAGCGCCACCCAGCTCGCCTACGACCTGTCGCGGACCCTGGCCAAGGGCTGGGGGCCGGGCGACGAGGTGGTGGTCACCCGGCTCGACCACGACTCGAACATCCGGCCCTGGGTGCAGGCGGCCGAGGCGGCCGGGGCAGACGTGCGGTGGGCGGACTTCGACCCGGCCACCGGCGAGCTGCGCCCCGAGCACCTCGCCGCGGTGCTGGGTCCGCGCACCAGGCTGGTAGCGGTCACCGCCGCGTCGAACCTGATCGGGACCATGCCGGACCTGCCGGCGCTGGCCTCCCTCGTCCACGCGAACGGCGCGCACTTCCACGTCGACGCGGTGCACTACGCCTCGCACGCCGTGGTGGACCTGGCGGCGACGGGCGCGGACACACTGGTGTGCTCGCCGTACAAGTTCCTCGGCCCGCACCTGGGCGTGCTGACCGGCCGGGCCGAGCTGCTGGAGTCGCTGCGCCCGGACAAGCTGCTGCCGTCCGCCGACACCGTGCCCGAGCGTTTCGAACTGGGCACCCTGCCCTACGAGTTGCTGGCCGGGGCGAGCGCGGCGGTGGACTTCCTGGCGGGGCTCGACCCCGAGGCCGGGGGCTCCCGCCGGGACCGGCTGGTCGCCTCGTTCGCGGCACTGGAGGCGCACGAGGACGCGCTGCGCGAGCGGCTCGAACGAGGACTCGCGGAGCTCGACGGGATCACCGTGTACTCGCGGGCCGCACGGCGCACCCCGACGCTGCTGTTCACCGTGACGGGCCTGCGCCCGGCCGACGTCTACCGGCAGCTCGCCGAGCGTGCGGTCGACGCGCCTGCGGGGTCCTTCTACGCCGTGGAGGCGGCGCGCCGGCTGGGCCTCGGCGACGAGGGCGGCGTACGCGTGGGCCTCGCGCCGTACACCAGCGTGGAGGACGTGGACCGGCTGCTGACGGCGCTCGGCGCCCTGGAGCGCTGAGGCACACCCCGGCGCCCCCGCGCCCCGCGCCCCGTACCCCCGCAGAATGCCCCACACGGCGAAGCGGTACGCGCCCCCGCGTGCCGCTTCGCCGTGTGGTCCACCCGCTCGCCGGGGTCAGGTCAGCGGCACGGTCACCTCTCCGGTGCCCTCCGCGCTCGCGCCGCCCGCGACCCGGACGGTGAAGGAGCGGTCGGTGCCGCTCGCCGTGACCCGCAGGGCGTCCCCGTCGCGCCGCACGCGGAAGGTGGCGGCCGGTGTGCCCAGCAGGTCGGGCACGGTGACCTCGGCCGTGTAGTCGGCGGCGGCGGACGGGTGGACCAGCAGGGTCGGGGCGTCCAGCCAGTCGCCGTCGGGACGCTGATCGTCGGAGCCCAGCGGCAGGACGGCGCCCTCGCGGACGTACAGCGGCAGGCTGTCGTAGCCGTGCCGTTCGGTGCGCCAGGCCGGGCCGGTGACGCGCTCGCCGGTCAGCAGGTGGGTCCAGATGCCCTCGGGGAGGTAGACCTCGACCTCGCCGTCCTCGGTGAAGACCGGGGCGACCAGGACGTCGGAGCCGAGCATGTACTGGCGGTCCAGCGGACGGCACGCCGGGTCGTGCGGGTACTCCAGGACCATCGGCCGCATCATGGGCACGCCGGTGCGGTGGGCCTCGGCGGCGACGCCGTACAGGTAGGGCATCAGGCGGTGCTTGAGGAGGGTGAAGCTGCGGGCGACGTCGACGGCCTCCTCGCCGAACTCCCACGGCACCCGGTACGACGAGGAGCCGTGCAGCCGGCTGTGCGAGGAGAGCAGGCCGAAGGCGAGCCAGCGCTTGAAGACCGCCGGGTCGGGCGTGCCCTCGAAGCCGCCGATGTCGTGGCTCCAGAAGCCGAAGCCGCTCAGCGACAGGGACAGGCCGCCCCGCAGTGACTCGGCCATCGCCTCGAAGGACGACCAGCAGTCGCCGCCCCAGTGGACGGGGTACTGCTGGCCGCCCGCGGTCGCCGAGCGGGCGAAGAGGACGGCCTCGCCCTGGCCGCGCTCCTTCTCGAGGAGTTCGAAGACGGTGCGGTTGAACAGGTGCGTGTAGTAGTTGTGCATGCGCTCCGGGTCGGAGCCGTCGTGCCACACCACGTCGGTGGGGATGCGCTCGCCGAAGTCGGTCTTGAAGCAGTCCACGCCCTGGTCGAGCAGCGGCTTGAGCTTGCCGGCGTACCAGTCGCGGGCGGCGGGGCTGGTGAAGTCGACCAGGCCCATGCCTGCCTGCCACAGGTCCCACTGCCAGATGTCGCCGTCCGGCCTGCGCACCAGGTGTCCGAGGGCGGCGGCCTCGTCGAAGAGCGGGGACTTCTGGGCGATGTAGGGGTTGATCCAGGCGCTGACCTTCAGCCCCTTGGCCTTGAGCCGGGCGAGCATGCCGTCCGGGTCCGGGAAGACGTCCGGGTCCCATTCGAAGTCGCACCACTGGTACTCGCGCATCCAGAAGCAGTCGAAGTGGAAGACGGAGAGCGGGATGCCGCGCTCGGCCATGCCGTCCACGAACGAGGTCACCGTCTGCTCGTCGTAGGAGGTGGTGAAGGAGGTGGTGAGCCACAGGCCGAAGGACCAGGCCGGCGGCAGGGCGGGGCGGCCGGTGAGGGCGGTGTAGCGGGTGAGGACGTCCTTGGGGGTGGGCCCGGCGACGACGTAGTACTCCAGCGTCTGGTCCTCGACGCTGAACTGCACCTGGCCGACGGACTCGGAGCCGACCTCGAAGGAGACCGCGCCGGGGTGGTTGACGAAGACGCCGTAGCCGCGCGAGGAGAGGTAGAACGGGACGTTCTTGTAGGCCTGCTCGCTGCTGGTGCCGCCGTCGGCCTGCCACATGTCGACGACCTGGCCGTTCTTGACGAACGGGGTGAAGCGCTCGCCGAGGCCGTAGACCTGCTCGCCGACGCCGAGGGCGAGACGGCTCAGCATGTGGTGGGCACCGTCGCCGGTGGTGGCGAAGGCGGTGCCCTTGGCGTTGGCCCGGGTCAGCTCGCGCCCTTCCGCGTCTTGGAAGGTGAGGCCGAAGGGGCCCTCGCGGTCCAGGCGGAGGGTGAGCGGGCCGCTGGTCAGCTCGGTGACGGTGCCCTCCTGGCGCACCTCGCCGGCGCCGTCCTCCGCCTCGGTGAGGGCGAAGTCGGGGCCCGGCCGGCGCTTGCCTGCGTGGTGGGTGACGCGGACGCCGATGACGCCCTCGGCGGGAGAGAAGCACTCGACCGTGAGGAGCGGCGCGTTGAGCGTGTCCCCCCTCCGCGTCACCTTCTTCACGGCGGCATGGGCGGTGAAGCGCTTCGATTGGGGGCGTACATCACGTACCTCGGTGGCGTACGAGAGATGCACGCCCTCGCGGATGAGCCAGAAGCCATCGGTGAACTTCATGATCTTCCTTGGGTGGGGCGGGAGCTGTCGGGTGGGAGCACGGGGGCCGTCTCACAGCGTTTTGATCGTACACAAAACAAATCCCCGTGCCGAGGTGTTCGCACCGCCTCCACCGCGCTGAACTGGCACTATGACGCAAGAGAACGGTCTCCTCACCCCGCGAAGCGGAGAGAGCGGGGCCACTTTCCTCTAGCGCGGAAGCGGGTTGGTGACGTATTAGTCATCACATCAAACAAAACAGTCCGGCGAGGAAGCCGGACGGTACGACAGCAAGGGCCGCACCATGTCGAAGCGCTTCACCTCGCTCGCCTTGACAGCACACCCCCCGGCTGCCACGCGCCGCGGGCGAGGACGCTCACGCCGAGTCGTCGCCCCGTTCACGGCGGTGTCCGTGCTGGTCGCCGGCGCGGCACTGGCCGGCTGCGGACAGCAGCGCGACGCCGACACGTACACCGTGATGAACTCCTCGACCGACGAGTCGTACCACCGCTGGGACGCGGAGGCGATGGCCCGCTGCGGCAAGGAGCTGGGCGTCACCATCGAGCAGCAGAGCGTCCCGGCGGCGCAGGTGATGACGAAGGCGCTGCGCATGGCCTCGTCCAAGTCGCTGCCCGACATCGTGCAGTTCGACGCGTCCGAGATGCCGACCTTCGCCGACGCGGGCGGACTGGTCGACCTCAGGACCCTCGGGCTGAGCACCGACGACATCCCCGACGGGATCGTGGACTTCGGCTCGTACAAGGGCACGTACTACGGCGCGGCCCGCTCCGTGAACACCCTCGCCCTCTTCTACAACAAGGACGTCCTCGACAAGGCGGGCGTCGAGGTGCCCACCACCTGGGCCGAACTGCGGGCGACGGCGAAGAAGCTCACCCAGGGCAAGCGGTACGGCCTCGCGCTCAGCGCGGGCGGCGCGGAGGACGGCGTCTTCCAGTTCACGCCGTTCATGTGGTCCAACGGCGGCGAGGAGACCGACCTGGACGGCCCGAAGGTGGTCGAGGCCCTGGACTACTGGAAGGGCCTGCTGAAGGACCGTTCGCTGTCGAAGTCGACGGTCAACTGGACGCAGGCGGACGTCAACGACCAGTTCATGGCCGGGAACGCGGCGATGATGATCAACGGCCCGTGGCAGGTGGAGACCCTCAACAGCGACAAGTCGCTGCACTGGGGCATCGCGCCGATCCCGGTGCCCGAGGCCGGGGACGACTCGGTCGGCCCGCTCGGCGGTGCCGTGCTCACCGTGCCCAACACCGGTGACGAGGCCCGCGAGAAGACGGCCGGGAAGATCGTCGCGTGTCTGGCGAGCGAGAAGGAGCAGCTGACCTACGCGCTCAACAGCTGGATGGTCCCGGCCAACGCCAAGGCCGCCGCCGTCTGGCGCGAGAAGGTGCCCGAGCTGGACTCCCTCGCCGACCAGGTGGCCGTCGCCCGGTCCCGGACGGCGAAGCTCGGCGCCGGCTGGTCGAGCGTGTCGCTCGCACTGCAGAGCGCCTTCCAGTCGGCCCTGACCGGCCAGTCCAGCGAGACCGCCCTGAAGCGCGCCCAGCAGCGGGCCACGAGCGGGAACTGAGGTACGACCCCATGACCACGCCCATGCCCACGTCCACGTCTTCCGTCGGCGCGCAGGCGCCCGCGAAGGCGTCCACGTCGCCCGCCGCGCCGGACCCCGGCCGGATCGCGCGCCGCCGCAGGCTCGCCCAGTGGGGGTTCGTCGCCCCCGCCGTCGTCTTCATGCTGCTGTTCTTCGGCTACCCGCTCGTGCGCAACGTCGTGATGAGCTTCCAGGACTACACGCCGAAGACCTTCTTCACCGGTGAGTCGCCCTTCAACGGTGCCGACAACTGGTCCAACGTGTTCCAGGACGCCCTGTTCGGCAAGGCGCTGTGGCACACGCTCGTCTTCACGGCGGGCTCCCTGCTCGGCCAGTTCTGCATCGGCCTGGCGCTCGCGGTGTTCTTCAGCCGCCGCTTCCCGCTCAACGGGGTGCTGCGCTCGCTGATCCTGCTGCCCTGGCTGGTGCCCATGGTGGTGTCCGGCATCGTCTGGCGCCGCATCCTCGACCAGGACACGGGTGTGCTCAACTCGTTCCTGGACACGCTCGGGATCGGCGGGCACACGCCCTGGCTGACCAGCCCGGAGATGGCCCTGCTCTCGGTCATCCTGGTCAACATCTGGATCGGCATCCCGTTCAACATGGTCATCCTGTACGGCGGTCTCCAGGAGATCCCGAAGGAACTGCACGAGGCGGCCGCCCTGGACGGCGCCTCGGCCTGGCGGACCTTCCGCTCGGTGACCCTGCCGATGCTCAAGCCCGTCGTCACGGTCGTCCTCGTGCTGGGCTTTATGTCGACGGTGAAGATCCTCGACCTGATCCTCGCCCTGACCGACGGCGGCCCGGCCGACGCCACCCAGACGCTCGGCACCCTGACCTACCAGAACTCGTTCGTCCAGCTGGACTTCGGCGCGGGCGCCGTCGTCGGCAACGTACTCATCCTGATCTCCGCCGTGTTCGCGGTGTTCTACCTGCGGGCCAACCGCACCGAGGGGAAGTGACGTCCATGGCCTCCCACACGCCCACCGCCTCCCGGCGCCGCTGGGGCTCCACCGTCGCCGGCGTACTCATCCTGTGCGTGATGCTGTTCCCGCTGTACTGGATGCTCAACACCGCGCTCCAGCCCGACTCGGGGCTGCTCCAGGTCGACCCGGCGCCGGGCAGCCTGGACTTCTCCGGCTTCTCCAAGGCGATCAGCGACCAGGGCGGGCACCTGCTGACGTCGCTGGCGGTCTCGCTCGGCGCGGTCGCCATCTGCCTGGCGATCTCGGCACCGGCCGCGTACGGTCTCGCGCGGTTCGGGCTGCGCGGCTCGCGCACCATCGTGTTCGGCACGCTGATCACCCAGATGGTGCCGGGCATCGTCATCGCCAACGCGCTCTACAACTCCTACGTCGACCTGGGCCTGGTCAACTCCTACTTCGGCCTGATGCTGGCCGACGCCTCCCTGGGCATCCCGTTCTCCATCGTGCTGATGCGCTCCTTCATGGTGTCGATCCCGGGCGAGGTGATCGAGGCGGCGCAGATCGACGGCGCCGGTCCGGTCCGCACCTTCGTACGGGTGGTGCTGCCGATGAGCCGCAACTCGCTGATCACGTCGGGGCTGTTCGCGTTCCTGTTCTCGTGGAGCGACTTCATGTTCGCGCTCACCCTGAACACGACCGACGACGTCAAGCCCATCACCCTGGGCATCTACCAGTACATCGGCGCGCACGTGGGCGACTGGGGCTCGGTGATGGCCGCGTCGGTGCTGTCCGCGGTGCCCGCGGCGATCCTCCTCGTCCTCGCCCAGAAGTACATCGCCGCCGGGATCACCGGCGGTTCCGTCAAGTGAACCCCGCTCGCCCCTGAACCCGCACGCCCCGCAAGCACGGAGATGAGCAGCACAGCATGAGTGAGTACCCCGGTTTCCCGCCCGGCTTCGTCTTCGGCGCCGCGACCGCCTCGTACCAGATCGAGGGCGCGGCGACCGAGGACGGCCGCGGTCCGTCGATCTGGGACACCTACAGCCACACCCCCGGCCTGGTGGTGAACGGCGACACCGGTGACGTGGCCTGCGACCACTACCACCGCTACCCCGAGGACGTCGCCCTGCTGCGCGACCTCGGCGTGGACTCCTACCGCTTCTCGATCGCCTGGCCGCGCATCGTGCCGGACGGCTCGGGCGCGGTGAACCCCAAGGGGCTCGACTTCTACTCCCGCCTGGTGGACGAACTGCTCGCGGCGGGCATCGAACCGGCCGCCACCCTCTACCACTGGGACCTGCCGCAGGCCCTGGAGGACCGGGGCGGCTGGCGGGTGCGGGAGACGGCGGAGCGGTTCGCCGAGTACACGGCGGTGGTCGCGGAGCACCTGGGCGACCGGGTGCCCCGCTGGATCACCCTCAACGAGCCGTGGTGCAGCTCCTTCCTCGGCTACTCCATCGGCCGGCACGCGCCCGGCGCCAAGGAGGGCCGGGGCGCGCTGGCCGCCGCCCACCACCTGCTGGTCGGCCACGGGCTGGCGGTGAAGGCGCTGCGGGCGGCCGGGGTGCGCGAGGTCGGCATCACGCTCAACCTGGACCGCAACCTGCCCGCCACCGACTCCCCGGCCGACCTGGCGGCGGTGGTCCGCGCGGACACCCAGCACAACCTGGTGTGGACCGAGCCGATCCTCGCGGGCCGCTACCCGGCCACCGAGGAGGAGACCTGGGGCGAGCTGATCACCGGCGCGGACTTCCGGCGGGACGGCGACCTGGAGCTGATCTCCCAGCCCCTGGACTTCCTCGGCGTCAACTACTACCGGCCGATCGTGGTCGCCGACGCCCCCCACCGCGAGAGCGACCCGGCCCGCCGCGTGGCCACGGACAACCGGTACGAGGAGGTACGGCACCCCGGAGTGCGGCACACGGCGATGAACTGGCCGGTCGTGCCGGACAGCTTCACCGACCTGCTCGTCGCCCTGAAGCAGCAGTACGGCGACGCGCTCCCGCCGGTCCACATCACCGAGAACGGCTCGGCGGAGGACGACTCGGCCGCCGCCGACGGCACGGTCCACGACACCGACCGGGTCGACTACCTGCGCGACCACCTCACCGCGCTGCGGGCGGCGATCGACGCGGGCGTGGACGTACGCGGGTACTACGTGTGGTCCCTGCTGGACAACTTCGAGTGGGCGTACGGCTACGACAAGCGCTTCGGCATCGTGCGGGTCGACTACGACACGCAGCGGCGCACGCCGAAGGACAGCTACCGCTGGTACCGGGAGATGATCGCCGCCAACCGCGGCTGAGGCAGGCCGGGCGCGGAGGGCTGCCGGGCGGCCGCCCTCCGTGTCAGCCCGCGTCCCGTTCCGCGTACGCCGCCGGGTCGGCCAGCACCTCGCGGACGATCACGCCGGCCGCGCCCCGGGCCGCGTCGCCGAGCGAGGACGCGGCCCGCAGCCGTTTGCCGTCCTCGCTCCACAACCCGGAGACCACGCGCCGGGCCAGTTCGCGATCGACGGTCGGGGCGAGCCAGTCCATCAGCTCGCGGTAGACGCCGCCGAGCATCACCGCCTCCGGGTCGAAGAGGTTCACCGCGCCCGAGAGCACCACGCCCAGTTGCCGACCGGCCCGTTCGATCGCGGACAACGCGGACGGATCGCGCTGCCGGGCCCGGCGTTCGAGTTCGGCGACGCCCCGCACACCCGCGTCCGCGTCGATGCCGGCCGCGGTGAGCAGCGCAGCCTGTCCGGCGTACTGCTCCAGGCAGCCGTGGGCGCCGCACCGGCACCGCGGGCCGTCGGGGTCGACGACCATGTGCCCGATCTCCCCGGCGAAGCCGTGCGCGCCGCGCAGCAGCCCGCCGCCCAGCACCAGGGCGCCGCCGATGCCGATCTCACCGGTCAGGTAGAGGAAGCTGCGTACGCCCTCGGTGCCCGCGCCGAACCACAGCTCGGCGAGGGCGGCGGCGTTGGCCTCGTTGTCGGAGCTGACCGGCAGCGGCCGGTGGGCCGGGCGCAGGGCGAGGAGCGCCTGGGCGAACAGTCCCTCGACGGCGACCCGCTGCCAGCCCAGGTTGGGTGCCTGGCGCACGGTGCCGCCGGTCACCAGGCCGGGCAGCGCGACATGGACGCCGGCCGGTACGAGGTCCTGCTCGGCTGCCGAGCCGATGGCGCGCGCCGCCAGCCGGGCCGCGCGCGCCAGGACCTCCGAGGGCTGGACCCCGCGGTTGTCGACGTGCTCCACGAGCCGCACCCGGTCGGTGCCGGCGAGGTCGACGACGCACACCGCGATGTAGTCGATGTTGATCTCGACGCCGAGTCCCGCCGGGCCCGAGCGGGACACCTTCAGGACGGTGCCGGGCCGGCCCGCCTGGCCGCTGCTGGTCTTGCCCCATTCGGAGAGGACGCCGTACTCCAGCAACTGCTCGACCAGGGACGACACCGCCGCGCGCGTCAGTCCGACGTGCGTGGCGACACCGGCCCTGGTCGCCTCCCCCGCGTCGTGCACGGCCCTCAGGACCAGGCTGAGGTTGTGCCGTCTGACCGTGGCCTTGTCTGCCTTCGGTGCCAGGGGGGTGAGGTTGTTCATCATGGTGCTGTCGAGCGTATGCGACACCCGGGGCGCGGGGCCCCGGGTGCTCCGGCGGCTAGGCCGGCAGGTTCCACTTCTGGGTGCCGAGGCCGTTGCAGTCGTAGATCTGCAGCTTGGTGCCGTTGGCGGTGCCGCCGGACGGGATGTCCAGGCAGCGGCCGGACTGCGGGTTGAACAGCGAACCGTCGGCCCGGTGGCGCCACTGCTGGCCGCCGACGCCCGGGGCGCAGTCCCACACCTGGACCTTGGTGAAGTTGGCCGTGCCGTTGCCGTCGATGTCCAGGCACTTGCCGAACGCGCGCACCGTGCCGTCGGGGGCCACGGACCAGCGCTGTCCGGTGGCGGTGCTGCAGTCCCACAGCTGGGCGGCGTGGCCGTTTCCGCTGGTGTTGGTGTCGACGTCCAGGCACTTGCCCGCGACCCACGGCGTGGTGACCTGGCCGACCGGTCCGCCGAGGCCGCCGGTGCCGAAGCGGACCTGGCACTGGTTGCCGGTGCCGAGCCAGGTGGCGGTCAGGTAGAGGAAGGAGGTGCCGTCGGCGCGCGGCACGATCGGTGAGCTGTAGCCGGGGCAGGAGGGCTCACCGGGGTTGTAGCCGCCGGTGGGGTCGGTCAGGACCGGGGCCTCGATCTCCGTCCACTCCCCCGCGCCGAGGTGGGTGTTGGCGAAGACCACGGAGCCGGACTCCGACAGCACGGTCTTGTTCCCGGTGGGTCCGCTCACCACGCGCTGGCCGGACATCAGCAGCGTGCCGTCGGGGCCGCCACCCGGTACCCAGGCGAGGTAGGGGGTGTGCAGCAGTTCCCTGCCGTCGGCGGTGCGCACCAGGGTGCCCGGGTTGTCGGCGGGCGCCCAGTTCAGGCCGTCGGGGCTGGTCTTGGTGTACACCTCGCAGGCGTGGTCGGCGTCGGTGGCGTCCCGGCACATCTCGTAGGCCATCATGAACCGCCCGTCGGGCAGCGGGACGACGATCGACATGCCCGGGCGGGCGAGGTTGTCGGCGGGGAAGGCGACGTCCTGGGTGAGTGTCCCGCTCCAGGTGCGGCCGCCGTCGGTGGAGG
Organism: Streptomyces tendae; assembly: GCF_014650435.1. Classification (GTDB taxonomy): domain Bacteria; phylum Actinomycetota; class Actinomycetes; order Streptomycetales; family Streptomycetaceae; genus Streptomyces; species Streptomyces tendae. The sequence goes on from NZ_BMUY01000005.1 coordinate 161,502, forward strand.
TGTAGTGGCCGATGACCTGGTTGTTGGTGGGGCTGCCCGCGGGCCGCTCGTCGGAGATGAAGCAGGCCAGCGTGTTGTCGGGAGCCAGCAGGAACCAGGGTTCCCAGATGCCGTGCCCGATGGTGTCGGGCAGGCCGCTGGTGCGGGTGCAGTCGGAGAGGTACTGCCAGCTCTGGCCGTGGTCGGTGCTCTTGAACACCTCGACGCGCTGGGTGGTGTAGTCACCGGCCTGCCAGGCGGTGCCGGCGGCGAGGAGGTCGCCCTGGTTCAGGCCGTTCGCGGTGCGCGGCACCTCGTAGAGGACGGGTGCCTCGATGTCCCAGCCCGGGGTGTGCGAGGTGATGGTGGAGATCGGCGCGGCGCTCCAGGTGCGGCCGCCGTCGGTGCTGCGGTGGACGGGCAGCGTGTTGGTGGCGCCCTGTTCACGCCGGGCGTAGGTGGCCAGCATGGTCTGCCCGGCCGAACCGTCGTGGTCGAGGCGGACGGCGCGCGGATAGCTGTCGTCGCCCTGCGGATGGGCCGCGAGGTCGGGCGACGCCAGGACCTGTCCGGCGGGCGTGGCCGACGCGGGCTGCGACCACAGGGACAGCAGGGCCGTGAGGAGGGCCAGGACACCGAGCAGGGCGGGTGATCGTCTGAGGGTGAGTGACGGGTTGCGCACGGATCGACTCCTTGGTGGTGGGGATGTCGGGTGGTGCGGGATCGGTGGGGTGGATCGCGGGAGGTCGGATCGTCGTAGTGGGTCAGGCGGTGGGGCGGGCCTGCGGGTCGTCGCCGATGTACGGGTCGGTCCGCGTGTCCACGTCCAGCGCCGTCCGCGCGGCCACGGTGCCGTCCACGACGAGCGCCAGGTGCAGCCGGCCACTGACCCAGCCGTCGGGCAGCGTGGCGGGCACGGTGACGGCGGCGCCGAGGACGTACGGCTTGGCCTCCGCGCGGCAGCCGGGGACGGCGTCGCCGGGCGCGTCGGGCGTCCTGGCGTACACCGGGGTCCAGGTGGTGTGCAGGGTGCCCGCGACCGGGTCGGCCCCGTGGTGGGAGACGTGGACGTCGACCGTGACGTCGCGGTCGGAGGTGAGCAGGTCGCGGCCGGGTGCCACCGGCGTGACGTCCAGGACGAGGGTGGTCGGCGCGTTGGCGTGGGCCGGGTCGACGCCCGCGAGGTCCTTCGTGCCGCGCCCGAAGTCCAGCAGCCCGGCGCTCTCGTGCTCGATGTCGTACAGCTCCGTGTACACGTACCCGGCGAGCCGGTCGTGGCGGCGCAGCTCCTGGGTCTGCCAGCGCAGGTGCCAGGCGCGGTCCAGGCCGGTGAAGCCGCCGCCGTACTCGCTGTTGAGGTTGGGCAGGCCGCGCAGCGGCTGGCCGGGGACGGCGAGCTTCTTGTGGACGACGAAGTCGGGGCCGAGCTTGACGGGGAAGTCGTCGCGTTCGCCGGAGAGCAGGTCGGCGACGGTGGTGGCCCAGGAGGCGGCGCTCTCGTCGTAGTAGTGCCAGTCCAGCAGATCGGTCCTGACGTGGGTCCAGCCGGAGTTGTCGACGACCGGGCGGGTGGCGTCGAGGGCCTTGAGGCGGTCGTAGGCGTCGGCGGTGGCGCGCTGCTTGGCCAGGTCGCCGGGGATGTCCCAGTCCAGGCCCCATTCCTCGTTGTACAGGCCCCAGATGACGATGGCGGGGCTGTTGCCGTCGCGTTCGACCATCGGCTCGATCTGCTCGGCGAAGGCGGCGGTGGAGGCGGGCGAGAAACGGCCGGGCGAGGCGGGCTCGGCCCACAGGAGCATGCCGAGGGTGTCGGCGTGGTGGGTGAAGCGGGGATCCTCCAGCTTGAGGTGCTTGCGGACGAGGTTGTAGCCGGCCTCGGCCGCGAGTTCGAGGTCGCGGCGCAGGGCGGTGTCGTCGGGGGCGGTGATGCCGGTTTCGGGCCAGTAGCCCTGGTCGAGCACGCCGCGTACGAACAGCCGCCGCCCGTTGAGGTACAGGGACTCGCCGTCGACGGTGATGGTGCGCAGTCCGGTGTACGCGGCGACCCGGTCGGTGCCGTCGGCGGAGGTCAGTTCGGCGTCGACGTGGTAGAGGTGCGGGTCCTCCGGCGTCCACAACCTGGGCGCGGAGAGCGGAAGTTCGGCAGCGAGCCGTCCATCGGGGTCCACGGTCGCCGTGACGGCCGTGTCCTCGTCGCGTACGCGCAGCCGCAGTTCGGCGCGGTCCGCCGCGGGACCGTGCACGACGGCTTCGACGGTGATGCCGGTCAGGTCGTCGTTCGGGCGCAGCCGGAGTGCGGCGAGATGGGTGGCGGGGCGGGCCTCCAGCCAGACGCTCTGCCAGATGCCGGAGGACGGGGTGAAGCAGACGCCGTCGTAGTCGTCGCGGGGCATGCTGCGCTGCTTGCCGTGGGCGATGTCCCGCTTGTCGGCGGGGGCGTGGACCCGGACCGTCAGCAGGTGGTCGCCGCCGTCGCCGAGGGCGTCGGTGACGTCGGCGGCGAAGGGGGTGTAGCCGCCCTCGTGGTGGGCGACCTCGGTGCCGTCCACCCAGACCGTGGCGGCGTGGTGCACGGCACCGAAGTGCAGGACGACGCGCTGTCCGGCCCAGTCGGCCGGCACGGTGAACGTCCGCCGGTACCAGGCGGTCTGCAGCCAGTGCTCGGCTATCCCGGAGGCGGGTGTCTCCCAGGCGAAGGGCACGGTGATCGCTCGGTCGTAGCCGTCGGGCGCGTCGGCGGAGTACCGCTCGGCGGGGTCGGCCCGGAAGTCCCAGGCGCCGTTGAGGGTGAGCCAGGAGTGGGACCGGTCGAAGTGGGGCCGGGGGTATTCGGGACGGGGGGTGGTCATGGACGTGAGTGCTCCGATTCGGTGCGGCTGCGGGAGAGTCGGCGGTGTACGGGGGCGGTCGGTACCGGGGGAAGCTCAGCCCTTGACGCTGCCCGCGAGGATCCCGTTGATGAAGTGGCGTTGCAGCAGGACGAACAGAGCCAGCACGGGCAGCATCGCGATGCTCCCGGCGGCGAGCAGTTCGCCCCAGACGGTCGCGAAGTCGGCGCCGACGCGGTTGCCGGTGACGTTCTGCGCGAGGGTGGAGAGCACGACCTGGAGCGTCTGGTGGCTCTCGTCGTTGACGGCGACGACCGGCCAGACGAAGTCGTTGTAGATGTTCATGGCGGTCAGGACGCCGAGCGCGGCGATGCCCGGCCGGATGACCGGCACCACGATCCGGGCGAAGATCCCGAACTCGCTCGCCCCGTCCACGCGTCCGGCGTCGAGGAGTTCGTCGGGCACGGCCGCGATGGTCTGCCGCATCCAGAAGATGCTGAAGGCGTCGATGCTGCCGGGCAGGATCAGCGCCTGGTACGTGTTGACCCAGCCCAGTTGGCTCATCTCAAGGAGCAGGGGGATGACCAGCACGAGGGTCGGCAGCATCAGCGTGAGCATCAGCACGCCGAAGAGCAGGTTCTTGCCGGGGAAGCGGTACTTGGCGAAGGCGTAGCCGGCCAGCGGGCAGAAGAACATGGTCATCGCACCCTTGACGGCCACGACGAGCACGGTGTTGACGAAGCCGGTGCCGATGGGCACGTCGTCGAACATGGCCCGGTAGTTGTCGAGCGTGGCGGAGCCGAGCGAGAAGGACAGCGGGTCGCGGACGATGTCGGTCGGCGGCTTCAGCGAGGAGCTGACGGCCCACCAGATGGGATAGACGAACACGAGGGCGAGGAGGCCCAGCACCAGGTACTGGAGCGGCCCCGGCCGGGGCTGGGACAGGCTCCTGCCCGGCTTCTTGGTCCGGCTGGTCATGAGGCTGGTCATGGTCACTCGTCTCGGGAGCGGAGCAGGCGCACGGACAGCAGGGACAGGGCGAACACCAGCAGCACCAGCAGGAAGGAGTTCGCGGCGCCGGTCCCGAGGTCGGACGCCAGGATGTGGTTGTAGAGGTACAGCCCGCCGGTGGTGGTCGAGCCGTACGGGCCGCCCTGGGTGACCACGAACGGTTCGGCGAACATCTGGAACACCGCGAGGGTCTGCACCACGACGAGGAAGGCGATGCTGCGCCGGACCAGTGGAAGGGTCAGCGACCAGAACTGCCGCTTGCGGGAGGCACCGTCGAGGTCGGCGGCCTCGTACACGTCGCCGGGTACGGCCTGGAGTCCGGCGAGCAGGATGATGATCGCGAACCCGGTGGTCTTCCACAGGAACAGCAGCGCGAGCGTCGGTTTGGCCCAGACGGTCGACTGGAGCCAGTCGATGTCCGGCAGACCGACCAGGTTGAACAGGTGGTTGACCAGCCCGTAGTCCGTGTCGAAGGCGACGATCCACACCTGGGCCATCGCCACCAGCGGGGTGACGAACGGCGCGATGAAGGCGACCCGGAACATGCCGCGCAGCCGCAGCCGCGCGTTGGCCAGCAGCACCGCGGCGGCCAGGCCCCCGACGATCTGGAGGGGCACGATCAGCAGCCACATCACCGCGCTGTTGCCCAGCGAGGACCAGAACTCCTCGCTGGTGAGCAGGTAGGTGTAGTTCTCCAGGCCGATGAAGTTCGCCCGGCCCGCGCCCTTCCAGTCGGTGAAGCTCAACTGGAGTGCGAAGACGAGGGGGTAGAGGCCGAAGGCCGCGAAGACGATGTAGAACGGCGCGACGAAGAGGTAGGGCGCGAGGAAGGGCTTGCGGCGGGAGCGGGTGGGGCGCGGCGCGTCGGGCGCCGCCCGTTCCTTGCGCGGCGGGGTGAGGGTGCCGGAGGTCATGCGCGGTCCACCAGGTTGCGCTGGATCTTCTTGGTGGAGTCGTCGATGACGTCGTCGGGGGCCATCTTCCCCTCGATGAGCCGCTGGAGGTTGTTGCCGAGGTAGTCGACGGACTTGGCCCACCAGGCGGGGATCGGCGCGGCGGACGGGATGGTGTCGGCGGCGTCCACAGCGACCTTCCACAGGTCCTGTCCGCCGAGAGCGGCCACCGGTTCGAACAGCGGCTTGTCGGGGCGGCGGGCGGGGCCGTAGCTCGGCACGGAGGTGGTCAGACCGCCCGGGTAGACCTCGCTCGGCCCGTACACCGCGCTGTAGCCGGGCTCCTTGAAGCACAGGAACTCGTAAAGCAGCCAGGCGAGTTCGGGGTTCTTCGCCTTCGCCGGGATGATGAAGCTGCTGCCGCCCATGGCGCCGCTGCGCGCGCCGCCCGGGGTCCAGGCCGGCAGGGGTGCGGCCCGCCACTTGCCCTTACCCTTCTTCAGCAGCTGCTGGGGGGCGAAGGACCACCACACCGCCCAGGGGACCAGGGCCTGCTGACCGTTCTCCAGGGCGGCGAGGTCGGCCTGCTTGAGGTATTCGGTGTGGGTGACCAGGTCGTCGTCGACGGCGTCCCGGACCCAGTTGAGGATGTTGCGGTACTCCTTGGAGTCCAGCCGCACCTGCCCGTCGGCGTCGGCGAGGCTGGTGCCCTGCTGGCCCGCGAGCATCTCCAGCCAGAGCTGGCCGAGGAAGGGGTCCTTCTCCATGTGCAGGGGGCGGGCCTTGGGGTTCTTCTCCCGCAGCGAGCGGGCCGCCGCCAGCAGGTCGTCGTAGGTCTTCAGCCCGGCCGGGTCGACACCGGCGTCCTCCAGCAGGTCCTCGCGGTACCAGAGCAGTCCGGGGTCGAGGTCCCAGGGCACGCCGTAGATCCGGCCGCCGACGGTGTTGACCGAGAGCTTGTACGCCGAGGTCTTGTCGCGGTAGGGCGCTATCAGGTCCGTCAGGTCGTACAGGTGCTCCACCTGGCCGCCGATCTTGGCATCGTCCCAGAAGCTGCCGTCGGGCAGGTCGGTGCCGCTGATCAGGGTGTTGGCGAGCTTGGCGTCGATGTCGACGGCCTGGTGGTTGACCTTGACGTCCGGGTATGCCTTGCGGAAGGCGTCGATCGCCGCGTCGAAGACCTTGAACAGGTCGCCGGAGCGGTTCCAGATGGTGATCTCGCCCTTGGCCGACGCGCTGGGCGTCCCGGTGAGCTTGCGCGGCTCGGACCCGGAGGAACCGGGGGCGCACGCCGCGAGGGGACCGGCGGCCGCGGCGAGCGCGCCGGCGCCGAGCGCGCCGCGCAGAACGCTGCGCCGCGGGACGAATGATCTGGACATGAGCACGGCTCCTCGGTCGGGAATGCGGGCTGGGTGCGCGAGACGGAGTGGCTGAGCAGGGGTGGACGTGGACGCGCGCAGGCGTCGTCGGCGGCGCGGCGGCAGGCACGAGGCCCCGGCCGCCGCCCACGCTTTGCAACGATGCAGAGATGATGCGTCGCCTTTTGCAACGATGCAATAGCTGAGTAACATCAACCTGCATCGGCGCTGGTCCACACCGGCGCGAACACGAGATGCTGCCGACCGAGGCCCCGCGGGGGCCGTGAGGGGGAACTGGATGGCCGGCTCCACGCTCCGCGACGTCGCCCGACGTGCCGGAGTCTCGATCCGCACCGTGTCCAACGTGGTCAACGGGTCGGTGCCCGTCTCCGACGAGTTGCGGGTACGGGTCCAGGCCGCGCTCGACGAACTCGACTACCGGCCCAACCTGGTGGCCCGCAACCTCCGCCGGGGCCGCAGCGGCATGATCGCCCTGGTCGTCCCCGAGCTGGACGTGCCCTACTTCGCCGAGCTGGCCCGCGAGGTGATCACCGCGGCCCGCACCCACGGGTACGTGGTCATGCTCGACCAGACCGACGGCGACGGCGAGCGCGAGCGGGAGCTGCTGGGCCGCGAGTCGCGCGCCACGATGTTCGACGGCCTGCTGCTGAGCCCGCTGTCCATCTCGGCGGACGAACTGCGCCGCCGCACCAACCGGGTGCCCGTCGTACTGCTCGGCGAGCACATCTTCAACGGCAGTTTCCACCACGTGGCGATCGACAACGTCGCCGCGGCCCGGGACGCGACGGAGCATCTGCTCGGGCTCGGCCGTCGGCGCATCGCCGCCATCGGCGACCAGCCCTACAGCACCGGCGAGACCGCGCAGTTGCGTACGACGGGCTACCGCCAGGCGCTGGAGCGGGCCGGACTCACCGTCGACGAGCAGCTGATCGTCCCCACCCCGCGTTTCCACCGCCACCTCGGCGCCGAGGCGATGGAGCGGCTGCTCGCCCTGCCCGAGCCGCCCGACGCGGTCTTCTGCTACAACGACCTGCTGGCCATCGGCGCCATGCACACCCTGGCGCGGGCCGGTGTACGGGTGCCCGACGACATCGCCGTCGTCGGGGTCGACGGCATCCAGGAGGGCCGGTACAGCTCGCCGTCGCTCACCACCGTCGCCCCGGACAAGGCCGCGATCGCGCGCACGGCGGTCAGCACCCTGCTCGGCGTGATCGACGGCTCGGCGCCCGCACCGACGGAGGCCAAGGCGCCGCACCGGCTGCTGGTGCGGCAGAGCACGACGGGGGCACCGGTCGACTGACGACGCGCAAACCTCCGCGCGCCAGCCCCCTCCCCAGCCCCGGCCACCCTTGCCGCGCCCCCGGTCCCGCACCTAGCCTGACTTTGTGCCGCAAATAAACAAAGCCCGATCGCACAACGCCGTGCCGGGCACCCGCGACGACCTCACCCGTCTCCGAATCGCCCTGACCGCCTTCTTCGCCCTCGACGGCTTCGTCTTCGCCGGCTGGGTGGTCCGGATCCCCGCCATCAAGGAGCAGACCGGCGCCTCCGCCAGCGCCCTGGGACTCGCCCTGCTCGGCGTCTCGGCGGGTGCCGTCGTCACCATGACCCTCACCGGACGACTCGTCCGCCGCTACGGCAGCCACCCCGTCACCGTCGCCTGCGCGGTCCTGCTCTGCCTCAGCATCGCCCTGCCCCCGCTCACCCACTCCGCACTCGCCCTCGGCGCCGTCCTGCTGGTCTTCGGCAGCGCGTACGGCGGGATCAACGTCGCCTTCAACAGCGCCGCCGTCGACCTGGTGGCCGTACTCGGGCGCCCGATCATGCCCAGTTTCCACGCGGCGTTCAGCCTCGGCGGCATGGTCGGCGCCGGGCTCGGCGGGCTGGTCGCCGGATCGCTGTCGCCGACGCGGCACCTGCTCGCCCTCACCATGACCGGACTGCTGGTCACCCTGTTCGCGGGCCGTGCCCTGCTGCGCTGCGAGCCCGCCGCACCGCCGGAGCGCGCACCCGCGCAGGACGGCGCCCCGCACCACCGGGACCGCCGTACCCGTCGCCTCGTCGTCACCTTCGGCCTGATCGCCCTGTGCACGGCGTACGGCGAGGGCGCGATGGCCGACTGGGGCGCCCTGCACCTGGAGCAGGACCTCGACGCCTCCCCGGGCCTGGCGGCGGCGGGCTACTCGTGCTTCGCCCTGGCCATGACCGTCGGCCGGCTGACCGGGACGACGCTGCTGGAACGGCTGGGCCGGACGGCCACGGTGGTGGCGGGCGGCACCACCGCGGTGGCCGGCATGCTGCTCGGATCGCTCGCGCCCTCCGTGTGGGTGGCGCTGTTCGGCTTCGCGATCACCGGTCTGGGGCTCGCCAACATCTTCCCGGTCGCGATCGAGCGGGCCGGCGCGCTCGGCGGCCCGAGCGGTGTCGCGACCGCGTCCACCCTGGGCTACGGCGGCATGCTGCTCGGCCCGCCCGCGATCGGTTTCATGGCCGACTGGCTGTCCCTGCCCGCCGCCCTCACCAGTGTGGCCGTGCTCGCGGCGGTGGCGGTGCTGGTCGCCATCGCGACGCGACGCGCGGCGGTTCCCGGCTGAGCCGCACGGCGCAAGCCCGTCGGGAAGCTGAGCCGCACGGCGCCACCCCGTCGGGAAGGTGCCGGTGGGGCCTGCCGTCGAGTCCGCTCCGTGCGGCGGACTCTCTGCCGTGAAGACCGCCGCGTACGCCGAGATCCTGGACCGTGAAGGTGCGTTGCCGGCCGCGGCCGCCGAGGCGGCGGGCAGCGGCGCCGAGGTGCCGACCTGCCCCGGTTGGCGGGTGCGGGACCTGCTGCGGCACACGGGAACGGTGCACCGCTGGGCGACGATGTTCGTCGCCGAGGGGCTCACCGGTCCGCGGCCCGCCGCCGGCCTGACCGACCTCGACGGCGCCCCGCTGCTGGCCTGGTTCCGGGAGGGCCACGGGCGGCTCGTCGAGACGCTCGCGGGCGCCGCACCGGACGTGCGGTGCCGGCACTTCCTGCTCGCCCCGTCACCGCTGGCCTTCTGGGCCCGGCGCCAGGCGCACGAGACGACCGTGCACCGGATCGACGCCGAGTCGGCGCGCGGCGTTGAACCCACCGGTGTCGGCGCGGACTTCGCGGTGGACGGCGTCGACGAGCTGCTGTGCGCCTTCCACGCCCGCGAGAAGAGCGCCGTGCGCACCGAGGAGCCCCGCACACTGCGGGTGCGGGTGACGGACGCGCCGGACGCCGTCTGGACCGTACGGCTGTCCGCGCGGCCGCCGGTGACCGTACGGGAGGACATCGGGGACGCCGACTGCGAGCTGTCCGGACCCGCCGCGCTCCTCTACCCGGCGCTGTGGAACCGCCGGCCGTTCCCGGAGGTGACCGGCGACGGTTCGCTCGCCGCGTTGTGGCGCGAGCGGTCGGGCGTCACCTGGAGGTGAGCCGGCGGCGGCGTCAGCCGAGCCAGCCCGGCCGCACCAGACCCGACTCGTAGGCGAGGACGACCAGTTGGGCGCGGTCGCGGGCGCCCAGCTTCACCATGGTGCGGCTGACGTGGGTCTTGGCGGTCAGCGGGCTGACGACCAGCCGGCGGGCGATCTCCTCGTTGGACAGTCCGATGCCGACCAGGGCCATCACCTCGCGCTCCCGCTCGGTCAGCCGGGCCATCTCGCCGGCCGCGGCGGGCTCCTTGGAACGCGCCGCGAACTCGGCGATCAAACGGCGCGTCACCCCCGGCGACAGCAGCGCGTCACCGTCCACCACCGCCCGCACGGCACGCAGCAGTTCCGCCGGTTCGGTGTCCTTGACCAGGAAGCCGGACGCCCCGGAACGGATCGCCTCGAAGACGTACTCGTCGAGTTCGAAGGTGGTGAGCATGACCACCTTCACGTCGGGCAGCCCCGGGTCGCCGGTGATCCGGCGGGTGGCGGCGAGGCCGTCGAGCAGGGGCATGCGGATGTCCATGAGGACGACGTCGGGGCGCAGTTCGCGGATCGAGCGCACCGCCTCCTCGCCGTCGGCGGCCTCGGCGACCACCTCGATGTCCGACTGCGCGTCCAGCAGCGCGCGGAATCCGGCCCGGACCAGTGACTGGTCGTCGGCGAGCAGTACGCGGATCACCGGTCGTCCTCCTTCGACTGTGCCGTACGTGTCACGTGGCCGCCTTCTTCACGTCGATCGGCAGAGCCGCCAGCACCCGGAAGCCGCCGTCCGGACGCGGGCCCGCCTCGATGGTGCCACCCAGTGCCGCCGCGCGCTCCCGCATCCCGGCCAGCCCGTTGCCGCTGCCGCCCGCCTCGGCGCCCGTCGCGGGGCCGTCGTCGTCGACGCGCAGGAGCAGCGTGCCCCCGTCCCGGTCGAGTCGGACACGCGCGTGCCGGGAACCGGAGTGCCGTACGACGTTGGTGAGCGCCTCCTGCACGATGCGGAACGCGGCCAGGTCGGTGCCGGGCGACAGCCGCGGCGGCTTCCCCTCCACCTCGACGGTGAGACCCGCGCTCGCCGCCTGCTCGACCAGTTCGGGGAGCCGGTCGAGGCCGGGGGCCGGGGCGCGCGGCGCGTCCCCCGGGGTGCGCAGGGTGTCGAGTACCTGCCGCACCTCGCCGAGCGCCTCCTTGCTCTGGTCCTTGATGGTGCTGAGGGCGGTGCGGGCCTGTTCCGGGTCGGTGTCCAGGAGGGCCAGTCCCACGCCGGCCTGCACGTTGATGACGGAGATGCTGTGGGCGAGTACGTCGTGCAGCTCGCGGGCGATCCGCAGCCGCTCCTCGTCCGCGCGCCGCCGCGCCGCCTGGGCCCGCTCGGCCCGCTCCCGCGCCCACTGCTCGCGGCGGGCCCTGGCCAGCTCGGAGAGGGCCGCGATGGCCACGACCCAGGTGGCGATCACGAGTTCCTGCCCCCAGGACGCGGCCGAGTCGCCGGACGGCGGCAGCCACCGGTAGAGCCAGTGCGCCACCAGGGCGTGCCCGGCCCACAGCGCCCCCATCGCCGCCCAGGCCGCCTTGCGGTGCCCGGCGACGACGGCGCTGAAGCAGGCCACGGCGACGGCGACGAACACCGGGCCGTACGGGTATCCGGCGCCCAGGTAGACCAGGGTGGTGACCGCCGTGCCGAACACGACAGGCACCGGATACCGCTGCCGCCACAGCAGGGCGGCCCCCGTCACGAACAGCAGCGTGCGGGCGAAGGGGTCCAGAGCGGCCCGCTCCGCCTCCTGGGCGTGGGCGGCGAAGTTCGAGCCGAACGTCACGAACGCCGTGATGAGCACGGTGGAAAGCCAGGGCCACCGAGGGCGCTGCTCCTCGTCGCCCCGCCGGTTCCACCACGGGGGCCCGTGCCGCCACCACTGCGGCGCCCGGCCCGCGCGCTCGCGCTGTCCGTCCATGTCCGCCACGCTAGACGCCGGGCCCCGCGGACGGCGTCACCCGCGCGTGGTGATCACACGTACTCCCGGCGAAGTACGCCCGCGCACGACCGCGCACCCGCCACCGGACGTCAGGGGAACACCGGGGCGACCGAGTGGGCGAGCCGGTCGGGCGCATGGTGGAAGAACGTCTCCCGGTCCTCGACGACCCGGTTGAACTGTCCGGACACCGGCGTCAGACGCCGGTCTCCTCCCCCGCGGGCGGCTCGGACTGCGCGGACGGCGCGGGTCGCCGGTCCATCGCCCCCAGCGCCCGCTGGGCCAGCGGATGGCTGCGGACCAGCTCGCCCAGCGAGGTCGAGCCCTGCGTGATGTCCTTGAACGCCTTCCACGCCGGGCGGAAGCCGGTCAGGGCCGCGTGGAAGAGGCCCGGCCGGCGCTCGAAGACCGTCAGCATCCGCTTGCCGACGCTCATCTCCACGCCCAGGCCGGCCTTGATCGCGAACGCGTAGTTCAGGGCCTGCTTGCGCGCGTCCACCGCGTCGTGGGCCTCGGAGATGCGCACCGCCCACTCCCCGGCGAGCCGCCCCGAGCGCAGTGCGAAGGAGATGCCCTCGCGGGTCCACGGCTCCAGGAGCCCGGCCGCGTCCCCGCAGACCAGGACCCGGCCGCGCGAGAGCGGCGAGTCGTCGGCGCGGCAGCGCGTCAGGTGGCCGGAGGAGATGCTGGGTTCGAATCCGGCCAGCCCGAGCCGGGCGACGAAGTCCTCCAGGTACCGCTTGGTCGCCGCGCCCTCGCCCCGTGCCGAGATCACCCCGACCGTGAGTGTGTCGCCCTTGGGGAAGACCCAGCCGTAACTGCCGGGGATCGGGCCCCAGTCGATGAGCACCCGGCCCTTCCAGTCCTCGGCGACCGTCTCGGGCACCGGGATCTCCGCCTCCAGGCCGAGGTCGACCTGGTCGAGCTTCACCCCGACGTGCGCGCCTATCCGGCTGGCGCTGCCGTCCGCGCCGACCACGGCCCGGGCCAGCACCGTCTCGCCGCCCTGGAGGACGACGGCGACCGTGCGCCGGTCCGGCACCGCCGAGCCGTGCTGCTCCACCCGGGTCACGGTCGCCCCGGTGCGCAGCTCGGCGCCCGCCTTCTGGGCGTGCTCGACGAGCTGCAGGTCGAACTCGGGCCGGTTGATCAGCCCGAACAGCATCTGCCGGGAGCGCCGGGTCCGGGTGAAGCGCCCGTTGTTCGAGAAGGTCACCGCGTGCACACGGTCCTGGAAGGGCAGCTCGAAGCCGGGCGGGAGGGTGTCGCGCGAGGGGCCGATGATGCCGCCGCCGCACGTTTTGTAGCGGGGCAGGTCGGCCTTCTCCAGCAACAGGACGCGCCGCCCCGCGACCGCCGCCGCGTAGGCGGCCGAGGCCCCCGCCGGTCCCGCGCCCACCACGACCACGTCCCAGACCTGACGCGCGTCGTCCGCCGAAGAGTTCTCGCTGCTCACGATGGTCTACTGCTCCGATCAAACCGCATGCCGCACCTGACCCCCGCATCCTACGGCGGGCATCGCCGCAGGCCACTGTGGGAGGATCGGCCCGTCATTCCAAGTACTCCTTGGTACAACGTCGCACCCACAAGGAGCGTGCCCATGTCGTCGAATCCGGTCGCCGAGACCGTCGCTTCGCTGATGCCCCGCGCGAAGGAGGAACTGGCCGCGCTGGTGGCCTTCAAGTCGGTGGCCGACTTCGACCAGTTCCCGCGCACTGAGAGCGAGGGTGCCGCCAACTGGATAGCGGCGGCCCTGCGCACCGAGGGCTTCCAGGACGTGGCCCTGCTGGACACGCCGGACGGCACGCAGTCGGTGTACGGGTACCTGCCGGGGCCCGAGGGCGCGAAGACGGTGCTGCTCTACGCCCACTACGACGTGCAGCCGCCGCTGGACGAGGCGGGCTGGGCCACTCCGCCGTTCGAGCTGACCGAGCGCGACGGCCGCTGGTACGGGCGCGGCGCCGCGGACTGCAAGGGCGGCGTGCTGATGCACCTGCTCGCGCTGCGCGCGCTGAAGGCGAACGGCGGCGTGCCGGTGCACGTCAAGGTCATCGCCGAGGGTTCCGAGGAGCAGGGCACGGGCGGCCTTGAGCGGTACGCCGAGGCACACCCCGAGCTGCTGGCCGCGGACACCATCGTCATCGGCGACGCGGGCAACTTCCGGGTCGGCCTGCCGACGGTCACCTCCACGCTGCGCGGCATGACGCTGCTGCGCGTGAAGGTCGACACGCTCGAAGGCAACCTGCACTCCGGCCAGTTCGGCGGTGCGGCGCCCGACGCGCTGGCCGCCCTGATCCGCGTACTGGACTCGCTGCGCGCGGAGGACGGCTCGACGACGGTCGACGGTCTGGCGGCGGACAGCGCCTGGGAGGGGCTGGCCTACGACGAGGAGCAGTTCCGCCGGGACGCGCGGGTGCTGGACGGCGTGGAGCTGATCGGCTCCGGTTCCGTCGCCGACCGGATCTGGGCGCGGCCGGCCGTCACGGTGCTCGGCATCGACTGCCCGCCGGTCGTCGGCGCCACCCCGTCGGTGCAGGCGGGCGCGCGGGCGCTGGTGAGCCTCAGGGTGCCGCCGGGCGTGGACGCGGCCGAGGCCACCAAGCTGCTCCGGGCCCACCTGGAGACGCGTACGCCGTGGGGCGCGCGGGTCGCCGTCGAGCAGATCGGCCAGGGCCAGGCGTTCCGCGCCGACACCACGAGCCCGGCGTACCAGGCCATGGCGGACGCGATGGCGGTGGCGTACCCGGGTGAGGAGATGCAGTACGCCGGTCAGGGCGGCTCCATCCCGCTGTGCAACACCCTGGCCTCCCTCTACCCGGAGGCGGAGATCCTGCTGATCGGCCTGAGCGAGCCGGAGGCGCAGATCCACGCCGTGAACGAGAGCGTGTCCCCCGAGGAGCTGGAGCGGCTGTCGGTGGCGGAGGCGCACTTCCTGCGCAACTACGCGGCGAGCTGAGTCCGCTCCCGTCCCGCGTTCTGCCGGCACAGGGCCTCGCCACCCGGTGGGGCCCCGCCTCAGCCGACCGGTGTGCCCGCCTCCAAATAGTGCGCGGCGCCGCGTTCCCGGGCCCGCAGCGCCCAGCGCAGCCGCTCGTAGCGGACCGGGGGCAGTAGGTCGGCGGCCTCGTCCTCGGTGGCGAAGCGCCAGTCGCGCAGCTCGGATCCGGGCAGCAGCACCCGGTCGGCGGCCGCGGTGTCGAGCCGGCCGCCGTCGAAGAGCAGCCGCAGACCGCCGTGGGCGGGGGGCGCCGGCGGTTCCCAGTCGACGACCAGCAGGGCCGGTACGTCGTCGAGGCTGAGCCCGGTCTCCTCGGTGACCTCGCGCATGCCGGCGCGGGCCGGTGCCTCGCCGGGTTCGACCACGCCGCCGGGGAACTCCCAGCCGGGTTTATAGGTGGGGTCGACGAGCAGGACCCGGTCCCGCTCGTCGAAGAGCAGGACGCCGGCGGCGACGGTCTCGCCGGTGGGCTCCGGAGTCTGCACGATCTCGCAGGCAGGCACGGCGCCCGTGCCGACGGCCTCGGCGACCCGGACGGCCGCTTCGTAAGGGGTGAGGGCGCCGGTGTCGACGGGGTGGGCGTCGGCGGTGAGCCAGGAGGCGAGGGCGGCGCGGTAGGGCTCGATGTGGTCGTAGGACCACTGCCGTACCCGCATCTCGCCGTCCGGCAGGTCGTCCGGTGTCTCGCGGCTCGCTATTCGCTCCCGCAGGATCGTTTCGGCCGGGGCCAGCAGGACGTGCCGGACCTCGATCCGGCGGGCGGCGAGACCGCCGAAGATCTCGTCCCGGTACTCCTGGCGCAGCAGGGTCATCGGGACCACGAGCGTCCCGCCGAGCTCGGCGAGCAGCGCGGCCGCCGTGTCGATCACCAGCCGGCGCCAGATCGGCAGGTCCTGGAAGTCGCCCACCTCGGCCAGGCGTTTGGGCGGCAGCAGGTGCGCGAGCGCCCCGCCGATGACCTCGGGGTCGAAGAGCGTGCTGTTCGGGATCAGTTCGATCAGTTCCCGTGCGGTGGTGGTCTTCCCCGCACCGAACGCGCCGTTGATCCAGACGACGGTCACAGGTCCCCCTCTTCTGTTGGCCCCCTGTGGCTTGCCCGCTTCACCCTGCCACGGAAACCCAGCCCCGTGGAGGCGGGGAGAAAGGGCATATGACAGTGGCGCCGATGCCCCCTAGGGGGCGTCGGCGCCACGTGGTCCGCACCGGGCGCGTCGGCCCGGCCGGAGGGCGTCAGCCCAGCTGTCCCAGGGCGTCGTCGTCGAGGCTCAGGCTCTCGGTGGCGACGGTGTCCTGCAGGGTGCTGACGGTGTCGTCCACCCCGATACCGAGCGGGAGGTCGCTCGGCGCGGCGTGGGACGGGGTGACAGCCGCGACGACGAAGCCGGTGGCGAGGGATGCGAGGGCGAGCATGCTGCGCTTCTTCATGCCCCGTTCAACTACGCCGCCGCGCGGGAGGTCACGGGCTCGACCGGGGAAGCCTTCGGGGACACCGATTCGTACCGGCAGTGTCCGAGGACACCGCTTCGCACCGGCAGTCTCCGAGGACACCGAGTCGTACCGACAGCGTCCGAAGCCACCGTTTCGTACCGGCTGCCCAGGGCTCAGACGTGCGCGGCGGTCACCGAGGCCGTCCGCGAGAGCGCCGCCGCGGCCGCGCCGACCAGCCCGGCGTCCGTGCCCATCTGGGCGGGCACGACCGCGAGGCGCTGGACGAAGGACAGCGTCGCGTAGTCGGTGAGGGCCTTGCGCAGGGGGGCGAAGAGGATCTCCCCCGCCTTGGCCACTCCCCCGCCGACCACGGCGATGTCGATCTCGACGAGGGTCGCGGTGGCGGCGATACCGGCGGCCAGCGCCTGGGCGGCCCGTTCGAAGGAGGCGACGGCGACGGGGTCGCCGGAGCGAGCGGCGGCGGCGACCGCGGCGGCGGAGGTGTCGCCGTCCGGGCCGGGCCGCCAGCCGGCGTCGAGGGCGCGCCGGGCGATGTTCGGACCGCTCGCTATGCGCTCCACGCAGCCGCGCGCGCCGCACGGGCAGGGGTCGCCGTCCAGGTCGACGCTGATGTGGCCGATGTGGCCGGAATTGCCGGTCGGTCCGGGGTGCAGCCGACCGCCCAGCACCAGACCGCCGCCGACGCCGGTCGAGACCACCATGCACAGCGCGTTGTCGTGGCCACGCGCGGCGCCCTGCCAGTGTTCGGCGGCCGTGATGGCCACCCCGTCCCCGATCAGCTCCACGGGCAGCGCGCCGACGGCGTCCCGGACCCGTCGGACCAGCGGGTAGTCGCGCCACCCGGGCACGTTCACCGGGCTGACCGTGCCGGCCGACGCGTCCACGGGGCCCGCGCTGCCGATTCCGACCGCCGTGGCCCGCCCCCACAGCGGCGAAGCGGTCAGTTCCGCGAGGACGGCCTCGACGGCTCCCATCACGGTGTCACCGTCCTCCCGGGCGGGTGTCGCACGCTGTGCGCGCGCCTGGATGCGGCCGTGGCCGTCCACCAGTGCGCCGGCGATCTTGGTGCCGCCGATGTCCAGCGCTGCCACGAGGTCGGTGTGCATCAGAGTCGGATCTCCCCGTCGGACCGAAAGCGAAAAAGCCGTACAACACGAGCGCGCAGCGACCGGTCCCGTGAGGGGGACGAGGACCGGAGAGTGCGATGGACAGTGTCTCCCGCATCTGACAACGTTGTCCAGGCTCTATGCTCGACGCCACATCCTCATACAAGCCCATCACCGACACATCCCCCCGGACAGCAGGAGCCGACGCAATCCCGTGGACGACAGGACAGGACACCGCATCGTGCCCGACACGACCCGCCGCGCAAACCGCCTCCCCGGGAACCGTTACGGCAATCGCCCGACCATGAAGGACGTCGCCGCCCGGGCCGGGGTCGGCCTCAAGACCGTCTCCCGGGTGGTCAACGGAGAGCCCGGCGTCACTCCCGAGACCGAGCGCCGCGTCCAGGAGGCCATCGACGCGCTGGGCTTCCGCCGCAACGACAGCGCGCGGGTGCTGCGCAAGGGCCGCACCGCGAGCATCGGCCTGGTCCTGGAGGACCTCGCCGACCCGTTCTACGGGCCGCTCAGCCGCGCGGTGGAGGAGGTGGCCCGCGCGCACGGCGCCCTGCTGATCAACGGGTCGAGCGCGGAGGACCCGGACCGCGAGCAGGAGCTGGTCCTCGCACTGTGCGCACGGCGCGTGGACGGTCTCGTCGTGATCCCCGCCGGGGACGACCACCGGTACCTGGAGCCCGAGCTGAAGGCGGGCGTCGCCACGGTGTTCGTGGACCGTCCGGCGGGGCAGATCGACGCGGACGTGGTGGTCTCCGACAACTTCGGCGGTGCTCGCGACGGGGTGGCCCACCTGATCGCGCACGGGCACCGCAGGATCGGCTTCATCGGTGACATGCCCCGCATCCACACCGCCGCCGAGCGGTTGCGCGGCTACCGGGCGGCGATGGAGGACGCGGGCATACCGGTCGAGGACTCCTGGATGTCCCTGGGCGTCACCGATCCCGTGCGGGTGCGCCGGGCGGCCGAGGAGATGCTCGCCGACCCGCAGCCGGTCACCGCGATCTTCACCGGCAACAACCGGGTGACGGTCACCGTGATCCGGGTCCTGGCCGAGCACACCCGTGGCGTCGCCCTGGTCGGTTTCGACGACATCGAGCTGGCCGACCTGCTCCGGCCGGGCGTCACCGTGGTCGCGCAGGACGCGGCCGCCCTCGGCCGCACCGCCGCCGAGCGGCTCTTCAGGCAGTTGGACGGCACTCTGCTCGCTCCCGACCGCATCGAACTGCCGACCAGGCTGGTCACCCGGGGCTCGGGCGAACTGCCGCCGTCGGACTGACCGCACAGCCACACCACAGCCACAGCCACAGCCACAGCCACAGCCACGAGGAGCATCACGCCGTGTCGAAACCTCCCGGCGAGGACCGGACGCTGCGGGCGCTCGGGCTGGCCGGGGTGCCGCGCGAGGAGCCGTTGCTGTACCCGGGCGCGTGGCCCCGGGAGTCCGGGCTGCTGGACGGGGACCGGCTGCTGCCGCTGGACCGGCCGGTGTACGACGAGGAGGACGGCCGGGTCCCGGTGCTGGCGATCGGCTCCAACGCGAGCCCCGGTCAGCTGCGGCACAAGATGGCCGAGTTCGGCATCGACTCGCCGATCCCGATGGTCAGGTCGCGGGTCACGGGACTGGACATCGGCGTCTCCGCGCACGTGAGCCGCATGGGCTACGTGTCCGCCTCGCCGGTGGGCGCCCCCGGCACCGTACGGGAGCTGTTCGTGCTGTGGCTCGACGCCGAGCAGCTCGCGGTGATCGACGCGAGCGAGGGCGTGCCGATGGCGGGCGGCAACTTCGACCGCGTCTGGCTGCCCGCGCCCGACGTCCGCGTCGAGCCGGGCGACGGCTCGGTGCTGCGCGGCGCGTACGCGTACGTCAACCGCCACGGCGTGCTGCACGACGGCACCGGTGCGCCGCGGCGGCATCCGGGGGCGCAGCGGCCCCTGATCACCGAGTTGCTGCACGGGTCTGCTGCGCTGCGGGAGCTGTTCGGGGCGACGCCCGAGGAGTTCTGCGCCAGGGCGCGGGCCGACCGGCGGCTGTGCGACCGGGGGACGCGGCTGTTCGCCGAGGAGGAGCGGGTGACGGCGTCCGGCCTGGAGCGGTACGTGGGCTCCGGGCCGGAGGATCCCTTCGCCGGGGGCCGGACGCCGTCGGCGGACCCTACTGCGCCGATGCCGTGAGGTCGCCGCGCCGCGGGCCGGAGAAGCCCTCCAGGTCGGCTCGGGTGAGGCCGGTCAGCCGGGCGACCTCGCCGATGTCGAGGGCGCCGCAGTCCAGGCCGCGCAGCAGATAGCCGCTGAGGGCCTTGGCGGTGGCGGGTTCGTCCATGACGTCGCCGCCGGTGCGGTTGGCGTAGCGGGCGAGGCGGGCGGCGGCCTGCTCGAAGCCCTCGCGGTAGAAGGCGAAGACGGCCGCGTACCGGGTCGGGATGTGGCCGGGGTGCATGTCCCAGCCCTGGTAGTAGGCGCGGGCCAGCGCACGGCGGGTGAGGCCGTAGTGCAGCCGCCAGGCGTCGTGGACCTGCGCGGTGGGGCCGACCGGCAGGACGTTGGTCGAGCCGTCCGAGACCCGTACGCCGGTGCCGGCGGCGGCGACCTGCATGACCGCCTTGGCGTGGTCGGCGGCCGGGTGGTCGCTGGCCTGGTGGGCGGCGGAGACGCCGAGGCAGGCGCTGTAGTCGAAGGTGCCGTAGTGCAGGCCGGTGGCGCGGCCCTCGGCGGCCTGGATCATGCGGGCGACGGTGGCGGTGCCGTCGGCGGCGAGGATGGACTGGCTGGTCTCGATCTGGATCTCGAAGCCGATCCGGCCGGGCGTGAGGCCGCGCGCCTTCTCGAAGGCCTCCAGGAGCCGCACCATGGCGGTGACCTGCTCGGGGTAGGTCACCTTGGGCAGGGTGAGGACCAGCCCGTCGGGCAGCCCGCCGGCCTCCATCAGTCCGCTGAGGAAGACGTCGAGGGTGCGGATGCCCCGGGCGCGCACCGGTGCCTCCATGCACTTCATGCGGATGCCCATGTACGGGGCGGCGGTGCCCTGCTCGTACGCCTCGGCGACCAGGCGGGCGGCGCGGGCGGCGGCCTCGTCCTCCTCGGCGTCCGTACGGTTGCCGTAGCCGTCCTCGAAGTCGACGCGCAGGTCTTCGATCGGCTCGCGCTCCAGTTTGGCGCGTACGCGGGTGTACACGGGCTCGGCGAGGTCGTCGGCGAGACCGAGGACGGCGGCGAAGGAGGCGGCGTCCGGGGCGTGTTCGTCGAGCGCGGCGAGGGCCTTGTCGCCCCAGGAGCGGATCGTGTCGGCGGCGAAGACGTCACCGGGGACGTAGACGGTGTGGACGGGCTGGCGGGTGCCCGGGTCTCCGGGGTAGCGGCGCTCCAGCTCCGCGTCGACCGGTGCGAGGGAGGCACTGATCTCCTCGCCGACGGCGCCCGCGAGGCTCGTTGCCACCTTCTCCTGCTGACCCATTCGACACCCTCCTGATGTTCATTTTTCCGCTGACCGGAATCAGTTATCCGTAGAGTGAAGTTATCTGGCGAGTCTTCGCCGGTCAACACCATCCTGCGCGCACGCCGAGGCCCCCGCGACGTCCGTGGACGTCACCGGGGGCCTCGGTGTGCGGTGCGGCGAGGAGGTTCAGCCCTTGCGGGTCTTGACTTCCTCGGTGAGCTGCGGGACGACGTCGAAGAGGTCGCCGACCACGCCGTAGTCGACCAGCTCGAAGATCGGGGCCTCGGCGTCCTTGTTGATCGCCACGATCGTCTTCGAGGTCTGCATGCCCGCGCGGTGCTGGATCGCGCCCGAGATGCCGGAGGCGATGTACAGCTGCGGCGAGACGGACTTGCCGGTCTGGCCGACCTGGTTGGTGTGCGGGTACCAGCCCGCGTCCACCGCGGCGCGCGAGGCACCGACAGCCGCACCGAGCGAGTCGGCGAGCGCCTCGATGATCGCGAAGTTCTCCGCGCCGTTGACGCCGCGGCCGCCGGAGACGACGATCGCGGCCTCGGTCAGCTCCGGGCGGCCGGTCGACTCGCGCGGCGTGCGCGAGGTGACCTTGGTGCCGGTGGCGGCGGCGGAGAAGGTGACCGACAGGGCCTCGACGGCGCCGGCGGCCGGGGCGGCCTCGACGGCGGCCGAGTTCGGCTTGACCGTGATGACCGGGGTGCCCTTGGAGACGCGGGACTTGGTGGTGAAGGCGGCGGCGAACACCGACTGGGTGGCCACCGGGCCCTCGTCGCCGGCCTCCAGGTCGACGGCGTCGGTGATGATGCCCGATCCGAGACGCAGCGCCAGGCGGGCGGCGATCTCCTTGCCCTCGGCGGAGGACGGGACCAGCACGGCGGCCGGGGACACGGCGGCGACGGCGGCCTGGAGGGCGTCGACCTTCGGCACGACCAGGTAGTCGCCGTACTCGGCGGCCTCGTGGGTCAGGACCTTCACGGCGCCGTGCTCGGCGAGTGCGGCGGCGGTGTCACCGGCACCGTTGCCCAGCGCGACGGCGACGGGCTCGCCGACGCGGCGGGCCAGGGTCAGCAGCTCCAGGGTCGGCTTGCGGACGGCACCGTCCACGTGATCGACGTAGACGAGAACTTCAGCCATGGGACTTCTTCTCTCCTGCTTGCGAAAGATGAGGGGCGGTAGGGGCGGCGGGGCTCAGATGAACTTCTGACCCGCGAGGAACTCGGCGAGCTGCTTGCCGCCCTCGCCCTCGTCCTTGACGATCGTGCCCGCGGTGCGCGCCGGACGCTCGGCGGCCGACTCCACGACCGTGTAGGCGTTCTCCAGGCCGACCTCGTCCTCGTCGATGTCGAGGTCGGAGAGGTCCCAGGACTCCACCGGCTTCTTCTTGGCCGCCATGATGCCCTTGAAGGAGGGGTAACGCGCCTCGCCCGACTGGTCGGTGACCGACACGACCGCCGGCAGCGATGCCTCCAGCTGCTCCGTGGCCGAGTCGCCGTCACGGCGGCCCTTCACGACGCCGTCCTCGACCGAGACCTCGGACAGCAGCGTCACCTGCGGCACGCCCAGGCGCTCCGCGAGCAGCGCCGGGACGACGCCCATGGTGCCGTCGGTGGAGGCCATGCCGGAGACGACCAGGTCGTACCCGGCCTTCTCGACGGCCTTGGCCAGGACCAGGGAGGTGCCGATGGCGTCGGTGCCGTGCAGGTCGTCGTCCTCGACGTGGATCGCCTTGTCCGCGCCCATGGACAGCGCCTTGCGCAGGGCGTCCTTGGCGTCCTCGGGGCCCACGGTCAGGACGGTGACCTCGACGTCGTCGTCGGAGTTCTCGGAGATCTGCAGCGCCTGCTCGACCGCGTACTCGTCCAGCTCGGAGAGCAGACCGTCCACGTCGTCCCGGTCGACGGTCAGGTCATCGGCGAAGTGCCGGTCGCCAGTGGCGTCGGGCACGTACTTCACAGTGACAACGATCCTCAAGCTCACGCCGGCTCTCCTACTGCGTCGACATTTCCAGTGCTGCCTCTTGCAGGCAGCATAGGCGCCCCAAGCGGCCGATCCCGGTCGGGGCGACCTGCGCTCCGCCCGGAATATTACTCGTCAGTACACCCAGTTCCTGCCCGCTAAGCAAGCGCTTTGAACTGTGACCTTCGCAACGCAGCGTAACCGGAACTCGACGCCTGCGCAGAAGGTGTCCCGCCGACCGGTCAGTCGCGCAGACCCCGGTAACGCCCCTGGTGGTACAGGAGCGGCGCGCCGGTTCCCGCGGGGTCGCCGAGGAGTACCTCGGCCAGCACGATCCGGTGGTCCCCGGCGGGCACCCGGCCGACCACGCGGCACACGAGCCAGGCGAGCACGCCGTCCAGCACGGGCACACCCTCGGGCCCCTCCCGCCACACGGTGGGTGCCGCGAAGCGGTCGGCGCCGCTGCGGGCGAAGGTGGCCGCCAGCTCCTCCTGGTGCTCGCCGAGCACATGGACGCCGACGTGCTCCGCCTCGGACACCGCCGGCCAGCTGGAGGAGCCGGTGCCGATACCGAAGGAGAGCAGCGGCGGGCGGGCGGAGACGGAGGTGAGGGACGTGGCTGTGAAACCGACCGGTCCGCGCCGCCCCCGCGCGGTGATCACGGCGACACCCGCCGCGTGCCGCCGGAAGACGGACCGCAGCAGATCGTCGGCGGCGGGCAGCGGTGCGGTGCGGTCGGGTGTGACCGTCATACGGGGTGGTCCTTCTGCGTTGCGCCTCGATCCCGGGAACGGCGACCGGGGCATGGGGGCAGGCTGACGACGGGTGGCACACACAGTCAATTACGTCCCGGGATGCGGCGGCTGTGGAGAAGACCTCAGCACTGGCGTGGCGCTTGTCACACCGCCTCACCCAGCGCGGCGATCACGTCCGACTTGCGCGGCTGCCCGACGGCACGCCGCACGACACGGCCGTCGGCGTCCAGCACCAGCACGGTGGGGGTCCTGAGGACGTCGAGGGCGCGGACGAGTTGCAGATGGCCCTCGGCGTCGATCTCGACGTGGGCGACGCCGGGAACCAGGTCCGCCACCTCGCCCAGTACCCGCCGGGTGGCCCGGCAGGGCGCGCAGAAGGCGCTGGAGAACTGTACGAGCGTGGCGCGGGCGCCGAGTTCCGCACCGAGGTCGGCCGCGTCGAGCCGTGGGGCGGGGGCCGCCGCCCGCCTGTCGTCGTCCTGGCCGCGCACCGGCGCGCCCCCTTCCGCCGCCACCGCGGCACTCTCGGGCGCGCGTGCCCCGCGCGCCACCGGTCCGGTCCTCCGAAGGTGCAGCACTCGCACAGCGTCGGAGATTCCCGCCCGCCGCCGCATTTCGGCCACACTCGGACCGGGCAAGTGATGAGGATCTCGCCGCACACGGGCACCAAGGCTGGTACACCGGCCGTTCTTGGGGCACGATCTGCGACAAGCCGCAAACCTACGGCTGCGTAACTTTCGACTGGGAGTTCCCCTTCCCAGGCTGACAAGGAAGGGTCCGACCCGCCCATGGCAGAAATCGTCTACCGTCCGGTCATCGGTCTCGCCCGCACCATGTTCAAGGTGTGGGACCTCAAGATCGACTGCCGTGGGTCGGAAAACATCCCGCGCACGGGCGGCGCCGTCCTGGTGAGCAACCACATCAGCTATCTGGACTTCATCTTCGACGGCCTGGCCGCGCTGCCGCAGAAGCGGCTGGTGCGCTTCATGGCGAAGGAGTCCGTCTTCCGGCACCGGATCTCCGGTCCGCTGATGCGCGGGATGAAGCACATCCCGGTCGACCGCAAGCAGGGCGAGGCGGCCTACGCGCACGCCCTGGACTCGCTGAAGTCGGGCGAGATCGTCGGGGTCTTCCCCGAGGCGACGATCTCCGAGTCCTTCACCCTCAAGAGCTTCAAGTCGGGCGCCGCCCGGCTCGCGCAGGAGGCCGGCGTCCCGCTGGTCCCCATGGCCCTGTGGGGCACCCAGCGCCTGTGGACCAAGGGCCACCCGCGCAACTTCAAGCGAAGCCACACTCCGATCACCATCCGGGTGGGCGAGGCCATGGAAGCCTCGCGGGAGCAGTACGCGGGTGCCATCACCCGGCGGCTGCGCGAGCGGGTGCAGGAGCTGCTGGAGGCCGCACAGCGCGCCTACCCGGTACGCCCCAAGGGCGCCGACGACACCTGGTGGATGCCGGCCCACCTCGGCGGCACGGCACCGACGCCCGAGCAGCTGCGCACCGCCCAGGCGCACTGAGCCGGGCGCCTCAGAGCGCGGCCGGAAGAGTCTGCCACAGGTGCGGGCGGTCCGTGGCCGCCTTGAGGACGTCCAGCACCACCGGGTGCGGCGCCGCGTACAGCTCCGGGTAGTCCGCCTCGCCCGCGGCGTGGTCCGGCGTGAAGGCCAGTCGCTCCCCGCCCAGGGAGAACTGCGCGTTCACGCCGGGCTTGTTCCCGCGCGGATCCTGCCGGTGCCAGGCGCCGTCGAGCCGTACGGCGACCAGGCCGTGCACCACGTCCAGCCGCTGGTAGCAGAGCGCGGTGGGAATGTCCTCGGCCCGCAGCAGCGCGGCCAGCGCATGGGCCTTGGCGTAGCAGATGCCGGTGCGCCGCGCCAGGACGTCGGAGGCACGCCAGGTGACGCGCGGGTCCCCCGAGTCCTGTGAGTGCGGGATGGTGTCGCGCACGAACTCGAAGGCCAGTCGCGCATAGGCATACGAGTCCTCTGCCTCCTTCGCCAACCGGCCCGCCACCTCCCGCACCTGCGGATGATCGTGGTCGATGGCGTCGTCGGCAGCCAGATAGGCGGACAGGTCAGGGGTTTTCTGGATCAGCTCCATGCCCGCAGAGCATAGGAAAGCGATCACCCGCCAGTCAATGACTTTTCAGGTGACCGCATACCTATGCATAGTCGTGTGAGGGCTCGTCAGCGCGCCGTCTCCTCCTTGAGGGCGGCCACGAACGCGTCGACGTCGTCCTCGGTGGTGTCGAAGGCGCACATCCAGCGCACGTCGCCGGCGGCCTCGTCCCAGAAGTAGAAGCGGAACCGCTTCTGCAGGCGCTCGCTCACGTCGTGCGGCAGCCGGGCGAAGACGGCGTTGGCCTGCACCGGATAGAGGATCTCCACGCCGTGCACGGCGCGCACGCCCTCGGCCAGGCGCTGGGCCATCTCGTTGGAGTGCCGGGCGTTGCGCAGCCACAGGTCCTTGGCCAGCAGCGCCTCCAGCTGCACGGACACGAAGCGCATCTTGGAGGCCAGCTGCATGGACAGCTTGCGCAGATGCTTCATGTGGCGCACGGCGTCCTGGTTCAGGACCACGACCGCCTCGCCGAACAGCGCGCCGTTCTTGGTGCCGCCGAGGGAGAGCAGGTCGACGCCGACCGCGTTGGTGAACGTGCGCATGGGCACGTCCAGCGAGGCGGCGGCGTTGGCTATCCGGGAGCCGTCCAGGTGCACCTTCATGCCGTGCGCGTGGGCGTGCTCGCAGACGGCGCGGATCTCGTCGGGCGTGTAGAGGGTGCCCAGCTCGGTGCTCTGGGTGATCGAGACGACCTGCGGCATCGCCCGGTGCTCGTCGTCCCAGCCGTACGCCTGGCGGTCGATCAGCTCGGGCGTGAGCTTGCCGTCGGGGGTGGGGACGGTGAGCAGCTTGAGGCCGCCCATGCGCTCGGGGGCACCGCCCTCGTCGACGTTGATGTGTGCGCTCTCGGCGCAGATGACCGCGCCCCAGCGGTCGGTGACCGCCTGGAGCGCGACGACGTTGGCGCCGGTGCCGTTGAAGACCGGGAACGCCTCGGCGGTGGAACCGAAGTGGCTGCGGATCACCCGCTGCAGGTTCTCGGTGTAGTCGTCCTCGCCGTACGCGACCTGGTGTCCGCCGTTGGCCAGCGCCAGGGCGGCGAGCACCTCCGGGTGGGCCCCGGCGTAGTTGTCACTGGCGAAACCGCGGACCTCGGGGTCGTGATGGCGACGCGCGTCGGTCTTCGGGGGGTTCACGGCTTCTCGGTCAGCCACAGACGGTTTCCGTTCACTTCCGCGGCGGGCTTGTCCCAGACACCGGCGACGGCCTCGGCGAGGTCACGCACGTCCGTGAAGCCCGCGAACTTCGCGTTGGGGCGCTCGGCGCGCATCGCGTCGTGCACCAACGCCTTGACCACCAGGATCGCAGCCGCCGACGTCGGCCCCTGTTCGCCCCCCGCCTTGCGGAAGTAGTCCGCCATGGCCAGGGTCCACGCCTCGGCGGCGGCCTTGGCGGCCGAGTAGGCGGCGTTGCCCGCGGTGGGGCTGGAGGCTCCCGCGGCGCTGATCAGGACGTAGCGGCCGCGGTCGCTGCGCTGGAGCGCCTCGTGGAAGGCGAGGGAGGTGTGCTGCACGGTGCGGATGAGCAGCTTCTCCAGGAGGTCCCAGTCGCCGAGTTCGGTCTTGGTGAAGCTCTTGCTGCCGCGCCAGCCGCCCACGAGGTGGACCATGCCGTCGACGTGGCCGAACTCCTGCTCGGTGCGGTCGGCCCAGGCCCGGGTGGAGTCCAGGTCGAGCAGGTCGACCGTCTCGCCGGTGACGGTGGCGCCGCCGTGCGCGTAGCGCGCCGCGTCCACCGCCTCCGCGAGCCGCTCCGGGTCGTTGTCCGCACCGACGACGGTCGCACCCGCCTCGGCGAGCCGCAGCAGCGCGGCCCGTCCGGCGGGTCCGCCCGCACCGGCCACCGCGATCACCGCGCCGTCGAGCGCCCCGTTCCCCATGGTCCTCGCCTCCCGAGCCTGCTGAGCCTGTGCCTGCCGTGCGTGTTCCTGCCCGTTGCCGCCGTCGCTCACGCGGCGGCTCGCTCGGCGCCGTCCGCCGCCGCGGTGATACCCCGGGTCGAGGCGATCACCTTCTTGAGCTTCTTGGACAGGGCCTCGTAGAACATGCTCAGCGGAAACTCGTCCGGAAGCACGTCGTCGACGAGTTTGCGCGGCGGGAGGGTCAGGTCCAGGGCGTCGGGGCCCTTGGCCCACTTCGAGCCCGGGTGCGGGGACAGGTAGGTGGAGACCAGCTCGTAGCCGGCGAACCAGTGGACGATCTTCGGGCGGTCGATGCCGTCGCGGTAGAGCTTCTCGATCTCGGCGCACAGCTGGTTGGTGACCTGCGGGGCGCGCTGCCAGTCGATGGAGAGCTTGTTGTCGGTCCAGCGGACGACGTCGTGCTTGTGCAGGTAGGCGAAGAGGAGCTGGCCGCCGAGGCCGTCGTAGTTGCGCACCCGCTCGCCGGTCACCGGGAAGCGGAACATGCGGTCGAAGAGCACCGCGTACTGCACGTCGCGGGCCTGCGGGACACCGTCGTCCGCCAGCTTCACCGCCTCCTTGAAGGCGGTGAGGTCGCAGCGCAGCTCCTCCAGGCCGTACATCCAGAACGGCTGGCGCTGCTTGATCATGAACGGGTCGAAGGGCAGGTCGCCGTGGCTGTGGGTGCGGTCGTGGACCATGTCCCACAGCACGAACGCCTCTTCGCAGCGCTTCTGGTCGTCGACCATGGCGGCGACGTCCTCGGGCAGCTCCAGACCCAGCAGGTCCACGGCGGCGTCGGTGACGCGGCGGAAGCGGGCGGCCTCGCGGTCGCAGAAGATGCCGCCCCAGGAGAAGCGCTCGGGGGCCTCGCGCACGGCGATGGTCTCCGGGAAGAGGACGGCCGAGTTGGTGTCGTAGCCGGCCGTGAAGTCCTCGAAGGTGATGCCGCAGAACAGCGGGTTGTCGTAGCGGGTGCGCTCCAGTTCGGCCAGCCAGTCGGGCCAGACCATGCGCAGCACGACCGCTTCGAGGTTGCGGTCCGGGTTGCCGTTCTGCGTGTACATCGGGAAGACGACCAGGTGCTGGAGGCCGTCCGCGCGGTTCGCGGCGGGCTGGAAGGCCAGCAGGGAGTCGAGGAAGTCGGGCACCCCGAAGCCGCCGTCGGCCCAGCGGGCGAGGTCGGTCACCAGGGCCTCGTGGTAGGCGCGGTCGTGCGGCAGCAGCGGGGAGAGCTCGCGCACGGCCTCGGTGACGCTGCGTACGGCGTCCTCGGCGGCGGCCCGCTCGGGGGCGCCCTCGGCGTCGAAGTCGATCGACCCGTCCTTGGACTGCCATGGCCGGATCCGCTCCACGGCATCCTTGAGCACGGGCCACGCCGGGTGCTCCACCACCCTGCTCGCCGGAGGAACGTTCTCCTCCGCACCCACCTGCACAAGAATTTCCGTCATGTCCCATCCTCCACGGGAGAAGCTTGCGTCAGGACACCGTAGCCATAGGACGTTTCTCCTATCAAGGGGAGGCTCCGTAAATTATCCTGCCTCACCCCGGGCTCAGCCGCATTTTTTCCTGTCGAGCGCCGGATTCGTATACCCGGCGCGGCAGGGGGGAAACGGTCCGGCAGGGCCGTTAGGCTGCCGCCCTGCCCACGCCGACGTCGACGGAAGCGAGTCGAGCCTTGAACTTCCTCACCATCGGTCACCGCGGAGCGATGGGTGTCGAACCCGAGAACACCCTGCGTTCCTTCGTCGCCGCCGAGCAGGCCGGCCTCGACGTCGTCGAACTGGACCTGCACCTGAGCAAGGACGGCGCGCTCGTGGTCATGCACGACGCGGACGTGGACCGCACCACCGACGGCACCGGTGCGATCGCCGACAAGACCCTCGAGGAGCTGCGGGCGCTGGACGCCGGGCGCGGGGAGCGGGTCCCGGTCTTCGAGGAGGCGCTGGACGCCGTCTCGGTGCCGTTGCAGGCCGAGATCAAGGACGCGGCGGCCGCACGGGTCCTGGCCGAGGTGATGCTCCGCCGGGACCTGGTGGACCGGGTGGAGGTGATCTCCTTCCACGACGAGGCCATCGTCGAGATCGCCCGGCTCGTGCCGGGGGTGCGGACCGCGCTGGTGGCGCAGTACTACGGCCCCGAGGTCGTGGACCGCGCGGTGGCGGCGGGCGCCCGGACCCTGTGTCTGGACATCAACAGGGTCACGCTGGAGATCGTGCAGAAGGCCCGCAAGGCGGGTCTGCGGGTCTTCTGCTGGACCGTGAACACCCAGGACCACCTGCGGCTGGTGCGCGCCCTCGGCCTGGACGGCGCGACGACCGACTACCCGGAGATCAAGCGCACCGGGCGCTTCACGGCCTGAGCGGCGTCAGTGACCACCGCGGCGCGTCACACCAGCGGCTTGACCAGCAGCTCGAACCGGAGGTCGTCGCGCTGCGGGATGCCGAAGCGCTCGTCGCCGTACGGGAAGGGGGTCGTCTTTCCCGTACGGCGGTAGCCGCGGCGCTCGTACCAGGCGATGAGGTCCTCGCGCACGGAGATCACGGTCATGTGCATCTCCGTGACGCCCCACGTCGCGCGGGCCTGCCGCTCCGCCTCCGCGATGATCGCCTTGCCGAGTCCCGCGCCCTGGAGCGCCGGGCTGACGGCGAACATTCCGAAGTAGGCGTGGGCCTCGCGGTGCTCCAGCTGGCAGCAGGCCACGATCCGGCCGTCCCGCTCCACCGTCAGCAGCCGGCTGTCCGGCGCCTTGACGACCTCCAGCACGCCCTGCGGGTCGGTGCGCTGCCCCTCGAGGATGTCCGCCTCGGTGGTCCACCCGGCCCGGCTCGCGTCGCCCCGGTACGCGGACTCTATGAGCGCCACGAGCGCGTCCACGTCGGCGTCGGTGGCGTCGCGGTAGGTCAGCGGGCTGTCGGCGGTGTCCATGGGGCGTCTCCGGTTCGTTCTGGGCGCGGCGCGGGCACCGATGAGCGTAACGCCGTTGCAGGCCGCCATTAGGGTCGGGACGCATGGTGCACGTACTCAGCAGCCGGACCCTGCTCCGCCCCACCGACCCCGACCGCTCCCGCGCGTTCTACGGAGAGCAGCTCGGTCTCGCCGTCCACCGGGAGTTCGGCACGGGTCCCGAGCGGGGCACCGTCTACTTCCTCGGCAACGGCTTCCTGGAGGTCTCCGGCCGCTCCGAGGCTCCCCTCACCCCCGGGCTGGCCCTGTGGATCCAGGTCGAGAACGCGGCGGCCGCCCACGAGGAACTGCGCGCCAAGGGCGTCGAGATCGTGCGGCCGCCGGTCGAGGAGCCGTGGGGGCTGGTCGAGATGTGGATCACGGATCCGGACGGCACTCGGATCGTGCTGGTGGAGGTGCCCGCGGAGCATCCGCTGCGCTACCGGCCCGGGATCTGAGCCTCGGGGTCGGTACCGCGACCGGGGGCGTACGTGCCGGATGGCCGCGGCCCCGGCCGGGCCTTAGCGTGCTGAAGAGGGACGGAGGGGGGCGGACGGCCCACGGCCCCGGCGGAAGGACGCCACCACGATGAAGCTCCACGAACCGGTGACCGGCGGGCCCTGCTGGGCGGAGCTGGGGACCACCGACCTCGAAACGGCCAAGCGGTTCTACACCAAGCTGTTCGGCTGGTATCCCGAGACGGACCCGCGGCAGCAGGCGGGCGGCTACACGATCGCCAGGATCGACGGCGCGGCGGTCGCGGCCCTGACGCCGCTGTACCAGCAGGGGCAGCCGGTCGCCTGGAACGTGTCGTTCGCCGTGCGCGACGCCGACGCGGCCGTACGGCAGGTGACCGCGGCCGGCGGAGTGGCCCTCCAGGGGCCCACCGACGTCTTCGACGCGGGCCGGTTCGCGGTTGCCTCAGATCCGACCGGGGCGGTGTTCCAGTTGTGGCAGGGGAACTCGTTCACCGGTGCCGGGTTGTTCAACGCGCCCGGCTCGCTGGGCTGGGTGGAGCTGCTGACCCGGGAGCCCGACCGGGCCGCCGACTTCTACACGACGGTGTTCGGCTGGAGCGTCGGCGCCTCGGACCGCTATCCCCAGTGGGGGATCGACGGGGCGGACTTCGGCGGCATGGTGACGATGGACGAGAAGTTCCCGCACGAGGTGCCGGCGCACTGGCTGCCGTACTTCGCGGTGGCGGACGTGAACACCGTCGCGGTCGACACGACCGACGGCGGCGGCACCGTGCTCATGGAACCGACCTCCGTGCCCGACGGGCCGCGCATCGCGGTGCTGCGGGACCCGCAGGGCGCGATGTTCGGCGTGTACCGGGCCGGCGACGAACGCTGACGCGCCCTGCGTGCGGCAGGGCCGCCCCCCGTTGTCCCGGCAAGCCGCCGAGCAGCGCCGCCGACTCGCCCCGCGCGCGGCACGCCGCCCCACGGGGCGCCTCAGGCCCGCAGCGCGTCCAGGCGGCCCTCCAGCTGGCCCAGCAGGCCGCCGAGCAGCGCCGCCAGCTCGCCCTGCCGGGGCGCGTCCACGCCGGACAGGACGGCCGATTCGTAGGCGAGCTGTTCGGGCAGGATGCCGTCGACGAGGTCGCGTCCGGCGTCCGTCAGGCGGACGTGGGCGACCCGGCGGTCGCGGGTGTCGCCGCGCCGCTCGACCAGGCCGCGCTCGGTGAGCTGCTTGAGGCGCTTGGTCACGGCGGCGCCGGAGGAGAAGGTCTCCCGGGCCAGGTCACCGGGGGTCAGCTCGTGCCCGGTGCGGCGCAGCGCGCCGAGCAGGTCGAACTCGGCCCGACTGAGACCCGCCCGGCGCAGCGGGGCGTCCTCGGCCTGCTGGAGGAGGGCGGCACAGCGGTTGATGCGGCCGATGATCTCCATCGGCCCGGTGTCGAGGTCCGGACGGACGGCGCGCCACTGCCGTACGACCGCCGCCACGGTGTCGCCGCCCGGCCCCGTACTGCCGTCGCCCGGCCCCGTACTGCCGTCTCCGGACCCGGCACCGGCTCCCCCGTCGCTCGCTCCCCCGTCGGTTGCGGTCATGGCCGTACGTCCTCCGTTCTCGTGCCCGCGCCCCGGTCCGGACGCACTGCCTGGCGTCGCACCGCCTCGGCGAGCGTACGGTGTCCGGACCGCTCGGCGAGCACGACCCTCTCCTGGGGCAGTGCGCGCCCCCACCATTCACCCGCCGCCCCGTCGGCGGTGGCCCGCAGGTCCGTCAGCGCGACGGCCAGACCCCGGCGGGCGGACTCCAGCGCACCGGGAGCGGGGGCGGGCTCGGCGAGGAGGCGCGCGGCGCGCTCCCGGGCGCGGTCGGCCGCGGTCACCGCCTGTTCGACGCGGTTCCCGGCGCGCCGGTTGGTGACGACGACGGCGGCGAGGAAGCCGACCAGGGCGCCGACGACGGTGTCCACGGCCCGCTCGGTCATCAGGTCGCCGGTGGCCTGGTAGCCGGCGAACTCGGTGACCAGCAGGGCCATCGGGGTGACGCAGACGCTGCCGAGCCAGTAGTTGCGGGTGATGAGGGCCTCGGCGCCGAAGTTGAGGGCGAGGCAGCACAGGACGAGCAGCGCCTGCCCGAGGTGCGCGAGCGGGGCTATGGCGGCGAAGAGCAGCACTCCCGCGAGGTTGCCGACCACTCGCTGCACGGCCCGGCTCCAGGTCAGGGTCAGGTTGGCCTGGTAGAGCGCGGCGGCGGTGACCAGCGCCCAGTAGGGCCGGCCGATGCCGAGGGCCAGGGAGGCGTACCCGGCCAGCGCGCAGCCGAGGGCGGTGCGGGCGGCGATCGGGGCCAGGGGGCCGAGCCGCCGCCACAGGGGCGCGGGGCGGGCGGCGAGTTCGGCGTCCACGCCGAGGAGTTCGTCGGTGTCCGCCGGGGCGTCGCCGGTGCGGGGGATCCGGCCGGCGCCGCGCAGGGCGCGGGCCCAGGTGCGCAGCCGCTCCGGGTCGGTGTCGGCGGGGGCGGCGAGCGCGACCTCGGCACGGACGACGAGGCGTTCCAGGGCGTGCCGGGTGGCGGCGCGGGCGCCCGTGGTCGGCAGGGCGAGCAGTGTCTGCCAGGCGGCCTGTACGGCGGCGTATCCCGCGGCGCGCGCGGGGGCGTGGTCCTCGTCCGCGCCGGTGCCGTGGGCGGCGGCGTACGCGGCGGCGGCGTTCAGGGCCTGGGCGGTGGCCCGGCGCTCCGGGCCGTGCGGGCGGACCGGGGCGGGCGCCATGCCGACGAGCCAGGCCCAGACACCCGCGGCTGCGGCCAGCGCCAGGTGCCCGGGGATCTGGCCGAGGCTCTGCGGGACGAAGAGGGCGGCGGAGCTGATGAAGGTCAGGACCACGTTGCCCGGCGGGCCGACCCGGGTGGCGTCGCACAGGGCCTTCTGCACGGCGGCCAGCAGCGCGCCGACGGTGACGAGGACGACGGCGTCGCGGGTGAGCGAGGCGGTGACCAGGGCGACGGCGAGGCCGCCGATCATGCCGAGCACCACCCACGCCAGGGTGCGGGCGCGGGCGGCGTAGGGGCGGTTGTGGGCGTAGAGCGCGCACAGGGACCCGGCCATCGTGTACATCGCCAGGTCGAGCCGGCCGAGCGCCAGCAGGAGCAGGTTGGGAGGGGCGACGGCGGCGACCGAACTGAGGGCGGGCTTGAACCAGATCTCGGAGGGTCGTCGCAGGCGCAGCACGCCTGTCAGGGAAAGCCGGCGGACCGGTGAGGTGCCGGAGGTGGGGGTCGCACTGCTCATGGAATTTACCTTAACAAGTGTTTTACCTGTAAACCAAATGCCGGTGCACTCCCGTCCCCGTCACCGGCCGGCGGCGACGGTCCTCGGCGGCGAGGGGGCGTGCGCTCCCCCGGGATGCCCCCGCGTACACCCTTGCGCTCGCGTGCGCGCCGCATGGCCCGGGCAGTCCTTGACAGACCGTGGACCGCCGAACGGGGAGGTGCGTGTGCACGGATCGGCGTCACCCGGATGGCTGCTGGTCGCGCTGTGCGCGGCGACCGGCGCCTACTGCCTGCTGCGGATGCGCAGCAGCGTCGAGGAGCAGCGCAGAGCCGCGGGCGGCGAGGCCCTCATGGGGTTCGGCATGGCCGCCATGGCCGTGCCCGCCGCGGTGTTCACCCCGCCGGCCTGGGTCTGGCCCGCGTACGCGGTGGTGTTCGGGGCCGCGGGGCTGCGGGCGTTGTGGGCGGCCCGGTCCGGGCGCCACCACCTGCACCACCTCGTGGGAGCCGCGGCGATGGTCTACATGGCGGTGGTGATGGCCGGCTCCCCCGCCCACGCGCACGGGCACGGCGCGTCCGGCACACCGCTGTTGACCGGGGTGCTGCTGCTCTACTTCGCGGGATACGTGCTGCTGACCGGCGTACGTCTGATACCCGTCGTGACGGTGGCCGGTGGCGGCCCGGGGGCGCCGTCCCTGCCCGCACCGGGCGGCGGCGCGGGGGCCGGCGTCCGTGCGGGGGCCGGGTGGGGCGACCGGCCGGAGCTGGCGCGGGCCTGCCGGCTCTCCATGGCGATCGGGATGCTGGCCATGCTGCTGCCGCTGTGACACCAGCGGCCGGGGCCGTCACGCCCGGACTCGCCGGGCCCGGGGTCCGCCGTGCCCAGGGCATGCCGTGCGCAATCGTTGCCTGCGTCACTTTGCGTCTCGGGCCGTACTGCCGACGGCGCGGCGCTCATAGGCTGCCCCCATGATTCTCCCCGCGGCACTGCT
Source organism: Streptomyces tendae (assembly GCF_014650435.1). Taxonomy (GTDB): domain Bacteria; phylum Actinomycetota; class Actinomycetes; order Streptomycetales; family Streptomycetaceae; genus Streptomyces; species Streptomyces tendae. Next base: position 196,403 of record NZ_BMUY01000005.1, read on the forward strand.
GCTGCTCGGCGCGCTGACCGCCGTGCTCGCCCCCAGGCTGCTCGCCCGGGCCGACTGGCCGGATCGCGAACCGGTGGTCGCCCTGTGGGTCTGGCAGTGCGCGGTGGCGGCGGTGATCGTGTGCTGCGCGCTGTCGATGACGTTGAGCGCGGCGGCGGCCTGGCACGCGGTGGGCGGGCCCGTCTTCGCGACCGCTCCCGGCCCGGTGGTCGAGGCCTACGCCCTGGGCACCTCCGGCCTCTGGGCGGACACGACCGCCGTCACGCTGGCCTGCGGCGGGCTGTGGAGCGCCGTGATGCTCGCCCGGGAGGTCGTACGGGCCCGCTCCCGGCGCCGGCTGCGCCGGGCGGAGCTGCGGCACCGCGCTCCGCTGCTGCCCGGCGAGGAGCCCGGCCCGGGGCCGCTCGTCGTCCTGGAGGGCGAGCGGCCGGACGCCTGGTGGCTGCCCGGCGCTCCCCCTCAGCTGGTGGTCACCACCGCTGCGCTGCGCCGTCTCAAGGGACGGCAGCTGGACGCGGTGCTCGCGCACGAGAAGGGGCACGCGCAGGCGCGGCACGACTGGCTGCTGCACTGCTCCGCGGCGCTGGCGGACGGTTTTCCGCAGGTACCGGTGTTCGCCGCGTTCCGCGACGAGATGCACCGCCTGGTCGAACTCGCCGCCGACGACGTGGCCTCCCGCCGCTTCGGCCGGCTGACGACCGCCCTGGCCCTGGTCGAACTCAACGAGGACCGCGGGGTCTTCGGCCCGTGCCCGACCGCGCGTGCCGACGTCCCGCAGCGGGTCCACCGGCTGCTCACCCCGCCGAACCGCCTCACGGCGGCCCGGAGGCTGCGGCTGACGGCCGCGGCCGCGCTGGTGCCGGTCGTCCCGGTCCTGCTGGCGTTCGCGCCGGGGCTGCGGGCGTTGGGCTAGGGCGGCCTTCCCACCAGGGCAGTGGCCCCGGAGGCACCGGTTCGGCGAGGATCGCAGCATGCAGACGCCGCCGGTCGACTCCCCGCCCGCCCCGCCGCAGCCACGCACCGCCCTCCGCGTCACCTGGGTACTGACCGTGTGCTCCGTACTCCTGCTCACCCTGGTGGCCGTCGAATGGCGCCCGTTGGTGCGGTTCGACGAGGGCATCGCCGACACGACCCACCGCTGGGCCGTCGAACAGGGCGGCATCACCCGGGCCATGCGGATCCTCACCGACTGGGTGTGGGACACCTGGACGATGCGCCTGCTGTGCGCGGTGGTGGTGCTGTGGCTGTGGTGGCGCCGCGCGGACCGGTGGACGGCCGTCTGGCTGGGGACGACCTGTCTGCTGGGCAGTCTCCTGCAACAGGCCCTCAAGGCGGCGGTGGACCGTCCCCGCCCGGTCTGGCCCGATCCGGTGGACTCCGCGCACTACGCGGCCTTCCCCTCGGGGCACGCGATGACCGCGACGTTCGTGTGCGGCCTGCTGGTGTGGCTGCTCCACCACTACGGCGCCGGGCGCGACCTGCGCCGTACCGGTCTGGCCGTCGCCGTGGTCTCCGTGGCGGGGGTCGGCGTGACCCGGGTGTGGCTCGGCGTCCACTGGGCCACGGACGTCCTCGGCGGCTGGCTCCTGGGCGCCCTGGTCGTGGCCCTCGCGGTGCTGGTGCACCGGCGTCGGCATCCGTGAGCGGCGCGGTGTTCCGCCGGGCGGATCACCACGCACACCGCGCCGGCCCGGTGGTCGCCGATGCGGCCGCCGCTGTCGCTGTCGTCGTCGCCGCCTAGGATCCGGGCCATGACCGCCGTTCTGTTCGACTTCTCGGGAACCCTGTTCCGTATCGAATCCACCGAAGCCTGGCTGCGCGCGGCGCTCGACGGCGCCGGAGTGGAGCTTGCCGCACCGGAGTTGGCCCGGACGGCCGAGGCGCTCCAGCGGGCGGGGGCGCTGCCCGGCGGCGCACCGCCGCTGCGGGTGCCGGATGAACTCGCCGAGGTGTGGGAGGTCCGCGACGACAGCTCCGCGCTGCACCGGGCCGCCTACACCGGGCTCTCCCGGCAGGTGCCGCTGCCCCGCCCGGACCTGCACGACGCGCTGTACGAGCGGCACATGGCGCCGGACGCGTGGAGTGCCTACGCCGACGCCGCCGAGGTGCTGGACACGTTGCGCGGGCGCGGAATCGCCGTCGGGGTGGTCAGCAACATCGGCTGGGACCTGCGTCCGGTGTTCCGCGCGCACGGCCTCGACCGGTACGTGGACACGTACGTCCTGTCGTACGAGCACGGGATCCGCAAGCCCGATCCCCGGCTGTTCCGCGTCGCCTGCGCGGCGCTGGGGGTGGCGCCGGAGCGGACGCTGATGGTCGGCGACGACCGGCGGGCGGACGGCGGCGCGGCGGCGCTCGGGTGCGGGGTGCACTTCGTCGACCACCTGCCGGTGGCCGAGCGCCCGGCCGGGCTGCGGCCGGTGCTGGACCTGGTCACGTAGCCCGAGGCAACTACCGGGTGACCGCGTCCGCCTCGGACGATCCCCCGTGTCGCCCGAGGCAGACGATGGCCGGAACGGTCCCGGAGGACCGTCCGCCTGCGCCGAGTATAGTTGGCTGGCAACCAGTCAACGCAGGAGTACAGCATGTCCCCGCGCAGCGCCTCGGTCAATGAAGAATTGCGGCGGCGCTCGAAGGAGCGTCTTCTGCAGGCCGCCGTGGAGCTGGTGGGCGAGCGCGGGTACGAGGCGACCACGCTGGGCGACATCGCGGACCGCGCGGGCTCGGCCCGGGGGCTGGTCTCGTACTACTTCCCCGGCAAGCGCCAGCTGGTGCAGTCCGCCGTGCACCGGTTGATGCACCGCACCCTGGAGGAGGTCCTGGAGCGCGAGCCGCGCACCGGTGAGGGGCGCGAGCGGCTGGCGCGGGCCATCGACGCGATCCTGGGGCTCGCCCGGGACCGGCCGGTGCTCATGCGCCAGCACATGGCGGGGCTGCTCCAGGCGGAGGTGGGCTTCGTGCCGTGCCCGGAGCAGCGGCGGCTGGCGGAGCTGCTGAGGGACACGGTGGCCCGGCACGGCTCGCGGGACGTCGACCGCGACTACCCGATGCTGCGCGCGCAGCTGATGGGCGCCGTCTTCGCCGCTCTCGTGCCGGGGGTGCCGATGCCGGTGCCGGAGTTGCGCGCCGAGCTGTTCGAGCGCTACCGGCTGGACTGGAAGCTGGGTGTCCCGCCGGACGCCGAAGCGCCCGGCGGGACGATGTGCGACCCCGACCTGTCGCGGTTCTTCGCGACCGGTGTACTCGATCGGCCGGAAGGGACGGAGCGGCGGGACCGGACGGACCCGACCGCTCAGTCGAAGTAGTCCGGCTGCGTCTGCGTGTTGAGCTCCCGCAGGTGGACCCGCTCGGCCGGGTCGGTGCGCCGGTCGCTGAGCTTGAGGACGTCGAAGCCCTTCGCGATGTCGTTCGAGTAGATGTAGCCGTTGTAGTAGTACGCCGACCACGAACCGCCGGTGGTCATCGTGTCGGTGGTCAGCGGGCCCCGCTCGAAGTAGGCGATCTCCTTGGGCCGCGAGGAGTCGGTGAACTCCCAGACGGAGATGCCGCCCTGGTACCAGGCCTGGACCATGATGTCCTTGCCCTTGACCGGGATCAGCGAGCCGTTGTGGGCGACGCAGTTCTCGGTGTCCGCCTGGTGGCGCGGGATCTTGAAGTAGCTGCGGAAGACCAGCTTGCGGTGGTCGCCCCGGCCGACGATGTCGTAGATGCCGTCGGCGCCGCGGTTCGGGCCGATCTCGGCGTTGCAGGTGGCGGCGCCGCCGCCGCCCAGCTCGTCGGTGAACACGACCTTGTTCGCCTTCTGGTTGAAGGTCGCCGAGTGCCAGAACGCGAAGTTCACGTTGTCCTGGACGCGGTCGATGACCTTCGGCCGCTCGGGGTCCTTGATGGAGAACAGGATGCCGTCGCCCATGCAGGCGCCCGCCGCGAGGTCCTCGGAGGGCAGGACGGTGATGTCGTGGCAGCCGGTGGTCTTGGAGACGCCCGGGTTGGTGGGTCCGCCCGGGTTGCCGCCGCCGTCGGGGCCCTCACCGGGGAACAGCACCGGGAAGCCCACGAGGGCCGCCCGCTCGGGTGCCTTGCGCGGCACCTTGATCACGGAGATCCCGTCGTGCGGCGGCTGGCAGTCCGGGTACGCGGCGTTCGGCGAGTACGAGGAGACGTAGATGTAGACGTTCTTGCGCTCGGGCACCAGCGTGTGGGTGTGGGAGCCGCAGGCGGTCTCGACGGCGGCGACGTACTTCGGGTTCCGCTTGTCGCTGATGTCGAAGACCTTCATGCCCTCCCAGGAGGACTTCTCGGTCGCGGGCTGCGTGGTGCTGTTGCAACTGCTGTCGCTGCGCGAGGAGTCGGTCGACAGGAACAGCAGGTCCCCGGAGACGGAGATGTCGTTCTGGGAGCCCGGACACAGCACCTGGGCGACGGTCTTCGGCTTCTTCGGGTTCTTGATGTCGAAGATGCGGAAGCCGTCGTAGTTCCCGGCGAAGGCGTACCGGCCCTGGAAGGCCAGGTCCGAGTTGGTGCCGGGCAGTGCGTCCTTGGGGATGTTGGTGAGGTGCTCGATGTTGTCCGAGTGGACGATCTCGTCCTGGCCGGGTATCTCGCCGCTCTCGATCGCGTCGCGCACCTCGGCGCGCGCGCTCTTGGACACCTCCTTCGACGTGGCCGGAGCATCCCCGGGGTCGGGGGTGGCCACGGCAGGGCCGGCGGTGAGCAGCGCGGACAGGAGTCCGGCGGCGGCAGCCGCGACTCCCAGGCGTCTGCGCCGCGTTCGCGGGTCGCTCAACAGGGTCACTGTTTCCTCCCAACGTCCGTTCCCGTCGGAACGGTTCACGCATCCCGCAGTATCGTCTTCGCCATGCACATCTCAACAGGGGGCAACAAACTCGCAATGAAGTTTTTTGATCAGTGACGCGCGGAAGCGTGCTAGGACGGTCACCGCACCCACAAGGTGCTCCGCGTCCCTCCACCCAGAGGGGCAACCGCAGCCACAGGAGGTCGTTGTGTCCTTTCGCCCCGCGATGTCCAGCGCGTCACTCGTCACGGCCTCACTGACCGCACTGGCCGTGCTCGGGCTGGGAGCCTGCGACTCGGGACCGGACACCGGTTCGGCGGCCGCCGCCGGCCCCTCGGTGATCGCGCCGGGCAAGCCGGGCGAGGGCAACCGGACCCTGTCCGCCGAGGACGCCGACAAGCAGCGCGCGGACGACGACTCCCCCAACTCGGCGGACGTCTCCTACGCCCGGATGATGATCCAGCACCACGCCCAGGCGCTGAAGATGACCGAACTGGCGCCGCAACAGGCCGAGTCAGGCCAGGTCAAGAAGCTGGCAGAACGGATCTCGGCCGCGCAGGGGCCGGAGATCAAGGCGATGGAGGGCTGGCTCGAGACCCACGGCGAGAAGGTGGCGGGCGGCGGGCACGATCACGCCGCGATGCCGGGCATGGCGACCGAGGCTCAGCTGAAGAAGCTGCGCGCGGCCGAGGGCAAGGCTTTCGACCAGCTCTTCCTCACCCTGATGATCACTCACCACGAGGGCGCGATCAGCATGGCCACGGACGTGAAGTCCGAGGGCAACAACGTGCTGATCGAGGAGATGGCCGACGACGTGGTCGCCCAGCAGACGAGCGAGATCTCCCGGATGCGCGCGATGCTGTGACGACGCTGCGGTCCGGCGGCGGGACGGGCCCTCGGGGGCGTCTCAGCGGCGCGCGCGACGCGGCGCCAGGAAGCCCTCGTCGCGGGCCTGGCCGATCAGCCTGAGCGATCTGCGCCTGCTGTGCCCGGTCGCGCGCATCACCGCGAGGACCGGGTCGCCACCCTCGTCGCGGGCCGTGCGGTATTCCTGGGCGGCGAGCCTGCGCCCCTCCCGTCCGCGCGGCCACGCGGGCCGGGCCCGCCGTGACGCGGTCGGCGCGCCCGGGGCCGGGACGCACGCCTCGAAGAGGGGGTGCTCCAGCCACTCGGCGAGCACGGCCAGGTCGTCGAGGGACAGCGGCGGCTGGGCCCGCACGTCCTCGACCCGCACGTCGGCGCCGGACAGCACGGCGAGCGCGTCCACCCGGGCGCCGTCGGGGAAGGCCAGCCGGACGTCGAACCACGAGGTCGTGGTGGAGCCCTCGCTCACCGCCCAGGCGTGCCGCACGGACATCTCACCGTCGTCCGGACAGCGGTCGGAAAGCTGAAGAGAACGATCAACGAAGGATGCTTCGAGCACATACGCAACGTAACCGAATGATCACATTCAATACGAACAGAACACGCTTCGTTCACCGAGGGCGGCACCCTGTCAGCGCAGCGGGCCGTGCCGGGCCCCGGCGGCCTGGCGGGCGGCCGCGGCCAGCAGGGCGTCGAGCAGCCCGGGGAAGAGGGCGTCCAGGTCGTCCCTGCGCAACCCGTTCATCTTGGCCGTGCCCCGGTACGTCTGCCGGACCACCCCGCTCTCGCGCAGCACCCGGAAGTGATGCGTGGTGGTGGACTTGGTGACCGGCAGGTCGAAGTGGGAGCAGGAGAAGAGTGCGCCGCTGTCGGCGGCGAGGTCCCGCACGATCCGCAGCCGCACCGGGTCGGAGAGCGCGTGCAGCACCCCCTCCAGCCGGATCTCCTCCCGCGTGGGGTGCGGCAACTCGCGCGGGCCGGCGGCGGTGGCGGCGGGGGTCACGGCGGCTCCAGTTCGTCCAGGGCCCCACCGGTCAGGAGGGGGTCCCTCATTGTACGAGGGGCGCCGTAGTTTGACACTCGCCGTACTACGAGAGTTACCGTACGAGCTGCCCCACCCCGCCGCGACCCTGGAGCAGCCCGCCATGAGCGCCCTCTTCGAGCCCCTCCGACTGCGTGACACCACGATCCCGAACCGGGTCTGGATGCCGCCGATGTGCCAGTACTCCGCCGCTCCGGCAGGCCCGGCGGCGGGCGTGCCCGGCGACTGGCACTTCGCCCACTACGGCGCCCGCGCGGTGGGCGGCACCGGCCTGATCGTCGTGGAGGCCACCGGCGTGTCGCCCGAGGGGCGCATCTCCCCGCAGGACCTCGGGCTGTGGAACGACACGCAGGTCGAGGCGTTCCGCCGGATCACGGACTTCGTGCGCGCCCAGGGGACGGTTCCCGCGGTCCAGTTGGCTCACGCCGGCCGCAAGGCGTCCACCGCGCAGCCCTGGAAGGGCGGTGGGCCGGTGGGAACGAACGCCCACGGGTGGCAGCCGCTGGCTCCGAGCGCGCTCGCGTTCGACGAGCGACACCCGGTTCCGACCGAGCTGACGGCCGCGCAGATCCAGGAAGTGGTCGGTCGGTTCGCCGACGCCGCCCGCCGGGCGCTGGCCGCCGGTTTCGAGATCGCCGAGATCCACGGCGCCCACGGCTACCTGATCCACGAGTTCCTGTCGCCGCACTCCAACCACCGCACCGACGCCTACGGCGGCTCGTACGAGAACCGCACCCGGTTCGCCCTGGAGGTCGTCGACGCGGTACGGGAGGTCTGGCCCGACGACAAGCCCCTGTTCTTCCGCGTCTCGGCGACCGACTGGCTGGAGGAGGGCGGCTGGACGCCGGACGACACCGTCCGCTTCGCCGGCGACCTCCGGGCGCACGGCATCGACCTGCTCGACGTGTCCACCGGCGGCAACGTCCCGCGCGTCCGCATCCCGACCGGGCCCGGCTACCAGGTCCCGTTCGCCGCGCGCGTGAAGGCCGGCTCCGCGCTGCCGGTCGCCGCCGTCGGGCTGATCACCGAGGTCGAGCAGGCCGAGAAGATCCTGGCCAACGGCGAGGCCGACGCGGTGCTGCTGGGCCGCGAACTGCTGCGCAACCCGTCCTGGGCCCAGCACGCGGCACGGGAGCTGGGCGTGGACGCCCGGATGCCGGACCAGTACGGCTGGGGCATGTGACGCGGGATTCCGCGCGAGGCGTTGACTAGAAAGCGCTTACCCTCTACGGTCCGTTCATCAGCATGACCGACGCGAATGCCGCGGCTCCACTCTTCCCCACAAGTGGGGCCGCACGTTCGCATTCTTGGTCACGTTGAAGTACATCGTTCACGTACATGTTCCGTTCCACCCCCACTCCCTATGGAAGGGATCAGAACATGACCGTTGCGACACGACCGCCCGCCCGGCGCGCGGCGACCGGCGCACTGGCCGCCCTCGGACTCTCGGTTGGCATGCTCATGACCTCGGGAGCTTCCGCGCAGGCCGCCACCTGGCCGACCCCCAACGGCAGCGAGGGCGTCTCCTCCACCATCGCGGTGTCCGGCACCAAGGACTACGGGATGAAGCGCCTGTACGGCACCGGCGACCTCGGCTCAGACGGCCAGGACGAGGACCAGGGCCCCATCCTGGAACTGGCGCCCGGCGCCGTCCTCAAGAACGTGATCATCGGCGCCCCGGCCGCGGACGGCGTCCACTGCAAGGGCAGTTGCACGCTCCAGAACGTCTGGTGGGAGGACGTCGGCGAGGACGCGGCGACCTTCCGGGGCTCCTCGTCGTCGAACGTCTACACGGTCTCGGGCGGCGGCGCCAAGGAGGCCAGCGACAAGGTGTTCCAGTTCAACGGCGCCGGCACCCTGAACGTCTCCGGCTTCGCCGTCAAGAACTTCGGCACCTTCGTGCGGTCCTGCGGCAACTGCTCGACGCAGTACAAGCGGACCATCAACCTCAGCAACATCGAGGTGAGCTGGAAGGGCGGCCGGATCGCCGGGATCAACACCAACTACGGCGACAGCGCGACCCTGCGCGGCATCACGATCGTCGGGGACAGCAACAAGAAGATCGTCCCGTGCCAGAAGTACATCGGCAACGACGACGGCGACGAGCCGGACTCCAACGGCTCGGGCGCCGACGGCACGTACTGCAAGTACTCCGCGTCCGACATCGCCTACAAGTGACGCGTCAGGTCCGGGTGCCGTGCGCCCGGACCTGTCCGGACTGCTCCCGCTGGTAGCGCGCGTAGGCGTCCCGCAGGGCCGTCCCCGGCCAGTCGGCGGGGAGCAGCTCCGCGGGCAGCACCGGGTCGGCGAGCAGGTGCCGCACGACGGCCGCGAAGGCGGTGAGGCGGTCCGCCGGACGCCGGGCCCGGTGGACATGGGCGAGCAGCGCCCGCGCCGTGTCCACCCACTCGCCCAGCGGCCACAGGCGCGCGGCCAGTTCGCGGGCCGGGGCCTCGGGGCGTGAGACGAGCCGCTCGGCCACCCCGTCGAGCCCCGCGGGCAGCGGGCGGTCGAGGTTGGCGGGGCGCAGCCAGACACCCTCGCGGAGTTCGGCCAGACGCAGGGCGGTGAGCTGGGTCCGCAGTTCGGCACGGGCGGCGGGACCGCGCCCCGTCGCCGTGATCACGAGCGTCTCCCAGGCGCCGTCCCACGCGCGCGTGTGCGGGCGCAGGGCCTCGTCCTGGCGCCGCTGACGCTCCAGCAGTCGCTCGCTGAGCCGGTATCCGGTGTCCGTGCGCCGGAGGTCCCCGGCTGCTGCCATCCGGCTGAGCGCCGCGCGCACGGTGGAGGCGCCGACGTCGAACCCCTCCACGAGCCGCACCAGGTCCCGCGCCGACAGCTCCGGCGGGTGGGTGCCGAGCAGCAGGCTCAGGACGACCGACCGCGCGGACAGCGGACGCAGGGTGAGCCCGTCGGGGGCCCCGGAATCGTTCATCCGCGCGGGCACGTGTCGTTCGTCCACATGAGCACGTACTGTACGTGCGCCCACAGTGTTGCACTATTGCTGCGGTCGCAGAGATAGTGCAACACTCGGGTCATGACAACACTCGCGCAGGAGCCGCCGTACGAGTCCCACGAGCCGTCCGACGAGCCCTGGGGCGGCCCCGAGGGGTACGCGACGCACGACGTCACCAACCAGCCCCCTCCCCTGGCCCCCTACGACGCGTCCGACGACACCGCCCTGCTGGAGGGCGTGCGGCGGGAGGGCGCCGGGTGGGCCGAGGACGGTCTGCGACGGCTGGGCCGGCGGGCGGGCAGTGCCGAGGCGCAGGAGTGGGGCGACCTCGCGAACCGGCACGATCCCGTGCTGCGCACCCACGACCGGTACGGCAACCGGGTCGACGAGGTCGAGTACCACCCGAGCTGGCACCACCTGATGCGGGTCGCGGTCGGCGAGGGCCTGGCCGGCGCGCCGTGGGCCGACGACCGGCACGGCGCCCACGTGGCGCGGACCGCCGGCGGACTGGTCTGGGGCCACACGGAGGCGGGTCACGGGTGCCCGACCTCCATGACGTACGCGGCCGTCCCGGCCCTGCGCGCCCAGCCCGAGCTGGCGAAGGTCTACGAACCGCTGCTGACCTCCCGGGAGTACGAACCGGGGCTGCGGACGCTCACGGACAAGCGCGGCCTGCTGGCCGGCATGGGGATGACCGAGAAGCAGGGCGGCTCGGACGTCCGGACCAACACCACGACGGCCACGGCGACGGCCGAGCCCGGCGTCTACACGCTGCGCGGGCACAAGTGGTTCACGTCGGCGCCGATGTGCGACGTGTTCCTGGTCCTGGCCCAGGCGGCCGGGGGCCTGTCCTGCTTCCTGGTGCCCCGTGTGCTGCCCGACGGCACCCGCAACACCTTCCGCATCCAGCGCCTCAAGGACAAGCTCGGCAACCGGTCCAACGCCTCCTCGGAGCCCGAGTTCGACGGGACGGTGGCCTGGCTGGTCGGGCCCGAGGGGCAGGGGGTCAAGACGATCATCGAGATGGTCAACTGCACCCGGCTGGACTGCGTGATGGCCTCGGCGACGCTGATGCGCAAGACCCTCGTCGAGGCCGGCCACCACGCACTGCACCGCAGCGCCTTCGGCGCCCGGCTGGTCGACCAGCCGCTGATGCGCAACGTCCTGGCGGACCTCGCGCTGGAGTCCGAGGCCGCGACGACGCTCACCCTGCGGCTGGCCGGCGCGGCCGACCGTGCCGTACGCGGGGACGAGGGGGAGGCGGCGTTCCGGCGGATCGCCACCGCCGTCGGCAAGTACTGGGTGACCAAGCGGGGGCCGGCGTTCACCGCGGAGGCCCTGGAGTGCCTGGGCGGCAACGGCTACGTCGAGGAGTCGGGCATGCCGCGCCACTACCGCGAGGCGCCGCTGCTGTCGATCTGGGAGGGCTCGGGGAACGTCAACGCCCTCGACGTACTGCGGGCCCTCGGCCGCTCCCCCGCCTCCGCACACGCCCTCTTCGAGGAACTGGCCCTGGCCCGCGGGGCGGACGCCCGGCTGGACGCGGCGGTGACCCGGCTCCGGGCGGGGCTCGGCGAGGCGTCCGAGACCGGTGCCCGCCGCCTCGTGGAGCTGATGGCCCTCACCCTCCAGGCATCCCTCCTGGTCCGGCACGCCCCGCCGGCCGTCGCCGACGCCTTCTGCGCGAGCAGGCTCGGCGGCGACTGGGGGCACGCCTTCGGCACGCTGCCGGACACGGCCGACCTCGGCGGGATCCTGGCGCGGGCACTGCCGGGCGAGGGCTGAGCGAGGCGGCGCGAAAGACACCTCCGCGGAACCGACATCACCGTCCTGACCTGGGGCGACACCCTTTCCAGGGGTGACTGTCAGTGGCTGGGTGCAGACTGGCCCGTGTCCGAGACGAAGGCGTCGACGAGGACGCCGCGGAGGTGATCGGCATGACCGAGGTACTGCTCGCCGTGGGCACCCGCAAGGGCCTGTTCATCGGGCGCCGGCGGGGTGGCACCTGGGAGTTCGACGAGAGTCCCTACTTCAACGCACAGGCGGTCTACTCGGTCGCCCTGGACACCCGCGGCGACACCCCGCGGCTGCTGGCCGGCGGCGACAGCGCGCACTGGGGGCCGTCGGTGTTCCACTCCGACGACCTGGGCCGGACCTGGACCGAACCGGCCGCACCCGCCGTGAAGTTCCCCAAGGACACCGGCGCCTCCCTGGAGCGGGTGTGGCAGCTGCACCCGGCGGCCGCCGAGCCGGACGTGGTGTACGCGGGTACGGAACCGGCGGCGCTGTACCGCTCGGAGGACCGCGGTGAGAGCTTCGAGTTGGTCCGCCCGCTGTGGGAGCACCCCACCCGGTCGAAGTGGGTGCCGGGCGGTGGCGGCGAGGGGCTGCACACCGTCCTCACCGACGCCCGTGACCCCAGGTCGGTGACGGTCGCCGTCTCGACGGCGGGCGTGTTCCGCACCGCCGACGGCGGCGCGAGCTGGGCGCCGTCGAACTCCGGTGTCTCCGCCGTCTTCCTGCCGGACCCCGACCCGGAGTTCGGCCAGTGCGTCCACAAGGTCGCGCGGGACGCGGCCAACCCGGACCGCCTGTACCTGCAGAACCACTGGGGGGTGTACCGCAGCGACGACGCCGGAGCGCACTGGACGGACATCGGCGAGGGCCTGCCCTCCACGTTCGGCTTCGCGGTGGCCGCCCACCCGCACCGCGGCGACACGGCGTACGTCTTCCCGATCAACGCGGACGCCGACCGGGTGCCCGCCGACCACCGGTGCCGGGTCTTCCGCACCGCGGACGCGGGCAAGAGCTGGGAGCCCCTCTCGGAGGGCCTGCCCCAGGAGGACCACTACGGCACGGTGCTGCGCGACGCGCTGTCCACGGACGACGCGGAGCAGGCGGGCGTGTACTTCGGCAACCGCAACGGCGAGGTGTTCGCGTCGGCCGACGACGGCGACAGCTGGCGGCAGTTGGCCTCGCACCTGCCGGACGTGCTGTGCGTGCGGGCAGCGGTCGTCGGGTGAACCGGACCGGGGGGACGGGCCTTGGCCACCGGTTGATCGGCGTCACCCGTACGGCAGTAGGGTGACGCCCGTGGCACCACGACCCTTGAATGAAATCGTCGAAGCGGGCTGGGCGAAGGCCCTGGAGCCCGTCGCCGGACGGATCACCTCGATGGGTGAGTTCCTGCGCGCGGAGATCGCCGCCGGACGCACCTACCTCCCGGCGGGGGCGAACGTCCTGCGGGCCTTCCAACAACCCTTCGACGACGTACGGGTCCTGATCGTCGGACAGGACCCCTACCCCACTCCGGGGCACGCCGTCGGACTGTCGTTCTCCGTCGCGCCCGAGGTTCGCCCGTTGCCCGGCAGCCTCGTCAACATCTTCCGGGAGCTGAACACCGACCTGAACCTGCCACAGCCCTCCAACGGCGATCTCACGCCCTGGACGCAGCAGGGTGTGCTCCTGCTCAACAGGGCGCTCACCACCGCCCCGCGCAAGCCCGCGGCCCACCGCGGCAAGGGCTGGGAGGAGGTCACCGAGCAGGCGATACGCGCGCTGGCGGCGCGGGGCAAGCCGATGGTGTCCATCCTCTGGGGCCGCGACGCCCGCAATCTGCGGCCGCTGCTCGGCGACCTGCCGGCCGTGGAGTCGGCGCACCCGTCCCCGATGTCGGCCGACCGGGGCTTCTTCGGTTCCCGTCCGTTCAGCCGGGCCAACGACCTGCTGATGCGCCTGGGAGGTCAGCCGGTCGACTGGCGCCTGCCGTGAGCACCGGTTACCTGGCCGTGGACTCCGGCGGCTCGGGGCTGCGTGTCGCCGTCGGTGCCGTCGGCCCCGGCGGCGGACCCGGCGACGATGGACACGGCCCGCTCGGTCGGCGTGATTCGCGGGAGCCCGTCCGCACCGGTGCGCGCGGGATCGACCCCGGGCATTTCATGGGGCAACTGCTACCCATGGCCAGGGCGTTGTGCGCCGAAACCGGCGTCACCGGGCTCGGCACCGTCGTCGTCGGGGCCGCCGGGATGGCCACGCTGGGCGACGCGCTGCGCGCCGAACTGCCGGGCGCGCTGGCCCGGGAGCTGGGCGTTCGGACGGTCGCCCTGGTCGCCGACGCCGTGACCGCGTACGTGGGCGCGCTGGGTCCACGGGCCGGGGCGGTGGTGGCCGCCGGTACCGGGCTGATCGCCGTCGGCACCGACCTGTCCCGCTGGCGCCGGGCGGACGGCTGGGGACATCTGCTGGGCGACTGCGGCAGCGGCGCCTGGATCGGGCGGGCGGGCCTCGAGGCGGCGCTGCGTGCACATGACGGGCGGGAGGGCGGCTCCGCACCGCTGCTGGCCCGCGCCGAGGAGCGTTTCGGCCCGGCGGCGGGACTGCCCGGGCAGGTGTATCCGCGGTCCGACCGTCCGGCCGTCCTGGCCTCCTTCGCACCCGAGGTGGCGGCGTGTGCGGCCGCCGACCCCGTCGCGGCGGAGATCCTGCGGACCGCCGCCCGGCACCTGGCCGACTCGGCCGCCTCGGTCTGTCCGGCCGACGGTGAGCCCCTTGTCGCGGTCACCGGTGGGCTGACGCGACTGGGCGATCCGCTCCTCGTACCGCTGGGGGACGAGCTGGCGCAGCGGCTGCCGCAGGCGCGGTGGACGGCCGCCGAGGGTGATCCGCTGGACGGCTCGGTCCGGGTCGCGACCGACCTGGCGACCGGTTCACTCACGCTTCCGAGTGACGACAGGATGCTCTGGGTGACGACCGTGCCGGACGGCTGAGAATTGGTCCTCCGGCGAGGTGAATCATGCCGATGTCGGCCGATCCGTACATCACTCATCAGACAAAACCGGACGGATACCGCTCACCTGCACCCTCCCCGAACAGGGAAACCCCGGAAACCAGTAACATGCGGCGCCATGAGCTCCCCCACTGGGCCCGCGTCCGGCCTGCCAGTACGAATGCCGCGCCCCCGCCAGCCCGGACGGCACCGCCGTCCCGAACCACTGGTGGCTCCCGAGGGCGCGCCGGCGCTCGTCCTCGCGGTGCCGGGGACGCCCAGTAGCGCCACCCGAAGCCTCGCCGACGAGGTCATCAGCATCGCCCGTTCCGAGCTGCCCGGGCTCGACGCCCGAATCGGCCACCTCGACGGGGACGACGACGCCGAGTTCCCGTCGCTGACCGCCGTGCTCGTCCAGGCCGCCGAGGAGCGCGCCGCCCGCTTCGAGCAGGCGCGCGCCGCCGGCCTGGACGTGAAGGAGCCCGAGGGGCCCGTCGCGGTCGTCGTGCCGCTGCTCGCCGGTCCGGACAACGCGCTGCTGCGCCGGATCCGGCAGGCCGTGATGGACAGCAAGATCGCGGCCGAGCTGACCGATGTGCTCGGGCCGCACCCGCTGCTGGCCGAGGCCCTGCACGTGCGGCTCTCCGAGGCCGGTCTCGCCCGTGCCGACCGCGCCCGTCTGTTCACCGTGGCGACCGCCGCGGACGGCATCATCCTGGCCTCCGTGGGCGGTGACGAGGCCGTCCAGGCGGCCGGGATCACCGGCATGCTGCTCGCCGCGCGCCTGGCCGTGCCGGTGATCGCGGCGGCGCTGGACGAAGAGGGCTCGATCGCGTCCGTGGCCGAGCAACTGCGTTCCTCGGGCTCCCAGCAGTTGGCGCTCGCGCCGTATCTGATCGGCCCGGAGATCGAGGCGTCGGTGCTGGAGGAGGCGGCCAAGGAGGCGGGCTGCTCCACCGCCGAGCCGCTCGGCCCGTACCCGGCGATCGGCAAGCTGGCGCTGGCCAAGTACACGACGGCGCTCGGGATCTCGCCGCAGCAGGCGCAGGGGACGCCGGTTCGGTGAAGGGCGCGTGCGCTTGCGTTTTCAGGCGTGTGTGAAGGGGCCCGCTCCTGGTGAGGAGCGGGCCCCTTCCGTGTGGCCTGGGTTCCCCTGCGCCTGTCAAGATCGTGCCCTGCGTCCCAGCGGGGCGGGAGTGGGTCGCGCTGCCCGGCGCTTGCGGGGTGCCGCCTGTGCCCACCCGTGCCGCCCCAGCGGCACGACTGCCCGCAGGCTGGTGTTATGCGGGGGCGAGGATTACGCAGGAGGCTGCTGGGACCGCGAGGGTGCCGGTGCGGCGGGGGATGCCGGTGGCCGGGTCCAGGGCGAACCAGGTCACGTCTCCGGAGCGCTCGTTGGCGGCGTACAGGAAGCCGTCCGACACGGCGATGTCGCGGGGCCAGTGGCCGCCGCAGGGCACGGTGGCGGACAGCCGCAGTCCGTCCGGCTCCACGACGAACACCGACAGGACGTCCTCGCCGCGGGTCGCGGTCCACACGAAGCGGCCGTCGGGCGAGACGGCGATGCCGGAGGGGTAGGCGTCGCCCGCCGGGGCCCCCGGCAGCACCGGTACCTCGGTGAGGGGCTTGAGCGCGCCGTCGGCGGCCTCCCAGTGGCAGACGGTGACGGTGGGCGCCAGTTCGTTGAGGACGTAGGCACGAGAGCCGTCCGGGTGGAAGGCCAGATGCCGGGGCCCCGACCCCGGCCGCAGCGCGACCTCCCGGTGCACGGCGGGGGCGCCGTCGGCGAGGGTGCAGACCCGCACCGAGTCGGTGCCGAGGTCCACGCTGACGGCCCACCGCCCGCTGAGGTCGGGCCGCACCTGGTGGGCGTGCGGCCCCTGCTGTCGCTGGGCGTGCGGCCCCGAGCCGGTGTGCCGCAGGACGCCGGACGCCGAGCGGGCGAGGGTGCCGTCGGGACGGACCGGTACGGCGGTGACGGTGCCGGAGCCGTAGTTGGCGGTCAGCACGTGCCCGGCGTACAGGCTGAGGTGGGTCGGGCCGTCGCCGTCGACGGGCACCGGCCGCCCGGTGGGCTCGGGCCTGTCCCCGCTCACCCGGTAGGCGGCCACCGCGCCCTCGGCCGTCTCGCTGACGGCGTAGAGCGTGTTGCCGTCGGGTGCCAGGGCCAGGTAGGAGGGGTCGGCCAGGCCGTCCGTGCCGCTCACGACGGTGAGGGCGCCGCTGTCGGGGGCGACGATGGCCGTCAGGATCCCCGGGCCTCCGGCCGCCGTGAACGACCCGATGTACGCCCGCCGCTGCCGCCTGCCGCCGTCCGTCACCGCTGCTGCCCCTCTCGTCCCGCTCCGTCGGCCCTGATCAGCTGCCCTGATCGTCTGCCCCGGAGTGACGGTAGCAGTCGATCACTTGCGGTCTAGACCAAACGGGTGTCACGGGCGCCGACGAGGCGCGTCAGGCGCCGGCCAGGCGTGAACCGGAGGGGCTGCGCAGGGGCGCGGCGAGTTCGGCGAGGGCCTGTTCCAGGTCGTGGAGGTGGGCCAGTGCGGGTTCCGCGGCGCGCGGCCCGCCCGCACGGGCGTCGGACGTGCCTCCCGCGCGGACGAGGCCGGCGGTGGCGGAGGCCCCTTTGCCGGTGAGGGCTTCCACCGCGGCCTCGACCCGCCAGCAGGCCGCGGCCAGCCGGGCGTCGTGCGAGGCTTCGGGGTCGGCGGCGACGGCGACCAGGCCGCGGATCTCCCGGGCGCAGTCGTCGAGCAGGTCCAGGACCCGGCGGGCCCGCCGCCTGCGGCCGTGCATCGGGCTCAGCGGGTGCACGAGCGGGGCGACCGACATCCGTACCCGGCCCAGCAACTGCTCCAGTTCGGCCACGCGCGGCGCCGGGTCGGCTCCCTCGGTTCCGGCGAGGCGGGCGGCGGCCTCCGCGGTGCACGCGTGCACGCAGCGCAGCGCGCGCTGGATCCAGACGTCGGTGACGGCGTGCGTGGTGACGGGCAGGACGAAGAGCACGGCGAGCGCGGCGCCGAGCGCGCCCACGCCGGTCTCGGCGATCCGCAGGGCGAGCAGACCGGGGCTGAGGACGCCCAGGAGGCCGTAGAGCAGCTCGGCGAGCAGCGTCACGCAGAGCATCATCCAGGTGTAGGAGACCGCGGCGGTGTAGAAGATGCCGAAGACACAGGCGGCGGCCAGCACGGCGGTGGGCACCGGGGACCCGGCCACCGGCACGGCGATCAGGAAGCCCAGGCCGATGCCGACGACCGTGCCGAGGACCCGGCGGAAGCCGCGCACCAGCGTCTCGCCGCGCGAGGTCGTGTTGACGAACACCCACCAGGTCGCGCCGACGGCCCAGTACCAGCGGTCGTCGGACACCAGCTGGCCCACGACGAGGGCGAAGCCGGCGCCCGCGGTGGCCTGTACCGCCTGCCGGGTGGTGATGCGGGCCAGCCCGGTGCCGGCGGGCGGCGCGGGGAGGGCGGGCGCGGGCCGGCGGCGCTCGTAGCACCACAGGCCGAAGCGCACCGCCGCGGCGGTGGCCACGGACAGCAGGACGGCGGCGAACATCTCGGGCAGCCGGTCCGTGGTCGCGTGCAGGAACTGGGCGATGAAGAAGGTCATGAAGGCGAAGACGCCGAGGCTGTGCCCGCGCGGGCCCCAGCGGCGGGCGTACACGCCCGCGCCGACGACGGCGAGGAAGGTGAGGTCCCGGGCGACGGGCAGGTCGTGCAGCGCGGCGGCGGCGGTGAGCACGGGCAGCCCGACGACCGGCAGCAGCGCGGTGGTGACGGCCTGGCCGCGCACGGTGGCGTCGGTGACGGTGAAGAGCGCGAGCAGGGCGGCGAGGCCGCCGATGATCGCGCCGACCAGGGAGGTGCCGGCCAGCCCGCACACCACGACGGCCAGCCCGATGCCGAGGACGGCCCGGGCGGCGAACCGCAGCCTGGACCGTCCCGGGTCCGGGCTCACGAACACCTTCTTCAGCACTGATTACCGCCCCCTCGCTCGCTCACGCCCACTGGCCCGGAAGTCACCGCATGCAAAAGGCGCCGCGGGATCCGCAGCGCCATCGACTCCCCTATAGGAGCATCTCTGCCTCCACTGGCTCAACAGGCTGCCGCTGAGGTGTGCCATTGGTACAGTGATCAGGACATGCCTGCGGCCACCGGAGGGCCAATGGCCGACGAGAGGGACCGGGCCCGCGATGGCCGTCGACGAGCTCGACACCCGCATCCTGCGGCTGCTGCTGGAGCAGCCGCGCACCAGCGTGCGGGAGTACGCCCGCCTCCTCGGGATCGCCCGAGGCACCCTCCAGGCCCGGCTGGACCGCCTGGAGCGCGACGGCGTGATCACCGGCACCGCCCCGTCCCTCTCCCCCGCCGCACTGGGCCACCCGGTGCTCGCGTTCGTGCACATCGAGGTCACCCAGGGGCATCTGGACGAGGTTGGCGAGGCGCTGGCAGCGGTGCCGGAGATCGTCGAGGCCTTCTCCATCACGGGGGGCGGGGACCTGCTGACCCGCGTCGTGGCCCGCGACAACGCGCACCTGGAGGACGTGGTGCAGAAGCTGATCAGTCTGCCCGGCGTCGTCCGCACCCGCAGCGAGGTGGCGTTGCGCGAGCGCGTGCCGCACCGGCTGCTGCCGCTCGTGGAGTCGATCGGGCGCTCGGCCCGCAGATGACCCTTGGCATCCTGGACCCCATGAGCACCCTGAGCACGCTTGGCGGCATCTCGGTCATCTTCGATCTCGACGGAACGCTCGTGGACAGCGAGCCGAACTACTACGAAGCGGGCCGGCGCACCCTCGCCGAGTACGGTGTCCCGGACTTCACCTGGGCCGACCACGAGGCGTACGTGGGCATCAGCACCCAGGAGACGGTCGCCGACTGGCAGCGCCGGTACGGACTGCGAGCCTCCGTCGAGGAGCTGCTCGCGGTCAAGAACCGCCACTATCTGGGGCTCGCCCGCGACTCGGTCCGCGCGTACCCCGAGATGCGGAAGTTCGTCGAGCTGCTGGCCGGCGAGGGCGTACCGATGGCGGTGGCCTCGGGTTCGTCGCTCGAGGCCATCGGAACGATCCTCGCCCGCACCGGGCTCAACGCCCAGCTGCGCACCGTCGTCTCGGCCGACGAGGTGGAGCGGGGCAAGCCCGCCCCCGACGTCTTCCTGGAGGCGGCCCGCCGGCTGGGCGCGGAACCGGCCCGCTGCGTGGTCCTGGAGGACGCCGCTCCAGGGGCCGCCGCCGCGTACGCCGCCGGGATGCGCTGCATCGCCGTCCCGTACGTCGCGGCACAGGCCGACGCCCCGGAGTTCGCCACCGCGGGGCTGCTGGTGCGCGGCGGCCAGGAGGAGTTCACGGCGCGGGCGGCGCACGACTGGCTCGTGCGGACGGCGCGCACGTCCTGAGGTCTCGTGCGGACGGCGCGCGCTGCCTGAGGCTCGCGCCTCCCGGGTGGGACGACGCACGTCTCTCGTCGCAGGTTTTGCCCGAAGTGGTGATCAGATCGCGTTCCGTATCCGTACCTCCTGGTGTCCGAGCCTGTCTTCGCCCCAGGAGGCACGATGCGCATCACGCGCACCACGGCAGGGACCGCCTTCGTGGCCGGTGCCCTGGTCCTCACCCTCACCGCACTCGCCTACCCGACCATGCTCGGGGTGCAGAACGCGGGCAGTGACCAGGCCCGGGTCGTCACCAACACGCGGTACGGGCCGCTCACCGAGCAGGACCGGGACTTCGTGGTGAAGGTGCGTGCCGCGGGGCTGTGGGAGCATCCGCTGGGGCTGATGGCCATGGAGCGGGGGACGACGCCGGAGATGAGGGAGGCCGGTGAGCACCTGGTCGTGGGCCACTCCCGGCTGGACGCCACCTGCCGCAGGATCGCGCCGGAACTGGGCATCACCCTGCCCAATCTGGCCTCACCGCAGCAGCAGCAGTTCGTGTCGACGGTGGACGGGACCACGGGCAAGCAGTTCGACACCACCGCGGTCAACATCATGCGGATCACCCACGGCCAGATCTTCCCGGCCATCGCCAACATCCGCGCCAACACCAAGAACTCGCTGGTCCGGCAGCTCGCCGACCAGGCCAACGACACCGTCCTCGACCACATCACCGTGCTGGAGAAGACCGGGCTGGTCAACTTCGACCAGGTCAACTTCCAGCAGACCGCACCACCGAACCTTCCGAAGGTGCAGCTCACTCCGCCGGCCCCGCAGCCCGGCGAGCCGGTGCTCTCGCTCACCTCGCCGCCCGGCCTCGAGGTGAACACCTCCGCGCCGACACCGAGTCCGACGGTCCGCTGACGCGTCAGGGGCGCGGGGAGCCGGCGTCCGGTGCTGGTTCAGGGCCGGCGCGGTTTGCCGCCGCGGCCGCCGCTCCTGCCCTTGCCGTTGCCGCCGGTCGCACCCCGGTGGCTGCCCCCGGTGCCGCGCCGGGCGCCCCCCGTCTGCTTCCCGGCGGCCTGCTTGCCGGAGGTCTGCTTCCCGGCGGTCTGCTTCCCGGAGGTCTGCTTACCGCCCTTGGACCGGGCCGGTTCGGGCTGTCGGCCCCGGGTGCTGTTGACGGTCCGGCCCCGGACGATGCCGATGAAGTCCTCGACGAGGTCGGTGTGCGCGTCCTCGGGCCACGACAGGGCCACGCCCGAGGCGGGGGCGTCCGTGACCGTGCGGTACGTGAGGTCCTTGCGGTGGTGCAGCCGAGCCAGCGACAGGGGCACGAGCAGCACGCCGATCCCGGCCGCCACCAGTTCGACGGCGTCCGCCGTGGTGGCCGGGCGCTCGAGGGCCGGCCTGCCCGGCAGCCGTTCCCAGCCGAGGACGTCGTCCAGGGGGTGCAGCACGATCTCGTCGGCGAGGTCCGCGACGGTCACCTCGTCGGCCGCGGTGACGAGATGGTCCCTGGGGATCAGCACGACCGTGGTCTCGGTGTAGAGCGGGATGGCGCTGAGCAGCGTCCGGTCGACGGGCAGCCGCACCAGTCCGGCGTCGGCGCCGCCGTCCAGCAGCACACCGGGCGCCCCGGCGGCGGGAACCTGGGTCAGGGCGAGGGGGACGTCCGGCAGCCGCTCGTTCCAGATGCGCACCCATTTGTCGGGCGTCACCCCCGGGACGTACGCGAGCCGGAACGAGGGGGGAGCTTCCGAGCCTGTCACCCGGCCAGGTTACCGGGCGTGGTCGGGAGCCACTCACACGATCGATACCCTTGACCGCATGACGTCGCACCAGAACACCCAGACCATGAAGCCCGCGACCGCGGCGAAGAAGCTGGGTGTGTACCTCGAAGCCACACCCGCCGAGTTCCGGGAGGGCGTCGTCACGCGTGCCGAGTTGAACGCGCTCCAGACCGACCCGCCCGCGTGGCTGCGCGAGCTGCGTCGCGACGGTCCGCACCCGCGGCCGGTGGTGGCGGCGAAGCTGGGCGTCTCCATCGCGGGCCTGCACCGGGGCGGTGTCGCCGAGCCGCTCACCACGGAGCAGATCGACGCGCTGAAGCAGGAGCGTCCCGAGTGGCTGGAGCGGGAGCAGGCGGTCCAGGCCGACGTACGCAAGGAAGCGGCCCGTGTGAAGAAGCTGCACGCCGAGCGGGCGGAGCGCGCCGAGCGCGACTGACCGGCCGCCCGGCCCGGCGGCCATCCGGTCATTCCTCGGCCTTCTGCGCGGTCAGACTCCACGCGTACTGCAGCCAGTCCGACACCACGACCGCGCTCAGGCCCGCGCACACCAGCCGCCCCGCCCGGGGCGCGACGGCGTAGGTGCCCACAAGTCCCCCGGCCACCCACGCCGAGGTGCAGAACGGGCAGGAGATGAGGTCACCGACGGCACGGCGCAGACCGGTGCCGCGCCCGGCGTCCATCACCTCGTTGGCGTTGCCCTCTCGCTCGCGGCGGGTGAACGGGGCCCGCAGGAAGCTGGTGACCTTGTCCTTGGTCAGCAACCGGGATGCCTTGAACGTCGCCGTGCCCAGCAGGGCCACGTCCCAGGCGGGGACGGTGTCGGGGAGCCGGACGCCGCGTCGCCACGCCGTCACCGCGAACGCGCCCGCGGTGGCCGCGAAGGTCGTGGCGAGCGCCGCGTATCCGCCGAGAGGCGTCTGAGTCTCCTCCCCGTCGGCATAGCGCTGCTCAAGGTCCGTCATGGGTGTCTCCTCGGTCTCGGTGGCCCTTCTCGGGGCGTCTCTCGGTGCGTTCTCCGGTGGGTGCGGGGCCGCCGAAGAGGTCGGCGCAGTCGGCGGGCAGGCGGGCCAGCAGCCGGTCGACGTGTTCGCGGGGCACCGCCTCGGCGAGGGTGGAGAGCACGGCGCCCGCGTCCCATTCGGCGGTGCGCGGCCGGGCGCCGGTCTGCTGGGCCACCCGCCGGAGGAACTCGGCACGGCCGAAGGTCTCGGGGCGCCCGCGCTCCATGCGCAGCGCGTCGTCCAGCGGTGCGGGCAGTTCGCGGGCCAGTCCGGCGGCCTCCTGCGGGGGGATGCGGGACGCGATCACCCACAGGACGGCCGTGGCGACCTGCTCGGCCTCGTCGTCGCCGTGGAACTCACCTCGGTCGCGGACCCGGGTGAGGAATTCTTCGAGCCGCACGGCGTCGCCTCCTTGTGCCGTTGGCGCTGCGGGGCGGGTGCCCTGTGCCCGACCGGGAAAACGGCCCTGCGAACAGGCCGTGCGCCCTCAGCGCGCTGCCACCCCATCCGCGCCCTCACGCGCCGCTCCCTCACCGTCGTACGCCCGCACGCGCGAGGTCGGCGACCTCGGTCACCAGAGTCAGGGCGTCCGTGTTCCCGGTGAACAGCGCGTGTCCGGCGGCGATCCGCAACCGCCGCTCCGGGCCCGGTGCGGTGAGCCGCCGCAACGCCTCCAGCAGCGCTTCCGCGTCCTCGGCGACCTCGGAGACACCGAGCGCGGCCATGCGCCGTACGCCGTCCGCACCGTGGCCGGGTATGGGGCGGTGGCCGACGACCGGCAGCCCGGCCGCGAGCGCCTGTACGGCGGTCTGACCGGCCGCGTTGTCGATCAGGGCACGGGCGGCGTGCAGCAGGCCCGGCATGTCCGTCACCCAGCCCAGGGCCAGGACACCCGGTGTGCCGGACAGCGTGCGGCGCAGCCGCCGGTTGTCGCCGCAGAGCACCACCGGCAGGTAGCCGTGGTCCGCCAGGAGCCGGACGGTGGTGTCCAGGTGCGAGCCGACGCCCCAGGCCCCGGCGGACAGCACCACGGCGGGCCGTCCCGGGCCGAGCCGGCCGAACGTCTCCCGCCACCCCGCCGCGCCCGGAATGTCGTCGGCCGAGAACTCCGGGGCCACGACGGGACCGCACGTCGACGCGGGGGTGCCGGTACTCCCCCGCACCTCGCGCGCCGCCTCCTCGGTGAGACACAGGCAGTGGTCGTTGCCGGGATGCAGCCACTGCCGGTGGAGCTCGAAGTCGATCACGAGGACCACGCCGGGCACGGTCAGCAGTCCGCGTTCGCGCAGGTGGCCGGTCAGCTGGGCGCCCAGGTGGAAGACGGGCACGACCACGTCCGCTCCCGTACGCTCCGCCAGCTCGCGCAGCCTGCTCCCGGCCAGCCGGGCCAGCGGCGTCCCGCTCGGCCGGCGGCCCTCGCCGGGCCTCAGGAAGAGGCGGTAGAGGGCGGCGTACGCCCACGGGAAGTGCCGTACGGACCCGCGGTAGAAGCCCCTGAGGACGGTGCCCAGGCCGTACGGCAGGAGGGCGAGGACGTCGACGACCTCGGCGGCGTCGCCGCGCTCCCGTGCGCGCCGGACCAGTTCGGCGGCGACCGTGTCGTGACCGGCGCCCATGCTCGCGCTGAGCACCAGCAGGCGTCTGCCGCCCCGCGGACCGTGCGGGGCGCCGGGGCGGCGGGGCACTGATGAGCTGCGAGGATGCACGGCGGACCAAGTTGCCGGTCCGGCGACTTCCAAACCACCACGCAAGCGGGCGTTTCGGGCGGCCCCTGGGGGATACTCCGTGACCGCCCGTCCGGCCGGACGCCGGAGCCCGACCGCCCGGTCGGTCGCTTCCCGGTGCCCGCCCCGAGCCAAGGTGGTCCCCATGGTCCATGCGTTCTCCCGTCCCCGGTCCGTCCCCGGACCGCAGGTCGTCGCACCCGGCGCGGACCACGCGAGGCCCGGGCGGCGCCCCCTCGGGGCCCGGGATCCGCGGACCCGCACGGCGCTCGTGACGGGGGCCTCCTCCGGCATCGGCGCGGCCGTGGCCCGCCGGCTGGGCGACGAGGACGGCTGGAGACTGGTGCTCACCGGACGTGATCCGGTGCGGCTGCGCCAGGTCGCCGACGACACGTCGGCCACCGCGTTCGCCGCGGATCTCACCCTCCCCGGCGCCGACCGGCAGCTCACCGACTTCACGCTGGCCACGGCGGGCCCGGTGGATCTGCTGGTGGCCGGAGCCGGGGTGGGCTGGGCCGGGGAGTTCCTGGACATGCCCCCGCACACCATCGACGAGGTGCTCGACATCAACGTGCTGGCCACGCTGCGGCTGGTGCGGCTGCTGCTGCCGGGGATGGTGGCGGCGGGCTCGGGCCGGGTGGTGCTCATCGGATCGCTGGCCGGCAGTGTCGCGGTGCGCGACGAGGCCGTGTACTCCGCCGCCAAGGCCGCGATCGGCGCCTTCGCGGACTCGTTGCGCTACGAGTTGCGGGGCACGGGCGTGGGGGTCACCCATGTGGTGCCGGGCGTCGTCGACACTCCGTTCTTCGAGCGCCGGGGCGCTCCCTACCGGCGGTCCAGGCCGCGCCCGGTGCCTCCCGAGCGCGTGGCCGACGCGGTGCGGACCGCGGTGGTCCGGGGCCGGGACGAGGTGTACGTGCCCTCGTGGCTGCGTCTGCCGTGCCGGGTGCGGGGCGCGGCTCCGGGACTGTACCGACGGCTGGCCGCACGGTTCGGATGACCGGGAGCCCGCCGCGGTGAGTGTCCTCACCGTCGTCCTCGCCCTGTTCGCGGCGCTGTCCAACGCTGCGGCGTCGGTACTGCAGCGCCGGGCCGCGGCGCAGGACGAGGACCGGGCGGGGGCCAGGCACACGGTGCTGCGCTCACTGATGCGGCTGGTCCGGGACCGGTACTGGGTCGGTGGTGCGGCGCTGCTCGCGCTGACGACGGTGCTGCAGGCGGCCGCGCTGGCGGTGGGCAGCCTGGCCGTGGTCCAGCCCCTGATGGCCACCGAACTGCTGTTCACGCTGGTGGTCGGCAGTGCGGTCTTCCACCGGCGTCCGGACTCGCGGACGTGGCTGGCCTTCGTCGCGCTGGCCGTGGGGCTCGCGCTGTTCCTGGGCTCCGCCTCCCCGTCGGCCGGTCAGGACACCGCCACGGGGGGCCGGTGGATCTGGGCGGGGCTGGCGCTGTTCGTCCTGATGACGGTCCTCGCCTCGGTCGGCAGCCTGGTGCACGGCGCGCCCCGCGCCGCGCTCTTCGGTTCGGCCTCCGCGGTGGGGTTCGGCGGTACGGCGGCGCTGCTCAAGGAACTGACCGGGCGGCTCCCCCAGGGGGTGGGCGAGGTGCTGACCCAGTGGCCGCCGTACGCCACGGCGGTGGTGGGCGTGGCCAGCTTTCTGCTGCTGCAGAGCGCCTTGCGAGCGGGAACCCTGGCCGCCTCGCAGCCGGCCCTGACCCTCGGCGACGCACTGACCAGCGTCGCCCTGGGCTGGGCCCTGTTCGGCGAGGAGATCCTGCTCGGAGTGCGGGTGCTGCCCGAGCTGATCGGCGTGGCGCTGATCGGCCTCGGCAGCGTCGGGCTGGCCCGGGCGCCGTCGGTGCACGGCGCCTGGGACACCGCCCCGGCGGCACGGGACGGCCCCGGGCGGGCGGTGAAGCGGTGAAGCGGTGAAGCGGTGAAGCGGTGAAGCAGCGAACCGGAACGAACGACTCGGTCGGGAACCCGTCCGGACGACCGGACGGGCGGTCCGATCGGACGACTGGACGACTGGACGACTGCACGACCAGAAAGTCCGGACGACGGGGACGGTAGGAAGTGAAGAGACCGGAGGTAGCACGGATGCGCCAAGGTTCTCGGGCCGGGCGGGCGGCGTACGCCGTCGCTCCGGTCCTAGGCGTCGCGCTGGCCCACATCGGTCCGGCCGCGACCTGGCTGCCGGAACTGCGCCGCCGCCGGTTCCCGGCGCTGGCCGGCCTCGGCAGCCCCAACCACGTGGCGCTCACCTTCGACGACGGTCCCGATCCGGCGTCCACGCCGCAGTTCCTCGACGTACTGGACCGGCTCGGTGTGCGGGCCACGTTCTTCGTCCTGGGCGAGAACGCGGCACGCCACCCCGTGCTCGCCCGTGAGCTGGTCCGGCGCGGACACGAGATCGCCGTCCACGGCTGGTCGCACGACCGCCCCTGGTGGCCGTCGCCGGTCCGGGACGCGCGGGAGTTGCTGCGCGCCGTCCGGGTGGTGGGCGAGGTGACCGGAACCGTCCCGCACTGGTACCGGCCGCCCTACGGCATCCTCACCTCCGGTCGCTGGGCGGCCGCCCGCGGGGCCGGGCTGCGGCCCGTGCTGTGGACCGCGTGGGCCAAGGACTGGCGGCACGACGCCACGCCCGCCTCGGTACGCGCGACCGTGGCGGCGGACCTGCGCGGAGGTGGCACCGTCCTCCTCCACGACACCGACCACGCCTCCGCCCCGGGCAGCTGGCGGGCCACGCTCGGCGCGCTGCCGGACATCGTGCGCGACTGCCGCGAGGCGGGGCTGGCGGTGGGCCCCCTGGGCGAGCACGGGACGGGTGGGGCCACGGCGACGTCCGGGACCGCGGGGTCGGCTGTGACCGAGGGGTCGGCCGGGGCGGCAGGGAGAGCTCCGTTTCGGTCACCGGCGCCGGGATAGCCGTAGCGTCATGAAGGACAGCGACGAGCGGCGCGCGGCTGCACCGGACACGTCGTGCCCGCCCTGGGCACTGCGCGAGTACGCCGTCCTCGCCGACGGCGAGCGGGGAGCGGTCCTGGACCCCCGGGGTCGGATCGTGTGGCTGTGCGCCCCGCGGTGGCACGACGACGCGGTGTTCTCGGCCCTGATCGGCGGAGCCGGGCATTTCACCGTGGAGCCGACGGACCCCTGGCACGTCTGGGGCGGCTCCTACGAGGAGGGCACGCTGATCCGGATCAGCCGGTGGGTGACCGCCGACTGCGTGATCGAGTGCCGGGAGGCCCTGGCCCTGCCCGCTCGCACGGACCGGCTCGTACTGCTGCGCCGCATGCGCGTGGAACGGGGCGAGGCAAGGCTGCGCCTGGATCTGGACCCGCGGCCCGGCTTCGGGGCGGCACGGATGCGCGAGCCCCGGCTGGACCGCGGGGTGTGGACAGCGGGGTCGGAGGGCCTGCGGATGCGGCTGGCCGGGGCGCCGGACGCGGTGTGGCGGGACGGGTCCGGGCTGTGTGGCGAGTTCCGGCTGCGCGAGGGCGAGACGCACGACCTCGTGCTGGAGCTTTCCGCGGGGCGGGAGACCGAACCGCTCGATGCCGGGGCGCTGTGGCGGGCCACGGAGCGGGAGTGGGAACAGGCCGTACCGGACTGCTCGCGGCTGGTCGCGCCCCGCGACGCCCGGCACGCCTACGCCGTACTGCACGGGCTGACCAGTGCCTCCGGCGGAATGGTCGCCGCCGCCACCACGTCGCTGCCGGAACGGGCCAACAGCGGGCGCAACTACGACTACCGCTACGCATGGCTGCGCGACCAGTGCTACGCCGGTCTCGCGGTCGCCGCGCACGGGCCGCACCCCTTGGTCGACGACGCCGTGCGCTTCGTCGCCGAGCGCATTCTCGCGGACGGCGACGGGGTGCGCCCCGCCTACACGGTCGACGGGCGGCCGGTCGGGGAGGAACGTTCCCTGCGGCTGCCCGGCTACCCCGGTGGCAACGACCACGTGGGCAACGACGCGGGCGCCCAGTTCCAGCTGGACACCTTCGGCGAGGCGCTGCAGTTGTTCGCCGCGGCCGCCGCGCACGACCGGCTGACCGACGAGGCGGAACGGGCCGCCGGGGTTGCCGTGGACGTCGTCGAACGGCAGTGGCTGAAGCCGGAGGCCGGTCTGTGGGAGCTGGAGAACCGGTGGTGGACCCACTCCCGGCTGAGCGTGGTGTGCGGTCTGCGGCGCATGGCCGAGGTGCTGCCCGGGGCCGCGGGACGCCGGTGCGCCGATCTCGCCGACACGGTGCTGCGGGAGACCCGGCGCCGCTGCCTGCGCGCCGACGGCCGCTGGCGGCGGGCCGAGGACGACGACGGGCCGGAGGCCGCGCTGCTGGTGCCGATGGCCCGCGGCTGCGCGTTCGGGGGCGACGACGACGCCACCCGCGCGTACGTCGAGTCCCGTCTGACCGAGGACGGGTACCTGTACCGCTTCGAACACCCCGGGGTGCCGCTCGGCGAGGCCGAGGGCGCCTTCCTGCTCTGCGGCTTCACGATGGCGCTCGCCACGCACCGGGTCGGCGACCGGGTCGGCGCGTTCCGCTGGTTCGAGCGCACCCGGGCGGCCTGCGGACCGCCCGGGCTGTTCGCCGAGGAATACGACGTGCGCCAGCGCCAGCTCCGTGGCAACCTCCCGCAGGCGTTCGTGCACGCCATGATGCTGGAGTGCGCGGTCCGCCTGGCCGGCGAGTCGGCCCTGCCCTGATCTTTCCTCCTCAGGCGGCCGCCCCCGTCTCCGTCACCTCCCGTTCCGCCGCGGTCCGGTGGGCCGGGTCCCGGTGGATCGGTTCGGCTCCGCCCGTCAGGGGGACGCCCGTTCCGCCGCGGCGGGCCGCGACGATCTCCGCCGCGATGGACAGGGCCGTCTCCTCCGGGGTGCGGGCGCCGAGGTCGAGGCCGATCGGTGAGCGGAGCCCGGACAGCTCGTCCTCGGTCAGTCCCGCCTCCCGCAGCCGGCGGTGGCGGTCCTCGTGGGTGCGGCGCGAGCCCATGGCACCGACGAACGCGACCGGCCTGCGCAGCGCCTCCGTCAGCAGCGGCACGTCGAACTTGGCGTCGTGGGTGAGCACGCACAGCACCGTGCGTCCGTCGGTCCGGGTCTGTCGCAGGTAGCGGTGCGGCCAGTCGACGACGACCTCGTCGGCCTCCGGGAAGCGGGCCCGGGTGGCGAAGACGGGCCGGGCATCGCACACCGTGACGTGATGCCCGAGGAACTTCCCGGCCCGCACCAGCGCCGCGGCGAAGTCGACCGCACCGAACACGATCATGCGGGGCGGCGGCACGCTGGACTCGACGAGCAGGGTGAGCCCGCCGGGGCAGTGCGACCCGTCCTCCGAGAGTCCGACCGTGGCGGTGCGTCCGGCGTCCAGCAGGGCAGCCGCCTCGGCGGCCGCGGTGCGGTCCAGCTCGGGGTGTCCGCCGAGGCCGCCCTCGTACGATCCGTCGGGACGGACCAGCAGCGCCCGGCCCAGGAGTTCGGACGGGCCCCGGACGACCCGGGCGAGAGCCACCGTCCCGCTCCGGGCGGCGGTCGAGAGCGCCGCCCGGAACACCTCGCGCGACGGCGCGTCCGCGCCGACCGGCGTCACCAGGACGTCGATGACCCCACCGCAGGTCAGACCGACCGCGAAGGCGTCGTCGTCGCTGTAGCCGAACCGTCTGCGCACGCTCTCGCCGCTGTCCAGGGCCTCGGCGCACAGCTCGTACACCGCGCCCTCCACGCAGCCGCCGGAGACCGAGCCGATCACCGTGCCGTCGCGGTCGACGGCGAGGGCCGCACCGGGCCCGCGCGGTGCGCTGCCGCCTACGGAGACGACACTGGCGACGGCGAACTCCCGCCCTTCCGCGAGCCAGCCGTTCAGCTCGTCGGCGATGTCAAGCATGAGGGCCGCCCCCGGACGCGGGCACCCCCGCCGACAGGATCCGGTCGGGCCGGATCGGCAGGCTGCGGTGGCGTACGCCGGTCGCGTGCCAGACGGCGTTGGCGACGGCCGCGGCGGCGCCCACGATGCCGATCTCGCCGACGCCCTTGATACCCACCGGGTCGTCCGGGTCGGGGTCGTCCACCCAGTCGGCCTGGATGTCGCCCACGTCGGCGTTGGTGGCCACGTGGTAACCGGCGAGGTCGGGGGCGTAGAGGGCGCCGCTCGTCCGGTCGCGGACGGCCTCCTCGTGCAGGGCCATGGAGATGCCCCAGACCATGCCGCCGACGAGCTGGTTGCGGGCGGTGAGCGGGTTGACGATCCGGCCGGCCGCGAAGATGCCGAGCATGCGGCGCACGCGTACCTCGCCGGTGGCGGGGTCCACGGCGACCTCGGCGAACTGCGCGCCGAAGGAGTGCCGTTCCTTCTGGGCCAGCGCGCCGAGGGCCTCGGTGGTGTCGGACCGCACCGTGATGCCCTCCGGCGGAATCGGCGTGCCGAGGGCCAGCCGCTCCCGCAGTTCGCGGGCCGCCTCCCTGATCGCCCAGGCCCAGGAACGCGTGCCCATCGAACCGCCCGCGATCATCGCGGGGCCGAAGTCGCTGTCCCCGATCCGGACCCGGACCCGGTCGGGTGCGACCTCCAGGGCGTCGGCGGCGACCAGGGTGAGCGCCGTGCGGGCGCCGGTGCCGATGTCGGCGGCGGCGATCCGCACGGTGAAACCGCCGTCGGCCTGCGCGGTCACGCCGGCCGTGGAGGGACCGGCGCCCGCGTGGAAGGAGGCGGCGGCCGTGCCCGTGCCGAGGAGCCAGCGCCCCTCCCGGCGTCGCCCGGGGCGCGGGTCGCGCTCGGCCCAGCCGAACCGCCGGGCACCCTCGCGGAAGCAGGCGTCCAGGTTGCGGCTGCTGAAGGGCAGGCCGGAGACCGGGCCGACCTCGGGTTCGTTGCGCAGGCGCAGCTCGACGGGGTCGACGCCGCAGCGCTCGGCGAGTTCGTCGAGGGCCGACTCGACGGCGAAGGACCCCGGCGCCTCGCCCGGCGCGCGCATGAAGGTCGGCGACGGCACGTCGAGCGGTACGACCTCGTTGGCCGTGTGGTGGGCGTCGGCGTCGTACATCACCCGGGCCACGCCCGCGCTGGGTTCGACGAACTCGTAGACGGTGGACGTCTGGTTCAGCGAGCGGTGCTCCAGGGCGCGCAGCCGGCCGTCGGCGTCGGCGCCGAGCCGTACGCGCTGGAGGGTGGGGCTGCGGTAGCCGGCCAGCGTGAACATCTGCCGCCGCGTCATGACCACGCGCACCGGACGCTGCAACTCGGTCGCGGCCATCACCGCCGCGACCTGGTGGGCGCGCAGTCCCTTGCTGCCGAAGCCGCCGCCGATGTGCTCGGAGCGCACCCGCACCGCGGAGGCGTCGAGGGAGAACATCTGCGCCAGTTCGCTCTGGATCCAGGTGGTGCCCTGGTTGGAGTCGACGACCTCCAGCCGGCCGCCGTCCCACATGGCGGTGGCGGCGTGCGGCTCCATCATGCTGTGGTGCTCTTCGGGGGTGGTGTACTCCTCGTCGACCACGACGGCGGACGCGGCGAGGCCGGCCGCGAGGTCGCCCTTGGCGGTCTCGCCGGGCATGACCCCGCCGGCCGGGTGGGCGTCCGGGTGGCCGGTGGTGAGCACCGTGCGGTGCGGTTCCTCGTCGTAGGTGACGACGAGGGCCTCGGCGGCCTCCCGGGCCTGCTCGGACGTCTCGGCGACGACGAGGGCGACCGGCCAGCCCGCGTGCGGCACCCAGTCGTGCTGGAAGACGGCGGCGGTCGGGTCCGGCGGGATGCCCAGCAGGCCGATGTAGTCGGTGTCCACGCGCGGGGCGTTGCCGTGGTGCAGGACGGCCAGTACGCCGGGCAGGGCGAGGACGGCCTCGGTGTCGAGGGAGCGGACGCGTCCGCGGGTGACGGTGGACAGCACCAGCCAGCCGTGGGCGAGGTCGGCGAAGGGGATCTCACCGGCATAGCGGGCTGCCCCGGTCACCTTGTCGCGGCCCTCGACGCGGGTGTGGGAGGTGCCGACGACGCCCCTGAGCGCCGTACGACCGGTCGTGGCGGTGGTCATCGGGCGGTCTCCTCGGCGAGTTCGGTCAGGACGGCCACCACCAGGTTGCGCATGAGGGTCACCTTGTATCCGTTGTCGGGCAGCGGCCTGGCGGCCGCCAGTTCGGCGTCCGCGGCGGCGGCGAAGGTCTCGCCGTCGGCCGGTGCGCCGGTCAGCACGGCCTCGGCCGCGCGGGCCCGCCAGGGCCGCGAGGCGACCGCGCCGAAGGCCAGCCGGGCCTCGCGGACGACACCGGCCTCCACGTCGAGCGCGGCGGCGACCGAGCCGATCGCGAAGGCGTACGAGGCACGCTCGCGCACCTTGCGGTAGCGGGAGCGCGCGGCGACCGGGGCGGGCGGCAGGGTGACGCCGGTGATCAGCGCCCCGGGCGGCAGGGCGGTCTCCCGGTGCGGGGTGTCCCCGACGGGGAGGTAGAAGTCGGCCAGCGGCAACTCTCCCGGTCCGTCGAGGGTTTCGTAGCCGACGACGGCGTCGAAGGCGGCGAGGGCCACACCCATGTCGGAGGGGTGCACGGCGACGCAGTGGTCGGAGGCGCCCAGAACGGCGTGGTTGTGGTGCTCGCCGGTGACCGCGGAGCAACCGCTGCCGGGGGCCCGCTTGTTGCAGGGCTTGCTCAGGTCGGTGAAGTAGCCGCAGCGGGTGCGCTGGAGGAGGTTGCCGCCGACCGTGGCCATGTTGCGCAGCTGGCCGGAGGCACCGGCCAGGACCGCCTGGGTCAGTGCCGGGTAGCGGCGGCGTACTTCGGGGTGGGCGGCGAGGTCGCTGTTGGTGACGGTGGCGCCGATGCGCAGGCCGCCGTCCGCGGTCTCCTCGATGGCGTCCAGGGGGAGTTCGCGGACGTCGACGAGCCGGGCGGGACGCTCGACGCCGGTCTTCATCAGGTCCACGAGGTTGGTGCCGCCGCCGAGGAAGCGGGCGTCCGGGTCGGCGGCGAGCAGGGCCACGGCGCCGGAGACGTCGTCGGCGCGCTGGTATCCGAACTCCCTCATGCGGCCGTCTCCTCGGTGGTCTCGTCCTGGTCGGCACGGTCGTCGTCCCGGGCCGCGGCCTGGTGGGCCTCGGCGGCGCGGGTGACGGCCTGCACGATGGAGACGTAGGCGCCGCAGCGGCACAGGTTGCCGCTCATCCGCTCGCGGATCTCGTCGGGCGTCAGGGGCGGTGGTCCGGCCTCGGGACGGACGTCCTCGGTGGCGGCGCTCGGCCAGCCGGCCGCGTGCTCCTCGATGACCGCGATCGCCGAGCAGATCTGGCCGGGGGTGCAGTAGCCGCACTGGTAGCCGTCGAGGTCGAGGAATGCCTGCTGGACCGGGTGCAGCCGGTCGCCCTCGGCCATTCCCTCGATGGTGGTGATCTCGCGCCCCTCGGCGGCGACGGCGAGGTTCAGACAGGAGACGGAGCGGCGTCCGTCGACCAGGACGGTACAGGCGCCGCACTGCCCCTGGTCGCAGCCCTTCTTGGTACCGGTCAGGTCGAGGCGCTCGCGCAGGGCGTCGAGCAGGGTGGTGCGGTGGTCGACGGTCAGCTGGTGCTTCTCGCCGTTGATGTTCAGGGTGACGGCGCTGGACGTCGACGAGGGTGCTGGGGCCATGATCAGCCTTCTTTGGTGTCTGGATACCGGGAAAACTGGCTGTAGGCAGTGGGGGCATGGGGGTGGGGGGTGCTGTCCGCCGGTAGAGTGGGCGGACAACCGGACAACTGTCCATTCACTGGAAACGTAACGGACAGCTGTCCGCTTAGCAAGGTCGGGATTCGGCCACGAACCCGAAAGGATGACGAGTGCCGCAGCCGAAGAAGGACAAGCCGGACACTCCCCTGCGCTCGGACGCCCAGCGCAACCGCGAGCGCATCCTGGCAGTGGCCACGGAGGAGCTGACGCACTGCGCGAACGCCCCGCTGAGCGCCATCGCCAAGAAGGCGGGGGTCGGGCAGGGCACCTTCTACCGCAACTTCCCGAACCGCGAGGCGCTCGTCCTGGAGATCTACCGCTACGGGATGCAGCAGGTGGCCGAGGCGGCGCCCGAGATGCTGGCCGCCGGGGAACCCGACCTGGCCCTGCGCCAGTGGATGGACCGCCTCGCCGAGTTCGCGATGACCAAGGCGGGTCTGGCGGACGCGATCCGGCTGGTCACCAGCGCACCCGGGGCTCCGGAGAAGCCGCGCCCCACCCCGCTGGAGGACGCGGCCGAACTCCTGCTCCGTGCCAACCACGAGGCCGGCACGATCCGGCCCGGAGTGACCGGGGACGACTTCTTCCTCGTCCTCGGCGGGCTGTGGCTGATCGACCCCGGCGAGAACTGGCAGCCGCGGGTCACCCGGTTCCTGGACCTCGTCATGGACGGCCTGCGGGCCGGAGCGCCGGGCCGGTGACCGCACCCCGGAAGCGGTAGCGGCGCTCGGGGCGTCCCGCCACCCCGTAGCGCAGGGAGACTTCCGCGCTGCCCACGGTGTGGAAGTACTCCAGGTAGCGGCGCGCGCTGACCCGGGAGATGCCGGTCCGCGCCGCGCACTCGCTGGCGGACAGGGTGCCGTCGGCCCCGCGGAGGGCGCGCTCGACGAGTTCGGCGGTCTCCACACTCATGCCCTTGGGCAGCCCGGGGGCCGGCCCGGCCGGTGCCGCGGCCCCGGCCAGTACGCGGTCGACGTCGGCCTGGCTGCGCACCACCGTGCCGAGCAGCCGGCCCCGCTGGACGGCGTAGCGCTCGAGCCGCACCCGCAGGTCCTCGAACTCGAAGGGTTTGAGGAGGTAGTCGACCACGCCGTGCCGCACCGCACCGCGGACCGCGTCCGCCTCCCGGGCCGCGCTGATGACCATGACGTCGCAGTCGTGGCCCGCGCCGCGCAGCCGTGGGATGACGTCGAGGCCGAAGACGTCCGGCAGGTACAGGTCGAGCAGGACCAGGTCGGGACGCAGCTCCTCGACGGCGGCCAGCGCCTGCTCCCCGGTGCCGGCGACCCCGACGACCCGGAAGGGCTCGACCCGTTCGACGAACGCGCGGTGGACGCGGGCCACCATGAAGTCGTCGTCGACCACGAGCACGCCGATCGGGGCGGCGGTGCGGGGCGTCTCGCGGGGTGTCTCGCGCGGCGCGGCGGTCGCGGTCGCGTCGGACGTGCCGCTCGTAGCCGTCATGGTGCTGCTCCTTCCGCCACCGCGTCGGTGAGGTGGCTGACGGTCATGCGTGCGGTGAACATGGCCCCCTCGGGGGTGTTGGTCACCGAGATCTCACCGCCGTGACGTTCGCAGACCAGCCGGGTCAGCGCCAGGCCGATGCCCCGCTCGCCCTGCCGGGCGGCCTTGGTGGTGAAGCCGTGGGAGAAGACCTCCCGGGCCAGTTCGGGTGCCACGCCGGGCCCGGAGTCGCGGACCACGATCTCGACGCTGGCGGCGTCCTGCCGCAGCTCGACCTCGACCCACGCCTCGTGGGCGTCGTCCAGGGTGGCGGCGGCGTCCACGGCGTTGTCGACGAGGTTGCCGACCACGGTCGCCACGTCGGCGGCGTCCGCCGGCTCCAGCCGGTCCAGGGCCGTACGGTCCGAGACGCGCAGGGCGACCCGGCGCTCGGCCGCGAGGGAGGTCTTCGCGGTGATCAGCGCGGCCACGGCGGTGTCCCGGACCCGCCGGCTGAGGGTGACGTCCAGGGACTGGCGGCGCTGGTTGAGCCCGCGGATGTAGCGCACCACCTCGTCCTGCTCGCCGATCTGGATGAGCCCGGAGATGGTGTGGAGCTGGTTGGCGAACTCGTGCGCCTGGGCGCGCAGCAGCTCGGAGGTGGAGCGGAAGGAGCCGATCTCCCGCTCCAGGCGGGCCAGTTCCGTGCGGTCGCGCAGCGTGGTGACCGAGCCGAGCGGGCGGCCGTCCTTGGCGACGGTCATGCGGTTCATGACCAGGACCCGGCCGTGGCGCACGACGACCTCGTCGCGCGGACCGGCCGTTTGCGAGGTCACGCCGGCGAGGACGTCGCGCAGCCGTCCGTCGATGCCGAGCCCGTCCAGGCTCTGGCCCACGCAGTCGGCGGGCAGGTCGAGCAGGCGCCGGCCCATCTCGTTGACCAGGGTGAGCCGGTGCTGCGGATCCAGGGCGACGACACCCTCGGCGATGCCGTACAGCATGGCCTCGCGGTGCTCGGCGAGGCCGGCGATCTCGCGCGGCTCCAGACCGAGGGTCTGCCGCTTGACGCGCCGGGCCAGCAGCCAGGAGCCGGCCACGCCGAGGCCGCTGGCGATGCCGAGGTAGGCGAGAAGGTAGGAGGAGGCTCCGCCGAGGCGCTGCCACACCGTCGGGTCGGCCTCGCCGACCATCACCGTGCCGAGGTGGCGGCCGAGCGTCTGCCGGGTGGCACCGAGCACCGGAACCTGCGCGACCAGCTCCCGGCTGCCCTGCACGGTCAGCGGCCCCGACCAGCCGCTCGTGACACCGGCGCCCTCACCGCGCGGCAGCCGGGCGCCGATCAGCGTGGGGTCGGTGGAGCTGACGACGCGGCCGTCGGCGTCGGCCACCGTGACGGAGGTGACCCCGGACTGGGTCTGGGTGGAGTTGACCAGCGGGGCGAGGGCCTCCTGCGGCACCGGGCGCAGCAACTGGCTGCGCACCAGCGGCGTGGCGGCCAGTTGCTCGGCCAGGGCGGTGACCCGGCGGCCCTCGACGCGGTTGAAGGTGGCCTTGGACTGGGCGAGCGAGACGGCGGCCACCGCGAGCAGGACGACCACCACGATGGCGAGCTGGAGGACCAGCATCTCGCCCGCGAGGGTCTGACGGCGGAAGGTGGGGGCCACGGCGGACTCGTTCTCGGCTCACGGAGGGGGCTGGGGCGGGGACGGGGATGCGGTGACCGGCGGGGGGACCGGTGGGTGTGCCGGGTCGCCATCATGGCGCCCACCTGCGGCGAAGGAAAGGGCCGTGCCTTCGATGTGCCTGCTTCGCAATGAACCGGCGATCCGACAGCGATGTGACGCCCTGAATCGGTCACGCGGTTTTCGGCGACTGGGACCGGTCGCGCGGTTTCGGCGACCGCAATGAACACAACCTCCCTTGGTTCCGCAAGGAAGACACGGGACAGGCGCGCGGGCACCATGTGGCCCACGTCACCCTCCCCCACAGGGCCCCTGTACCCACGTACCCGCTCTACCCAACCGACAGGTGGTGTCATACGTGCGCCTGCGCACCCCCCTTGCCCTGCTCGGGGCCG
Organism: Streptomyces tendae; assembly: GCF_014650435.1. Taxonomy (GTDB): domain Bacteria; phylum Actinomycetota; class Actinomycetes; order Streptomycetales; family Streptomycetaceae; genus Streptomyces; species Streptomyces tendae. Next base: position 233,934 of record NZ_BMUY01000005.1, read on the forward strand.
CCGTGCTCGTGCTGGCCGGACCGCCGTTGCTCTCCTCGGGCGACGACTCGGACTCCGGCACCCAGATCCCGGGCCTGCGCTTCATGGTTCCCAACACGCCCGGCGGCGGCTACGACATCACCGCCCGCACGGCCGCGAAGAACGCCGAGGACGCCGGGCTCACGCACAACATCGAGGTGTTCAACCTGCCGGGCGCCGGCGGCACCGTGGGCCTGAGCCGGCTGGTGAGCGAGCACGGCAACGGCAAGCTCGCCATGTCCATGGGCCTCGGTGTCGTGGGCGCCGCCCGCTCCAACCACGCGCCCAAGACCCTCGCCGACGCCACGCCGATCGCGCGGCTCACCGAGGAGCAGGACGTCGTCGTGGTCGCCAAAGATTCGCCCTACAAGACGATCGACGAGCTGATCGACGCCTGGAAGGAGGACCCCGGGAAGATCCCGGTGGGCGGTGGTTCGTCGCCGGGCGGGCCCGACCACCTCGCACCGATGCTGATGGCGCAGGCCGCCGGGATCCAGCCGAAGTCGGTCAACTACATCCCCTTCGACGGCGGCGGCGAACTGCTCGCCTCCATCCTCGGCAACAAGGTCGGCTTCGGGGTCTCCGGCGTCGGCGAGTACCTGGACCAGATCAAGGCGGGCGAGCTGCGGGTGCTCGCGGTGACCGGTCCCGAGCGGGTGGACGACCTCGAGGACGCGCCCACCCTCAAGGAGTCCGGCTACGACGTGGACTTCACCAACTGGCGCGGCATCGTCGCCCCGCCGGGACTGTCCGAGGCGCAGCGCAACAAGCTGATCCGCCTGTTCGAGGAACTGCACGACTCGCCCGAGTGGAAGAAGTCCATGGACCAGAACGGCTGGGACGACGCGTTCCTGACCGGCGACGAGTTCGGCGACTTCCTGGACGCGCAGGACAAGCGCGTGGTGTCGGTGCTGAAGGAGCTGGGACTGTGACGACGCCGACCGAACTCCCCGAGCACCGCGAGGAAGCGGCCACCGGCCGGCGCTCGTGGCTGCGCGACCACTCCGAACTGGGCGTGTGCGCCCTGCTGCTGGCGCTCGGCGTGATCGTCCTGACGGACGCGCTCACCATGGACGTCGACATCACCCAGCGCGGCCCGGTCGGACCCAAGACCGTGCCGGTCGTGGTCGGCATCGGCCTGCTGGTGATAGCCGCGCTGCTCGCCGTCGACGTGCTGCGCGGCGGCCGGGGCGAGGCCGAGGGCGGCGAGGACATCGACCTGTCCGAGCCTGCCGACTGGCGCACGGTGCTGCTGCTGTCCGGGATCTTCCTCGGCGCCGCCGCCCTGATCGAGCCGGCCGGCTTCCCCGTCGCCGGGGCGCTGCTCTTCTGGGGCGCCGCCTTCGCGCTCGGCAGCCGCCGCGTGGACCGCGATCCGCTGATCGCCGCGGTGCTGTCCCTGATCACCTACGTCGTCTTCGACAAGCTGCTCGGTGTGCCGCTGCCCGGCGGTCCGCTGATGGGAGTGCTCTGACATGAACGCCCTCAACTCCCTCATGGACGGGTTCGGCACGGCCCTGACCCCGCTCAACCTGCTGTGGGCCGCCCTCGGTGTGCTGCTCGGCACGGCCATCGGCGTCCTGCCCGGCATCGGCCCCGCGATGGCGGTGGCACTGCTGCTGCCGGTGACGTACGGGCTGGATCCGGTCGCGGCGTTCATCATGTTCGCGGGCATCTACTACGGCGCGATGTTCGGCGGTTCGACCACCTCCATCCTGCTCAACACCCCCGGCGAGAGCGCCGCCGTGGTGGCGGCCATGGAGGGCAACCCCATGGCCAAGGCGGGGCGCGGCGCGCAGGCACTGGCCGCCGCCGCCATCGGCCACTTCGCGGGCGGCATGATCGGCACGATCCTGCTGGTGGCGCTGGCACCGACGGTCGCCGACCTGGCGGTGGACATCGGTGCGCCGGACTACTTCGCCATCATGGTGCTGGCGTTCATCGCCGTCACGTCGGTGCTGGGGTCGTCGCGGATCAGGGGTCTGGCCTCGCTGCTGATCGGTCTGACGATCGGCCTGGTGGGCCTGGACCAGATGACGGGTCAGCAGCGGCTGACCTTCGGTTCGCTGCAGCTCGCCGACGGCGTGGACGTGGTGATCGTGGCGGTCGGTCTGTTCGCGATCGGCGAGGCGCTGTGGGTGGCGGCCCATCTGCGGCGCGGGGCGGCCGAACCGATCCCGGTGGGCCGTCCCTGGCTCGGCCGCGGTGACGTGAGGCGCACCTGGAAGTCGTGGCTGCGCGGCCCGTTCATCGGCTTCCCGTTCGGCGCGATCCCGGCGGGCGGCGCCGAGATCCCCACCTTCCTGTCGTACGTGACGGAGAAGCGGCTGTCCAAGCACAAGGACGAGTGGGGCAAGGGTGCCATCGAGGGCGTGGCCGGTCCGGAGTCGGCGGCGTCGGCCTCGGCCGCCGGCACGCTGGTTTCCATGCTGACGCTGGGTCTGCCGACCACGGCGGTCGCCGCGGTCATGCTGGCCGCCTTCCAGCAGTACGGCATCCAGCCCGGGCCGCTGCTCTTCGAACGCGAACCCGAGCTGGTGTGGGGCCTGATCGCCTCGCTCTTCGTCGGCATGGTGCTGCTGCTCGCCCTGAACCTGCCGCTGGCGCCGGTCTGGGCCAAGCTGCTGCGGATCCCGCGGCCGTACCTCTACGCGGGGATCATGTTCTTCGCGGCGGTCGGCGCCTACGCGGTCGGCGGCGAGGTGGTCGACCTGGTGATCCTGCTGGTCATCGGCCTGATCGGGTTCGGTATGCGGCGCTACGGGCTGCCCATCCTGCCCGCCGTGATCGGTGTCATCCTCGGCCCGAACGCCGAGCAGCAGCTGCGCCGCGCCCTGCAGATCAGCGACGGCAGCGTGACGGGCCTGGTCAACACGCCGTTCTCGGTGACGGTGTACGCGGTGATCGTGCTGCTGCTGGCCTGGCCGCTGGTGAAGCGGCTGGTGGTCCGGGGGCGGACGCGGGCGGACGCCTGATCCCCGGCCCGGTCCGGCGGCACGTGCGCGTGCTCAGGACCGGTGTGTGCGGCCCGGTACGTCGATTCCGTACCGGGCCGTCTTGCGGTACAGGGTGGCGCGGCTCATGCCGAGCCGCCGCGCCGCCTGCCCCATCGTCGTGCCGGGCTCCATGAGACAGCGCACGATCTCGTCGCGCTCCAGTTCCTGGAGGCGGCTCAGCCGGTACCGGGCGCCGGTGAACACCTCCGCCGGCAGGTGCCGCGCGTCGACCACGTCCGCCCGGGACGCCGCGGCCCGCACCACCCTCCTGAGCTGACGTACGTTCTCCGGCCATTCGTACGCGGTCAGGGCCCGTACGGCACCCGGTGTGAACGTCACCCCGTGGCCCCGGTGCCGGTGCGCGAAGCGGTGGGCGAGCGGCATCACGTCGTCCGGGCGGACCCGCAGCGGCGGCACCTCGACCACGGTGTCGACGAGCGGGGCCAGTTCGGGCGGGATCGCGGACCAGTCGGAGGCGGTCAGCGCGAACGGCTGCAGGCGGGGGCCCGTGCCGTCGCCCGTACGGCGGACCCGGGCGAACAGCGCGGCCAGCTCGGCGGCGGCCCACCCGGGCAGGGCGTCCACGCGGGAGACGATGACACAGGTGTCGTCCTTGGCCAGTTCCGGGGTCCACAGCGTCAGCCACGTCCGCATGTCCTCGGGCGCCGGCGGACGCGCCACGAGCACCCGCTCGCGTGGGGCGGTGAGTCTGCGCGCCGCCGAGATCAGCGCCGTCCGGCCCGCGCCGGGTTCCCCGACGACGGCGAGCACCCGTCCCTCGGCGAGTGCCGTGCGGGCCGTCGCCACGCGCTGTGTCCACGCCGCGGACAGCGGGCGCTCGGTGTCGTCGTCCTGGTCTGCGCCGTCGGCGTACACGCGGAACACCTCGCCGCGCGGGAGGGGGCGGACGCGGCGGCCGGAGCCGCGTGCCAGCATCAGGGCCGTGGTGCTCCCGGCGGTGGCCTGCGCCAGGGCGAGCAGGAGCTGCGAGGAGGAGTCCGACCAGGTGGTGAGGTTGACGGTACCCGCGACGCCGCCGCTGACCGGGTCGAGGACCGGGGCCGCGGCGCAGGTGTAGCCGCGCAGGCCGGCGCAGAAGTGCTCCTCGGCCCGTACGAGCGACGGGGCACGGTCGGCGAGGGCGAGCCCGAGTCCGTTGGTGCCCGCGTTGGACTCGGCGAAGTAGAAGCCGGGAGCGAGGTGCACCCGGTCCAGGGAGCGGTCGATGGAGGCGTCGTCGCTGAGCCGGCACAGCACCAGGCCCTCGTGGTCGGTGATCATCAGGCTCACCGGCTCGTTCGCCAGGGTGCGGCGCAGTCCGCGCAGCACCTCGTGACCGCATTCGTACAGCAGGGACCCGGTGTCCACCGAGCCGGTGAAGACCGGCCGCATCTCCTCCGGCGTCAGCCCGTACGTCTCGCTGCGCCGCCACGACGCCCGCAGGCGGGTGGGCAGTCCGACGGCCGCGCCGCCTTGTCCGAGGGTGACGTCCGGGTGCGCGTTGTCCACTTCGACCTCCGCGGGACGCGTCGTTGCGCCGACCGAGCCCACGCTACTGGGCGCCGGTCCGGATCTCGCCGGTCCCGGTGTCTCAAAGTGAGACACCCGACGGCTGCCGCCGCCCCCGCGCCCCTTCCTACGGTGCTCCACAAGCTGCCGGCGAGACGGAAGGGACGCCATGTACCGCAAGGACGGCGAGAACTACTTCATCGTGGACGCACACGTCGCTCTCTGGGACGCACGGCCCGAGAACCAGCGCAACATCCACGGGAAGCAGTTCATCGACTGCTTCTACGACTACCACCGCAACCTCAGCCCGGAGTCGGAGCTGTGGCCGTACGAGGACTACCTGTACTACGGCGGCGAGCGGCTGATGAAGGACCTGTTCGTCGACGGCCACGTCGACCACGCGATCTTCCAGCCGGCCCGGCTGGGCGCGTTCTACCGGACCGGCTTCGGGCAGACCGAGGAGGCCTTCGCGCTCACCCGCGAGCATCCCGGCAAGCTCACCTACAACCACTGCTTCGACCCGCGCTTCGAGGAGGCGGGACTGAGGCAGCTGCGTGAGGACGCGGCCCGCTTCGGCCTGAAGGGCGTCAAGCTCTACACGGCCGAGTGGAAGGGCGACTCGCGCGGCTACCAGCTGGACGACCCCTGGACCTACCGCTACCTGGAGGCCTGCCGGGAGCTGGGCATCCGGAACATCCACATCCACAAGGGGCCCACGATCCGGCCCCTGGACCGGGACGCCTTCGACGTGGCCGACGTCGACAAGGCGGCCACCGACTTCACCGACCTGAACTTCGTGGTGGAGCACTGCGGTCTGCCCCGGCTGGAGGACTTCTGCTGGATCGCCACCCAGGAACCCAACGTGCACGCGGGGCTCGCGGTCGCGATCCCGTTCATACACACCCGGCCCCGCTACTTCGCGCAGATCATCGGCGAGTTGCTGTACTGGCTCGGCGAGGACCGCATCCAGTTCTCCAGCGACTACGCGCTGTGGACGCCGAAGTGGCTGGTGGAGCGATTCGTCGACTTCCGGATCCCGGAAGACATGACGGACGAGTACCCGCAGCTCACCGTCGCGCAGAAGAAGAAGATCCTCGGTCTGAACGCGGCCGCCATGTACGGCATCGAGGTGCCCACCGAGGGCCGGCTGTCCGAATCGGCGGTGGCCTGACATGTGGGCCGCGCAGCTCGGGGCGGCGGCGCGCGCCGCACTCGACACCGTCTACGACCCCGAGCTGGACGAACCGATCACCGACCTCGGCTTCGTCCGCTCCCTGACCGCCGACGACGGCCGGATCACCGTGCACCTGAGGCTGCCGACGTCGTTCTGCTCCCCCAACTTCGCCTACCTCATGGCGTCCGACGCCAAGGACGCGCTCAGCGCGCTGCCCGGCGCCCGTGAGGTCACCGTCCTGCTCGACGACCACCACGACTCCGACCTGATCAACCGGGGTCTGGCGGCCGACGCCGGCTACCGCGGCACCTTCGGCCACGAGGCGGAGCGGGACCTGGAGGAGCTGCGGGACGTCTTCCGGCGCAAGGCGCACACGGCCGCGATGGAGAGGGCGCTCACCGCGCTGCTGCGCGCCCGGCCCGGCCTGGCCGAGGAGCGGCTCGGCGACGTGGTGCTCGGCGACCTGCCGAACACGGCGGCCACCCGCGCCCTGCTGCGCCGCCGCGCCGCGCTCGGGCTCGGCACCGCACCCACCGATCCGGCCCTCGTGGACGACGAGGGCCGGCCCGTCCCGCCCGGCGAGATCCCGCTGCGCCTGCGGTTCGCGCGCTCCGTACGCATCTCCGTCGACGGCAACGCGCACTTCTGCCGCGGGCTGCTGCGCACCCGCTACCCCGACTCCGCCGCCGACCAGGCGCCTCGCTCCTGCGACGGCCAGAACCCGGTGGCCGCCGCCGAGGACGGCCCGGCGAGCGAGGAGAAGACCACACGAACCCGGAACGCAGGGCAGATCGTATGAAGACAGAGCGCATGAGGGCGGTCCAAGTCGTCGGCTACGGCGGCCGGCCGCTCGACAACGTCCGTATGACCGAGGTGCCGGTACCCGAGGTCCGCGGGCCGCACGACGTGGTCGTGCGGATCGGCGGCGCCGGGGTCTGCCGCACCGACCTGCACGTCCTGGAAGGACAGTGGGCCGAGAAGTCCGGCGTCACCCTGCCGTACACCATCGGGCACGAGAACGCGGGCTGGGTGCACGCCGTCGGCAGCGCCGTCACCCATGTCGCCGAGGGCGACAAGGTCATCGTCCACCCGCTGATGACCTGCGGTCTGTGCCGGGCCTGCCGGGCCGGTGACGACGTCCACTGCGAGCAGTCGCAGTTCCCCGGCATCGACACCGCGGGCGGCTACGCCGAGTACCTGAGGACGTCCGCCCGCAGCGTGGTGCGACTCGACGACTCCCTCGAACCGGCCGACGTGGCCGCGCTCGCCGACGCGGGCCTGACCGCCTACCACGCGGCGGCCAAGGCGGCCCGGCGGCTGCGCCCCGGCGACCGGTGCGTGGTCGTCGGGGCGGGTGGTCTCGGGCACATCGGCATCCAGGTGCTCAACGCGCTCACCGCCGCCGAGATCGTCGTCGTCGATCGCAACCCGCAGGCCGTGGAGCTCGCCCGGTCCCTCGGCGCCGACCACGGCATCGTGGGCGACGGCGATCACGTCGAGCAGGTCCTGGAGCTGACCGGCGGCCACGGTGCCGAGGTCGTCGTGGACTTCGTCGGCGAGGGCGGCGCCACCCGCGACGGCGTCCGCATGCTGCGGCGGGCCGGCGACTACCACGTGGTCGGTTACGGCGAGAACATCGACGTCCCGACGATCGACGTCATCTCGTCGGAGATCAACTTCATCGGTAACCTCGTCGGCAGCTACCTCGACCTGTGCGAGCTGATGGTGCTCGCGGCCGAGGGCCGGGTACGGCTGCACACGGCGACGTACCCGCTCGACCGCTTCCGGGACGCGCTGGCCGACCTGGACGCGGGCCGGGTGCGCGGCCGCGCCGTCCTCGTACCGTGACCGGGGAAGTCCACTCGGTCCCGCAATCACAGAAAGCGAACCCATGATCTTCATCACGGCGAAGTTCCAGGTGCTCCCCGAACACGCGGACCAATGGCCGGAGATCGCCGGCGACTTCACCCGGGCCACCCGGGCGGAACCCGGCTGCCTCTGGTTCGACTGGTCGCGCAGCGTCGACGACCCCACGGAGTACGTGCTGGTCGAGGCGTTCCGCGACGACGAGGCGGGCGCCGCCCACGTCCAGTCCGCGCACTTCCGCGCCGCGCAGCAGAAGCTGCCCCGCCACCTGGCCCGCACACCGCGCATCGTGAACACGACGGTCGACCAGGAGGGCTGGTCGGAGCTGGGCGAGATGGCGGTGGAGTAGGACGCCGGGGCCCGCCGCGGTCACCGCCGGCGGCGGGCACGGTGCCGGAGCAGCCTCTGGCGGACTCCCTCCGGACGGAGCCCGCCCAGGCCGGCCCGCCGGAGACGGGTGAGCAGTTCCTCGAAGCTCTCGCTGTCGTGGTGCTGGTCGAGGTAGGGCTGCGCCCGTTCGTCCCAGTCGACCGGTTCGGGCACGGCCACGTCCCAGTCGATCTCCCAGACGCGGAGTGTTCCGTCCCCGCCGAGGGAGACCGCGCGGGTGCCGTCCTCGCTGACGCGCACCCGCTTCAGTACGGTGTGCCCTTCCAGGACGTGGACGCAGTGGCCGGTGGTGACGTCCCAGATGCGTACCGCCTCGTCCATGCCCGCCGAGAAGGCGAACCGGCCGTCGGCGGTGAGGTCGACACCGAGCACGGGATGGGTGTGGCCGGCCATGAGCCGCAGGCACCGTCCCGTGGCCAGGTCCCAGTACCGCACCGTGGCGTCCCAGCCCCCGGTCACGGCGAAGCGGCCGTCCGCGCTCACCTGCACGGCGTCGACACGGTCGGCGTAGCCCTCGAGAGCGCGCCGGCGCCTGCGGTCGCCCGCCCAGTAGACGACGCCCGAGTACTGCAGGGCGGCCATGACGACGCGGCCGTCCGCGCTCACACTGACCGCGTTGACCTGTTCCAGCTCGCGTCGGGAGGGGCCCTCGGTGTAGTGCGCGGTGCGGCTCGGCCCGCGGAACGCGCGCAGCCGGCTGCCCTCGGCGAGATCCCACAGCCGCAGCACCCCGTCTCCGTTCTGCACCAGAGCGGTGCGGCCTGCCCGGTCCACGGCGACCGACATCCAGCTGGAGTTCGGTTCGCCCAGGTCCCGCACGGGGGTGCCGGTCCGCAGGTCCCACAGCCGGACGTCGCGCGAGGCGTGGCCCACGACCGCGTGGGAGGCGTCGACCGTCATGGCGAGGACGCTGACGTCGTCTCCGCCGTGCTCGGCGAGAGCGAAGGTGCGGGCGGCCCGGCCGGTGTCGAGGTCCCACAGGACCATCGTGTGTCCGCGCGTGGTGGACAAGGCGTGTCGCCCGTCCCCGCTCACCGCGACGTCCTGGTACCAGAACGTGGCCTCTCCGGGGAGGGTGATGCTTCTCGCCTGCCAGACGGCCCTCAGGCCGACGCGTTCGGCGCCGGTGAGGAGCCGGCGCCAGGCGACGACCACGGACGCGTCCCGTTCGTAGCCCGGAAGCGTACGTGCTTCGGAGAGGCTGCTCAGGGCCCGGGACATGTCCCCTTGGGCGGCTGCGGACTCACTCGCCGCGAGGAGGGTCCGCAGCCGGTCGTCGAGCTGCCGCACGCGGGCGTGCGGGCGGGGGCGGCAGACGCGCAGCGGCGCCCGGTGGCCCCTGGGCAGTCCCCAGGACCTGACGGTGTCGTTGTTGCTGACCGAGTGGGCCCGTCGCCCCTCCCGGTCGATCCGGACGGGCATGTGCAGGGACTCGTTGGCGAACAGCAGCCGGGCCCGTTCGTCACGGTGTCCTTCGAAGGTGCGCAGGCAGCGGCCGTCGGCGGTGTCCCACAGGCGCATGTCACCGCCCCGGGTGGCGGTCAGTACCAGTGCGTCGTGCAGCCAGAGCTCCTCGACCGCTTCGCCCAGCACGTGCCGGCACTCCCCGGTGTCCAGGTCCCACACGCGCAGGGCTTCGTGCCCGCCGGTGACGGCGGTGCGGGCGCCGTTGCCGATCGCGACCGCGTTCAGCCGGTCGGGACTGGTGAGGCCGCGTACGTACCGTCCGCTGCGCAGGTCCCACACCTGGACGGTGCCGTCGTCCGCGCCGGAGGCCAGCAGCGATCCGTCGGCGGAGAACGCGAGTGAGCGGATCCGGTCGGAGGGCCCCGTCAGTTGGAGCACGGTCCGACCGGAGGCGACGTCCCACACCAGGACCGGGTTCGGCTCGCCCATCGGGGCGACGACCGCGCCGGCGAGCAGTGCGCAGCCCGGTCCGAGGCGGAGGGCGCTGACCTGTCCCCGGCTCCCCGTCATCACGCGTGCGTGGCGGTCGGTCCCGGCTTCCCACACCCGCACGGCGGTGCCCGTCCCCCAGGCAGCGAGTCGCCCGTCGTCGCCGAGGTCCAGGGCCGTCACGGCCTCATCGCTCTCCACGACCCGGAGGTCCGGGGGCGACAGGGAGAAGAGGTGCAGCGGGTACCGGTCGGGCTGCCGGCGGTAGCCGAACAGGTAGGTCCGGACGTTGCGCGGTACCGGGTCCCGGATCACCCGGGCCGTCATGGCGACCCGGCCGTCGGTGCTGAGGGAGGCGGCCGTCATCCACTCCGTGCCGCGCTCCTCCCGCGTCCGCGCGCCCCTGCGGGTCAGAACGTGCTCCTCCAGCCCGTCCCCGAGGGTCCCTGCCTCGGCCTGCCGGAGGACCGCGCCCACCTCGGGTTCGCCGTCGTCGGCGGCAGCCGCCTCCCGCAGCAGGGGGAGCGCGGCGTCGAGGTCGCCCCGCTCCAGGTGGAGTTGGCCCAGCAGGTAGGCGCCCTCCCACCGGCCGGGGGCCGCGGTGCGGGCGACGGACATGGTCGCCACCGCCGTCTCGTCGCTGATCTCGCCGCGGCGCCAGCGCAGGGTGAGCGAGTTGAACGTGGCTTCCAGGTGGGTGGGGTCGATCCGCAGTGCCTCCCGCAGGGTCTGCTCGGCATGCGTGTCCTCCCCGAGGTCGAGCCGGGACAGCGCGTGGTTGTTCAGCTCGTCGGCGCGCAGGGCGGCCTCGGCGGGGGCTGTCCTCGGGTACGGACCGACCGCGTGTTCGTGGAGGTCGATCAACTCCTCGGCGATCTCGGCCATGGTGCCGGGGCGCTGCGACGGCTCGTGGCGCAGGCAGCGCCCCAGCAGCCGGGCGAGGCGGTCCGGCATGGCGGCAGCGGTGCCTCGGTCGGCCAGCGTCGTCGGCGCGTTCGGTCCCTCGCCCCAGGTGGCCGCTCCGACGAACATCTCCAGGACAGTCACCGCGTAGCTCCACACGTCGGTGCGACGGCCCAGCGGCCGGCCCGCCACCTGCTCCGGCGACGCGTACGCGGGCGTGTAACCCCCTGCGGTGACCGCGACGCTGACGCCTCCGCGGCCTTCGGCGGCGCCCTCCTCGACCGCCAGGATCGCCCGGGACCTCGACAGGCCGAAGTCGGTCACCTTCGCCGTGCCGTCCTCGTCGAGCAGAATGTTGGCCGGTTTGACGTCCTGGTGGACGACGCCGCGCCGGTGCGCGTGTTCCAGCCCCCACGCCACCTGGATCGCCAGGTCCAGCCGGAAGCCCAGCGCCCGCTCCGGCTCCATGCCGCGCAGCCGGCCCTGGTCGAGCAGGTCACGCAGGCTGCCGCCGGCGGCGTACTCGGCGAAGATCCGCGGGATGCCGTCGACCGCGCGCACGTAGAAGCAACTGCACAGGTGGGGGTGGAGACCCAGGGAGATCCACGTCCTGGCCTCGGCCAGGAAACCCTCCCGGCCGACCGGGTGCCGGAACAGGGCCGGCCGCGGGCTCTTGACGGCCAGGTCGACGTCCCAGCCCAGGTGCCGCACCCGGTAGACCAGGCCCATTCCCCCGTGCAGGTGCACACGCGTCACCCGGTACAGGCCCTCGATCTCGTCACCGACCCGCCAACTCGCCCCCGTCACCACGAAATCTTTATTAGCATCACGGGGTGTCGTTCCACTACTACCTGTACATCAGCGACAGCAAGGTCGACATGCTGCTGCCGCAGATCGACCCGGCCCACGCCACCAAACGCGGATCCGAGGTCGGGCTGAGTCTGTCGGTGCTGTCCTTCAAGAAGACCGCCGAGCAGCCCCCTCACGACCGCACCGCCCGGCTGGAGCGCGTCCTGCGGTATCTGCAGGACCACGGCGACATCGGTTCCGTCGACCAGCCGGGGCAGTTCTTCGGCGGGCTGCTCCCGGTGCAGTGGGGCCGCTTTCCGGGAGCCGCCTCGATGGTGTTCGCCGGGGGCCGTACGGAGCGGACGGTGCTCGCGCTCGGCGGGTCCGGGCGGCACCTGCTCGGCGCCGTACCCAACATCGACCAGGCCGACCCCGCGTGGTCGCACCTGCCTCCGCTGCTCGACGGACTGGCCTCCGACGTCGAGGACGAGATGCTCGTGGAGGCCGCCGAACAGCCCGGCGACCGCCTCGACCGCGGGGACGCGGCCGCGCTGGCCACGGTGCGCCGGGCGGTCGACAGGCTCACCGGACCGGCCCAGAACGTCGAATTCGTCGCCAAGCGCCTCCTGCACGGAACGGTGGACGGCCAACCGGTGCTCCTCGGCTCCCCCGTGTACCTCGCCCTCGTCGACTGAGCGCGCGCCACCGGCCGGAGTCCGCCCCCTGCGGTGACGGCTGACGCGGCCCTAGCCGAGGAACGACAACCGCACCTGGCGGTCGGGATTGTCCCTGTTGGTGTCGACCAGGCACACCGACTGCCAGGTTCCGAGTTCCAGGCGGCCGCCGATCACCGGCAGCGTCGCGTGCGGGGGCACGAAGGCGGGCAGGACGTGGTCGCGGCCGTGCCCGGGGCTGCCGTGGCGGTGCTGCCAGCGGTCGTCGGCGGGGAGCAGGGTGTGCAGGGCGGACAGCAGGTCGTCGTCGCTGCCGGCGCCGGTCTCGATGATCGCGATCCCGGCGGTGGCGTGCGGGACGAAGACGTTGAGGAGGCCGTCGCGGCCGGACGCCGCCTCGCGCAGGAAGGACTGGCACTCGCCGGTGATGTCGGCGACCCGCTCCGCCGAGCCGGTGGCGAGGTTGAGGACTCGGGTGGTGAAGGCATCTGGCATGACCCCATCGTGACACCCGGGGGAGCCTGCTCCCGTCCTGACACCGGGGAAGATCGGGGCCTGCCATGCCGTTGGTAGAAGCGTGAACAACACACGCAAGGTCGAGGTCGTCGTCATCGGTGCCGGTCAGGCCGGGCTCGCCGCCGCCTATCACCTGCGGCGCACGGGGTTCGAGCCGGAACGCGACTTCGTGGTGCTCGACCACTCCCCCGGGCCCGGCGGCGCCTGGCAGTTCCGCTGGCCGTCCCTGACGTACGGCAAGGTGCACGGCATGCACGCCCTGCCCGGGATGGAGTTGACGGGCGCGGATCCTTCGCGGCCGTCCGCCGAGGTGGTGAGCGGGTACTTCGCCGACTACGAGCGGACTTTCGACCTGCGGGTGCTGCGGCCGGTCGACGTGCGTGCCGTGCGCGAGGGGACGGACGGGCGGCTGTTCGTCGAGACGTCGGCCGGGTCCTGGTCGACGCGTGCGCTGATCAACGCGACCGGCACCTGGGACCGGCCCTTCTGGCCGCGCTATCCGGGGCAGGAGACCTTCCGGGGGCGTCAGCTGCACACCGCGCAGTACGCAGGGCCGCAGGAGTTCGCCGGTCTGCGCGTGGTCGTGGTCGGCGGCGGTGCCTCGGCCACGCAGCACCTGCTGGAGATCGCCCCGTACGCGGCGGCCACCACGTGGGTGACCAGGCGGCCCCCCGTCTTCCGCGAGGGGCCCTTCGACGAGGACGCGGGCCGGGCGGCGGTGGCACTCGTGGAGGAACGGGTGCGACAGGGGCTGCCGCCGAAGAGTGTCGTGTCGGTGACCGGGCTGCCGCTGAACGACGCGGTCCGTGCCGGGCTGGAGTCGGGTGTGCTGGACCGGCAGACCGTGTTCGACCGGATCACGCCCGAGGGGGTGGAGTGGAACGACGGGCGGCGGGTGACCGCGGACGTCATCCTGTGGGCGACCGGGTTCCGGGCCGCCATCGACCATCTGAGGCCGCTGCGGCTGCGGGAGGCGGGGGGCGGTGTCCGTGTCGAGGGGACCCGATCGGTCGCCGACCCGAGGGTCCATCTCGTCGGCTACGGTCCCTCCGCCAGCACCATCGGCGCCAACCGGGCGGGCCGCGCGGCCGTGCGGGACATCAGGCGGCTGCTGGCGGAAGGGGAGCCGGTCGCCGCGTGACGCCCCGGCCGGTCACGTGGCGGCCTCGGCACCGGCCTTCTTCGAGGCGCTCTGCTGGAGGCGGTTGAACTCGTCGACGTTGCGCTGGTGTTCGGCGTAGTCGGCGGTGAAGCGCGTGTCGCCCGGCTTGACCGTGACGAAGTAGAGCCAGTCACCGGGAGTCGGGTTGATCGCGGCACTCATCGCCGCGTCGCCCGGGTTGGCGATGGGGGTGGGCGGCAGCCCCATGCGCTGGTACGAGTTGTAAGGACTGTCGATCTTCGTGTCCTTGTCGGTGGTCTTCAGGGTGGAACGGCCCAGGGCGTAGTTGATGGTGGAGTCCATCTGCAGCGGCATGCCGCGCTCCAGCCGGTTGAAGATCACCCGGGCCACCTTGCCCATGTCCTCCTTGGCGGCGGCCTCCGCCTGCACGATGCTGGCGATGGTGACCGCCTGGTAGACGTTGAGCGCGTTGCGCTGGGCGCCCGCGGCGACGGGTGCGCCGGTGAACCTCTTGTTCGCCGTGTCGACCATGGCCGTCAGCAGCTTCTCCGGGGTCGGGTTCTCGCCCAGCGGATAGGTCGCGGGGAAGAGATAGCCCTCGGGGTTGCCCTCGGCGTCGTTCGGCAGCTTGAGGTCGGCCTTGGCCAGGGACTTCTTGGTGGTGCCCGCGGGCAGGGCGAGGGCCTTGTCGACGGCCGCGTAGACCTGGGTCGCGCGCCGGCCCTCCGGGATCACCAGGGAGGTCGGGCGGGACGTGCCCTCGTCGTCCGTCGTCAGCAACGGCACCGCCACGGCGGTACCGGCGACGACGGCGCCGACCGCGATCAGGGCGACACGGCCCCGGCGCGTCAGCCGGATCGCCCTCCTGGGGCTCCGCGGGCTCTTGGGGCTCTGGGGACCTCTGAGGCCTGTGGTGCCCCTGAGGCTCCCACGGGGACCTCTGGCGCTCCTCGCGCTCCTCACACTTCTCGCGCTCCGTGGCGGAGTGTTCATCTGCATGCGGGCACGGTAACCCCCATAGAGCCACAAACCCGGCATATCTTCATCTTGTCGGTTCCAGTCGGGCGTCCCGGCGGACCAACGCGGCGTACCTCCCGTCCTGCGCCAGCAGCGCCTCGTGCGTGCCCTGTTCGGCCAGGCGTCCGGAGTCCAGGACCACGATCCGGTCGGCACCCCGGACGGTGGAGAGGCGGTGCGCGATGGTGATCGTGGTGCGGTTGGCGGACAGGGCGTCGATGGCGCCCTGCACAGCGGCCTCGGTGCGGGTGTCCAGGGCGCTGGTCGCCTCGTCCAGGACGAGGACGGGCGGGTCGCGCAGGATGGTGCGGGCGATGGCCAAGCGCTGCTTCTCACCACCGGAGAAGCGGTGGCCGCGCTCGCCGACCACGGTGTCGTAGCCCTCGGGCAGTGCGGCGATGTGGTCGTGGATCTGCGCCGCCCTCGCCGCCGCCTCCAGCTCCGCGTCCGTGGCGTCCGGCTTGGCGAAGCGCAGGTTCTCGGCGACGGAGGCGTGGAAGAGGTACGTCTCCTGCGAGACGACGCCGACCGCGCGGGCGAGGGTGTCGAAGTCGAGGTCGCGCACGTCGACCCCGTCGAGGGTGACCCGGCCGCCCGTCACGTCGTACAGCCGCGGCACCAGGTGGCCGAGCGTGGACTTGCCGGCGCCGGTGGGACCGACGACGGCGAGACTGCTGCCGGCCGGGACGGTGACGTCGATGCCGTCGAGCACCGGGCCGCCCTTGCCGTCGTAGCCGAACTCGACGTTCTCGAAGCGGACCTCGCCCTTGACGTGGTCCAGGTGGACGGGATCCTCCCGCTCGGTGATGTCGATCGGCAGGTCGAGGTACTCGAAGATGCGCTGGAACAGCGCGAGCGAGGTCTGGATCTGCACACCGGTCGACAGCAGGCTCACGGTCGGGCGGAACAGCCCCTGCTGGAGCGAGACGAAGGCGACGATCGTGCCGAGGGAGACGTCGGGGCCGCCGAGTTGCAGGGCGATGCCCGCGGTCCAGTAGATGACGGCCGGCATGGCGGCCATGACGATCGTGATGACGGCCATCCGCCAGCGGCCCGCCATGTTCGACCGCACTTCCAGGTCGACCAGGCTCTCGGACTCGTCGGCGAAGGCGCGGGTGAGCGAGTCGGACCGGCCCATGGTGCGGCCGAGCAGGATGCCGCTGACGGAGAGCGACTCGGTGACCGTGGCGGCCATCGCGGCCATCTGCTTCTGGCGCCGAGTGGTGATCTTCCTGCGTTCCCTGCCGACGCGGCGGCTGATCCACACGAAGACCGGGAGCAGGAGCAGCGAGACGACGGTGAGGCGCCAGTCGAGGACGACCATGGCGACGATCGTGGCGACCACACTGGTGAGGTTGGAGACCAGCGAGGTCGCCGTGGAGGTGACGGTGGCCTGCATGCCGCCGATGTCGTTGGCGATGCGGGACTGGACCTCGCCGGTGCGGGTGCGGGTGAAGAAGGCGAGGGACATCTGCTGGAGACGCCCGTAGACGGCGGTGCGCAGGTCGTGCATGACGCGCTGGCCGACGGTCGTGGAGATCAGGGTCTGCAGCACGCCGAAGACACTGGTGAGGACGGCGCCGAAGATCATGCCGAGGGCCAGCAGGCTCAGCAGGCCCGTGCGCCCCTCGGGGATGGCGACGTCGAGGATCTCCCTGAGCAGGAAGGGTGTGGCGACCGACACCAGGGACGCGGCGCCGACCAGCAGGCCGACGATTGCGAGCCGGCCGCGGTAGGGACGGAACAGCTTGAGGATGCGCCGCACCTGCCGGGGCTGTTCCTTGGCGTCGGCGGGTGCGGTCCAGGCGGATGCGCGATCGGGGTGCATGGGCTCCTTCGGAGGCGGCGAGGGGTGGCCTGCGAAGCCTTCGGAGCGCAGACCTGCACGGCCTGCCGCAGGGGTTCGCGGACCTTACGGATCATAGGTCATTGTTACCTATACTCACAATGAACTTCATCCTGATATTGTTCCCCCATGACCGCCCCCGATCCCGACGGCCTGCTCGCCGAGCAGCTGCTGCGGCTCACCCGCCGGGTGCACCGCATCCAGAAGCGCCATCTCGAGCACCGCGACCTCGGCATCACCCCGGCCCAGTCCCGGCTGCTGCGCACGCTGGCGCACTACGGCTCGCCCCCGCGCATGGCCGACCTCGCCGAGCGTCTGGAGGTCGTGCCCCGGGCGGTGACCACCCTGGTCGACGGGCTGGAGGCGGCCGGGAAGGTGCGCCGCGTCCCGGATCCCGCCAACCGCCGGGTCATCAGGATCGAGCTCACCGACGACGGGCGAGCGGCCCTCAGGGAGCTGCGCGGTGCGCGCCGGTCCGCCGCCGAGGAGATTCTGGCCCCGCTCACGGACGAGCAGCGCGCGGTGCTGGGCGGGCTGCTGGACACCCTGATCGACGGGCCCGGGGCCGACACGGGCGAGGGCCGCCGGACGGCGTGACCCGGACGGTCGCGGTGGACCGGTAACCGCCCGGCGTGCCGAAGGGCCCGCGCTCAGGACTTCAGGTGGGCCCTGTCCCCCATCACCACCACGGGGTGCCGGTCCGGGTCCAGGGTGCGCAGCAGGTACTCCATCGCGGGCTTGGGCAGGCTGACGCATGCCGACGTACCGCTGCCGTGATCCATGTGCAGCCAGATCGAGCCGCCCTTCGAGGTGCCCTCGGGGCGGGTCGGATCGTTCGGCGGGGTGCCCTTGACGCGGTTGTAGTCGATGGCGATGACGTAGTCGAAGTCGTGCCAGTACGATTTCGCCCACCAGCGCGGTGCCGCGAAGCTCGCCGACCTGGTGTACGGCAGTCCCGCGCCGGAGGCGGGATCCGGGTCCGGGAGCACTCCGCCCGCATCGCTGAGCGTGAACACGCCGACGGGGCTGCGCTTGTCGTTCTCGTGGTGGTCGGTCGTCCACCCCTTCGTGCCGTTGTGCGCCGCCCAACTCCGCGCGCGGTGCCAGACGGAGCCCTGCTTCGTGTAGAGCACGACCGTGGAGTCGGCGGAATCCCTGCCGTCTCCGTACACCGCGACGACCTGGCGCGAGTCGCCGGGGATGCGCTTCTGAAGCCGGGCGCCGACGTCGGGGATCCTCGTCGGGTCCGCCGCCGCACTGCTCCGCCCGGCCCCGCCCGGCGGATCGCTCGCCCGGGAGTCCGCCCCGCCGCCCGACGAGCCGCCGCAGGCGGACAGCGCCGTCACCGCGAGCAGGGATCCAAGGGCCGCCGTCGCGACCGCCGTACGCCGTCCACCACCACGTGCCATCCGTCCATCGTCGCACCCGCTGCGGACATGCCGTCACCACCGGGGCGCTGGGGGGCGGATGGATGGCCCCGGACGTGAACGCGGCCGGGGAGGTGATCGGGGACGGAGACGCGGACGTGCGGTGCGTGCGGAACCGCAGCCGGATTCGCACGCCATCACGGAAAACCGCTTGATTTTGGGCACGTGGCGACGCGAACCTTTCACGGTTTGCAGCCTCTCGATGCCGCATAGCGACGGCACCCCCTGACACGAGCCACTGGGACGTCATGCAGATCCAAGACCTTCCGTATCCCGACCCGGGTGTGCCGGACGCACGCTCGGGCCCCAGATTCCTGTGGTGGCTGTTCCGCAACCAGCTCGGTGGCCAACTCAAGTCACTGGCCTGGGGCCTGCTGCACTTCGCCTCCGTCTCCGCCCTGCCCTTCTGCGTCGGTCTCGCCATCCAGGCGGTCGTCGACCGCTCCGGCACCCGGCTCGCCCTCGCGGGCGGCATCATGGTCCTGTGCTGCGCCGGCAACGCGCTCGGCGACACCTTCCTGCACCGCGCAGCCGTCACCAACTGGATCACCGCCGCGGCCCGCGTCCAGCAGCTCCTGGCTCGCAGGACAGCCCTGCTGGGCTCGGCGCTGACCCGGCGCGTGGCGGCCGGTGAGGTCGTGGCCGTGTCCACCGGCGACGTCGAGAAGATCGGCTGGTTCGTGGAGGCCGTCTCCCGCTTCACCGCGGCCGCGGTCACCATCGTGCTGGTCTGCGTGGCGCTGGTCGTCTACCAGCCGGCCCTCGGCGTCGTCGTGGTCGTGGGCCTGCCGGTGCTGGCCCTCGCGGTGCTGCCCCTGCTGCCCCGCGCCACCCGGCGGGCCGACGTCCAGCGCGACAAGGCCGGCCGCGCCACCGAGCTCGCCTCGGACACCGTCGCCGGACTGCGTGTGTTGCGCGGCATCGGCGGCGAGGAGCTCTTCCTCGACCGCTACCGCGGCGCCTCCCAGGAGGTGCGCCACGCGGCCGTGCGCAGCGCCCGGATGTGGTCCCTGATCTCCGCGATCCAGGTGCTGCTGCCGGGCCTGCTGCTGATCGCGGTGGTCTGGCACGGCGTCCACCTGGCCCGCCAGGGCCGCATCGGCGTCGGCGAACTCGTCACCGTCTACAGCTCCGTCATGATCCTCACCTACCCGCTGCGGCACTTCGAGGAGATCGCCATGGCGTACTCCTTCTCCCGGCCCTCGGCCAAGCGGGCCGCACGGGTGCTGTCCCTGGAACGCGCCACGGACAGCGGGGGTTCGCGCGCCGCCGAGATCCCCACCGGGGACCTGTACGACCCGGCCACCGGTCTCCTGGCTCCGGCGGGCCGGCTCACCGCCGTGGTGTGCGGGGACCCCGACGCGGCCGGACGGCTGGCGGAACGGCTCGGCGGGCACCCCTCGGAACAGGGCGCGTCGGCCCTGCTGGGCGGGGTGCCGCTGGACGAGCTGCCCCTGAAGTCCGCGCGCACCGCGGTCCTGGTGCAGGACAAGGACCCGGTACTGCTGTCCGGAACGCTTCGCGAGCTGCTGGACGTGCCCGCGTCCGGTGCCGTCGCCGCCGAGGACGCGCTGGCCGCCGCCCAGTGCGGTGACGTCCTGACGGCACTCGCGCAGGGCTCGCTCGGCGCCGACGACCCGATGGACGCCCGCATCACCGAGCGGGGCCGGTCGCTGTCGGGCGGCCAGCGCCAGCGGCTGGCACTGGCCCGGTCCCTGATCACGGACCCGGAGGCGCTGGTCCTGGACGAACCGACCTCGGCCGTGGACTCGCACACCGAGGCGCGGATCGCGGAGGGCGTGCGGGCACTGCGCGCGGGGCGCACCACGGTGGTGTTCACCTCGTCGCCGCTGCTGCTGGACCGCGCGGACCGGATCGTTTTCCTGCACGACGACGAGGTCGCGGCGGTCGGCGTCCACCGGGAACTGCTGCGGACCGAACCGCGGTACCGGGCGGTGGTGACGCGCGAGACCGACGAGGAGACCGCGGCGCACCGCGACGACACACCGGCCGGGAGCAGGCCCGCGAAGCCCCTGCCCGACGACCGCGGCGACGGCCCCTCGGACGGTCGTGACGACGCTCTGAGCGACGACGACGTACTGCACCGACTGGAAGAGATCGAGGAGACGGCATGATCGGCGTCGCGCCACCGTCCTACGACCCGGCGGCCCCCACGACCGCGAACACCCTGCCCGTCGGCGCCCGCCCGACCGTGCGCGCGTACGTGGGAGAACTGCTGCGCCGGCACCGTCGGGCGTTCCTCTTCCTCGTCACCGTCAACACCGTTGCCGTGATCGCCTCGATGGCGGGCCCCTACCTGCTGGGCGGGCTCGTGGAACGGGTCTCGGACGACGCGCGCGAACTGCATCTGGGCCTCACGGCCACGCTCTTCGTGCTGGCCCTCGTCGTGCAGGCCGTGTTCGTGCGCGAGGTGCGGCTGCGGGGGGCCGTGCTCGGCGAGCGCATGCTGGCCGATCTGCGCGAGGACTTCCTCGTGCGTTCGGTCGGGCTGCCGCCCGGGGTGCTGGAACGGGCCGGCACGGGCGACCTCCTCTCCCGGATCACCACGGACATCGACCGGCTCGCCAACGCCATGCGCGAGGCCGTGCCCCAGCTCGCGATCGGCGCCGTGTGGGTGGTGCTGCTGCTCGGTGGCCTGGTGGTCACGGCGCCGCCCCTGGCGCCGGCGGTGCTGATCGCGGTGCCGCTGCTGGTGATCGGCTGCCGCTGGTACTTCCGCCGGGCGCCCGCCGCCTACCGCTCGGAGGCCGCCGGGTACGCCGCGGTGGCCGCCGCGCTCGCCGAGACGGTGGACGCCGGGCGCACCGTCGAGTCCCACCGCCTCGACGCCCGTCGCATCGAGCTGTCGGAGCGGCGGATCAGGGAGTGGACGGCCTGGGAGCGCTACACGCTCTGGCTGCGGTCGGTACTCTTCCCCGTCATCAACGTCACCCATGTGACCGTACTCGCCTCCGTCCTGCTCATCGGTGGTGTCTTCGTCCTCCAGGGCTGGATCGGGGTCGGCCAGCTGACCACCGCCGCCCTGATCGCGCAGATGCTCGTCGACCCGGTCGGCATCATCCTGCGCTGGTACGACGAGCTGCAGGTGGCCCAGGTGTCGCTGGCCCGACTGGTGGGGGTGCGGGACATCGAGCCGGACGCCGGTGACGGCACGCTGGCACCCGAGGGACGGCACGTGCACGCCGACCGCGTGCACTTCGGCTATCTCGAGGGCGTGGACGTGCTGCGCAAGGTGTCGCTGGAGGTGGCCCCCGGCACCCGGCTCGCCCTGGTCGGCCCCTCGGGTGCCGGCAAGTCCACCCTGGGCCGGCTGCTCGCGGGCATCTACGGTCCCCGCGAGGGCCGGGTCACCCTGGGCGGCGCGGAACTGTCCCGGATGTCCGCGGAACGGGTCCGCTCGCACGTCGCCCTCGTCAACCAGGAGCACCACGTCTTCGTCGGCTCCCTGCGCGACAACCTCCGGCTGGCCAGGACCGGCGCCACCGATGCCGAGCTGTGGGCGGCGCTGGGGGCGGTTGACGCGGACGACTGGTCCCGCGGGCTCGACGAGGGCCTGGACACCGAGGTCGGCTCGGGCGGCTTCGCGCTCACCCCGGCGCAGGCCCAGCAGATCGCACTGGCCCGCCTGGTACTGGCCGACCCGCACACCCTGGTGCTGGACGAGGCGACGTCCCTGCTCGATCCCCGGGCCGCACGCCATCTCGAGCGGTCCCTGGCCCGTGTCCTGGACGGGCGCACGGTGATCGCGATCGCCCATCGTCTGCACACCGCCCACGACGCCGACGTCATCGCCGTGGTCGAGAACGGCCGGATCAGTGAGCTGGGCAGCCACGACGAACTCGTCGCGGCGGACGGCGCCTACGCGGCACTGTGGCGGTCCTGGCACGGCTAGCCACGCCGTGCCCTGCGAGGGCGGGACGGTTCCGGAGCGGATGGCCGGCCGGGGCGGGCGTGGTCGACGTGACCGACGCGGGCCCGGCCGACCGGGTGCGGCCGTGTCCGGAGCCGCCCCGCACGGGCCGGGGCGAGCGGGGGACGGTGCCGCCGGACGAGCCGACCGAGTCGGGCGGCGCCCCGATGGGCGGCCGGGTGGCGGGCCGGGGGCGGACGCCCCTGCGGTGCCGGGGCGGTCGGCGTGGGTCGGCCGGGCCGGTGGAGCCGGAGGGGCGGGACTGGCGCGTACCCCGCCGGGGTCCGTGCCGTTGCGCGGTCCCGAACGTGAGTGGAAGGCTGGGAGAAGGCACCGGCTCGAGGTAGGCCCGGGAACCGCGCGGTTCCGCGACGGGTGAGGCCTGTGCCCCGTGCAGCGGCGGCCCGCCGCGGTGCACGGTGAGAAGGGGCCGGTCCCCACCCCCTGGAGGTATCCGTGAACAGCGTCGACGGATGGGGAGATGACGTCTACCAGCCCGACGGGTCCGACCAGCGGGAGGACACCGGCCTGCTCGACGGGGAGGACACCCTCGAGGAGGACGGTGTCGACGATCCCCTCGACCGGGGCTGGTCCCCGCCCGAGCGCCCCTGGGCGGTGGAGCACACCGGCGTGACGGCCGCCGAACGCCGCCGCGGCGAAACGCTGGACCAGCGGCTCGCCGAGGAGCGTCCGGACGAGCTCGCGCCCGACGGCGACGGCCTGGGCGACTCCGACGGCACCGACGGGGAACTGCTGGACAACGAGGTCGGCGCGGACCGCTCCGGCCGGCTCGTGGCCCCCGACGAAGGGGCGCACGAGGACGAGGAGCCGGCGCTGGTCGCCATGGACGTGGGCATCGACGGTGCGGCCGCCTCCGCCGAGGAGGCGGCGATGCACGTGGTCGACGAGGACTCCCTGCCCGGCTGACACCACCGGCGACGGCAGCCTCGTGCCGTCGCCCCGAAGAACCGTGCGCCACGAGGAGCAGCCATGCAGCAGGACAAGCACCCCGACTACCGGCCCGTCGTCTTCCGTGACCGCAGTGCCGGGTACGCCTTCCTGACCCGGTCCACCGCGACCAGCGACCAGACCATCGCGTGGGACGACGGTGAGACCTACCCGGTGGTGGACGTGGAGATCTCCTCGGAGAGCCACCCCTTCTACACGGGCAAGGCGCGCACGGTGGACTCGGAGGGGCGCGTCGCCCGGTTCGAGCGGCGGTACGGTGCGGGTGAGGAGCAGCAGGGCACCGGGGAAGCCGGCTGAGCCGGCCGGGTGCGCGTCGCTCAGATGAAGTTGAGTGCCGCCGCGCCGCCCACACCGCCGAGCAGCATGAACACCGGCATCAGCACCTTCAGCTCCACCCAGCTGCCCGCTCGGAACCGCATGGCCTTCGGCGGGCCGATGGGATACCACCGCTTGCGGCCCACCGGTATCGGCCAGAGTATCGGGCAGCCCGAAACGGTCAGCGCGTCCCCGATGTCGTGCACCAGCGCGCCTAGCACGATCGGCAGCCCCAGCCACAGGTACTCCTGGCCCGGCGCGGTGAACAGCCAGTCCGCACCGCCGTCCGGCTTGTCCAGGATGCCGGCGAGGATCCACGCGCTGGTCCCCGCCAGCAGCCAGACCAGCACGTCGCTGCTGGAGCCGCGGGTGGCCCGCCAGAGCAGGCCCTCGATGGCCAGCACCATGTGCACGAAGAGGATCGCCAGGACCGCCCACCGGCCCCCCGTGATGGCCAGGACCGAGGTGCCCCCGCCGATCAGGACCGCCCACAGCCAGGTGTGCGTCAGGGTGCGGTGCCCACCGGAGCGACGCGGGTCGCCGCGCTTCTTCGTGGCCTTGTAGACGGCGTAGGACAGCTTGTCGACGATCTCGCACAGCCCCCGTGAGACCGGTCCGAAGGCCCGGGAGATCGTGGCGGCCTTGTGGTCGAGGTCCGGGGCGAGCGCCGCTCCGGCACAGATCAGGGCTCCGGCGAGCAGCACGGGCCAGGGCATCGGGTGTCCCGCGGCTGCGGTCGCCGCTCCGACGCCGAGCCACGCCGCGGCGCCCGACAGTGAGTGTGCTGGTCCCATCATCGCCGTTGCCCGCCCCATTCCTCGTGTGCCGCTGTGCAGTTGTCCGGGTCCGCTGTTGCCGCGTCGGCGACCCAGCGTAGCGTTCGTGATCTTCACGCGGACAGCCGATTCCCCCATCGTGGTCCGGGGCAGGCAAGATGGGAGCGTGACCCTCATCGATCAGCTGCCGCGGACCGCCGACCCCGATGCCCTGTACGAAGCCTTCGAGGCGTGGGCGCAGGAGCGCGGTCTCACGCTCTACCCCCATCAGGAGGAGGCGCTGATCGAGGTGGTCTCCGGCGCGAACGTGATCGTGTCGACGCCCACCGGCTCCGGCAAGAGCATGATCGCGGCGGGCGCGCACTTCGCCGCCCTGGCCCGGGACGAGGTCACCTTCTACACGGCCCCGATCAAGGCGCTGGTGTCGGAGAAGTTCTTCGAGTTGTGCAAGATCTTCGGCACCGAGAACGTGGGCATGCTGACCGGCGACGCCTCCGTGAACTCCGACGCCCCCGTCATCTGCTGCACCGCCGAGGTCCTGGCGTCGATCGCGCTGCGTGACGGCAAGCACGCGGACATCGGCCAGGTCGTCATGGACGAGTTCCACTTCTACGCGGAACCGGACCGCGGGTGGGCCTGGCAGATTCCGCTGCTGGAACTGCCGCAGGCCCAGTTCGTCCTCATGTCGGCCACGCTCGGCGACGTCTCCTTCTTCGAGAAGGACCTCGCGCGCCGCACCGGCCGTCCCACCGCGGTGGTCCGCTCGGCCACCCGTCCGGTGCCGCTGTCCTACGAGTTCCGCTACACCCCGCTCACCGAGACCCTCACCGATCTGCTGGCGGCCCGGCAGGCGCCCGTGTACATCGTGCACTTCACCCAGGCGCAGGCCGTGGAGCGGGCGCAGGCGCTGATGAGCATCAACATGTGCACGCGCGAGGAGAAGGAGCGGATCGCCGACCTCATCGGCAACTTCCGCTTCACCACCAAGTTCGGCCGCAATCTCTCCCGCTACGTGCGGCACGGCATCGGGGTCCACCACGCCGGCATGCTGCCCAAGTACCGGCGGCTGGTGGAGAAGCTCGCGCAGGCCGGCCTGCTGAAGGTGATCTGCGGCACGGACACGCTCGGGGTGGGCGTCAACGTCCCGATCCGGACCGTGCTGTTCACGGCGCTGACCAAGTACGACGGCACCCGGGTCCGCACGCTGAGGGCCCGGGAGTTCCACCAGATCGCCGGGCGGGCGGGGCGCGCCGGGTTCGACACGGAGGGGTTCGTGGTCGCGCAGGCGCCCGAGCACGTCGTCGAGAACGAGAAGGCACTGGCCAAGGCCGGTGACGACCCGAAGAAGCGGCGCAAGGTCGTCCGGAAGAAGGCTCCCGAGGGGTTCGTCGCCTGGTCGGAGAGCACGTTCGACAAGCTGATCGGCTCGGAGCCGGAGCCGTTGACGTCCCGCTTCCGGGTCACCCACACCATGCTGCTGTCGGTGATCGCCCGCCCCGGCGACGCCTTCTCCGCGATGCGGCATTTGCTGGAGGACAATCACGAGCCGCGCAGGCAGCAGCTCAGGCACATCCGGCGGGCGATCGCCATCTACCGTTCGCTGCTGGACGGGGGCATCGTGGAGAAGCTCGACCAGCCGGACGCGGAGGGGCGCATCGTGCGTCTCACGGTGGACCTGCAGCAGGACTTCGCGCTGAACCAGCCGCTGTCCACGTTCGCCCTGGCCGCCTTCGAACTGCTGGACCCGGAGTCGCCGTCGTACGCGCTGGACATGGTCTCCGTGGTGGAGTCCACGCTGGACGACCCCCGGCAGATTCTCGCCGCCCAGCAGAACAAGGCGCGCGGTGAGGCCGTGGCCGCGATGAAGGCGGACGGCGTCGAGTACGAGGAGCGCATGGAGCGCCTCCAGGACATCACGTACCCGAAGCCCCTGGAGGAACTGCTCTTCCACGCCTACGACACGTACCGCAGGAGCCACCCCTGGGTCGGTGACCACCCGCTGTCCCCGAAGTCGGTCATCCGTGACATGTACGAACGGGCGCTGACCTTCACGGAGCTGGTCTCCCACTACGAACTGGCCCGCACCGAGGGCATCGTGCTGCGCTACCTGGCCAGCGCCTACAAGGCCCTCGACCACACCGTGCCGGACGATCTGAAGTCCGAGGACCTCCAGGACCTGATCGAGTGGCTGGGCGAGATGGTGCGCCAGGTCGACTCCAGTCTCCTCGACGAGTGGGAGCAGCTCGCCAATCCGGAGGAGATGACGGCGGAGGAGGCTCAGGAGAAGGCCGATCAGGTACGGCCGGTCACCGCCAACGCGCGCGCCTTCCGTGTGCTGGTCCGCAACGCCATGTTCCGCCGGGTCGAGCTCGCCGCCCTGGACCAGGTCGGTGAGCTGGGCGAGATGGACGCCGACGCAGGCTGGGACGCCGACGCGTGGGGCGAGGCCATGGACAAGTACTGGGACGAGTACGACGACCTCGGCACCGGCCCGGACGCCCGCGGTCCGAAGCTGCTCATCATCGAGGAAGAACCGCAGGACGGGCTGTGGCGGGTGCGGCAGATCTTCGACGACCCGAACGACGACCACGACTGGGGCATCAGTGCGGAGGTCGATCTCACCGCCTCCGACGCGGAGGGCCGAGCGGTCGTCCGCGTCACCGATGTCGGCCAGCTGTGAGCACAGGAGAACCCCACCCATGACGAATCCGGCCGAGAGCCTCGTCGCACTGCTCGACCTGGAGCAGATCGAGGTCAACATCTTCCGTGGCCGCAGCCCCGAGGAGTCGCTGCAGCGGGTCTTCGGCGGCCAGGTGGCCGGCCAGGCGCTGGTCGCCGCGGGCCGCACCACCGACGGCGACCGCCCGGTGCACTCGCTGCACGCGTACTTCCTGCGTCCCGGACGCCCCGGCGTGCCGATCGTGTACCAGGTCGAACGGGACCGGGACGGACGGTCGTTCACCACCCGCCGGGTCACGGCAGTGCAGCAGGGCCGCACGATCTTCACGCTCACCGCCTCCTTTCACAAGCCTGAGCAGGGGAGTTTCGAGCACCAGCTGCCGCCGGCCCGCAAGGTCCCCGATCCGGAGTCCCTGCCGACGGTCGCCGACGAGGTGCGGGAGCACCTGGGTGCGCTGCCGGAGCAGTTGGAGCGCATGGCCCGTCGCCAGCCCTTCGACATCCGCTACGTCGACCGGCTGCGCTGGAGCGCCGAGGACGTCAAGGGCGCCGAGCCCCGCAGCGCCGTGTGGATGCGCGCGGTCGGGCCGCTCGGCGACGACCCGCTCGTGCACACCTGCGCGCTGACCTACGCCAGCGACATGACGCTCCTGGACGCCGTGCGCATCCCTGTGGAGCCGTTGTGGGGCCCCCGGGGGTTCGACATGGCCTCGCTGGACCACGCCATGTGGTTCCACCGGCCGTTCCGGGCCGACGAGTGGTTCCTGTACGACCAGGAGTCGCCGATCGCGACCGGCGGGCGTGGGCTGGCCCGTGGGCGGATCTACGACAGGGAGGGACGCATGCTGGTGTCCGTGGTCCAGGAAGGGCTTTTCCGGGCCCTGTAGGTCAGGAGTCCCTGCGCCACAGCCTGCCGAGCAGGCTGCTCAGCCGTCCGGGTTGCTCCGCCTCGGGCGGCACGGCGTCCTCCGCCTCGCGCGGCACCGGTTCCGCCGTCCCGCGCGCCAGGGGTTGCGGACCGGGCGGGTGCGGCACGACGTGCGTGGCCGGGCGGGGCGCCGGACGATGTCGGCGGGCCGTGTCCACCGCGGCCGCCAGATCCGAGCGCAGCCAGTCGACCTCGTCCGGGTCGGCAGCCGTGGCGATCTCCTCGGCGAGCTGCGCGGCCGGGGAGCCCGGCGCGCCGTGCGTGGCGAGTGCGGGACGGAACCGGCGCAGGTAGGAGCGCTCATAGGGATCCGTGACGACGTCCGAGATCTCGGCGGCGTCGAGCAGCGACGCCACCGCCGCGGCCCGGGCCCAGGGGTCGTCCGCCTGCCGGAGCAGGAATCCCAGGTGCCTTCCCCGCCAGTTGCGAGGACGCAGGTCAAGACCGTCTCCCAGCTGGTCCCGCAGTCCTTCGGGCGTGCGCCCCTTCAGCAGTGCGGTGCTGCGCTCGTCGGCCCCGAACCGGCGCAGCTCCTCCGCCAGATACAGCCAGACCACGGCGCGGTACCTGTTGAGGTAGAACTTCACGGGCACCAGCAGCCCCAGCCGTGCGAGACGGGTGAACCGGGCCGTGGTCACGTCCATGAGGGCCGCGCCCTCCGTGGTCCCGACAGCCCGGACAGCGGCCCGAAGCACGTCCGGGAAACCGTCCGCCGCCCGGATGCGGTCGATCTCGTCGCGGGGGACGCGCCGCCCGCCTCCCCCGTCGTCGGGTACCGTGCGGACTCGGCCGAGCTGAACCGCGAGGTCGAGGTCACCGCGCCTGAGGCCCAGTTCGCGCGCCGCTCGATGACGGGTGACCGAGGCACTGCGGGTTGCGCCGGTCCGCTCGCCGGCTTCGGCGACGTTGTGCGTGATGGTGTTGCCGGACATGGTCGTCCCCCGTGGAGTGTGTGGCCGGCGCCGTTCGCGCCCGCTGACACAAAAACCGTAGCCGCAGTCGCGAGATCCGTGACGAGCCTGTGGATAACTCTGCGGCCGACCACTGGAGACATCGAAAGCACAGGTCAGGGCTCCGTGGGTGATATCCGTCCCGGTTGCCGCGCATCGACGTCGAGGTGCTCGCCCACCCGGTTCACGAGCAGTGTCATCTCGTACGCGATCTGCCCGATGTCGGCCTCCGCCCCGCTGAGCACGCACAGGCAACTGCCCGACCCCGCAGCGGTGACGAACAGCACCGCGTCGTCGAACTCGACCATCGTCTGCCGTACCTGACCGGCGCCGAAGTGGCGACCCGAGCCCTTCGCCAGGCTGTGCAGTCCGGACGAGACGGCGGCTAGGTGCTCGGCGTCCTCGCGTCGCAGGCCCGTACTCGCCCCGGTCACCAGTCCGTCGTTGGACAGGACCAACGCGTGCCGTACGTGTTCGACGCGCGCGGTCAGGTCGTCGAGCAACCAGCCGAGTCCCTGGTTCTGCACCATGATCCGATCTCCCCGTGTCTCCCTGTCTCCCCGTACGCGTTGCCTCCCCCTGGCCGGGGGATCCGTCCGCCAGCCTTCACCACGCCCGTGCTCCGGGCAAGGAGGATGGGGGCATGGCACAGAAGATGACCGATGAGGAATGGCGGGCGTTCGTCTCGGACGGCACCCGCACCGGAAAGCTCTCGACCGTTCGGGCCGACGGCAGCCCGCATGTGGCGCCCATCTGGTTCCTGCTGGACGGGGACGACCTGGTGTTCAACACCGGCAAGGACACCGTGAAGGGGCGCAATCTGGTCCGTGACGGCCGCATCGCGCTGTGTGTGGACGACGACAGGCCGCCCTTCGACTTCGTCGTACTGCAGGGGCGTGCGCGGATCTCGGAGGATCTCGGCGAACTGCGGCACTGGGCCGCCCGCATCGGCGCCCGTTACATGGGTGAGGAACGCGCCGAGGAGTTCGGGGCGCGCAACGGCGTCCCGGGCGAACTCCTCGTGCGTGTCACCGTGGACAAGGTCCTTGCCCAGAAGTCGGTCGCGGCGTGAGAGCAGGAACCGAGGACGAGTACTGAGCGACCCTGTCGTCGGCGCAGGCCCGGTCAGCGGACGGAGTCGAGGAGCCGGGCGGTGTGCATCCGCCCGGCGTACTCGACGAGCCGGATCAGCACTTCCTTCCCCGAGTCGCGGTCCCGGGCGTCACACAGCACCACGGGCGTTCCCGGGTCGAGGTCGAGAGCGCTGAGGACGCTGTGCTCGTCGTGGCGGCGCGCTCCCGTGAAACAGTTCACGGCCACCACGAACGGGATGTGCCGGTGTTCGAAGTAGTCCACCGCGGGGAAGCAGTCCGCGAGGCGCCGGGTGTCGGCGAGGACGACGGCGCCGAGCGCGCCCTGCGCCAGTTCGTCCCAGAGAAACCAGAACCGGTCCTGCCCCGGCGTGCCGAAGAGGTAGAGGGAGAGACCGGAACGGATGGTGATGCGGCCGAAGTCCATGGCAACGGTCGTGGTGACCTTCCGGTCGATGCCGTCGGTGTCGTCCACGAGTTGCCCGGCCTCGCTGAGCAGTTCCTCCGTGCGCAGCGGCCTGATCTCGCTGACTGCGCCCACCAGGGTGGTCTTGCCCACGCCGAACCCTCCGGCGACCAGGATCTTCAACGCCAGCGCGGTCGTGTCGCCGTCCGTGGCGTCGGAGCGTTCGGAGACCATCGATCACTTCTCTCGGTGCGGGTGGTCGTGCATGTGGGTGCCGGTCTTGGTCACACCGGGCACGGTCGTGCCGGGCACGGTCGTGCCGGTCGTGTTCGTGCCTGTCATGGGCTTTCGGCCTTCTCTACAGGGCGCGCAGTCCGTCGATGACTTCGCGCAGAATCCGTTCGTCGGGCAACTGCGCCGGCGGCACGGGGCGGCTGACGGTCACACACCCCAGTTCCACCAGGTCGCCGAGGAGCACCCTGACGACACCCACGGGAAGATCCGCGTCGGCGGCGAGTTCGGCGACCGACTGGGTTTCCGTGCGGCACAGGTCGATCAGCGTGCGGTGTTCCGGTCCGAGCACGGCGTCGTCGACGTCCGGTGCGCCGACCTCGCGCGTGACGAGGGCGATCAGGTCGAACCGCACTCCCGTGGGCCCCGGCCGGGTGCGGCCGCCGGTCATCGCGTAGGGGCGGACGAGTGGTCCGGCCTCGTTGTCGTACCACTGGCTGCCCGGTCCTTCCCGGCCGGCGCCCATGATGTCGTCGGTCATCCCTGAGGCCCTTCCGGGTCATGCGCCGAAGGAGGGCCGTACGGCGGCACGCGGCGCGGTGTGCAGGTGCTCGCCGACACGTCTCACCAGCCGTGCCATCTCGTAGGCCACGAGACCGATGTCCGCGCTCACGGCGGTGAGGACGGCGAGGCAGGAGCCGTCTCCGGCCGCGGCCACGAACAGGAATCCGTCGTCCATTTCGACCATGGTCTGGCGCACGCCCCCGGCGCCGAAGTGCCGGCCCGCCCCCTTGGCCAGGCTGTGGAAGCCGGAGGCGACGGCAGCGAGGTGCTCGGCGTCCTCGCGACCCAGATCGTTCGACGCGCCCACGGCGAGTCCGTCGTTCGACAACACGACGGCGTGTCGCACCTCGTGCACGCGTCCGACCAGGTCGTCCAGGAGCCAGTCGAGTTCGCGGGTCCGCCGGGCGGCTCCCGTGCCGGAGTTCTGGATCATGCGGGGTCTCCTTCGGTGCTGTCGCCGGGCGGTGGCTCCGGCGGTGCCGGGCGGCCGGGGCGACGGCCACCGCCGCGCGACCAGCCGTCGCGGTATGCGGTCATCCGGTCCCGCACGGCCTCGGGGGTGCGCTCCTCGTCGCCGCGCGGCGGGCCGGGCCGCGCCGGGCCCACGGAGCTTCCGTCGCGCAGCTGGGGGGCGAGACTGGCCTGCCGTACCCGGCGGGGAAGGCCGTCGGACTCCCCCGTCGGCTGCGACTCGGGAGAGTCGTCGCTCCTCGCGGCGGCTTCGGAGGCATCGGGTGCGTCGGAGGAACGGTGCAGTCGCAGGGCGGGCGCTCCCGGAGGCCGGCCCGCAGTGGTGGTGCGCGTTGCCGCCGGTACTGCGGATGTCAGCGCCGGCCGGTCGACCGGTGCGGGAACGGGGTCCTGCTGCCCGGCTGGTCCGGGCACGCGTGCGTACAGGTTCTCCTCGTCCCCGGCCGTCTGGTGTGCCTCCCCGGCAGGGACCGCCGCGGTTTCGCTGTGCAGGAGTGCGGTGGGCAGGAGGACGACTGCGGTGGTGCCGCCGTAGGGAGAGGTCCCGAGGTGCACCTTGATGTCCTGCCGGGCGGCGAGTCGGCTGACGACGAACAGGCCGAGCCGGTCGCTGTCGAACAGGTCGAGTGTCCCGGAACGCGTGATGCGGTGATTGGCGTCGGCGAGGGCGTCCTTGCCCATGCCGAGGCCGCGGTCCTCGACCTCGATCGCATAGCCGTTGCCGACGGGTTCACCGGTGACCCGCACGCGCGTGTGGGGCGGTGAGAACTGCGCGGCGTTCTCGATGATCTCCGCCAGGAGGTGGGTGACGTCGGCTACGGCAGCGCCCCTGACGGACGCCTCGGGCAGCTGCCGTACCTCCACGCGCGCGTAGTCCTCGACTTCGGAGACGGCGGCACGCACCACGTCGGTCAGGGGGACGGGCATCCGCCAGGCGCGGCCGGGCGCGGCTCCGGAGAGGATGATCAGGCTCTCGGCGTGGCGGCGCATACGGGTGGTCAGGTGGTCGAGCCGGAAGAGGTCGCTGAGTTCGTTCGGGTCGTCGGAACGCCGTTCCATGCTGTCCAGGAGGCTCAGTTGACGGTGGACCAGGATCTGACTGCGCCGGGCGAGGTTGACGAAGACCCCCGCGATGCCGCCGGCGAGTTCGGCGCGCTCCACCGCGGCGCGCAGGGCGGCGCGGTGCACGCTGGCCAGGGCCTCGGCGACCTGTCCGGCCTCGTCCTCGGCAGGAGGCCGGGGCGGTGCCTCGGACCGGATGTCCATCTCCTCCCCCGCGCGCAGTCTGCGCATCGCCTCGGGGAGTTTGTGCCGGGCGATCTCCAGGGCGCTGTTGCGCAGGCTCACCAGTTCGACCACCAGGCCGCGGCCGATGCGGACGGAGATGACGAGCGACGCGGCGACGGCGAGGAGACCGAACAGGACGGCGGCCCCGGCCGGCGTGAGCACACCCTGGGTGAACGGGTCCGTCCGGTCGGCGACCGAGCGTCCGGCGTCCCGCTCGATCGCCCGCATGCCGTCCCGTACGCGCGCGTGTGCCTCGTCCCAGGCGGACCGGGGAGCTGTCGCCTCGAGCGGTTTTCCGCGCGCGCCACTGCCGAGCAGCCGGTCCTCCGTGGCGCCCACGGCCAGGTAGGCATCGCTGTCGGCCAGGTTCCGCCAGGCAGCGCCTTCGTCGCCGCCCAGATCTGCGACGGCGGCCCCGGTCAGCGTCCGGCGTGTGTCGACGGCGCCGGTGAACAGGCGCAGTCGCGCACCGGCGAGCCCGTCGGCCAGGCGGGCGCCGGCCAGCAGCGCGTCCTCCTGGGCCAGTGCCTCGCCCGCGCGGGCGAATTCGACCAGTACGCGCGCGTCGGATCCCGGATCGGCGTCCTGGACACCGCTCAGCGCGCCGCCCACGTGGAAGGCCGTCGAGATGGCCGCCGTGTAACGGCGGTAGGTGTCTTCCCAGTCCGCGCGGTGGTCGAGGACGGCGGTGCGCAGCGGCCCCAGTCGTTCGGCGCCGCTGACGAACGCCTGGAGTCGCCGGGCCACTCCGGCGGGCAGTTCCTCGCTGTCGGCCACGGTGTGGTGGTCACCGAGCCGCAGCTTTCCCACCGCGCGGTCGGTGCGCGCGGTCAGTTCCCGGAAGTCCGCACCGGGCACCGACGACGGTTCGGTGGCATGCCGGACGGCGGCGAGCCGCTCGGCCTGCAGGGCGGCGACGGCGGCGTTCACGGGGACCCGGACACGGGCGTCCACGCGCTGGACCTGCCGCAGCCGGGAGATGTCCTGGGCGGTGGTGACGGTGGCGTACGCCCACAGGGCCAGGAGGGAGACGACGGGCACCATCAGGAGGCAGACGATCCTGGCGCGCACGGTGCGGGGCTGTATGCGCGTCGGCCACGCGCGCGTGGCGGACGGGGCCGGTGCCTCGTCGGCAGGCTCCGTCGGGCCTTCGTCGGCGGGTGGTCCGGCGTGCGCGCGGCGGCCGCGTACGGACGGCCGG
Source organism: Streptomyces tendae (assembly GCF_014650435.1). Taxonomy (GTDB): domain Bacteria; phylum Actinomycetota; class Actinomycetes; order Streptomycetales; family Streptomycetaceae; genus Streptomyces; species Streptomyces tendae. Next base: position 267,877 of record NZ_BMUY01000005.1, read on the forward strand.
GACGGCGTGTCGGACGGCGCGTCGGCGCCTGTTTCGGACGTGGGACGTGCCGGGGTGGTACGGGGTGGGCGCATGGCCTCCTCGCTCGGGACGGGGTCGGTGCGTTGTCGCGGACCCTGCGGCCCGGATCCGCCGTTACGGGGCGGTGCTCCCAGCGGGTTGCTGCGGGGCGGAGGCGGGCGCTTCGCGCTCCCCGGCCGTCGGCGACAGCGCGACGAAGGCCGACGTCAGGAAGAGGTAGGACCCGAGGCCGACGGCGAGGGGGAAGATGAACTGCATCGCCGTGGCCCCGGGCAGCGCCTCGCCGGAGGGCGTGACGCGCACGCTCACCGCGAACATGCCGGTGTAGTGCATGCTGCTCACGGCCGCCCCCATGATCAGCGAGGCGAGGGTGACCGCGAGGGCCGACTCGGTGTTGAGCGCCGCCCACAGGGCCGCGGTGGCGGCTGCCACGGCTATGAGCACGGAGAGCCCTACGCGTACCGGGTCGTAGCTCACCTCGCCGTGCAGGCGCATGGCCGCCATGCCGAGGTAGTGCATGCTCGCTACGCCCAACCCCGTGGTGAGTCCGCCGAGAAGAAGGGCTCGCACCCGGTTGCGGCCGTAGCCGACGGCGAAGACGCCGGCGCAGACGACGAGTACGGCGACGAGCAGGCTCACGAGGGTGAGCGGTACGTCGTACCGGATGTCGGTGCCGCTGACCCGGAAGCCGAGCATGGCGACGAAGTGCATCGTCCAGATGCCCGTGCCGATGGCCGAGGCCGCGGTCAGAAGCCAGTTGCGGCGCGTGCGCCCGGTGGCGGCCAGGGCGCGCACGGTGCAGCGCAGTCCGAGGGCGGCCCCGGTACAGGCCATCGCGTACGACAGCGCGGGGGTCAGCCAACCCAGGGCGGCGTGGTCCAGGTGTCCCATGGCCCCGGGACGCTAGTCCCGATCGGGGCGCACAACGGGGGCGCATTTCGAAAGGTGTTGCTATCTGACCCAGAGAGGCGCTGGAACGATCGCGTCACGCTCGAACATGTGCGCTGCGGCATCTTCCGTGCTCTTGGGGGATCATGCGAGGCATGAGCGACGACCACACGCGCGTGCAGGAGTTCTTCGGTTCCCGGGCCGCCGACTGGGATCGCCGGTTCCCCGACGACGGCCCGGCCTACGCGGCCGCGGTCGCCGAGCTGGGGCTGCGCGAAGGCGATCGCGTACTGGACGCGGGGTGCGGCACCGGTCGGGCCCTGCCCCCGCTGCGTACGGCGGTGGGGCCGACGGGGCTGGTCGTCGGCGCCGATCTCACGCCTGCCATGCTGCAGGCCGCCGTACGGGCCGGCCGCGACCGTGACGGGCAGCTGCTGCTCACCGACGTCTCCGCGCTACCCCTGCGTTCCCGGGCAATGGACGCGGTCTTCGCGGCGGGTCTCGTCGCGCACCTGCCCGATCCCGCGGGGAACCTGCGGGAGTTGGCGCGCGTCGTACGTCCGGGCGGTGTGCTCGCGCTGTTCCACCCGATCGGCCGGGCGGCCCTCGCGGCCCGGCAGAAACGGCAGCTCACACCGGACGACCTGCGCGCGGAGCACAACCTCCGGCCGCTGCTGAGCGGTTCCGGATGGGCCATGACGGCGTATGTCGACGAGGACGACCGGTTCCTGGCCCTGGCGACCCGCGCGGGCTGAGATCGGGAGCTCTTCTCCCGGGCCGGACTCGCATCGGGAGACGCTCACCTCACTCGGCGGCCGACGAGCCGATGTGGCGGACCGGACAGCCCCGGACGCCGGGGACCGGACGGGTGCCCAGGTCGGCCAGCCGGTAGCCGTTCGGGTAGCCCTTGATCTCCCGGTTCTGACGGGCGTGGTGCGGGGCACGCCTCGGCGGCAGCAGGCGGACCACGCGTCCGCGCAGCCTGACGGCCCGGCGCACGGCCGCGCGGGTGGCGGAGCCCGGCGGAGCGTAACCGAAGGCCCGCAGAAGGGGTTCGTCGAGCAGGGCGAGGGTCCCGGCCCGCAGGAGCGGGGCGAGCGGGCGCGGATACCAGGAGGCCATGAGGTCGAGCGTGGCGTCGGAGACGCGGCGGCCGCCCTCGTCCCGGGCGAAGTGGGCCTCCTCGTAGGCGTCGAGACAGGCTTCGAACTCCTCGTAGGAGCCCGGGATGTCCTTGATGCCCATGTGCCGTCCCAGCGTGCGGTAGTGAACGGCGGAGGCGACTCTCTCGTGGCGCGACATCCTGCGCCACCCGTAGGTGTCGATCCAGCGTGCGGGGATCACGACGAACGTGCACAGGACGTACCGCATGTCGTCGTTGGTGATGTCGTAGCTGCGGTGCATCCGGTTGATGCGCCGGATGGCCGTGCGGCCCTGCTCGCTGTCGAATCCGTGCTCGACCACGGCGTCGAGCAGCAGAGCCGTGTCGTCGTACCGCTTCTGGGGCCGGTCGGTGAACTCCGCCGTCTCGGCGAGCAGCCGGCCGATGCTCGGCACGGCGTAGGTGCGGTAGAGCGCCAACTCCAGAGCACGGGCGAAGTCCCAGGGGAACTCGTAGGCCGAGGAGAGCCGATAGATCTCCGAGGCGTCCGCGTAGGGATCCATCCGCCGGATCCGTGCCAGTAGTTCGAACCGCCGCGCCACGTGACCGCCCCCTTCTGTCGATGGGCCTTCAACTCTACGTTGAGTAGCAGGAGATGCACGGTCGGCCAGGGTGACGGCATGGGGAGGGTGGTCCACTTGTTCGGCAGGATCCGCGAGGCTTGGGACAGATCCCGCACCGCTCGGCGCACGGAGGGGAGCAAGGAGGGGACCGCGGGGGGCGGGTCCCGCTCGCACAACCTGTTCGAGGCCGCCGCCGCTTACGTCTCGGCGTGCGTGGAGGACGATCAGGACCGGATCGACGAGGCGGCGGGCCGCGTGTCGCCGGAGGCCCTGTCGTTCGGGGTCAACGAACTGGCGTGCCGGGCCGTGATCGCGCTCGCCCGGGAGCGCCGGGAACCACCGCGGGACGTGGCCCGCGCCCTCCTCGGGCTGCCCGCGACCTGAGTGTCGCGCCTCGTCCGCCAGGTGGTCGATTCGCCCCCGTCCAACCGGAAAGCTGCAGCTCGAGTGCGTCTGGGAGTCGTGACAAGGGCTTCCCGGGCGCACTAGGGTGCCCGCCATTGGACGAACCGATGGGGAGGCTGGGATGGCCGGGACGGACGAGGACGCCGTCGCCGCCGCGGACGATGCGCTCTATGTGCTCACGGCGGTGCTGCTGACGCCGGCGAAGTTTCCGAGTGTGCTGGGCGACGACTACCCGGAGGCGTGCGCCGCGCTCGGTCTCCCACCGCTGGCGGACGGCTACGGCCTGGTGCTCGGCCAGGACGGCGACGGCGCCCGGTGGACCGTTGTCATCGACGACGTCTCGCTGGTCGCGGTCGCCGTGGCGTCCTGGGACTGCGGCATGGAGTACGACCTGTCGCCGGACGAGCGGACGGTCGTCACCGCGCTGCCCGGCTGGCCCCTCGCGGTCGCCGTGGCGGCACCCGGTGTACCCGTGCCGCACGACCCCGGGCCCGAGTCCACCGACCAGCCCGCGCTGTGCCCGCCGGACACCAGCGTCTGGGGGCCGGCGCAGCGCCGTCTGGGAGCCGACGAGATCGCCCTTCAGTGGGCGCAGTGGCGGGAGCAGATCGACGACGCGGAGTTCCCGATGCCGGGCGGCGAGGCCGGTTCGCAGGCCGGTGCCCCCGGTGACGGCACGAAAGCCGGTGCGGACGCCGGGGCGAGCACCGGCGAGGGCACGTCGGCCGCGGCCGCGGGCCAGGTCGTTGCCATGGACGAGGCCGTTGCCACGGACGACGTCGTTGCAACGGACGACCGGACCGGCGCCGGGACCTTCGGGCACGGTGGCGTCCGACGAGTCCTCGCCGAGGCACGCGCCTACATCGACACACCGCCGCCCCTCGGCCGGGTCAGGTCGTCGTTCGCGCCGGGCGACGCGCGGACGCTGCGTGCCGACGGCCCCGGCTGGTCGCTCGTCGCCAGGACCGACGACATCGCGTTCGTCCTGCTCGACGAGGAGCCCGGTGAGGTCCTGCCGGTGGGCCGGGGACCGTCGCTGCCCGGGCTCCTGGAGGCCCTCGACAAGATGGCCGTACGGCCGAGCTGACCGGGGACACGGAAGACGTCCCACCGCTCGGTGTGGGGAAGCGCAGGCTCCCGGCCTGCGCTTCCCCGCACGACCGGCGGCGCGACGCCCCGGTGCGGATCAGCGCCTCAACGGCCTATCTCCCTGCGTGAGACACGGCGCAGCCTGCGCCGCTGCGCGGGATCGAGCGTGAGGTAAGCGGCGGCCGGGACTCCCAGAACTATCAGCAGGGCGGCCCACCAGGGCAGCCAGATCAGCAGGATGAGTCCGGCCGCCACACCCCCCGCTGCGACCTTGGCGTTCTTCGACATGATGTCGCCTCCTTCGCGGCCACTGCCGCTCTCTGTCCTGAAAACGGGCCCGCGCTCCCGGCGGTTCCGCAGCACGACCCTGAGAACTCCCTGAGGACCGACCCCTACTCGCCCCTGAGAGTTCGTCGGCGACCGAGTCCGGAGGGGGCGTCGGGAGACACCTCCCCCTTTGAATAGTGAGCCATGCCACAAACAAATCGCAGCCCAGGGAGTCAGCAGTCGCATATACTCGGCCGCCGCATCCCGGCTAGTCAAATTTGAGGAATAAGTCATCGCTGCGCAGAACGCTCTTCCGACCCCCTCCGAGATCTCCGCACTGGCCGACTGCTGCGCCGTCTTCCTGCCCGGCGATCCGGCCCGCACCGGCACGGTCGCCTTCTGGCGGCCCGACGGCGAAGCACCCGGCACCATCCCGTCGGGTACCCCGGGGAGCCTGACGGTCGTACTGCCCGAAGACGACGGCGTCGAAGCGGTGAGCGTGCCCGCGCTGCTGCTCCCGGTACGGGCCGCCCTGCCGGTACTCACGCGCGCGCGTGCCCACGAGGAAGGGCATCGGGCGTCGGTGTTCTGGGGAGCGGTCGCCGTCGAGGCCCTGCACCTGGTGGCACGCGGACTGTTGCTGCCCGGCCTGTCCGCGGCCGAACACGACGCCTGGCGCGCGGGTCCGCTGGGCGCACAGGAGACCGAGCGGGTCCGTCATCTCGCCGCCGCCATGCCGCCCGAGGCGCACGCGGTCCCGGTCGACGACACCGGCCCCCCGCGTCTGCCCGACCCGGAGGACCTGGTGCGCTCCTTCCTGGACGCCGTCGCGGACACACTGCCCCGCTCCCCCGCCGCCGCACTGGTGACGGCCGGGCCCGCCTACGCCTCGCGGGAGCCGCGGCTCTCCCCCGAACTGCGCGAATGGGCCCTGGACGTCGCCGCGGGGCACGACACGGGCGTACGGCTGTCGCTCCGTGTCGAGGTGCGGGGACTGTCGGCCGCGGCTCCCCAGGACGCCCGGCCGACGTTCCGGGTGGTGCCCCAGGTGCACAGCGTCAGTGATCCCGCGCTGGTCGCGGACACCGCCGAGGTGTGGGCCGGCACCGTCGGCGCCGCGTTCGGCACGCGCGCGCGAATGGACGCCCTGCTCGCCCTGCGCCGGGCGGCACGGGCCTGGCCCTCGCTCACCCCCCTGCTGTCGGCGGCCGTTCCCGACGCGGTCGCGCTCACCGACGCAGAGATCGCCGAGCTGCTCGGCTCCGCGTCCCTGGCGCTCGCCGACGCCGGAGTCGACGTGCACTGGCCGAGGGAGCTGGCCCGCGACCTGACCGAGCACGCCGAGGTGGGGCCCCCGGACGGTGATCCGGGCTCGCGCACCACCGGGTCCGAGACCGGCGCGTCGTTCCTGTCCGCCGACGCACTGCTCGCCTTCAACTGGACGTTCGCCCTGGGCGGCAAGGGCCTTACGCGCGAGGAGCTGGACCTGCTGGCCGAGGCGAACCGCCCCGTCGTGCGCCTGCGCGACCAGTGGGTGCTCGTCGACCCGGAGGAGGCCCACCGCGCCCGCGCCCGGCAGGACCACAAGGTCACGCCGGTCGACGCGCTCGCCGCCGCTCTGACGGGCTCCACGGAGGTCGACGGACGCCGTGTGGAGGTGCGGCCCACGGGATGGCTGGCGACGGTGCGGGAACGCCTCGCCGACCCCGAGGCGCAGGAGGCCGTGGCACAGCCGACCGCCCTCCGGGCCACGTTGCGCGACTATCAGCGGCGAGGCCTCAACTGGCTGGTGCGCATGACGTCGTTGGGCCTCGGCTGCTGTCTCGCCGACGACATGGGGCTCGGGAAGACCGTCACCCTGATCGCCCTGCACCTGCACCGGCAGACGGACGCGGAGGCTGCCGGTCCCACCCTGGTGGTCTGCCCGACCTCCCTGATGGGCAACTGGCAGCGGGAGATCGAGCGGTTCGCACCCGGCACGCCCGTACGCCGCTTCCACGGCACCCGCCGCGACCTCGACGACCTCGCGGACGGCGAGTTCGTGCTGACCACCTACGGCACCATGCGTCTGGACACCGACCGGCTCTCCGCGGTCTCGTGGGGCATGGTCGTGGCGGACGAGGCGCAGCACGTGAAGAACCCGTACTCCGAGACCGCGCGGCAACTGCGTTCCATCAGCGCCCGCGCGCGCGTGGCCCTGACCGGAACCCCGGTGGAGAACAACCTCTCGGAGCTGTGGGCCGTCCTCGACTGGGCCACACCCGGGCTGCTGGGCCGGCTCGGCAGCTTCCGCCGGCACTACGCCCAGGCCGTCGAGGGCGGACAGGACCCGGCGGCGGTGGAGCGACTGGCCCGGCTCGTAGGGCCCTTCCTGCTGCGACGCCGCAAGTCGGACCCCGGAATCGCACCGGAGCTGCCGCCGAAGACCGAGACGGACCGCCCCGTGTCGCTGACGACGGAACAGACGGCGCTGTACGAGGCGGTGGTGCGCGAGGCGCTCGCGGAGATCGCCGGAGCCGACCACATGGCGCGGCGCGGCCTGATCGTGAAGCTGCTGACGGGCCTCAAGCAGATCTGCAACCACCCGGCGCAGTTCCTCAAGGAGGACCGGCCGAAGATCACCGGCCGCTCCGGGAAGCTGGAACTGCTGGACGAGTTGCTCGACACGATCCTCGCCGAGGAGGCGAGCGTGCTGGTCTTCACGCAGTACGTGCAGATGGCACGGCTTCTGGAGCAGCACCTGGCGGTGCGCGGAGTGTCGTCGATGTTCCTGCACGGCGGCACCTCCGTCCCCACACGGGAGTCGATGGTGCGGCGGTTCCAGGAAGGCGAGGTTCCGGTCTTCCTGCTGTCGCTGAAGGCGGCAGGTACCGGACTGAACCTCACGCGCGCGGAGCACGTCGTGCACTACGACCGCTGGTGGAATCCGGCCGTCGAGGCACAGGCCACCGACCGTGCCTACCGGATCGGCCAGACCCGCCCCGTGCAGGTGCACCGGCTGATCGCGGAGGGGACCATCGAGGACCGCATCGCCGCCCTGCTGAACCGCAAGAGGGAACTCGCCGACGCCGTGCTGGGCTCGGGCGACGCGGCGCTCACGGAACTGACGGACGCGGAACTGGCCGACCTGGTCGAACTGCGAGGGGGTACGCGATGACTCGGTACGACAACGAGGCGGAACGGACGTTCGTCGCGCTGCCGCCCGCACAGGGACGGGGCTTCGCGCAGACCTGGTGGGGTCGCGCCTGGCTGAAGGCGCTGGAGGACGCGGCGATGGACGCGGCGCAGGTGAAGACGGGACGCAGGCTCGCGCGCGCGGGAGCGGTCGGCGCGGTGTCGGTGCGGCCGGGACGCATCACCGCGGTCGTCCACGACAGGGACCGTACGGCGCATCGGGCCGACGTACTGCTGGAGCGGCTCTCCGACGCGCAGTGGGACCGCTTTGTCGACATGGCGATCGAGCGCTCCGGGCATGTCGCGGCGCTGCTGGACCGTGACATGCCGCCGCACCTGGTCGAGGACGCCGCGGCCGCCGGCATCGACCTGCTGCCGGGCATGGGCGACTTGGAACCCGAGTGCGACTGCGGCGCCTGGGACCACTGCGGGCACACCGCGGCGCTCTGCTACCAGGTGGCCAGGCTGCTGGACCAGGATCCCTTCGTCCTGCTGCTGATGCGGGGCCGCGCGGAGGGCGCCGTACTCGAGGCCCTCCAGACTCAGGGTTCCGCGCCCGCGGAAGCGGTCGCTCCCCGACCGGAGGGGGTGGACGCCGCCGAGGCGTACGCGGCGGGACAGGTACTGCCGCCGCTGCCCGCACCGCCCGGCCTCGGGGACGGTCCGGGTGTACCGCCGTCCCTGGACACGGAGGCGGCCGCCCCGCCCGGCGTCGAGCCGTCCTGCCTGTCGTTCCTGGCCTCCCGGACGGCTGCGGAGGCGCACCGCCTGCTCGCCGAGGCCCTGCGCGCCGGGCACGACGGGCGGGCCGTGGGCCCGGAGCCGACCGTGGCACAGGATGCGGTGCGTCTGGCCGCGGGGGATCCCGGTCCCGATGTGCTGGACCGCCTCAGTGATGGTTCCGGGCGCACGCGGGAGGCCCTGGCCGCGGCCGTACGCGCGTGGCGGCTCGGCGGTGGGGCCGCCCTGTCCGTGCTCGAGGAGGAGTGGGCGGTGGAGGGCGACGCTGCCGCACGCGCGCGTGCGGCACTGGAATCGGCCTGGGAGGAGGACGAGCGGCCGTCGTTGCGGGCGCGCGCCAACCGGTGGACCGTCGTCGGCGCACCGCACCAGCTCCGCCTGGACCGCGAGGGACGCTGGTGGCCGTACCGCAGGGAGCACGGCCGTTGGGTCCCGGTGGGCGGCGCCGACCAGGACCCGGCGACGGCCCTCGCCGCCGCGGCCCTCGCAACGGGGGACGAGACCTGACGCCCGGCCCGACCGAGCCCGGCCGGCACTGCCCTCACCAGACCTGACCTGCGCTGTTCTGGCTCCTCGGCTCTCCCCCGCCCCGTCCGGCGCGCACGGATCCGGGGCCGTCGACCGAGCCGCACGGGCTCCGGCCCCCTCCCGCGGGAGGGGGCCGGAGCCCGTGTGCACAGGGGCGAGGACGGATCAGCGGGCGCCGAGGAGGTGGTCCATGGCGAGCTGGTCGAGGTGCTCGAAGGCCATGCCGCGTGCGGCGGCGGCGTCCACGTCGAAGGTGTCGTAGGCGCTCCGGTCGGCCAGCAGGGACGCCAGACCGTCCTCGGCGGTCGGGCGGGCCAGCTCGTCCAGCCGCGCCGCGGCCAGTGCCTCCTGCACCTGCGGGTCGGCGCGGAAGGCCGCGGCCCGGTCCTTGAGGATCAGGTAGTTGCGCATGCAGCCGGCCGCCGACGCCCACACGCCGTCGAAGTCCTCGGTCCGCGGCGGCTTGAAGTCGAAGTGCCGCGGGCCCGCGTACCCGGCCCTTTCCAGCAGGTCGACGAGCCAGAACGCGGCCCGCAGGTCACCCGCGCCGAACCGCAGGTCCTGGTCGTACTTGATGCCCGACTGGCCGTTGAGGTCGATGTGGAAGAGCTTGCCCGCCCACAGCGCCTGGGCGATGCCGTGCGGGAAGTTCAGACCGGCCATCTGCTCGTGGCCGACCTCCGGGTTCACCCCGTACAGCTCCGGCCGTTCGAGGCGCTCGATGAAGGCCAGGGCGTGACCCACCGTCGGGAGCAGGATGTCACCACGCGGCTCGTTCGGCTTCGGCTCGATCGCGAACTTCAGGTCGTAGCCCTGCTCGGTGACGTACTCGCCCAGCAGGTCGAATGCCTCCTTCATCCGGTCCAGGGCGTCCCGCACGTCCTTGGCCGCGCCGGACTCCGCGCCCTCCCGGCCGCCCCAGGCCACGTAGACGCTCGCGCCCAGCTCGACCGCGAGGTCGATGTTGCGGATCGTCTTGCGCAGCGCGTAACGGCGCACGTCCCGGTCGTTCGCCGTGAAGGCGCCGTCCTTGAACACCGGGTGCGTGAACAGGTTCGTGGTCGCCATCGGCACCTTCATGCCGGTCGCGTCCAGCGCCTGCCGGAACCGCTTGATGTGCGACTCCCGCTCGGTGTCGCTCGACCCGAAGGGGATCAGGTCGTCGTCGTGGAACGTGACGCCGTACGCGCCCAGCTCGGACAGGCGCCGCACCGACTCGGCGGGGTCCAGGGCCTGCCGGGTGGCGTCACCGAACGGGTCACGGCCCTGCCAGCCGACCGTCCACAAACCGAACGTGAACCTGTCCTCGGGAGTGGGCTGGTAGTTCATTCCGCGGCTCCTCACTCGATGCCGATCAATCGCTGCCGACTATTTCGTCATGGCGCTTTACAAATTAGTATGCACACACGGTCCTGGGAAGGGACAAGGTGTCCCCGAAGGAGTGAAGGCCGGGTCCCAGGACCCGCGGAAGAGGGAGAAGCCCGATGTCAGCAGCCGAGGGTCCGCTCGTCGTCGGCGTGGACACGTCCACCCAGTCCACCAAGGCGCTGGTCGTCGACGCGGCCACCGGCCGGGTCGTCGCGAGCGGCCAGGCGCCCCACACCGTGTCGTCCGGGGCCGGCCGGGAGAGCGACCCGCGTCAGTGGTGGGACGCGCTGGGCGAGGCCCTGAGTCAGTGCGGCGACGCCGCCCGGGAGGCCGCGGCGGTCTCCATCGGCGGGCAGCAGCACGGTCTGGTCACGCTCGACGCGCAGGGCGAGCCGGTGCGCCCCGCCCTGCTGTGGAACGACGTCCGCTCGGCACCGCAGGCCCGCCGGCTGATCGACGAGCTGGGCGGGGCCAAGGCATGGGCTGAGCGCACGGGGAGCGTGCCCAGCGCCTCCTTCACGGTCACCAAGTGGGCCTGGCTGGCCGAGCAGGAGCCGGAGGCGGTCCGCGCGGTGAGGGCCGTACGGCTCCCCCACGACTACCTGACCGAGCGCCTCACCGGCGAGGGGACCACCGACCGCGGCGACGCGTCCGGCACCGGCTGGTGGGCGTCGGGCACCGAGGCGTACGACGAGGGGATCCTCGCGCGTGTGGGACTCGATCCGGCGCTGCTGCCCCGGGTCGTCCGGCCCGGCGAGGTGGCCGGCACCGTGCGCACCGGCCACGGCCTGCCGTTCTCCAAGGGGACCCTGGTCGCGGCCGGCACCGGCGACAACGCGGCCGCCGCGCTGGGCCTCGGGCTGCGCCCCGGTGTCCCGGTGATGAGCCTCGGCACGTCGGGCACGGTGTACGCCGTGTCGCAGCGCCGGCCCGCCGACCCGACCGGTACGGTGGCGGGCTTCGCCGACGCGCGCGGCGACTGGCTGCCGCTTGCCTGCACCCTCAACTGCACGCTCGCCGTCGACCGTGTCGCCTCTCTGCTGGGTCTGGACCGGGAAGCCGTCGAGCCGGGCACCGACGCCACGCTCCTGCCCTTCCTGGACGGCGAGCGCACACCGAACCTCCCGCATTCCTCCGGTCTCCTGTACGGGCTGCGGCACGACACGACCGCCGGCCAGCTGCTCCAGGCCGCCTACGACGGCGCGGTGCACTCGCTGCTCGCCGCGCTCGACCTGGTACTCGACGCCGACGCGGACCCGTCCGCGCCGCTGCTGCTGATCGGCGGCGGCGCCCGGGGCACGGCCTGGCAGCAGACCGTACGGCGGCTGTCGGGACGCCCGGTGCAGATCCCGGAGGCCAGGGAACTGGTCGCGCTCGGCGCCGCGGCACAGGCCGCCGGCCTGCTGACCGGCGAAGACGCGGCCGCCGTCGCCCGGCGCTGGAACACGGCCGCCGGACCGGTCCTCGACGCCGTGGAACGGGACCGGGCGACGCTGGACAGGATCACCGGGGTACTCTCCGACGCGGCACCGCTGCTGGAACGGGATGCGACCTCCCACTGAGACCGCGCTCGTCACGGGTGGACCGCCGCCGGCCGGTGCGCGGACGGGTGCCGCGGGCACGTCGTTGGCGGACCGGGACGTGGCGGCGAGGGGACACCTCTCCCGGTGTTTCCCGGCGACGGGCCGCCCGCCCGTGGACCGACCGTGCCGCGGGGCCCACGGCCCGGTGCCGGACCGAGCGACGACAGACCAAGGACTGACGGAGGCATGACCGCACCGCCGCACGAAGCCCACCCGGCCCGTCCCGGGCGCGCGCTGCCGGACACCCAGCAGGGAATGCGCCGTCGCAATCTCGCGCGGGTGATGCACACCGTCAGCGCCGAGGGTCCACTGTCCCGGGCCGCCGTCGCCTCACGGATCGGGCTGACGCGAGCGGCGGTGTCGACCCTCGTGGACGAACTGGTCCGCTCGGGACTGCTGGAGGAGCTGGGTCCCGAGCGCCCCGGCCGCGTGGGCCGGCCCGGATCCGCGCTCGCCGTCAGCGCGCAGGGTCCGGCCGGCATCGGGGCGGAGATCGGCGTCGACCATCTCGCGGTCTGTGCGGTAGACCTGCGCGGCCGGGTACGCGCGCGTGCCGTTCGCTACGGAAGCAATCGAGGCCGTTCGCCGGAGCCGGTGCTCGCGCAGCTCACCGGCCTGGTGCGGCAGGTCGTGTCGGAGGCGGAGGCCGAGGGGCTGTGGCCGGCCGGGATCGCGGTGGCCGTGCCGGGTCTCGTGGCCCGGGACGGCCGGACCGTCGTACGCGCCCCGAACCTGGACTGGCACGACGCGGACCTTGGCGCGCTGCTGCCCGCGGACCTGCCGCCGACGGTGGACAACGAGGCCAATTTCGGTGCGCTCGCCGAACTCTGGCTCGGCGACGGTACTCCCCGGGACTTCCTGCACGTCTCGGCCGAGATCGGCATCGGTGCGGCCGTGGTGTTCGACGGTCGGCTGCTGCGCGGTACCCGCGGATTCGCCGGCGAGCTGGGGCACGTGCCGGTCCATCCCGACGGTCCCGACTGCGCGTGCGGCGGCCGCGGGTGCCTGGAGCAGTACGCCGGTGAGAAGGCGGTCCTGCGTGCGGCGGGCGTGGAGCCCGGGGAAGACCGTGTCGGCCTGCTCGCCGGACGTGCCGCGGAGGGCGACGAGGACGTGCGGCGTGCCCTGCGCGAGGCGGGCACGGCACTCGGCATCGCCCTGACCGGTGCGGTGAACCTGCTGGACCCCGAGGGTGTGGTGCTGGGCGGCGCGCTGGCCGGTCTCGCGCCTTGGCTGCTGCCGTCGCTGCGGGAGGAACTGGCCCGACGCACCGCCGGTCCCGCATGCCCGGTGGCGGTGTCGGAGCTGGGCCCGCAGGGACCGTTGCTCGGCGCCGCGCACTCCGTGGTGCGTGCGGTCCTGGACGACCCGGGCGCGCTCGCCCGGCAGGCCTGACACCACCCGGCAGACGGTCCGCCGCCTACCTGGCCCGCCACTCTCGTTCACTCGATCGAGTGAGCACTGTGTCCACAAGGCGGTGGCTGTCCACGGAACGGCGCGGCGCTCTACTGCGCAACCCCCGCTCCCCGTACGGTGATTCACGCGGACGCACCTCGCCCACCGGGCGGTCGGACGTTCGCGTCGGCATCCCGCTTCGCGGTTCGTGTCGCTCCGTCATGTCGCCACGGCATGCAGCCCGCCATGCCGGCCCCGTCATGTCGCTGCGGCATGTCGCTCCGTCAATGGCGAGCGGCCGAGCAGCCACCCCCCACCGGGCCCAGGGCCCCACCGACGAAAGGGCAATCCCATGGAAAGGGAGAGGACAGCACCCGCTCCGACCAGGCGGCGACTCCTGAAGGGCGCCGCGTTGGCCACCGTCCCGTACACCCTGCTCTCCGGTACCCGAGCCGCCGCCCGGGCCCGTGCCGTCGACTACCCCTCCGCGGAGTGGCTGCCGGCGAACACGTCGAACTACAGCCGGTCGAGCCGCCCCACGGCCTACCCCGTCGACTACGTGGTCGTCCACGTCACGCAGGAGACGTACGACGACACCCTGTCCATCTTCCGCGACCCCGAGAGGCAGGTGTCCGCGCACTACGTCGTCCGGTCCTCCGACGGGCACGTCGCGCAGTGCGTCCGCGAGGCGGACATCGCCTGGCACGCGGGCAACTGGGACTACAACACCCGCAGCATCGGAATCGAACACGAGGGGTGGGTGGACCGGCCCGAGTACTTCACCAACGCCCTGTACGAGCAGTCGGCCCGGCTCACCGCGGCGATCTGCACCGCCTACGGAATTCCCAAGGACCGCACGCACATCATCGCGCACCACGAGGTGCCCGGCAGCAACCACACGGACCCGGGGCCCTTCTGGGACTGGACCCGCTACATCAGACTGGTCAACTTCGCCTGACCTCTCGTCGGCCTGGCCCGGCCACGCCCGGCCAGGGCCGGCCTCGTCGCCGGTCCACTCGGAACGCCACATTCGGGTGTCCGACCGGTCGAAGTGGTTGTCGGCGCGTACCAGCGGAGTCACGATGTCCCACACCGCAACAGCGTCCGGGGAGGCCGAGTTGACTGATTCATGGCTGGCTCTGGAACCGGGAGCAGACCCCGTCGAGCGCGCGCGGACACTGCGCCGGGCCCACGAGACCTTCACCGAAGCGGGGACGGTGCCCCGGCCCGTGCGCGCCGTGGTGGCGGATTCGTGGCGGCGGTCGGTCCGGGCGGGCGTCGGCCCGGACGGCACCGCGAGCGTGGAGCTGATGGACGGCGACCTCGGCGCCTACCGGGCTGAGCACCCGCTGTCGCGGGTGATGCCGCTGTTCCGGGAACTGCTGGGGACGTTCGCCGCCGACGGCGAGCATCTGCTCGCGGTGTGCGACGCACACGGCAGGCTGCTGTGGGTCGAGGGGCATCCGGCCACCCGGCGCCGGGCGGGACGGATGAACTTCGTGCCCGGGGCCCGCTGGTCGGAGTCGGCGGTCGGGACGAACGCGCCGGGCACGGCGGTGGCCGTCGGCCGTCCCGTGCAGGTCTTCGCGGCCGAGCACTTCATACGCCGGGTCCAGCCCTGGACCTGCGCCGCCGCTCCGGTGCACGATCCTCGTACCGGGCGGGTGCTCGGCGCCGTGGACATCACGGGCGGGGACGGTCTGGCGCATCCGCACAGTCTGGGTTTCGTACAGGCCGTGGCACGTGCCGCCGAGTCGCAGTTGGCGCTGCTCGCTCCGGAGCTGCCGGGGCCCGAGACGGCCGAGCTGACCGCGCTGGGCCGTGACGATGCCCTGCTGAGCGCGGGGGGTCGCAGGGTCAGGCTGAGCCGGCGGCACAGCGAGATCGTCGTGCTGCTGGCCCACCATCCGGAGGGTCTGACGGGCGACGAGTTGCTCTGTGCGCTGTACGAGAACGAGACGGTGCCGGCGGTGACGTTGCGGGCCGAACTGGCCCGCCTGCGCGGCATCCTGGGTCCCGGCCGGCTGGCTTCGCGGCCGTACCGGCTCACGATGCCCGTCGAGTGCGACGCGGCCGTCGTCGAGCGTCGGCTGCGGGCCGGTGCGGTGACGGGGGCGGCGACGGTGTACGCGGGTCCGCTGCTGCCCGGCTCCCAGGCCCCGGCGGTCGTCCGGCTCCGGCGCCGGCTCGCCGACGGCCTGCGGGCGGCGCTGATCACCTGCGGTGACCCCGACCTGCTGGCCGACTGGGGCCACGCACCGTGGGGGGAGGACGATCTCGACGTGTGGCGTGCGCTCGCGGCGGTCCGGCCCACGGCGGCGACGCGCTCCCGGCTCGGAGCGCTGGAGGCCGAGCTGGCGGCGCCCGACCCGGGGTGAGCGCCCGCCGGTGAGCAGCCTGCGGGAGACCGCCCACCGGAACACGGCGCGCGCAACGTCTCTGCAACGTCCCGCTTCCTAGCCTCGCGCGCAGAGCTGTCCAACGGCGGGCAGCGCTCGATGAGGGAGGCACGAAGGATGACCCGTTACGCGGCGCCCGGCACCGAGGGCGCGATCGTCTCCTATCAGTCGCGCTACGACCACTTCATCGGTGGCGAGTACGTGCCGCCGGCGCGCGGGCAGTACTTCGAGAACCCGTCCCCGGTGAACGGCCTGCCCTTCACCGAGATCGCGCGCGGTACGGCGGACGACGTGGAGCTGGCGCTGGACGCCGCGCACGAGGCCGCTCCGGGGTGGGGCCGTACCTCGGTGACCGAGCGTTCCGACATCCTGCTGAAGATCGCCGACCGCATGGAGGCGAATCTGGAGCGCCTGGCGGTCGCCGAGAGCTGGGAGAACGGCAAGCCGGTGCGCGAGACGCTGGCGGCCGACATCCCGCTCGCCATCGACCACTTCCGCTACTTCGCGGGCGCGGTCCGCGCCCAGGAGGGCTCACTGGGCGAGATCGACGACGACACCGTGGCCTACCACTTCCACGAGCCCCTGGGAGTCGTCGCACAGATCATCCCGTGGAACTTCCCGATCCTGATGGCGACCTGGAAGCTCGCCCCTGCGCTGGCCGCCGGGAACGCGGTGGTCCTGAAGCCCGCGGAGCAGACCCCGGCCTCGATCCACTACTGGCTGAGCCTGGTGGCGGACCTGCTGCCCCCCGGCGTCCTGAACGTGGTCAACGGCTTCGGCGTGGAGGCGGGCAAACCGCTGGCGTCGAGCCCCCGGGTGGCGAAGGTGGCGTTCACCGGTGAGACCACCACCGGGCGGCTGATCATGCAGTACGCCTCGGAGAACATCAAACCGGTCACGCTGGAACTGGGCGGCAAGTCGCCGAACATCTTCTTCGACGACGTCTGGGCACGGGACGACGACTTCCGCGACAAGGCGCTCGAGGGCTTCACGATGTTCGCGCTCAACCAGGGCGAGGTCTGCACCTGCCCCTCCCGGGCGCTCGTGCAGCGCGGCAGCTACGCCGAGTTCATGGAGGCCGCGGTCGCCCGTACCGAGTTGATCAAGACGGGCCACCCCCTGGACACCGACACGATGATCGGTGCGCAGGCATCCAACGACCAGTTGGAGAAGATCCTCTCCTACCTGGACATAGGCCGCCAGGAGGGCGCCAAGGTGCTCACCGGCGGGGAGCGGATCGAGCACGACGGCGAGCTGAAGGGCGGCTACTACGTCCAGCCGACGATCTTCGAGGGGCACAACCGCATGCGGATCTTCCAGGAGGAGATCTTCGGCCCGGTCGTGTCGGTGACGTCCTTCGACGACTTCGACGACGCGATCAAGACCGCCAACGACACCCTGTACGGTCTCGGTGCCGGTGTGTGGACCCGCGACATGAACACCGCCTACCGCGCCGGCCGCGCGATCCAGGCGGGACGCGTGTGGACGAACTGCTACCACGCCTACCCGGCGCATGCCGCCTTCGGCGGCTACAAGCAGTCGGGCATCGGCCGGGAGAACCACAAGATGATGCTGGAGCACTACCAGCAGACGAAGAACATCCTTTGCTCCTACAGCCCCAAGAAGCTCGGGTTCTTCTGAGCGCTCGAGTCGGGGTGCCTCGGGCCCGGCCTGTCCGCCTGGACGGGCCGGGCCCCAGGGGGCTCCACGGTCGGATTTCGCATCCGGGACTTCTCCCCTCGGGCCGCACGTCTGTCGGGCCTCGTAGCGCTTCGCTCCGGCGGGCGTGGCCAGGAGCTGCGTCTCCCAGGTGATGCGGCTTGTTGTTGCGTCAACAGCCTCCACGCCCGCGAGGCGGCGACACCGTACAGGGGTTGAGGCGAGACGGTTCGTCTTGTTAGGATGCGGGCATGGCTTTCCTTTTCTTCGTCTGAGTCCGGGCACGGCCCCTGCCGCCGTTTCTGCTGCCCGTAGACCCTTCGCATGCCAGGGAAAGCCCTATGCGCGACCGCGCCCGTACCACTGTGTCCGCCCACGCCCCCACTGCCGTGGCCCAGCTGTCCGTGCAGTCCGTCACCAAGTCGTACGGCACCCGAACCGTCCTCGACCAGGTCTCCTTCACCGTCCGGCCGGGCGAGAAGGTCGCCGTCGTCGGTGAGAACGGCTCCGGCAAGTCCACCCTGCTCCGGCTGCTGGCCGGGACCGAGGCACCGGACACCGGGGAGATCACCGTGCACTTCCCCGGCGGCACCGGCCACCTCGCCCAGACGCTGGACCTCGATGGGGACGCCACCGTGCAGGACGCCGTCGACCTCGCCCTGTCCGAGCTGCGCGACATGGAGCGCGGGCTCCGTGCGGCGGAGGAGTCCCTCGCCGACGCATCCGACGAGGAACTCGCCGCGTACGGCGCGCTGCTGATGGAGTACCAAGAGCGGGGCGGTTACGAGGCGGACTCCCGCGTGGACGCCGCCCTGCACGGACTCGGGCTCGCCCGGGTCACGCGTGACCGCCTGCTGGGCTCGCTGTCCGGCGGCGAGCAGTCACGCCTCGCGCTCGCCTGCGTCCTGGCTGCCTCCCCCGAACTGCTGCTCCTGGACGAACCGACGAACCACCTCGACGGGGCAGCCGTGCGCTGGCTGGAGGAGCGCCTGCGCACACACCGCGGCACCGTCGTCGCGGTCACCCACGACCGCGGCTTCCTGGAGCGCCTGGCCACCACGATCGTCGAGGTCGACCGGGACGAGCGCACCGTGCGCCGGTACGGCGACGGCTGGGCCGGCTACCGCGCCGCGAAGGCCGCCGCCCGGCGCGGAGCGGAGCAGCGGTACGCGGACTGGGTGGACGAGGTGAACCGCGCGGAGGAACTGCTGGAGGCCGCGGGCCGGCGGCTCGCCGCCACGGGCCGCGACCCGAGGCAGGGCTTCGGCAAGCACCGCCGGTCCAGCGAGGCGAAGCTCGGCGGGCAGGTGCGATCCGTGCGGGAGCGCCTCGCGCAACTGCGGCGCAACCCGGTGGCTGCGCCGCCGGAACCGCTCCGGTTCACGACACCGCTGGTGCCGGCCGACGGCGCCCCGTCCGGGGGCACGCTCGCCGAACTCGACAACATCCGGGTCGGAGAACGGCTGAGTCTGGAGGGGCTCCTGACGATCGAACCCGGAGCACGTCTCCTGGTCACGGGCGAGAACGGCGCCGGCAAGACGACGCTGCTCCGTGTCCTCGCAGGCGATCTGCGTCCCGACGCGGGCACGGTGCGCGGCATCGCGCGGATCGGCCACCTCGCCCAGGAGCTGCCCGGGCGCGCCACGCGGCTGCCGCTGCTGGCCGCGTTCGCCGCTGGGCGGCCCGGCCCGCCGGACGAATACGTCGAACAGCTGCTGGCCCTGGGGCTGTTCCGCGAGGAGGACCTGCGGGTGCCGGTCGCCGCGCTGTCCAAGGGGCAGCAGCGGCGGCTGCAGATCGCGACGCTGGTGACCCGGCCCGCGGACCTCCTCGTCCTCGACGAGCCGACCAACCACATCGCCCTCGACCTGGTCGAGGACCTTCAGGCGGCGCTCGCGGCGTATCCGGGCGCGGTGGTCGCGGTCTCGCACGACCGCGACTTCCGTGCGCGCTTCGCGGCCGAACGGCTGGAACTGCGTGCCGGCCATGGGCGCGCGGTCGGTTGGTCCCTGCGGTGAGCGCACCGAACAGCTCGTTCGCGACGTCCGAGGCGAACTGGCCGATCTACCTCCGGCCCGCACGGGCCCCTATGCTCAGGCGGAAGGTTCCGTGTGTCGTCAGCATGCAGTCTGTACCACCCGGGGGAAGTCGTGGACGTGCCGATGCTGATCCTGCTGGGTGCGGCAGGAGGTGCGCTGCGCGGGCTCCTCGACGTCTACAGCCGGTTCCTGGACTGGCAGGCGGACCGTCGCGCCAACCGGCAGTTACCCACCGGCCAGGAGAGCGAAGCGCCCAGGTTCCAGGAGTACTTCGATCCCGTCGCCGACCCGATCGCAGCCGTCGTGCACAGCGCGATGGGTGCCGGGGCCGCGGTGCTCCTCGGTACCACCGGACAGGTCAGTGGAGCGTACGCGGCCGTTGTCGTCGGCATCTCGGCCCCGGTCATCCTGACCCAGCTCGGCCGTGTCCAGTCGGTCGGCGACGCGGTCGGCGGCGCAGCACCGCAGGAAGGGCCGCCCGCCGAAGAGGTGACCGCCGCAGGCTCTCCGCGAGCCGCGCCACCCCCGGAGCGGCCGCCGCCGGGCGAAACCGGATCCCGGCCGCCGGTCACCGAGCCGTCCCCGGCCCCGCGCCCGACGCCGCTGTCGTCGTCGGTGCCCGGTCCCTCCAGGAGCGTCGACGAACACCGCCGGACCACCCTCACCGGTCCTGACTCCTCGGCCCTGGACTTCACCAGCGATCACGGTGCTCCGCGTCCTCCCCACGGACCGGCGCTCGGCGAGGAAGGGACGACAGGATGACGCGGCCCCTCATGAGCCGACGTATCGCCGCGGCGATCCTGGGCGCCAATCGCCCCGGCGACCGGCTGTCCGCCACCGCGCACCAGCGCCGGCTTCCCCTCGGGCGCCGGCTGCTGACGTCGGTCCTGGGTGTCCGGGCACACTCGCCGGTGTCGTCCGCATCCCCGCGCGAGGAGTCCTTCGGGAGGGCGAAGGCGCCGGGCGACGGCGTTCGGCCGCGCACGCCGAGTGCGGACCGTCAGGAGTACGGCTCGCGCCGGACGGAGAAACTTACGCGACCCCTCCTGAGCGAGGACCGCCAGGAGTACGAGCGGATTCTTGACGCGGCGCTGCGCTCGGCCCCGCGGCGCCCGGAGCTTGCCGCTGTCGGGCAGCGGCTCAACTCGGAACAGCTCCGCACGATGGCGCTCAACGCCACCACGCTCATCACAGCGGCTGCGGCGACCGAGTACCAGCACTACGTGGAGGTCCGCGAACTGAGCCGCCCGGTGCGGCCCGTCCCAGCCCCCTTTCACGGACCCGACTCTGAGTCCACCCGCACGGTGAAGCTCGCCCTGGGGCCGGTGCGCCGGACCGGCGCGGGTCCCGCAGCCGTCGTCGCGGTGCTCGCTCCCCTGCTCGCGGCCACCGTCGCGGTGCTCTCCCTGCTCGTGGGCTTCATCCTGAAGATCCTCGTTCCCGGGTCGGTGCTCTCCCAGACCCTCCTCACCGTTGGGTGGGTTTCCGGCGCGGCCGCCGCGGCCACGTTCCTGGCCGCCTCCGTCGCTCCGCTGCTCACCTCCCTGCGCGACGGGCGCTCGCCCGAGACCGGACCCCACGACGAGTCGAGCCGGGAAGTGGACCTGGCCCGGGATGCCTGGCGCGAGGCGCTGCTGGAGCGGGGGATCGTGCCGTTCTTGCGGGAGGCTCTCGCCGATCGCGGCACTGCAGAACCTCAGCAACCGGCCCCCTCCGTGACGAACGGCCGCATCCCGAGCCTCGGCTACCAACGGCCCGGATTCACCAGCCCGGATTTCACCAGCCCGGATTTCGGGGGGCCGGCCGAAAGCGGGCCCTCCGCGGGACCCGAGGAACCCGAGTGACGTCCGGCCCACCGCGGCGGGCCGGACGCCGGACCAGGCACTCCATGCGCTCCGTGCGCTCCGTGCTGCCACGGCTAGATGCCCACGTCGCGGCGGCGCATGTCCTCCAGGGACTCCCGCCGTACCAGAAGGCGGGCACGGCCGTCGCGTACGGCGGCCAGGGGCAGGCGGCCGACGAGGTTGTAGCCGGAGGCCATGGCAAGCTGATACGCACCAGCCACGGGTACGGCGAGCAGGTCACCGGGGCGCGGGGAGGCGGACCGGGGCACGCGGCCGACGTTATGCCCGGCGTCCCCCGGTCCGGGCCGTGCACTGACGGGACGCTGACGCTGCTCCGGAGGATGTTGACGTGATGCTGACGGACCGGTGTCTCACCCGGTCCGGACCTCCGTGTTCTGGCAGGCGTGCAACAGCCAGCGTCCGTCCTCCTGCCTGGTCATGACGTACAACGGAGCGCCTTCCGTGTCACCCTCGGCCGAGTGGTAGACCTGCCGTACCTTGACCGCCGCCACGTCGGGGCGCAGGAATTGGACGTGGGCCACCTCGTAGGTGACGTCGCCGTCCCAGACGGCGGCGGGCAGCACCGCGCGGGTGAACTCGGCGATCGCGTCGAGGCCCAGAAGCACCTTGCCGTGGGCGGTCGTCCAGAGTGCGTCGGGGTGGAAGAGGGTGAGGAATCCTTCGGCGTCCTTGGCCCGCTGGGTGCGTTCGACGTCGGCCACGACGCGTTCGATGGCCCTGCGGTCCGGGGTGCCGGATTCGTGGGGCGCGTCCTGTGTGTTCATGCGGATCACTGTCGTACCTCAAGCGCGCCTGAGGTCAAGGGCCGATGGGCGCGACGGCGTCCGCGGCGCTCACAGCGAGGACGAGATCACCAGGCGCTGGATCTGGTTCGTGCCCTCGATGAGCTGGAGCAGCTTGGCCTCGCGCATCCAGCGTTCCGTCGGGTGGTCGGTCACGTATCCGTAGCCGCCCAGGACCTGGACCGCGTCGGTGGTCACACGCATCGCCGTATCGGTGGCGAAGAGCTTGGCCTTCGCGGCGGCGGCCGAGGAGTGCTGCCCGGCATCGAGTCGGCGGGCTGCGTCGAGCAGCAGCGTGCGGGCAGCGCTGACCTGGGTCGCCATGTCGGCGAGCAGGAAACCGATTCCCTGGAAGGAGATGATCGGCTTCCCGAACTGCTGCCGGGTCTTCGCGTAGGCGACGGCGTAGTCGAGCGCGGCCTGGGCCAGGCCCACCGCGCAGGCGGCGATGCCGAGGCGCCCTCGGTCGAACAGCCCCGTCGCGATCAGGAACCCCTTGCCGGGCCTGCCGATCCGTCGGTCCTGGGTGATCTCCGCCCCGTCGAAAACGATCTGGGCGGTCGGCGAGGAACGGACGCCCATCTTGCGCTCAGGGGCCTGCGGGCGGAGTCCTGGTGTGCCCGCGGGCGCCAGCAGCAGGGACAGGCCGCGCACGCCGTCGCTTCCGGTGCGGCAGAAGACGTTGTAGTAGTCGGCGACGCCCGCGTGGCTGACCCAGGACTTGACCCCGTTCACGACGTAGCGGTCCTCGTGCAAGGTGGCGGTGGTGCGCAGCGCCGAGATGTCGGAGCCGGCCTCCGCCTCCGAGATGCAGTTCGCGCCGAGCAGTTCGCCCCCCAGCATGTCCGGGAGCCAGACGGCCCGCTGCTCTTCGGAACCGAAGGCGGCCAGGCCGTAACAGGAGAGCACGTGGATGTTGACCGACTGGGCGACCCCCAGCCAGTGCTGGGCCAGGGTCTCCAGGACGGTGAGGTACACCTCGTAGGGCTGGCCTCCTCCGCCGTACTGTTGCGGGTAGGGCAGCCCGAGCAGTCCGGCCCGGCCGAGCGTGTTCAGCAGTTCGCGGGGGAAGGTCGCCTCCGACTCGAACTGCTCCACCCGCGGGGCGAGTTCGGCGGTGACCAGCTGTCGGACGAGTTTCAGCAGGTCGAGTGCCTCCTCTGTCCAGGCGGGTCCGGTGGGTTGGGGGTGACGGCTTGGCGCGGAGGTGGGCATGGCGGCGTCCTCACGTACGGCTGGATCATGGCGCACCGGTTCTTCGGCGCTGGCGAAAGGGCGTTGGGGCGAGGCCGGCGGGGGTCAGGCCGGCAGCCACTGCTCGGCTTCGGGCCACCGGCGTACGGCTCGGCGCACCGCGTAGTCCCAGTAGGAGCGCACGGACAGGTCGGCGTAGATGAAGTCCTGTTTGAGCCGGACGTCTTCGGCACTGGAGTAGTGGAACTCCGTGCCCGTGGCGAGCGCGGCGAGCTGGAGGCGACAGGCGCGTTCCAGCACCTGGGCGAAGATCGCGGCATGGCGCACGCTCTTGCCGACGACCACCCCACCGTGGTTGCGCAGGAACACGGCGCGGCCGGTGTCCCCGAGTTCCTTCGCGATCCGGTCGCCGGTGGCGATGTCGAGCACGGTGTTGCTGGTGGTGGTGAAGACGCTGGTCGCGTCGACGAAGTAGGCCCCCTCGTGGGAGAGGGGGCGCAGTGCGAGGTCGCAGGCACCGAACAGCAGGGTGTACGGGGCGTGGCTGTGCACGATGCCGTTGACGTCCGGCCTGGCTCGATAGATCGCCTGGTGGAGCGGGAGTTCGGGTGGCGCCGTGCGGGGGGCCGGGCGCGCGTGGTCCACCGCCGCGGTGACGGTCTCTCCCGGTGTGACCTCGTCGAAGCCGCAGAGCGCGTTCTTGATCAGGAAGGTGTCCGCGCCGGGTGTTCTGGCGGATATCTGTCCTTGGTTGAAGTCGTCGTGTCCGTCCAGGGAGAGCATCCGCCCGCCCAGGGCGAGTTGGGTGGCCAGCCGGCGTGTCATCAGAGGGCCTCTCTCGTGAAGTGGTCGTCAAGGGAGGTGGTCGAGAGGGTGTGGAAGAAGTCGTCGACGGCGATCAGGCCGGGAGGGCGCCGCGGCAGACGCTGGGCAAGGGCCAGGGCGGTGCGGGCCACGGCGCCCAGCGAGGTCACCTGGTGGTGCACGGTGAGGGCTTCGTCGGCGCCCCAGGTCCAGGTGATCGAGTGTTCGCTGACCTCCGGGCCTCCGCGCCGGAGCCCCAGTTCGGCCTCCGGCTGGCCGCCGCCGTCCGTCCAGGCGGTGGCGAGTCGTTCGGCCGTCGCACTGACCCGGGCCGCCTTGCGGGCCGGGTGCCGGTCCAGGACGTCCACGTGGGGGGCCGTGAAGTGGTGGACGCCGGCAACCAGGCCGGCCAGCCTGCGCTGCAGGTAGCTGCCGAACGAGAGGTTGGCGGCCTCGAGCACGGGCACCGCGGCGGCGACCTCGTCGAGCAGTGCCGAGTGCCGCTCCCGCAGGTGGGAGACGCACTCGAGCAGTGGCACACCGCGCTGGAGGCAGTACGCGGCGACTTCGGGGAAGCCGCCGGGGGCGCCGGCGTCGATGAGGACGTCGGGCACGGATTCGACCGTCCACCCGGTACTCGCCCGTGCCCGCAGGCTCACCGGGACGCCCGCGTCCGCGCAGGCCCGCAGCAGCGCGCCGCCGAGCCGTCCCGCACCGACGATGCCCACCGTGAGGGGTGGGTCGCCGTGCAGGGGGGCGGATGCCGCCGCGTCAGGCGGCATCGGAGCCGAGCTCGGTCAGGACGGCGGCGACGATGCCGTCCACCGTGCCGAGCGCCTCGGCTCCTTCGTCGGCGTCCAGGTAGGCGCCGAACTCGTTCTCGATGGCGTCGAGCAGTCGGATGTAGGAGAGCGAGGTGTAGTTGACGGCTTCCAGTACACCTCCGTGCGCCTCGATGTCCGAGACGCTGATGTCACCTTCGTGGGACGAGATGATCAGGCGGATCACGCCCTCACGTATCTGCTGCGGGCCGGCGGACATGACTGACTCCTCGGAATGGGGCCGATGGGCTTCGCCGTCGGTCGCGGATACCGCCCGGGCGGGTGCCAGGGACAGTGGTGTGGAGCGAGCGGGACGCTTCGGCGGGCTCAGGAGGTGCCCGTGTCGAAGAGGCTCCGCAGTTCGTGGAGCACCGGCTTGCCGATCACCGTGGTGGGGATGGCGTCGACGACCCGGATCAGTGTGGGGACCTTGTGGGCGGCCAGGTTGTCGCGGATCCGCAGGCGTACCTCGCCGGCGTCCAGCCCTTCGCGCAGCACGAGTACGGCGGCTACGGCGGGCTCGCCGTGCCGGTCGGGAACTTCGAGGACCACGGCCTGTTCCACGCCGGGTACGGCACTGACGGCGTTGCCGACCTCGGCCGGGTCGACCTTGCGGCCGCCCACGTTGATCATCCGGTTGGAGCGGCCGGTGAGCACCAGTTCCCCGTCCTCCAGATGCCCGCGGTCCCCCGTGCTGTAGTGGCCGCCGTCGTCGATCCGGCTCTCCAGGAGGCCGGGGGCGTTGAGGTAGCGGGTGGCCATCGAGGCACTGCGCACGTGGACGGCCCCGTCCCGGTCGACGACTTCCCGGGCCTGGATGTCCACTCCCGGCAGCGGGCGGCCCAGACTCCGCGCCGAGGTGGCGGTGGAGTACGTCAGCGGTCCGGCCTCGGCGACACCGTAGTAGTTGCCCATCGGGACTCCGGTCAGTTCGGTGAACCGCTTCTTGGTGTCCGCGCGCAGCGGAGCGCCGGAGGAGATGGCGACGCGGACGGAGGCGAAGTCCGCGCGGCCGGTGCCGGTGCGGACGAAGGAGTCGTAGAGGGCGGGGAAGGCGACCAGCCGGGTGGCCTGCGTTTCGGCGACGAGCCGACGGATCCGGCCGCTGGTCGGCAGCCCGTGCGACAGGTGCAGCTGCGCGCCGACCAGGAAGCTGGACAGGAGGGAGGTGTTGAAGGCCAGCCCGTTGGACAGGCCCGCGCAGCACAGGATGCGATCGTCGGCCGACATGGCGGTTCCCGCCGCCCAGTTCTCGGCCGCCGCGCGCACCGATCGGCCCGAGAACTCCAGGCAGTTGGGCCTGCCCGTGGTGCCGGAGGTGAAGCGGCAGACCTCGGTGTCGGGATGCAGCTGGTGACGGCGCTCGGCGCTACGGCGGTGCGTGGCGGTCAGGCCCGGCAGAGCGGGGACCGCGTCGCCTGCCGTGTCCCGGTCGTGGAGGAGCAGGTCGAGCGAGCAGTCCTCGTGGATACGATCCAGTTCGCCGTCACCGGCCGAGGCGTCGACCAGGAACGGGACTGCCCCCGCGTGCAGGATGCCCAGGTAGGCGGTCACCCACGTGGTGCTGTTGCGGGCGGCCAGGCCGATTCGGGGGCGGTCGTCCACGGATCGAGTACCGCTGAGCCACTCGGCAGCACGCAGGCTCCGCTGGTGCAGGGCGCGGTGGTCGACCGAGGAGTCGGGGCCGGACAGCGCCGGGCTGTCCGCGTACTGGTCGGCGCACCGGGCGAACGCGGCGGCGAGGATCATGAGCGCTCATTCTGTGCGTAGGCGACCGCGAGGCGGTCGAGCTTCGGGGCGTCAGGTGTGTCCAAGCCCATGGCGACCGCGTACACCACGTCGTGATCGGCGGGCAGGTCGGCCAGCCGCTGCCATCGCTCACTGTCGAACCCACCGACACCCGTGACCGCGAGGTCGCGCCGGGCCGCTTCCAGGCAGACCAGTTGAGCCAGTGCCCCGGCGTGGTAGAGCACCGTCCACATCTGTGAGCCGCCCGCCCCGTCGATGAGCGAGGCGGTGGGCGCGTGCAGCAGCAGTACTGCCGACGTGTCGGCCAGATGACGCTGAGCCATGAAGGCTTCGGTGACCGATTCGTTGGGCAGCGCGGGGACCCAGCGGATGTCGAGGCCGGTCGGCCGGGCCAACTCGCCTTGACTGTCTTGCTCTTGCCGTATCACCAGGGTGGCGTGGGGCGGGGTTCCTTCACCGGGCAGCAGGTCGTGGAAGAGGGACAGCGCCCGGTCGACGGTGCCGTGTATGTCTCGCACCGGGACGGTGCCGGGCGCGAAGCCGGTGGCCGACCGACGGCTGTGGAACGCCGACCGCGGCACGAGAGGTGCCCTGCCCCTGCGCCGTACGGCCGACGGCAGAGAGCCGGCCCCTCCCGGCGGGCCGGCCGCGGCCCCTTCGGAATCGGTGACGAGTGACTCCCAGCAGAGCCGCTCCAGCCAGTGTGGCTGCCGGCGCAGCGAGGGCTCCCGGGTGGCGCGGGCATCGCTCACTGTCCAGCAGGACGGTTCGGCACCGGGGCCGCTGCCGCCCGGCACCGCGGTGACGGCCAGCGCGGAGTGGACCTCCGCGCACTCGCCGTACTCTGTGACCAGGGGCTCGAAACCCGGCGGGCGCCGGCGCAGCACGACACTCGCGCCGAGGCTGTCGGCCGCCAGGACAAGGTTCAGGTGCAGGTGCGCCGTGTCCAGCTGGGTGTAGAGGTAGCCCCGGTCGCCGTACTTTCGCATGGACAGCCAAGGCCGGGTGGCCAGCACGATGACCGCGCCGTCCTCGGGGACGGCGAGCGCTGCTCGGCAGAGCGCCTCGTCGACTTGGGGTCCGCGGCTGAGCAACTGACAGAGCCGTCGCCCCGGATCGGTCTGGTAGAGGCCGATCGCACCCGCGTCGTCCCTGGTCAGGATGTAGCACTCGTAGGGGTAGGTGGCGCCGGCCGAGGGCACCGCCCGGCGCGAGCCGTCCGTACCGATCATGCCCAGGTCGAGTACCGCCAGGCCGGTGCGCAGTCCCGCGGCGGGCGTGAGAGCGGGCGACCGTCCGGACTGTGCGGAGTCGACCGCCATCCGTGTCCAGAGCGGTATTGCACGGACTTCCATCGTGATCTGCTCCTCGATTCCTTGGGATGCAGCCCTGCGGCCCGGCGGCCCGGATGCCGACCCAGAAGCTGGCGTCACACCGAGACTGACGCAAATTATGCACAGAAGCTAGCAAAATAAGGATGGTTAGGAGGTCAGTTTTGCTGGTCTCTCTGCCCAGGCTCCTTCCGTGACGCGCGCACCTTTGGGGTGATTCGACCCAAAACCCCCATAAGTGAACCGGGGGGCAGACGGGTTGCCTGCATGAGCCATCACATTCATCAGCTTCATGTTAGAAACTTCAGCGTCAACTGTTGAGAAATTGCCATACCTCGCGCCATTCTTGAGCCCGCTCACGGCGGGACACCTCGGCGAGCAGGACGAAGAGGAAGAGGACAGGTGACAGACCCAACGACCGCCCGCGTGCGGTTCCACGAGGGCCACTCCCGTACCGGGCCGATGACCTGGGGCCAGCGCGCCATCTGGGAGGTGATCCGCTGGCTGCCGCCCGACGACGACTCGCTGAACCAGCTCGGCTGGGCTCCGGTCGGCTCCGCCACCGTGGCCCAGGTGTGCGACATGGTCCGACTGCTCGTGGAGCGGCACGAGTCCCTGCGTACGACCTACACCGAACACGACGGCGGCCTGGTGCAGCACGTCGCGGCCTCGGGCGAGATCGAGTTCCTGCTCTGCGAACTCGAACCGGGTGACCTGGCGCAGGCCGTCGCCCCGCTCGGCGAGCGGATCCGGGCAGGTGCCTTCGACAACGCCGCCGGACTGCCGCTGCGTGCGGCGATCGGGTTGCGCGCGGGCGTACCGGCCGCCGTGGCGATCGCCGCGAGCCACCTGGCGGTCGACGGCTGGAGTTTCCAGATCGTCATGGACGAACTGCGTGCCGTACTCGCCGCAGGCCCGGACGGCCCGGCGGGTCTGCGCGAGCGTTCGCGACAACCCGTCGACCGGGCCGGGTTCGAGACGTCCGAAGCCGGCGCCCGGCGCGAGAAGCGCACGCTGGACTACTGGGCGCGCCAGGCGAGCACCGTTCCCGCGAGCATGCTGGCGGCCACCTCGACGCCGCAGCAGCTCGACCGGGACTGGGCGCAGATCGACTCGCCCGCCCTGGCACTGGCCGCCCATGCGCTGGCCGGACGCAGCCGCTGCAACACGGCCACAGCCCTGCTCGGTTCGACCGCGCTGCTGCTGGCCTCCTACCTCGGTGAACCCGAAGCCGCGCTGCGGGTCATCGTGTCGACCCGCTTCAAGCCCGAGGACGAGGAGTTCGTCGGGGCCTTCAATCAGAACGCGATCGTCCGCCTGCACGTCAAGGACGAGTCCACCGAGCAGTTCCTCTCCGGTGCCGCCCGGACCGCGTTGAACGCCTACCGGCACTCGGAGGCCTGCCCGGTGAGGATGGAGGAGCAGCTGGAGGAGATCGCCCGCCGGCGCGGTATCACCCCCGGCGGCTACTGCTTCTTCAACGACATCCGCTTCAGCGCCGAGGAGCGAAACGCCCCGCCGCCCGAGATCGACCCTCTGAAGCTGTCCACCCAGTTGGACGAGGCCCTCGCCCGTACCCGTCTGACCCGTCTGGACAATGCGGGCCGGCAGTCCGGGGCCAAGTTCTTCCTCTTCCTCGACGGACTGCGCGAGTCCTGCGCGCTCACCCTGTGCACCGACCCGCGTTTCCTGCCCGCCTCCGCCGGCGACTTCCTGCAGGAGCTCGAGCGCCTGATGGTGCGGGCGGCCCAAAGCCCCGGCACCCCCGTGGGTGAACTGGCCGACCGGTTGCGACGCCGGCAGCGGGGAGCCCACCATGACTGAGACCACGAGGCAGCCACAGGGCACGGTGCCGGAGCAGGCTGCCATGATCCGCGCGCGGGGACTGCAAAAGCGCTACGGGGCGGCTCGCGGTGAAGGGTTCACCGCGGTCGCGGGCATCGACTTCGAAGTCCGTCCCGGGGAGGCGTTCGGGATCCTGGGCGCCAACGGCGCCGGGAAGTCCTCGACCATGCGCATGATCGCGTGCACCTCGCCCTCCACCGGCGGGAGCCTCGACGTGCTCGGGCTCGACGCACGGACCGAGGGCGCCCGGATTCGCGCCCGGATCGGCGTGGTCCCGCAGGACGACACCGTGGACGTCGAACTGACGGTCAGGGAGAACCTGTTGATCTACGGGCGCTACTTCGGGCTCCCGAAGGCCGAGATCCGCAGGCGGGCCACGGAACTCCTCGACTTCGCCCGGCTCACCGACAAGGCGGACGAGCGGGTCGAGGCACTGTCCGGCGGCATGCGGCGACGACTGACGATAGCCAGGGCACTCATCAACGAGCCCGAGATCGTCCTGCTGGACGAGCCCACCACCGGCCTCGACCCGCAGGCACGCCACCTGCTCTGGGAGCGGCTGTTCCAGCTCAAGGACGACGGCATCACGCTCATCCTCACCACCCACTACATGGACGAGGCCGAGCAGTTGTGCGACCGGCTCGTGGTGATGGACGGCGGTCTGATCGTCACCGAGGGGTCACCCGGCGGACTGATCGAGCGGTACTGCACCAGGGAGGTGCTCGAACTGCGCTTCGGCCCGGGCGAGCGCGAGGCCATGACGGACAAGGCCCGGGGCCTGGTGGAGCGGATCGAGGAACTGCCCGACCGCATCCTTCTCTACACCGACGAGGGGGAGGCCACCCTGGCGGCCGCCCACGCGCGCGGCGTCGTCCCGCTGACCGCCCTGACCCGCAGGGCGAGCCTGGAGGACGTCTTCCTCACCCTGACGGGCCGCAGCCTGGTCGACTGATGCGTCGCCGTCCCCGCCCACCATCCAGGCGCCGCCACGGAGAGTACCGATGACCACGCATGCCTCCCGCTCCCTCGTCCCGCCCGGCCGCACCCGCACGGTCCCGCCCGCCCTGCACGAGTTCGCCTACTGGCTGCATCGCTACCGCCGCACCTGGCGCGGGACCGTGGTGCTGAACGTGGCCAACCCGCTGCTGTTCCTGACCGGCATCGGCGCGGGACTGGGCAGTCTTGTCAACCACAACAACAGTGCCGCCCTGGGCGGCCTGTCGTACCTGGCCTTCCTCACTCCCGGCCTGCTCGCCGCCTCGGCCATGCAAACCGCCTACATCGACTCGGCCCACCCCGTCCACCAGTCGGTGCAGGCCAAAGGGCACTACTGGGCGGCGAGTGCCACACCGATGTCTCCCGTCGACATCTACTACGGTCACCTGCTGTTCAACGTCTTCAAGGTGACGCTCTCCGCAACGGCGTTCACGGCGGTGGCGGCGGCCTTCGGCGCCGTCGACGCGCTGCGTGCTCCCCTCGTGGTGGCCGCGACACTGCTGGTCGGAGCCGCGTTCGCCGCGCCGTCCGCCGCCTGGGCGGTGACCGCGAAACGCCAGCCCACGGTACTCGCGGTACTCCGGTTCGGCGTGATGCCGATGTTCATGTTCTCCGGCACCTTCTTCCCTCTGACGCAGCTGCCCGGCTGGCTCCAGCCCGTGGTGCAGGCGACGCCGCTGTGGCACGGGGTCGAGCTGTGCCGTACGGCGGCGCTCGGCACCGGCACCGCGGCCGGCACCGCTCTCCACGTCGGCTACCTGACCGTGCTGGCCGTGGTCGGTCTGCTGCTCGGGCGGCGCACCTATCAGCGGCACCTGCACTCCTGACCGACAGCACTCTCCTGACCGGCAGCACTCTCCTGACCGACAGCACTCACCTGACCACCCGCACTCACCCCTGAAAGGCAGGGATCCCATGTCGGCCGTGCTGGGCCCGCATGTCTCCGCTCGTCCCGAACTAGCCCTGCGCTCCGGGGGCGCCCTGGCGATGGTCGAGCGAAATCTCATGATCTACCGGCATACCTGGCTGCTTCTGGTGGCAGAGATCTTCGAGCCGGTGCTCTATCTCCTCGCCTTCGGCGTCGGCATCGGCGGACTGGTCGGCAACGTACCGGGGCTCGCCGACACCGATGTGCGCTACGCGGAGTTCGTCGCTCCCGCCCTGCTCGCCACCACGGC
The DNA here is from genome assembly GCF_014650435.1 of Streptomyces tendae. GTDB lineage: Bacteria > Actinomycetota > Actinomycetes > Streptomycetales > Streptomycetaceae > Streptomyces > Streptomyces tendae. Next base: position 299,723 of record NZ_BMUY01000005.1, read on the forward strand.
GATGAACGGCGCGATGAACGAGACGACGTTCAACCTGTTCAACAAGCTGAAGACGAACCACACCTACGAGTCGATCCTGACAACGCCGATGACGGTGCGCGGCGTGGCACTGGGCGAGGTCTGCTGGGCTCTGCTGCGCGGTGCTCTGGTGACGGTCGGGTTCCTCGTGGCCGTGACCGTCTTCGGCCTGGTGCACAGTCCGCTGGTGCTGCTGGTGATACCCGGCGCCCTCCTTGTCGGCTTCACCTTCGCGGCGCTGGGCCTGGCCGTGGTGACCTACCTGCGGGACTGGCAGGACTTCCAGTACATCCAGTTGGCCATGCTGCCGATGTTCCTGTTCGCCACCACCTTCTATCCCCTGGACGTCTACCCCCGTCCGGTCCAGCTACTGGTGGAGTGCCTGCCGCTCTACCAGAGCATCGAGCTGATCCGGCAGCCCTCGCTGGGCGAGTTCGGCGTCGGGCTGCTGCTCCCGGCCGCCTATCTGCTCGCGGTGGGCGGCCTCGCCCTCATGCTCGCGTTCCGCCGGCTGGACCGGGCCCTGCGCAGCTGAGTAACCGCCTTCCACGCATGAGGCAGGCCCGATCACCGGTTGTCGGTGATCGGGCCTGCCGCTTCTCATGAAGCAGCCCGGCCCGCCTCCGTCCAGCGAAGGCGGGCCGGGCTCGGATCCGCGGGTCAGCCGCGCAGCCAGACCGCCGTGTCCCCCGGCAGCCGTCCGTCCGCGTCGAGCTGTGCACTTGCCAGCAACAGCTCGGTGTGGCGAGGCAGTTCGACGGGGTGGTTGCGAAGGTTCACCACACAGACCAGTCCGTCGGTGCGGGCGAAGGCGAGGACACCGTTGTCGGAGGGGAGCCAGGTCATCGGACCGTCACCGAACCCGGGGGTCTCGCGGCGGAGTTTCAGTGCCGTGCGGTACAGGGAGAGCATCGAGCCAGGGTCTTCGAGCTGGCGGTCCACCGCGTACTGCGGCCAGTACGCGGGCTGCGGCAGCCAGGGCTCGGCGGCACCGCCGAAACCACTGTGCGGCTCGCCGGCCGTCCACGGCAGCGGCACGCGGCAGCCGTCGCGGCCCGGGTCGGTGCCGCCGGAGCGGAAGTGCATCGGGTCCTGGATGCGGTCGAGGGGGATGTCCGCCTCGGGCAGGCCCAGTTCCTCGCCCTGGTAGAGGTAGACCGAGCCGGGCAGTGCGAGCGTGAGCAGTGCGGCGGCGCGGGCGCGGCGGGTGCCGAGCTCCAGGTCGGTGGGCGTGCCGAATGCCTTCGTGTCGAAGTCGAAGGCGGTGTCCTCGCGGCCGTAACGCGTGACCGTGCGTGTCACGTCGTGGTTGCAGAGCACCCAGGTCGCGGGAGCCTTCACCGGGGCGTGCTCGGCGAGGGTGTCGTCGATGGTGCGGCGCAGACGCCCGGGGTCCCAGGGGCACGCCAGGAGGTTGAAGTTGAAGGCGGTGTGCAGCTCGTCGGGGCGCAGGTAGCGGGCGAAGCGTTCCGGGTCGGGGAGCCAGACCTCGCCGACGAAGATGCCGCCGTACTCGTCGGCGATGGCGCGCCAGGAGCGGTAGATGTCGTGGATCTCGTCCAGGTCGAGGTAGGGGTGCGGGTCGACGCCCTCGGTGAAGTCGGGCAGGTCCGGGTGTTTGGTGAGCAGGGCGGCGGAGTCGATCCGGACGCCGGCGACGCCGCGCTCGAACCAGAAGCGCAGCACGTCCTCGTGTTCGCGGCGGACGGCGGGGTGGTTCCAGTTGAGGTCGGGCTGTTCGGGGGTGAACAGGTGCAGGTACCACTCTCCGTCGGGCACCCGGGTCCAGGTGTCGCCGGCGAACTGCGAGGGCCAGTTGTTCGGCGGGAGTTCGCCGTTCTCGCCGCGACCGGGGCGGAAGTGGAACAGCTTGCGCTCGGGGCTTCCGGGCCCGGCGGCGAGGGCGGCCTGGAACCAGGCGTGCTGGTCGGAGACGTGGTTGGGCACGATGTCGACGATGACCTTGATGCCGTGCTCGGCTGCCTCGGAGATCAGCTTCTCGGCGTCGTCGAGGGTGCCGAAGGCCGGGTCGATGGTGCGGTAGTCGGCCACGTCGTAGCCGCCGTCGACCAGCGGTGAGGAGTACCACGGGGTGAACCACACGGCGTCCACGCCCAGTTGGGCGAGATACGGCAGGTTCGCGCGGACACCCGCGAGGTCCCCGGTGCCGTCCCCGTCGCCGTCCGCGAAACTGCGGGGATAGACCTGGTAGATGACGGCGTCACGCCACCATTCATGGGTGCGGGAGGGGTGCACGGCTGCCACGGGAGGTCCTTTCGGGCAGGTGGGACTCCGCCGACGGCCGGAACGGGGCGTGGAAGTGCCGACCGACGGCGGAGCGCTATTGGGTGGTGGAACGAAGGGGAGGTGAGAGGCCCGGGGTTCAGGTCAGCCCTTGAGGCTGCCGGCGGTGAGGCCCGCCATGATGCTCCGCTGGAAGAAGAAGAACACGATGATCATCGGAATGCTCGCCATCACCAGACCCGCCATGATCTGGTTCTGCGTCACCTGTCCCGCGGTCTGGGAAAGGCCCACGCTGATCGTCATCTTGTCGCTGTCCGGCAGCACGAGCAGCGGCCAGACGAAGTCCTTGAACACCAGCACGATGGTGAAGATGGACACCACACCGAGGATGGGCCGCGAGATCGGCAGGATGATCGAGACCAGCACGCGCCACGGCGGCACCCCGTCGATCTCCGCCGCCTCGAGGATCTCGTCGGGAATCGAGTCGAAGAACCGCTTGAGCAGGAAGATGTTGAACCCGTTGGCCGCCACCGGGAACCAGATCGCCCAGGGCGTGTTGAGCAGATGCCACCCGAAGATCGGCACGTCGACGACGGTGATGTACGCCGGGATCATGACGACGATCGGCGGGATCATCAGGGTCGCGAGCATCGCCCCGAGGATCACGTTGCCGAACATCGGCCGCAGCTTGGACAGCGCGTACGCGGCCGTCACATCCACCGCGAGGGCGAACAGCCAGGCGCCGACCGCGTAGAAGAGCGTGTTCTTCAGGAGGAGCCCGACGTCGAAGAGCTCCCACGCGTCCGCGAACACCGAGAAGTCCGGGTCCTTCGGCCACAGCGTCGGCGGCATCTGGGCGATCTCCTCGCCCGACTTCATCGCGCCCGTGACCATCCAGTACAGCGGGAAGACGAACACGAGGGTGAACACGGTCAGGACGGCGGTGAGCACGGTCCAGTAGATCCGGTTCCCCCAGCGGGACTTGAGCTCCAGGGGCGAGACGATGGTGCGGGAGTGGCCGTCGGCCCAGGCACCGCGGCGCCCCTTGCGCCGGCGGTTCTCGGACGGCGGCGTCACCTTGCGGGGGTCCGCGGCGGTTTCCGGGTGGGCGGTCATGTCGACTGTGTTGGCCACGGGACTACCTCTTCTCGTCACGGGTCAGCCGGAGCTGGACTGCGGCGACCGCAAGGAGAACGATCATGAGCATCACTCCGAGCGCGCTGCCGGCGCCGTAGTTGCCGCCGTAGACGAAGGCGTACTGGTACATCAGGAAGGCGACGGTGACTGTCGCGTTCTCCGGTCCGCCGCCGGTGAGCATGTAGGGCTCGATGAAGACCTGCATGGTGGCGACGATCTGGAGCATCAGCATGAGCAGCAGGATCAGCCGGGTCTGCGGGACGGTGACGTTCCAGATCCGCTTGAAGATGCCGGCTCCGTCGAGTTCGGCCGCTTCGTAGAGGTCACCGGGGATGTTCTGCAGTGCGGCGAGATAGATCAGGACCCCGGAGCCCATGTTCATCCAGGTGGAGACGATCACCAGGGAGATCAGCGCCGTGTCCGTGGAGTCCAGCCAGGACAGGCCCGGCAGGCCGACGAAGTCGAGCAGTTGGTTGAACAGGCCGGGCCCGGGATCGTAGAACCAGCGGAAGAGCAGCACCGAGACGATCGGCGGCAGCATCACCGGCAGGTACACGACGAAGCGCAGGTACCCCCGTGCGTGCCGCAGTTCGTTGAGCACGATCGCCACCGCGAACGGGATCACGTAACCGCACAGCAGGGCGAGGAAGGTGAAGGTGATGGTGTTCTTCCACGCCTGGCCGAACGCCGGATCCTCGATCACCGTACGGAAGTTGTCCAGCCCCACCCACTTCGGCTCGTCGACCAGGTTGTTCTCCTGGAAGCTGAGCACGACCTGCCGGACGATCGGCCACCAGGCGAACAGCGCGAAGCAGAACAGGGCCGCGCACAGGAATCCGTAGGCGGTGATGTTGGTGCGAAGAGTCCTTCTACGACTTGAGGGACGTGCGGGACGTGCGGGTGGCCGGCGCTGCGGCCTCCGGGACCGTTTCGCCGGCACGGTTGATGTGTCCATGTGTTCTCCCGTTCCGCGCCGCGGGTCGGGGTGCCGCACTCCCCCACAAGCGGATGCGGCACCCGTGGTCCGCGACGGTCAGCTCTTCGCCAGGATCGCGTTCGCCTTGCCCTCGGCATCGGCGAGCAGCTTGTCGATGTCGGCGTCCTCGCGGGTCAGGACCGCGGACATGGCCACGTCCAGCACCGCGTAGAGTTCCTGCGCCATCGGCGGCTCCAGCTTCAGCTCGACGTTCTTCGACCCGTCGACGTAGGGCTGGTAGTACTCGACCGGCAGGACGGCGTCCTTCTCGCGGAGTTCGGCGAGCTTCTTGCCCGTCGGCGAGTCACCCATGTAGTCGTTGTTCGGAACGCCCACGGCCTCACCGTTGGCCTTGCCGCGCGCGTAGTCGTGACGGCCCTTGCCCGGGGTGTTGAACTGGAAGTCGATCCACTCCATCCCCGCCTTGGTCTCGGCGGCGCTCGCCTTCGGGTTGATCATGTAGGCCTCGCCACCGGTGAGCGACGCCTTGCCCTCGGGGATGGGGGCGATGCCGTAGTCCGCCTTGTCGCCCTGGAACTTCTGCACCATGTCGGTGACGACGTCCGGGGCGCCGAGCATCATGCCCGTCTTGCCGGCCGCCATCTGCTGCATCAGCGCCTCCCAGCCGATCAGCAGCTTCTTGCCGACGCTGTCGTCCTCCCAGCGCATGTCGTGCAGCGTCTGCAGAACGGCCTTGCCCTCGGCGCTGTTGAAGGCCGCCTTGCCGTCCACGACCATCTCGCCGCCGCGGCTGAAGACGGACTGCGCGAAGTGCCAGCCGCCGACGTTGCCGCCGCCGTACTCGCCGTATCCGACGTAGTTGTCACCGAGGGCCGCGATCTTCTTGGCCGCCTCCCGGACCTCGTCCCAGGTCTGCGGCGGGGAGTTGGGGTCGAGGCCGGCCTCCTCGAAGAGCTCGCGGTTGTAGACCAGCCCGACGCTGTAGCTGACGTTGGGGACGCCGTAGACCTTGCCGTCCTTGGTGAGCATGTCCCGGACGTCCTGCCGGATGTCCCCGAAGTTCTTCACCAGATCCGTGGACGCCGTGATGTCCTTCGCCTGTCCCTTGGCTATGACATCGGCGTAGTTGGTGACAGGGGCCATGAAGACCGTCTCCATCTGACCGCCGGCCAGCTTCGCGGCGAAGGTCTTCGGGTCGAAGCACGGCTGCTGGTCCGTGCTCTTGACCTTGACGCCCGGGTGCGCCTTCTCGAAGGTCTTGACGTCGTCGTCCCAGGCCTGGCGCTGCTTGGCTGCGGTCTTCGCCGGCTGGCACGCCACGGTGATCGTGACATCCCCGTCGGCTCCGGAGTCCGAGTCGCCACCGCAAGCCGTGGCGGACAGGACGAGACCTGAAGAGATCAGAAAGATCGCGAGGTTGCGGTGCTTCATTACGGCTCCTCCGAGGTGGCACCCAGGGCACTGCCCTGATCGGAGCGTCACATTAGGACGCGAAACAGAGCTACGCAAGATTTTGACCCAACATTGCAAGATTACGACCGCGTCACGAGCGCGGTGAACCGACGGGTCCCAGGGCGTTGCGCCCCACTGGAGCAGCGCCGTTGTGAGCCGTCTGCGGGGAATGCCTCAGTAGGTGGGCATCTCCGGGTCGATCCGCTCCGCCCAGGAGAGAATGCCCCCACCCAGGTGGACCGCGTCACGGTGACCACTGCGCTTGACCACCGCGAGGACCTCCGCGGAGCGGATGCCGGCCCGGCACAGCAGCACGGTCCTGCGGTCCGTGGGCAGCCGCGCGGCGGCGTCGCCGTTCAGGAACTCACCCTGCGGGACGAGCACCGAGCCCGGCAGGTGGGCGAAGGCGTACTCGTCCGGCTCGCGGACGTCGACGAGGTTGACCGGCTCGTCCGCGTCGAGGAGTTCCTTCAGCTGCTCCGCGGAGATGGTGGACTCCCGCGCGGCCTCGGTCGCCTCCGGCGAGAGCAGTCCGAAGAAGGGCTCGGCGGCGACGGGTTCGGCCGGGCGCGCGGCGCGCTCGCGCGGGCTCAGCGGTACGGTCGCGCAGGTGCCGGCCATGGCGTCGTACTCCATCACCCGGCCGACCAGCGGCTCGCCCTGACCGGTGAGCAGCTTGACCACCTCGGTGGCCAGGGCGACCCCCAGCCAGGCGCCGACCACCTTCAGTGCGCCGGAGACGCCCCGGAAGTAGGGGGCGGGGGGCTGCGGGAACAGATCCCTGAGGCCAGGGCCGTGCCGGTCCCAGAAGACCGAGACGCGCCCTCCGGTGGCCCCCATGGAGCCCCACACGAAGGGAATGCCCGCCTCGGCGCAGACGTCGTCGACGAGCTGGCAGCGGGCCGGGTCCTCCCCCGCGCAGACCACGAGGTCGTAGTCGCGGACCAGTCCGCGCGCCCGGGGCAGCTCGAACCAGCTCTCCGCCACGGCGCGCACGGCCGGATGGGAGCGCCCGAGCGCGCGGACCCAGGCCGTGGCCCGGTCCACGGGTTCCGCGTCCGGCAGTCCGAGGTAGCGGTCCCACGGGTCCATGGGCGAGCCGTCGGCGACACCGACCATCCCCACGCCGGAGTCGGCGAGGTGAGCGATGAGCGGGCCGCCGATCTCGTCGGCGCCGACGACCAGGACCCGCCCGGCGGCGAGCCGGCGCTGACCGTCGGAGCCGTGTCCGGCGAGTATCAGCTGGTGTGCCTGGCGGCTCGCTTCTCCGGTGGGCAGGCCGGTGGCGGGTCGGGTCAGCGGGGGAAGCGGCATACGGGTCTCCTGTGGATGTCCGGGAGCGACCACGGCTGCTGGGCGTCCGCCTCGACAGCCCGGTCGGGTACGTGAGGGATCTTCGGCGCGGCAATGCTGGTTCCCGCACTGTACGCTGAAATCAGTTCATCGTAGTGACCCGGATGCAGTGCAACTGTTCGTAAAAACCTGACTGTTGGCAGCAGTGCAGGCGCGTCGGTCGCAAGGTGTTGTGGCCGGGGGCGTTCGGCGACCGCTCACCTGCGGGATCGTCACCGGGCCGGGGCGGCCGTGCCTGACGTCAAGGGGCGAGAGCCGCAGTCGGGACCGGTCGGGCGGGGCGGCCGAGGCGGACGGGTACTCCTGGTGAGTAGAGGACGCTCACCGGGGCGGCCGTCGGGGCCGGTATCCCGGCGCTCGCGACCAGGTCCTCGTCGCAGGCGAGGAGCCGGGCGCGGTGCAGGGGCCAGCGGGGATGGTGGTTGGGCAGGTAGGCGGCACCGCCGAAGAACATGTTGTGCATGCCCCAGCGGGCGGTGAGGAAGTGCTCCAGGGGCGTGGGCTCGTGGATGCGTTCGCCGGTCCGCAGGGTGATGCGGCTGTGGGCGCCGCGCGGTCCCGGCCAGCGGCGTGAGCTGGTGTAGGTCACGGTGTCGCCCGCGGACCGGACGGTCATACGGGACCACAGGTAGGGCAGGCGGAAGCCGATCCGTCCCAGCAGCACCGGTACCAGCCGCGAGGCGTCCATCGACCGGAAGACCACGCCGCGCCGCCCGTGCGCGTCCACGCTGTAGAGCCGCACGTTGGTCTCCGGGAACGAGCCGAAGTACGGGATCCCCGGCAGCCGGAACCATCCGACCCGGTGCATGCGGAAGGCGACGAGCCCGACGTACGTGAGTCCGTCGTGCGTGTCGGGGACGGTGCCCCGCGGCATCAGCCCCGCCACGGCGGCGGGCTCGACGGCCCAGTGAATGAAAGCGAGGTCGAGCCACTCCTGGGTGAGCAGCGGCAGCCGTATCGGGGTCGGGGCGTCCGGCGTGACGGCGCTGGGCTTGTGCACGGCGCAAGAATGGCAGACGGGCGGGCGCGCCGACCCGGTGGGCCGCACCGACCGCGTGGATCGTGCCGACCGCGTGGGCCGTGCCGGACGGCCGACTGGCCGGCCGACTGGCCGCCTGGCCGCCTGGCCGCCTGCCGCGGGGCTCGGTCCGTGGTTGACCCTCGACCTGGTGAAGGGATCAGGGTTCGGGACGTGGAGAGCGAGATGCGCAGCATCGGGGAGATGGCCCGCGACAGCGGACTGGGCGTGAGCGCCCTGCGGTTCTACGACCGTGCCGGTGTGCTGGGACCCGCCTGGGTCGATCCGGCCAGCGGCTACCGCTGGTACGCCCCCGAGCAGCTCGACGAGGCCAGGCTGCTGGCCCGGCTGCGGCGGGTCGGCATGCCGTTGGCGGACATCCGTTTGGTACTGGCCGGCTGGTCCGGCGAGGACGCGGACCTGGTGCGCGGGCTCCTCCAGGCGCACCTGCGCCGACTCGAACAGGGGCTGGCCGAGGCTCGCAGCGAGTTCTCCACGATCCGAGAGCTGCTCGATCACCGGGAGAATCCCATGACCGCCTCACCGCTTACCGGCACCGTCCGCCTGTGCCTTCCCGCCCCCGCACTGGCGGCCGCGCTCGACGCGGTCCGCTTCGCCGCCGGCCGGGACCCCGAGCTGCCGATGCTCGGCGGAGTCCTGTTCGACATCGAGGGCGACGCGCTCCGCGTCGTGGCCACCGACCGGTACCGGCTGGCCGTCGCGCGCACCGATGCCGACGGACACGGTGGGTCGCGCGAACAGGTCGTCGTGCCCGCGCCGCTCGTCGACGCGATGCGCGCCCTGCTGAGTGGCGACGAGCCAGCCCGCTTCGCCGTCGAGGGTGACCGCGTGACGCTGGAGGCAGGTGAGCGCCAGGCGTCGGGGCAGCGCCTGGCCCACGACTTCCCCGACTACCGCCGTCTCGTCCAGCTGCCGCCCGGACGGCGGGTCGTCGTGGAGGTGCCCGCGCTCCGGGAGGCGTTGGAGAACGGCCCCGTCCGCGTGGCCGAGGACCGCGAACCCGGCCGGTCCGCACGTGACATCAGCGTGCTGACGACGGTGGACGACGAAACGGTGCTCGTCTGCGGGGACGGCGCCCTGGACGAGGACACGGGCACGGGCACGGGCAACGAGGACAGGGGCACGGGCACGGGCGGGCTCGGGTACCACGTCGGAGTGGACCGGGGGTTCCTGCTGGAGGCGCTCGCCGCGGGGGACCGGGACCGGCTCGTCCTGGAGTTCGGGCCCGCCCCCACCGCGCCACTGGCGATCCGCCGGGCGGACGACGAAGGGGCGTTCTCGCTGCTGATGCCGGTCCGCCTGGACGACTGACGGCATCCCGGCCGCCCGCCCAGCGGCCCCTTCCAGCCCTGCTCCCCGCGCCGACGGCGTTGTCAGTGGGCTCGCCTACAGTCGTCAGCACTTGATCACTGCGGTGCGGGGAGGCACTCATGGGGTGGGTGACGGCCGGGGACTACGAGGTTGCCCTGGACGACGGAAAGGTGGTGTGCCGCAACGCCACAGGACGGCGGCTGAAGTCGGTGCCGGCCAAACTCGCGGACGATCCCGCGGTGGTCGGACTGCGTCAGCTCGCCGAGTGGCTGGAGCGGCACGAACGCCAGTGTCTGAGCGACGTGGAGCGGTGGATGGTGCGTTCGCTGCCCGTCCCCCTCGCCGTGCTCACCCGGGTGTGGCCCGACCCCGCCTGGCGGTCCGCCCTGCGCGACCTCGTGGTCACCGGTGCCGACGGGGAGGTCGCGGGCTTCCTGCGGGACGCCGACCCCGAGCGCGGCCTCGGCCTCGTCGACCTCGACGGTGACACGGTGCGCATCACCCCCGACCTCGTCCGGCTCCCGCACCCCGTGCTCCTCGAAGACCTGGAGGAGCTGCGGGAGTTCGCCGTCGAGCTCGGCGTCGAGCAGCGGGCCCAGCAGCTCTTCCGCGAGGTGTGGCACCGCCCCGCCGCTCTGGACGCCGAGGCAGCCTCGGTCGAGGAGTACGCGGGCGGCGCCTTCAAGGAGCTGCGCTTCCTGCACGGCCGGGTCACCCAGCTCGGCCACCGCGTGCGGGGCGGATACGCGGTCTGCTCCGCCTGGGAGGACGGCAGGGCCGTGGAGGCCCGGGTCTGGGTCGGCGACTACGACGGCTACGAGGAGACGGAGACCGGCCCGCTGATGTGGACGGACGCCGCCGGAAGGGTGTTGAAGCTGGGCCGGGTCGGGCCGGTGGCCTGGTCGGAAGGCATGCGCATGGCTGCCGCGCTGTACGCCGGTCGCGACATCGAGGACGAGGAGCGGGCCGCGTGAGCGCCATGGACACCAGCACCGCGCCGCACGGCGCCACCGGCGTTCACGAGGCCACCGGCCCCGACGACGCCACCGCCTCCGCCCTGCTCGAAGCCGGTGCGCTCCTGCCGCCGGGCAGCAGCGGCCGCGAGGACGCCGACATCCTCACGGTCCGTACCTACACCCATGCCGCGCTGGGCGAGCGCAGCGTCGTCCGGCTGGTGCCCGGCACCCTCGGAGAGGCCGAGGACCTCGCCCTCGACTTCCTCGGGCTCGTGCGGCACCCGCAGACCCCCGAGGTCGGGCAGGTCAGGCGGGAGACCCTCGGTTTCCCTGCCTGGGCCCTGGTCAACGACCCGGCCAACGGGCACCACGCGCTGGCCCTGGTCAAGGACGTGGAACGGCTCGCGCGCCAGGCCAAGTCCCGTCCCGGCACCGCCAAGGAGGGCTTCGAACAGCTCGGTGACCGGCTCGGCCGGGCCGTGCCGCACTTCTTGCCGACCTTCTACGAGCAGGCCGCGCGGATCTTCCTCCAGTTCGACAACACCACCTACGCCGCCGCCTTCTTCGGCAAGGCCCGGGAGGCCGAGCGGGTGCACGCGCTCGCCGTCGACGAGCAGCGACAGCGTGCCGTGTTCCTGGAGTTCGCGTTCGCCGGGGCACTGACGGTCAAGGCGCTGAAGCAGCACGTGAAGGATCTGGCGGCCCGGTTGGACGCCGCCGAGGCGTGGGCCCAGTTCCGGCAGCTGGCCGTGGAGCGCTGTGCGGCCGGCATGCCGCCGTACGCCTCGCTGCCGCAGGACGCGCGCGTGCTGATCAAGGCGGCCGGGCTCCCCCGTGTGGAGGCCGAGTGCGACCTCGTCGCCGACCTGGTCGCCTCGCCCGCCGCCGTCCGGGCACCCGCCTCCTTCTGGACCGCCTACCGGGCGACCCTGGCCGTCCTCGCCGAACGGCGGCCCGCCGTTCGGCGGCGGCTGCTGGAGATCATGCCGGCCGGGCTGGACCACAGCGTCAAGAGTGACGAGTTCTGGCTGGACCTGCTGGCCGAGTGCGGAGCCGACCGGCTGCTGACCGGCGAGGACGGTGCGACGGCCGTCGGGCACGACGCGACAGCCGCCGGGCGCGACGCGACGGCCGAGGCCGCGGCCGGTGTCGACGCCGCGGACTGGCTGAGCCGTTGGGCCGCCCACCGCAAGCGGGGCGCCACGGTGTGCGACAGCTCCCCGGCAACGCTCGGCCTCGTCGCACGGATGGCTCCCGGGCTGCGCGCCGGCGGACGGCCCGTCGACCTGTTCACCGGCCGCAGGCACGTGGGCGTCGACATCTCCCTGCTCGACCTGTGCGCGGCGCAGGACGTTCCCCTCGCCCTGCTCGCTCCCGACGCCGAGGTCCACCTCGGACTGGACCGCTGGGTGCGCGACAGCCATCCGGAGCGGCGGGACCTGGCCGCCGTGGCGGCGGACCCGCGACTGCGCCCCCTGCTGCTGCGGGCGGTCGGTGCCGCAGGAAACGAACGGCGGTCGAGCCCGGTACTGGACCATCTCGCCGACCATCCCGTCCTCAGCGGGGTCCTGCGCGAGTGGCTGGAAGGCGCCGTCGGTGAACTGGCCGACGCGGTCGGTCTGCCCGGAGCCCACGAGGCCCTGAACCGGCTGAGCGCCTTCCGCTCGGTGGCTCCCCGAGTCAATCCCGAGGCCGTCGCCCGCGCCGCCGGGTACGCGGCGGCTCCGCTGCTCGGGCGCACCCTGCGGGCCGGCATCCTCGACGAACTGGGCTGGCCCGCCCTCGACGAAGCCCTGCGGCTGCTCGACGCCGAGACCCGGGCCCGCAAGAGCAACGGGCCCGGGACGGGCAGGGACCACGACACCGCTCTGATCGTGAACGAGGCATGGCCCTGCCTGATCCTCAGCCGCGGGCCCAAGGCGGTCGTCGTCGGGCCCGACCGGATCCTGCTCGAACACGACCTGCGGCTGCCGGCCGACCTGGACCGCTGGCAGCGCCCGCAGTTCCGCTACACGGACGGGGAACTGCTCGTGGTGTGGTGGCAGGACGGCAAGCAGCGCGGCTACTGGTCCAGCCGCCCGTCCGAGGTCCTCACCCTCACCGGTGAGCAGACCTCCCACTGGTGGCACAACGACGACGTCGCCCCGTCCATCCCGCTGCCCGACGGCGGCCGGGCCACCGGTGGACGCACCTTGCACGCCGGCGACACCGTCCTGCCCGCGAGCAGGCCCGTCATCGGCGACGGCACGTCGTACTGGCGGCAGGGCAGGCAGGGGCGGCGGCACGTGTGGCTGGAGTACGACCCCGCGACGGGCTCGCACAGTCGCGCGTCCCTGCCCGCCTTCCTCCGTTCCGGCATCGGCGACGACGCGACGCTGCTGCAGGACCGGTGCGAGGTCCTGCCGATGCAACCCGGTCTGGAGCAGAGCCCGTTCGGTACCGACGGCGCCGTACTGGGACGCTGGGTGCGCGCCGAGGAGGCGGCGGGAGAGACACTGACCACGGCCGGCACGCCCGACGGCCGGACCGTCACGCTGCGGTCCTCCCGGCGGGGCGAACGCGTCACCCCGCTCGGTGCGTTGCGCCTGCCCGGCGGCGCCGCGCCCGTCGTGGCCCGCACGCGACGCCAGATCGCCCTGTTCGCGCCGGACGACTGCAGTGACGCGGGCGTACTCGGCCGCGTGACGCCGAACGAGCGGGGCGGTGAGTTCGCCGCGGGCACGCCGTTCGTCCCGCCCGTCTCCTGCTGGCACGCGCTGCGGCCCCGGGACGAGCGTGCCTCGGCGGTCCTGCGTGCCTTCACCGACGAGGCGGCCGCCGACCTGCTGCGCGAGGCCGGACAGGCGCTGGCCGAGCGCCAGGCGCAGGTGAGCGCGGCCAAGGCCGCCGCGGACGAAGCGGCCGGTGTCCGCGACACGGAGCCCGCGGCAGCCGACGGGTCGGCCGCCGCCGGGAACGGGCCCGTGGTGCCGTCCGCCGAGGAGGTGGTCCGACGGGCCGTGGCCCGTGCGCTTCCCGGGCTCACCGACAAGCGGCTCCTCGTGGGTGTGGCGGCCCTGGTCCGCAGCACGGTCCGGATCGCCGACGCGGTCGCCCGCTTCGTCACGCCGCCCGTGGAGCAGCCGAATCCGGAACGCAAGCGGACGGAGGGCATGTTCGCGGACTACCGGCCCCGGCACGGTGACGACCGCACCCTGCGCGCGGCCGCCGACGGCCTGGCCCGGATGTGGGGGTCGTGGGGCGGCGAGGACCAGTGGACCGCGCTCCGGCAGATCCGTGCCGTGAACCACGTGCTTTCGGGCAAGCCGGCCGACGGCGCGCGCCTGTCCGACCGCACCAGTCGGTCGGCGCTCGGCGACGGGTGGCTCAGCGACGAGTACACCGTCCCCCGCATCGGCATGATCTGGCCGGGGCTGCTCGGCGTGCTGCGGCCGCTGGCCTACCGGGCCACCGCGCCGACACTGACGGCGGCCGAACAGGAGGCGCTGCTCCTGCTGTTCGAGGCGCTCACGGAGGGGCCGCTCGGCGCTCCCGGGGACGGAGTGCGTGAGATCGTCCTGGGCGAGCCGTACGACAAGCACCGGCAGCGGGAGCGTGCGGGTCAGGTACTGCGCCGGGACGGCCGCACCGTCGTCGTCCTCGGCTGCCAGAACGTCGACATGGCCCGGGACCGCGTCAACTGGCTCGCCCTCGACCACGATCCGGCGGGCGTCTTCGGCGCCGTCGCCCACTTCACGCTGGAGACGGAGACCCGGCACGCACCGGCGCTCCCGGCGGACACACTCGCCGCGATCGCCCGGCTGGTCCGGGAGAAGGGAGCCGCACCCTGGCAGGCCGATGCGCCCGCCGCGCTCGCCACGGCCACTCGGGGAGGCGTCGGACCGCTCCAGGCCACCGTGCTCCTCGCCGGGCAACCGGAGAGCCTCGACGCCGACGCCCTCACCACGGCCGGGCGCAAACCCAGGCAGCTCGACGCGGGCAACCGCATGCTGAACTCGCTCCTCGCCGCGGACCGGGCGGCGCTCCTCGGCGCCCTGCTGCCCGACGATCCCGCCGAGCTGTGGACGGCGGGCCCGGACACGGGCGCCGCGGGCCGGGTCTGGGCCGAGCGCCTGGGTGCCCTGGTCCGGCTGCCCGAGGACCTGGCCGTCACGCTCGACGGCCTGCCGGTCGGCTCGGCCGAGGCGGTGCTCAACCCGGCGCGCACCCCCTGGCTCAGCCGCACCACGGTCCAACGACCGGACGAGAACGGCCGGCTGGTCGCGGAGGACCCCGCCGCGGTGCCGCACCGGCACACCCTGAGCGGTGCCGCCGACACGCTCGCCGCGCTCGCCTACGCCCTTCCCCATGGTCACCCACTGCGCGCGGCCCTGCCGCAGGGCCTGGCCGCGCTGCGCCGGCGACTGGCCGACCCGGGCCTGCTGCTCGACCTGGACGTGGGCTGGACGGAGAAGGGCGGCACCACCGCCGCCGAACTGCGCAAGGCGTACGGACTGCCCGCCGCGGGCGGCGCCGACGCGGACGGCTCGACGCGGATCGGTGAGGCCCTCGTCCTGCGCCCCTGGCACGGCGACCGGGAGACCGTACTGGTACGACCGGCCGGTCTCACCGGCCCGGACGACGCCGTGTTCGGGCTGCTCGAAGGGCTGGTGGGTGCCTGGCGCGGCAGCGGGATGCGCGCGCTGCGCACCCTCCTGGGGAACGACCTCGCGCGGGCCCTCGACGCCGGTCTGGATCCGGAAGCCCCCTCAGGACACGCCCAGGACCCCGTGGTCAGTGTTCCGGCGCTCGTCGCCGAGGTGGCGGCGGCCCACGGCCTGGGCGAGGACGCGGCGGCGCTCTACCTGCAACTGCTCGCCCTGCCCGACCCGACCGACCGCAACTGCGCCCGCTGGACCGGCTGGCGGCCCGCACGGCTGAAGAAGGCCAGGGCCGAACTCGCCGCCACGGAGCTGGTCGTCGAGGCGAAGCGGCCACGGGCCGGCCGTTCTCTCTTCCTGCCCTGCGGCTGGCGCGACCTCAAGTCGCCCGCCCTGCCGGTGGAGACGTGGAAGGAGGGCCTCTACCCGGTCGGTGAAGGGTCCCGGGCCGTTCCGCCGGTGCCGGTGCCCGAGTTGTTCACCCGCGCGTGGGAGCGGGTCCGCGCCCAGGACGCGCCCGCCTACGAGGAACTCACCACCCGCGCCACGCGCAGGGGGCGTCGCCGATGACCCCGCTCGCCAACCCATTGCCCGCCGCCCGACCCGACCGGAAGATCCGTCGATGACCACCACCCTTTCCCCCGACAACACCCGGCAGATCGTGCCGCCCGAGGACCGGTACGCATCCGAACTGTCCTTCCTCGCCGCCTACGACGACGGTCCGCGCCCGCCCGCCTGGCGGCTGACGCCCCGCGCCGTGGTCACCTTCGTCATGGGCAGTGACGGCCGCGCCCTGCGGCTGCCCGAGGGCGCCGAGGCACCCGAGGGCGTACCGCGCCGGCTGGTGGTGGAGGGCAAGTTCGTGGGCGACCGGGCGCTGGTCGAGCGATGCGTCGTCACGCTCGCCGGGGAGCGCGGACTGCTGCTCGTCGGCGAGCCCGGCACCGCCAAGTCCCTGCTGTCCGAACTGCTGTCGGCGGCCGTGTGCGGCACCAGCGGCCTGGTGGTGCAGGGCACGGCGGGCACCACCGAGGACCAGCTCAAGTACGGCTGGAACTACGCGCTGCTGCTCGCCCAGGGCCCCAGCCGGACCGCACTCGTGCCGTCCCCGGTCCTGACCGCGATGACCCGGGGCGGCATCGCCCGCGTCGAGGAGGTGACCCGCTGTCTGCCGGAGGTGCAGGACGCGCTGGTCTCCCTGCTCTCCGAGCGGCGCATCGCCGTTCCCGAACTCTCCGGCTCCGAGGACGCCCTGGCGCACGCCGCCCCCGGATTCAACCTCATCGCCACCGCCAACCTGCGGGACAAGGGCGTGTCCGAGATGTCGGCGGCTCTCAAGCGCCGCTTCAACTTCGAGACGGTCGGCCCCATCCCGGACCTCGACGCCGAGACGGCCCTGGTCCGCAGCCAGGCACGGGCCTCGGTCGAACGGGCCGGCGCGCCCTTCAAGGTGGACGAGGCGGTCCTGGAGGCACTGGTCGTCGCCTTCCGCGACCTGCGCGAGGGCCGGTCGGCGGAGGGCTGGGAGGTCGAGCGCCCCTCCACGGTCATGAGCACCGCGGAGGCCGTGTCGGTCGC
This sequence comes from Streptomyces tendae, assembly GCF_014650435.1. Classification (GTDB taxonomy): domain Bacteria; phylum Actinomycetota; class Actinomycetes; order Streptomycetales; family Streptomycetaceae; genus Streptomyces; species Streptomyces tendae. The sequence continues at coordinate 316,388 of NZ_BMUY01000005.1, forward strand.
GGGCGCGCTGGGGCTGGCCGCGGCGTACTTCCCCGGGGACCGCGACGTGCTGGGCCTGCTGCCGGGGCATCTCCTCGGCGTGGTCCGCAAGGACGATCCCGCCGACGCGGCGCGGCTGCGCGGGTACTGGGACGGACCGGTCCGGCGGCGCGCCGAGCAGGGTTCCGCCACCTGGCGCACCCTGTGGGACCTGCGCACGGTCCTGGAGGGCTGACCGCCGTGTCCCGCACCGCGTCCTCCCCCGGCTCCCCCTCCCTCTCGTCCGCCCCCGCCGCGTTCACGTCCGCGGAGCAGGCGGTCGCGGCGCTCACCGGTCCCGGGGTGCCGTTCCTCATCGGCGTACGGCACCACGCGCCCTCGCTGGCCGCGGCCGTGCCGCTGCTCCTCGACCGGGCCGCGCCGGACGTCCTGTTGGTCGAGCTGCCCGCCGAGATGCAGGAATGGCTGCCCTGGCTGGGCCACGAGGAGACGCGGGCGCCGGTCGCGCTGGCCGCGGCCAGTCGGGAGGAGGGGGCGGGGACGGCCTTCTATCCGTTCGCCGACTTCTCCCCGGAGCTGGCCGCCGTGCGCTGGGCCGCCCGGCAGGGCGTTCCTGTGCTCGCCTGCGACCTGCCGTTGGCCGACCGGACGTGGCGGGAGGGGAGGCGCCCGGGAGCGCCCACGGCGCCCGCCACGCCCACCACCCCCGCCACTCCCACTGCGCCCACTGCGCCCACGGGACCGGACGCGCCGGAGCCGGACCGTTCCCGGCTGAGCGCGGCCCTGCGGGCGCGGCTCACCGGGCGTCCCGGCGAGGATCTGTGGGACCGCCTGGTCGAGGCCGCGGCACCGGGATCAGGACCGGAGTCGTTGCGCCGCGCCGCGCTCCTCACCGGTTGGGCCCTTCGCGAGGAGGCCATCGCCTCCGGCGGCGTGCCCGCCCTGGACCTGCGACGTGAGGCGTGGATGCGCTCCCGGCTGGCCGCCGCCACCGCGGACGGTGCGCGGGCCGCCCTGGTCGTGGGCGCCTTCCACGCTCCGGCACTGGTCTCCCCGGCCACCACGGCCGAGACCGAACGGGACGGCTGCGGCGACGTCAACGGCCCTGCCGGCGCCTCCGTCGGCAGGCCTGCCGACCGGCCCGACTGGGTCACGTCGCTCATCCCGTACACGTACGCCCTCCTGGACGAGCGGTCCGGCTACCCGGCGGGTATCCGGGACCCCGAGTGGCAGCACCTGGTGGTGCGGGCGGCCGGTGATCCGGGCGCGCTGGCGGAGGCGTTGACGCACACGGCCGTACGGGTGTGTGCGGCGTTGCGCGGCCTCGGGCATCCGTCGGGGCCCGCCGACGCGCGCGAGATCGTGCGGTTGGCCTCGGACCTGGCACGGCTGCGCGGGCTGCCGGCGGCAGGTCGGGGCGAGTTGGTCGAGGCGGTGCAGACCGTGCTCGCGCAGGGTGAGCCGTACGGCAGGGGGCGGGCCGTCGCCAGAGCGATGGAACAGGTCCTCGTCGGCACGCGCGGCGGCCGCCCAGCCCCGGGCGCACCGCGGTGCGGACTCGCTCCGGCGGTCGAGGCCGAGCTGGCGGCTCTGGGGCTGCCCGGCCCGCGGCCGGTCGGCGCCCCGGCACCGGGGAAGGGCGGCGGCGCGCGTGGGGGCAGCGCAACGGGCAGCACCGCGTCGGCCGCGACCGCGACCTCGCGGGATCTGCGTCTGGACCCGCTGCGGTCCGACCTCGACCGCGCCCGCGACCTGTTGCTTCGCCGCCTGACGGTCTGCGGCGTGCCGTACGCCGAGGCGCGGGGCGTCGTCGGTGCGGGCGGCGCCGAGACGTTGACGACACGGTGGGAGGTGCGCTGGACACCGGCCACCGAGGCGATGCTGTCCGCGGTCGGCGTTCACGGTGTCACGCCCGCCCAGGCGGCCGAGGGGGTGCTGCGCGAGCGGTGGCGGACGGAGCGGGACGAGGGCGGTCCCACTGCCGCGCAGACCCTGGACGGGCTCCGGCAGGCGGCCGAGTGCGGCCTGCCGGACCTCGCGGACGCACGGCTCGCGGAGACCGCCGACGTGCTGCCGGGTGCCGCCACACTGCCCGAACTCCTCACCGGGCTGGGCCTTCTGGACCGGCTGCGGGCGGGGCACGTCCCGGGGCTGGGCGCCGACAAGGAGCGTGCGGTCCGGGCAACTGCCGTGGCCGAGCTCCTCACCGCGGCGGCGGTACGCCAGGTGGACGGGCTCAGCGGGACGGAGGACCCGGCGGACGCGCACGCCCTGCTGGAGCTCGCCCACCGCGCCGACGTGCTCGGCGGCGTCCGGCTGACCGACGCGCTGGCCCGGCTGGCCCAAGAGGGCTCACCCCTGATGCGCGGCGCCGCCGGAGCCGTCCGGGTGCTCCTGGGTCACGAGGACCCCGGCGTACTCGGCGAACGCGTCGCGTCCTGGGTGGACGCCGCCCGCGACCCCGCTTCCCGCTCCGCGCTCAGCGCCCGGCTCACGGGGCTGCTGACGGCCGCGGGTCCGCTGCTGGAGTCGGCGGCCCCGGCGCTCGAGCCGCTCCTCGACCGGGTGTCGGAGCTGGCCGACCGGGAGTTCCTGGACCGGCTGCCGGCGTTGCGCGGCGGCTTCGACACACTCAGCCCGGCCGCGCGCGACCGTCTCCTGTCCGTCGTCGAGGAGCGCCTGGGCACCGACCGGACGGCCGACACGGGCGGGGTGGACCCGGTCGCGCTCGCCCTGTGGACCCGCGCGGACCTCATGGCTCGGGCCACCCTCGGCGGACTCCGGCTGCTGCCCCCGGCCGATCCCACCCGTACGTCCCACGAGCCCGCCGAGCCCGGCGAGCCCCACACCCGCCAGCCCGGCGAGGCGAGCGAGGGCGACGAGGCCGACCGGGCCGACACGCGTGATGCCACGGCCACAGCCACTTCCACATCCACGACTGCTGCCGCTGCGTCCCCCGTCTTCGAGGAACACCACCTGGATCCCGCCGACCGTTGGCGGCTGGTGCTCGGCCGCCGTACCGACCGGCTGTCTCCGGCGGCGGCCGCGCCGGCCACCGCGTTGGACGAGCTGTACGGCAGCGGGCGGGGCGAGGGCAGCCGGGGCGACCTGACCGGCCCGGGCCGGGGCGGCTCGGGCGGCGGCCGACAGGCCCCGTATCCGAGTGTCCGGGAGTGGTCGGAGGAACTCACGGCACTGTTCGGGCCGGGCATCCGCGAGGAGGTCCTGGCAGCCGCGGCCTCGTCGGGCCGGCCGGACGTCCTGGCCGAACTCGACCCGGACAGCGTGCGGCCCTCCGTCGATCTGCTGCGCACCGTGCTGCGGCATGCGGGAGGTCTGCCCGAGGCGCGGCTGGCCGCGCTCCGGCCGCTCGTGCGGCGGCTGGTCGAGGCGCTGACCCGGGAGTTGGCCACCCGGTTGCGCCCCGCGCTGCACGGGACCGTCGTGCCGCGCCCCAGCCGCCGCCCGGGCGGCGGCCTCGACCTTCCCCGCACGCTGCGGGCCAACCTGGCCTCGGCGCACCGCGGTCCGGACGGCACGGTCCGGGTCCTTCCGGAGCACCCCGTCTTCCGCACCCGGGCCAGGAGGTCCGCCGACTGGCGGCTGATCCTGGTGACGGACGTGTCGGGGTCCATGGAGGCGTCCACGGTCTGGGCCGCCCTCACCGCGTCGGTGCTGGCGGGCGTGCCCACGCTGTCCACGCACTTCCTGGCCTTCTCCACGGAGGTCATGGACCTCACCGACCACGTCGACGATCCGCTGTCCCTGCTGCTCGAAGTCAGCGTGGGCGGTGGCACGCACATCGCCGCGGGGCTGCGGCACGCCCGGGAGCTCGTCACCGTGCCGTCCCGCACGCTCGTGGTCGTCGTCAGCGACTTCGAGGAGGGCTATCCGCTGGGCGGGCTCCTCGCCGAGGTCCGCGCCCTGGTCGGGGCCGGGTGTCATGTGCTGGGGTGTGCCAGCCTCGACGACGCGGGCCGCCCGCGCTACTCCACCGGGGTGGCGGGTCAGCTCGTCGCCGCGGGCATGCCGGTCGCCGCGCTCAGTCCACTCGAACTCGCCCGCTGGGTAGGAGAGAAGATCGCATGAGCCCGCTCCTTCCCCCGGTCGATCCCTCGGTGACCGCCCAGCTCGTCGCGGCACTCACACCCAGGCTGCGCAAGCGGCTGGACGCGGGTGTCGCCAAGCTCGCCGGGCGGCCCGTCGCCCGGGACGGCGACATCGTGCGCCTCGCGGTCGACGACGACACCGACCTCGAACTGCACGCTCCCGGCGGGGTCGTGACGACTGCCGAGGCGATCCGCTGCGGCTGCCTGCTCGCCCCCGACTGCCTGCACCGGGCCGCCGCGGCATCGGCGGCGCCGGTCGCCGAGATGCCGGATCCGGTCGCCGAGATGCCGGATCCGGTGGCGGAGATCCCGGATCCGGTGGCCGGGGAGCCGTCGCTCACGGAAGCACCGCGGACGGTGCCGCCGACGTCCGTCCCGGCCACGACTCTCCCTGCGACCGCCACTTCCGCTGCCGACGACGCCCCCGCAGGCGCCGCCGACCCCGCTCCCGAATCGGCCACCCCGGCCCAGCGCACGGCCGCGGCCGCCCTGCACGACGCCGCGGCAGCCGTGCTGGAAGCGGGCGCCGACGGAGCCGGGGCCGTGCTTCAGGCGGAGCTGCTGCGGGCGGCGCACACCGCACGACTCGCCGGCCTCCCGCGCGCGGCCGGCCGTGCCGTCGCCGCGGTCACGGCGCTGCGCGCGGCCCGTGACGCCGACCCCGCCCACCGCCTCGGCGACCTCACCACGGCTCTGCGCGACGTCCTGCTCCTCGCGCACCGCCTGCCGCAAGCCACCGGTCCGGAACTGGCCGGGCTGCGCGGCCGGGTACGCCAGCCGTACACGCCGGACGGGTCACTGCGCCTGTACGGGCTCTTCGCCGAACCGGTCCTCACGTCGACCGGTTACGCGGGCACCGTCACCTGGACCGCCGATGCCGCGGGGCGGCTCTACACGGTCCCGGACGTGGCCCCGGGCGGCGCCGAACGGGCCGCGGGCTCGGCGGACCGTGCCGTGCGCATCGGCGACACTTCGCTGACCCATCGTGAACTCTCCCGCGCCGGACTCGCCGTGTCCGGGGCGACGGTCTCCCCGACGGGCCGCCTGGGCGCGGGGGCGGGCGTACGAGCCGTGCGCGCGCCCGGCGTTTCCTGGCACGCCGAGCCACTCGACCGACTGTGGACGGTGCCGGTGGCCGAACAGATCGCCCGCGCCCTGGCCGGCGACCTGGACGTGCCGAAGGCGAAGGACACCGACTCGGGCGGTGACGCCGGTACGGCTAGTGAGGCCGGTGACGGCACCAACCAACCCACCGCGCGGGACGGCCGAGACGGCCGGGATCTGCTGTTCCTCGACGTCACGCTCATCGGCACGGTCCACGAGGCGGCGGGCGAGTGTCTGCTCGCCGACTGCGACGGCCTGACGGTCCGGCTCGCCGCCGCGCACGACGACCCCGCGTTGCCCGACCGCGAGAACCTCCGGCTCCTCGCGCTCCTCGCCCACGGGCGTGGGCCGGGCACCCGGCTGCGCGTGGTCGCCCGGCTCACGCCTGCCCCGCTCCCCCGTGCGGTACTGCTGGCGGCGAGCCGCCCCACCGATCCGGACACACACGTCGACCTCGGTCTCGACCGGCTCCGCCGCGCGGACCTGCCCGCGGAACCGACGGCGGGCACCTCGGGCGACGCCCGGCCCGCGCCCACCGTTCAGCCTGCGACCGCACCCGGCGAGGCTCCCGTGCACCTCCTGAGGCGCAGGGTCCACCAGGCCGCATCCGGCGGCCGCCGTGTGCTCGCCTTCCCCGGAAGCAAGGAGTCCGAGGCCGCCCGCCTGCGCCGGTACGGTCTCGGCACCGCCGGCGAGCTGCTCACCGCGCTGCACGCCTCGGCGGCGGAGCGGGCGCGCGACCCCTTCGGCCGCCTGCTCCCGGCCGACACCGGGCGCTTCGCCACGGCATGGCTCGGCGCGGCCGTCTACACGGAGGAGGTCGACCGTGCCCTGTGCGCCGCCGCGTGGGGCGCGAGCAGCCCCGGGCTCGACTCTCGGTGACCTCGCCGCCCCGGCGATCACCAGGGGCGGCGGCTCGGCCGGTCGCACCCTCGCCGTCCGCACCCTCGCCGTCCGCACCCTCGCGATCGCCCCGCCGAGCCCGGGCGGCTCGCCGTAGTATTCGGATGATCTCGTGGGGGAAGGCGGGCCGACATGGGCAGGCAGCGTCCCGGTACGCCGACGCTGGAGGAGGTGGCCGCCCTCGCAGGCGTGGGCCGGGGCACCGTCTCAAGGGTGATCAACAACGCGACCGGCGTGCGGGACTCGACGCGCCGCGCCGTGCAGCGGGCCATCGCCGAGCTGGGGTACGTGCCGAATCTCGCGGCCCGTTCCCTGGCGGGCCACCGGGCGGACGCCGTCGCGCTGGTGATGACGGAGCCGGACTGGCGGCTGTTCGGGGAGCCGTTCTTCACCGAGATCGTCCACGCCGTCGGCGACGCCCTCACCGACACCCCGTTGCAGCTGCTGCTCACCCTGGTCCGGACGGAGACCGAGCGGCGGCGCTTCGTGGAGTACGCGCGCGGCGGCCGGGTCGACGGGGTGCTGCTCATGTCCGTGCACGCCGAGGATCCGCTGCCGGACATGCTCGCCAAGGCGGGGCTGCCCACGGTCATGCTGGGGCGGCGTTCCGGCGAGGAGAGCGTCACCTATGTCGACGCCGACAACACGGGCGGCGCGCGCGGCGCGGTCATGCATCTGCTGGACACCGGCCGCAGCACGATCGGGGCGATCAGCGGGCCGCTCGACATGTACGTCGCGCAGTGCCGCCTGCGCGGGTACCGGGAGGCATTGGAACCCGCGGGTGTACCGGCCGGGGCGTCGCTGGTGGTCGAGGGGGACGACTTCACGGAGGAGAGCGGACGCCGGGCGATGACGGAGCTGCTCGCCCGGCACCCGGACCTCGACGCGGTCTTCGCCGCCTCGGACACGCTGGCGGCCGGGGCACTCAACGCGCTGCGCGCGGCGGGCCGACGGGTGCCGCAGGACGTGGCCGTGATCGGCTTCGACGACTTCCACCCGGCCCGGCCCACGGACCCTCCGCTGACGACGGTCCGGCAGCCGCTGGAGGAGATCGGCCACACCATGGTGCGGCTGCTCCAGGAGGAGATGGAGGACCCCGCCGTCGCCTGGCGGCACGTCATCCTCCGCACCGAACTGGTGCTCCGGGACTCCGCCTGATCGACCCGAGCGCCGGGAGCGCTCCCGGCCGGGCCGCTCCCACCTGCGCCTTCGAGATTCTTTCGACAACTCTGGCGCGCACAGTCTTGTCAGGAACATGAACCGCTTCTACAGTCCCAACAACCGGTAAGTGGGAGCGCTCCCATCAGTGGGGAGTTGGGAGCGCTCCCGCACCGGCCCTACACCCCCACCCTTCTTCCCTTCCCCCCTCGCCCCCACCCCTCCCGGAGAGGCCCCATGCGAACGCCACGGCCCCAAGACCGCACCCGGCGCGGCCTCTTAGGCGCTCTGGGCGCGGCCCTGTCGACCTTCGCCCTCCTCACGTCACTCGTGACCGCCGCGGCCCCGGCCCAGGCGGACACCACGATCTGCGAGCCCTTCGGCACGACGACGGTCCAGGGACGCTACGTCGTCCAGAACAACCGCTGGGGTTCCAGCGCCACCCAGTGCGTCACCGCCACCGACACCGGTTTCCGCGTCACGCAGGCCGACGGTTCGGTGCCGACCAACGGGGCGCCGAAGTCGTACCCGTCGGTCTTCAACGGCTGTCACTACACGACCTGTTCGCCGGGCACCAGCCTCCCGGCCCGGCTCGACACCGTCTCCCGGGCGCCGTCAAGCATCTCGTACGGCTTCGTCGACACCGCCGTCTACAACGCTTCGTACGACATTTGGCTGGACCCGACTCCCCGGACCGACGGGGTCAACCGGACCGAGATCATGATCTGGTTCAACCGGGTGGGCCCGATCCAGCCCATCGGCTCGCCGGTGGGCACGGCCACGGTCGGCGGACGCACCTGGGAGGTGTGGAGCGGCGGCAACGGCTCCAACGACGTGCTGTCCTTCGTGGCACCGTCGGCGATCACCGGCTGGAGCTTCGACGTCATGGACTTCGTCCGGGCGACCGTCGCACGTGGGCTCGCCGAGGAGGACTGGTACCTGACGAGCGTTCAGGCGGGTTTCGAGCCCTGGCAGAACGGCGCCGGGCTGGCGGTGAACTCCTTCTCCTCCACCGTCGAGACCGGCGGCACCCCGGGCGGCACGGACCCCGGCGACCCGGGTGGCACGTCGGCGTGCGCGGTGTCGTACGGCACGAACGTGTGGCAGGACGGTTTCACCGCTGACGTCACCGTCACCAACACCGGTACGGCTCCCGTCGACGGCTGGCGGCTCGCCTTCACCCTCCCCTCGGGTCAGCGGATCACCAACGCCTGGAACGCCTCCGTCGCGCCGTCGACGGGCGCCGTCACGGTGACCGGAGCGAGTCACAACACCCGGATCGCCCCCGGCGGCAGCCTGTCGTTCGGCTTCCAGGGCACGTACGGCGGAGCCTTCGCCGAGCCGGCCGCCTTCCGCCTCAACGACGCCGACTGCACCACGGCGTAGCGGCCCGCCCCGCCCCACCCCCCCGCTCCTCGCCCGTCCGGTCGAAGCGCCCGCCCCGGACGGGCGGGGGTTCCATTTCGATCTTGTCATGTACGGCTCACATCGATCCCATCTGCTCATCCACGGACCGGAACCGGGAGACCCCTATGGTTCGACGCAACAGATTCCTTTCACTGGCGGCGGTACTGGCCACCCTGCTGAGCTCGCTCGGTGTGGCCCTTCTCTTCGGACAGGGGCGGGCCGAGGCGCACGGCGTGGCGATGATGCCCGGCTCCCGCACCTACCTGTGCCAGCTGGACGCCAAGACCGGCACCGGCGCCCTCGACCCGACGAACCCGGCCTGTCAGTCCGCGCTGGACCAGAGCGGCGCGACGGCCCTGTACAACTGGTTCGCCGTGCTCGACTCCAACGCGGGCGGCCGCGGCGCCGGTTATGTGCCGGACGGCACCCTGTGCAGCGCCGGCGACCGTTCCCCGTACGACTTCTCCGCCTACAACGCCGCCCGCTCGGACTGGCCCCGCACGCATCTGACGTCGGGGGCGACGATCCCGGTGCAGTACAGCAACTGGGCGGCCCACCCGGGTGACTTCCGGGTGTACCTGACCAAGCCGGGCTGGTCGCCCACGTCCGAGCTGGGCTGGGACGACCTGGAGCTTATCCAGACGGTCACCGATCCGCCCCAGCAGGGCTCGCCGGGCACCGACGGGGGCCACTACTACTGGGATCTCGCACTGCCCTCGGGCCGCTCGGGCAACGCACTGATCTTCATGCAGTGGGTGCGTTCGGACAGCCAGGAGAACTTCTTCTCCTGCTCGGACGTCGTCTTCGACGGCGGCAACGGAGAGGTCACCGGCATCCGCGGTTCCGGCAGCACTCCGGACCCGGATCCGACGCCGACCCCGACGGACCCGACCAACCCGCCGCACACCGGTTCCTGCATGGCCGTGTACTCCGTGGAGAACTCCTGGAGCGGCGGCTTCCAGGGCTCGGTCGAGGTGATGAACCACGGCACCGAGCCGCTGAACGGCTGGGCCGTGCAGTGGCGGCCGGGCGGCGGGACCACGCTCGGCGGGGTGTGGAACGGCTCGCTGTCCAGCGGCTCCGACGGGACCGTCACGGTCCGGAACGTGGACCACAACCGCGTCGTACCACCGGACGGGAGCGTGACCTTCGGCTTCACCGCCACGTCGACCGGCAACGACTTCCCGGTCGACTCGATCGGCTGCGTGACTCCCTGACACACATGCCCTGACGCACGTCGGGACACGGTCGGCGGGACCCCGCGGGCTCCCGCCGACCTCACGTGCCGGTTACGAATCGCTCAACCTCTGGTTGCGGAGCGGTGATCGGGCGACGATAGGGCCATGACTCCGGCCCAGCGCGCCTTTGAGCGGCTGCACGCCTGGCCCGACCTCTCGGCGGGTCCGGCCAGTTGCGGAACCGGACGGGCACTGTGCTCCGTCCGCGACGAGATCGTCCACTTCCACTCGGACCGGGACGTGGACCTCCACCTCACCCACCGGGCCATCCAGCGCTTCCAGTACGACCTCGGCGGCTCCACCGCCATCCGTCTGGTGCCCGGCTCCCGTTGGGTGACCGTGCACCTGGACTGCGACGCGGACGTCGACCTGCTGCTGAGCCTGGTGAGCATCGCGCTCAAGGCCCATCAGTCCCGGCCCCCGACCGACCTCACCCCCGGTGCCGCGGGGCCCGTGGGCCTCCCGACGTCCCCGGGGTGCAACTTCCACCGGGTCACGGTGCTTCCGCGCGCCGCGGCCGGGGAGGCCTGAGTCCGGCCGCGGCGAGAGCCGCGCCGAGCACGCAGAGGGCACCCGTGACGACGACGGCCACGTGGACGCCGTTCATGAACGCCTGCCCGCTGCCCTCCACCACGGCGGCCCGCAGCCCGGCCGGCATGTCCCCGGAGACGGGTGCCACGCCCATCGCCACGGCGTCCTCGGCCTCCCGGAGACCGTCGGCCACGGCCGGGGGCACGCCCGCGCCGGTCAGCTCACCGGTGAGGGTGCTGCCGACCTTGGCGCTGATCAGGGAGACCAGCACGGAGGTGCCGAGCGCGCCGCCGATCTGCAGGGTCGTCGCCTGGAGACCTCCCGCCACACCGCCGTCCCGGACGGGGGCGTTGCCGACGATGGCGTCGGAGGAGGCGGACATCACCATGCCGACGCCGAGGCCGAGCGCGATGAAGGGCGGCCACATCGTGGCGTAGGCGGAGTCGGTCTGCCAGGTGAGCATGCCGAAGCACGAGGCCGCCTGGAGCAGCATGCCCAGCGGCATGGTCAGCCGGGGCCCGAAGCGCTGGGTCAGGGCCGCTCCCAGGGGCGAGGCGACCAGCGAGGCGAGGCTGAGCGGGAGCGTCCGCACGCCCGCCTCGACCGGCGTGAAGCCGCGCACGTTCTGCAGGTAGAGCATGACGAAGAAGATCACGCCGAGCATGACGAAGAAGTTCAGCGCGGTGACGATCGCGCCGATGGTCAGCGCACGGCTGCGGAACAGGCGCATGGGCAGCAGCGGGTGCTCCACGCGGGTCTCGTAGCGGCCGAACACCAGCAGGAGTACGAGACCGGCGGCGACGGCGCCGAGGGTGCCCGCGGAGGTCCACCCCCAGGTCTCGCCCTTGACGACGCCGAAGACGACGGCGAGGAGGCCGAGGGCGAGCAGGACGAGGCCGGGTATGTCGAAGCGCTCGCGGCCCGCGGCGTTGCGGCTCTCCGGGAGGACGAGGGCGCCGAAGGCGATGGCGGCGACACCGATGGGGGCGTTGATGTAGAACACCGACTCCCAGTCGACGTGCTCCACCAGGAGGCCGCCGACGATGGGCCCGAGGGCCGTGGCGACGGCGGAGACCATGGCCCAGATGCCGACGGCCATGCCGAACTTCTTGGGCGGGAAGGCGGAGCGGAGCAGTCCGAGGGTGTTGGGCATCAGCAGTCCCCCGAAGGCGCCCTGGAGGGCGCGGAAGGCGACGACGCCCTCGATCGAACCGGACAGGCCGATGGCGACGGAGGCGAGGGTGAAGCCGGCGACTCCCACCAGGTAGTAGGTGCGGCGGCCGAAGCGGTCGCCGAGCTTGCCGCCGAGGATGAGGGTGGCGGCGAGGGCCAGCAGGTAGGCGTTGGTCACCCACTGGAGCTGGGCGGTGGACGCGTGCAGGTCGCTGCCGATCTCGGGGTTGGCGATGGCGACGACGGACCCGTCGAGCTGGACCATGAAGAGGCCGAACGCGACGGCGAGGAGGGTCAGCCACGGGTTGGACCGCAGTCGGCCGGCCGGCCGTGGGGCGGTGTCGGTCTCGGCCGCGGGCATGGCGGAGTGGTCCACGGAGGTGGAGGGCATGGAGGAGCTTCGCTTCCGATTTCGGAGTGGTGCGGGAAGGGATCGGCACGCCGCGAGGGCAGGCACATGGCTCGGCGGACGCCGCAAGGGCAGGCGCCTGCTCAGCGCACGCCGTGAGGACGGGCACGTGGCTCAGCGATCGCCGCGAGGCCGTGCGCGTGGGTCAGCGGACGCCGTGATGCAGGTGCCGCGTCAACGCGTCGAGGGCGTCCAGGGCGGAGCCGAGCGCGCCCTGCTGTCCCTCGGTGAGGGAGGTCAGGGCGTGGCGGATGAACGCGGTCTCCAGTTCCCGCACCTCGGACACCCGTTCACGGGCCGTGGCCGTGAGGTGGAGGTGGGCGATCCGCTTGTCGTCGCTGTCCCGCCGGCGCTCCAGGTCGCCCCGCTCGGTGAGCTGGGAGACCAGGGCGCTGACGTTGTTCGGCTTCATCAGCAGGGCCTCGGCGGCCTCGCGCACCGTGGCGCCCTCGTGCTGCGCGACGAACCGCAGCAGGGCGAGCTGCCCCTCGGGGGGCTTGGGGTGCGGGTACCGGGCGGTGACCTGTCGGTCCAGCGCCCGGTGCAGCGCGGGAAGGCACGCCGCGAGCCCGGAGGCCACGCGGTCGATGTCCCGGCGAGGGGTGCTGGAGTCGGTCACCCCGAGACAATAGATATGGTCGGATAGGTATGTCAAAAGAGGTACCTTGCGCAGGACGCGGCCGACCGTCACGGGCACCGCGCAACGCACTCGCAACGTTCCCCGTGCTGGCATACGCGGTATGGGCGACACATACGAGGAGACCCCGCGCGTCGAGCTGACCCCCGAGGCGTCCGCGCTGCTGCGGCAGCTCCGCGAGGCGCACGGCCCGCTGATGTTCCACCAGTCGGGCGGCTGCTGCGACGGCAGCGCCCCCATGTGCTACCCCGCCGGCGAGTTCCGCACCGGAGCCTCCGACGTCCTGCTCGGCGAACTGGCCGTCGAGGGCGTGGCGGAACCGGTGGAGTTCTGGATGTCGCGCAGCCAGTACGAGGCATGGCGGCACACCCGGCTGATCGTGGACGTCGTGCCGGGCCGCGGCAGCGGCTTCTCGCTGGAGGCGCCCGAGGGGGTGCGCTTCCTCATCCGCTCCCGCGTCCTGGACGCCTGAGCCCGGCCCCCTCCCCCTCGGCCGTCAGCGCACCAGGGGCAGGAAGATCGTGTCGACGATCTCCTCGACGACGTCGTCGGGGACCGGCGCGAGGGTCGCGAGGATCTCCTGGCGCAGCAGGTCGAAGGGGAGGGACCTGACGCGCCCGGTGAGCCGTTCCGCTCTGGCCTCGCCGCGTGCGACGGCCCGGTCGTAGACGTCGGCGAGCGCGTCCGCGGACTTCCCGCGCGCAGCGTCGAGCAGGTCGCCGGGGTTGGTGCCGGTCTCCTGGTAGTAGCCGGCCAGGTGCGCGTACATGAGGATGACGAGCCGGGCGTTGGCGGAGCCGATCTCCCGCATGAGGGCGAGGACGTCCCCCCGCAGGCTTCCCGTGTCGGGCGTGTCGACGCGCGCCTCCTCCAGGGCGTGCGCGACGGCCGCCCGGGCCAGTTCGTCGCGGTGCGACCAGCGGCGGTACAGCACCGGCGGGCTGGTGCCCGCGCGCCTGACGACGGCATCCATGGTGAACCTGGCGTAGCCGCGCTCGGCGAGTTCGTCCCAGGCCGCGTCCAGGAGCGCCTTCTCCAGTGCCGCTCCGCGGCGCCGCTGCGCCATCCGCATCTCCTCGTCCCCTCGAATTGGAAAGAGTTGCCTTTCTTACTCTATCGCCCTACTCTGCTCCGGCGAAGGTAAGAAAGAGCGTCCTATCTTAAGGAGGTGGGGGATCATGGGCACCCCCCTCGGGGCCGCGCCCGCCGCGGCGGGTCCCGATCGCGTCGACCCCGCCGTGTGGCGCATCGGGGCCACCCTCGTCGTGGGCGCGCTCGCCGTCGTCTTCGACACCACCGTCGTCAGCGTCGCGCTGGGCGACCTGGCGACGGCGTTCGACGCCCCGCTGGCCACCGTCCAGTGGGTGAGCACCGGCTATCTGCTGGCGGTGTTCGTCACCATCCCGCTCGCCGTGTGGGCCCAGTCGCGCTTCGGCGGCCGGCGGCTGTGGATCGGGGCGCTGGGCGGGTTCCTGCTCGGCTCGGTCCTGAGCGCGCTGGCGTGGAACGCCACGAGTCTGATCGTCTTCCGTGTCGTCCAGGGCCTGGCGGGCGGCATCATGATGCCGCTCATGGCCACCCTGCTCATGCAGGCGGCCAAGGGCCGCCATCCGGGCAAGGTCATGGCGATCACCACGGTACCCACCGCGCTCGGCCCGGTCCTGGGCCCGGTTCTGGGCGGCCTCGTCCTGCATCTGGCCGACTGGCGCTGGATGTTCTTCGTCAACATCCCGTTCTGCGTAGTCGGCGGATGGCTGGCCCTGCGGAACCTCCCCGACGACCGGCCGGAGCCCGGCGGCCCCCGCGTCCGCCTGGACGTGGTCGGCCTGCTCCTGCTCTGCCCGGGCGTCACCGCCCTGGTCTACGGCCTGTCCCGGGTCGAGGGCAGCGCGGGCCTCACCGGCGCCACCGTCCTCGTGCCGCTGCTCGGCGGACTCGCCCTCGTCGGCGGCTTCACCGTCCGGTCCCTGACCCGCCCCGGCGGTTCCCTGGTCGATCTGCGGCTGCTGCGCCACCGTGCGGTGGCCTCCTCCGCCACCCTGCTCTTCCTGGGCGGCATCGCGCTGTACGGGCCGATGACGCTGCTTCCGCTGTACTTCCAGCAGGTCCGCGGCGAGGACGCCCTCGGCGCCGGGCTCCTGCTCGTCCCGCAGGGTGCCGGGGCGCTGCTCGCACGCGGCCTGGCGGGCAGGTACATGGACCGCGTCGGCCCCCGCCGGGTCGCCGTCGCCGCCTTCGCCCTCGTCGCCGTGGCCACGGTGCCGTTCGCCTTCGTCACCGCCGGCACCGGCGGCACCGGCGGGACGCCGCTCATGGCCGCGCTGTTCGTCCGCGGCCTCGCGCTCGGCGCCGCCATGATCGCGCCGATGGGCGCGGCCTACGTCGGGCTGCGCCACCGGGAGATCCCCGACGCCGGTGTCATCACCCGCGTCGCCCAGCAGATCGGCGGCTCGGTGGGGATCGCCGTGCTCGCCGTCGTCCTGCAGCACGCCTCGCTCGGTGCCCACGGTCCGGGCGCCCTGGCCGACGCCTTCGACCGGGCCTTCTGGTGGTCGGTGGCCCTCACCGCACTCGCCGTCCCGCTGTGCCTGCTGCTGCCCGGCCGGCCGCGGCCCCCGTCCCCCACCGGGCCGGCACGGACCGGCGCGGTGGCCGGTCCCCGCCGCCCTACGGTCTGAGGCTCCCCACGATGTCCGCCGTCGCGGTCAGTCCGCTGTTGATGGTCGGGGCGATGCTCGTGCTCGCCAGGTAGAAGCCGAGCAGCAGGCACACCAGTGCGTGCGAGACCTTCAGCCCGCCGTTGCGCAGGAAGAGCACCGCAAGGATGGACAGCAAGAGCACCACAGAGATGGAAACGGCCATCGTCAACCTCCTCCGCCACGTCCACTTCGCGGCGTTCGGCCGTAAGTGTGGCGTAGCGGAGGGTTCGTCCGTGCGGCTGACCTGTCCTCCGAACGAGTGGTGTCCCTGGGCCGCCCTACGCGCCGCGGTGGGCGTCGAGGAACGCCTCGAGGCCCGCGAGGTCGTCGGTGTTGAGATGGTCGACCCCGGCGGCCAGCAGTTCCGCCCACACCGCGTCCCGCGCGGGCCCCGCCACGTCGGGCGTGGCCCAGAAGCGCACCCGCTGCCCGCGGGCGTGGGCCGCGCCCACGATGTCCCGCAGCTTGCGCCGCTCGGCCGCCGGGAAGGCGCCGACGCCCTGCCAGGTGAAGTTGAGCGTCCAGTTGTCGCTGATCAGCGGGACGAAGGAGGCCGGTGCGGCGGTGCCGAGGTCGGTGAGGCGGCCGTCGTAGAAGGCCCGGCGGGTGCGCTGGGCCGCCATGGGCGCGCGAGCGGCGCGGTCGCCGGAGACCACCGCGGTGACCGCGCCCGGGAACACCCCTCCGTGGGCGTAGGAGGTGAACAGGTGGTGGTAGCGGCGCAGTCGGCGGTCGAGTTCGAGGTACGTCGCCTCGCCCTCGGTCTTGATGTCGATCAGGAGTTGCAGGGCGCGGCGGTCCCGCCGGTAGACCCGGCCGTGCTGCGCGCGGACGCGGGCGGCGAGCGGGTCGAGGTAGAGCGACTCCAGGGTGCGGGACGGGTCGAGGTCCTCGGGGTCGTGGGCGACCAGGAGTTGGCCGCCGACCAGGTAGATGTCGGCCTCGACGCTGCCGAAGCGGTGGTCGAGGGCGTCGAGGAGGGGCCGGGGGTGCTCGTAGTCGTTGTGGGCGTGCGCGCGCCACAACGGGCGCGGCCCGTGCCTGCCTTCGGACGCCAGCGCGGTGCCGGCGGGCAGGGCGACCGCGCCCGCGAGGGCGGCGCCGAGGGTGGTGAGGGCTCTGCGTCGGGTGGTGAGGGCCATGCTCTGCCTCCCTGGAAGTGCCGTACGGGACCCCAGTGAGTATGGGGTCCCGTCGGCCTCGGGGAGCAGAGTCGTGCGGGGAGTTGGCCGGACCGCCGCCGGTCGTTCACTTCACCGGCGGCTTCCCGGACCGGACGCACCCGCGTGCGCGGCACCGGACGCACTCGCGTGCGCGGCAGGTACGTCAGGGCGCCCGCAGGTCGACCAGTTCGGCCAGCGCCGCGCGGTGGGCGCCCGCCGCGCCGTAGGCGATCGAGTCGGCCTTGGCCCGCTTGAGGTACAGGTGGACCGGGTGTTCCCACGTCATGCCGATGCCGCCGTGCAGTTGCAGCGCCTCCTCGGCGGCGTGGACCGCGACCTGGGCCGCGTACGCCTGGGCCACGGCCACCGCCACGTCGGTGTCCACGCCGGTCGCCAGGGCGTCGGCGGCGTTGCGGGCGGCGGCGCGCAGGCCCGCCACCTCCAGCCACAGCCGGGCGAGCCGGTGCTTGAGGGCCTGGAAGCCGCCGACCTGGCGGTTGAACTGCTTGCGTTCCTTGAGGTAGCGGACCGTCTCGGTCAGCAGCCAGTCGGCGAGGCCCAGTTGTTCGCAGGCGAGCAGCCCGGCACCGGCGCGCAGCGCCCGGCGCACGGCGGGCCCCGCCTCGCCGAGCCGGCGCCCCACGGCGCCGTCCAGGGTCACGCGCGCCACCGGCCGGGTGGCGTCGAGAGACACCTGCCCGGTGACCGTCGCGTCGGCGGCGCCGACCGCGTACAGGCCGCCGTCGTCGGCGGGCACGAGCAGCACGTCGGCGAAGGAGGCGTCGGCGATGCCGGTCAACTCGCCGTGCAGCGCGCCCGCTTCGAGTCGTACCTGCGGGACGGCGCCGCCCGGCGCCACGTGCAGCCCGACGGCCAGTACGGCGACGGTGGTGGCGGACGCCAGCTCGCCCAGCAGGTCGTCCGCCGCGCAGGCCAGCAGCGCCTCGGTGGCGACGACGGCGCTCGTCAGGTACGGCACGGGTGCGACCGCCCGGCCCAGTTCCTCCAGGACGACGCCCGCTTCGCGGTGGGTGGCGCCCTGGCCGCCCAGGTGCTCCGGGATCAGCAGGCCCGCCAGGCCCATCGAGTCGGCGAGGGCCTTCCACAGCGACGCGTCGTGCGGGGCGGCCGACTCGGTGCGGGTGATGACACCCGCCGGGTCGCAGTGGTCGGTGAGCAGGTCCCGGACGGCGGCGCGCAGCGCCTCTTCCTCCTCCGAGTGGAGCAGGGCGGGTTCCGGCTGTGCGCTCATCGGGCGAGGTCCTTCCATGCGACGTCCTTGTCGGTGCGCGGCTCGGCGGGCAGGCCGAGGACGCGCTCGGCGACGATGTTCAGCAGGACCTCGCTGGTCCCGCCCTCGATGCTGTTGCCCTTGGACCGCAGGTAGCGGTAGCCGGCGTCGCGGCCGGTGAAGTCGACCAGTTCGGGGCGGCGCATGGTCCAGTCGTCGTAGAGCAGGCCCTCCTCGCCGAGGAGTTCGACCTCCAGTCCGCTGATCTCCTGGTTGAGCCGGGCGAAGTTCAGCTTCATGCCGGCGCCCTCCGGGCCGGGCTGGCCGGCCGCCAGTTGCTGGCGCAGGCGCACGCCGGTGAGACGGGCGACCTCGGCCTCGACCCACAGGCCGAGCAGCCGCTGGTGCAGGTCGTGGGTGCGCAGTTCGGGGCGCTCGCGCCAGGTCGCGGCGGCCTTGCCGATCATGCCGCCCTCGCGGGGGATCGGCGTGCCGCCGATAGCGACGCGTTCGTTGTTCAGCGTGGTCTGCGCGACCCGCCAGCCGTCGCCGATCTCGCCGAGGCGGCGGGAGTCGGGGATGCGGACGTCGGTGAGGAACACCTCGTTGAACTCGGCCTCGCCGGTGATCTGGCGCAGCGGCCGCACCTCGACGCCGGGGTCGGTCATGTCGCACACGAAGTAGGTGATGCCCCGGTGCTTGGGCACGTCCGGGTCGGTGCGGGCGATGAGGATGGCCCAGCGGGCGAGGTGCGCGCTGGAGGTCCACACCTTCTGCCCGTTGACGACCCAGTCCTCACCGTCCCGTACCGCGCGCGTGCCGAGGGCCGCCAGGTCGGACCCGGCGCCCGGCTCGCTGAAGAGCTGGCACCAGACCTCCTCGCCGGTCCACAGCGGGCGCAGCAGCCGGCGCCGCTGCTCCTCGGTGCCGTACTGGAGGATGGTCGGGGCGGCCATGCCGAGGCCGATGCCGATCCGCCGGGGGTCGTTGTCGGGGGCGCCCTCGGCTGCCAACTCGGCGTCCACGACGGCCTGGAGGGAGCGCGTCGCACCGAGTCCGCCGAGTCCCTGCGGGTAGTGCACCCAGGCCAGTCCGGCGTCGAAGCGGGCCCGGAGGAAGTCCAGTCGGTCCGTGGCGGCCGGTGGGTGCGCGGCGAGCAACTCACGGGTACGGCGGCGCAGTTCCGCTGCGTCGGTCATGCGGCGGCTCCCTTGTCCTGGTTCTCCGGTACGACGGCCAGGCGGCCGGTGGTCCTGCCGTCGGCGACGCGCTGTACGGCGTCGGCGGCGGCGGCGAGCGGCACCCGCTCGCTCACCAGAGGCTTGATCGCGCCCCGCGCGGCCAGCTCGGTGAGCTGTTCGTGGCAGTGCTGGACCAGCTGCGGGTTCTTGGTGTTGTACAGGCCCCAGTGCAGGCCGAGGATCGCGTAGTTCTTCACCAGCGCGTGGTTCAGCGCGGGGCTGGGGATGGTGCCGCTCGCGAAGCCGACGACGACGATCCGGCCCTCGAAGGCGACGACCTTGGCGGACTGGGCGTAGGCCCCGCCGCCGACCGGGTCGTAGATCACGTCGGCGCCGCGGCCGCCGGTGGCCTCCTTCACGGCGGCGACGACGTCCTCGGCGTGCCGGTCGACGACCACGTCGCAGCCCAGCTCGCGCGCGACGGCCGCCTTCTCGGGGCCGCCGACGACGCCGACGACGGTGGCACCCGCCGCCTTGCCGAGCTGCACGGCGGCGCTTCCGACGCCGCCCGCGGCGGCGTGGACCAGCAGGGTCTCCCCGGACTGCAGCCGGGCCCGGCGGTGCAGGCCGAACCAGCCGGTCTGGTAGCCGATGTGCAGGGCGGCGGCCTCGGCGTCGTCGAGGGCGTCCGGCGCGGGCAGCAGGGCACGGGCGTCGGCGAGGGCGTACTCGGCGAAGCCGCCGTGCGGCAGCGCCGGGTTGGCGATGACGCGGCGTCCGTCCTCGGTCTCGCCGCAGATCTCCACGCCCGGCGTGAACGGCAGCGGCGGCCGGACCTGGTACTGGCCCCGGCACATCAGGGCGTCCGGGAAGTTGATGTTCGCGGCGCGGACCCTGAGCAGGACCTGACCGTCGCCCGGCGTCGGCGGCGACACGTCCGCGAGGCGCATCACCTCGCCCGGCTCGCCGTTCTCGTGCACCTGCCATGCCTGCATGCGGGGCCTCCACCGACTGCGTCGTCCGACCGGGTCCTCCGCATACTAAGCGGTCGCTTGCCGATCAGGGAACAGGGCGAGGCGTCACGCCTGCGCGGGCCGCGCCCGTACGTGCATCCGCTCACCCTGCGGGCCGAAGAGGCTGAGGAACTCGGCCGGGCCCTCCCCCGTCGACCCGAACCAGTGCGGCACCCGGGTGTCGAACTCGGCCGCCTCCCCCGCCGACAGCACCACGTCGTGCTCGCCGAGCACGAGCCGCAGCCGGCCGGAGAGGACGTAGAGCCACTCGTACCCCTCGTGGGTGCGCGGGTCGGGCTCCTCGTTCCGCTGGGGCTCCAGCACCTTGAACGCCTGGAGGCCGCCCGCCTGGCGGGTGAGCGGCCAGTGGGTGCGGCCGTGCCGCACGATGGGCTTGGCGCGCACCCGGGGGTCGTCGACCCGCGGGGCACCGACCAGTTCGTCGAGCGGCACCTGGTGGGCCTGGGCGATCGGCAGCAGCAGTTCGAGGCTCGGCTTGCGCAGGCCCGACTCCAGCCGCGACAGGGTGCTCACCGAGATGCCGGTCGACTCGGACAGCGCCGCCAGTGTCACCTCGCGCTCCTTGCGCACCTGGCGGAGCCGCGGCCCTACACCGGCGAGGACATCGTCTGCGGTCGTCATGCGTTTATTGCAGTTCCGGCAAACTAGTTTGTCAATCCCGCGGTGTCCGAGCGACCTTCTACGTGGAGGTGGTCACCATGACCCGCAACAAGGACGTCACGCAGAGCAAGGACCTGACCGGCACCTACGACGTGGTGGTCGTCGGCGGTGGCGCGGCGGGGCTCTCCGCCGCGCTGGTACTGGGCCGCTCACGGCTGCGCACCCTGGTGGTCGACGCCGGCGAGCCCCGCAACGCGCCCTCGGCCCACATGCAGGGCTACCTGACCCGGGACGGCATGTCCCCGGCCGAGTTCCTGGCGCTGGGCCGTCAGGAGATCGCGCGCTACGGAGTGGAGCTGGTCCGCGACCGCGCCGTGGACGTGTCCCGGGACGAGGACTTCGCGGTACGGCTGGTCGGCGGGGAGACCGTGCGTGCCCGCCGGCTGATCGTCACCACCGGGCTCAGGGACGAGCTGCCGACCGTGCCCGGGGTCGCCGAGCGGTACGGCCGGGACGTGCTGCACTGCCCGTTCTGCCACGGCTGGGAGGTGCGGGACGAGCGCTTCGGCGTCCTGGCCACCAGCCCGCTCAGCGTGCACCAGGCCCTGATGGTGTCCGGCTGGTCGGACGACGTGACGCTCTTCCTGCACACGGTCGCCGAGCGGGAGCTGTCCGACGACGACCTGCGGCGGCTCGCCGCGGCCGGGGTCAAGGTGGTGCCCGGCGAGGTCGCCGCCCTGCGCATCGAGGACGACCGGCTCACCGGGGTGCGGCTGGCGGACGGCACGGCGCACGACCGCACGGTGGTGTTCGTCGCGCCGAAGGCGGTCCCGCAGACCGGCCTGATGGAGCGGCTGGGGGCCCAGCTGCAGGAGACGCCGTTCGGCGCCTACCCCGTGGTGGACCCGACGGGCCGGACCAGCGTGCCCGGCGTGTGGACCGCGGGCAACGCGATGGGCCTCGCCGAGCAGGTCGTGCACGCGGCGAGCGGAGGGTACCGCGCGGCGTCGGCGGTCGTCGGCGACCTGATCATGTCGGACCTGGACGCGGCCGTCGCCGAGTGAGGACGGCCCCGGGCCCGGGGGGAGTACGCCGGTATACGGCGCCCGCGGAATCCCGCGGCAGCCGCGGGGTGTGCGCCCGCCTTCTCCGGTGCACCATGACTGCATGCTGCTTGCCCGGTTGGCCCAGGTGTCCCGGGAGGTCGCCGCCACGTCGGCGCGGTCCCGGAAGACCGTCCTGCTCGCGGAGCTGTTCCGGGAGGCGGAGGCGGCGGACGTGCCGGTCGTCATCCCGTACCTGGCGGGACGGCTCCCGCAGGGCCGGATCGGCGTCGGCTGGAAGGTGCTGAGCCGCCGGGTGCCGCCGGCCGACGGACCGACCCTGACCGTGCGTGACGTGGACACCCGGCTCACCCGGCTCGGCGCGGTCTCCGGTCCCGGTTCGCAGGCCGAGCGGGCCCGCCTGGTCGGCGAGCTGATGGGCGCCGCCACGGAGGACGAGCAGCGCTTCCTGATCGGGCTGCTCACCGGAGAGGTCCGCCAGGGTGCCCTGGACGCGGCCGCCGTCGAGGGCCTGGCCGCGGCGACGGACGCTCCCCCGGCGGACGTACGGCGGGCGGTGATGCTCGCCGGGTCGCTCCAGACGGTGGCCGAGGCCCTGCTGGCCGACGGACCCGGCGCCCTCGACCGGTTCCGGCTCACCGTCGGACAGCCCGTGCTGCCGATGCTGGCGCACAGCGCGTCCTCGGTCGCCGAGGCGGTCGGCAAGCTGGGGGCCGCGGCCGTGGAGGAGAAGCTGGACGGCATCCGGGTCCAGGTGCACCGGGACGGCGGCACCGTACGGGTCTACACCCGCACCCTGGACGACATCACCGACCGGCTCCCGGAGGTCACCGACGCGGCCCTCGCGCTGCCCGGCGAGCGGTTCATCCTGGACGGCGAGGCGATCTCCCTCGACGCGGACGGACGCCCCCGCTCCTTCCAGGAGACCGCCGGCCGCGTGGGCTCCCGCACCGACGTGGCCACGGCGGCGCGGGCGGTTCCGGTCTCCGCCGTCTTCTTCGACGCGCTCTCCGTCGACGGCCGCGACCTGCTCGACCTGCCGCTGACCGAACGGCACGCGGAGCTTGCCCGGCTGGTCCCCGAACCGCTGCGGGTGCGGCGCACGCTGGTGCACGGCCCCGAGGACACCGGTGCCGCCGAGGAGTTCCTCGCCGAGACGCTGGCGCGCGGACACGAGGGCGTGGTCGTCAAGGGACTGGACGCCGCGTACAGCGCGGGCCGGCGCGGCGCGTCCTGGCTGAAGGTCAAGCCGGTGCACACGCTCGACCTGGTGGTACTGGCCGCCGAATGGGGCCACGGCCGCCGCACCGGCAGGCTCTCCAACCTCCACCTGGGCGCCCGCACCGCCGACGGCTCCTTCGCGATGCTCGGCAAGACCTTCAAGGGCATGACCGACGCCCTGCTGGCCTGGCAGACCGAACGCCTCGGGGAGCTGGCCGTCGAGGAGCACGGCTGGGGCGTGACCGTGCGGCCCGAACTCGTCGTCGAGATCGCCTACGACGGCCTCCAGCGCTCCACGCGCTACCCGGCCGGCGTCACCCTGCGCTTCGCCCGCGTGGTCCGCTACCGCGAGGACAAGCGCCCCGAGGACGCCGACACCGTGGAGACCCTGCTCGCCGCCCACCCCGGAGTGACCCCGTGAGGCGCAGCGCCGGCCTGCTGCTGCACCGGCGCGGACCGGGCGGGGAGGTCCAGGTACTCCTCGGCCACATGGGCGGCCCGTTCTACACCCGCCGGGACGCCGGGGCGTGGACCGTGCCCAAGGGCGAGTACGACCCGGCGGAACCGGCGTGGGAGGCGGCCCGGCGCGAGTTCCGGGAGGAACTGGGGCTGCCGCCGCCCGAGGGCGAGGCGGTGCCGCTCGGCGAGGTGCGGCAGGCGGGCGGAAAGGTCGTCACGGTCTGGGCCGTGGCGGCCGACCTCGATCCGGCGGCGGTCGTCCCCGGCACCTTCACCATGGAGTGGCCCCCGAGGTCGGGGCGGACGGAGGAGTTCCCCGAGCTGGACCGGGTGGCGTGGTTCGGGCTCGACCGGGCGCGCGAGGTGATCGTGAAGGCGCAGGCCGCGTTTCTCGACCGGCTGGCTGAGCACTCGCACTGACGAGACGCCACGAGGAATCACGAGCGACTACGAGGAACGACGCGACCGTCCGCGTTGCGGCACCCCGCGCCGCGCGCCAAGGTCGAAGCACGAATGCACCCAGGGAGGTCGGCCATGCCCATCGCGACGGTGAACCCGGCGAACGGCGAGACGCTCAGGACGTACGAGGCCATGGGCGAGGAGGAGATCGAGCGCCGGATCGAGCTCGCGGAGGCCACTTTCCGCACCTACCGGACCACGGGGTTCTACGAGCGGGCCGGGCTGATGCGCCGGGCCGCCGACCTCCTGGAGGCCGACCAGAAGGAGATCGGCAAGGTCATCACCACGGAGATGGGCAAGCCGGTCAAGCAGGCCCGCGCGGAGGCGGCCAAGTGCGCCAAGGCGATGCGCTGGTACGCCGACCACGCGGCCGAACTGCTGGCCGACGAGGAGCCGGACGACGCCGACGTGAAGGACTCCGGCGCCTCCCGGGCCCTGGTCCGCTACCGCCCGCTCGGCCCGGTGCTCGCGGTGATGCCGTGGAACTTCCCGCTCTGGCAGGTGATCCGGTTCGCGGCGCCCGCGCTGATGGCGGGCAACGTCGGGCTGCTCAAGCACGCCTCGAACGTGCCGCAGACCGCCCTCTACCTGGAGGACCTGTTCCACCGGGCGGGCTTCCCCGAGGGCTGCTTCCAGACGCTCCTCATCGGTTCCGCCCAGGTCGACGACATCCTGCGCGACGAGCGGGTGCGGGCCGCCACCCTCACCGGCAGCGAGCCGGCGGGCCGCGCGGTGGCCTCCACCGCCGGGGAGATGATCAAGAAGACGGTCCTCGAGCTGGGCGGCAGCGACCCGTTCGTCGTCATGCCGTCCGCGGACGTCGAGCGGGCCGCCGCGGTGGCGGTGACCGCGCGCACCCAGAACGCCGGGCAGTCGTGCATCGCCGCCAAGCGGTTCATCGTCCACACGGACGTGTACGACGCCTTCGCCGAGCGCTTCACCGAGGGCATGCGGGCCCTGAAGGTCGGCGACCCGATGGACGAGGAGACCGAGGTCGGCCCACTCTCCAGCGAGCAGGGCCTCAACGACCTGGTGGAACTGGTCGACGACGCGGTGCGCGGCGGCGCGAGCGTACTGTGCGGCGGCGAACGCCCGGACGGGCCGGGCTGGTACTACCCGCCGACCGTCCTGGCGGACGTCACCCGCGAGCTGCGCATCCACCGCGAGGAGGCATTCGGCCCGGTCGCCACGCTGTACCGGGCGGCCGACCTGGACGAGGCGGTCCTGATCGCCAACGACACGGACTTCGGGCTCAGTTCCAACGTGTGGACCCGCGACGACGCCGACGTGGACCGCTTCGTCCGGGACCTGGAGGCGGGCGGCGTGTACGTCAACGGGATGACGGCGTCCCACCCGGCGTTCCCGTTCGGCGGGGTCAAGCGGTCGGGCTACGGGCGTGAGCTGTCCGGGCACGGAATCCGCGAGTTCTGCAACATCACCACCGTATGGCACGGAGCGTGAGCCTTCCGCGACTACGATCCCCTTTGTGAACCGCGAAGTGACCCTGCCTCTGATCGTCGACGACCGCGGCACGCTCCAGGTCGCCGCGTCCGACGTGAGCAAGCTGCTGCGCACGGTCGGCGGGCGATGGCTGCGGCTGGTGGAGACCGGCGAGGAGAGCCTGGACGAGGACACCGTCGCGGCGCTCACCATCGAGCTGGCCAAGCTGGCCGACCGGATCGACGTGGCGTGCATCGCCCACAGCAGCGGCCGCACCTCCTGACGCCCTGACCCGAGCCGACGCCCTGGCCCGAGCCGACGCGTTCCCCGAGACGGAGTAATCCGGCGAGAGATCACCGCCCCGGTGGGTGATCGTGGACGGGCACCCCTGAGAAGGTGCAGCACTTTCCGGCCGGGGGGCGCAAGCCTTCCGCGAGGCGAAAGCAGGCACGGTTCATGGCGACTTTGTGCAGACCCTCGGTGTCCGTCCCGGAGCACGTGATCACGATGGAGGAGACGCTGGAGCTGGCGCGCAGGCGCCACACCGAGCATCCTCAACTGCCTCTCGCCCTCCGGCTGATAGAGAACACCGGGGTCCGCACCCGGCACATCGTGCAGCCCATCGAGGAGACCCTGAAGCACCCGGGCTTCGAGGACCGCAACAAGGTCTACGAGCGGGAGGCGAAGTCCCGCGTCCCCGCCGTCGTCCAGCGGGCCCTGGACGACGCCGAGCTGCTCACCACGGACATCGACGTGATCATCTACGTCTCGTGCACGGGCTTCATGATGCCCTCGCTCACGGCGTGGCTGATCAACGAGATGGGCTTCGACAGCACCACGCGCCAGATACCCATCGCCCAGCTGGGCTGCGCGGCCGGCGGCGCGGCGATCAACCGGGCCCACGACTTCTGCACCGCCTACCCCGAGGCCAACGCGCTCATCGTGGCCTGCGAGTTCTGCTCGCTGTGCTACCAGCCCACCGACCTCGGCGTGGGCTCCCTGCTCTGCAACGGACTCTTCGGCGACGGCATCGCCGCCGCGGTGGTCCGCGGCCAGGGGGGCACCGGAGTGCGCCTGGAGCGCAACGGCTCGTACCTGATCCCCAAGACGGAGGAATGGATCATGTACGACGTGAAGGCGACCGGTTTCCACTTCCTGCTGGACAAGCGGGTGCCGGCCACCATGGAGCCGCTCGCGCCGGCGCTCAAGAGCCTGGCGGGCGAGCACGGTTGGGACGCCGCCGACCTGGACTTCTACATCGTGCACGCGGGCGGCCCCAGGATCCTCGACGACCTCAGCAAGTTCCTGCAGGTCGACCCGCACGCGTTCCGCTTCAGCCGGGCCACGCTCACCGAGTACGGCAACATCGCCAGCGCCGTCGTCCTGGACGCGCTGCGCAGGCTTTTCGACGAAGGCGGCGTCGAGGAGGGGGCCCGCGGGCTGCTGGCCGGGTTCGGTCCCGGCATCACCGCGGAGATGTCCCTGGGCTGCTGGCAGACGGCGGACGTGCGGCGCAACGTGCGGCAGGAGATGACGCGGGACGTGTCCCGGGATGTGACGCGGAGTGTGAGGCAGACGTGAGCGAAGAAACGATTTCCCAGACCGCGCCGCCCGTTCGGGACTGGCCGGCCGTCGACCTGCCCGGCAGCGACTTCGACCCGGTGCTGGCCGAGTTGATGCGCGAGGGTCCCGTCACCCGGATCTCGCTGCCCAACGGCGAGGGCTGGGCCTGGCTGGTGACCCGTCACGACGATGTGCGCCTGGTCACCAACGACCCGCGGTTCGGGCGCGAGGCCGTGATGGACCGGCAGGTCACCCGGCTGGCCCCGCACTTCATCCCGGCGCGCGGCGCGGTCGGCTTCCTGGACCCGCCGGACCACACCCGGCTGCGCCGCTCGGTGGCCGCGGCCTTCACCGCGCGGGGCGTGGAGCGCGTGCGCGAGCGGTCCAGGGCCATGCTGGACGAGCTGGTCGACGCCATGCTGAAGGCCGGTCCGCCCGCCGACCTGACCGAGGCGGTGCTGAGCCCGTTCCCCATCGCGGTGATCTGCGAGCTGATGGGTGTGCCGGCCACCGACCGGCACACCATGCACACCTGGACCCAGCTGATCCTGTCCTCCTCGCACGGCGCCGAGGTCAGCGAGCGGGCCAAGAACGACATGAACGCCTACTTCTCGGATCTCATCGGCCTCCGGTCGGACAGCACCGGCGAGGACGTCACCTCGCTGCTGGGCGGCGCCGTCGGGCGGGACGAGATCACGCTGGAGGAGGCGGTGGGGCTCGCGGTCCTGCTGCAGATCGGCGGCGAGGCGGTCACCAACAACAGCGGGCAGATGTTCCACCTGCTGCTGACCCGTCCGGAGCTGGCCGAACGCCTGCGCTCCGAGCCGGAGATCCGCCCCCGGGCCATCGACGAGCTGCTGCGCTGGATCCCGCACCGCAACGCCGTGGGGCTGTCCCGGATCGCCCTGGAGGACGTGGAGATCAAGGGCGTGCGGATCCGCGCGGGCGACGCGGTCTACGTGTCGTACCTGGCGGCCAACCGGGACCCGGAGGTCTTCTCCGACCCGGACACCGTCGACTTCGAGCGCAGCCCCAACCCGCACGTGTCCTTCGGCTTCGGCCCGCACTACTGCCCGGGCGGCATGCTGGCCCGGCTGGAGTCGGAGCTGCTCGTCGACGCGGTCCTTGACCGGGTGCCGGGGATGAAGCTCGCGGTGGCGCCCGAGGACGTGCCCTTCAAGAAGGGTGCGCTGATCCGCGGGCCCGAGGCCCTGCCGGTGACCTGGTGAGCGGCCTGGTGGCGGCGGCCGAGGGGCTGCTGGTGCCGCCGGGTCAGGGCAGGGTGGTGCAGGCCCCGGCCCAGCACGTGACCTTCAAGGTGACCGGTTCGCACTCGCGCATGGCGTCCACCTTCGAGGTGATCGTGCCGCCGGGGTTCGACGTCGGCGCCCACGTGCACACCCGCAGCGAGGAGCTGTTCTACGTGCTGGAGGGCGAGCTGGACGTGCTCGCCTTCGAGCCGAGGGTCCGTACGCCGGACAGCTGGCGAAAGTGGGAGTCGAGTTCGGGCAGCCGGGTGGTGCGCGCCACCCCGGGCACGGTCATCGTCGTACCCCCGGGCTGCCCGCACGCGTTCGCGAACCCGACGGGCGAGCCGGCCAAGATGTTCTTCCAGGCCAGCCCGCCCCCGGACCACGAGCGCTACTTCGAGGAACTGCTGGAGATCCTCGGAAACGGCGGCCCACCGGACCAGGAGGCGATCGAGGCCCTACGGGCGAAGTACGACATCGAGCAGCTCACGCCGCTGCGACACGGTTAGCGAATCGGCATCCCGGCCAGCGTCCGAGCGATCACCAGCCGCTGGATCTCACTCGTGCCCTCGAAGATCGTGTAGATCGCGGAGTCGCGGTGCATCCGCTCCACCGGGTACTCCCGCGTGTAGCCGTTGCCGCCCAGGATCTGGACCGCCTGGGCGGTCACCTTCTTCGCGGTCTCGCTCGCGAACAGCTTGGACATCGAGCCCTCGGCCGCCGTGAACGGCTTGCCGTTGATCGCCATCCAGGAGGCCCGCCACACCAGCAGCCGCGCCGCGTCGATGGACGTGCGCATGTCGGCGAGCTGGAAGGCGACGCCCTGGTTGTCGATGATCGGCCGCCCGAACTGCTCACGGGTCTGCGCGTACTCCAGCGCCACCTCGTACGCGGCGCGCGCGGTGCCCACCGCCATCGCGCCGACCGCCGGACGGGACGCCTCGAAGGTGGCCATCGCCGCGTTCTTCACGCGCTCGCCGCCCTTCTTGGCCTTCTCCCGGGCACGGGCCAGGCGGGCGTCCAGCTTCTCCTTGCCGCCGAGCAGGCAGGAGCCGGGCACGCGCACGTTGTCGAGGACGACCTCGGCGGTGTGCGAGGCGCGGATGCCGTGCTTCTTGAACTTCTGGCCCTGGGAAAGACCCGGCGTACTCGGCGGCACGATGAACGAGGCGTGGCCCTTGGAGCCCAGGTCCGGGTCGACGACGGCGACGACGACGTGGACGTTGGCGATGCCGCCGTTGGTCGCCCAGGTCTTGGTGCCGTTGAGGACCCACTCGTCCTTGGCCTCGTCGTACACGGCACGCGTGCGCATGGAGGCGACGTCGGAGCCGGCGTCGGGCTCGGAGGAGCAGAAGGCGGCGACCTTGACGTCATTGGCGTCGCCGTACATCTGGGGGATCCAGGTGCCGATCTGCTCCTCGGTGCCGTTGGCGAGGACGCCGACGGCGGCGAGGCCCGTGCCGACGATCGACAGGGCGATGCCCGCATCGCCCCAGAACAGCTCCTCCATCGCCATGGGAATGCCGAGGCCGGTGGAGTCGAAGTACTGCTGGGCGTAGAAGTCCAGGGAGTAGATGCCGACCTTGGCGGCCTCCTGGATGACGGGCCAGGGGGTCTCCTCGCGCTCGTCCCATTCGGCGGCCGCGGGGCGGATGACGTCGGCCGCGAAGCCGTGCAGCCAGTCCCGGACCTCCTTCTGTTCGTCGCTCAGCTCCATGGTGAACTCGGCCATGTCCCCTCCAGTGACGCCCAATGCATGTTACTTGCGGTAACCCCGAGTCTGTTACCGGCGGGTAGGAAAAGTCAACTCCCGGGACCCCCTCGCCCTCCCGTTCGATGTCACGTGCCCTGTGAGTGTTAGTTTGCGCAGGCGTCACCGAAACAGCACGGGTGGGGAGAGCACATGAACACCACGCAGCGGACCGATCAGCAGACGTCCGCCGACCGCAGACGGCGCGAGCTGCTCGAGGCCGCCGACCGGGTGGTGCTGCGCGACGGTCCGCACGCCTCGATGAACGCCATCGCCGCCGAGGCCGGCATCACCAAGCCGATCCTGTACCGGCACTTCGGCGACAAGGGCGGACTCTACGCCGCCCTCGCCGTCCGGCACACGGACGCCCTCCTCGCCTCGCTGCGGGCCGCGCTGGACGCTCCGGCGGAGCGGCGGCAGCGCGTCGAGTCCACCCTGGACACCTATCTGGCGGCCATCGAGGCCCGCCCGCAGGTCTACCGGTTCCTGATGCATCCGGCGGAGGGGGCCGGCACCCCGGGCGACCAGTCCGAGCAGGGCTTCGACGTCGGCAAGCACTCGGCGCCGCTGCTGCGCCGGATGGGCGAGGAGCTGGCCCAGGTCATCGAGGAGCGGCTCGACGTCGGTCCTGGCACCCAGCAGCTGGCCCGGGTGTGGGGACACGGGATCGTCGGCATGATGCACGCCGCCGGGGACTGGTGGCTGGGCGAACGACCCTGCCCCCGGGAGGAGTTGGTCCGCACCCTGGCCGACCTGCTGTGGGGCCGGCTCGCCGAGGCGGGCGACAAGGCGGGCGGCCCGGGGTTCTGACCTCCGGCCTCCCCCGGTCCGTCGTCGGCGCGGGCGCTCAGCGCTGCCAGGACGCCCGGGCCACCTGGCGCATCAGCTTCCGGTGCCGCCGGCCGGTCAGGCGATCGGCGTAGATCCGCCCCTCCAGGTGGTCGCACTCGTGCTGGAGGCACCGGGCGAAGAACCCCGTCCCGCGTACGGTGACCGGCGCACCGGCCATCGTGAAGCCCGTCACCACCGCCTCGTCGTGCCGCTCGGTCCCCGCCTCCAGGCCCGGCAGCGACAGACAGCCCTCGGGACCGCGCACCACCACCCCGCCGGTCTCCACCAGCCGGGGGTTCACCACGTGCCCGAGGTGCCGCTCGTCCTCGTCGTCCGGGCAGTCGTACACGAAGACGCGCAGCGCCTCGCCGATCTGGTTCGCGGCCAGGCCCACGCCGTGGGCGGCGTACATGGTCGCGAACAAGTCCTCCACGAGCGCCGCGAGTTGCGGACCGAAGTCCGTCACCTCCGCGCAGGGAGCGTGCAGGACGGGGTCGCCGAGGAGGCCGAGGGGACGGACGCGCCCGTGGGCGCCCGGGATGGAGCCTTGTCGCATGGCGGTCAGAGTAAGGTCCCTGTGTCCCCCGGCGGCACGCGCCCACCGCCGGAACCGGTGGCCGGTGCCGCGATTCGGGAGTGCGAATGGATCTCGATAGGCTGAGGTCCACACCACGTGGCCGTCAGGCTTCACAGGCTTCAGGCGCGGCGCGTACGGCAAGGAGGATCGAGAACTGATGGCAGGCAACTCGGACCCGCTCACGCCGCGGGCCAAGATCGCCGTGACCGCGGGCAAGGCGGTCGCGGCGGCATCGCGCGCCGCGGGGCGCGGCAGCGGTTCGGTGATCGGCGGCCGGGTCGCGCTGAAACTCGACCCCGACCTCCTCCACCGGCTCGCCGGGCACCTGGACGTGACCCTCGTCTCGGCGACCAACGGCAAGACCACCACCACCCGGCTCATCGCCGAGGCGCTCAAGGCGGCCGGTCCGGTCGTCTCCAACGCGCTCGGCGCCAACATGCCGGCCGGCATCACCTCGGCGCTCGCGGGCGGCGCGGACGCCCGTTACGGGGTCATCGAGGTCGACGAGAAGTACCTCGTCGGCGTCGCCCAGGCCACCGAACCGAAGTGCATCGCGCTGCTCAACCTCTCCCGCGACCAGCTGGACCGCGCCGCCGAGACCCGCATGCTCGCCGAGAACTGGCGCGAGGGCCTGGCCGGCTCGAAGGCCGTGGTCGTCGCCAACGCCGACGACCCGCTGGTGGTGTGGGCCGCGTCCTCTTCCCCCAACGTGATCTGGGTCGCCGCGGGCCAGATGTGGAAGGACGACGCCTGGTCCTGCCCGTCCTGCGGCGGCGTGATGCAGCGCCCCGGCGACGACTGGTTCTGCGGCGAGTGCGGCTTCCGGCGCCCGACGCCGAGCTGGGCCCTGTCCGGCGACCACGTCCTCGACCCGCACGGCTCCGCCTGGCCGATCCACCTCCAGCTGCCGGGCCGCGCCAACAAGGCCAACGCCGCCTCCTCCGCCGCCGTCGCCGCCGTCTTCGGGGTGCCGCCGCAGGTCGCCCTGGAGCGCATGTACCAGGTGCAGGCGGTCGCCGGGCGCTACGACGTGGTCCAGTTCCAGGGCCGCGACCTGCGACTGCTGCTCGCCAAGAACCCGGCGGGCTGGCTGGAGACCTTCTCGCTGATCGACCCGCCGCCCGCCCCGGTGATCCTCTCGGTGAACGCGCGCGGCGCCGACGGCACCGACACCTCCTGGCTGTGGGACGTGGACTACACCCGGCTGTCCGGCCACCCGATCTGTGTGGTCGGCGACCGCAAGCTGGACCTCGCGGTGCGCCTGGAGGTCGCGAACCAGCAGTTCCAGGTGTGCGAGGACCTCGACCAGGCGGTGCAGCTGTGCCCGCCGGGACGCATCGAGGTCATCGCGAACTACACCGCCTTCCAGGACCTGCGCCGCCGCGTCGGCAACTGACCGCGAGACTTCAGGGGATTTTCGTGAGCGACAACCAACTGCGGATCGTCTGGATCTACCCGGACCTGCTCAGCACCTACGGCGACCAGGGCAACGCTCTCGTCGTGGAGCGCCGGGCGCGCCAGCGCGGCCTCGACGTGGCCCGGCTCGACGTGCGCAGCGACCAGCCCATCCCGACCTCCGGCGACATCTACCTCGTCGGCGGCGGCGAGGACCGGCCGCAGCGGCTCGCGGCCGAGCGGCTGCGGCGCGACGGCGGCCTGTACCGGGCGGTGGAGAACGGCGCGATCGTCTTCTCGGTCTGCGCCGGCTACCAGATCCTGGGCCACGAGTTCATCAACGACCTCGGCCAGCGCGAGCCGGGCCTCGGCCTGCTCGACGTGGTGTCCACCCGCGGCGAGGGCGCGCGGTGCGTCGGCGACGTCCTCGGCGACATCGACCCGCGCCTCGGTCTGCCCCCGCTGACCGGCTTCGAGAACCACCAGGGCGTCACCCACGTCGGACCCAACGCCCGCCCGCTCGCCCAGGTCCGCTTCGGCAACGGCAACGGCACGGGGGACGGCACGGAGGGCGCGTACAACGACACGGTCTTCGGCACGTACATGCACGGCCCCGTGCTGGCCCGCAACCCGCAGATCGCGGACCTGCTGCTCAAGCTGGCCCTCGACGTGAACGCGCTGCCGCCGACCGACGACCGCTGGTACGAGGCGCTCCGCAACGAGCGCATCGCGGCTGCGCAGCAGCCTGCGTAGGCACAGCTGCGCAGCAGCCTGCGTAGGCACAGCTGCGCAGCAGCCTGCCTGAGCCCCTCCCGGGGGCCCGTCTGATGACGCATCCGCACAGGTGAGCGGGTGCGTCCAGTAGGCGGACGCGTGGTTCGGCCCCGCCCCCTCGTACCGCTAGGGTGGCGGGGATCGAGCCGGACAGCGCGGTCCGGACCCGTGCCACGTTGAGAAGGTATTTCGGGCTATGCGCATTGGTGTCCTCACGTCCGGCGGCGACTGCCCCGGCCTGAACGCCGTCATCCGGTCCGTCGTGCACCGTGCCGTCGTCGACCACGGCGACGAGGTCATCGGTTTCCGGGACGGCTGGAAGGGCCTCCTGGAGTGCGACTACCTCAAGCTCGACCTCGACGCGGTCAGCGGCATCCTGGCCCGCGGCGGCACCATCCTCGGCTCCTCCCGGGTCCGTCCCGAGCATCTGCGGGACGGCGTGGAGCGCGCCCGCGGCCACGTCGGGGAGCTGGGTCTCGACGCGATCATCCCGATCGGCGGCGAGGGCACGCTGAAGGCGGCCCGGCTGCTGTCCGACAACGGCCTGCCGATCGTGGGCGTGCCGAAGACCATCGACAACGACATAGCGGTCACCGACGTCACCTTCGGCTTCGACACCGCGGTGACCGTCGCCACCGAGGCCCTGGACCGGCTGAAGACCACCGCCGAGTCCCACCAGCGGGTGCTGATCGTCGAGGTCATGGGCCGGCACACCGGCTGGATCGCGCTGCACTCGGGCATGGCCGCCGGCGCGCACGCCGTCGTCGTCCCGGAGCGGCCCTTCGACATCGACGAGCTGACCGCGAAGGTCGGGGAGCGTTTCTCCGCGGGCAAGCGGTTCGCGATCGTGGTGGCCGCAGAGGGCGCCAAGCCGAAGGCCGGGACCATGGACTTCGACGAGGGCGGCAAGGACGTCTACGGCCACGAGCGCTTCGCCGGGATCGCCCGCCAGCTCTCCATCGAGCTGGAGGAGCGGCTCGGCAAGGAGGCCCGCCCGGTGATCCTCGGGCACGTCCAGCGCGGCGGCACGCCGACCGCGTACGACCGGGTGCTGGCGACGCGGTTCGGGTGGCACGCGGTGGAGGCGGTGCACCGTGGGGAGTTCGGGAAGATGACGGCCCTGCGCGGGACGGACATCGAGATGGTGTCGCTCGCCGACGCGGTGGAGTCCTTGAAGACGGTGCCGGACGCGCGGTACGCGGAGGCGGAGTGCGTTCTTTGAGGTCGCTGTAGTACGCCGTCTGCGGCTGGTACGTGGTTGCTCGCGCCCACGCGGCGGAGCCTCAGATTGATACAGCCCCGCGCCCCTTCAGGGCGCTTTCACCGCCCCCGGTCGCAGATGTCGCCGGGGGCGGTTCTACGCTTGCTTCGGACAAGCGGCGTTCAACCGCGCTCAACCCCCACGAAACAGGAGCGGGCGGATGGATCACAGCGGGCACGGCATGACCATGGATCTGCCGCCGTTCACGCTGGGGCGGGGGCTCGCCTGGTCGGCGGATCCCTTCTTCCTGGTCGCCTGCCTGCTCGGACTGGCGCTGTACGGCTGGGGCGTCGCCCGCCTGGTGCGGCGCGGTGACAAGTGGCCCGTCGGCCGGACCGTGGCCTTCGTGGCCGGTGTGCTGAGCGTCGCCCTGATGATGTGCACCAAGCTGAACGACTACGGCATGGTCATGTTCAGCGTGCACATGGTCCAGCACATGGTGATCAGCATGGTGTCGCCGATCCTGCTGCTGCTCGGCGCCCCGATCACGCTGGCGCTGCGCGCGCTGCCCCCGGCGGGCCGTGGCCGCAAGGGGCCCCGTGAGCTGCTGCTGATGCTGCTGCACAGCCGCTACATGCGGATCATCACGCACCCGGCGTTCACCATCCCGCTGTTCATCGCGAGCCTGTACGCCCTGTACTTCACCCCGCTCTTCGACACCCTGATGGGCTCGCAGGCCGGGCACATCGGGATGATGGTGCACTTCCTCGCCGTCGGTGTGGTGTTCTTCTGGCCGATCATGGGCGTGGACCCGGGCCCGCACCGGCCGGGCTACCTGATGCGGATGCTGGAGCTGTTCGCGGGCATGCCGTTCCACGCGTTCTTCGGGATCGCGCTGATGATGGCCTCCTCCCCGATGGTCGAGACGTTCAAGAACCCGCCCGCCTCGCTCGGCATCGACGCGCTCTCCGACCAGAACGCGGCCGGCGGCATCGCCTGGGCCTTCAGCGAGGTCCCGTCCGTGCTTGTGCTGCTCGCGCTGCTCTTCCAGTGGTACGCCTCGGAGGAGCGCCAGGCCCGGCGCAGCGACCGGGCCGCCGACCGCGACGGCGACAAGGAGCTGGCGGCGTACAACGCCTACCTCGCCTCACTGGACACACGCGGCGGCTGAACGGGGCACCATGGAGGGCAACGGACACGAGGAGGGTGTTGCGATGCCCGGTTCCACGGACAGTTCGACGAAGACGATGGGGGCGCTCACCATCGGCGGCCTCGTCGCGGTGACGGCGTACACGGTGGCGCTCGGGAGCAACGGCTGGCTGTGGTTCGGCTGGGTCGTGCTCGGTCTGATCACCCTGGGGCTGGTGGCCACCCGCAGCGCCTGAGCCCCGTGCGGGGCGCCCCGTCACTCGGCGGGCCGGCTCGGCCGCTCAGTCGCGGCCGAGCCGGCCCGCCGAGTGCACGCCCGGCTGGTACTTCGGCAGCCGAACCGTGATCTTCATGCCCGCGCCGACGGCCGTCTCGATGACGAGGCCGTGGTCGTCCCCGTAGACCTGGCGGAGGCGGTCGTCGACGTTGGACAGTCCGATGCCGCCCGACGGGCTGACCTCGCGCGCGAGGATGCGGCGCAGCAGGTCCGGTTCCATGCCGGCGCCGTCGTCCTCGATGACGACCAGGGCCTCGGCGCCCGCGTCCTGGGCGGTGATCTGGATGCGGCACCGGTCGGCCTTGCCCTCCAGGCCGTGCTTGACGGCGTTCTCGACGAGCGGCTGGAGGCAGAGGAAGGGCAGCGCGACCGGCAGCACTTCCGGGGCGACCTGGAGGGTGACGGCGAGGCGGTCGCCGAAGCGGGCCCGCACCAGCGCCAGGTAGTGGTCGATGGCGTGCAGCTCGTCGGCGAGGGTGGTGAAGTCGCCGTGCCTGCGGAACGAGTAGCGGGTGAAGTCGGCGAACTCCAGGAGCAGCTCGCGGGCGCGCTCGGGGTCGGTGCGCACGAAGGAGGCGATCACCGCGAGCGAGTTGAAGATGAAGTGCGGGGAGATCTGGGCCCGCAGCGCCTTGATCTCGGCCTCGATGAGCCGGGTGCGGGACTGGTCGAGGTCGGCCAGCTCCAGCTGGACGGAGACCCAGCGGGCCACTTCCCCGGCGGCGCGGACCAGGACGGCGGACTCGCGCGGCGCACAGGCGACGAGGGCGCCGTGCACCCGGTCGTCCACGGTGAGCGGGGCGACGACCGCCCAGCGCACCGTGCAGTCCGGTGTGTCGCAGGTGAGCCGGAATGCCTCGCCGCGGCCGGTCTCCAGCGGCCCGGCGAGTCGCTCCATGATCTCGGCGCGGTGGTGGTTGCCCACGCCGTCCCAGACCAGGACCTCCTTGAGGTCGGTCAGGCACAGCGCGTCCGTGCCGAGCAGCGAGCGGAGCTTGCGGGCCGACTTCCCGGCGGTCTCCTCCGTCAGGCCCGCCCGCAGCGGGGGTGTGGCCAGGGAGGCGGTGTGCAAAGTCTGGAAGGTGGCGTGCTCGACCGGGGTGCCCAGGCCGCCGAGGTGCTGCGGCCGGGCCGTGCGCCGCCCCAGCCAGAAACCGGCGGCCAGCAGCGGGAGCAGGGCGACGGCCAGCCCCGCCAGGAAACCGCCCACGGAGCCGCTCACCGCGTCGGCTCCTCACGCACATCGCGCACAGCGCGCACCTTGCGCGGGTCGGCCGCCGCCTCCAGGCCGTTCGAGCGCAGGTCCTCGGTGCGCGGGGCGTCGGTACGCAGTTCCTCCGTGCCCAGCTCCTCCGGCAGGTGGAAGCGGGCCAGGATCGCCGCCGTCCCGGCCGGCACCCGGCCCGGGGTGGCGAGGGAGACCAGCACCATGGTGAGGAAGCCCAGCGGCACCGACCAGAGGGCGGGCCAGGCCAGCAGCGCGTGCAGCGATCCGCCGCCGCTCGGGACGCCGCCCATGGTGGCGGCGACGGCGAGCAGGGCGGAGCCGCCGCCCACCAGCATCCCGGCGGCCGCGCCGGGCGGGGTCAGGCGCCGCCACCAGATGCCGAGGACCAGGAGGGGGCAGAAGGAGGAGGCGGACACCGCGAAGGCGAGGCCCACGGCGTCGGCGACCGGGAGCCCACCGACCAGCGCGCTCGCCGCCAGTGGCACGGCCATGGCGAGCAGGGTGCCCAGCCGGAAGTGGGGCACGGCGCGGGACGGCAGCACGTCCTGGGTGAGGACGCCCGCGACGGCCATGGTGAGCCCCGACGCGGTGGACAGGAACGCGGCGAAGGCACCGCCCGCGACCAGCGCGCCCAGCAGGTCGCCGCCCACTCCCCCGATGACCCGGTCGGGCAGCAGCAGGACCGCGGCATCGGCGTCCCCGGTGAGGGTCAGCTCGGGGGCGTAGAGGCGGCCGAGGGCGCCGTAGAGGGGCGGCAGCAGGTAGAAGGCGCCGATCAGGCCGAGCACGGCGACGGTGGTGCGGCGGGCCGCGACGCCGTGCGGGCTCGTGTAGAAGCGGACCACGACGTGCGGCAGCCCCATGGTGCCCAGGAACGTGGCCAGGATCAGGCCGTACGTGGCGTACAGCGGGCGTTCGGTGCGGCTTTCGGCCCGGGACGGGGACAGGGCGTCGTCGGCCCCTCGTCCGGCGGCCGGGACGGGGGTGTCCGCGGCGAAGGTGAGGCGGGCGCCGGCCGCGATGCGGTGGGTGCCCGCGGGCAGGGCGACGCGGTCTCCGTGGTATGCGCGGCCGTCCACGGTGCCGTGGACGGTGACGGTGAGCGGCTCGTCGAGCTTGAGGGTGAGGCTGTCGTCGACCTGTACGGAGCGCTGCTCGCGGAAGGTGGCGGGTTCGTCGAAGGGACGGCCGGGGGCGCCGTCGGCCTGCCAGGCCAGCACCAGGAAGAAGGCGGGGACGAGCAGG
This sequence comes from Streptomyces tendae, assembly GCF_014650435.1. Classification (GTDB taxonomy): domain Bacteria; phylum Actinomycetota; class Actinomycetes; order Streptomycetales; family Streptomycetaceae; genus Streptomyces; species Streptomyces tendae. The sequence goes on from NZ_BMUY01000005.1 coordinate 354,827, forward strand.
GCGGTGAGCTTGAGCCAGAACTGGAAGGCCTGGACGAAGGTGATGCTGCGCATGCCGCCGGCCGCGACGATCGCGGTGACGACGACGGCGACGATCACCCCGCCCAGCCAGTCGGGCGCCCCGCTGAGCACGCTCAGTGTCAGCCCGGCGCCCTGGAGCTGGGGCAGCAGGTACAGCCAGCCGACCCCGACGACGAAGGCACCCGCGAGCCGCCGCACCCCCTGGGAGGCGAGCCGGGCCTCGGCGAAGTCGGGCAGCGTGTAGGCGCCCGAGCGGCGCAGCGGGGCGGCGACGAACAGCAGCAGCACGAGGTAGCCGGCGGTGTAGCCGACCGGGTACCAGAGCATGTCGGGGCCCTGGACGAGGACCAGGCCCGCGATGCCGAGGAAGGACGCGGCGGAGAGGTACTCGCCGCTGATGGCGGCGGCGTTGAGGCGGGGGCCCACGGTGCGGGAGGCGACGTAGAAGTCGGAGGTGGTCCGGGAGATGCGCAGGCCGAAGGCGCCGACGAGGACGGTGGCCACGACGACGAGGGCGACGGCGGGTATCGCGTAGCTGGAGTTCATGGTGCCTGCACGGCCTCGTTCCGCATGGTCACCGGTCCTCGACGAGCCGCACGAAGTCGCGTTCGTTGCGCTCGGCGCGGCGCACGTACCAGCGGGCCAGGAGGACCAGCGGGGCGTACAGGCCGAAGCCGAGGACGGCCCACTCCAGGCCGCGGGCGTCGGGCAGCGCCGCGAAGAGCAGGGGCAGCGGTCCGACGAGGAGACCGAGGACCGCGAGGGCGGTGAGGCCGGCCCGCAGCTGGCTGCGCATGAGGGAGCGGACATAGGTGTGGCCGAGGGTGGTCTGCTCGTCGATCTCGGTGCGCGGGCGGTAGTAGCCGGAGGCCCGGCGTGCGCGCCTGGGCGGGCCGGTGACGGTGACGCGCCGTTCTGCGGGGTCCTGGGGCATGGGGTCACGGCCTCCGCATGAGCAGGTCCCGCAGCTCCCGGGCGTGGCGCCGGCTGACCTGGAGTTCCTCGCTGCCGACCAGGACGCTGACGGTGCCGGCGTCCAGGCGGAGTTCGCCGATGTGGCGCAGGGCGACGAGGTGGCGGCGGTGGATGCGGACGAAGCCGCGCGCCCGCCAGCGTTCCTCCAGGGTGGCCAGGGGGATGCGGACGAGGTGGCTGCCCTTGTCGGTGTGCAGGCGGGCGTAGTCGCCCTGGGCCTCGACGTGGGTGATGTCGTCCACGGGGACGAAGCGGGCGACGCCGCCGAGTTCCACGGTGATGTGGTCGGGGTCGGGTCCGTGCACCGGTATCCGCGGCGAGGGGGGTGTCGCGCCGCGCTGCTCGGCGGCGCGGCGCACCGCCTCGGCCAGCCGCTCCCGGCGCACGGGTTTGAGGACGTAGTCGACGGCGTCCAGGTCGAATGCCTGGACGGCGAAGTCCTCGTGCGCGGTGACGAACACGACCAGTGGCGGCCGGGCGAAGCCGGTGAGCAGCCGGGCCAGGTCCAGTCCGTCGAGGCCCGGCATCTGGATGTCGAGGAAGACGACGTCGATGGCGTCGGGGCCGTCGGGGCCCGACTCCAGGGCCCGGTTGATGCGGCGCAGCGCCTCGGTCGCGTCGCTCGCGCCCTCCGCCGCGCCGATGCGGGGATCGGCGTTCAGCAGGTACACGAGTTCCTCGAGCGTGGGGCGTTCGTCGTCGACAGCCAGGGCGCGCAGCATGAGGCTGGAGTGTAGGAGCAATCCGTACGCCTGCACACGGGCCCGGCGTGCACGTATCCGCTGGATACAGTGCCCGCATGAGCAGCAGGCCCGCTTCGTTCGACGAACTCGACCGGAAGATCGTCACCGCCCTGATGGAGAACGCCAGGACGTCCTTCGCCGAGATCGGCGCGGAGATCGGACTGTCCTCGACCGCGGTCAAGCGCCGGGTGGACCGGCTGCGCGAGACCGACGTGATCACCGGTTTCACGGCGACGGTGCGGCCCTCCGCGCTGGGCTGGCGCACGGAGGCGTACGTGGAGGTGTACTGCGAGGGGGCGGCGCCGCCGCGGCGGCTCGCGGAGGTGGTGCGGGGCTATCCGGAGATCACCGCGGCGATGACGGTGACCGGCGGCGCGGACGCGCTGCTGCACGTGCGGGCGCGGGACGTGGAGCATTTCGAGGAGGTGCTGGAGCGGATTCGTGCGGAGCCGTTCATCCGGAAGACGATCAGCGTGATGGTGCTGTCCCACCTGATCCCGGAAAGTCCCGAGGCAGGAGCGGCCCTGCTCGCCCCCGACGACGCGGCAGACGCAGCAGAGCTGCGCTGACCAGGTGAAAGACGCAGCGTTCTTGCGGGAACACGCAGCTTTCGTCGCTTGTCGGGCTCGGCCGTCACTTCTTACCGTGGTGTCAACCACCAGTCACGCACCGTGAGGAGCGGAGGTACCCCTTCGTGCCCGAGTCCCGTGTGCCGCGCCGGCGGCGCTTCGTGGTCTGCGAACCCAGACACTTCGCCGTGCAGTACGCGATCAACCCGTGGATGAGCACCGGCCGACCGGTCGACGTCGTCCGCGCCCTCGACCAGTGGCAGGCGCTGGTCGACACCTACCGTGCCCACGGCCACACCGTGGACACCGTCGCGCCGGTCCCCGGCCTGCCCGACATGGTCTTCGCCGCGAACTGCGCTGTCGTGGTCGAGGGCCGGGTCTTCGGCTCCCTCTTCCACGCGCCCGAGCGGCGTCCGGAGTCCGTGCCCTTCGAGGCGTGGTTCAAGACGGAGGGCTTCGAGGTCCACCATCCCGAGTCGGTCTGCGAGGGGGAAGGCGATCTGGCCCCGGCCGGCCGCTGGATCCTGGCCGGCACGGGGTTCCGCACCACCCGTACGGCCCATCGCGAGGTGCAGGAGTTCTTCGGCGTGCCGGTGATCTCGCTGACCCTCGTGGACCCGTACTTCTACCACCTGGACACGGCGCTGTTCGTGCTGGAGGAGGGGTCGGACGCGGACGGCGGTAACATCGCCTATTACCCCGGCGCCTTCTCACCCGGCAGCCGGGAGGTGCTGGAGCGGCTCTACCCGGACGCGGTGATCGCCACCCGCGAGGACGCGATGGCGTTCGGGCTCAACTCCGTGTCCGACGGGCGGCACGTGTTCATCGCGCCGGAGGCCCGGGCCCTGGCCGACCGGCTCGCCGGTCTCGGCTATGTGCCGGTCCCCGTCGACCTGTCCGAGTTCCACAAGGCCGGTGGCGGCATCAAGTGCTGCACCCAGGAGATCCGGGAGACCCGCTCATGACCGCACCCGCCCGCACCGACCGCGGCTCCGAGGAACTGATCCGCGCGGAGGAGCCCGTCCTCGCGCACAACTACCACCCGCTGCCCGTCGTGGTGGCCCGCGCCGAGGGCGCCTGGGTCGAGGACGTCGAGGGCCGCCGCTACCTGGACATGCTGGCCGGGTACTCGGCGCTCAACTTCGGCCACCGCCACCCGGCGCTGATCGAGGCCGCCCACCGGCAGCTGGACCGGCTCACGCTCACCTCGCGCGCCTTCCACAACGACCGGCTCGCGGGCTTCGCCGAGCGGCTGGCCGCCCTGACCGGCACGGACATGGTGCTGCCCATGAACACCGGTGCGGAGGCGGTGGAGAGCGGCATCAAGGTGGCCCGCAAGTGGGCGTACGACGTCAAGGGCGTCCCGGCGGACCGGGCGACGATCGTGGTCGCGGCGGACAACTTCCACGGCCGTACGACGACGATCGTGAGCTTCTCCACCGACGAGACGGCCCGCTGCGGCTTCGGCCCCTTCACGCCCGGCTTCCGGATCGTCCCGTACAACGACCTGGCCGCGATGGAGGCGGCGGTCGACGAGACGACGGCGGCCGTGCTGATCGAGCCGATCCAGGGCGAGGCGGGCGTGCTGATCCCGGACGACGGCTACCTGGCCGGGGTGCGGGAGCTGACCCGGCACAAGGGCTGTCTGTTCGTCGCGGACGAGATCCAGTCGGGACTGGGCCGCACCGGGCACACCCTGGCCGTCGAGCACGAGTCGGTCGTGCCGGACGTGGTGCTGCTCGGCAAGGCGCTGGGCGGCGGCATCGTCCCGGTGTCGGCGGTGGTCGGCCGCCGTGAGGTGCTGGGTGTGCTGCACCCGGGCGAGCACGGTTCGACGTTCGGCGGCAATCCGCTGGCCGCCGCGGTGGGCACGGCGGTGGTGGAGCTGCTGGAGACCGGCGAGTTCCAGCGCCGGGCGGCCGAGCTGGGCGCGGTGCTGCGCGAGGGGCTCGCCGCCCTGGTCGGCAGGGGTGTCGTCGGCTTCCGGGCGCGGGGGCTGTGGGCGGGCGTGGACGTGGACCCGGCACTGGGCAGCGGACGCGAGATCAGTGAGCGGCTGATGCGCGAGGGCATCCTGGTCAAGGACACCCACGGCTCCACGATCCGTCTCGCACCGCCGCTGACCGTCACGGCCGAGGAGCTGACCGGGGCCCTCGGGACACTGGAGAAGGTCCTGACCTCCTGACCCGCCCGCCGGGATTCACCGAGCGGCTCGACGGTCCTCGTCGAGCCGCTCCACGTGGGTGACGTTGTCCCGGTCCTCGGCGTCCCCGCTCGGCCCGCCCGCGAACCAGGCGTCGAGGATCTCCCGCAGCAACGGCCCGGACGTCAGCCGCAGGCTCAGCGCGAGCACGTTGGCGTCGTTCCAGCGGCGGGCCCCGTCGGCGGTGTACGCGTCGGCGCACAGGGCGGCGCGGACGCCCGGCACCTTGTTGGCGGCGATGGAGGCGCCGGTGCCGGTCCAGCAGCACACCACGGCCTGGTCGGCCCGCCCCTCGGCGACCTCGCGGGCCGCCTGCTCGGAACAGGCGGCCCACCGCGGGTCCGCCCCGGGGCTCAGCGCGCCGTGCGCGCGGACCTCGTGGCCGCGTGAGCGCAGTTCCTCGACGAGGAGCCGGGCGACGGGTTCGTCCATGTCGGAGGAGACGGAGATACGCATGTGCGAAGCGTACTCACCGACCGCTCACCTCATCGGCCCAGTCACATGACCGAAGTCACGACCATACCCAGCATGATCGGGGGAACGGGTACGAGCTGAGAGACGTACGACCGAGCAGCGCTCCGTCCGGAGTGTCTGCGCGTGGAAAGGGAGGCCGCCACGTCCCCCACCGAGAACGGACCGGAGACCGACGCCGCGGCGGTGCGCCGCCACCCCGCCCTGTTCCGGGCGATCAAGCGCCGGCGGAACCCCCGACTGCGCCGGTCGGACATCACCGTCACGGACGAGGCCGCCGTCAAGCGTGCCGTCAAGGCGGCCTCTCTCGGCAATGCCATGGAGTGGTTCGACTTCGGCATCTACGCCTACCTGGCGGGCACGATCGGCCGGGTGTTCTTCCCCTCCGGGAGCGACACCGCGCAGCTGCTCTCCTCGTTCGCCACGTTCGCCGTGGCGTTCCTGGTGCGGCCGATCGGCGGCATGGTCTTCGGCCCGATGGGTGACAAGATCGGCCGCAAGAAGGTGCTGGCGCTGACGATGATCCTCATGGCGATCGGCACGGCCGCCATCGGGTTCATCCCCAGCTACGACTCGATCGGCTTCTGGTCGCCGGTGCTGCTGATCCTGTTCCGCCTGCTCCAGGGCTTCTCCACCGGCGGCGAGTACGGCGGCGCGTCCACCTTCATCGCCGAGTACGCGCCCGACAAGCGGCGCGGATTCTTCGGCAGCTTCCTGGAGCTCGGGACGCTGGCCGGGTACACCGGTGCGGCCAGTCTCGTCACCGCGCTGACGGCGGGGCTCGGCAGCGACACGATGGACGCCTGGGGCTGGCGGATCCCCTTCCTGGTCGCGGCCCCGCTCGGCATCGTGGGTATCTACCTGCGGCTGAGGCTGGACGACACGCCCGCCTTCCTGAAGCTGGAGGACTCCAACGTCCACATCTCCGAGGCGGCGACCGCGGTGGAGACCACCGCGCGGGGCGACCTCGCCAAGATCTTCCGCACTCACTGGCGGTCGCTGGTGCTGTGCATCGCGCTGGTGGGCGCGTACAACATCACCGACTACATGCTGCTGTCGTACATGCCGACGTACCTGTCGGACGAGCTGGACTACAGCGAGAGCCACGGCCTGATGATCCTGGTGGCGACGATGGTGCTGCTGATGCTGATCATCAACCAGGTCGGCCGGCTCTCCGACCACTTCGGCCGCAAGCCCGTCCTGATGACCGGCATGATCGGGTTCTTCGTGCTGTCCGCCCCGGCCTTCGTGCTGGTGCAGGAGGGCAGTCTGCTCGCGGTCTCGGGCGGCATGCTGATGCTCGGCCTGTCGCTGGTCTGTCTGCTGGGCACGATGTCGGCGGCGCTGCCGGCGATGTTCCCGACCAACGTGCGGTACGGGTCCCTGTCGGTCGGCTACAACCTGTCGGCGTCGATCTTCGGCGGGACCACGCCGCTGGTGATCACCGCGCTGATCAGTGTGACCGGCTCCGACATGATGCCCGCCTACTACTCGATGGCGGCGGCCCTGTTCGGTGTCGTGGCCGTGGCCTGCATGAAGGAGACGGCCCAGCAGCCGCTGGCGGGCTCTCCGCCGTCGGTGGGGACCGAGGAGGAGGCCGCGGAGATGGTCGAGGCGCAGGCGCCGACGCCGAAGTTCTGAGGGCGAAGCCGCGCCCGGGGGCGGTGGGGTTCGGTGCGAACCCCACCGCCCGTCGGCGTGTCGGGCGGTGCTCAGTCGCGTGTCAGAGGCGCTGCCACAGAGCCGGGACGTTGGGCGGCTCCCAGCCGGGGTAGGCCGTGTGGCCCTGGATGCACCGGTAGCTGACGCCGTCGTAGCTGACCACGTCACCGGCCGCGTAGGTGGCTCCCAGCTGCCAGGTGGTCTCGCCGCCGCCGTCGCCGGGCACGGTGAGGGTGTACGTGGTGGTGTGCGTGACGGTGCCCGTACCCGTGAGGGTCAGGGTGTAGGTGCCGGGGGCGGTGCCCGCGGCGACCTGGACCGTGGCGGTGGAGGACTGGCCCGAGGTGACCGAGTCCGGGGTGAAGCCCACGCTCACGCCGGTGGGCGCGCCGGAGGCCGTCAGCCGCACGTTCTGGGCGTCACCGCTGGTGGTGGCGGTGTTCACGGTGACAGTCGCGGAGTTGCCCGGCTCGACCGTCCCCGAGGACGGGTTCGCGGAGATCGAGAAGTCGTCCTGCGGGTTCGGTGCGTCGCCGACGGCGGTCTTCCAGATGGTGTACGCGATGCCGTCGGCGCTGCGGTTCAGCGCGGTGGCGCTGATGTTGGAGGTGGTGTCGCAGGCGGAGTGGTAGCACGGGTCGTAGGACCGGCCCGCGGTGCCGCCCCACTTGGCGGCCTCCGTGGACGACTTGATCGCGGAGGCCCCCGTGGCGTAGCCGGAGGTCGGGACGCCGACCTGCTGGAACGAGTAGTCGTCGGAGCGGCCCTGGCCCTCGACGTTCTCCTGCGGGGCGAGGCCGAGGGAGGTCCAGTACTCCCGCATCGGGGCGGAGGCCGAGGAGGTCAGATTGTTGATGAAGTAGCCGCCGTTGACGGAGCCGACCATGTCGAAGTTGTAGTACGCCTTGATCCTGGCGCGCTCGGTCGAGGACAGGGTCCGGGCGTAGAAGTCGGAGCCGTTCAGGCCCTGCTCCTCGTCGGTCCACCAGGCGAAGCGGACGCGGTTCTTCATCGTCGGGTTCTGCTCGGCCAGGGTCAGCGCCGCCTCGAGGAGCGCGGCGGAACCGGAGCCGTTGTCGTTGATGCCGGGGCCGGCCGAGACGCCGTCGAGGTGGGCGCCGAACATGTAGACGCTGTTCGCGTCGCCCTTCGGCCACTCGGCGATCAGGTTGTTGCCCGCGCCGGCGGAGCAGCCGGAGGTGCAGGTCTGCTCGGTGACGGTGTAGCCCGCCGCCTGCAGCTTGCCCTTCACGTACGCGAGGGAGGCGTCGTACCCGGTGCCCGTGGAGCGGCGGTTGCCGCCGTTCTGCGCGGCGATCGAGCCGAACTGGGCGAGGTGGGCCTGCACCTGGGCCACGTCGACGTCGGGCGGGGTGCCCGGGTTGCCGCCGCCGACGGTGAGGGTGTACTGGGCGGTGTGGCTCTTGCTGCCCGCGGTGCCCTTGACCGTGAGCGAGTAGGTGCCCGCGGCGGTGCCGGAGGTGGTGGACACGCGCATGGCCGAGCTGGAACCGGAGGTGACCGTCGCGGGGCTGAAGGTGACGCTGACGCCGGGCGGGGTGCCGGTGGCGGTCAGCGACACCTGCTGGGCGCTGCCGGCGACGGTGGTGGTGTTCACGGTGGCGTTGACCGCGGAGCCCGCCTCGGCATTGCCGCTCGCCGGGCTGAGGGCCAGCGAGAAGTCGGTCTCCTGCCGGACGCAGGTCGGGTCGCCGCTCTGGGCCGGGATGTCGATCGCGTTCCAGGCCGCCTTGGTGCGGTCGAACAGGTCGCAGGACGGGTCGAGGTTCTTGGCGGCGGTGAGGGTGGCGCTGCGGTAGCGCTTGTAGGTCATGCCGCTGGTCTTGAGCAGCATGCCGCCGTAGAAGATCTTCCCGGCGTTCTGGATGCCGATGCCGGTCACCTGGCTGCCGTCGCAGGTGGGGCTGGAGGGCTTGCCGCCGCCGGGGTTGGAGCCCTCGGCGAGGAGGTAGAACCAGTGGTTCATCGGCCCGGCCGCCGCGTGCTCCTCGGTCCCCGGGATGGCGGAGGAGTAGCAGTTGGGGTCGTTGTTGACCAGCTGGGGGTTGTACATGTTGCGGATCGGTCCGCGGCCCTGGAGGTTGATCTCCTCGCCGACGGTGTAGTCGGGGGTGTCGTGGGGAGCCGGCTGGTTCGCGTACGCCTCGGTCAGGGCTCCCATGATGTCGCCGGTGGCCTCGCCCAGGCCGCTCTCGTGGTTGGCGCCGCCGGGGGTGAAGCTGTCCAGGCCGTGGCCGTACTCGTGGCCCACCACGTCCATGCCGGCGATCCACTTGCCCGCGCTGTTGTGGCCGATGGTGACCCGGGAGCCGTCCCAGTAGGCGTTGAGCTGGTTGAGACCGACCGAGGTGGGCCAGCTGCCGCCGTTGCCGTTGTGGCCGTTGCGGCCGAGCCAGTCGCGGAGCATGTCCGACTCCTTCTGCGCCGCGTACATGACGTCGACGCAGCCGGTCTCACGGCTGGACGCGTTGCCGGTGCCCCAGTCGTCGTCCGGTCCGGTGAACAGGCCGCCGTTGTAGTCCGAGCACTGCAGTCCGGGGCGGGTGGTGTCGCGCAGGGCGTACTGGCTGCCGGAGCGGGAGGTGTCGATGGTCAGCGGGTCGGGGCCGTTCCACTCGCTGTGGCCGGTGCCGGCCTTCACGTCGTCGTAGCTGTCGACGACCTTGCCGGTGCGGGCGTCCACGAACACGTGCAGCCTGCTGGGCACGTGGTCCTCCGTGGTGCCGACGAGCACGGTCTCCCAGGCGAGGGTCTGGACGTCGTCCTTGACGCGGACCACCAGGCGCTTGGAGTCGACCTTGTCGACGTTCGCGAGCCGCTTGCGGCTGGTCTTCACCGCCTGCTCGGCCTTGATCCCGGTCTCGGTGGGCACGGCTATCGCGGCCTCGGTGGCGGACTGGACGGCGCGGACCCTGCCCTTGCCGTCGGCGAGGACGACGGCGTCGCCGCCGACCACCGGGAGACCGTTGTAGGTGCGCTCGTAGGCGACGGAGAACAGGTTCTCGTCCCAGGGGGTGACCTGGTGGCGGTCGTACTGCTCGTCGGGGCCGCCGGCGACGAGGGCGTCCAGGCCGCTGCGTACGGCCTGGTCGGCCGCGGCGACGGCCCTCTCGACGGGGGTGGGCTGCGCCGCGGAGGGCGCGGACCGCTCCGAGGCCGAGGCGAGGGAGGTCGGTACCACCACCCCTGCGAGTGTCATGGCCAGGACTGTCCCGGCCACCGCGGTCTGTCTGAGCATCGTGGCTCCTTGTGAGAGTGGGGGGCTCCTTGCGGGCCGACCTGGGCCGTGACATGCCGGACGCGCACCCTGGGGTGCGGGGACGCGGCCATCGGATGTCATTTGCATGTCAGGTCGCGGGCTGGCGGAACCCTCACACCCCGACGCACCGCAATCAACGGCTCCGCGGGCGCGGTGCGGTCCTGTCAAATTCCGGCAAGTACGGGTGGGGCCGCCGGGGAGGTGACTCCCGGCTCACTCCCCCGCGTCCAGCAGCCGCTCCCGGTACGCCTTGACCTCGGGCAGGTCGGCCCACTTCCCGGTGAGCCGGCTGTGCAGGCCGCGCAGTTCGGCGGTGACCATCGACTCGCGCGAGCGCACCGCCTCCGGCAGGGCCTCCGTGGCGAGGGCGACGGCGGCGCCCGGATCGCCGGCACACGCCCAGCTGTCCGCCAGGCGCAGGGTGAGCAGCAGCCGGGCGCTCCGCATCTGCGGCGGCACCTGTGCGCGCGAGCGTGCGGTGGCGTCCACCGCACGCCGGGCCGCCGCCCGGTCCCCGGTCGCCACGGCGAGGTCGCGCAGGGCGCCGCCGATCGCCGAGTCGACCCGCATCGCGCCCTCGGCCCCGGCCATCCAGGGCGCCTCCAGGTGGTCCTGCGGGCCGAGGCGGGCGAATCCCCGGCGGGCCAGGGAGATGTGGTGGCGGCAGGCCGCCGCGTCGCCCGCCAGGGCGTGGCCGCGTGCCTGGTACAGGTCGGAGAGGGTGGCCATCCACCGGCGTCGCGCGTCCACCGCGCCGATGCCCTGCGCGTACCCGAGCATCAGGGAAGGGTCCCCGTCGAGCCGGACCAGGGTGCACATGTCGCTGAGCAGGGTCGCGCGGGCCGAGGCGTCCTGGACGGCGTCCGCCCAGCGCAGGCCGTGGCCGAACCAGGCCATCGCCACGCCGATCTGACCGCGCTCCATCCGCAACCGCCCGGCGACCTGGGCGTACTGGGCGCCGAGCCGCAACTGCCCGTACGGCAGCCGCCCGGCGGAGTTGACCTCGCCGGCCCAGCGGGCCAGGGCCCGCAGCAGTCCCTCCACGGCACTCACGCGGCCCTCGTACCGGAACGCCTCGCGGATCAGGCAGGCCAGGACGGCGGTGAGGCCGTGCAGCAACTCCGTCTCGGCGACCGCCGTTTCGCCGCCCGCGCCCCACGCCGGGGCCGCACCGCCCGCCGGTCCCGGCCCGCCGAGCAGCGCCGGTAACTCACCCGGTTCGGGCACCGCGCAGCCCGCGGTGCCGTGCAGCGGGCAGGCCAGCCCCTCGGCGGGCAGCCGCGCGGGCCACATCCGGGCGTCCGGCGCGCCCTGCCCCGCGGGGACGTCCGCGCCGGGCAGCGGCGCGAACAGCGCCGGGTCGACCGGGCCGCTGCCCGGCCGCGGCACCTCGCGCGGTGCGGCGACGACCGCGGCCAGCTCCCCGCCCGTCTCCAGCACCGCGTCGAGCCTGCGCACCAGCCCCACGGGCGGCTCGCGCAGGCCCGCCTCGAGCTTGCTCACGGCGGAGTGGTGGTAGCCCACCCGCAGGCCGAGTTGCAGTTGCGTGAGCCCGGCCGCCCGGCGCAGGGAGCGCAACTGCCGCCCGAACTCCGCCCACGGGGCCCCGTCCGCCCGTGCCGGTCTTTCCGTCGGTGCCGGTCTTTCCGTTCGCGCCGGTCCGTTCGTCCGTGCCGATCCGCCGGTCATCCGCCGCCCTCCCCCCGGGTCGCGCCCCCGCCGCGGGCCGTGCGCCACCCGGGCTTCGCGCCTTCCGCCACCGGACAGCACAGAGGAGAGGGCGGGACGCGTCAATCGAGTTGACCGAAGAGCGGCCGAACCGGTCCCGTCCGGTTTCGGCGAGGTCGGGCTACGATCGATCACCGGCCGCGGACGACCGGCCGAGAGCCCGGAGAACTGGGAGAGACACCGTGTTCTACTACGTGCTCAAGTACGTACTGCTGGGCCCGCTGCTGAGGGTCGTCTTCCGCCCCCGGATCGAGGGGCTCGACCATGTGCCGGGATCGGGGGCGGCCATCGTGGCGGGCAACCACCTCTCCTTCTCGGACCACTTCCTCATGCCCGCGGTGCTCAAGCGCCGCATCACCTTCCTCGCCAAGGCCGAGTACTTCACCGGCCCCGGCATCAAGGGCAGGCTGACCGCGTTCTTCTTCCGCAGCGCGGGGCAGATCCCGGTGGACCGCTCCGGCAAGGAGGCGGGGCAGGCCGCGATCCGCGAGGGTCTCGGCGTGCTGGGCAGGGGCGAGTTGCTCGGCATCTATCCGGAGGGCACCCGCTCGCACGACGGCCGGCTGTACAAGGGCAAGGTCGGCGTCGCGGTGATGGCGCTCAGGGCCGGGGTGCCCGTCGTGCCCTGCGCGATGATCGGTACCTTCGAGGCCCAGCCGCCGGGCCGGAAGATCCCCAAGCTGCACCCGGTGGTCATCCGCTTCGGCGAGCCCCTCGACTTCTCCCGGTACGCCGGCATGGAGGGCGAGAAGGCCGTGCTGCGCGCCGTCACCGACGAGATCGTCTACGCGATCCTGTCCCTGTCCGGTCAGGAGTACGTGGACCGGTACGCGGCGGACGTCAAGGCCGAGGAGGCCCAGAAGGCGGCGCAGGGGCGGAGGTTCCCCCGGCTGCCGCACCGCTAGCCGGGGCCCTTCGGGTGCCGTCGTCTGCCGTGGGCAGAAGGGCGTGGCCGACCGGCGACGGGACGCCTACGGTCGCCGTATGACACGTGCGGTGGTAGTCGGGGCGACGGGACAGATCGGACGGGCGGCGGTCGCCGCGCTGGCCGGGGACGGCTGGGAGGTGACGGCCGTCTCGCGGGGCGGCGACCGGGACGCGCGGTGGCCGGGGGACGTACGGGTGGCGCGGGCGGACCGGGAGGACGACGCGGCGCTGTCGGCGGTGGTGGGCGAGGGCTGCGACGTCCTGGTGGACGTGGTGGCCTACGGGGAGCGGGAGGCACGGCAGTTGGTCTCGCTCGCCGGGCGGGTCGGCTCGGCGGTGGTGATCTCCAGCGTCTCGGTCTACGAGGACGACAAGGGCCGCAACTTCGACACCCAGGCCGAGCCCGACGGGTTCCCCCGGTACCCGGTGCCGGTCCCGGAGACGCAGCGCACCGTCCGTCCGGGCGACGGCTCGTACAGCACCGGCAAGGCGGCGCTGGAGCGGGAACTCCTCGCGGCGGGCGACCGGTTGCCGGTGACGCTGCTGCGGGCGGGCGCGATCCACGGGCCGTACTGCCGGACGCCTCGCGAGCTGTACTTCGTCAAGCGCAACCTCGACGGCAGGCGCCGGCGCGTGCTCGCGTACGGCGGTGCGAGCCGTTTCCACCCGGCGGGCGTGCGCAACATCGCGGAGCTGATCCGGCTGGCCGCCCCGCGGCCGGGGACGCGCGTGCTGAACGCGGTGGATCCGGACGCCCCGACGGTGGCGGAGATCGCGGCGGCCGTCGACGCGGTGATGGGCGTGGAGACGCAGGACGTGCTGCTGGACGGCCCGCCGGTGGACGGTGTGGGCGACACCCCGTGGAGCGTGCCCGCGCCGGTGGTGTGCGACATGGGCGCGGCGCGGGAGCAGTTGGGCTACCGCCCGGTGGCACGGTACGCCGACACCCTGCCGGAGACGGTGGCCTTCATCCGGGAGCGGCTGGCCGGGCGTGACTGGCGGGAGGCGTACCCGCAGATGTTCCGGGCGTACGGCGACCTCTTCGACTACGCGGCGGAGGACACCTGGGCCGAGGGACGCTAGCGGCACGGGAAAGGGGCGACCGGTCGCTGCACGGGAAGGGGGCGACCGGTCGGACCGGTCGCCCCCTCACTTCGGGTCCGCCCGCCGGGTTACGGCTTGGGCGTGGCGTGCGGCGCGCAGGTCACGTCGCGGGCGTCCACCTTGCCGGTGAGCAGGTAGGTGTCCACGCGGTCGTTGACGCACGGGTTGACCAGTCCGGTGACGCCGTGCGAGCCGGCGTCCCGCTCGGTGATCAGGCGCGAGCCCTTGAACCGCTGGTGCAGTTCGACGGCACCCTCGTACGGGGTGGCGGCGTCCCGCTCGGACTGGACGATCAGCACCGGCGGAAGTCCCTTGCCGGTCTTGACGTTCAGCGGGGTCTGCTGCTTGACCGGCCAGGTGGCGCAGGGCAGGTTCATCCAGGCGTTGGCCCAGGTCATGAAGGGGTGGTCGCGGTGCAGCCGGGTGTTGTCCCGGTCCCAGGTGTTCCAGTCGGTGGGCCACTTGGCGTCGGTGCACTCTACGGCCGTGTACACGGCGTTGCCGTTCTCCGCGGAGGCGTTGCCCGCGGTGTCGGACGGGTCGGGTGCGGCGGCGTCGACGAGGGCCTGGGTGTCACCGGCGACGTACTTGCTGAAGATCTCGGCGGTCGGCGCCCAGGCGGAGTCGTAGTACGGGGCGCTCTGGAAGAAGGAGATCAGCTCGGCCGGTCCGACGACGCCGCCCAGCGGCTCCTTCGCGGCGGTGGCGCGCAGGGCGAGCCACTGCTCCTGGACCTCGGCGCGGGTGTCGCCGAGGTGGTAGGTGGCGTCGTTCGCGGCCACCCAGTCCTGCCAGTCCTTCCAGCGGCCCTCGAAGGCGACGTCCTGGTCCAGGTTGGCCTGGTACCAGATCTTGTCGCGGGACGGGTTGACGACGCTGTCGACGACCATGCGGCGGACGTGGCCCGGGAAGAGGGTGCCGTAGACGGCGCCGAGGTAGGTGCCGTAGGAGACGCCGAGGTAGTTGAGCTTCTTCTCGCCGAGCGCGGCGCGGATGACGTCGAGGTCGCGTGCGGTGTTCGGCGTGGTCATGTGCGGGAGCATCTCGCCGCTGCGCTCGAAGCAGCCCTCGGCGTACTCGCGGGCGAGCTTGCGCTGGGCGAGCTTGTCGGCCTCCGACCCGGGCACGGGGTCGGCCTTGGGAGCCTTGACGAACTCCTGCGGGTCGACGCAGGAGATGGGCGCGGAGTGGCCGACACCGCGCGGGTCGAAGCCGACGAAGTCGTATGCCTTGGCGGTCTTGGCCCACACCGCGCTCTTGCTCGTGACGCGGGCCGGGAAGCGCAGGCCGGAGCCACCGGGACCGCCGGGGTTGTAGACGAGCGCGCCCTGGCGCTCGCTCCTGGTGCCGGTGTTGCCGATGCGGTCGACGGCGAGCCTGATCTGCTTGCCGAACGGCTTGGCGTAGTCCAGCGGCACCGTGACGTACCCGCACTGGATGGGCTTCGGCAGGTTCCAGTCGGCGGCGCAGTCCTCCCAGTCGACGCCCGCGCGCGCTGCGCGGGCGGCGGCGATGGTGACCCCGCGCTCCTCCCGGTCCCAGCCGCGAGCGTGCCCTTGACCGTCGGCCTGGGCGGCGCTCGCGGCGGGCGCCGAGACGGCCCCGGCTATCAGCGTGGCGGTGACCAGCGCTCCGGCTGTGCCGAACGCGGTCGCCCTCCGCCGCATGCTGCTCGTGCTCAAGTGGCCCTCCCGTACGTGTTCGCGACAAGTACGGGGATCCTCGCGGCTGTGGGATTCCTGAGAACAGAGCTGGTACTACTTCTTTGCCAATCCGATAAACGGAGAAAGGCGTTCGATCGGCGGACCCACCGGCCGGCCCGAGGGCGGGAGGCTCAGTCCAGCGAGGCCAGCGCCCCGTCCAGCAGCCGCCGCAGCCGCAGCGCGTCGGTCGCCACGGCGGTCACCAGGGCGGCGGGCCCGGCGAGCGGCAGGACGGCCGCGCCCTCCTCGAACGTGCGCGCCGCCGGTGGCTCGGTGGCGAACCCGGGCCGTACGACGACCAGCTGGCCGACCGCGCGGTGTCCCGCCAGTCCCGCGGGCCCGTCCCAGCCGCCCGGCGCCCCGGGCCCGCACGCCAGCTCCTGGTCGAGGACGCACCGCCCGTCGATCCGTACGGTCAGACGGCTGGTGAGACGCCCCGGTTCCTCCCCGGCCCGCCCGAGCACCTGCTCCTCACGCAGCAGCAGCCGCGCCCCGGCGGCGAGGTCGACGGAGGTGGTGACGTGCAGGTCGCTGCCGCCGGCCGAGATCAACTGCTCGGGCAGCCAGCACAGTTCGGCATCCTCGTCGACCGCGAGCCGGACGTCGTAGCAAGCCCCGGTCTTGTCCTGCCCCGGCAGCGCGAGGGTCGCGGCGGCCGAGCCCACCCTCAGACGAGCGCCGCCCGCCGCGTGGGCCGCCACCGTGAAGTGGTCGCCACCGAGCGGCCCGCTCATCGCGCCGACCAGCATCACCCGGGCCTCGGCACCGCTGCCCCGGGTCCGCCGCACGGCGAGCGGCCCCTCGCCCTCCAGCACCGGCAGGACGGTGCCGCCGCGCCCGTCGCCGCGGGCCAGTACGCGGGCGGTCGCCCGGACGCCGCCCGCAGCGGTGGTCACGCGGTCCACGCGGCGATCCGGCCCCGCACCCAGTCGGCGACCTCCCCGACCCCGCCCTCGCTCCGGAGCGACTGGAGGACGACGGGCAGTTCGCCGCGCGCCGCCTTGGCGTCGGCGGCCATGCGCGCGAGGTCGGAGCCGACGTACGGCGCGAGGTCGGTCTTGTTGACGATCAGCAGGTCGGCGGTGGCGACACCGGGTCCGCCCTTGCGCGGAATGTCGTCGCCGCCGGCCACGTCGATCACGAACACCTGCGCGTCGACGAGTCCCCGGGAGAAGGTGGCGGTGAGGTTGTCCCCACCGGACTCCACCAGGACGAGGTCGAGCGGACCGACCTCGTCCTCCAGGTCCTCGACGGCCTCCAGGTTGGCGGAGATGTCGTCCCTGATGGCGGTGTGCGGGCAGGCGCCGGTCTCCACGGCGGTGATCCGCTCGGGCGGCAGCACGGCCTCCCGGAGCAGGAACTCGGCGTCCTCCCGGGTGTAGATGTCATTGGTCACCACGGCGAGGGACAACTCCTCCCGCAACGCCCGGCACAACGCGGCGACGGTGGCGGTCTTCCCGGACCCGACGGGCCCACCGAGCCCGATCCGCAGCGCACGCCGACTCCCGTCGGCCCGCCGGGCATCGGCGGAAACAGCGGCGGAGGATTCGAGGTGATGGTCAAGATGCATACGGCAACTCCTGTCAAAGCTGGGGGAAATCAGCCCGTCCGGCGTTTGAGGACGAGGCCGTTCAGGCCGAACGGGGGTCCAGGGGGCAAAGCCCTCTGGCGGGGTAGAAGGGGCAGAGCCCCTGGGGTCGGGATCGGGAAGGGGCGGCGGGGGCGAACCCAACCCGCCTACGAGGCGAACAACCGCACAGCCCAAGCGGCATGCGCCTCGGCCCCGATCTCCAGCAGCGGCGCGGACCGCGCGGGCAGCACGTCGACCCCGTCGGTCACGACGCGCTCGCCCGTCTCCACGGCCTCCTGAGCCACCCGGTCCATCTCGTCCGAGAGCCGCGCCAGCACCCCCGTCGCGTCGAACGGATCGAGACCGAGCAGCCGCACGACGGCCGTCGCGGGTCCGCTCACCCCCTCGTAGAGGGAGCAGTACGCCGCGTCGAGCGGCCCCAGACCGGCCGCACGCGCGGCCAGTCCCAGCACGACGGGCTGATGGGCGCCCTTGGGGAACAGCGCGGCCAGGGCGTCGAGTTCGGCACTCGGCCAGGTCGCCCGGGCGGCCCGCATCAGCTGCCGTCCCAGCCTGCGCGCCGCCACCCGCAGGGCGGGCGACGGGGTGCGGGCGTCGGCGGCCCGGTTAAGTTCCCCGGGGTCGACACCGAGGGCGGCGGCAGCCGCGACGCACGCCGCGACGACCCCGCTCGTGTGCAGCCGCCCCCGGCAGAACGCCTCCAGGCTCGCGGCGTCGGTGATGCGTCCCGCCCGGACGGCGGCCTCCGCCCCGCCGGAGTGGGCGTGCCCTCCGGCGGGAAATCGGCCGTCCGCGAGGACGAGCAGTGCGGCGCGGGTCATACCGGCGCTCAGAAGAGGAAGTACCGCTGGGCCAGCGGCAGTTCGGCGACGGGGGCGGGTTCGACGAGTTCGCCGTCGATGGTCACCGCGAAGGAGTCCGCGGCCACCTCCACCCGGGGCAGCGCGTCGTTCTGGCGCATGTCGGCCTTGGTACGGCCGCGCGTGGACCGGATGGGCACGAACTCCCGCCCGAGCCCGAGCCGCTGTGCCAATCCGTCCTCGACGGCCTGCTCGGACACGAAGTTGACCGAGTTGGTGGCGGGGGCGGCCCCCAGGGCACCGAACATCGGGCGCGGCAGGACGGGTTGCGGCGTGGGGATGGAGGCGTTCGCGTCGCCCACCTGCGCGTACGCGATCTGGCCGCCCTTGATGACGAGCTGCGGCTTCACCCCGAAGAAGCGGGGGTCCCAGAGCACCAGGTCGGCGAGCTTGCCGGTCTCGACGGACCCGACCTCGTGCTCGATGCCCTGGGCGACGGCGGGGTTGATGGTGTACTTGGCGACATAGCGACGGGCGCGCAGGTTGTCGGCGCGGGTGTCGCCGGGCAGGAGGCCGCGCCGGCGCTTCATCACGTGCGCGGTCTGCCAGGTGCGCAGGATCACCTCGCCGATGCGGCCCATGGCCTGGGCGTCCGACGACATGATGGAGATCGCGCCCATGTCGTGCAGGATGTCCTCGGCCGCGATGGTGCTGGGCCGGATCCGGGACTCGGCGAAGGCGAGGTCCTCGGGGACGGCGGGGTTGAGGTGGTGGCAGACCATCAGCATGTCGAGGTGTTCCTCGACGGTGTTGACGGTGTGCGGCCGGGTCGGGTTGGTGGACGCCGGCAGCATGTTGGGCAGCGACACCGCCGTGATCATGTCAGGCGCGTGGCCGCCGCCGGCGCCCTCCACGTGGAAGGCGTGCAGGGTGCGGCCCGCGACCGCGTCGAAGGTGTCGCCGACGAAGCCGGCCTCGTTCAGGGTGTCGGAGTGGACGGCGAGTTGGACACCGGACTCCCCGCACACGTCCAGGCAGGCGGAGATCACGGCGGGGGTCGCGCCCCAGTCCTCGTGGATCTTGAAGCCGAGGACGCCGGCGCGCAGTTGGTCGCGCATGGACTCCTTCGACATGGTGCTGCCCTTGCCGAGGAAGCCGATGTTGACGGGGCTCGACTCCAGGGCGGCGAACATCCACGCCAGATGCCAGGCGCCGGGCGTGACGGTGGTCGCCTTGCTGCCCTCGGCCGGGCCGGTGCCGCCGCCGATGAGCGTGGTGACGCCGGACGCCAGCGCCTCGTGGACGGCGTCGGGCGCGATGAAGTGGACGTGGGTGTCGATGCCGCCCGCGGTGACGATCTTCCCGTTGCCCGCGACGATCTCCGTCTCGGGGCCGATGACCAGGTCGGGGTGGACACCGTCCATGGTGTCGGGGTTGCCGGCCTTGCCGATGCCGGTGATCCGGCCGTCGCGGATGCCTATGTCGGCCTTGACGATCCCCCAGTGGTCGATGATCACGGCTCCGGTGATCACCGTGTCGGGGGCGCCTTCGGCGCGGGTGGTGCGCGCCTGGCCCATGGACTCGCGCAGTACCTTGCCGCCGCCGAAGACGGCTTCGTCGCCGGAGCGGCCGGGGCCGCCCGAGCGATCCTCCTCGATCTCGACGAGGAGGTCGGTGTCGGCGAGGCGAACGCGGTCGCCGGTGGTCGGGCCGAACAGGTCGGCGTAGGCGGTGCGGGACAGTTCAGGCATCGAGGGCACCTCCGGTCGCGCCGCGCAGTCCGACGACGACACGGGCTCCCGCGAGGGGGATCAGCCGCACGTCGACGGGGACGCCGGGCTCGAACCGGACGGCGGTGCCGGCGGCGATGTCCAGCCGCCTGCCGTGCGCCGCGGCGCGGTCGAACTCGAGACCGGGGTTGGCCTCGGCGAAGTGGTAGTGGGAGCCGACCTGGACGGGCCGGTCGGCGGTGTTGAGCACGGTCAGGCGGGTGACTTCGCGGCCTTCGTTGAAGGCGACCGGCTCGTCGGCGAACAGGATCTCTCCGGGGATCACGACTGCTGCCCCCGTCAGATGATCGGTTCGTGGACGGTGACCAGCTTGGTGCCGTCGGGGAAGGTGGCTTCGACCTGTACGTCGTGGATCATCTCGGGGATGCCCTCCATGACCTCGTCGCGCTGGATCAGCTTGCGTCCGGAGGCCATGAGTTCGCCGACGCTGCGCCCGTCCCGGGCGCCTTCGAGGATGTGCGCGGTGATCAGCGCGACGACCTCGGGATGATTGAGCTTGACGCCTCGTGCGCGGCGCTTCTCCGCCACGTCCGCGGCCACATGGATGAGCAGTCTCTCCTGCTCGTGCGGGGTCAGTTGCATTTACCACCTCACAGGGCATCACGCCAGGACCGGCCGGTCCGGCTGCCGCGGCCACCGCGACGGCTCTAGATGTAACACACGTGAACCGGCCGGAAAGCATCTACCGGTCCGTGGAAAACCGCAGGTGGATCGGGGTGCAGACTAGGGCTACAGTGTTACGGCCACGTCACCCGGTTTTGACCGATTGATTACCGATGCAGTCGGCGGCTTCCGGCATGCCCGCACTAGGACGGGTTCGGCCCCCGGTGCTCCGCGGCGATGCCGAAGCGGTGGGGCTCCCGCGGCGTCGCGGCGGCCGGGTCGTGGACCGCGGCGACCGAGGTGACCACCTGGCCGTCCGGGGAGTCCTGGATCTCTTCCAGCCGTTCGAGGTCGGCGGCGGAGACGAGGGCGACGAGGGGCTTGCCGTGCCGTGTCACGACGACGCGCTCGCCGCCGTACACCACCCGGTTGATCAGGTCGGCCAGCTCGGCCCTGGCTTGCGTCACCGGAATCTCGTAGGCCATGGGCCCAGCTTACGGTTTCGCCCGAATCCACACCCGGCAAGCGTACGTCCTGTACATTTTTTACAGAGACAGCGCAGCCGAAGTCGGTACTGCCACGAGGAGGGGTTCGTCATGACCCGGCCGTCCGCCCGCCATGTCCTGCCGGAGTTCACCGAGCGCACGAGTGCGGGGACCCGGACTTCGGACCCGTACTCCAAGCTGCTCCAGGAGCGCATCGTCTTCCTCGGGACACCGATCGACGAGACCTCGGCGAACGACGTGACGGCCCAGTTGCTGTACCTGGAGCACCAGGCGCCGGACCGGGACATCGAGCTCTACGTCAACTCGCCCGGCGGTTCCTTCACCGCCATGACCGCGATCTACGACACGATGCGCCACCTCGCCTGCGACGTGGCGACGACCTGCCTCGGGCAGGCCGGTTCGTCCGCCGCGGTGCTGCTGGCGGCGGGAGCCGCGGGCAAGCGCGCCGTACTGCCGGGCGCCCGGGTGGTGATCCGCCAGCCGGCGCTCACCGAACCGGTGGAGGGCCCGGCGAGCGACCTCGCCGTCCACGCCGCCGAATTGCTCCGTGTCCGCGCCCGACTGGAGGAGATCCTCGTACGGCACACGGGCCGCACGCCCGAGCAGGTGCGCACGGACATCGAGCGGGACACGGTCCTGGACGCGCAACAGGCCCTGGAGTACGGGCTGGTGGACCGGATCGTGCCGGGGCGCAGGACCCCGCCCGCCTCGCCCGGCGCGAGGTGATCCGCCCGTGCTGCCACCCGAGTTGCCCCCGCTGCCCGCCCTGACCCGCGCCGAGGCCGAGGTCATCGACCGCTATCTGGACGTCGTCGACCTGCTCGGGCGCATCAACCCGGGGCGTGACGGCGACACCTACGGCGGGCTGCGGGCCGCCCAGGCGCTGGTGGGCAAGGCGACGGCGCTGCGTGACGCGCTGGCGCTGATGCACCGGCGCGGCGAGACGGAGGTGCACGCCGCCACCCTGGCCCGGGCCCTGCGGGTGCTGGACGGTGAGCGCCGCGCCGCGCGGGTCGGCCTCCCGCCGCGCACCGGGAGCTGAGAAGGCCCGAGTCGAAACGGACCAAACGGCGTACCCCCTTTCGGCGTAGGGACACCTTCGATTCACGACCGGTCGAAGTTGCGGCGCCCCGTGCCCGGCCGGTGCGACGGGCCGCTCCGCCGCTGGTCCCGGGGCCGTCACCGCACTCGACGGCACCTCGAACACGAGGTGGTGACCCGAACGGGCGAGTGGGACGTAACAACACAAAGGGCACGTTCCGTTGGGAAATCCCCTCGGGGCGGGACAAGATCCGTGACTGACGACAAGCCCCCGCCGCAGCGGCGGGGCGGTCCGGGCGGACGCCGAGTCCTGCCGCCGTCCGGACGACCGGTCGCGAGGAAGTGGATCGGCAGGAGTGGAGGACCCGAGCACGACGGGTCGCCGGCACGGCCGCCTCCGCGAGAGGCACCGGGCCGAGCGGTCCTTGGGGTGAAGCCGCACTCGTGCGGCCGGGCAACTTCGCCAGCCCGAATCCGACAGGTCATCCTTCACAGGCGGCTGACGAAGGGTTGCGCATGTCCGCGCTCAATCGCGTCCCGTCCCTGATGGCTCGTGCCGGTACGGCCTCGGCCCTCACCCTCGCCGCCGTGGGCGGCTCCGTCGTGGTTCCCGGTGTCGCCTCCGAGGCGGCCGCGGCGAGCCATGCGACGAAAGCCCTCAAGATCGCGGCCTCCAAGAAGGGTTCCCCGTACCGCTGGGGCGCCACCGGTCCGCACCGGTTCGACTGTTCCGGCCTGACGCTGTACTCGTTCAAGAAGGCCGGCAAGAAGCTGCCGCGCACCGCGGCCCAGCAGTACAACAAGACCCGCCATGTCTCCGCCAAGAACCGCAAGGCCGGCGATCTCGTGTTCTTCCACTCCGGCCGCAGCGTCTACCACGTCGGCATCTACGCCGGGAAGGGCAGGCTCTGGCACGCCCCGAAGACCGGGGACGTGGTGCGGCTGCAGAAGATCTGGACCTCAAGCGTCTGGTACGGCCGGGTCAAGTAGCCCGTCCGCGGGGGTGACGGCGCTCTGCCCCGCCGTCACCCCCGCGGGTGTGCCCGGCCCGCCCGGGGGCGTCCAGGGCAGTTCGACGGAAATGGTCTTGCCGCCCTCGCGGGTGGGCCGGACCCTCAGCCGGCCGCCGCACTCGGCGGTCAGCCAGCGGATGATCACCATGCCCCGCCCGTTGTCCTGCTGGACGGCGGCGGGCAGCCGCTTGGGAAAGCGGGGATGGCTGTCGGTGACGCCGAGTCGCAGCCGCTCGTCGCGGTCGAGGACGAGGTCCACCGTGAAGGTGGGCGACTGCCCGAACGTGTGCTGAACCGCGTTGGTCGCCAGTTCGGAGATGATGAGCCGCACGGTCTCGGACAGTTCGGCGTCGCCCGGCAGCCCCCACTCCGCCAGGGTGCCGACCACGTAGGTCCGCGCGGCGGCCACCGAGGCGGGATCGCTCGGCAGAGTGACGGATGCTTCCAGATGGTCTGCCATGGCGACGTCGTCCCTTTCTCACGGGACCGCAGGCCCGACACGGAGCGGATGGTTCGAGTACGGTCCCGGACTGGTGCTTCGCCGCCAGACTGCCACCAACAGACCCGTGGAGGGCGGCGATCCACCAAGATATGCATATATCTGTCGCTCGAAGCGGTGAACTCTGCGACGGCAGAGCGTATTCGGGCGGCTCATAAGGAGTAGGGGAGTTGTCCCATGCAGCACGGTCCCGTGGTGCGCCGCCGAAAGCTGGGCGCGGAACTGCGCGCCCTGCGCACATCGGCGGGCATCACCAGCGGCGAGGCGGCCCGGCTCGTGGGCTGGCACCAGTCGAAGATCAGCCGGATCGAGACGGGGACGAGCGGGGCGAAACCGTCCGACGTGCGGTTACTGCTGGACGCCTACGGCGTGGACGACGAGCAGCTGCGGGGGCTGCTGGTGACGCTGGCGCGCTCCGAGGACGCGGCGGGACGCAACCACTGGTGGCACGCGTACCGCGGGGTACTGCCCCCGACCTACCGCGACTTCATCAGCCTGGAGTCGCAGGCCAGCGCGATGCGCACGCTGGAGACCACGGTGGTCCCCGGCCTGCTCCAGACGCCGGAGTACGCCCGCGCGGTGACGCGGGCCGCGGTGGACGGCATGCCGACGGAACGGCTGGACACGCTGGTGGAGGTCCGGCTGGCGCGGCAGGACGTGCTGCGCGGCGAGCCGCCCCTGGAGCTGAGCGCGGTACTCGACGAGGCGGTACTGCGCCGCGAGGTGGGCGGGCCCGGGGTGATGGCCCGTCAACTGGCCAGACTGGTCGACGCCGCGCGGCTCCCCCATGTCCGCCTCCAGGTCCTGCCGTTTTCCGCCGGGGCGCACATCGGCGTCACCGGCCCTTTCGTAATCTTCTCATTTTCGAGCACTTCTGATCTGGACGTGGTTGTTCTCGACCACTTGACGAGTAGCCTGCACCTCGAACGGAAAGAAGACCTGGAGGCCTACACCGAGGCCTTCAACGCCCTTCTGATCCATGCCCTTTCGCCCGAGGACTCGTTGGACTTCATCGCCGCGACCGCGGCAGGCGCGTAAGGAGGCACCATGTCAGGATCCCTGTCCGAACGTCCCCGGAACATCCCTGTCAGCACCGATATGACCGGCGTGCGGTGGCTGCGCAGCAGCTACAGCACCGGGGCCAACAACTGTGTGGAGACGGCCCGTCCGTCAGTCGGCCGCTGCGCCGGACTGCTCGCCGTGCGCGACTCCAAGAACCCGGCCGGACCCGCCCTGCTCATCTCCCCCGAGAGCTGGACGGCGTTCACCGCCGGAGTCCACCGCGGCTGACCCGCCGCACCCCGGACGGCGCACGGCCGTGTCCCGCCGACTCATGGCCGCGTGTCGCCGATCACCCGCACAGCACGCTCGATCTGTTCCCCGGAGAGGTCCCCGCGAGCGGTCAGCCTGAGCCGTGAGATGCCGTCGGGCACCGAAGGAGGGCGGAAGCAGCCCACGGACAGGCCGGCCGTCCGGCAGTCGGCCGCCCACCGTACGGCCTCCTCCGGGGAGGGCGAGCGCACGGAGACGACCGCGGCGTCCGGACGTACCGCGTCCAGACCCGCGGCGGTCAGGCGCGCGTGCAGTTCGGCGGCGACCGCGCGGGCCCGCGCGGCTCGCTCCGGCTCGCGGCCGAGCAGTCTGAGCGCCGCCAGGGCGGCCCCTGCCGCGGCAGGGGCCAGTCCGGTGTCGAAGATGAACGTACGGGCCGCGTTGACCAGGTGGGCGATCACCCGGGCGGGGCCCAGCACCGCGCCGCCCTGGGCGCCGAGGGACTTGGACAGGGTGACCGTCACGACGACGTCGTCGCGGCCCGCGAGTCCGGCACCCTGCGGGGCGCCCCGGCCGCCGTCGCCGAGGACGCCGAGACCGTGGGCGTCGTCGACGACCAGTCCGGCCCCGTGCGCCCGGCAGGCATCGGCGAGCGCGACCAGGGGCGCGGCGTCGCCGTCGACGGAGAAGACCGTGTCGGAGACGGCCACGGCAGGCCCGTCGTGCGTCGCCAGCGCCTTGCGCACGGCCTCCGGGTCGGCGTGCCCCACGACCTGGGTGGTGCCGCGGGCGAGTCGGCAACCGTCGATCAGTGAGGCGTGGTTGCCCGCGTCGGAGACGACGAGGCTGCCGTGCGGGGCCAGCGCGGTGACCGCGGCGAGGTTGGCCGCGTAGCCGGAGGAGAAGACGAGTGCGGCCTCGAACCCGCAGAAGTCGGCCAGTTCGCGCTCGAGTTCGGCGTGCAGCGCGGTCGTGCCGGTCACCAGCCGCGAGCCGGTGGCGCCGCCGCCCCAGGTCCGCGCGGCCGCGGCCGCCCCCTCGACGACCTCCGGGTGCCGGGCCAGTCCCAGGTAGTCGTTGCTCGCCAGGTCCAGCAGCGGCGACGCCGCCGGGCGGGGGCGCAGCACCCGTACGAGTCCGGCCTCGCGGCGCGCCCGGTCCTGCTCCTCGATCCAGCCGAACGCCATGGGGCGGCCCTCCGGTGTTTTGTAGGCAATGAACAGACATTAGCGGTCCGGCCACCCCCGCGAGGTGTGGCAATACCCACACGTCGATCTGTCAGTGTTGTGCAAAGTCTCCTTGGCCGCGAACGGCCCCTTAGGACAGGATCGGCTCTCATGGACCTGCTGAACACGCTGGTGGACAAGGGGCTTCGGCGCGAGTCGCCGACCCGCGAGGAGGCGCTCGCCGTCCTCGCCACTTCCGACGACGACGTGCTCGACGTGGTGGCCGCGGCCGGAAAGGTGCGCCGCCACTGGTTCGGCCGACGGGTGAAACTCAACTACCTCGTCAACCTCAAGTCGGGCCTGTGCCCCGAGGACTGCTCCTACTGCTCGCAGCGGCTGGGCTCCAAGGCGGAGATCCTCAAGTACACCTGGCTCAAGCCCGACCAGGCCTCGGCGGCCGCCGCCGCCGGAGTGTCCGGGGGCGCCAAGCGCGTGTGCCTGGTGGCCAGCGGACGGGGTCCGACGGACCGGGACGTTGACCGGGTCTCGGACACCATCAGGGCCATCAAGGAGCAGGACGACTCGGTAGAGGTGTGCGCCTGCCTGGGGCTGCTGTCCGACGGGCAGGCGGAGCGGCTGCGGGAGGCCGGCGCCGACGCCTACAACCACAACCTCAACACCTCCGAGTCGACGTACGGCGACATCACCACCACGCACACGTACGCCGACCGGGTGGACACGGTGAACAAGGCGCACGCGGCCGGGCTGTCCGCCTGCTCGGGCCTCATCGCGGGCATGGGCGAGAGCGACGAGGACCTGGTCGACGTGGTCTTCTCGCTGCGCGAGCTGGACCCGGACTCGGTGCCGGTCAACTTCCTGATCCCGATGGAGGGCACGCCGCTGGCCAAGGAGTGGCACCTCACTCCGCAGCGCTGCCTGCGCATCCTGGCGATGACGCGGTTCGTCTGCCCGGACGTCGAGGTGCGCATCGCGGGCGGGCGCGAGGTGCACCTGCGCACCATGCAGCCGCTCGCCCTGCACCTGGCCAACTCGATCTTCCTCGGCGACTACCTCACCAGCGAGGGTCAGGCGGGCCACACCGACCTGGAGATGATCGCGGACGCCGGATTCGAGGTGGAGGGCGCCGGGGAGGTCACGCTGCCGGAGCACCGCGCGTCGGTGGTGCGGGGCGGGGGCTGCGGCTCGCACGAGGGTGGCGGCGGCTGCGGCTCGCACGCGGGCGCCGACGGTGATTCGGGTTGCGGGGCGCACGCCGGTGGTGGAGTGTGCGCGCCCGCGTCCACGGCGCCGCGCCCCGCCGAGGAGCCCCGCACGGACCTGGTGTCGGTGCGCCGCCGCGGCGCCGGGACGGACCTCGCGCCCAATGCCTGAGCCCGCGTTGGACGTCGCCGAGCTGCTGGCACTGGACCGGCGCCACGTCTGGCACCCGTACGGGCCCATGCCCGGCCGGCAGGACCCGCTCGTCGTGGAGTCGGCGAGCGGGGTCCGGCTGCGGCCGGCCGACGGCTCGGGGGAACTGGTCGACGGGATGTCGTCCTGGTGGTCGGCGATCCACGGCTACAACCACCCGGTGCTGAACGAGGCCGCGCGCGAGCAGTTGGAGCGGATGAGCCACGTGATGTTCGGCGGGCTCACCCACGAGCCCGCCGTACGACTGGCGAAGCTCCTTGTCGACATGTCGCCCGAGGGTCTGGAGCACGTGTTCCTCGCCGACTCCGGTTCGGTGTCGGTCGAGGTCGCCGTGAAGATGTGCCTGCAGTACTGGCGTTCGCTCGGCCGCCCCGGCAAGCAACGCCTGCTCACCTGGCGCGGCGGCTACCACGGCGACACCTGGCAGCCCATGTCGGTGTGCGACCCCGAGGGCGGGATGCACGAACTGTGGTCCGGCGCCCTGCCGCGCCAGGTCTTCGCCGACGCGCCGCCCGCCGAGTACGAGGTGGCGTACTCCGACCACCTGCGGTCGATGATCGAGCGGCACGCAGAGGAACTGGCCGCGGTGATCGTCGAGCCGGTGGTGCAGGGCGCCGGCGGGATGCGCTTCCACTCCCCCGCGTATCTGCGGGTGCTGCGGGAGGCGTGCGACGCGCACGGCGTGCTGCTGGTGTTCGACGAGATCGCGACCGGGTTCGGTCGTACGGGCGCGTTGTTCGCGGCGGAGCACGCGGCGGTGACGCCGGACGTGATGTGCGTGGGCAAGGCGCTGACCGGCGGCTACCTGACGATGGCGGCCACGCTGTGCACGTCACGGGTGGCCGACGGCATCTCCCGGGGCGAGGTGCCGGTGCTGGCCCACGGGCCGACGTTCATGGGCAATCCGCTGGCCGCGGCCGTGGCGTGCGCGTCGATCGGACTGCTGCTCGGCCAGGACTGGCGCGCGGAGGTCAAGCGGATCGAGACGGGCCTCGGCGAGGGCCTCGCGCCCGCCGCCGAGCTGCCGGGCGTGCGCGATGTACGGGTGCTCGGCGCCATCGGGGTGGTGCAGCTCGACCACGCCCTCGACATGCGGGCTGCGACGGAGGCGGCGGTGCGCGAGGGCGTGTGGCTGCGCCCGTTCCGCGACCTCGTCTACACCATGCCGCCGTACATCACGGGCGACGCGGACCTGGCACGCATCGCCCGCGCGGTGTGCGCGGCGGCACGGGAGGGATGACATGGCGGTACTGGTGATCACGGGCACGGGCACGGAGGTCGGCAAGACGGTGGTGACCGCCGCCGTCGCCGCCACGGCCCTGGCGGGCGGCCGGTCGGTGGCGGTGCTGAAGGCCGCGCAGACGGGCGTGGGACCGGACGAGGCCGGGGACGCCGAGGAGGTGGCGCGGCTCGCCGGTGAGGTGACGGTCGCCGAAGTGGCGCGGTTCCCCGAGCCGTTGGCGCCCGGGACGGCCGCGCGCCGGGCCGGGCGGGCACCGGTGCGCCCCGGCGAGGTGGCCCAGGCCGCGGCCAAGCTGGCCACCGAGCACGACCTGGTGCTGGTCGAGGGCGCCGGCGGGCTGCTCGTACGCTTCGACGCGGCCGGGGGGACTCTGGCGGACGTCGCCGGTCTCCTGGGCGCACCGGTGCTGGTGGTGACGTCGCCGGGGCTGGGCACCCTGAACACCACGGAGCTGACGGCGCGCGAGCTGCGTTCCCGGGGGCTGGAGCTGCCGGGTCTGGTGATCGGCAGCTGGCCGGGGTCCCCGGACCTCGCCGCCCGCTGCAACCTCGCGGACCTCCCGGACGTGTCCGGCGCCCCTCTCCTCGGTGCCGTGCCCGCCGGAGCGGGGACCCTCGCCCCGGCCGCCTTCCGCTCGGCAGCACCCGGCTGGCTGGCGCCCGCGCTGGACGGCACCTGGGACGCGGACGCCTTCGGCACCCGGCACGGCCCCTGACCGGCCCTCCGGGAGCGCGGGGCCTCAGCCCCCCGCCTCCTCGCCCACCCCGCGCCGACCGGGGAGCGGCGCCGGTCCCCGGGGCCGATCAGGGGGTGCTCCGGGCAAGTCGTCCGCGCGGTGGGTGCGGGGCGGCGATGCGGGGGACAATCGCGGTGAGGCGCCACCTCGTGAGGGAGGTCCCATGCCGTTGCGATCCGTCCGTGCCCGCGGGGTGCCGCGCGACGCCGTGCACCATCCGCTGTTCGCCCGCTACTACGCACGGTTCAGCGTGAGCGCCGAGACCCGGATGGGCATGGCCCGCGTCCGTGAACGACTGCTCGCCGGACTGTCCGGGCGGGTGATCGAGGTCGGCGCCGGCAACGGGCTGAACTTCTCGCACTACCCGGGCACCGTGTCCGAGGTCGTCGCCATCGAACCGGAGCGCGTACTGCGCCGGTTGGCGGTGGAGGCGGGGCAGCGCGCCCGGGTGCCGGTGGACGTGGCGCCGGGCGCGGCGGAGGCCCTGCCGGTCAAGAGCGAGGCGTTCGACGCGGCCGTGGTCTCGCTGGTGCTGTGCAGCGTCCGGGACGTGCCCCGGGCGCTCGCGGAGCTGCGGCGGGTCCTGCGCCCCGGCGCGCAGGTGCGGTTCTTCGAGCACGGCCGGGGCGGCGGGCGGGTGATGACCTTCACCCAGAGCGCCCTGGACCGGACGCTGTGGCCTCCCCTGTCCGGCGGCTGCCACCTGTCCCGCGAGCCGGTGGCCGCGCTGCGGGAGGCGGGGTTCACGCTCGGGCCCTACCGGCGGGTGATGATGCCGGAGAACGGGCCGGCCCTGCCGAGTTCGTACTGCGTCCTGGGCACGGCCTGGCGGCCGTCCTGACGCGGCGCGGTCACCCGGTCCAGCCGCGCAGTTCGTCCGCAATCTCGTCGACCGACGCCTCGCCCTTCTTCACCAGCAGCGCGAGATCCCGCACCCGCTCGGGCGTGGTGGCGACCTCCACCCCGCTGGCGACCAGGTAGGCGTAGGCGACCGCGGAGGCGAACAGGGCGTTGGAGCGCTCCAGCGCCGGGACGTGGATCAGCAGCTGGAGCAGCGCGGCGGCGCGGGCGTGCGGGGTGTCGTAGACGGGCGTGTCGAATATCTCTGCCCGGTGGCGGGCGACGGCGGCGACGAGCGCTCCCCAGTCGGTGACCTGCGGATCACCGGGAGTGCGCTGCTCGGCGAGCATCAGCAGCCAGGCGAGATCGATGGTGAGGTCGTTCATGCGGTACGCGTGCGACGGCTCAGCGGCTGCCCTCGCCGATCTCCTCGGCGAACACCTTCTCGTACTGCCGCATGAAGTCGGCGGCGGCCTCGACGAAGGTGCGGCCGGCCTCGCCGGTGTCCTGCCGGACCAGTTCCTCGATGTAGCGGTTGACGCTCAGCCCCCGGGCCAGGGCCTTCTCCCGAGCCGCCCGGGCGGTGCCCTCGTCCACCCGGACGTTCAGCTGGGCCTTCTGGGTCTTCGCCATACCTAGAAGCTAGCGCCGGAACGCTAGCAGCGGCAAGGCCGCCCGGCGTCTTCCTGTTCCGGCCGCGGGAGTGATTGACTCGCCGTGACCGGAAGTCCCCCGTGCGTGAGGAGAGTTCATGCCGCGCCCGTTCCGCTTCGGCGTCAACCTGATGAGCGCCGCCCCGGCAGACGAGTGGGACGCCAAGTGCCGACGGGCCGAGGAGCTCGGCTACGACGTGATCCTGGTGCCGGACCACCTCGGCATGCCGGCGCCGTTCCCTGCCCTGGTCGCCGCGGCCCGGGCCACCGAACGGCCCCGGCTGGGCACGTTCGTGCTCAACGCCGGCTTCTGGAACCCGGCGCTGCTGGCCCGGGAGGTGGCGACCACCGACGCCCTGACCGGCGGGCGGCTGGAACTCGGGCTCGGCACCGGCTACGTACGCGCGGAACACGACGCCGCAGAACTGGCCTTCGGCTCACCCGGCGAGCGGGTGGACCACCTGCGGCGCACCGTCGAGGAGCTGGAGCGGCTGCTGGGCGACGAGGAGCACCTGCCCCGGCCCGTGCAGCGCCCCGGGGTGCCGCTGCTGATCGGCGCGAACGGCGACCGGATGCTGGAGCTGACCGCCCGGCACGCCGACATCGCCGCGTTCACCGGCGGACGCACCGTGCGGGGCAGCGCGACGGGACAGCTGGCGCCGATCACCGCCGAGGAGCTCGACGAGCGCGTCGCCCGGTACCGGGAGCTCGCCGCCGGCCGCAAGGAGCCGGCGGAGCTGAACCTGCTCATCCAGATGGTCGCGGTCACGCAGGACCGCGAGTCCGCCGTCCGGCCCTACCTGGAGCGCATCCCCCACCTCACCCCGGAGCAGGTGCTGGAGCTGCCCATCCTGCTGGCCGGGACCCTGGAGCGGATCACCGCACAGGTGCGGGCGCAGCGCGAGCGGTACGGCTTCACCTACCTGACGGTGCTGGAGCCGTTCATGGAGGCATTCGCGCCGGTGCTGCGGGCCCTGCGCGAGGACTGACCACGCCGCGCGCCGGGGCCGCGAGGCCGCGCGCCGTGCCGGTCCGCATGCCGGAATCACCGCACGGGGGCCCGGCCCTCGTGGTGGGATCGCGGCATGACCGATCTGCGCATACGGCCCGGTGGGCCGAAGGACCTGGACGCCGTGCTGGCCTTCTGGAAGACGGCCGCCGAGGGGACGAGCATCAGCGACGACCGGGAAGGGGTGGAGCGCCTGGTGGAGCGCGACCCGGAGGCGCTGCTCCTGGCCGAGCGCGACGGGGAGCTGGTCGGCACGGTGATCGCGGGCTTCGACGGCTGGCGCTGCCATCTGTACCGGCTGGCGGTGCACCCGGACCACCGGCGCCGGGGCATCGGCTCCGCCCTGCTCGCCGCGGCCGACGAGCGCTTCGTCCGGCTCGGCGGGCGCCGCGGGGACGCGATGGTGCTGGTGCGCAACGAGCGGGCCCAGCATGCCTGGCGGGCCGCCGGGTACGAGCCGCAGGAGCAGTGGCGGCGCTGGGTGAAGCACCTCACCGACTGAGCGCCCGCGAGGCGAAAGGTTGAAAGCTTGAACATCGGGCGAACCACCGGCTCCTGGCCGATCATGGATCCGAGGTGACCCGATGACCGAAGTGCTCCTGCTGCTGGTGGCGATCCTGCTCTCGCTCTTGTGCGGCGCCTTCGTCGCGGCCGAGTTCTCGCTGACCACCGTGGAACGCGGTGAGCTGGAGCGCGCGGCGGAGCGGGGCGAGCGGGGTGCGGCGAGCGCCCTCAAGGGCGTACGCAACCTGACCTTCCAGCTCTCCGGGGCCCAGCTCGGCATCACGGTCACCAACCTGGTCGTCGGCATGCTCGCCGAACCCTCGGTCGCGGCGCTGATCGCGGGGCCGCTGGAGGACCTCGGGGTGTCGCGTTCGGCGGCGTCCTCCCTGGCGCTGGTGCTGGGCACCGCCCTGTCGACGGTCTTCCTGATGATCGTCGGCGAGCTGGTGCCGAAGAACTGGGCGATCTCCTCGCCCCTGGCCGTGGCCAAACGGGTGGGCGGCCCGCAACGCTGGTTCAGCGCCGTCTTCCGGCCCTTCATCACCCACCTCAACAACACCGCCAACCGCGTCGTGCGCCGCTTCGGTGTGGAGCCCGCCGAGGAACTGGCGTCCGCGCGCGGGCCGCAGGAGCTGGCGGCGCTCGCCCGGCACTCCGCCAAGGAGGGCGCGCTGGAGCCCGACACCGCCGAGCTGTTCGTGCGCACGCTGAACCTGGCCGACCTGACGGCGCAGCAGGTGATGACCCCGCGCGTCCAGGTCGTGGCCCTCGACGCCCGGGCGACGTGCGAGGACGTGGCGAACGCGACGCGGGCGACGGGACTGTCCCGGTTCCCGGTCTACCGGGACAGCCTCGACGCCGTGGTCGGGACCGCGCACGTCAAGGACGTGCTGGCGGTGCCCGCCGAGCGGCGGCCCGGGATGCCGGTCGCCGACCTGATGCGCGAACCGCTGCTCGTCCCCGAGTCGCTGACCGTGGACCGGCTCCTGGACCGGCTCTCGGGGCGGCGCACGATGGCCGTGGTGATCGACGAGTACGGCGGTACGGCGGGGGTGGCCACGCTGGAGGACATCGTCGAGGAGGTCGTCGGCCAGGTGCGGGACGAGCACGATCCGCACGAGACGCCCGACCTGGACCCGGCCGGCACGGACGAGGCGGGGCACGCGCTGTACTGGGCGGACGGCTCCGCGCGCGTGGACCGGCTGGAACGGCTGGGGCTGCGGGTTCCCGAGGGACCGTACGAGACGGTGGCGGGGCTGGTCGCGGCGGGTCTCGGGCACATCCCCGTGGTGGGCGACAGTCTCGACGTCGCGGGCTGGCGGCTGGACGTGGTCGACGCCACGGGGCGCAGGGCCGCCCGGGTGCTGATGCACGCACCTCTCGACGACGCGGACGACGCGGACAACGCGGCCGACTCGGACGGCGCGATCGACGGGGCCGACGGGACCGGTCGGCCGGACGCCGGTCCAGGCGACGGGTCAGGCGAGGCGGAGGACGAAGGGGAGGCCGGCCGGTGACCGCCGTACAGCTGCTGATCGGTCTGGCGACCCTGGTCGTCAACGCGTTCTTCGTGGGCGCCGAGTTCGCGCTGATCTCCGTGCGCCGCAGCCAGGTGGAGCCGTACGCCGAAGAGGGTGACGCCCGGGCGAAGCGGGTGCTGTGGGGCCTGGAGCACGTGTCGGCGCTGCTGGCGGCGGCGCAGCTGGGCATCACGCTGTGCACGCTGGTCCTCGGCGTGGTCGCGGAACCGGCGATCGCGCATCTGCTGGAGCCGGTGTTCCACGCGGTGGGCGTGCCGTCGGGCGCCGGGCACGCGGTGTCCTTCGTGATCGCCCTCGCGCTGGCGACGTACCTGCACATGCTGCTCGGCGAGATGGTGCCGAAGAACATCGCGCTGGCCGAGCCGGTGCGCAGCGCGCTGGTCCTCGGGCCGCCGCTGGTGGCGCTGTCCCGGGCGTTGCGTCCGGTGATCTTCACGGTCAACGCCTTCGCGAACGGGCTGCTCAAGCTGCTCAGGGTGGAGGCCAAGAACGAGGTGGCGGCGACGTTCACGGACGCGGAGCTGGCGGAGATCGTCAAGGACGCCGGTGAGGCGGGGCTGATCGACGACCGGGCCAGGGAGCGGCTGCGCGACGCCCTGGAGCTGGGCCGCCGGCCGGTGCGGGACGTGGTGCTGCCGCTGGAGCGCGTCGTGCACGCGCGCGTGGGCATCACCCCGGAGCAGTTGGAGCGGCTGTCGGTGCAGTCGGGGTTCTCCCGCTTCCCGGTGGTGGACGACGGGCGGCGGATCGTCGGCTACCTGCACGTGAAGGACGCCCTGGACGCCTCGCCGCGGGACGTGCCGTTCCGCCTGCGGGACATGCGGCCCATCGCCCGGGTCCGCGAACGAACCCCGCTGGACGACGTACTGACCGCCATGCGGCGCAGCCGCACGCACCTGACGGCGGTCCTGGGCTCCGACGGGCGGCTGGCCGGACTGGTGACGATGGAGGACGTCCTGCGGGAGCTGTTCGGGCAACGGGCGTGAGCCCTTCGCGCCCCGAGCGCCCCGAGCGCCCGAGTGCCCCGCGCGCCCGGGCCGGCGCCCCGGAGGGCGACCGACCGGCGGGTATGTGCAGGGGATAGCATTTCCGTCGCCATGCAGACGAACCCCACGTACACCAGTCTCGTCGCTGTCGGCGACTCCTTCACCGAGGGCATGTCGGACCTGCTGCCCGACGGCTCCTACCGGGGCTGGGCCGACCTGCTCGCCGCACGGATGGCGGCCCGCTCCCCCGGCTTCCGGTACGCCAACCTCGCGGTGCGCGGCAAGCTGATCGGACAGATCGTCGACGAGCAGGTGGACGTGGCCGCGGCCATGGGCGCCGACGTGATCACACTGGTCGGCGGGCTCAACGACACACTGCGGCCCAAGTGCGACATGGCCCGGGTGCGGGACCTGCTCACGCAGGCGGTGGAACGGCTGGCGCCGCACTGCGAGCAGCTCGTGCTGATGCGCAGTCCCGGTCGCCAGGGTCCCGTGCTGGAGCGGTTCCGGCCACGCATGGAGGCGCTGTTCGCGATCATCGACGACCTGTCCGCGCGGCACGGCGCCGTGGTCGTGGACCTGTACGGCGCCCGGTCGCTGGCCGATCCGCGCCTGTGGGACGTGGACCGGCTGCACCTGACCGCCGAGGGGCACCGCCGGGTCGCCGAGGCCGTGTGGCAGTCGCTCGGTTACGAGCCCGAGGACCCCGAGTGGCACGCGCCGGTCCCGCCGACGCCGCCACCGGGCTGGACGGCGCGCAGGACCGCCGACGTGCGGTTCGCCCGGCAGCACCTGCTGCCCTGGATAGGCCGCCGGCTGACCGGCCGCTCGTCCGGGGACGGCCTGCCGCCCAAGCGCCCGGACCTGCTCCCCTACGAGGACCCGGCGCGGTGATCCCCGGGCGCCGCGCGCCTTCGTAGGTTCCGACGAACAGCCCCGCGGCGCCGACCTGCACGAATCGCCAGTAGAATCGGTCCACGTGACTTCCGCTCCCGCCAAGCCCCGCATCCCGAACGTCCTCGCCGGACGCTACGCCTCCGCCGAGCTCGCCACGCTCTGGTCGCCCGAGCAGAAGGTGAAGCTGGAGCGGCAGCTCTGGCTCGCCGTGCTGCGTGCCCAGAAGGACCTGGGCATCGAGGTGCCCGACGCCGCGATCGCCGACTACGAGCGTGTCCTCGACCAGGTCGACCTGGCCTCCATCGCCGAGCGCGAGAAGGTCACTCGGCACGACGTGAAGGCGCGGATCGAGGAGTTCAACGACCTCGCCGGGCACGAGCACGTGCACAAGGGCATGACCTCCCGCGACCTCACGGAGAACGTCGAGCAGCTGCAGGTCCGGCAGTCGCTGGAGCTGATCCGCGACCGTTCGGTGGCCGTGGCGGCCCGCCTCGGCAAGCTGGCCGGCGAGTACGCCGAGCTGGTGATGGCAGGCCGCTCGCACAACGTGGCCGCGCAGGCCACGACGCTGGGCAAGCGGTTCGCCACCGCCGCCGACGAGCTGCTGGTCGCCCACGGCCGGGTGGAGGAGCTGCTCGGCCGCTACCCGCTGCGCGGCATCAAGGGCCCGGTCGGCACCGCCCAGGACATGCTGGACCTGCTCGGCGGCGACGCGGGCAGGCTCGCCGAGCTGGAGCGGCGGATCGCCGGGCACCTGGGCTTCTCGCAGTCCTTCACCTCGGTCGGCCAGGTCTATCCGCGCTCCCTGGACTACGAGGTGGTCACCGCGCTGGTGCAGCTGGCGGCGGCGCCGTCCTCGCTGGCCAAGACCATCCGGCTGATGGCCGGGCACGAGCTGGTCACCGAGGGCTTCAAGCCCGGCCAGGTCGGCTCGTCCGCGATGCCGCACAAGATGAACACCCGCTCCTGCGAGCGCGTCAACGGCCTGATGGTGATCCTGCGCGGCTACGCCTCGATGACCGGTGAGCTGGCGGGCGACCAGTGGAACGAGGGCGACGTGTCCTGCTCCGTGGTGCGCCGCGTGGCCCTCCCCGACGCGTTCTTCGCCCTCGACGGGCTGCTGGAGACCTTCCTGACCGTGCTCGACGAGTTCGGTGCCTTCCCGGCCGTCGTGGCCCGCGAGCTGGACCGCTACCTTCCGTTCCTGGCCACCACCAAGGTGCTGATGGGCGCGGTGCGCGCCGGGGTCGGCCGCGAGGTCGCGCACGAGGCCATCAAGGAGCACGCGGTCGCCTCCGCGCTGGCCATGCGCGAGCAGGGCGCCGAGCGCAACGAGCTGCTGGACAAGCTGGCCGCCGACGATCGCATCCCGCTGGACCGTGCCGCCCTGGACGCTCTGATGGCCGACAAGCTCTCCTTCACCGGTGCGGCGGCCGACCAGGTCGGTGCCGTCGTCGGCCGGATCGAGGAGATCGTCAAGCAGCACCCGGAGGCCGCCGGATACACCCCCGGGGCGATCCTCTGACCCGCTTCACCCGGGCCGAGCTGGAGGCCGCCCGCGACCGTCTCGTACCGGACGTCGTCGCGGACGGCCTCCGCGTGCTGTTCTGCGGCATCAACCCCGGTCTGATGACGGCGGTGACGGGCCACCACTTCGCCCGTCCCGGCAACCGCTTCTGGCCGGTCCTGCACCTGTCGGGGTTCACACCGAGGCTGCTGAAGCCGTCGGAGCAGGGCGAGTTGCCCGCGTACGGACTGGGCATCACGAACGTGGTGGCGCGGGCCAGCGCGCGGGCGGACGAGCTGACCGCCGAGGAGTACCGGGAGGGCGGCCGGCTGCTGGCGCGGAAGGTGGCGCGGCTGCGGCCCGGTTGGCTGGCGGTCGTGGGTGTCACCGCCTACCGGGCGGCGTTCGACGAGCCGAAGGCCCGGGTGGGTCCGCAGGAGCGGACCTTCGGGAGCACGCGGGTGTGGGTGCTGCCCAATCCCAGCGGGCTCAACGCGCACTGGACGGCGCAGACGATGGCGGAGGAGTTCGCCCGGTTGCGGGTCGCGGCGGAGCCACGGTCGCAGGCGCAGGCGTGACGGTCACGGTGGTGCCTCCTGGGTGACCACCGCCAGCAGCCGCACCTCGTCCGTCTCGTCGCGGTCGGCGACGGCCACCGCGACCCAGCGGCCGGTGCCGGCGGCCTCCCAGACGTACGCCGCGCGGGCGCCGGCGCTCAGGCCGGCCCACGGCTCGGGTATCTCCTCCCGCTCGGTCCGCAGCAGGACCGTCTGCAGGTTGACGGGGTCCGTCTCGCCCCAGCGCGGGGCGAGTCGCTCGTAGAGGGCGTCCCGGTCCTTCTCGTACTGCTCGATGGTCGCCGCCCGCTCCCCCGGGTCACGGCCGCTCAGGCCGCGGCTGCTCTCCAGCACCGCCGTGAAGTGCCCGGGAGCCGCGGTGCCCCCGTCCGACGGGCCGTGCTCCGCCGGGAAGGGCCGGAAGCACAGCTCGTCGACGAGGGCGAGGTGCCGCGCGATGTTCATGGGTCCAGTAAACCCGCCGCCACTGACAATTGGCGGGGCGTCAGCCGCCGCCGCGTTCGGCCGGTGGTCAGGCGTCGCGGCGGCGCAGCCGCCAGAATCCGCCGAGGAGGGCGACCACGGCCCACAGCGCGGTCACCGTGAGCCCCGTCCAGGGTCCCAGGGTCCCGTCGTACGTCCGGTACAGGACGATCTGGCCGGCCTTGTCCGGCAGGAAGTCGGCGACGGTGCCCGCCGCGTCCCCGATCACGAAGGAGACGACGAGGATGAACGGGATCAGGGTGGACAGGGTGGCCACGCCACTGCGGAACAGGGCGGTGAGCCCGGCCGCGAACAGGGCCATGAGCATGAGGTAGACGCCGCAGCCGACGACGCCCCTGACCTGCTCGCCGACGGTGAGTGCGTCCGCCGCCGTGCCGAGACCCGCACGCGCGGCGAGCAGGGCGGCGAGTGCGGTGACCAGCCCCACCCCGAGGGCCGGTACGGCGACGACCACCAGCTTCGCCGCGAACCACCGCCCCCGCTGCGGAACCGCGGCCAGGGTGAGCCGGATCCCGTTGCCCTGGTACTCGCTGGAGACGACGACGGCTCCGTAGGCGACGGCCGCGATCTGGCCCGGCATCACTCCGGACAGGGCCATGAACAGCGGGTCGAAGTCCGGGTCGGAGGTGTCGGACACCCCCGCCAGTGCGGAGAAGGCCGTGGTGACGGCGAACAGGGCCAGCAGGGTGCCGCACAGCGAGCGCAGCGTGAGCACCTTGAGCGCCTCGGCGCGCAGGACGGGCGTGAGGTTCATCGTCGGGCCTCCTTGGGCTGTGCGGCGAACTCGGTCTCGGCGGCGGTCAGGTCGAGGTATGCCTGTTCCAGCGTGCCTTCGTCCGAGGCCAGTTCGAGGACGGGCACACCCGCGCCGGACACGATCCGGCCGATGTCGTCCACGCGCGCGTGCTGCACGGTCCAGTACCCGTCGTCGTGCTCCACGGCGTCGTGGCCGTGCCGGGCGAGTGCGGCTTTCAGAGCGGTCGCGTCCGACGTCCGCACACGGACCCGTGGCCGCACGCGCGCGTCGATGAAGTCCCGCATCGGCGTGTCGGCCAGCAGGCGGCCCCGGCCGAGGACGACCAGGTGGTCGGCGAAGGACGCGGTCTCGTTCATCAGGTGACTGGAGACCAGGACCGTGCGCCCCTCGGCCGCCATCCGGCGCAGCAGTTCGCGGATCCAGATGATGCCCTCGGGGTCCAGCCCGTTGGACGGCTCGTCCAGCATCACCACTTCGGGATCGCCCAGCAACGCGGCGGCGATGCCCAGCCGCTGGCGCATGCCCAGGGAGAACGCCTTCACCCGGCTGCGGGCCACGGACGCGATGCCCGTCTCCTCCATCACCTCGTCGACCCGCCGCGCGGGGACGCGGTTGCTCGCCGCCAGGACACGCAGGTGGTTCCGGGCGGTGCGCGAGCCGTGGGCGGCGTCCGCGTCGAGCAGGGCGCCGACGTGCCGCAACGGCTCGTGGAGCGTGGTGTACGCGCGTCCGCCGACGGTCGCGGTCCCGGAGGTGGCCCGGTCCAGACCCAGGACGAGCCGCATGGTGGTGGACTTGCCGGCGCCGTTGGGGCCGAGGAAGCCGGTGACGTGGCCGGGACGCACCGTGAAGGTGAGGTCGTCGACGGCTCGCCGGGTGCCGTACTCCTTGGTGAGGTTGTGGACGTCGATGGTGGTCATGGCAGCAGCGTGCCGGTCGGGGCGGGGCGTTGGCCTCCCCCGCCGGTGGAGACCGCCTCCCCCGCGCGGGGGAGGCCCGGTGTCGGTGGCGGCTGACACGATGGGCGCATGGTCGGCTTGCTGCGCCCGTTCGGCCGGGCGGTGACGTACACACGATGGCTGCATCTGTTCATGGCCGTGGTGTGGCCGGCCATGTGGATCTTCGTCGACGAGCCGTGGGCCTTCGCGTCGGTGGTGCCGCTGGCGCTCGCCGGTCTGCTGCCCTGGATGCGGGTGGTCGAGGGCGTACAGGCCAGGCTGCTGCTGACCGGCCGCCGGCCGGACGAGGCGAACCCGGACATCGTCGTGGCGCCGTCCGTGACCTGGGCCGACCGCGGACGCACGGTCGTGTGGCTGGAGGCTCGCCTGCTCATCGGCTCCTGTGTCGCGATGCTCACGGTGCAGTTGCCCGTCCTCGCCGTCGATCTGGTGAACGCTGCGCGGGGCGGCCAGCAGGGGCACGGCTCGTACGTCCCCCTCACCGGAGAGCACTGGTGGTACGGCCTGCTCGCGCCGCTGCCGCTCCTGCTGCTCCCGGCGGTCGTCGTCGGCTCCGGGGAGCTGATCACCCGGCTCGCCCGCCGCCTCCTGGGACCGTCCGCCGCCGAGCGGCTCACCGCCCTGGAGGAACGCACCGAGCAACTCCTGGAACGCAACCGCATCGCCCGCGAGCTGCACGACTCCATCGGCCACGCGCTGACCGTGGCCGTCGTCCAGGCGGGGGCCGCCCGCGCGGCGAACAGCCCGGAGTTCACCGGCCGGGCCCTGACGGCGATCGAGGAGACGGGCCGGGCCGCGCTGGAGGACCTGGAGCGGGTGCTCGGCGTCCTGCGGGAGGCGGAGCGGCCGGTGAGCGCGCGGCCCACGCTCGTGGACGCCGACCGTCTCCTGGAGTCCGCCCGTGCCTCGGGCGCCAAGGTCGACGCCGAGGTCACCGGCCCGCTGGAGACCCTGCCGGGTCCGGTCTCGCGCGAGGGCTACCGCATCCTGCAGGAGGCGCTGACCAATGTGCTGCGGCACGCGGGTGCCGTGCCGACCCGGGTGCGGGTCGGGGTCGCGGACGGCGCGCTCACTCTGGAGGTGCGCAACCCGTTGCCGGACGGGAGGGCCGCGCCCGGTCGCGGCAGCGGACTGCGCGGGATACGCGAGCGGGCCGCGCTGCTGGGCGGGCGGGCGCGCACGGGCCCGGACGGTGCCGGAGACTGGGAGGTACGCGTCGAGCTGCCACCGGGCTGATCTAGGCTGGCCGGATGCCGGTCAGAGTGCTCCTCGTCGACGACGAACCCCTGGTCCGCGCCGGTCTGCGGGCGGTGCTGGAGGCGCAGCCGGACATGGCGGTGGTCGGTGAGGCGGCCGACGGGGCCGCGGTCATTCCGCTGGTGCGGCAGACGCGCCCGGACGTGGTCGCCATGGACGTCCGGATGCCGTTGCTGGACGGCATCGAGGCCACGCGCGCGTTGCTGCGGACGGTGACGGACCCGCCGAAGATCCTCGTGGTGACGACCTTCGAGAACGACGAGTACGTGTACGAGGCGCTGCGCGCGGGAGCCGACGGGTTCCTGCTGAAGCGGGCCCGGCCGGCCGAGATCGTGCACGCGGTGCGGCTGATCGCCGAGGGCGAGTCGCTGCTGTTCCCGGCCTCGGTGCGGCAGTTGGCCGCCGAGTACGGGGACGGCGGCGGGAACCGCGCGGCCCGCGCCGCGTTGGAGCGCGCCCGGCTGACCGAGCGGGAGGGCGAGGTGCTGCGGCTGATGGCGCGGGGGTTGTCGAACGCGGAGATCGCCGCGCGGCTGGTGGTCGGCACGGAGACGGTGAAGTCGCATGTGAGCGCCGTACTGGCGAAGCTGGGGGCGCGGGACCGCACCCAGGCGGTGATCACGGCGTACGAGTCGGGGTTCGTGGCGCCCGGGTGAGGACGCCTCGCGGACCGGAAGCGGAGACCGCAACTCGCCGGGGTCCGGCGGGCCGAGTACCATCCGGCCAACACGCGCACGAGCTGGGAGGACGGACCTTGGCAGGCCTGACCGGCGGGGACCCTTCACTGTTGCGGAGGATCAATTCCGCCGTGGTGCTGCACGCGTTGCGTGCGACGGACTCCGCGACGCTGACCGAGATCACCCGGGTGACGGGGCTGTCCCGGCCGACCGTCGAGGGGGTCGTCGAGGGGCTGATCGAGGCCGGCCTGGTCGTCGAGGCGGCCGCCGACGAGGGCACGGCCCGGCGGCAGGGGCGGCCCGCGCGGCGGTTCCGGTTCCGGGCCGAGGCGGGACACCTGCTGGGCCTGGAGATCGGCCCGCACCGCGTCGCCGCGCTCCTGTCCGACCTGGACGGCCGGGTGATCGGCGCCCAGGCCAAGGACGTGGACGAGAACGCGCCGGCCGACGAGCGGCTGGAGCGGCTGCGCACGGCCGTGGCCGAGCTGCTGCGCCGGGCCGGTGTGGCGCGCGGCTCACTGCGGGCGGTCGGCGCGGCCACGCCCGGCATCGTCGAGGCGGACGGCACGGTGCGCCTGGGCACGGCGCTGCCCGGCTGGACGGGTCTCGGCCTGGGTGAGCGGCTGAGCCGTTCCTTCAAGTGCCCGGTGCTGGTGGAGAACGACGCGAACGCGGCGGCGGTGGCCGAGCACTGGAAGGGCGCCGCCACCGAGTGCGACGACATCGTGTTCGTGCTGGCCGGGCTCAGTCCCGGGGCGGGGGCGCTGATCGGCGGGCGGCTGCACCGGGGGTACGGCGGGGCGGCCGGCGAGATCGGCGCGCTGCACCTGCTGGGCCGGGACGTGACGCCGGAGACGCTGCTGTCCACCACGGACCAGCCGCTGCACCCGCTGGACGAGCAGGCGGTGGCCAAGGTCTTCGCCGAGGCCCGCGAGGGCGACGAGCGGGCCCGCGCGGCCGTCGAGCGTTTCATACAGCGGCTGGTGCACGATGTGGCGGCGCTGGCGCTGGCGCTCGATCCGGAGATGGTCGTCATCGGCGGCTGGGCGGCCGGGCTCGACGGTGTGCTGGAGCCCTTGCGCCGGGAGCTGGCCCGCTACTGCCTGCGTCCGCCGCGCGTGGCGCTGTCGCTGCTCGGCGAGGCCGCGGTGGCGACGGGTGCGCTGCGGCTCGCCCTCGACCATGTGGAGGAGCAGTTGTTCGCGGTCGAGGGCGCGACGGCCCGCCGCTGACCCGCGGGCCGCGGTGGGGCGCCGCGGC
This sequence comes from Streptomyces tendae, assembly GCF_014650435.1. Taxonomy (GTDB): domain Bacteria; phylum Actinomycetota; class Actinomycetes; order Streptomycetales; family Streptomycetaceae; genus Streptomyces; species Streptomyces tendae. The sequence goes on from NZ_BMUY01000005.1 coordinate 397,811, forward strand.
GGGGGCGGGCCGGTCAGGAGGCCCGGGTCTCGGGGCCGTGGTGGATCTCCACGTCGCCGGAGTCGCCGAACGTCAGCCGGCAGGTGTCCGCGCGGTAGGTGGCGACGGAGAGGGCGGCGGTGCGGCCCTCGGCGAGGTAGCGGGTGGTGACCACGAGGACGGGCGCGCCCGGGAGACGGTCCAGCTCCTTCGCGTCGTCCGCGCCGGCCGAGCCCAGCTCGACGGAGCTCTCCTGCCGCTCCAGGTCCCCGCGCTGCAGCTCGCGCAGGACGGCGCGCGCGCGTGCGGGGCCCGAGGGTGCGTCGATGGCGGTGAGGTCGGGCACCGACGACGACGGGACGTAGAGCAGTTCCGCGGCGACGGGCTGCCCGTGGCTCACCCGGGAGCGGCGGACGGTGTGGACCGGCTCGTCGCGGTCCGTCTCCAGCGCGTCGGCCACGGCGGCGGGGGGTGCCGCGAGGTGGCAGTCGGCCGGTTGCCAGGCGTCGTCGGCCGCTCCGGGCCAGGCGTGGTCCCGGGTGCCGACGGCCACGCCGACGCGCGGCGGGGCCACGGTCGTGCCGACGCCGCGGCGGCGCTGGAGCCGGCCCTCCAGCTCCAGCTGCTCCAGGGCCTGGCGCAGGGTCGCGCGGGCGACGCCGAAGCGGGCGGCGAGGTCGCGTTCGTTGGGCAGGATCTCGCCCACCTCGAACTCCGAGTCCAGGGCCTCGCTGAGCACGGTCCTGAGGTGCCAGTACTTCGGCTCCGGCACCGATTCCAACTGCGTGGTCCCCACCCTGTCCTCCGCAATCGCCGTGGTCCGGCGGCGTTTTGACGCCCTTGTTTATTAAAGGTTGTTGCAGTTCTCTGCGACCATAAAACGCGCCACCCCCTTGGTCAAGACCAATCCCGCGCACAGAACGGCCCCGGCCCCCGTCGCGGGACGGGTACCGGGGCCGTGAGCCTCCTCGGGGGCTGGCTAGGGGATGTCGGCCAGGGATGCCAGTTTGTCCGGGTTGCGGATGATGTAAACGGCCTGGATGCGGCCCTCGGCGACGTCCACCTGGAGGACGGAGTCGGGCTTGCCGCCGGAGCGGACCAGCAGGGCGGGGCCGCCGTTGAGCTCCAGGAAGTGGAAGGTGGCGTCGGGAATGCCCTGCTGGGCGACGGCGAACAGGAAGCGGCCCACCTTGTCGGCGCTCTCCAGGACCCGCAACGGCGCCCTGGACCTGCCGCCGCTGTCCCCCACCAGCCGGACGTCCGGCGCGAGCGTCGCCAGCAGACCGGCCAGGTCGCCCTCGGCCGCGGCGGCGAGGAAGCGCTCGGTGAGGTCGCGGCGCTGGGCCGGGTCGACGTCGTAGCGGGGGCGCCGCTCGTCGACGTGCTTGCGGGCGCGTCCGGCGAGCTGGCGCACCGCGGCCTCGCCGCGCTCCAGCATGGCGGCGATCTCCGCGTACGGGTAGCCGAACGCCTCCCTGAGGACGAACACCGCCCGCTCCAGCGGCGACAGCGACTCCAGGACGACGAGGACGGCCAGGGACACGGAGTCGGCGAGGACGGCCCGCTCGGCGGTGTCCGGCACGGCGTCGCCGAAGTCGGTGACGTAGGGCTCGGGCAGCCACGGGCCGACGTACGTCTCGCCGCGCGACTTGACCTGGCGCAGCCGGTCGACGGCGAGGCGGGTGGTGACGCGCACCAGGTAGCCCCGGGGCTCGCGCACGGTGGAGCGGTCGGCGCCGGACCAGCGCAGCCACGCCTCCTGGACTACGTCCTCCGCGTCGGCCAGGCGGCCCAGCATGCGGTAGGCGACGCCCAGGAGGACGGGCCGGTGCTCTTCGAAGACGTCGGTCGCGGTGTCGGTGGTCACCCCACCATCCCAGCGGACGCGTCCGGTGGTGTCCAGACGGAATCGCTCGTACCCGGCACCGGGGCTACCCGTCGGTAGCCATTGCTGACAAGCTGTCTACCCGACGCCATCGCACGCGCGTTCCCGGAACACCCGTTCCCGACAAGGAGCCCCATGTCCGCAACGCTTTCCTTCACGGCCCCCACCGCTCACGGTCCGCGTGACATCACGCTCGCCTACGCGCGCGTGGGCGCCGGCGAGCCGCTGCTCCTGCTGCACGGCATAGGTCACCACCGGCAGGCCTGGGACCCGGTGGTCGACATCCTCGCCACCGAACGCGACGTGATAGCCGTGGACCTGCCGGGGTTCGGGCAGTCGTCCGCGCTGCCGCACGGCCTGCCGCACGATCTGCCGACGACGGTCGCGGTACTCGGCGCCTTCTGCGCCGCGCTGGGGCTCGACCGGCCGCACGTGGCCGGCAACTCGCTGGGCGGTCTGCTGGCCCTGGGGCTCGGTCGCGAGAACCTGGTGCGGTCGGTGACGGCCCTGTCCCCGGCCGGCTTCTGGACGCAGGCCGAGCGGCGTTACGCCTTCGGCGTCCTGATGGGGATGCGCCGGACCGCCCGGAGCCTGCCCCTCCCGCTGGTCGAGCGGCTGTCCCGCACCGCGGTCGGACGCACCGCGCTGACCAGTACGATCTACGCCCGCCCCGGCCGCCGCTCCCCCGAGGCGGTCGTCGCCGAGACGCTGGCGCTCGCACACGCGCAGGGGTTCGCCGAGACGCTCCGGGCCGGACGGAGCGTGCTGTTCACCGACGACGTGCCCGGCGTCCCCGTCACCGTGGCGTGGGGCGACCGGGACCGGCTGCTCCTGCCCCGGCAGGGCATACGCGCCAAGCGCACCATTCCGCGGGCCCGCCTGGTGCGGCTGCCCGGCTGCGGCCACGTCCCGATGAACGACGACCCGGCGCTGGTCGCCCGCGTTCTCCTGGACGGCAGCAGGACTCAATCGGCCAGTGCCTTGAGGACTTCGTTGAGCACGGTCGCGTTGTAGGGCATGCTCACGTGCGGGGTGTGGTCGTCCGGGTCGATGTCCTGAAGGACGATGTTGTTGACGTAGCGGCCCTCGGTCTTCGCGAGGGCGCACGACGTGTACGGAGTGACCACGTCGTCGTACCGGGTGGCGATGACGGTGTGGCGGACGCCCTCCGTCGTCTCGCCGAGATCGGCCAGCTCGCGCTGGAAGGGGTGGTCGTGCTGGAGTTGCGGCCAGGCCGGCACGACCTCCCCGACGGCGCCCTGTTCGAGCAGTTCCACCACGCCGGAAATCTGGCGGGCGAGGTTCATCAGCCCCTGTGCCGTGACCCCGTGGTTGCTGGGCGCGATGCCGACGAAGTTGCGCACCTTGGGTCCTCCGCCCAGGGCGTTCAGGTAGTAGCGCGGCACCATGCCGCCCTGCGAGAAGCCGACGAGGTCGACCTGATGGGTGCCGGTGCGGCGCAGCACCTCGTCGACGAAGTCGGCCAGTTGCCGGGCGGAGCGCTTGATGTCGCCGAGGCCGAAGATCACGGGGTGGCCGTGCTGGCCGTAGTCGAGCCGGAAGACCCGGTGACCGTGCTGTCGCAGCAGCGGTGCCGCCGTGTTCCAGGTGTAGCCCCGGTTGCCGAAGGTGCCGTGCACGAGCACCACCGGACGCGGATGCTCCTCGGTGGACGGGACGTTCCAGTCGTCCTCTCCCGCCTGTACGTCGACGGTCGCGACGACCTGCGCCCCGCAGGCTTCGGCGACCGCACGCAGGCGGTGCGGGGCCTCGGTGATGTCGGTGACGACGTCGTCCGAGGTGACGCCGGGGAGGCGGGGGTTGAGGTGGCTCATGGTGTTCTCCCGGATGCTCGCGGTGCAGGAGCGGCCGGCTCCCGGGCCGGTTCGGTGGGGCAGCTTCTGAAGGCGAGTACGGCGTTGTGGCCGCCGAAGCCGAAGGAATGGCTCAGGGCGAGGTCGACGGGCTGCTCCCGGCTGGTGCCGGTGACGGCGTTGATCTCGGCGTCTCCTTCCTGTTTCTCGAGGTTGGCCACGGGCGGCACCCGGCCGTGGGCCACGGACAGTGCGGTGATCGCCGCTTCGACCGCCCCGGCCGCGCCGAGCAGGTGGCCGAGGGTGCCCTTGACCGAGGTCACGGAGGGCCGGTGGGGGAAGAGGCGACCAATCAGACGGGCCTCGGCGGCGTCGTTGAGCGGCGTGCTGGTGCCGTGCGCGTTGATGTGCTGAACGTCCGCGGGGCGGGCGCCGGCGTCGTCGAGGGCCCGCCGCACGGCGAGGGCGGCGCCCTTGCCCTCGGGGTCGGGTGCCACGGGGTGGTGGGCGTCGGACGATGCCCCGTAGCCCGCCAGCAGGGCATAGCCGGAGCGGCCGCGGGCCCTGGCCGCACTCGCCGGCTCCAGGACCAGGGCCGCACCGCCCTCCGCCATGACGAAGCCGTCCCGGTCGGCGTCGAAGGGCCGGGAGGCGGCCCGCGGGTCGTCGCAGCGCCGGGACAGCGCGCCCATCCGGTCGAAGCCGGTGACCCAGAAGGGCTGTACGACCGCGTCGGAGGCGCCCGCGACGGCGATGTCGCAGGCCCCGGAGCGCAGGAGTTGCAGGGCGGTGCCGATGGCGGTGGCGCCGGAGGCGCAGGCGGTGACCGTGCACAGCGCCGGCCCCCGGGCCCGCAGGTGGATGGTGAGCTGTCCGGTGGCCATGTTGGGCAGGAACATCGGCAGCAGCAGCGGTGAGACGCGTGAGGTGCCCGCTTCCAGCAGTTTGCGGTGCTGTTCCAGCATGGTGCCGGTGCCGCCGGCCGAGCTGCCGAAGACCACCGCGACGCGGTCCGCGTCCCAGTCGGCCGGGTCCAGGCCGGCGTCGGAGACCGCCTCCAGGGCGGCGTAGAGGGCGAACTGGGTGAAGCGGTCGTACTGCCAGGGGCGTGAGCCCGGGACGTGACCGCGTGGAGAGAAGTCCGGTACGAGACAGGCGAAGTCGACCGGGAGGCCCTTGAGTTCGGGGACGTGCCGGGCGGTGGGGCGGCCCGCGCACACGCCGTCCCAGGTGGCCTCGCGACCGGTGCCGGCCGGAGTGACCAGGCCGATCCCGGTGACGGCGACGTCGGGACGGGCGCCGGTCACGACTTGACGGCCTCGACCATGAGGTCGGCCACGCCGGCCAGGGTGAGGTCCGGGTCGGCCTCGCCGTCCTGTACTTCGATGCCGAGTTCCTCGGTGAGTACGACGAAGAGCTCCACCACGGCCAGCGAGTCGAGGTCCAGCTGCTCGAAGGTCGCGGTGGGGACGATGGCCTCGGCGGGCACTTCGAACTTGTTGCTGAGAACCGAGGCGAGCAGGTCGTAGGCGCGGCTGTGGGGCGTGGTGTCGGTGGTCATGTCAGGGGTGTCCTTTGCAATCCGACGGGCGGTACCCCGGGGGTGGTGGGGTTCCGTGGGGCGGGGTTCGGTCGGGTGGGTTCCGTGGGGTGGGGTCCCGTGGTGGCGGGTCGGCGGTCAGCCGAGCGCGGCCGGTGCCTCCAACTCCTCCTTGACGTCCTTGAGCAGGGCCATGGCGTCCCTGCCGTTGACCACCCGGTGGTCGTAGACCAGGCCGAGGTGGACGAACCGGTGGGTTCGAGGAGTGCCCTGCGCGTCCAGGAGCACCTGGTCCTCGACGGCGCCGACGGAGATCACGCAGGTCTGGCCGGGGAAGACGATGGGGGTGGCCAGGACCATGCCCTCGGTGGTGTGCGGGGCGACCATGATGTTGGCCCCGGCGAGTTCGGCGGCCTGGAACGTGCCGCGGAACGCCTTGCTCCGGAAGCCGGTCAGCAGGTCGGCGATCCGGTCGCCGCTCAGCTCGGCGGCGTCGTGCACCACCGGGGTGTACAGACCCCGGCCCGCGTCCATGGTGACGCCCACATGGGCCCGTTCGCTCTCGCGCACCGCGCCGTCGTCGGTGAGCGCGGCGAACATCAGGGGATGTGCCGGGTGCCTGCGTGCCACCGCCTTGATCAGCAGGACGGGCAGGGAGACGAAACTGCCGGTGCGCTCGGACAGCTGCCGGGCCAGTTCCTCCGCCTGTCCGACGTCGACCTTGGCGTAGGCGGCCGCGGCCGGGACGGTCCGCATCGACTCGGTCACCACCGCACCCACCGTCCGCTGCCGCTTGGACAGTTGGCGCCCGGCGGAGGCGGGCTCCGACGCGGCCCGCCGCACCAGGGCCTCGACATCGGCCGTACGGATGACCGTGCGCCCGAGACCGCGCAGCTCGGCCTCGGACACGCCGTGGCGGTCGGCGAGCTCACGGGCCGCGTTGGTGATGCTCAGCTCCGCGCCGGGGGGTGCGGATGTCGCCGCCGGGGTCGCGGCCGACGCCCGGTAGGAGTCGCGCTCCTCGGCCGACTCGAAGAGGTAGGCGATGGTCTGCCCCGGCCGGCACTCCTGGCCGCCGCCGACGAGGACGTGCAGGATCCCTGGGCCGGTGCTCTCGATCTCCTCACTGGCCTTGGAGGTCTCCACGACCGCCAGCGGTTCCTCGCCCTCGATGCTGTTGCCGTCGGGGACGAGCCACTCGACCAGGGTGTAGCTGGAGTCGTTCGTGTTGAGCGTGGGCAGCTCGATGCCGATCACTTCGTCGCCTCCATGATCGCGCGGTGGATGGTGGACGGCTGGAGCAGCACGTCGTGCTCCAGGTGCGCCGCGGTCGGGACGATGCTCGGCTCGGCGCTCAGCGGCAGTACCGGGCGGGCCAGTCGGCTCCACAGCTGCTCGTGGAGTTGCTGTGCGAGCAGTTCGCCCCAGGTCCCGTCGGCCGTGGAGTCCTCCAGGACACAGATGCGGTCGGCACGGGACAGCACCGGGAGCAGCGCCTTGCTGTCGAAGGGGTAGAGCTGGGAGGGCACCAGCAGTTCACACGTGATCTCCTCTTCGAGGAGCAGGCTGCGCAGGGCGGTGACGGCCCGTTCGGTGAGCCCGCCCGGGGCCAGAACGATCCAGTCGGGGGGCCCGCAGTCCGGCGCGAACACCCGGGCGGTCTCGCTGGGATCGGCCAGCGCCTCGTAGCGGAAGAGGTCGTCCACGACCCCCTCCTGGTACATGGCGCGGGTGTAGAGCACCTTGTCCTCGAAGAGCACACCGGGCTCCTCGCGGTCGAGCATCGCGGTCAGTACGCGCTGGTTGTCGTGGAACGGGGAGACTTCCCGCAGGTGCAGCGAGGGAATGCCGAGGAAGTGCTTCTGCAGGCTCTGGCTGTGCGTCGGGCCGTACCCCCGGTTGCCGCCGGTGGGGCAGCGGACGACCATGCTCATCGGGACCCTGCGGCCGTACATCGACACGGACTTGGCGGCGAAGTTCAGCAGCGGGTCGAAGGCCAGTGCGGCGAAGTCCGAGAACATCATCTCGACCACGGACCGGTTGCCCGCCAGGGCCAGGCCCGCGCCCACGCCGGCGATGCCGCCCTCACTCAGCGGTGAGGACAGCACCCGGTCGGGGAAGCGGTCGGAGAGCCCCCGGGTCACCTTGAACGCCCCGCCGTAGGGGTCGGCGACGTCCTCACCGATCAGATACGTGCCGGGGTGGGCGCCGAGGAGGTGGTGCAGTGCGCTGTTGAGGTTCTCGGCCACACGCTGGCGCCTGGTCATCGGGCCTCCCATCGGGACGCCGGACGCGCGCCGACCTCTCGTACGACGGCGGCGACGGCCTGAGCCTGTGCCTGGTCGGCGGCGGCGAACTGCGCGGGATGGTCCTGTCGGTAGCGGCGGTACCAGTCGTGCCGGGCCGCTCGCTCACGGACCTCGGCCGCGCGGGTGTCGTCCCCCTTGCTGTGCGGGCCCACGCGGTGGGTGACGCACTCGACCACGTACGGCCGGTGCCGGTCGCGGACCTGCTCGACCACGGGGGCGAGGGCGGCGCGTACGTCGGTGACGTCCACGGAGTCGATCCGCAGGTGGCCGACGCCGAAGGCCGCCGCCCGGGCCGCGACGGTGCCGGACATCTGCCGCTCGGTCGGTGTCGACTGGGCGATCCCGTTGTGCTCCACCACGACGAGCACCGGGGCCTGCCACAGCTGCGCCATGTTGAGCGCCTCGTACACGGCGCCCTCGCCCCAGGTGCCGTCGCCGATGTGGACCACCGCGATCCGGCCCGGCTCGGCCTGCTTCAGGTGCAGGCCGACTCCCACGGCGACGGGCAGGCTCTGGCCCTGTACGCCGGTCGACAGGTAGCGGTCTCGGTAGATGTGCTGGCTGCCGCCCACGCCGTGGCAGACGGCACCGGCCCGTCCCATGATCTCCGCGAGCAGACCGTGCGGGTCGTGGAAGCGGGCCAGGTAGTGGCCGTGCCCGCGGTGGTTGCTGAAGACGTAGTCGCCGTCGTCCAGCAGCGGGTAGAGCGCGACGGGGATGTACTCCTGGCCGAGGCAGGTGTGCGTGGTGCCGTGCAGCCGGCCCTGGGAGAACAGCTCAAGGACGGCCAGTTCGAAGTGGCGGATCATCAGCAGGGTGCCGAGATCGGCGTCGGACAGACGGGACAGGGGACGGGCCACGGCACCGGCTTCGGGTGCGCCGACGGCCCTGAGGTCGACCGCGGGGGACGCGGACGTGACGTTCATGAGGTGCTCCTTAAGGAAGTTCGACCACCTGGGCGCACCAGGTCAGCCCGGCGCCGAAGCCCAGCAGCAGCGCCTTGTCGCCGGGCCGCACGGTGGCCGAGGCGAGCAGCGACTCCAGAGCCAGCGGGATGGACGCCGAACTGGTGTTGCCGTCGGTGACGATGCTGCGGGCGATCGCCACGTGCTCGGGCGGGCGCAGTCGGCGCACCATCGCGTCGATCAGCCGCCCGTTGCACTGGTGCGGCACGAAGGCGCCGATGTCGTCCCAGGTGAGCCCGGCCGCGTCGAGTGCCTCCTGGGCCACTTGCGGCATGTGCGAACCGAACCAGCGGACCACCCGGGTGCCGTCCATGTGCATGTACGGGCGGGCGGCACCGGGTTTGGGCGGGGCGCTGGTCATCCAGGGCTCACCGGGGCCGTGGGTGCCCCACACCGCCGGTCCGATCCCGGGGTGCTCCGCGGCGCTGACCACCGCGGCCCCGGCGGCATCGCCGAAGACCATGACGGTCGCGCAGTCGTCGGGGTCGGTGATGTCGCTCAGCCGCTCGGCGGCGACGACCAGGATCTGACGCGCCTGCTGTGCGGCGATGAGTCCGGAGGCCAGGCTCAGCCCGTAACCGAACCCGGCGCACCCGCCGTTGACGTCGAACCCGCCGGCCCGGCCGGCGCCGATGCGGTGGGTGAGACTGGCGGCCCGGCACGATGCCTGGCCGACGCTGCTGGCGGAGGAGAACAGGACACAGTCCAGGTCCTGGGCGAGCACGCCCGCGTGGGCCAGGGCCTTGTCCGCCGCCTGCGCGGCCATCTCGACGAAGGTGTCGTCGGGGTCGGCCTTCAGCCTGGTCCGGATCCCGGTGATCTGCTCGATATAGCCGTCCTCGTGACCGAACCTGGTGTCGAGTTCGGCGCTGGTGAGCAGGCCACCGGGGCGGTAGACGCCGATGCCGGTCAGCCGTCCCGCGCCCCGGGCCATCAGCGGGCTCCGTCCGCCGCGGCGACGGCCGCCTGGCCGTTCACGTAGTCGAGGGTCCGTCGGACGGTGCGCAGGTCGTGCACCGCCTCGTCCGGGATGGGAACGCCGTAGCGCTCCTGGATCCGCTCGGCCAGTTCGATGACGGCCATCGAGTCGAAACCCAGCGATGTGAAGGGCGCGTCGGCCGGCTGCTCCGAGAGCGCCCGGGCCGCTTCGGCGCCGGCGATCTCGGCCACCATCGCCGTCAGGTCTTCCAGGGTGAAAGGGGACATTGCGGAAACTCCAGCTGTTGAGATGCGGGGAGGGTGACGTGAGGCACGGGAGGAGAGGACCGTGCGTGGGTCACTGGGCGGGCAGCAGGGCGTCGCGGCTCAGGAAGGCGAGCATCCTGCGGAAGTAGTCGGAGTCGAGCACGGGCGGGGCCCGGTGCGCGGACACCGCGGTGGTACCGGCTGTGTCCTGACCCGGGGCCGGGATCATCTGCCGGAGGGTCTCGCCGGCCAGCCGCAGGGTGCTGCGGGGGACCTTGTCGCCCAGGTCGCGAAGCCGCTCCAGCCAGGTGTCGAACGGAACGAGCGGAAGGTCGACACCCGCGTCCGCGAAGCCCTGGAAGTACGACCGGAAGGGCAGCGGTTCGGGATCGATCACGTGGAACACCTGTCCTCGGGCACGTCGGCTCAGGGACAGGTCGACGATGGCGCGGCTGGTGAAGTCGACCGTGCCCACCGGCAGGAGACCGGGGTGGTCGGGGGCGCAGCCGGCGCGGATGCTCGCCGTCGTCAGGTGGACGAACCAGTCCGCCTTCCCCACCAGGCCGGTGCGCGAGTCCGCCAGGATCACACCGGGCCGGTGCACCATCGTGGGCGATCCGCGGTCCGCGGCCTGCGCGACCAACTGCTCGGCGACCCATTTGGTGGCGCAGTAACCGGAGACGCCGGTCCCGGCCTCCCGGGCCGCCGGGATCACCCCCATCGTCGAGATGTAGTGCACGGGAATGCGGCGGGTCCGGGTCGCCAGTCTCAGGATTTCCAGGGTCCCCGACACATTGCAGCCGCGCAGGATCGGGTAACTCGCCAGAAGGTTGACCCAGGCACCGCAGTGGTAAATGACGTCGATGCCGCGCGAGAGGCCCGTGAACTCCTCGTCGGTCAGGCCGAACCGCGGCTTCGCCAGGCTGCCGGGCACGACGTCGACCCGGGACATGTGGTGCTCGGGCACATCCCGGGCGCGCAACTGACCGGCGATCCGCTCCCGGGCCTGAGCGGCCGACTCCGCTCTCACCAGGCAATGGATTCGAGCGTCGGTGGCATCCAGCAGGTCGGCGAGCAGGAAACCGCCGAGGAATCCCGTGGCGCCCGTCAGCAGAATTCTCTCGGGCGACTCTTCGGAAACATCCGGCAGAGCCGACGCATCGATTTCCGCCGGAAGTCGCAGATCGTCGCTGATCGGGAAACTGGCCATACCAACACCGCATTTCAGCACAGGCGAGATTCGGTCCTGCCCTGAACACTCCCCGCACCTCACGAGGTCTACTACAGAAATCTTCCACCAGTGGGAGCGCAGGGCGCATCCTCCCGGCCGTCACCCGCTCCCGCACCACTATCACGGGTGAGTAGGGCTCATTCATTCGAACAGACCACGGCTCCGAATGGACGGCCGGAACGTACGCCCGGAGCGCGTTACCGATATCGCGCGCCGTCGGTTGCACACCAACGCGCTTACACGGACGGAGCGTTGCGAAACGGGGGGCGGGGGGCGGGAGCGGCCCGAGCGTAAAGACAGGTGAGACGGACACAGCCAATGGGTCGCGAGACAAGGGGGGTTGGGCCATGGCCTCAGGGCCGAAGATGCCGGAGGACCCCGATCCCGGTGGGAGCGGGGCGAGTTCACACTCCGGTCCATCGAAGGTGTTGCCCGAGGCATGGCAGCCTCTGCTCGACCGCCCCGCCCTCGCGGAGCTGCTCGGGCACCCCCTCGCGGGCGCCGCGCTGGAGGAGATGTGCCGGCTCCTGCCACCCCGCGTCGCCGTGCACTCCCTGCGGACGTTCCTGCTGGCCGACGCCTGTGCGCGGACCCACGGGACCGCCTACGACCGGGTCGGCCTGCTGGCCGCCGCGGCGTTCCACGACGCCGGGCTGGTAGGGCGCACTCCGCTCGGTCGCGGTGGATTCCCGCGCCGCTCCGCCCAGTTGCTCGACCGCTTCCTGGCCCGGCAGCAGGTGGGCACGGTGCGGCGCACGACCCTCACGCGTGCGGTGCGCGAGCACATGCGGCCGTTTCCCGCTCGCGACGCCGGACCCGAGGCGCGGCTGCTGCACTTCGGCGTGTGGCTGGACGTCACCGGGCGCGGCGAGCGGCAAGTGCCCGGTGACCGCCGCAGGTTGGCCCAACTGGCGCCCACCCCCTGCTTCGCCGTGTCCTTCTCCGCCCGGTTGGTGGCCTGCGGGCTGCGCCGGGTGCTGCCGGGCTCCCCGGTCGCCCACCGGTGACCGGGGAGCCCGGCGACTCGCTCTTCCCGTCGCGAAAGGAACCGCAGACATGCAAGAAGACCAGCGTGTTTTCGATGTCGCCATCGTCGGAGGCGGCATCGGCGGGACGATGCTGGGGACCGTACTCGCACGTCACGGCGTGCGAGTGCTGCTGCTCGAAGGCAGCGGCCACCCCCGGTTCGCCATCGGAGAGTCCACCGTCCCCGAGACCACGTTCGGGCTCCGGGTCCTGGCCGGCCGCTACGACGTCCCTGAGCTCGATCACCTGGCGACCAACGCGGCACTGCGCCGCCACGTGTCGTCGAACAGCGGGGTCAAGCGAAACTTCAGCTTCATCTACCACCGGGAAGGTGAGCCCACCCGGCCCGACGAGTGCACCCAGTACCCCACCTGGGGACCTCCGCTCGGTCCCGACTCGCACTACTTCCGGCAGGACGTGGACGCGTACATGTTCCACGTCGCCGTGTCCTACGGCGTGACCGCGTACACCCACACCATGGTCGACGACGTGAAGTTCGAGGAGGACGGCGCCACTCTCGTCACCCGGGACCGGGGCACCTTCCGGGCCTCGTACGTGGTCGACGCCGGCGGCATGCGGGCGGTCCTGCCCGAGCGCCTCGGGCTGCGGCAGGAACCGCCCTACCGCACGAGGTCGCGCACGATCTTCACGCACATGGTGGATGTGCGCCCGTTCGACGCCGTGGCGCCTTCGCGTGCGCAGCACGGCATGCCCAGCCCGTTCAGCCAGGGAACGCTCCACCACATGTTCCCGGGCGGATGGTTCTGGGTCATCCCGTTCGACAACCAGACGGCCGGCACGAACCAGTTGTGCAGTGTCGGCCTCAACCTCGATCTCGACCAGCACCCCCGGCCGGAGGGCATCTCGGCGGAAGAGGAGTTCTGGCAGTACGTGCGCCGGTTCCCCAGTGTGGCCCGGCAGTTCGAGCGGGCGCGGGCGGTCCGGCCGTACGTGTCCACCGACCGCACCCAGTTCGCCTCGCAGAAGGTCGTCGGCGACCGGTGGTGCCTGCTGCCGCACGCCAGTGACTTCATCGACCCGCTCTTCTCCAGTGGACTCGCCGTCACCGTGATGGCGCTCAACGCCCTGGGCCACCGGCTGATCGACGCGGTGCGCCAGAACGACTTCGACACCGCCCGGTTCGCGTACCTGGACCACTGGACCAAGCGCATGTTCCGGTTCTACGACGACCTGGTGTCCTGCAGCTACATCGCGTTCGACGACTTCGACCTGTGGAACGCCTGGAACCGCGTGTGGACCATCACCACGCTGTACGGCACGAACGCCCAGAACCAGGCCGCCGTGACGTTCGACAAGACGCACGACCCGGCCTGTTTCGACATGCTGGAGCAGCCGCCGTACCGAGGTCTCCAGGGTATGGACAACCCCTGGGTGGAGCGGATGTTCGACCAGTCGCGGGACGCCGTACTCGCCTATCGTGCGGGCGAGTTGACGAAGGAGCAGACGATCGCACGCATCTACGAGCTGCTGGGCGAGAGCGGACTGGTCCCGTCGGTGTGGGGCACCCTGGACCCCGAAGACCGGTGCCCGTCCGGGGTGTTCACCCTCTGGCCGCTGATGAAGATCCTGCTGTGGGGCAAGTACCGCTCGCCGCAGCACGTCCGGGGCTCCTACTTCACCGGCGGAGCGCGGCTGGTGGGCAAGGAGGCGGTCCAGGCGTACACCACCGAGCTGCGCGCCGGCAGCTCCCAAGTGCACCAGATCGCACGGGACATGTGGCGCAACTGGAACCGCGACTGGGCGCGGCGGCCCGCACCGCGGAAATGAGCACGGAAAAACATTTCTGCCGACTGACGGAGGCGCATATTCCGGTTTGCCGCTCCAGGGCCTCGGGTAGGAAAACCACATGGCCGACAAATGGAAAGTCGGCCGCGGTTCTCCCCGCTCAATCCGAGAGACAACGGGCTGCAATCCACGATGGTGCGACATTCCACCTGCCAATCGCCCGCTGAATGCTCCTGGGAAGAAATCTTCCAGCATCAGGACCGCCTCATGCGGCTGGTTCGGCGAAGACTACCGAGTTTTCAGGACGCCGAGGACTGCGTCCAGGAAACCATGGCCCGGGCAGCCGCCCACGCCACGTTGGACAGGAATCGACTCGGTGCCTTTCTGACGTCCGTGGCGCTTCGCCTCTGCATCGACTTCTACCGCGACATGGACCGTCGCAGCAGACTGCTCCAGCGTGCGGCGCTCGCGGAAACCCCGGGCACGACCGAGGAGGACGTCTGCGACGAGGACTTCGGCAGATGGCTTCTGGGTCAAGTACAACACCTGCGGGGGCGGGAGCAGGAGGTCATACTCGCCCGCGCCAAGGGCATTTCCACTGCGGAATTCGCCCGCATACACAACATCTCCGTCAAGGCGGCCGAAGCCGCCTTCACCAGGGGCCGCGCACGATTGAAGAACGTCTGCGCGAAAGCCTTGGAAGGCTGCGCCCGATAACACCCGAAAACCGCACCTCTCCCATCGCAGAGAAACGGAAAGGGACCCCACTCATGGGCAACAGCAAGAACGTCCAGGACATCTTCAAGGATTTGGTCGGTGATATGACCGACAGCTGGAAGGATGCCTTCGACGACCTCCTGAACCGGGACGACGACTCAGGGTCGTCGCGCGGCTCGGGATCGTCGCGCCGCTCCGGCAACGCCGTCGACACACTGGCCGGGCTGCCCCCGAACGCCCTCGCCGCGCTGGCCGGGGCCGTCAACCCGGCGACCGCGCTCGCGGGTGTCACCAATCCGCTGGCCGCCCTCGGCGGGGCCGGCGCGGCCGGCAACCCGCTCGCCGGCCTCGCGGCGCAGAACCCCCTGGCCGCGCTCACCGGTGCCGGGGGCGGCGGCAACCCGCTCGCGGCCGCGCTGGGCGGGGCGGGCAACCCCCTGGCCGCGCTGGGCGGGGCGGCCAATCCGCTCGCCGCGGTCGGCGGCGCGGCCGGCGCGCTCGGCGGGCTCGGTCAGCTGGCCGGTGGCCTCGGACACGCGGCGAGCGGGGCGGGCGACCTGATGGCGCTCCCGTCCCAGCTCACCCAGCTGCTCCAGGTGCTGCCCAAGCTCCTCGAGGCGGTCCAGGGCCTGCAGAACCTGACCAACCTGCCGGCCCAGGCCGGGCAGCAAGGGCTGGCGGCCCTGCAGGGCCTGACCGGTCAGCAGGGGCCGGGCGGTAAGCCGTCCCAGGGCGGACAGTCCTCGAGCTGACCGGCCGTGCCACCGTCCCGTCCGGCCGTCTCCGTGGTGCACGCCGACCGCCGTGCCGTACCCGGATCCCGATCTGAGGAGGATCACACACGATGACGTCCGTCGTCGGCGATCGGCTGCGTCTCGTGGTCAGGGTCCTGGGCAGCCTCGTGGCCGACGAGGTGGGACAGGCGACCGGGCTGCGGAGGCGTACGAAACGGGACACGCGGTCCCCGGCGGAGGGCCTCGTCGGCTCCGCCGGGTCCGCTGCCGAGGCCACCGCCGGGGCGGAGCAGCGCCGCGCCAAGGCGGTACGGCATGCCCTGGAGAGCCTCGGTCCCTTCTATGTGAAACTCGGCCAGGTCCTCTCCACCCGGCCCGACATGGTCCCCCAGTCCATCCGGGACGAACTGCAGAACCTGCACGACGAGGTCGACGTCCAGCCGTTCTCGGAGTTCGAGCCGGTACTGGCCCGGGACCTCGGGCCGAACTGGAAGCTGCGCTTCGACGACATCGAGACCGTCGCCCCGCTGGGGGCGGCGTCCCTCGCCCAGGTCTACCGCGTGACGCTGCCCGGCGGGCGCGCGGCCGTGGTGAAGATCCAGCGACCCGGCATCCGCGAGGGCGTACTCGCGGACATGGCCCTGATGCGCCGGGCGTCGAAGATCGTGGCCCGTGTCGCTCCCCGGTTCAACGAGGTCATCGACGTCGAGGCGATGCTCGGCTCGGTCTTCGACGCCATGGAGCCGGAGCTGGACTTCACCGGCGAGGCCCGCAACATGGACGAGGCCCGCGGGCAGGTCCGGTCGTTCCGTTCGCTGGAGGTGCCCCGGGTCCTGCACGCCAGCCCCCGGGTCCTGGTCCAGTCGCTGGCCGACGGGAAGTCGGTGCGGCACGTCGACCGCGCCCACTTCACGGACGACGAGCGCGTGGAGATCGGCAAGGACCTGCTGCGGTTCATGTACCACGGGTACTTCGTCCATCGCTTCTTCCACGCCGACCCGCACGCCGGCAACGTCTTCGCCGCTCCCGGCGGACCCGCGACGCTGATCGACTGGGGCATGGTCGGCCGCCTGGACCGCAGGACCAGTCTTCAGCTGCTGCCGCTGTTCATGGCCATGGCGCAGAACGACGGGGCCGGGCTGGCGCAGCACTGGGCGGAGATGGGCCGGCTGACGCCGTGGGCCAACATGCCCGCGTTCGCCGCCGACATGGCCGCGTTCGTGCCCACGGTCTCCCATCTCTCACTGGAGGACATGAACTTCGGCGTCGCGCTCACCACCGTGCTGGCCAAGGCGACCAAACGCGGCATCGGTTCGCCGCCGGCCGTCTCGCTGCTGGGCAAGTCCTTCGCGAACCTGGACGGTTCGGTGCGGTGCCTGGCTCCCGAGATCACACTGCCCGAGGTGTTCCAGGCGGAGGTGCCGAAGATCCTTTTCGCACTGGGCCGCGATTTCCTCGGCCGCAACCAGTTCGCCCGGAACTCCATGGAGCTTCTGCTGGCCGCCGTCACCAGTCCCGAACAGGTCCGGGGCGTCCTCTCCGACGTGGCCAACCGTCAGTTCGCACTGAACATCCACGAGCCGCGCACCCCCGCCGCGATGGGCGGCCAGCGGCCCGCCCGCCCCTCCAAAAGCCTGCTCGCGCTGGGTGCCGCGGCCTTCCTGCTGGGCCGTCGCCGCTCCGGATGATCCGGGTCCGCACAGCCGCCCCGCCCCACCTCAAGGAGATCCATGCCGGAATCCACACGTCCGCAGTCACCGTTCGCGCCGGCCGCCGCAACCCCGCACGGCATTTCCCGCGCGGCGCTCTGGACGGCCGCCGCACACGCGGCGGAGCACCTCCGGCCCGCGCCGCTCGTCCGCGACCCGTGGGCCGCCGACTTCCTCCACGCGGCCGGGTTCGACGGGGGCCCGCCCGGTGACGGACCGCTGCAGCGCATGCTGCCCGACTATCAGGTGGTACGCACCCGCTTCTTCGACGACTACCTTCTCGCCGCGGCCCGTTCGGGCTGCCGCCAGGTGGTGCTGCTCGGCGCCGGTCTCGACACCCGTGCCTTCCGGCTCGACTGGCCGACCGGGGTGCACGTCTTCGAGGTGGAGGACGCGGCCGTACATGCCTTCAAGGAGTACGTACTGGACTGGAGCCGGCTCTCCTGCGGACGCCGCACCGTCGTCGAAGCCGACGGCGCGGCATCCTGGCAAGAGGAGCTCAAGACGGCGGGATTCGATCCCGGCAGGCCCACCGCATGGCTCTGCGAGGCACCCCTGTACTTCCTTCAGCCCCCGGAGGCGGAGGCTGTCGTCACCGTGATGACCGAACTCTCCGCCCCCGGGAGCACGTTCGGCGCCGAGTGCGTGAACTCCGCGACCATGTCGTCCCCGTTCGTCGCGCCCTTCATGGACGCCCTGTCGACGATCGGACTGGCCTGGAACTGGCAGATCGCCGATCCGGGGCGCTGGTGGGCCGAGCGCGGCTGGGATGCGGCGGCCGCCGACCTGTACACGCTGCCGTACGCGGTCGAGCGCCTCACCCCGTATCTGCCGCTGATCGGCACGTCCGCCGCGGAGAGCGTCTTCCTCACCACCGGCACGCTGCGCGGCACACCCTGACACGGCATCACGCACGGGCCTCGGACGCACCGTCCGGGGCCCGCGCGTGATGCCGTGGCTACGGCCGCTCCAGCTCCAGCAGCGCCGCGAGCCACAGGTCGGGGAGTTCGTCCGCGGTCGCCAGCGCCTCGTCGTGAACGACGGTCAAGCACGCGGTGTCGTGCTGGCTCGTCAGCGTCGTCACACACCGGATGCCCGACGCGACGCCGGCGAAGACGGCCGCGCGGCGGGCCGCGACCCCCTGGTGGACCAGGGCCGTGCCGAAGTTCACGCTGCTCACCGGGCCGGCCACGAACGCCCCGCGGACCAGGCGGGTGCCGACGGTGGCGCCGAGCGACCGCGGGGAGGCGGACAGCAGCAGGCGCATGGCGTCGCGCCGCCGGCTCTCCCGCAGCCGGCCCGTGCGGGCGACGACCCGGGCCAGGGCCCGCTGGGGCGACTCCTCGTCGCAGGGCAGCAGGAGCCGGGCGGTGACCATGCGGTTGCCCGGGGCGTACTCCTCCCCCGGGGCCCGGACCGACATCGGGATCGACACGGGCAACGGCGGATGGGCCGAGCCGGTGTCCTTCAGGTACCAGGTGCGGACGGCGTGGGACAGGGCCGCGAGATAGACGTCCGTGACCGTGCCGCCGTGCGCGCGGGCGATGGCGCGCAGCCGGGCCAGCGGGGTGTCGGCGTGGCAGACGTCGACGCGGCCCGTGGATTCTCCGTCGAACGCGGGTTTCGGGGTGGGCGCGCGGAAGGCGGCCACCACCTCGCCCAGGGCGTCCGCGAGGCCGTGTCCGGTGGGCCGGGCGGGACGCTGTGGGGCCGGTGCGCCCTCGGGGTGGTCTCCGAGGAGGGCGCGGGCGGTGTAGGCGGCGCCCATGCCGTCCTGGAAGGTGTGGTCGGTTCGGTAGACCAGGGTGTGGCGGTCCGCCGGGCCGTGGACCAGCCACACGTCCCAGGGCGGCCCGTCGTCCGTGCTCATCGGCCGGGACAGCATCAGGCGGCTGGTCGCCGACCCGTCGGTGTCCTCGGGCAGCCACGCCTCGTGCACGTGCCGGTCCACCGCGATCCGGTCCACTCGCCGGAATTTCCCGCGATCCCGTGCGATGCGGTAGCGCAACGTCGGGACGCGGTGGGCGCGTTCGGCGACCCGCGCGCGTACGGAGTCCAGGGTGGGGGCACGGCCTTCGAACCCGAATGTGAACGCGAGGGGCACGGGGTTGCCGCCCGTCGCGAGGTGGAAGGCGACATCCACGGTTCCCATGGACAGGGCCGACGGCAGGCGGCCGTCCGTACCGAAGTCGGGTCGCATTGTGGAACCTCCTGGTCGGGTTATGAGGGTGGTCTGTCGGGCTGCGCGGCCGGGGCCTGCGGAGCTGGGGTACGGATGCGGGACCGCGCCCGCCGTCAGCACGTGTGCCGTGCGATTCGCCCCAGTGTGTCCACGTACGCCCGCAGCAGGGGCCCCGCGGGTCCGCGTGCGGGCAGGCGCGGGGCCCGGGAACGGTGCCACGGGAGCGGTTCGCCGGGTTCCGGCTCACCCAGCAGGGCCGCGGCCACGTGCGCGCCGTGCGCCACGGACAGGGCGAGTCCGTGCCCGCAGCAGCCGCCGATGTACCAGACGTCGTCGAAGCCCGGCACCGGCCCCACCACCGGCAGGTCGTCGCCCGTCATGCCGATGCGGCCGGACCAGCGGTGGGTGACCCGTACCCGGGCGAGGTCCGGATGCAGGGACCGCAGCCACCTCTCCAGCCAGGTCCAGGCACGCTCCCTGACGGCCTGGAGACGGGGAGCGCCCATACCCGCCGGGACCGTGGCGGTACCGCCGCCCGCCACCAGGCCCCGGTCCGGGAGCAGCCGGAAGTACGGCGCCATCGGGACGGCGTCGACGACGGAGTGCCCGGCGCGGCCGCCCAGGGACTCGTAGGCCGGGGCGCTCAGCGGTTCGGTGGCGACGGCGTAGACCTCGAGCGGCAGGACGGTGCCGACCGGCAGGTCCAGTGCCTGCGCGGCCGAGTTGACGGCCAGCACCGCCTGACCGGCGTAGAGCCTGCCGTGCGGGAGGACCAGCTCGGGGCCGACCAGATCGCCGGGGCGCAGGGCCAGCAGCGGGCTGCGGCCGTAGAACCGCACGCCCTTGTCGGCGCAGGCACGGGCGAGGGCGCAGGTCAGGGCGGCCGGGTCGAGGGTCGCGGCGGGGCGGTGCAGGAGCGCCGCCCGGTAGGGCACGCCGACCCGGTCGCGGATGCCGGCTGGGGAGAGGACCGGGACGTCCAGACCGAGTTCGCGGCAGGCGCGGGCCTGGCGGGCGAGTGCCACCAGGCCCGCGGACGACCGCGTGGCCATCAACTGCTCGCCGGACCGCAGCCCGCAGGGCACGTCGAGCCGGGCGCACAGGGCGAGGACGTCCCGCACCGCCCGCTCACTGGCCCGGTGCATCCTGCGCGCCGTCTGCGGGCCGAAGCGGCGCACCGCGTGGTCGACCGCGGGGCCGGCCCGGGGGCCCAGCAGACCGGTGCCCCGGCCGCTGGCGCCGGCGGCCGGGTGCTCGGCGTCCACCACCGCGATGTCGAGCCCGGGGGCACGCTCCGCCAGGTGGTAGGCGCAGGACAGCCCGGCCAGCCCGGCCCCGACGACGGCCACGTCCGCGGTGACCACGCCGTGCAACTGGGGCTGCGTCGGCAGTTCCGCGGGGTCCCAGTACGGCGTTCCGGCCGGCAGCCTGGTCATCCTGCGGCGTCCGGCACCGGCTCGGTCAGCACACCGAACCGGCGGTCGTGCCACAGCAGCGGGCGTCCACCGCCCACGTGCACGGCGGCCACCCGGCCGACGACGAGGTGGTGGTCGCCGTAGCGGCGTACGTCCTCGGTCAGGCACACCGACCAGGCGAGCGCGCCGGCCAGCACGGGAACACCCAGCACCTGTCGGGTGTCGGTCCCGGCGAACCGCTCCGCCGCGGTCGTGGTGGGGGACGCGAACCGGCCCGCGAGCTCCTGCTGTTCCTCGCGCAGCAGGTGCACGGCGAAGGCCCGGCGGGCGCGGACTGCGGCGAGGGTGCGGGAGCCGTCGCGCAGACAGGCAAGGAGCAGCGGCGGGCGGGCGGAGAGCGAGGTGACGGCTGACACCGTCATACCCAGCGGGCCGTCCTCGCCGCGGGCGGTCACGACGGTCACGCCGGCGGCCAGCTTGGCGTACATCCCGAGGCAACGGGCGGCGCCGGGTCCCGGTTCCTCGTGCAGCGGCTCCGCGCGCGGCGGGTCGGCGACCGGCGGCGGGGCGCCCGCGACGGCCGCCCGGTCAGTCACCAGCCGCAGCCGCGCGCTCATCGATCACCTCCGCGCCCGCAAGGCCCCGCAGCACGCGGGCGATGTTGGTCCGCAGGGTCGACTCGGCCACCGGGTCGAGGATCTCGGCCATGGACGGGATGCCGAGGTCGAAGGCCGCGGTGTAGACGACGAGCGTGCCGCCGTCCCGCGCTTCGCAGCGCCAGCTCCCCTCGAAGGCCTGGAAGTCGCCGCTGAGCTGTTCGAAGGCGATGGAGTACGTCTCGGGCGCGTAGGTGTCGCGTTCCCGCCACCGCATCAGGCCACCCCGGAACTCGACGGTCCAGTCCGAGACCGCGGAGCCGTCGGGCAGCGGAGGCTCGACGTGCACCTCGCGGAAGGTGTCGCTGTGCTCGGGATAGCGGCGGAAGTCGCTGATGCGGGCGTAGACGTCGGCGGGTGCCAGTCCGTCGGCGAGGGCGTGCAGGACCACGTGGCGCATGGGTCGTTCGGTTCCTTCCCGGAGGTCTTTTGGACGCTGGTGTCCGGAGCTGGTGTCCGGAGCTGTTGGCTGGCGCCGGCGCCAGGAGCCGGTGTCAGCCGGTCATACGGTCGGCGGTGCCGCGCAGGGCCGCGCCGAGGGTGGTGAGGAACAGGTCGAGCGCGGAGTCCTCGACCAGGGCCGGCGGGGTCAGCCGCAGCACCCGGGTGGAGTTGAGGGAGTTGTTGACGAGCACACCGCGGGAGATCAGTTCCAGCAGGAGTTCGCCGACCGCCTGTTCTTCGGCGAACTCGATGCCGATCAGCAGACCCCGGCCGCGCACTTCTCGGACCAGTCCGCCCTGGTACGGCGCGCACACCTCCCGTACGGCGGTGAGGATGCGCGGGCCGAGCGCGGCGGCCCGGGCCACGGTGTCCTCCTCCTCCATGGCCCGTACGGTGGCGAGGGCGGCGGCGCAGGCGATCGGCGAGGCGCCGAACGTGGAGGTGTGCAGGTAGGGGTCGCGGCTGAAGGGGGCGTATGCCTCCGCGGTGGCGACCATCGCGGCGACCGGTACGACACCGCCGCTGAGTCCCTTGCCGACGAGCAGCACGTCCGGACACACGTCCTCGGCGTCGACGCCCCACCAGGTGCCGAGCCGTCCCATGCCGGTCTGGATCTCGTCGACGACCAGCAGGGCGCCGTACGCCTGGCACAGCGCCCGCACCTGGCTGAGGTAGCCGGGGCGAGGGATGCGTACGCCGCCCTCGCCCTGGACGGGTTCGACGATGACGCAGGCCCGGTCGCGGTGGGCGGCCAGCGCCTGTTCGAGGTCGGCCGGGTCGTCGTAGGCCACCTGGGTGACGTCGGGGAGCAGGGGCTGGAACGGCGTCTGGTACGTGGCGTTGGCGGTGACGCTCAGCGCGCCGAGGGTCTTGCCGTGGAAGCCGCTGCGGGTGGTGATCACCGAGGTGAGTCCGTGGGCGCGGGCCAGTTTCAGGGCCGCCTCGGTGGCCTCGGCACCGGAGTTGACGAAGTGGACGTAGTCGAGGCCGGGCGGGGTGTGGGCGGCCAGGGCCTCGGCGGCCAGAGCGGCGACGGGTTCGAGGAGGACGCGGCTGGCCAGCGGGTGGGTGTCGATCTGCCGGTGCACCGCTTCGACGACGGCCGGGTGGCGGTGGCCCATGATGAAGACGCCGAAGCCGCCGAAGTCCAGGAAGCGGCGGCCGTCGTCGGTGTGGATCCAGACGCCCTCGGAGCGGACCTCGGCCATGCCGCCCATGACACGGCCCATCACGGCACGGCCGGAGCCGATGTGCTTGAGGTAGAGGTCCACGATGCCGGGCCGGTCGGTCGGCGCGGCGGTCCCGGCACGCGGGGTGGAGGACTCGGAGTCGGACCCGGTATTCCCGAGGCCGGAGGACGGGGCGGTGGTCCCGGTGGACGGGGGTGACATGGTCATGAAGCCACCTCCATGGGGGCGGTCGCGGCGGATCGGTACCGGCCGAGCAGGCCGGCCCTGTCCCCGGCCCAGCTCTCGGCGTTGCGCACGAGCGCGGCCCGGATGTCGGTCCGGGTCAGGCGGGTGCCGCAGTCGGGTTCGCCGAGGGAGGTGTCGAACGGCAGGTCCCGCTGGAACACCAGCAGCAGTTCCGCGTAGTACTCCAGGCGCCGCCGGAGGGACGCGGGCAGCGAGGTGCCCGCCGACATGGGCAGGAGCAGCCGGTGAACGGCATCGACGGGGATGAACCGGGGGCGCTGGGGCCGGGGCAGGCCGTGGCGTACGGCGACGTCCGCGCAGACGTCGGCGAACTCCCGCAGGCCGATGGCCTCCTTGCCGGCCGTCAGCCAGTACTCCCCGTCGGCCACACCACCCCGGACCAGGTCGCCGATGGCCCGCGAGACGTAGTCCCGGGGCACCATGTCGATCCGGATCTCGGGGGCTCCGGGCAGCACCGGGGCCTGCCCCAGGACCATCGAGCCGATCGTCTTGATCAGCCCCCGCTGACCGGCGGTCCGCCCGCTGACGGAGTCACCCATGACGACCGAGGGCCGGACGATGGCGCCGGGCACGCCCGCCTCGCGTGTCATCTGTTCGGCCCCGGCCTTGGAGTCGAGGTAGGCGGCTGCACCCGGGAAGCGCCGGCGGTCCTCCTCCGTGGGGGTGTTGGCGACGAACGCGGTACTCACCAGGTACAGCGGGGCGTCGGCCCGGGCCGCCAGGTCGAGCATGGTGTCGGCACCGCGCAGATTGGTGCGCGTGATGTCCTGTGGCGGGGTCCGCCAGTTGGTCTCGGCGCCGCAGTGCAGCACCACGTCCACCTCAAGGGCCAGTTCGTGCCAGGCCAGTGGGCTCAGGCCGAGCCTGGGAGCGACCAGGTCGCCCTGGAGCTCGCGCACCCGCGGATCGCGCAACGGTGTGTTGCGGCGCAGGCACAGCAGGTCGAAGTCGGGTGACAGCTCGTCGATCAGGGCACGTCCGAGCACTCCGGAACCGCCGGTGAGCAGCAGGGAGGGGCGGTCGAGCCGTTCCGTACGGCCGACGGGCAGGAGGGCGAGACGCTGGTTGTCTGACGGCATGGGGGATGTGTTCTCCCAACGGGTCTCGGCCCACCGATGGACGGTGGGGGGCGCGGTCAGGCGATGGCGAGCGGCCGGTCCGCCAGGTACGCGGAGAACGGGGCGGTCATCCGGGAGCGCGACGGCGGGTGCAGGGAGAGCCCGTTGGCGCAGGCGGCCAGGTGGCCCACCTCGTCGGACGTCATGAAGTTGAGGCCGCCGAGGAGCTCGACCGCGCGCGGGACGACTCGGGCGATGGCGTCCTGGACGCCGTAGCGCACGTACAACGCCTGTGCGAGCGCCGACTCGTCGAGGTCACCGGCGTCGATGCGCCGGGCGACGCCCTCGGCGGTGGCCATGGCGGCCTCGGTCTCGACGAAGAGGCGTACCCGCTCGTGCTCGGGGATGCGGTCGTTCAGCAGCACCCGCTCCACCAGCGCGCTCGCGGCGCCGAGGTAGCTGCCCGTCATCAGCGTCTGGAACCAGATGAGACCGGCCGTCTGAAGTTCGTCGAGCTGTTCACCGGAGGTCGTCCCGGTGCGCAGCAGGAGTTCCGGCGGGACGAGGACGTCGGTGAGCGTGACCTGTTCGCTCTCGGCCCCGGCGAGGAAGGCGCTGGACCAGAAGCCGCTGACGCTCATCCCCTCGCTCTCCGCGGGCACGACGGCTACGGCGAGTTCGTCGCCCTGACCGTCCTCGCGCGGGATCAGCACGCTGGCGGTGAGCACGTCCATGGAGTGGGCCAGGCTGCACGGCCGTTTGACGCCGTTGATCCGGACTCCGTCCGCGGTCACCGTGGCGGTCATCGACGGGTCGAGGATGCCCGCGCCGCTGCGGCCCTCGGCGAAGCCGGAGGCGATCAAGCGGTTGGACGAGGCCACGCCCTCGATCAGCATCCACTCCAAGCCGTCGCCGAGGCCGCCGATCGCGACAAGGGTGGCCATCGAGAAGTGATGCATGGTGGTGGCCACGGCCAGCGACGGCGAGCGGCTGCCGATGGCCCGCTGCACGCGCAGGGCGTCGAGCGCGGTGGCGCCCCGGCCCTGGTGGGCCTCGGGGACGAGCAGTCCTGGACCGCCGCTGTCCCGGAAGTGCCGGATGCCCTGGCTGCCCGGCCGCTCCAGTTCCATCAGCGGGGTCTCGCGCAGGGCGGGGTCCAGTTCGGGCAGCAGCTTCGCGAGGGTGGCGCGTTCACGCTCTAGGAATCTCATGGGCGTGCGGTCCTCCAGGGTGGGATGCATACGGAATCGGCGCGGCACTAGCGCGGCCGTGGACGCGGTGGCTCAGAGGGCGTTGGTGGCGCGCAGCAGCTGCCAGACCGCGCCGGGGCGGGGCCTGCCGCGGAAGGCGATGTACTCCGGCAGGACCACGTGCGGGGCCCACTTCTGCTTGTACTCGAGCTGGGAGGCCGCCGGGTAGATCACGTCGCCGCGCTCCGCCAGGAGGCGGGCGAGCCGAGTGAACATACGGCTGGCACCGGGTAGTTCGTGCTCCGGGTCGAGCCCGGTGAACGGGGTGAAGCCGAAGTGCAGCCAGCCCGCTCCTTCGGCGGTCAGCCGTTCCATGACGGTGGCGTTGAGCGCCTCCATCACGCCGGGCGGAGCGTCGGGGCGGCGCCGGCTCAGGTCGTGCAGCCAGCCGGAGCGGCTGCCGTAGACCGGCGAGTAGTTGATGTAGCCGGCCGTCTCGCCGTCGATCCGGCCGACGAACAGCCGGCGGTGCCGCTGCAGGCTCCCGTCTCGCTGGCCGACGAGGAAGCGCAGCTCCTTGACGTGCCGGCCCTTGTCCCGCAGCCAGTACTGGTCGATCCGGTCCAGTTCGGCGCAGTCGTCGCCGGCCATGACCTCGGCGACCTCCAGGCCCGCCCGCCGGGCGCGCGAGATCTTGTTCCGCAGCCGGACGAAGCGTGAGCCGCGCAGCGTGAAACGGCTCAGGTCGACCGCGTACGACGCTCCGAGCTGGTTGACCGTGAAGCCGTGCGCCGCGTACAGCTCGGCGTCCGCCCGCTGCAGTTGCACGGCGACCAGACGGCGGCCGGCGTGGGCGGCGAACGCGTCCAGCAGGCGGGCACGGTGTTCCGGCGCGGTGAACGGGCCGCCGAATTGCAGTACGTAGCGGCCCGAGGTGCGATAGGCGCAGGCGCCGTCGAACCCGCCGTCGTGGAAGTACGCGTTCCCGCTGTTGAGGGCGAGAAAGGAACTGGGGTTGTCGCTGTGCGCGGCGAGTGTGTCAAGCACGGAGGGCATCGGCGTCCTCCACGGAAGTCCGCACGGCGGCGCTTTCACCGGAATCCGCCGCCGAGTGGTACCGCTGCTCGAACCTGCGGAACTCCGGGGTGGTTTCCGGCTCGAAGGCGACACCGAAGGGTTTGAGGGAGTTCCCGAAGAGGGCCCGGTCGACCATGAGGTGGATCGGGAGGGCCAGCAGGGCCCATTCCGGCCGGACGAACAGCGCCCACGCCCCGGCCAGGAGACCCGCCGTGACCAGGCTGTGCATCGTGTTGTAGGCCACGTAGAAGCCTCGCGGAACGTGTCCGTCCGGGCTGCGCCGGAAGGCGATCGCGCCGGGCAGGTATCCGACGACGTCGATCACCGCGAACAGCAGCACGAAGACGGCCCAGCGGATTTCCGTGAGGTGCTGGAATGCGAGCACGAGCGATACGGCGAGAAAGCCCAGCCATTCGAGTCGGGAGAGAGCGAAGGTGGTCTTCGTCTCGAAACGGTTCTTGGCGTCCACGGGCGCTCCTGGATTGCGCGTACGATTCCGGGGCGTGGCCTCGGCCTGCCCCCTCGCTGTGGTCTGTCACTCCTGTTTACGCACCAGCGGGTCCAACCCCTCGTAAAGTGGAGGCGATTGAGAAGACGTGGTGCAGACGTGATGTTCGGGGGGCTTCTTTGATGACGCCGTCGACCGGCCCGGGCGGCCCTCCTGGCGGCCCTCCTGGCTCCGCCGCCGGCAGCGCGGCCTGGGAGTTGCTGCTGCCCGCCGCCTCGGCACCGGCACGCGCGCGTGGCCGGGCGTTGCAGGGGGCGCTGCGGGACGCGGTCCGCTCGGGCCGGCTCGCGCCGGGCACCCGTCTCCCGTCCAGCCGGGATTTGGCGGCCGACCTCAAGGTGTCGCGGGGGCTGGTGACGGAGGCATACGAGCAGCTGACGGCCGAGGGCTATCTGCGCAGCGGGCGGGGCGCGGGGACGTGGGTGGGGGACGCCGTACGGGCCGCCCGTCCGCGCGCGCGTGATCTCGCCCCGCGCTCCCCCGCCGACCGTGTCGACTTCGTGCCGGGGACACCGGATCTGTCGCTCTTCCCGCGCTCGGCGTGGGCCGCCGCGCAGCGGGGCGTGCTGACGGAGCTGCCGCACGAGAGCCTCGGCTACCCCGACCCGCGCGGGCTGCCCCGGCTGCGGACCGCCCTGGCCGAGTTGCTCGCGCGGCGCCGGGGCGTGGTGGCCGACCCGGAACGGATCATGGTGGTCTCCGGCGTGGCGCAGGCCACCTCGCTGCTGGCGAGCGTCCTCCACGCGCGCGGGACGCGCACCGCCGGTGTCGAGGACCCCGGCAGCCCCCAGCACCACGCCCTGTACGCCGCGGCGGGCCTCGGCACCGCGCCCCTCCCCCTGGACGACGAGGGCCTCGCCATGGGCCCGCTGTACGCGTCGGGCGTCCGGCTCGTGGTGACGACACCGGCCCACCAGTTCCCCACGGGGATCGCCTACTCGGCGCGGCGGCGCGCCGAACTGCTCGACTGGGCACGGTCCGTGGACGGCCTCGTCCTGGAGGACGACTACGACGGCGACTTCCGCTACGACCGTGCTCCCGTGGGCGCGCTCCAGGGGCTCGATCCGGAACGCGTCGCCTACACGGGCTCGGTGAGCAAGTCCCTGGCGCCGGGGCTGCGGCTGGGCTGGCTGCTGGTGCCCGACTGGCTGGCCGACGCCGTCGTCGAGCGCAAGCGCACCACGGATCTCGGGCATCCGACGCTCGACCAGGCACTCTTCGCCCGCTTCGTGGAGCGCGGCGACTACGACCGCCAACTGCGCGTCTGTCAGCGCGCCTACCGTGAGCGGCGCGACACCCTGGTGGCCGCGCTGACCGAGCACTTCCCCGGCTCACGGGTCACCGGCATCGCCGCCGGCCTGCACGCCATCGCCACGCTTCCCGAGCGGTACGGGCCCGAGGAGGGGTTCCTCGCGCGCGTGACGGAGGCGGGCGTCGCGGTTCGCCCGTTGACGGCATACGCGCACGGTGGTGCCGGGGGCGGACCGGTGGGCGGTGGACCGGTGGGCGACGGTCCGGTGGGCGACGGTCCGGTGGCAGGGAAGGAGGTGCGGCTGGTGCTGGGCTACGCGCATCTGACACCGGGACGGATCCGGGCGGGGGTCGCGCGGATGGCACGGGCCGTGTGAGGCGGCACGGGGCCGTGTGACGTGGCACCCGCCGCGGGCGGGCGACGGACTGCGCGGGGCGCCCCGGGCCCCCAGGGTGTCCGGGCCCCCGGGGCGTCCGGGTTGTTCACCCGCAATTTCCGTGGGCGCCGCGCGGTGCCAGTAGGTCTGGCTCTGCACACTGGCTCGAACCCTGGCCCGAACACCGGCCGGATCCCGTCCCTGGAGGCGTATCCATGTCACACCGTCCGTTGCCCGGCCGCCGCAGCGTGCTGCGCGGTTCGCTCGCCGCGTCGGCCGCCCTGACCCTGCCCACCGCCCTGGGGGCGGCGCCGGCGTTCGCCCGATCGGGGCGGCCGGGGGCCGGCTGGGGCGTGCAGACGGGAGACGTGACCTCCCACTCCGGCCTGGTCTGGGTGCGGTCCGACCGGCCGGCCCGGATGATCGTCGAGACGTCGGCGACCGAGTCGTTCCGCCACCCGCACCGGTGGCACGGCCCGCTGCTCGGCAGCGACACCGACTTCACCGGCACCACCCGGCTGCGCGGCCTGCCGCCCGGCGAGCAGATCCACTACCGCGTGCTCCTCGCCGACCCGGACGACCCGCGCCGCACGGGCGAGCCGGTCACCGGCACCTTCCGCACCGTGCCGGTCCGCCGCCGCGAGGGCGTGCGTTTCGTGTGGTCCGGCGATCTCGCCGGGCAGGGCTGGGGCATCAACCCGGACCTCGGCGGCTACCGCATCTACGACGCCATGGGTGCCCTGGACCCGGACTTCTTCCTGTGCAGCGGCGACAACATCTACGCCGACGGCCCCATCACCGAGACGGCCGCCCTGCCGGACGGCGGCACCTGGCGGAACATCACGACCGAGGAGAAGTCCAAGGTCGCCGAGACCCTCGCCGAGTTCCGCGGCAACTTCCGCTACAACCTGCTCGACGAGAACCTGCGGCGCTTCAACGCGCGGGTTCCGTCGATCATCCAGTGGGACGACCACGAGGTCCGCAACAACTGGTACCCGGGCCAGGTGGTCGCGGACACGGACGACCGGTACACGGAGAAGAGCGTCGACGTCCTGGCCGCCCGCGCCCGGCGCGCGTTCAGCGAGTACTTCCCGATCTCCACCCTGCGCCCCGGCGCGCGCGAGGGGCGTGTGCACCGGGTGCTGCGCCAGGGCCCGCTGCTCGACGTGTTCGTGCTGGACATGCGGACGTACCGCAACGCCAACTCCCCCGGCGAACAGACCGTGGACCCGCAGGGCATCCTGGGCCGCGAGCAGTTGGAGTGGCTCAAGCGGGAGCTGGCGCGGTCGCGTGCGGTGTGGAAGGTCATCGCGGCGGACATGCCGATCGGGCTCGTCGTGCCGGACGCCACCGAGGGCGCGCCCAACATCGAGGCGATCGCGCAGGGCGACCCCGGCGCACCCCTGGGGCGCGAGCTGCAGATCGCCGAGCTGCTGCGCTTCGTCAAGCACCGCCGGATCACCGGCACGGTGTGGCTGACGGCGGACGTGCACCACACCTCGGCCCAGCACTACCAGCCCTCGCGGGCCGCGTTCGACGACTTCGAGCCGTTCTGGGAGTTCGTGTCCGGGCCGCTCAACGCGGGCGCGTTCCCGGCCAGCGCGCTGGACGGCACCTTCGGTCCCGAGCGGGTCTTCGTGAAGGCGCCGACCGCCTCGAACGTCTCGCCCGCGGGCGGCTACCAGTTCTTCGGCGAGGTCGACATCGACGGCGACAGCGCCGAGATGACGGTGCGGCTGCGCGAGCAGGACGGCACGGTGCTGTTCACGAAGGTGCTGCGGCCGGGTCGGGTGGGCCAGTAGCCCAGTAGCCGGTCCCGTAGCCTGTCGGGAGTGCCGCGCGCCGGCGTCATCCCCCGGTGCGCGGCCCCGCGTCCTCGTGGGGCGTCGCCTGATCCAACTTCCTGGTCTCCGTGGCTGTTTCCGCAGGTCGGAGCGATTGTCAGTGGGCGCCTCTACGGTTTTTCCATGACGCGATCTTTGCAGGCCGTGGCCTATCGACGACCCTCCGTGCTGGAATCCGCGGCGAGCGGGCAGCGCCTGGGGCTGGAGACCTCCCGGGGTGCGACACCCGCCGGTGCCGTGGCGCATCCGCGGTTCTTCGCGGGTTTCCTGACGTCGCCCCAGAAGGCGTCCGCGGCGCTGCTCGCGGTGGCCGACGTGGCCGCCGCACGGTACTTCCAGCCGCAGTTGCGGGCCTCGCTGGACCCGGTGGTGACGGCCGGCGGCGACCGGCTCCGTTTCGAGTCCTTCTCCGGCTGCGGCGGGGTCTACGCCCGCATGGACGTGCTGGAGTCCGGTCTCGACGGAGGCGAGGTCGGGCACGGCACGACGAACGTCGACGTCAACAACCCCTTGCGCGAGGCCCTGTCCCGGATCGGCGCCGACGACCCGCTGCACCTGCGGGTCGGCCCCGAGGAGCTGGCCGTGACCACGCTGGACGGGCCGGTGGTGGAGAAGAAGGTGCCGCTGCCGGACCGGTGGCTGCGCGGCTTCGCCGAGGCCCAGGTCATAGCGGCCGGCTTCGACCTGCGGGCCGAACTGGACGCCGCCGAGGCGGTGCGCTTCCTGCGTGCGTTGCCCCGCGGCGGCCGGAGCGGGGCGCCGGGACTCCGGTGGGTGGTGCCGTCCGGGCGTTCGCTGCGGCCGACGACGCGTGCGGTGCCCGGCGCGGTGTGCCTGCCAGGACCGGAGCGGCTGGTCGCGCTGCAACGCGTGCTGCGGCACGCCACGGCCCTGCGGGTCTACGGTCCGGCCCTCGCTCCGGGAGCCGCCGCCACGGCCTCCGCCTGGGAGGTGCTCCTGCCCGGCATGCGCCTCACCCTCACCCTGTCCCCCGACGCCTCGCGAGGGTTCTCCGGAGAGGGCGGGGTGCTCGACGCGCTCGCCACCGACGAGGCCGCCGAGGACGCCGAGTTGGTCTCGGTGCTCCTCGCCTGGGAGCCGCGGATCGACATCGCCGACCTGGCCGCGGCCTCGGGCCTGACCGCGGAGCGGGTGCGTGCGGCCCTGGTCCGGCTCGGCACGTCGGGGCGGGTCGGGTACGACACCGCGGAGGCGGCCTACTTCCACCGGGAGCTGCCGTACGACGCCGAGCGGGTGGAGCGTCACAATGCGCGGTTGCGTTCGGCCCGCGCGCTGGTTGCGGCGGGCGCGGTCGCCCTGGACGGGGCGATCGGGACGGTCACGGCCGAGGACGGCCATGTGCACCGGGTGCGCGAGGAGGCGGGGGTGCTCTCGTGCAGCTGCCTGTGGTGGGCCAGGTACCGGGGCGGGCGCGGTCCGTGCAAGCACGCGCTGGCGGTACGGATGGTGCGGCGGGGCGCCGGCGAGGCGCGGGAGACGGTTCGGATCGACGGGGGTGCGCGATGACGGCGACGGTGACGACTGCGACCGCGGCTGCGGCTGCGGCTGCAACTGGGACCGCGACCGCGACTGCGGACACGACGGGGCTGCTGGTGGGCGCGGTGCGCGCGGGTCGGACGGCGGAGGTCGTGGCGCTGCTCGACGGCATGACCGACGCACAGCGGCGCTCCTGTTTCCCCGAGTTGAAGGCCGTCCGCCAGGAGCTGAGGACGGCCCGCTGGTCCGCGGAGTCCCGCCGTGCCCACCCCGCGCTGCACGCGGCCGGGGCGGCGTGCCAGACCGGCGCCGCGGCCGTGGCGAACTGGCTCGCGGCCGTCGACATGCGCTGGTCGCAGGCGTCACCGGCCGTCCTGCTGCACGTGCTGGGCGACCGCGATCGCGGGTGGCTGGCCGACGTGGTGCACCGGCTCGCCCAGCGACCGGCCACGTCCAACGTGTCGTACGAGCTGATGGCCGGCCTGGTGCGGCTGTCCGGCTGCCCGGTGCCCACGACGGATGCCTACGTCCGGGGCTGGCTGCTCCACATCGGCGGGAGCTGGCAGCGGGCCGGCACGGTCTGCGACCGTCTGCGCCAGGACCCGCACCTCGCGGAGCTGGTCGCCGCCCTCTTCCGGACCGAGGGCGTCGGCGCTCAGCTGGGATGGCTGTCCGGCGACGGACCCGAGAGCTGGACCAGTGCCCTGGCACGGCTGACCACCGAGGGCGCGCTCGACCGCCGGGCCATGATCGACGCGTGCGTGGCACGGCTGCTGCGCGGGGGCGCACCGGCCGAACTCCGGGTGTTCCTGCGCCTGCTGCGCGATCTGGCGCTCTCCCGCGAGGAGGAGCGCGGGCGGACGGCCGACTGGACGGCGCTCGCCTCGGACGCGATACCGACGGTGGCCTCCCACGCCCAGTCGGTGCTGGGCGCCCTGGCCCTGGCCGGAGAGCTCCCGCCGCGGCAGTTGGCGGAGGCGACCGACGCGGTGCTGTTCCGCACGGAGAAGAAGCTCGTGCGGGCCCAGCTCATACTGCTCGGCAAGGTACTCGCCAAAGACCCGGCCGCGGCCGACGAGTTGCTGCCGGCGGCTGCCCGGGCGTTCGGGCACGAGGACTCCGACGCGCAGGAGCGGGCACTGAAGCTGGTCGAGCGGCACGTCGGCAAGGTCACCGCGGCGGAGATCCGGGAGGAACTCGCCGGTGCTGCGGAGCAGTTGATCCCGGCGCTGCGCGCCCGGGCGGTGCGCACCCTGGGTGCGACGCCGACGGACGTCCGGACCGTGTCCCACGAGGAAGTGCTGCCTCCCCCGCCGCAGTCGGTGCGCCTGGCCCCCGCTGCCGCGTCGGTGGTCGAAGCCGCCGAGGAGATCAGCGCGTTGCTGGCCTCCGGCAGTGACGTGCCCGCGTTCGAGCGCGCCCTGGACGGGCTGGTCCGGCATGCCCACCGGGACCGGGATGCCCTGCTGGAGGCTCTCGAACCGGTGGTCGCCCGCCGCTGGTGGGCCGAAGCGGAGCTGCGGTACGGCCACCCGTCGGACGACTTCTTCGCTCGCCGTCACGAGCTGTTCGACGGCGCGCGCGCCTTCGACCTCCTCCTCGCGACCTTGTGCGGGAAGGTCCGGACGGACACCTTGCACCGGGTGGTCCACGACGGGTTGACGAACTCCGGCTGTGCGCACAACTCCCTGGCCCGCGCCTTCGAGGCCCGCGTGTGGGAGGTGGCCCACCGGCTGCGCACCGACCCCCAGCCGTTCCTGCTGGCCACGCCCAGCTGGGGCACGGGCCTGCTCGATCCGGACACGTTGGTGGACCGCCTGGACGCCTACCGCCGCGCGGGCGCCCGGGTCGCGGCGGTCGACTTCGGCCAGGCGTTGCTGCGGGTGCGGCGGGACGACCGCACGGCGGCGCTCGCGGCGGCGGAACGGGCGGCGGCGCTGGGGACCGAGGAGGGGGATCGGCTCGCGCGCCGGTTGACCGCCGAGCGGACCGACCCTTGCGCCACCCGGTGGACGGCGGACGCCCGGATCCTGGTGGAACTGGGTGAGGTGCCCGACCTCCAGACCGAGGAGCTCCCCGCCGCCCTGCGACTGTTGGGGCGTCCGGTGAGCCCGGGCTCGAGCCACTGGTACTGCAGCCACTGGGGCGGCGGGATGCGCTCGCACTGGTTCGCCCTGCTGCCCGAGCGGCCGGAGCTGGTGGCCGCACGGCTGCTGCGGGACGTGTCCGAGGTGGCCGTGAACGACCAGCGGGGCGCCGCCGCCGCGGTGCTGCCCCGGCTCGCCGACGCGGACGGTGAGGCGGGCGAGGCCGTGCATCTGTGCGTGGCGTACGGGTTGGGCGCGCGGCACGCCGAGGACCGGCTCGCCGCGGTGGACGCCCTGCTGATACTGGCGGCCCGGGGCCGGCTCCGCGCCGACCGGCTGGGCGCCGACCTCGGCCAGTTGGTGCGGCGCGGCGCGGTCAGGCCGGCCCGGCTCGCCGACGCGGTGCGCACCTCCGCGGCGACGGGTGCGAACGCCACCGTGTGGGCGGTCCTCCGTCACGTGCTGCCCGTGCTGCTGGCGGACCTCGCCACCGGCGCGTCGACGCCCTCGACCCGGGGCCTCGGTGAGCTGCTGGCGGTGGCGGCCGAGTGCGCCGAGCGGACGGGCGCACGGGGTGTGCTGCCGCACCTGTCGTCGGTGGCGGACCGGCGCGGCACGTCACGGCTGGTGACGCAGGCGCGGCGGCTGCGGGACGCGCTGGCGGCGGCAGCCGCCGCCTGACGGCACACCGACCCGAAAGGACACAAAGCACCCTAGAAGCCTTCTTTACCCATCGGTCACAGAGCGTTCGTGATCACGCAACACCGTTCCTTCACAGTGGGTGCATGAGTCGAGACATGTCTGATGTGACGGATGCCGTGGCGCACTTCGCCGAGCACGGCACGGCGGTGCCCGCCCTGGTGCTGGCCTCGCTGGCGGCACTGATCGCCACGGCGGGTTTCCGCACCCGGTGGTCACGACGCCACGGGCAGGCACCGCCTGCGGACGATACCGGCGCCCGGCCACCGACCACCGAGCGGACGGCCGGGACCGGACCGACCGGGCGCGAGACGACCGGATCCGAGCCGGGCGGGTCCGAGCACGGCGGTGAGAGCGCGCTGTGGCGGATGCGGACGACGGTGCGGGACGCGCCGGGATCACTGGCCGTGCTCTGCGCGGCCCTCGCCGAGCGGCGGATCGACATCCTGAGCCTGCAGACGCACCCGTTGGCCGAGGGCACGGTGGACGAGTTCCTGCTCCGCGCCCCGGGTGAGCTGAGCGGGACCGAGCTGGCCGACCTGGTGACGGCGGCGGGCGGTGCCCGGACCTGGACCGAGCGGGCGGACGCCCACGACCTGGTGGACGCGCCGACCCGGGTGCTGGCCCTGGCCGCGCGTACGGCCCTGGACGCTGCGGAACTACCGTTGGCACTGCGGCAGTTGCTGGGCAGGTGCACCATCAGGTCGCTGCCCGCGACCGGCGGGGCACGGACCGGGGCGCGGGCGGCACAGGAGGTACCGCCGGAGGGCACGCTCGAGGACACGGTGCTGCGGCTGCGCGCCCCGGAGGGCGGGGTGATCAGCGTGGAGCGCCCCCATCTGCCGTTCACCCCGGCCGAGTTCGCCAGGGCGAGGGCGCTGGTCGAGCTGGACGCCCGGCTCGGTCCCCGTATCCCGCACGCCCGGGACGTGCTGACCCTGACCGAGGGGAGCGACATCACGGTCCGCCGGGTCGACACGCGTGACGTTCCGGCGGCGAAGGCGATGCACGAGCGCTGCTCGGCGCGCACGCTCGGGCTGCGGTACCACGGTCCGGTCGGGGACGCCGACCGGTATCTCAACCACCTGCTCAGCCCCCGCTTCGGCCGCACCCTCGCCGCGCAGACCGCGTCGGGGCGGATCGTCGCGCTCGGCCATCTGCTGTGGGACGGGGACGAGACGGAGGTCGCGCTGCTGGTCGAGGACGGCTGGCAGCGCCGGGGCATCGGCGGCGAACTCCTCGGCCGGCTCGTGGCGATGGCGGCGGAGACCGGTTGCGAGAGCGTGTACGCGGTCACCCAGGCGTCCAACACCGGCATGGTCGCCGCGATGCGCGGCCTGGGCCTCCCCCTCGACTACCAGATCGAGGAGGGGACCCTGGTCGTCACGGCGCGACTCGACCCGGTCGCCCGGTCCGGGGCGCCGCTGCCGCACGGGGAGCGGATCGGCCGGGAGTGAAGGGCGGCGGGCGTGGTGCGCCGGTCGCCGGTCACTCGGTCCGCGCCAACGCCTCCCCCAGCGGGACGGCCCCGGCCGCCCGCTCCCCCAGGGCCCGGTCCAGGTCGGCCCACAGGTCGTCGACGTCCTCCAGGCCGACCGACAGCCGCAGCAGCCGGTCACCGACCCCGGCCTGCCGCCGGTCGTCCGCGTCCACGATGCGGTGGCTGATGGACGCCGGATGCTGGATGAGCGTGTCGACGCTGCCGAGGCTCACCGCCGGGGTGATCAGCCGGACCCCGCCGATGACCTCGTGCGGGTCGCCGTGGACCTCGAAGGAGACCATCGCGCCGCCGATGCGCGGATAGTGGACGCGGGCCACCCGCGGGTCGGCGGCCAGCCGCCCGGCCAGCTCGGCGGCGTTGGCGGAGGCGGCCCGTACCCGGACCGGCAGCGTGGACAGTCCCCGCAGCAGCAGATATCCGGCCAGCGGGTGCAGCACTCCGCCGGTGGCGAAGCGGACCTGCCGCAGCCGCCCGGCGAACTCCTCGTCGCAGGCGACCACACCGGCCAGCACGTCCCCGTGCCCGCCGAGGTACTTGGTGGCGCTGTGCAGCACCAGCCGGGCGCCGTGTTCGGCGGGGCGCTGGAGCACGGGTGTGGCGAAGGTGTTGTCCACGAGCAGCGGCACCGACCCGCAGGCGTGGGCGACGGCCCGCAGGTCGACCTCGGCCAGCGTCGGGTTGGCGGGCGACTCCACGAGGACCAGGCCGGTGTCCGGGCGCAGCGCGTCCGCGACGCCCGCCGGGTCGGTCCAGGTGACCTCGGACCCGAGCAGCCCGGCGGTCAGCAGGTGGTCGCTGCAGCCGTACAGGGGCCGTACGGCGACGACGTGCCGCAGCCCCATCGAGCCGCGGACCAGCAGGACCGCGCTCAGGGCGGCCATGCCGCTGGCGAAGGCGACGGCGGCCTCGGTCCCCTCCAGCCGGGCCAGCGCCGTCTCGAAGCGGGCGACGGTCGGGTTGCCGAGGCGGCCGTAGACCGGCGGCCCGTCCGGCTCGGCGCCGTCGGCGGCGAACGCGTCGATGCGGGCGGCCTCGCCTCGGCTGTCGTACGACGGGTAGGTCGTGGACAGGTCGATGGGCGGGGCGTGCAGTCCCTGGGCGGCGAGGTCGTCACGGCCGGCGTGCACGGCTTCGGTGGCCAGTGCCCTGCCCGTGGGTGCGGTGGTGCGTACGTCGTCGGGTGGTGACGTGTGCGTGCGCGCTGAGTCCATGGCCGGAAGGGTGAACACCGAACGGGTCGACGCGGCCGTACTCCGTGCTACGTTCGGGCCATGGCCGACTCCGTCGTACTGGATCCGGTGGATCTCCATCTGCTGCGGCTGCTGCAGAACGACGCCCGGACCACCTACCGCGATCTCGCCGCCCAGGTGGGAGTCGCCCCGTCGACCTGTCTGGACCGGGTGGCCCGGTTGCGGCGGGCCGGGGTGATCCTCGGCCACCGGCTGGAGCTGGACCCGGCGAAGCTGGGGCGCGGCCTCCAGGCGTTGCTGCTGGTGCAGGTGCGCCCGCACCGGCGGGAGCTGGTCGGACCGTTCGTGGAGCGGATCCGGGCGCTGCCCGAGTCGCGCACCGTCTTCCACCTCACCGGCCCGGACGACTACCTCGTGCATGTCGCGGTCGCGGACATGACGGATCTGCAGCGGCTGGTCCTGGACGAGTTCACGTCCCGGCGGGAGGTGGCCCGGGTCGAGACCCGGCTGATCTTCCAGCAGTGGGAGTGCGGCCCCCTGCTGCCCCCGGCCGCACCCGCGACGACATCGGCAGGCGCTCCTCCCCCGGCCACGCCCTGAGCGAAATCCGGCCGCCCGCGCGTTCGGGCACGGTCCACCGGGCTGACGCGGCACCGGTATCCGTATGAGGATGTCCGCATGTCAGAGACCAAGAGCCCGCTGCCCCGCGAGGTCGCCGACGCCTACGTCGACGAGCTCATCGCCCTCGACCCCGTCACCGGTACCTATCTCGGCGTCGCGGAGAGTTCCAGCCGTCTGCCCGACCTCTCACCCGCCGGGCAGGAGGCCCTCGCGGAGCTGGCCCGCACCACCCTCGCCCGGCTGGACGAGGCGGAGCGCCGGCCGGGCGGGGACAGCGACGTGGAGCGGCGTTGCGCCCGGCTGCTGCGTGAGCGGCTCACCGCGGAACTGGCGGTGCACGAGGCCGACGAGGGTCTGCGTTCGGTCGGCAACATGGGCACCGCCGCCCATTCGGTGCGCGAGGTCTTCACCCTCACCCCGACCGGCACCGACGAGGACTGGGGCCGGATCGCCGAGCGGCTGCGGGCGGTGCCGGCGGCGTTCGCGGGCTACCGCGCGTCCCTGTCCCTGGGTCTGGAGCGCGAGCTGTTCGCTGCGCCGCGGCCGACCGCGACGTTCATCGAGCAGCTCGGCGAGTGGGCGGACACCGGCGAGGGACGCGGCTGGTTCGAGGACTTCGCCGCCGACGGCCCCGAGGCGCTGCGTGCGGAGCTGGACGAGGCCGCCCGGGGTGCGACCGCCGCCGTGGCGGAACTGCGCGACTGGATGCGCAACGTGTACGCCCCGGCCATCGAGGGCGCCCCGAACACGGTCGGCCGGGAGCGCTACGCCCGCTGGTCGCGCTACTACAACGGTACGGACCTGGACCTGGACGAGGCGTACGCCTACGGCTGGTCCGAGTACCACCGCCTGCTGGCCGAGATGAAGACGGAGGCCGAGAAGATCCTTCCGGGCGCCGAGACGCCGTGGGTGGCCCTGGCGCACCTGGACGAGCACGGCAAGCACATCGAGGGCGTCGACGAGGTCCGCGACTGGCTGCAGGGCCTGATGGACCAGGCCATCGAGCAGTTGGACGGCACGCACTTCGAACTCGCCGAGCGGGTACGGCGGGTGGAGTCCCGCATCGCGCCGCCCGGCAGCGCGGCGGCGCCGTACTACACCTCGCCGTCGGAGGACTTCTCGCGTCCCGGCCGCACCTGGCTGCCGACGATGGGCCAGACCCGGTTCCCGGTGTACGACCTGGTGTCGACCTGGTACCACGAGGGCGTCCCGGGCCACCACCTCCAGCTCGCCCAGTGGACGCACGTGGCGGACGACCTCTCCCGCTACCAGGCTTCGGTCGGCATGGTCAGCGCCAACGCCGAGGGCTGGGCGCTGTACGCGGAGCGGCTGATGGACGAGTTGGGTTACCTCACCGACGCGGAGCAGCGCCTGGGCTACCTGGACGCGCAGATGATGCGGGCCGCCCGCGTCATCGTGGACATCGGCATGCACCTGGAGCTGGAGATCCCGGCGGACTCGCCGTTCCACCCGGGTGAGCGCTGGACGCCGAAGCTGGCGCAGGAGTTCTTCGGGGCGCACAGCAGCCGCCCGGCGGACTTCGTGGAGAGCGAGCTGACCCGGTACCTGACGATCCCGGGCCAGGCGATCGGCTACAAGCTCGGCGAGCGGGCGTGGCTGCTGGGCCGGGAGAAGGCCGGTGAGCGGCACGGCGACTCCTTCGACCTCAAGGCGTGGCACATGGCGGCCCTCTCCCAGGGCTCGCTGGGCCTGGACGACCTGGTGGACGAACTGTCGCGGCTGTGACGCCCGCGGCGGCCCGGTCGCCTCACCGTCTGAAGCCGCCCTCCGAGTCGATGACCTGACCGGTGACCCACTCCGCCTCGTCCGTGGCCAGCCACGCGATGAGGCGGGCCGGGTCGTCGGGCATGCCCCAGCGTCCGCCGGGGAACCGCGCGGCGACGGCGTCGTAGTCGTCGCCGGTCAGGTAATCGGTGTCCACGGGTCCGGGGTTGACCGCGTTCACGGTGACGGCGTGCTCGGCGAGGGTCGTCGCCAGGGAGCGCGTGACGGAGGCGAGCGCGCCCTTCTGGAGGGCGTACGCGATCTCGCCGGGCATGCCGCCCGCGATGTCCTGGCCGGAGGTCATCATCACGACGCGTCCGCCGGGGGTGCGCGGCGGCAGCGCGGCGCGGCGGCGGGCGTGGGCCTGGACCAGCAGCAGCACCGAGCGGGTGTCGACCTGCCAGTGGGCGTCGAGCATCGCCGCGTCCACGGTGTCGAGGGTGCCGTCGGACCCGCTGAGCGCGTGGTTGGCGACGAGGATGTCCAGCCGTCCGCCGAGCGCCGCGGCGGCGGTGGCGACGAGTTCGCCGGGGGCGTCGGGCCGGGTGAGGTCGCCGGGGCCCGCGTGCACGGCGGCGGCCGGGTCGCCGAGCGCGGCCCGTACGGAGGCGGCCACCCGCCGTCGACCTCGCAGGCCCGGTCGTAGTCGGAGTCCGTCTCCTCGCCGTCGGCGCCGGTCCAGAACGGCAGGACCGTCTCCGGGACCGCGATCAGCGGACCTCCGCCCGACTCGACCCACTCCACCGCGCCCGGCTCCGCGTATCGCACCATGCGGCAGAACCTACACGCCGCTCAGCAACCGCAGTCGGCCGCGTCCACCGGAACGGTCAGGGGGTCGGCGGCGCGGCGCTCGGCACCCTGCCAGGTCTCGAACTCGAAGCCCTCGCGCACCCAGTACTCGAAGCCGCCGAGCATCTCCTTGACCGGGTACCCGAGTTCGGCGAGGGCGAGGGCGGCGCGCGTCGCGCCGTTGCACGCGGGTCCCCAGCAGTAGGTCACCACCGGCACGGCGGGGTCGAGGAGTTCCTCCGCCCGCTCGGGGACGAGGGCGGTGGGGAGGTGGACGGCGCCCGGCACGTGGCCCTGGTCCCAGGACTCGGTGGAGCGGCAGTCGACGAGCACGAACCCCGGGTCGCCGCCGGCGGCGAGCGCGTCGGCGACGTCGGAGACGTCGGTGTGGAAGGCGAGGCTCGCCCGGAAGTACGCGGCGGCCTCGG
Organism: Streptomyces tendae; assembly: GCF_014650435.1. Taxonomy (GTDB): domain Bacteria; phylum Actinomycetota; class Actinomycetes; order Streptomycetales; family Streptomycetaceae; genus Streptomyces; species Streptomyces tendae. The sequence continues at coordinate 438,686 of NZ_BMUY01000005.1, forward strand.
CGGGCAGTGCGGGGGCGGTCCGCAGAACGGGGTTGACGTGTCCGACGGGGATGGTGGTGACGCTCATGGTTCGGCCTCTCCTCGGTGGCATGGTTCGGCTTCTCCTCGGTGGCATGGTCCGGCTTCTCCTCAGTGGATCTTCCAGCCAGAAATCTATGGCCCGCACCGTCACGCCTGAAGGGGGATTCACCGGCCCATACCTTGCCCGACCGGGAAATCCCTGCTATCCATCCCGGATGACCGAGTATTCCCCGGACGCCACCGACTGGCGCATCCTCGACGCACTCCAGCGGGACGGCCGGGCCAGCTTCGCCGAACTGGCCCGGGCCGTGTCGATGTCCGCGAGCGCGGTGACGGAGCGCGTGCGGCGGCTGGAGGAGGCGGGGATCATCCAGGGGTACGCGGCGGTCGTCGACCCCGAGCGGCTGGGGTTGCCGATCCTGGCGTTCGTGCGGCTGCGCTACCCGGTCGCCAACTACAAGCCGTTCCACGACCTGGTCGCGGTCACGCCGGAGATCCTGGAGGCGCACCACGTCACGGGGGACGACTGCTTCGTGATCAAGGTGGCGGCCCGTTCGATGCGGCACCTGGAGGAAGTGTCCGGCCGGATCAGCGCCCTGGGCTCGGTCACCACGAGCGTGGTCTACTCCTCACCGCTCCCCCGCCGCCCGTTGGGCCGCTGACACCGGCCCCGACGCGCTCAGCCGGCGCCCCGCTGCCGCAGTACCGACCCCGACCGCCCCTTCACGACCTCCAGTTGGGCGTGGATGCGGCGGCGCAGGTCGGGGACGTGGCTGACGATGCCGACGCTGCGGTCCCGCTCGCGCAGTGCGTCCAGGACGTCGAGGACTTCGTCGAGGGTCTGGTCGTCGAGGCTGCCGAAGCCCTCGTCGATGAAGAGGGTGTCCAGGCGGACCCCGCCGGCCTCGTCGGTGACCACGTCGGCGAGGCCGAGCGCGAGGGCGAGCGAGGCGAAGAACGTCTCGCCGCCGGACAGCGTGGCCGTGTCGCGTTCGCGGCCGGTCCAGGCATCGACGACGTGCAGGCCGAGGCCGCTGCGGCCGCGGCCGCTGCGATCGTCGGAGTGGACGAGGGTGTAGCGGCCGGAGGACATGCGCAGCAGACGGGCGGTGGCCGCGGCGGCGACCTGTTCGAGGCGGGCGGCCAGTACGTACGACTCCAGGCGCATCCGGCGTTCGTTGTCCGCCGAGGTGCCCGCGGCGAGGGAGGCGAGGCGGGCGACGCGGGTGTGCTCCTCGCGCAGCGGGGCGAGCCGGCGCACCGAGGCGCTGGCGTGCGCGGACAGCCGGTCCAGTTCGGCGCGGCACCGGTCGGCGGCGTCGCGGGCCGAGGACGCCTCGCGCAGGCGTCGGTCCGCGTCGGCGGCCGCCTGTTCCGCCGCCGTGAGGTCGGCCGGCGGTCGGCGGGCCGCGTCGGCGGTGTCGGCCTCGGCGAGGACCGCGCGGACGGCGGCGTCCTCCGTCTGCCAGGCGTCGAGCCGCCGTTGCAGCTCGCGGTGGGCGGTGTCGTCGAGCAGGGCGGCGGCCGCGTCCGCCGGGGTGTCGAAACCGGCCCGGAAGGCGGCGTCGGCGAGCCGGGCGTCGGCGTCCTTGAGCCGCTGGGCGGTGTCCTCGGCGGCGCGGGCGGTGTCCGCGGCGTCCGTGAGCAGCGCGGCCCGGCGCTCCAGCTGTGCCGCCCGCGCCGTCACGCTCTCGGCGGCGCCCCGGGCTAGCGTCAACTCCTCTTCCAGTAGGGCCTGTTCGCGCTCCAGCCGGTCCCGGCCCGCAACCCGGGAGGCGGACCGGACGGCGGCCTGCTGCTGGGCGGCGACACGCTGCTCGCGTTCGCCTTCGGCCCGCCGCAGCTCCTCCTGCGCGGCGTGCAGGCCGGAGGCGGCCGCCCGCGCCCGCGTGTACGCCCCGTCCAGTTCCTCGGCCTCTTCGGCAAGTTGGGCGGTGGGCGTGTCCCCGGCTTCCGCCGTGGCGGCGGCGAGCGCCTCCCGTACGGTGCCCAGGTGACGCTCGGCCTGCGCGCGCAGCTCGTCGGCGGTCTGGTAGGCGGTGAGGGCGCGCTCCTCGGCCTCGCGGTCGACGTGCCCGGCGGTCTTGCGGGCGGGCGCGGGGTGCTGGGTGGCGCCGCACACCGCGCAGGGTGTGCCGTCCGTGAGGTTCGAGGCGAGCTCGGCGGCGATGCCGTGCAGGCGCTGTTCCTTGAGGTCGAGCCAGTGGGCGCGGGCCTCGACGGCGTCCTCCGCGGCGGCGAGCGCCCGCTGCCGGGCCGCTTCGGTGTCGTCGGTGAGCCGGTCCCGTTGCCGGGCGGCCGTCAGCCTGCGCCGCGCCGGATCGCGCTGTACGGCGAGCTGTTCGGCGCGGGTGGTGGCCTCCTGTGCGGAGTCGACGCGGCTCTGGAGCCCGGCGCGGACGGTCTCCCAGTCGGCGAGCCAGGTCTCCGCCTCCTGCCGGACCTCCTCGTCGGCGCGTTCCTGGCGGTCGAGACCGGCCCGCTCCTCGACCAGTGCGGCGAGGCGGCGTTCGGCGCGTCTGGCGGACTCGAGGCCGCCCAGTTCCTCGGCGGCCCGGCGGGCGGCGGCGGCCAGTGGGGCGGCACCCGCGTCGGCCAGGGCCTGCGGCAGCAGGGCACGGGCGCGTGCCTCCGCGGCCGCCGCCCTGCGGTGCTCGCTGTCGGCGACGTCCCGCAGCTCCAGGGCGGGGGCCACCGCCTCGGCCTTGCGGGCCCGCTCCATGCGCTCCTGGGCGGCCCGGTGGGCGTCGGACCGCTCCGCCAGCCGTGCGGCCCGCTCCCGTGCCTCGGCGAACCGGCGTTGCAGCCGGTCGAGTTCGCGGGCGTCGGCCAGCTCGCGGCCGGTGGCGGCCCCGGCGGACTCGGCGGCGGTGAGCCGGCGGTCGGCGATCGTGAGCAGCTCGCGGGCGGTGGCGCGGGCGACGGCGGCGGCTTCGAGGACCGCCTCGGCCAGTCCCGGTTCACCCGGTGCCAACTCCGGCAGCTCCATGGTGTCACCGGCGGCCTGCTGCATCCGGTGGGCGTCGGCCAGCAGGGCAGCGTCGCCCTCGCGGACCTGGGCCTCGGTGGCGCGGCGCCGTTCGGCGAGGCGTTTCTCGACCTCGGCGAACCTCCGGGTGTCGAAGAGCCGGCCGAGGAGCTTGCCGCGCGCTTCCGCGTCGGCGCGCAGGAAGCGGGCGAAGTCGCCCTGGGGCAGCAGCACCACCTGGCAGAACTGCTCGCGGCTCATGCCGAGCAGCTGGGTGATCTCCTCGCCGATCTCCTGGTGGGAGCGGCTGAGGTCCTTCCAGGCGCGGGTCGTCGGGTCGTACTCGCGCAGCCAGGTCTGCGCCTTGTCGACGGTGGTGCCCTTGCCGCGGAGCTTCAAGCGCTCCCAGGGCGGCTGCCGGGTGATCTCCAACCGGCGTCCGGCCACGGTCAGTTCCAGGCGCACCTCGGTGCGGGTGCCGGGGGCCGCGTGGTCGCTGCGCAGCGTCATTCCCTGACCGCTGCCCTGCCGGGCGCCCGGCACGGATCCGTACAGGGCGTAGCAGACGGCGTCGAGTACGGAGGTCTTGCCGGCGCCGGTGGGACCGTGCAGCAGGAACAGCCCGGCGGCGGACAGGTCGTCGAAGTCGACGCTCTGCGAGGCGCCGAAGGGTCCGAAGGCGGTGATGTCCAGCCGGTGCAGCCTCACCGGGCCACCTCCCGCACGGTCTCGTCCGCGCGTACGGCGTCGAAGGCGTCCCGCAGCACGCTCCGCTCGCGGTCGTCGGGCCCGGCGCCGCGCACATGGGTCACGAAGTCCTCCGCGATCTGCTGGTCGCTGCGGTCGGCGAGGCGCCGGGCGTAGGACACGCCGGGCTCGTCGGGGGCGCGCTCGGGGTCGAAGACGAGGCTCAGCGTGTGCGGGAACCGCTCCGCGATCCGGGCCATGGGCTCGTCCGGGCGGACCGGGTCGGTGAGGGTCGCCTCGACCCACGCGTCCTCGTGCGCGGCCAGCTCCGGGTCGGCGAGCAGGTCCTCCAGCCGGCCGCGCAGCCGGGCCAGCGGGCGCGGCACCGGGCAGTCGACGCGCTCGGCGGTGACCGCACCCGCCGCGTCCAGGTCGACGAGCCACATGCTCTTGCGGTGCCGGTGCTCGGAGAAGGAGTACGGCAGCGGGGAGCCGGAGTAGCGGACGCGCTCGGTGAGGGTCTGGCAGCCGTGCAGGTGCCCCAGCGCCACGTAGTCGACGCCGTCGAAGACGCCGGAGGGCACGGCGGCGACCCCGCCGACGGTGATGTCCCGCTCGCTGTCGCTCTGCTCGCCGCCGGTGACGAAGGCGTGCGCGAGGACGACGGAGCGGGTGCCTCGCGCGCGCGTGGCGAGGTCGGCGCGCACCCGGTCCATGGCGGCGGCGAGCACGGCCTCGTGCCCCGCCTTCTCGACCCCGAACTCGTCCCTGACGAGTGCCGGTTCGAGATACGGCAGCCCGTAGAAGGCCACGTCCCCGTGGGCGTCGGACAGCACCACGGGCGTGTCACAGCCCGCCGGGTCGGTGCGCAGGTGGATGCCGGCCCGGTCGATGAGCCCGGCGCCGACCCCGAGACGGCGGGCCGAGTCGTGGTTCCCGGAGATCATCACCGTGGGCACGCCGAGGTCGGCGAGGCGGTGCAGCGCGTCGTCGAACAGCTCGACGGCCGCGAGTGGCGGTACCGCCCGGTCGTACACGTCCCCCGACACGACCACGGCGTCGACGGCGCGCTCACGCACGGTCTCGACGAGGTGGCCGACGAACCCCGCCTGGGCGCCGAGCATGTTCACCCGGTGGAACGCCCGGCCGAGGTGCCAGTCGGAAGTGTGCAGCAGTCGCATGATCCCCGAGACTAACGGCAGGGTCCGACAGCCCGGGCGGTAACTCCCGTTTCGCACCGACCGCGGCGCCGTTAAGAACGGCTACGCCCCTGTTGTCCGCCTTGTCTAGGCGTCGCCGTAGGCCTCTCCGCCCAGTTCGAACCCGGCCGAGCCCGCGGTGGCGTCCGCGAGCCAGGAGCGGAAGGTGTCCACCTCGGCCTCCGGCAGACCGACCTCGATGGTGACGGCCTCGCCGTACCGCACGTCGCGCACCGCTCGGCCGGCGGTGCGCAGGTCGTTCTGGAGCTTCCCGGCCCGCTGGTGGTCGACGGTCACCGTGGCCAGGCGGAACCGGCGCCGGGTGAGGGTGCCGAGGTCGTCCAGGGCTTCGCCGACCGCGCCGCCGTAGGCGCGGATGAGGCCGCCCGCGCCGAGCTTGACGCCCCCGTAGTAGCGGGTGACGACGGCGACGACGTACCGCATGTCGCGGCGCAGCAGCATCTGGAGCATCGGGACGCCCGCGGTGCCTCCCGGCTCGCCGTCGTCGCTCGCCTTCTGGACGGCGGCGTCGGCGCCGATGACGTACGCCCAGCAGTTGTGGGTGGCGTCGGCGTGCTCCTTGCGCACGGCGGCGACGAAAGCCTGGGCGTCCTGTTCGGTGGCGGCCGGGGCGAGGGCGCACAGGAAGCGCGAGCGGTTGATCTCGGTTTCGTGCACGCCCGCGCGGGCGACCGTGCGGTACTCGTCCTGCATCCGGCCAGCCTATGCGTTCGCCCTGCCGGGCCCCTCGGGGGCGTCGTCGCGGCCCCCGGCGGCGACCGCGGTCACGGCGGGGAGCCGACGTCCCGGGTGAGGTGGAGGCCGAGGAAGCGGTCGGCGTAGGCGCAGATCTCGAACCGGACGCCGTCGGCGAGGTCCGGGTCGGTCTCCACGCGGCGCAGCAGGCGCAGTACCCCGGGGGCGTCCAGGTCGTCCTCCCAGGCGGCCCTCAGCCGGTCGCGCACCTCGCCCGGGACGGGGCGCGAGGGGTGCCGGGCCCAGTCGGCGACCGCGCGGCGCAGGCGCGCCAGGGTGTCCCGGGCCTCGTCCAGCACGGCGGCGTCGAGCTCCACGCGCGCGTGGTGGTGGCGCTCCAGCAGGGCGAGGCGCACGGCGTCGGGGTCGGCGAGGTCGGAATCGAGGTCGAGAGCGGCCGGTCGCACGGGTGCGACGGCGACCGTCGTCGCGTCGCGGGCGTCCTCGTCGCCGCCCTCGGCCCCGCCCTCGTCCTCCTCTTCGGCCACGGGTTCGGCCGCGCCCGCAGCCGTGGCTTCGGCCACGACGCGCACGCCCTGTCCGACGGCCGGTCCGTGTCCCGTGGCGGCGCCGTCCTCGAAGGGCCGGATGCCGAGGGCGGCGGCGTCCTTGCGCAGCCGGTCCGGCTCCGCCGTACCGGTCAGCACGGCCCACGCGGGTGTGCCGCCGAGTTCCAGGGCGCGCATCAGGAGGTCCGCGACCAACAGCACGCGCAGGGCGCCGGCATCACGCCCCCGTACGTGCGCCTCGACACGGGTCGGCGCCCGGCGGGCGGGCGCGGCGGGGGCGGGTTCTCCGGTACGGGCGTCGATGATGCGCAGCACGGGGCGAGCGTAGGCGGGAGCGCGCGGCGGCGCACCGGGGCGCGCTCGCCGCAGCCCGCCCAGCGCAAGGGAATCCCGGCACGTCGCCGTCCGTTGTCCGGACCGGGAGGTCCGATCCGCGGGCCGCCCTGGAGCACGAGGAGGCCGCCGGTGTACGGCGACGAGGCAACCGTCCGAAAGATCCTCACCGAGCTGGGTGACACCTGGGCCGTGGTGGGCCTGTCGAACAACCGGCAGCGCGCGGCGTACGGCGTCGCCGAGGTGCTGCAGCGGTTCGGCAAGCGTGTCGTGCCGGTGCACCCGAAGGCGGAGACGGTGCACGGGGAGCAGGGTTACGCCTCGCTCGCGGACATCCCCTTCGACGTGGACGTCGTCGACGTCTTCGTCAACAGCGACCTGGCCGGACCGGTCGCCGACGCGGCGGTCGCCAAGGGCGCCGACGCGGTCTGGTTCCAGCTCGGCGTGGTCGACGAGGCGGCGTACGGGCGGACCAGGGACGCCGGCCTGGAGATGGTGATGGACCGCTGCCCGGCGATCGAGATCCCGCGGCTGGGCTGAACGGGGCGGCGCTCACCCGCCCGTACCGGGACCGGACTCGATGACCACCACGCGGGCCCAGTCGGGCGGTCCGTCGGGGACGTACTCCGGGTCGTCCTCGTCCCAGGAGCCGCCCGTCCGCTCCCGGGGGAACAGGCCGACCACCGTCCGGCACGGCGGCCGCGTGTCCGGCCAGGGCGTCTGCCCGTCGGTCAGCACCACGACGGCGTCCGGCGCGGGACGCGCCCCGAGCGCCTTCGCGAAGCCGGTGCGCAGGTCCGTGCCGCCGCCGCCCACCAGCGGGATCCCCTCCTCCCGGCACAGGGAGTGCGCGAGGCGGGCCGCCGCGTCGCACGGCACCACGCTGACCAGGTCGCGTCGGCCGCCGACGGCGCGGGCGATCGCGGCGACCTCCAGGAGCGCGCTGCCCAGTTCGGCGTCGCTGACCGATCCCGAGGTGTCGATGACCACGGCGACCCGGGGCGGTCTGCGTCGCAGGCTGGGCAGGACCACACCGGGTGTGCCGGCCGAGCGGCGCGACGGCCGGCCGTACGTGTAGTCCTCGCCCGCGCCGCCCGAGGAGGTCGCCGAGCGGACCGCGGCCCCCAGCAACTCGCGCCAGGGCTGCGGAGGGTGGAACACCTTCTCGGCCCACCGCCGCCAGCCCTTCGGGGCCTTTCCCGGGGCGGCGTTGATGCCCCGCGCCACCCGGAAGCGCACCGCGTCCCGTTCCTGCTCGCTGAGTCCGTCCGCGCCGTCCGGACCGAGGTCCCACTCCCTTTCGAGGCCGTCGGCCCCGCTGCCGCAGTCCAGCCAGGCCAGGCTCTCGGTGAGCCGCCCCAGCCGGAACTGGCGCAGGTAGTCCTCCATGAGCTGCCCCTCGGGCAGGTGCAGGAACCCCGGGTCCACCGCGCCCTCGGGGCGGACCAGTCCGTCGCCGAACACGTCGTCGTTGATCTCGCAGTCCGCGGCGATGTTCATCCGCAGCCGTTCCGCCGGGCCGGTCAGCCCGCGCTCGCGTGCCACCCGGTCGCTGCGCCCGTGGTGGTCGCGCAGCAGGTGCGAGACCTCGTGCACCCACACCCCGGCCAGTTCCTCCACGGGCGTGCGGTCCACGAAGACCGGTGAGGCGTAGCACCGCCAGTACCGGTCGACGGCCATGGTCGGCACCCCGCGCGACGGGACGACGTGCAGGGCGAACAGGGCCGTGGCCAGGTAGGGCCGGGCCCGGGCGGCGTGCAGCCGGGCGGCGTAGAGCTTGTCGAGGTCGATCCGCACCCGGAGCCGCGTCAGCTGCCGCGTCTGCTGCTGCGCCTGCTGCCGTGTCTGCCGCTTCGCCTGCTGCCGCGTCTGCTGCTTCGCCATCTGCTGGGTCTGCTTCATCGGCCCGCCCGCGCGGTGCCCGCGATCCGTGCCGCGGCACGGTCGGCCGCGTGGTCCGCTCGCCGGGAGAGGGACATGGCCCCGGCGAGCCGGTCGATCGTGGCCGGGACGTCCCAGTCCTGCCGCCGCAGTGCGGCGAGCGTCGTCGCCGGAACGACCACGACGTCCGGCGCGCCGGTCTCCATCGCCCGGGCCAGCAGCGCCCACGCCGCGTCCCACCGGGACTTCTCCGGCCGCTTGCGCACCGCGGCGACCACCCCGTCCAGCACGGCCTGGCGGAGGTCGCCCCGTTCGGGCAGCACGGCGCCCGCCGGGTCGGCGAGCAGGGTCTCGGGGTCCGGGAGGTCCATCCGGTCCAGGCTCGCCATCAGTTCGAGGCCGGGCCCGTCCCCCACGGTTCCGCGCACCAGCAGGGAGAGCACCTCCCCGGACGAACCGGCCGCGGTCGCGAAGGCGATCAGGCACAGGGTCATCTCCCAGCTCCGGGGCGACGGCCAGGCGCCGCCCCGGCGCGTCTCGCCGCTGGGCAGCCGGTGCACGAGTGCGGGGCGGGCGGTGAGGAACTCGCACACCGCCCGGCGCGCATGGCGCACCGCCTCCTCCAGCCGGGCCGGGTCGAGGCTGGGCAGGGTCGCCCGGGGCCAGGTCCCGCCGAGGCCGCGTACGACGACGTCCTGGTCGTGGGTCCACTGGAGATGGACGAACCGGTTGGCGAGCGGCGGGCTCAACTCCCAGCCGTCGGCCGCCGAGGACCGCGGGTTGGCGGCGGCCACGATCCGGACGCCGGGCGGCAGCCGCAGCGCGCCGATCCGCCGTTCGAGGACGAGCCGGAGCAGCGCCGCCTGCACGGCGGGCGGCGCGGTGGACAGCTCGTCGAGGAACAGCAGCCCCCGGCCGGCCCGCGCCAGGCGCACGGCCCAGTCCGGCGGGGCCATCGGAACGCCCTGTTCCGCGGGGTCGTCGCCCACGACGGGGAGCCCGGAGAAGTCGGACGGTTCGTGCACGCTCGCGATGACGGTGGTCAGCGGGAGGTCCAGGGCGGTGGCGAGCTGGGTGAGTGCCGCGGTCTTGCCGATCCCGGGCTCGCCCCACAGCAGTACGGGGAGGTCGGCGGCGACGGCGAGGGTGAGGGCCTCCAGCTGGATGTCGGGGCGCGGTTCGGTGGTCGTGTCGCGCAGGAGCGTCAGCAGTTCACCTGCGACGTCGAGCTGGGAGGGCACTGCGGGGGCGCATGTGGTCATGTGTCATCACCTGAGGGTCGGTCGTGGAAAGGAATCAACGCAGGGGGTTCGGCGCGGGCGGGACACCCGCCGTGCCCGAGGTCAGTCGAAGGTGGCGTGGCGGGGGCGGGAGCGACCCGTGCGGGGGCGGTGCCGGTCCGGGCGGAGACGTCGTCCCGCAGGGGGCTCGTCGAGTCCCGCGCGGAACATGCCGTGGGCGACCCGCCGCAGCGCGGCGGCCTCCAGGTCGTCCCGCAGGGCGCCGTCCCGCAGACGTGCGGCGGGGCCCAGCAGGCTCTCCACGGCGGCGAGGGCACCGGCGGTGTCCCCGTGGTTCAGGCGCTCACGGATGTCGGGGAGGCTCTCCGGGCTCCGGTGCGCCGCGTCGATCACCTGGAAGCAGGGCAACGGTGTACCGGTCAGCGCGGCGAGCAGTTCCTCCCGGCGGACCTCGGCCGGATCGTGGTCCAGGGCGGCCAGCGCCCCGTCGACGAAGCCGATCCGGTGCCTGGTTCCCCGGCAGTCCACGATCCGCGGGCCCGTCGCCGCATCCGGTGTCCGGAGCGGGGCGGCCGGGACGTGGTCCGGCACCAGTGCGGGGGCCACCAGCGGGTGCAGCCGGTCGGCCTCGATCGCACCGGCGCGGACCAGTTCCAGGTCGGGCAGCACCCAGGTGGCGGCGTCGGGGAGCACCGGCAGCGCGGACGGGGCACCGCCCGTGGGCGCCGCGAGGATCCGCGGGGCGGACGGACGGGTGCCGACCGCGGCCGGTTCCAGGACCAGCCGCCGCCCGGCTCCGACCCGTACGACGACCGCTCCCGTACCGCCGTCCTCGGCCCGGAGCAGGATGCGCGCCTCGGCGTCCCACCGGTCCAGGGCGCACCGCCTCCCGTACGGCACCGTCACCCCGGCGCTCCCGAGTCCGGGCGGCGCCGCGCCCGGCGGCGGCAGGTCGGCGCCCGAGCGGACGCGCAGCTCACCGGTCCTGCGCGCGTCCCACAGGTGACGGTGCAGGTCGAGCCGGAAGCGCCGGCTGGGCCGGGGATGCGGATGCCGTGCGCTACCGGGGTCCTGGCCCGAACCGTCCCACAGCGCGAGGCTGATGCGCTGGCCGCCGTCCGCCCAGGCGGGCGGGGTACGCACGACGAGGTGCACCGGACGTATGCCGTCGCGCCCCTCGGTGTCGTACCGGGCCAGGGTGAGCGTCAGCCCCGGTCGCAGCAGCCCGTCCGGGGCGATTCTCGGCATGTGCCAGCGCAGCAGGTCGGGAGCGAGGTGGCGCAGGTCGGCGCGGATCCGGGAGGCGAGGGCGTGGCCATGGGTGCGCGCGAGCCGACGCAGGTCGAGGTCGACGTCGAAGGCAGCGGCGGCGCACGCGCCGGCCCAGTCCCCGGCACGACGGCGGGCGGTCGCGGTCTCGATCATGGCGGGCGGCACGGCGAAGCGACGCACGCGCTGCCAGAGGGAGAGGCGGGATTCGGAGTCCCCGTTCACGAGGTGAGTGGCCATCAGCACTCACCTTGCGCGGACGGGTCCCCCAATCTGCCGACAGGAGGAGTAGTCATCGCGGGGAGCCTAGCTTCACCGATGCGGACCCGCCAGGTGTTTTGTCGCGGGGAGGGCCGTCGCGAGCGTTCCCGCGGTCCGCGCGCCGCCGACATAATGTCCGGGTGACCGCACCCTCTCTCAGCGCCAACTCCGGTAGTTCTCACGGCTGTTCCGTCGTCGTGGTGGGCGCGGGGCCCGCCGGGCTGACCGTCGGCAACATCCTGCGCGCCGCGGGTGTCGACTGTCTGGTGCTGGAGACGGAGACCCGCGAGTTCGTCGAACACCGGCCGCGGGCCGGGGTCATCGAGGAGTGGGCCGTGCGCGGACTGGAACGGCGCGGGCTGGCACGGACCCTGCTGGAGCGGGCACAGGCGCACACCGAGTGCGAGTTCCGGTTCGCCGGGGAGCGCTACCGCTTCGCGTACACCGAGCTGACGGGGCGACACCACTTCATCTACCCGCAGCAGTTCCTGGTGACGGACCTGCTGCGCCAGTACGCGGACGCGCGGGGCGGCGAGATCCGGTTCGGCGTCCGGGACGTACGCCTGCACGGCCTCGAGTCCGGGCGGCCGTCGGTGTCGTACCTGTGCCCGGACTCCGGTGAACGCCGGTTCGTGACGGCGGACTTCGTCGCGGGCTGCGACGGTGCGCGCGGGGTGACCCGGGCGTCGCTGCCTCCCGGGCGGGCCCGCCTCGCCCGTCACGACTACGGCGTCGGCTGGCTGGCACTGCTGGCCGAGGCGCCGCCGTCCTCGGACTGCGTGGTGTTCGGCATGCATCCGCGGGGTTTCGCCGGGCACATGGCACGCAGCCCGGAGGTGACCCGCTACTACCTCCAGTGCCCGCCGGGCGACGACCCGGCGAACTGGCCGCACGAGCGCGTCTGGGCAGAGCTGAGGGAACGGCTGGGCGCGGCCGGCGCACCGCCGCTCAGGGAGGGGCGGCTGATCGAGAAGCGCGTGCTCGACATGCACGGTTACGTGGTCGAGCCGATGGCCTTCGGGCGGCTCTTCCTGGCCGGGGACGCCGCGCACCTGACCGCGCCCATCGCCGCCAAGGGCCTGAACCTCGCCCTGCACGACGCCTTCCTGCTCGGTGACGGATTGGTGGCGTCCCTGACGCGGGGCGACCACTCCGGACTGTCCGGCTACTCGGCCGCATGTCTCACGCGGGTGTGGGACTACCAGGAGTTCTCCCAGTGGCTCGCGGAGATGTACCACGGCACGGCGTCGGGCGATCCGTACCGTGCGGGTGCCGCGCTGGCCCGGCTGCGCCGCCTGTTCGACTCGCCGGTCGCGGCGACGGAGTTCGCCGAGCGGTACCTCGGCGTGCGGACCACCGGCTGAGGCGCCCCGGCGCGCCGCCCCCACCGTGCGCTGCGGTCGGGGACGGCAGTGGTTCAGTCGTGCAGCGGCCGGCCGCCGAGCCGGTGGTCGGCCACGTTCAGTGCCTCGTCGACCAGGCGGCGCAGATGCCCGTCGCGCAGTGAGTACACGACCCGGCGGCCCTCCTTGCGGGTGTCGACCAGCCCAGCCAGGCGCAGCCGGGCCAGATGCTGGCTGACCGCCGGACGGGCCGCCCCGCATGCCTCGGTGAGGGTCGTGACGTCGGCCTCGCCCCCGGTCAGGGCGTGCAGCAGGGTCAGACGGGTCCGGTCGCCGAGCAGGGCGAGGACCTCGGCGGCGAGCGCGAACTGCTCCTCGCCCGGTGTGCGCGGGTGCGCATCGTCCGCAGTCGACAGGTGCGTGCGTGCGCTCATACGCACATAATGGCGTCGTGGACGGCACACGTCCACCCACCGCCCCGGCCCACGCCCACGCACCGCACCGCACCGCACCCGCGCACGGACGACCGGAGCACAGCACACCCGGGCACGGACGACCGGAGCACACCACACCCGGCACAGACGACCGGAGCACCGCGGCACGCACCGGAAGGGGCACCCATGAGCGACCCGCACCGGCACCACCACCACGAAGTCCCGCACCCCGACCGCTCCCCCGCCACCCGGCGGCGCAGGTGGGCGCACCGCCTCGCGCACCGGCTCACCCCGCATTCCCACGAGAGCGCCGACAAGCTGGACCCGGCCCTGGAGTCCTCGGCCCGCGGCCTGCGCGCGCTGTGGGTGTCACTGGCGGTGCTGGGCGCGACGGCGCTGGTCCAGGCGGCCGTGGTGGTCGTCTCCGGGTCGGTGGCGCTGCTCGGCGACACGGTGCACAACACGGCGGACGCGCTGACCGCCGTACCGCTGGGCATCGCCTTCGTCCTGGGTCGGCGCGCGGCCACCCGGCGCTTCACCTACGGCTACGGGCGGGCGGAGGACCTGGCCGGTGTCGTGGTCGTCCTGACGATCACCGCATCCGCCGTGCTCGCGGCGTGGACGGCGGTGGACCGGCTGCTCGACCCCCGCCCCGTCGCGCACGTCCCGGCGGTCGCCGTCGCGGCCCTGGTCGGCTTCGCCGGCAACGAGTGGGTGGCCCGCCACCGGATCCGCGTGGGCCGCGAGATCGGGTCCGCCGCGCTGGTCGCCCGACGGACTGCACGCCCGCACCGACGGCTACACCTCGCTGGCCGTGCTGCTGGGCGCCGGGGGCGCGGCGCTGGGGTGGCGGCTCGCCGACCCGATCGTGGGGCTGGCGATCACGGCCGCGATCGTCCTGGTCCTGCGGGACGCGGCGCGCGAGGTGTTCCGGCGGCTGATGGACGCGGTCGACCCGGCCCTGGTGGACCGGGCCGAGCGGGTCCTGGACGAGGTCCCCGGCGTGCGCGGGGTGGGCGAACTGCGGCTGCGCTGGATCGGGCACCGGCTGCGCGCCGAGGTCGCGCTGGTGGTGGACGGCGAGGCGACGGTCCGGGAGGCCCACCGCATCGCCGTGGCGGCCGAGCACGCCCTGCTGCACGCGGTGCCGCGGCTCACCGCCGCCCTGGTCCACGCGGATCCGGCGCCCTCCCCGGGCGAGGCGGATCCGCATCTGGCGCTCGCCCACCACGCCGCCGCGTGACGGGTCAGGCGACGCCCAGCCCCTCCAGGACCTCGGCCCCGGGCAGCTCCGTGAATGCCTTGCCCGGCACGAGCAGTTTGCCGCGCCGGCGTCCGCTGCCGACGAGGACGTACGGCAGGTCGACGACGGCCGAGTCCACCAGCACCGGCCAGTCACCGGGCAGACCGACCGGGGTGATGCCGCCGTACTCCATGCCGGTCTCCCCCGTGGCCGTGTCCATCGGGGCGAAGGACGCCTTGCGCGCACCGAGATGACGGCGTACGACGCCGTTGACGTCGACGCGGGTGGTGGAGAGGACCACGCAGGCGGCGAGCGTCGTGCCACCGCCGCGCTTGCCGGAGACCACCACGCAGTTGGCGGACTGTTCCAGCAGCTCACGGCCGTAGTGCTCGACGAAGGTGGCCGTGTCGGCCCAGTCCGGCTCGGTGTCGACGTAGAGGATCTGGTCGGCGGGTACGGTGCCGCTCCAGTGGCGTACGGCGTCGGCGACCGGGCGGGTCAGTCGGTCGAGGCAGTCCGGGGCAGGCGTGGCGCTGTCGAAGTTCCCGATGGGTGCGTGCATGGCGGCACGCTAACAACCGCCGGGGCCCCCGAGAACGGGCGTCTCAGCGAACGGGCGGCACCGAGACCGCCATGATCATCTCCATCGGGACGTCGCCCTCGTTGCCGTACGTGTGCGGGGTGTCGGACTCGAAGGAGGCGCTCGCGCCGGTCGGCACGCGGTGGGTCACCCCGTCGACGGTGAGGGCGAGTTCGCCCGAGGTGACGTGCACCAGCTCGACCGTGCCACCGGGGTGCGGGTCGGAGAGGCTGTGCTCGCCCGGCATCAGCCGCCACTCCCACATCTCCAGCGGGCCGGGCGCCTCCACTCCGGCGAGGAGCCGGCTGAAGCTGCCGGCGTCGGTGTGCCAGAGACGGACGGCCCGGTCGGCGGGGACGACGCGGACCGTGGGGCCCTGTTCCCAGTCGAGCAGGGTGGTGATGCTGATACCGAGGGCGTCGCCGATCTTCACGACGGTCCCGAGGCTGGGGTTGGTGCGCGCCTGCTCGATCTGGATGAGCATGCCGCGGCTGACCCCGGCGCGCGCCGCGAGCGCCTCCAGGGTGAAGCCGCGCTCGGTGCGCCAGCGCTTGACGTTGCGCGCCAGGGACTGGGTCAGGAGGTCGAGGTCCGCCACGTTCCGTCCAGGACTGGTACTCGTACAGCTGGTACATGGGTGTGAACAGCTAGTACATGGGTGTGAATGACGTGGTGCGGCAGACTCGACTACGGTCTGCTGCACCCGAAGGTCCACCGAACTGTACTGCGGGGCGACCGGAGCACGGCAGCGCTCCCGGTGGTCGCCCCCCAGGTCGTTCCGTCAGCCCTCCGCGGCCGGTTCCGCGAGTCTGCCCGGCGCGCGCTCCGGGTCCTCGTCCAGCTCGGCGAGGCGGGCCACCGCCTCGGCGTCCAGCTTCGACAGCTCCCGCAGCTGTCCCGGTGTGATCCCGTCGGGGATCGGCACCGGGGCCGGGGTCCGCAGCGGCGGCTGCCAGCCCTCGGCGGGTGTCCAGCGGCGTACGACGCGGGCCGGGGCGCCCGCCACCACGGCGTGGTCGGGGACCGTGCCCCGGACCACGGCACCGGCGGCCACGACCACGTTGCGCCCGATCCTCGCGCCGGGCAGGATCACCGCGCCGGTGCCGATCCAGCAGCCGGGGCCGATCTCCACCGGGTCCATCCGCGGCCACTGCTTGCCGATGGGCTGGTGCGGGTCGTCGTAGGAGTGGTTGGTGGAGGTGACGTAGACGTACGGGCCGAAGTAGCAGTCGCTGCCGATGGTGACGGTGGTGTCCGCGATGACGTGGCTGCCGCGGCCGAGGACGACCCCGTCGCCGATGCGCAGGATCGGCTCGGGGCCGAGGTCGAGGTCGGGCATGAGTCCGGCGGTCAGCGTGACCTGCTCGCCGATGATGCAGTGGGCGCCGACGTGGATCCAGGGCTCGCCGAAGACCGTGCCGAGCGGGAAGGCGAGCCGGGTGCCCCCGCCCAGCGCGCCGAAGCGGAACCGCCCGGGGTGTTCGGCGGTGACGGAACCGGTGCGCTGCACCCAGGCCCAGCCCGCGTGGACGGCCCGCTGCACGAGGCGGCTCCGCCAGGACGAGAACGTGTTCTTGCGGTGGGGCACCCGCTCACGGTAGTCCCGGCGCCCCGCGGACAGGTCCGCACCGTGCTGTGATCTTCACCCCACCGGGTGGCGTACGGTGCCGTAAACACCCGAGCAGGAGGCGAACATGACGCAGAAGGCGCTGATCACGGGCATCGGCGGCAAGGACCCGAAGGTGGACGCGGAGTCCTTCGTGGCGCCGACCGCCTCGGTCGTCGGGGACGTGACGCTGCACGCCGGGGCGAGCGTCTGGTACGGCGCGGTGCTGCGCGGCGACGTCGAGCGGATCTCCGTCGGCGCGGACAGCAACGTCCAGGACAACTGCACCCTCCACGCCGACCCCGGTTTCCCCGTCACCGTCGGCGAGCGGGTCTCCATCGGGCACAACGCCGTGGTGCACGGCGCCACCGTCGAGGACGACTGCCTGATCGGCATGGGCGCCACGGTCCTCAACGGCGCGGTGATCGGCGCCGGTTCACTGGTCGCGGCCCAGGCCCTGGTCCCGCAGGGGATGCGGGTGCCGCCGGGGTCGCTGGTGGCGGGGGTGCCGGCGAAGGTGAAGCGGGAGCTGACGGAGGAGGAGCGTCAGGGGGTCACGCTGAACGGCACGATGTACGCGGCGCTGGCTGGGGAGCATCGGGATGCGGTGGGGGGAGTGCTGTGATCCGCCGTCTGCGGCTTGGTCGTGGCTGGTCGCGCCCACGCGGCGGAGCCGCACATCGAAACAGCCCCGCGCCCCTTGCGGGCGCCTTCACTCCCCGGCGACGACCGGCTCGGGGGTCTGCTGGGCCTTGCTCGCCCTGCGCTTGACGATCAGCATCGAGGCGATGCCGATCAGGACCGCCACCACCAGGCCCAGCCAGGAGAAGCGCTTGAGCCAGTCCTCGGCGACGACGCCGACGTAGTAGATGACGGCGGTGGTGCCGCCCGCCCAGACGATGCCGCCGAGGACGTTGGCGATCAGGAACTTCCAGTACGGCATCCGCAGCACACCGGCCAGCGGGCCCGCGAAGATCCGCAGCAGGGCGACGAAGCGGCCGAAGAAGACGGCCCACATGCCCCACTTCTGGAAGGACCGCTCGGCGGTGGCGACGTGCCCCTCGCTGAAGTGCTTGGGGAACTTCCTGCCCAGCCAGGCCAGCAGGGGCCGGCCGCCCTTGCGGCCGATGGCGTAGCCGATGGAGTCGCCGATCACCGCGCCCGCGCTGGCGCAGGCGCCGAGGACCACCGGGTCGATCCCGCCGTGCTGCGACGACAGCAGGGCCGCCGACACCAGGATGATCTCGCCGGGCAGCGGGATGCCCAGGCTCTCCAGACCGATGACCAGCGCGACGACGGCGTAGACGGCCGCCGCGGGCACCGTGTCGAGCCATTCCTGGACGTGCAACGCCCCACCCTCCGCTTCGCGTACCTGCTTCCCGGTGCGCCTCTATCGAGGCGCACCGGGAAGGGTACCGGGTCGGCGGGGGTCAGCCGTTGGGGCGCAGGGTCCATATGACGGTCATCTCACCGGTGACGGCTCCGTCCTCGCGCTGGATGGCGACGCTCACCGGGAATTCGGGCCGGCTGCCCGCGTCCAGTTCGGCGACGACCTCGGCGGCGGGTCGGCCGAGCGTCGCGGTGGCGGTGACCGGGCCGAGGGCGATCTTCTTGAAGGCGATCTCCGCGGTGACCGGCAGCGGCACCGCCCGGGAGAGCTGGTCGCCGAAGGCGGCCAGCACGATCGCGCCGCTGGCCGACTCGCCCAGCGTGAACATGGCTCCGGCGTGCGGTCCGCCGACGTGGTTGCGGTACTCGCTCTGGTCCGGGAGGGCCAGGACGGCCTTCTCCGGGGTGGTCTCCAGGTACTCGAGGTTCAGGGTCCTGACCATCGGCACCGTGGCGGCGAGCAACTCGCCGATCGACATCTGATCTGCGCTCATGACGGAAGGTTACCCACGAGTAGCTTCCAGGGCCAGGGACTCGGGAAGATCGCCGTATGCTGGGCGCCCATGTGGCCAGGAGAGCAGTCATCCACCGGCGGGCCGGACCCGCGGCAGCCCAACCCGTACCGGCAGCCCGGCTACCAGCAGCCGCAGCCGTACGCGGGACAGCAGCAGCCCGCACCCTGGAACGCGCCCACGGTCACGTCCGGCGGACCGGGCGGCCGGGGACCGGGCGGCGGCCGTACGAAGGTAGTGGCGGTCGTGGCCGCCGCGGTCGTGGTGGTCGCCGCCGCCGTGACCGGGGTCGTCCTGCTGGGCGGGGGCGACGACGACGGGGCCCGGCCCGGCCCGACCGCTTCCTCCGCCGCCTCCGCCCCGTCCGCCTCCACCGCCGACGACCCGCGCGGCGGTGACGGCGCACCGAAGCCCACCGTCGAGGGCTGGACCGTCGTGGCCAACCCCGATCACGGCATCGCCTTCGACGTACCGGCGTCCTGGGTGCCGCAGTCGCGCGACTGGGTCACCTACGTCGCCGAGGACGACGACCCCGACGAGAAGCCCCTGGTCGCCATGAAGGCCCCCGCCGTCCTGAAGGAGAAGTGGTGCGGGTCGGACGGCGACCGGGACGGCTCGGTCGAGTACACGCCCCTGGCCAGTGCGGGCACCCGCGGCAACAACGGCGCCCGGAGCACCGAGGAGATCGCCCGGACCGACTCCGCGACCTGGGTCTACGGGGCCTACACCCAGCCGGACCGGGACAAGGTCTCCACCGGCCCCGTGACGTCGTTCACCACCGCGTCCGGCATCGAGGGCAGCATGGCGACCTCCCGGTCCTCCGGGGTGGCGAAGAAGGACAAGTGCGACGTGAACGGCAAGGCGACCACCTTCGCCTTCAAGTCCGCCGACGGCGACTTCGTCTCGTGGTCGTTCTTCGGCGCGGCCGGCGTCGCCGACGAGGTGCCCGAGGCCACCGTCCGCAAGATTCTGGCCACCGTCAGGGAGTACACCGCGTCGGACGCCTAGGATCCGCGGTTTCGGTACGTCCCTGACAAGGGCCGGTGACCGAATCGTTTCCTGGACGGCATTAGGGTGACTGCTCATGTGGCCAGGACAGCAGCCGCCCGGGGGCGAGCAGAACCCGCAGGACAATCCGTACCAGCAGCCGGGGTACCAGCAGCCGAATCCGTATCAGCAGCCCGGCTACCAGCAGCAGCCCGGCGCGTACGGGCAGCAGCAGTGGAGCACGCCGCAGCCGGCCACCGTTCCGCAGCCCGCGACGGGGAGCGGCGGCGGTGGTGGCGGCAACCGGACGAAGCTGGTCGCGATCATCGCGTCCCTCGCCGTGGTGGTGGCCGCCGGTGTCACCGGGTTCCTGGTGCTGGGCGGCGACAAGGACGACCAGGCCGACGACGGCAAGGACAAGAAGACGTCCGCCAGCCCGACCGTGGAGAAGTCCGAGTCCCCCACCGCCGACCCGAGCGCGTCGGGCTCCGACGAGAACCCGCGCGGGGGCGAGGGGGCCAAGGCCACCGTCGACGGCTGGAAGGTCGTCGCCAACCCGCGCTTCGGCACCATGTTCGACGTGCCCGCGGACTGGGAGATCGACAGCACCGACACCAGCGTCGGCTTCGAGTGGGAGGAGGACGGGAAGACCGACCGCACCACGGTCACCGCCCCGGCCTACCTGAAGTCCGAGTGGTGCACGACCGACGAGAACAAGGACGGCCGCAAGGAGAGCACCGCGCTCGCCACCACCGGCACCCGTGGTGAGAGCGGCGCCAAGACCACCGACCAGGCGGCCGAGACGCGGGTGCCGTGGTGGATCTACGGCGGTTACACCGAACCGGACAAGAAGAGCGTGAAGTACGGCAAGCCGAAGCCGTACACCACCGCTTCGGGCATCAAGGGGAGTGTCATCACGGCACACTCGGAGGGCGCTCCCAAGAAGGGCAAGTGCGACACCGAGGGCAAGGCGATCACCTTCGCGTTCAAGAACGGCGCGGGCGACTTCGTCACCTGGAACCTCTACGGCCCCAAGGGCGTCAAGGAGGAGCTCCCGGAGGCGACGATCCAGAAGATCCTCGCCACCGTGCGCCTCACCGAGGAGCCGCCGACCGAGTCGTAGCGCACCCGCGCCGCGGGGCCCGTACGCCGCTCAGCCGATGCCGAAGGCTCCGGCGGGCGGCTCGGGCGACGGTACGGCCTCCTCGTCGCGCACCGGCCGGGCGTCGCCGGTGAAGTCCCGCAGGGCGGGCCCGTGCTCGACCCGGGCCGGGAAGGCGTCGGCGGCGGCGCGCCGGGCCAGCGCCCCGGTGTCCAACGGGCGGTGCGCGGCGACGAGCACCGCGTTGCCGAAGCGGCGCCCGCGCAGCACACCCGGTTCGGCGATCAGCGCCAGCTCCTCGAAGCACTCGGCGAGTCCGGCGAGTTGGCCGCGCAGGAACCCGAACGGCGCCGCGTCGGCCAGGTTGGCCACGTACACGCCGTCGGCACGCAGGACCCGGGCCGCCTCGCGCACGTAGCCGACGGAGGTCAGGTGCGCGGGCACGCGCGAGCCCCCGAAGACGTCGGCGACCAGGACGTCCGCCGAGTCCGCGGGGGCGGCTTCCAGCCAGGCGCGGGCATCGGCGCCGTGTGCGGTGATGCCCGCGCCCGCCGGCAGCGGCAGGTGCTCGGCGACCAGGTCGAGCAGCCCCCGGTCGGCCTCCACCACGTCCTGGCGCGAGCCTGGCCGGGTCGCGGCCACGTACCGGGGCAGGGTGAACGCGCCGCCGCCCAGGTGCAGGACGTCCAGCGGGCGTCCCGGCTCGGCGACCGTGTCCAGGACGTGGCCGAGCCGGCGCGTGTACTCGAACTCCAGGTGCGCCGGCTCGTCCAGGTCGACGTACGACTGCGGCGCCCCGTCGACGGTGAGCAGCCAGGCCCGTTCCCGATCGACGTCGGGCATGAGCTTAGCGGTGCCGTGGTCGGTGACCCGGCTGACGGGTATGGCTTCGTTCACCCGTCCATTGTGCCGGTGCCCGGCGGGGCGCCCACCCCATCGCACTCACCGTGCTCACCCCACCGCGCTCACTCCACGGCGGTCACCCCACCGCGGTCACCGTCCCCGCGCCCACGGTGCGGCCGCCCTCGCGGATCGCGAAGCCGAGCCCCGTCTCCAGCGGCACGTCCCGTCCCAGCTCGACCGTCATGGTGACGGTGTCCCCGGGCCGGGCGACGGCCGCCTCGCCGAGGTCCACGTCGCCGACCACGTCCGCGGTCCGGATGTAGAACTGCGGCCGGTAGCCGGTGGTCAGCGGTGTGGAGCGGCCGCCCTCGCGCGTCGACAGCACGTACACCCTTGCGGTGAAGCGCCGCGCCGGCACGACACTGCCGGGCGCGGCGACGATGTGCCCCCGGCGCACCGTGTCGCGGGCGACTCCGCGCAGAAGCAGCGCCACGTTGTCCCCGGCCTGGGCCTCCTCCATCGGCTTGCCGAACGTCTCCAGGCCGGTGACGACCGTCTCGACGGACGCCCCGAGCACCTCGACCCGGTCGCCGACGCGCACGGTGCCGCGCTCGACGGCGCCGGTGACGACGGTGCCGCGGCCGGTGATGGTGAGCACGTTCTCCACCGGCAGCAGGAACGGGGCGTCCAGGTACCGCTCGGGCATGGGCACGTACGTGTCCACGGCGTCGAGCAGCGCCTCGACGGACGCCGTCCACCTCGGGTCGCCCTCCAGGGCCTTCAGCCCGGAGACCCGTACGACGGGCACGGCGTCGCCGCCGTAGCCCTGCGCGGTGAGCAGTTCGCGCACCTCCAGCTCGACGAGGTCGGTCAGCACCGTGTCCTCGCCGTCCTCGACGGCGTCGGCCTTGTTGAGCGCGACCACGATGTGGTCCACGCCCACCTGCCGGGCGAGCAGCACGTGTTCGGCGGTCTGCGGCATGATCCCGTCAAGGGCGGAGACGACGAGGATCGCCCCGTCGAGCTGGGTGGCGCCGGTGACCATGTTCTTGACGTAGTCGGCGTGGCCGGGCATGTCGACGTGCGCGTAGTGCCGGGTGTCGGTCTCGTACTCGACGTGCGCGATGTTGATGGTGATGCCGCGCGCCGCCTCCTCCGGGGCGCGGTCGATGCGGTCGAACGGCACGAACGTGCCGGCCCCGCGCTCGGCGAGGACCTTGGTGATGGCGGCGGTCAGGGTGGTCTTGCCGTGGTCGACATGGCCCATCGTGCCGATGTTCAGATGCGGTTTGGTGCGGACGTACGCCGTCTTGGACATGGCGGTACCTCGAAGCCTCGTGGCGGTGGTGGGGACCCCTGGGGCCGGCCGACCCTCCCCCTGCGGGGTCCGCCGGACGATCCGGGGAGGGTCAGCTTCGGGCGCCGTCGACTGCGGCGGTGAAGTGGGCGACGGCAGCCTTCGGGGCATCCGCGACCGCGGATGCTGCGAGGTGGAAGGCGTACCGGAACATGACGCCGATCATTGCCGACGCTTCGTCGCACGTCGAATGGTTTTTGGGGGAACGGGAGTTCGACACCTGCCGTCGTCCCGTGTACCGGGGTCCGGCTAGGGACCGATGGTCCGCAGCGCCTCCCGGACGGACAGCGGCGCCAGGCGGGCCCGGTGCTCGGCCACGAAGGCGCGCACGGCGTCCGGATCGGTCTTGGCGTACTCGCGCAGGCACCAGCCGACGGCCTTGCGGACGAAGAAGTCGCCGTGGCCCGACCGGCGCACGCAGTAGCCGAAGAGGCGGTCGGTGTCGGTGTCTTCCTTGTAGCGCAGCTGGTGCAGGAGCGCCGCGCGGACCAGCCACAGGTCCTCGTCCTCGATCCAGGCGTCCATGTCCCGCGTGAGGCCGCGGTCGGCGGTGACCAGTCCACCGACGACGTGCGCGGCGAGCAGGTCGACGGTGTCCCACCAGGGGACGGTGGTGAGCAGGTGCCGGACGACGGGCAGGAATCCCGACGAGCAGTGCGTCACATACCGGCGCAGGTAGTCGACGGCGAAGTAGTGGTACTCGCGCTCGGGCAGCCGCCAGCAGCGCAGCGCGACCGCGGTGCAGTCCGACTCGTCCGGCCGGGGCACGCCTGCCAGCACGGTGCGGGACAGGGAGCGGCGAACGGGCGAGGTCATGCCCAGGAACGGCGCCACGTCCCTCATGTACGACCGGAGTCCGACGGCCCGCTCGGGGTCGGCCGCGGTGGGGTACTCGGCGGTGAGCCGCTCCAGTACCGTGTCGGCGAGGGCGCTCGGCGGCGAGTCCGGAATCGGCCGGGCTGTGACGCTCATGAGACGCACCATACGGCGATCACACACATTTGTCGGTTAGTGTCACCGGATGCTCGATGCCACCACCCGCTCTGGGGGCACCGCCTCGGTCTCTCCCCGGACCGCCGCCGAACTCGCCGTCACCGCCGCAGGACCGGTCGCCCCGACCGGCTTCGCCGCGCGTGTGACGAGAGTGCTGCTGTCGCCGTGGTCCCGGCTCTCCCTGCTCGTAGCCCTGCTGGCCTCGGCCGCGACGACGGTGGTGCTGTTCCAGCCGCAGCAGTTGCTGACGAACGGCTGGCCACCACAGCTCGGGGGCGCCGCGGCGGCCCTTGCGTACGCGGTGGCGTACGGGCTGTGCACGGTCGCCTTCGTGCCGCGCCCGCTGCTCAACCTGGCGGCCGGCGCCCTGTTCGGCTCACAGCTGGGGCTGGCCTCCGCGATCGCGGGGACGGTGCTCGGCGCCGGGGTCGCCTTCTGTCTCGGCCGGGTCCTCGGCCAGGAGGCGCTGCGCCCGCTGCTGCGGGGCAAGTGGCTGAAGGCCGCGGACGGGCAGCTGAGCCGGCACGGTTTCCGGACGATGCTGGCGATGCGGCTCTTCCCGGGGGTGCCCTTCGCGGCGTCCAACTACTGCGCGGCCGTGTCCCGCATGGGCCTGCTGCCCTTCCTGCTGGCGACGGGGCTCGGCTCGATCCCCAACACCGCTGCCTACGTCGTCGCGGGCGCCCGTGCCTCGACGCCGACCTCCCCCGCCTTCCTGATCGCGCTGGCATGCATCGCCCTGCCGGGGCTCGCGGGCGCGGTGGTGGCCTGGCGCAAGCGGCACCGGCTGCGCGGGCGCTGAGCGGGTCCTGAGCGCGCGCCGAGCCGATGCCGACGAGGCGTTAGACCGCTTCCAGGATCATGGCGTTGGCGAGGCCGCCGGCCTCGCACATGGTCTGCAGGCCGTAGCGGCCGCCGCGTTCGTGCAGGGCGTGCACGAGGGTGGTGGTCAGGCGGGTGCCACTGGCGCCGAGGGGATGACCGAGCGCGATGGCCCCGCCGTGCACGTTGACCCTGTCCAGGTCGGCGCCGGTCTCCTGCTGCCAGGCCAGTACGACGCTCGCGAATGCCTCGTTGACCTCGAAGAGGTCGATGTCGCCGAGGGAGAGCGACGCCCTGCGCAGCACCTTCTCGGTGGCCGGCACGACACCGGTGAGCATCAGGAGCGGGTCGGAGCCGGTGACGGCGAAGCTGTGCAGTCGGGCGAGGGGACGCAGGCCGAGGCGGGCCGCGGTCTCGCTCGACGTGATCAGCACGGCCGAGGCGCCGTCGTTGACCGGGCTGGCGTTGCCCGCGGTGACATTCCACTCGATCTGCGGGAACCGTTCGGCGAAGGCCGGGTCGTGGTAGGCGGGCCGGAGACCGGCGAGGACCTCGACGCCGGTGTCCGGACGCACGCACTCGTCGCGCGACACACCGTCCAGGGGCGCGATCTCGGCGTCGAAGCGGCCGGTGTCCCAGGCGGCCGCGGCCTTGTGGTGCGAGGAGACGGCGAAGGCGTCCATGCGCTCCCGGGTGAGCGACCACTTCGCGGCGATCAGCTCGGCGCTGATGCCCTGCGGGACGAGCCCCTCCGGATAGCGGGCGGCGACTCCGGGACCGAACGGGTCGGCGCCGGGCGGCACGTTCGACCACATCGGCACCCGGCTCATGGACTCGACCCCGCAGGCGACGACGAGGTCGTACGCCCCGGCGATGACGCCCTGCGCGGCGAAGTGGACGGCCTGCTGGGAGGAGCCGCACTGCCGGTCCACGGTGGTGGCGGGGACGGACTCGGGGAAGCCCGCCGAGAGCAAGGCGTAGCGGGTGGTGTTCATGGCCTGCTCGCCGACCTGGTCCACGGTGCCGCCGATGACGTCGTCGATCAGCGCCGGGTCGACACCCGACCGCTCGACCAGGGTGCGCAGCGTGTGGGCGAGGAGTTCCACGGGGTGGACGTGGGCGAGGGCTCCGTTCGGTTTGCCCTTGCCCATGGGAGTGCGTACGGCTTCCACGACGACTGCGTCACGCATGGTGCGGGCCTCCGGTGCTCGGTGGTCGGTGCTCGGTGGTCGGCGGACTGCCGGTGGGTGAGGAGCAGCGACTACCAGTGAGTAGGAAATCTGGACTCACCATATCCTGGCGGGTTGGAAATTCAAACCCTCTTCCTCTGCTCGCCTAGACTGGCCGGCATGGCCGCCGCTCCCAAGAACCCGCGCCCCTGCTCCATCGCCGACACCCTGGCGCTCGTCGGCGAGAAGTACTCCCTGCTCGTCCTGCGCGAGATCTGCCTCGGCAACGGCCGCTTCGACCAGCTGGTGCGCAACACCGGCGCCCCGCGCGACATCCTCGCCACCCGGCTGCGACGGCTCGTCGACGCGGGGATCGTGGCCAAGGAGCCGTACAGCGAGCGCCCGCGGCGCTTCGAGTACCGGCCGACCCGGGCGGGCCTCGAGCTGGAGCCGGTCCTGATGACCCTCATGGCGTGGGGAGACCGGCATCTGCGCGCGGAGGGCGACCGCCCCATGGTGATCGAGCACGCCTGCGGCCACGAACTGGTCCCCCAGGTCACCTGTCCCGCCTGCGGCGACACCGTCCGCCACGAGGACCTGACCGCCCATCCTCAGACCCCGGGCTGGACGGTGGCGGGCCCCGCGGTGGCGTAGGGGGGCCGCTCCCCCGCTGCTCACCCCCGTCGCTCCGGGTTCATTTCGGGGCGCTACGCTGCCCCTCGGCACGCCAGGTCCCGATCACCGCACGCGACGGTTCGGCGTGTCCGCCGACCGTTTATCGCCGTTCCTCGATCGCCGCTTGGACTGACGTAACTCCATGTCTTGGTTTGAATCCCTCGTCCTCGGACTCGTCCAGGGGCTGACCGAGTTCCTGCCCGTGTCCTCCAGCGCGCACCTGCGGCTGACCGCGGCGTTCTCCGGCTGGCACGACCCGGGCGCGGCCTTCACGGCGATCACGCAGATCGGCACCGAGGCCGCGGTGCTCATCTACTTCCGCAAGGACATCGGGCGGATCATCTCGGCGTGGACGCGTTCGCTCGCCGACAAGTCGATGCGCCACAACCCCGACGCGCGCATGGGCTGGCTGGTGATCGTCGGCTCGATCCCGATCGGTGTGCTGGGCCTGACGCTGAAGGACCAGATCGAGGGTCCGTTCCGCGACCTGCGGATCACCGCGACGATGCTGATCGTCGTCGGTGTGATCATCGGCATCGCCGACCGGATGGCCGCCCGGGACGAGAAGGGCGGCCGGCACCGCGCCCCGCAGCAGCGCAAGGAGCTGGAGAACCTGGGCGTGCGGGACGGCCTGATCTACGGCCTCTGCCAGGCGGCGGCCCTCATCCCCGGCGTCTCCCGCTCCGGCGCGACCATCAGCGGCGGACTCTTCATGGGCTACCGGCGCGAGGCGGCCGCCCGGTACTCGTTCCTGCTCGCGATCCCCGCGGTGCTCGCCTCCGGCGTGTTCGAGCTGAAGGACGCGATGGAGAGCGACCACGTCTCCTGGGGACCGACGCTCTTCGCCACGGTCATCGCCTTCGCCACCGGGTACGTGGTCATCGCCTGGTTCATGAAGTTCATCTCCACCAAGAGCTTCATGCCGTTCGTCTGGTACCGCATCGCGCTCGGCGTCGTCATCATCGCCCTGGTGGCGGCGGGGGTACTCAGCCCGCACGCCGCGGAGTCCGCCGGCTGAGGCGAACCGCTTGTGTAGCCGTCCGGTAGCGCAGTGTCAGTGCTTGCCCCTAGGCTTGTCGGCATGTCCCCCGATTACGTGACGCCTGGTTCCGTGCGGTCCGCCGCGGAACTGAACGATCAGATCCGCGCGCTGTGGCGGCGCGCGGGCGGGACCCTGTCCGCGCAGGAGCGCGTGGAGTACGAGCTGCTGGTGGTCGAGTGGGCGAGCGCGATCCGCGGCGAGGTCATCGAGGCGGCCTGAGCCGCGGGGGCCGCCCTGCCGCGCAGACGACCCCGTCCCCGGTTTCGTTCAGCGTCCGCCCGCCACCCGGAGCACCGTCCCCGTCGTGTACGACGCCTCGGGCGACAGCAGCCAGGAGATCGCCGCGGCGATCTCCTCCGCCCGGCCCGCACGCCCCATCGGCACCGCCGCCCCCATCCGCGCGGCCCGGCCGGCGTCGCCCGCCGCCGCGTGCATCTCGGTGTCGATCACCCCGGGTGCGACGGCGTTGACCCGGATCCCGTCCGGGCCGAGTTCCTTGGCCAGGCCCAGCGTCAGCGCGTCGACACCGGCCTTGCTCGCCGCGTAGTGCACGTACTCCCCCGGGCTGCCGAGGGTCGCGGCGCCCGACGACACGTTCACGATCGCGCCGCTGCCCCGCGGCGTCATCAGCCGCGCGGCCCGCCGGGCGCACAGCAGCACCCCGAGCAGGTTGACGTCGAGGACCCGGCGCAGGTCCGCGGTGTCGCTGTCGGCGAGCCGCCCCAGCGGGCCGGTCACGGCCGCGTTGTTCACCAGCCCCGTCACCGGGCCCAGCCGCTCCTCCGCCACGTCGAAGAGCCGCTCGACGTCGGCCTCGACGGACGTGTCCGCCCGCACCGCGACCCCGCGGCCTCCCGCGTCGCGCACCCCCGCCACGACCGTCTCGGCGGCCGCGGAGTCGCGCGCGTAGCCCACGACGACATCGTGCCCGTCCGCCGCGAGGCGCAGACAGGTCGCCGCACCGATCCCCCGGCTGCCGCCGGTGACCACCGTGATGGGTCGTGCCATGAGGTACCTCCACATTTGATCGATCATCGATCACCTTAGACGGAGGTCTCACGCGCCGGACAGGCTTCGGTGTGATCAACTGAATTCGCCCTCGTCGCGTGGGCACACTGGGGGAACCAACGGGTAGGGATCGTCGGTAGGGAGGAGTCCATGAAGACGCTCGACCACTGGCTCGCCTCCCCGTGGCGGCGCTCGGCCGTCGCCGTGCTCGTCGGGGCCCTGCCCGTGCTGGCCTTCCCCGGCCCGGCCCTGTGGTGGTGGGCCTGGTTCGCGCTGGTCCCCTGGATCCTGCTGGCCCGGACCGCGCCGGGCGGCAGGCGGGCCGCGTACGACGGGTGGTGCGGCGGGTTCGGGTTCGTGCTCGCCATGCACCACTGGCTGCTGCCCAATCTGCACGTCTTCACCTTCGTCATCGCCGCGCTGCTCGGCGCGCTGTGGGTCCCGTGGGGCTGGCTGGTGCGCCGGACGCTGGGCGGGGCGCCGTCCACCGGCCGGGTCGCGGCGGCCCTGGTGGTGCTGCCGTCGGGCTGGCTGCTGGCGGAGCTGGTCCGCTCCTGGCAGGGGCTCGGCGGCCCCTGGGGGATGCTCGGCGCCAGTCAGTGGCAAGTGACCCCAGCGCTGCGGCTCGCCTCGGTGGGCGGCGTGTGGCTGCTCAGCTTCCTGGTGGTGGCCGTCAACGTCGCCCTCGCCGTTCTCGTCGCCGTACGCCGGGCGAGGGTGCCCGCCCTGGCCGGGCTCGTCGCCACCGCCGCGGCCACCTCGGCCGCCTGGGTCTGGTCGCCGCGCCCCGGCACCGAGGAGCGGGCCGCGATCGCCGTGGTGCAGCCGGGCGTCGTCGCCGGGGCGGACAGCGCCGACCGGCGGTTCGACCGCGAGGAACAGCTGACCCGGCGGCTCGCGGACCGGGACCTCGACCTGATCGTCTGGGGCGAGAGCAGCGTCGGCTTCGACCTGGACGACCGCCCGGACCTGGCCCGGCGACTCGCCGCGCTGTCCCGGGAGACCGGAGCGGACATCCTGGTCAACGTGGACGCACGGCGCTCCGACAAACCCGGCATCTACAAGAGTTCGGTGCTCGTCGGCCCCGAGGGTCCGACCGGCGACCGGTACGACAAGATGCGGCTCGTCCCCTTCGGCGAGTACGTGCCGTTCCGTTCCGTGCTCGGCTGGGCCACCTCCGTCGGCAAGGCGGCCGGCGAGGACCGCAGGCAGGGCACCGAGCAGGTGGTGATGAACGTGGGCGACGGCCTGCGGATCGGGCCGATGGTCTGCTTCGAGAGCGCGTTCCCCGACATGAGCCGCAGCCTCGTCGCCGACGGCGCCGAGGTGCTGGTCGCCCAGTCCTCGACCTCGACCTTCCAGCACACCTGGGCGCCCGAGCAGCACGCCTCGCTCGCCGCGCTGCGCGCCGCCGAGACCGGCCGGCCGATGGTGCACGCGACGCTGACCGGGGTCTCCGCCGTCTACGACGCGAGCGGCGCCCGGATCGGCTCCTGGCTCGGCACCGACGCGAGCGCCTCGCGGGTGTACGAGATCCCGCTCACCCACGGCACCACGCCGTACGTCCGCTACGGCGACTGGACGGTGTACGCGGCGCTGGGGACCCTCGCGATCTGGGGCGCTGCCGAGGGCGTACGGACGGTGCGGCTCAGGCGGAGCGGTCGAGCACGGCCCGCACCACCCGCTCGCACAGCTCATGGGTCTCCAGCGCGTCCCGGGCGCTGAGCACCCGGCCGGCGCGCACCGCGTCGAGGAAGGCGAGCACCGCCTGCTCGATGCCGCGCTGGCGGGCCACGGGAACCCAGTCGCCGCGCCGCCGCACGGTCGGCTGGCCCTTGTGGTCGATCACCTCGGCGAGGTTGACCACCTGGCGCTTGGTGTCCTGCCCCGAGACCTCCAGGATCTCCTCCGCCGAGCCGCTGAGCCGGTTCATCACGCCGAGCGCGGTGAAGCCGTCACCGGCGAGCTGCAGCACGACGTGGTGGAGCAGGCCGTCCTCCGCGCGGGCGCGCACGGTCACGTCGTCGACCGGCCCGGGCACCAGGAACCTCAGCGTATCGACGACGTGGATGAAGTCGTCGAGGATCATCGTGCGCGGGTCCTCGGGCAGTCCGGTGCGGTTCTTCTGCATGAGGATCAGCTCGCGCGGGTGCTCGGCGCACTGCGCGTACCCGGGGGCGTGGCGCCGGTTGAAGCCGACGGCGAGGCTGGTGCCGCGCTGCTCGGCGAGGGTCACCAGGCGTTCGGAGTCGGCGAGTTCGTAGGCGAGGGGCTTGTCGACGTAGGTGGGGACGCCGGCGTCCAGCAACCGGGACACGATCTCGGGGTGGGCGGCGGTCGGCGCGTGTACGAAGGCGGCGTCCGGGCCCTGGGCGAGCAGCGCGTCGAGGTCGGCGTGGCGCTGCGCCGGCGGGATGCGCAGCTTGTCCCCGACCCGGTTGAGGGTGGCGGGGGTGCGGGTCTGCAGGTGCAGTTCGATCCCGGGGAGGGCGGCGAGCACCGGCAGGTATGCCTTCTGCGCGATGTCGCCGAGTCCGATGCAGCCGACCTTCACGGGATGTGCTCCTCTAACGCTCGTTACGCTCGCCGACCTGGGTCCGCCGGGAAGCATACGGGGGCTGCGGGGGCCGCCAGTCGGCGATGCCGTCGAAGCCGCGCAGGAACAGGGCGGGTCCGGCCTTGGACAGGGCGAGGATCGCGGCGTCGCGGACCGCGATCCCGGCGCGGTTGCTCATCAGGTTGAGGCGGGCCACCTTGACGGCCTGCCGGGCGATCGCGGTGGTGCGGGGCAGCCGGGCGGCGGAGTAGGCGGCGAGGTCCCGGCTGTGGTGGGCGAGCACGACCGCGTCCTCGATGGCCTGGTTGCCGCCCTGGCCGAGGTTGGGCGGCATCGCGTGCGCGGCGTCCCCGAGGAGGGCGACCCGGCCGCGGTGGTAGGCCGGCAGCGGCTCCGCGATGTGGTGGACGTCGTGCCGCAGGACGTCCTCGGGGCGGGCGGCGGCGAGCACGGCGGGGATCGGGTCGTGCCAGTCGCCGTAGCGGTGCAGCAGTTCGGCCTTCTCGTCGGCCGCGTGTCCGCCGGCGGGGGTGACGGCGGCGGCGTAGGAGTAGACCCGGCCGTCCTTGAGCGGGTGCGTGCCCCAGATGCGACCGCGGCCCCAGGTCTCGTGGGAGGCGAACTCGACGCCCGGCACGGGTATCACGGTCCGCCAGGTGGTGAAGCCGGAGTAGACGGGACCCGGGTGGTCCGGGAAGAGCGCGCGGCGCACCACCGAGTGGATGCCGTCGGCCGCGACGACCAGGTCGGCCTCCAGTTGACCGGCCGGGGTGCGGACGGTGGCCGGGCGGTCGCGGTCCCCGGGGTCGGCCACCGTCGCGTCGGCGGCGGTGCGGACCGCGTCCGGCGGCAGCAGCGCGGCGAGGCTGTCGATGAGGGTGGACCGGTGCAGCAGCACCAGCGGACCGCCGAAGCGTGCCGCCGCCGCCTCGGCGCTGGACCGGGAGAGCCAGCGTCCGCCGGGGGTGCGCAGTCCGCCGTCGCCCTGCCAGGCGGCGAGGTCGCGGATCTCCTCGCCGAGGCCGATCACGTCCAGGGCGCGCAGGGCGTTGGGCGACAGCGAGATGGCCGCGCCGATCGGGCGGAGCGAGGGGGCGCGCTCCAGGACGGTGACCCGCAGGCCGCTTTGGTGCAGGGCGGCCGCCGCGGTCAGGCCGCCGATGCCGCCGCCGATCACGACGGCGCTCCTCGTGCGTGTCATGACTGTCCTCGGCATTCTCTTCGACGCGGTTCTCTTCGATGCGGTTCTCTTCCACATGGGTTCACTACAGTTGCAGTGGCTCACTACAGCTGTAGTAGCTCCTGACGTCGACTGTACTACAGCCGTAGTGGGGCAGGTAGGTTGATCTCCATGTCCGCACACACCGCGTCCCCCGGCCTCCCGGCGGGAGCCTCCCGCGCCGATCTGGTCGCCGACGCCGCCCTGGCCCTGCTCGCCGAGCGCGGGATGCGCGGCCTCACGCACCGGGCGGTCGACGAGAGGGCGGCACTCCCGCAGGGCTCCACGTCCAACGTCGCGCGGACCCGGCAGGCGCTGCTGGAGCTGGCGGTGCGGCGCCTGGCCGACCGGGAGTCCAGGGTGCTGGCGCTGCACGAGATGCCGGACCCGCGCGCCGGGCTCGCCGCCCTGGTGGACGCGCTGGCGCTGGCGACGCACCGCGCCCTGACCGGCAACCGCGCGCTGACGCTGGCCCGGTACGAGCTGGCGCTGGAGGCCACCCGCCGACCGGAGTTGCGGGCGCACTTCGACGCGGCGGGCGGCCGCTTCCGCGAGCAACTGGGCGCCCTCGTCACCGCGATGGGCTCGACCGACCTGGACCGTCACGTGCTCTCGCTGGTCGCCTGGGCGGACGGTCTGATGTTCAGCTGTGTGGCCGGGTCGTTCCACGCCGAGGTGCCGAGCCTGAAGGAGGTGCGCTCGGGGCTGCGGGAGCTGCTGAACGGCATGCTGGGCGACCTGCCGTCGAGCTGAAAACTCCTGGTGGGGACGGCCGGTCTGGGCGAGGATGCCGGGATGACGACCGAACGCCGCGAACCCGCGACCGACGCCGACGAAC
Source organism: Streptomyces tendae (assembly GCF_014650435.1). GTDB lineage: Bacteria > Actinomycetota > Actinomycetes > Streptomycetales > Streptomycetaceae > Streptomyces > Streptomyces tendae. The sequence goes on from NZ_BMUY01000005.1 coordinate 471,530, forward strand.
GCACCATGCTGGAAGGCTGGCTCGAGTACCACCGGCAGACCCTCGACTGGAAGTGCGAGGGGCTCACCGACGAGCAGTTGAGGACGGCCGTCGTCGCGCCGTCGACGCTGTCCCTGATGGGACTGGTGCGGCACATGGCGGAGGTGGAGCGCAGCTGGTACCGCAGGGTGCTGGCGGCCGAGGACGCGGGCCCGATCTACTACTCGGACGAGGACCCGGAGGGCGAGTTCCGGCTCACCGAGGCGGACGCGTTCGCCGAGGCCCGCGCCACCTGGCAGGCCGAGATCGAGGCGGCCCGGCGCAACGCGGCCGGCGTACCCCTGGGCGAACCGACCCGGGGCAGGCACCTGCGCACCGGTGAGCGCTACACCCTGCGCTGGATCCACACTCACATGATCGAGGAGTACGCGCGGCACAACGGGCACGCGGACCTGATCCGCGAGCGCCTGGACGGAGCCACCGGGGACTGACGTCACCTCCGGTCGCCCCAGGGCCTCCGTACGGGGCCGGAGATCACCCGTGCGGGGCAACCTCCGCTCGTCGGGCGCCGGTCGCAGGGCCCGAAGCAGCAGAGTGGCGCGGGTGCATCGAACGACGACCACCGCAACGCTTCTGGTGACCGTGGCTGTCTCGGCCCTGACCGGTTGTACGACGGTCCGGGGCCCGGCCGCGGCCGACCCGTCGGCGGCGGGCGCCCGCTCGTCCGCGCCGCGTCCGGAGGGTCCGGCCGAGCCCCGGGTCGTTCAGGCCCCGGCCCGGGAGGCGCTGGAGATGATCGGCCCCTCCCCGTCCCCGGAGCGTGCCGACGGGACACCGCGCCGTACGAAGCCCCCGGCGACCCCGGCCGCGCCGCACCGTCCCCCGGCCGCCCACGCCCCCGAGCAGCGGCCCGCCCGTCCGGCGGCACCGGAGCACACCCGTGCGCCCGCGACGCCCGGGCCCCGGGTGCCGGATCTGCCCGGCCCGTCCGGCGACCGCACCGGTGGCAAGGCGGACGTGTGCTCCCTCGGCAAGCAGTACGGCGGTTGGCGGCCCGGCAGCCCCGAGGCCCGCATCTGCGAGGACGCCTACGGCCGCTGACACGACACCTCCCTAGGGCCGCTGCCGCGGTGGGCGGCCCCGTCCCTCGGGGCGGTCGGGTCCGCCCGTGCCCCGTTCGGTGCCGTCGAGGCGCAGCTCCAGGCGGTCGATCGAGGCGCGTACGCCCTCTTCGTAGGGCCCGGGGGCGAGGGAGTGGGCCGCGGCGCGGGCGCGCCACAGGTGCAGCCGGGCGGCCTCGCGGTGACCGAGCCGGTCGTAGTCCGCCGCCACGTTCAGGTGGAGCGAGGGGTAGAGGGCGCGGGCGGCGGGCGTGCCCTCGTGCCGGTCGGCGAGCAGGTCCTCCGTCAGCTCCTCGGCGGCGGACAGGGCCCGCAGGTCCCAGGCCAGCTCCTCCTCGGGGTCGTCCTGGGTGTCGGCCAGGTAATGAGCCAGCGTGCAGCGGTGCAGGGCGTCGCCGTGCTCGCCGATCTCCGCCCACAGGCCGAGGAAGCGGTGCCGGGCCTCCTCGCGGTCGCCCGCGTGATGCAGCATGGCGACCTGGCCGATCCGCGTCAGCACCGCATCGGGCGCCGCCTGCCCCTGTCCCTTCGCCACCGCGTCCTCCGTGCCCTCGTCGGCTGTCCCGACGACGCTAACCGCACGCGTCCGCTTTGCCCGTCAGGCGGCACCGGGGTGCGCTCGGGCCGGTCGGCGACGGACCGGCCCGGGACCGGAACCGCTCAGCCCAGGTTCGGGATGGTCCAGTCGATCGGCTCGTGGCCCTGCCCCGCGACCGCCTCGTTGATCTGCGTGAAGGGCCGGGAGCCGAAGAACTTCTTCGCGGACAGCGGGGAGGGGTGCGCCCCCTTGACCACGGCGTGCCGCGCCTCGTCGATCAGCGGCAGCTTCTTCTGCGCGTAGTTGCCCCACAGCACGAACACCGCCGGGTCGGTCCGGGCGGCCACCGCACGGATCACCGCGTCGGTGAACAACTCCCAGCCGCGGGACTTGTGCGAGTTCGCCTCACCGGCGCGGACCGTGAGGACCGCGTTGAGCAGCAGGACGCCCTGCTTCGCCCACGGCATCAGATAGCCGTTGTCCGGGATCGGGGTGTCCAGCTCCGCGTGCATCTCCTTGTAGATGTTGCGCAGGGACGGCGGGACCTTCACGCCCGGCCGGACCGAGAAGCACAGCCCGTGCCCCTGGCCCTCGCCGTGGTACGGGTCCTGACCGAGGACCAGCACCTTCACCCGGTCGAACGGCGTGGCCTCCAGTGCGGCGAAGACCTCCTCGCGCGGCGGGTAGACGGGGCCGTTCGCCCGCTCCTCCTCGACGAACTCCATCAGCTCCTTGAAGTAGGGCTGTTGCAGCTCGCCGCCCAGCACCTCGCGCCAGGACTCGGGCAGCATGGCGATGTCGGTCACGTCGACTTCCTTACGCTGTGCGGTCGCTTCCACTGCCCAAGAACCTACCGCCGACCACTGACAACGGGGGCGCCTACCAGCTCGTCTTCCGTTCGAGCTGCCACATCATCATGATCGTGGACGGGTCCAGGGCCTGCTCGGCGCCCGAGATGTCCGTGCTGGCGGCCACGTACTGCTTGCCCTGCCACAGCGGCAGCAGCCGCGCGTCGTCCACCATGATCTGCTGCGCCTGCTCGAACTCCCTCTCCACGTTGGCGCGGTCGCTCTCCCGGCGTGAGCGCGGCAGCAGTTCGCCGGTGATCTCCGGGGTGAGGTAGGGCGTGCCGAGCGCGTTCTGCTTTCCGACGAAGGGGGCGATGAAGTTCTCCGCGTCCGGGAAGTCCGGGGACCAGCCGCGTCCGAAGACCGGGTACTCGCCCTTCTGGTAGCCGGCGACGTACGTCTTCCAGGGGCGGCTCTTGAGGGTGACCTTGAACAGGCCGGAGGCGTCGAGCTGCCGCTTGATCTCCTCGAACTCCACCGCCGTCTCGGAGCCGTAGCGGTCGGTGGTGTACCAGAGGGTGAGCGGGACCGGGTCGGTGATGCCGGCCTCCTCCAGCAGCTCGCGGGCCTTGGGGACGCTGGGGTCGCCGTAGTCGTCGAAGAAGCCCGTGGTGTGGCCGGTGAGGCCCTTGGGGACCATCGAGTACAGCGGGTCGACGGTGTCCTGGTAGATCTTGTGGGCGATCATCGTCCGGTCGATCACCTGGGCGACGGCCTGGCGCACTTCCTTGCGTCCCGCCCAGGGGTCCTCCGGGTTGAAGACGAGGTAGCTGATCTCCGTACCGCTGCCCTCGACCAGTTGGAGGTTCTCCTCCTTGCCCTCCTTGCCCTGGAGCGTGACGACGTCGTCGGCGGCGAGGCCGCGGTAGGTCACCTGGATGTCTCCGTCGCGCAGCGCCTTCACCATGCCGGCGGAGTCCTTGAAGTAGCGGATGGTCACCGCCTTGTTGTGCCGTTCGGCGAAGCCCTCGTAGTGGTCGTTGCGCACGAGTTCGGCCCGTTCGCCGTCCTCGTACGACTGGAGGGTGTACGGGCCGGAGCCCACGACACCGCTGCCTTCGCGCAGGGCGTCCGCGGGGTAGTCGTCGGGGTCGACGATCGACATGGCGGGGGTGGCGAGCACGAACGGGAAGGTGGCGTCCGGCTTGTTGAGGTGGAAGACCACCTCGCGCTCGCTCGGCGCCTGGACGCGTTCGAGGCTGCCGAGCAGGCCGGCCGGACCACCGTTGACGTTGATGTCCTTGATCCGGTCGATCGAGTGCTTGACCGCCCGGGCGTCGAGGCGGTCGCCGTTGGAGAAGGTCAGTCCCTCGCGCAGCTCGCAGCGGTACACCTGGTTCGTGCTGTCGGTGAACGAGCACTGCTCGGCGGCGTCGGGCTGGGGCGCGGTGGCGCCGCTGGGGTAACTGAGCAGCGTCTGGTAGATGTTCCGGAACAGCTCCCAGGAGCCGTCCCAGGACGCCGCCGGATCGAGTGTGCTGGGGGCGCTGGTCGTCCCCACGACGATCGGCTTCTCGTCCTGCGAACTGTCGGACGACAGCATGCTGCATCCGGTGACCAGTGAGGATATGGACACGATGGCCGCGACCCGCCGCAGGCCTCGCTTCCGGTTGAACACGCGCACGCTCCTCGATCCGCCGTACCAAGGGTCGGCAGACCATACCGCAGCGCCACGCACCCTGAACCCCCTTCTGAACAGGGGTTTTGATCATTTGAGGATGACTACGTTGTCATCGTGCGCCGGTCTCCGATACGCGGACACGGGCGCCGTTCTCGTCGACGGCGCCCGTGTCCGGGATCGATCTCACGGAGTCCTCGTGGGCGAGATCAGGCCACGCCGGCGTTGAGGAAGATGCCGCCGTCGACGACGAGCGTCTGACCGGTGACCCAGGCGGACTGCTCGGAGGTGAGGAACTCGGCGGCGCCCCCGATGTCGGCGGGGACGCCGAGCCGGCCGAGCGGGTAGCCCGAGGCGGCCTCCTCCTCGCGACCCTCGTACAGGGCGGCGGCGAACTTGGTCTTCACCACCGCCGGGGCGATCGCGTTGACCCGCACCCTGGGTGCGAACTCGTGCGCCAGCTGCGCGGTGAGGTTGATCAGCGCGGCCTTGCTGACGCCGTACGCGGCGATGAAGGGCGAGGGCGACAGGCCCGCGACGGAGGCGATGTTGACGATCGCGCCGCCGTTGTCCTTCTGCCAGGCGTGCCAGGTGCGCTGGGCGAAGCCGAGCGCCGAGATCACGTTGGTCTCGAACACCTTGCGCGCGACGTTCAGGTCCAGGTCGGCGATCGGTCCGAACACCGGGTTGGTGCCGGCGTTGTTGACGAGGAAGTCGACGCGGCCGAAGGCGTCCATCACGCGCTCGACGGCGACGGCCTGGTGGGCCTCGTCGTGCGCCTTGCCGGCGACGCCGATGACCCGGTCGGAGCCGAGCCTGTCGACGGCCTCCTTCAGCGCGTCCTCGTTGCGGCCGGTGATGCAGACCCGGTCGCCGCGTGCGACGAGCGCCTCGGCGACGCCGTAGCCGATGCCGCGGCTGGCGCCGGTGACGAGCGCGACCTTGCCGGAGAGTTCGGGCAGTTCAGTCATGTCAGTGGTCCTTGGTCCCAGTGTTCCCTTGCCTCCGTGGTCCCTAGTCGAGCGGTCCGCCGGCCACGTACAGCACCTGGCCGGAGACGAAGCCGGCGGCCTCGCCGGTGAAGAAGGCGATGGCGTTGGCGATGTCGTCGGGCTCGCCGACGCGGGCGACCGGGATCTGGGTGGCGGCGGCGGCCTTGAAGTCGTCGAAGCCCATGCCGACGCGGTCGGCGGTGGCCTTGGTCATCTCGGTGGCGATGAAGCCGGGGGCGACGGAGTTGGCGGTGACGCCGAACTTGCCCAGTTCCTTGGCGAGGGTCTTGGTGAAGCCCTGGAGACCGGCCTTGGCCGCGGAGTAGTTGACCTGGCCGCGGTTGCCGAGGGCGGAGGAGGAGGACAGGTTGACGATGCGCCCGAACTTGGCGTCCACCATGTGCTTCTGGCAGGCCTTGGACATCAGGAAGGCGCCGCGCAGGTGCACGTTCATGACGGTGTCCCAGTCGGAAACGCTCATCTTGAACAGCAGGTTGTCGCGCAGCACGCCCGCGTTGTTGACGAGGATCGTCGGCGCGCCCAGCTCCTCGGCGATCCGCGCGACGGCCGCCTCGACCTGCGCCTCGTCGGAGACGTCGCAGCCGACCGCGATCGCCCTGCCGCCGGCCGCGGTGATCTTCTCCACGGTGTCCTTGCAGGCGGCCTCGTCGAGGTCGATGACGGCGACGGCGCGGCCCTCGGCCGCCAGTCGTACGGCGGTGGCGGCACCGATGCCGCGCGCGGCTCCGGTGACTACGGCGACCCGCTGCTCAGTGGTGGACATTCGCTGCTTCTCCTCGTCCTGGGGATGCGGCCCGTGCGGAGCGTGCGCCCTCGGGTGAGCGACCGCTTAGTACCTTCCGCAGACGTGACGCTAGAAGCCCTGGCACCCGGTGTCAACGGGACACCGGTGCGGTGTGATCCATTACCCGGCCCTCCCGGCGCGCCGCCCCGCCCCGGTCGCCCGATCGGCCCAGCGCTGCGGGCCGCCCGGCCGCCGGGCCCCTAGCGTCGAAGCGCGAGCCACTCGTGGCCGGAAAGGAGGCGTCCATGCGCCGTCGTACCGGTGCAGCAGGCATAGCCGTCGCGATCGCCGCGATCGTGCCGCTGGCCAACCCCGCACCCGCCCAGGACCTCGACTCGAACCTGGGGTCGGACTGCCGGAGCTTCACCTACCAGGAAGCGGTACCGGTCGGGCTGGAGGAGGATCCGGGCGATCCGGACCCCTCGTGCCCCGACGGAATGTACGAAGACCCGTCCGCCGATGCCCCGCTGGAGGAGGGTCGGCCGGACGACGGCCGGCTCGACGGGGGCGGAGTCAACGACGGGCGACTCGACGGGGGCCTGCCCGACGGAAGCGGAGCGGGCCAGGTCCGACCGGACGAGAACGGCGCCGACGGCGGCGGACTCGGCCAGCACCGGCCCGACGGGGCCGACCAGGGCCGGATCGACCAGGACCGGCCCGGACAGTCCCACGCCACCGGCCAGGGCCCCTTCGACCAGGGCGGGATCCGTGAGGTCCGGGAGGCGGACGGCGGCGCGGGCGGCGCGGCACGGCCGGGCCGGGACCAGGGCCCGACGATCTCCGCCACCTCCGCGCCGCGACCGGCCACCACGGCACCGGCACCGGCCGTGACCACACCGGCGCCCGTGGCCTCGCCCGCCGTGACGCCGACGCTCGGCACCCAGGGCGGCCTGGGCGGCGCCTCGGGCACCGGACCCAGCGACTGGGACATCGGCATCGGCCTGAGCTTCGTCACCGGCGCCGCGCTCGCCGCGGGTTACGTGATCAGGCGCCGCCGACGCGTCTGAGGCACGCCCCGGGCAGCACGTGCCCCGCCCCGTGCCCGTCGTCCGGGCGGGGCCTCGCCCCTACCGCACCAGCAGGTCGAGGAGCCGTTGCGTCTCGGCCGCCGGATCGGCCGTGAGGCCGGTGTGGACGGGGCCCGGCTGGACGATGGTCGACCGGGGCGCGATCAGCCAGCGGAACCGGCGGCCGGGATCGTCCTCGGCCGCCTGGCCCGCCGCGTCCCCTCCGGCGCACACGCCCTCCACGGCGCGCAGCGCCGCGCGCACCCCGGGGAGGTCCACCCGCGGGTCCAGGGCCAGCAGCCGGGCCTCGTCGAGGTGGGTGCGGGCACCGACGTAGGACCCGGCCCGGCAGTAGACGAGGACACCGGCGTTGACGCACTCCCCGCGCTCGACGCGCGGCACCACGCGCAGCAGCGCGTACTCGAAGACGTGGCGGTCGCTCACCGCACCCCCTTGACGCGTTCGTGGATCGTGGCGGCCCGCGCGAGCAGGGGCCCGGCGTAGGCCCTGCGGAGGTCGTCGGGTGTGGCGAAGCCGGGTTCGTCCCGCAGCCAGACGTCCGGGATCTCGGCGGTGACCTCGGCCAGGAGTTCCTCGGTGACCAGCGGCGCGAGCGCGTCGGCGGCCCCGCGGACGTCCGGCGCGAAGCGCGCGAGGGCGTGGTCGGATGCATCGTAGGGGCGTGCCGCGGAGGTCTCGGCGCCGGGCCAGTTGTGGTGCCAGATCATGGTGGCGCCGTGGTCGATGAGCCAGGTCTCGCCGCGCAGGCGCAGCAGGTTGGGGTTGCGCCAGGAGCGGTCGACGTTGTTGACCAGCGCGTCGAACCAGACGATCCGTCCGGCCTCCGCCGCGCTCACCTCGAAGGCGAGCGGGTCGAAGCCGAGTGCGCCGGAGAGGAAGACCATGCCGAGGTTGGTGCCGCCGCTGGACTTGAGCAGTTCCTGCACCTGCTGGTCGGGTTCGCCGAGTCCGAGCACCGGGTCGAGGTCGACGGTCACCAGCCGCGGCACCCGGAAACCCAGCCGGCGGGCGAGTTCGCCGCAGACCACCTCGGCGACGAGCGTCTTGCGGCCCTGGCCCGCGCCGGTGAACTTCAGGACGTAGGTCCCGAGGTCGTCGGCCTCGACGAGTCCCGGCAGCGAACCGCCCTCACGCAGCGGCGTGATGTAGCGGGTGGCGGTGACGTGTCTCAGAATTTCCGCAGCCAATCTGCCCCCTCAGCCATACGTTCCACGGCCACCACCCGGACCTTTTCTGGAGCGGGTCCTGTCGGGACCAGCCGTGGGGAGAATCTGGGAGTCTGGTTCGGCATGCTGCTCCCCGTCTTTCCCAACAGTCCGTCGGTGGCCGTGCGTCCCTTGCTCCGGGCCTCTGGCATGAAGTGTGCATAGTAACCGAGGGTGATCGCCGGCGAGGAGTGCCCCAGCACCTCCCCTTGGACACGGCAGTTTGCGCCGTCCCCCGAGGCTTCGTCGCGGTTGGTCTGCTTTCCGCACGCCGGAGGCTCAGCCGGCTACTTCTCGCCCCTGACCCGGATGCTGCCGTCGGCGGTGGAGATGCTCTCCGTGCAGCGAGGAGTTCCATCATCTGAGCGACGACGAGCAACTCCTCGCGCAGCTCCGGAATCTCAGCGGTACCGAGTCGCGGGTGCTGGGCGACGAGGAGATCATGCGGATGGTGCTTCCCGCACGCCGCGGAGGTGACGAGCCTGATCGCGGAGTGCATCGCCAAGTGGCTGGCGTCCCCGCCGGCAGCTCAGTGAACGGCGGTCCGCACCCCCCTCGACCACTGGGCTGCGGCCCAGCAGGGGCTCCCACCATGCGCGGGCGGCTTCTGCGAACGCTTGCCTAGTACGACACGTCGTTCGAGGCCGGAAGAAGAACAAGCTCAGGAGTCGGGCAGCCAGCTTCCGTGCAGGCCCAGCGGGATTCTGCGCGGGAGGTGGACCCGGGCCAGCGGTGCGCCGGTGAAGTCCTGGGCGGAGAGAATGACCAGGTCGGCGGCGCCCCGTTCCGGAGAATGGACGTAGGCCAGCAGATAGCCGTCGTCCTCACCATCGGCGGCGGGGAGTGCCGGCGGGGCGCCGGCGGGCACGAACACCGCCTCGCCCACCGCCGCGTCGCGCCCGAAGCGGTGCAGTTCCGAGGTGCCGCGCAGGAGGTCGTGTTTGATCAGTGCGTTGTCGAACGCCGCGTCCGGCGGTGGCCCTTCGAAGGGCACGTACCTGCGGTACAGGGCGGCGGTCGCGGCGGAGTAGCCGTACCGATGGCGGCGGGAGACCATCGACTCGCCGACCCGCGGGAATTCCTGTGGCCGGTCGTCGAGGCGTCGCTCGTGCAGCGTGCCCGCGCGCAGGTCGATCGTCCAGCGGTCGAGGGCGCCGTATCCGTCGGCGCGCATGGCGGCGATGTCGAAGCCGTCGGGCAGTGTGACCACGTCGACGACCAACAGGCCGTCCTCCTCGTAGGCATTGAGGGTGTGCGACACAAAGCACGGCGTCACCTCGAACCAGCGCACGTCGCCGGAGCCGCGTGGTACCACGCCCACCCGGGCCGGGTGCCGCGGGTCCCAGGCGAAGGGCATCGTCGCGCCCCGGCCCAGCGCTTGGGGCTGGTAGGTCACCGGCACGTCGTACAGCACCAGATGAGCCTCGGTCAGCGCGAAGTCGTGCACCATCGGGCAGCCGGGCATCGGCAGGTCCCGCACGCCGACCAGGGCGCCGTCGGGGTCGAGCACCGTGTGCCGGACGGAGGCATGCCCGGCGAGGTAGCCCAGGCTGTGCAGTTGACCGGTGCGCGGGTCGAGCTTGGTGTGGGCCGCGAGGGTGAAGCCCGGTGCCGTACCGCCGAGCGGGCTGGGCCCCAGGGTCTGCAGTTCGTGGCCGATGTCCTGCGGACTTGCTCCGCCCTCGGTCAGGGCCAGGACGTGTCCGGCATGGCCGATGATGTGCGTGTTGCAGGCGAAGTCGGTGCCGTGGGCCGGTCGGACGCGCCGGAGCGGCTCGCCCAGCTTGGCCCGGACGGCGTCGGAGCGTACCCAGCGGTTGCGGTACCACTCGGCGCGGCCGTCCCGCAGCCGCACACCGTGGATCATGCCTTCGCCGTGCATCCAGTGGTGTGCGGCGGGGTCCTCGATTCCGAGTGCGTTGGGGCCGATGCGCAGGTAGCGGCCGTTGAGTTCGGCCGGTACGCGGCCGCTCACGGGCAGGTCGAACGCGGTCACTTCCTCGGTCACCGGGGTCAGATGTCCCTCGAGGTCGGTCGCCACCGCGTCCGGCCGCCCTTCGTGATGTCCGGCGTCCATGCAGGCTCTCAGGCGAAGCGGCGGCGGAAGAGCCGGCTCGAGAGCGGGATGGCGACGGCCGCGATCCCGCCCCACCACAGCAGCGCGAGCCAGGCGCTGTTTCCGACCGGCTGGTCGAGCAGCAGCGCGCGCACGGTGTCGATGACGTGCGTGACCGGCTGGTACTCGACGAACGTGCCGAGCGCCCCGGAGATCGTCTCGGTGGGGGCGAAGACGTTGCTGGCGTACGGCGCGAAGACCACGAGCATGGCCAGCCCGCTCGCGCCCTCCGTGCTCTTGGCGATCTGGCCGAACAGACCTGCGATCCAGCCGACGGCGAAGGCGAAGACGACGAGGACACCGAAGGCCGCCAGCCACTGCAGGACGTCCCCCGAGGGGCGGAATCCGATCGCGAAGCCGATGCCGATCAGTGCGACGAAGCCGATGACGGCGCGGGCCATGGCGGCCACCACATGGCCGAAGACCACCGATCCACCCAGCATGGACATCGAGCGGAACCGGTCGACGAAGCCTTCCTGCATGTCCATGAACACGCTGACCGTGGTGGACACGGCGGTCAGGCTCACGCCGATGACCAGGATGCCCGGCATCAGGAAGTTGGCGTAGGTGGTGTTACCGGCGTCCACCGCGCCGCCCAGCATGTAGCGGAAGAGGAGCAGCATCATGGCCGGGATCATGATGGCCATGAAGATCTCTTCGGGCTGGCGCACGATGTGTTTCAGGTACCGGCCGCTGATGACCATGGAGTCGCTGATGGCCCAGTAGACCTTCGAGCCCTGCACTCGCGGGATGCCGCCCGCCTCGGGTGTGGCCGTGGTCACTTGGCGCCGACTCCTTCTTCCTCGGTGCTGTCGCGCTGGGTGAGCGAGAGGAACACGTCGTCCAGCGAGGGCTTGGACATGGACACCGATCCGATGTCCAGACCGGCGCCTTCGATGCGGCTCATCATCGAGATCACGTAGCGCATGTCGTCGGTGGAGACGCTGAGAGTCATGGCCTCCTCGTCGCAGACGACTCTCTCCCCCTCGGCCAGGTCACGGGCCTTCGCGAAGTCCGCGGCGGCGCGGAAGCCCATCTCCAGGCGTTCGTTGCCGACGTCCTGCTTGAGCTCGGCCGAGGTGCCTTCGGCGACGATGCGGCCCTGGTCGATGACGGCGATCCGGTCCGCCAGCTCGTCGGCCTCCTCCAGGTACTGCGTCGTCAGGAAGACCGTCGTGCCCCGCGCCCGGAATTCCTCGACCGCGTCCCACATGGTTCTGCGGCTGCGCGGGTCGAGGCCGACCGTGGGTTCGTCGAGGAAGAGCACGGGGGGCACGGTGATCAGGGAGATCGCGAGGTCAAGGCGGCGCCGCATGCCTCCCGAGTACGTCTTGACGGGACGGTCACCGGCCTCGACCAGGTCGAACTGCTCCAGGAGTTGGAAACTGTTTACTGCGTAAACAGTTCTGCTTATCCTATACGCAGTTACGTGCGGAGCGTCAACCTCACGGGAGACTCACATGACCACCGACAGCCTCGACCTGCTGTGGGGGGACGGCGCCGCGCGCAGGCGCGGGCCGAAGCCCGCGCTCAGCGTGGAGAAGATCGTCCGCGCCGCCATCGACATCGCCGACGCCGAAGGCCTGGACGTGGTGTCGATCCAGCGGGTGGCGGGCCGCCTCGGCTGCTCCACGATGGCCCTGTACCGGCACGTGCCGGGCAAGAGCCAACTCATCGACGTCATGATGGACACCGCTGCCAGCCCGCCGCCCGACCTGTCGGCGGCTCAGGGCTGGCGAGCCCGGATCGAGCTCTGGGTGCAGGCCCTGTGGGCCCGCTACCAGCAACACCCGTGGATGCTCCGGGTCCAGGTCAGCGGTCCGCCGCTCGGCCCCAACCAGCTGTCCTGGCTGGAGGCTTCACTGAGCGCACTCGCCGACACCGGCCTGACCCACGACGAGATGCTCGCCACCAGCCTCTTCCTCAACGGAGCCGTCACGGGCCTGGCCCGGCTCTCCACCGACGTCGCGCAGGCAGCCGAGAGCACCGGCGTGCCCGCCGAGGAGGCCGGCGCACAGTACGTCCGGACCCTGGAGACCCTGATCGACACCGAGCGTTTCCCCGTCCTGACCGATGTCGTGCGCACGGGCGCGATGCGGCCGGCGAGCGACGCGCGCGGCGCCGATGTACCCGACTTCCACTTCGGACTCCAACAGCTCCTGGACGGCCTCGATGCCCGCATTCAGCGCCGGAAGGCCGAACGGCGGGAGGCCGCCGAAGAGGAGTGAGCCCCGCCGGGCACGGACCGATGGCCGGCCGCCCGCCTCTCCAGCTCCGGCACCACCTGGCTCGAGCTCGGCACGGCAAGCTGGTCCTCGCGGACTTCCCGTGCGGCGGCCAGGAAGGACGGCTCGGCCAGCGGCTGACGCCGCAGCAGCTCGGTGCAGAAGCCGTACATGCGGGAGATGTAATCCATCCCGAAGAGCAGCCGCGCATGCGCCGCCCCCGCACGACAGGGCCACCACCGGCCCGGCGAAGGTGAGGGCGTCCCAGATCACCGGATCCGGCCGCCACCGGCCCGCGAACTCCACCAGATCGTCCACCATGGACTGCCCCGTGAACAGGACACGCATGGGTTCTCCACGGACGCTCAGGGGGAATGTCAGCACTGCAGGTAGGACCGCCACACGCCGGTACCCCTAATTCCCCCTGCCCCGTGGAGGGTTACCGACCCTCGTGCGGACCGGTCAGTGCCTTTTGCGGATCATCCGCCGGGGCAGCGGGTCGGTGGTGACCCGGCGGCGGGCGCAGACGGTGCTGCCGTCCTTCTTGCGTATCCGTAGTGCCCGTGCCCGTATGTACGCGCGGTGGCCGCGGTCCCTAGGTTGCCGGCATCGGCCGGCCGCGCCTCGGCGCGTGCCCCCCTTCGGCCGTTCGTCGCACCAGGGAGCCTGCCTTGCCCAACTCGGTCTTCGATCCGTGTCCCGCGGCGTCGCACACGGCGTCCTTCCTGCTTCCCGCGGTGCCCTCCGCCGTACGCGAGGGCCGCCACCGGGTCGGTACGGCGCTGCTCTCCCGGGGCCTCGGTCTGGACGAGGACTCCTCCTGGTCACTCACCGTGGTCTGCGGCGAGCTGCTCGCCCGCGCGGTACGGCGGGCGGCCGGAGAAGCGCCCGGACCGGCCGGGCGGCTCGCGGTGGGCGTCGACGTGGACGGCGACCAGCTCATCGTCGACGTGTGCGAAGTGCCCGGCGGCGCCACGCCGCCCGCCCGTGCCGGTCGCGCGCTCCCCGACGCGACCGACCCCCACGACGCCCGGGAGGAGGACGGCTGGGGCCGCGCCCTGATCGACGCCCACTGCACGGCGCACGGCACCGAGCACACACCCGACGGACCGCGGTACTGGGCCGTCGTCACGCTTCCCGGCGGGGCCTTCCCGGGTCCGTCGTCGGCCGTGGAACGCCTGGGGAGCACGCGCTGGATGGTGGAGCCCGCGGGCGCGGCCCTTGCCGCGGCGGGTGTCCGCATGGTCAGGATGGGGAAGCAGGACGTCCCGTACGCCTAGGACGCTCGCCCGGAGCGGGGCGGCGCGTCCTCGGCCGCGCGGGCCGACGGAAAGCGATGGTCGACGACATGACCGCTGTGCGACGGTCCTCCTGGCTGACCCCCCTGCGTCGGGCGCTCGGCGGGAACGGCTCGGTCCTGGTTCTCGTGGAGGGCTCCGCGGGCCTGGGCAAGACTCGTGCACTGCACGGCCTGAGCGGTCTGCCGGAGGCGGCCGAGGCCCGTCGGACCCTGTGGCGGTGCGGCGCGGCGCAGGAGCCGCCGGAGACGGGAGGGGGCCCCGCCCTGCTGCTGGTCGACGACGCGCACCGGGCCACGCCGCAGGAGAGGGAGTGGCTGCGCGAGGTCCTGGAGCGGCCGTGGGAGGGGCTGGCGGCCGTGGTGGCCTACCGCCCCGAGGAGTTGGGCACGGCCGGTCTGCCGTTGGGCGCGCCGGCCGTGTCCTATCCCCCCGGTCTCGCGGTCTTCCGGCACCGGCTGCGCGCCTGGGGTGTGGACCGTGTACGCCGGGCCGCCTCGGAGGTCCTGGGCGAGCAGGCGACGCACGAGGCCGTCACCCGGCTGCACGCGTGTTCCGGCGGGGTGCCGCAGGTGGTGGCCGACCTGCTCGGCGCGCTGACCGCGGGTACGGGCTCCCGGTGCACGGCCGCCGACATCGACGCGGCCGGCGTGCCGGTCAGGCTGGCCGAACTGGTGCTGAGCCGTACCGACGCGCTGACCGCGGCGGACCGGCCCGTCGTGTGGGCGGCCGCGGTGCTGGGCGAGCCGGCCGGCCGGGACGAACTGCTGTCCGTGGCGGGCATGGACGGCGCGCGCGGCCGTGCCGCGTTGCTCGAGGCCCTGGCCGGGGCGGCGCTGTCGGAGGTGTCGCAGGGGCGCTACGGGTTCTCCGTGCCGCTCGCCGCGACGGCCGTGCGCGAGCGGGTGCCCGGGCCGGTGCGCGAGGAGTTGCACGGGCGGGCGGCGCGGGTGCTCGCCCGCCGCCGGCCGGTGCCCTGGGCGGAGGTGGCCCGGCACCGCGGGGCCGCGGGCCGGCGCAAGAGCTGGCTCAAGGCGGTGGAGAAGGCCGCCCTGGCAGCGGTGGAGGCGGTACATCACCAGGAGGCGATCGGCCTCCTGGAGCGGACGCTCGCGGTGCCCGAGGTCCCCGCGCGGTACCGGGCCCGGCTGGCGCCGCTGCTGGCCCGCAGTGCCGTCATCGGGCTGCGCTCCGACCAGACGGTGGAGGTGCTCACGCAGGCCGTCCGCGACCCCGGCCTGCCGGTGGACGTCAAGGGCCAACTGCGCCTGGACCTCGGCCTGATGCTGGCCAACCAGGTCGGGGACCTGGCCGCCGGGATGCGCGAGCTGGAGGCGGCGGTCGAGGAGCTGGGCGAGGTGCGTCCGGCGCTGACCTCACGGGCGATGGTGGCGCTGGCCATGCCGGAGTGGCCGACCGGGACGCTGGCGGGGCACCGGGAGTGGCTGCGCCGGGCGGCCGGACTCGCCCGCGCCGGCGACAGCGAGGTGGCGCGGGCCGCCGTCGCCGCCAACCACGCCTCCCTGGCCGTCGCCTGCGGTGACCCGCAGGCCCGGGAACTGGTGGCGGCCCTGCCCGTCGACGGCCCCCCGGCCGGCTGCCGGGAGCACGCGGCGCGCGGACTGTGCAACGCCGCGGACGCCGCCCTCTGGCGGGGCTCGTACCGGTGGGGCGAGGAGCTGATGTCGGCGGGGCTGGACCTCGCTGCCCGTATCGGTGCCTCGTACACCGAGCAGACCGCGCAGGGCACCCGGCTGCTCCTTGACTGGTGGGCCGGGCGGTGGGACGGGCTGGGTGAGCGGTGCGAGCGGTTCGTCGCGGACACGGCCGACATGCCCGTGGTGGCGGCGGACGCCCACCTGGTGCGGGGCATGCTGGCCTTCGTCCAGGGGGACTGGACGCAGGCGGTGCACTGGCTGACGGCGCTCGGCGCGCCCGCGCCGGAGTGCACCCGCATGCCGTTGGCCGCGGCCACGGCGGGCACGCTGATCCGTCTCGCCCTGGTCCGCGACGACCCGCCGGCCGCGGCGGAGCAGGCCAGGGCGGCCTGGGCGGCCGTGGCGGAGAAGGGCATCTGGGCGTGGGCGGCGGAGCTGGCCCCCTGGGCGGTCGAGGCGGTGGCCCGGGCGGGGGACGCCGCGGCCGCCCGTCGGATGACCGCGGAGTTCGTGCGGGGGCTGGCGGGTCAGGACGCGCCGTCCGCCCGGGCCGCCGTCGCCTGGAGCCGGGCCGCGCTGGAGGAGCGCGAGGGCCGCCGCCCGGAAGCGGCCGGGTCGTACCGGCAGGCCGCGGCCGCCTACCGGGAGCTGTCCCGCCCCTACGCCTGGGCCCTGACGACCGAGGGCGCGGCTCGCTGCTCACTCCTCGACGGCGCGGAACACTCCGGTGCGCCCGACGAGGCGGCCCGCGGCGGCGCGGACGGCACCGCCGGCGAGGACGGCGGGCGGGCCCACGCCGTCGCGTCGTTGCGGCGCTGCGTCGAGCAGTACACGGAACTCGGCGCGGTCTACGACGCCGCCCGGGCCCGCACCCTGTTGCGCTCCCACCAGCCCCCGGAGGTCCGCCGGCCGGGCCGCCCCGCGTTCGACGACCGGCTCTCCCCCAGGGAGCGCGAGGTGGCGGAACTCGCGGCGCGCGGCCTGATGAACCGTGAGATCGCGGTGGTGCTGCACCTCTCGCCCCGGACGGTGGAGCAGCATGTCGCCCGTGCCCTGCGGAAGACGGGTGCCCTGTCCCGCCGCGACCTCCTGCGCACGGCCCCCTGAGGTCCGCGGCTTCGTCCGTGCCGTGGGCTCAGCCCGCGAAGCGGGCCATCCATGCCTCGACCTCGTCCGCGCTGCGCGGCAGACCCGCCGACAGGTTCTCGTGGCCGTCCTCGGTGACGACCAGGTCGTCCTCGATCCGCACGCCGATGCCGCGCCACTCCTCGGGCACCGTCAGGTCGTCCGCCTGGAAGTACAGGCCCGGCTCGACGGTCAGGCACATGCCCGGCTCCAGCAGGCCGTCCACGTACTCCTCCGTGCGGGCCCGCGCGCAGTCGTGGACGTCCAGGCCCAGCATGTGACCGGTGCCGGCCATGGTGAAGCGACGCTGCAGACCGAGCTCGTACGCCCGCTCGGCGGGGCCCTCGATGAAGCCCCACTCCACCAGCCGTGCCGCCAGGTGGCGTTGGGCGGCCTCGTGGAAGTCGCGGTACGCGGCGCCCGGCTTGACCGTCGCGATCCCGGCCTCCTGGGCCTCGTACACCGCGTCGTAGACCTTCCGCTGCAGGGGCGTGAAGGTGCCGCTGATCGGCAGGGTGCGGGTGACGTCGGCGGTGTAGAGGGAGCGCGTCTCCACACCGGCGTCCAGGAGCAGCAGGTCCCCCGGGCGGACCGGGCCGTCGTTGTCCGTCCAGTGCATGATCGTGGCGTGCTCGCCCGCGGCGCAGATCGTGCCGTATCCGACCGCGTTGCCCTCCAGGCGCGCCCGGCGGAAGAAGGTGCCCTCCAGCCACCGCTCCGACGAGGCGACCGCCCGGGACAACTCGCCCACGACGTCGGTGAAGCCGCGCACCGTGGAGTCCACCGCCTTGCGCAGCTCCCCGAGTTCCCAGGCGTCCTTGACCAGGCGCAGGTCGCTCAGCGCGTCCTCCAGCGCGGCGTCGCGCTCGGCGTCGGTGGTGACGGCCGCCTCCAGGGCGGGGTCGACCCCGCGCACGATCCGGGTCGGCACACCCCGGGTGGCGGCCAGGTCGGCGGCCGCGGTGCGCACGTCGCGGCACGGCAGGCCGAGCACGCGCTCCGACTCGGCCAGCGAGCGGCGCCGGCCGGTCCACAGTTCGGCGTGGGCGCCGGTCCAGAACTCGTCGTCGTCGCGGCTGTCCCTGGGCAGTTGGTAGCAGTAGGCGTCGTGTCCGCCCTCCGCGCGGGGCTCCAGGACCAGGGCCCCGTCCCGGGCCTGGTCGCCGGTCAGGTGCACGTAGCCCGAGTACGGCCTGAACGGGTAGGTGTCGTCGTTCGAGCGGACCTTGAGGTTGCCCGAGGGGACCACCAGCCGCTCGCCGGGGAACCGCGCGGAGAGCGCGGCTCGGCGGCGGGCCGCGTACGGGGCCTGTTCGGCGGGCTGGAGGTCGTGCCGCTCCGTGTCCGCCCAGCCCGTGCGCATCAGGGCGGACAGCTCCGCCGAGAGCTTCGGGTACAGGCTGTTCTTCCGACGGTTCGCCACGTCGTGCACCTTCCTTCGCCGATTCTTCCGCCGGACGGTACCGAGTCCCGGCAGGCTGCGGGGCTCAGGAGTGCCAGTGGCACTGATCGGCCACCACGGACCGGCGGGGCCGATAATCGACTCATGGTGAACGAGAAGCTCGGCGAGTCCCTGCGCGTGCTGGGGCTCGATCCCACGGCCTGCCGGGTCTATCTGGCCCTGCTGGAGCTGTCCCCCGCACCGCTGGAGGCGATCGGCGCGGCGACCGGCCTGAGCGGGGCCCGGCTCGGCGCCGCGTACGCGACCCTTGCGGACACCGGCCTGGCCAGTGCCGCGGCCGGGGACACGGACGTGGTGGCTCCGGTGCCCCCCGCGGCGGGTCTGGAGGTGCTCGCCCGGCACCGGGCGGCCGAGCTGGAGGAGTCGCGCGTCGCGGTCGGGGGCGCGTTCGAGTCGTTCAGGCGCCGACGGCTCGCCGCCTACAACGACGACCTCGTCGAGGTCGTCACCGGGGAGGCCATCGGACCGCGGATGCGCCAGGCGTGGGCCAGTGCCCGCGAGCAGATCCGGCAGTTCGAGTCCCCGCCCTACGTCCACCTGCCGGGCGCGACCGACGACGCCCTCGCGACGCTGGCCCGCGGGGTGACGCAGCGCGTCGTCTACGCGCGCGAGGCGCTGGAGCTGCCCGGACAGCTCGAGCACGTCATCGAACCCTGCGTCGAGGCGGGCGAGCAGGCCAGGGTGCTGCCGTCGGTACCGGTCAAGCTGCTGATCATCGACGAGGCGTACGCGCTGGTGTCCTTGTCGATCAAGGACGTCGATGTGCACAACACCATGCTGGTGGTGCAGCCCTGCGGTCTGCTCTCCGCGCTGGCGGCGCTGTTCGAGCAGACCTGGCGCGACGCCGTCCCGCTGCACGGAGTCGCGGCCCGCCCCGCCGGGCTCCCGTCGGCCGACCGGCGCCTGCTGCGGCTCCTGGCCGGTGGCGCGACCGACGAGGTGGCCGCCCGCGAGCTGGGCATCAGCCGACGCACGCTGTTCCGGCGGCTGCAGGTCCTCATGGCCCGCCTCGGCGCGGCGAACCGCTTCCAGTTGGCCCTGCAGGCCCAGCGCGCGGGCTGGCTGTGAGCCCGCCACGCCGTGACCCCCGCCCGGTCCCGGACGGGGGTCGTCGACGTGGTCGGCAGCGCAGCGGCGTCTTCACGACGCCGTACGGGCCGTCGGCTCAGAACTGCAGCGACCAGGCGTTGACGTAGCCGGTGTCGTTGACCCAGTTGTCGGTCACCCGGAGCTTCCAGGTGCCGTTCGCGGGGGTGCCGGAGGCGTCGACGGCGACCGTGCCCCGGACGTCGTCCGCGCTGTCGTAGGCGCCGTAGTCCTTCAGCAGGAAGACACCGCCGTCGGGAGCGACCAACTCGACCCGCACGTCACCGCGGTAGGTGTGGCGGATGTCGACGGTGACGGAGAGGTCGGCGGGGGCGTTGCCGCTGACGCCAGTGACGGTGAGGGGCGACTCGACGGTGACCCCGTCCCGGATCGGGTAGTCGTCGGTGTTCTCGAACCGCTCGCCGTCGGAGGGCGGCGGGGTGTCGCCACCGGTGCCGGTGAACAGCAGGCGGTTGGGCGACCCGTTGCGGGGGTCGGTGACCTTGCCGGACGTGGCGTCGGCGACCAGTCGTTCGCGGACCTGGGCGGGGGACCAGTCCGGGTGGGCCGACAGCAGCAGGGCGGCGGCACCGGCGACGTGCGGGGAGGCCATCGAGGTGCCGCTGTCGGCGCGGGAGGCGGAGTCGCCCGCGTTGGAGGCGGAGACGATGTTGTCGCCGGGGGCGAAGATGTCCAGGCAGGGGCCGTAGTTGGAGCCCTGTCCGTTGGACCAGCCGCTGGCCCGGGCGTCGCGGCTGTCGGTGGCGCCGACGGTGATGGCCGCCGGGGTGGACGAGGGCGAGTAGGAGCAGGCGTCGGCGTTGTTGTTGCCGGCCGCGACCACCCAGGTGACGCCCGAGGCGATGGAGGCGTCGACCGCGTCGTTGACGGACTGGGTCCTGCCGCCGCCGATGCTCATGTTGGCCACCGAGGGGCCGTCGGCGTTCCTGGTGACCCAGTCGATGCCCGCGAGGACCGGCGCCCAGGTGTTGCCCGAGGTGCCCTGGCAGTTGAGCACCCGCACGCTGACCAGCCGGACGTCCTTCGCGACGCCGTGGGAGGCACCGCCGACGGTGCCGGCCACGTGGGTGCCGTGCCCCTGGCAGTCGGAGGCGTTGGAGTCGTCGTCGATGAAGTCGTAGCCGCTGACCGCGCGGCCGCCGAAGTCGTCGTGGCTAAGGCGTACTCCGGTGTCGACGACGTAGGCGGTGACGTCGGAGGCGCCACCGGGGTAGGTGTAGGAGCGGTCGACCGGCAGGTCGCGCTGGTCGATGCGGTCCAGGCCCCAGGAGGGCGGGTTGGGCTGGGTGCCGACCGCGTAGGCCACGGCGTCGGCCTCGACGCGGGCGACCGACGGGTCGGCGGCGAGTTCCTCGGCCCGCCGCTCCGTCATCCGCACCGCGAAGCCGCGCAGGGCGGTGGTGTAGGTGTAGCGCAGGCTGCCCCCGTGACGCTTGGCCAGCGCCTTGGCCGAGGCGGGTATGTCGGCTCTGGCGACGCTGTCCTCGAGGGTGACGATGTAGGAGCCCTCGACCGCTCCGGCGCGGTCGGCACCGACGATGCGGGCGCCGTCGTCGGGCGGTACGGGGGCCGCTGCTCCGCTGGTGGCCGCGGCGCCCACGAGCAGGGCGGATGCGGCACCGGCGGCGAGCAGCCCCCGTAGGCGGACGTCGAACTTCGTGAGCTTCATGGGCGTCTCCGTGGGATGCGGTGTGGGGATGCGATGCGGGGATGCAGTACGGACATGTAGTGCGCATGACAAGCGGTGAGTTCATGGCTCAAGTCACCTTTTGCGCCGTCCAGGCCCCCGGGGCGCGGATCGGTGCGACGGTGTCTCGTGGAAGGGAACCTAGGCACCGGCCCGGCGCGCGCCTATCCGGGTGGCACCGGCACGGACACGCAAGTAATTGCGGCGCCCGGTACGACGCCCGCAGTGGCGGGCGGAGACGCGGGCGGAGTCGCTCGGCAACCTGTCGGCGGTGACGGCCGCCGACGCTGAACAACGCGTCCCGCGGGGCCGTACCTCTCGGCAGATCATCACGCATCCACCCCGGAAGGACCCCAGCATGACCAGCGCATCGTTTCATCCCGCAACGGGACCGGCCCGTCGTACCGTCGTGGCGGCGGCCGGAGCGGCGTCTCTCGGCGCCGTGCTGGCCGCCTGCGGAGGTTCGGACGACGACGCGTCCGGCGACACCGGCACCGCTCCCTCCGGCAGCCCCTCCCAGGAGGCGGGCGGCGGCGGTTCGGGCGGCGGAGAGAACGCGGGGGCCGGGGCCGCCCTCGCGGCGACGGCCGACATACCCGAGGGCGGCGGGAAGGTCTTCCCCGATCAGAAGGTGGTGGTGACCCAGCCCGCGGCGGGCGACTTCAAGGCGTTCTCCGCCACCTGTACCCATCAGGGCTGCGCCGTGAAGAGCGTGGCCGACGGCCTCATCAACTGCCCGTGCCACAACAGCAGTTTCTCGATCACCGACGGCAGTGTGCAGGGCGGCCCCGCGCCCAAGCCGCTGCCCGCCGTGCAGATCACGGTCAGCGGGGACTCGATCCGGCTGGCCGGATGACCGTGGCGCAGCGCCGGGGGCGCAGGATCATGATGACCCCCGGCGAGCTGGAGGCGTTCCTCACCACCCAGCGCACCTGCCGGGTCGCCACCGTCTCGGCCGACGGCGCCCCGCACGTGAGCACGCTCTGGTTCGTCTGGGACGGTGCGTCGATGTGGCTGTACTCGGTCGTGCGCAGCCGGCGCTGGACGGACCTGCGGCGCGATCCGCGGGTGGCGATCGTCGTCGACACCGGTGAGGAGTACGACGAGTTGCGGGGCGCGGAGCTGTCCGGCCGGGTGGAGTTCGTGGGGGAGGTGCCGCGCACCGGCGGGCTGTGCGCCGAACTCGACTTCCCGGAGACGCTGTTCGCCCGCAAGAACTTCGGCGTCCAGGAGATGCCGCACGACGGGCGGCACGCCTGGCTGCGGCTGACGCCGGAGAAGGTCGTCTCCTGGGACTTCCGCAAGCTGACGTCCGGATAGCCCCGGCGGGCCCGGCGGCCCCCCGCCGGGCACCTCCCCCACTCCGGTCGCTCACCCCGCCTCGCCCACCTCCCGTGCCGTCGCCCGCAGCGCGTCCACCGCCGCGCGGATCGACGGGCGGCGGTCGGCGTCCGCGCGCCAGACGACGTACACGTGCCGGCGCACCCGTTGCTTCAGCGGCACGGTGACCACGGCGGCGGGCATCGGGTGGCGCCCGAGCAGGGGCGCGATGCACACGCCGAGCCCCGCGGCGACCAGCCCGAGCTGGGTGTGGGTCTCGGCGGCGCGGTGGCCGACGATCGGCTCGATGCCCTTCGAGCGCAGCGTGAACATCAGCCACTCGTGGCAGAACTCGCCCTCGCCCCACGTGATCCACTCGTCCTCGGCGAACTCGGCGAGGTCCACCTCGTCCCGGTCGGCGAGCCGGTGGCCGACGGGCATGGCGACGTCGGCGGGATCGTCCAGGAGCGGTGCCTTGACGAGGCCGTCGGGCAGCGGCATCGGCTTGTTGTACCAGTCGAGCACGACGGCCAGGTCCAGGTCACCGCGGACCACGCCGTTGATGCCGCGCTCCGGCTCCAGCTCCGAGGAGCGGATGCGCAGCACGGGGTGCTCGGCACGCAGGGCGGCCAGCGCGGCGGGGAAGAGCCCGCGGGCGGCCGTCGGGAACGCCGACAACCGCAGCTCGCCCGCCACCTGGCCGCGCTGCGCCTCCAGGTCCGCCTGGGCCAGCTCGACCTGGGAGAGGATGCGGGCCGCGTGCTCGGCGAGCAGCCGGCCGGCGTCCGTGAGGCGCACGCCCCGCCCGTTCTTGGCGAGGAGCCGCTGGCCGGCCTCGCGCTCCAGCTTGGCCATCTGCTGCGAGACGGCCGAGGTGGTGATGTGCAGGCCGGCCGCGGCACCGCTGACCGAACCGTGCCGGGCGAGGGCGTCGAGGGTCCGCAGGCGCTCCAGGTTCAACATGTAAGCAATGCTACGAGATATTCGGTGCGAAATCTCGATTGTGCTACGAGGTCTGCTGCCTCATCGTTGCCTGCATGAGCAGCAGCGCCGCGTCCCCTTCCGTCCCCTCCCCGGCCCGCCGTGTCCTCGACTGGCGGCTGCGCTTCGGGGTCCTCTCGCTCGTCTGGGGTTTCAGCTTCCTCTTCATGAAGGTGGGCACCGAGAGCTTCGCCCCGTTCCAGGTCACGCTCGGACGGCTGGCGTTCGGTACGGCGGTGGTCGCCGCGGCGATGGCGGTGAAGCGGGAGCGGCTCCCGCGCGGCGCGTGGACGTGGGTGCACCTCACGGTCGCCGGATTCCTCCTCAACGCGCTGCCGTTCTCCCTGTTCGCCTTCTCGGAGCTGACCATCCCGTCGTCGCTGGCGGGCATCTGCAACGCCACCTCGCCCCTGTGGGGCATGGCCCTGTCGCTGGTCGCCCTGTCCGAGGACCGCCCGACGCGCCGCCGGGTGGCCGGTCTCGGCATCGGCTTCCTCGGCGTCCTGACGGTGCTGGGCGTCTGGCAGGGATTCCACGGCCTCGACGTCACGGGCACGGCGCTGGCCCTGCTGGCCTCGTTCAGCTACCCGGTCGGCTGGATCTACGTCCGCCGCACCCTGGCCGGCTCCCGCCACTCCCACCTGTCGCTGACCGGTGCCCAGCTGGGCCTGGCCACCCTGCAACTGGCGGTCGTGACACCGCTGTTCACCTCGGTACCGACCAGCTTCCCGGTGCTCCCGCTGCTGGCGGTCGCGGCCCTGGGCGTCCTCGGCACCGGGCTGGCCTTCCTGATCCAGTACGACCTGGTCGCCGAGATCGGCCCGACGACCGCGCAGATGGTCACGTACTTCACCCCGGTCATCGCCACGGCCGCGGGCGTCGCGCTGCTCGGCGAGTCGCTGTCCTGGTCGACACCGGTCGGCGCGGCCGTCGTCCTCGCCGGTGCGGCACTGGCCCAGTCCCGCCCCAGGACCGACCGCGACCGGAGCGCGCCCGCGCCCGTCACCCCGGGCGTCACCCCCGAGACGGCACGCAGAGCACGCCAAGGATCGCGGGTCTGAGGAGCGGCCCCTCAGACGTAGCTCCGGGGCGGCCCCGCGCCCGGCCCCACCGCCGCCGCGACCGCCGCCGCCAGCGGCCCGGCGTCCTCCTCCCCCAGCGTCGAGACGGTGATCCGGATGCCGGGCGGCGCGGCCAGCCGGAAGCGCGCGCCGGGGGCCACGGCCCACCCGGCGTGCAGGAGCCGGGCCACGGCACCGGTCTCGTCCGGCACCGGGATCCACACGTTCATGCCGCTGCGCCCCTGTCCGGTGACCCCGTGCTCGGCGAGGGCGCCGAGGAGCGCGTCCCGGCGTCGCCCGTACACCCCCGCCACCGCGCGCCCGTCCACCGCGCCGTCGGCCCACAGCCGGGCCACGGCCCGCTGGGTGATGCGGCTGACCCAGCCGGGGCCGAGCCGCTGCCGCCCCCGCACCCGGTCGAGCGTGACGGGGTCCCCGGTGAGCACGGCGAGCCGCAGGTCGGGGCCGCACGCCTTGGCGGCGGAGCGAACGAAGGCCCAGCTGCGGGTCGTACCGGCGAGGGGGTGCAGCGGGAGGTCGACGATGCCGTGGCCGTGGTCGTCCTCGATGAGCAGCGTCCCGGGGTGGTCGCGCAGGACGGACCGCAGGGCACGCGCACGTGCCGGTCCCACCGCGGCGCCCGTCGGGTTCTGCGCGCGGTCCGTGACCACCAGGGCACGGGCACCGGCCGCGAGGACCCGGCGTACGTCCTCGGGCAGCGGTCCCTGGTCGTCGACTCCGACGGGGACCGTGCGCAGGCCGAGCGCGGGCACCAGGTCCAGGAGACTGCCCCAGCCCGGGTCCTCGACGGCGACGGTGTCACCGGCCTTGAGGTGGGCGGCGAGGACCCGCTCCATCGCGTCCAGCGACCCGGACGTCACCGCCACCGGCCCGTCCGGCACGCCGTCGGCGTCCAGTTCGGCCCGCGCGACGCGGGCCAGCTCCGGGTCCACGGGCGCGTGCCCGTACAGCACCGGCTCGCGATCGCCCTGCCCGGCCGCCGCGGCGAACACCGGGCCCAGCGCGGGCAGCAGCGCCGGGTCCGGATTGCCGTCGGACACGTCGCGCACCCCCGCGGGCACCTCGACGCGGATGAACTCCCGCCCGGTGGTGGCCGGCTTCGCGCGCACCCGGCTGCCCCGTCGCCCGGCCGTCTCGATGACCCCCCGTTCGCGCAGAGTGCGGTAGGCGGCGGCGACCGTGTTCGGATTCACCCCGAGGTGTTGCGCCAACTCCCGCATCGGCGGCAGCGGTTGCCCCGGCCGCAGCTCTCCCGAGCCCACCGCACGCTCGACGCTCGCGGAAATCTCCGCTGCACCCCGTCCTGTGATCCGATACTCTCCTAGCACAAAGCCAATTATGCACTAGTGCAATGGAGAACGCCATGCAGGGCACCACGGGGACGCCGCCGCAGCCGACCGACACCTACCCGCCCACCGACCGCACCGTCCCCACCCGCTCCCCGGACCGGGCGTCCTACGACAAGGAGCTGGTGCACGCGATACTCGACGAGGGCTACGTCTGCCATCTCGGTTTCGTCCGCGACGGCGCCCCGGTGGTTCTGCCGACGCTGTACGGCCGGGTGGGCGAGCGGCTCTACGTGCACGGCTCGACGGGCTCGCGCCCGCTGCGGATGACGGGCGCGGCCGACCCGGGGCTGCCGGTCTGCCTGACGGTGACGCACGTGGACGCGCTGGTGCTGGCCCGCTCGGCCTTCCACCACTCGATCAACTACCGGTCGGTGGTGGTGCACGGCACGGCGTACGAGGTGACGGACCCCGAGGAGCGGCGCACGGCCCTGGACGCCCTGGTCGACCACGTCGTCCCGGGCCGCTCCCGCGACTCCCGGCCGGCCAGCAAGAAGGAGCTGGCCGCCACCGCCGTGATCCGCCTCGACCTGGACGAGGTCTCCGCCAAGCTCCGCACCGGCGGGGTGAACGACGAGCCGGAGGACCTCGCCCTCCCGCACTGGGCCGGTCTCGTCCCGCTGCGCAAGGGGTACGGGGCTCCGGTCGCCGATCCCGCCCTGGTGCCCGGCACCGCGCTGCCCGACTACCTGTCGGCCGGGTGACACCGGCGCGCACGAAAGGCGCCGGTCCCCCTGTGGCGGTCCCTCGGCGTCACGCCGGCGTGGGTCGCGTCCGCCCCTCCCGCGCCGCCCGTGTCTCCGCCACCGCGAGCCCCGCGACCGAGCCGAGCATCAGCAGCGTGCCGGCCAGGGTCGCCGCCGTGAGGTGCTCGCCGAGCAGCAGGACGGCGAACGCCGCCGCGCTGACCGGCTCGAGAAGCATGATCACGGAGACGGTCGCGGACCGGACGACGGCCGCGCCGGCGAAGTAGAGCCCGTAGGCGAGCGCGGTCGGGACGGCGGCGACGTACGCGAGCAGCCACAGCAGCCGGACCGGTTCGGCGGTGTGCGGCACCAGGCCCTCGGCCAGGGCGAGCGGCAGCAGGCACAGGCTCGTGACGGCGAACGCCCCCACGGAGGTGCCGGCGGCGTCCGCCCCGCCGTCCCGGCCCCACCAGCGGGTGAGCAGCGTCATCGCCGAGTACCCGGCGGCGGACAGCAGGGCCAGGAGTACTCCCGGGAGGCGGACGGTCGTACCCCCGCCGCCGAGGACGAGCACCACGAGCCCGGCGAGCGCGCCGACGACCGCCGCGGCGCCGCCCGCCCCCAGGTGCTCACCGAGGGCGAGGCGCGCGCCGAGGGCGATCAGCACGGGCCCCGCGCCGAGGGTGACGACCGTGGCCACGGCGAGACCGGTGGACTGCACGGCGGCGAAGTAGGCGGTCTGGAACACCGCGAGCCCCAGACCGGTGACGACGGCCCGCAGCGCCTTGCGGGCGAACGGTTCGCGGACGGCCGGGCGCGCCCGCCGGCGCAGCGGGCGGGCGGCGAGCAGCAGCACGAGCCCCACCGCGCAACGCCAGAACGACAGTGCGACGGGCCCCATGTCGCTGGCGCGGTAGACCAGCGAGGCGGCGGCACCGGCGGTGCCCCAGGCGACACCGGCGACGATCAGATAGAGGAGGCCACGCCCGACGGGCAGGCCGGATACGGCATTCGACACGAGTTCTCTCCGCAGACGCGCACGAGGCGCGGAAGTTCGGAGCGGCCCGGAACGACCGGGACGCGGGGACCTTCGTCTGCGGGCAGCACCGTCCGGCCCGGCGACAGCGCGCCGGGCTCGTCACAGGGGCCCGCCTCAGGCGGCCGGAGGCGGGAGGACGAGTGCGTCGGAATGCATGATCCGCACCCTAGGTCGCCGTCCCCCGGCTCGACAACTCCCTTTCGGGCCCGCCACTGGCCACCGGGTCCGCGGAGCCCTTCGCCGGGGTCGAGGACTGGGCGATGAAGGCACCGACCAGCACCACGACGCCGCCGACGATCTGCGGGGCGGAGAGGTGCTCGCCGAGCAGTACCCAGGCCAGGACGGTGGCGATGACCGCTTCGAGGCAGGCCACGACCCCGGCGACCTGCGGCGACAGCCGGCGCACGGCGACGATGCCGGTGACGTAGGCGAGCACGGTGGCGATGAGCACGATCCAGGCCAGCAGCAGGGCGGCGGCGACGGGTGTGCCGTCCATGGGGGCGGTGCCGCCGAGGACGGACCAGTCCATGGACCAGGGCCGGGCGACGAGGGTGAGCACGGCGGCGCCGACGAGCAGGCCGTAGGCGATGACGCCGAGCGGGTCGGGCGCCTCCTCGCCCGCGTCGCTGCCCTGGTCGGACAGGACGAAGTAGCCGACCTGGCAGCAGGCGGCGCCGAGGGCGAGCAGCAGTCCGAGGGCGTCGAAGCCCAGCCCCGACCAGACCTCGACCACGCAGGCGAGGCCGCCGACCGCCAGGACCACGCCGAGCGCGGCGGCCCGCGTGACCGGCCGCCGCTGCACGAACCGCACCCAGCCGAGGACCAGGGCGGGCGCCAGGTACTCGACGAGCAGCGCGACGCCCACCGGGATGCGTGAGATGGCCGCGAAGTAGCAGGCCTGCACACCGGCCACGGCGAGCAGGCCGTACCCGGCGACCAGTGCGGGGCGGCGGCGCGGCAGCGCGCGGTGGCGCACGGCGAGCGGCAGCATCACCAGGGCCGCGCCGGCCACCCGCAGCCAGACCACGTGCAGCGGGTCCAGTCCGGCCTCGATCAGCGGTTTGGCCGCGACTCCGGATCCTCCGAAGGCGACCGCGGAGGCCAGTGCGAGGCCGAGCCCGGTTCCCTTGCCGCGGTTGCCGCGAGCGCTGTCAGACGTATGCACCGGCACATGATGACAGGGGTCGACATGACCGTCACCCCCGATGACACCTGTCTCACCGACTGGACGGCCGAGGCACCTGCGGCGGAAGAGACGGGTGGGGCCTCAGGGGGTCGGCTCGAAATGACTCTCCACCCGGGCGAGCACGGCGTGCGGTTCGACGGCGGCACGGGCCAGCACCTCGCCGGCGCGCGTCCGCGGGTCCGCGACCAGGGCGGCGAGCAGGTCCACGCCACCGGCCCGGGTGGCTCCGCGCCGGACCGCGCGGGCGCAGGCGTCCTCCATGGCCGCCGCGGCGGGCGGCGAGAACCCGGCGGCGCCGGTCACGACGGGGACGGCACCGGAGTCCTCGACGGAGCTCTGCCAGCGCAGGCCGTAGCCGATGCTGCGCTGCACCAGGTAGCCGAGGACGCGGGCGATCCGTGGTCCGTCCCCGAGCAGCTCACGGGCCTGCGCGTCGCACTCCAGCAGCGAGTGCAGCAGATGGGCCGTGTCGATCTGCCGGTCCCCGTCCCGCACCGCCCGGCGGCGGGCACCGGAGACCGCCGAGGCCAGTTCCGCGCTGAACCGGTCATCGAGGTCGGTGCCGTCCGGCCACCGGCCGCCTTGCTCGCCGGCCGACTGCCGGGGGATACGGGGTTGCACATCTCCCAGCTCATCAGTCCCGCGGGGCCCGGTCATCCCCGAGGGGAAGCATTTCGTCGTCCCACACAGAGTGGACCCGCCGGGACGGAATCTCCTCCTTGCGGATGAGATCAGGCCGTTCCGGCCGACCGGGCGCGCGCCGACTTGCCGCGCGCCCCCTGGGGCAACCGAATCGCTTGCTCGCGGGTCGAACCGGGGCATGAGGAGCAGGTGCTGGCTCGTGGCACTGCCCGCCGTGGACGGCAGGCAGTACGTGTACCGGGTGGACGCCCCCGCGGAGGCGTTGCCCGCCGACCTGTTCTGGGACGCCTGGCACTGCCACGACGAGAGCGCCTTCCCGCGCGCGTGGGACGTCTTCGACGCGGCGGTGATACGGCGGGTCGACTGAACGCCGCCCGGCCCCTCCCCCGGACCGCGCCTCCGAACCACTCCCCCCGGGCCCGCCCGAGGCATCCAGACACGACGGTGCCCCGCGGATGCACTCCGCGGGGCACCGTCCTCGGTGGCGTCGGCCCTCGTCGGGCGGGCCCGCCGTCAGTCCTCGTCGGCGAGGATCAGGTACAGCTTCTTGCGGGCGTCGCCGATGACGGCGAGCGCCTTCTCCCGCTGCTCCTTGCTGCCGGTCTTCCAGACCTGGCCGAATGCCTCCATCAGTCCGAACCCGGCCTGACGGATGTCGTTGAGAGCCTCCCAGTCGACGCCCCGCGAGGCCTCCTCCCAGGGGGCCTCCGGGCCCTCCTCGGCCGCGGTGCGGCCCGCGTCGGTGAGCGCGAAGAGCTTCTTGCCGCCCTCGCTCTCACTGGCGATCAGCCCCTCGTCCTCCAGCAGCTGGAGGGTGGGGTACACCGAACCGGGGCTGGGCTTCCACGCCCCGCCACTGCGCTCGGCGATCTCCTGGATCATCTCGTAGCCGTGCATCGGCCGGTCCTTCAGGAGGGCCAGGATCGACGCCCTCACGTCGCCCCGCCGTGCCCTTCCCCTGGGCCCGCCGCGTCCTCGGCCGCCCCAGGGGCCCCCGTGGCCGAAGCCCGGCCCGAAGGGTCCACCGGGGCCGCCGCCGGGACCGCCCGGCCCGAAGGGGCCGAACGCCGCGCGCCGGCCGTCGAAGCCGCCGCGGCCGAAGGGCCCGGACGCGGCGCCCTCTCCGTGACCGGGGCCGTGTCCACCGTGTCCACGCTCGTATCCGTGGTTACGCATCGCCATCACTCCATTCAGTCGTTGATCTGTCGCGATGCCTCAACGATATATCGGAACGTATCGCGGTGCAAGCCCCTGCCGAGGGGAACAGGCGGCCGTCGTGGACCTCGGCGATCCGGTCGGCGGCGGTGAGGTGGGTGCGGTCGTGGGTGACCAGGACGGTTGCGCTCGCCCGCTGGTGGGTGAGGCGGGTGATCAGGTCGATGACGGCGGCGCCGCGTTCGTGGTCGAGGGCGCTGGTGGGTTCGTCGACCAGCAGGACGGTGGGGTCGTTCATCAGGGCCCGGGCCAGGGCGACGCGCTGGCGCTGGCCGCCGGAGAGCTGGTGGGGACGGCGGCCCGACTGGGGGGCCAGCCCGACCGCGTCCAGGAGCTCCATCGCCCGGCTCCGGGCCGAGCGCGGCCTGCGGCCGTCGATCCCTGCCATGACCTGCAGTTGCTCGACGGCGGTGAGGGACGGCAGCAGGTTGGGCTGCTGGAAGACGATGCCGATCCGGCGGCGCCGCAGGGCGGTCAGCTCACCGCGGCTCAGACCGGTGGTGGGCGTGCCGTCCACGGTGACGGTCCCGGCGTCGGGGGTGATGAGGGTGGCGGCCACGGCCAGCAGACTGGACTTGCCGGAGCCGGAGGGGCCGACCACGGCGGTCAGGCTGCCCGCGGGGACCTCCAGGCTGACCCGGTCGAGCGCGGTCAGGCGCTCCCCGCCGTCGGGGTAGGTGAGGGTCACGTCGGTCAGGTTCAGGCTCATCGGGCGCTCCCCAGGGCGGTCAGCGGGTCGACGGAGGTGATCCGGCGGATGGACAGGGCGGCTCCGAGGGCTCCGAGGAGGACCGTCACGGCGGCCGGGACCAGGACGGTCGCGGGCGTGAGGAGGAAGGGCACGGCCGAGCCCGCGACGAGTGCTCCCAGGACGGCGGCGAGGCCGGTGCCGACGAGGGTGCCGCCGACCAGCAGGACGACGGCCTGACCGAGGGCGTCCTTGAGGAGATGGGCGGTGGAGGCGCCGAGCGCCTTGAGGACGGCGACGTCACCGCTGCGCTGGACGGTCCACACGGTGAAGAAGGCGCCGACGACGAGGGCGGAGATGGCGAACAGGAAGCCGCGCATCAGCTGGAGGGAGCCGTTCTCGGAGGTGTAGGAACCGATCGCGGACAGCGAGTCGGCGGTGGTGACCGTCCTGGTGCCGACCTGTTCGTCGACGGCCGCCACGTCGGCCCCGTGGGTGGTGTTCAGCGCGATGACGGTGGCCGTGGGGCCGTCACCGCCACCGTCGGCGGCGGGAGGCGCGGCCTGCCGCCACACGTCCAGGCTGGTCCAGACGACCGGGGTGTGGCTGAAGGAGGCGTCGCCGCGCACCGCGGCCACCCTCAGCCGCTGTCCGGCGAGGGCGAAGGAGTCCCCGGGCCGCACCGCGAGGTCTTCGGCGGCCGTGGTGGACAGCACCGCCGACCGGTCGTCGATCCCGCCGCCGTCGGGGGCGAGAGGAGAGCCGGGCCGGACGCCGAAGGCGGAGACGCCGGTGCTCCGGTCCCCCGCGGTGGCCTTGGTGGTGGTGATGCCGAGCGGTTCGGCGCCCTCGACGCCGGGGGCCCGGGACCACTGCCGCCACTGCCCCTCGGTGACCGTGGAGTCGGCGTACGACAGGTCGCCGCCGCGGGGCGCCCGGAAGGCGATCCGGTCGGCGGGCAGTCCCGTGATCGCGGAGGTGTTCTGCCGGCCGAGCCCCGCCGTCAGCCCGGACAGCAGCCCGACCAGCAGGGTGATCAGCACGATGACGGTCCCCATCAGGGCGAAGCGCCCCTTGGCGAATGCGAGGTCTCTCCAGGCGACGAACACGGTCCCGGCCTGTCCTTTCCGGCGGTGGAAGCGGTACGCCCCCACCGTCGCCGTCGGCCCCCCGCCCGCGCGTCCGGCGCAGGACCGCACTTCACGGGCCGGAAGTCGGCACGCGGGTTGTAACTTTCGACGGAGGCCGCCGGGCGCCCGCCTTTCGTAGCCTGGAACGCACTGTGAACGCTTCCGCCCCCGCCCTGACCCCGACCACCCGCGCCCTGGCCTGGTGCCTGCACCTGCTGGTCGTCGGTCTGCTCGTCCTGGTCGCCGCCCGGGCCGTGACGGACGGCCGGCCCCACGCCGGGGCGATCGCCGCCGTGGCGGCGGTGTGCGGGCTGGTGTACGCGGTCGGGCCGGTGCTGCCCCGCGTCCGTCTCGTCCGGCGGGTCGCCGCCTGGTGGCTGGCCGCCGTGGGTGCCGTATGGCTGGTGCTGCTGGGGCTGTCCCCCGAGGCCGTGTGGGTGGCCTTTCCGCTGTACTTCCTCCAGCTCCACCTGCTGTCGCGCCGGGCCGGCCCGGCCGCCGTGAGCCTCACCGCCGTGGCGGCCGTCGCCGGATACGCCGCCCACACCGGCTCCTTCGGCCCGGCCATGGTGATCGGCCCCACGCTCGGCGCCGCCGTCGCCGTCGCGGTGGTGTGGGGATACCAGGCCCTGTACCGCGAGAGCGAGCAGCGCAGACGGCTGATCGAGGAGCTGACCGACACCCGCGCCGACCTCGCCCGGGCCCAGCACACCGCCGGGGTGCTCGCCGAGCGCGAGCGGCTGGCCCGCGAGATCCACGACACCCTCGCCCAGGGACTGTCCAGCATCCAGCTGCTGCTGCGCGCCGCCGAGCGCGCCCTGCCCGGGCGGCCCGACGCCGCCGCCGGTCACGTGGTGGCGGCCCGGCAGGCCGCCGTGGACAACCTCGCCGAGGCCCGCCGCTTCGTCGCCGCACTGACCCCGCCCACCCTGGAGGGCACCACCCTGGCCGGCGCCCTGGAACGCCTGTGCGCGACGACGTCCGCCCGGCACCGGATCACCGCCCGCTTCCACCTCACCGGCGCACCCGCGCCGCTGCCGACCGCCCACGAGGTCGCTCTGCTGCGCATCGCCCAGTCGGCCCTCGCCAACACGGTCCGCCACGCCGACGCCAACACGGCCGAGATCACCCTCAGCCACCTCGGCGACCAGGTCGCCCTCGACGTCGTCGACGACGGCACCGGGTTCGATCCGGACGAGCTGCCCCCTGCCGACCCCGAAGCGGGCGGCTTCGGCCTGGCCGCCATGCGGGCCCGACTGGACGCCCTCGGCGGCGCCCTGACCGTCGAGTCCGCCCCCGGCCACGGCACCGCCCTGGCCGCCCGGCTGCCCCTCACCCCGCCCACCGAACCCGAGGCCCGCCCGTGACCGACACCCCCATCCGCCTGCTGCTCGCCGACGACCACCCGGTGGTCCGGGCCGGTCTGCGCGCCGTACTGGAGACCGAGCCCGGCATGCAGGTGGTGGCCGAGGCCGCCACCGCCGAGGAGGCCGTCGCACGTGCCGCGGACGGCGACATCGACGTCGTGCTCATGGACCTGCAGTTCGGCAGGGGCATGAGCGGCGCCGAGGCCACCGCCGCCATCGCCGCCCGAGCCGGGGCGCCGCGCGTGCTGATCGTCACCACGTACGACTCCGACGCCGACACCCTGCCCGCCATCGAAGCCGGTGCCACCGGCTACCTCCTCAAGGACGCGCCGCCCGAGGACCTGGCCGACGCCGTGCGCACCGCCGCCGCCGGACGCACCGCGCTGGCCCCGGCCGTAGCCGACCGGCTCATGAACCGGCTGCGCACCCCCGGCACCACGCTGACCCGGCGCGAGACCGAGGTCCTGGCGCTGGTGGCCGACGGCCTGTCCAACCAGGCCATCGGGCGCCGGCTCCACCTCACCGAGGGCACCGTCAAGTCACATCTGGCCCGCGTCTACGCCAAGCTCGACGTCGACTCGCGCACCGCCGCCGTCGCCACCGCGACGTCCCTCGGGCTGATCCGCCGCTGACCGGGCACGGGACGGACCCGCCGGTTCCGCGAGAAGCGGTCCAGCACTACGGAATTGGCCTTGGTCCGCGACCCTCGGCAGGCCCTAGCGTCGGAGCATGCGCATCCGAATCGTCGACGCCTTCACCGACCGCCCCTTCGCCGGCAACACCGCCGGGGTCCTGCTCCTCGACGCCTTCCCGGACGACGACCGGCTCCAGCGGGTGGCCCTGGAGGTCAACCACTCCGAGACGGCGTTCGCCCACCGCCTGCCGGCGGGCGCCGAGGCGGACTGGGCGCTGCGCTGGTTCACGCCGGCCACCGAGGTGGCGATGTGCGGCCACGCGACGCTCGCCACGGCCCACGTCCTGCACACCACCGGCGCCCACGAAGGACCGGTGCGGTTCGCCACCCGCAGCGGCGTCCTGACCGCGACACCCCGCGAGGACGGCACGATCACCCTGGACTTCCCGACCGCGCCGCTCACGCCGGTCCAGACCCCGTCGGGTGTCGCCGAGGCCCTGGGCGCCGAACCGCGTACCGTCCTGGACACCGGGCCGAACATCGGGGACCTGCTGGTGGAGGTCGCCGACGAGAAGACCGTCCGCGGCCTGGCCCCGGATCTCACGGCGCTGGCCGCCCACTCCGAGCGCGGCGTCATCGCCACCGCCCGCGCCGAGGACCCGTCCCGCGGCTACGACTACGTCTCCCGCTGCTTCTTCCCCAACGTCGGCATCGACGAGGACCCGGTCACCGGCAGTGCCCACACGGCGCTGGCGCCCTTCTGGTCCGAGCGCCTCGGCCGCCCCGACCTCACCGGGCTCCAGGCGTCGTCCCGCTCCGGCCGGGTGCGCACGGAACTGCGCGGTGGGCGCACGCTGCTGAGCGGGCACGCGGTGACGGTGATCGACGGCGAGCTGCTGGTCTGACCCGCACCGGGCCCTGCTCCTCGCGAAGGGGCGCGGGGCCCGGCGGTCACGCCGTCGGCAGCCACTCCACCTTCCCGGCGAGCAGCCCGTAGCCGACGAAGGCCCCGATGTCGAGCAGCGAGTGCGCCGCCACCAGCGGGCCCACGCGGCCCCAGCGGCGGTAGAGGTAGACGAACACGACGCCCATCACCATGTTGCCGACGAACCCGCCGATCCCCTGGTAGAGGTGGTACGACCCGCGCAGCACGGAACTGGCCGCCAGCGACGCGCCCGCTCCCCAGCCGAGCTGGTCCAGCCGGCGCAGCAGGTAGCCGACGACGATGACCTCCTCCAGGACGGAGTTCTGCACCGCGGAGAGGATCAGGACGGGGTACTTCCACCACACGTCGGGCAGGGCCTCGGGCACCACGGTGAGGTTGAAGCCGAGGCCGCGGGCGGCGAGGTAGAAGGCGATGCCGGTGCTGCCGATGACGGCGGCGACGGCCGCGCCGCGGCCCAGGTCGGGCCACGGGCGGGCGCGGTCGAAGCCGAGGGTGCGCAGGCCGCGCCCCTCGCGCAGCAGGAAGTGCGCGACGAGGGCCACCGGGACCAGTGCCGTGGTGATCCCGAAGAGCTGCCAGGCCAGGTCGAGCCAGGGGCGGCCGGGCGCCGCGGAGGCGTTGAGGGTGGCCGCCTGGTCCTTGAGGCCGCCCGGCCGGGTGACCGAGCCGATGAAGCTGATCAGCGCGGACACACCGCTCGCACCGAGCGACAGCGCGAGGACGAGCAGCGTCTCGTCACGCAGGATCCGCCGTGAGAGCCGCTCCTCGGTCAAGGGCTGTTCGCCGAGTCGCTTCTGAGGGAACGCATCGTCCACCGGGCCCGCCTCCGCCATGCACACCTGCCTCCAGCTGGGACGTCACAGCTTGCCCGATCAGTATGGGGCGGCGCGCGGCGGGGGCGGGCCGGGGCTGCGGTCAGCTCAGCGGCACCGGTTCCGGCAGGCCCACCGGCCACAGGTGCACCGGCTCTCCCTCGCGCATCAGCTCGACGTAGCGGCGGGTAGTGGCGGCCAGCGCGGCCTCCCGGGACATTCCCGCCTCCAGCGCGCGGTGGAACGTGGCCGCCTGCCAGGACGCGCCGTTGACCCGGCGTCGGCAGCGCTCCTCGATCACGCCGAGGTAGAGGTCCCGGTCGGCGGGCTCCACCCCCCACGCGTCGAGACCGGCCGCGGCGAGCGGCAGCAGTTCGTCACGTACGAGGACGGCGGCGTCGACCTCGACAGTGCCGCCGAGGCGGCCGCGCCTGGGCCACTCGAAGCGGGCGTCGATGCCGTGGCGGCACGCGGCCTCGAAGTTGGCGGCGGCGGCCTCGAACGGCAGCCGGGTCCACACCGGCCGGGGTTCCTCGGCGAGCGCGCGCACGACCCCGTAGTAGAAGGCCGCGTTGGCGATGACGTCGGTGACGGTGGGGCCCGCGGGCAGGACGCGGTTCTCGACGCGCAGGTGCGGGACGCCGTCGGCGATGTCGTAGACGGGGCGGTTCCAGCGGTAGACGGTGCCGTTGTGCAGGACCAGTTCGGAGAGCGAGGGCACACCGCCCGCGTCGAGGACGTCCAGCGGGTCCTCGTCGTCGCAGATCGGCAGCAGCGCCGGGAAATAGCGCCGGTTCTCCTCGAAGAGGTCGTACGCCGAGGTCACCCAGCGCTCCCCGAACCAGGTGCGCGGCCGCACGCCCTGGGCCTGCAGTTCGGGCGGGCGGGTGTCGGTGGACTGCTGGAACAGCGGGGGCCGGGACTCGCGCCACAGCTCGCGGCCGAAGAGGAAGGGCGCGTTGGCGCCGAGGGCGATCTGGGCGGCGGTGACGGCCTGGGCCGCGTTCCACACGTCGGCGAAGCGGTCCGGGGTGACCTGGAGGTGGAGTTGCACCGAGGTGCAGGCCGCCTCGGGGGCGATCGACTTGGACGTGCAGGTCAGGCGCTCGACGCCCTCGATGTCGAGAGTGAAGTCCTCCCCACGGGCGGCCACGATCTGTTCGTTGAGCAGGGCGTACCGGTCGACGGCGGACAGGTTGGAGGAGACCAGGTCGTCCCGGTCCAGCGTCGGCAGAATGCCGATCATCGCGATTCCCGCGTCCACCTCGCCCGCCTTGCGGTCCGCATATGCCAGGGACGTACGGATCTCCTCGGCGAGCCGGTCGAATACCCGGCCGCCCATGCGGTGGGGAGCAATGTTGACTTCCAGGTTGAACATGGCGAGTTCTGTCTGGAAGTCCCGGCTCGCGATGCGCTCGAGGACTTGCGCATTCAACATTTTCGGCATCCCGTCGGCACCGACGAGATTCAATTCGATCTCCAGCCCCATCAGGTTCTTCGGACGGTCGAACCGCTTCTCCGCCAGAAGTCGCTCCAGGCCCGTCAGGCACCGCTGGAGCTTCTCGCGGTAGCGCTGGCGATCGGACAGGTCGTACTGACCTGCCGCGACCTTCTCCCCCATGGAAGAGTCCCTTCTCGGAGCGATGAGTGGAAGATCCGGCCGCCGCTGGCCGGTGGCCGGTCAGGTGGGATGATGCCCAGCCGAAGCGATCGATAACGTCCCCGCACCGGCCCGGCAGCCGCTACGCTGTGCCGGTGTGACCGGTGGCACATTCACCGGGCATGGCACGTCGAGCAGTTTCCGGGGCCGACAACTCGTGAAAAACGCCGACGACAATTGGCCGTCCACTCGGTGAACATTCCCCGAGGTCATCGCCGTACACCCGGTCCGGAATCCGGAGGATTCCCGCATATCGGCGGCCGAATTCAACCTTGTACAGGTTGCCGGAATCGGCTAGCCGAAACACAGTCTGAACACGTGTCGTATAAACTCCGCGAACAAGGCAGCGGATCGGCGCCCACGGTCGAAGGATCCCGCCGTCGAGCTGACGCGCGGCAGGGCTCTCCCGCATCTCGGTTCCCGGCCCCGGCCCCTGCCTTCCCCAGCCCTGTGAGCCGACAGCGTCGTCCGCCCAGCTCCGCCCTCGCGCCACCGTGCCTTCGAATGAGAGGCGACCCATCATGCCCCTGCGAGTCCCCCAGGCCCCCGCGCCCGCCCTGCGCTCCGTCCTCACCGCCCTCTCCTCGCCCACCGCGGTCCGCGAGGCCCGGACCCCCGCGCTGCTCGCCGCCCAGGGACCCGCCACACCCGAACTGCCGCTGCCCGTGCACGTGCTCGACCGGGTCACGGCGGAGGGCGTGGCGGCGACGCGACTGGCCGGCTGGCGGTTCCACATCCGGTGCGGCGACCGGGCGGTGGCGGCGGCCGAGACGAGGCTGACCCCCGACGGCTGGGCGTTCTCGCACTTCTTCGAAGGCCCCTACGTCGCCTCGACCGAGCGCGCGCTGCGACAGGCCGAGTCGGTGGCCCAGTCCTACCAGCCGCGGCTGCTGTCGGTTCCCGAGCTGTACATGCTCACGCTGTGGCTGCACGGCGACTGCGCCGCGGACCCCGCGTCCGGGCACCCCGCGGCCACCGACCTGCTGGTGCCGCTGGCGCCGGCCCCGCCCGGCATCGCGGCGCACCGGCCGCACCGGGTCGCCGAACTGCTGCCGGTCCTCACGGACCGGGTGACGCCGACACGGCTGCTGGGTTCGCCCGCCTGATCCGGTCCCGTCGCCCCGTACTGCCACACCCGCGTCGCCCCCCATCGCCCCGTACCCCGTCGCCCTGCCCCACCCGCGCGGACTAGCCCCAATCGGCCATGCCGAACCATCCGAAGTGACAGTGCAGTTGCGCTGAACCGTCCGCGCGGGTGACGCGTCATCAACCTGTGAGAAGCGGTGCTGCCAAATACCTGCGGATCGACGCCCGTGGGGCAACACTGGGTCCGGACGACTCAAACAACGGGGGGCGGCCATGAACGAGGCTTCACGCCGCAGCACAGACCAGACCACGAACTCATCCATCATCACAGACCGAGAGACCCCACTCATGTGTCAGCACCAGCCACCGTGCCCCTCAGCCGTCTCCGCCGACCGGGAGTCCGCCCGTCTCGTGGCGCACCACCCGGAGCAGGGCTGGAGCCTGCTGTGCAACGGTGTCGTCCTCTTCGAGGACACCGGTGAGCTACTGCCGGACGGTCGGGCCATCGCCCCGCACCGCCCGGTCGGCGCGGGCCTGACGACCGCCGCCTGACCAC
Source organism: Streptomyces tendae (assembly GCF_014650435.1). Taxonomy (GTDB): domain Bacteria; phylum Actinomycetota; class Actinomycetes; order Streptomycetales; family Streptomycetaceae; genus Streptomyces; species Streptomyces tendae. The sequence continues at coordinate 510,718 of NZ_BMUY01000005.1, forward strand.
CGGCCGGGCGGTGTCACCGCGCCCGGTGTACCAAGGGGCCGGCCCGCAGCCACGGTTGCGCACCGGCCCCCACGCGCGTCCCGGGCCGGTCACTCCGCGTGTCCTTCCCGGCCCGACACGGTGACGGCCCGGTTTCCTGGCTCGGCGCTCCTTCCCCCGAGCGTCCGGTTTCCGGAAGACTCCTGGAGGTTTCGGGGTCGGTGTCGGCGGAGGTGGGGGAAGTGGCAGCAGACGAGGTCCGGGCGGGAACGACCGCCGGCCGCCGGGGCAGGGTCACCATCACGGACATCGCCCGCCGCGCGGGCGTCTCGGTGCCGACCGTGTCCCGGGTCGTGAACGGCCGCTCCGACGTGTCGCCCCGGACCAGGGCGCGGGTGGAGGAACTGCTGCGCCGCCACGGGTACCGCAAGCGCGCCGCGGCCCCCGGCCGCCGGGCCGCCCTGATCGACCTGGTCTTCAACGACCTGGACAGCCCCTGGGCCGTGGAGATCATCCGCGGGGTCGAGGAGGTGGCCCACGCCGCCGGGGTCGCCACCGTGGTCTCCGCGATCCACGGACGCTCGGGCGACGCCCGTCAGTGGATGCTCAATCTGCGGGCCCGCGCCTCCGACGGTGTCGTCCTCGTCACCTCGGCCCTGGATCCCGTGCTCCACCAGGAGTTGCGCGTCCTCGGCGTACCGCTGGTCGTCGTCGACCCCGCCGGCTCCCCCGCCCTGGACGTGCCGACCGTCGGCGCCGCCAACCGGTCGGGCGGAATGCTGGCCACGGAGCACCTGCTGGCGCTGGGGCACCGCAGGATCGGCCTGATCGCCGGGCCCCCGCGGCTGCTGTGCTCGCGCGCCCGCCACGACGGCTACCGCGCCGCACTGGACGGCGCAGGCGTCCCCGTCGACGAGTCCCTGATCGTCCCCGGCGACTTCCGCCACGCGTCCGGCTTCACGGCCTGCGACACCCTGCTGGACCTGTCCGAGCCGCCGACGGCCGTCTTCGCGACCAGCGACCAGATGGCGCTCGGCGCGATCGAGGCGCTGCGCCGACGGGGGCTGAGGGTGCCGCAGGACATGAGCGTCGTCGGCTTCGACGACCTTCCGGAGGTCCGCTGGTCGGCACCGCCCCTGACGACCGTGCGCCAGCCGCTCGCCGACATGGGCAGGGCGGCCGCGCGCACGGTGCTCCACCCGGCCGGCGACGGACATCCGGACCCGGCACGGCTCGAACTGGACACGGACCTGATCCTGCGCTCCAGCACGGCACCGCCGCCCGCTTCCGCGGCAGTCCTCGGCTGAGCACCCCCTACGACCGGCGCCCCAGCCTGCGGCGCGGCGAGCGCACCACGACCTGCCCCCAGCTGATCTCGCCCGTGATCTCCACCCTCAGCACCACGGGCACCCCCGGGTCGACGGCCCGCGGGGTCTTCACCTCCGCGTAGCTCGTCGCCAGGGAGTCGGTGTCCACCACGATGCCGGGCCGGGTCACGACCTTCAGCGCTCCGGCACGCATGTCGAGGTCGATGTGGAGGGTGTCGTGCGTGATCACGGCTCGCGCGAGGTCGAGCGTCACTTCGCCCCAGGCCGACCGGATCTCCATCCGCCGCGGCACCACCCAGCCCTCGCCCCGCCGGGTGGACGCTCCCTCCTGGTCGATACGGACGACGTCCTTGGCGGCGGGAACCTGGACGCGGTCCGCCGCGCCCGGCAGGTCGGCGGTGAGCGCGGCCAGTTCCCCCTGGGTGCGCGCGGTGAGCGCCGCCCCCACCCGCTCGTCCAGCTCCTCGGCGGTCAGCCGGCCGTCGCCGGCGGCGGCACTCAGCACGTCCACCGCCCTGTCCCGGTCCGCGTGCGAGGCCCGGAGCGCGGGCATCGCGCCGTTCTGCGAGGGCTGCACCGACATGGTTCGAACCCCGATCTCCCGTGGCATCCCGTGTGAACGCCAGACCACTGCGGCAGACTGCGCCGACTAACGCTATATCGCGTTATACCCAACGGCCAACCCCGCGTCCACCACCCCGCCCCCGCGGCCTATCGTGACCGGCATGCAGTCCTACACGATCGGCCGGGCGGCGCGACTGCTCGGCGTCAGCCCGGACACCGCGCGCCGCTGGGCGGACGCGGGCCGGATCGCCACCCGCCGCGACGAGGGCGGACGGCGCGTCGTCGACGGGCGTGACCTGGCCGCGTTCTCGGTCGAACTGGCCCGCTCCGGCGGCGCCGACGAGGAGACCCCGTACACCTCGGTCCGCAACGCGTTCCCCGGGATCGTGACCGCGATCAAGCTCGGCGATGTCGCGGCCCAGGTCGAGATCCAGGCCGGCCCGCACCGGCTGGTCTCCCTGCTGACCAGGGAGGCGGTCGAGGAACTCGGCCTGGAGGTCGGCGTGGAGGCCACGGCCCGGGTGAAGTCGACGAATGTCCATATCGACAGGACGTGAGCGACCGGCCGGCAGGCACGAGCCCGCACCGGGTCGTCCGTGCGAACGCACATGCCAACCTTTCGTCGTACATGCCTTGCTCATGCGATGAGACAGGAGACATGCCCCTCGCACATGCGGAAGTATGATCGGCGCAACGGGGGGCTCCGTTCGCTTGGCCGCCGAGCCATCGGCCCCCGCCCAGAACGCCGAGGGAGTGGCCCGTGATGACCCGTTCCGTGCGCAGGACCCACCGCATCCGCCGTACCGCGCGGGTGGCCGGCGCGGGGGCCGCCGCGCTGCTGGCGCTGAGCGCGTGCTCGTCGTCCTCGGACACGGACTCGGACTCCGCCGGCGCCACGTCCGCCTCCCCGAAGCTCTCCGGCCAGGTCACCGTCTTCGCCGCGGCCTCGCTCAAGGAGAGCTTCACGACGCTCGGCGAGACCTTCGAGAAGCAGCACCCGGGCACCGAGGTCACGTTCAACTTCGCCGGCAGTGACACCCTCGCCGCCAGCATCACCGGCGGCGCCCCGGCGGACGTGTTCGCCTCCGCCAGCCCGAAGACGATGGCCACCGTCACCGACGCCGGGGCCGCGGCCGGCACCCCGGCCACCTTCGTGCGCAACCAGCTGGAGATCGCCACCCTGCCCGGCAACCCCGATCACGTCTCCTCCCTGAAGGACCTCACCGGATCCGGCCTCAAGGTCGTGCTGTGCGACAAGACGGTGCCGTGCGGGGCCGCGGCCCAGAAGGCGCTCGACGCCAGCGGTCTCGAACTCACCCCGGTCTCCTACGAGCAGGACGTCAAGGCCGCCCTGACCAAGGTCGAACTGAAGGAGGCGGACGCCGCGGTCGTCTACAAGACCGATGTGAAGGCGGCCGGCGACAAGGTGACGGGCGTCGACTTCCCGGAGTCGGCCAAGGCGGTCAACGACTACCCGATCACCCTCCTCAAGGACGCCCCCAACACCGACGCGGCCAGGGCCTTCATCGAGCTGGTGAAGTCCGCCGAAGGGCAGCGGGTCCTCACCGGGGCCGGGTTCCGCACGCCGTGACCGGGACCACCGGAAAGACGCCCGCACCGGCCGGAGCCGATCCGGTGACCGGCGGGCCGCGCCGTGCCCGCCGCCGGGGACGCATGGTGCCGGCCCCCCTGCTGGTGCCCGCCCTGGTCGGCCTGGCGTTCCTGCTGCTGCCCCTGCTGGCCCTGGTGATACGCGCGCCGTGGAGCGGCCTGCCGGAGCAGCTGTCCAGCCCCGAGGTGTGGCAGGCGCTGCGGCTGTCGCTGCTGTGCGCGACGTCCGCGACCGCGCTGAGCCTCCTCGTCGGCGTCCCCCTGGCCTGGCTGCTGGCCCGCACGGACTTCCCCGGCCGGGGGTTCGTCCGCGCGCTGGTGACGCTGCCGCTGGTGCTGCCTCCGGTGGTGGGCGGCGTCGCGCTCCTGCTGGCGTTCGGGCGCAACGGCGTCGTCGGGCAGTGGCTCGAGACGTGGTTCGGGATCACCCTGCCGTTCACGACGACGGGCGTCGTCCTCGCGGAGACGTTCGTGGCGATGCCGTTCCTGGTCATCAGCGTGGAGGGCACCCTGCGCGCCGCCGACCCGCGTTACGAGGAGGCCGCCACCACCCTGGGCGCCTCGCGTTTCACCGCGTTCCGCCGGGTGACGCTCCCGCTGATCGCGCCGGGCATCGCGGCGGGCGCCGTGCTGGCCTGGGCGCGGGCGCTCGGCGAGTTCGGCGCGACGATCACGTTCGCGGGCAATTTCCCCGGCCGGACCCAGACCATGCCGCTGGCCGTCTACCTCGCCCTGCAGAACGACCCGGCGGCGGCGATCGCCCTCAGCCTGGTGCTGCTGGCCGTCTCCATCGCCGTCCTGGCCGGGCTGCGGGACCGCTGGATGAGTGCGTCATGACCGACACCGGTGAACGGAAGACCGCCGTGCATTCCCCCGCCCCCGACGGCCACCCGTCCGAGGAAGGTCTCGACGCCCGGCTGGTGGTGGACCGTGGCTCCTTCCGTCTGGACGTCGCGCTCACCGCCGCTCCCGGCGACGTCGTCGCCCTCCTCGGCCCCAACGGCGCGGGCAAGACCACCGCCCTGCGCGCGCTCGCCGGGCTGGTCCCCCTCACCGGCGGCCACCTGCGCCTGGACGGCGCCGCACTGGACCGTACGCCGCCGGAGTCGCGCCCGGTCGGCGTCGTCTTCCAGGACTACCTGCTCTTCCCGCACCTGACCGCCCTCGACAACGTGGCCTTCGGACCGCGCTGCCGAGGCGCGGGCAAGGCGCAGGCACGGGTGCAGGCCGCGGCGTGGCTGGACCGCATGGGCCTGGCCGACCACGCGGGTGCCCGGCCCCGGCGCCTGTCCGGGGGGCAGGCCCAGCGCGTCGCCCTGGCCCGCGCACTGGCCACCCACCCCCGACTGCTGCTCCTGGACGAGCCGCTCGCGGCCCTGGACGCCCGGACCCGGCTGGAGGTGCGGGCCCAGCTCCGCCGCCATCTCGCCGAGTTCGAGGCCGTCGCCGTCCTGGTCACGCACGACCCGCTGGACGCCATGGTGCTGGCCGACCGGCTGGTCGTGGTCGAGGACGGCGCGGTCGTCCAGGAGGGGGGGCCCGCCGACATCGCCCGCAGGCCCCGCACGGACTACATCGCGCAACTGGTCGGCCTGAATCTCTACCGGGGCCGGGCGGAGGGCCACACCGTGCGACTCGACACGGGCCCCGCCATCACCACCACCGAGGACCTCGCGGGCCCGGTCTTCGTCGCCTTCCCACCGAGCGCCGTGACCCTGTACGGCGCCCGTCCCACCGGGTCCAGCGCCCGCAACCTGTGGCGCTGCGAGGTCGCGGGCCTGGAGAGTCACGGCGACCAGATCCGGGTGGACCTCACCGGCGAACTCGCGCTCGCCGCCGACCTCACGACGGTCGCCGCGGCCGAGCTGGGCCTGCACCCGGGCGCACCGGTGTGGGCGACGGTCAAGGCGACGCAGACCCACGCATACCCGGCATAAGACCCTCGGCCGGGCTACGGTGCCCCCATGAGCCTGAGCATCCGCAACCAGCTCCCCGGCACCGTCACCGCCGTCACCCCGGGCGAGGCCATGGCGACGGTCAGGGTCCGCCTGTCCGGAGGTCAGAACCTCACCGCGGCCATCACCCGGGAGGCCGCCGACGATCTCGGCCTGAGCCCCGGAACGGCCGTCCGCGGCCTGGTGAAGTCGACGGAGATCTCCCTCGCCACCGGCAGGGCCGACGGCCTCTCGATCCGCAACCGGCTGCCCGGCACGGTCACCCGGCTCGTGCTCGGCGAAGTCATGGCGGTTGCGCACATCGCCGTGGCGGACGCCGAGCTCACCGCTGTGATCACCAAGGAAGCGGCCGAGGAGCTGGGCCTCTTCGTGGGTTCGGACGTCATCGCCCTGGTCAAGTCCACCGAGGTCGCGCTCGCCACGACGTAGCCGGCCCGACAACGGCGGAGCCCCGCTCCCGAGGACGGGGGCGGGGCTCCGGTTACGGAGCGCTCAGTCCTCGTACGCGTCCAGCGGCGGGCAGGAGCAGACCAGGTTCCGGTCGCCGTAGGCCTGGTCGATGCGGCGCACCGGCGGCCAGTACTTGTCGGCGGCGGACACCCCGGCCGGGAAGACGGCCTCCTCGCGCGTGTACGCGTGGTCCCACTCGCCGCCGAGCGTGCCCGCGGTGTGCGGGGCGCCGCGCAGCGGGTTGTCGTCGGCGGGCCAGGCGCCGGAGCCGACCTTCTCGATCTCCGCGCGGATGGCGATCATCGCCTCGCAGAACCGGTCCAGCTCGGCCAGGTCCTCGGACTCGGTCGGCTCGATCATCAGCGTGCCGGCCACCGGGAAGGACATCGTCGGCGCGTGGAAGCCGTAGTCGATCAGCCGCTTGGCGACGTCGTCGACGCTCACGCCGGTCGCCTTGGTCAGCGGGCGCAGGTCGATGATGCACTCGTGGGCGACCAGCCCGCCGGGGCCGTTGTAGAGCACCGGGAAGTGCGGCTCGAGGCGCTTGGCGATGTAGTTGGCGGACAGCACGGCCACCTGCGTGGCCCGCTTGAGGCCCTCGCCGCCCATCAGCCGCACGTACGACCAGGAGATCGGCAGGATCCCGGCCGAGCCCCACGGCGCCGCCGAGATCGGGCCGACACCGGTCTGCGGACCGGCCGCGGGCTGCAGCGGGTGGTTGGGCAGGTACGGCGCCAGGTGCGACCGTACGGCCACGGGGCCGACGCCGGGACCGCCGCCGCCGTGCGGGATGCAGAAGGTCTTGTGCAGGTTCAGGTGGGAGACGTCGCCGCCGAAGTGGCCGGGCTTGGCGAGGCCGACCAGGGCGTTGAGGTTGGCGCCGTCCACGTAGACCTGGCCGCCGGCGTCGTGCACCTGGGCGCAGATGTCGGCGACGTGCTCCTCGAACACGCCGTGCGTGGACGGGTAGGTGATCATCAGCACGGCCAGCTCGTCGCGGTGCTTCTCGATCTTGGCGCGCAGGTCCTCGACGTCGATCTCGCCGTCCTCGGCGGTCTTGACGACGACGACCTTCATGCCCGCCATGACGGCGCTGGCGGCGTTGGTGCCGTGCGCGGAGGACGGGATGAGGCAGACGGTCCGCTGCTCGTCACCGTTGGCCCGGTGGTAGCCGCGTACGGCGAGCAGGCCCGCGAACTCGCCCTGCGAGCCGGCGTTCGGCTGGAGCGAGACCTTGTCGTACCCGGTGACCTCGGCGAGCCGCTCCTCCAGCTCACGGATGAGGGTGAGGTAGCCCTGTGCCTGCTCGGCGGGCGCGAAGGGGTGCAGCGCGCCGAACTCGGGCCAGGTGACCGGCTCCATCTCGGTGGTCGCGTTGAGCTTCATGGTGCAGGAGCCCAGCGGGATCATGCCGCGGTCCAGCGCGTAGTCCCGGTCGGCGAGGCGGCGCAGGTAGCGCAGCATCGCGGTCTCGGAGCGGTGCTGGTGGAAGACGGGGTGGGTCAGGAAGTCGTCGGTGCGCAGCAGCGCGTCGGGCAGCGCCTCCCCGGCCTCCGCGTCCAGCGCCTCAATGTCGCCCTCGACCCCGAACGCGTTCCACACGCCGCCCACCTGGGCCCGCGTGGTGGTCTCGTCGCAGGCGAAGGACACGTGGTCGGCGTCGACGGGCCGCAGGTTGATGCCGTTCTCGCGGGCGGCGTGGACGATCGCGTCGGCCCGGCCGGGCACCCTCGCGGTGACCGTGTCGAAGTAGGCACCGTGGACGATCTCGACGCCGCCCTCGGCGAGTCCTGCGGCGGTGATCGTGGCGTACCGGTGGGTGCGCCGCGCGATGGCCCGCAGGCCCTCGGGGCCGTGGTAGACGGCGTACATGCCGGCCATGACGGCGAGCAGCACCTGTGCGGTGCAGATGTTGCTGGTGGCCTTCTCGCGGCGGATGTGCTGCTCGCGGGTCTGCAGGGCCAGTCGGTATGCCTTGTTGCCGTCGGCGTCCACGGAGACGCCGACCAGGCGGCCGGGGAGGCTGCGGGCGAACTTCTCGTGCACCGCCATGTAGCCGGCGTGCGGTCCGCCGAAGCCCATCGGCACGCCGAAGCGCTGGGTGGTGCCCACGGCGATGTCCGCGCCCAGTTCGCCGGGCGAGGTGAGCAGCGTGAGGGCGAGCAGGTCGGCGGCGACGGTGACGAGGGCGCCCAGCTCGTGCGCCCGGTCGATCACGGGCTTCAGGTCGCGGACGGCTCCGGAGGCGCCCGGGTACTGGATCAGGACGCCGTTGATCTCGCGCTCGGCGACCTCGGCGGGGATGCCCTCGCTCAGGTCGGCGACGACGACCTCGACACCGGTCGGCTCGGCACGGGTCCGTATCACGGCGACGGTCTGCGGCAGGGCGTCCGCGTCGACCAGGAACAGGCCCTTCTTGTTCTTGCCCATGCGCCGGGACAGCGCCATCGCCTCGGCGGCGGCGGTGCCCTCGTCGAGCAGCGAGGCGCCGGAGGTGGGCAGGCCGGTCAGCTCGGCGACCATGGTCTGGAAGTTCAGCAGGGCCTCGAGCCGGCCCTGGGAGATCTCCGGCTGGTACGGCGTGTACGCCGTGTACCAGGACGGGTTCTCCATGACGTTGCGCAGGATGACCGGCGGGGTGAAGGTGCCGTAGTAGCCGAGGCCGATCATGGAGTCGAGGACCTGGTTGCGGTCGGCCAGGGAGCGCAGCTCGGCCAGCACCTCGGCCTCGGAACGCGCGCCCGGCAGGTCGAGCCGGTCGGCGTTCTTGATCACATCCGGCACCGCGGCGGCCGTCAGTTCGTCGAGCGAACCGTAACCGACCTGCGCGAGCATCTTGGCCCGAGCCTCGTGGTCGGGGCCGATGTGGCGCTGCTCGAAGGGCATGGCCTGTTCGAGTTCGGAGAGCGGAGTGCGGTGGGCGGTCATTGCGGAGGCCTCCTGGTCTGACGACCTTCGAGGGGCACCACGGCGCGGGTACCCGGACGGCCTCCCCCTCTGTCATCTCAACCTGAGAGCTTCACCGGGCGAGCCCTGGGGCTCTCCCGGCTTTCACCGTCGGTGAGAGCGGAAGCCGTCGACACCCGCCCTGCTTTCCAGAGTGACCTCGTCCGTGCGGTACGTGAGCCTGAGAGATTCCGGGGAGGATTTGCTCCTTCGGCGCCTCCGGTGGTGTCCGGAGGACTCTCCCGCGCGGGGTCAGCAGCCGTTTGCCAGCGTACCAGCGAGGCCGTCGCACGGACTTCGAGTGGCCGACCGGGCCCTTGTGCTCTTTTGTAGTACTTACGGATGATTAGGCGGCTGGTGTGCCGACCCCAGTCCGGCCCAGTGGTGCGATCAAATGGAGGGCCCCGTGCGTACTGACATCGATCCGCGGAACCTGATCGGCCGCAAGGCGTTCGACCGGGACGGCACCAGAATCGGCACCGTGGACGAGGTCTACCTCGACGATGCCACCGGCGTCCCCGAGTGGGCGGCGATACGGACCGGCCTCTTCAGCAGGGACGCCTTCGTCCCCCTGGAGCCCAGCGAGCTGGTCGAGGGCGCACTGCGCGTGCCCTTCGACCGGGCGCTGATCAAGGAGGCGCCCGACTTCGGCGTCGGCCGACACCTCTCGCCGGAACAGGAACTCCAGCTGTACCACCACTACGGCCTGGACGTGGCGGCCGGTCCCCCGCCGCCCGACCACGACTTCGGCAAGCTGGCCGGCCGGGGCAACGACGACGGCTGACCGGCCTCGCCGCCCTCCGCCCCGGCGACCAGCGGCAGCGGATCCGCCGGGCTCAGCTCCGGATCGTCCACCGGGAAGGTCCGCACCCGCCCCACCCGCGAGTACGGCGTCTCGAACCGCACCGTGACCCGCCCGAGACCGCTGCCCTGCACCCAGCCGTGCCCCAGCTGCGCGTGCCGCACGTCGTGCCCGGCCGGCCACCGGCGCTCGGTGGGCGTGGGTCCGTGCTCCTCGGCGGGCTCGGTCTCGGGTTCCTCGGCCAGTTCCTCGGCCCGCCCCTCCGCGGCCTGCGCGAACAGGTCCTCCTGCGTGTAGTCGGCGAGCCCGCTGACCCCCACGCCGAGCAGTCGCACGCCGCCCGTGGTGTCCACCGAGTCCAGCAGTCTGGCGGCCGCCTCGCGCACCACCGCGGGGTCGTCGGTGGGGCCACGCAGGGTCTCGGAGCGGGTCAGCGTGGAGAAGTCGTATCTGCGCACCTTGAGCACGATGGTCCGCCCGGACAGGCCGGAGGCGCGCAGCCGCCGCACACAGCGGTCCGCCAGCCGTCCCACCTCGACTCCGACCCGCACCCGGTCGTGGATGTCCACGTCGTAGGTGTCCTCGACCGACACCGATTTGGTCTCCCGCTCGGCCACCACCGGCCGCTCGTCACGCGCCAGCGCCATGGCGTACAGCGCGTGGCCGTGCGCCTTGCCCAGCAGCCGCACCAGCTCGTCCTCCCCCGCCTCGGCGATCTCGCCGACCGTGGTGATCCCGGCCCGCCGCAGATGGTCGCCCGTGGCCGGTCCCACGCCGGGCAGCGTGCGCACCGTCATCGGCTCCAGCATGGCCCGCTCCGTCCCCGGCGGAATGAGGACCAGTCCGTCGGGCTTGGCCTCCTCCGAGGCGATCTTGGCGAGCATCTTGGAGGCGGCGAGCCCCACGGACCCGGTGAGGCCGGTGACGGTGCGGATGTCCGTGCGCAGCTTCGCCCCGGCCAGTCGCGCCGACTCCGCGTCCCAGGCCGTCCCGCCGGCCTCCAGGTCCACGAACGCCTCGTCCAGGCTCAGCGGCTCCACCAGCGGCGACAGCTCCCGCAGCAGCCGCATCACCTGCTCGCTGATCGACCGGTAGAGCTCGAAGCGCGGAACGAGGTAGGCGGCGTGCGGCGCGAGCCGGCGGGCCTGGCCCATCGGCATCGCGGAGTGCACGCCGAACACCCGGGCCTCGTACGAACAGGTGGCGACCACGCCGCGCGGCCCGAGGCCTCCCACCACCACGGCCTTCCCGCGCAGGCTCGGCTTGGACGCCTGCTCCACCGAGGCGAAGAAGGCATCCATGTCGAGATGCAGGATCGTGGGCGCGGGTCTCACATCTCCGATGCTGCCCTACGCCACTGACAATCCCGCCATGACCGGCAGGACGGAGCCGGCCGCGCCACGGGACTCAGACCGCCCGGTTGTTCCGCCGACGGGCCAGTTCGTCGGCCGGATTGTGCCCGACCAGAGTCTCCCCCGTGTCGATCCGCTCCCCGTGCAGCTGGGACAGGGCGCCCTCCACGTCCCGCCAGACCACGCCGACGGCGATCCCGAAGATGCCCTGGCCGCCCTGGAGCAGGGCGTGCACCTCGTCGGGCGAGGTGCACTCGTAGACGGTGGCGCCGTCGCTCATCAGCGTCATCCGCTCCAGGTCCCGGAAGCCGCGCTCCCTGAGGTGCTGGACCGCGGTGCGGATGTTCTGCAGGGACACCCCGGTGTCGAGGAAGCGCTTGACGATCTTCAGCACGACCACGTCGCGGAAGCTGTACAGGCGCTGCGTTCCGGATCCGTGCGCGGGCCGCACGCTGGGCTCGACGAGGCCCGTACGGGCCCAGTAGTCGAGCTGCCGGTAGGTGATGCCGGCGGCCGCGCAGGCCGTCGGGCCGCGATAGCCGATCTGCTCGGACGCCATGGACGTCGCCCCTCCGCTGGTCGGCACCGCTGCCGGTCGCTGCGGACCGGGATCGGCCGCGCCACCGTGCTGGGCGTGGCCCGCGCTCGCGCGAAGCCGGGAGCCCGGGGGCGGGTACGGACCGCCTGCCCCCAGGCTGTGCCCGGGGCCACCCCCAACCGTACCGTCGCCGCTGATTCTCACGCCGACCTCCGTCCTTGACCTGCCTCCTCGAAGGTAGGCAGTCACCAAGGGTGCGTCAACGATCGCCACACTCGGCACGCCGAGTGATAATCACCCTACGAGTGGTTTCCCGTGCCCTGTCCCGGGAAAGGCTAGCCGGATGTGCGCGGACGGGGCCGCGTCTCACTGGTTACTGGTCCCGAAGTCCTCGGGCGAGATCTGGTCGAGGAACTCGCGGAACTTCTCCACCTCGTCCTCCTGCTCGTCCGGAATGGCGATGCCCGCGTCGTCGAGGACCGTGTCGCTGCCGTAGATCGGCGTACCGGTGCGCAGGGCCAGCGCTATGGCGTCGGAGGGCCTGGCACTGACCTCGACCCCGCTCGCGAAGACCAGCTCGGCGTAGAAGACCCCGTCACGCAGGTCGGTGATGCGCACTTCCGTGAGCTCCTGGCCGACGGCTTCCAGCACGTCCTTGAACAGGTCGTGGGTCAGCGGCCGTGCGGGCGCCATGCCCTGCTGGGCGAAGGCGATCGCCGTCGCTTCCCCAGGTCCGATCCAGATGGGAAGGTAACGGTCGCCGCCCACCTCGCGCAGCAGCACGATCGGCTGGTTGGAGGGCATCTCGACCCGGACACCTACGACATCGAGCTCGTTCACACAGCAACCCTAGGCCGTGCCCGGGACGTTTGGGTAGTCGGGCCGGGATCGGGTGGGCGATCCGGGTCCGGATCGGGTGGGCGATCCCGGTCCGGAACCTGTCGGTGTTGCGGGGTCCGGATCGGGTGGTGACCCGGATCCCCGTTCCCGCCCGGTTCAGGGCAGTCGCACGCCCAGGGCGGTCTGCACCAGCGCGGCGTGCAGCTTCACCGCGAGACCCGCCAGCTCCTTCGTGCGGGCTTCCGCGTGTGCCCTGGTCTGGGGGTTGCGGTGCCGCTTCAGCGGGGCCACCACCTGGTCCACGAGCCCGGCCTCCCGGTCGGCGGCGGCCTTCATCACCCGCAGGTGCCGCGGCTCGATACCGAAGCGCCCCAGCTGCAGCACCAGCGACGCCACGGTGACCGCCTCGGCGTCGTACGCCCCGTCCGGCAGCGGGGCGAGCAGCCCGTACGACTCCCACTCCTTGAGCTCCTGGTCGTCGATCCCGGCCGTGGCCAGCAGCTCGTCCCGGCCGATCCTGGCCACCGTCGGCGCCTCGGCGGACTCCGGTACGGCCTCGCCGTCCCGCTGCCGGCCGACCCGTGGCAGCGCGACGGCCTCGCCCCGCTCCACGGCGTCCAGATGCTCGCGGATCACCTTGAGCGGCAGGTAGTGGTCCCGCTGCATGCGCAGCACCTGGGCCAGCCGCTCGACGTCGTGCGCACTGAACTTGCGATACCCGGCCGGGGTCCGCCGCGGCTCGACGAGCCCCTCAGACTCCAGGAACCGGATCTTGGAGATGGTGATGTCGGGGAACTCGTCACGCAGTGCGTTCAGCACCGCGCCGATGCTCATCAGCCCACTGTCCGTGGCGGCGGCGCCTTGCCCGGCACCGCCGCTCGGTGTTTGAAACATGGACCTTCCCTGGAGGTTCCCCGGGCGCGCGGCCCGGGGGCGGGTCAGTAACCCCGCTGGCTCGCGTAGAACACCAGCCGGTACTTGCCGATCTGCACCTCGTCACCGTTCGACAGGGCGACCTGGTCGATGCGCTCCCGGTTGACGTAGGTGCCGTTCAGGCTGCCGACGTCGGCGACCGTGAACGAGCCGTCCGGGCTGCGCCGGAACTCCACGTGACGGCGCGAGACCGTCACGTCGTCCAGGAAGATGTCGCTCTGCGGGTGACGGCCGGCGGTGGTCAGCTCGCCGTCGAGCAGGAAGCGGCTGCCCGAGTTCGGACCGCGGCGCACCACCAGGAGCGCGGAGCCCAGCGGCAGCGCGTCCACGGCCGCCTGCGCCTCGGGAGAGAGCGCCGGCATCGCCGTCTGACCGGTGACCTCGGCGTCGTAGGCCTCCAGACCGGAGATGGAGATCGTCGAGGTGGTCTCGGACGCACGCTCCGGGACCGCGCCGGGCCGCAGCGGAGCGCCGCAGTTCGAGCAGAAGCGGCTGTTCTCCGCGTTGCGGTTGCCGCACCTCGTACACACCAGGGCCGACATGGACGGATCCTCCTGCCGCGGCTGCCCCGCCGGGGCATTCGACGCGTACGGGTCGGGGTTGAACCCTCCACCCGTACCTGAGGCCGAGGGCTGGCCGAAACCTATGCCGCCGGACTGAGCAGGGTCAACAGACGGCGCGCCCGGACCACCCACCTGGTCCCGGTACATCGGGCGTGGGCCCTCCGCGTCGGGCTGTGCGCGATGACGGGCGGTCGCGTTGTCGCCGCTGCCCTCTCGCGCGCTCTTGCCGAACAACTTCGCAAACAACTTCACGGGCGATTCCCCTTGACCGAAACAGACCCGCCCGTGGGGCAGGACGAACCCTTACTGAACGCACTGGCCGACCCGGACACCTTCACAACGTCCGTCTCCACCAGACAGTTTCCACCACGCACCACCCAATCGGTGCGCCGACCCCCCGCAACCTCATGCCCTCGCCGGACGTCCCCCATGCACCCTCGGTTCACTGGGAGGACGACCGAGCGTAGTCAGGCCGCTCCGCCGCTCGCAAGGCGTCCACGACGATCTTGCTCGACCGCTCAACAGTAACGGTGGCCTGTTCCTTCTCCAGAGTCTGCACCACTCCTCCAGGAATGTTGAGAGCCGGTTCGAGGTCCTGCGGCTTGCCGATGACCTGGAAACGATAGGGCGCGTTGATCTTGTTCCCGTCGACGCTGACGGAGTTGTCGGCGTCCGCGAGATACGTGCCGGCGACCACCCGTACGCCGTTCACCTGGATCGCCTCCGCACCCGCCGCGCGCAGCTCCTGGATGGCGTCGAGCAGCATGTCCGCCTCGACCGTCCCCTTCGTGTCCTCGATGGTCACCGTGATCCCGGGCCCCTGCGCGGCCACGGTGCCCGCGAGAATGCCCAGTTGCCGCTCCTTCTCGAGCGTCTGCTTGCGGGCCTCCTCCGCCTGGTCGGAGCTGTTCTCCAGCTCGTCGCGCTGCTTCTCGAGGCCCTGCTTCTCGTCTTCAAGACGCTGAGTACGGTCGTCCAGTTCATCGAGGATGCGGACCAGATCCTCCTGGCGGGCACCACGCAGCGCGCTGTCGCTGTCACTGTTGGACGCCACCTGGACCGCGAGGCCGAATCCGAGCCCGAACAGGAGCAGGGCGACGATGAGTTGCGCCCGGGTGAGACGCGGCGGCCACAGCCCCTTCAGGAGCCGCTGCCTGCCGGTCAGTCCGTTCCGCTCCGGCCGCGCACCCTGCGGGTCACCGGGCGCCGACGGCGAGGGCGGCACTTCGTCGGGCAGCTCCTCGCGCAGCCTGTTGGCGGGCTGCTCCTCGTGGTCGCTCATCCGCCTCACGCCCGGAAGACGTGGCGTCGGATCGCCGCGGCGTTGGAGAAGATCCGGATGCCGAGGACCACCACGACACCGGTGGACAGCTGGGCGCCGACGCCCAGCTTGTCGCCCAGGAACACGATCAGCGCGGCCACGACCACGTTCGACAGGAACGACACCACGAAGACCTTGTCGTCGAAGATGCCGTCGAGCATGGCCCGCAGACCACCGAAGACGGCGTCCAGCGCCGCCACGACGGCGATCGGCAGATACGGCTCCACGGCCGCCGGCACCTCGGGCCGGACCAGCAATCCGGCCACGACTCCCACGACGAGGCCCAGTACGGCGATCACGATGTGCCCTTCTCGGATATCGGTTGTGCTGTACGTACGATCACACTCGGTGCGGCCGGCAGCTTGAGGTCGTCCGCGACGGAGATCGCGGTCCGGATGCCGTAGCTCTCCTCCAGGGCATGCAGGTACAGCCCGTCGGCGCTGTCCTGGAACCCCCTGCTGAGCTGCTCCCCGGCCCCTACCG
This sequence comes from Streptomyces tendae, assembly GCF_014650435.1. GTDB lineage: Bacteria > Actinomycetota > Actinomycetes > Streptomycetales > Streptomycetaceae > Streptomyces > Streptomyces tendae. Next base: position 526,383 of record NZ_BMUY01000005.1, read on the forward strand.
CGAGCACCGTGTACGGCGGCACCAGCGGCCTGTTGTCGACCAGTATCGCGTCACCTGCGGCCCTGATCGCCGACAGTGCCGTCAGACGCTGGCCGTTGATGGAGATCGCCTCGGCGCCGGACTCCCACAGCCCGTTGACCACCCGCTGCATGTCCCGGTCCCGCAGCCGGCCCGTGTCGGAGAACCCGGAGGTGCCGCGCGGCTGCCCGTCGGCGCCCGTGCCGCTGACGTCCTTGGCGTCGTTCACCACGAGCTTCACGCCGGGGCCGTGCACCTCCACCGCACCGGACAGGATGCCCACCAGGTCGGACCGGTCGCCGTCGCCGCTCTTCTCCAGCGCCTCGCGCCGACGTGTGTTCACTTCGTCGCGCAGCTCGTCGACGGCCTTCTCCAGCTTGTCGGCCGCCGAGGTCTCCCCCTCTATGCGGTCGACCAGCTCCTCACGCTCCTTCGCGACGACGGGAGCGGCGACCCGCGCCTGGGCCGCGCCGACCGTCACGACCAGGGCCGCGAGGACCAGACCGGCCGCCAGGCCCAGCTTCGCGCGCACCGTCTTGGGCATGCCGCCACTGCCGTCGGCCTTCTTCCGCGCGGCGGCCTCGGCGTATCCGTCGTCGAGGCTGTGGTCCATGACGTTGGTGAGCAGGGACATGGACGCGTCCGGGCGCGCGGGCCGCGTGGATGTGCTCCGAACGGGGGGTGGCTGCGGCATGCCGCACATCGTCGCACGCCACCGCCACTACCTCCGAACGGCCCCACCGGCGTGCCGGACAGGCCCCCTTGGGGACACTTGTCCGGCACGCACGCGTGCGGTGCGTTATCAGCGGCCCGCGCTGTCCACCACCGCGGCCCACTCGTCCAGCAGCGCCTGCGCGGAGGCGTCGTCGGGGCCCTCGGCCCACAGATGGGTGACCGCTTCCGCCGGGTCGGGCAGCACCATCACCCAACGCCCGTCGGTCTCGACCACCCGCACCCCGTCCGTCGTGTCCACGAACCGGTCCCCGGCCGCCTCGACGACCCGCCTCATCACCAGGCCCTTGACCGCCCACGGGGTCGCCAGATCACGCTTCAGGACGTGCGCCCGCGGGATCCGCGCGTCGATCTGGCTCAGCGTGAGCTGCGTCCGTGCCACCAGCCCGATCAGCCGCACGAAGGCCGCCGTGCCGTCGTAGACACTGCTGAACTCCGGGACGATGAAGCCGCCCTTGCCGTCGCCGCCGAAGATCGCGCCTTCCTCGCCCCCCACCCGCGTCAGGTCGTCCGGGGAGGTGGTCGTCCACTCGACCTGTGTGCCGTGGTACGCGGCGACCTGCTCGGCGATCCTGGTCGTCGTCACCGGAAGCGCCACCCGGCCGCTGCGCCGCTCGGCCGCGATCAGGTCCAGCATGACCAGCAGCGCCCGGTCGTCCTCGATGATGCGGCCCTTCTCGTCCACGAGCGACAGCCGCTCGCCGACCGGGTCGAACCGCACCCCGAACGCGGCCCGCGAGGACGCCACGATCTCCCCGAGGCGCACCAGACCGGAGCGCCGCATGTCGGCGGACTCGGTCGGCCTGGCCTCGTCGAGACCGGGGTTGATCGTCAGCGAGTCGACGCCCAGCTTCCCGAGCAGGCTCGGCAGCACCAGCCCCGCGCTGCCGTTGGAGGCGTCGACGACCACCTTGAGCCCGGACTCCGCGATGCCGGTGATGTCGACGTTGCGCAACAGGGACCCGGTGTAGGAGTCGAACACGCTGGACGGGAAGTGCAGGTCCCCGATCTCTCCGGGGAACGCCCGCCGGTACTCCTGCCGCGCGAACACCCTGTCCAGCTTCCGCTGGCTGCCCTGCGACAGGTCGGCGCCCTGTCCGTCGAAGAACATGATGTCGACGGAGTCCGGCACCCCGAGGGTTGTCCGGATCATGATCCCGCCGGCACTGCCCCGCGCGGTCTGCTGCCGCGCCACGGGCAGCGGTACGTTCTCCAGGTCGCGTACGTCGATGGCGCTGGCCTGCAGCGCGGAGATCACCGCCCGCTTCAGCGCCCGGGCACCACGGGAGTGGTCGCGGGCCGTGGTGACGGTGGACCCCTTCTTCAGGGTCGTCGCGTACGCACCGGCCAGCCGCACGGCGAGTTCCGGCGTGATCTCCACGTTCAGGATGCCGGAGACACCCCGGGCGCCGAACAGATGCGCCTGCCCGCGGGACTCCCAGATGACCGAGGTGTTGACGAAGGCGCCGGCCTCGATGGTCTTGAACGGGTAGACCCGCACATTCCCCTGGATGATCGATTCTTCACCGACCAGGCACTCGTCGCCGATGACGGCGCCGTCCTCGATCCGCGCGGCACGCATGATGTCGGTGTTCTTGCCGACCACACAGCCTCGCAGATTGCTGTGCGGTCCGACGTACACGTTGTCGGCGACCACGGCCTTGTGCAGGAAGGCGCCGCTCTTGACGACGACGTTGGACCCGACGACCGTGTGCTCGCGGATTTCCGCGCCGGCCTCGACCTTGGCGTAGTCGCCGACGTAAAGCGGCCCGCGCAGCACTGCGTCGGGATGCACCTCGGCACCCTCGGCCACCCAGACCCCGGGGGAGATCTCGAAGCCGTCGATGTCGACGTCGACCTTGCGCTCCAGGACGTCGGCCTGGGCCTTCACATAGCTTTCGTGGGTACCGACGTCCTCCCAGTAGCCCTCGGCGACATAGCCGTAGATGGGCTTGCCTTCCTTCATCAGCTGGGGGAAGACGTCACCGGACCAGTCCACCGGCACATCGGGGTCGACGTAGTCGAAGACCTCGGGCTCCATGACGTAGATCCCGGTGTTCACCGTGTCCGAGAAGACCTGGCCCCACGTCGGCTTCTCCAGGAAGCGCTCGACCTTGCCCTCTTCGTCGACGATGGTGATGCCGAATTCCAGCGGGTTGGGCACGCGCGTCAGACACACCGTGACGAGCGAACCCTTTTCCTTGTGAAAATTGATCAGGTCGGTGAGGTCGAAGTCGGTCAGGGCATCGCCGGAAATGACGAGGAAGGCATCGTCCTTCAGCGCCTCCTCCGCGTTCTTGACGCTTCCGGCGGTACCGAGTGGCTTCTCCTCGTTGGCATAGGTGAGCTCCATTCCGAGCTCTTCGCCGTCACCGAAATAGTTCTTGACCAACGAGGCCAGGAACTGGACGGTCACGACGGTCTCATTGAGCCCATGCCTTTTGAGCAGCCGAAGGACGTGCTCCATGATCGGCCGGTTGACCACCGGCAGGAGCGGTTTGGGCATGCTCGAGGTCATGGGACGAAGGCGCGTGCCTTCGCCTCCAGCCATCACGACGGCCTTCATGTCGGAAGCGTCCTCCTCTGAGAGACGACGGTTTAGCCGACTTCACCCGTCCAGGGTCCCGCACTTTTCCAGCGGGGGCCATCCGGCCACCGGGACCGCACAATCAGCGAGTTCAATCGGCTGCGGCGTCCGCACGAACCAGGCGGCGGACCTGCACCACGTAGAGAACACCTGCCCACCAATACAGGGTTGTACCCCATCCGGCGAACGCCCATCCGAAAACCGCGGCCAGTGACGCGATCCATCCGCTTCCGTCGCTCAGCAGAAGCAGGGGGAAGGCGTACATGAGGTTGAAGGTGGCGGCCTTGCCCAGGAAGTTCACCTGCGGCGGCGGATAGCCGTGGCGCCGGAGGATGCCCACCATCACCAGCAGCATCGCTTCCCGGGCCAGCAGTACAAGGGTCAACCAAAGCGGGAGAATCTCGCGCCAGGTGAGACCCACCAGCGTCGAGAGGATATAGAGCCGGTCGGCCGCCGGGTCCAGCAGCCGGCCGAGGCTGCTGATCTGGTTCCAACGCCGCGCGAGCTTTCCGTCCAGGTAGTCGCTGACCCCGCTCAGGGCCAGCACCAACAGCGCCCAGCCGTCGCTCTGCGGGCCGCCGAACTCGGGCCGCAGGATGAGCCACAGGAACAGCGGCACGCCGGCCAGGCGCGCCATGCTGAGGATGTTCGGGATGGTGAGGACCCGGTCGGTCTGCACGCGGGTCTCCTGGACCTCCACGCGGGGGCCTCCTGGGGGAAACGAGCCAATGATGCTCACTGACCTTACCTCAACGCAAAAAAGCTCTGGCTCTCGGGCTGCATGCCCAAGAGCCAGAGCTCTAAAAGGAGTTCGGCGGCGTCCTACTCTCCCACAGGGTCCCCCCTGCAGTACCATCGGCGCTGTAAGGCTTAGCTTCCGGGTTCGAAATGTAACCGGGCGTTTCC
>NZ_BMUY01000006.1 GCF_014650435.1 Streptomyces tendae
GGGACGCCTGCACCCCGGCGTTCACCAGTGCCTGCCGGATCACCCGCTGCTGGGCGGGACCACTGGGGGCGCTCAGCCCGTTCGACGCACCGTCCTGATTGACCGCGCTGCCCCGCACCACCGCCAGCACCCGGTGACCCAGCCGCCGCGCGTCCGACAGCCGCTCGACGACGAGCATGCCCACGCCCTCGGCCAGACCGAAGCCGTCGGCGGACGCGGAGAACGCCTTGCACCGCCCGTCGGGGGACAGGCCCCGCTGGCGGGAGAACTCGACGAGCATGCCGGTGCTCGGCATCACGGTGACACCGCCGGTCAGCGCCAGGTCACAGTCACCGGTGCGCAGCGCCTGGCACGCCTCGTGCAGCGCGACCAGCGACGAGGAACAGGCGGTGTCGATGGTCAGCGACGGCCCCTCCAGGCCGAGCGTGTAAGAGAGGCGGCCGGAGGCGACGCTGCCGGTGGAACCGAGGAACAGGTGCCCCTCGACGGCGCCGGCCCGCGCGGTGGGCTCGCCGGCGCGAGGGCCGTAGTCCTGGGTGATGAGGCCGAGGAACACACCGGTGCGGGAGCCCCTGAGGGAGTGCGCGTCGAGTCCGGCGTCCTCGATCGCATCCCAGGCGGACTCCAGGGCGAGCCGCTGCTGCGGATCCATGGCGAGCGCCTCGCGCGGCGAGATCCCGAAGAACTCCGCGTCGAACTCGGCGGCGTCGTGGAGGAATCCGCCCTCGCGCTGGGAGAACCGGCCGGGGCCAGCCAGCTCGGGGTCGTAGCCGTCGGCGATGTTCCAGCCGCGGTCCGCGGGCAGCGGGCCGACCGCGTCGACACCGGCGAGGACAGTGCGCCACAGGTCGGCGGGGGCGACCACGCCACCCGGGTAGCGGCACGCCATGCCGACGATCGCCACGGGTTCGTCGTGCGGCACTGCCCGCCCGCCGGCGGCCGGGGCGGGCTCGGCGTCGGCACCGGTGCCGAACAGCTCGGTGTCCAGATGGGCGGCGAGCGCGTCCGGCGTGGGGTGGTCGAAGACGACGGTCGGGGAGAGCCGCAGCCCGGTCGCGGAGTGCAGCCGGTCGCGGATGCCGACGGCGGCGAGCGAGGTGATGCCGAGGTCCCGGAAGGTGCGCCGACCGTCGATGGAGCCCTGGTCATCGCCGTCGAGTGCCGCGGCGGCGGACTCCCGCACCACGGTCAGCAGCTGGGCGCGGCGTTCGGCCGGGTCGAGCGGCGCCAGGCGGGCGCACAGCACCTCGTGCCGGGAGTCGCCGTCCGCGGACTCCCCGCGCGGCCCGGCGGTGAGGACCGCCTCCGCCAGTCCTGCGGCTTGGGAAGCGGGCAGGACGGTCCGCAGGTCGGCGTCATCGCCGGACACGTGCAGCTCGGCCAGTGACGCGAGGAAGCGGGACGGACCGCCCTCGCCGCGGCGCAGGGTGCCGAGGACGGTGCCCGCATGGGCCGCCCGGGTCGCGGAGACCTCCATGGCGGTGGTGAGCACCGGGTGCGGGCTGACCTCGACGAGCGTGGTGTGCCCGGCTTCCAGCGCTGCGCGGGTGGCGTCGGCGAAGCGGACGGTGGAGCGCAGGTTGCGGCACCAGTAGGCGGCGTCCATGGGCGTGCCGTCCAGCGCTCCGCCGTGCAGCGCGGAGTAGACCGGGATGCGGGGGGTGTGGGCGCGGATGGGGGCGACGTCCGCACGGATGCGGGGGAGGATCGCGTCGACGTGCGGGGAGTGCGCGGCGAGTCCCACGTCCACGCGCCGGGCGTGGATGCCCTCGGCGGTGAGGTGCGCCACGAGTTCCGCCGCGGCGTCCAGGTCACCGGAGGCGACGGCCGAGCCTGGGCTGTTCTCCACGGCGACGACCAGCCTGCCCGGCCAGCGCCGGTCGAGCAGATCGGCGAGTTCGTCGGCGGGCAGCAGCACCGACACCATGTCGCCGCGCCCGGCGAGGGTGGCCTGCGCCTGGCTCCAGCGGGCCACGACCCGGGCGCTGTCGTCCAGGGACAGCGCCCCGGCGACATGCGCGGCGGCCAGCTCACCGAGGCTGTGCCCGAGCACGGCGCCGGGGGTGACCCCGGCCGCGTTCCACAGGTCGGTCAGCGCCACCATGACCGCGAACAGCGCGGGCTGCACCACGTCGGCGCCGACCGGCTCGGGGCCGCCGGCCGCGCCCGTCACCGAGTCCAGCAGGGAGTGGCCCAGGTAGGGGGCGAACGCGTCGGCGCAGTCGTGCAGCTTTCGGGCGAACACTGGTGCGGTGTCGAGGAGTTCGCGAGCCATGCCGGTCCACTGGGAGCCCTGCCCCGGGAAGACGAACACCGGCCCCGCGGGGGAGGCGTCCGCGCGGGTGCTGGTGAACACCGCCGGGTGGTCGGCGCCGGCGGACAGCGCGGCGAGCGCGTCCAGGGTCTGCGCGCGGTCCCCGGCGAGTACGACGGCCCGGTGGGTGTCCGCCCCGGCTCCAACCCCGGCGAGGAGGGCCTGTCCGACGCCGGCCGGCGACCATTCGGTGCTCGCGCGGAGATGCGTGCGCAGAGCCTCGGAACGGGCCCGCACGGCGGCGGCGCCGGGACCGGTCAGGACCCAGGGCAGCACGGTCCCTGTCCTGGGGAACAGTACGGAGCCGCCTGCACTGCCACGGTGTTCGGACACGTTCTCGCTCCCGTCGTCGTTCTCTTCACAAAGGTCTGCGGCACAGAAGGCCCGTGACGGCACGGCGGCCGGGCGCCGCCCGGTCCGGTCACGCACGGATCCGGGGGTGGCCCGTCCGCCGCACCGCCGACGGCCGCTGGGCCCCCGCCGTCGGGGGAACGGCGGAGGCCCCGCCACTTGCGTGGCGCTCAGGAGTGGTCGGTCCGTCGAGAGGACTTCGGGCCGGCCGGCGATGGGCCGGCGATCGGCCGGTCAGCTGTCGGCACGCGGTGCCCGCAGATGCCGCGCGAGGCTGCGCGGCGTCGGATTGTCGAACAGGTCGGCCAGCTTGATCCGCCTCCCCGTCACCTCGTCGACGCGCTGCACCAGCTGGGCGCCGAGCAGCGAATGCCCGCCGAGTGAGAAGAAGTCGGCGTCGGCGCCGGCGGATTCCGCGAGGCCGAGGAGGTCGCGCCACAGCCCGCGCAGCTCGGCCACCAGCCCGTCGGCGTCGTCCTGCCCGCCCTCCGGCTCGGCCGCGGCGAGGGCCAGCAGCGCCGCCGTGTCCCAGCCGTGGCCGGGGCGCAGTGGCAGTGTGTCGGTGCGGATCACCCGGGTCGGCTGCGCCGCGCGCGGCAACAGCCGGGCGGCGTGTCCGGCGACGTCGTCCGCGAGACCGGGCCGCTCGTCCGCGGTGACGAACGCGAGCGCTGCCCCGTCCGTGACGACCAACGCCGCCCCGGTGACCTCAGGATGCGCCAGCAGCGCGGCCTCCACCCGTTCGGGATGCACCGCCCGGCCGTGCAGCAGGGCGACGCGCTCGGCCCGGCCGTACAGCTCCAGCGCGCCGTCGCGGCCCAGTCTGCCGGTCCAGCCGGTGGCCACGTGGGTGGCCCCGTCGGGTCGTACGAGGCACACCTCGCCGCGCACTCCGGCCGGGAGCCGGTTGCCGGCCCGCCCGACGACGGCGATGTGCCGGGCGTCGAGCGGGTGAACGACGTAGGGGTAGCCGCCGGTGGCCGCGCAGCGGGCCGCCGCGTCCGCAAGACCGAACGCCGAACCGTCGGGGGAGGTGCGGAACGCGTCGAGGTCGCGGGCGGCCTCGACCTCGGTGTCCGCCACCGACCGTGCCGTGCCCGGACCGGGCAGCGTGCGGTCCTCGGCGCTCCACACGTCCAGCTCACCGACGGGCCGGTCGGGATCGGCGGCGACGGTGTGCAGGAGGGTCGCGTAGCGGTGGGCCAGGGCCTGGGCGTCGGCCCGGTCGAGCACCTCGGAGCAGTACAGGATGCGCAGGCCGATGTGGTCGGCGCCGGACTGAACGAACAGCTCCAGGTCGAACTTGCTGAATCCGGTCTCGACGTGCAGCGCCCGGGCCGGAGCCCCGCCCAGGGTGAGGGCCCCGGCGGACTCCATCGGCACGTAGTTGAACATGTGCTGGAAGAGGGTGTCGCGCCAGGACACCGGCTCGCGCGCGGTCTCGTGGGCGATGGCGTCCACAGGTGTGTCGCTGTGGGCGAGCGCGCCGAAGAAGGCGGTGCGCGCCTCCTTCACCAGGTCGCGAAACCCGCGGCCGGGGTCGATGGTCAGGCGTAGCGGCAGGGTGTTGACGTGGTAGCCGATCGCGGACCGCGCTTCGGGGGGCCGGATGTTGACGGGGGATCCGACGACGAGGTCGGGACCGGCGCCGTGCGCCGCGAGCAGCAGGCAGAAAGCGGTGAAGAGGATGACGGCCTCAGGCGCCCGCTGGGTGCGCTGGAGTCCGCGCACCAGGTCCCGGGTCTCGTCGTCCAGGACGTGCAGAACGGTGTCGCCCACCAGGGTGGCCCGGGCCGGTGCGGGACGCGAGCAGTCCAGGTCGAGACCGGCCGGGTCGAAGCCGTCGAGCGCGGTGCGCCAGTAGGCCAGGCTCTCCTCGCGGGGCGCGGGGTCCCGCAGTGCCGCGACGGGGGTGCGCAGCTCGTCGGGCAGGTCGCGGCCCGTGGCGCGGGCGTCGTAGGCGGCGGCGAGTTCGGCGATCAGGACCGGCACGGAGGCCGCGTCGAAGACGAGGTGGTGGACCACCACGGCGAGGGTGTCGGCGTCAGGTCCCCGAAAGACGGCCGCTCGCAGCATCAGCCGGCCATCACACCGGATGGGGGTCGCGGCGAACTCCCGCAGCGCCTTCTCCGGTACGCCGGCGACGGTGTCGTGGACCTTGACGCGCGGGCCGGGGGTGTCCTCGCCGAGCACCTCGCGGACGAGGCCCGCCTGCCGGTCGAGGTAGACCGTGCGCAGCACCTCGTGGCGGCGTACCAGGCCGTCGACGGCGGCCTGGAGCGCGGCGATGTCGAGCCGTCCGTCGACGCGGACGGCGAGGGGGACGTTGTTGACGCCGGCCTCGGGCAGCAGCCGGTCCAGCAACCACAGCGCACTCTCCTTGGGCGTTGCCGCGTCCAGCCGCCGCTTGTGGGTCAGTGTGGCAAGCAGGGCCGCTGCGGCGCCGTCGGCCGGCTTCGCCTTCTCGGCTGACTGCACGGTGGGTCACCCTTTCGCTGGTGGTCGATGGTCGCGGTCGGTCGGCTCGGCGCCGCCCGCCGGGTGCGGGCCCGGTCCGGTCGTTCGGAACGAGGGCCCTAGCCCTGCGGATGGGACCGGGTGAGCAGGCCGGTGAGGACGTCCGCGGTGAGGGGGCTGCGCAGGATGTCGTCGTGGGCCGCGTCGACGGGGATGAGACGCCTGGCGTACCGGGCGTGCGGGTGGGCCGCGGCAGTGGTCAGCGCGGTGGCGCCGGCCCACGACACGGCCGGGTCGAACGCGGCGGCTGCCGCGATATAGGCGACGAACGCCTCGTAGGCGCCGCTGAGTTCGTCGGCGAGCCCGGCGGGCAGCCCGGCCCGGGCGAAGGCGGCGCCGGCGATGCCGGTGAAGACCTCGGTGAGCGCGGCGCCGAGCGCGGCGATGCCGGCGCTCTGCTGGGCCGCCTCGTCGGCGGCCTGTCCGGCCAGCGCGGACTCCTCCGGGCTGAGCACGGAGGACAACCGTGCCACGGCGGCCCGGAAGTCCGCGACCATGCCGGCGCGGTGGGGCGGCTCGGGGTCGAACAGGACAACGGCCGGTGCCTCGTCCTGCTCCGCCGCGAGGAGCTGCGCGACGCGGGCCGCGTACAGGCCGCCGACGCAGTAGCCGAGCACCGCGCACACGGGGCGGCCGGTGTCGCGCACGCCCCGCACCCAGTACGACGCGAAGTCCTCGCCGCCGAGGTCGCGGGCCTGCTCCGGTTCCGGCTGCCGGGTCTCCCACAGCGGGATGCCCCGGGCGAGGAGGCGGCCGAGGTCGCTGAACGTCGATTCGGGGCGCCCGGAGACGGCGAAGTCGACGGCCAGCACGACGGGTTCGGCGCTGCTGCCCTCGTTGAGGACCTTCCAGGTGGGCGGTGCGGTGGTCGCCAGGGGCTGCTGCACGGTCACGGGTGGCTCCTTCAGTGAGCGGCGGCGCAGATGTGGGCGGTGTGACCTGTGGAGAGGCGGAGCGTGTCGAGCACATCGAGGCCGGCCTCGGCGATCTGGGCCCGCTGGACCTCATCGGTGCGCCCTCGGGTGCCGTCCTCGCAGACGACCATCTGGAACAGCACGCGCATCCAGTCGAGGTCGGTCTCGATCAGTGGCTCGATGACCAGCAGCTGGGCCCGCCGGGCGGCGGGCCGGTCGGCGTCGGTGCGCTCCATGGCCTCCCGGATGCGGCCGAGGATCACGACGCTGTGCTCGTGGTTCCAGTTGTGCAGCACGTTCTTGACGGTGTACAGGTCGGAGCCGGCGGGCACCTCCTGGAGGAAGTCACCCGGCTGGTAGGCGAGCCGTTCCCCGAGGTCCTCGCGGTCGGAGGCGGCCAGTTCAGCGGTGGCTCGGGCACAGACGTCCGGCCGGTCCAGGCACGTACCGGTCAGGTGCGGGTGGGCGGTGAGCAGCCCCTTGAGCAGCTCTCCGCTGTTGCCGCCGACGTCGAGCACACTGCGGACGGCGCCGAAGTCGTAGGTCCCGGCGAGGGCCGCGGCGACGGGCCGGGCCAGGTCGGCCATGGCCTTGTCGTACAGGTCCGCCTCGGCGGGCCGCTGCTCGAGGTACTCGTAGATGCGGGTGCCGTGCAGATGGCGGAAGGCGGACTCGCCGGTGCGCAGGGTGTGGGTGAGGGCGGTGAACGTGTCGGCGTACAGGCCGCCGGAGAGCATCACGTAGTGCCGCATCGACTGCGGGTGGTCGTCGCGGAGCTGGTCGGACAGCGCGGAGTTGCGGTACACGCCGGCGTCGTCGCGGCGGAAGACGCCGAGCGCGGACAGAATCCGCAACAGCGCCTCGAGCGTCTCGGGATGGGTCCCGGTCTGCTTGGCGAGTTCCTCCGCAGTCATCGGCGTGCCGTCGAGGTGGTCGGCGAGGCCGAGTTCCGCGGCGGCGGTCAGCGACTTCGCGATCCAGCCCATTCCCGCCAGGCCCATGAGGCTGACTTCCACTGTCGTCCCTTCGTCTGGTTCCTACGGCCCTGCACCGGAGAGGCGGCCGGCCACCACAGCGGGCGACGTGACGGGAACCCCGGTCCCGCGCCACGTCCCCACGACCGTGCCGGAGAGTCCGCGAGATCCTCGCGAGCGCTCCAGGGCCACATGTCGGCCGGTACGGGCCGGGATCGCCGTCCCGCCTTGCAGCGGCGGTTTCGTGGCTCGCCTCGGACAGAACCTACGGAGCACCCCCCACCCGGACTGAACCCTTAAATGCCCCTAGCCAAGTGGATCCTGCACGGTTCCGGATAAGGGGTATGGACCACTGCTCGGCCTCCCATTACAGTGGCGCCGAATTGTTCGGGCAACCAGGGAGAAACCAATGCGCGCCCTAGTGACCGGAGCAGCCGGTTTCATCGGCTCGGCTTTCGTCCGGAGCTCCCTCACGCAATCCGGGTCCGCCTTCCCGGAGATGGAGATAACGGCTTTCGACGCGCTGACGTACGCCGGGAACACGGAGAATCTCAGCCCGGTCGCAGACGATCCGCGTTTCACGTTCGTCCGGGGCGACATCGCCGACGGGAAACTTCTCGCCGAGGTGCTGCCGGGCCACGACATCGTGCTCAATTTCGCGGCGGAGACCCATGTGGACCGCTCCATCGAGGGCCCGTCGGTGTTCGTGCGAACGAACGTCCTTGGGACTCACACGCTCCTCGAAGCCGCACGTCAGGCTGGGGTTGAGCGGTTCGTGCAGATCTCCACGGACGAGGTGTACGGGTCGATCGACACCGGATCGTGGACCGAGGAGTCCGCGCTCTGCCCGAACTCGCCGTACGCCGCGGCCAAGGCCGGCGCCGACCACTTGGCGCTGGCCTACGCCCGGACGTACGGAATGCACGTCTGTATCACCCGGTGTTCCAACAACTACGGCCCCCATCAATTCCCGGAGAAAGTCATCCCACGCTTTGTGACCCTGCTCATGGAAGGGCACAGAGTGCCGCTGTACGGCGACGGCGGAAATGTCCGCGACTGGCTGCACGTGGACGACCACTGCGCCGGTATTCGCCTGGTCCTGGAAAAGGGGAAACCGGGCGAGGTGTATCACATCGGCGGCGGCACGGAACTGACCAATGCGGAGCTGGCGCGGCTGCTGCTGGAGGAATTCGGCCACGGTGCCGACAGGGTCGAGCGGGTCCCCGACCGGCTGGGCCATGACCGGCGCTACTCACTCGACGACTCGAAACTCCGCGCTCTGGGTTACCGGCCCGGCGTCCCGTTCGCCGAGGGCCTGCGGGCGACCGTCGCCTGGTACCGGGAGAACACCTCCTGGTGGAAGCCACTGCTGCCCTGACACGGAGCCGGAAGGACATCATGCGTGGAATCGTCCTGGCAGGGGGATCCGGCACGCGGCTGAGGCCCGTGACCCGCGTCGCCTCGAAGCAGCTCCTGCCGGTCTACAACAAGCCGATGATCTACTACCCCCTGTCCGTGCTGATGCACGCGGGCATCCGGGAGATCCTGATCATCAGCTCGCCGGGGTTTCTCGGCTCCTACCGCGATCTGCTCGGTGACGGCCGATGGCTGGGCCTGGAGATCTCCTACGCCGAGCAGCCGAGCCCGGACGGCCTCGCCGACGCCCTGCGCATCGGCCGGCACTTCGCGGGGGACGACACCATCGCCCTCATCCTCGGCGACAACATCTTCTACAGCCACCAGCTGCCCGTCATGCTCCAGGGCGAGCGACAACGGCTCGACGGCTGCACCCTGTTCGGCTACCCGGTAGCCGACCCCGAGCGGTACGGCATCGCCGTCACGGACGCCGACGGAACGCTGCTCTCGCTGGAGGAGAAGCCGGAGAAGCCCCGGTCGAACCTGGCGGTGACCGGCCTGTACTTCTACGACAACGACGCCGTGGACCTGGTACGTGGACTGACCCCCTCGGCCCGCGGCGAGCTGGAGATCACCGACCTCAACGCCCTGTATCTGACGTCCGGTCGGGCCCGCCTGGTCAACCTGGGCCGCGGCAGCGCCTGGTTCGACACCGGCACGCACGACAGCCTGCTCGACGCGGCGACGTTCGTGCAGCTCATCGAGAAGCGCCAGGGCATACGCATCGCCTGCATCGAGGAGGTGGCGTACCGCATGGGCTTCATCGACGCCGACCAGCTGTTCGAGATCGGCCGGCGGACCGGCATGAGCACCGAGTACGGCCGGTACGTGATCGACCTGGCCGGCACCTGAACCCGAGGAGTCCACGTGACCGAACCGCACCCCGCGCGCCACTATCTCTTCTTCGCCGCTCCCGCCCACGGACATGTGCGCCCCACACTGCCCGTCGCCGCCGAACTGGTGCGGCGCGGCCACCGCGTCTCGTACGCCACGACCGAGCCGTTCGCCGCCGAGGTCGGCGCGACGGGTGCCGAGACCGTGCTGTACCGTCCGGCCCTGCCCGACTTCGCCGGGGCCGCGCCCGGCGACTCCCCCGACTGGCTCCCGCTCGCGCTGACGGCGGCGATCGCCGAGTCCTCGGCGCTGCTGCCGGCGATCGTGGACCGCTTCGGCGACGCACGGCCGGACGTGGTGGCGTACGACACGACGATGAATCCGGCCGGCCGCCTGCTGACACGGCTGTGGCAGCTGCCCGCATTGGAGTTCTCCCCGGTCTTCCTGCCCCAGCGCACCAGCAACCCGGGATTCTCCCTCGCGGCCATGCTGCGGGGCTCCCCGCAGGACGGTGCGGCCGAGCGGCCGGCCGTGCGCCGGTTTCGCGAGGACCTGACCGCGCTGCTGGCCGCGCACGGGGCGGCGGACGTCTCGCCGCTGGACTTCGTGACCGGCTTCCACGGTCCGCGCATGGCCTTCTTCCCGCGCGACTTCCAGCCGGGCGGCGACTCCTTCGACGAGCGGCACGTCTTCGTCGGGCCCTGTCTGGACCCGTCCCCGCCGTCCGCCGCGTGGCAGCCGCCCTCGGACGGCAGACCCGTCGTGCTGGTCTCGCTCGGCACCTCCTACGGCAACCGCCCCGAGTTCTTCCGCATGTGTGTGAAGGCCTTCGCGGACAGCCCCTGGCACGCGGTGCTGACCGTGGGCCGCGCGGGGGTCGATCCCGCCGAACTCGGGCCGCTGCCCGCCCATGTGGAGGTGCACCGGTGGCTGCCGCACCTCGCCGTGCTGCCGCATGCGCGAGTGTTCGTCTGCCAGGCCGGCATGGGCAGTGTGATGGAGGCCCTGGCCTGCGGCACGCCACTGGTCCTGGCGGCACAGGCCCGGGAGCAGCAGATGGTGGCGCGCCGGGCGGTCGCGCTGGGCCTGGGCACCGAGGTGCCTGGCGGCACGGACCTGACGGCCGAGGCACTGCTGGACGCCGTGGGTTCCGTGGCGGATGGCCGCGAGGTGCACGCGAGCGTGGCCGGTCTGCGCGAGCGCATCCGGGAGGCGGGCGGCACCACGCGTGCCGCGGACGTCCTGGAACGCCTCGGCGCGGGCTGACGGCGGCATGGAGCACCAGGGCGTGTGGGAACACCGGCCGGTGTTCCCACACGCCCTTCTTGGTTCCCGTCGGCTGTGAACGGGCCGCTCAGTAGGAGACCGCGGGCTGAAGGCTGGCCGTCGGCAAGTCCTCGCGGCTGTTGACACGCAGCTTCCGGTAGACCCGGGTGAGGTGTTGCTCCACCGTGCTGATGGTGACGTGCAGGCGGTCGCTGATCTCCCGGTTCGAGTACCCCATCGACGCCAGAGCGGCCACCTTGCTCTCAGCCCTGCTCAGCTCGTTGATCCCCTCGCTCTGCGGGGCGGCACTCGCCTCCGGCTCCGGCAGCCGGCCCGTCTCGGCCACCGGATCCGCACCCTGCGCGGGGAGGCATCGTGCGACGATCCCCGCGGCACCGCACACCTGCGCGAGCCGCAGCGCCTTGCGTGCGGCGTGCCGTGCTCGCGCGCTCTCACCGAGGGCCTCGTGCGCGTGGGCGAGGTCCGCCATCGTCTTGGCCAGTTCGTAGCGGTCGCCGCAGCCGTGAAGGATCTCCGCGGACTGTCTCAGCAGCGCCGGCCGCCGGTCCGGCCGGGTGACCGCGGCACACACCCGCAGAGCCATGCCGGCACTGCGGGTGGTGCGTTTGCCGGCCAGCAGTGCCCACTGCTCGTCCATCAGGGACTTGGCTCGTGCTTGTTCCCCCAGGAGCAGCAGAGCCTCGGCTGCTCCCACCCGCCACAGGGCGAGGCCCGGAGCGTCGAGGTTCCACCGCCGCATCAGGGTGCCGCAGTCGAGGAAGTCCCGCAGTGCGGCGTGGGGGCGGTCGGCGGCGAGATGGTGATGGGCACGCGCGTAGCGGTACTGCAGGCCGTAACGGCTCTCGTGCATGGGATCGGCCGCCGGCAGTTGGAGCAAAGCGTTGGCCTCCTCGGTCCGCCCCATCGCCACGTGGGCGAGCACCATGGTGGAGAGGGGGACGCCGATCTCCACCCCCCATCCTTCCGCATCGATGTCATCGAGTGCCTGCCCGGCGAGCCGGACGGCGCCCTTCAGGTCGCCCTGGCGCACCGCGATCTCCGCGCGTAGCGCCGACAGGGCGGCGCGCCAGGCGGGTGCGTCGAGAGTCTCGACATCGTCCATCAACGAGGCGCACCATGAACCGGCGCCGGCGAGGCGGTCCGCGAAGATCAGCGCGGACAGCCCCATCACCAGCGGTTCGAGGGTGGCCTCGGCCACTTGGTAGAGACGCAGGGCCTGCTCCACCTCGCTGATGAATCCGCTGTCCACGCCACCGCCCAGCACTCCGACGAGCAACCTGGCGGCTTGCCATTGCAGTTCGTCCCGTCCGGTGACCGGGCCGCTGCGTCGTACCACCAGACTGTGGTCGTAGGGGAAGTGCTCGGCCACCGCGGGGAAGGAGACCGCCAACCACATCTCCAGCAGCCGGAGTTCCGCGCACACCTCGTCGGGAAGCGAGTCCGCGTCGCGGTGCAGGCGGTGCAGGATCTTCTGCGCCTCCTGGTGCCGCCCGCTGCGCAGCAGATAGCGGATGAGCAACAGGGTGTACGGCGTCCCGAACCGCTCGTGCACGAACGGCTTGGTCACCTGGTCGAGGCAACGCAGGGCCGCCGTCGGACTGTGCCGCCACTGGATGCGGGCCAGGTGGAAGAGGACGGCTCCCCGCTCCGCCTTGTCGGTGCAGAGCCGGTGGGCCTGCCGCAGCCAGGTGATGGCCTGCTCGACCCGATTGCCCGTGAGAGCCCGGTCCGCTGCTTCCCGGAGCACCGAGACCGCCCATGCCGCCTGCTCGGTGCACAGCCCGGCCTGTTGCCCCACCTGGCCGAGGAGGTGACCGGCCACCTGGGTGGCGGGTGCCCCCGTGTCGTAGAGCATGCGGGCCACGCGGAACTTCATTTCCGCACGGTTCTGCTCCGAGATGCCGTCCATGATCGCGACTCTGGCCGCAGGGTGGCGGAATCGTCCTGCTCGGGTCACACCGATGGTGTCGAGCATTCGCAGTAACCGGTGGGCAGACTCCGGGCTGGTGCCGAGACACTCCGCCAATAGTTCCTTGCAGGTGCTGTCGCCGAGGAGCGCCACCCACTGCGCGGCTACCAGCATCGTCGGTCCCGAGCGGCGCAGGCAGGAGACCACGGCCTGCGCAAAGTGTTCCCCGACCACCGGTGCGCACTGCTCCGGGGGCGTTGACGCCGAGTCAGCCAGATCGCGCAGCAAAGATTTCAGCAGCAATGGACTTCCACCGCTGACATTATGGAATTCAGCTCCGAGCAGACCTACTTTATCCGCCCTCACGCGGCCCACCAGCAATTCGGTGACACCCGTCGGACTGAGCGCCGCTGTGCGAATATGACTCAGCTCCGGAAGGCGCATGATTTCAGCCCGGAAGAGGGGGAAACGCGGCTGCGGGTCCTCTGTGTCCGACAGCACCATGGCTATGCATGCCGAGCGCACCCGCCGAATGAAATAAAGCAAGTACACCAGCGAAAGCGCATCTGAATTCCGCACGTCGTCGATGAGGACGACGACGGGGATGCGTTCAGAGAAGGCGACCAGGAGACCCCACAGCCCCTCGGCGACCCTGGCGTGCGCCGGCGTGATGGTCGTGACGATCTCACCCAGGCCCGCCTGCACGCCTTCTGCCAGCATGTCGGCGACCTGCCCGGCAGGTTGGGGGTCGAGCGGAAGGGCGTCGAAGAGTTGACGCACCACAGCCAGCGGCACATCCCGCTCCAGTGGCGAGCAGGTGACGTTGACGGCGACCGAACCCTGTTCGACCGCGCACTCGGCCGCTTGCTGCAGCAGGGCGGTCTTGCCGCTGCCCGTCGCACCACTCACGACGGTGATTCTGCCGTTTCCGGCTCTCCCGTCTGATATCAGCCCGCGCAGGGCAGATATCTCATCCTTCCTCTCGATGAGCAAATCCAATGAAAACAACCCCCGTCGTTTCAGTTGCGTCACGGTCAAATATCGGCACACTCGCCCACATATCTTCACGCATTCACCGCGACTCAATCGATTGAAGCATACAACCATTCAAGTCAACGTAAAAAGTTCATCGCGAGAATGCAAAGGGTGAGGAAGTTGCTGGATCTCGACATGTACGAAATTCAACCGCAAAGCGTCCGTTCGGCACCCAGGGAGCCCCCCTGCTTGCCAGTCGATGAGCCAACTGACATATTGAGCAGACACTCAAGATGTTCCATGACTCACTATGGAGGTGTCCGTGGCTCGAGATCCTGAGGTCACGGCTTCCGAGCTCGTTGCAGCTCTGACGGAGACGGTGTCTCCGCTTCTGCGCCACGCCGGGACCGTGTTCGCCAGCAATCAGGTCCCCTTCTCCCAGGCCAGCCTGCTGACCGACCTGTACGAGCGGGGAGCCCCCCAACGCATGAGCACGCTGGCCCAGACGTTCGATGTGGCCCCGCGCACCGTCACCGCCCTCGTCGACGGACTCGAGCGCCGCGGCCTCGTCCAGCGGGCCCCGGACCCGGATGATCGTCGCGCCGTCCTGGTCGGCGTCACCGACAAGGGCAACGCGCTGATGCAGGAGATCGAGTGGGGCAGGCAGGCCCTCGCCGACGAACTCGTCAACGGTCTGACCCGCGACGAGCGCGTGGAGTTCGCGCGCCTGCTCAACAAACTCCGCCCGGCGGCCAAGAGCGAGAAGGGGTCCCAGGCATGAGCGCAGGCGCTGCGACGGCGGACGAGCAGGCGGCCGCCGAGCGCAACCACCGCAACCGCTGGTACGTGCTCGCTGTTATCGCCACCGCCCAGTTGATGGTGATGCTCGACGGCACGATCGTCCAGATCGCGCTGCCCTCCGTCCAGCAGTCGCTCCACATGTCCGACACCAACCGGCAGTGGATGGTCACCGCGTACGCGCTGGCCTTCGGAGGACTACTCCTGATCGGCGGCCGGCTCGCCGACCGTTTCGGCCGCGGCCGGACCTTTCTCGTGGGCCTGGTCGGCTTCGCCGTGGTCTCCGCGCTCGGCGGTGCCGCACCCAACACCGAAACGCTCATCACCGCCCGGGCGCTGCAAGGTGTCTTCGCCGCCATCCTCTCGCCGGCCACGGTGTCCTTGCTGACCACCACCTTCACCAGCACCAAGGAGCGGGCCAAGGCTTTCGGCCTCTTCAGCGGCGTCGTCGGCAGCGGAGCCGCCATCGGACTGATCGTCGGCGGTGTGCTCACCGAATACGCGGGCTGGCGCTGGTGTCTCTATGTGAACGTGCCGATCGCCGTCGCCGTGACCGCCCTGGGCATCGCCACCCTGCCACGCGACCGGGGCCACCGTGACATCAGCCTCGACGCGATCGGCGCGGTCCTCGGCTGTCTGGGCCCGCTCGCCCTCGTCTACGCACTGTCCGAGGCACCGGATCGCGGCTGGGACTCCCCCCTGGTGGCCGGGCTGTTGGCGGCGTCCGTCGTCCTGATCGGCGCGTTCCTGTTCTCCCAGACCCGCATCCGGCAGCCGCTGCTGCCGCTGCGCGTGGTCGCCGAACGCACCCGTGCGGGGTCCTTCCTCGGGGCCGCGTTGCTCAACTTCGGCATGATGGGCATCTCGCTCTTCGCCACGTACCACCTGCAGATCGTCATGCACTACAAGCCGCTCAAAGCGGGATTCGCGTTCCTACCGATGGTCGGTGCCGTCATGGTGACGGCGACACAGGTCGTCGCGCGCGTCATGGGGCGGGTTCCGACGCGTTGGCTGGTCGGGCCCGGTCTCGCCTTCACCGCGGCCGGAGTGTGGATGTTCACCACGCTCTCCGAGGACAGTTCCTATCTCTTCGGGGTGCTGCCGGCTTGGCTCCTGCTGGGCGTCGGCATGGGCCTGAGCTATTCCCCCACCACACACGCCTCCCTGGCAGGGGTGGCCGAACGCGACTCGGGCGCGGTGTCCGCCTTCCAGACGACGGCCCGGCAGATCGGCGGCGCCATCGGCCTCGCGCTGAGCAACACCCTCGCAGCCGACGCGGCGGCCTCCTACTACGCCGACCACGAGGGCCGGGGTGCCCAGGGTGAACTCCTCGTCAAGTCCATCGTGCACGGCAGCGCCGCCGCCGCGTGGTGGGTCAGCGGAATTCTGCTCATCGGCACGGTCGCCTGCACGATCATGATCAACGCTGATCCGCGCAAGGTTCGGCAGGGCACCGCGGACGCCGACGCCGACGGTGCGCCTGGCACCGACGCCATCCTGATCTGTGGCCGTGTCGTGTGGGCCGAGGACGTTCCGGTCTCCGAGGCGGCGCTCACTCTGGTCACCCACGACGGTCGCGAGGTCGCGCGGGCGACGGCTGACGACGACGGCGCCTATGCGCTGCGTGCCCCCGGAGACGGGCCGTACATTCTCATCGCCCGCTCTTGTTCCCACCGTTCGACCGCTACGCCGCTCGCCCTCGCCGCGGGCGCCTCGGCCATCGAGCACACGGTCACCTTCCAGGACGAGGGCGTGGTCGTCGGCACCGCGCAGGACGAGGCGGACGGGATGCCGCTCAAGGGCGCGTCCGTCATACTGACCGACGTGAACGGCCGCCTCGTCCGTTCCCTGTCGACGGATGAAGACGGTTCGTTCGTCATCGACGGGCTCGCGTACAGCCCCTACGTTCTCGTGGTTCACCACGACGGCTACCGGCCGGCGGCCATCGACATCCGGATCGGCGAGGCACGACAGATCACGGTGACGGTGGAACTCGCCTCGCACACCCGTCTCGGCAGCCTGAGCGGGGTGGTCAGCGACAGTGAGCGCACCCCTGTGAACGACGTGCGACTCACTCTCACAGACGGCTCCGGCACCGGGCTGACCGCCACCACCAAGGAGGACGGCAGCTTCCGGTTCGCGGACCTACCGGTCGGCAGTTACATCCTGATCACCGCGGGCCATCCGCCGACGGTGAGCCGCCTCACCATCTCCGAGGCGATCAACCAGCACAACATCCATCTGGACCGCCGCGAAGACGCTCCCTCCCGCGAATCCTGACCCACCGCCTCCTGTTGCGGCTCGGCGAGGGAACCCGGTCACTCATCGGACCGGCCGGCTCCTTCGCCGAAGACGGAGAAGGAGCGATGGCGTGCATGGGACAACCGTCCAGGGGTGAAGTCCCGCCGCAGGGACGTCCCGAAGCCGACCTGGCGCGGGCTGCTGCCGGACGTGCCTCGCCCCGCGCCCATGGGTGTGTGTGTGGGGTACGCGGGGCGAGGAGTTCTGCGGCGCTTGAGTACCGTCTGGGTCGAGCCGTGCAACTGTCGGACCGATCCGTGGGGGAGGGGGACTCAGCAGCCGTAGTCGACCAGGTCGAAGGACTCGTAGTGGTCGGCCGTGTAGTAGTCCTCCTGGTTCTCCTCACCGGTAACGATGCGCCGAGCACCGCGCGTGGAGGAGCCCGGCGTGATCACCGTGTACTCGTGGTAGTAACCGGAGGACTGGCTCGGCAGGACGCCTTCCCGGTTCTGGAAGACGGTGCCGTCCTGCGAGTACGGGAAGGGACCGCCCTGCTCGATCAGTTCGAGGGTGTCGTACGCCTGGGAGGGCAGGTCGCTGTAGCAGATGCTGCCCACCGCGGCGGCCGCCGGGGAGGCGGTGGCGACGGTGCCTCCGACGAGGAGGGCGGACAGGACGGCGGCCGCGGCGCCGGTGCGAGTGATTCGTGGGGGGAATCTCATGCCCTCATGATGACGCGCGTAGACAGTGGCATGTCAATGACAACTCGGAGATTTTCCCGTCAACTTCGACGAATTGGCGCGGAGTTAACTTGCGGGCGAGTGCGAACACGCCGTCTTCACAGACGACTGCACCGCCGGGTGCGCTGCTGCTCGCCTGCGGAAGAAGAGCCGGCCCGGCTCACCCGGGCTTGCGGCTCTCGGCGGCGGCGAACAGCGCGCCGCCGAGGGCGAGCAGCGCGACGCTCGCGTAGACCTCGTAGCCGTCCAGGAAACCGACCCGCTGCACCAGCCCCACGTTCCAGTCGGTGAACTCGTGCACCAGGCCCATCGCGCCCTGGATCACGGCGAGCACGCCCAGGAACTCCAGCAATTCCTTCATGATCCCGACTCTCGCCCCGCGGTACCCCCACACACATCGGCCGCGGGGCGAGTCCCGCCCGACGGAAGGCGCCGGGGCGCGGGTCCCGGCGCGCCGAAAGTCGCCGGTCGTGCGACTTTGGTCGGCGATCCCCCTCGCCCGGCCGTGCCGGCTCCCGCCCCTGCGTAGATTTGTCGACTGTGAACAGTGACGAGCGGGCCACGGTGCCCCCGGCCTTCGCCAAGCGGCGCTGGGTCCTGCCGGCGGCGCTGGTGGAGGACCTCTACCCGGAGCCCCGGCGGTCCGGCGGCCGGCCCCGGCGCACCGCACGCGACTGGGTCGTCGACTTCGCCTGCTTCCTGCTCGCGGTCACCATCGGCCTGCTGGCCGCCGACGCGCTGGACCAGGAGCCGGACCTCTCACCCGCCATGGCCGTCGCGGACCAGCTGATCGGCGCCCTGGCCTGCGCCGCCGTCTGGCTCCGGCGGCGCTGGCCGGTCGGCCTGGCCGTGGCCATGGTGCCCGTCTCCCTGGTCTCGGCCACCGCGGGCGGCGCCGTCCTCGCCGCCCTGTTCACGCTCGCCGTGCACCGGCCCTTCCGGTACGTGGCCTGGATCGGCGGCGCGAGTCTCGCCGTGACGCCCCTGTACTACTGGATGCGCCCGGAGCCCGGGCTGCCCTTCCTCGCCTCCCTCGCCATCGGCTTCCTGCTCGCCGTCACGGTCCTCGGCTGGGGCCTGCTCGTCCGCTCCAAGCGCCAGCTCCTGCTCAGCCTGCGCGACCGCGCCCGGCACGCCGAGGCCGAGGCACGGCTGCGGGCCGAACAGGCGCAGCGGCTGGCCCGGGAGGCCATCGCCCGCGAGATGCACGACGTCCTCGCCCACCGGCTGACGCTGCTCAGCGTGCACGCGGGCGCCCTGGAATTCCGGCCCGGCGCACCCCGGGAGGAGGTCGCGCGGGCGGCGGGCGTCATCCGGGAGAGCGCGCACGAGGCCCTCCAGGACCTGCGGCAGATCATCGGCGTCCTGCGGGCGGCGGACTCCGACGACGCCGGCCGCCCCCAGCCGACGCTCGCGGCACTCGATGCGCTGGTCGCCGAGTCCCGTGCGGCCGGCATGAAGGTCACCCTCGCGGACCGCGTGCCCGACCCCGGCGCGGTCCCCGCCGCCGTCGGCCGCACCGCGTACCGCATCGCCCAGGAGGCGCTGACCAACGCGCGCAAGCACGCCCCCGGCACCGAGGTCACCGTCTCGGTCACCGGGGCGCCGGGCGCCGGACTCGCCCTGTCGGTGCGCAACGCCCCGCCCCGGGGCGAGGTGCCCCACGTGCCCGGTTCCGGCCAGGGCCTGATCGGGCTGACCGAGCGGGCCACGCTGGCGGGCGGCACCCTGGAACACGGCCCGACCCCCGACGGCGGCTTCGAGGTACGGGCGAGGCTGCCGTGGCGCTGAGCCGACGGCCCGGTGCCGAGGGCGGCCGGGGGCCGTCACCCCGGGGGCGAACTCGGCCCTCCCCGGCCGTGATTACCTATGCCCCATGACCGCGATCAGACTGCTCCTCGTCGACGACGACCCGCTCGTACGGGCCGGACTGTCCCTCATGCTGGGCGGCGCGGACGACGTGGAGATCGTCGGTGAGGCCGCCGACGGCGACGAGGTCGGGGCGCTCGTCGACCGCACCCGCCCGGACGTCGTCCTCATGGACATCCGGATGCCGGTGGTGGACGGCCTCACGGCGACCGAGCGGCTGCGGGGGCGGGCGGACGCGCCCCAGGTCGTCGTGCTCACCACCTTCCACGCGGACGAACAGGTGCTGCGCGCCCTGCGGGCCGGTGCCGCCGGCTTCGTCCTCAAGGACACCCCTCCCGCCGAGATCCTCGACGCGGTGCGCAGGGTCGCCGCCGGAGACCCCGTCCTGTCGCCCGCCGTCACCCGGCGACTGATGGAGCAGGCGGCCGGCACCGCCCCCGACGCGAGGCGCACACGCGCGCGTGCCCGCGTGGACACCCTCAACGACCGCGAGCGCGAGGTCGCAGTCGCGGTCGGCCGCGGCATGGCCAACGCCGACATCGCGACCCACCTCTACATGAGCGTCGCCACGGTCAAGGCCCACGTCTCCCGCATCCTGGCCAAGCTCGATCTCGACAACCGGGTCCAGATCGCCCTGCTGACGTACGACGCGGGGCTCCTGGACGACTACCAGGACGACACTCCCTAGGGGACCAGCTCCTCGGGGACCTCCGCCAGCCGTACGGGTCTGCGTTCGCGGCGGGAGATGTCGCAGGCCTCCGCGATCCGCAGGGCCTGCAGCGCCTCGCGCCCGTCGCAGGGGTTGGCCCGCTCACCCCGTACCACCTGCACGAACGTGTTCAGCTCGGCCTCGTAGGCGGGCCCGAAGCGCTCCACGAAGCCGGTCCAGGGCTTGTCCGCGGCCGGTGGCCCGGTCGGCTCGGTGGACGCGATCGGCGTACGGTCGTCCAGGCCCACGACGATCTGGTCCAGCTCCCCGGCCAGCTCCATGCGGACGTCGTACCCCGCCCCGTTCAGCCGCGTCGCCGTCGCCGTCGCCAGCGTGCCGTCGTCCAGCGTGAGCAGCGCCGCACCGGTGTCCACGTCGTCCGCCGCCCGGAACATCGGCGGACCGGCGTCGGACCCGGCGGCGTACGCGTCGACGACCTCCCGCCCGGTCACCCAGCGCAGGACGTCGAAGTCGTGGATGAGCGTGTCCCGGTAGAGCCCGCCGGACTGCGGCAGGTACTCGGCCGGCGGCGGCGCCTGGTCGCTCGTCACCGCCCGTACGGTGTGCAGCCGGCCGAGCCGCCCGGACCGCACCGCCTCCCGGGCCCCCGCGTAGCCGGTGTCGAAGCGGCGCTGGAAGCCCATCTGGAGGATCGTCCCGGCGGCCTCCACCTCGGCGATCGCCTGTAACGTGCCGGGCAGGTCGAGGGCGATGGGCTTCTCGCAGAACACCGGCAGGCCCGAGCGGGCCGCCCGGCCGATCAGCTCCGCGTGGGCGGGCGTCGCCGTGGTGATCACCACCGCGTCCACGCCCCACTGGAAGATCTCGTCCACTCCCGGTGCCGCCGTCTCGCCCAGCCGGTGGGCCAGGTCCTGGGCCCGGGTGAGGTCGGCGTCCGTGAGGATCAGGGATCCGACGTCGCGGTGGCGGCTGAGCGTGTTGGCGTGAACGGTGCCGATGCGGCCCGTTCCGATGACCCCGATGCGCATGGAATCAAAGTGGGCTCACAGCCGCTCCCTGTCAATGCGTATGTCCGGACAATCGAACTACACAACTTCCCGTCATCTGCGCACGGAGCTACGCTCGGCCCGTGCCGAAACCAGAAGTGGACCCCACCGTGTCGCTGGACCTCAGCGTGGATCGCAGCAGCCCCGTGCCGCTGTACTTCCAGCTGTCGCAGCAGCTGGAGGCGGCGATCGAGCACGGCGCGCTGACCCCCGGCAGCCTGCTGGGCAACGAGATCGAGCTGGCCGCGCGGCTCGGTCTGTCCCGGCCCACCGTCCGCCAGGCCATCCAGTCGCTCGTCGACAAGGGCCTGCTCGTGCGTCGCCGCGGCGTCGGCACCCAGGTCGTGCACAGCAAGGTCCGGCGCCCCCTGGAACTCAGCTCACTCTTCGACGACCTCGAGGCGGCGGGCCAGCGCCCGGCCACGAAGGTCCTGGTCAACACGGTCGTACCGGCCCCCGCGGAGATCGCCGCCGCGCTCGGCGTGGCCGAGGACAGCGAAGTGCACCGCATCGAGCGGCTGCGGCTGACGCACGGGGAACCGATGGCGTACCTGTGCAACTACCTGCCGCCCGGCCTCGTCGACCTGGACACCGGGCAGCTGGAGGCCACCGGCCTCTACCGGCTGATGCGCGCCGCCGGGATCACCCTGCACAGCGCCCGGCAGTCCATCGGCGCCCGCGCCGCCACCACGAGCGAGGCCGAGCGGCTCGGCGAGGACGCGGGCGCCCCGCTGCTCACGATGGAGCGCACCACCTTCGACGACACGGGACGCGCGGTCGAGTTCGGCACCCACACCTACCGGCCGTCCCGCTACTCCTTCGAGTTCCAGCTGCTCGTGCGGCCCTGAGCGGCCACGTTCGCAGGCTGCTCCCGTCTCAAGCGGGCGGCTCCCGTCGGTGGCTCCCGCCGTGCGGGTTCGTCGCAATGTCCGGACAATGTGACCCTCGGCCGATCCCCGGAGGCAAAGGCTCCGCTTGTGTGTCGGACAATGGGGCGTTTGGGGTCTCCAGAACCCGGCCGGGGCTGAGACAGGCCCCGCACGCACAGCACGGCACAGCAAGAAGGGCACGGCCTCGTGGCACGGTTTCGGACATGGGTGGGCATCGCGCTGGCAGGGGCACTCTCGGTGTCCCTGGCCGGCTGCAGCAGCACCGGCGGCAAGCGCGCCGAGGACGCCCGCAAGGCCGCGTCGGCCGAGGGCAGGGCGGCGGTGAACACCCCCCGCTGGACCTTCGCGATGGTCACCCACTCGGGCGACGGCGACACCTTCTGGGACATCGTCCAGAGCGGCGCCGAGCAGGCGGCGGTCAAGGACAACATCAAGTTCCTGTACTCCCACGACGACGAGGCGCAGCAGCAGGCCCAGCTGGTGAACGCGGCCATCGACAAAAAGGTCGACGGCATCATCGTCACGCTCGCCAAGCCCGACGCGATGAAGTCCGCCCTCGCCCGCGCGCACAAGGCGGGCATCCCCGTGATCACGGTGAACTCCGGCTCCGAGGAGTCCAAGGAGTTCGGCGCCCTCACCCACGTCGGCCAGGACGAGACCATCGCGGGCGAGGCCGTGGGCGAGGAGCTGAA
Source organism: Streptomyces tendae (assembly GCF_014650435.1). Taxonomy (GTDB): domain Bacteria; phylum Actinomycetota; class Actinomycetes; order Streptomycetales; family Streptomycetaceae; genus Streptomyces; species Streptomyces tendae. The sequence goes on from NZ_BMUY01000006.1 coordinate 22,438, forward strand.
CGAGCGGGGCCGCAAGCAGGCGATCTGCGTGCTCCACGAGCAGGGCAACGTCGGCCACGAGCAGCGCTGCGACGGCGTCGAGAAGACCTTCGACGGCAAGGTCCAGCGGCTCTACGTCAACGGCACCAGCATGCCGGACGTGCAGTCCGCCATCGAGGCCAAGCTCCAGACCGACAAGTCCGTCGACGCCGTGGTCACCCTCGGCGCCCCCTACGCCGACACCGCCGTCAAGGCCAAGCAGGGCGCCGGCAGCAAGGCCGAGATCGACACCTTCGACCTCAACGCCAAGGTGGCCGCCGGACTGGCGGACGGCACCCTCGGCTTCGCCGTCGACCAGCAGCCCTACCTCCAGGGCTACGAGGCCGTCGACCTGCTGTGGCTGTACAAGTACAACGCCGACGTCCTCGGCGGCGGCCGTCCGGTGCTCACCGGGCCGCAGATCATCACCAAGGACGACGCCGCCGCGCTGGCCGACTACACGAAGCGGGGCACGCGATGAACGCCACGCAGGTGAAGACGGCTGACGAAAGGATTCTGCAGACCTCTCCGCTGCGGAAACTCCTCGGCCGCCCCGAGCTGGGCTCCGTCGTCGGCGCGATCGCCGTCTTCGTCTTCTTCGCGTTCTTCGCCGACAGCTTCCTGCGCGCCTCCAGCCTCAGCACGGTGCTCTACGCCGCCTCCACGATCGGCATCATGGCCGTCCCGGTGGCGCTGCTGATGATCGGCGGCGAGTTCGACCTGTCCGCGGGCGTCATGGTCACCTCCTCGGCGCTGGTGTCGTCGATGTTCAGCTACCAGATGACCGCCAACGTCTGGGTCGGCGTCGTCGTGTCGCTGCTGGTCACCCTGGCGATCGGCGCCTTCAACGGCTTCATGCTCACCCGCACCAAACTGCCCAGCTTCATCATCACGCTCGGCACGTTCCTCATGCTGACCGGCCTGAACCTGGGCTTCACCAAGCTCATCGACGGCACCGTCTCCACCAAGTCGATCGCCGACATGGAGGGCTTCCCCTCCGCCCAGGACGTCTTCGCCTCCACGATCACGATCGGCGGCGTCGGTTTCAAGGTGACCATCCTGTGGTGGCTCGCCCTGGTCGCCGTCGCCAGCTGGATCCTGCTGCGCACCCGCGCGGGCAACTGGATCTTCGCGGTCGGCGGCAACAAGGACGCCGCCCGCGCGGTGGGCGTCCCGGTCACCAGGACCAAGATCGGCCTCTACATGGGCGTGGGCCTCGGCGCCTGGATCTCGGGCCAGCACCTGCTCTTCTCCTACGACGTCGTCCAGTCCGGCGAGGGCGTCGGCAACGAGCTGATCTACATCATCGCGGCCGTCATCGGCGGCTGCCTGATCACCGGCGGCTACGGCAGCGCCGTCGGCTCGGCGGTCGGCGCGTTCATCTTCGGCATGACCAGCAAGGGCATCGTCTTCGCCGAGTGGAACCCGGACTGGTTCAAGTTCTTCCTCGGAGCGATGCTGCTCCTCGCGACCCTGCTCAACGCCTGGGTCCGCAAGCGCGCGGAGGCCACCAAGTGACGCAGACCGAAGACCGTACGGCGCTCGTCGAGCTGTCCGGCGTCAGCAAGAACTACGGCAACGTACGCGCCCTCGAAGGCGTGTCCCTGGAGGTCCACGCCGGGGAGATCACCTGCGTCCTGGGCGACAACGGGGCGGGCAAGTCCACCCTCATCAAGATCATCGCCGGGTTGCACCAGCACGACGGCGGCACGCTGAGCCTGGACGGCGAGGAGACCCGCCTCGCCTCCCCGCGCGAGGCACTGGACCGCGGCATCGCCACCGTCTACCAGGACCTGGCCGTCGTCCCCCTCATGCCGGTCTGGCGCAACTTCTTCCTCGGCTCAGAGCCGCGCAAGGGCGTCGCCCCGTTCAAGCGCATGGACGTCGACCACATGCGCCGCACCACCCACGCGGAACTGCTGCGCATGGGCATCGACCTGCGCGACGTCGACCAGCCCATCGGCACCCTCTCCGGCGGCGAGCGCCAGTGCGTGGCCATCGCCCGCGCCGTGTACTTCGGCGCGAAGGTGCTGGTGCTCGACGAACCGACGGCGGCACTGGGGGTGAAGCAGTCGGGTGTGGTCCTCAAATATGTGGCGGCGGCACGTGACCAGGGCCTGGGTGTCGTGCTCATCACCCACAACCCACACCACGCGTACCTGGTGGGCGACCGGTTCGTCCTGCTGAAGCGGGGCACGATGGTCGCCAATCAGACGCGTGGCGAAGTGACGCTGGACGAGCTGACCCAGCAGATGGCCGGTGGAACAGAGCTGGACGATCTACGCCATGAACTGGAACGCAGGTAAGGGGCGCGGGGCTGTGTCGATTTGCGGCTCCGCCGCGCGGGCGCGACCAGCCACGACGCACTGGCACTCGGCAACGAACCGCTCCACCCACCCCCTGCCCATTCGGCACCCAGCGTGAGCGTGCGGCACAATCGCACCCGATGAGCACCTACCGCGACTTCACCGCCCCCATCGGCTCCCGCCGCGCCCCGGTCCTGCGCACCGTGGGCACCAGGGAACGCCGCTCGCACCTCACGGCACCGCGCGTGCCCACGGTCGGCATCGACATCGGCGGCACGAAGGTCATGGCGGGCGTGGTCGACGCCGACGGCAACATCCTGGAGAAGCTCCGCACGGAGACCCCGGACAAGTCCAAGAGCCCCAAGGTCGTCGAGGACACGATCGTCGAGCTGGTCCTGGACCTCTCCGACCGGCACGACGTGCACGCCGTCGGCATCGGCGCGGCCGGCTGGGTCGACGCCGACCGCAACCGCGTCCTGTTCGCCCCCCACCTGTCCTGGCGCAACGAACCGCTGCGCGACCGCATCGCCGGCCGCCTCGCCGTACCCGTCCTGGTGGACAACGACGCCAACACCGCCGCCTGGGCCGAGTGGCGCTTCGGCGCGGGCCGCGGTGAGGACCACCTCGTCATGATCACGCTCGGTACCGGCATCGGGGGCGCGATCCTGGAGGACGGCCAGGTCAAGCGCGGCAAGTACGGGGTCGCCGGGGAGTTCGGCCACATGCAGGTCGTGCCGGGCGGCCACCGCTGCCCGTGCGGCAACCGCGGCTGCTGGGAGCAGTACAGCTCGGGGAACGCCCTGGTCAGGGAGGCCCGCGAGCTGGCCGCCGCCGACTCGCCGGTGGCGTACGGGATCATCGAGCACGTCAAGGGCAGCATCGGCGACATCAGCGGCCCGATGATCACCGAGCTGGCCCGCGAGGGCGACGCCATGTGCGTCGAGCTGCTCCAGGACATCGGGCAGTGGCTCGGCGTCGGCATCGCGAACCTCGCCGCGGCCCTCGACCCGTCCTGCTTCGTCATCGGCGGTGGCGTCAGCGCCGCCGACGACCTGCTGATCGGCCCCGCGCGCGACGCCTTCAAGCGCCAGCTCACGGGCCGCGGCTACCGCCCCGAGGCCCGTATCGTCCGCGCCCAGCTCGGCCCCGAGGCCGGTATGGTGGGCGCCGCCGACCTGGCCCGGCTGGTCGCCCGCCGGTTCCGCCGGGCCAAGCGGCGCCGCGTGGAGCGGTACGAGCGCTACGAGCGGTACGCCGAGGCCCGCCGTGAGTCCCGGGAGTCGCTGTGACGGAGTCCCTGCCCCACCAGCCCGGCCCCCCGGAGCCGACCGGTCCGGCGGCGGAGGGCCGTCGGCACATGATCCGGCGGCGCGCGCTCACCCTGATCACCATCGTGCTGCTCATCGGCGTCCCGGCCGGCTACCTCGCGATCTCCGCGAGCCAGAGCCGCGACAGCGGCAGGGACAAGGAGGCGAAGTACGCGGCGACCGGCATGACCCAGGGCTGGCCCTCCAAGCTGCAGCGCCGCATCTACGAGGTGCCCGTCCCGGTCCCGTCCGAAGAGGTCGCGTACTACGAGACGAACAACTGGAAGACCAGTCGGCTCTACGTCCAGTTCGAGACCACCGGTGCCGGTCTCGACGTCTTCCTGGCGGGCCTCGGCGTCGACCGGGACGCGCTGAAGAAGGACCGGATCGCGATCAGCGACCGCGCCCAGCGGGTCACCGGCTGGGAGTTCGGCGGGTCCGGCTCCTGGTGGGGCGTCGTCAACGAGCAGGAGAACCCCGCGCCGACCCAGGACGTCGTCGTGAACATGGAAAATCCGGACTACCCGATGGTGTACGTCGTCTCCCACACGGTTCCGTAGCGTCCGGCGGTCCGGATCAGGCGGCCCGGGGCCCAGGACCCGGCGGCAGGCCGCCGGAGCCGATTGTCAGACCCCGCCCGTAGAGTCGAAGACATCTGATCGGGCAGACGGGCGGGAGGTGACAGGACGTATGGCCGACGTGGCGGTTACGGAGGCAGGGCGGGCCGGGGCGCCGACGGCGTCCGTCCCCGTCCGGCTGGCGGCCGTCTTCCTGCCCGCGCCGCTTCCGCGCGAGGGGCGGATCGCCTTCTGGGACGCCGACGGCGGGCCGGTCGACGCCGCCCTCCTCGGACATGGGTCCACGGACGTCTCCCCAGGAACCGACGCGTCGGTCGAGGACGCGGGGGGAGCCGTCGCCGGGGAGGCGGACGGCGACCGGTCCGGCGGGCCGATCGAGCTGACCGTGGTGCGGCGGCACGGCGCCGGGGTGCGGCGCGGGACCGCGCCCGCACTGTCGCTGCCGCTCGCCGAGGCGCTGCCACTGCTGGTGCGCGCCCGGCACGACCCGGCCGCCCACCCGGCCACCGCCTGCTGGGGCGCGGCGGCCCTGCACGCCCTGCGCCTCACCGCGCGCGGCCGGCTGCTGCCCGGCCTGACCGCGACCGGCCACGACGCCTGGCGGGCCGGACCGCTCGACCCCGACGACATCGCACACCTGCGGGCCGTGGCCGCCGCCCTGCCCCCGGAAGGCCACGCGGTCCCGCTCGACGGCCCGGGGCCGATCAGGCTGCCGGAGCCGGAAGCACTGGTCCGCGCGTTCCTGGACGCGGTCGCCGACACCCTGCCCCGTACCCCCGCCGCCCCGCACGCCACGGGCCGGCCGTTCGCCGCACGCGGGGCCCAGCGCCTGCCCGACGCCCACGACTGGGCCGCGGAGGTCGCCGCCGGCATGGACGCGGGCGTGCGGATCTCGCTCCGCCTGGACCTGTCGGCGTACGACCTGTTCGACCGGGAGGAGGCCGGCCGCCCAGGAGACGAGGGAGGCGGTGCCGGGGGCGTGCGCAACGCCGGAGCGGCCGTCGTCCAGGTGCACAGCCTCGCCGACCCCACCCTCGTCGCCGACGCGGCGGACCTGTGGTCGGGGGCGGCCGACGCGGCGTTCGGAGCCCGCGCGCGCGTGGACGCCGCCCTGGCGGTGCGGCGCGCGGCCCGGGTCTGGCCGCCGCTGGACCGGCTCACCGAGCAGGACGTGCCCGACGTGCTCGCCCTGTCCGAGGAGGAGGTCACCGACCTGCTCGGGGTGGCGGCCGGGCGGCTCGCCGCCGCCGGGGTCGCCGTGCACTGGCCCCGGGACCTGGCCCAGGACCTCACGGCGACCGCGGTGATCAGGACAGCGCCCGGTTCGGCGACCGACGGCACCGGCTTCTTCGAGAGCGAGGACCTGCTCCAGTTCCGCTGGCAGCTCGCGATCGGTGGCGACCCGCTCACCGAGGCCGAGATGGACACCCTTGCCGAGGCCCACCGCCCCGTCGTCCGGCTCCGCGACCGGTGGGTACTGGTCGACCCGGCGCTCGTCCGCCGGGCCCGCAAACGCGATCTCGGCCTGCTCGACCCGGTCGACGCCCTGTCCGTCGCCCTCACCGGCACCGCGGAGTCCGACGGCGAGACGGTCGACGTGGTGCCCGTCGGCGCGCTGGCCGCCCTGCGCGACCGGCTCACGGCAGGCGTGCGCCCCGCCGAACCGCCGCCCGGCCTGCACGCCACCCTGCGTGACTACCAGCTGCGCGGTCTCGCCTGGCTGGACCTCATGACCTCGCTCGGCCTCGGCGGCTGCCTCGCCGACGACATGGGCCTCGGCAAGACCGTCACCGTCATCGCCCTGCACCTGAAGCGGTCCCGCACCGAACCGACCCTGGTGGTCTGCCCGGCCTCCCTGCTGGGCAACTGGCAGCGGGAGATCGAGCGCTTCGCGCCCGGCGTCCCGGTCCGCCGCTTCCACGGCGCCGACCGCACCCTCGACGACCTGAGCGGCGGCTTCGTCCTCACCACCTACGGCACCATGCGGTCCGCCGCCACGACCCTGGCCGAGCAGCCCTGGGGCATGGTCGTCGCGGACGAGGCGCAGCACGTGAAGAACCCGTACTCGGCGACGGCGAAGGCCCTGCGCACCATCCCGTCCCCGGCGCGGGTGGCCCTGACCGGCACACCCGTGGAGAACAACCTCTCCGAGCTGTGGGCCCTGCTCGACTGGACCACGCCCGGGCTGCTCGGCCCCCTGAAGTCCTTCCGCGCCCGGCACGCGCGCGCGGTGGAGAACGGCGAGGACGACCAGGCGGTGGAGCGCCTCGCCCGGCTGATCCGCCCCTTCCTGCTGCGCCGCAGGAAGTCCGACCCGGGCATCGTCCCCGAGCTGCCGCCGAAGACCGAGACGGACCACCCGGTCCCGCTCACCCGGGAGCAGGCCGCGCTGTACGAGGCGGTGGTGCGCGAGTCGATGCTCGCCATCGAGGAGGCCGAGGGCATGGGCCGCCGCGGACTCGTCCTCAAGCTGCTGACCTCGCTGAAGCAGATCTGCGACCACCCCGCGCTGTTCCTGAAGGAGGAGCACCCGCCGGGCGGCGCCGACCGGATGACCGCCCGCTCGGGCAAACTGGCGCTGCTCGACGAGCTGTTGGACACGGTGCTCGCGGAGGACGGCTCGGCCCTGGTCTTCACGCAGTACGTCGGCATGGCCCGCCTCATCACCGCGCACCTGACCGCCCGCGCGGTCCCGGTCGACCTGCTGCACGGGGGCACGCCGGTGCCGGAGCGCGAGCGGATGGTGGACCGCTTCCAGAGTGGCGCGACCCCCGTCCTCGTCCTGTCCCTGAAGGCCGCCGGCACCGGCCTCAACCTCACCCGCGCCGGCCACGTCGTGCACTTCGACCGCTGGTGGAACCCGGCGGTGGAGGAACAGGCCACCGACCGGGCGTACCGGATCGGGCAGACCCAGCCGGTCCAGGTCCACCGGCTCATCACCGAGGGCACGGTCGAGGACCGCATCGCCGAGATGCTCCAGTCCAAGCGGGCCCTGGCCGACGCGATCCTCGGCTCCGGGGAGTCGGCCCTCACCGAACTGACGGCCCGTGAGCTGTCCGACCTGGTGTCCCTGCGGAGGCCGTCATGACCCCCCGGCCCGCCGACGAGGCCCGTCGCGCCCTGCGGGAGGCACGCGGGCGGGGCGAACCTACGAGCGAGGACGGCGAGTGCGGGGCGACATCGCCGCCCCGGTCGCCGTCGCCGTCGGCGCCGTCGTTGTCCCCCGCCCCGGCCGAGGCGCGGGGGGAGGGAGCCTCGGGCCGGACGCCGGGCGAACCCACCCCGTCACGCCCCGGGGACATCGCCCGTGCCGCACTGCGCAGCGCACGCGGAGCCTCGGGGGAACCGGTCGCCCCGGACGCCTCGACAGACCGAGCCGACCCGACGGGCTCGGACGATCCGGGGCCCGGCGGGGAGCCGACAGCTCCCGGTGAGCAGACCGGCCGGACCGACGACACGACCGAACCGGGCAGCCCCGACGGGGCGTCACTCCCCGGCTCCGCGGGCGCGCGGGGCGCCCGTCCGGCGGACGGGGCACGCGAGGCGTTGCGGGCGGCGCGTCGGCAGGCGAAGGCGGACGCGGCGTCCGAGGGCGGGTCCGCCAACGGCGCGGCCCCCGCGCGGCGTTCGTCCCGCTCGGCCGGTGGTCAGCGGCGGCCGCACGGTCCGGGCACCGCCGACGCCCGCGCCCGTGCCGTACGGGAGTTCGCCGCGGGCGCCTTCCGGCTGCCCCCGGAGGCGGACCCGGCCGAGGAGGCCCCGCCCGCCGGGAAGTTGGCCGGTGACTCCGCCACTGAGGGCCCTGCCTCCGAGGGCCGGGCGGTCGCGCTCCCGGAGCCGGGTTCGTCGTCCGGCGCCGACCGTGCCGCGGCTCGTGCCCTTCGAGGCTTCGCCGCGGGCGCGTTCCGGGTGCCGCCGGAGGAGGCCCCGCCCGCCGGGGAATCGGCCGATGGTTCGGTCGCCGAGGGCTCTGCCACCGAGGACCGGCGGGCCGCGCGCCCGGAGCCGGACCCGTCGCCCGGCGCCGACCACACCGTCGGAGCCCCCGGAGCCGACCACAGCGCCGTAGTCGCCGGTGCCGACCACAGAGCCGTATCCGCCGGCACCTCCCACACTGCCGGCACCGACCACGCTGCTGGCACCTCCCACACTGCCGGCGCCGACCACGCCGCTGGCGCCCCCCACGCTGCCGGAGCCCCCGGCGCCGATCACGCTGCCGGAGCAGCCGGCGCCGACCACACCGTCGGAGCCCCCCGCGCCGACCACGCCGCCGGAGTCGTCGGCGCCAGTCGTGTCGCCGGAGGCGCCTCCGTCTCCTCCCAGGACGGTTACGCGGCGCGTTCGGGAGGGGCGGGGGCCGACGGGGAGGGGGCACGGCGTTCGCAGCGGCAGCCGTCGGCGCTGCGCGGCCGGGACGTCTCCGCGTCGGCCGCGCAACCCCGCGCACCCCGCTCGATGGCGGCCCCGGACCGCGACGGTGACCTTCGGCGGACCTTCGCCGCGCTGCCGCCCCGGGAGGCCGCCGACGAGGGCTTCGCCGGGACCTGGTGGGGAAACGCGTGGGTGACGGCGCTGGAGGAAGGCGCCCTGGACGCCGCCCGGCTGGAGCGCGGCCGCGGATACGCGGAGCGGGGACACGTCGACGCCATCACCGTGACGCCCGGGCTGGTCCTCGCCTACGTGCAGGGCAGCCGCGCCCGGCCGTACCGGGTCCAGGTCCGGCTGCGGACGCTCGGCGACGCCGACTGGGACCGGTTCCTGGACGCCGCCGTCGAACGGCCCGGACACATCGCCGCCCTGCTCGACAAGGAACTTCCGCACTCCCTGGCCGATTTGGCCGACCACGGCGTCCCGCTGCTCCCCGGCCCGGGCGACCTCACCCCGCAGTGCAGCTGCCCCGACTCGGGCCACCCCTGCAAGCACGCCGCCGCCCTCTGCTACCAGACGGCACGTCTGCTCGACGCCGACCCCTTCGTCCTGCTCCTGCTGCGCGGCCGGGGCGAGCGCGCGCTGCTCGACGCCCTGTCCCGGCGGAACGCGACGCGCGCGGCCCGTGCGGCCCAGGATCGCGGGCCGGCTCCGCTGCCCGGCGTCCGGGCCGGTGAGGCGCTGACCCCGCGCGCCCTGCCGCCCCTCCCGCCGCCGCTGCCCGCGCCCCCGCACCCCGAGCAGCCGCCGGCCTACCCGGCCGCGCCGGGCGGCCCCGACCCGTTCGCGCTGGACCAGTTGGCCACCGACGCGGCCGCCCGCGCACACGCCCTGCTCACCACCGGGCGGGACCCGGTCGGCGGACTGACGCTGTGGCAGGACGCCGTCCGGCTCGCCGCGGCGCGCCCCGGCTCCGGGCTCACCGCGGGCACCCGCGCGCTCTACGCGTCCCTCGCCTCGGCCGCCGGGCGCGACACGGCGGAGCTGGCGCGGGCCGTCGCCGCCTGGCGGCAGGGCGGACCGGAGGGCCTCGACGTTCTGGAGGAGCCCTGGGACCCGCCGGCCGGGCGTTTCGACCGCGCCCGCCCCCTGCTGCTCGCCGCCGACCTCCCCGCCTTCCGCCCCTGGCGCAACCGCCTCACCCACCCCCGCGGCCATGTCCAGCTCAGACTCGGCCGTGTGGGGCTCTGGTACGCGTACGAGTCGGAGCCCGGCCGCGAGGACTGGTGGCCGCGCGGCACGCCCGACCTCGACCCGGTCGGCGCCCTGACCGGCCTCGGTACCCGAGTCGACCTCTGACCCTCTCCACCACCCTCTCCACCCTCTCCGACCGCCCGGGTGCGAAGTCGGCGAAGTGGGCGTTGTCTTCCGCCTGCCGGATGTATAGCCTCACCCATGGCATGTGACATTGCACAGTGCGGTGCGTGCGCGCGAGGAGGAGTCGTTGACCCGGAAAGTCGTCGTCGTGGGCGCGGGAGTCGTCGGAGCCGCATGCGCCTTCCACGCCGCCTCGGCGGGCCTGGACGTCACGGTCACCGACCGTGGACCCGTCGGCGCCGGGACGACGAGCCGCGGAGAGGGCAACGTCCTCCTCTCCGACAAGGAACCCGGCCCCGAACTCGCCCTGGCCCGCCTGAGCCGCACCCTGTGGGACGAGGCCGGACAGGAGTTGGGCCCCGACACCCTCGAACTCGAGGCCAAGGGCGGCCTGGTCGTGGCGAGCGGCGCCGAGAACCTCGCGGCGCTCCAGGAGTTCGCTGCCCGGCAGGAGGCGGCCGGCGTCCGCGTCGAGCGGGTCGACCGGGTGCGGGACCTCGAACCCCACCTCGCCCCCGACATTCCCGGCGGTGTCCACTACCCGCAGGACGCACAGGTGCAGCCGGTGCTGGCGGCGGCCGCGCTGCTGCGAGCCGCCCTGCGGCGCGGCGCGCGCTTCCACCCGGGTGAGGTGGCCGGGGCGGTGACCGGCCGGGACGGCCGCGTCACCGGTGTCCGGACGGCCGCCGGTGACGTGCTGCCAGCCGACGCCGTCGTCAACGCCGCCGGGACCTGGGGCGGTGAGGTCGGCCGACGGCTCGGCGCTCCCGTCGAGGTGCTGCCGCGCCGCGGCTTCGTCCTGGTGACGGAACCGCTGCCGCCGATGGTCCGGCACAAGGTCTACTCCGCCGACTACGTGGCCAACGTCGCCTCCTCCGACGCCGGACTGGAGACCTCGTGCGTCGTGGAGGGCACCCGCGGCGGCACCGTCCTCATCGGCGCCAGCCGGGAACGCGTCGGCTTCGACACCACGATGAACACCGCCGTGGTCGCCAGGCTCGCGGCCCAGGCGTGCCGGCTCTTCCCCTTCCTGCGCGGGGTCCACCTGATGCGCGCCTACCGCGGGTTCCGGCCGTACTGCCCGGACCACCTGCCGGTGGTGGGCCCCGACCCGCGCGTGCCGGGCGTCGTCCACGCGTGCGGGCACGAGGGAGCGGGCGTCGGACTGGCCCCCGCAACGGGCGCGCTCGTCACCGCCCACCTGCTCGGCCGGCCCTGGCGCGGTGCCGACCCGGCCGCCCACACCGGCCTTCTCCCGGACCGTTTCCTCACCCCCGGAGGTGTGCCCCAGTGACCGAGATGATCGTCGACGGCCGGCCCCTGCCGTTCGTCGAGGGACAGACCGTCGCCGCGGCCCTCGTGGCCACGGGCCGCCTCGCCTGGCGCACCACCCGCGTCGGACACCGCCCGCGTGGCGTCTTCTGCGGCATCGGCGTCTGCTTCGACTGCCTCGTCACCGTCGACGGAGCCCCCGGGCAGCGCGCCTGCCTGGTGCCGGCCCGGCCGGGCATGACCGTCACGACCGGGGAGGGCGACGATGACTGACCCCGCGGACCTGATCGTCGTCGGCGCGGGCCCGGCCGGCCTGGCCGCCGCCGCCACCGCGCTGGCCGGTGGACTGCGCGTCGTACTGCTGGACTCGGGAACCGCCCTCGGCGGTCAGTACTGGCGCCACCCGCCCGAGCACGCCCGAGCGGCCGTACCGACCGACGACCTGCACCACGGACTGGACCGGTACCGCGCCCTGTGCAAGGCGCTGGCCCAACACCGGACGTCGGGCCGGCTCGACCTGCGCCTGGAACACCACGTGTGGTCCGCCGTCCGCGACGGCGACGGGTTCGCCGTCCACGCCGTCGACCGCCACGAGGCACCGCGGGAGACCGCCGTCGTCGTGCGGGCGCCGAGACTCCTCGTCGCCACCGGCGCCTACGACCGCCAACTGCCCTTCCCGGGATGGGACCTGCCCGGGGTGCTGACCATCGGCGGACTGCAGGCGCTGCTCAAGGGCGGCGGAGTGGCGGCAGGAAGCCGCGTGGCGCTGGGCGGCACCGGCCCGTTCCTGCTGCCGGTCGCCGCCGGCCTCGCGGCGCGCGGCGTCGAGGTCGTCGAGGTGTGCGAGGCGGCCCACCCGCGGGCGTGGCTGCGACACCCCGGCCCGCTGCTGCGCAACCCCGGCAAGTGGGCCGAGGGCGCCGGATACGCCGCCGCACTCGTACGCCACCGCGTCCCCCTCCGCCCGCGCGCCGCGATCGTCGCCGCGGAGGGCGGCGAACGCGTGACGGCGGTACGGATCGCCTCGCTGGCGCCGGACGGCAGCCCGCGCCCGGGCACGGAACGGCGCGTCGAGGTCGACGCCGTCGGCGTCGGCTGGGGTTTCGCGCCCCAGCTGGACCTGCTCGTGCCGCTCGGCTGCGCCCTCACCGACGGGGTCGACGGCAACGCGGTGGTCGCGGTCGACGAGGGCATGCGCACCACCGTCCCCGGCCTCTACACCGCGGGGGAGACGTGCGGAGTGGGCGGGGCGGCGCTCGCCGTGAACGAGGGCCGGCTGGCCGCGGCGTCCGTCCTCGCCGACTCCCGCGCCACTCGCGTACCGGCCGACAAGCACCTGGCCGCCCTGCGTTCGGCGGTGGCCCGACAGCGTGCCTTCGCCCGGGCCATGGCGCTGGCCCACCCGCTGCCGCCCGCATGGTCCTCGTGGCTGACCGACGAGACCGTCGTGTGCCGCTGCGAGGAAGTGACCGCCGGGGCGATCCGGAGCGCCCGCGCCGACGGCGCACACGACCACCGGCAGGTCAAGCAGCTGACCCGGGCCGGTATGGGCTGGTGCCAGGGCCGGATGTGCGGACCCGCCGTGCACTGTCTCACGGCGCGGCGGGGGGCCTACGAGCCCGCGGAACGGCTCGTCGCGACGCCCGTCACCCTCGGGGCGCTCGCCGACCTCGACGAAGCACCGGCCGGCACCACATGCACGGCCGACACCGCATGCACTGCCGTCACCGCATGCACCGCAGGCACCACAGGCACCGTGTGCACCCAGGCGTCGACGGACAACGGTGAAACCGACAAGGAGTGTTCATGAGCGAGACCCGCAAGCCCTGGCACGGCGTCATCGTCGCGACCGGCCTGCCGTTCAACGACGACCTCTCGGTCGACTTCGCGGCCTACGGCGAGAGCGTCGCCCACCTGGCCGAGCAGGGGATGCACGGCGTCGCACCGAACGGGTCGCTGGGCGAGTACCAGACCCTCACGTACGAGGAGCGCGACCGCGTCGTCGAGACCGCCGTCGCGAACGCACCCGAGGGGTTCACCGTCATGCCGGGCGTCGGCGCGTACGGCGGCCGCGAGGCCGAGCGGCACGCCAGGTTCGCCAAGGACGCGGGCTGCCAGGCCGTCATGTGCCTGCCGCCCAACGCCTACCGCGCCGACGACCGCGCGGTGCTCGACCACTTCGAACGGGTGGCGTCGGCGGGCCTGCCCGTCACCGCGTACAACAACCCCATCGACACCAAGGTGGACCTGCGTCCCGACCTGCTGGCCAAGCTGCACGCCGAGGGGTTCATCGTCGGGGTCAAGGAGTTCTCCGGCGACGTCCGGCGCTGCTACGAGATCTCCGAGCTGGCCCCCGGCCTCGACCTCATGATCGGCACCGACGACACCGTCCTCGAGGTCGCCCTCGCCGGTGCCAAGGGCTGGGTCGCCGGGTATCCGCAGGTCTTTCCCCGGGCCTGCCTCGCGCTGTACGAGGCATCCGTCCGGGGCGACCTGGAGACCGCGCTGCCGCTCTACCGCCGACTCCACCCGGTACTGCGGTGGGACAGCAAGACGGAGTTCGTCCAGGCCATCAAGCTCGGCCAGGAGATGACCGGCCGCCGCGGCGGTGTCTGCCGCCCGCCGCGACAGCCGCTGGCTCCCGAGACGGAGGCCGTCGTGCGCGCCGCCACCCAGGCCCTGATCGACGCGGGGGTGAACTGACGATGCGCTCGACGGTCTGCTACCACGCCGTCGACTCGCACACCGAGGGCATGCCCACCCGCGTCGTCACGGGCGGGGTGGGCGTCCTCCCCGGCGCGACGATGTTCGAGAAGCGGCAGCGGTTCGTCGCCGAACGCGATCACCTGCGCACCCTCCTCATGTGCGAACCGCGCGGACACGCCTCGATGTCCGGGGCCATCCTCCAGCCGCCCACCCGGCCCGACGCCGACTACGGCGTCCTGTTCATCGAGGTCTCCGGCTGCCTGCCGATGTGCGGGCACGGCACCATCGGGGTCGCGACGGTCCTCGTCGAGACCGGCATGGTCGAGGTGACCGAGCCGGAGACCCTGGTACGGCTCGACACCCCGGCGGGACTGGTCACGGCCCGGGTGCGGGTGCGCGAGGGCCACGCGGAGTCGGTGACCCTGGAGAACGTCGCCTCGTACTGCCACGCACTCGACCAGGCCGTCGACGTCCCCGGCTACGGGGAAGTGCGCTACGACATCGCCTACGGCGGCAACTTCTACGCCTTCGTCCGCACCGACGACCTCGGCATCCCCTTCGAGCGGGCGCACAAGCAGCGGCTGCTCGGCGCCGGGCTGGCCGTCATGGACGCGATCAACAAGCAGAACCCGGTGTCCCACCCGGAGAATCCGGCGATCGACGTGTGCCACCACGTCTACCTCGAGGCCCCCGGATCGACCGCGGAGCACTCACGGCACGCCATGGCCATCCACCCGGGATGGTTCGACAGGTCGCCCTGCGGCACCGGCACCAGTGCCCGGATGGCGCAGCTGCACGCCCGCGGTCTGCTCCCGGCCGGTCAGGACTTCGTCAACGAGTCCTTCATCGGCTCCCGGTTCGTCGGCCGGGTCCTGGGGGAGACGACGGTCGGAGACCGCCCGGCCGTCCTGCCGTCCGTCACCGGCCGCGCCTGGATCACCGGCACCGCGCAGTACCTGCTCGACCCCTCCGATCCCTACCCGGCGGGTTTCACCCTCTGAGCCGTGCCGGACACGTCCTCGGAGTCCGCCCCGCCGTCCGCCCACAGCGTGCGGACGTGGGTGAGGTGCCGGCGCATGCACTCCTCGGCCTCGCGCGTCCGGCCGGCCACCATCAGGTCCAGCAGCTCGACGTGCTCCTGCGCGGACGCGACCAGCCGCCCGGTCTCGTTCAGGGAGCCCAGACCGAACAGGCGTGAACGCTTGCGCAGGTCGGCCACCACCGCCACGAGATGGTGGTTGCCGGCCAGCGCCAGCAGTTCGAGATGGAACCGGTGGTCGGCCTCGAGGTACTTGAGGACGTCGTGCTCACGCGCCGCGGTGACGATCTGCTCCGCCAGCGGACGCAGTGCCTCCAACTGCCCGGCGGTCGCCGTCGCGGTGACGCGTCCCACGGTGGGAACCTCGATCAGGGTACGGATCTCGGTGAACTCGTCGAGGTCCCGCTCGGTCATCTCGGTGATCCGGAAACCCTTGTTGCGCACCGCCTCGACCAGGCCCTCCCTGGCCAGGTCCAGCATCGCCTCGCGCACCGGAGTGGCGGAGACGCCCAGTTCCGCGGCGAGGGTGGGGGCGGAGTAGACGACGCCCGGCCGCAGGTCACCGGCGATGAGGGCGGCCCGCAGCGCGTCGGCGACCTGGTCGCGCAGATGTGTCTGGACGGAGATCGCCTGCGAAGAGAGGTGCGGCATCCGTGCTCCTGCGTCCGTCCAGCCAACGACCCCTCACTATACAATGTCACGTTGCGTAGGCCGTCCGGGTTGACTCCACGATGTCCGGTTATCGACGGTGCGCGGTAATTGCCTGGACCGTGACCCCTGTCCGACGGGAGACTTCCCGCTTCCGAACCTCCGGGAGTGTGATGGGGACAACACAGACGCCAGGGCCGGCGCCGGGCAGGAGCGCGGTCGTCCTGGCGCTGCGCCACTACGGCCGGGAACTGCTGCGACTACGACGACTGGCCCTGCCCGCGCTGCTGCTGCCGGCCGTGGGCAACATCGGCATCCGCTACGTCGCCCCCCTGCTGATCGCCAAGTTGGCCGGGCAGGCCGCCGACGGCGACGGTCTCGCCCTCGGCCCGGCGCTGCCGTACGTGCTGGGCTTCGGTGTGACGCTGCTGCTCGCCGAGGCGCTCTGGCGGATCGGGCAGCACTGCCTGAACCGGGTGGACGCCCTCGGCATGGAGCACCTGTACGTGAGCGGCATGGACGAACTCCTCGCCAAGGACGCCGCGTTCTTCCACGACAACTTCGCCGGGTCACTCACCAAGCGGGTGCTCAGCTACGGCAAGCGCTTCGAGGACTTCGTCGACACCCTGACGTACCGGATCGTGGGAAGCCTCGTCCCCCTGGTCTTCGGTGCCGTGGTGCTGTGGAGCTACGAACCGATGCTCGTCGTCGGTCTGTTCGTGATGATCGCGCTGACGGTGGTGGCCGCGACACCGCTGATCCGGCGCAGACAACGGCTCGTCAACGAACGGGAGGCCGCGATCGCCCGGGTGTCCGGCCATGTCGCCGACAGCCTCATGAACATGGAGACCATCCGGGCCTTCGCGGCCGAACGGCGCGAGGCCGGCGAGCACCGCAGCCGGGTCGCGGACTCCCGGCGCCTGACACTGAAGTCGTGGGACTACGGCAACCTGCGTGTCGACACCCTGATCGCGCCCATGTCCGTACTGACCAACGTGCTCGGTCTGCTGGTCGCCCTCGCCTTCGGCGGTCCCGGCCAGGGAGTGGAGGAGGTCGTCGTCGCCTTCACCTACTACTCCAACGCCACCCAGATCATGTTCGAGTTCAACCAGATCTACCGGCGGCTGGAAAGCTCGATGACCGAGGCGGCCCAGTTCACGGAGCTGCTGCTCGACCCGCCCACCGTGCTCGACGCCGACGTGCCCGAACCCCTCGCCCCGCGGGACACCGGCATCCGCTTCGAGGCGGTGACCTTCGCCCACACCGGTGCGAAGCCGATCTTCCAGGGACTCGACCTCGACGTGCCCACGGGCGCCCGGATCGGCCTGGTCGGCAGGTCGGGCGGCGGCAAGACCACGCTCACCCGGCTCCTGCTGCGGATGTCCGACCTCGACCGGGGACGCATCCTGATCGGCGGTCAGGACATCAGCCGGCTGCGCCAGTCCGACCTGCGCTCACTGATCGCCTACGTCCCGCAGGAACCCGCCATGTTCCACCGCAGCCTGCGGGACAACATCGCCTTCGCCCGGCCGGGCGCCACCGACGAGGAGATCCACGCGGCCGCCGAGGCCGCGCACGTCACGGAGTTCGCCGGTCAACTCCCCGACGGCTTCGGCACACTGGTCGGTGAGAGAGGCGTGAAGCTGTCCGGCGGGCAGCGCCAGCGCGTCGCACTCGCCCGAGCGCTCCTGCGCGACGCCCCGGTGCTGCTGCTCGACGAGGCGACCAGCGCGCTGGACTCGGAGAGCGAACTCCTGGTCCAGGACGCCCTGTGGCGGTTGATGGACGGCCGCACGGCCCTGGTGGTCGCCCACCGGCTGAGCACCGTCGCCGGCATGGACCGGCTCGTCGTCCTCGACCGCGGACGCGTCGTCGAGCAGGGCAGCCACCAGGAACTGCTCGCGACGGACGGTGCCTACGCCAGGCTGTGGCAGCACCAGTCCGGCGGCTTCCTCGGCGAGAGCACCGGGGCCGAGTCGGAGCCGGCCCTGGAGCGCCCGGTCGCCTGACGGGCCCGCGGTCACGGACGTGACGGAGCGGGCGACCGCGTCAGTCGTCGTACGACAGGCCGTGCCCGGAGGGGAAGAGGACCCTTGCCGGGTCGTCGGCCCGCTGGACGGGCACGGGCAGTCTGCCGCGCGGATCGACCCGGCCGGCGATCACCCGGGCGGCGGCGCGCAGTTCGACCTCGGTCCAGCAGTAGGAGGCCAGTGAGGCCGGGACGTCGCCGAGGTGGGCGATGTCGTAGGGGTTGCGCACCGCGAGGTGGACGACGGGGACGCCCGTCGCGACCAGCCGCGACACCAGGGTGCGCTGGGCGCTGGTGGCGCCGACGTTGTCGGTGGTGACGACCACCGCGTCCCGGCCCCGTGCGGCGGCCACGGCCTCGTCGATCTTCGCGGCGTCGGGCTCCCGGCCGGTGGCCAGGTGGGTGGTGCCGTAGCCCAGCTCCTCGAACGCCCGGGCCAGCTCGGGCACCGTGGTGCGGGTGTCGTCGGTCGGGAAGGCCGGGCTGGCGCCGGTCACGAGCAGCTTGCGCTGCCTGCGACGCAGCGGGAGCGCCTCGTCCTCGTTGACCAGCAGGGTCGTGGTGCGCTCGGCGATCCGGGCGGCGGCGAGCCGGTGCACGCGGGCGCCGACGACCCGGTCGACCTCCCTGCGGGAGGTGTAGGGGCTGTCATCGAGCAGGCCGACCTTGTCCTTGAGGCGCAGGATGCGCAGGACCGACTCGTCGAGCCGGTCCTCGGTGATCTCGCCGCCGCGCACGGCGGCCAGGACGCCGTTGTAGGCGACGCCGATGTCCGGCGGGAAGAGAAGCTGGTCGGCGCCGGCCTTGAGGGCGAGGACGGGCACGCGGTCGTCGCCGTACTTGGTGCGCACGCCCTGCATGTTGAGGGCGTCGGTGACGATGACGCCGTCGAAGCCGAGTTCGTCGCGCAGCACGCCGTGGAGGATCGCGGGCGACAGGGTGGCCGGGTCGTTGCTCGGGTCGAGCGCGGGGACCTGGAGGTGCGCGGTCATGATCGAGTCGACGCCGGCGGCGATCGCGGCCCTGAAGGGCGGGGCGTCGATGCGCTCCCACTCCTCGCGGGTGTGGGTGATCACCGGCAGTCCGGTGTGGCTGTCCTGTCCGGTGTCCCCGTGGCCCGGGAAGTGCTTGGCGCAGGCCACCACGCCGGCCCGCTGATAGCCCGTCACCTGGGCCGCCACCATGCGGCCGACCTCGCGGGCGTCGGCGCCGAAGGAACGGACGTTGATGATGGGGTTGGCCGGATTGACGTTGACGTCGGCGACCGGGGCGAAGTTCTGCCGGATGCCCAGGGCGGCGAGTTCGGTGCCCGAGATCAGCCCGGCGGTGCGCGCGTCGGACAGCGAGCGGCCCGCGCCGAGCGCCATCGCGCCCGGCAACTGGGTGGCGCCGCTGCCGATGCGGACGTTGACCCCGTGTTCCTGGTCGATGGAGATCAGGGAGGGAACGGGGGTGGGCAGGGCCAGCGAGGCCCGCTGCACACCGTCCGACAGGTCCGCGATCTGGCGCGGGTCGTGGATGTTGTTCGTCCAGCCGGAGAAGTAGATGACACCGCCGATGTGGTACTTGGCGATCAGCTCGGCCACGGTGCGGACGCCGAGTTCCCTGAGGTTGCGCTCCTGGTCGAACTCGCTGGGAGAAGTCGCCGACGCGCCGTAGAAGTACGGGACGAACAGCTGGCCGATCTTCGCCTCGATGCTCATCCTGGAGATGATCTTCTTGAGGCGGTGGTCGCGCCCGTGCGCGGCCGCGGGGGTGGCCGTCACCCCCACGGCGCCCACCGTGCTCGCGGCGACCACGGTCGCGGAGGCGAGAACGGTCCGTCTGGACAGACTCCGGTCCTGCATGCGGACATGCTCCTTCCAGCCTTGCTCGTCAAGGGAGTTGAAGGAAACTTGAAGGACTCCGAACAGCGGGAAACGTAGCCTGCGCGTCACGGGCGGGCAAGAGGTCTAGACAAAATAGGTCTAGGCCACGGCGGGAATCGAGCGGCCCGCCCAGTCCGGGGCCGGTTCGGTCAGCTCCGCGAGGCGACGCCGTACCGCGTCCGGGAACCCGGCGGCCCGGCCCGTCCCCCGGTCGACGTGGACCCCGAGCAGCTCCGTCGTCGCCACCGGGACCGCGTCGGGCGCCGGCTCCGACTCCGGTGCGGACACCACGTACATCTCGTGCGTGAAGCGCACCTTGCGTGCCGCCGCGCCCAACACCCGGGTACGGACGGCCAGATGGGAGTCCCCGGGCACTTCACGCAGGAAGCGGACGTGGGACTCCACCGTGTAGAGGGAGCAGCCCGTGGACTCGCGGTAAGCGGAGTCCAGACCCGTCCCGCCCATCATCTCGTCCGTGGCGTGGCCGAAGACGAGGACGTAGAAGGCCTCGCTCATATGGCCGTTGTAGTCGATCCACTCCGGACGGACCGTGCTGCGGAACAGCGGAAGCGCCGTCATCGGGAGCCCTCCTGGCGGTCCAGGCGGCCCGTCGCGCGCAGCACGTCGACGACACCGCGGTCGCGCTCGGCCACCAGGTCCGCGAGGGAACGACCGTCCGCCGCCTCGTCGCAGCCCGCGACCACGGCGTCGTACAACGCCTTGTCCAGCTCCGGCGCTTCCAGGCGCGTCCACGGCGACTTCAGCGACGGTCCGAAGTGGTCCAGCATGTGCGCCATACCGCCCTCGCCGCCGGCCAGCGCGAAGGTCAGCATCGGTCCCATCACCGCCCAGCGCAGCCCGGGGCCCTCGGTGATCGACCGGTCGATGTCCCGGACCGTCGCCTCGCCGCTCGCGACCATGTGCAGCGCCTCGCGCCACAGCGCCTCCTGGAGGCGGTTGGCGATGAAGCCGGGCACCTCGCCGTCCATCGTGATGACGGACTTGCCCGCGACCTCGTAGAAGCGGGAGGCCCAGGCGACCGCCGCCGCGTCGGTGCGCTTGCCGCCGACGACCTCGACGAGCGGGATGAGGTAGGGCGGGTTGAACGGATGGCCGACGACCAGGCGCGACGGGTCCGCGGCCGTCGTCTGCATGTCGGTCATCGGATAGCCGGAGGTGGACGAGGCTATGACGACGCCGGGGGGTGTCGCCGCGTCCAGACGGGCCAGCAGATCACGCTTGAGGTCGAGCTTCTCGGGCGCGCTCTCCTGGACGAACTCGGCGTCCGTGACGGCCTGTTCGAGGGTGTCGGTGACGGTGAGCCGGTCGGTCGACGCGCCCTCGGCGAGACCGAGCGAGGTGAGCGTCGGCCATGCCGCGTCGACCAGGCGGCGCAGCTTCCGTCCGGCGTCGGGGGCCGGGTCCCAGGCGGTCACGTCGTAGCCGCGGGCCAGGAAGTGGGCGACCCAGCCGCCGCCGATCACTCCGGCACCGACGCAGGCGACACGGCGGACGTGCTCGGGCGAGGCCCGCTCGAGGGGGGTCGACTCGGGCGACGTCGTTACGGGCGACGTCGTTACGTGCGGGGTCGTTTCGGGCGAGGTCGTCTCGGGTGTGTTCATGGGAGGGATCCTTCGTCGAAGCGGCGGGCTACTTGCGCGGCTTGAGGCCGAGGGCGGCGCGGGCCTCGTCGGGGGTCGCGACGCGTGCGCCGATCGACTCGGTGAGGGTCACGGCCCGCTCGACGAGCTGGGCGTTGGTCGCCTTGTTGCCCTTGCCGAGATACAGGTTGTCCTCCAGGCCCACCCGGACGTGACCGCCGAGCAGGATCGACTGCGCCACCCACGGCATCTGCATCCGGCCGAGCGCGAAGCTCGCCCAACGCGCCCCGTCCGGCAGCATGTTGACCATCGACTGCAGCACCCCGGGGTCCGCGGGCGCGCCCCACGGGATGCCC
Organism: Streptomyces tendae; assembly: GCF_014650435.1. Taxonomy (GTDB): domain Bacteria; phylum Actinomycetota; class Actinomycetes; order Streptomycetales; family Streptomycetaceae; genus Streptomyces; species Streptomyces tendae. Next base: position 43,911 of record NZ_BMUY01000006.1, read on the forward strand.
ATGCACAGCTGGAAGACGGTCGGGTCGTCGAGCAGGCCCTCCGCGAGCAGCTGCTTGGCGAACCAGAGCTGTCCCGTGTCGAAGATCTCCAACTCGGGCCGCACACCCAGCTCCTGGATGCGCCGAGCGCCCGCGCGCAGCATGTCGGGTGTCGAGACGTAGAGGTTCGAGCCGTCGCCGAAGTTGAGCGAGCCGCAGTCCAGCGTGCAGATGTCGGGCAGCAGGTCCTCGACGTGCGGGAGGCGTTCCAGACCGCCGACGAGATCGGTGCCGGGGAGGTGGGTGAGCGGGTCGTCCGGGTCGACGACCAGGTCGCCGCCCATGCCGGCGGTGAGGTTGATGACGACGTCGGTGCCGGTCTCCTTGATGCGCTCGACGACCTCCCGGTACAGCTTCGGATCGCGGGACGGATCGCCGGTCTCCGGGTCGCGCACGTGGATGTGGACGACGGCCGCTCCGGCGGCGGCGGCCTCCACGGCGTTCCTGGCTATCTGCTCCGGCGTGACGGGGACGTGGGGACTCTTGCGGACGGTGTCGCCGGCGCCGGTGAGCGCGCAGGTGATGATGACGTTCTCGTTCATGGGCATGCGGGAGCCTCCCGAAGGCTTGCCGGAATCTTGCCGCTCCGGGTTACGGAGCCAGGATCGTGTCGGTGACGTGGGTGGTCAGCGCCGCGTGCATCGCGTCCGCGGCGGCGGCGGACGACGGCCCGCCCACCGAGAGGACGTGCGTCGCCAGCCCGTCGATCAGCGCGGTGAGCGTCAGTGCCGCCGCCTGTGGATCGAGCCCGGCGCGGAACACGCCCTGTCCGACCCCGCGGCGTACGACGTCGGCGACGGTCTCCCGCCACTGCCGGTAGTACTCGGAGTGGAGTCGGCCCACCGCGGTGGAGCGCGCGGCCTCGGCCCACAGGTCGAGCCACACCGCCCACTGGCGGCGCTGCTGTGCGGTGCGCGGCGTCTGCAGCGCGATCAGCTGTCGCAACTCCGCCGCCGCGTCGTCCGCCTCGGCGAGACGGGTGGCACGGCGTGCGGTGTCCTCGTCCATGCACCAGCGCACGGCCGCCTCCAGGAGTTCGGCGCGGCCGGGGAAGTGGTAGTGGATGGCGGCACTGCTGGTGGCGCAGGCGCGGGCGATGTCGGCGACCCGCACCGCGTGGAAGCCGTGCTCCGCGATCAGCCGGACCGTCTCGCGGACGATCTGCAGCGGTCGCCCGCCCTCGACCCCGACGGTCGGCGCCGCGGCCTTCTCGCGGGACCGGGTGCCGAGCAGCCAGCCCGCGTCCACCCGTCCCTCGTCGGCGATCCGCGCCAGCTCCGCGGCCGTGAAGCGGCGGGTGCCGCTCAGTGAACGCGACAGCTTGGACGGATCCATGACGACCCGGCGCGCGAACTCGCGCTGGCTGACGCCCGCGGCCGCGATGACCTCGCGGACGCGGGCGGCGGTGTCGGCGGTCGGTGCGCCGTCGAGGACGTCGTCGGTTTCCACGGGCCACGACCCTAGACAGGTGTTGCGGAAAACTCAACATCCGCGAAGCAAGAACCGCATGCTAGTACGGCTCATTGAGCCCCTGACTGGCATGCCAGTCAGGGGCTCAACGCAAGGGCGCCGGTGACCGGAAGGGACCGGTCCCACCCGTCCCGTTCATCACGGTTGAGTACCGAGCCGGAATTATGGCTTCCGTCACAGCAGATGTGATCTTGGCCTGGTGGGATCGCCGGATGCTCGGTTTCCTCGTCCGCCTGCTGCCCTTCTGGGTCCGCGAGCCCCTGCTCATCCTGGTCGGGTCCGTCTTCGGCGTGCGCATCATGTACCTCGCCCACCGCGACGGGGAATGGGTGGCGGCCGCGATCGGCCTGGTGTTCCTGGTGTTCACCGCGGTCCGCGTCCACACGGTGGCCCACGCCCTGCGCGCCCGCCGCGCCCCGGCCCCGGCGGCCGAGGTTGCTCCGGCCGCGGTTGCTCTCGCCGCTCCGGCTGACCCGGCCGCTCCGGCCGTTGCGGTCGCCGCGGAGAAGGAGCCCAACGCGTGGGGCCAGGCGGTCGCGGCCGTGGCCGTCTTCGCGGCACTCGGAGCCGCGCTGTGGCTCGGCCCGCACCTGCTGCCCTCCGACGACGACGGCGCACCGCCGGCCGCCTCGTGCGCCGGCGGGGAGGACGAGGAACTGCCGGGCGCCTACCGGAAGATGCCCCGGGCCGTGACCGGCGACGAGCTGTGCAACGCGCTCAACAGGCCCGACCTGGCCCAACTCCTCGGAACGCCCGCGGAGACCGCGACCGCGGTGTCCGGTACCAGCAACACCGCGCCCCTGACCGACGGGAAGGTGGCCCAGCCGGAGGCCGAGGTCCAGTTCGACACGTACACCGTGAACGTCTCGGTCACGTACAACGAGTTGTCCATCGCCCAGTACGTCAAGCTGATGGAGTACGGCGAGGAGACGGACGTCAGGACGCTCTCCGTCCTCGGCCGGCCCGCGGTCCTCGCCTCGGGCCACACCATGAAGATCGAGATCAACCTCGGGGGCGGCGGTTCCGGCGGACCGGTCGAACAGGGCCCCCCGGCGCGGACCTTGTCCGTGGCCCTCGACGCGAAGGACCGGGGCGGCTACTGCGACATCACCGTGTGGAGCACGTCCGGAGCCCTCCCGGACGACAGCGCCTTGCTGGACATCGCCGAGAAGGTGCTCCCGACGATCCCCGACCGCACCGTGTGAGACGTCGGCGTAGGAACGGCCTGCGGCTTGACGTCGCTTTTGGCTAACCGCTATCTATTGGCATGTCGCGAAGGAGGGGGAGGGGCGGTCCGTGCAGGACGTGGTGCTGGCGCTGCTGGTCCGGGGGCCGTCACACGGGTACGACCTGCGCGGGCGGTTGCTCACCGCGCTCGGACCGCTCGGCCAGACGCTCAACGCGGGGCAGGTGTACGTCACGCTCTCCCGGCTCGAGAAGACGGGCCTGGTCGTACTGGAACGCGAGGACGCGTCGGCGCGCGGTCCGCGGCGCAAGGTGTACGCGCTGACCGGAGCAGGACGGGAACGGGTGGCGGGATGGCTGGCCGAGCCGGCCGGGCCCCGGGCGGACGTGGCGGAGTTCCATTTGAAGCTGGTGGCCGCCGCCGAGTCGGGCATGGCGGAGCCGCTCGCTCTCATCGACGCCCGGCGCCGCGAACTGAGGCGCGACCTCGCCGAGGTCCAGAACGGCGTGCTCGCACACGACACGGACTCGGAGGCCGGGCTGCTCCTGGAAGGCGTGGCACTCCGACTGCAGGCCGATCTGCGCTGGTTGGAGGCGTGCGAGCGGACCTGGTCCGCCCGCGCCCCGCACGGGAAAGACGGAGAGGGCGGAGGGATCGGATGACGGCACGAGGCGGTCGGCGGGGCAGGGGGCTGTCCCGGCGCGGCGAGGTGGGGGACGCGGCGGCGGATCCGGTGCTGCGGGCCGTCGGTCTGTCGCGCGTATACGTGCAGGGCGACAGCACGGTGCTCGCCGTCGACGGGGTCGACCTCGACATTCCGTCCGGGCAGACGCTGGCGGTGACCGGTCCCAGTGGCTGCGGCAAGTCGACGCTGCTGCACCTGCTGGGCGGCCTCGACCGGCCCGACGAGGGCGAGGTGTGGCTCGGCGGACAGCGCATCGACCTGCTCGGCGAACGCGCGCTCGCCCGGCTGCGGCGCCGTGCCGTCGGCTTCGTGCACCAGGACTTCCACCTGATGGACGAGCTGACCGCGGCCGAGAACGTCGAGTTGCCCGCGCTGCTCGCCGGGGACCCGCCGCGGATCGCCCGGCGCCGTGCCGCCGCCCTCCTCGACCGCGTCGGGCTCGCCGACCGGGACCGGCACCTGCCGTCCAAGTTGTCCGGCGGCCAGCGGCAGCGGGTCGCCATCGCCCGCGCCCTGGTCAACGAGCCGCTCGTGGTCCTCGCCGACGAGCCCACCGGCAACCTCGACACCACCGCGACCCACGACGTCCTGCGTCTCTTCGCCGACCTGCGGGCCACCGGACAGACCCTCGTACTCGTCACCCACGACGAGCGCGTCGCCGCCACCGCGGACCGGGTCGTCTCCCTGCGCGACGGAGCATCGTCCGAGGACACGCCCCTGGCCGCGGATGGCTCGCGGCTCGGCGCGCTCCTCGGCTGGGAGGAGTGACCGTGGGCCGTCTGCTGCTGATCTGGCGGCTCGTCGCACGCGACCTGCGGCGCAGCCCCGGCGAGGCCGTCGTGTTCCTGGTCGCCGTCACCGCCGCCACCGCGTCGCTGACGCTGGGGATGGCCACCGACGACGCCGTGGCCGCCGGATACCTGAAGACCCGCGAAGCCACCGCGGGACCCGACATCGTGGCCGTCACCACCGACCCGGACCCCGCCGCCCTGGCCCGGCGCATCGCACGAGCCCCCGGCACGGACACGGTCGCCGACCCGGTGCCCGGGTTCTCCACCACGGTCCGTGCCCACGGCCGGACGGAGAACACCGCGGTCGAGGGACGCGAGCGCACCGCGTCCGCCGTGGACCGGCCGCTGGTGACCTCGGGCACCTGGGTACGCGACGGCGGCGCGGTCGTCGAACGCGGCTTCGCGCAGGCCCTCGGCGTGCGGGTCGGCGACCGGGTCACCATCGGCGGGCGCGACTACCCGGTCGTCGGTACGGCCGTCAGCGCGGCCACCGCCGTCTACCCGTGGGGCAACTGGGCCTCGGGCCCGGGACCTTCCGACCTCGGCGGCCGCATCTGGCTCACCACTGACGACGCCCGCGACGCAGCGGGCGACGCGTCACTGCTGTACCTGCTGAACATCAAGCTGTCCGACCCGGGCGCGACGCGCAGCTGGACGAGCACCGTCCTCACCGACGGCATCCGGGGCCAGGCGTGGGTCAACACCCATCCCTGGCAGAGCCTCCTCGACGGGGACACCCGGCTGCTGAGGTCCGCCCGGCCCGCTCTGGTCATCGGCGGTGGGCTGCTCGCGGCGGCCGCGCTCGTCACCCTCGCGTCGCTCGCCGCCGTACGCGCCCCGCGGGACCACCGGCGGGCGGCTCTCTTCAAGGCGGTCGGTGCCACGCCCCGTACGGTGGCCGCACTGCTGCTCGCGCAGTACCTGCTCCTCGCCGTGGTGGCGGCCGCCGCCGGAGTCACCGTGGGCTGCCTGACCGCGCCCGCACTGGCCGATCCCAGTGCCGGGCTGCTCAACACGGCCGGCCCGCCGACCACCGACATCGTCGTGGCCGTCACCCTGCTCGCCGTACTGGTGGCCCTGACCGGCACGCTCGGCCCCGTCGTGCGCACCGTGCGCTCCAGCACCGTCGACACCCTGGCCGACCCGGCGCACCTGATCGTCCACCGTCCCCGGCTGACCGCCATGACGGTCCACCTGCCGACGGCGCTCCTGATCGGGGTGCGCCTGATCGCCCGTCGCCCCGGTCGCGCCGTCCTGAGCGCGGTGGGCACGGCCGCCACCACGGTCATGGTGACCGCGGCCCTCACCTTCCGGGTGTCGCTCGAAGCCGAGACCGCTCAGGGAACGTCCACGTTCGAAAACATCCGCAACGCCGTGACGGGCCAGGTGATGCTCGGTGTCACGGTCGCCCTCGTGGCGCTGTCCGTGCTCAACACCGTCCTGGTCAGCTGGAGCACCGCGGTGCAGGCGCGGCGCGCCCTGGCCGTCACCCGCACCCTGGGCGCCACCCCCGGCCAGGTCGTCGCGGCGCTGTGCACCGCCCAACTGCTGCCCGCCGTGGGCGGGATCGCGGTGGGGATTCCGACGGGGGTCGGCTTGTTCGCGCTGTTCAGCGCGGTCGTGGTGACACCCCCGGCCGACTGGCTCGCAGTGGCGGCCCCGGCCGTACTCCTGGCCGTGGCGGCGCTGGCCGCCCTGCCCGCCTGGCTCCACACCCGCGGCCCCGCCGGGCTCGCCGTTTCCCGCCCGTAGCGGTCCGCGCCCCTCAGCCCGGGTCGGCGCCGCGCGCGGTGAGGACGCGGACGGTGGGTTCGCCGGTGCGGCCGTCAAGGGGTCGTGCCGCGTCCTCGTGCGGCTGAGAAGGCGCGGGCACCGGGCGGCGGTGGCGGGCGCCGGCCGTCTTACGACGGCTGCCAGACACGGGACAGGGCTGCCGGGGTGAGTACCCGCTCGGGCGGGCCCTGTCCCACCAGTCGTCCGTCGCGCAGGAGCAGGCAGGCGTCGGCCGAGCGAGCCGCCTCCAGGTCGTGCGTGGCCTGGACGACGGTCGTGCCGTCGGCGATCAGGTCCGTCAGCAGCGCCGTGATGCGTTCCCGGGCCTCGGGGTCGAGCCCCGTGGTCGGCTCGTCCAGGAGCAGCAGGTCGGACTGCTGGGCCAGGCCCTGGGCGATCAGGACGCGTTGGCGTTGCCCACCGGACAACTCGCCGAGCTGGCGGGCGGCGAGGTCGTCGACGCCCAGTCGTTCCATGGCGGAGTCGACCACGCTGCGGTCCTGCCGGGTCAGCCGCCGCCACGGGCCCCGCTCGTTCCAGCGGCCCATCTCCACCGTCTGCCGCGCCGTGAGGGGGAGTGTGTCGCCGACGGCGCCGCGCTGCGGGACGAAGGCCGGCGGGCGGCCTTCCGCGTAGCGCAACTGCCCGGATGTGGCATCGATCACGCCGGCGAGGACGCCGAGCAGAGTGGACTTCCCGCTGCCGTTCGGTCCGACGAGCGCCGTCATGGCCAAGGCCGGTATGTGTGCGGTGAGTTGACGGAGGACCGGACGGCCGGAGTAGCCCGCCTCCAGATCGCTGAACCGGACGCGTTCGTTCCGTGGTTCGTCGCCGGGCGGTCGCTGCGGGTGTTTATTGAACATGATTGTCATTGTAGGGTCAGCGTATGGAGTGGTTGACGGCCCCTTTCGAGGTGGCCTTTGTGCAGCGGGCCCTGTGGGCCGGAATCCTGGTGTCGGCGATATGCGCCCTCGCGGGGACCTGGGTAGTGCTGAGGGGAATGGCCTTCCTCGGTGACGCCATGTCCCACGGACTCCTGCCGGGCGTCGCGGTCGCCGCCCTGCTCGGAGGCAACCTGCTGCTGGGGGCGGTGGTGAGCGCGGCCGTGATGACGGCCGGCGTCTCCGCCCTCGGCCGCACACCGAGGCTGTCCCAGGACACCGGCATCGGCCTGCTGTTCGTCGGCATGCTGTCCCTCGGCGTCATCATCGTGTCGCGCTCGCAGTCGTTCGCCGTGGACCTCACCGGGTTCCTCTTCGGCGACGTCCTCGCGGTGCGCGAGAGCGACCTGGCCCTGCTCGGGGTGGCGCTGCTGCTGGCGCTGGTCGTCTCGGTGCTGGGGCACCGGGCCTTCCTGGCGCTCGCGTTCGACGACCGCAAGGCCGAAACGCTCGGCCTGCGCCCCCGTCTCGCACACGCCGTGCTGCTCGGCCTGCTGGCCCTGGCCATCGTGGCCTCGTTCCACATCGTGGGCACGCTGCTCGTCCTCGGCCTGCTCATCGCCCCACCGGCGGCGGCCCTGCCCTGGGCACGAAGTGTGCGCGGCGTCATGGTCCTCGCCGCGCTCCTCGGCGGCGCCGCCACCTTCGGCGGCCTGCTCCTGTCCTGGCATCTGAGCACCGCGGCCGGTGCGACCGTCTCGGCCCTCGCCGTCAGCCTCTTCTTCCTGTCCCACCTGGCGTCCGGACTCCGACACCGGCGTCGCGCACGCCGCGACCGTCTGCCCGCCCGTGCCGCCACGTTCACCGCGAACACCCCCACGACCCGACCGAACGAAACCTGAGGCGATCTCGTTGTCCGTCCGAAGCAGAACCGGGCCCCTGATACCGGCACTCCTGTCCGCGGCCCTGCTGACCGCGGGATGCGCGGGCCAGGAGGATGCCGAGTCCGGCCCCGAAAACCCTTCCTCCTCCGCCACCCCCCACGGCTACGTCGAGGGCGCCACCGAGGCCGCCGAGCAGCAGTCCCGGCTCCTTCTCGGCGACCCCGGCACCGGCGACACCCGAGTGCTGGATCTGATCACCGGCAAGATCCACGACACGGCGCGCAGAGCCGGTGTCACCGAACTCACCACGGACGGCCGGTTCGGCTACTTCCACGGCGCGGAGGGGACCCACGTCCTCGACAGCGGCGCGTGGATGGTCGACCACGGAGACCATGTGCACTACTACCGCGCGAAGATCCAGGAGGTGGGCGAACTCCCGGGCGGCCCCGGCACGAGCATCCGCAGCGACGCGGGCGCGACCGTCGTCACGGCAGCCGACGGCAAGGCGGACGTCCATTCCCGTGCCGATCTGGAGAAGGGCACCCTCGGCACCCCCGCCCGGCTCCCGGGCACCTACGCCGGACCCGTCGTGCCGTACGCGGAACACCTGATCGCCCTCACGCGCGACGGCGACGCTCCGGCGAAGGTCGCCGTGCTCGACCGGTCCGGCAAACGCGTCGCCGCTCCCGAGTCCGAGTGCGAGGACCCGCAGGGCGACGCGGTCACCCGGCGCGGGGTGGTCCTCGGCTGCGCCGACGGCGCTCTCCTCGTCCGGGAGGACGACGGCACCTTCACCGCCGAGAAGATCGCGTACGGCGAGGACGTGCCGAAGAAGGAACGGGCCGCGCGGTTCCGGCACCGTCCGGACAGCAGCACGCTCACCGCGGCCGCGGGCGGGAACGCCGTCTGGGTCCTGGACGTCACGAAGAGGGCCTGGACACGGGTGGAGACCGGCCCCGTGGTCGCCGCCAACACCGCGGGCGAGGGCTCACCGCTGCTGGTCCTGGAGACCGACGGAGCCCTGCACGGCTACGACATGTCCACCGGCGAGGAGACCGCGGTCACCGAACCCCTGCTGACGGACGTCCCCGAGGCGGCCACCGGCGAAGCCCCGGCACCGGTGATCGAGGTCGACCGCAGCCGGGCCTACCTCAACGACCCCGCGGGCAGGCGCGTGTACGAGATCGACTACAACGACGCCCTCCGCGTCGCCCGCACCTTCGACCTGGACGTCCGTCCGTCCCTGATGGCCGAGACGGGCCGATGAGCGCGCGCGTGCGGGCAGCGCGGCTGCGCGCCCTGCTGCTCACCCTGGTCACCTTCTTCGTCGTCGCCGCCACCGCGACCGGCTGTGCGAGCGGCGGCGACCAGCGGCCCCGGGTGGTGGTGACGACCAACATCCTCGGTGACATCACCCGGGAGATCGTCGGGGACGAGGCGGACGTCAGCGTCCTGATGAAACCCAACGCCGACCCGCACTCCTTCGGCCTGTCGGCCGTGCAGGCCGCCGAGTTGGAGAACGCGGACCTGGTCGTCCACAACGGCCTGGGCCTGGAGGAGAACGTACTGCGGCACGTGGAGGCGGCCCGCGCATCCGGGGTGGCCACCTTCGCGGCCGGCGAGGCGGCCGATCCCCTCACCTTCCACGCGGGCGGGGAGGGAGGTCCGGACGGCGAGAGCGGCGAGCCGGACCCGCACTTCTGGACCGACCCCGACCGTGTGCGCAAGGTGGCCGGCCTGATCGCCGACCAGGTCGTGGAACACGTCGACGGCGTGAACGAGAAGGCGGTCCGGGACAACGCCGACGGCTACGACGGACAACTCGCCGACCTCACCGCCTGGATGGAGAAGTCCCTCGCCGCCGTCCCGGAGGACCGCCGCGCCCTGGTGACCAACCACCACGTCTTCGGCTACCTGGCCGACCGCTTCGGCTTCCGCGTGATCGGCGCGGTCATCCCCAGCGGCACCACACTCGCCTCACCCAGCTCCTCCGACCTGCGCTCCCTCACCCAGGCCATGGAGAAGGCCAACGTGCGCACCGTGTTCGCCGACTCCTCCCAGCCCACCCGGCTGGCCGAGGTCCTGCGCCAGGAGATGGGCGGTGACGTGGACGTCGTCCCGCTGTACTCCGAGTCGCTGACCGAGAAGGGCAAGGGCGCCGGCACCTACCTGGAAATGATGCGCGCCAACACCTCGGCCATGGCCGAGGGCCTCACCGGCGACTGACCGATTTTCCCCCAAGGCCCGGTGACACCGATCGCCGGCCGCTCAACCCCACAACCCCGTGCCCTCAGGGCCGGAGAGGACCCACACACGATGAACAGGTCGACACGCGCCAGAATGCTCACGGGCACGGCCCTCGCCCTGACGGTCTCCATGGCGCTGACCGCCTGCGGCGGCAGCGACGACGCCTCGTCCGACGCCGAGCCGCAGCAGCAGACGAAGAGCAGCGGGGCCGCGACGGTCGGCAATCCGCTGGTCGCCTCCTACGACGGGGGACTGTACGTCCTCGACGGCGAGACCCTGAAGCTCGCGAAGACGATCGAGCTGCCCGGCTTCAACCGGGTCAACCCGGCGGGCGACGAGGACCACGTCGTCATCTCCACGGACAGCGGCTTCCGCGTGTTCGACGCGGCCCGGCAGACCTTCACGGACGCCGAGTTCAAGGGATCGAAGCCCGGTCACGTCGTGCGGCACGGCGGCAGGACGGTCCTCTTCACCGACGGCACCGGCGAGGTGCACGTCTTCGATCCCGCGGACCTGGCCGGCGGAAAGCAGCCGGAGGGCCGTACCTTCACCTCCGCCGAACCCCACCACGGCGTCGCCATCGAACTGGCCGACGGCGAACTCGTCACCACCCTGGGCACCGAGGAGAAGCGCACCGGCGCGATCGTCCTGGACAAGGACGACAAGGAGATCGCGCGCGCCGAGAACTGCCCGGGTGTCCACGGCGAGGCCGCAGCCGAGGGCGAGGTGGTCGGACTCGGCTGCGAGGACGGCGTACTGCTCTACAAGGACGGCGAGTTCACCAAGGTGGACGCCCCCGGCGACTACGCCCGCACCGGCAACCAGGCCGGCAGCGACGCCTCCCCGATCCTCCTGGGCGACTACAAGACCGACCCCGAGGCCGAACTGGAGCGGCCGACCCGCATATCGCTGATCGACACCCGCACGGCGAAGATGAAGCTGGTCGACCTCGGCACCAGCTACTCCTTCCGCTCGCTGGCCCGCGGCCCGCACGGCGAGGCCCTCGTGCTCGGCACCAACGGTGTCCTCCACGTCATCGACCCGGAGACCGGAAAGGTGGACAAGAAGATCGAAGCGGTCGGCGACTGGACGGAGCCCCTGGACTGGCAGCAGCCCAGGCCCACCCTCTTCGTCCGTGACCACACGGCGTACGTCTCCGAACCGGGCAAGCGCCAAGTGCACGCCTTCGACCTGGACTCGGGGGAGAAGCTCACGTCCGTGACGCTGCCGAAGGGCACCAACGAACTGTCCGGGACGGTGGCGGGCCACTGACCGGCCCCCTCCCGGCACCGCCCACGCGGCGCCCACCGGCTCCAGGGCCGGTGGGCGCCGCGCCTGCGTACGGGCCCTCGACCCTGTCGCCCATGAGCGGCCTCTCAAGGGGGAGCGTCAGCCTTCGGGGCGGAGCATCCCGCGCTCGTACGCCTTGGCCAGCCGCTGGGGGACGAGGTACGGCACGCCGTCCACCGTGACCGTCACCAGCTGCGGCGTCGTGGCCTTCCACTGCGCGCGGCGGTGCCGGGTGTTGCTGCGGGACATCTTGCGTTTGGGCACGGCCATGGGGACCTCCGGGTGCGATCGATGAACGAGCCAGAGGATACCTGAAAATGGATTTCATTACGCAATTGATGGGACCGGTGTCATGGTCGACCGGCCCTGGCCCGGTTCTTGATCGCGAGGATGACGTCGCTCTTGGCGTCGGCGTAGTCGTTCATGTCGTTCCACCGCCGGCCGATCAGGTCCCGTTTGACGCTCTCGTACAGCGCCCGGTCGTCCGCGTGGGTGCGCAAGTGGTCGCGGAGGAGGAGGTACTCGTGCACCGCCGCGTCCCCTCGTTCGTACACGTGCACATGCACGTCGCGGGCGGGCGTGCGCACGAGTCGGTGCCCCGGCTCGCGAACCCGCAGTTCGTAACCTGCGGCCAACAGCCCGTCGAGGTAGTCCTCCTCCGCCGTGATGTCGGGCACCGCGACGACGATGTCCACGATCGGCTTGGCGGCCAGTCCCGGAACCGAAGTGGAGCCGATGTGCTCGACCTCGACGTCCGCTCCCGCCAACGCGTCGAGGATCCGACGCCGGTGACGCCGGTAGACCTCCGGCCACCGGGCGTCGTAGCCGCTGAGGCCGACCGTGAGCGCTTCGGGCCCACCGATGATCTCGACCGACGTGACGTCCGGCCGACGCGGTCTGCTGCTGTTCGTCACCCATGCATCCTTGATCCGGAGTTCGATTCCGCCGACACGATCTTCTACCCTGTGCCGGGGCGGCGCGAGGAGGGGAGCGGCGATGAGCATGTACTTCTGCATCGACGGCGAGACGCTGTGGAATCCGTCGAACGGTGCCGGCCGCCTCTTCCTGCGGCAGGTCGAGGTCTTCGAGGCCGAGCTCAATCTGCCCTCGGGAATCGGTCAGGGCAAGTACTGGGGCGACCCGGACACACTCGAGGTCGTTCCGGCCGTGTACGCGGATTTCGCGCGCAGCCTCGTCTCCTGGTACTGCCGGACGGGGCACTCCGTGATCCTCGCGCTCTCAGAGGGGTTCGTGGCGACAGCCGTTGCGCTCGCGCGGCGTGCGGGGATCGAAGTGGAGACGCCCGCACCGTCGTCCGGTCGTACGCGCGGTGGCGTCGAACGCGACGTACAGGTCCCCGGCAACCCCCGGGCCGGGACGGCCGACATCGCCGCGGCGCTGGACACGCGGGCACAGGAGCTGGACCGCTGGATGGCCCGCTGAGCCGACTGTCAGGTGGGATCACCTGCGAGGGATTGAGTCGCGGTCCGGGAACTTCCCGTACTCCCTCAGGACGGTGCACCGGAAATGCGAGGATGAGCCGCCATGAGCGCTGGGTGGTGTCTCCGCACAACGCGGGCCGCGGTGTTCGCGGCCGTCTGCGTGCTGCTCGCCGCCCTGGGGCACGTCACGATGTCGGGCCACTCCGTGCCCTGGTGGTCCCTCGTCGTCGCACTGGTGGTCTGCGCCGGGGCCGCCTGGTGCCTGGCCGGCCGGGAGCGCGGACTGTTGCCCGTCTCCTTCGCCGTGGTGGCGGCCCAGACGGCACTGCACGCGTGGTTCTCCTACGCACAGGCACCGTCCATGCCGTCCATGCACACGGGCGGCACGGCTGACGGCATGCCCGCCGGACACCATTCGGCCTTCACGACCCATACCGGTCAGGCCATCCACTCCATGCCCCATGGCGAAACCGCCATGGACGCGACGGATGCCATGGACCAGGCGACGGGAATCGGCCACATGATGAGCGGCGGGATGTCCTCCACGGGCATGCTCGCCGCGCACCTGCTGGCCGCCGTGCTGTGCGGACTCTGGCTGGCCCAGGGCGAGAGCGCGGTCTTCAAGGCGGTCCGCGCCTGCGCCGACCGCGCGTTCGTGCCGTTGCGGCTGGTCCTGGCCGTACTCTGCCCGCCTCCCGCTCCGCCCTCGCTCCGGCCGGCCCCGCGGCCGAGGCGGCGGCTGCGGCAGCTCCTGCTCGTCCACGCCCTCACCACCCGGGGTCCTCCTGGGGAGACCGCTGTCGCCTGACAGCCGGATCACCGCCCCCGCCCTCCGCGCGGCGGCGGTCTCCCGTACGCGCCACCGCGCGACGGGATCTCCCCTCACCCGCGCCGCCGTCGACGGTCGTTGTGCCGTGCCCGGTCGGTGCGCGCGGGGCTCAGGAAGGACCAGAGGACCATGACCCCTGCCCTGCCCACCGTGACCGACGAGACGGTCACCGCCTGGGCGCTCGCCGCCGCCGCGGGCGACAACGAGGCGGTCGACCGCCTCGTCCGGGCGCTGCAACGCGATGTGCGCCGCTACGTGGCGTACCTCGCCGACGACGTGCAGGCGGCGGACGACCTGACCCAGGACACGTTCCTGCGCGCGCTCACGGCACTGCCCCGGTTCGAGGGGCGTTCCTCAGCACGCGTCTGGCTGCTGTCGATCGCCCGCAGGGCCGTCGTCGACAGCCTGCGCCGGGCCGCGTGCCGTCCCCGGACGGCAGGCACCGACGACTGGCAGGCCGCTGCCGAACGCTCGCAGCCGACCGGACTTCCCGGCTTCGACGAGGGCATCGCGCTGTGGGAGCTGATCGACTCCCTGCCCGGTGAGCGCCGGGAGGCGTTCGTCCTGACCCAGCTCCTGGGGCTGCCGTACGCCGAGGCCGCCGAAATGAGCCGGTGCCCGGTCGGTACGGTGCGCTCCCGGGTGTCCCGCGCCCGGACAACCCTGGCCGAGTACGTCACGGACGAGACCGCACCCGTGCACCCGCTGGAGGGTGCCGCGGCCTGACGACCGATCAGGCACCCTTCCGGCCGGTGTCCGCCGCCATCGACCCGACGGGCATCGGCCGGAACCCCCGGACGGACGGCAACCGCGCCACTGAGTGACCTGCCTCACATTCCCTCCGGGAACTCGCCCCGCAACCTCTCCGACTCCTCCTGCGAGCGCCACGTCGGCCGGTCGGCACCGGGGGAGAGAAGAGAGACGTACATGTCCGAGAGCCCACCGTTGCCGGACACGCCGGTGACGCCACCTGCGCGCCCGGCGGCCGACGTCCCGCCTCCCCGGCGGGACGACGCCGCCAAGGCCGCGGCCACAGCCGGGAATACCGGGACGACGCGGGGCGGGGGCCTGCGCCCCCTGCTGCTGCGCCTGCACTTCTACGCCGGCGTCGTCATCGGTCCGTTCCTCCTCGTCGCCGCGGTGACCGGACTCGCCTACACGGCCACGCCGCAGATCGAGTCGATCGTCTACGAGCACGAGCTGAAGGTGACGCCGCGGGGCGCGGCGGAACCGCTCTCCGAGCAGGTGGCCGCGGCCGAACGGGCCGTCCCGGACGGCACGTTGCTGTCAGTGACCAAGGGGGCCGGGCCCACCGACTCCACCCGCGTCACCTTCGCCAAGGACGGTCTGGCCGAGGGCTACACGCTGACGGCGTTCGTCGACCCGTACGACCACGAAGTGCTGGGCACCCTGGAAACGTTCGGCCAGTGGCTGCCGGCGCGGGCGTGGCTCGACGACCTCCACCGGAACCTGCACCTGGGCGAGTTCGGCCGCAACTACAGCGAACTCGCCGCCAGTTGGCTGTGGGTGGAGGTGCTCGGCGGCCTGGCGCTGTGGGCCGGCACCCCGCGCAACCGGCAGCGGTTGCGACGTCTGGTGACGCCGGCCGGCGGCGCCAAGGGACGGCGCCGCACGATGTCCTGGCACGGAGCGGTGGGGCTGTGGGCCTCGATCGGCCTGCTCGGCCTGTCGGCGACCGGCCTGACCTGGTCCGGCCACGCGGGCACGAGCATCGGGGAGGTCCAGGACGCCCTGGGCGGCTCCACACCCGCGGTCTCCACCGCACTTCCCGCCGTCGGCAGCGGAAAGGAGGACAGCGGAGGAACGAGGGGCGTCGGCATCGACGCGGCGGTGGCCTCGGCGCACGACGCCGGGCTGCGCGGGGTTCTCGTCATCACCCCGCCCGCCGGCGCCGACACGGCGTACGTCGTGAAGGAGAACACCCGCTCCTGGCCCGTACGGCAGGACTCGGTGGCGGTCGCCCCGGCCACCGGCGAGGTGACCCAGACCCTGCGTTTCGACGACTTCCCCCTGCTCGCCAAGCTGACGAGATGGGGTATCGACGCTCACATGGGTCTGCTGTTCGGCCTGGTCAACCAGATCGTCCTGGCGCTGCTCGCGATCGGGTTGATCGCGATGATCCTGTGGGGGTACCGCATGTGGTGGCTGCGCCGCCCGACCCGGAGCGAGGGCTTCGCGCTCGGCCGTGCGCCCGCGCGCGGCGCCTGGCGGCGCATACCTGGACGCGTCCTGGCCCCTGCCGCGGTGCTCGCCGCGGTCATCGGCTACTACCTGCCCCTGTTCGGGCTGCCGTTGCTGGTGTTCCTCGTCGTGGACGTGACGGTCGGCGTGGTGCGGCGGCGCAGGGCGGGGGTCGCCGCGTGATCGCCGCGAGCGGACTGCGCTGGATCCTGACGCTGATGTTCGCCGCACCCGTCCTGTACGGGCTGTGGCGGCTGGTCCTGCCCACGACGGGCCTCACCGGGCGGGTGGGCCACGTGCTGCACGCCGCGATGGGTCTCCTCATGATCGCGATGGCCTGGCCGTGGGGGATGGACCTGGCGGTGGCCCCTCAGGTCGTCCTTTTCACGGCGGGCGCGGTGTGGTTCGTGGGCGCCTCCCTGATCCGGCCCGGTGGGCGCTCCAGGACCGGAGCGGTGTTGGCCGCCTGGCCGCACGCCCTGATGATGGGAGCCATGGCCTGGATGGTCGAGGCGATGGCGACCTCGGGTTCTGCGGCCGGGCACGGAAGCGGGGGCCACGGCGGCCACGAGGGGCACACCGCGGGCGGCTCCGGACTCGCCTCCATGAGGCCTCACCGACACGGGACCGAGCGTGGCGTCCGCCCTGCTCGCCGTGGCCCTGACGGCGATCGGCCTGGTCTGGCTCGCCCGGGCTTTCGACCTCGCCCGGGCACAGGTACCGGCGCCCGCGGGCGGTCCTGCACCGGCCGGTGCGAACACCGCAGCCGCACTCGACCCGGCCTGCCACGCCGTGATGGCACTGGGCATGGCGGTGATGTTCGCCCTGTTCGTATGACGGTGACAGGCGTCACAAGCCACCCTCGGGAACTCAGGTGTCGGCGCATCCGACTCCTGTACCGGTGCGGCTCGGTCCAGTCGAAGCCGCGCGACGCGCGAGGTGATCACCGGCGTCCGTACAAGAGGTGACCGACCTCGCGGTCGGCGGCATGACCTGCGCGGCCTGCGTGGAGCGGGTGGAGAAGAAGCCGGCCCGGCTCGACGGCGTCAGCGCGAGCGTGAACCTCGCCACCGGGCGGGGCCGTCCCTGTGTAAGGACGCCCGTCGTCCGTTTGGTTGGGGAAGGGAGTCATGCCTCCTCCCGGCGTGGGTGAACGGGCCCGTGCTCGCCCAGGCGCGGGGTGGGCACGGGCCCGTTCCTGAGGAGCCGGGCCGTGTGAGCGGTCAGACGGTGGTCTTCACCGGCTCCTGGTCGTCGTCGCCGCCGTTGCCGGCGTTCGGGTCTGCTTTGCGAGCCCGGACGAAGTCGAGGAAGGTTCGCAGTTCGCGCTTGACGACGGGGGCGAGGAGGTAGAGGCCGATGATGTTGATGACGGCGAGGGTGAAGAGGAAGGCGTCGGCCATGTCGATCAGGGTCTGCAGGGTCAGCAGCGAGCCCGCGACGGCGAAGACGGTGTAGACGACCTTGTAGGTCACTTCGCTGGCGCGGCTGCGGCCGAAGAGGTACGTCCAGGACTTGAGGCCGTAGTAGCCCCAGGTCAGCACCGTGGAGACGGCGAACAGCAGGACGGCGACCGTGAGGATGTAGGGGAACCAGGGCAGCACCGTCTCGAAGGCGTCGGAGGTGATGGTGACGCCGCCGATGTCCTCGCCCGCACGGGCCTCGCCCCAGCTGGCGGGGTTGGCGATGACGATGGTCAGCGCCGTCATCGTGCACACGACGACGGTGTCGATGAACGGTTCGAGCAGCGCGACCAGGCCCTCACTGGCGGGGTGCCTGGTCTTGACCGCGGAGTGGGCGATCGGGGCGGAACCGAGGCCGGCCTCGTTGGAGAAGGCGGCCCGCTTGAAGCCGATGATCAGTGCGCCGAGGACACCACCGGCGACGCCTTCGGGGTTGAACGCGCCCTCGACGATGGAGACGACGGCGTCGGGGACGGCGGTGATGTTGACCAGGATCACGATCAGGCACGCGACGATGTAGATGCCGGCCATGGCGGGCACCAGCCTGCTGGTGACGTTGGCGATGGAGCGGATGCCGCCGAGAAGGACGATGCCGACCAGGGCGGCGATCAGGATGCCGAAGAGCAGGGCGCCGGCGGAGGAGCCGAGTGCGCCGTCCTCGCCGCCGGTGACGGAGACCAACTGCGCGTAGGACTGGTTGACCTGGAAGAGGTTGCCGCCGAAGAGGCCGAAGAACAGGATGAGGAAGGAGGCGAGGACCGCGAGGACCTTGCCGAGGGTCTTGCCGTTCTTGCCGAAGCGCTCGGCCAGGCCCTTGGGGAGGTAGTGCATCGGGCCGCCGGAGACGGTGCCGTCGGGGTGCACTTCGCGGTACTTCACGCCGAGCGTGACCTCGACGAACTTGGTGGCCATGCCGAGCAGGCCGCACAGGATCATCCAGAAGGTGGCGCCGGGACCGCCGATGGAGACGGCGACGGCCACACCGGCGATGTTGCCGAGGCCGACGGTGCCGGAGACGGCCGCGGTCAGCGCCTGGAAGTGGTTGACCTCGCCGGTCGACCCCTTCTCGTCGTACTTGCCCCGCACCACGTCGACGGCGAGTTTGAACTTGCGGAGCTGGACGAGGCCGAACCAGCCGGTGAAGACGAGGCCGGCGACGACGAGCCAGGCGACGATGAGCGGCAGATCGGTCCCGCCGACGGGGACGGTGTAGAAGACGACTTCTCCCAGCCACTGGGCTATGGGCTCGAAGAATCCGCTGACTGCTTCGTCGACGGACTGGGTGACGGAGTCGAGTGACACGGTGGTTACCTCGGTGACGCTGGGCGGGCGGGGTGGGGTGTCTCGCCTGGTTGAGCGGTCTCTGGGTGAACGTCGTTGTCCGATGAGCGGACCCGGGCAGCACGGTGCGGTGTCGGACCGTGACCGGGCCGGGCTTGAGCGGTGAACAGGTGGACGACAGGTCGGCTCTCCGCGACTCGGTGGTTGGCCGATCCACCTGCGAAGTTGCGTTGTTCTACCACGTCTTTGCCAAATTTTTAGTGACGTAACTCACGTCACTGCTCGTGACCAGGGGATGTCCCGCCAGGTGAGACCCGACCGTTATACGCAATGAAGGATCCCGGTAGAAAAGACCCATGGTGGAGCGCGAGTCCCACGAGGGGACGATGGAGGACGTCGATGCCGTCACGCGGGAGGTGCTGACCGCGTCCCGGCTGCTGGTGGGGGTCTCCGCGCGTTCCCTGTCCGCCGTCGAGGACCGGGTGACGCTGCCGCAGTTCCGGATGCTGGTCGTCCTGTCCACCCGGGGCGCCACCAAGCTCGTCGCTCTCGCCGACCTCCTCCGCGTCGCCCCCTCGACGGCCATGCGCATGGTGGACCGGCTCATCGCCGCCGGGTTGGCGGACCGCCAGGTCAATCCCGACAACCGGCGGGAGACTCTGCTGCGGCTCACGACGGAGGGGCGCCGCACGGTCGAGGAGGTCACCGCCCGACGGCGCACGGAGATCTCCGTCATCGTCGAACGTCTGAGCCCGGAAGAGCGGCGGGTGCTGATCGACGCCCTGGCCGCCTTCAACGAGGCGGGCGTGGAACCCTCCGCCCCGGCCGCCGACACCGAGCCGTCCCCTCTCGGCTGGGAATGACGACACCGGGACGTCTGTGCTGCCTGATGCAATGAATTGGCGGTCGCCGGGCGCTGGACTGCTCCCCGCGGGATGGCTGCCCGGTGTCGGCGCGCAGAGCTTGGGCGAACCACGTGAACACCGGGGCCAGGCTGGACGGGACGGGCCATCCGTTGATGACGGCGAGCAGATGCCGGTAGCGCTCCGCGCGAGGGTCGCCGGCCATCTCCAGGCGTCTCAGCGGCCAGTGGCGCAGGTCGGCGTCGTCGGCGCGGCCGAAGGTCCGCGCATGGCGGGCGGTGAGGGCGTCGATGACGGGTGCGGCCTCGGCCGTGGCCGGAGCGATGCCGGCATCGAGCGCGCGGCCGACGCTGTCGCGGACGGTCTCGGTGGGGGCGTGGTGCAGGCCGGTGCGGTCGCCCTGGGCCCGCTCGGCCGCCTGGTACCGCGCCATGCGGCGCACGGTCGCGCGGAAGTCGGGATCCTGGGTGAGCTCGGCGAGTTCCACTAAGGTGTCGACCTGCTCGGGTTCGGGGTCGTCCGGCAGTTCGGGCATGGCCGAGCGCATCATGCCGACGAAGTCGGGGCTTGCGTCGAGTCCGCCGAACGTGTCGTCGATGAAGTCGGTGATGAGGCGTCGGCGTTCGCCGTCGGAAAGCTGGCGAGTTTGGGCATCGGCGTGTGCGGCCGCGACCTCCGGCACGGAGATCTCGCCGTTCATGCCCTCACTCTCGCGCCTCCCCCTACGGGAGACTCAAGCGTCCCTGTTCCCCTGGTTTCCGCTCGACTGTCCAGTGCTTCGGGATCCGGTTGGCCCTCCAGCCGCTTCACGGCGTCCCCTCCCGCAGGGCGTCGGAGACGGACTTGACGCCGCCGTGCGCGGTCATGCCGCCGTCCACCGGGATCTCCGCGCCACTGATGAACGACGCGTCGTCGGACAGCAGGAACACGACCAGCGGCGCCACCTCGCCGACGGTGCCGGTGCGGCCGAGCGGTGTCTCGCGGAGGTTGGCCTCGCGGAAGGCGGGCGCGGCGGAGGCGGTCATCTCCGTCTCGATGTAGCCGGGGTGGATCGTGTTGACGCGGATGCCGCGCGGGCCCAGCTCCAGGGCGGCGGTCTTCGACAGGCCGCGCAGCGCCCACTTGCTGGTCGTGTAGGCGACCGGGTAGTGCGCGGTGAGGGCCGCCGAGGAACCGACGTTGACGACCGAGGAGCCGGGCGGCATGAGCGGGGCAAGGTGCTGGATGCCGAGCAGCGGACCGGTGACGTTGACCCCGTGGACGCGGGCCATGTCCTCGGGGCGTACGTCGCCGAGGCGGGCCCGCCAGGTGATGCCGGCGTTGTTGACCAGGCCGTGCACGTGCCCGTACGACTCCCGCAGTTCGGCGGCGAGTTCGGCCCAGTCCTGCTCGCGGGTGACGTCCAGGCGCCGGCAGCCCGCGGCGTGGGTGGCGTCGGTGGCGATGACCCGGGCGCCCTCGCGGGTGAGGGCCTCGGCCTCGGCGGCGCCCTGGCCCCGGGCCGCGCCGGTGACGACGACGACCTTGCCGAGCAGCCTCTCGGGGTGCGGGTCGCTCACGGCCGCTCCCGTGACCGGCGCCGGCCCGTGGGGAGGGGGACGGGCTCGACGCCGGGGACGACGGTGTTGGTGAGGGTGCCGAGGCCCTCGACGGTGAGGGTGACGGTGTCGCCGGGCTTCAGCGGCGGCGGGGTCTGTTCGCCGCGCCGGCCCCAGAGTTCGGCGAGGCAGCCGCCGTTGCCGCAGGTGCCGGAGCCGAGGACGTCGCCGGGCACGACGCGGCTGCCGCGGGAGGCGTAGGCGGTCATCTCCTCGAACGTCCAGCTCATGTTGGACAGCAGGTCCTCGCCGACCTTCTCGCCGTTGACCTCGGCGGTCAGGGCCAGGCGCAGGAAGCCTTCGGCGTCCCGGTACGGCTCCAGCTCGTCCGCGGTGACCAGGTACGGGCCGAGGGTGGTGGCGGTGTCCTTGCCCTTGCACGGGCCGAGGCCCACCTTCATCTCCGCGCTCTGGAGGTCACGCGCGGACCAGTCGTTGAACACGGTGTAGCCGACGATGTGGTCGCGGGCCTGTGCGGCGGTGAGGTCGCGGCCCTCCCGGCCGACCACGGCACCCACTTCGAGCTCGAAGTCGAGCACGGCCGAACCGGGAGGTACGGGGATGCCGTCCCCGGGGCCGTAGATCGCGTGCGGATTGGTGAAGTAGAAGGTCGGGGCCGCGTACCACTGCTCGGGGACGCCGCCGGTGCCCTCCACGGACCGGCGCACCCCTTCCACGTGCTCCTCGAAGGTCACGAAGTCCCGTACGGACGCGGGTCGCAGCGGAGGCAGCAACCGGACCTGGGAGACATGCGGGCCCGCGGGGACGTCCAGGGCGGCGGCCCCGGCGGCGAGCAAGCCGGGGAGCCCGTCGGTCTGCTGGATCAGTGCGGTGAGCGAGGTGACGCCCGGCAGGGGGAAGAGGGTGCCGTCCTCTTCCACGACCGCCACCCGGCGGTGGTGTCGGTGTTCGTATGCGGCGAAACGCATGGTGCGGCTCCAGCGGAGTGTCGTTGGGTACCGGGGACGCGGCAGCGCCCGTCCGTGCAAGGCCGTACCGCCGCGTCCCCGGAGTCGGCGGGGCGGATCAGACCGGCGGGGCGACGAACACACCGCGGTCGGGGTCGTTGAACGACTCCTTGGCGACGAGTTCGTTCATCGGGTTGGCGGTGCCCCACTGGTCGGTGACCTCGGGCTTGGAGAAGTCGTAGACGTGGGGGTGCCAGGTGTCCTCGTCCAGGTTCTCCAGCTCGGTGGTGTACTCGACGGTGTTGCCGTGCGGGTCGAGGAAGTACGTGAAGGTGTTGTCGCCCGCCATGTGCCTGCCCGGGCCCCAGATCTTCTTGAAGCCCGCGCGGATGACGCGCCCGGAGCCGCGCATGTACTCGTCGATGCCGCGCATCTCGAAGGAGATGTGGTGCAGGGCGGTGTGCGGGCCCTTCGCGAGGGCCATGGAGTGGTGCTGGCTGCTGATCCGCATGAAGTGCATGACCTCGCCCATGTGCGGCGAACTGAGCGTGTCGGAGAGGGCGAAGCCGAGGTGGCGCTCGTACCACTCGCGGGTGCGGTTCAGGTCGGGGGAGTTGAGGACGACGTGGGAGAGCTTGACCGGGATGGACTCCTTCTCCTCGATCCTGCGGTGCTGCCTGACCTCGACGTCGGCCAAGACCTCGATGGTGCGGCCGTCGACGTCGAAGAAGCGGAAGCCGTAGCCGCCGCCGGGGGTGTCGGCCCTGCCCGGCTGGGAGACCAACTGCACGCCGCCCGCGAGCAGTCGCTCGGCGAGTGTGTCGACGTCCGCGGCGGACGCGGCGCCGTAGGAGACGAGGTCGAGGCGCTTCTCCTCGGCCTTGCGCAGCCGTACGACGTACTGCTCGGGGGAGCCCTCGGCGGCCAGGAAGGAGATGCCGGAGTCCTCGGCGACCTTGGTCAGGCCCCAGACGCCGGCGTAGAAGTCGAGTTGCTTGTCGTAGTCGGGCACGGCGAGGTCGACGTGCCGCAGGTGGGTGAGCAGGCGCATGATGTCAGTCCTTCCGGAGGAGGGCGGCGGCGTTGCCGCCCCGGACGGCGTGGAAGTCGGCGTCGGACAGGCGTGCTGCGCGCAGGGCGCCGACCGGGTCCTCGGTGCCCATGTCGAAGGGGAAGTCGGAGCCGAGCAGGACGTGGTCCGCCCCGGCGACCCGGACCAGCTCCCGCAGCACGTGCGGGTCGTGGACCAGCGAGTCGAAGTACAGGCGCTTCAGGTAGCTGCTGGGCAGGTGTGCGCAACCGGCGCCCGTGTCGGAACGGGCCGACCATGCGTGGTCGGAGCGGCCGATGTGGGTCGGCAGGTAACCGCCGCCGTGCGCGGCGAGCAGCCTCAGCCCCGGGTGGCGGTCGAGCACCCCCGAGAAGATCAGATGGGACAGCGCGACGGCGTTCTCGGTGGGCTGGCCGACCGTGTTGGACAGGTACCACCGGTCCAGCCGCTCGTCCAGGGTGCAGCCGAAGGGGTGCACGAAGACGATCGCGCCGGTTTCCCCGGCCCGGGTCCAGAAGGGCTCGTAGGCCGGGTCGGACAGCTCCCGGCCGGGGGCGTGACTGGAGATCTCCACCCCGGCCAGCCCCTGCTCCAGGGCGTGGTCCAGGGCCCGGACCGCCTGCTCCGGGTGCTGGAGCGGCACCAGGCCCAGTCCGCGCAGCCGCTCGGGGGCGGCCGAACAGTGCGCGGCCGTCGCCTCGTTGGCGAGCCGGTACAGCTTCTCGGCGGTGTCCTCGTCGGTCCAGTAGTGGTAGTGCGAGGGGGAGGGGCTGACCAGCTGCACGTCCACGCCCTGGGCGTCCATCGCGGCCAGGCGCACGCCGGCGTCGGTCAGCCGCGGGATGCGCTCGCCGACCATGGGGCCGCTGACGGCGAGGGCGGCGGGGCCGTTGCGACGGGCGTCCAGTGCCTTGGCCTCGGTGTACCCGGGCCGGTCGGAGACCAGGGCCTCGATCTCGGGGAGCAGGACGTGCGCGTGCACGTCGACGGTAGGGGCGGCCGTGCCCGGCTTCTGCGCGGTCACGGCAGCTCCCGGAGCATGGTCATGGTGCGGCCCATCAGGCCGGGCACGTCCGCGTCGCGCACCCCGTCGAGTTGCCACTGCCCGATCTGTACGGACGCCTCCACGACCGGGCGGACGCGGGCGATCCGCCGCTCGTGGTACGCCTGGAACAGGTCGTCGTCCCACTCGTCGGACCCGGTCAGCATCTGCGCGAGCACCCAGGCGTCTTCCAGGGACAGCGCGGCGCCCTGGGCGAGGGTGGGCGGGCAGCAGTGGGCGGCGTCGCCGACGAGGACGACCCGGCCGCGGTGCCAGGAGCCCTCGACCAGCAGCCGGTCGAACCAGGTGTAGTTGACCTTCGCCGGGTCGGTGATGTGCTCGGTGATCTCCGGCCAGTGGCCGCCGTAGGAGGAGGCCAGGCGCCGCATCTCCTCGGCGTACGACTCCGGCGGGATCGACGCGCGGTCACGGTTGGCCTCTACGACGTACGCGTACAGGGTGGTCTCGCTGGTGGGGCAGTAGCCGGCGATGTAGGCCGGGCCGCCGTAGGCGAGGTCGGTACGGACGACGCCCGCCGGACGCGGGGCGGCGATGCGCCAGATGGCCATGCCGGTCGGTTCCGGCTGGTCCGTGATGCCGATCGCGGCGCGGGTGCGGGAGCCGAGGCCGTCGGCGGCGACCACGAGATCGTAGCGGTGCTCGGAGCCGTCGGAGAGGCGCACGGAGACACCGTCGGTGTCCTGGTCCAGGATCTCGGCGGTGGTGCCGAGGCGGACGGTGGCGCCGCCGGCGCGCACGGCGTCGATGAGGATCTGCTGGAGCCGGGGGCGCTGCATGCCGACGGTGGCGGGCAGGTCCTCGCCGCCGGTGCGCAGGTCGTCCTGGGCGTGCAGGACGGTGCCGTCGGGGGCGGTGATGCCGACGGAGCCGAAGCCGAAGCCGGATGCCTCCACCTGCTCCCAGACGCCGAGTTCGCGCAGGACGCGCAGGGCGTTGCCCTGGAGGGTGATGCCGGAGCCGGCGGTGGCGTTCCAGTCGTCCTTGGCCTCGACCAGGTCCACGGTGAGGCCGGCGCGGCGCAGCAGGATCGTGACGGCACTGCCGGCCGCACCCCCGCCGATCACCAGGACTTTACGGGCTTCGCTCATGGGGAACTCCCTTGTTCCGCCGGTCACTTGACGGCGATCGGGTTGACGGGTGAGCCGACGGCCCCGGTGATGGGCAGGGGCGCGGCGGTGAGCCAGAACGCGTACTCCCCGTCGGCCGCGCAGTCCCCGGCCAGGGCGTCCAGGTCCCACATCTCGCCGATCAGCAGGCCGATGTGCGGGATGGCGACCTGGTGCAGCGGCTGGAAGGCGTGGTCGAACTCGTTCGGGCGGACCTCGAAGCCCCAGGTGTCGGTGGCGATCGCGGCGATCTCGCTGCCGTGCAGCCAGCCCGCCGTGGTGAACGACAGCCCGGGCGCGGGCCCGCCGGCGTAGTCGCCCCAGCCTCCCCCACTGCCTTCGGCGTGGGGGGACCCGCATCGGCGTACCCGGGACAGCTGGCCGGTGCGGACGAGGACGATGTCGCCGCGCCCCACCCGCACACCGTGCGCCTCGGCCGTCGCGGCCAGGTGCTCCTCGGTGATCGCGAAGCCGTCCGGCAGTTCCCCGTCCTCGCCGACGACCCGGCCGACGTCCAGGAGCACCCCGCGTCCGGCGACGTGCGGGGCCATGTGCTCGATGCCGGTGACCAGGTCACCGTCGGAGGTGACGACCTGCTCGGCGGGGCGTCCGTTCCACGCCTTGCCGTGGTCGAAGATGTGGCCGAGCCCGTCCCACTGGGTGGAGCACTGCAGCGGCATCGCTATGACGTCGTCGGCGCCGCCGATGCCGTGCGGGAAGCCCTGGTTGCCGAGGGCGGCGTCGGTGCCGGTGTCGAGCATGGTGTGCACCGGGTTGGTGCGCCGCCGCCAGCCCTTCTGCGGGCCGTTCATGTCGAAGCGCTGCGAGAGGGAGAAGCTGACGCCCCGCCGGACCAGGGCGGCACCCTCGCGGCGCTTGGTCTCGTCGAGGAAGTTGAGCGTGCCGAGCACGTCGTCCTCGCCCCAGCGATTCCAGTTGGAGCACGCCTCGGCGGTCCGGGCGATCGAGCCCGCGGGGTCGGTGCGGTCCGGCGTCATCGGGTCACCTCCGCCACGCACCGGGTGCGCTGGGCGCCGAGCCCGGTGATGGCGGCGTCCATGACGTCGCCGTCGCGCAGCAGCCGGCCCCAGTGCATGCCGTTGCCGGCCGGGGAGCCGGTGAGCACCAGGTCGCCGGGGAGCAGCCGGGCGGTCTGCGAGGCGTAGGAGACCATCCGGGCCACGTCGAAGATCATGTCCTTGGTCGACTCGTCCTGCATGGTCTCGCCGTTGAGCTTCAGCGTCAGACGCAGGTCGCCCGTGTCCCCGACCGAGGCGGCGGGCACGATCCAGGGTCCGAGCGGCGTGAAGCCCGGGGCGTTCTTGCTGCGCAGCCAGTCGGTGCCGATCTGCGGCATGTCCCGGCGGAAGACGGTGGCCCGGTCGGTCAGGTCGTTGGCGATCGTGTAGCCCGCGACGTGGTCCAGGGCTTCCTCGACGGACACCTGGTGGGCCGGGCGGCCGATCACCGCGGCCAGTTCCAGTTCCCAGTCGGGCTTCTCGGCCCACGCGGGCAGCGCGACGTCGTCGTACGGGCCGGTGATCGCGCTCGGCAGGCCGATGAACACGTACGGCAGGTCCTCGGCCGCCCGCCGGTCCATGATCTCCGCGGCCTCCGCGCGCCGCTGAGCCTCCGGCCGCTCGTCACCCGGCGCGCGGTGCGCGACGTGCAGGTCGATGACGTGCTGCCGGTAGTTGGCGCCGGACTGGAACACCTGGCGCGGCTCGACCGGTGCATGCACCCGGAAGTCCGCCAATGCCCCACGTACGGGGCCGGCGGCGTCGGCCAGTGCGGTCAGCTGCGGCAGCACCGCGTCCCAACTCTCCAGGACTCCCCGCATGGTCAGGGCGGCGTCGCTCAGGGCGGTCCGCAGGTCGATCACCTGGGAGTCGGGAGTGACGAGGGCGGGGAAGGCGGGGCCCTCGGGAGCGGAAAGGGTGGCGAGGGCGAAGGGTCCGGCGAAGAGGGCGGACGCGGCTTCAGGTTTCACGGACATGTCCTCCTGATTGCGATGGCACTAATCTGGACTCGCCACCCGTGATCAGGGAAATAGATTCTGTGGATGACAGTCATCCATGTGCCAAATTTCCGCAGGTCATCGCCGAACAACGAGAAATGTCGCAGTGAATCTCAGTCGCCTGGACCTCAACCTCGTCGTCGCCCTGCGCGCTCTCCTCGAAGAGCGCAACGTCACCCGCGCCGGACAGCGCGTCGGCCTCAGCCAGCCGGCGATGAGCGCGGCGCTCTCCCGGCTGCGCCGGCACTTCGACGACGACCTGCTGGCCCGGGTCGGCGGCCACTACGAACTCACCGCCCTCGGACAGGTCCTCCTCGACCGCGCGTCCACCGCCTACGACCTGCTGGAACGTCTCTTCGCCAGTCAGGCGGACTTCGACCCGGCCAAGGAGAGCCGTGAGTTCAAGCTCGTGGCGTCCGACTACGCGGTCGCCGTCTTCGGCACCGAACTCGCCCGGGTGGTGCACCAGCAGGCCCCCGGCATCCGGCTGCGCTTCGCCCAGACCCCGACCTCCGTGGTGGACGCCACGGACACCCTGCTGAGCACCACCGACGGCCTGCTCATGCCGCACGGCGTCATCAGCGACTTCCCCGCCACCGACCTCTACCAGGACCGGTGGGTCTTCCTCGTCGCCGAGGACCACCCGAGCGTCGACGACCGGCTGACCCGGGAAGACCTGGCCCGGCTGCCCTGGGTCACCTACCAGCGCACCTACGACGCCCCGGCCGTCCGGCAGCTCGGCATGCTGGGCATCGAGCCCCGCGTCGAGGTCTCCGTCGACAGCTTCCAGATCATGCCGTTGCTGGTCAGCGGAACCCGGCGCATCGCCCTCGTCCAGGCCCGCCTCGCCCGGCTCCTCGCCCCACTCGCCGCCGTGCGCGTGGTGGAGCCGCCCTACGAGGCGGTGCCGCTGAGCGAGGCGCTGTGGTGGCACCCGGTGCACACCCACGACGCGGCCCACATCTGGCTGCGGGAGACGGCCGCCCGGGTCGGCAGACGGATGGCCGACGAGCCGGGGGGATGAGCGAGGCCCCGCACGTGAACGGAGGAATGGAGCGTCGACCGGCGTACGACCGGTTCGGGTCGCAGCACGTTGGCTGCGGTGACGCTGCGGTGACTGCTGCAACTCCTCTTGCATGTTCTATGGCAGACACCTTAAGTTACCGGCAGGTAGCCCATCCGTTCGCGGAGGCCGCGTCGTCGTCGGGAGGTGCTGGGCGGGTGAGTCCGCGCAGGAGTGAAAGCCGTGATCGGATGATCCTCAGCGCCGCCGCGCTGCTGCGTGAGTACGGGGCGAGCGCGACCAGCATCGACCGGGTCCTCGCCCACAGCGGGGCCCCTCGGGGCTCGGTGTATCACCACTTCCCCGGCGGGCGTGCGCAGCTCATCGACGAGGCGGTGGCGTTGGCGGGGGACTTCATCGCGGGCCTGATCGATGCCGCCGTGCAGGCGGACGATCCGGTGGAAGCCGTCGACGCGTTCTTCGTGCTGTGGCGCGACCGGCTCGTGGAGAGCGGGTTCAGGGCCGGCTGCCCGATCGTGGCGGTGGCCGTCGAGACCAACGACGACGCACCCCAACTCGCCCGCTCCGCCGCCGTCGTCTTCGCTCGCTGGCAGGAAGCCCTCGCAGAACTCCTCGTCCGGCACGGCCTGACCGAGGAGCGCAGTCGCCGGCTCGGCGCCTTCATCGTCGCCGCCGTCGAAGGCGCGGTGATCATGTGCCGGGCCGAGCAGAGCACCGCCCCGATCGAGGCAGCCGCCGCCGAGATCCACGACCTGATCCTCCACGCCCTGCGCGACCGCCCCGGCGCCGGAGTCCGGCCCGAGGCGTAGCTCGCAGTCCTTGACCCACGTCAGACAAGTAACGAAGGAGCAGCCATGCCCTCACTCGACCGTCAGGACAACGTCTTCGTCCTCGACCTGGGGGACGGGGAGAACCGCTTCCACCCCGACTGGGTCACCGCCGTCGGCGCGGCGCTCGACGAGGTGGAGAAGGCGGAGGGGCCCCGCGCCCTGGTCACCGCCGCCACCGGGAAGTTCTACTCCAACGGGCTCGACCTGGAGTGGCTGTTCGCCAACGCCGACCAGCACCAGGACTACGTCGTCTCCGTCCACGACCTGTTCGCGCGGATGCTGTCGCTGCCGGTCGTCACGGTCGCCGCGCTGCAGGGGCACACCTTCGCCGCCGGCGCGATGTTCTCCCTCGCCCACGACTTCCGCGTCATGCGGGCCGACCGCGGCTACTGGTGCCTGCCCGAAGCGGACATCAACATCCCCTTCACCCCCGGCATGGCCGCCCTCGTCCAGTCCCGGCTGGCGCCGCAGACCGCGCACGAGGCCATGCTCACCGCTCACCGCTACGGCGGCACCGACGCCGCGGCCGCCGGCATCGTCGACCGGGCCGTCGCCGAAGGCGCCGTGCGCTCCACCGCGATCGAGATCGCCCAAGCACAGGTGAACAAGGCCGGCGACACCCTGGGCACCATCAAGGCCCGCATGTACGCCCCGGCCCTGGCCACCCTGCGCGACACCACCAACCCGCTCGGCTGAGCCGGCACCTCACCGACCGCACCACCCCGCCCCCGGGCTCACCCGGGGCGCGGGCCGCTCCAACTGCCTACCGGACCACGTCGCCACCGCCGGCTACACCTGCCACAAGGCCCTGCGCCTGGACCACTGCCCCGGGGCCGGCCACGGGACGACACACAGCGGAAGGGGCGGGTCCACAGACCCGCCCCGCCCCGCCGTCTTCCCGGCGGCGACTATTCCAGCTTCTCGGCCGACGGAGCCGACGCCGAGCCGTCCGCCGTGAGCCCGGGCTCCGCTTCGGCGCCGGCGTCCGCGCCGGGCATCATCCCCGCCGCGGCGTCCTCCGCGACGGGCCGGACGAGGAGGACCACACAGGCCAGCGCGACGATCGTGATCGCCGCCGCGACCAGGAACCCGGCCGAGGCGCCCTTGGCCAGGACGTGCGCGGCGCCGCCCGTGGCGTCGCTCGTCGCGGCGCCGTAGACGGTGATGATGACCGCCAGGCTCAGCGAGCCGCCCATCTGCTGCGTGGCGTTGAGCAGACCCGCCGGAGACGATGATGATCGAGACGCTGAGCGGCAGGAAGGCCAGGCCGGTCTTGAGCGGGCTGTAGGCCAGCACATTCTGGAAGAAGAGCGTGAGGAAGAAGAGCGTGAGGAAGAAGAACATCCCGATCAGGGAGCCCATCATCGCCACTCCGAGGGCGTAGATGCCCGAGCGGTTGCGGCTGGCGAACAGGCGCAACGGGATGATCGGCTGCGAGGTGCGGCTCTCGATCAGGACGAACGCCGCCAGGAGGACCACGGCCCCGACGAAGGAGCCGATCGTGGTGGCCTCCCGCCAGCCGCTCTCGGAGGCGTGGATGAAGCCGTACACGAGCAGGGCCACACCACCGGTGGAGGTGATCGCGCCGCCGCAGTCGAACCGGCCCTCGCTGCGCGGCGACTTGCCGATGAACAGCGGCGCGGCCAGGCACAGCGCGACACCGCTGGGCACGTTGACCAGCAGGACCCAGCGCCAGGAGACCCACTCGGTGAGCAACCCGCCCGCCACCAGGCCGATCGCGCCGCCCGCGCCCGACACACCGGCGAACACCGCGAAGGCCCGGTTGCGCTCCCGCTCGGTCGGGAAACCGGTGGCGATCAGGGACAGCACCGTGGGGACGACGATGGCGGCGCCGGCGCCCTGGACGACGCGCATGCCCAGCAGCGGCCGAACTCGTCGTCGACACCCTCGACTACGCCCTGCCCGCCCCCGAGGACGCACCCGACACGGGCAGCGTCCGCGACGACCTGGTCGAGCACATGCGGCAGAAGGCGGAGGTCCTCAACTCCTCCGTCGGCCGCGCGGTGCAGAGTCTGCTGGCCGAGATCGACCGGGACCGACCGCTGGTCCCCGTGGTGCAGGAGCGCGTCTTCCAGCCCCGGGAGAACGTCTTCCAACTGATCCTGGAGCGTGGGGTGGAGCGCGGCGAGGTCCGCTCCGGCCGGCTCAGCCCGCTGGTCGCCGAACTGGGGCCCGCCATGCTGGTGCAGCGCTTCCTGAGCGACTCGGCCCCGGTTCCCGACGACTACCTGGTGTCCGTGGTGGACGAGCTGATCATGCCCATCGTCCGCCGGTAGCCGCCAGGACCGCGGGCATCGCGCCTACGTGCACGAGCCTTCTTCGCTTCCGGGTGCCGGTCGTGCGGTCACCCGTGGATCTTCTCGTGGTTGGCCAGCATGCCGACGTACTTCTCGATGCGCCGGGCCCTGGTCTCGGGCTTCTTGGCGTCCTGCACCCGGTAGAGGATGGAGTAGCGGTTCTGGCTGTCGAGGGTCTCGAAGAACTCGGCGGCGGCCGGATTGGCCTTGAGCGCCTGCGCCAGGTCGTCCGGGACGGTGGCGGACTTGGAGCCCGCGTAGGCCGCCTCCCAGCGCCCGTCCGCCTTTGCCCGCTCGACCTCGGCGATGCCCGGCGGTTGCATCCGTCCCTGCTCGGTGAGGGCGGCGACCTTCTCCCGGTTGACCTTGGACCACCGGCTGCGGGCCGACCGCGGCGTGAACCTCTGGAGCCAGTGGACCTCGTCGAACTTGCCCTTCTGGCCGTCGATCCACCCGTAACACAGTGCGACGTCCAGGGCCTCGGCGTACGTCAGGGCGCCTTGCCCCGCGGCGTTCTTCTTGAGCTTCAGCCAGAACCCGCCGGACGCGGCATGATTGCGGGAGAGCCATTCCTGCAGCTCCGCCGCCGAAGCGAATTCGATGGTCTCGTCGTCTCGGGCCATGGTGTCAGTCAAGCACGAGACGGCCACCGGGGGCGGTCGACTCCTGAGTGCCGCCCGGGCGGGCCGGCCTCGACCTGCACCGGGCGGGTGAACGTGCCACGACTGCGCTGACCGGCCTTTACGGAGCCGCCTCCGACGGTCCGAACCCCGCCCGTCCCGGCCGGGCCCGCGCGCGACCGCCGCATTCCGCTGCCACTGCTCAATTCTGAACGCCGGGCGGCCACCGGCCCGGGCCAACTTCGAACCGCGCGCGGGCGCCCGGCAGTTGAGGCGCGGCGTCGGGTGAGCACTTCCTGTTCCAGTGGAAGAAGACGACGGGAGCTAGCTGATGTCGGGTCGTACGGATCAGGGTGTCGGTTCTGTGCCAGTCGCATCCGGCGGCTTCCCGCTGGCCGGGCACAGACCGGCTGTGGCGGTCCAGAGGCTGGCCTTCTTCGAGCGGGTCCGTTCCGAGGGGCCCGTGCTGCGGCTGCGCATGGGCCGCACTCCCACCTTCCTCGTCAACGACCACCTCATGGTCCGCGAGATACTCGGCGACAGCGGTGACACCTTCGCCCGGGGGCAGTTCTTCAGCAAGGTGCGCCCGCTGGTCGGCAACGGGCTCGGCAGCTCCGACGGCGCCTTCCACCTGCGCCAGCGCCGGATGGTCCAGCCTGCGTTCAGCCACGAGCACCCCGGGTACGACGTCGACGCCCTGCTGGGCGGCATCAAGACGCGGGTCGAATCCTGGCGGCCCGGTGCCGTCGTGGACATGGCCCGGGAGATGGACGCCCTGGCCAACGAGCTGATCAACACCGCGCTGTTCTCCTCGGACAAGGTGACCGGCGATGCCGACACCATCCGGGACACCATCGCCGACTTCATCGCCGGTGTCGGCGTCCGCAGCGTGGTCCCCAGCGACCTGGTGGACAAGCTGCCCACCCCGGCCAACCGGCGCTTCATCCGGGCGCGGGACCGGCTCGAAGAGGCACTGGCCTCGAGCATCAACCGGTACCGGACCGACCCTCAGGACCACAAGGACATCCTGTCCAGCACGGTCGCCGCCCGAGACGCGGACGGCCGGCCCATGAGCCCGGGCGAACTGCGCGACGAGGTGCTGTCCATGCTGATCGCCGGCGGTGACAGCTCCGGACACGCTCTGGGGTGGGCCTTCCACGAAATCTCCCAACACCCCACGGCGGCCCGGCGACTGCGCGAGGAGTTCGCCGAGGTGCTGGAAGGGCGGGACCCCACGATGCGCGACCTGAGCCGCCTGGTGTACACCCGCCAGGTCATCAACGAGACCCTGCGGCTGCGCAGTCCGGGCTGGATGGACATGCGGCGCACCACCCGGCCCGTGAAGGTCGACGGCTTCGCGTTCCCCGCCGAGGCCGAACTGCTGACCCAGCCTCACCGCCCTGCACCGGCGACCCGGCCGTCTACCCCGACCCCCGTACCTTCAACCCCGACCGGTGGGCACCGGGGCACCCCCAGCAGCCCCGCCGCGAGATGTTCATGCCCTTCGGCGCGGGCACCCGTCTGTGCGCCGGGGAATCGATGGCCAACCTGACGATGGCCTTCGCCCTGGCCACCGTGCTGCCACGTTTCGAACTCCGGCCGGTGCCCGGCAGCCGTCCGGTGCGGGAGGTGTGCAAGGGCATCATGGGGGCCAGCGCACTCCCGATGACCGTGCACCCGATCCCGGCCGTCAAGGCATAACACGTACCCGGCGAGGAAGACCCGGTTGGCGTGCTACGTGGCCAAGGTCTGACAGGAGCCGGCAAGGGCGTCGCCGTGGTGGACCACCACCAGATCGGCGGCGCCCGCGCCGCGGCGCAGGGCGAGCGCTGCGACGTGGCCCGGTCCCGGCCGCCACTGCTGGAACTGCCACTGGCCCGTGGTGTCGGCGGCGCATCGTGATGGTCCCGGTGCCGGACAGCGCGCCGAAGTCGCAGCGGCTGAACGGGTGGGCGAGGCCCAGGCCGAGGGCCTTGGTGGAGGCATCCTTCAGGGTCCAGTACCGCAGGAGGGCGTCGGGCTGTCCGCCGACGGGCAGCGCTTCGAGCGCGGCGGCCTCTGCGGGGGCGAGCACACCGGGCAGCCGACGGGTGCGGTGCGCGGCAGCGGTCTCCTCTACGTCGATGCCGCAGTCGGTCCCGTGGGTCACCACGCAGACGGCCGCGCCGGCGGTGTGGGAGAGGTTGAACCTCAGCCCGGTCTCCGCCGCGCGGCCCGCGCGTTCCGGAGGGCCGTGCCAGGTGGTGCGGAGTTCCCATCCCAGCGGGGGGGAGTTCGGGATGCCGGCCGGTCAGCGCGGTGCGCAGCAGGGCATGCCCCACCGCGTACTGGGCGCGGTCCCGGGCGAAGCGGAACCGGGTCAGCCGCTCGTGCTCGGCGGGCGCGAGCAGCGCGAGGCCCGCCCGGACCGCGGCGTCGCGGTCCGAGGCGGGCACGCGCGGTCCACACATGGGCCTCGCGCGTGCCCGGCCGGAGCCCTCGCTCTGCCGCTGGACCGGACCGAGACGATCGCCACCGCGCTGCTGCTGTTCGGCGCGGGCAACACGCCCACCGCCAACCTCATCGGCAACGGACTCGACGCGCTGTTCCGCTTCCCCGAGTCGCGACGGCGCCTGACCGAGGACCCCGGGCTGCTGCCCGCTGCGGTCGACGAGATGCTGCGCTTCGACTCGCCGTCCCAGTTCGACGTGTTCACCGTGCTGGAGCCGCACAGCTTCGCGGGCACCGACCTCAAGCCCGGCCAGGGCGTGATGATGATGCTCGGCGTCGCCAACCACGACCCGGAGCGTTTCGACGACCCGGACGCCTTCGACGTCGCACGCAAGGAGAACGGCCACCTCTCCTTCGCGGCCGGCATCCACCACTGCCTGGGCGCGCACCTGGCCCGGCTCCAGGCCGAGGTGGTGTTCGGCCGGCTGCTGGCCCGCTTCCCGAAGGTGGAGCCCGCCGCCCAGGCGGTACGCCACCCGGGCCTGGGCAACCGCGGCTTCGACAGCATCCCGGTCAACCTGGCGGCCTGACCGGGGGCGACCGGACGGCGGGCCGGCGGCTGTACGACAGGTGCGAGATCGCTCACAGAGGACCGGGGAGGGCGTCGAATCTGCGGAGTCCCCAGACCGGCGACGCGGGCACCGACTGCACGGTACTGGTGACGTACATACCGGGCGGTCGTAAGAGATTGTGAGAGATGAGAGGGTGTGAGCCATGAGTGAGCCCACCTCTGAAACCCTCCAATACCGCGTTGACGGGCAGGAACACCTTCCCGTGCTGATCTTGGGACCCTCACTTGGTACGACATGGCACATGTGGGACCGGCAGGTGCCCGAGCTGGCTCAGCAGTGGCGGGTCTTCCGTTTCGACCTGCCCGGGCACGGCGGCGCCCCGGCGCACCCGGCGGGATCCGTCGCCGAGCTCACCACGCGTCTGCTGGCCACCCTCGACGGGCTGGGCGTGCAGCGCTTCGGGTACGCCGGCTGCGCGTTCGGCGGCGCCGTCGGTATCGAGCTGGCGCTGCGCCACCCCGAGCGCCTCGCCTCCCTCGCCCTGATCGCCGCCTCGCCCCGGTTCGGCACCGCCGACGAGTTCCGCCAGCGCGGCGTGATCGTGCGCACCAACGGGCTCGACCCCATCGCCCGCAGCTCCCCGGAGCGCTGGTTCACCGGCGGGTACGCGGCCGCCCAGCCCGCGATCACCGAGTGGGCCGTGCAGATGGTCAGGACCACCGACCCCGGCTGCTACATCTCCGCCTGCGAGGCGCTCGCCGCGTTCGACGTGCGCGGCGAACTCGGCCGGGTCGGCGTACCCACCCTGGTCCTCGTCGGCTCCGACGACCAGGTCACCGGCCCCGCCGAGGCCCGCACCCTGGTCGCCGGCATTCCCGACGCCCGCCTCGCGGTCGTTCCGGGCGCCTCCCACCTGGTCCCGGTCGAGCAGCCCGCGGCCGTCACCGATCTGCTGGTGCGGCACTTCACCACCGCCTGGCAGGCCGCCCCCGACGCCACCTCCACCGGCCAGATCCCCGTCCCGGTCCACCCCGCCGCACACCCGGTCCCGGTCGCCGGGTCCGTCGCCGCGCCCGTCCAGCCGGGGCCGGCCCAGCCCCCGCAGAGCGCGCCCATCGCCGAGATCGCCCCGGCCCCCGCCGTGCCGCCGCAGGCACAGGGGCGGCCCGATCCGTACGACGCCGGGCTGAAGGTGCGCCGGGAGGTCCTCGGCGACGGGCACGTCGACCAGGCGCTCGCGCAGGCGGACGAGTTCTCCGGGGACTTCCAGGAGTTCCTCACCCGGTACGCGTGGGGGGAGATCTGGGACCGGCCGGGCCTCGACCGGCGCTCGCGCAGCTGTGTCACCCTCACCGCCCTCGTCGCCGGCGGCCACCTGGACGAGCTGGCGCCCCACCTCAGGGCCGCCCTGCGCAACGGCCTCACCCCGGGCGAGATCAAGGAAGTACTGCTCCAGGCGGCCGTCTACTGCGGCGTACCGGCCGCGAACGGCGCCTTCCGGGTGGCCCAGCAGGTCATCCGGGAGGAGACGACACCGCCCGAGTGAGTCCCGGCGGGCCGGGAGCGGGGCCCCGGCGGCAGGATGGAGGCATGAAGCTCACCAAGAAGTCGCACGCCTGCGTCCGCCTCGAAAAGGACGGGCAGACCCTCGTCCTGGACCCCGGCGGATTCAGCGAGGAGGACGCCGCCCTCGGCGCGGACGCGATCCTCGTCACCCACGAGCACCCGGACCACTTCGACGAGCTGCGGCTGCGCGCCGCGATGGAGGACAACCCGGCCGCGGCGATCTGGACGCTGAAGTCGGTCGCCGAGAAGATCTCGGCGGCGTTCCCGGGGCGCGTCCACACCGTCGGCCACGGTGACACCTTCACCGCCGCCGGTTTCGACGTACAGGTCCACGGGGAGCTGCACGCGGTGATCCACCCGGACATCCCGCGCGTCACCAACGTCGGCTTCCTTGTGGACGGCGGCAAGGTCTTCCACCCCGGCGACGCCCTCACCGTCCCCGACCACCCGGTCGAGACGCTGATGCTGCCGGTCATGGCCCCGTGGAACAAGATCGCCGAGGTGATCGAGTACGTGCGGGAGGTCGGTCCGCAGCGGGCCTACGACATTCACGACGCGCTCCTCACCGACCTCGCCCGCCCGATCTACGACCGTCAGATCGGCGAGCTGGGCGGCTCCGAGCACCTGCGGCTGACCCCCGGCGACTCGGCGCGGCTCTGAGGCCCCGCCCGGGGCGGGACCGCGTTGTCAGTGCCGCCCGGTAGGTTGTGGAGCATGCGCATCGCGACCTGGAACGTGAACTCGATCACCGCCCGCCTGCCGAGGCTCCTCGCCTGGCTGGAGAGCAGCGGCACCGACGTGCTGTGCCTCCAGGAGGCCAAGGTCGCCGAGGCGCAGTTCCCCTTCGACGAGCTGCGCGAGGCGGGCTACGAGGCGGCGGTCCACGCCACCGGCCGGTGGAACGGGGTGGCGGTGCTCTCCCGCGTGGGCCTGGAGGACGTCGTCAAGGGCCTGCCCGGCGATCCGGGCTACGAGGGCGTCCAGGAGCCCCGCGCGATCTCCGCCACCTGCGGACCGGCCCGCGTCTGGTCGGTGTACGTGCCCAACGGCCGCGAGGTGGACCATCCGCACTACGCCTACAAGCTCCAGTGGTTCGAGGCACTGCGCGCCGCCGTCGAGGGTGACGCCGCAGGCAGCCGCCCCTTCGCCGTGATGGGGGACTACAACGTCGCGCCGGCCGACGACGACGTCTACGACCGGTCGGCCTTCGAGGGCGCCACCCACGTCACCCCGGCCGAGCGCGCCGCCCTCGCCTCGCTGCGCGGCGCCGGTCTGTCCGACGTGGTCCCGCGTCCCCTCAAGTACGACCACCCCTTCACGTACTGGGACTACCGCCAGCTCTGCTTCCCCAAGAACCGCGGCATGCGTATCGACCTGGTGTACGGCAACGAGCCCTTCGCCAAGGCCGTCACCGACTCCTACGTCGACCGCGAGGAGCGCAAGGGCAAGGGCGCCTCGGACCACGCGCCGGTCGTGGTGGACCTGGACCTCTAGTCACGCAGTCACGCGCACGGGACCGGGGCCCGTGGGCTACCCACCGCGCACGCCCTCCGCGTGCCCTGTGGTGCACATGGCGGTACGAATGACAGTCTGGAGGTATGAACTTCCCCTTCCTGGGCAAGCGGCGCGAAGATCCCCGGGCGCACGACGCGGAGGGCATCGGCGAGCTGCTCGCCGACTGCGATCTGCTGCGCTCCCAGGCGCTGCGGGAGGGGGTGGGGCTCGACGACTCCGCGCTCTCGCTGGAGCAGCTGGACCAGGTGCTGCCGCGGTGGCGCAGCGACGAGGAGATCCTGACCTGGCTCGGGAACGACGCCGGTCTGTACCTCGGCACCGTGATCGTGCGCACCGTGCCCGGTGCCGCCTGGGCCATCCGGTCCGACGGGCAGCCGGTCGTGCGGCTCGCCTCCGGCCGCGAGTTCGACGTGGTGGCGAGCGGCCACGCATGGGCGGAGGACGGCGTTCCCGAGCTCTCGCAGCTGTACGGCGAGGTCGCCGAAGCGTGAAGCCCTGGCCCCGCTTCCGGTGTAAATAGGGGTAATGATCGAAAGGTGCGTGTCGGCGGCATTCATGACGTTTGTCTCGATACGTTGCAGTGGTCGGAGGGACGCGAACGCACGGGGGACCTACGCAGGGTGCAGCCGGAGATCACTGCTCGCGGGCGAGGAGAAGGTCAGCTGCATACCGGCGAGCGACCGCGTCGAGGCGCTGCTCGACGACATGGCGCTCGCCGGTCGGCTCAGCGGGAGGCGCCGGACGGTGTCGAAGGCAGGTACCGGGGCGCCCGCCAGGCGTCCAGCCGGTGCTCCACCGCCGCACCCAGGGACAGCAGTTCGGCGTCCTGGCGGTCGCCGGCCATCAGGAGCAGCCCGACCGGCAGCTCACCGACGAAGCCGGCCGGCACGGACAGCGAGGGGTACCCGGCGACGGCGGCCGGGGTGGAGGACGGGATCACGTCGTTGTCGCCGCGCGCGCAGTCGGTCGTCCAGGCGGGCGGGTTGGCCGGGGAGGCGATGGCGTCCAGGCCGTGTGCGGCCATGACCTCGTCGATGGACCGTCGGGACAGGTCCGTCAACTCCGCGCGCATCGCCCGGTACTCCGGATCGGTGGTGGGCGGCGCGGCCAGCGCCTGCTCGAACAGCTCCTGCCCGGCGAAGCAGGTCTGCTCCCGCGGGTGCGTGCGGTTGAACTCGATCAGCTCGGCCAGGTTCTGCGGCCCTTCGCGGGTGGGGAGGTAGGCGTCGATGTCCCGGTGGAACTCGCTCAGCAGCGCCGGGAACTCGAGTTCGGCCAGCCGCTCCTGGTACGGCATGCTCACCTCGACGACCTCGGCCCCCGCGTCGGTCAGCCGATCGGCCGTGCGGGTCATGAGGGCGTCCACCTCGGCGCCGAGCGAGGGCAGTCGCCACAGGCCGATGCGTTTGCCGCGCAGGCTGCCGGGACGGCCGGCCGAGTCCGTGAGGCTCGCGTCCGTGAGGCTCGGAGCGCCGTCGGGTCGCACGGTGTCACGGTCGCCGAGCACGGAGAGGGTGAGCGCGGCGTCGATCACGTTGCGGGCCATGGGCCCTGCGGTGTCCTGCTCCGCGGAGATCGGTACGACGCCCGACTGGCTGACCACGCCGAGGCTGGGCTTGAGGCCGACCACGCCGTTCATCCCGGCGGGGCACACGATGGAGCCGTCCGTCTCGGTGCCGATCGCCACCTGGGCCAGCGACGCGGCGAGTGCCGCGGCCGAACCGGAGGACGAACCGCAGGGGTTGCGGTCCAGTACGTACGGGTTGTTCGTCTGTCCGCCCACCGCCGACCACCCCGACGTGGGCTTGGCCGCGCGGAAGTTGGCCCACTCGGACAGGTTGGTCTTGCCGAGGATCACCGCGCCGGCCGCCCGCAGCTTCCCGACCAGGTCGGCGTCGCTGTCCGGCGCTTTTCCGGCCAGGGCCAGTGATCCGGCGGTGGTCGGCATGTCGCGGGTGTTCACATTGTCCTTGAGCAGGACGGGGATGCCGTCCAGTGGGCCTCGGGACTTGCCGAGGCGGTGCCGCAGGTCGCTGGCGGCCGCCTGGCGCAGGGCCGTCGGGCTGGTACGCAGCACCGCGTTGATCCTCGGGTCGACGGCCTTGATCCGCCGCAGGTAGGCCAGGGTCAGTCGGAGCGAGGACAGCGACCCGCGGTCCATGCGGGCCTGCAGTTCGGGGATGGTCACCGTGTCGAGGTCGACTCCGCCGACCAGCGTCGACTCGGCGGGTCGCGCCGCGTCGCCGGGTCCGGATTCGGCGGCCCGGGCCCGTTGACCGGGCGCCGCCGCGACGAGGGGGACCACGACCAGGATTGCGGTCAGGGCCGCCAGGCTTCTCTTCTTCATGGCGGACAGCCCACTACAGAGGCCCGTCCGGCACAAGGGGGTCCTCGGCCGGGGCAGTTGGAGCGCGCAACGGGGTGCGGTGGGCGGTGTGCGACCCCTTGACGGGGCCCGGCCCTTCGCTAAGGTCTAGACCTGCGTACGTAGGTCTAG
The DNA here is from genome assembly GCF_014650435.1 of Streptomyces tendae. Taxonomy (GTDB): domain Bacteria; phylum Actinomycetota; class Actinomycetes; order Streptomycetales; family Streptomycetaceae; genus Streptomyces; species Streptomyces tendae. The sequence goes on from NZ_BMUY01000006.1 coordinate 84,352, forward strand.
ACCTGCGATGCGGGTTGCCTGATCGGCAACGTCGTAAGCCGGGGCAGGCTGAGTCGACGTGGACCGAAGGGAAAAGTGATGTCATGCGCATGAAAAGAAAGCTGGCGGCGGCGGTGGGAGCGCTGGTCGCTCCCGTGGTGGCCCTGAGCCTGCCGGCACCGACGGCGAGCGCCCACGGCTGGGTGGTCTCGCCGGGGAGCCGGCAGGACCAGTGCGCCAACCGCGTGGTGCAGTGCGGCCAGATCAAGTGGGAACCGGCGAGCGTCGAGGGCCCGAAGGGGCTGCGCAACTGCAGTGGCGGGGACGCCCGGTGGGCCGACCTGGACGACGACGCCAAGGGCTGGCGGGTCACCCCGATCGGCACCACGCACACCTTCACCTGGACCATCGAGGCGCGGCACGCCACCAGCAACTGGCAGTACTTCATCGGCGACCAGAAGATCGCCCAGTTCGACGGGCACGGCGCACTGCCGCCCGCCTCGGTCAGCCACCAGTTGGACTTCGGCGGGTTCAGCGGGCGGCAGAAGGTGCTCGCGGTCTGGAACATCGCGGACACCGCCAACGCCTTCTACGCCTGCATCGACGTCAACATCGGTGGCGGGAACGACGGCGGTGGGGACGACGGAGGCGGCGACGACGGTGGCGGGGACGACGGAGGCGGTGACCAGCCGGGCGACTGCGTCGCGGGAGCCTGGAGCGCCGGGAGCGTCTACAACGGCGGGGAAACCGTCTCCCACGACGGCCACACCTGGCGCGCCAAGTGGTGGGTGACCGGCGAGGAGCCCGGCACCGCCGGCGAGTGGGGCGTCTGGGAGGACCTCGGCGCCTGCTGAACCGAGCCCGACCGGCCGGCGCACGCACCCGGAAGGTGCGCGCGCCGGCAAGCGTCGTCGTGGGCGGGCTCGGACCGGTCCGCATCTCAGAGCCTTCTGATACCGCGCCGTTAGCGTCCGGCCGGTGGTGTGCGATCAACCGGTCCCGTGAAGGAGCGCCATGACGGAACAGTTCCCCGGTGCAGTCCTCGATCTCCTCGACACGGCGGGCGACCGCACGGTCTTCGAGCACGACGGCCGGGAGGTGAGTGGGCGTCAACTGCTCGGCATGACACGGCGGGTGGCGAGCGGCCTGCGGCAGCACGGCATCGGGCCGGGCCGGGCCGTCGCCCTGCTGCTCGGCGTCGGTCCCGAGGCGTTCGCCGCCGTCATCGCCGCGTACACGGTCGGAGCCCGCGTCGTCGGGGTACGGCCCGGCATGACGGACGACCAGCAAGGGGCCCTCCTGCGCGAAGCCGAGGTCACGGTCACGGTCACGGACCGGCCCGGCGGACCGGGCGGAGCGGACCTTTGGCCGACGGACGTCGTCCTCCCGCTCGGCGAGCTGCTGGCGGCGCCGGACTACGGTCTGCGGCCCCGCGTCTCGGCCCGCCCGCAGGATGTCGCGCGGCTCATCCACACCAGCGGCAGCACCGGTGTGCCCAAGGCGTGCGCCCAGACGTACGCGGCGATGACGGCGGCCTGGGCGCTGCGGCCCGAGGACTGGCCGCCGGCGGTCCGGGAGCTGGCGGGCAGGCTGGACAGGTTCCTCGTCTTCGGCACCCTGGCCAGCCAGGTGATGCTCGAATACGGCCTGCTCGCACTCGCCTCCGGAGGCGTCCTGGTCTCCGCCGACCCGCCGGACCTCCCCGGGGCCCTCGTGCGCCACCGGGCGACCGCGAGCGTCATCACGGTCGGGCGGCTGAACCGGCTGGTGACGGAGCTGCGTTCCGCTCCGGTCGACCTCGGCGGTCTGCGCGCGCTCATGGTCTCCGGGTCGCCGCTGGAACCGGGCCGGGCGCGTGTCGCCGTGCGGGTGCTGGGCCCGGTCGTCTTCCACGGGTACGGACAGACCGAGACCGGCATGATCTCCATGGCCACGCCCGCCGACCCGCCCGGCTCGCTGGGCGTGCCGCCCGTCGATCTGGAGGTCCGGGACCCCTCCGGCCGCCCCGTCCCGGCCGGTACCGAGGGCGAGATCTTCGTCCGTACGCCGTCGCAGGGCTGCGGGTACTGGGGCCGACCCGGGCTCAGCGACGAGGTGTTCGTGGACGGCTGGGTCCGTACGCGCGACCTCGGGAGCCTCGACGCCCAGGGCAGGCTGTGGCTGTCGGGGCGGACCCGGGACGTGGTCATCGTCGACGCCAACGTGTACTACACCGGCCCCGTCGAGCGGCTGCTCGGCCGGCACCCGGCGGTCACCGAGGCGTACGTCGTCGCCGTGCCCGACGAGGCCACCGGGGAGGCCGTGCACGCCTTCGTCGTCCCCGCGGCCGGTTGCGTGCCCGCGCTCGACGACCTTCGCGCGCTGGTGACGGCGCAGTTGGGCGCGGCGTGCGCGCCGACGCGTCTCACCCTCATCGAGGAGGTGCCGCTCACCGCGGCGGGAAAGCCGGACAAGCGGCGGCTGACGCGGGGGAGTTGAGCCGACGGGCCGGCCCCCTCCCGACGGCGGGGGCCGGGCCTGTCAGCACACCGGGCACCTGTACTGGGCGCCTGCATCGGGCGTCGGCACTGGCTGCCTGGACCAGCCGCCTGGACTGGCTGTCTGCCCGGCCACCGCCTGCACCGGCCCCCGTGCACCGGCCCCCCGTATACCGGCGGCCTGGACCAGCCGCCTGGACCGGCCGCCTGCACTGGCCATCTGCCCGGCCGCCGCCTGCACCGGCCCCCGTGCACCAGCCCCCCCGTATACCGGCCCCCCGTATACGGGCCCCCGTATACCGGCCCCGCTCACGGCCCCACGGTGACAGCCTCCCGCGGGCGAGCCGCGCGCCCCCGGTCCCGTCGGTCCAACAAGGCCAGCAGCGGCGTCGCCATGACGGTCGTCGTGATGGCGACCACCACCAGGGCGCTGAACATCGCCTGCGTCACGATGCCCGCCGCCAGTCCCAGGTTGAGGGCGACCAGCTGCATCAGTCCGCGCGCGTTCATCAGCGCCCCCACCCGCAGCGCGACCGGGTTGGGCTCGCCCGCCAGCCGCGCCGCGAGCCAGCACGCACCGAACTTGCCGACGACCGCCACCACCACGCACCCCGCCGTGAAGAGCAGGACCGGACCCGAACCCAGCAGGGTGAAGTCGGTGTTCAGCCCCGAGTAGGTGAAGAACAGCGGCACGAAGACCGCCCCCACCGGCTGCAGTGTGCGGACCGTGTCGTCGAGCCGCGGCGAGCGGGGGAAGACGACGCCGAGACTGAACGCGCCGAACACCGCGTACAGTCCGATCACGTCGGTGTACCAGGCGATCAGGAACAGCACGCCGACCAGGGCGAGCAGCAGCTGGTCGGCGCCCGTGCGCTCGGCGAGCAGCGCCGTACGGTCGCGCAGCCGCACGCCCACGGCCAGTACCGCGATCAGGCCGAGGCCCCCGGCGACGGCCACGGAGACCTTTCCGGCGCTGCCGCCCGCGATGCGGAAGACCCCGGCGAGCAGGACCCAGGCCGCGGCGTCGTCGACGGCTCCGGCACCCAGGGAAAGGGCGCCGAACCGGGTCTTGGACAGGTTCCGTTCGGCGATGATCCTGGCCAGCATCGGGAACGCCGTCACCGCCAGCGCGACACCGACGAACAGGCCGGACACCGTCAGCGACACGTCCGGGGCGAGCGCACCGGTGCGTTCGCCGACGGCGGCGATGAGCGCCACCCCCAGCACCATGGGCACCACCAGCCCCGCCGCCGACACCAGTCCGGCCGACCGGGCCACCCCCCGGAGCCGGTCGGCGCGGAAGTCCCAGCCGACGTGGAACATGAACGCCACGAGCCCGATCTGTCCCACCACGTAGAGCACCGGCCGCAGTTCCGTGGGAAAGAGGGCGGACTCGACGCCCGGCAGCAGGGCGCCCAGCACCGACGGGCCCAACACCACGCCCGCGAGCATCTCGCCGACGACGGGCGGCTGCCCGACCGTCTGGAGGAGCCGGCTGACGATCCGGCAGACCGCGAGGATCACGACGACCGCGATGAAGAAGGCGGGGCCCAGTTCCGTGGTGCTCATCCGTTGCTCACCTTGCTCTCCTTGTGGTGGGCGACCGGACAGCGTCCGGAGCGCGGTTCCTCGAAGTACCGGCCCGCCAGGCGCAGCCGGCGGGCGTGCAGCACCATGAGCGTGCCGAGCACCAGTTGCCGCACCCCCCGGGTGACGTCCTCCACGGCGTCGCGCAGCCGGACGAACCGGCGCAGGGTCTCCAGCCGGCGCCGCCCCGGGACCAGCCCGCGGGGGATCAGCAGGCAGGGCGCGCGGTGCGGGTTGGAGCGGGTGTGCGAGGCGGTCGAGTCGAGCCGGAAGCGGTGCAGCACCTCGCGCACCGCGACGCGCAGGACGATCGGGGACACCCGCCACGCGGGGCAGGGACGGTTCGCCGCCACCCCGAACGGGATGTACCGGGCCTTCCTGACGGCGGGGTCCGCCCAGCGGTCCGGATCGAACTCGTCGGGCCGTTCGTGGCCCGTGGCCTGGTAGTCGGGGTAGCTGAAGCACACCACGGACCCGGTCGGCAGCACCGTCGTGTCGTCGAGCGGCACCTCGTTGGTGGTGATGCGGTGGGCGATGCCGAACAGCGGGTACAGGCGCAGCGTCTCGTCGATCACCCGCGCCAGGTACCGGTCGTCGTCCGGGTGTTCCGACAGACGGCGCTGCACGCCCGGGTGGCGGGCCAGGGCGAGCAGGACGTGCGCGGTCGCCTCGGACAGCTGGACGACCGCCGTGTTGAAGAACGTCCCTTGCAGATACAGCGCCTGCTCGGCGGGGGTCAGCGAGGCCGGCAGCCGGTGCGGCACCGCTCCGGCGGCGATCCGCTCGCGCAGATACGCCGTCAGCCGTGCCCTTCGCCGCGGGTGCCGCAGCCCGGTGCACTTCAGGGCACTGATCACGTCGTCGGCGTGCGCGGTGATCAGGTCCCGGGCGTGCGGCGGGCACGGCCGTCGGAAGACCAGTTCGTAGGCGAAGGCGGCCCACGCGGGCATCAGCAGGTCGCGCAGCCGCACCAGACTGACGCGGGTGCCGGGCAGTGTGTCCAGGACGTCCGCGACGGCCCGCCCGGCCGCCTCGGCGAGTGCGGCGGAGGAGCCCGCGAGGATGCGCCGCGTCGTCGCGGCGACCTCGTCGTAGCGCTCACCGGGCTCAAGGTGCTCCTGGTGCACCTCGGGACCCGGCGCGAGCCAGTACCAGAACAGGTCGGACAGCCCCGCGCCCGCGCTCCGGCCGTTCGCGGCGGGATGCGCGTACACCCGCTCGAACACCTCCGGGCCGTACGCCGGGTTGGGGAGGGTCACCACCCGGTCGCCGTTGACCTTCTCGAAGACCCGTACGCGCAGCGCCACCACCGTGCGCGGCAGCCACCACGAGGCGGGCCGCCGGGTGCCGCTCACCACGCCGCGTCCCCGCGGACGACCATGTCGGCGCTCAGGTCGGCGTTGCGGCGCCCGCCGCACAGGGCGAGCGTGTGGTCGTACTCGTCGAGCAGCGTCCGCAGCACCTCACGGACGCCCGCCGCCCCCTTGGCCGCCAGCCCCCACAGCACGGGGCGTCCCACGCCGACGGCCGCCGCTCCCAGCGCGAGCGCGACGGCCACGTCACCGCCCCGGCGCACCCCGCCGTCCAGGAGGACCGGCACCGCGCCGGCGACCGCGTCGACGACCGCGGGCAGGCAGTCGAGGGACGCCGCGGCGGTGTCGCACTGGCGGCCCCCGTGGTTGGAGACGATCACGCCCGCCGCGCCGTGCTCCACGGCCAGCCGCGCGTCCGCCGGATGGAGCACCCCCTTGACCCACACGGGCAGCGAGGTCATGCCCACCGTCTCGGCGAAGTCCCGCCAGGACGCCGCCGGGTGCATCGGGATGTCGGTGAGGGTGCCCGGCGGGGCGCCGGGCAGGTCGCGCATGTTCTCCGCGGCACAGCCGGGCGGCAGGTCGTCGAAGCCGTTGCGCAGGTCCCGGGTGCGCCGGCCGAAGCACGGCGAGTCGGCGGTGACGACCAGGGCCGAACAGCCGGCCTCCTCGGCCCGCCGCACCAGCGCCTCGGTGACCTCCCGGCGCGGGTGCGGGTAGAGCAGGAACCACACCGCCGGGTCCGGGGCCGCCTCGCGGGCCGCCGCGACGACGGCCGGCACCGCCGTCGTCGCGGCGACGCCCGTCACCAGGACGGCGCCCTCGGCCGCGGCGGCCCGCGCCACGGCCCGCTCCCCGTCCGGGTGCAGCAGCCGGTGGAACGCGGTCGGCGCGACCACCACCGGCGCCGCCCGCCGGGCGCCCGGCAGGTCGACGGCGGTGTCCCGGCGCGCGGCGCCGCGCAGCACCCGGGGCAGCAGCGCGTACCGGTCGAACGCCCGGCCGTTGGCGGCCAGTGCGCGCTCCTCGCCCGCGCCGCCCGCCACGTAGTCGTAGTGGACGGGGTCGAGCGCCGCGCGCGCCGCGTCGTGCAGTTCGCCGAGGGTCACGGCGCCACCGGTGCCACCGCGTCGCGCCGGGCGGCGAGGAACGTCCGCAGCGGGGCGCGGTGGTACTCCTCGGTGTCCCACTCGTTCTCCAGGTTCGACGCGAGGTGGTGCTCGGCGACGAACGCGCCCTGGCGGTACCAGCGCACGACCGGGTGCAGATAGCGGCCGTCCAGGCCGGAGACGTCGTACTGGGACCCGCGGCCCGCCGTCACGTCGAAGGGGTCGACGAGGTCGTGGTCCTTGCCGTACTCCAGGGTGATCACGGCGTGCGCCTCGACGTCCCCGAAGTCCCCGGCGGCGACGGCGTCCGGCACGTGGGCGACCGGGACCTCCTCGGCGTAGCGCATGGTGCCGTCCGGGGCGAGGGTCAGCAGGTCGCCGAGGACGGCGAACTGCTGCCACAGGGCCGAGGACCGGTTGACCCGGCCGATCACGGCGTCCACGGCCCGCTCCGTGGTGTCGCCCAACTCCGTCGCGGGCCACGGGTCCTGGTGGTGGCGCTGGCGCAGTCCCCGGTGCAGGGCCCGCACCATGTAGCGGAAGCCGTGGATGAAGCCGGTCGTGGCCTTCCGGAAGTCCCGGCCCTGCATCAGCGTCCCGGCGAAGTACAGGCCGGGTACGTTGACCGACTCGCTCAGCGGCGTCAGCTGCGGGAAGCGGCCGTCGACCATCAGGTCCGGTGTGCAGGTCTCGTCGAAGAGCGAGACGTCGCAGCGGAACCCGGTCGCCACGATCACCCGGTCGTAGCGCAGGTCCTTGACCACGTCCTCGTTGCGCTCGAAGGCGAACTGGACCCGGTAGCCGTCCGCGTCCCGCCGGATGTCCAGCACCCGGCCGTCCAGGACCGCGTTCTGGGACTTGAGCTGGTAGCTGTCCAGGAAGTTGTTGTAGACCGCCCGCAGGTGTCCCACGTAGTGCGTCCGCCAGGCCATGCGCAGCGAACCCGATCCGGCCACGTGGATGACCGCCGCGTTCTCCATCAGGTTCTCGGCGGTCTCGAACGCCGAGTTGCCCCGCCCGATGATCAGCACCCGCTGGTCGGTGTAGGCCGCCGGGTCGGTGTCGATGGTGTCGTAGCGCTCGGCCAGTTCGACGCCCGGGATCGACGGCAGGTTCGGCACGGGCATGCCGGTGGCGACCACCAGGTGCCTCGCCCGCCACCGCGTTCCGCCCTGATCGGTGACGGTGAACCCCTCGTCGTCGCGGGTGACGTGCCGTACGGCGGTGTCGTACCGCACCCGCACCCCGGTCCGGTCGGCGAAGTCCGCCAGATAGCGCACCAGATCGTCGGCGGCCGGGAAGTAGCGGGGGCTGTACCGGGTGAACACCAGCTCGGGGTCGTCGCTCAGCAGCGAGTTCCAGTCCATCCGCAGCCGCAGCTCCGGGTCGTCGTAGCCGGTGTGCACCTTGTTGTTCGAGATCAGGTAGCGGTGCCGCGGGAAGCGCGTGAAGAACGCGCCCGGCACGCCGCCGCGCTCCAGGACGACGTAGTCCGCGCCGTCCCGCTCCAGGAAGGAGGCGAGCTGCAGGCCGGCGGGGCCCGCTCCGATGATGAGGTAGTCATGGCAGTCATGGCTCATGCCACGGAAGGTAGCCACGGGATTTCAGAGCGCTCTGAGATCCGCGGCCTACGTTCCCCGGTGTGCTCACTCCCACGGACACCGTCCCGCTCTCCGGCCCCCTGGACGCCGCCGACCTGCGCCGCGCGGCACTCCCGCTCACCGTCGCGGTGGACGAGGCGGCCCGCGCCCGCGTCGAACGAGGGCGCCGCCTCTTCCACGCGCTGCGGCACGGACCCGGCGGCGCGGACCGCCGGATCTACGGCGCCGACACCGGCTTCGGCGCCCTCGTCGGCTACGCCGGCCGCACCGACGACGCCGACCAGTGCGACAACACCCTGGCGCACCTCGGCGCGGGGCAGGGACCGGACCTGGCGCCCCAGATCGTGCGGGCCGCGCTGCTGCTGCGCACCCGCTCCCTCGCCCAGGGGCTCTCGGGGGTGTCGGCCGAGGTGGTCGACCGGCTCGCGGCGATGTTCGCCACCACCTTCGCGCCCGCCGTCCCCCGCTACGGCTCCGTCGGCGCGAGCGGCGACCTCATCCCGCTCGCCTACGCAACCCAGGCCCTGCGCGGCCGGGGCCACGCCTACCTGGACGGCGACCGGATGCCGGCCGGCGAGGCGCTGACCGCCGCCGGACTGCGCCCCCTCGCCCTCGACGGACGCGACGCGCTCGCCCTGGTCAACGGCACCTCCGTCACCACCGCGGCCACGGCGCTGGCCCTCGACGCCGTGCGCGCCGCGCACCGCTCGCTCACCGCGCTCAGCTGCCTGCTGACCGACCTCCTCGGCTGCGACACCGGCTTCCTCGACGCCGACCTGCTGCGGGTCTACGGCCACCCCGGCGCCGTCGACGTGGGCGGCCGGATGCGGCACACCCTGGCGGGCGGCACGCCCTCGGGCACCCGGCCGCTGCAGGAGCCGTACAGCATCCGCTGTGCCCCGCAGCTGCTGGGCGCCGCCGAGGACGCGCTGCGCCACGTCGACGGTGTCGTCGCCGCCGACCTCGGCGGGGTCAGCGACAACCCGCTGTTCTTCCCCGCTCCCGGCACGGGCGCCGGCACCGACGGCGTGGGGGAGGGGAAGGTCGTGCACGGCGGGAACTTCTTCGGGCAGCCCGCCGCGTTCGCCGCCGACCTGCTCGCCTCCGTCACCGCCCAACTCGGCAACCTCGCCGAACGCCAGCTGGACCTCCTGGTGGACCCGGCCCGCAACGGCGGGCTGCCGCCGATGCTCGCCACCGAGCCCGGGGCGCAGCACGGTCTGCAGGGCGTGCAGTTGGCCAGCACCGCGTTCGTGGCGGAGATCCGCCGCGCCGCGACCCCGGCCGGCATGCAGAGCCTGCCGACGAACCTGCACAACCAGGACGTGGTGCCGTTCGGCACGCAGGCCGCCCTGCGCGCCCACGACTCGGCGGAACTGCTCGGCCTGCTGTGCGGGTCGCTCGCCCTCGGCCTGCGCCAGGCCGCCCACGTGGGAGCCCGCCGCCCCACCGCACCCCGGTGCCGGGAACTTTTGGACGCCCTCACCGAGGCGATCCCCCCGGTCGACCCGGACCGCCCGCTGGACTCGGACGTCCGCGTCGCCGCCCGCCTGCTGGTCAGGTACGCCCGGCCTTGACCCGGCGCGGTGCGAGGCGGGGCGTCCGGCCCCGGGGTGGCGGAACGGACACGGACGGGGAGCCGCCCACCGGGAGCCGGATGGTGAACCGGGCGCCGTGCCCGGGGCGTCCGGTCGCGGCGACAGTGCCACCGTGGTGGGTGACGACCTCCCGCAGCAGCGCGAGCCCCAGCCCGTACCGGCCGGTGGATCCGCCCCGGTGGAACCGTTCGAAGAGCCGTTCCGCCTCCGCCGGGTCGAAGCCCTTCCCGGTGTTCGCGACGGTCAGCGTGACCGTCCCGCGGGCCCGGGCCAGGGCGACCTCGACCCGCCCGCCCGGCGGGGTGTGTCCGACGGCGTTGGACAGCAGCTCCCCGACGGCCCGGCGCAGCGCCGACTCGACACCGTCGACGAACAAGGGGTGGCGCGGACCGTCCACGACGACGGTGAGACGGCCGTCGCGGACCCGGTCCGCCTCCTCCGCGACCACCGCACGGGCCAGGGCCACCAGGTCGACCGGCCGGTGGTCCGCCGGCCGCGCCGGGCCCGCCGCGAGACTCGCCGACAGCAGCAGGTCGTCCAGCACCTCGCCGAGCCGGCCGACCGAGCCGACCAGCCGCGTCAGCCCGTCACGGTGCGGGGCGGGCAAGCCCTGGGCCGCCGCCTGCCGCGCCAGCAGCTGCGCCCGCGTGTACACCTGGGTGACCGGGGTGCGCAGTTCATGGCTGGCGTCCGTGACGAACCGGCGCTGCCGGGTGAGTGCCTCGGCCAGCGGGGACACCGCGAGCCGCCCCAGGACCACCCCGGTGGCGGCCGCGGCCAGCAGGCCCACCACCTCCGCGACGCCCAGCGCGAACCACAGGTGCCGGCGGTCGGCCAGCTGGAACCGCAGGTCGAACACCGCCTGCACGACCTTCCCGTCCGCCCTGACCTGGGTACGCACCAGGTACTGGGTGTCGTCGCGCCGCACCGTGCGTTCCACCGCCTCGTGGGTCCGGCGGACCCGCCGCATGTCGCTCTCCACCGGGAAGCCCGCCGGGGCGTTGGCCAGCGGGACCGCGCCGCGCGCGAACAGCCAGGTGCACACCGGCGGACTGGACAGGTCCCCGCGCTCCGCGCCGTAGCGCAGCTCCCGCCACACCTGGTCGCTCTGCGCCCGCGTCATGACGGTGTCGGCGATGCCGCCGACGACGGTGACCAGCAGGGTGATGATCGCGCCGGTCAGTACGGCGACGCGCAGCCGGGCCCGGCTCACGGCCACCCGTTCCCCGGACGCCGACGCGCTCATAACGCCCCCAGGCGGTAGCCAAGTCCGTGCACCGTATGCACCACCTGCCGACCGAGTTTGCGGCGCAGGTAGTAGACGTAGGTGTCGACGATGGAGGAGGCCGGTGCCTCCTGGAACACCAGTCGGCGCAGCTCCGCGCGGGTGTGGACGACGTCGGGGTGCGAGGCGAGCACCCACAGCAGGGCGAACTCGCGCGCGGCGAGCGCGATCCGCTCGCCGTCCGCCGACTCGACCTCGCGCAGGCCGATGTGCAGGCGCCCCGTACCGATCCGCAGGACGTCACTGCCCTCCAGGGAACGCCGGCACAGGGCCCGCAGTCTGGCCCCGAGTTCGTCCAGCTCGAACGGCTTCACCAGATAGTCGTCGGCGCCGGCGTCCAGGCCGTCGACCCGGTCGTGCACGGTGCCCATCGCGGTCAGCATCAGGGCAGGGGTGCGCACCGCGCGGTTCCGCAACCGGCCCAGCAGGTCAAGGCCGTCCAGCACCGGCAGCCGCCGGTCGACGACGAAGACGTCGTACCGGCGGGTGAGACCGAGGTGCAGACCCCGTTGGCCGTCGGTCGCGACATCGACCGCGTAGCCCTCGTCCCGCAGCACGTCGGACAGCATGCCGACCAGTTCCCGGTCGTCCTCGATCAGCAGCAGCCGCCACGGGTCCCGTGCGAGCTCCTGTGTCATGTCCACTCCTCTTCAGCCCCGCATCGGCCTCAACGCCCTTGTGGCACAAGGAAGTTCCCGGCACGGGTGAGGGGTGGCGGGCGCGTGAACAGGAGGTGACCGCTGGGCCGGGCGCGGTTCCGTGCCCGGCTTTCGAGCTCCTCGATGCCGTGGTCGAACTCGGCATCAGAGCGGTTGGCAGCGATTGGCATCGATAACATGATCTGCCATAGTCGCAGCTACCGATGGCCGGTCCCGGTTTCCGCGCCATCGCCGTCAAGGAGGCACTGTGCAGCGATCCGCCCTCACGTACGCCGACGGCACGCTCCGGCGCGACGGGCAACCGCACCGCCTCCTGTCGGGCTCGCTGCACTACTTCCGGGTCCACCCCGAGCAGTGGGCCGACCGGCTCCGACGGCTGGCCGCCCTCGGACTGAACACGGTCGACACCTACGTCCCGTGGAACTTCCACGAAGCCGCCGAGGGCGACGTCCGCTTCGACGGCCCGCGCGACCTGGCCCGCTTCCTCCGGCTCGCCCAGGACGAGGGGCTGGACGTCGTCGTCCGCCCGGGCCCGTACATCTGCGCCGAGTGGGACAACGGCGGCCTGCCCGCCTGGCTGACCGGCACCCCAGGCATGCGGCTGCGTACGTCCCACGGGCCCTTCCTCGACGCGGTCGACCGGTGGTTCGACGAGCTGATCCCCCGGGTCGCAGAGCTCCAGGCCGGCCGGAGCGGACCGGTCGTGGCCGTGCAGATCGAGAACGAGTACGGCAGCTACGGCGACGACCACTCCTACGTGCGCCACATCCGCGACGCCCTCGTCACCCGGGGCATCACCGAACTGCTCTACACCGCGGACGGACCGACCCCGCTGATGCAGGACGGCGGAGCCCTGCCCGGCGAACTGGCGGCGGCGACCTTCGGCTCCCGTCCCGCCGAGGCCGCGGCGCTGCTGCGCTCGCGCCGGTCCGGGGAGCCCTTCTTCTGCGCCGAGTTCTGGAACGGCTGGTTCGACCACTGGGGGGAGAAGCACCACGTCCGGTCGGCGGCGAACGCGGCCGACGACCTCGGCGGCATCCTCGACGAGGGCGGCTCCGTGAGCCTCTACATGGCGCACGGCGGCACCAACTTCGGGCTGTGGGCGGGCGCCAACCACGACGGCGGCGCCATCCGGCCGACCGTCACCAGCTACGACTCGGACGCCCCCGTCGCCGAGAACGGCGCCCTGACCCCGAAGTTCTTCGCCCTGCGGGACAGGCTGACCGCGCTCGACGGCGCCGCACCCCGGCGCCTGCTGCCCCCCGACCCGCCGCTGCTGGCCCCCCGTGACCTGCCGGTCACCCGGCGGGCCGCGCTGCTCGACGCGCTGCGCGCGGTGGCCGAACCGGTGACCGCCCCGCTGCCGCTGAGCTTCGAGGAACTCTCCCTGGCGTCCGGCCTGGTGCTCTACGAGGCCGCACCGCTGCTGCCCCCGGGGGATCACGAGGTCACCGTCACGGGTCTGCACGACCGCGCCCAGGTGTTCGTCGACGACGCTCCCGTCGCCGTACTGGACCGCGAGAGCGCCTCGTTCACCGTCTCCGGTTCCGGAGCGCCGGTCCGGCTGGCGCTGCTGGTGGAGAACCAGGGGCGGATCAACTACGGCCCGCTGCTCGGCCAGGGCAAGGGCATCCTCGGCGGCGTCCGGGTGGAGCGGCGCCTGGTGCACGGCTGGACGATGCGTCCGCTGCCGCTGGACACCTGGACGCCGAGGGACACGGCACGCGCAGCGGCGGCGGCCCCCTCGGACAGCCGGGCGGGGTTCGCCACCGCGGTCCTGTCCGTGGCCGAGCCCGCGGACACCTTCGTCGCGCTGCCCGGGTTCGGCAAGGGGTTCCTGTGGGTCAACGGCTTCCTGCTGGGCCGCTACTGGGAGATCGGACCGCAGACCACGCTCTACCTGCCCGGCCCGCTCCTGCGCCCCGGCGACAACACCCTGACCGTGCTGGAACTGGAACGCCTCGGCGACCGGATCGCCCTGCACGACCGCCCCGACCTCGGGCCGTCCCAGGAGTACGTCGAGACCTTCGACTGACGCCCCGGGCGGACGGCGGCCGGGTGCGGCCCGCCTCCGGAGAGGGGCGGGCCGCACCCGGCGGGTGGCTCAGCGGAGGTCGGCGGGACGCTCGCCCGGCGGACAGCCCGTGGGAAGGTCCACGGGCAGGCCGTACACGCGCATCTCCGCGGCGGCCGCGTAGGGCTGCCCGTTGAGCGCGTCGAGCGCGGTGAACCGCACGTAGGAGGCGCGGACGCGGTCGAAGGAGACGCGCTGGGTCCGCGGGTCGTCCTCCAGGGTGCCGCGGGCCACCGTCGTCCAGTCCTCGCCGTCGTCCGACACCGCGACCTCGTAGCCGGCGACGCGGCCGTTCGGGCCCCCGCTCTGCCGGCCCAGGTAGCCGAACCCGTCGATGTCCGCGGCGCCGCCGAGCTCCAGCGTCACCCAGTGCGGATACGGTGCCTGGGAGGCGGTGTAGTCGGTGTGCCAGATGGTGCCGGCGTCACCGTCGAGCACGTTGGACACCGGCCCCTCGGCGGCCCCCGACGAACCGTTCTCCGAGTCGGCGGTCGCGGTCATCGCGCCCGGTGGCAGAACGGGCTCCTCGGTCACCGTGGCGCGGGCCTCGGACGAGACGGTCATGGTGGCTCCCGCACGGGCGTACGTGGCGGTCACCTGCCAGGCGGGGGAGGTGCCGGGCGGGCCGGCCGGCGGGGTGAGGAGCCAGGTGGTGCGCACGGTCGCGACCGGCGGCACCCGCTCGAAGAGGTTGCCGTCCTTCTCCTTCACCGCCACCTTCCAGCCCTCGGGCAGCCCCTGGAACGCGATGCCCACGTTCTCGGCGTCGGCGGACTCGTGGTTGGTGAAGGCCGTGACGTACTCGCCGGGTACTCCCGGGCTCAGCTCGGTGCCGGACGGCGCCGTGACAGCGGCGCAGGCGGCCCCGGTGCCCGCCTCGCCCAGGTCGGTCACGGTGAAGTCGTCGAGGACCAGATCGGTGCCCCGGGCGCTGCCGAGCTTGCGCAGCCCGACCCAGGTGTCCCCGCAGCCGGCGACGATCTCACGGGAGTAGGAGGCCGTGTCCAGGGCCGGTGCCAGCACCTCGCGGGTGATGTCCCGGGAGGTGGTCTTCCCGTCGGCCACCTGGTCCGCGCCGGTGATCCAGGCCCACTGGCCCTCGACGTTGGTCTGGTAGGAGAAGGAGACCCGGTACCTGTGGCCCTCCTCGAAGGGCACCGTCGCCGGGGTCGTGCGGTGGACCAGGCCCGTGTTCTCGGCGTGGGACTTCAGCGAGTGCCGGCCGGCGAGCACGTCGTCGACTGCCCTGCCCTTCAACGTGCCGGAGTCGTAGGGCGAGTAGGTGTTCTTCCACTCCTTCTGGCTGTAGGGCGCGTGCAGGTCGCTGACGCTCGTGCGGGGGTCGGTGACGCCGCCGGCGTCGCCCTTGACGAACGGCCCCCAGCCGGGCTGGTTGCCCTCGAAGTCGTCGTGGGCGACGACGGTGCCGTCCCCGGCGCGGGGCAGCCGGGCGGTGGTGTCCGCCATGACGCGTACGTCGTCCAGGACGACCGCCGCACGGCCCGGGGCGGCCCCGAGTTCCACGGTGACCGTGCCGTCGCGCGGTGCGGTGAAGGAGACCGCGGCCCGCTGGGAGTAGGTGTCCCGCTTCTCGTCGGACGCCATCCGGTTCCGGGCCGGCGTGGTGTCGAAGGTCTTCGGCTCCGTGTCCTTGCCGCCGCGCACCCGCAGCGTCGTGGCCCGGCGCTCGCCCGGACCGATCTCGACGTCCGCGGCGAGTGTGTACCGATTGCCCGGGGTGAGGCCGCGGACCCGCTGCGAGATGCCCGAGGCGCCGTCGCCCAGGCGGACCACGTTGTCGCCGTTCTCTGCCCGGACGATCTCCGCGCCGCCCCGCGCGTTCCAGTCGTCGAGGTGCCCGCCGTTGAATCCGGGGTCGGACAGGCCGGTGTACTGGCCGTAGTGGGCGTTCCGGTGCGGCGCCCCGCCGCCGTTCGGCACGAGGACGTAGGGCTGCCCCTTCTCGGCGGTGAGCGTCACCCGCCCGTCGTGGGCCGTCACCCGGGTCTTCTTCGCCCGCCCCTGGTCGGTGAGTTCGTAGAGGGTGAAGTCCTCGTCGCCCGCGAACCGTTCGGTCAGTTCGAAGGTGTGCGCGCCGCCGGAGGCGCTGTAGAAGTACATCTTGTCGGCGTCGACCGGGGAGGAGGTGCCGTCGTCCTTCCCGGCGTTCTGCCAGGGCAGCAGGTAGGCGTCGCCCCTGAGGACCTCGGTGCCGTCCATGGAGATCCGCCGTTCGCCGTCGACGGAGCGCACGCTCACACCGTCGGTGAGCCGCGCGGACCTGCCGCGGTCCCAGTCCAGCACCTGGAAGTGCTGGAGGAACTTGGTCGGCAGGTTGTCGGTCCAGATGTTGCGGTAGAAGGCGTTCCAGTCGTCCTGGCCGGTCCAGCCCTCGAACTCGACGACGCTCGCGCCGCCGAGCAGCGGGTCGACGTTCCACACGTCGCGGTCGGAGTTGGCGATGAACCGGACGATGTCCGAGTTGATGCCCTTGTTGGTGGCGCCGCCGTAGTTCTTGTCGGCGGCCCAGTGCGACCACAGCGAGGTGCCCTCGAACTTGTACGCCCACTCGGTGGCGACCTCGAAGCCCATCTTCCGCAGCTCGGCGGCGAGACCGTCGGCCAGCCAGCCGCTGGAGTAGTAGGCGTCGATGTAGACGGTCCTGATGCCCGGTGCCTCCTTACGGAGCCGCTTGAAGCGGTCGAGGACGGCGCCGGTGCCCAGGTCCTTGCGCTGGTCGATGTGGTAGGCCTGGTTGAGCCAGTCCCAGCCGTTCGGCTGCCCCTCGACCATGTCCTCGCTGAAGGTCCTGGCCTGCGCGTACGCCTCGGTGGCGTTGACGTGCACGGCGAAGTCCGCGTTGTAGTCGGCGCCGGTCCGGGTGAGGCGGTTCAGGTCCTTCCAGCCGCCCGCGCGGACGTTCTCGTTGCCGCCGTAGTCGGGGTGGGCGGAGTCGTGGCCCTCGCTCGCGTACCCCTTCTCCAGCACCCACTGCCCCAGGTCGTCGGTGGCCATGGAGATGCGCTTGGTGTTGTCCAGCGTCTTCAGGAACGGGTTGGTGGCCTGGCTCGCGAAGTTGAACGGAATGCGCTGGACCACGCGTTCGGGCACCCGGTCGGCGCCGAGCGGTCGGCGCATGTGCTCCCGGTGCGCGATGGCGCCGTCCTGCCAGTCGACCGTGCCGTCCCCGTTGGCGTCGGCGGCGAGAACCACGGTCGCCCGGGGCAGCTCGTAGGTGTCGACCCGCGGGTCGGTCGCGCCCTGCGGGTGGTAGGTGTACGTGCCGACCGACAGCTCCGCCCGGCGCCGCCCCTGCCCCGCGTCGACGATGCTGGACTGCAGGCGGGTGTTCCAGTTGGTGTTGTCGTCCTGCGGCGAGTCCTCGGTCGCGTTGGTGATGACGCCCGCGGACAACTGGGCGTTGCCGACGAACGCGTACGGGGTGCCCACGGGCTCCTCGTCCGGGACGGTGTCGCCGGTGACGGGGATGAAGCGGTCGGCGGTCGTGGTCGAGTCCGTGGAGATCTTCGTGCGGGCGAGGTTGGCGCCCGGGTCGGCGGAGTCGACGGAGACGAGGGACTGGCCGGGGATCGCGAGGGTACGCACGCCCGACGCGGCCTCGCCCGAGATCTTCTCGACGGCGAAGACGACCGTGGTGCTGCCGGTCACCGTGATGGTGGAGGTGATCGTGAGACCGGGCAGGTCCTCGAAGGTGGAGGTGTAGGTCGCCCTGCTGGCCTCCGCCTTCATGGTGGTGGTGGCACGGTGGGCCACGCCGTTGACGGTGAAGCTGTCCAGCGCCGTCGCCTGCCCGCCGAGAGCGCGCCGGCCCAGCCGGTAGGAGATCACCTGGGGGAACTCCTCGGCCACGGTGACGGTCAGTCCGCCCCGGCTCAGTTCCACCGGTGTCCCCGGCGCGGTCGCCGGGGCCGAGGCGGCCCGGGGCGGGGCCGCGCCCGCGGGCACGGCGGCGGTCGACAGCAGACCGGCCGCCAGGGCCAGCGCCGCGACGAGGGCACCGGGGCGCGTCAGTCGTCCGAGTCCCGATGGGAAAGGCGGAGGGGAGGACGGTGGAGAAGACGGAGAGGATGACGGTGGGAAGGACGGTGGGGAGGAAGATGATGAGGATGTCGGGCTGTGCGCTCCGGCCGCTCGCTTCGCTCTGATCGCTGCCATCTCGTTGCCGCTCGCCCTTCTCTGTGTCGACAGAGGCGTCTGCAGAGAAACCTGGTCCACGCGAGGTCCGCGTTGGCGGGAACTATGGCAGAGGATGTTATCGATGCCAATGGGTCGCGTCTGGCTAGACTCCGGGGTGCGGGAGCAATACCTGCGTATGCGGCCCGGACCGCGGTTTTCATGGAGAGGCGAGCGATGTCATCGGAAACGCCGGCAGCCGACCGGACGCCCGGGAGCGGGCGGACGGCCGACGACGGTGCCGCCCGGCAGCCCGGCATGGCCGACGTGGCGCGGCTCGCCGGGGTCTCCGCCCAGACGGTGTCCCGCACCCTGGCCGGTCACCCCAACGTCCAGCACGCGACCCGCGCCAAGGTGCTCGCCGCGGTCGAGGAGCTCGGCTACCGCAAGAACAACGCGGCGCGGGTGCTGTCGTCGGGGCGCAGCCGGACGATCGGCGTCGTGACGCTGCGGACCACCTTCTACTCCCGCGCGAACCTGCTCTTCGGCATCGAGGCCGCGGCGCGCGAGGCCGGGTACGCGGTCAGCACCGCCGCCACGGCGTCCCTGGACACCGCGGCCATCGAGGGCGCGTTGTCCCGGCTGGCGGAGCAGGACGTCGAGGGGGTCGTCCTCTCGGTGCCGCTGGTGCACGTGAGCCCGAGGATCGAGCGGCTCACCCGCTCGGTGCCGACCGTCACCGTCGACGGATCGAGGACACCGGCCACCGAGGTGGTCGCCGTGGACCAGACCCTGGCGGCCCGCCTGGCGACCCGGCATCTGATCGAGCTGGGCCACGAGACCGTCTGGCACGTGTCGGGGCCCCCGGAGTGGCTCGACGCGGCCAGTCGCTGCGCGGGCTGGCGCGACACCCTGGAGGAGGCGGGGCTGTCCGTGCCGCCGGTGCTCGAGGGGGACTGGACGCCCGCCTCCGGGTACCGCAACGGGCTGGTCCTGGCCAAGATCCCCGACGTCACCGCGGTGTTCGTGGCCAGTGACGAGATGGCCTTCGGGGTGATCCGGGCCCTGCACGAGGCCGGGCGCAGGGTGCCGCGGGACATCTCCGTGGTCGGGGTGGACGACATCGCGCTCGCCGAGTACTGCTCGCCCTCGCTGACCACGGTGGCCCAGCCGTTCGCCGAGATGGGTGCCCTCGCCGTGGCCCACCTGCTGCGGCACATCGCGGATCCGGGCGCGGCGCCGGAACCCGCCTCCGTCGAGCCCGTGCTGGTCGTACGCGCCAGCACGGCGGCGGTCGGCGGCGGCCCGGAGGCGCGCCGGTCCTGACCGCCACCGGCCCGCCGCACGTGGGGAACCGGCGTTCAGGCCGGGTGGCGCTTCCCAGCCGTCTCGGGAGTCTCGGCGACGAGGACGAGTGCGGCGAGGAAGTCCTCGAAGGCCCGGTCGGCTCGCGAGACATCACCCGTGGTCTCGATGTCCATGATGAGACCGCGCACGACCGCCAGTACGAGGGTGGCGAGTTCAGGACGGCCGATGCCGCGCAGGCCGTCCTCGAACGGCTGCAGCCAGTCCGTGGTGGACTCGCGGCCGAAGCCCGGCCACAACTGCTGTTCGGCGTTCTCGCGGAGTCTGCCGAACATGGTGAGGTACGGCCGGCCCGCCGGGCCGGTCATGACCCGCCATGCGCGTCGCAGCGTGCTCGGATAGGGCTCGTCGGGCCGCGGGGAGACCAGTTCGCCGAAGAAGTCGCGCTGACGTCGCCGTGCCCGCCGCAGGGTTTCCCGCAGCAACGCGTCCCGGGTCCCGAAGTGGTAGATGAGCATCCGGGCCGACGTGCCGGAGGCCGCCGCCAACGGCTCCAGGCGGTCGGGAAGCCCGTGCGCGAGCGCGTGGTCGACGCAGGCGTCGAGGATTCGGTCGCGGATCTCGGGCTGCTTGTGTCGACCCATCGCCGCACTTTTTCACGTAACCGGAGCTACGTCTACCGTTGATCGTGGAGCTCGGCACCCGGATTCGAGGAGGAAGAGATGCGCGTTGTATTCGTGCACGGGGCCTGTGTTCGTGACGGGTCGTGGTGGTGGCACCCGGCGGCCTCGGCCCTGCGCGAGCACGGCATCGGCAGCGCTGCCCCGGCACTGCCGAGCTGCGGCGAGGGCGACCGGCCGGCCGGGCCGGACGGTCCAGGACTCGCCGAGGACGTCGCCGCGGTGCGCGGGGTCCTGACCGAGGGGGACGAGCCGACCGTGGTCGTGGCGCACAGCTACGGCGGAATCGTCGCCGCCGAGGCGGCGGCGGGGGTGGAAGCGGTGCGGCACATGGTGCTGGTGTCGAGCTATCTGCCCGAGCCCGGCGAGTCCCTGTCGACGTTCGGAGCCGACGTACCCCCACCGTTCCTGGACTTCGATCCCGTCAGCGGCACGTTCGGCGCTCGGCCCGAGCTGTTCGCCGAGACGTTCGTCCAGGACTGCCCGCCGGACCTGGCCCGCGACGCGGCGGCCCGTCTGGTCCGGCAGACGCTGGCCGTGACCGGGCAGCCCGTTCGGGCGGCGGCGTGGCACGACGTGCCCACGACGTACGTGGTGTGCACCGAGGACCGCGGCACCCCGGTGGCCGCGCAGCGTGAGTTCTCCCGCCGTGCGGGCAAGGTCGTCGAGGTGGAGGCGGGCCACCACCCGTTCCTGTCCCAGCCGGAGGCCGTCGCCGACATCGTCCGCCACCTGTCGTGACCGCGACCGGACGGTCAGGCGCACCGCATGGTCAGCCGATCCCCGTGGACGCTCCCGGAGCCAGCCGCACATACGGACAACCGATGCCGGGGCCGGTACTGCCCAGGAGCCCGGCGACCATCGCTCCGCCGACCTCGTTCAGGGCGCCGTCATGGATGCCGACGGTCTGCCGCGGTGACACCTCGCGCACGTAGTCGATCAGCTGCCCGGTGGTGGACCAGGGGCCGTGCACAGGCAGCAACAGCGTATCGACGGCAGCATCAGGCACGGTGAGCGCGTCCCCGGGATGAAACACCGCACCGTCGACCAGGAAGCCGATATTGACCACCCGCGGCATGTCGGGGTGGATCACCTCGTGCCAGGTCCCGTAGACCTTCACTTCGAAGCCTGCCGCGGTGAAGACCTCGCCCGCACCGACCACCGTGAGACGTGAACCGAGATCGGCCAACTCGGCGCCTACGGCCGTGTTGACGAAGAGGCGCAGGCGCGGGTTCTTCGCGAGGGCCTGGCGCAGGGTGTCTTCGGAGAAGTGGTCGAAGTGCTCGTGGGTGACCATCACAGCGTCAGCGTCATCGAGCACGCGGGGATCGGTCAGGCCACCCGGGTCGATGACCAGACGTCGGCCGGTGGATTCGATACGCACACAGGCATGCCCGAACTTGGTGATACGCACAGCTCAATCCTTGAGGCAGACAACGAATCTGTACAACCAAACTGTACAACTAGTCTGTGGTCGGGTCGGTAGGATGGGGAGATGGACGAAACATTGGCCGAAGACCTGCGGCAGGCGGTCGGGGCGCTGGTCCGGGCGGTGCGAACCGTTGACACGATGCCCGGAGGCGCTGCTGCCATCCTTGGGTACCTCGACCGTGACGGCCCCCAGACCACTGCCGAACTGGCGCAACGACGGCTGGTGAGCCATCAGTCGGCCGCGAAGTCGGTCAAAGAGTTGTCGGCCGCCGGGTTGATCGTCAGCGAGCCCCACCCCGACGACCGCCGCAAGGTCCTGCTCCGGATTTCCCCTGCTGGACGCGAACGCCTGTGCCACGAGCGGACCCGCCGCACCGCTTCCCTGCACAACGCCATCGACGACACGCTCACCCTGGCCGAACAACAGCAACTGCAAGACGCTTTGCCCTTGCTCACGCGCATTACCGCGCACCTGGCCGGCGACAGATTCGTGCCACGTGCGGGTCCAGACCCGACGCTGCCGCCTCGGTGATCCACTGCCGCGTGACTGCCCGAGAGCCGTTGCCGTCCCGGGTCGCATGACCGCCAGGAAGAGAAGCTTTTAGACTGGTCGACCTCCGGCGCGTTCCCACTGCGCCTCATCCCATTCCACGTATTCGATCTGGACGCCCCCCGGGAGCTTCGCGGTCAGGTTCCGGCCAGTGGGAACGACCTGCGGACCACGCACGACCTGCGCTCCGGTCCGGGTGAGCAGCGCATGGCACTCGTCGAGGTCATCGACGATGAGCGTGGCCACTGTCGCCCGGTATGGCTCCAGCACTCGATCATCGCCCGCCACCACCAGAACGCGGCCGACCGTGGCCAACTCCAAGCCGTTCGGCATCGTGAAGCGGGTGCTGACCGGCTCGTCCGCGATCGTGGCGAGCGGAGCCAGCACGGCATCCAGGTCGTTGGCGTAGACGCGGGCGAAGGTACGGAAGACGCGCATGATCACCAACAAGGTGTCCGGAGATACAGATATTCCCCTCACCATCAAGGCGAAGACGCGGTTTCACTCGCGGGTATGCGGTCCAGCGCAGCCCAAGGGTGATCGAGACCAAGGGCTCGGCCGAGACGGTCGCGCTTCAGGCCCGGTGGGAGGTGCGGGAGGCAGGTGCCGGGGTCGGCAGGGGGCTGGTCGCGGCCCGGGTGACGTCGCCGACGAGTTCGACCACGTCCGGGCCGTACGCCTGTGAGTTGACGACCTTGAGCAGCAGTACGAAGGAGTTGTTGCCGTGTTTGCGGGCCAGTTTCTCGTGGTGCCGGGCGAGGTAGCGGGTGGCGGCCTGGTTGGTGATCGCGCGCTGGCCGCAGAACAGGAAGGCGGGCCGGGCCTCGCGCCGGTCCCCGGCGGTCAGACGGGCCAGCAGCACGTACTCCGTGACACCCGCCTCCAGTCGGTAGCGCTCGCTGCCGATCTGGAAGGCGCCCCGGTCCGGTCCGGGCTCCGGGTCGACGTTCATCCGCACCCCGGGCAGCATCGCGGCCATGTGGGCGACCATGCGCCGGTTCGGACGCGTTCCGAGAGTCCCACCTTGAACTCACCTTCATGACGGGCATTTGACCTGCTGGTCGGCTGCAGCAGCGACAGCGCGACCGAGACCGCCGCTAGCAGCATCCCGGCCCAGCCCAGGCACCGACCGTGCCCCATCAGCGCCTCGTATGCCTCTTCCTTGACCGTTTCCCCGCCTGCGGTCTGCCTCGCGAGGCTGGCTTCGCGCCCTTCACCCGGTCGACGGACCCGGTGTCCGCCTTGGTTCGCAGGGCCCTCGCGGCACTCCACGGTGCACGAACACTTGCCGCGCTCTTGCCGCTCGGTCACGCGCCTGAGTGCCAGTACCTGTGGATCACGAGTGGCGGGCGGACGGAGGCGTACGCCCTGGCCGCAGTGCCGTGAGCATCGCACTGAACGCGACCGAGGCTGTCTCCTCGCCGACGAACCGGACGCCCCGGCGAGGACGCCATCCGTCGCGGCTGGATGCCCGTTTCGGCGCAGGTTTCCTGCGTTCCGCGGTCAGGATCGTCATGGCCACCTGGGTCCGCATGGTGCCGCGACAGTGGGCTGCCTCTGCGGTTCGAGCGCGGGCGCTTTATACCACTGGGGGGTATGGTGGAACGAGTGCTTTCGACCCTGGAGGACCTGGATGTTCCTCATCGAGATCGCCTGCCCGCGTGGTGCGTTGACCGCTGACGACCGTGAAGAGCTCGCCGGTGAAGTCTGCCGGGTGCTGGTCGGTGCGGAAGAGGGCGTGGCGGAGGAAACGATGCGCCGTGCGCGCGCGATGATGCACGTCGGCTTCCGTGAGCTTGACGGCTGGACCACAGGCGATGGTCCGTGGAGGCCGGGGAACGTGCCGCCGCTGTGGGTCACAGTGACGGTGCCGGAGGCGTGGCGCGCCGAGATGTCGCGGACCACTATCGGCATGGTGCGTCGCGCGGTGCGTCGCCTCGATCGTTCGTACGGGTGGGAGCGATCCGAGGGGCATCTGTGGATCAACGTCGTCGGCATCGCCGAGGGAAGCATTGGTATGGACGGCAAGCCCGGTACCGCGGATGATGTCGTCGGCCGCATGACTGCGGAGTACCGGGCGCGGACCGATGCTGCCCGTGCCGACCTTCCCGAAGGGGTCACGGTCGATCCGATGTGCGGCATGCATGTGCGACTGGGGCGAGGGGCCGTCACTCTCGAGCACGAGGGCCGGACCGTGGGGTTCTGCGCGAAGAGCTGCCGTGCGGCATACGCTCGCGAGCACGGGCTGCCCGTCCCTGTGTAAGGGGGCGTTGCGCGCCGTTTGCTCGGCAAGGGAGGGAAGACACCGCTCCCGGAGAGCTGCCGGGTCACGTGAATCGGGCTCAATCAGTGTCCACTTGCCGACTTGCCGATATGTGAACGGGCCCGTGCTCGCCCAGGCGCGGGGTGGGCACGGGCCCGTTCCTGAGGAGCCGGGCCGTGTGAGCGGTCAGACGGTGGTCTTCACCGGCTCCTGGTCGTCGTCGCCGCCGTTGCCGGCGTTCGGGTCTGCTTTGCGAGCCCGGACGAAGTCGAGGAAGGTTCGCAGTTCGCGCTTGACGACGGGGGCGAGGAGGTAGAGGCCGATGATGTTGATGACGGCGAGGGTGAAGAGGAAGGCGTCGGCCATGTCGATCAGGGTCTGCAGGGTCAGCAGCGAGCCCGCGACGGCGAAGACGGTGTAGACGACCTTGTAGGTCACTTCGCTGGCGCGGCTGCGGCCGAAGAGGTACGTCCAGGACTTGAGGCCGTAGTAGCCCCAGGTCAGCACCGTGGAGACGGCGAACAGCAGGACGGCGACCGTGAGGATGTAGGGGAACCAGGGCAGCACCGTCTCGAAGGCGTCGGAGGTGATGGTGACGCCGCCGATGTCCTCGCCCGCACGGGCCTCGCCCCAGCTGGCGGGGTTGGCGATGACGATGGTCAGCGCCGTCATCGTGCACACGACGACGGTGTCGATGAACGGTTCGAGCAGCGCGACCAGGCCCTCACTGGCGGGGTGCCTGGTCTTGACCGCGGAGTGGGCGATCGGGGCGGAACCGAGGCCGGCCTCGTTGGAGAAGGCGGCCCGCTTGAAGCCGATGATCAGTGCGCCGAGGACACCACCGGCGACGCCTTCGGGGTTGAACGCGCCCTCGACGATGGAGACGACGGCGTCGGGGACGGCGGTGATGTTGACCAGGATCACGATCAGGCACGCGACGATGTAGATGCCGGCCATGGCGGGCACCAGCCTGCTGGTGACGTTGGCGATGGAGCGGATGCCGCCGAGAAGGACGATGCCGACCAGGGCGGCGATCAGGATGCCGAAGAGCAGGGCGCCGGCGGAGGAGCCGAGTGCGCCGTCCTCGCCGCCGGTGACGGAGACCAACTGCGCGTAGGACTGGTTGACCTGGAAGAGGTTGCCGCCGAAGAGGCCGAAGAACAGGATGAGGAAGGAGGCGAGGACCGCGAGGACCTTGCCGAGGGTCTTGCCGTTCTTGCCGAAGCGCTCGGCCAGGCCCTTGGGGAGGTAGTGCATCGGGCCGCCGGAGACGGTGCCGTCGGGGTGCACTTCGCGGTACTTCACGCCGAGCGTGACCTCGACGAACTTGGTGGCCATGCCGAGCAGGCCGCACAGGATCATCCAGAAGGTGGCGCCGGGACCGCCGATGGAGACGGCGACGGCCACACCGGCGATGTTGCCGAGGCCGACGGTGCCGGAGACGGCCGCGGTCAGCGCCTGGAAGTGGTTGACCTCGCCGGTCGACCCCTTCTCGTCGTACTTGCCCCGCACCACGTCGACGGCGAGTTTGAACTTGCGGAGCTGGACGAGGCCGAACCAGCCGGTGAAGACGAGGCCGGCGACGACGAGCCAGGCGACGATGAGCGGCAGATCGGTCCCGCCGACGGGGACGGTGTAGAAGACGACTTCTCCCAGCCACTGGGCTATGGGCTCGAAGAATCCGCTGACTGCTTCGTCGACGGACTGGGTGACGGAGTCGAGTGACACGGTGGTTACCTCGGTGACGCTGGGCGGGCGGGGTGGGGTGTCTCGCCTGGTTGAGCGGTCTCTGGGTGAACGTCGTTGTCCGATGAGCGGACCCGGGCAGCACGGTGCGGTGTCGGACCGTGACCGGGCCGGGCTTGAGCGGTGTGCAGGTCGACAACAGGTCGGCCTCTTCGCGGCCGGTGGCTGGCCGAGCCACCTGCGAAGTTGCGCTGTTGTACCACGTCTTTGCCAAATTTTTAGTGACGTAACTCACGTCACTACTCGTGACCAGGGGATGTCCCGCCAGGTGAGACCCGACCGTTATCCGGACGCGGGAAGCATGTCGTATGCACTTAGAACTCCTAACGAAATGATCTACAAGGTGGTTGGATCACTCCGGAACTGAAGATCCGGGGGGTGCGGGGTGGCTCGGGTGAAGCCCTGGGAAGTTGACGATGAGTTGTGGGCGGTGATCGAGCCGCTTGTGCCCAAGATTGAGCGACGGGCTCAGCATCCGGGGCGCAAGCGGCACCCGGACCGACTGGTGTTCCAGGGCATCCTGTTCGTGCTGCACACTGGGGACGCCTGGGAGCGCCTGTCGCAGGAACTCGGCTTCGGCTCGGGCATGACCTGCTGGCGCCGACTGGCCGAGTGGACCGAAGTCGGGGTATGGCCCCGGCTGCACGCGGCCCTCCTTGCCCAATTCCGCAGTGCGAACGCCCTGGACTTCTCCCGGGCGGTGGTCGACGGCTCCCACATCCGGGCGTTAAAGGGGGCACCAAGACTGGACGAAGCCCCGTCGACCGGGGCAAAACGGGCAGTAAGTATCACTTGATCACCGACGCCACCGGCATCCCGCTCGCCGCAACCCTCACCGGCGGCAACCGCAACGACGTCACCCAGCTGGTTCCGTTCCTCCAGGCCGTACCGCCCGTGCGGGGCAAGCGCGGTCGGCCCCGGAGCCGACCGGACGTAGTGCTGGGCGATCGCGGCTACGACCGCGACAAGTACCGCCGCCTGGTCTGGGGCCTCGGGGTGAAGCCGCAGATTGCCCGCCGCGGCACCGAGCACGGCTCCGGGCTCGGCGCTCAACGCCGGTTCGTTGAACGCGCGTTCGCCCACTTGCACTGGTTCCGCCGCCTGCGAATCCGCTGGGAGACGCGACGACATCCACGAGGCATTCCTGACCCTCGGATGTGTGCTCATCTGCTGGAGGCGCCTCCGGGTGGCCCGGTGAGTCGTGAGCGTGCTTGTCAAACCGATCTGAAGCCATGGAGCGTAGGGCGGCGTACCGTAAGAGATCGCGAAGACGGTCGATGAGCGGCGGGGGATGCGGCGTGGCCTATGCGATCGGGCTCGTGTGGATGACAGGGGCTGCCTTCATGACGTGGAAGGCAGCTCAACTCTGGCGCAACGCGTCCTTGGTGGACTTCTTCTTGGCTTCCTTCACTGTCCTGCCGTTCGGCCAGGAGGTCAGGAGAGGCGAGGTCCGCTCCGTGGGTGTCACCGCGACCTCGCTCTGGGCGATCACTCCTCTTGTCTTCTTGGGACTGCTGGACGCTGAGATGACCGGTGGCCAAGCAGCCGTCGTCCTGATAGCGGTGCTCATCGTGCTGGCATGTATGGCCTGCGAGATCAGCATCATCCTCTTCAACGTGCCCGCGCGATTAGTGCCGCCGCACATGCGCTCTGAACCTGGGACTGTGGTGCTGTGGCGTGTGCGCTGGGCGCGCAAGAAATCCGGTCACCGCTGACACACCGACTGTCGCGCACGGCATTTCGTTAGGAGTTCTTATGCGGACGCGGTCGAGGGTCGGGCACGCACGTCGCCGACGACGATGGAGGGATGCCACGCAGCGGGCTCAGCCTTCTCGTGCGGGCCAGTCCAGGAGCCGGGCGCCGATGGTGGCGGTCTGGAGCATGTAGCGGTGGGCGGGATCGGTGGGGTCGGCACCTGTGAGGTGGTGAATGCGCTCCAGCCGGTACGTGAGGGCCCGCACGCTCAGCGACAGGCGGCGCGCTGCCTCCGCGGCGACGCAGCCGGAGTCGAAGTAGGCGGTGAGGGTTTCCAGGAGGGGGCCGGCGCCGCCGCGGGCGGTGGTGAGTGGGCCGAGCGTGTCGTGGACGAGGTCGGTCATGGCCTGGCGGTCGCGGGTCAGGACGGGGTAGACGAGCAGGTCGACGGCGCGCAGTACCGGGTCGTCGAG
Source organism: Streptomyces tendae (assembly GCF_014650435.1). Lineage (GTDB taxonomy): Bacteria > Actinomycetota > Actinomycetes > Streptomycetales > Streptomycetaceae > Streptomyces > Streptomyces tendae. The sequence goes on from NZ_BMUY01000006.1 coordinate 112,311, forward strand.
GCCGAGGCGGTCGGCCAGTTCGAGGGCGTTGAGTGCTTCTTCGTAGGATTGGACGACGCCGCTGGGTCCGGGGTGGGAGCGCCCGATGGCGACTTGGCCGCCGTCGGTGGCGGCGTGGGCCTGCTTGGCGAAGTAGGGCAGCACGTCGTCCTCGTTGCCCGGTGCGATGCACAGCAGGCGGCCGTCCTTGGTGGTGAGCAGGACGTTGCGGTTCCCGAAGCGTGTCATCAGTGCCTGTTCCACCTGGCGGGCGACGCCGGATCCCTCGTCGTAGGAGGTGGCGCTCTGGGCGACGGCGACCGCGTGGGCGTGGGAGAGCCGCAGTCCGAAGCGCTCGGCGCGTTCGGCGAGGCGGCCCAGGTCGCTGCGGCCGTGGAGCAGGTCGTCGATGAACTCGCGGCGCGCGGCCTCTTCCTGCCGTACGGCGAGGCGCTGAGCGCGTTCGTAGCCCTCGGCGAACGCGTCGATCGCCTGGTGGACGGCGGCGAGGGCCGAATTCGTGGGTGAGGAGAAGCGGGGCCAGATGGCCAGCGCGGCGGCCAGGTGCTCACTGACCAGGAGGCGCAGCCCGTGCCCGGCCTCCGCTGCCTGTTCGCCGAGCGCGCGCCTGGAGTCGAGTTCGTCCCGGGTCAGCCGTCGCCCGGTGGAGGCGGCCTCCGTCAGTACCTGCTCGTAGCCGACCAGATACTCCTCGGTCATGTCACTGCCTCCCCCACCGCCCCCTGAGGCAGTCGTGTGCCCGCGGCGTACTTCCCGTCCGTGCCGTGTCCCGCTGGAGCTTAGCCAATACGTTGAGAGGTCGGTCCAGGGCGTGACGGGCTGGTCCGGGCGTGCGTTCGAGTCGTGGAGCCTTTCTACGCCGCATCCGCCGACTCCAAGGACGGGGAGGCGGGGGGTGGTGACTCGACAACGGCACTGGAGGTCTGGGGCGGCGAGCTGCTGTCGGGTCCTGGGGGCAGGCCCGGGGGCTCTTCGGGAAGGCAGGAGAAGAGTCCCAGCAGAACGGCGAGCGCGGCCGCGCCTGCCAGGATGCGGCCGAGGCGGCGTATTCGCCCGCGAGTGTCGAGGTGGCGCCATGGGGGTTCGGCGGGTGCGTCGCCGTCGCTCCAGGTGTCGCCCACACGGACGTCCCACTCCGGATGCCCGGCCCGTTCCCGGGCTGATGGCTCTCGCAGTGCCGACCGGGCGATGGCTTCCTCGCTGTCGGTGAGAAATCGTCTCCACACCGAGTCAGGGGTGGGGTTCGGCATTGGTGCTCACTTCCGGGGTGTCGGGGCCTCGTGTCGGCGCGGAGCGTCCGGTGGGCAGGTGTCTGTCTCGAGGCGGACGAAGGCGATCGTGCGCCCGGCTTCGCGCAGGGCCGACTCGGTGCCGTCGGCGGGCAGTCCCAGGTAGGCGCACAGGCGGCGGGCGGTGCGGGGGTGGCGCCGGCCGTAGCGCGTCATGATGTCGGCGCCTTCGTCGGGAGTGAGGAAGTGGGCGGTGACGGCGTGGTGGCGGTTGCCGAACTGGACGACCGTCTTCGGCTGGGCACGCAGGTTGCGGTACCAGTCGGAGCGCGGACCGAAGCCGGAGGCGACCGTCCAGCAGCGATACGGCGCCTCGTACGCCACGACTTCGAGAACCACCCGGCGGTCGCTTCCGCTGACTCGGCCCACATGGTGCAACAGCAGCAACCGTCTGCCGAGCAGAGGCCCCAGGCCGGCCCGGAAGAGGAGGATGGGCGCGCGAGCGGCCAGCCTGCGCCAGCCGGTGGGAACGGGGGGTCTGGCGGGGTCCGTTTCGTCAGGTGTCATGCTCGCCTTCCACAGGGTGGGCGGTGTCCACTCCCCGTCTCGACGGGGCGGAGAATCCGCTGACTATCACTTCGGCAGGCAAAATTTTGCACAGTCTAAATGAAGGTTCCCGGTAGAAAAGACCCATGGTTGAGCACGAGTCCCGCGAGGGGACCATGGAGGACGTCGATGCGGTCACGCGGGAGGTGCTGACCGCGTCCCGGCTGCTGGTGGCGGTCTCCGCCCGTTCCCTGTCCGCAGTCGAGGACCGGGTGACGCTGCCGCAGTTCCGGATGCTGGTCGTCCTCTCCACCCGGGGTGCCACCAAACTCGTTGCGCTCGCCGACCTTCTCCACGTCGCCCCCTCGACGGCCATGCGCATGGTGGACCGGCTCATCGCCGCCGGGCTGGCGGACCGCCAGGTCAATCCCGACAACCGGCGTGAAACCCTGCTGCGGCTCACGCCGGAGGGATGCCGCACGGTTGAGGAGGTCACCGCCCGGCGGCGTACGGAGATCGCCGTCATCGTCGAACGTCTGAGTCCGGAGCAGCGAAGGGTGCTGATCGGCGCCCTGGCCGCCTTCAACGAGGCGGGCGCGGAGCCCCCCGCCCCGGACGCGGGCGCCGAGCCGTCGCCTCTCGGCTGGGAATGACGACACCGTACTCTGTTTTGCACAATGCAATGAAATGAAGGAGCGGGCCCATGCCCGTTGCGGGTGTGAGGGGCCCCACGTATGAGCAGATTGCACCGTGGTTCGTCCGTCGACGGGTCTCACATGGCAACTCATGTGCGCGCCATGGTCTGGGGGCCTGCGGAGTTCACTGGCCTGCCGCCTCGAATGCTGATCGGAGAGGGGCTTTGCGCCGGAATCCTCGGCACGGGGCTGATCGCGGGTGCCGGGTTCTTCGGCGCCTGGACCGGCAAGTCCGCCTTCGCCGCAGGCGACGTGGGTTTGATGTGCGCACTCGGCCTCGTCCTCTACCTCCTGTTGGTGCGCGCCGGTCGAGCCATGGTGGGGATCGTCGCCGTCCTGGCCGTGGGCCTCGCATTGCACACGCCTCAGATCGCAGCCGGCGTGGTCCTCACGGCCCGGGGGCAGGAGCGGTCCGTGGTCGTGACGTCTGTCCAGGCGAGTGAGGAGGCGCCCGGGGCGCGGGGTCGCTATTTCTGCTCGGTGGAAGACCGCGACGGAGCGCCCTCCAGCGCCCGGATCTGGCGGGGGTGCACACGGTCCACCCGACCGGGGGACGCGCTGGCACTCGTCTATGACCCGAAAGGGCTGGTACCTCCGCGCGGTGTCGAAGGGGCGACGAGCGTCACGGACGTGCTGAGGAGCCTGGCCGGCTGGGTGGCCGGCCTGGTCGTCGCCTGTGTCATCGCAGTGGTGCGATCCTTCCGCCTGCTTGATCACCCGGTCGCCCCCGGTTCTGATCGTCCTGGTGGCCAGGGGGCGACTAGCGCAGAACGTCCGTGAACGGGCGTCGACGCTGTACGTCGGCATTCCCTGAGCGGGCACTCTGAGTGCCCGCTTTGGTAGGGAACGTCCGGGCCGCGCAGCCGAGCCGGCGTCTCGGTGCTTGCGGACCCGCGCTGGGGTACCCGACTGCCTGATCATCGACGACTTCGACGGGCGGGCAGGTGAATCCGGTGGAGCAGCATGTGCAGCCAGCCGACTGGATCGAGGCGGTGGGCTGGTTCAGCCTGGCTGTGGCCTTCGCCAGTGGGCTCGTCATCCTGGCAGACATCGTTCTGGGCGGCCGCCGCCAGAAGATGTGGATCATGAATCTGGTGTATCCGGTCACTGCTTTGTACTGGGGGCCGGTTGCCCTTTGGTTCTACTTCACGCGCGGTCGGCGTACCTCGAAGCCGGTGGTCGAGGAGCAGGGCATGCCCGACTCCGACAAGCTGCCCCAGTGGGACGTGCAGTCGAAGGCCATCAGCCACTGCGGGGCCGGGTGCACCCTCGGGGACATCGGTGCGGAGCGGCTCGTGTACGCGGCCTCACTCACGCTCGCAGGCAAGGCGCTCTACGCCGACTTCGCCCTGGACTTCGCCTTCGCCTGGGTCCTGGGCATCCTCTTCCAGTACTTCACCATCGTCCCCATGCGCGACATCGGCCGACTCAAGGGCGTCTGGGCAGCCGTGAAGGCCGACACCCTGTCCATCGTCGCCTTTCAGATCGGCCTCTTCCTCGGCATGTGGCTCTACCAGGAGGTCGTCTTCTCGCCCGGCCTGCCGAAGACGAGTGCCGCCTACTGGATGATGATGCAAGTGTCCATGGTTCTCGGCTTCTTCACGGCGTGGCCGGTCAATGCCTGGCTGGTGCGGATCGGCTGGAAGGAGAAGATGTAGGCCCAGGGGCGCGGGCCCGGACAGCGGCACGGTGCTGAAGGCAGGGCGGAGCAGCCCCGAGTCGGCTTCGCTTTGGTGGTCAGCGGTGGCAGTCCCGGGATCCTCAAGCTGCGGCTTGTTCGTTGCCGGACTCCGGCAATGAACAGTGGTTGATTCTGCTGCACTTCGCCCATGGACCTCCAGCGAGGAAGTTCGGGACCATCAGGTGGCCGGGTGTCGGGGGAGTCGAGGGGAGCGCTCCCACTCACACCGCCACAGACGCTGACAGGGGGAGTGCTGGATGCTCGGACGCAGACAGGGCGAGGGTCGGTTCGTGCCCCGTGGCCGCACGCGGCGCACCACGGGTGAGTCCCGAGCCGGGAGCGGCCTCTGGGCATGTCCGGAGCCTCCAGGGGCGGAACAGGGCAGGGCCGCTCCCGTTGTCGTTCACACACCAACCATTCTGGAAGGCGGCCGTGCCATATCCGTGCAGGGCAGGGCAGTTGGTGTGGCGCGTGATGTCCAAGACGTCATCGTGCTGGTACGTCGGCACGGTGTGGAGTTGGAACGCGAGGATTTGGACCGCAGTCCCCTCGTCGAGTGGCGGGGAGGTGACTCTGCGGCTTGGGGGCTGTCGGAGAGCGCCTCTTCCTGAGGTCGGACCGGTTGGTCACGGAAGGCGCGCGCCTTTGTTCGGACCGCGGCCCGTGAGGTGCTGTACCGGCTCGCGAGCCGCGGCAGCAGTGCAAGTTGGGGGCCCTGCGATCCGGTGACCGGCACCTCGGCCCCTTCGTGCACCCTCAAGGCTCTCGGCGGGGTGCGAGTACGTGTCGTCGCGCAGTCAGGGCCGTGGTGCGTTGCCCATCTCCGTGGTGAAGAGGGCGGGGTCACTGTCGAAGCCTCGGACCGCTTCCTGGAAATCCCAGGCGCCGGAGGCGTTCCGGGTGAATTCCGCCACCGTGGCGGCGGTGGCCCCGGCGACCCGCTCGAAGTCGTCCGCCAGAAGTTGCCTGTACCCCTCGGCCACGACCACCCCGGTGTTCGAGACGTCGCCGAAGGTTTTGCGTCCGTCGTCCTGATGGATCGCCACTCCCACAAGCACGCGTGCGATGGAGGGCGACAGGCGGTCGAGTTCGAACGTCATCTCCTCGACGAAGCCAAAACCCTGACCGGTCTGGCTGTGCCGACTCATGTTGATGGTTCCGTCGGGCGATCGCTTGTCGAACTGGACGACATAGACGGGTCGCCCGTGCGGTGCGTCCGCGGCGTAGGTCGTGGCGATGATGTCGAGATGGTGAGACGGCCGGTCCCAGGGGCTTGGATCCCATTTGAGCCGTACATCGACCTTCTTTAGCCCCTTGGTATCGCTGCTCACCGGCTTGCCACCCTCTCGTTCCAGGCCACGGCGGGGCACTCCCGCACCGTCAAGTATGATCTGCCGGAAATCCGCTGGACCGCTTGTGCCGGTGCGCATGTACGCAGCCGAGGTGCACCTGCCGTGGGCGCGCGGGCCAATGTCCGGGGCCGGGGCTGCCGACGTCACCACGGAAACGCGCCGGATCCCGGGAAACTGGCCAGGAACCAGATCACCAGCGGCATGAGTACGAGAAGTACGAACGCGGCCAGTGTCTTTGCCCACGTTGCTGACCTTCCAGGGCGCTCGGCAGACATATCGGCTCCGGTATGACGCGCGGGGGCTGCGGGCGCCGGTCCCGCTGTGAGGGTAGCCGCTGTGCGCACTGACCATGGACCTGCCGGGCCCGTTGGGCAGTGCTTACGTTCGGCTAGGGTCGACGTATTGGTCTGAACCATGAGGGGGTGTGGTCTGTGCGGCGGTGGGGGTCCGGTCAGGGGCGCACCGTCCGGAGCCGGATGGGGCGAACGTGGCTCGCCTGCCTGGTGGCCGGGGGTGTGCTGCTGAGCTGTGGAAGCGCGTACGGCCACTGGCGGCACAGCAAGACCGTGCGAGCCCTTGCCCGTTGCCTGCGGTCCCCCGACGCGGCGTCGCTTGCAGGGGACGGCGTGCGGGGTGCGGCGGCGGTGCCGGAGGTCGGTCCCGGCACGTTCGTCACCGCGGCCGCCGAAGGCCGGGTCGTCGGCACGGGAGCGCGGCTGCGGCGCTACCAGGTGCAGGTCGAGGACGGCAGCGGCGTCGTGGCGGACGCTGCGGCGCGGGAGATCGCCGGGATCCTGGGGGATCCGCGCGGCTGGGGCAGCGACGGCGTGGACTCGTTCCGGCTCGTGGCCTCGGGGCCGCGCGACTTCGTCGTCAAGATCGCCACGCCGCACACGGTGGACTGTCTGTGCGGGGCGGCCGGCCTGGACACGCATGGTGAGGTCAATTGCAGTGTTGGCCGTACCGTGGTGGTGAATCTGCGGCGCTGGCTGCTCGGTTCGCCGGAGTTCGACGGACCGATCGAGGAGTACCGGGCGCTCATCATCAACCACGAGGTCGGGCACCGCATCGGGCACGGTCACGAGACCTGCCCCGGCGCGGGTCGGCCCGCACCGGTGATGATGCAGCAGATCAAGGGGCTGAAGGGGTGCGTGGCGAACGCCTGGCCGTTCGACGCCGACGGACGCTACCTCGGCGGCCCGCACGTCTCGTGACCGGTGACGGGCGAACTCCGAAGGGGTACTTTGCGCGGATCGGCGAGCTGAGTCTTCTGTCACCGAGGAGACGCGGCCGTCGGGGTGTCCTGTGGCGGGTGCAGTGATCTCAGGGCGCCTTGGTGGCTCAGCCAGCCGACCGGTTCGTTCTTTCCGGCGTCCAGGACCGGGAGTCCCGTGCCGGAGGCGGACAGCAACGGAGACAGGGCGTGCGCGAGTTGCTGGTCGGCGGTCACGCGTGGTGGTGTCTCCACGAGGTCGCCCGTCACCGACGGTGCGCCGTCGGGTTGTTCCGCCAGGGCTTCGGTCACTGCGCGCGCGGTGACGATGCCCATGTACGCGCCGTCGGGACCGCGGACCGGCAGCGCTCCGTGTGCGGAACGGCTCAGGAGACGAGCCGCTTCAGCCAGCTTCAAGGAGTCGGCCACCGGGGCCGGCAGCGGTTCCATGACACTGGCGACGGTCTCGCCGCCGATGGCCGCGCCTGCTGCCGGGCCCTCCAAGTCGATGCCGCGGCGGCGCAGTTTGAGGGTGTAGACGGTGTCCCTGGTCAGTACCCGGCTGGTGACGGTGGCCAGGACGATCGCCAGCATCAACGGCAGGATGATCGAGTATTCGCCGGTGAGCTCGAAGAGGATCACCACCGCAGTGATCGGGGCTCGGGCTGCGCCCGCGAAGACGGCCCCCATGCCGACCAGCGCGTAAGCGCCGACGGCGCCCGCGGCCCCGGGCAGCAGAGTGTGTACGCCGGCACCGAATGCCGCGCCCAGCGTCGCCCCGATGAACAGGCTGGGCGCGAACACTCCGCCCGACCCGCCGATGCCGATGGTCAGACTGGTGGCGATCATCTTTCCCAGGAGCAGGACCAGGAGTAAGCCGATCGCGTACTTGCCCTCGGTGGCGCCTTCCAGCACCGGGTACCCCACGCCGTACATCTCCGGCAGGGCGAGCAGGACGACGCCGAGGGCCAGACCGCCCGCTGCGGGACGCAGCCACTCCGGCCCGCGCCAGACCCAGTCGCAGGCGTCCTCGATCGCGTACAGGACGCGCGTGAAGGCGACCCCGATCCCGCCCGCGAGGACTCCCAGGACGGCGAAGAAGGTGTACTGGATCAGGTGCTGGACATGGAAGGTCGGCAGGGTGAGGAAGGCCACGTCCCCGAAGGCGGCGCGTCCGATGATGCTGGCCACGACGCTGGCGAGGACGGTGGCTCCGAACGCCTCGATGCTGAAGGTGGCCAGGATCAGTTCCATGGCGAAGATGACGCCGGCCAGCGGGGCGTTGAAGGTGGCGGCGATGCCTCCCGCGGCGCCGCAGGCGACCAGGAGCTTGACCCGGTCTTCGGTCAGTCTGGTCAGGCGGCCCAGAGTCGATCCGAGCGCGGAGCCGATCTGTACGATCGGCCCCTCGCGGCCCACCGATCCGCCCGAGCCGATGGTCAGTGCCGAGGCGAGGGTCTTGACCACGGCGACCTTGGGGCTGATCCGCCCTCCGCGCTGGGCCACCGCGAGCATGACCTCCGGGACACCGTGTCCGCGTGCCTCCTTGGCGAACCGGTTGACCAGCGGCCCGTACAGCAGACCGCCGACGACCGGCACCGCGAGCACGAAGAAGGGGCCCAGCCAGGAGACGTGCGGATTGCTGCTCCCGGGTGCCGCCGCGTAGTCGTCGTGCCCCGAGAAGAGCCGGGTGAAGGTCTGGATGCACCACCTAAAGGCGATCGAGCCCAGCCCCGTCCCCGCCCCGACCAGCATGGCCAGAACCATCATCGAGCCCCGGACGTCCGAGACCGGGCGTCTGGCCCGTCCCTCACTGTGTATGACGCTCACTGCTTCCCCTTCCTCACTTTTGCATTATGCAAAGAGCGTCAAGGGGGCGGGGATCGCGGGTACCAGTTCCTTTGCGTCAGCCGGCCGCCCGACGTGCAGGTGTGCGCTTGGCGCCGGCGCGGGTGTGCACGTACAGCTCGCGGCGGTCACCGGCGTCGAGCCGCTCCGGTAGGGGCAGCTCGTCGCGGACCGGGCGGGCGTGGTCGGTCGGTTACCGGTGCGACAAGTAGACCTGGTTGAACTTCCACGGCATCCGGGCCAAGTTGGTCTGCCCGGGCAGTAGGTTCCGGTGGAGGATGCGGTCCGCGCCGAAGACGGTGCGCAGGCCCAGATACTTGCAGTTGGTCACGGCTTGAGTGCGCACCAGTTCCTCGTAGAACCGCTCAGGGGCAGCGTGGCGGGGACCACGGCGTGCTGGATGTCGAGGCGCCGGTAGTCGCGGGTGGTGAGCTGGCGGGACTCGGTGCGGGGTCGACGATCAGGTTGATGGTGACCTGGATGCCCATGCGGCGGGCCGCCTCCAGACGCGGATGTTCTCGTCCGAGGTGATCCGCTTGCGGAACAGGTCGAGGCCCTTTCCGCACGGGCAGCCCGAGGAAGCGTCGGCTCCCGGCGGCGAACAGGAGACGCGCGTGTCCGCGCTCGCCGATCGCCCGCGCATATTTGGGGATGGGGGGCAGGCTGCGCGTGCTCGGTGCATTGTGCCGGAACGCGGCAGTGTGCGGTGCCTGACGCTGCCCGTCAGGCATCTGTCAGAGAAGCGTAAGGGGCGTGTAAAGTCCGTCTCGGAGTGCCGGGAAGTCTGGTCGGCGGCAGGGAATATCTGTCTTCGTCGATCGGGGTTGGTTCTTGTGGTGCTCGTCGCGGTCTTCGGTGCCGCTCTGCTCATTGCCGTTCTGCTTTCCGGACTCGCGGCCCGTACCGTGTTGTCGACGTCCTTCCTCTTCCTGGTCGGCGGCGCTCTCGTCAGTGACGGGTTCCTCGGGCTGATCCACATCACACCGGACAGCGACATCGTCGCGGTCACCGCCGATCTGGCGCTGTTCGCGGTGCTGTTCACCGACGGCATGCACGTGTCCTTCCCGAAGCTCAGGGAGAACTGGAAGAACCCGGCCCGCGCCCTTGGCCTCGGCATGCCTCTGGCCTTCATCGGTATGGCGCTGATCGCTCACTACCTGGTCGGCTTGGACTGGACGACCTCCTTCCTCGTGGGCGCCGTCCTCGCCCCTACAGACCCGGTGTTCGCCTCGGCGATCGTGGGCCGCAAGGAAGTACCGCCCAAGCTCCGGCAGTTGCTGAACGTGGAGAGCGGCATCAACGACGGGCTGGCCCTGCCTGTGGTACTCGTCCTCATTGCCGCCGCCGGACCGACCAGCGGCCACGCAGAGGCGTCCTTCGGGAAGATCGCCCTGGAGCTCGGGCTGGGACTCGCTTTCGGCGTGGTGCTGCCACTCCTGGTCAACGGACTCGTACGGTTCCGGCTGTTGGGAGCAGAGCCCAAGCTGCAGCCACTGCTGCCACTGGCCATCGGGATCATCCTCTACGCCGCGTGCCACCTGACCCATGCCAACCCGTACCTGGCCGCGTTCTCCGCAGGCGCCGTTCTCACCGCCGTGTCGCCCGAGGCGAAGACGGCCTTCGAACCACTTGGTGAGTCACTCGCGGAGCTGGCCAAGTTCGCCGCACTGCTGGTCTTCGGCGCACTGCTGACGCCCCAGCTCTTCGCCGACCTGTCCTGGACCGGCTACGTGGCCGTGCTCCTGGCGATCGTGCTGGTGCGCCCGGCGTCGATGCTGATCTCTCTCGTCGGTACGCGGTTCGACCGTCGGGAGAAGCTGGTGGCCGCATGGTTCGGCCCCAAGGGATTCGCGTCCGTGGTCTACGGGCTTCTCGTGCTGCAGGCCGGGATTCCGCAGGGGGAGCAGGCTTACACGCTCATCGCCGTCTGCATTGCCTTCTCGATCATCGCTCACAGCAGCACCGACGTGCCCATCGCGAGAATCTTCGACGTCGAGGACCTGACCGGCATTCCCGAGCCTGTGAGCAACACGCAGACGCGGGAGTCGAGCGAGGACGACGACGGGCGCGTCCGCCGGTCGTGAACTCGGATTGCCCCGACCGGGACAGGTATCCGTGGGACGGCTGATCGACACAGGCCGCTGGTGCCGTGACCGGGAGCGTGATGTACGCGCTGCCCGGCCGCCGCCTGCCGTTCTTCGCCACGGGGGCGGCGCTGCTGCACGGAGGGGAACCACGAGCGTGAGCGGGCTGGTTGCCTGGCCGGTGGACGAGGTGTTGCCCGTCCACCGGCCCGGTCCTCATGTGTCACACCAGGGGTGCGGCCACAGTTGGTCAGAAGAGGTCGAGCTGGGCGGATTCGGTTGCTCCCAGCATGCGGCACTCCCCGGTTTCCCCGTCGACGCGGATGTAGCCCGTGCCGATGGCCATGTCCCGGAGGTCCCCGGTGCGGAGGTAGGCGACCGATTGGCAGTCGAAGTAGAAGGCGGTGCCCACCTGGGTGCGCTCGCCCTCGACAAGTGCGAAGGCCATGCCCTCGTGGCTGACCTCCTGGTCCAGGAACTGCCTGGCCAGCCTGGTTGCCTCTTCCATGTCGAGCATCAGTCTGTCCTCAGGAGGGAGAAGTTGCGCCATGTTGAGAGATTGGCGTGGCCCGATTGGCCGTCCAGGAAGACGACGTCTCCCTTGATGTTGACCACGTTGAACACGTGGGCTCGCCGTCCCTTCTGCCCCATCACGATACCTCGGGCGCCGTTTCCGGCGTTCTTGATCTCATTGACGATGCCGGAGACGGTGGACGACTTGAATTGCCGTCCGCCGTACAGTGCTTCGATGGGTGCTGTGGAGCCTTCCCTGAGACCTCCGGGTGCTGAGGACGGAGCACCGTCGGCCAGCAGGCGGTCGACTGCTACCGCGCAGGCGCGACAGTTGGTTTCGCCGCGTTGCGGGTTGACCAGTGCTCTGAGCTGTTCTGTGATCGGGGTCTTGTAGGGGATGCCTCCGTACCCTCTGGTGACCCCGCCACCTCCAGGCCCGAACCGCAGGTTCCCCACGTTGAGGACCGTCGCGGTCTCGGGGGCGACGGCCGTCCGGCGCCATCCGGTCAGCCCGCCGATTCCCACGAGGAGGATTTGTTTGGTGAGTTCTTCGGCCGCTTCGGTGTACAGGTCCGCGAGGGCGTCGCAGCCCTGCTGGCGAAGCATGTAGTCGGCGCGGTACAGACGGTAGGCGGGGCGGACGGGCAGGTACTTGTCGACGAACGCGCCGGCACCGCCGTTCTGGCCGGTGAGCGCGTTGTAGGCGTCTCCGAGAAAGACGAAGGGGGACTTTAGGCCCTCGACGAAGCCGTCGCCGAAGATACTCGCCGCCTCGCCGAGGCTGTCGACGCGATCGTTGTTCGGGTCGTCGGGAGACAGACCGCTGGGATCCGTCAGGAGGGAAGGGACGTTGTCCGCGTATGCGTACGGTGACACATACGGTGTCGACAAGGAGCGAGTTGCCGGGTCGGGCCGGGCGAAGCGGCCAGTGATGGGGTCGTACTGGCGGGCGTGCAGGTCGAGGTTGCCGGTGGTGGTCTCGTAGCGGGCGCCGGTGTAGGAAGGGGTGCTCGCGGGAGCCCCGTCGGTGACGGTGTCCAGAGTGCGGGTGCCGTACGGGTCGTAGGCCCAGCGCTGGTGGAGGGTGCCGGAGCTGTCGGTGACGTCGACTGGGGAGCCCTGGGTGTCGTGGTGGTAGTAGTAGACGGCGCCGGCGCCGGTCTCTGTCGACTCCGGCTGCCCCAGCGGGTCGTACCGGTACGTCTGCGCGATGCCCAGTCCGCTGGACTCCGAGGCCAGCAGGGGCAGGGGGGCGTTGGGGTCCCACTGGTAGCGGTTGGTTGTCGTGCCGTTCTTGGCGACGGCGACCTGGTTGCCACTGGCATCGTGGTCGTAGGTGTAGCTCGCTCCGGCGATCGTGGCGGCGGAGATCTGCCCGGCCAGGTCGTAGGTGTAGGTGTCGGGGCCCTTCTTGGTCTGGTTGCCCTCGGTGTCGTAGCCGTATGCGGTGGTCGTGGTGCCGGTGGTGGTGGAGGTGAGCTGGTCGGCGGCGTCGTAGGTGTAGCCGGTGGACGTGTCGCCCAGGGTGGAGGTGAGGCGGTTGCCGACCTTGTCGTAGGTGTAGGACGTGGCGCGGCCGGAGGCGCATCCGGCGGTTCCGGGTTGTGGGAAGCACCCGGTGGTGAGGCGGCCGGCGGTGTCGTAGGTCAGGTCGTAGCCGCCGGTGCCGACACCGGCCCGGGTGATGTTCACGTGGGTGGGCAGACCGGCCGCGGAGAGGGTGAGCGTGGTCTTGGTGACCGTGGCGCCCTGTTTGGCGGAGGTGACGGCGGTGAGGCGGCCCGCGCCGTCGTAGCCGCGTTCCTCCGTCTCCGTGTTGGGCAGCGCGGACCGGGTGAGGTGCGCGGCCGGGTCCCAGGTGTAGGTGGTGGTCTCGCCGTCGGCCGTCGTCGTGGCGGTGCGGCCGTCGTCGTCGTAGGTGTACGCGACGGAGCCGCCGCTGTGGGTGCGGGTGAGTATCTGTCCGGCGGCGTCGTAGGTGTAGGCGAAGTGGCGGGTCTTGGTGAGGTTGCCGACGGAGTCGTAGACGAAGTCTTCGGAGATCTTCGAGTTGGCGCGCGCGGTCATGCGACCCGCGTCGTTGTAACCGAAGGTCACGTCCGGTGTGGTGCCCGCGTAGTCGATCTCGGTGAGCAGGCCGCGCGGGTCGTGGGTGTAGTCGGTGGATCCGCGGGGTGTGGTCTTGCGGGTGAGGTTGCCGTCGGCGTCGTAGCCGTAGCTGGTCTCCCGCTCCAGCGGGTCGGCGACCGAGGTGAGGCGATGGGCCGCGTCGTAGCCGTACGTGGTGACGTGGCCGTTCGCGTCGGTGCGGGCGGTGACGTTGCCAGCCGTGTCGTGCTCGTATGTGGTGACCGCGCCGCCGGGAGCCGTGACCTCGGTCAGCCGGTCCAGGTCGTCGTAGCCGTAGACGGTGGCACGCTCGTCCGCGTCCGTCTGCTTGACGACGTTGTTCACCGCGTCGTAAGTGGTGGTGGTCACGCCGTCGAGCGGGTCGGTGACCGTGGTGGGGTTGCCCGCCCGGTCGTACCCGTAGGCGGTCGTGTACTCGGCAGGGTCGGCGCCGGTGGCGTTGCCGCGCGGGTCGACCGCGGTGACCTGACGGCCGTCGGCGTCGTAGGTCCAGCTCGCCTTGTGGCCGAGCGGGGAGGTATGGCTGAGCAGGTTGCCGTCGGCGTCGTAGGCGTAGGAGGTGGTCTTGCCGAGCTGGTTGGTGCTGCTGGTGAGCCGGTTGTTCTTGTCGTAGACGGATGTGACCGTCTCGCCCGCGGCGTCGGTGACCTTGGTGACGTTGTCGTTGGCGTCGTAGGTGTAGCCAGTGGTGTGGCCCAGCGGGTCGGTGACCACGAGGGGACGGTTGATCGCGTCGTAGGTCGTGGTGGAGGACGCGCCGGTCGGACCGGTCACCTCGGTGGTGTTGCCGGCCGCGTCATAGGCGTAGCTGGTGGTGTAGCCGGCCGGTTCGGCGCCGTCGGCGTTTCCGCGTGGCGAGACGCGGCTCAGCAGGCGGCCCACTTTGTCGTATGTGTAGGTGGTCCTGCCGCCGGTCGCGTCGGTCTCGGAGGACAGGCGTCCGCTCGCGTCGTAGGTGCGGGTGACGTAGTTCCCCGCCGGCTCGGTGGTCCGGGTCAGGTGGCCGGCGTCGTCGTAGGCGAACGTCGTGGTCTCGCCTGCCGGGTTGGTGGCCGACACCAGCTGCTCGGCACCGCTGTACTCGTAGGCCGTCGTGCGGCCCAGGGCATCCGTGGCCGAGCTGAGCAGCCCGCGGCCGTCGTAGGCGTACGCCGTGGTGTGGGCGCCCGGATCGGCTCCCGCGGCGTTGCCGCGCGGGTCTGTCTTGGACAGGATCCGACCGGCGTCGTCGTAGGTGAACGTCGTCTTCTCGCCGAGCGGGGTGGTGACCGACGTCCGGTTGCCTGCCGCGTCGTAGCCGTAGGTGGTGACCTTGCCGCGCGGGGTCGTTACTGATTCCAGTGAGCCGAGCGCGGTGTATGTGTACCCGGTCTTGCCGCCCAGCGGATCCGTCGTCGACGTCAGCTGGTTGGACGTGTTGTAGGTGTAGGTGGTCTTGTTGCCGCGGCCGTCGGTGTGGCTGGTGATGTTGCCCGCGCCGTCGTAGGTCCAGCTCTCCGCGTAGCCGAGGGCGGAGGGGGCGCTGCGGGTGAGCATCCGCCCGGCGCTGTCGTAGGTCATCTGCGTGGTGTTGCCGCGCTGGTCGGTGATGGCGACGGGACGCAGACGGCGGTCGTAGTCATAGGTGACGCTCTTGCCGTACGGGTCGATCGTCTCCATCAGGACGTTGCCTGCGTACACGTCCGTCCACACGCCGCCGTCCGGCGCCGTGGTGTGGGACTCGCTCTTGCCGTCCCAGGTGAAGGTGGTGGTCATGCCGTTCTGGTCGGTCTGGGACGCGATGCGGCCCGACGTGTCGTAGACGTTGGTGACCTTGCCGCCCGCAGGGTCGGTGTAGGAGGACAGGCGCTTGCTCGCGTCGTAGGCGTACGACGACGTCCGGCCAGCCGGGTCGGTCACCGAGGTCAGCAGACCGCCGGTGTACCCGTACGACACCGATGTGCCGTCGGGCAGGCCCACGTTCGAGAGCAGTCCGTCGGTGCCGGGCGTGAAGGTGGTGGTGCGTCCGGCGGCGTCCTTGACGGAGACGAGTTGGCCGGACTCGTAGATCAGGGCCAGGCCCTGGCCGGCCTTGTCGGTCACGGAGGTGAGCTGGCCGCTGCTGTCGAAGATCCGTCCGATGTGGTCCGGTGTGGTGATCGTGTACGTGTTCGTACCCTTGACGAGCTTGGCCGCCGAGCCCGCCGGGCCGGTGTACGAGCCGTCACCGTTCTGCGTGAACACGAACGACGCGCCGTCGTCCGTCCGGTAGGTCACCTTTCCCGTCGCGAGGGTCAGCTTGGCGTCGAACGGGGTGGCCCAGCCGCGTCCCAGCAGGCCGACGGCGCTTGAGTCGGAGCGGTAGGTGCGTTCCAAGGCCAGGGGCACGCCGGGGCTCACCAAGGAGGCGTCGGTGAGTTGCTCGAAGAACATGCCGGTGGCCGTGTTGACCGGGTCTGCGCGGTGCGCCTGCGCGTAGCAGGTGCAGATCCCCGCCTGGGCCCCGGGGATGACCGGCGTGTAGAACGCCTCCACCAACGGCGAGGTGGTACCGCCCGGGCTCGACGTCCCGTCGGCGCTGTTGAGGAAGACCCAGGCGTAGTACTCCTTGCCGTCCTCGAGGATGCCGCCCAGCGCGCTGCCGGCCCACCAGAAGCACTGGTCCGCGGGGTAGGAGTTGCTCGACCACCAGTCGTAGCACCAGGCACCCGTGTCCGGAGTGTCACCGCTGGGATCGTCCGTCGACTTCTTGATCTCCTGCTGGACGACGGGGTATCCGCTCTCGTCCAGGACGTACAGCCACATTCCGGTGTATGACGATCCCTGCTTGGGCAGTTTCACCTGTCCACCGATCGACAGCATCCCCGGATAGGCGGTGGCCCAGGACGACACCCAAGTGGGGTTTTCGGCCGCCGCGGCGAGGGGCTGCAGTGACACGCTCGACTGGGCGGCCGGTCCACGGTCGACGTGGTTTGTGTCCGGCGGGCTGTGGCGTTCACCCTTGGGTGTCCGCTCCGGGGCGTTCATGTAGTCACGCATCGGCGATCGTTCGTGCCGGTCCTCGGCGACCTGCTTGCGGCGTTCGGCCAGCGTCATGGCCTTGGGGGGCTTGGGCAGGTCGTCGGCTGTCCGGGCCGGCTGGTGATCGATGGCCCCGGTGGCCGGTGTGTGGGGCCGGTCCCGGGGCGAGGCCCAGGAGGGCGTGCCCCCCGCTGTGGTCAGGAGAGCCAGGGCCAGCACGGCCGTGACGAGTCTTCGCGCTTGTGTGCGCACAGTGCATCACCTGTGAGTCAGGAGTGAAGAGAGGTCGCGGTGATGCATGATCAGGGGAATGCTCGAACTAACGTGCTGAGCGAATCGGGGCCGGAATGCGACGGGCTCGCACTCACCCCGAGAAAGGGGCTCCTGGCTGAGAGGACGAAGGTCAACGCCAGGTTGCTCGATTTGGCGAGAAATCGTCCGGAGCCCGAGATGGCGTGCTCGTTGACTGGGTGCGGACCTCGCCTCGGGCGGCGTTGCCGTGCTCCTCGCCCGTCAGCAGGGGGTGCCCGGGGCGTGCGGTGCGAGAGGATCCGGTGGGTCTCGACGTAGCTCCGGCTGGGCCAGGCCGGAGTTCCGTCGGGCATCCGGGCCCGTCGGCACACGTACTCCGGATCCCACCCCGCACGTTGAGGAACGGCGGTCCGCCCGGTCACACAGACGCAGAGGTCGCGGTGCACAGGGCCGTGCCGAACCGGACGGCATATTCCTCTTCGTGGCGAGCGGGAGCGCCGACAGCACGGTGCCGACTACGACCACGGCGGCAAGGGCCACGACGACCGTGCGGGCCGAGTGGGCGGCGAACAAGGCGCGCCATGTCCGCACGAACCGTCCTGTCACCCGCTTCCTCACCGTCAACGGCTGCCCGAGAGCGCCATCGACCCGGACCCGGGACGGCAGTCGCCCTACCTGCTTCACCTGCTCCCATCGGCCCGGCACGGCGGCCGGGGCGGACTCGCAGTTACTGTCCGCCGTCCTGGCCATACCGGGAGGGCCGGCGTACCGAAATCGGGTTGCATGCCACCGATGCCCGACTCTCCCGGCCGGGACCCGGCGGAGATCCCTCAGGTGTGTGATCCACGTCACATCCGTTGTCTGTCAGCAATCGAAGCGCTGTTCCGCTCAACCAGCGAGAGCAGGCGAACTGATAGGAGCAGCACATGAAGCACCGCATCGTCGTCCTCGGTGCCGGGTATTCCGGAGCCTACGCGGCCGGGAACCTGGCCCGTCGGCTGTCTCCCCTGGACAGCGAGATCACCGTTGTCAACGCTGAGCCGCACTTCGTCCAGCGCATGCGGCTGCACCAGCTCGCGGTCGGCCAGGAGATCAAGGCTCCCAGGCTCGCGGACGTGTTCGAGGGCACCGGCATCCGTCTGCATCTGGCCCGTGTCACCGCAGTCGACCCCGAACGCCGCGTCGTCACCGTGGCGGATGCCACAGGCGGCGGTGAGATCGGCTACGACACGCTTGTCTACGCACTCGGCAGCCACGTCGCCCACCACGGCGTCCCCGGCGTCGCGGAACACGCCTTCGACGTCGCCGCTCGCCCCTCGGCACTGCGCCTGCGTGAGCACCTGGCCGGCCTGGACAAACGCGGCGAGGCCGGGAGCGTACTGGTGGTCGGCGACGGGTTGATCGGCATCGAAACCGCCACCGAGATCGCCGAATCCCGGCCCGGGCTGTCGGTGGCATTGGTGGCACGCGGCGAGCTGGGTGCTCGCCTCTCCGGTGCCGCCCGCGGCCACCTGCGCCGGGCCTGCGACCGACTCGGCGTCACCGTCGTGGAGCACACCACCGTCGAGGCTGTTGAAGCCACGCGCGTACTGTGCGCCGACGGCACGTCCCTGGCCTCCGACGCAACCGTATGGACGGCCGGGTTCGAAGCGAGCCCCATCGCCGCCGCCGGCGGTCTCGAGGTCACCGACAACGGCCAGATCGTCGTCGATCGCACCATGCGGTCGGTCTCGCACCCGAACGTCTACGCCATCGGCGACAGCGTCCACGTCATCGGCGACAACGGCCGTCCGCTGCCGATGTCCTGCGGATCGGCGGGCTGTACCGGACGACAGGCGATCGACGCGATCGTGGGAAGCCTGACCGGCCGCAAGGTCGCGAAGACCAAGCTGCTCCATACCTACAACGCCATCAGTCTCGGGCGCCTGGACGGGATCCTGCAGACGGTGGACGGCGACGGGCAGGCGAAACCGAAGTGTCTGAGCGGCCGCAAGGCCGCGCTGATCAAGACGGGCATCATCAAGGGCGCATTGTGGGGATCCTCGCACCCGACCCTCGGCCGTCCCGGCCGCAGGCGCCGCTTGGCCGCTGCTCCGGATGCCCGCCGAGGCAGCGGTCGCGCAACCGCCTAGGGTGGTCCACGTGGACAGCACGGCCGCTGATCGCTTCGGCACCAGCCTGTTCGAGGCCAGCCGGAACCGGCTGGCCTCCCTGGCGTACCGACTGCTGGGATCCGCAGTTGACGCCGAGGACGCCGTACAGGACGCGTTCCTGCGCTGGCAGGCCGCCGACCGGCAATTGATCAAGGTACCGGAGGCGTGGCTGACCAAGGTCGTCACCAACCTGTGCCTGGACCGCCTCCGCTCGGCACAGGCCCGCCATGAACGCGCGGTCGGCACATGGCTGCCCGAACCGCTGCTGGACGGTGACCCGATACTCGGGCCGGCCGACACGTTCGAGCAGCGCGAATCGGTTTCCCTGGCCGTGCTGACTCTCATGGAGCGTCTCTCAGCCCTCGAACGAGCGGTCTACGTCCTGCGGGAGGCGTTCTCCTGCAGTCATGCCGAGATCGCCGGGATACTGGACCTCACGGAGTCCGCGAGCCAGCAGCATCTCCACCGGGCCCGGCGTCGCATCGACGCCGGGCGCAGCGGCAGTGGCGAAGCGGTCGATCCCGCGTCCGCCCGCAGGATTGTCGAGGAGTTCCTCGCCGCCGCATCCTCGGGCCGTACCGAACGGCTGGTGGCACTACTCACCGACGACGCGACCGCGGTCTCCGACGGGGCCGGCCTGACCAGGAAGCTGCTGCGGTACGACACCCCCCGGCGTATCGCCGCCGTCGCACGGGCCGGTTTCACTCCCACGGCTGCGAAGCGACGGTTCGCTGGCGGCGCGCTCGCCGTCCAGTACGCGCACGTCAACGGCACCCCCGCCCTCCTTTTCGTACTCGGTGACCGGATTGTAGGCGTCGTGACGTTCGACCTCACCCACGGCAGGATCGCAACCGTGCGCGGCATCGCTGCTCCCTCCCACCTCACCCGCATCAACGAGGCATGGCAGCGGCACGAACCGGGCATGCCGCTCATCACCCAGTGGTGAACGACCGCGCGTTTCAAAGCGGACGTCGATGAAACACGCGCGAGGTTGAAGGCGGCGGCTGGACGAGTGATGAGTGCACCGGTCCCGTCGTGAGTCCTCAGTTGAGCTGCTCGGCCAGCCCAACGATGATGCCCTCCGGCCCGCGGACGTAGCAGAGCCGGTAGCTGTCCTCGTACTGTGCCAGTTCGCCGACGAGTTCTGCGCCGTGAGTGCGCAGGCGGGCAACGGTGCCCTCGATGTCGTCGACGGCGAACATGACGCGATGCGTACCCAGAACGTTGTGCGGCTGTTTGCGCGGTCCGGGACTGATCGACGCAGGGCTGTAGTACTTCGCCAGTTCGATTCGGCTGTGCCTGTCCGGGGTCCGGAGCATCGCGATGCCGCAACGGACGCCGTCGAGTCCGGTGCACTGGTCAGCAACGAGGCCGCCGACCTCCGCCTGGCCCTCCAGCTCCATGCCAAGTTCCACGAAGAACGCGATGGCGGCATCCATGTCCTCGACCACGATGCCGACGTTGTCCATCCGCTGAATCGTCATGCTGTCCTCTCCCGTCTCGTCATACTCTGCAATCGCTGTACTTCTGGGACGTAGCTGGTGGCGCGCCCTCGACATGCTCCGTCACGAATCTGGTTCCGCTCAGCTCAACATGCAGCTCGGCGTGCCAGGGCGAGACCATGACCCCTACGGATGGCCGTGCCAGACGGCTGCACAGGGTGCCTTGCCGAGTGGGGGAGGGGGCGTTGTCTTCGTAGATCTTCTGCGCCGCGCCGACGACCTGACGGGCATACCGCGAATAGAGGCAGCCGGTCCAGGCTCAGCGTTCACCGCTGCCGACCTCCTGGGTGCCGTCCCGGACGGGGAGTTCGAGGAGGCGATGGTGAGCTGACGGGGCTGGGTAGGCAGTGGGAGCCCCTTCACGCGGTTCGAGCATTGCGGCGCGAACTCACGGGGGGCGGATACTTCGCGGGCTTCTTGGAAGGCGTAGATCCGGTTCCGCGTCAGCCTTGACGACGAGCGAAGTGTGCGGGCCGGGATTCAGCGGAGTGTGCCTGCCACGACGGGTATGAGAGCACTCTCCGTCGTCCAGCGCGATAACTGGGAGTACAGCTTGCCCGGAATTCCTGAACCCCTTTGGAGGAGCTGATCCTGGCTGGACAACTCCCTCGGGGGTCTCCGGTCATCGTGTCCACGGACAACCGCCGGGAGACCCTGCTGCGCCTCACGGCGGAAGGACGCCGCACGGTCGAGGAGGTCACCGCCCGGCGGCGCAGGGAGATCGCCCTCATCGTCGAACGTCTGAGCGCGCAACAGCGACTGGCGCTAATGGATGCCCTGGCCGCCTTCAACACGGCGGGCGCAGAGCCCCTCGCTCCGTCTGCCGCCACCGAGCCGTCCCCTCTCGGTTGGGAGTGACGGCACCGTATTGTGTCTTGCGAACCCCACTGACCAGCAAGCCTGAGCGAGGCCAGTGCGGGTGAGGCGCGGTAGCTCGCCGCGCCTCGTTCGTTGCCGGACTCCGGCAGCGAACAGATGCTGAATGTCCGCTACTTCATCCATGGACCTCTCATGACGGCATCCGGCAGCATCAGAGGGGCAGGTACGAAGGGGGAACCGGCAGGTGATCTCCCAGCCTCACGACTACCGGCGCTGACAGGGGAGCCTTCGGATGCTGGCAGATGGACAGGCGAAGGATCAGGTCGTGGGTCGCGGCCATGCGCAGCGCGCCCCGAGGGATCTCCGGACTGGGAGTGGTCCTTGGTCGTGCCCGGAGCCGCCAGGTGTGGAACGGGGCAGGGCTGCTCCCATCGTCGTTCACGCCCCCACCTTCATGGAGGGGCGTGCCATGTCGCTTCAGGGCAGGGTCGTCGGAGTGGCACACGGCGTCCAGGACATCATCTTGTTGGCACGGCGGCACGGCGGCACGGTGTAGAGCTGGAGGTCGAGGAGTTGGACCGCACTCCCCTCGTCGAGTGGCGGGGAGGCGGCGGCGCCTGGGGCCTGTCAGAGGCAATGCTGCCCATGAGTCGATGAGATGGGGGGTGTCCTCCGGGCGAGTGCGGGGCCACCGACGGACGGGGGCCCTGCCTGTCGGTGCGGCCCGTCCAGAAGAAGCCTCACCCGCAAATCGGAGGCTGGGCGAGCTTGCGTCTTCCGCTCAGCTGAGGTTTGCGAAGGTCTCCACGGCCCGCGTCTTCCCGGTGACCACGATGACGTCCCCAGCCTGGACGACGGTGTCGGCGGTGGCGTAGGTGAAGTCCTCGCCGGGGCGTTTGATGCCGACCACGGTGACGCCGTACTTGCTGCGGACGTGGCTCTGTCCGAGCGCCACCCCGGTGGCGACTTGGGGGGCTACGGTCTTGACCAGGTCGCCGACTGCACGGATCCGGAAGTCCTGCACCAACTCGGCGTCCACGACTTCACCAGCGCGGTCGTCGGTATCGGAACCGACATGGAGGCCAGCATCCTGGTCGCCTCCAACCTGCTGGACGCCGGCGTGCCCAACATCTGGGCCAAGGCCGTCAGCCGCCAGCACGGCCAGATCCTCGAACGCCTCGGCATCCACCATGTGGTCCTCCCCGAGCACGACATGGGCGAACGCGTCGCCCACCTGGTGACCGGCCGCATGCTCGACTTCATCGAGTTCGACGACGACTACGCCCTGCCGAGTGGGTCAGGCTGTCACTGTGCTTCTGGACCAGGCGGGCGTCCGTGTCGATGCCGAGGACGTCCCAGTCCCTGCGCATCAGCTCGCTGGCGAGGGAGCTGCCGAAGCGGCCCAGGCCGATGACGGCGACCCGCTGGTCCTTGGTGCGATGCAGCCCTGCGGCGGGGCGTTTGCGGCGGCGCAGTACACGCAGTGGGTTAACCAATGACGGGTCGCTCCTCGGGCAGTTCATAGCGGCGGGTGCGTTCGCGCAGTGCCAGCGCCGAGACCAGGGTGATCGGTCCGAGCCGGCCGACGAACATCAGCAGGACGAGGATCAGCTGCCCGGCCTGGGGGAAGTCGGCGGTGATGCCGGTGGACAGGCCCACGGTGCCGAAGGCGGAGACGGCCTCGAAGAGCACGCCCTCGAACGGCAGCGACGTCATGCTCAGCAGGGCGAGTGTGGCCGTCATGGCCAGCGCCACCCCCACGAGGGCGACGGTCAGCGCCTGGCGCAGGACGTGCGGAGCCAGCCGGCGTCCGAGGACGGAGGAGTGCGGTTCCCCCCCGCACCTCGGCGGCGATGGCGACGAGGAGGACGGCGAAGGTGGTGACCTTGATCCCGCCCGCGGTACCGGCGCTCCCGCCGCCGATGAACATCAGGACACACGTCATCAGCAGAGTCGACGGCTGCATGGCTCCCACGTCGACGGCGTTGAAGCCGGCGGTCCGCGCCATGGCGGAGTGGAAGAATCCGTTGAGGAGCTTGTCCGGCACCGTGTGGGGGCCGAGGGTTGCGGGGTTGGTCCACTCCAGCAGGCAGGTCAGCACGGTGCCCGCGGCCAGCAGGACGGCCGTGGTGATCAGGGTAAGTCTGGTGTGCAGCGTCCAGTTGCGCAGGCCGGTGGTGCGATGACGGTTGCGGTGACGCAGCAGTTCCAGCAGTACAGGGAAGCCGATGCCGCCCAGAATCACGGCCGCGGCGACCGGCAGGGTGATCCACGGGTCGTCGGCATAGCGGGTGAGGCTGTCTCCGTGCAGTCCGAAGCCTGCGTTGTTGAACGCGGAAACAGCGTGGAAATAGCCGTGGTGCATCGCGTCACCGATGGAGAGGCCGTAACCGTATCGAAGGCGCAGGGAAAGGGCGGCACCGACAGCGGCCTCGACGGCGAAGGTGGTGCCCGCCACCCCCAGCAGCACCCGGCGCACGTCCCCGATGCCCAGGCTCTTCGTCTCCGCCTGGGCAGTGAGCTGCAGCTTGAGGCGCAGCTTCCCGGACACCAGCAGGGCTAGCAGGGACGCCATCGTCATGATCCCGAAGCCACCGACCTGGATCAGAGCCAGGAGCACACCCTCACCGAAGTCACTCCAGTACGTCCCCGTGTCCACGACCGCCAGTCCCGTCACGCAGACGGCGGACGTGGCCGTGAAGAGGGCGGTGACGAAGGCCGTCGAGGTGTCCGCCTCCGAGGCGAGGGGGATGGCGAGCAGCACCGCGCCGATCACGACCACGACGGCGAAGGCCATGACAACCGTGCGGGCAGGGTGCGCGGCGAACAGAGCGTGCCGTGCCGCCACGAAACGTCCTGCCACCTGCTTCCTTCCTGTACGTAGGCGGTCACCCGTCACGACAGAGAGCAACGCGCCACCCGGCCGCCCGGACCTGGGACGGCGGTCACCATACCCGGTCCACATGCTCCCCTTCGGGCCCGGCACGGCGGACGCGGTGCTGAGCTCGCGGCATGGCCCGGTCCCCTGACGGCCGGGACGACCAAGGTGCCCAGTGCGACGCCGTCCTCCCGCAGACGCCCGGGGCGTTTCATTTATGCTCTGGTGCCGGAGCCGGGAGAACGTTCAGCTCGGATGGTGTTCCTTGCGGGGCCCGCAGCGTTGCCACCTGCGCCCGCAGCGCCTGCACCTCCTCCGTCAGCGCCTCGATGGCCGCCGTCTGCCGCCGTTCCTCCGCATCGTCCCTCTCGAAGCGGGAGATGAACCAGGCCGCGATGTTCGCGGTGACCACACCGAGCAGTGCGATCCCGGACAACATCAGCCCGATCGCCAGCAGCCGGCCAAGGCCCGTCGTCGGCGCCATGTCGCCGTATCCGACGGTCGTCATCGTCGTGAACGCCCACCACAGTGCGTCCCCCAGCGTCTGGATGGACGCCCCGGGTTTCCCGCGCTCCACCTCAAGCACTGCCAGCGCCCCGAACACCAGCAGTCCCAGACACGACCCCGTGACATACGTCGTCACCCTGACCTGCGAGGCCATCCGCGCCCGCTGCCCCGCGAGCAGCAGCATCGACACCAACTTGAGCAGCCTCAGCGGCCGCAGCAGCGGCAGCAGGACCGCCAGCAGCGCCAGCGGATGGCTCCGCACGAACCGCAGCCGGTCCTTGCTCAGCCACAGACGTACGGCATAGTCGATCGCGAAGGCCGCCCACACCACCCAGTTGGCGACGTGGCAGGCGGACAGCACCCCCTCAGGGGCATCGGGCATGACCACCGGCAGGGCATAGGCGACGGCGAAGAGTACGGCGAGTGCCAGCAGCGGCCCCTGGGTGCGCCGCTCCCAGCGATCTGTGGTGTTCGTGTCGGGCATGCGGGCCATGGTAGAAAGCCGGCGCCGCGACCGGGCCGCCACGCCCCTCACCGCCAAGACGGAACCCGGTCGGCACCGATGCCGGGTATGGCTCTCGTCTGTTGCACAGGATGGTTCGCACCACCTGGCCACCCGGCATCTCACGACGAGTCGGCCGCTCGACGAGGGTGAAGCCGACGCCGTCGCGTTCTCCGCCCAGGACGCGGCACGACCCGTCCTGACCGAGGACGAGTCCGTGCAGAAACTTCTTCGCACCGGAACTGCGTCGCCCCTCTTCGAACTCGAGGCATCCGCCATCGCCACCGACCGGGTACGCGCCGTGCTCCTCGAACGGCTGCCCGCCGGGCAAAGCTTCATCAACGCCGTCGCCACCCAGCTCATGCTCAGCCCTCGAACCCTCCAGCGACAGCTCCGGGCAGAAGGCATCAGCTACCGGATCGTCCTCAGCGACACCAGGGAAAACTCGCTCCTGGCGTTATGGAACCGTGGCTCAGTGCAAGGGTGCGTCCGCTCGCGGAAGTTGCGTGCGGCTCTGGTCCCTTTGCCTTTTGGGCAGGTGCGGTTGCTGTCGCGGTCGGCCCCGTGATTCAGACGGCGGAATCCAGCCATGCGGTGGGGGGTGCCTGAAGGCGATTTTGCATGGGCCAGTTCTGAACTGTGCGTACTCGTTGCCGAGTTGCCTACAGATGACTAACGGGCGAGGGCATGACAATCAGCCAGTTCTCGGCACACCCCTTGATCGCGAGTCTGAAACTCCTCAGGATCTTGACCTTGTGCAAAGGTGCGTTGCCTTGTGTGCATGCGGTGAAAGGGGTGGGGGAGTGCTGGCGTCTGTGTCTGGGCGTGTGCGGGCGTTGATCGTGCTGGTGGTGCTGTCCGTGGTTGCGGGCGGCGGCTGGCTGGTCAAGGTCTCGGGCGGTGACGCCAATGGGGTCGACGAGGCGTACACCTATCGGGGCCCGCAGCCGGCGGCTCATCAGGAGCCGGTGACGCCGGAGCAGCGGCGTGAGCAGACGCGAGGCAAGGCGAAGCCCGTCAAGCCCCATGCGCTTCCCACGACGCAGAGCAAGCCGGCGACGGCGGCGCAGATCAAGCTCCTGAAGGAGAACCAGAAGCGACTGCGCTCCCAGGGGCCGAAGTCGCCTGCTGTGGCGGATCCTTCCGGCAGTTCAGTCAATCAGGCATCGTTCACCACCCGTGGTGGGGCGGCGACCGCTGCGTCGTATTCCGCCGGTGCTCTGTATGTGGTGTCGCAGGACCCGTTCGGGAACACGGCTGCCCAGCAGGGCGGCTTCCTGATGACGCTGGGCAACCACATTGGTGCGGCAGTGCCGGGGGAGCCGCTGCAGGTGTCGGCGGCGATCTGGCAAACCGGGGGTGAAGACGACGAGGTACACCCCGTCAAGGTGACCTGGAAGGTCGACTACTACGGTTGCCGGCTCAGCCAAGAGGACGTCCAGTCCTTCGACTTCGGTCAGACGGTGCAGGCGCCGACGCTCAACTCCGACCGGGTGTTCCCGGTGGTCAACGCGACGTTCACGGTGCCGACGACACAGTGCAGGTACCCGGTTCCGGCCTACACCATCCACATCTGCACGCAGGTGGCGGACGACCCCACGGACGAGGGGGCTGCGGCGCGTACAACATGTTCTACATCGTTCCTTCTCTGCCGGACGGTGCTGCATGTGCTGCGGTGTGCGGGGACGCGAGCGGTGCAACGGGCACGACGGTCATGCGCGCCGACCCGGTGAACACGGCAACGGGTGCCTTCACCGAAGCGTTCACCGACGCTCAGGTCCCCGCACCGGGTGTGCCGCTGTCGGTGGGGCGGGTCTACTCGTCCGACAACACGCTCACCGGTGCTCTGGGGAAGGGTTGGAACCTGCCGTGGGAGACGCGGCTGCAGCTTGAGGCGGACGGTGACGCGGTCCTGGTCGGCGAGGGCGGAACGCGGCACACCTATGCCAAGGCGTCGGGCGGCAAGTTCGGCACTCCTGCTGAGGCGCGTTCCACGCTGGCCGTTGACGGCAGCGGCTTCAAGCTGACCACCGCCGATCACGCGACCTACAGCTTCAACGGCTCCGGGCAGTTGACGGCGGTCAGCGACCGCACCGGCCGGGGCCTGACGTTGACGTACACCGGCGGCAAGCCCACGGCGATCACGGATGCGGCCGGCCGCAAGGCGGTCCTTGCCTATACGGGTGACCTGCTGGACAAGGTCACACTCGCGGATGGCCGTGTGGTCGACTACGGCTACACCGGTTCCCGCCTGACCAGCGTGACGGGGTTGGACGGCGAGGCAGAGTCCTACGGGTACGACACCGCGGGCCGCTTGAACAAGGTCACCGACGCTCGTGACAAGCAGATCACCTACAACGTCTACGACACCCAAGGCCGAGTGGCCAGCCAGACGGACGCTCTGGGACACGAGACGACGTTCTCCTACAGCAAGAACGGTGCCTTCGACCAGGTCGACGTCACCGCTCCGGACGGCGGCGTGTGGACGGACGTCTACTACCAGGACGTCCTGTTCACCCAGATCGACCCGCTGAACAACAAGAGCTACTACCGCTACGACGAGTTCTTCAACCGCACCAGCACCGTCGACGCAGAGATTCGCGAGACCCAGTACCAGTACGACACCTCAGGGCGGCTGAAGCGCCGGTCCAACTCTGCGTCGGACGAGGAGTGGAGCTACGACGCCAACGGCAACGTGAAGACGTACGAGGGTGGCGAGTACGACGAGTACACCTTCACCTACAACGATGCCAACCAGGTCGCTACGGTCGAGGATCCGCTGGGGAAGGTCACTTCGTACGGTTACGACGACACCAGCGGCCTGCTGAAGACCGTCACCACGCCCAGCGGTAAAACCACGTCCTACGGCTACGACACCGACGGCAACCTGACGTCGGTCACCACGCCGAAGGGCAACAGGACCACCTACACCTACTTCCCCTCCGGGCAGGTGAAGACGGTCGTCGATCCGCGCGGCAACGTTGACGGTGCGGACCCGGAGAAGTACACGACCGCCTACACCTACGACGCCGCCGGCCGCGTCAAGACCGTCACCGACGCCCCCGGCCACACCACCTCGCTCGCCTACGACGAGGTAGGCAACCTGCGCACGGTCACCGACGCAGCCCAGCGCACGACCGCATACGGCTACAACGATGCGGGCCGTCTGACGAGTGTCACCGACCCGGCGCAGAAAACGACGGTGCTCGGCTACGATCCCGTCGGCCGTCTGGTCAAGGAGACCAATCGGCGCGGCGCTACCGTCACCTACGCGTACGACAAGGCCGGCCACCAGATCCAGGTCGTGACCGCCCGGGGCAACGCGATCGGAGCGGACGCGAAGCAGAACACGTGGACGTTGGGCTACGACAAGGTCGGCAACCGCAAAACCGTCACCGACCCGCTCGGCAAGACGACGGCCTTCACCTGGGACGCCGACAATCGCCCGCTGTCGGTCACCGACCCGCTCAACCACACCCGCAGCGTCACCTACGACGACAACGGCAACCCCGAGAAGACCACCGACGGCCTTGGCCACGGGATGACGCTCGTCTACGACGACGCCGGACGCCTCGAGTCGTCCAAAACCTGGGCCGGCTACGTCAGCCGCTATGAGTACGACGATGACGGGCATCTGTCGGCCGAGGTCTCCCCCGAGGCCGAGCGCACCACCTACGGCTACGACGACGACGGCCGGCTCGCGAAACTCGTCGACCCCCGCGGCAACATCACCGGCGCCGACCCGACCAAATACACATGGTCCTTCGGCTACGACCCAGCCGGCCACCCGGCCTCCGTCACCGACCCACTCGGCGACCAGCGCACCACCGGCTACGACGCCGTCGGCAACATCACGACCGTCACCGACGCCCGCGGCAAGAAGACCAGTTACGAATACGACGCGCTGAACCGCCCGACGAAGGTCACCGCCCCAGACGCCGGCGCCACCACCTTCACCTACAACACAGCCGGGCTCCTGGAGACCAGCACCGACGCCAACAGCCACACCAGCACCTACGGCTACAACGCCGAAGGTCAGCTGACATCGGTTAAGAACCCACTCGGCAAGACCGTCTCCTACGAGTACGACCTCGACGGCAACCGCACCAAGTACACCAACGCCCGCGCGCAGACGATCACCACTACGCTCGATGCCCGCAACCTGCCGACAACGATCAGCTATTCCGACGGCACCCCCGCCCAGACCTACGTCTACGACGACGCGAGCCGCATCACCAAGGTCACGGACGCCACCGGCACCCGCACCCTGACCTACGACGACGACAACAAGATCGAAACGATCACAGCGCCGGGCGCGAGCAAGCCGTTCACCTACCGCTGGAACACCAACGACACCCTCAAATCACGCACTTACCCCGACGGCCGCTCCACCAGCTACACCTACGAAAAGACCGGCCGGATCACGAGCCAGACGACCAACAGCAAGGCCGTCTCCTACGCCTACGACAAGGCCGGCAACCTCACCACCGTCACCCTTCCCACCACCACGGCCCGCACCGAAACCCGCACCTACGACGCAGCCGGCCGGCTCGCCTCCCTGACCACGCCGACCCTCGACAACACCTTCACCTACGACGCAAACAACCGGCTGATCGCCGAAACACCCGCCGTCGACAAGCCGACCCGCTACGGCTACGACGACGCGGGCCGCATGACCCGGGTCTGCACCGACACCACGGCCACCTCCTGCCTGACCGGTACCACCGGCAGCACCTACACCTACGACAACGTCGGCAACCTCAAGACCGCCACCGAAGCCGGCACCTCCACCGCGTACACGTACGACGCCGGCGACCAGCTGCTGTCGACGACCACCGGCTCGGCCTCCACCGGCTACGCCTACGACGCCGACGGCAACCAGACCAAAGACGACGACGGCACCTACACCTACGACCCCGCCGGCCGCCTCAAAACCGCCACCATCGGCACCAACAACTACGCGTTCACCCACGACGCCGACGGCAACCGCACCGCTGTCAAGAAGAACAACACACTCGCCGGCACGTCCCTGTGGGACGTCAACAACGCCCTCCCGCAGATAGCCACCGACACCAACGCCACCGGCGCCACCGTCGCGGACTACCACTACGACCCCGACGGCACGGCCCGCTCCATGGACCGCACCGCCGGCGCCTACTACTTCACCCAGGACCGCCAGAACTCCGTCAGCACGGTCTACGACGCAGCAGGCACCGACAACTACCGCTACACCTACAACCCCTGGGGCAAGCCCACGGGCAAGGCCACCATCACCGGCGGACAGACCAGCCCCTATGGCTACACCGGCCAGTACAACGACCCCTACCTCCCCGACCGCCTCCAGCTACGCGCCCGCTCCTACGACACCGACCAGCGCCGCTTCACCACCCAGGACCCCATCCCGGCAGCCGCGGACAACCCCAACCAGTCCCCGTACAACTACGCCGACAACAACCCCGCCAACCTCGCCGACCCCACCGGCCAGTGCCCGATGTGCATCGGCGCCATCATCGGCTCCGTCGTCAGCGGCAGCGTCTACGCCTTCACCCACCAGGACGACTTCGACTGGGGCGACTTCGCCGTCGCCACCACCCAAGGCGCCGTAGTCGGTGCTGTCGGAGGCTTCCTCGCCCCCGCAGGCACCGCCCTCGCCAGCCAGCTCGGCCTCCAAGGCGGACGAGCCCTCGGCGTCGCCGTCGTCACTGATGCCGCCATCGGTATGGGGCTCACCTGGGCGATCAATACAGTCCAATGTCAGCCCACCACCCCAACAGACCTCCTCGTCGGCGCTCTTACGGGTGGGTTGGGGAATCTGATCAGGCCGGCCTGGGGCGCCCTAAGAAATGGCCTCAGGGGACTGGCCGCGCCCAAAGTCACGGTATCTGCTCACGCCCCAGGGCTGCCTCCGAGTGTGCGAGGCAATGGTGCCAGTAAACCGCCGTGGGCTCCTGCGAACACTTTCCCTGCCGGTCCGGGATGGACACTCGAAGGGCAATTGCAAATAGCTGATCAAATGGCATCGGATCTTGCCCGGAATAGCATTCCGTCAATCATTAAGAGGACTAGGGAGCGGAGTTACTCCGCCGCTGTCGATGTCCGAACGGGAGAAATAGCCGTTGGGTCTTCCGGAACGGTGAGGGCGGGAGCGCCGAGTTACTGCGCCGAAGGGAACGTATGTAACGTATTGGGCGGCGATGCCAACAACTTGATCTTCACGCACTCATACACCAATGTGCGTCAAGCCGACGGCTCGTACAAGGTGGACCTTAAGCCTGTCTGCGTGAAGTGTCAGGCAGACTATCCTGAGTCACGCTTCGTAGACGGAATCCAAGGAGCTCCCGATGGACCATGGGGCAGGTGAGACGGCGTGTTCGTAAGACTGCTGGATCTGGAGATCTCGCGCCACGACTGGCAGGGGATGCAGTGCGGCTGTGACAGGAGTGCGGCCCACGTCCCAGAAGACCTCTTGTCTGCTCTACGTGGCCGATTGCCTGATCGGGTCGGCGAAGGCTGGGCCGACAATCATGTCTACATCCAGTCGAACCTCATGCCTCCAGCGTTGGCTACAGCGTCCGTTATTGCAGCGGCCCTTGCGGACCGAGAGGTGCCGTTGGAATGGAGGCCCCACCTGCTTGCTGTGCTCAACCACATCGTGTGCGGCGAGCAGGATGACGTCGCTGATCAATGTAAGGATGTGGTGAGGGGTTGCGTGGAGCTCCTGTTTGAAGAGATTACGGCAGATCGATCCAGGATGGCTGCGGCATATGCCTTCGAGCTATTGATGGAGTTTCCGGAATTGAAGGACAGGTTGCGCTTTTATCAAACGGAAATGCGGGCGAATCTCCCCGACGATCTGCATCCAGAGAGGCTAGATCTCGACGAGTATCAGTCGTAAACGCAGATCATGTTCTACGGTCAGCGCAGAAGAATGCGGTGACGGGGGAGGACGGAGCTCGCACGGCGACGCATCTGCTTCATGATCCGTTGCTCCTGCTCCTGCTCCTGCTCCTGCAGGGGCAGGTGGGGTGACCACTGGCCACATGTCCGGTCGACGGCTGGCGAGTGGGGTGGCCTGGTGTCAGCGGTTCTCCCGGCTACGGCGCACGCGGATAGAAGGCCCCGCAGATCGGTGATCTGAACGCGGGCGGCATGGGGCGTGGGGAACTGGGCGACGGACATGGTCGGTGTGCCGAAGACCGTGGTAAGGATCCGCAATGGTTCTGAGGTGCGGCGCAGGGCCCAGGCCGCGGTTGAAGTGTTGGTGGTCAGGAAGCGGCAGGGCTCGGGTCCGATCACAAGCAGCTGTGCCCGGCGGCCGGAGGTGTCGAAGGGCGGTCCGCGGGCTCTGCGGTCACATTAGGTGACGTCGCAGGCGAGTCTGAGTCAGCAACAGTTCGATCTACCGGAGCAGAGCTGGCCAAGGCGCCCATCGTGCACGGTTGGGGGGCGACGATGAGTGTCCGCGCGGATGGCTGATCGCCGGCGTTTCGGCAGGGGTACCCCCTCGTGCCCAGCATCGGGCGGGCCGTTCCGTGAGCTTGCCTCCAATGCGGGTGTCACGGAGATACGCGACCCTTCGAACCGGGGCCGCCCACGCAGAACTCGGTGCGCTCGCCGAAGCCCTGACCGACCATGTCCTGCGTGACCACCTGGATGTGCGCACCGCAGTCCTTGACCAGCGCGGCGAGTTCCAGCAGCGCGAAGACGTCGAAGCGGTGGACCGCCGGTTCGGAGGCGGCGGGGTCCCGGTTGACGACGAGCAGCGACTCGGAGCTGTCGGGCAGCCCGAAGAACGCCTGCTTGCGGCGGAGTTTCCGCTTCCACAGGTAGGTGCGGGCGAGCCAGCCCAGCGTGGCGCTGATGCCCGCCGCGACCACACCCAGGACGATGTTGCGTACGTCGTCAGTCATGGGCGCGCATGCTAGCGGGCGTCGGCGTACCTGTGTTCGACGGGGCGTGGTGCCCCGGCGGGCGCGGGCTCGCCGCGTGCTCCTGACGCGGCCATGACGATCAACTAAGCTGCCCGAACGGCCTTTCCCTGGAGGTGCGGATGCGTCGCCCTGTCGCACGGAATCTGACGGTCCTGGCGGTCTCGGCCGCCGTGGTGGTGTCCGTGGGGGCGGCCGCGCCACCCACGCCCCAGAGCAGGCCCGCGCCTCCCAAGACCCCGGTCGCCGTCGGGTACGGCGGCGCGGTCTCCAGTGTCGACCGGGACGCCTCCGCCGCCGGCCTCGAGGTGCTCCGCAAGGGCGGCAACGCCGTCGACGCGGCCGTGGCCACCGCCGCCGCGCTCGGCGTCACCGAGCCCTACTCCGCCGGGGTGGGAGGCGGCGGCTACTTCGTCTACTACGACGCCAAGTCCCGCACCGTGCGCACCATCGACGGCCGCGAGACCGCGCCGCTCACCGCCGACGAGAAGCTCTTCACGGAGGACGGCGAGCCGCTCGCCTTCGCGGACGCCGTCACCAGCGGCCTGGCCGTGGGCACGCCGGGTACCCCGGCCACCTGGCAGACCGCCCTGGACCGGTGGGGCAGCCGGAAGCTGTCGTCCGTGCTGAAGCCCGCCGAGCGACTGGCCCGGCACGGTTTCACCGTCGACGAGACCTTCCGCTCCCAGACCGCCTCCAACGAGCAGCGCTTCCGCTACTTCCCGGACACCGCCGAGCTGTTCCTGCCCGGCGGTGAACTCCCTCGCATCGGCTCCACGTTCAAGAACCCGGACCTGGCGCGCACCTACCGGGAGCTGGCCCGCGAGGGCGTCGGCGCCATCTACCACGGCGAACTCGGCGAGGACATCGTCGACACCGTCAACAAGCCCCCCGTCGACCCGGACTCCGGCTGGAACGCCCGCCCGGGCGACCTGTCCGCCAAGGACCTCGCGGCCTACGAAGCCAAGCTCCAGGCGCCGACGAAGACCTCCTACCGCGGTCTGGGCGTCTACTCCATCGCGCCCTCCTCCTCCGGCGGCACCACGGTCGGCGAGGCCCTCAACATCCTGGAGCGCACCGACCTCTCCACCGCGGACAAGGCCGGGTACCTGCACCGCTACATCGAGGCCAGCCGCATCGCGTTCGCCGACCGCGGGCGCTGGGTCGGCGACCCCGCCTTCGAGGACGTACCGGCGAAGGAGCTGCTGTCCCAGCGGTACGCCGACTCCCGTGAGTGCCTGATCAAGGACGACGCGGTGCTCACCAGCCCCCTGGCGCCCGGCGACCCGAGGCACCCGGCCGACTGCGCGGGCGGCGGCACGGCGGCGCCGACGACGTACGAGGGCGAGAACACCACGCACCTCACGGTGGCCGACAAGTGGGGCAACGTCGTCGCCTACACGCTCACCATCGAGCAGACCGGCGGCAGCGGCATCACCGTGCCGGGACGCGGGTTCCTGCTCAACAACGAACTGACGGACTTCTCCTTCGCCCCGGCCAACCCGGCCGTCCACGACCCGAACCTGCCGGGGCCCGGCAAGCGCCCGCGCTCCTCGATCGCCCCGACGATCGTCCTGGACGGCCATCACAAGCCGGTCGTCGCCCTCGGCTCGCCCGGCGGCGCCACCATCATCACCACCGTGCTGCAGACCCTCACCGGCTTCCTCGACCGCGGACTCCCGCTCGTCGACGCGATCGCCGCGCCGCGCGCCAGCCAGCGCAACGCCGCCCAGACCGAGCTGGAACCGGGGCTCTACGACAGCGGCACACGGGCGGAGCTGGAGGCTCTCGGGCACTCCTTCAAGCTCAACCCCGAGATCGGCGCCGCGACCGCCGTGCAGCGCCTGGC
This sequence comes from Streptomyces tendae, assembly GCF_014650435.1. Classification (GTDB taxonomy): domain Bacteria; phylum Actinomycetota; class Actinomycetes; order Streptomycetales; family Streptomycetaceae; genus Streptomyces; species Streptomyces tendae. The sequence continues at coordinate 146,992 of NZ_BMUY01000006.1, forward strand.
GAACGGGAAGTGGCTGGCCGCGGCCGAGAAGGTACGGCGCGGCGGCGGCTCCGCGATGGTCGTCGAACCGGTACGGCAGAAGTAGTCAGAGTTCGGGGACGGGCCGCTCCGGCGTCCGGAACGCCAGCCGCCCGTCCTCGACGTCGACCGTCACCCGGCCGCCCTCGGTGACCCGCCCGTCCAGCAGCAGCCGGGACAGCTCGTTGTCCACCTCGCGCTGGATGGTGCGGCGCAGCGGCCGGGCACCGTACTCGGGCTGGTAGCCGCGCTCGGCGAGCCAGTCCACGGCCGCGTCGGTGAAGTCCACGGTGATGCCCTGCGCGTGCACCATGCGGCGGGTCTGCTCCAGGAGCAGGCTGGTGATCTGCCGCAGCTGCTCGCCGCTGAGCTGGCGGAAGACCACGATCTCGTCGACGCGGTTGAGGAACTCGGGCCGGAAGTGCTCCCTCAGCGGGCGCAGCACCTGCTCGCGCCGGGCCTCCTCGTCCGCCTCCGCGCCGCCCGAGCCGAAGCCGATCCCGGCGCCGCGCCGGGTGATCACGTCGGAGCCCAGGTTGCTGGTCATCACGACGACCGTGTTGGAGAAGTCCACCGTCCGGCCCTGCGAGTCGGTCAGCCGCCCGTCGTCCAGGACCTGCAGCAGGATGTTGAAGACGTCCGGGTGCGCCTTCTCCACCTCGTCGAGCAGGAGCAGCGAGTACGGGTGCCGGCGCACCACCTCGGTGAGCTGACCGGCCTCCTCGTGCCCGACGTAGCCGGGCGGGGCGCCGACCAGGCGGCTGACGGTGTGCCGCTCCTGGTACTCGCTCATGTCCAGGCGGACCATCCGGTCCTCGCTGCCGAACAGCGCCTCGGCCAGCGCCCGGGCCAGCTCGGTCTTGCCGACGCCGGTCGGGCCGAGGAAGAGGAAGCTGCCGATGGGCCGGTCGGGACTGGACAGCCCGGCGCGGGAGCGCAGCACGGCGTCGGAGACGACCCGGACCGCCTCGTCCTGGCCGACGACCCGCTCGTGCAGGTGGGACTCCAGGCCCAGCAGGCGGTCCTTCTCCTCCTGGGTGAGGCTGCTGACCGGGATGCCGGTCTGCCGGGACACCACCTCGGCGATGGACTCGGTGTCGACCACCAGGTCGAGTCCCTCGTCGGCCTGACCGTCGCCGGTGGCCTCGGAGATCCGCTGCTTCAGCTCGACGATCCGGTCGCGCAGCTGCGTGGCCTGCTCGTACTGCTCGTCCGCGACCGCCTGGTCCTTGTCCCGGACCAGCTGGTCGACCTCGCGCTCCAGGGCCCGTACGTCGGTGCCCTTGGTGCGCGACCGCAGCCGCACACGGGCGCCCGCCTGGTCGATCAGGTCGATGGCCTTGTCGGGCAGCCGCCGGTCGGTGAGGTAGCGGTCGGACATCTCGACGGCCGCGACCAGCGCCTCGTCGGTGTAGCGGACCTGGTGGTGGGCCTCGTAGCGGTCGCGCAGTCCGCGCAGGATCTCGATCGCGTCGGCGGTGGTGGGCTCCGGCACCAGGATGGGCTGGAAACGGCGGGCGAGGGCCGCGTCCTTCTCGATCCTGCGGTACTCCTCCAGCGTGGTGGCGCCCACGATGTGCAGCTCGCCGCGGGCCAGGGCCGGCTTGAGGATGTTCCCGGCGTCCATCGAACCGCTCTCGCCGCCCCCGCCGGCGCCGACGACGGTGTGCAGCTCGTCGATGAAGATGATCAGCTCGTCGGAGTGGGCGCGGATCTCGCCCACGATGTTGTTCATCCGCTCCTCGAAGTCACCCCGGTAGCGGGTGCCCGCGACCACCCCGGTCAGGTCGAGCGCGACCACCCGGCGCCCGATCAGCACGTCCGGCACGTCGGCGTCGGTGATGCGCTGCGCCAGCCCCTCCACGATCGCGGTCTTGCCGACACCGGCGTCACCGATCAGGACCGGGTTGTTCTTGCCGCGCCGGGAGAGCACCTCGACGGTCTGCTCGATCTCCTCCTCGCGGCCGATCACCGGGTCGATCCGGCCCTGCTGGGCCAGATCGGTGAGGTCGCGGCCGTACTTGTCGAGGGTCGGCGTGTTCGTGGTCCGCGCGCTCTCGGTACGGCCCTTCGCGGCCTCCGGCGTCTCCGTGGGCAGGTTCGAGGGGGCGAACCGGGCCGCGTTCAGGATGTGCCCGGCGGCCGAGTCCGGGTTGGCGGCCAGGGCGCTGAGCACGTGCTCCGGGCCGATGTACCCGGTGCCGGTGGAGCGGGCCAGTTCGTGCGCGTCCAGCAGGGCGCGCTTGACGGCCGGGGTGAGCGAGAGCGACGTGGGCGGCGGGACCTCGCCCGGCGGGTGCTGCACCGGGCCGGTGCGCTCGTCGATCTGCGAGGCCAGCGAGTCGGGGTCGGCGCCGGCCCGGCTGAGCAGCCCCCGGGTCGGCTCGGTGGAGAGCGCGGCCCGCAGCAGGTGCTCGGTGTCCAGGTCCCGGCTGCCGTGCTCGGCGGCGTACTGGGCGGCGCCGCGCACCAGCTCCCGGGCGGGCTGGCTGAGCAGTCGGCCGATGTCGATCTGCCGGGGCCTGGGCCCGCCGAAGAAGCGTGCCAGGAACTCCGCGAACGGATCGCCCTCCGGGCCCATGTAGCCGCTGGTCATCGTGTACGACCTCCGCTGCATCGCTGATCGACGTGCCGGGGCCGGGTAACCCGGCAGGCATGCGGTCATGCCCAACATGACACGTTCTGTTCCGGCGGGCATGCCGGGAACCCGGCCGGGGCGGAGGGCCCCGCCCCGGCCGCGTCGTCCCTCAGAGACCGTCCCTCGACGTCAGGACGCGCGGGCCGCTGTCCGTGATCGCCACCGTGTGCTCCACGTGGGCCGCCCGGGAGCCGTCGTTCGTACGCAGGGTCCAGCCGTCGGGAGCCGCGTGGTAGTCGTCGCGGCCGCCGGCGGTCAGCATGGGCTCGATGGCGAGGACCATGCCGTGCCGCAGCGGGAGCCCGCGTCCGGGACGGCCCTCGTTGGGCACCCCCGGGTCCTCGTGCATGTGCCGGCCGATGCCGTGGCCGCCGAAGTCCTCCATGATCCCGTAGCCGCCCGCCCGGCACACCGTGCCGATGGCGTGGGCGATGTCGCCGATGCGGTTGCCGACCACGGCCGCTCCGATGCCCGCCTCCAGGGCCCGCTCGGCGGTCTCGATCAGCGTGACGTCGGCCGGGCGCGGGGTGCCCACCACGAAGCTGAGCGCCGAGTCGCCCGCCCAGCCCTCCAGGAGGGCGCCGCAGTCGATGGAGACCAGGTCCCCGTCGCGCAGCCGGTAGCCGTCCGGGATGCCGTGCACGATCGCGTCGTTCACCGACGCGCAGATGACGCCCGGGAACGGTGTCGGCGCGAAGGAGGGCCGGTACCCGAGGAAGGGCGAGCCCGCGCCCGCCTCCCGCAGCACCTCGTGTGCCACCGCGTCCAGCTCCAGCAGGGACACGCCCACGTCCGCGGCCTGCCGTACGGCGGTCAGGGCGCGCGCGACGACCTGTCCGGCCGCGTGCATGGCGTCGATCGATGTGTCCGTCTTCAGTTCCACCATGCCAATTACTATACCGGTATTTGAATTGGATTCGCGCCCTGGCGCGATGTGCGGCACGTCCGGGGCCGGTACGGGAAACCGGTATTAGAATGACGGCATGGTACGCACCCCTCTGACCCCCGAAGAGCGCGAGCGCGGCGAGCAGCTCGGGCGCCTGCTCCGCGCGGCCCGCGGCGAGCGGAGCATGACGGCGGTGGCCGCCCAGGCCGGAATCTCCGCCGAGACCCTGCGCAAGATCGAGACCGGCCGGGCGCCGACCCCGGCGTTCTTCACGGTGGCCGCGCTGGCCGGCGCGCTGGGGCTGTCCATGGACGAGCTGGTGGGCAGGTGCGCGCCCGTGGCGGCCTGAGGCGCCGGCACTCACCCACAGGAGTGCGAAACACGATCGACACCGCGCCTTGACGACGATGGTCTTGGCAAGCCCCTCCGGCCAGGCTTACGTTCGTCCCTCTACGGCCTGCTCTACGGGCGTAGAGGCTCTGACGTCGTGTCGAAGGAGCAGCTCATGGCCAACGTCGTACGTGCCGCTCTCGTCCAGGCCACCTGGACCGGCGACACCGAGTCCATGGTGGCGAAACACGAGGAGCACGCCCGCGAGGCCGCCCGGCAGGGCGCGAAGGTCATCGGGTTCCAGGAAGTCTTCAACGCGCCCTACTTCTGCCAGGTCCAGGACCCCGAGCACTACCGCTGGGCCGAGCCGGTGCCCGACGGCCCCACCGTCCGCCGTATGCAGGCACTGGCCCGCGAGACCGGCATGGTGCTCGTCGTCCCCGTCTTCGAGGTCGAGCAGTCCGGCTTCTACTACAACACCGCGGCCGTGATCGACGCCGACGGCACCGTCCTCGGCACCTACCGCAAGCACCACATCCCGCAGGTCAAGGGCTTCTGGGAGAAGTTCTACTTCCGCCCCGGCAATGTCGGCTGGCCGGTCTTCGACACCGCCGTCGGCAAGGTCGGCGTCTACATCTGCTACGACCGGCACTTCCCCGAGGGCTGGCGCCAACTCGGCCTCGGCGGCGCCCAGCTGGTGTACAACCCGTCCGCCACCCACCGCGGTCTCTCCGCCCACCTGTGGCAGCTCGAACAGCCCGCCGCGGCCGTCGCCAACGAGTACTTCGTCGCCGCCATCAACCGCGTCGGCGTCGAGGAGTACGGGGACAACGACTTCTACGGCACGTCGTACTTCGTGGATCCGCGCGGGCAGTTCGTCGGCGGGACGGCCAGCGACACCAAGGAGGAACTGGTCGTCCGCGACCTGGACTTCGACCTCATCGACGAGGTCCGACAGCAGTGGGCCTTCTACCGCGACCGCCGGCCCGACGCCTACGAGGGGCTGGTGCGGCCGTGAACCGTGACCTCTTCGCCCGCCACCGCGCCGTCCTGCCCGACTGGCTCGCCCTCTACTACGAGGACCCGCTGGAGATCACCCACGGCGAGGGCCGGCACGTCTGGGACACCGCGGGCAACAAGTACCTGGACTTCTTCGGCGGCATCCTCACCACCATGACCGGGCACGCCCTGCCCGAGGTCACCAAGGCCGTCGCCGAACAGGCCGGACGGATCATCCACTCCTCGACCCTCTACCTCAACCGCCCCATGGTGGAGCTGGCCGAACGCGTCGCCCAGCTGTCCGGCATCCCCGACGCCCGCGTCTTCTTCACCACCTCCGGGACCGAGGCCAACGACACCGCCCTGCTGCTCGCCACCGCCCACCGGCGCGGCAACACGATCCTGGCCATGCGCAACAGCTACCACGGCCGCTCCTTCAGCTCCGTCGGCATCACCGGCAACCGCGGCTGGTCCCCGACCTCGCTCTCCCCGCTCCAGACCCTCTACGTGCACGGCGGCGTCCGCACCCGCGGCCCCTACGCCCACCTGGACGACCGGGACTTCATCGACGCCTGCGTCGCCGACCTGTTGGACCTGCTCGGCCACACCCGCGCCCCGGCCGCCCTGATCGCCGAGCCCGTCCAGGGCGTCGGCGGCTTCACCTCCCCGCCGGACGGCCTGTACGCCGCCTTCCGCGAGGTCCTGCACGAGCGGGGCATCCTGTGGATCGCCGACGAGGTGCAGACCGGCTGGGGCCGCACCGGCGAGCACTTCTGGGGCTGGCAGGCGCACGGCAGGAGCGGACCGCCGGACATCGTCACCTTCGCCAAGGGCATCGGCAACGGCATGTCCGTCGGCGGTGTCGTCGCCCGCGCCGAGATCATGAACTGCCTCGACGCCAACAGCATCTCCACCTTCGGCGGCACCCAGGTCACCATGGCGGCCGCTCTCGCCAACCTCAACCACCTCCTGGAACACGACCTCCAGGGCAACGCGCGGCGGGTCGGCGGGCTGCTCATCGAACGGCTGCGCGCCGTCGCCGCCCAGGTGCCGCACGTACGGGAGGTGCGTGGACGCGGGCTGATGATCGGCGTCGAGCTGACCCGGCCGGGCACCGACGAGGCCGCCCCCGAGGCGGCGTCGGCCGTACTGGAGGAGGCCCGCGCCGGCGGGCTGCTGGTCGGCAAGGGCGGCGGCCACAGCACCAGCGTCCTGCGCATCGCCCCGCCGATGTCCCTCACCGTCGCGGAGGCCGAGGAGGGCGCCGCGATCCTCGAACGCGCCCTGCGGAGCATCTGAGAACGCGCGCCGCGCCGCGCACCCGACCGCCGCGTTCCGCGTCCCGAGCCCAGGAGGCGCCGCCATGACCACCACCCCGGAGACCTCCGCCCGGCAGCCCCGGGAGCCCTGGGAGCCGGCCCTGTCGGTCCGTCAGGTCCTCGGCCTCGAACGGGTGCGGGCCGGACAGCCCGAGGTGGTGGCCGGCGCCCACCGGCTCGACCGGCCGGTGCGCTGGGTGCACGTCGCCGAGGCCGCCGACGTCGGCGTGATGCTCAGCGGCGGCGAGATGGTCCTCACCACCGGCGTGCTGCTCGCCGGTGACGAGGACAAACAGGGCGAGTACGTCCGCTCCCTCGACCGTGCGGAGGCCGCGGCCCTCGTGCTCGGCCTGGGCCGGGCCTTCCCCGCCCCGCCCGAGGTGATGCGCAGGGCGGCCGAGCGCTGCGGGCTGCCCATGGTCGTGCTGCACCGGCCCTTCCCCTTCGCCGAACTGACCGAGGAGGTCCAGTCCCGGCTGCTGCGGCGCAAGTACGCCGCCGTCAGCCTCTCCGAGGCGGTACGCACGGAACTGACCGGCCTGATCACCGCCGGCGCCCCGATGCAGCGCCTGCTCGACGAGGTGGCCCGGCACGCCGGCTGCCCGGTCGTGGTCACCAACCTCGCCCACCGCGTCCTTGCCACGGCGGGGGAGCGGGCGGCCGTCGACGACGTGCTGCGGGACTGGGAACGCATCGCCCGCCAGGCCGGTGCCGGGTCCGCCGACGGCTGGATCCGCGCCGAGCTGGGCTGCCGCGGGGAGCGCTGGGGCCGGCTGGTGCTGTGCGGCTACGGCGGCGACCGGGCCGCCGGACGACTGCTCGCCGACCGGGCCGCCGAGGCCCTCGTCCTGCACCGCATGCTCGCCGGTGACGGCACCCACGCAGGCGTGTCCGCGGGCTCCTGGGACTCCTGGGAGGAGCAGTCCGCGCGGAGCCTGCTCACCGACCTGGTCACCGGGGCCGTACCGGCGCGGCAGTTGCTGCCCCGGGCGCGCGCCGCCGGACTGCCCGTCAACCGGCGCGTGTTCGTCCCGCTCGTCGTCCGCGAGCGGGAACCCGACCGGCCCGCCCGGGTGCTGCGGCGCCTCGGCCTGCCCGGCATCGCCGCCCGGCTCGCCGACGACCACGTCGCCGTCCTGCTCAGCCTCGCCCCCGACCAGGACGCCCGGGCGCTCACCGCCCACTTCGCGACCCGGCTGCGTGCGGAACCGGACGCCGCCCACATCGTGGTCGCGGCGGCCGACGCCCGCGCCGACTGGACCGAAGTCCCCGCCGGACTGCGCGAGGCCCAGCACGTCGCCGACGCCGTCGCCGACTCCGCGACCGCCCTGGACCCGCCGCCCGTCGTGCGGCTGCGCGACATCCACCTGCGCGGCCTGGTGCGGCTGCTGCGCGACGACCCGCATGTGCAGTCCTTCGCCGAACGCGAGCTGGACGGACTGCTGCGCGGCACCGACCAGGACCTGCTGCCCGTCCTGCGCACCTACCTCGCCACCGGCCGCAACAAGTCCCGCACCGCCCAGCTCCACCACGTCTCACGGCCCGCGCTCTACCGCCGCCTCGAAGCCATACAGGGCCGCCTCGGCGTCGACCTCGACGACTTCGAGCAGGCCGCCTCCGTCCACATCGCGCTCCTCGCCCACGACGCACAACAGGGGTGACACCGTGCAATGCCCGACCCGCGCACACGTGACACCGTGCCACTCATTCCGGCCGGCCGCCGTCCCTAGTCTCGCCGTACACCGAGCGCCACACCGAGCGAGTGGAGGCCGAAGATGAGCCGAGTGATCCGAGCCGCGCTCTTCCAGACCGCCTGGACCGGCGACAAGGAATCGATGATCCAGGTCCACGAGCAGGCGGTGCGCGACGCCGCCGCCCAGGGCGCACAGGTCATGTGCTTCCAGGAGCTGTTCTACGGACCGTACTTCTGCCAGGTCCAGGACCCGGAGTTCTACGCCTACGCCGAGAGCATCCCGGACGGGCCGATCGTCGAGCGCTTCCAGCGGCTCGCCCGCGAGCACGGCATCGTCCTGGTGCTCCCCATGTACGAGGAGGAGCAGCCCGGCGTCCTCTACAACACCGCCGCCGTCATCGACGCCGACGGCTCCTACCTCGGCAAGTACCGCAAGACCCACATCCCCCAGGTGCGGGGCTTCTGGGAGAAGTTCTACTTCCGCCCCGGGAACAGCGGCTGGCCGGTCTTCGACACCGCCGTCGGCAAGGTCGGCGTCTACATCTGCTACGACCGGCACTTCCCCGAGGGCTGGCGCGCCCTGGGCCTCGAAGGCGCCGAGATCGTCTTCAACCCGTCGGCCACCTCGCGCGGCCTGTCCGGCTACCTGTGGCAGCTGGAGCAGCCGGCCGCCGCCGTCGCCAACGAGTACTTCGTCGGCGCCATCAACCGCGTCGGCGTCGAGGAGTACGGCGACAACGACTTCTACGGCACCTCGTACTTCGTCGACCCCGAGGCCCAGTTCGTCGGCGAGGTCGCGAGCGACAAGGAGACCGAACTCGTCGTCCGCGACCTCGACATGGCCAAGCTGCGCGAGGTCCGCGACCGCTGGCAGTTCTACCGCGACCGCGCGCCGGGCGCGTACTCCCCGCTGACCGCGCCCTGATCCGCCGGCGCCCCCGACAGGAGGGAACAGCAGCATGAGCAGCCGTACCGTCATTCGCGGCGGCCTCGTCGTCACCGCGTCCGACGAGATCCACGCCGACGTCCTGATCGAGGACGGCCGCGTCGCCGCCCTCGCCGCGACCGGCACCCCGGCGGCCGAGGCGTTCACCGCCGAGCGGGTGATGGACGCGAGCGGCAAGTACGTCATCCCTGGCGGCGTCGACGGGCACACCCACATGGAGATGCCCTTCGGCGGCACCTACGCCGCCGACACCTTCGAGACCGGCACCCGCGCCGCCGCCTGGGGCGGTACGACCACGATCGTGGACTTCGCCATCCAGAGCGTCGGGCACTCCCTGCGCTCGGGCCTGGACGCCTGGCACGCCAAGGCCGAGGGCAACTGCGCGATCGACTACGCCTTCCACATGATCGTCTCCGACGTGAACCAGAAGACGCTCAAGGAGATGGACCTGCTGGTGGAGGAGGGCGTGACCTCCTTCAAGCAGTTCATGGCCTACCCCGGCGTCTTCTACTCCGACGACGGCCAGATCCTGCGCGCCATGCAGCGCGCCGCCGAGAACGGCGGCCTGATCATGATGCACGCCGAGAACGGCATCGCCATCGACGTCCTGGTCGAACAGGCCCTCGCCCGCGGGGAGACCGACCCCCGCTTCCACGGCGAGGTCCGCAAGGCACTCCTGGAGGCGGAGGCCACCCACCGCGCCATCCGGCTCGCCCAGGTCGCCGGCGCGCCGCTGTACGTCGTGCACGTCTCCGCGACGGAGGCGGTCGCCGAACTGACCCGGGCCCGCGACGAGGGCCTGCCCGTCTTCGGCGAGACCTGCCCCCAGTACCTGTTCCTGTCCACCGACAACCTCGCCGAGCCCGACTTCGAGGGCGCCAAGTACGTGTGCAGCACCCCGCTCAGGCCCAGGGAGCACCAGGCGGCCCTCTGGCGCGGCCTGCGCACCAACGACCTCCAGGTGGTCTCCACCGACCACTGCCCCTTCTGCTTCAGCGGGCAGAAGGAGCTGGGCCGCGGCGACTTCTCCAAGATCCCCAACGGGATGCCGGGCGTCGAGAACCGCATGGACCTGCTCCACCAGGCCGTCGTCGACGGGCACATCAGCCGCCGCCGCTGGATCGAGATCGCCTGCGCCACCCCCGCCCGGATGTTCGGCCTGTACCCGAAGAAGGGCACCATCGCGCCCGGCGCGGACGCCGACATCGTCGTCTACGACCCGGACGCCGAGCAGGTGATCTCCGCCGAGACCCACCACATGAACGTCGACTACTCGGCGTACGAGGGCCGGCGGATCACCGGCCGCGTGGAGACCGTGCTCTCGCGCGGCGAACCGGTCGTCACCGAGCGGGAGTACACCGGGCGCAAGGGCCACGGCGTCTACACCCCGCGCGCCACCTGTCAGTACCTGAACTAGGAGCGGTGCCCATGGACTTCGGACTCGTCCTGCAGACCGACCCGCCGGCCTCCCGCGTCGTGGAGCTGATGCAACGCGCCGAGCGCAACGGCTTCAGCCACGGCTGGACCTTCGACTCCGCCGTGCTCTGGCAGGAACCGTTCGTGATCTACAGCCAGGTCCTGTCCCACACCAGCACGCTGAAGATCGGCCCGATGGTCACCAACCCGGGCACCCGCACCTGGGAGGTGACCGCCTCCACCTTCGCCACCCTGAACGACATGTTCGGCAACCGCACCGTCTGCGGCATCGGCCGCGGCGACTCCGCGATGCGCGTCGCGGGACGCAGGCCCAACACCCTCGCCCGCATAAGCGAAGCCATCAAGGTCATCCGCGCGCTGGGCAGGGGAGAGGAGGCCGACCTCGGCGGCGGCACCGTCGTCCGGTTCCCCTGGATCAAGCCCGGCGCCGAAGTCCCCGTGTGGATGGCCGCCTACGGCCCCAAGGCCCTGAAGATGACCGGCGAGGAGGCCGACGGCTTCATCCTCCAGCTCGCCGACCTCTACCTCACCGAGTACATGGTCAAGGCCGTCCGGGACGCCGCCGAGGCCGCCGGACGCGACCCCTCCGAGGTGACGATCTGCGTCGCCGCCCCCGCCTACGTCACCGCCGACGACTCGCCCGAGGCCCTCGCCCACGCACGCGAGCAGTGCCGCTGGTTCGGCGGCATGGTCGGCAACCACGTGGCCGACCTGGTCGCCAAGTACGGCGCCCACACCGGTGCCGTCCCCGACGAACTCACCGACTACATCAAGGCCCGCGAGGGCTACGACTACGCCCACCACGGGCGCAGCGGCAACCCGGACACCCAGTTCGTGCCGGACGAGATCGTCGACCGGTTCTGCCTGATCGGACCGGTCGAGAAGCACATCGAGAAGCTGACCGCCCTGCGCGCCCTCGGCGTCGACCAGTTCGCGCTCTACGACATGCACGACGCACAGGAAGCCGTGATCGACACCTACGGCACGCGGATCATCCCGGCCGTCAACGCCTGACCTCCCCCCTCTCCCCCTCGGGAGAGGGGCCCAGGGCGCACCCGCGCACCCCCCTCGGCACCGCCCGCACGGCCTCTCCCTCCCCAGCCCATGATTGGCCTGCCCATGACCGACACCGCGCCCACGGCCATACCGCCGTCCACCCAAGTCACCCTCCCCGACGGGCGCGTGGAGCTCGCCCCGGGCTCCCCGCCGCCGAGCGGTCCCTACGCCAACGAGGATCTGCTGCCCGTCCCCGTCGAGGGGCGCACCTGGACCACGTACAACTTCTCCGCCCTGTGGGTCGGCATGGCCCACAACACGGCCTCCTGGACCCTCGCCTCCGGTCTCATCGCGGTCGGCATGGACTGGAAGCAGGCGGTGTTCACCATCGCCCTGGCCAACCTGATCGTCCTCGCACCCATGCTGCTCACCGGGCACGCCGGACCCAAGTACGGCATCCCCTTCCCTGTCTTCGCCCGCGCCTCCTTCGGCATCCGGGGCGCCAACCTGCCCGCCGTCGTACGGGCGTTGGTGGCCTGCGGCTGGTTCGGCATCCAGACCTGGATCGGCGGTGAGGCGATCTACTTCCTGGCCGGCAAGCTGATCGGCGACGGCTGGACCGGCGCCGCGACCGTCGGCGGCCACGCCTGGACCATGTGGCTGTCCTTCGCGATCTTCTGGGCGCTCCAGGTCGCCATCATCTACCGCGGCATGGAGACCATCCGCCGCTTCGAGAACTGGGCGGCGCCCTTCGTCCTGGTCGGCGCCTTCGTGATGCTGTGGTGGATGGCCGACAAGGCGGGCGGCCTCGGCCCGCTCTTCGACCAGCCCTCCAAGCTCGGCTGGGGCGGCGACTTCTGGAAGCTCTTCTGGCCGTCCCTGATGGGCATGATCGGCTTCTGGTCCACGCTGTCCCTCAACATCCCGGACTTCACCCGCTACGGAAAGAGCCAGAAGGCCCAGACCCGGGGACAGGCCCTCGGCCTGCCCACGACGATGACCCTGTTCGCCTTCCTCTCCGTGATGGTCACGTCCGGCTCGCAGGCCGTCTACGGCGAACCGATCTGGGACCCCGTACAACTCGCCGCCAAGACGGACAACGTGGTGGGTCTTCTCTTCGCCCTGGTGACCGTCCTGGTGGCGACGCTGTCCGTGAACATCGCGGCCAACCTCGTCTCACCGGCCTTCGACTTCTCCAACGTCGCGCCGCGCAAGGTGAGTTTCCGTGCGGGAGCGCTCATCACGTCCGTCCTGGCCGTGCTGATCTTCCCGTGGAAGCTGTACTCCGACCCGCAGGGCTACATCTTCACCTGGCTCGGCCTGGTCGGCGGACTGCTCGGCACGGTGGCCGGCATCCTCATCGCCGACTACTGGATCCTGCGCCGCGCCCGGCTGCACCTCGTCGACCTCTACCGCCGGGGCGGACGCTACTGGTACGGCGGTGGCTGGAACTGGCGCGCGGTGCTCGCGTTCGCCGTCGGCGGCGTCCTGGCCATCGGCGGTGCGGACTTCCACCCCCTGATCGAGGGCCGCCCCGTACCCTTCCTCGAACCCCTGGCCGACTACGGCTGGGCGGTGGGCCTGGGCACGTCCCTGATCCTCTACCTGACCCTGATGCTGCTCCCCGCGACCCGGCCGGACACCGAGGCGGACGGCCACCGGGCCGGTCAGCCCTGACCGTCCTGCAAGGCGGCCACTGCCTCCTTGGCCGCCTTGATGGCGCCCTTGTTGATCTCGGTCGTGCCGGGGGCCTTCTTCGACTCGAAGTCGCTGCCGTTGTACGTGATCATCACCAGGGCGTTGGCCGCGCGGACCAGGACGGTGCCCTCCCGGGTCTGCTGCTTGTCCTCGGTGGTGAGGTTGACGACGGAGTAGGCGCTGTCGCCGAGGCCCGGGACGTCGCCGCCGCCGCTGCGGTCGGCGACCCGTTCCTTGTACGACTTCTGCGCCGCCCCGTCCGTCTCCATCACCTCGAAGGAGACGTCGAGCCAGCGGTAGTCGTAGCCCTTGAGCGCGTTCCAGGAACAGGTGCGGCGCACCTCGGTGTCCGTGGACGGGATCTCCTTGCCGGCCGCCTTGGCGCCCGGCACCAGCGAGGTGACCGTCTTCCCGGCCAGGGCCCCGCACGGTGCCGGGGCGGTGGCGTAGGTCTTCGTCGCCGCCTGGGTCGCCGGTGCGGACGCCGATCTGTTCGTGGTGTCGGGCGGCGTCTTGTCCTTCGCGGCCGGTGACGTGTCCGGCCCGGACGACAGCGCCCAGCCCGCCGTGGCGAGCACGGCGACCGGCGCCAGACGGGCGGTCAGGGCGAGCGGCAGAGGAAGAGAACGCACGGCGCACTTCTCGTGGGGGACGGTGCGGAGGGTGCCCGCACTGCGGACGGGACGCCAGTGTCACACGAGTCCCCGTGGGGCGGAAGGGCGAACTCGGTCCGTGGCCGCGCGGTGACGCAGACGTACGGGCGCCGTCAGGGCCGTACGGCCGTCACCAGCCACACGCCGGCCCGCATCCGCACCCCGGTGTCGGTGGCGTGGGGGAGCAGTGCCGCCTCCAGTTCGGCGAGCCGGCCGGCGGGCAGCGGGCGGCCCGGGTAGCGCGACAGCAGGAAGTCGACGGCGTCCCGGACGTCACGGCCCCACACCGCCTCCACGGTGACCGGGACCACCGCCACCTCCCGGTACCCGGCCTCGGCGAGGATCGCGCGGACGCGCTCCGGATCGGACAGCGAGGCCATCGCGGACTGCGCGGCGAGCGCCTGTGGACCGGGCTCCTCGTCGACGAGGCGGGCGAACAGGCCCAGCGCGCGGGCCTCTTCCGAGTGCTCCCCGGGCGGCTGCGGGCACACGAAGGCGAGCCGGCCGCCCGGCCGCAGGGCCCGCGCCAGATTGCGGAAGGCGGCCGTGTGGTCCGCGAAGAACATCACGCCGCCCCGGCTGACGACCACGTCGTAGCCCTCCGCCGGGAACGGGTGCACCTGGGCGTCGGCGCACTCGTACGCCGCGTTCGCGACGCCCTCGGCGGCGGTGCTCGCGCGGGCCCGCTCCAGCAGCGGCGCGGAGATGTCGACACCGACCGCGTGCCCGGGGGCGGCTAGCCCGGCCGCGATGCGGGTCGTCGCGCCGGCTCCGCAGCCGACGTCGAGGACGCGGTCGCCGGGAGCGACGGCCGCCGCGTCGAACAGGGCGTCGTTCACCCCGGCCAGCATCGCGTCGTAGCGGGCCTGGTGGGCGGCCCAGTGGGCGCCGACGGGGCCGTTCCAGACCTCGGCCTGGCGGGGGTTGACGACGAGGTTCATGAGGTCTCCCGAGTGGTGGGGCGAGCGGCCGGGGCCGTCAGGGCGGTCTCGATGCGGTCCACCGCGGCGAACGCGCCGTACGCGACGAGGTGGACCAGGCAGTGGTCGGTGTGCTCGGGCCGGCGCCACGCCGCCACGTCCGCGTCCGTGATCCGGTACGGCGCGAGCGCGGTCAGCAGCGCCAGCCGTGCGCCGGGCCGCTCCCGCCGGTCGGGGAAGGGGTCCGGGGTGAGCGGCGGGTGCGAGCCGTCCCAGTCGCGCAGCGTGGCCCGCACCAGGTCCTGGTCGTCGGCGTCGAGGAGGCCGGCGCCCATCGGGGCGGTGGCGCTCAGCGCCGCGTACGCCGGGCCGACCGGAGTCCCCGCCGCCCACGCCGGTCCCCGGCCGGGGTCGTCCAGCAGGGGCAGGGAGGCGCCGGGCACGGGGGTGCGGCGCACGGTGCGCGACAGCGAACGGCCCGCCAGGCTCCGCACCGGACGCAGTCGCTGCGCGTCGGCCGGCAGCAGGTTCTCGGTCACCAGGGACGACACGACGCGGTTGATGAAGTGGAAGGCCAGCACGGTGCCGAGATAGCCGGGGGCCTCCTCGGGCGGGAAGGGATACGGCTCCCGCGCGGCGCCCGGGACCCGGGTGCGCCGTGCCCAGTCGAGCACGCGCGCGTGCCGCTCGTCCGCCGGCTCCCGCCCCCGGGCCAGCCGCTCGGCCAGGGCGTGGTCGCCGGTGGCGTGCAGCAGCATGGTGTGCGCATCCACGCAGAACCGGCACTTGTTGGCCTGCGACACCCCGAAGGCGGCGACCTCCTTGCCGGTGCGGTCGCCCGGCCCGGCGAGCAGGGACTCACGCATCAGCGCCCAGGCCGGGGCGACGAGCGCGGGGGCCGAGGACAGGACCACGAACGGGGCGGGTTCGGGGATGCCGAAGTCCCGCGCGGCCTGTGCGTAGACCTCGGCGACGCGTCCGGTGGCCGCCTTCGGCGGCAGCGGTTCGGTGTGACGGAAAGGTGTGGGCATGGACAGCAGCCTGCGCCGTGGGAGCGTGCGGCGTCGTCGTACGGCCGGATGCGATCGGCGCTGCGCCACCGGTGCCCGGTCGGGCGGCCGACTACTCCGCCGGGAGTAGTCCGAACGTTGTCCACAGGGCCGACGCGGCGGCCCGCCGGGACGCATAGGGTGCCGCCATGAGTGGGCGTCGGATCGATCGCGAACGGCTCGCCGACCTGGTCCTCGCGACCGTGGTCGGCGCGCTCGGCACGGCGGTCGCCGCGTTCGACGACGGCACCACGGCACTCGACCACGTGCTCGTCGTCCTCGCCTCCGCGGCGCTCGCCTTCCACCGCACCGCCCCGCGCGCGGTGCTGGCCGTCGCCACCGTCCTCGGCACGGCGTACGTCGTGCACGCGCACCCCGGCCCGCTGTCCGCGCTGCCCGTCCTGGGCGCCGTGCACACCGCGGCCCGGGTCGGCCACCGGGCCGTCGCGGCGGCCGGCAGCGCCGTGTTCCTGGCCGGCTACGTGGCCACCGGTCCCGGCACGCAGAACGCGGCCGAGCGGGCCGGACTGCTCGCCGGCTGGTTCCTGTGCGCCGTGGTGACCGGCCTCGCCGACCGGAACTGGCAGGCGTACCTGCGCCAGACCGAACAGCGCGCCCTGGAGGCGGAGCGCACCAGGGAGGAGGCGGCCCTGCGCCGCGCGGGGGAGGAACGGCTGCGGATCGCCCGCGAGTTGCACGACTCGCTGACGCACAGCATCTCCATCGTCAAGCTCCAGGCGGGCGTCGCCGTCCACCTGGCGCGCAAACGCGGCGACGAGGTGCCGCCCGCGCTGCTCGCCATCCAGGAGGCGAGCGGCGAGGCGATGCGCGAGCTGCGCTCCGCCCTCCAGGTGCTGCGCGCCGACGAACCCGCCGGCACCCCTGCCCTGCTCGTCGAGCGGGCCCGCGCGGCCGGCCTCGCCGTCGACCTGACCGTCACCGGGGACGAGCGCCCGCTGCCCCGGGCACTCGACCGCGCCGCCTACCGCATCGTGCAGGAGGCCCTCACCAACGCGGCCCGACACGCCGGACCTGCGAAGGTGCGGGTCCGCATCGACTACGGCACGCCGAACACGCGGGACTCCACGAGGGAGTTGACCATAGAGGTGGACGACGACGGAGCCGCCGATCCGGCCCGGCCGCCGGTTTCGGGCACCGGCCTGACCGGCATGCACGAACGGGTGAGCGCACTCGGCGGCACCCTGCGCGCCGCCCCGCGCGCGGAGGGCGGCTTCTCGGTGCGCGCACGTCTCCCGCTGGGCGAGACGGCATGAGCGGCGTCGTCCGGGTCGCGCTCGTCGACGACCAGGCACTGATGCGGGCCGGTTTCCGGGCGCTGCTCGACGCCGAGGACGGCATCGAGGTGGTCGGCGAGGCCGCCGACGGGGAAGAGGGCGTGGCGCTGGTGCGGGCCCAGGTGCCCGACGTGGCGCTGGTCGACGTGCAGATGCCGGTGATGTCGGGCATCGAGGCGACCCGCCGGATCGCCGCCGACCCGGCCCTCGCCGCCGTACGCGTCGTCATCCTCACCAACTACGGACTGGACGAGTACGTCTTCGAGGCGCTGCGGGCCGGGGCGAGCGGCTTCCTCCTCAAGGACACCGAGCCCGCCGACCTGCTCCAGGCCATCGACGTGGTGGCGCACGGCGAGGCGCTGCTCTCCCCGTCGGTCACCCGCACGCTGATCGGCGAGTTCGTCGCCCGGCCCCCGGACCGGACCACCGCGCCCGGCCTGGACTCCCTCACCCGCCGGGAACGCGAGGTCACCGCGCTCGCCGCGCGCGGCCTGAGCAACGAGGAGATCGCCGCCCACATGGTGATCAGCCCGCTGACCGCCAAGACGCACATCAGCCGCGCGATGACCAAGCTGGGCGCCCGCGACCGCGCCCAACTCGTGGTCTTCGCCTACGAGTCGGGCCTGGTCGCGGTGCGCCGCGGAACCTAGGGCACCCGGGCGGTCCAGTCGGCGGAGGAGAACTTCTCGCGCGCCAGCCCGGTGGCCCGGGTCAGCTCCTCGTCCGTCACCTTGCCCTGGGTCAGCCCGTACCGCCCGGCGAAGGAGGAGATCATCCGCTCGATCACGGCACCGCGCGCCAGTCCGGTCTGCCGGCGCAACGGGTCCACCCGCTTCTTCGCGGACTTCGTGCCCTTGTCGGACATCTTCTCCCGCCCGATCCGCAGCACCTCGAGCATCTTGTCCGCGTCGATGTCGTACGACATGGTCACGTGGTGCAGTACGGCGCCCGGACCGCCCCCCGGGCCCACGACGCGCTTCTGCGCGGCGCCCGCGATCTTGCCCTGGTCGGTGGCGATGTCGTTCAGCGGCTGGTACCAGGCACGGATGCCCATCTCGCCGAGCGCGCCCAGCACCCAGTCGTCGAGATAGGCGTAGCTGTCCTGGAACGAGAGGCCCTGCACCAGCGCCTCCGGCACGGACAGGGAGTAGGTGATCGTGTTGCCGGGCTCCACGAACATCGCGCCGCCGCCGGAGATCCGGCGCACCACCTCGATGCCGTGCCGGGCGGCGCCCTCGGGGTCCACCTCGTTGCGCAGCGACTGGAAACTGCCGATGATCACCGCCGGGGCGCCCCACTCCCACACCCGCAGCGTCGGCGGACGCCGGCCCGCCGCGACCTGAGCGGTCAGCACCTCGTCCAGGGCCATGTGCAGCGCCGGGGCCTGCGGCCCCTCGTGGATGAGCTGCCAGTCGTAGTCGGTCCAGTCCGTGGCGTGCGCCAGCGCGCGGCGCACGGCGATACCGATGCCCTCCGAGGTCAGCCCGTACATGACGGTGCCCTCGGGCACGGCCGCGTCGATCCGCGCGGCGAGTCCCGCCGCGTCGGTGTCCGCCGGGGCGCCCTCCAGCGCGCGGTTCACGGCGTCCAGCGCCTCGTCCGGTTCCAGGAAGAAGTCGCCCGCCACGCGCACGTGCCGCAGCACGCCGCCCTCGGCCTCCACGTCCACGACGACCAGCTTGCCGCCGGGGATCTTGTACTCACCGTGCACCGTTCCGCCTCCGTTCCGCATCCGGCGACAACAGCGCGCCCGGCCGGTGTGTTCCCGCGCGGCCGCGTGCCGGTGCGGCCGGTCACCCGGTCGGGGCGGCCACCCGGTCGCCGACGGGCACGGTCAGCCGCACCTCGGTGCCGCCCCCGCGCGCCGGGCCGACGACGAGGTCGGCCCCGATCAGCAGCGCGCGCTCCCGCATGCCGCGGATCCCGGCGCCCTCGGCGTCCTCGCCCGAGCCGTCGAAGCCCCGGCCGTCGTCGCGCACCCGCAGCTCGACGGCGTCGCCCGCCCGCTCCAGGGTGAGCCGCACCAGGCGGCCGCCGGAGTGCCGGGCCGCGTTGGTCAGGCCCTCCTGCGCCACCCGGTAGAGCACCAGGTCCGCGTTGTCGCCGAGGGCGGGCAGACCGGCGGCGATGTCGTGGCGCACGGTCAGCGAGGGCCCGGTGAACTCGTCCGACAGCGACCTCAGGGCGCTGGACAGGCCCAGCTCCTCCAGGACGCCGGGGAGCAGGCGGCGGGCGATGCGGCGGATCTCGTCCAGGCTGGCCCGGGTCGTCTCCTGCACCTGCGCGAGCTGCTCACGCACCTCGTCGGGCGCCTGGTCCGCGACCCGCTTGAGGTCCAGCAGCACGGCGGCGAGGGTCTGCCCCACCTCGTCGTACAGCTCCTGCGCGACCCGGTGCCGTTCCGACTCCTGCGCGCTCAGCGTGCGGGCGGCGCTCTGGGCGCGCTCGGCCTCCAGCCGGTCGAGCATGGTGTTGAAGGTGGTGATCAGTGCGGCGATCTCGCCGTCGCCGTCGGCCTTCGGACGCACCCGGGGCCGCAGCAGGTCGGTCGTGGTCATGGCGTGCGCGAGCCGGCGCAGCGGCCCGAGGCCGACCCGCAGCAGCAGGACGTTGGCGACCAGGATCACCACCAGGCCCGCCGTGAGGATCGCGGCCTCGGTGAGCAGGACGGGCGTCGACACGGTGACCGGTCCCAGCAGCAACGCGGTCGCGGCGATCAGCACGACCGAGTTGAACAGGGAGATTCTCCAGAACAGGGGCACCGCAGCAGCGTCGGCGACGCACGGCGCGGGCGTCCATCGGTTCGCACACCCATTTCCGGCCCGCACCACCACCTACCGGCAGGACGGCCCGCCCGCGCCGATTAGCCTGGGCCGCATGCGTGTCACCAGGGAACTGCCGGCGCTCGCCGCCGGCGAGGTGGACGTCTCCTTCGTGACCAAGGCGTACGAGGAGGTCGTCGCCACCGACACGGCCTGGAACGAGCACTCCCACCCGTGGCACGAACTGCTCTGGAACGCGCAGGGCGCGTCGACCGCCGTGGTCGGGTCGCAGGTCTGGTGCATCACACCGACGCTCGGCCTGTGGATGCCCGCCGGGCAACTGCACTCGGCCTCCGCCGTCGCCGGCACCTCCTACCGCGCCCACTTCTTCCGGCACGGCACGGTCTCGGCACTGCCCGACGAGCCGGTGGCCGTGGACATCACCCCCCTGCTCGGGCTGCTCCTCGACCGGCTCGGGGAGCCGGACCTGCCGCCGCGCTCCCGGGACGTCACGGAGGCCATGGTGCTCGACGTCCTGCGGCCCGCACCCAGGGCGCTGCTGGTGCAGCTGCCCACGTCCGCGCTGCTGCGGCCGATCGTGGAGGCGGTCCGGTCCGACCCCTCCGACCAGCGCACCCTGACCGGCTGGGCCACCGCCCTCGACTGCAGCGCGCGCACCCTGACCCGGGCCTTCCGGGCCGAGACGGGCACGAGCTTCGCCCGCTGGGTCGCCTCGGTACGGGCCCAGCACGCCGTGCACCTGCTGGCGCGCGGGTTCGAGGTCGAGGTGGTGGCCGACGCGGTGGGCTACCGCTCGGCGAGCGCCTTCGGAGCGGCCTTCCGGCGGACCACGGGGACCACCCCGGGCCGGTTCCGGGCGCGCTGAGAGCGGTCGGGCGCGGGGACCGGTGTCCCGATCGCTACAAGGGCTGTCAGGAAGGCTCGATTGATACGGGTGCGTCGGCTCCCTAATCTGAGCGGGAGCCCAGGTAAGCCTTACCTAACCAATCTGTCCGGCTCGCGTCGTCCGGCTCTGCCGTCCGGCTCCGGTCGTCCGGCTCTGCCGTTCGGCTCCGCCTGCCCGACTCCCCGTGCCCAACTCCCCGAAAGTGAATACCGGGTCGATGAGAACACCCCGCCTTCGCGTACTCGCCCTCGCGGCGGCCCTCCTGCTCGGCCTCACCGCCTGCGGTGGCCAGGACGACGACTCCAAGGCCGACGGCGGCGCCGCCGCGGCCGACGCCCCCGGGCAGTTCCCCGTGACCATCAAGCACGCGCTCGGCACCACCGTCGTCCCCGACAAGCCGAAGCGCGTCGCCACCGTCAACTGGGCCAACGACGAGGTGCCGCTCGCCCTCGGTGTCGTCCCCGTCGGCATGGCCAAGGCCAACTTCGGCGACGACGACGGCGACGGCGTACTGCCCTGGACCGAGGACCGGCTCAAGGAACTCGGCGCCAAGACACCGGTGCTGTTCGACGAGACCGACGGGATCGACTTCGAGGCGGTGGCCGACACCCGGCCCGACGTCATCCTCGCCGCGTACTCCGGGCTGACCGCGCAGGACTACGAGACCCTCAGCGAGATCGCCCCCGTGGTGGCCTACCCCGAGGCCGCCTGGGCCACCCCGTGGCGCGACATCATCCGGCTGAACAGCAAGGCCATCGGCCTCGCCGACGAGGGCGACGAGCTGATCGGCGAGCTGGAGGGGCAGATCACCGAGACGGTCGCCAAGTACCCCCGGATCAAGGGGAAGTCGGCGATGTTCATGACCCACGTGTCCTCCAAGGACGTCAGCGAGGTCGGCTTCTACACCACCCACGACACCCGCACCCAGTTCTTCACCGACCTGGGCATGAAGATCCCGGCCAGCGTCTCGGGACCGTCGAAGGACACCAGGAAGTTCGTGCTCACCAAGAGCGCCGAGCGCATCGACGACTTCAACGACGTCGACATCGTCACCGGCTACGGCGACGACAAGGGCGAACTGCTCAAGGCCCTCAAGAACGACCCGCTCACCTCCAAGCTCACCGCCGTCAAGCAGGGCTCGCTCTACCTGCTCCCCGGCAGCACCCCGCTGGCCACCGCCGCCAACCCCACCCCGCTGTCCATCCCGTACGTCCTCGACGACTACGTGAAGGCGCTCGCCGCGGCCGCGGACAAGGCCGCGTGACCGCCACCGGGACCCTGCGCGCGCCGAACGCCCTCCCCATACGGCGTTCGGCGCGCGTGCGCGTGACATGGCTCCTCGTCCTCGCGGCGGTCCTGCTCGTCGTCATGACCGCCTCCCTCGCCCTCGGCTCCCGCGACGTCGCCTGGTCCGACGTGTGGGCGGCGCTCGGCGGGGCCGACCACACCCTGGAGGAGGCGGCGGTCGCCAAGCGCATCCCGCGCACCCTCCTGGCCGTCGTCGTGGGCGCCGCCCTGGGGCTGTCCGGCACCGTCATGCAGGGCGTCACCCGCAACCCGCTCGCCGACCCCGGCATCCTCGGCGTCAACATGAGCGCCTCGCTGGCCGTGGTCGTCGCCATCGCCCACTTCCAGCTCGCGTCGGCGGCCGGCTACGTCTGGGTCGCGATGGGCGGGGCCGCACTGACCGCCGGATTCGTCTACGCCGTCGGCTCACTGGGCCGCGGCGGCGCCACCCCGCTGAAGCTGGCCCTGGCCGGCGCCGCCATCTCGGCCGCGCTCGCCTCGCTGGTCAGTGCGGTCGTCCTGCCGCGCAACGACATCTCCGACACCTTCCGGCTGTGGCAGATCGGCGGCGTCGGCGGCGCCTCCTACGGGCAGCTCGGCAGCGTGGTGCCCTTCCTCGCCGCCGGGTTCGTGCTCTGCCTCGCCAGTGCCCGTGCCCTCAACTCCCTGGCCCTGGGCGACGACCTCGCGGCCGGGCTCGGCGAACGGGTGGCCCTCGTACGGGCCGTCGCGGCGCTCGGCGCGGTCGTGCTGTGCGGCGCGTCCACCGCCGTCGCCGGACCGATCGCCTTCGTCGGCCTCCTGGTGCCGCACACCTGCCGTCTCCTGGCCGGCGTCGACCACCGCTGGCTCCTGCCGCTGTCCGCACTGGGCGGTGCCGTGCTGCTCACCGCCGCGGACGTGGTGGGGCGGGTCGTGGCGCGGCCCGCCGAGATCGACGTCGGCATCCTGACCGCGATCCTCGGCGCCCCCTTCTTCATCCACATCGTCCGCCGACAGAAGGTCAGATCCCTGTGAGCGCCCCCGCCGTCGACGCCCCGTCCACGCTGCGGACCGTCACCCGCACCCGCGTCCGCGGCGCCCTGCGGCGACGGCTGATCGTCCTGGCCCTGCTGGTCCTCGTCGCCGCCGCCTTCGTCACCTCCCTCATGGCCGGGCACACCTTCTACCCGGCCCACGACGTGCTGCGCGTGGTCATGGGGGAGGACGTGCCGGGCGCCTCCTTCACCGTGGGAAGACTGCGACTGCCGCGCGCGGTGCTCGCGCTGAGCGCCGGCTTCAGCTTCGGCCTGGCCGGCGTCACCTTCCAGACCATGCTCCGCAACCCGCTCGCCAGCCCCGACATCATCGGCATCAGCGCGGGCGCGAGCACCGCCGCCGCCATCGCCATCGTGATCTTCTCGCTGGGCGGGACCGAGGTGTCGGTCGTGGCGATCGCCGCCGCGCTCGGGGTGGCGCTGCTGGTGTACACCCTCGCCTTCCGCGACGGGGTGGCCGGCACCCGGCTCATCCTCATCGGCATCGGCGTCTCCGCCCTGCTCGACAGCGTCACTTCCTACGTCCTGTCGCAGGCCGGCGAGTGGGACCTCCAGGAGGCGATGCGCTGGCTCACCGGCAGCCTCAACGGCACCACCTGGGACGAGACCGTGCCCACCGTCCTCGCGGTGCTCGTGCTCGGCCCGGTGCTGCTGTCCCGGGCCCGCAGCCTGAGCGCCCTGAGCCTCGGCGACGACACGGCGTCCGCGCTCGGCGTCCGCGTCGAACGCACCCGCGTCGTCGTGATCGTCGCCGCCGTCGGGCTGATCGCGTTCGCGACGGCCGCCGCGGGACCGATCGCCTTCGTCGCCTTCCTCTCCGGCCCGATCGCCGCCCGGCTGGTGGGGACCGGCGGCTCCCTGCTGGTCCCCGCGGCACTGGTCGGCGCCCTGCTCGTCCTCGTCGCCGACTTCACCGGCCAGTACGCCTTCGACACCCGCTATCCCGTGGGCGTCGTCACCGGCGTCCTCGGCGCGCCCTACCTCGTCTACCTGATCGTCCGCACCAACCGGGCCGGAGGCTCACTGTGACCGCGTCCCACACCCTGTCCACCGAGGACCTCACCCTCGGCTACGGCGACCGCGTCGTCATCGAGGGCCTCGACCTGACCCTCGCGGCCGGTCGGATCACGGTCATCGTCGGCGCCAACGCCTGCGGCAAGTCGACGCTGCTGCGCTCCATGTCCCGCCTGCTCGCCCCGCGCGCCGGACGCGTCGTCCTGGACGGCAGGGAGGTGCACCGCACCCCGGCCAAGGAACTCGCCAGGACCCTCGGCCTGTTGCCCCAGTCGCCGGTCACCCCCGAGGGCATCACCGTCCTCGACCTGGTCGGCCGGGGCCGCCACCCGCACCAACGCGCCTTCTCCCGCTGGACGGCGAAGGACGACGCGGCCGTCGCCGCCGCGCTGGAGGCCACCCACACCACCGACCTGATGGACCGCGCCGTCGACGAACTCTCCGGCGGCCAGCGCCAGCGGGTGTGGATCGCCATGGCGCTGGCCCAGCAGACCGACCTGCTGCTGCTCGACGAACCGACCACGTTCCTCGACATCAGCCACCAGATCGAGGTCCTCGACCTGCTCACCGACCTCAACCGGTCGCGCGGCACCACCATCGTCATGGTCCTGCACGACCTCAACCTCGCCGCCCGCTACGCGGACCGGCTCATCGCCCTGGCGTCCGGCGGACTGCACGCCGCCGGCAGCACCGCCGAGGTGATGACCGAGGACACGGTACGGACCGTCTACGGCATGGAGAGCCGTGTCATCGAGGACCCGGTCTCCGGCAGGCCCCTCGTCCTGCCGATCGGACGCCACCACACGACGGCCGCCGCGACCGCGGGCAGCACCCCCTCGGCCGCCGCCGGACACCACGAAGCAAGGCCATGACCACGAAGCTCACCGCGCTGCTGCCCGACCTCGCTCCCTGGCGGACCTCCCGGGACTTCCGCCTCCTGTGGGTGCAGGGGCTGGTCACCTACCTCGGGAGCGTGATGGCGCTGATCGCGCTGCCGCTCCAGATCAAGGAGCTGACCGGCTCCCCGCTGGCCGTCGGCGTCATGGGCGCCGTCGAACTCGTCCCCCTGGTGGTCTTCGGGCTCTACGGCGGGGCGCTCGCCGACGCCGTGGACCGGCGCAGGGTCATCGTGCTCACCGAGGCGGGCCTGGGGCTCCTGGCCGCGGTCCTGCTCGTGAACGCACTGCTGCCCAGCCCCGTGCTCTGGCCGCTGTACGTGGTCGCGGGCGGGGTCGCCGCACTCGCCGGACTGCAACGGCCCGCACTGGACTCGCTGCTGACCCGGATCGTGCCGCACGGCCAACTGGCCGCCGCCGCGGCGCTGAACGCCCTGCGCTGGCAGGCCGGCGCCATCGCCGGACCCGCGCTGGCCGGCCTCGTGGTCGCCTACGCGGGCAACGTCCCCGCGTACGCCACCACCGTGGTCTGCTTCTGCGCCTCGGTCCTGATGTGCCGCCGGCTCTCGCCGGTGCCGCCCGTCGAGCACGCGGCCAAACCATCCCTGCGCGGCATCGCCGAGGGCGCCCGGTACGCCTGGTCGAGACCCGTCCTGCTGGGCACCTACGCGATCGACCTGGCGGCGATGCTCTTCGCCTTCCCGAACACCATCTTCCCCTTCCTCGCCGACGAAATCGACGCCGACTGGTCGCTCGGCCTGATGTACTCGGCGGGGGCAGTCGGCTCGCTGGTGGTCAGCCTGACCAGCGGCTGGGTGTCCCGAACCCGGCGCCACGGCCTGCTGGTGGTGTTCGGCGCGACCGGCTGGGGGCTGGCCATCGCGGCGGCCGGCTGGACCGCGCAGGTCTGGCTGGTGCTGGCCTGCCTCGCGCTGGCGGGCGCCGGGGACATGCTCAGCGGCCTGGGCCGCACCACCATCTGGAACCAGACCATCCCCGACCGGCTGCGCGGGCGGCTCGCGGGCATCGAGGTCCTCTCGTACAGCATCGGGCCCCAGCTCGGCCAGGTCCGGGCCGGCGCGATGGCCGGCTGGACCGGAGCCCGCCCCGCGGTCTGGACCGGCGGGGTGGCCTGTGTGGCGGCCGTGGGACTGCTCACCGCCGCACTGCCCGGGCTCGTCGGTTACGACGCCCGCACCGACGAGGACGCCCTGCGCCGCGCCGGGGAGGGCAACGGACCTCGGGCCGCGGAGGGCAACGGACCTCGCACCGAGCAAGGCGACCGGCCCCACACCGAGCAAGGCGACCGGCTCCGCGTCGAGGAAGGCGAAGGACCCCGCCCCGAGGCACCGATCCCGACGTGAGAACGGCGGACCGCCGCCGTCACGGAACAGTGCCGTGACGGCGGCGGTCCACGTCGATCCGCTCCGGGCGACCCGGCTCACTTCAGGGCGTGTTCCCACTCCCGGGCCGACGACCAGAGACCGCCACCGCCGGGTGCCGTCCCACGGTCGGCGTCCCAGCCCCCGCCCGGCCCGTGCGGATGCTGCCGCTCCGCCGCCCGGAACCCGACCGTGTAGGTGCGGGAGAACGCGCCGTTGGCCGAGGTCACCGTGATGGTGCGGGCGGTGAACCCGCGCTCGGACGACGAGACCGTGGAGCTGCCCACCGTCACCTTCACCCGCGCGCCCGGCGCGGCCGCCACGGCACCGACGGCCGGGATCCGCTTGTTCCGCGGCCAGTCCACGACGTACGTGGACACCTCGGGATCGAACCCGTCGAGCGCCACACCCCCCACGGTGATCGCGGAGGCGTCCGCGACGCTCGCCTTCGTGGCGTCGGGGGAGTTGGTCACCGTGACCGATCCGTCGGCGTTCACGACCACGTCCGCCGCCATCGCCGCCGCCAGGTTGATGCGCTGCCAGGCCGGCCCGCCGGACGCGCTGAGGTCGAGCGGGTACCCGGAGTCCGTCGCGGTCTGCTCCAGGACCTGGGTGCGCTGCTCGGGGGTGAGGTCCGGAAAGGCGGTGATCAGCAGGGCCGCCGCGTCGGAGGGCGCGTCGAGGGTCTGCCCGGCCTTGCCGGTCCGCGAGAACCCGTAGGTCAGGCGCTGCGTGTACCGGTCGACCTGCTGCGCCGTGCTCAGCCCGGCGTAGGGCTCGCCCGCGCAGTCCGTGAGGGTGTCGCCGTAGCCCTCCTCCTCGCACCGCGCGAGCAGTACGTTCTCGATCTCGGTGTGGGCCTGCCGCAGCAGCTTCTCGAACTCGGGGTCCGCCCAGCGGTGCGCCACCGTGGCCTGCGCGGTGACGCGGCCGCCCATGACGTCGAGCGGGTAGTGGAACCCGAGGACGATGCGGTTGTCCCCGTACTCGGAGGTGCGCGCGAGGATCGACGGCGCCAGGTCGGGCAGCAGCGTGGCGAGTATGGTCCCGGCCTCGTAGCCGCCGTAGGTGTGACCGCTCGGGTACGAGCCCTGGCCCGCCAGGCCGCTGTAAGAGCTGTCCTCGGACTCGTAGATCGCGCCGCCGTCCCCGGCGAAGCCGAGCCGCACGTACGGGCGCAGGTACTGGTAGTGGTTCTTCGCCGCGTCGTGGGTGTCGAGTTTCTCGGTGACGCGGGAGAACAGCGCCCCGGTCTTGGGCAGTCGGCCTTCCTTCAGAGCCGCGCTGTACAGCGGGCCCAGCCGGGAGCCGAGGCCGTCGGCCATCGTGACGGTGGCGCTGTTGGACGCGTCCACCTCGGCCCGGTCGACCTGCTCCCGCGTCGCCGCGTGGTTGATGCCGACGGTGATCCTGTCGTTCTCGGCCGTGAGTGAAGTGCCTCCGGTCCACTTCTCGTTGGCGCCGAGAGTGCCGGAGCCCAGGTCGTCGAAGCCGCCGAGGAGCCGGTTGAAGTAGTCGCTCCCGTCGTCGGTCGCGGGCCAGGAGTCCGACGCGTAGGCGGCGTCGAGCACGTCGTCCGGGAAGGGGGACGGCTCGTAGTCCGCCGGGTCGGATGCGGTGGCGGCCGAGGTCGCGGCCGCCGTGCCGGGGTCGTCGGAGCTGCCGGCCGGGGTCACCGCGGTGACGGTGGCGGTGTGGGCCTTCGCACCGCCGGCCGACGTGAGCAGCGCGGTGGAGCTGGTGCCGGACACGTACGCGGTGGTTCCGTCGTCGAGGGCCACCGTGTAGCCGACGACCGGGAAGCCGCCGTCGCCGGCCGGCCGCCAGCTCACCCGGACCCGCTCGCCGTCGGTGACCACGCCCGTGACGGTCGGAGCCTGCGGTCTGGCGTCACCCGTGACGACGGGCTGGGTCGCCGCGCTCCAGGGGGAGTCGCCGAGGGCGTTCACCGCCCGGACCCGCGCCGAGTACGACGCGCCGTCCTTCAGCCGGGTGAACACCGTGCTCCGGCTGTCCGGATCGGCGATCTCGACCTGGTGGCCGCCGAGCGTGACCTCGTACCCGGTGACCGGCGAACCGCCGTCGTCCTCGGGCGCGGACCAGGTGACCTTCACACTGGTGCCGGACGAGGTCGCGGACACCGCGCCGGGTGCGGCCGGCACCGTCCTGCGCTTCGTGGTGAGCGCGGACCTGGCGCGGTCGAGGGCCGCGTACCGTTCGCCGAGGGTGCGGTCCGTGGCCGAGTCGTCGGCCAGGGCCGTCTTCGCCGCGGTGAGCGCCGTGGTGAACGCACGCCACGAGGACTCCGTGTACCGCTCGTCGGCGAGGGCGGACGCGGTGTCGACCAGGTTCTCCAGCTTGAGTCTCGGCAGCGGCAGCAGCTGGTTCGCGGCCAGGGTGAGGCTCCGGGTCCGCAGGTCGACCTCCAGCTGCGTCGCGTCCCCGGCGTCGAGGAGGGCTCGGGCGGCGGCGAGTTCGCGCCGGAAGACGCCGAAGTCGATCGTGCCGTACCGGTCCGCGTCCTCGGCGAGGCCCTCGTACTGCTCGACCGCCTTCCGCAGCGCGGACGGGTCCGTCTGGGCGGGCGGCTCGACGTGGTCGAAGGTGATCCGGCCGAGGTTGGCCACGTAGGGGTGCGAGGAGTCCGCGTTCGTCGTCAGCCGCAGGTGCACGGAGTGCGTGCCGGTGATCCCCTTCGGCAGGGTCAGGCTGGTCGTCCCGCCCGACGACCACGAGCTGCCGGTGACCGGCAGGGGCACGGTCGCCTGCGGCGTGCCGGGGGCGTCCGCGTCGAAGGAGTCCAGGTAGAGCTGGACGGCGGAACCGGTGCCGCAGCGGGCGGAGTTGTTGACGTAGGTGAGGGTCACGGTGTTCTTGGGCGAGTCACCGAAGTCGATGTCGCCGTAGTCGAGCCAGGCGCCGTCGTAGGTGCCGCCGAGGCTGGTGGCGGAGCCCGCGTCGCTCCAGGTGGCCGGCTCGCTCTTGAGCCCGCCGCCGCTGCTGCCCTTGAACGCCGTGGCGTCGAACACCACCGGGGCGTCCGCCTGGCGCGTCAGGGCGAGCGAGTACACGTTGGCGACGTAGGGCTGCGCGTCGGTCTGGGTGCTGGAGACGAAGACCGCGAACACGTCCTGGGCACCGCCGAAGGTGTCCGGGTCGAGCCGTACGCTCGTGGTGCCCACGGTCCCCCAGCCCGAGCCGGTGTAGTCGAGGGGGATCTCGACGGCCGTCGGGCCGTCCTTGGCGCCCAGGCGCAGTTCGATGTGCGAGTCCGACGCCGCCCGGGAGCGGGGCTTGTCGTAGCCGACGGTGACGGTGTCGGCGCCGTCACCGAGGTCGGTGTCACGCCACTGGGCCCACGCGCCGTTCGTCACGTTCTCGAAGAGCCCGCCGGAGAGCTTCAGCGGGAGCGAACCGCCGCCGGTCGCGGTGGTGTTCGCCGCGGTCAGCGTGGCGAGGGTCGTGGTCGGGGAGGACGACGGGGCGTCCTGGGGCGAGAACTGGTACCAGTCGAAGTTCGACACCCACTGCCGCCCCGAGGGGGCGTGGAAGACGAAGGTCGCGCTCGACGCGTCCAGCAGCGCCTGAGGGTCGGTGACGGCCGCCTGGACGGTGGTGTAGTACTGCCAGCCGCCGGTCCCCGGCAGGGACACGGTGGCGACGACGGGTCCATCGGCGTCCCCGGCGTGGATGGCCACGCTGCTCGGCTCCGCCGTCGTGGCCTGCGAGTTGGCGTAGCGCACGGAGACGCTCCGCGGGGCGACCCCGCCGAAGTCGAGGCCCGTGTACTGCTCCCAGGCGCCCTCGGTGACGCCGCCGAGGTCGCCGTCCGAGTAGTACGCCTCCTTCACGAGGCTGGGGCCCTCCATCCGGTCGGGGTCCTCGGCCTGGAGCACGGCGTAACCGCCCTCGTCCAGGGTGAGCGCGTCGATCGCGGACCGCAGTGCGTCGTGGGCCGCCATGAGGGTGCCGGTCGGCGAGGCGGGGTCCGCGAGGACGGTCCGCGCGCGTTCCAGGGCCGTCCGGAAGATGCCGTAGGAGCCGTCGGAGTAGTTGCCCTCGCGCACCAGGGACGCCTCGTCGGCGAGGGCGGCCAGGCTTGCCCGGTGCACCGCCGCGGCCGAGACGCGCAGCGGGTCGGTCACGGACACGCCGGTGCCGGTCACCGTGGAGGCGGGGATGCCGCGCGGGAAGGCCCGGTCGCCGAAGGCGATGCCGAGCCGCGCGTCGGTCCTGGTGGAGCCGGTGAGTTTCAGCGAGGCCGTGCGCCTGCCGGTGACCCTGAGGTCGGCCTCGACGCCGTCCGGGAGGCCGGTCACGCTCGCCGCGCCGCTCCGGGTGAGGCTGGTCCCCTTGCGCGCGGCGAACGACGCCCGGCCGGACAGCCGAAGCTCGATGCTGTCCTCGACGGTGCCGTCGGCGGCGGTGTCGACGGTCTCGGGGCGGGCGGAGACGACGGTCGTACCCTTGCCCGGCCCGGTGCCGCCGTCACCGTCGTCGCCCGAGTCGGTGTTCAGCGAGTACGCGGGCTCGGTGCGGGAGCCCCAGGACGACGGCTTGGCGCCCATGTCGAACGTCAGGGTGCCGCCGGCGACGATCTGCGAGTAGTCGAGCCACGTGTTGGAGAAGCGCTTGCCGTTGAGCGTGGCGCGCTGCACGTAGTAGTTGCTCGGCGAGACTCCGTCGGCCTCGACGGTGAACTCGGCGCCGCCCGCGTAGCGGATCGTCGTCGAGTCGAAGAACGGGCTGCCGATCTGGAACTGGCTGGAGCCCGCGGTCACCGGGAACAGCCCGAGGGCGGCGGCGACGAACATGGTCGACATGGTGCCGGCGTCGTTGTCCATGGTCGGCAGGAAGCCGTCCGGGGCCAGTTCGTAGACCTTGGTCTTCACCGGCGGCCTGAACTCGCCGCCCGAGCTGGGCGCTTCGTTCGTGGAACCGGTCGCGATGTACCGGTTCCAGGTCTCGCCCGTGTAGATGGCGCGCACCCACTTCTGCGTCAGGCTCGGCTCGCCGACGTAGTTGAAGAGGTAGGGGGCCTGGAGGTCGATCTCGTTGGCGTTGGAGTGCAGCATGGTCGAGCCGTCGTCGGCGTCGGAGTCCTCGCCGAACGTGTGCCGGATCGCGGCCCGGCCGGCCTTCTCACCGCCCATGGCCTCGATGAGGCCGCCCATGTCGTAGGCGTCGTACCAGTGGTACTGCCACAGGGTGCCCTGGTAGAGCCTGGCCTCCTCGAACTTCTCGTAGTCGACGCCCTGCCAGTCGCCCGCGCCGTCGCGCGGGGTGAGCAGGCCGACCTCGGTGCCGTCGGCGGCGGTCCAGGCGCCGGGCTTGACCAGGTTGTCGATCGCCATCGTCGCCTGCTCGCGCAGCTTCTCGGCGTCCGCGTCCTCGCCGAGCGCGTCGGCGATGACGGACAGCGCCCACTGGTCGTAGCCGCGCTGCACCGTCGTACCGGGGTCACCGGCGACGTAGCCCTGCCGCAGCTGCGTCCCGGTGTAGTACCCGGTGTACGACTTCAGCGCCGGGTACGCCTCGTCGAGCCGGTCGAAGTCCTTGAACCCCTTCGACAGCGCGTCGGCGATCACCACCGCCGAACGCTCCCAGCGCACGGTCGGCACCGAGTGGGTGAGGCTGCCCAGACTCTTGCCCGAGGCGTGCGCGTCGGCGAAGAGGACGACCGCGGACTGCACCATGTCCCGGTAGGTCGCCGGGTCGATGTACGCCTCCACGGAGTACTTGCGGAAGTCGTCCCAGGTGGACCAGCCGTCGTAGTACGTGAAGCCGTTCGCCTTGTGCACCGCGCCGTCCACGCCGCGGTAGGTGCCGCTGGTGCTGGTGGCGTTCACCGGCAGGGCGTACATGCGGTACAGGTGCGTGTAGAACTGCTTGGTGAGCGTCGAGTCGGGGTCGGCCTTCTTCGATGCCTTCACCGCGACGGCGCCCAGCGTGCGGTTCCAGTCCGCCTTCGTCTGCGCGCGCACGTCCGCGAAGCTGCGGCCCGCCACCTCGTTGTGCTGGTCGGTCGCGGCCTGTTCGGCGCTGATCGGAGACAGGGTGATGCGCAGCTCGATGTCGTTGCCGTCGGCCTCGTCGAAGCCCAGCACGGCGCCCGTGTCGGTGCCGTCCTGTGCGGTCGCCCCGCTCAGCGTGCCGTCGTCGTCCCAACTGCGCAGCGAGGTCACGGGGACGTTCGTGGTGGCGTAGTAGTACAGGCGGTACGAGGCGCCGTTGAAGGACCCGGCCACGAGCCCGCTGATCGCGGTGGTGCCGTCCTTCAGCTTCGTCGTTTCCAGGGTCGAGCGGGTGCGGCTGGTGAAGTTGTTGGCGAGGTCGAGGACGAGCTGGGGCTTCGCTCCCGCGGGGAAGCCGTACCGTTCGAGCGCCGTGCGGGTCGTCGCGGTCATCTCGGCGTCGATGGTCCCGGCGGGGGACCCGAGTCCCACCCGGTAGGAGCCGGGCGACGCCGACTCGTCGTCGTGGCTGTAGGGGTGCGCGTAGGTGCTCGTGGCCGGGCGCCCGTCGTACTGCTGCGAGGTCGGGACGACCAGCAGGTCGCCGCCGCCGCCCGAACCGCCCACGCCGTCCAGGTTCGTGGCGGTGAACCCGGCGATGTGGTCCTCGTTGTAGTCGTACCCCGAGTGATTGCGGCCCGGGGTCGTCATCGGGTTGACCTTGGCCAGGCTGTGCGGCGCCTGGGCGCCGGGGAGGTCGTTGCCGTCGTCGCCCGCGGTGGACACGAACGGGTCGACGAGCTTCGTGTAGTCCGTCCCGCCGGACGCCGCGTCGGCCGCGGCGGAGGGCTTGGCGACGGGTGCGGCGACGGCGGTGCCGCCGCCGGTCAGCGCGGCCAGGCCGAGTGCCCCGGCGAGCACCGCGGCGACCGTGGTCCGCAGGGCTCGGGGGCTGGAGGACCGTATCGGCGGTCTCTTGGATCTGTCAGGCATGACGAGCACGGACCCTTCCCGTTTGGACAACGTTGTCAATCGACACCCGAGACGTGCGTCCCGGGCAAACGCCTCCGCCATCACATAGGGAGAAGTCATACAACGGGGAAACGGAGTTCGTACAGAGCCTTCGCGTACGCGGTGCGGTCAGCCGACCGGCTGGGCGCCGATGACGGACAGCAGACGCAGCTTCTCGTGGCTCTCGGTGCCGGGGGTGGCGGTGTAGACGAGCAGGAGGTGCGACTGGTCGGGGTCGAGCAGCGTCTGGCAGTCCAGCTCGAGGAGACCGACCTCGGGATGGCGGAAGCGTTTCACCCGGCCGGGACGGACGCCGACCTCGTGCGTGTCCCACAGGGTGCGGAACTCCTCGCTGCGCTCAAGGAGGAGTTCGGCGTAGTGGGCGGCCCGGGAGCCGGGACCCCGCACCGTGACGACCTGGCGCAGTCCGGAGGCGAACATGCGGGAGAGCAGGGCGTGGTCCTCCGGCGCGTACAGGGCACGGGTGGCCGGCAGGGTGAACCAGCGGAAGCCGATGCTGCGTTCCGGCCCGGTGAAGGTGGTGGTGTCGCCGGTGAGGGCGACGCCGAGCGGTGTCTGACGCAGGGTCTCCCCGAGCTCGGTGACGATCTCGGCGGGGGTGTCGGCCAGGCGGTCGAGGATGCGCAGCAGACCCGGGCCGACGTGCTCGCCGGCCGAGCCGCGCACGGGCGGGTTGTGCCCGGCCAGGCGGAACAGGTGGTCGCGCTCGTCCAGGGACAGGTGCAGGCCCTGGGCGATCGAGGCGGCCATCTGGGCCGAGGGCTGCGGGCCGCGCTCCCGTTCCAGGCGCGCGTAGTAGTCGGTCGACATGTGGCACAGCGCCGCGACTTCCTCCCGCCGCAGACCACTGGTCCTGCGCCGCGGTCCCCGCGGGAGTCCGACGTCCTCGGGCTGCAGCAGCTCCCGCCGGCGCCGCAGGAACGCGGCGAGCCCGCTCCGGTCGATCTCCATGAGGCCCTCTCCTCTTGTGCCGCTTTCCCCACCCCTTTCTATCGCCGCCGCGGCGGCCCAGCCACGGATCGCCGATCCCCCCTTACGGCGCCCGGCGCGTCCGCCGACTGCCCGGAAACCGGCACCGACCTGCGTAAAGGACACGGGACAGCCCTGTCCTCGGCCGCGCGATCAGGGGATCGGCAGGCCCTGCATCCCGTCGCCGGATCCGGTCACCGTGGAAGAGACGACACGACGAGGGAAGCAACGACACCCCCAGGAGCCAGCTCATGTCACGTACCGACTTCGACATCACCGTCCCCGATCTGACCGGCCGGCGCGCGGTCGTCACCGGTGCGAGCGACGGCCTCGGGCTCGGCATCGCCACCCGCCTCGCCGCCGCCGGTGCGGAGGTGCTCCTGCCGGTCCGCAACCCGCGCAAGGGCGAGGCGGCGCTCGACGCGATCCGGGCGCGGGTACCCGCAGCGGAGGTCTCCCTGCGCACGCTCGACCTGTCCTCGCTCACCTCGGTGGCGGAGCTGGGCGAGACCCTGCTGGCGGAGGACCGCCCGATCCACCTGCTCGTCAACAACGCCGGTGTCATGACGCCGCCCGCGCGGCAGACGACCGCGGACGGGTTCGAGCTGCAGCTCGGCACCAACCACCTCGGCCACTTCGCCCTCGTCGCCCGCCTGCTGCCGCTGCTGCGGGCCGGCCGGGCGCGGGTGACCTCGCAGATCAGCGTCGCGGCCAACCGGAACGCCGTCAACTGGGACGACCTGAACTGGGAACGCTCCTACGACGGCATGCGCGCCTACAGCCAGTCGAAGATCGCGTTCGGCCTCTTCGGCCTGGAACTCGACCGCCGCAGCGCGGCCGGTGACTGGGGCATCACCAGCAACCTGTCCCACCCGGGCGTCGCCCCCACCAACCTGCTGGCCGCCCGGCCCGAAGTGGGCCGCGCCCAGGACACCCTGGGCGTGCGGGTCATCCGCGTCCTGTCCGCCCGCGGCATCCTCCTCGGCACGGTCCGCACCGCGCAGCTCCCCGCGCTGTACGCCGCCACGTCGCCGCAGGCCGAACGCGGGGCGTTCTACGGCCCGGGCGGCCCGGGACGGCTGGGCGGCCCGCCCGCGCGGCAGAAGCTCTACAGCCGCCTGCGGAGCACCGACGACGCCCGCCGGATCTGGGCCCGCTCCGAGGAACTGACCGGGCTGCGCTGCGCCTGACGGCGGGGCCCGCACCGCGGAGCACGGCATTCCCCCGCGGCCGTTTCTGATGTTGGATGGACCGACCGGAGTACCCGAACACCGAGGTCGCACATGCCGTTCACGACTCGTCCCACCCTCCAGGGCACCTTCGGCATGGTGTCCTCCACCCACTGGCTGGCCTCGCAGTCGGCCATGGCGGTGCTGGAGGACGGGGGCAACGCCTACGACGCCGCCGTGGCCGGAGCCTTCGTGCTGCACGTCGTCGAACCGCACCTCAACGGACCCGCCGGAGAGGTACCGATCCTGCTCGCGCCGGCGGGCGGCGAGGTGCGGGTGCTGTGCGGGCAGGGCGTGGCACCGGCCGGGGCCACGGTCGCGCACTACAAGGGGCTCGGACTGGACCTCGTGCCCGGCACCGGACCGCTCGCCGCGGCCGTGCCCGGAGCCTTCGACGCCTGGCTGCTCCTGCTGCGCGACCACGGCACCAGGTCACTGGCCGAGGTGCTGAAGTACGCCGTCGGCTACGCCGAGCACGGGCACGCCCCCGTGGAGCGCGTCGCGGAGACCGTCGAGACCGTCCGGGAGCTGTTCGAGACCGAGTGGACGTCCTCCGCCGAGGTCTATCTGCCGGACGGCCGCCCGCCCCGCCCCGGCGAGCTGCTGCGCAACCCGGCCCTCGCCGCCACCTGGAAGCGGCTGCTGGCCGAGGCGTCCGAGGCGGCGGCCAAGGAAGGGAGCCGGGAGGGAATCCGGGAGGCGGAGATCGACGCGGCCCGGGAGATCTGGCGCTGCGGGTTCATCGCCGAGGCCCTCGTACGGCAGGCCGGCCGGCCCACCCTGGACACCAGCGGCGAACGCCACACCGGCACGCTGACCGCCGCCGACCTCGCCGGCTGGTCCGCCCACTACGAGGCCCCGGCGACGTACGACTGGAACGGCTGGACGCTGTGCAAGGCCGGACCCTGGAGCCAGGGCCCCGTCCTGCTCCAGCAGTTGGCGCTGCTCCCGCCCGAACTGCCCGCCTACGGCCGCGCCGACTACGTCCACCTGCTGGTCGAGGGCTGCAAGCTGGCCATGGCCGACCGGGAGGCATGGTACGGCGACGCGGACAGCGCGGACCGGGTGCCGCTCGGCGACCTGCTGTCGCCGGAGTACAACGCGCGGCGGCGCCGACTCGTGGGCGACAAGGCGTCCTTCGAACTGCGGCCCGGCGCACCCGGCGGGCGCACCCCGCGGCTCAGCGCGCACGCGCTCGTCGCGGCCGTGGAGGGGGAGGGTCTGGACGCCCTCGGGGTCGGCGAGCCGACGGTCGCCAAGAGTCCTACGTCCCCGGTGCCGGGGGAGCCGGACGTCGCCGCCGACGGGGGGACCCGCGGCGACACCTGCCACCTCGACATCGTGGACCGCTGGGGCAACATGGTCTCGGCCACGCCCAGCGGCGGCTGGCTCCAGTCCAACCCCGTCGTGCCCGAACTGGGCTTCCCGCTCGGCACCCGGCTCCAGATGACCTGGCTGGAGGAGGGCCTGCCCAACTCGCTCACGCCGGGCCGCCGCCCGCGCACCACGCTCACGCCGTCCATCGCCCTGCGCGACGGGGTGCCGGTCATGGCCTTCGGCACCCCCGGCGGCGACCAGCAGGACCAGTGGCAGACGCACTTCTTCCTGGCCGTGGCGCTGCGGTCACGGGTGCGCGGCGGACTCGACCTCCAGGGCGCGATCGACGCCCCGAACTGGCACAACGACAGTTTCCCCGGGTCCTTCTTCCCGCGCGGCATGCGGGCGGGCTCCGTCACCGTGGAGTCCCGGATGCCGGCGGAGGTGGTCGAGGAACTGCGGCGGCGCGGGCACGACGTGACGGTGGGCGAGGCGTGGTCGGAGGGCCGGCTCTGCGCCGTCGCGCGGGACCCGGAGACGGGCGTGCTGTCGGCGGCGGCCAACCCGCGCGGCATGCAGGGGTACGCGGTCGGCCGCTGAGCGTCCACCGACACCCACCGACGCCCGCACCGGGTGTTCGTGGCGATTCCACCCGGAGTACACCGCCCGGGTGGGGATTGTCAGTGGCGCGTGCTCTCATGGAGCCATGATCGAGAACAACGAAACCATCGACGAGTTTCTCGCCCGGTACACCGACGACGTGGAGGAAGCCGTCCGCAAGGCGGCCGCGCAGGAGATCGTGCCGCGCTGGCGCCGGCTCGCGGCACACGAGGTCGACCAGAAGGCCGGCCCGCACGACCTGGTGACGGACGCCGACCGCAAGGCCGAGCTGTACCTCACCGAGGCCCTGGCCCGCCTGCTGCCGGGCTCCGTGGTGGTCGGCGAGGAGGCGGTGCACGCGAACCCCGCGTCGTACGGGGCGATACGCGGCGAGGCACCGGTGTGGATCGTCGACCCGGTCGACGGGACCCGGCAGTTCGTGCGCGGCGAGGAGGGCTTCTGCACACTGGTCGCGCTGGCCCACCACGGAGTCGTGCACGCCTCCTGGACCTACGCCCCCGCCGACGACCGGCTCGCCACGGCCGTACGGGGGCGGGGCGCCTTCCTGGACGGCGAGCGGCTGTACGCGGGACCGCCCGAGCCCGGCCGCGAGCTGCGGGTCGCCACGTCCCACCCGGACTACACGACGGACGAGCAGAAGCGCGACCTGCTCGCCCTGCGCACCCCGGGCGTGGCCCCCCGTCCCTGCGGCTCGGCCGGCCTCGAGTACCTGGCCGTCGCCCGCGGCGAGTCGGACGCCACCGCCTTCTCCTGGGAAGCGGCGTGGGACCACGCGGCCGGTCTCCTCCTGGTCGAGGAGGCGGGCGGCACCCACCTGACCCGCACCGGCGAGCCGTTCCGCATCACCGGGGGCAACGAACTGCCGTTCACCGCCGCCCGCGACGCGGCCACGGCCCGCCAGGTGGTGGCGCTGCTGGTGGGGGAGGCATGATCCCCGGCGTCGACCCCCGCCCTGATCCCCGGCGCCGTCAGGCCGCCACCCCCTCCGCGGCGAGGAACTTCTCCACGAACTCCCGCGCGCGGCGGTCGAAGTCCGCGTACTGCGCCTCCCGCTCGGCGCCCGTGACCGCGTCGCCGACCAGCAGGTTGCCCGCGGCGTCGACGCGCTGCGGGCGATCCTCGGCGTCGGTGAGCAGGCCGACGGCCGAGTGGGCGAAGCCGCAGTAGTAGGCGATGCCCTCGTTGAGACCAGCCTCCAGGTGCGACCGCATCCCCTCGGTGATCGGATCGTCGGCGGTGGCACCGGCCAGGCCCAGCCACAGCATGCGCTTGCCCGCGAGGCGCGGCTTGCTGCGGCCGTAGGCGAAGCCGTAGTTCCACACGCGGTCGATCCACCCCTTGAGGATGGCCGGCACACTCTGCCAGTACACCGGGAAGACGGCGACGACCACATCGGCGTCGAGGACGCGCCGCATATGGGCGTGCGCCTCGTCCGAGTACGCCTTCTCGCGGTCGCCCCAGTCCGGCTGGTCCGCCGCGTTCATCCGCGGGTCGAAGCCCTCGGCGTGCAGGTCGAGCAGGTCGACACGGTATCCGGCGGCCTCCAGCCGGTCGGCGCTGCGGCGGGCGGTGTGCGCGGTGAGGGAGTCGGCACGGTGGTGCGCGACGACCACGAGGGCGGTCCTGGCCTGGCTGCTGTGCTGCGTCACGGGGTCTCCCGGCTGGTCTCGGTTCGTTGCGACGAGCCCAGTACAGCCCCGGCCGAGTAGATGATCCATGGGAGAAACTCTGGAAAACATGCGTCATCGTCTACGGTGGTCGGCGTGGATCCCTTGAGTTCCCTGCTGAGCGGCATCCGGGCCGAGGGCTCGGTCGTCAGCCACGCCGTACTGACGGCGCCCTGGACCATCCGCTTCACCGACGGGGCGCCCCTCACCATGGTCAGCGTGCTGCGCGGCGGCGGCACCCTGCTGCTGCCCGACGGGACCCGAAGGGCGGTCGGCGCGGGTGACACGGCCGTCGTGCGCGGCCCCGAGCCGTTCCTCCTCGCGGACCGGCCCAGCACGGTCGACCGCCCGCACGCCGAGTACGAGATCGCGTGTTTCACGGATGCCGAGTGCACCGCCGAGGACCTCGGCGGCATCCGCTGGGGCACCGACCCGGACGGACCGACCGCGCTGATCGTGGGCGCCTACCGCGCCTCGGGCCACCGCCACGAGCGGCTCCTGCGCGCCCTGCCGCGGATCCTGGTCGTCAACGAGGACGCCGAGGTCTGCGCCTGGCTGGAGACCGCCGCCGCCGACGCCGCGCGGCTCCCGGCCGGTTCCCAGGCGCTCATGGACCGGCTCCTCGACTGGGCCCTGGTGTGCACGCTGCGCACCTGGTTCGACCGGGCCGGTGCCGACGCCCCGGGCTGGTACCGCGGTCTGGCCGACCCGGTCCTCGGACCCGCGCTGCACGCCTTCCACGACCGGCCCGCCCAGCCCTGGACGGTCGCCTCGCTCGCCGGTCGGGCGGGCGTCTCGCGGGCCCTGTTCGCCAAGCGCTTCACCGAGGTGATGGGCCGCCCGCCGCTGGCCTACCTCACCGAGTGCCGGATGGCCGACGCCGAGGCGCTGCTGACCGACACCGACCTCAGCATCGCCCGGATCGCCAGGTCCGTCGGCTATGCCGACGCCTTCGGCTTCAGCGCCGCCTTCAAACGCCACAAGGGCCTCAGCCCCAGCACCTTCCGCGCCGCGGCGGCCGCCTGAACGCCGGGTACGGCACCGGGCGCGTGCCTCGCCCACCCGCGCCCGCGCGCTGTCGGACCGCGGGCATATCCTGAACGCCAGTGGCCATCGGCAGACGAAGGGGTCCGAAGGTGCCGTCGATGCTCGATGCGGTCGTAGTGGGTGCGGGGCCGAACGGACTGACCGCAGCCGTGGAGCTGGCCCGCCGCGGCTTCTCGGTCGCCGTGTTCGAGGCGCAGGGCACCGTGGGCGGCGGTGCGCGCACGGAGGAGCTGACCCTGCCCGGCTTCCGGCACGACCCGTGCTCGGCCGCGCACCCCCTAGGCATCAATTCCCCGGCCTTCCGCCACCTGCCCCTCCAGCGGTACGGCCTCGAGTGGCTGCACCCCGGGCTGCCCATGGCGCACCCCTTCCTCGACGGCTCGGCAGCCGTGCTGTCCCGATCGGTCGGCGAGACGGCCGCCTCCTTCGGAGCGCGCGACGCCGGTGCGTACCGCAGGCTGGTCGAGCGCTTCCTGCCCAGGTGGGACACCCTGGCCCGGGACTTCATGTCGCTGCCGCTGACCGCGCTGCCCCGGGACCCGGTCACCCTCGCCAGGTTCGGACTGGTCGGCCTGCCCCCGTCGACGTGGCTGATGCGCCGCTTCCGCGACGAGAAGGCCAAGACCCTCTTCGCCGGGCTCGTCGCGCACGTGATGGCACCGCTCGGCGGCTTCGCGACCGGCGCCATAGGCCTGGTCTTCGCGCTGGCCGCGCACGCCCGCGGCTGGCCGGTGGCCCGCGGCGGCTCCCAGTCCATCTCCGACGCCCTGGCCGCGTACCTGAAGGACCTCGGCGGCACCGTCCACACCGACTACGAGGTCAAGCGCCTGGACGACCTGCCGCCCGCGCGTGCCTACGTCTTCGACACCTCGCCCACGGCCCTGGCCCGCATCGCGGGACTCGGCAACCACTACGCGAACTACCGGTACGGCCCGGGCGTCTTCAAGCTCGACTACGCGCTGGACGGCCCCGTCCCGTGGACGGCCGAGGCGCCGCGCAGCGCGGGCACCGTGCAGATCGGCGCCGACAGCGCGGAGATCGGCGCCGCCCTGGACGCCGCCTCCGGCACCGGCCGCGCGCCCGAGCGGCCGTTCCTCATCACCGTGCAGCCCAGCGTCGTCGACCCCGGCCGCGCCCCGGCCGGCAAGCATGTCTTCTGGGCGTACGGCCACGTCCCCAACGGCTGGACCGGCGACCTCACCGACGCCGTCGAACGCCAACTGGAACGCTTCGCCCCGGGGTTCCGCGACCGCGTGCTCGCCCGCGCCGCCGCCGGCCCGCCCGAACTCGCCGCCCGCAACGCCAACTACGTCGGCGGCGACATCGCCTCCGGCACGGTGTCCGGCCTGCAACTCCTCCTGCGCCCCAAGCTGTCCCTGTTCCCGTACTCGACCCCGCACCCGGCCGTCTTCATCTGCTCGTCGGCCACCCCGCCCGGCCCCGGCGTCCACGGCATGTCGGGCCACAACGCCGCGAAAGCAGTCTGGCGGCGACTAAGGCAGACATGACCGGCATCACCCTGGTCCAGGGCGACATCACCCGCGAGAGCGCCGACGCGATCGTGAACGCCGCCAACTCCTCCCTCCTCGGCGGAGGCGGCGTCGACGGCGCCATCCACCGGCGCGGCGGCCCC
The DNA here is from genome assembly GCF_014650435.1 of Streptomyces tendae. GTDB lineage: Bacteria > Actinomycetota > Actinomycetes > Streptomycetales > Streptomycetaceae > Streptomyces > Streptomyces tendae. Next base: position 188,623 of record NZ_BMUY01000006.1, read on the forward strand.
GCGATCCTGGCGGAGTGCCGCAGGCTGCGCGCGGGCCACCTGGGCAAGGGCCTGCCCACCGGCCGCGCGGTCGCCACCACCGCGGGCGACCTGGACGCGCGCTGGGTGATCCACACGGTCGGTCCGGTCTGGTCGGCCACCGAGGACCGCTCCGGCCTCCTCGCCTCCTGCTACCGCGAATCCCTGCGCACCGCCGACGAGTTGGGCGCCCGCACGGTCGCCTTCCCCGCCATCTCCACCGGCGTCTACCGCTGGCCGCTGGACGACGCCGCCCGCATCGCCATGGAGACGGTACGGGCCACACGGACGTCGGTCACCGAGGTCCGCTTCGTCCTCTTCGACACCCGGGCCTACGAGGCGTTCGCGACGCGGGCGGGCTGACCGCCCTCGGCGCCCCAACGCGCCCCGGGTACCGAGGGAGCCCCCTCCACCTGGCTTGACGCTTTATTGCGAGTGATGTGCAATAGCTGCGCATCGACAACAAGCGTGGGGGAGACATGACAGCCCGTCGGACCCGTTGGACCCGTCGGACCGATCGGAGACTTCCGATACGAACGGGGCTCCCGATCCGGAGTGCCGCCGCCCTGGTCGCGTTCGCCGCCGGTGCGACCGCCTGCTCCGCACCCTCGGACGGCGGGAAGGACGACGGCGCCGGGGCGGCCGAGTCCGTCGTGATCGGGGTCGCCTCGGAACCGGACACCCTCAGCCCGCTGCTCGGCTACGGCAAGGACGGCAACTCCAAGATCTTCGACGGGCTGCTCGCCCGTGACACCGACCTGAAGCTGAAGCCGGCGCTCGCCACCGCGCTGCCGAAGGTCACCGACGGCGGCCGTACGTACACGTACACCCTGCGCGACGGCGTGAAGTTCAGCGACGGCGAACCGCTGACGGCCCAGGACGTCGTGTACACCTACCGCACCGTCCTCGACGAGAAGACCAACAACACCGCCCGCAGCGAACTCGACGCCGTCGAGGGCGTCCGCGCCAGCGGGGACGACACCGTCGTCTTCACGCTCAAGTACCCCTACGCGCCCTTCGCCGCCCGCACCGTCCTGCCCATCGTCCCCGAGCACGTCGCGGGGAAGCAGGACCCCAACACCGGCGACTTCAACACCGAGCCGGTCGGCACCGGACCGTACGTGCTCACCAACTGGAGCAAGGGCGAGAAGCTCGCCTTCAAGGCCAACCCGCACTACTGGGGAGGCAGGCCCGCGGTGAAGTCCTTCACCATGGCGATCGTCCCCGACGACAACGTCCGCGCCACCCGGCTGCGCTCCGGCGACCTCGACGGCGCCGTCCTGCCGCCCAACCTCGCCGCCACCTTCCAGAAGGACGACGGACGGCGGACGTACCGCGCCAGGTCCTACGACTTCCGGGCCGTCACCCTGCCCACCTCCGGCAAGGTGACCGGTGACCGGGCCGTCCGCAGGGCCCTGGACGCCGCCGTGGACCGGCAGGCCATGGTCGACAAGATCCTCGACGGCGCGGGCCGGCCCGCGTACGGCCCGCTGCCCGTGGACGACCCCTGGTACGAGGGCGGCATCGAGCGCCCGCACGACCTCGCCGGGGCCAAGCGCATCCTGGACGCGGCCGGCTGGAAGCCCGGCTCCGGCGGCATCCGCGCCAAGGACGGACGGCGCGCTTCCTTCACCCTCTACTACCCCTCCGGCGACAAGGTCCGCCAGGACCACGCGCTCGCCTACGCCTCCGACGCCAAGAAGGCCGGTATCGAGGTCAAGGTGGAGGGCGCCACCTGGGAGGTCATCGAGCCGCGGATGAAGTCCGACGCGGTCCTCGCGGGCTTCGGCAGCGTCGGCGACCCCGACTTCGGCCTCTACACCCTGCTGCACTCCGCCCTCGCCGGTGACGGCTTCAACAACATGGCCCACTACGACAACCCGGCCGTGGACGAGGCCCTCGACGCCGGGCGCCGCAGCCAGGACCCGAAGGTCCGCGCCGCCGCCTACGACAAGATCCAGCAGGCCCTCGTGGGGGACCCCGGCTACACCTTCCTCACCCACATCGACCACCTCTACGTCCTCGCCGATCGCTGGGAGGGGCTGACCACCCAACTGGAGCCGCACGAGCACGGCTTCGCCAGCGGGCCCTGGTGGAACATCGAGGACTGGCGGCCGAAGAAGTGATCCGGTCGGCCCGGCGACTGCCCTGGGGCGCGATGGCCCGGCTGGCGGGACGGCGCGCACTGTTCGCCGTCCCCGTCGTCCTCGTCGTCACCTTCGGCGTGTTCGCGATCGCCGCCGCCTCGCCCTTCGACCCCGTCCAGGCGTACGCAGGCACCGCCGCGCTCGGCGCCGACCAGGAGACCCTGGACCGGCTGCGCGAGAACCTCGGGGTGGACGAGTCCTTCGTCGTGCGCTGGTGGCACTGGCTGACCTCCGCGCTCACCGGCGACCTCGGCCACTCCAGCGTGCTGCGGCAGCCGGTGACGCAGGTGATCGGGGAACGGCTGGTGTGGTCCGCGCTGCTGTGCGCCGTCGCCTTCGCCGCCGCCGTGACCCTCGGCACGCTCCTCGGCGTGCTGGCCGCCCGCAGGCCCGGCTCGACGCTCGACCGGGCGGTCACCTCCCTCGCGTACACCCTGGAGGCGGCGCCGGTCTTCTGGATCGCGCTGCTCGCCGTGTGGCTGTTCGCCCTCCAGTGGGACGTGCTGCCGGCCGGCGGACTGACCGACACCGCCAGCGAACAGGTCACCCCGGGGCAGGTCGCATCCCACATCGTGCTGCCCGCCGGGGTGCTGGCCGTCTCCCAACTGCCCTGGTTCACCCTCTACGTGCGCCAGGGCGTCGCCGACGCCCTCGCGGAGGACCCGGTGCGCGGCGCGCGGGCCCGCGGACTGGGGGAGGGGACCGTCCTGGTCGGACACGCCCTGCGCTCGGGGCTGCTGCCCGTCCTCACCCTGATCGGCTCCCGCGTTCCCGAACTCATCACCGGCGCCCTGCTGGTGGAGAGCGTCTTCAGCTGGCCGGGCATCGCCGCCGCCACCGTCGAGGCCGCCACCGCCGTCGACTTCCCGCTGCTCGCCGCCCTGACCACCCTCGCGACCGCCGCCGTACTCGCCGGCAACCTGCTGGCCGACCTGCTCTACGGACTCTTCGACCCGAGGGTGAAGCTCAGTGAGATGTGATGTCCATGGCTGACGTCGCCGCCGAGAAGACCGGCACCGTCTGGCGCTCCCGCGGCGGCGGCCGCCGCTCCACCCGCACCCTGCGGCTGCGCACCTCCGCCGTGCTGCTGACCGCGACCGTGCTCGCCGTGCTGCTCGTGCCGCCGCTGGTGCAACTGGACCAGCAGGCCGTCGACCTGGCCGCCAAACTGCAGGCCCCGAGCCTCGCCCACCCGTTCGGCACCGACGACGTCGGCCGCGACCTGCTGCTGCGCTGCGTGTACGGCCTGCGCGTCTCGCTGCTCGTCGGAGTGGCGGCAGCGCTGACCGCGACGGTCGTCGGCACCGCCGTGGGCGCCGTCGCAGGGGCGCTCGGCGGCTGGGTCGACCGGGGCGTGATGCGGGCGGTCGACACCATCTCCTCCGTGCCCCACCTGCTGCTGGGCATCTTCATCGTCGCGATGTTCCGGCCGGGCGTCTGGCCGGTGGTCGCCTCCGTCGCGCTCACCCACTGGCTGTCCACCGCGCGCATCGTCCGCGCCGAGGTGCTGTCCCTGCGCGCCCGTCCGCACATCGACGCGGCCGTCTCCGGCGGCGCGTCCCGGTGGCGGGTGACGGTGCGGCACCTGCTGCCGGGCGTACTGCCGCAGGCCGCGCTGGCCGCCGTACTGATGGTGCCGCACGCCATGTGGCACGAGTCGGCACTGTCCTTCCTCGGCCTCGGGCTGCCCACCCACACCGCGAGCCTCGGCAACCTGATCCAGGAGGCCCGGGGTTCGCTGCTGGCCGGGCAGTGGTGGCCGACGCTCTTCCCCGGCCTGTTCATCATCGTGCCCACCCTCGCCGTCGCCGGACTCGCGGGCGCCTGGCGGGAGCGGATCAACCCCCGTCGCCGATCGGAGCTGATGCTGTGACCGAGCGAGCCCCCGTGCTGTCGGTACGCGGTCTGTCGGTACGCTTCCTGATGCCGGGCGGGCGCCGGGTCGCCGCCGTCACCGACGCCCACTTCGACGTGGCGGCCGGCGAGTGCCTGGCCCTGATCGGCGAGAGCGGCTGCGGCAAGTCCGTCCTCGCCTCCGCCCTGCTCGGGCTGCTGCCCGGCAACGCGCAGACCGCGGGCCGCGCGCTCCTCGGCGAGCTGGACCTGCTCGCCGCCGACGAGCGGACCCTCGCCCGTACGGTGCGGGGCCGGCTGATCGGCCTGGTCCCGCAGAGCCCGGCCGCCCACCTCACCCCGGTCCGCACCGTCCGGGCGCAACTGGAGGAGACGGTCGCGGAACTCACCGCGCCCCGCGGCGGTCGCAAGGCACTGCGGGCGGCCGCCGAGGCCGCCGCCGAGCGCGCCGCGTTCCCGGTGGACCACCTCGACCACCACCCGCACGAACTCTCCGGCGGCCTCGCCCAGCGCGCCGCCACCGCCCTCGCCCTGGTCGGCGACGCGCCCCTGCTGCTCGCCGACGAACCGACCACCGGGCTCGACCGCGACCTGGTGGACCACACGGTCGACGAACTGCGGCGACATGTCGACAACACCGAAGGCGCGGGAGCCCGGCCCGACACCGGCCGCGCCCTGCTGCTGATCACCCACGACCTGGCCGCCGCCGAGCGCATCGCCGACCGCGTCGCCCTGATGTACGCCGGGCGCATCGTCGAACTCGCCGACGCCACCGCGTTCTTCGGCGCCCCCGGACCGCGCCACCCCTACGGCCGCGGGCTGCTCGACGCGCTGCCCGACCGTGCCTTCGCCCCCATTCCCGGCCTGCCGCCCGAACTCGGTGCGCTCCCCGACGGCTGTGCCTTCGCCGCCCGCTGCGACCGGACGACCGACGCCTGCGCCGCCATGCCCCCGCTGGGCGGCCAGGTGGCCTGCCACCACCCGCACGCCGTACTCACGAAGGCCGCCGACCGTGCTTGAACTGCACACCGTCACCGCCGGATACGACCGGAACGCGCCCGTGTTCCGGGGCGTCTCCCTGTCCGTCGCACCGGGGGAGGCGGTCGGGCTGCTCGGCCCCAGCGGCTGCGGCAAGTCCACCCTCGCCCGCGTCGCCGCCCTGCTGCACCGGCCCGACGCCGGCACGCTGCACCTCGACGGCACCCCCGTACGGCGCTGGCGGCACCGCGCCCCGCGGGACCAGCGCACCGCCTTCGGCGTCGTCTTCCAGCAGCCCCGCCTCTCCGCGGACCCGCGGCTCGCCCTGGCCGACCTGATCGCCGAACCGCTGCGTGCCACCGGCCGCCGGGACGAGGCCGCAGGCCGGATCGCCGAACTGTCGGCCACCGTGGGGCTGACCGCCGACCTGCTGGCCAGGCGCCCGCACGAGGTCAGCGACGGCCAGTTGCAGCGCGCCTGCCTGGCACGCGCCCTGGTGCTGCGCCCACGCTGGCTGGTGTGCGACGAGATGACGGCGATGCTCGACGCCTCGACCACGGCCGCCCTGGTCCGGGTCGTGGAGGAGTACCGGGCCGCGACCGGAGCGGGGCTGCTGGCCGTCGGCCACGACCGCGTCCTGCTGGACCGCTGGTGCGGGCGCACCGTCGACTGGGCGACCCTGACGGCCTCCGGCACGGACCCCTCCACCAGGAACGAACAAAGTCCGACGGGGTAATTGATTCGGTTGTGTTCGGGTTCTAGGGTGACCCGTGACTCAGTAGTCGCCGCGTCACCGGCAGTTGTGAACCACCCCCACGGCAACTGCCCTCACAGCACCGTGCGTTGAGCCGCCCCCGAAGCCCACGGAAGGCCACGGTCATGCCGCACTCGCCCGTGTCACCCGCCCAACCCCCGGCCCGTCCGGCCGGCCACCCCCGCCCGGTCGTCAGCCGCCGCCGTCTCCTGGAGGGCGGCGCCGCCGTCTTCGGTGCCCTCGCCCTGTCCGCGTCGCCCGTCGCCGCGCGGGCGGCCGGACACCGGGCGGCCGCCGACGGGACCCCGGAGTGGAACGACTTCGGCGTCTTCCGGCTCGGCACCGAACCGCCGCACGCCACGCTCACGCCCTACGCGGACGTCCGGCAGGCGCTCGCCGGCGACCGTGCCCGCTCGCCCTACCGGCTGAGCCTGGACGGCAGCTGGAAGTTCGCCTACGCCGACCGCCCCGAGGACCGGGACGCCGACTTCCACCGCACCGACGTGGACGACGGGGACTGGGAGACCATCCCGGTCCCCTCCGTGTGGCAGCTGCACGGCCACGACTTCCCCATCTACCTGAACATCACCTACCCGTACTGGGGCCCCAACGGCCTCGGCGAGGAGCCGCAGCCGCCCGCCGCGCCGACCCGCTACAACCCGGTCGGCCAGTACCGGCGCACCTTCACCGTCCCGCGCGACTGGACGGGCCGCCGCACCTTCCTGCACTTCGAGGGCGTCAAGTCCGCGCACTACGTGTGGATCAACGGCGAACCGGTCGGCTACGACGAGGACTCCTACACGCCCTCCGAGTACGACATCACCGACCACCTCAAGCCGGGCACCAACCAGATCGCCGTCGAGGTCTACCGCTACTCCGACGGCGACTGGATGGAGGACCAGGACATGATCCGGGTGAGCGGCATCTTCCGCTCGGTCCACCTCTACTCCACCCCGGCAGTGCACCTGCGCGACTTCAAGCTGGACACCCCGCTCGACGCCACCTACACCGGCGCCGAACTGGCCGTCACCGCGAGCGTGCGGGCGTACGGCGGGGGCGGCACCGGGAGCTACACCGTCGAGACCCAGCTCTACGACGCGCGCGGCCACGCCGTCTGGTCCCGGCCGCTGAAGCAGCCCGTCGACGTGGGCACGGCCCGCGCCGGCGAGGACGTCACCGTACGGGCCGCGAAGGCCGTGCCGAAGCCCCGGCTCTGGTCCGCCGAACACCCCAACCTCTACACGGCCGTCCTTCGCCTGCGGGACCCCGCAGGCAAGGTCACGGAGACCCTGTCCCACCGGGTCGGCTTCCGCGAGTTCGCGCTCAAGGACGGGCTGATGCGGATCAACGGCGAGCCGGTGTCCTTCCGCGGCACCAACCGCCACGAGATGCACCCCTCCCGCGGCACCGCCCTCACCCGCGAGGACATGGTCGAGGACATCACGATCATCAAGCGGATGAACATGAACAGCGTCCGCACCTCGCACTACCCGAACAACCCGTACTGGCTGGAACTGGCCGACGAGTACGGCCTCTACCTCGTCGACGAGACCAACCTGGAGACCCACGGCATCCGCGACGAGTACCCCGGCGACCACCCGGACTGGGCCGCCGCCTGCGTGGCCCGCGCGCAGAACATGGTGCACCGCGACAAGAACCACGCCTCGGTCGTCATCTGGTCGCTGGGCAACGAGGCGGGCGGCGGCTCCACCTTCAGCGCCATGCACGACTGGATCCGCTCCTACGACGACACCCGCGTCATCCAGTACGAGGGCGACGACCGCCCCGGCGTCAGCGACATCCGCTCGGAGATGTACGACAGCCCGCAGCGCGTCGAGCAGCGCGCGAAGGACACCGCCGACACCCGGCCGTACGTCATGATCGAGTACGCCCACTCGATGGGCAACTCCACCGGCAACTTCAAGAAGTACTGGGACATCGTCCGCCGGTACGACGTCCTCCAGGGCGGCTGGATCTGGGACTTCGTCGACCAGTCCCTCTACACGCCCGTCCCCGCCCGCACCCTGCTCACCGAGGCCGGGCCGGCCGGGCTGCGCGGCGAGATCCTCGCCACCCGCGGCACCCTCGACCGCGCCAAGGGCCTGTCCGGCATCACCGTCTTCGAGCGCGACGACAGCCTCGACCTCACGGGCTCCCTGACCCTGGAGGCATGGGTCACCCCGCACGTGACGGGCTACCACCAGCCGATCATCGCCAAGGGCGACACCCAGTACGCGCTGAAGCAGAACGGCCGGACGCTGGAGTTCTTCATCCACTCCGAAGGCCAGTGGATCACCGCGAACTGGACCGTGCCGGACGACTGGACAGGCCGCGAGCACCACCTCGCGGGTGTCTTCGACGCGGACGCCGGCACCCTGACCCTCTACGTCGACGGCGTCGAACGGGCCACCCGCACCACCGACCGGCGCCCCAGCAGCAACACCGCGCCCCTCGCCCTCGCCACCGACGCCGACCAGCAGGTACGGGAGTTCAGCGGCACCATCCGCCGGGCCCGCGTCTACGCCCGCGCCCTCGGCGCCGCCGAACTGGCCTCCGAGAGCCGCGGCCCCGGCGACGACGGCGTGCGGTTCTGGTTCGACGCCGCCACCGTGAAGAGCGAGCAGAAGCGGCCCGGGGACAAGACGTTCCTCGCCTACGGCGGCGACTGGGGCGACAACCCCAACGACGGCGCCTTCGTCGCCGACGGCATCGTCACCGCCGACCGCGGCCACACCGGCAAGGCGGCCGAGGTCAAGCGCGTCTACCAGGCGATCAACGCCGCCCGCACCCCCGGCGGCGTCCCCGGCGCGGTCACCCTCACCAACGAGTACCTCTTCACCCGCCTGCACGAGTTCGACGGCCGCTGGGAACTCGTCGCCGACGGCGAGGTCGTACGGCGCGGCAAGCTGACCCGGGAGCAGCTGGACGTGGCACCGCGGTCGAGCAAGGACATCACCGTCCCCGTCCGGCTGCCGGACGACCCCGCCCCGGGCACCGAGTACTTCCTGCACCTCTCCTTCACCACCAAGGAATCCACCCCGTGGGCGAAGGCCGGCTTCGAGGTGGCCCGGCAGCAGCTCCCCGTCGAGGCCGGCACCCGGGCCGTGACCCCGGCCCGCCTGGCGAGCGTCCCGGCCCTGCGCCACGAGGACCGCGACCGGGACGTCGAGGTCACCGGCAAGGGCTTCTCGGTCACCGTCGACAAGCGCACCGGCACCATCACCTCCTACGAGGCGAAGGGCACCCGGCTGATCACCTCCGGGCCGGTGCCCAACTTCTGGCGCGCGCCCACCGACAACGACAAGGGCAACGGCCAGCACACCCGCAACCAGACCTGGCGCGACGCGGGCGCCCGCCGGACGGTCACCGACGTCGCCGTGCGCGCGCTCGGCGACCGGGCCGTCGAGATCAAGGTCACCGGCACCCTGCCCACCTCGGTGGAGTCCACGTACACCACCACCTACACGGTGTTCGGCAACGCCGAGATCAAGGTCGACAACACCCTGCACCCGGGCGCCGCGAGCCTGCCGTACCTCCCCGAGGTCGGCACGATGCTGTTCCTGCCGCGCCGCCTGGACCGCGTGCACTGGTACGGCCGCGGTCCCGAGGAGAACCACTGGGACCGCAACGACGGCACGGACGTCGGCCGGTACTCCGGGACCGTCGCCGAGCAGTGGACCCCGTACATCCGCCCGCAGGAGAACGGCAACAAGACCGACGTCCGCTGGATCGCCCTCACCGACCGCCACGGAGTGGGCCTGCTCGCCTCCGGCGAACCCCTGCTGGAGGCGAACGCCTCCTTCTTCACCCCGGAGGACCTGTCGGCCGGAGTGCGGCACGACTACCAGCTCACCCCGAGGGACCAGGTCGTCCTGCGCCTGAACCACCGGCAGATGGGCGTCGGCGGCGACAACAGCTGGGGCGCGCACACCCACGACGAGTTCAAGCTCTTCGCCGACCGGGACTACACGTACACCTACCGGCTGCGCCCGCTCACCGACGTCCGGGACGCGACGCGCGCCTCGCGGCGGCCGACGGCGACGGAGTAGCGGACGGGAACTGGGGGAGTAGCGGACGGGAACTGGGGGAGTAGCGGACGGGAACTGGGGGAGTAGCGGACGGGAGACAGGGGAGCGGCGCCGTCACTCGGCGGCGTCGCTGATCCCCAGTCGCAGGTGCTCCACGTGGTACACGGCCTGGTCGAGCAGGCCGGCGACATGGTCGTCGTGCAGGGCGTACACCACCGAACGGCCCCGGCGCTCGCCGACCACCAGGCCCAGATTGCGCAGCAGCCGCAGCTGGTGCGAGCAGGCCGACTGCTCCATGCCGACCTCCGCCGCCAACTCGGTGGCGGGCAGCGGGCCTTCGCGCAGCCGGGCGAGGATCAGCAGCCGGGACGGGGTGGACAGGGCCTGCAGGGTCGTGGCCACCTTCGCGACGTTGTCCGCGTCCAGGCGCACCCGCTCGGCGGCGTCCTGCGCGGTGGTGGCGGCTCCGTGACCCATGCGGTCATCTTACGCATCGCCCGGAGGACCCACGGAGGGCTTAAGGACGCATGGGGGGCCTAAGGACGCACGGAGGGCCTACGGACGCACGGAGGGCTTGAGGACGCACGGAGGACTTAAGGACCACGGAGGACTCCGAGGTGGCACATGAACAGATGAACGAATGAATGAGTCTTCATGTGTTCCTGTATGGTGTGGCGCGTGTCCACCACCCTCGCCCCCGCTCCGCAGGCCGCGTCCACCACCGCGGCGCCGCCCCGCCGCCGCACCCGCGTCCTCGCCCTGCCCGAGGCCCGCTGGGCGCTCGTCTCCCTCGTCGCCTTCCTCCTGGCCCTGCCCCTCGACCTCGGCGGCGCCCCCGCCTGGACCCACGGCGCCCTGTACGTCATCGCCTACGCCGCAGGCGGCTGGGAGCCCGCGCTCGAAGGGCTGCGGGCGCTGCGCGAGAAGACCCTCGACGTCGACCTGCTGATGATCGTGGCGGCGCTCGGCGCGGCCGCCATCGGGCAGGTGCTCGACGGCGCCCTGCTGATCGTCATCTTCGCCACCTCCGGCGCCCTGGAGGCCCTGGCCACCGCCCGCACCGCCGACTCCGTGCGCGGCCTGCTCGACCTCGCGCCCACCACCGCGACCCGGGTCCGGGACGGCGGCGAGGAGACCGTCCCGACCGCCGAGCTCGCCGTCGGTGACCTGGTCCTGGTCCGGCCGGGGGAGCGGATCGGCGCCGACGGCACGGTCGTCGAGGGCACCGGAGAGGTCGACCAGGCCACCATCACCGGCGAGTCGCTCCCCGTGCTCAAGCGCACCGGCGACGACGTCTTCGCCGGCACCCTCAACGGCACCGGCGCCCTGCGCGTCCGCGTCGGGCGCGACCCGGCCGACTCGGTCATCGCCAGGATCGTCACCCTGGTCGAGGAGGCGTCCCGCACCAAGGCGCCGACCCAGCTGTTCATCGAGAAGATCGAGCAGCGCTACTCGGTCGGCGTGGTCGTCGCCACCCTCGCGGTCTTCGGCATCCCGCTCGCCTTCGGCGCCGACCTCACGGACGCCCTGCTGCGTGCCATGACCTTCATGATCGTCGCCTCGCCGTGCGCGGTCGTCCTGGCGACCATGCCGCCGCTGCTCTCGGCCATCGCCAACGCCGGCCGGCACGGCGTCCTGGTCAAGTCGGCGGTCGCCATGGAACGCCTAGGCGAGATCGACACCGCCGCCCTCGACAAGACCGGCACCCTCACCGAGGGCACCCCCGAGGTGACCGCCGTGACCCCGGTGGCCGGTGCCGGGGTCGACGAGGACGCCCTCCTCGCCCTCGCGGCCGCGGCCGAGCACCCCAGCGAGCACCCGCTGGCCCGCGCGATCGTGGCCGCCGCCCGCTCCCGACAGCTGCCGCTCGCGCCCGTGGAGGACTTCACGGCGGCTCCCGGCCGCGGCGTGACGGCCGTGATCGACGGCCGCACGGTGCACGTCGGCCGCGCGGACAGCCCCGAGGGCGCCGAGACCACCGTCCGCGTCACCCGCGACGGCACGCTTCTCGGCACCCTCGCCCTCACCGACCGCGTCCGTGCCGACGCCGCCCCGGCCACCGCCGCGCTCACCGCCCTCACCGGCACCGCCCCCGCCCTGCTCACCGGCGACCACGCGGCCGCCGCCGCCCGGGTGGCCGACGCGACCGGCATCACCGACATCCGCGCCGGCCTGCTGCCCGAGGACAAGGTCGAGGCCGTACGGGAGCGGGAGCGGGCGGGCCGCAAGGTGCTCTTCGTCGGCGACGGCGTCAACGACGCCCCCGCGCTGGCCGCCGCGCACGCCGGCGTCGCCATGGGCGGGGCCGGCTCCGACCTCGCCCTGGAGACCGCCGACGCCGTCGTCGTACGCGACGAGCTGACGGCCGTGCCCGCCGTCGTGCGGCTCTCCCGGCGCGCACGGCGGCTGGTCGTCCAGAACCTGGCCGTCGCCGGTGTCTGCATCACCGTCCTCGTCCTGTGGGACCTGATCGGTCACCTCCCGCTGCCGCTCGGTGTCGCCGGTCACGAGGGCTCGACCGTGCTGGTCGGCCTGAACGGCCTGCGGCTGCTGCGCGAGTCGGCCTGGCGCGCGGAGTGATCCGCGAGACACCGGCAGGCGGAGTGATCCGCGGAAGCGCAGCACGGGTCACGTCGATGTCGGATTCCCGCCAGCCCGCACCCGTCCCGGGGGTCATCCTGGATACATGCAGACGGGAATGCACACCGACACCGAGCGCTGCGTGCGCGCCGTGCAGTCGAAGGACGCGCGGTTCGACGGCTGGTTCTTCACGGCCGTCCTGACGACCCGCATCTACTGCCGGCCCAGCTGCCCGGTGGTGCCGCCCAAGCCCGCGAACATGACCTTCTACCCGAGCGCGGCGGCCTGCCAGCAGGCCGGGTTCCGGGCGTGCAAGCGCTGCCGCCCGGACACCAGCCCCGGCTCGCCCGAGTGGAACCGGCGCGCCGACCTCACGGCCCGCGCCATGCGCCTGATCGCCGACGGCGTCGTCGACCGCGAGGGCGTGCCCGGCCTCGCCGCCCGCCTCGGCTACAGCACCCGGCAGGTCGAACGCCAGCTCCTGGCCGAACTGGGCGCCGGCCCCCTCGCGCTCGCCCGGGCCCAGCGCGCCCAGACCGCACGGCTGCTGATCGAGACCACCCCGCTGCCCATGGCGGACATCGCCTTCGCGGCCGGCTTCTCCTCCATCCGCACCTTCAACGGCACGGTCCGCGAGGTCTACGCCCTCTCCCCGAGCGAACTGCGCACCCGCGCCCCCAGGAACCGCCCCGCCCCCACCGCTCCCGGCGCCCTGTCCCTCCGCCTCCCCTTCCGCACCCCGCTCAACCCCGACAACCTCTTCGGCCACCTCGCCGCCACCGCCGTACCCGGCGTGGAGGAGTGGAAGGACGGCGCGTACCGGCGCACTCTGCGCCTCCCGTACGGTCACGGCATCGTGACCCTCACCCCCAACCCCGATCACATCGCCTGCCGCCTCACCCTCAGCGACCTGCGCGACCTGACCGTCGCCATCAGCCGCTGCCGGCGCCTGCTCGACCTGGACGCCGACCCGACGGCGATCGACGACCAACTGCGGGCCGACCCGCTGCTCGCACCGCTCGTCGACAAGGCCCCCGGGCGGCGGGTGCCGCGCACGGTGGACGAGGCGGAGTTCGCCGTACGGGCCGTGCTCGGGCAGCAGGTCTCCACCGCCGCCGCCCGTACGCACGCCGCCCGCCTGGTCACCGCGCACGGCGATCCGGTGGACGACCCCGAGGGCGGCCTGACCCACCTCTTCCCGTCCACCGCGGCACTGGCGGCGGTGGACCCCGAGACCCTCGCCATGCCGCGGACCCGCCGCACCACCTTCACCACCCTGGTCACCCACCTGGCCGACGGCTCGCTCAACCTGGGCGTCGAATCCGACTGGGCCGAGACCCGCGACCGGCTCCTGGCCCTCCCCGGCTTCGGTCCCTGGACCGCCGACGTCATCGCCATGCGCGCCCTCGGCGACCCCGACGCCTTCCTCCCCACCGACCTCGGCATCCGCCGCGCCGCCGCCGAACTGGGCCTGCCCTCCACTCCGGCCGCGCTCACCGCCCGCGCGGCGGCCTGGCGGCCCTGGCGGGCGTACGCCGTCCAGTACCTGTGGGCGACCGACGACCACCCGATCAACTTCCTGCCCGTATGAGCCCTTTTGAGCCCGTCCGAGGAGTCGGAGCGAACCCGTGAAACACCACACCGTGATCGACAGCCCCTACGGTGCCCTCACCCTCGTCGCCGAGGACGGCGCCCTGTGCGGCCTCTACATGACCGACCAGCGCCACCGCCCGCCCGAGGAGACCTTCGGCGCCCGGGACGAACGCCCCTTCGCCGAGACCGAGGAGCAACTGGAGGCCTACTTCGCGGGCGAACTGAAGGACTTCACCCTCGGCCTGCGGCTGAACGGCACCGCGTTCCAGCGCACCGTCTGGGCGCAGCTCCAAAAGATCCCCTACGGCGAGACCCGCACCTACGGCGAGCTCGCCGCCGCCCTCGGCAACCCCACCGCCTCCCGCGCGGTGGGCCTCGCCAACGGCCGCAACCCGATCGGCATCATCGTCCCCTGCCACCGCGTCATCGGCGCGAGCGGCGGCCTCACCGGCTACGGCGGCGGCCTGGACCGCAAGCAGCGACTGCTCGACTTCGAACGGGGGACGGCGGGACCGGAGCCGTTGTTCTAGGCCCCTGTCCCCGGCGAGCCCAGCCCGCGCAGCAGCTCGGGCAGGGCGGTGCCGATCGGCTCCCGGACCACCTCGTCGGCCAGGTCGTCATAGGGCGTCGGCTCCGCGTTGACGACGATCAGCCGGGCCCCGTGCTCGACGGCGACGCCGGCCAGTCCGGCGGCGGGCTCCACCTGGAGACTGGTGCCGACGGCGACGAACACCTGGCACGCCTTGCTGATGGCGGCCGCCTCGCCCAGCACCACCGGGTCGAGGCGCTCGCCGAACATCACCGTCGCCGGCTTCAGGACGCCGCCGCAGTCCAGGCACGGCGGATCGTCCTCACCGGCCTCGATCCGGGCGAGGGCATCCGCCATCGGGCCCCGGGCTCCGCAGCCGGTGCACACACAGGCGCGAGCGGTGCCGTGCAGTTCGAGGACCTTGCGGGCGGAGACCCCGGCGAGCTGGTGCAGACCGTCCACGTTCTGCGTGAGCACGCGGACCGGTACCCCGCGCCGCTCCAGGTAGGCCACCGCGCGGTGCGCCGCGTTCGGCTCGGCGTGCAGCGCCGCGGTCTCGCGCCGCATCAGCCAGGAGCGCCGCCGGATCTCCGGATCGGCCATGTAGTACTCGTACGTGACGAGCTTCTCGGCCTCCGGGTCGCGCCGCCACAGCCCGTTCGGACCGCGGTAGTCGGGAATGCCGGAGTCGGTCGAAACGCCGGCACCGCTGAGGATGGCGACGAGGGGCTTGCCGGTCATGCGGTCGAGGGTAGGGCGCCGGTGGGGCGGTCGGCGAAGGGTTATCGGTACGGATGGTCGGCGGCACGACTGGTCACCGGTAGGGAGGGTTGCCGATGACTGGTCACCGGTACGGAGGGTCGTCGGTACGAACGACTACCGGTCGACCCGCACGCCGTCCTCCAGTTCGGCCGTGCCGGAGCCGTCCGCCAGTACGTCCAGCGCGGCCAGCACCCGGCCGTGCAGGGAGCCGAGCAGGTGGGCGCCGAGTTCCTCGCGCGGCACCAGCCGCCAGGACAGCAGCTCCTCCTCCTGCAGCCGGATCGCCTTGAGGTCGTCCTCCGACAGCACCCCGCCGTCGTAGAGGTACGCCACGATCGGCGGCCGGCCCGCCCCGCTCGACCAGTCCACCGCGAGGAGCCGTCCGATCCGCGCGTCGAGGCCGATCTCCTCCAGGGTCTCCCGCCACGCGCCCCGCCGCGGGCTCTCCCCGGCGTCGGACTCGATGGTCCCGCCCGGCAGCGTCCACCCCTCGCGATAGTTGGGCTCGACGAGCAGCACCCGCCCCCCGGCGTCCCGGAAGACCGCGGCGGCACCGGCGAGGACGCGGGGCAGACCGGCGATGTAGGTGGCGTAGTCAGCAGTGGTCATTCCGGAAGCCTAACGAGCCCGGCCCCGGGCCCGACGCAACCCTGGGGGCGGGCGCACCGCGGGTTCCACGGTGTGGGCGGGGCATGACGGCGCGGGTGTCCTCCGGTTAGGGTCGCAGCGGCGCGACTGCCTTGACGTGCGCAAGGCTCGGAGAGCAAGGGGAGAGCAAGGTGGCTGACGCTGCTGTGGACGGGACCCGCAGGGTCCTCGTCGCCGCGGACAAGTTCAAGGGGTCGCTGACGGCCGTCGAGGTCGCCGAGCGCGTCACGGCCGGACTGCGCCGCGTCGTGCCGGACGTCCTGGTCGAGGCGCTGCCCGTCGCCGACGGCGGCGACGGCACGGTGGCCGCGGCGGTCGCGGCCGGGTTCGAACGCCGGGAGGTGCGGGTCGCCGGGCCGCTCGGTGACGAGGTGACGGCGGCGTACGCGCTGCGCGAGCACACCGCCGTCGTGGAGATGGCCGAGGCCAGCGGCCTCCAGCGGCTCCCGGAGGGCGTCCTGGCACCGCTGACGTCGTCCACGTACGGCTCGGGCGAGCTGCTGCGGGCCGCGCTGGACGCGGGCGCGCGGACGATCGTGTTCGGGGTCGGCGGCAGCGCCACGACGGACGGTGGCGCCGGGATGCTGGCCGCGCTGGGCGCGCGGTTCCTGGACGGGGACGGCGAGCCGGTCGCACCCGGCGGGGGCGGCCTCGCGGGCCTGGCCTCGGCCGACCTGTCGGGCCTCGACCCCCGCCTGTCCGACGTGGAGCTGGTGCTCGCCAGCGACGTCGACAATCCGCTGACCGGCCCGAAGGGCGCCCCGGCGGTCTACGGGCCGCAGAAGGGTGCCTCGCCGGACGACGTGACGGCCCTGGACGCGGCCCTGGCGCACTTCGCGAAGGTGCTGGAGCGGACGGAGACCGTGGGCACGCGTGCCGCCGAGTACGCCGCGTCGCCGGGCGCGGGTGCGGCGGGCGGCATCGGGTTCGGCGCGATGCTGCTGGGCGCGCGGTTCCGGCCCGGCATCGAGGTGATGCTGGACGTGCTGGGCTTCGCGCCGGCGCTGGAGCGGGCGGACCTGGTGATCACCGGGGAGGGCTCGCTGGACGAGCAGACCCTGCACGGGAAGGCGCCGGCCGGTGTCGCCGCGGCGGCCAGGGCCGCGGGCAAGGAGGTCGTCGCGGTGTGCGGACGCCTTGCGCTGCCGGCGGAGGTGCTGGGGCGGGCCGGGATCCGGCGGGCGTATCCGCTGACGGATGTGGAGCCGGACGTCGCGAAGTGCATCGCGGATGCCGGGCCCATCCTGGAGCGGGTGGCTGAGTCCATCGCGCGGGACTTCGTCGCGTAGGGGAGTCCCGCCCCCGCCGCCCCTTCCCGTTCCCGACCCTGGGGGCTCTGCCCCCCAGACCCCCGTTTCGGCCCTGAACGGGCCTCGTCCTCAAACGCCGGACGGGCTGGATAGCTCGCCCATGTTCCAAGCGAGTCGGGTGGTGGGTGGGCATAGGCCCAGGGGTCTGGGGGCGGAGCCCCCAGGGACGCCCGCACCGACACCGGGCGCCGAAAAGCGGTGGGCCCCGAACCCAACCCGGGTCCGGGGCCCACCGACAGTCACACGTCACGGAAGCTGCGCGGCCCGCGCCTCCCGCCGATTGTCACGGAAATTGTTCACCCTGCGAGCCGTGGCGAACAGGGGGATGACCGCCCCCATCACCAACTGCAACGCACACCCCGTCTGCAGCAGCAGCTGCCCGCTCGGCGCGTCGAACGCCCAGCCGGCCAGCAGCCCCATCGACAGGACGATCCACGACAGCATCGCCACCGCGAGGCGCCCCCGCGGCTTCGGGTACTCGACCCGGCTCACCATCAGCCAGGCCGTGCCGAGAATCGCCAGCAGCGTCGCCACGAAGGGCAGCTCGAGCAGCACGATCGACACCACCGTCAGCGCCCCGAACGGCGACGGCATGCCCTGGAACGTGCCGTCCTTGACCGTGACGCAGGAGAACCGCGCCAGCCTCAGCACCACCGCCAGCAGCACCACGATCGCCCCCACCGCCGCCACCCGCTGGTAGGCGTCGTCCGCGACCATGCCGTAGACGAGGACGAAGTACGCCGGCGCGAGGCCGAAGCTGATCAGGTCGGA
Organism: Streptomyces tendae; assembly: GCF_014650435.1. GTDB lineage: Bacteria > Actinomycetota > Actinomycetes > Streptomycetales > Streptomycetaceae > Streptomyces > Streptomyces tendae. The sequence continues at coordinate 206,595 of NZ_BMUY01000006.1, forward strand.
GAGGTTGTCCAGCTCCGCGCCCATCGGCGAGGACCGCAGCTTGCGGGCGACCAGGCCGTCGAACAGGTCGAAGATCGCCGCGCAGAGCATCAGGATGACCGCGGTGGCCGCGCTGTGCCGGGCCATGCCCGACTCGTCGCTGCCCATGAGGTGCGGGATCAGGATGCCGGTGGTGGTGAAGTACACCGCCATGAAGCCGCACGTGGCGTTGCCGAGCGTGAGCGTGTCCGCTATCGACAGGCGGAGCGAGAGCGGCATCTCCTCCTCGTCGTCCACCTCGTCGGCCTCCGGCACCCATCCGGCCTGGGTCTGTGGATCAATCACGGTCAATTCGAGTCACCCCAGCCACCGTCTTCTGACCCACCTCGACGTCGACCTCCACACCCTCCGGCAGGTACAGGTCGACGCGGGAGCCGAAGCGGATCAGACCGACCCGCTCGCCCTGCTCGACCTTGGTGCCCTGCGGCACGTACGGAACGATGCGGCGGGCCACCGCGCCGGCGATCTGGATCATCTCGATGTCGCCGAGCTCGGTGTCGAAGTGCCACACGACGCGCTCGTTGTTCTCGCTCTCCTTGTTGAAAGCGGGAACGAAGCCGCCCGGCACGTGCTCGACCGACGTCACCGTGCCCGACAGCGGGGCGCGGTTGACATGGACGTTGAGCGGGCTCATGAAGATCGCGACGCGGGTGCGGCCGTCCTTCCACGGCATGATGCTCTGCACCACACCGTCGGCGGGCGAGACGACCCGGCCCTGCGTGATCTCGCGCTCGGGGTCGCGGAAGAACCACAGCATCCCCGCCGCGAGCGCGGTGGCGGGGACGGCGACGGCCTTGGCGGCGCCGGAACGGCGGGCCCGCAGGAGGCTGACGGCTGCGGTGGCGACGGTCGGCAGAAGCCACGGCGAGGCTCCGCGCGCGAGGCGTACGCCGGCGAGGCTGTCGCGAGGTGCAGAGGTTTGGCTGTGGGGCATGGATGACCTTCGTAGCGGATGATGCCGCGCTATGACGGGGGACGGCGGCTTTCCGGCGATCGTAGCGGCTTCCTGCCGCAACTGGGTAAGCCAGGAAGCCGAGTCGGCGGCCGAACACTGCCTACGGGGTGTGACCTTCTTCTCCAAGAAAACACCCCGTATCCGGACATCTAACCCTGGAATCGATACTCTTCGAGCAGTCGGCGGCCGATGATCATTTTCTGGATCTCGGCGGTGCCTTCACCGATGAGCAGCATCGGCGCCTCGCGGTAGAGGCGCTCGATCTCGTACTCCTTGGAGAAGCCGTACCCGCCGTGGATCCGGAAGGCGTCCTCCACGACCTCCTTGCAGTACTCGGAGGCGAGGTACTTGGCCATCCCCGCTTCCAGGTCGTTTCGTTCGCCCGAATCCTTTTTGCGTGCAGCGTTCACCATCATCGCATGCGCCGCCTCCACCTTGGTAGCCATCTCCGCGAGCTTGAACTGGATGGCCTGGTGCTGGGCGATCTGCTTGCCGAAAGTGTGACGCTGCTGGGCGTACCGGACGCCGAGTTCGAAGGCACGCTGAGCGACGCCGCAGCCACGGGCCGCCACGTTGACGCGGCCGACCTCGACGCCGTCCATCATTTGGTAAAAACCTCGGCCGGTGACGCCGCCGAGCACCCGATTGGCCGGAATGCGCAGGCCGTCCATGATGAGCTCGGTGGTGTCGACGCCCTTGTAGCCCATCTTGTCGATCTTGCCGGGGATGGTCAGACCCGGCCGGACCTCACCGAAACCGGGCTCCTTCTCCACCAGGAAGGTCGTCATCGACTTGTGCGGGGCGGTCCCCTCGGGGTGACCCTCGTCACTCCGGACCAGAACGGCCACCAACGACGACGTACCGCCGTTCGTCAGCCACATCTTCTGGCCGTTCAGGACGTACTCCTCGCCGTCCTTGACGGCCTTCGAGGAGATCGCCGACACGTCGGAGCCCAGCGCCGGCTCCGACATCGAGAAGGCGCCCCGGATGTCGCCCGCGGCCATGCGGGGCAGGAAGTGGTCCTTCTGCTCCTGCGTGCCGTGCTGCTTGAGCATGTACGCCACGATGAAGTGCGTGTTGATGATGCCGGACACCGACATCCAGCCGCGGGCGATCTCCTCGACGCACAGGGCGTAGGTCAGGAGCGACTCGCCCAGACCCCCGTACTCCTCGGGGATCATCAGCCCGAACAGGCCGAGCTCCTTGAGTCCGTCGACGATGTCCTGCGGGTACTCGTCGCGGTGCTCCAGTTCGGTGGCGACCGGGATGATCTCCTTGTCCACGAAGTCCCGGACGGTGGAGAGGATCTCCTGCTGGACGTCGGTCAGACCGGCGGTCTGGGCGAGACGGGCCATCGCTTACTTCCCCTGTTCCTTCAGCTCGGAAACGGAGGTGTCGCCCCGGAGGGGCGTCCCTTGAGGGTGGTGGTGGGAGACGGGCGGGCGGCCCGGCTGCTCGCCGCCGCGCTCCTTGACGTACGTCTCGGTCGGCACCATCACCTTGCGGCGGAAGACGCAGACCAGGGTGCCGTCCTGCTTGTAGCCCTTGGTCTCGACGTGGACGATGCCGCGGTCGTTCTTCGACTTGGAGGGCCACTTGTCGAGCACGGTCGTCTGGCCGTAGAGCGTGTCGCCGTGGAAGGTCGGCGCCACGTGCTTGAGCGACTCGATCTCCAGGTTGGCGATCGCCTTGCCGGAGACGTCCGGGACGGACATGCCGAGCAGGAGCGAGTAGATGTAGTTGCCCACCACCACGTTCTTGCCGAAGTCCGTCGTCTTCTCGGCGTAGTTGGTGTCCATGTGGAGCGGGTGGTGGTTCATGGTGAGGAGACAGAACAGGTGGTCGTCGTACTCCGTGACCGTCTTCCCGGGCCAGTGCTTGTACGTCGCCCCGACCTCGAACTCCTCGTAGGTGCGTCCGAACTGCATCGCCCTCAGCCCTCCGGGATCTCGAACTTGCTGGTGCGCCGCATGCCGGCCGCACGCCCCTTGCCGGAGACGACCAGCGCCATCTTGCGGCTGGCCTCGTCGATCATCTCGTCGCCGAGCATCGCCGAGCCCTTCTTGCCGCCCGCCTCGGACGTGTAGTAGTCGTACGCGTCCAGGATCAGCTCGGCGTGGTCGTAGTCCTCCTGGGAGGGCGAGAAGATCTCGTTGGACGCCTCGACCTGGCCGGGGTGCAGCACCCACTTGCCGTCGAAGCCGAGGGCGGCGGCGCGCTGCGCGACCTCGCGGTAGCCGTCGACGTTGCGGATCTGGAGGTAGGGGCCGTCGATCGCCTGGAGGTTGTTGGCGCGGGCGGCCATCAGGATCTTCATCAGGATGTAGTGGTAGGCGTCCGCCGGGTAACCGGGCGGCTGCTCGCCCACGACCAGGGACTTCATGTTGATGGACGCCATGAAGTCGGCCGGGCCGAAGATGATGGTCTCCACGCGCGGGCTGGCCTGGGCGATCTCGTTGACGTTGTTCAGACCCTGCGCGTTCTCGATCTGCGCCTCGATGCCGATCCGGCCGACCTCGAAGCCCATCGTCTTCTCGATCTGGGTGAGGAGGAGGTCGAGCGCGACGACCTGCTGGGCGTCCTGGACCTTCGGCAGCATGATGCAGTCCAGGTTCGGGCCCGCGCCCTCCACCACCGTCACCACGTCCCGGTACGTCCACTCGGTCGTCCAGTCGTTGACGCGCACGACGCGGGTCTTGCCGGTCCAGTCGCCCTCGTTGAGGAACTTGACGATGGTGTGCCGCGCCTCCGGCTTGGCGAGCGGGGCACAGGCGTCCTCCAGGTCCAGGAAGACCTGGTCCGCCGGGAGGCCCTGGGCCTTCTCCAGGAAGCGCGGGTTCGAGCCCGGTACGGCCAGGCAGGAACGCCGGGGGCGGAGACGGTTGACCGTGGTCATGCGGGGACCTCCAGGGGGTCGAGCTTGTTCGCGTTCCGGATCTCGTCGACGATCCGGCCGATGATGCCGGTGATGTCGAAGTCCTTCGGGGTGAAGACCGCGGCCACTCCCGCGGTCCGCAGTTCCTCGGCGTCACCGTTCGGGATGATGCCACCGGCGATCACCGGTATATCTGTGGCACCGGCCACACGGAGCCGTTCGAGCACGTCCGGCACCAGTTGGGCGTGCGAGCCGGACAGGATGGACAGGCCCACCGCGTGCACGTCCTCGGCCAGGGCGGCGTCCACGATCTGCTCCGGGGTGAGCCGGATGCCCTGGTAGACCACCTCGAACCCGGCGTCGCGGGCGCGCACGGCGATCTGCTCGGCGCCGTTGGAGTGGCCGTCCAGGCCGGGCTTGCCGACCAGGAAGCGGAGCTTGCCGACGCCCATCTCCTTGGCCGTCAGCTCCACCTTGCGGCGCACCTCGGAGAGGGCCGAGCCCTCCTCGGCGGCGACCGCGACCGGTGCCGAGGACACGCCGGTCGGTGCGCGGAACTCACCGAAGACCTCGCGCAGCGCTCCGGCCCACTCACCGGTCGTGGCGCCGGCGCGGGCGCACTCCAGGGTGGCCTCCATGAGGTTGCCGGTGCCGCGCGCCGCCTCCTTCAGCTTCTCCAGCGCCTTGCAGGGGCGCGGGTGGTTGAAGGGCGGCTGGTACCGCGTGTCCCGCCAGTTCTGCAGCGAGGCGATGACGCGGGCCTCCACCGCCGGGTCGACCGTCTGGATCGCGGTGTCCAGGTCGGCGGTCAGCGGGTTGGGCTCGGTGCCCTCGAAGGCGTTGACACCGATGATCTTCTCCTCGCCGGACTCGATCCGGGCCCGGCGCTCGGCGTGCGAGGCCACCAGCTGGGACTTGAGGTAGCCGGACTCGACGGCGGCCATCGCGCCGCCCATCTCCTGGATGCGGTCGATCTCCGCGAACGCCGCCTCGACCAGCTCGTCGACCTTCGCCTCGACCACCTTCGAGCCCTCGAAGAGGTCCTCGTACTCCAGCAGGTCGCTCTCGTGCGCCAGCACCTGCTGGATGCGCAGCGACCACTGCTGGTCCCAGGGGCGGGGCAGTCCGAGTGCCTCGTTCCAGGCCGGCAACTGCACGGCACGCGCGCGTGCGTCCTTGGAGAGGGTGACCGCCAGCATCTCCAGGACGATCCGCTGGACGTTGTTCTCCGGCTGAGCCTCGGTCAGGCCCAGGGAGTTGACCTGGACGCCGTAGCGGAAGCGGCGGTGCTTGGGGTTCTCGATGCCGTAGCGCTCGCGGGTGACGCGGTCCCAGATGCGGCCGAAGGCGCGCATCTTGCACATCTCCTCGACGAAACGCACTCCCGCGTTGACGAAGAAGGAGATCCGGCCGACCACGTCGCCCATGCGCTCCTGCGGCACCTGACCACTGTCGCGCACCGCGTCGAGCACGGCGATCGCGGTGGACATCGCGTACGCGATCTCCTGCACCGGCGTGGCGCCGGCCTCCTGCAGGTGATAGCTGCAGATGTTGATCGGGTTCCACTTGGGCAGGTGGGAGACCGTGTACGCGATCATGTCCGTCGTCAGGCGGAGCGACGGTCCCGGCGGGAAGACGTGCGTGCCCCGGGACAGGTACTCCTTGACGATGTCGTTCTGGGTCGTGCCCTGGAGCCTGGTGATGTCCGCGCCCTGCTCCTCCGCGACCACCTGGTAGAGCGCCAGCAGCCACATGGCCGTGGCGTTGATGGTCATCGAGGTGTTCATCTGCTCCAGCGGGATGTCCTGGAACAGCCGGCGCATGTCACCGAGGTGCGCGACCGGCACGCCGACCCGGCCTACCTCGCCGCGGGCGAGGACGTGGTCGGAGTCGTAGCCGGTCTGGGTCGGCAGGTCGAAGGCGACCGACAGACCCGTCTGGCCCTTGGCGAGGTTGCGCCGGTACAGCTCGTTGGACGCCTCGGCCGTGGAGTGACCGGCGTAGGTGCGCATGAGCCACGGCCGGTCCTTCTGACGCTCAGTCATGTGTGGCCTCCGTCGCCGTCAGATGTTCCGGAAGCGGTTGATGGCGTCGAGGTGCTGGGCGCGCTTGGCCTGGTCGCGCACGCCCAGGCCCTCCTCGGGCGCCAGGCACAGCACGCCGACCTTGCCCTGGTGGAGGTTGCGGTGGACGTCGTACGCCGCCTGGCCGGTGTCCTCCAGGGAGTACACCTTGGAGAGCGTCGGGTGGATCTTGCCCTTGGCGATGAGGCGGTTGGCCTCCCATGCCTCGCGGTAGTTGGCGAAGTGGGAGCCGATGATGCGCTTCAGGGACATCCACAGGTAGCGGTTGTCGTACTCGTGCATGTAGCCCGAGGTCGAGGCGCAGGTGGTGATGGTGCCGCCCTTGCGGGTGACGAAGACCGAGGCGCCGAAGGTCTCGCGGCCGGGGTGCTCGAAGACGATGTCGATGTCCTCGCCGCCGGTGAGTTCGCGGATGCGCTTGCCGAAGCGCTTCCACTCCTTGGGGTCCTGGGTGTTCTCGTCCTTCCAGAACCGGTAGCCCTCGGCGCTGCGGTCGATGATCGCGTCGGCGCCCATCGCCCGGCAGATGTCGGCCTTCTGCTCGCTGGAGACGACGCAGATCGGGTTGGCGCCGCCGGCGAGGGCGAACTGGGTGGCGTAGGAGCCGAGTCCGCCGCTCGCGCCCCAGATGAGCACGTTGTCGCCCTGTTTCATCCCGGCGCCGTTGCGGGAGACCAGCTGCCGGTACGCGGTGGAGTTGACCAGACCGGGGGCGGCGGCCTCCTCCCAGCTGAGGTGGTCCGGCTTCGGCATCAGCTGGTTGGACTTGACCAGCGCGATCTCGGCGAGGCCGCCGAAGTTGGTCTCGAAGCCCCAGATGCGCTGCTCGGGGTCGAGCATCGTGTCGTTGTGCCCGTCGGAGGACTCCAGCTCGACGGAGAGGCAGTGTGCGACGACCTCGTCGCCCGCCTGCCAGGCGTTGACGCCCGGACCGGTGCGCAGGACGACACCGGCGAGGTCGGAGCCGATGACGTGGTAGGGCAGGTCGTGGCGCTTGGCGAGGTCGCTGACCCGGCCGTAGCGCTCCAGGAACCCGAAGGTGGACAGCGGCTCGAAGATGGAGGTCCACACCGAGTTGTAGTTGACCGAGGAGGCCATGACGGCCACCAGGGCCTCACCGGGGCCCAGCTCGGGCACCGGCACGTCGTCCAGGTGGATCGACTTGCGGGGGTCCTTGTCGCGGGTCTCGAGGCCCGCGAACATCTCGGTCTCGTCCTTGTGCACGGTGATCGCGCGGTACGACTCGGGGAGCGGCAGTGCGGCGATGTCGGCCGGCGTGGAGTCGGGCGACTGGATCGCGTCCAGGATGTCCTTCACGGTCACGGTGTTGCCTCCGGCGGTGAGCGCCCTGAGGGAGGGGCGCTGAGGGTTACGTCGGTGCTGCTGAGGTGAGGGTGTGTGCCTGTGACGCAGGCGTTCGGACGCGCAGGGGATGAGGTGCGGGGACAGCCCGAACACCTTCAACGTATGACACCGCGTGTCACCTCGCAAGGCACTGAGTGCCAGAGACTGTTCTCAGATGAATTCTTTACCCGACAGATGAGCGATGATCGATCGAATCGCCTCCCGCCGAAGGCGGAAAAGGGGCGCCGACATGCAAAAACGGCCACCCGGTGGGTGGCCGTCGTCACAGCGCGGAACGGTGCGGAAGGGTCGGTCAGCGCTCCTTGAGCGCCTGCTCGATGGTGCGCATGACCTCGTGCAGCGGCGCGTCGGTGCGCGCCACCGTCACGAGCACCTCGCCCTGCACGGAGGCCGAGGAGGCGGCGGGACGGGCGGTGGAGGCCGTGCTGCGGCCCGCCCCGATGCCCGTGCCGAAGGTCTTCCGCACGATCGCGAAGGCGTGGTCCAGCTCGGCCTCCACGTCGCCCTGCCCGTCGGCCCGCAGCCAGCGCCGCAGCACGTGGTTGTGCGCGGTCACCACGGCGGACGCCGCGACCTCCGCGAGCAGCGGGTCGTCGTTGGCGTCGTCGTCGTGCGCGTGCTCGTCGAAGTGGCCGAGCAGATAGCGGGTGAACAGCCGCTCGTAACGGGCCACCGACGCGATCTCCGCCTCGCGCAGGGTGGGAACCTCGCGCGTCAGCTTGTAGCGGGCCACCGAGATCTCCGGCCGGGCCGCGTACATCTTCATGACTTCCTTGATGCCGCGGCACACCGTGTCCAGCGGATGCTCGTGCGCGGGCGCCGCGTTGAGCACCGCCTCGGCCCGCACCAGGGTGTCGTCGTGGTCCGGGAAGATCGCCTCTTCCTTGGAGCGGAAGTGACGGAAGAAGGTGCGGCGGGCGACCCCGGCCTGGGCCGCGATCTCGTCGACGGTGGTCGCCTCGTACCCCTTGGTCGCGAACAGCTCCATCGCCGCCGCCGCCAGTTCCCGGCGCATTTTGAGCCGCTGGGCGGCGGCCCGGCTGCCGGCCGCGCTCTCCGGCGCGTCGGACGTGGCTGAGGTACGTGAGGACTTGGCGGGCTGGGACATGACCCGAACGTACTGCATGCGGGCGCAATCATGCGCGTGACCGGGGATTCCCCCGCCTGCGGCAGGCGGGGGAGACCCGGCCGGATCGAGCAGTCCGCCCCAGTCCTCCTCGGACCCGAACCAGTCGCCCGGCCGGTCAGCGGCGGGCATGCTCGCGGAAACCGCGGCCCGTCTTGCGGCCGAGGCAGCCGGCGGCCACCAGGTGCTCGAGCAGCGGCGCCGGGGCGAGGCCCGGGTCGCGGAACTCCCGGTGCAGGACCTTCTCGATGGCCAGCGACACGTCGAGTCCGACCACGTCGAGCAGCTCGAACGGGCCCATCGGGTAGCCGCCGCCCAGCTTCATCGCCGCGTCGATGTCGTCCAGGGTCGCGTAGTGCTCCTGCACCATCTTGACCGCGTTGTTGAGGTACGGGAACAGCAGCGCGTTCACGATGAACCCGGCCCGGTCTCCGCAGTCCACGGCGTGCTTGCGCACCGTGGCGCAGACCTCGTGCACGGTGGCGTGCACGTCGTCGGCGGTCAGCACCGTGCGGACCACCTCGACCAGCTTCATCGCCGGGGCCGGGTTGAAGAAGTGCATCCCGATCACGTCCTGCGGGCGCGAGGTGGCGCGGGCGCAGGCGACGACCGGCAGCGAGGACGTGGTGGTGGCCAGCACCGCGCCGGGCTTGCAGACCTTGTCCAGCGCGGCGAACAGCTGCCGCTTCACCTCCAGGTCCTCGGCGACGGCCTCCACGGCCAGGTCGACGTCGGCGAAGTCGTCGTACGTGCCCGTCGGCGTGATCAGCTCCAGCGTCCGCGCGGCCGCCTCGGCGCTCATGCGGCCCTTGTCGACCGAACGGGACAGGGACTTCCCGATCCGGGCCTTGGCCGTCTGCGCCTTCTCCGCGCTGCGGGCGGCCAGCACCACCTCGTACCCGGCCTTGGCGAACACCTCCGCGATGCCGGACGCCATGGTGCCCGAACCGGCCACCCCCACCGCGCGCACCGGCCGCCCGGCGACCGCGTCGCCGCCCTTGGCCGGGGTCAGCGTGTCCGGCACGACGACCGCGCTGCCGGGCGCCTCGTAGGTGTAGAAGCCGCGCCCCGCCTTGCGTCCCGTCAGGCCCGCCTCGCTGAGCTGCCTCAGGATCGGCGCCGGCGCGTGCAGACGGTCCCGGGAGGCCGCGTACATGGCCTCCAGGACCGTGCGCGCGGTGTCCACGCCGACCAGGTCGAGCAGGGCCAGCGGTCCCATCGGCAGGCCGCAGCCGAGCCGCATCGCGGCGTCGATGTCCTCGCGGGAGGCGTAGTTCGCCTCGTACATCGCGGCGGCCTGGTTGAGGTAGCCGAACAGCAGCCCGTCCGCGACGAAGCCGGGCCGGTCCCCGACCGCGACCGGCTCCTTGCCGAGGTCCAGGGCGAGGTCGGTGACGGCCGTGACGGCGGCGGGCGCGGTCAGCACCGAGGAGACGACCTCGACCAGCTTCATCGCCGGCGCAGGGTTGAAGAAGTGCAGTCCGAGCACCCGCTCCGGGCGGGCCGAGTCGGCGGCGAGACGCGTGACGGACAGCGCGTTGGTGCCGGTCGCCAGGACCGTCTCCGGACGCACGATCCCGTCCAGCTCCCGGAAGACCCGCTGCTTGATCTCGTACGACTCCGGGACCACCTCGATGACCAGGTCGGCGTCGGCGGCGGCCCGCAGGTCGGTGGAGGTGCGGACGCGGCCCAGGGCGGCGCCGCGCTCCTGCTCGGTCAGGCGCCCGCGCTCGACGGCACGGGCGGTGGAGGACTCCAGCGCGGCGACCGCCTTGACGGCCTGCGCCTCGCTGACGTCGATGCCGACGACCTCGCGGCCGGCCCCGGCCAGGACCTCGGCGATGCCGGTGCCCATCGTGCCGAGGCCGACGACGGCGATCGTCCGGAGCGGGGACAGAGGGGTGTCGGACAGGGGAGTGGCCATCGCGGGACTCCAGGAATGAGGGTGACGACGGAAGCACGCCCGGGTACGCCGTGGGGCGCACCGGGTGCGTGAGAAGGAGAAGGAAGGGAGTGCGGGTGCTGCCGGGCCGACTCGCGCACACGCCCGGTGCCGTCGCGGAGGGCGTACACGCCCGCCCGGCGGCCTGTGACCGGCCCTGTCCCGAGGCCGAGTCCTGATGCGGTACCCGAGGTACCGGACCGACTGCCCTCCCGGTGGTTGCGTCACCAGACCACCGTGAGGAGTTGCTGCGGGTGGGTGACCCGCTCGTCTGAGGTTAACCCGCGGGTAACGAGCGCGCCAGCCCCCGTCGTTCGTGATGTAGGTCCCACGCCCGGTGTGACGCGCCTAACCTCGGTGCCATGGACGAAGAGTTGCGAGCGCTCACGGAGCGCTTACGGGCCGAGGCGGCGGCGACGGGCGCCCCGGGCGCGCGGAAGGTGTACGACCGGCTCGCGGCGACCGGCGACCTCGACGAGCTGGCCGCCGTGCTCACCGAGCCCGGACACCCGCTGTGGGCCCGGGAACTGGCCGCGTTCCGGCTCGGGGTGGCGGGGGACCGGCGGGCCTTCGAGTCACTCGTACTGCTGCTCAACCACCGCGACCCGCCGCGCTGCGCCTCGGCCGCCCACGCCCTGGCCCGCCTCGGCGACCCGCGCACCGCCCGCGCGGCCGCGGCCCTCGCCACCAACGAACTGCGGGTCGCCTACGCCCTGCACCCGGTGCGACTGCTGGTCGAGCTGCGGGCCCCGGAGTCGGTGCCCGCGCTGATCACCACGTTGGAGCGGCGGCTGCGCCCGCACGACCCGTACCGGCGCGTCGCGCTCGCCTGCGTCGAGGGCCTCGGCACCCTCGGCGACGAGCGTGCCGCACCCGTCCTGAACGACGCCCTCGCCCACCCGGTACTGGCCGAGGCGGCGGTGCGGGCGCTGGCGCGCATCCCGGGGCAGCGGTGAGGCACCGGCCGGTGCCGGTCCCCGTGGTGACGTTCCGTCAGCCGTTCAGCTGGCGGGTGTACCGCACCTCGGGCACCGCGACGCCGTCGACGTCGAAGGGCTCCTCGGCGCCGTCCGGCCGGAAGCCCGCCCGCTCGTAGAACCGTCGGGCGCGGGCGTTGCCCTTGAGCACCCACAGGAGCATGCGCGCGTGCCCGGCGCTCTCGCACCGGCGCACCGACTCCTGCGTCAGGGCCCGCCCGACGCCCGTGCCGAGCCGTCCGGCGTCGACGTAGAGGGCGTACAGCTCGGCGTCCGCGGTGCGCACCTCGCCGTCCCGGTAGGGGCCGTGGCAGGCCCAGCCGACGACCTCGCCGCCCTCGTCCTCGGCGACCAGGTTCACCACGCCCTCCGGAGGCCGGGCGAACATGACGCGGCGCCGCTCCGCGTCGGCGGCGGGGTCCATCGCGTCGAGGTGCGGCTGTGGCATCAGGCCCCGGTAGGCGCTCTGCCAGCCACGGACGCGGATCAGGGCCACGCGGTCGCAGTCCGCGAGGACCATCTCCCGCACCCGCACGCGCGACTGCGGGCCGCTCACGGCGCCACGACCGCGAACGCCTCGATCTCCATGAGGAACTCCGGCCGGACCAGCGCGGCCACCTGCACCGCCGACGCGGCCGGCAGCCGGTCGTCGGGTATGTGCTCGGCGCGGGCCGCGCGGATCGCGCCCATGTGGGCCATGTCCGTGACGAAGAAGGTCAGCTTCACCACGTCGTCGAAGGTCGCGCCGGCCGAGGCCAGGCACCGGCGCAGGTTCTCGAACACCTGGCGGGCCTGGGCCTCGGGGTCGCCCTCGCCGACCGCCTTGCCGTCCTCGTCCAGGGCGAGCTGCCCGGAGACGGCCACGAACCGCCCGGTGCCGAGGACGACATGCGTGTACTGCGCGGCGGGCGCGACGCCCTCGGGTGCGGGGATCCTGGTCAGCTCACTCATGCGTCCATGGTGGACCACGCCACTGACAACGCCCCGACGGGGTCGAGGTGAGCGGCTAGCCGCGGAAGCCGAGCAGCGCGTGCAGGGTCGAACCGCGCGAGGACGTGGACGCGGCCTTGGACTCCAGCGGCTTCGGGTCGGGCAGCGCCGGGCACACCGCGTCCGCCTCGCCTCCGTCCCCGCGCGGCACGGTGCCGTCGGTGAGATAGGCGGCCAGGTGCTCGTCCAGGCAGTCGTTGCCGCTCAGCGTGATCCCGTGGTTCCCGCCGCCCTCCTCGACGACGAGGGCGGAGTCCCGCAGCAGCCGGTGCGCGCTGACGCCGCCCTCGTACGGCGTGGCCGCGTCGCCCGTCGCCTGGAACATCAGGACGGGGGGCAGGTCGCCGCCCGCGACGTCCACCGGCTGCCCGGACCCCGTGGGCCAGAACGCGCACGGCGCGTTGTACCAGGCGTTGTTCCAGACCATGAAGGGTGCCTTCGCGTACAGGTCCCAGCTGTCGTCGCGCCACTCGTCCCAGTCCCGCGGCCAGGCGGCGTCGCGGCACTGCACCGCGGTGTAGACGCTGTAGCCGTTGTCCCCGGAGGCGTCCGGGGCCCCGAAGTTGTCGTACGCCTCGACCAGCGGGCCGGTGTCCTCGTCGTTCACGTACGCGGCGAACGCCTCGGCCAGGTAGGGCCAGTAGCCGTTGTAGTACCCGCCGGGCATGTAGGTGTCCTCCAGCTCGGAGGCGCCCACCTTCCCTCCGGCGGGCCGCTTCGCCAGCGCCGCACGCATGGCGTACCAGGCGGCCTCGACCCGTTCGGGGTCGGTGCCCAGGCGGTAGGCGGCGTCGTGCTCGGCGATCCAGGCCAGGAAGGCCCGGTGGCGGTCGTTGAAGGCGAGGTCCTGGTTGAGGTTGGCGTCGTACCAGACGTCGTCCGGACCGACGACGGAGTCCAGGACCAGCCGCCGCACCCGCTCGGGGTAGAGCTTGGCGTAGACGGCGCCCAAATAGGTGCCGTACGAGTAGCCGAAGTAGTTGAGCCGCTCGGCACCGAGCGCCGCGCGGATCGCGTCCACGTCCCGCGCGGCGCTCACCGTGTCGATGTGCGGCAGCACGTCCGCGTACTTGTCGCCGCAGGCGTCGGCGAAGGACTCGGCGCGCGCCAGGTTGGCCCGCTCGACCTCCGGCGTGTCCGGCAGCGAGTCGGGACGCACGGGGTCGAAGTGGCCCGGCAGGCAGTCCAGCGCGGGAGTGCTCTTCCCCACCCCGCGCGGGTCGAAGCCGATGACGTCGTACTGTGCGGCCACCTTCGCGGGCAGCGACGACGCCACGAACCCGGCGAGCGTCAGCCCGCTGCCGCCGGGGCCGCCGGGATTCACCAGCAGCGGGCCCTGGTACGTCCTGGCGGTGTGCGGGACGCGCGACAGCGCCAGCGTGATCTGCCTCCCGCGCGGACGCGCGTGGTCGAGCGGCACCTCCAACGTCGCGCACTGGAGCGTCGGGTAGTCCTCCGTGGCGCACTTCTCCCAGTGCGGGCGCGCCGCGGGCGCCGCGGACGCGGGGTGCGCGGGCCGTGGCGCGCTCGCGTCGGCGGGGACGGCCGTGACGGTCCCGGCGGCGATGACGGCGGCGCCGCACAGCACGGCTGCGCGTTGTCTCATGGCGTTCTCCCAGGACTCCCAGGACGGCGGGGCTGCGGTCCGCGCGGGTCGCGGTCCTCGCCGGATCGTCCCGGGGAGCGCCTTCGGAAGAACGAGACCTGTCCCTACTTGACCCGATCGGGTCGGAAGATGCCCTCCAATGCGCCTACTCGGACGTGTTCGACCGGGGCTCGTGCTCCAGGGTCCTCACAGGAGCGACAGCTGCACCGGCTCGCTGGCCGCGGGTCCGGCCGGCCCCGGGGGCGCCGGCTCCGCGATCCGCCGGGGCATCCCCGCGCGCGCGGGTCCGATGCCGTACTCGCGGGCCAGGTCGTGCACCTGGCGCGTGATCCGGCGCTGGTACCACTTCGGGGCGTAGGCACCGTCCGCGTACAGCCGCTGGTACCGACGGACCAGGTGCGGATGGTGCCGGCCGAGCCAGTCCATGAACCACTCGCGGGCGCCCGGACGCAGGTGCAGCACCAGCGGCGTCACCGAGGTGGCGCCCGCGGCGGCGATGGCCCGCACGGTGGCCCTCAGCTGGGCCGGCTCGTCGCCGAGGAAGGGGATGACCGGGGCCATCAGCACCCCGCAGCCGATGCCGCGCTCGCCGAGGGCCCTGACCACCTCCAGCCTGCGCTCCGGCGCCGGGGTGCCCGGCTCCACGGTGCGCCACAGCTCCGCGTCGGTGAAGCCGACCGAGACCGAGATGCCCACGTCCGTCACCCGGGCCGCCCGGGTCAGCAGGTCCAGGTCGCGCAGGATCAGCGTGCCCTTGGTGAGGATCGAGAAGGGGTTCGCCCGCTCGGTGAGGGCCTCGATGATGCCCGGCATCAGCCGGTAGCGGCCCTCCGCGCGCTGGTAGCAGTCGACGTTGGTGCCCATCGCGACGTGCTCGCCCTGCCAGCGGCTCGAGGCCAGTTGGCGGCGCAGCAGCTCGGGCGCGTTCACCTTGACGACGATCTGGGAGTCGAAGCCGAGCCCCGTGTCGAGGTCCAGGTAGCTGTGTGTCTTGCGCGCGAAGCAGTACACGCACGCGTGCGTGCAGCCCCGGTAGGGGTTCACCGTCCACTCGAACGGCATGCGCGAGGCCCCCGGCACCCGGTTCAGGATCGAGCGGGCCCGCACCTCGTGGAAGGTGATGCCGCGGAACTCGGGCGTGTCGAAGGTGCGGGTGGTGACGGCGCCCGCGCCGAACAGCGCGGTGTCCGCCGCCCGGGCGTGGTCGGAGTCCGTGAGGTTCTCCCAGCGCATTGCGGCCTCCTCGGTAGCACTGTTCGACACAATAGAACACTTGTTCCCTTGATCGTGCGGGCGAGTCGTGTGGGGCTGCTTCGCGCCCCCCGATTTGGTGGCCGGGCGGCGGGGTGGTTGGCTTGCCCCGAACCCGAGAACCAGGCCCTGGAGGAACCCGATGGCGCAGGTCGAGGCGACGACGGAGCGGATCGTCGCAGCGGACGCGGAGACGGTGTTCGACACCCTCGCCGACTACAGCGGCACCCGCGAGAAGCTGCTGCCCGAGCACTTCAGCGAGTACGAGGTCCGGGAGGGCGGCGACGGCGAGGGCACCCTCGTGCACTGGAAGCTCCAGGCCACCAGCAAGCGCGTCCGCGACTGCCTGCTGGAGGTCACCGAGCCGACCGACGGCGAGCTGGTCGAGAAGGACCGCAACTCCTCCATGGTCACCACCTGGCGGGTCACCCCGGCGGGCGAGGGCAAGTCCCGGGTCGTCGTGGTCACCACCTGGCAGGGCGCGGGCGGCGTCGGCGGCTTCTTCGAGAAGACCTTCGCTCCCAAGGGCCTCGCCCGGATCTACGACGCGCTGCTCGCCAAGCTCGCCGCCGAGGTCGAGAAGTAGCCAAAGCGCAACCACGGGGCGGCCGTTGGCCGCCTCACCGGTTCGAGTGATCTCCGTCCGAACGCACCGTACGTCCGTAACTCGTCGCACTTGTTCGCAGTTGTCGCCTCAGGCGGCAAATGTGAGCAGGTGTGACGAGGGGAGCGGTACGTGGGCGGGATCACTCTGGTGCAGGACCCGGTAAGGGATTCCGCACAGGCCGAACCGGTCGTCGCCGACCGGGTGCCCCCGAAGGCACCCGTTCCCGGGACGGACGGGGAGCCGACTGCCGGGCTGAGCCCGCGCCGGGTGCGGCTGGTCTTCGTCGGGCTGATGCTGGCGCTGCTGCTCGCCGCCCTGGAGCAGATGATCGTCGCCACGGCGCTGCCGAAGATCGTCGGTGAGCTGCACGGTCTGGACAAGATGTCCTGGGCGATCACCGCGTACCTGCTCACCTCGACCGTCGGACTGCCCATCTACGGCAAGCTCGGCGACCTCTTCGGCCGCAAGGGCGTCTTCCAGTTCGCCATCCTGGTCTTCGTCGTCGGCTCCGCGCTCGCCGGACGGGCGCAGACCATGGACCAGCTGATCGCCTTCCGCGCGGTGCAGGGCGTCGGCGCGGGCGGCCTGATGATCGGCGTGCAGGCGATCATCGCGGACATCGTGCCGCCCCGCGAACGCGGCCGGTACATGGGCCTGATCGGCGCCGCCTTCGGACTCGCCTCCGTCGCGGGCCCACTGCTCGGCGGCTACTTCACCGACCACCTCTCCTGGCGCTGGTGCTTCTACATCAACGTGCCCTTCGGCCTGGTCACCATGGCCGTCGTCGCCGTCGTCCTCAAGCTGCCCAGGCCGCGGGTCAAGCGCCGCCTCGACATCCTCGGCGCCCTGCTGCTCGCCGCCGCCTCCACCTGCCTGGTGCTGCTCACCAGTTGGGGCGGCACCGAGTACGCGTGGGGCTCCGAGGTCATCCTCGGCCTCGGCGCCGGAGCGGTCGCGGCCACCCTGCTCTTCCTGGTCGCCGAGCACTTCGCGCCCGAACCGCTGATCCCGCTGCGCCTGTTCCGGGACTCCATCTTCAACGTCACCGCCCTGGTCGGCCTCGTCGTCGGTGTCGCCCTGTTCGGCGCCGCCAGCTACCTGCCGACCTTCCTGCAGATGGTCGACGGCGCCAGCGCCACCGAGTCCGGCCTGCTGATGCTGCCGATGATGGGCGGTGTCGTCGTCGCCTCGGTCCTCTCCGGACAGCTCATCAGCCGCACCGGCCACTACCGCAGCCACCCGATCCTCGGCAGCGCCCTGTCCGTCCTCGGCATGTGGCTGCTCTCCCGCCTCGACACCGACACGTCCCGGCTGAACTACAGCATCTGGATGGCCGTCCTCGGAGCCGGTATCGGCATGGTGATGCCGGTCCTGGTCCTCGCCGTGCAGAACTCCGTGCGCCCCACCGACCTGGGCACCGCGACCAGCGCCAACAACTACTTCCGGCAGATCGGCGGGAGCGTCGGCGCGGCCGTCTTCGGCACTCTTCTCACCGGCCGGCTCACCGACGCCCTGGCCGACCGGATCCCCGCCGAGGCGGGGGCCGGGCTCCCCGACGCCGAGGCCATCACCCCACAGCTCGTCCACTCCCTGCCCCCGGCGCTGCGCGACGCCTACATCGGGGCGTACGCCGACGCCATGCCGCGGATCTTCCTCTACCTGGTGCCGGTGCTCGTCCTCGGGCTCCTCATCGCCCTCTTCCTCAAGGAGAAACCCCTGGTGTCCCACAACGCCCCCGTCACCGAGCCGGAGACCGCACAGCACGTACCGCACGCACCGCAGCCGCAGCAGGCGGCCCAGGTGCCACCGGCCCGCTCGCCCTACGCCGGCGGCATCCCCGTCTGCGGCACCGTGCAGCACCCCGACGGCACCGTCGTGCCCCGCGCGGCACTCACCCTCATCGACGTCGGGGGACAGCAGATCGGCCGGGGCGCCAGCGGCGACGACGGACGGTACGCGCTGGCCACGCCCGGCTCCGGGGCGTACGTCCTGATCGCCGCGGCCGGCGGCCACCAGCCGCAGGCGGTCTCGGTCACCGTCGGCGAACGCCCGGTGGAGCTGGACGTGGTCCTCGGCGGCGCCGGACGCCTGGCCGGCAGCGTCGTGACCGCCGACGGCAGCCCGGTGCGCGACGCGACCGTCACCCTCACCAACGTCCACGGCGAGGTCGTCGCCACCACCCGCAGCGGCCGCGAGGGCGGCTACGTCATCACGGAGCTGGTCGCGGGCGAGTACACCCTCGCCGCCAGTGCCCCCGCCTTCCGCCCGGCCGCCCTGCCGGTCAGCGTCCAGGCGTCCCGGGAGACCCGGCAGGACGTCGAGCTGGCCGGCGGCGCCGTGCTGCGCGGCACGGTCCGGGCCGGCGGCGGACGGGTCGTGGAGGACGCGCGCGTGACGCTCCTCGACGCGGCCGGCAACGTGGTGGACACCCTGACCACCGGCCCCGACGGCACGTTCCGGTTCGTGGACCTGTCCTCCGGCGAGTACACCGTCATCGCGGCCGGATACCCGCCGGTCGCGACCGTGCTCCAGGTGGCCGGTGGCGGCCGTACCGAACGCGATCTGCAACTCGGGCACGAGGACTGAGACCGGCCCACCGGCGCGCGTTCGCGCGCCGGTGCGTTCGCGCGCCACCAATTCCCCCGTTGCCGCACATGGTCACCGGCCACCCCCGTACGGTGGTGACGGCGACACAGATCTTGCGGAGCCGTGGGCAGAGAGGGCCTGACGCCATGGACCATGGCACCGAGCGGGACGCACCTCCCGGCCACCGTGCCGGACCCGACACCGTGCCGGCCGATCCCGTGACGGGCCGTGTCCCGCTGGCCGTCGTCGTGGTGGACCGCGACGGACTGGTCTCCCACTGGAGCCGTGGCGCACGGCGGTTGTTCGCCCTGCCCAAGGAAGAGGCGATCGGGCGGCCCGCCGCCGACCTGCTCCCCGTCTCGGGCGTGCTCCCCGGGGACGGGGCGGAGGACGACGACGCGGCGTACGGGTCGTACCCGGACCACGACGGCCTCGGGCCGGGCCTGGAGTCCTCCCTCGACGGGCGGCTCTCCTACCCGGCGGCGGGCCGCGCCCGGCTGACCGTGCCGGCCGACGGCCGCGTGGACGTGCTCTGGTGGGCCTACCCCCTGGTGGGTCCCGGACCGGAGCGGCTGCTCGTGCTGGCCGCCGACGCGGACGGGCTGCGCCGGGACTACGCCGGCGGGACCGACGACAGCGCCGGGCCGACCGTCGTCGAGCGGATCGCGCCCGGATTCGCCCTGCACACCGACTTCCCCGGAGCCGACGAACTCGCCCGCCGCCTCCCCGAGATCCTGCCCAGCATGAGCGTCGGCGAGAGCGCCCGCATCGTCGCGCAGGTCCTCGAACTGGGCTACCCCGTCCTCGAGTTCAGCCAGAACGACCGGGTGCCCGTGACCCCCGACTGGGGCGTTCCCCGGCGTGCCGAGCGCCGGGCGCGCCGCGAGCGGGCCGCGCGGGCACTGGCGGCGGGCGAAGCGGTGCCGGACGAACTGCGGGACGAGGCCGAGGACCTGGAGTACGCGGCGGTCCGCGAACGCCTGGAGTTCCTCAACGAGGTGAGCGGCGCGATCGGCACCTCGCTCGACCTCGCACGGACCATCGTCGAGGTCAGCCGGGCGGTCGTCCCCCGCTTCACCGACGTCGCCGGCACCTATCTGCGCGAACAGGTCGTCGCGGGCGAGGGTTTCCCCGACGGCGTGCCCGACACGACGACCATGTGGCACCGGGTCGCCCTCGAGCACACCGACGAACCCGGCCGCTGGGACGACGTCGTACCCGTCGGCGAGGCCATGCCCTTCCCGGCGCACACCCCCTTCTTCCAGTGCATGACCAGCGGTGAGCCGGTCCTGGTGCCCCGCATCAGGCAGGAGATGGGCCACGCCATCGCCTCCCAGTTCGAGAAGCGGGACATCCGGCCGCTCATCACGGGCCGCTCGATGCTGCTGGTGCCGCTCAAGGCACGACAGGTCGTCCTCGGCTTCATGATCCTGCTCCGGCACCCGGAGCGGCCCGTGTTCAACGACATGGACCGCGTCACCGGCGCCGAACTCGCCGCCCGCGCGGGCCTCGTACTCGACAACGCGCGCATGTACACCCACCAGGAGAACGTCGCCGAGACGCTCCAGGACAGCATGCTCCCGCACATCCCCGCGCGCCTGGCGGGCTGCGACATCGCCACCCGCTACCTGCCGGGGACGCTGCTCGGGCGGGTCGGCGGCGACTGGTTCGACGCGGTCAAGCTGCCGGGCGCCCGCACCGCCCTCGTCGTCGGCGACGTCATGGGGCACGGCCTGGGCTCGGCCGCGATGATGGGCCAGTTGCGCACCGCCGTCCAGACCATGGCCGGCCTCGACCTGCCGCCCGCACAGCTCCTGCGCAACCTCGACGACCTCGCCCAGCGGCTCGGCGACACCCACCTCGCGACCTGCCTGTACGCCGTGTACGACCCGGTCGCCGGTGAACTGGAGCTTGCCAACGCCGGTCACATCCCGCCCGTCCTGGTCCGTGCCGAGGACGGCGCCAGCGAGCTGATCGACCTGCCGACGGGAGCGCCGATCGGCGTCGGCGGGGTGCCCTTCGAGTCGGTGCGCGTGCCGGTGGCGCCCGGCGACCGGCTGGTGATGTGCACCGACGGCCTGGTGGAGGTGCGGGGTGAGGACATCGGCGTCGGCCTGGCCACCCTCTGCGAGTCCGCCGCCCACCCGGCCGCGTCCATGGACGACGCCTGCGACACCATCATCCGCGCCCTGGGCACCCGCGGCGGCCGCAAGGACGACGTCGCCCTGCTGATGGCCCGGCTGACCGGCATCGAGCCCGACGCCGTCGCCGAATGGCGCCTCGCCCGCGACCCGGCCGAGGTGGGCCGCGCCCGCGCGGCGGTCCGCGAGCAACTCCACGACTGGGGGCTGCCGAAGCTGGCCGGTCCCGCCGAGCTGATGGTCAGCGAGCTCGTCACCAACGCCGTACGGCACTCCCACGCCCGCCCCGTCGAACTGCGCCTGGTGCGCGCCGACACGCTGCTGTGCGAGGTGGACGACGACGACCACGACCTGCCGGCGCTGGAGAGCGCGGGTCCCGAGGACGAGACCGGGCGCGGCCTGCGCGTGGTCAGCACCCTCGCCCGCGCCTGGGGCGCCAGCCGCACCAACGCGGGCAAGACGGTGTGGTTCGAGCTGACGCTGCCCGCCCGGTACCGCTGACGCCGGGGCGGCCGCCGCGCGGCGGCCGCCCACCGAGCGGCGGCCGCCCACCGATCACCCGCGTGAACAACGCTGCGGTCAATACACCTAGGCGGCGTCGCGGCGTCGTGCCGCCCTGCGCTGCAGGGACTCGCGCCGGGCGCGCAGTTCCCGCTGGCGACGCCGGCTCTTCCTGCCCCGCGCGGCCCGCGCGCGAGCACGGGAGTCCCTGAGCTTGGTGTGGTCGAGCCTGGTCAGGTACCACATGAGACCGCAGAACAAGGCCAGGAGCAGCACGCCAAGGACGGCGGCGACCACCGGCGGCATGTCCCCGACCTCGATGTCCCGGTACTTTCCGACACCCATGCGTTCCCCCCGCTCGCCCTGCCGCCGGCGCTGTCCCGCGCCCGGCCGACCGGCGCAATGTACCGGATCGGCCCGCGGACCGAATCCGCCCGGCGCGAACGGCCGGTGAAGGTATGCGCCCGGCGCTTGTGGCCGTGCGCCGGGCGCGATACACCGTACGAACCCGCCGTCGCCGGCGGGCCGTACGTCGTCGCACCTGGGGAGACGGGCATGAGCGTGACGAGTCGGTACCGGGACGCCTGGGAGGGCTTCTGGAGCGAGGCATCCGGGGACCGGGGGGCGGTGTTCTGGGACGCGGAGCCCACTCTGACCGCCGGTCGCCACCTGGCCCACTTCGAGCCGCACCTGACCGACCCCGCCCTGCCGCTGATCGACCTGGGCTGCGGCAACGGCACCCAGACCCGCTATTTCGCCGAACGCTTCCCGCACGTGGTCGGCGCCGACCTCTCCGCCGCCGCCCTCGGCCACGCCCGCCACGCCGACCCCGCCGGACTGGCCGCGTACCGGCAACTGGACGCCGCCGACAAGGCCGAGGCGGAGACGCTGCACACCGAACTGGGCGACGCGAACGTGTACGTCCGGGGCGTCCTGCACCAGTGCGAGCCCGACGACCGGCAGCCCCTGGCCGACGCCCTCGCCGCGCTCCTCGGCGAACGCGGCCGCGCCTTCCTGGTCGAGCCCTCCCAGGAGGCCAAGACCGTCCTGATGGACCTGGCCCAGGGCCCGGCCGGGCCGCCCGCCAAGCTCGCCCCCGTCCTCCGCCACGGCCTGACCCCCGGCTCGGTCCCCGACGAGGCGGTGCCCGAGTACCTCCGCTCGGCCGGACTGACCGTCCTGGCGAGCGGCGAACTCCCGCTGGTCACCACCGAGTACACGTCGGACGGCACCCGCATCGAGCTGCCGTCCACGTGGGTCGTGGCGGGCGTCGCCTAGCATCGGGTGGTGGACTCGACGCACCGGCCCGCGTGCCGGGTCATCTGTCTGGACGCCGCCCGCCGCCTGCTGCTCCTGCGCTGGCGGGACCCGTTCGACGGCGGGTACGTCTGGGAGCCACCGGGTGGCGGCATCGAGCCGGGTGAGACGCCCCTGGCGGCGGCACGGCGCGAACTGGCCGAGGAGACCGGGCTCGACCCGGCCGCGGTGCTCGACCGGTCGATACCGGTCGAGCGCGACCTGTGGTGGAACGGCAGGCGGTACACCGGAACGGAGCGCTTCTACGTCGCCGAGTTCGCCGCCGAGCGGCCCGCGCTCGTGCGGACCGGCCTGCTCCCCGACGAGCAGGCCAGCCTGGACAGGTACGAGTGGACGGCCTGGTCCGCTCTGGACTCGCTGCCCGACCGGGTCGAGCCGCCGGGGCTGCCGGCGATTCTCGACGCCCTGGTGCCGGACGGCCCGTGGCGCGACCGTCCGGGAAAGCGCTGATGGTAGGCCGTACGAGGGCACTCTAGAGGTCTAGACCACCGATGGTTATCCACAGCCCTGGCAGAGGTGGCCGGGCACCGCGTACGGTTCGAGCCATGAAGATCCTCATCAGTGCCGACATGGAAGGCGCCACCGGCGTCACCTGGCCGGCCGACGTGCTGCCGGGGACGCCGCAGTGGGAGCGGTGCCGGTCGATGTTCACCTCGGACGTGAACGCGGCCGTGCTGGGCTTCTTCGACGGCGGCGCCGACGAGGTGCTGGTCAACGAGGCGCACTGGAGCATGCGCAACCTCCTCCTGGAGCGTCTCGACGAGCGCACGGAGATGCTCACCGGGCGGCACAAGGCGCTGTCCATGGTGGAGGGCGTCCAGCACGGCGACGTGGACGGCATAGCGTTCATCGGGTACCACGCGGGCGCCGGTATGGAAGGTGTCCTCGCGCACACCTACCTCGCCAACCAGCTCACCGGCGTCTGGCTGAACGACGTACGGGCCAGTGAGGGTCTGCTCAACGCACACGTGGTCGCCGAGTACGGAGTACCCGTGGTGCTCGTCACCGGGGACGACGTGGCCTGCGAGGACGCGCTCGGCTACGCGCCCGAGGCGCGCAAGGTCGCGGTCAAGGACCACGTGTCGCGGTACGCGGCCGTGTGCCGCACACCGGCCAGGACCGCCGCTGACATCCGGGACGCGGCCAAGGAGGCCACCGCGCTGGCGGTGCGGCACGAGCCGGTGACCGGCGGTCCCTTCACCCTCGCCCTGGAGTTCGACGCCGAGCACCTGGCGGCCGCGGCGACCGTGGTGCCCGGTGTGGCGCAGGTCGGGGAGCGGAAGGTGGCGTACACCCACGACACGATGTTCGAGGCGATCCGGACGTTCAAGGCGGTCACGACGATCGTCTCGGCGGCGGTGGAGGAGCAGTATGGCTGAGCACACGGGGACCGGCACGGACGCCGAGGCGCTGGACGAGGTCGTCCGGTTCACCTCCGAGCTGATCCGGATCGACACCACCAACCGCGGCGGCGGCGACTGCCAGGAGCGCCCGGCCGCCGAGTACGCCGCCGCGCGGCTCGCCGAGGCCGGGATCGAGCCCACGCTGCTGGAGCGGACCCCCGGCCGCACCAACGTGGTGGCCCGCATCGCGGGCACCGATCCGTCGGCCGACGCGCTGCTGGTCCACGGTCACCTGGACGTGGTGCCCGCCGAGGCCGGCGACTGGAGCGTCGACCCGTTCTCCGGGGAGATCCGCGACGGCGTCGTCTGGGGGCGCGGCGCGGTCGACATGAAGAACATGGACGCGATGATCCTCGCCGTCGTCCGCGACTGGGCCCGGCGGGGCGTGCGCCCCCGGCGGGACGTGGTGATCGCGTTCACCGCGGACGAGGAGGCCAGCGCCGAGGACGGCTCCGGCTTCCTCGCCGACCGGCACGCCGCCCTGTTCGAGGGCTGCACCGAGGGCGTCAGCGAGTCCGGGGCGTTCACCTTCCACGACGGGGCCGGGCGGCAGTTCTACCCCATCGCCGCCGGTGAGCGGGGCACGGGCTGGCTCAAGCTCACCGCGCGCGGCCGGGCCGGGCACGGCTCCAAGGTGAACCGTCAGAACGCGGTCACCCGGCTCGCCGCCGCGATCACCCGCATCGGCGACCACGAGTGGCCGCTGCGCCTGACCCCGACCGTGCGCGCGGCCCTGACCGAGATCGCCGCCGTCTACGGCATCGAGACCGACCTGAGCGACGTCGATGCCCTGCTGGACAAGCTCGGCCAGGCCGGGAAACTGGTCGAGGCCACCGTCCGCAACAGCAGCAACCCGACCATGCTGGACGCCGGGTACAAGGTCAACGTCATCCCGGGAGAGGCCGTCGCCCACGTCGACGGACGGTTCCTGTACGGCGGCGAGGACGAGTTCCGCAGCACCCTCGACCGGCTCACCGGGCCGGACGTGGACTGGGAGTTCGTCCACCGCGAGGTGGCCCTCCAGGCGCCGGTGGACTCGCCGACGTACGCCCGGATGCGTGCGGCCGTGGAGGAGTTCGCGCCCGAGGGGCACGTCGTGCCGTACTGCATGTCCGGCGGCACCGACGCCAAGCAGTTCTCACAGCTCGGCATCACCGGATACGGCTTCGCGCCGCTGAAGCTGCCCGAGGGCTTCGACTACCAGGCCCTCTTCCACGGCGTGGACGAACGGGTCCCGGTCGAGGCGCTGCACTTCGGAGTCCGTGTCCTCGACCGTTTCCTGCGCACGGCGTAAAGACCCGGGCACCGCCCGGACGAGCAAGCAGCTGGAGGAGAAGTGGGGGAGTCAGTGCCGACTCTTTCGTACGGATCGTGGCCCTCGCCCGTCGACGCGGCGCTCGCCGCCGCGCACGACGGACGGCCCGACGACGTCGGCTTCGTCGGCGACGAGGTGTGGTGGACCGCACCCCGGCCCACCGAGGGCGGGCGGCGCACCCTGGTGCGGCGGCACGCCGACGGCACCGAGGAACCGGTGCTGCCCGCACCGTGGAACGTGCGCAGCCGCGTCATCGAGTACGGCGGCCGGCCGTGGGGAGCGGTCACGACCGACGCCGGTCCGCTGGTGGTCTTCGTGAACTTCCCCGACCAGCGGCTGTACGCCTTCACGCCCGGCGGCGGCGAGCCGCGCCCGCTGACCCCGCTCTCCCCGGTGGGCGGCGGGCTGCGCTGGATCGAGCCGGACCCGCGCCCCGAGCGCGGCGAGGTGTGGTGCGTCCTGGAGGAGTTCACCGGCGAGGGGCCCACCGACGTGCGCCGCGTCCCGGTGGCGGTGCCGCTGGACGGCTCCGCGGCCGACGACCGGGGCGCGGTCCGCGAACTCGCCCCCGAGCGGCACCGCTTCGTCACCGGGCCCCGCCTCTCGCCCGACGGGGGCCGCGCCGCCTGGCTCGCCTGGGACCACCCGCGCATGCCCTGGGACGGCACCGAGCTGATCGTCGCCGAGGTCGGCCCCGAGGGCACGTTCCGGGACGCCCGGACCGTCGCCGGGGGGCCCGAGGAGTCGATCGCCCAGGCGGACTGGGCCCCGGACGGCACCCTCCTGTACGCCTCCGATCGCACCGGCTGGTGGAACCTCTACCGCGACGGGCTGCCGCTGTGCGCCCGCGAGGAGGAGTTCGGCGGGCCGCTGTGGAAGCTCGGGCAGCGCTGGTTCGCGCCCCTGGACAGCGGCCTCGTCGCGGTCCTGCACGGCCGCGGCGCCGCCGTCCTCGGCATACTCGACCCCGAGACCGGCGACGTCGTCGACGCCGCGGGCCCCTGGACCGAGTTCGCGCCCGCCCTCGCCGCGCACGGGGAACGGGTCGTCGGCGTCGGCGCGAGCCCGCACAGCGGCTACGAGGTCGTCGAGCTGGACGCCCGCACCGGCCGCGCCCGGGTGATCGGCGCCCCGCACGAGGACGTCACCGACCCGGCGTACTACCCGCGGCCGAGGATCCGTACGTTCACGGGCCCGGGCGGCCGCGAGATCCACACCCACCTCTACCCGCCGCACCACCCGGACTGCCGCGCCCCCGACGGAGAGCTGCCGCCGTACGTCATCTGGGCGCACGGCGGTCCCACCAGCCGATCCCCGCTCGTCCTCGACCTGGAGATCGCCTACTTCACCTCCCGCGGCATCGGCGTCGCCGAGGTCAACTACGGGGGGTCCAGCGGGCACGGCCGGGAGTACCGCAACCGGCTGCGCGAACAGTGGGGCGTCGTCGACGTCGAGGACTGCGCGGCCGTCGCCCTGGCCCTCGCCGAGGAGGGCACCGCCGACCGGGAGCGGCTCGCCGTGCGCGGCGGCAGCGCGGGCGGCTGGACCTCCGCCGCGTCGCTGGCCACCACCGACGTCTACGCCTGCGGCACGATCATCTACCCGATCCTGGACCTGACCGGCTGGGGCACCGGCGAGACCCACGACTTCGAGTCCCAGTACCTGGAGAGCCTGATCGGGCCGTACGCCGAGGTCCCGGACCGCTACACCGAGCGGTCGCCCGCCGAGCACGCCGAGAGCGTCACCGCCCCGTTCCTGCTGCTCCAGGGACTGGACGACGTGATCTGCCCGCCCGTGCAGTGCGAGCGGTTCCTCGACCGCATGGCGGGCCGCGGCGTGCCGCACGCCTACCTCGCCTTCGAGGGCGAGGGACACGGATTCCGCCGCGCGGAGACCATGGTGCGCGCCCTGGAGGCCGAGCTGTCCCTCTACGCCCAGGTCTTCGGGCTGACCCCGCCCGGCATCCCCACCCTGGAGCTGACCCGATGAGCCGGGTGGCGGAGCTGGTCCGGCCGGCCCGGCTCGCCCCCGGTGCCCGGGTGGCCGTCGTCGCGCCCAGCGGGCCGGTGCCCGAGGAGCGGCTCCAGGCGGGCCTGGACGTGCTGCGCGGCTGGGACCTCGACCCGGTCGTGGCGCCCCACGTCCTGGACCGGCACGGCACCTTCGACTACCTCGCGGGCACCGACGCCGACCGGGCCGCCGACCTCCAGGCCGCCTGGTGCGACCCGGCCGTGGACGCGGTGCTGTGCGCCCGCGGCGGGTACGGCGCCCAGCGTATGGCCGACCTGCTCGACTGGGAGGCGATGCGCGCGGCCGGTCCCAAGGTGTTCGTGGGCTTCAGCGACATCACCGCACTGCACGAGGCGTTCGCCGCCCGCCTCGGCCTGGTCACCCTGCACGGGCCGATGGCGGCCGGGATCGACTTCATCAAGAACGCCCGGGCACAGGAGCACCTGCGGGCCACCCTGTTCGAGCCGGAGACGGTCCGGGTGATCACCTCGGGCGGCACAGCGCTGGTGCCCGGCCGGGCCCACGGCGTCACCCTGGGCGGCTGCCTGGCCCTGCTCGCCGCCGACCTGGGCACGCCGCACGCCCGGCCCTCCGCCCGCGGCGGACTGCTGTGCCTGGAGGACGTGGGGGAGGAGGCGTACCGCGTCGACCGCTACCTCACGCAGTTGCTCCGGGCCGGCTGGCTCGACGGCGTCGGCGGCCTGCTGCTCGGGTCGTGGGCGGACTGCGGGCCCTACGAGCGGCTGCGGCCCCTGCTGGCCGACCGGCTCGGCGGGCTCGGCGTGCCGGTCGTCGAGAACTTCGGGTTCGGACACTGCGAGGGGGCGCTCACCGTCCCGTTCGGCATACCCGCGGAACTCGACGCGGACGCGGGCACCTTGACGCTGGACCGGCCGGCGCTGGACCGGCCGTCGTAGGCTGCCCCCATGCCGCACATCCCGTCCCGCCACCTCGCCGAGGGCCCGCGCGTGGGCATCCGGTACTTCACCTACGCGGACGGTGCCGAGTTCACCGCCCGGGCCCGGCAGAGCAAGGACCTGCACCACCCCTGGCTCTTCCCGCCGGACAGCGCCCAGGCGTACGAGGCATACGCGGGGCGGCTCATCGAAGACCCCACCAAGGCCGGCTTCCTGGTGTGCGAGAAGGGCGCGGAGGCGGCGGACGGGGCTCGGCGCCCGGTGCCGGACGGCGGCTCCATCGCCGGGTTCGTGAACATCAACAACATCGTCGAGGGCGGGTTCCGCAGCGGCGCGCTCGGCTACGGCGCCTTCGCGCACGCGGCGGGCCGCGGACTGATGCGCGAAGGTCTCGGCCTCGTGGTGCGCCATGCGTTCGGGCCGATGCGGCTGCACCGGCTGGAGATCAACGTCCAGCCGGGCAACGCCGCCTCGATCGCGCTGGCCCGCGCCTGCGGCTTCCACCTGGAGGGCTTCTCGCCGAGGATGCTCTACATCGACGGCGCCTGGCGGGACCACCAGCGCTGGGCGATCACCGCCGAGACCGTGACTTCCGGTTGATCTTCATCGTGTCCAGGTCCGTCACCGTGGACTTGAGGTCGCCGAACCCGTAGCCGAGCCCGCGCAGCGTGCCCTCCGCCCGGTCCTCGGCGATCGCTCCCGCCATCTCCTCGCCGTCCGCCGCGTCCGACACCACCACGTAGCGCATCGAGAAATGCTTCAGCGGTGCGGGCTCGTACGACAGCGAGCCCTCCTCGGTGAACCGCATGCTCGCCATCCCGTGCTCGCCCGCCTCGGCGAGCAGCCGGTCCCGCGCCTCCTCGGTCAGCCCCTCCCAGGTGCCCCGGACGATCACCCGGTAGGTGTGCTGCTCACTCACGGCCGCTCTCCTTCGTCCTCTTCATCTTCGTCGTCTGCTTCGTCCTGGTACGCGCGTCGACCGCCCGACCCTACGCCCGTGCCCTCACGGGTCCCAGCGGATTAAACGTGAGGCACGTCGCCCCGGCCCGGTCCACGGAGACCCTGTTCACCGTGGCGGGGAACGGCTTCCATGGACAACCGTGACGACGATCCGACGCGAGGTACTGACCCTGCCCGCCGCGCCGCTGGGGCCGGACAACCCCCTGCCGCCGCTGCGTCCCCTGGACGAGGCCCACCGCATCGACGACCGGGACCGGGCGGACCTGCCGCGCGACATGGCCCGCCAGGTCGACTACGCACCACTGCGCAGCCTGCTGCCCGCCCAGGTCCGCGACGGCTACGACCGAAAGCGCGCACCGAGCGGGCTGGACGCCCTCGTCATCGAGAACGACCGGCTGAGGGCCACCGTCCTGCCGGCCCTCGGCGGCCGCATCGCCTCCCTCCACCACAAGCCGACCGACCGCGAACTCCTCTACGTCAACCCCGTCCTCCAGCCCGCCAACTTCGCCCTCAACGGCGCCTGGTTCTCCGGCGGCATCGAATGGAACATCGGCGCCACCGGCCACACCACCCTGTCCTGCTCACCCGTGCACGCCGCTCGCGTCCCCGCCCCGGACGGCGGCCAGATGCTGCGCCTGTGGGAGTGGGAGCGGCTGCGCGACCTGCCCTTCCAGGTCGACCTGTGGCTGCCGGACGGCTCGGACTTCCTCTACGTCGGCGCCCGCATCCGCAACCCGCACGAGCGCCCGGTGCCCACCTACTGGTGGTCCAACATCGCCGTCCCCGAGGACCGCCGCGTCCTCGCCCCCGCCGACGAGGCATGGCACTTCGGCTACGAGCGCAGGCTGCGCCGGGTGCCCGTCCCGGAGTACGACGGGGTCGACCGGACCTACCCGCTGAACAGCACCTACGCCGCCGACTACTTCTACGAGGTGCCGGACGACCGGCGACGCTGGATCGCCGCGCTCGACGCGGACGGCCACGGGCTCGTGCAGACCTCGACCGACCTGCTGCGCGGCCGCAAGCTGTTCGTGTGGGGCACCGGACCCGGCGGACGCCGCTGGCAGGAGTGGCTCACCGAACCCGGCACCGGCGGCTACTGCGAGATCCAGGCCGGACTCGCCCGCACCCAGCTCGAACACGTCAAGCTGGAGGCGGAGAGCGAGGTGTCCTGGCTGGAGGCGTACGGACCGCTCGACGCCTCGCCGGACGGCGACTGGCACACCGTGCTGCGCCGGGCCGAGGACCGGCTGGCGGCAGCCCTGCCGCGGGCCGACGTCGACGCCGCCCACGACGCCTGGCGGCCGTACGCCGACACCGAGCCCGGCGAGCGCCTGGCCACCGGGTCGGGCTGGGGCGCGCTGGAAGTGCTGCGGGCCGGCTGGAAGCTGCCCGGCACACCCTTCGACGAGGACACCCTCGGCGCGCCGCAGCGGCCCTGGCTGCACCTGCTGCGCGCCGGGTCCCTGCCCGAACCGGAACACCACGAGCCGCCCGGCGGCACGCTGGTCGCCCGGCCCTGGCGGGACATGCTGGAGACCACGGCCGCCACCCCCCTCGCCGAGTACCACCTCGGGGTCGCCCAGTGGCACGGCGACGACCGGGCGCAGGCGGTGCGCAGTTGGGAGCGCGGGCTCAAGTCCGCTGTCGACCGCTGGCCGTTGCTGCGCTGCCTCGCCGTCGCCGACCAGGAGGACGGCCACCGCGAGCGCGCCGCCGACCGGTACGCGGAGGCATTCGACGACCTGTGCGCACGCCGGACCGGAGCGGCGGAAGGGGACGAGGGATGGGCGGCCGTCGCCGCCGCGCTCGGCCGGGAGGCGATCGGGGCGCTGCTCGCGGTGGGACGCACCGCGGACGCCCGGACCGTGTGGGAGCGGCTGGACGCCGCGACCCGGGCCCGCGGCCGGTTCCGGCTGGCCGAGGGCGAGTTGCTGGCCGCGGAGGGCCGGCACGAGGAGGCGCGGGCCGTGTTCGACGAGAACTTCGAGGTCGCCGACCTGAGGGAGGGCGCCGACAGCATCGGCCTGCTGTGGGCGAGGCTGGACGACGCACCGCTGCCGGCCCGCTACGACTTCCGGATGTGGCCGGGCGGGGAGTGAGCCCGCCGGGCCTCGGGGTGTCCGTGGGTGTGGGCGGGGGCGCTACTGCTGCCGGTCCACGTACTCGTAGATCACCCCGTCCGGATGCCGGGCGATCAGATTGCGGCCCCCGGGCGTCGCGACCGGGCCGGCGATGATGTCGGCGCCCAGGGAGCTGAGGACGCGATGGGTCTCCACGACGTCCGACACGGCGACGGTCGCGGACACCTTGCGCAACACCTCGAGCTGGGACTCGGGCCCGCTCATCAGCAGGAAGCAGCCGATGGCGGCCACCTCGACACCGCCGCGTTCGAAACGAAGGGCCTCGCCACCGGCCAGACCCTCGTAGAAGGGGATCGCCTTGTCCAGGTCGTCGACGTAGATGCGCAGTGTGGCTCCCAGAATGTCCATACGGACGAGCCTAGTTGGAACGACCGGCCGCCCACTCCCCGTCCGGCCGTCCGGGCGTCCGGCCATGGAAGCCGGGCCCCCGGGTACCCGCAAGGCATGGAACGCATGGATCACTTGGAACACCTGGACAGGCAACTGGTCGACGAACTGGCGCAGGTGGCACGCGAGACCGTGCGCGACGAACTGCGTGAACAGACCCGCAGGCAGCGCCGCAAGGCCGCGTTGTACGCCGCGTCCGGCACCGCCGCCCTGTACGCGGGCGGCGCCGTCGCGCTCGCCGTGGGGCTGGCGCTCGCCGTCGCCCTGCCGGGCTGGGCCGCCGCGCTGATCACGGCCGCCCTCCTGGGCGTCGTGGCGTACCTGCTGCGGGGCGCGGCCCGGCCCCACCCGTCGCGGCCGGGTGCGGCACACGGCGCCGGGCACGACCACGTTCCCGGCGGCGGCGCGCCCGCCGCCCCGCCGGGCGGACTCGGCGTGCCCTACCCGCCGATGCCGCCCGTCGCGCCCGGTGGTGTGGGCGGCGCGACCGGCGCCCCGGGCGCCGGCACACCCGCACCGGGCGGCACCGGGCCCGCCGCACCCCGTCAGGACGACGTCGACCCCGAGAACAGGCGCGGGCGCGGCTGACCCGCACCGCGCCCCGCCCCGCACAGGGGTACGCCCGCACGGATGCCTTCCGTGCGGGCGTACCCCTGTGTGCCGCCGTGCCCCCGGCCGTCGTGCGCCTCAGGCGCTCTGCTGGAGCTGCGGCAGCACCTTGGTGCGGTAGAGGTCGAAGAAGCCGCGCAGGTCCGGGCCGATCTGGTTGACGTAGACCCGGTCGAAGCCGGCGTCGGCGAACTGCTTCAGCTCCGCCACGTGCTCGTCCACGTCGTCGCCGCACACCCGGTTGTCGCGGACCATGTCCTCGGTGACCAGGGTCTGCGCCTGCTCGAAGTGCTTCGGCGACGGCAGCATCTGACCCAGCTCGCCGGGCAGCTGCTCGTTGGCCCACAACCGGTGCACGGTGCGTACGGCCGCGTCCCTGTCGGTGTCGTAGCAGACCTTGGTGCCGCCGCTGACCAGGTGGCCGCCGCCCCCGCCCTTGCGGTACTGCTCCACCATCGAGGCGTCCGGCATCATCGTGATGTAGCCGTCGCCGACCCGGGCCGCCAGCTTCGTCGCCGCCGGGCCGAAGCCGGAGATGTCGATGGGGACCGGCTCGTCGGGGACCGTGTACAGGCGGGCGTTCTCCACCGTGTAGTGGGCGCCGTGGTGGTTGACCTCCTCGCCGGTGAGCAGCCGCCGGATGATCAGGATGGCCTCCTCCAGCATCTCCAGGCGTACGTGCGCGGCCGGCCAGGCGTCGCCGAAGATGTGCTCGTTCAGCGCCTCGCCGGTGCCGACGCCCAGCCGGAAGCGGCCGTCCGTCATCACCGCGCTGGTCGCCGCGGCCTGCGCCACCACCGCCGGGTGGATGCGCACCGTCGGGCAGGTCACCGCCGTCTCGATCGGCAGGGAGACGGCGTCGGACAGCGCGCCGATCACCGACCACACGAACGGACTCTGGCCCTGCTCGCCGTTCCAGGGGTGGTAGTGGTCGGAGATCCACAGTGCCTGGAAACCGGCCTGCTCGGCCATCCGGGCCTGCTCGATCAGCTCCGCGGGACCGTACTGCTCGCACGAGAGGAAATAGCCGTACTCGGGCATGAGGGGTTGCCTCCGGACAGGGAGCGGGTGGGTCCGGGGCCGGGTACCCGGCCCCGGGGCCGGAAACCGGGGTGCCGCGGCTTCCCCGCCCGTACGCCGTCCCCTTGGCGCGGACGTTTGGGCGCCCCCGCCAAGGGGACGCGGAAGGCTCACGAGGTACGCGACAGCCCGGAGGCGAACCGTGAGCCGACCCCGCATCGTGATCGTCGGTGCCGGCTTCGCCGGGTACCGGACGGCCCGCACCCTGTCCCGGCTCACCCGGCACCAGGCCGACATCACCCTGCTCAACCCGACCGACTACTTCCTCTACCTGCCCCTGCTGCCCCAGGTCGCCGCCGGAATCCTGGAACCGCGCCGGGTCAGCGTCTCCCTGTCGGGCACGCTGCCGCACGTACGGCTGGTGCTCGGCGAGGCCGACGGCATCGACCTCGACGGGCACACCGTGCACTACACCGGCCCGGAGGGCGAGGAGGGCACCCTGCCCTTCGACCGGCTGGTGCTCGCCGCGGGCAGCGTCAACAAGCTGCTGCCCA
This sequence comes from Streptomyces tendae, assembly GCF_014650435.1. Taxonomy (GTDB): domain Bacteria; phylum Actinomycetota; class Actinomycetes; order Streptomycetales; family Streptomycetaceae; genus Streptomyces; species Streptomyces tendae. The sequence goes on from NZ_BMUY01000006.1 coordinate 240,276, forward strand.
TCCCCGGCGTCGCCGAGCACGCCCACGGCTTCCGCGGGCTGCCGGAGGCGCTCTACCTGCGCGACCACGTGACCCGGCAGGTGGAGCTGGCGGCGGCCGCCGACGACCGGGCGGAGTGCGCAGCGCGGTGCACCTTCGTCGTGGTCGGCGCGGGCTACACCGGCACCGAGGTCGCCGCGCACGGCGCGATGTACACCGACGCGCAGGTCCGCAAGCACCCGATGCGCACCGGCATGCGGCCCCGCTGGATGCTGCTCGACGTGGCACCCCGGGTCATGCCGGAGATGGACGAACGGCTCTCCCGGACCGCCGAGCGGGTCCTGCGGCAGCGGGGCGTCGACGTCCGGATGGGGACCTCCGTGAAGGAGGCCACGCACGACGGGGTCGTGCTGACCGACGGGTCCACCGTCGACACCCGCACCCTGGTGTGGTGCGTGGGTGTGCGGCCCGACCCGCTGGTGGAGTCCCTGGGGCTGCCCATGGAACGCGGCCGGCTGCTCGTCGACCCCCACCTCCAGGTGCCGGGGCGGCCGGAGCTGTTCGCCTGCGGTGACGTGGCCGCCGTGCCCGACCTGAACCAGCCGGGGCAGTACACGCCGATGACCGCGCAGCACGCCTGGCGGCACGGCAAGGTCTGCGCCCAGAACGTCGCCGCGTCGCTCGGCATCGGGGAGCGGCGGGCCTACCGCCACCGTGACATGGGGTTCGTCGTGGACCTCGGCGGCGCCAAGGCCGCCGCCAACCCGCTCGGCCTGCCGATGTCCGGCCCGGCGGCGGGTGCGGTCACCCGCGGCTACCACCTCGCCGCGATGCCGGGCAACCGCGTGCGGGTCGCCGCCGACTGGCTGCTCGACGCGGTGCTGCCCCGGCAGGCCGTGCAACTGGGTCTCGTACGGTCCTGGTCCGTGCCGCTGGAGTCGTCCTCGCCCGAGGTCGCGCGGGTGCCGGGGAGCCCGAAGCGGCCCGGAAAGGACACCGGCCCCGCCGGGCAGCGCCCCGACGGCGAGGAGGCGGGGTCCCAGCCGGGCGGCGAGCCCGCGAAGGGCCAGCCGGGCGACGAGCCCCCGAGGAACCATCCGGGCAGCGAGCCCGCGAAGGGCCAGCCGGGCGGCGAACTCGCGAAGAATCAGCCGGGCGGCGAGCCCGCGAAGGAACAACCCGGCGGCGAGCCCGCCAAGAACCAGCCCGGCGGTGAGCCCGCCGGGAGCCGGTCGCACGGTGGGCGGGCGAAGGGGGGCCAGTCCGGCTCGCCCCGTGCGTCCGGCAAGCCGCGCCGCGCCGTCGAGGCCGCCGGGCCGCGCCCCGCCCGAGGAGGCTCGGGCAAACCGGGCAAGGCGCCCCGCGCCTCCGGAGCCAGCTCCGCCGGGAAACGGCCCACCGCCCCGTCCGGACCCAGCCGGTCCGCCGGCCCGCCCACCGACCCCGGTCCCGAACCCCCGGCGAACCAACCGCCCCCCGGACCCGACATCGCCCCCGGCCCCGTCAAGCGCACCGACGGCCGTGCCGCGGAAGGAGACTCATGAACACCGGTGAACTCGTCGACCTCGGACAGCAGTTGCGCGTCGACAGCGTACGGGCGTCCGCCGCCGCGGGCTCCGGGCACCCGACGTCGTCGATGTCCGCCGCGGACCTGATGGCCGTACTCCTGGCCAACCACCTCCGCTACGACTTCGAGCGCCCCGCCCACCCAGGCAACGACCGCTTCGTGCTCTCCAAGGGGCACGCCTCGCCGCTGCTCTACTCCGCCTTCAAGGCGGCCGGTGCCATCGACGACGAGGAACTGCTCACCTTCCGCAAGCTGGGCAGCCGCCTGGAGGGGCACCCCACGCCGCAGCGGCTGCCGTGGGTCGAGACGGCCACCGGCTCGCTCGGACAGGGGCTGCCCGTGGGTGTCGGCATCGCGCTGGCCGGCAAGCGGCTCGACCACGCCGACTACCGCGTGTGGGTGCTGTGCGGCGACAGCGAGATGGCCGAGGGGTCGGTGTGGGAGGCCGCCGAGCACGCCGGGTACGAGCACCTCGACAACCTCACCGTGATCGTCGACGTCAACCGGCTCGGCCAGCGCGGGCCCACCCGGCACGGCCACGACCTCGACGCGTACGCGCGCCGCTTCCGGGCCTTCGAATGGCACACCATCGAGATCGACGGTCACGACGTCGACGCCATCGACCGCGCCTACGGCGAGGCCCTGTCCACCAAGGGCCAGCCCACCGTGATCATCGCCCGCACGCTCAAGGGCAAGGGCGTCAAGGCCGTGGAGGACCGCGAGGGCCAGCACGGCAAGCCGCTGCCCGAGGCCGAGGAGGCGATCGCCGAACTCGGCGGCCCCCGCGACATCGGCGTGCGGGTGCACGAGCCCGAGGCCGCCCGGGCCCTGCACTCGGCGGGCACCGGACAGACCGAGCTGCCCCGCTACGACAAGGGCGACGAGATCGCCACCCGCAACGCCTTCGGCGAGGCGCTCGCCGCGGTCGGCACCGCGCGTGGCGACGTCGTCGCCCTCGACGGCGAGGTCGGCGACTCCACGCGGGCGGAGTTCTTCGCCAAGGAGCACCCCGAGCGGTACTTCGAGTGCTACATCGCCGAGCAGCAGATGGTGGCCGCCGCGGTGGGCATGGCGGCGCGCGGCCGGGTGCCGTTCGCCACCACCTTCGCCGCCTTCCTGACCCGCGCGTACGACTTCGTGCGCATGGCCTCGATCAGCGGCGCCGGTATCAACCTCGTCGGCTCCCACGCGGGCGTCGCCATCGGCCAGGACGGGCCCAGCCAGATGGGCCTGGAGGACCTCGCCATGATGCGGGCCATCCACGGCTCCACCGTGCTGTACCCGTGCGACGCCAACCAGACCGCGCGCCTGGTCGCCGAGATGGCGGGGCTGGAGGGCATCAGGTACCTGCGCACCTCGCGCGGCGAGAGCAAGGTGATCTACGGCCCCGACGAGGAGTTCCCCGTCGGCGGCAGCAAGGTGCTGCGCTCCTCCGACGCCGACCGGCTCACCGTCGTCGCGGCCGGCGTCACCCTGCACGAGGCGCTCGCCGCCGCCGACGCCCTGGCAGCCGACGGCATCCAGGTCCGGGTGATCGACCTGTACTCGGTCAAGCCCGTCGACCGGGCCACCCTGCGCGCGGCCGCCGAGGAGACCGGCTGCCTGGTGACCGTGGAGGACCACCGCCGGGAGGGCGGCATCGGCGACGCCGTGCTGGACGCCTTCACGGACGGCCGGCCCGTGCCCCGGCTGGTCCGGCTCGCGGTCACGACGATGCCGGGCTCCGCGACTCCGGCGGAGGAAATGCACGCGGCGGGGATCGACGCCGAGTCCATCGAGGCGACCGCCCGGATGCTCGTGGAGCAGGCGATCGTCCCGTGAGCTCGGGCGGCGGCGGGGACGGCGACCGCCCCCGGACCGTGCGGGCCGGACGGCACACGGTGGAGGTGCACCGGCCGGGCAAGGTGCTGTTCCCGGCCGGCGACGGCGGCGCCGAGGAGTACACCAAGGGCGATCTCGTCGACTACCACCGTGCCGTCGCCCCGTTCATGCTGCCGCACCTGCGGGGCCGCCCGCTGATGCTGGAACGGCACCCGGACGGGACCGACGGACCGCGGTTCATGCAGAAGAACACCCCGGAGCACTACCCGGAGTGGATCGAACGCGTCGAGGTCGGCAAGGAGGGCGGCACCGTCTGCCACACCGTGTGCGACGACTCCGCCACCCTCGTGTACCTCGCCGACCAGGCCGCCCTCACCCTGCACCGCTGGCTGTCCCGGACCGGGCGGCTCGACCGGCCGGACCGCATGGTCTTCGACCTCGACCCGGCCGGCGACGACTTCGAGGCGGTGCGCGCGGCGGCCCGACTGCTGCGCGAGCTGCTCGACGAGCTGAGGCTGCCCTCGGCGCCGATGACCACCGGATCCCGCGGCCTGCACATCGTCGTCCCGCTGGACGGTCGCCAAGTCTTCGACGATGTACGGGAGTTCGCGCGAACCGTCGCCGACGTCCTGGCCGCCGCCCACCCGGACCGGCTCACCACCGCCGCCCGCAAGAAGGACCGCGGCGACCGCCTCTACCTCGACATCCAGCGCAACGCCTACGCGCAGACCGCGGTCGCCCCCTTCACCGTGCGCGCCCGCCCGGGCGCCCCCGTGGCCACGCCCATGTCCTGGGACCAGCTGGACGACCCCGCCCTGAACGCCCGCCGCTGGACCGTCGCGGACGCCGTCGAGCAGGCCCGTACCCGGCCCTGGGCCGGAATCATGAACCGTCCCCGCGCCCTGGGCCCGGCCCGGCGGCGCCTGAACGCTCTGCACGGCTGAGCGGTTCGCGCAACTCGGCGAGGTTTGGCGAACACACATACGGCCACCCGAGTGACGAGGTGGCCATGACCAACACCAAGAAGACGCCCGAATCCCGCGACTCGCAACGAGGTTCACGCGAGTCACAGGAATCACACGAGTCGCACACACCACAGAAGTCGAAGCGTCCCAAGCCCATGGAGGTTCTGCGCGAGGCGCGAGCCCAGCTCGCGGAGCTCACCGGCATGACCGCCGAGTCCGTGTCGTCCTTCGAGCAGACGGAGGAGGGCTGGGCACTGGAGGTCGAGGTCCTGGAACTGGAACGCGTGCCCGACACCATGAGCCTGATGGCGAGCTACCAGGTGGAACTGGACCCCGAGGGACAACTCACGGGCTACCGGCGCGTCCGGCGCTACGAACGCGGCCGGGCCGACTCCCGCGGCGGCCGCTAGGCCGTCGACAAGACAGAGAAGACGGAGGAATAGCTGGCATGACTGTCGTACCGGCACAACAGACCGGCGGTGGAGGCGGCAGCAGCGGCCTTTACGACGTGCTCGAGCTTGTTCTGGACAGGGGGCTCGTCATCGACGCCTTCGTGCGAGTCTCCCTGGTCGGCATCGAGATCCTGAAGATCGACGTCCGTGTCGTCGTCGCCAGCGTGGACACGTATCTGCGCTTCGCCGAGGCATGCAACCGGCTCGACCTGGAGGCCGGGCCGCGCAAGGACCCGGGGCTGCCCGACCTGGTCGGCGAGATGACCGAGTCCGGCGCCCGCGGCAAGTCCAAGGGGGCGCTGTCCGGCGCCGCCGAGACCATCTCCGACGCGTTCAAGCAGGCCCGCGACGAGGGCGGCTCCGAGCGTGAGACCTCATCGCGTCCGCGCGCCCGCAAGGCCGCGCCCTCGCGCCGGAAGGAGGAGCAGGAGTGAGTACGTACGTCTACGGCATCACCGCCGCCAGGCATCCCGCGCTCCCCGAGGGCACGGGCGGGGTCGGTGATCCGCCGCGCGAGGTGCGGATCCTCAAGGAGGGCGAACTGGCGGCCGTCGTCAGTGACGCGCCCGAGGGACTGCGCCCCAAGCGCAGGGAGCTGCTCGCCCACCAGAACGTGCTGAGCGAGATCGGTGCGGACGGCTGTGTGCTGCCCATGCGCTTCGGCAGCGTCGCCCCCGACGACAAGGCGGTCACCGGAGTCCTCGCCGAGCGCGCCGAGCACTACGCGGAACGCCTGGGGGCGCTGGACGGCCGGGTCGAGTACAACATCAAGGCCAACCACGTCGAAGAGGCCGTACTGCACCACGTGATGGCCGAGAACCCCGAGATCCGCGCCCTCGCCGAGTCCAACAGGCAGGCGGGTGGCGGGACCTACGAGACGAAGATCCGGCTCGGCGAGATGGTCGCCGCCGCGGTCAAGGGCAAGGAGGCCGAGGACGCCACCGCGCTGGAGCGCGCCCTGGAGGCCGCCGCGGACGCCGTGAGCGTGGGCCCCGAGTCCACCGGCTGGCTGGCGAACGTCTCGTTCCTGGTGAAACGGGAGGCGGCCGACCAGTTCCTGGCCGCAGTCGAGGGGGCCCGGGACCGGATGCCGCACCTGGAGGTCCGCGTGAACGGCCCGCTGCCGCCGTACAGCTTCGTCGAGCCCGGCCCGGCCGAGCCCGCGGGCACGGCGGCCGGCGGTGCGGACGCCGGAGCGGGGTGACGACATGGGACTGATCTCGGAGGTCCTGCTGCTGCCGTTCGCACCGGTGCGCGGCAGCGCCTGGGCCATCAGACAGGTGCTGGACGAGGCCGAGCGGATCTACTACGACCCGGCCACGGTAAGGGCCGAACTTGCCCGCCTGGAAGAGCAGTTGGAGGCCGGTGAGGTCACGGAGGAGGAGTTCGACCGACAGGAGGACGAGCTTCTGGACCGGCTGGAGATCGCTACGCGCACGAGCGCGGGATTAGGCAACGGGACGGCACCATGAATCGAGTGGGACTGGGCCTCGCCATAGGGGCCGGATACCTGCTGGGACGCACGAAGAAGCTGAAAATGGCGGTCGCCGTGGGCACCATGGTGGCCGGCAAGAAGATGAACCTCACCCCGAAGGGCATCGCCGAACTGGTCTCCGGACAACTGCAGAACAACCCGCAGTTCAAGGAGATCGGCGACCAGCTCCGTACCGACCTGAGGGGCGTGGGCAAGGCGGCCTCCGGGGCCATGGTCGAGCGGCAGATCGACGCGCTCGCCGACCGGCTGCACGGGCGCACCGCCGAGGTGCGTGACCAGCTCTCCGGCGTGGCGTCCCGGGCACCCGGCGTCGGATCCGACGACTCCCGGGAGTCGCGCGACTCCGAGGCCTCGGAGGACTCGGAGTACGAGGAGGCGACCGGGGAGCGGGAGGAGCCCGAGGAGCCCGAGGAGTACCGGGACGCCGAAGAGCCCGAGGAGACCGCGGAGCAGGAGGAGCAGGAGGAGCCGGAGAAGCGGCGCGCGCCCCGGCGCGAGCGGCCCGCGAAGAAGGCACCGCCCGAGGCACGCAAGACGCCCGGGAAGGCGCCCGCGAAGAAGGCCGCGGCCAAGGCCCCCGCGAAGAAGGCCGCGGCGAAGCGTGCCCAGCCCGCCAAGAAGGCGGCCGGAAAGAAGACGGCAGGGGCCAGGAGCGCCGCCCGCGGTGCCACTGCCCGGCAGTCGAAGGGCGGTGGTGAGCGATGAGCGACACCCTGGGGTCCGCGGCCTCCTCGGCGGGCAAGGCCGCCAAGAAGAACCCGCTGGCCGACGTGGCGCAGAGCGAGGCGGCCGACCGGCTCAAGGCCGAGGTGCAGGACTACCTCGCCGCCCAGGCCACCCGGCTGCTGACCGGCGTCGGCACCAAGCTCGGCGAGACCACCGGCAAGCTCAACGACATCGCCGAGGGCAACAGCCCCGGATTCGCCAAGCTCGCCCTCGACGGCGGACGCAAGCTCGCCGAGGGCAAGGGCCCGATGCGGGCCGCCTTCGAGGTCGGCGCGGGCAAGGTGAAGGACAACGTGGTCGGCGCCTTCAAGAACCTCACCGGCGGCCAGGGCCGCAAGAAGGGCGGCGGCGGTCAGAAGCCGACCGTCATCATCGAGTACGTCGACGTCGGCGTACCGCTGCGCACCGCCTACGACCAGTGGACCCAGTACCAGGACTTCAGCACCTTCGCCAAGGGCGTCAAGAGCGCGAACCGTGCCGACGACACGTCCTCGGACTGGCAGCTGAAGGTCTTCTGGTCCAACCGCAGCTGGAAGGCGACGACCACCGAGCAGGTGCCCGACGACCGGATCTCGTGGACCTCCGAGGGCGCCAAGGGCTCGACCAAGGGCGTCGTCAGCTTCCACGAGCTGGCCGACAGCCTGACCCGCGTGGTCCTGGTCATCGAGTACTACCCGAAGGGCCTGTTCGAGAAGACCGGCAACATCTGGCGCGCACAGGGCCGCCGGGCCCGGCTCGACCTCAAGAACTACGTCCGTCACATCACCTTCAAGGGCGAGGCGGACGACGGCTGGCGCGGCGAGATCCGCGACGGCGAGGTGGTCCGCAGCCACGAGGACGCGGTCGCGGAGGAGGAGCAGCGCCGGGACGACGAGGAGCCCGAGGGCGAGTACGAGGAGCAGCCCGAGGACGCCTACGAGGAAGAGCCCGAGGGTGAGGGCGAGTACGAGGAGGAACCGGAGGGCGAGTACGAGGAGGCCGAGGAGGCCGAGCAGGACAAGGAAGCGGGGGAGGACGAGTACGCGTCCGGTGACGAGTACGAGTACGAGGACGCTGAGGGCGGGAGCCGTCGATGACCACCCCCAGCCGGCTGCCCGATCCCTACGGCCAGGGACAGAGCGCCAACCTCGCCGACATCCTGGAACGGGTGCTCGACAAGGGAGTCGTGATCGCGGGCGACATCAAGATCAACCTGCTCGACATCGAGTTGCTGACCATCAAGCTGCGGCTCGTCGTCGCCTCCGTCGACAAGGCCAAGGAGATGGGCATCGACTGGTGGGAGAGCGACCCCGCACTGTCCTCGCGCGCCCGGCACGACGAGCTCACCCGGGAGAACGCGGCGCTCCGCGAACGCCTGCGTGAGCTGGACCCGGGCCGCGTACCGAGGGAGGCGCCGTGACCGGACTGCGCTACGTCTACGCCGTCTGCCGGCCCTTCGGCGCGGCCCTCCAGTCCCAGCTCGCCGGGGTGGCGGGCGACCCGCCCCGGCTGCTGCCGCACGGTGACCTGGTCGCCGTCGTCAGCCATGTGCCCCAGGCGGACTTCGCCGAGGAGGCGCTGCGCGCGCACCTGGAGGACCTGGACTGGCTGACCGCCACCGCCCGCGCCCACCAGCAGGTGGTCGACGCGCTCACCGCCGTCACCACCCCGCTGCCGCTGCGGCTCGCCACTGTCTTCCGCGACGACAGCGGCGTACGCGTCATGCTGGAGGAGCGCGAGGCGGCCTTCCGGCGCACGCTCGACCGGCTGGACGGCCGGGTGGAGTGGGGTGTGAAGGTGTACGTCGAGGCGGATCCGGCGCAGCAGGCGGAGCCCGAGCGGCCGGCCGCTTCGGCACCGGCCGCACCCAAGCCCGTATCGGGCCGGGACTACCTGCGGCAGCGGCGCCGGCAGACCCGGGCCAACGACGACCTGTGGAGCAGGGCCGAGGAGTTCGCCACCGGGCTGCACACGAGGCTGTCCGACCGGGCCGACGGCGCACGCCTGCACGCCCCGCAGAACCCCCGCCTTTCCGGTGCCGCCGGACGGAACGTTCTGAATGCCGCCTATCTGGTGGCCAGGGACGCATCCGAGGAATTCGTCGAAATGGTGGACCGCACGAAGGACGACGCCCCCGGAATTCGCGTGGAACTCACCGGTCCGTGGGCGGCCTATTCCTTCGCCGGAGAAGGAGAGGGGGAGGGCTCGTGACCGTCGTGGAGCGCCGGGAGATCGCCCTGGTGGACCTGCTGGACCGGCTGCTGGCCGGCGGAGTGGTCATCACCGGCGACGTCACGTTGCGCATCGCGGACGTCGACCTGGTCCGCATCGACCTGAACGCGCTGATCAGCTCGGTCAACCGCAACGTTCCCTCACCGTTCGGGGACTGATGACGTGAGTGAACACCCCGAGCCCGCCGAGACCCCCGGGCGCCGCCTCGACCTCGAACCCGACACCGTCGAGCGCGACCTGATCAAGCTGGTGCTGACGGTCGTCGAGCTGTTGCGCCAGCTCATGGAGCGCCAGGCGCTGCGCCGCGTCGACGAGGGCGACCTGAGCGAGGACCAGGAGGAGCGGATCGGCCTCACCCTGATGCTCCTCGACGACCGCATGACCGAACTGCGGGACCGCTACGGACTGCGGCCCGAGGACCTGAACCTGGACCTCGGGCCGCTGGGACCGCTGCTGCCCCGGGAGTGAGCACTCCCGGGGCGGCGCGGCCTCTTCACCTGTTGTTCGTCGTCACCAGTCGTTCACCACCGGTACCAGCGGCCCCTGCCGCCACCGGCCGTCGTCCCGCGGGCCAGGAAACCGATCACCCACAGGACCAGAACCGCCAGAGCGATCCACCAGAGAACCTTCACCGCGAACCCGACACCGAAAAGGACGATCGCGAGAAGCAGTACGAGCAGAAGCGGAACCATAATGTTGAACCTCCTGTCGTACTGGTTTCCCGAATTCCACCGGACAGGCGTCGGTCAGGCTTCCTTTCGGCACAGAATCTCTCCGTGCAGGACGCTGAACCAGCTTTCCGGGTGATTTCCCCAGTCCCGCCAGGCCGCCGAGACCGCGCGCAGCCGCTCGGGCGTCGCATGGCCGCCCTCGGTGGCGCGCTCCGCGTACGCCGACGCGAGGGTGCGGTCCGCCCACAGGCCGCTCCACCAGTCCCGCTCCTCGGGCGTGGCGAAGGTCCAGGTGGCCGAGGTCGCCGTGATGTCCGTGAACCCCGCCCGCAGTGCCCAGGACTTCAACCGGCGTCCGGCGTCCGGCTCGCCCCCGTTGGCGCGGGCCACCCGGTGGTACAGGTCCAGCCAGTCGTCCATGCCCGGGGACGCCGGGTACCAGGTCATGGCGCCGTAGTCGGAGTCGCGGACGGCGATGATCCCGTTCGGCTTCGCGACCCGCCTCATCTCGCGCAGCGCCCCCACCGGGTCGCCCACGTGCTGGAGCACCTGGTGGGCGTGGACCACGCAGAAGGTGTCGTCCGGGTAGTCCAGCGCGTGCACGTCCGCGACCGCGAAGTCGGTGTTGCCGAGCCCGCGCCCGGCGGCCGTGGCCCGGGCCCGCTCCACGATCTCCGGCGACCGGTCCACGCCGGTGACGTGGCCGTCCGGAACCAGCTCCGCCAGGTCGGCGGTGATGGTGCCCGGCCCGCAGCCGACGTCCAGGATCCGCATGTGGGGCCGCAGGGATCCGAGCAGGTAGGCGGCGGAGTTCTCGGCGGTGCGCCAGGTGTGCGAGCGCAGCACCGACTCGTGGTGCCCGTGCGTGTAGACGGCGGTCTCGTGCGGCTTCGGCATGGTGGATCCCCTCTCCCGACAGTGCGATCACGGTACGCCCGCCAGCCGCATGGTGAGATATGTGTTTTGCCATGTGGACTGACGGGGCGTCACGTCGTCGGTCGTCGTGTCGTCATCGAGCCGGGACGGGCGGGATCGAGCGCTCCGGCGGGAGCGGTCTTCAGGAGAGCAGCCCGCCACCGGGCAGCGGCCGGTACACCGTGAGCGCCTCGGGCAGCTTCTCCAGCGTCAGGTCGCCCTCCGTCTCGGTCAGCTCACCGTCGAACGCCATCAGCGTGCCGGGCGCGACACCCGACAGGCGCAGCCGGGGAACCTGCACCGCCGCGTGCGCGGGCGAGCGGGTCAGCGGTCCCGCGAGCGCCGCGGACAGCAGCCGCAGGGCCGGCCGGCGCCCGCCGTGCACCACCCGTACGTCCAACTGCCCGTCCGCCATGTCCAGTCGGCGCCCCGAGGCGAGTCCCCGGCGGTGGTACGTGCCGTTGCCCGCGAACAGCATCCACAGCGGGCGCCTGCGACCGCGCACCTCGGCCTCCAGCGGGTGCCGGTCGGCGCGCAGCACCCGCACGGCCGCCAGCACCCCGGCCGGCCAGCCCCCGATCCGGGGCGACCAGCGCTCCCGCTCGTTGACCAGCTCCGGGTACACGCCGAGGCTGAAGGTGTTCAGGAAGACGCCGCGCCGCCCGCCGGAGGCGAACCGGCCCACGTCCACCCGCACCCCCTCGCCCCGCTCCAGCGCCCCGCACAGGTCCCGTACGTCCTCCACGCCCAGGTCGTAGGCGAAGTGGTTGAGCGTGCCGCCGGGCAGGACCGCCAGCGGCAGGTCGTGGCGGAGCGCGATCTCGGCGGCGGCGTTCACGGTGCCGTCGCCGCCGCACACGCCGAGCGCCCGGGCGTGGCCGGCCGCCTTCTCCAGCTCCGCCCGGACGTCCGCCGGCTCGCACTCCACGACCTCCGCGTCGGGCAGCGCGTCGCACAGCGCCCGCACCCGGTCCGAGGTGCCCGAGCCGACGTTGGCGACCATGACCAGTCCCTCGCCCGCCGGCAGCGCGGGCACCTCGGCACGCGGCCGGGCCGGCGGGGTGTGCTGGGCCCGGGTCGGCACCATGCCCCGTACGGCGAACGCGGCCCCCGCCCCGAGCGCGGCACCGGCCAGGACGTCGCTCGGGAAGTGGACGCCGGTGTAGACCCGGGACAGGGCGACCGCGGCGGCCACCGGGGCGACCGCCGCACCCCACGCCGGGGACTCCAGCGCGACCCCGGTCGCGAACGCGGCCGCCGAGGCCGCGTGTCCCGACGGGAAGGACGTCGTGATCGGCTGCCGCTTCAGCTGCCGGACCAGCGGCACCGGGTCCAGTACCGGGCGGGGCCGGCGCACCGAGCGCTTGCCGAGGGTGTTGATCGTCAGCGAGGCCAGGCCCAGCGAGGCGATCCCCCGGGCCGCCGCACGGCGCGCCCTCGGTGTGCGCGACGCGGCCAGGGCGGCGGCCGCGGCGAACCACAGCACCCCGTGGTTGGCGCTGCGGCTCAACCGGGGCAGCAGAGGGTCGGCGCCGGGCCAGGTGCGGGCGGCGACGGCCTCGAACACCCGCTGGTCCAGCCGCAGGAAGCCGTTGCGGAAGGGGTGCGGGCCGGGCGTGGCGGCGGTGAGGTCTACGTCGGGGCTCATGGGTCCCGCCTACCCTGCGGACGGCGTTTCCTGCCGGTGCCCCGCCCGTGTCCCGCCTCACGTACCGAGGGCGCGGACGCGGCGGACGAAAAGGGTTTGCCGGGGGCGCGGCCGGAGCCGCAGAATCCGGTGTCATGGGTCACCTCGAAGCCGCGCACCTGGAGTACTACCTCCCCGACGGGAGGGCACTCCTCGGCGACGTCTCCTTCCGCGTGGGGGAGGGTGCCGTCGTGGCCCTCGTCGGGCCCAACGGGGCGGGCAAGACCACCCTGCTGCGTCTGCTGGCCGGCGAGCTCAAGTCGCACGGCGGCTCCGTCACCGTCACCGGCGGCCTCGGTGTCATGCGCCAGTTCGTCGGCTCCGTACGGGACGAGACGACCGTGCGCGACCTGCTGGTGTCCGTGGCGCAGCCCCGGATCCGCGAGGCCGCGCGCGCCGTCGACGCCGCCGAGCACGCGATCATGACGGTCGACGACGAGGCCGCCCAGTTGACCTACGCGCAGGCACTCGCCGACTGGGCCGAGGCGCGCGGGTACGAGGCCGAGACGCTGTGGGACATCTGCACCACCGCCGCGCTCGGGGTGCCCTACGAGAAGGCCCAGTGGCGGCAGGTGAGCACGCTGTCCGGCGGCGAGCAGAAGCGCCTCGTCCTGGAGGCCCTGCTGCGTGGCACCGACGAGGTGCTGCTGCTCGACGAGCCGGACAACTACCTCGACGTGCCCGGCAAGCGCTGGCTGGAGGAGCGGCTCGCCGAGACCCGCAAGACCGTGCTGTTCGTCTCGCACGACCGGGAGCTGCTCGCCCGCGCCGCGCAGAAGATCGTCTCCGTGGAGCCCGGCCCCGCCGGCGCGGACGCCTGGGTGCACGGCGGCGGCTTCGCCACCTTCCACGAGGCCCGCCGGGAACGCTTTGCCCGCTTCGAGGAACTGCGCCGCCGCTGGGACGAGAAGCACGCCCAGCTGAAGAAGCTCGTCCTGACGCTGCGTCAGGCCGCCGAGAACAGCGCGGACCTGGCGTCCCGCTACCGCGCCGCCCAGACCCGGCTGCGCAAGTTCGAGGAGGCCGGGCCGCCGCCCGAGCCGCCGCGCGAGCAGGACATCAGGATGCGCCTGAAGGGCGGTCGCACCGGCGTGCGCGCCGTCACCTGCGGGCAACTCGAACTCACCGGCCTGATGAAACCCTTCGACCTGGAGGTCTTCTACGGCGAACGGGTCGCCGTCCTCGGCTCCAACGGCTCCGGCAAGTCGCACTTCCTGCGGCTGCTGGCCGGCGACGACGTGGCGCACACCGGGGACTGGAAGCTCGGGGCGCGTGTGGTGCCCGGCCACTTCGCGCAGACCCACGCCCACCCCGAGCTGCTGGGCCGCACCCTCCTGGACATCCTGTGGACCGAGCACGCCCAGGACCGGGGCGCCGCCATGTCCCGACTGCGCCGCTACGAGCTGACCCAGCAGGCCGAGCGGGCCTTCGACCGGCTCTCCGGCGGCCAGCAGGCCCGCTTCCAGATCCTGCTGCTCGAACTGCAGGGCGTCACCGCCCTGCTCCTCGACGAGCCCACCGACAACCTGGACCTGGAGTCGGCGGAAGCCCTCCAGGAGGGCCTGGAGGGCTTCGAGGGCACGGTCCTCGCGGTCACCCACGACCGCTGGTTCGCCCGCTCCTTCGACCGGTACCTGGTCTTCGGCAGCGACGGACGGGTGCGCGAGACGGCCCAGCCGGTCTGGGACGAACGCCGGGTGGAGCGGGCCCGCTGACGTCCGGGCTCCGGAGGAGACCCCGGGCGATCACTTCCAGCGCAGCAGCGCCCCCAGGCCGCCCACCGGTACCTTCCGAGCGGTCTCCGGCGGCAGCACCGGCGTCACCGAGATCGCGGGGGCGCCGGTCATCACCGCCGAGCGCAGCAGGGCGTCGTCCGCGCGGGCCGACCAGGAGTTCTGCTCGCCGAGCGTCTTCAGCTCCGTACGGCGCACCGCCACCTGGTCGGCGTCCTCGCCGATCCAGACCTCGCGGTGGGTGTCGGGGGCGTCCGGGATGACCAGCAGCTCGTCGATGCGGTGCTCCCTGGCGGCCTCCACCAGCGCGGGCACGCCCTCCGCCGCGCCGGCCCGGCCCTCCTCGTCCGGCGACCGGGCGGCCAGGAACCGGTCCAGGTCCTCCCGGGCGCGGGCCCGGACGTGGTCCTCGCGCAGCCCTTCCACCTCGTCGTCCAGCAGCCTGCTGCCGGCGCCGCGCGAGGCCTCGGCGATGCGCTCCTGAAGGCGGCTCGGCAGCCGCTCGTGCACCGAGCGCCGCTCCCGGTCGTCACCCACCAGGATCAGCAGGTCGGCGCCCGTCTCCTCCTGGCACACGGCGAGCGCGTCCGCGATCTCCGCCGCGTTGTGCTCCCAGGTGTTCTCCACCCGGAGCTGGAAGTGGCGCTCCGACCAGTCCACGCTGCTCGTGCGGTGCACCGGCCACTGCCTGCCGGTCACGCCGCCCGCGTCCGAGCTGCCCAGCGCGCTGCGCAGCTCGAAGTCCGCGCCCTTGCGGTCGATGTACGCCACCACGCACACCGGGTCCTCGCCGGCCAGGTCCAGCAGCGGCGTGACGTGCGGCAGCGGGGCCCAGTCGGCGGTGGTCCCGCCGTACGGGGGCCGGGCCAGCGGCGGATCGAGGACCACCTGCCCGGCACACGCGAACAGGGCCCGCCCGTGCGGATCGGTGGCGTGCCGCAACTCGTCCACCGCCTCCCGCACCGCCTGGCAGGTGGCGTCGTCCGCGCCCTGCTCCGCCAGCTGCCGGGCCACCGCGGCAGCCGTCAGCTCCCGCTCGTGGGGAGTGTCCTCCGTGTGGCGGGAGAGGTCGACGTAGACGGAGGCCCAGGGTCCCTGGTGCTCGTAGAGGGGGTGCAGAAACGCGAGATCCATGTGGCTGCCCTCCCGGGTGCCGCTCGGGGGTGGTAGTGCTCCGGGGCGGGTACCCGGGACGCATGAACGAACACGACACGCGGGACGACACCATGACCGGAGTGGACCCGGGCCGCCTGGACGACCAGCAGCTGATGAAAGAACTGGAGACCATCCACCGCACGCGCCACGACACCCTGCTGTACGGGTCGAACGACGCGCTGCGGGCCCACAACGACCGCATGGCCGGGCTGGAGGGGGAGTGGCTGCGCCGCAACCCCCGCCGCCCGGTGGCCGCGGGCCGCACCCGGGAGGGCGCCAGGGAACGCGGCTGCGGCCAGGCCGCCGCGCCCGGTGGCTGACGGTGACGGTGGCGGCCGGGCGTGGCGGCGGGCCACCGGTGGTCCGCCACCGGTGGCCCGCCTCACGTGTTCCTGGCCGCCGCCTACGTGTTCCTAGTCGCCCGCCTTGGCGAACTCCGCGAGGTACGTCTCGCAGAACGCCTTCAGGTCGTCCGGCTTGCGGCTGGTGACCAGGGTGTTGTTGCCCGCGTCGCAGACCTTGACCTGTTCGTCGACCCAGGTGGCGCCCGCGTTGCGCAGGTCGGTCCGCAGACTGGGCCACGAGGTCATGGTGCGGCCGCGCACGACGTCCGCCTCCACCAGCGTCCAGGGCGCGTGGCAGATGGCGGCCACCGGGCGGCCCTGCGTGAAGAAGTCCTTGACGAAGGCCACGGCCTTCTCGTCCGTCCGCAGGAAGTCGGGGTTGGCCACCCCACCGGGCAGGACGAGACCACCGAACGAGTCGGCGGAGGCGTTGCCGACCACCTCGTCGACGGGGAAAGTGTCCGCCTTGTCGAGATGGTTGAAGCCCTGGATCTCGCCGGACTGCGTGGAGACCAAAACGGGGTCGTGACCCGCGTCCTTCGCCGCCTTCCACGGCTCGGTCAGCTCGACCTGCTCCACGCCCTCGGGCGCGGTGAGAAATGCGATGCGCATGGAGTTCGGGCTCCCTTCCTTCACGTACCGGCCGGACCGGACCGGCCGCCCTCGGTGAGGGCCACCGCCAGCTCCTGGACGTTGTCGTAGCGCGCCTTGTGCGGCAGCCGGTCCAGCTCCTCGACGAGGGCGTCCGGTGCGTTGCCGCGGCGCAGTGTGCGGGTCAGTTCCCGCGGTCCCGCGGGGAAGCTGCCCCGGGTCAGGTTCCGGGCCAGCTCGAGCCGCAGGGCCTCCAGGTACGTCGGTCCGCGGCCCGGGGTGACGGGTCCGTACATGACGTCCGGATCGTCCTCGGCGGCAGGTTCCGGGTCGTTCCACTCCTCGCTGCGGGTGGGGTGCCCGGACCTGAGCAGACCCTGCAGTTCATGCTTCATCTCGTCGTCGCGGTGGACGCTCATCCGGTCGCTGCCTCGCTGCATGTCTCCCTCCAGATCCTTAAGGGGATGCCGAATCCTTAAGGGGGTGCCGACCGCGTACCCGGACACCGCGGGCCGACACGGATTCATCCGGACGGGTCCGCTCCGATTTCCGGCGGATCCGTAGCGGATCAGTAATCGAGAAGCGCGGGCCGCCGTGCCCCCTCTAGCGTGTGACCACCGAGGCACTGAGGGCGTCACCTTCACCGAGCCCCCGACAGATGGAGACACGATGAGCAGCGCCAAGAGGCCGGGCACGCAGCAACCCGGGTCGCACGCCGCCGACAGTCACGACCTGATCCGTGTACACGGCGCCCGCGAGAACAACCTCAAGGACGTCAGCATCGACATCCCCAAGCGCCGGCTGACCGTGTTCACCGGAGTCTCCGGCTCGGGCAAGAGCTCGTTGGTGTTCAACACGATCGCCGCCGAGTCCCAGCGGCTGATCAACGAGACCTACAGCGCGTTCGTCCAGGGCTTCATGCCCACGCTGGCCCGCCCCGAGGTGGACGTCCTGGACGGCCTCACCACCGCCATCATCGTGGACCAGCAGCGGATGGGCGCCGACCCCCGCTCCACCGTCGGCACCGCCACCGACGTCAACGCGATGCTGCGGATCCTCTTCAGCCGCCTCGGCGATCCGCACATCGGCCCGCCCAGCGCGTACTCCTTCAACACCGCCTCGGTGCGGGCCAGCGGCGCGATCACCGTCGAGCGGGGCAACAAGAAGGCGGTGAAGGCGACCTTCCAGCGCACCGGCGGCATGTGCACGAACTGCGAGGGCCGCGGCACCGTCTCCGACATCGACCTCACCCAGCTCTACGACGACTCCAAGTCGCTCGCCGAGGGCGCCTTCACCATTCCCGGCTGGAAGTCGGACAGCCAGTGGACCGTGCAGGTGTACGCCCAGTCCGGCTTCGTCGACCCGGACAAGCCGATCCGCGACTACACCGACCGGGAGCTGCGGGACTTCCTCTACGGCGAACCGGTCAAGGTGAAGGTCAACGGCGTCAACCTCACCTACGAAGGGCTCATCCCGAAGATCCAGAAGTCCTTCCTCTCCAAGGACAAGGAGGCGATGCAGCCGCACATCAGGGCCTTCGTGGAGCGGGCCGTCGCCTTCACCACCTGTCCCGAGTGCGAGGGCACCCGGCTCAGCGAGGGCGCCCGCTCGTCGAGGATCGGCAAGATCAGCATCGCCGACGCCTGCGCGATGGAGATCCGGGACCTGGCCGACTGGGTCCGGGAGCTGGCCGAGCCCTCGGTGGCGCCGCTGCTCACCGCGCTGCGGGACACCCTCGACTCCTTCGTCGAGATCGGCCTCGGCTACCTCTCCCTCGACCGGCCCGCGGGCACCCTGTCCGGCGGCGAGGCACAGCGCGTCAAGATGATCCGCCACCTCGGCTCCTCGCTCACCGACACCACGTACGTCTTCGACGAGCCCACCGTCGGACTGCATCCCCACGACATCCAGCGCATGAACGACCTGCTGCTGCGGCTGCGGGACAAGGGCAACACGGTCCTCGTCGTCGAGCACAAGCCGGAGGCGATCGCCGTCGCCGACCACGTGGTGGACCTCGGCCCCGGCGCCGGCACGCAGGGCGGCACCGTCTGCTTCGAGGGCACCGTGGCGGAACTGCGGGCCTCCGACACCGTCACCGGCCGCCACCTCGACGACCGCGCCGCACTCAAGGAGTCGGTCCGCAAGGCCACCGGGGCCCTGGAGATCCGCGACGCGCGGACGCACAACCTCCAGGGCGTCGACGTGGACGTCCCGCTCGGCGTGCTCTGCGTGGTCACCGGCGTGGCCGGCTCCGGCAAGAGCTCCCTTATCCACGGCTCGGTCCCGGCCGGCGCCGACGTCGTATCGGTCGACCAGAGCCCCATCAAGGGCTCGCGGCGCAGCAACCCCGCGACGTACACCGGACTGCTCGACCCGATCCGCAAGGCCTTCGCCAAGGCCAACGGCGTGAAGCCGGCCCTGTTCAGCGCCAACTCCGAGGGCGCCTGCCCCACCTGCAACGGCGCCGGTGTCATCTACACCGACCTGGCCATGATGGCCGGCGTCGCCACCCCCTGCGAGGACTGCGAGGGCAAGCGGTTCCAGCCCGCCGTGCTGGAGTACCGCTTCGGCGGCCGGGACATCAGCGAGGTGCTCGCGATGTCGGTGGACCGGGCCGAGGAGTTCTTCGGCGCCGGCGAGGCACGCACCCCGGCCGCCCACAAGATCCTCCAGCGGCTCTCCGACGTCGGCCTCGGCTACCTCACCCTCGGCCAGCCGCTGACCACCCTGTCCGGCGGCGAGCGGCAGCGGCTCAAGCTGGCCACCCACATGGGCGAGAAGGGCGGCGTGTACGTCCTCGACGAGCCCACCACGGGGCTCCACCTCGCCGACGTCGAGCAGCTGCTCGGCCTGCTCGACCGCCTCGTCGACACCGGGAAGTCGGTCATCGTCATCGAGCACCACCAGGCCGTCATGGCACACGCCGACTGGATCATCGACCTCGGCCCCGGCGCCGGTCACGACGGCGGCCGGATCGTCTTCGAGGGCACCCCCGCCGACCTCGTCGCCGACCGCTCCACCCTCACCGGCGAGCACCTCGCCGCCTACGTCGGCGCCTGACGGTGGCGACGCCCACAGAGCCGGACACCGCCGGCACGGCTACCGGCGGTGTCCGGCGCTGTGGGATCGTGGTCGGGTGACGACGCTGGAGGATCTGGCCCGGCTGCGCCGGGCCCGCGACCTGATGGACCGCGAGTACGCGGAGCCGCTCGACGTGCCGGCGCTGGCCCGCGTCGCCCTCATGTCGGCGGGCCACTTCTCCCGCAGCTTCCGCGCCGCCTACGGGGAGACGCCGTACAGCTACCTGATGACACGACGCATCGAGCGCGCCATGGCGCTGCTGCGGCGCGGCGACATGAGCGTCACCGAGGTCTGCTTCGCCGTCGGCTGTACCTCGCTGGGGTCGTTCAGCTCGCGGTTCACCGAACTGGTCGGCGAGAGCCCGAGCGCCTACCGGGAGCGCGACCACACCGACGGCGCCGCACTCCCGGCCTGCGTCGCCAAGGTCTACACCCGGCCGGTCAGGAACGGCGAGCAGGCCAGGAACGAGCCGTTCACGACCGGTGAGCCGGTCAGGAACAAGCCGTTCGCGACGGGTGAGCCGGTCAGGAACAAGCCGTTCGCGACGGGTGAGCCGGTCAGGAACGGAGAAGCGACGCCCGCGCCGCCGACCGTAGCGTGAGGCGCATGGACATCAACCTCTCGCAGTGCTTCATAGCCGTCGACGACCACGACCGGGCGCTCGCCTTCTACCGGGACCTGCTCGGCATGGAGGTCCGGGGCGACGTCGGGTACGAGGACATGCGCTGGGTGACCCTCGGCTCCCCGGCCCAGCCCGACGTGGACATCGTCCTCGAACCCCCGCTGGCGGACCCCAACGCCTCGGCCGCCGACCGGCAGGCGATGGCCGACCTGCTGGCCAAGGGCCACCTGCGCGGCGTCATCCTCGCCACCGACGACGTCGACGCCGTCTTCGAGCACCTGCGTGCCGCGGGCGCCGAGGTCCTCCAGGAACCGGTCGACCAGCCCTACGGCGTCCGCGACTGCGCCTTCCGTGACCCGGCCGGCAACATGGTGCGCTTCAAGCAGCCGCGCAAGGGCTGAGAAACCAGGGGGTTTGCAGCGGGGGACAGGGGGCAGGCGCAAGGTCAGTGCTTCGGACAGGAGGCACGTCCGTGGGAGCGGCGCGACGCCGCCACGGATGCGTCCGTCCGGTGCCGGACGCCCTCCCACGGTGACCGCCCGACCCAAGGGCCGTGTCGTCGCACCGGTTCCGCCCGCACCCACGGGCCCGGGGTTGCCGCAACCCCGGCCGCCTGCGGGCGGACCGCACCGACCGGACTGGCAGTCCGGCGTGACGACAGGACCCCGCGCTCCGAGGGAGTTGCGACACACCATGCCGATCCACGCCAGTGTGAAGCACCCGCACGACGACGCCCCCGACACCGCCGACGACTTCCGCCGGCTCGTCACCCTTCCCGACGGTCCCGAGCGCGACGCGCTCCGCGACCGGATCGTCGAGGCATGGCTGCCCATGGCCGAACGGCTGGCGGGACGGTTCCGCAGCCGCGGTGAGAGCTTCGAGGACCTGCGCCAGGTCGCCGCCCTCGGCCTGGTCAAGGCCGTCGACCGCTACGACCCCGAGCGCGGCAACGCCTTCGAGAGCTACGCCGTGCCGACCATCACCGGCGAGATCAAGCGCCACTTCCGCGACCACATGTGGACCCTCCACGTGCCGCGCCGGGTGCAGGAACTGCGCAACCGCGTGCGCTTCGCCGGCCAGGACCTGTCCCAGACCATCCCGGGCCGCAGGCCCACCGTCGCCGAGATCGCCGAGCGCGCCGACCTGAGCGAGGAGGACGTCCGGGTGGGCCTCGAGGCCCTGGAGAGCTTCACGGCCCTGTCCCTGGACGCCGAACTCCCCGGCAGCGAGGACGGCTACTCGCTGGGCGACGCGCTCGGCGCCCCCGACCCGGCCCTCGACACGGTCGTCGACCGTGAGGCCGTCAAGGACCGGCTGGCTGCCCTGCCCCCGCGCGAGCGCGCCATCCTCTACATGCGCTTCTTCGACGACATGACCCAGAGCCGCATCGCCGAGCAGCTCGGCATCTCCCAGATGCACGTCTCCCGCCTGATCACCCGCTGCTGCGACCGGGTGCGGGAGCAGGTGCTGCGGGACCCGGGTCCGGGAGCGTGAAACCTCGGGCTCACCCGCCCGGACGCCTCCTTCGCGCGAACGGAGCACGGTGACGGGCGTCCCCCCGCCGGGCGGGCTGTGATGGCCGAGGGGCGCGAGTGCAGTGCCCCGCAAGCCGTCGCTCGAAGGAGCTCGTCCCATGCGCCGCACCGCCCGCGCCCTGTCCGTCGCCGTGCTGGCCAGTGCCGCCCTCGGCATCTCCGCGGGGGCCGGCGCGGCCGACCCGGGTGTCCCGCCGCCCCCCGCCGACGTGGGGGAGCCCGTCGCCCCGCCGTCCGCCGACGACCCGGCAGCCGTGCCTCCGCCGACCGCCGAGGAGGCCGTCCCGCCGTCCGCCGGCCAGGCCGCCGCACACGTCAGCCCGGTGCGGGCGGCACCCGGTGACACCGTCACCGTCTCGGTCTCGTGCGGCCCGACCGGCGGGGCGGCCGCGCCCGCGAGCCTCGACGCCACCTCGGCGGCCTTCGAGAAGGGCACCGTCGAGTTGCGCAAGGTCGCGGACGACGGGGGGACGGGCTCCGGGCCTGCCTACCGGGGCACCGCCCGCATAGCCGCCGCCGGGGACTTCGCGGCCGAGCCGGGTGCGCAGAGCACGAAGAACTCGACGGACACCCAGGGCGCCGCGGGCACCGAGGGCACCGAGGGCTCGGCGGAGACCGAGGACTGGGCCGGTACGGAGGGCGCCGGGACGGAGGGCGCCGGGACGGAGGGCGCCGCCGGGGTCGCCGAGGACTGGACCGTCGACGGCGCCTGCCCGGACGCCTCGGGGGGCGAGGACGGCGACCCCTGGAGCGCGACCATGAGCGTGCCGGAGGAGAGCGGTGCGGGTGCGGGCACGGGCGCCGCCCAGCCGGCGTGCCGCGAAACCGCCGCCCCGCGCGCCGGGACCTCGACGCACGGCACCCCCTGCGCCCCGACCAAGCCCGCCTGCCCCGAAACCCCCGCCCCGCGAGGTGAGCCCGCCGCACGGGGCACGTCCTGCACCGGTGGGACGGCCGAGCACGGGGTCCAGGCCGGTACCGGGGGGACCTTCGGCGACTCGGTGCCCGCGCTGGTCGCCGGCGGCCTCCTGATCGCGGGCGCGTGCGGTGCGGCAGCGCACCGGCTCCGGCTGCGCCTGCGCGGGGAGAACGGCGAGCGCTGACCCCGCGTGGCGCCGGTCCGCTGTGACACGCGCGACCGGAGCCGCCGGCCATGACGAGGCGGCACGGTGGGTACTGGGATCAACGAGCGGCGCCCCGGCAGGGCACCGAAGGTGAGACGGGACCCGTCCTGGTGGGTCCCGGTGCGAGTGGGGCCGGAGCACGGCCCGACGGAAGAAACGGAACGGCGACGGAGACGGGGAACGGGAACGGGACGGACGAGGAACGGCGAGGGAATGGGGAGACCGGAACGGGCAAGGTATCGGCGAGGGAGCCGGGGGACGAGACGGGCAAGGTAATGACGACGGAGCGGGGGGCCGGGAAGGGCAGGAAGCGACGACGGAGCGGGGGAGCGGCGACGGAGAAGCCGACCGGCGCGGAGAAGCCGACCGACACGGAGGAACCGACCGGCGCGGAGACACCGGACGGTGCGGAGAAGCCGACCGGCGCGGAGGAACCGACCGGCATGGAGGAACCGACCGGCACGGAGGAACCGACCGGCACGGAGACGCCGGACGGTGCGGAGAAGCCGACCGGCACGGAGGAACCGACCGGCGCGGAGACACCGGACGGTGCGGAGAAGCCGACCGGCGCGGAGGAACCGACCGGCACGGAGACACCGGAAGGCGCGGAGAAGCCGACCGAAACGGAGGAACCGACCGGCACGGAGCAGCCGACCGGCACGGAGACGCCGGACGGCACCAAGACACCGGACGGCACCGAGACACCGACCGGCACCGAGACACCGACCGGCACGGACCGCGCGGAGGTACGTATGCGGCGCACGGACCCCGGGGGTCTGGCAGTCACAGGACCCGCAGGCCACGGCACCGGCGGCGGTGCCGCCGCGGGGCACGAACCCGTGGGCCACGGTCCCGTCCGTTACGGCCCGCACTTCCCCGACGACGGGCTGCCGGTGCTGCCCGAACTGTCCGCCGTACTCGCCGCCGCCGCGGGCCGCGCACGCGGGGAACCGGCCGGCGGCGGCGCCGCCCTCCTGGACGCCGCGAGCGGCTACTGGGACCGGCGCGGCCTGACCACCGAGCCCGCCCACCTGGCCGCCGCCCCCGGCGCGGGCGCCCTCCTGCTCGCGCTGACCGCCGCGCTGGACGGCGACGTGCTGGTGCCCCGTCCCTGCGCCGCCTGGTGGGCACCGTACGCACGGCTGCTGGGCAGACCCGTCTTCCACGTCCCGACACCGGCCGAGTCCGGCGGCGTGCCCGATCCGTACGCCCTGCTGGAGACCGTCCGCCGGGTCCGCGCCGAGGGCGGCGATCCCCGGCTGCTCGTGCTGTCCGTCGCCGACGACCCGACCGGCACCGTCGCGCCGCCCGAGCTGCTGCACGAGACCGTCGAGGCCGCGGCGGCCGAGGGACTGCACCTGGTCAGCGACGAGACCTGGCGCGACACCCTGCACGACGCGCACGCCACCGTCGTCCTCAGCCCCGCCGAGATGCTGCCCGAACGGGTCACCGTCGTCACCGACCTGGCGGGCGCGCTGCTGCCGCCGGCCTGGCCGGCCGCCGTCGCCCGCTTCCCCGCCTCCGCCGCCGGGAGCGGCCTGCACGCGCGCGTACTCGACGTGCTCACCGCGCTCGGCGCCCGCGTCGCGGCCCCCGTCGCCGCCGCGGCCGGGTACGCGCTCGACGAACCCGAGCCGGTCACCGCCCACCGGGCGGCCGCCGTGCGCCTGCACGCGCGCGTGGCCGCCGCCGCGCACGCGGCCGTCGTCGCCGCGGGCGCCACCGCCCGGCCCCCGCAGGCGGGCCGCCACCTGTACGCCGACCTCGGCCCACTGCGCGACGCGCTCGGCGCCGAGGGCGTCGGCGACGCGCAGGAACTGGAGGACTACCTGACCGCCCGGCTCGGCATGCCCGCCCCCGGCGGCCACCGCTTCGGCGACGAACTGTCCGCGCTGCGGGTCCGGCTCGCCACCGGCCCCCTGCTCGACGCGGGCACCGACGAGCGGCGGGCGGAATGCCTCCTGTCCTCGGACCCGTTGGAACTGCCACACGTGCAACGCGCGTTGACCGGTCTGAAGTCGGTCTTCGACGGTCTCCGCGACGCTCAGCGATGGGAGCCCCCTCGATGACGCAGCAGCCCCGGTCGACCACGAGCACCCCCGCCTCCGCCAAGGACGCCGCCGCCCATCCGCCGCTCGCCGAGCCCCGGCCGCCGGCCGAACGCCGGGTGTGGCCGCGGACCTTCCACGACCGGCTGACCGCACCCCTGCCCGGTCTGAAGGCATTCGCCCGCTTCGCCCGCGAGGGTGCGGTCAGACCCGGCCCCGCCGGACTGGCCGACGTCCCGCGGCTGCCCTACGCCCCCGGCCCGCTGCCCCGCGTGGACGCGCGCACCGTCGCCGTGACCTGGGCAGGACACGCCAGCTGGGTGGTGCGGATCGGCGGCCTCACCGTGCTCACCGACCCGGTCTGGTCCCGCCGGATCCTCGGCACTCCGCCGCGGGTCACGCGGGTCGGCGTCGCGTGGAGTGCCCTGCCCCGCGTCGACGCCGTCGTCATCAGCCACAACCACTACGACCACCTGGACGCGCCCACGCTGCGCAGGCTCCCGCGCGACACCCCCGTCCTCGTGCCCGCCGGTCTCGGCCGCTGGTTCCACCGCCGCCGCTTCACCCGGGTCACCGAACTGGACTGGTGGGAGGCGACCGAGGTGGGCGGGGTGCGGTTCGACTTCGTGCCGGCCCACCACTGGTCCAAGCGCACCCTGACCGACACCTGCCGCACCCTGTGGGGCGGCTGGGTCCTCACCGACGCCGACGCCCGGCGCGTCTACTTCGCCGGCGACACGGGATACGGCCACTGGTTCAGCCGCATCGGCCGCCGCTACCCCGGCATCGACCTCGCGCTGCTCCCCATCGGCGCCTACGACCCCCGCTGGTGGCTCAGCGACGTGCACTGCGACCCGGAGGAGGCGGTACGGGCCGCCCAGGACGTCGGCGCGCGCCACATGGCGCCGATGCACTGGGGCACGTTCGTGCTCTCCGCGGAGCCGGTACTGGAACCCCTCACCCGTGTACGCGCCGCCTGGCAGCGGGCGGGCCTGCCCCGTGAACGCCTGTGGGACCTCCCGATCGGCGCCTCCCGCGTGCTGGAGTGACGCTCCCCGCACCCGTCCCCGCTGACCACCGGACGCCTACGCCTTCGCCGGGCCCCGGAACCGCCGCCACACTCCCGGCGCCACGCTGACCAGCACGGTCAGTGCGATCGCCGCGGCCACGCCCTCCCAGGGCTTGCTGAACAGGGCGCCGCTGAGGATCCCGATCAGCTGGTACGTCACCGCCCAGGCCAGACAGGCAGGCAGGTTGCCCCGGGCGAAGCGGCGCAGCGGCCACTCGGCCAGCAGACAGGCCAGCATCACCGGGATCCGGCCGGCCGGCACCAGGCGGGAGAGCACCAGCACCGCGACGTCGTGCTCGGCGAGCTTCTCCTGCGCCTGCTCCAGCCGGTCCTCGGGCGCCCGTGACCGGATCGCCTCCAGCCAGCGCGAGCCGTTCTTCGAACCCACCCCGCGCCGGCCCAGCCAGTACAGCGCCATGTCCCCGCAGAACGCGGCCAGCGACGCCGTCGCGAACACCATCAGCATGGCGAACGGCAGCGTCTGGTGCATCGCCACCACCGCCGCCGAACTCACCAGCGCCCCCGTGGGCACCACCGGCACCAGCGCCCCGATCAGCACCAGCAGGAACAGCGACGGATAGCCGAGCGCCTGCTGCGTCGGCTCCGTCGGTATGTCCAGCGTCGCGGCCGCCAGCCAGCTCACCGCGCGACCTCCACCCGCACACTCTCGCCGTGCCCCAGCAGGTGCACCGCCACCCCCGGAGCGCGCAGCTCCGACAGGCGCACGAACTCCTCGCCGGGCGTGTGGAACTCGTGGGGGCGCACGGCGTCCATCCCGATCGGCCAGTACGTGCCGTAGTGCACCGGCACCGCCGTGCGCGGCGCCAGCCGGGCCAGTGCCTCGGCCGCCCGCCCCGCGTCCAGGTGCTCCGCACCCAGGTAGGGGCCCCAGCCGCCCACCGGCAGCAGCGCCACGTCGACCGGCCCGACCTCCTGCTCCATGCCGTCGAACAGACCGGTGTCCCCGGCGAAGTACGTCCGCGCCTCGCCCTCGACGACATAGCCGAGCGCGGGGGCGCGGTGCCGTCCGACCGGCAGCCGCCGCCCGTCGTGCCGTGCGGGGACCGCCCGTATCCGCAGGTCACCGACGGTCGTCTCGTCACCCGGCGCCACCTCGGTCAGCTCCAGGTGCCGGAGCCGGCGCAGCCCGGGCACCGCCCGTCGTGCGCCCCGGGGCACGAGCAGGCGCGTGCCCGGCGCGAGCCGCGCGAGCGACGGCACATGCAGGTGGTCGGCGTGCAGATGGGACACCAGCGCCACGTCCGCGCGCCACGCCTCGGGCGGCGGCACCGCGCCCCGCCTGCGGCGCAGGTGGGCGAGCCGGCGGACGAACAGGGGGTCGGTGAGCACGCGGATGCGCGAATCCTCGACCGTGCAGGTGGCGTGACCCCACCACGTGAGCTCCACCGGCACTCCTTTGCCTCCTTCGCGCGACTCCCCGAAGCCTACGTCCAGGAGTAGGGTCGGCGGCGAAAACGGGAGGTGACGGGAGGTGAGGGGGGACACCATGGGGCCGGTGCGGGTGACGGCGATCGCGAGTCTGACGCCATTGGAACAGCTGGACGACGACCCCTTCCTGGTCGACTCCCGCAGCCAGCACGCCATGTGCGCCCACTGGGCCGCGGAGCACGGCTACGTCGTCGCCAGACAGCTGCTGGTGCGCGGTCTGCGGCACGACCACGACGCCCTGTGGGACGGAGTGCGCCCCGGACGGGACCTGTTCGTGGCACCCAGCCGCCGGGTGCTGGAGAGCGCGCTGTCCTCCGTCGACGACTTCGCCGCGGAGTGCGCGCGGCGCGGCGTACGGGTCGAGACCGTCGGCCACGCCGAACCGTCCTACGACGCCCGGATGAAAGCGTGCGTGCACCGCAGGCTGTCGATGCCGACCGCCGGGTACGACGGCCGCTGAGCGCCGTCGCGCGGGTGTGAACCGGACCCGGGGGGACAAACGGGCACTCCGGAGCGTTGTGGCAGGGTGGGGAAGGCCCGCACGGACGACGGGCCGGGACGTGAGGTGTGCGGAGCGTGGGTGCAGGGCGTTGGCGCCGGGTCGCCAGTCAGGTCGGGCGGAGTGTCACGGTGTGGGCCGTGTCCACGCTCACCATGCTCGTGCTCGCCGGCATCCTGCCCGACTTCCGGCTCCAGTCGCCCGACGGGGACAGCGCCACCGACATCGCCATGACCGCCGCGGTCGGCGCCGGTGCCTTCGGTCTGCTGTCCGCCCTGGTCTGGCCGCTCATGGTCCGCCTGCTGCTCCTGGTGCCGGCCCTCGTCCTCGGCCTGCTGGTCTTCTTCCTCAACGGCGGGCTGCTGCTCCTCGCGATCGACGTCAACCCGGCCGGACGCGGCGGCGTCGCCCCCGAGACGGCGGTCGTGGTGGCCGCCGTCATGTCCGCCGTCGCCTCCGCCACCGGCGGCGCCCTGGCGGTGCGCGACGACGACGCCTACCGGCGCCGCCTCTACCGCCTCGCCGACCGCCGCCGCAGATCGGGACCGCCCTGCCCGGCCGGGCCCGGCACCGTCTTCCTGCAACTGGACGGCGTCGGCCACGACGTCCTGCTCGACGCCGTCGACCGCGGCGCCATGCCCACCGTCGCCCGCTGGCTCGGCCGCGACGGCGCCTCGGCGACCCACCGGCTCGCCGAGTGGCGCACCGACTGGTCCAGCCAGACCGGCGCCAGCCAGCTCGGCATCCTGCACGGCAGCAACCACGACGTCCCCGCCTTCCGCTGGTACGAGAAGGACAGCGGCGAGGTCATGGTCTGCAACCGCCCGACCAGCGCCGCCGAACTCCAGTACCGCGCCGTGCGGCGCACCGGCGACGGCGGACTGCTCAGCCTCGACGGCGCCAGCCGCGGCAACCTGTTCGGCGGCGGCGCCGACGAACAGGCCCTCGTGCTGTCCATAGCCACCCGCCGCCGCAGCCGCGAGACCCGCTCCAGATCCGGCTACTTCGCCTACTTCTCCGACCCCGCCAACGCCGTGCGCACCGCGATGTCCTTCGTCGCCGAGGTGTGCCGGGAGATCGGCCAGTCCACCCGCGCCCGCGTCCACAAGGTCCGCCCGCGCGTCTCCCGCGGCGGCCTCTACCCCTTCGTGCGCGCCTTCGCGACCGTCGTCGAACGCGACGTCGTCGTCGCCGCGGTCATGGGCGACATGCTGGCCGGCCGCACCGCCGTCTACGCCGACCTGGTGGCCTACGACGAGGTCGCCCACCACTCCGGGCCGGGCGGCCGGGACGCCGCCAAGGTCCTCCAGCGGCTCGACCGGTCCCTCGCCCTGATCGAGAAGGTCGCCGAGCACGCCCCCCGCTCGTACCGGATCGTGCTCCTGTCCGACCACGGCCAGAGCCCCGGCGAGACCTTCCGCGCCCGCTACGGCCTGACCCTCGCCGATCTGGTGCGGGCCGGCTGCGGGCTGCCCGTGCCGCGCAGCGCCCGGCGCACCCGCAGCGGCGCCGAGGCGCGCAACACCGTACGAGCCGCCCTGCACCGACCCGTGGAGGAGGGCGCCGAGCAGCAGCGGCCCGCCGACACCCCCACCGGGCGCCGCTCCGAGCCGATCGTGCTGGCCTCCGGCAACCTGGGCCTGGTCTCCTTCCCGGATGTGCCGCACCGGATGACCCGCGAGGAGATCGACGCCCGCCACCCCGCCCTGCTGCCCACCCTCGCCAACCACCCCGGCATCGGCTTCCTGCTGGTGCGCAGCGAGAAGCACGGCGGTGTCGTGCTCGGCGCGCGCGGCGCCGAGGTGCCCCTGGACCGGCTCGACCGGGACCCCGGGCCGCTCGCTCCCTTCGGCCCCGGCGCCGCCGACGCCGTCCGCCGTACGCACTCCTTCCCGCACACCGCCGACATCATGGTCAACTCCTTCCACGACCCGGTCGACGGCGAGGTCCTCGCCTTCGAGGAGCAGATCGGCTCGCACGGCGGCCTCGGCGGTGCCCAGTCACGCGCGTTCCTGCTGTCGCCGGTCGTGCTGTCCGCGCCCGTCGACGAGGCCGCGGAGATCGTCGGCGCCGAACACGTCCACCGGGTGCTGCGCCGCTGGCTGCGCGAGTCGAACGGCCCGCAGGTACCCGTGGACCCGGTGGACGATTCGCGGTCGAACGCCGCGGAGGGCACACCTTTTCCCGTCGTGGACGGGTTCGTACAGGACAAAAGCGCCTGATTTGGAGCGGTGCCGGACCGTGCCCGACCATGGGCGCGTCCGGCGATCCCGGGCCCCGTTCCATGAGAGGCGCACCACCCCATGCACGTCACCGGGACCGTCCCCCCACCGGCTCCGGAACCGCAGGCAACCCCCGCGGCCCCCGCATCCGACAGCACCCGGCACGCCCGCCGCTTCGGGCTCCCCGTCGCCACCGCCCTGGTCATGGGCAACATCATCGGCGGCGGCATCTTCCTGCTCCCGGCCTCCGTCGCGCCCTTCGGCACCATCAGCCTGCTCGCCTTCGGCGTCCTGACCGTCGGCGCCATCGCGCTCGCCCTGGTCTTCGGCCGTCTCGCCGCCCGCGACCCGCGCACCGGCGGCCCCTACGTCTACGCCCGCGGCGCCTTCGGCGACTTCGCCGGGTTCCTCGCCGCCTGGGCGTACTGGATCACCACCTGGGTGTCCAACGCGGCCCTCGCCGTCGCCGCCGTCGGCTACCTCGACGTCCTGATCCCGGTGAACGACCACCGCTGGACCGCGTGCCTGGCCGCCCTCGTCATCCAGTGGCTGCCCGCCCTCGCCAACTTCGCCGGCACCCGCTGGGTCGGCGCGGTCCAGCTGGTCTCCACCGTGCTGAAGTTCGCGCCGCTGCTGCTCGTCGCCGTCGGCGGGCTGTTCTTCTTCGACGCCGACAACCTCGGCCCGTTCAACGCGAGCGGCTCCGGCGGCATCGGCGCGGTCTCCGCCGCCGCAGCGATCCTGCTCTTCTCCTACCTCGGTGTGGAGTCCGCCGCCGTCAGCGCCGGCGAGGTCAAGGACCCCCGCCGCACGGTCGGCCGCGCCACCGTCATCGGCACCGCGGGCGCCGCCCTCGTCTACCTGCTCGGCACCCTCTCGGTCTTCGGCACCGTCGCCCACGACCGCCTGGTCACCTCGGACGCCCCCTTCTCGGACGCCGTGAACGCCATGTTCGGCGGCGCCTGGGGCGGCTGGGCCGTCGCACTGGCCGCCCTGGTCTCGATGACCGGCTGCCTCAACGGCTGGACCCTGCTCAGTGCCCAGACCCCGTACGCGGCGGCCAGGGACGGCCTCTTCCCGGCCGCGTTCGCGCGCAAGCGCCGCGGGGTGCCCACGGTGGGCGTCGGCGTCACCGTCGTCCTCGCCTCCCTGCTCACCGTCTACAACTACACGTCGGGCTCGGCGAAGGTCTTCGAGGTCCTCGTCCTCGTCACCACCTTCACCGCCACCGTGCCGTACCTGCTGGCCACGGCCGCCCAGATCTTCCACCTGGTCTCCGGACAGGGCGAGAAGGTCGACCGGGCGCGACTGGTGCGGGACGGCGTGGTCGCGGCGGTCGCGGCGGCCTTCTCCCTGTGGCTGGTCGCGGGCGCCGGCTACGCGGCGGTCTACCAGGGCGTGCTGTTCCTCTTCGCGGGTGTGCTCGTGTACGCGGTGATGGCGGCCCGCAGGCGGCGCGCGGAGACGTCCGACGCCCCGTAATTCGGCTGCGCGGCACCCCGGCGGGCACGCACACTGGGCCGGTCACCTCCCGACCCCCCTCTCCCGCCAAGGAGCCCCTGCGTGCAGGCAGCCGTCACCGTCACTCCCGCCCGCCTCCCGGAACTGCTGCTCGGCCTCGCCACCGTGCGGCCGGTGTTCCTGTGGGGCGCACCCGGCATCGGCAAGTCCTCCCTGGTGAGGAACTTCGCCGACTCGCTGGGCCTGGAGTGCGTGAGCCTGCTCGGCACCCAGCTGGCGCCGGAGGACCTGATCGGCGTCCCGCAGATCCGGGACGGCCGGTCGGTGTTCTGCCCGCCCGAGGCCATCGCCCGCGACGAGCCGTACTGCCTCTTCCTGGACGAGCTGAACGCGGCCACCCCGGACGTGCAGAAGGCGTTCTACTCGCTGATCCTCGACCGCCGCATCGGGAACTACGAACTCCCCAAGGGCTCCATCGTCATCGGCGCCGGGAACCGCGCCACCGACAACGCACTGGCCCGCCCCATCGCCTCCGCGCTGGTCAACCGCCTCACCCACGTCCACCTGGACGCCTCTGCCAAGGACTGGCTGGTCTGGGCCGGTGAGAACGGCATCCACCCGTGGATCACCGACCACCTCACCGACCGCCCCGACCACCTGTGGTCCAAGCCGCCCAAGACCGAGGAGCCGTTCTCCACCCCGCGCTCCTGGCACATGCTCTCCGACGCCCTGCACTCCTTCGGCCAGGACCTCGACGAGGAGACCCTCAAGGTCCTCGCCCACGGCACCCTCACCCCGGCCCACGCGACCGCCTTCTGCGGCTACGTCAAGATCGTCCGCAGCCGGTTCGGCATCGAGGCGATTCTCAAGGGCGAGGCCCGCTGGCCCAGCCGCCTCCAGGACCGCGACCTGCTCTACTACCTCGCCGAGTCCTTCCGCGGCCGCCTGGTCAAGGAACTGCCCGCGAGCAAGGAGCACATGTCGGCGAACGGCCGCCAGACCGCCTACCGCGCCAAGTCGCTGCTCGTGCAGCTCGCCGAGATCTCCGTCGAGGTCGCCCAGAGCGTCATCGCCTCCGACGCCGACGGCAACCCGCTTCTGCCCGCCTGGTTCCTCGTCGAGGCCGCCCGCGACATGCCCCGGCTGGTGGAGGCCCGCCGGTGAGCCGCACCCGCAAGCAGAAGCAGCGGCAGAAGAAGAAGGACCCGGCCGCCGAGGACTGCGCCAAGGGCGTGCAGCTGGTGTGGGCCAACCCGGCGCTCGCGGCCATGGAGGTCAAGCTGTGCCGGGAGGAGGAGTGCGAGGTCGCGCCCCGGCAGGGCCTTGTCCGCGTCAGCTCCAACGGCCGGGTCCACCTGCACCCCACCCGCCACGCCGAACCCGCCGACTGGGCCTGGGCCATCGCCCACGCCCTGATCCACCTCGGCTTCGGTCACGTGCCCGCCGCCAACGGCGAGCGCGTCCAGCCCGACCGCTACGACCTCGCCGCCCGCTGCACCGTCGTCAACCGCTTCCTGCAGACCTTCCCGGTCGGCCGCACCCCGGACCACCTGCCGCCGACGTACCCCGACGGCGACGAGGAGCGCATCGCCGCCGCCTGGCGCCGCGAGGGCGGCATCCCCGCCGCCTACGAGCACTGCGGCACCGCGGGCGGCGACCCCGACCAACTGCTCGTCCCCTGGGACGGCTGGAACCTCCAGGTCCCCGACTGGCAACTGGCCTTCGCCCACGCCCTGACCCGCACCATGTCCACCGCCCTCGACCTCGCGGGCGGCCGCCGCGACGACATGCTCGGCGGCCCCACCCGGCTGCAGCCCTGGCAGCGGGCCCTGAGCTGGTTCGTCTCCTCCTACCCGCTGCTCGGCGGCATCGCCTCCGGCATCACCCTCGTCGCCGACGCCGAACTGGCCCGCGCCCACGGCATCTCCGTCGCCGCCGTCAACGCCGAGGCGGGGGAGATCTACGTCAACCCGCTGCGCCGCTACGACGACGAGGAATGGCGCTTCATCCTCGCCCACGAGATGCTGCACGCCGCCCTGCGCCACGGCGACCGCTGCGGCACCCGCGACCCGTACCTCTTCAACGTGGCCTGCGACTACGTCATCAACGGCTGGCTCGTCGAGATGCAGGTCGGCACCATGCCCGAGGGCCTGTTGCACGACCCGCAGCTGGCCGGGCTCTCCGCCGAGGAGGTCTACGACCGCATCGCCGTCGACCTGCGCCGCCTGCGCCGCCTGTCCACCCCGCGCGGCAAAGGGGTTGGCGACGTCCTCGGCGGCCCGCTCGGCCCACCCCGCGACCACGTCGACCTCGACGGCTTCTACCGCCGCGGCCTGGCCCAGGGCTTCGACCTGCACCAGCAGCAGGGGCGCGGCTTCCTGCCCGGCGGCCTGGTCCAGGAGATCCGCGCCCTCAGCCACCCGCCGCTGCCCTGGGACGCCCGGCTCGCCCGCTGGTTCGACGAGTACGTGCCCCGCCCCGAGCCCGTACGGTCCTACGCCCGTCCCTCCCGGCGCCAGGCCGCCACCCCCGACATCCCGCGCGCCGGACGCTACTTCCCGCCCGAGGAGATCGCCCGCTGCACCTTCGGCGTCGTCCTGGACACCTCCGGCTCCATGGACCGCACCCTGCTGGGCAAGGCGCTCGGCGCCATCGCCTCCTACGCCGAGGCCCGCGACGTGCCCGCCGCCCGCGTCGTGTTCTGCGACGCCGCGCCGCACGACGCCGGGTACCTCCCGGTGACGGACATCGCCGGCAGGGTGCGGGTGCACGGCCGGGGCGGCACCGTCCTCCAGCCCGGCGTCGACCTGCTGCTGCGCGCCGACGACTTCCCGCCCACCGCGCCGGTCCTCGTCATCACCGACGGCTGGTGCGACGTCCTGCGGGTACGGCGCGAGCACGCCTACCTGATTCCCCAGGGTGCGCGGCTGCCGTTCACCGCCCGGGGGCCGGTCTTCCGGGTGAGCTGAGCCGGAGTGTGATCGGATGGGGGTGGGAACCCGGCCGACGGGCTCCCACCGCCCAGCTACAGCAAGAGAATTCGAGAGGACCCGCCGTGGCAACCACGCGCTCCGCACACACCGTCTGGGAAGGCAACCTGCTCGAGGGCAGCGGTGTCGTCACCTTCGACTCGTCCGGCATCGGCGAGCAGCCGGTGTCGTGGCCGTCGCGCGCCGAGCAGGCGAACGGCAAGACCAGCCCGGAGGAGCTGATCGCCGCCGCCCACTCCAGCTGCTTCTCCATGGCGCTGTCGCACGGCCTGGCCGGCGCCGGCACCCCGCCCACCAAGCTCACCACCTCCGCCGACGTCACCTTCCAGCCCGGCGAGGGCATCAAGGGCATCCACCTCACCGTGGAGGGCACCGTCCCCGGCCTCGACAACGACGCGTTCGTCGCCGCCGCCGAGGACGCCAAGAAGAACTGCCCGGTCAGCCAGGCCCTGACCGGCACGACGATCACCCTGTCGGCCAAGCTGGCCTGACCTCGACGCCCTGCGCCCTCCCGCACGTTCACGTCCCGTGCCGGAGGGCGCGGGCGGCCCGGTGCGACCGGGAGTCAGCGCCCGCCGGTCAGCAGCAACGGGCTGGGAAGGCCCGTCTCCCCCTCCTCGTAGCCGACGGCGGTGACGCCCCGCGGGGTCCAGGCCACCGAGGTCAGGTACCGGCCGCCGTCCGTACCGCCCGGCGGCACGGACGGCCGGGACCACCGGCCGTGGCGCAGCCGCATCACGTACGGTGTGCCGTCCGGCTGTTCCCCGGCGACCGCCACACCGGCGGGTGCGAGGGTGAGGTCGTTCACGCGGCCGGCGTCGGCGGGGGTCGGCACCTGCTTCCAGGAGCGGCCGTCCCAGTGCGCGAGCAGCGCGTGCCCCGGATCCTCGTCGTCGACCAGCTTCCGGCCCGCCGCCCACACGTCGTTCGGCCCGCTGGCCTCCAGGTCCGTCAGTTCGCCGTTGACCCCGTCGTAGGGGACCGGTACGCGGGACCAGGACGAGCCGTCGTAGTGCAGCATCGCGGGCCGGTCGTCGGAGGTGTAGCCGGAGACCCACACGTCGTCGTCGGCGAGGGCGGTGACGGAGTACGTCCACAGCGAGGCGGCGTCCGGTACGGGCACGAGATGCCACGCCTCGCCGTCCCAGTGCTGGAGCATCGCCTCGGCGTGCGTCTCCTGGATCGTCCCCCCGGGCTTGTCCGGGTTGGGCACCTCGCTGTCGACGACGATGAGCCAGCCGACCGCCCACACGTCGTCGGAGGTCCGTGCCGACACGTCCAGCAGTCCCGCACCGGCGAGCCGGATCCCCTCCGGCGCCGGCGCGTCGACCACCCGCCACTCGGTGCCGTCCCAGTGCTGGGTGAGGAAGGCCCCGCGCGACTCCTCGTACAGACCGACCGCCCAGGCGTCCTCCTGGGACACGGCGTCGATCGAGCTGATCTGGTTGGCGCGATCGGCGAACGCCGGCATCGGGATCTCCCGCCAGGACATCTCGTCGTCGTCGCGGGCCAGCAGCAGCGGCGTCCTGGGCTGGACCTTGCCCTCCTGGCGGACCTTGACCCCGTAGGCCCAGGTGGTGTCGCCGTCCACCCTGGTGACGCCGGTGAGCGCCGCGTGGCCCACGCCCGTCAGGTCCGCGGCGGACCACCGGGCACCGGCGTGCGCCGTGGCGGCCGGTACGGTGACCGCGGCCAGGGCCAGGACCGTGACGGCGGTTCTCGTTCGTACGCGTATTCCACTCATGGTGGGCTCTCCCGCTGTGTTCTCGTGTCGGACGTCCGTACTCCTTCTCAATGCGGTGGCGCAGGCGGGACGTTGCGGAGTCCGCCGCCTTTTCCGACCCCGGATTCGGCCGGGCGGGCCGCAACCGGGAGGGCGGGCCACCGCACTTGAACGGTGAGACCGTCCGCGCGGGCGGGTGGGGAAAGGGGGGTGGGGTGGATCACGGTGAGGACGCGCTGCACGACTTCGTCCGGGACAGACGCCTGGCGCTCTTCAGGAGCGCCTACCTGATGTGCGGCAACCGCCACGAGGCGGAGGACCTGGTGCAGACGACCTTGGTCAAGGTGGTGCTCGGCTGGCGGCGCCTGCAGAAGCTGGACAACGTCGAGGCGTACGCCCGCAAGACGCTGTTCAACACCTTCATCGAGGGCAGACGCCGGTTCTGGCGGCGCGAGCACGCGTACGGGGAGATGCCCGAACGCGCCGCTCCCGAGAGCGACTCGGAGACCGGGATGGTGGTGCGGGAGGCGCTGGCCCGCATCACACCGCGGCAGCGGGCCGTGCTGGTGCTGCGCTACTGGGAGGACCAGAGCGTCGAGGCGACCGCCGCGGTGCTCGGAATGCGGGAGAACACGGTGAAGAGCCACACGGCCCGCGGGCTGGCGGCTCTCCGCGCCCAGGTGGGGAAGGAGTTCGTATGAGCGACGCCAGGGACGACGAGGTGCGCGACCTGCTCGCCCGGGCCGCCGAGGGGGCCGGCGGTCCCTCGTTCGACGCGGCGGCGGTGTTCGCCGAGGCGGCCGGGGTGCGCCGCAGGCGCCGCGCGGCGGTGGCCGGCGGGGCGCTGGCCGTCATGGCCGGCGCGCTGTTCACCGTGTCCGCCGTGCCCTCGGGCGGGGCGGACACGGCGTCCGCCAGCGCCTCCCCTTCCGCCTCCGCTCCGACGCACACCGAGCTGACCGGTGGTTCGGGGCGGGCGCAGCGGATCGCGGGGCTGCTGCCGGCCGGTGCCGGAGAGGTCGAGGAGATCTCCCTGGCCGTGCTGCTGAAGGACGCGGATCTGGACGCCGCCACCGGCGCGGAGTCCCACGGCGCGATGGACGGCTGGTACGCCGTCCGCCGTGGGGACGGCGTCGGATACCTCGGGGTCGCCCTGCACGACCGGAAGTACCTGGAGGCCAAGTTCCCCGACGGGTTGGACCCCGCCCACGACCTCTGTGCGCCGAGCGGGACCGAGCCCCCGCGCACCGACTGCGTGCGCGAGGAACTGACCGGCGGCCGGGTGCTCACCATCTGGCGGCAGCCTCGGGAGCGGAACGCGGACGGCCCTGAGTGGGGCGAGGAACTCACCGGCCGGCTCGTACTCCCCGACGGCCGGGCCCTGTTCGTCCGCGACAGCGCCGGTCACCGCGGCCACGGACAGCTCGGCCCCCTGCTGCCGACCACGCCCCTGAGCCGTGAGCAGCTCCGCGCCCTGATGCTGCGACCGGAAGTGGTCGCGGACAGGTAGCCGGGCGGGTCAGGAACCCGCACGCTCCCAGCCCCGCCGGTCCGGGCGCGGCCCCAGCTGCCTGGGGTCGCGCGACCGGTAGACCACGTACGGCCGGGTCAGGTACTGCAGGGGCGCGCTGAACATGTGCACCAGACGCGTGTAGGGCACCAGGGCGATCAGCACCATCCCGACCACCGCGTGCACGTGGTACAGCACCGGGACGCCCTCCATCAGCTCCGTCTTCGGATTCAGGGTGAACAGGCTGCGCGCCCACGGGGCGATGGTGCTCCGGTAGTCGTAGCCGTTGCCGGAGGTGTCGGAGAGTTTGGCGATCATGCCCAGGAGCAGGGCGCCGAGCAGGAAGACGTACATGAGCTTGTCGTTGGCCGTGGTGGCCCGGAAGACCGGCGCGTTGGTGCGGCGCCGGTAGATCAGGATGCCGATCCCGGCGACCGCGAGGACCCCGGACACCGTGCCGCCGTAGAGCGAGAACAGGTGGTACGCGTGCTCGCTGATGCCGATCGACTGCGTCCAGGACGCCGGGATGAACAGGCCGATCAGATGACCGGCCAGCACGAACAGGATGCCGTAGTGGAAGACCGGCGACGCGATGTTCAGCAGCTTCGACTCGTATACCTGCGAGGAGCGGGTCGTCCAGCCGAAGCGGTCGTAGCGGTGCCGCCAGACCAGGCCCGCGATCAGCAGCGCGAAGGCGGCGTAGGGCAGCACGCCCCACAGGAAGACGTTCATCGGCGGGCTCCGGTGGGTGCGGGCGGCAGGGTGGCGCACACGGCGTCCAGGACGCAGGCGTAGGGCGTGCCGAAGGCGGTGAGCCGGGAGCGCAGCTGGTCGAGGGCGTCGCGGTGCTCGGTGAGCATGGTCATGTCCCCGGTGCGGGACACGAACTCGAGGACCGCCGGCAGGAAGTCCGGCAGCTCCTCGCCGGTGAACTCCAGGCCGTGCGCGCGGTACAGCTCCTTGAAGCGGACCAGGGACATCCCGCGGTTGCGGGTGTCGCCGTCGGTCCACCAGCTCAGGTACAGGCTGTGCCGGTTCCTGAAGTCGAAGACCTCCACGTAGTGCGCCTGGAGTTCGCCCTGCCCGGTCGCCGCCGCGTGGTCGGTGAAACCGCGCAGCTGCGGCGCCGCCTCGCGCAGCAGGGGCAGTCTGGCGCGGAAGTCGTCGTCGGGATACGTCAGACAGAGCGCCGCCGCCTGGTAGAGCACCTCGAAGCCGGGCATCGGATCAGACCTCCCTCTCGTCGTCCGCGGTCTGCCGCCTGCGCAGGATGTGGAAGTTCTCCACCGGCACCAGCGGCAGCCGTTTGCGTCCCGAGTCCTGGCCGAACGGCCCGTCGCCGCCCATGCCGGGGCCGCCGTCGGTGTCCAGGCTGCACGTGTCCGGCAGGGCGGACGCCTCCAGCCGGTGCGCGTCCCCCACGGCCGCCGTCGGGATCACGTACCGCTCCTCGTACTTGGCGATCGCCAGCAGCCGGTACATTTCCTCGACCTCCTCGGGGCGCATGCCGACGCCCGCGCAGACGGCCGGGTCCGGGTCCTCGCCGAGGTTGACCGACCGCATGTGGGCCCGCATCGCCGCCAGCTTCTCCAGCGACGCCCGCACCGGCCCCGTGTCACCGGCCGTGAACAGCTCGGCCAGGTACTCCAGCGGGATGCGCAGCGTGTCGATCGCGCCGAACAGGTTGTCCGCGTCCTCGCCGTCGTGCCCGGTCTCCGTCAGCGCGTCCACGACCGGCGACAGCGGCGGGATGTACCAGACCATCGGCATGGTGCGGTACTCCGGATGCAGCGGCAGCGCGACCCTGTACTTGCTGACCAGCGCGTGCACGGGGGAGCGCCGGGCCGCCTCGATCCAGTCGAACGGGATCCCCGCCTCCTCGGCGGCCCGCCGCACCCCGGGGTCCTCCGGATCGAGGAGGACACCCAACTGCGCCTCGTACAAATCGCGTTCGTTCGGCGTCTCGGCGGCCGCGGTCACCTTGTCGGCGTCGTACAGGACCACCCCGAGATACCTGAGCCGCCCCACGCAGGTCTCCGAGCAGACGGTGGGCTGGCCCACCTCGATGCGCGGGTAGCAGAAGGTGCACTTCTCCGCCTTGCCGGTGCGGTGGTTGAAGTACACCTTCTTGTACGGGCAGCCGGTCACGCACATCCGCCAGCCCCGGCAGCGGTCCTGGTCGACCAGGACGATGCCGTCCTCCGAGCGCTTGTACATCGCCCCCGACGGGCACGACGCCACGCACGACGGGTTCAGGCAGTGCTCGCAGATGCGTGGCAGGTAGAACATGAACGTCTCTTCGTACGCGAACCGCACCTTCTCCGAAGCCTGTTGGCGGGTGCGCTCCACCATCGGGTCCAGGTCGCCGTAGGCGGGGGCGCCGCCCAGGCTGTCGTCCCAGTTCGAGGACC
The DNA here is from genome assembly GCF_014650435.1 of Streptomyces tendae. Taxonomy (GTDB): domain Bacteria; phylum Actinomycetota; class Actinomycetes; order Streptomycetales; family Streptomycetaceae; genus Streptomyces; species Streptomyces tendae. The sequence goes on from NZ_BMUY01000006.1 coordinate 280,332, forward strand.
AGCCGATCTTCATGGGCTTGCCGTCGAGCTGGGAGATCGGCCGGGCGACGGGATAGTCGGTGCCGAGCGGGGCGTCGGTGAGGTTCTTGTAGTCGTACGTCCAGGGCTCGTAGTAGTCCTTGATCTCCGGAAGCCGGGGGTTGGAGAAGATCCCGGCGAGCTTCCTGAACCGGCCGCCCGCCTTCAGTTTCAGCGCGCCTCGCCGGTTCAGTTCCCAGCCGCCCTGCCACTTCTCCTGGTCCTCGTAGCGGCGCGGGTAGCCCTGTCCGGGGCGGGTCTCGACGTTGTTGAACCAGACGTACTCCATGCCCCGCCGGTTGGTCCACGCCTGTTTGCAGGTGACCGAACAGGTGTGGCAGCCGATGCACTTGTCGAGGTTCATGACCATCGCGACCTGGGCCATCGGGCGCATCAGTACTCGACCTCCTGGGAGCGGCGGCGGATCACGGTCACCTCGTCGCGCTGGTTGCCCGTCGGGCCCAGATAGTTGAACGCCCAGGACAACTGGGCGTAGCCGCCGATGAGATGGGTCGGTTTGAGGAGGAGCCGGGTGAGCGAGTTGTGGACGCCGCCGCGTTTCCCGGTCGTCTCCGTGAGCGGGACGTTGACCGTGCGTTCCTGGGCGTGGTGCATGAAGACCGTGCCGGGCGGCATGCGGTGCGAGACGATCGCGCGGGCCACGACCACGCCGTTGCGGTTGACCGCCTCGATCCAGTCGTCGTCGGCGACCCCGATCGCCGCCGCGTCCTCGGCGGACATCCAGATGGTCTGACCGCCCCGGGACAGTGCCAGCATGAACAGGTTGTCCTGGTACTCGGAGTGGATGGACCACTTGTTGTGCGGGGTGAGGTACCGGACCGTCACCTCGCGGTGCCCGTCGGGGCCGAGCCGCGGTTCGCCGAACAGCCGGTGCATGTCCAGCGGTGGCCGGTACACGGGCAGTGCCTCGCCCAGCTCGTGCATCCAGTCGTGGTCGACGAAGAAGTGCTGGCGCCCGGTGAGGGTGTGCCAGGGCTTGAGGTGCTCGGTGTTGAGCGTGAACGCCGTGTAGCGCCGCCCGCCCGCCTCGCTCCCGGACCACTCCGGCGAGGTGATCACCGGCACGGGCGCCGCCTGGGTGTCGGCGTAGGTGACGCGCTTGCCCTCGTGCTCGGCGGCCAGGTGGGCCATCTCCTGCCCGGTCTTCGCCTCCAGGGTGTGGAAGCCCTGGGTGGCCAGGCGGCCGTTGGTGGTGCCGGACAAGGACAGGATGGTGTTGGCCGCCTTCACCGCCGTGTCCAGCGCCGGCCGACCGTCGGCCGGGCCGCCGCGCACCGTGCCGTTGAGGTCCCGCAGCCGCGCCACCTCCTCGTCCGGCTTCAGGGTGATGCCCTTGGCGGGCAGCCCCTTGGCCTCCACCAGCGGTCCCAGCGCCGCGAACTTCGCTCCGATCGCCGTGTAGTCGCGCTCCACGACGACGAGGTTCGGCATGGTCTTCCCCGGCTCCGGTTCGCACTCCCCGCGCCGCCAGTCCCGTACGACACCGCCCGGCTGGGCGATCTCGCCGGGGGTGTCGTGCTGGAGCGGGGCCGCCACCAGGTCCTTGCGGACCCCGAGATGGTCCTCGGCCAGCTCGCTCAGCTTCTCCGCGAGGAGCTTGAAGGTGTCGAAGTCGGTGCGCGCCTGCCAGGGCGGGTTCACCGCCGGGGAGAAGGCGTGCACGTAGGGGTGCATGTCCGTGCTGGACAGGTCGTGCTTCTCGTACCAGGTCGCGGCGGGCAGCACCACGTCGGACAGCAGCGTGGACGAGGTGTGCCGGAAGTCCAGCGACAGCAGCAGGTCGACCTTCCCCTCGGGCGCCTCCTCGTGCCAGACCACGTCCCGGGGCCGCTCGCCGGGCGCGGCCTCCTCGGCGCGCAGCGAGGACTGGGTGCCCAGCAGGTGCTTGGTGAAGTACTCGGCGCCCTTGCCGGACGAGCCGAGCAGGTTGGCCCGCCACAGGGTCACGATCCGCGGCCAGTTCTCGGAGGCGTCCGGGTCCTCGCCCGCGAACTTGAGCGTCCCCGCCTGCAGTTCCGCCACTGCGTTCGCCACCGGGTCACCGAAGGTCTCGCCCAGCTCCAGCGGGTTGCGGTCGAAGGTCGGGTACGAGGGCATCCAGCCCGTCCGCGCCGACAGGGCGAGGCAGTCCGCGCCGGCCATCCCGGCCAGCCGCCCCTCGCCCAGCGGCGAGGCGAGGACGTCGGCGCGGAAGCGGTCGTAGCGCCACTGGTCGGTGTGCAGGTACCAGTACCCGGTGCCGATCGCCTGGCGCGGCGGGCGCGACCAGTCCGACGCGGCGGCCAGCGACGCCCAGCCGGTCACCGGACGGCACTTCTCCTGACCCACGTAGTGCGCCCAGCCGCCGCCGTTGCGGCCCTGGCAGCCGGTGAGCTGGAGCAGGGCCAGGAAGCCGCGGTAGATCGTCTCGGAGTGGAACCAGTGGTTGGTGCCCGCGCCCATCAGGATCATGCAGCGGCCCTTGGAGCGTTCGGCGGTGCGCGCGAACTCCCGGGCGATGCGGACGCAGGCCGCCGCCGGGACCGAGGTGTGGGTCTCCTGCCAGGCCGGGGTGGCGGGCGCGTCGGCGTCCTCGTACGACGCCGGCCAGTCACCCGGCAGGTCCGGCCGGCCCACGCCGTACTGGGCCAGCATCAGGTCGAACACCGTCGTCACCAGCGGCCCGGTCGCCCCGCCGAGGCGCGTCGCCGGCACCCCGCGGCGCAGGACGTCGCCGCGTCCCTGCCCGTGTGTGCCGCCCTCGGTGTCGAAGCGGGCCAGGAGTACTTCCACGCCCGAGGCCATCTCGTGGCCGTGCAGGCTGAGCCGGGGGTGTACGTCGCCCAGGTCCAGGTTCCACTTCCCCTGGTCGGCCTCGTTCCAGCGGAAGCCCAGCGAGCCGTTCGGGACCACCGCGCGGCCCGTCGCCTCGTCCAGCACGACCGTCTTCCAGCGGGCGTCGTCACCGCCCTGCCCCAGGTCGGCGGCGCGCAGGAACTTGTCCGGGACGTACGCGCCGTCCCGTTCGGTCAGCGTCACCAGGAACGGCAGGTCGGTGAAGCGGCGCACGTAGTCGTCGAAGAACGGGGTCGTCCGGTCGACGAAGAACTCCTTGAGCACCACATGGCCCATCGCCATCGCCAGCGCCGCGTCCGTCCCGGGGTGCGGATGCAGCCACTGGTCGGCGAACTTGGTGTTGTCGGCGTAGTCGGGCGAGACCACGACCACCTTCTGCCCCCGGTAGCGGGCCTCCGCCATCCAGTGCGCGTCCGGCGTGCGGGTCACCGGCACGTTCGTGCCCCACATGATCAGGTACGCCGCGTCCCACCAGTCGCCCGACTCCGGCACGTCCGTCTGGTCGCCGAAGACCTGCGGGGACGCCACGGGCAGGTCGGCGTACCAGTCGTAGAACGACAGCATCGGGGCGCCGATCAGCGAGTGGAAGCGGGCGCCCGCCGCGTGCGACACCATCGACATCGCGGGGATGGGTGAGAAGCCCGCGATGCGGTCGGGGCCGTGGGTGCGGATCGTGTGCACGTGCGCGGCCGCGATCATCTCGACCGCCTCGTCCCAGCTCGCCCGGACCAGGCCGCCCTTGCCGCGCGCCCGCTGGTAGCGCGTGCGGCGCTCCGGGTTGCCCTGGATGTCGGCCCACGCCAGCACGGGGTCCGTCAGCCGCGCCTTCGCCTCCCGGTACATCTCCAGGAGCACCCCGCGCACGTACGGGTAGCGCACCCGGGTGGGGGAGTAGGTGTACCAGGAGAAGGCGGCGCCCCGGGGGCAGCCGCGCGGCTCGTACTCGGGGCGGTCCGGGCCGACCGACGGATAGTCCGTGGCCTGGGTCTCCCAGGTGATGATGCCGTCCTTGACGAACACGTTCCACCGGCACGAACCGGTGCAGTTCACGCCGTGCGTCGACGTCACGACCTTGTCGTGGCTCCAGCGGTCCCGGTAGAAGGCGTCCGACTCCCGCCCGCCGACCAGCCCGACGCTGTGCAGGTCGGGTGCGGCGGTGCCCGGCCGGAAGAACCGTCCCGCGCGCAGCAGCGCCGCGCCCGGCTCGGTGGGCGGTGTCCGCGTGTCGGTCACGTGCGCTCCCTTGCTCACCCGGTGCCGGGTGGTCGCCAGGCCCTGGTTCCCGAACCTAGGGCCGGGCGCGGGAGCGCACCCGTTCGCGGCGCCCGTACGGGTCAGGGGGCGACGGGAGGTGGGCGGGTGTCGGCCGCCCGGACGCCGGGGTCAGGGCTTGCGCGCCACCCCCGCGTACACCGGCACGATGCCCTCCGTCTGGGCCGCCACGTCCTCCGGCTCCGGACGCCAGCCGGTGACCGGGATGATGCCGGGGCCCAGCAGCTCCAGGCCGTCGAAGAAGCGCGCGAAGTCGGACAGGGAGCGCGGGTGGAACGGTGTGCCGCCGCGCGCGAACAGCTCCGCGGCCTTGCCCACCGCCTCCGGGTTCAGGTCGGGCGTGACCTGCGAGAGGACCAGGTAGCTGCCCGGCGCCAGCACGTCCGCGTAGCGCCTGAGCAGGCCGTACACGTCGTCGCCCTCGGCCGCGTCGCCGAGGTAGTGGGTCAGGGCCACCAGCGACAGGGCCACCGGCCGGTCGAAGTCCAGGGACTCGCCCGCCAGCCGCAGGATCCGGTCCGGGTCCCGGACGTCCGCGTGGACGTAGGCGGTGGTGCCCTCCGCCGAGCCGTGCAGCAGCGCCTCCGCGTGCCTGAGGACGATCGGGTCGTTGTCGGCGTAGACGATCCGCGACTCGGGCGCCACCGCCTGGGCCACCTGGTGCAGGTTCGGCTCGGTGGGGATGCCGGTGCCTATGTCCAGGAACTGGCGGATCCCGGCCTCGGCGAGGGTACGGACCGCCCGGTGCATGAACCGCCGGTTCGCGCGCGCCCCGCGCACCGCCGTGCTGTCCGCCGCGAGAATCCTGCGCGCCAGTTCCTCGTCCACCGGGTAGTTGTCCTTGCCGCCCAGCCACCAGTCGTAGACCCGGGCCGGGTGCGGCCGGCTGGTGTCGAGGGGCGCGGGCTCGGATCCGGTCATGCGGTGTCGTCTCCTCAGGGGCTGCGTGGACTGCGTGCGGGTCGTCGCCGGTCAGAAGGTCTCGCGGTACTCGCGCAGGATCTTCTCGGTGCGCTGGGTCGAGGCGGCGCGCGCCGTCATGTGGTCCAGGACCTCCAGGTGCGCCGAGACCTCGGTGCGGGAGTCCAGGTACAGGGCGCCCGTCAGATACTCGGTGAAGACCATGTCGGGCAGCTCCGGCTCCGCGAACCGGAACAGGGTGAACGGCGCGTACGTACCGGGGTGCGGCCCGTCCTCGAACTCGGCGACCTGGAGCGTCACCCGGTCCCGGCCGGCGAACTCCAGCAGCTTGTCGAGCTGCTCGCGCATCACCCGGCCGTGAATGCTCACCGGCCGCTTCAGCACCGTCTCGTCCATCACGACCCACAGGTGGGGCGGGTCCGGGCGGTCGAGGAGCCGCTGCCGCTCCATGCGCAGCGACACGTGCCGCTCCACCGCGTCCGCGCCCGCGTTGCCGATCGTCCCGGCCTCCAGGACCGAGCGCGCGTAGTCCTCGGTCTGCAGCAGCCCGGGGACGAAGTGCGGCTCGTAGGACCGGACGATCCGCGCGGCGCCCTCCAGGCTCACATACAGGCTGAACCAGTCCGGCAGCACGTCGTGGTACCGCTGCCACCAGCCCGGCTGGTTCGCCTCCTCGGCGAGGGCGACGAAGGCCGCGACCTCGTCGCCCGCGACCCCGTACGCCGTCAGCAGTATCTGGACGTACGGTATTTTCAGCGCGACCTCGGCCATCTCCATGCGCCGCACCGTCGCCGGCGCCACCCGGAGCACCTTGGCGGCCTCCTCGCGCTTGAGGCCCGCCGTCTCCCGCAGTTCCTGCAGCCGCCTGCCCAGGACCACCTGGCCCACGGTGGGTGCGGCCCGCCGCTCGCTCACGCCACGCCTCCCCAACGCGCCCAAGTCTCACCGCAGTCTGTCATGTTCCTCTGTCAGTCTCACAGGGGTGTTCGTGGATCATTCATGTGCCGGACGCATTACCCGGCGGGTAATCGACGGTGCCCGCGCCGGGCGGGATCGTGGAGCCACCGGGTTCCGGTCCGGCGCACTCCGGTCCGGGACCCGGCCCACCCCAGCATGTCCGAACCGACGGAGGCTGACTCGTCATGTCCACGCACCAGCTTGCCGCACTCGCCCGTACGGCCGAACCGCGGCTGATGCTCCGCCGCTTCCTGGCCCTCGACGCGGCGGTGACCGGCGCCAACGCGCTCGCCTACCTGGCACTCTCCGGCCCGCTCGGCCGCTACCTCGGTGCCGGCTCCGGGCTGCTCCTCGCCCTCGGGGCCTTCCTCGCGGTGTACGCCGGGTGCGTGGGCCTGGTGGCCGCCCGCCCGCGACCCCCGGTGCTCGCCGTCCGGGCCGTCGTCGAGGCCAACCTGGCCTGGGCGGCCGTCAGCTTCGCCGCGCTCGCCCTGTGGCTCACCCCCACCACGCCCGGAGCGGTGTGGACGGTGCTCCAGGCCCTCGTCGTCACCGGTTTCGCCCTGCTCCAGTACGGCGCCCTGCGGCAGGGTCAGGGCAGCAACGAGTGAAGGTACTTGACCGTCGCCGGGTCGGCCGGGAGCAGCGTCTCGATGGCCAGCTCGGCGACCGTCACGTCCATCGGGGTGTTGAAGGTGGAGATGGACGAGATGAACGACAGGACGTGGCCCTCGTGCTCGATCTGCATCGGCAGCGCGAAGTACGGCACCGGCTCCTTCGGCGCACGGCCCGACCCCGTCTCCGGCACCGGATACGCCGCCACCTCGTCGTACAGCTCCCGCAGCGGCTGCGAGCGGTGCAGGGCGATCTGCCGCCCCATCTGCTCCAGCAGGTGCCCGCGCCACTCGCGCAGGTTGCGGATGCGCGGCGCCAGGCCGTCCGGGTGCAGCGTCAGCCGGATGGCGTTCAGCGGCGGCGCGAGCAGGTGCTCCGCGACGCCGTCCATCAGCATCGCGATCCCCCGGTTGGCCGCCAGCACCCGGTACGTCGCGTCGACGACCAGCGCCGGATACGGCTCGTAGCCCCGGATCAGCCGCTCCATGCCCTCGCGCAGGGCGCCGAGCGCGGGGTCGTCCAGGGGGGTCTCCGGGTAGTGCGGGGCGTAACCGGCCGCGAGCAGCAGCGCGTTGCGCTCACGCACGGGGACGTCCAGGTGCTCGGCGAGGCGCAGCACCATCTCCTCGCTCGGCCTGGAACGGCCCGTCTCGACGAAGCTGATGTGCCGGGCGGAGGAGTCGGCGCGCAGCGCCAGCTCCAGCTGGCTGACCCGCCGCCGCTCCCGCCAGGCACGCAGCATCGGTCCCACGCCCCGGTCGGTGGCGGGGGTACCGGTCACGAGTGCGGTCATGCCTCGAACGGTAGTCGACGGCGGGCCGCGCCGGTGCGGTCGCGTTGTGGCACGCTGAGACGAACCCGCCCGTCGAGCACCACCAGTGAAGGAGCGCAGCACATGCCCGTCGAACCGCTGTCGCCGCAGGAGATCGAGGAGCGGCTGGCCGCCCTGCCCGGCTGGTCCCTCGACGCCGGCCGCCTCACCCGCTCCTACCGGCTCGGCTCCCACTTCGCGGCGACCGCGATGGTCGTCCACATCGCCCAGGTGCAGGAGGAGCTGGACCACCACTCCGACCTCACCCTCGGCTACAACACCGTCGCCCTCGCCGTGCACACGCACAGCGCGGGCGGCGCCGTCACCGAGAAGGACGTGGAGCTCGCCCGCAGGGTGGAGGACCTGGCCGCCGGTCACGGGGCACACTGACGGTGTGCTCGACTACGACAAGGAAGCGGAACGGTACGACGACTCCCGCGGCGGCGAGCCCCGGGCCGCGGCGGCCGCCGAAGCCGTACTGAGTCTGGTGCCGCGGCAGGCCCGCCGACTGCTCGACGTGGCCTGCGGCACCGGCATCGTCACCCGGCGGATCGTCGCCGGACGGGACGGCCTGCGGGTGGTGGGCGTCGACCTCGCGCCCGCCATGGCCCGCCGCGCCGCGGCCCGGCTGCCCGGCGCCGTCGCGCTCGCCGACAGCCGCCGACTCCCCTTCGACGAGGGGACGTTCGACGCCGTCGCCAGCGTGTGGCTGCTGCATCTCGCGGGCGGCGCCGAGAACGTGCGGGCGATCGTCGCCGAGTGCGCGCGCGTGCTGCGGCCCGGCGGCACCTACGTGACCACGGTCGACAAGGGCGCCTCGCACAACGTGGGCAGCGACATCGACGCCGTGCTCGCCGCCCGCCCGCCCAGCACCGCGCACGACGCCGCCCACCTGGTCGGGGAGTACGCCCGCGACCACGGCCTGGTCCCCGCGGGCACGGCTCGCTTCACCGGCCACGGCCAGGGCCGCAGCCCCCGCCGGACCGTCGCCGACCTGCGGCGCGGCTGGTTCGTCACGCTGCCGCCGGGCGAGCCGCTCGCCGAGGAGTTCGCCGCGCGGCTGGCTGCCCTGCCGGACCAGGACCGGCCCCGGCCCGACCCCGTCTTCACCCTCGCGGCCTTCACGAAGTCGTAGGCCGAGGGCGGCAACCCGGCTGCCCCGGGCGGCGACTGAGAGGCGGAATCCGTCCGTCCTCCAGGAGGTTCGTCCCGTGAGGCACCCCCACACCGGCTCGCGCACACCCCGCACGCACCGCAGACGCCCACTGGCCCTGGCCGCGGCCCTCGCCGCCGCCGGACTGATGGGCGCGGGTCTGACGACACTGGCCCCCGACACCGCCGAGGCCGCCACGGCACGCCAGGTCGAGGCCCTGGACCGCGGCGTCGTCAGCGTCCACACCGGCGACGGGAACCTGGTCGGCTGGCGCTGGCTGGGCACCGACCCGGACAACGTCGCGTTCAACGTCTACCGGGCCGGTACGAAGGTCAACTCCAGCCCGATCACCGGCTCCACCACCTACTTCCACTCCGGCGCCCCTTCCCAGGCCGACTACACCGTCCGCGCGGTCGTGAACGGCACGGAGCAGGGCGACTCCGTCCACGCGATCCAGTTCCGCGCCGGCTACAAGGACGTGCCGATCAGCCCGCCGGCCGGCGGCACCACTTCCGACGGCGTCTCCTACACCTACGAGGCCAACGACGCCTCCGTCGGCGACCTCGACGGCGACGGCGCGCTCGACCTCGTCCTCAAGTGGCAGCCGACCAACGCCAAGGACAACTCCCAGTCCGGCTACACCGGCAACACGATCGTCGACGGCATCAGGCTCGACGGCACCCGCCTGTGGCGCGTCGACCTGGGCCGCAACATCCGCTCGGGCGCCCACTACACCCAGTTCCAGGTGTACGACTACGACGGCGACGGCCGAGCCGAGGTCGCCATGAAGACGGCCGACGGCACCAGGGACGGCACCGGCACGGTCATCGGCAGCTCCTCGGCGGATTACCGCAACTCGAGCGGCTACGTCCTGTCGGGCCCCGAGTACCTGACCATGTTCAACGGCCAGACCGGCAAGGCCATGGGCACCGTCGACTACGTCCCCGCCCGGGGCTCGGTCTCCTCCTGGGGCGACTCCTACGGCAACCGCGTCGACCGCTTCCTGGCGGGCACCGCGTACCTGGACGGCTCCCGCCCCTCCGTGATCATGGCGCGCGGCTACTACACGCGCACGGTGATCGCCGCCTGGGACTGGCGGAACGGGCAGTTCACCCGCCGCTGGACCTTCGACACCAACTCCTCGACCAACAGCGGCAAGGGTTACGACGGCCAGGGCAACCACCAGCTCTCCGTCGCGGACGTCGACGGCGACGGCCGGGACGAGATCGTCTACGGCGCGATGGCCGTCGACGACAACGGCTACGCCCTGTGGACCACCCGGAACGGCCACGGCGACGCCATGCACGTCGGCGACCTCGACCCCTCCCGCGCGGGTCTGGAGGAGTTCAAGGTCGACGAGGACTCCTCTAAGCCCTCCTCCTGGATGGCGGACGCCCGCACGGGCCAGATCCTCTGGTCCACCGGCGCGAGCGGCGACAACGGCCGCGGCGTCTCCGGGGACATCTGGTCGGGCAGCGCGGGCGCCGAGTCCTGGTCGTCGGCGGAGAGCGGCATCCGCAGCCCCAGGGGCACGGTGGTGAACAGCCGCAAGCCCTCCAGCACCAACTTCCTGTCCTGGTGGGACGGCGACACCGTCCGCGAACTCCTGGACGGCACCCGCATCGACAAGTACGGCACGTCCGGTGACACCCGCCTGCTGACCGGCTCCGGCGTCGCCTCCAACAACGGCACCAAGGCCACCCCGGTGCTGGCCGGCGACATCCTCGGCGACTGGCGCGAGGAGGTCGTCTGGCGCACGTCGAACAACACGGCCCTGCGCATCTACTCCACCCCGTACGACACGGACACCCGCATCACGACCCTCCTCCACGACACCCAGTACCGCACCGCACTGGCCTGGCAGAACACGGCGTACAACCAGCCCCCGCACCCGAGCTTCTTCATCGGCGCGGACATGCCGACGGCGCCGCGGCCCTCGGTCTACACACCCTGACCGCACGCCTCTACCCTCATGCGGCCTCGTCCACCGGCGGGGGCTTCCCGCCGGTGACCACCGTCCTGACCCACCTCTGCGTCAGCCGCGTCCGGGAGGCGAGCACCTCGACCGGCACGCCCCGCCGGTACGCGGCGCGCAGAACGGCGTTGCGCCAGTGCTCGAGTCTTCTCTTCGCGGCCCTGTCCGTGACCGTCCGGTGCAGCAGCACCGCAAGTCCGAGCAGCAGCCGCCCCGCCGGCCCCTCCCAGGTTCGTGCCATCCGGTTCCCCCAGTCCTCGCCACCACTCCCGCCCACTCAACGGTCGAAGAAGGGCAGCAGAGCCACAAGGGCGTGAAGCGAGCACATGAGGCACGAACCCGACAGAGGGCGCCGTCGGCACGCGCCTCCCGGGCGGTCGTCTCGGCCGCGGACCCGACCGGGGCCGGACGGACGTGCCCGTTCCGGCGATCACGGACACGATTTCGTCACAGGATCTCCACATGACGGTGCCCCGGGAGATGATGCACCACGCAACAGCACCATCCCCCGGGGGGAACCATGAGCAACAACTTCACACCGCCGCCCATGCCGTCCTACGGGCCGCCACCGGTGCCTCCGCCCCCGCCGCCCAAGAAGAACCGCACGGTGCTCGTCGCCGTGGCCGCCGCGGTGGTGGCCGCGGCCGTGTCGGCGGCCGTCACCGCGGGAGTCACCGGTGACGACGAGGCGGGACCCGCGCCCACGGTCACCGTCACCGAGACGGCGTCCGTGAGCGGGGGCGACACCCCCGCGGCCGAGGAGGAGGCCGCGGAGGAAGCCCCCGCGGCCTCCGAGGACACCGACGACGGTGTCTACGCGCTCGACGAGACGGTCACCTACGAGTCCGACGTCGAGGTCGGCCTGTCCGGCTTCGAGCGCGCGGTGTCGAGCGAGTACGCCACACCCGAGAAGACCCCGTACGCGCGGTTCACGGTCAAGGTCAAGAACAGCGGCACCAAGACCCTCGACACCACGCTGCTCACCGTCAACTGCTCCTACGGCAAGGACGGCCGGAGCAGCGAGTCCGTGTTCGACTCCGACACCGGTCTCGACGGCACTCCCCAGACCAAGCTCCTCGCCGGCCGGTCGATCAGCGTGCCCTGGGGCTGCGAACTCCCCAAGGGCGAGAAACTGATCCAGATCGAGGTCGCCCCCGACTTCGACTCGGAGACGGCGATCTTCACCGGCCCCGTCAGGTAGCGGTCGGGCACGCGCGTCCGGCGACGGCGAACCCTTCCGGTTCCGCGTTGGTCCCCGACCAGCTCCCGGTGAACCCGAAGCCGACCGAGGCACCGGGGGCCACACCGGCGTTCCAGCCGACGTTCCTGGCCGTCACCGACGTACCGGACTGGGTGTGCTCGGCGTTCCACATCTGGGTGACCTTCTGGTCGCCGGGGAAGGACCAGTCGAGGGACCAGCCGTTCCAGGCCGACGTGCCGGTGTTGGTGAGGCGGACGTCCGCCTGGAAGCCGCCCGACCACTGGTTCGTGACCGTGTACGTCACCTCGCAGGCTCCGGTGGGCGTCGGGTCGGGGCCCGGATCGGTGCCCCCGCCGGTGTCCGAGGTGTCGCCGTAGATCACGCCGCGGCCGTTGGTGGCCACGTACACCCGGCCGTAGACCCGGGGGTCGCCGGTGATGGCGGCGCCGGTCCAGCCCCACTGGTGGGCGTCGTCGTTGACGCGGGTCCAGGTCGCGCCCGCGTCGGTGGAGCGGAAGATGCCGCGCACCCCGCCGATCTCCGCGCTGGTGAACAGGGTCTGGTACGACGCTCCCGGGGCCGCCTTGCCGAAGCCGACGGTGTCCGCCGCGTCGATGCCCGGCAGCTTGGTGAAGGTCTCGCCGCCGTCCGTGGAGTGCCACATGCCGTACGCGCCGTCCGCCGCCCCGCCCGCCAGCCAGACGTCGCCCTCCCCGCCCGGCAGCGCCTTGAAGCGGACGCTGTCACCTGCGGGCAGCCCGGTCGCGGCCGAGGCGGTGAAGGTGGCGCCGCCGTCCGAACTGACGTAGAACTTCCCGGACTTGAAGCCGTAGTAGGTCTTCGGGTTCACCCGGTCGGACTCGACGATCGCGCCCGTCGGGATGCCGGTCGACGCCTGCCAGGACGTACCGAAGCCGGTCGTGTACTGCACGCCGGCGCCCTCGGGGCTCCACACGAAGCGGCTGCCGTCCGCGCCCGCCGCGACCGTGCCGCCGCCGCTCACCCCGGACGGGTCGGTGCCGCCGAACCAGTTGGCGCCGTTGTCCGTGGAGAACGCGATGTGCGGGCCGGAGTCGAGGTTGCCCGCCCGGACGACGACGTCCGGCTTCGTCTCCGCGAAGTCCAGACTCGTCGTGGAGGTGAAGTTCGGCGAGGTGTACATCATCGACGGGACCTCGGTCAGGCTGGTGTGCCGGAAGCCGCCGACGTCACCCAGGGCGCTGAGCAGCGGGGCACCCGACGGGGGAGAGGCCAGGTCGTTGACCGCCGTCTCCTCCAGGCCGCGCACCATCGGCTCGATGGCGAACGTGCCGCCCGCCTCGTCCCAGTTCGTCAGGTCCTCCGTGCCGTAGATCGTGGCGCCCGTGCCGTACATCATGCGGTCCGAGTCGAACGGGTCGATCTCCAGCGCCTCCGTCATCCAGCCCAGCTTCGGGGTCTGCTCGGGCGGTGTCGGGTTCGCGCCCCAGGTGAGCCACGGGGACGAGGAGACGTCCATCGTGTAGCGGTTCTCGCGGTCCGGGTACGACGTGTAGTTCCACGCCTGGGACCACGTCGCGCCGCTGTCCGTCGAGCGGAAGATCTGCGTGTCCGGCCACCACGAGCTGTACGCGGTCGCCATCACCGTCCCCGGGTGCTGCCGGTCGACGGTCAGGCCGCTGAAGCCGTAGTACGTGTCCGCCTCCGCGGCCGGGCTGATGTCCGTCCAGGTGCCGGTCGCCGTCGCGTACCGGTACAGCCGGCCCTTGCCGCCGTCGTACGGGCCGCCCGTGTCGCTGTACGCCAGGTACAGGTAGCCGTTCTCGGCGTCCAGCACGCCCTTGTGGGCCAGGTAGCCCGTCGGCTGCCCGGCGAGCCGCTCCCAGGTCGCGCCCGCGTCGGTCGAGCGGTAGACCGCGTTCTCCTTGTCCGCCACCCCGACGTAGACGGTCCCCGTCGCCGTGCCCGCGCCGCCGCCCGTGGACTCGTCGAAGGTGACCCAGGTGATGCCCTGGTTGTCGGAGGCGTAGCCGGACGTGTCGCTCGGGTCCTGCGCGTAGTTCCCGGGGTTCGGGAAGGCCGTCACCTCGGACCAGGTGACGCCCGCGTCGGTGGACCGCCACAGGCCGTGGCCGCTGGGGGCGCCCAGATACAGCACGTCGTTGTCGTGCGGGTCGACGGCCAGGCGCTCGCCCATGCCGCGGCCCGGCATGTTGCCGCCCAGCTTGAACGGCAGGTCCGTCTTCTCCCAGCTCGCGCCCCGGTCGGCGGAGCGCAGCACCGCTCCGTTCGTCGGGTCCCAGTCGTTGGTGTACGTGCCGACCGCCGCGTACACCCGGTCGGGCTCGACCGGGTCGGAGGCGACGCTGACCACGCCCGTGTGCCCCCAGTCGTCCCAGCCGACGTGGTCGAGGAGCGGCGTCCAGGTGTGCGACTCCTCCTGCCAGCGGTAGGCGCCGCCGATGTCGGTGCGGGCGTAGGCCAGGTCCTTCTCGGTCCGGTTGAAGACGATGCCGGGGACGAAACCGCCACCGTCGATGCGGGCGTTCTTCCAGGTGTAGCTGTCGGCGGCGATCGCCGCCTCCGGGGTCTCCGCGGCCAGCGCGCCGGGCGGACTGCCGGCGAGCAGGCCGGCCGCGAGGGCCAGCAACACGGTGAGGATCCGGGTTCTTCGCACGGTGGGGAACCGTCCTTCCGTCAGGAACAGAACACATGCGAGGACCGGGCGGCCCCAGGCGTGGGCAGGGGCCGCCCGGTCGGTTGGTCCCGTCGTCCGGTGACGAGACCGATTACGCGGAGCCGTCAAGCGCTACCGGGAAAGAAGCGGTGCCCACCACGCCCCTGCAAGGGGCGCGGGGAACTGCGCGGCCGGCCACACACGGCCCGCAGCCGAAATCGAACCGCCCAACCCGCGGAGCGCTTCGCGGGGGCTATTCCAGTAGCTCCGCGTACGAACCCATGGCGAGGGCTATGTCCGCCTGGGCCCAGAACCGGTGGTACGTGAACGTGGGCGCGGCACCGCCCTGGAGGTAGCTCTCGATCTTCGACCAGGCAGGGTCGTCCTGGTAGAAGGAGCGGATCGAGGCGAAGGTCGACGACGCGTCGATCGTGTCGCCGTTCGGCATGGTGCCGCTCCAGCCGCTCGGGACGTAGATGCCGTCGTCGAAGCGGTTGTAGTCGGCGCGGGTCTCCGGGACGGCGATGCCGAGCGCGTCCTGGTTGTTCTCCCACATGCCGTCGAGCAGCGCCTTGGCGGTCGAGGCCGCCTCGGTGTCGCCCGAGCGGTCGGCGTAGTAGGTGAGGGTCTTGGCGTACGCCGCCGCCACACCGACGTCGTTGGTGTAGTCCGCGACCGTGACGTGCAGGTCGCCGTTGTCACCCGGGGACGTGGCGTTCCAGGTGTCGGGCTGCCCCGACCACTGGAGCGTCGAGGGGATCCGGAAGGTGCCGTCCGGGTTGACGGTCGTCTCGGAGAGGGCCCAGTCGACCCACTTGTCCAGGACCGCCTTCGCGTCGGCGTCACCGCTCTGCTGGTAGTACTCGGCGACCCGCTCCATGGACCACGCCTGGAAGCCGAACCACTGGTTGGACGGCGGGTCGTGGTACACCGGCTTCTCGTCGTAGTACATGCCGTAGAAGGTCGGCGTACCGGCCGGCGGCGTCGCGTACCGGCCCGCCCAGCTGTTGGTCGCGCCGCCCGCGATGGCACCCTCGTCGGACTGCAGCCAGCGATAGAACTCCACCTGGCGGTCGAGGGACTTGGCCCAGTCCGACTGGCCCGTCGCCGATTTCGGCTTCAGGTCGGGGTCGGTGCTCAGCGCGTACGCGGCCAGCGGGTTCTGGTAGCCGCCGTGGGTGTGGCTGGAGCCGATGCGCCAGGCCCAGCCCGCCGAGGTGTCGACCGCGCCGCCCCAGGCGTAGTACCAGGACAGCAGGTAGTGCGAGGAGTCCTTGCCGGTACCGGCCGGGCAGGCCGACGGCCCTACGCAGTTGCCGACCTTCTTGAAGTACTTGTCGAACATGGCATAGCGCAGGTAGTCGCCCATCTTCGCGGCCTTGTCGAGGGTCGCGGAGATCTCGTCGCTCTTGCCCTGCTCCCCGGCCCAGATGTCCGCCCAGTACGCGGCCTGCACGGCGCGCGCGTCGGCGTCCGGGGCGTTGGTGAACTTCCACTGCTTGGCGTAGGAGGCGTCACCGGTGAACAGGTCCAGGTAGCCGTTCTTGCCGCCGTACTTGAAGGCGTCGCAGGTCGGCTGCGGCACCGTCTCCCACACCGACTCCTGCGCACCGCGCTGGAAGGTGTTGATGTAGGAGGGGCCGGTGTCGGCGGGGCCCGCCTCGCACTTGCCGGGCGAGTTGCCGTAGCCGTAGGTGTTGTCGACGTCCTGGAGCCAGTGCATGCCGTAGACGTCGTCCGTGCCGTACGCCGACTTCAGCTCACCGGCGATCGGGTCGGAGCCCACCGACACGGTGCCGTCCAGCGGCGCCGGATACTCGTTCGGCGTGTCCAGCTCGGGCGCGTAGGTGGCCGGCTTGGAGGCGTTGTAGGAGGAGTTGGTCGGCTGGTCGGCGTGGGTGGGGATCATGTACGTCTCCATGATCTCCCAGGCGTTGTTGAACCGGGTCCAGTCGCCGGTCACCTTGCCGTACATGGCCTGGAGCCACAGCAGATAGCTGTACGCCTCCGACGTGGTCTCGTGGCCGTGGTCCGGCGCCTCGACGATCAGGGTCTCCACCGAGTGGTAGGGGATGCCCTCGGGCGAGAAGTAGCCGTTCGCCGGGTCGGTGATCTTGCCGTACAGCTCCAGGAAGCGGGCGTCGTAGTCCTTCGCCGCCGCCAGTTGGGTCACGGTGACCGCCGCCTTGCCGTGGCCGGGGGCCGTCGACTCGAAGACCGCCGAGCCGCTGCCGGAGGCGTCCGCCGAGACGGTCACCCGTTGGGCGGTGTCCCAGTTCGAAGGGGTGAAGGTGAGGCTCGCGCCGCCGGTCAGCGTCAGACCCGTGTTGCCGCTCGCGCGGGAGGTCGTGACGGTCACGTTCGCCGTCGGCTGCTCCGACAGCTTGACCTCGTACGTCCCCGACTCGCCCTGCTGCACGCCCAGTTGACCCGGCGAGGCGACCACGGTCGGCCCGGCGGCCACCGTGACGCCGACCGGCGTCGAGTCCGCGGAGGCGCCCATGCTGTCGTACGCCTTCGCCACCAAGGAATGACTGCCCACGGTCAAGCCAGAGGCCGAGTACGTGTAGGGCGAGCTGGTGTCGGTGCCCAGCAGCGTGGCGTCGTCGTAGAACTCCACCTTGCTGATGGTGGCGCCGTCGGCGGCGGCCGCCGTGGCCGCCAGCGGCACCGCCTCGCCCCGCGAGTACACGGCGCCCGCCTCGGGGCTGGTCAGCACGGTGATCGGCGGCTGGTGCGCGCCCACGCAGGAGGTGCCGTTGACCGCGAAGTTCGTCGGCGCTGCGTTACTGCCGCTGTAGGTGAACTGTCCGCCGGTGGAGACGGCGGCCCCGGCGGCGATCCGCGCGTTGTACGAGGCGTTCTTCACGGTGACGTTCTGTCCGGACTGGGACCAGGTGCCGTTCCAGCCGTTTGTCAGCTTCTGGTTGCCCGCGTAGGAATACGTCAGCGTCCAGCCGTCGATGGCGTCCGTGCCGCGGTTGGTCAGCGTCAGCTCCGCGGTGAAGCCGGCGCCCCAGTCGTTGGTCTTGTAGTCCACGCTGCACTGAAGTGCGGCCGCCTGGGCCGGAGTTGAACCTGTGCCCAGCATCGTGAGGGGAAGTGCGAGGGCCGCCAGCGCGGCGGTCCACCATCGCCGCGCGGTGCGGCGTCCGGGTCTGTGTCGTGCGTGCATGGTGCTGGTTCCTCCTTGCGGCTCGGGGAGGGGTGGGGGAGGAGCAACAAGCCTTGAACCAGTGGGAGCGCTCCCATAGTGAGGAGGGTGCCTGGCGCGGTCAAGATGTGTGAACAGTCGAAAAGATTCGACAGGTTCGACGGGGAGAAAGTCGGTAACTCCTCTGTTCTTTACCGTCACTTGGCGCTACCTTCGCTGCACCAGTGGGAGCGGTTCCACCAGTCGACGCGTTCGTCACGGCGCGTCCGAACTGCAAGGAGTCGCTCATGCGCCACCCCCCGCTCCACCTCCCGCGTTCAGGACTTTTAGCCGTTGCCGCAGCCGCGGCCGCTACCCGTCCCACGCCCCACCGGCCCGTGTGCCGGTTCGCTCACCCCTCGGGCCGCTCCGCCGTGCCCGCGGGCCGTTCCTGACCTCCGATCACGACGGCACCCCCATGCCGATCGGCAGCGGGCCGCGCCGACGAAAGCGCGGCCCGGGACGACAGCAGCACCCCCACGAAAGAAGGAACCCGCACTCATGACCCGTACCAGAACCGCGATGCTCGCCGCCCTGACCCTGGTCGCCGGCGCCTCCGGCACGGCACTGGCCGCCCATTCCGCGAGCGCCGGAGCCGCGGCCGCCGCCTGCACCGTCGACTACCAGGTGCAGAACGACTGGGGAAGCGGATTCACCGCTGCCGTGACCGTCACCAACAACGGTGCCGCCACGTCCAACTGGTCGCTGGGATGGACCTATGCCGGCAGCCAGAAGGTCACCAACAGCTGGAACGCGAAGGTGACGCAGAGCGGTGCCGCCGTCACCGCGGCCAACGAGTCCTACAACGGCACCCTGTCCACCGGCGGTTCGGCGAGCTTCGGCTTCCAGGGCACCTACAGCGGCAGCAACGCGATCCCGGCCACCTTCACCCTCAACGGCGTGACCTGCAACGTCGACGGCGGGACCGACCCCACGGACCCGCCCACCGATCCGACCGACCCGCCGACCGACCCCACCGGCCCGGGCGACCGGGTGGACAACCCCTATGACGGCGCCCAGGTCTACGTGAACCCCGAGTGGTCCGCCCACGCCGCCGCCGAGCCCGGCGGTGACCGCATCGCCGACGAGCCGACGGGTGTGTGGCTCGACCGGATCGCCGCCATCGAGGGCGCGAACGGCGGCATGGGCCTGCGCGACCACCTGGACGCGGCGCTGGAGCAGAAGGGCTCCGGCGAGATGGTCGTCCAGCTGGTCATCTACAACCTGCCGGGGCGCGACTGCTCCGCCCTCGCCTCCAACGGCGAGCTGGGTCCGACGGAGATCGACCGGTACAAGACCGAGTACATCGACCCGATCGCCGAGATCGTCTCCGACTCGAAGTACGCGGACCTCAGGATCGTCACCACGGTCGAGATCGACTCGCTGCCCAACCTGATCACCAACGTCTCCGGGCGGCCGACCGTCACGGAGAACTGCGACGTGATGAAGGCCAACGGCAACTACCAGAAGGGCGTCGGATACGCCCTGAACAAGCTCGCCGACGCCGGCAACGTCTACAACTACGTCGACGCCGGCCACCACGGCTGGCTCGGCTGGGACAGCAACTTCGGCCCGTCCGCCGAGATCTTCAAGACCGCCGCCACCACCGAGGGCGCGACCCTCGACGACGTGCACGGCTTCATCGTCAACACCGCCAACTACAGTGCCCTGAAGGAGGAGAACTTCAAGATCACGGACTCGGTGAACGGGACCTCGGTGCGCCAGTCCGACTGGGTCGACTGGAACCAGTACACCGACGAGCTGTCCTACGCCCAGGCCATGCGCGACAAGCTGGTCTCGATCGGCTTCGACCAGAACCTCGGCATGCTGATCGACACCTCCCGCAACGGCTGGGGCGGCGCCGACCGGCCCACCGGACCGGGCGCGACGACCGACGTGAACACCTACGTGGACGGCGGGCGCTACGACCGCCGCATCCACCTCGGCAACTGGTGCAACCAGTCCGGAGCCGGCCTCGGCGAGCGCCCGCAGGCCAGCCCCGCCGCCGGAATCGACGCGTACGTGTGGATGAAGCCCCCGGGCGAGTCCGACGGCTCCAGCAAGCTGATCGAGAACCCGGACGGCAAGGGCTTCGACCGGATGTGCGACCCCACCTACACGGGCAACGAGCGCAACGGCAACAACATGTCGGGCGCCCTGCCCGACGCCCCGATCTCCGGGGCCTGGTTCTCCGCGCAGTTCCAGGAGCTGATGAAGAACGCCTACCCGCCCCTGTCGTGAGCGGCTTCACCCGCGCGCGGCGCGGGTGAACCGCCGGGGTCCGGTCCTTGCGGGCCGGGCCCCGGCGGCCTCCTCTTTTTTGCGGGAGCGGCAACATCGGTTGCACCCCGGCGGTGAGTCGTCGCACGCTGGCGGCACCGCGAACGGGAGGCTACCGGCATGGCGCACGACCACCACCACGACACACACGACCCCGCCCACCAGCAGGGACACGGGCAGGGACATGGGCACGGACACGGGCACACGCACGACCACGCCGACATCGACTGGTCCGAGATGGCCCCGCACCTGGAGGCGCAGGCCGAGCTGTACACGCCGCTGTACCGGCAGGCCATGACCTGGCTGGCCCGGGAGGTGACCGAGCCCGGCCTCGTCGTCGACGTCGGCAGCGGACCCGGCGTCGTCTCCTGCCTGTTCGCCGAGACCTTCCCCGGCGCCCGCGTGGTCGCCGCCGACGGCGCCGCACCGCTGCTCGAACGGGCCCGCGCCCGTGCCGAACGGCTCGGGTTCGGCGACCGCTTCGGCACCCTCGCCGGGGACCTGCCCGGCGCACTGGCCGAGCTGGACTACCCCGCCGACCTGATGTGGGCCAGCCAGAGCCTGCACCACCTGCCCGACCAGAGGGCCGCCCTCGCCGCGCTCGGCGGGCACCTCGCACCCGGCGGCACCCTGGCGATCCTGGAGGGCGGACTGCCCGCCCGGTTCCTGCCCCGCGACATCGGGATCGGGCGCCCCGGGCTCCAGGCCAGGATCCGCGCCGTGGAGGAGGACGCGTTCGCCGAGATGCGCGCGGACCTGCCGGACTCCGTGGCCGAGGCCGAGGACTGGGCCGCGATGCTGACGGCCGCCGGACTGAAGCACACCGGCACCCGCAGCTTCCTCCTTGACCTGCCCGCACCCGTCTCCGACGCGGCCCGCGACTACGTCACCACGTCACTGACCCGGCTGCGCGAGCGGATCGGCGAGCGTCTCGACGCCGAGGACCGCGCCACCCTGGACCGGCTGCTCGACCCCGCCGACGAGGCGGGCCTGCACCGCCGCCAGGACGTTTTCCTGCTGGTGGCGCACACCGTGTACACGGCGGTACGGCCGGTCTGAGGCCGTCGCCGCCGACGCTCGCGCTTGACATCGAGAGCGCTCCAAGTGATGGACTCCCCGCTGTCCGTGCGAGAAGCAGGAACAGACACAGGGGGACTCATGACCGACACACCGGTCACGCTCATCACCGGCGGCGGCAGGGGCATCGGAGCGGCCGTCGCCCGGCGGCTGCTGGACGCGGGGCAGCGGGTGGCCGTCACGGGACGCGGGGAGGAGAGGCTGCGGGGGTTCAGCGCGGAACTCGGTGACCCGGAGGGCCTGCTGACGATCCGCGGCAGCGCCGCCGAGCACGCCCAGGTGGCCGCCGCGGTCGAGACCACGCTCAAGGAGTTCGGCCGTCTCGACACGGTCGTCGCCAACGCCGGTTTCGCCACCCACGACTCGGTCGCCGAGGGCGACCCCGCGGGCTGGACCGAGATGGTGCTGACCAACGTGCTGGGCCCGGCCCTGCTGATCAGGGCCTCCATCGACGCGCTCAAGGAGACCCGCGGACGGATCGTGCTGGTGGGCAGCGTCGCGGGCTTCGTGAACACCCCGGGCAACATCTACGGCGCCACCAAGTGGGCGGTGACCGGGCTCGCCGAGAACACCCGGCGCGAGGTGACGCAGTGGGGCGTGGGCGTGACCCTGATCGCGCCCGGCCGGGTGGAGACCCCGTTCTGGGACGGCACCGGCGGACTGCCGCCCGGCGAGCTCCTCACCGCCGACCAGATCGCCGACTCGGTCGTCTGGGCCATGACCCAGCCCGCCGGGGTCGACGTCAACACCGTGGTCGTACGGCCGCTGGGGCAGCCCAACTGAACACGGACGCGGGGGCCCGGCCGCGTCCGCGGCCGGGCCCCCGCGTCCGTGCGTGTCGCTCAGGAGTTGACGTCCGCCGGGTCCGAGCCCAGGCGCCGGTCCTCGTTGAGCGCGCTGATCGCCGCGAGGTCCTCGGTGTCCAGGGAGAAGCCGAACACGTCGATGTTCTCCTTGATCCGGGACGGCGTCACGGACTTCGGAATCACCACGTTCCCCAGCTGGAGGTGCCAGCGCAGCACGACCTGGGCCGGGGTGCGCCCGTGCTTCTGGGCGATCGCGACGATCGCCGGGATGTCCAGGATGCCCTTGCCGGAGCCGAGCGGGGACCATGCCTCGGTGGCGATGCCCTGCTCCGCGTGCACCTCGCGGGCGGCGTGCTGCTGCAGGTGCGGGTGCAGCTCGATCTGGTTGACGGCCGGGATCACCGACGTCTCGGCGGTCAGCCGCTCCAGGTGCTCCGGCAGGAAGTTGGACACGCCGATGGCGCGGACCCGCCCGTCGGCCAGGAGCTTCTCGAACGCCTTGTAGGTGTCGACGTACTTCTCCCTGGCCGGCATGGGCCAGTGGATCAGGTAGAGGTCGAGGTACTCCAGGCCGAGCTTCGCCATCGAGGCGTCGAAGGCGCGGAGGGTGGAGTCGTACCCCTGGTCGCTGTTCCAGAGCTTGGTGGTGACGAAGAGGTCCTCGCGGGCCAGACCGGAGGCGGCGATCGCCCTGCCGGTGCCCTCTTCATTGCCGTAGATCGCCGCTGTGTCGATGCTGCGGTACCCGGCCTCCAGGGCCAGGGCGACGGCGGTCTGCGCCTCGTCGTCCGGCACCTGCCAGACGCCGAAGCCCAGCTGGGGCATCTCGACGCCGTTGTTCAGGGTGATCGGGGGGACCTTGCTGCTCACGAGCTCTTGATCCTTCGGTTGTGGTCAGGTGGTACTCATATCGTCAACGATCACGAGCCCCGACGCATTCCTGACCGTGGAACTCACGCTGTGTAAAGCGCCTCGACCTCGGTGCCGTAGGCGTTCTCGATGGCCTTGCGCTTCAGCTTCAGCGAGGGGGTCAGCAGCCCGTGCTCCTCGGTGAACGGCTGGGCGAGGATGCGGAAGGTGCGGATCGACTCGGCCTGGGACACCAGCGTGTTGGCCGCGACGACCGCGCGCCGCACCTCCGTCTCCAGGTCGGCGTCGTGCACCAGGTCGGCCGGGGCCAGCTGCGGCTTGTTGCGCATCGTCAGCCAGTGCTCGACCGCCTCCTGGTCCAGCGTGATGAGGGCGGCCACGTAGGGCCGGTCGTTGCCGACGACGATGCACTGGTTGACCAGCGGATGGTCGCGCACCCGCTCCTCCAGCAGCCCCGGGGACACGCTCTTGCCGCCGGAGGTCACCAGGATCTCCTTCTTGCGGCCGGTGATGGTGAGGTAGCCGTCCTCGTCCAGGGCACCGAGGTCGCCGGTGGCCAGCCAGCCGTCGTGCAGGGTCTCGTCGGTGGCCTTGGGGTTGTTCAGGTAGCCCTCGAAGACGTTGTCGCCGTTGAGCCAGATCTCGCCGTCGTCCGCGATGTGCACGGTCATGCCCGGTATCGGCTGCCCGACGGTGCCGTAGCGGGTGCGCTCGGGCGGGTTGGCGGTGGCGGCCGCCGTGGACTCGGTCAGGCCGTAGCCCTCGTAGATCTGCACGCCCGCGCCCGCGAAGAACAGCCCGAGGCGCCGGTCCATCGCCGATCCGCCCGACATCGCGTTGCGGATCCGTCCGCCCATCGCGGCCCGGACCTTGGAGTAGACGAGCTTGTCGAAGAACTGGTGCTGCATGCGCAGGCCCGCCGACGGGCCCGGGCCGTCGCCCCAGGCCTTCGCCTCCACCGCCTCCGCGTACTTCACGGCCACGTCGACGGCCTTCTCGAAGGGTCCGGCCTTCCCCTCCTTCTCGGCCTTGCGCCGCGCCGCGTTGAACACCTTCTCGAAGATGTACGGCACCGCCAGGATGAAGGTGGGCCGGAAGGCGGCCAGGTCGGGCAGCAGGGCCGCGGCGTTCAGCTGCGGCTGGTGGCCGAAGCGGACCCGGCCGCGGATCGCCGCGACCTCCACCATCCGCCCGAAGACGTGCGCGAGCGGCAGGAACAGCAGGGTGGCCGCCTCGTCGCCCCGCTTGGAGTGGAACACCGGCTCCCAGCGCTCGATGACGGTGTCCGCCTCGTACATGAAGTTGCCGTGGGTCAGGACGCAGCCCTTGGGGCGGCCGGTGGTGCCCGAGGTGTAGATGACGGTGGCCACCGAGTCCGGGGTGACCGCCTTGCGGTGCCGGTGGACCACCTCGTCGTCGAGGTGCGCGCCCGCGTCGTACAGCTCCTGGACGGCGCCGGAGTCCAGCTGCCACAGGCCGCGCAGGTGCGGCAGCCGGTCGATGACGGTGGCGATCGTCATCGCGTGGTCCTCGTGCTCCACGACCGCGGCCGTCACCTCGGCGTCGTAGAGCATCCACATGCACTGCTCGGCCGAGGAGGTCGGGTAGATCGGCACCACCTGGGCACCGATCGTCCACAGGGCGAAGTCGAACAGGGTCCACTCGTAGCGGGTGCGGGACATGATGGCGACCCGGTCGCCGAAGCGGATGCCCTGGGCCAGCAGCCCCTTGGCGAGGGCGAGCACCTCGTCGCGGAAGGCGCCGGCGGTGACGTCCCGCCACTGCCCGGCCTCGTCCTTGCGGCCGAGCGCGATGTACCGCGGATCCTCCTCGGCATGCTCGAAGACGACGTCGGCCAGACCGCCCACCGGTGGTGCCAACGTCAACGGAGGACTGGTGAACTCGCGCAAACCCCGCTCCCCGCTTTTCGATCCCCGCTTTTCGATGCCGCCCCCGCACAGCGCGGTGAAAGCTACCCCACCCGACGCGGGGACGGGAGGGGCGTCAAAATCGAACAGGGCTCATGTTCGCGCTGGTCAGCGAGAGGAAATGCGCTCACATGGGGAAGGGTCGGACAGTTTCCTGACGGTTGAGTAAGGTTCGGTGCCGTAATCTCCACCGAATCTGTACGACCCGCTTACCG
The DNA here is from genome assembly GCF_014650435.1 of Streptomyces tendae. Taxonomy (GTDB): domain Bacteria; phylum Actinomycetota; class Actinomycetes; order Streptomycetales; family Streptomycetaceae; genus Streptomyces; species Streptomyces tendae. Next base: position 305,136 of record NZ_BMUY01000006.1, read on the forward strand.
CCGGTACGGGGCTACCGGAGCGGCCTCTTCCTCTTTCAGCGCGGGCGGCGCGGAATCTGTCACACCGGCAACTCGCCCTCCGCGTTCGGCCCTGACCAGGACGAGCACGAGCACCCCGGCGACCGCCGCGACCGCGCCCGCGGCCACCGCGGCCGCGTTCAGTCCGGAGGCGAACGCGGCCCGCAGCGCATGCTCGCCGAACGCACCCCGCAGGGCGCCCGCCGCACCGCCCGCCAGGCCGTGCGCCGCGTCGTGCGGCAGCGAGTCCCCCATCCGCGAGGTCAGCACCGTGCCGAACACGGCGATGCCGAGCGCGTACCCGAGCTGCCGGAAGGTGTTGACCGCGCCCCCGGCCATGCCGGACCGCTCCGCCGGGACCGCCGCCAGCGCCGCGCCCGCGATGCCCGGCGAGACCAGACCCGTCCCGACGCCCACCAGGAGCAGCCCCGGCACCAGGGCGGAGGCCGTGGAGCCCGCGTCCAGGAACGCCATGCAGAACTGGCCCGCCGCGATCAGCAGCAGCCCGCCCCCGATGGTCAGCCGGGCCGGCACCCCGTGCAGCAGCCGCCCGCCCGCCGCGGCCACCACGAACGACGCCAGCGACAGCCACACGAACACCAGACCGCCGCGCACCGGGCTCATCCCCAGCATCGTCTGCAGCCATATGGAGGTGTACGCCATCACACCGAACGCCGCCGCGTTGAAGGCCAGCCCGCCCAGCATCACGCCCGAGAACGCGGGCCGCAGGAACAGCCGCGGGTCCAGCAGCGGATCGGCGACCCGGCGCTCCACGGCGACGAACGCGCCCAGCGCCACCACCGCCAGCACGAAGGAGACGAGCGTGCCGCCCTCCGTCCAGCCGTGCGACCCGGCCCGCACCGCCCCGTACGTCAGCGCCCCGGCGAAGGCCGCGAAGAGCGCCGTCCCCGCCCAGTCCACGCGGCGTCCGGCCGCGCCGCGGGACTCCGGCACCACGCGCAGCGTCAGCCAGACCGCCACCACGCTCACCGGCAGGTTCACCCAGAAGATCCAGCGCCAGCCCGGACCGTCGGTGAGCAGCCCGCCCAGCACCGGCCCCACGGCCGCCGCCGCGCCGCTGACCGCGCCCCACACCCCGAGCGCCATCGACCGCCGGCGCCCCTGGTAGACCGAGCCGAGCAGCGGCAGCGTGGTGGCGAACATCGCCGCCGCGCCCACTCCCTGCAGTCCGCGCGCGGCGATCAGCATCCCGGGTCCGGTGGCCAGCCCGCACAGCAGCGACGCCGCCGCGAACAGCACCACGCCCGCCACGTGCACCCGGCGCCGTCCCAGGACGTCGGCCGCGGCTCCGAGCCCCAGCAGCAGCGCGGCCAGCGCCAGCGCGTAGCCGTCCATCACCCACTGCAGATCGCTCAGCGACGCGTGCAGCCCCCTGGACATGTCCGGCAGCGCGACCACCGCGATGGTCACGTCGAGGAGCAGCATGAACGTCCCCAGGCACACCGCCGTGAGCGGCCCCCATGTACGCATGTTCCGTCTTCTTCCTGTGTGCTACGAGTGTCCGTGCCTCCGTACGATGGACCGAAACCGGCAGATCGACCCCGTTCATGGCGCTCGCATGACGGAATCCGATGGGAGAGCCCGTGATGCGGATGGAATCCGACACCTTCGACGAACTGGACCTGCGCGTGCTGGACGCGCTGGAAGTGAACGGGCGCGCCTCCTTCAGCCGCATCGGGGCGGTGCTCGGCGTCTCCGACCAGACCGTCGCCCGCCGCTACCGCAGGCTGTGCGCCGAGGGCGGGCTGCGGGTGGTCGCCGTCCGGGACGCCGAGCGGCTCGGCCAGGACCACTGGACACTGCGGCTGCGCTGCGTCCCCGACAGCGCGCCGGCCATCGCGGACGCCCTCGCCAAGCGGCCCGACACCAACTGGATCGGGCTGGCCGCGGGCGGCACGGAGATCATCTTCGGTACCCGGCCGCGCAGCCCCGGCGACCGGGACGACCTGCTGCTCGGCAAGCTGCCGCGCACCCCGCGCGTCCTGGAGATCCACGCCCACCAGATCCTGCACCGCTTCTACGGCGGCCCCAGTGGCTGGCTCCGCAAGTTCGGCGTCCTCGGCGACGACCAGGTCGCGGCGCTGCGGCCGCAGAGCGCACCGCGCCCGCCGGGTCCGGCCCGCATCGACCCCGAGGACGAGCCGCTCCTCGACGTACTGGAGCGCGACGGGCGCGCCGGCCACCCCGAACTGCAGCGTGCCACCGGCCGGTCCGAGTCCGCGGTCAAACGCCGTCTGGCGGCGCTGCTCGACTCCGGTGCCGTGTACATCGACGTGGAGTACCACTCGGAGATCCTCGGCTACCCGACCGCCGCCGTGCTGTGGCTCACCACCAGCCCGGCCGCGCTGCACCGGGTCGGCGAGGCCCTCGCCGCACACGACGAGATCGCCCACGCCGCCGCCACCGCGGGCCCGTCCAACATCGTCGCCACCGCGGTCGTCCGCAACACCGCCGACCTCTACGCCTACCTCAGCGGTCCGCTCGGCCGCCTGGAGGGCGTCCAGCACGTGGAGGCGTCGCCCTTCCTGCGCCGGGTCAAGCAGCTCACCTATCCGAGGCCCGTGCGCTGAGGCCGGTGCAGCCGGTCGCCGCTCGCCAGGATCGCCGCCGCCAGCGCGTCCGCCGCGCCCTGCGCCGAGGGGCGGCGCCGGCCGTGCACCAGCACGAAGTCCACGCGGCCCAGCTCGGGCAGCCCGGCCCGGTCCGGCAGCCGGACCAGCCCGGGCGGGACGAGGCCGCGGGAGTGCGCCATCACGCCCAGACCCGCACGGGCGGCGGCGATCAGGCCGTTCAGGCTGCCGCTGGTGCAGGCCACGTGCCAGGCCCTGCCCTGGCGTTGCAGGGCGTCCAGCGCCAGTGCGCGGGTGATGCCGGGCGGCGGATAGACGATGAGCGGCACCGGGCGGTCCGGGTCCAGCCGCAGTCGCGGCGCCCCGATCCACACCAGCCGGTCGCTCCACACGGGCTCGCCGCGCGGGTCCTCGGGCCGCCGCTTGGCCAGCACCAGGTCCAGTTTCCCGGCCGCCAGCCGCTCGTGCAGGGTGCCGGACAGCTCCACCGTCAGCTCCAGGTCGACCTCCGGATGGTGGTGCCGGAAGCCCTCCAGGATCTCCGGCAGCCGGGTCAGCACGAAGTCCTCGGAGGCCCCGAACCGCAGCCGCCCGCGCAGTCGGGTGCCCGTGAAGAACGCCGCCGCCTGCTCGTGCACCTCCAGGATCCGGCGCGCGAACCCGAGCATCGCCTCCCCGTCCTCCGTCAGCTCCACGGAGTGCGTGTCACGGCTGAACAACTGCCGCCCGGTGGCGTCCTCCAGGCGCCGCACGTGCTGGCTCACCGTCGACTGACGCAGCCCGAGCCGCCGGGCGGCCTGCGTGAAGCTCAGCGTCTGGGCCACCGACAGGAAGGTACGCAGGTGGGAGGGGTCGTACATGCCGCCAGACTAACGGCGGCCATCGAGGATCGCGATGACAGTCAGAGCGGTATACCGGATTCCCGATCGCCGGGCGGGGGAGCACCATGGAGCGGGGACCCGTGACCCCGTCGTGTGAACAGAACGAGTGAGCAGCGAGCAAGTGGAGCACCGTGAAACGCCTGCGTTGGCCGCGCTGGATGCCGATCGACCCGTACATCCTGCTGCTGCTCGGCACGGTGGGCCTCGCGGCGCTGCTGCCGGCCCGCGGCACGGGCGCGGACGTCGCCTCCGGCGCCTCGACCGGCGCGATCGCGTTCCTCTTCTTCCTCTACGGCGCCCGGCTGTCCACCCGTGAGGCGATGGACGGCGTACGGCACTGGCGGTTGCACGTGACCGTGCTGGCCTGCACCTTCGTGGTCTTCCCGCTGCTCGGCCTCGCCTCCCGCGGTCTGGTCCCGGTGTTCCTGACCGACCCCCTCCACCAGGGCCTGCTCTTCCTCACCCTGGTCCCGTCGACCATCCAGTCGTCCATCGCCTTCACCTCCATCGCCCGCGGCAACGTGCCCGCCGCCATCTGCGCCGGGTCCTTCTCCTCACTGGTCGGCATCGCCGTCACGCCACTGCTGGCCGCCGCCCTGCTGGGCGGCGGCGGGGGCGGGTTCTCCGCCGACTCGGTGGTGGAGATCGTGCTGCAACTGCTGCTGCCGTTCGTGGCCGGGCAGGTGCTGCGCCGGTGGATCGGGGGCTTCGTCGCCCGGCACAGGAAGGTGCTCGGTCTCGTCGACCGCGGCTCCATCCTCCTGGTCGTCTACACGGCGTTCAGCGAGGGCATGGTCCAGGGCGTCTGGCACCAGGTGAGCCCGGTGCGGCTGGCCGGGCTGCTGGCCGTCGAGGCGGTACTGCTGGCCGTGATGCTGCTCCTGACCTGGTACGGGGCGAAGGGCCTCGGCTTCGGGCGGGCGGACCGGATCGCGATCCAGTTCGCCGGGTCCAAGAAGTCGCTGGCCGCCGGACTGCCCATGGCGAGCGTGCTGTTCGGCGCCCAGGCATCACTGGCGGTACTGCCGCTGATGCTCTTCCACCAGATGCAGCTGATGGTGTGCGCGGTCATCGCCAAACGCCGGTCGCGCGACCCGGAGGCGCCCCCGGCCGAGCCGGACGCCGCCCCGGTGCGCACCGCGGTCGGCACCGGCGGCTGCTCCGCCTGAGGCGTCCGCGCCCGCACGGTGCCGGTCAGCCGCCCGTGCCCGCCCCGGCCGCCCCGTCCACCCGGTCCAGGGGCAGGTGCAGGACGGTGCTCGCGAGCGCGGCGGGCGGCGCACCCGCCGCGATCTCCGCGTCCGTCAGGGCCCGGTTCCACACCCGCACGTCGTCGACGGCGCCGGTGAACCGGGCCCGTCCGTCCACCCGTTCACCGACGTGCACGCCGAAGGGCGAGTTCCGGCTGACCGAACCCGGTACGTCCGCCGCGTCCGCCGCGGCCGCACCGTCGAGGAACAGCGTGATCCTGCCCCCGCCGCGGCGCAGCGCCAGACGGTGCCACCGCCCGTCGTTGTGGGCCCCGTCGGCGCGCACCCACGCCGAGCGCGGTGCCGCCGCGCCGTCGCGCGTGGTGATCAGCCCCTGTACCCGCCCGTTGCCGGGCTCGGCGCGCAGCCACACCTGGGGCTGCGTCGTGCCGACCCCGCCCATCCACAGCAGCGGCTGCTCCCCGCCGGACGCCGAGTAGCGGAACCACAGCGCCGCCGTGAAGTCCCCCTCCCCGAGCGCCAGCCGCTCGTCGTAGGGCAGTCGTACGGCGTCGTCGGCGCCGTCGAGGGCGAGCGCGCCGCCCACCGCGCCGTCCGTCGTCCCGGCACCGCCGAGCACGGCCGCGGGCGCGGCACCGGGGGCGAGATCGGGGCTGGTGGGGTCGGCGGGCCGGCGCGGCGCGAGCCAGTCCTCGGTGAAGCGGGCGAAGCGGATCTCGTCCCGGGCGTCGGACGCCCCGCCCTCGTACAGCAGGCCCACGGCGGCGTCGTCGACGGACACCAGGTCCGAGTAGCCCGACCAGTCCCGGGTGACGAGCGTGCCGCGGTCCACGCTGTCCCAGGTCGCGCCGCCGTCCCAGGAGGAGCGGACCGTCATCGTCCGGCGGCGGTCGGGGTCGGCCGGTACGGACAGCAGGGTGCGGTCGCCGAGGCGCAGCACCGCGCCCTGCACCTGCGGGGCGTACAGGTCCGGCAGCGCCCGGAACGGGGCCGCGAAGGTGTCGCCGCCGTCCCGGCTGAGCGCCTGGGTGCGGTGGCCGAGGTCGGTGCCGTTCTCCTCCCGGCCGCTGACCAGGAGCGCACCGTCGGCGCGTTCGGTGAGGGTCAGTTCGGAGGGCTTCTGCCGGAAGGTGCCGTCGGCGGCGACGGGCCAGGTGTCGGTGGCGCCGGTCCTCCAGTGCTCGCCGCCGTCGTCGCTGACCACGAGGGCCGCGTGGTTGGCGGTGATCCGGGTGCCGTCCCAGGTCTCGGCGTTGACGCCGACGACGAGCCGGCCGGGGTGGGCGCCGCCGGTGAGCTGGACGCCGTGCACGGGGCCGGTGGCGTACCAGGAGTTCCAGTCGGGCGGGAGGATCTCGGGGCTCAGGTCGCGGGGCGCGGACCAGGTGCGGCCGTCGTCGTCGCTGTGCTGGAGGTGCGGCGTGCGGGCGCAGGGCACCGCGCAGTTGGCGCCGTCCGTGCGGCCCGCGTTGTACGTCTCCAGCAGTAGGACGCGGCCGGTGGCACGGTCGACGACCGGGGCCGGGTTGCCGTGGGTGTCGCCGCCGCCGTCGTTGACGACCTGCAGCGGGCCCCAGGTGCGTCCGCCGTCGGTGGAGCGCTTGAGGACGACGTCGATGTCACCGGCGTCCCCGCAGTCGAGGACGCGGCCCTCGGCGAAGGCGAGCAGGGTGCCGTCCGTGGTGCGCACGATCGCCGGGATGCGGAAGCAGGCGTACCCGCCGGGGTCGCGGGCCGCGTCGAAGAGCACCTGCTCCTCGAACGCGGGTGCGCGGTCGCCGGGTCCCGCGTGTGCCGGGAAGGGAGAGGACGCGGCGAGCGCGCAGGACGTGGCGAGCGCGAGCCAGAAGGGACGGCGGGTTCGAGGGGGCATGGCGCGGTCTGCCCTTCGGGCGGCTGGTGGAGGGGACCCTTTCGTCCGGACATCAGTACAAGAGACACCTTGTGTCCGCGGGGACCGCGCAGTCCCCCGCGTGTCGGACACCGACGCGGTCGAGGCGGGGCCCCCGGGGCGCAGGGGGCGCTCCCCGCCCGGCAGGGGCCCCGCCGCCGTGCAGCGGGGAGGGTGGGGTCAGCCCTGGGCGGCCGCGGCCCGCAGGGCGACTCGCTCCTCACCCGCGTACACGTTCATGGAGCTGCCGCGCAGGAAGCCCACCAGCGTCAGCCCGGTCTCGGCGGCCAGGTCCACGGCCAGCGAGGACGGCGCCGACACCGCGGCCAGCACCGGGATGCCCGCCATCACGGCCTTCTGCGCCAGCTCGAAGGAGGCCCGGCCCGACACCAGCAGCACGGAACGGGACAGCGGCAGGTCCCCGTTCTGCAGGGCGCGCCCGACCAGCTTGTCGACCGCGTTGTGCCGGCCCACGTCCTCCCGTACGTCCACCAGGTCGCCGTCCTCGGTGAACAGCGCCGCCGCGTGCAGCCCGCCCGTGCGGTCGAAGACCCGCTGGGAGGCGCGCAGCCGGTCGGGGAGGTCCGCGAGGAGTTCCGGGGTGACGCGGACCGGGGGAGTGTCGGCGATCGGCCAGCGGGCCGTCGTACGCACCGCGTCCAGGCTCGCCTTGCCGCACAGGCCGCAGGAGGAGGTGGTGTAGACGTTCCGCTCCAGGGTGATGTCGGGGACCCGCACACCGGGGGCGGTCTTCACGTCGACCACGTTGTAGGTGTTGGAGCCGTCGACGGTGGCGCCGGCGCAGTACACGATGTTCTGCAGGTCGCCCTGCTCGGCCAGCACGCCCTCGCTCACCAGGAAGCCCGCCGCCAGCGCGAAGTCGTCGCCGGGGGTGCGCATCGTGATGGCGAGCGGTTTGCCGTTCAGCCGGATCTCCAGCGGTTCCTCGGCGACGAGCGTGTCCGGGCGGGTGGAGACCGCCCCGTCCCTGATGCGGATGACCTTGCGTCGTTCCGTGACTCGTCCCATGTTCGTGCCCCTTGCGCCGGTCGGTGTGCCGGTCAGTCCCGGTTCTGTACGTGCTGGTAGCCGAAGCGGCCCTTGATGCACAGGTTGCCGTGGGTCACCGGGTTGTCGTGCGGTGAGGTGACCTTGACGATCTCATTGTCCTGCACATGGAGCGTGAGATTGCAGCCCACTCCGCAGTACGCGCACACCGTCGTCGTCTCGGTCTGCCGCTCCTCGTCCCAGGTGCCCGCCGCCCGCATGTCGAACTCGGACTTGAAGGACAGGGCCCCGGTGGGGCACACCTCGATGCAGTTGCCGCAGTACACGCACGCCGAGTCGGTCAGCGGGCCGTCGTGCTCGACCGAGATCCGGGCGTCGAAGCCGCGGCCGGAGACGGAGATGGCGAAGCTGTTCTGCCACTGGTCGCCACAGGCGTCCACGCACTTGTAGCAGAGGATGCACTTGCCGTAGTCGCGCACGTAGAGGTCGTTGTCGACACGCGGTTCCTCGTCGACGCGCGCCGCGTCCGGGCCGAAGCGGTCGGGCTTCGCCTCGTACTCCTTGATCCACTGGGCGACCGAAGGGGTGGTGGAGAGGTCGACCGAGGAGGCGAGGAGTTCGAGGACGACCTTGCGGCTGTGCCGGGCGCGCTCGGTGTCCGTGCGCACCACCATGCCGGGCTCCGCCCTGCGCGAGCAGGCCGGCGCGAGGGTCCTGGCCCCCTCCACGTCCACCACGCAGACCCGGCAGGCGTTCTTCGGGGTCAGCGTGTCGCCCTCGCACAGGGTCGGGACGTCCTTCCCGGCGGCCCGGCAGGCGTCGAGGATCGTGGACCCTTCGGGGACCCGGGCCTCCTGCCCGTCGAGGGTGAACTCCACCAGGCGGCGCGGCACTCCGAGCGGTATCGCGGTCATTCGTACGCCCCCAGACGGTCGATGGCGGATTCCACGGCGTTCCACGCGGTCTGTCCGAGACCGCAGATCGAGGCGTCCCGCATCGCGCGGCCGACCTCGCGGAGCAGGGCGATGTCGTCGGCCGCCGCGGCGCCCGTGCGGTCGGCGATCCGGTGCAGCGCCTCCTCCTGGCGGACGGTCCCGACCCGGCACGGCACGCACTGACCGCACGACTCGTCGCGGAAGAACTCGGCGATCCGCAGCAGCAGGCGCGGGAGCGGGACGGTGTCGTCGAAGGCCATGACGACACCGGAGCCCAGGGTCGTGCCCGCCTCGCGGGTGCCTTCGAAGGTGAGCGGGATGTCGAGTTCGTCGGGGCGGACGAAACCGCCGGCGGCGCCGCCGAGCAGGACCGCGCGGAGGTTGTCGCGGACCCCGGCGAGGGTGAGCAGCTCGCCGAGCGTGGCGCCGAAGGGGAGTTCGTAGACGCCGGGGCGGGCCACGGAGCCGGACACGCAGAACAGCTTGGGGCCGGTGGACGTCGGGGTGCCGATCGCGGCGTACGCCTCGGCGCCCATCGTCAGGATGGGCAGGACGTTGACCAGGGTCTCCACGTTGTTCTCGACCGTGGGCTTGCCGAACAGGCCCTTCTCCACGGGGAACGGCGGCTTGGAGCGCGGCTCGCCGCGGTGGCCCTCGATGGAGTTGAACAGGGCCGTTTCCTCGCCGCAGATGTACGCGCCCGCGCCGCGCCGGATCTCGATGTCGAAGGCGTAGCCCTGGCCGAGGACGTCGTCGCCGAGGAGGCCGCGGGTGCGGGACTGCTCGATGGCGTGGGTGACGCGGGCCAGGGCGCGGGGGTACTCGCCGCGGAGGTAGAGGTAGCCCTGGTGGGCGCCGGTCGCGTAGGCCGCGATCGTCATGGCCTCGACCAGGGCGTACGGGTCGCCCTCCATCAGGACGCGGTCCTTGAACGTGCCCGGTTCGGATTCGTCGGCGTTGCAGACCAGGTAGTGCGGGTGGTCGGGCTGGGCGGCCGTGGCCTGCCACTTGCGGCCGGTGGGGAAGGCGGCCCCGCCGCGGCCGACCAGGCCGGCGTCGGTGACCTCGCGGATGACGGCGGCGGGGCCGAGGGCGAAGGCGCGGCGCAGGGCGGTGTAGCCGCCGTGGGCGCGGTAGTCGTCGAGGGAGGTGGGGTCCGCGGTGCCGATGCGGTGGAGCAGGGTGAGGGTGGGGGTGCCGGTCTGGGGGACGGCGGTCTCGGGGGCGGGTTCGGTGGGGGCGGATTCGGGGGCGGTGGCCGCCGCGATCGCCTGGGCGGGGGTTGCGGGGGCGCATACCGCCGTCGCGTGGAGGGTGTTTCGCCCCCGCCGCCCCTTCCCTTTCCCGTCCCCGGGGGCTGCCGCCCCCGGACCCCCGCTTTCGGCCTGGACGGCCTCGTCCTCAAACTCCCCCAGAGGGGGTACCCCCGGACGGGCTGATTCGCCCGCCCGGATCGTCAGAGTTGCCGGGGCCCGTTCGCACAGGCCCAGGCAGGGAGATCGCTCGACCTTCACTCCGCTCTCCGGGCCCAGGCGTGCCTCCACGGCCGCGCACAGCTCACTCGCGCCCGCCGCCGTGCACGCCAGGTCGGTGCAGACGTGCAGGACCGTGGCCGGGCGGGGGCGGACCGAGAACATGGCGTAGAAGGTGGCCACCCCGTACGCCTCGGCCGGGGGGACGGTCAGACGGCGGCACACGTAGTCCAGGGCGCCCTCGCTGATCCAGCCGACGCGGTCGTTGAGCGCGTGCAGGGCCGGCAGGAGCTGGTCGCGGCGGTCCCGGGCCTCCCGGCCGCCGCGCGCCCACCTGAGGTCCGCGTCGGAGCGGTCCGCGCCCTCCCAGGAGGACTCGGGCGGGCCGAGCAGCGCGTCGACGGCCGCGCGTTCCTCGTCCGTGGGCTTGCTGTCACCGAAGCGCAGGTCCACTGGCGCTCACCTTCTCGATCCGGATCGCCGAGGCCTTGAACTCCGCCGTCCCGGCGATGGGACAGTTCGCCTCGATGGTCAGCTGGTTGGTGTCCACCTCGTCGGGAAAGTGGAAGCTCATGAAGGCCAGGCCCGGGCGCAGGGCCGTGTCGACCCAGACGGGGGCCAGCAACGAGCCGCGTCGTGAGGTCACCCGTACCTCCTCGCCGACCACCACCCCGTAGCGTTCGGCGTCCTCCGGGCAGAGTTCGACGGACTCGCCGCGGCGCAACGGGGAGGCGTAACCGCCGCTCTGCACGCCGGTGTTGTACGAGTCGAGGCGGCGTCCCGTGGTCAGCCGGATCGGGTACTGCTCGTCGGTGAGGTCCACGGGCGGGTCGTGCCGGACGATGCCGAAGGGGGCGAGGCGGCCGCGGGCGGCAGGGTCCGCAGACCACAACCTGCCGTGCAGGTACGTGGGTTCCAGGTCCTCCGTGCTCGGGCACGGCCACTGGATGCCCTGGTGCTCCTCCAGGCGGGCGTAGGTCATCCCGTGGTGGTCGGGGGAGAGGGAGCGCAGCTCGTTCCAGACCGCCTCCGCGTCGGCGTACTTCCAGTCGTGGCCGAGGCGGGCCGCGAGGTCGCAGAGGATGTCGATGTCCTCGCGGGCCTCGCCCGGCGGGGCCACGGCCCTGCGCACGCGTTGTACACGCCGCTCGCTGTTGGTGGTGGTGCCCTCGGTCTCCGCCCAGCCCGCCGTGGCCGGGAGGACGACGTCCGCCAGTTCGGCGGTCTTGGTGAGGAAGATGTCCTGGACCACCAGGAAGTCCAGGGCGCGCAGGCGGCGTACCGCCTGGTCGGCGTCCGCCTCCGACTGGGCCGGGTTCTCGCCGATGCAGTAGACGGCGCGGAGCGTGCCCTCGTCCATGGCCTCGAACATCTCCGTCAGGGTGAGGCCGTGGTGCGGCTCGACCACCGTGTCCCACGCCGTCTCGAACTTCCGGCGGACCTCCGGGTCGAGGACGTCCTGGAAGCCGGGGAGGCGGTTGGGGATGGCGCCCATGTCGCCGCCGCCCTGCACGTTGTTCTGGCCGCGCAGCGGCTGCAGGCCGGAGCCGTAGCGGCCGACGTGGCCGGTGAGCAGGGAGAGGTTGATCAGGGCGCGGACGTTGTCCGTGCCGTTGTGGTGCTCGGTGATGCCGAGGGTCCAGCACAGCTGGGCGCGCTCGGCGCGGGCGTAGGCGTGCGCCAGGTCGCGGATGGCGGCGGCCGGCACGCCCGTCACCTTCTCGGCGAGGGAGAGGGTCCAGGGCTCGACCAGGGCCTTGTAGTCGTCGTAGCCCGTCGTCGCGCGTTCGATGAACGCCTCGTTGGCCAGGCCCGCGTGGATGATCTCGCGGCCGACCGCGTGCGCCAGCGGGATGTCCGTGCCGACGTTCGGGCCGAGCCAGCTCTCCGCCCACTCGGCGGTCGAGGTGCGGCGCGGGTCCACCGCGTACATGCGGGCGCCGCCCCGGATGCCCTTCAGGACGTGCTGGAAGAAGATCGGGTGCGCGAAACGGGCGTTGGAGCCCCACATCACGATCACGTCGGTGTGCTCGATCTCCTCGTAGGAGGAGGTGCCGCCGCCCGAGCCGAAGGCGGCCGACAGGCCCGCGACGCTCGGCGCGTGGCAGGTGCGGTTGCAGGAGTCGACGTTGTGGGTGCCCATGACCACCCGGGCGAACTTCTGCGCCACGTAGTTCATCTCGTTGGTCGCCCGCGCGCAGGAGAACATCCCGAAAGCGCCGCGCGCCGCCGTCAGGCCCCGGGCCGTGCGGTCCAGGGCCTCCTCCCAGGTCGCCCGGCGGAAGGGCTCCTCGCGCGAGTCCCGGACCAGGGGGTGGGTGAGGCGGGTGTAGGTCTTGGGGGTTCGGTCGCGTTTCCTCATGCGGCGCTCCTCAGCGCGAGCAGGTCCGACAGGGCGTGCACGGTGCGCAGGGTGGGCACCGGGACCCCGGTGATCTCCGCCAGCTCGACGACGGCCGCGAGCAGCACGTCGAGTTCGAGCGGCTTGCCGCGCTCCAGGTCCTGGAGCGTGGAGGTGCGGTGGTCGCCGACCCGTTCGGCGCCCGCGATCCGGCGTTCGATGGAGACGCCGACCTCGCATCCGAGGGCCGCGGCGACCGCCAGCGTCTCGGTCATCATGGTCTCGATGACCTCGCGGGTGCCGCCGTGCAGGCACATCTGGCGCATGGTGGCCCGGGCCAGGGCGCTGATCGGGTTGAAGGAGATGTTGCCGAGCAGCTTCAGCCAGATGTCGCCCCGCAGGTCCGGCTCGACGGGGCACTTCAGGCCGCCCGCCCGCATGGCCTCGCTGAGCGCCATGCACCGCGGCGAGACCTCCCGGCCGGGCTCGCCGATCGAGAACCGGGTGCCTTCCACATGCCGGACGACGCCCGGCTGCTCCAGCTCGGTGGCCGCGTACACGACGCAGCCGACGGCCCGCTCGGGCGCGAGCACCGCACTGACCGCGCCGGCCGGGTCCACGCTTTCGAGGCGGCGCCCGTCGTACGGGCCGCCGTGCCGGTGGAAGTACCACCAGGGGATGCCGTTCTGGGCGGCCACGACCGCCGTGGTCCGGTGCAGCAGCGGCTCGATCAGCGGCCCGCACGCCGCGTACGAGTTCGCCTTCAGACCCAGGAACACGTAGTCGACCGGGCCGACTTCGGCCGGGTCGTCGGTGGCGCGAGGGTGCGCGGTGAAGTCGCCGCGGGGGCTGCGCACCCGTACCCCGTACTGCCTCATGGCCGCCAGATGCGGTCCACGGGCGATGAGATGCACGTCGGCGCCCGCACGGTGGAGCGCGGCGCCGACGTAGGCGCCGATCGCCCCGGCGCCGAGGACTGCGACTTTCATGGCGGGGGAGCTCCGTTCGGTCGAGGGACACCGAGGAACTGGGAGAAACGGGTCGACGGGACGCGATGATGTCGACGAAATATTGTCTACAGTATGGAGGTTGGGGCGGCAAGGCTTCGTGCAGCAGTAGTGGTGGTCCGTAGTCGGGTGTTCGGCTTCTGTAGTTGTCTGCTCAACAGTCTTCTCAAGCGCTTTCCGGATGCCTACGGTTGGGGACCCATGAGTCCCCCCGTCGCACCCCCGGGCTGGAGCCGCTGGCTCGTTCCCCCGGCCGCTCTCTCGGTCCACCTCTCCATCGGCCAGGCATACGCCTGGTCCGTGTTCAAACCGCCCCTGGAATCCGCGCTCGGCCTCAGCGGCACGCAGAGCGCGCTGCCCTTCCAGCTCGGCATCGTCATGCTCGGTCTCTCGGCCGCGTTCGGCGGCACGCTCGTGGAACGGCACGGGCCCCGCTGGGCGATGACCGTCGCCCTGGTCTGCTTCTCCTCCGGCTTCCTGCTCTCCGCGCTCGGCGCGGCCGTGGAGCAGTACTGGCTGATCGTCCTCGGCTACGGCTTCGTCGGCGGGATCGGCCTCGGTATCGGCTACATCTCGCCCGTCTCGACGCTGATCAAGTGGTTCCCGGACCGGCCGGGCATGGCCACCGGCATCGCCATCATGGGCTTCGGCGGCGGCGCCCTCATCGCCTCGCCGTGGTCGGCGCAGATGCTGAAGTCCTTCGGCACCGACAACTCGGGGATCGCCCTCGCCTTCCTCGTGCACGGACTGACGTACGCCGTCTTCATGCTCCTCGGCGTGCTGCTGGTGCGGGTGCCGAGGCCCAAGGAGCGGACGGACGGCCGGCCCGCCCCGCTCGAAGGCGTCCAGGTCTCGGCGCGTTCGGCCCTGCGCACCCCGCAGTTCTGGCTGCTGTGGCTCGTGCTCTGCATGAACGTCACGGCCGGCATCGGCATCCTGGAGAAGGCCGCGCCGATGATCACGGACTTCTTCGCCGACACGTCCACGCCGGTGTCGGCGACCGCGGCCGCCGGTTTCGTGGCGCTGTTGTCGGCGGCCAACATGGCGGGCAGGATCGGCTGGTCCTCGACCTCCGACCTGATCGGACGCAAGAACATCTACCGCGTCTATCTCGGCGTCGGCGCCCTGATGTACACCCTGATCGCGCTGTTCGGCGACTCCTCCAAGCCGCTGTTCGTCCTGTGCGCGCTGGTCGTCCTCTCCTTCTACGGCGGCGGCTTCGCCACGGCCCCGGCCTACCTCAAGGACCTCTTCGGCACCTACCAGGTCGGCGCGATCCACGGGCGGCTGCTCACCGCCTGGTCGCTGGCCGGTGTCCTCGGGCCGCTGATCGTGAACTGGATCGCCGACCACCAGGAGGAGGCGGGACGGCACGGCTCGGCCCTGTACGGCACCTCGTTCCTCATCATGATCGGGCTGCTGGTCGTCGGCTTCGTCGCCAACGAACTCGTCCGGCCCGTCCACGCCCGGTACCACGAGCCCGCGACCACCGGGCCCGCGACCACCGACCCCGCGCCGAAGGAGGGCAACGATGTCACCCGACAGCAGCCAGAGTCCGCCTGAGGCGGCCGAGGTGCCCGACCGGCGGCCGCTGATCGCCTTCACCTGGCTCTGGGTCGGCGCGCCGCTCGCCTACGGGCTGTACGAACTCGTGCGCAAGGCGACCCAGCTCTTCACCGGGTAGGGCGGACACCGGCGAGCGGACCGCCCGGGCGCGACGGAGGATGCTGACCGAAGCCGACAAGCCGGGCGCCCGTTTCCTGTCGTATCACCTGCCGTCGTACCCGTCGGTCACTGATCACACTGGTGGATCCCGTACCCCGAGGCAGCGAGGACTCCACCCATGCACCACGGCTCCCGGATCACCGCCGTCGGCCACTACCAGCCCGCCCAGGTCCTCACCAACGAGGACCTGGCGGGCATGGTCGACACCAGCGACGAGTGGATCAGGAGCCGGGTGGGTATTCGTTCGCGCCGGATCGCCGGACCCGACGAGCCGGTCGACGAGCTGGCCGGCCACGCCGCCGCGAAGGCGCTCGCGGCGGCCGGCCTGACCCCCGCCGACGTGGACCTGGTCGTGGTCGCCACCTCCACCGCGATCGACCGCTCCCCGAACACCGCCGCCCGCGTCGCGGCCCGCCTCGGCATCCCCGGCCCCGCAGCGCTGGACCTCAACGTCGTGTGCGCGGGCTTCACCCACGCGCTGGCCACCGCCGACCACGCGGTACGGGCCGGTTCGTCGAGCCGGGCACTGGTCGTCGGCGCGGACAAGATGTCCGAGGTCGTCGACTGGACCGACCGGAGCACCTGCGTGCTGGTCGGCGACGGGGCGGGGGCCGCCGTCGTGGAGGGCTGCGCGCCGGGCGAGGAGGCGGGGATCGGCCCCGTGCTGTGGGGTTCGGTGCCCGAGATGGGCAACGCGGTCCGCATCGAGGGCACGCCGCCGCGGTTCGCACAGGAGGGGCAGAGCGTCTACCGCTGGGCCACCACCCGGCTGCCCGCCATCGCGCGCCGGGCCTGCGAGCGGTCCGGCCTCGAACCCGCCGACCTGGCCGCGGTCGTCCTGCATCAGGCCAACCTGCGCATCATCGAACCCCTCGCCGCGAAGATCGGCGCCGTCAACGCCGTGGTCGCCCGCGACGTCGTCGAGTCCGGGAACACCTCCGCGGCGAGCATCCCGCTGGCGCTCTCCAAGCTGGTGGAGCGGGGCGAGATCACCACCGGCGACCCGGTGCTCCTCTTCGGCTTCGGCGGCAACCTCTCCTACGCCGGACAGGTCGTCCGCTGCCCCTGATGCGCCGGCCCCCTCGGTGTGACGTGGCCTACACCCCGGTCCCGGGCGAGAGCGCGCCGTAGACTGTAGACGAAAGACAATCAATACTTCGCGTACTGGTTGTGTTCCGGTCGTCGAGGGGGGACCGATGTTGTCCGCAGGACTGCCGCAGGGCGCGGTGCCCAGACTCGAACGGCCCGGCCCGCTGCGGGACCGTGTCTACGAGGCGCTGCTCGAACTCATCACCACGCGGGCCCTGCGCCCCGGCCAGCACCTCGTCGAGAGCGAACTGGCCGGTCATCTCGGGGTGTCGAGGCAGCCGGTGCGCGAGGCGCTGCAGCGGCTCAACACCGAGGGCTGGGTCGATCTGCGCCCCGCGCAGGGCGCCTTCGTGCACGAGCCGACGGAGGAGGAGGCGGACCAGCTCCTGACGGTGCGTACGCTCCTGGAGGCCGAGGCGGCCCGGCTCGCCGCGGCCAACGCCTCCTCGGCCGGCATCGCCGCGCTGGAGGAGCTGTGCGAGGAGGGGGAGCGGGCCGTCGCCGCCGAGGACGTGGACGCCACCGTCGCCGTCAACGCCCGCTTCCACGGCAAGGTCATGGAGCTGGCGGGCAACGCCGTCCTGGCCGAACTCGCCGCGCAGGTCGACCGGAGGGTGCGCTGGTACTACACGCCGGTCGCCCGGCAGCGCGGCCGCCAGTCCTGGATCGAGCACCGCAAGCTGATCGCGGCCATCACCGAACGGGACGAGCAGGCGGCGACCCGGCTGATGCGCGAGCACACGGAGCACACCCGCCGCTCCTACCACGCGCGCGGAGAGTCCTGAAAGCACAGCGCCCGAGGTCAGAGCCCGTTCACAGGGCGTTCACAGGCCGCCCGGCCATCGTGCCGGGCGGGCTCGTCGTGTTCGGGGGCGTCGGACGCCGCGCCGTTCTTTGTCCACTCAGAGGAGAAAGTTCGCAGCAATTCATGCGTGACTTCTTCCCACACCCGGCGCCCGCTGCTACGTTCCCTCCGAAAGCACGCCACGACAGCACGTCACGACGTGGCCGGAAACCGGCGGACTCAAGGCCGATTGAGGCGGGGAGGGGCTCGTGAGACGCATGACCGCACGACCCGCTAACGCCCACCAAGCGCGACTGCTCCAGCTGTTGCGCGACGGCGGGCCCAACTCCCGCGCCCAGCTGGGGGACCAGGTCGACCTCTCCAGGTCCAAGCTGGCCGTCGAGGTGGACCGGCTGCTGGAGACCGGTCTCGTCGTGGCCGACGGACTCGCCGCCTCGCGCGGCGGGCGCCGCAGCCACAACGTCCGCCTCAACCCCGAACTGCGCTTCCTCGGCGTCGACATCGGCGCGACCTCGGTCGACGTCGCCGTCACCAACGCCGAACTGGAGATCCTCGGGCACATCAACCAGCCCATGGACGTGCGCGAGGGCCCGGTCGCGGTCTTCGAGCAGGTGCTGTCCATGGCCGCCAAGCTGCGCGCCTCCGGGCTCGCGGAGGGCTTCGACGGCGCCGGCATCGGCGTCCCGGGGCCGGTCCGCTTCCCCGAGGGCGTGCCGGTGGCTCCGCCGATCATGCCGGGCTGGGACGGCTTCCCCGTCCGGGAGGCGCTCAGCCAGGAACTCGGCTGCCCGGTCATGGTCGACAACGACGTGAACCTGATGGCGCTGGGCGAGCAGCACGCGGGCGTCGCCCGCACCCAGCACGACTTCCTCGTCGTCAAGATCGGTACCGGCATCGGCTGCGGCATCGTCGTCGGCGGGGAGGTCTACCGCGGTACGACCGGCAGCGCGGGCGACATCGGGCACATCCAGGCCGTGCCCGAGGGCCGCCAGTGCGCCTGCGGCAACCGGGGCTGCCTGGAGGCCCACTTCAGCGGCGCGGCCCTGGCCCGCGACGCCACGGAGGCCGCCCAGCAGGGCCAGTCGGCCGAGCTCGCGAACCGGCTGGAGGCGAACGGGGGCCTCAGCGCCGCCGACGTCGCCGCCGCGGCCGCCGCGGGCGACGCCACCGCACTGGACCTGATCAGGGAGGGCGGCCGCAGCACCGGCCAGGTCATCGCCGGCCTGGTCAGCTTCTTCAACCCGGGCCTGGTGGTGATCGGCGGCGGGGTGACCGGCCTCGGCCACAACCTGCTCGCCGCGATCCGCACCCAGGTCTACCGCCAGTCGCTGCCCCTGGCGACCGGCAACCTGCCCATCGTCCTCGGGGAGCTGGGACCCACCGCCGGAGTCATCGGCGCGGCCCGGCTGATCAGCGACCACCTGTTCTCACCCGCGTAGTCACCGTTCGGTTCCCGAGCCCCACCCAGCACAGCGCTCTGCTCAGCTCTGCCCTGCTCCGTACCGCCACGTCCTGTTCTGCCACATCCTGTTTCCGCCACGCCCTGCTCTGCTCTGCCCTGACACCGGCCCGCACGCCCGCCGAGGGGACCTCACATGGCACCAGAACCACCGCTGCTCAGCATGTCCGGCATCACCAAGTCGTTCCCCGGAGTCCGGGCCCTCGACGGCGTCGACCTCGACGTCCAGGCCGGCGAGGTGCACTGCCTCCTCGGCCAGAACGGCGCCGGGAAGTCCACCCTCATCAAGGTGCTGGCCGGCGCCCACCAGCCCGACACCGGAACCATCCGCTGGCGCGGCGAGGAGGTCACCCTGCGCTCGCCCATCGCGGCCATGCGCCTGGGCATCGCCACCATCTACCAGGAACTCGACCTGGTCGAGCACCTGTCGGTGGCCGAGAACGTCCACCTCGGACACGAGCCGACCGCCGCCGGCTTCGTCGTCCGGGGCAAGGCGGCCAAGGCGTCGACGGCCGCGCTGCTCAAGCGGCTCGGGCACCCCGAGGTCGACCCGGGGCGGCTGGTCGGCGACCTGTCGGCGGCCCAGCAGCAGATCGTGTCGATGGCACGGGCGCTGTCCCACGACGTACGGCTGATCGTGATGGACGAGCCGTCCGCCGCGCTCGACCCGGACGAGGTCGACCACCTCTTCCGCATCGTCGCCGACCTCACCGCCGACGGAGTCGCCGTCGTCTACATCTCGCACCGCCTGGAGGAGATCCGCCGCATCGGCGACCGGGTCACCGTCCTCAAGGACGGCCGCGCGGTGGCCCGCGGTCTGCCCGCCGAGTCCACGCCCACCCGCGACGTGGTGGCGCTGATGACGGGACGCAACGTCGAGTACGTCTTCCCGGAACGGCCCACCGCACCCCCCGCGGCCGAACCCGTGCTCAGCGTCCGGGGACTGGCCCGCCACGGCGA
This sequence comes from Streptomyces tendae, assembly GCF_014650435.1. GTDB lineage: Bacteria > Actinomycetota > Actinomycetes > Streptomycetales > Streptomycetaceae > Streptomyces > Streptomyces tendae. The sequence goes on from NZ_BMUY01000006.1 coordinate 324,529, forward strand.
GTTCGCCCCGCTCGACCTGGAGGTGCGCCCCGGCGAGATCGTCGGCCTCGCCGGGCTCGTCGGCTCCGGCCGCTCCGAGATCCTCGAGACGGTCTACGGCGCCCGCAAGGCGAGCGCCGGCCAGGTCCTCGTCGACGGGCGCCCGCTCCGGCCGGGCAGCGTGCGCGCCGCCGTGCGCGCCGGACTCGGACTCGCCCCCGAGGAACGCAAGGCCCAGGCCCTGCTGATGCTGGAGTCCGTCACCCGCAACGTGTCGGTCTCCGCCATGTCCCGCTTCTCGCGCGGCGGCTGGATCGACCGCGGCGCCGAACTCGGCGCGGCCCGCAAGGCCACCCGGGAACTGTCGCTGCGGCCCGACAACCCGTCCGTGCCCGTGCGCACCCTGTCCGGCGGCAACCAGCAGAAGGCGGTGCTCGCCCGCTGGCTGCTGCGCGGCTGCCGGGTCCTGCTGCTCGACGAACCCACCCGCGGCGTCGACGTCGGCGCCCGCGCCGAGCTGTACGCCGTCATCCGGCGGCTGGCCGACGAGGGCCTGGCCGTACTGCTGGTCTCCAGCGAGGTGCCCGAGGTACTGGGTCTCGCCGACCGCGTACTGGTACTGCGCGAGGGCCGCGTCGTGCACGAGGCCCCCGCCCGCGAACTCGACGAACCCCGCGTACTCGACCTCGTGATGGAAGGAAGTCCGGCGTCATGACGCAGCACGTGTCCCCGCCGCGGGACGGCACCGGCAAGGCGGCACCCCTGGACGGTCCGCCCGCCTGGCGGGTCCGGTTGGGCCGCGCCGACGTCCGCACCCTCACCCTGCTCGGCGTGCTCGCCGTACTGGTCCTCATCGGCGGCATCACCCAGCCCGACTCGTTCCTCGACACCCACAACCTCCAACTGGTGCTCACCCAGGCGTCCGTGATCGGCGTCGTGACCGTCGGCATGACCTTCGTCATCGTCTCGGGCGGCATCGACCTGTCGGTCGGCGCCATCGTCGCCCTCTCCTCGGTGTGGGCGACCACGGTGGCCACCCAGGAGTACGGCTTCGCCGGGATCCTCTTCACGGCGATCGTGGTCGGCGTCGGCTGCGGCCTGGTCAACGGCCTGCTCATCTCCTTCGGCGGGATGGTCCCCTTCATCGCCACCCTCGCGATGCTGGCCTCGGCGCGTGGACTCGCGCTCCAGATCACCGACGGCCGCACCCAGGTCGTCACCGTCCCGAGCGTCCTCGACCTCGCCGAGCGCGACTCGTACGTGCTCGGCATACCGCCGCTGGTCCTGGTCTTCGCGGCCGTCACCGTCGTCGGCTGGCTGGTCCTGAACCGGACCACCTTCGGCCGCCGCACCGTCGCCGTCGGCGGCAACGCCGAGGCCGCCCGGCTGGCCGGCATCGACGTCCGGCGCCAGCGGCTCTACCTCTACCTGCTGTCCGGGCTGTGCTGCGGCATCGCCGCCTTCCTGCTGATCGCCCTCGCCGGCTCCGGCCAGAACACCAACGGCAACCTCTACGAACTCGACGCCATCGCCGCCGCGATCATCGGCGGCACCCTGCTGACCGGCGGCCGGGGCCACATCATCGGCTCCGTGCTGGGCGTCCTGATCTTCACCACGATCACCAACATCTTCGCCCTGAACAACCTGCAGACCGACGTGCAGCAGATCGCCAAGGGCGCGATCATCGTCGCCGCCGTGCTGGTCCAGCGCCGTACCGCAAGCACGCATTGAGGAAAGGGTTCACCGTCATGACGAAGCTCACGAGTCGCAGAGGGCTGCTCTTCGGAGCCGCCGCCGTGTCCGCCGGTGCCGTCCTCACGGGGTGCACCAGCAACGACCCCGACGACGGCGACGACAAGGCCGCCGCGGACACCCAGCCGGCCGCCGACGACAAGCCCGGCAAGCCGGTCACCATCGGCTACGCCGGCCCGCAGGCCGACCACGGCTGGCTCAACGCCGTCAACGACCAGGCCAAGAAGCGCGCCGAGAAGTACTCCGAGATCACCATGGAGATCACCGAGGGCTCCAACGACACCGCGCAGCAGATCGGCCAGATCGAGACCCTCATCAACAAGAAGGTCGACGTCCTGGTCATCCTGCCGGCCGACGGCAAGGCCCTCACCCAGGTCGGCCTGAAGGCGATGCGGGCCGGCATCCCCGTCATCAACCTGGACCGCATCTTCAACAGCCCCCAGGCCTACCGCTGCTGGGTCGGCGGCGACAACTACGGCATGGGCCTCAACGCCGCCCACTACATCGGCGAGAAGCTCAAGGACAAGCCGAACGCCAAGGTCATCGAGCTGGCCGGCATCGACAACCTGGAACTGACCCAGCAGCGCACCCAGGGCTTCGACGACGGACTGAAGAACTACCCGAACATCAAGAAGGTGGCCCGACAGGCCGCCGAGTTCACCGTCGAGTCCGGCCAGTCCAAGATGGCCCAGCTGCTCCAGGCCCAGTCGGACTTCGACGCCCTGTGGAACCACGACGACGACCAGGGCGTGGGCGCCCTGCGCGCCATCGAGCAGGCCGGACGCGACGACTTCCTGATGGTCGGCGGCGCGGGCGCGCTCTCCGCCTTCCAGGCCATCAAGGCCGACAGCGGCGTCCTGAAGGCGACGGTGCTCTACCCGCCGACCATGGCCGCCTCCGCGATCGACCTGGCCCGCGCCCTCGGCCAGGGCAAGGGCGTCAGCGGCCTCGCCGAGTTCGAGATCCCCTCGACCGTCACCTGCTACTCGGCCGTCGTCGACAAGGACAACGTCGACCAGTACATGTCCACCGGCTTCAAGTGAGGGCTGCCGCTCCGGCAGCGGCCTGACCAGCCGCCGCCGGGGCGGGGCCCACCCCACCGCGCCACCACGACGAGGAGGACATCCGCATGGGACAGCCGCAGCAGCCCGAGGGGGCCGGCGCCGAGGAGGCAGCCGCCGGGACCGACAGCGGGACCGATACCGGGACCGACGCCGGGGCCGGGGCGGCGACGGGGGCGTCCGCGACCAGACCGCCCCTGCGCGTCGGCATGGTCGGCTACGCCTTCATGGGTGCCGCCCACTCCCAGGGCTGGCGCACCGCCGGCCGGGTCTTCGACCTGCCGCTGAACCCGGTGCTGGCCGCGATCTGCGGGCGGGACGCCGACGCCGTGCGCCTCGCGGCCGACCGGCACGGCTGGGCGAGCACCGAGACCGACTGGCGGACCCTGGTCGAACGGGACGACATCGACCTCGTCGACATCTGCACCCCCGGCGACAGCCACGCCGAGATCGCGCTGGCCGCGCTCGCCGCCGGGAAACACGTCCTGTGCGAGAAGCCGCTCGCCAACACCGTCGAGGAGGCGCAGGCGATGGCCCGCGCCGCCGAGGAGGCCGGAGCTCGCGGACAGCTGGCGATGGTCGGCTTCAACTACCGCCGGGTGCCGGCCACCGCGCTGGCCCGGCGGATGGTCGCCGAGGGCCGGGTCGGACGGCTGCGGCACCTGCGGGTGACCTACCTCCAGGACTGGCTGGTCGACCCGAAGGCCCCGCTCACCTGGCGGCTGCGCAAGGAGCTGGCCGGGTCGGGGGCGCTCGGCGACCTCGGTGCCCACATCGTCGACCTCGCCCAGTACCTGTCGGGGGAGCGGATCGCGGGCGTCTCCGCCCTCACCGAGACCTTCGTACGGGAACGTCCGCTGCCCGCGGGCGCCCCGCGCGGCCTCTCGGCGGGCTCGGCGGACGGGGTGACGGGACAGGTGACCGTCGACGACGCCGCCGTGTTCACCGGCCGCCTCACCTCCGGCGCCCTGGTGTCCTTCGAGGCCACCCGGTACGCCACCGGCCGCAAGAACGCCCTGCGCATCGAACTCAACGGCGAGCGCGGCTCCCTCGCCTTCGACCTGGAACGGCTCAACGAGCTGGAGTACCACGACGGCACCGAGCCCGGAGAGCACGCCGGCTTCCGCCGGATCCTGGTCACCGAACCCGAACACCCCTACCTGGACGCCTGGTGGCCGCCGGGCCACGGACTCGGCTACGAGCACACCTTCGTGCACCAGGCGCGCGACCTCGTGCACGCCCTCGCCGAGGGCCGCGGGCCCGAACCCTCCTTCGCGGACGGGCTGCAGGTGCAGCGCGTGCTCGCCGCCGTGGAGGAGAGCGCCGAGAAGAACTCCGTCTACACCCCGATCGCCCCCATCGCACTCTGAGGAGGCCGGCAGCGACATGCCACGCAACTTCACGCTCTTCACCGGACAGTGGGCGGACCTGCCGCTGGAGGAGGTCTGCCGCCTCGCCCGCGACTTCGGCTACGACGGCCTGGAACTCGCCTGCTGGGGCGACCACTTCGAGGTCGACAAGGCCCTCGCCGACCCCTCCTACGTGGACTCCCGGCACCAACTGCTCGACAAGTACGGCCTCAAGTGCTGGGCCATCTCCAACCACCTGGTCGGCCAGGCCGTCTGCGACGCCATCATCGACGAGCGCCACGAGGCGATCCTGCCCGCCCGCATCTGGGGCGACGGCGACGCGGAGGGCGTACGGCAGCGCGCCGCCGCCGAGATCAAGGACACCGCACGGGCCGCGGCCCGCTTCGGCGTCGACACCGTCATCGGATTCACCGGCTCGGCGATCTGGCACCTGGTCGCGATGTTCCCGCCCGCGCCCGAATCGATGATCGAGCGCGGCTACCAGGACTTCGCGGACCGCTGGAACCCGATCCTGGACGTCTTCGACGCCGAGGGCGTGCGGTTCGCGCACGAGGTGCACCCCAGCGAGATCGCCTACGACTACTGGACCACGCAGCGGGCCCTGGAGGCGGTCGGCCACCGGCCCGCGTTCGGCCTCAACTTCGACCCCTCCCACTTCGTGTGGCAGGACCTCGACCCCGTCGGCTTCCTGTGGGACTTCCGCGACCGCATCTACCACGTCGACTGCAAGGAGGCCCGCAAGCGCCTCGACGGCCGCAACGGGCGGCTCGGCTCCCACCTCCCGTGGGGCGACCCGCGGCGCGGCTGGGACTTCGTGTCGGCCGGCCACGGCGACGTCCCCTGGGAGGACGTGTTCCGCATGCTGCGCTCCATCGACTACCAGGGACCCGTCTCCGTCGAGTGGGAGGACGCCGGCATGGACCGGCTGCAGGGCGCTCCCGAGGCCCTCACCCGGCTCAAGGGCTTCGACTTCGAACCGCCCACCGCGTCCTTCGACGCAGCGTTCAACAGCTGATCCGCGCACCCGGCGCAGGTCGGTCGGGACGGGGACCGGAGCAACCGCCGGTCCCCGGTCGGGGCTGCCCGAATCCCGCTTTGTCCTGAGTTGGGTAAAAGTTCAACGAGTCCTGACCCAAGGGGTGTTGGCCCCGGAAGAACGCGGTTACCGTCCCTGAAGTGTTCAGGACACTCACGCCTCCGGGGTGACGGCGCACCCCGGCGCCCGCATCGCACGTCATCGCACCCATCCCGTACGGCCCACCCGTTCCCGGAGGGACTTCGTGCACAGAACCAGACTCAAAGGCACCACGACCGCGAGGCGCCCCAGGCTTCGCACCACCCTCGCCCTCTTCACCGGCCTGCTGCTGGCCGTGGGCACCCCGGCGACCGTCGCCGGCGCCCACCCCGGCCACCCGGAGCACGACGAGACGGCGGCCGCCGCCGAGGGGCAGTTCCAGCAGGTTCCCCTCGCCAAGGGCGAGCCCGAGATGGGCGAGCCGATGTCGCTCGCGGTGCTCCCGGACCGCAGCGTCCTGCACACCGCCCGCGACGGCACACTGCGCCTGACCGACCAGGGCGGCGTCACCAAGGTCGCCGGCAAGATCCCCGTCTACAACCACGACGAGGAGGGCCTGCAGGGCGTAGGCATCGACCCGGACTTCGAGAACAACCGGGCGATCTACCTCTACTACGCCCCGCCGCTCGACACCCCCGCGGGCGACGCCCCGGAGAACGGCACCGCCGAGGACTTCAAGAAGTTCGACGGCGTCAACCGCCTCTCCCGCTTCGTCCTGAACGCCAACGGCACGCTGGACATGGCCAGCGAGAAGAAGGTCCTGGACGTCGCGGCCTCCCGCGGCACCTGCTGCCACGTCGGCGGCGACATCGCCTTCGACGCCGAGGGCAACCTCTACCTCTCCACCGGCGACGACTCCAACCCGTTCGCCTCCGACGGCTACACGCCGATCGACGAGCGCGCCGACCGCAACCCGGCCTTCGACGCCCGCCGCAGCGCCGGCAACACCAACGACCTGCGCGGCAAGATCCTTCGCATCAAGGTCGCCGAGGACGGCTCGTACACCGTCCCGGAGGGCAACCTCTTCGAGCCCGGCACGGAGAAGACCCGGCCCGAGATCTACGCGATGGGCTTCCGCAACCCGTTCCGGATCAGCGTCGACAAGAAGACCGGCACGGTCTACGTCGGCGACTACGGCCCCGACGCCGGCGCCGCCGACCCGAAGCGCGGCCCCGCCGGACAGGTCGAGTTCGCCAAGGTCACCAAGGCCGCCAACTTCGGCTGGCCCTTCTGCACCGGCGACAACGACCCGTACGTCGACTATGACTTCGCCACCGGCGCCTCCGGCGAGACCTTCGACTGCGCGGCCCCGAAGAACACCTCGCCGCACAACACCGGCCTCACCGACCTGCCGCCCGCGCAGGCCGCGTGGATCCCCTACGACGACGACTCCGTGCCCGAGTTCGGCAGCGGCTCCGAATCCCCGATGGGCGGTCCGGTCTACCGCTACGACCCGGAGCTCGACTCCAGCGTCAAGTTCCCCGAGGAGTACGACGGGGACTTCTTCGCCGGTGAGTTCGGCCGCCGGTGGATCAAGCGGATCGAGCAGACCGAGGACGGCGCGGTCTCCAAGATCAACGACTTCCCGTGGACCGGCACCCAGATCATGGACATGGAGTTCGGCCCCGACGGCGCGCTCTACGTCCTGGACTACGGCCTGTCCTGGTTCCAGGGCGACAAGGACTCCGCCCTGTACCGGATCGAGAACGCCGCGGACGGCTTCTCGCCGATCGCCGAGGTGAGCGCGGACAAGACCTCCGGCGCGGCCGGACTGAAGGTCGCCTTCACCGCCACCGCCAAGGACGCCGACTCCCCGGACCTCACCTACAGCTGGGACTTCGGCGACGGCACCAAGGGCGAGGGCCTCACGCCCACCCACAAGTACAAGAAGGTCGGCACCTACACCGCGACCTTCACCGCCAAGGACCCCGAGGGCAACACCGGCAACGCCAGCGTCCGGATCGTGGTCGGCAACACCGAGCCCAAGGTGGTCATCGAGACCCCCGGCAACGGCACCCTGCTGCCCATGGGCGAGCCCATCCCCTTCAAGGTGAAGGTCACCGACCCCGAGGAGACGATCGACTGCTCCAAGGTCAAGGTCGCCTACAGCCTCGGCCACGACTCCCACGCCCACGAGCTGACCAGCGAGATGGGCTGTGAGGGCACCCTCAACCCGCCGCCGGGCGACGGCGGCCACGACCCCAACGCCAACATCTACGGCGTCGTCGGCGCCAGCTACACCGACGGCGGGGCCAACGGCCAGGAGGCCCTGACCGGCACCGCCCGCACCGTGATCCAGCCCCCGCACCGCCAGGCCGAGCACTTCAGCACCCAGCAGGGCGTGTCGCCGATCGACAAGACCGGCGCCAACGGCGGCAAGACCGTCGGCGACATCAACGACGGCGACTGGATCTCCTTCAGCCCCTACAAGTTCGACGGGCAGAAGAAGCTGACCGTACGGGCCTCCTCCGGCGGCGCCGGCGGCTACCTCGAGCTGCGCACCGGTTCGCCCACCGGTCCGCTGCACGGCTCGGCGTACATCCCGCCGACCGGCAGCTGGGAGACCTTCCAGAACGTCGACGTGCCGCTGCGGGCCCTGCCCAAGAAGACCACCGACATCTACCTGGTCTTCAAGGGCGGCGAGGGCGCGCTGTTCGACATCGACGACTTCGAGTTCTCCACGGAGCCGTTCAAGGCCGGCAAGAAGGTCCTGGTCTTCTCCAAGACCGCCGGCTTCCGCCACGACTCCATCCCGACGGGCGTCGCCGCCCTGAAGGAGCTGGGCACCCCGGCCGGCATCTCGGTCACCGCGACCGAGGAGGCCGGACAGTTCACCACGGCCAACCTCGCCAAGTACGACGCGGTCGCCTTCCTGTCCACCACCGGTGACGTACTCAACGCCGATCAGCAGAAGGCGTTCGAGAACTACGTCAAGAACGGCGGCGGCTACATGGGCATCCACGCCGCCGCCGACACCGAGTACGACTGGGAGTTCTACGGCGGCCTCGTCGGCGCCTACTTCGACTCCCACCCGGCCATCCAGAAGGCCACCGTCCGCGTCGAGGACCACGACCACCCCGCCACCGCGCACCTGGACGACACCTGGGAGCACACCGACGAGCTGTACAACTACCGCACCAACCCGCGCGAGCAGGCCAAGGTCCTCGCCACCCTCGACGAGACCACCTACCAGGGCGGGAACATGAAGGGCGACCACCCGATCGCCTGGTGCCAGAGCTACGGCGGCGGCCGCTCCTTCTACACCGGCCTCGGCCACACCAAGGAGTCCTACGCGGACGAGACCTTCCGCGGCCACCTGCTCGGCGGCATGCAGTACGCCACAGGGCAGGTCAAGGCGAACTGCAAGCCCAGCAAGGGCTACCGGGACATCTTCAACGGCCAGACGCTGGAAGGCTGGAAGCAGGCCGGCCCCGGAAAGTTCAACGTCAAGGACGGCGTCCTGGAGTCCGAGGGCGGCATGGGCCTGCTCTGGTACCAGGCCAAGGAACTGAAGTCGTACTCCCTCAAGCTCGACTGGAAGATGCGGGGCGACGACAACTCCGGTGTCTTCGTGGGCTTCCCGGCCTCCGACGACCCCTGGTCCGCCGTCAACAAGGGCTATGAGATCCAGATCGACGCCACGGACGCCGTGGACCGCACCACCGGTGCGATCTACACCTTCAAGGCGGCGAACATCAAGGCCCGCGACCAGGTTCTGCGGCCGCCCGGCCAGTGGAACTCCTACGAGATCAAGGTCCAGGGCGAACGCCTCCAGGTGTTCCTCAACGGAGTCAAGATCAACGACTTCACCAACAAGGACCCCGAGCGGAGCCTGACCGACGGCTACATCGGCCTGCAGAACCACGGCGCCGACGACCAGGTCTCCTTCCGCGACATCCAGCTCAAGGAACTGCCCTCCTAGGGCGAACCGCCCCTGAGGGGTGACCTCCCGAGGGAGGCACCCCCGAGGGGCGACCGGAACGGCGGCGGGCGGAGGACGCCGGACCTCCGCCCGCCGTCACCCCGCACGGAACACCTCCGGCCGTACCACCACGGGCTGTCCCACGCCCGGCCGTACCACCGCTCGTGTGTGCTCGACGCGCTCGACAAGGAGGCTGCCCATGTCCGCGTCCCCCTCTGCTTCCTCCCGTGGCTCCCGTACCGGTGTCTGGCTGATCGGAGCCCGTGGTTCCGTCGCCACCACGGTGGTGGCGGGCTGCGCCGCCGTGACCGCGGGACTGCACCCCCCGACCGGCATGGTCACCGAGACCCCCGACTTCGCCGACGCGGGACTCCCCGCGCTCCCCTCCCTCGTCTTCGGCGGTCACGACACCGTGGACTGCCCCCTGCCCAAGCGGGCCGAGGCCCTGGCCGCGGGGGGCGTGCTGCCGCACGGACTGCCCTCGGCAGTGGGCGCCGAGCTGGCCGCGGCCGACCGCGAGATCCGACCGGGCGGCCCGCTGCCCGGCGACACCCGCGACGAGGAGGAGCTGATCGCCGCGTTCGCCGCGGACATCACCGACTTCGCGCGCCGCTCGGGTGTGGAGCGGACGGTGGTGGTGAACGTGGCCTCCACCGAACCCGCGCCCGCCGGGGGCGCCCTCCCGGCCAGCTCCCTGTACGCGGCCGCCGCCCTGCGCGCCGGCTGCCCGTACGTCAACTTCACCCCGTCGACCGGCCTGCACCACCCGGCGCTGTCCGCACCGGCCGAGGCGAGCGGCCTGCCCCACGCCGGCCGCGACGGCAAGACCGGCCAGACCCTGCTGCGCTCGGTGCTCGGCCCGATGTTCGCGCAGCGGGCGCTGGCGGTGCGCGCCTGGTCCGGCACCAACCTCCTGGGCGGGGGCGACGGAGCCGCCCTCGCCGACCCGGCCGCGGCCGCGGCGAAGAACGCCGGCAAGGAACGCGTGCTGGCCGACACCCTCGGCGCTCCCGTCGAGGGCGAGGTCCACATCGACGACGTGCCCGCGCTCGGCGACTGGAAGACCGCCTGGGACCACGTCGCCTTCGACGGCTTCCTCGGCGCCCGCATGATCCTCCAGACCACCTGGCAGGGCTGCGACTCGTCCCTGGCCGCGCCGCTCGTCCTCGACCTGGCCCGCCTGGTCGCCCGCGCCCACCAGCGGGGCGTGTCCGGCCCCCTGGGCGAACTGGGCTTCTTCTTCAAGGACCCGGTGGGGGACGGACCGTCCTCCCTGGCCGAGCAGTACGGGGAGCTGAAACGCTTCGCCGCACGGCTGCGGGACGACGCGGACGGCGCCCCCACCGCCGGGGGCGGCGGCGAGGGCGGGACGAACGGTTCCGCCGGGGAGAACGGTGACGCCGTTGCCGTCCGGTCCGACGGCCTCGGCGTCGACGGCGGGGCCGGGCGATGAGCCGCGCCGCCGCCGCGGCGCGGGACACGGCCGGGCCGTCGGGAGCCCCGGCCGCGTCGTCGCGGCCGCCGGCCGGAGCGGCGGGGGTGCCGGGAGCGGCCTCCGGGACCGCCGGGCCGCCGCCCGCGAGCGCCGAAGCGTCCCCGCGCGCCGCCCGCCTCAGCGCCTGGGCCGAACTCCTGCGCCTGCCCGCCCTGTTCACCGTCCCCGGGGACGCCCTGGCCGGCGCGGCGGCGGCCGGTGCGCGCCCCGGGCCCCGCACCCTGCTCGCCATCGGCTCCTCCCTGTGCCTGTACGAGGCCGGCATGGCCCTCAACGACTGGGCCGACCGCGCGGAGGACGCCGCGGAACGCCCGCACCGCCCCCTCCCGTCCGGCCGCATCCGCCCCGCCGCCGCCCTTACCGCCGCCGGGGTGCTCACCGGCGCGGGCCTGGCGCTGGCGGCCGGTGCCGGACGCCCCGCCCTCGCGGTCGCCGCGCCGCTGGCGGCCACCGTCTGGGCCTACGACCTCGCCCTGAAGCACACCCCGGCCGGTCCCGCGGCCATGGCGGCCGCCCGCGGACTGGACCTGCTCCTGGGCGCGGCCGCCACCGGCGGCGGCACCCGGGCCGCGCTGCCCTCCGCCGCGCTGCTCGGCAGCCACACGCTCGCGGTCACGGCCGTCTCCCGCCGGGAGACCACCGGCGGTTCCGTGCGGGCACCGCTGGCGGCCCTCGCGACGACGGCGGCGCTGACCGGCCTGGTCGCCCGCCGCCGCCACCGACTCCCGGCAGGCCGGCGGGCAGCAGCCGCCCCCGGCCTGTCGGGCTCCACCCCGGCACCCACCGCCACCGAAGCCCTCACGGCCGCCCTGGGCGCCGTCTACGCCGCCACGGCGGCCCGTCCCTATTTCCATGCCGCGCTCAACCCCTCACCTCCGCTCACCCAACGCGCCGTGGGCGGCGGTATCCGGGCCACCGTCCCGCTCCAGGCCGCGCTCGCCGCCCGCTCCGGGGCGTCCGGCGCGGCGGCCACGTCGCTCCTGGTGGCGGCCCTCGCCCCGGCCGGCCGGCTGTTCGCGAGGAGGTCCGCCATGAGGAAGGTGAGCATCACATGAGCCGGAACCCGAACCACGGGCCCGCGCGGCGGCCGGACGAGGAAACCAACGAGGCCGGTCCCGCGGCCGGGGCCGCCGCGCACCCGCTCCGCTTCGGCTACGGCACCAACGGCCTCGCCGATCTCCGCCTCGACGACGCCCTCGCCCTCCTCGCCGACCTCGGCTACGACGGCGTCGGCCTGACGCTCGACCACATGCACCTCGACCCGCTCGCCGACGACCTCGCCGCCCGTACCCGACGGGTCGCCCGGCGCCTGGACGCGCTCGGTCTCGCCGTCACCGTGGAGACCGGCGCCCGCTACGTGCTCGACCCGCGCCGCAAGCACGGCCCCTCCCTGCTCGACCCCGACCCGGACGACCGTGCACGCCGCGCCGGCCTTCTCGTCCGTGCCGTCGAGGTCGCCGCCGACCTCGGCGCCCACGCCGTGCACTGCTTCAGCGGCGTCACACCCGCGGGCACGGACACGGACACGGCGTGGAAACGGCTGACCGAGTCCCTCGCCCCGGTCCTGGACGCCGCCGCCACCGCGGGCATCCCCCTCGCCGTCGAACCCGAACCCGGGCACCTGCTCTCCTCCCTCGCCGACTTCCACACCCTGCGCCGCATGCTCGACGACCCCGAACTCCTCGGGCTCACCCTGGACATCGGCCACTGCCAGTGCCTCGAACCGCTCCCTCCTGCCGACTGCGTGCGCGCCGCCGCGCCTTGGCTCCGCCACGTGCAGATCGAGGACATGCGCCGCGGCGTCCACGAACACCTCCCCTTCGGTGACGGCGAGATCGACTTCCCGCCCGTCCTCGAGGCCCTCGCCGCCACCGGCTACCAGGGCCTGACCGTCGTCGAACTGCCCCGCCACTCCCACGCGGGACCCCACTTCGCCGAACGCTCCCTCCCGTTCCTGCGCCGCGCCGCACCGGCGCCGGGACACACCAACCGCTCGGGCGAGCCCTCCGCCACCCACTGAAGGGAGCCACACCATGACGCAGCCACACGCCACCCACGTCACCCCCGACACCCAGGACACGGATGGCACCCCCGCCGGGCAGGACCCCCAGGGCACCACCCCCGCCCACGTCCCGCCCGCCGACCTGCGCGCCGCCCTCACCGCCCAGCTCGGCGGAGCCGCCCGCGCCTGGCTGGACCAGGCCCTGGACGAGGCCGCCGCCCACCCCGGCACCCACGGCCCCATCTCGGTGTGGGAACTGCGCCTCGCCGAGGCCGGCCGCCGCTGCGGGCCCGCCCACGCCGACGCCGCCCGCGTCCTGGTCCTGCACGCCGCCCGCGCCGACACGGACGCCCTGACCCGGGTCTACACCCAGGGCACCGCCGACGAACGCCGCGCCGTCCTGCACGCCCTGCCCCACCTGGTGCCGGGGCCGGACGCCCTTCCGCTCGTCGAGGACGCCCTGCGCACCAACGACACCCGGCTCGTCGCCGCCGCCCTCGGCCCGTACGCCGCCCGGTACCTCGACGCCCACCAGTGGCGGCACGCCGTACTGAAGTGCCTGTTCACCGGCGTCCCCGTCGGCAGTGTGGCGGACCTCGCCCGACGGGCCCACGGCGACGACGAACTCGCCCGCATGCTCGCCGACTACGCCGCCGAACGCACCGCCGCGGACCGCACCGTCCCCGAAGACCTGCACCGCGTCCTGGCCCTGACCGAGTCCGGACGCCCCGCGCCCGGCACGGCCGACCCCCACGGCAAGGAGTCCTGATGCGCATCTTCGACCCCCACATCCACATGACCTCCCGCACCACCGACGACTACGAGGCCATGTACGCGGCCGGCATCCGCGCCCTCGTCGAACCGTCCTTCTGGCTCGGCCAGCCCCGCACCTCCCCGGACTCCTTCCGCGACTACTTCGACGCCCTGCTCGGCTGGGAGCCCTTCCGGGCCGCCCAGTACGGCATCGCCCACCACTGCACCATCGCCCTCAACCCCAAGGAGGCGAACGACCCCCGGTGCCTGCCCGTCCTCGACGAGCTGCCCCGCTATCTCGTCAAGGACCGGGTGGTGGCGGTCGGCGAGATCGGCTACGACTCGATGACGCCCGCCGAGGACACCGCCCTGGCCACCCAGCTCCAGCTCGCCGCCGACCACGGCCTGCCCGCCCTCGTGCACACCCCGCACCGCGACAAGCTCGCCGGCCTGCGCCGCACCCTGGACGCGGTCCGGGAGTCCGCCCTGCCGACCGAACGGGTCCTGGTCGACCACCTCAACGAGACCACCGTCAAGGAGGCCAAGGACAGCGGCGCCTGGCTCGGCTTCTCCGTCTATCCGGACACCAAGATGGACGAGGCCCGGATGGTCGCCCTGCTGCGCGAGTACGGCCCGGACCAGGTGCTGGTGAACTCCGCCGCCGACTGGGGCAGGAGCGACCCGCTCAAGACCCGCAAGGTCGGCGACCTGATGCTCGCCGAGGGCTTCACCGAGGACGACGTGGACCGGGTGCTGTGGCGCAACCCCGTCGCCTTCTACGGGCTCAGCGGACGCCTGGAACTCGACGTGGCCGCCGGGGACGCCACGCACGAGGGCAACTCCATCTTGCGCGGCGGGGAGTGAGCGATGCGCTTCAGGCACCCCGACGGCTCCACCGTCCACCTCGCCTACTGCACCAACGTGCACCCCGCCGAGACCCTGGACGGCGTCCTCGCCCAGCTCCGCGACCACTGCGAGCCGGTCCGCAAACGCCTGGGCCGAGACCGCCTCGGCATCGGGCTGTGGCTCGCCCGCGACGCGGCCCACGCCCTGGTCACCGACCCGGCGGCGCTGCGCGGCCTGCGCACCGAACTCGACCGGCGCGGCCTGGAGGTCGTCACCCTCAACGGCTTCCCCTATGAGGGCTTCGGCGCCGAAGAGGTCAAGTACCGCGTCTACAAGCCGGACTGGGCCGACCCCGAACGCCTCGAACACACCACCTCCCTGGCCCGTCTCCTCGCCGGACTGCTGCCCGACGACGTCACGGACGGCACCATCTCCACCCTGCCGCTCGCCTGGCGCACCGCGTACGACGAAACCCGTGCCGACAAGGCCCGCACCGCCCTCGTCACCCTCGCCGAGCGCCTCGACGCGCTCCAGGACCTGACCGGCCGCTCCATCCGCATCGGCCTGGAACCGGAACCCGGCTGCGTCGTCGAGACCACCCACGACGCCCTGGCCCCGCTGACCGCGATCGCCCACGACCGCATCGGCGTCTGCGTCGACACCTGCCACCTCGCCACCTCCTTCGAAGATCCGCACGCCGCTCTGGCCGCCCTCACGGCCGCCCGCGTGCCCGTCGTCAAGTCCCAGCTGTCCGCCGCCCTGCACGCCGAACACCCCGCCGACCCCGCGGTCCGCGAAGCCCTGGCCGCCTTCGCCGAGCCGCGCTTCCTGCACCAGACCCGCACCACCACCCCCTCCGGCGGCCTGCACGGCACCGACGACCTCGACGAGGCCCTCGCGGACGGCGGCCCACTGCCCGACACCGCGCCCTGGCGCGCCCACTTCCACGTCCCCCTGCACGCGGCCCCCGCCGCGCCCCTCACCTCCACCCTCCCGGAACTCAAGACCGCGCTGACCCGGCTCGTCGGCGGCCCGCACCCCCTCACCCGCCACCTGGAGGTCGAGACCTACACCTGGCAGGCCCTCCCGCCCGAGCTGCGGCCCCGTGCCCGCGCCCAGCTCACCGACGGCATCGCCGCCGAGCTGACCCTCGCCCGCGACCTGTTGACGGACCTCGGCCTGAAGGAACTGCCATGACCCCACCCACCCCCTCCGAGGGACCCACCCCCCTCCTGGTCCTGGACGTCGTCGGTCTCACCCCCCGCCTCCTCGACCACATGCCCCACCTCAAGCAGCTCGGCCAGTCCGGCTCCCGCGCGCCGCTCGGCACCGTCCTGCCGGCCGTCACCTGCGCCGCCCAGTCCACCTTCCTGACCGGCACCATGCCCTCCGAGCACGGCATCGTCGGCAACGGCTGGTACTTCCGCGAACTCGGCGACGTCCTGCTGTGGCGCCAGCACAACGGGCTCGTCACCGGCGACCGACTCTGGGACACCGCGCGCCGCGCCCACCCCGGCTACACAGTCGCCAACATCTGCTGGTGGTACGCCATGGGCGCCGACACCGACTTCACCGTCACCCCCCGTCCCGTCTACTACGCCGACGGCCGCAAGGAACCCGACTGCTACACCAGGCCCCCGGCCCTGCACGACGAACTCACCGACAAACTGGGCACCTTCCCCCTCTTCCACTTCTGGGGGCCCGGCGCCGACCTGGTCTCCAGCCAGTGGATCATCGACGCCACCCGGCACATCATGGCCACCCGCCATCCCGACCTGACCCTCTGCTACCTCCCTCACCTCGACTACGACCTGCAGCGCTTCGGCCCCGACGACCCGCGCTCCCTGAAGGCCGCCGCCGACCTCGACGCGGCGCTGGCCCCGCTGCTCGACGACGCCCGTGCCGAGGGCCGCACCGTCGTCGCGCTGTCCGAGTACGGCATCACCCCCGTCAGCCGGCCCGTGGACATCAACCGCGCCCTGCGCCGCGCCGGACTGCTCGAGGTGCACACCCAGGACGGCATGGAGTACCTCGACACGATGGCCTCCCGCGCCTTCGCGGTCGCCGACCACCAGGTCGCCCATGTGTACGTCCGCCGCCCCGAGGACCTCGACGCGACCCGTGCCGCCCTGGACGGGCTGCCCGGCATCGAGCAGCTCCTCGACGACGAGGGCAAGAAGGCGCAGCACCTCGACCATCCCCGCGCCGGCGAACTGGTCGCCGTCGCGGAGCCGGACGCCTGGTTCACGTACTACTACTGGCTCGACGACGACCGCGCGCCCGACTTCGCGCAGCTCGTCGAGATCCACCGCAAACCCGGCTACGACCCGGTCGAGCTGTTCATGGACCCGCTCGATCCCTACGTCAAGGTCAAGGCGGTCGGCGCCCTGGCCCGCAAGAAGCTCGGCATGCGCTACCGCATGGCGGTCGTGCCGCTGGACCCCTCACCTATTCGAGGCAGCCACGGCCGCCTCCCCGCGAGCGACGACGACGGTCCGCTCCTCATCTGCTCCACCCCCCGCGCTGTCGGAGACCGCGTCGCGGCCACCGACGTGAAACAACTCCTGCTCCGGCTGGCCGGACTCGGTTGACGCACCACCCGGTACGCCCGCCGAATCCGACTACTGAGAGTGAAACACACGGCACTGACAACGGCCCGCCCGAACCGCATCGGCGCAGGCCACGACCCAGAAGGCAGGCACCCGTGACCCCGTTCACCGATCCCTCGCGCAGCGACGCCGGCACCGACCCGTTGGCCGACGGCCCGGGCGAGAGCCTGCGCCGCTCCCTCGGCGTGAACCGGCGCCGCTTCCTCAGCACCTGCACCGCGGTGGCGGCCGGAGCCGTCGCGGCCCCGGTCTTCGGCGCTTCCCCGGCCCTCGCCCACGGCCGGGACAGAGACCACGACCATGGGCACGGACACGGCCACGGGCAGATCCTCGTGCCGGCGGACAAGCGCGGCATCATCCTCTACACCGTCCGTGACGCCACCGCCCGCGACCCGCTCGCCTCCGACCTGCCCTCCGGCTTCCGCGAGGTGTTCAAGCAGCTCTCCCGCCACGGCTACCGCCAGGTGGAGTTCGCCGGATACAACCAGCACGCCAACGCGCCGGGCGGCGCCAGCCTGGAGTCCGTCCAGGGCGCCCGGCTGCTGCGCTCCTGGCTCGACGACTACGGTCTGCGTGCCCAGGGCAACCACGGCTTCATCCCGTCCTCCTGGCCGCTGACCACGGCGGACAAGGACACCTTCAAGAAGCACCTGGAGATCGCCAACATCCTCGGCATGGACCACATGGGCACCGGTGGCGACCCCACCGGCAGCTCCTACCGGGCCGACTGGGACGTGGCCGCCGACAAGTGGAACGCGCTCGGCGCGATCGCCCACCGGGAGGGCATCAAGCTCTACACCCACAACCACGACAGCGCCTACGGCTTCCTGCTCGACGGCGGCCCGCTGGACGACCAGGGCCGGCCCACCCGCAGTTCGGGCATCCGGAAGCTGGAGTACTTCCTCAAGGTCACCGACCCGAGGGTCGTCTGGTTGGAGATGGACATCTTCTGGGCGCACGTCGCCCAGTACAAGTTCCACGAGTACACCGCCCACGACGGCACCACCCGGAAGAACGTCTTCGACCCGGCCGGGCTGGTCGTCCGCAACAACCGGCGCTACCCGCTCTTCCACGCCAAGGACGGCGTCGTCAGCACGACCAACGGCATGGGCTACGACATGGTGCCCTTCGGGACGGGCGTCATCGACTACACGACGTTCTTCTCCCGGGTCGGGCAGCGGAACTACCACAACCCGATGATCGAGGACGACAACTCCCCGAGCGCCACCGACCCCGCCCAGTCCCTGCGGGAGGCCAAGATCAGCTACGACAACCTGGCGGCCCTGCGCAAGCGGCGCCACTGAACCGCGACACGGACCGGGCGGCCCCTTCCGCATACCGCGGGAGGGGCCGCCCGGTCCGTGCGAGGAAGCGTTGCCCGGTCATCCCTCGCCCAGTGGCCGGGGGTTGGGAGTGACGCGCTTGTTCTTCGGCCGCCCCGGAGGTGTCAGGGACAGAGCCACGAACCCGGCGAAGATCGAGATGCTGCCCGCCAGGCTGAAAGCGCCGTTGTAGCCCCAGACGCCGACGACCACGGAACCCATGCCCGCACCGAGGCCGGAGACGAGCTTGGAGCTGTAGACCATCCCGTAGTTGGTGGCGTTGTTGTTCTCGCCGAAGTAGTCCGCCGTCAGCGCCGCGAACATCGGGAAGATGGCACCGCCGCCGAAACCGGAGATGGCGGAGAAGATCAGGAACAGCGGCAGGTTCTTGATCTCGGCCGACCAGATGATGCCGAACTGGGCCAGACCCAGGATGGCGCACACGTAGAGCAGGCACTGCTTGCGGCCGTACAGGTCGGAGAGCCAGCCGATGACGCCGCGTCCGGTGCCGTTGACGATCGCCTTCAGCGACATCGCCGCGGCCACGATCCCGGCCGTGAAGCCCGCCTCCTCACCGATGTCGACCTGGAAGGCGATGCCGAAGATGTTCACACCGGAGGTGCAGGCGAGACAGAACCACATCAGCGCCACCCGGCCGGTCTTCCACGCCTCCATCGGGGAGTACTGCTTGACGGCCGGCGGGTTCTTCTCCAGCGAACGCCGGGCCCGCGGGTCGGCCGGCGGGTTCAGCGGGTCGACGGCGGCCGGCCACCAGTTCTTCGGCGGGTCCCGGAAGTAGAAACCGGCGATCGCCACCATCGCCGCGAGGAAGACACCCGCGGAAACCAGCACCCAGCGGAAGTTGGAGGTGTCCATGTAGCCGTGGAAGATGAAGACGAACGGCACCGAGCCGTAGGCGAAACCGCCGTTGACGAAGCCGGTCTTCCCGCCCCGGCGCTCCGGATACCACTTGCCGACCATGTTGACGCAGGTCGCGTACACCATGCCGGCACCCATGCCGCTGAACACGCCGAACCCGATGAAGGCGAGCGAGACGTGCGGCGCGTACGCCAGCGACAGATAGCCCAGCAGCGTGCCGGCCGACCCCAGCATCATCGCCCAGCGCGCCGGGAGCCTGCCGCTCTCCCGCAGCCGTCCCGCCGGGAACGCGACCGCGGCCTGGCAGAACACCCAGGCGGTCATCATCCAGTAGATGCTGCCGCTGGACCAGTGCTGGGCCTCGTGCAGCGTGTCCTCGGCGGACGCGAACGCGTACTCGGCGGAGGAGATGCCCATCATCCCGATCCAGGGCAGGATCACCATCCACTTGCGCTTGCGCCCCATGATGTCGATGTCGGACTCGCCCACGCGGTAGACGCGTCCGTTCCTGTCGGTCACCTCCTGGTAGGCGGCGACCCGTGTGACATCGGTGGTTGTCATGTCGTTTGCACCCCTAGCGTCGAAAGATCTGGCCAGCGCCCCCTGTCCCATGCCTTTCGTGCGCGCGCGGGTCCCCGGGGCCGGCCGACGCGCACCCGTCGGCCGACCCCTCGCCGTCTCACGTCATGAACCGCCCCCCAACAAGCCCGCGGCCCGCGCCCACCGGTACTTGGCGCCCAGCACCGCCACCGGCTTCTCGGTCGTGTACGGGTACGCCACGACCCCGCGCTCGAAGAGGTACTGGCACGCCTCCTCCACCTCCACGTCACCCGCGAGGGAGGCCACCACGGGCTTCTCGACGCCCCGTTCGCGGAACTCGGCCACCACGCGCGCGGTGAGTTCGGCGAACACCATGGGCGGCGTGACGATGGTGTGCCAGTAGCCGAGGACGAGCGCGTGGATCCGCGGGTCCTCCAGGCCGAGCCGGATCGTCGCCTCGTACGTCGACGGCGGCTCGCCCCCGGTGATGTCCACCGGGTTGCCCGCCGCACCGAACGGCGGGATGAAGGCGCGGAACGCCGTGTCCAGGTCGGGCGGTATCTCCATCAGCGACAGCCCGTTGTCCGTCACCGCGTCGGAGAGCAGCACCCCGCTGCCGCCGGCGCCGGTGATGATGACCACGTTGTCGCCCTGGGGAGCGGGGAGCACCGGCAACGCGCGCGCGTACTCCAGCATTTCGTTCAGCCCCGGCGCCCGGATGACACCGGCCTGCCGCAGGACGTCGTCGTAGACGGCGTCGTCCCCGGCGAGCGCCCCGGTGTGCGACCCGGCCGCCTTCGCGCCCGCCGCCGTACGGCCCGCCTTGAGCACCACGACCGGCTTCCTCGGCACGGTCGCCCGCGCCGCCTCGACGAACGCGCGGCCGTCCTTGAGGTCCTCCAGGTGCATGGCGATGCACTCGGTGTGCGGGTCCTCGCCGAACCAGGTCAGCAGGTCGTCCTCGTCCAGGTCCGACTTGTTGCCCAGCCCGACGATCGCCGACACGCCGGTCTTCGTGGTCCGCGCGAAGCCCAGGATGGCCATGCCGATGCCGCCCGACTGCGAGGTCAGCGCGACGCCGCCCTTGACGTCGTAGGGCGTGCAGAACGTGGCGCACAGGTCCTGCCAGGTCGAGTAGTAGCCGTAGATGTTCGGGCCGAGCAGCCGGATGCCGTACCGTTCGGCGACCGCCACGATCTCGTCCTGGAGCGCCTGTTCACCGGTCTCGGCGAAGCCGGAGGGGATGAGGACGGCGTTGGGGATCCGCTTGCGCCCCACCTCCTCCAGGGCCGCCGCCACGAACCGCGCGGGGATCGCGAAGACCGCCACATCCACCTCACCGGGAACGTCGGTGACACTCTTGTACGCCTTGCGGCCCAAGATGTCATCGGCCTTGGGGTTCACCGGGTGGATCTCGCCGGCGAAGCCACCGTCGACGAGGTTGCGCATCACCGAGTTGCCGATCTTCCCCGGCTCGCCCGACGCGCCGATCACCGCGACCGAGGACGGCTGCATCAGGCGGCGCATCGAGGTGAGGATCTCCTCGCGCGTGTACCGGCGCCGCTCCTTCGGCGTGTCGGTCGCCAGGATCACCCTGATGTCGGCGGCGACCGCACCCTCGGGCGTGGCGATCACGGGATTCAGGTCCACCTCGGCGATCTCCGGGAAGTCGGCGACCAGCTCGGAGACCCGGCGGATCTGCTCCGCGACCGCCCACCGGTCCACCCCGGCCTGCCCGCGCACCCCGCGCAGCACCTCGGCCGCCCGGATCGAGTCCAGCATGGACAGCGCCTCGTCGGCGTCCACGGGAGCCAGCCGGAAGGTGACGTCCTTGAGCACCTCGACCAGCACCCCGCCGAGCCCGAACGCCACCACCTTGCCGAACGTCGGGTCGGTGACCGCCCCGACGATGACCTCCTGCCCCTGCGGCAGCAGCTCTTGAATCTGCACCCCCTCGATCCGCGCGGAGGCGTCGTACGCGCGCGCGTTGTCGACGATCCGGCAGAACGCCGCCCGCACGTCCGCCGCGCCCTCGACCCCGACGACCACACCGCCGGCGTCGGTCTTGTGCAGGATGTCCGGCGAGACGATCTTCATCACCACCGGTGCGCCGAACCGCGCCGCGCACGCCACCGCCTCGTCGACGTCCCGCGCCAGCTCCTCGCCGGGTACGGCGATCCCGTAGGCGTCCGCGAGCACCTTGCCCTCGGGAGCGGTGAGCGCGGTGCGCCCCTCGGCCCGTACGGCGTCCAGGAGCCCGCGCACCCGTGCCCGGCGGTCCTCGGCCATCACGTCAGATCACCCCGCTCGACTTGAGCAGCCGCAGTTCCTCGTCACCGAGGCCCAGCTCGCCGACGTAGACCTCTTCGTTGTGCTCACCCAGCAGTGGCGAGCTGGTCACCTTCACCGGGGAGTCCGAGAGCTTGAGCGGGCTGCCCACGGTCACGAACTCGCCCCGCTCGGGGTGGGGGACGGTGACGACCAT
This sequence comes from Streptomyces tendae, assembly GCF_014650435.1. GTDB lineage: Bacteria > Actinomycetota > Actinomycetes > Streptomycetales > Streptomycetaceae > Streptomyces > Streptomyces tendae. The sequence goes on from NZ_BMUY01000006.1 coordinate 346,619, forward strand.
CTCGTTGGCGACCAGGGAGTCGTCCTCGATGATCTCCTTCGTGGACAGGATCGGCCCGCACGGGATGTTGTGGGCGTTCAGCCGCTCCAGCACCTCCCACTTGGGCAGGGTGGACGACCACTCCTCGATCAGCTGGAACATCTTGTTCAGTTTCGGCAGCCGGGCCCGCGGGGTCGCCCACTCGGGGTCGTCGGCCAGCTCGGGCCGGCCGATCAGCTCACTGAGCGGCTGCCAGCCGACCGGCTGGACGATGACGTACACGTAGTCGTTGGGGCCGCCCGGCGCGCACTTGACCGCCCAGCCCGGCTGCCCGCCGCCGGACGCGTTCCCGGACCTGGGAACCTCGTCGCCGAAGTCCTCGTTGGGATATTCGGCGAGTGGACCATGGCTCAGGCGCTGCTGGTCGCGCAGCTTCACCCGGCAGAGGTTGAGTACCGCGTGCTGCATGGCCACGTTCACCCGCTGACCACGTCCGGTGTGCTCTCGCTGGTAGAGGGCGGCGAGGATGCCCGCCACGACGTGGACGCCCGTGCCCGAGTCCCCGATCTGGGCCCCCGTCGCCAGCGGCGGCCCGTCCTCGAAACCGGTGGTGGACATCGATCCGCCCATGGCCTGCGCGACGACCTCGTACGCCTTGAAGGCGGTGTACGGGCCCTCGCCGAACCCCTTGATGGAGGCGTAGACGATCCGTGGATTGATCTCCTTGATGCGGTCCCAGGTGAAGCCCATCCGGTCCACCGCGCCCGGCCCGAAGTTCTCGACCATGACGTCCGAGCGGCGGATCAGTTCGGTGAGGATCTCCTTGCCGCGTTCGGTCTTGGTGTTCAGGGTGATGCTCCGCTTGTTGCAGTTGAGCATCGTGAAGTAGAGGGAGTCGACGTCCGGCAGGTCGCGCAGCTGGCCCCGCGTGACGTCGCCGTGCGGTGCCTCCAGTTTCACGACGTCCGCGCCGAGCCAGGCGAGCAGCTGCGTTGCCGACGGGCCGGACTGCACATGCGTCATGTCCAGGACGCGGATGCCCTCAAGAGCCTTCGCTGACGTGCCTGTCATGGGTGGTCACCTCACTTGTACATCGTCTGGTTCATGGTTCCGGGGGCATAGGCGTCCGGGTCGACCCAGACATTGATCAGGGACGGCTTGCCGGACTCGCGGGCCCGGCGCAGTGCGGGGCCGATGTCGGCGGGGTCGCGGACCTCTTCGCCGTGGCCGCCCAGCATCCGGGCGAACTGGTCGTAGGGCACGTCGCCGAGGGTGTTGCCGACCCGCTCGCGTTCCTTGCCGTACTTTGCGGCCTGGCCGTAGCGGATCTGGTTCATCGAGGAGTTGTTGCCGACGATGCCGACGAACGGGAGGTCGTAGCGGACGAGGGTCTCGAAGTCCCAGCCGGTGAGGGAGAAGGCGCCGTCGCCGAAGAGGGCGACGACCTCCTTGTCGGGCCGCGCCTGCTTGGCGGCCAGCACGAAGGGGACGCCGACGCCGAGCGTGCCCAGCGGGCCCGGGTCCATCCAGTGGCCGGGTGACTTGGGCTGGACGACCTGCCCGGAGAAGGTGACGATGTCGCCGCCGTCGCCGATGTAGATCGAGTCCTCGGTGAGGAAGTCGTTGATCTCGCTGACCAGCCGGTAGGGGTGGATGGGCGAGGCGTCCGACCTGAGCTGCGGCAGTCGCTTGTCCAGCGCCGTCCGCTCGGCCGCGCGCAGCTCGTCCAGCCACTCCTTGCGCCTGGCCGCGCCTCCGTTGATCCGTCCGGACGCCGCCTCGGTCACCGACTTCAGCACCAGGCCCGCGTCGCCGACGATGCCGAGGTCGATGTCGCGGTTCTTGCCGACGGTGCGGTAGTCGAGGTCGATCTGCACGACGGTCGCGTCCGGGGAAAGCCGCTTGCCGTAGCCCATCCGGAAGTCGAAGGGCGTGCCGACGATCACGATCACGTCGGCGTTGGAGAACGCGTAGCGGCGCGAGAGCTGGAAGTGGTGCGGGTCGCCCGGCGGCAGGGTGCCGCGGCCGGCGCCGTTCATGTACGCCGGAACGTTCAGCGTGCGCACCAGCTCGACGGCGTCCTCGGTGGCGCGGGTCGTCCAGACCTGGCTGCCCAGCAGGATCGCGGGCTTCTCGGCGTGCACCAGCAGGTCGGCGAGCCGCTCGACGGCGTCCGGGTCGCCGGCCGACCGGGTGGAGGCACGGTAGGCCCCGGGCTGCGGTACGCGCGCCTTGTCCGCGGGCACCTTGGCGTCCAGCACGTCGCGCGGGATCTCCAGGAAGGACGGCCCCGGCGCACCGTGGTAGCACTCGCGGAACGCCATCGACACCATGTCGGCGGCGCGCGCGGTGTCCGGCACGGTCGCCGCGAACTTGGTGATCGGCGTCATCATGTCGACGTGCGGGAGGTCCTGGAGGGACCCCATCTTGTGCTGGGTGTGGGCACCTTGGCCGCCGATCAGCAGCATGGGCGACTCGGCGCGGAAGGCGTTGGCGACGCCGGTGACGGCGTCGGTGGTGCCCGGCCCGGCGGTGACCACCGCGCAGCCGGGCTTGCCGGTGATACGGGCGTAGCCGTCGGCGGCGTGCGCGGCGACCTGCTCGTGGCGTACGTCGACGACCTCGATGCCCTCGTCGACGCAGCCGTCGTAGATGTCGATGATGTGGCCGCCGCACAGCGTGTAGATGCGGTCGACCCCCTCGGCCTTCAGTGCCTTGGCAACGAGGTGGCCGCCGGAGATGACGTCCTGGGTGTCGTCGGGCATGGCGAAGTCCTGTCCCTTCACGAGGGGTTGGGGCGCTCTCGCGGTACATTGCATACAGTCGACGAATACTGTATGAAGCTTGTTATCCCGCATCCGGTGGGTGGTGTCCAGGGGGCGTGCGGCACTTTCAGTCAGGAGCCGAGATGGACCTGTACGAACACCAGGCAAGGGAACTCTTCAAGGAACACGGGATCGTGGTGCCGAGGGCCGAGGTCACCGACTCGCCCCAGCGGGCCCGGGAGATCGCCCGCGCACTCGGCGGACGCGCCGTCGTCAAGGCGCAGGTGAAGACCGGTGGACGCGGCAAGGCGGGCGGAGTGCGGCTCGCCGCCGACCCCGCCGAGGCCGAGGAGGCGGCGCGGCACATCCTCGGCATGGACATCAAGGGGCACACGGTCGGCACCGTCATGCTGGCCGAACCCTGCGACATCGAGCGGGAGTTCTACGTCTCCTACGTCCTCGACCGCGCGTCCGGGGGCTTTCTCGCCATCGCCTCGGCGGAGGGCGGCACGGAGATCGAGGAGGTCGCCGCCCGGCGGCCCGAGGCGGTGGCGCGCATCCCCGTCGACCCCGCCACGGGCGTGCACACGGCCACCGCGGTACGCATCGCCGACGCCGCGGGACTGCCCCCGCAGACCGTCGACACGCTGGTGCGGCTGTGGAAGGTACTGGTCCGCGAGGACGCCCTGCTGGTCGAGGTCAACCCGCTGGTCAGGACGGTCGAGGGTCGGATCGTGGCCCTCGACGGAAAGGTCACCCTCGACGACAACGCCCTTTTCCGCCAGTCACGTTGGGGCGAGGAACGGCCCACGTCCGACAACCCCCTGGAGGCGCGCGCCGGTGCCAAGGGCCTCAACTACGTCAAGCTGGACGGCGAGGTCGGCGTCATCGGCAACGGCGCCGGACTGGTCATGTCGACCCTGGACGTGGTCGCGGGCTGCGGCGCCCGTCCCGCCAACTTCCTGGACATCGGCGGCGGTGCCTCCGCCCGGGTCATGGCCGACGGACTGTCCGTCGTCCTCTCCGACCCCGACGTGAAGTCCGTCCTCGTCAACGTCTTCGGCGGCATCACCGCCTGCGACGCGGTCGCCGACGGCATCGTCCGCGCCCTGGACGAGGTACGGCCGACCAAGCCGCTCGTCGTCCGCCTCGACGGCAACAACGCCGCCCGCGGCCGGGCCCTCCTCGACGCACGCGCGCACCCGCTGGTCGAACAGGCCACCACCATGGACGGCGCCGCCAGCCGTGCCGCCCGACTCGCCACCGCGGCGTCCACCGCCGGATGCACCGGACACGCCGGATAAAGGAGACAGGACGACATGGCGATCTACCTCACCCAGGAGAGCAAGGTCCTCGTCCAGGGCATGACCGGCGCCGAGGGCATGAAGCACACCCGCCGCATGCTGGCCGCCGGCACCGACGTCGTCGGCGGCGTCAACCCGCGCAAGGCGGGCCGCACCGTCGACTTCGACGACCGTGCCGTACCCGTCTTCGGTTCGGTCCGCGAGGGCATCGAGCGCACCGGCGCCGACGTCACCGTGGTCTTCGTGCCGCCCGCCTTCGCCAGAGCGGCGGTCGTGGAAGCCGCCGACGCCGGCATCGGCCTGGCGGTCGTCATCACCGAGGGCATCCCGGTCCACGACTCCGTCGCCCTCACCGCGCACGCCCGGACCAGGGGCACCCGCGTCATCGGACCCAACTGCCCCGGCCTGATCACCCCCGGCCAGTCCAACGCAGGCATCATCCCGCCCGACATCACCAAGCCCGGCCGCGTCGGCCTGGTCTCCAAGTCGGGCACACTCACCTACCAACTCATGTACGAACTGCGCGACATCGGCTTCTCCACCTGCGTCGGCATCGGCGGCGACCCGGTCGTCGGCACCAGTCACATCGACTGCCTCACCGCCTTCGAGGAGGATCCCGACACCGAACTGATCGTCCTCATCGGCGAGATCGGCGGCGATGCGGAGGAACGCGCGGCGGCCCACGTCCGCGCGCACGTCACCAAGCCCGTCGTCGCCTACATCGCCGGCTTCACCGCACCCGAGGGCAGGACCATGGGCCACGCCGGTGCCATCGTGTCCGGCTCCTCGGGCACGGCGCGGGCGAAGAAGGAGGCACTGGAAGCGGCGGGCGTACGGGTCGGGAGCACACCGACCGAGACGGCACGGCACGTGCTCGCCGTACTCGACGGAGCGGTGGGCGACGGAGTGGTGCGCGGCGAAGCGGTGCGCGAGGGAGCGGTGCGCGATGGAGTGGTGCGCGACGAAGCGGTGCGCGACGGAGCCCGCGCATGACGGCGGCCGACGCGCAGGGCGCCGCCGAAGCCCTCGCCCTGAAGCCCGGCACCTCCTGGGCGGAAGCCTGGCGGCGCTGCCGCACCGTCGCGCCCGAGGCGTTCCGCGACGACCGCGTGCTCAACCTCTGGGACGCAGGCTGGCGGACGGACGGCCGGGTGCTGCCGGCCACCAGCCCGGTCGACGGCACCCCGATCGCCGGTCCGCCCCGGATCGACGCCGCCACCGCCCAGCACGCCGTACGCGCCTCGCTCGACCAGCACCGGGCCTGGCGCCACGTCCCCCTGCCCGAGCGCCGCGCCCGCGTCGCGGCCACCCTCGACGCCCTCGCCCAGCACCGCGAACTGCTCGCGCTGCTGCTGGTCTGGGAGATCGGCAAGCCCTGGCGGTCGGCGACGGCCGACGTCGACCGCGCCGTCGACGGCGTGCGCTGGTACGTCGACGGCATCGACGACATGCTCGACGGGCGGGCCCCGCTGGACGGCCCGGTCTCCAACATCGCCAGCTGGAACTACCCGATGAGCGTGCTCGTCCACGCCCTGCTGGTCCAGGCACTCGCGGGCAACGCGGTCATCGCCAAGACCCCGACCGACGGCGGCGTCGCCTGTCTCACCCTGGCCTCGGCGCTCGCCGCCCGCGAGGGACTGCCCGTCACCCTCGTCAGCGGCAGCGGCGGCGAACTGTCCCAGGCGCTGGTGCGCGCGCCCGAGATCGGCTGCGTGTCCTTCGTCGGCGGCCGGGACACCGGTGCCGCCGTCGCCACCGCCGTCGCCGACCTCGGCAAGCGGCACATCCTCGAACAGGAGGGACTCAACACCTGGGGCATCTGGAACTTCACCGACTGGGACGCGCTCACGCAGGTGATCCCGAAACTCTTCGACTACGGCAAGCAACGCTGCACCGCCTACCCGCGGTTCGTCGTCCAGCGGCAGCTGTTCGACGCCTTCCTCGCGGCGTACCTCCCGGCCGTGCGCACCCTGCGCGTCGGCCACCCGCTCGCCGTCGCCGCACCGGACGCCCCGTACCCGGCGCTGGACTTCGGCCCGGTGATCAACGCGGCCAAGGCCAAGGAGCTCCACGACCAGGTCGCCGAGGCCGTCGACCGAGGTGCCGTCCCACTGCACCGCGGCAAAACCTCCGACGCCCGCTTCCTGCCCGGCCAGGACACCTCGGCCTACGTCCAGCCGGTCACCCTGCTCAACCCGCCCCGGTCCTCGCCGCTGCACCACGCGGAACCCTTCGGCCCGGTCGACACCATCGTCCTGGTCGACACCGAGGCCGAGCTGCTCGCCGCGATGAACGCCTCCAACGGCGCGCTGGTCGCCACGCTGTCCACGGACGACCCGGCGACGTACGACAGGCTGGCGCCGCAGATCCGCGCGTTCAAGGTCGGCCACGGGGTACCGCGCTCCCGCGGGGACCGCGACGAGCTGTTCGGCGGGCACGGGGCGTCCTGGCGCGGTGCCTTCGTGGGCGGCGAGCTGCTGGTGCGCGCCGTGACGCACGGCCCGGCGGGGGAGCAGCTGCCGGGCAACTTCCCGGACCACCACCTCATGCCGTAACGGGGGAGAAGGGGACGGGTGCTTCCGGGGCGGTCAGCCGATGCCCTGGCGGTCCGGCCGCAGGGCGAAGGCCCGGTCCGCCGGGGTCGGCGCGGTCCGCTCGACGGCCTGCCGCAGCAGCTCGCGCTGGCGCAACAGCGGCTCGCGCCGCTCCGGCGGCACGAGCCGCAGCAGGTCGTCGAGCCCCGCCACCAGACGCCGGGTGACCTGCGGCGACCCGACGGAACAGGCCCGGACCTCGGCGAACCCCAGGTCCACCAGCTCCGCCCACCCCGGCACGGGCTGCACCAGCCGGACCACGCCGCGCCGGTCCCGGTGCGGCACGGCGTCCAGCGGCCGCCGGGACAGCGTGGCCAGGATCTGCACGACCCGGTCCAGCGCCTGCACGGCGGTCGTCGGATCGTTCACCGCCGGGGACAGGGCGCGCAGTCCGATGTCGGAGAGCTGGCGCAGCCCGAACGCCAGGTCCTGGTGGAAGGTGCGTTCCACGCCGACGGACAGGGCGTACCGCAGCGCACGGCGCGGCGGGGCCGCCCCGCCGTGCACCGCCAGGACCGGGGTGCCCGGCACCAGGAAGTCACCGATCCGCGGGACCAGCCGCAGCACCACCCCGTGCCCCCGGGCCACCCGCACCAACCGGGCGACGTGCACGTCCCGCAGCACACCGCCCTGCCCGTCGTGGGCGACCCACGCCGTCACGGGCCCGAGGACGGGCGCCCCGCCGCCCTCCGCCGGCGCGGGCATCAGCGCCGCCACCCGGAAGGACTCGGCGGCGATCCGGGCGATCACATGGCTGACCCGCATCAGCCGCAGGGTGGCGTTCACGTACATCACGAACAGCAGCAGGCTCAGCGCGACCATGACGAGGGTCAGCACCGACTGCACCAGCGGGACGGACGTGGCGATGCGGGGGTCGGCGTTGCTGTCGTAGCTGGTCAGGACGAGCAGCGTCAGCACGAAGGTGGCCAGGAAGACGGCGAAGGTCGCCTTGGTGATCCGGCTGCGGACGAACAGCCGCACCACCCGCGGGGTGAACTGCCCGCTCGCCATCTGCACCGCGACCAGCGAAATACTGAACACCACACCGATGAAGGTCATCATCGCCGAGCCGACCGCCGACACCACCGTCTTCGCGTCGTCCGCGAAGCGCAGCAGCTCGGCGAGCGTGTCGTAGTCGCCGTCGTCCTGCAGCGAACGGACGAGCGCCGCGTCGAGCTCCTGGGCCACCAGCCAGACGACGAAGACACCCACCATGGCCGCGGTCGGCGCGAACCAGAACGTGTCCCGCAGATGCTCCCTGAGCGGCGACAACGCCCGCGGCCGGCGCCGCGGGAGCGGGCCCTGCGTAACCATCCAGTCACTCATGGTGCGACCCTAGGCGCAGCGCGGCCGCCGGTCCCGGACCGCCGCTCAGGGGAACGGCTGGGGAAGGAAACGCAGGTGAAAGGCACCGCGAAAGCTTGGTATGGTTGTCCATGTCGCCGCGGGGGAGCACCCCCGCACCGCGACAGACACCTGGTCCGGGTGGCGGAATGGCAGACGCGCTAGCTTGAGGTGCTAGTGCCCTTTATCGGGCGTGGGGGTTCAAGTCCCCCCTCGGACACAAGAAACAAGATCAGGCAGAGAGGTGCCGGCCGGGACACGTCCCGGTCGGCTTTTCTCGTTCCACGGGCCGCCGGATCACTCACCGGCCGCCGAAAATACGGTGCGGCTCCGATCCGGGCCTCCCTACACTCACCGTGACACCGAGACCGAGTGAGGGGAGCAGGGCCGTGCGCAGCCGCACCGCACCCGTCGTTCCCCCGGCCCGGCACGAGGTGATCCTGGTGTCTTCGGCCGTCCGGTGCCCGCTGCGCGGCCGGCGCCGGATGCCCGCGACGCACATCTGAGAGCCGACGTCCCTTGCCGGGGCGTCCGGCACATGCGTCGGGGGAGATCGCGCTGCCCTTTTCCGGTTCCTCCGAAAGGCTTCGGGCCATGCGCACCAACCCGCTCACCACCGTCCGCAACCTGGGCATCCTCGCCCACGTCGACGCGGGCAAGACCACCGTCACCGAGCGGATCCTCTACCTCACCGGTACCACCCACAAGCGCGGCGAGGTCCACGACGGCACCACCGTCACCGACTTCGACCCGCAGGAACGCGACCGCGGCATCACCATCTTCGCCGCGGCCGTCAGCTGCACCTGGGCGGACCACCGGATCAACCTCATCGACACCCCGGGGCACGTCGACTTCGCCGACGAGGTCGAACGCTCCCTGCGCGTGCTGGACGGCGCGGTCGCCGTGTTCGACGCGGTGGCGGGAGTGGAACCGCAGAGCGAGTCCGTGTGGCGGCAGGCCGACCGGCACGGCGTGCCCAGGATCGCGTTCGTCAACAAGATGGACCGGGCGGGCGCCGATCTCGACACCGCCGTCGCCTCCATCCGCGAACGACTGCACCCCGTACCCCTGGTCGTGCAGCTGCCCATCGGCACGGAGGACGGCTTCACCGGCGTCGTCGACCTGCCGCGCATGCGCGCCCTCGTATGGGGCGACGGCGCGGACACGGCCGAGGAGGGGCCGGTGCCCGACGCCCTGCGCGAGGAGGCGGCACGCAGGCGGCGGCTGCTGGAGGAAGCGGTCGCCGAACGCCACCCGGCCGCGCTGGAGGAGTTCTGCGACCGGGAGACGCTCACCGCGGCCACCCTCACCGACGCCCTGCGCGACCTGACGCGCACCGGCGACGGCGTGGTCGTGCTGTGCGGCTCGGCCTACCGCAACCGCGGCGTCGAACCGCTGCTGGACGCCGTGGTGGCGTACCTGCCCTCGCCGCTGGACGTCCCCGCGGTGCGGGGCACCCACGACGGCACGGAGCAGGAACGGCCAGCCGACCCGGCGGCACCGATGGCGGCACTGGCGTTCAAGGTGAACGCCACCCCGACCGGACGACTGACGTACCTGAGGGTCTACTCGGGCACGATCGAGAAGGGAGACACCGTGTGGGACGCGGGTACGCGCCGCAGCGAGCGCGTCGGCCGCATCCTGCGGGTCCGGGCCGACCGGCACGACCCGCTGGAGCGCGCGGTCGCCGGGGACATCGTCGCCGTGGTCGGGCTGAAGTCGGCCCGCGCCGGCTCGACCCTGTGCGCGCCGGGCACCCCGCTGCTCCTGGAACCCCCGGGCGTGCCCGAACCCGTCGTGCACGTGGCGGTGGAGGCCCGGCGCGCCACCGACACCGACCGGCTCGCCTCGGCGCTCGCCAGGCTGACCGAGGAGGACCCCTCACTGGCCGTGCGGACCGACCCGGAGACGGGACAGACCGTGCTGTCGGGCATGGGCGAACTGCACCTGGAGGTCGCCATGGAACGCGTACGGCGCGAGCACGGTCTCGAGGTCTCCGTGGGCCGCCCCGGTGTGGCGTACCGCGAGACGGTCGGCGAAGGGGTCACCGGCTTCGTGCACCGGCATGTCAAACAGGACGGCGGCGCCGGTCAGTTCGCGCACGTCGTGCTCGACGTGGAGCCCTGGGAGCGGGACATCGAGGGCGGCGACGGGTTCGTGTTCCGTTCGGCCGTCGTCGGCGGGCGCGTGCCGCAGGAGTACGTCCGGGCCGTCGAGGCGGGCTGCCGGGACGCCCTCGCCGAGGGCCCGCTCGGCGGGCACCCGGTGACCGGCCTGAGGGTCACGCTCACCGACGGCCAGACCCATGTGAAGGACTCCTCGGACACGGCCTTCCGCACCGCCGGCCGGTTCGGTCTCCGCGACGCTCTGCGCGCCTCGGAGATGGTGCTGCTCGAACCGGTCGTGGAGGTCACGGTCACCGTGCCCGAGGACGGGCTCGGCGGTGTGCTCGGTGACCTCGCCGCGCGCCGCGGCCGGGTCACCGGTTCCGACACGCGGGGCGGCTCGGCGGTGGTCACGGCCACCGTCCCGCTGGCCGAACTGTTCGGCTACGCGACCCGGCTGCGCAGCCGCACCCAGGGTCGCGGCACCTTCACCGCCCGGCCCACCGGTTACGCACCGGCGCCGGTCGTGACGGCCGGCCCGACCACGCGGTAGGCGCGGCGCGGCACCTTCACGCCCCGGGCACGCGGCGCGGCACTCACACGCCCCGAGCACGCGGCGCGGCACCAACACGCCCACGGCATGCGGCGCGGCACCCTCACGCCCCCCGGGCACGAGGGTGCCGCGCCGCGGGTTCCCGTGCGGGGTCGGTCTTCGAGACCCGGTCCCGTCCGCCCCGGCTACCCGCGCTCCGGAGACGCCGCGCGGGGCGGCGCCGTAGAGGCGCGCACCACGAGTTCGGTGGCGAGCTCGATGTGGTGGGAATCGACCCGCTCACCGTTGGCGAGCCGGAGGGCGGTGCGCAGGGCGGCACCGCCCATCTCCCGCAGGGGCTGGCGGACGGTGGTGAGGGGCGGCGACGCCATCCGGGCGAGGCTCGTGTCGTCGAAGCCCACCACGCTCAGGTCCTCCGGGACGCGCAGACCCCGGGCGCGGGCCGCCTCGACGACGCCGACGGCGATCTCGTCGTTGCCCGCGAAGACCGCGGTGGGTGGCTCCTCCAGGTCCAGCAGCGCCGCGGCTCCGAGCAGTCCGCTCTCGTAGGTGAACTCTCCCGGCCGGGTGTGGGCCTCGGGTACGGGCACGCCGCCCGCCTCCATGGCGGCGCGGTAGCCGTGCAGGCGTGCCTGGTTGCACACGGCCATGGCGGGTCCGCCGAGATAGGCGACCCGGCGGTGACCGAGGGAGAGCAGGTGCTGGGTCGCGGCCAGGCCGCCCGCGAAGTTGGTGGCCCCCACACTGTGGATCCGGCTGTCCGGCAGGTGCAACGGGTCCAGCACCACCAGCGGCAGCCCGGAGCGGGCCAGTTCGTTCAGGTGCGCCGCGGTGTACACGCTGGTGATCGCGATGACGGCACGACGCCCGGCCGACACCAGGTTCCGGGCCCAGTGCGGGGCAGCGGACGCCTTGCTGACCACCACCGAGGCCCCCGACTCGGAGGCCGCGTCGACGATCCCTTCCAGGGTCTCGGCCACGTACGACTTCAGTCCGCCCCTGAACTGCACCTCGATGGTGGGGCTTTCCCCCGCGTCCGTGTGCCGGAACACGGGCGCGAGGTAGGCGTGCTCGTGCAGCAGTTCCTGCACCCGGGTGCGGGTCCCCGGGGCCACGTCACCGCGGCCGTTGACCACCTTGGACACCGTCGCCACGGACACCCCGGCCGCTCGTGCGATGTCCGCCAACGTGGTGCGCCTCGCGTCCGGTCGCATCGGTTCCCTCCCACGGGTACGTCCACCGTGTGGTGAGTCGCCGCTCGGGCGGCAACGCGGGTGGAACCGGTCAACAGTACGGCAACGCAACTCGTGTCACCTCACCTTCTCTGTCCTGCAGTCATGCATTTCGAAACTGTTTCGAGGTTGTCAGGGCTCCTTGATGGTCGATAGATCCCAGTCGTAGCAAGGGTCCTTGGGGCGGGAGAACACATCCGCACGTGCCTTGACACCCTGTCAGTCTGCTCCCTAACTTGCATGAGCAGAGCTCGGAGAAGGCGATTTCGAAAACCTTTCACCACGAGTCACGAGAAGCCGACGGCTCTCGGGTGCGGAGAAAAGACATGGCGCTCTCCCGACGTACTCTCCTAGGCCTGGCCGCCGGTGTGCCGGTCTCCGCGGCGCTGGCGGCCTGCGGCTCGTCCGGACCCGGCAAGAGCGGTGGCGGTGCCACGTACTGGTACCTGAACGGCCAACCGCAGGAAGGAGTCCGGGCCGGTGCGGTGGACGCCTTCAACAAGGCCCATCCGGACGGCCGGATCAAGGACACCACGTTCCAGAACGACGCCTACAAGACCAAGATCAAGACGGCCATCGGCGCGGGGCAGGCGCCCACCGTCATCTGGGGCTGGGGCGGCGGGACACTGCGCACCTACGCGGAAGCCGGCCAGGTCGACGACCTCACCTCGTGGTTCGACCAGCATCCCGAGGTCAAGAAGGCGCGGTTCCCGTCGTCCTTCGGCGCGGCGACCGTGGACGGCAAGATCTACGCGGTCCCGTGCGACGCCGTGCAGCCGATCGTCCTCTACTACAACAAGAGGGTCTTCGAGAAGGTCGGCGCGGAGCCACCGGAGTCCTGGGAAGACATCATGGCGCTGGTGCCCCGGTTCAACGCGAAGGGCATAGCGCCGTTCTCCCTCGGTGGTCAGTCCCGGTGGACGAACATGATGTGGCTGGAGTTCCTGTTCGACCGCATCGGCGGTCCCGAGGTGTTCCAGGCCGTCATCGAGGGCCAGAAGGACGCCTGGTCGCACCCGGACGCCATCACCGCGCTGACCAGGGTGCAGGAGCTGGTCGAGGCCGACGGGTTCATCAAGGGCTTCTCGTCCATCACCGCCGACTCCAACGCGGACCAGGCGCTGCTCTACACCGACAAGGCCGCCATGATGCTGCACGGGGCGTGGTCGTACGGCATCCAGCAGGCCGACGGCGGCGACTTCGTCCCCAGCGGCGGCCTCGGCTACATGAACTTCCCACCCGTCGACGGCGGCAAGGGCGATCCGAGCAACGCGGTCGGCAACCCCGCCCAGTACCTCTCCCTCTCCTCCAAGGCCACCGAGGAGGAGAAGAAGATCGCCAAGGAGTTCTTCGCGACCGGCGTCCTCCAGGACGCCGAGGTGCAGGCGTGGATCGACAACGGGTCCGTACCGGTCCGGGTCGGCACGGAGAAGCTCCTGGCCGCCTCCAAGAGCGCCGACTTCCTCCAGCTCAACTACGGCATCGCCAGCAAGGCCAAGACGTTCGTGCAGTCCTGGGACCAGGCCCTCAGCCCGACGGCCGCCGAGACGCTGCTGGACAACGTCGCCAAGCTCTTCCAGTTGTCCGTCTCGCCGCAGCAGTTCGCCGGCAACCTCAACGCGGTCATCGGCACATGAGCCCACACACGGGCCACGCGCCCGGCCGCCCACCGCGCAGCATCCTGCCGTGGCTGGCGACGCCGGCGCTGGTGGTCTTCGTCGGCTTCGCGGTGGTGCCGCTCGTCGGTGTCTTCGCGCTGAGCTTCACCACGTGGGACGGGATCGGCACCATCCACGGCTCGGGGCTGGACAGTTGGCGCGCGGTGCTCACCGACCCCGGGCTGCCGCACGCCCTGTGGGTGACGTTCCTGGTGATGGCCGTGTCCTGGGCCGTTCAGACACCGCTGAGCATTCTGCTCGGCACGTTCCTGGCGGGCCGCCAGCGGTACCGCGCGGTGCTGGGCGTGGTCTACTTCATCCCCCTGATGCTCAGCTCCGCCGCCATCGCGATCGCGTACAAGGCGCTGCTGGATCCCAATTTCGGGCTCGGAGCGGGGCTGAAGCTACCGCTGCTGGTCCAGGACTGGCTGGGGCGGCCGGGGCTCGCGTTCGGGGTCGTCGTCTTCGTCGTCTCCTGGCAGTTCGTCCCGTTCCATTCCCTGATCTACCAGGGCGGCGTCCAGCAGATCCCCAAGTCCCTCTACGAGGCGGCACAGCTGGACGGGGCCGGACGCATCCGGCAGTTCTTCAGCATTACCCTGCCCCAGCTGAGGTACACCGTCATCACCTCGTCCACGCTGATGGTGGTGGGGTCGCTGACCTTCTTCGACCTCATCTTCGTGCTGACCGAGGGCGGCCCCGGGGACGCCACCCGGGTGCTCGCACTGGACATGTACAAGCGGGGATTCCAGGCCAGCCTGATGGGACCGGCCAGCGTCATCGCGGTCATCCTGGTCCTGGTGGGTCTGGCCCTCGCGCTGCTGCTGCGCAGGCTCGGGGGCCGGGACGCCGGCGCGAGCCAACTCGAGGGAGCCTGAGGTGACCACCACACTGCCCGAGGCGCGTCGGCCGGCCGAGGCCGCCGACCGCGACCGGCCGCAGCGCTCGGCCCGGGTGACCGGGCCGGCGCAACTGGGCCGGCGGCCTGGCGGGATGGCTCTGGCTGGTCGTCGTCGCCGTGCCCCTGTACTGGACCCTCATCACCAGTCTCAAGGCCCAGAGCCGCTATTACGCCGAGAACCCGCTGGCGCCTCCGGCCGACCCGACGCTGGACAACTACCGGCTGGTCATCGAGTCCGACTTCCTCCGCTACTTCGCGAACAGCGTCGTGGTCACGGTGGGCGCCGTGGTGCCGGCGGTCCTGTTCTCCTTCATGGCGGCCTACGCGATCGTCCGAGGCCGGCGCATGCGGGTACTGCGCGCGATGAACGGCCTGTTCCTCATGGGCCTTGCCATCCCGCTGCAGGCGACCGTGATCCCGGTCTACCTGATCATCATCAAGCTCCAGTTGTACGACAGCCTGCTGGCGTTGATCCTGCCGTCCATCGCCTTCGCCATCCCGCTGTCGGTGCTGGTGCTGGCCAACTTCGTCCGGGACGTGCCCAACGAACTGTTCGACTCGATGCGGGTGGACGGCGCCACCGAATGGACGACGATGTGGCGGCTGGCGGCACCGCTCACCCGACCGGCCATACTCACCGTGACCATCTTCAACGCACTGACCATCTGGAACGGGTTCCTGCTGCCACTGGTGCTCACCCAGAGCCCGCAGCGCCGGACCCTGCCGCTCGCGCTGTGGACCTTCCAGGGCCAGTACGGGGTCAACGTCCCCGCCGTCCTGGCCGCCGTCGTCCTCACCACCCTGCCCGTCCTGATCCTGTACGCGTTCGGCCGCCGCCAGTTGCTGAGCGGTCTGACCGCCGGATTCAGTCGCTGACCGACGCCGGCGCGGTGCCCGGTACCTGCCGTCTACCTGTTCGCCCGTCATGCCCTGGATGGGCCTGCCGGGCGTGGGAGGAAAGTGAACGCCAACGTGGCCGAAGAGAACACCACCACCGCCCCGCTCTGGAACGACACCACCGCTTCCGTCGCCGCGCGCGTCGATGCGCTCGTCGCCGCGATGACGCTCGCCGAGAAGACCGCCCAGCTGTACGGAGTCTGGGTGGGCGCCTCCGACCAAGGCGACGAGGTGGCCCCGCACCAGCACGACATGGAGGAGGCCGTGGATCTCGAAGCGCTCCTGCCCACCGGGCTGGGCCAGTTGACCCGGCCCTTCGGGACGGTCCCGGTCGACCCGGCGCTGGGGGCCCTCTCCCTGGCCCGCACCCAGACCCGGATCGCCTCCGGGAACCGCTTCGGCATTCCCGCGCTCGCTCACGACGAGTGCCTGGCCGGATTCTCCGCCTGGGGCGCGACCGCCTACCCGGTCCCGCTGTCCTGGGGCGCCACGTTCGACCCGGACCTGGTCGAGCGCATGGCCGCCGCCATCGGCCGCGACATGCGCGCCGTCGGCGTCCACCAGGGACTCGCCCCCGTCCTGGACGTGGTGCGGGACGCCCGCTGGGGCCGGGTCGAGGAGACCATCGGCGAGGACCCGTACCTCGTCGGCACCGTCGGTACGGCCTACGTGCGCGGGCTGGAGTCGGCCGGGATCGTCGCCACCCTCAAGCACTTCGCCGGTTACTCGGCCTCGCGCGCCGGCCGCAACCTCGCGCCCTCCTCCGTGGGTCCCCGCGAGCGGGCGGACGTCCTGCTGCCCCCGTTCGAGATGGCGATACGCGAAGGCGGCGCCCGGTCGGTGATGAACGCGTACACGGACACCGACGGCATCCCCTCCGCGGCCGACGAGGACCTGCTCACCGGGCTGCTGCGCGACACCTGGGGCTTCGACGGCACCGTCGTCGCCGACTACTTCGCCATCGCCTTCCTCACGACCCTGCACGGCGTGGCGGCCGACTGGGCCGGCGCCGCAGCACTGGCACTCGGAGCGGGCGTCGACGTCGAGCTGCCCAACGTCAAGACGTACGGCGCTCCCCTGGCCGAGGCTGTCGCCGCCGGACGCGTCCCGGAAGCCCTGGTGGACCGCGCCGTTCGCCGGACACTCGCGCAGAAGGCGGGACTCGGCATGCTCGATCCGGACTGGAACCCGGTGCCGGCCGCACTGGAAGGGGCGGATCTCGACCATCCGGAAGCCCTGAGGGGCCGGATCGACCTGGACGGCCCGGAGAACCGGCGACTGGCCCGCACGATCGCTCAGGAGGCGGTGGTCCTGCTGAGCAACGACGGCACCCTGCCGCTGGGCCGGCCTCGCCGCATCGCCCTGCTCGGACCCAACGCCGACGAGCCCACCGCCGTACTCGGCTGCTACTCCTTCCCCCAGCACATCGGCGTCCGCCACCCCGGGACCCCGCACGGCATCGCGCTGCCGACGCTGCGCGACACCCTCGCCGCCGAGTTCCCCGAGGCCGAGATCACGCTCTCCCGGGGCACCGGGATCGACGACGGGGAGCTCACCGGCATCCCGGAGGCCGCACGCGTGGCAGGCGCGGCCGACATCGCCGTCGTGGTGCTCGGGGACCGCGCCGGGCTCTTCGGGCGGGGCACCAGCGGTGAGGGGTGCGACGCCGAGACGCTGGCGCTGCCGGGGGCGCAGCAGCAGCTGCTCGACGCGCTGCTCGACCAGGAGACCCCCGTGGTCGCCGTGCTGCTCGCGGGGCGGCCGTACGCACTCGGCCGTGCCGTGGGGGAGTGCGCCGCGATCGTGCAGTGCTTCTTCCCGGGGGAGGAGGGTACGCACGCGATCGCCGGTGTGCTCAGTGGCCGCGTCAATCCCTCCGGGCGGCTACCGGTCGGTGTGCCGAGCGGACCCGGTGCGCAGCCGGCCACCTACCTCGGCGCGCGGCTCGCCCACGCCGGCACGGTGTCGAACGTCGACCCGACGCCCGCGTTCGCCTTCGGCCACGGCCTGTCCTATACGTGCTTCGAGTGGACGGACCTGACGGTCGACGTGCGGGAGGCGCCGACGGACGGCGAGTTCCGTCTCGCCTTCACCGTCCGCAACACGGGCGAGCGGTCCGGGACCGAGGTCGTGCAGCTGTATCTGCACGACCCCGTCGCCTCCGTCGTCCAGCCGGTGCAGCGTCTCGTCGGCCATGCCCGGGTCGACCTGGAGCCGGGCGAGGCCGGACGTCTGCGTGCCACGGTCCCGGCCGACCTCGCCTCCTTCACCGGACGCGACGGCCGGCGCGTGGTCGAACCGGGCGAGCTGGAACTGCGGTTGGCCGCCTCCAGCGCGGATCACCGCCTCGTCGCCAGGCTCACGCTGACCGGGGCCGCACGGTACCCGGACCACACACGGCGCCTGCGTTCGGTGATCGTCCGGGAGTGGGACCGTCCGCCGGGAGCCGCTTGAGACTCCGGTGGCTCACAGCACGCCGCGCCGGGCGAGGCTGCGCGTCAGCGCGCGTACGCCGAACGTCCACGGCGCGGCCTGCTCGCTGGTGACGACGGTGTTGAGCAGCGTGCCGAGTCGCGGGCTGGAGATGCGCACCACGTCGCCGTGCTCATGGGTGAAGCCCGACCCCGGTGCCCTTCGGTCCTCGGTGGGGGCGAACAGGGTCCCGGTGAACAGCACGAAGCCGTCGGGGTACTGGTGGTGCGGACCGTGCGTGGCGGCCACCAGGTCCAGGACGTCGCGGCTGATCTCGCGCATGGAGCTGCTGCCGTGCAGCGCGTAGCCCCCCGGGCCGTCGATCCGCAGGCCCACGTCGAGCCCGCGGACGGTGTCGAGGTCGAAGCCGTCGTCGAACAGGCGGATGAACGGGCCGATCGCGCACGAGGCGTTGTTGTCCTTGGCACGGCCCAGCAGCAGCGCACTGCGTCCCTCGACGTCGCGGAGGTTGACGTCGTTGCCGAGCGTCGCGCCGCGTACGCGGCCGTGCGAGTCCACGACGAGGACGACCTCGGGCTCGGGGTTGTTCCACACCGAGGCGCCGAGCACTCCGATGTCGGCGCCGACGCCGACCGCGGACAGGACCGGCGCCTTGGTGAAGACCTCCGGGTCCGGCCCGATGCCCACCTCCAGGTAGGGCGACCACAGTCCCTCGGCGACGAGCAGTTCCTTCGCCCTGTCCGCCTCGGGCGATCCGGGACGGACACCGTCGAGCGCGCCGCCCACCGCCCGCTCGACCCGGGCCCGTACCCGGGCGGCCCGCGCCGGGTCGCCCCCCGTGCGCTCCTCGATGACGCGTTCCAGCAGGCTCCGGGCGAAGGTCACGCCGGCGGCCTTGATCACCTGCAGGTCGACGGGCGCGAGCAGACGGGGAACGTCACGACGGCCGGGGGGTGCTTCGAGCAGTTCGTCCAGGTGCCAGACGCGTCCTCCGGCGGCCTCCCGGACGACGGCCGCCGCGTCGTCGCGTTCCATGAGGTCGCAGACGGTGGGAACGACGTCCGTCAGGTCGATGACACGCTCCCCGCGCACCGCGGCCACACACGGCCCGTCCCATTCCGGGGCGTGTACGCGTGCGACGAGGGCTGCGCGGTCGGCGTCCTCCGGCAGGACACAGGAGCTGGTGAGGACCGGACGGGGGTGCGCTGCTGCCGATTCCACGATCGATGCCCTCCTGGGTTCGGGGGAGTGCGGTGGCCCGGGGCCGTGCTCAGTGGGAGTCGCGGGGGACACCGTGTCCACGGCTTCCGCGCAGGAAACCGAAGTCGGCGCCCCGGTCCGCCTGTTCCACGTGCTGCGTGTAGAGCCAGGTGTAGCCGCCGGCGTACTGCTCGGCCGATGCCCTCCACGACTGCCGGCGCCGGGCGAGCTCGGCGTCGTCCACGTCCAGGTGCAGGGTGCGGTTCGGTACGTCGAGGACGACGGGGTCGCCGTCGCGCACCAGGGCGAGGGGTCCGCCGACGGCGGCCTCGGGCGCCACGTGCAGGACCACCGTCCCGTACCCCGTGCCGCTCATCCGGCCGTCGCAGACACGCACCATGTCCGTGACGCCGGCCTTCAGCAGCTTGGCGGGGAGCGGGACGTTGGAGACCTCGGGCATACCGGGGTACCCCTTGGGACCGGCGTTGCGGATGACGACGACGGTGTTCTCGTCGACGTCGAGGTCCGGGTCGTCGGCCACCTCGTGGTAGGCCTCCGGGGAGTCGAAGACGCGTGCGGGGCCGCGGTGGGTGAGCAGGTGGGGCGACGCGGCGGACTGCTTGATCACGGCCCCGTCGGGGCACAGGTTGCCGCGGAGCACGGCGATGCCGGTGCCGGCCGGCTGGAAGGGGGCGTCGAGCGGGGTGATGACGTCGGAGCCGACGCGTTCGGCGTGCGCGGTGTTGTCGGCGACCGTGCGTCCGGTGACCGTGATCTGGTCGCCGTGCAGCAGCTCGCCCTTGAGCAGCTCGGCCAGGACGGCCGGCAGGCCGCCCGCGTAGCAGAAGTCCTCCATGAGGTACTTGCCGCTGGGCATCAGGTTGACCAGCGTCGGCACCGCGCGGACCAGGTCGTCGAAGTCGGACAGGCTCAGCTCGACGCCGACGCGGCCCGCGAGCGCGGTGAGGTGGATGACGGCGTTCGTGGAGCCGCCGACGGCCGCGTTGACCCGGACGGCGTTCTCGAACGCCTCCCGGGTCAGGATCCGCGAGGGGCGCAGCTCCTCCTCCACCATGCCGACGATGCGCCGCCCGGCCGCCTGCGCGGTCTCCATCCGGCGGGAGTCGACCGCGGGCCAGGCCGCGGAGCCGGGCAGCTGCATGCCGAGCGCCTCCGCCACGCACGCCATCGTCGAGGCGGTCCCCATCGTCATGCAGTGCCCGTTCGAGCGGGCCATGCAGCCTTCCGCGAAGAAGCACTCCTCCTCCGTCATCCGGCCGGCCTTGAGGTCCTCCTCGAATTTCCACACGTGGGTGCCGGACCCCACGTCCTGGCCCCGGTACTTGCCGTTGAGCATCGGCCCGCCGGTGACCATCACGGCGGGCAGGTCGACGCTGGCGGCGCCCATGAGCATGGCGGGGGTCGTCTTGTCACAGCCGGACAGCAGCACGACCCCGTCGAGCGGGTTGGCCCGGATCAGCTCCTCGACCTCCATCGCCATCAGGTTGCGGTACAGCATGGCGGTGGGGCGCATCAGGGTCTCGCCGGTGGCCATGGTGGGGAACTGCAGCGGCAGTCCGCCCGCCTGCCACACGCCGCGTTTGACGGCTTCGGCGACGTGCGTCAGATGGGCGTTGCACGGGGCGAGTTCGGAGGCACTGGTCGCGATGCCGATGACGGGGCGCCCGTCGAACACCTCGTGCCCGAGTCCCTGGTTGCGCATCCAGGAGCGGTAGATCATTCCGCCGCGGCCCTGTGCGCCGAACCATGCCTGGCTGCGCCGGCTCGTCCTCTGCCCGTCGGTCATGCGGTCACTCCCGTCGGCTGTGGCGTCGTCCGTCTCACGAAGGGGCGTTCTCGGGTGAGGGTCGGCGAGCCGTACCCTGTGGCACAATCATTAAATGATTCGATGAATGGCGTCCAGGGGGCGGGCAGAGGTAGTGGAACACTTCCCGACCACGCACCAGCGAGTGGTCGACGAGCTCGGGCGGCGCGTGGTGGGCGGCGTCTGGACCCCGGGGGACCCGCTGCCCGTCGAGGACGCGCTCGCGGCCGAACTCGGCGTCAGCCGCGGGGTGGTGCGAGAAGCGGTCAAGGCGCTGATGGCCAAGGGGATGCTGCGCGTACGGCCGCGCACCGGCACCCGGGTGCTGCCTCCGGAACACTGGAACCATCTCGACCGGGACGTCCTGCGCTGGAAGCAGGACGGGGACGCCGCGTCGCTGCTGCGCGACACGGGTGAACTGCGTCTGATCGTCGAGCCGAAGGCGGCTCGCCTCGCCGCCCACCGGGCCGGACCCGACGACCTGCGCGTCCTGCACGAGTCGCTGGCCGCCATGGAGGCCGCGGCGGCGGCACCCGGCCGCAGCGGCTACGTCGAGGCCGACCTCGCCTTCCACCGGGCCCTGCTCGCTGCCAGCGGCAACCGTCTCCTCGGCTCACTCGGCCGGGCCGTCGAGATCGCCCTGGAGCACAGCTTTCTGATCAGCACGCAGACCCCGGGAGCGGTGGAGGCGTCGTTGCCGGGGCACCGCGCCATCGTGCGGGCCGTCGAGGCCCGCGACCCCGCGGCCGCGGCCGAAGCCGCGCTGGCCCTGATCGAAGCCGCCGAGCGGGAGATCGCCCAGTCACCGGGCGTGCCGAAGGCGCCCCCGGGCGGCGCCGGATGACCCGCCGCCACCGGGGCCCGCGCACTCCACGACACGGCCGCCCCGCCTGCCCGGGCACCCCCCGCTCGGAGGCACCCGGGGCATCACGGCTCAGGGGTACTGCACGACCTTCGACGGCACGGTGTCCGTCCCCGACGTGGGCGAACCCGTGTCGTTGATGACGCACTCGTACTGTCCGTTGCCGCCGAGCGACACGACGAGCAGGCCGTGGAAGCGCACGCCGGAACGGTTCGGCGCGGCGAAGCCGTGGTGCTGCACGATGGACGGGTTCACGTTGTAGTAGCAGTAGCTGCCCAGGCCCCAGCCCTCGTGCTCGGCGACGTCGTCCCCGACCTTGTAGGCGGCGTAGCCCTTGACCGAGCCGTTCTGGATCGCGGCCTGGTCGGGGGCGTCGTACGCCTTCTCGTTCTGGAAGAAGACCGTGCGGCCGCGTTCGCCGTTCCACTGCACGTCGTACTTGTTGAAGTGCTCCACGAACAGGCCGGTGATCAGCACGTCGTCGCCGTTGACGACGACGCCGTAGTCGGCGCGGTTGGTCTCCCAGCCGACGCCGTCGCCGTGGTCGGCGCGCCACACCCAGGTGTGGTCGACGATCGTGTGCCGGCTGTTGACGACCAGGCTGGTGGTCGCCTTGCCGGGACCCGCACCGCCGATCCGGACGAACACGTCCTGCACGGTGGTCGGGTTGGCCGAGTGGTCCGCGGACGCGCCCTCGGGCCCGACCTCCAGCAGGGTCGCGGAGTTGACCGGACCGGCGTCCACGAGGAACCCGGCCAGCCGTACGCCGTCCACGTCGGCGACCTTCAGCGCGGTGACGCCGTTGTCGGGGATGAGGGTGGCGTAGCCGAGGCCCAGGACGACCGTGCCCGCGCGGTTCACCTCGACGGTCCGGTCGAGGTGGTAGATCCCCGGCGTCAGCAGCAGGTGCAGGCCCTCCTCCAGCGCCTGGTTGAGGGTGGCCGCCGAGTCGTCGGGCCTGGCCACGTAGAACTGGGCCAGCGGGAGCGAGGTGCCGCGCGGGGTGCCGTTGCCCCACGAGACGCCGCGGGCGTCGGTGCGCTTCTCCGGCAGGAAGACGCGGTACTCGGCGCCGTCGAGGTACAGGAACGGCTTCTCACGGGAGACGGGCGTCGTCTCCAGCGTCGTGTACGGCGGCTCGGGGAAGCTCTGCGCGGGCGCGCCCTCCACACCGGAGAACACCATGTTCCACACGGCGTTGAGCCAGCCGCCGACCGAGCTGTCCCGGGTGTACCACTGCTGCTGGGAGTACGGGCCCACCGTGCCGTCGATCCGGCTGTCGGCGATGTAGCCGCCGCTGGCCCAGCCGTAGCCGTCGGGGGCGAGGTTGAGGCCGCCGCGCACGTGCATCCGCCGGAAGGGCGCCGCCTGCGAGACCGCCCAGCGGTTGGTGCCGCTGACCGGGACCAGGGCGAGGTTCTCCGCCGAACGCCAGAAGTTCTGCGTGGCGTTGCCGTCGAACCAGCCCGCGTCGACCGTGACGTCGCCGTTGATGGTGGTGTCGTCGGGGGAGAGGCCGAGGCCGGCGATGGAGGTGTAGAAGCCGAGCTGGGCGTTGAGGCCGCTGTAGGTGCCGGGCTTGAACAGCAGCGCGTAGCGGCCGGTGCCGAACTGGGCGGACTCCTGCTGCTTGAAGATCTCGTCCAGTCTGCCCTGGATGTTCGCCGTGGACGGGTCGAAGACGATGACGTTCGGTCCGAGGTCACCACCGCCGGGCAGCGCGCGGGGGCCGGCGGTGGCGGAGGCGGCGGGGGCCGCGGAGGCGGATCCGGCGCCCGCCAGCGAGGCCAGCACGGGCGCCGCCGCGGCCGCCCCGAGGAGGCTGCGGCGGCGCACGCCGGAGGGCTCGGGTGTGGGGGAGGGCGTGGGGGAAGAGGGCATGCGGGCGGCTCTCCTTGTTCGGGAAGTGAACGAAGTGGGGGTGGGGGAGCGCTCTCTGGGTGTGCATGCTTCATCCGCCCGCCACGGGACGTCAAGAGTTGCGCCCACTTCTTGTGTGTTGCGTTCAACAAATAGGCGCACGACGTGTGTTGGTCCGGCCCACGTTCCTCCTGCCGCATCCCTTGACACCCTCCCCTCGCGCCCTCAACACTCCGAGTCGGGAGAGCGCTCTCCGAGAAATTCTCCGACCGTCTCAGCCCGACCTTCCCAGGAGGTCTCCATGCCACGGAGATCGAAAGTTCTGTCCGGCACCCTCGTCGCGAGCGCGTTACTGCTGACCTCGATCGGCATCGGCACCGTCGCCGCCAACGCGGACACCCCCGCCGCCCCCGCCCCGGCCTCCGCCGCGCACACCGGGCACACCATGGCGGTCTCGACCGCCTTCTCGCCCGAGGACCCGGACGGCGACGGCTACATCCCCGCGAATCCGCCGGTCACCGGTGTCACCCCGTCCACGAAGGAGCCGCCGCACCGCTACTTCCACGAGTTCCAGGCCAACTGCGGGGTCAGCCACACCGCGCCCGACGACCCCATCGTCTACGCCCAGCAGCCCGGGAAGTCGCACGACCACACCTTCATGGGCAACACGACGACCAACGCCTACAGCACCACCGCCTCGCTCGACGCCGGGTCCACCACCTGTCTGGCGCCCGGCGACCGCTCGGGCTACTGGATGCCGACCATGTACGACGGCGACCGCCCGGTGCTCCCGGTCGGCCCGCAGACCATCTACTACAAGGCCGGCGTCACCGACTACACCAGCGTGCGCCCCTTCCCGAAGGGCCTGCGCTACGTCGTCGCCAGCCCCATGCAGAGCGCGCAGGAGTTCCGCGACCACCCCGGCTTCGTCGAGGGCTGGGAGTGCGGCGACAGCTTCTTCAACGTCGACTTCCCGGCCGACTGCCCCGAGCGTCAGGACGTCCAGGTCAACATCCGCTTCCAGGCGCCCAGTTGCTGGGACGGCAAGAACCTGGACACGCCGGACCACAAGAGCCACATGGCGTATCCGGTGGTCAACCCGGGGACCAACAACAACATCTGCCCGGCCGACCACCCGGTGGCCCTGCCGATGATCGAGTTCAAGATGGCCTTCCCGGTCAACGGCGACCTCTCCCGGGTCCGACTGGCCAGTGGCGCGAGCTACTCGTTCCACTACGACTTCTTCAACGCCTGGGACGAGCCGACCCTCGCCGCCATGGTCGGCCACTGCATCGTCGGCGGGCTGCAGTGCGACGCGCGCGGCTACGACCAGACCCACCCCGAGGCCGGAGCGGCGCTCAACGAGGACTACGAACTGCCCTGACCCGGCCCCACTCCGCCCCCCACCCCTCCTCGTACCGGCCCGGCCGTCCATGCCCCGCCACGGCCGGGCCACCCCCCATACCCCGCGGACGTGGACACCCGCAGACGCGGCCCCCCCCGCAGACCGGAGACAACCCCGATGAGCCGACCCCACACCCCCACGCCCACCCGCAGACTCACCCCCGTGCGCAGAGTCACCGCCCCCCTGACCGCCGGCCTGCTCACGCTCGGCGCGCTCACCGCCCTGCCCGCCGCGCAGGCGCACGCCGCCGGCAGCGTCGTGAAGGTCACCGGCAACCAGGGCAACTGGCAACTGACCGTGGACGGCAGCCCGTACACGGTCAAGGGCCTCACCTGGGGGCCGTCCCCGGCCGACGCCGAGCGGTACATGCCCGACCTGCAATCCATGGGCGTCAACACCATCCGCACCTGGGGCACCGACGCGAGCAGCCGCCCGCTCCTCGACTCCGCCGCCGCCCACGGAGTCAAGGTCATCGCGGGCTTCTGGCTTCAGCCCGGCGGCGGTCCGGGCAGCGGCGGCTGCGTCGACTACCTCACCGACACCGCGTACAAGGACCAGATGCTGGCCGAGTTCCCGCGCTGGGTACAGGAGTACAAGGACCACCCCGGCGTCCTGATGTGGAACGTCGGCAACGAGTCGGTGCTCGGTCTGCAGAACTGCTACAGCGGCGACGAGCTGGAGCGCCAGCGCGACGCCTACACCACCTTCGTCAATGACGTCACCAAGAAGATCCACGCCGTCGACCCGAACCACCCGGTCACCTCCACCGACGCATGGGTCGGCGCCTGGCCCTACTACAAGAAGAACGCCCCCGACCTGGACCTGTACGCCGTCAACTCCTACGACGCCGTGTGCGATGTGCGCTCCGCGTGGGAACAGGGCGGCTACACCAAGCCGTACATCGTCACCGAGTCCGGACCGGCCGGCGAGTGGGAGGTGCCCGACGACGCCAACGGCGTGCCGCAGGAACCCACCGACCAGGCCAAGGCGCAGGGCTACACCGACGCGTGGAACTGCGTCACCGGGCACCGCGGCGTCGCCCTGGGCGCGACCCTGTTCCACTACGGCACCGAGTACGACTTCGGCGGCATCTGGTTCAACCTGCTGCCCGCGGGCCAGAAGCGGCTGTCCTACTACGCCGTGAAGCGGGCCTACGGCGGTGACACCTCGCACGACAACACCCCGCCCGTGGTCTCCGGCTTCGGCGTCGAGGGCGGCGCCGGCCAGGTACAGGCGGGCAAGGACCTGGTCCTCACCGTGCGCGCCACCGACCCGGACGGCGACCCGATCGCGTACGAGGTGCTGGCCAACAGCAACTACATCGACCAGAGCAAGCAGTTGACCACCCTCCCCCTCACCGACCTCGGCGGCGGACGCCTCAAGGTCACCGCCCCCGACCGGCCGGGCGTCTGGAAGCTGTACGTCAAGGCCACGGACGGCAAGGGCAACGTGGGCGTCGAGACACTCTCGGCGCGGGTCGTGCCGCCCGCCGTGGACGGCACGAACGTCGCCCTCGGCAAGCCGGCCACCGCGTCCTCCTTCCAGCCCAGCTACGGCGACTGCCCCTGCACAGCCGCCAACGCCGTGGACGGCAACCCGAACACCCGGTGGGCCAGCGACTGGAGCGACCCGCAGTGGGTCCAGGTCGACCTCGGCGCGCGCACCGCGTTCCGGCACGTCCAGCTGTACTGGGAGGCCTCCTACGCCAAGGCATACACCGTCCAGACCTCCGACGACGGACAGAACTGGCGGACCGTGTCCACGGTGACGGACGGCAACGGCGGCGTCGACACCCTCGACGCGTCCGGCACCGGCCGCTACGTACGCGTCAACGGCACCGCGCGCGGCACGGGATACGGCTACTCGCTGTACGAGTTCGGCGTCTACAGCTGACGCCGGGGACGAGTCGGGAGGAGGGGAGACCCTGGTGGGGACGAGTGACGAAGAGATCGACCGGCTGCTCGGCAAACTGACACCACGCGCCCGCGCGCTGCTGCTGAGCGGCGCCACGACCTGGCGCACCCGGGCGGAACCGGCGGTGGGCCTGCGGGAGCTGGTGATGTCGGACGGTCCGGCGGGCGTACGGGGCGAGGCATGGGACGAGCGGCAGACCTCCGTCCTGCTGCCCTCCGCCTCGGCGCTCGCCGCCACCTGGGACGAGGCCCTGGTCGAACGCCTCGGCGGCGTGCTCGCCGCCGAGGCCCGGCGCAAGGGCGTGGACGTCCTCCTCGCCCCCACGCTCAACCTGCACCGCAGCCCGCTGGGCGGCCGGCACTTCGAGTGCCTCTCCGAGGACCCCGAGCTGACCGGCCGCATCGGCGCCGCGCTCGTCCGCGGCGTCCAGGCCCACGGTGTGGCCGCCACCGCCAAGCACTACGTGGCCAACGACTCCGAGACCGACCGGCTCACCGTCGACGTGCGGGTGGGGGAGCGGGCGCTGCGGGAGGTCTACCTCGCCCCCTTCGAGGCGGCGGTCACCGCGGGGGTCCGGCTCGTCATGGCGGGGTACAACGCGGTCAACGGCACCACGATGACCGCGAACGCCCTGCTCACCGATCCACTGAAGAGCGAGTGGGGCTTCGACGGCGTCGTCGTCTCCGACTGGGGCGCGGTGCGCGGCACGACCGACACCGCCCGCGCCGGTCTCGACCTCGCCATGCCGGGGCCCGACGGCCCCTGGGGCGAGGCGCTGGCACGCGCGGTGGCCGACGGCCACGTGCCCGAGGCCGCCGTCGACGACAAGGCGCGGCGCCTGCTGCGCCTCGCGGCCTGGCTGGGCGCGCTGGGCGGGCGCGACACGCCCCGGCCGCCCGCCATCGGCGAGTGGCGGGACGCGGAACGCCCGCCGGTGCCGGGCCCGGCACGCGCCCGCGACGTCCGGGGCCTGGCCCGCCGCGCCGTCGCCGCCGGTACCGTCCTGCTGGCCAACAGGGACGTCCTGCCGCTCGACCCCGAGCGCCTCGAAACGGTCGCCGTGATCGGCGCGCACGCCGTGCGGACCCGTACCCAGGGCGGCGGCAGCGCCGGCGTCTTCCCGCAGGGCGAGGTGTCCGTCCTGGACGGCGTCCGGGACGCGCTGCGCGGCCGGGCCCGCGTCGTCCACGTCCCCGGCCCCCGGCCGGACGGCCCCGCGCCCCCACTGGACCAGGGCATCTGCACCGACCCGCGCTCCGGCCTGCCCGGCGTGCTGCTGCGGATGCTGGACGCGGACGGCCGCGAGCTGTACGCCGAACGGCGCCGCGGCGGGCGGCTGCTGGAGCCCCGCCTGGTGCCGGGCGCGCACACCGTCGAGATCCGCGCCCGGCTCGGCGCGTGCACCGGGGGTTCCTGGACCCTGGGCGTGGCCGGCTTCGGCCGGATGAGCCTGGCCCTGGACGGACGCACCCTGCTGGAGGGCGACTTCCCGCGCCTGACCGACGACCCGGCGGTGGTGCACGTCAGCCCGCCGACCCAGTACGCCACCGCCGATCTCGCCGCCGACCGGGACGCCCTGCTGGTGGCCCGCCGTGAACTGGCCCCCGGCACCGGGCGAGCCACCGTCGTCGTCGCGGCGCCACCCGCCCCGGACGTGACCGCGTCGCTCTCCGAGGCCGCCCGCGCGGCGGGGGCGGCGGACGCCGCGATCGTGGTCGTCGGCACCACCGAGCACGGCGAGTCGGAGGGCTACGACCGGACCGGCCTGACGCTCGGCGCCCCCCAGGACGCCCTGGTCCGCGCCGTCGCGGCCGCCAACCCGCGCACCATCGCCGTCGTCAACAGCGGTGGTCCGGTCGAGCTGCCCTGGCGGGAGGAGGCGGGCGCGGTGCTGCTGGCCTGGTTCCCCGGGCAGGAGGGCGGCGCCGGTCTCGCCGACGTGCTCTTCGGCCGTACCGAGCCGGGCGGGCGGCTGCCCACCACCTGGCCGGCCGTCCTCGCCGACGCACCCGTAACCCGCACCCGCCCGGACGGCGGCGGCCGCCTCGCCTACGACGAGGGCCTGCACCTCGGCTACCGGGGCTGGCTGCGCCACCACCGCACGCCCGCCTACTGGTTCGGTCACGGGCTCGGCTACACCACGTGGACGTACGAGGCGCTGGCCGCCCCGCCGGTGACCCGCGCGGGCGACGACCTCACCGTGCGCGTGCGGGTGCGCAACACCGGTGCGCGGGAGGGCCGGGAGGTCGTGCAGGTGTACCTGGCCCGCCCCGCGTCGGCGCTGGACCGTCCCGCCCGGTGGCTCGCCGGGTACGCGGCGGTGCGGGCGCGCCCGGGAGAGACGGTGACGGCGACCATACGGGTCCCGGCGCGGTCGCTGTCCCACTGGTCGGTGGCGGAGCACGCCTGGCGCACGGAGCCGGGGCCCTGCCGTGTACAGGCCGGGAGGTCGGCGGGGGACCTGCCGCTGGTCGCGGACCTGGAGGTGGTAGCGCCTCCGGCGTGAGACGGCGGCGGAGAGCGCTCTACCACCCGCCGGACCCCGCCGGTTAGGGTGCGGGCATGAGCAGACAGGCCCCGACCCTGGAGGACGTGGCCCGGGAGGCCGGCGTCTCCCGGGCCACCGTCTCGCGCGTCGTCAACGGCGTCCGCAACGTGGACCCGGCCATCCAGGACCTGGTCCGCCGGGCCATCGAACGGACCGGGTACGCACCCAACCAGGCCGCCAGGCAGCTGGTCACCCGGCGTACGACGACCGTCGCCCTGGTCGTGTCGGGCGCGGGCGACGCCTCGGACACGGAGCAGAACGCCTTCGCCACCCGGGTGTTCGCCGACCCCTTCTTCGGCCGGGTCGTCGGCGGGGTGGTCGCGCATCTGCGGCCGCGCGGAATGCATCCGGTGCTGATGTTCGCCGAGACGCCCGAGGCCCGGCAGGAGGTCGTCGCCTACCTCAGGCAGGGCGGGGCGGACGGCGCCCTGGTGGTGTCCACCCACCCCGACGACCCGCTGCCCGCGCTGCTCGCCGGCGCCGGACTGCCGGCGGTGCTCTTCGCCCGTCCGGGCCGACCGGTGCCGCTCAGCTACGTCGACCTGGCCCACCGCGACGGCGGCCGGCTCGCCGCCGAGCACCTGCTGGAGCTGGGGTGCCGCCGGATAGCCACCGTCGCGGGCCCGCTGGCGGTCGCGGCCAGCCAGGAGCGCCTGGCCGGCTTCCGCGACACCCTGGCCCGGCACGGCCACCCCTACGTGCCGGTGGCCGAGGGCGGCTTCACCGTGGACAGCGGCATGGCCGCGATGACGTCACTGCTCGCCGAGCACCCCGACACCGACGGGGTGTTCACCGCCAACGACCTGATGGCCCAGGGTGCCGTCCAGGTGCTGCGCGACCACGGCCGCCGGGTGCCGCAGGACGTCGCGGTCGTCGGCTTCGACGACTCCAGCGTGGCCGTCACCTGCCGGCCCCGGCTGACCACCGTACGGCAGCCGGTGGAGGAGATGGCGGCCGCGATGGCCCGCCTGCTCGACGACCACATCAAGGGTGCGCGCAGCGAACCCACGTCGGTCATCTTCGACCCGGAACTGGTGGTACGGGACTCGGCGTAGCGCCGGGGCCCGCGTGGAGGCCACGCGTCGAGGGCGGTCAGGGAAGCGCGGCCTCGAGGTGGGCGAGGTGGGCGGCGAGGATCTCCTCGAAGGCGGCGACCCGGTCCGCACCGAGCGGGCGGATCTCGCGGGCGAAGTGGGCGAGGGCGGGGAAGCGCTCGGGATCGGCGCCCAGCACCGCGACCCGGAACTGCTCCATGCCCTGCTCGTGCTCCTGGGCGCCCACGCCACCGAATGCGCCTTCAGCGGTGATCAGCGAAGCGACCAGGACCACGAACCGGTGATAGCGCGCCGGAATCTCATGGTCGGGCAGCCCCGAGGCGCGCAGACTCTGCAGCACCTCTTCCATCATCAGCCGGGAACCCGTGCCCCCCGATCCGTGGCGGCCCCAGACCGCAGCGAGTTGGGGCTGCTGCCCGAAGGCGTCACGCAGGCGCAGGGCCACGGCGGTGAGACGCTGCTTCCAGTCGCCCGCGGGCCGGTAGCCGTCCATGGCGGACAGCAGGATCCGGTCGGCGACCGCGCGCAGCAACTCGGTCTTGTTGCGGAAGTGCCGGTAGAGGCTGGAGGAGTCCGTCCCCAGTGCGGCGGCCAGCTTGCGCACGCTGAACGTCTCGGCGTCGCCCGCGAGCAGCAGTTCCGCCGCCGCATCCAGGATCTGCTCGGTCGACCAACGCCTGCGCCCTGCCATCTCGCCCCTCTCGTCGCTCCTGTCCGGACCAGACTAGCTTATGCACTTGCCATTGCACGCACCGCGTGCATACTGAGGACACATGCTTGCCGGAAGAGCGGGGCGGCAAGGGAAACGACGGGGAGAGGCGTGGACATGCGCGAGACCAGGGCTGTGACACGGCCGCCGCAGCCGGACTTCGAGGCGATCACGACCGAGGAGTTGATCGCCTATCGCGAGGCGGAGAACCGTTACCGGGCGTCCGGCGCGGCGCGGGCGATCCTCGGTGAACCGGATCCCGGAGCCGCGATCGAGTGGCAGGACGTCGCGCTGCCCGGCCGCGACCTCCCGGTCCGGGTGTACCGGCCGGCGCCGACGGGCGACGGCGAGACCGCCGGCCGGAACGGCCTGCCGCTCGTGGTCCACGTCCACGGCGGCAGCTTCGTCGGCACGGCGGCGCAGTGTGACTGGGCCAACAGCCACCTCGCCGTCCGGCTGCCCGCGGTCGTCGTCTCGGTCGAGCACCGCCTCGTCGCTCCGGGGAGCCCGCTCGGGGACGCCGCCGACGACGGCTGGGACGTGCTGCGGCATGTGCTGCGACACGCCGCGGGGTGGGGAGTCGATCCGGAGCGCACGGCCGTCTTCGGCGAGAGCTTCGGCGGGCTGATCAGCGCACTGACCGCGATCCGTGCCCGGGACGCCGGCCTGCGACTCAAGGCGCAGGTGCTGGTCAATCCCGCCGTCGACATGACCCCCGCAATGTACGACTACCCCTCGATCGCCGAGCACGCGGACACCCCGACCCTCGCCATGCCCCAACTCAGGCTCCTCGAGCGGCTCGCCGCCCCGCCGGGGACCGACGCCCGCGCCTTCTCGCCGCTGTACGCGGAGGACCTGAGCGGGCTCGCCCCCGCGCTGATCGTGGTGCCGACCCATGACCCGCTCGCCGATCACGGACGCCGTTACGCCGATCGGCTGCGCGCGGCCGGGACGCCCGTACGGCTCGACGAACATGTGGGAGCGGGGCACGCGTTCCTCACGCTGCCCGGTGTGGAACCGCGGGCCGCGGCGGCCCGTACCGGGATCCACGCGTTCCTTCGCGCGGTTCTGACGATGTGACAGCGGAACGACATGCGACACCAGCGACGGGGGGCGGGCCGGTGAGCACGACAACCCCTGGCCGAGGCGTACTCGGAGCGGTGTACACCGAGCCCGGGCTGACCGTCGTCGCGACGGCGGCTCCGGCCGGCCGACGTCCGGGCCGGACATTGGCCGACACGGTTCGTCAGGGTGGGCGGTCGGTGGGCCCGGCCCGTCGCGACCGTGATGTCCGCGCCCGGCGCGAGCGCCGGGTCGGCCGGGCTGCCAGCCGAGGACACCTCCGGTGCGACGGGCCTGCCGCCGACGCTGGGCTGCGTCCGGACGCCACCCTGCCCGGCGGGCCTCCTGGCCGTCACCCTGTTGCAGAGGCGACCGCGACCGGAATGGCATCGGAGGAGGGCACAGTGAAGAGCATCGGCATCATCGGGGTGGGCGAGATCGGCAGGGCCATCGTGACGGGTCTGCATCACGGCGGCGGCCCCGCGCCGGAGGTGTTCCTCTCCCCGAGGGGAGCCCGCACGGCCGCGGCGCTGTCCGAGCGCCACGAGGGCGTACAGGTGTGCGCCGACAACCAGGAGGTGGTGGACCGCTCTGAGATCGTGGCCCTCGCCGTGCGCCGCGAACAATGGCGCGAGGCCCTGGCGGGAGTGCACGTGGGCGGCGACCGGATCGTGGTCAACGTGATGGCGGGCGTGTGCAACGACGAACTGGGCGAGACCCTGGGCACCGACGCCGCGCTGGTCCGGGCCATCCCCCTGCCCACCATCCGCGAACGCCGCTCCGTCACGGTGGTGCACCCCTCGCACCCGGAGGTGAATTCCTTCTTCGCCCGGCTCGGCGGAGCGCTCCCCGTCGCGGACGAGGCCGCCTTCGACGTCCTCTCCGCGCTGACCGGGACGCTGACCACGCACTACGCCTACCTCGCCACTCTCGCCTCGTGGGCCACCCGCCACGGCATCGCCCCCGACGACGCGGACCGCTACGTGCGCGGGCTCTTCGAGGGCGTCGGCCGCTCCCTGGGCGACGAGTCCCGCTCCCTGGACCGGCTCGCCGCCGACCACGAGACGCCGAACGGGAACAACGAACGGATCCGCACCACCTGGTTCGCCCCGGCCAACGCGCGGGCGCTCACGACGGCACTCGACGGCCTGCTCGCCCACCTCGCACCGCCGCGGCGGTCCTGACGGCGGGCCGCACCGCACGCACGACGGCCGTCGGGGACGGGCAGCGGCCCGGCGCGACGGCGCGGCGCGCCCTACCGCCCCGCCAGCCGCCCCCCGAGCGCCGCCCGCCACGCAGGGACCGGGGCGGGGGAGGCGACCGGCAGACGCCGGCCGCCGCGGGCGAAGAACGCCGCCAGCGGCAGGGTCGCCGCGCCCACCGTCACCGCGTCGGGGCCGAGCCGGCCCAGCGCGATGCCCACCCGTCCGGCGGGGTGCCGCAGGGCGTGGGCCAGCGTGTGGGCCCGTACCGACTCCAGGAACGCCGGGCCCAGTTGGAGTCCGGCCCAGCCGCCCACCAGGATCCGCTCGGGCTGGAAGAGGTTGACCAGGTCGGCCAGCCCCGCGCCCAGGTACTCGGCGGTCTCCGCGAGCACCCGCGCCGCCACCGGGTCGGGTGTGCCCCCGTCCCCGGGGCGGGCCGCGGACAGCATCGCGGTCAGCGCCGCCTCCTCGTCGGCGCCGGACGGCGGCTCGCCGCCCGCCTCCCGCCACCGCGCGAGCAGCGCCTCCGCACCGGCGTACGCCTCCAGGCACCCCCGCGCACCGCACCGGCACCGGCGCCCGCGCACCCGTACCGTCAGATGCCCCCACTCCACCGCCCGCCCCCGCTCCACGTCGTCGGTGACGACGCACGCGCCGACGCCGGAGCCGAAGAGCACGACCACGGCGTTGTGCGCGCCGCGTCCGCCGCCGAACCACATCTCTGCCTGCCCCAGCGTTCTGGCGCCGTTCTCGATGAACAGCGGTACGTGCGCGGGCAGTCGGCCGGCCGTGCGCAGCAGCGCCTCCAGCGGGACCGCGTCCCAGCCGACGGTCTGCCCGTGCACCAGGGTGCCGTCGGCCGTGCGCTCGACGATCCCGGGGACACCGATGCCGACGCCCAGCAGCTCACCGCGGCCCTGCGCCCGGCCGTCGGCGGCGTCGGCGCCGAGCACCTCCGCGACCCCGTCGAGGATGTGCCCGGCGACCACGCCGACGTCGTAGGAGCGCGACCCGTGGCCCGGCAACGAGCGTTCCGTCCGGGCCAGTTCGGACATCGACAGGTCGAACAGCTCCACGCGCACCCGGGTCTCGCCGACGTCGACCCCGACGAGGCGCCCCCGGTCCGCCGCGACCCGGACGAGGGTGCGCGGCCGGCCGCCGTCCGCGCCGAGGCTGCCCGCCTCCTCCACCAGCCCGTCGGCCATCAGCTCCGCGACCACGGTGCTGACGGAACCCGAACTTAGGCCCGCCGCCGAGCCCAGCGCGAGCCGGCTCATCGGCCCGTCGAAATACAACCGTTGCAGAACGGCGCTGCGGCTCTCCCGCCGCAGGTCACGGACCGTACGCCCGCCGTGCCTGGCCATCCGGAGCCTTCCTTCCGTGCCCTCGCGCCACCGTCAACCCTGCGCGAGACCTTGACGAGTCTTTCTCTCGGGGTTTAACTCACGTCCTAAATTAAGCCATGAGGGGCTTCGGAGGGGAAACAGCCGAAGCCGCCGTCGGGGACTCCCGACCGACTCCCGGAAGGAACCCAGGAGCCATGCGCAGCATCCGAGCCGC
The DNA here is from genome assembly GCF_014650435.1 of Streptomyces tendae. GTDB lineage: Bacteria > Actinomycetota > Actinomycetes > Streptomycetales > Streptomycetaceae > Streptomyces > Streptomyces tendae. Next base: position 381,589 of record NZ_BMUY01000006.1, read on the forward strand.
GGCCGTAGGCGCCGTCACCATGTCTCTCGCACTCGCCGCCACGGCCTGCGGAGGGGGCTCCTCCTCGGGCGGCGGATCCAACGACTCGCCGAAGGAACTCACCTACTGGGCGTCCAACCAGGGCGCCAGCGTCGAGGTCGACAAGAAGGTCCTCCAGCCCGAACTCGACAAGTTCGAGAAGCAGACCGGCATCAAGGTCAAGCTGGAGGTCGTGCCCTGGTCCGACCTGCTGAACCGGATCCTCACCGCCACCACCTCGGGACAGGGTCCCGACGTCCTGAACATCGGCAACACCTGGAGCGCTTCCCTCCAGGCCACCGGCGCACTGCTGCCCTGGGACGCCAAGAACTTCGAGAAGATCGGCGGCAGGGACCGCTTCGTCGACTCGGCGCTCGGCTCCACCGGCGTCGAGGGCCAGGACCCGGCCGCGGTCCCGCTGTACTCGATGGCGTACGCGCTCTACTACAACAAGCAGATGTTCGCCGACGCCGGCATCACCAAGCCCCCGGCCACCTGGGACGAGCTGGTCGAGACCGGCAAGAAGATCTCCAAGGACGGCAAGTGGGGCCTGGGCGCCGAGGGTTCCAACCTGTCCAACAACATCCACCAGGTCTTCGTCCTCGCCAAGCAGCACGGCGCCGACTTCTTCACCGCGGACGGCAAGCCCGACTTCACCTCCGACGGCGCCGTCGCGGCCGTCAAGCAGTACGTCGACCTGATGGCCCAGGACAAGGTCGTCGCGCCCGGCAACGCCGAGTACGCGCAGAACCAGTCCCTCAGCGACTTCGCCAAGGGCAAGACCGCGATGGTGCTGTGGCAGACCGCCTCCGCCACCTTCAAGACCATGGGCATGAAGGACGACGAGTGGGGCGTCGCCCCCGCCCCCGTCCCGTCCGGGGCCCCCGGCGCGGGCAAGGCCACCAACTCCATGGTCGCCGGCATCAACATGGCCGTCTTCAAGAACAGCGACAACATCGACGGCGCCACCGACTTCGTGAAGTTCATGACCAGCGACGCCGAGCAGAAGCTCCTCAACAAGGCGTACGGCTCCATCCCGCCGGTCAAGGCCGCCCAGAGCGACCCGGCGTTCAACACCCAGGGCACCGCAGTCCTGCGCGAGACCCTCGCCACCAGCGCCGCGGCCCTGCCCCAGGTGCCCGACGAGTCGCAGTTCGAGACCGCGGTCGGCACCGCCGTGAAGGAACTCTTCGCCGACGCCGCGAACGGACGCGAGGTGACCACCGAGTCCGTCAAGGAGAAGCTCGCCAAGGCACAGCAGCAGATGCCCAACAAGTGAGCGCCCCGACCTTCGACTTCGAACCGGCCCCACCGACTCCGACACGGACACGGACCTCGCCATGACCACCACGACCGCCTCGGCGCAGCCCGGCGAGCGGACGGTCGGCAAGAGCTCCCCCGGGACGGCGCGCGGACCCCGCCGCCGTCCCGGGCGGATCCGCCGCATCGGCCTGCCCTACCTGCTGCTCCTGCCGGCCCTGCTCCTCGAACTCCTCGTCCACCTGGTGCCGATGGTCATCGGCATCGTGATGAGCTTCAAGGAACTCACCCAGTTCTACATCCGCGACTGGACCACAGCCCCGTGGACCGGCCTCGACAACTTCACCATGTCGGTGGACTTCGACGCCCCCGTCGGCGAGGCACTGCTCCACTCCTTCCTCGTCACCTGCGCCTTCACGATCCTCTCCGTCGGCCTGTGCTGGCTGATCGGCACCGCCGCCGCGATCTGCATGCAGGACGCCTTCCGCGGCCGTGGCCTGCTCCGCGCGATCTTCCTGGTGCCGTACGCCCTGCCGGTCTACGCGGCCGTCATCACCTGGGCGTTCATGTTCCAGCACGACAACGGCCTGGTGAACCACGTCCTGCACGACCAGCTGGGCCTCACCGACAAGCCCTCCTTCTGGCTGATCGGCGACAACAGCTTCGTCGCGCTGCTCGTCGTGTCGGTGTGGAAGGGCTGGCCGTTCGCCTTCCTCATCGTCATGGCAGGGCTGCAGAACATCCCCAAGGAGCTGTACGAGGCCGCCGCCCTGGACGGCGCCGGCGTCTGGCAGCAGATCCGCCGCATCACCCTGCCGTCGCTGCGCCCCGTCAACCAGGTCCTGGTCCTGGTGTTGTTCCTGTGGACGTTCAACGACTTCAACACACCGTTCGTCCTGTTCGGCAAGGCCGCACCGGAGGCCGCGGACCTGATCTCCATCCACATCTACCAGTCGTCGTTCGTCACCTGGAACTTCGGCACCGGCTCCGCGATGTCGGTCCTGCTGCTGCTCTTCCTGCTGCTGGTGACGGGCGTGTACCTGTTCGTGACCTCCCGGGCCACCAGGACCCCACGGGCGCCGCGGAAGCACGAGGAAAGGCGGACGGCCGATGTCTAGGTCCCCGATGTCCAGGTCCCCGATGGCGGCGCCGCGCTCCTTCACCTGGACCCGCCGCGTCTTCCTCACCCTGCTCACCGGCTTCGTCCTGCTGCCGGTGTACGTCATGGTCTCCAGTTCGCTGAAGCCGCTCGAGGACGTCTCCAGCCAGTTCCACTGGCTGCCGAGCAACCTGACCATCCGCCCGTACATCGACATCTGGTCGACGGTCCCGCTGGCGAAGTACTTCGTGAACTCGCTGATCGTGGCGGGCGCGGCGACCTTCTGCTCGGTCGTGATCGCGGTCTTCGCCGCCTACGCCGTCAGCCGCTACGAGTTCCGCGGCAAGCGTGTCTTCTCGGTGACCGTCCTGTCCACGCAGATGTTCCCGGGCATCCTCTTCCTGCTGCCCCTCTTCCTGATCTACGTCAACATCGGCAACGCCACCGGCATCGCCCTGTTCGGCTCCCGCGGCGGCCTCATCCTCACCTACCTGACCTTCTCCCTGCCCTTCTCCATCTGGATGCTGATCGGGTACTTCGACTCGGTGCCCCGAGACCTGGACGAGGCGGCCCTCGTCGACGGCTGCGGGCCGCTGCGCGCCCTGTTCAAGGTCGTGGTGCCCGCCGCGATCCCCGGCATCGTCGCCGTCGCCGTCTACGCCTTCATGACCGCCTGGGGCGAGGTCCTGTTCGCCTCGGTCATGACCAACGACGCCACCCGCACCCTCGCGGTCGGACTCCAGGGCTACTCCACGCAGAACGACGTGTACTGGAACCAGATCATGGCCGCCTCGCTGGTCGTGAGCGTCCCCGTGGTCGCGGGCTTCCTGCTCCTCCAGCGCTACCTCGTGGCGGGCCTGACGGCCGGAGCCGTCAAGTGACGGCCGTCCCGCCGCACTCCGCTCTTCCCCAACCCGAAAGGACCTTCGTGACCATCGACTTCGCCGCACTCCCGGACGACTTCCTGTGGGGCACGGCCACATCGGCGTACCAGATCGAGGGAGCCGTGGCGGAGGACGGACGTTCGCCGTCGATCTGGGACACCTTCTCGCACACCCCCGGGAAGATCGACAACAACGACCACGGCGACGTCGCCTGCGACCACTACCACCGCACCCACGAGGACATCGAGCTGATGCGGCGGCTGGGCACCAACGCCTACCGCCTCTCCGTCGCCTGGCCGCGCGTCCTGCCGGGCGGCGACGGCCCTGTCAACGCGAAGGGCCTCGCCTTCTACGACCGGCTCGTCGACGACCTGCTGGCGGCCGGCATCACCCCGTCCGTCACCCTCTACCACTGGGACCTGCCGCAGGTGCTCCAGGACCGGGGCGGCTGGCCCGAGCGCGCGACCGCCGAGCACTTCGCCTCCTACGCCGCCGTCGTCGCCGAACGCCTCGGCGACCGCGTCGGCCACTGGGCCACCCTCAACGAGCCGCTGTGCTCGGCCTGGATCGGCCACCTGGAGGGCAAGATGGCCCCCGGCTGGACCGATCTGACGGCCGCCGTCCGCGCCTCCTACCACCTGCTGCTCGGCCACGGCCTGGCGATGCAGGCCATCCGTGCGGCCGCCCCCGGCGCCCAGGTGGGCATCGTCAACAACCTCTCCACCATCCACGCCGCCACCGACAGCGACGAGGACCTGGCCGCCGCCCGCCGCATGGACGGCCACACCAACCGCTGGTGGCTGGACCCGATCCACGGCCGCGGCTTCCCTGCGGACATGCGCGAGGTCTACGGCGTCGAACTCCCCGAGCACCCCGGCGACATGGAGCTGATCGGCGGCGAGCTGGACTGGCTGGGCCTGAACTACTACTTCCCCCAGACCGTCGCCGCCGACCCCACCGGGCCCGCCCCGCAGGTCCGCACCGTCCGCCGCGTCGGCGTCCCGCGCACCGGCATGGACTGGGAGATCGACGCCGGCGGCATCGAGGAGCTGCTGCTGCGCCTGACCGAGGAGTACGGGCCGCGCAAGCTGTACGTCACCGAGAACGGCTCGTCCTTCCCCGACACGGTCCGCCCCGACGGCACGATCGACGACCCCGAGCGCCAGGAGTACCTGAAGGCCCACCTCGCGGCCTGTGCCTCCGCCGCCCGCAGGGGAGCCCCGCTGGCCGGCTACTTCGCCTGGTCGCTGCTGGACAACTTCGAGTGGGCGTACGGCTACGACAAGCGCTTCGGCCTCGTCCACGTCGACTACGCGACCCAGGTCCGCACCATCAAGGGCAGCGGACACCACTACGCCGACATCATCGGCCGGGCGCGGGGGAGGGAGCGCAAGGCCGCCTGAGACCCCGTGGTGGGTGCGGATGCGGGAGTCCGCGCCCACCACGGCCCCCCCACCACGGCTCCCCCCACCACGGCTCCCTGTCCCTCGGCGTCAGGCGTCCTTGCGCGCCACTCCGCCGTAGATGCCGATCGGCGGGGCGTCGGGGCGCCGGGCCTCCTCGGGGCGCCAGTCGGTGACCCGCACCAGCCCCGGTTCGACCATCGAGAAGTCGCCGAACAGGTCGAGGACCGCCGCGTGCGGCCGCAGGTTGAGGGAGGCGGTGGCCTTGCTGTAGACGGCCGCCGCGTCTTCCCGCCGGTCCTCGTGGACGTCGCCCGTCGCGTGCGACAGGACGAGGTAGGAGCCGGCCGGCAGCGCGTCGCGCAGTGTGGCGACGATGCCCGCCGGGTCCTCGGCCTCGGCGACGAAGTGCACGACGGCCACCAGCAGCAGTGCCACCGGCCGGTCGAAGTCGATGACCGCCCGCACCTCGGGATGGTCGAGGATCGCGCGGGGGTCCCGCAGGTCGGCCAGGACCACGGCGGTGTCCGGGTCGTCCGACAGGGCCCGGGAATGAGTGGCGACGATGGGGTCGTTGTCGACGTACGCGACCCGGGTCCCGGGGGCGAGGGACCGCGCGATCTGGTGCGCGTTGGGCTCGGTGGGCAGACCCGTGCCCACGTCGAGTATCTGACGGACGCCGCCCTCGGCCACCACGTGCCGCACCGCACGGTGCATGAAGTGCCGGTTGGCGACGACACCTTCGCGCACCTCGGGCGCCGCCTTCATGAACTGCTCGGCGGCCCGCTGGTCGACCTCGTAGTTGTCCTTCCCGCCGAGGAAGTAGTCGTACATCCGGGCGGGATGGGGCCTGCTGGTGTCGATCCGGTCGGGGTGGGCGGCGTTCTCGCCACCGCTCAGGGAGGTCATGCTGCCTGACTCCGTCCTCAACTCCCGGGCCACCCACGGCACAAGCGTGGTGAGCACCCGGTGAGCGGCTGCTGAGTGCCTGTCGGAACATCATCATAGGGTGGCGTCCCGACGGTGCCGTCCCGCGTACGGAGGAGTGTTCTGTGACCGCCGGTACACCCAGACCCCACATCGACACGAGCAAGCCGCACCCCGCCCGCGTCTACGACTGGTTGCTCGGCGGCAAGGACAACTACCCCGTCGACCAGCAGGTCGGCGAGACCCTCCCCGAGGAGGCACGGGGCAACGCGGCCAGGAACCGGGCGTTCATGCACCGCGCGGCGGCCTGGCTGGCGAAGAACGGCGTCGACCAGTTCCTGGACATCGGCACCGGCATCCCCACCGAACCCAACCTGCACCAGATCGTGCAGGCGATCCGCCCGGCGGCCCGGATCGTCTACGCGGACAACGACCCGATCGTCCTCCGGCATGCGGAGGCGCTGCTGACCAGCACCCCCGAGGGCGTCACGGACTTCCTCCACGCGGACGTACGGCAGCCCGGGACGATCCTCGAACGGGCCCGCGAGACACTGGACTTCGACCGTCCGATCGCCCTCTCCCTGATCGCGCTCCTGCACTTCCTGCCCGACGACGAGGACCCGTACGGTCTCGTGCACACCCTCGTGGACGCGCTCCCCTCCGGCAGCTTCCTGCTCCTCTCGCACGGCACCGCCGACCAGCACCCGGAACTGAAGCAGGACACCGAGGCCGCGTACAAGAAGGGCGCCATCCCGCTGCGGATGCGCACCCGCAGCGAGGTGGAGCCCTTCTTCACCGGGCTGGAACTCGTCGCGCCCGGCCTGGTGTTCGCCACCGAGTGGTACCAGGAGGAACCGGCGCCGGCGCGGGAACGCAGCGGCTTCTACGTGGGCGTCGCGCGGGTGCCCTGAGCGGATCGAGCCGTACGCAGGGGGCCGCGCCGCCCACCCCCACCGGGCCGCCTTGACGTGAGCCGCAACCGGCCGATACTTGTGCGCAGCATGGGTCGGTCGGTGTCCGTGGTCGGCGCGAGGCGGGACGACAGATGAAGAAGAGACTGTGGGCCACGGGTGCCGTTCTCGGCGTCCTCACGACGTGGGCCGCGCTCCCACCGGCCGCCGAGGCGTCCCCGCACCCGGGCGGGCACCCCTCGCCGCATCGGCACGCACTGCCCCTGGGCCCGGCCGGTCTCCCGGAGACGCGCACCACGACCACCCTCCAGCCCGGCGTCACCCTGACCCGCATCGTGCGCGGGAACGCCCAGGACCCCGCCCTCCACTGGACCGTCGAGGTGTCCATCCCCGGCGGCGACACCTCCCCCGACCCCGACGCGCCGCCGACGGCGCTGAAGGACCGGGCGAGCGCCGACGAACTCACCGCCGAACTACGACGGGACGGCTTCGAAGCCCGCGCGGAGGAGGTGAGGACACCCGCAACGGCCGACTACCGGGGCGGCACCCTCGGCTGGCGGGTCCGCGTCGGCACGTTCGACTCGCAGGCCGCCGCGACGGCCGAACGCACCCGCCTGCGAGCGGCCGGCCACACCGGCTCGGCCGTCTACACCGGCTGGGACGGCGCGACGACGGACCGCGGCCCGTGGCACGTCGACGTACTCACCATCGACCCGCGCACCTTCCGCGGCACCCTGGGCGCGTCGTACGGCCCGGACCTGGAGGGCCGCGAGACGACCAGCGCACTCTCGGCGTCCGCCACCGCGACCGCCGCGGTCAACGCCGGCTTCTTCGTCCTCGACCCCAAAGCAGGGGCACCGGGCGACCCGGCCGGAGTGGGCGTCTACGACGGGCGCCTGCTGAGCGAACCGGTCGCCGGGCGCCCCGGCCTCGTCGTCCACGACAACGGCCGGCGCACGGAGATCACCCGTCTCACCTGGCGGGGCCGGATCACCGGCCGGGACTCCTCCCTCCCCCTCGACGGCGTCAACCGGGTACCCGGCCTGATCAGGAACTGCGGCGGCGGAGCGGGCGACACCCCGACCTCGCTCCCACTGCACGACGTCACCTGCACCGACCCCGACGAGTTGGTCACCTTCACCCCCGAATACGGCGCCCGCACACCCGGGGGCGAGGGCGTGGAAGCCGTACTCGACGCCCACGAGCGGGTCGTGGAACTGCGTTCACCGCGCGGCGGGACCATCCCGCCGGGCGGCAGCTCGATCCAGGCGACGGGCGAACGCGTCGCCGAACTGACCGCCCTGGCGCACGTGGGCCACCGCCTGAGCGTGAGCACGACCCTGCTGGACGCCCGCGGCCGCCGGATCTCCCCGTCGCCCCGCACCGACATCGTCAACGGCGGCCCGGAACTGGTCCGCGACGGCCGTATCCACGTCACGCCCGCCACCGATGGCATGGTCCACCCCGGCGATCCGAGCTGGTACTACGGCTGGGTCCACAAGCGCAACCCGCGCACCCTGGCCGGGGTGGACGCCGCGGGCCGCACCGTCCTGGTCACCGCCGACGGACGCGGCACGGGCTCCCTGGGACTCAGCATCGGCGAGAGCGCCGAGGTCGCGAAGTCACTCGGCCTGCGCGACGCGGTCAACCTGGACGGTGGAGGCTCGACGACGATGGTGGCCGAGGGCACCGTACTCAACTCTCCCTCGGATGCCGCGGGAGAACGCCCGGTCGGCGACGCGCTGCTGATCCTGCCGCACCGACACGGCAGCTGACCTGACCTGACGCGACCCGGCCGGCCACGGCCGACCGCCGTACGTGCCACCGCTCCACCGAAGCACCGCCCCACCGATGCACTGCTCCGTCGAAGCACAGCCGCACCGAAGCACCGCGCAACAACAGCAACCCACCCAGGGAGCCGCCGTGTTCGCGAACGTGCCCACCGTCCTCACCCCGCTGCGAGCCAGGCTCCTCCTGGTCCTCGCCGTACTGCTGGCCGTCCTGGCGCCGACCGCCCCGGGGGCCGTGGCCGCCGGGAAGCCGGAGGCCGGTGCCGCCAGCCCCGGCGCGGAGGTCGTCGCCGTCACCCGGGTCGCGGACCGGCAGGTCGACCTGTCGGTCCGCTCGACGGCCCTGGGCGGCCGCACGGTCGACGTCCGCCTGCTCACCCCGGACGGCTGGAACCCGAACGACCGGCGCCACCGGCGGCACTGGCCCACTCTCTGGCTCCTGCACGGCTGCTGCGGCGACTACACCTCGTGGACGAGCATGACCGACGTGGCGGAGACGGACAGCCTGCGCGACGTCCTGGTCGTGATGCCCGAGGCGGGCTGGAACGGCTGGTACAGCGACTGGTGGAACCACGGACAGGGCGGCGACCCGGCCTGGGAGACCTTCCACACCAAGGAACTGCGCCACCTCCTGGAACGGGACTGGGGCGCAGGGAGCAACCGCGTGGTCGCCGGCCTGTCCATGGGCGGTCAGGGCGCCCTGCTGTACGCCGCCAGACACCCCGGAATGTTCAAGGCGACGGCGGCCTTCTCCGGTTCCGCCCATCCCCTCCTCAACGAGGAGTCGATCGACCGCATCATGGGCTTCTTCGCCGGCCAGGACAACGACCCGCTCCGCGTCTGGGGCGACCCGGTCGCCCAACGCCGGATATGGCAGGCCCACGACCCCTTCCACCTCGCCAAGCGACTGAGGTCGATCCCGGTCTACCTCTCCTGCGGCGACGGCACCACCGGCCCCCTGGACCCACCGGGCGCCACCAGCGCCCTGGAGGCGGACTTCAACCGCCAGAACCACGCGCTCGCGGCGGAACTGGAGCGGGTGGGCGCAAGGCACGTCACCACCAACTTCTACGGCCCGGGGACGCACGGCTGGGCCTACTGGGAGCGGGAGTTGCACGCGTCGCTGCCGATGCTGCTCGGGGCGCTGGGGGTGGGCGACTGACCCGTCCGAGGTCGGTCGGCTCCTGAACACCTTCGACACCTTCGACACCTGATGCGTGGCGGGTCATGGCCTCGCATCAACTCAACACCCCTTGCCAGCCGCCCTGTCGACCCCTAACTTAAGTGCGCAGTTAATCGCATTTACATTCTCAGTTACTCGATCGGTCGGGGAGAGCTTCGTGCACACAGGCATGCGTACATCGGCGGCGGCAACCGTCCTCGCCCTCGCTGTCTCCCTGGCCGCGGCCGACATCGCGGGCGCCGCCGACACACCGACGGCCGGCAACGGCTCGTACGTCGACGTCGAGTACTTCCCGGAGCCGGCCGGCGAGGGCGCGCGTACCAGCGTCCCGACGGACAGCCCGCACACGCAACAGGCCCGGCCGACCGCGTCCGACTCCCGCCAACGCGGCACCGCCACCGACTCCGAGGACGGAGAGGTCGTCCCGCTCGCCGAGACCGGCCCGACCGCCGACCGGCTCGACGTCACCATCATCGGCGACGGCTACACCGCGGCGGAGCAGGACGACTTCCTCGAGGACGCCCGCACGAAGTGGGACGAGGTCACCGACATCGACCCGTACAAGAGCTACGAGGGCCTCTTCAACGTCTGGGCGGTGAAGGCCGTCTCCGAGGACTCCGGCGTCACCGGCGACCCGAGCCGGGAGGTCGTCAGGAACACCGCGCTCGGCTCGTACTTCTGGTGCGGCGACACGGAGCGCCTGATCTGTGTCGACCTCGACAGGACGAAGACCTACGCGGCCAAGGCCCCCGCGACCGACCTCGTCATCGTGGTCTCCAACTCCGCCAAGTACGGCGGCGCGGGTTACTCCGGCCTCGCGCCGGACTACGGCTACGACGGCGTCTCCACGCTCTCCTCCGACAACGACCGCTCCACCCTGATCGCCGCCCACGAGATGGCCCACTCCATAGGCCTCCTGGCGGACGAGTACCAGTACGCGGGCTACGGCGACTACCCGCACCCCGAGCCGGTGTACCCCAACGCCTCGACCCTGACCGCGGACCGCATGGCCGCACAGCGCACCAAGTGGGCGGCATGGCTCGGCGAGCCCGACCCGAGCGGTGGAGTGGTCGGCACCTACGAGGGCGCCGACTACTACGAGTACGGGGTCTACCGTCCCACGGAGAACTCCATCATGCGCTCGCTGAACACCGACCGGTTCAACCTCCCGGGCCGCGAGGCGATGATCGCGGGCTTCTACCGCTCCGCCAACGCCCTCACCCCGCTGCGGAACACCGCCGTCAAGGCCACCCGCTTCACCCGCCTCTCCGTTGAACTCGCCGACCTGGGCCCGGACACGGGTCTCTCCCGCCCGCAGCTCCGCTGGTACGTCGACGGACGCGAGGCACGACAGGCCCGCGGCAGGACGTCGGTCCTCCCGGCGGCCCTCGGCGTCCCGTCCGACCGGCGCACCCACAAGGTGACCGCCACGGTGGTCGACACGACGACCGCCGTCCGCAGCGGCGCTGTCAGGGACCTCACGTCCAACTCAGCTACCTGGACGGTGAGCCGGTGACTCAGAAGGTCCACCGCGTATGGCTGTAGACGCCGTCGTCCCGGCCGTACCCGTACGCGGTGACCGGGGCCACCGCGAAGAGCACCGCGGCCGAGCGCCGCATGGCGTCCCCGATGCCGTGGAAGGTGCCTTCGGCCGAGGTGATGTGCGCCCCGTACTTCGCCTCGTACGCCGCGATCACCTCCTCCAGCACCGCGGGGTCGCCGACCGGCTCGGCCTCGCCCTCGACGACGAGGTCGAACCCCTCGGTGAGCGAGTTCCCGCCCGTGAGCAGCGCGCAGTGCGCATCGTGCGCCAGGTTCCGGGCCTTCTGCTCGCCCGGCCCGGTGGAGAAATACAGCACACCGTCGTGCCACGCCGCGATCACCGGCGTGATGTGCGGACCGCCACCGGGCCGCATCGTGACCGCCCAGAAGATCTCGGCCGCGTCCACCCGACGCCGGGCCTCGGCCCACTCGGTGGCGGTGACGTCCCCGGCGCCGGGGCGGGGATTGAGCGCTGAGCTGTAGCGGGCGTCGAGCTCGGTCTTGGGCTGTTCGGTCATGTGCTGTTCGGTCGTGGGGTGCTCGGTCGGGTGCTGCTCGGCGGTGGATCGTTGCACGGACATGGCGGACTCCTTGCTCTCTTGTCCGTAACGACTGCCGGCCGGGCCGGAAATCATCGGTGGGCCGGACGGGGTATGTCCGACGCCGTGATCCTCAACCCCTGGCGGGCGAGCCTTCGGCACCGGGCCCCGAGCCGAGGAACGGTTGGAGCAGGCGGAGCAGCGCCTCGGGGCGGTGCAGCGGGATGATGTGCCCGCAGTCCTCGATCACATGGCCGACGAGGTGGTCGGCGACCGGACGCAGCTGCCGTTCGAGGGCCCGACCCACCGGACGAGCGCCGACGGCCATGGCGGGGACGGTCAACCGCCCACCGGCGACAGCAGCCGCGATCTGCTCACTGCTCGTGGGCAGCGCCCGGTAGTACGAGAAGGCGCAGCGCAGGGCGTCGGTTCCGGTGTACGCCCGCACGAAGGCGTCCCGGACGGCGGGATCGACGCCCTCCCCGAGGGATCCGGCGCCCAGGAACCAGTCGACGTACTGGGCCTCGTGCCCGGTCAGCACCGTCTCCGCGAGGCCGGGCACCGCGTGGAAGCCGAACCACCAGGGAGCCCCCTGCGCGAGGAACTCCTCGGCTCCCGGCAGCCCGCCCAGCAGTGATTCCATGACGACGAGCCGCCTGACGAGGTCCGGCCGCCGCATGGCGAGCAGGAACGCGGGCGGGGTACCGGCATCGATGCCCACGACGGCCGCCGAGCGCACTCCGAGGGCGTCCAGCAGGACCTCCGCGTCGCACGCGAGCGTGCCGGCGTCGTAGCCGCCCGCCGCACGCGTGCTGGCCCCCGCACCCCGCATGTCCGGTGCGATCACACGATGGCGTACGGCGAGGGGGCCCATGACGCGGGTCCACAGCTGCCAGGTGTGCGGGAAGCCGTGCAGCAGGAGCACGGCGGGGCCCTCGCCCTGGAGGGCCACGCTGACTTCGATGCCGTTGACCGCGACACGCCGGAGCTCGACGTCGTCGGAGGGACGGGGGTCGGAGGGACGGCGATCCGAGGGACGGGGATTGGAGGGACGAGGCCGAGGCGAAGTGACGTGTGCGGGCACGGGGGTCCCCTTGTCGGAGCGGTTACCAATGGTGACAACAGAACGGTAGGTAACTAGGCTGGGGGAGCCAAGACCGCACTTCTGCCACAGGTGGTGAGCCGCAGGTGACCTCCTCCCCGACGTCAAGGGCGTCACGATCCCCGGACGGCGCCCGGGGCGACCTGTTCGACCCGCAGTGCCCCACCCGTCGCCTCCTCGACCGGATCGGCACCAAGTGGACATCCATGGCCGTCAAGGTGCTGGCCGAGGCGTCCCCGGAGGAGGTGCGGTTCGCGGAACTGCAACGCAGGATGGCCGGCATCTCGCAGAAGATGCTGTCGGCCACCCTCCAGGGCCTCGCCCGCGACGGCCTGGTCGGCCGCAGGGTCGAGGCGACCGTCCCGCCGCGCGTGTACTACCGGCTCACCCCGCTCGGCCTGACCCTGGAGGAACCACTGGCCGCACTCCGCGAGTGGGCAGAGGCACACATGGCCGAGGCGGACCGAGCCAACCGGCGCAGCGAGCGACAGCAGGCGTGAACTACCGCGCCGTACCGAGTGCTCAAGCGAGTGCCCGACCGAGTGCCCAACCGACTGCTTACCGGAACCCGGCCTCAGTCGGGCCGACGCCACTCGAGATAGCCGCGTCGCCGCCGACCGCGGACGAGACGTTCGAGGACCAGGGCGACGGCGGGGGAGTAGGGCGGCCTGGACGACTTGCCCCGGCCCAGGCGGGCGAGTCGGCGTGAGGTGAGGGCCTGGACGGCCGCGGCGGCCAGCGTCTTGTTCCGCAGCCGGGTGCGGGGCGGTTCGGCCCGGGCGTCCCGGCCGGCGAGCCACTGCCCGGGCAGGGCGGGGTCGATCGCCAGCGCCGTGGCCACCCCCGCCACCTCCACCCCGGAGTCGATCACCTGCTGGGCGACCGCACGGCGCCGGATGCCACCGGTCAGCATCAGGGGCAGCGGAGAGGTGGCGAGGAGCTGTTCGGCGAGTGCGAGGAAGTACGCCTCGCGGGCAAGGGTGCGGCCGTCCGCCGGAAAGCCGGCGGTGGCCAGGCTCTCGATGCTGCCGCCGGACACCTCGACCAGGTCAGTTCCCACGTCGGCGAGCATCTTGATCACGTCCCGCGCGTCGTCGCTGTCGAAGCCGCCGCGCTGGAAGTCGGCCGAGTTCAGTTTGACCGCGACCGCGAAGCCCGTACCGGCCCGCTCACGGACCGCGGCCACGACATCGAGCAGCAGACGGGCGCGGTTGGGGAGGCTGCCGCCCCAGCGGTCGTCGCGCCGGTTCACCAAGGGCGAGAGGAACTGGGAGAGGAGGTAGCCGTGCGCGGCGTGGATCTCGACTCCGTCGAAGCCGGCCTCCCGCGCCCGCCGCGCGGTCACGGCGAACCGTTCCACGGTCTCGTCGATCTCCAGGGCGGTCATGGCACGGGGAGTCGGGTACATGCCGGACAGTCCCCCGACATCGATCGGCACCGCGGACGGCGCCCAGGTGGTGCGGGCGAGGTCCTTGGGGACGACGCGCCCGGGGTGGTTGATCTGCATCCAGACCTGCCCACCTGCGCTCTGCCCGGCCGCCGCCCAGTCCCGAAAGGGGGCCAGTGGTGTGTCCTCCTCCAGCACGACGTCGCCGGGCTGGGCGACCGCCCTCCGGTCGATCATGACGTGGCCGGTGATCAGGAGCCCGGCGCCGCCCGCCGCCAGGCGGCGGTAGAGCGTGGTGAGCGCGTCACCGGGCAGTTGCCCCGGCTCGGCCAGCAACTCCTCCATCGCCGCCTTCGCGATCCTGTTGGGCAGCACGGCACCGCTGCGCAGCCGCAGCGGCTCGCTCAGCAGGGTCATCAGTGCTCCCGCGCGGCAGCAGGGTCGAGATCGCCGACCTGGTGGAATCCCAGCCGGCGGTTGAGCACGCCCGTGAGGCGCGTGACCGTGGTGCGGGGAAGCACTCGCGAGGCCCAGACACCGGCGCGCTGGGACGCACGCCCGGGGAAGGAGACGGCCCGGCCCCGGGCGAAGTCGTCGAGCGTCCTGGCGGCCACGTCGGCGGGGTCGTCCGTGAACTTGGGATCCATGGACGCGGTCGTACGGTCGAAGAACCCGGTGGCGGTGGCTCCCGGGTGGGCCGCCATCACCCGGACACCGGTGCCGCGCACCTCCTCGGCGACCGCCTCGGTGAACGAGAGCACGAACGCCTTGGTCGCGGCGTAGCTCGCCTGGTACGGCATGGGCTGGAAGGCGGCGGTGGAGGCGATGTTGACGATGCCACCGCGGCCGCGCTCGACCATGCGGGCGCCCAGGAGGTGGACCAGCCCGACCAGCGCGGTGACGTTCACGTCGACGGACTGCAGGTTGGGTGTGAGGGGACGGCTGAAGAAGGGCCCCACGGCCCCCATCCCGGCGTTGTTGACCAGGAGATCCACGTCCAGACCGAGTCCGTCGAGGGCATCGACGACCCGCTGCGGCGCCTGCCGGTCCGACAGGTCCGCGGCGATCACGTCGACGCGGACGGCATGCGTGCTCCGGATCTCGTCGGCGAGGGCGTGCAGCGCGTCGGCCGAGCGGGCGACCAGGACCAAGTGCGCGCCCCGAGAGGCGAGTTCACGTGCGTACGCCTCGCCGATCCCCTTCGAAGCGCCGGTGACCAGGGCGGTGGTGTTCGTGTATGCGTGCATGGGTGAGTGCTTCCTGTGCGACTGGAAGAAGGCATGGAGGGCCCGCGAAGGATCGGGATAGATACTTCGAGTCTCGAACCAATTGACTCCAACATACACTTCGAGCCTCGAAGTAAATAGGCGTACGATGCATCCATGACGCGAAGCACCCTCGAGGCGGCGGTGGCGGCGAACCACGAGCTGTTCATGCAGACCAGCGACCGGATCGAGGCAGTCCTGGCGGAGCACGGCCTGACCCATGCGACCGCCCAGGCCCTCTGGGCCATCGACCCGGACCAGGCACCGCCCTCGATGAAGACCCTGGCCGGCCGCCTGTACTGCAACGCGCCCAACCTCAGCTTCGTCATGAACCAACTCACCGACCGCGGCCTCGTCGAACGCTCCCCCGACCCCGCGGACCGCCGCTCACGCGTCGTGGCCCTGACGGAACACGGACGCCGCGTGCGCTCGGCGGTCATCGAGGCCACCCTGGCGCTGACCCCGTTCGCAAGGCTGGGGGAGGACGAGCTGCGCCGGCTGGTGGACCTTCTGGGAAAGGCCCTCGATCCGGCTGCCGAGGAAGGCTGAGGAAGCCCGAGCCCATGCGGGACGACCGCCCGCGACACCGTCGTGAGTTGATCGGCGACGAGTTGTCTCGATTGCTTCACGGTGGTGTCGCGGTTGGGACCTGACGGTGTGAGCGCACGGGGGAGCCCGGCTAACGTTCCTGGTCGCAGAGGCGTACGTCCGTGTGTTCGGTACGGCGTGGGCCTTCCTGGCGGGATTCCTGCACTGACCGATCACGGGGGTACGGCACATGACCATGCGAGACGTCACGTCGGACGGCAGAACACCTGAGGAGTCCGGTTTCTCCTCCCGGCGACGTGTACTGCGGTTGGCCGGCGGCGGTCTGGCCCTGGCGGCGCTGACCGCCGGTACGGTCGGCTGCGACGAGGACGCCGTGGACGTCGAGGAGCCGGGAAACGCCGGCGGTGACGGTGGCAAGGAGACCGGCGCCGGCACCGACGGGAATGGGAACGCGAACGGGAACGGGAAGGGGCAGGCTCCCGAACCGCTCTGGACCAAGCCGACCTCGGCCGAGACCTACGGCGACAACGACGAGCTGGTGGCCGCGGGCGGCGTCGTCATCGCCAGCGGCAGTCCACTGGCCGCCCTCGACGCCGCGACCGGCGAGCAGAAGTGGTCCCTACCGGGCGGTGCGGTCCCCGGCGCACCCCTGCTGCTCAGCGAGGACACCCTGTATCTGGCCAGCAGCGAGTACGACGGCTCCGTCATCGGCTACGACCCGGCCTCCGGCAAGGAGACCTGGCGCAGCCGACTGGGCAAGGAGTACCGGCAGCCGCGGCCGATCGCGGTGGACGGCGAGCAGGTGTACGTCATCGCCGAGATCCTCGAGGACGACGGCTCGTCCAAGACCAACGTCATCGCCGCGCTCAACAGCACCACGGGCAGGGTTGCCTGGAAGGAACAGCGCGATGTCGGCACCGAGCAGAACGGCATCCACGCAGCCGTCCAGGGCCGACACCTCGTCTACACCGACTTCAAGAAGAACCTCACCGTGCGCGACACCGCGAGCGGCGGGCAGGTGTGGACGCACAAGACGACCAAGACGAACTACGGCTTCTTCACCGTCCACCAGAACCTGGTCATCGTCCCCCAGGGGAACGCCCTCCAGGCGTTCAACCTGGCCGACGGCAAGGAGAAGTGGACCCTGGAAGCGTCGGACGGGGCGCTCTTCAGGGAACCGGCGGTACTGGAGGACGTCCTCTACGTCGCCGACAGCGCCAGGGCGATGCGGGCCGTGGACCCGCGCACCGGCAAGCAGCTCTGGAAGTCCGAGGCCCTCGCGGACGCGGGCCTCCAGGTGCCGCGGCAGTACGTCAAGGCGGGCGACACCCTCTACGGCGCCACGGACCTGGACAAGCAGGGCGGCATCATCGCCATGGACGCGGGGACCGGCGCGGTGCGCTGGACGTTCAACGACAAGACGGGCGACTACCACGCCTGGCTGGTGGCAACCGACGGCAAGCGAGTCTTCGCCCTGCACGGGAAGGAGCTGCACGCGCTTCCGGTGTGAGACGCGGGCAGGACCCCTGGACAGCCCCGCCCAGCACCGGGCGGGTCACCGAGAGCGCGGTGCCTGTGCGGGAGTTTGCCGTACAGGCAACGGCGCACGGTCGTCCCCTGCGGCCCGCCGCCACGATCCGTGGCAAGAAGCGCCACGTCCGGTCGTGCCGCGCGCCTACCAGAACAGGCTCGAAGTGCCGCGTTCCAGCCTTACACCGGAGCCCAGCCAGCCGCCGAGCGGGCGTCCTGACACCTGGCTCCGGTTTGGACGCAGGCCGCCTACGTAATGGCCGGGGCGGCGGGTAGTCTCGGACCCATCGTCAACGCGGCCCGACGGGCTTCCGCTCCACCCTGGTGGAGTCTCGAAGGACATGCCCCCACCCGCACGAGTCACTTCGTGCTGCCTGGGGGAAGTCCTTGCTGTTCCGCGAGTCCGCCAAGTCGATCGCCGCGAGGGCGCTCGACAGCTCGCTCTACCTCCATCTCACTGAGCAATTCGCCTACATGCATGGTTACCGGCCCAGTGCCGCGGAGGTCCGCTCCTGGGAGCGGAGCATCCCCGCGCTGACAGCGGTCCTCAACGACGCGGGTCTCGGTGACGTCGAGGTAATGCTCGAGTATGCGCTTCCGCTCAACAGCAAGCGCGCAGACGTCGTACTCGCCGGAGTGCATCCGGACACGGGTGAACCGTCGTATGTCATCGTGGAACTGAAGCAGTGGAGCCAGGCACTCCCGAACGAGGACGACCCCACCCTGTGTCATGTGGACGCTTACGCCCACCCCGTCCTCAACCCTATTGAGCAGGTACGTCGGTACTGCGAGTACCTGGTCAACTTCAATGGTGCCGTCGCGGAGCACGGGCACAGGGTCAGTGGGGTGGCTTTCCTGCACAACGCCACCGAGTTCGGAGTCGCGGGACTGCGGGAGATCGAGCGGGACGGACACGGCCTGCTCTTCACCGGGGAACGCCGTGGCGCTTTCATGGACCATCTTCGCGCTCGGCTCAGCGACAAGCACCCGGGCGCCCGGGCGGCGGACGAGCTGTGTGACGGTGTCGCAGTGCCCTCGAAGCAGCTCATGTCCGTGGCAGCGGAAGAGGTGCGTGAGCGCACGCAGTTCGTGCTTCTCGACCAGCAGCAGGTCGCGTACCGCATGGTGCTCAACGCGGTGCAGAAGGCGAAGAACGCCGACCGCAAGGAAGTCGTCATCGTCACGGGCGGGCCCGGAACCGGCAAGAGCGTCATCGCTCTCCAGCTGCTCGGCGAGCTCTACCGACGCGGCGTGCCTGCACTGCACGCCACCGGCTCCCAGTCCTTCACCAAGACGATGCGGAAGATCGCCGGGGCTCGCAAACGGGAAGTTCAGGACCTCTTCAAGTACTTCAACAGCTTCATGACGGCCGAGAAGAACAGTCTGGGCGCTCTGATCTGCGACGAGGCGCACCGCATCCGGGAGACCTCGGCCAACCGCTACACGCGCGCCGCCCTGCGGACCGGCCGGGCTCAGATCGACGAACTCATCGACGTTGCCTACGTCCCGGTCTTCTTCCTTGACGAACATCAGGTAGTCCGCCCCGGCGAGATGGGCACCGTGGCCGACATCAAGGAGGCGGCTGGGAAGCGGGGCATCCCCTGCCACGTCGTTCCGCTGGACAGTCAGTTCCGCTGCGGCGGCAGTGACTCCTATCTGCGCTGGGTGGTCCGGCTCCTGGGCCTCGAGACCGGCGGTCCGGTCGTCTGGGAACCCGACGGCCGCATGCAGCTGCTGGTCGCCGACAGCCCGCAGGAGATGGAGGAGTTCCTGGAAGCCCGCCGCTCCCAGGGCTACGGCGCCCGCATGTCCGCCGGCTACTGCTGGCGCTGGTCACCGGAACCCAAGCCCGGAGAGCCGCTCCCGCCCGACGTAGTCATCGGTGACTGGGCGCGTCCCTGGAACCTGCGCGGTGACCGTTCCGTCTCCGGTGCGCCCCCGGCCGCCCTGTGGGCCACCGACCCGGCCGGCTTCGGTCAGGTCGGCTGCGTCTACACCGCCCAGGGCTTCGAGTACGACTGGTCCGGCGTCATCATCGGCCCCGACCTGCTCTGGCGCGGCGGCCGATGGGTCACCGACCGCATGGCGTCGAAGGACACGATCTTCAAGAAGTCGACTCCGGACGACGACGTCGACCGGCTGATCCGCAACACCTACAAAGTGCTGTTGACGCGCGGCATGGTCGGCACCGTCGTCTACTCGACTGACCCGGAGACGCGGCAGAAGCTGCGGGAGCTGACGGGTGGGGGCGTACGGGAAGCAGTGCCGTCGGCTTGACCCGACACGTGCGATGTCCATGTGCCCGCACGGATTGAGGTCGGGGGACGGGCCCGGAAGAACCACCGGTCCGATCGTCACCCGTGTGATCTGAGATCCAAGGGTGCCGATCGGCGGCGTGGTACCTGAGCCGTTACTTCTTCGTCAGCATGTCGAGTTCGCACAGAGTGCGGTGGTAGCGCAGGTACGCCTCATCGATCTGGTGGTCGTCGTGTCGACGCAGGCGTCCCAAGGGGGCGCTCCCGTGGGTCTGCTTCACGATGCCGTCGACGTCCACGTAGATCTCGAGGCCGTCGAACAGAACGTGGTGGTTGGGACACAGACAGAGCAGGTTCTGCAATTCGTCCGGACCGTCATGAGGAGAGCCCAGACCACGAATGTGAGCGGCCTCGCTGTAGGGCCTGCGTTTGTACTGCAGGCGGGTGTCGCACACCTGGCAGGCATGGCCGTGCAATTCCTTGACGCGGTTGGCGAGCGCAGCATCGCGAACCAGGCGGGACACAGTGGCTTCCCGGCGGGTCGCCGGGCCGGTTGCCCGCTCCTCGTGGTCGGTCTCGGGAACAGTGATGTCCTCGTCACCATCGACCAGGCCGTCGGCTGTGGCGTATCCCGCGAGCCCCACCCGGCCGAGCAGCGCCCGCTGATCGACATGGTCGAGGTAGGTACTGCAGAGCTTGACCACGGCTTCCAAGCGAGTCAGCGGGTTCTGCAGTAGTTCAGCGCTCGCCCGAGTGAGGCCCGCGACAGGTTGCACCGTGTTGAAGGTCCCCACCTGCGGCATGGGGCCGGCGTCGCTCGGGGCGCCGTGCACCTCCCAGAGCCCACTGCCCTGCAAGTGCCAGAAGGGGTACTCAGGAGTGACCTTGGAATCCGGCAGGCCGAAATCGGCCAGGAGCTGACCGACTTCCGAGCGGAAGGATGACCACGGCGCCAGGCGCGGCTTCCCTGCCGTGATTCGGGAGATCGCCCACAGCAGAGACAACGGTTGGTGACGACTGGGAGAATCGCTGCCCGGGCGGCGATGAGTGTGGAGTGAGCCGATTCGGTCCAGCAGGTCTTTGGCAGTCAGCGGGGCGGACACGGCTGGAAGCGGATGCGGCGGCTCGGAAGAAGTGTTCCTGCGCCTTCCGGGGAGGAGTTCGGCAGTACGGCGGTAGTCCTCATCCGACCGGAGGGTGAGGCTGCGCAGCGGTGCAGGAACGTTCAGGCGCGCCAGTACGGGGGCGGCGAGAAGCGGCGTGGTGAACTCCTCGACCTCCCCCAGGGCCATGATGTGCTCCCACGTGGCGCTGTCCTCGTCCGTACCCCAGACTTCTCGTGCCACGGGCAGGCTGTCGAACAGGTGGAGGATGCGGGCGCGGGCGATGAAGTGGTTCTCCGCGTAGAAGAGCACGTCATCCCCGACTCGGCGGTTACGCAGAGCCTTCGCCTTCTCGTTGTTGACCTGCGTGGTGGGCGTGGACCCCCACAGCCGAGCGATCCCGTCCGGGTACAACGCCGCGAGCACGTGCGCCTGCTCGCCGAGCGCGTCTTCGATGTCTGCGATCGGTACACCTCGTCGTACAGACTTGGCGAAGTTCTGCGGTCCGCGATCCCGGGCGCCACCGCGGGGTTGGAGAACCACTTGTGGCTCTCCTTGCCGACCGTCCGTAACGGCGCTCCCGTCTTCCACGGTGAAGCCAAGCGCACGCAGACGGTGGGCGACCGTACGCGCGCCACCGCTGAAGTCCTCGGCCGACATCAGGATGCCGACCGAGTACAGGTGCGCTACCCCTGCGATGGCCTTCGAGTCGAAGCGGCTGCCGTCCACGAGCAACTCGTACGTCGTTGCCCGGCCGAAGCCGTACTGGCGACGAAACGTTTCGCGCCCCAGCTGCTGACACTCGGCGACCGCGGCCAGCACGCCTGCACGAGTCAGATTTCCAAGTCCCATGCCGAGGAGGTTAGTAGGACGGTATGACAATCGTCGGTCCGTACCGAACCGGCACCGTTCTGCCTGCTGCTAGCGAGATGCAGCAGTACAGGCGTGCTGTGTCACCATGTGCTTCAGGTCTGTCTCTCCTCGCCGAGACCGAGCCCTCCCCCCCGTGTGCCAACAAATGCCCTAATGCCTCAAGTCTCCAATACCTGAAGAAAACCGGCATTTCGCCAAGGTGGGTCGAATGTCCTATAGTCCCGTCCTTCACCGCCTCTTCTCATGTGGCATGCAACCACTAGGATGCGCAGCGAGGGTCTGACCATGGGGAACGGCGGCCCTTGAGGCGAACGAAGAGCGGGGAACAGGCATGCGGGAAGGCCGGTGGGTCACGGTCACCGAGTCCGAGTTCGAGCACGAACGCCGGGGCCTGGAGACGATCAGGGAGAAGCTGCCGGATGGCGACCCTTGGCGGGCCTGGTCCAACTTCACCTTCACCGCGAACACCGGCCATGTCCGCGAGGTCGACCTGCTGGTCGTCGCCCCCGGAGGCCTCTGCATGATCGAGCTGAAGGACTGGCACGGCTCGGTCACCTCCGAGAACGGCACCTGGGTCCAGACCACCCCCGGCGGTTACCGCCGTACCCACGGCAACCCGCTGCATCTGGTCAACCGCAAGGCCAAGGAGCTGGCCGGCCTGCTCGCCCAGACCGGCGCCAAGCGGGTCTGGGTCGCCGAGGCCGTCTGCTTTACCGACAACAGCCTCCGGGTCCGCCTGCCCGCCCACGACCAGAACGGCGTCTATACCGTCGACGAGCTGATCGAGATGCTCAAGCAGCCCGCACGCGACGAGCGGCGCCGCATCACGGCGATCGGCTCGCGGGAAGTCGCGGCGGCCTTGCAAAGCATCGGCATCCGCAAGAGCGACGCGCAGTACAAGGTCGGCCCGTACGAGCTGAAGCGGAAGGCCTTCGACTCCGGACCCACCTGGGCCGACTACCTCGCCGACCACAGCGACCTGCCCGAGGCCGCGCGCGTGCGGATCTACCTCAGCGAGCGCGGCTCCGACGCCTCCCTGCGCCAGTCCGTCGAGAACGCCGCCCGGCGCGAGGCCGCGGTGCTGGGCAGGTTCAAGCACCCGGGTGTCGTCCAGCTCAAGCAGTACTTCCCCTCCGGGCACGCCGCCGGCCCCGCGCTGATCTTCGACTACCACCCGGACACCCTGAAGCTCGACGAGTACCTCGTCCAGTACGGCGAGAAGCTGGACATCCTCGGCCGGATGGCGCTGGTGCGCCAGCTCGCCGAGACGATGCGCTCCGCGCACGCCAGCCGCATCCACCACCGCGCGCTCGCCGCCCGCTCCGTCCACGTCGTCCCCCGGCCGCGCGGCCGGAAGGGGCAGGCCGTCGGGGAGGAGGCCGCCTGGCTCACCCCGCAGCTGCAGATCTCCGACTGGCAGATCGCAACCCAGCGCAGCGGCGACTCCTCGCAGGGCCAGGGCATGACCCGGTTCGCGCCGACCGCGCTGTCCGCCATGCACCTGTCCGACGACGCCGACGCCTACCTCGCGCCGGAACTCACCGCCCTCAGCCCTGACCCGGTCTACCTCGACGTGTACGGGCTCGGCGTTCTTACCTACCTGCTGGTCACCGGCAAGGCCCCGGCCGCCAGCCAGGCCGAGCTGCTGGCCCGCCTTGAGGCGGGGGAGGGCCTGCGCCCCAGCTCCCTGGTGGACGGCCTCTCCGAGGACGTGGACGAGCTGGTGCAGGCCGCCACCGCCTACCGCCCCGGACAGCGCCTCTCCAGTGTCGACGAGTTCCTGGAGCTGCTGGAGGTCGTCGAGGACTCCCTCACCGCCCCCGCGACGGCCCTCGACGGGCACACCGAGGAGGAGACCGGGGAGGCCGCCGACAAGGATCCGCTGGAGGCCGTCGCCGGCGACGTGCTCGCCGGCCGCTGGGAGATCCGCCGCCGTCTCGGCACCGGCTCCACCAGCCGCGCCTTCCTCGTCCGCGATCTGGAGGCGGAGACGCGGAAGACCCGCCCGCTGGCCGTGCTGAAGGTCGGCCTCTCCGACAGTCGCGGCGAGATCCTCGTCCGCGAGGCCGAGGCCATGGGCCGCCTGCGCCCCCACTCCGGCATCATCCGCCTCGTCGAGCCCGAGCCGCTGCACATCGCCGGCCGCACTGTCCTGGCGATGGAGTACGTCGGCGACGAGCGCGACGACGACGGCCAGGGTGCCGAGGGCGCGAACCGGCCGCGCCGCCGCGAGGAGACCGTCGCCCGCCAACTCCGCGAGCACGGCCGCCTTCCGGTCGACCAGCTGGAGGCGTACGGCGACTACCTCTTCGGCGCCGTCGACTTCCTCGAGGGCGAGGGCGTCTGGCACCGGGACATCAAGCCGGACAACATCGCCGTCCGCATCCGCCCCAACCGCACCCGCGAGCTGGTCCTCATCGACTTCTCGCTGGCTGGCTACCCGGCGAAGAACACCGACGCGGGCACCGACGGCTACCTCGACCCCTTCGTTGACGTCATCACACGCGGCTCCTACGACTCGCACGCCGAGCGGTACGCCGTCGCCGTCACCCTGCACCAGATGGCCTCCGGCGAGCTGCCCAAGTGGGGCGACGGCAGCGTCCTGCCGCGCATGACCGACCCGAAGGAGTGGCCGTACCCGACCATCGCGGCCGAGGCCTTCGACCCTGCCGTGCGGGACGGGCTCGTCGCCTTCTTCCAGAAGGCCCTGCACCGCGACGCGGGCCAGCGGTTCCCTGAGCTGAAGCCGATGCGGGACGCCTGGCGCAAGGTCTTCCTCGACGCGTCGCAGACCGTCCCCTCCAGCCACCGCACCCGCCCCACGGCCCCCGCCGACGGGACCGCACCCGCCGAGGGCGCCGCCACGGTGGCGATCGCGGACGCCGAGCCGGAAACCGCCGAGCAGCAGCGCGACCGCCTCGCCGCCGAGGCCGTCCTCGACACCCCGCTGACCGTCTCCGGCCTCACGCCCGCTGCCCAGTCCTTCCTCTACGGCCTGGGCATCACGACGGTCGGCGAACTCCTCGACTACAGCCGCCGCAAGCTCGTCAACGCTCCCGGCCTCGGCGCCAAGACCCGCAACGAGGTCCAGCAGCGGCAGCGGGAATGGGGCGAGCGGCTGCGCGAGGCCCCTGTCTCCCCGCTCACGCCGAAGGGCCGGGCGGAGGCGAAGGAGGAGCTGGAGCAGCTCACCGCCGCCGAGTCGGCCCTCGTCGGGCAGCTCGCGACGGGCGAGTCGGCGGGCGCTCTGTCCGCCCGCACCCTGCGCTCCGTCAGCCTCGACACCCTCGCCACCGTCTTCGTTCCGGCCGTCAACAACAACGGCTCCAACCGCAACAAGGCGGAGATGGTGCGGCTGCTGCTGCGCCTGCCCGACGAGCACGGCGTTCTGCCGGGCATCGGCGTCTGGCCGAAGCAGAAGGACGTCGCCGACGCGCTCGGCCTCAGCCACGGCCGCATCCCGCAGATGCTCAAGGACGAGCGCAAGCGTTGGAAGGCCGAGCCCGCCGTCCAGGCACTGCGGGACGAGATCATCGACCTCCTGGCGAGCATGGGGCGCGTCGCCTCCGCCGTGGAGATCGCCGACGCCCTCGCCGTCCGGCGCGGCACGCACCTCGCCGGGCGCGAGCAGCGGCGCGCGATGGCCCTGGCGGCGGTGCGGGCCGTCGTCGAGGTCGAGCAACTGGTGCCGCAGGAGGCCGAGTTCCAGCACCAGCCGAACCGCAAGGCGATCGACGAGTCGCTCGGCGCCGGCCTGCTCGCCCTCGACGTGCGCGAGAACGACGCCCCGGACACCCCGACCGCACCCGGCCTGCTCGACTACGCGATGCGCCTCGGCAAGACGGGCGGTCGGCTCGCCGAGCTGGACACCCTGCCGACGGCCGCGACCGTCCTGGCCGAACTGAGCGCGCTGACGGTCCCGCCCGGCGCCGTCGACTGGGACGAGCGGCGCATGGTCGAGCTGGCCGCCGCCGCGTCCGTGAACGCCGCCGCCACTCCGCGCCTGGAGATCTACCCACGCGACCTGTCGCTCGTCCGCGCGCTGCGCCTCACCCAGGCCGGGCTCGTCCGCTGGATTCCGGGCGTTCCGGAGGGCCGGCAGCCCGGCCTGACCGGCGAGGACGTGCACGAGCGGGTCCGCGCCCGCTTCCCCGAGCTGGGCGTCCCGGACGGGCGCGGCGGCACGACCCACGAACTGCCGACCGCCGGCCCGCTCACCAAGGCGCTGCGCGACGCGGGCTTCGAGCTGTCGCTCAGCATGCGCGAGGACACGGGCACGCTGCGCTACCTGCCGACGCGGGTGGAGGACGCCTCCAGCTACCTCACGACGGGCGCGTGGCGGCAGTCGACGCGCACGGGCACGGTGACGCGGTACGCGGACGACCCGCAGCTCGCGGGCGCGGTCCGCGCGGAGGAACGGCTCCTCGCCTCGGCCCGCCGGGACGGGTACCGGGTGCTGACCGTACGGCAGCAGCTCGTGCGGGACGCGGTACGGGAACTGGGCGCCGAACGGCTGGGCGCGCGGGCGGTGTCGGTGACCGAGCTGTTCCTGGAGGCCCTGCACGGGCAGGTCACCCCGGGCACCAAGCCGACCTGGGAGACCCTGCTCAAGGCGGACGCTGCCGAGCCGGGCTCGAAGGGCGCGGTGCGGTTCGCGGAGTACGCGCGCACGGCCTGGGGCTCGGTCGAGCCCCGGATCGCCGAGCTGCTGGGCGACGGTGGCGGTGGCGCGGGCCCGGTCCTGCTGACGGAGGCCGGGGTGTTCGCCCGGTACGACGCGATGGGCGTCCTGGACCGGCTGGCGTCGGCGGCCCGGCGGGGCGGGCGGGGGCTGTGGCTCCTGGTCCCGCAGAACGACCCCTCGCGCGAGCCGAGGCTCGGACAGGTGGCCGTGCCGTACCAGGCCGGCCTGGGGGAGTGGATCCAGCTCCCGGACACGTGGGTGGGCAACGCCCACCGCGGGTCCGGCGAGGTTGTGGCAAGTGGTGTCGAGGGAGACGCGAAGTGATCGACCGCAAGGCCCTGTTGGACGACCTGAAGCAGCAGGTCAAGGCGGTCGAGGCCGACCTCGGCAAGCAGGTGAAGGCCCTCGGTGAGGTCGGCGCGCGGCTGCGGGCCGAGTACGACCAGGCGCGCAAGCTCGGGCGTACGGCGGCGACGTGGAACTCGTGGCTTGACGAGCGGGTCACGCAGGTCGCGGTGGCGTGGGTACTGGGCACGGTCTTCGTACGGTTCTGCGAGGACAACCGGCTGATCCCTGAGCCGTACCTGACGGGGCCGGACGGGGACCGGCGCGAGCTGGCGGAGTCGCGGTACGACGCGTACGTGGAGTCGGACGACAACCCGACCTACCGCGGCTGGCTGGAGAAGGCGTTCGACGAACTGGGCCAGGGCCAGGCCGGCCGCCTGCTCTTCGACAAGCGGCACAACCCGCTGTACCAGATCCCGCTGTCGCACGACGGTGCGCGCGAGCTGGTCGAGTTCTGGCGCCAGCGCGACGAGGCGGGAGTTCTCGTCCACGACTTCACCGACCCGCTGAACGGGGACGGCACGGAGGGCTGGGACACGCGGTTCCTGGGCGACCTGTACCAGGACCTGAGTGAGGCTGCGCGGAAGACGTACGCACTGCTCCAGACGCCGGAGTTCTTGGAGGAGTTCATCCTTGACCGGACGATGAATCCGGCGGTGCGGGAGTTCGGTTACGAGGAACTGAAGATGATCGACCCTACGTGTGGGTCGGGGCACTTTGTACTGGGGGCGTTTCGACGGTTGGTGCGGCTGTGGGCGGAGGGTCAGCCGGGGCGCGATGTGCACGAGCGGGTGCGGGAGGCGCTGGACTCGGTGCACGGCGTGGATGTGAACCCGTTCGCGGTGGCCATTGCCCGGTTCCGGCTGCTGGTGGTGGCCATGGCGGCGAGCGGGGTGCGGACGCTGGAGGAGGCGGCCAAGTACGAGTGGCCGATCAACCTGGCAGTCGGGGACTCTCTCATCAAGTCCCGCCGTTCCCAGCAGGGCAACCTGTTCGGCGGGATGGACGAGGGCCTCGCGGACGAGCTGGCCGATTTCAAGTACGCCACGGAGGACGTGCACGAATACCCGGATATCTTGCGGCCAGGGCGGTATCACGTGGTGGTGGGAAACCCGCCTTACATCACGGTGAAGGACAAGAAGCTCAACGTCCTTTACCGGGAGCTGTACCCAGCGTGTGCCGGCAAGTATGCGCTGTCGGTGCCGTTCGCCCAGCGGTTCTTCGAACTGGCCAAGCGCGGCGACGCCCAGGGACGCGGCTACGGTATGGTCGGCCAGATCACCGCGAACTCGTTCATGAAGCGGGAGTTCGGGGCGAAGCTCATCGAAGGGTACTTCGGGCACGCGGTGGAGCTCACTGAGGTCATCGACACCTCGGGCGCCTACATTCCGGGGCATGGAACACCCACGGTCATTCTCGTGGGCAGGCAGCGAGGTGGGGACGGGCGCTCGCCGGTCATCCGGACTGTTCGCAGCGTGCAGGGTGAGCCGTCCGCGCCGAAGAAAGCTGAGGAGGGCCTGGTGTGGCTTGCGATCGTCGAGCAGATTGACAAGCCTGGCTCGGTGAGCCAGTGGGTCTCTGTGGATCACTTGGACCGCGAGAAGTACTTCGCGAAGCAGCCGTGGGTTCTCGCTGATGGCGGCCAGGAGATGCTGGACCAGATCAACACGGCCCGGCAGGCGGTCCTGAAGCGCGATCTGCACCGGATTGGGTTCTACGGAATCATGGGGTCGGACGATGCCATGAGCGCGGTTCCGCGCACCTTCAAAAGGGTTGATGCCGAGTCCGAATACGTCCGGCGCCTTGTCGTAGGTGACGAGGTGCGTGACTTCCAATTCGCTGACGGGGACGACGCCTTCCACCCGTACGACACTCGACGTGAGCTGGTCCGCCCGGAGTCCTTTCCCAACCTGGCCAGTTGGTTGTGGCCGTATCGGACCGAACTGGGAAACCGCGCAACATTCTCCGGCGGAACGTACTTCACGGATGGCCGACCTTGGTGGGAGTGGCATCAGCTTCCCAAGGACCAAGGGGCGCACCAGTGGGCCATCCCATTCGCGTTCGTAGCGACGCATAACCACTTCGTGCTGGATCGGGGTGGGAAGGTTTTCAACCGTTCCGCGCCGGTGATCAAGCTGCGGGAGGGTGCGAGCGAGGAGGAGCATCTGCGGTTGCTCGGCCTGCTCAATAGCTCCACTGCTGGATTCTGGCTTCGGCAGGTCAGCCACGACAAGGGCCGACCTGGCGCGGACGTCGCAGGAGCCGATGAACCTTGGGAGCATCGATTCGAGTTCACCGGAACCAAGCTGGAGGAATTCCCGATTCCCTCTGGGTTCCCCACAACGCTTGCTTCCGCCATGGACCATCTCGCTCAGGAGCTGGTTGCTACTAGCCCTTCTGCCATTGCGTCGAACGCTGTCCCTACAGCGGCGGCACTGCGTGAGGGTCGAGAAAAATGGGAGTCTATTCGTGGTCGGATGATTGCCACTCAGGAAGAACTAGACTGGCAGGTGTACGCCCTGTACGGTCTCCTCGACCGGGAGATCGCTGCTTCTGCTGCGGACATCCCTGTGATCGCCTCGGCTGAACGTGCCTTTGCCATCGTCTTGGCTCGCAAGAGGGAACGCGGCGAGGTCAACACCTCGTGGTTCCAGCACCACAACCACCAGTTCGATCCCATCACGGAGATCCCTGCCGACTGGCCCGCCGCCTACCGTGATGTCGTCCAGAAGCGGATCGACGCCATCGAGTCGAACCGGGCCATCGGCATGGTCGAGCGGCCCGAGTACAAGCGCCGCTGGGCCACCGAGGGCTGGGACGCCCTCCAGGAGAAGGCCCTCCGCTCTTGCCTGCTCGACCGCATGGAGATCCGCGACCTGTGGTTCGACGAGAACGGCCAGCCGGCCATCCTCACCCTGGCCCGCCTCACCGATGCCCTCTCCCGCGACGAGGACTTCGTCTCCGTGGCCAGGCTCTACGCGCCCCGCAAGGACCTGCCCAAGGTCGTCGCCGAGCTGATCACCGACGAGCACGTGCCGTTCCTCTCCGCGCTGCGCTACAAGCCCGCCGGGCTGAAGAAGCGCGCCGACTGGGAGGAGGTCTGGGACCTCCAGCGTAAGGAGGACGCCGCCCCCGACGAGCCGGCCAAGCGGAAGATCCGGGACGCCATCCCCGTGCCCCCGAAGTATGCCCCAGCCGACTTCCTGCGCCCCTCCTACTGGAAGGCGCGTGGCAAGCTGGACGTGCCCAAGGAGCGGTTCATCTCCTACGGACAAACCAACGCAGTCACGCCCGAGCTGTACGGCTGGGCCGGCTGGGACCACAAGGAGCAGGCTCAGGCGCTGGCGACGTACTTCACCAACACCGCGCTGTCCACCGAGGAGATCACCCCGTTCCTCGCCGGCCTGCTGGAACTCCAGCCGTGGCTGTACCAGTGGCACAACGAGTTCGACATGCTCTACAGCGGCTCCCCGGCGGACTTCTTCGCCGGTTACCGTCAGCAGAAGCAGGGCGAGCACGGACTCACGGACGACGATCTCCGTGGCTGGCGTCCTCCGGCCGCGACCCGAGGCCGCCGCGCAGCAGCGAAGAAGTAGCCAGAAGTAGATCGACACCTGTCGGTTCAGGAGCCACCCGTTGCGTATGCGGGTGGCCCTTTGTCCGTGCGTGCAGCTGCGCCCACACGGTCTTGCCCGGGGCGGCCCGGCGAGGAGTGACGCCCCAGTCGTCCGCGAGGGCGGCGACGAGAAGCAGGCCCCGGCCGGACTCGGAAAGCGAGTCGGTCGCTGGGGGACTGGTCGGGGGCCGCTTCTCGGTGAGGGTGTCGGTCACCTCGATGCGGAAGGTGCCCTCCGCCAAGGTGAGCTGGACGTGGAAGTCTCGGCCGGGCACGTGGCCGTGGCGTACGGCGTTGGCGGTGAGTTCCGCCGTGATGAGGGTGAGCGTCTCGTTGACTGGGGACGTGTAGGGGTGGCCCCGTTCGTTCAGGCGGTGCGAGACGAGTCGGCGGGCGAGGCGGGCACCGCGCGACGTTGAGGTGAAGCGCATGGTGAACTCGCGTTCGGGTGCGAGGTGTTGCGGCATATGCCCGTTCGGGGGAGTTGCTGACTTCATAGGGTCAACGGTGTCGGACTCTGCGTAGCGTTGGCCAGGAGAGATGCGCTGACGGGTACACGCTGTACGCGCGGCTGGTGCGCCTGTACGTGGTGTTGGGCGTAACCGGTTTCCGGCCCCCGGGTTGGCTGACTGGGCGGTTGCACGAGAGGAGCTGTGGCGTGGACGACGAGGTTCAGCAGCCGGAGGAGTACGAGGTCGGGACGGGCATGCTGTGCGTGTTCGGGCGGCAGTTGAAGCTCTTCCGGGAGCGGGCGGGCCTGGACCGCGCGGGGCTCGGATCGCTGACCGGGTACTCGGCCTCGACAATCGCGTCGTTCGAGCAGGCAAGACGTATTCCGCCGCCGAAGTTCATCGACCAGGCCGATGAAGTGCTGAGGGCAGGTGGGGTGTTGAGTGCGAGCAAGGAGGAGGTGGCTCGGGCGCAATACCCAGCGTTCTTCAGGGATGCGGCACGACTGGAGTCGGAGGCCGTCGAACTGCATGTGTACGCGAATCAGGCGGTGCCCGGACTCTTGCAGACGGAGGAGTATGCTCGGGCCATTTTCATGATGATGCGGCCGCCCATGCACGACGAGCTGATCGAACAGCGGGTGAGCGCTCGCATGGCTCGACAGGAGATCTTGTCCAGCCGTGACGCGCCGCTCGCCAGCTTCGTCATGGATGAGGCAGTGCTGAGGCGTCCCATCGGAGGCCGAGGCATCCTGCGTGGCCAGCTTGAGCAGGTTCTCCTGATGGGGCAACGCCGGAACGTCGAGATCCAGGTGATGCCGCTTGACCGTGAGGAGAACGCGGGTATGGCTGGTCCCTTCACCTTGATCGAAACGAAGGAAGGGCGGAGGATCGCGTACGCCGAGGTACAGAACGTCAGCCGCTTGCAGACGGAGCGGGACCGCGTCCGTGCGTTGGAGGTCAAGTACGGGATCATCCGGGCGCAGGCCCTAACTCCTCGTGAATCATTGGCGTACGTAGAGAAGTTGCTGGGAGAGCCATGAACGCGCACGTACATCAGCCGCAGATAGACCAGTTGGAGTGGCGGAAGAGCAGCTACAGCAGCGAGGAAGGCGGCGAATGTATCGAGGTCGCCCTTCGCCCCGCCACGGTCCACGTCCGCGACTCGAAGGACACAACCCGCGCGGCACTTGCTGTAGAACCCACGGCGTGGTCCGCCTTCGTGGAGTTCGCGGCCCTCTGACAGAGACGGCACCGATCGCAGGGCCCCCAGCGGGCGTGTGCCTTTCAAGGGCCCTGCGTTCTCTGCTGCATACCTTCAGCAGACTTGGCGTCTTGCTCGCCCGCAGTAGCCTGCCCCGGCGACATCCGCACTGCGCAGAGAGCCGGCCCTCACGCCACCGTCACCCTCATAACGAGGTCTCAACGGAGTTGATCCATGCTGATCCTCGCAGCTCGGAGGTGCTGTAGGTTCCCGCCATGAAGCAGGGTAAAGAGGTCGAGAACCCCGAGTCGCGTTTCTTCGCGGTGCTGCTGGCGGCGGCGAAGCTCCCCGGTGTGCGGATCCATAGGGAGGCCTACCTCCGAAGTGCGCTGGCTCGCCACTGCTCCGAGGATGAGATCCGACGAGCGATAGAGGAGACTCCCGCTGCCGCGGGCATCACAGTCGACCTCCTCGACAAGGTCGCCAACGACTCCATCCGCTATGAAACCGCCAAAGTCAGCGCTCTCTCGGCCGCCGCCGGGATACCCGGCATCCTCGCCCTTCCGGCCACGGTACCCGCCGACGTGGCCCAGTACGTCGGCCACATGCTGCGCATCGCACAGAAGCTCGCCTACCTCTATAGCTGGCCCGACCTGTTCGACGATGAGGGGGAGGGCGTCGATGACGCGACGATGGGGGTGCTCACGCTGTTCTTCGGCGTGATGTTCGGTACCCAGTCGGCGAACGTCGCCGTGGGCAAGGTCGCCGGGATGATGTCGAAGCAGGTCGCGAAGAAGCTGCCCCAGAAGGCGCTCACCAAGGGTGTCGTCTACCCGATCGTGAAGAAGTCCGCGGCTTACCTCGGTGTCCAGATGACCAAGCAGTCCTTCGCGAAGAGCGTCTCCAAGGCCATCCCCGTCGTCGGGGCCGTCGTGTCCGGCGGGCTCACTTTCTCGACGTACCTTCCGATGGCCAAGAGGCTCAAGAAGCACCTCGCCGGCCTGCCACTGGCGGACCCGTCACACCGAGTGCCGGAGGGGGATGTCGTGGACGGCGAAGTCGTGGAAGACCACGAAACTTTCGCCACAGCACACGCTGAAGAGCACAGCACGGCCACCACTGCCGACAAGCTGGAGGACCCCAAGTCCTGACGCCGCGTGCTCCCTCCTGGCCCGGACACGGCGGGTGTTCTCGTTGCCGTAGGGGGCGGTGATCCGTCGGCATGGGGACTGGTGCTTTCCGCTCGGCGGGACCGGGACGGCCCGCACGGACCGTGTGCGAGGGGATACGCCACGGGGTCGACGGGAGTGCCGATGTAGGGTGCTAGGCGCAGGCCGTATGGGTGACGTTCAGTACGAGGGGGACGAAGAGTGCAGACGCCGCGAACCCGTCCGACCTGAACCGGCCGACGCCGTGAGCGTCGCCCCGCCCAGTCACTGCATGACCGGGTCCGTCCCTCGCCACCGGCCGGGACAGCCGGCCCGCCGCACCGGCCATCCGTACCTCTGAGCCCCCGCCCCTCGGACCGGCCCCGGGCCCCGGCGGCGGACCCGCACGACACCGTGCACGAGCAGCAGCAGCGATCACCGTCAGGGAGAGCGAGAACCCGCAATGGCCCAGCCGCCACTCCTCCGCGATGTCATCGACATCAAGGAGTCCATCTCCACCTCGGACTTCGTGCTGTCCCTCGCCGAGGCGACGACACCCGAGGGTGCCCAGCACGCACTCAAGGACTACGTCGTCACCGAGCGGCTGCTGGAGAACTTCGACGAGGCGCTGGACCTGATCAAGTCCGCGCTGGACGGGCACCGCTCCAAGGCGGCGTATCTCCACGGCTCGTTCGGTTCCGGTAAGTCGCACTTCATGGCCGTGCTGTACGCGCTGCTCAGCGGCAACCCGGCTGCCCGCTCCCGTACCGAGTTCGACCCGGTGCTGACCAAGCACGAGTGGCTGAGCACGGACGGCAAGAAGTTCCTGCTCGTGCCGTACCACATGCTCGGCGCGAAGGCCCTGGAGCAGCGGGTGCTCGGCGGGTACGTGCACCACGTCAAGAAGCTGCACCCGGAGGCCCCGACCCCGCAGGTGTACCGGACCGACTCCCTCTTCGCCGACATCCGTGCTCAGCGCGCCACCTATGGCGACGAGGCGGTCATCCGCGGCCTGGGCGGCAGCGAGACGGACGATGGTGAAGAGGACGAGTGGGGCGAGGGCTTCACCTGGACTCCGCAGCTCCTCGACACCGCGCTCGCCGCCGAGGAGAATCACGAATCGGGCGTATCGCTCAACCTCCTCAACCCCTCCACCCCGGCCGAACTGCGCGCCAAGCTGGTAAACGACGCTGGCACCAACCTCCTCCCCGGCTTCACCAAGAACGCCGCCGAGGACGAGCACGGCTTCATCTCCCTGGACGCGGGCCTCTCCGTCATCGCCGAGCACGCCAAGTCGCTCGGCTACGACGGCCTGATCCTGTTCATGGACGAGCTGATCCTGTGGCTGGCCACCCTCATCCACAACGAGAAGTTCGTGGCCCGCGAGGCCAGCAAGATCACGAACTTCGTGGAGGGCGGCGACGCCCGCCGCGCCATCCCCGTCGTGTCGTTCATCGCTCGCCAGCGTGACCTGCGCGAGCTGGTCGGCGAGGAGGTGTCCGGCGCGGCGGAGTCGTCCATCCAGGACACCCTGAACCTGGCCTCCGGCCGCTTCGACAAGATCACCCTTGAGGACCGCAACCTCCCGCAGATCGCCCACGCCCGCCTCCTCAAGCCCAAGAACGCTGAGGCGGCCCAGCAGGTCGACGAAGCCTTCGAGAAGACCAAGCGGGTCGGCCCCCAGGTCTGGGACACCCTGCTCGGCTCGGAGAAGGGCACCACCGGCGCGGACGCGGAGTCGTTCCGGCTGACGTACCCGTTCTCGCCGGCGTTCATGGACACCCTCGTCCACATCTCGTCCGCGCTGCAGCGTTCCCGCACCGGTCTGAAGCTGATGGGCCAGCTCCTCGCCGACCACCGCGACGAGATCCGCCTCGGCCAGCTCGTCCCAGTCGGCGACCTCTATCCGGTGATCGCGCAGGGCGGCGACAAGCCGTTCACCGACAGCCTGAAGGTCGTCTTCGACGCGGCCGACAAGCTCTACAAGACCAAGCTGCGGCCCTACCTGCTCAGCTCGTACGACATCACCGAGGACGACGTCGAGCAGTACCGCAACCGGCCCGAGTCCCTCACCGACCCGAAGAAGCTCAACGGCTGCCGGATGTTCACCGGCGACAACCGGCTCGTGTGCACCCTGCTGCTGTCTGCGCTCGCGCCCAGTGTGCCCGCCCTGTCCGAGCTGACCATCCGGCGGCTCGGCGCGCTCAACCACGGATCGGTCCTCGCCCCCATCCCCGGCGCCGAGGTCGGCATCATCAAGAACAAGGTCGCCGAGTGGGCGGCCCGGTTCCCCGAGATCAAGGAGACCGGCACCGAAGCCAACCCCGGCGTCCGCCTCGAACTTTCCGGCGTCGACGTGGACTCCGTCATCGCCAACGCCCAGGTGAATGACAACCCGGGCAACCGCGTCGCGCTCGCCCGCCGCCTGCTCTCCGAGGAACTGGGCATCGAGCACGGCCAGTTGAGCGACCAGCTCCACTTCACCTGGCGCGGCACCGCCCGCACCGCCGAGATCGTCTTCGGCAACGTCGCCGACGAGGACGAGCTGCCCGACCACGACCTGATGCCGCAGGAGGACGGCCGCTGGCGCATCGCCATAGACCTCCCCTTCGACGAGGGCGAGTGGGGGCCGGTCGAGGACGTCAACCGCATCCAGCGGCTGCGCGAGCGCCAGC
Organism: Streptomyces tendae; assembly: GCF_014650435.1. GTDB lineage: Bacteria > Actinomycetota > Actinomycetes > Streptomycetales > Streptomycetaceae > Streptomyces > Streptomyces tendae. Next base: position 417,330 of record NZ_BMUY01000006.1, read on the forward strand.
AGGGCGAGCGGTCCCGCACCGTCGCCTGGCTGCCCGCCCACCTGTCCGCGCAGCGCTTCCAGGACTTCCGGCGCCTCGTCGTCATCGACAAGGCCCTCGCCGACGAGCACCGCTTCGACACGCAGTACGCCGGCCACCTCAACGCCGACAACCGCAGCCGCGCCAAGGGGCTGCTCGAAACCCAGCGCGAGGCGCTGCTCAAGCAGGTCAAGGGCGCCTTCAAGCAGGCGTACGGGCTCGCCCAGAAGCAGGCCGCCGATGTCGTCCCCGACTTCGACGACCACCTTGTCGCGCTGCCCGACATCGACGGACTCACCCTGTCCTTCGGGCAGAGCCTGCACGACGGCATCCGGCACGTCGCGGGCAAGCTGCTCGCCCACCAGTACCCGGCCCACCCCGACCTCGACCCCGATGCCACCGGCACCGCCGTCAAGCCCGCCGACACCAAGAAGGTGTTCACCCACGTCCGGGCCGCCGCCGAAGCCCGCGACGGGCGGGTGGAGGTCCCGGCCGCCGACCGCAAGCTCATGCAGCGGATCGCCGGGCCCCTGCGCCTCGGGCAGCAGAAGGAGGCGTACTTCGAGCTGTCCCGCTACTGGGCCGATCACTTCCGGCAGCAGGCCAGCTCCCAGGGCGTCACTGGGGACCTGTCCCTGATCACGCTCACCGACTGGACCGACCAGCCCGACCCGCGCGGCCTGCCCGACTTCCTCGCCCGGCTCGTCGTCGCCTCCTTCGCTGAGATGGACGACCGGGTGTGGGTGCGCGGCGGCACCGTCCTCGACCCCGCGCCCGAACTGTCCGCGATTAAGGACCACGACGCGCTGCGCAGCCAGCCGCTGCCCGTCGAGTCGGACTGGGACACCGCACGGCAGCGCTTCGAGACGATCTTCGGGGCGAAGCCGCCCACGCTGCGGCGCGGCCGGATGGTTAACCAGTTCGCCCGCCAGACCATCGAGGCAGCCCGCGCCCACCGGGACCACGCGGCCGACCTGGTGCACCAGCTGGAGGCCCACGCCACCTTCCTCGGCCTCGACCAGACCGCCGACACCGGACGGCTCCCCCTCGCCCGCCGCTCCCTTGAACTGCTGGACGCGCTCACGGCGGAGGCCGGCAAGGGCGCGGCCGGGGCGAAGAAGACCGTGGAGGCCCTCGCCTCCTTCGGCCTGGGCGAGACCAGCGCCGACCGGTACGGCACCTCCATCAAGAAGGCGCGCGCGGTCGCCGAGGCCGTCGCCGCCGCCCCCTGGAGCACCCTGGAACTCGCGGCCGGACTCGGCCCCGAGGGCGAGGCGCTGCTCGACTCGCTGCGCAACGTGGCCCGCGATGACCAGCGCACCGCCGACCTGCGCGACGCCCTCTCCCGCACCCAGCGCGAGGTCGTCGCCCTGATCAAGCGCAGCCAGGCCGCCGCCACCCCGCCGCCCGCACCCGCCGCGCCCCAGCCTGCCACGGCCGACGACCAGTCCCTGGACACGCCGACCAGCGACCCGCGCATCCCGTACACCCCGCCGCAGGAGACACCCTCCCCGGCGAGCGGCGGCACCGCGCGGAAGGCCGGACGCCGCAGCACGACCGTGTCCCGGGCCGCCGCCGACCTCCAGGCGGAGTTGTCCGAACTGGCCGCCCGCCACCCGAACGCGACCATCGAGATCACCTGGCAGGTCATCGAATGACGGACACCGCCACCGCGGCCCCGGGCGCGGTCCGGCTGAACACCGCGACCGTCACCCAGTACCTGTCCTCCCAGACGCATCTCGCCGCATCCCTGACCGGGGAGGAGCAGGGGAGGCGCCGAGTCGTGCTGCTGCGGTCCGCACCGCAGTGGGAGGGCCCCGCCGAACCCGTCTGGGGCGAGGGCCGTACGGCCGGCATCGCGGTGGCGCCGTCGCCCCTCGCCGTCCACGAACTCGTCCTCGACCACCTGGCGGCCCGCCGCCCCGGCCCCGCCGTCCTGGTCGTCCTCACCGACCGGGAGCAGCACGAACTCGACCCGGCGATCCTCGCTCGCGTCCACAAGCTGCGCATCGACACGGTCGACGGCTGGGACGTCGTCCGCGAGGCGTTCGGCGCCCGGCAGATAGACCCCCGGCTCAAGGACGTCAACTGGGCCGCCGAGGCACTCCTCGACGCCACCCCGCCCGGCGGCTGGCCCGCCGTGCCCGGCGGCTGGCTGTCCCGCCAGTACGCCCTCACCGCGCTCGCCCAGCGCCGCCTGCGCCTGGGCCGCTACGACACCGAGGGCGGCCCGCGCCGCCCAGGCGACGACCGGCTCGACGCACAGGCCCTGCTGCACTGGTCGACCCGGCCCGGCGCCCCCGAACGGCTCCTCACCCTGCGCGGACCCGAACGTGCCGGACTTGCCGCCTTCCTCGGCGAAGAGGACCAGGCGGGCCTCGCCGGCCGCGCCCTGCTCGCACTCGTCGACGCCGAGCGCGGCGAGGACGCCGCCGCCTTCGGCCTCGTCTGCGCGGCCCTGTGGCAGCACGCCGAACCAGCCCCCGAGACGTACCGGGCCCGGGGACGTGCCGAACGCTACTTCGGCGACCAGCCCCCGACGACCGGCGACCAGCTCGACGCCCTAGTGACCGTCTTCGGGCGGGCCGCCGAGGAGTACGTGACCACACTGCTGGTGGCAGGACACCGCAGCGGCGGCACCGACGCCGACCAGGCCCGCGAGGCACGCCGCACCACCGGCACCGTGCTCGACCGGGCCGCCGCGTTGGCCCGCCAGTTCGGCGCGGAGGAGGCCGTGGCGGCCAGCCCCGTCCTGCGCGGCGGACTCGAAGCACGGTTCACCGCCGTCGGCCGGGCCCTCGCCGCGGGCGACACCACCGCGGTGGCGGACGCCGTCCGCCGACTGGAGAACCACCGGCTCGCCGCCGAGCCGGAGGAGTCCGCCCGCATCGAGCGCGCCCGCATGGGCCAACGCCTCGCCCGCTGGCTGGCCACCGACCCGCCCACCGACGCCCCCACCGTCGCCGACGCCCTGAGGCGGCACGTCGCCGAGACCGGCTGGGCGGACCTCGCCCTGGAGCACATCGAGGCCGGCGGCGACCAGGGTCCCGTCCTCAAGGCCGCCTACGACACCCTCGGCACCCGCGTGAGGGACCGACGCCGGCAGATCGACGCGTCCTTCGCGCGCTCGCTGGCGGCCTGGACCCAGTCCGGCACCCAGCCCGGCTCCATGCTGACCGTCGAGACCTTCCTCGACCGCGTGGTCGGCCCGCTAGTGCGGCGCGGGGAGGAACGGCGGACGCTGCTGCTCGTGCTCGACGGCATGAGCGCGGCCATCGCCAACGAACTCGGTGAGGAACTGCGTCGATCGTGGGCGGAGTTCGACCCGCTGCCCGAGGGTGATACCCCGTACCGACGGGCTATGGCCGCTGCTCTGCCCACCGTGACGGCCGTCTCCCGTACCTCCCTCTTCGCGGGCAATCTGACGAAGGGCACCCAGGCCGACGAGAAGAGGCTCTTCCCCGCACTGAAGCTGTGGGGCGGGGCGCCGGCCGCCGTGTTCCACAAGGACGACCTGCGCACCGAGACCGCGGGCGAGACTTTCGGCCCAGTGCTCGCGGAGGCGCTGGCCGACGGCAGGACCCACGTCGCCGTCGTCCTCAACGCCATCGACGACCGGCTCGGCAAGGAACAGAAGCTCGGTGACGGCGCCTGGCGGATCGACGACGTGCCCGGCCTGCGCGACCTGCTGAGGGTGGCCGCCACCCAGGGCATGGCGGTCGTCCTCACCAGCGACCACGGCCACGTCGTCGACCGGCACGGCACGAAGGTCGGCCCGGCCGCCGATCCCGCCTCCGCCCGCCACCGTGTGCCCGGCGTCGGCCCGTTCGCCGAACGGGAGATCGTCCTCTCCGGACCGCGCGTGATCTGGCCCGAGCCCGGAGCGTCCATCGTTGCCCTGTGGGACGCGGACTCCCGATACACCGCTCTCAAGGCGGGCTACCACGGCGGGGCGTCGCTCGCCGAGGTCACCATTCCGGTGCTTGCCTTCCTGCCATTCGGCGCGGAGCCTCCCAAGGGATGGCGGGAACTGGGCGACCAGCGGCCGGGCTGGTGGGCTCCGGAGGAGACCGGCAAGGCACCGCTGCCGGGCGGGCATGCCGTTCGACCCGCGACCGCAACGACTGCCGCTCCCAAGAAGCCCACGGGCAAGGCACGGAAGGAGCAGGCGGAAGTCGCCCGGATGCATGAGGCGCTCTTCGACGTCGCGCTGACGGCAGGGGGAGATGACGCTCTCCTCACCCCGAGCATCGTCTCCCGCACAGAGACGCTGGTGACGGCACTGCTCGACTCGGAGACGTACCAGGCGCAGCTCGGAGGACTGGCACGCAAGCCACAGCAGGAACAGGTCCACAAGGCGCTCACCACTCTGCTGGACGCGGGCGGCACCCTGCCCGTGACGGCGCTCGCGCAACGCGTCGGGATGCCCGTCACCAGGGGCGTCGGCTTCGCCGCGGTCCTGGGCCAACTCCTCAACTACGACGGCGTACAGGTCCTGGAGACCCTCCCAGACGGCCGTACCCTACGGCTCCAAGAGGCGCTGCTGCGTGAGCAGTTCGCCCTCGGAGGAGGCTGAGATCCCGACTCGGGGGGTGCCTCGGTCCTCGGACCTGAGGCACCCCGAAGACCGCCGCGCACCCCGCCCTCACGACGCGAACGCCCGCAGTACCTTCGCGAAGGTCGTCAGCTCGTCGATCATCTCCGGCGGAAGAGGTTTCTCGTCGAAGTGGGCGATCCGGTTACGGATGTCCTTCACCCGCTTCAACAGGCCGACGAACTGCTCCCGGGGCATGTTCGGCCACTTCAACGCCTCCCAGTTGAGGTCGGCCCGCTCGGCGAAGGACTGCTTCGTCTGTTCGCCGTCCAGAAGCCTCAGATAGTCGCCGAACATGAGGTCCGACACCTGGCCGGTGCGGTGCTCCTGCTTCTTGTTCGTCTGCACCGCCTTGATGGCTTCCGCGTCCAGTGCCGCGCCCAGACAGCGGCGCAGCAGCGACTCGATCTCGCCGACGATGAAGAAGGGGCGTGCCGCGCCCTCGAAGCGGTCCGTGACGTCCGCGGCGGTCACGATGCCCGACAGGCAGCCGTCGTCGCCGCGGACGAGCAGATAGCCGTGCTCGCGGATGACCGGGAGTGCGGCGAAGAACTCCTGCCGAGCGTCGGCGACGGGCAGGGAGTCCTTCTCCATGGCGTTGTCGAGGGTGGCCGGCTTCCCCGCCTCGTACATCTTGGCCACGGACCCCCAGGTGACGACCCCGTGGACCTGCGCCATGCCGGTGGTAACCGGCACTTGGGCGAGGCCCTTCGTGCGCATGAGGAAGGTCGTCTGGGACAGCGGAGTGCCCGGGCCCACGGACACCACACCGCGCCGTGCCGAGGGGATGTCGCCGAGCAGCAGTCGCTGCGGCAGGGCGTGCGAGGGCAGGGCCTCGTCCGTGGCATCGCTCTCGTCGTCCGTGTCGGCCGGCGTGCGCTGCGCGGGAACGGCTGCCAGCGGCACGACGTCGACGGTGCTGCGCAGACCGCAGACGGCGAAGTCCGGCAGCGTGGTCAGTCCGGCGTCGGTCAGGGCATGCGAGATGCGGTGCACCGTCCGGTGGTCGCGGACCCTGACCTCGAACAGGTCGAGGATCTCCTGCACGGACACGGTCCTGCCCTTGAGCGAGGAGACGTCCCGCTCGTGCGGCCTCGTCGTCATCGGAGGTCGCCCTCCGGCAGGTCGCGGAGCATCGTCCTCTTGCCCATGGCCGAGTGCACGAGCTCCTGCAACTGCTTGGAGCGGTCACGGTAGAAGCGCTCGTAGTCGTTCTCGCGCAACGCGTCCGGATCGATCAGATGGGTCGACAGGACGTCGTCGAACCACTCGGGCCGCATGTCGGACGCGGCGACCATCGTGGACAGGTACGACGACGGCGCCCCCGTCATGTCCATCGCCGCACGATAGGACAAGGGTGTCTTGTTCACGATGGAACTCGTGGGCAGACCCTCGCTGTTGCCCCGCCGGAACCACGTCTTGGGGAAGATCTGCCGCACGTCCACGCCGTACTCGTCCAGCCTGCCCGGACTGAGCGGGGCGTCCGTGTGGTGCCAGTCCACCGCCCCCTGCTTGATCAGCAGGGCGTAGATCCCTTTGTAGGCGGCGCTGTTGCGGGTGGTGAGGGTGTCGAGGCGCTCGGCGAAGAAGAACGCCTCCGTGACCGTCTCCGGCGCCCTCTCGCCCTGGGTGATCCAGGGGACGAGCTGCTCGACGTCCTTGGTGAAGCGCGTCTCCGTGGAGCCGCCGTACATCTCCCCGAGCACCCCGCACCAGTACCACTGCTCGGTCTTCTCCTCCGCCCCCAGCCCGTCCGCCCCTGTGTCGAGGATGGCGCGGACGGCCGCGAGCGGCACGAGCTGCGTCTTGTACGGCAGGTCGGCCGGGCGGACGATGCTCTGTCGCTCCAGGAAGTCGCCCACCCAGGCGAAGGCGTCGGCGAGCTTGGGGGCCAGGCGGACGAAGTCGGCGAGGGGGAGGTCCAGGAGGTCGCGGCGCTTGCACGACACCGTGGTCCCGATGCCGTTCTGCTTCCGTTCCCAGGTGCGTACCAGCGCGATGGCCTGCAGAAAGTCGATGCTGCTCAGCCCGTTCTCCAGGCCGCTGTCCAGTCGGCCGAAGACCGGGTACTTGCTCGCCAGTGCCTGCTTGATCTCCCGCCACACCTCGGGAAGCTGGTAGTAGTCTCCGGTCCGCTCCACGTAGTCGCCGTCCCCGGCGTAGGTGGCGGTGAGCAGTTCGAAGACGTTGAGCGGAACGCCGCCCGTGTTGACCCGCTCGAATACCGCGCAGACCGCGTCCATGGAGGTGGAGGCGGCCAGCCGGATCATCGGCACCTGGAAGGCGCGGACCTGCTGGAGGACGGCCTCGTCGAACTGACCCCACAGGTCCCAGTTCCGGTCCTCGTCCGCCTTGATGTACGCCTTCTTCCACTCGTTGACGCGCTGGGCGTCGAAGATGAAGTGGAGAGGGAAGAGGCCGGCCGCACACTCGGCCTCGGTGGTGGTCAGATCCAGTACCACCGTGCGGTTGAAGTCCGTCCGCAGCACCTTGTCGGCGGGGACGGACACGATGGCCTCGTCGCGGTCCGCGGACGGTCCCACGGCCTTCGCGATGTCGACGTAGTACCAGCGCTGGATGGCCTTGCCCCGGGCGTCCGCCGTCTCCACCGGGGCATCGAGCCACAGGGACTGGAAGAGCGAAGTGAGCCGCTGCTGCCCGTCCAGCAGCAGCAGGTCGGCCGCCGGGTCTGCGTCCGGTTGGGCACCGGTGAGAGTGCGTGAGCGAAATCGGGTGGCTCCGCCGGTCTGCAGCGTCATCACTACGCCGAGCGGGTAGTCCAGGGTGACCGTCGCGATGATGGCTCGGATCCGGTCGTCGTCCCACTTCCAGTTCCGCTGGAAGTCGGGCAGTTGTAAGGAGCCCGAGGCGACATCCGCCAGAACGTCCTTGAGCTTCACGTTGTCGAGGGCCGCCATGTGACTCCACTCCCCGCCCTGAGAAATGTACAGAGAGTGATTCCAGCAGTGCTCACGGGTAACCGTCAACCGGATCACTCGCGTCGGTCGGTAACCAGTCGGTTGCCGACCTTGAGGAGGCGACCGGAGGCCGTCTTGTACGAGCGCGGACTGGAAGGTGAAAGACTGGCAGGCGTGAGCACCACCGGATCTCAGCGCCCCGCCCAGGTGAGCGCCGCCCGCCGCCGCACCGTTGTCGACGCTCTGCGCCGCGGGGCGGTGCCCGAGAGCGGGCTCGATCTGCTCGCCACCGGACTCGAACGGTTCGAGGCGGCCCTTGACGCGGAACTGGACGCCGTCACATCCGGCGGGTCCGTGTTCAAGGCAGTGCGCGGTGAGTACGGATCCGGCAAGACGTTCTTCACGCGGTGGCTGGGGGAGCGGGCCAAGCGGCGGAACTTCGCCGTCGCCGAGATCCAGATCTCCGAGAACGAGACACCGCTGCACAAGCTGGAGACCGTCTACCGCCGCCTCACCGAACGGCTCGCCACGTCCAGTTTCCCGCCTAGCGCGCTGCGGCCCGTCGTGGACGCCTGGTTCTACGCCCTGGAGGAGGACGCGCTCGCCGCCGGCGCCACCGAGGAGGAGCTGCCGGGAGAGGTCGAGAAACTCCTCGTCGCACGGCTCGCCGAGGTGTCCCGGCACGCGCCGTCCTTCGCCACCGCACTGCGCGGGTACCGAGCGGCGCTCGCGGAGGGCGACGAAGCGACCGCCGCGGCCGTGCTGGCATGGCTCGGTGGCCAGCCACACGTCGCCGCCGCCGCCCGCCGGTCCGCCGGAGTGCGCGGCGACCTCGACCACTTCGGTGCCCTGGGCTTCCTGCAGGGCCTGCTCACCGTGTTGCGCGACTCCGGACACACCGGGCTCTTCGTCGTCCTCGACGAGGTGGAGACGCTGCAGAGAGTCCGGTCTGACGCCCGTGACAAGGCGTTGAACGCCCTGCGACAGCTCATCGACGAGGTGCACTCCGGCCGCTTCCCGGGCCTGTACCTGGTGATCACCGGTACGCCCGCCTTCTACGACGGCCAGCAGGGCGTCCAGCGACTCGCGCCGCTCGCTCAACGGCTCGCCACCGACTTCACCACCGACCCGCGCTTCGACAACCCCCGTGCCGTGCAGATCCGGCTGCCAGGTTTCAGCCAGGAGTCACTGGTCGGTCTCGGAGTCACCATCCGTGAGCTGTACGCGGACGCCGCCCAGGCTCCCGAGCGCGTGCGGGCTGTCGTCGATGACGCCTATGTCGCCGACCTCGCCCAGGCCGTAGGCGGCGCTCTGGGCGGCAAGGTCGGTGTGGCACCCAGACTGTTTCTGAAGAAACTCGTTGGTGACGTTCTCGACCGGGTGGACCAGTTCGACGACTTCGACCCCCGACAGCACTATCGCCTGACCGTCGCGAGCAGCGAACTCACCGATGTCGAACGGAACCTGGCCGCCACGGTCACCGGCGGTTCCGCATCCGCCGACGACATCGAACTGGAGCTGTGATGGCGGATGCCGGCAGCCCGCCCGAGGCAGAAAGGGGCGATGTACTCGACCGGCTCGACCCCGTCGTCCTGCACCACATCGTCAACACTCTCGGCTGGCCCGATCTGCGTCCCCTCCAACGAGCGGCGATCACCCCGCTCATGGACGGCGACGACGCCGTTCTGCTGGCCCCGACGGCGGGTGGCAAGACCGAGGCGGCCTGCTTCCCCCTGCTGTCGGCCATGGCGGAACAGACATGGACCGGAACCTCCGTGCTCTACCTCTGCCCGCTCAAAGCACTTCTCAACAACCTCGTCAGCCGCGTCGACACCTACGCCCAGTGGCTGGGACGACGTGCCGCCCTCTGGCACGGCGACACCAAGGAGTCGCAGCGGCAGCGCATCCGGACCGAGGCACCCGACGTCCTGCTGACCACTCCCGAGTCTCTCGAGGCGATGCTGATCGGCGTCAAGACCGAACACGCGCGCTTGCTGGGGAACGTACGGGCTGTCGTCGTCGACGAAGTACATGCCTTCGCCGGTGACGACCGGGGCTGGCACCTGTTGGCCGTACTGGAACGACTGGAACGTGTCACCGGGCGACCCATCCAGCGCATCGGCCTGTCCGCGACGGTCGGAAATCCGGATCAGTTGCTGGGCTGGCTGCAAGGCGCGGGTGGGAAGAGCCGTGTGGGGCGCGTCGTCGCTCCAGGGGTGACACTGTCCGCGTCCGACGCGGTGGGCGGCGACCGGAAGGACACCGCCGAACAGCTTCCCCGGCCGGCGGGCGCAGTCGAACTGGACTACGTGGGCTCCCTCGACAACGCGGCGAAACTCATCGCGGCTCTGCATCGGGGTGAAAAGCGCCTCGTCTTCTGCGACTCCCGGGCCCAGGTGGAGCAACTGGGTGCCGCACTGCGGACCCGCGAGGTGACGGTCTTCCTGTCCCACGCCTCCCTCTCCGTCGACGAACGTACCCGCTCCGAGCAGGCCTTCGCCGAAGCACGCGACTGCGTCATCGTCTCCACGTCCACTCTGGAACTCGGCATCGACGTCGGTGACCTGGACCGAGTCATCCAGATCGACTCACCGGCCACCGTCGCCTCGTTCCTGCAGCGCATCGGACGCACCGGCCGACGCGCGGGCACGGTGCGCAACTGCCTGTTCCTCACCACACGCAAGGACACGCTGTTGCAGGCCGCCGGCCTGTTGCTGCTCTGGTCGCGCGGCTGGGTCGAACCGGTTCATCCACCTCCAGAACCACGTCATCTCGTGGCACAGCAGCTCCTCGCCGTCACCCTCCAGCAGCACAAGCTGGGCGACCAGCTGTGGGACCGGCAGTGGAACGGTCTCGCGCCGTTCGACCAGTCCGCTGCTCCCATCCTGCGACACCTGACCGAAGAGGGCTTCCTGGACAGCGACGGCGGCCTGCTGTTCGTCGGCCCCGAGGCTGAACGGCGCTTCGGAAAGCGACATTTCATCGAGCTCACCGCTTCCTTCACCGCGCCGCCGCAGTTCACCGTCCTGTCCGGCCGCACCGAGATCGGACGGACCGACCCGAGCGTGCTCACCGAGGAACGGCCCGGCCCGCGACGATTGCTGCTCGGCGGACGCAGTTGGCAGGTCACGTACATCGACTGGCTGCGCAAACGCGTCTTCGTCGAACCTGCCGACAGCGGGGGAGTCGCCAAGTGGATGAACGGCGGAATCGCCGGACTCACGTACGCCCTGACGCGCGCCATGCGCGAGGTCCTGCTCGGCGAGGACCCTCCCGTGGTGCTCACCCGGCGGGCCCAGGCGCAGCTGGCCGAGCAACGCGAGAGCGACGCACCCGACACCGTGCACCCGGGCGGCACGCTGGTCACCCGTGTAGGCAAAGACGTCCGCTGGTGGACCTGGGCCGGATACCGCGCCAACGCCACCCTCGCGGCCACCCTGCAGTCGGTCACCGACCCGCTGCAGCGCCCCACCGACTGCTGGCTGCGCCTGCGCGAGGACCTCGACTCGGCCGACTGGCACGCAGCCCGAAAGGGCGTCGGTGAGACTCTCGTCCTCCCCGACGTCGACCCACGCGCCGTACGCGGTCTCAAGTTCTCCGTCGCACTCCCCGAACGCCTGGCGGTCGCGACGGTGGCGGCCCGACTGGCCGACTTCGACAGCGCGCGGTCCGTACTGTCGGAGGCCGTGCGTTTCGTCGTTTCCAGCGATGGCGCCTGAGGCAGGCGATGCTCTTACCCGGGCAGGCTCCCCGCTTCAGTCTTCGGCAGCTTCGACCTGCCTGCCTGCCTACCTGCTTGGACACTCCACACGTTCGGTGACGCCGAGATCGCGACGCATCTCATCGCGCAGGTCGGACAGCTTTTCCCAAAGGCTGTCCATCCGCCGACTCAGTTCGTCGACGCTCTCTTCCCGCCGAGGAAGACCCGAGTCCAAGCGCTTGACCAGTCCGTAGATTTTGCGCAGCGGACCGTTGGCGGCTCCCAGGACGGGCAGTACTTCATCGGACACGATCATGTGGGACTCCGCGTGCTGGACAACGTACGCGCTCCAGCGATCCTCGAGTTCGGTTCTCCGTGCTTCCTTGAGAGCGCCGTCCCGCCGCAGGTCGTGCATGCAGCCTGCGAGGGCGTCCCGGACCGCTCGTGCCGCCGCATGCAACCGTGTGTATGCGGCACGCCGTTCCTCGAGCAGTCGGCTGTCCCACTCGCGGATCCGATCCTCCTGGCGGTGCCGCTCGATCCGCTCGTGTTCACGGGACCAACCACGTTCTGCGCCACGCTGCGTAAGGAGTACCGACACCAGGGAGACCCCGCCCCCGATCACCGCGGCAGCAAGCGCCAACAATGCCGCACCCATGAGTTCTCCCTCACCTGCCGAATTCTGTGCCGTAGTCGTTGAACACCTGAGTGGCTTTGGCGCGGAGGAAACGCGGCGCGCTCTGGAGGGCCGGTGCCGTGGTCTTCTGCGTCACGACGTCCTTCTCACCGGAAGGCGGCCACATCGGTTCCTCGTCCTCTGCACCAGGACAGAGGGCGAGGGTGCCGACAACTCGAGCGTCGAGGCACGGGGGTGCTTGAAGTTCAGCAGTCGGTTGCGACCGCTGAGGTCCACAAGCGACGTGCGCCAACCCGCCAGAATCGTCCTGAGACGTTCCAGATCGCTGCCGCCCCCGAATGCATCCGGATTGGTCGTCACCCGTTACCTGCTCTCATTCTGCGCTGCTCGGGCGGCGGGCAGGCCCGGCGTCTCCGACTGATCCCCCTGCGTGCAGCATGTTCGTTTTGTCGCACTCGCCCCCACGGACGGACGAAATTGTATGGGGGAGATATGGAAAGCAGAAGTGGGTCTTGTATCGGGATGTGACGAACTCGTGCACAACCAGGACCGACCCTGCGAGGTCGAAGATGACGTGCCGCCCGACTTCATGGGGGACGAGCACTCTGCACATACAGCAAGGAGACGGCCCCCGATGGTCTCAGTCGGACGTGAAGAAGACACTCGCAAGGTCCAGACGGCCGTGCTGGGCGGTCCCGACGGCCATCGCCCCCTCTTCCTCCCGTACGAGAAACAGGCCGCCGCTCGGCTACGACAGGAGCATGGCTCCAACGCCTTCACCTGCGGCACCCTCCTCGGGGGGTGCGGCAAGCTCCTCACGTTGCGAGCCTGCGACGACAAGAAGTCGCACTTCGCCCACCGCCCGCCTGTCCGGTGCAGCCGCACCGCACTCGGTGAGAGCAGCGCCGACCACCTGTACATCGGCGAAGCCATCGACAAGTGGCTCCGCACGCAGGGTCAGCCGAACGTCAGCGTTCAGTACGCCAAGCAGAAGGGTGCTCGCAGCGACGCGATCGAGGTCCGTTTCGGGTCCAAGAAGAAGCGCCGCCTCATCCACGTGCAGATGGCCCGGCGGTCGTTCACGGAGTGGCAGTCCGATGGGGAGCGGCTTGCCGCGCCGGCCGGGAAACCATCCACCATTCGCCTGTACGGGCCGGAGAGTCAGCTCGCCCCGTTCGAACTTGAGGCCACGGGGTACGCCCTGCGCTTCCGGTGCCTGACCGAGAACGGCACGCGCGTCGTCCACGTCGGAACGCATCCTCCTGGCCACCAGGTCACGTGGACAACTCTCGACAAGTGCCGCCTGGCCCCCGCAGGGATCGTGACTCCCTGGCTGACGGAGACTCCGTACGGGCTGCAGCCGAAAGGGACCGAGCCTCCGCGGAGCCCGGCCGGCCGGCCGACCGTCGTCGCAGAGCCGGAACCCGCAACGGACGACGCACCGGAGCCGCAGACCAGTCCCCTCACCGGTCCCGTCCTCCCGCTCATGCCGGGGTGTGTCGCCTTCATGGGTGCCACGCTGCTGTCGGAGGACAACGGTCGCCGTGTCTACGACGTGCACGCCCAGCCGCTCGGATCGGCATTGTTCCGCGCCTGGTTGTCCCTGCCGGCATCGACTGTGGCCCCGGCGTCCCACCACGTGTACGTACTGACGGAGCGAGCGGTGGTGCTCGAGGGTCCTCCAGGCACCGGTCACGTCTCCCGCTGGAGCCTGCGGGCCGAGGGGTTCGTTCGCCTCCCGGTCACGAAGGCAGCGGAATGGGAGCTGCTCAAGCCACCCGTGCCCGTACGGGAGGTCCCCGTGACCACGACGGCATCAGCTCCGGAGCAGAAGCCCGTACTCACGCAGCGGGCCGCCGCGGCGGAACCGAAGGAACCACGGGCTGCGCGCACCTCCGGGCCGACGGACGACGCTCCCGCTTCGGACGACCGGCTCATTGCCGAACTGGGCCGCGTCCTGGTCAGGACCGCCCGCGCGCGCACCACCATCACCTGGTACGAGCTGCTCAAGCAGACCGGGACCCTCCCGTGGGAAGTCAGCGAGACGCGCCAACTACGGCTGCTCACGGCCCTCGACGCACCACAAGCCAAAGCGCGTCGACCGCTGCTGTCCAGCCTCATCACCTTCTCCAAGCAGGCACAACCGAACGACACCCCACCTCCCTTCTTCCGCCAAGTGCTCGTGGCCCTGGGATGGCCTCACTGGACCGATGCGGCAGGTGCGTCCGACGTCTGGAGAGACCACAGGCAGCGCCTCCACCGCGCCCATCTCACAGACCGCACGGAACGGGCCCGGCGCGGCGACGCCTCCGGGCGGCCCCTTGCACGGTCGGAGGCGGATTCGAGCCTTGGCGTCGGCTTCCCCACCGACAGGACGGCAGCAGCCTCATCCGAAGGACGGCGTACGGGTTCCCGGCTGGAGCAGGACGCTCTCGAACCTCTCGCCGCTCAGGTGCGCACCCTCCTTCAGGACGCGGCGCGCGCCGGCACAACGCTCACTTGGGGAGATCTGCGCCGACGGCTGGGCGGGGCATTGCCCTACCTTCACCCAGACGATCAGGGTGAGCTTCTAGTGATGGTCGACCAGCAGACACAGGCGGACGAACCGCTACTCGCCGCGTTGGTGGCCGGAGCGGACCTGTCGCCGCACGGTCTCTACCGGCATCTCCGCTACAGCCATGGCCGGGATCGCGTACCTGACGAGTCCCTCGAGATGGACTGGCAGATGGAGGTCTTTCGACTCTACCAGCTTTGGCGCCACCGCTGACCGCGCCCGTCCGCTCGAAGCGGGCGATTTAGCCCTCCCCTCCACATCCGATACAGGAGTTCATCGTGTCACCACGATTCGAGACCGCCCGTTTCCACAGCGCGTCGGGACCGGATTCTCTGTTCACCCGTGTCCGCCACATCCTGCGCGAGCCAGTGGATCTGAAGGCGCACGGCAGGCATGTCTCAGAGCGTCTCCGGCAGCGGGGCGCACCCGTCGACGAGCTGACGCACTTCGACCCGGCGAGGTGGAACCTGGTCTCCGCCGAAGTACGGACCGACACTGGGAAGTGGGTCGCGTCCACGTGGCGTGTGCGGGTGGGCGCACGCGACTGGTGGGTGGTCGTCGGACTCGGCAACGCGCTTGTCACGGTCATCGGTGTGGACCCGTGGCGTCAGGGACAAGGCGAAAGCATCGTTACCGAAGGCACCTTGTACGCGTTCGTCGACGGCGTCAACGAGCACCTCATGCGTGCCGAAGTGGCGCACTGACGAGGGTGCTGATCAGGCGGGATTCCGCTAATGCGTACCATGTGCAAGTGCGCACCACCGACTACACCATCCGTCCGGCAACCCCCGCCGACCTCGACGCCGCCCGAGCCGTCATGCTCGACACCGTCTACCGCGACTTCGGGACCGGGTACGTTCCGCGCTGGCATGCCGATGTCATCGACCTGGCCGGGGCCTATCTGACCCCCGCCCGGCACACCCTGATCGTTGCCGTCGACGGCGACGGTGAGGTCGTCGGTACCGGGGCCCTGGACTCCCGAGGGCCCGCGCACCCCCCGAACCCCGTGCACGTCACCGAGCGGTATCCCTCCGGGGTGACCGCGCAGTTGCGGCGGGTTTACGTGCGGCCCGAGCATCGGCGGCGGGGGCTCGCGCGTCGGCTTGTCGACGAGTTGCTGGCGTTCGCCGCTGCCGACGGGGGGTATCGAGCGGTCTATCTGCACACCGACCCAGCCGTCACCGGGGCGGAGCCCTTCTGGCGGTCGTTGGCCAAGGTGGTGCACGACGAGCGGGAGGACGCCGGGGGCGGGCAGGGCATCGTGCACTTCGATGTGCCCCTGGCGGGACGGCCAGGGGCCCGGTAGGCGTGAAAATCGTTTCCATGTAGGCTCCCCGTGCGCTGCCGCGCGCCCGCCCGCCACACGCCTGCCCGCGAACTCCACGTGTCCGTCCCGAACCTGATCGATCCGAGGACCATGCGCTTCCACCGCCACCCCCGGCTGCTCGCCCCCTTCCTGCTCGTCCCGCTGATGGCCGGCTGCTTCGCATCCGGAGGCGGCGACGACTCCGGATCCGGCGGCAAGGACGGTGACGGCGACGGGGCCCGTCTCCGTGTCGCCCTCGCCTTCCCGCCCGCCGAGAAGTTGTCCCCGTACGGCGCCGACGCCACGCTGCTCAGCCGTCTCGGCGTGACCGAGGGACTCACCTCGCTGGACGCCAACGGGTCCGCGGCGCCCGCGCTCGCCGAATCCTGGCGGCGGGACGGGGACAAGACCTGGGAGTTCAGCCTCCGCGACGCCACCTTCCAGGACGGGGGCGAAGTGACCCCCGCCGCCGTGGCCGAGTCCCTCGCGCACGCCACCGACGCCGAGCCCGCGCCCGCCGCCCTCGCCGGTGTCGACCTCCGCGCCGAGGCGAGCGGTGACCGCGTGGTCCGGATCACCACCGCCGAACCCGACCCCGTGCTGCCGTTGCGGCTCTCCAGCCCCAGTCTCGCGATCCTGTCCAAGGGTGCCTACGGGAAGGGCAGTCGTGTCGACCCCGTCGGTCACGCCACCGGGCCCTTCGAGCTGACCGAGGTCAACGGCGCCACCTCCGCCTCCCTCGACCGGTTCGACGACTACTGGGGCGGCCGCGCCCAGGCATCCGGCATCGACGCCCGCTTCATCGCCGACGGCACCGCACGCGCCAACGCCCTGCGGACCGGCGAACTCGACATCGCCGAGGCCGTGCCCGTCGCCCAGGCGGCCTCCCTGGACAAGAAGACCCGGCGCGACACCGCCACCACCCGGACCACCAGCCTGCTGCTCAACGCCTCGTCCGGGACCTTCGAGGACGCCGGCCTGCGCGCCGCCGCTCGGGGCGCGCTCGACACCTCGGTCTTCGCCGAGGACGTGTACGAGGGGTACGCCGACCCGGCCGCCGGCGTTTACGGTCCCGCCGTCACCTGGGCGGAAGGGAAGCGGACCGCGCCCGTCGGGCGGGCGGCGGCCAAGAAGGCCGGCGGTGCCACCGTCCACCTCGCCACCTACGACAACCGGCCCGAGCTGCCCGAGGTCGCCCAGGTGGTCAAGCAGCAGCTGGAGAAGGCCGGGTTCACCGTCAAGCTCACCGTGCGGGAGTACTCGCGGCTCGAAGGCGACGCCCTCGACGGGAAGTTCGACGCCTTCGTGCTCGCCCGCAACACCCTCCTCGACACCGGTGACCCCGTCGCCGTCCTCGCCAGCGACTACACCTGCGGCGGCGGCTTCAACATCGCCCAGCTCTGCGACAAGGACGTCGACCGTGCCGTCGCCGACGCCGAGAAGATCGCCGACACCGCGAAGCGGCAGGACGCGGCCATGGCCGCCGAGGCCCGCATCCTCGGCAGCGACGCCGTCGTGCCGCTCGTGCACCAGCGCATCATCACCGGCGTCGCCGACTCCGTGCAGGGTGTGATCCTCGACCCGTACGAGCGCACCCTCGTCGGCACCGGCACCCGGCGCTGAACCGTGTGGCAGCGGGTGGCCGGCGCCGGGTGGCGGACATTCCTCGCGGTCGGGCTGGTGTGCGGGGTCGGGCTGCTGCCCTGGCTCACCAGCACCGACCCCGCGTACACCGTCCTCAAGGCGCGGTCCGCGGAGCGGGAGCCCACGCCGGAGGTGCTCGCCGACATCCGGCGGCAGCTCGGCATCGACGGCGGACCCCTGCACGTCCTCACCGGCTGGCTGGGCGGGCTGGTGCGCGGGGACGCCGGGCAGTCGTGGATCTCCGGCGGTGACGTACTGCCCGACGTGCTCCGAGCGCTCGGTGCCTCGCTGCTGCTCATGGCGGTCGCGCTGCTCGTCGCCGTTCTCACCGCCGGGCTGATCTGCGCACGGACCCTGCGGCTGGGGGCCCGGCGGCGGCTCGGCGGGCGGCGCGGCGGCGGGAGCGCGTCCGCCGTCCTCGCCTCGCTGCCCGAGTTCCTCGTCGCCTCCGTACTCGCCACCGTCGTCGGGGTGCAACTGGGGTGGCTGCCCGCGCTCGGGTGGTACGGGCCGCAGTGGACCGTGCTGCCCGCGCTCGCCCTCGGGCTGCCCGCGGGCGCCGTGCTGGGGCGGCTGCTCGACGATCTGCTGCCCGGCGCCTTCGGTGAGCCGTGGGCGCTGGCCGCCGCGGCCCGTGGGCTGACCGGGCGGTCCATCGCCCGCCAGGCCCTGCGGCGGTGCGTGCCCGCGCTGCTGCCCAACCTCGGGCTGTTCGTCGTCGGGCTGACGGGCGGGGCCGTCGCCGTCGAGCAGGTCTTCGACATCCCGGGGCTTGGCCGCACCACCCTTCAGGCCGCCCTCGCGCAGGACCTGCCCGTCCTCCAGGCCGGGACCCTCGCCCTCGTCCTGCTCGCCGCCCTCGCCACCGGCGCCACGCGCGTCGCCGCCCGGCTGCTCACCGGGCCCGCGCTGCGCGACGGCGCCCTGTCCTCGCTGCACCGGCCCGCCCCGCCCGCCGGGGGCCTGCTGCCGCTGCTCTACGGCCTCGTCCTGCTCGCCGTGGTCGGGCTCGGGCTGGCCCGTGATCCGCTCGCCCTCGACACCGGGCAGCGGCTGCGGGCGCCCTCCCTCGACCACCCCTTCGGCACCGACGCCCTCGGACGCGACCTGCTCGCCCGCGTCGGCCACGGGGCCCTGGACACGCTGCTCCTCGCCGCCGCCATCAGCGCCGCCGCCCTGCTGGCGGGCGTACTGCTCGGGCTCGTGCCGCGGATCTCCGCTCCGCTCGTCGACACGGTCAACGCCGTGCCGCCGGTGCTCGTCGCGCTGCTCGTCACCGCCGTCGCCGGGAGCGGTGCGGCCACCCCCGCGCTCGCCGTGGGCGCCGTAGCCTGGGCGCCGCTCGCCGCGCACACCTCCTCCCTGCTGCGGCAGGAGCGCGCCACGCTGCACATCACCGCCACCAAGGGGCTGGGCGCCGGGCGGGTCCATCTGCTGCGGTACGAGCTGTTGCCCGCCGTGGTTCCGCCGGTCCTGCGGCACGCCCTGCTGCGGCTGCCCGGTGTCGCCCTCGCGCTCGCCTCGCTCGGCTTCCTCGGCCTTGGCGCCCAGCCGCCGTCCCCCGAGTGGGGCCTGCTCCTCGCCGAGAACCAGCCCTACGCCGAGCGCGCCCCCTGGGCCGTCCTCGCCCCCGCCGCCGTACTCGCCCTGCTCGGCGCGCTGGCCGTCAGCGCGGCGGGCGGACTGCGCCGACGGCCCGCGAAACCGTCCCCCGGCACGACCGAGGCGGCGGCCGGGCCCGAGCGGCGGTCCGTCGCCGGGACGGAGCAGGAACCGGCCGGAGTCCGCTGACATGACCACCGACTCAGCCTCGGACTCCGCCTCCGCCCCCGCCCCCGCCTCGTACTCCGCATCCGACTCAGCCTCGAACTCCGCCTCCGCCCCCGCCCCCGCCCCCGACTCGAACTCCGCCTCCGACTCCGCCTCCAAGGGGCGGTCCGGGCGGGGGCTCGGCCGTCGTGCCGTCCCGCCCACCGGGCTCTCCCCCTTGCTCAGGCTGCTCGTCCTCACCCAACTCGCCTTCAACGTCGGCTTCTTCGCCGTGCTGCCCTTCCTCTCCGAGCACCTGGGGCAGTCCGTCGGCATGGCAGGGTGGCTGGTCGGGTTCGTGCTCGGGCTGCGGACCTTCAGCCAGCAGGGGCTGTTCGTGGTCGGCGGGGCGCTCGCCGACCGGTACGGCATCCGGCCCGTCGTGCTCGCCGGGTGCGTGCTGCGGATCGCCGGGTTCGCCTGGCTCGGGTTCGCCGAGCGGACCTGGGCCGTGGTCGGTGCCGTACTGCTGATCGGGTTCGCCGCCGCGCTCTTCTCGCCGGCCGTCGAGTCGGAGGTCGCCCGGCAGGCCGTCGTGTGGGAGGAAGCAGGGGGCGGGGACCGGACGCGGGTGCTCGCGCTCTTCACCGTCGCCGGGCAGGCCGGTGCCTTCGTCGGGCCGCTGCTGGGGGCGCTGCTGCTCGCCGTCGACTTCCGTACGGCCTGCCTCGCCGGGGCCGGGGTCTTCGTGCTGGTCCTCGGCGGGCACGCGTGGCTGCTGCCGCAGCGCATCCCGGGCCGGCCCCAGGTCCGGATGAAGGGCGGGGCCCGGCTGGTACTGCGCAACCGGCGCTTCCTCGCCCTGTGCTGCGCCTACGGTGCCTACCTCCTCGCCTACAACCAGCTCTACCTCGCCCTGCCCGCCGAGGTGGAGCGGGCCGCCGGTTCACAGGCGCCGCTGGCCTGGCTGTTCGCCCTGTCGTCGCTGCTGGTGGTGACCGCGCAGTTGCCGGTGACCCGGTGGGCGGGGGAGCGGCTGGCGCCGCGCCGGTCGATGGTGGCGGGCCTGGTGCTCATCGCCGTCGGGTTCGCCGTGGTCGGTCTTGCGCGGCCCGCGGGGTGGACGGGGACGGGTGGGCTGGTGCCCGCCGCCGGGTTCGTCGTCCTGCTCACCCTCGGGCAGATGCTCGTCGCGCCCGTCGCCCGCGCCTGGGTGCCGGACCTCGCCGAGGACGGGCGGCTCGGGCTGTACACCGGGGCGCTGTCCTCGGTCTCCGGGATCGTCGTGCTGGCCGGCAGCTCGGCGACCGGCCTGCTGCTGGACACGGGGCTGCCGGTCGCGGTGCCGTGGCTGGTGCTGGCCGCCGTACCGCTCATTGCGGTGGGGACGCTGCCCGGGCGGCCGCACCGAACCTCCCGGGCCACCACCCCGGCCTCAACCGCGTCCCCGTCTCCGTCCCCGTCCGGGGACGCGCCGGACGGGACCTAGCGGCGCAACGTCTCCACCGCCTCGTCGAAGACGCGCTCGGGGTCCTCGGCGCCGCCGGAGCGGTACCAGGCGTCGACGGCCGCGTCGAAGCAGGCCAGGGCCGCGGCGACGAAGGCCAGCGCCCGGGGGTCCGGGGTCGTCGTCGGGGGCAGACCCAGGCGGCGCTGTACGTCCGGGGCGAGCAGCTCCTGCCAGCGCAGGTGCTTCTCCAGGTGCCGGGCGCGCACGGACGGCGACTCGTGGTGGATGCGGGCGAGGGTGAGCTGCTCCTCCGGGGTCTTGTCCGCCGGACGGATGGTCAGGAAGGCCGCCCGGACGGCCGTCCAGGCCGACTCGTCGTCCGGGCGGGCCTCCAGCGCGGCCCGTACCGACTCGCCCAGCGCCTCGGTGTCGCCGAGGACGAGGTCCTCCTTGCTGCCGAAGTAGTGGAAGAAGGAGCGGCGCGAGATGCCCACGGCACTGGTGATCTGGTCGATGGTCGTCGCCTCGAAGCCGTTCTCCGCGAAGAGCTGCATGGCGGTGGCGGTGATCTCCGCGCGCGCGGCGCGGCGCGCGCGCTCTCGAAGCGTGGGGGTGTCGGCCATGCACTCAGCCTATAGCTGTGCACGGTGCGCGTATGGGTTCACCTGGCGCATTGTCCTGCATCGCGAGCAGTAGATGCATCGAATGCACCACTTGCACTGAGTGCAAGATACTGCCTACAGTGCAGGGCATGAGAGCAATCGACTTCTCCGGTCAGACCACGGTCGTCACCGGTGCCAGCTCCGGCATCGGCGCCGCGTTCGCCCGCGAACTCGCCCGCCGCGGCTCCGACGTCGTCCTCGTCGCACGACGGCTCGACCGCCTGACGGACCTCGCCTCCGAACTGCGGGCACGACACGGCGTACGGGCCACGGCGGTGCCGCTCGACCTGAGCGAGCCGGGGGCGGGGCACCGGCTGGCCGCCGACCTGGCCGGGCGGGGCATCCGCGTCGACGGCCTGGTCAACAACGCCGGGTTCGGCACCAACGGCGCCTTCCACCGCGAGGACCCCGACCGTCTCACCGACGAGATCAACGTGGACGTGGCCAACCTCGTCGACCTCACCCGGGCGTTCATCGAGCCGCTCCGCGACTCCGGCCGGGGCGTCCTCGTCAACGTCGCGAGCGCGGCGGCCTACGCGCCCAGCCCCGGGATGGCGGTCTACGCCGCCTGCAAGGCCTTCGTGCTCAGCTTCACCGAGGCCCTGTGGTACGAGTCCCGCGGCACCGGACTGCGGGTTCTCTCGCTCGCCCCCGGACTCACCCGCACCGAGTTCTTCGACGGTCTGGAGGGCGGTGCCTACCAGGGCAGCTACCAGACCCCCGAGCAGGTGGTCGCGACCGCGATGCGCGCCCTGGACCGGGGACGGCGGCCGAGCGTGCAGTCGGGTCGGCTGAACGCCGTCATGGTCTCGTTGCCCCGTCTCTTCACCCGTCGCCGCACCGTCCTGATCGGCGGGCTGATCTCGGCGCGTTCCTCGGGACCGGTCGGCGCGGCGGCCTAGGCGGGCCCGCCGGTACGGCGCGCGAAGAGCCGCGCGGACTCAGCGGGCGAGGAGTTCCCGCACCGCCGTGGCGGGCGTCGCCGGAACCCGCGAGCGGCGCCACAGCCACCGCACGTCCCTTCCGAACGACCACACCAGCAGGCCGAGAGCCATCGCCACGACCCCTGCGTTCGCCGCGCGCGGCAGGAGATCAGCTCCCGCCAGGAGCAGCAGGACACCCTGCAGCGCGGCCACCGTCTTGCGGGCCGTGCTCGGCGGCAGCGGGGCGGTCAGCCACGGGCACACCCGGGCCGCCGCCACGAACACGTACCGCATGGCTCCGATCAGCAGCACCCACGGGCCCAGGTCCATCGCGACGTACACGCTGAGCACCAGGATGAGGAACGCGTCGACCTCCATGTCGAAACGGGCGCCCAGCGGTGTGCTCGTGCCGGTGCGGCGGGCGACCTTGCCGTCCACCCCGTCCAGGACCAGGGCCACGGCGGTGAGGCCGACGAGGAGGGAGACGGGCGGCGCGTCGCGGAAGGAGTCGGCGACCAGTGCGGTGACCGCGCCGACCAGGGTGGCCCGGCCGAGGGTGACCCGGTTGGCCGGGCCGAACACCGGCAGCCGGGAGCGGTGCAGGGCCCGGGAGAGCACCGCCCAGCTCGCGAACGCGAACGCCAGGCCGGTCAGCCAGCCGGCCGTGCCCATGCCGATCGCGGTGCCCAGCAGCGCCAGGAGCAGGAGCTGCGCGCCCGCCCCCACCGCCGTCTCCTGCTGAACGGACCTCGCGGGACAGGCGTCGTACGTGTCGTACACGTCGTCCGTGTCGTACGCGTCGTCCGTGTCGTACGCGTCGTCCGTGTGGTTCAGGTTGATCAGGGCCACCGAACATCCTCCGGCCGTGTGACAGAGTCGATCAACGCCGCTACCTTGTGCGCGGCTTGTGCATCCCTCGGTACGTGAGTGGCTTCCCGATCGTTCAGGAGGACTTCCGATGACACGCATGGCACGTGCCTTCTGGCTCGAAGCGCCGGGGCGGGGCGCGATCCGCGAGGTGGGGCTGCCGGCACCGGACGCGGACGAGGTGCTCGTACGCTCCCTCTTCAGCGGGGTCAGCCGTGGCACCGAGACCCTCGTCTTCGGTGGCCGGGTGCCCGAGAACCAGTACACGGCCATGCGCGCGCCGTTCCAGGAGGGCGACTTCCCCGGGCCGGTGAAGTACGGCTACCTCAACGTGGGTGTGGTGGAGGAGGGGCCGGAGCGTCTCGTCGGGCGCACCGTGTTCTGCCTCCATCCGCACCAGACGCGGTACGTCGTCCCGGCCGCCGCCGTCACGCCCGTGCCCGCGGAGGTCCCCGCCGCGCGGGCCGTGCTGGCCGGCACCGTCGAGACCGCCGTCAACGCCCTGTGGGACGCGGCACCGCTGGTCGGCGACCGGGTCACCGTGGTCGGCGGCGGCATGGTCGGCTGCTCGGTCGCCGCGCTGCTCGCCCGATTCCCCGGCGTCCGCGTCGAGTTGGTCGACACCGACCCGGCCCGCGCGGAGGTCGCCGAGGCGCTCGGCGCCGGTTTCGCCTCCCCGGGCGAGGCCGCAGGCGACCGCGATATCGTCGTGCACGCCAGCGCGACGGAGGCGGGACTCGCCCGGTCACTGGAGCTGCTGCGGCCCGAGGGCACCGTCGTCGAACTGAGCTGGTACGGCGACCGGCGCGTCGCCCTGCCACTCGGTGAGGCCTTCCACTCCCGGCGCCTGACCCTGCGCGGCAGCCAGGTCGGCACCGTCTCCCCGGCCCGCGCCGCGACCCGCACCTACGCCGACCGGCTCGCCCTCGCCCTCGAACTGCTCGCCGACCCGGCCCTGGACGCACTCGTCACCGGGGAGTCCGCGTTCGCCGAACTGCCGGACCTGATGCCCCGGTTGGCCTCCGGCGAGATCCCCGCACTGTGCCACCGGATCCGGTACGACGGGGAGGACGCCGGCACGGGCGCCCGCAGTGCTGCCTGACCTTGAGGAAAGACGTATGACCGACTGAACGGGGGAAGGCACCCAGCCGTAATAGACGGCACCCCGCGCAGCGACCGGCGGGGGACCAGACGTGCCACACCTGGAGGGTCGTCCGTTGTTCAGCATCACCGTCCGCGATCACATCATGATCGCCCACAGCTTCCGCGGCGACGTGTTCGGGCCCGCGCAACGACTGCACGGAGCGACGTTCCTGGTGGACGCCACGTTCCGGCGCGAGCAGCTGGACGAGGACAACATCGTCGTCGACATCGGCCTGGCCACCCAGGAGCTGGGTGCCGTCGTCGGCGCCCTGAACTACCGCAACCTCGACAACGAACCCGACTTCGCCGGCGTCAACACCTCCACGGAGTTCCTCGCCAAGGTCGTCGCCGACCGGCTCGCCGAGCGCGTGCACAAGGGCGCCCTCGGCGAGGGGGCCAGGGGCCTGGCCGGGCTCACCGTCACGCTGCACGAGTCGCACGTCGCCTGGGCGAGTTACGAGCGTGCGCTGTGACCGGCACGTCGGTGGAGGCGACGACCGGCGCCTTTGCCGGACGGGCCAGGCTCGCCCACGTCCCCGCACAGCTGTCCGGGGACGTCCCCGCCTCGGCCCCGAGGAACGGGGGGATCGTCCCCATGTCCCTGCGGTCCGTGCACTTCGTCATGCCGGGCGGCGTCGACGACCCGGCCGCGCCCAGCGGCGGCAACGCCTACGACCGGCGGGTGCGGCTCGACCTCCCCGGCTTCGGCTGGCGGGTGCGGGGGCTGCCCGTGCCCGGCGACTGGCCCCGGCCGGACGAGGCCGCCCGCGCCGAACTCGCGCGCGTCCTGCGGCGGTTGCCGGACGGCGCCGTCGTCCTCCTCGACGGCCTGGTCGCCTGCGGGGTGCCGGAGGTCGTCGTCCCGGAGGCCGAGCGGCTGCGCATGGCCGTCCTCGTCCACCTCCCGCTCGGCGACGAGACCGGCCTCGACCCCGCCGTGGCGGCCGACCTGGACGCCCGCGAGCGCACGGTGCTGCGTGCCGTGCCGGCCGTCGTCGCCACCAGCGACTGGGCGGTGCGGCGCCTCGTCTCCCACCACGGCCTCGACCCCGGCCGCGTCCACGTCGCCGCCCCCGGTGCCGACATCGCGCCCCTGGCGCCCGGCACCGACGGAGTCTCCCGGCTGGTGTGCGTCGCCGCGGTCACCCCGCGCAAGGGCCAGCACCGGCTGGTGGAGGCGCTGGCGGCCGTGGCCGACCTGCCGTGGAGCTGCGTGTGTGTCGGCGGGCTCGGACAGGACACGGAGTACGTCGAGCGGCTGCGGTCGCTGATCGCGCGGCACGGTCTGGAGGAGCGGCTGGTGCTCGCCGGACCGCGGGCCGGCGCCGAGCTGGACGCCGTCTACGCCTCGGCCGACCTGATGGTGCTCACCTCGTACGCCGAGACGTACGGCATGGCGGTGACCGAGGCCCTCGCTCGTGGCATCCCCGTGCTGGCCACCGACGTCGGCGGCCTCCCCGAAGCGGTCGGACGCGCCCCCGACGGCGGGGTGCCCGGCATCCTCGTCCCGCCGGAGGATCCCGGCGCCCTCGCCGCGGAGCTGCGCGGCTGGTTCGGCGAGGCGGACGTACGACGTCGGCTGAAGGCAGCCGCCCGCGGTCGCCGCGCCGCCCTGAACGGCTGGGCGAGCACGGCCCAGAGCCTGGCCGGCGTACTGCGCGGGCTGCCGGGTGAACCGAGGAGGGCGGCATGACCACGAGGAAGTCCCCCGCACCGACCCGAGGCACCCTCCCGGCCCAGCCCGGTCCGGGCGAGGACTGGACGGACCGGCGCCCCGACGGACCCGAAGGCAGCCCCGCCCGCCCCGCGACGCGATGCTCGGACGACGCCGCCCACCGGACACCGGCCCCTTCCGGGCGGCCCTCGGCCGGGGCCCTTGGTCGCGGCAGCGAAGGATCCTTCGGCGAGGCGCTGGGCAGCCATGGTGGTGAAGGGTCCTTCGACGAGGCGGTTGGTGACGGGCGCGGACGGTCTTTCGCCGACGCGCACGGCGACGGCGACGCGCACGGCGACGGCAACGGGTCATGGGCCCCCGCAGCGGGCGCCGGACGCCAGGGGCGGACCGGCGTCGACAGGGGTACCGTCCGGCTCCGCGAGGCAGCATCGGTGAGTGTGCGGTCCGACGACCCTCCGCGCTACGCGCCCGAGTGGCTGCGGCTGCGGGAGCCCGCGGACGCCGCCGCGCGGGCGCGGGACCTGCTCGATCCGTTGCGGATCAGGCTCGCCAACCTGCCGGGGCGGGCGGACGGACTGGTGGTGCACGACGTGGGTTGCGGCACCGGGTCGATGGGGCGCTGGCTCGCCCCGCTGCTCGACGGCGCCCAGCACTGGGTGCTGCACGACCGGGACCCCTACCTCCTGCACTTTGCGGCCGTAGCCGCTCCGCGCACCGCCGCCGACGGCAGCCGGGTCACCGTCGAGACGCGGCGCGGGGCCCTCGCCCGCCTCACCCCGGACGCCCTGACCGGGGCCGCGCTGGTGACGGCGTCCGCGCTGCTTGACGTCCTCACCACCGAGGAGGTCGGCACCCTCGCCGCCGCCTGTGCCGCGGCGGGCTGTCCTGCGCTGCTGACCCTCTCCGTCGCCGGGCGGGTCGACCTCACCCCGGCGCACCCGCTGGACGCCGAGATCACCGAGGCGTTCAACGCCCACCAGCGGCGTACCGGCATGCTGGGTCCTGACGCGGTCGACGCGGCGGCCGATGCCTTCGCCGGGCACGGCGCCACCGTACGGGCGCACCCCAGCCCCTGGCGGCTCGGCCCCGACGAGGCCGAACTGACCGCACAGTGGCTACGGGGCTGGGTCGGCGCGGCAGTCGAACAGCGCCCGGTACTGCGGGAGCGGGCCGACCGGTACCTGGACGAGCGCCTCGCGGCCTGCGCGGCCGGGGAGTTGCGCGTCGTCGTCCACCACACCGACCTGCTGGCGCTGTGCCGGCCGACGGGCGGGGCCCCGTGAGCGCACCGACGCTGCCGACCACACCGACCGCACCGGCGCCACCGGCCGTACCGGCGGCACCAACCGCCCCGACCGCACCGGCGAGGGACCTGCCGATGCCGCCCCGACCGGACACCTCCGTCGGCGCCCCGCCACCACGCCGCCGCCGCGCCCTGCGCGCCCACCTCGGCACGCTCGCCGGCACCGCCGTCCTCGGCGTGGTCCTGTGGCGGCTGGGGACCGGTGCCCTCCTGGACGGGCTGCGCCGGATCGACGGGCCCACGGTGCTGGCGGCACTGGGGATCGGGCTGATCACGACGGTGTTCAGCGCCTGGCGCTGGGCCCTGGTGGCCCGGGGGCTGCGCATCAGTCTGCCGCTCGCGACGGCCGTCGCCGACTACTACCGCGCCCTTTTCCTGAACGCGGCCCTGCCCGGCGGCGTCGTCGGTGACGTGCACCGCGCCGTGCGGCACGGGCGGAGCGCCGGGGACCTGGGACGCGGTGTGCGCACCGTCGTCCTCGAACGGGCCGCCGGACAGCTCGCGTTGACCGGTGTCGGGGTCGCCGTACTGCTCACCATGCCCTCCCCGGTGCTCGCCGAGGCCCGGCGGATCGCACCGCCCGCGGCGCTGGCCCTGCTCGGCGCGCTCGCCGTGACCCTCGCCCTGAGCATGAACCGGACGCCCGTACGCCGGGCGCGGGCCCTGCGGGCGGCCCTCGGCGAGGCACGGGCCGGGCTGCTGTCCCGGCGCAACCTGCCGGGCGTCGCCCTCTCCTCCGTCGTCGTACTCGCCGGGCACCTGACGATGTTCGTGCTCGCCGCCCGGGTCGCCGGCAGCGCGGCCTCCGTCGCCGCGCTCACCCCGCTGGCCGTGCTCGCGCTGCTCGCCATGGGGCTGCCGCTGAACGTCGGCGGCTGGGGGCCCCGGGAGGGCGTCACCGCCTGGGCGTTCGGCGCGGCGGGGCTCGGCGCGGGCACCGGGCTCGGCGTGGCGGTGGTGTACGGCGTGCTCAGCCTCGTGGCGAGCCTGCCCGGCGCCGTCCTCCTCGTCGCCCGCCGGCGCGCCGTGCGCTACGCGGGCGCCTCGTCGGACACGGCGACCGTCTCCGCCGCCAGCAGTGCGAAACAATCCGCGAAGGAATCCGCGAGGCCCGCCAGCAGTTCCTTCCCCTTTTCCGCCGATCCCAGTGAAGGGCGCCCGATGACACCGGAAGCGGTATAGGCGGACATACCGAGGGAGAGCAGATGACGCCGGTCGTCCGCGACGAAATCGGCGGCCTCGTAACCGGGCCGGACCAATTCGGGGTGCGCGTGCAGAAGAATGGAGGTCTCGATTTCCCCCGCATGCATGTCGGTGAGCAGCGAGGTGACCACCCCCGCCCGCTGCCGCGCCGCCTCCCAGTCCTCCGCGGCCGGGAACAGCGCCATCCGCTCACCGCGTGCCGAGGATTCCTGGACGACGTTGCCCAGGACGTAGTTGCCGCCGTGTCCGTTGACCACGACCAGGGACTCGACACCGGAGCGGCGCAGGGAGTCCGCTATGTCCCGTACCACCGCGTGCAGGGTCACGGCGGAGATGCTGACGGTCCCCGGCCAGTCCGCGTGCTCGTGCGAGCACCCGATCGTCACCGGCGGCAGCAGGTGCACCGGGTACGCGGCGGCCATCTCCCGGGCGACGGCGCAGGCGACGAGCGTGTCGGTCGCCAGCGGCAGGTGGGGGCCGTGCTGTTCGTAACTCCCGACCGGCAGCACCGCGACCTTGGAACCGCGTTCGCGCACGTTGTCGCTCGTGTCCGTCGGCACCAGTGAAACATCCATTCCCGCACGGCCTTTCATCTCGGTTGAGCAACCTGTTGAGGAACGCGAGAATCATGACAGAAAAAATCGGTGTACTCGGCAAGAAGGCATCGCAGCGGTCACAGCGGCCGAAACGGCCGCAACGCACGGACGTGGAACGCGTCGTGGTCACACCGCTTCCCACCGTGTACGGGGAATTCCGGGCCTTCGGGTATTTCGACCACGAACGCGGTGACGAGCAAGTGGCCCTGGTCCACGGCGACCCGGGAGCCGAAGGCGTGCTCACCCGGCTCCACTCGGAGTGCCTGACCGGCGACGCCCTCGGCTCCCAGCACTGCGAGTGCGGCGCCCAACTGGCCTCCGCGCTGCGGCAGGTGGCCGACGCGGGCAGCGGGGTGGTGGTCTATCTGCGCGGCCACGAGGGGCGCGGCATCGGTCTGCTGGCCAAGCTGCGCGCGATGGCGTTGCAGGCGGAGGGCCTGGACACGGTGGAGGCGAACCTCGCCCTCGGTCTGCCCGTGGACGCCCGGGACTACGGCGTCGCCGCCCGGATCCTCGACGACCTCGGGGTGCGGTCCGTGCGGCTCATGTCCAACAACCCGCGCAAGCGGGAGGCGTTGGTGCGGCACGGCATCCAGGTCGCCGAGCAGGTGCCGCTGCTGATACCGCCGTGCGAGTCCAACATCACCTACCTGCGCACCAAGCGGGAACGGCTCGACCACCACCTGCCCCATCTGGACGCCGTGGCGCACCTGTCGTCCTGACCGTGCCGGGGGCCGGGCTCCGCCGGGGCGGGGCCGGATCAGTCCACGAGGGCGTCGTGCACGAGCCGCTTCAGGTCCGGGTAGACCGTGTGTGAGGACCTCGGCCGCACCTGGGTCATGAACTGCACCGTCAGATCACGGCCCGGGTCGACCCAGAAGGTGGTCGTCGCCACTCCGCTCCAGCCGTACGTGCCCGGCCCGGAGGGCGACCGCGTGCGGCCGGGGTCGGTCACAACGGAGACGCCGAGTCCGAAGCCGACGCCGTCGTTGCCGGGTTCGTCGTGTGCCGGGCGGCTGCCGAAGGACCGCAGGTCGGCGCCGCCCGGGAGGTGGTTGCGGGTCATGAGGTCGACCGTCGCCGGGGCGAGCAGCCGGACCCCGTCGAGTTCGCCGCGGCGCCGCAGCAGTTCCGCGAAGCGGTGCACGTCGTACGCGGACGAGACCAGGCCGCCGCTGCCGGACAGGAACCGCGGCCGGCCCCGCAGCGGCAGCCCGGGGACGGGGGCGATGCCGCCGTCCTCCGTCTCGCCGTACAGCTCGGCCAGGCGGTCTGCCTGCGCGTCGGTGACGTGGAACCCGGTGTCCGTCATGCCCAGCGGCCCGAAGATCCGCTCGGCGCAGAACACGTCGAGGGGCTGCCCGGACACCACCTCGACCAGCCGCCCCAGCACGTTGCTGGCCACCGAGTAGTTCCACTCGGTGCCCGGTTCGAACTGCAGGGGCAGGCTCGCGTACAGCTCGACCGTCTCGGCCAGGTCCGCGCCAGGCAGGACCGAGGACTCCAGCCCGGCCGCCCGGTACAGCGCGTCGACGGGGTGGGTGTGGTAGAAGCCGAAGGTCAGCCCCGCGGTGTGGGTCATCAGGTGCCGGACCCGCACCGGGCCGTTGGCCGGCCGGGTGACGACCTCCTCGCCGGTCCCTTCGACGTACACCCGTGGCTCGGCGAAGGCCGGCAGGTACCGGTCCACCGGGTCGTCCAGCGACAGCCGGCCCTCCGCCACCAGGGTCAGCACGGCCACGGACGTGACCGGCTTGGTCATGGAGTAGATCCGCCACAGCGTGTCCGCCGTCACCGGGAGCCCGGCCGCGACGTCCCGCAGCCCGTGCACCGTCAGATGGGCGACGCGTCCGCCCCGCGCGAGGGCCACCAGGAACCCGGGCAGCCGACCCTCCTCGACCTGCCGGGCGAAGTGCAGGTCGAGCCGGTCAAGCGCCCCGGGGTCCAGCCCGGCCGCGCCCGCCTCGACCTCCTGCCGCAGGGGTGGCATCGCCATCGTTCTCCTTGATCGTTCGACTGACGGGTCCGGCATACCCCGCGCGGTCCATCTCGGAACTCACGATCGGTCGAGTTCCGCGGTGCGCGCCTCCAACGCACGGAGCACCGCCACCATGTCCTCGCCCCCGTGCCCCAGGGACACCGTCTCCTCGAACAGGGCGTGCGAGGCGTCGAGCAGGGGGGAGGCGAGGCCGGTGGCGCGGGCCGCCTCGGCGATCAGGCGGTTGTTCTTCAGCACGTCCGACGCCGCCGCCTGCGCCGTGAAGTCGCCGTCCAGCAGTTTGGGGGCCTTCATGCGGGAGACGGCGCTGGCCATCGGGCCGGCGTCGAGGACGTCGAGGAACCGGCGCCGGTCGAGGCCGTGTCGTTCGGCGAAGTGGAACGCCTCGGTCAGGCCGGTGACCAGGGTGATCAGGAAGAGGTTCACGGCCAGTTTGGTCAGCAGCGCGTTCGGCGCCGGACCGCAGAAGAAGGTGTCCCGGCACAGCGGGGCCAGCACCGGACGCACCCGGGCCACGGCGCTCTCCTCCCCGGCGAGCATCGCCACCAGTGCGCCGGTCTCCGCCGGGACCCGCGAACCGGACACCGGCGCCTCCACGTACCGCCCGCCCGCGGCCCGGATGTCGGCCTCCAGACCGTGCGAGTACTCGGGGGAGGTGGTGCCCATGTGGACGACGGTGTGCCGGGCGACCCGGGTGGCGAACTCCGCGGTGCCGCGGGCCAGTACGGCGTCGATCGCCGGGCCGTCGGCCAGCATGAGGATCACGGTGTCCGCCCGGTCGAAGACCTCGGCGGGGCCGCCCGCCACCCGGGCCCCGGCGGCGCGCAGCGGAGCGGCGCGGGAGGGGGTGCGGTTGTGCACCACGAGGGGAGTGCCCGCGCGGGCCAGGCGCAGTGCCATCGGCTGACCCATGATGCCGAGACCGATGAAGCCGACGAGCCGCATGACACACCGTCCGTACGAGAGCCGCCCGCCCGCGTGCGGACGCGCCGGAAGCCGAATGGGGAGGGAAGCCGGAAGCCGAATGGCGCGGGAGAAGGCGAGGGAAAGGGAGCAGGGAAAGGGAACAAGGAAGGAAACAGGGGATATGACAGCCGTCATAGTAGCCCGCATCATGACAGCCGTCATAGAGTCGGCACGGGCACGGGCACGGGCACGGGCACGGGCACGGGCACGGGCACGGCACGTGACGGTACGGCGAGGGAGCGGCGATGACGGCGTCCGGGCGAGGGCCGCGGGAGCGGATGGTCTTCAGTGCCGCCCAGCTCATCCGGCGGGACGGTGTGGAGGCCACGGGCATGCGGGACGTCGCCGCCCACGCCGGTGCGCCCCGGGGGTCGCTCCAGCACTACTTCCCGGGCGGCAAGGAACAGCTTGTCGGTGAGGCCCTCCAGTGGGCGGGGCGGTACGCCGCCGACCGCGTCGCACGCTTCCT
The DNA here is from genome assembly GCF_014650435.1 of Streptomyces tendae. Classification (GTDB taxonomy): domain Bacteria; phylum Actinomycetota; class Actinomycetes; order Streptomycetales; family Streptomycetaceae; genus Streptomyces; species Streptomyces tendae. The sequence goes on from NZ_BMUY01000006.1 coordinate 449,706, forward strand.
GCGGGGCATGGACCGTCCGGCGCCGAGCGGGCTGTTCACCGCGATGGTGCGGCAGTGGACCGACGAGTACGAGGCGTCCGGCTTCGCCGCGGGCTGTCCCGTGGCGGCGGCGACGGTGGACTGCGCCGAGAGCTCCGAGACCACGCGGAAGGCGGCCGCCGACGCCTTCGCCGCCTGGACGCGGCCGGTCGCGGCGGCGCTCGTCGGCATGGGCGTGCCCGAGGCGCGGTCCGAACCGCTGGCCACGGTCATGATCAGCTCCCTCGAAGGAGCGATCCTCATCGCCCGGGCCGAACGCGATGTGCGGGCCCTGACGACCGTCGCCCGCGAACTCGGCCCGCTCCTGGACGCCGCCGTGCCCGGGGACTGATCCGCGGCGCGGCGGATCACTGGCGGCTGACCGTGCGGGTCAGGCCGGTGATCACCGTCGTGGCCAGGATCCAGCCCGTGACGATCAGCACGTAGGACAGCGTCTGGTACCAGCCCTCGGGCGCGAAGGCGTTCTCCTGGCCGAAGGAGATCACCGGCAGCAGCAGGTCGAGCGTGTAGAAGACCGGGTCGAAGCCGGGGGCCTCCGCCGGCTTGAGCGCGGGCGGATGGTGCAGCCCGTACGCGACCGAGCCGACCGCCAGCAGCGACAGCAGCCAGCCGCCCGCGCGCAGCGGACGGAAGCCGTAGCCGACCGCGATGTCCTGCAGGTGCCCCCACAGACGGCCGTACCAGGGCAGGGTGCGCCGGCGCCGCCGCTGCTTGGCGAGCTGCACGATGCGGGCCGCGTCGTCGTCACCGATGCGCCGGTAGGCGGCGGTCAACTGCTCGTAGGTGAAGGGGAGGTAGCTGTCACCCTTCTCCAGCATCGGCAGCCGTCGCTCGGCGGGTTCGTGCGGGATGAGCGACGTGTACGTGAGGTCGTTGAGCTGGACCCAGTCCGGCACCACCTCCGGCTGCAGGAACAGCACGTCCACCTGGGCGCGGCGCAGATTGAGCGCCCCCTGCACCGCCGGGCCCTCGCGCAGCCAGAGTTCGCCGATCACGCAACTGCTGGCGCGCAGCGCGGTGTTCCCGGCGTTGGCCAGCCGGGCGTGCGACAGGTCCAGCCGGCCGGGTATCCGGGCACCGCGCAGTTCCAGCCGGCCCCGGACGTCCGCGCGGCGCAGCAGCACGTCGGCCTCGGCGGCGAGCGTCTCGGCCTGGACGGCGCTGCCGCCCGGCCGGTCCAGCACCGAGTCGTTGAGGTTGATGGTGCCGGCCACCCGGGCGCCGGTGAGCCGGACCTCGCCGGCCGCGCGCAGCCCCGGCGCCCACAGGTCGGCGCCCAGCACCGCCTGGTTCAGCTGGAGCACCGGCCACTCGGTGTTCGGCGTCTCGATGCGGGTGCTTTCCAGGTACAGGCTGCCGGTGACCTCCGCCCCCGCGAGCCGCACCGTATCGCTGAACCGGGCCCGGGTCAGCCGCAGTACGCCCTCCACCCGGACCGCGTGCGAGATCAGCCCGGGCAGTACGGACTCGCTCAGGTTCAGCTCGCGCAGCCGGGCCCCGTAGAACCTCGGTGCCTCCTCGAAGTGGCAGTGCCGCAGCCGCACGGGGTGGTCGACCGTCGCGTACTGCAGGTCCAACCGTCCGGTGACGCGCGCGCCGGCCAGGCTGAGCGCCGCCACCCGGCCGTCCTCCCGGGGGCCGTCCAGGAGCAGGGACCGCAGCACGCTCGCGCGCACGGTCCGCTCCGGACCCCAGGTGCCGCCCACGGCGGGGTCGTCCAAGTTCGCGGCGGAGGAGTTCGAGGCGGAGGAGCCCGCGGCGGAGGAGCCCGCGGTGCGGAAGTCCACGTCGGTGCCCGAGGCGAACGCCCGCCAAAGACGCGACTCGGCCGGTGTCAGGTCGTTGATCTCCATCAGGGAGGGACTCTGACCCGAACCGGCCGATCACGTCAACGCGCTTTCCGGACCGCCCACTTCCAGGGCGGCCGTTGCCGGGCGGCTACTTCTTGGCCGACTCCACGGCGTGGCCGCCGAACTGGTTGCGCAGCGCGGCGACCATCTTCATCTGCGGCGAGTCCTCCTGCCGGGACGCGAACCGGGCGAAGAGGGAGGCCGTGATCGCGGGCAGCGGCACGGAGTTGTCGATGGCCGCCTCCACGGTCCAGCGGCCCTCGCCGGAGTCCTCCGCGTACCCGCGCAGCTTCTCCAGGTGGTGGTCCTCGTCGAGGGCGTTGACGGCCAGGTCCAGGAGCCAGGAGCGGATGACGGTGCCCTCCTGCCAGGAGCGGAAGACCTCGCGGACGTTGTCCACGGAGTCGACCTTCTCCAGCAGCTCCCAGCCCTCGGCGTAGGCCTGCATCATGGCGTACTCGATGCCGTTGTGGACCATCTTGGCGAAGTGCCCGGCACCGACCCGGCCCGCGTGGACGTAGCCGTAGGGGCCGTCCGGCTTGAGCGCGTCGAAGACCGGCTTGAGGTCTTCGACGGTCTCCTTGTCGCCGCCCACCATCAGGGCGTAGCCGTTCTGCAAACCCCACACGCCGCCGGACACACCGGCGTCGACGAAGTTGATGCCGCGCTTGCCGAGGTCCTCGGCGTGCCGCTCGTCGTCCGTCCAGCGGGAGTTGCCGCCGTCGATGACGGTGTCGCCGGGCTTGAGCAGCGTCGCCAGCTGGTCGATGACGTGCTGGGTGGCGCCGCCGGCCGGCACCATCACCCAGACCGCGCGCGGCCGCTCCAGCCGGTCGACGAGCTCGACCAGGCTGTCGACGTCGGCCCGCTCGGGGTTGGTGTCGTATCCGACGACGGTGTGGCCGGCGTTGCGCAGCCGCTCGCGCATGTTGCCGCCCATCTTGCCGAGACCAACAAGACCGATCTGCATGTCAGTGCACTTCCTTCAGTTCACGGTAGGCGGCCACCAGCGCGGCCGTGGACGGATCGAGGCCGGGCACGTCCGCGCCCTCGGTGAGGGCGGGTTCGACGCGCTTGGCGAGCACCTTGCCGAGTTCGACGCCCCACTGGTCGAAGGAGTCGATGTTCCAGATCGCGCCCTGCACGAAGACCTTGTGCTCGTAGAGCGCGATGAGCTGGCCGAGGACGGAGGGGGTCAGTTCGGCGGCCAGGACGGTCGTGGTGGGGTGGTTGCCGCGGAAGGTCTTGTGCGGGACCAGCTCCTCCGGTACCCCCTCGGCGCGTACCTCGTCCGGGGTCTTGCCGAAGGCGAGGGCCTGGGTCTGGGCGAAGAAGTTGGCCATCAGCAGGTCGTGCTGGGCCTTGA
>NZ_BMUY01000007.1 GCF_014650435.1 Streptomyces tendae
GATGTCGGTGGTGCGTTGCATGGTGCAGTCGTGGAAGTTGACGAGTTTGCCGTCCTTGGTGCGTTGGACGTCGATTTCGACGTAGTCGGCGCGTTGGCGGACGGCGAGGTCGATGGCGGCGGCGGTGTTCTCGGGTGCCATGCCCGAGGAGCCGCGGTGGGCGATGACGTCGGGGCCGGTGGCGGCGTGTGCCGTCGTGGAGGTCGCGGCCAGTGCCAGACCACTGAGCACCGCCACGACCACACCGGCACGCCTCTTGCTCGCGAACTTCACTGGAGCCTCCCGCGTTTCGAATGACTTCCTGGAGGCTCCCGGACCGCGGTTACGGGAAGCCTGCCGCGGTCTGGCGGGCCCGGGAGGCGCCGGTGGAGCGGAACGCCGAACCGGTCATCGCAGGCGCAGGGGGTGATTGCGCGCAATCACCCCCTCCCGCCCCGTGCGTTTCACCTGCCGAGGAGGCCCTGGGGGAGGAGCGACTGCGGAGAGGTGGCCGGATGCCCCACCTCCAGCGATCCGAGGAGACCGTCCAGGAGCGGACCACCGGGGACACCGGCGGACGGGCCGGGCTCGGGGGCCGCCTCGGCGACGGGAGCGGAGAGCAGCAGAGCGGTGGCCATGACGGAGACACAGGCGAGCTTCTTGATCATGCCCGTCCCAACGAACGGGGACCAGGGGGGAAACGCTCGCCGGGCCCGGACTGGGCCAGTCGGGTTCACCCGGGCGCCAACCGTGGTACCGACGGCAGCGGAGCGTGCTCGGACGACGCGCGAAGCCGGCGCGCAGGCCGTCGGCGGGGAACAGCGCGCGAGGAGTGAGGCAAATGATCGGTCACCACTCTCACTTTGCCGAAGCGGACGGGGGCGTCCGTTAGCGTCCGAGGAGCACGGCCCCGGATCGCGGAGGCGCGACGGCACGGGCTTCGGCGAGCGAGGAGTGGCACATGAAGGCAGTGGTGATCCGGAGGTTCGGCGGACCCGAGGGACTGGAGGTCGTCGACCTTCCGGCCCCCACGCCCGCCGCGGGACAGGTGCTGGTCGCGACGGAGGCGATCGGCGTGAGCGGTGCCGACGTCGCCATCCGCAGCGGTGCGCTCGCCTCCTACGGCTTCCAGGAGGGCCATGTCCCCGGCGGCGAGGTGGTGGGCACCGTGACGGCGGTCGGCGAGGGCGTCGACGCCTCCTGGACCGGCCGGCGCGTGTGGGCGCAGACCGGCGTGGGAGGAGGTTGCGCCGAACAGGCGATCGCCCCTGCCGACGACATCCTCCCGCTTCCGGCGGGGTTGTCCGCCCCGGACGCGGTGACGCTCGGCAGCGCCGGGGTGGTGGCGCACTTCGGGCTCGCCCACGCCCGCTTCGCCGCCGGCGAGAACGTGCTGGTGCGGGGCGCGTCCGGCAGCATCGGCATCATGACGGTCCAGCTCGCGTCGCGTGGCGGTGCCGCGGCGGTGGCGGTCACGACGTCGTCGGCCGCGCGTGGCGAGCGCCTGCGCGCGCTCGGCGCGACCCACGTCCTGGACCGTTCCGGCGAGGGCGGCCCGGACACTCCCGGGGACTTCGACGTCATCGTGGACGTCGTCGCCGGAGCCGGACTGCCCTCCTTCTTCACCAGGCTCGCGCCGAACGGCAGGATGGTGGTCGTCGGCGCCGTGGCGGGACAGCCACCCGCGGACTTCGGCACGCACCTGATGGCGTCCTTCCAGAAGTCGATGTCGTTCGCCACCTTCAGTGCCGCCACCGTCCCGGCAGCCGACCTGCGGGCCGTGCGGGCCGAGCAGTTCGCTGCCGCGGGCCGCGGGGAGATCGAGACCGTCGTGCACGAGGTGCTGCCCCTGGAGCAGGCGGCCACGGCGCACCGGAAGATGGACGCGGGTGAGGTCTTCGGACGGATCGTGCTGAGCCCGTAGGCCCAGGGCCGTGCCGTCCCCGGCGCCCGGAGCGGCGCCGGGCCACCCGCTCAGTCCGCCCCGCGCGGCCAGACGAACACCTCGGTGCCCGGTTGGCGCTCGGAGAAGCGGCCGGACGGCGAGGCGTCCCGCAGCAGCCGGCGGAGATCCGCCTCGAAGGCGGCGAGCCGGTCGCCGAACAGGTGCGGGGCCGAGAACGACATGGAGAACACTTCGGCGACGACGTCGTCCCAGGTGCGCACCATCGCCTGCCCACCGGGCACGACATGGCGGTACGGGCCGGCGAACCCCACGCCTGCCAGTACCGCGTCCTCACCGGAGGGCGTCCCGCGCGGCAGCAGCCCCCGGCCCGCCCGGCGGACCGGGCCCAGACAGCCCCTGACGAGCCCGTCGATCGCCGCCCGCGGAACCGGCGGGTACGGCAGCCCGTCGACGGCCCGGGACTCTCCCTTGAGGTCCGAGATGTGCACCAGTGCGCCACCCGGCCGCAGCATGCCCCGGACCGTCGCCGCCACCCGCTCGCGGTCCATCCAGTGGAACGACTGGGCGAGCGTGACGACCGTGAAGCCACCGAGCCCGGCGGGGAGTTCCTCGGCCCGGGCCCGCACCCACCGCACCTTGTCCGCCACCTCCAGCTCGGCGGCCCCGCGAGCCGCCTCCGCGAGCATCCCCGGGTCCGGATCCACTCCGACCACTTCGTCGAAGAGCCCGGCCAGCCGCAGGGCGACCGTCCCCGGTCCGCAGCCCAGGTCGAGCAGCCGGCCCCGCCCGTCCAGGTCCAGCACCCCGGCGAGCAGGTCCGCCAGGCCGGGAGCGTACGGGAGCCTCCCGCGCCGGTAGAAGGCCGCGGTGCCGGAGAACAGCGTCTCGTCCCACTCCCAGCCGGCTTCCATGCCGTCCGCCACCTCCTGTCAGTGCCCGCCGACACAATGGACCGCATGAGACCCTTGCTTCTCGCCGACATCGAGTATGCCGTCCGCAGCAGCTGGAGCGCCGAGACGGCGACCCCCGAGTTCCGGCAGCAGTGGACCGAGGAAAACCCCGCCAGGGACCAGTGCGGTGTGACCGCCATGGTGCTCAACGACCTGCTGGGTGGCGAGCTGATCCGTGGAGAGGTGCACGTCGCGGGCGAGCGGGTCGACTACCACTGGTGGAACCGGCTGGGCGCGGGCCTGGAGATCGACCTCACCCGGGAGCAGTTCGGCCCGCACGAGACCGTCGTCGGCGGCACCGTCGTCCCCCGGCCGTCCGAGATACGCCGACTGCGTGCGGAGTACGAACTGCTGCGCCGACGCGTCCTGGAGCGGCTGGAGCGGCAGCGGGCCGCCTCGTGACCGGCCGATAGGGGGCCGATCGGGGCTCCGGCCGCCGGCCGCCCGGTCGCGCACCCGGCGGAGGGATCGGCGCTACGACGACTCGCGCACCACCAGCTCCGTCGGCAGCGTCAGCTGCTGCCGGGGCGCGCCGTGCTGCGTGATGTCGGTGAGGATGCGGGCCATGGTCCGGCCCAGTTCCTCCACGGGCTGACGCACCGTCGTCAGCGGCGGGTTGGTGTGGCGGGCCAGGACGGAGTCCTCGAAACCCACGACGGCGACATCCTTGGGCACCTGCCGTTTCTGCCGCCGCAGTTCGGCCAGGGCGCCGACCGCCATGAGGTCGGACGCGGCGAAGACGGCGTCCAGATCGGGGGCGCGTTCAAGAAGCAAACGCATGGCGCACGACCCGCCCTCCTCGGTGAAGTCCCCTGCCTCGACGAGCATTTCCTCCGCGGGCACCCCCGCCTCCCGGTGCGCGGCGTGCCAGCCGGCGAGCCTGCTGCGGCCGACGTCCATGTCCAGCGGCCCGGTGATGGTGGCGACCCGGCGCCGTCCGCCGCCCAGCAGATGCCGCACCGCGGCGGCCGCCCCGCCGGCGTTGTCGGAGTTGACGTAGCTCAGCCGCTCGCCCGCGTCGCGGCGGCCGGCGAGCACCGTGGGCAGGCCCATCTCCTCGAGCATGCCGGGCAGCCGGTCCTCGGAGTGCACCGAGACCAGCAGCACGCCGTCCACCCGGCGGGTCGCGACCGACTCGGTCAGCTGGTCCCGCTCGGCCTGGTCGCGGACCAGCATCAGCTGCAACTGGGTGCGGCTCTCGGCCAGGGCGCCGCTGACCCCGCGGATGAGCGCGGCGAAGAACGGCTCCGAGCCGAGCCGGCTCTCCGACTCCGGGATCACCAGGGCCACGGCGTTGGTGCGGTTGGTCACCAGGCCGCGGGCGACCGAGTTGGGAACGTAGTTCAGTTCTTTGATCGCCGCAAGCACCCTCTCCCGTGCATCGGCGCTGACCAGCTCCGAGCCGTTGACGACACGGGAGACCGTGGTGCGGCCGACGCCGGCGCGGGCGGCGACCGTTTTGATCGTTGGACGGCGGTTGCCGGTCATGAACTCCCCCCTCGGCGGCCGCGGCGGCGCTGCCTGCCGCGGAGGTGACCTGCGGCAATTCTTGCAGACACCGCCGTCGGCGCAGCACCCCCCGGCCCGCGCGGGGCGAACGCCGGGCACGGCCGTGCGCGACAAGTTGCTTTCAAGTTATTGACAGACCGGCCCCGTTCCCACGAGTCTTCGATGCGCCGGTGGGAACGTGCCCACCAAATTGGGCACGTTCCCAACTCACGTTCGAGCCGCTGTCTTTCATCGCTGTAGCCATCGCAGTAGTCATCGCAGAACTCGTCACTCCGATGTGTCAGCGCCGTCGCTAGGAGGAGATCCATGGGCACTCTCGGTTCGTTGCGCAGAAAGACGGTGGCGACGGCCGCGGCCGTCGGCGCGCTCGCGCTCGTCGTCGGCTGCAGCAGCGGTGACGACTCGGCCACCGGCGGTGGCAAGAAGGACGGCAAGGTCACCATCACCATGGGCATGTACGGGGTGATGGGCATCAAGGAGACCGGCCTTCTCGAGCAGTACGAGAAGGAGAACCCCAATGTCGACATCAAGGCCGAGATAGCCGGTGACGAGCAGACCTACTACACCGCCCTGCAGACCAGGCTCGCCGCGGGCAAGGGCCTGAAGGACATCCAGGGCATCGAGATCGGCCGGGCCAAGGAGATCACCGAGACCCAGGCGGACAAGTTCGCGGACTTCTCCGACGTGCCGGGCACCGACCACTTCCTGCCGTGGAAGGAGTCCCAGATCAGCACCAAGGACGGCAAGGTGCTGGGCCTGGGCACCGACATCGGCCCGATGGCCGTCTGCTACCGCAAGGACTACTTCGAGAAGGCGGGCCTGCCCACCGACCGCGAAGAGGTCGCCAAGCTGTGGGCGGACGACTGGAAGAAGTACGTCGAGGTCGGCCGCGACTTCAAGAAGGGCTTCAAGGGCGGTGACGTGGCCTACATGGACGCGGCCAGCGGCCTGTTCAACGCCATGGTCTACGGCTACCCCGAGCAGTACTACGACGAGAACGGCGAGCTGATCTACAACACCAACCCCGCCGTCAAGGAGGCGTGGAACCTCTCCGCCGACGCGGCGGAGGACGGGCTGACCGCCAAGCTCCGCCAGTTCCAGCCGGGTTGGGACCCGGGCCTGGCCAACGGCACCTTCGCCACCGCGGTGTGCCCGGCGTGGATGCTCAGCCACATCAGTGAGAAGGCCGGCGACGCCAACAAGGGCAAATGGGACGTGGCCAAGGCCCCCAAGGGCGCGAACTGGGGTGGTTCCTTCCTCGGCGTGGTCGAGCAGAGCCCGGTGAAGGAGGAGGCCAAGAAGCTCGTCGCCTGGCTCACCGCGCCCGAGCAGCAGGCCCACATCTTCAAGGAGATCGGGAACATCCCCTCCTCCCGTACGGCGCTGGACAGCCCCGACGTGAAGAACGCCAAGTCCGAGTACTTCAGCGGCGCCCCGATCGGCCAGATCTTCGGCGCGGCCGCCCAGGAGATCCCGGACAAGCAGGTCCTCGGCCGTAAGGACGGGACGATCAAGGACACCTTCTCCCAGGGCCTGGCCCTGATCGAGCAGGGAGACGCCACGCGCGACGAGGCGTGGAAGACCACCGGGGAGCGCATCGAGAAGGCGGTCGGCTGACCGCACGCTCCCGAGGCCGACCGGGCCCGCCCGCGTCCAGGATCAGGTCCTGGCCGGCGGGCCCGGCGCCAGGCCCACACATCCGCTCTCAGGAAGGAAGACCGGTGGCCACCTCCACCACCAAGGCGCTGACCGGGGACGAGCCTCCGCGTCCGACCCCCCGGCCGGGCGGCGAGGGCACCGCCCGGCGGCGCGGCGCGCTCTGGCACCGGCTCGACATCAAGGGCGCCCCGTACGCGTTCGTCGCGCCGTTCTTCATCATCTTCGCCGCGTTCAGCTTCTACCCCCTGATCTACACCTCGTGGATCTCCCTGCACGACGTGGAGCTGGCCACCCTCGATGTCATGGAGTGGGTGGCGTTCGACAACTACGTCGAGCTGTGGGGCGATTCGCGGTTCTGGAACGCCCTGCAGAACACGATCACCATCGGCGTCATCTCCACGGTGCCGCAGCTGATGATGGCGCTCGGCATGGCCCACCTGCTCAACTACCGGATGCGCGCCTCGCTGTTCTTCCGGGTCGCCTCCCTGGTGCCCTACGCCACCTCGGTCGCCGCGGCCGCCCTCGTCTTCACCATGATCTTCGAGCGCGACTTCGGCATGATCAACTGGGCGCTCGGCTCGGTCGGGATCGACCCGGTGGACTGGGAGGCCGACAAGTGGCCCGCCCAGGTCGCGATCTCCACCATCGTGATCTGGCGCTGGACCGGTTACAACGCGCTGCTCTACCTGGCCGCGATGCAGGCCATCCCCGCCGACCGGTACGAGGCGGCCTCCCTCGACGGCGCCTCCCGGTGGCAGCAGTTCATCCACGTCACCGTCCCCGGGATCCGCTCCACCATCGTCTTCACCATCGTGCTCTCCACGATCGGGGCCACCCAGCTCTTCGGTGAGCCGCTGATCTTCGGCCAGGGGCCCAACGGGGTCACCGGCGGCGCGGACAACCAGTACCAGACGCTGGGCCTGCTGCTGTACGAGGAGGGCTGGAAGAACTACCAGATGGGCCGCTCGGCGACCGTCGCGTGGGCGATGTTCATGCTGCTGGTCCTCGTCTTCGTCGTGCAGCGCGTCATCAAGCGCCTGCGCTCCCGCACGTCCTGACACGTCCTGACCTGGAGCCGTCATGACCACCCAAAGTCTCCCGGCCCGGACCGACGCCCCGGCCCGGACCCCCGGCGCGAAGGCGAGCGGCCGCGGCGGCCGCCGGCTGCTGCGTCAGCGCGCCGGCCGCCAGCACCACGCCGGTCCCCTCGCCTACGTACTGCTCGCCATCATGGCGATCCTGTCGATCTTCCCGCTGTACTGGACCATGGTGGCCGCGTCCACCGACAACACCCGGGTCAGCCAGACGCCGCCCCCGTTCCTGCCCGGCCCGAACCTGTTCAGCAACCTCGCCCGGGCCTGGGACGAGGCGGCGATGGGCAAGGCCATGGTCAACAGTCTCATCGTGGCCGGGGTGATCGCCCTGTCCACGGTGCTGTTCGCCACCCTCGCCGGGTTCGCCTTCGCCAAGCTGCGGTTCAAGGGACGCAACGCCCTGCTCATGCTGGTGATCGGCACCATGATGGTGCCGCCGCAGCTCGCCGTCGTACCGCTGTTCATGATGATGGCCGACCTGGGCTGGTCGCAGCAGCTGCCCGCCGTCATCTTCCCGACGCTGGTGAGCGCGGTCGGCGTGTTCTTCATGCGGCAGTACCTGACCGAGGCGCTGCCGGACGAGCTCGTCGAGGCCGGGCGCGTGGACGGGGCGCACTCGCTGCGGATCTTCTTCAGCATCGTGCTGCCCATCGCGCGGCCCGCGATGGCCGTCCTGTTCATGATCACGTTCGTGCACGCCTGGAACGACTTCTTCTGGCCGTTCGTGGTCCTCGACATGACCAACCCGACCGTCCCCGTCGCGCTCACCCAGCTCAGCGCGGGCTACGTCCGCGACCAGTCGCTCATCATGGCCGGCGCGCTGCTCGGCACGCTGCCGCTGCTGGCGATGTTCATCGTCTTCGGCCGCCAGATCGTCAGCGGCATCATGGCGGGCGCCGTCAAGGGCTGACCCACCACCTCCGCCGTACCAAGCACCCCCACCCGAAAGGACTTACGTGGTCACCGCAGCACACCAGACCGCCTCCGCCCCGGACGCCGCCCGCACCTTCCCCAAGGGCTTCCTCTGGGGTTCGGCGACCGCCTCCTACCAGATCGAGGGGGCCGCGGCGGAGGACGGCCGCACGCCGTCCATCTGGGACACCTACGCCCGTACCCCCGGCCGGGTCCGCAACGGCGACACCGGTGACGTCGCCACCGACCACTACCACCGGCGGAGCGAGGACGTCGCCCTCATGGCCGAACTCGGTCTGGGCGCCTACCGCTTCTCCCTCGCCTGGCCCCGGATCCAGCCGACCGGCCGCGGCCCTGCCGTACAGAAGGGCCTGGACTTCTACCGGCGGCTGGTGGACGAGCTGCTGGAGAAGGGCATCCAGCCCGTCGCCACCCTCTACCACTGGGACCTGCCCCAGGAGTTGGAGGACGCCGGCGGCTGGCCCGAGCGTGCCACGGCCGAACGCTTCGCCGAGTACGCGGCCCTGGCCGCCGACGCCCTGGGCGACCGGGTGAAGACCTGGACCACCCTGAACGAGCCCTGGTGCAGCGCCTTCCTCGGCTACGGCTCCGGTGTGCACGCCCCGGGCCGCACCGACCCGGTCGCCGCCCTGCGCGCCGCCCACCACCTCAACCTGGCGCACGGCCTGGCCGTCCAGGCGCTGCGCGAACGGGTCCGCGCAGACTCCCAGGTGTCCGTCACCCTCAACGTCCACCACGTCCGTCCGCTCACCGGCAGCGACGGCGACGCGGACGCGGCCCGCCGGATCGACGCGCTGGCCAACCGGGTCTTCACCGGCCCGATGCTGACCGGCGCCTACCCGGAGGACCTGCTCAAGGACACCGCCGAGCTGACCGACTGGTCCTTCGTCCGGGACGGCGACCTGCGCCAGGCCCACCAGCCGCTGGACTTCCTCGGCGTCAACTACTACACGCCCACCGTCGTCTCCGAGACCGACGGCAGCGGCGCCCACACCTCCGACGGGCACGGCAACAGTGCCCACAGCCCCTGGCCGGGAGCCGACCGGGTCGCCTTCCACCAGCCGCCCGGCGACACCACGGCCATGGGCTGGGCCGTGGACCCCACCGGCCTGTACGACCTGCTGCGCCGGCTGGCCGCCGACTTCCCGAGGCTGCCGCTGGTCATCACCGAGAACGGCGCCGCCTTCGACGACTACGCCGACCCCCAGGGTCGGGTCGAGGACCCCGCGCGGATCGCCTATGTGCGCGGCCACCTGGCCGCCGTCCACCAGGCCATCCTGGACGGCGCGGACGTACGCGGCTACTTCCTGTGGTCCCTGCTGGACAACTTCGAGTGGGCCCACGGCTACAGCAAGCGCTTCGGCGCCGTCTACGTCGACTACCCGACCGGCACCCGCATCCCCAAGGCGAGTGCCCGCTGGTACTCCGAGGTCGCCCGCACCGGCGTACTCCCCGGCGCCTGACCAGGCATCCGCCCCCGTCCTCCACCGCGCCGACGGCAGCGGCGGGGGACGGGGGCGGACACGTGCCCGCCGCCGGTTCAGTCGAGCGGGGCGAGGGTGAGCCTGGCCTCGGCCGGGTTGCCGTCGTGCACCAGCGACTCGTGGTTGCCGACGTCGTCGAAGGCGAACGCGTACGCCTTCCCGTCCGCCATGCGCTCGTGGATGATCCGGGCGTAGTGGTTGGTCACGGAGTCCCGGTAGAAGTTCGCCGCCGAGGGATCGGGCTGGTTGGGGTTGCTCAGCAGCGTGGAGCGGTTGAAGCCGGCGCACAGCGTGCGCGAGATCGGCCCGCGCACCTGGTCGTTGGGCGCGTCCAGGAGCCGGTGGCAGCCGAAGACGCTGGAGGCGTCGGGCTTCTGGAAGCTGGTGACGACCGCGCCGGAGGTGTTGGTGAAGTTCATGACGTTGCCCGAGACGCGGCCGAAGTACTTGGTGTCCGGCCGGTCCCCGAAGGGCGTGACGGTCAGCGTGGTCGTCGCGTACTTCTGCCAGACCCGGTTGATGTAGTCGTCCATGACCGACGCGGGCAGCGCGCCGGTCTCCACCCCGTACAGCGGCGCCAGCGCCCGCAGTACGGTGCCGTCGGGCCGGGTCTGGATCAGCCCGCCCCAGCCCGGCTGGGCCCGTAGCGCGTCGAACACCCCGCGGTAGCCACCGGACTTGAGCTGTCCGGCGCTGGTGACGCCGCCGTCGGCCCGCTGCACGCCGACGGAGTAGGGCGCGGAGAACATGTCGACCTGGGTGCTGTTCAGCCACAGCCCGCCGTCGTTGAGCGTGTACTCGGACCAGTTGAAGAGGATGTTGCGGTTGGGGTCGCTCGGGTTCTGGACGGCGGGCTGGACCAGGCCGCCGGTGGTCAGCCGGAAGTCGAGCTTCTGGCCGTAGGAGAAGTAGATGCGTCCCGACAGCTTCGGGATCCGGATGGTCTTGGTCTGTCCCGCGGCCGGTCCGGGGATGGACGCGTCCGGTGCGGGAGTGGGGGGATTGCCGCCGGCGGGCCAGGCGTGGAAGGTGCCGTCGGCGTCGGCCCAGCCCTGCTGGCCGGTCGTCAGCGAGGTGCCCAGGTTGTAGATGTGGACGGCGTCGCCGCGGGCGGAGTTGTTGGTGATCTTCAGGGGGATGGTGGCGGGCACCGCGGCGTCCGCGGGCGGTGCGGCACCGAACGTGAGCAGGGCGCCGGTCAGGCCTGCGGCCGCGGCCACGGCGAGCAGACGGTGTCTGAGTCGGGAGAGCACTCTCCACCTCCGTGCGAGTGTGGGGGAATTGGTCCGTACCGATTCTGAGAGCGCTCTCAGCGTTGCGCCGGGGCGCGTTCATGTCAATGCATGTGGAGCGACACGGCCAGCCCGTTCCCGTCCCGGACGCCGCGGGCGGGCACCGGTCGTGGTGACCGGTGCCCGCCCGTGCGGAGCCGCCCGAGGGCTTCCGCGGCTGCTGCGGTGCCCGCGTCGGCTACCCGGCGAGCGCCGACTCCGGGCTGCCGTCGCGGTCCGGCGGCACCGGCGCGGCACCACCGCTCGGCGCGGAACGGTGCGAGCGGATGCCGATCATGCCGAAGGCGGTCAGTGCCGCGGCGACCGCAGCCGCCACCCCGCAGACGAGGAACGCGGTGCCGAAGCCGCTGCCCAGGGCGTCCAGGGCCAGTCCGTGCGCCGCGGAGCCCGGGGCCCCGGGCGGCAGGCTGTTGACGGCGACGGGCCCGCCGGCCTCGGCGACCGCGCGGGCGGCCGCCGCCTGGCCGGCCGGCAGATCGGCGCCGGACAGGCTCACCGTGAAGTCCGACCCCGCGTTGCTCAGGGCGACCGCGCCGACGACGACCGGTCCGAGGGCGAAGCCGAGGTCGCGCAGCATGTTGGTGGTGGCGCTCGCCACCGATCCCGAGGGCGCGGCGAAGGTGACCGGCGCCGCGAACGCCGTCATCTCCGGCGAGATGGAACCCAGCCTGCTCGTCCGGGGCGGCGAGACCCTCTCCCTCGGCGGCGGTGTCACCGTCTCGGTGCACGCGATACCGGGCCACACACCCGGGTCGGTCGCCTACGTCGTGGACGGACAGTGCTCGGTGTTCGTCGGCGACTCCGTCCAGGTCCACGGCGCCGCCAACCACTTCCCCGGGTACACGGACCCGGTCGCCTACCGCGCGAGCCTCAAGCGCCTGCGCGACGAGATCCGCCCGCGCCGCCTCTACCTGGGCCACCCCTACCGCCGCGCCGACGGCACACCGTACGGCGTCGAACTGGACGAGACGCAGGCCGAGGAGGCCATCGCCCAGAGCCTCGACATCGAGGCGCGCGTCGCCTCGGCCGCCCGCGGCTGCCTGGAGGCGGGCCCGCGCGAGACGGAGTCGCCGTACTCCCCGTTCGCCCGCGTGGCCGAGGAGCTCGGCTACACCGGCGATCCCGCACTGGAGCCGTCGCCGTTCTTCACCACCATGGCCGGCTACCGCACGCACTTCGCACAGCACGTGCGGACACAGGAGCACAGGAGCCACCCCTCATGACCGACCTTCGTACGATCCGTGCGGGCGAGCAGTCCATCGCCGTCCGCAAGGATCTCCGTGTGCCGATGCGCGACGGCGTCACGCTGGCCGCCGACACCTACAGCGGCGCCGCCGACGAGCCGCGCCCCGCGCTGGTGGCCCTCAGCCCGTACGGCAAGGAACTGCAGGCCCTCGCGCAGTGGCCGCCGAAGGACGTCGAGCACCGCTCCCTCTACCTCCGTCCGCGCCGGGCGCTCTCCTTCGAGCCGGAGCTGATGGGAGCGGAGCACGCCGCCCCCGACGGCTTCTACCAGGCGCCGCTGACGGTCACCGACAAGGTGGAGATCCTCAGCTGGAGCACCGCCCCGTTCACCGAACCCACCGAGATGATCGGCCAGGGTGCCGCCCATCTCTTCGCCGAGATCGACCAGAGCGACACCAACTTCATCCTGCGCCTGTGGGACGAGGCGCCGGGCGGGAAGCGGCAGCTCATCACGACCGCCTACCTCAAGGCATCGCACCGCGAGCTGGACGAGGAGCGCACCACCGAGGGCGACCCGCACCACCCGCACACCCGGGCGGTGCCCGTGGAACCGGGGCGGATCGAGGAGTACGTGCTGCGCGTCTACCCGTTCGCGGCGACCTTCCTGCCGGGGCACCGGCTGGTCGCGGAACTCTCCAACGACGAGCCGCTCGCCGACGAGCACAACGCGCTGCTGCCGCCGGACGCCTTCCACCTGCCGGTGGGCCGCCCGGTCACGCACAAGATCTACCGCGACGCGGCGCACCCGTCCCGGCTCGTGCTGCCGTTCACGACGGGCCCGGCCACCGCGTAGCGCCGGACCCCGTCCGCGCCCCGCCGCTTCGCCCCGGGCCACAGGCAGTCCAGGACCGAGGCGGACGGCGGGAAGAGCGCGGCCGGGACCGCCTCGCGGGTGAACCACTCCCAGCGCTCGATCTTGTCGGGCTCGGTGACCCGGGGCGTCCCGGCCGCCTGCTCGGTGACGGCCGCGGCGGTCACCCGGGTCAGCCCGGCCACGCCGTCGACGAGCACGGCCAGCACCCGCACGTGGGCGGGGACCGCCACGAGCCCGGTCTCCTCCGCCAGCTCCCGGACGGCGGCCGCCTCGAAGTCCTCGCCCGCGTCGACCTTGCCGCCGGGCAGCTCCCAGCGTCCGTCGTGACCCAGCCCGAGCAGGACGCGGCCCGCGGGATCGAGGACGGCGAGGCCGACACCGGTGAGGCTCTGAGCGGCGGGGCGGGCGCGTTCGGGGCGCTCGGCGCCCGGTGCGGAGGAGTTCACCGGCTCATTCCACACCGTGGGGAGCCTCGGCGGCCACCGGGGGCATCGCGGCGGCCGCGTCGTGGAACGCCCGGCGCAGGGCGACGATCCCGTCGCCCGTCCTCGTCGGGTGCACCCGGTTGGTGAGCAGCACGGCGTACCGTCGCGTGGCCGGGTCGACCCACAGGCTGGTGCCGGTGAAGCCCGTGTGCCCGTACGAGTCCGGGCCGAACACCTCCCCGGCGGGGGAGCCGACCGGGTCGCGTCCCTGCCAGGCCAGAGCGCGCCGCAGCTCCAGGTCGTCCGTGTGGGCCGCCGTCATCAGGGCGAAGGTGTCGGGGCGCAGCAGGCCCCGGCCGCCGGCGGCGAGGGTGGCGCCCAGCCGTTCCATGTCCGCGAGCGTGGAGAACAGCCCGGCGTGGCCGCCGACCCCGCCGAGCACCACCGCGTTCTCGTCGTGGACCTCGCCCACGACCGGGCGGCCGCGCCAGGGGCAGTCCTCGGTGGCGACCGCGCGCGCCCGGCGGTCGGCGTCCGGGCAAAAGACGGTGTCGCGCAGGCCGAGCGGCGCGCACACCAGCCGCTCCACCAGCGCGTCCAGCGGCTCCCCGGCCGCCGCCTCGGCGAGCAGACCGAGGACGATGAACCCCTGCGAGGAGTACTGGACGCGGGTGCCGGGCTCCGCGGTCAACGGCAGCAGCCGCACCGCCTCCAGCAGCGCCGCACGGGTGGGGTGATCGCGGTACAGCGGGACCTGGCCGGGTATCCCCGAGGTGTGCGTGAGCAGTTGGCGCACCGTCAGCTCCGCCTTGTCGCCGCCCCGGTAGTCCGGGAGGTACGCGCCCACGGTGTCGTCGAGCCCGAGTGCGCCGCGCTCGACGAGCGCCATGACCGCGAGCCCGGCGATCGGTTTGGTCACCGAGGCGAGGTCCCACACGTCGTCGCCGTCCAGCGCCGCTCCACCCCGGCTGCGGGTGCCGGTCCAGCCCCGCTCCAGCGGCCCCGCCGGGCCCCCGACGGACCAGGCGGCGCCGGAGTAGATCCGCTGCTCCCGTCCCCCGGCGAGCAGTTCGGCCAGGGCGCTCACGCCTCCTCACCCCCGCGAGCCGTGTCCACCACGCCGAGGCCGGGCGCGGGTGCGCCGAGTCCGGCGGAGACCGTGCGCGCGGCGGCCCGCACCATCGGCCCGAACACCTCCACACTGCCGGGGTCGAGGGTGAAGGTCAGTCCGGCGATGCCGATCGCACCCACCGGCCGGCCCTCCGCGTCCAGCACCGGAGCCGCCACCGACCTGACGTCCGGCTCGTCGTACTCGTCGTCCACGGCGTAGCCGCACAGCGCCGCCCGCGCGAGCACCGCCCGCAGCGCGGCCGGGTCGGTGGGGGTGTTCGGCGTGCGCGCCTCCAGGTCCGGTGCGTCCAGGACCGCCGCGACCTCCTCGGCGGGCAGCGCGGAGAGCATGGCGAGCCCCACGCCGCAGGTGTACAGCGGCGACCGGTGGCCGGGCCGGGTGCTCATCCGGTACTCACGGGCCGGTTCCGACTGCTCCAGGTACACGGCGTCGGACGCGTGGCGCACCGCGTAGAACGCCACGTGACCGGTGCGCCGGCGCAGGTCGGCGAGGGCGGGCCCGGCCAGTTCCAGAACCCGGTTGTCGTTCAGGGCGGCCGCCGCCAGGCCCAGCAGCCGGGGCCCCGGACGGTAGCTGCCGCCCTCGGCGGGTTCGGCGAAGCCGTACTCCGCCATGGTCCGCAGATGCCGGTGGACGGTGGGCTTGGTCAGCCCCGTGCGGCGCGCGATCTCCCCCAACCGGTGGGGGCCACCGGGCTGGACGAGCGCATCGAGCACCTCCATCGCCTTGTCGACGGGGCCCTTCACGAGTTCCTGGTCGACCGACCGGGTGTTGACCGCTTTCACCATGTCGCTTAGCTTAACCCAACCGCATTCCATCTGACGGAACGGAGGTGTTGTTCAATGGAACGAATTCTTCAGGGGCGCACGATGGACCGCAGCCGTCCCAGCCGACGCCACGTTCTGCGGACCGGCGGTCTGCTGCTCGGAGCCCTCAGCGCTCCCGCGCTCCTGAGCGCGTGCGGCACGACGGCCGCCGCGGACCGGGCCGGCAACGTCCTGCGGGTCTCCCAGCCTGGCGACCCGAAGACCCTGGACCCGCAGAAGCAGGGCGACATGGTCTCCATGAACGTCCTGATCAACATGTTCGACACCCTCACCACCCGCGGCCGGGACAACCGGCTGCACCCGAGGCTCGCCCTGACCTGGAAGGCCACCGACGCGCGGACCTGGCGCTTCACCCTCCGCCCCGGTGTGACCTTCCACAACGGCGAGGTGTGCGACGCGCGGGCCGTCGCCTTCAGCATCGAGCGCCTGCTCGACCCCGCCACCAAGTCACCCATCGTCGAGCTGCGTTTCGTCAAGGGCGTCACCGTCGTCGACCGGCTCACCGTCGACTTCCACACCACCGTGCACGACCCCATCCTGCCCGCCAAACTCTCCCTGTTCGGCGGCGTCGTCGTACCGCCCCGCCACCTCGCCGAGGTGGGCGACGCGGCCTTCGCCGACCACCCCGTCGGCACCGGCCCCTTCACCTTCGAGAGCTGGCAGCGCGACCACGAACTGCGGATGCGCGCCTACGCCGACCACTGGAACGGACGCCCGGCCGTCGACGGCCTCGTCTTCAGCCCCGCCCCCAACGCCTCGTCCTCCCTGGCCGCCCTGCAGAGCGGCGGCGTCGACCTCGTCGCCGGACTCACCCCCGACGCCGCCCAGCAACTGGAGGGCTACGGCGGCGTCAGCATCGACGGCCACACCGGCATCCGCACCGCCTACCTGTCCCTGAACACCCTGGAACGCGGCCCGCTCCAGGACCGCCGGGTACGCCAGGCGCTCAACCACGCCATCGACGTGCCGCTGCTCATCAAGGCCGTGCTCGGCGGCAAGGCCACCGAGACACCCGCACTCGTCCCGCGCGGCTCCTTCGGCTTCGACCCCACCGTCAAGCCCTTCACCCGCTCCGTCGACACCGCACGGCGGCTGCTCGCCGAAGCCGGTCACCCCCACGGCTTCTCCACCACGCTCACCGCCTCCAACGTCGACGCCAACGTCGCCGAGGCCCTGTCCGGGCTCCTCGCCAGGGCCGGAGTGGACGCCCGCGTCAATCTGCTCGACCCCGGTACCTACTCCGCCCGCCTCACCTCCGACAACCGCGGTGCGCTCGGCCCCATCTACCTCGCGGCCAGCACCGTGTGGACGATGGACGGCGCGAGCATCGTCCAGTCCAACGTGCGCAGCGACCGCCGCCAGAGCCGCTGGCACTCCGCCGAGGCCGACCGCCTCATCGACGCCGAGGAACTCTCCGAGGACCCCGCGCGGCGCGAAGCGGCCTTCTCGGACCTGCAACGGCTGATGCGCCGGGAAGCACCCTTCGTCTTCCTCTACCAGATCGACAACATCTACGCCCGCAACGACCGGCCCCGCTGGACGCCGGGAGCCGCGGGGGTCCTCGCCATGGAGAGCGCGGAGGTGTCCCGATGAGCGCCCTCACCCTCGACGAACCACCCGTCCCCACGGCCGCCCCGTCGCGTCGGCCGGACCGGACGGGACTGCTCCTCGGGGTGGCCAAGCGCCTGGCCACCGCAGTGTTCGTACTGCTGTGCACGGCGACCGTCGCCTTCTTCCTCGTCCGCCTGTCCGGCGACCCGGTGAAGATCCTGCTGCCGCCGGACGCCACCGCCGAACAGGAACAGGTGCTGCGCCACTCACTGGGCCTGGACCAGTCCCTGTTCGCCCAGTACCTCGACTACCTCCGGGGACTGCTGCACCTCGACTTCGGCGACTCCCTCGTCTACGGCCAGCCCGTGAGCGAGATCCTCGCCGACCGGCTGCCGGCCACGCTCGAACTGGCCGCCGCCGCCCTCGCGGTGACCCTCGTCATCGCGATCCCGGCCGGCATCGTCGCCGCCATGCGCCGGGGCCGGGGCACCGACAACACCGTGATGACCGGCGTCCTGCTCGGCCAGTCCACCCCGCCGTTCTGGGTCGGCATCCTGCTCATCCTCGTCTTCGCCGTCTGGCTGCGCGCCCTGCCAGCCTCCGGCTACGGCACCCTCGCCAACCTGGTCCTGCCCGCCGTCACCCTCGCGGTGTACTCCGTCGCCGTCGTCGCCCGCCTGCTGCGTTCCTCGCTGATCGACGTCCTGTCCTCCGACCACATCCGCAGCGCCCGCGCCAAGGGATTCGGGCCGCTGCAGGTGGTGCTCAGGCACGGACTGCGCAACGCCTCGCTGCCGGTGGTGACCGTCGTCGGCCTGGAGGTCGGCAACCTGCTCGGCGGTGCCATCCTCACCGAACGGGTCTTCTCCTGGCCCGGGGTGGGCCAGCTGACCGTCGAGGCGATCTCCAACCGCGACTTCCCGCTCGTCCAGGCCACCGTCCTGTTCTTCGCCGCCACCTTCGTCGTGGTGAACCTGCTCGTCGACCTCTCCTACAGCTTCCTCGACCCGAGGGTGAGGACGTCCCGATGACCGTCATGTCACCGGCCGCGACCGACGCGGGCCCGCAGCCCAAGCCGTCCGGCGGCTCCGGCTCCGTCGTCCTGCGCGGCCTGCTGCGCAACAAGCTCGCCGCAGTGGCCCTCGCCGTGCTCGTACTGCTGCTGGTCGCCGCGGTGTTCGCGCCCCTGCTCGCTCCCTACGACCCCAACACCCAGAACCTCCTGCTGCGACTGCGGCCGCCCGCCTGGCAGGACGGCGGCAGCGGCGCCCACCTCCTCGGCACTGACCAGCTCGGCCGCGACATGCTCTCGCGCGTCGTCTACGGCACCCGGGTCTCCCTGCTCGTCGGCGCCGGCGCCGCGCTGCTGGCCGGCGTCATCGGCACCGTCGTGGGCCTCGCCTCCGGATACTTCGGCGGCTGGGCCGACCGCACCCTCATGCGGCTCGCCGACGTCCAACTCGCCTTCCCCTCGCTGCTGCTGGCCCTCGCCGTCGTCGGCTTCCTCGGCTCCGGCCTGTGGGTCGTGATCGTGGTGCTCGGCTTCACCGGCTGGGTCTCCTACGCCCGCGTCGTGCGCTCCGAGGTGATGTCGCTGCGCACCCGGGACTTCGTCACCGAAGCCCGCGCGATCGGCGTCACCGACGTCACCATCATGCGCCGCCACCTGCTGCCCAACGTGATGGCGCCGCTGGCCACCATCGGCACCCTGCACGTGGCCGCCGCCATCGTCGCCGAGGCATCCCTCAGCTACCTCGGCCTGGGCGTCCCCAAGGAGACGGTCACCTGGGGCGGCATGCTCTCCGACGGCCAGCTCTACCTGGGAACCTCCTGGTGGGTCGCCGTCTTCCCCGGCATCGCGCTGATGCTGACCTCCCTCGCCATCAACATCACCGGCGACGCCCTGCGGGACGTCGCGGACCCGAAGGCATACCGCCGATGAGCAACGACCGACCGACCACCGGCCCCGACCGACCGACGGCCGACACGCCTCCGCGGCCCGCCGACCGGCAACCGCTCCTCGAGATCGACGGCCTCAGCGTCGACTTCCGCCTGGCGGACTCCGTCGTCCACGCCGTCCAGGACGTCTCCCTCCACGTCCGGGCCGGCGAGACCCTCGCCGTGGTGGGGGAGTCCGGCAGCGGCAAGAGCGCCACCGCGCTGTCCGTGCTCCGCCTCAACCCGAGCCCGCCGTGCGTCTACGCGAGCGGCGAGATCCGCTTCGACGGACGCGACCTGCTGCGCCTGTCCGAGAAGGAACTCGGCCGGGTCCGGGGCCGCGACATCGCCATGGTCTTCCAGGACCCGATGACCTGCCTCGACCCGCTCCAGCGCGTCGGCGCCCAGGTGGCCGAGGTGCTCAGGCACCACACCGGCATGTCCCGCGCCGAGGCCAAGGAGGCCGCGCTGGCGGCCCTCGACGAGGTCGGCATCCCCGACCCGGCCCTGCGCTACCGCCAGTACCCGCACGAACTCTCCGGCGGCCTGCGCCAGCGCGTGATGATCGCGACGGCCCTGGTGGCCCGGCCCCGCGTCCTCATCGCCGACGAGCCGACCACCGCCCTGGACGTCACCGTGCAGCGCCAGATCCTCGACCTGCTGGTCACCCTCCAGCACAAGCACGACATGGCCGTCGTGCTGATCACCCACGACCTCGCGGTCGTCGCGGAGACCGCCGACCGCGTCGTGGTCATGAACAAGGGCAAGGTCGTCGAGACCGGCGACGTCCTCGACGTGTTCGACCGCCCGGCCGACCCCTACACCCGCAAGCTGCTGGCGGCCACCCCGCGACTGGAGGCGGCATGAGCACCGACGCGACCGACACCACCCCCGCCACCACGCCCACGCCCACGCACGCCGGGCCCCTCCTCGAACTGGACGGCCTGCGCAAGGAGTTCGGCGGGCGGCGCCCGAACGTCGCCGTCGACGACGTGTCGCTCGACGTCCACGAGGGCGAGACCCTGGCCCTGGTCGGCGAGTCCGGCTGTGGCAAGACCACCCTCACCCGGCTGCTCCTCGGACTCCTCGAACCCACCGCCGGCAGCGTGCGCTTCGACGGACGTGACCTCGCCGCCCTCACCGCGTCCGAACTGCGCGGCGTACGACGGCAGATGCAGGTAGTCCTCCAGGACCCCTACTCCAGCATGAACCCGCGCATGCGCATCACCGACATCGTCGCCGAACCCCTGGTCACCCACGACCCCGAGGCCCGCGGACGGCGCGCACGAGCCCGCAACCGGGAACGGGTCGGGGAACTCCTCGAAGCGGTCGGCCTGGACGCCGGCATCCAGGACCGCTACCCGCACGAGTTCTCCGGCGGCCAGCGCCAGCGCGTCTCCATCGCCCGGGCCCTGGCGCTCCACCCCCGGCTGCTGGTGCTCGACGAGCCGACCAGCGCCCTGGACGTCTCCGTGCAGGCGACCGTCCTCGACCTCCTGGCGGACCTGCAACGGCGGCTGGGCCTCACCTACGTCTTCGTCTCGCACAACCTCGCCGTGGTGGCGCAGGTGGCCGACCGGGTCGCCGTGATGAGCCGCGGGAGGCTGGTCGAGGTCGGTGAGGCGGCGTCGGTCCTGCGCACCCCACGGCACCCCTACACCCGACAGCTGCTCGACGCCGTACCGGTCCTCGACCCGCGCCGGGGCCGCCGGGCCGCGGCACGCACGTCCGCCCAGACGGACGCCCCGACGGACGCCCCGGCGGGCGAAGCGGCGGGCGAACCGACGGCCGAACCCACGGACGAAGCGGGCCGATGAACCGCCCCACGCTAGAGGTGCGACAGCACCAGACCCGCCCCGCCGAGCAGCGCCACGTCGTCGACCGCGGCGGCGCCGACCAGCACCCGTGGCTGCTCGGCCCCCGCGAAGGCGACCGCGTCCCGCAGCCGCTCCTCCACCACGGTGCGGAAGCGCTCACCGCCGTCACGCGCCTCACCGTGCAGGATGAACAGGCCCGGGGCGAAGAGCTGCTGCACGTTCACCAGCCCCAGGGCGAGGTTGTGCGCGTACTCCTCCACCACCCGCCCGGCGAGCGCGTCCCCACTGCCGACCAGCTCGGCCAGCGACACCGCAGCCCCGAGCCCCGCGGCACGCGCCCGGGACCGCAGCCAGCCGGTCGTGGCCAGGGTCTTCCAGCAGCCCCGGTTCCCGCACGTGCAGCGCTCGCCGCTGGCCGACACGGTCATGTGCGCGCCGCTGCGGCCGCCGGGCGGCGCCATCACCTCACCGTCGTAGAGGACACCCACTCCGAGCACCTCGCCGGTCGAGACCGAGGCGAAGGTGCGCCGCCCGCGGCCCGCGCCGAACCAGCGGTCGCCCAGCACCTGCAGCCGCGCCCGGTGCTCCAGGTGCACCCCGGCCCCGGTGAGGGCGCCCAGCCGCTCCGTCACCGGGTAGCCGTGCAGCGCCGGTACGTCGTTGACCTCGAGGATCAGTCCGGTGAGGGGGTCCACGAGGCCCGCGGCGGCCACCCCGATCCCCTGGACCTCCCCGTCGGCGAAGACCCCGGCCACCCCGGCCAGCGCCGCGTCGATGTCCGCGGGGGTCGCGGTGGCCGCGTCGTACGAGGACTCGGTGCGGTCGAGCACCTGCCCGGCCATGGACAGCACGGCCGCCCTGACCCGGCCGGGGACCAGCTCGACGGCCCCCAGCCGCCGCGGTGCCGCGGGAGCGAGCGGTTGCTCCGCGGCATCCGGGACCAGTCGCAACGGAGAACTTTTGTGGACCATGCGCCGACTCTGCCACGGCCCCGTTTCGGAGAGGTAGCACCGTGAGCCAATCGAGACTGACCGAACTCACCTGGCGGGAGGTCCGCCGGGCCGGCGAGCAGGGCATCGCAGTGCTGCCCATCGGCTCGCAGGAGCAGCACGCCGGGCACCTGCCGATGGGCACCGACACGCTCCTGGTGGAGGAGGTCCTGGACCGGGCGCTGGCCGTGCTCGGCCAAGAGCCCTCCGCACCCGAGGTCGTGCGGCTGCCCGCCCTGCCTTTCGGACACAGCCCGCACCACCTGTTCGCGGCGGCCGTCTCCCTCTCCGCCGCGACCCTGGGCGCCGTACTCGACGACGTCCTCGACTCGCTCGTGACCAGCGGGTACCGCCGCGTCATGGTCGTCAACGGGCACGGCGGCAACGACGAGATCATGCGGCTCGCCGTGAAGCGGTTCGCGCTGCGTGCCCGGGTCACGGTCGCCGCCTGCTCCTACTGGACAGTCACGGCCGACGAGGACGAGGACGAGGGCGAGGCCGGACGGCCGGACGTCACCCCGGGACACGCCGGATGGTTCGAGACGTCCCTCATGCTGGCGGCCCGTCCCGAGCTGGTGCGCACCCCCGTGCCCGCCCGCACCCCCGTCGAACCGCCCCCGCTGTTCGACCACCCGCCCCACCCCGGCCTGACCGTCGAACGCCACGGCGAGTGGGAGCGGGTCGACGGCTCCACCGACGACGCCTCCGGTGCCGACGCCGACCGGGGCGGCCGGCTCCTGGACGACCGGGTGCGAGGACTGGCCCGCGCCATCCGGGCCTTCGACGCGGCGAGCCGGTGACCCCCCTGATGCGAGGAGAAGAAATGAAGATCACCGACGTCGACGTGTGGGTCGTCAACCTCCCACTCGTCAATCCCTTCACCAGTTCCTTCGAGACCAAGACCGGGGAGACCCGCACCGTCGTCCGGGTGCGCACCGACTTGGGCGTCGAGGGCTGGGGCGAGACGATGTGGGGAGCGCCGGTCGCCGCGATCGTGCGCCAGATGGTGCCGGACCTGATCGGGACCAGCCCGTTCGCGCTGGAGGGCTTCCACCGCAAGCAGCACATGGTGCCCTTCTTCTACGGCTACCTCGGCTACGCGGCGATCGCCGCCGTCGACGTCGCCTGCTGGGACGCGATGGGCAAGGCCACCGGCCAGTCCGTCACCGACCTGCTGGGCGGCGCCGTCCGCGACGAGGTCCCGATCACCGCGCTGATCACCCGCGCCGACGCGCCGGGAGCGACGCCGGCCGACCTGCCGAAGGCCATGGCCGAGCACGCGGTGTGGGTCGTCGAGGAGGGTGGCTTCGACGCCGTCAAGCTCAAGGGCACCAAGGACTGCGCGGGCGACGTCGCCATCCTGCGCGCGGTCCGCGAGGCGCTGCCCGGCGTGAACCTGCGCGTCGACCCGAACGCGGCCTGGTCCGTCCCCGACTCGGTCCGGGCCGGCATCGCCCTGGAGGAACTCGACCTGGAGTACCTGGAGGACCCCTGCGTCGGCATCGAGGGCATGGCCCAGGTGAAGGCGAAGGTCCGCATCCCGCTGTGCACCAACATGTGCGTCGTGCGCTTCGAGGACTTCGCCCCAGCCATGCGGCTGAACGCGGTCGACGTCATCCACGGCGACGTCTACAAGTGGGGCGGCATCGCCGCGACCAAGGCGCTCGCCGCGCACTGCGAGACCTTCGGCCTGGGCATGAACCTGCACAGCGGCGGCGAACTCGGCATCGCCACGGCCGCGCACCTCGCCGTCGTGTCGAGCACCCCCGTCCTCTCCCGGGCCATCGACAGCATGTACTACCTGCACGCGGACGACATCATCGAGCCGCTGCACCTGGAGAGCGGCCGGCTGCGGGTGCCGTCGGGACCGGGCCTGGGCGTGAGCGTGGACGAGGACAAGCTCCGCCACTACGCGGGCGTCAACGAGCGGGACGGTGACCTGACCGGATGAGCGAGCCGACCGGCAAGCAGGCCGTGCGCACGTCCGGGGCTCCCCGTCCCGCGGGCGCCTACTCCCAGGGGGTGGTGGCCGGCGGGCTCCTGTTCACGGCCGGATTCGGGCCCCAGGACCCCGTCACCGGCGCCGTGCCGGAGGGCGTCGCGGCGCAGACGGCGCAGGTGCTGCGCAACGTCGACGCGGTCCTCGCCGCGCGGGGCCTGACCCTGCGGGACGTCGTGAAGGTCACGGCACACCTGCAACACCTCAAGCGGGACTTCGCCGCGTACGACGAGGCGTACCGCGCCTTCTTCGAGGAACCCTGCCCGGTGCGCACCACGGTCGGGTCGGACCTGATGGACATCCTCGTCGAGATCGACGTGGTGGCCCTCCTGCCCGGCCCGGACCCGGCCGGGTGACCCTTTCCGGGCTCGTCGGCCCCGCCCGGGCCGGCGAGCCCGGCAGTCGTACGCTGATCAGCACCGATCGAGACCGTGTGGGAGTCGAACGTCATGCCCCTCCTGGAGCCCAAGCCGGAGAGCCTCCGCCCCGGCACGGCCCGCGTCGCGTCCGCCGACCGGGTGCCCGACGGGGGTGCCACGGGCACCCCCGAGCCGCTGCGCGCCGGCCTGACCGCGCTGCTGGGCCGGGACAAGGTCCGGTGGAAGATCTCCGACCTCGTGAAGTACGCCTCCGACGCCAGCCCCTACCGGTTCGTGCCGCAGGTCGTCGTACTCCCCGAGACCGTCGAGGACGTGGCCGCGGTGCTGGCGTACGCGCGCGACCACGGCCGTCAGGTCGTCTTCCGCGCGGCCGGCACCAGCCTGAACGGCCAGGCACAGGGTGAGGACATCCTCGTCGACGTGCGCCGTCACTTCACCGGCATCGAGGTCCTGGACGACGGCGCTCGGGCCCGCGTCCGCCCCGGCACCACGGTCGTGCGGGCCAACGCGACCCTCGCCCGGTACGGCAGGATCCTGGGGCCCGACCCGGCCAGCGCCATCGCCTGCACGGTCGGCGGGGTGGTCGCCAACAACGCCTCCGGCATGACCGCGGGCACCACCCGCAACTCGTACCGCACCCTCGCCTCACTGACCTTCGTACTGCCGAGCGGCACCGTCGTCGACACCGCCGACCCGCACGCGGACGAGACACTGGCGCGGGCCGAGCCGGAGCTGTGCGCGGGGCTGCTGGCGCTCAAGGCCGAGATCGAGTCGGACCCGGAGCTCGTCGCCCGCGTCCGCGCCAAGTACGAGATCAAGAACACCAACGGCTACCGGCTGGACGCCTTCCTGGACGGCGCCACGCCCGTCGAGATCCTGCGCGGGCTCATGGTCGGCTCCGAGGGCACCTTCGGCTTCATCTCCGACGTCGTCTTCGACACCCTGCCGCTGGACCGCCGGGTCTCCAGCGGCCTGCTCTTCTTCCCCTCGCTGACCGCCGCCGCGGCGGCCGTCCCCCTGTTCAACGAGGCCGGGGCGATCGCCGTCGAGCTGATGGACGGCAACACGCTGCGCGCCTCGGTGAGCGTGCGGGGCGTACCGGCCGACTGGGCCGGTCTGCCGCGGGAGACGGCGGCGCTGCTGGTGGAGTTCCGGGCCCCCGACGAGACGGGGCAGGCAGCCTTCGAGCGAGCGGCGGCCCGGGTCGTGGAACGCCTCGAACTGGTCGCGCCGGTCGACTCGGTGACCAACGAGTTCACCCGCGACGCCAAGGTGATCTCCGGCTACTGGAAGGCCCGCAAGGCATTCGTCACGGCGGTCGGCGGCTCCCGCCCGGCGGGCACCACCCTGATCACGGAGGACTTCGCGGTCCCGCCGTCCCGACTGGCCGACGCCTGCGAGGAACTGCTCGGGCTCCAGGCGGAGCACGGCTTCGACGCCGCAGTCGCCGGTCACGCCGCCCACGGCAACCTGCACTTCCTGCTCGCATTCGACGCGTCGAAGCCCTCCGACGTCGACCGGTACGCCGCGTTCATGGACGACTTCTGCCGGATGACCGTGGAACGGTTCGACGGGTCGCTGAAGGCGGAGCACGCCACCGGACGCAACATCGCCCCGTTCCTGGAGCTGGAATGGGAGCCCAGGGCGACCGAGTTGATGTGGCGCGTCAAACGGGTCATCGACCCCGAGGGTGTACTGGCGCCCCGGGTCGTGCTCGACCGCGATCCGAAGGCCCATCTGCGCGGACTGAAGACGATCCCCGGGATCGAGCCGGTCGCCGATCCCTGCATCGAGTGCGGCTTCTGCGAACCCACCTGCCCCAGCCACGACCTGACCACCACCCCGCGCCAACGCATCGTGCTGCGCAGGGAGATGCTTCGGCAGCCGGACGGATCACCCGTGGAGGAACAACTCCTCGCCTCCTACGGCTACGACGCCGTCGACACCTGCGCGGGCGACTCCACCTGCGCGATCGCCTGCCCGGTCGGCATCGACACCGGTGCCATGATGAAGGACTTCCGCCACCGGAGGCACTCGCCGCGCGAGGAGCGGATCGCCGCACTCACCGCCAAGCGGTTCAGGACCGTCGAGGCGTCGGCCCGCCTCGCGGTCGGCGCGGCCGAGAAGATCGGCGACCGGCTGCTGGAGGCCGCAACCGGCCTCGCCCGCAAGGCCGTACGCCCCGATCTGGTGCCCGAGTGGCTGCCGGAGATCCCGGGCGCCGCCGCCCGCACCGCGCCGCCCACCTCCCGGGCGGGAGCGAGCGCCGTCTACTACCCGGCCTGCGTCAACCGGATCTTCGGCGGACCCGAGGACGACGGCACTGCCTCGCTGCAGCAGGCCGTGGTCGACGTCTCGGCCCGGGCCGGCCGGCCGGTGTGGATCCCCGACGACGTCGCGGGGACCTGCTGCTCGACGATCTGGCACTCCAAGGGGTACGCGGACGCCAACTCCGTGATGGCCAACCGCGTCGTCGAGGCCGCCTGGGCCTGGACCGACGGCGGGCGCATCCCGCTCGTCGTGGACGCCTCGTCCTGCACGCTCGGCATCCGGCACGAGGTCGTTCCCTACCTCACCCACGCCAACCGGGAACTGCACGGGCGCCTGGAGGTGATCGACTCCGTCGTGTGGGCCGCCGAGGAACTGCTGCCGCGGCTGACGATCCGCCGTACGACCGGCTCGGCGGTGCTGCACCCGACCTGCTCGATGCAGCACCTCGGAGACGTGGACCAGTTGCGCGCGGTCGCCGACGCGGTCGCAGACGAGGTCGTCGTCCCCGACGACGCCGGATGCTGCGCCTTCGCCGGGGACCGCGGCATGCTGCACAAGGAGCTGACGGCCTCGGCGACGGCGAAGGAGGCCGCCGAGGTGACCTCACGCCCCTACGACGCCCACCTGTCCGCCAACCGCATGTGCGAGATCGGCATGGACCGCGCGACCGGCCGCGCGTACTACTCGGTCCTCGTCGAACTGGACCGGGCCACCCGTCCTTGAGTCGTCACCCCCGTTGGGTGAGGGTCTGGGGGTAGTCGGTGATGATGCCGTCGACGCCGAGGCCGGCCATGGTGCGGATGGCGCCGGGTTCGTCGACGGTCCAGACGTTGATGTCCATGCCGAGTTGGTGGACGCGGTCGACGAGGTTCTGGTCGGTGACGGTGTGCTGGGGGTTGATCTGGTCGGCCCACTGGCTGAGTTCGGTCAGTTCGGTGTCGGTGGGGCGGTCGGCGTCGAGGATGCCGATGGGGATGTCGGGCTGGGCGGTGTGGAAGGTGCGGGCGTCGTCGGTCTGGAAGGACTGGACGGCGAGTCGGTGGCGGGCGAGGGCTTTGGTGACGTAGTCGCGTCTGTTGTCGAGATGGTCGGCGAGGTCGGTGGCGATGGTGGTGCCGTACTGGCTGCAGGGGCTGATTTCGGCGAGGAGTCCGGTGCGGGTGTGCTGGAGGTGGCGGATGACGTCGTCGAGGGTGATGATGGGTTCGCCGGCGTAGTCGTCGTGGAACCAGGTTCCGGCGTCGAGTTGGCGCAGTTCGTTCCAGGTGAAGTCGGAGACGCGGTAGCTGGGGCGGTTGGGGTAGAGGTCTTCGATGTCGGTGGTGCGTTGCATGGTGCAGTCGTGGAAGTTGACGAGTTTGCCGTCCTTGGTGCGTTGGACGTCGATTTCGACGTAGTCGGCGCGTTGGTGGACGGCGAGGTCGATGGCGGCGGCGGTGTTCTCGGGTGCCATGCCCGAGGAGCCGCGGTGGGCGATGGCGTCGGGGCCGGTGGCGGCGTGTGCCGTCGTGGAGGTCGCGGCCAGTGCCAGACCACTGAGCACCGCCACGACCACACCGGCGGCTCGGCCGACGGCGCGCCTCACCGCGCCGCCTCCGATCCGGCCGGCGCCGGTGCGGGCAGCGCGTCGAGCACGGCCGCGGCCGTCGCCACGGGGTCGCCCGAGGGCTTCAGTGGGTAGGAGTCGTGCCGCTGGTTCCAGGCGTTCTCCAGCGCGAACCAGTCGACGGCGGCCGGCGGCCGTCCCGTGACCAGCGCGGTGTCCAGGGAGTCGAGGTACGTCGTCCAGCGCTTCGCGTAGAAGTCGGAGACCAGGCCGGACCACTCCCGGTTGGCGTAGTCCCGCAGGCCGCCCGAGTCGCTGCCGGAGCGGTGGCCCCAGGTGGTGAGGATCGAGCGGGCGTCGAACTCGGCGGCGTCGCGCTCGGCCCCGGTGCGGCCCCAGGACCTCGCGTCCGCCAGCCACGGACCGAGCAGGAAGCGGGTGTCGGTGGCGAGCAGCCGGTCCAGCAGGTCCATGTCGCCCTGCCACTCGGCCGCCCCCGCACGGAACCGGGACAGGTCACCGGCGTCGTAGGCGGACTTGATCTCCGGGAGCAGCGAACGGCTGCGGTTGGCCAGCGCCTGGCGGGCGAGGTCGACCAGGTCGAAGCGGTAGGCGTCGGTCGTCCGCAGTGCGGGGGCGGCCTTCAGCAGTTCGCCCAGCGCCTCGCGCACCGTGTCCGGGTCGTAGCGCATCGCGCCGGGGCTCCAGCTGGCCGCCGAGGTGGCCGTCAGCCGGGGGCGGGCGGTGAACAGGCTGTCCTGGGCCTCGCTCCAGGTGCCGGAGGGCATGCTGTACGGGCCCGTGCGCAGCAGCTCCCAGGCCCGGGCGGCGTGCGGGTCGGTGCGGCCGTAGCGGCGTTCGGCGTAGGCGGCGAACCATGCCTGGTGGTCCACCGGGCCCGTGCGCCAGGCAAGTTCGCTGAAAAGCTCGTAGGCGACCGGATTGCCGCCCGTGCCCTCCGGCAGGTACGCGATGCCCGCGAGCGCGCTGTCCGCCTTGGTGCGCCACTGGTCGAAACGCTCGGCCCACACGGCGGTGTTGGCGCCGACGGTGGTGTGACCGCCGAAGTTGGGGATCGTGCCGAACGCGTAGGGCGCGCCGTGCCAGGCGGTCTCGCGGTCGAGGCCGTCGTAGCGGTCGGACAGGCCGTCGACGATGAGCAACCTGCTCTTGTCGACGGCGTCGACGATCTGCGTCGAGGGGTTGTTCTGCCAGCCGAGCAGGGTCCAGACGGCACCGGGGCGCGCGGTCTGCAGTGCCTTCATCACGGCCTGGGCCGCCTTGCCGATGGGGACGTCGCCGGGCCGTCCGCCCTCGTGCAGGAGATCCATCTTGTACATCGTGGAGTCGCCGAACAGCTCGCGCTGGTGGCGGTAGAACGAGGCGGCGACCCTGGGGAACACGTCGGTGCGCGGGTCCAGCCAGTCGGGCCGCTCGAAGCCGACCCACTGGCCCTGCGGGACGACCGTGCCGCCGGGGTTCCGGTCCGTGAAGCCCGGTGGCACGGTGCCGTAGTAGCCGGGCAGTACGGGGGTCATGCCCAGCTCGCGCAGGCGGTGCGCGATCCTGCGGCCGAGTGCGGCGCGGTCCTGGATCAGCCGCTCGGAGACGGGACCGGCGAAGCCGGACATGTTCTGCATCAGCCACCACGGCTGGTGCGCGGGACCAGGGATCCAGGACCTGAGCTCCTCCTTCGAGTACCCGAACTCCTGGAGCGTCTCGTAGTAGACGGCGTCGGCGCCCATCTGGACGAAGACCTCGTTCGCCCCGTGCAGGGCGAGGAGATCGATCTGCTTCTCGTAGGAGGCCCAGTCGCGGTAGGCGCCGGAGTAGCCGTCGTCCGTGTCGTTGAGCGCGAAGCGGTGCGGCACCGATGCCTGGCGGCGAACGGTGCCCTCGGGGGCGGGCAGGGTGCGCGGGAGCTCAGCCGTGCTGCGCCCGGGCCATCCGATGTCCACCTTGGCCGTGTACTTGAGGTACCAGTTGACGCCGCTGAGGATCACCGCGGGGCTGGTGCCCCGCACCCGGACGTGGCCCGCGTGTCCGGAGACGCTGAACCAGTCGCCGGACGCGGGACGGTTCGCCGCGACGAGGGTGAACTGCGAGACGTGTCGCGGCAGCAGGCGGGCGAGCGCGGCCCTGGCGGAGTGCGTGGTGAAGGCCGGTCCGCCCGGCGGGGGAGCCGCCGCGGGGGCGGAGGAAGCGGTGAGCGTGGAGGTGAGAAGGGCGAGGGCGGCGGCTGCGCAGAGGGCAGCCCAGGGTCTGAGGCTTCTCACGGTCACCTCTGAGGAGTTGTTGACGGGGTGTTGGTGAATATGGGGGTGGGCGGGCAACCAGTCAAGGGCGCCTCGCCCGGAGCTGCCCCCGCTAGGAGGTGCGCCGCGCCTGGTACACGGAGTCGTAGATGGGGAAGACGTGGCGCAGGCCGGTCAGGGCGAAGAGCTGCTTGGTGTTGGCGTCCGTGATGACCAGCTTCAGCTCGCCGTGCACCGACTGGACCCGTTTGAGGGCGCCGACCAGCACGCCCAGACCCATGGAGTCGATGAACGCCACCCCGCGCAGGTCGACGACGAACCGACGGTGCCCGTCCGCCAGCCGCTCGATCATGTACTGCTTGATCGTCGGCACGGTGTACACGTCCACCTCTCCGCGGATCTCCACGATGGTCCAGTCCCCGACGCCGCTGTGGTTGATCTCGATGGGAGGTTCCATACGTACTCAACGGCATGCCCTGGGCAGAGGTGGCGCCGCACATTCGTTCTGCATATGCATGAACGACTGGCCAAAGGATCACCAGAGGTAGCGCCCTTGTCCCAGACTGGGCACATGGAGTTCTTCTGCCACCACCGTGACCGCACCGGCTCCCTGCACCTGCGGGAGGAGCTGGTCGAGGCGCACTGGTCCTACATGGACGGGTACGCCGCGGAGATGATCGCGCGCGGCCCGACCCTCACCGGGGACCGCGAGCTGCCCACGGGCAGTGTGCACGTGCTCGACCTGCCCGGCCCCGCCGCCGCCCGGGCGTTCGCCTTCGACGAGCCCGGCTACCAGGCCGGCGTCTACCGCGACGTGCTGCTGCGCCGGTGGCGCAACACGCTGGGCCGCACCATGTGGGACTTCCCCGGTGGCCGGACCGGGGGAGACCGGTTCCTGGTGCTCGGCCTCGGCACCGGGGAGGCCGCCGACCTGGAGGTGCCACCCGGACGGGACGAGCTGATCGCCTACGGCCCACTGCTGTCCGACGACGGCGACACCTGGCTGGGTACGGCGGCGCTGGTGCGGGCACCGGACCCGGACTCGGCACGGGCCCTGCTGACGGTGGACCGGTACGCCGACGTCGAGGTGCACCCCTGGCAGTTCGGCGGACGTCCGTCCTGAATCAGTACCCCGTCGCCTCGCTTGGAACCGCGGCGGCGGGGTACGGCCCGGCGCCGCGCCGATTCGGCTCCCGTCGTGCGGGTTCCGCCATTCGGGTCCATGCTTGAATCCGGGCCACGAAGCCCACAGACCGACCCACCGGGAGGTCCTGTGATTCTGCTCGCGCTGCTTCTACCAGTCGTGATGATGGCCTTCCTCTTCGCCGCGGACGCGCTCGAAGACCTGATCTTCCCGCCCCCGGCGGTCCCGGACGAGGACGCTCCGGCCGGAGACATCGCCCGGACGACGTCACCCTGAGCGGGTTCGGGCGGCGCGGCGCTCACCCGCGGGCCTGACCGGGACAAGCGGAAGGGGCCGCCACCTCGGTGAGGCGGCGGTCCCCTTCGGGGTCGGGGCCGTCAGCCGTCGCTCGTGGTCACCTTCACCTCGTCGATCACCAGTTGTTGCGGGAAGGTGGTCGAGCCGTCGGGGTCGCCCGGCCAGTAGCCGCCGACCGCGAGGTTCAGGATGAGGAAGAACGGCTTGTCGAAGACCCAGTCCTTGCCGCCCAGGTCGGCCGGCGTACGGGTCTGGTAGACGTTGCCGTCGACCGACCAGGTGATGCTGTCCGGGGCCCAGTCCACCGCGAAGGTGTGGAAGGCGTCCGCGAACGCCTCGCCGTTCGGCAGTGTGTAGACCGCGCCGATGCCGCCCGAGCCGGAGTAGCCGGGGCCGTGGATGGTGCCGTGGACCGTGGACGGCTCGAAGCCGACGTTCTCCATGACGTCGATCTCGCCCGAGTTGGGCCAGCCGACCTCGCCGATGTCCTGGCCGAGCATCCAGAAGGCGGGCCAGATGCCCTGCCCGCGCGGGATCTTCATCCGGGCTTCCACGTGGCCGTAGGTCGCGGTGAACTTGCCCGAGGTGTTCAGCCGCGCGGACGTGTACTCGCACGTGCCGTACCAGCACTGGTAGTTGCCCGGGTTCTCGCGGCGGGCCTCGATCACCAGGTTGCCCTGGCCGTCGAGCTTCGCGTTGTCCGTGCCGGGCGTGTAGTACTGCCGCTCGTGGTTGTTGACGTTGTCGCCGGTCTCGAGTTGCCACTTCGCGGCGTCGACGCCGGATCCGGCGGGTCCGTCGAAGGTGTCGGAGAACGTCACCGCCGCGGCGGACTCTGGCCGGTGCTCAGCCTGGGCGGGGGTCACCGCGGCGGCCGCGACGAGGGTGGCGGACAGGGTGGCGAGGAGGCAACTGCGGAGCAGTCGTGGGGAGGCCATGTCTCTCCCTTTCGTGGGCCCGCTCCCACAAGGCGGGAGCGGGCACGGGGGGTGGGGGGAAGGAGGTGCGTCGGTTCGGGCGCGGGTGGGGCCGGCCCGGTCAGCCGAAGGACTCCAGCGTGATCGCCGCGTCCTTGGGGTCGCCGTCGTGCACCAGCGACTCGTGGTTGCCGACGTCGTCGAAGGCGAAGGCGTACGCCTGGCCGTCCCGCATCTGCGCGTGGACGAGGCGGGCGTAGTGGTTGGTGACGCCGTCCTGGTAGAAGCCCGAGTCGTCGGCGTCGGGCTGCTCGGGGTTGGTGAGCAGCGTGGACCGGTTGTACGCGGCGCACAGGGTCCGCGAGATGGGGCCGCGCACCTGGTCGTTGGGGGCGTCCAGCTTGTTGTAGCAGCCGAAGACCGAGTCGGAGTCCGGCTTCTCGAAGGAGGTCACCACCGCGCCGCTGCCGTCGGTGAAGTCCATCCTGTCGCCGTTGACCCTGCCGTGGAACTTGGTGTCGGGCTGGTCCTTGAACGGCGTCACCGTCAGCGTGTCGGTGGCGTACTTGCTCCAGACACGGTTGATGTAGTCGTCCATCACGTCGGCGGGCAGGTCGCCCGAGCCGATGCCGTGCCCGGGGGCCAGGACGCGCAGCGGCGAGCCGTCGCTCCGCGTCTGGACCAGCCCCTCCCAGCCGCCGCCCTGCTGCGCGAGACCGTCGGCGACCGCCTTGTACCCGCCGGGCTTCAGCGAACCGGTCTGCTTCGTGGAGCCGTCACCCGCCGTCAGGCCGACGGAGTAGGGCGCCGAGAACATGTCCACCTGGGTGGAGTTGATCCACAGACCGGAGTCGTTGAGCGTGTACTCGGTCCAGTTGAACAGCGTGTCGTGGTTGGGGTCGGCCGCGTTCTGGACGGCGGGCTGTACGAGACCGCCCTCGGCGAGCCGGAAGTCGAGCTTCTTGCCGTAGGAGAAGTAGACCCGGCCCGAGAACTTCGGAAGCTGAACGGTCTTTGACCCGCCGTTTGCGGGCCCCTCGAACGAGGCGTCGGGGGCGGGGACCGGCGGGGCGCCACCGGCCGGCCAGGCGTGGAAGGTTCCGCTCTCGTCGGCGTACCCCTGCTTCCCGGAAGCGAGTTCGGTGCCGATCACATAGACGTAGACCTGCTCGGCGTTGCCCGAGTCGTTCTTCAGGGTGAGCGGGATGGTGTCCGGTACCGCCGAAGCCGGTTCGGCCGGCCCGACGACGACGGCGACGGCGCCGATGGACGCCGCGACGGCCAGGGACGCCGTCAGCTTGCGTGGGGAAAGCACACGGTCCTCCTTGGTGTGGGGGGACTTGCAGCGTTGTAGTTCTTCCCTGTGCATGTCAACTAGTTGAACGAGATCAATCGGAAGAAGCCCCTCCAGGTTCGGAAGGTGAAATGAGGGGAAGGTGCTGTGCGCCGGATGCCGTACGTGCCGGACGTGTTGCGGACTGCTGATTGACATGTCCGCTCTCAGTTACGATCCTGGACCCGTTGCCTACTTCCATCGATGTACATCACGGCCCGTGGAAGCGGAGGGACATGCCGCCCCTGACCGGAAGCCCCCCGAGCGGGACCGGGAAGCCGTCCCGCCGTCTGTGCGGGGCCGTCGCCGCCCTGCTGTCCGGCGCCCTCGCCGCCTTCCTGCTCCTGGTGTCCTCCCCGGGGCCCGCGCGGGCGGACCAGACCGCTCTGCGGGCCGCCGACCCGAGCGTGATCCGGGTCGGCGCCACCTATGTCTCGGTCCAGTCCACCGGGGGCGGCATCGCCGTACGCCAGGCCGCCTCCACGGCCGCGCTGGCGGCGGCGCCGGCCCGGCAGGTCTGGTCGGACACCCGGGACCGGGGCGAGGTGTGGGCCCCCGAGATCGTGCGGGACGGTGGCCGCTACTACATCTACTTCACGGCCGGCCGCGGAGCGGCCCACCGGATGTACGTGATCAGCTCCACCACCGCCGACAGCGGGTACACGGCCGAGACGAAGCTGGCACTGCCGGACGACAAGTGGGCCATCGACGGCGCCCTGTTCACCTTCGAGGGGCAGCGCTGGTTCGTCTGGTCGGGCTGGGCCGGCGACACCAACGTGGAGCAGAACCTCTACATCGCGCGGATGAGCAGCCCGACGGCACCGACCGGCGCGCGGTACGTCATCTCGCAGCCGCGCGAGAGCTGGGAGCGGGTGGTGGGCGACCCGTTCATCAACGAGGGCCCCGAGCCGATCAAGGACCCGAACGGGCAGCTGCACATCGCCTATTCGGCCAACGGCAGCTGGAGCGACCAGTACTGCCTGGCCGACCTGAGGCTGCGGGCCGGCGGCGACCCGACGTACGTGTGGGACTGGTACAAGTCCAACGGCTGCCTCTTCGGGTCCCACCGCGCCACGATGATGGCCGGCTGGGATCCCACCCTGTACGTCGACGGGCCCGGTCACCACAGCTTCGTCCTGCTCGACGGCGACATCGCCACGAGTCCGCCCGCCGGACCCAGGTTCCCGCTGATGTTCCACGCGGTAGCGAAGGGGACGCCGTACTCGTGGGAGAACCGGCACTGGTACACCGGCACCTTCTGCTGGTGGGGCGGGACCACCTACAGCCGGGCCAACGTCCCTGGTCCGACCAGTGACACGGGCTGGAGCCTGAAGTTCTTCGAGTGAGGCGATCGCGCCGCCGGCCGGCCCGATCCGTTCAGGGTGCCAGGGACCAGCGCGGCGGCACTCCGGCGAACCGGCAGACGAGGAAGTACAACGGGATGGGCGCGGTGTAGGGCGAGTCCCCGTCGGGGCCGTGGACCAGGCGCGGGCCGGCCGCCCGTCCGCCCGGCCGCGCCCGGGTCCAGGACGGGTCGCCGAGGACGTAGTGGGTGCCGGCGGGCCACGCGACTCCTATGTCGGAACCGGAGGGCACGATCCACCACCAGCGCCCCTCGTCGGCGAACACACAGCCCGCACGCGGGAGTCGGGCCAGAATGCGTTCACCATGGGACGCGGAGGTGCCCACGGCGTCGTGCCCCAGGCCGGCGCGGAGTCCGGCGGGGAGGCTGAGCGGGGCCGGGCCCGGACGGTGCCGGCGAGGCGGACGGGCGGTGCCGGACGGGCACGAGCGGTCACGGACGGTGGCCGCGGACGGACGTGGGTCACGCGGGTGCTGCAGGTCCATGGGGGGTGGGTCCTTTGGCCGCGACGGACGTCAGGAGAACGTTGTCATGCGAGACCGTCCCGCGGAGTGGGGGACGTGTCGCCAACAGGACGGTCCTGGTCATCGATTGGGGGGCTGCTGGTCGAGCAGGGAACGGGGGCGGTGAAGCCACTGTGTCATCCGTCAACAACGGTGCGCAACCGTCAAGTTGAAATTTGCAGCCGTCAGGATGCATGCTCCTGCGGCGGGACGGCGCCCGTGACAGACTGGCGTGTCCGGGCCCGGGCACGGGACGGCGAAGGGGAGATGGCGTGACCGCGGAGACCGACTGGGGCGGTGCCCCCTCCGTGCTGCGGATGATCCTCGGCAGACAGCTGGAGGAGTTGCGCACCCGCGCCGGTCTCACCTTCGAGCAGGCCGGTGAGGCGATCGGGGTGAGCCATTCCACGATCCGCCGGCTGGAGGCGGCGAAGGTGGGCCGGCTGCGCCTGCCGGACGTGGAGAAGCTGCTCCAGGTCTACGGTGTCCGCGACCAGCAGGAGATCGACACCTTCCTGAAGTCGGCGCGCGAGGCGAACAAACGGGGCTGGTGGCACACCTACCGCGACGTCATGCCGGACTGGTTCGCGGCGTACCTGAGCCTGGAACAGGCGGCTCTGCACATCCGGGCCTACGAGGCCGGGTTCGTGCACGGACTGCTGCAGACCCCGGCCTACGCGCGGGCCCTGCTGAGGGCGGGCAATCCGCACGCCTCCTCCGTGGACACCGAGCGGCGGGTGGCCCTGCGCATGCGCCGCCAGGAGATCCTCACCCGGCCCTCGCCGCCGCGCCTGTGGGTGGTGATGGACGAAACGGTCCTGCGCTGGCCCGTCGGCGGCACCGACGTGATGCGGGAGCAGGTGGACCATCTGATCGAGGTGGGCAGGCTGCCCCATGTGACGCTCCAGATCATGCCGTTCGCCCAGGGCCCGCACCCCGCCCTGCGGGCAGGCGCCTTCGACCTCTTCCGGTTCCGGGCCCCGGAACTGCCCGACATCGTCTACCTCGGCGGGCTCGTGGGCGCCGTCTACCTGGACAAGGGCGACGACGTGGTGGTCTACCGCGAGGCCCTGGACCGCCTGGGTGCCCAGGCGGTGCCCGCCCGAGGCACCGAGGAGCTCCTCGGCGCGCTGCGCAAGGAGCTGTGAGGACGTCCACTCGTACCGCACAACCCCATGGAGAGAGGCGAACGATGTCCGACAGCGGATGGCCTGCCGACCGGATCGACACCGAG
Source organism: Streptomyces tendae (assembly GCF_014650435.1). Lineage (GTDB taxonomy): Bacteria > Actinomycetota > Actinomycetes > Streptomycetales > Streptomycetaceae > Streptomyces > Streptomyces tendae. Next base: position 36,787 of record NZ_BMUY01000007.1, read on the forward strand.
CACGCGCACTCGGCCCGGATCTACGACTACATCCTGGGCGGAAAGGACTTCTACCCCGCCGACCGGGAGGCGGGTGACGCGATGGTCCAGGAATGGCCCGCGATGCCCGTCCACATGCGCGCCAACCGGGACTGGATGAACCGCGCGGTGCGTTGGCTGGCCGAGGAGGCGGGCATCCGCCAGTTCCTCGACATCGGCACCGGTATCCCCACCTCGCCCAACCTGCACGAGATCGCGCAGTCGGTGGCCCCCGGGTCACGCGTGGTCTACGTGGACAACGACCCGATCGTCCTCACCCTGTCCCAGGGGCTGCTCTCCAGCACACCCGAGGGCCGCACCACGTACATCGAGGCGGACTTCCAGCGCCCCGAAGCCGTCCTCGAGTCCGACGAGTTCCGCAAGACACTGGACCTGGCCGAGCCCGTCGCGCTCACCGTGATCGCGATCGTGCACTTCGTCCTGGACGAGGACGACGCGGTCGGCATCGTCCGTCGCCTCCTGGAACCCCTGCCCGCGGGCAGCTACCTGGCCATGACCATCGGCACCGCCGAGTTCGCCCCCGAGGAGGTGGGCCGGGTCGCACGCGAGTACGCGGCCCGCGACATGCCGATGCGGCTGCGGAGCATCGACGAGGCCCACGAGTTCTTCGAGGGGCTGGAGCTGACCGAGCCGGGCATCGTCCAGGTCCACAAGTGGCGTCCGGACGGCACCGGGGAGCAGGGCATCCGGGACGAGGACATCGCGATGTACGGGGCGGTGGCCCGCAAGCCCTGAGGGTCGCGCGCACGGCTTCGGGCGGCCGGGTCAGATCACGCGGAACAGGTCGGCGGCGGCGTGGACGTCGGTGAAGTCCTCGACGGAACGGAGGTTGTCGCACAGCGCCGCGAGGACCGAGCCGGCCGCCGCGACGCGCGGGGCGCCGATGCCCACGCCGAAGACCCGGAAGCCCAGCCGGCGCTTGGCGTCGTTCCAGTCCCGCATCCACGCCTCGGTGACGCCGCAGTCGTCGTCGGTGAGCATCACGATGTCGCCCCGGGTGCGGGCGGCGTCGTTGAACTCCGCCTCGAGCAGTTCGCCCGCCGCCGACAGCGGCCGCTGGTAGCTGGTGCCGCCGCCGAGGAAGGTCTCCGCGAAGCCGAGGGTGCGGGTGAGGCCGGCGGGCGCGTCGGCCGGGAAGCGGAAGACCTGGAGCTTGTCGGCGGCGGAGAACACGATGCCCACGAAGTCGCGCCCCGCGTGGCGGGCCTGGTCCAGCAGGGCCAGCGCGCACGCCTTCGCCCACGCCTCCCGGGTGATGCCGCCGGGCCCCGCCTCGTACATGGAGTGCGAGGTGTCCACGCAGGCGATGACGGCGCCCCGGCCGGTGGCCTGCTCCCCCTGACTGTCGTAGAGCATCAGCTCCCCGGCGGCGTAGCGCGCGGCGAACACCGCGCGCAGTTCGGGCAGCCCGAGATTGGCCAGCTCCGACGGGATGACCCGGGAGAGGTCGTCGCCGAGCGTGACCCCGATCAGCTCTCCGGTGGCGTTCTCCACCTTGCGGGCCCGTTCACCGGCGGCCATCTGCCGGAAACGGCCGATCAGTTCGGCCCACTCGGCGAGCCGTCCGGCGCGCAGCCGCTCGGCCAGCCGGGCGCGCTCGTCGAAGGGCATCCGCTCAAGCTCGCCGGAACCGACGCCCCACGCCCGCATCAGCGCGGCCTCCTCCCGCGCGGCCGCCGCCGACTTCGCCACCGCACCGCGGGCGGCGGCACGGACGCCGGGCACGGAAACCGCGAGCGAGTGGGCGGCGTCGGAAGCGGCCCGTCTCGCGGCGTCCTGCGCGTCCTCGACCGCCCGCCGTACGGCGTCGGCCGCCGGACCCGGGACACTGCCCTCCGCGTCGGCCCCGTCGGCGGCCTGCCGGAGCGCCTCGGCCACGGCGTCGGCCGCGTCCTCGGCGTCCCGCCCGGCCAGGGCCGCACGTTCGTCCCGGTCGCGGGCGGGGTGGGAGTCGTCCAGCATCCTGCGCAGCGCGGTGCCCTGGGCGAGCACGGCCATGGCGGCGGCGTACGGATCGCCGACCGTCTCCCGGTGCAGCTCGGCGAAGTCCGGGGACTCGAGGAGCGCGGTGACGATGCGGTGGTTGACCAGCCGGGAGGGCGCCATCCCGGTGGGCTCGCGCAGCCGCGGAGCGGCCTTGTACGCGGCCAGGAAGGCGTCGGTGAGGAGGTCGTCGGTGTGCGGGTGGCGCTCGCCCAGTTCGGCGGCCAACTCGCGCAGTGCGGGCGCCTGTTCGTAGGTGTCGCGCCAGGCGATGCGGTCGAAGCGGTCCGCGAGCACGGCCCCGGTGTGCCGTTCGGGGGTGGCCGCGGACCGGGCCAGCCAGCTCCCGGCCAGGTCCGCCAGCGCACCGAGCGGGCTCGCCGCCCCGGCCGCGTCCTCGCCGGTGCCTTCGTCCACGGTGTCGTCCCGCCCGCCGCTCAGAGCTGGGCCTGCACGGTGCTCGCGTCCACGCCCAGGGCCTCGGTGAGCACCCGGGCGCGCACGGCGCGCTGACGGCCGGTGACCCGGTCGATGGCGGTGGTGGAGCGGCCCGCGCCCACCGCCTCCGCGCGCAGTCTCTCCAGCCGCTTGCCCGCCATGGCCAGCTGGTTGTGCGCCTTCTTGATGACCCACTCGCTCAGCGCCTCGCGGGACTGCCCGGCCATCGCGTCGAGCTGGGTCTCCAGCTCCTCGATGGTGTCGGCGAGGTCGAGGGCCTCCTTGGCGTCCGGGTTGACCAGGTGCAGCACTTCCCGCTCGACGGTCGGGCGTTCGGCGGGGGAGTTCCACAGCACGTGGGTCAGCACCGACAGGTCGGTCTCGGCGACCGAGGCGCGTCCGTCGAGGTAGGCGGACGCCTGGAGCAGGCCCACCGCCTGCCGCCAGCGGCGGTCGGAGGCGATCAGCTCCTTGCGGCGCAGGGCGGCCCGCAGGGTGCACACCGCGTCCACGATCGCGTCGGGCACCTCCACGGCGGGGACGGCCTCGGCCACGGCGTGCTGCAGTGCGGCCAGCTCCACGGTGGTCCGCCTCGGCGCCGCCGGGCGGCTGACGGCGGAGCGGACCAGGGCGGCGAAGTTGGAGGGGTCCTCCAGGTAGTTGACCTCGATCCGTACCAGCAGCCGGTCGTAGATCGCGGCCGAGTCCTCGCCGTCGGGCAGTTCGTTGCTCGCGGTGATGGCGCCGATGAGGGGGCAGCGGACGGGTTCGCCGCCGCTCTCGGGGTGGTAGATCCGCTCGTTGAGGTAGCCCAGCGTCTCGTTCAGCGCCGCCGTGGAGCACTTGAAGATCTCGTCGATGAAGGCGACGTGCGCGGTGGTGGCGCGCCCCTCGTAGACCTGGCGGTACTCGCCGCGGGCCAGCGCGGCCACGTCGACGGGCCCGAACATCCGCGTCGGCGCGGTGAACTTGGACAGCAGGATCTCCCAGTAGGACGCCCCCACGATCCGGCCGGTCAGTTCCCGGGCCAGCTCCGACTTGGCCGTTCCCGGCGGACCGAGCACCAGCGAGTGCCGGCCGGCCAGCAGCGTCACCAGCAGGGTCCGCACGACGTCGGCCCGCTCGTAGAAGCGGTCCGACAACTCGTCGCCGATCGCCCTGAGACGCTCGGCCGTGTCCGGTGCGGCCGGTGCCTGGGGCAGGTCCTGTGGGCCCATGGCCGACTCCTCCTGTGGCGCTCCCGTGGCGGTCCCGGGCTGGCGGATCAGAGCCTATCCCGCACGAAGGTCCACTCGGTCAGGACGTGGTCGGCCAGGTCCGCAGCAGGGCGTCCAGCGCGTTGAGGATCTCCGTCCAGCTCTCCTGCGAGTCGGGGGCACTGTGACTGAAGCCGCCCGCGGCCTCCAGGCCGACGTAGCCGCTGAACACGCTGCCCAGCAGGCGTACGGCATGTGTCTGATGCGGTTCGGCGAGGTGGTAGCCGCGCAGGATCGCCCGCGACATCTGGGCGTGCCGCACACCGGCGCCGGCGGCCGCCGCCTCCGCGTCGAGGGGGAACTGGGCGGCGGCGAAGCGGCCCGGGTGCTCGCGGGCGTAGTCGCGGTAGACGTTGGCGAAAGCGGTCAGCGCGTCCTTGCCGGCCCGGCCCGCCACCGCCTCGGAGGCCCGGTCGGCCAGCTCCTCCAGGGCGAACAGCGCGATCCCGGTCTTGAGGTCGTGGGCGTTCTTCACGTGCGAGTACAGGCTCGCCGTCCTGACGCCGAACCGTCGGGCCAGCTCCGTCGGAGTGGTGCGCTCGAAGCCGATCTCGTCGGCGGTCTCCGCCCCGGCCCTGATCAGGGCCTCGGTGGTCAGTCCTACCCGAGCCACAGCCGTCCTCCGCATCGATCACCGGCAGCCGTCGCGTCGATCACCCGGCGGTCGTGGAAGATTATGAGCTTGCCTAACATGATTAGGCAAACTCCGTGTCCCGGTATTCGCGGGCCGCGGTCATCAGGTCGTTGAGCGCGTCGCGGGTGCGGACGAGGTCGGCGATGTGCTCGGAGAGCCGGTCGCGCTCCTGCGCCATACGGTCCAGCGCGGCGTCGGAATTGCCCTCGCTGGGCGCGTCGACGCACGGCAGCAGTTCGGCGATGGTGCGGCTGGACAGGCCCGCCGCGTACAGCCGCTGAAGGAACCTGACCCGCTCGACCTCGTGCTCCGTGTACTGGCGCTGGCCGCCGGCGCTGCGGGTGCTGGCCAGCAGCCCCTGATCCTCGTAGTAGCGCACCGACCGGACGCTGACCCCGGCCCGCGACGCCACCTCTCCGATGCGCATGCCCTGCTCCCTGCTGTGATCCGCGGCACACTTACTTGCCTCTGACGTCAGTGTCAGGTTCTAGCGTAGCCGTCGTGCCCGGGATCCGGGCAGCTGACCGAGCTGTCCCGCCTCGGGATCGCCTACGTCCACATCGAGGCCACGGCCGACGAGGACCTGCTGGTCGAGCTGCGCCGCCGGTGGCCGGGCACGCTCGTCATGAACCCGGTGCTCCCCATGGGTCCCAAGCAGACGGGGCGCGAGGACGCCGACCACTGGCTCGGGCTCGGGGCGGAGCTGATCAGCTTCGGCCGCGGCTTCATCTCCAACCCCGACCTGGTCGAGCGACTGCGCACCGGCCTGCCCGTCGCACCGGTGGACGAGGCCACGTACTACCAGGGCGGTGACGCGGGCTACCTGACCTACCCGGCCTACCAGCACACGGCCTGAGGCCCGGGGCCGGTGCAACGGTGCCGTTAGCATGTTCGAACTCGTGACGATCCGTACGAGCGACCGCTGCGTCCGACCCCTAGTAAACGGGCAAAACAATTGCAAAACCTACCCATACGAATATCCTCGCGAAGAGACCGCGGCCCGCTGCTCGCGGCACTGCGCCGGCCGCGGGTCCTGCTGTGGACCGCGGCCGGTGCGGTGACCCTCGGTTTTCTGATCGCGCTGGAATTCGCCGCGCGCCACTACGGTGTGCGGGGCCCGATCACCGAACAGGCGCGAGAAGTGGTCTTCGCGCCCGACTCGGGGCCGCTGCTGTACGCGGGCCTCGCCCTGACGATGGTGGTGCTGACCTGGCGGCAGCGTCTCGTGGCGGCCGGTGCCGCGATCGGGATCGACGTCGTCTTCTGGCTGGTGCGCTGGGCGGTCGGCGCCGACATGAACTTCGGCAACGGCGCGCTGTGGGTGGTCCTCGGCTGTGCGGTGGTCGCCGTGACGCGGCGCCGGGGCAGCGAGCGTGCCCTGCTGCTCAAGGGTGTGGGGCTGGGGCTGCTCCTGGTGGCCGGGCACAAGACGGGGGACACCTGGCTGCTCATCACGTCGGAGACCCGCAAGGCGGTGCTCGACCCGTACGTGGCCACCGCCGACCAGGCGCTGGGCAACCCCTCGTGGCTGGTCGGCCGGTTCGTCGAGGCCACCGAACCGGTCGGCGGCCACGTGCTCCACCTCGTCTACGGACAGCTGCCCCTGGCAGCCGCCCTCGTCGGGCTGTACCAACTGCGGCACGTGGCCGTCGAGCGGCGGTTCCCGAGCCACCACCTCGTGCGCACCTTCCTCGTCATCGGCCTGCTCGGGCCCGCCGTCTACATGGTCTTCCCGGTCGTCGGGCCGGTCTTCGCCTACGGTGCCGACGGCGGTCAGTGGGCGGTGGCCAACCTGTGGCCGGACACGCTGCCACCGGGCGGCGCCCCGCACGCGATCCCGTTCGACGACATCACCCCGCGCAACTGCATGCCCAGCCTGCACACGGCGTGGGCCACGACGCTGTTCGTCCACTCCCGCAAGGGCTCCCGGGCGATGCGGTTCGCGGGCACGTTCTGGCTGGTCGCCACCCTCACCGCGACGCTCGGCTTCGGCTACCACTACGGCGCCGACCTCGTCGCCGGCGTGGTCTTCGCGCTCACCGTCGAGGCCGCGATGCGCGCGTTCGCGCGGGGCTGGGACGGCGATGCAGTCCGGCTGGTCGCCCACGGCACGACGGTCTTCGCCGTACTGCTGGTGGCGTACCGGTACCTGCCGGTGGAGATGGCCGAGCACCCGTGGGCGGCCGGGCCGCTGCTCCTCCTCGCGATGGCCTCCGTGATCGTCGGCTACCTGCGCACCACCCGTCGGTGGGAGGCGAAGGCCGTGCCGGTGCGGCAGCCGGAACCGCCGCGTCCCGCGGAACCGCAGCCCGAGCTGGTCTGAAGCCGGGGCCGGGGCTACTTGAAGTAGTGGCCCTGCTCCAGGTCCTCGACGAGACCGGGCCGGTCGGGCCGCCACCCCAGGAGCTCACGGGTCAGGACGCTGGACGCCGCGCGGTTGGCCGCGAGGGGGCCGGCCAGCCAGCTGAAGTGGGCGTCCGCGTCCGCTGCCGCAACCGACTCCACCGGCAGGCCCAGCTGCCGGCCGATCACCTCGGCGAGGTCCCGCACGGGCAGGCCCTCCTCCGCGACGGCGTGCAGCGTCGAGCCCGCGGGGGCGTTCTCCAGCGCGAGGCGGAACAGCCGTGCGGAGTCGAGACGGTGCGCGGCCGACCAGCGGTTGGCACCGTCCCCGATGTACCCGGAGACGCCCTTCGCTCGGGCGATCCCGATGAGGGCCGGGACGAATCCGTTGTCCCCCTCCCCGTGGTTGGTCGGCGCCAGCCGCACCACGGAGGAGCGGACCTGGCGGGCGGCGAGGGAGAGGGTCAGTTCGGCGGTGGCGGCCCGCACGTGCTGGGCGTCGCCCCGGGCGGCCGCGGCCGGGTCCGGGTCGTGGCCGTCGCGCTCGGTCGCCACCCGGCCGGGGATCGAGGGGGTCCCGGACGCGATGGTGAAGGGCCGGCCGGAGCCGGCGAGCGCCTCGCCGATCACCTCGACGGCCCGCCGGTCGGCTTCTCCGGCGCCCTTGAAGTCGCCCGAGAACGCGATGTCGTGCTTGAAGGCCAGGTGCACCACCCCGTCCGAGTCGGCGGCGGCGCGCCGCAGGACGTCGAGGTCGTCCAGGGTGCCCCGGACCACCTCGGCCCCCGCCGCGGTGAGGGCGTCGGCCGAGGCGTCCGAACGGGCCAGCCCCACGACCTGATGACCCGCCCCGATCAGCTCGGGAACGACGGCTGAGCCGATCCAGCCGGAGGCGCCGGTGACGAAAACACGCATGAGAATCCTCCAGATATGTCCGTACGTGGCGACTGCCGGTCCACCGGGCGCGGGCGCGAGCGGCGGGCCACGGCGTCGGAACCGTCGATGACAGCCGCTGTCATCGACAGTAACATGCGATGTCAGTCACTGTCGTCGTGTGTCGTCACCGAACGCGCCGCGCTGCCGCGGGACGCATCAGCCCGAGGTCGTCGCCCCAGGCGTCCAGCGTCGCCGCGTGTCCCGCCGCGCGCGCCACCGCCTCGACCCGGCCGAACAGCTCCCGCTGCACGTCCACGTCACCGGTCCCGGTGATCCGTCCGAGCGCGGTCAGCAGCCGGCGCGTGTCCCATCCCGGGAGTGGGAACCGGGCCAGTTCCCACTCCAGGTACTTGTTGTAGGGGCGCGGGCGGCGGTCGAGGGCGAACAGCAGCTCCAGCAGGAAGCCGAGGCTGTCCGCCGCGTCGAGCCGTGCGGCGAGCGGATTCCCGTCCCGGGCGTTCTTCAGCGACCGGTAGTGAGCGTTGGCGTAGGCGTCGAGCCGGGCGGCCGCGACCCGCGACGCCTCCGTGACGCCGAGCCGCCCCTTGGCGGCCACCGTCCTCGTGATCCGGCCACCGAGCCGGTCGAGCAGGACCCGGGCCCGCGCGATCGCGTAGCGCTCCCAGCCGCCGAGCCGGTCGAACTCCGCCGCCGTCACGACGACCAGGTCCAGCCGGGCGGAGCGGAAGCCGTCGAGGGCGGCCAGACCGGTCGCCGTCCCGTCGGCGACCACCACGTACAGGTCGTGGTCGGAGTGGCGGGTGGCCATGCCCTCGTGGGCACGGGACCCCTTGAGGACGAGGCCGACGACGGCGGGATCGGCGGTGGCGCGGGCGACGAACGCCTCGTAGGACATCGGGTGCGGTGCGCACACGTGCGGACCTCCGGACTGCCTGACGGGGAAGATGCCGAGCCGCCCTCGGTGTCCCATCGACAGGAGGGCGGTCACTCCGTCCGCGGCGGCCGAGGCCGCCGCACGGCAGATCAACGCACGGCGCGGACGCTAGCAGCCGGTGCGTGCGCCCCGCGACGTGTTTGTTCCGAGTCCGGGGTGAGCGGGGGTCAGGCCTTGTCCTGCATGGACTGCCGGGCCGGATTGCGCTGCTCGGCCGCCTTGAAGTCCTTCTCGCCCGCCTTGGCCCGCACGCCCTTGGCGATGCGGTCGCCGATGGTCTTGTCGATGTTCGACCAGTACGCGAACGCCCGCTGGAGCACCGGTTCGGTCACCTCGTTGAGGAGGTGGTCCACCACGTTGTCCACCAGCCGGTCCCGGGCCGCGTCGTCCATCACCTCGCGCACCAGGGTGCCCGGCTGCCCCCAGTCGTCGTCCTCGGCGTGACTGACATAGGCGGTACGGGTGATGGACCCGTCCGTCTCCCAGCTGGGCGGCGTGCCGAAGTGCTCGGTGTCGGCGGCCGGACCCCCCTTGGAGTTCGGCGCGTAGACCGGATCGGTGGTCTTCCGGTAGGCCATCGCACCGTCCTTGGAGTAGGTGCGGACGTCGACCACCGGGGCGTTCACCGGAAGCTGCTGGTAGTTCGCGCCGATCCGGTAGCGGTGGGCGTCGGCGTAGGAGAAGAGCCGGGCCAGCAGCATGCGGTCCGGGCTCGGGCCGATGCCGGGGACCAGGTTGTTGGGCTGGAAGGCCGCCTGCTCGATCTCGGCGTGGTTGTCCGTCGGGTTGCGGTCCAGCGTCATGCGGCCGACCGGGATGAGGGGGTAGTCGCCGTGCGGCCACACCTTCGTCAGGTCGAAGGGGTTGAACCGGTAGGCAGCGGCTTCCTCGTACGGCATGACCTGCACGTGCAGCGTCCAGCTCGGGAAGTCGCCGTCGCGGATGTGCTCGAAGAGGTCCCGCATGTGGTAGTCGGTGTCGGCCGCGGCCATCTGGTCGGCCTCGTGCTGGGTGAAGAACTCGATGCCCTGGTCCGTCTTGAAGTGGTACTTCACCCAGAAGCGCTCACCGGAGGCGTTGATCCACATGTAGGTGTGGGAGGTGTAGCCGTTCATGTGGCGCCAGGTGCGCGGGATGCCGCGGTCCCCCATGAGCCACGTGACCTGGTGCGCGGATTCCGGCGAGAGGGTCCAGAAGTCCCACTGCATGTCGTGGTCGCGCAGATTGCTGTCCGCCCGGCGCTTCTGCGACCGGATGAAGTGCTGGAACTTCATCGGGTCCTTGACGAAGAACACCGGCGTGTTGTTGCCGACCATGTCGTAGTTGCCCTGGCTCGTGTAGAACTTCACCGCGAAGCCGCGCGGGTCGCGCCAGGTGTCCGGGCTGCCGCGCTCACCCGCGACGGTCGAGAAGCGGGCGACCAGCTCGGTGCGCGTGCCCGGCTGGAAGACGGCCGCCTTGGTGTAGGCGCTCACGTCGTGGGTCACTTCGAAGTGGCCGAAGGCGCCGCTGCCCTTCGCGTGCGGCTGGCGCTCGGGGATGCGCTCCCGGTTGAACTGCGCCATCTGCTCGATGAGGTAGGCGTCCTGGAGGAGGACCGGACCGGCCGGGCCCGCGGTGAGCGAGTGTTCGTCGCTCTCCGCCGGTGCGCCGGAGTCCGTGGTGGTGGCGGGCGGGGTGTCCGTCATGAGACTGCCTTTCGTCGGGGAGTGGCTGGCGCGCAGGGACCGCGCGGCACGCACACGGGAGACGGGACCCGCTCCGACCTGCCCGGCAGAGCGGTCCCGCCGAGGCCCGAGACATGGCGGGGGCCCCGACCCACGCGGTCTCCGCCGCACGCGTGCCCTGGAGCGGCCACGTCAATCCCGCCCGGGAGCGGACCGGTGGGATCGGACCCGGGGCGGAGCCCGTCGGCCCGTCGGCCGTGCCGCGTCCCGGTGCCGGGACGCACCGCGTGCTCGCCCATCCGTCCAGGACCCTCCGGAGTGCCGTCGTCCGTATCAGTCTCCGCCGCCGCCGGGCCCCCGCAAGCGGAGACGGCGGCGGGGCGGTGACGACGCGGACCGCACGCCGCGCGGGCTGGGCCAGGCCGCCGACCGTGCGCCGGCTCCGTGCGCCGGCTCCGTGCCGCCGGGCGTGCGCCGACTCCGTGCGCCGGCTCCGTGCCGCCGGGCGTGCGCCGACTCCGTGCGCCGACTTCGTGCCGGGCGTGCGCCGACTCCGTGCGCCGACTTCGTGCCGGGCGTGCGCCGGCTCCGTGCGTGCCTCGCGGACGGCGGGCGCGACCTCCCCCGGGCCCCGTCGCCCTACCGCTTGTGGCGCCCGCGGACACACCGCCGTACCGCCGGTCCGCGCCACCCCGCCGGACCCGAGCGCGGGGTGGACCCGCCACAATGATCGACATGACGCCTCTGCACACGAACCCGCTCTTCGGACGGCTCGCGGACGCCGAGCGGATCCTCGTCTCCGGCGCGGGAGGCGGCTTCGACATCTACGCCGGTCTGCCCCTGGCCCTGTCCCTCCTGCACCAGGGGCGGGAGGTGCATCTGGCGAACCTCTCCTTCAGCGCCCTCGCCGGACTGCCCGACGACGCCTGGGCCGCCCCCGACCTCGCCGTCATCACCCCCGAGTCGGCGCCGCACCAGCGCTACTTTCCGGAGCGGACCCTCGCCCAGTGGCTGCGGGGGCACGGCTACCCGGCCGTCGTCCACGCCTTCCCGCAGACCGGCGTCCAGCCGCTGCGCGCCGCCTACGCGGCCCTGATCGCGCGGTACGACATCGACGCAGTGGTCCTGGTCGACGGCGGCACCGACATCCTGCTGCGCGGTGACGAGGCCGGACTCGGGACCCCGGAGGAGGACCTCGCCAGCGTTGCGGCGCTGGCCGCGCTGGAGGGCCCGCGCCACCGCCTCGTGGTCTCGCTCGGATTCGGTGTCGACGCCTACCACGGCGTCAACCACGTGCAGGTCCTGGAGAACATCGCCGCGCTGGAGCGCGAGGGTGCCTACCTGGGTGCCTTCTCCGTTCCGCGCACCACCCGCGAGGGCGCGCTGTACCTCGACGCGGTGTCACACGCCCAGGAGCACACGCCCGAGCACCCCAGCATCGTCAACGGCTCCATCGCCGCGGCCGTCCGGGGTGCGTTCGGCGACGTCCGGTTCACCGACCGCACCCGGGGCAGCGAGTTGTTCGTCAATCCGCTGATGTCCCTGTACTTCGCCTTCGACCTGCCGGGCCTCGCCGCTCGCTGCCTGTACCTGGACCGCATCGAGGACACCCACCTGATGCGCCAAGTGCAGTCCCGGATAGCCGAGTTCAGGGAGGACGTCGTGACCCGCCCGCCCCGCGCCTTCCCGCACTAGGGTCTGTCCGGCGGATCATGCCGCAGACGCGCGGAGCTTGCCCGACAGCACCCGCCGCACGGCGGTGCGCAGCCAGTGGTGCGCCCCGTCGGCGGTGTGCCGGGGGTGCCAGGCCATGCCGATGGCCACCGGCGGCAGCCGCAGCGGGATGTCGAGGAGCCGCAGCCCGAGGACCGAGGCATGCTCGGTCAGGGGGCTCGGCGAGGAGTCCGCGGCGTCCGGCACCGCGGGCACCAGGGCGACGACGTCGGTGCGGGCGGCGAGGGACAGTGCGGCCAGATGCCCCGGGAGGACGACGGCGACCCGACGGCTGAGGCCGTGCTCGGCGAGGGCGGTGTCGACGGGGCCGTCGAACCGGCCGCGGCGGCTGACCGCGACATGCTCGGCGGCGGCGAACCGCACCGGGGTCAGGGGCCCCTCGGCGAGCGGGTGGCCGGCCCGGACGGCCGCCGCCATCCGCAGGGTGACCAGTTGCTCGACCCGGGTCTCGGGGTCCACGTGGTCGATCGCCCCGACCTCCAGGTCCACCCGCCCGTCACGCAGGGCCGGCCCGCCCTCCAGCTCCTCGGCCCGGAACCGCAGCGAGACCCCCGGCGCCTCCTGCCCGGCCAGTGTCAGCAGACCTCCGGCGAGGGCCGCGCCGACCAGGTCGGCCGTCTGGAGGGTGAAGGTGCTGCGCAGCGTGGCCGGGTCGACGCCGGTGGCCGGGGTGAGGAGCGCGCCGAGCCGGCGGACGACCGTGGCGGCCTCGTCCCGCAGGGCCAGCGCCCGCGGCGTCGGCACCATGGCCTGCCCGGCCCGCACCAGCAGGGGGTCCTGGAGGATCCGGCGGAGCCGGCCGAGGGTGCGGCTCATGGCCGCGGGGGAGGTGTGCATACGGGCGGCGGCGCGAGTGACGCTCTGCTCCGTCAGCAGCGCGTCGAGCGCCACGGCGAGGTTGGCGTCGATGACCGGCGCGACCGGATCTGTGCTGTTCACCAGTATTATTCCGTTCCAGGCAACAATCCCTTGCTGAAGTTCCCATTGTGGCAACACCTCGTGGCTTCCCAGGATGAGGGCGTACCGATCCGGCACGACCCACGAGGTTTTCATGATCGTCATTACTGCTCCCACCGGGAACATCGGGCGGCGACTGCTGCCCCTGCTCCTGGAGTCCGCCCCCGCCCACAGTGAGCGACTGCGCGTGATCGTGCGCGATCCCGCCCGCCTGGCCGACCCGGTGCGCGAGCGCGTCGAGGTGGTCACCGGCTCGCACGGTGACCCCGCGGTCGTCGACCGGGCCTTCGACGGCGCCGACGCCGTCTTCTGGCTCGTCCCGCCGGATGCCTCGCGCACTCCGGACGACGCCTACCGGCGCTTCTCCGTGCCGGCCGCGCGGGCGCTCGGCGTGCACGGCGTCGGCCACGTCGTCGGCGTGTCCGCCCTCGGCCGCGGCACCCCGGTCGCGGGCCGCGCCGGACTCGTCACGGCGACCCTCGCCGTGGACGACCTCTTCGCCGAGACCGGTGTCGCCTACCGGGCCCTCGCCAACCCGTCGTTCTTCGAGAACCTCCTGGAGGAGGCCGACTCGATCCGGGAGCGCGGCTGCTTCACCGACGTCCTCGACGCCGACCGCAAGGCGCCCCTCGTGGCCGTCGCCGACATCGCCGCCGTCGCCGCGGGCCTGCTGCTCGACCGGTCCTGGACCGGCACCGGCAGCGTCCCGGTGCTCGGCCCACGGGACCTGTCGCCCAACGACCTGGCCCGCATCATGACCGAGCGGCTCGGCCGCCCCGTCCGCTACGAACGCCAGACGTTCGACGACCTGCGCGCCACCCTGGTCGGCCACGGCCTCGACAAGGAGTTCGTGGACGGCATCGTCGACATGAAGCGGGCCAAGGACGACGGCCTCGACGCGGGCGTGACGCGCACCCCGGAAACGGCCACCCCGACCACCTTCGAGCACTGGGTCGCCCAGACCCTCAGGCCCGCGGTCCTTTCCTGAACACCCAGCCGGAATCCGACACCCGACACCGGAAACCCGAGACCCGACACCCGAAACAAGGAGCAACCATGTCCGACGAGACGACCCGCACTCCGGTCACCGCCTTCATGCTCGTCAAGACCACGCCCGAGTGGCTCGCCAAGACCGTCGAGGAGCGGGTGCACGCCCTGACCACGGAGGTCGTCCCCGTCATCGAGGCCCGGACCACCGGCGTCCGGTCACGCTTCTACGACACCGAGTTCTACTCCGCCCGCGTCACCGACGTCTGGGTCTGGGAGGCCGACGACCACCACGCCTACCAGCTCCTCGTCGACGCCCTGCGCGAAACGCCCTTCTGGGACCGGTACTTCGAGGTCGTCGACCTTCTCGTCGGCACCGAGAACGGCTACGCCCGCACCTACGGAGTCGACGCGGTCACCACCATCTCCACCTGAGCTCAGTGCGCAGGCTCCCAGTAGGTGCCGTACTTCCGGGCCAGCGCCGTCGCCTCGGCCGGCGTGAGATGGCGCACCGGCCGGTCCCCCAGGAGCAGATGGAGCGCGGAGGCCTCCTCGACCTCGACGGCGGCCTCCGTCGCCGCGCGCAGGGACGTGCCCGCCACGACCGGGCCGTGGTTCTGCAGCAGCGCGGCACGGCAGGGGAAGGTGAGCAGCTCCAGGTCCGCGGCCTGCGCGGGGTCGCCGGGCGGGGCGTAGGGGAGCAGCGGTATCTGCCCGACCCGCATGACGAAGTACGGCGTCAGCGGTGGCAGCGCGCTGCGCTCGGACCAGGGCGCGCGGCAGGAGGCCGCGGCGGCGTGCCTCGAGTGCAGGTGGACGACGGCCCGGGTGGCGTCCTCGCGTCGGTAGAAGGCCAGGTGGAGCGGGTACTCCTTCGACGGCGCAGGTCCGTCGAGACGGTTGCCGTCCAGGTCGAGCACCGACAGGTTCTCGGGGTCCAGTGCGGCGAGGTCCGTTCCGGTCGGGGTGACCAGGACGCGGTCGCCGTCCCGGGCGCTGACGTTGCCCGAGGAGCCGGGGCTCAGTCCGAGCCCGGCCAAGTGGGCCGCCGCCGCGACGAGTTCCTGAGCGAGGGCGGTCATACGAGCTGCTCCCATGCCTGCGTGAAGATGTCGGTGCCGCCGAAGTTCCCCGACTTCAGGGCGAGATCGACGGTGTGGGTGGCGTCGGACGGGCACACCTCGGCTCTGGCCCAGGCGACACCCGGGGCGATGGGTGCCCCGATGGCGAGCGTGCGGGCGCGCAGGGCCGAGACGACGGCCCCCGACGTCTCGCCGCCCGCCACCAGCAGCCGCCGTGCCCCGGCGTCCACGAGTGCCCCGGCGCAGGCCGCGAGGGCTCTCTCCACCAGGGTCGACGCCGTCTCCGCGCCTGCCGGGGTGTCGGTCTCAAGGTCCTCGGGCGCCGCGACGGCGTAGATCAGGGGCGGCCGGGCGGGGTCGTGTGCCCACCGGTCGCGCACGAAGGCGGTGAGGTCGGCCACGGCGGTGTCGAAGTCCGCGCGGAGCCGGGTCAGATCGAGCCGCCGGTGCGGCAGCCGCCCCAGGGCGTGGGCGACCTGGGCCCTGGTCGCGGCGGAGGCGCTGCCCGCGAGGACGACCCCGGGGTCCCGGGGGCCGGAGGCGGGACGTGCGCGTGCCTGGTCCGGATGCGGACCGGTCAGTCCCACGGCGAGCCCGGCGGCGCCGGTCACCAGGCCGAAGTCCTCGGTGGCGGCGGCGATGGTGCGCAGGTCCTCGTCGTCGACGGCGTCCACGACCGTCAGCGCGTCGGCGTGGGCCTCGTCGTCCAGCGCGGCGCGCAGGCGGGCCACGCCGGCCCGGACCGTGTCCAGACCGATGCGGGTGACCGGGTGGTCCGTCTGCGGCCGCAGCAGCCGGTCCACCCGGGAGTCGAGCATCGGGGTGAGCGGGTGGTGGCGCATGGGGCTCTCGTCGAGCAGGTCGTCGTGGACGAAGAGCCGCCCCCGGTACACGGTCCGCCCGGTCGCCGGGAAGGAGGGGACCACCACCGTGCGCCGCTCACCGGTCTCCGCCAGCAGTGCGTCGGCCACGGGGCCGATGTTGCCGCGGGGTGTGGAGTCGAACGTCGAGCAGTACTTGAAGTAGAAGCGCCGGCAACCGATGGCCCGCAGCGCGCGCAGCGCACGGCGCGACTCCTCCACCGCCTCCGCCACGGGAGCCGTCCTCGACTTCAGCGCCACCACGACGGCGTCCACGGCCGCCCACCGGTCCGGCACGTCCGGCGCCTCCCGGACATCCGGCTCCGCGGATGGGACGACCGCGTCGGCGCCGACCGCGACCACGGTCCGGAAACCGCGGGCGACCAGCATCGTCGCAAGGTCGGTCGCGCCGGTGAAATCGTCTGCGATGGCCCCGAGGGTCGGCATCAAGTGCTCCTGCGTTGCTGTCCGGGTTGCTGGTGCGGCCGACGGCCACCCGTGATGATCTGTGAAATTATGTTACCAGACTTTACCCAGATGGGATCTGGTGATACACGTTGTTCATTCGCTGCTTCTGAAACGCGCGTCCCCCCGGCACACCGTCGCCCCGTCGACCGCGAGAGAAGCCACTGCCACCACCTTGCGCGCTCATTCAGGAGGGCCTCATGAACCTGCATCACTTGTTCGCCGACAGCGGCGGCCGGACGGTGCGGTACGCACTGACCGGGGCCGGCGGCGGATTCGCGCGCACCCTCCTGGCCCAGAGCCGCCGCATGCCCGGCCTCGTCCCGGCCGTCCTGTGCGACCGCGACCTGCCGAAACTGCGCACGATGCTGGACGACCTCGGGTACGACACCACGCAGCCGGCCGAGTGCCAGGACGCCGAGTCCGTGGCGGACACGGTCGCGCGCGGCGGCATCGCCCTCGTCACCGACGCGGCGCTGCTGACCGCGGCCCCCTGGGACATCCTCGTGGAGGCGACCGGCAGTCCGGCGGACGGCCTCGCCATGGCCGAGGCGGCCCTCGCCGCCGACCGGCACGTCGCGATGGTCAGCAAGGAGGTCGACTCCGTCGCCGGGCTCCACCTCGCCGACCTCGCGGCCGCCCGGGGCCTCGTCTACACCACCGCCGACGGCGACCAGCCCGCCAACCTCATCGGCCTGGTGACCTGGGCCGAGCTGCTCGGCCTCGACATCGTGGCGATCGGCAAGTCCACCGAGTACGACCTGGTCCACGACCCCGAGGCCGGCACCGTCACCCAGCTGGACACCACGGTGCCCGCGCCGGCGCTCTCCGGGCTCCTCGAACTCGGCGACGACGTGCACGCCACCCTCGAGGCCCGCGCCGCGGCCGTGGCCGACCTGCCCACCGGCGCCACCGCCGACTACTGCGAGATGGCCGTCGTCGCCAACAACACGGGCTTTCGCCCGGACACGGAACGCCTGCACTACCCCGTCGCGCGCATCGCCGAACTCGCCGACATCTACCGCCCCCGCGAGGACGGCGGAGTACTGGCCCGCGACGGAGCCGTGGACGTCTTCAGCGCGCTGCGCCTGCCCGGCGAGGCGTCCTTCGCGGGCGGCGTCTTCGTCGTCGTCCGCACCGACGACCCGGTGACCTGGCAGACGCTGCGCGAGAAGGGCCACGTGCTCAGCAAGGACGGCCGGTACGCCGCGATCTACCTGCCGTACCACCTCATGGGCGTCGAGACCCCGGTGAGCCTGCTCTCGGCAGTGCTGCACCGCCGACCGTCCGGCGGCACGGACCCCCGCTCGTACGCCGTGCTCGCCGGCCGCGCCCGCACGGACCTGCCCGCCGGCAGCGCGCTCGCGATGGGCGGCCACCACCACGACGTCACCGGCGTCCAGGCCGTGCTGCTGCGCGGCGAGGACGCGCCCGACGACGTCGCGCCCCTCTACCTCGCCGCCCACGCCACGCTGGCCCGGCCGGTGGCCGCCGGTGAACTGCTCCGCGTGACCGACCTGGCCGACCCCGACCCCGGCCTGCTGCGCGCCTGGCGGGCCGGACGCGCCTCGCGCGGCTGCCCCGACGGCACGGAAGGAGAGCCCACCGCATGAGCACCGACCTCCAGCACCTCCTCCTCGGTGCCGCCGCCGTCGTCGTCCTGGTCCTGCTGATCACCAAGACCAAACTGCACCCCTTCCTGGCCCTCGCCCTGTCCGCGCTCGGCCTCGGCATCGCCTCCGGGATCGCTCCGGTGCGGGCCGTCGAGGCATTCCAGGACGGGTTCGGGGACACCCTCGGCGGCAGCGGTCCCACCATCGGCCTCGGCACCCTGCTGGGCGGCATCCTGCTCGGCTCCGGCGGCGCCGACCGCATCGCCACCGTGTTCATCGGCTCCCGGCCCGTGAAGTGGATCCCGGCGTCCATCACCGCGGCCGCGCTGCTGATCGGCATGCCGCACCTGTTCGACGTCAGCTTCGTCATGCTGGTGCCGCTGGTGTACACCGTCGCCAAGCGCAGCAACACCCACCTGCTGTGGGTCGGACTGCCGATGGCCGCCGGCCTGTACGTGTCGCACGGACTGCTGCCGCCGCACCCCTCGCCGACCCTGGCCGTCTCCGCGTACGGCGCCAACACCGGCCTCACCATCCTGTGGGGCCTGGTCATCGGCATCCCGATGGCCGTGCTCACCGGACCGGTGCTGACGAAGATCATCAGCCGCTGGTTCGGCCCCGCCCCCGACCTCGACCGCGGGCCGGTCCAGTCCGTCAGCACCGAGCCCGAGCACCGCCGCAAGCCGGCCTCGTTCACCCTCGCCCTCATCACTGTGCTGCTCCCGCCCGGCCTCATGCTCATCGGCACCCTGGGCACGGCCAACACGGCCGAGGGCACGCTGCCCTACCAGTTCTTCGACGCCTGCAACTCCTCCGTGCTGTCCCTGCTGGCGGCCGTGGTCTTCGCCTTCTTCGCCCTCGGCGTGCGGTCCGGCTTCGGCCTCGGCCAGCTGCAGAAGATGGCGTCCAAGGGACTCGCCCCGGTCGGCGCGATCATCCTGATCCTGGGCGCGGGCGGCGGCTTCAAGGCGATGCTGACGGAGACCGGGATCGACCAGCTCATCTCCGACTACGCCGTCGACTGGGCGATACCTCCGCTGCTGCTGGGCTGGCTGGTCGCCGCCCTGCTGCGGATCTGCCTCGGTTCGGCGACCGTCGCCACCGCCGCGGCGACCGCCATCGTCGCCCCGCTGCTCAGCGCCTCGCCCGGCACCTCGCCGGAACTGATGGTGCTGGCCACCGCGTCGGGAGCGGTGATGCTCTCGCACGTCAACGACTCCGGGTTCTGGCTGTTCAAGGAGTACTTCCAGCTGTCGGTGGCGCAGACCTTCCGCACCTGGACCCTGATGCTGTCCATCCAGTCGCTCCTCAGCCTCGGCGGCGTGCTGCTGCTCAGCACCGTCGTGCACGGCTGAGAACCCCCGCCGGTGACGGTTCCCGACCGTCACCGGCATGATCATCGGCTAACGTCAACCCGGTCGAAGGGAGACCAGACCATGACCTCGGACGGCGAGCAGCCCCCGCTCATCCCCGACCAGCGCCGCGAACAACTGCTGAAGCACCTCCGGCGCGACGGGGTGCTCAGCGTGCAGCAGATCACCCGGCTGCTCGGCGTCTCCCACATGACGGTGCGACGCGACATCGCCGAACTCGAACGGGGCGGCCTGGTGTTCTCCGTCCCGGGCGGGGTGCGCATCGCCAGCACCATCAGCACCGAACCGGGCTTCCTCGACAAGTCCGAGGTCGAGCAGCCCCAGAAGCGGGCGATGGCCGCCGAGGCCGCCCGCCTGGTCCAGGACGGCATGACCGTCTACCTCGACGCGGGCACCACCCTGCTCGCCATGGCGCCCGCCCTCGCCCGGCTGCCGCACCTCACCGTGGTCACCAACGACTTCACCACCATCGGCCGGCTGATGGACGCCGAGAACCTGGAACTGGTGCACGTCGGCGGCCGGGTCGACGTCTCCAACCGCTCCAGCGTCGGCCGCCTCGCCGCGGACACCCTGCGGCAACTCGCCCTGGACATCGCCTTCATCAGCACCAGCTCCTGGGACCTGCTGCGCGGCACCACCACCCCCTCGGAGCCCAAGGTGGACGTCAAGCAGGCGGCCATGGCCTCGGCGGCGCACTCCGTCCTGGTGGCCGGCTCGTCCAAGTACGGCACCTTCGGCCGCTACCGCGTCGCACCGCTGACGGCCTTCGACACCATCGTCACGGACACCGACCTGACCGACGCCGCGGCCGAGGGCATCAGGGCCGGCGGCTCCTCCCTGGTCCTGGCCCGCCCCTGACCCGGGAGCCGTCCATCGGGCCCAGCCGTCCACCGGGCCCGCGAAAGGGCCGGTCGGACCGGTGGAGCAGGCCGTCGACGACGGTGAGAAACTGACGGCGACCCGTCACGGGCCACCGCCCCACGCTTCCCACCGGAGAACACCCATGCACCACGTCGCCGACCCCGGCCGCTACGACGGCACCATGCACTACCGCCGCACCGGACGCTCCGGGCTCGACCTGCCCGCGCTGTCCCTGGGCTACTGGCACAACTTCGGCGACGACAAGCCCTTCGAAACCCAGCGGCGGATCGCGCTGCGCGCCTTCGACCTCGGCATCACCCACCACGACCTCGCCAACAACTACGGCCCGCCCTACGGATCCGCCGAGATCAACTTCGGCCGGATCATGCGGCAGGACCTGGCGCCGTACCGCGACGAGCTGGTGGTCTCCACCAAGGCCGGATGGGACATGTGGCCCGGCCCCTACGGCCAGGGCGGCGGCTCCCGCAAGTACGTGCTGGCCTCCCTCGACCAGTCCCTGAAGCGGACGGGACTCGACTACGTCGACATCTTCTACTCCCACCGCCTGGACGCCTCCACCCCGCTGGAGGAGACCATGACGGCACTGGACACCGCGGTGCGCCAGGGCAAGGCCCTCTACGTCGGCATCTCCTCCTACGACGCCGAACGCTCCCGGCAGGCCGCCGCGATCCTCCGCGACCTGGGCACGCCCCTGCTCATCCACCAGCCGTCGTACAACATGCTCAACCGGTGGATCGAGACCGAGGGCCTGCTCGACGCCGCCGCCGACGAGGGCTTCGGCGTCATCGGGTTCACCGCGCTGGCCCAGGGGCTGCTGACCGGCCGCTACCTCGACGGCGTGCCCGAGGGCTCCCGAGCCACCCAGGGCAAGTCCTTCGCGACCGACTGGCTCACCGAGGACACCGTCCGGCGGCTGCGCGCCCTGAACGACATCGCCGCCCGCCGGGGCCAGAGCCTGGCGCAGCTGGCGCTCGCCTGGGCGCTGCGCGACCCGCGCGTCACCTCCCTGGTGATC
Organism: Streptomyces tendae; assembly: GCF_014650435.1. Taxonomy (GTDB): domain Bacteria; phylum Actinomycetota; class Actinomycetes; order Streptomycetales; family Streptomycetaceae; genus Streptomyces; species Streptomyces tendae. The sequence continues at coordinate 57,946 of NZ_BMUY01000007.1, forward strand.
GGTGCCTCCCGCCCCGAACAGCTGGAGGAGAACGTGGCCGCCCTGGCCAACCTCTCCTTCGACGACGAGGAACTCGCCGAGATCGACCAGTACGCGGTCGTCGACGGCGACGTGGACCTGTGGCGGCAGGCCCGCACCGGCGACCTCGGCTGAGGCGCTCTGAGCCGGGGAGACGCTCAGCGCCCGCCGGTGATGCGCAGCACCCGGGGCGGCTGCCCGGCCGGCTCGGGCAGCCGCAGGGGCTCCCGCCCGGGTGTGATGCTGCCGAGCAGTGACGCCCGGCGCGCACCCGTCCCCGAAGGGAGCGCGCCGGGCAGGCCGTTCACGGTCAGGAAGCCCAGGAGGGCGAAGGCCAGGGCCTCCTTGGCGTCGGAGGGCAGCCCGAGCGCGTCGCTGGAGCCGAGGGCGACCCCGGGCAGCTCCTCGCCGAGCATGCCCATCAGCACCGGGTTGTGCGCACCGCCGCCGGACACGACGAGCCGCGTGACGCCGTGCGCGCGGCAGGCGTCGGCCACCGTGACGGCGGTGAGCCTGGCCAGGGTCGCCAGCACGTCGTCGGGTTCCCCGACGGGCGCCGTCGCGAGCGCCCGGAGCAGGTACGGCAGGTGGAACCGCTCCTTTCCGGTGCTCTTCGGAGCCGGCCTGACGTAGTAGGGGTCGTCCAGCAGCACCCGCAGCAGCGCCGGATCGACCCGGCCCGCCCCGGCGCGGCGCCCGTCCTCGTCGTACTGGGCCGCGCCGCCGGTGAAGTGCCGTACGGCGGCGTCCATCAGGGCGTTGGCGGGCCCGGTGTCGAAGGCGAGCGGTTCGGCGCCGGGGGCGACGACGGTGACGTTGGCGATCCCGCCCAGGTTGAGGGCGGCGGGGACGCCGGGCAGCGCGGCCAGGGCCAGGGCGTCGGTCATGGCCACCAGCGGCGCGCCCTGACCGCCGGCCGCGACGTCCCTGCCGCGCAGGTCGGAGACGACGGGCAGACCGGTCGCCTCGGCGATCCAGGCGGGCTGGCCGAGCTGGAGGGTGCCGCGCACGGCGCCGTCCTCCACCCAGTGGTACATGGTCTGCCCGTGCGAGACCACCAGATCGGCGGCGCCCCCGCACAGCTCGCGCACGGCCCGCACGGCCACGTCGGCGAACGCCTGCCCGACGCCGGTGTCGAGCCGGGCGACGTCCCGGAGCGTCGCCGACGCCGGCGGCAGGCTGCCCGCGATCAGGTCGCGCAGCTCGTCCGGGTAGGGGGCGGAGAGATGGCCCAGCGGGCGCATCACCAGGGCCTCACCCCGTAGTTCGAGGTCGGCGGCGGCCGCCTCGACGGCGTCGTAGGACGTGCCTGACATCAGGCCGATCACACGCACGATGCACTCCTGCGAAGGGTTGAGCGGGTCGGGACGGGGTCAGTTCCGTCCGGCCGTCGTGGTCAACCGGTCGGGTCCGGCGCCCGGCTCCTCGTCGACCGCCGCGCCCTCGGTGGCCTCCGGCGCCTGGTGGAACAGGCTCAGCACACCGCCGACGAGCAGGGTGATCAGTACGCCGATGGGCACGAGCCACTGGGCCGCGATCGCCTGGGACACCGTGGTCCCGCCCGTGGTGACGTCGATCTTCACGCCCCGCACGATGTACGTCATCACCCCGATGGTGACCAGGAAGGCCACGATCGAGTCGACCTCGTTGGCCCGTTTGACCAGCCGCCCCAGCAGGAACGCGCCGAGCAGCGCGCCGTAGGTGTAGCCCGCGATGGTCAGACCGGTCAGGTACACGTTGCCCGTGCTCGCGCTGAACGCGCAGGCGAAGACGGCCATGAGCGTCGCCCACACCAGCGTCATCCAGCGGGCGAGCCTCAGCAGCGCCTCCTCGGACGGAGTGGAGCGGAAGAAGCTGTGGATGATGTCGGCGACCGTCGAGTTCGACATGGAGTTCAGCGCCGAGGACAACGAGCCCATCGCGGCGCCCAGGATGCCGGCCACCAGCAGACCCGACACCACCACGGGCAGCCCGTGCAGGATGAACTCGGGGTACAGGTTGTCCGAGCTGGAAAGCCCCAGCTCGGCGAAGGACTTGCCCTCGTTGTAGGACCACAGCAGCGCGCCGACGAGGGAGAAGGCGGCGAACTGGATCGTGACGAAGACACCCGAGGCGATCATGGCCTTCTGGCCCTCGCGCAGCGTCTTCGTCGCCAGCACGCGCTGGACGATCAGCTGGTCGGAGCCGTGCGAGGCCATGGCGAAGATGGCACCGCCGACGATGGCGGTGGGCAGGGCGAACGGGCTGGTCAGGATGTGGGCGAGGTTGAAGTCGGTGTCGAAGAGCGTGAACTTCCCGGCGTCCAGGGCACGCGCGTAGCCGTCACCGCCGGCGTGTGCGGAGAGCACCGCCACGGCAAGGACCGCACCGCCGAGGTAGAGGACCATCTGGATGGCGTCGGTCCAGATGACCGCCTTGATGCCGCCCAGGTAGGTGTAGACGACGGTGATCAGCGTGATGACGATGATGATCACGCGGTAGCTCGCGTGCACACCGAACTCGTCGAGCAGCAGCTTGATGGGGATGGCGGAGGCGAACAGCCGCACGCCCTCGGCCAGGAGCCGGGTGAACACGAAGGTCACCGAGGCGAGCCCCTGCAGCTTCAGCCCGAACCGGTCGCCCAGGTACTGGTAGGCGCTGACGAAGCCGCCGCGCTTGTAGAGGGGGATCAGTACGGTCGCCACGACGACGCGTCCGATCACGTAGCCGAGGGCGAGTTCGACGTTGCCGAACCCCTGTCCGCTGTAGGCGCCGCCGGGCACGCTGATCACCGTCAGCACACTGGTCTCCGTGGCGACGACGGAGAAGGAGACCGTCCACCACGGCATGTGGCCTTCACCGACGAAGTAGTCCTTCGCCGACTTCTGCCGGCCTGCCTTCCGCAGGCCGATCCAGGCGATCCCGATCAGATAGACCACGATCACCACGAGGTCGAGCTGGCGCACGCTTGCTCCTAGGCACTGGCCGGTGGGGTCGCCGGCGTGGGGGGAGGGGGACTGGCGGTCGTCCGGCGGACGCGGACGACGAGGGAGGCATGAGGAGTGGCGCGGTCCAGCGCCAGCAGGCGGGCCCCGTCCAGGGGGTCGCCGAGCGGGGGCGTGAGCCGCAGGGGGAGTCCGGAGCCGGTGAGGGCGGCGGTCAGCGGCGCCGTCAGGGCCGGGCCGAGACCGGTCAGTCCACCGGTGACGGCCACCGGCAGCGGGCCGCCGCCCGCGGTGATCCGGCCGGCCGCCGCGAGCGCGGTCTCGGCCAGGTCGGCGGCCGCGTCCCGGACGATCGCCGAGGCCACCGCGTCCCCCGCGTCGGCGGCGCGGGCCACCTCGGGGGCGAACGAGGCGGCCGTACGGGCGGGATTGCCGTCCCGTCCGACGGTCGCCGGGAGCCGTTCGAGGTCGCCGAAGCGTCCGGCGGCCGCGTCCAGCAGGTCCGTGGCCGGGCCCCGCCCGTCGTGGGCCCGCAGGGCCGCGCGCAGTCCCGCCGTGCCGATCCGGGCACCGCCGCCGTCGTCACCGAGCAGGGGACCCCACCCGTCGACGCGCGCGTACGTCCCGTCCGCGCCGATGCCGACCGCGACCGAGCCGGTGCCGATCGCCAGCACCACCCCCGCCCGGCCGCCGAGCGCACCGGCGTGGGCGGTGACGGCGTCGCTGGTGACGGCGGCCTCCCGGACGGGCAGATCCTCCAGGAGGGCGGCCACCAGGGAGCGGGCCGCGGCGGGGGCGGAAGCCGCTCCCGCGGCACCCACCAGGACCGCGTCGGGCCGGGCACCGCCGGACTCCCGCAACAGCGGCCCGACCGCGGCGCACACGGCCGTACGGGCCGCCGCCACCCCGTCGGGCGCCGCCAGACCGGGAGCACCGGCCACGGAACTGACGGCCCGTGACGAGTCGGCGGTGTTCCACAGCATGGCGCGGCAACCGGTCTTCCCGAGATCCACCGCCACTACTGAAGTCATACGGCCCGTCCTTTGCCCGAGGGACCCGGCACGTCGAGAGCCACCGGGTCGTCGGTGACCGGCGCGGATCGCCGTCCGAGTATGGGAACGCCGTCCTCCGGATGTCAATAAGTAACGTCGTGTTGCTCGCCGCGTAACTTTTTGACCTCCTCGGGTCACCCCCTTACCCTGTGTGCACCACATCCAGGAGGGGCCATGGTCCGCCAGTCCTCGTCCCGCGCGCCGGAGCCGTCCGCCCAGGACGCCCCGCTCGCCGACATCCTCACGCGCGTCCGCGCCGCCCGCCCCTCCCTGGCCCCCTCGGAACGGCGGGTGGCCGACGTGGTCCTCGCCGACCCGGGACAGGTCGCGGAGCTGTCCATCCACGCGCTGGGGGAGCGGGCGAGCACCTCGGCGGCCACCGTGATGCGCTTCTGCCGCACCGTCGGCACGGGCAACTACCCCCAACTGCGCCTGGCGCTGGCCGCGGCCGCCGCGCGGGAGCACGCGCTGGGCGGTGAACGGGCGGCACAGGGCGGCACCGACATCAGCCCGACGGACTCGCTGGACCGGATAGTCAGCAAGATCATCTACAACGAGGTCCGGGCCCTGGAGGACTCGGGCGCCGGCCTCGACGTGGACGCGCTGGGCCGGGCCGTCGACGCGGTGGCCGGGGCCCGCAGGGTCGACATCTTCGGTGTGGGTGCCAGCGCGTTCGTCGGCCAGGACCTGCACCAGAAGCTCCACCGCATAGGCCGGATGGCCTTCATCTGGAGCGACCGGCACGCGGCGCTCACCGCGACGGCCCTGCTGGGGCCCGGCGACGTGGCCCTCGCGGTCTCCCACTCCGGGGAGACCGAGGACACCACCGAGCCCCTCCAGGCCGCCGCCGAACGCGGAGCCACCACCATCGCCCTGACCAACGACCCGGGCTCCACCCTCGCCACCAGTGCCGACCTCGTGCTGACGACCTGCGTACGGGAAACGCCGTTCCGCTCCGGCGCGACCGTCAGCCGCATCGCCCAACTGGCCGTCGTCGACTGCCTGTTCGTCGGCGTCGCCCAACGCTCCTACGACGCGGCGACGACCGCGCTGGAGGCGACGTACGGCGCCGTACGACGCCGTCGGCGCCCCGCGCGCCGCACGGGGTGACGGCGGGTCACGACCGCACGGTCCCCACGCCGCCCGTTTCCGGGTACTCGCCCCCGAGCAGGCCCGTCACCAGGTCGCGCGGCAGACCGTGGGTGTCGTGCAGGTAGTGGAAGTCGTCCTCTCCCAGCGGACCGCGGAAGCGGGGCCGGGCGAGCACGTTCCGGCCGCGCTCCAGGAGCCGCCGGAACCGGCGCTCCTCCTCCACCAGCAGGCGCCGCACGAGACCCGGGAGGCCGGGGTCGCCGTCCTGCCGGAAGTGGTCCAGGGTGTGCGTGATCAACTCGTCCGGCAGGTCCCCGAGCCCGCGCGAGGGGTCGTCCCGCCACAGCACGGTGAGCAGTCGACGGATCAGGCGGCGCAGCACGTAGCCCTGGCCGGTGTGGGACGGTCGGACTCCGTCGCCGACGACCACGACGGCCGACCGCAGGTGGTCGCAGACCACCCGGAACGACGGTTCGTCCAGCGGCCACAGGGTGGGCAGCCGCCGCCGCCACGGCTCGAAGACGTCGCAGTCGAACACCGACGACTTGCCCTGCAGCAGCGTGGCGAGGCGCTCCAGGCCGAGGCCCGTGTCGACGTTGCGCTGCGGCAGCGGCACCAGGCGGCCGTCGTCGAGCCGGCGGTGGCGCATCAGCACGTGGTTCCACACCTCCACCCAGCGGTCGTCGCCGGTGGGCGTGGACCGGGGCGGGGTGCCACCGCTCCACAGGAAGATCTCCGAGTCGGGTCCGCACGGGCCGACCGGCCCGTTGGACCACCAGTTGTCGTCCACCGTCGGCTCCACGGGTACGCCGCGCTCCTCCCACAGCCGCTGGGACTCGCTGTCCGGCCCGACCTGCTCGTCACCGCCGAAGACGGTGGCGTGCAGCAGGCCCGGGTCGATCCCGAGGCCCTCGGTGAGCAGCCGGTGGGCCCAGTCGAGGCTCTGTGAGCCCTCGTAGTCGCCCAGCGACCAGGTGCCGAGCATCTCGAAGACCGTCAGATGCGTGCCGTCACCGACCTCGTCCAGGTCCGTGGTGCGCAGACAGCGCTGTACGTTGACCAGCCGCCGGCCCAGCGGATGGGGGCGGCCCTCCAGGTACGGGGTGAGCGGATGCATGCCGGCGCTGGTGAACAGCACGGGATCGCCCGGCTCGGGCAGCAGCGTCGAGCCGGTGATCCGGCGATGGCCGCGCTCCTCGTAGTACTCGACGAACGTGCGGACCATCTGCTCGGTGTCCATGGGGTGACTCCTTCGCTTCGGGGCGGGAGAGGCACCGGAGAACGGAACCCTGCGGTCCTCGCACCGAGGCGAAGGTGGCGGAGCGCCACGTGGACCACCGACGAACCGTTTCCGGTCGCCGGTGGAAGAGGTGAAGGTCAGGCGGCGGCAACCGGCGAGCTGGTCGCTCGCGCGGTCGCGAAGTTGTGGGTGCCGATGACGTTCATGCCACGAAGATAACGCTCCGGGCGCCTGGAAGCACACGGATATCCCGCAGCCCTGTCCGTCACGATGAATCTGTCACCGAGGCAACTCGACGCCGTCGCCGACCGGTTGGCGTTCCGGCCCCCCGGGAAGCGGCCGGGCCGGGCTGACCGGCGGTACTCAGGAGTCCTCCGCGGCGGGAATGTCGCCCGCCCACACCTCAGGGGTCCGGCCCGACCACGGTTGGGCCCGTTCGAGCTGTCCGGCCAGGCGGAAGAGGAGGTCTTCCCGCCCGTAACCGGCGGCGAACTGCATGCCGATCGGGAGCCCGGTCGCGGCGTCGACCGTCAACGGCACGGACATGGCGGGTGTGCCCGCCACGTTGAACGCCATGGTGAACGGCGAGCGGTCGTTGAGCCGGTCGATCCAGCCGAGGCCGTCGAGTGTCTCCTCGCCCTCCCCGTAGGCGCCAAGGCGCGGGGGCAGTTCCGGCAGGGTCGGGGTGAGCAGCAGGTCGTGGGTGGAGAAGTACCGGGCCAGACTGCGGGCGACGCGGTTGCGGATCGTGAGGGCGGCGACGAACTGGGGGCCGCTGACCCGCTGTCCGTAGCGATGGGCGGCCAGCGTGGCCGGCTCGAGGGACGAGGAGTCGACGGGTCGGCCGAGGGCGGCGGCCAGGTCGTCGACCGTGGCCGCCACGTTCGCGGTCGACAGACGGGCGTTGGCCAGCACGAACTCCTCCCAGTCGGCACCGAGACCGACCGCGACCTCCTCCGTGCGGTGGCCGAGGGACTCGAGCAGGCGCACGGTCCGCTCCAGGGCGTCGGCCACCGGCGCGGCCGCGCGGCGTCCGCCCCAGGCCCGGGCGAGGACCCCGATGCGCAACGCGCCCGGCGGACGCGTGACTTCCTCCGCGTAGGGTCGGGACGGCTGCTCGGCGAAGTAGGGGTCGCCCGGTTCCGGACCGCGTATCAGGTCGAGCAGCGCCGCGCTGTCCCGTACGGTGCGGCTGACGCCGCCCTGGACGGCCAGGCCGTTGAAGCCCTCGTCGAGTGCGGGGCCCATGGAGACCCGGCCGCGCGTGGGCTTGAGCCCGAAGAGGCCGTTGTACGCGGCCGGGATGCGCAGCGAGCCCGCGGCGTCGGTGGCGTGGGCGAGGGGGACCGCTCCGGCCGCGACCGCCGCGCCCGCGCCACCGCTGGATCCACCGGCCCCACGCCGGGGGTCCCACGGATTGCGGGTCGGGCCGTACAGCACCGGTTCCGTGGTGATGCTGTAGGCCAGCTCCGGTGTCGCGGTGCGCCCGAGGGTCACCAGACCCGCGCGGCGCAGGCGCCGCATCAGGTAGGAGTCGGAGCGGGCGACGTGACCGGCCGCGAGGCGGCTGCCCAGCTCCGAACGCCGGCCCGCCATCGCGACTCCGAAGTCCTTGATCAGGAAGGGCGCCCCCGCCAGCGGGGTGCTGCCGGGGGCCGGGCGGTCCTCGGCCGGCCAGGTCTCCACCACGGCGTTGATCCGCGGATTGACGCGCCGCACGGCCTCGTGCGCGGCGGCCGCCACCTCGGCGGGGGTCACCTCGCCCCTGGCCACCAGCTCCGCGAGTCCCACCGCGTCGTGGCGCACGTACTCGGAAACTCTCACTGTCACTCTCCCTGGAGATCGAAAATGATACCTACGAGTCCCGTGCGATACCGAGCGGTATCGAGTGGGACGGACTGGTACCGTAACAGGGAGTACCAGGGGCCCATCGACCGGACGCCACGGAGCACGCATGACATCGACCGCCGCCAGGCCGGGCAGGGTGGCCAAGCTGCCGCCTCGTGAGCGCATCCTCGACGCGGCCGAGGAGCTCTTCCAGAGCGAGGGCATCCGGCGCGTGGGCGTCCAGGCGATCGCCGAGAAGGCCGAGACCACCAAGATGGCGATCTACCGGCACTTCGAGACCAAGGACGCACTGGTCGCCGAATGGCTGCGGATCCTGGCCGCCGAGTACCGGGCGGCCTTCGACCGCGTCGAGGCCGAACACCCCGGTCGGCCCCGGGAGCAGATCCTGGGCCTGGCCCGCTTCATCGCCGACGGGCTGCTGGCCCTCTCGTACCGGGGCTGCCCCTTCGTCAACTCACTCGCCGAACTGCCCGACCGCTCCCACCCCGCACGCCGGGTGATCGAGGAGCACAAGGCCCACCAGACCCGCAGGCTGGTCGGCATGTGCACCGAGGCGGGGCTGCCCGACCCCGAGCAGGTCGCCGCCCAGATCACCTTCCTGCTCGAAGGAGCGCAGGTCAGCACACAGAACGGAAGCATCGACCGGGCGGGGGAGCGGCTGATGCAGATCGTCGAGGCGATCGTGGAGCAGTAGGGGGCCGATGCGCTCGTTGTCCGTCAGCACGGGGCGTGCCCGGCGCCGCCGTCGCGGTGCGGCGCCGCTGCCCAGGTGGGCAGCCAGGTGTCCTCGGGCAGCGGGGGCAGGTTCGCGAAGTGGTCGACGACGGCCCGCAGCCCCGGGTGCGGATTCTCCCGGGGGAGGACGAGCGAGAGCGGGTAGGCGAGCGTCGGCCCCGCGATCGGGATCCGGCGCAGGTCGTGACCGGTCGGCCAGACGTACCGGTCGCGCGAGCCCACGAGGGTGGCCACGTCGTCGGAGTCGGCGAGGATGTCGAGGAGCACCTCGTTCCCGAAGTTCGGGCCGGCGGCGTCCACACGGAGGCCGAACGCGGCGGTGAGCTGATCGTAGAACTCGGCCCATTCGCTGCCCGGCGCGATACCGGGCACCCAGATCCGGTGTCCGCGCAACTGGGCGGGCGTCACGGTGCGCGCGGCGGCGAGCGGGTGTCGCGGGCCGACCACGAGTTCCAGCGGGGAGTGGAAGGCGTGGATCATCCGCAGGTCGGACGGCAGCGCGGTCGGGTCGGTGACCGAGCGGAAGGAGGCGTCGACGTCGCCCGCCCGCACGGCGGCCACCGCCAGCCGCGGGTCGTCGACCCTGAGCGTCACGACGTCGAGCGCGATCTCGGGACGTGAGCGCCAGTAGTCGTGCAGGACGACGGCCTGCGCGCTCCGCAGGCCGAGGACGTCGATCCGCAGCGCCCGCGAGCCCCGTCGGATCGCGGCGACGGCGCGATCGGCGTGCGCGACGAGGCTCCGCGCGTGCGGCAGGAAGGCCTGACCGTCGAGGGTCGGCTCGACCCCTCGGGCGGTGCGGGTGAACAACCGGACGTCGAGCGTGCGCTCGAGGGCCGCGATCCGCTTCGAGACGGCCTGCTGCGTCACCCCCAGCTCGTCGGCCGCGTGCCGCAGCTGACCCAGCTCGGCCGCGCGGACGAACGAGCGCACCGCCTCGGTATCCATGGCAGCGAGCATAAGGCGTCGCCCAACCGGCGGCCGTGGCTCACCCCGCGCGCCTCACCTGCTGTTCCAGACCCTCGAGGATGAGGGCCAGCCCGGCCTCGAAGGACGACTCGTGGTCCATCGGCGGCACGTCCGGGAGCGGGTCCGGTGGCCCGGCCGCCCTACGGTCCCCGCCGTCGCCCGGGTCTGTGTCCGCCTGCTCCTCCAGGACGCTGCCGACCGTGAAGCGGCCGGCGGCCAGCATCGCCGTCCGCGCGTGTTCCTCCGGTACGCCCGCCGCGGCCAGGAACGCCATCTTGTGGGCGATCCGGTCGAGGTCCGTCCCGCCGGGGCTGCTCCCGGCATGGAGCCGTGCTCCGTCGCGGCGCAGCAGCAGGGTGCGCCGGAAGCTGCGGGTGTTCTCCAGGAACCAGTCCCGCCAGTCGTCGGCGGGCGTAGGCAGGGGAGCCGTCGCGTGCGGTGCCATCGCGGCCTCGCTCATGGCGTCGAGCAGCTCCTTCTTGTTCCTGAAGTGGTAGTAGAGCGACGGCTGCTCGACGCCCAGACGTCTGGCCAGCCGTCTCGTACTGACGGCGTCCAGACCGACCTCGTCCAGCAGGTCGAGTGCCTCGGTGAGGACGGTCTCGCGGTTCATCTTCGCCACATTGACAATCTATCGCTGATAGATGACGCTGCAAAGCGTACCTATCACTGATAGAAAAAGGGGGTGCGGCATGTCCCACGCAGCACCGGAGCCGAGCGGCGGCCGTTTGAAGGTCCTCATCTGCGGCGGTGGCGTCGCCGGCCAGGCGCTGGCCTACTGGCTCGCCCGGGGTGGCCACGGGGTGACCGTCGTCGAGCGCTTCCCCGCCCTGCGGGCCACGGGTGCGCAGGTGGACCTGCGGGGGCGGGGCATCGACGCCGTCGAGCGCATGGGGCTCCTCGACGCCGTCAGAAGTCGGCTCGTGGACGAGGCGGGGGTTGCCTTCGTGGACGGCCGGGGCAGGAAACGGGCGACGATCATGGCCAACACCTCCGGCCGGGGCCGGCAGACCCTGACGTCCGAGTACGAGATCATGCGCGGCGACCTGGTGCGCATCCTCCACGAAGCGACCCGGGAGGACGTGCGCCACGTGTTCGGCACGAGCGTCGAGCGCTTCGAGCAGGACGAGAGGCGCGTCGTCGCCCACTTCTCCGACGGCTCGTCCGAGGCATTCGACCTCCTCGTCGGCGCGGACGGGCAGGGCTCGCGCATCCGCCGGGCCGTCCTGCCGCCCGGCGCACCCGACCCGTACTGGCGGGTCGGCATCCACATGGCCTACTGGTTCGTCCCGCGCATCGCGTCGGACACCGACATCCGGGACACCTACAACGCCCCCGGCGGCCGGATGATCATGCGCAGGAGCCACAACCCGACCGAGACCCAGGTCTACTTCGTGCTGCGGGAGCGGTCCGCGGAAGCCACGGCCGTCCACCGGGAACCGGTCGAACGCCAGAAGCAGTTCTGGGCCGACAGGTTCCGCGACGCGGGATGGCAGACCGCGCGCTTCCTCGAAGGCATGCGGCACACCGAGAGCTTCTACTCCCAGGAGGTCGTGCAGGTGCGCACGGACACCTGGTCCCGGGGCCGCGTGGCCCTGGTCGGCGACGCGGCGCACTGCGCCTCCCCCTACAGCGGCATGGGAACCTCAGGCGGCCTGGTCGGCGCCTACGTCCTGGCCGGCCGGCTCAACCGGCACGGCCGCGACCTGCCCACCGCCCTGGCCGGCTACGACGCAGTGCTGCGGCCGTTCGTGGACGCCATACAGGCCGAGGTGAAACCGCACCTCCTGCGCCTGGGCATGCCCAACAGCCAACGGGCCATCGACGCCTTCCACGCGGTCACGGCACTCGCCTGCCGCCTGCGCGTCCCCGATCTCGTCGCGCGTCACTCGAAGGACGACCGCGGGGGCCACTGGCAGCTCCCGGACATGCCGTGAGCGCTCACGGGGACGTGCCATAACCTCGTGCGGGGCAACGTCGGTTGCCGGAGGTCCACACCGGGGAGGCGATGGTGCTCAAAAGGGGCGGCTCGCGATGGCTCGTATGCGCGGTGGCGCTGGCCTGCTTGGCGCTGGTGGGTCCCAGCGCCCCCGGCGGTGCCCTGTCCGGCAGGTCAGTGCCCGTCGAAGCCGTCAAGGACGTCGTGCCGAACCGGGTCATGACGTGGAACCTGTGCAACCCCTGCGACGCGAGCAACCTCGACCGGGCCGCGGAGATCGCCGCGTACGCGCCCCAGGTCATCGGCATGCAGGAGGCATGCGCACGGGACGTCGACCGGATCCGGGACTACCTGGAGGCCTTCCACGGGCTCGTCTACCACGTCGCCCACGGGTCGGTCCTGGACAACTGGAGCCGCTGCGGGGGAGCACCGTGGAATCCGGGGGGCTTCGGCCAGGCCATCCTGTCGGCGGCACCGATCACGGACCGGGTCAACGTCGAGTATCCCGACGGCGGATCCGAGGACCGCGGCTACCTCGCGGTCACCACCGAGGTGGGCGGGCGGTCAGTCCGGGTCTTCAACACGCACCTCGCCCAGCGGCGCCAGGAGGAGTTCAGGACGGACCAGGTCCGCGTGCTCGCCAAGGAAGTCGCCCGGGACGAACGCGCCATAGTCGTCGGCGACTTCAACGCCGTACCGGAAGCCGCCGAACTCGACCCCATGTGGTCCCTGGCCACGGACACCGACCCCGAGTGCCACCCCGCGCCCGTCGGCACCTGCGAGCCGACCACGGACTGGCAGAGCAAGTTCGACTACGTCTTCCTGCGCGGCATCGCCCCCGTCGAGCACCGAGTGGTCCGCACCGAGCACTCGGACCACGACATGCTGTACGCCGACCTGGACGTGACCTGAACCGCCGTGGTGATGCGGGGTGATGATGCAATGTCCGGCATGGTGACCGAGGTGCGTCCGCAGGGGCGGGACGAGTTGAACACGCGTGTACGGATCGGCGCTCTCGCGCCGCTGACCCGGCCCGGCTGGCAGGAGGCGGGCCGGCACCTGCTCGCCGGGATGGAACTGGCCGCGGGCGAGGTCAACGACGCGGGCGGCATCGAGGGCAGACCCCTCGAACTGGTGGTCCGCGACACGGCGGCGGATCCGCACCTGGCCGCGGCGGCCGTGGACGAACTGGCCCGACTGGGCGTGGCCGCCCTCGCCGGGGAGTACCACAGCGTCGTCGCGCGCGCCGCCGCCACCAGGGCCGACGCCCTCGGCCTGCCCTTCCTGTGCGCGTCGGCCGTGCTCGACGAGCTCACCGAACAGCCGACGCCGTGGGTCGCGCGGCTGGCCCCGGCGCAGTCCCACGGCTGGCGCGTCTACGCGGACTTCCTCCTGGCCGCGGGCCACCGCCGCATCGTCGTCGCCGCCGAGCCGAGCGTCTACTGGGCGTCCGGCGCCCGCATCCTGCGGGACCACCTCGCGCCGCGCGGCGGCACCGTCGTCGAGGTCGACATGCGCGGGTCGACCCCCGCGACCGTGTGCGACACACTCGTCGACCGGCACGCGACCGCCCTGCTCCTGCTGGTCGGTCACCCCGAGCCCGCCGTGTCGATCGTCCGGTCCGTCCGCCGTGACCGGCGCCTGGCCGGGACCCTCATCGGTGCTCCGGCCGGGCAACCGGAGTTCGCGGCATGGGCGGCGTCGCTGGGCGAGGACGGCGCCGGGATACCGTTCCTGCGCTACCTGCCCGAGAGCCTCGGCCCACTGGGCGCACGCGTCGGCACGGCCCTGCGCGAGCGGCTGGACCAGGCGCCCTCCTTCGTCGCGTTCGAGGGCTACGACACGGTGACGGTCCTCGCCGAGGCGCTGCGTGCGCGCGGCGCCGACCGGGCGAGCACCCCCGAGTCCTGGGCGAGCGTCTCGGTCGACGGCACGAGGGGACGCATCAACTTCTCCCGGGTGCCGGACATCGGCGTATGGCAATGGGCCTGGGCGCCGGTCCAGGTCGTCGACCGGGATCCGGCGCGACCCGGTCGCTTCCGCGTCCTGCGCACCGCCGGAGCGTCGGCCCTCCGGGGCGTGTGATCCGCGCGGGGCCGCGCGGCCCGGTCAGCCGTACATCGCCGCGCGGTGGAAGGCCGCGAGCGCCTCGTCGAGGGGATGGGGCCGCGGCCGGCCCGAGGAGTCGAGTGCGTTCCACCGCTGGAGGTTCACCGCGACGGCCATGCGCCGCCGGCCGTCGGCGCTGATCACGGCCAGCGCCCCGGCGCCCCAGGTCGTGCCGCCGTGGCCCCAGAAGGTCTCCCGGCCCGGTGCTTCCATCGGGTGCAGACCGAGGCCGTACTCGATCGTCCGGCCCTCCTGGGAGACGACCGGCACGGTGCGGCGCATCTGCGCGAGCGACGACGGGCTGACGATCTCGCCGGCCAGCAGCATCCCGAAGAAGCGGTTGAGGTCCGCGACGGTGGAGGTCAGCGAGGCCGCCGGGCCCACCCACGACATGTCGTAGACGCTGTAGTCGCGCGGCGGGTCGATCATGCCGAACCAGGACTCGTAGAGGCGCGAGTGCGGCTCGCCCAGGTACGGTCCGGTGGGCAGTTCGGTGTCCTGGAGCCCGGCGCGCTCGATGACGTCGCGGGTGATGCACCGCTCGGCGGTGGTGCCGGTGACCTCCGCCAAAAGCTGGCCCAGGAGCAGGTAGTTGGTGTTCGAGTACAGACCAGGAGTGCCGCCCGGGGTGCCCACGGCGGGCGCGGCGACTCCCAGCTCGATCAGCTCGGTGGGTTCGAACCTGGTGAAGCGGTGGTCGTCCAGGCTCTGCGGCCCGGTGTCCGCGAGGGCGGGGAACGCCTTGAGGGACGAGTAGGCGTGGGGGAGGTACTCGGCGAGTCCGCTGGTGTGGTTCAGCAGCATCCGGACGGTGACGGCCTCGCCGCGTTCGCCGGGGACCAGTCCCGGCAGGTACCGGCCGATCGGCGTGTCGAGACCGATCCGGCCCCGCTCGACCTGCCTCAGGACCGCGGCGGCGGTGAAGGTCTTGGTGATGCTGCCGACACGGTGGCGCATGTCGGCGCCGACCGGGCGGCCGGTGGCGACATCGGCGACCCCGGCGGCGCCCCGCCAGACCCGGTCGCCGTCCCGTACTTCGGCGAACAGGCCCGGCATCCCGGCGAGGTGGACGTCCTCGATGGCCGCGTTCAGTACCTCGGGGTCCAGTGAGTCACTCACGACGCCGCCCTTTCCCGTGCTCTGACCAAGCTCTGCCCGTGCTCGCGGCATGCTCTTCCGCAGGCTCTTGCACTCATTATGCACGCGGTGCGTGCAACGGCAAGTGCAATGCTGGGTTCGGAAGAGTCCGGGCCGCGCGGCCGCCGTGCATGCCGGCCGCGACCCCGGGTAGGACCCTCCCGCACGGGCGAACGCGAGTGCCCTGAGAGCGAGGAGTGGCGGACGTGATTCGAAAGCTGCAGGCGGTCGCGCTGGACTGCGCCGACCCGGTACGGCTCGCGGAGTTCTACGCGGAGCTGCTCGGCGGGCGGGTGGTCGCCGATCCGGACGATGCCGACTGGGTCGAGGTGCACGGCTTCGAGGGGACGCCGCTGGCCTGTCAGCGTGTGGACGGCTACCGGGCGCCCGAATGGCCCGGCCAGGACCGCCCGCAACAGCTCCACCTGGACTTCGACGTCGACGACCTCGAAGGCGAGGAGAAGCGGGCCCTCGCGCTCGGTGCGACCGTCCTGGAGCGGACGGACCAGCTCCGCCCGGACGCCAACTGGCGGGTCTACGCGGACCCGGCCGGTCATCCGTTCTGCCTCTGCCTCCACTGAGCCCACCGGGCCCGGAGGCGCCCGAAAACCGGTGGAGTGGCACCGCCGCACGCCGCCAGCGTGCCGGCGAACGACTTCACCGTCACCTTGAAGCGCTGATCCCCGGGTGTCGTGTCGCGTCGTGCCGCGCCCCGCACGGGTGGTACAAGAAGCCTCGTGACCGCCACTTACACCTTCGACGTCTTCTCCAGTCTCGACGGCTTCGGCGCCGCCGGCGGCGACTGGACCGGCTACTGGGGCAAGCAGGGCCCCGAGCTCCTCGACCACCGCCTCGCCCTGTACGGCGAGGAGCAGCGGATGGTCTTCGGGGCCCGCACCTACCGGCTGTTCGCGCAGATGCTGGCCGACGCCACCGAGGAGGCCGAAGTGCGCGACCCCTGGGTCACCCGGATGCGCGGCCTGCCGGCCACGGTGGTGTCGACCACCCTCGAAGGGCCCCTCGACTGGCCGGAGGCGAGCGTCGCGAGCGGCGACGCCGTCGACGTCGTCGCCCGGCTCAAGGAGGAGTCCGCGGTGCCGCTGCGCTCGCACGGCAGCCTGTCGATGAACCGGGCGCTGATGGCCGCCGGCCTCGTCGACCGGGTCCAGGTCACCCTGTACCCGGTGATCACCGGGCGGTCCGGGCTGGACCCGGTCTTCGGGGGCGCGGACGACTTCGACCTCGAGTTGATCGAGTCCCGCACGCTCGACGGCCACATCCAGGAGCTCGTCTACCGGCCCACCCTGCACGCCTGAACCCCGGCCGCGCCGCCGCTCCGGCACGGCATGTCGCAGGTCAGGCCGCCTCGGCCGCCGCGGCCAGGACCCGGGCCAGCTCGGCAGGCTCGGAGATCATGGGCCAGTGGCCCGAGTCGATGTCCGCGAAGTCGACGCGCCGGGCCCGGGCGAGTTCCGGGACGTCGCCCCCGTCGATCCACTTCCGCGCCTGCGCGGGCGTGAACTCGGGACACACGACCACGACCGGCACCTCGAACCGGCGCTCGTCGGTCAGCCGCACCACACCCCTGGCCACGCCTTCCGGCACCGGAATCGCGGCCGCCGCCAGCCCGGCCCTGGCCGCCTCGTCGAGATCGGCGGCATCAGGACCCTGGAAGGGCCCCCAGCCGGGGAAGGGCATCGCCCCGTCCCTGACCTCGAAGAAGTCGGCGTACGGCTGCCCGTCCGGGGTCGGGACGCCGCCGATGAGCGCGACCTTGGCCAGCCGCTCCGGACGCCGGTCGGCCGCCAGCCAGGCCAGTGCACAGGCCGCGGAGTGCCCCACCACCAGGGGCTTGCCGGGCGCCGCGTCCACCGCCGCCAGCACGGCGGCCACCTGGTCGTCGAGCGTGGCGGTCACCGCTCCGTCCCCCTGTCCCGGGAGGGTGAGCGCCACCGGACGGTGGCCGAGCGACTCCAGCTCCGCCGCGACGCGGTCCCACGCGGAGCCGTCCAGCCACAGGCCGCCGATGAGCAGAATGTCCATGATCGGTTCCCTTCGTTGCCTGGCTTCACCGTAGAAGGAGATCCGGACGTTCCACTGCCGGTTCGTCCACCGTGATCGCTCCCGGCGTCCGCCGCGCCGACTAGCCTGCTCCCGTGCCCAACGACCCCAGCCCCACCGCGCGAGCGCTGCGCACCCTGGAGATCCTCCGCACCCGCCCCACCACGACGGCCGACGAACTCGCCGAGCGGCTGGGCGTGACGGAGCGAGCGGCGCGCCGGTACGTCGGGATCCTCAGGGAAGCTGGCATCCCGGTGGAGTCGGCCCGCGGACCGCACGGCGGATACCGGCTGGGACGCGGGACGAGACTGCCGCCCGTGCACTTCACGCAGGCCGAGGCCCTCGGCCTCGTCATGGCGGCACTCAGCGGCGGGCCGGCCGTGAGCGGCGCCGACGACCTCGTCGGGGCGGCCCTGGGCAAGGTCGTCAAGGCACTGCCGGAGACCGTCGGACGGCAGGCGGCCCTGCTGCGGGAGTACGCGTCCGCCGCCCCCGACCCCCACGCGGCCCACCCGGATCCCGCCGTCACCAGCTCCCTCGTCGAGGCCGTCGCCCACCGGCGCCGCGTGCGGCTGACGTACCGCAGCGAGTCGGGCAACACCTGGGAGGAGGAGGCGGACCCCTGGTCGCTCGTCGTCCGCCACGGGCGCTGGTACCTGCTGTGCCACTCCCACCGCGTGGACGCCGTCCGCACCTACCGGGTGGACCGGATCGGCGAGGCCCGGAGCACCGCCCGGGAATTCGACGCGCCCGCCGGCTTCGACCCGGTGGCGTTGCTGGAGGAGAACCTGGGCACCGGATGGCGGTTCGCCACCCGCGTGGTCTTCGACGCCCCGCCGGCCGAGGTCGCGCCCTGGATCCGCCCGCCCATGGGCCGGCTCGAACCCCTGGGAGACGGCTGCGTCCTGGTCGGCAGCACCCGGAACCCGGACATGTACGCGCAGGAATGGCTCGCCCGGGTGCCGTTCGCCTTCCGTGTCGACGGCGGCGCGGAACTGCGTGCCGCGGCCGCCGCACTCGCGGCGCGCTTCACCGCCGCGGTGCAGGACCCGCGGCCCGGCTCCGAGCAGCCGTCCACGGGGCGGACGGTCGCCGGGCCGGACGGGGGCTGAACCGCTGGTTGCACCCGGTTGAACCTTCCCGATCGAGGCCAAGTCGGGCGACGGCGACGGAACTTCGGGACACGGCGCACTGATCTTGTCAGGCGCAGTGTGTCCGTCCCCCCTGAGGAGCCAAGCCCTGATGACCAGCACCACGCCCATCGCGGCGCGTACCGTCCCGGCGGCCGGCGGATCCGCGCCGCCGCCGCAAGGACACCCTCCGCGGCTCGACATCCAAGGGCTGCGCGCGGTGGCCGTCGGGCTGGTGGTGCTCTCCCACGCCGGCGTGACTCAGGTCGGCGGCGGCTACGTCGGTGTCGACGTCTTCTTCGTGATCTCCGGCTTCCTGATCACCTCACTGCTCCTGCGTGAACTCGCCACCACCGGACGGGTGTCGCTGCGCTCCTTCTACGCCCGGCGGGCACTGCGGCTGCTCCCCGCGTCGTCCCTGGTCATCGCCGTCACGCTCGTCGGGGCATGGCTGTTCCTGTCGAAGGCGCGGCTCGCCGAGTACGCGGGCGACGCCCTCGCCGGTGCGCTGTACACGCTCAACTTCCGGCTGGCGGCGGCCGGTACGGACTACCTCGCCCAGAACAGCCCGCCCTCGCCGTTCCAGCACGTGTGGTCGCTCGCCGTGGAGGAGCAGTTCTACCTGGTGTGGCCCGTACTCCTGCTGCTCACCTGGCGGATCGCCCGCGGGCGGCTCGGACCCGTGGCGGTGCCGCTCGCCGTCCTGTGCGCTCTCTCGTTCGCGGCGGGCGTCGTCGTGACGGACCGGTCGGCGCCCTGGGCGTACTTCGGCTCCCTGACCCGAGTCTGGGAACTGGGTGCCGGTGCGCTCCTGGCCCTGGCCGTTGTACGGCTGCGCCGCCTGCCGGCCGCCCTCGCCGCCGCACTGGGCTGGCTCGGCCTGGTCTGCGTCACGGTGGCGGCACTCCGGTACGACGACCAGACGCCCTTCCCCGGCCATCACGCGCTCCTGCCGGTCGCGGGCGCCGTACTGGTCCTGGCCGGCGGCTGCGTGCCCACGTCGTACGGTGCGGGGCGGCTGCTGGAGCGACGTCCCCTCGTGTGGCTCGGCGGACTCTCCTACGGCTGGTACCTGTGGCACTGGCCGCTGCTGGTGATAGCCCCGGCGGCGCTCGGACGTGCCGACGGCACCGCCGGAGTACCGCTCGCACTCGCGCTGTCCGCCGTGGCGCTGGCCCTGGCCTGGCTCACCCTGCGCCTCGTCGAGAACCCCGTCCGCTTCCACCGTGCCTTCCGCGGGCGCCCGCGCCGCGCCCTGGCGCTCGGGGCCGCGCTGACCGCGAGCGCCTCCGCGCTGTCCCTGACGGCGACGGCGGTACCGCCGACGATCGAGGTCGGCGACCCCGCGCCCGCCCTGGCACGGGCCCTCTCCGGGGCGCCGGACCCGGCCACCCGCCTCACCGAACTCCTGACGGCGTCCCCGACCGCCCTGCCGAGCAACCTCGCGCCGCCCCTGCCGCGGGTGAAGTCCGCCCGCTCCGCGCTCTACCGGGACGGCTGCCACGTCGACCGCGCCGCCACCCGCCCACGGTCCTGCGTCTACGGAGACCGGACCTCCTCCCGTACGGTCGTCCTCTTCGGCGACTCCCACGCCGCGCAGTGGTTCCCGGCCCTGCAACGGCTCGCGGGCGCCCGCGGCTGGCGGCTGGTGCCGCTCACCAAGGCATCCTGCAAGGTCGCCGACGTGACCATCGTCAACCTCCACAAGCCGTACACCGCCTGCGACACCTGGCGCTCCCACGCCCTGGAGCGGATCAGGGACCTGCGCCCGGCCCTCGTGGTCGTCTCCTCCTCGGACGCCGGTGACCCGGCCCGCCCCGCCGACGACCCCCTGCGCCAGTGGACCACCGGGTTCGAGCACACCTTCCGCGACCTGCACACCTCCGGCGCCCGGGTCGCCGCACTGCTCGACACCCCGTGGCCCAAGGGCGACCCGGTCGACTGCGCCGCCCGGAACTCGCTGCAACTGCGCGCCTGCGCACACCACTTGCCGGAGGCGATCCGGGACACGACGCGCGGCCGCGCCGTCCGTGCCGCCGCCTCCACCACGGGCACCACGGTCATCGATCCCACGCCCTGGGTCTGCGCCCCGCGCACCGGCGTCTGCCCGGTGGTCGTGGCCGACACCGCGGTCCACCGCGACGACAGCCACCTCTCGGAGGCGTACGCCGAGGCACTCGCCCCGGTCCTGGCAGCACCGCTGGACCGCCTCGTGGGCGCGCCCTGAGGCCGGGAGCGCGCCCAGGGGCTGTGGCCGTGTCGGCGGGTGTGCGCGATCATGACGCGAATGGACACTCGTTTCGTCGGCATCCCCGAGGTGACCGAGGCCCCGGACGTGGCGGTCGTCGTGGACGTCATGCGCGCGTTCACCGTGGCCGCGTGGGCCTTCGCCCGGGGCGCGGAGAAGATCGTTCTCGCCGGGTCGCTGGAGGAGGCTTTGGACCTCAAGGCGGGCCACCCGGACCGGGTGGCGCTCAAGGACGGCCCGCCCATACCCGGTTTCGACCTGGTCAACTCGCCGGGCCTGCTGCGCTCCGCCGACCTCGCCGGACGGACCGTCGTGCAGAAGACCACGGCGGGGACGGTCGGTGCCCTCGCGGTCAGGGACGCGCCGCTGGTGCTGTGCGCCGGCTTCGTGGTCGCGGACGCGACGGCCAGGCTGCTGCGGGAACGTGGCGCCGAGCGCGTCACGTTCGTGGTCACCGGCGAGGACGGGCGGGCCGACGAGGACCTGGCGTGCGCCCAGTACATCGCGGGCAGGGCCGACGGGGACGGTGCGGACGCCGCCGGGTTCCTCCGCCGAGCCGCCGCGTCGCGTGCCGCCACCGAGCTGGCGCAGGGAGTGCGACAGGGCGTCCATCCCGACGACGTCGCGCTCTGCCTCGAAGCCGACCGGTTCCCCTTCGCCATGGTCGCGGCCCAGGAGGACTCGCTCATGGTGCTGCGTCCGCGGTCCGTGCCTCGGCCGGTGTGAGAACCGGCCGTCGTAGTGCGGGTCAGGAGGAGCGGATCGCGGAGATGTCGAACTGCAGACGGACCTTCTCGCTCACCATGCTGCCGCCCGCCTCGAGCCGCTGGTTGTAGACCAGGCCCCAGTCCCTGCGGTCGATGGTGGTGGTCCCGTCGAAACCGGCCCGCTCGTAGCCGAACGGGTCCACGACCGAGCCGAGGTAGTCCAGTTGCAGCTCGACGGGGCGGGTCGTGCCGCGGATGGTGAGGTCACCCGTCATGCGGAAGCTCTCCCCGGACTCCTGGGTGGTCGAGGTGGAGCGGAAGGTCATCTCGGGGTGGCGCCGCGCATCGAAGAAGTCCTTGCCGACGAGATGGGCGTCCCGTTGCTCCACGCCCGTGTCCACGCTGGCGACCCGAATCACCAGCTCGGCCCGGGAATCGCCGGGGCTGGCACCGTCGAAGTACAGCCTGCTGTCGTAGTCGGTGAAGGCCCCGCGGACCGTGGTGACCATGGCGTGCCGCACGGAGAAGCCTATCCGGCTGTGCGGGCGGTCGATGGTCCAGTGCCCGGTCAGCTCGCGAAGGGCCGGGTCGAGCGTGGCCGCCGCCGTCGCGGACCGCGCGGCGAACCGCTCCGGTGCGGCGGCCGCCGGCTGCTCGACGGTGGCGGTCTGGCGGCGGCTGAAGATACCCATGAGTCGGCCCTTTCGAATGTGATCACTGCGTGTGTGATCACTTCGTGTTACCACGAAGCCGATCCGCGGCCCACGGCGAGATGGGTGGCCTCGTCCGGGTTCCATGACCCCGACCGCAAAGCTGCACGGGTTCGACACGGCACCCCTCACTTGTGCCCCTCCGGACGTCCTAGCGGAGCCGCCCCAGCGCCTCCCGCAGCCGCCGGGCGTCCCGCAGCCGATGCTCGTAGGTGGCGCCCAGGACGAGCAGCACGAGACCGGCGAGCGCCGGGGGCACCCAGCGGGGGAGCGCGCCGACGACCTGGGTGAGGTAGGGAGCCAGCTCGTGCAGGGCCACCAGCGCCAGCACACCCGCGCCGAGGACCAGTGGCGCCTGGAGCCGCAGGCGGGCGCCCACCAGCGTCACCGCGAGCGCCGCGACGCCGAGCAGCAGCGGCCGCAGCCAGTGCTGGTCGTCCCAGGCGGCGAGCAGACTCGGCACCAGGGTGGCGGCCAGCCCGGGACCGTACGCCGTCCACGAGGAGACCGCCGTGTCGCGGCGCCGGCGCAGGTACCCGACGACCAGCGCGGGTCCGGTCACCGGCAGGGCGTAGGCCTCCGGCGTGCCGACCTCCCACGCCGCCAGGCGCACCCAGGCGGCGGCCAGCCACAGCACGGCGGCCGCCCAGCCGACCGCCCGCCGCTCAGGGCGCAGCGCCGTGGCGGCCGCGACGACACCGTTGAGGGAGAGCACCAGGGCCAGCATCGGCGGATCCGGCACCGCGAGCGCGAGGGCGAGCAGCCCCGCGGCCGCACCCGCCACCTCGACCGGCACGGTCGCCCGCGACCCGCTCGCCGGCGACCTACTCGACTGCGAGGCGATCAGGGCGGCGACCGCGGGTACGACGAGAACCAGCAGCGCCGTGTGCGGCGGCCGCAGGTCGGCGGACGCGCCGAGCGCGCAGGCCAGCGCCGTGGCGTGAGCGAGGGCGGCGGGCACGGTGAACGGAGCGTGCCGCGGACGGCGGCCGGCCGCACCGAACAGGACCGTGAGCGTGACGAGTACACCGATCGTCGCGGACTCGGAGGCCAGCGAGAGGAGGGCGAGGTCGACCGAGGTGAGGAGAGCCAGCAGCAGGGCCGTCAGGGCCAGCGGCGAGGTCCCGCCGTCGGACCGGTCGGACCGCACCGCGAGGCCCAGGGCCGCGACGACCACCGCGGCCTGCGTCACCAGACCCGCCGTGTAGGGCAGTTGAAGCGCCACCGGGAGGACGAGGACGGCCGCCCAACCGAGGACCAGGACCACCACCATGACGGCCGGACGCCGAGGCGTGCGGCGCCCGGCCACCACCAGCGCGGCGGCCACCACGGCGAGGACCAGCGGTACGGTGCTCGCGTACGCGGGCGCTGGCACCCCCGCGAACACGGCGTCCCGGACGGTCCGCGGCGCGCCGGACCAGGGCGTCACCGCCTGGACCGCCGGACCGAGCACACTCCCGGCGACGAGCGGCACCGCCCACAGCACCGCGAAACCCTGGACCGCCACAGCGGCGCGCACCAGCCCCTGACGCAAAGGCAGGGGAATGGACGTCCGCTCCGCCGCCAGCAGGAGGATCGCGAACAGCTGACATCCCGGCACCATCCACTCGCCGGGCACCGAGACCCGCAGCACCCCTGCCGACCCGGCGACCAGACACAGACCCGCGGCCGCGGCGGCGGCCACGGCGACCTCCCGGTTCGGGACGAAGCGGCCGGCCACCAGGGCAACCGCCGCCGCCACGACCAGCAGCGCCGCCGCCTGTGCGGCCGAGCCGGGGTCGGACGCGCTCCAGCAGAGCCACCCGGCCGAGAGCACACCGACGGCGCCCGTGCCCAGCGCGCCGACGACGGCGACCACCCGCACCGGCGCCGACACGGGACGCAGTGCCACGGCGGTGCCGCCGGCGGCGGTCGCCAGCAGCACGGCGGTGAGCGGGAGCGGACCCGCGCCAACCGCGATCGCCCACAACAGCAGGGGCAGATGCGCGGTCGCCACGGCCAGCGGGAGAGGATGGAAGAGCCCGAGACGCACACCGTACGCCGCCCACAGCGCGGCCAGGACGGCCGACGCGGCGGCCGTGTACCCGACACCGTCCGCGCCGGTGAACGCCACCTCGTGGAGTGCGTACGCGTCGAGGACGGTCAGGGCCGTCGCCAGGCCGGACACGGCCTCGGCGGTCGCCCTCAGGCCGCGCCGCAGCAACGTCACCGGCGCACCCAGCGCCCCCACGGTCAGCGCGCCCAGGACCAGCGAGCGCCCCGCGATCCCCAGGTGGCCCCAGCTGACGAGGGTGAACGCGATCGCCGCGATCGTCAGCAGTACGCCGCCGAGCACCAGCAGCACGTTCTGCACGCCGGGCGCGGTGGTCTCCGGCCGGCGGGCGGCGGCACCGGTGGCCGGACCGGCGGGCGGGCCGCCCGGTGCCGCTCCGGTGCCCTGTGCGGGCTGCGGGGCGGCGGCCGCCCGCAGGGTGTGCACCAGCCACGCACGGCGCCGCAGCAGGACGGCGCGGCGCAGGTCGAGTTGCCGCAGCTCGGCGTCGAGGATCCGCAGTTCCTCGGCCGGGGGCGGAAGGTTCGTCATGTCTCGGAGTGTGGCCCCCGTCACGCGCCGGGACATGAGCGCGGATACTCAGCTCGTACTCATGAGCCTCGTACTCATGAACCTGGTACTCACCAACCTCGTACTCACGAAACCGCGTCGACGCGGTCCTTCGGCGCAGGCGTCCCGGTGCGGGGTCAGAGCTCGATCCGGAGAACCGCCCAGACGGTGTTGCCCCCGGTGCGGCCGGAGCGCGCGGTTCCCCAGGAGTCCGCGAGCTGCTGCACGATCAACAGCCCCCGGCCGCTCTCGTCCTGAGGACCGGAGCGGGTACCGGTCGGCCCGGCCGAGGTGTTTCCGTCGTCGTGCACCTCGATCCGCAGCTGTTCGCGCGAGGTCAGCGACAGGCCGCACAGCATGCGGTCGCCGGCCGAGTGGAGCACGGCGTTCGTCGCCAGTTCCGAGACGAGCAGCACCGCGTCGGTGCACACGTCGCCGGGAAGCCGCCAGGTGCGGAGCTGGCGGCGCACCGTGTCGCGCGCCGTCCGCACGCTGATCCGGAGCGAGGGGAGGTCGAACCAGTGTTCCCGGTCCGGACGCGTCGGTGGTAACAGTCCGGGCGAAGGGCTCGTGTGGGGGGTCACGGTGATCGCCTTCCGGTCGAGACGGTCGCGATGGGGGGAGCGGGCCTCGGCGGGCGCTGACGGGACGGCGGTCGGACGGGCAGGCTCACAGCGCAACTATGCTCGCCGTCCGGTTCAGGCTGCAACCGAATCCCTGATAATTTCAGGAAGCCCCGTTCAGTCTGGTGTCATCACCAAGTCGCTGCCACAATGGCGCCGGTGACAGCCCATCAGGAGGTGGGGCGTGAGTGAAGCTCGGTCCGGCGCGGGCACCAGCGCCCCGACGGTGCTGCGCATGATCCTGGGCCGTCGGCTCCAGGAGATGCGGCAGGGCGCGGGCGCCTCACTGGCCGACGCCGCCAAGGCACTTCGGGTCACCCCCCTGACGATCCGCCGGCTGGAGAAGGCCGAAGTCGCCCTCAAACCCCTCTATGTCGAAAAGCTCCTGCAGACCTACGGCGCCGGGCAGCAGGAGACGGAGGAGTTCGTCGCGCTCGCCGAGCAGGCCAACAAGCCCGGCTGGTGGCACGCCTACCGCGACGTGCTGCCCAACTGGTTCACGGCGTACGTCAGTCTGGAGACCGGCGCCGGCACCCTGCGCACCTACGAACCCCACTACGTCACGGGGCTGCTCCAGACCCCCGCGTACGCCCGCGGCGTTCTCGGCGGAGGCTTCCCCAACGGCTCCGAGGAGGAGCTGGAACGCCGCGTCGGGCTGCGGCTGCGGCGGCAGAGCCTGCTGGAGCGGGAGAACGCGCCGACCCTCTGGGTGGTCATGGAGGAAGCGGTCCTGCACCGGGTCGTCGGCGGTCCGGAAGTGATGCGCGAGCAGATCGACCGGCTCCTGGAGGCGTCCGAGCTGGAGCACGTCAGCATCGACATCCTGCCCTTCGCCGTCGGCGCCCACGTCGGGGCCTGCGCGCCCTTCACCTACTTCCGGTTCGAGGAGCCGGAGCTGCCCGACGTCGTCTACAGCGAGATCCTCTCCGCCTCGATGTACCTGGACGAACGGGCCGACGTCGTCGCCCACCTGGAGGCGCACAACAGGATGTCGCTGCTCACCTCGACACGGGACAGCACGGCCCTCCTCAACCGCATGCGCAAGGAGTACTCATGAGCAGCACCGACGACCCCGTCTACAACGGAATGCCCGCCCGCGACCTCGGCGAGAGCGGCTGGGAACGTCCGTGGAGCGGACCCAACGGCGGACAGTGCGTGGAGACCAAACGGCTCGCCGACGGACGCGTCGCGGTGCGTCAGTCGACCGATCCGTCCGGCCCCGCACTCATCTACACGCCGGAGGAGATCGGCGCGTTCGTCCGAGGAGTCAAGCAGGGCATGGCGGACCACCTCACGGCCGGCCTTCCGAAGGGAACAGGATGAGCAACACCCACGCCGCGCGGGGCCTCGACACCAGCAGGCCGCACTCGGCCCGCATGTACGACTACTACCTCGGCGGCAAGGACCACTTCCCGGTCGACAAACAGGCCGCCGAAGCGGTCGCCGAGGCATACCCGGGCATCTTCACCTGTGCCCGGGAGAACCGCGCCTTCATGCACCGCGCCACCCGGGTACTGGCACAGGAGCACGGCATCCGGCAGTGGCTGGACATCGGCACGGGCATCCCCACCGAGCCGAACGTGCACCAGGTGGCACAGTCCGTGGTCCCCGAGGCCCGGGTGGTCTACGCCGACAACGACCCGCTCGTCCTGAAGTACGCCGAGCGCCTGATGCGCAGCACCCCGCAGGGCCGCACCACCTACATCGAGGCCGACGTCAACGACCCAGGCTCCCTGCTGGCCGCGCCCGAGCTGGCCGAGGTGCTCGACCTGTCCCGGCCGGTCGCCCTGTCGCTGAACGCCCTGATGCACTTCATCACCGATGCCCGCGACCCGTACGGCATCGTCGACCGGCTGATGGCGGCGCTCCCGGCGGGCAGTGCCCTCGCGCTGAGTCACTGCACACCGGACTTCGACCCGCCCACCTGGGAGAAGGTCACGGACATCTACACCGGCGCGGGCACGCCGGTGCAGTTCCGCTCGCAGAAGGACGTCACGAGGTTCTTCGACGGGCTCGACCTCCTCGAACCCGGCGTGACCGTCGGCCACCGCTGGCGACCGGCACAGGTCACCGGCGCGGACGCGCCCACCGACGCCCAGGTCAGCCTGTGGGCCGGGGTCGGCATCAAGCCGTAGCGCACTTGCCGGACCCCTTCGGCGGGGCGCAGTGTGGAGGGATGAGCGGTCAGGAGGGCCCCACGCTCATCTCCTCGGTGCAGCGAGCCTTTCGGCTGATGGAAGCCGTGGGTGCCCACGAGAGCGGCGTACCGGCCAAGCAGCTGGCGCGCGAGACGGGCCTGGCCCTGGGGACCACCTACCACCTGCTGCGGACCATGGTCCACGACGGCTACGTGCGCAGACTCGAGGACGGCACGTTCGTCCTGGGGGAGCGGCTGGGCGCGCTGCACGCGGGAAGCCGCGACCAGACGGCGCTGAGCAGGGTCCGTCCCACGCTCACCGAGCTGCGGGACGACCTGTCGGCCGCGGCCTACCTGACCCTGTACGAGGACGGCGAGATCCGGGTCGCGGAGATCGTGGACGGCCCGAAGGCCCCCCGGGTCGATCTCTGGGTCGGGTTCGAGGACGCGGGACACGCCACGGCGCTCGGCAAGAGCGTGCTGCGCGAGCTGGACGCCGACGCCCGCGCCGAATACCTTTCCCGGCACACCATGAACGACCTCACCCCGCGCACGATCACCTACCGTGCCGAGCTGCTGCGGCGCCTGGACGCCTCCCCGCACGGCCCGGCCGTGACCGACATCGAGGAGTACCGTCTGGGCACCGCGTGCGTCGCGGTCCCCGTCCGTCGCGGCGACACCATCGGATCGCTCGGCATCTCCCTGGACGTCAACCGCACGGCCCGGCTCGACGACGCCGTGGCGACCCTGCTCACCACCGCGGAGCGGGTGTCCCGGGGGCTCTCGCTCACCATCTGAAAACCGGGCTCTTGTGACGCTCGGCCGTACCGCGTTTCCTGGATGAGACGGGCAAAACGGACAGCATGGCAGGGGAGCGCAGCGTGAGCGAGCAGGGCGTCGCAGAGCCGCACGAGCAGGTCGGATGCCGGGTGATCAACGGTTGGACGGTCGTTCGGGCCGACGACGAGATCGACATCGCCTTCGCGCCGCTCGTCCGGGCCGAGGTGGTCCGACGCCTGTCCGAGGGCCACCGGCACTTCGTGCTCGACCTGTGCGACACCCCGTTCATCGACTCCATGGGCCTCGGCATGATCGTGTCCGTGACCAAGAGCATCCGCAGCCATCAGGGATCGCTGCGGATCGCCTGCTCCGACCGGCGGCTCCTGCAGGTCTTCGCCCTCGGCGGCCTGGGGGCGGTCTACTCCTTCCACGACTCCGTGGAGCAGGCCGTCGCGCAGCCTCCCGGCACGGAGGGACTGGCCGGCTGGCCGCACGTGCGACCCTGACGAGGGCACCGCCGCCGGCCCGTGTTTGGGCCCGCCGTGGCGGTTCACCTGGACGGGACAGCGCACGGGAAGGGCGCTGCCCGGGTCGTCTCTCGTCTCCGGAAGGTGGGTCATGGCTGCACGGGTCGGATACCGGAGGATCTACGAAAGCCCCACACCGCAGGACGGCAAGCGCGTGCTCGTCGACCGTCTGTGGCCTCGTGGCATGAGCAAGGAGAAGGCCGATCTGGACGAGTGGCTGCGCGACGTCGCACCCTCGACCGATCTGCGGCGCTGGTACCACCACGATCCCGAGCGGTACGACGAATTCCGGCGCCGCTACCACGCCGAGCTGGAGGACCCCGACCACCAGGCCGCGCTGGAGCGCCTGCGCGACCTGTCGGCCGACGCCAAGGTGACCCTGCTCACCGCCACCAAGGACGTGGACCACAGCGAGGCGGCCGCCCTCGCCCAGTGGCTCGACGGCTCCTGAGGAGAGTGCGCGCCGGTCCACCCGCGCGGCCTCGGCGGCCCACTGCCGCGAGCTCGCCGAGCACCACGTGCCGGAGCAGGCCGCGTCACCGCGCCGCCGTC
This sequence comes from Streptomyces tendae, assembly GCF_014650435.1. Classification (GTDB taxonomy): domain Bacteria; phylum Actinomycetota; class Actinomycetes; order Streptomycetales; family Streptomycetaceae; genus Streptomyces; species Streptomyces tendae. Next base: position 87,086 of record NZ_BMUY01000007.1, read on the forward strand.
ACCCCCCGCTCGGGGGCCGCGGGCTCTCGGCCGGTGTCGGGGCCGAGGGCCCGCAGGATCTCCTCGACGCTCTGTTTGGCGTCGCCGAAGAGCATGCTGCTGTTCTCCCGGAAGAACAGCGGATTCTGCACGCCCGCGTAGCCGGAAGCCATCGAGCGCTTGAACACGACGACCTGTTCCGCCTCCCAGACGCGCAGCACGGGCATACCCGCGATCGGACTGGCGGGGTCCTCGGTCGCCGAGGGGTTGACCGTGTCGTTCGCACCGATGACCAGCACGACCGAGGTGTCGGCGAAGTCGTCGTTGATCTCGTCCATCTCCAGCACGATGTCGTACGGCACCTTCGCCTCGGCCAGCAGCACGTTCATGTGCCCGGGCAGCCGCCCGGCGACGGGGTGGACACCGAAGCGCACCTCGACCCCGCGCTCGCGCAGCCGCCGGGTCAGCTCCGCGACCGGATGCTGGGCCTGCGCCACGGCCATGCCGTAACCGGGGGTGATCACCACGGACCGCGCCCGCGCGAGCAGTTCGGCCGCCTCGTGCGCCCGTATCTCGCGGTGCTCGCCCTGCTCGTCGTCGCCGCCCGGCGGGGCCTCGATGCCGAAGCCACCGGCGATGACGGAGAGGAAGGAACGGTTCATCGCCTGGCACATGATGTAGCTCAGATAGGCACCGGAGGAACCGACCAGCGCCCCGGTGACGATGAGCAGGTTGTTGTCGAGCAGGAATCCGGCCGCCGCCGCGGCCCAACCGGAGTAGCTGTTGAGCATCGAGACGACCACGGGCATGTCGCCACCGCCGATGGAAGCCACCAGGTGCCAGCCCAGGGCGAGTGCCAGGACCGTGACCGCCACCATCAGCGGGAGGCCCGGACTGACCGTGAACCAGACCGTGAGCACCACGAACAGGGCCAGCGCGCCCAGGTTGAGGGCGTTCTTGCCGGGCAGCATCAGCGGCCGGGACTTGATCCGCGCGGACAGCTTCAGGTACGCGACCACGGAGCCGGTGAAGGTGACCGCGCCGATGAAGACGCCGATGAACACCTCGGCGTGGTGGATGCGGATCAGCTCGGCGGCGATCCGGCCCCGCGATCCGTGGGCCTCGACCTCCAGGTAGCTGTTCCAGCCGACCAGGACGGCCGCGAGACCGACGAAGCTGTGCAGCACCGCGATCAGTTCGGGCATCTGCGTCATCTCCACGCGCCGCGCCCGCCACAGGCCCGCCGCGGCGCCGATCACCGTGGCGAGCAGGATCAGTGCGACCGGACCGGCGGAGACGCTCTGCGCCGAGGCCACGACGGTGGCGGCCAGGGCGAGGGCCATGCCCACGATGCCGTAGACGACGCCGGCGCGTGAGGTCCGGTGCCGGGACAGACCGGCGAGGCTGAGGACGAACAGCAGGGCCGCCACCAGGTCGGCGGCGCGGGAGGCGGTCATGGACGTCATCGGGGCTCGCCTCTCGAGAACATGGACAGCATGCGGCGGGTGACGGCGAAACCTCCGAAGATGTTGACGCTCGTCAGCAGGATCGCCACGAAGGACAGCACGGTGACGAGGGTGCTCTCGTGCCCGATCTGCACGAGGGCACCGATCACCACGATCCCCGAGATGGCGTTGGTCACCGACATCAGCGGGGTGTGCAGGGAGTGGTGGACCTTGCCGATCACGTAGTAGCCGATGACCACCGCCAATGCGAACACCGTGAAGTTCTGCGCCAGTTGGGCCGGGGCGAACGCGACCAGCAGGAAGGTGGCCAGCATGCCGAGGCCGATGAGGCCGAAGCGCCCCGCCGGGGTGACCCTGGTCGTTCTCGCGCCCACCGGTGCGGCGGTGGACGCCGCCGCCGGCGCGGTGGGGGGCGGGGCCGCCGACACCGGGACCGGCGGCGGGGGCCAGGTGACCGTGCCCGCGCGGACCACGGTCACGGTCCGCTGCACCACGTCGTCGAAGTCGATGACGATCCGGCCGTCCCCGCCGGGGGTGAGCAGCCGCAGCAGGTTGACCAGGTTGGTGCCGAACAGCTGGGACGCCTGGGCGGGCAGCCGGGACGCCAGGTCGGTGTAGCCGATGACGGTCACGCCGTTGCCGGTCACCACGCTCCGGCCCGGTACGGTCCCCTCGACGTTGCCACCCTGTGCGGCGGCCATGTCGACGACGACACTGCCCGGTCTCATCGCGGCCACGTCCTCGGCGGTCAGCAGCCGGGGCGCCGGGCGGCCCGGGATCAGCGCGGTGGTGATCACGATGTCCACCTCCGCGGCCTGCGCGTGGTACAGCTCGGCGGCGGCCCGGTCGTAGTCCGCGGTGGTCGCCTTCGCGTAGCCGTCGGTGCCGCTCTCCTGGGCTGCGTTCACCGGCAGGTACTCGCCGCCGAGCGACGTGACCTGGTCCGCGACCTCGGGCCGGGGATCGGTCGCCCGCACGATCGCGCCCAGGCTGGAGGCGGCCCCGATGGCGGCCAGCCCCGCGACCCCGGCCCCGGCGACCAGGACCTTCGCGGGCGGCACCTTGCCCGCCGCGGTGACCTGACCGGTGAAGAACCGCCCGAAGACGTGCGCCGCCTCGATCACCGCCCGATACCCGGCGATGTTCGCCATGGAGCTGAGCACGTCCATCGACTGCGCCCGCGATATCCGGGGCACGGCGTCCAGGGCGAGCACCGTGACGTCCCGCGCGGCGAGCGCCTCGAGCAACTCGGGCCGCTGCGCGGGTGCGACGAGGGACACGAGCGTCGTCCCCGCGCGCAGTTCCGCGATCTCCTCGTCGGACGGCGCGTTGACCTTGAGTACGACGTCCGCGGCCCAGGCTCCGCCGAGACTCGCCCCCGCCTCGGAGTAGGCCGTGTCGTCGAACCCGGAGGCCATGCCGGCTCCCGGCTCGACGACGACCTCGTAGCCGAGGCCGAGCAGCAGGCGGACCGTCGAGGGCGTCGCGGCGACGCGGGTCTCCCCGGGCAGGGACTCGGCGACGACGCCGACGCGTTGAGGCGGGTGGTGAGCGGATTCGTGTCCAGTCATGTCCAGTCTCTCGTCGAGGCGGTGTTGCCGGGTTCCGTACCCACTGGAGGGCGGCGGGGCACCGAGAACACTGATCCCGGATGCGCTCCGCCAGCGTTTCGAAGGCGGGTGGCGGCGTGAGGGGGAGAGAGACGGTTGACGTTGCGCGGACGCCGCTGGTCAGGGGCCGGTCCGCCCCAGGACCTCCGCGACGAGCCGGTGCGCATACGGGGCGTCGAGCCCGTCCGGGCGGAAGAGGATGCGGTACATCAAGGGGGCGACGACGCGGTCCATGACGGTCTCGACGTCGGGTGTGTCGTCCCCGCGTCCGGCCGCGCGGCTGAGGACGATCCCGAGTTGCTCGGCGGCGTAGGCGGAGCACTGGCCGGCGTTGCTGCCGTCCGGGTCGCCGAGCAGTGCGTCGCGGATGTAGGAGCGGCCGGTGGGCGAGGCCATCTCGTCGAGGAACTGCTCGGCCCAGGCCGCCAGGTCGGCGTACAGGGCGCCGTGGTCCCCGGGTGCGGTGTCGGGGCGGAGGCGCTCGACCGCGACGTCCGACAGCAGCTCCTGGAGGTCGCCCCAGCGCCGGTAGATCGTCGACGGCGTCACGCCCGCACGCCGGGCGACCAGCGGCACGGTCAGGGCGTCCCGCCCCACCTCCGACGCCAGTTCGCGCACGGCGGTGTGCACCGCCGCCTGCACCCGGGCGCTGCGCCCGCCGGGACGCACCATCTGCCTGCTCATGACATCCACCCTAAAGCAAAACCATTGCGTCTAGGGGGTGGCCGTTCGTTCACGCGGCGGGCGCGAGTTTGCGGGCGGGCCGGGTCTGTTCGTAGGCGTGACCGACCCGCAGGAGCACCCGTTCGCCGAGCGGTCGTCCGAGTAGTTGCATGCCGATGGGGAGCCCCGTCGTGTCGTGGCCGACGGGCAGGGACAGGGACGGCACGCCGGTGATGTTGGCTGGGGACGACAGGCGCACATAGGCGTCGGACACGGCCTCGGTCGTGCCGTCGGCCCAGGTGATCGTCTCCTGGCCGGCCTCGACGGCGGTCGCCGGGACGGTGGGGGCGGCGATCAGGTCCACCTCCCGGAGCACGGCCGCCCACTCCCGCCGCATGAGCGTGCGGGAACGCTGCGCCCGCAGGTAGTCACCGGCGGGCATCAGTTCACCGGCCTCCAGCAGGACGCGGACGTCGCCCCGGTAGAGCTCGGGGACGGTGCGCAGCGTGCGTTCGTGGTAGGCGGTGGCCTCGGGCACCATCAGGCCCCACTGGGTGGCCTGGATGTAGCGGGTCATGGGGATCTCGACCTCGACGAGACGGGCACCGAGTGCTTCGAACTCGTCGACGGCGGCGCGGACGGCGGTTTCCACCTCCGGGTCGACGTGGTCGAAGTAGTAGTTGCGCGGCACGCCGACGCGCAGCCCCGTGAGGTCGGTGCCGGTGGGCGGCCGGTACCCCGTGGCGGGCGCGGTCAGGGAGGCGGGGTCGCGGGGATCGTGTCCGGCCAGGGCGGCCAGGACCAGCGCGGCGTCCTCGACGGTGCGGGTGATCGGGCCGACGTGGTCCAGTGACCAGGACAGGGACGTGACGCCGTGCCGGGGGACGAGGCCGTACGTCGGTTTGAGGCCGACGACCCCGTTCAGTGCGGCGGGCACCCGGATGGAACCACCGGTGTCGGTGCCCAGGGCGAAGGTGGCGGTACCCGCGGCGACGGCGACGGCGGAGCCGCCGCTGGACCCGCCGGCCACCCGGCCGGTGTGCCACGCGTTCCTGGTCTGCGGGGTGGTCAGTCCGTAGGCGAACTCGTGGGTGTGGGTCTTGCCGACCAGGACGGCGCCGGCCGCCTCCAGTCGGCCGGCGACGGTGCTGCTCGCCTCGGCGCGGTGGTCGGCGCGAACCCGCGAACTGGCCGACGTCGCGATCCCGGCGACATCGATCAGGTCCTTGAGCCCCATGGGGACGCCGTGCAACGGGCCGTGGTGACGTCCGGCCGCGATGTCGTCCTCGGCCGCGCGCGCGGCCCGGCGGGCACGCTCCGCGGTGACGGTGACGTAGGCATGGAGTCGCGGCTCCGTCCGCCCGATGCGCTCCAGGACGGAGTCCACCAGCTCGACGGGGGACAGGCGGCGGGTCCGGACGGCCTCGGCGGCCGCGCCGAGCGTCAGTTCATACGGCTGCATCGTGCGTCTCCTGTTCCGCGCGGTAGGCGGTGGCGGGCGGAGTGTCGGCGAAGTCCAGCTCCCGCAGCACGGCGACGACGGAGTGGATGTGCTGGGCGGTGGCCGCGACGGCGGCGTGGCGGTCGGCGGGCAGCGGGAGTCCGGCGCGGGCGGCCCAGCGGGCCGCCTCCGGCGGGGTGGGTTCGGCGGAGGGCACGGGGATTCTCTCTTCGGGGTCGGGACGTGCGGCGGCAGCCGCGCTGCGCGGAGGCGCTCAAAAGCTAAGCGTTTGCGTTAGGTGGACTGTAGGTCTTACGGTGGCTAAACGCAAACTCATTGCGTTTAGTGCACAAGGGTCTCGTCCCGTGCCCACCGACACGCAGCCCGAAGGAAGCGACCGATCATGAGCACCGCTCCGGCCACCGATCAGCACGCCGTCCCCTGCTGGACGGTGGGAGACGCCACCGTCCACCGCATCGACGAGGTCGCCCTGCCGGCCGCCACCGGAGCCTGGCTGCTGCCCGGCGCCACCCGGGACCTCGTCGCCGGGCAGCCCTGGCTGCGCCCCCACTTCGCCGACGACGAGGGCGCCCTGTGCATCGACAGCCACAGCTTCGCGGTCACCGTCGGCGGGACGCGCATCCTCGTCGACACCGGCATCGGCAACGGCAAGGAGCGGGCCAACCCCGCCTGGCACGACCTGCACACCGACTTCCTCCAGCGGCTCACCGCCGCCGGATTCACCCCGGACTCCGTCGACCTGGTGATCCTCACCCACCTGCACGCCGACCACGTCGGCTGGAACACGCGGCAGGAGAACGGGGAATGGGTTCCCACCTTTCCCAACGCCCGCTACCTGACCTCCCGCACCGAGCGTGAGTTCTGGGCCGGGTACGACATGGAGGAGGCGCGCAGGCAGATGTTCCGCGACTCCGTGCACCCGGTGGAGGAGGCGGGGCTGTTCGACCTCGTCGACGTCCCCACCGAAGGTGTGGAGGCCGTCCCGGGCCTGCGCCTGGTTCCCACCCCCGGGCACACGCCCGGCCACATCGCCGTCGAGCTGACCAGCCGCGGCCGGACGGCCCTGATCACCGGCGACTGCGTCCACCACCCCGTTCAGCTCGCCCACCCGTCCGTCGGAGCTTGCGTCGACATCGACCCCGAGCGGTCCCAGGCATCCCGCCGTGACCTGCTCGCCTCGCTCGCCGGCACGGACACCCTCGTGCTGGGCACCCACTTCGCACCGCCCACCGCCGGCCGTGTCGTCGCCCACGCGGACGGCTACCGGCTCCTGCCCGCCCCCGCCGCGTCCGCACCGCTCCGGTGAGGCCGGGCGTGTCGTAGATCCGTGCCACGGCGACCCTCGACGACGAGGGGCTGCGCGTACCGCACGGCCCGGCCCGAGGCGCCGTCGGCCGTGCACTCGTCGGCCGTACCGGTCAGTTGAGCCGGGCGGCCACGGCGTCGAGCACCCAGTCGAGCCCGGTCGTGAAGGACGTCTCCGCGTCCACGTGCGTGCCCTCGTACACGGCCTTGGCCAGCGCCGGGAAGCGGCCCGTGGCCAGGGTACGCGTCACGTGCGGGCCGCGGGCGCGCTGCCACTCGGTCTTGGACAGGCCCGTGTCCCGCTCCGCCCGCAGATCCGCGACCTCGCGCCTGATCGCGCCGGTGAAGTAGGCGCTGACCGTCTCCACGGCGCGCATGACGGTGTCGACGTCGGCGAGACCGTCGAGGGCGGCCAGCGTGGCCTCGGTCACGGCGAGGCCGTTCGGGCCCAGAGCCGGCCGACCGCCGAGCAGGTCCGCCAGCCAGTGGTGCCGCAGAGCGGCCTGCCTGGTGCGGTGGGCGAGGCCGTGCAGCGCCTCCCGCCAGTCACCGGGCCGCTCCTCGGTCAGGATCTCGGCGTACACCGCGTCGACCATGAGGTCGAACAGCTCGTCCTTGGTGGAGATGAATCCGTACAACCGCATCGGGCCGGCGTCCAGCCGGGCGGCCACCTTGCGTACGGACACCGCCGTCAGCCCGCCCTCGTCGGCGAGCGCGACCGCGGCGGCGACGATCCGCTCCCGGTCGAGCGGAACGGGGCGAATCGGCGGCTCCGGCCGGTCCCAGACAGTCATGGCCTCAGCGTACTGTTGCGATACACCGTAGAGTGAAAATACAGTGTATCGATATGAGACAGCGTACTGGCAGACCACGTGTCGCCGTGGTCGGTGGCGGCCCCGCAGGACTCGCCTTCGCCCGAGTGCTGCACCGCCACGGCCACCCGGTCACCGTCCTCGAACGCGATGCCGCCCCCGACGCCCGCCCACCGGGCGGCACGCTCGACCTGCACGAGGGGCTGGGCCAGCTGGCCCTGGACAAGGCGGGGCTGCTCGCGGAGTTCCGGGCGCTGTCCCGCCCCGAGGGGCAGGCCATGCGCATCCTGGACACGGACGGGACCGTCCTGCGCGACTGGCGACCCGGTCCGGACGAACGGGCCAATCCCGAGATCGACCGCGGGCACCTCCGCGACCTGCTGCTCGGCCCCCTCGACGTCCGGTGGGGGCAGGCTGTGGCGAAGGTCGTGCCGGGGGCCCGGGACGGCGTTCGGGTCCACTTCGAGGACGGGCGGCGGGAGACGTTCGACCTCGTGGTCGGTGCGGACGGCGCCCGGTCCCGCACCCGCCCGGCCCTCTCGCCGGTGACGCCGCACTACACCGGCGTCACCGCGGTGGAGACCTCCCTGGACGACATCGACACCCGCCACCCGGACCTCGCCCGGCTGGTCGGCGACGGTTCCGTGGCCGTGTACGGCGTGAACCGGGCGCTCGTCGCCCAGCGCAACAGCGGCGGCCACGTCAAGGTCCACGCCCAGTTCCGCGCGCCGTCGGACTGGCACACGCACCTCGACCCGGCGGACGCCGACGCCCTCCGGTCGAGTCTGCTGACGCTGTTCGACGGCTGGACCGTCCCCCTCCTCGAACTCCTGCGCCACGGCACCGCCTTCGTCCACCGTCCCCTGTACGTCCTGCCCGTGTCCCACACCTGGACCCATGTACCCGGGGTGACGCTCCTGGGCGACGCCGCCCATCTGATGCCTCCCCTGGGGGCGGGTGCGAACCTCGCCCTGCTGGAGGGCGCCGAGCTCGCCGAGTCCGTCGTCGCCTCAGGCCCCGAGGACCTGGACGACGCGGTCCGTGCCTTCGAGGAGCGGATGTGGGCACGGGCCGAACGGTGGGCGAGGATCACGACGGCAGGTCTGGAACGCCTCGTGAGTCCGGACCCCGCCGCGGCCCTCGCCGTCTTCGACCAGGTCCAGCCGTCCCGCTGAGCGGCGGCCGCTTCGACCGCCGGGTTCGCGTCAGCCGGTGGGCTCGCCGAACCAGCGGGAGAGGTGCCCGTCCAGGTCCCGCTGGTCGTCGCCGACCCAGGCGACATGGCCGTCCGGCCGCAGCAGGACGCACGGTACGTCCAGTGCCGCGGTGGGGTCCGCGAGGTGATCGACCCGGTCCGACCAGCCACCGGTGGTCAGGCGTCCGGTGCGGTCAAGGAGCAGGCCGCGTCCGCGATGCAGCAGGCCGTACAGGCTGCCCCGGGCCACCTCGACGTCCGGCATGCGGCGGCCGAGCAGGTCGGGCCCCTCGCCGAAGTCGTAGCGGATGCCGACCGCGGTGATCTTCTCGGTGAGACGGCGGTTCGCCTCGTCGATGTCCATCAGTTCGGTGAGCAGCCTGCGCACGGCCCGCGGACCCGGATCGGTGGCATGCAGTTCCATCTGGGCACGGGTGTTGTCCAGTACGTCCTCGGCGACCGGCCGACGCTCGGCCTGGTAGGTGTCCAGCAGGGCGTCCGGCGCCCGGCCGCCGAGCCGCGCGGCCAGTTTCCAGCCGAGGTTGAACGCGTCCTGAACGCCCAGGTTGAGCCCCTGTCCGCCGGTGGGCGGATGGATGTGTGCCGCGTCGCCGGCCAGCAGCACCCGACCGACCCGGTAGTGCTCGGCCAGCCGGGTGGCGTCCCCGAAGCGGGACAGCCAGCGCGGGGAGTGCACGCCGAAATCGGTGCCGGCCACGGCACGCAGCTGCCGTCTGAAATCGTCGAGGGTGGGAGGAACCGCGCGATCACCTACGCCCGCCGCGGGGACCACGACGCTGTAGACCTCCCCGCCGAAGGGGCGCAGCCAGAACCGCTGCCGACTCTCGCGGACCCGGGCCACCCCGGCGGCGATCTCCTCCGGCGGCACACCCACTTCCATCTCGCCCATCAGAGTCTCGTTCCGCGAGGGCTCGCCGGGGAAGCCGACACCGAGCAGTTTGCGCACCGTACTGCGCCCGCCGTCACAGCCGACGAGGTAGCGCGCCCGCAGCCGTTCGCCGTCGGCCAGCTCCACGGTCACGCCCTCGTCGTCCTGCTCGAAGCCGGCGACCGTGCCCCCGTGCCGGACCCGTGCCCCCAGGGCGACCGCGTGCTCTTCGAGGAGCCGGACGAGAACCGGCTGCGGGATGCCCAGCAGACAGGCGTACGGGGATTCGAGGTCCTTGGGTGCGGGGGCGGGGATGGCGGCGAAGAGTCCGCCGACCGGACGCCGCCTGCCGTGCTTCAGGAGACGGTCCAGCAGTCCGCGCATGGCCATCAGTTCGATGCTGCGCATGTGCAGGGCGACGATACGGACGAACGACGCGGGCTCGGTCTCCTTCTCCAGCACGAGTACCCGCACGTCGTGCAGCCGCAGTTCGGCGGCCAGCATCGCGCCGGTCGGTCCGCAACCGGCGATGATCACATCGAATTCGCGCTCGGCCGTGTCGTTCGACGACGGCTCGGCGGTGAACTGCCCAGAGTCCATGAGTGTTGCCCTTCGGGAGTGCCTGGTGGTCGAGGCGCTCCCGGCGACACCTGTGTCAGTCGCCGGCCATGACGGGAAGGGGGAGCACCCACGTCGATACAGCGTTCATGGGTCTCACCTCCTCGGGCGGTGTCACGGTCCACCGCAAGCTACAAGTGCGGACCTCGCCCCGTCCAATCTTTTTCGTGGACGCGGCGTTGTCCCAGGACGGCTGGGACCGCAGGGTCGACGAGAGTACGTTCCCACGGTGCTGGACGGACCGACGTCGGCCGGTGAGCGGGCCGATTCGCAGGGGGCCCGCTACGAACAAAAGAAGCCTGTATTGGTCTAGGCCAGGAGGTCGTGGCCCCGTATCCTCAGTGGCGCCGGCGACGGAACTTCCCCCCACTCACCGCCTCCGGGAGGCCACGGTGAAAGTTCGTACCAGAATTTCGGCGATCATCGGCACGCTGGGTCTCGTCGGGTCCCTGGCCCTGACCACCGCGTTCGCCGACGAGTCCCGCACCCCCGAGGAGGCCGCGCAGGTCGTGCTGACCGAGGTGGCCAGGGCGCAGACCCCGACGGCCGGTGCCGCGGGCCCCGACGACACGGTCTGGATCGCCGAACGAGCGGGCACCGTCCGGGTGCTCGACGACGACGGGCTCGGCGAACCCGTGCTCGACATCTCCGACGAGACCACCACAGACGGCGAACGCGGCCTGCTCGGCATGGCGTTCGACGAGGACTTCGCGCACCTCTACCTCTCCTACACCGACCTCCAGGGCACCAGCACCATCGACGAGTTCGCCGTCCAGGACGGGACGGTCCAGGAGGACACCCGGCGCACCGTCCTCACCCAGGAGCAGCCCGAGTCCAACCACAACGGCGGCGACATCAAGTTCGGCCCCGACGGCCACCTCTACATCGCGTTCGGCGACGGAGGAGGCGGCGGCGACCCCCAGGGCAACGGCCAGAAGCTCGACACCCTGCTCGGCAAGCTGTTGCGCATCGACCCCCAGGGCGGCGATCCGTACGCGGTCCCCAAGGACAACCCCTTCGTCGGCGACCCGAACGCCAAGGGCGAGATCTGGGCCTACGGCCTGCGCAATCCGTGGCGGTTCTCCTTCGACTCCGCGACGGGCGACCTGTTCATCGGCGACGTCGGACAGAGCGAATGGGAGGAGATCGACCGGGCACCCGCGAGCAGCGCGGGCGGCGAGAACTACGGCTGGTCGCAGATGGAGGGCACGCACCCCTTCCGCGGCGGCACCGAGCCCGCCAACCACGTTCCGCCGATCCACGAGTACGACCGCACCGGCCTCGGCTGCTCGGTCACCGGCGGCTACGTGTACCGCGGAGCGGCGATCGCGGACCTCGAGGGACAGTACGTCTACAGCGACTACTGCGACGGCACCCTGCGCTCCCTGGAGATCGAGAACGGCGAGGTGACCGCCGCGCACGACCTCGGGGTGAACGGCGGTGAGGTCGTGTCCTTCGCCCAGGGCGGCGACGGCGAGCTGTACGTCCTCGCCATCGGGGGTACGGTTTCCCGCGTCGACCCGGCGTGACCCCGGCACGGGCCTGACCACCGGGCGCGCGTCGCCGAGGAGGAACGACCCTGTGAAGATCACCGCTGCCGATGTCGTCGTCACCAGCCCGGGGCGCAACTTCGTCACCCTGCGCGTCACCACCGAGGACGGGCTCACCGGGCTCGGCGACGCCACCCTCAACGGGCGTGAACTGGCCGTCGAGGCATACCTGCGCGAGCACGTGGCCCCGCTGCTGCTCGGACGGGACGCGCACGCCATCGAGGACACCTGGCAGTACCTGTACCGGGGCGCGTACTGGCGCCGGGGCCCGGTCACCATGGCGGCCGTCGCCGCGGTGGACATGGCGCTGTGGGACATCAAGGGCAAGGCGGCGGGCATGCCGGTGTACCAACTCCTCGGCGGTGCCTGCCGCACGGGCGCCCTCGCCTACGGCCACGCCTCCGGCCGGGACATACCCGAACTGCTCGACTCGGTGCGCGAACACCTGGCGGACGGCTTCCGGGCCGTCCGCATCCAGAGCGGCATCCCCGGCCTCGACTCCGTGTACGGCGTCGCCGCCTCCGCCGCGGGCGACGGGGAGCGCTACGACTACGAGCCCGCCCGGCGTACCGGCACCGCCCACCCGCGTCCCACCGAGGAGACCTGGGACACCCGCGCCTACCTGCGCCACATGCCCACCGTGTTCGAGGCCGTCCGGCACACCTTCGGCCCCGAACTCCCGCTGCTGCACGACGGGCACCACCGCATGACGCCCATCCAGGCGGCGCGGCTCGGCAAGGACCTCGAACCCTACGACCTGTTCTGGCTGGAGGACGCGACACCGGGCGAGGACCAGGGGGCGCTGCGGCTGATCCGGGAGCACACCACGACACCCCTGGCCATCGGGGAGGTCTTCAACTCCGTCCACGACTACACCACGCTCCTCCAGGAACGGCTGATCGACTACGTCCGCTCGGCGGTGACGCACACCGGCGGCATCACCGCCGTACGCAAACTCCTCGACATGGCCGCCGTGTACGGCATCAAATCCGGCATGCACGGCCCGACCGACATCTCGCCCGTGGGCATGGCGGCCGCCCTCCACCTCGACCTCGCCGTGCACAACTTCGGCATCCAGGAGTACATGCGCCACGCCCCCGAGACCCTCGAGGTGTTCCGCACCTCCTACCGCTTCGAGGACGGACTCCTGCACCCCGGCGACGCCCCCGGGCTCGGCGTCGAGCTCGACGACGCGGCCGCGGCCCGCTTCCCCTACGAGCCCGCCTACCTGCCCGTGAACCGGCTCCGCGACGGCACCGTCCACGACTGGTGAGCCCCGGGGCACCGGGGGCGCGTGGCAGAGTGGAGAGGCCCCGTCGTCCCCCGGAAGGTCCCCGTCGCATGCGTCTCCTGCTAGTCAGGCACGGTCAGACTCCGTCCAACCTCAAGCACCTCCTGGACACCGCCGAGCCGGGCCCCGGTCTGACCGCCCTCGGCCAGGAACAGGCGGCGGCGCTGCCCGACGCACTGGCGTCGGAGCGGATCGACGCGCTGTACGCCTCGACGCTGGTGCGCACGCAGCTGACCGCGGCCCCCCTCGCCGCGGCGAGGGGCCTGGAGGTGCGGGTCCGGGCCGGTATCCGGGAGCTGACCGCGGGCGACCTGGAGATGCGCGGCGACGACGAGGCGGCACACACCTACATGCACACCGCCTTCGCCTGGTCCGCAGGGGACGTACGGCTCCGCATGCCCGGCGGCGAGAACGGGGTGGAGGCACTCGCCCGTTTCGACGCCGTCGTCGCCGAGGCCCACGAGAGCGGAGCCCGGACCGCGGCGCTGGTCAGCCACGGCGCCGCGATCCGCATGTGGGTCGCGGCGCGCGCCGACAACGTGGACGTCGCCTACGCCGCGCAGCATCCCCTGGCGAACACCGGGATCGTCGTCCTCTCCGGTTCGCCCGAAGAAGGATGGCGAGCGCTGCTCTGGGAGGGCGAGTCGCTGGGGCCCCTGCCCGTCACGCCGGGCCCCAACGATCCCACGGGCACTACCGTGCCGCCGTTCAGTCCAGGGGAGTGAGGAACTCCCGCACCGGCAGCGGACGCCCGACGATCCGGGTGTCGCCCATCCAGCCGTAGAAGCCCTGGCCGAACCGTTCGTCGAACTGCGTGCCGCCCAGGACGAAGGGTTTGCCGAGGGTGGCGATGCCGGTCGACGGCTGGGTGGGATTGCGGGCGATCTTCGATCCGTCCACGTACATCACCGTGCGGCGGCCGTCGTTGACGACGGCGATGTGCATCCAGCGCCCGACCGGCACCGCATGGCTCCACGACGTGGGGTCGGCGTCCTGGCGGTGCGGGTAGACCACGAACTGGAGGAACCGCTCGGGGGAGAGGTTGAGGCTGCACGTCGGCTCCAGCGGGGACCAGCCCGTCGTCTTGCCCGCGTCGCCGTTGCGGCCCTCCCAGCTGAGGATGCCCATCCAGTCGTGGTTGCCCTCGAACGGCTCGGGCAGCCGCACGAAGGTCTCGATGGTGTAGCCGCGCGGGAACTTCTCGCTGTTCAGGGCCGCCCCGTCGGCGGTGGTGAGGACGGCTCCGCGGTCGGGCCCCTGACCGCCGTCGAAGCGGAGGCTGGCGTGCGCGGGCTGACCGCGGTGGTGGTCCTGCGACCAGGTGAGCGCGTCGGCGCCGCTGGCGTGCAGCCGGCGCACCGTCAGGTCGTTGCCGCGGCCGGTGAGGTCCCTGACCACGGTGCCGTCGGCCAGCGGTGCGCCCGGCCGCTGGGCCGCGTCGGTTCCGGCGGCGTCGAAGCGCCAGTAGGCGAGCGTGCCGCGCGGCATCACCGCCCGGGCGGGCCGGGGCTTCGGCACGGGCCTGGGGGCGAAGCCGGCGAACCGCTCGTCGAAGTCGATGTCGAGCGTGAACCGGTCTGCGGGGCCGGTGAGTTCGAGTGTCTCGGCCGCCAGCGGGGAACGTGACTCGGGGTCGCGGGCGAGGAACCAGGGTGAGAACGTCTCCACGTCGACGACCCCGCGCACCAGGTCGAAGCCGTAGGTGCGGATCATTCCCGCGCCGCCGTAGTAGCGGTCCTGGTAGTTGGTGATGTGGACGTGCACGTCGTGCCCGGCGTCGTTGGTCAGCACCGTGCGCCCGGGCGGCCAGTAGTGCCCGCCGAGTGCCAGGAAGATCTGGTCGTTGCCCTTGATCAGGCCGTCCCACAGGCGTCGGCCGTGGTCGGACAGCACGGCCTCGCCGTCGTCACCGGACCAGGCGATGTCGTGCGTGGTCAGCACCGCCGGCAGCGTCGGGTGCCGGTCGAGCACCCCCTGCGCCCACGCCAGGCCCCGGTCGGAGATCCGCCAGTCCAGGGCGAGCACCAGCCACTGCCGGCCGCCGGCCCGCAGCACGTGGTAGCTGTTGTAGCCGTCGGGCGAGGCACCGCCGAACGTCGGCATGGACCGGTAGCGGTCGGGCCCGAACGCGGAGAGGTAGGCGGAGTCGCCCCGCTGGTTGTCGGTGGACGACGGGATGTCGTGGTTGCCCGCGAGCACGCTGTACGGCACTCGGCCGTGCAGGACGCGGAATGTGTCGGCCGCGAGCCCGATCTCGTCCTCCGTACCGTGCTCGGTCACGTCGCCGAGGTGCGTCATGAACGCGATGTTGGCCGCGGCCCGTTCGCCGACCAGGTGGCGGAACGTCGCCCGCAGCGGGGCGGGGTCGGCGCTGTCGGCGTCGAACAGGTACTGGGTGTCGGGCAGCACCGCCAGCGCGAACCGCGGACTGTCGGCGTCGAACCGGCCGCCGGACCGCCCGGCCGCCTCGGCCGCTGCGGCCGGGCCGTTGGCCGTACCGGCGACCACGGCACCGGCGGCGGGTACGGCCACCGCCGCCCGCAACAACACGCGTCTGTCGGGATGACGGCGACCACTGCTCTGTCCCTCTGTACTCATCGGGGCTCCACGGACCGGGTGACGGATGGGGATCAGCCCGCATGCTGCTCACCCGCGCCGACCGCCCGATGGCGCCGAGCTGAACGCCGCCTGCCCGGCCGACGACGGACGGAGGCTGCGCCCCGACCGGCCTTCGGGCCCGGTGACCTGGCCGGGCGTACAACCATTCGGTCCGTCGTGAGTCCTACGCGGTGAGGCGCATGGTGCGCCTGTTGCATCAGGAGGAACCGCACGTGCCGCTGGCCCGATCGACCCGACGCACACTCGCCGTCGCCGTCACCACCGTCCTCACCGTCACCGGCGGTGCCCTGTCCGTGCCCGCCCCGGCCGCCCACGCGACAGTGACGGCCGACGCGGCGGCCGCCGACGCCGCCACCATGCCCTTCCTGAAGGACGCGAGGCTGGTCGACGCCGGTCTGACCGGCTTCCTGACCGCGACCGACGGGTCCTTCGACAAGCGCTGGACGCGCTACACGGACGGCCTCGGGAGCATCTACTCGAGCCGGACCCAGCTGCGCTCGACGCGGACGGCGGACTACCTGGTCTTCGTGGGCAGTGTCAGGATCCAGCAGCGCAACCTCAAGACGTTGTCGTCGTCCGAGGTCTTCGTCGGGAACCTGCCCGGTGAACCCCGCTACGCCGGCTCGGCGGCGGACGCGGTCTTCACCACCGTCGAGGCGGACGGCGCCCTCACCCTGCGTCAGCACACCCACGGCCGGGAGGGCGCGCGGGCCGTCACCGGCCTCCCGGCCGGTGCGAAGGACCTCGCGGTCGCTCCGGGCACCCCGGACGACGCCCTGCTCACCTTCACCGACGGGACTCGGCAGAAGTGGGCTCTGATCGACCTCGCCACGGGCGCCGTCCACGAAGTGCACGACCGCACCCCCGGCTCCGCCCGAGGGGACGTCGCCGTCTCCGACACGCACGTCGTGTGGACCGAGAACGACGACACGAACACCCCCGAGGTGTTCCTCCTGGACCGTGCCACCGACGTGGTCAGGCAGATCCCGATCGCCCACGCCCACGCGAGCGACCTCCAGGTGGGCCTGGTCGGCGACTGGGTCGTGCACGGGGAGGCCGGCGGCCTCACCAGCGGCGACGAGAACCCCTTGTACGCGGTGACCGCGTACGACCCGGCCACCGGCCGGTCGGTGAAGCTGCTCGACCACCTGACCTCGTCCGCCGCGGCTCCCGACGGCCTGTACGTGCGCGGCGGCAGCGTCGCCGGCGGCGAGGGCCTGTACAAGATCACCGCGGGTGCCGACGGGGCGCCCGTCGTCACCCGGGTGGCGAGCGCGGGAGCACCCACGAAGGTCGAGATCACCGGCAACTCCGTGCCCGCGGTCGTCGACCTCGACGAGAACGGCGGATCGACGCCCCTGCGCTGGGACCTGTCCCGGACCAGCGTGGACGTGCGGATCACGCTCCGCCACGTACGGACCGGGAAGGCCCTCGTCGTCACCGAGACCCATCCCTCCACCCCGTCCGTCACGCTGGACTGGGACGGCGGACACATCGGCGACGGGTTCGAGGCCGCCCCCAACGGCGCCTACACCTGGGAGGTCGTCGCCAGACCCCTCAACGGCATCGGCCCGACCGCCACCGCCGAGGGGACCTTCACCGTCACCCGCAAGGCACAGCCGCACGACTTCAACGACAACGGAACCCCCGACGTGCTCACCCGGGACTCCGCGGGCCGGCTCTGGCGCAGCGACACCTACTTCAGTACCCGCATCAACGACGACGGACAGCTGACGGAGGGCGAGGACAAGGCCCTCGTCGGCGGCGGCTGGAACGTCTACGACCGTATCGAGGCCACCGGCGACCTCGGCGGGTCGTCAGTGGGCGACCTGGTCGCCCGCGACGCGTCCGGCGTCCTGTGGCTGTACCGGGGCGACGGCCGCGGCGGCTTCGCCACCCGGACCAGGGTTGGCGGCGGCTGGCAGGTCTACGACCGGATCACGGGCGGATCCGACGTGACCGGAGACGGCAGGAACGACCTCCTCGCCACCGACCGCTCCGGTGTTCTGTGGCTCTACCCCGGCACCGGCAACGCCACCACCCCCTTCTCGGCCCGCAAGAGGGTCGGCGGCGGCTGGGGCGTCTACAACGACCTGACGGCCGTCGGGAACATCGGGGGAGCGGCGGCCGGGGACCTGATCGCCCGGGACAAGGACGGTGTCCTGTGGCTCTACCTGGGCAAGGGCGACGGCACGTTCGCGTCCCGTTCGCGGATCGGCGGCGGATGGGGGCCGTACACCCACCTCGTCGCCGTCGGCGACGCCGACCGCGACGGCAGGAACGACCTCGTCGCCTTCAGCCCGACGGGCAACTACCTCTACCGGGGCACGGGCGCGTGGAGGTCCCCGTTCCTCGGCCGCCAGGTCATGGGTCTGGACAGCCCGGGCAGCGCCCAGCAGCCCGTCGTCTGACCCGGCGGGGTACGGGCGCGGTCGGGAACAGCGGAGCCGGCCCGTGCTGTTGCAAGGTCGGGGGACCGGCGCCCGTTCCCGGGACCGCCGCGCCCCGCCGTACCCCGCCGTTCTCGGAGCGAGACGTATGTCCGCAGGAGGATTCTTCCCATGACGAACCGACCCCTGACGCTCATGGCCGTGCACGCCCATCCCGACGACGAGGCCACCGGAACGGGTGGAGTCCTGGCCCGGTACGCGGCCGAGGGCGTCCGCACGGTACTCGTGACCTGTACCGACGGCGGTTGCGGTGACGGGCCGGGGGGTGTCAAGCCGGGCGACCCGGGTCACGATCCGGCGGCCGTCGCCCTGATGCGCCGTCAGGAACTCGAGGAGAGCTGCGAGGTCCTGAAGATCAGTGATCTGGAGATGCTGGACTACGCCGACTCCGGAATGGCCGGCTGGCCGAGCAACGACGCCCCCGGGTCCTTCTGGCGGACCCCGGTGGAGGAGGGTGCCGCGAGGCTCGCGGAACTCATGCGGCACTACCGGCCCGATGTGGTCGTCACCTATGACGAGAACGGCTTCTACGGACACCCCGACCACATCCAGGCCCACCGCATCACGATGGCGGCTCTGGAGATGACGGCGCTGACGCCGAAGGTGTACTGGACGACGGCGCCCCGCTCGATGATGGCGCGCTTCGGCGAGGTGATGCGCGAGTTCGAGCCGGACATGCCGGAGCCGGACCCCGCCGAGGCCGCCGCGATGGCCGAGATCGGGCTCCCCGACGACGAGATCACCACCTGGGTCGACACCACCGCGTTCAGCGGGCAGAAGTTCGACGCACTGGCCGCGCACGCCAGTCAGGGCGAGAACATCTTCTTCCTCAGGATGGGCAAGGAGAGGTTCGGCGAGCTGATGGGCATGGAGACGTTCGTACGGGTCCGGGACACCACCGGCGCGCCCCTGCCGGAGCAGGACCTGTTCGCCGGACTGCGCTGACCCGCCGGGTCGACCGGCGGCCAGGGGCCGGGTGTGCCGTCGCGGCGCACCCGGCCCCTCGTCGTTTCGCGGTCCGGGCGGGCGCTGTGCGGATCCGGATCCCGGCGCCGCCGCTCAGGTTTCAGCGAGGGCGGCCCGCAGCCGCCCGGTCGCCGCGTCCAGGCAGCTGCCGAAGCTCGTCCGCCCCTCGGCCTCGGTCCACTGCCGGAAGGCGTGGCCGAAGGCCACTGCGGCGAGCTGTGCGACCAGTTCGGCCGTGTCGGCCTCCACCCGCCGTTGGACCAGGGCGTCGCGGAGCGCCCGGGTGACCGCGGCCGCCTTCGTCCGTTCGCGTTCCTGCAGTTCGGGGCTGGCATCGATGACCGCCCGGCGCTCAGCCACGTCCTGCACCTGCTCCAGGAGCTGGGCGCCGACGCGGGACATCGCGTCGAGAACGGCGGTGAGCGGAGCCGCGTCCGGGTCCGCGGCCAGGACGGCCTCGGCCAGTGCCGGGGGCAGGCGCTCCGAGCCGCCGAACAGGACCTCGCGCTTGTCGGGGAAGTAGCGGAAGTAGGAGCGCCGGGTGAGTCCGGCCCGCTCGGCGATGTCGGTGACCGTCACGTTGTCGTACCCGTGCTCCAGGTAGAGCTCCAGAGCCGCCCGTTTCAGGCGCTGCTCGGCACCCGGATCCCATCTGGCCATGGGCCGACCCTAACAGGTGATGTCTCGCTGTGTCGTCGGTGCTAGCCTGAACTCATGGCACAGTGTGTCATCACTGGGGTCCGCCCCCGGTGCCATCCGGAGCAGGCAGGGACGCAGACATGACCGACACCGGCGGGGCAAGCGCAACGACCAGCGGGACGACGGGCGGGGCGACGAACGGGAACAGGACGAACGACGAGGTGTGGATCGTCGGGGCGACCGGCCGTGTGGGCCGGCGCGTGGCCGCGCGACTGGCCGCACGGGGGCTGACGGTCGTACCGGTCGGACGCAGCCGGGAGCGGATGGCCGCCGCCGGTGCGGAGGCCGGTCTCCCCGCGGACGCGAAGGTCGTCGTCGCCGACTCGGCGGAGCGCATCGCGGAGGAGGTCGTCCGCGGACGCCCGCGGGTGGTGGTGAACACGATGGGCGACTACGCCACCACCGCACCGCTGATCGCCCGAGCCTGCATGTCGGGCGGCGGCCACTACGTCGACCAGGCCAACGACGTGGGCGCCGTGGAAGGGCTGCTCGCCCTGCGCGACGAGGCGGAACGGGCGGGCAGCGTCCTGGTCACCGGCGCCGGATTCGGGGTGCTGGCGACGGAGGCCGTGGTGGCGAAGCTGTGCGAGGAGCGCCCCGCGCCGCACCGGGTACGGGTCGACTCCGTGGCCTCGGTGGCCGTCGAGGCGGGTGCGCTGGGCACCGCCCTCGCGACCGGCATCGTGGACGCGCTCGTCGCGGGCGGGCGGCGGTACGAGAACGGACGGCCGGTGCCCGCACGGCTGGGCGCCGACCCCCGGCGACTCGCCTTCCCGGACGGGGCGTCGGCCAAGTCGGCAGGTGTCGCGTCCGGAGAGCTGGTCGCGGCGCACGCGGTCAGCGGAGCACCGTACGTCACCGCCACGTCTTCCCTCGCGCCGACCACTCCGCTCCTGCGTGCCCTGCTCCCGCTGCTGGGCCGTCTGCTGTCCGTCCCGGCGCTGCGGCGCCGTGCCGTGGCCAGGCTCGGCCGCGTCACGGCCAAGGCCGCACCCCGCCCGCGCGAGCACTCCTGGGGACACGCCGTCGTGGAGTGGGCCGACGGCACCCGGCGCGAGGGATGGCTGCGCGCCGGCGAGGGCATGGACTTCACGACGGAGGTCACCGTCACGGTCACCGAACTGCTGGCCCGTGGCGCCGGCGCACCGGGGGCCTGGACACCGGCGGCCGCCCTCGGCGCCGACCTGGCGACCACCGCCGGTGGCACCTTCGTACTGGACTGACGCTCACCGGTCCGAGGCGCCCCGCCGGGTGCGGCGCCTCGTGAACCGCAGTGACTGCTCGAAGACGTCCTCGACCGTGGCAGAAGGCAGGCCGTGCCAGCCGTGGTCCGCGCCGGGCACGGTACGCAGGTGCACCGGTGCGCCGAGTTCGTCCAGCCGCGCCGCGAGATCCCGGCTGTGCGAGCACGCGACCATGCTGTCCTCCTCGCCGTGGACGAGGAGGAAGGCAGGCGCGCCCGGGTGGGCGTGCGCCAGGGGACTGGCCTCCCGTGCGAGGTCCGGACGGGCCGCCGGGGCTCCGCCCAGCAGCAGGGCCTCCGGCGTGGTGGACGCCCGCGGATCGTACGGGCCGCGTGCGGTGGTCAGATCGGCCGGCCCGTACCAGATCACGGCGGCGACGGGGGCCGGCCCGGTGTGCTGCGTGAGGGCCAGGAGGGAGGCCAGGTGGCCGCCCGCCGACTCACCCCACACCACCGTGCGCTCCATGTCCAGGTCCAGTTCGGCGGCGCGCAGGCCGAGCCAGCGCAGCGCGGCACGCAGGTCGTCGACGGGCGCGGGGAAGTGCGCTTCGCCGCTCAGCCGGTAGTCGGCGCAGGCCACGGCGACACCGGCCGCGGCGATCCGCGCGAACGGTCCGGGGTCCCAGTCCCGTGTCCGCATGCCCATGTCGTCGCGCCGGCCGCGCAGCCAGGCCCCGCCGTGCACGAAGAGCACCAGGGGAAGCGCCTCCCGGTCGGTGTTCTCGGGCAGCCACAGGTCCAGTTCCAGCGGCCGGCTTCCCGCGCGTTCGGCGAAGGGGACACCCCGCAGCACCCGGGTGCCCGACGCGCCGCGCGCCGCGGGAGGCAGGGGTGCGACGTCCGGGTGGGGCGCGGCGATGAGCTCCCGCAGGGGACGTTGTGCCGCGGTCACGGGGTGCGCCACTGGTGGTCGGGGAGAAACCGCACGTCGTACCGCTGGGGCACGGTGGCGAATCGTTCCGGCTCGGGCACGTAGGGCTCGGGCGGCAGTCCGAGGGCGTCGGCGGGCGTGCCGAGACTCTCGAAGAAGCGCTCGAAGGTCCCGCCCGGGCCCGCGGCGACGCCGACGACCTGGCTGTGGTGGCGTTCCATGCGGTAGGCGTGCCGGCAGTTCTTGGGTACGAAGCCGAAGTCGCCCGGGGTGAGCAGCTTCTCCTGCTGATGGCCCTCGGTGTCCTCGACGAACAGGCGCACCGCGCCCTGGGTGACGTAGAAGACCTCGTGGGTGTCGGTGTGCAGATGGGCCGGGATGATGTCGCCCTTGGGGCCCTCGACGGTGAAGAAGTTGAAGGTGTTCTCGGTCTGCTCCCCGCCGGCGTAGATCGTGATCAGGTCGCCGAACAGATGGGCACGGTCCCCCTCGCCCTTCTCGACGAAGTACGGCTTGCCCGGTTCGGCGGGTATGCGCGAGGCGCGCCGGTAGCGTGTGGCGTACTCGATGGTCATGGCTCTCCCGTGTCGTCGCCAGTGCAATGTCAGGTAGCCTGACACAACGGGTTGCCGACCGCCAAGTGGGCCGACGGACGGCCCCGCCGCCCACCGCCCCGTGAGGAACGCATGCATCCCGCTGACCGCAACCTCCCGCAGCTGCTGGGTGACGCCCGGCGCTGGTTCGACGAGGCCCTGCTCGCCGCCCTGGAGGCGTCCGGCGCGTCCCACGTCTCCCTGACGCAGCTGGGTCTGTTCAGCGTGCTGGACGAGGACGGCACGACGGTGTCGGAGCTGGCCCGCCGGATGGGTGTCACGCGGCAGACCGCGCATCAGGCGGTCCACGGCCTGGTGCAGCTCGGACTGCTGGAACAGGCACCCGACCCCGCCTCCGCCCGGCGACGGCTGATCCGGCGGACTCCGCAGGGACGGCGTGCGCATCAGCAGGCCGACCGCGTGCTGCGGCGGCTGGAGGAGACGCTCGCTGAACGGATCGGCCGGGACGCCGTCGCCGCACTGCGTGCCGCGCTCGAGGCCCCGTGGGGCCCGGCACCGAGCGCCGACCCCGCAACCGCCCCGCCGCGCCCGTGAGGGAACGCCGCTCCGGCCTGCGGCCGGGTCGGGCGGCAGCGGCTCGCGGGCGGGCGGGCGCGCCGACGGAGTCCCGTGGCGGGTTCGGGCCTTCCGGGGCGGCGCGCGACACCGGCCGGGGGCATGATGGGTCGGCTCGCCGGCGCCGCTGCGCACGTGCCGGTCGCCGAGCACACTGTGGTGAGGAGACACATGCCGGACAGCGAACCGAGAGCCGTCCTGACGTCCGGTCGGGCGTGCAACACGGGGCCGGGGCGGTGAGGGTGGTGCCGTCACTGCAGCAGAAGATCCAGGGTGTCCTGGACGAACTCGTCGCGACCGGGGCCGAAACCGGTGTGCAGGTCGCCGTCCACCACCGCGGTGCACTCGTCGTCGACGCCGTGGCCGGGGTCGCGGACAGCCGGACCGGACGCGGGGTGACCCCGGGGACCCCGTTCTTCAGCTTCTCCGCCGGCAAGGTCATGACGTCACTTGTCGCCCACCTGCTCGTCGCGACCGGCGGCGTCGGGTACGACACCCGAGTGGCCGAGCTGTGGCCGGAGTTCGGCGCCCGTGGCAAGGCGAGTGCCACGCTCCGACACGTGCTCACGCACTCGGTCGGCGTACCGGCCATGCCCCGGGACATCGGCCCCGCCGACCTGACCGACTGGTCGCGGGTCTGCGCCGCGCTCGCCGACGCCGAACCGCGGTGGCGGCCAGGGACCAGGACGGGGTACCACGCGTTCACCTACGGCTTCCTCGTCGGAGAGGTCGCACGCCGGGCCACGGGCAAACCGATGCGGCAACTCCTGCGCGAGTGGGTCATCGAGCCACTGGGCCTCGACGGCCACCTGTACTTCGGCGTGCCCCGGGGCGACCTGGCCCGGCTGGCCCGCCTCGAGGACGCCGCACCGCACCGCGCCGCCCCGCCCGACGACGCCGCCGTCCTGGCGCCCTGGGAAGCGCGCCCGTCCGCGGCGCTGGGCAACAGCCAGGAGATCCTGTGGTCGGACATCCCGTCGGTCGGCACCTTCACCGCGCGGGGGATCGCCGCCGTGAACGCGGCGGTCCTCGACGGCCGGCTCATCGACTCCCGCCGGCTCGAAGAGCTGACGGCGGTCGCCTTCGAAGGCGTCGACCAGGTCTTCGGCAACCCCGCGCGGCTGGCCCTGGGCTATCCGCTCGGCCGTATCGGCGCTCGCCCGGACCAGGCCCCCACCACCTTCGGCTGGGTCGGTGGCGGCGGCAGCTACGTCTACGCCGACACCGCCACCGGCACCTCCTTCGCCCTGACCAAGAACCGCGTGACCCCCCACTTCGACACCGCGCAGCGACTGGCGGACCTCACCGCGGCCGAGCTTGCCCGGCACGCCTGAGTGCCGGCACCGGGATTGGGAGTGACGATTTCTCCCGATGCCGGCACTCAGGCTTCTGACATCGTTGTCGAAGCGGCGGGCGCCTTACGGTGTGTAGACGGCCTCGCTGCCGTACAGCTCCCGGGTGAACGCGGAGACGTCGGCGCTGCGGTCGCTGCCGTCGAGGTTGTACGTCAGATAGACCCCGTACCCCTCGTCGACGGTGCGCCGGGCGAGGTCGGCGGCCGTGTTCTGCGAGGTCCGGCCGATCTCGACGGCCGCCGGTGACAGCTGCGCCTTGGGCAGTGCGATGCCGGGGACCTGCCAGGTGCCGTAGTACGGGTTCCAGGCGTAGTCGAACTTGCCGGAGATGTCGACGCCGCCGTACGACAGCCGGGAGGCGGCCGGGCCGATGTTGTAGAGGCTGATGACCTTGTCCGGCATGTTCGCACGCAGGGCCGTCACCAGGTGCACGAAGGAGCTGTCGTTGGGCTGGGCGGTGCCGTTGTTGCCGTACTCGGCGTACTCGTCGTCGAAGTCGACGCCGTCCAGGCCGTACTCGGCCACGGTGTCCGAGAGTTGCTTGGCGAACGCCGAAGCGGCCTGCTGGGACGGGAAGTTGGCGAACCCGGCGCCCTGGTGGTTGCCCAGCACCGACAGGAGGACCTTGATGCCCTTCTGCTGCAATGGCCGTATCTGCGTGGCGGCGTTGTCGAGGACGCGCTGCACGTTCTCGTTGAAGTGCAGGTACGCCGTCTTCGAGGCGGTGTCGTAGTTGATGTTCGCAGCGAAGATCACGGCGACGTCGAAGGCGTTGCCGCCCCCGTCCGCCAGCGTGTACTTGCCGACGTTGAGCATGCTGTTGTTGTTCACCTCGATGTAGGCCACCGAGGTCGGCCCCTGCTTCGCCGGGGCGGGGGCCGCTGGAGCGCCGGTCGCGGTGGTCGCGCCGAGGACGAGGGCCGCGACGGCCGAGAGCGCGAGCGCCGCCGTCCGCACTCTTCTCCGTGCCAGAGTGAACATGGTTGATCGGTCTCCCAACGCAGGGTCGGCGCCCCGCCTGTTCGGTGGCGCCGAGCGAGTGCCTCGAGTCTTCCGCTGTCGAGGCCGAAGCCCGGGAAGTGTGCTCGAACTCTTCACGGCTTCCCCGCACGGCGCACTCCGGCGGCCCTGCCCGGTCAGTCCTCGACGAGCACGGGTGCCGGTACCGCGACCGCCGGCGGCGCACCGGCCGCCTCGCCGAAGTTGCCCTCGACCTCCGCCTTCTCGGCCGCGTCCGGGTACGGGTTCGTGCACGCGGTGCCCGCGCTGGAGCCCGACATCAGGCTGGAGCAGGGCCCGGGTTTGCGGTCCGGCAGGCCCAGGATGTGACCGAGTTCGTGGGACGAGATGCGTACCGTGTCGTACCCCTCGTCCACCGCCTGACGGCCGATCCAGACGGTGCCGTTGCCCAGGGAAGTGGTGAGTGCGCGCGGCCAGCCGTCGTCGGCCAGGACGCGTATGTTGGCCCGCTGTCCGGCCGTGGCCGGACGCAGCTCCGCGCCCTCGACGCTCTCGTTCCAGATCGCCGCGCCCCGGTCGACCGCGGACCTGAACTCCGCGGAGCCGCTCGCGTCATAGGTGAGGACCCGGGCCGCGGCCGGGGAGTTCGCCGCGTCGGGCGGCGAGCCGGCGGCCACGGCCTCGCCGCTCAGCAGCGGCAGCGACAACAGCGCGGCCACGGCGAGGTGTCCGGTCAGTGTGCGGACGTGCATGCTCGACCTCCTTGTGGGGGAGAGGAGTCGTGCTCATGACATCACCTGCCTCCCTGCCCACCGGACGCCGCTGCCAATCAGTCAATTCGCGCGGGGCCCCGGACGGCTCCGGAGCCCCGCCGGGGGTCAACTCGTCGGGAAGTCGTCGGCGGTGCTGATCCGGCTCTTCAGCAGGGCCCCGGACTCGGTCAGTACGCCGCTGCTGCCGTAGTCGGTGCCCTCGCAGGTGCCCGGCTTGAAGGCCGCGCTGCCCTCGTCGGCGTCCGAGTACGTCCAGTTCGCGTAGCTGATCTTCAACCGGTCGAGCAGATCCAGCCAGGCGACGCTGCTCGCCCGGTCCACCGCACCGCCGCCGGTGGCGCTCACCGTGCCGAACTCGGAGACGAACAGCGGCAGTTGCGTGGCCGCCCGGCTCACCGCCGCACGGTAGGCGTCCTTGTGGCTCGCGGCGTAGAAGTGGAAGGCGTACATGATGTTGGTCGCGTTCACGGGGTTGTTCACGACCTCGCTCTCATTCGCGCCGTCCGAGACGCCCAGCGAGGACCAGCCGCGGGTGCCGACGATCACGACGGCGTCCGGGTCGGCCGCCCGGATCACCGGGATGACCTGCTCGGCGTAGCTCTTGACGGCCGTCCAGCTCACACCGTTGGGCTCGTTGGCGATCTCGTAGATCACGTTCTCCTTGTCCGCGTTGCGGGCGGCCACGGAGGAGAAGAACGTCTTGGCGCGGTCGAGGTTGTAGTTCGGGTCGCCCGGCGTCAGCGTGTGGAAGTCGATCACCGCGTACATGCCGCGTGCCTCCGCCATGTCGACCAGGGTGTTCACCCGGCCGGTGAAGCCCGCCGGGTCGGTCTCGTAGCCGTCCTCCTGCACGTACATGGCGACGCGCAGCAGGTCCGACTTCCAGTCCTGCGCCAGTGCGTCCAGGGACGCGTCGTTGTAGCAGGGGCCGAACCACTGGATGCCGTGCGTACTCATGCCGCGCAGCTGTACGGGGCGGTCGTACCGGTTGCACAGATGCACACCGCAGACGTGCAGTTGTCCGTTGACGGCGACCGGGGTGCCGTCAGCGGGCGGGTCGGTCGGGGGATCCGTCGGCGGATCGGTGACGGAACCGGTGCAGGCCACGCCGTTGAGTGCGAAGGACGTGGGTGCCGGGTTGGAGCCGGTGAAGGATCCCACGAATCCCAGGTCGGCCGACCCGCCGGTGGACAGCGTGCGGTTCCAGTCGACGCCGCCGGCGGTGACCGTGGAGCCGGACTGCGACCAGGTCGCGTTCCACCCCTGGACGACCTTCTGTCCGGCGTCCGGCATCGTGAACTCGAGCGTCCACCCGCTGACCGGGTCACCCAGATTCGTGATCTTCACCCCTGCCTGGAAGCCGCCCTCCCACTGGCTGGTGACGGTGTACTCGGCCGCGCAGCCGGTCGCGGCCTGCGCCGGGGGTCCGGCCAGCACGGCGAGGCCGATGATCGATGCGCCGGTCGCGAGCAGGGCCAAAAGGCGTTTCACGGGTTTCCTCCCTGAATGGCGCGAGCATGACAATATGGAGCGCGTTTTGGGAGCGCTCCCAAAGCCTTCGGGCCGAGACCGTACACCGGTGCGCCGGTGCGCGACAGATGTCGGACGGTCCGACTGTCAGGACCGGGTCAGGAGGTGCTGGTGGCGGACCGGTGGCGGGTCAGGTACGCGGCTCCCCGTGTGCGGGCCGCGCGGGCTGGTGCCGCTGGAAGTAGTCGACGATCGCCGCCGACGGTGCGCGTACGTCGACCGGAGTGCCGCCCGAGCGCAGCGAGGTCGTCGCGGCGACCGCGGCGGCGACCGCTTCGCGCGCCGCCACCGGAGAGGTGTCCGTGGGGCCCCCGGAGGCGGCGAAGCGGAGGAACTCGTCGACCAGCGCCCGGTCCGCGCCGCCGTGGTCGTCCTGGGACGGTGTGGGGACGGGGACGGTGAGGTCGGCGTCGCGCCGGTAGCCGGAGCGGTGCCGGTTCCACACCTGGATCGTCGCGGGGTCGCCCTCCATGCCGTCCCCGAAGTTCTCCAGCCGGCCCTCGTCCCCGATGACGGTGTAGTTGCGCCAGTAGTCCGGCGTGAAGTGGCACTGCTGGTAGCTGGCGAGCACCCCGTTGTCCAGGCGCGTCAGCATCATGCTGATGTCCTCGACGTCGACGACGGGATTCAGTTCCCGCAGTGCGGCCGGCGGCCAGATCTCCGGGTCGAACCAGTCGGGCATGCGCCCGCCCGCCGGTGCCGGGTCGTCGGCCCCGCGCCGCGGGTTGTCGCCGTACACCGACAGGGCGCCCTGTGCGACGACGTTCCTGGAGTAGCCGCCGGCCAGCCAGTGGATCACGTCGAGGTCGTGGGCGCCCTTCTGCAGGAGCAGACCGGTGGTGTTGGCGCGTTCGGCGTGCCAGTCCTTGAAGTAGTAGTCCCCGCCGTGGCTCACGAAGTGACGGCACCACACGGCGCGCACCCGCCCTATCGCCCCGTCGTCGATCAGCTCGCGCATCCGCCGCAGCACCGGGAGATGGCGCAGGTTGTGACCCACGTACAAGCGGCTGCGCGAGTCGTACGCGGCCTGGAGCAGCGCGTCGCAGTCCTCCACGGTGATGGCCAGCGGCTTCTCCACGAACACCGGGATCCCGGCGGCCAGGAAGAACAGCGCGGGCCGCGTGTGCACATGATCCGGGGTGAGCACGAACACGGCGTCCAGGTCGTCGTCGGCCATCTTCTCGTAGTGCTCGTGCAGCACCACGTCCGGACCGAACAGGGCCCTGGCGTCGTCCCGCCCCCGCGGATCCGGATCGGCGCAGGAGACGACCCGGGCGACGCCGGGGCGGTTCGCCAGCGCGGCCACGGGCGCTCGCTGGCCGACGCCGATCACGCCGACGCGCAGTTCCGACATCGATGTCTGGTCACGGTGGCTCACGTGCTGTCCCTTCGTTCCCGACGGGGGAGAGGTGGGTTTGTGGGTGCGGGGCGTGCCGGGTGCCTACCGGCGTGGTGCGCTCGGCGCGGAGAGCCGGTCGCCCAGCAGCCGGTCGTCGACCTCGTCCAGCGCGAGGCGCACCGCGCCCAGGGCCACGCTCTCGTCGCCGAGCGTGGAGGCGCGCAGTTCCGGCAGGCGCAGGCAGTGCTTGGTCAGTTCGCGGCGCAGCGGTTCGAGGACCACGTCGGCGGAGCGCGAGAAGCCGCCGCCGTAGACGACGACCTGGGGGTCCAGGGTCAGCACCAGCGCGGCGACCCCGACCGCGAGGTCGCGGGTGTAGCGGCGCACCGCACCCTTCGCCTCCCGGTCGCCGTCCCGGGCCGCCTGGAAGACCCAGGCGGCGGCCTCGCCGGGTGCGGCCGTGTCCGGGATCCCGGGGCAGGTCTGCAGGTGGTCCGGGGCGGTGAGCCAGCGCACCGCTTTCAGGGCGCCGATCTCGCCCGCGGCGCCGCCGTGGCCGCGGCGCAGGGTGCCGTCCAGGATGAGACCGGCGCCGGTGCGCAGTCCGGCGAGCAGGAAGACGATGTCGTCGGCGTCCTGCGCCACCCCCTTCCACCGCTCGGCCACGGCGGAGAGCTTGCAGTCGTTCTCCACCCGGACCGGGCAGGAGAAGCGGGCCGCGAGGTGGGCGACCGGATCCGCCTCGGTCCAGCCGGGCAGCGGCGTGGACAGGCTGGTCCGGCCCGCCGCGTCGACCGGGCCGGTCACCCCGACCGTCACCGCCCAGACGTCGTCCGGCGTCATCCCGGTGGCGCGGAGGACGTCGTCGATCACCCCGTCGACCTCCGCCAGCCGTTCCGCGGGCGGCGCCTCGGGGTCGACCGGCCGGCGCAGCGTCCGCACGAGGTTGCCCTCCAGGTCGCTGAGTACCGCCAGCACCTTGTGCACACCGACGTCGATGCCGAGCACATGGCCGGCGTCGGCCCGGAACCGGTACCGGCGGGCGGGGCGCCCCACCACGCTGCCGGCCCCCGGCTCCTGCACCTCCGCCCAGCCCTCGGCGACCAGTGCCTGCACCAGTACGTCCACGGCGGGACGCGACAGACCGGCCCGGCCCGCGAGTTCGGTGACCGTCGACGGGGGGTTGCCGCGCAGCGCCCACACGATGGACAGCTGGTTCATCTCGCGCATCCGGGACAGATCTGTTCCGGTCGTCGCCATGCTTGGTCACTCCCTGCGAGGGTTGCCGTGCGCGCCGCTGGATAATGCTGAGGAGTTTACTAACTCGGATCGGCGGACGCGCTCGTGCCGGAGGTCAGGCGATCGGATAACGCTGCTCCGCCTCCGGAGCGACGGCCGGGGTGAGATCGACCTCCCGCCCGTCGAGGGCGAAGCGGTAGCGGCCGAGTCTGCGCACCTCCGGCCGCGCCTGAAGATACGCCGTCATCGTCCGCAGTTCCTCCGGGCGCAGCCACCCCGGCGGATCCGAGACCGCACGGAATTCGCAGACGTCGGCGAGGTCGCGCAGCCACCGCTGTTGCCGCTCGCTGAGCAGGTTGAGGCGGCTGCGGAAGTACACCACGTCCGGGTCCACCTCGAGGAGCGGCTTCTGCCACAGCCGGTGCACCGTGTTGACGACGGCGTTGCGGGCCAGCGCGTCGGACGGGTCCCGGGTGGCGTAGTGCTCCCACATCGGGGCGACGTCCGGGCCGCTGCGCGCACCGTCGGCCAGGCCCAGCGACGGCAGCAACGGCGCCCCGCTGGCGAGCAGATACGCCTCGGGCCCCGCCGCCTCACGGATGATCCGCAGGCCGGTCCGGTACGCCTCCTCACGGCCGACGTCCGCGAAGCGAACGCCGGGCACCGCCCCGGCCTGCAGGAAGTCGAGCTTGAGATAGGTGAACCCCCACTCCCCGACGACCCGGTGGACCATCTCCCGCAGGTGCTCCTGTGCTGCGGGCAGGGTGAGGTCGAGCGCCCAGTATCCGGTGCCCCAGTTGTGCCCGGCGACCACCGGAGCGCCGTCGTCGCCGCGCAGCAGCAGCTCCGGCCGCTCCCGTGCGGTGCGCGAGTCCGGGTGGACGATGAACGGCGCGAGCCACAGTCCGGGCCGCAGTCCCGCCTCGGAGATCCGCCCGGCCAGTGCCCGCATCCCGGCGGGGAACTTGGCGTTGGCCTCCCAGTCGCCCACCGCCCGCTCCCAGCCGTCGTCGACCTGGACGACGTCGAAGGGCAGACCGCGCAGGGCGGCGATGTCCTCGGCGAGCCGCGCCTCGGTGATGTCCTCGTAGTACGCGTACCAACTGCACCACACGTTGCCGGCCCGCCCGTTGCCGCGTCCCATGCGTGCGCCGAGGTGCCGGGCGTAGTCCGCGAAGACCTGCTCCTCGTCGCCGTGGGCGAGGAACCAGGGGGCTCCCGCGCGTTCGTACCACCCGCAGAGCGTGTCCCGGTCCGCCGACAGCCGGGGTACGTCGAGTCCCAGGGCGCCGAGCAGCAGAACCCGGCCGTCCGCGCCCTGCAGGGCGGCGACGGCGGAGGAGTGGTGGCGCGCCGGGTCGTCCCACACGGGGTCGTCCGCCGTCAGCCGGCGCTCGGGGTTCTCGATGCGCAGGGGTTCGGCGGAGAGCTGGCGCCAGCCGCACGGGCTCCAGGAGTTGTGGCCGTGACGGTAGAAGAGCGCGTCGCCGAGACCGTGCAGCAGGGCCACCCTGCCGGGTGGCAGCAGCAGACCGCCGTCGACGGGCTCCGGTGGGGCTTCGCCTTCGACCTCGACGGCGAAGCGGTGGTCGCCGAGGTCAACGAGCTGGGCCATGTGTCTCCTTGCGTTGCGACGAGTGACGGTGCGACAGGGTGAACGCCCGGGGCGGGGCGGTCCGGACGGCTATCGGAAGAGGGCGTTGACCTTGTCGTTCGCCGCCTTCAGGGCGTCTTCCGGTGACGCCTGGCCGAGGATCGCCGACTGGATGGCGTCCTGGACGATGGGATCGATCTCGGTGCCGTGCTCGGTGATGGGCAGCAGGAACGTGCCGTCCTTCGCCGCGACGGCGTCGGTGAAGACGTGGACGTCCTCGCCCTTCGTCCGGTGTGCGGCGAGCGCCTTCTCGGTGGCGGACTTGAGCGCGGGGAAGACCACGGCCCGCTTCGCGACCAGGTTCTGGCAGTCGGCCGAGGCCAGGAACTTCACCCACTTCCACGCCTCCTCCTTGTGCTTGCTGCCCGCCCAGACGGCGTCCGAGAGACCGTTGACGGCGCTCTTGCGACCGGCGGGTCCGACCGGCATCGGTGCGAAGGCGAACTGCCGCTGCAGCTTCGGGCCGGTGTAGCTGGAGATGGCGTAGGAACCCGCGACCGTCATGGCCCCCTTGCCGGCGGCGAGCAGCTCGGAGTTGGCCATCTTCGACTGCTGGTCCAGGCGGGGCGAGTACCCCTTGTCGATCAGGTGCTTGAACCAGGAGATGGTCTCGACCAGCTTCGGGTCGTCGTAGCGGTAGTGCGTGCCCCACGGGTTCTTGTGCAGGTAGTGGAAGCCGTTGGCGGCGGCGAACTCGCCCCAGCCGTTCTGTCCCTGGGAACCGTCGGCCCACTCCGGCAGGAAGCCGTAGACCTCGACGTGGTCCTTGTCGAAGCCGGGATCCAGGCCGTTGCGGCCCTCGTCGTCCAGCGTGGCCCTGGCGATGACCTCCTCCAGGGTGCCGCCGTCGGAGGGGTTCCAGGTCAGCTTCGCCAACCGGTCGGCGTCCATGCCCTGTTCACCGAGCATCGCCGTGTTGTAGACCAGCGCCACCGTGTCCCAGTCCTTCGGCAGGCCGTAGCGCTTGCCGTCCTTGACCCACGGTTCGGTGAGTCCGGCCTGGTAGCCGGAGAGGTCCACATGGTCCCGCTCCACATAGGGCGCCAGGTCCAGGACCTGGCCGCCGGAGACGTAGGTCGCGGAGTAGGTGGACTGGTTCGTCCACACGTCCGGGGCGTCGCCGGAGACCAGTTCGGTGGTGAGGTTCTGCCAGTACTGGGTCCAGGCCGTCTGGGTGAACTCGACGGTGATGCCGGGGTTGGCGCGGTGGAAGGCCGCCGCGCAGTCCTGGTAGGCGGGCAACTGCCGGTCGTCCCACAACCAGTAGTCGAGGGTGACGGAGCCGTCGGCCGCGTCGTCGCCGCCGCAGGAGACGAGGGTGGTCGAGGCGGCCAGGCACAGCAGGGCCGCGCCGACGCGCTGGCGCAGGGATGTCATGAGGAGGGGCCTCTCTGGCTCGTACCGCGTGCGGGGCTCACTTGACGCCGGTGAAGTTGAGTGACTCGACCAGACGCCGGCCGAGCAGGATCAGCAGGACGAGGACGGGAAGCACGGACAGCGTCGAGCCGGCCATCAGCCCCGTCCAGTCGGGCGACGTGTTGGGCGACTGCTGCTGGAAGATGCCCAGCGCGACGGTGAGGACCCGGGTCTCCTCGTCCCGGCCGGTCAGCAGCGGCCACAGGTAGTCCTTCCAGGCCCACACGGTGGTGGTGAGCCCGACGGTGAGCAGCGGGCCACGGCTCATGGGCAGCACCACCCGCCAGAACAGGCCCCAGGCGCCCACCCCGTCGAGGACCGCGGCCTCCTCCACCTCGCGGGGGATCGACAGGAAGAACTGGCGCAGGAAGAAGATGGCGAACGGTGTCATCAGCACACTCGGCGCGACCATGCCGGCGAAGGTGTTGAGCCAGTCGAGGTTCTTCACCAGGACGAAGTTCGGCATGACGGTGAAGATCGGCGGCACCATGAGCGCGGCGATCAGCACGCCGAACACCGCGTCGCGGCCGGGGAAGCGCAGCCTCGCGAAGGCGTAGCCGGCCATGGCGCAGCACAGGGTCTGCAGTACGGCGATCAGACCGCTGTAGACCACGGAGTTGAGCAGGTAGCGCAGGAAGTCCACCTGCGCGCCGGATCCGCCCGCGGCCATGGCCTCCTCCTGGCTGGTCAGGCCGAGAACCCGCAGGAAGTTGATGGTCGTCGGGTGCTGGGGAACGAGCCCGGTGGAGTCGGAGTAGAGGTCGGCCGCCGGTGTCAGGGCGGTGCGGACCATCCAGTAGAACGGGAAGACGGTCGCCACCAGCGCGACCACGAGGACCACCCAGGCGGCGACGCGTCCCGGCGTCACGGCCCTGCGGGCCCGGGTACGTCGGACGTCCCGCGCCCCGGTCAAGGACCGGATCTGTGTCTGTGTCCGTGTCACGTGCGCCTCCTCAGGCCAGGTCCGAACGGGAAGCGCGCAACAGGCGCATCTGCACCGCCGTCAGCACGCCGAGGATCAGGGCGAGCATCACGGCCACGGCGGAGGCGTAGCCCATGTGGAAGTAGGTGAAGGCCTGCTCGTAGATGTAGTAGTAGATGACCCGGGTCGCGCCCACCGGCCCGCCGCGGGTCGTCACCGCGATCGTGTCGAAGATCTGGAACGAGCCGATCATCGACACCACCAGCACCAGAGCGAGCACCGGCCGCAGCAGCGGCAGCGTGATCCTGGTGAACATCCGGAACTCGCCCGCCCCGTCCAGGGACGCGCTCTCGTACAGGTGCTGGGGGATCTGCAGCATCCCGGCGTAGAGCAGCAGCGCCGTGTAGCCGGTGTACGCCCAGGTGTTGACGGCGGCGATGGACGGCATCGCCCAGTCGGGCGAGGAGAAGAAGCCGGTGGTGCCCATGCCGAGGGCGTTGAGGACGTGGTTGACGAAGCCGAGGTTGGTGTCCAGCAGCCACAGCCACAGGAGGCCGACGGTCACGTTCGGGACGAGCCAGGGCAGCAGCAGCATCGCGCGCAGGGCCACCGAGCGGGTCAGCCGGTGCATCAGCGTGGCCAGCAGCAGCCCCAGCAAGGTCTGCGCGCCTATGTTGACCACGACGTAGTAGCCGGTGACCTTGAGCGCGTTCCAGAACTGCTCGTCGCTCACCAGGTCGCGGTAGTTCTCGGCGCCGGTGAAGTTCGGGGCGGCGAGGAGGTTGTAGTCGGTGAGCGAGTAGTAGACGCCGCGCACCGTCGGATAGGCGTAGAAGAGCGCGAAGCCCACCAGCGCCGGTGCCAGGAACAGCCAGGCGACCCTCCGGTCGTCGCGGCGCTTGCGCGGCCCGCCGGAACCGGGTGCCCCGCCGGGATCCGGGCGGGCGGGTCCCGGCGGTCGCGCAACTGCGGTGTGGGCACCCATGGTTCCCCTCCGAAGGTATCTGCGCCGCACCTCTTGCCAGTGGGGCACCGTGGCTACATATTGATGAGGTGAAGTGAAACTTTGTCAATGCTGACGCATAAAAAGGAACGGAGGCGGCGACGGGAAGGGCGCCGCCGGAGCGATGAGTTTTCCCGCCTGCTCCCGTCCTACCTGGTGACAGAGGAAGAACTGGCGAACAGGCGGTATCCGAGATGGACGAGCAGTTCACCGCGACCTTGCTGAAGAGCCCGAACGCGGGCGGCTGGACCTACGTCGTGTGGCCCGAGTCGGTCGAGTACTTCGGTACCCGCGGCCTGGTGAAGGTCCGGGGCACGATCGACGGTCATCCGTTCCGGGGTTCCTTCATGGCCCTGGGCGACGGCACGCACAAGCTGGCCGTGAAGGCGGAGGTCCGCAAGGCGATCGGCAAGGAGCAGGGGGACACCGTGACGGTCCGCCTGCTGGAGCGCGTGGAGGCCCCACGCATGAAGCAGCGGTAGCGGCGTGGCGATAGGGCCTGTCCGGCGGATCATGCCGCAGACGCGGGGTCTGGCACGCACATCTGCGGCGTTGTCGTCACTCTCCCCCACTCTCGGCTTCGCTCGAGCGGGAGGGGCCCCCACCGCTCCGGGTCGACTCCCTCCTCCGCCTTGCAGCTGCACGCACCAGACCCCGCTCACCAGCGACAATGAGGCGCCGTGGGTATCCTGCGACCTGATCCGCCGGACAGGCCCTAGGCGTGCTGGTCCGTGTAGTGGCCGCGGAGCAGGTCCGTTCCCCAGTCGTGGCGGATGTGCCGCCAGACCGAGTGGGCGTGGTTGCCGTCGTCCTGGGTGTTGTCGTACTCGATCAGGAAATCCGGAGCGCGCACGCAGTAGTAGTGCCGCTCACCGGGTGCGAGGCCGCCGGCCCAGGCGAAGGAGAGGCTGCTCAACCCGCGGGCCACGGTCTCGGACCAGCACTCCCGCGCGTACGCCGCGGGCGCGCGGTCGAGATAGCGGCGCACCAGACGCTCCAGCAGTTGCCGGTCCCCCGGTGCCATGCGGTCGTACGTCAGACCCTCCGGGAGGAGACCCGGATCGGCGAACGGATCGGCCCGGGTCAGGATGTCGTCCGGCGGCGTGGCGGCGAAGACCGCCGACGCCCGCGCGGTGCCGTGCAGGCTCGTGATCAGCCGCCTGGCCAGGTCCTCCTCCGGGCCGAGGAGACGGTGGCCCGCCCGCGGGCCGCTTCCGACGCGAGCCGGTTCCGAGCCGACGAAGTGCGGGGTCACCCGGATCCCGGCCGACGTGACCAGGACGTGTACGGCGAGATGGTGGCCGTTCATCCGCCAGCCCCAGGGTTCGTCACCGTCGGGGTCGCCGAGCAGTCGCACCCAGTATCGGTCCGCGCCCCGGGACCCCAGCAGGCCGCGCCGGTGCCGCTCCACCTCGATCGCACCGCGCACCAGCTCCGCCCCCGCCGTGCTGTGCGCCGTGGCGAGGAGCACGTCGACCACCTCGCGCTGCCGGTCGTCGAGCCCCTCGGTGCAGAGGCCGGGACGCGGCCCCGGCAGATAGGTCCACTCGCGCAGCTCGGGCGCGTCCAGCGGTCCGGGCACCGCGCGCAACAGACGCACCTGCTCCGGCTCCAGGACGGCGAGCAGGGCACGCGCGGCGTCCCGCATCCGGGAGGCGACGTCCTTCGACGGAAACACGCCCACGCTTCTCCCTTCCGCCGACGGCCGCTCTGCCGCTGGCGGGACTCATTGTGCGTGGCGTGCGGTGCGGTGTCATGCGTCCGGATCCGGTGTCATGCCGCACGCCACCGGACCCGGACGACCGTGCCACGGTTGCCGCTCAGTGCGATGGCGGTGCCGGGTCCATGGCGCTGGCGACGGTGCAGCCGCCCTCTCCGGGCATCCGCTGGATACGGGGCGGCACCCACACCTCGGTGGCGCCGGGGACGACGCGGGCGAGCAGACAGTCCCGGGGGTCGACATGGTTGCCCTCCGCGGCCTCCACCATGAGGACGACACCGACCCGGCCGCGGTCCGACTTCACCTCGGTACGGATCCCCGGATCGAGGTCGAGTGCGGCAAGCGCCCGGCGTACCCCGGCCTCGTCCACCCTGCCGTCCCGCGGGACCCGGGGGAGCGCCGCCCGCAGCTCCTCGCCCGGCAGCCGGGGCGGCTCCGGTGGCGGGGCGAAGGCCAGGGCGGGGTCCTCCGGGCAGTCCACGGCATGCGGGTCCTCGCGCCACCGTGTCTCGGGGGACACACGTACCGTGAAACAGCGCCGGACGGTGATCTCCTCCAGGTCGACCCACCTGTTGTACGCGGAGCCGGACGTGCGGACGACCAGGTCGATGCCGTCACCGGCCTGTGTGGAGGTCCCCGTCACCCGCATCACCTCCACGCCCTCGATCTGCGAGGCGGCCCACCCGACCTCCTCCGCCGTACGGGGGCGGCGACCGTCCAACTGCTCGGCCGCCTTCCTCGCGGCGTCCCGTGCGACATCGGTCGCCTCGCTCTCGGAGGACCGGGCCGGTCCGCAGCCGGCGGTGAACAGCAACAGCGGGGCGAGCAGCAGTATTCGGCGCACGCGCCCATCCTTCCACCGAGCACCGCCACGAGCGGCGTCCCGAGCGAACCGGCCGAGAGGGCACCCCGGACCGCGTCCTCCTGGACTTCGCCCGCCGTTCACCCGCCGTCCGCGGAGCACTCGTCCTCGGCTGAGAGCGTGCGGCGACGGAGTGGACCGGACCGGAGGAAAGATGTCCCCCAAGAGCAAGAGAACCCGCGCCGCGCTGACCGCACTGGTCGTGGCCGCCGGCACCCTGGCGACCACGGGAGCCGTGCAGGCGGAGCGGACGCACCCCGGGCAGCAGCAACAGCACCGGCGGCCGGGCCTGTTCGAGCGCACCGCCACCTACCCGGTCTTCCAGAACCGTCCGGCCGGTGACGACCCGGCGGCCGGCACCGTCGCGGAGATCTCCTCGGTCAGCGAGGACGGCCGCACCCTCGTCCACACCGACGCGGTGGCCCGGCGGATCGGCTTCCTGGACATCACCGACCCCGGCCGGCCGCGCGGCCTCGGCACCCTGTCACTGGCCCGGCTCGGCGACGCCGAGGACGAGCCGACCTCGGTGACCGTCGTCGGCGAGTACGTCCTGGTGGTCGTCAACACCAGCGCGAGCCACGCCCGGCCCTCCGGACGGCTCGACGTCGTCTCGCTGCGCGAGCGCGAGCGGGTGGCGAGCTTCGACCTCGGCGGGCAGCCCGACTCCATCGCCCTCAGCAAGGACAAGCGGTACGCCGCCGTCGCGATCGAGAACGAACGGGACGAGGACGCGACCCCGCCCGGCCGCGACAAGGGCGACCTGCCGCAGGCACCGGCCGGCTTCGTGCAGATCCTCGACCTGGGCCGGGGCGCCACGCCCGCGCACTGGCGGACCCGGGCGGTCCCGCTGACCCGGGCCGACGGCCGGGCGCTGCCGGTGCTGGCCGAGGCCGGCATCACCGAACCGACGGACCCGGAGCCGGAGTACGTCTCCGTCAACGGCCGCAACCAACTCGCCGTGACGCTCCAGGAGAACAACGGCGTCGTCCTCGTCGACCTGCCGACCGGCCGGATCACCAAGGCGTTCAGCGCCGGCACGGCCTCGGTGCGCGGCATCGACACCGTCGACGACGGCACGATCGACCAGAGCGGCGCCATCGAGGACGTCCCGCGCGAACCCGACGCCGTCGGCTGGATCGACGACCGCTACCTCGCCACCGCCAACGAGGGCGACTGGCGCGGCGGCACCCGCGGCTGGTCCGTGTTCGACAGCCGCACCGGCAGGCCCGCCTGGGACGCGGGCAACAGCTTCGAACGGCTCGCCGTCCGACACGGCCTGCACAACGAGGACCGGGCCGGGAAGAAGGGCTCCGAGCCGGAGGGCATCGCGATCGCCGAGTACGACGGCGTGCCCTACGCCTTCGTCGGCTCGGAGCGCGACAACTTCGTGGCGGTCTACGACGTCAGCCGTCCCACCCGGCCGGTCTTCCGCCAGATACTGCCCGCCACCAACGGCCCCGAGGGCCTGCTGCCCATCCCGGCGCGCGGACTGCTCGCGGTCTCCAGCGAGGAGGACGACGCCGAGGCGGGCGTACGCGCGTCCGTGAGCCTGTTCCGCCTGGGCCGGGGCAGCGACCGCACCCCCTCGTTCCCCGGCATCGTCTCGGCCGACGACTCCGACGGTGCCCCCATCGGCTGGGGAGCGCTCGGCGCGCTGTCCGCGGCGCCCGGAAAGCCGCACCAGCTCTACACGGTCACCGACGCCGCGTACTCCACCACCCGCGTCCTCACCGTCGACACGGCCCACCGCCCCGCGGTCGTCACCCGGCAGCTGACCGTCAAGGACGCCGCGGGCCGGCCCGTCGGCTATGACGCCGAGGGCATCCACGCCCGGCCGCAGGGCGGTTTCTGGCTCGCCGTCGAGGGCGGGACGGGCGCGGAGAACAAGCTCGTCCGGCTCGACGCGCGGGGCGTGACCCGGCAGGTCGTCCCGCTGCCGGCGAACGTCGCCGCGGGCCTGGGCAAGCAGGGCTTCGAGGGGGTCACCGCCACGACGGACCGGCGCGGCCACGAGATCCTCTGGGCCGCCCTCCAGCGCGAGGTCGCGGGCGACCCGGCGGGCGTCGTACGGCTGGGACGCTACGACGTGACCGCCGGCACCTGGAGCTGGTACGGATACCGGCTGGAATCCACCGGCACGCCCGGCGACTGGCTGGGGCTCTCCGAGATCACCGTGGTCCAGGACCGGCTCGCGGTCATCGAGCGCGACAAGCTCAACGGCCCGGCCGCCGAGGTCAAGCGGATCTACACCGTCGACCTGCCGACGTCGGCGGCGCCCTCGGGAGCCCTGCGGGTCCTGCCGAAGCGGCTCGCGCACGACGTGCTGCCCGACCTGCGGGCCACGAACGGCTGGACGCAGGAGAAGCTCGAAGGGCTGACGGTGGGCGGTGACGGCCACGTGTACGCCGTCACCGACAACGACGGCCTGGACGACGCGACCGGGGAGACCGTGTTCCTGGATCTCGGCACGGACCGGCGGGTCTTCGGCCGCCGCCACTGACGCCGGGACGGGGGAGGGCCCGGCAGCGCGGCCGGCCCTCCCCTCCCGGGCAGCCGTGAGCCGGGTGCTCGCGCGGCGCGTCAGCCCCGGCCGAGGACGCAGAACTCGTTGCCCGCGGGGTCGGCCATGACGACCCAGGAGACGTCGCCCTGGCCCACGTCCGCCCGTGTCGCGCCGAGACCTTCGAGCCGGGCGACCTCCCTCGCCTGGTCCTCGACCGGGTCCGACATCACGTCGAGATGGATGCGGTTCCACACGACGTCGTCGTCCGAGGTGCGGCGGAACTCGAGGTAGGGCCCGACACCCTTGGCGGAGCGCAGGAGTGCACGGTCGTCGGTCAGCCGGTGGACGGTCCAGTCGATCGCCCCGCCCCAGAACCGGGCCATCTCCCGCGGGTCGGCGCAGTCGACGACCACCGCCGCGATCGGCCCCGTGTCCCGGTAGAGATCGCGGGGCTCCAGGACGCCGAACACGTTGCCCTCCGGGTCGGCCATCACCTGCCACGGTGTGTCGTCCCCGACCACGTCGATGTGCGTCGCCCCGAGTTCCTCCAGGCGGCCGACCAACTCCGCCTGGTGGGCGTCGGAGGTGGTGGCCAACTCGATGCGCACCCGGTACCTCACCGTCTCCGGGTCCGGGACGCGGACCAGATCGACGCAGACGGCGGACGGGTCCGGCCAGTCGAAACCCACGGGCTCCAGGTTGGTGACGCCCGGCCCTTCACTCGACATGCTCCAGCCGAGCGCCTGAGCCCAGAACCGGCCGAGCGTCGAGTCGTTCCGGGCCTTGAAGTTCACCTGTACGAGTTCCAACGTCATCCCGTACACCCTAGTGGCCCGGAACGGCAGGGCGGCTCAGCAGGTGCGGCCGGTGTACCAGGCGCCGTCGATGTCGGAGCTGGAGCCGATCCAGGTCACGCCGGGCACCACGCACCGTTCGCTGTTGGGCCCCCAGTCGTCGATCTCGATGACGATGTGCGAGCCGTCCGAGGTGCAGTGGTTGTAGTAGGCGTCGGAGGCGGTCTCGTAGAAGCCGCAGGGGTTGGCCGCGGCCGGACCGGCGCTCAGGGTGACGGCGCCGGCGGAGGCGAGCACCAGCGCGAGGGAGGCGAGGGCGCCGGTCACGATACGACGAGGTGACAAGGTGAGCTCCGTTCAGTGGGGATCGTCGGCCGAACTGCCGGTGTCCGTCGATCCGTTGCCATTGCGAGGCCCAGGCTCGCAGCTCAGGGCAGCCGTTTTGATCAACGAAGGCCCCGTTCACCCGGCGAATCGATTCACTGCTGCGCCGATCAGTTGATCTCCGCCGGTTCACCGGACGGGGTCACCGAACCAGCTTCACCGAACCGCTTCACCGGAAGGCGTCACCGACCGTGCCGCCGGGACCGGCGGAGCCGCGGGCGCCGGGTGCGTCGGGCGGGAGCGGCGGCGTCCGGGGCGGACAGGCGCAGCGATATACGGCGGCGTGCGACCAGGCCGACCGCGATCAGCAGCAGGAACGGCAACCACGCGATCGCGTACGCGACGCCGTAGTGCTGGATGTCCAGGATCGACCGGCGGGAGTCGACGTCGCTGCTGTTGACGCCGAAGTACGCCAGCAGCAGCGCGGGCGGGAGCGCGATGAGCGAGCCCACGGCGATCACCGCGGCCAGCACCCGGTCCCGGTCCTCGGCGTACTGCTGGGACGCCGTCTCGAGGTCCACGCGGCGCGTCGCCAGCACGGCGTTCACGCGCTCGACGATGCGGGAGGTGTTGGCCAGCGCGTCCGCCAGCGACGAGACGTCGCGCAGTGACGAGTGGAAGCTCTCTACCAGCAGCTCCGGTATGAGGATCGTGTCGGCGTAGGCCTCGACGCTGAAGCTCAGGTCGAGTTGGAGGTCGTTGAGCCGGCGCGAGAGCTGCCCGACCAGGGCACGGGCGTCGTCCGTCGTCTCGACTGCCGCGGCCCGGTCGAGTTCCAGCGCCTCGAACGCCTGCCGCCGGATGCGGTGCACGGCCGCGACCGCGGTGAGGATGCCGGCGGCGGCCAGCCCGAACGCGTTCTCCACCGGCGGGGCGTAGCCGACGATCACTGACACGCCCCTGCCGTGCGCGACCATGGTCTGCCCCGCGTTGTTCAGCGTCTCGGGCCGCCGGATGCCCAGTGTGGCGCCGGTGTGGCTGTCCAGCGTGCCGCGCAGCACGATGGTCACCACGTCCTGGCCGACCGCGTCGCCGGGCACGTGTTCGGCCAACAGCCGCCGGGCGAGGGCCGCTCCGGGGAACACGCTCTGGTGGACGTTCCGCCCGAACTCGAGCGGCGGCCGGCCGGTGGGCCCGTCCGGGACGCCGTACACCCGCAGGCGCGCGTCGAGCCACTCGGTCAGCGGCACGCCGTCGACGCGGGTGGCGGAGCGGTTCTGCCAGGTGGCGTAGAGCGTTTCGGCGATGGCGTCCGCGCCGTCGGCGTCGTCCGCGATCTCGACGTCCACGAAGAGCAGCGGGTCCCGGCGAGGTGTGACGGCCAGGGTGACGGACGCACCGTCGACCCGGACCGCGTTCGGCGGCAGCGTGATGTCGACGACGCGCTCGTGCAGCACCAGCCGGGGCAGCAGCAGTTCGGCTGCCTCGACGTGGGCGGTGAACCGGCCGAGTCCGAGTGCCTCGGACAGCGGGCGGAGCATGTCGTCGGGAACCTGCACCTGCGGCGTGAGGTTGTACATCAACAGCAGGCGCGTACGAGTCCTGACAGCTGCGTCGGACCGTGGCACAACGTCCCCCTCCGGCTGACACCCGTGTGGGGCAGCAGCCTAGGGGTGCCGTCGGTGCAAGGCGATGCCGGAGTCGCGGGACCCCGGTTCGGCAGAGTGACACACGAGTCGAGACGTATCGTCTTGCCAAGTCGTGAAAGACGGCGTACCGTCCTGCACATGGGTTCCCTGTGAGATCACCGGCGCCGACGGCGTAGAGCACCGCTCCGCCGTCGCCGTGCCTCGCCGTGCCGCCGTCCACCCCGGACCCGGTCCGCGCCGAAATCCGCGCGGCCAGGAGGGACCCGATCTTGCACACCTCACAACTCACCCTTTGCCAGGTCACCAAGCGCTACCCGGGCCGCACCGTCCTGGACCAGGTGTCCTTCACCCTGAAGCCGGGCGAGAAGGCCGGACTCATCG
Organism: Streptomyces tendae; assembly: GCF_014650435.1. Lineage (GTDB taxonomy): Bacteria > Actinomycetota > Actinomycetes > Streptomycetales > Streptomycetaceae > Streptomyces > Streptomyces tendae. Next base: position 130,367 of record NZ_BMUY01000007.1, read on the forward strand.
GTGACAACGGCGCCGGCAAGTCCACGCTGCTCAGGCTTGTGGCAGGACAGGAGCGCCCGGACAGCGGCGAGGTGACCGTGTCCGCCACCGGCGGGATCGGCTATCTGCCGCAGACCATCCCGCTGCCCCCGACCGCCACCGTCCAGGACGCCGTCGACCTGGCCCTCGCGGACTTGCGGGTTCTGGAGGCGGAGCTGCACCGGGCCGAGCACGCGCTCGGCGACGGCGAGGACCCCGCGGCGCTCGCCGCGTACGCCGCGCTCCTCGCGCGCTACGAGGCCCGGGGCGGCTACGACGCCGACCACCGGGTGGACATCGCGCTGCACCACCTCGGCCTGCCGGTACTCCGCCGTGAGCGCCTGCTCGGCACCCTGTCCGGAGGTGAGCGCTCCCGTCTAGCCCTGGCCGGTGTCCTCGCCGGCCGACCGGAAGTCCTGCTGCTGGACGAGCCGACGAACGACCTGGACGATCAGGCCGTGGAATGGCTGGAGGCGCAACTGCGCGAACACCGCGGCACGGTGCTCGCCGTCACCCACGACCGCGTCTTCCTCGAACGCCTGACCACAACGATCCTGGAGGCGGAGGCCGGGAAGGTCACCCGCTACGGCGACGGCTACACCGGCTACCGGACGGCGAAGGCGGCGGAGCGCCGACGCCGACTCCAGGAGTACGAGGAATGGCGGTCCGAGCTGGCTCGCAACGACCGGCTGGCCGCCGGTCACGCCGCCCGCCTCGACGCCATTCCGCGCAAGGCGTCACTGGCCAACTTCGGCCACGGCGGCTTCCGGGCCCGCGGCCGGGCGCACGGCGCGATGTCCCGCATCCGCAACGCCCGCGAGCGGGTCGAGCGGCTGACCGGGAACCCGGTGGCACCGCCGCCCGACCCGCTGGTCTTCACGGCGCGCATGGCCACCCCGGAGGATGCGGCCGCAGGTGCCGTCTCCGCCCCCGCGGAACTGCCCGCCGCGCACCTGGAGGACGTACGTCTGGGTGACCGCCTGCATCTGGGCTCCCTGACCCTCCGCCGCGGCGGCCGGCTTCTCGTCACCGGTCCCAACGGCGCCGGAAAGACGACGCTGCTGAAGCTGCTCGCCGGTGAACTGCGGCCGGAGGAGGGCTCGGTACGAGTGCCGGGCCGGGTGGGCCATCTGCGTCAGGACGAGACGCCGTGGCCGCCGGACCTGAGGGTCCCCGACGCGTTCGGGCTGGGCCGCGTGGGCGCCGCCGCCGAGCACGCCGACGCCCTGCTCGCCCTCGGCCTCTTCCGTCCGGCGGAACTCCGCTTGCGCATGGGCGAGTTGTCGTACGGCCAGCGGCGCCGCGTGGACCTGGCCCGACTGGTCTCGGAGCCCGCCGACCTCCTGCTGCTCGACGAGCCGACGAACCACCTGTCACCGGCACTGGTCGAGGAACTGGAGGAGGCGCTGACCGGGTTCACGGGAGCGGTCGTGCTGGTCACCCACGACCGCGCACTGCGGACCCGGTTCCAGGGTGACCATCTGGAACTGCCGGCGGCAGCGGACCGACGCCGGCCCCGGGCACAGAGACCGGCGTCGGCAGGCTCCGGGTCGGCTAGAAGCCGGGGTTGAGGCAGCTGATGAAGGAACCGCTCTTGTAGTACAGCGGCCACAGCATCTCTCCACGGGTCGCCGGCCCGTAGACGCCGTCGGCGGTCACACCGAGGCGGTTGGCCTGGAGCCACCGGACGGCATCCACCGTGCCGGTGCCGTAGCTGCCGTCCGCCCCGCCGGTGGCGCTGATCCGATTGGCGGCATAGGTGCCGGGGTAGCATGAGAGGATGGCTCGCTGCAGGGCGGTCACGGCGTTCGAACTGCCCGTCTGGTACTGCATGTAGCAGCTCAGGCCGTTCCCGGTGCGGGCGGGGACCCGGTAGTAGTTGCCGGTGTCCCCCAACCCGTCGGTGCGCTTCACCGTCGTGTTGCACGGACCGTAGGCGGCGTGGGCCGGCGCGGTCATCATCGGGCTGGCCGTCAGGCCGCCGGCGAAGAGAAGGGCCAGAGCCCCCAGCACTCCCATCCGCATGCGGAGCGTCATTGATGCTTGTCGCACGATGCAATCCCTCCGGTCTGTGACGTCGTCCCAGTGACGGCCACGCCCATGGACCCTAAAGTCATCGTGGGCACCGGACTTTGCCTGCCGTGCAGGGGTGTTTGTCAGTGGCGCACCGCCCGCCGTCGACCGGCCTCGGCCGGCGTCGGCGGGCGGTGCGCTCGCCTGCCGACGCCGTTGCGCGGCGAGAGGGGACCCTGCCAAGCTGACACCGAGGACTGTCCGTACCGGGGAGGGCGCTCGTGGGGGATCGGGCCGAGCTGCGGTCGGGCCGGCGGTACGGCCGAGGCGGACGAAGGCCCGCCTCATGAGCCCGGTTCTGGACACCGCGTCGATACCGCCGCGCGACCGGGAGGAAGTGGTCCGGCACGCCGTGTGGGAATCCGTGGTGGCGGTCGACATCGATCACCGTCCTGCCGCCGAGGACCTCTCCGTTCGCATCGGGCTCGGCACCGTCGGACCCCTCAGGATCTGCTCGGCGCGGGCCACCGCGGTCACGATCCGTCGTACGGAGCGACTGGCCCGGGAGGACGAGGAACCCGCCGTCTTCCTCGGCCTGCAGGTGAGCGGCACCAGCCTGGTGGCGCAGAACGGGCGCGAATGTGTCCTGGGACCTGGGGAGTTCGCCGTCTACGAGTCGATCGCTCCCTACACACTCCTCTTCGACGAGGGGGTCGACCACCATTTCCTGCGCTTCCCCCGCGCGGCACTCGCGCTCCCCGACCGGCTGCTGCGAGACACCAGCTCGACCACCCTGGGACCCGACAACCCCCTCGCGCGTCTCGCCTTCACCTACTTCTCCGAACTGGCCGCCAGTGACGAGTTGCACCGGGCCGGTGTGCACGCGGACGCCGTCGTGGAGCCCAGCGTCGAACTCCTCCGCGCCGTACTCACCTCCCAGCACGGCAACACCGGCCTTGCCAAAGGCCCGTTGGAGGCCACACTCAGCCTGCGGATCACCCGGTACATCCGGGCTCACCTGGCCGACCCCGATCTGTCCGCGGCACGGATCGCCGCCGCACACGGCATCTCCGTGCGTCATCTCTATGCTGTGCTGTCCGCGGCCGGCATCAGCCTGGGGGACTGGATCCGTACGCACCGCTTGGCGGAGTGCAGACGGGAGTTGGCCGGCCCGAACGGCCGACGGCGGACCATCGCGGCGACAGGACGACGCTGGGGCTTCGTGAACCCGACCCACTTCAGCAAGGTGTTCAAAGGGGCATACGGACTCTCGCCCCGGGCCTGGCGCGATCAGAACCACCCCCGCCCCTCCGGGTGACGGCTCCTCAGGCAGCGGGCGCGGACCCCGTCACACCTGTTCGCGCAGGCCCCAGGGTGAGCCGTACTCGGTGAGCAGGTCGAGGAACGGGCGGGGCGGCAGGGCCTCGGCACCGAGCACACCGGCGCCGGACCAGACACCGGTGGCGAGCAGTTCGAGGGCGACGACCGGGTTGATCGCCGTCTGCCAGACCACGGCCTGCGACCCGTACTCGCGCATGGACCACTGGTTGTCGACCACGTGGTACAGGTAGACCTCGCGCGGCCTGCCGTCCCTGGTGCCCGTGACCCAGGTGCCGGCGCAGGTCTTGCCGGTCATCCTGTCGCCCAGGCTCGCGGGGTCCGGAAGGCACGCGGCGACCACGTCACGCGGGGAGACCCGGGCCGGTCCGTCCTCGCCCGGCACGGTGACCGCGGTGGTCGAGTCGAGACCCAGCTCGTGGAGGGTCCGGAGCCGGGCGATGAAGTCGTCTCCGAGGCCGTACTTGAACGTGACGCGCCGGGCGTCCACCCAGCGGGGAATCAACAGCACCTCCTCGTGCTCCACGTTGACGCACTCCACCGGCCCGATCCCCTCGGGGAAGTCGAACACCTCCGGCTCGCTGAAGGGCGCGGTGGTGAACCAGCCACGATCCCTCTCGTAGACCACCGGAGGGTTCAGGCACTCCTCGATGGTGGTCCAGATGCTGAAGGAAGGGGCGAAGTCGTAGCCCTCCACCCGCAGGTCGGCGCCGTCACGGACACCGATCTCGTCGATCTCGTCGAAGAGCTCGTCCGCGGCGTACCGGGCGAAGACGTCCGACAGCCCCGGCTCCACCCCCATGCCCACCAGAGCCGTGCGACCCGACTCCGCCCACCGCCCGGCCAGTTCGAACTGCGCGTCGCCGAGCTTGACCCCGCACTCCTCGTACGGCCGGGAGGTGTGCGGAGCGGACAGCGACATGGCCATGTCCATGTAGTGGGTCCCGGCGGCGAGGGCCGCCCGGAACAGCGGCATCACGAACCGCGGGTCCGTGGCGTTCAGCAGGATGTCGCACCGGTGCGCCGAGAGCACCCGCCGAACCGCGTCCTCGTCGGAAGCGTCGAGGCGCAGGGCACTGAACCGGTCACCCGCCCCCTGCAGCGCGTCGACCGCCGCCTGGGCGCGGGCGTGGTCGTAGTCGGCCACGACCATGTGGGTCAGGAACTTCCGGCGGGCCGCGATCCGGGTGACGGCGGTGCCGACACCGCCCGCGCCGACGAGGAGCACGCGCATGACGGGGACCTTTCGTACGGGAGGCCGTTGCCTCGGAGGGGTCCGATGCAACAGGGATCCCCGCTGTAAGGTCAACCGTGTTGGCATAAGGGGCCGCGGCAGATCCGGCGCGGCCGCGGACGGAGGTGGCGGATGCCGAAGAAGGTGGTGCCCGAGGAGGCGCGACGCAGACGCAGGCCGACCCGGCAGGGCGCGGTGCTCTCGGAGACCCTGATCGTGCGGACCGCGCTGCGGGTCCTGCGCGAGCACGGCACCGCCGGTCTGACCGCCCGTCGGCTGGGCGCGGCGCTGGGGGCGGACCCGAGTACCCTGTACCGCTACTTCACGGGCATGGACGATCTGGCACGGGCCGTCGGCAACGAGCTGATGGGGCGGGCCCTGGACGGATGGACGGGCGGCCGTGGCTGGCGTGCGGACCTGCGCTCCCTCGGCCTCGCCCTGCACTCCTCCTACCTGGCCCACCCCCAGGCCGCCGTGCTCACCGCCAGCCGGGTGAGTGGACGTCCGCGCGAGATCGCCGTGGACGAGGCGGTCCTCGGTCTCCTGCGGGGTGCCGGGCTGACCGATCGGGCCGCCGTCCGCTTCTACCACGCGTTCATCGACCTGACTCTGGCCTTCGCCGCGCTCGACGCCGGCGCGCTGGCCCTTCCGGAGGAAGCCCGCAGAGCCGACGAGAACATGTGGGCGTCCACCTACGCCCGGCTGCCCGCCGCCTCGCACCCGAACATCGCCGCGACCGCCGACCGCCTCGCGGCCCGTATGCCGCACAGCGCCTACCCGGTGGTCCTGGACACCCTGCTGGACGGCATCGCCGCCGAACTGGCCGCCTCGGCACAGCTGGACCAGGGCATGGACGGCCGCCCCGCACGGGCGGAGCGGGACAGCGGTCCGTAGCGCCCTGTCACCGCCCGCAAGTGGCTCGTCCGGCCGCCGTCGAAGTGGCCCACACGGGGGGAGTGACAGGGGCATACGGTCGAGATGACGACGCACGGTGTGCCGGCGGGAGAGCGCGGGGGCATCGTGTGTCCGACGACCACCGCTTCCTGCGAGGACCCTCATGCAAGCCATCACCGTCCACGACCGCGAGGCGGGTGCCGACGGGCTCGCCCTGACGGAACTGCCCCATCCGCACGCCGCCGAGAACGACGTCGTCGTGCGGGTGCACGCCGCCGGCTTCACGCGCGGAGAGCTCGACTGGCCCGGTACCTGGACCGACCGGGCCGGCCGCGACCGGACGCCCAGCGTTCCCGGACACGAACTGTCGGGGGTGGTGGAGGAACTCGGATACGGCACCACCGGCCTCACCGTCGGCCAGCGGGTGTTCGGCATGGCCGACTGGACGCGCGACGGATCGTTGGCCGAGTACACCGCCGTCGAGGCCCGCAACCTGGCGCCCCTTCCCGCGGACGTCGACCACACCGTGGCCGCCGCGTTGCCCATCTCGGGTCTGACCGCCTGGCAGGGCCTGTTCGACCACGGACGGCTCACCGCGGGGCAGACCGTCGTGATCCACGGCGCCGCGGGAAGCGTGGGATCGGTCGGGGTCCAGCTCGCGCGCGAGACGGGCGCGCGGGTGATCGCCACCGGTCGCTCCGCCGACCGGGACACCGCTCTCGCCCTCGGCGCCGACGTCTTCCTCGACCTCGAGTCCGAGCGGCTGGAGGACGCGGGAGAGGCCGATGTCGTGTTCGACGTCATCGGCGGCGAGATCCTGCACCGCTCGGCCGCGCTCGTACGCTCCGGCGGCACTCTCGTCACCATCGCCGAGCCGCCCGACGCCCGGCCGGAGAACGGCCGGGCGGTGTTCTTCGTCGTGGAACCGGACCGGGCCCAGCTCACCGAACTCGTGCAGCGGGTGAGGGACGGGCGGCTCCGGCCGGCCGTCGGGGAGGTGCGTCCGCTGGCCGAGGCCCCCGCCGCCTTCGCGCCCGGCCGCGGCCGGCACGGCAGGACGATCATCCGCGTCGCGTCCGACACCCGCGCGGCTGCGGGCTCCCGGTGAAAGACATCTCGCTCGACGCCCTTCCGGTGCCCGGCACGGCCGCGGCGGCCGCCGCCCTGGACGTGGCGACCGCCCACCTCTCCCCGGCACTGCTCAACCACTCCCTGCGGGCCTACTTCTGGGCGGCGGCCCGAGGCACGGCGGACGGCGTCCCCTTCGACCCGGAACTCCTCTACGTCGCCGCGCTGTTCCACGACATCGGGCTGGTGCCGGTCTTCGACAGCCACACCGTCGCCTTCGAGGAGGCGGGCGGACACGTCGCCCGTGTCTTCGCCGCCGGCGCCGGCTGGCCGGCCGAGCGCCGCGCACGCCTGTCGGACGTCATCGTCCGCCACATGTGGCCGCGGGTCGACGTCGCCACGGACCCCGAGGGCCACCTGCTGGCCCGCGCCACCGCGACCGAGATCGTCGGCACGGAGGCGGACGCCTACCCGCCCCGCTTCCGCGACGAGGTGCTGGACCGCTGTCCGAGGCTGGACCTCGCCGCGTCGTTCCTGGCGTGTTTCCAGGACCAGGCGAAGCGCAAAGCCGACAGCTCGGCGGCGGGCGCGGTGCGGTCGGGACTGGCGGACAGAGTGGCCGTCAACCCGCTCGACTCCTCCGCCTGAGACCCGCGACGGCCACGCTCGGCAGGGATACCGGGAGCGTCCTGAGCCGCCGGGACTTGCCGGGCGGCCTGGTCGGGAGAGAGGACCTGCCTCGGCGCGGCTCAGGCCACCTGGGTGAGTTCGGCGCGCCCGAAGAGGATCGCGTAGCCGGAGGGCAGTTGGGCGAGTACGCGGTCGAGCAGGGCCGGGCCGGCCAGTCGGGCGACGACGCCCAGGACCGAGCCGGCGTCCCAGCGCGCGGTGGCCAAGGTGCCGCCGGTGCGCGTGGCGAGGTCCCTGACGAAGGCCCAGCCGGTCATCGAGTCGGTGGCGGGGATCTGCGCGGCGAAGATCCGCGCCGCCTCGCGGGGGAGACGGGCCGCCAGCTCGACGCGTTCCTCGCCGGTGATGCGGCGGCCGAGGGCGGCCAGGACGGCGGTCACGACCTCCTCGGCCCGCTCCCGGGTGGGATAGGCGCCGTGGTAGCGGACCTGCTCCAGCATCTGGACGAACGACACGGCCGACTCGGTGGCCGTGGTCGTCGGCGCCGTCTGGGACTGCATCGGTGAAGGGTGCCTTTCTGAGTCGTGGGGTGGTGGGCCCTGGTCGGCCGGTGCTGGCCGGCCAGTACCCAGCGACCCGTGGGTCGTGGGCACTGGCCAACAGGGGGTGCGGAGGGGAGTGTCGGTTTCCCGACGTGCGAGCCGCACTCGACGGCGAGAGCGTGGCTTCGCCTGAGCTCTCTGCCTCGGATCTCCGCCTCAGCCGGAGATCTTCTTGTGGTCCGCGCCGGCGCCGATCGAGATCCTGCGCGGCTTGGCCCGCTCGGCGATCGGCACGCGCAGGGTGAGTACGCCCGCGTCGTACTCGGCACTGATGTGCTCGGTGTCGAGGCTGTCCGCGAGCACCACCTGGCGGGAGAAGACGCCGAACGGGCGTTCGGAGAGTTCCATCTGGACGTCGTCACCCCTGGCGGCGGGACGGCGTTCGGCCCGGACGGTGAGCATGTTGCGCTCGACGTCGATGTCGATCGCGTCCCGGTCGACACCGGGGAGGTCGAGCGCGATCACGTACACGTCCCCCTCGCGGTAGGCGTCCATGGGCATCGCGGACGGCCGCGACCAGGTGCCGGACGTGCTGGGGAACAACTGCTGGGTGAGCCGGTCGAGTTCACGGAAGGGGTCGGTGCGCATCAGCATCGTGAAACACCTCCAGTACGAGCGGATCCGCTCATGCGCTGCTTCTTGCATTTCTTGTAGCATGTCATCGGAACGATGACAAGCGGCGGCGTCGTCGAACGGGTGACGCCGACGTCGGGAGGTGACCATGGCCGTGGACCCGCAGGAATCCGTATCGCAGCCCGTGTCCTTTCTCGCCGCCGAGGCAGCGCTGGCGGCGATCGAGGAGGCGATTCACAGCGCCCAGGCGCCACCGCACGGCAAGCAGCCCGGCGGTGAGGTCGGCTCCGACCAGGTGCTCGCCGCACTGCTGCTCCTGCGTCGGATGCGCGACCAGCTCGCGGGTTGGGAGACGGGCCTGATCGAGACAGCCCGGGAGGCGGGTGCGAGCTGGGCCGACCTGGCCCGCCCCCTCGGCGTCGCCAGCCGGCAGGCCGCCGAACGCCGCTACCTGCGCCTGCGCCCCGGTGCTCCCGGCAGCACCGGCGAACAGCGCGTCCAGGCCACCCGCGACCGCCGCGCCGCCGACCGTGCCGTCACCACCTGGGCGCGTGGCAACGCCGCGGATCTGCGTCAGCTCGCCGGTCAGATCACCGCACTCGCGGGCCTCCCGGACCAGGCCCGCAATCCCCTGGTCCAGGCACTGGGCCACGACGACGCCGCCGGCCTGATCGGGCCGTTGTCCGGTGCCCGCGAGCACCTCGGCGCCCACCACCCGGAGCTGGCCGACCGCATCGACACGCTCACCCGCCGCACCGACCGGCTCCGCCGCACGGGGAGCAGCGAGGCCCCGCCACCCGGGGAATGAGCCGTGCGAGCGAAAGGCTTTGCGCGGGCTGTCGTGCGGATGATGAGGTGGCGCGGTGAGTGCCCGCGACGACACGACGGCCGTCCGGCCGGTGACACCGGCCGGCGCGGGTCGTGGAGGAGCGGTTGGACGCCCATGTCACCGGGTTGATGAACACCCTGGGCTGAGGCCCCCCGCGTTGCGAGGCTCGACGGAGGAGTCTCCCCCCGTGCCGCACTGCGGAGGCGTCCGAGCCATCCCCGGCAGCCGCGTGGCGCGTGCCCTGCCTCGTCGGCCGGCATCCGGGCAGGGTAGGGCTCGGCGAAGTCCGCCGAGCGGCTGACGTCTTCCCACGTGGAGGCATGCGCCAGTTGGCGACGCGAGTACTCCGTCGCCATCTCGACGGCGTTGGCGCCGAGTAGGAGGCGCGAGGGCGGGTTGTCGCGTCGGACCGCCCAGCGTGAAGCGGCGATCCTCGAAGCGGCCCGCAGGCTCGGTGCCGAGCGGGGCATTCGTGAGATCACGCTGACTGACATCGCCGCCGCCGTGGGCATGCACAAGTCGGCGCTGCTGCGCTACTTCGAGACGCGCGAACAGATCTTCCTCAAGATCACTGCCGAAGGGTGGCGGGACTGGTCCGCGCAGTCGTGTTCCCGGCTGCGCGCGCTGCCGAGCGCGACACCGGAGGCCGTCGGCCAAATCTTCGCGGCCACCCGCGCGGCCTCGAGGAGACCCAGGCCGTGGACGTCATCGCGACGGCCACCAGCCTGGCAGGTCCCCTGTGGTAGATGGCGACGCCCGGTCCGCACATCCGGGCCCTCTACCGCAGCGATCCCCGGCTCGCGCACGCAGTGGTGGACGTCGAGCCACGACGGGACCGCGTACTCGGCGCCCTGCTGCGAGGACTGGCCGACCGGTGAGGGCGTCGTCCCCGACGGCTGAGAGGTGCGCCGGCGCTGGTTCTCCCGCACCTGGACCGAAGTTGAGCCGTTTCAGTCGTCCGCTCGGTGCCGCTCGGCCCGTCGGAGTCCCTCGGCGCCCCCCGGGCCGGCGATGTCGAGCGACACCGCCGACAGCGGACAGCCGACGCACGTCAGCACATACCCAGCGGCCTTCTGCTCCGGCGTCAGGCACGTGTCCTCGGGTTGCGTGACCTCCCCGTCGCGCACCCGTGCCGTGCACTCGCCGCAGCTGCCGACCGTGCAGGAGTACGGCATGGGCAGTCCCGCGGCGAGACCGGCGTCGAGGAGCGTCTGGCCGGGCTCGACCACGGTCGTGCCGACGACGTTCCCGTTCTCCTCGACCGTCATGTCCTGGGGCGTCCCGGCGGTGAGCGCGGTCGAACCGCCGGTGAAGCGCTCCTGGTGCATGCGCCCGTCCGGCACGCCGAGACGCCGCAAGACGTCCTGGACGGTGTCCATCAGCGCCTCGGGACCGCAGACGTAGTGATGGGCGCGGTCGGACTGGGGCAGCCCCGTCACCCACCGGCGGACATCCTCGGCGTCGAGTCGGCCCGCGCGACTGGTGAGGACGTGAGTGACCGCCAGCCGGTCCGGATGGCCCTTCTCCAGACGGGTCAACTCGTCGCCGAAGATGACGTCCTCGGGATCGCGGCTGCTGTAGAGGAGATCGATCCTGCCGGCCGGCTCCGGGGCCGACAGGCGGGTCCGGATCATGCTCATCATGGGCGTGATGCCGCTGCCGGCCGCGATCAGTACCAGATGGCCGGGTGCCCGCGCCGCGGCGTGGAAGGTACCCGAGGGGCCGCGCACCGCGAGGAGGTCCCCGGGACGCAGGTCGCGGTGGACGTGCGTGGAGAAGCGACCGTCCGGCACCCGCTTCACGGTCAGCTCCAGACGCGTCGCGCCGGGGATCGAAGAGGCCGAGTAGGCACGCCGCAGCGGCTGTCCCGCCACGTCCGTGACCAGGGTGAAGAACTGCCCGGGGTGGAAGTCGAACGGCCCGGCCTCGTCAGTCGCGTCCGCGAGGACCAGGGTGCGGACGGAGGGCGTCTCGTGGCGTACCTCGAGTACGCGCACGGGTCGAAGAGGGCTTCCCACCCGACTTCCCACCGCCTCGCCCCGGGTGCCGTCGCCGTGGTCGGCTGCTTGCGGGGCCCGGACGTTGTCGTAGCCTTCTTTGCGCAGCCCGAAGACGTAGGCGCGGTCCGCGACCTTCCGCATCAGCCGGTTCATCCCGGGAAGGGCGGTGACGAGCCTGATCAGTCGTGCCGACGCGCGTCCGGACTCCGCCGTGCTCGCGGCCAGGTGGGCGCTGCCCAGGGCCATCATGTCGGGGGCCGGGCCACGGGCGGTCCGTCCCTCGGGCGTCCACAGGCGCGCACCTGCCACCGCGTCGTTGGCGCTCACCTCGGCGTGCTCCACGTCGATGACGAGCGCGAGATGCGGTGGCACACCGCGCAGCGCCATCGTCTTCAGCAGCGCGGCGTCGTCGGTGATCGCGGCCCGACCGTGGACGTGCAGCACACCGCTGCGGCCGGGGACGAGTGCGGCGAGCGAGAGCCGGTCGTCCCGCAGCAGGTTGTGCAGGGTGTCCGCCCGCTTGTTGCCCCTGCGGTCGGCCAGGACCAGGGTGCGGCCGTCCAGGACGCGGGCCACCGTCTGCCGTTCCCCGCGCGGGCTGGTGTCGCTGCCGCCGTCCGTGTCCCACGTGGACAGGGCCAGGAAGGGCGAGGCGGCCAGGAAGTCGCTCACACCGGGGTCGGACAACGGGCCCTCGCCCGGGGCCGGTTCGGCCCCCCGGGACGGCGTCGGCGGTTCCCACAGGCCTGAGCGGATGACGGCCTGCGCGCAGTGCACGTACGCCTCGGCGACGTCCACGGCGGTCTCCCTGCCCCTGTGGCCGTCCCGGAGCGCGGAGGCGGTGCCGTTGACGCGCAGTACCTCGCCCACGCCGGGCAGCAGGAAGAACAGCGAGACCGGACCCCGTACGACGGTCGGCCCGGGAGTGGGGAAGGAGAACCGCTGGGGGGAGTGGACGCGCGCGAACCCGGGGGCGCCGCCGACGAAGGTGGTCCGAGCGGTGCCGTCCGCGTCGAGGTGGCCGAAGGCCGCGATCGTGCTGTGGGCCAGCACGGCGCGGCAGCCCGCGTCCAGGTAACCGATCTGCTTGCGCCTGATCATCGCGGCCGGGCGGCCGACGACCGCCTCGATCTCGTCCACGCGGGAGAGCCGGTGCAAGGAGTCCGGCCGGAAGCTGTGCTGCTGCATGTCGGTCCCTTTCAGCCGGGGGTCGACCGGCCCAGGCGCCAGTAGCCGTAGAAGGAGATGTCGCGCTTGGCCACGCCGCGGTCGTCGGCCAAGTGCCGCCGGACGCCGGTGGCCAGCCGGGACTCGCCCGCCGCCCATGCGTAGAGGGGCCCGTCGGGCAGTTCGGCGTCGCGGACCGCCGCCAGTGCGAGGGTGCCGGGCCGCAGGTTCTCGTCGTCGCGGCTGAGCCAGTGGACGCGCACCCCGGATGGTGCGGGGACGTCCCGGACGTCGGCCGCTGTCGCCACCTCCACGAAGACCTCGGTGGGCGGCGGGTGCGGATCGTCCTCCAGGATCGAAAGGATGGCCGGCAGCGCCGTCTCGTCGCCCACCAGCAGCCGCCCCCGGGCGTGCTCGGGCAGCCGGTACATGGTCCCCAGGTCGAAGATCCCGGCCGGGTCGCCCGGTCGGACGCGGCGCACCCACGAGGACAGGGGCGAGTCGCCGTGCAGGGCGAACTCGATGTCGATCTCCTGCTCGGCGGGCCGCAGCCGCCGGACGGTCAGGTTGCGCACCCACGGGCGGACCGCCTTGGCCATGAGCATCACCTGCACCATCCACCGCTCGTTCGAGGCGGTCGGCATCCGCAGCTCCCGCTGCCCGTCCCTGGTGAAGAAGAGACGGACGGCCTGGTCGCCGCCGCCCCGCACGAGGTCGCGTACGCCGGGACCGCCCAGGGTGACACCGGCGAAGCCCGGTGTGAGCGGCTCGCACCGCCGCACCTCCAAAGTGATCATCTTGCGCTCTCGGGGGATGCTCAGCTGAGGGATCACGTCCGTGCTCCCCGTCCTCGATGCGCCTTGTTTCCGCAGCTCATGGCACTATTCTGAGTAATAGCTCAGCTCTTGGCTACTCGCTTTTCGCTGCCCGGAAGGACCTGTGGATGACGTCCGCCGACCGCCGTCTCGCCCCACGTCGCAAGCCTCGACAGGTGCGCGCGGAACTCACTCGTGAGCGCATCCTCACCGCCGCTGCTCACGTTTTCGCCGACTACGGCTACGCCGCGGGCACCACCAACCGGATCGCCGAACGCGCCCGCATGTCCATCGGCTCGCTGTACCAGTACTTCCCGAACAAGGACGCCATCCTCGCCGAGCTGTTGGTCCGGCACATCGACCGCGGCGCGTGGACGGGCGTCGAAGAGCTGGACATGTCGCCCGGCAGCCTGGCGGAGGCGGTCCGGGCGCTGGTCCGCGACGCGATCGACCACCACCGCGACGACCCGCAGCTGCTGCGGATCATGTTCGAGGAGGCGCCGGCCTCCAGCGAGCTGATCGAGGCGATCGACCGGCACGGCAGGGCGCGGGTGAGTCAGGTGCGCGAGGTGTTCGCCCGCCATCCGGACGTCCGGGTGGGCGATCTCGACACGGCCGCGGAACTCGTCGTGGGAACGGTCGAGATGAACACCCACAAGCTCATGGCGAGCCCGCGGCCCATCCAGGTCGAACGGCTGGAATCGGAGCTGGTCGCCATGATCACCCGATATCTCCGGGGTGACGAGTAGCGGACGGTTGCCGGGTCAGGCCTGCGTCGAGTCGCCCGCGTCGCGCACCAGGAGCGCGATCTGGACCCGGTTCTCGACCGCCAGCTTGGCGAACAGGCTGCCCGTGTGGGCCTTCACCGTCGCGACGGTGATGCGCAGCCGCTCGGCGATCCGCGCGTTGTCCAGCCCGTCCGCGATGGCCCGGGCGGTCTCCCGTTCCCGTTCGGTCAACACGGACAGCCGCTCGCGTGCGTCCTCGCGGGAGCGCCCACGGACGTGCGGGGAGACCGGGCCCGTGGCCGCGGCGATCACTCGTGCCGTGGCCGCCGGGGACAGGACGGGGTCGCCGTCCGCGACGGTCCTGACCGCGTCGAGGATGCCGGCGGGCGGGGTGTCCTTGAGGACGAAGCCGAGCGCTCCGGCGCGCAGCGCCCCGAGCACCAGGTCGTCGGAGTCGAAGGTGGTCAGCATCAGCACCCGCGGCGGATCCGGCCGGGTGAGCAGCTCCCGGGTCGTGTCAAGACCGTCCCGGCCCGGCATCCGTACGTCCATCAGCACCACGTCGGGCCGCTGCTCGGCCACCGCGGCGAGAGCGGCGTCGCCGTCGGCGGCCTCCGCCACCACGGTCAGGTCCGGTTCACCGTCGATGACGAGCCTGAGGGCCATGCGCACCAGTTGTTCGTCGTCGACGATGACGACCCGTACGGGATCGCGTCGCGTGTCCACTCATGCGCCCCTTTCGTGGCGGTGGGCGGGGCCGTGCGGCCAGGGAAGGCGTGCGGTGAGAACGTACCCGCCGTCGGGCGTGGGGCGGTGGCCCAGTTCGCCGCCGGCGACGGCGACCCGTTCGCCGAGGCCCAGCAGGCCGAAGCCGGAGGCCGGCGGCCGTGCGGGACCCGGCGGGGCCGGGCCGTTGCGGACGCCGACGTCGAGGGTGCCGCCCGCGGCTCCGTCGAGGGTGACCCACACGACCGCGCCGGGGGCGTGCTTGGCGGCGTTGGTCAGCCCTTCCTGAACGATCCGGTAGCAGGTCCGTCCCACGCCGTCCGGCGGGGTCGCCGTCACCGCGTCGGTGAGCCTGACGTCGAGACCCGAGGCGCGGGTGTCGGCCACCAGGTCGGGAACGCGGTCGAGGGAGGGCTGCGGGGGTTCCGGGCGGCCGGGGTCGGCGCGGAGCACGCCGAGGACCTCCCGCAACTCCTCCAGCGCCTGGTGGGAGCCCTCCGCGATACCGCGGACCAGGACGCGGTTCTCATCGGCCGAGAGGTCGCCCCGGTGGTCGAGGACCCCGGCCTGCATGGCGACCAGGGAGATGCGGTGCGCGAGGACGTCGTGCATCTCCCGGGCGATCCGGTTGCGTTCGAGGGCCCGTGCCTGTGCCGCCCGTGCGCTCTGCTCGCGTTCCGCGCTCTCCGCCCGTTCGCGCAGGGACCGCACCTCCACCCGCCGTGCCCCGACGGCCATGCCGGCCGCCACGGCGATCCCCGCGGTCAGCGCCGGCACCACGACCTGGACCCACCACAACGTGCCGACCGGATCCTGCGTCGGGTAGACGACGCCGGCCAGCCGGGACGCGGCCACGTAGGCCACGACGACGGCCCCGATCTCCACCGGGCGGCGGCGGGTGGCGACCGAGCACAGCGCCAGCAGCGCGGCGCCGGTGGCGAACGCCGACACGGTCGAGGCGACCGTGACGGTCAGAGCCACGGTGCGGGGCCACCGGCGCCGCCACAGGAGCACCGTCAGGCAGCCCAGGGCCACCAGCGGATCGCCGACGAGGATCCAGCAGCCCGCCTCGCCGGACCGGTCCCGCAGCAGCGCGAGGGCCGAGAGCCAGACCGGCACACTCACCAGCGCGGCCACCAGCAGCCGCCATGCGTGCTGCCAGGCCCCGAGCCGTGGCACAACGTCCTTGTTCACCGGGCCATTGTCGCCGCGTCGTGCGACCGGCGGATCAGACCGGAGACGGATGCGCCTTGGACCCAGGTCCAACCGGCGCCTCTCCTTCGGTCGGACCCGGAGCCGACCGCCGGGCCGATGTGCCGACCGCTTCTTATCAACAGACTCGTCCCCGTGCCGGACAACCCCGCAGGAGGACACCCCATGCGCAGAAGCCTGTCCCTCGCTCTCGTCGCCGTCGCGTTGGCCGCGACCGCGTTGCCGACATCGTCGGCGGCGGCCACGACGACACCACCCAGCACCCTGCAGTGGGGCCCGTGCCCCGAGGGCGCCGATGCTCCCGGCCTGGAGTGCTCGACGCTCCGGGTCCCGCTGGACTACCGGCATCCGGACGGCCGCCGGATCGAGATGGCCATATCCCGGCTGGCGAGCGAGAAGCCGGCACAGCGGCGTGGCGTCCTCCTGACCAACCCGGGCGGCCCGGGCGGCTCGGGCCTGCTGTACCCGGCGGTCCTCGCCGCCTCGGGGCTGCCGCAGAAGGTGCTCGACTCCTACGACATCATCGGCTTCGACCCGCGCGGTGTCGGCCGCAGCACACCGGTGACCTGTGACCTGACGCAGGAGCAGCAGTGGCGCGGCAACTTCCCGCCGTACGCCCACACCGCGGCCGACGTCAGGCGGGAGGCCGGCCCCGCACGGAAGATCGCCGAGCAGTGCAACAGCTCGCGGACTGCCTGGATGCTGCCGCACACGACCACCGCCAACACGGCACGCGACATGGACCGCCTCCGCACGGCGCTGGGCGAGCCGAAGCTGTCCTACCTCGGAGCCTCCTACGGCAGCTACCTCGGCGCGGTCTACACCACGCTGTTCCCGCGGCGCGGCGACCGGATCGTGCTCGACAGCAACCTGGGTCCCGGCGGCTACGACATCTCGGCCATGCGACTGTTCGCCCGTGGACTCGAAGACCGCTTCCCCGACTTCGCCGCGTTCGCCGTCGCGCACCCCGAATACGGCCTGGGCTCGACGCCGAAGCAGGTCACCGCCAAGTTCTTCGAGCTGGCGGAGCGGCTGGACGCGAAGCCGCGACAGGGTGTCGACGGGGCCGCGTTCCGCGGCCACACCTTCGAAAGCCTCTACGCCGACGGCCTCATGCCCCGGCTCGCCGAGTTCTGGCAGGCCGTCGACACGGGCGGACAACTGGCCCTCCCAGAGCTGCCCGCCGACCTGGAGAACCTCATGTCCGCGCGGTTCGCCGTGGTCTGCCAGGACACGCGCTGGCCGGGGACGGTCCGTGAGTACCAGCGCAACGTCGCCGTCGATCGGGTCAGGTACCCGATGCTGGGCGGCTCCACGGCCGGCATCAACCCCTGCGCCTTCTGGCCGCGGGCGCGCACCGAGCCGCCGGTACGCATCACCGACCGGGGCCCGTCCAACGTGCTGATGCTGCAGAACGAGCGCGACCCGGGCACACCGCTCGTCGGAGCCCGGGAACTGCGGCGGGCCTTCGGCGGCCGGGCCACGCTGGTGACAGCCGACCAGGGCGGTCACGGTGTCTACCCCTACGGCCGCAACACCTGCGCCAACGACGCGGCGACGAGGTTCCTGACCACCGGAGAACGCCCGGCGCGGGACCTCGCGTGCGGGGCGCAGCCGGGCAAATAGGCGGCAGCTGCGCCGTGACCGGTCACCGGTCCAACTCGGCTGGACCGTGCCCCTGGTGGCGAGCAGCGCTCCGAGTACCGCCTCGGGCGTCTCGACCTGCGGGAGGTGGCCGGTGCGGGGGAGCAGCGTGAACGTGGATCCGGGGATCGCGGCGGCGTATGCCTCGCCGTACGCGGGATCGACCACGCCGTCGTGATCGCCCCACAGGAAATGGACCGGGACGTCCAGGGTGCCGAGGCGCTCGATCAGGGTCGGGTCGGACATGGTGGGGCCCGTGTAGCCGATCAGCGCCGGTACGTCCGGACTCGGGCCGGTGTCGTCGCCCGAGGCCGCCTGCGCCTTGCTCGGGTCGTAGAAGGAGCGTGCCTGGATCTCGGCCCGCGTAAGGCCGCTGACGTCGGTCATCGGGTGCCCGGGGACCTCGATCCCGATGCCGTCGATGATGACGGCGCCGCTGACGCGAGGACTGTTCCGCAGGGCCAGCTCGGCGGCCAGCCACCCGCCGAAGGAGTTGCCGACCAACGTCACGTCCGCGAAACCCGGGTGGGTGGGCAGCAGTACGAGGGAGTGGGTGCGCTCCGCCAGCAGACCGGCGAAGGCGCTCATGGTCCGCACGCCACCTCCGCCGTGCAGCAGCAGGAACGGCCGGGTGCGGTCGAGGTCGTGGACGGTGACCTCGGCGCGGAGCTCGCCGGTGCCGTAGAGAGCGCGGTGCGGGAGCAGGGCCGCGGCGAGATCGCCGCCCGGTTCCTGTCGGCCCTCGCACTGCTCGCCCTCGACACCGCCCACCGCCGCTGGATCGCCGACCCCGACGGGCGGAGCTACGGCGAGCACGCGCACGAGACCCTGGACGAACTCGTCGCCCAGGCGAGCGAACTGCCCGGTGCCCAGGCACGGAAGGGCTGACTCGGCACCGCGCGACGCACAAGCCGCCAACCCCACTCGCGGAGAACGCCTCGGCCGTTCGGGTGGGTTCGACGCCCACCGGCGCGTTCTCGCGGCGTCGTCCCCGCAGGTGGCGGAGCATGCCACGCATGCTGTCCGGTCTCCTGGCCAGATTGGTCAAACTACTGCTCGGACGCCAAGGCGGTTCGCTGCACCTGAGGGCTTCGTGTGCCGCGACGTTCCTACTGGTGATCGTGATCCTCGTGGGTTCCTACTGCGCCGTCCTCGCCGAGCGCGGCGCACCGGGGGCGCAGCTGACCACCTACCCGCGGGCCCTGTGGTGGTCCGTGGAAACCGCGACGACCGTCGGCTACGGCGACCTGTATCCGGTCACCTTGTGGGGACGGCTCGTGGCCGTGGTGGTGATGGTCGCCGGGATCACCGCCTTCGGTCTGGTCACCGCCGCGCTGGCCACCTGGTTCGTCGGCAGGGAACAAGAACGCCGGGGGCACTTCGTGCGCCGCACCGAGAAGGCCGCCGAGGAGGTGTACGCGCAGGCGGACCGAGCGCTGCACGAGCGTTTCGACCGGTTGGAGCGGATGCTCGAAGACAACCGTGGAGGTTCCTCCCCGTGACGGCGCGCCCGCGTCACCTCCTTCAGGAGCCGCCCCCTGCCAGGGCGGCCAGGTAGCCGTCCAGCAGCTCGACCTGCCGCTCGGGCGTGAACGTCGCCGGATCGATGAGGGCCTGGACCACCAGGCCGAGGACGAAGGACTGCGCACCTGCCGCGATCTGTGCGGGGTCGCCCCGGGGCAGTTCACCGAGATCCTGTGCGGCCGCCACCCGGGCGCGCAGCCTCTCGCGGCCCTGGGCGTACTTGCGGGCGTAGTCGGCGGACAGGGCGGGGTCGGAGAGCGCGGCGTCCCAGGACGAGACCCAGACGCGGTTGCTGTCGACGGCCTCGGGGGTCAGCGGCAGGATGTCCAGCAGGGCGTCCCTGAATGCGGCGAGGCCCTGGCCGGCCTCGCGGCGGGGGCGCGAGAGGGTGCGCTGTTCCAGCAGGTCGAGGGCGTACTCGACCAGGGCACGCTTGGTCGGGAAGTAGTGCGTGAGCAGACCCGTGGTCGCCCCGAGCTCGGCGGCGACGGCGCGCAGGGTCAGGCCGGCGAAACCGCGGGTGGCCATGACGTGCCAGACCGCCGCGGAGACGTCCCGCCGCCGGGCCTCGTGATCTCCCTTGGAGCGTGGCATGCGGCCACGGTACATTGACACAACAAGTGTTGTGCAACAAGTGTTGTGCAAACGGGGAGGCCCCATGTTCTCGATGTCGCTGGGTGACGCTGCGCGCCTCGGTCCGCTGGAGGTGTGGCAGGCCGAGGAGTTCGCCGGTCATCTGGACCGGGCCCGTGAGCACATCCGCCCCTGGGTCGGGCCCGCGTTCGTCACCGACGACACGGAGGGAGCGCGGGCCACACTGGAGCGGTACGCCGCGCGCCAGGCCGGCGACGGCGCCCGCCTGTACGGCATCTGGTACGAGGAAGTGCTGGTCGGCGGGGTGATGTTCACCGCCTTCGACGCGGCCTTCGGCACCTGCGAGATCGGCTGCTGGCTGGAGCCGTCGGCCGAGGGCCACGGCCTGATCACGCGGGCCTGCGACCTGTTGCTGGACTGGGCCTTCACGACCCGGGGGCTGCACCGGGCCGAATGGCACTGCCGCGCGGACAACGAACGCAGCGCCGCGGTGGCCGAACGGCTCGGCATGACCCTGGAGGGCGTGCGACGCGAGGCGTGGCCGTACGAGGGCGTGCGTTACGACAAGCAGGTCTGGGCGGTGCTGGCCCCGGACCGGCGACCGTACGAGGGGCCTCGCGAGGCCGGCGCGGGGCGTACGGGCTGTGTGCCCGTACGCGCGCCCCGCTCCCTGCCGCGAGGGCGGCCCCGTCAACGACTGGCCCCTGTGCCCGGATCAACGTGACGTCACTGCGGCTGGGTGGAGATCTGGATCAGGTTGCCGCAGGTGTCGTCGAAGACGGCGGTGGTGACGGGGCCCATCTCCAGGGGCTCCTGGGTCGTCGACGGTGAACTGGGCGAGGGGGATCCCGTCCGGCCTCGAGCACCGCGAGGTGCTGCGAGACCCCTGCACTTGCCTATCAAACGGGCCTGCGGGCTCACATGCCGTGCTCCGTGAACAGGTCGATCAGGCCCTGGGCCGTGTTGTCGGCGGAGTCGAGTCCGGGCATGTCGTCGGTGGCCCACTCGGCGCTGCGGGGGAACAAGGCCCGTTCGTACGCGGTCAGTGCCCCCTCCACGTCGTCGGGATGCTCGGCGAGGGCCCTGCCCAGTTCCGCGCCGTCGAGCATCGCGAGGTTGGCGCCCTCACCGTTGGGAGCGGAGAGGTGGGCCGCGTCGCCCAGCAGGGTCACCCCCGGCACCCGGTCCCAGCGGTGCCCGGTCGGCAGGGCGTGGAGGGAGCGCAGGACCGGGGCGACGTCGCTGTCGGTGATCAGTGCGGTGAGCTCCGGCGCCCAGCCCTCGAACTCGCGGGCGATCCGCGCGGTGGCCGCGACCGGATCGGTGAAGTCGACGGCGGCGAACCAGTCCCGCGGCCGGGCCAGCCCCACGTAGGCGTGCAGAGTGTCGTCCTTCTCCCGGTGGGCGAAGATCTCCTTGCCCGGCGAGGGAGCGATCAGCATGCCGCTGCCGACGGCCTTCGCGGCGGCCGGGTGTCGGGATCCGGAGTCGAACAGGTAGGTCTCGACGACCGACTTGCCGATGTACTCGGGTGTGGCGGAGGACAGCAGTGGCCGGACGCGCGACCACGCGCCGTCCGCACCGACCAGCAGGCCGGTGACGGCGGTGCCGCCGTCGGCGAACGCCACCTCGTGGCGCCCGTCGCCCAGGGAGCGGACACCGCTGACCTTGTGCCCCCACCGCACGGTGCCGGCCGGCAGCGAGTCGAGCAGGATCTGACGCAGGTCACCGCGCTGGACCTCCGGACGGCCGCCGGTCCCGTCGTCGGGCTGGTCGAGCAGCACGGTCCCGTCCTCGTCGAGTACCCGCATCGCCTGGCGGCCCTCCAGCACGATGGCGCGGAAGTCCTCCATCAACCCGGCTTCCTCGAGCGCGAGTTGTCCGTTGTAGTCGTGGATGTCGAGCAGTCCTCCCTGTGCGCGCGCCGAAGGGGAGGAGTCGGCCTCGTAGACGGTGACCGCAATCGCGTGGACATGCAGGACGCGGGCCAGCGTCAGTCCGCCGAGCCCGGCGCCGATGATCGTGACAGGGGTGTGCATGGTGACTCCTTCGCTGTCGGACCGTCCGGCTGGTTCCGGTCGGCCACGTCCCGAAAGGTGCCAGCCGCCACCGACGAGTCACCGACAGCCGACCGACAGCCGCCGACAGCGCTCCTACGCGGCGGCGACACGGCACCGACACCGCACGACTCGCCGCGACGCGCACGTCAACGAGGACGTCGGCAACCGACCCGGGCCGCGGTGTCGGGGTGCAGGTCGAGGGTCCAGTTCTGGCCGACGAGGTGCTGGCCGTAGCTGTGGTGGCGCTCCTCGTCCGCGAGGGTGAAGCCGAAGCCCTGGTAGATCCGGCGCGCGGCCACGAGCACGTCGTTGGTCCACAGCGTCACCCGCTCGTAGCCCGCCGCGCGGGCGAAGGAGAGGCACTCCTCGACCAGCCGGGTTCCGAGGCGGAGGCCCCTGCCCTCCGGGGTGACGAGCAGGATCCGCAGCTTGGCCACCTCCGGCCGGTCGCCCGCGACGAGGAAGACGCAGCCCACGCGCCGGCCGTCGACCTCGGCGATCCAGCCCGCCTCGCGGGCCGGATCGTGCCGGGTGGCGTAGTCGGCGACGATGTTGGCGACCAGTGCCTCGAAGTCGGTGTTCCAGCCGAACTGCTCGTCGTAGGTCTCGCCGTGGGCCATCACCACCCACCCCAGGTCGCCGGGCCGGTCGGCGCGGCGTACGACGGCGTTCCTCTGATCCTGCTGCGGCATGTGGTGCTCTCCCGGCCCCCGTGGTCGTTCCACCGATGTAACTGAAACAGTCGTTTCAGTTAGGCTAGCCCCATGCCCCAGGAAGCGCCAACCCCCTCGGCCCGGCGGAACGAACTGCTGGAGGCCGCCTACCGGTACGCCCTCGCCCACGGACTGGCCGACCTGTCCCTGCGCCCCCTGGCCGACGCCGTCGGCTCCAGCCCGCGGGTCCTGCTCTTCCTCTTCGAGAGCAAGGACGGCCTGCTGCGCGCGCTGCTCGCACGGGCGCGCGCCGACGAGCTGGCGCTCCTGGACCGGGTCGGGCGGCCCGATCGACCCGCGGGGCTGGCGCCGGCCGTCGAGCGGGTCTGGACATGGCTCGCCGCGAAGGAGCACCGGCCGTTGCTGCGGCTGTGGGCCGAGGCCTACGCACGCTCACTCACCCACCCCGAAGGTGCCTGGGCCGGGTTCGCCCGTGCGACGGTGGACGACTGGCTCGGCGTCCTGGCCGGGTTCCAGGCCCCGTCCGAACGGGACAGCGAGGGCGGTGCCGTTCGCTGCACCCTGGCCCTGGCGGTCCTGCGTGGTGCACTGCTCGACCTGCTCGCCACGGACGACGAGGAGCGGCTCACCGCGGCCGTCGCGCATCAGCTCGCCCTGCTGCGCGACGGTGCGTCGAGGTGACTAGTGTGAACGACATGAGCGAACACTCGGAGCGTTCCGTCGTCGTCGAACGCACCAGCAGCGGCCGGTTCGTGGCGACCAACACCCGTGGCGGATCGATCGAATTCGGTACGTCCCCGGACAGCGGCCCGGACACCGGGTTCACCCCCGTCGAGCTGTTCCTGGCCGCGATCGGCGGCTGCTCGGCCGTGGACGTCGACGCCGCCACCGGCCGTCACGCGGAGCCCACCCGGTTCTCCGTGACGGTCAGGGGAGACAAGGTCAGCGACGACCTGGGCAACCGCTTGACGAACCTCGAGGTCGCGTTCACGGTGACCTTCCCGGACGGCGAGGGAGCGGAGCGCGCCCGCTCGATCCTGCCCCGCGCGGTCAGGGCCTCCCACGACCGGCTCTGCACCGTGAGCAGGACCGTCGAGGTCGGCACACCGGTGACCACGACGGTCACCGACGCCTGACACCCGTGCGGGGTCCGCGGGGCACCTTTGAGGTGCCCGGTCCCCGTTCGGCCACGGCCCAGGCCACCCGTTCGGCCCGATCTCGGCCCCACCGGACCCACCCGCGCCATACTGGTGCAAACAGGGTGAAATCCGGAAAGGGCGAGTTCACGGAGGCGCAGCGATGCAGCAGCACGCCGAGAACGGCGGCGACCACCCGACGGACGCCGCGCAGGAGCCGGAGCCGTACGACGACGAGGTGTACGACGACGAGGTGTACGACGCGGGGCCGCCCTCGCAGGAGCGCGGCCCCGACGTATACCTGGACGTTCCGCAGCTCAAGGTCGACGAGCTCAACCTCGACGTGGAGAACCTGCGGGCCCGGGTGTCCCTCCGGGCCGAGGTGCTCGACCTGCTCAAGCTGAACGTGGGCGCCGACGTCGCGCTCGACCAGGTCCACCTCGGCATCTCGGGAGTCGAGGCACAGGCCCAGCTCAAGGTCCGCCTGGACAACGTCGCGCTGATCATCAACCGGGTCCTCACCACGCTCGACCGCAATCCGCAGATCCTGGAGGACCTGGCCCGCGGCGTCGGGTCGGCCGTGGACGACGTGGGCCGGGGCGCCGGGAGCGCCGTCCGGGAGGTCGCGGAGGACGCCGGGTCCGCGGTCGAGGACATCGGCGGCAGCGCCGGTGAGGCCGTCGGAGAGGTCGCGCGGGGCGCGGGCGGCGTGGCGGCGCGTCGGACGGCCGGACGGGCCGGCCCTGACGCCGAGAGCGGGCGATCGGCCGGGCGGCCCCGCACCCGCGACGAAGCGTCCGGGGCCACGCGGCCCGTCGGGCGCCGGGGTGTCAGCAAGCGCGAGGAGCCGCCGTGAACACTCACGCCGTTGTCCCCGCCCCCTGATGCCTCCGCCGGGCACCCGGCGGGTTCCGGCCCTTGCGTCTCCTTCGACGCGGTCGTCAGCGGCGACCGGCTGCGCTTCGAGCGGGCGCCACGGACCCGGGTCTCCTTCACCGGCACCGGGGCGCGCGAGTCGGTGTCCCGTACCGGGCGGGGCAACCTCCCCCTGCGGGTGGCCCCCGGGCAGGACTACCGCGAGGTGACCGTGGAATACCACCTCGCCAGCCGTCTCACCGGGGCTTCGGAGGAGGGGCGGGTGCCGGACGACGACGGCCCGTCGACCTGAGCCGGGCCACCCGGGCCGGGACACCTGAACCGGGCCACCAGGGCCGGGACACCCGCGGGCGTCCCGGCCCGGCCGACTTCTCGCTCAGGAGGCGGGCAGTTCACCCCGGACGGTGCGGGCGGCGGCGACCAGGTTCTCGAGCGAGGCCCGGGTCTCGGACCAGGCGCGGGTCTTCAGGCCGCAGTCGGGATTGACCCACAACCGTTCGGCGGGGATCGCCTCGAGGCCGGTGCGCAACAGGTCCGCGGCCTCGCCGGCGCTCGGGACGCGCGGGGAGTGGATGTCGTAGACCCCCGGTCCGGCCTCGCGGGGGTAGCCGTGGGCGGCGAGTTCGCGGGCGACCTGCATGTGGGAGCGGGCGGCCTCCAGGCTGATGACGTCGGCGTCGAGGTCGTCGATGGCCTGCACGACGTCGCCGAACTCGGCGTAGCACATGTGGGTGTGGATCTGGGTGTCCGGGCGCACGCCGGTGGTGGTGAGCCGGAACGCCTCGGTGGCCCACGCCAGATACGCCGCACGGTCGGCGGCCCGCAGCGGCAGCGTCTCGCGCAGCGCCGGCTCGTCGACCTGGACGACCGCCGTCCCGGCCGCCTCCAGGTCGGCGACCTCGTCGCGCAGGGCGAGGGCGACCTGGCGGGCGGTGTCGGCGAGGTGCTGGTCGTCGCGGACGAAGGACCAGGCGAGCATGGTGACCGGCCCGGTGAGCATGCCCTTGACGGGGCGATCCGTCAGCGACTGGGCGTAGGACGTCCAGCGCACCGTCATCGGCTCGGGCCGGGAGATGTCCCCGGCCAGGACCGGCGGACGGACGTAGCGGGTGCCGTAGGACTGGACCCAGCCGTGCCGGGTGGTGAGGCAGCCGGTGAGCTGCTCGGCGAAGTACTGGACCATGTCGTTGCGTTCGGGCTCGCCGTGCACCAGGACGTCGATGCCGGTCTTCTCCTGGAACGAGATCACCTCCTGGATCTCCGCCCTGATGCGCTCCTCGTAGCCGCCGGTGTCGACGCGGCCCGCTCGCAGGTCGGCGCGGGCCGTACGGAGTTCGTCGGTCTGCGGGAAGGAGCCGATGGTCGTCGTGGGCAGCAACGGCAGCCCGAGGCGGGCGCGTTGCGCCGCGGTCCGTTCGGCGTACGGCTGGGAGCGGCGGGTGTCGGCCTCCGTCACTGCCTCGGCGCGGGTTCGTACGGCCGGGTCGCGGGTGATCGGTGATCCCGCGCGGGAGGCCAGGTCGGCGCGGTTGGCGGCGAGTTCGGCGGAGACGGCGCCGGTGCCCTGGGCGAGGCCCTTGGCGAGCGTGACGACCTCGGCGGCCTTCTGCCGGGCGAAGGCCAGCCAGCGCCGGATCTGCGGCTCGATGTCCCGCTCGGCGGACGCGTCGAGCGGCACGTGCAGCAGGGAGCACGAGGCGGCCGCGTCGACCCGGTCGGCGAGCCCCAGGAGGGTACCGAGAGTGGACAAGGACTTCGACAGGTCGTTGATCCAGACGTTGCGGCCGTCGACGACTCCGGCGACCAGGCGCTTGCCGGGCAGCCCGCCGACCGCGGCGAGTGCGTCGAGGTTGGCTTCGGCCGCCCCGGTGAAGTCCAGGGCGAGCCCTTCGACCGGCGCCTTGGCAAGGATCGCGAGCGCGTCGCCGAGCCGGTCGAAATAGGAGGCCACGAGCAGCTTCGGCCGGTCGGTGGGGGTGCCGAGCACGCGGTAGGAGCGTTCGGCGGCGTTCAGTTCGGCCGGGGTACGGTCCTGCACCAGCGCGGGCTCGTCGAGTTGCACCCACTCGGCGCCGGCCGCCCGCAGATCGGCGAGGACCTCGGCGTACACGGGCAGCAGCCGGTCCAGCAGCGTCAGCGGTTCGAAGTCGGCGGGCACGCCGGGGGCGGGCTTGGCCAGGAGGAGGTAGGTGACGGGGCCGACCAGCACGGGCCGTGCGTTCAGCCCGAGAGCGAGGGCTTCGGTCAGCTCGGCGACCTGCTTGGCGGAGTCGGCGGTGAAGACGGTGTCGGGGCCCAGCTCGGGGACCAGGTAGTGGTAATTGGTGTCGAACCACTTGGTCATCTCCAGCGGCGCCACCTCCTGGGTGCCCCGGGCCATGGCGAAATAGCCGTCCGTCGCTTCGGCGTCGACGGCGGCGCGGTGCCGCTCCGGGATCGCGCCGACCATGACGGTGGTGTCGAGGACGTGGTCGTAGTACGAGAAGTCGCCGGTGGGCACCTCGTGGAGGCCGGCGTCGGCGAGCTGCCGCCAGTTGCTCCGCCGGAGTCCGGCGGCGGTGGTCCGCAGGGCCTCGGCGTCGACGCGCCCCTTCCAGTAGCCCTCGACGGCCTTCTTCAGTTCCCGGTTGCGACCCTGGCGCGGGTAGCCGTACACGGTGGCCCGTGTCGCCACGGCTGCCGACTTCGCTGTCACGGAGATCTCCTTCGCGAGATGAATCCCTGAGATCCCGGCGGCGGGACGAGAGCGCGAAGGAGCGACGGACCGGACGGCCACGACCCGCGCGGCACAAGCACGGCCGCTCCGTCCGATGTGTACGCCGACCCGCCCTCGAGGTCACCGGGATGTCCGCGTACGGAACGGGTCCGTACCCGGGCAGGTGGCAGGTCTTCGGACTCGCGGGCGTGTCCTGACGACGTCAGGGTTCCTACTGGCCGTCGCTTCCCGGGCCCGGTACCTCGGACCCAGTGCGTGTGACGGCGGTCGTTCCCGCTCACCGCTGCGGGGCAGTCCCGGATTCCCACCGGGTTCCCTCTTGCGACACCCCGCCTGGCTGACGGGGCGAACCAGCTGCACCTGCCAGCCTACGGGGTGGCGGAAGGCGGCGGTGCGACATCCGGGAGGTGAGGCGCGGCACTTCCGGACCCGGCAGGCGAGGCGGGTGAAGGCGTCGGCGGCGGCCTTGCAGTGGCCGACCATGATGGAGGCATGGCAACACAGGAACCGAACCGGTCCGACAGCGGGCCGTCGCTGGAGCAGATCCTCGCTCTGGTCGCCCCCGGGATGCTGGACGTCGTCGCCGCGCCGCGCGGCTCCCAGGTTCCCGTGGCCGACGTGGTGCTGCACGACCCGGGTGAGGAGCGGGATGACGGCAGCTGGGCGGCGTCCGGGCTGATCCTGCTCGCGGTCGGGGTGGACGTCGCCTCCCCGGAGGCGGTCGACGTGCTGCGCGGTGCCGACCGGGCCGGAGCCGCGGCCGTGGTGCTGCGGCGAGGCGCCCGCGGGCCCCGGGCCGCGTTGCTGGAGGCGGCCGCTTCGGGGCGTACGGCCCTGCTCACCCGGCGGCCGGGGCAGGGGTGGACGGAGGTGCTGGGGCAGTTGCGCACCGCCCTGGCGCACAGCGCCCCGACCGGCACGAGCGGGGTGGAGGGCCTGCGGCTCGGCGACCTGCCGGGGCTCGCCAACACGGTGGCGGCCCTGGTCGGCGGTGCCATCACGATCGAGGACCCGCGGTCACGAGTGCTCGCCTACTCGCGGATGGACCATGAGCCCGATCCGCTGCGCAGGCTGACGATCCTCGGACAGGAGGTCCCCCGCTGGCGCGTGGACGAGCTGCGTGAGAGCGGCTTCTTCCAGGCACTGTGGAGCACCGACGGCGTCGTACGTCTGCCCGCCGACGACCGGTACGCGGAGCGGCTGGCGGTCGCGGTGCGCCATGGATCGGAGGTCCTCGGGTCGCTCTGGGCGGCCGCCGACGGCCGGCCGCTGGCCGAGGACGCGGCGGCGGCGCTGCACACCGCGGCGCGGGCCGCCGTGCCGCATCTGGCCCACCACCAGACCTGGGGCCGGGCCGCAGCCAGGGCACGGGAGAGCGCGGTGCACGCGCTGCTCGACGGGAGCGGGCAGGCGGCACGCGTCGCACACGAGGCCGGGGTCGCGCCGGGGCGGCCGTACGCCGTGATGGTCGCGGAGGCGTACGACAGCCGGGAGCTGCGGGGCGAGCCCGCTCCGGCAGCCGGGGGCGCCGCCGAGCAGCGGGTACTGGACGTGCTCGCGCTGCAGGCGGCGGCGTACCGGCCGGGCAGTGTGACAGCCCGGTCGGGGCGACGGCTGTACGTGCTGCTTCCGGCGGGCGAGGGCGAGCCGGACCCGGCGCGTGCCCTGCCGGCGGCGACTCGCTCGATGCCGCGCGGTGTGGTGTTCGCGGGCGTCGGCCCGGTGGCGGCGGACCTCTCCGGGCTGCCGGCGTCGCGCGAGGCCGCGGAGCTGGTGGTGCGGGTACTTCGGGAGCGGGCCGCGCGACTGCCGGCCGCGGACGTGGAGTCCGCGGTGGCGGCGTTCGGCGAACTGGTTCCCGAGGTGTCCGCGCTGCGGGTGCTCGACCGGATCGCGCCGTTGTGGGAGAGCCTGTCGGGTCCGGTGCACGCCATGGTGGAGCACGACCGGGCGCACGGCTCGGAGTACGGCGCGTCGGTCGCCGCACACATCGACGCGTTCGGAGACACGGCCACGGCCGCAAGACGCCTGAACGTGCATCCGAACACCCTGCGGTACCGGCTGCGGCGGGCCCGGGAGCTGTTCGGCGTCGACCTCGCCGACCCCACCCTGCGCTTCCTGGCGGACATCGGACTGCGGCTGGCACGGCGCACGGGATGACGACCCCGGCGACCCCGGGAGCGCCTGGTGCACCGAGGAGATCTTGATCATTAAGCTGTCGCAGCGGACAGGAAACCGACCGTACCGTGGTCGCTCGGGACGAAGACACGCCGGGCTTCGCGGCACGAAGCTGGGCAGGTGAAACGGCCGGCCGCCCGAAGAGCGCCGCGCACGACCGATGCGTCTGGAGTGTGTTGACAGTGACATCCGGTTCCCCCCACCGGCGCGCCAGGGCCCGTGAGGCCGCGCTCGCACGAGCCGTCGAGGACGGCCTGCTGGGCCCGCGAACGCCCCTGGTCGGTCTCCTCGACGTGGACGCCGTGCTCGCCGCCGTCGAGGCGCTGAACGAGGCGTTCGAGGGACCGGCCGAGGTGCAGCACACGTTCGCGGCGAAGGCGTGCGGACTGGTGCCGGTCCTGCGGTTGCTCGCGGAGGCCGGCATGGGGTGCGAAGTGGCCTCGCCGGGGGAGCTGGAACAGGCCCTGGCGGCCGGTTTCACCTACGACCGGCTGGTTTTCGACAGCCCCGCCAAGACGGTCGAGGAGCTCGAGTTCGCCCTGACCCACGGAATCGCGATCAACCTGGACAACTTCCAGGAGATGACCCGCGTCGACGGCCTGCTGGCCGGCCGTGAGCCCGCCGGGCCCATCGGACTGCGGGTGAACCCGCAGGTCGGATCCGGTGCCATCGGTGCGATGAGCACGGCGACCGCCACCTCCAAGTTCGGCGTCGCGCTGCGCGACGAGGGAGCCGTCGACGCGGTGATCGACGCCTTCGCGTGCCGGCCGTGGCTCAACCGGCTGCACGCCCACGTCGGCTCCCAGGGCTGCCCGCTGCCGCTCATCGCCGAGGGGGTACGGGCGGCGTACGAACTGGCCGAGCGCATCAACAAGGAACTGGGCCGCGCCCAGATCACCGGACTGGACATCGGCGGTGGCCTGCCCGTCAACTTCGACAGCGAGGACGACCGCCCGACCTACGCGGACCACGCCGCCGAACTGCGCACCGCCGTGCCCGGCCTCTTCGACGGCCGCTACGCCCTGATCACCGAATTCGGCCGTTCCCTGCTCGCCAAGAGCGGCACCATCGGCTCGGTCGTCGAGTACACCAAGTCGGCCGGCGGCCGCCGGATCGCGGTCACGCACGCAGGCGCCCAGGTGGCCACCCGCACGGTCTTCATGCCGGACGCCTGGCCCCTGCGCGTCGGCGTGTTCGACGCCGCGGGCCGGCCCAAGGAGGGCCCGACCGAGGTCGTCGACATCGCGGGCCCGTGCTGCTTCGCGGGCGATCTGACGGCGACCGGGCGGGAGTTGCCGCTCGTCGAGCCGGGCGACGTGGTGGCGCTGTACGACACAGGGGCGTACTACTTCTCCTCGCACTTCTCCTACAACTCCCTGCCACGGCCCGCCGTGTACGGCTATCGGACGGATGCCGACGGCCGGGTCGCCTTCGCCCTCGTGCGCGAGGCCCAGAGCGTGCGCGGTGTGGTCGAGGAGAGCGGACTCTCCCAGGCGGACGCCCTCGTGTCACTGCGCTGAGAGATGTGCGGTACCCGGACCGTGGCCGCCGCGTACACCGCTTCCTCAGGATCCGGAGGATGGTGAAGAACCGGGTCCGGTGTCAGGCGTGCGCCGTTGGAACGTGGCGTACAGCAGCCACAGGGAGGGGACGAGCAGGACGGCTCCCACGGCCAGGACCACCAGGCAGGCCGCCAGGACCGCATCGTCCGAGGCGGCCTGCCCGACCGTCGTTCCGCCGACCAGCATCGCGGGGTACTGCGCCGCACCCCACGCCCACAGGATCGCGGCGACCGCCAGCGCCGATGCGGGACGGGCCGCCACGAAACGGTCGCGGTGCAGCAGGAAAAGGCCGCCGAGACCGGCGACGGCGCTGAGCACGACCAGCGGCAGCGCGCGGTGGGTCAGCCCGTGGAAGAGCTCGGGGGCGTCGGCGTGCAGCACGGCGACACCGGCGCCCGCGACGGCGCCGCTGACCAGACCGCTGACGACGGCGCGCCGGGCGAAGAGCGAGGCGAGTGCCGGCTCGCCGTCGCGGGCGGCGTCGGCACACAGGTACACCGCGGCGAGGTGGGCGCAGGTGGTGACCGCCAGGACGCCGCCGAGGGCGGAGGTGGGGTTGAGCCAGCTGGTGATCACGTCACCGGCGGCGAGACCCGGCGGTACCCGCCCGGAGGCGACCGCCCCGGCGACCGCGCCGAGGAAGAACGGCGTGACCAGGGAGGAGAGGGCGAAGAACGCCCCGAACAGCCGCTGCTGCCACAGCTCGGTGCTCGCCTTGCGGAAGGCGAACGCGGCCCCGCGCGCGATGATGCCCAGGGCGGCGAGTGTCAGCGGCAGGTAGAGCGTGGACATGACGGCGGCGAACACGGGGGAGAACGCCGACCACAGCAGCACGATCACGAAGATGAGCCACACGTGGTTGGCTTCCCAGATGGGCCCGATGCTGTGCTCGATCAGGCGGCGCTGCGGCAGTCCGCGCCTGGAACCGCCGGCGAGCAGGTCCCACACGCCGGCCCCGAAGTCCGCCCCGCCGAACAGGGCGTAGCAGGTGAGGCCCACCCACATGACAGCAAGAGCCGTGTTCGCGAGCACGGTCACCTCCGGTGACGGCCGACGGGGCGGCGCGAGAAGCGGTTCGGGTGGTGGCCGCGGCCGCCGGGGGAGCCCGCCGGGGCGGGCGGACGGCGCGGCGCGGCGTGAGGCGGCGCGGCGGTCATACGACCGGATAGCTCTCGACGTCCCGCTCCTGCGGAGCCAGAGGCACGGCCGTGCCCTTGGCCAGACGGCGCAGGACGTAGACGGTGGCGACGGTCATGCCGGCGTAGACGATCAGCACCAGCCACAGACCGGTCATCAGCCCCGGTGCCGGGTTCACGGCGTCACGCACGCTCATGATTCCCCAGACGATCCAGGGCTGCCGCCCGAGTTCGGTGACGCACCAGCCGCTCTCCAGCGCGACCACCGAGGCCGGACCGCCGACCGCGGCAAGTGTCAGGAACAGCCGGGACCCCCGCTGGTCGAGCAGCTCGCCCCGCCGCCTGCGGCGCCCGCGCCACCAGGACAGCAGCAGCCAGGCCCCCAGGGCCAGCAGGAACAGTCCGATCCCCACCATGACGTCGAACGCCCAGTGCACGCCCGTCACCGGCGGCCACTGGCTGCGCGGCACCTTGTCCAGGCCCTCGACGACGGTGCTCGGCGAGTAGCCGACCAGCAGGGACAGGCCGTTGGGGATCTCCAGCCCGTAGCGCAGGGCATCGTCACGAGCGACGCCGCCGAGGGTCAGCGGCACATGCGAACCGGTGGTGAAGACCCCCTCGATCGCCGCGAGTTTCGCCGGCTGGAACTCCGCCAGGAACCGGGCGGCCCAGTCGCCCACGACGAGCTGAAAGGGCGTCACCACGGCGCCCAGGGTGAACGGGATGTAGAACCCCGCCTTGTGATAGGCGTCCCGGCGTCCCCGCAACAGGGCGACCGCGTAGACCGAGGCGGTCAGGAAGGACGCCACCATGAACGCGGCGAGGATCATGTGCACGGTCTGCGGCGGACTCGCCGGATTGAGCATGGCGGCCCACGGGTCCACGTCGACGACCTTCCCCTCGCGCAGCACGAAGCCGCGGGGTTGGTTCATCCAGGCGTTGGCGCACACCACGAAGAACGCCGAGGCGACACCCGCCACCACGATCGGCAGTCCGGTGAGCAGATGCCGTCGGGGCGGCAGCCGGTCCCAGGCGTAGAGGTAGATGCCCAGGAAGATGGCCTCGATGAAGAAGGCGATGCCCTCCAGCGCGAAGGGCAGCCCGATGACCTGGCCGAACGTTCCCATCAGACCGGGCCACAGCAGCCCCATCTCGAAGCTGAGGATGGTGCCGGAGACGGCGCCCACGGCGAACAGCACGCCCATCGCACGCGCCCACCTGCGTGCCAGCAGCCGGTGGGCGGGGTTTCCGGTACGGATGCCGTACCACTCGGCGATCAGGGTGAGCGCGGGCAGGCCCACCCCGAGACACGCGACGACGATGTGCCAGGCGAGGGAGAACCCCATCTGGGCCCTGGCCGCGGCGAGGTCCCCCTCGGACGCGGCCAGGAGATGCATGACGGCCACGCCTGCCTCCCAAGGACGAGCCATGCCCGGAGCCATGGGATATGCACCGGTTCGTCCCCTTGACGGTAGCGACACGAACCCCCGAAGCCGTTCGCGCCACGCCTCCGCATGTCCCGTCGAATGTGATGCGGGCCACTCTGTGAATGGTTGACCGTCCGCTTCTCAAACCGGTTTAGTGTGTGCCGTTCGAGGTTCTAAACCGGTTTGAACGCAGTCGTCGGCCTCACTGGCCGCGCGGAGGACGGGAGCGTCATGGCGCGCAAGCAGCCCACCATCGCCGATGTGGCACGGCGTGCGGGTGTCTCACGTACCTCCGTGTCGTTCGCCCTGAACGACCGTCCGGGGATCGCCGAGGAGACCAAGCAGCGCATCCTGGCCGCGGCGGCGGAACTGGGCTGGACACCGAGCCGCCCGGCCCGGGCCCTGTCCCTCGGCAAGGCGGGCGCCTTCGGACTCGTCCTCGCCCGCGAGCCCGAGGACATCGGCACCGACCTGTTCTTCCCGGCGTTCATCGCCGGCGTCGAGGTCGCCCTCGGCGAGCGGGGCGACGGACTCATGGTGCACCTCACCACGCCGGACCGGGAGCGGTCCGTCTACGAACGGCTCGCCGCCGACCGCCGGGTGGACGGCGTGCTCCTGACCGACCTGCGGCACGACGACCCGCGTCCCGCGCTGGTCCACCGGCTCGGACTGCCGGCGGTCGTGGTCGGACAGAGCGAGTGGGGCGACGGACTGACCTCGGTGAGCCTGGACGACCGGCCCGCCTACGTCGAGGCGGTCCGGCGCCTCGCCGAACTCGGCCACCGCCGTATCGCGCACGTCGAGGGACCCCAGGAGTTCCGCCACGCGCACCGGCGCCGGTCGGCCTGGGAGGAGACGCTGCGCGAGCTGGGGCTGCCCGAGGGGCCGGTGCTGCCCGGCGGCTTCACCGCGGAGGGCGGCGCGCGGGCCACCCGCGAACTGCTGACGCTGGCCGAACCGCCCACCGCGATCGTCTACGGCAACGACCTGGCCGCGACCGCCGGACTGTCCGTCGCCCTGGAACTGGGCGTCGCGGTCCCGGACCGGCTCTCGGTGGTCGGCTACGACGACACCCCCCTCACCCGCTACACCCACCCCCCGCTGTCCTCGGCCCGCGCCGACGCACGCGGGTGGGGAGAGGCGGCGGCGCGGGCCCTGGACCGGGTCCTGGCCGGCGAGGAGGTGGCACATGTCGTGCTGCCGCCGGCCGAGTTCGTCCCCCGCGCCTCGATAGGCCCGGCACCGCGTCCCTGACGCCGGGCCGCCGCCCCAGGGAGCGCGGCCAAGGATGTCCCGCCCGGCGACGAGGCCGGGTGTGAACAGTTCGGAGAGTCTTCATGCTGAGGAGAACGGCGTACGCGCTGCTGGTGCTCGCGCTCGCGGGCACCGCGACCGCCTGTGGCCGGTCGGCCCCCGACCCGGAGGCCGCCGCGACCGCCCGCGGCCCCATCACGGTCTGGCTGTCGAACAACGCCCAGGAGGTGGCCTGGGGCGAGAAGATGATCGCCGCCTGGAACAAGAGCCATCCGGGCGAGCACGTCAAGGCCCAGCAGATCCCGGCGGGCAAGACCTCCGAGGAGGCCATCAGCGCCTCCATCATCGCGGGGACGAGCGCCTGCCTGGTCTTCAACACCGCGCCCGCCTCGGTGCCGACCTTCGAGAAGCAGAACGGCCTGGTGCCGCTCAGCGAGTTCCCCGACGGCGACGCCTACATCCAGGAGCGCGGCGGCGCCCTCACGGACCAGTACAGGTCGCCGGACGGCAAGTTCTACCAACTGCCCTGGAAGAGCAACCCGGTGATGATCCTCTACAACAAGAAGATCTTCGAGAAGGCCGGGCTCGACCCCGAGCACCCCCGGCTGGCGACCTACGACCAGTTCCTGGAGACCTCCCGCACCCTCGTCCGCAGCGGGGCCGCCAAGGCCGCCATCTGGCCCGCGCCCAGCAGCGAGTTCTTCCAGTCCTGGTTCGACTTCTACCCGGCCTTCGCCGCGGAGAGCGGGGGCAGGCAGCTCGTCGAGGACGGCAAGCCGCAGTTCGACTCGCCGGCCGGCCGCCGGGCCGCCGCGTTCTGGCGCACCCTGTACGCGGAGAAACTCGCCCCGCAGGAGCTGTACCCGGGCGACGCCCTGAACGACGGGAAGGCCGCCATGGCCACCGTCGGCCCGTGGGCCGTCTCCGCCTACAAGGACAGTGTCGACATCGGCGTGGTCCCCGTACCGACCTCCACGGGCAAGCCGCCCGAGGACACGTACTCCTTCGGCGACGAGAAGTCCGCGGCGATGTTCAGTGCCTGCCGCAACCGGGCCACCGCCTGGGACCTGCTGAAGTTCGCCACCTCCGCCCAGCAGGACGGCGAGTTCCTCGACGAGACCGGGCAGATGCCGATGCGCGAGGACCTCACCGCCCGCTACCCGGCCTTCTTCACGAAGAACCCCCTGTACAAGACGTTCGCCCGGCAGGCCGAACGCATCGTCGAAGTCCCCAACGTGCCGGGCTCCGTCGACATCTGGCAGGCGTTCCGCGACGCGTGGACCAAGTCCGTCGTCTTCGGCGACGAGTCCACCGACACCGCGCTGCGCAAGGCCTCCGACAAGATCACCAAGCTGCTCGACGAGTACGGGGACCCGGCATGACGAACCTCAGCCCCACCGCCGCCGGCCCCGTCGGCGGCCGCCCGGCCCGCAAGGGCGCCGCCACCCGCCACGGCCGGGCCCGCTCCCGGGCCGGCGCGCTGTTCGTGTCCCCGTACGTGCTGTTCCTGCTCGTCGTCTTCGCCGTACCGCTGGCGTACACCCTGTGGATCTCCGTCCACCGCTTCTACTTCACGGCCCCCGGCACCCACGTCGACTCGCCCTGGGTGGGCCTGTCCAACTACCGGGACGTCTTCACCGATCCCGTGGTGGGCCGCGCCTTCCTGAACATCGGCGTCTTCCTCGTCATCAACGTGCCGCTCACCGTGCTCCTGTCGCTCGTGCTGGCCGCCGCGCTGAACGCGAAGATCCGGTTCAGGGCGTTCTTCCGCGCCGCCTACTACCTGCCGTACATCACGGCGAGCGTCGCCCTGGTCGCGGTGTGGCAGTTCCTGTTCGGCACGGACGGGTTCGTGAACAACGTCCTCGGTTCCCACGCACCGGACCCCTCGTGGCTGGTCAACTCGCACCTCGCCATGCCGATGATCGCCCTCTTCGTGACCTGGAAGCAGCTCGGCTTCTTCGTGATGCTGTACCTCGCCGCACTGCAGAACGTCGGCAGGGAACTTTACGAGGCCGCCTCCGTCGACGGCGCGGGCCGCGTCCGGCAGTTCTTCTCCGTCACCGTGCCCGGCGTGCGGCCCGCGACGACCCTGGTCGTCATCTACGCGATCATCACCGGCGCCAACCTGTTCAGCGAGCCCTACCTGCTGACCGGCGGTGGTGGTCCCGACCACGCCTCCACCTCGCCCGTCCTGCTCATGTACCAGAAGGGCATCGAGCAGGGCCACCCGGACTTCGCCGCCGCGCTCGGCGTGGTGCTGGTGGGCTTCGTCCTCGTCATCTCGCTGGCCGCCCGCAAGCTCACCGAGAGGGGCAACTGACATGAGCGCCTCGACCACCCCGGCCCCGGAGAGAGAGACCGCGCACGCCGCGAACCGCTCCCGTCCCGGCGGCTCCCGCCGGCCCTGGGGGACGGCCGCCAAGTACCTCCTGCTCGCGGCCGGCGCCGTGGCCTTCCTCTTCCCCTTCTACTACATGATCGTCGGCTCGCTGCGGAAGACGACCACCGGCGACCTGTCCTCCGCCGTGCCCAGCGGGCTCACCGGCACCAACTACACCGCCGTCAACGGCGCCATCTCGCTCGGCCGTTCACTGGTCAACTCCGGCATCATGACCATCGGTGTCCTGCTGTGCACGCTGGTCTTCGGCGTGCTCGCCGGATACGCGCTGGCCCAACTGCACTTCCGCGGCCGCGGTGCCGTGTTCGCCTCGCTGCTGCTGGTGCAGATGGTGCCCTTCCAACTCCTCACCCTGCCGCTCTACGTCCTCGTCGTCCGCGACTACGGGCTGGGCGACAACTACATCGGGATGATCCTGCCGTTCGCGATCAACTCGACGGCCGTCTTCCTGTTCCGGCAGTTCTTCCTCCAGATGCCGCAGTCCCTCTTCGAGGCCGCCCGCCTCGACGGAGCGGGTGAGCTGCGCATCCTGTGGCAGGTCGCGCTGCCGATGGCCCGGCCGGCCGTGCTCACCGCGATGCTGCTGACCTTCATCGGCCCGTGGAACGAGTTCCTGTGGCCCTTCCTGGTCACCAAGGACGCCGACATGCAGCCCCTGGCCGTCTCGCTGGCCAGCTTCCTGTCCAACCTCCAGGGCACGGTCGCAAACCCGACCGGCGCCCTGCTGGCCGGCGCCTGTGTGCTGGCCGCACCCGCCGTGGCCCTGTTCCTGCTGTTCCAGCGCCACTTCACCTCGACCGACATCGACTCCGGAGTAAAGGGCTGATTCCCCCATGAGCACCACCGGCGCCGCCGCGCGCATCCCCTACCGCCTGGTCCGCAAGGGCCTGGTCATGTCCCCGCTGCCCGGCGAGGCCAACGAGGCGGAAGGCGTCCTCAACCCCGCCTCCGGACGCACCCCCGACGGCCGCCTGCACCTGCTGCCGCGCCTGGTCGCCGAGGGCAACGTCTCCCGCGTCGGACTGGCCGAGGTCACCTTCACCGACGGCGTCCCGAGCGGTGTCGAGCGGCGCGGCGTCGTCCTCGCCCCCGACCAGGGCTGGGAGCGGGGCAGGAACAACGCGGGCGTCGAGGACCCGCGCGTCACCTGGATCCCCTCGCTCGGCAAGCACGTCATGTCCTACGTCGCCTACGGGCCGCTCGGCCCCAAGCCGGCCCTCGCCGTGTCCGAGAACCTCACCGACTGGACCCGGCTGGGCCCCCTCCAGTTCGCCTACCAGCCCGACCTCGACACGGACCTGAACCTCTTCCCGAACAAGGACGTCGTCCACTTCCCCGAGCCCGTGCCCGGTCCCGACGGCGAGCCCGCCTACGCGATGCTGCACCGTCCCATGTGGGACCTGGGCTGGTTCCGGCCCGGCGAAGGCGTCCACCTGCCCGCCGGTGTCAGTGACGAACGGCCCGGCATCTGGATCTCCTACGTCCCCGTCGCCGAGGCCCAGGCCGACATCCGGGCCCTGGCCCGACCGCGCGACCACCGCCTCGTCGCCCTGTCCGAACACCCCTGGGAGGAGCTGAAGATCGGCGGCGGCCCCGCCCCCGTGCGCGTGCCCGAGGGCTGGCTGCTCCTCCACCACGGCGTGTCCGGACACATCGAGGACCCCTTCGAGCAGAACCAGAAGGTGTCCTACGCGGCCGGCGCCATGATCCTCGACCCGGCCGACCCGGCGAAGGTCCTCGCCCGCTCCGAGGAGCCGCTGATGGCACCCGAGACCGAGGAGGAGCGGGCCGGCACCGTCCCCAACGTCGTCTTCCCCACCGCCATCGAGGAGATCGACGGACAGCTCTACGTGTTCTACGGCATGGCCGACGCCCACATCGGCGTCGCCCTGCTGGAGCGCACCGCATGAGCCCGGCGACGGCCCCGCTCGGCCTCGGCCTGGTCGGCTGCGGCGGCTTCGGGGCG
Source organism: Streptomyces tendae (assembly GCF_014650435.1). Taxonomy (GTDB): domain Bacteria; phylum Actinomycetota; class Actinomycetes; order Streptomycetales; family Streptomycetaceae; genus Streptomyces; species Streptomyces tendae. Next base: position 169,362 of record NZ_BMUY01000007.1, read on the forward strand.
TTCCTCCTGGACGCCGTCGCCGACCTGCCGGGGCTGCGTCCGGTCGCCGTCGCCGACCCCGACCCCCGGCGGGCGGCGGCCCTCGGCCGACGGCACGGCGTCCCCGCCCTGGCCGGCCTGGACGAACTCCTGGCCCGCGAGGAGGTGGCGGTCGTCGCCGTCGCCACCCCGCCGGCCGCGCACGCCGCCATGGCCACGGCCGCGCTGCGCGCCGGACGGCACGTGTTCTGCGAGAAGCCCCTGGCCACCACGGCCCGGTACGCCGAGGCGGTGGCGGACGAGGCCGAGCGCGCGGGCCGGGTCCTCGTCGTCGACCACGTGCTGCGCTACAACCCGCTGCTGCGAGCCGCGGAACGGCTCATCGGCGAGGCACTGCTCGCGCCCCCGCGCCGGTTCCTGTTCGAGAACGACGCCTCCGACGAGGACCTCGACCCCGGCCACTGGTTCTGGGACCGCGAGCACAGCGGCGGCACCTTCGTCGAGCACGGCGTGCACTTCTTCGACGCGGCCCGCGCCCTCCTGGGCTCCGACCCGCTCAGCGTGCGCGCGACCGCCGTCCGGCGGCCCGGCGGCGGCCCCGTCGACATGGTCAGCGCCGACGTGCTCCATCCGGGCGGTGTCCTCGCCTCCCACCTGCACTCCTTCACCCACGCCCACCGCTGCGAACGCCAGCTCATGCGCCTGGACCACGGCTTCGCCGAGACCCGGATCGACGGCTGGATCCCGGTGCGCGCGGAGATCTCCGCCTGGACCGACGAGGACGGCGCCCGGGCCTGGGAGCAACTGCCCGCGCGGGCCGGGGCGCTGCTGCGCGTGGAGGGCTTCCGCCCGCACGGCGACGAGCGCGTCTCGGTCGCCGTGGAACGCGACGCCGGCACCGCCCGCCCCGTACGCGGACGCGGGGAGCAGCGGGTCGCACCGCACCACGTCCGCGCCGTGCTCGACCTCGGCGGCGAGGCACGCAAGCCGTACGTCTACCGCGAGAGCGTCCGGGCCGCGGCCGCCGACCTGATCCGCGTCGCCCGCGACGGCGGCACCCCGGTCGCCGACGCCCGCGCGGGCCTCACCGCGGTGGCCGTCGCCGAGGCCGCCACGCTGGCCGCCGACACCGGCGTCGCCCAGCCCGTACCGGCCCTCGTGGCCGGCTCTCGCCCCGGGGAGCCCGCATGAGCTGGTGGCAGGACACCGTGTGCTACGAGCTGTACCCGCGTGCCTTCGCCGACTCGGACGGCGACGGCATCGGCGACCTCGCCGGCGCCACCGCACGCCTCGGCCACATCGCCGAACTGGGCGCGGACGCCGTGTGGATCACCCCCTTCTACCCGTCCCCGCTCGCCGACGGCGGCTACGACATCGCCGACCACACCGGCGTCGCCGCGGACCTCGGCACCGGCGCGGACTTCGACCGGCTCACCGCCCGCGCCCACGCCCTCGGCCTGAAGCTCATGGTCGACCTCGTGCCCAACCACACCTCCGACCGGCACCCCTGGTTCCGGGCGGCGCTGACGGCAGGACCCGGCTCTCCGGAACGCGGACGCTACCTGTTCCGCCCCGGGCGCGGCGCACACGGTGAACTCCCGCCCAACGACTGGCAGTCGGCCTTCGGTGGTCCCGCCTGGACCCGGGTCGCCGACGGTGAGTGGTACTGCCACCTGCACGCCCCCGAACAACCCGACCTCGACTGGCGCGACGAAGGCGTGCGCTCCGCCTTCACCGACATCCTGCGGTACTGGCTGGACCGGGGCGTGGACGGCTTCCGTGTCGACGTCGCCCACGCGCTGTTCAAGGCCGAGGGCCTGCCCGACGCGGGACCCGGCCAGCACCGCGACCCCCTGCGCAACCACCTCATGCCGTACTACGACCAGGAGGAGCTGCACCCGCTGTACCGCGCCTGGCGCACCCTGCTGGACACGCACCCGGCACCGCCCGGCGCGGTGCCCCCGGGCCAGCGGGTGATGGTCGCCGAGGCCGCGGTGTTCGACCCCGAAAGGCTCGCCCGCTACATCCGCCCCGACGAGATGCACCAGGCCTTCAACTTCGCCTTCCTGGAGGCGGCCTGGGACCCGGCGGAGCTGCGCCGCGTCATCGACGCCTCGCTGTCCGCACCGGGCGGCGGATCGGTCACCTGGCTGCTCTCCAGCCACGACGCGGTCCGCCCCGTGACCCGCCTCGGCTTGACGGCCAGGGCCCGGGCCGCGGCCCTGCTCATGCTCGCGCTGCCCGGCTCGGCGTACCTCTACCAGGGCGAGGAACTCGGCCTGCCGCAGGCCACCGTCCCCGACGACCGCATCCGGGACCCGCTGTGGGAACGCTCCGGACACACCGACCGGGGCCGCGACGGCTCCCGCGTCCCGCTGCCCTGGTCCGGCGACCGCGCCCCGTACGGCTTCACCACCGCCGGCCCCGGGGACACCTGGCTGCCGCAGCCGGACGACTGGGCCCGCCACACCGTGGCCGCCCAGGACCGCGACCCCGACTCGACACTCGCCCTGTACCGCGACGCCCTGCGCCTGCGCCGCGCCCACCCCGCGCCCGACCCGACGGCCCCGCCCCACTGGTACTCGGCGCCCGACGACTCCCACCTCGCCTTCCGGCGCGGCGCGCTGGCCTGCGTCGTCAACCTCGGCACCGAGCCGCTGCGCCGGTCCGCACTCGGCGTGCCGGGCCGCCCGGTACTGGCCAGCGGCCCCACCGACGGCCACGACCTGCCACCCGACACCGCCCTGTGGCTCCTGGACACGCCCGCCCCGCAGCAGCACGAAAGAGACACCCATGACCGCCCCCGCTGACCGCTCCCCGCACACCGACCTGTCCGCCCTCGTCAAGGCCTACGACGTGCGCGGTGTCGTACCGGACCAGTGGGACGAGGGAACGGCCGAACTGTTCGGGGCCGCGTTCGTCCAGGTCACCGGCCCCCGCGCCGTCGTGACCGGACACGACATGCGGGCCTCCTCGCCGGGCCTCGCACGGGCCTTCGCGCGAGGAGCCACGGCACAGGGCGCGGACGTCGTAGCGACGGGTCTGTGCTCGACGGACCAGCTGTACTACGCCTCCGGCACCCTCGATCTGCCCGGCGCCATGTTCACCGCGTCGCACAACCCCGCGCGCTACAACGGCATCAAGATGTGCCGGGCCGGCGCCGTGCCCGTCGGCCAGGACAGCGGGCTCCGGGACATCCGCACGCTGGTCGAGCAGTGGACCGACGCGGGCGGACCGCCCCCGGCCGTGCCGCGCCCCGGCACCCTCACCCACCGCGACACGCTGGACGAGTACGCGGCTCACCTGCGTGGTCTCGTCGACCTGACCGGCATCCGCCCGCTGAAGGTCGTCGTCGACGCGGGCAACGGCATGGCCGGTCACACCGTGCCCACGGTCCTGGCGGGCCTGCCGCTGGACGTCGTGCCCCTGTACTTCGAGCTGGACGGCGGCTTCCCCCACCACGAGGCCAACCCGCTCGACCCGGCCAACATCGTGGACCTCCGGCGGCGGGTCCGCGCCGAGGGTGCGGACCTCGGCCTCGCCTTCGACGGTGACGCCGACCGGTGCTTCGTCGTCGACGAGCGGGGCGAACCCGTGTCGCCCTCCGCGATCACCGCACTCGTCGCCCTGCGCGAACTGGACCGGAGGCCGGGCGCCACCGTCCTGCACAACCTGATCACCTCACGCACGGTTCCCGAGGTGATCCGCGAGGCGGGCGGGACTCCCGTGCGCACTCGCGTCGGCCACTCCTTCATCAAGGCCGAGATGGCGCGCACCGGTGCCGTGTTCGGCGGCGAACACTCCGCGCACTACTACTTCGCCGACTTCTGGAACGCCGACACCGGCATGCTCGCGGCGCTGCACGTCCTCGCCGAACTCGGCTCTCACGAGGGCCCGTTGTCGTCCCTCACCCGGCGCTTCGACCGCTACGCCGCCTCCGGTGAGATCAACTCGGCCGTCGACGACCCGCCCGCCCGCATCCTCGCCGTCCGCGCCGCCTGGCAGGACCGGCCGGGCGTCACGGTCGACGAGCTCGACGGCCTCACCGTCACCGGACCCGACTGGTGGTTCAACCTCCGCCCCTCCAACACCGAACCCCTCCTGCGCCTCAACGTCGAGGCCCGCACCCTGGAGACGGTGAGGGACCTGCGCGACGAGGTCCTGGGCCTGGTTCGGGCCGGCGGGCCCGTGGCCATGCCCCCCGCAATCCGGGTATCGACTGCGGACTCGGCCCCATAAAGGATGAAAGACGTCCGATTCTTCTGTCGGTGACTGTTACCTCCGGTACCGCCGGGCCACGGCCGTGAAGGCGGCCTTGGGCTCCCATTCCATGTCGGGGTAGGTGTGTCCCCGATGTCCTTCGAGGAGTTTGACGATGCCCAGGCCGGCTCGGTCCAGGTCTTCCCTGGGGTCGCCGTCCGGGCGGTGCGGGTAGCCGGCCAGGGCGAACAGGAACACGAACGCGCTGTCCACGCCTTCGGTCTCGAAGATCTCCAACAGCTCGCTCAGATACGCGGCCTGGCCGGCCTCGTCGCGCTCGTACACGCCGTTCAGCCGCACGGGGGCCTTGGTCCGCGGGTGGTGCTCGACCACTTCCAGTACCCGCCCGCCGCGGTCTCCCGCGCCGCGGTAGGCCGCGGTGCCGAAGCCGGTGATGGCGAGCGGCTTCGGGCCCTGGGCCAGGGTGCGCACCGCGTCCCGGAACCGGTCGGCGACCTCGGCGGAGCGGAGCAGTTCGTACGTCACCACGTCGAAGGGGGTCCAGTCGACCTGCTCGAACTGGATGGCCGCGTAGGTGAGCGGGCCCTGGAAGTGCTCGCGGATCGTGGCGACGGCCTCGCGGAGGAACGTGTTGACGCGCACGCCGAGTTCGCGCATGGCCTCGGCCCGCCGCTCGGGTCGGCTCAGCAGTTGCCCGACCCGTTCCTCGGGGCTTTCTCCGGGCAGGAACCCGAGGTTCATCACGCTCAGTTCGACCCCTGCGACGAACACGACCGAGGCGCCCTGCTGCCGGAGCCGTTCCGCTCGCGCGGCGCAGTCGCTCAAGAGCGCGAGGATCTGCTCCGGGCGCAGCTCCAGCGGATACGGCGAGAACCAGATCTCCAGGCCGAGTTCGGCGGCCGCGTCGGCTGCCACCGCGAGTCGGTCCGGGTCGCCGCCGATGATCTGGACCGCGTTGCAGTGCAGGTCGTCACGGATGATGGCGAGCTCGCGCCGGACCACGGCGGGGTCGAAGTCCTCGCGGGACAGCCGGCCGTGCGCGACGAGTCCGGTGTCGTAGGTCATTCCTCTGGCTCGCACGGTGGCGTCCTCTCTGTCGGTTTCGGGAGGGTCGAGGCTGACAGGAAAAGTGCGTGCACGCAAGTTTGCGGGCGCGCAGTTCCGTGTGACAGGCTCGGGCCGTGACGACACCACCACCGGGGCTGCGGGAGCGGAAGAAGCGGGCCACGCGCGAGGCGCTGCGCGAGGCGGCCCTTCGGCTGGCCGTGGAGCGCGGGCCGGACCAGGTGCGGGTGGAGGACATCGCCGAGGCGGCCGGGGTCTCGCCGCGCACCTACAACAACTACTTCGCCAGCCGTGAGCAGGCGATCGTCTCCGCGGTGACCGCGGACCGGGAAGAGCGGATCGCGGCGGCGGTGGCGGCCCGGCCGGCCGGAGTGCGCCTGGCCGACGCCGTCACCGAAGCGGTGGTCGAGCAGTACGCGCACGAGGGTGAGCGTGAACGCGGAGTCCTGCTGCTGATCACCACGCGGACCGCGCTGCGCGACGCCTTCCTCGGCAGCACCGCCGGCATCGAGGCCCCTCTGTCGGCGGTGATCGCCGAACGTCTGGAGGGCGCCGGAGCGCAGACGGCCCGCGTTCTCGCGGCAAGCGTCGCCGCGGCGGTTCGCATCGCGCTGGAAGGCTGGCTGCGGCCCCCCGGGGGCGGAGAGGCTGCCGCGGATCTCGGCGTCGCGGGACTGGTCGTGCCCTCGGGGTCGCTGTCCGACCGGCTCCGTGCCGCCCTGGCCCCGCTCGCGCCCGCGTTCGACGCCGCCGAGCAACGCACCCGGCAGTGACGCCGGTTACTCCGCGCCACTGAACCAACGTGCGCCTGCGGAGCCGCGGTCCCACGCGATTCATGGTGTCCGGCGTCCGCCCTGCGGGCACTTGTTGAATATGGATGTCATTACCGACTAATGTCTGAGTGCCGAACAGGCGCCCGCGTGGGCGGTAACAGGGGAGTCCCCATGTCCTTGGCAGGTCAGGCGTCCGAGACCGCGAAGTTCAGTGCCGCACGGGACCGGTGTGTGGGGGCCGGGCAGTGCGTGCTCGCTGCACCGGCCGTCTTCGACCAGGACGAGCAGAAAGGGCTCGTCCTCGTCCTGGACGAGAACCCTCCCGCGGCCCAGTCGGACGCGGTGCGCCAGGCCGTGCGCGCCTGCCCGTCCGGCGCCCTCGCCCTGCGCCGGTAGCACACGCCGCGGCTCGAACCGCGGCGAGCCGATCAACCCAGTAGAACGTCAAGGAGAAGCATGTCCAGACAGATCGACCGCCGTGCCTTCCTCCGTCGCGGCGCGGCGGGGGCCGCCGCTCTGGCGGTGGGACCCGGCCTGCTGGCGGCATGCTCCACCGACGAACCCGGCGCCGCCGGGAAGTCCGGCCCGGGTTCCTCGCCCCGCTCGGGCGGCACGCTGCGGGCCGCCTTCGTCGGAGGCGGCGCCTCCGAGACGCTCGACTTCTTCAACGGCCCCTCCGCACTGGACCTGGTGCGAGCCCGGGCATGGCACGGCACCCTGGGCAACCTCGATCCCAGCGGTCCCGACGGCGTGCGGTACGGAGTGCTCAAGGCGATCGACATCTCCGACGACCTGTCGACGTACACGCTGCACGTGCGGCCCGGCGTCCGCTTCACCGACGGCTCCCGGCTGACCTCCGCCGACATCCTGCACTCCCTCAGCGCGCTCGCCGGCAAGAGCAAGCTGCCCGTGTACCGGCTCGCCGCCGCCAACTTCGACCTCGCGCGCGCCCGCGCCGACGGCGACCTGAAGGTGGTACTGCCCACCCTTCGGCCCATCGCCGACGGCCGTCTGATCCTCTGCCAGGGCAACTTCCTCGTCGTCAAGGACGGCACCGCACGCTTCCGCAAGGGCATGCCCAGCTGCGGCCCCTTCCGGCTGACCGAGTTCACGGCAGGCCAGGGCTCGGCGTTCGAGCGCTACGACGACCACTACGGCCACGTGCCCCACCTCGACGGTCTGGAACTGCGGTCGATCGCGGACTCGACGGCCAGGGCGGGGGCGCTCACCGGCGGCGAGATCGACTTCGCCCACGACCTCTCGCCGGTCACCGCGCGCACCCTCGCTGACGATGCCAAGGTCGAACTGGCCCCCACGAAGAGCCCTTACCTGGTCGGCCTCTCCTTCCAGATGAACATGAGCGCCGAGCCCTTCGACGACCCGCGGGTGCGGGAGGCGTTCAAACTCGCGGTCGACCGCGAGGCCATGGTGAAGACCGTGTTCTACGGCAACGCCGAGGTCGGCAACGACCTGCCCTCCATCGGATTCCCCGACTACGCCGACGGCATCCCCCAGCGCGCCCACGACCCAAACCGGGCCCGCCGACTCCTCGACGAGGCCGGCGCCGACGGGATCACGGTCCGACTGACCACCGGCCCCGAGACACCGGGCATGGTGGAGATGGCCACGCTCTTCGTCGAGGACCTGAAGAAGATCGGTGTGCGGGCGTCCGTCCGCGAGCTGCCCGCGGGTCAGCTCTACGCCGACTTCCCCGCGTACTCGGCCCTGCCACTGGCCGGTTCGTACCAGATGCCCATCCCCGCGCTGTCGACCTACCAGATGAACACGGCGGGCGGATCGCCGTCCGCGTTCGGCTGGAAGAAGTCCGAGACCGACGCCCTCGTGGCGCGGGCCCGCGCCACGAGCGACCCGGAGCAGGCCAAGAAGCTGGGCACGCAGGCCCAGCGCACCCGTTGGGAAGAGGGCAACCAGGTGCTGCCGGTCTTCAAACCGAACCTGAACGCCCAGGCCAAGGGCGTCGACGGGATATCCGACGACCTCTTCGAACAGTTCCCCGGCTTCTCCCGGGCGTCGCTGGCGTGAAGCTGCTCGCCTTCGCCGCCCGTCGCCTGGCCGGGGCCGCCGTCCTGCTCGTCCTGCTGTCGGCCGCGGTCTTCGCGGCCACGGCGGTCCTCCCCGGAGACGCCGTCAGCGCGGTCGCCGGCGTGGACGCCTCCGAGGCCCAACGCGCCGAAGTCCGGGCGGAACTGGGGCTGGACCGGCCCGCGGCCGAGCGGTACGCCCACTGGGCGGCGGACGCGGTCCGGGGGGATCTGGGCCACGGCTTCGTGGGCGAACGACCGGTCACCGAGGTCCTCGCCACCCGCCTGCCCAACAGCCTGCTCCTCGCCGCACTGACGCTCGCCGTCACCGCGCCGCTCGCCGCGCTGCTCGGCCTGTGGACGGGGATGCGCGGCGGCGGCGCCGACCGCTTCGTCTCGACGACCGCCCAGATCCTGGCCGCCGTACCGGAGTTCGTCGTCGCCGCGCTGCTCGTCGCCGTGCTGGCGGTGTGGCTGGAGGCCCTGCCGCGGGTCTCCGTCATCCCGCTGGGAGGCACCCCGCTCGACGTCCCGCACGCGCTGGTCCTGCCCGTACTGACGCTCAGCGCGGTCGGTCTCGCGGTGGCCACCAGGCTGCTGCGGGCCTCCGTGGCGGACACCGCGGCCACGCCGTACTGCGAAGCCGCACGGCTCAACGGCGTGCACGGCGTCCGACTCGCGGTGCGCCACATCCTCCCCAACGCGGCGGGACCGGCCGTTCAGGCGCTCACCCTCACCACGGGGGCCCTGGTCGGCTCCGCGGTGGTGGTGGAGAACGTCTTCGACTACCCGGGAATCGGCCGGGAACTGCACCTGGCCGTCGCGGCGCGGGACGTACCGATGGTGCAGGGCATCGCCACCGCCCTGGTCGCGGTGATGCTCGTGGTGCTGCTGCTGGGCGACATCTGCGCGCGTCTGCTGGGCGCACGGGAGGGACACGGCCGATGACGACGGTTCTGACACCACCACCGAGGCGGGCCCGCCCGAGCCGGGCCGGCACGCCCGCGCGCCGACGCCGGCCGCTGGTCACCGGGGCGTTCACGCTGCTCGTCCTGCTGCTCGCCCTGCTGGGTCCGCTGGCCGCGCCGCACAGCCCCACCGCGCAGCTCGCCGCGCCCTTCCAGCAGCCGGACGGACAGTTCCTCCTCGGCACCGACGTGCTGGGCAGGGACGTGGCGAGCCGGGTGCTCGGCGGCGGCCGCACCATCGTCCTCACCGCGCTGGCGGGGACGGCGGCGGCAGGCGCCGTCGGGCTGGCCGCCGGTGTCCTGGCGGCCATGGTCTCCCGCCGGCTGGGCGACCTGCTGGTCCGCTGCGTGGACGCGCTCGCCGTCGTCCCCGCCCTCCTGGTCGTCCTCGTCCTGGCCGCCGGATTCCCCGGGAGCCACGCCGCCCTGGTGACAGCCGTCGCCCTGGCCACCGCCCCCTTCTCCACCCGGGTGCTGCGGGCGGCCGCGGACACGGTCCTGGACAGCGGGTACGTCGAGGCCGCGTTGGCCCGGGGTGACACCCGGCGGGCCGTGCTGCGCCACGACGTGCTGCCCAACATCGCCGGACCGGCCCTCACGGACACCGCGCTGCGCCTGGTCGCCGCCCTGCACCTCACCGCCACCGCGGGCTTCCTCGGCCTCGGACCGGGAGGAGCGGCGCCCGACTGGGGACGCATGGTGAGCGAGAACGTCCCCGGGGCGACCCTGGCCGCCGCGCCGTTCCTGGCTCCGGCCCTGCTGCTGATCCTGATCTCCGTCTGCGTCGGCCTGCTGGCCGGGAGGCTGGCGGACACGGTGGGAAGGGGAGCCGCATGACCGGCGACGCGACCGTCCGCCCGTCGGGGGAGGACCCGATCGGCGAGCTCTGCGGGCTGTCCCTCGGTCCTGCGGCCGGCGGTCCGCCCGTCCTGCACGACGCCCACCTGTCGATGCCGCGCGGGGGAGTACTGGGGGTCGTGGGCAGGTCGGGGTCGGGCAAGAGCAGCCTGGCGTACAGCCTGCTCGGACATGTACGGCCGGGCCTGGAGGTGCGGGCCGGAACCGTCCGGGTGGCGGGCCTCGACCCGTTCGTCCGCCGGGACGCCCGCGCACTGCGGGGGCGCGTGGTGTCGTACCTGGGGCAGGACCCCGCCGCCTCGCTCAACCCCGCGCTCCGGATCGGCACACAGCTGGCCGAGGCGGTGCGCCTGCGCTCCTCCGCGACGCGCGGGTCGCAGGTCCGCCGGCGCGTCGACGAACTGCTCCGTTCGGTGCGGCTGCCGGCCGACCCGGCGTTCCGGCGACGGCTGCCGCGGCAGGTGTCGGGCGGGCAGGCGCAACGGGTGGCCCTCGCCATCGCGTTGGCCGGCAGCCCCCGCCTCCTGGTCCTCGACGAGCCCACCAGCGGTCTGGACACGGTCCTGGCCGACGGGATGCGGGACCTGCTGGCCGAGGTCCTGTCCGACGGGGACCGCGCCGCGTTGCTGGTCAGCCACGACCCCGCGTGGATCGCGTCCGTGGCGGACGAAGTGATCCGCCTGGAAGCGGGCCGCATCGTCGGCGCCGGGCCGCCCCGGGCGCCGCTACCCGCTCCGCGCTCGTTCGCGAGCGCCCCGGTGGCGGGCCCCGGCCCGGAGAGCACCCGGAGTGCCGCTCCGGTCGGAGCCCTGTCCGTACGCGGTCTCGACGCGGCCCATGGACGGGTACCCGTGCTGCACGACGTCTCGCTCACCGTCCCCGCAGGCTCCTGCACCGCGGTCGTGGGCCCCTCGGGCTCGGGCAAGACCACCCTCGCCCGGTGTCTCGCGGGGCTGCACCGGACCGCGCGGGGGAGTGTCGAGTGGCGGGAGGACGGCGCGGAACGAGGGCGCGCGGCCCCCGTGCAACTCGTCGCGCAGGACGCCCGCGGCGCCCTCAATCCCCGCGAATCCGTGAATGCCGCGCTCCTGCGCCCCCTCAGGGGAGTGGGGCGCCGGTCCGCCGGCGACGCCTCCCGCGAAGCCGTGCGGCTGCTCGGCCTGGTCGGTCTGGACGCGGACGTGCTGGCCCGCCGGCCGGGGGAGTTGTCGGGAGGCCAGCGTCAACGCGTCGCACTGGCCCGGACGCTGGCTGCCGAGCCGCGCGTCCTGGTCTGCGACGAGATCACCTCCGCGCTGGACCCGGAGACGGCCGGCGGCGTCCTCGACCTGCTGGACTCGCTGCGGCACACGCTGGCAGTGACGGTCGTGATGGTGACGCACGACCTGACGGCAGCCACCGGTCACGCGCAACAGGTCGTCGTCCTGGACGCGGGACGAGTGGTGGAGGCCGGTGCCGCGGACCGCGTGCTGAGGACTCCGGAGCATCCCGTCACCAGGGCACTGCTCGCCCACGCCGCGTCCGCCGCCCCTGCCGTCCCCGCCGTACCGGACCTGCGGCGGTGAAAGGCCCTTTACGGCCGGCGGGAGGAGCGCCCGGGGCACCGGACGCTCCTGCGCGCGCGGCGTCACGGCTGAGGCAACTCCTGTGCCAGTGCGGCCTTGTCGACCTTCCCGACCGCGGTGAGCGGAAGCGCGGGGACCCGCACCACCTCGTCCGGAGCCTTGTAACCGGCCAGCCCGCGCTCCTTCAGATGGGCGGCGACCTCGCGCACGCCGGGCGCCGCACCCGTGCAGACGACGAAGGCGACGGACCGTTCACCCCACCGCTCGTCGGGCACACCGACCAGCGCCGCCGCCGTGATCGCGGGATGCGTCATCAGCTGTTCCTCCACCTCGACCGCGGCGACCTTCTCCCCACCGCGGTTGATCTGGTCCTTGATCCGCCCCACCACCACGAGGTGACCGGACGGCAGCCGCCGCACCACGTCCCCGGAGCGGTAGTGGCCGTCCGGGGTGAACGCCGTGCGATTGTGCTCCTCGGCCCGGTAATAGCCGCGCAGCGTGTACGGGCCCCGGGTGAGCAGCTCACCCGCCGTACCGTCCGGCACGGGCCTGCCGTCGGCGTCCACCACGAGCACCTCGTCGTCGGGCGAGACGGGCCGGCCCTGGGTGGCGCAGACGAGGTCCTCGGGGTCGTCGAGGCGGGTGAGGTTGATCAGACCCTCCGCCATGCCGAAAACCTGCTGCACGGTCACTCCGAGCGCCGGTCCCAGCTTGCGTGCGTGGTCCTCGGGCAGCCGCGCCCCGCCGACCTGCACCACCGAGAGGCTCCCCAGGTCCCAGGAACCCGAGGCGGCCTCGTCGATCCAGTGGGGTACGAGCGGCGGGGTCAGCGAGGTCAGGGTCACGCCCTCCCGCTCGACGAGGGCGTACGCCGTCTGCGGGCTGGGGTCGGGCGCGACGACGACGGTTCCCCCGGCCATGAGGGTGCCCAGCACACCGGGGCAGGCGAAGGCGAAGTTGAACCCGAGGGGAAGCACCGCCAGGTACACGGACCGCGCGTCGAGTGCGCACACCTCCGCGCACGCGCGCGCGTTGTAGGAGTAGTCGTCGTGGGTGCGCGGGATGAGTTTCGGAAGTCCCGTGGTGCCGCCGGACAGCAGCAGGAGGGCGACATCGGCGGCGTCCGCACCGCCGTCGTCGGCGGCGGGACCGGACTCGGCCGGTGCCTGGGTGCGCAGCGCCTCGAAGGGCACGAAGCCCTCCTCGGGCCCCGGTTCGCCGACCACCACGACGTGCCGCAGCGAGCCGCCCGGCCCCTGCTCCGCCCGCACCTCGCGCATCAGCTCCCGGTGGTCGAACCGGGCGTGCCGGTCGGGCACCACGCAGGCCACGGCGCCCGCGACGCGCACCAGATGTCCGATCTCCCGGCGCCGGTGGCCCGGCATGGCGTGCACCGGAACGGCGCCGAGCCGCTGCAACCCGAACCACACGAGCAGGAACTCCGCGCAGTTGGGGAGTTGGACGACCACGCGGTCACCCCGCCCGATCCCGAGCCCGCGCAGTCCGCGGGCCGCACGGTCCGCTTCGGCGTCCAGTTCCGCGTAGGTCCACCGCCGTTCGCCGTCGACCAGGGCGACACGCCCTCCATGGGCGGCCGCGGACGCGCGCAGCCGGGCGCCGAAGGTCACCCCCTGCCAGTGTCCGGCGGCTCGGTAGCGCGCCGATTCGGCTTCGGACCAGGTCCGTCGAGTCTCGGTCATGGGGCTTCGCCTCTCATTGCCGGGCCTCCGGCTCTGGCGCCGAGTCCCGTCGTGTGATTACGATGTGAAGTATAGAAATGATAATCATTTCAATCTAGCGGGGGTTCCGCCCTGCGCCGTGGCGGCTCCCGGCGCCGGCCGCGAGCGCATCGGCGACGTGCCGACTGCGGCGTACTCCGCCGCGGCCCCCACCCCATCCGACCGGAAGGCAGCACCAGTGAGCGATGAAGCAGTCGTCCAGGCGCGGACAGCGGAGGGAGACGTCGGCAGTCCTGACCGACACGCGCCCGCCGCGGTGCGTGAAGCCGTGGCACGCGCGCTGGAGATCGCACCGGAGGAGTTGGACGACGACCGTGACCTCTTCGAACTCGGCCTCGACTCACTGGTGCTGATGTCCCTGGTCGGTGGCTGGCGGCGCCAGGGCATCGAGGTCACCTTCCAGGACCTCACGAACAGCCCGACCCTGCGGGACTGGACGACCCTGCTCACGCGTGCGCGGGACGGCGAAGCAGCAGCCGGCGCCCCGCGAACGCCGCCCACGCCGTCCGTGCCGCACGTCGCGACCGGCGCGGAGCCGGACTCCTTCCCGCTGGCCACGATGCAGCACGCCTACTGGATCGGACGCCAGGACGGACAGCCCCTCGGTGGCGTCGCCGCGCACTTCTACGTCGAACTCGACGGTCACGACGTCGATCCGGCCCGCCTCGACACCGCCCTGCGGGCGCTCGTGCTGCGGCACGGCATGCTGAGGGCCGTCTTCGACGAGGACGGCGGTCAGCGCCTCGGTGCCGCAGGTGAACCGCTCACCGTCCACGACCTGCGGGAACTCACCCCCGCCGAGGCCGAGTCGGAGCTGTCGCGGCTGCGTGAGCGCAACACCCACGCCCACCCGGACGTCAGCGCCGGTGACGTCTTCCGCGCCGGGCTGTGCCTGCTGCCCGAAGGCAGGACCCGGCTGCAGATCGACCTGGACATGATGGCCGGCGACGCGCTGAGCCTGCGGGTCCTCCTGGCCGACCTGCGCCGCTTCTACGAGTGTCCCGACGACCCGCCGCGCGAACTCGCCCTGGACTACCGGCGCTACCTCGCCGAGCACGCCGTCCGCAGACGTGCGGAGCGCGAGCGGGCCGCCGCCTGGTGGCGCGAGCGCCTGCCGGAACTGCCGCGGGCCCCACGGCTGCCGACGACCGTCGACCCCCTGACCCCGGTCGGCGCGCACGACGGGGCACTGACCCACTCCCGCCGCCTGCACCACTGGCTCGGCCCCGCCGACAAGGCCGTGCTCGTCGGCGCCGCCCGTCGGCACGGCCTGACTCCCGCCGCGGCCCTGGCCACCGCATTCGCCGAGGTGATCGCCGCCTGGAGCGACAGCCGCCGCTTCCTCCTCAACCTGCCCCTGTTCGACCGCGAGCTGTCCGTCCCCGACGCCGCCCAGATGGTGGGCGACTTCAGCAGCTCGGTCCTGCTCGACGCGGACATGAGCGCTCCGCTTCCCTTCTCCCGGCAGGCCCGTGGCCTCCAGGAACGACTGCAGGAGGGCATCTCCCACGGTGCCTACGGCGGTGTCGAGGTACTGCGCGACCTCGCCCGCGCCGAGGGAGCCCCGGTGCTGGCTCCCGTCGTGTACACCAGCGCCATCGGACTGGGGGAGATCTTCGAACAGGACGTCCAGAAGTCCTTCGGCCGGCCCTCCTGGATCATCTCCCAGGGCCCGCAGGTCTACCTGGACGCCCAGGTCACGGAACTCGACGGCGGCCTCCTGCTCAACTGGGACGTCCGTGACGGCGTGCTCGAAGCCAAAGTGCCCGACGCCGCGTTCGACGCCTACCGCCGCCTCGTCACCCGCCTGGTCACGGACCCCGGTGCCTGGGACCGGCCGGTGGACGGCCTGCTCGCCCCCGACGTCCTGCCCCGGCGCGCGGTGGCCGCCCTGCCTCCGACGCCCGTCGCGGACCGCGCCCTGCACACCCGCTTCTTCCGGCTCGCCGAGACCGCACCCGACCGCACCGCGGTGATCCGCACCACGGGCGACACGCTCACCTACGGCGAACTCGCCCACCGGGCACGGCAGATCGCCGCGCTGCTGGGCGACCACGGCATAGGGGAGGGCGACACCGTCGCCGTGACCCTGCCCAAGGGCGCCGACCAGATCACCGCCGTCCTCGGCATCCTGGCCGCGGGCGCGGCCTACGCCCCGGTCGGCGTGGAACAGCCCGCCGTGCGCCGGCGCCGCATCCACTCCGTGGCCGGTGCGGCCGCCGTACTCACCGACCGCGACCACGCCCACCTCTGCGCGACGGCATCCGAGGCCCCCGTGCTGCTTCTGGAGGACGCGTCGGGAATCCGGCCCGCGCCGGTCGCCCGGCCGGACCCGGCCCTGCCCGCCTACGTGCTGTTCACGTCCGGCTCGACGGGGCTGCCCAAGGGCGTCGAGGTGTCCCACCGGGCGGTCGTCAACACCGTCGAGGCGATGGCGGAGCAGCTCGGGCTCGGCCCGGCGGACCGCACGCTCGCGATCTCCGCGCTGGACTTCGACCTCGCCACCTGGGACATCTTCACCCCACTGTCCCTCGGCGGCCAGGT
Organism: Streptomyces tendae; assembly: GCF_014650435.1. GTDB lineage: Bacteria > Actinomycetota > Actinomycetes > Streptomycetales > Streptomycetaceae > Streptomyces > Streptomyces tendae. The sequence continues at coordinate 185,116 of NZ_BMUY01000007.1, forward strand.
GGTCGCCGTGGGGCAGGAGCACCGCCGCGACGCCCACCACTGGGCGCGGCTGGTGCGCACGCACGCGGTGACGCTGGTGCAGTGCGTGCCCGCGCTGCTGGACCTGCTGATGGCCGCCGGCGAGGACGAGGGCCTCGGGGACTCCCTGCGCATGGTGCTGCTCGGCGGTGACTGGGTCGGGCTCGACCAGCCCCGCAGGCTCCGGGCCCTCGTCCCCGGGTGCCGCTTCGTGGCGCTCGGCGGCATGACGGAGGCCGCCGTCCACTCCACGGTGTTCGAGGTGGAGGAGACCGACCCCGCCTGGAGGTCCGTCCCCTACGGCGTCCCGCTGCGCAACATGCGGGCCCGCGTCGTGGACGACCGGGGACGCGACTGCCCCGACCTCGTCCCCGGCGAGCTGTGGATCGGCGGCCCCGGCGTGGCCAACGGCTACCGCGGGGACGCCGAACGCACGGCGGACCGCTTCGTCGACCACGACGGTGAGCGCTGGTACCGCAGCGGAGACCTGGCCCGCTACCGGCCCGACGGCCTGCTGGAGTTCCTCGGCCGCGCCGACCACCAGGTGAAGATCGGCGGCCACCGCATCGAACTGGGCGAGGTCGAGTCCGCGCTGGAGGACGACCCCGCCGTCCTGCACGCGGTCGCCTGCGTGCTCGACGCACCGGTGCGCCGCCTCGCCGCGGCCGTGTCCGCCGCCCCCGGCGCTGCTCCCGACCCGGACCGGGTCCGGCCGCGGGCGGCACAGCGACTCCCCGCCCACATGGTCCCCGAGCGTGTCCTCGTCCTGCGCGACCTGCCGCTGACCGCCAACGGCAAGCTCGACCGGGCCGCCGTCCACCGGGCGCTGACCGAGGCCGCGGGCCAGGAGGGCGCCCGCACGTCGGCACCGACCGGTCCGGTGGAGACGGCCGTGGCGGCCGCGTGGGCCGACCTGCTCGGCGTGGCCGAAGTGGGCCGCGAGAGCAGCTTCTTCCTGCTCGGCGGCGACTCGCTCGTCGCGACCCGCATGATCGGACGGCTGCGCGCCGCGGGCTTCCCCGGCGCCCGCGTGGCCGACCTCTTCGCCCGCCCCGTCCTCCGGCGCTTCTGCGAGACGCTGCGGCCCGCCACGGCCGTCGCCGACGAGACGTCAGCGGCCTCCGCGCCCCTCCTCGTACCCGATCCGGAGCACGCGCACGAGCCGTTCCCGCTGACCGACGTCCAAGCCGCCTACCACACCGGCCGCGACCCCAGGTTCACCCTGGGCGGCGTAGGCACCTGGCACTACACCGAGTTCGACGGCACCGACGTCGACCTGGACCGGCTGGAGCGCGCCTGGAACACCCTCGTGCGACGGCACGGCATGCTCCGCGCGGTCGTCGAGGACGGGCACCAGCGTGTGCTGCCCGAGGTACCGCCGGTGCGCCTACCGGTGGAGGACGCCCGCACCGGCGGCGCGGCCGAGGCCCTGGCAGGTCTGCGGGCCCGTCTGTCCCAGCAGGTCCGCGACCCCGCCCGGTGGCCGCTCTTCGCCGTCGAGGCGGTGCGCTACCACGCGGACGAGGACACCGACGGGAAGGACGCCGAGGAACGGACCCGGATCGGCATCGGCCTGGACTACCTCGTCCTCGACGCGCTTTCCATCACCACGCTCTATGCCGAACTGAACGCCCTCTACGCCGACCCCCAACACCAACTGCCGCCCGTGGGCGTGTCGTTCCGCGACTACCTGACCCGTCTCCCGGCGGACCCGGAGTCCACCGCGCGGGCCCGCGCCCACTGGCGGGCCCGGCTGCCGGAACTGCCGCCCCCGCCCGCCCTGCCCCTCGACCGGGACCCGGCGACGCTCGACGTGCCCGTCTTCACCCGGCGCAGGCTGAGCCTGCCGGCCGGGGACTGGCAGGCCGTCAAGCGGGACGCGGCACGGCACGGCCTGACCCCGTCCACCGTCCTGCTCGCCCTGTACGGGGAGGTCCTGGCGGCCTGGAGCGGGTCCGACGCCGTGACCGTCACCCTCACCCTCTTCAACCGGCGTGACGTACACCCCCACATCCACCGCGTGCTGGGCGACTTCACCTCCCTGTCCCTCGCCGGCTACCGGCGCGAGGGAGCCGACTGGCCGGCGGCGGCAGCCGCGCTGCAACGACGGCAGGCCGAGGACCTCGACCACGCAGACGTGCCGATCGACTGGCTGCTGCGGGAGTTCGGCCGGCGCACGGGCACGGTGGACGCCGCCGCACCCGTGGTGTTCACCAGCGCCATCGGCGTCGGCGACGCGACGCTGGCCGGAGGGGGCACCGGGTTGCCCGCGAAGGTCCACGGCATCTCCCAGTCCCCGCAGGTCTGCCTGGACAACCAGGTCACCGAGGAGTCCGGGAACCTGGTCGTCACCTGGGACGCCGTCGAGGAACTCTTCGCCGAGGGCGTGCTGGACGCGATGTTCCGCGCGTACGAGCGGCTGCTGCGGCACCTCGTGGCCGGTGACTGGCAGACCCCGCTGCCCGACCTGGTGCCCGCCTCCCACCACGAACGCAGGGCCGCCGCGGCCCGCGAGGCCGCCCTGGAACCGGTGGCGCCGCGACCGCTGCACCAGATGTTCTTCGCTCACGCCACGGCCGCCCCCGACCGCACCGCCCTCGTCACCACGGCGGGGGAGGAGGTGACCTACGGCACCCTCGCCGCGCAGGCGCTGCGCATCGCCGCCGCGCTCGGTGACGCGGGCACGCGGCCGGGCGACCTGGTCGCGGTCACCCTCCCCAAGGGCCCGGAACAGATCGCAGCCGTCCTCGGCGTCCTCGCGGCCGGCGCCGCCTACGTCCCCCTGAGTCTCGAGCAGCCCGCCGTACGGCTGGAGCGGGTGCACGCCACGGCCGGCTTCGACGTCGTCCTGGGAAGCTGGCCCGCGCCGGAGGGCACCGGCCCCCGCACCCTCTCCTTCGCGGACACACAGGGCGGCGAGCCGCCGACCACACCGGTCGAGACGACTCCCGAGTCGCTCGCCTACGTGATCTTCACATCGGGCTCCACGGGCGAACCCAAGGGCGTCGAGATCACCCACGCCGCGGCCTGGAACACGATCGCGGACATCAACGCCCGACACCGGGTGTCCGGCGACGACCGCGTCTTCGCCCTGTCGGCACTGGACTTCGACCTCTCCGTGTACGACGTCTTCGGCCTGCTCGCCGCGGGCGGCTCCCTCCTGCTGCCCACCGAGGACCAGCGCCGCGAACCGGCCCGCTGGCCGCGCCTGCTGGAACGCTACGGCGTCACCCTGTGGAACACCGTCCCGGCCCTGCTCGACCTGCTGCTCGACGCCGACGAACAGGACGTCCGGGAAGGCGGCTCCGGGCGGGCAGGCAGCGACAGGAGAGAGCAGCGGAGGCTCGCGGGGCTGCGGACCGCGCTGGTCTCCGGCGACTGGATCGGCCTCGATCTGCCCGCCCGGCTGCGGGCCAGGACCGCGCGGCCCTGCGTCTTCGTCGCGATGGGCGGCGCCACCGAGGCCGCCATCTGGTCCAACACCCTGACCGTCGACGAGCCCGACCCCCGGTGGGTCTCCATTCCCTACGGGCGCCCCCTGACCGGGCAGCGGTACCGCGTCGTCGACCGGGACGGCCGGGACTGCCCCGACTGGGTGCCCGGCGAACTGTGGATCGGCGGTGCCGGACTGGCCCGCGGCTACCTGGCCGACCCGGCACGGACCGCCGAGAAGTTCGTCGAGCGGGACGGCCGGCGCTGGTACCGGACCGGAGACCTGGGCCGGTTCCGCGGCGACGGACTGCTGGAGTTCCTCGGCCGGCTCGACGGCCAGCTGAAGATCGCCGGCCACCGCATCGAGGCGGGCGAGGTCGAAACAGCCCTGGAGGCGCATCCGGCCGTCGCCCGGGCCGCCGTCGTGGCCGTGGGGGAGCGCACCGCCCGGCGTCTGGTCGCGTTCGCCGTCCCGCACGAGCCGCCGCCCGCCGAGGGCACCGAGCCGGTCGAGGACCCCGGACTCACCGAGGACCTCTTCGGCCTGCTGGCCGAGCGGGTACCCGTCTACGCCGTACCGTCCCGCATCCTGTTCCTGCCCGCTCTGCCACTGACCGGCAACGGCAAGGTCGACCGGGCCGCACTGACCGGTCTCGCCGGACCGGAGCCGCTGCCGGCCACGGCCGAGCCGCCACGGGGCGAGACCGAGACCGCCCTGGCCGCGCTCTGGCACGAGTACCTGCCCGCCACCGCGCCGGACCGAGACGCCAACTTCTTCACCGCGGGCGGCGACAGCCTCACCGCGCTGCGCCTGCTCACCGCGATCGAGCGCCGCTTCGGGGTCACCGTGCCCGCCCGCCGCTTCTTCGCCGCACCGACCGTCGCCGCGCTCGCCGCGGACATCACCCGCACACACGCGGCCCACGGGACCGCCTACGAGACCGGAGAGCTGTGAACATCGCTGAACTGCTGGCCCGATACGCCGACGACGGCGTGACGCTGTGGGCCCAGGACGGACAACTGCGCTTCCGGGCCCCGCAGGGCAGGCTCACCGACACGCACCGAGCCGAACTGCGCACGCACAAGGAAGCCATCCTGCGCCACCTGGAGGCGGCGCAGCCCGCGCTGCGGGCCGACCCCGACAACCGTCACGAACCGTTCCCGCTCACGGACATCCAGGCCGCCTACCTCATCGGCCGCACCGACGCCTACGCCTACGGGGGCGTCGGCTGCCACGCCTACGTGGAGCTGGAATACCCCGACCTGGACGTGGACCGCGTGACATCCGTGTGGCGGGAGCTGGTCCAGCGGCACGACATGCTCCGCGCCGTCGTCCACCACGACGGCTACCAGCGGATCCTGCCCGACGTACCCGCGCCGACGGTCGGCACCGACGACCTGACCGCGCTGGAGGCCCCCACCGCCGACGCCCGGGTCGCGCGCACCCGGGCCCGGCTGTCCACCCGCGAGACACCCACCGACCAGTGGCCCCTCTTCGAGGTGCACGTGACCCGGACCGCCGAACGGGCCGTGCTCCACCTCGCCTTCGACATGCTCGTCGTCGACCACGCGAGCCTGCGCCTGCTGCTCGCCGAGTTCCGGCGCGCCTACGACGGCACCGCCCTCTCCGACGCCCCGCGCATCACCTTCCGCGACTATGTCCTGGCCCGCCGCGCCCTGGCCGGCACCGACGGCCACGCCCGCGACCGCGGGTACTGGACCGAACGCCTCGACACCCTGCCGCCCGCCCCCGAACTGCCCCTCGCCGAAGCCTGGGAGGCCGCCGTGACGGCCCCGGACGAAGGCGGCCGCATCCCTGCCCCCGACGACCCGGCGACCTTCCGACGGCTGGAGGTCCTGCTGCCCGCGGCCGACCGGGACCGGCTCACCGAACGGGCCGCACGGCGCGGGCTCACCGTGTCGGCAGCCCTGCTCACCGCCTACGCCGAGACCGTCGGCGCCTGGTCGCGGACCAGCCGCTTCACCCTCAACGTGCCCACCGTCGACCGGCCCGCCCTGCACGACGACATCGACCGCCTCGTAGGCGACTTCACCTCGCTCGAACTCCTCGCCGTCGACCTCGGTGCCCCGGCCGGTTTCGCCGAGCGGACCGGGGCCGTGGCGGAACAGCTCCTCGAAGACCTGGCACACCCGCTGTTCACCGGCTCGGAGGTGCTCGCCGAACTCTCCCGCAGGGCCGGCGCCCCGGTCCTCATGCCGGTCGTCTTCACCAGCGCCCTGGGCTCCGGCGCCACCGCCGAGGGCGTGCCCCCCGAGGTGACGTACGCCGTGACCGGGACGCCCCAGGTGTGGCTCGACTGCCAGGTCATGCACCGCGGCGACGCGCTGAGCCTGTCCTGGGACGTCCGGGACGGCGCGCTCGCCCACGGCGTGGCAGACGCCATGTTCGAGGCGTACACCGCACTCGTACGGTCGCTGTCGGCCGCGGGAGCGGCCGGTGAGGACGCCTGGGACGCACCGGTCCGCATCACCCTGCCCGCGGCGCAGGCGGCGCGCCGAGATGCTGTCAACGCCACCGAGGGCCCGCTGCCGGACGCCCTGCTCCACGAACCCGTGCTCGCCCGGGCGCGCACCACACCGGACGCCGTCGCGGTCCGCACCCCCGAACGGGCCCTCTCCTACCGGCAGCTGGTGGCCCGCGCGACCGGTGTCGCACAGACGCTGACGGCGGCCGGACTGCGCCCCGGGGAACCCGTGGCCATCTGGACGGACAAGGGCTGGGAACAGGTCGTCGCCGTCCTCGGCACCCTCATGGCGGGCGGCGCCTACCTGCCCGTCGACACCGCCCAGCCGCCCGCCCGCCGCGACACGATCATCGCGGACGCGGGCGTCCGCACCGTCCTCACCCAGTCCTGGCTGGCCGAGCTCGAAGACCTCCCGGCAACGGTGTCCGCCGTCGCCGTGGACCGCGTCGAGGAAACCGCCGCGGACGGTACGGCGGTCACCGCCCGCCGGGATCCGGACGACCTCGCCTACGTCATCTACACCTCAGGTTCCACCGGCACGCCCAAGGGCGTGATGATCAGCCACCGGGCCGCCCTCAACACCGTCGAGGACGTCAACCGCCGCTACTCCGTGACGGCGGACGACCGCGTCCTCGGCATCGCGGGGCTCGGCTTCGACCTGTCCGTCTACGACCTGTTCGGACCGCTCGCCGTCGGCGCCACCCTCGTCCTGCCCCGGGCCGACCGGCGCGGCGACCCCTCCCACTGGGCCGAACTGGTCCGCGACTACGGCGTCACCGTGTGGAACTCCGTGCCGGGCCAGCTCCACATGCTGTGCGACTGGCTCCGCTCCGAGCCCCCCACCGACGACGGCGCCCTGCGACTCGCGCTGATATCGGGCGACTGGATACCGGTCGCGCTGCCCGACCAGGCCCGTGCGCTCCTGCCGGGCCTGGAGATCATCTCCCTCGGCGGAGCCACCGAGGGCTCCATCTGGTCCATCGCCCACCCGATCGGCGAGGTGGACACCGCCCGACCGAGCATCCCCTACGGCACACCCCTGACCAACCAGACCTTCGCCGTGCTCGACCGGAACCTGCGACCGCGCCCCGAATGGGTGCCCGGCGAGCTGTACATCGGCGGCGCAGGAGTGGCCCTCGGCTACTTCGGCGACGCCGAACGCACGGCGGAGCGGTTCCTCACCGACCCCGCCACCGGAGAACGGCTCTACCGCACGGGCGACCTCGGCCGGTACCTGCCCGACGGAACCATCGAGTTCCTGGGCCGGGAGGACGCCCAGATCAAGCTCCGCGGCTACCGGGTCGAACTCGCCGAGGTGGAGGCCGCCGTGCAGGCCCACCCGGCCGTCGCGGCCGGCGCCGTGGTCGTCGACGACTCGGCGGCAGGAGGGCGACGCCTGGCCGCCTTCGTGGAGACGGCACGCAAGGACGGCGCACCGGAACACGGCGCGGGCGGAACGGCAGGCCGGGACGGCCGCGGGCCCGCCGCGGCGAGCCGCGAACAGGCCCGCGCCGCGGCGGCCGACGCCGTGCGCGAAGCCTCCGCGGCCGTCGACGCGGGACGGCTCACGGACTTCCTGGCCGCGCTCGACGACGTGGCCCTCGCCGAGATGACCCGGGTCCTGACCGCCACCGGGGTGTTCGACGGGGGAGCGGTACGCACGGCGGAGGAAGTGGGCACGGCCTTGCGGGCCACGCCCAGGCACCGGCACATCGTGCGCCGCTGGCTGCGGGCGCTCGCCGCCCGGGACCGGCTCACCCACCGCGACACCGACGACACCTACAGCGGCCTCGTGCCCGTCTCCGCGCCCGAGGCGGAGCGCGCCCGACGGCTGGCCGCCGAGCTGGAGCACGAGATCGGCTGGAGCACCGAACTGCTCGCCGTCATGCGCACCTGCGCCGAGCGGCTGTCCGAGCTGGTCTCCGGGGAGGTGGGTATCCGCGACCTGCTCTTCCCCGGCGCCGCGACGGACGCCGCGGACGCCGCCTACCGGGACAACCTCGCCATCCGGCACCTCAACCGGGCGGTGGTCGCCGCGCTGCGCGAGATCGCCGCGAACCACACCGGTGAGGAGCGGCTGCGCGTGCTGGAGGTCGGCGGCGGCGTCGGCGGCACCACCGGCGAACTGGTGCCCGTCCTCGCCGAGTACGGCGTCGACTACCTGTTCACGGACCCCTCGGCGTTCTTCCTGAACGAAGCCCGCGAGCGCTTCGCCGACCACACGTGGGTGGGCTACCAGCGCTTCGACGTCGACGAGGACCCGCGGGCCCAGCAGCTGGTGCCCAACACCTTCGACGTCGTGGTCTGCGCCAACACGCTGCACGCCGCCGCCGACGCGGACGCCGCCGTGGGCAGGCTCCGGGAACTGCTGGTGCCGGGCGGGCAGCTCGTGTTCGTGGAGAACACCCGCGACGAGAACCTCCCACTGCTCGTCTCCATGGAGTTCCTGGAGGTCACCGGGCGCGCCTGGACCGATGTACGCGAGCACACCGGGCAGTCCTTCCTCACCCACACCCAGTGGCGCGAACTCCTCGACGGACACGGGGCGTCCGAGGTCGTCTCGCTCCCCGACGCCCGGGACGCCCTGGCAGCCACCGGGCAGGAGGTGTTCCTCGCCACGATGAAGGACGACCGCCACCACGTTCCGGTGGGAGAGCTGGCCCGTACGGCGGCCACCCGACTCCCGGAGTACATGCTCCCCACCGTGTGGCAGGTCGTCGACACCCTGCCCCGCACGGCCAACGGCAAGACCGACCGCGCACGCCTGAAGTCCTGGCTGCCCCGGGAGAGCGCACCGGTCGTCGTGGCCGAGCAGCCGAAGGACGAGCTGGAGAGCGCCCTGGCCGGCCTGTGGACCGAACTCCTCGCGGTCGACGGCGTCACCCGCAACGACGACTTCTTCGACCTCGGCGGCGACTCGCTCCTGGTCGCCCGAATGGTGGGACGGCTGCGCGAACGCGTCCCGCAGGCGGCGGACCTGGAGTGGGAGGTCGTCCTGCGCCACATGCTGCGCCGCCCCACGGTCGCGGGCCTCGCGGGGTTCCTGCGCGGCATCGCCGGCGCGCAGGACGCGCCCGCGCCCGGGACCGTACGCACGGACCCGGTGATCCACCTGCACGGCTCCCGCTCGCAGGACGAGCCGACCACCGTGCTGGTGCACGCCGGAACCGCGACGATCATGCCGTACCGGGCGCTGATCACCGAGATCAGGCGTCGCTCGCCGGGCCTCGCCGAAGTCGTCGGCGTGGAGGTGCCCGACCTGGGCGCCTTCCTCGACGCACCGCCCGACGGACTGATCGAGCAGATGGCGGCCGACTACGCACGAGCCCTGACGGCTGACGGCCGCGGCCGCTTCCACGTCGTCGGCTACTGCCTGGGCGGCCTGATCGCCACGGAGGTGGCCCGCAACCTCGCCGAGTCCGGGGCCGAGGTGGAGAGCCTCACCGTCATCAGCAGCCACAGCCCTCGCTTCCGCCTCGACGACGAACTCCTCGCCGAGTACTCCTTCGCCGTCATGATGGGCATCGACCCGGCCGAACTCGGCTTCCCGGACGACCAGTACCGGGTGGCCGCGGCCGCCGACGCCGTCCTGGCCGCCAGCCCGGGTGTCCTGCCGGACGGCGGACTCGCCGCGCTGCCCCGGGAGTTCGAGGATGTCGCGAGCTGCTTCCGGCGACTCGCCGACGTCCCCCGGGCCACCCGCATCGCCCGCATGTGCGAGGCCGTGCCGGCGTCGGCCGGTACCTACGAACCCGACCACATGACACGGCTCTTCCTCGCCTTCCGCCAGAGCGTCTTCGCCATCACCCGCTACGACGCCGAGCCCTACGCGGGCGACATCACCTTCCTGCGCCACGACGGTGCCTACCCCTTCCCCGGCAGCAAGGACGCCGTCACCACCTACTGGGAGGAACTGACCCTTGGGGACCTGGACATCGTCGACATCGGCGGAGACCACTACAGCTGCCTGTCCGTCGAACACGCGCCCGGGATCCTCAAGACCCTCGGCGAACTGACCCAGGGAGCGATCACCCGATGACCAAGCCCGTGATCGGAGTCCTCGGCGCATCCGGGGCGGTCGGCCGGGCCGCCGTACGGGAACTGCGCGCGCTCGGGCACACCGGACTGCGCCTGGGCGGCCGGACCGCGTCGGCCCTGCGCGCGGTCGCCCAGGAGGACCCCACCGGCCACGACGAGACGGTGTGGGCGGACGCCACCGCACCGGACGGTCTGCGGGCCCTCACCGAGGGCTGCGACATCGTCCTCAACTGCGCGGGCCCCACCTACCGGCTGCGTGCCACGGTCGCCTTGGCCGCACTCGCCGCCGGGGCGGACTGCGTCGACGTCGCCGGGGACGACCCGGCCGCCGAGGACCTCCTGGAGGCGGGCGACCCGGCCCGCCACGGCCGTACGGTCGTCCTGTCGGCCGGAGCCCTGCCGGGCCTGTCCAGCCTCCTGCCCCGCTGGCTGGCCGGGCAGGGGCTGGACAGCGTCTCCGCGCTGACCGCGCACTGCGGCGGCCTGGAGACCTGCTCGCCGACCGTGGCGCACGACCTCATGCTCTCCCTCACCTCCGGAGGAGCGGACGGCGCGGCCTACGGCGAGGCCCTCGCCGCCGTCCGCGGCGGCCGGCGCGTCCCGCGCGCCCTGCGCACCGCCGAGGACACCGAACACCACGCCTTCCCCGGCCGGGTGGCGCTCCAGCCCTACCTCAGCGGGGAGAGCGAACGCCTCGCCACCGTCCTCGGCCTCGACAGGCTCGACTGGTACAACGTCCACCCCGGCCCCGCCGTACGCGCCCTGCTCAACGTGCTGCCGGGCCGCCTCGCCGCCGGGGACGACCCGGCGGAGCTGGCGGACCGGCTGTTCCTCGCCGCCGACCTCGACCTGGCCGGGCGGGAGCCCTACTACGTCATGGACTTCGAGCTGTCGGGCACCGCGTCCGGACGGCCGGCCACGGCGGGACTGACCCTGCGCGCGGCCAGCAGCTACCGGCTCACCGCGGCCGTCGGAGCGCTCGCGGTGGACGCCGTACTGCGGGAACGGGTGCCCGCGGGAGTGCACTTCGCCCGCGACGTGCTGGACCCCGGCACCGTGGTGCGCCACCTGCGCGACCGCGGCGCCGCGGACCTCCGGCCCACCGGTGCGGCGGCCGGCGCCGACCACGTGGAAGAGGGCGTGCTGTGACCGACACCTCCGCCCCCTTCCGGGTGCTGGTCTGCGGCACCAACTTCGGCCGCTTCTACGCCGAGGCCGCACACCGCCGCCCCGGATACGCGCCGGCCGGCATCCTGAGCCGGGGTTCGGCCGCCTCCCGGGCGTACGCGGAGCGCCTCGGCGTCCCCCACTACACCGACACCGACGACCTCCCGGCCGACATCGACGCCGCCTGCGTGGCGGTGAGTTCCGCCATCTCGGGCGGCGGGGGCACCGAGCTGGCCAGGGCGCTCATGGACCGGGGCATCCACGTCCTCCAGGAACACCCCGTCCACCTCACCGAGTTGACCGAAAACCTCACCCACGCACGCCGCCGGGGCGTGCAGTACCGCCTCAACACCCACTACCCGCACGTCGCCCCGGTCCGCGGCTTCATCGACGCCGCCCGCCGGCTCGTCGCACAACAGCGACCGCTCTTCGTGGACGCCGCCACCCCGATCCACCTGATGCACCCCCTGGTGGACATCCTCGGCCGCGCGATGGGCACCCTGCGCCCCTGGCGCTTCGCGGACCCCGCGCCGCTGCCCGCCGCTGTCGGACCGCAGCCGTTCCGCTCCCTGCACGGCATGCTGGCGGGCGTCCCCCTCACCCTGCGCGTGCACCATCAGCTCGACCCGTCCGACCGGGACAACCACGCCCTGCACTGGCACCGGATCTCGCTCGGCACGGAGGGCGGAGTGCTCACCCTGGCCGACACCCACGGCCCCGTGCTGTGGAGCCCCCGGCTGCACGTCGGACGTGACACCGACCGGCGCTTCGTCCTCGACGGACCCGGCACCGGCCGCCTGGGCCTGGGCACCACCGCCGTCGTCGGCACCACGGGCACCTTCCGGACCGTCTTCACCGACCTGTGGCCGGAAGCGGTCGGCAGCGCTCTCGACGGGCTCCGCGAGGCCGTCGAGCAGGGCGGCGACGCCCTGCGCACGGGCCAGTACGACCTGGCCGTGTGCCGCATCTGGACCGACCTCGCCGCACGGCTCGGACCACCCGAGATCGTCCGTCCGGCCACCCCGCGGCCCCTCGCGCTCAGCGACGTCTTCCCCGCTCCGGAGCAGGCTCGCGCCGACACGGCCCGCGTCGACACGGCAAGCACCGACGCGCACCGCTCCGACGACACGGACCGCACCCGCGGCCCGGGTAGTGCCTCGCCCTACACCCCGTCGGCCGAGTTCTTCGACCTCGTCGCCGCCGAGCACACCGCGACCGCGAGCGCGCCCGCCGTCGCCGCGCTGCTCGCCGACGCCGACCTGAGCACCGGACCGGTGGTCGACATCGGCGCCGGTACCGGCCTGGTGACCGAGGCCGTCGCCCGTGCCCGGCCGGACGCCGAGATCCTCGCCTGCGAACCTGCGGTCGGCATGCGCGCCGTGCTCACCAGCAGGGTGTTCAGCGACCCGGACCTGCGCTCCCGCGTCACCGTCACCGCCGACGCCGCGCCCGACCTGGACCTCCCGGAACGGGTCAGCGTCGTCCTGCTGTGCGGCGTCCTCGGCCACCTCGACGCCGCCGGCCGGGCCCGGCTGTGGCGGCGACTGAACCGACGGCTGGCCCCCGGTGGGCTCGTGGTCGTCGAACTCATGCAGTTCGAGGAGCCGTTGACCCTCCCCGACACCAGGCTCGCCACCGCCACCGCCGGACGGCACCGCTACGAGTGGTCGTTCGGCGCAGCGCCCGACGAGACGGAGGACGGCGTGATGCGCCTGCACTCCACCTGGCGCGTCTACCGAGAGGACGCCACCGAGGCGGAGCGCGAGGTGCACGACTCCTACCGGTGGGAGCCCTTCGGGCTGAAGGACGTGGTCGCCGAATCCGGGATGACCGCCCGCACCCTGCCCACCCGCCCCGGAGCACCCCCGCTGGCCGTACTCACCCGCGCACCGGACGCACCGGACACCCCTGCCCCCGCCACCACTCCCACCCACGGCTGAGGAACACCGATGACATCCCCCGAATCCCCGACGGCGTCCGACACCCCGGGCACCGTCCCGCCCCGCGACTTCCCGATCCGGCGCGGCTGCCCCTTCGCCGCGCCCGCCGAGTACGCCGCGCTGCGCACCGACGACCCGGTCGCCCGCGTCACCCTGCCGACCCGGCGGGAGGCATGGGTGGTGACCCGCTACGACGACGTGCGGGAACTGCTCTCAGACCCGCGCGCCAGCGCCGACATCCGCCGCCCGGACTTCCCCGCTCTCGGCGAGGGCGAGCAGGAGGCCGGGGCCAGGTTCCGCCCCTTCATCCGCACCGACGCCCCCGAGCACACCCGCTACCGGCGCATGCTGCTGCCGGCGTTCACCGTGCGCCGGGTCCGCGCGATGCGGCCCGCCGTACAGGCGCGGGTGGACGAGATCCTGGACGGCATGCTGGACGCCGGCGGCCCGGTGGACTTCGTCACCGCCTACGCCAACGCCGTCTCCACGTCGGTGATCTGCGAACTGCTCGGCATCCCGCGGCACGACCTGGAGTTCTTCCGGGACGTCACGAGGATCTCCGGCTCCCGCAACAGCACCGCCGAGCAGGTCTCCGAAGCCCTCGGCGGCCTCTTCGGCCTGCTCGCCGGGCTGGTCGCCGAGCGCCGGGAGGAACCCCGCGACGACCTGATCTCGAAGCTCGTCACCGACCACCTGGTCCCCGGCAACGTGACCACGGACCAGCTGCTGTCCACCCTCGGCATCACCATCAACGCCGGCCGCGAGACCACCACCAGCATGATCGCCCTGAGCACCCTGCTGCTCCTGGACCGGCCCGAGCTGCTGGCGGAACTGCGCAAGGACCCCGCCTTGATGCCCGCGGCCGTCGACGAACTCCTGCGCGTCCTGTCCGTCGCCGACTCCATTCCGCTGCGCGTCGCCGCCGAGGACATCGAGCTGTCGGGCCGTACCGTCCCCGCCGACGACGGCGTCATAGCGCTCCTCGCCGGTGCCAACCACGACCCCGAGCAGTTCGACGATCCCGAGCGGGTCGACTTCCACCGCACGGACAACCATCACGTGGCCTTCGGCTACGGAGTGCACCAGTGCATCGGTCAGCACCTGGCGCGGCTGGAGCTGGAGGTCGCGCTGGAAACGCTGGTCCGCCGCGTCCCCACGCTGCGCCTCGCGGGGGAGCGGGACCGGGTCGTCGTCAAGCACGACTCGGCCACCTTCGGCCTCGAAGAGCTGATGGTGACCTGGTGACCGCCGCCTTCCCGCCGAACTTCTCCGCCCGCGCCGCACGGACCGACAGCCCCTGGATCAGGCGCTGGAACGAGGGTTCCGCAGCCCGGCTCACGCTGCTCTGCCTGCCGCACGCCGGTGGCAGCGCGGGCTTCTACCGGCCCTGGGCGGCGCTGATGCCGGCCGAGGTGGAACTCGTCGGCATCCAGTACCCGGGCCGCGAGGACCGCTTCGACGACCCGGTGAGCGCGGACATGGGCGAGCTGGTGACCGCGCTGGCGGACGCCGTCCTGCCGCTGCTCGACCGGCCGTACGCCCTCTTCGGGCACAGCATGGGCTCCGCCGTGGCCTGGGAACTGGCCCACGAACTGGACCGCCGGGGCGTCCCCGGCCCGCGTCGCCTCTTCGCGTCGGGCCGGGCCGCACCCGGCACGGCGGTGACCGGGCAGCTCCACCGCCAGGACGACGACGTCCTGTGCGCGGAACTGGCCCGGCTCGGCGGCACCAGCCGTGAGGTCCTCGACGACCCGGGGCTGCGCTCCCTCGTCCTCACCGCCGTCCGCCACGACTACCGGATCATCGAGACCCACCGGCCCCGGGCGCGGCCGCCGCTGTCCTGCCCGATCCACGTGCTGACCGGCGACACCGACCCGGAACTCGGCGAGGAACGCAGCCGCGACCGGGCCGGCGGCTGGGCGGGCCTGACCACCGCCCGCACCGAGGTCCGGGTCTTCTCCGGGGACCACTTCTACCTCACCCCGCGACGCCGGGAGGTGGTCGCCACCGTCCTGCGCAGGCTCGACCCCTCGCTGACCACGGACGGCCGGCGCACCTGGCCGAGCACCCCGTGAGCGCCCGCCGTCCGGCCACCCCCGACCCGTCCGTCCCACCCACCCCTTCGGCAGCACCCGCCAGGAGACCGTCGTGATCGACTACTACTCGACCTCGGCCGAGTTCTACGAACTGGTCGCCACCCGGCACACCGCCAGCAGCGGCCCCCCGCTCACCCGCGTCCTCACGGGTCTGGACGTCTCGCACGGCCCGGTCCTGGAGATCGGCGCGGGCACCGGACGCGTGACCGAGGTGATCGCCGCCGCACTCCCCGAGGCGGAGATCATCGCCGCCGAACCGTCGGCCACCATGCGGGCCATGCTCACCTCCCGGGTCGCCCGCGACCCGGACCTGCGGCGCCGGGTGACGGTGGCCGACGGCGCCGCCCAGGACCTCGTGCTGCCCGAACGGCTCAGTGCCGTCGTCATCTTCGGCGTGGCCGGTCATCTGACCGTCCCCGAGCGCGTGGCGCTGTGGAAGCGGCTCGCGGCCCGGCTGCCGGAGGGGGCGCCCATCGTGGTGGAACTGATGGGCGTCTCCTCGCCCCGCGTCATCCCTCCGGTGATGTCCCTGCGGGAGACCATCGGCCGCCAGACCTACGAGTGGTGGATCGGCGGCGAACCCACCGAGGGAGACGCCATGCGGTTCACCACGACCTGGAAGGTGCTGCGCGACGGCCGCACCGTGCGCGAGGTCGCCGACAGCTACGACTGGCACACCTTCGACGTCGCCCGCCTGGCCCGCGAGGCGGGCATGACCAGCCGCCGGATCACCGAGGCGGGCGGCCGGCCCATCCCCGAAATCGGAGTACTCGTCAAGTGAAGTCACAACCGTCCGAGACCGGCCGGGACCCGGTGTCCCGGACCCCGGCAGCCCCCGGCGCGGGCACCGGGGCACGTCCGCGCCCCCTGCGTGAGCTGACCGGGCCCGTCCGCGGCCGACTGGCCGTCGCCGTCGGCCTCCAGAGCGTCGCGGCCCTCGCCGGGGTGGTGCCGTTCATCGCCGTCTCCGAGATCGCCGACCGACTCACCGCGGACGCACCCGCCGACGGTGACACCCTGTGGCCGCTGGTCGCGCTGGCCTGCGCGGCGGGGCTCCTCGCCCTGGCGTGCGGCACGGCGGCCGGCGCCCTGGCCCACCTCGCCGACAACGACCTCCAGCTCGCCCTGCGCCGCCGGCTCGCCCGGCACATCGGGCGGCTGCCGCTCGGCCGGCTCACCGAGCGGGGGACCGGCGAGGTGAAGCAGGCGGTGCAGGACGACGTGAGCGCGCTGCACACGCTGTTCGCCCACACCCTGCTCGACATCGTCGCCGTGCTCACCGCACCGCTCCTGGCCCTGGCCTACCTGTTCACCGTCGACCTGCGCCTGGGCCTGGTCAGCGTCGTGCCGTTGCTGCTCGGCGTGTACCTGTTCAGCCGGGCCATGGCGGGCGCGGCGGCACAGATGGCCGAGTTCGGAGCCGCGGTGGGGCGGATCTCCGCCGCCGCCGTGGAATTCGCCTCCGGCATCGCCGTCTTCAAGAGCTTCGGGCGCGGCCGCAAGGCGCACGAGCGGTTCGTCGACGCCACCGAGGGCTTCGCCGACTTCTTCTCCCGCTGGGTCCGCACCACCCTGGTCAGTTCCACCGCCGCCGTGCTGGTGGTCGCCCCGGCCGTGGTCCTGCTGCTCCTGACCGTGCTGGGCACCGTGTTCGTGACCCAGGGCTGGCTGACCGGCGCCGAACTCGTCCCCTTCCTCCTCCTGGGCCCCGCCGTGGCCGCCCCCATGGGCGTCGTCGGCCCGCGCATCCAGCAGATCCGGGCCGGTCAGGCCGCCGCCGTCCGCATCACCGAGCTGCTGCACGCCCCGACCCTCCCCGAGCCCGCCACCCCCGTCCTGCCCGACGGCCACCACGTCCGCCTGCGCGGGGTGTCCTTCTCCTACGACGGGCGGACCGACGTCCTGCACGACGTCGACCTCGACCTCGCGCCCGGCACGGTCACCGCGCTGGTCGGACCCTCCGGCTCGGGCAAGTCGACCCTGGCGTCGCTGCTGCCCCGCTTCCACGACGTCACCGCCGGCACGGTGACCCTCGGCGGCGCCGACCTGCGCGACATCCCCGCGACCGAGCTGTACCGCCGGGTCGGCTTCGTCCTCCAGGACGTACGGCTGCTGCGGGCGAGCGTCGGAGACAACATCCGCCTGGGCCGCCCCGAGGCCACCGACGAGGAGGTCGAGCGGTGCGCCCGCGCCGCCCGCATCCACGACCGGATCACGGCCCTGCCCGACGGCTACGCGACCGAACTCGGCACGGCCGTCACCCTGTCCGGCGGCGAGGCACAGCGCCTCTCCATCGCGCGGGCCCTGCTCGCCGACGCCCCGGTGCTCGTCCTCGACGAGGCGACCGCGTACGCCGATCCGCACTCCGAGGCACTGATCCAGGACGCGCTGTCCGCGCTCGCGGCGGGTCGCACCCTGCTCGTCATCGCCCACCGCCTGTCGACCGTCCGCTCCGCCGACCGGATCGTGGTGCTGGAGGACGGGCGCGTCACCGAACAGGGCCGCCACGACGACCTGCTGGCCGCCGGCGGCCGCTACGCCACGCTGTGGAACGCCCAGCGGAGCGCGGACGACATCCGAGAAGGAAGTGCACGATGATCCGTCAGCTCTACGGTGTCCTCGGGCCGGAGGGCTCCCGCCCGCTGAACCGGCTGCTCGTCCTCCAGTGCGGCGCGGCCGTCCTGCAAGGCGTGGCCTTCGCCCTCCTGGTGCCCGTACTGCGGGCCCTGCTCGGCCCCCGTCCCGACGACGTGTGGCCCTGGCTGACGGCGTTCGCCGCCTGTGCGCTCGCACACGCCCTCCTCCAGGGCGCTGCCATCGCCGGCGGGTTCACGGTCGGGTCCCGGCTCTCCCGGGTGCTGCACCGCCGTATGGCGGACCAGGCCCTGCGCCTGCCCCTGGGCTGGTTCACCACAGGACGCACCGCCGAGTTCAGCAGGCTGGCCGGACAGAACGTCATCCAGGTGATGAGCACACCGGCCCACTTGCTGCGCCCCTTCATCAGCTCCCTGCTCACCCCGGCGACCCTGGTGATCGCCACCTTCTTCTTCGACGTCCGCACCGCCCTGGTGCTGCTGGTCTGCGCGCCCGTCCTGTTCGCCGTCCAGGCGGGGAGCAGCGCCGTCATGCGCCGGCTCGACCTCGGCCGTGACGCCGCGATCGCCGAGTCCGCCGACCGGGTCCTCGAGTACGCACGCAACCAGCCGGTACTGAGGGCCTTCGGCCGGACCGCCGAAGGCCATGGGGCGCTGGACGACGCCCTGGTGGCCGAGGCGCGCGCGGACCGCCGGCTCATCGCGCGCGGGCTGCCCGGACTGGTCTCCTTCTCCTTCGCCACCCGGCTCGTGTTCGCCCTGCTGCTCGCCCTCGGGGTGTCCTGGCAGCTCGACGGCTCGCTCACGGTGCCCACCCTGCTGTCGCTCCTCGTGCTGCTGGTCCGCCTGATCGACAGTGTGTCGTCCGCCGCCGAGGCCGGCGCCGGGATGCGCATCGCCCGCAACACCCTGGAACGCCTCGGCGCGGTCCTCGACGAACCGCCGTTCCCCCAGCCCGCCGAGCCGAAGACGCCGCGCGACGGGAGCGTGGAGTTCACCGGGGTCGGCTTCCGATACACCGAGGGCGGTGGCGATCCGGTGGACGCTGCGGCCGCACGCCCGGTCCTGAACGACGTGACCTTCCGCCTGCCCGAGCGCAGCATGACGGCGCTGGTCGGCCCGTCCGGCGCGGGCAAGACCACGGTCGCCGCTCTGCTCGCCCGCTTCCGGGACACCACCGAGGGCACCGTCCGCATCGGCGGCGTCGACGTGCGCGAGATCGCCGCCGACGACCTGACCGCCCATGTCTCCCTCGTCTTCCAGGACGTCTACCTCTTCGACGGCACGATCGAGGAGAACGTCCGGATCGCCGCCCCCGACGCGGACGCCGGAGCACTGGCCGAGGCCGCGGCGCTCTCCGGCCTCGACCGCGTGATCGAGGAGCTGCCGGACGGCTGGGCCACGAAGGTGGGGGAGGGCGGCGCACGTCTCTCCGGCGGTCAGCGCCAGCGCGTGTCCATCGCCCGTGCGCTCCTCAAGGACGCCCCGATCCTCGTCCTCGACGAGGCCACCGCCGCCCTCGACCAGGAGAACGAGGCGTTGTTCGCAACTGCCGTCCGGGCCCTGGCGGACCGCAAGACCCTCCTGGTCGTCGCGCACCGGCTGAGCACCGTCGTGCGCGCCGACCAGATCCTCGTCCTGGAGGACGGCCGGATCACCGAACGGGGCACGCACGACGACCTGGTGGCGGCGGGCGGCACGTACGCCTCCTTCTGGGAACGGCGTGCGCGGGCCCACGGGTGGCGGCTGGCGGCGGCACCGTCATGACGGCTCATCCGAAACCCACGACCACCTCCGACCGAACGGCAGAAGGAAGGCACGACACGATGAGCACCGGATCGCGGAACACCTGGGAGGCATGGGCGAGGTCCGTCCCGCCGCTCGCGTGCGAGAGCACCCGGGAGCCCTGCCTCGACCCCATGACCACCGCCACCCGCCTCGCCCGGGCCGGACTCGCGGGCCAGTACGTGGTGTACGAGGCGGACGGCGGAGTCTGGCACTTCGCGGCCGGCTCCGACGTGAGTGTCACCGCGGACACCGGCGGCATCACCGCGCGCGCCGCCGGGCGCACCTGGACCTCGCGGACCGACGGGAGGCCACTGGCGGCGTTCGCCGACGCCCTGTCCGCCCTGCGTGACGAGGACGACGAGGGGAGCAGGGGCGAGGAGAACGCCGGAGGGCGCCACTTCTACGGCTGGGCGGCCTTCGAACTCGCCCACCTCCTTCACGCGGACCCCGCGTCGGCCGGGGACCGGCCCCTGCTGCACGCGATGGTCCCGTCCGTCGAGGTCACCCTCGGCGGCGACTCGACGGTGGTCCGCGCGGTGGACGAGGCATGGGCACGCAAGGTCGCCGACCTGCTCGCGGAGCCCGCGGCCGGGCAGTCCTCCACCCGCGACGAACCCGTGCGGGAGGGCACCGAGGGCATCATCGCGGCCGGCAGTGCCGCCTACGGTAAGGCGGTCGCGCGTACGGTCGGGGACATCCGCGCCGGGCTGCTGGAGAAGGCCGTGGTCTCCCGGAAGGTCCCGCTGCCCGCCGAGCGCCACCCGGACTTCCCCGCCACCTATCTCGCGGGCCGCCGGGCCAACACACCGGCACGGTCCTACTTGCTGGACCTCGGCGGTTACCGGGCCGCCGGCTTCAGCCCCGAGACGGTCCTCGAGGTCGGGGGCGACGGGCGCGTCAGCACCCAGCCGCTCGCGGGCACCCGCGCCCTGGGCGCCGACCCGGCGGAGAACGAGCGCCGGCGCGCGGAACTGCTCAGCGACCCCAAGGAGATACACGAGCACGCCGTGTCCGTACGTCTGGCCTGGGACGAGATGGCGGCCGTGTGCAGTCCCGGTTCCGTCGTGGTCGAGGAGTACATGGCGGTCCGTCCACGCGGCTCGGTGCAGCACCTCGCCTCACGGGTGACGGGCCGGCTCCGGCCGGACACCGGGCCCTGGGACGCCTTCGCCTCCCTCTTTCCGGCGATCACCGCCACCGGGGTCTCCAAACGCGCCGCACTTCAGACGCTGGCCCGCCACGAGGACGGGCCGCGCGGCCTGTACGGCGGCGCGGTGTTCCGGGGGAGCACCGGCGGCGCCCTGGACGCCGCGCTCGTCCTGCGCACGCTGATCGGCACGGGGGACGAGGCGTGGCTACGGGCGGGCGCCGGGGTCACCGCCCAGTCCAGCCCGGAACGGGAGATCGAGGAGACCTGCGAGAAACTGCGCAGCGTCGCCCCGTATCTGCGGTTCTCCGCGGACTGAAGCCGTGCGACCGGCGGACCGCTCGTGCCCGATCACGCGTCAGACCTTGACGCGGTGCAGTTCGATCTCCGGATTGACGAAGAGGTGCACGAAACCGCAACGCAGACAGATCAGCCCCGTCGCCCTCTCGTCGGCCCAGGCCAGGTTGAACAACTCCCCGCCCGTGCTGTTGAGTTTCACCCCCCGCTCGCGGAACAGGTCGTTCTTGCAGACCTGACACGTGATCGACATCTCGCCCAGCGAGGCCCGTACCGCCTTGGCCATGGCATCTCCCTTTCCGGGCCCGGCGCGGCGGCCGAGCCGACGCATTCCGCCACTCGTGCTCCGCCCATCTTCGGTCATCGCCGAGTGAACCCCTGCGCCGGTGCCGGTGCCGGTGCCGGCGCCGGTCAGGGCCAGGACGTCGCCTGCTCGCGGAAGACGTCGGGGTCGCTCTCCACCGGCAGGACGCACAGCAGGTGTCCGCCGGGTGCCCGCAGTACACGGCACTCCTGCCATTGCGAGACCTCCTGGGCACCCAGGGCGATCAGGCGGGCCGTCTCCGCCGCCACGTCGTCGGTCTCGAAGTCCAGGTGGATGCGAGGGGCGTCGTCGACCGCCTGAACGGCCGTGACCAGCCCCGGAATCGCGTGGTGCAGGCTGGTGAACTGCGGTGCGGGCGCGAAGGGGCCGGCGGTGGCTCCGAGGGCTGCCGCCCAGAACTGCGCCGCCCGGGCGGCTGTGGCCGTAGGGGCGTCGATGATCACGGCGTACACACGGCTCCGGTGCATGGGGGGACACCTCTCCCGATGGCGTCGCGGTCGAGTGATGCGGTCGTCCGACCTCGCGCCATCGTACGAGTGACCGGCGGCGGTGGGTGCCGTTCCGCCGGTCAGGTGCGGTCGTGGAGGGTGATGTGGTAGCCGTCGGGGTCGGCGAAGGTGAACGTCCGGCCGAACGGGCCGTCGATCGGTGCGGAGACGATGGTGTGACCGTCGGCGACGAGGGCGTCGTGGATGGCCTGGACGTCGGTGGCGTGGAGCCAGATCGCGGCACCGATGCCGGGCTGGGCGACGGAGGCGAGATCGGTGCCGGGCACGACCTCGCGGAGGGCGAACGCGATCGGCTTCGTCTCGAAGACCACGGCGTGCGGCGGCCCGGCCTGCGAGCGGACGAGGCCGAGGTACTGCTCGTAGAACGCCTGTGAAGCGTCGAGGTCGCGGGCCTGGAGGGAGAGGAAGTCGGGGCCGGTGGCGGGCATGGTGGTGCTCCTTCTCTTCATGTCAGCTTTCTGACACGCAGCGTATGTCAGAATACTGACATGAGTCAAAAGGGTGCCGGCATCGACCTGGACAAATCACTGGGCTACCTGCTGAAAGAGGCTTCGAGTGCCCTGCGCACAGCCATGGAGGAGGTGTTGCGGCCACTCGGCATGAGCGTGACGCACTACTCCTGCCTCGAGTTGCTGGCCCAGCGGCCGGGCCTGTCGAACTCCGAGCTGGCGCGCGGCGCGTTCGTGACCCGCCAGACGATGAACGTGCTGCTCCAGACCCTGGAACGCGAGGGCTACGTGACCAGGCCCGCGGAGGCGGCCGTCGGGAAGGTCCTTCCCGCGCGGCTCACGCCGAGCGGCCGCCGGAGCCTGGAGAAGGCGACCGTGGCGGTCCGGTCCGTCGAGGTCAGGATGCTGGCCGGGATGACCGAGGCGGAGCAGGCGCACGCGTTCCGCAGTCTGCAGAGCATGATCGGTTCCCTGCGCGAGCGCGACGAGGATGCCTCCTAGCCCGCGCCTCGGCCCATCCGAACGCCGCGCCCGGCCGGAGTGCGGATCAGGCCAGCGGCTCGTGATTGGCCCAGACGGCCCGGTACGGGTGGCGGGCCTGCCAGCGCCTGATGAGGTCGACGGCCCCGGGCATGGTGAAGGTCGCGTTCAGGGCGTCGAGGTCGGTCAGGCGCAGTTGCACGACGGCGCTGGCGACGGCCACCGGGGCGTGGTCGTCGCCCGGGACGCGGATGTGGTGCCGGGTCGCGACCGACTCGACCAGACCCGAACCCGTCACGAGCTCCTCGAACTCCTTGAGGTACTGGTCCAGCTCACTCGCGGGAATCGGATTGTCGAACGCTACGATCATGGTGTGGTGAATCATGCCTTTAGGGAACAGGCATCTTTCCCGCCCGTCCAAGATCCATCCGATCTCGTTCCATGCCTCATGGGAATGGATCGGGCGGTAGCCTTGCGGCATGGCCGAGCTGGAGACCCGCGAGCTGGAGTACTTCGTCGCCGTGGCGGAGGAGTTGCACTTCGGGCGCGCCGCGGCCGCCCTGGCGATCGCGCAGCCGGCCCTGTCCAAAGCGATCCGGCGCCTGGAATCCCGGCTCGGAGTGCGGCTGCTGGAGCGCTCGAGCAGACACGTCGCCCTCACTCCCGCCGGTGACGCGCTCCTGCGCCACGGCCGGCACGCGCTCAACGCCGTCGGCGCGGCTGCCGAGAGGGCCCGCCGGGCCGGTGATCACCAGGGTCGCCTGCGCCTGGTGATCAAACCCGGGGGTGACGCGAACCTCCTGTCCGGCATCCTGGCCGCTTACGCCGACCGTCCCGACGCCCGCCAGGTGGACATCCTGTTCGGCGGAGCCACCGACCGCGCCGACCACGTACGCGACGGCCGCGCCGATGTCGCCCTGCTCTACGCGCCGTTCGACGACTTGACCGGCCTGGACCACGAGACCCTGATGGTCGAGGGACGGGTCGCGATCCTGCCGCCGGACCACCGGCTCGCCGCCCGCTCGGAGGTCACTCTCGCCGACCTCGCCCAGGAGACGCTGCCCCGCTGGAAAGGCGTGCGCTGGACCGGAGCGCCCGAGGCCGGGCAGGGGCCCGAGGTCACGGACGCGGCCGAGGTCCTGCACATGATCAGACTGGGCCGCACCGTCGCACTCCTGCCCCGCTCACTCGCCCGGCCCATGCACCCCGACCTCGTCTACCGGCCGGTGACCGACGCCCCCGACAGCGAACTCGTCCTGGCATGGTCGCAGGACGACCGCCGCCACCTGGTCGCCTCCTTCGTCGCCGCCGCCGCGGAGGCGAGCGCACGATCGGCGGGGGCGTGAACGCCCGCTCCGACGCACGCGGCCGTGAACGGATGCCTGAGCGACGGCCTGTTGACCCGCACCTCGGCCAGTGACGGGCGGCCGGCCCTGCGCGTCAGTCCAGCGTCTGCGTCAGTTCGCTCCGGCTCGGTGTGTGAACGACGCGGCCGTACGCTCCGTTGACGATCGGCATGTAGGGCGGGACGTGCCCGCACTCGACGTCGGCGATGATCGGGACGTCGAGAGACCCGAGTGCGTCGAGGACGGCCTCGTGCTGGCTGAGGGAACGGTTGCCGGGTGCGTTGGTCCGGCCGACGAGGATCGCGTTGGCCCGGTCGAAGAACCCGGCGAGCCTCAGGCCGTGCAGGTTGCGGCAGATCGTGAACGCATCGTCGCCGGCTGCCTCCACGTACACCAGCAGCCCGTCCGGTGACTCGTCGCGAGCGAAAGCCGTGACATCGAGGTAGGCCGTCCCCGCGAGATTGCACAGGGTTTCCGTGCAGCCGCCGATCAGCCTTCCCTCGGCCTCCACGTCACCGCTCCCGTCGAGCCGCGTCCAGGCGCCCGCCGAGTCGAGCGTGTACTCGCGTACGTCCGGGCGGGCGGCGAAGTCGTCGAAGCCGGTGGTCCGGTGGCGACCGGGAGGTGTCTGGGTGAACCGGTGACCCGGGGGTGCCGCGACGACGTCGAGCCACGATCGCAGTCCTTCAGGCACTCGGTAGGGCGTGTCCATGAGGTTGTTGCCGTGAACGGTCGCCGTCCCCGTGAGCAGAGTCATCGGCGTGATCAGGGTCGAGATGTCGGAGAACCCGACGAACCAGGTCGGCTCTGCTTCCCGAAGCCTGTCCCAGTCGAGCAGAGGTAGCAGGTCGATCGCGGTCTCGCCGCCCCACGGCGGCACGATGGCCTTGATGGTCGTATCGGTCAGCATCGACATCAGCTCGCTCGCCCGGTCGGCGGCGGAGGCGCTGACGTGCCCGGAACCGTCCATGCACCGGCCGACGACGACCTCGTACCCGCGGTCCTGGACCTCACGGACGGCGACGTCGAGTCGCTCACGCAGTTCCTTCGGGACCCCGCTGGACGGAGAGGTGACACCAACACGGTCGCCGGGACGCAGGGGAGACGGGTATCGAACAGCCATGCGCCGGATTTTGGCACAGTGACGCGATGCTCCTGAAGGCCGGCCTCCTCGACCCGCACCCGCCGCGCCGGCCCGTCATCGCCGGGAC
Organism: Streptomyces tendae; assembly: GCF_014650435.1. Classification (GTDB taxonomy): domain Bacteria; phylum Actinomycetota; class Actinomycetes; order Streptomycetales; family Streptomycetaceae; genus Streptomyces; species Streptomyces tendae. The sequence continues at coordinate 210,439 of NZ_BMUY01000007.1, forward strand.
CGTTCGGACGCGTAGGGTCGGCTCGACCGGGGTGCGACCAGGGACGGGGAGGGGCAGGAGATGGCCCGGACGGGTACGACGGCCGTGCTGGCGCTGTTGCCGGACGCCGAGCCGCTGTTGCGGTCGGCCGCCGAGGTGGACGCACTGGCGGTGCGACCGGGTGTGCCCGCACATGCCGCGCTGCTCTATCCCTGGCTGCCCGCCGACGAGGTGGACGGGTCCGACGTGGACCGGCTGCGGGTCGCCCTACCGGTCGGCCCGGTCCCCGTCAGGTTGACCGCGGTCGAGCGAATCGGCGGGTTCGTCGGTGTCCCGGTGCCCGAACTGGGCCGGACAGCCGACGCCGTCCGCACAGCGTTCCCGGATCAGGTCCCTTACGGCGGCCGGTTCGGTCCCCGCCCGCCGGTGCACCTCACCGTGGCCCTGGACGTCGCCCCGCAGGCCGCCGCCGAGATCGCCCGCCGTACCGCCGCCGCCCTGCCGATCACCACGGAGGTCACCGCCCTGCACGTGGTCGGCCTGACCGACACGGGTTGGCACAGCCTCGCCGAACTGCCGCTCAGCCGCTAGTTCTTCCTACCGGGTCAGGTCGCGGCCGTGACAGCTTGGCGGGGTGCGCATGTCGGCTTCGCCCGGCTGTCTGCTGCCCGCGCCCGTATACCGCACCACCCGCCACCAGGCGGTCCGTATCCATGACTTCAGCCTGATTTCGTCCACGACACAGCGATCCGGCCAACCTCCTCCCGGTTCCCGCCTTCTGGACAACCGGGCATCCGACCGCTCCCTCTCACAGCGCGGGCACAGCATGTGCCCGCCTGCTTCCTTCCCACCGCACCCCCCAGCACCTGAAGGACGAGGGATCGATGACCAGAACGCGCACCACCCGGCTGCGACGTCCACTGCTCGCGGGCACCACGGCCGTCGCCGCCATGGCCGTGACCGCCGGACTCGTGGCCGCGACCGCGGAGCCGGCGAAGGCGGCGACCGGGCCCAAGCTGAGCCTCATCGCCGCGACCAACTCGCTCACGCTCACCTCCTGGAAGGAGGACCCGGGCGTCTACCTCGACCTCGGCACCTACCTCACCGCAGAGGGCAGGCCGCTGGAGCTCAAGGTGACCCGCAAGTCCTACAAGGACCCGGTGACCATCACCCAGACCGTGTACGAGGGCGGCAAGGCCAAGGCCAAGACGCTGCCCAAGGGAACGGTGAAGGACTTCTCCGGACTGCCCGGCTTCGCGGAGGTCACGGTCACCGACAAGGCGGGCAAGAAGGTCCTCAGCCGGACCGAGGACTTCTGCCCCAACAACGCCAGCGGCCGGGTACGCCCGGACGCACCCGCCACCTCCAAGTATCCGGAGAGCTGCCCCACCAACCCGTTCACCCTCGGTTCGGTCTGGGGCGTGGAGAAGGGCTGGGCGGCCAACACCTACGCGGGTTCCTACACGGAGCCGGCCGCCCTGGCGCCCGGGACCTACACCGCCAAGGTCTCGGTCGCCAAGAAGTACCGCGACCTGTTCGGCATCGAGAACAAGCCCGCCACCGTCAAGGTGACCGTGGTGGAACGGAGTTGGGAGGACGACCAGGGTGCCGTCGGATCGGCCGCGTCCAGGTCCGCGACGGCCGGTGAACACGCCGGTCACCAAGCAGCCCACCAGGCCCCGGCCGCACACGCGGGCCACGGGCCGGGACACGCCCCGACTCCCGCCCAGGCGGCGGCGCCGGCCACGAGCGGAGCGGGCCCCTCGTACAACGTGGGCCACGGACCGCTCAAGGCGGCGCCGCCCGCCCTGCCCTGGGCGCTGAAGAAGGAGCAGGCCGCGCGTTCCCTGCCGGTCGGCGACAAGGGCGGCCAGACCGACGGCTCGCGCAAGGCCCCGGCGCTCCAGCCACTGGCGAAGCGACCGGCAGGCAAGCCCGCCGTACCGGACGTCCCCAAGCCCGACCTGCGCTCGCTGCCGGCCTACGGCATCGTCGTCACCGACGGGGAGAAGGACATCCCCGGCAAGGACTACCTGGCCTTCAGCGCCAACGTGTGGAACGCCGGTCCGGCGCAACTGGTGGTGGACGGCTTCCGGTCGCCCGGCAAGGCCAAGATGGACGCCTACCAGTACTTCTACGACGCCAAGGGCAAGCAGGTCGGCTACACCCCGACCGGCACCATGGAGTGGGACCCGCGGCCGGGTCACATGCACTGGCACTTCACCGACTTCGCCAGCTACCGGCTGCTGAAGGCGGACAAGAAGGAGGCCGTGCGCAGCGGCAAGGAGGCCTTCTGCCTGGCCAACACCGACGCGATCGACTACACGGTGAAGAACGCCAACTGGCACCCGTACAACACCGATCTGGCCACCGCCTGCGGCGAGGAGAACTCCATCTCCGTCCGCGAGGTGCTCGACGTCGGTTCGGGCGACACGTACTCGCAGGACCTGCCGGGCCAGTCCTTCGACATCACGGACGTGCCCAACGGCACGTACTACATCCAGGTACTGGCCAACCCCGAGAAGCGGCTCAAGGAGACCAGCCTCGACAACAACAGCGCGCTGCGGAAGATCGTGCTCGGCGGCAAGCCCGACGCCCGGACCGTGACCGTCCCGGCGCACGACCTGGTGAACGCGAACTGACCTGACCCCGCGGGGGCGTCAGCGCCCCGCTGCGAAGAGCCGACGGCCGCCCACGGTGGCCGTCGGCTCCTCCATGTCACCGGTGGGGCGGTACCAACCGATCCCGCAGAGCCGTCAGTTGGTGCGAGTGCTCGACGGCGCGCGTCTCGTCCAGGGTGGTCAGCGCCAGCAGCAGGGCATCGGCGACCAGGAGGCCGGTCAGGGACTCGTTGGTGTTGCCGGTGGGAGTGTGCGGCGCGGTGAGCACGGCGTCGACGCGGTCGCCGAAAGGCTCGCCGAGTTCGTCGGTGATCAGGACGATGGCGGCCCCCACCGCTCGCGCCCGCTCCACCAGCACGGTCAGTTCGTGCAGGTGCCGGGCGGGCTGGAAGATGACCACCGCGTCGCCCTGGGACACGGGCAGCAGATCGTCGGCGAAGGCGAATCCGGTGGCTCCGCTGAACCGGGAGCGCCGCCCCAGCCGGCCCAGGGACAGGGTGAGGTGTCGGGCCCCGACCTCGCACGCGGCGACGCCGTAACAGAGGACCTCGCGGGCCGAGACCAGTGCTTCGACGGCCCGTTCGAAGGACTTCGTACTGGTCAGCCGCCTGGCCTGCTCGATGCGTTCCTGAGCCTCGTCGAACACGTCGCCCCAGATGCTCTCCAGGTCCTGGCCCACGTGGGAGATGCGCTGCTTGAGGCGGACCTCGGGCGCCTGTGAAGCGGTGAAGTCCGCGGCGAGTTCCCTTTTGAGCGCCGGGAGTCCGGCGTAACCCAGGTGCTGCAGGGTGCGGACGACGGTGGCGTTGCTGGTGCCGCTGGCGGTGCCCAACTGCTGGGCGCTGGCGAACATGATCTGCTCCGCGGGTGCACTCGCGAGGTACTGGGCCACGGTGCGCTCGGACGTGGAGAGTTCCCCCCACAGATCTCGGATCGCGGTCCGCAGCCGGGCCAACCCGCCCGGACCCACACTGCCGGCCTCTGGAACGTCCATTACGCCTCTTGACTTCCTCGGTTTCGTGGTTACGCTCTGAGCAACTTGTTCCAATGATGTTCATCTTTGGAATGGATGTTACAACACCACTGCCCCCCGAGGAGCCCTGTCATGCACCACGCCCTCCTGCCGGTCATAGAGATCTCCGGAACGCCGGAGGAACGCGGACGGCAGTACGGCGAAGCGGTGCGCTCCCGCATCGGTGAGGCCATCGCCTACTACACCGAAGCCTTCGGGGAGGCGTCCGGCCTGACCTGGGACCAGGTCACGGCCCGCGCCCAGCTCTGGCTGCAGCCGGTGCGCGAGCACGCACCCGAGCTGGTCGAGGAGATGCGGGGAATAGCCGACGGAGCAGGTGTGGGCCTGCTCGACGTACTGGCGCTCAACGCGCGCGGCGAGGTCATCTACGACTCCACCTTCAGCCGGCTGCTGCCCGAGGACGAGGAGGCCGCCGAGGGCTGCACCTCCTTCGCCGCCCACGGACCGGCGAGCGGCGACGGCCATGTGTGGGCCGGGCAGAACTGGGACTGGCGGGCCGCGGTGGCCGGCACCGTCGTGATGCTGCGCGTCGTCCAGCCCCCGAAGCCGACCCTCGTCATGCAGGTGGAGGCAGGACAGATCGGCCGCCAGGGCGCCAACTCGGCCGGCATCGCGCTCAACGCCAACGGACTGGGCGGACGCTTCGACGACACCGTCGGACTGCCGCAGACGGTGATCCGCCGCAGCGTCCTTGACCAGTCCAACATCAGTGACGCCCTGCGCATGCTGAGCCGGACCCGGGCCCACATCGCCGGGAACGCGCTGCTCACCTGCCGGGAGGGCTTCGCCATCGACGTGGAGACCACCCCGGCCGGACACCGCTGGATGTATCCCACCGACGGCCTGCTGGTGCACGGCAACCACTACCAGGCAGGCATCCCCGCCGCTCTCGCCGCCGACTACCGACCGCTGGCCGCCGACTCCCTGGTCCGTGTCCCCCGCGCCGAGCAGGGGCTGCGGCGGCTGCGGGACTCCACGGGTCCCGACGAGTCCCGCAAGACCATCCAGCAGGCCATGTCGGACCACCTCGGCTTCCCCGAGTCCCTGTGCACCCACCCCGACCCGCGCAGGTCGCCCGTACGGCAGTGGCAGACACTCGTCTCCTCCTGCGTCGACCTGACCTCCGGCGACTACCACGTCACCGCCGGCACCCCCTGCGACCGCGACTACCAGCACCTGCCCTGGAACCTCTACGACGGCCCCCACGCCCCCCGATAGACCGGATCGACGGCCCCACGCCCCCCCGTTGGACCGGATCGAAGGGCACCAGGCGCCCCACCCCCCCGCAGAAACGAGCAGTCTCCGCACCACCCTTCCCGCTCAGGAGCCACCGTATGAAGTTGAAGACCTCGATCGCCGCCCTCGGGCTGGCGGGCATGACGGTTCTCGCCACCGCCTGCAGCGGTGCCGACACCGGCCGGACCGGGGGCACGTCCCGTGACGTGACCCAGCTGGAGCTCACCCCGACCACGGCCGCGGCAACCGGTGCGGTGGACAGCGTCGACTGGCTGCTGGAGGACGAGCCCGACTCCCTGGACCTCGACACCCAGGGCGGCAGCGCGGGCCGCACGGTGCTCACCAACGTGTGCGAGCGCCTGTACCAGTTGCAGCCCGACATGACCGTGCGGCCCTGGCTCGTCGTCAAGGCCGACCGGCCGGACGACAGGACCCTGGTCCTGACCGTGCGCGACGGCGTCACCTTCCACGACGGCTCCGCCATGACCGCCGACGACGTGCTGTTCAGCCTGCGCCGGCACGCGGACCCGGACATGTCCGAGGCCGACGAGTTCGAGAACGTGACGTCGATGAAGAAGACCGGCGCCCACGAGATCACCGTCCGCTTCAAGGAACCCGACGCCCTGTTCACCAAGGCGCTCGCCGGTGACGCCGGACTCGTCTACCAGCAGAAACGAGTACAGGAACAGGGGAAGGACTTCGGCACGCCGGGCCGGCCCGACGCGTGCAGCGGTCCCTACCGGCTCGCCTCCTGGAAGTCGGGCGACTCCGTCACCCTGGAGCGCTACGACGGCTACTGGGGCGACAGGCCACTGACCCGCAAGGTCGTCTTCCGCTGGGCCGAGGACAGCGCCATGGTCAACGCCCTGCGCACCGGAGCCGCCGACGGCGCCTACACCGACTCCGTCGGCACGGCCGCCGCCCTCGACGGCAAGAAGGGCATCGACCTGCACTTCGGGCCCAGCACCGCGACCCTCGACCTCATCCCCACCGAGCGCGGCGGACTGGCCGACCCCGACATCCGCAAGGCCCTCTCCCTGAGCCTCGACCGCACCGGCATAGCCAAGTCCGGCTACGGCGGCCTGGCCCAGCCCTGGGCCACTCCCGTCGGCTCCGGCGCCTGGGGCTACGAGAAGTCCGCCTTCTCCGCCGCCCAGGAGAACCTGACCGGCGCCCCCGCCTCGCCCACCTCCGCCGACATCGCCAAGGCCAAGAAGCTCGTCCAGAACGCCGAGCACAGGCCCGACGGACCGATCGTCATCGGCACCGACAGCACACAGGGACGCCTCGTCATCGCCAACGGCGTACGCGCCGCGCTCCAGCAGATCGGCCTCAAGGCACAGATCAAGACCGTGCCCTCCGCCGAGTACGGCGAGTTCTACGGCGACAAGTCCGCCCGCGCCGACATCGACGTCCTGGTCGCCGACTGGTACATCTCCAAGAGCGACCCCGTCGGCTTCTACGACAACGGAGTCTCCGACGACTCCAACAACTGGGTCGGATTCCACAGCGCCGCCTACGACGCGAAGGTCGAACAGGCCAAGCGCACGCTGGACGACGCCGAGCGCGCCGAGCTGGTCGTCGACATCCAGCGCCGGTTCACCGACGCCGCCGTCTGGATCCCCGTGGCACAGACCCCCACCGCCCTGGCCCTCAGCGACAAGCTCACCGGCCCGCCGGCCTCGATGGCCTACCTCTACCACCCGTGGGCCGCGTCGCTCGGCGCCAAGAAGGGCTGAGCACATGATCGTCCGTATCGGCAGACGACTCGCCGGCCTCCTCGCCACCCTCCTCGCGTCGTCGTTCGTCATCTTCGCCGCGATCTACGCCGCCCCCGGCGACCCCGCGGTCTTCCTGGCGGGCGGCCGCGACACCCTCACCCCCGAGCGCCTGGCCGCCGTACGCGAGCAGTACCACCTGGACGAGCCCCTGGTCGTACAGTACGGCCGGTGGCTGTGGGACTGCCTCCACCTGGACCTGGGACGCTCCTTCCAGTACGGCGACGAAGTCGCCGACCTGCTTGCCGCCCGCTTCCCCACCACCCTGGAACTCGTCGCCTACGCCACCGTCCTCTTCGTGGTCCTGGGCGTCGGCGCCGGTGCGCTCGCCGCGCTCAACCGGGGCCGCTGGATCGACTCGGCCGTCGTCGGCGCCACCACCCTCGCCGCGTCCGTGCCCTCCTTCGTCGGCGGCATCGCCCTGGTCGCACTGTTCGGCGTGCAGCTGGGCTGGTTCCCCGTCACCGGCAGCGGAGAAGGACTCGCCGGCACCCTGCACCACCTCACCCTGCCCGCCGTCGCCATGGCCCTGGGCGCGCTGGCGGTCGTCAGCCGGGTCACCCGGCAGGCCGTCGTCGACGCCGACGGAGCCGACCACGTCGCCGTGGCCCGCTCCTCGGGCCTGCCCGAGCGCGAGGTCGTCCGACGCCATGTGCTGCGCAACGCGCTCGGTCCGATCGTCACCATGTGCGGTCTGGTCACCGCCGGCATGCTCGCCGGCACCGTGGCCATCGAGACCGTCTTCGGCCTCAGCGGCATCGGCTCCCTGCTCGTCGGCGCCATCAACAGCCACGACTTCCCCGTCGCCCAGGCAGTCCTCCTGCTCATGGTCACCTGCTACGTCGTGGTCACCACGCTCGTGGACCTCGCCCACCCGCTGCTCGACCCGCGCCTGAAGTCCGCAAGGAGCGCCGCATGAGTGCCGTACCCGCCGACGCCCCCGCACCGGCCCGGACCGTACGGCGGGCCCGGCGCCCGGTCGCCGCGCTCGTCGCCATCGGCTTCCTCGCCCTGGTCGTCCTCGCCGCGGTCCTCGCCCCGCTGCTCGCGCCGTACGCCCCCGACACCGTCGACCTCTCGTCCTCCCTGGTCGGCACCGGCGGCGAGCACCTGCTCGGCACCGACGCCTCCGGCCAGGACCTGCTCTCCCGCGTGCTGTACGGCGCGCGCACCAGTCTCGTCGCCCCCGTGCTGCTGCTGGCGCTCGCCGGCGTCATCGGGGTGAGCCTGGGCACCCTGGCCGCCTGGCGGGGCGGCTGGGTCGACGCCTTCGTCTCCCGGCTGACCGACGTGATGTACGCCTTCCCCGGGCTGCTGTTCGTCGTACTGATCATCGCCGTCTTCGGCACCGGCATGACCACCTCGGTACTCGGCCTCGGCCTCGCCTTCGCGCCCACCATCGCCAAGTACACCCGAAGCGTGGCCCTGGCCGAGCGTGCCAAGCCCTACGTCGACGCCTACCGGGTGCAGGGCATGGGCGGCGCACGGATCTGCGTACGCCACCTCGTGCCCAACCTCGCCCGGTCGATCGCCGGGTACCTGGTGGTCCTCTTCGGCGAGGCGCTGATGAGCCTGGCCACCCTCAGCTACCTCGGATTCGGCACCCAGCCGCCCAGCTCCGACTGGGGACTGATGGTGCAGGAGGGACAGTCGGCCATCGTGCAGGGCGCCCTGCTGCCCGCGCTGGTGCCCGGCACCGCCATCGCCGCCGTCGTCGTGGCCTTCAACGTCGCCGGGGTGCACCTCGCCGACCGGCTCGGAACCAGGAGGTAGCCACCCCGTGCTGCTCGACATCGACCGACTCACCGTCCACCTGCCCGGCACCGCCCGGCCCCTGCTCGCCGACGTGTCCCTGCGCGTCGCCGCGGGCGAAATCGTCGGCCTCGTCGGCGAATCCGGCTCCGGCAAGTCCACCACCGCCAAGGCCGTGCTGCGCGTCCTGCCCGACGACGCCGCGGCGCACGGGCGGGTGACGGTCGCCGGAACCGACGTGCTGACCATGACCGGCACCGCGCTGCGCGAGCACCGGGCCCGGCGCGTGGCGATGATCCACCAGAACCCGCGCTCGGCCCTCAACCCCGTCCACCGTGTCGGCGACTTCCTCGTCGAACGCCTCGTGCACACCGGCGACCACGACCGCCGCACCGCCCGCGACCGCGCCGTCGAACTCCTCGACAGCGTCGGCCTGAACGATCCGGCCAGCCGCCTGCGCCAGTACCCGCACGAGATGTCCGGCGGCATGCTCCAGCGCGTCGTGATCGCCGGCGCACTGGCCGCCGACCCCGACCTGATCCTGGCCGACGAGTCCACCAGCGCCCTGGACGTCACCACCCAGGCGGAGATCCTCGCCCTGCTGCGCGACCTGGGACGCCGACGGGAGACGGGCATGCTGTTCATCACCCACGACCTGCACCTGGCCGCCGCCTACTGCGACCGCGTGTACGTCATGTACGCGGGCCGCATCGTGGAACACCGGTCGGGCCACACCCTGTTCGACCACGCCCGCCACCCCTACACCCGCGGACTGCTCGACTGCTCACCCGAACTCGGCGTGTCCCGCCCCCTGCGGCCCATCCCCGGCAGGCCCCCGTCCCTCGCGGACGGATCCGACGGCTGTCCGTTCGCCGCGCGGTGCCCGCAGGCGGAGCCCGCCTGCGAGGCGTGGGCCCCGCAGGCGACCGAACTTCCCGACGGCGGCGAGGCCGCCTGCCGCCGACTGCCCGAGGCCGCGGCGGCCACCGCCGGAGCGACTGCGAAGGACATCCCGTGACCACTGCGCAAACCCGGCCCACAGCCCCGCCGCTGCTCGTCGCCGACGGGCTGCGCAAGACCTATCAACTCCCCGGCGGGGGCAGTCTGGTCGCCGCGCACGACGTGTCGTTCACCCTGCCGACGGGCGGGTCGGTGGGCATCGTCGGCGAGTCGGGCTCCGGCAAGACGACCGTCGCCCGCATGCTCGTCGGACTCGTCAGGCCCGACGCGGGAACGATCTCCGTCGACGGACGGGACCGGATGGCGGGCCGACGCCGCGGCCGCGGTGAACGGCTTGCCCGGGCTCGGGAGATCCAGATGGTCTTCCAGGACCCCTACCTCTCACTCGACCCCCGTCTGACCGCGCGCCAGTGCCTGGCTACCTCGCTGAGCCTGCACGCCGCGAGTGACGCGCACGAACGGATCGGGGAACTCCTGGACCGGGTCGGCCTCGGCTCCCGCGAGGCCGCCGCCCGCCCGCACGAGATGTCCGGCGGGCAGCAGCAGCGGCTGGCCATCGCACGGGCCCTGGCGGTGAACCCGCGGGTCCTCGTCCTGGACGAGGCGGTGGCCGCACTGGACGTGTCGATCCAGTCGCAGATCCTGCGACTGCTCGTCGACATCCGGCAGGACACCGGTCTCGCCCTCGTCTTCATCAGCCACGACCTCGCCGTGGTCCAGCACGTCACCGACGAGACCGTGGTGATGCGGCGCGGCACCGTCGTCGAACAGGGCCCCACGCAGCGACTGCTGACCGCGCCCGAGGACGCGTACACCCGGGCACTGCTGGCCTCGGTTCCCCGCCGCGGCTGGGATCCGGCAGCCGCGGTACGGGACCGCGCGGCAGCGGTACGGGACCGCGCGGCAGCCTCGGCGGGCGGTCAGCCCTCCGCCAAGGTGCAGGACTGAGAGGAGTCGACGCACTCCGCGCTCACGGAAACCGCAGGGCAGGCTCACGGAACAGGCGAACAGCTGACCCGGCCGGTCTTGGCCTCAGCGGGCGATCGACACGGCGAAGGGCGCGAATCCGCCGGAGCGGATCACATGCGGTACGAACAGCACCGCGGCCTCGGCGGCCCGAGCGCTCTCGATCCCGCCGAGGTCCGTGACCCATTCGGGCTGCCAGCCCAGGTCTCCCAGGAGCTCGCGCACGACCTGCTTGGCCTGCGCACTCTCGCCGGACAGGAAGGCCGTCGGCTTCTGCGCGAGTGAGCCCGGCGCGGTCATCACCGGGTAGAGCATCGTGTTGAGCGTCTTGACGACGTGGGTGCCGGGCAGCGCTTCCTGCAGTTGCTCCGCGAGGCTCGACCCGGGAAAGAGCAGCTCGGCGGGCAGCCCGTCCGGTCCGTCGACGGTGGCGTTGGCAAGGTCCACCAGGATCTTTCCCCGCAGCTCCTCGCGCAGGGCGGTCAGTCGCTGCAGTGAGCTGTCGCCGGGCGTGGCGTTGATGACGACGCGTGCCTCCCGGGCGCTGTCGGCCGCCGCGCCGGGTGCGCGCCCCGCGACGCTCACCTCGTGCCCGGCGCGGGTCAGGGCCGCGGCCAGGTTGCCGCCGACACGGCCGTTTCCGAGAACCGCGATTCGGTCCATGGTGATCTGGTCCCTTCTTCGTGCTGGTGATGTTGCGCGGTGATGTTCCGCGACGGTCAACGGGTCAGAGCGGCGACGGCGGCAGCGTGCACTCCCGGAGCGGAGGCCAGGAAGCCCTCGCTCTCCGGAGTCCACGCGCGCCCTTCGGCGTCGGTGACCCGGCCTCCGGCCTCCGACACGAGAAGTGCCCCGGGGAGCAGGTCCGCGCGAGCCCCTGCGAACTGCCAGAAGGCGTCGATCCGTCCGGCGGCCACGGACACCAGATGCAGGGTCGCCGGCACGGACGTGCGCACCACGAGCGCGTCGAGCAGCATCGCCGTGACCGAGGAACCGATGCGCCGCACGATGCTCGCGTCCTCGTCCGGTCTGGCCTGGCTGGTGGCCACCAGAGCGAGGCCGAGGTCCGTCGTCTCCGAGACCCGCAGAGCCCGGCCGTCCAGATGGGCACCGCCACCGGCGAGCGCCGTGTAGGTCTCACCGGTCAACGGCAGGTGAATCGCGGTGAGCACCGGGCGGTTCTCGCGCACGAGAGTGGCGGTGACGGCCCACTCCGGCAGGCCGTGCAGGTGGTTGACGTTGCCTTCGGCCGGATCCACCAGCCACCACTCACCGGGAGGCAGCGCACCACCCTGCAACTCGTCCTCCACCCAGCGGGCGTCGGGGCGGAGGAGCGTGAGACTGGGCCGCAACACTTCGAGCACCGCTTCGTCGTTCGCGGCGAGAGCCCGCATCAGTTCCTCACGGCTCTCGTGGCGAGCCACGTCGCCGAACCGCTCCCGCAGGACCGAACCCGCCGCACGAACGGCGTCGGCGGTCCGTGCGAGCACTTCGACATAGGTCGACGACATGACTGTCTCCGTCCAAGAAGGGGTCAGGGGTTGTGGGGGGAGCTTCGTTGCCGTTCTCTCCCCGCTCCTCGACCGTATGAGGCCGGTCAATTAACAGCAAGTGCATGTAAGGAACGCCTAACATGACTCCCATGCAATTGGATCTGAACCTGCTGACAGCGCTCGACGCGCTCCTCGAGGAGGGCAGCGTGGCCGGAGCGGCAGCGCGGCTCCACGTGACCGCCCCCGCGATGAGCCGCAGCCTCGGCCGGATCCGGCGCACGACGGGAGACCAGATCCTGGTCCGCACCGGCCGCGTGATGACCCCGACGCCCTATGCGGTCGCCGTCCGGGAACAGGTGCACGACCTGCTCCTCCAGGCCCGGACCGTGCTGGCGCCCAGCCGCGAACTCGACCTCGCCTCCTTGGACCGCACCTTCACGCTCCGGTGGCACGATTCCCTGGTCACGCTCGGCGGGTCCACGCTCCTGTCCGCCGTCCGCAGCCAGGCACCGGGAGTGAGGCTGCGCTTCATCGCGGAATCGAGCGTGGACACGCCCGAGTTGCGTCGCGCCCAGGTCGACCTGGAGGCCAACGCGGGCCGTCCGGCGGCGCCGGACATCCGGACCGAGCAGGTGACGGAGAGCCGGCACGTGATCGTCGTACGGGAAGGGCACCCGCTGACGCGGGCCGGCACGGTCACCGCCGCGCAGTACGCCGCGGCCGAGCACATCACCGTCTCGCGGCGCGGCAATCTCGGCAACGCCCTCGACGACGCCTTCGCCGAACTCGGCCTCACCCGGCACGTGGTGGCGGCGGCACCCACCGAGGCGGCCGCGTTCGCGTTCGCACGCGACTCCGACTTTCTGCTCACCGTTCCGGACATCACGATGCGCCCGGCAGCCACGGCTTTCGGTCTGACCGTCCTGCGACTGCCGATCGAACTGCCGCCGGCCCCGGTCCACCTGTCATGGCACCAGCGCTACGACAGCGATCCCGCGCACCTGTGGCTGCGCGACCTGGCACGCGCCGCGCTCCGCGGCCGAAGCGGCGGGTGAGAACAGGGGGATCACCGGGGAGATGGGCCGTCCGGTTCACTCATCGGCCATGCATCCGTCGTCGGCGGGTTGCCGGGGTGTTGCGCGTCCTCCGCCCGCGTTCTCGATCATGTGACGTCGTCCCAGTGGTGGGCGCGGTCGCGATCCGACGCCGGACGCATGTCGGTCCCGCCCGCTCCCTGACGAAGGAGACAGCCCGTGCACGCGTTCTCAAGACGCCGCTCCCGTGTCGTCGCGGCGACGGCGACCCTGGTGTTCACCGCAGCCGTCGCGGCCGTACCCTCGGCGGACGCCGCGGCACCCGCCGCACCGCCCGAGGTCGTTCCCCGGGCCGAGACCGCCGCGCTGTTCGACGACGACGAGGGCGGGAACGCGAACGCCGACGACCCGGCGATCTGGCGCGACTCCACGGACCCGGACGCCAGCCTGGTCATCGCCACGGCCAAGGAGGGCGGCCTGCGGGTCTACGACCTCGACGCCCGGCAGGTGCAGTCGGTCCCCGCGCCGGCGGCGCCCGGAGCGGACGACGCCCCCGGCCGCTTCAACAACGTCGACCTGGTGCACGGGGCGACCTCGGGCCCCGGCGCCACGGACCTGGCGGTCGTCAGCGACCGTGGCAGCGACAAGCTGCGCGTCTACCGCGTCGACGGCGACCGGCCGGACGCCCCGCTCACCGATGTCACGGACGCCTCGGCGCCGTGGATCTTCTCCGACTCGCAGGACGAGGTCAACGAGGAGAGCACCGCCTACGGTCTGGCCACGTACACCGACTCCGCGACCGGCAGGTCCTACGCACTCGTCAGCCAGAACGCGACCACCCGTATCGCGCTGCTGGAGCTGACCACGACGCGCCGGGGCACGGTGTCGTACCGGAAGGTCCGCACCCTGAGCCTGCCGGCCGCCTTCACGATGCCCGACGGCACGAAGTGGTCCCCCTGCGGCGCCCCAGGCGAGGGCCCGCAGGTCGAGGGCATGGTCGTCGACCCGGAGACGGGCACGCTCTTCGCCGGGCAGGAGGACGTGGGCATCTGGCGCCTGCCGGCCGACCTCAAGGGCGCCCCCGTCCTTCAGGACAAGGTCCGCGAGTACGGCGTGCCGGCCACGTTCGACGAGGCGTCCGACGAGTGTGTGGCGGGTGACGACCCCGGCTTCGGCGGTGCCCGGGTCTCGGCGGACGTCGAGGGCCTGACCCTGCTGAAGCAGGATGACGGGGACGGCTACCTGCTCGCCTCCAGCCAGGGCGACGACACCTTCGTCGCCTACGACCGTGAACGGTCCGACGACTACGAGTACGAGGGTGGCTTCAGGGTTAGCGCCGCGTCCGAGTCGCTGGACGGCTCCGAGGAGTGCGACGGCGCGGACGTACTCGCCGAGCCCCTCGGCAGCAGGTACCCGAACGGCCTGCTCGTCGTCCAGGACGGTCACACGGCCCCGGAGGACGGCGACCGGGAGGCCACCGGCTTCAAGTTCGTCGACCTCGCCGACGTCCTGGAGGCGCTGGACGACTGACAGCCTCCGTGACGGCCCGAGCCGGCGCCGGAGCCGCCCGCGCGGGCGCCTTTGCGAGCGCAGGGTCCGGGGAACCGTCCGCTCGCCTCACCTCGCGGCGCGCGAGCCCGCCGTGAGGTGAGCCGTGCGATCGCCTTCAGGACCGGCGGGGTTCACGCCGAGGTGCGCCGCACCACCTGATGTGTGAGCACGACCTCCCGCGCGGGTCCCTCGTCCCCGTCGAGCCGGTCGATGAGCAGCCGCGCCGCCGAACGGCCGATCTCCCGTGCCGGGTTGACGACCGTCGTCAGCGCGGGGGAGACCATCGACGCCGCGTCGATGTCGTCGTACCCGGTGACGGCCAGCCGTCCCGGAACGTCGAGGCCCCGCTCGCGCGCCACGTCCAGCGCCCCGATCGCGATCAGGTCGTTGGCACACACCACGGCGTCCGGCGGCTCGGCGGTGTCGAGGAGGCGGGCCGCCCCGGCACGCCCGCCCTCCCGTGTGAAGCCGGTCCACACGGCCAGGTCCTCCGGCACGGCCCGCCCCGCCTCGGCGAGCGCCTGCCGGTACCCCTCGTAGCGCTCGCCGCCCGGTTCGACGCCCGCCTCGCCGCCGATGAACCCGATCCGCCGGTAGCCGCGCTCGCCCACGAGGTACCGGACCAGGCCCCGCATGCCCTCGGTCTCGGCGCCGCGCACCACATCGCCGGGACCGTCGGCGATCCGCGTGCCGAGGCGGACCAGGCGGGCTCCGGAACCGGCGATCAGGTCGAGGTCCGCGCGCTGCGCGCCGAACCGCCCGAGCACGATCCCGTCGAGTCGCCGCGCGGTCAACTGCCCCAGCACTGCAGGGAGTTGCGGGCCGTCCGTCATGGGTGCCTCGCACACCACGGTCAGCAGGCCGCGGGCGTACGCGACGGCCTGGATGCCGGCGGCCAGCTCGGTGTTGAACGGGTTGGTGATGTCCGGGACGACCAGCCCGACGGTGTCGGTGCGCTGGGTGCGCAGGCCGCGCGCCGACGGGTCGGCCTGGTAGCCGAGGCGGCGCACCGCATCCTCGACCCGGGCGCGGGTGGCGGCCGACACCGGGCGGCGGCCACTGATCACATGCGACACCGTCGTCACGCTGACTCCGGCGGCGGCCGCCACGTCCACGATCTTGACGCGGCCCGAGCCGTGCACATCCGCCTCCCGGTCGTCGGTGGCGCCCGTGCGGCGCCATGGTCGGTGTCACCCTACCCAAAACGCAAAACGTTTTGTATCGTCCTCGCCATCAAGGTGTCGCGCAATGCCGTGCATCCGCTCCTGTCTGCCCTCTTCTCGTCATCTGTCATGCAAAACGATTTGGATACGTGATGGCCATAGCTCCCCTTCCCGGGGCTCCACGCGATGCAGAGTGGTCGCCATGAACCGCTCACCGGGCGCCGCGCGTCCGCTCAGCCGCAGAACGCTGCTCGCCGCGGCCCTCGCCGCCACCGCGTCGGGCGCGGCCCTGACGGGGTGCACCTCCGACGCGTCCGGCGACCCCGGCCGGACCGTGCGGTTCCTCGGCCCCGAGACCCCGGAGACGTTCCGGCCCGTCATCCGGGGCTTCGAGAAGGCACACCCGGGGCTGCGGGTCGCGTACACCGCCGTGCCGCCCGCACAGCTCAACGACGTCCTCCAGCTGCGGCTGTCCGCGAAGGACTCGGCCATCGACGTGTACTGCGTCGACCAGCCGCGCGTCCCCGCGCTCAGTGCCCGCGGCTTCCTCACCGACCTGAGCGGCGTCGGCCGGCGGGCCCGCGCGGCCGTCACGACGGAGCAGTACGAGATCAGCTCCTGGGACGGCACCCTGCGCTCGCTCCCGGTGTGGACCTCCACCCAGTACCTCTTCTACAACGCCGACCTGCTGAAGCGGGCGGGCGTCGGCGTCCCGTCCGAGGACCCCGCCGAGCGCTGGACCTGGCAGCGGATCCTCGACGCCGGGCGCCGTGCCATGAAGCGGGCGGGCAGCGAGTACGCCCTGATCCTGGAGCAGACGGACGCGTACTACGGCCTGCAGCCGCTGGTCGAGTCCCTCGGCGGCGGCTCGGGCGTCACCGGCGAGGACATGCTCTCGCCCGCCGTCACGACGGACGGCTGGGTGCGGGCGATGCGCTGGTACCACGACCTGTTCGCGGACGGCCTCTCGCCGCGCGGCGTCACCTCGTTCCAGCTCGCCTCCTTCTTCACCTCGGGCAAGGTGCCGTTCTTCGTCGGCGGCCCGTGGAACCTGGGCTCCTTCGCCGGGCTGAAGGAGTTCGCCTGGGGCACGGCGCCGCAGCCGTACTTCGAGGGCGGCCGCCCGGTGACCCCGACCGACTCCTGGTCCTGGGGCATCAACCCGTACAGCGGCCGACAGGAGGAGGGCCTGAAGTTCATGGAGTACGCCTCGCTGACCACCGCGGGCAGCCTGGCCACGGTGGCCGCGTCCCCGCTGATCCCGGCCAACCGCGCCGCCTTCGACGCGTACGCGGCGCGCCTGGACAGGCAGGCCACGAAGTCCACCGAGGGAGTCGCCGCGATCATGCGGCACGAGCTGGAGCACACGGCCGTCAGCCGCCCGCGCTCCGTCGGCTACACCCAGTTCGAGACCGTCCTGGCCTCCGCCTTCTCCGACATCCGCAACGGATCGCCCGCCGAGCCCCGGCTCGCCAAGGCGTCGGACGAACTGGTGCGCACCTGGGAGCGACTGCGATGACGAGTACCACCCGGCCCCCGGACACCCCCGGCCGGCCCACCGGCCCCAGGTCCGCCGTGCGCCGCCGCACCCGCTCCCAGGCCCGCACCGCGCTCGCCTTCCTGGCCCCGGCGCTGCTCGCGCTGCTCGTCCTGCGGCTGCTGCCCGCCGGGCTCGCGGTCGTCGACAGCCTGCGCCACCACAGCCTCGTCGACGGCGTCACCCGCTTCGTCGGCCTCGACAACTACGGCGACCTCTTCGGCGACCCGCAGTTCTGGCAGAGCGTGCGCGTCACCTTGCTCTTCAGTGTGATCGTCAACCCGCTCCAGGTGCTGTGCGCGCTCGGCCTCGCCGTCCTGTTCAACCGGCGCTTCAAGGGCGCCCGCTTCTGGCGCTCACTCGTCTTCGCGCCGATCGCCGTGCCGCCCGCGGTCTCCGCCGTGATCTTCGGCATCCTCTACCGCCCCGAGGGCCCGCTCAACGCGCTCCTGGGCGTCTTCGGCCTGCCCTCCCAGCCGTTCCTCACCAGCCCCACGCAGGCGCTGTACGCGCTGATCGTGCTGATGAGCTGGGTCGGCGTCGGCTATTGGATGACGTTCCTGATCGCGGGCCTCCAGGACATCCCGCAGGAGACGTACGACGCCGCCGCCATGGACGGCGCGAACGCCTGGCAGCGCTTCGTGCACGTCACGCTGCCGCTGCTGCGCCGCCCGCTCGCCTTCGTCCTCGTCGCCGACACCGTCTCCAACTTCCTGGTCTTCGCACCGGTCCAACTGCTCACCGGCGGCGGCCCCGAGGGCTCCACCAACCTGCTCATGTACGACGTCTTCCGCCGGGCCTACAGCGTCGGCGACATCCACTACGCCCAGGCCGAGGTGGTGCTGCTGGTGGCACTCACCCTGGCCGTCGTCGCCGTCCAGTACCGGCTGATGCAGGGCAAGGGGGAGGAGTAGCCATGACGACGCCTCACCGCTCCACGGTCCGGGGCCGCCCGTCCCCGGCCCGGCACATGCCGGCGATCGTCGCCGTCGTCATCGGCGTGCTGTTCGCGCTGCCGCTGCTGTGGGTCCTCGCGGGCTCACTGCGCCCCGGCTCCCAGGTCCTCGACAGCCTCGACGAGCTGTCCTGGCGCTCCCTGATTCCCACCGACGCGACGCTGCACAACTACGTCACCCTGTTCCAGGGCGACTTCGGGCGCGCCGTGCTCAACTCGGTGCTGGTCGCGGCCGTTACCGTCGCGCTCGGCCTGCTGGTCTCGGCGAGCGCCGCGTTCGGCCTGTCGGTCTTCGAGTTCCGGGGACGCGGCCTGGTCTTCGCCGTGATCCTGCTCAGCTTCATGATCCCGTTCGACGCGATCGCGATTCCGCTGTCGTCCCTGTTCCGCGACTGGAACCTGCAGAACACGTACGCGGGCCTGATCCTGCCGGGCATCGGCAACGGCCTGGCCATCTTCCTGCTGCGCCAGTTCTTCCTCGCCGTACCCAGGGAACTCGTCGAGGCCGCCCGCATCGACGGCCTCAGCTGGTGGGGCGTGTTCACCCGGATCCACCTGCCGCTGTCGCGCCCGGCGCTGATCGGGGCGGGCCTGACCCTCTTCACCTTCCAGTGGCAGTCGTACATGTGGCCCCTGCTGATCGGCACCGAACCCTCCAAGCAGCTCGGCCCCATCGCGCTCGGCACGCTCCAGGGCCAGATGGTCGTCGACTACGGGCAGGTCTTCGCGGCCGCCGTCGTCCTCACCGTCATCCCGCTGGTCGTCCTGCTGCGACTGCAGCGCCACTTCACCCAGTCCATCGCGAACAGCGGCCTCAAGTAGCGGCCCGTAGCGGCCCGAGTAAGGACCCCCACGCATGACCACCCCACTCCACCGCGTCCTCCTCGACACCGACATCGGCAGCGACGTCGACGACGCACTCGCCCTCGGCGTGCTGCTCGGCTCGCCCGCCGACGTCCGCGTCGAGGCCGTCACCACCGTCTACGGCGACACCCTGCTGCGCGCCCGCCTCGCCCACCGCCTCGCCGCGCTCGCCGGACACGAACTGACCGTGGTGCCGGGCGCCGAGGACACCCTCTCCGGCAAGGAGGTGTGGTGGGCCGGACACGAGGGCGCCGCCTTCACCGACCTGGAGACGGAGCCCGTGCACGACGACGTGCCCGCCGACCGCTTCCTCGCCGAGGCCGTCCTCGCTCGCCCCGGCGGGCTCGACGTCATGGGCATCGCCCCGCAGGCCAACCTGGCCCGCGCCATCGCCGGCGCGCCCGGCTTCGCCGAAGCCGTCCGCACGCTCTACCTCATGGGCGGCCACTTCGGGCCGGACGCCGGGCCCGAGCACAACATCGTCAGTGACATCACCGCCGCCCGTGCCGTCTTCGCCGCCGGCATCCCCACCGTGATCACCGGCATCGAGACCACCCGGCGGGTCCGTATCGGCCGCGACGGCATCGAACGCATCCGCGCCGCCGGCCCCTACGGCGTCGCGCTCGCCCGCGAGATCGATGCCTGGACCGGCTTCACCGGCGAAGGCTGGAGCGTCCCGCACGACCCGATCACCGCCCTGTCGATGCTCCGCCCCGACCTCTACCGGACCGAGCCCGGCACGGTCACCGTCGACGACGAGGGTGTCACCACCTTCCACCGCGATCCGTCGGGCCACGTGCGCCTCGTCGTCGACGCCGACCTGGACCAGGTGGCCGAGGAGATCGTCGCCCGCATCGAGCGGGCGGGAACCACTGCCACCCCCTCGTAGACGGTCGGCCACCTGACGACCGCCGTGGGCGCTGCCCGCCGCCTACCGAAAGCCGAGGTACGGGTCGCCGGTGCCGACCAGCTCGGCGCTGACGGCCCACAGGCGGGCAGCGACAGCCGGATCGGCCATGTGGGACGGGACGGGCTCACGCCTCGGGAGGCCGCGCAGGCCGAAGACCCGCGGACCCCACAGCTGCCCTCCGAGCACCTCCGGGTCGAGGACGGCCCGGACGACGGGCCACGCTCCGGCGTCCTTGCCCTGCACCAGGACGCCGGCGGGCACGGCGCGCAGCCGTTCGCCGGGGGTCGTCACGCACACCGGCGGGCGGGACGGGGTGAGGGAGTCCAGCGCGCCGCCGGGGTGAGCCACCACGCTGAGCACCGTGCTGCCGACGGCACGCAGGCGGCGGTCGAGTTCGAAGCCGAAGCACATCTGTGCCAGTTTCGATCGGCCGTAGGTGCGCTTGGGCCGGTAGTCCCGGGCCGACTGCGGGTCGTCCAGGTCCAGGCGCTCGGACCGCGCCGCGAAGCTTCCCACCGTCACGACGCGGCCCGCCGGCGCCGCGGACAGCAGGGGTGCCAGCCACTTGGTCAGCGCGAAGTGGCCCAGGTGGTTGGTGCCGAACATCAGCTCGTGGCCGTCCCCGGTCTCCCGGCGCGGCGGGTCGTCGAGCGCGACCCCCGCGTTGTGCACCACCGCGTCGAGACGATCGAGGTCCAGCCTGTCCACGGCGGTCCTGAGGGACGCCAGGTCGGCGAGGTCCAGTGGGAGGTGCCGCACCTGCGCGCCGGGGACGCGTGCGCGGATCGAGGCCATGGCGGCGCCGGCCTTCGCGCCGTCCCGGCTGCCCAGTACGACGACGGCGCCGGTGGCGGCGAGCTGCTCCGCGGCAAAGTAGCCGATACCGGCGTTGCCCCCGGTGACCAGGAAGCTCCTGCCCTGGGCAGACGGCAGGCGGTGCACGTCCCACGACCGGCTCCGGGATGCGGAAGACACGATGACAGACTCCTTGTGCTCAGGGGGAAGCGTGCTCAGTGGGAGCACCGACCCGCCCAAGGTCGCAGCCTGCGCCGACAGATCTCCGACAAGAGCGCCGACATGGCGCCGACAGATCTCCGACAGGTCACCTCACCACGGACCCACCACCACACTCAGCCCTTAGGGCTGATACCCGTCGGCCTGGACGGTGAAGAGCCGGGCGTACGTACCGGCCTGGTCGAGCAGTTCGGCGTGGGAGCCCTCCTCGCTGACCCGGCCGTCGGCCAGGACGACGATCCGGTCCGCGTCCCTGACCGCACCGAGCCGGTGGGAGATCAGCAGACTGGTGCGGCCCGCCCGGTATCGCCCCAGCCGCAGGTGGATGTCGTACTCGGCCTCCGCGTCCAGACCCGAGCTGGGCTCGTCCAGGATGAGCAGGTCCGGATTCCTGCGCAGGAACGCCCGGGCGAGGGCGAGGCGCTGCCACTGTCCACCGGAGAGCAGTGCCCCGGCGTCGTCGTCGCCGTCGGCGGCGAAGACACGGCTCAGCATGGTGTCGTAGCGGTGCGGCAACTTCGCCAGCACGTCGTGCACGCCGGCCTCCCGCGCGGCGGTGCTGAGCCTCGCCGGATCGTCGAGCGCCCGCACGTCGCCGACGGCGATGTTCTCGCCGGCGGTGAGGTCGTAGTTCATGTAGTCCTGGAACACCGCGCCGAGCCGACGGCGCAGCTCCCGCACAGGTACGCGGCGGATGTCGACCCCGTCCCACAGGATTTCGCCCTGAGTCGGGTCGTAGAACCGGCACAGCAGTTTGACCAGTGTGCTCTTCCCGGCACCGTTGTGCCCGACCAGGGCGACGGACACGCCACGCGGGATGAACAGGGTCACGCCGCGCAGTACCCAGGGCTGGTCGTCGCCGTACCGGAACCAGACGTCCCGCAGCTCTATGCCCCGGCTCAGCGCGGGGAGCCGGTCGAGGAGGACATCGTCGGCCGGCGGTCCGAGATCCGGCCCGGCCTCCAGAACCGCCACGTAGTGGTTCAGCAGCAGCAGTTGGTGGTGCCCGTCGGCGAGGGAGCCGACGAGACCGGACAACGCGCCCTGCACACCCACGACAGCGGCCACGAACAGGGAGACGTCACCGGCCGTCAACTCTCCCCGTCTCGCGGCGAGCACCGCCCAGACCAGTCCGCCCCCGGAAACCAGTGCGCCGAGCAGTGCGAGACCCGACTGGGTGACCAGCTCCCTGCTCTCCACCAGCCGTCGTTCGACGTCCGCCGTGCGCCGTTCACCGAGCATCCGGCCCTTGAAGAAGTCACCGGCCGCGAAGAGCCGGATCTCCTTGGCCGCGTCCAGACTCGACAGCAGGGACTGGTAGAAGAACTCCCTGCGCTGCGCCGAACTGATGCGCCAGGCGCTCTTCGCGCGACGTCGGGACAGCCGCAACTCGGCCACCAGCGCGGGTACGGCCGCCGCGGCGACGAGCGCGGTCATCACCGGGCTGATGACGAACAGCGCGACGACGAACCCGATGACGCCCAGGGCCCCACCGGCGATCCTCAGCCCGGTCTCCACGACATGGCCGACGGTCTGGCTTCCCGCGGACTGCGCCATCCGCAACCGGTCCTGGAAGCGCGGGTCCTCGAACCTGGCGAGACCGGCGAAGGAGTTGACGACCGTGAAGAGCCGGTCCACCGCACGCATGCCCGCCGCCCGATTGAGCCGTGCCCCCAGGTACTGGCTGAGGTGCGGCAGCAGCGCCGCCACCAGTCCCAGCAGGCCGAGCCCCAGGGCCGGCCCGAGCAGAGCCGCCTGGCTCGCACCGGTCAGCCGGTCCAGGAGGAGCCGGGTGAGCCAGGCCACCCCCACGGGGACCACCGCGACGGCGACGGCGACGGCGACGAGGCCCGTCACGTGTGCGGGCGCCGACCGCCAGGCGAGCGAGAGCGCACTGCGGGCGGCGGCGAACGCCTCGCGCGGCGCGAGCTGCTCCTTCCCGCCGCCCCTGCGGCGCCCCGGCTCCTGCCTCGTGTTCTTGGTCATGCACCGGCCTTCGTGGGGTGCGGTACGCGGAGCAGGGCCCGGCCGCTGGCCGCGATCCGGCCGTCGGGGCCCATGCGGACGCCGGTGGGCATGCCCTGGATGCTGAACGCCCGGCTCAGTTCGCCCTCGAGGCGGGTCACGGCGACCGTGGCCACAGGGGACAGCGCGGCGACGAAGGCATCGGGTCGCTCTCCGCCGTCCTCGTTCTGCACCACGACGGCCAGGACCTGACCCGGCCCCGCCCTGCGGCCCAACTCCACCACGCCGGGGAGCAGTTCCTCGCACGGGAGGCAGCCCGGGGACAGGAAGGCCACGAGCATCCCTTCGTGCAGGCTGTCACGGGTCAGCCGCCGGCCCTCCGTGTCGCGTACGGAGAAGCGGCCCACGGGCTCCCCGACGGCGAGGCCCGAGCCCTGGAACGGGTCGCCCTTGGTGGCGGGCGTGGTCTCGCGCCGCTGGGTGCGCAGCCGTCGGACGATCCCGATCGTCAGCGTCAGGTTGACGATGCTCAGCAGGCCGAACAGCGTTACGACGGCGGTCAGGTACGCCATGGTGGATCGGTCCTTCCGGGGACGGCCCGGCCGCCGTGGCCGGGTGACGAACGGGAACGGCTGTTGCCGGACGCGGTGTGCGGGAGCCTGCGGACGACGACGCCCAGCAGCTGGCCGGAGGTGAAGTAGCCGCACTGACGGGAGTCCAGGCTCCGCAGGGGGTTGTCTCCGAGCAGCACCATCCGCCCCGCCGGTACCCGCTCCTCGGTCAACGCCCGCAGCGCGGGGCCTGCGTCCTTCGGTACCCGGTCCCCGGGGACGGCCACGGCACGTTTGATCAGCCACATGGGCAGGGGGAGATGGTCCCAGCGCTCGCCGGAGGGCGGCCCGGACACGACGAGCCGGCCACTGCGGACCGCGGCGAGCCGGGCGCGGCGGACCACGACCCGGTCGCCGTCGGCCAGAGTGGGAGACATGCTCTCGCCTTCCACGGTGACGACGACGTACCGGTGGCGGGCCAGGGCCACCGCACCGGCCACCGCGCATCCGGCGCCGAGCGCCGTGAGAGCGGCGAGGCGCGTCATGCCCGCGCCTCCTCGGCGTCCACCGGGCCGAACAGGTGCGCCAGGTCGTCGAGGACCACCGTGAACAGCGCGAGCAGGACTCCGACGCCGGCAGCCAGGAGCAGCCCGGCCGACGAGCCGGCCGCCGCCTCCGTGAGCGACCGCCCCACCAGTCCGGTGAGGGCCACGCAGACCAGCAGCACATTGCGCACGACGTGCCGGGGAGCGACGGGTTCCGAACCGCCGAAGCAGTGGCAGGCGGCGTGTTCCTCGCGCCGCAGCACACCGGCCAGGGCCAGCGCGAACCCCACGAGCAGGCATGCGGCACCCGCGAAGCCGACAGCCACGGACGCGGGGACCACGAGTGCCACCGCCACGGCTGCCTCGGCGGCGATCACGAGGGGCGCCGCGGCCTTCGTCCTGCGCCTCAACGGCGGGGCGAGCTGCGCCACCGAGAGCCGGAAGGCACGGTACGCGGTCGGGGAGCGGAGCTTGCCTGTGACCGAGCACAGGAAGACGAGGACGAGCAGGACCTGGCTGCTGACGATCACGTAGTTCATCGGAGCGGAAACCCTCCCGCCGGCGCGGCGCCGGGTGCTGAAGACCGGTCGTCGGACACCGGCTCCGTCCCGGCGGTGGCCGGGACGGAGCCGGTGGTGTGGCAGTTGCGGCGATACGCGGTGGGCGACGCCCCGCTACATGCGGCAGCCGCAGTAGCCGACCCGCTGGAGGTCCTCGCACGTCTCGTACCACATCAGCGTGGTGGTGCGCCCCTCGCAGCTTCGGTAGATGCACTCGCTCTGCCAGCAGTCGGCCGCCGACGCACTCGCCTTCGGGGCCACCTTGTCGAGCAGACGATCCGAGATCGTCCGCAGTTGTACGAGCATGCCTCTCCTCCGGTTCCTTCGCGGTTCTCGTGGGATCGCCCGGATCGGCACCGGTCCGTGCACGGCGCGGTGCCGGTCGGTGCGCGGACCCTGTTCGGTCTCGCCGGCCGGGCTGAACCGAGCTTGTGGCACGGAGCGGATCCCGGCAACGGCACGTTCTGTCTCGGACAATCCGTTCCTTGTCCGGACTGGTCACAGGCGTGTCCGGAAGCTGTCCGGAACGGGCCGCGGAGGACCGGAATCAGCGTTGTCCGGGTGTGGCGGGACGGCTCACGATGTCCGCATGGCGAATGTGGGGGAGTTGCAGCCGCAGCAGGTCGGTGATGCAAGGGAGTTCGCGACCGCCATGCGGCAGCTCAAGGAACGCTCGGGACTGACCTACCGTCAGCTGGAGGAGAGCGCCGCCGAACGCGGGGAGGCGCTGGCCCGCAGCACGCTGGCGGACGTCCTCGCCGGGAAGGCCACACCACGTCCGGAACTGGTGGCCGCCTTCGTACGAGCCTGCGGGGACGGACTACGGATACGGGAATGGCTGGAGGCCCGGGAAAGGGCCGTCGGCAGCGGGACCGCCCAGGCTCAAGGCGAGGTGCGCAGACAGGGCCGGCGCACGGGGCGTGGACCGGGGAAGCGCCGGGCGCCCGCGCTCCTGCTGGCGCTCGCCCTGCTGTCCTGCGTGGCCGTGACCGCCTGGGGCGTCGGCTTCTTCGGAGAACCGGGCGGTTCCGGCAAGGACGGAGGAGACGCTTCCGCGGCCTCCCGCAACAGGGCCGTCCTGCCGCAGGGACCCGTGCAGATCCGCCCGGTCCTGTCCGCCGGTCTGTGTCTGACCGACGGTAAGGCCGAGGGGTACGACTCCCTGGTGGCCGTGCAGCGCCCGTGCGGTGACGTCGCACCCCAGCAGACCGAGCTGGTACCCGCGGGGGACGGCACGCTCCGCGTGCAGTGGTACCACCCCGACCACGGCAAGGGCTGCTTGAAAGCGGTGACCGTTCGCACCGGTGCCGCCCTGCTGGAGCCCTGGGACGACTGCGGGAAGACGAGCAGGTTCCGTATCGAGCCGTCGGATTCCGGCGGCCGCGATCAGTATGTGCTCCGTGTGACCGACGGTGGCTGTGTGGGCATCAGCGGGTCGAGGAGATCCGCCGGGGCCCCGGCGGTGACGCAGCCCTGCGACGGCAGCGGAAACCAGATCTTCACCATCGCGCCCGCGTGAGCCGCATGACGACACAGGAACCGCCACGCCGGCGAGTGGACCCGACTCTCAGGTGCCACAGGGACATGGATTGCGGGGCCGGGCGCGGGCGGCCGCTCAGGAACGTGGTGCGGCGGTGCCGGTGCCGCCCCGGGAGCGGTGGGTGCGGATCGCTTCGTGGTGGTCCGCGGCCCAGCCGATGAGCTGCCTGACGATCCCGTGCAGGCCGCGGCCGAGAGGGGCGAGGGCGTACTCCACACGCGGCGGAACCTCGGCGTAGGCGGTACGCGTGACCAGACCGTCCTCGACGAGCTGGCGCAGCGTGTGGGTGAGCATGCGCTGGGAGATGCCGGGGATCTGGCGCTGCAGGTCGGTGTAGCGCAGCGGGCCGTTCTCCAGGACGGCGATGATCAGCATGCTCCACTTGTCGCCGACGCGGTCAAGCACCTGCCGGACGAAGGCCATGTGCTCGGCGGGAATGCTCGCACACGGCCCGGCCGCGGCCGCCATCTCCCCATCGGTCCCGTCCGGCATGGCGCCCATTCCTCTCCGTCGCGCACACCCGTGTGCCTTTTGTAACGCCTTCCATACTGCCGCATCATGGCGCTACGAACAAAAAGTAGGAATTGGAGTTCAGGCCGTGAAAGTAGCGATCTGCCCCACGGACCACGCACCGGGCCGTGCCGCCGAAGGGTGCACCGTCCCCGCCCACCTCTGACCGTCACCCCACCCAAGTCACCCCATACCAGTCACCCCGCACACCCACCTCTCCTCGAAAGGTCCCACCGACATGTCGTACCTGCTGCACGTCGACTCCTCCTCGCTCGGCGAGGCATCCGTCTCCCGTCAGGTCGCCCAGTCCTTCCGCGACCGCTGGCCGGGGCCGGTCGTCCACCGGGACCTCGCGGCCGCACCGGTGCCGCACCTGACGGCGGCGGGCGTCACCGCCCGCGACACCGTTCCGGCCCGGCACACCCCCGAGCAGGCCAAGGCCCAGGCACTGCAGGACGAGCTGATCGAGGAGTTCCTCGGCGCCGGCGCGTACCTGTTCACGGTGCCGATGTACAACCTGTCCATGCCGTCGGCGTTCAAGGCGTGGCTCGACCAGATCCTCGTCACGGACCGGACCTTCAGCCACACCGGCGCCTCCCCGGCCGCGGGCCGGCCCGCCCTGCTGATATCCGCCCGCGGCGGCAGCTACGCGCCCGGCGCCCCAAGGGAGGGCCTGGACTACCTGGTCCCCACGCTGGAAACCGTCCTGGGCCACGAGGACCTGCTCGGCCTGGACGTCACCACCGTGACTCCCGAGCTGACCATGGCTCCCCACGTACCGGCGCTCGCCTCCCTCCTCCCGCTGCACGAGGCGTCCATGACGGCCGCCCACGACCACGCCCGCGCTCTCGCCACGAGCTTCGCCGCCCGCGCGGCCTGAACGTGCCGTCTGCCGGAGTGTCACACCGCGTTGACGGCGTGCCGCACGACCGCGTCGAACAGGTAGCCCTGGGTGTTGTGGACGGTGGCGTCCGGCTGGGTCCGCCCCGTGGTGTCGGTCGCCCGGGCCAGCAACGTGCACGGGCCGGGCGACGGCGGACGCCAGGGGGTCGACCAGCGCACCCAGCCGTCGCGCCGGGGCGCGTCGTGGAGCCGGGCGGCTCTCCAGCGGGAGCCGCCGTCGGTGCTCACGTCCACCCGCACGACACCGCCCGCCCCCGACCAGGACCGCCCGGTGAGCCGGTGGGTCACGCCCGCCGTCAGGTTCGCCCGTGCGTCCAGCTCCCAGGCGCTCTTGATCGTCTGCCGGGTGAGCGGGGCGCTGCCGCCGCCCGGGTGCGCGTCGCCGAACAGGCGGTAGAAGTCGGTGTTCCACGGTGAGTACAGCGGTCGGGCGGACACCTGGATGTCGCCGACCCACTTGATGGAGGCGATGCCGATCCACGAGGGCACGAGGAGCCGCACGGGGTGCCCGTGGTCGGGTGGCAGCGGTGCGCCGTTCATCTCGTAGGCGAGCAGTACGTCGTCCAGCGCCTTGGACAGCGGCAGCGGGCGGCGGACCCGGCCGAGGTTCGTGCCGTCGGCGGTGACGTAGTCGTCGTCGAGGCCCCGGGGCAGGACGTCCACGGCCCGTCGGCCGAGCCCCGCGCGTCGCAGGACGTCCGCCAGACGTACCCCCCGCCAGCGGGCGACACCGATCGCGCCGAGGGTCCAGGCGGTGCCGCCGACCTCCTGGCCCTGCTGGCTGGTGAAGTAGCCGCGTCCGTTGCCCGCGCACTCCACGAACGCGCTGTGCGTGACGGACGGCAACTTCTTCAGGTCGGCGAGGGAGAAGTCCACGGCGCGGTGCCGTTCGAGGCCGTCGCCCCAGACGGTGAGCCTCCAGTCGCCCGCCGAGAGGACGGGTGTCGCGGTGTGGTTGCGGACGAAGAAGCGGTCGTTGGGGGTGTGGTAGCCGGTGTGCGCCAGGGAGGCGAACCGTGTCTCGGCGTTGGTGCCCCGCACCGTGAACAGGTCCTCGGGCAGGGGTTTGACGATGCCGGGGGCAGTGCCGGTGGCGGCGGCCGCCGGTGAGCCGGGCGACGCCACGGATGCGGCGCCGGCGAGTCCGGCCGCGGCGAACAGCCGGAGCATGTCACGCCTGGTGACACCGTCGGCCCGGGCTTCTCCGGAGAGCCACTGCCGCAGTCTGCGTCGGTCGTAGGCGGATTCGGGGGTATGCATCAGGTTCTGCCTTTCGCAGGCGGGCACGGGTCGTGCCCCGTGCGGACGGGGGAGAGGGAGGCGCGGCCGTCCCGGCGGGACGAAGGGACGGCGGCGGCACCGGCCGTGGACGCGGCGACACGCCCCCGGCCGGGCCCGGGGACGACGCTTACGCGGTGAGGATCAACAACAGCAGAACGGCATGAGCACGCGGGACCGCGGGGCTGCGGGGTGGCGTCGGCTGAGGATCACGACGCCATCGTACGGAGGCGACGCGTTCTCGGGAAGAAGTCGGCAAGTCCCGTGCTCCACAAGGGCGGTGACACCCGACCCGAGGCCCCGTGCCGTCCGCCGCTTTGACATCCCTCGCAAGTTCGTTCATATTCCTCTCATGTCGTCCGACCACGCCACCGCACGCGCCGCCATCGAGCTGGCGCTGATCGGCGTGACCCCGCTCTGCGTGGCCGACATTCTCTGTCGCTGACGTCCGCCTTCGGCGCGTACGTCGCGTTCCACGACCCTCACGACCCTCCTCCGGGCACCCTTCGCCGTGCCTCGGGGCGGTCGACGTCCGGTGGCCGCCGTGCCCGCGCCGGGGTGATCCCGTCGCCAGCCGTTCCCCGCGCCATACAGCCGTCCCGAATCCGGAGACGGCCCGTCCGAGAGGTCGTCCTCCCATGCGTCACCCGTCCCGCAGAACGCGCCGTGTCACCACCGCGTTGACCGTCAGCCTGATCGTGACGGCCGGTGCGGCCGCCTGCGGACCGGAGGACAACGATGCCAAGGCCGGCGGCGCCGACGCCGAACCCCACAAGGGCGGCACCCTCACGGTTCTGAACTCCGATCCGCAGCAGGACTTCGACCCGGCACGCCTCTACACCTCGGGCGGCGGCAACGTCCCCTCCCTCGTCTTCCGCACCCTGACGACCCGCAACCGGGAGGACGGTGCCAAGGGCGCCGAGGTCGTCCCCGACCTGGCCACCGACACCGGCCGTCCGAACAAGGACGCCACCGTGTGGACGTACACCCTCAAGGAGGGGCTCGCGTACGAGGACGGCACGAAGATCACGTCCGCGGACATCAAGTACGGCATCGAACGATCCTTCGCCGCCGAACTGTCGGGCGGCGCCCCCTACCTGCGGGACTGGCTCGTCGGCGGCGCCGACTACCAGGGGCCCTACAAGGACAAGGGCAAGGGGCTCGACTCGATCGAGACGCCGGACGAGCGCACCATCGTCTTCCACCTGAACAAGCCCGAGGGCGAGTTCCCCTACCTGGCCACGCAGACCCAGTTCACTCCGGTGCCCAAGGCCGCCGACAAGGGCACGAAGTACGAGGAGCACCCCGTCTCCTCCGGGCCGTACAAGGTCGTCGAGAACCAGAACGACGGTGAGCGGCTGATCCTGGAGCGCAACGAGCACTGGTCGGCGAAGACAGACGAGGAGCGCAAGGCGTACCCGGACCGCATCGACGTCCGCTCCGGTCTCGACTCCTCGGTCATCAACCAGCGGCTGTCCGCCTCCCAGGGCTCCGACGCCGCCGCCGTCACCACCGACACCAACCTGGGACCGGCCGAACTCGCCAAGGTCACCGGCGACAAGGACCTCGCGAGCCGGGTGGGCACCGGCCACTTCGGCTACACCAACTACATCGCCTTCAACCCGAAGGTGAAACCCTTCGACAACCCCAAGGTGCGACAGGCGATCGCGTACGCGGTGGACCGCACCTCCGTGGTCAACGCCGCCGGGGGTTCCTCCCTGGCGGAGCCCGCCACCACCTACCTGCCGAACCAGAAGTCCTTCGGCCACACGGCTTACGACCACTTCCCGGCCGGCGCGTCGGGCAACGCGGCGAAGGCCAGGGAACTGCTGAAGCAGGCGGGTTACGCGAACGGACTGACCGTCACGCTGACCCACTCCAACGCCAAGGACTTCGAGACCGGTCCGGAGATCGCCACCGCCGTCCAGGACGCCCTGAAGAAGGCGGGGATCACGGTGAAGCTGGACGGCCTGGAGGACAACGACTACAGCGACACCATCCAGGACGTGAAGAGCGAACCCGGGTTCTTCCTGGCGCACTGGGGCGCCGACTGGCCCTCCGGAGGCCCCTTCCTGGCGCCGATCTTCGACGGCCGGCAGATCGTCGAGGACGGCGCCAACTTCAACACCGGCCAGCTGAACGACAAGTCGGTCAACGAGGAGATCGACGCCATCAACAAGCTCACCGACCTCGACGCGGCGGCGAAGCGCTGGGGTGCCCTCGACAAGCGGATCGGTGAGCAGGCGCTGACGGTCCCGCTCTTCCACCCCGTCTACAAGCGTCTGTACGGCAAGGACGTCAAGAACGTCGTGATCAGCGACTGGACCGGTGTGCTGGACGTGTCCCAGGTCGCGGTGGACTAGGCCCGGGGAAAGCACGTCCATGAGTGAGGCCCGCGCGGCCGCCGAGGGCGCGAGGGCGGGCACCGGCACGGTGCTCGCCCCCGCCTCGGGGGCCCGACAGTTCTGGCGGCGGCTGCGCGTGCAGCGAGCCGCCCTCGTCGCGGCGATCGTCGTCGCGCTGCTCGTCCTGCTCGCGCTCACCGCGCCCCTGCTCACCGCAGTGGAGGGGCAGGACCCCACGACCTACCACCCCGAACTCGTCGACTC
This sequence comes from Streptomyces tendae, assembly GCF_014650435.1. GTDB lineage: Bacteria > Actinomycetota > Actinomycetes > Streptomycetales > Streptomycetaceae > Streptomyces > Streptomyces tendae. The sequence goes on from NZ_BMUY01000007.1 coordinate 241,746, forward strand.
GGCACGCGGCGGTGTGCCCGTCGGCACGTTCGGCGGCATGAGCGCCGACCACTGGCTGGGCGTGGAACCCCAGACGGGGCGCGACCTGTTCGCCCGCCTCGTGTACGGCGCCCGGGTCTCGCTCGGGGTGGCTCTGGCGGCAACGGTGGTGGAGGTCGCCGTCGGACTCGTCATGGGGGTCGCGGCCGGGCTCGGCAACCGGTGGGTGGACCAGGCATTGAGCCGGTTCACCGACGTGGTGGTGGCGCTGCCGCTGATGGTGATGTCCCTCGCGCTGCTCGCGATCGTGCCCAGTGACTTCCCGCGCCCCGTGCTGGTCGCGAGCGTGATCGGGCTGATCGGCTGGGGGTCCGTCGCCAAGATCGTGCGGGCCCAGACCCTGACGCTCAAGCAGCTCGACCACGTCGCGGCGGCCCGGCTCAGCGGTTGGGGCCCGTGGCGCATCGCGCGCCGCGAGTTGCTGCCCGCCCTGGCCGCGCCGGTCATCACGTACGCCGCGCTGCTCTTCCCGGTGAACATCAGCGCCGAGGCCGCGCTGAGCTTCCTCGGTGCCGGAGTGAAGCCGCCGACGCCGTCCTGGGGGCAGATGCTCACCTCCGCGAACGTCTGGTACCAGGCGGCACCGCAGTACCTGCTGCTGCCGGCCGGGCTGCTGTTCGTCACCGTCCTCGCGCTGACCGTCCTCGGCGACGGGGTGCGCAGGGCCCTCGACCCACGCGCGGCCTCCCGGCTGTCCGTGGGCACCGGCCGCCGGAAGGAGACACGGGCATGAACGCCCTGCACGGCTTCGCCGGCTTCGCCCTGCGCCGCACGCTCGGAGCGGTGGTCACCCTGCTCGCCATCTCGGTGATCGTGTACGTGGTCTTCTACGCCGCCCCCGGCGACGTCGCCCAGATCACCTGCGGGCCGCGCTGCTCGCCCGCGCAGGTCCACCAGGTGGCGGAACAACTGCGCCTGGACGACCCGCTGTACGTCCGCTACCTGCACTTCCTCCAGGGTGTCGTCGTCGGCCACGACTACTCCACCGGTACCTCGGTGGAGCACTGCTCCGCGCCGTGCCTCGGCATGTCGTACCAGAGCGACCAGCAGGTCACACAGCTGATCCTGGCCAAGCTGCCGGTCACCGGCTCCCTCGCGCTCGGCGCCATGGTGCTGTGGCTGCTGTTCGGCGTCGGCACCGGAGTGCTCGCCGCGTGGCGACGCGGGCGGCTGGACGAGCGCATCCTGACGGGCATCACCCTGGCCGGCTGGGCGACGCCGGTGTTCGTCGTCGGGCTGCTGCTGATGGTCGTGATCTGCGGGCAGTTGCAGCTGCTGCCGTTCCCGCAGTACGTCCCGTTCACCGAGGACCCGGAGCAGTGGGCGTGGAACCTGCTGCTGCCCTGGCTGTCGCTGGCCCTGATCGAAGCCGCCAAGTACGCGCGCCTGACCCGGTCGGCCATGCTGGAGACCCTGGCCGAGGACCATGTGCGCACCTTCCGCGCCTACGGTGTCGGGGAGCGCGCCATCGTCGGACGGCACGCCCTTCGCGGTGCCGTCGGACCGCTGATCGCGCTGAACGCCAACGACCTGGGTTCGCTCTTCGGCGGGGCGGTGCTCACCGAATCACTGTTCGGGCTGCCCGGGATCGGCCGTGAGCTGGTGCATGCGGTGAACGTCGTCGACCTGCCGGTCGTCGTCGGCATGGTCGTGCTGACCGGCTTCTTCGTAGTTCTCGCCAACGCCGTCGCGGACGTGCTGTACGCGGTGGCCGACCGAAGGACGGTGCTGTCGTGAGTACGGCCGAGAGTCTGGTCCAAGTCACCGGCCTGTCGGTCGCGTTCGGCCCCGTGCGCGCGGTGGACGCGCTGTCCTTCCGGCTGGAGCGGGGAGCGGCGCTGGCACTGGTCGGGGAGTCCGGCTCCGGCAAGTCCACCGTGGCGTCCGCCCTGTTGGGGCTGCACCGGGGCACCGGTGCGGTCGTGGACGGCACGGTCCGGGTGGCCGGGGTCGACGTCGGCAGTGCCTCCGACGCGGAACTGCGGCGGCTGCGCGGCGGCACGGCGGCGATGGTCTTCCAGGACCCGCTGTCGTCCCTGGACCCCTACTACGCCGTCGGCGACCAGATAGCCGAGGTGTACCGCGTGCACCACAGGGCGTCCCGGCGGGCGGCACGGGCGCGCGCCGTCCAGGTGCTGGACCGGGTGGGCATCCCCGACGCGGTACGGCGTTCACGCTCGCGCCCGCACGAGTTCAGCGGCGGCATGCGCCAGCGTGCCCTCATCGCGATGGCCCTGGCCTGCGAACCGGAGCTGCTCGTCGCCGACGAGCCCACCACCGCCCTCGACGTGACCGTGCAGGCCCAGATCCTCGACCTGCTGCACACACTGCGCCAGGAGACGGGCATGGGACTGCTGCTCGTCACCCACGACGTGGGCGTCGCCGCCGGGAGCGTCGACGACATCCTGGTCATGCGGAACGGAGTCGAGGTCGAACACGGCCCCGTCGCCACCGTCCTGGGATCCCCGGCCCGGACGTACACGCGGCGGCTGCTGAAGTCGGTGCCCCGGGTGGACGTACCGCGCCCCGCGCACCCGGCCGACGCGGAGCACGAGCCGGCGTCCGCAGGGGTGGCGCTGGAAGCCGTCGGACTGCGCCGTGTCTTCGGACGCGGTGCGAGGGCGTTCGCCGCGGTCGACGACGTGTCGCTTCAGGTGCGGCGCGGGGAGGCACTGGGCATCGTCGGCGAGAGCGGCAGCGGCAAGACCACGCTCGGCCGGATGCTGGTGGGCCTCCTCGCCCCCTCGGCCGGGCAGGTCCGCCGCGAGGGCGTCGCCGTCAACGGCGTGCGTCCGGACGTCCAGATGGTGTTCCAGGACCCGGTGTCCTCCCTCAACCCCCGGCGCAGCGTGGGCGAGTCGGTGGCCGACCCGCTGCGGGCCCGGGGGGAGCGGGATCCGGCGGTGCGCACCCGTGTCGCGGAGCTGCTGGAGCGGGTCGGTCTCGAACCCGCCCACCACGGCCGCTACCCGCACGAGTTCAGCGGAGGCCAGCGGCAACGCATCGGCATCGCGCGGGCGCTGGCGGCCGACCCGCGCGTCCTGGTCTGCGACGAGCCGGTCTCCGCTCTCGACGTGACCACGCAGGCCCAGGTCGTCGAGCTGCTGGACGAGCTGCGGCGCGAACTGGGCCTCGCCCTGGTGTTCATCGCCCACGACCTGGCCGTCGTGCGCCGGGTCAGCGACCGGCTGGCGGTGATGCGGCGGGGCCGGGTGGTGGAGTACGGGCAGGCGAACGAGGTCTACGAGTCGCCGCGGGAGGCGTACACCCGGCACCTGCTCGCCGCCGTACCCGCACTCGACCCGGACCTCGCCGCCGTGCGCCGTGCGGAGCGCATGGAGCAGCGGTCTCTCGGTTGACCTGCGAGACCTTCACCGTCACCCGGCCGAGGAACTCGCCGATGGACTCGTCGGCATGGTCGGAGCGTCCCGTGGTGAGGCGAGCCCCGGGATGTGACGGCGAGAGATCCGGAGCGCGATCGGCCGACGGGAGAACGTGCCGCTGCTGGTGTCGCTCGTCGGCACGCACGGCTTCGACGTCCCGCACCGGGTGCTTGCCACGGCACCGTACCCGGCGCCGTGGTGATCGAAGACCCGTGGGCCAACGGGGCGGTGGGGGACACCTGGGTCGATACCCACCTGCTGCCCGTTCCCGAAGCGTCGCTCGACACGATGGCCACGCTCTCGCCGGACCGCTTCCGCGGCGCCGTGACCATGCGTCCCGCGTAGGGGGCGGGCAGCCCGCACGGCCTGCTTGTTACCGCTGCATCATCTCCTGCTCCCACCAGCCGCGCGTGTCGACGTCCGTGGCATCCGCCAGCGCCTCCAGTTCCGCGATCTCCTCGTCTGCCAGCTCGATGCCGCGAGCCCGGACCACCGCGTCGACGTAGGCCGCCTTCGTGACCCCGATGATCGGGGTGGTCCCCTTGGCGATGGCCCAGGCGACGGCAACCTCCGCGGCGGACACGCCTCGGTCCTTGCCGATCACCTCCATCCGGTCCGTCAGCGCCCGCAGCCGGGGCAGGACGCCGTTGTACACGTCAGCCCGGCTGCTTCCCGCCGGCAACGGATTCGCCGGGCTGTACCTGCCGGTCAGCGCTCCCTGCTCGAGGACCATGTAGGAGAAGAACCGCACACCGTGCTCGCGGCAGTGGTCGAGGATGCCCGCCCGGTCGGAAGCCCGGTACAGGAGGCTGTAGTGGTTCTGGACGGCCTCCACGCGGAAGCCGGCCTCGCCGAGGATCCGATCGGCGAGAGCGATCTCCTCCAGGTTGTGGTTCGAGACGCCGACATGCTGGATCCTGCCGCTCTCGAGCAGCGGGATCAGATGCGGCGTCCACCGCGCCACGTCGGCAGGATTGTGGATCCAGAAGAGATCCACATAGTCCGTACGCAGTCGGTCGAGGCTCTGCTCCAGCATGTCCGCGACCGGATCGTCGCCGTCGCCCGCGAGTTGCGGGGTGAACTTCGTCGACAGCTGGTACTCGCTGCGGTGACAGCCCGACAGCGCCTGGGCGAGGACGCTCTCCGAGCGGCCCATGCCGTACGCCACGGCGGTGTCCCACAAGGTGAACCCGTTCGCCTGCGCCCTCTCGACGACCTCCCTCAGTCCGGACTCGCTCAGTCGACTGCCGAAGTAGCCGTCGCCCGCCTCGCCGCTGTCTCCCCAGGCCCATGTGCCCAACGCCACCGCCGGCACCGTCAGCGCCCTGCTCGTCATGTCTCGGCTCCGTTGTTCGTTCTCAGGATCGTGTCGCACCGTTCGAACCCCAGGAGACCGCGCCCGCCGCGGACCGGAGAAGGTCGCGTTCATGGGGGTACAACCTCAACCCCCTTCGCTCTGTGACCGGCGCTTACCATGAATTCCATGGACCAGCAGCCCGGAACCCGCGGCGAGATCCGGGACTTCCTCGCCGGCCGACGAGCCAGGATCACCCCGGCACAGGCCGGACTGCCGACCAGCGCCCGTCGCCGGGTCCCCGGGCTGCGGCGCGAGGAGGTCGCCGTCCTCGCCGGTGTGAGCACGGAGTGGTACACGCGGCTGGAGAAGGGTCACATCGCCGGCGTGTCCGAGGGCGTCCTCGACGCGGTCGCCCGTGCCCTGCGACTGGACGACGACGAACGCGCCTACCTGTTCGAGCTGGCCCGGTCGTCGCGGCACGCGAGTCGCACACCGTCGCGTCGCAGGGACGTCGAGGTCCCGGACCGAATCCAGTGGCTGCTCGACTCCATGACGACGTCCTCGGCGTTCGTACGCAACGGCCGCACGGACATCGTCGCCCACAACCCCCTGGCCCGAGCCCTGCTCGCGCCGCTGTTCGACAGCGCCACAACCGACGGACGCGGCCGCCCCAACATCGCCCGCTACATCTTCCTCGACCCGGCCGCGCCCGACTTCTTCGTCGACTGGGACGCCGCCGGCAACGCCACCGCCGCCCTGCTGCGCGCCGAGGCCGGGCGCGAACCCCGCGACCGGGCACTGCGCGAACTCGTCGGCGAGCTGTCCACCCTCAGCCCGGAGTTTCGCGGCCAATGGGCCACGCACGACGTCCTGATGCGCCACGACGGCGTCAAACGGCTCCAGCACCCCGACGCCGGCCACCTGGAACTGACCTTCCAGTCCCTCGACCTGCCCCTGCCGGGCCGGGCCGTGCACGACCTGATCATCTACACCGCCGAACCCGGCACCGCGTCCGAGGAACGGCTCAGGCTCCTCGCGAGCCGGGACTCGACGACGGCGTGTGCGCGTAGCGGCCGATGAACTCGCGGATCTCCCCGGCGACGAGTTCGGGGGACTCGTACGGTGCGAGGTGCCCCGCGTCCGACAGGTAGACCAGCCTGCCCCCGGGCATCGCGCGGACGTCGGCGATCAGCTTGTCCCGCGGGGCGATGGTGTCCCGGCCGCCGATGACGTAGCACGCCGGCACGGCCATCCCGGACAGTTCCTCGAACATGCTCGTGTAAGCGCCGCCACCACTTCCGAGCCAACTGCGCCAGAACTGCTCCGTGACACCACTGGTCATGGTGCGCACGACGTCGGTCGTCCGGCTCGGGTCCAGCGACATGACTCCGACGGCCTCAGTGATGGCCTCGACGTCACGGAAGGACGAGTGGAATCTCTCGATGACCGGATCGCCCGCCTCGGTACCGCCCGCGTTCCACGGCATGACCGCCATGACGGCGAACACCTGGCCGGGCCGGTCGAGAGCGATCCGCACGCCGAGCGCGCCACCGAAGGAGAGACCGACGAGGGCGAAGCGTTCGAGGCCCAGCTCGTCGCAGGCGTCGGTCACCGTTGCGGCGATCCGGGTGAGGCTCGATCCGTCGGCAGGCGCATGGAAGGAGCCGGCGTGGCCCGGCAGGTCCATGAGAATGAGACGGTAGCCGTCGAGCAGGGGTGCCGTCTCGGACCAGCACTGGAGCGAGCACCCGAGTCCGGGCAACAGGACGATCGAGTTCGGCCCGCTTCCCCGCACCTCGTAGTGGACACCGTTGTTCGTCTTCGGCATGAGATCCCTCCCGTGTGTCACGTAACCGGTGTTGTCGTCGCTGTCCGTGCCGTCGTCGCCCGCCGCGCGAGCGGGTGTCACGCCGCTACACCAGCGACAGGCTCGCGCGAAGTGAGGCGAGCAGATCCACCACCTCAAAGAGGTCGGTGGCCGTGCCGAAGACATAGAAGTCCGGGCGGACCAGCACGGCCACGACGCCGGCCGCCTTGAGCCAGTCACTCAGCGCTTCCCCGTCTTCCTGGACCCCCGCGGCACCCACGACGACTGACCGCAGCCCGATCGCTCGCTCGAGGTCCGCCACGGCCGCGGTCGTCGCCTCGTCCGGTTCGACCACGCTGAACAGGGTGAACCCGCGGCCGAGTACGTCGTCCGACCGCTCGGTCTTCCCGCTGCCCGTCCGCAGAAGGGGCTGTACGGCCAAGTGACCGGCCAGCGGTTGCCCGGCTCGGAAGCCCGCGCCGACCGGCGGCGCGAACGGCGCCGGAAGCTCGGTCGCCGACCGCATCTCCTCCCGACGCCGCGCCGCACGGACCGGATCGGTCTCGCAGACGACGGTCCCGACCCGCACCGACTCCTCGATGTAGTCAATGACCTGCGGCCTTCTGGAGAGCGTGTACAGGTCCAGCAGCTCCGGGTCAGCGGCCCCGGTCAGCACGAGGTCGAGCATCCAGCCGAGGGTCGCGGCGTCCCGGACGCCGGAGCTCATGCCCTGTCCGAGAAACGGCGGCATGACATGAGCGGCGTCACCGGCCAGCAGAACCGACCGGTGGCGGAACGTGGCGGCCACCACGGAACGGAACTGGTAGACGGTCTGCCGGATCAGCTCACCCTCCTGCGGGCCGATCCAGGGCCTGAGCAACTCCCAGACGCGTTCCGGCTTCACCATCTCGGTCGGATCGTCGCCCTCGACGAGCATGAACTCCCAGCGGAAGTACCGCTGAGCAACCCGGCCCATGTGATTCGGCCTCGCCGGGTCGAGGACCTGGCCGGTGTCCGGGATGTCCGGGACCGGGGCGCCAGGACGGGGCCGCACGTCCACGACCAGCCAGTCGCCCCGGAAACCGAGATCCTTCGTCGGAATGCCGCAGAGCGTGCGCACCCTGCTGTTGGCGCCGTCCGCCCCGACCACATGGCGGGCGGTGACGACGCCGCCGTCCGCCAACGTCACCACCACGTGGTCGGTCCCTTGACGCAGATCGACCAACTCCGCACCGAAACGAACGTCCACCGTTGACGCGCCGCGGACCGCCGCGTCCAGGGCGTCCTCCAGTTCCGGCTGGTAGAAGTGGTACGACGCGTCCCAGCCGGAGGGTGCGGCCCCCTCCCTCGGCAGGCGAGAGATCACGCTCCCGTCGCGATCGAGGAACTCGTACACACGCGCCGGTTCCGCAATGCGCCGTACGTCGTCGGCAATGCCCAAGGACTGGAAGACGCGCATGATTTCGTGATCGAAGTGCCCGGCTCGTGGCGTCTCGTAGCGGCCCACTCGCCGTTCGCAGACCAGTACCCGGTGACCCGCTGTCCCCAGCAGAGCAGCCAGGGTCTGACCGACCGGGCCGTACCCGATGACGAGGACGTCCGCGTCCACGGCATCCGGTGCGGTCGTCGTCGTGGTGCGGAATTCATCGGCAAGCTTCATGTGTCCCAACCCTTCGCTTACACCGGAGCGTGTGCACGCCGGAGACCACCTCAGGCGGCGTCGATGTCCAGTACGATCCGGCCGCGGGTGCGACTGCCCGCGTGGAGCATGCGCCAGGCGTCGGCGGCCTGCTCCAGCGGGAAGGAGCGGCTCACGGGGACGGACAACTGCCCGGACCCGGCGAGCGCGGCCACCTCCGTCAGCTCGTCGGCGTCCGCGCGCGCCCACACCAACTGGCCGCCCTGTTCGGGTGCGGTGACGTCGGCCACGGAGGCGACCCGCGCGGGATCCTTCAGGACCTGCCGCGAGACGGCCACCGAGTCCCCGCCGAAGAAGTCGAGCGCCGCGTCGACGCCCTCCGGAGCCACTTCGCGCACTCGCTCGGCCAGGCCGGCTCCGTAGGTGATGGGTGTGGCGCCCAGTTCACGCAGGTAGTCGTGGTTGCGCTCGCTCGCGGTGCCGATCACGCGGGCGCCCCGGGCGACCACCATCTGTACGCCGAGCGTGCCGACCCCACCCGCGGCTCCGTGGATCAGGACGGTGTCGCCCTCACCGATGTCGATGCGCCTGACGGCCTGGTGGGCCGTCAGCCCGTTCAGCGGCAGACACGCCGAATGCAGCCAGTCCCAGGACGCCGGCTTGCGTGCCAGGGTGCGGGCCGGGGCCGATACCAGTTCGGCGTAGGTGCCGTTCTGCGCCCAGTCCTTGAGGACGAAGCCGATCACCTCGTCGCCGATCTCGAACTCGGTGGCGCCGAATCCGCGGGCCTCGACGATGCCGGCCATCTCGAAGCCGGGGACGAGGGGGAAGTGGGTCACCATGATGCCGTCGAGGTTGCCGACGGCGATCTTCTCGTCGGCCGGGTTCACCCCGGCCGCCTTGACGCGAATCAGGAATTCTCCGGGCGCTACCGCCGGCGTCGGCAGCTCGGTGAGTTCCAGGGCGTCCGCGTCGCCGTAGTGCGGGAGTGCGATGGCTTTCATGGTCTCCTCGGTGAATCCGTGAGTGGTTCGGAAGGTTGCCGGGTGTGCTGGGTGCGCTGGGTCACCCACGGCGGAGCCGGTCACGGAACCAGTCGCAGACGAACTCCGTGCGCTCGGCCGAGTGGTTGTACACGGTGTGGTCGCCGTCGTCCCACACCCGCAGGGTGTGGTGTTCCGACAGGTCGAGGAACACCTTCTGCTGGTCCAGGCCGACCAAGGGGTCGTTGCCGCCGTGCAGCACGAGCATCGCGGCGCTCATCCGGTCGACCGCCGGATCGAGCCACAGAGTGCGGAAGACGGCCGCGGCTACGTCGTCGGTCTCGACGCCCAGGAGCGCCCGCGACTGTTCGCGCGCGGTCCGGAACGGCAGTGGCTCAGGCCTCGCGTGGGCCCCGTTGACGCAGCACGCGCCGAAACGGCTGTCGTGCACGGCGGCACGGGCGGCGAGCAGTCCGCCGAAGCTGTTTCCCCACACCCCGAACCGGCCGTCGTAGCCGGTACGGGCACGTACGGCGTCGAGGGCCGCGCTGAAGGCCCGGTCGACGCTTTTGTCGAGGTGCAGTCCGCCGGCCATGCGCGTATCACCTTGGCCCGGTGCCTCGAACAGGACGGCCGACAGTCCCCGCCGTGCCAGGGCTTCGGCCTGCCGGTGGAAGGCCGGGCCCCAACCGCTCTGCCCGCCGACGACGACCACTGCGGGGCCGGGGCGAGCGCCGGACCGACTCACGAACCAGGCGGTGCAGTGGCCCTGCCGGAACGGGATCGACAGCCGCTCCACGTGCAACTCGGTGTCGAGCTCGGCCGCGGCCTGGTAGGCCCGGAGGAGCCGGACGTAGAGCGCGCGTTTGGCCGGAAGGTCGGTGTTGAAGGCCATCTGCGCGAAGACCAGGCAGGCCGTCGCCCGGCGATAGCAGGCGACCGCGGTTTCGACGTCACCGCGGTCAGCGGCCGCCGCCGCCCGGGTCGACTGGGCCTCAGCCAGGCGAGTGGCGACCTCGTGCCACGGTTCCGAGACGGCCGCGCCGGCCAGGTGGACGGCGTCTGCGTGGTCCATGCCGTAATCGAGCATGCGGGACATCGGCATGGCACGCAGCAACGCGGCCCGAAGCTTGGCCGGATCCTCCGCCGGCCCGGGAGTGTCCATCAGCGCGCGGCTCCATCGGTGAGGCGCGGTCGTCCTTCGTCCTCCCGCCCTGCCGCGCCCGGGGTTCGCAACGGCATGACCGGCGCGGCCTCGACGACGGTGTTGCGCAACTCTCCGAGACCTTCTATCGCCGCGACGACCTCGTCGCCCGGCTGCAACCAGGGGTAGGTCGTCGAGTCGTGGGTGCGGGAGAGCTCCAGGACGCAGCCGGTTCCGCAGGTGCCGGAGCCGATCACGTCGCCGGGCCGCACCTCGGTGCCGCGGGAGGCGTAGGCGATCATCTCGCCGAACGACCAGTGGATGTCCGACCACAGGGCACGGGAGTAGGGGACCCCGTTGACCGTGCAGGTCATTTCGAGACGGTACCCATTGCCCTCGCGGAAGTCGGCGATCTCGTCCGGGGTCACGAAGTACGGGCCGAGGCTCGTCGCGGTGTCCTTGCCTTTCACCGGTCCCATCGACAGCTTCATCTCGCGCTGCTGCACGTCCCGGCCGCTCCAGTCGTTGAGCACGCAATAGCCGGCGATGGCGCGTTCGGCGTCCCGGACGGTCAGGTCGCGGCCGCCGTGGCCCACCACCGCGGCCACCTCCAGTTCGAAGTCGAAACGCTCGGCACCCGGAGTCATGGGCACCGGCCCGCAGCCCGTGACGGCGTAGGGGTTGGAGAAGTAGAAGACCGGCAGCTCGTACCAGTCCGGGTCCATCTCGAGGCCCCGCCAGGCGCGCCCCGCCCGGACATGCTGTTCGAACGCGTAGAAGTCGCGGACGGTCGGAGGCGTCGCGATCGGCGACAGGGGAACGAGGTCCGGCAGGGGCACGGTCGCACCGCGCCGCAGCGCCGTCCGTCCGGCAGCGAGCAACTCGTCCTTGCCACCCTCGATGAGGGGCAGCAGGTCCGTCGGACCGTCGACGACCCGGACCAGGTCGCCGTCCACCACACCGACGCTTGAGGACGGCCCGTCCGCGTAGCGAACGAATTTCACCGGCCTACCTCCTTGCCTGCGTGGGAGTCGGCCGCCACCGCTTGTTCGCGCGTCCAGGCGCGGTAGCTCTCCTCGGTGAAGCCCGACGTGCCGTGGCGTTCGACCGAAGCCCGGATGGCGTCCAGCAGCTCCTCCGAATCGGTCTCGATGTCGATGTGCTCGACGAAGGGCTGTCGTGCCACGAGCCCGGTCCGCCAGTAGACCTCGCACCGGTTGCCCTCCGGGTCGAAGAAGTAGACGCCGACGGCGTTGCCGTGCGAGACGATCATGTCGAGCCGTACGTCGTGCTCCCTGAAACGCCGATGGAAGCCGAGGACGTCCTCGAATCGCGCGCACCGGAACGACACCTGCTGGATGAGTCTGACTCCGAGTGGCGCGTCCCGGCCCTCGGCCAGGAGCAGTTCGTGGTGTTCGGTGTCCGGCCTGGCGGACAGGAACCAGATGCCGAGCCGTTCGTCATGGTCGGTGACCGTCAGCCCGAGTATGTCGCTGTAGAACGCCAGCTGTCGGCTCACATCGTGACAGCGCAGGCCCACGTGGCCGAGTTCCGCGACGGACGGCGATGAAGGTGTCACGCCGGTCCTCCTGAACGGTGTTCCGTAGAGCAGATCATGTTCTGCAAGGTAACTCGGCTCGGATGCAGCGTCAACGGTCTGGTGTTCTGCTGAATGGATGGCGATCTGTTCAGCGGAACGAAGATTGGAGCGTGAGCGCTACGGAACGACAGCCGCGGAGGCGTGCGATCAGGCAGGTCACGCTATTCTGGCTGGCGAAATGCAGTTCAATCACCAGAACAGCCGCCGGTGACGACGGCGAGAGGGAGGGCTCGTGGCAGCGTCGGCCGCCTACCCGGTGGAATCGATCGACAACGCGGCACGAATCCTGCTGATGCTGGTGGACAATCCGTCGCTGCGAGTCACCGACGTGTCCGCCGAGCTGGGGGTGGCCAGGTCGACCGCCCATCGGATGCTGACCACCCTGCAGGCCCGCGACCTGCTCCGTCAGGACGCCCGGACCAAGGGCTACGGACCCGGGCCCGCCCTGGCCAGGCTCGGTATCGCCGTGATGGGGGCGGTCTCCCTCCGTGACGAAGCCCGGCTCCTGCTGGAAAGACTCGTAGAAGACACCTCCGAGACCGCGCATCTGCTCGTCCTGGAAGGGACGGAGACGGTCTTCGTCGAAGGTGTGGAGAGCCGGCAGGTGATCCGCGCCGGGCTGAGGACCGGGCAGCGAGGCCCGGCGCACGCGTCCGCCGCGGGCAAGGCGCTGCTCGCCGAGCTCTCCCGCGAAGAGCTGCGGCGCCGCTATTCTGGCGCGCGACTGCGAGGCGGGACCGAGCGCGCGGTCAGCACACGCCGGGCGCTTGAGGCCGAGCTCGAGAAGGTGAGGGAGACCGGCTACGCCACCAACATGGAGGAGAGTGAGTGGGACCTCTGTGCGGTGGCCGCCCCCGTACGGAACCGGCAGGGCGTGGCCTGCGGAGCGCTGTCCGTATCCGGCCCGGCGAGGCGGACCGGGACCAAGCTCGCCCTGCTCAGCGTCGCCGTCGTCGCAGCCGCCACCGAACTCGGCGCGCGCCTCGGTTAGGCCCTGTCCGTTAGGTCATATGAGCTGATCGGGTGACGCTTCGGGCTCCTGCGCAGATCCGGTCACCCCCCTGCCGGGTGGCCTTCCACGATGACGGCCGTCGCCGCGTCGCCCCGGCCCGGGGATCGTTTGCGTGCCGCCCGTCAGGCGTGTTTGGCTCGCCCGATGAACTTCCTGTTGACGGCGAGCGGCCTGCGCAACGAGACACTGCGGGATGCGCTGCGTGACATGCTGGGCAAACCGTTCGGATCGGCGAACGTCGTGTTCGTTCCCACCGCATCCGTCGCGGATCCCGGGGACCACGGGTGGGTCGTCGCGGACATGAACCGCCTGCACGGCCTCGGCTGGCGGGAGTTCGACATTCTGGAGCTGAACGGCCTGCCCCAGCAGCTGGTGCTCGACCGGCTGCTCCACGCCGATGTCGTCTACGTCGAAGGCGGCAACCACTATCACCTCGCCCGCAGCATCACCGGCAACGGTCTGGCCGAGGGCTTCCTGGAGGCGCTGCGGAGCCGTGTCTACGTGGGAGTCAGCGCCGGATCAATGATCTTCAGCCGCAACCTCACCGGACACTCCGCCGACGTCATCGGGGATGCCACGGACCTCCACGTGCTCGGCGCGACGAGTGTGGAGCCGCCGTTCGGCCTCTTCGACTGGTACCTCAAGCCCCACCTGTACTCGCCGGACTTCCCCGAGCGGGACGACGCCTGGGCCGACCGGATCACCGCGCGGGCGGACTTCCCGATCTACTTCATCGATGACGAGACGGCCGTTCGTGTCAGGGACGGCGAAGTGGATGTCGTATCCGAAGGCAGGTGGCGCTTCCACCCGTGACCCCGTTGCCAGGCACCTCACTGGGAGGTTCCAGCACCGGCGACACGAGCGTGGGGTCTAGCGCAGTGCGGCGGCGACCAGCCCTTCGAGGGCCTCTCGCCGTACTTCGCCGCCGTTCACCAGTCGGTCGAAGACCAGTCCGTCGACACAGGTCAGCAGTGTGTGAGTGCGATTCTCGACGTCGGTCACGCCGTGCTCGGCGAGGAACAACCGGACGGCCTCGCGGCCGGCGTTCTCGCGGGGCACCAGGATCTCGCGCAGCTCTTTGTCGCGCACGCTCTCGACGGCGCAAGCGTGGCGGGCGAGCGAGCGGCGGCGGCCCGCGCCGGTGAGTCGCCGGCGGGTGAGTGCCACCATGCCGTCCACCAGTTCCTCGACGGTCCGCAGGGGTGGAAGCTGGTCGGCCGCCGTCCGGAGTTCCGCCTGGTCGAGCTGGACCAGGCGGGCGACGAGCCCGGTCAGCAGCGCGGCACGGGTGCGGAAGTAGGCCGAGGTGGTGCCGGGCGGCATGGCCGCTCGGCGATCGACCGCGCGGTGGGTCAGCCCGCGCATCCCTTCGTCGGCGAGGACGTCGAGAGCCGCGTCTGCGAGGAGGGTGCGCCGATTCGAAGCCATGGCCCCTTTCTACACCCGTAGAAGTTCGGGGGTAGAGTCGACTTCTACAGATGTAGAAGAGGGGGAATGCGGCATGGGGAACACGGCAGTGGTGGTCGGAGGAGGCATAGGCGGGCTGGCCGCCGCGATCGGCCTGCACCGCATGGGATGGGACGTGACGATCCTCGAACGTTCGCCCGTGCTCGAGGACGCGGGGGCAGGCATTTCCCTGGCGGCCAACGGCCTGCGCGCCTTGGACGAACTCGGCGTCGGCGGTGCGGTTCGGGACGCGTCGCGAGGCCAGTACACCGGCGGAACCCGAACGCCCCGGGGCGGCTGGCTGACCAGGATGGACGGCTCGGCCCTCGAGAAGGCGGTGGGCACACCGATCATGGGCATTCCCCGTTCCACCTTGCACCGACTGCTGCGTGAGCACCTGCCCGCCGGATCACTGGAGGTCGACACCGAGGTGACAGCCGTTGAGCAGGTCGGCCCGGGGACAGTCCGTGTCGACTGCGGCACCACGGCCCTGGAAGCCGATCTGGTGGTGGCGGCCGACGGTATCGGCAGTGCCGTCCGCAGCAGAGTCCTTCCGGGCCACCCGGGCCCCGTCTACAGCGGCTCGACGGTGCTGCGCGCGATCACCGAGCACGCGGTCGACGTACGCGCCGACTTCGAGCTGACCTGGGGCCGGGGCGCGGAGTTCGGGCACATCGCCTTCCTGGACGGGCGCGCCGAGTGGCACGCCGTCCTCAGTCTCGCCGCCGGAACGCGGTTCGCCGACCCGCTGACCGAACTGCGTCGGCGCTTTCGCACCTGGCACGATCCGGTCCTCGCCCTGCTCGACGCGACTCGGCCCGAGGCCGTGCTGCATCACGACGTGAACGAACTCCGCACGCCACTCCCCGCATACACGGTCGGGCGGATCGCACTGCTCGGCGACGCGGCCCATGCGATGACCCCCAACCTCGGGCAGGGCGCCTGCCAGGCACTGGAGGACGCGGTCACCCTGGCCGCCGCCCTCGGTGCCGAGCCCACCGTCGAGGCCGCGCTCGCCCGCTACGACGCCGAGCGCCGGCCGCGGAGCCAGGCTGTCGCGGGGGCCGCCCGTCAGGCCGGGAGAATGGGTCAGCAACTGTCCCACCCGCTGGCCGTCACCCTGCGGAACACGGCCATGCGACTGACACCGTCGCGGGCCGCCACACGCATGATCCTGCGCCACCACGCCTGGGTTCCGCCGTCGCTGAACTGACCCGAGCTGCTCGGCGTCACCCCGTGGCCTCGCGGGCCACCCCACGGCACTGGCCGGGCCTGCGCTCAGCGGCCTCGACTCCCGGCCACGCGACCGCTTCGCGCAGCTGTCGATGAGAAATCGTCGTTGGCTTTCACGTCCCCGGGCGGGATCATGAAGGCCATGACCACTTCCTCGTCTGCCGTCGACGTGCTGCGCTACGCGGCCTTCACCCCCCGCCCCGACGGGGGCAACCCGGCCGGTGTCGTCCTCGACGCCGCGCTGCTCGGGCCGGACCGCATGGGGGCGATCGCCGCCGAGGTCGGATACTCGGAGACGGCGTTCGTAACCAC
Organism: Streptomyces tendae; assembly: GCF_014650435.1. Taxonomy (GTDB): domain Bacteria; phylum Actinomycetota; class Actinomycetes; order Streptomycetales; family Streptomycetaceae; genus Streptomyces; species Streptomyces tendae. Next base: position 257,641 of record NZ_BMUY01000007.1, read on the forward strand.
CCGCGACGAGGAGCGGCGCCGGCTCACACTCCGGTACTTCAGCCCTCTCGCCGAGGTCGCCTTCTGCGGCCACGCCACCGTGGCGACCGCGGTGGCTCTCGCCGAACGGCTGGGCCCCGGTGACCTGGTCTTCGACACGCCTGCCGGAGAGATCCCGGTGACCACGGAGACGGACACCGACGGCGCGGTGCGGGCGACCCTCACCAGCGTGCCGACCCGGTCGCGGGAGGCGCGGACCGACGAGGTGGACGCGACGCTGTCCGCCCTGCGCTGGGACAGCGCCGACCTCGCCCCCGAGCTGCCGCCGCACGTCGCCTTCGCCGGCAACGACCACTTGATCCTCGCGGTCCGCTCCCGGGCCCGACTGGCCGACCTCGACTACGACTTCGACGCGCTTGCCGCACTCATGCGGAAGCACGGCTGGACGACCGTGCACCTGGTCTGGCGCGAGGACGAGCAGCGGTACCACGCGCGGGACCCCTTCCCGGTGGGCGGCGTGGTCGAGGACCCGGCGACCGGAGCCGCCGCGGCCGCGTTCGGTGGCTACCTGCGCACGGTCGGCGCACTGCCCGCGTCAGGCGTCGTCACCGTCCGGCAGGGGGAGGACATGGGCCGGCCCAGCGACCTCACCGTACGAACGGACCCGCACGGCGCACGCGTCCACGTCTCCGGCAACGCCGTACCGATCGTCGGCTGACGAGGTCCGTCGGCGACGTGCCGGCTGCGTGAGATCCGCGCCGAGATCGTCCAAACCCGGGCCGACTGCGACGGGCCGCCGAACGGGAGGCGCCGATGAGTGGCCAGGCGGACCGGCACGGCCTGGAACGGGCCCGCCCCCTGTAAACCGGCGCTCGAGGTGTTCGTACGGGGTGCGGTGTCACGTGTCGGGTGCTCCGTGCTCCTCGGCGCCGTTGGCCGACGGGTGGAACTGGACAGCCTGTTGGCACAACGGTGAGGCGAGGGGGCTTGTGGTGGCCAGTGAGTTCCGCAGGACGAAGGTCCAGGCGATGTTCGACGTGTTCGACACGGACGGCAACGGCTTCCTGGAGGAGAGGGACTTCGAGGCGCTCGCCGCGCGGTGGAGCCGACTGCCGCGGGTGGCCGCGAGCCCGGAGCTGTCCCTACGGGTACGCGGCGTGATGATGGGATGGTGGCAGCAGCTGTCGGCCGCCGCCGACGCGAGCCGGCCCGGCCGGGTGAGCATGGACGAGCTGATGACCGTGGTCGAGCGGCTGCCGGCCATGGCGGAGGCCGTCACGGCCACGGCCGACACGATCTTCGACGCGGTGGACGAGAACGGTGACGGCCGTATCTCCCGTGACGAACACCAGCGGCTCGTCGACACGTGGCACGGCCGCGGCATGGCGACGCAGGACGTGTTCGACCGCCTCGACCAGGACGGCGACGGCTACCTCGGCCGGGCGGAGTTCGCGCTGCTGTGGACGCAGTTCTGGATCAGCGACGACCCGGCCGAGCACGGCAACGCGATGTGCGGCCCCGTCGCCCCCGCCGCCTGAGGCCACGGCAGCGACGGCTCATCGAGGCCCACGGCCCACGTGGTGGTGCGGACCCTGTCACACCGCGGGCCGTGGCGGCACAGCCGCGAGCAGCCGGTGCTCGCCAGCAGAGGTCAAGCGGTCCCGGACGGAAACGCGCGGATGCGCCACAGGCGCGTGCGACACGTGGCGCGTGCGGTCGCGGCGAGCGCCAGGAGTGAGCGACAGTGGTTCCATGTGCGGCCGGTACGTTTCCACCCGCGGTCCCGAGGACCTCGCCCGGCAGTTCCAGATCGCCGACCCGGACCTCGGCGATCCCCTCGCGCCGAGCTGGAACGTCGCGCCGACCGACGAGGTGTGGGCCGTCCTCGAGCGCCCCTCGCGCGACGCCTCCACGGGCGCTCCGGCGGCGCGGCACCTGCGTAGGCTGCGCTGGGGTCTGGTGCCGTCCTGGGCCCGCGACACGAAGATCGGCGCCCGGCTGATCAACGCCCGGATGGAGACCGTCCACGAGAAACCGGCCTTCCGCACGGCGTTCGCCCGGCGCCGCTGCCTCCTGCCGGCCGACGGCTTCTACGAGTGGCAGCGCATCGAGGACCCGGAGACGGGAAGGACCCGGAAGCAGCCCTACTTCATCCACGCCGCCGACGACCAGGTGATGGCCCTGGCGGGGTTGTACGAGTACTGGCGCGACCCGGACGCCCGGCACGACGACGACCCGTCGGCCTGGCTGACGACCTGCACCATCATCACCACCGAGGCCACGGACGACGCCGGACGCGTCCACCCCCGCATGCCGCTGACCGTGGCCGATGAGCACTACGACGTCTGGCTCGACCCTTCCCACCAGGAGACCGGCGCGTTGCGCGACCTGCTCGAGCAGCCGGCCGGCGGCCGGCTCGACGCCCGTCCCGTCTCCGCGGCGGTCAACAACGTCCGCAACAACGGTCCGCAGCTGGTCGAGGCGGTCACCGGCCCGGAAACCGGAGCCACTCCGTCCGATTGAGCCCCCGGCCCATGAACAACCGCCGCCTCGCGAAAGACCGGTTGAACGCCGAGCGCCCGACGGCAAGGATGACGCCATGCGAAGCATCATGGTCATGGACGCCCCCTCCAACCTGGGGCTGCGCCCGCCGGCCCCCGGCACCGTCCCCGGCTGCTACAAGCTGGCCGGGGCGCTGCGGGACAACGGGATCGTACGCAGGCTCGGCGCCCTCGAAGGAGGCGTCGTCGTGCCGCCCCGCTACGACCGCGGCGACTGGCAGGAGGGCGACGGCGTCTTCAACGCACGCGCCCTCGCCGCCTACACACGCACCCTCGCCGACCGCATCGAGCCGCACGTGTCCGCCGGTCACTTCACCCTGGTCCTCGGCGGGGACTGCTCCATCCAACTCGGCGCCGCGCTGGCCCTGCGCCGTCTCGGCCGGTACGGCCTGGTGTCGATCGACGCCTCTCCCGACTTCCGCCATCCGGGCACCTCCGACCGGATCGGCGCCGCCGGGGGAGAGGAACTCGCCCTCGCGACCGGGCGCGGGCAGGAGGACCTGACGGACCTCGAAGGGCTGCGGCCCTACCTCCGGGACGAGGACGTCCGGCTCTTCGGCACCCGGGACGCCTTCGTGGACGACGAGGACGTCGCCGAGCTGCGCGGGCTGAAGGTCCCCGTCACCACCGTCTCCGACCTGCGCCGCACCGACCCCGCAGACCTGGGCGCCGCGACCGCCGCCGACCTCGATGCGGCAGCACTCGACGGCTTCTGGATCCACCTGGACGCCGACGTCCTCGACCCCTCGGTGATGCCCGCGGTCGACAGCCCGGACCCCGACGGACTGCTGCCCCGCGAAGTCACCGCCCTGCTGCGCCCGCTCGTCCGTTCCCCGCGCTGTGCGGGGCTCAACGTCACCATCTACGACCCCGACCTGGACCCGGACGGCAGCGCCGGCGTCCTCCTGACGGACCTGGTGGTGGCCGCCTTCACCACCGACTGAGACGCATCAGCACGGGCCAGGCCCACGGCGCACGCCGCGATCAACTTGTCGCGGAGCCTCGTCCGGGTGGCCGTCCCCGCCCAGCCGCCCTCCGCCACCGCGGGGTCAGCACGAGATCTCGGACCTGATCACCGTCGCCGGTACCCCCGCGACGACGCTTCGGGCGGGAACATCACGAGTCACGACGGCACCGGCGGCGACCACGGCGTCGGCACCGATGGTCACGCCCTGCAGGACCACGGCGGACGCTCCGATCCAGACGTTGCGTCCGATCCGGATCGGGGCCGACGTGATCCCGGTACGCCGCCGCGCCGGGTCCAGCGGGTGGCCGGAGGTGATCAGACTGACGTCCGGACCGAGCATCACGTCGTCGTCGATCTCGATGCCACCAACGTCGTTGAAGCGGCAGCCCTGATTCACGAAGACGTTGCGGCCCACCCGGATGTTCACACCGTGGTCGGTGTAGACAGGCGGGATCAGGTGGAAGGTCTCGTCCACCTCCCGCCCGGTGAGCGCGCTCCAGCGCTCCTGAATCTCCGCCTGCTGGGCGTACGCGAGCTTGTTGATCTGCTCGGCCATGCCGATCGCCCGCCGTACCTTCTGCGCAAAGTCCATGTCGTCCTCCCCGGAACAACCGTCGTGTGACCGGTGCGAGTGAACCAACGCTGTGATCTCTGGGGCAAACAACCTCAGGGTCACCGGCCACAACCTCTGGTTGTGTCGTTACGATCCAGGTATGGATGTCGATGCGGTCCGGACGTTCGTGGTGGTGGCCGACAACGGGCATTTCCAAGTGGCAGCCGACGAGCTGGGAATCAGCCAGCAGGCGGTGTCCAAGCGCATCGCGGCCCTGGAGAGACAGCTCGGAGTCGCACTACTGGTGCGGACCACTCGCGGGTCCCGGCCGAGCGTGGACGGGCAGGTCTTCCTGCCCCACGCCAGGAAGGTCCTGACCGCCGTCGAACAGGCCGAACACGCCGTGCGGCCGGGGAGCCGGCTCCTGCGGGTCGACGTCCTCAACCGGCGCATCGCCCCGGCCCAGGCCGTCTACCGTTTCTACCGCTCCCGCCCCGACGCCGACCTCGACGCGGTCACCCTGGGTCGGGAGAACGCCGCCCAGGCGGCCCAAGCCGTGCTGGAAGGAACGGTCGACGCCTCCTTCCGTGCGGTGCCGGCAGACCAGGTCCCTGCCGGAATCAGTGCCGAACGAATTGCGGACGCCCCACTGCAGCTCCTGGTCGGGCCCGCCCACCCGCTGGCGAACGCCCCCTCGATCAGGCCGGCCGACCTTGCGGCGCACCGCATCTGGGTTCCAGGGATCCGACCCGGCACGGAATGGTCGGCGTTCTACGATGCGCTGGCCGAGGAGTTCGGACTGAGCATCGACGCCCTCGGCCCCAACTTCGGCGACGAGGCCCTCATGGACGCACTGGCCGACTCGGCCTCCCTTGCGACCCTCGTCGGCGCCGGGGACCGGTACCTGTGGCCCCAGGCCCACGACCTGCGACGCATCTCCCTGATCGACCCGACACCGGTCTACCCGCACACCCTGCTGTTCCGCACCGGGGACAGGCACCCGGTGCTGACCGACCTGCGCGGGTACCTGCGCGCGGCGGTACCTGAGACATCCGGTGACGTGTGGGTGCCACGCTGGGCGTGCATGTGACGTCGCCCGGGGAGGGGCCGGAGCACGTCGCCGGCCGCTACCCCTCGGCCTCGGTGAAGCGATGGGATCCGAGTACGGCCAGGAGTCGCAACTTCTCGTAGCCCTCGCTCCGGGGCGGAGCCGTGAGGACCAGCAGGGTCTGGGACTGGTCCTCGGTGAACAGCGCCTGACAGTCGAGTTCGATCGCGCCCACCTCGGGGTGGATGAGCGTCTTGTGGTCCTCGAACCTTCGTGTGACCTCGTGCCGGGCCCAGAGCTCGGCGAACTCGGTGCTGGCCTTCTGCAGGATCCGTACGAGCTCGCCGGCGCGCGACTGCGGCCCTCGCAGCCCGTAGGCGGCGCGCAGGTTCGCCACCTGGGCGCGGCTCTGCCGGTCCCGGTCGGCCTCGGGATAGATCGACCGCTCGGCGGGATCGGTGAACCAGCGGTGGACGGCGCTGCGGGCCAGTCCCGTGTGATTCGCCGCGTCCCCGAACAGGGCGGCCGCCATCCTGTTCTGCACCAGTGTCTCGCCCAGGTCGGTCAGGACGAGCGCCGGAGTGTCGTCGAGCCGCTCCAGTACCCGCAGCAGTGCGGGAGCGACGTGTGCCGGAGCCGACAGGGCAGCCGGTGCGTTGTGCCCGGCGAGTTGGTACAGGTAGTCGCGCTCGGCGCTCGTGAGCCGCAGCGCACGGGCGAGCGAGGCCAGTATGTGGCCGCTGGGCCGGGGGCCGCGCTGCTGCTCCAGCCGCGTGTAGTAGTCGGTCGACATCACGGCGAGAGCCGCGACCTCCTCACGCCGCAGACCTGGGGCTCGCCGACGCGGGCCTGGGGGAAGACCGACGTCCTGGGGGCGGAGCGCCTCGCGGCGGCGGCGCAGGAAGTCGGCCATTGCTGCACGGTCCATGTCGTCGATTGTCGTCCTGCACCGGGCGGCGAACCAGGGATCGTCGATCCCCCGACAACCGGTCTCTGCACCCGCGCACGCAGACCGGTGACGATCGGGACATGAACATCTCCGGCAACACCATCTTCATCCCCGGTTCCACCAGCGGCATCGGTCTCGCCCTCGCCCTCGCGCTGCGTGCCAAGGGCAACACCGTCATCGTCGGCGGCCGACGTACCGAACTGCTGGAACGCATCGCGGCCGCGCATCCCGGCATCGACACCGTGCAGATCGATGTCGCGGATCCCGCGAGTGTCGCCTCCGCCACGAAGCAGGTGCTGGCCGGTCATCCGGACCTGAACGTCCTGGTCGCGATGGCCGGCGTGATGCACGTCGAGGACTGGCGCGATCCCGCGTCGTTCCTCACCACCGCCGAGTCCACGGTCACGACGAACGTGCTCGGTCCGATCCGCCTCATCGCGGCGCTCGTCGAACATCTGCAGACCCGGCCCGACGCCACCATCATGACCGTGTCCTCCGGCCTGGCGTTCACGCCGCTCAAGGTCACGCCGAGCTACAACGCGTCGAAGGCGGCGATCCACATGCTCAGCGAGTCCCTCCGGCTGCAGCTCGCCGGCACGTCCGTGAAGGTCATGGAACTCGAGCCGCCGTCCGTCCGTACCGCGCTCCTGCCCGGCCAGGAGGACAACGAGCTCGCCATGCCGTTGGACGAGTTCATCGCCGAGGTGGTCGACCTGATCGAGGCCCGGCCCGACGCCGAGGAGATCCAGGTCGAGCGGGTGAAGTACCTCCGCTACGGTGAGGCCCGCGGCGACTACCACGAGGTCGTCCAGACGCTCAACCACTCGGACCCGCACGGCGAGTAGCCGGGACCGCCGAGAGGCGCGACGCAGCTCAGGGGCGGGGCAGCACGCCCAGGAGGGTCGCGGTGAGGGCCAGCTCCAAGGAGTCCTTCAGCTCCAGGTGGAAGCGTGCCAGGTCGGGCTCGGCCTGGTAGGCCGCCTGGAGGCTGGGCGGGGGTGTGCTGTACGCCGACAGCGCGCCGGCCATGACCATGGTCTGCAGGCTGAACAGGGTCGCGTTCTCGCCCAGCTCCGGCAGGTACTTCCGGATCAGCGCGGTCATGGTCGTGAGGCGGTCCAAGGAGGCGCGCTTGTAGCGTGCCACGACCTCGACGGAGACATTGTGTTCCAGGACGCCGCCCTGGGCGCCGAAGAGGTCGCACAGCACCGCACGGCTGGAGAGTGAGCGGCTGAGGATCCCGGCCACCGCCGTCGCTCGCTCGGCCATGGGCCGGCTCTCGTCGACGTCGGCCGCCAACTCGTCTGCCAGTTCCGCCAGCCACTCCCGCAGGAATCGGTCCAGCAGTTCCAGCAGCACCGCCTCGCGGGACTCGAAGTAGCGGAGCACGTTCGGCTTCGCCAGTCCCACCCGGCGGCTGAGCTCGTTCAAGGTGACCGCGGCCACAGGCATCTCGTCGAGCATCGCCGACGCCATGTCGAGGATCGCCCGCCGACGGATCTCCCGCTGCTCTTCGGTTCTGGCCCGCTGGAAACTCACGACCACCACCTTAGCTTAAGTACCTCAGGTACGTTGACAACGTACCTGAGGTACTTTAGCGTTCCGAGTGCAAGATACCTCCGGTACGTAATGAGTGGGAGCTCGACATGGGTGAGCAGTGGACGACGGCGAGCATGCCGGACCAACGCGGGCGGGTGGCCCTGGTGACCGGGGCAAACGCCGGACTGGGGTACGAGACCGCCAAGGCCCTCGCCGAGCGCGGGGCCTGCGTGGTGCTGGCCGTGCGCGACGTCGAGAAGGGCGAGCAGGCCGCGGCCCGCATGGCCGGCGACGTGACCGTACAGGCGCTGGACCTGACCTCGCTCGACTCCGTCCGGACCGCGGCGGCCGCGCTGCGGTCCCGGCTCGGCCGACTCGACCTGCTGATCAACAACGCCGGTGTGATGTACACGCCGAAGCAGATCACCCGGGACGGCTTCGAGATGCAGTTCGGCACCAACCACCTGGGCCACTTCGCGCTCACCGGGCTGCTGCTCGACCTGATGCTGCCGGTGCCCGGCTCGCGCGTGGTGACGGTCAGCAGCACCGGCCACCGCATCCGAGCGGCGATCCACTTCGACGACCTGCAGTGGGAGCGGTCGTACGGTCGGGCCGCCGCCTACGGCCAGTCCAAACTGGCCAACCTCATGTTCACCTACGAGCTGCAGCGCCGGCTCGCCGCGCACGGCACCACCGTCGCGTTGGCGGCGCACCCCGGCATGTCCAACACCGAGCTGGCCCGCAACACACCCGCGGCCCTCCGGCTTCCGCTCACCTGGCTGGCGCCGCTGATCACCCAGACGCCGGCGATGGGTGCCCTGCCGACCCTGCGAGCCGCCACCGACCCCGCCGCGCTCGGCGGCCAGTACTACGGCCCCGGCGGACGCAACGAGGTCAAGGGCCACCCCCGGCTGGTCACCTCCAGCCCGGCGTCGTACGAGATGGCGGTCCAGCAGCGCCTGTGGGCCGCCTCCGAAGAGCTCACCGGCGTGAAGTTCCCCGTCGCCGAGTCCAAGGGGAGCCCGCTCACCTCCGGCTCGGCCGCCACCACGTAGCCCGCGCCGGAACGCCTCTGCGGTGCTACAGCGGTCCGGCCGCATGCGTCAGGGGAGGGGCGATCGCCTGCGCATCCGCTCCCTCGCCGACCCACAGGGAGATGAACAGCGCGGCGGTCGCTTCCAGGAGCCCCGCACGTTCGAGACCGCCGCCGGCGACGGGCTCGCCGCCCACGTCCCGCACCAACTCGCGTACACGGGCAAGGGCCGTCTCGTCGTCCCCGCAGACCGGCACGGCGAGTGGACGTCCACCGAAGACGGGCGGACGCATGCGCCACACGTTCTCGTGGCAGAGGTTGAAAGCCTTGACCACGTGGGCTCCTGGTGCCGCCGCAGCCAGTCGCTGTGCGGCTGAGGGGCCTCCATGCGTCAACAGCCGGAAGCCCGGACCGACCGGGTTGGAGCAGTCGAGCAGCACCTTGCCCTGCAAACTCGCGCGCAGGTCCCGTGCCACGTCCGCTCCCGCCTCGAAGGGCAGCGCGGCCAGCACCACCTCCTGACCGAACTCGGCCGCGGCGCGCAGGCCGGCCGGCTGCACGCCGCCTCCGATGCGCCTCGCGAGTCGCTCCGCCCTGTGCGGGTCCCGCCCGCCGATGGTCACCTGGTGGCCGGCCCGCACCCAGTGGGTGGCCAGTGCGTCGGCCATGTTGCCCGTTCCCAGTACACCGATTCTCATCACACGTTCCCTCTCCGTGCAGGCTTCGCCGTTCACACCGACGTTAGAAGGCGGTTCGGGCACCATTTGGTACGTGACGACCGACGCCTTCCTCGCCGACTGCCGCGCCCGCCTCGCCTTCGACCTGCTCTCCAACACCTGGAACGCCGTGGTGCTCTGGGCACTGCGCGACGGCCCCAGGCGTCCGGTCGAACTACGGGAGCGGATCGGAGGCATCAGCTCCAAGGTGCTCACCGAGACCCTGCGACGGCTGCAGTCCAACGGACTGGTCGACCGCATGGCCGACCCCGAGGCGCCATCCCGGGTCGAGTACCGACTCACCGCTCTGGGCCGGACCCTGCTGGCGCCCATCGACGCCGTCGGTGCCTGGGCCTTCGAGTACGGCGACGAGGTCGTGGCCGCACAGGAAGCGGCCTGCACTGCTGACCCGGGCTCTCCTCGCCCGCCCCGGCCGACCTCGAACTACGACACATCTCCGATGAATTGACGGAAAAGAAGCATCCGGAGCACAACCAATCCCCGCTGCCCGTAGTCACACCAGACAGGAGCAAACAACTCCTACGACCGCAAGGGGGAAATATGCGCATTACGCGCCCCGTCCTGTCCGCCACCGCCGTGGCGGCCCTGGCCCTGGGTACCGCGACGGCACTCGCCGCACCCGCGTCCGCCGCTCCCAACACCACGCCCGCGAAGGTCTGCGGCAGCGGCTACAAGACCGTCAACTCGGCCGCCGTCGGCTCGCGCGGCACCGTCTACCTCACCTACAACGCCACCACCGGCAAGAACTGCGTCGCGACCATCCGCAGCACGCCGGGGACCGCGACGGACATGTCCGCCTGGATCTACGTACCCGACACCGAGGCGTACGACGAGGACTACGGGAAGTACACCTCGTACGCCGGCCCCACCTACGTCTACGGCAAGGCCCACTGCGTGGACTGGGGCGGCAGCATCGCCAACGTCAGCGTCCAGATCACCGGCTCCAACTGCGCAGCCCGCGCCGAACACCGGGTCACCACCGTCCGGTGACCATCACGGGCGGACTGCCGCGTCACCGGACGCGGCAGTCCGCCCGTGCCGCGTTCACTCACGGCTCGACCCCGTGCACGAGCTCCTGGGCACCGGTGAGGTCGACGGCGAACATGACACGACGCGTGCCCAGGACGTTGTGCGGCCGAGCGGGCGGTCCAACGAGGCCGTACGCCACCCGTCCGCTACAGCGGATGGCGTACGGCCGCTCAAGGGTGCCGGATCGGGGATACGCCCGGCTTCAGGGCACCGGCGCCGGACTCGGGGCCGCGTGCCGCTCCTCGGTCACCGGGGTCTTGCGGCCGCGCAGGCCGGCCAGTGTCACGGCGAGCAGACCGAGCACGGCCCACGTGCTGAGCGTCACGATCGCCGTGCCCGCGCCGCTGCCGTCGAAGAAGGCCACGGAGCGCAGCAGGGTGCCGCCCGCGCCCGGCGGCAGCAACTGACCGATGGCACCGACCGGTTCGGGCAGCAGCTCCGGTGCCGATGTCACGCCGGACCACGGGTTGCCGAGCAGGACGACGAGCAGGGCGCCGACGCCGACGCCGGCCCGCCCCAGAAGGGCGGCGAACCCCGCCACCGCGGCACCCGCGGCCAGCGCCATCAGCCCCAGCGCCCCGGCCTCCGCCCACCAGTTGCCCGTGAGCACGCCCAGCCAGCTGTCGGCGATGGCCGCCGCGGCCAGCCCGACCAGGGCGGCGGCCCCGGCCAGCGCGGTGGCGGCGCGTACGCCGCGCAGCCCCAGCAGGGTCACCAGGGATCCCGCGGCGACGCCGGCGAGCGCCAGCGGCAGCGCGCTCGACCCGAGTACGGCGCCGCGTGGGTCGGCCTCGGGTGCGGCCACGACGTCAACTGCCTGGAGCCGTGTTCCGGGCGGCGCCTGGCGCGAGACGGCATCGGTCAGCAACTGGGCGACCACGGGGCCCGCGGCGCTCGCGGTCAGCAGCTTCGGGCCCTGCGGGGTGACGACCACGGCGCCGTAGACGTGCCGGTTCTCGATCGCGTCGCGGGCGGCGGACTCGTCGTCGTAGCGGTGGACGTCGAACGCTCCTTCCCGTTGTTCGAGTTTCTCCTGCAGGGGCGCGGCGGCGGCCGCCGGGCCCGCCACGCCGACGGGCAGGTCGTGCGGAGCGATCCGGGCATTGGGCCAGGCGAACGCCCACAGGGCCAGGGCGATGACGACCGGCACCATCACGAGCACCACGAGCATCTGCCGGGCCGCGGGCAGGGGCGGCCGGGCGGGGGCTGTAGCGGACACGGTTGGGACCCTCGTTTCAAAGAGAAGGATCGTTCGTTTTGTATGAGTCCCACTGTCGCTCCGTCGTTCGACGCTTGTCAAGAAGGAGCGTTCGCTTTACGTTGGGGCACATGGCCCGTGTATCCCAGGCGCACCTCGACGCCCGCCGCCGCCAAATCCTCGACGGCGCGGCCCGTTGCTTCGCCCGCAACGGCTTCCACGCCACGTCCATGCAGGACGTGCTGCGCGAGGCGGGCCTGTCGGCGGGCGCGGTCTACCGGTACTTCCGCAGTAAGGAGGAGATCATCGGTGCCATCGCGCGGGAGTGCTTCGCCACCGTCCGCGCCGCCTTCGAGGACGCCTCTCGCGAGACCCCGCCACCGCCCCCGGACGTGATCGTCGGCCGCGTCCTCCGCCAGGTGTACGAGGGCCCGGCCGGCTTCACCCAGGGAGACGGGGAGTCCTTCGCCCGGTTGATCCTCCAGGTGTGGTCCGAAACCCTGCGCAACGACGAGCTCGCCGCGATCCTCCGGGACGGCTTCGGTCATCTGCGCGAAGGCTGGACGGAACTCGTCGAGGGCTATCAGCAGGCCGGGCTCGTGCGGGACGACATCCCCGCCGACCACATGGCACGCACCCTGATCGGGGCCGTCCAGGGCTTCATCGCCCAGCAGGCGCTGTTCGGCGAGGTCGACGTCGAGGTGCTCCGCAACGGACTGCGCGGAATCATGTCCATGGGCGCGACCGCGAGTGCCGCGAGTGCGTAGTGTGCGAGCCGACGCCTTCGAGGGTCGCGGAAGGCGGATCCTAGTAGCTGTCGTAACTCGGCTTGCCGTTCGGCCGGTACACGCCGACGACGGTGCCGCCCTTCGTCGTCGAGACGCTGACCGGCTCCAGCGCGGTGGGGATGGCACCGTCGGCGAACAGCCGCTTGCCGGTGCCGATGATCACCGGGTGGATGGTCAGCCGGTACTCGTCGACGAGGTCGTGCCGCATCAGGGTCTGAGCCAGGTCGCCGCTGCCGACGACGTTGATGTTGCCGCCGTCGGCCGCCTTCAGCCGTCGTACGGCATCGGCGACGTCGCCCGTCAGCAGGGTGGAGTTCCGCCACTCGACGGATGTCAGGGTCCGGGACGCCACGTACTTGTCCATGCTGTTCATCCGGTCGGTGAACGGGTTGCCGGGATCGGCGGTCGGCCAGTACGCCGCGAAGATCTCATACGTCTTGCGGCCGAGCAGCATCGCGTCGGAGTGCTCGTACCAGCCCGCGACGGCCGTGCCGACCTCGTCGTCGTCCACCGGCTTCTGCCAGCCGCCGTGCCGGAAGCCGCTCTCGGCGTCCTCGTCCGGGCCGCCCGGTGCCTGCATGACGCCGTCCAGCGTCAGGAACGTGCAAACGATGACCTTGCGCATGGTGCGCTCCCTTCGTCGAGGGGTAGACGGCGCGACCACCGCAAACTCATCGGCAGGACCCCGGCCCCGCCTCCTGTCACACATCTCCCGGCCACCCGGTCAGTAGTGCGTACGTCATCACTCGACCAGGAGAAAACGCCATGGAACCGCGTCTCAACTACTTCGGGAACCCCCTCGCGGGCAAGATCCTCAGGCACATCAACTCCGCGGGCAAGGTCGCCTCGGAAGCAGGCGTGCCGGTCGCCACGCAGGAGCTGGTGAAGATCCGCGCCAGCCAGATCAACGGATGTGGCTTCTGCACGGACATGCACACGAAAGACGCTGCCGTCGCCGGCGAGACCCCGCTGCGGCTCAACCTCGTTGCCGCCTGGCGTGAGGCCACGGTGTTCACCGACGCGGAGCGTGCCGCGCTGGAGCTGGCCGAGCAGGGCACCCGGATCGCCGACGCCGCCGGCGGAGTGAGCGACGAGGCATGGGAGAACGCCGCCAAGCACTACGGCGAGGACCAACTCGTGGCGCTCATCTCCCTCATCGCCGTCATCAACGCCTACAACCGCATCAACCTCATCAACCGGCAGCCCGCCGGAAGCTACCAGCCCGGCCAGTTCGGCTGACGGGACACGCCGGCCCCGGACCCGATCGCGGTGGCGAGCGCTTGGCACACTGTGCGGGGCGCTCCGACCCGGCCGGGCGTAGCGTGACTCGTAGCCGGGCCGGAGGGAGCACCATGCAGGCAGGGCAGGACGTCGGTGGTCTCGAAGAGGCGACACGGCAGTTCCTCGAGGCACGCCCGCGGCTCTTCGGCATCGCCTACCGGGTGCTCGGCAGCGCCGCCGAAGCCGAGGACGTCGTGCAGGACGCATGGGTGCGGTGGCAGAAGGCAGACCGTACGGACGTCGTCGAGCCGGCCGCATTCCTGGCCACCATGACCACGCGTCTGGCGATCAACACGGCCCAGTCCGCGAGGGTGCGTCGTGAGGCGTACGTCGGGCCGTGGCTTCCCGAGCCCATCGACACCGGCACGGATCCGCACGTGGGGGCCGAACGGGCCGAAGCGGTCGAGATGGCGGTGCTCCTGCTCATGGAGAAGCTCAACCCGGTGGAACGCGCCGCCTATGTCCTCAGAGAGGCGTTCGACTACCCCTACAAGCAGCTCGCCGTCATCCTGGAGACGAGCGAGGGCAACGCCCGCCAGCTGGTGAGCCGAGCGCGCAAGCACCTCTCCGCCGAGCGCCGGAAGCAGGTCGGCAGGACCGAGCACAAACGCCTGTTGGAGGTCTTCCTCACCGCGGCGCGCAGTGGTCACCTCGAAACCCTCGAGCAGGTGCTCGCGGCGGACGTCGTCAGCTACGCGGACGGTGGGGGGATCCGCGGTGCGTCCCGGATTCCGGTGGTCGGGCGCACGCACGTCTCCAAGTACCTCGCCGCCTTCGCTCCCCGGTTCTGGCCGGGGTCCGACGTGCACTGGGTCGAGGCGAACGACCGCCCCGCCGTGCTCGTCGAGTCCGCCGGGAAGGCCGTGGCGCTGCTGTGCGCGGACGTGTCGACCGCGGGCATCGACCGGCTCATGTGGGTCATGAACCCGGACAAGCTGGCGCCATACGCTTCCTCAGTGCAAGCCGCCGGGAACTGAACAAGGCCAGAAGCGGGGGAGCGGGCCGGTGAACTCTTCTGGCGGCGGAGGTGGGGAAATCCTTCATGTCCCGGTCGCCCGTCGCGAGGGGCCGGAACTGGGATTACTCCCGCCAGGGGTGCTCATGATGTCCGATCGCGATCCTCTGACCAGCGGTTATGCAGGATTCCGCCATTGACTGGCGGAAAAACGCTGGTTAGCTTCATCGCATGCCCCAGGAAACGCCCGAGGACGCCATCGACGACCTGGACCGCCGTGTCATCGCGGCGCTCCAGCTCAACGGTCGTGCCCCCTGGAGCGCGGTGGGGCGCTGGGTGGGCGCCAGCGAGACCACCGCGCAGCGCCGCTACACGGCGCTGCGCGAGCGAGGGCTGCTGCGGGTGTCCGGAACCCTGGAGCTGGACCGGACACGGGAGGGATCCTCCATGATGGTCCGCGTCCAGACCCGCCCCGGCCGCGGGCTGGAGGCCGCGGCCCGGTTCAGCGAGAGCCCCGACGTCCGCTTCGTCGCCGTCGTCACCGGATCGGCCGACCTCGTCGTCGACTTCGTCGCCCGTGACAACGAGGAGATGATGCGGATGCTGTTCACCGACCTTCCCGCGACCGACCTCATCACGAGCACCGAGGTGGTTCCCGTCATCCGGTCCTTCACCTCGGCGGCGATGTGGGACACCGGGCTGCTCCCGCCCCAAGCGGCCGCCGACCTGCGGCCCGCCCCGACCCCGGGCGACCGCACCGACCGGGAGCGCGCGCCACAAGCGCTCACCCCGCTCGAGCAGGAGATCGCCGCGGCGTTGCGGGAGGACGGCCGGACCCAGGTCAGCGTCCTCGCCCGGCGCCTGAACCGCGCCGAATCAAGCGTCGCACGCGCCATGGACCGGCTCATCTCCCGCGGCATCCTCCAGTTCCGCACCCTCGTCGAGCCCTCACTCCTCGGCTTCGACGCGGAGTTCATGGTGTGGCTGTCCATCCAGCCCGGACAACTGGACGCCGCCGGCAGACAGCTCGCCGGGCATCCGGGGACGAAGTTCCTGAGCGCGGCGACCGGGCGCTTCAACCTCATCGGGCACATGGTGCTGCCCCGGCGTGCCGACCTCCACCCCTACACCAGCAACGTCATCGGATCGCTTCCCGGACTCATCGCATCCGACGTGACGCTGCACCTCGCCACCGTGAAGTACTCCTGGTACCGGATGAACCGGCCCGTCTGAACCGGGCCCGTCCGAACCGGGTCCGTCCGAACCGGGTCCGTCTGAACCGGCCCGTCCGAACCGGGTCCGTCCGAACCGGGTCCGTCCGAACCGGGTCCGTCTGAACCGAGTCCGTCTGAACCGAGTCCGTCTGAACCAGGTCCGTCCGAACACCGCCGGTTCACCGCCCCCGCACACCCCCGGCCGCGCTCCGGCCCGGCACCTCCGTTCGTTCGTCCCCGCCCCCCGCCTCACCTTCCGTGGAGTCACCATGTCCTCAGATGACGGCAACCCGCCCGCAGAGAGCTGGCGCTGGTCCGAGACCACGTGGCGCGGTCACGTCGACGCCGTGCGCGCCGGACGGCGCCTGGTCCCCGACCGCTGGCCCGGCGACGCCCGCGTCGCCGTCGCCGTGTCGTTCGACTCCGACCACGAGACGATCCCCCTGCGCGACGGGGAGACCAGCCCGGGCCGACTGGCCCAGGGAGAGTACGGAGCCCGCACCGGCGCTCCGAGGATCCTCGACCTGCTGGCGCACTACGGCGTGCCCGCCACCTTCTTCATGCCGGCCGTCTCCGCCCTCCTCCACCCCGAGGAAGCCCGCGCCTACACGAGGGACGGGCACGAACTGGCCGTCCACGGCTGGATCCACGAGCGGAACATGCTGCTGGGTCGTGCAGACGAGCGGGACCTGACCGCACGCGCCCTCGACACGCTCACGACGCTGACCGGGCAGCGACCGGTCGGCATCCGGACCCCCTCCTGGGACTTCTCCGACTCGACCCTCGACATCATGCTCGAGCTCGGGTTCGCCTACGACTCCTCGCTCATGGCCGACGACGAGCCCTACGAGATCGTCGCCGCGGGACGCCCCACGGGCCTCGTCGAGATCCCCGTCGACTGGATCCGTGACGACGCGCCGTACTTCACGATGGACCGCTACGGCTCCGTCCGCCCCTACAGCCGGCCCCGCGACGTGGGCGAGATCTGGCGGGACGAGTTCGACGCCGCCCACCGCGACGGCGGGGTCTTCCAGCTCACGCTGCATCCCCACGTCATCGGCCACCGCTCACGCCTCGTGGTGCTGCGCGAGCTCCTCGACCACATCACGGCCCACCCGGGCGTGTGGTTCGCCACCCACGCCCAACTGGCAGACGCCGCCCGCGGCCTGCTGCACGGATCCACCTCCGTCCGTCCCGTCCCCTCGGAGCGCACCCCATGAACACCAGATCCGCCACGCCCGCAGGACCCCGAAAAGAGGAGGGCGTCGTGTCCGCCCCGGGGAAACTGAGTGCCGGCCAGCGCAAGGCCATCGTCGCAGGCACCATCGGCAACACCGTCGAATGGGTGGACTGGGCGCTGTACTCGATCTTCGCGAAGATCATCGCGGACGAGTTCTTCCCCAAGGGGGACGGCGCGGTCGCCCTGCTTTCGACCCTCGCCGTGTTCGCGGTCGGCTTCGTCATGCGCCCGATCGGCGCCGCCGTGCTCGGTGCCTACGCCGACCGCCGCGGCCGCAAGAAGGGCATGACGCTCACCGTGGCCCTGATGGCGGGGGCAGGCTTCCTGATCGCCATCACCCCCTCCTACCAGCAGATCGGTGTCCTGTCGCCGCTGCTGCTGGTCGTCGCCCGCCTCGTGCAGGGCTTCTCCGCAGGCGGCGAGTTCGGTTCGTCCTCCGCCTTCCTCGTCGAGTCCGCCGCGCGGGGCCGCCGCGCCTTCGCCGGTTCCTGGCAGCAGGTGTCGGTCGCCGGTGGTGTTCTGATCGCCTCGCTCCTGGGCACCCTCACCACCTCGTGGCTCAGCGACGACGCCCTGCACGCCTGGGGCTGGCGCGTCGCGTTCGTCGTCGGCGCACTGCTGGGCCTGGTCGGCCTGTGGCTGCGCGTCTCGGTCCAGGACACGGAGTCCTTCACCCGGACCCAGGACAGCGGCCGTACCCGCACGAACCCCGTCAAGGCGATGTTCGTCGAGCACCCGGCGGCGACGCTGCGGGTCGCCGGCATCACGATCGCGGGCACCCTCACTTACTACATCTGGGTCAACTACCTGCCCACGTACGCGAACCTGACCACCGGCATCCCGCTGAACACGGCACTGCTCTCGCAGACCCTGTGCCTGGTCGTCTTCGTGATCGCGCTGCCCTTCGCCGGAGTGCTCTCCGACCGGCTCGGGCGCAAGCCGACGATGGCCGGTTTCGCCGGCGGGTTCGTCGTCCTGGCCTGGCCGCTGCTGCACCTGCTCGGCAACAGCTTCCTCAGCCTGTTCCTGGTCCAGCTCGTGGGCATGCTGCTCATCCTCGGCTACTCCGCCAACTGCGCCGTCATCATGGCCGAGCAGTTCCCCGCGGAGGTCCGTGCGACCGGCATCGCCCTGCCCTACGCCCTGGCCGTCGCCGTATTCGGCGGCACGGCGCCGTACGTCACGACGTGGATGCACGAGAGCGGCCACAGCGACCTGCTCTGGATCTACGTGGCCGTCGCCTCGTTGATCTCCCTCGTCGTCTACCTCACGATGCCCGAGACCAAGGACAAGGAATTCAAGTGACGCGCCACGTTCTCCTCACCGGCGCCGCGGGCGGCATCGGCAGCGCCATCGCCGAGGCGTTCGCCGCCCAGGGGACGTTCCTCACGCTCAGTGACCGCGACCAGGACGCACTCCGGGCCACGGCCACCCGCTTCGGCGACGGTGCCGCGGCCCTGACCGCCGACCTGACCGACCCCCGGGCGGCTGCCGGCCTCGTCGAAGAGGCATGGAAGGCGCACGGTCCGGTGGACGTCCTGATCAACGCGGCCGGCAGCTACCCCTCTCTGGACATGGCCCAGGTCGACGCCGGGGCCTGGGACCGGCTGTTCGCCCTCAACCTGCGCGCCCCCGTTCTGACCACCGCGGCCCTCGCCCGCCTCGCCATGGCGGCGGGCCGGCCCGGCAGCGTCGTCAACATCTCCTCCGGATCCGCCCTGCGTTCACGCCCGGGCGGCGGACCGTACGCCAGCTCCAAGGCAGCCCTCGAGATGGCCACCCGGGCCGCCGCCCTCGAACTGGGCGTTCACGCCATCCGCGTCAACGCGGTCAGTCCCGGCTTCGTCCTGGTCGACAGCGACTGCAACCCCGTCTCCGCCGAGTACGCCGAGGCCATCGGCGTCAACCCGCTCGGGCGCCCGGGGACACCCGAGGACGTCGCCCGCGCCGTGTGCTGGATCGCGGGCCCCGAGGCATCCTGGATCACCGGTGAGGTGCTCCGGGTCGACGGCGGGTCGAGCACCGGGGCCCTCCAGCTCCCCAGGATCTGGCAGACCGACGGCACCCGCGCCACCGCCGCCCGCGCACCCCTCGCGGCCGTCACCACGACAGAGGAAAACGCCCGATGAGCGACACCACCCAGGAACGGACCGCCTACACGATCGTCGGCGCCGGAGCGATCGGCGGGACCCTCGCCTTCGCCCTGGCCCGCGCGGGCCACCCCGTCACCCTCGTCGACACCGACCGCGCGCACGTCGACGCCCTGCGCACCCACGGACTCGTCCTCGTCGCGGCCGACGGCGGCCGCACGAGCATCCCGGTCACCGCGACCACCCCCGACGACTTCACCGGACCGCTCGAACGCGTCCTGCTCGCGGTGAAGGCACAGGCCACCCGGAGCGCCGTCGACTGGATCGCCCCCCGCCTGGCCCCGGACGGATACGTCGTCTCCGTACAGAACGGCTTCAACGAGGAACTGATAGCACGACTGGTCGGCGGCGACCGCACCGTCGCCGCCTTCGTCAACATCTTCGCCGACGTCGCCGAGCCCGGAGTGATCCAGGACGGCGGCCCGGGTGCCCTCGTCGTCGGCGAACCCGGCGGTGCACCCGTCAGCGACCGCGTCCGCGCCCTCGTCGCCGACCTGCAGAGCTGGGGTCCCGCGCGGGCCAGTGACAACGTCGAGGGCTACCTGTGGGCCAAGGCGGGATTCGGCGCCATGCTCGCCGCCACCGCCCTCGCCGACGCTCCCATGGCCGACCTGATCGACCGTCACCGACCCGCCATGGCCCGGCTCACGGCGGAGATCTTCGCCGTTGCCGACCGGCGCGGCGTCACACTCGAGGCGTTCGACGCCTTCGACCCCCGCCCCTTCCGGCAGGGAGCGGACAGCGCCGTGCGCGATGCCGCCTTCGACCGCCTCACCGCCTGGCTGCGCACCCAGCCGAAGGACCGCAGCGGCATCTGGCGCGACCTGGCAGTCCGCCACCGCCCCGTCGAGGTCACCACTCACTACGGCGACGTCATCGACCACGCCACCGACATGGGACTGCCCACAACCCTCCTGCGGTCCGTCCTGGACGGGCTGCGCGAACTCGAGGGAGCACCGCACACGATGTCCGAAGCGCGACTCGACGCCCTCGATGCCCTCGACCGTCTCGCCCCGCGCTCCGCGGGACTGGTCCCTCCCGGGGACGAACAGGCCGGGGCCGTCCTGCGCCGGCTGGAGCTCCACAGGGAGGACATGGTCGCCGACCTGGCCGCATACACCGCCCGGGGCAGCGCCAGCGACGATCTGGAGGCCCTGGACGCCTGCCTCGCCTGGCTGCGCCAGTGGCTCGACCGGCGGCTGGGACCGCCGGAGACGGAAGAGATCATTCCGTGTGCCGAGGCCGGCGACATCATGATCCGCCGGTACCCGGCGCGCGGCGCCACGGCGGCCGATGAACGCCCGGTGATGCTGGTGGGCCACTACGACACCGTCTGGCCGACCGGCACCCTGGACGACTGGCCCTTCCGCCGGGAGGGCGACACCATCAGCGGGCCCGGCGTCTTCGACATGAAGGCGGGCCTCGTCCAAGCGGTCTGGGCGCTGCGCGCGCTCGACGTGCTCGGCCTGCCCCGGCCGGCCGTAACCCTCGTGCTCAACGGCGACGAGGAGACCGGAAGCCTCGCGTCCCACGAGGCCCTGGTCGAGGCGGGCCGCGACTGCCGGCTCGCCCTGGTCTTCGAAGGCGCGGCCGACGGGGCCATCAAGACCGCCCGCAAGGGGGTCGGCCTGTTCACCCTCACCGTCACGGGCAGCGAGGCCCACGCGGGACTCGACCCCACCGCGGGAGCCAGCGCGGTGGACGAACTCGCCCGCCAGATCCTGCGGCTGACGGAGCTGCGCGACCACGCGGCCGGAACCTCCCTCAACGTCGGAGTGATCGAAGGTGGGACACGCAGCAACGTCACGGCCGGCCGCGCCCATGCCCATCTGGACGTCCGCGTGGCCACCGACGCCGAACGGCGGCGCATCGCGCAGGCCCTCGCCGACCTGCGCCCCGTCGACGCCCATACGCGCCTGGAGGTCACCGGGGACTGGAACCGCCCCGTCTTCGAACGCAACGAAGACGTCGCGGAACTCGCGGACCTGGCCAAGGCCTGCGCCCGTCGGCTCGGCCACGACCTCGCGGAGGCGTCGGTCGGCGGAGCGAGCGACGGCAACTTCCTCGTGGCAGCCGGCATACCGGTGCTGGACGGCATCGGGGCGGTCGGGCACGGCGCCCACGCCCGTTCGGAGCGCACATCCGTGTCCGAAATGATCACCCGTGCCGCGCTGGCTGCCACCATCCTCACTACGCTCGCCGAGAAGTGACACCCGCCTTGTGGCAGTTCGGCGCGACACCGGCCGTCAGTGCCCGACGCCGCGCATCAGTCCCTCGAGGTCGCGTTCGCCGGCCGGTGTCTGCGCCCCGGCCCGCAGCCCCCCGCTGATCAGGTGCTGAGCGGACGGCAGACTGAACGTGGAGGCCCAGGCGTCGTTCTCACGGAGAAGTCCTGCCGTGAAGTCGTCGGCGGGCAGCGAGTGCTTGACTGCTTCGATGACACCGTCGGGCAGCGCGGCGATGTTGCGGGCGACGCGGTCGACGTACTCGTCGAGCTCGTCGGCCGGCAGGGCCCGGTTGATCCATCCGTAGGACGCCGCCGTCCGGGCATCGAACAAGTCGGCTGTGAGGATCACTTCCAGTGCGCGGTTGCGACCCACGCGGTCTCGGAGGTACTGCGTTCCGCCTCCGCCGGGGACGATGCCCATGAGCGCTTCGATCTGACCGAGCCCGGCGGTCTCGACGGCGCCGAATGCCATGTCCGCTGCGGCCACGAATTCTGCCCCGCCTCCGCGGGCCTTCCCGGCGAGCTTCACGATGGTCACCTGCGGCTGATGGCGTATCAGCTCACCGATCGCCTGGAACACGTTGACGTCGGCCGGCGCGGATGCGGCGAGTTCCTGGAGGGTGTCCATCTCCTCCCCGATGTGCATGTCCACGTGAGCAATGAAGAATTCAGGGTCGGCGCTCGAGAAGACGACCACGCGGACGGAGGGATCGTCCTTGAGGTCCGTCAGTACCGTCCGCAGCTCGCGCATCATCGCCGTGCCGAGCGCGTTCACCGGGGGATTGTCGAGCACGATCCGGGCGACTCCGTGTTCGCTGCTCACGCGCAGGGTCGAGTAGGCATCGTTCGTCACCAGGTTCTCCGGGTTCCCGTAGGCCATATAGGTTTGCAATGCATACCTACCGTCGGCGGTGACGCCCAGATGGTCAAGAACGCACTTTGGGAGTACCTGGGATCGTGAAGGACACTGGTTTGCAAGGCGTGGACGCCGAACAGCGGACGGTTTTCCGGGCGGACTGCCCCAGTCGGCCGATCCTCGACCAGATCGCGGACAAGTGGTCGATGATGGTGATGGCGCTGCTGGAGCGGCCCACCCGGTTCAATGAACTGAAGCGAGGGCTGGAGGGCATCACGCAGCGTGTCCTCACCCAGACACTGCGCCGACTCGAGCGCAACGGCATGATTCGGCGCACGGTGCTGGCGACCTCGCCGGTCGGCGTCGAGTACTCGCTCACACCACTGGGCGAGTCCCTGCGCGAGCCGTTCGGCCATCTCTACGACTGGACCGTGGAGCACAGCGGAGAGATCCAGAACTGCCAGCGGGCGTACGACACCAGGGCTGACGCACGCCCGCCTGTTCGGTGACGTCGCGATCCTGCTACACCGTCTCTGTGAGAGCCCCCGCCCGCGCCGCAATGCCGGCCCCGAGACTTGCACCTCACACTGATGTCAGGTTCTACAGTGGCGAGCGTCGGATGAACACGTCATCCCGGCCACGTCGAAGTAAGGCAGAGCATCATGCGCGCAGCCCGGTTCCACGCATACGGCGGAGTGGAGACGCTGGTGGTCGAGCAGGCCCCCGACCCGCATCCAGGACCCGGTGAGATCCGTGTCCGCGTCGCGGCGGCCGGCGTGAACCCCATCGACTGGAAACTGCGTTCCGGCGCCCTGCAGCAGTTCCTTCCGGTGGAGCTGCCGGCCATCCCCGGGCGGGACGCCGCCGGTGTGGTCGACGAGATCGGCGGGGGAGTGCAAGGCGTGCGCGTCGGCGACCGGGTCTTCGGGCTCGGCGGGGTCACCGGCGCGAGCGCGGAGCTGGTCATCCTCTCGGCCTGGGCGCACGCCCCCGCCACGTGGAGCGACGGACAGGCAGCGGGCGCCGGTCTCGCGTCCGTGACCGCCATGCGTGGCCTGAACGCGCTCGGCCCCCTCGCCGGGCGCACTCTCCTCGTCGAGGGTGCCGCCGGAGGCGTGGGCAGCGCGGCAGTCGAGATCGCCGTGGCCCGGGGCGCCGCCGTGATCGGGACCGCCGGCGAACGCAACCACGAGTTCCTCTCCTCCCTCGGCGCCGTTCCCACCACCTACGGCCCCGGCCTCGCCCAGCGCCTCACAACCCTCGCTCCGCGGGGCATCGACATCGTGCTCGACACCGCGGCCTCCGGTTCCCTGGCCGACCTCGTCGCGATCGCGGGCGACGCGAAGCGCGTGGCAACGGTCGCCGACCACGTGGGCGGCCGGCGCCTGGGCACGTATGTGGTCAACGCGGAGAACGACTCCGCCCTCCTGTCCGCCGCGGCGGAACTGGGTGGGCAGGGCCGCTACACCCCCCGCGTCGAAGAGACCTACCCCTTGGAGCGGATCGCCGACGCCCACGCGCACGCCGAGCGTGGACGCACCCGGGGAAAGCTCGTGATCTCCGTCTGAACAGGCCCGGTCACAGGAGGGTGGTGCGGGAGCGGCGGGAGCGCCGGCGGCGGCCGGCAGCCGGGGCCACATGGGAGTTTCATGTGAAGTCTGGGTCCCTCGGCCGCCGCCGTCGGTGTTTGACCACGTCAGAGCGTCGGGGCTCCGACGAGGCTTTCATGTTCGTCCAGATCCGGCTCAGGTTGTGCGGCCACATTGGTGGCGTGCAGGTGACCGTCGCGTGCACAGCACCACCGGGTCTGGAGTTCCGATGATCGAAGTACGAGGTCTGACCAAACGCTACGGCGAGGTCGTCGCCGTGGACGAGCTGACCTTCGCCGTGCGTCCCGGAGAAGTGACCGGCTTCCTGGGACCCAACGGCGCCGGCAAGTCGACGACGTTGCGCATGATCCTGGGGCTGGACGCCGCCACGTCCGGTACGGCGACCGTGTCCGGGCGGCCGTACTCGGCGCAGCCCGCACCCCTGAAGGCGGTCGGAGCCCTGCTGGACCCGGGCGCCGTGCTGCCCAGCCGCACCGCGTTCCACCATCTGATGGCGCTCGCCGCAGGCAACGGCATCCCGCGCGCCCGGGTGGGCGAGGTCCTCGCGGAAGTCGGTCTGGAGAAGGTGGGCCGACGCCGTGCGGGGGCCTACTCCCTCGGTATGCGCCAGCGGCTGGGCATCGCCGCCGCTCTGCTGGGAGACCCTCCCGTGCTGGTCTTCGACGAGCCGCTCAACGGGCTGGACCCGGAGGGCATCGTCTGGATCCGCTCGCTGATGCGGAGGATGGCGGCCGAGGGACGCGCCGTGCTGATGTCCAGTCATCTGATGAGCGAGACGGAGCTCACCGCCGACCACCTCATCGTGATCGGCCGGGGAAAGCTGATCGCCGACATGACCATGAAGGACTTCATCGCCGCGCACTCCGAGCGCGAGGTCCTGGTCCGCACGCCACAGGCCGAAGTGCTGCGAGAGCTGCTGGCCAGTGCCGTCGGGGTACGGGTCGAGGACCGCGACACGCTGGTCGTGACCGGGCTGGAAGCCGCGGAGATCGGCGCGCTGGCCTCGATGAGCGGCGTGGAGTTGCATGAACTCACCCCGCGCCAGGTGTCCCTGGAGAAGGTGTTCATGGACTTGACCAGCGAGGCCGTGGAGTACCGCACGGAGCAGATGGAGCGGACGGAGCCGGAGAAGGTGACGGGCCGATGAGACAGACCACCGTGCGTCCGGCCTCCGAGCCCACGAGGTTCCGGCCCGGGCGGTCGCCCGCACGGCGGCTCCGGGCGGTTCGGCGTCGCGAGCGCGAGGCGGGCGGGGCGGCGAGCTTCGCGCACTGTCTGCACGCCGAGTGGATCAAGATCCGTACGATGCGGTCGACGCTCTACGTGCTGCTCGGCACCCTGGCCTTCTGCGCCGGCCTCGCCGCGCTGAACGGCTCGTCGGCGGGCGACGAGTTCGCGGGCCTGAGCCCGGCGGACCAGGCCGTCTTCGATCCGCTGGCCACCAGCCTGCGGGGCTACCTGATCGCGCAGATCACCCTGGGCCTGCTGGGCGGTCTGGTCATCACCTCGGAGTACGGCGCGCGCACGATCGTCTCCACCCTCACCTCCGTCCCGCACCGCGGGCGGGTGCTGACGTCCAAGGCCGTGGTGCTGGTGGCCGTGGCGTTCCCGACCGGGCTGGTGGTCTCGTTGACCGGGTTCCTGGTCGGCCAGGCGGCCCTGTCCGGGGCCGGAGCTCCGCATCTGGCGCTGTCCGACGGAGAAGCACTGCGAGGCATCTTCGGTGGGGGCCTCTACCTCGCACTGGCCGGGCTGTTCGGACTCGCCCTGGGCACCGTGATCCGCTCCACCACGGCGACGGTGACGACACTGTTCGGGGTGATGCTGATCGTCCAGCCGTTCGCCCCGGCGCTGCCCGGCGGCCTCGGCGACTGGGTGACGACGTACTGGCCGCCGATCGCCGGCGGGCAGATCATCACCTCCTACCAGGACCCGGACCTGCTCACCCCCTGGGCGGGGTTGGGCGTCATGGCCGGGTGCGTGGCCGTCATGATGGGGGCGGCCCATGCCGTCTTCCGCAAGCGTGACGCCTAGCGGGGCGCGACAGTGAAGGCAGAAGGCCACCGACCGGGGACGGGTGCCATGACGGTGAGACAACGACTGCTGCTGGTCGAGGACGAGCCCACGCTGCGTGAGCTGCTGTCCGCCAGCCTGCACCTGGCGGGCTTCCAGGTGATCCCGGCCGAAACGGGCGCGCAGGCCGTCGACGCGGTCCGCGAGGAGCGGCCCGACCTGATCGTCCTGGACGTGATGCTGCCCGACTTCGACGGCTTCGAGGTGGCCCGCCGCCTGCGAGAACATCCCGCGGGCCACCACGGCACACACCCGCCGATCCTCTTCCTGACCGCCCGGGACGCCGCCGAGGACCGCATCAGCGGCCTGCGGGCGGGCGGGGACGACTACGTCACCAAGCCCTTCAACCTCGAGGAACTGGTCCTGCGCATCCAGGCCGTACTGCGCCGCACCAGCGGCCGCCGCACGGACGGTCTCCTGGTCGTCGACGACCTGGAACTCGATCCCGGCAGCCATCAGGTGACCCGGGGCGGCCAACAGGTGCAACTGTCCCCGACCGAGTTCAGTCTGCTGCGGGTGCTGATGGAGAACGCCGGGCAGGTCCTGTCCAGGGAACAGCTCCTGGACCAGGTGTGGCACTTCGACTTCAACGGCGACGACTCCATCGTCGCCTCCTACATCAGCTATCTGCGCCGCAAGGTCGACACCCGGGAGCCGAAGCTGATCCACACCGTGCGCGGCACGGGCTACGTCCTGCGCAGGCCGCGCGCATGAGCGCCACGGCCTCGCGCTGGTCCCTCGGCCGGGTGTCGCTGCGCGGCCGCGTCGTCACCATCAGCCTGCTGCTGGTCGTCGCCGCCCTGCTGACGAGCAACGCCCTGCTCGTCACCCTGCTGGAACGGCAACTGACGCAGCAGTTGGACGACCGTCTGCGCACCATCACCACCGCGGCCGCGCGGCTGCCGATCCCCGCCGAGGTGCCGGACGGGACGCCCTCGGCGGCGGCCGACACGGCGGAGCGCGAGCTGGTCGGCGATGTCTACGTGGCGTACCTCGACGCCGAGGGCCGGGCCGGGCGCACGCTGCGCCTGGCCACGGGGAGCGCCCCGGAGCTTTCCGCGCTCGACTCCGAGGCCGTCGCGGCCCGCGACGGCCGCCCCTTCACGGTCCCGGCCGAGGACGGCGGCGAGTGGCGTGTGGTGGCCATGCCGCTGCATCCCGCAGGGACGTCGGTGACCGGCCCGACCGCCGCCAACGGCAGCGTGGTCGTGGCCGGTTCGCTGGCCGAGGTCAGTTCGACGATGCGGCATCTGGGCGGGTGGATGCTGGTGATCGACTCCCTCGTCCTCGTCCTGCTGGGTGTCGTCGCCTGGTTCGCGCTGCGGGCCGGTCTCGGACCGCTGCGGCGCATCGAGACGACCGCGGCGGCCATCGCGGGCGGCGACCTCACCCGCCGCGTCCCCCGACCGGTCACCACCCGCACCGAACTCGGCAGGCTGTCCGCGGCGCTCAACGGCATGCTGGACCGGATCGAGGCCGGCGATGCCGACCGCGCCGCCACCAACGAACGCATGCGCACCTTCATCGCGGACGCCAGCCACGAACTGCGCACCCCCCTGTTCGGCATCAAGGGCTTCACCGAGCTCTACCGGATGGGCGGCATGCCGCGACGCGAGGACGTCGACTCCGCGATGAGCCGGATCGAGCACGAGGCGGCCCGGCTCGTGCGCATCGTGGAGGACCTGCTGCTGCTCGCCCGGCTCGCCGAGGAACCGACCGCCGACACGCACCTGCCGCTTCGGATGACCCCGATGGACCTGCGCTCACTGGCCGCCGACGCGCTGCACGACCTGCGGGCGCTGGCTCCCGAACGTCCCGTCACCCTCACCGGCCCGGACGGCGGCCCGCCCGGTGTCGCCCCGGTACTCGGCGACGAGTCGCGTCTGCGCCAGGTGACCTCCAACCTCGTCGGCAACGCCATCGCCCACACGCCGCCCGGCACACCGGTACGCATCGGGGTGGGGACTCTGGGAGACCGGGCCGTCCTCGAGCTGAGCGACGAGGGACCGGGAATGACGGCCGAGCAGGCCACCCACGTCTTCGACCGCTTCTACCGCGCGGACACGGCCCGTACCCGCACACACACCGGAGGAGCCGGGCTCGGCCTGTCCATCGTCCACTCCCTGGTGACCGCTCACCACGGCCGCGTGGACGTCCGCACCGCCCCCGGCCACGGAGCCACCTTCCGCATCCTGCTGCCGCTGCACACCGACACCGGTAGCTGAAGACCCCCACCCCGCCCCAACACCCGCACCCCAACACAAACCGAAGACCCTCTCGTCGGTCTCGCGGACACCTCGGCATGCCTGCCCTGGGCTGTCGATGCCCCGAGGCCCCGGGTGAGACGCCCCGTGAGGGAGACCGAGTGTCCCCGGCACTCAGAATTGGAGACATCTCTTCATGTCAACTTTCCTGCATCGGGTGGCCCACTGGGCCTTCCGAAGGCGCCGCACCGTGGTGCTGGTGTGGGTGGCGGTCCTGGCAGCCGTGTTCCTCGGCGCCGTCAGCTCCTCGGAGGCACCCGAGGACTCGGCGTCCCTGCCGGGGATCGAGTCCCAGCAGGCGTTCGACCTGCTCGACGAACGCTTCCCCGGTACCGAGGCGGACGGGGCGCAAGCCCGTGTCGTCTTCGTAGCCGCGGACGGGCAGCGGGTCACGTCCACGGCCAACCGGTCGGCCGTCGACACCCTCGTCGACGAGGTCGCCGCCGGGCCGCAGGTCGCCGGGGCCACCAGCCCCTTCGACGCCCACGCGGTCAGCGAGGACGCCTCCACGGCGTACGCCACCATCACGTACAGGACCACGGCCGACGACCTCACCGAAGCCAGCAAGGAGGCACTGACCGAGGCGGTCGAGCACGCCCGGGACGCCGGCCTGACCGTGGAGGTCGGCGGCTCCGCCCTGGAGACCGAGCCGGCCCAGGGCATCGGGGAAGTCCTCGGCATCCTCGTGGCCGCGGCGGTGCTGCTCATCACCTTCGGCTCGCTCGCCGCCGCCGGTCTGCCGCTGCTCACCGCGGTTCTCGGCGTGGGCATCAGCCTGGCCACGATCACAGCGCTGGGAAGCGCCCTCGGATTCTCCTCCACGGTCGGTGAACTGGCGATGATGCTCGGCCTAGCCGTCGGCATCGACTACTCCCTGTTCGTCGTCTCCCGCTACCGCGAGGAACGGGCCAAGGGCCATCAGGCGCAGGAGGCGGCCGCCCTGGCCGTGGGCACGGCAGGCAGCGCGGTCGTCTTCGCCGGGCTCACCGTCGTCATCGCCCTGCTGGGCCTCTCCGTAGTCGGCGTGCCCACCCTCACCAAGATGGGAATCGGCTCCGCCGGGACCGTCCTGGTCGGCGTCCTGATCGCCCTGACCGCGGTGCCGGCGCTCCTGGGCTTCTGGCCCGACGCCGTTCTCCCGCGTCGGGACCGCGAGGGCGCCCGGCGCACCCGCAGCAGGCGTCCGGGCCGCTTCGGCAGGAACAGGACCTGGACCTGGAACTGGACCTGGAACTGGACCTGGAACAGGAACAGGCAGGGGACAACCCCGGCCGGCACGGCCAGGACACCATGGGGTGTGCGCTGGGCACGGTTCGTGACGCGACGGCCGGTGGCGGTGCTGTTCCTGACCGTTGTCGGCCTCGGGGCGCTCGCCGTACCGTCGCTGAACCTGCGGATGGGCATGCCGGGCGCCGAGTCCAAGCCGACCACGACCACGGAGCGCCGCGCATACGACGCTCTCGCCGACGGATTCGGACCGGGCTTCAACGGTCCGCTGACCGTGGTCGTCGACGTCAAGGGCGCCGAGGACCCGGCAGCGGCCGTGACCGCCGTGTCCGACCGTCTCGCCGACACCGAGGGAATCGTCTCCGTCTCACCGCCGCACTTCAACGAGGCGAAGGACACCGCGGTCGTCTCCGCGGTCCCGTCGACCGGCCCCGCCGGCGAGCGGACGCAGGACCTGGTGCGCACCATCCGTGACGAGCGTCCCGCGATCGAGTCGGCCACCGGTGCCGAGTTCCAGGTCACCGGCACCACCGCGCTGAACATCGACGTGGGCCGGAAGATGCAGGACGCCCTGGTCCCCTACCTCGCGGTCGTCGTCGGCCTCGCCTTCCTCCTCCTGATGGTGGTCTTCCGCTCGATCCTCGTGCCCGTCAAGGCCGCACTCGGCTTCCTGCTGTCCGTGGGCGCGGCCCTCGGCGCCATCGTCACGGTCTTCCAGGAGGGCCACGGCGCGGGCGTCTTCGGTGTCGAGGAGACCGGCCCGATCATGAGCACGATGCCCATCTTCCTGGTCGGCATCGTCTTCGGCCTCGCCATGGACTACCAGGTGTTCCTTGTTTCCCGGATCCGGGAAGCGCACATCCACGGCGAGCAGCCGGGCCAGGCCGTCGTCACCGGCTTCCGGCACAGCGCCCAGGTCGTCGGCGCGGCGGCACTGATCATGATGGCGGTGTTCGGCGGCTTCATGACGGGTGGCGAGTCCATGGTCAAGATGGTCGGCTTCGGCCTGGCCAGTGCCGTGTTCTTCGACGCCTTCGTCGTCCGGATGGCGTTCGTGCCCGCCGTCCTGGCCCTGCTCGGAAAACGCGCCTGGTGGCTGCCGGGCCGGCTGGACCGGCTGCTCCCACGCGTCGACGTCGAGGGCGAGACACTCACGAGGCGCGTGCCGGCCCCCGACGACGCGTCCGGGGACGACGACCGCCGGGAACCCGTGACGGTCTGACATACCCACCGACCGGGCCGCTCGCGGTTACTCTGCGAGCGGCCCGGGCCCCGCAAGCCACGGCGAGCCCTGGTGTTCCACTCTCTAGGCGCCGAGCGTCAGAGCTGGGACCCGCCGCCGTCCACGGCGAGTTCGGCGCCGGTGGTGTAGGTGGCGTCGAAGGCGAGAAACAGCACCGTCGTGGCGACTTCGAGGGGCGTGCCCATGCGGAGCATGGGGTTGTCGGCCGCCATCTGCGCCTTGGCCTGATCGGCGGCTTCCCGAGGCATCGACTTCTCCAGGATTCCGGAGTCGATCGGGCCGGGGCTGACCGCGTTGACACGGATCTTGCGCGGGAGCAGCTCCCGGGCCAGGCTGCGGGTCATGGAGCGCACCGCCGCCTTGCCGGCCGCGTACGCGCTGAGCATGGGAAGTCCCAGCACGTTCGCCACGGAGGTGGTGAGTACGACGCCGCTGCCCTCCGCCAGGAGCGGAGCGAGCTTCTGGATCGTGAAGTAGGGGCCCTTGGCGTTGATGGTCAGCAGTTGGTCGAAGAGTTCCTCGCTGGTCGCCTCGAACGGCGCGAAGCCGTTGACGCCGGCGTTGGCGAACAAGGCGTCGACCGTGCCGAACTCGGCCTTCACCCGGTCGGCCAGCGCGTCGATGTCGGGCAGCGACGCAGCGTCGCTGCGGACCGCGACCGCACTCCGGCCGAGCCGGTCACGGGCGGCGTCCAGAGCGGCCTGATCACGTCCGGTGATCAGCACACGTGCCCCTTCGTCCACGAGCAGTTGCGCGGTGGCCAGTCCGAAACCGCTGCTGCCGCCGGTGATCACCACACGCTTGCCTTCGTACTTGCCCATGTCGGACATACTCCCTCTGTGAAAACGGCTGTTGGCTCCGTCCGAGCGGTCCCTCCCGGCCGGACACCAACGAGTCAACAACCGCCCGAACCGGGCGTCCAAGACCCGTTCTGCACCCCGTGATGCAGGATCTGCATCACGGGTACGCTGCCGGTATGTCCGACGCAGAGCCGCCCACCACGTCGTCCCCTCCCGGCCCCGACCTGGATCTGAGACTGGTGCGGTACTTCACCGTCGTCGCCGAGC
This sequence comes from Streptomyces tendae, assembly GCF_014650435.1. Classification (GTDB taxonomy): domain Bacteria; phylum Actinomycetota; class Actinomycetes; order Streptomycetales; family Streptomycetaceae; genus Streptomyces; species Streptomyces tendae. The sequence goes on from NZ_BMUY01000007.1 coordinate 289,429, forward strand.
ATCTGAACTACGCCCGGGCCGCCGCGGCACTGCACATCGCCCAGCCCTCCCTGAGCCGCCAGATCCAGCGGCTGGAGGACGCTCTGGGCGTGCGCCTGCTGGAGCGCTCCAGCCAGGGCAGCCGCCTCACCGCTGCCGGCGCGGCCTTCCTCCCGCAGGCACAGACCCTCCTGCACACGGCTCACCAGGCGGTGCTCGGCGCACGCGCCGCCGCCCCGCCGCGTACGGTCACCGTCGGATACGTCGAGGACCTCGTCATCACCCCCGCGGTGCGGGACCTGCGCCGCCGTCACCCCGACGCCCACGTCCGCACCCGTCACCTGGACTGGGACGAAGCCCGTGCCCTGCCCGAGGGCCGGATCGACGCGCTCGTCGTCCGCACGCCGCTGCCGATCCCGGACGACGGTCTGGACGTGACCGTCCTGTACGACGAACCCCGGGCTCTGCTGGTGCCCTCGGCCCACCGCCTCGCCGGGAAGGAGTCGGTCACCCCGGGCGACTTCGCCGACGAGCCCCTCGTGGCCTGCGCCGGTATGGCGGCGCTGTGGACCGGGTTCTGGCGGCTCGACCCGCGTCCGGACGGCAGCCCGGCTCCACTCGGTCCCATGCTCGTGGACACGTTCGAGGACAAGCTCGAAGTCGTCGCCGACGGCCGGGCCATCGCCCTGGTGCCGGCCGACGACCGGCGTGCCACACTCCGCGACGACCTCGCCACCGTCCCCGTCGAGGGAGTCGAACCCTGCCAGGTGGTCGTCGCCACGCGCCTCGCGGACGCCAACCCGCTCGTCGCCCGCTTCCGTGAGTCCGCGAAGCGCTTCCTCGTGCGCGAAGACTGACCCGGCCGGTACGGACGTGCTGCTTCAACCCTGGTTCAGCCGGTCCTGACGGGCGTCAGGGTGAACCCGTCGTTGGGCTTGCCCGCGAGGAGGTCTGCCAGCCCGCCGCTGAGTGCGTACGTCGTCCTGACCGGTCCCTCGGTCACGTCGCTGGTGACGGGGTCCGTGACGGTGTCGGTGACGGTCACGGTCGCCGTCTTCCAGCCGTCTTCGGGGTTCACGTGCTGGATCCGGGCGGGCTTGCCGGTCAGCAGGCCGCTGCTGACAGCCGTGATCGAGCCGTCGGCCAGGAGCCGCATGCCGGCGGTGGGGGAGGCCAGTGGTGCGGACAGCCTCACCTTCTGCGCGTCCTCTGGACGCTGGACCGGCACCCGCACCAGGGAGCCGTCGGCCATGGCAATGATCAACTGGTCGCCCGCCACGTACTCCACCGCTGCCATCCCCACATCGTCCAGGAAGTCGGGGATGTCGAGGGTGCCCTGGAGCAGGTCGTCACGGAGGAAGACCGAGGCGTTGCCCTCGGGGTCTATGCGGAACACGGTCGGAGTCAGCTCGTCGACGGCGTACGCGGTGCCGTCGGGCGCCACCGTCACGTCGGAGATCAGGTGCTGCTTGCCGTCCAGGGTGAGCGCGGTCAGGTCGACGCACCAGTTCTGCTCCCCGGTCTCCAGGTCGTAGCTGCCGACACCGGCGACTTTGAACGGGGCGTCCTTGCGGGAGCGGTCGGCGGTGCCGTAGTCGACGTTGCTGACCAGGACACGGCCCCGTTCGCGGTCGATGTTGACGGCCTGCGCCGACACGATCTGCGGATCGTCGATGAAGGTGCGCACCTTTCCGTCCGTGCCGACGGTGGAGACCGTGCCGTGCTTCAGAGAGCCGACGTAGAACGACTTCGACGGTGCGTCGAAGTCCAGCGAGTGCGGGAAGAGGTTCGCACCGTCGGCCTTGACGACCACGGGCGTCTGCTGCTTGTCCTGCCCGACCTGCTTGTTCTGCGCGGTGCTGGGCCGCTCGGAGCCGGAGTCCGAGCCGGAGGAGGAGCCGCCCGAGGCCAGCGCGGTCCCGGTGGCGGCGGCGACGACCAGCGTCGCGCTCGCAAGGGCGATCCTCAGCTTCGTCTTCTTGTTCATAGTCCTTGTTCCTGGGAGGGGTTGGGGCGGACGGATTGGATGTACGGATTGGGCGGAGGCGCCGCGAGGACTTCGGCGAAAGCGGTGACGGGGGTGGTGGACATGGGTGGTGCCCCCGGTGGAAGTGACAGGGGATGAACAGTGGCAAAAAGCGGTGCAGGCGCGCTCGGCGGCGCCGAAGCGGGCGCGACGAGGCGCCGCGGCACCGGACGACGGGGTACCGCGGTGGCCGGACGGCCGGGTCAGGAGTGCGGGGGAGTGGTGACCGGGGTGACTCGTGCGGGAACGGTGCGGGACGTCTTCGGACCCTCGGTCGTGGGCCGCAGGCTCTGGTTGAGCAACCGGAGCGCCGCCTGTGAGGCGGAGCCGGCCGCTGCCGTCGTCACCACCAGCCGGATCCCCTGCTCCCGGGGCACCGGAAGGGAGTGCTGCAGCACCTCCAGCTCCCCGAGTACCGGATGGCGCATCCGGTACTCGGCCGTACCCCAGGCCCGCACCCGGTGCTGGGACCACAGTGCGGCGAACTGCGGACTGTGCATCGTCAACTCGCCGATCAGGGAGGCAAGCTGCGGGTCGTCCGGAAACTCGCCGACCGCCTGCCGCAACTTGCCCACCACGTCCCTTGCCTTCCTGGGCCAGTCCACGTACAGGTCCCGCGTGTGGGCGTCCAGGAAGATCAGGCGGGCGGTGTTGGGCCGAGTGGATGCCTGATCGGGGCTGTCCGGTGCGAGATGCCCGGCGATCAAGGCGTGCCCGGCGGGGTTCCACGCCAGGACGTCCGAGCGCCGGCCGACGACGACCACGGGTGAGTCACCGAAGGCGTCGACCAGTTGGCGCACCGCCGGGCCGACCCGCTCGGCGGGCAGGCGACGGCGCCGCCGCCGGCGGGGCTCGCCGGACAAGGTGTGAAGATGGCGCCGCTCCGCGTCGTCCAGCCGCAGAGCGGTGGCCAGCGCGGCCAGGACCTGGGGCGAGGCGTTGAACGACAGCCCCTGCTCCAGCCGGATGTAGTAGGCCACGCTGACGCCGGCCAGCTGGGCCAACTCCTCGCGCCGCAGCCCCGGCACCCGGCGTCGGTCGCCGTAGTCCGGCAGATCCACGTCCGCCGGCTTCAACTGGGCCCGGCGTGTGGACAGGAACTCACCCAGCAGGGACTTGTGGTGTGTTGTCTCGTCCATGCGCTCGAGTATGGGCAATCGCGTCCCGCCCAGCCTGCTCCTGCCAGTAGCAGACTCCAGGCCGCGAGCCGAGCGCGCAGGTGGCCGAGGCCCCGCCCACCGGCGGCAGGATTCGGGTCAACGTCGACTGACGCGGAACCGCACAAGGCAGAGCACTCCGTTCACCCGATTGCCACACATCCCGTGCACTGCAGAAGCGTTACTCCAGGCATGAGTGAGACGACGGGGGAAGCGATTCTCCGGCTGTGGGGAAAGCGGGATGCCGAGAACGGGGAGGAACGCGGACACGGGTCACCACCCGGCCGCCCCGATGGGGGAGCGGCGCGGTAACCAAGCACCTCATGTATCGCGAACAAGGCGCACACCACACGTACGACAGTTGGCACGCCTTTGGCGGGGAGGAGTGGCAACCGCCTGCCGGCGGCGGCAGGCACCGGGCGCACGCCGACGAGTTCGGCCATCCCCCGGACATGTCCACCGGGCCGCGCACGCCCGGTGACTTCGCCGAGCCCCTGGTGCCGCCGGGCACCGACTGGGACCCTGCCGAGGAGCTGGCCTTCATGCTCCAGGACGCACCGGAGCAGTACGCCGACACCTCCCGTGAAGACGGCGCTTCGGGAAGGGCCGGGGTGCCCGGGACCGGACGGGCCGACCCGCAGGAGAGCACGACGGAGCTGCCAGGGCTCAGACGGCGACGCCGTCCGGGACGCAGGGCGCGCCGTCGGCAGGCGCTCGGCGCCGTACGCACCGCGAGTGTGGTGCTCGCGGCGCTGGCGGCGGTCATCGCCTTGGCCGTGGGCCTGCTCGGGGGGTTCGCCGCCTACGAGCCGCTGCGGCTGTCGGCGACCTCACCGGCCTCCCACGGCGTGGTGACGTGGTGGCCACTGTTGGTCTACGGCCCCTGGCTGGTGGCTTCGCTGTCCGTGTTGCGGGCGGCGCTGCACCGGCGTCGCGCCGTGCACTCGTGGACCGTCGTCCTGCTGTTCTCGGCGATCGCGATGTTCCTGTGTGCCTGGCAGGCACCGAGGACGCTCAGCGATTCGGCGGCGGCCGTCCTGCCCGGCCTGGCCTCGCTGATCTCCTTTCAGCAGGTCGTCCGTCAGATCACCCTGAGCCGGCCACCCCGGCGGACGGTGTCCCGGCACCGTCAGGCGCGAGCCGGGTCCCCGGGCTCGGCGGAGGGAGACGGCGCGGGCACCGCGAGAGGAGAAAGCGGACGGAAGCCGTCGGCGTCCCGTCCGCGCACCAGGCAGGGACAGCCCCGGGGCGCTGCGCCGCGCGGAGGCGCCCTCCGCTGAGCACCGGGCCACTCACACCACGGCCGCGTTCCTGTACCGCGGCCGTGGAGATGGCCTGCCCTAGTGAGGGTAAAAAGGGGCAATTATGGAAATTCGTCGCTTGTGAGGCAACATCTCCCCATGCCCTCTTCGTTTCGCCCGGTCGACCTGTCGAGAAATCGACAGGCCGACCCTCTCGTTGCCGCGTACGCCCTTCCGCGACCGAAGGAATCGTTTCACCACGGCTCGACGGCCGAGTCCGCCTTCGACGCGCTGTACGTGCACGCGGCTCCAGGTCTGCTCCATCAGACGCATCTGCTGACCGGCCGACGGGGACGTGCCTTCCAGGCGGTCGAGTACGCGTTCTCCCACGCCTGGGAGTACTGGCCGGAAGTCGCGGTCGACTCGGACCCGGTGGGCTGGGTACGCTTCCACGCCTACGAGTACGCCCTGTCCCCGTGGCACCGGTTCCGGGAACTCGTGGAACGGGAAGAGCCCGCACCGACCTCCCCGATGCACCGGGCCCTCCTGCAGCTGAGCGCCCGTCATCGGCGCGCTGTGCTGCTCTGCGACGGTCTGGGACTGACCATTGCCCAGGCGGCGGCCGAGCTGGAAGCCTCGTGCGCCGCCACGGAGAGCAGACTGCTGGGCGCCCGCGCGGTCCTCGCAGAGTGCTTCCCGGACTCCGACGACCATGACGCTCTGCCCCTGCGGATCCGCACCCTCGTGGCCGAGGGCTCCGCCGCGACGGTGCCCACGGCGGGCTCGGTGCGGGCCGAGAGCGATCGTCGCCTGCGGCTGCTCACCCGGTCCGTGGCGGGAGCGGTGGCCGTACTGGGCGGCCTCGTCTGCACGTTCGTCCTCGTCAGCTCCCCCTGGCCCGAGCCGCCGGATCGGCACGAGCGGACGACGGACACCACGCAGGGACCGTCCCGCGATGTCCGTTCCCATCCCTGAGGCACGGCACAGGGAGGCGGAGTCGATGCCCACGGCGTGTGCGCGCGAGCACCTGCCCCGGCCCACCTCGGGTACCGGCACTTCCTTGCGAGGCAGGACCTCGGGGCCGCCCGACCCGCGCCGCGTCAGGCCACCGGAAACACGCGGCGCACGACGCGTTCGGACGCCCGCCCGTCGTCGTGCGGACAGAACCGCTCCCGGAACGCCTGGCGCAGACGGGTCGCCTCGGCCTCCCCGGTCCTGCCGCTGCTGATCGCGTGCGCGAGTTCGGGCACGGTCGTGGTGACCACGCCGGGTGGAGCGGCGAGCAGGTCGAAGTAGACGCCACGCTCCCTGCGGTACCGCTCCCAGTCCGGGACGTACAACGCGATGGGGCGGTCGTCCAGCACCGCGAAGTCGAACATCAGCGACGAGTAGTCGGTCACGAGCAGGTCGGCGGCCAGGCACAGCTCCTCGACCGACGGGTGCCCCGACACGTCCAGGATGCGCGCACCCTGGTCCACCGGCGGGATCCCCGCGCCCGCCTCCAAGTAGTGGTGGCGTACCAACAGTGTGTAGGCGTCGCCCAGTTCGCGGGCGAGCGCGGTCAGCTCCTCCGTACGCCGGGACGGTGTCACGCCGTCCCGGTGCGTCGGCGCCCACAGGAGTACCCTGCTGCCCTCGTGCACGCCCAGCGCCGCGCGAGCGGTCTCGCGGTCCTGCGCGCTGGCCGCGGCCAGGCGGTCATTGCGCGGGTAGCCCGTCTCCAGCACCTCGTAACGCCCCGGGTAGGCGCCGGTGAACGCGGTCGTGGTGTGCGGGTTCGGGGTGACGAGATAGTCCCAGCGGCCCACGTGCTCCAGGAGCCGCTCGAAGTCCATGTCGCCGGCGCTGGGCCTGCCCTTCAGGTCGAGGCCCATGTGCTTGAGGGGCGTACCGTGCTGTGTCTGCACGTGGACCGAGCCCGGCCGCTTGGTCATGGTGTGCGGGAAATTGACGTTGTTCACCAGGTACTTGGCGGTTGCCATCACCCTGAGGTAGGGCAGGGTGTTCGCGACGACCCAGTCCACGCCCTCGGGCAGCGCAGCTCCGGCAGCCTTGTCGGCCACGACCCACACGCCCCGCACGGACGGGGCCAGTTCCCTCGCCTTCTCGTAGACGGCCGCGGGACTGCAGGCGTATCCGCGATACCAGTAGGCGGCGTAGACGGCGAGGTTCTCGTTCATCGGCAGGCGGAGGAACGCCTGGTAGACACCGCGTCGTGCGATCCCCAGCAGGCCGCGAACGGCCCTCCTGCCCCGCGCCGGCACGCCGCGGGACAGGGTACGCAGCCGGTTGGCGTCGTCCATGCGGTGGAAGGCCCCGCGGGCGCCGCGTGCCACGCAGCGGTACTGCAGGCCGCGCACACCGCCGGGGAAGGAGTAGCCGTCCGGTCGGTGATCGCGGAAGTGGCCGGTCAGACGGTCGAAGAACTCTCTGCGCAGACCGCCGGGGACCAGACCGGGGGTCCGGTAGACCGTGACGCCGTGCAGGACGGTGCGGTCGAAGACCCGGCGGCGCAGCCCGGGGGAAGTGCCGCCTTCGCGCGCGTCGATGAAGTCGAATATCCGGTCGTACTGACCGAAGGCGTCGAGGTGCTTGGGCGAGCTGCTGTGGGTGATGGCGCCTTCGCGTTCGCGGCGGTAGTAGTAGCAGGGTCGGTCGAGGTAGCTGATCCGTTCGGCCGCCAGCAGCAACGGGTAGGTGACGGAAATGTCCTCGTAATAGCCGTCGCCGAATTCGACGCCGAGGGTGAGTAGGTACTCCCGCCGGACCACCTTGTTCCACACCGACATGATCATGTTGAGCAGTTGGGGTTTCTCGGCCAGAGTGAACAGCTCCGGCGGCGGCGGATCCGCGATCTGACGCCGCCAGGTGTTCGGCTCCACCCGGCCGTCGGGATATCCGCGCACGAAGTCCGTCACCAGGACATCGGGCCGTACCTGCGCGAGCCGCTGCGCGACCGCCTCGACCGCACCGTCCATCAGCCGGTCGTCACCGTCCACGAACCACACGTAGTCGCCGGTCGCCCGCTCCAGGCCGGCCTTCCGTGCGCCTCCAAGGCCCCTGTTCCCCGCCAGGTGCACCACCCGCAGGCGCTCGTCCCGCTCCGCGTAGGCGTCCAGGATCGCGGCGCACCCGTCGGGTGAGGCGTCGTCGACGGTTATTATCTCGAGTTCCGCGCCGCTCTGCGTGAGCAGGGAGTCCAGGCACTCGGGCAACAGGGCCTCGATGTCGTGGACCGGGACGACGATGCTGATTCGAAGATCCATGCAGGCAATCCAGAGCGGTGAGACGACGGTGAACCGGCCTCGCGCTCGGACCGTGACGGCGAATCACGCTTTCGCCGCACTCCGGCCGACGAGAGCGCAGGGACGACGGTGGCTCCGGCAAACGGAACGCACTGTCGAGGACCGAACGGGCGGGCGCGCCGTTGCGGATCAGGTCCGTGACAAGCGTCACACGGCGTGTGGCCTGCGTTCACGCGAATGCCCCCGGCGAGAAGTGTCGCCATCGTGACCCGGACTCGGTAGTTGAGGGCGCGTCAGAGACCGAGCGGACCGGTCACAGCCGCTACGGGATCGCACCCGTGCGGTGGGCGGTTGTCGCGGTCCGTGACGCGAGGGCGCGCAGGCGGTCGTGACTGGCCGTGCCGGGCTCGGCGGTCAAGGTGATGAGCTGCTGCTCGGGATCGTCGGTGGAGGTGAGGAAGGACCAGTCGAGGGTGAGCGGGCCGACGGCCGGATGGTTGAGCACTTTCGTGCCCGATCTCTGGGCGGCGACCCGGTGGGTGCCCCACCACCGCCGGAAGTCGGGGTCCTGGAGCGACAGTTCGCCCACCAGTTCGGCGAGCCGCGGGTCCTTCGGATCGCGGACGGCCTCCATGCGCAGCTGCGCCAGGGTCATCCGTGCCGCCCACTCCCAGTCCGCGTACAGCGCTCTGATCCCCGGCTCACGGAAGACCAGCCGTACGAAGTTGCGGTCCTTCTCCGGAATCCGCGCGAAGTCGGTGAACAGGGCGGCCGCCATGGCGTTCCAGTCGAGGATGTCCGTGCGCCGGCCAAGGACGACGGCCGGCGTGGTGGAGAGGTCGTCCAGGAGGCGCCGCAGTTGCGGCTGGACCTTCTGCGAGGTGCGTCGACGCGGCCGGGCGGCGTCCCGGCCGGACAACTCGAAGAGGTAGGCACGCTCACCGTCGTCGAGACGCAGGACGCGCGCGAGGGCGTTCAGTACCGGCTCGGAGGCTTGGCGGCGGCCCTGTTCCAGGCGCGTGTAGTAGTCGGGGCTGATCGACGCCAGCGACGCCACCTCTTCGCGGCGCAGACCTTTGACCCTGCGCCTCCCGCTCGCTTCAGGCAGCCCCACTTCGGCCGGGCTCAGCTCCGTGCGCCGTGCCTTGAGAAAGGCGCCCAGTTCGCTGACGTGGCCGTTGCTACTGCTCATGGGCGCAAGTGTGACAGCCCGCCGCTCCTGGGACAGTGGGCCTGCCGTGTCCCAGGACAGCTCTGTCCGGGGCCGGAAGGAGCCCCTTACCCGCCCCCGTGCCGCGTGCGAGTGTCGGTGGCGCCGAGAGCGGCCGGGAGGAATCCGCCCCGTTCGCGGACACCGCCCTTTCCCGCCCGTACCAGGAGACGCACACCGTGAAGACCAACGTGGCCTTCCCCAGCAACGGCCTTGCCCTCGCCGGGATTCTCTTCACCCCCGACGACCGCATCGACGACAGGCTGCCCGCCGTTGTCATCTCCCATCCGGGAGGGGGCGTGAAGGAGCAGAGTCCGAGTGTCTACGCGGAGCGTCTGGCCCGGGAGGGGTTCGCCGCGCTCGTCTTCGACGCCGCCTACCAGGGCGAGAGCGAGGGCGTGCCGCGAGGGCTGGAGAACCCCTTCCAGCGGGCCGAGGACATCAAGTCCGCCGTGACCCACCTGACCACCCGTGACGACATCGACCCGGACCGGATCGGCGCCCTGGGCATCTGCGCGTCCGGCGGGTACGTGCCCTACGCCGCGCAGACCGACCATCGCATCAAGGCCGTCGCCACGGTCAGCGCCGCGGACATGGGCTCCGTGATCCGTGAGGGTCTGGGCCGTACACAGGACCCGGCGGTCCTGACGGCCCTGCTCGACCGGTCCGCGGCGGCGCGTACCGCCGAGGCTCGCGGCGCGGCTCCCGAGATGGTGGCGTGGATCCCCGACGACGCCCAGGACCTGTTGCAGACTTCCGGCCGGCAGTTCCGGGAGACGTTCGAGTTCTACTGCACCCCGCGTGGCTACCATCCCCGAGCGGTCCAGGGATGGGTGCTGCGCAGTGTCGACCAACTCGCCCAGTACGACTCGTACGCGATGATCCGGCTCATCGCGCCGCGGCCCCTGCTGATGATCGCGGGTTCGGAGGCGGAGACCGCCTACTTCAGCCGGGAAGCGATCGAGCGGGCGGCCGAGCCCAAGGAACTGTGCGTCATCGACGGTGCCACTCACATCGACCTGTACGACAGGGACGAACACGTCACGCCCGCCGTCACCAGGCTCACCGAGTTCTTCGGGAAGCACCTGGCCGGATGACCGGCCGTCACGGCTCACCCGCATCAGCGGCAGTGACCGACGCCGTCTGCCTCCGGCACGCGCCGCAGGTGCCGGGGTCAAGGGGCGAGGTCGATGACGACCTTGCCGCGGACGTGTCGGGCCGCCTGGGTCTCGACTGCCACGCGGATGTCCTCGACGGGGTAGGTCGCTTCCAGGGGTACCCGCAGGCGTCCCGCCGCGACGAGGCGCGCGATGTTCTCAAGGGCGTCGGGAGCGGCATTGGCGCCGTTGGCGGCAGGAACGCCGTCGACCTGGCCCGCGATGGTGCAGATGCGGTCGTCCGGGACCCCCAGCTCGCGCGCGACGTGCACCGTTTCCGTGCCGTGCAGGTCCAGGGCTGCGGTGACCGTGCCCAGGCCGAGGTCACGGACTCGGTCGGCCAGGCCCTCGCCGTACGCGACCGGTTCGGCCCCGAGGCTTCGCAGGTACTCCGCCGACGACGGCGAGCCGGTCCCGATGACGCGCGCGCCCGCGATCCGCGCGAGCTGGACCGCGAACACGCCGACCCCACCGCCCGCGCCGCCGACCAGCACCGTGTCGCCGGGACCGAGGCCGAGGACGTCGAGAGCGGCGGACGCGGTGCTGCCCGCGATCGCAAGCGTGGCGGCGGTGCGGTCGTCGACACCGTCCGGGGTGTGATGGGCGACGCCGCTGGCGATGTTCCCGTCCGCGTCGATGACGACGTGGTCGGCGACCGCCCTGGACAGGGCCGCTCCGAACACGCGGTCACCGACCGCGTAGCCGCTCACGCCGGAGCCGACCTCGTCCACGGCTCCGGCGTAGTCGGTCCCGAACCCGCAGGGCAGGCTCAGACCGAACCGTGCCGCGGTCTCGGCGTCGGCGGTCATGAACCAGTCCATCGGGTTGAGCCCGGCTGCTGACACACGGACACGGATCTGCCCGTCGCCCGCCCGGGGGAGGGGCACGTCCCTGAGCGCGAGGACCTCCGGGCCACCGAACGTGTCGAGCAGAACGGCCCTGCTCGCTTCGTCTCGCAGTGAGTCTCCGTGTTGGTGCATGTCCTGCCCACTCCTCGTGTTCGTGGAGCCGCCCGAAACGGACTATGCTCCGGTTATGGAATCCAGCATAACCGGAGCGTGATCCGTTTGACGAGTCCGAAGCCGCGGGCGACACGGGCCGATGCCGCCCGCAACCGCGATCAGCTGCTCGAGGTCGCGACACGCGTGCTCGCCTCACCCGGGGCCGAGACGTCCCTGCGCGCCATCGCCCGCGAGGCCGGTGTGGGTATCGGGACGCTCTACCGCCATTTCCCGACGCGTGAGTCCCTCGTGGAGGCCGTCTACCGCGACCAAGTCGTCCGCCTCACCAAAGGTGCCCAGGACCTGCTCGCCGACGAGGCACCGGCCGTTGCGATGCGACGCTGGATGGACCTCTTCGGCAACTGGATCGCGACGAAGAACGGCATGCTCGACACCCTCCCGGCCCTGATCGAGTCCGGCGCGGTCGGCCACGCCCGGACCAGGGACGAGCTCCTGAACGCCATATCGACGATCCTCGACGCGGGCCGAGCAGCCGGAGACCTCCGACCCGACGTCACCGCCGAAGAGACCGCAGCCGGCCTGATCGGGATCTTCACCGTCGCGCACCAGTCCGGCCCGACCGTCACGGCCGACCGCCTCCTGGACATCTTCCTGGACGGCCTCCGACCTCAACGGCACCCGTGAGGAGCAGCCCCGCGAACGCGCCCGGCAGGACTGAGCCGTGCCGGGAGGGGGCTCGGTCCTGCCGGACCCCCGTCGGCCCCTTGCCGCCGCTAGCGGCCGATCTTGTCCAACTCGGCGAGGTCCTCGCCGGAGAGCTGGAGTCCCGCGCCGACGACGTTCTCGCGCAGGTGCGCCACCGACGAGGTGCCGGGAATGAGCAGGATGTTCGGCGAGCGCCGCAGCAACCAGGCCAGGGCGACCGCGAACGGCGTCGCGTCCAACCGGGTGGCCACGGCGGAGAGCGCCGTGGACTGCAGCGGGGTGAAGCCGCCGAGCGGGAAGAAGGGCACGTAGGCGATGCCCGTCTCGGCGAGTTCGTCGATCAGCTCGTCGTCCTGACGGTTGGCGAGGTTGTACATGTTCTGCACGCACACGATGGGTGCGATCGCCCGCGCCTCGGCGACCTGCTCCGCGGTCGCGTTACTCACTCCGAGGTGCCGGATCCGGCCCTGCCGCTGGAGTTCGACGAGGGCCTCGAAGGGCTCGGCGAGCGAGCCGGGCCGGGGCCCCTGAGCGTCGCCGAGCCGGAGGTTGACCACCTCGAGCGAATCGAGGCCGAGGTCTTCGAGGTTCTCGTGGACGGCACGGCGCAGATCCGCCGGCTGCCGGGCAGGGATCCAGCCGCCCTGTTGGTCGCGGACCGCACCCACCTTGGTCACGATGCGCAGGGACGCGGGATAGGGGTGCAGCGCCGCACGGATCAACTGGTTGGTGACACGCGGCCCGTATGCGCCGGCGGTGTCGATGTGGGTGATCCCGAGGGCGGCGGCCTCGCGCAGCACGGCCAGCGCGCCGCTGCGGTCGGCGGGCGCGCCCATGACCCCGGGGCCGGCGAGCTGCATGGCGCCGTAGCCGAAGCGCGTGACGGTCACATCGCCCAGGAGCCAGGTGCCGCCCGGCAGTGACGCGGAGGGTGTGTTCGTGGTTTCGCTCATGCCGTCGATGCTCGCCCGCGGACGAGCCGCCCATCCAATACCGATGCAGTGTCCTGTCATACCCAGTGGGTATCACCGAGATACGCTGTGGCCATGGACACCTTGGAGACCCGTGAGCTGAGGTACTTCGTGGCTGTCGCGGAGGAACTGCATTTCGGGCGTGCCGCCGAGCGCCTCGGTATGGCCCAGCCACCGCTGTCCCGGTCGATCCAGCAGCTCGAGCGACGCCTCGGCGTACGTCTTCTCACCCGCAACCGTCGCGGTGTCTCCCTGACCGGCGCCGGAGAGATGCTGCTGAACGAGGGGCGCGCGGCCCTCGACGCGACCACTGCCGCCGCTCGCCGAACCCGTCGCGCCGGTGGCGCCGACAGTCCGGGCGGCCCCCGCAACCGCCTGGTGCTGGCGGTGAAGGCCGGCGCGTCCCACGAACTGCTGCACAAGCTCCTCGACGCCTACGCAGCCGAGCCCGACGCCGCCGACGTCGAGGTGCTGCCGAGCGGAACGTGCGAGCAGGAGGGGATGCTGCGCGACGGCCGTGCTGATGTGGCGCTCATGCACGCGCCGTTCAACTCCCTTGCCGGGTTCGACAGCGAGGAACTGATGACCGAGGGGCAGATCGCTGTCCTGCCCGCGGGGCACCCCCTCGCCGCGCGGAGGACCCTGTCCCTGGCCGACGTCAGCGACATCCCCGATCTCCCCCTTGCCCGCTGGTCCCGCCACGGCGCGTACCCGCCCGGCCCGGGCCCCGAGATCCACGACCAGACGCAGCTTGCCCAGCTGATCGCCCTCGGACGCACCGTGGCCGTCTTCCCCGACTCGGCCCGCGCCTGGCTGTGGACCGAGCACACCGCAGTCCCGCTGACCGACGCACCACCCGTCGTCACTCACATCGCCTGGCCCGCCCACAGCCGCTCCCTCGCCCTTGCCGGGCTGGTCCGTACAGCCACACGGCTCTGACCCGCCCTCGCCCCGTTCGACCAGGAAGGGAACGACCCGCACGCCGGCCGTCTCGGCGGCCGACCCAGCCGGGCATCGCGGGGAACCTGAATCTTCGCAACGCCGCTTCAGGGGATCAGTGCCCTGCGCCAGTGCTCCGTCACGTGTGCGCGCAGCCGATGGGTATCGATGTGGGCGGGATCGACCAGCTGTTGCATACCGATCCCGCGTAGTTGCGCGAAGAGGGCGGTCGCCGTTTCGTCGGGGGCCACGTCGGGGCGGATCGTGCCCTCGGCGATCCCCGCGGTCAGGTCCTCGCGCAGATCCGCACGGAATGCCTCACTCCGCTCGCGGAAGACGGGTGCCAGGTCGGGCGACGTGGCGGCTTCGGCCCACAGCAGCAGGAAGACGCGGTTCAGCACGTTCATGCGGCCGAGTTGTCCGACGTAACCGTCGATGAGGCGCAGCAGTCGGTCGAGTCCGGGCGGCAGGCCCTCCAGGCCGGGGACGAACCCCGCCTGTGCGGTGTGCGCCAGGCGTTCGACGAGGGCCTGCTTGGACCCGAAGTGATGGGTGACGAGCCCCCGGCTGTAACCGGCCCGTTCGCCCACGCGCGCCAGGGTCAGGGAGCGCACACCCTGCTCGTCCATCAGTTCGGCGGCGGCCCTGAGCAGCGCGGCCTCGGCCTTCGCACGGCGCTGTGCCTGAGTGCGGCGAGTGGTGGTCATGACGTCGAGCCTAACAAGATACTTGTCATCCGACTAGCAAGTATATGAGGATGGCCGTGGCTGCTCCAGGGCACGGAACGGGAGACACCGGATGACGCAATCCACTGGACGGGCGCCGCGGTCGGACGCCCGGGAGAACCGCGCGCGCATCCTGACGGCCGCACGCGCGGTTCTCGCCGGCGACCCCTCGGCGCCCCTTCAATCCGTCGCGAGGGCGGCCGGTGTCGGTCAGGGGACCATGTACCGCCACTTCCCCGGCCGGGAGGCATTGTTGGTCGCCGTCCACCAGGAGGAGTTGAACGCGCTCACCGACAAGGCCGTGGTGCTGCTGGCCACGTACGAGCCGCTGGAGGCGCTGCGCCTGTGGTTCGAGCACCTCATCGGTCACGGCCGCAGCGGGCACGGGGCGGCCGTGGCTGTCGAGGCGGCCGCACGCGCTGGGGGAGGACGGGACGGTCCGCCCGCTGTCGCCGCGTTGGACCTGCTGCTCGAGGCCGGGAAGGAAGCGCGGCAGGTCCGGTCGGACGCCGAGGCGGAGGACGTCCTGCTGCTCGGAACCTGTCTCTGGCGGGCCGAGAACGGACCGGCGCGGCGCGAACGCCGCCTGCGGATGCTCACCGTGATCATCGACGGCCTGCGCGCCGACCCGCCCCGGGAGCGGTGAGCGCCGCGCCCCATCCATTGCGGCGACCGCACCGTGCCGAGTTCCGGCGCGACGGCAGGGAAGCCACCGGTGCGGATAGCCTGCGCGGATGGAGTGCATTCAGCGGGCTGCCGGCGCGGTCGTCGGCTCGGCGGTGGGTGACGCTTTGGGCGGCCCGTTCGAGTTCGGCCCTCAGGGAGCGTTCTCCGCGCGGTTTCCCACGCCCGGCGGTGGTGGCGAGATGTGCGGGGGCGGTGGCTGGGACCGTGGCGAGGCGACCGACGACACGCAGATGGCCGTCCTGGTCGCGGAGTCGCTTCTGGAACAGAAGGGGTTGGACCTGCCGGACATCTTCGCCCGCTTCCAGCGCTGGGCTGCATCGGAACCGAAGGACATCGGTTTGCAGACCGAGGACGTCCTGACCAACGGCATGCCGTGGGACCTCGCCGCCGCAATCCACTTCCAGGTCAACCGACGAGCGGCGGGAAACGGCTCGCTGATGCGCGCAACGACCTCCGCGGTCTACTTCGCGGCCGCCGGCCGACAAGCCACCATGGACGCTGCCCGGCGCATCGCCGCCCTGACGCACGGTGACCGGGCGGCCTGGGAAGGCACCGCGATCTTCCACGAACTCGTCCGCCTCCTGCTCGACGGGCACACCGACCCCCTCACCACGCTCGACGACATCCTGGCGTTGGTCCATCCCGACCACCGCGGCCGCTACGCCACCGTTCTCTCGCCGGACTGGCACCCCGATCAGGCAACCGAGTTCAACGGAGCCGTTTGGCC
This sequence comes from Streptomyces tendae, assembly GCF_014650435.1. Classification (GTDB taxonomy): domain Bacteria; phylum Actinomycetota; class Actinomycetes; order Streptomycetales; family Streptomycetaceae; genus Streptomyces; species Streptomyces tendae. The sequence goes on from NZ_BMUY01000007.1 coordinate 305,160, forward strand.
CTGCCTGGGCTCCGCAGTCTGGGCCCTGCGCACCACGACCAGCTTCGAGGACGCGCTATGCGCGGCGATCGATCTCGGCGGCGACACCGACACCGTTGCCGCCGTGACCGGAGCCATGGCGGGGGCGTACTACGGTCTGGATGCAATCCCGGCCCGCTGGACGGAGCCGCTGCACGTCCCGCTCCCCGGCTTCGGCGGGCGGGTGCTGCGCCTGGCGGACCTGCTCCACCTCGCGAACTGCCTCGTCAAGGAATGCCGTTACTGAAAGCCACGGGGCAGACCGGGCAATGGAGTGTCAGTGCTGTGACCGATTCCTTCGCCGAGCCTGGTGACACGCACCTGCAGTCCGTCGCAGTGGCGTCGGCGAAGGCAGGTTGCACATGTCGTAACGGCATGTGGTCCAGTGGCCTGTGAGTGAGACGTCGAGAGGTCCTCATGCATCTTCCTGTGATTCCCCGCCGGGTCAAGATCGGCGATGCCGCCGCGTTCGCCGGGACGACCCCCCGGGCCATCCGCCACTACCACGCCATCGGACTGCTTCCCGAGCCGGAGCGGGGCGCCGACGACCGCCGTCGCTACGGCTACGACGATATGATCCGCCTGCTGTGGATCCGCAAAATGGCAGACGTCGGAATCGCCCTGGAGGACATCCGCACCACCTTCGAGCCCGGCACCGACATCGAGCAGTCCCTCGCCCGTCTGGAGGAATCCCTGGCCGCCCAGGCAGCCGTCATCGAACGCCAACGGGCCGCGGTGCGCAACTGGCGCGAGGCCGGCGACCCTGTCGGCCTGCTCTCCCCCCTCGTCACCGGCCGCGTACGCCATCTGCCCCCCGGCGCCCTGCGGCGATCGGATCTGGACACCCTCCTGGTCACTGAGCGCATCTTCGGACCACTCGGCGCGGCCCTTCAGGCTGACCGGTTCATCGTCCTGGCCACCCACCCCGAACTGCGGGCCGAGGACGATCGCCTGACCGAGGCCGAGACCGCCCTCGACGACAGCGTCGACCCCGACGATCCCCTTGTGGAAGAAATCGCCGAGCAGTGGTGCGCCCACGAACTCGCTGTGGAATCCGCCATAGAGGAGGCCGGACTTGACGACACCCTGGATGAACTGGCGGTCCACCAGCCCGATCAGACAACGGACCCGGAGGACGGTGAACCGGTGATGAGCGCGCTCCAAGCCATCGGCAAGATGCCGTACGACTTCTCCCCGGCTCGCGTACGGTGCATGGAACGTGCCGCAGAACTGCTCAATGCCGCCCGCCAGACAGACTGATCGGCCTTCGAAGCACCACGGTCGGCGCACGGTGATCCCTCACCGGCGATCGGCTGATCCGAGCGAAACCGCCTAACGCTTGTCGACGGCGAGTTCGCCGTTGAGGATCACGATGCTGAGATCGCGCAGGTTCCCGATGTCCGTGGTGGGATCGGCGTTCAGTACAAGCAGGTCGGCGCGCTTGCCTTCGGCCACCGCGCCGAGGTCGGGGCGGGCGCACTGCCGCGACGCCCCGCTGGTGCCTGCGGCCAGTACCTGGGTGGGTGTCATCCCGGCCGCCACCATGAGCTCGGCCTCTTCCAGGGTGTTGGCTCCGAACAGGCCCCGGCCGCTGAAGGTGTCACTGCCCAGCGCGATGTGCACGCCGGCCTGGGAGACCTTCTTGAGGTTGCCACGCGCGTCCGGGTGGGCATCGTCGATCCAGAGTGTGGGTGTGTAGGTGATGCCGCGTTCGAGCATGAGGTCGATGAGCGAGCGGTCGGTGAGGGGCTCGACGGTGACACCGTGCTCCAGGCCGTCCGCCCCGGCCTCGATCGCCTCGCGTGCCGCGGCTTGCTGAGTGGTGTGGACGGTGACCCGAAGGCCCCGCTCGTGCCCGGTCTCGATACCTGCCCGGAGGAGTTCGAGGGGGAGTCGTTCCAGCTCGACACCATCCGGAAAGGCGGGATTCTGCCAGAGGTATGCCGACTCGCCGCAGTGCGCGCACGCGCCCTCTGACAGGAGTTTGATGGCGTCCACCTTGCGGTCGGCGAGGTGGTGCACCAGGTCGCGGATCTCCTGCACGCTGTCGACCTCTCCCGTGAAGCGTTCGCGCGCCCAGGGGTTGTCGCTGAAGACAGTGGCGGCGGGGTGCCCGTCGCGCCCGGTGATGCCGCAACCGGTTGCCAGCAGTCGCGGGCCACGCAGCGTGCCTTCGGCGATTCCGGCCCGCGTGGCCAGGATCCCGCCCGTCGGATCGCCCACCGACTTGATGGTGGTGACCCCGTGGTCGAGGAACAGCCCGAGGCGCCCCGGGAGTTCGTTCTCCTCGAAGGCCCGCATCGAGTCAGGATCCGAGACCGCGCGCACGTCGTAGAAGTGGACATGAGTGTCGATCAGTCCCGGCATTACCCATGCTCCGGCCGCATCGACCTCCTGCCTGCCCCCGAGCGGTTCGGCCGATACGGAGGCGATCTCCGTGCCGTTGACGGCGATGTCGTACAGACCGGTGAGCGCCTGGCGGCCGTCGAAGACATGTGCGCGACGGATGACGAGGTCGTAGGTCGCAGGACCGGCGGCCTCGGCGCTCGCGATCGCTTCGGCTTCGTGGTGCATCGCTCTCACTCCTGGCGTGTACGCGTCTCGAATCAACTGCAACTGCATTGGTTGCAGTTAGGGTGTGCGTCATGACGTGGCGTGTGTGTCACGGTTGATTCAGTGGTCCCGCGCTTCGTTGTCGCAGGCCAGTATCTGCTGCAGGAGGGCGGCGATCGTCGTGCGGCCGAGCTGTTCCTCCAGAGCCCGCTCCGCGCCGCGGAACTCGACGTCGAGCAGATCGCCGATGTTGCGGCCGATCACACATGCCCCACTCGGTGGATGGGGGTGCCTCGAGAGGATTCGCCCTCCCTCCACGGCGGCGTACGCGTCGTAGAGCGTGATGTCCCGCGGAGTGCGGGCAAGGAACCAGCCGCCACCCCGCCCCTCCGTGGACCGCACCAGATGAGCGTCTCGCAACTGGCCGAGGATGCGCCGCACGAGAACTGGATTGCTTTCGAGGCTGTCCGCGATCTCCGCGGAAGTCAACGAGCCTCCGCGCCGGTGCGCCAGCATCGCGAGCGCGTGAATCGCGACCGCGCTCCTGCTGCTGAGCCCCGCCATCTTCGACTCCTCGCCGCCGATCAACTGTCACCAAAGTAGTTGCAGATGATTCGACGGTCAATGGAGCCGTCCGGCCCCCGGACCCGCGCAGGGCGGACGCCGGGTGACGACGGCCTGAACGGTCGTCCGGTCACGCCCGCAACCCGTCCACCGCCGCGTCGACCGCCGCCAGGGCCGCAGCCCTGTCGAGCCCCGCCCTCGATACGAGCGAGAGCCCCTGGACGATGTAGAGGAGGAGTTGCGCCTGGGCCTCGGGGGAGCCGGTGTCCGTGACCTCACCGGCTGCCTGTGCGCGGCGGAGCGCTGCGGCGACGATGTCGGTGAACCTGCGGTACGAGCGGGTGACGATCTCCGTGGCTTCGCCGTCCTGGGGGACGAGCTCTGCGGTCGTGTTGCCGATCAGGCAGCCCTGTGGCGCGCCCAGGTCGGAGACCAGTTCGTCCAGCCTGACGGGATGGGTCAGGATCTCCCGCAGGGCGGGCAGGAGTGGGCTGGTGTCGAGTGCGGCGGTCAGATGACGCTCGTACACCTGCCAGTAGAGCCTGACGGCTTCCAGGTAGAAGCGGCGCTTGTCGCCGAACGCGCCGTAGAGACTGCCGCGCTCGACGGCCAGCGCGTCGACCAGGTCCTGGATCGATGTCGCCCCGTATCCCCGGGACCAGAACAGTTCGAGTGCGCGCTCCAGCGTCCGTTCCTTGTCGAACTCGCGGGGGCGTCCGGTTCGTGCCACGTGCTCGATCCTACGACTTCTTGACTGGACGTTCAAGAAGTCGTAGGTTCCGTCGCATCACTTCTTGAACGGACGCACAGAAGTCGGTCGCTCACTGATCGGCGCGAAGGGCGGAGCAATGGAGTTTGCGGGCAAGACGGCACTCGTCACCGGATCCGGCGCGGTCGGGGGACTCGGGCACGTCACGGCCAGGGTGCTGGCCGCGGGCGGAGCGGACCTGATCCTGACCGGCACCGATCCGCGACGCGGCGCCAAGGTGGTGGAAGACCTCCGCGCAGTGCGCGGCAGCTCCGCCGGGGCGGTGCGTTTCGTCGCCGCCGACCTGTCCGACCCGGCGGGCGTGCGGCAGCTGGCCGCGGACGCCGGGGCAGTCGACATCTTGGTCAACAACGCGAGCATGATGACGTTCGCCCCGACCGCCGGGCAGGACCTCACGACCTACGACGCAGCCTTCGCGGTCAATGTGCGTGCCCCGTTCCAGCTCACCGCCCTGCTCGCGGAGAAGATGGCCGCGGGCGGCGGCGGCAGCATCGTCAACGTCAGCTCCACCGCGGCCGGCCTCGGCATGCCGGGCATGGCGGTGTACGGCGCCACCAAGGCGGCGCTCGAATCACTGACCCGCACCTGGGCGGCTGAATTCGCCGAGTCGAACGTGCGGGTCAACGCCGTCGCTCCGGGCCCGATGCGCACCTCGAAGGTGATCGCGGCGATGGGACCCGACATGGGCGGCATGGGCCTCACCACCGCGCTCAAGCGCACCTCCGACCCCGCCGAGGTGGCCCAGGTGATCGCCTTTCTCGCCAGCGGCCGGGCCAGCTACATGACCGGGGCGATCGTGGCCGCCGACGGTGGCCGCACCGCAATCTGAGAGGAACAGAACCATGGATCGGCTTACGGGAAAGCACGCACTGATCACAGGGGGGACGAGCGGCATCGGCCTGGAAACGGCCCGCGAGTTCCTCGCCGAGGGAGCCACGGTCGCCATCACCGGCCGCTCCCGGGAAAGGCTGGACGCCGCCGCTCGGCAACTGGACGGCCCGCTGCTGACCATCGTCAGCGACGCCGGCGACGTACCCGGCCAGGCGACGCTCGCGGCACGGCTGCGGGAGGAATGGCCGAAGCTCGACATCCTGATGAGCAACGCCGCCGACACGACCCACCTCCCCATCGAGGCATGGACCGAGGAGGCGTTCGACACGCTCGTCGCGACCAATCTCAAGTCGCCGTTCTTCCTCGTCAGACACCTCCTGCCGCTCTTCTCGCAGCAGTCCTCGGTCATCCTCGTCGGCTCGGTCTCCGCGTACATCGGACACGAGAACGCGACGGTCTACGGCGCGGCCAAGGCAGGCCTGCTCTCCTACACACGTGGGCTTACCCATGAGTTGAAGGACCGCGGCATCCGCGTCAACGGACTGAGCCCGGGCCCGACGATCACCAACGCGTTCGCACCCCTCGGCGCCGAGCGCCAGGCAGCCCTCTACGAGGAACTCCGGCAGACCGTGCCTCTGCACCGCCTGGGAACCGCCACCGAGCTGGCGAAGGCGGCGGTCTACCTCGCCTCGGACGAATCCGCCTACACCGCGGGGACCGTGCTGCGCGTCGACGGGGGCATCGGACAACTCGCGTACTAGCACTGGTTCGCCGCTCGCCGCTCGCCGCTCGCCGCTCGCCGCTCGCCGTGACGACGGATCCGTGCGCCCGCCCGAGACGACGCCCTCGGCGAGGACGGCCCCACGCTGCAGTCTGCGCGGCTGTGCGGGCTCAGGCTGCGCGCAGGCAGAAGGGATGCCCGGCCGGGCTGGCGTAGATGCGGCTACCGGTGTCGTCGCTCTCGGCCTCGGCCGGCCGCAGACGGATGGCGCCCGCCTCGGTGGCCGTGCGGTCGGCGATCGCGAGGTCGTCGACGCCGAAGTCGAGGTGCATCTGCTGAGAGGCGCCGTCGGGCCAACTCGGAGCGACATGTCCGGGGGCCGACTGTACGACGACCACCGGCAGGCCGGGAGCCTGGATGAAGCGATGCGTGGGTGTGCGGTGGACGGAGCCGCCGAGCAGGCGGTGCCAGAACGTGCCCTCCGTCTCGATGTCGGCGGCGTCGATGATCACGGAGGCGAGGGTCATGGGCATGTTGTGGTCCTGTTCCTCATGCTGGTCGGGCTTCAGACGGTGGGGAGGATGCCGCCGTCGACGCGGAACTGTGCGCCGGTGAGCCACTTCGCACGGTCCGAGGCGAGGAAGGCGATCATCTCGGCGACGTCCTCGGGATCCCCGGGGCGGCCCAGGGGCACCTTCAGGTGATCCACGATCTGCCGGGTGACCTCCTCGGTGGTCGTGCCCTGCTTCTCGGCCATGTGGCGCAGATGGGCGGTCGCGCCGTCGGTGACGACGAAGCCGGGAAGGACGCACACCACGCGCACGCCGTGCTCACCCACCTCGGTGGCCAGTTCCCGGCTGTAGGTGTTCAGCGCGGCCTTCGCGGCGGCGTAGGACGCCTCGGTGCGCTGGGGCAACTGGCTGGCGATCGAGGAGACGTGCACCACGACGCCGGATCCGCGCTCGACCATTCCCGGCACCAGGGCCCGGTCGAGGCGCACCGCGCTGAGGAGGTTCATCTCCAGGTCCGCCTGCCAGGACGCGTCCGACCGGCTCAGGGTGGGCGCCGGCGCACTCGCCGCACCGGCGTTGTTCACGAGTACGTCCACACCACCCAGGTGCTCGACGACGCGGCGACCGAGGTCGGCCACGCCCTGCTCCGTGGACAGGTCGGCCGCGAGGAACGCGGCGCGGCTGTCTGTCGCGGGCGGGGTGCGAGAGGCGGTCAGCACGGTCGCACCGGCGGAGGCGAACCGGCGTACGGTCGCCTCGCCCAGCCCCCGGCTGCCACCGGTGACCAGTACGCGCAGGCCGTCCAGACTCTTGTCGTTGTTCGGCATGGGGGATCTCCTCAGTAAAGTGAACCCGACTCCGGAAAGGTACACCTAAACGGAGTCGGACTCACCTTATGGAGGTTTCCTTGACGGCATCACGCCCGTTGCGCCGCGACGCGCGGCGCAACCGCGAGGCACTGCTGGCCGCGGCCCGCGCGGCGTTCCTCGACGGTGACACCGACGCGCACGTGGAGGACATCGCCCGAAGCGCCGGGGTGGCCGTCGGAACGCTCTACCGTCACTTCGAGACCCGCGAGGCACTGATCGAGGAGGTGTACCGCAAGGAGGTCGACGACCTGTGCGCAGAGCCCGACCACCTGCTGGGTCAGTACGCCCCGGCGGAGGCCCTGCGTCGCTTCTTGCTGCTGCTCGTGGACCACGCCGCTGTGGGCAAGGGCATGTCCGTGGCGCTGGAGAGCATCATGGCGAGCGACTCACCGGTCTTCGACGACGCCCGCTCCCGCATGAGCGACGCGCTCACCCGGCTGCTCGACGCCGGCGTCGCAGCCGGCACCGTTCGCGACGACGTCACCGGCCCCACGCTGCTACGCGCCCTTGGTGGCATCTGCGCCATGCGCGTCAGCGACGGATGGCTGGACGAGGCCCGAACCATCACCCGCCTCCTCCTCGACGGCCTGCTGCACCGCTGACGCAAGGGAGGAATGGCGGACGCCGCGGACAGGGGGCGTCTGAGCAGTCCTCGGGTTGCGGTAGAGGCGTCTGGGAACACGTCATGCCCCGGCGGGGGGGAGCGGAGTCGAGGGGTCGGCGCCGGTCGGTCGCTTCGCGTCAGCCGCGTACTGCGGCCAGGCACTCGTCGTACAAGTCCATGATGTTGCTCTGGCCGTCGTTGGCGACCCATGTCATCGACGCGGCGTCGAGGCACGCGAACGCTGTCGCAATCACCGCGCGGGCCCTCGCGTCGGCCGCGCCGGCAGCGGCGTCCATACGCGCCTCGACGAGCGGCAGCAGCTCTTCCTGGAGACGCAGCCGCTTCTCGAGCCAGCCGGCGCGCAGCGAGGCGGTGTTGTGCAGAAGGCGGAACCGCTGCAGTGCCTGCTCGCTGTTGTCATGCAGGGACAGTACGGCGGCGATCCCCGCGTGCAAGGCATCCCAGACACCGGTTTCGGCGGGCTGTTCACTGATGGCGCCCGCCAGGACGCGCCCGAACCTGTCCTGGTCGCCGCCGAGCAGGTCTTCCTTGGAGCCGAAGTAGCGAAACAGGGTGCGCTGGGAGACGCCGGCCTCTCGGGCGATCTGGGCAATCGTCGTCTCGTCATAGCCCTGCTCGGTGAACAGGCGAAGAGCTGTCTCAAGGATCTCCTGGGAGGCCAATTGGCGCGTCCGGTCCCACAGCGTGGCCGACGCGCGCGTCGTCGTCTTGGCTTCCTCCCGCTTCATGCCGACAGCCTATCCCAGCACTGCCAGATGGGCACTCGCAGGAGGATTGGCACCGACACGACCTCTGGCAGTCGCTGCCAGGTTGGCGTACGCTGACACTCAGGTCGCTGTGTCACGGGGTGACGCGGCTCCTCGGACCGGGACCCCTCAAGCGAGCGACTCGTACTTCTCCAGCACGAAGAAGGGAACGCAGCATGTCTGCACCTGCGGCTTTGATCACCGGCGGAACCAGCGGCATCGGCAAGGCGACCGCTGAACTGCTCCACTCCCGCGGCTACCGCGTCATGGTCACCGGCATGGACAACGTCACGAGCGCAGAGCTCCCCGAAGGCGTCGTCGTCGTTCGGGCCGATGCGCGGTCCCTGCGGGACATCGACGACGCGATGGACCAGGCGCGCCGGCACTTCGGCTCACTGGACCTGCTCTTCCTCAACGCGGGCATCTCTCGTCCCGGCCCGATGGAAACGACCGACGAAGACACCTTCGACGCCCTGTTCGACACCAACGTCAAGGGCACCTTCTTCACCCTGCAAAAGGCGCTCCCACTCCTCAACCAGGGCGGCTCGGTCGTGATCACCGTGGGTGCCGGAGAAGGCGTCGGAGCCGCCATGACGGCCGCCAAGGGAGCACTGCTGCCCCTCGTGCGGTCCCTCGCGCTGGAGCTCGCCCCGCGCCGCATCCGCGTCAACGCCGTCAGCCCAGGGCTCATCGAGACACCCGCCTACAGCAAGATGGGCGTCTCCAAGGAAATGATCGACTCCTGGGCGCGGGACGTTCCGCTGGGCCGCGTCGGCGCTCCGGCCGACATCGCCGAAGCCGTGGCCTTCCTCGCCTCTGACGCCGCCGGCTACATCACCGGTGACAACCTCACGGTCTCCGGCGGTATCGGTGTACACGCCCGCCCCTGACGGCCGGCTCCGCACTCGGCTCCGATGGCGGAACATCGCCACCGCCACCGGTGACTGACCATTTCAGAGCGAGGTTCGTGGTCATCTCAAACAGGTAGTGCCGCAGGCGAGTCGGAGAGGTCGGAGGCCGTCGTGCGCCCCGGCCTGGTCGTCAGCCGCCGTCGGTGGGGCGGCGGGTCGGCAGCGCCGACGATGCGCAGGATCTCGACCGGCGTCGGACGTTGATGACCGGGGAGCGTTTCGAACAGTTCCCCGGCCGCCGCTACGTAACCGGCCGTCCACTGCGCGGCCGGTGCCGCTGGGCGTCACACGGACGTTGCCGGGGCGTACTCGAACCAGTCGAAGGCGACCGTGCCCTCGATGGCGTACATGCCGATCACACGGCCGGTGAAGCCGCAGGCGACCTCGGTGGACAGGTAGCGCCCGTCCAGTTCGGCGAGCGGCCGGGCATCCGTGGCGTCGGGATCGCCGAGCCCGAAGACGATGGTGTCGGGCCCCGTGGTCCCGCCGTCGGTGAGTTCGGGCGACGCGGGAACGAGGTCCGACGTCCGGACCGTCACGGTGAGGTGCAGCGGCCCGGCCGGCACCGGTCGGCGGGCCACGGTCTGGCGCAGCGGCCCGATCCGGGCGACGACACGGACCTCCCCGCCCCCGGCCTCCACCTCGTAGTGGTGGGCCTCGTCGAGACGTACGCAGAGTCCGCCGCGTCCTGTACCCGGGTCGATCAGGGCGGTGACGCGGCAGTCGTGGTGCTGCTGGCGCCGCCCGACAAAGGTGTACCCGGGGCGATCGAGCGCTGGGCCGGTCGCGCTGAGGAGCAGCCAGCCCGGCCGCTCGGCGAGCGACCAGGAGCCTTCCTGGCGGGCGAACGGCGAGATCCAGTGCGGTGCGAGGGAGGACCCGTCGAAGTCGTCCCGGGCGGGCGGGGCCGGAAGGGGGTGCCAGGCCCCACCCGGGGCGGCGTGGCTCACGGGAACGGGCGCGACGACGGGCCATCCGTCCCGGTCCCACGCCACGGGGGTCAGGAACGTCTCGCGGCCGAGCACGTGCACGTCGGGCGTGAAGCCCCGGGGACGGACACCGAGCAGCACCATCCACCAGCTGCCGTCGGGAGCTTCCACCAGGTCGGCGTGGCCCGTGTTCTGGATGGAGCGGGCGGTCCCGCTGTGGGACAGCAGGGGGTTGGCGGGCGCGCCTTCCCAAGGGCCGCGAGGCGAGCGGCTGCGGGCAATGGACACACTGTGACCGCGTTCCGTGCCGCCCTCCGCGATCAGCAGGTACCACCAGTCGCCGATGCGGTAGAGGTGCGGCGCCTCGGGGAACTTGAGGCCGCTGCCCGACCATGTGGCGAAGGGCTTCTCCAGCACCTCGCCCTTGACAGGGTCGATCCTGGCCATGTTGATGCCCCCTTCGGGACCGGAGAAGGCACACCAGCAGGTGCCGTCCTCCTCCCATGCCAGGTCGGGATCGATCCCGGTCAGGTCGATCCACACGGGGTCGCTCCAGGGCCCTTCGGGCCGCTCGGCCGAGACCACGAAGTTGCCGCCACCGTCGATGTTGGTGTTGATGACCCAGTAGCGGCCGTCATGGTGACGGATGGTCGGGGCGTAGAGACCTCCGGACGCCTTGGCACCGGGCAGAGGTAGCGGCAGTTGCCCGGGCCGGTCGAGGACGTTGCCGATCTGCTCCCAGTGCACGAGGTCCTTGCTGTGGAAGAGCGGCAGCCCGGGAAAGTACTCGAAGCTGGAACACACCAGGTAATAGTCGTCACCGACCCGGCACACGCTCGGATCAGGATGGAAACCACTGATCACCGGATTGTCGTATATGTGCACGGAAGTGTCTTCCCTTCGAGCCGTCCGGGTGCCGAGAGTCTAACTAGTGCTGTGACGAGGAAGATTGACCGTGACCGGCAGGGGTCCTGGGACGACAGCTAGGGCGGTCGTCGTTTTGCTGGAGGTGGCCGGGGGAGGCGGCAATCCCCTCGGGGCCGAGCGAGCACCGGGGTGGTCCCGGCCGGACGGACGCACTGCGTATCGGTCGGCCGGACGCCGAGGGGCCGTCGCGCCGGTGATGGGGGTGGGCGTCAGCCTGCGTTCGGCTGGGGCGCCCCGGCCAGGCTCAGCTTGACGTGCCGACTGGTCTCGTCGGCGAGGATCTCGGACAGGCCGGTCTCGATGCCGCGAAGGGCCTGGGCTGCAACTTCGGCGGCGGCGACCTTCTGATCGGCGGGGACGGCGGCGGCCATGTCGGTGTCCATGTAGCCGACGTGCAGCGCCGAGACGGTGATACCGCGAGGAGCCAGTTCGTCGCGCGTCGCACCGGTCAGAGCCCAGGCGGCGGCCTTGGACGCGGCGTAGGCGCCGAGCCCTGCCGGGTGGTACCAGGACAGGGCGGAAAGGACGTTGAGCACCGCTCCGCCGCCGTTGCCCTCGATGACGGGGGCGAAGGACCGGGTCGTGGCGAGCGGGCCGAAGTAGTTGGTCTCCATCTCCCGGCGCACCTCAGTCATGTCGCCTCCGAGCAGCGTCGCGCCGGTGGAGATGCCCGCGTTGTTGATCAGCAGTGTCGTGTCGGACGCCACGCGCACGGCCTCCCGTATCGATGCCTCGTCCGTGACGTCCAGCCGCAACGGGATGACGCCTGGCACGTCGACGGTCTCGGGACGTCGGGCCCCGCCGTACACCTTGGCGCCGCGATCGACGAGCTGGGCGGCCAGATGCCGGCCGAAGCCCCGGTTGGAGCCGGTGACGACCGCGACCGCGTTCTTGAGTTCCATGTCTGCTCCTGGTCCGGCAGGGGCCGTCCGGCCACCCACCTGGTTTAGATTATGAGCCTAATCTAAACGACGAGCTACGATAGATGCCAGTCGACATCCAAACGGGAGCTGGTCATGGGCCGCGTATCGCAGGCGCAGGCGGAGGAGAACCGCAGGCGGGTGGTGGACACCGCATCCCGGCTGTTCCGGGAGCGGGGCACCCATGTGAGCGTCGCCGACGTGATGAAGGCGGCCGGTCTGACCCACGGTGCCTTCTACAAGCAGTTCGCCTCCAAGGAGGCGCTCGTCGACGAGGCCACCGCCCACGCCTTCGCCGAACTCGCCGAGCGCTACAACACCGGGCTCGAGCGGCACGACGGGCAGCGCGTCGCCGCCCAGCAGGCGCTGATCGATGCCTACCTCTCCGTCGAGCACCGAGACGCCCCGGCGGACGGCTGCCCGGTCGCCGCGCTCGCCACCGACATCGCGCGCGAGGGCGAGGCGGGTGAGCGTCAGGCTCATCGCGTCTACGCCGAGGGGGTGGCCGACTTCGCCGAGTTCCTGGCCCGTGACGACCAGGACGGCATCGTCCGCCTCTGTACGCTGTTCGGTGCGCTGGTACTGTCCCGGGCCACCAAGGGCCTCCCGCTCTCCGAGGAGATCCTCGCTGCCGCGCACAAGGCTTTGACCGAAGCGGGCTGATCGGCCCCGTTCCCGGCGGCCCGCTGGCATCACTGCCGTAGCTTCAGCGTCGTACGTGCGGGGCCCACCCTGCAGGGCAAGTCGGCCGCACTGCTGCACTCCGTTGCCCGCCGATCGACGCCACCGAGCGCACTGCCTGCCTTGCCATGCCTGTTGCCCGGCGGTCCCACGGCGTCAGCGCCGGCGCCGCCATCCGTCTCCGTTGCCGACTCGGCTCTTCACTTCGAAAGTTTCGAGCATCACACACGAGATTGCGTACTACCGCCTCTGGTCCTCATCTCATCTCCCGCAGCCTCTCGGGCAAGAAGTGTTCTGATCAGGGAGTTCATATATGCCAGAACCTCCACCCCTGAGAAGCGTGTTTCCGAAAGTCAGCCGAAACTATTGACAGGATCATGGCATCTTGCGAAAGCTGTGGCCACAGAACGACAGGGCGGTCGTGGCCCGTTCGCGTCATGTGGCCGGGCACGGCGACCGGTTGTCACGGCGCGACGACCGGGCGGCCCCGCCGTGGTTCGTGCAAGGCAGCGGGCGGCAGAAGTCGCTCGCCCCCCACCCGCCTTCATCGGGAGAACGCATGCAGCAGGACGGCACACAGCAGGACCGGACCAAGCAGAATCCCGCCCCCCTCAACGGAGTGAGCCGACGAGGCTTCCTCGGTGGCGCCGGCACTCTCGCGCTCGCCACCGCGTCCGGGCTGCTGCTGCCCGGCAACGCCCACGCCGCCACCACCATCACCACCAACCAGACCGGCACCGACGGCATGTACTACTCGTTCTGGACCGACGGCGGCGGCTCCGTCTCCATGACGCTCAACGGCGGCGGCAGCTACAGCACCCAGTGGACCAACTGCGGCAACTTCGTCGCCGGCAAGGGCTGGAGCACCGGCGGACGCAGGACGGTCCGCTACAACGGCTACTTCAACCCGTCGGGCAACGGCTACGGCTGCCTCTACGGCTGGACCTCGAACCCGCTGGTGGAGTACTACATCGTCGACAACTGGGGCAGCTACCGGCCCACCGGTACGTACAAGGGGACCGTCTCTAGTGACGGCGGCACCTACGACATCTACCAGACGACCCGCTACAACGCCCCCTCCGTGGAAGGCACCAAGACCTTCCAGCAGTACTGGAGCGTCCGGCAGTCGAAGGTGACCAGCGGCTCCGGCACCATCACCACCGGCAACCACTTCGACGCCTGGGCGCGCGCGGGCATGAACATGGGTCAGTTCAAGTACTACATGATCATGGCCACTGAGGGCTATCAGAGCAGCGGAAGCTCGAACATCACGGTCAGCGGTTGACCTCTGTCCGGTGGACAACGGGTTGTGGGCCCCGTCTACGTGGCGGGGCCCACAATCACTGCCGGTCGGTGCCGGAACCGCGGAGTTGTTCCGGCCGCCACGAGTCCTGCGCACCCGGCACAGAGACTCCTCGCCGGCCTCCTGCTCATCCGCACCTTTGCGGACCGGCGTCCCACTGACCTGAGCTGCTCGCACGACCGTCCGGGTCCCGCCTTGGCTCAAACGTCGCCGGGGTTCACCACTGAGCCAGACCGATGTTCCCCGCCTCGGACACCAGCAATGACGGCCGGGTCGGCAGTCACTCGATCAGTGCCGCGACGTGCGGGCAGAACGCGACGCTGGAACTTCTCGAGGAGAAGACCGGGATGCGCTACACGGACTCCGCGCGAGCCCTGCCCCGGCCGCTGAACAGCACCTCCCATGAAACCCGCTCGACACGACACACCAGGAAGGGAATTATGGGCGGGTGACATCGACCTCAGCAGCAGCACTCGCCCTACAGGACCATGCCGTCCTGTGGAGCATGGGCGAGATTCCTGCGGCCGACGTCGTCACTGGCGCCTGCGATGCGCTCATCGCCGGACTCGACAGCCCCGCCCTGCGAATGCTGGCCGCATGCACACGCGCTGAGGCGGATTACGACGTCCCCGACCTCCTTCCCCCAGCACTTGACGAACTGGGCCTCACCTTCCACCCGGCGGGCAGCGTTGCCGGACAGGAGGCCGCCGCACGAGCACTTGCCGCCCGAATGCTGGCCGGCGAGCTGACGCCACGCGAGCTGGTTTTCCGGATCCACCAGCGCTTCGGGCACGAACTGCCCTTGGTCGAAGGACTCGCCAACCTGGACGACGAGTACGACGTCCTCGAATACGGTGGCAGGACGTCGGCGCAGGTCGACGCCGACGTTGTGGCGCAAGCTCTTCGGCTGACGCGGCATCCTCGCGTTGCACCCGAAAGCACGGTTCACTGAGCTGAAGCACACCAGTGGGCCCTCGGGTTCGTACTGGAGAGACCTCGGCTTCCGTGATTCCCGAACCTCCGACTCGATGACGGCCATGTGACCCTCACGATCCCGGGTACGGAGCGTGCAGTTCGGTCAGCAGCACGGCAGGCTGGCCGATGACCGGGCTGTGCTGGCCGGGATCGTGTATGTCCTGGCGCGCGGGCCGGGGCTACGGCTTCCGCATGTACTGCCGGCTCGCGTGGGAGCGCGGCATCGTTTTGAAGACTGCCCGACGTGGAGCCTCGCTCGACTCCGGCCCGGGCAGGGCTCGTTCCGCTGCTGGACAAGATCCCGGCAGTGGCAGGAGTAGTGGGCCGGCCGCGCAGGCGGCCCGACATGCTCTTCGCGGACCGCGGCTACGACCACGACAAGTACCGCCGGCTCCTGCGGCAGCGCGGGATCCGCCCGGTGATCGCCGAACGTGGCCAGCTGCACGGCACCGGCCTGGGCACCTTCCGCTGGGTCGTCGAGCGGACGATCTCCTGGCTGCACGGCTTCCGACGCCTACGCATCCGGTGGGAACGACGCGACGACATCCACGAGGCATTCCTCGGACTCGCCGTTTGCCTGATCACCCACCGGCACGTCCAGAGGCTTTGTTAAGGCCAGTAAGACTGCGTCAAGCGATGAGAGAACTTGCCATCCGGACCACCCAGGACACGAACACGTCCCTGACGGTGCTCGTACCCCGGAGAATGTACGCCAACGCCCTGGGCAATCTCCTCCACCGGGGGACCGGCGAGAAGATGTTCATGACGCTGGAGGAACTGCCGCACGTCGCGGTGACGATTCTGCCCTTCAACGCGTCGCACGCCATGCGAGCCCTGGAAGCGGATCATTTGCCCGACCTCGACTGAATGAGTAGGCGTCAGGCCGGTGGTGTGCGCTACCCCATGACCGCGCGGGTCGCGTCCAGAAACGCCAGCCGATTGTCCTCCCAGTGGTCGCGCACGCTCTCGCCGTCGGGCAAGCCCTCCCACACCGTCCGGCTGAGGTCGAGAAAGTACGCGCGTGCCGCGGCGTGCACGGACAGGGGGGAACTGGATGCGGATGAGCCGCTCCGCGACCCACAGCCTGTTCACAGCGTCCCGGGTCGTGAGGAACCAGGCGTCGGTCTCCTCCTACTCGGACGGCCGACTGAAGGCGGACCGTTCGGCCTCGCCCCCACCTCGATGAACCGCTCCAGCAGTGCCCGCCGCTCCCCGCGCCGAGCCTCCGACAAGGCGATCTGCCGTCGTCGCTGTTCAGCGCGATCCGCCGGGAGTTGAGTCCTGTGCTGGACGAGGTAGGACAACGAGCCGCCGAGAACAACGCCGCCCAGCGATGTGAGGGACACCCAGGCCTGACCTGACATGGCGGTCATCGCGCCATGCCGTCGATCTTCGAGACCATCTCGGTGTGGCTGGTGTGATCACGGCGTCCGAGCCGCCCTGGACAGCACCGTTCACCGGGCGGAGTCACGCGTCAGTTCGGCAAGGTGATCATCGAGCTACGGCGGGAAGGCGATGGTGGACGGAACCCTGTGCCCACCTGTGACCCCACAGTCGCCGCGCCGTCGAAGGTCTTGCTCTGCTGTGCGGTGGTGTCAGGTCGCGCCGAGGCCGTTCAGGAAGGTGGCGGCGACAAGATCGGCGGCCTGCGGGGGTTCCAGGTCGGGGAACCGATGGGCGACGGTGTCGACGAGTTCGTCCAGGACCGTCCGTGCCCATGCCGCGTCTACGCCCGCTCGCAGGTAGCCCTCGTCCAGCGCGCGGCGGATGAAGGCGTCGAGGCGCGCACTCTGCTCCTCCCGGCGGACCCGGGCGGCGGGGTCTTTCTGCATCATCAGGCGCATGTCGACCGGCCATTCGCGGCTGACGGGGATGATTCCCTCCAGGTAGCGGTGGAGTGCAACCGGCAGGGGGGACTCGACCAGGCGGGCTTCGTCCAGAACGCTTTCGGCGGAGTCGAGCTTGGCTTGGAAAACGGCGCTGAGCAGGGCTTCACGGTTTGCGAAGCGGCGGTGGACGGTCGTCCGGTCCACTCCGGCGGCGCTGGCGATGGCCGCCATGGAGGCGCCCGGGTCCTCCGCCAGGAGTCGGGCTCCGGCATGGAGGACGGCAGTCAGGTTACGCGCGGCGTCAGCTCTCATGATGCCCACATTCTACGAGCGAGCTTCACTTAGTTGATTAACATCACGCGTGAGATGCACCACTAGAGATTACCGCATCATTGATGTTGCAGTTAGGTCGATTTCGTCTACAGTGAAGTTGCTGTCCCGCTCGGGGCGGTGAAGCAGATGACGAAACGAGGCACGCGTCATGGCACGAACCTGGCTGATCACGGGGGGTTCGCAGGGTCTGGGCAGGGCCCTGGTGCTCGCGGCCCTGGAGGCCGGCGACAACGTTGTGGTGACTTCCCGCAAGCCTGAGGCACTGGCTTCCCTGCGGGCCGAGCACCCGGACCAGTTGGAGGCGGTAGCGCTGGACGTCACCTCCGCGTCGCAGTCCCGGGGAGTGGTGGCCGCGGCGGTGGAGCGGTTCGGATCGGTTGACGTCGTCGTCAACAACGCCGGCTACGCCACCAGCGGCTCGATCGAGGACTTTCCCGAGGACGAGTTCCGCGCACAGGTCGATACCAACCTGTAGGGCGTGGTCAACACGACCCGGGCGGTCCTTCCTGTCATGCGCCGCCAGCGGTCCGGGCACATCGTGCAGATCTCCTCAATCGGCGGACGTGTGGGTGGTACGCCGGGTCTGAGCGCCTACCAGACCGCGAAGTTCGCCGTCGAGGGATTTTCCGAGGCATTGGCGAACGAGGTGGCACCGTTCGGTGTCAAGGTCACCATCGTCGAGCCGGGCGGCATCCGCACCGGCTGGGCCACGGGTGCAGCGGAGCCTTCCGGTCCCGTGACCCCCGACTACGAGGAGACCGTGGGCCTCTGGATGGCCCGGTTCGCGGACTACGCCGGTAATGAGCCTGGTGACCCGGACCGCATGGCCCACGCGATCATCGGCGCCGTGGACGCCGAGGAGCCCCCGCGCAGGCTGCTGCTCGGCAGCGACGCCCTGGAGATCGCGATCAGCGCGGAGGAAGGCCGTCTGGCCGAGGCCGGCAAGTGGGCCGAGGTCAGCCGTTCCACGGACTTCCCCGCCACCTGACGGCACTGTGCGGGGGCGGCAGCGGGCCGGTCGAAGCACCGGATCCCCGGGCCGCCCGCGCCGACCGACCGCCGGTTCACAGGAGGAGCGAGAAACAATGACCAAGACCTTTCTGATAGCCGGGGCCCGGGCGGCCGTGTCGTCACGGTGGCGCTCGCCGCGGGCCACAACGTGGTGGCGACCGACCTGGCGCCGACACGGTTCCCGCCCCCTGGGAGCACCGTGACCGGCTGTGCGTACGCGCCCTGGACGTGACCGACCCGGCCTCCGCGTACGGCCTGTCCGGCGGTACCTGGACCGCTGATCCCGACCGCGCCCTGACCACAGCCCGTCGGCTGCGCACCGGCACCGTCACGCTGAACGGATCGCCGATCAGCTTCGACGGCCCTTTCGGCGGCTACAAGGCCAGCGGCCTCGGCCGTGAGCTACGGCAAGGCTGGTCCGACCGGCTACGTCGAGCACAAGTCGATCACCCGCACCCGGTAGTCCATGCTCTGTAGCCCGGACGGTTCACCCGACCGAGCAGACCGATTGCACACGGTGCGAGCGTGGACATCAGCCTCGTGCGACGAACAGCCGTCTCGCCGCCCCGGCGAGCAGCAACCCCCAGCGGGTGGGGAACCACCCTGACCGGCAGCCGAACCCTGGACGGCGCGTGGTGGCCAGGACCGCCGGCCCACCACCCCGCACGACCGACCGACAAGGAGCAGAGATGAGTACCGACGACGACTACGAGCGGGCGCTGGACACCGCAAGCGAACTCCTGGGACAGCGCCTGGAACTCCCGATGAGTCCCGGCGAACCGGCCTCCGGAGCCGACTTCCGCAAGGTCGCGACTGTGCACACGTTCGGGGACTCATGGACCCGTACCGCACTGTCGACGCACGACCGATCCCTGGTCTCTGTCGCCATCGCCGCGACGCTGGGCGCGTTCGAACCGCTGCGCGGGCAGCTGCGCATCGCGCTCAACAACGGCGTCACTCAAGACGAGATCGTCGACCTCTTCATCCACCTCGCCGTCTACGCAGGAGCGGCCCGCGCCTTCGAGACATATCAGGTCGCCTTGTCCGTCTTCGCCGAGAACGCTTCGTCCGACCCCGTCTGATTCTCCAGCATCCATGCCTGTGCGGGCAGGAGCCGGTCCCAGCCGACGGATCCCCCCACGACGCCCGCCTGCGCCTGATCCTCAGTGGTGCCGGCGTTCCCCGCGCCATGCTCGGCATCGCCCGCCTGAACAAACCTGCCCTGGCCGGGGAACAGGGATACGGGGTGATCAACCAGCACACCGTAGATCATTTACAGGACAAGTCATCCACCATGCAGCGCGGGCGATTCGCGGCGGACGGCCGTCAACTGTTGGGCCACCCTAGCTGGCCCTGACAAAGCCTCGGCGGCGGATTTCGGGTCACGGAGGAGGCTGGCGGTCACGCGGGTGTCCCGCTGGCATTCCTGCAGCTCGGTGGCCCGCCGTACCCCGGGATCGGGGTCGGCCGGCAGTGCCGACCGCTCGCCCGCCGACAGGGCGTCCCATGCACGCACTGCTTCCCAGCGCGCTGCTTCACGGTGATGAGTGGCCATCGCTGCCACGGACGTTGGCGTCAGGTGGGGCGAGTCCAGCAGTGCCGCGCGTACGGAATGATCAGGGTCGTCGAGCAGAGGGGCACACACGGCATCCGGGAGCGGCGCGACCTTGGCGCGCGGATCGTACACCTCGGGTCCGTATGCGAGAGCTGCCCGCACCTTGGGGGAAGGATCGTCCGCGAGCCGGGCCCGCTGTGCGGGCTCCGCCCTGGCACTCATGGCGAAATCGATCCGGACCCCCGGGTTCGGGTGGGCCAGGATCAGCGCGACGGCCGACTCGGGGAGTTTGGCCCGGTGAAGAACGTCACGGGGCGGACGGTCACCGTCTGCCCCGAAGGCGAGCAGGCGCAGCAGCAGAGGCGTCGGCAGCGCCGGATTCCGGGCCACTCCGTCCAGCGCGGAGGCATGGAGAGCCACCATGATTCCTGCACCCCCGGTGTCTTCCTCGATCGGTCCGCGCCCATGATCCCGTATGGCATGCACGACATCTGCCGACCACCGCTGCACCGGTCCTTGAGGCTCTGACCAGCACAGATGCCCCAGAGGGGGGCTCCCAGGTCAACTGGCCCAACGGAAAGGCCGTGTTCGTGTCGGGCGTGCCGGCCGGTCGGGTGATGGTCCGGTCCGTCCTGCCGATGTCTGCCAGCTTTTGTCAGTGTCTATCGGTATCTATCGGTTTCGGTCGGCGGGTTGTTGGGGTGCTGGTGGGCCTGGGCAGGGGTGTGGGTGGGGCCGGTGTGGATGTGGCCGGTCGGTGTCGCCGGCTGCGTCTGCCCCGGGGTTTGGGCCTGTTGCGGGGCTGGGGGCTGGGGGGTGGGGGGCTGGGGGGGGTGGGGGGTGCGGGGGTGATGGCCGCGTGGGGTGTGGGGTGGCGGAGGGGGGCGGAGAGCGTGCGGCCGGGGCCCGGAGCACGCGTTCGGGCAGGGCGTTCGGGCGGGCCCTGGCCGGTGGCGGCTTAGGGGTTGAAGGGGATGCCGGTGTGTTGTTCGCTCACGGCCCACAGCCGTCTGCCCTGGGTGGGGTCGTCGGCGCTGGTGGGGAGTTTGGCGGGTTGGGGGGTGCCGGAGGTCTGGTCGCGTGCGGCGGGTCCGATGAAGCTGCCGGTCGGGGTGTTCGGGCTGGTTGCTGCGTACAGGGAGGGCCAGGCGGCGCCCTCGGCCGAGCCCATGAGCAGGCGGGCGGCGATCGGGGTGACGAGGCGGCTCAGGGTGCCGGTGCCGTGCTGCTGCAGGCCGGTCATCGCCGATCCCGGGTGGACGGCGAGTGCCGTGACGGGAGTGTCTGCGGTGCGGCGCGCGAGTTCGAGGGTGTAGACGATGTTGGCGCGCTTGGACTTGGCGTAGGCGCCCATGGCGCGGTAGTTCTTCTCGCTCATCAGGTCGTCCAGCCTGCCGATAGGCCACCGTGCGGCGATGGCGCTGACGGTGACCACGCGTGGTGCCGGCGAGCGGAGTACGGCGGGCCAGAGGAGGGCGTCGAAGGCGAAGTGGCCGAGGTGATTGGTGCCGACCGTCATCTCCAGGCCGTCGCGGGTGGTGCGCCGCTCGGGCAGGTTCATCACGCCGGCGTTGTTGAAGAGGAGGTCGACGGTCTCGGTCTCGGCGATGCGGGTGGCCGCGTCGCGGACGCAGGAGAGGTCGGCGAGGTCGAGTACGAGGGTGTCCGTCCGGGCGCCGGGCGCCGTGGCGCGTACGGCCTCCGCGGCCTGGTCGAGCCTGGTTTGGCTGCGGCCGGCCAGGATGACGCGGGCTCCGTGCCGGGCGAGTGCGCGGGCGGTCTCGAGCCCGATGCCGCTGCTCGCGCCGGTGATCAGCGCGGTGCGGCCGGTCTGGTCGGGGATGTCGTCGGGTGTCCAGTGGTTCACCGTGGTCACGCTCCTTGGGTGCGTTGTTCTCGTGCTCGGTCGTTGCGTTGCCCGGCGGGGCCGTGTCACCGGGCGGGGAAGTGCAGGGCCGGGGGTGTTCTCGGCGAGAGGCGGCTGCGGCGGGGTGCGGGACGGGGTGCGGGTGCATGCCGGGGGAGGCGCAGGTATGCACCGGGGCGGCCGTGAACGTCCTTCGGGCGCCGGTGCCGCGGCGTCCGCCCGCAGCGGGCGCACAGCGCCGGGACAGCCCGCGCGGGTGGCTTGGTCGGTGCGGCGCGCCGGCCCTGGTGCGCCGCCCGGAGACTCCCCACTCTTTTTCAGACCGGTGGTCTGTTCGGTCGTGGTCCCAACGTAGAAGACCGCTGGTCTGATGTCAAAAGACCGCCAGTCTGTAGCCTGGGGTCATGACGGACTTCCAGCGCGCACGCAGTGAGGAGCAGCGCGGGATACGGCGCCAGGCCATCCTCGACACCACTGCCGCCATGCTCGAGACGATGCCCATCGGTGAGATCAGCTTGAACGAGCTGAGCCGCCGTGTCGGGCTGGCGAAGTCCAACGTGCTGCGCTACTTCGAATCGCGCGAGGCGATCCTGCTGGAACTGCTCGACCGTGCCTGGCAGCAGTGGGTGGCCTGCCTGCCTGCCCTGGCGCGCGCCGGCATCGACCAGGACGCTCCGGTGAGCCGGCGCACGGAGCAGTTCGCCGCCGTCGTCGCGGGCTCCCTCGCCCACCGCCGCGTCCTGTGCGACCTGCTCAGCGCGCAGGCGGGCGTGCTGGAGCACAATGTGTCCCCGCAGGCGGCCGCCCGCTACAAGCGTGCGGCCGTGGCCAACGTCGCCGGTATCGCGGCGCTGGCCCGCCGGTACCTTCCCGAACTGGGCGACGGCGCACCGCAGTTGACCGCAGCCATGATCATGTCTGTCGGTGCCGTGTGGACCCACGCGCGGCCCTCTGCGGCGATGCTCGCCGCCTACGAAGCCGACCCCTCACTGACCGCGTTCAAGCTGGACTTCGTGACCGCCCTGCAGGAGATGCTGGCCACGCTCACCGCCGGCACCATCGCCCGCGCCCGCGCCTGAGCGGGCCAGCCGCCGGTGGTCCCTGACGCGGTGCCATGGTGAGCCTGCGCCTGCGCCTGTGCCTTGGCCGGGTGTCGCGCCGGCCGGTGTCCGGGACCGGGACGTCGCGCCGGCCGGTGTCCGGGACCGGACGTTGCGCCGCACCAGGCCGAAGAGGTCCGCTGGGGTGCAGCGGTGCCTCGCGGGTGGGGAGGTGGCCGCGGGGTGCCGGGCACGTCAGTGAGCCTTTGGCAGCCTGGGGCTGAGGCGTGACGAAGGGCGGGGACGGTCTCCACGGTGGCGGTGGCCCGGTTGGTGCTGCAGCGCAGTTTCCGCGCACGGCGCCGGCCCTTCAGGGCGGCCTGGCTTGCTCGCCGGGCAGCGGGTTGCGGCCCGGGTGCTGCCCTGCCGGCGCTGCCGCAGCGTGGGACGCCGACGGAGGACGGGCGTCCGGGCGGTGCCGCCGGCGTCTCGACATGCCTTGTCCGTCCGGCACTTCGCCTCCGCGTCGCCGGGGGAGGGGGAGTCATCGGCGGCGCCCGTGCCGTGGCGAGCGCCCGCAGCGGTGGGTGAGGCCGTCGGCAGCCGGCCTGCCGTTCATCGGCGGTGGCCTGCCACGCCGGGCTTGCACCGGGACATGGGGGGCGTCGGCGCGGCTGAGAGCTGCCGCGGATCTGCGCACCGGCCGGTGGGCGGTCGGTGCGGGCCCGGTCTACCGGTTCGCGGCTTCGCGAGTGGAGGTCCGGTGCGTGCGGCCGACCGCGCGGCCCACCGTGTTGCGCACGGCGAGGCCCGGCCGGGTGCGGGGCACCATGAGCCTGGAGAGCAGCCCGACGCGTCGCTGCCGCGGGCCTGTCTCACGGCGGAGCCGTGACTCGTAGGCGGCGAAGGCGCGGGCGTGGTCGCCGGGTTGGGCGGCGAGCTCTTGTGCGAGGGCGTACGCGCCCGCCA
This sequence comes from Streptomyces tendae, assembly GCF_014650435.1. Taxonomy (GTDB): domain Bacteria; phylum Actinomycetota; class Actinomycetes; order Streptomycetales; family Streptomycetaceae; genus Streptomyces; species Streptomyces tendae. Next base: position 328,618 of record NZ_BMUY01000007.1, read on the forward strand.
TCGCCATGCTGGACCCGTCGCCCAGCAGGGCTGTCGCGGCCGCTGCGTCCCCGAGGAGTACGACCCGTCCGCGGGACCACGAGGGCACCCGGACGGTGGTCAGGGGGTCGAAGTACGGAGCCGGGTGGCCGAGGAAGGCTGCCACGAGTTCCGGTGCCCGCCACCGCACGTCGGCGTAGGCGTCGGCCACGGTCTGCTTGTGGAGGGCGACGTTCTTGCGGTCGTGGGGCGCCGGCCGTGCGGCCCGGAAGGTGAAGATCGCGAGCGGGGTGGTCCGCGAGGGGTGGAGGACCAGCATCCGGTTCGGCACGGTCAGCATCGTCATCTCGGTCGGGTCCTCGACGGCGTCGGGTTCCAGCGGGACGGTCGCGCCGTACAGGCCAAGGTCGCTCGCGAACTGCCGCTCGGGGCCGAATACCAGGCGCCGTACGGTGGAGTGCATCCCGTCGGCACCGACTACCAGGTCGAAGCGCCGTGGCGCGGACCGCCGGAAGGTGACGTCCACCCCGTCTTCGTCCTGGTCGAGAGCGGTGACGGTGTCGTCGAACACGAACTCGGCCCCGGTCTGCGCCGACCGGTGGAGCACCTCGGACAGGTCGGCCCGGGTCACCTCGACGGTCGGAGCCTTGTCCGAGGTGAGCGGGAGCTGCAGGATTCGCCTGCCGCCGGCATCGAGCAGGGTCAGCGACTGGTTGCGGGTGGCGAGCTCGCGGAGCTGCGGGAGGATGCCCATGCGCTCGGCGACCGGGATCGCGGGCCCCTTCACGACGATCGCGCTGCCGCCGGAGCGCAGCTGCCGGGCGTGTTCGACGACCGTCGGCCGGTATCCGTTGCGGGAGAGCCAGTACGCGAGTGCGGGCCCTGCGATTCCGGCACCGACTATCAGCACCTCGGGCTTCTTCATGACGATGACCTCTCGGAGTTCGGAGTGTCGATGCCCAGGTCCCCGGCGGGTGCCGGGCCGGGCCTGAGGGAGCGGCGGCACGGGGAGGGGCAACCGGACCCAGGTACGATCATTTCCGTACCTCAGGGAAGCATGCCCTTCAGGTACGATGCAAGTCATACCTGAAGGAGGTGCGGCGTGGCCGGGAGGAACCTGGTCGGCCCAAAGGCCGATGCGCTCGATCTGGGCGCGGTGTTTCGCGCCCTCGCCGACGAGCACCGTCGTTCGGTGATGACGCAGCTGGCAGCCGACCGCAGCGACAGTGAGCGGGGCTGCAACTCGTTCGATCTTCCGATCTCGAAGCAGACCCAGACCCACCACTTCCGGGTCCTGCGCGAGGCAGGTCTCATTGACGAGATCGACTACGGCAACCGCAAGGGCATCCGACTGCGACGCGCGGACATCGAGAAGAGATTCCCCGGGCTGCTCACGCTCCTGGGCGAAGACTCCCCGGGCGGTACTGCTCCCCGCTGAGCACACCGGAGGGGAGCCCGGGTTGAGCCGCGAGCCCGGCCGGACCCAGCCCGCGCCCGGCTCGCAGGCAGCCGGACACGACGCGGACACACAGGGGACCGGTGCCGCATCGACCACCGCCCCGCACCCGTGACCGGCGCCGAACCCTTCCGCACACCCACACCTGCACCCACACCCGCACCTGCACCCGCACCCGCTGAGGTTTCCTCAATCTGCATGCGGAGCAGGACCACCGGGGGAGAGGGCGGGGCCCGGCCACAGAGAAGCTCCCGGCAGACGGGTGCGCGTCGAGTCCAAGCCGTCCTGCCAGGAGCTATCCGCAGGCTGGCCCACCCAGCCGCCCCGCAGACAGGAGCCGGCACCAAAGGCGAGGTGGCCACGAACGGCTCGTCCTGCGCGAGAGGGCCCGGACCGGATCCTCCGGTGGACTGTTCGTGGGGCTCGGCGCCGTCGCCTGGCGCCGTGATGTGGATGCGGGCTTGCACACGTGCCTGCCGACGGCTTTCGGCTTTCGCCGAGGCGTCTGAGGGGGTGTGTGACGGCTTCAGCTGGGTGCTGCCGGTGCATGGTGTTCCGTGGCAGCGCGGTTCTTGACTGGCTGTCCGTAGTGGTGACTGAAGGGCTGTGTCACGTGCCGGGGTGGCGGGCGCGGACGTCCGCGGTGAGGGCAGCCTGCAGGGTTCCCCGTCTGGGCTGGTGCGTTCGGCCGGCGGACAGGCTCTCCTGAAGCCCCCGCCCCTCGCCCCCTGCGCCCCCGTCCTGTGGCCCGCACGCCCGCACCTCGGTTCCGACACAGCGGCAGTCCCTCACCCTGTGCGGTCTCTCGGTTTGGAGTCGGTGGTGGTGAGAGCCGGTGTTGGTGGTCGGGTGGTCGGGTGGTCGGGTGGTTGGGTGGTTGGGTGGTTGGTGTATTGGTGCTGGTCAGTGGGGTGTTGAAGGGGGGGCTGGCAGTGTTATGGGGCGGGAGTCTGGTGGCTGGGATGGCTGTCGTGGGGGCTTTGTCGTATGGCAGCTGGTGCTGTCTCAGGTTCGTGAGTTCTTGTGCGCTGGCTGGGGGCTGGGCCGGTGTGATCGTGGGGGGCAAGAGGTGGGGGCCGGTCGTGGGCCTGTGCTGCTGAGGGCGTTGGTGGTGCGTCGTCTGCTGGAGCGGCAGCAGGCGGGGCGGGGGGGCCATGCGGCATGTGCGTGCGGTTGCTGAGACGGTGGGTGTTTCGGAGCGTACGGTCTGGCGCTGGTTGGAGAGGGCGAGGGCGACCGGGTGGGTCAGGCGCCGGTCCGGCAGGGGTGCGTGGTGTCGGGCGAGGTGTGGGAGTTGCTGGGTGAGGCGGGGGGAATGTCTCGGTGCTGAGGCGTCGGCTGGTGGCTGGCGGTGGTGAGGTGCCCGTTCCGTCGATGTCGAGGTGGTGTCGGGTGATCCGCAGGGGCCGTCGGGCGGGGCGGGCTTTGTCGACCGGGCGGGTGTCTGAGGTGGCCGGGTTGCGTCGGCCGGATTCCCTCGGCGAGCTGGGCCTGGACGTGGTGGCCGGGAAGGGTGTGGGTGGGCAGGTGTTTCTGCGGGAGCAGCAGCACCTGGCGCAGGTCCCGGTTCTGGTTCCGGATGCTCAGGTGGTGCATACGCCTGCCGTTCGGTCGGTGCTGGGGACGGTTGCGCTCGTGGCTGCGGTGGGGGCGGTGGTGTGTCTTTACGGTGACGCCGGCCGGGGCAAGACCGTTGCGTTGCAGTACGTGCTGTCCCAGTTGCCGTATCCGGCCCGGGTCTGTCGGGTTTACGTCGGTGTGCACGCGACGGTTCCCGGGCTGCGCCGGGTGCTCGTGGACGTTCTGGAGCTGGGGAGGCGTCTGCCGCGCGGGGCGGGGGAGGCCGGCCTGATGCTGGTGAACGCATTGCGGCAGCCGCGTGTGCTGGTGCTGGACGAGGCGCTGCGTCTTCCGGGGCCGGCGCCTGGAGTTTCTGCGCGGGCTGTGGGACCACCCGGACACGGACATGGCGCTCCTTTTGGCGGGTGCGGGCAGTGAACGGGCGCTGCGTCGGGTGCCCGCGCCGGCGTCTCGGGTGCTGACCTGGGAGTTGGTGCCGCGTCTTCGCCCGGGCGAGGTGTCAGTGGCGGTGGCGGCCTTCCACCCGCTGTGGGGGGTCGTGAGCGAGGACGATGTCGTGTGGGTGGACGAGCATGTGGGCCACGGCAATTTCCGGACGTGGGCGAAGCTCACCTCGCACCTGCCGGCCGAGCTCTACGGCAAGAGCCGGCAGGTGGTGGACCGCCGGTTGCTGGAGCGGGCCTGCGCACGGCTCATGGGGCCGCTGTGGCCAGCGCCTCCGGTCCGGGAGAGGCCGGCGGCCAGGAGGACGGTCCGCACGCGCGGGGAGGTCTGCCGGTCTCCTTCAAGCTCACCTGATCGACCGCCTTGCGGGGTGACCGGCGCCGTACGGGAGTGTCCAGCCGGACGCGTCAGGGCGACGGCTCACCCGCGGCGCCTGGTCCGTCACCCTGTAGGCCGGGAGGCTGACTCATGCATGGCCCCGCTCCTCTGGCCGGTGCGGACGGGCCACTGGTGGATCGGGAGTTATATCTGCCGAAGTCCTGGACGACGGACCGGGATCGCTGCGAGGCGGCGAAGATACCCGACGACCGCGACTTCTTCGACGCGCCGCGGCGGCCCAAATCGCCCCGCCGTGATCGGTGCAGCAGCCTCATCCCGGAGAGCGACGCCGATATGGCTCAGTGGGTCGTTCCGTCGGGGTTGATCGTGTGGAATCCGGTGTAGGGGGTGAGGGCTGGAGGGATTGCGATCGAGCCGTCGGCGCGCTGGTTCTGTTCGAGGAGTGCCACCACTGTCCTGCCGATGGGAAGTCCCGAGCCGTTGAGTGTGGCCGCGTACTCCTTCGTGTCGCCTCGCTTGACCCGTATGCCGGCTCTGCGTCCCTGGAAGTCTCCGCAGTCGGATACGGAGGAGATCTCGCGGAAACACTGTTGGCTCGGCAGCCAGACCTCAAGGTCGTAGGTACGGCGGGCGGAGAAGCCGAGGTCGCTTGCGCGAAGGTCTATGACCCGATAGTGCAGACCAAGGCGTTGGAGGCACTCTTCGGCGTGGGACAGCAGGAGTTGGAGCTGTTCTTCCGCGTCCTGCAGGAGGCACAGACGCACAAGTTCCACCTTGGCGAATTGGTGGAGACGGATCACTCCGCGGGTGTCCCGGCCGTAGGACCCGGCCTCGGAACGGAAGCACGCCGTGTGGGCGGTGAGACGCAGCGGGAGGTCGTCCGCAGCCAGAGTCTCTTTGCCGTAGAGGTTGACCAGGGGTACTTCCGCAGTGGGGATCAGATACAGGTGACGGTCCGCGACCTTGGTGGCGAACAGGTCGTCAGCGAACTTGGGCAGCTGGCCCGTTCCCGTCATTGTCTCCGATGTCACGAGGTGCGGGACGCTGTGCTCGATGTACCGGTGCTCTTCGGTGTGCAGATCCAGCAGGAAGGAGGTCAGCGCGCGTTCGAGCCGTGCGCCGGCACCGCGGAACACCGCGAAGCGGGATCCGGACAGCTTGCTGGCCCGGGGCAGGTCGAGGAGGCCTGCGGACGTGGCCAGGTCGACGTGGTCGCGCGGTTCAAAATCGAAGGTCGGCCGGCGTCCCCACCGCCGGACCTCGACTGGCGGGTCGTCCGGGCCGCCCCTGGGGGTTTCGCTCACGGGAATATTGGGCACTGCCAGCAGGAAGGCGCTCAACTCGCCATCGGCGGCCCGCTGTTCCTCGTCCGCCAGCTGAACCCGGCGCTTCAGCTCTTTCGCGGTGTCGAGGTCGAGCTGATCCCTGGCACCGCGTTGCTCCGCCAGCTTGCGGGTGACTGAGTTGAGTCGTCCACGCAGGGAGTCCTTGTGCGCGATGGCCTTTGCGCGTCGCTGAACGAGCTTTTTCAGGGTTTCTGTGTCAAGGACGTAACGGCGTCTGCTTAACCGTTGTTCGGCTTGCGTGTCCGGACGCAGCAGGTCCTGAGGGTCGTGCACGATTTCTCCTTGAGCGGCGAGGGCGCTTTCGGGCAATCGGGCCAGCCGGTCGAGGCCTGTGCCGACGAGGACCGGTCGGGCCACGACGACATGCAGGGCAGTCCCCGGAGATTGCGGAGAGGGCAGGATTCGAACCTGCGTGGGCCGAAGCCCGACCGAGTTGGACACCCGGACCCCGATAGGCCACTACGGGCACCTCTCCCTGTAGCGTTCCCGCGATCCATTCGCTGGCGCGCTGTTGGTGAATAGTCTGCCCCCATGGCTCTGACCGCCTCCTGACTCCCTGCTGACAGCACGGTCTTCAGGTCGGAGGCATTCCTGAGCGGGTGTGCCGGCGGCCCCGCGCTCCGCAGGACGAAGTCGGTGAAGCCCGGGTCGTGGCGGTCACCGGGTGCCCGGGGGCAACCGTGACGTCCGCCATCGCTTCAGATGCTGCCGCCACCCTTGCGAATACGGGCGGTCCGCGTGTGCAGTCGATGCCCTGACCGGCATCTTCACCTGTCCAAGGGGCTTTGCAGCAGCCCGGCCCCGGTAACGCGGCTGTGCGGACTTCACCGTGTGCGGAGGCAGGGTGGTGTTGTCGCAATCCTGCCGGTGCAAAGGCGGGGCAGCTGCCATAATCAAGACGTGCTCGCGGAGATGGTCACGAGCAGAAGCGGTCATTGCCAGGCGTCGTCGGGCGCATCGTTGACTGCCAAGAGCACCTGATTCTGCCCCTGATGGTCGGTGTCCCCCGTATCGGCCATCAGGGGTGCACTACAAGGCGCGGGCATTGACGCTGGCTCCGAGTATCGTGCGAAACCTGCCTGGCGACAGACCGATACGGAGGCATCGCGTGCCAGACGATGAACAGACCGGAGCACTTGAGGAAGCCACCCGGATGATGCTGGACGCTGTCGCCGCTTATCGCATGGCGGTGGGAAGCCATTGTGAGGAATCAGCGGGCCTGCAGCTCGACAAGGCCGCCGCCATGCTCAAGCCTGATGGAACGGTTACCCGGACCCTGCGAGAACTGACGAGCCAGGAACTGGACTTCCTTGCGTACGCCGAGGAGCCTTCTTCACCGGGCAGTGTTCGCCGGCACGAACTGCCCCCGCACGACACCGAAGGTGGTGCGGAGGTGTTTGCTACCTGGCAGACGGTGTGCGAGCGATCCCGGAGAGCCACTCAACATTTGAGCCGATCGTGCACCCGAGGGCTGCTGGAAGAGGCAGAACTGTGAAAGGCATTGCTGCACCTCTTTGGTGAAGATGCACGCTGTGAAACCAAGCTGCAAATTCTCCGTGATCACTGTGAGTGAATCGCCGTCGCCCTGGAGGCGCGGGAAGAACAGCATTTCAAGAACGGAGAATGTGATGACTGGGCAATGGGACGACTCGGCGCGGAGAGCGGTTCAGAAGCGGGCCACGGGTATGAACCATGCGGATGCGGTGGCAGCAGAAGCCGGTTTACGGGATGTACGGCAACGGCAGCCGAAAGCGTACTGTCTTGAATCTGCTTGGCGCCAGAACTATCTGGACTGCGAGCTCGCGGAATGGCAACGCCTGATTCGCCTGTTGAGCGAGGACGGCTTCGGCGTTTATTCGCCGGACAAGGATCCTGCTGTACGGGAACGGACACACGCGAACAGTAAGGGCGAGTGAATCCCGGGAGGCGCCTGAATCAGGTGACGATTCCGGCGCCCACGGTACGGTTTGTGGACTCATCGATCAGAATGAATCCGCCCATGGTCCTGTTCCGCCGGTAGGAATCGAACGTCAGCGGGACGGTGGTGCGAAGACGGACACTGCCGATCTCGTTGACTGCAAGGCTCTTGGCCGGCTCTTCGCGCAAAGTGTTGATGTCGAGCCGGTATCCCAGCTGTCGCACCATGGCGCGCGCCGTGCGCGTGGTGTGTTTGACCGCGTACTTCTGGGTCGGGTCAAGGACCTGGCTCTCGTTCATCCAGCACACCAGGGCCTGCAACTCCTGGGAGACCACCGGAGTGTCGTGCGGGTGACACAGCAGGTCTCCGCGGGAGATGTCGAATTCGTCGGCGAGCTCGACCGTGACGGACATGGGCGGGCGGGCTTCTGGAACGGAGCCGCTGGGCGAGTTGATCCTGGTGATTCGCGTGGTGGCACGGGAGGGCAGGACCAGCACCTCGTCGCCGGTACGCAGCACACCGGCAGCCATCTGGCCGGCATAGCTGCGATGGTCGGTGACGCGGGTGGACTGCGGCCGGATCACGTACTGGACCGGTAGCCGGGCACCCAGGGAGTCCGTGACAGATGTGGCGGGCACGTTCTCCAGGTGTGCGAGCAGAGCAGGCCCGTCATACCACGGCATGTTCGGCGAGGGGTGTACGACGTTGTCGCCCCGCAGCGCCGACACCGGGATGACAGTGACATCCCGCGCGCCGATCTCGGCGGTGTAGTCAGTGAACTCCGCACGCAGCTCCTCGAACTGCGCCTGGCTGAAGTCGACGAGGTCCATCTTGTTCACGCACAGGACCAGGTGCCTGACGCCCAGCAGGGTGCACAACAACGCGTGCCGGCGGCTCTGTTCCACCAGTCCCTTCCGCGCGTCGGCCAGGACGAGCGCCAGGTCGGCCGTCGAGGCTCCGGTGATCATGTTGCGGGTGTACTGGGTGTGCCCTGGCGTGTCGGCAACGATGAATTTGCGTCTCGGCGTCGAGAAATACCGGTAGGCGACGTCGATGGTGATGCCTTGTTCGCGTTCGGCGCGCAGTCCGTCGGTGAGCAAGGACAGATCGGTGTAGTCGTCGCCGCGTGCGCTGGAGACGGCCTCGATCGCGGACAGCTGATCGTCGAAGAGCGACTTCGAGTCGTACAGCAACCTGCCGATCAGGGTCGACTTCCCGTCATCCACCGAACCGGCGGTGGCGATTCGCAGCATGTTCATCAGAAATACCCCTCGCGCTTGCGGTCCTCCATGGCCGAATCGCTGACCCTGTCGTCGCCGCGCGTGGCTCCGCGCTCGGTCAGCCGGGTGGTGAGAATCTCCTGGATGACGGCCGCCGCCGTCGTGGCACCGGAGCCGACGGCCGCGGTGCAAGAGGTGTCACCGATGGTGCGGTAGCGCACCTGCGCGATGTACGGCTCTTCGCCAGGCCGGACGGGCAGGTGTTCGTGGACCGCGAACAGCATGCCGTCTCGGTTCACGACGGACCGCTCGTGGGCGTAGTACAGCGCCGGGAGCTCGATGTCCTCCCGCTGGATGTAGTGCCAGATGTCCAGTTCGGTCCAGTTGGACAGGGGGAACACCCGGATCGACTCACCCGGACGGATGCGGGAGTTGTACAAGGACCACAGTTCGGGCCGTTGACTCTTGGGGTTCCACTGGCCGAAGTCGTCACGGAAACTGACGACGCGTTCCTTCGCCCTGGCCTTTTCCTCGTCCCGGCGGGCGCCGCCGAACAGGGCGGTGAGACGGTGCCTTTCGATCGTCTGGAGCAGGACGGGTGTCTGGATCGCGTTACGCATACCGGAATCAGGCTCGGCGACCAGGCCGGAGTCGATCGCCTCCTGCACGCTGCCCACGATGAGCTGCGCCTCCAGTTCAGCGGTGAGTTTGTCCCTGAGCTCCAGCACCTCGGTGAAGTTGTGCCCGGTGTCCACGTGCACCAGCGGGAACGGTATCCGCGCGGGCGCGAAGGCCTTCTGCGCCAGATGGAGCATCACGATCGAGTCCTTGCCCCCGGAGAACAGCAGGGCCGGCCGTTCCGATTCCGCGACGACCTCGCGGAGTATGAAGATCGCCTCCGCCTCAAGGGCGGCGAGGTGTTCGACATCCACAGCCGGTATGGCCCGGGGTGTGTCACGGTCGACGGAGGTGGGCATCACGGTTCACTTCCTTCGTGGCGGGAAGCCGGTCACTGCGGTCGTCGGGCCCTGGTGCAGCCGGCGCCGGGAGGAGCCGGCGCAGAAGCGGCCCGGTCATGGCGGTTGTCACCAGTGCCATGCACACGAACATCGCGAACAACTGCGCATCCAGAACACCCAACTCGAGGCCCAGGCTGAGGACGACGAGTTCGGTCAGCCCCCGGCAGTTCATCATCGCTCCGAGCGCCAGCGCCTCGCGTCGGGTGTGGCCGCCTATCGCCAGTGCGGTGGCGGAGGCGCTGGCCATCTTGGCCACGACAGCCACCACAGTGATCAGTAGCGCGGTCAGCCAGGGGCCGGCACCGTTCAGCGTGCTCAACGTGGTCTGCAGACCGACGGTCACGAAGAACAGCGGCAGCAGCAGCCACAGCGTGACCCCCTGGATCTTGCGGCTGAGTTCACTGATCAGGGGAGAGTTCCGCGGCATGATGACGCCCGCCATGAAGGGGCCGAAGATCGCGTGCACCCCCATGCGGTCGGTGGCGAGCGCGGAAAGCAGGATCAGGCACACCAGCGCGGCACACAGGCCGTCACGGGACAGCCGATTGCGCTCGGCCCGCGCCACCGCCCTGGCCACCAGCGGTTTGACGAACACCCACATCACCAGCGCGAAAGCAGTGACGAACACCACCGCGAGAGAGGCGGCGGTCGGCGACGTACCGCGCACGATGGCGATCACCACCGCGAGCAGGCCCCAGGCGGTGGCGTCGCCGACCCCCGCCGCGGTCAGCCCGGTCACACCGATCGGGGTGCGCAGCAACTGACGCTCCGACAGCACTCGCGCCAGTACGGGGAACGCGGTGATGGAGAAGGACAGCGCGACGAACAGCAAGAAGGCCGTCTCGCTCGCATGCGCCGGGGGATATCGCCCGTGCAGCCACCAGGCCATGAGCAGGCCCGCGAGGAACGGCACCGCGATCGAGGCGTGGCCGATGAGGAACCCCACGGGCCCGCTCTTGCGCAGCGTGCCCGAGGGGACCTCCACTCCGACCAGGAACATGAAGAACACCACGCCGAACTGGGCCAGTGTGTTCAGGTGCGGCAGGACCGACGTGGGAAACAGCCACTCCTGCGCCCGGGGCGCGATCCCGCCGAGCACGGAGGGGCCCAGGAGCAAACCGGTCACCAGCTCACCGACGACCGCAGGCTGGCCGCAACGCCGCGCAACCGCTCCGCCCAGCGCCGCGACACCGACCACGACCGAGGTGGCCACGAGCAGTCGGTACAGCTGCAGGTCACCCCCGGAACCGGAGTCGACGCCAGCGGCGCCGCTGCCGGAACCGTGGGCCAGCCAGCTGAGCATGCACACCGCCACGACGACCGGTGCCAGTACGATGAACGAGTAGACACCGAGATAGCGCCTCATGACCGAGCATCCTCAGGAAGCGGTACAGGCCGGTACAGCGAGCGGTGCAACACGGCCGTGGAACCAGGCAGGGGCGCACGGCGCCGGCGGACAGCCGGCGGGGGGAGGAACCCAGGTTGAGCAGACTCGCAGTTGTCTCGGGCGCGGCCACCGGCATCGGTAGGGCGGTGGCCGAGGCCCTGGCGGCCGAGGGAGCCGACGTCGTGATGATCGGCCGCCGGGCGGACCGCCTGGCACGGGCCGCCGCCGAGCTGAACGAGAAGCTGGGAGCCCAGCGGGTCCGGGCCGTGCAAGCGGATCTGACCGTGCTGCAGGACGTGGAGCGGGCGGCGGGTGACATCACGTCCACGGGCCGTACCGTGGACGTCCTGGTCAACAACGCCGGCGGGAACTTCGCCCCCACTGCGCCGAAGGACCTCGCCGACGTCCGCCGTGACTGGCTCGTCAACGTCACCGGCAACGTACTTCCCGCCGTGCTGCTGACACACGCTCTCATGCCTGCGCTGAGCCGCCCTGGCGGCCGCGTCCTCACCATCGGCTCCATCGCGGCCCTGCGCGGCTCGGGCTCCTACGGCGGCGCCAAGGCCGCACTGCACCCTTGGTCGACGGAACTTGCCGTGCGGCTGGCGCCCGAGGGGATCACCGTCAACGTCATCGCCCCCGGTTACATCCAGGACACCGAGTTCTACGGTGAGCGCATGTCCCAGCAGTTCCACGCCGACCGGTCCCGGCAGGCGCCGGCCGGCCGCGGCGGCACCGTCGAGGAGGTGGCCGCGACGGTGGCACACCTGGCCGGCCCCGCCGCCGGATTCATCACCGGCCAGATCCTCCAGATCAACGGGGGCGCAGTGACCGGACGAGGCTGAGCAGGAGCCCGTGGCCGAAGCGGCGAGAAGGTTCACAGAGGGTCCACCGCAAGCGACTTGCGGGCTTCGGCCACGGCACGGCCGGTCAGCACGGAGGAGGAGCCCAGGTAGCTGGACGCGTCAAAGATCTCCTCCAGTTCGTCCGGCCCCAGCTTCCCGCTGATCTGGGGGTACGCCTCCACAAGGGAGCGCACGAGCCGGCCTTCCTGCTGTGCGCGCTGGGTGAGTTCGTAGACGAGTTCGTGGGCGCGCTGCTTGCCGATGTACTTACCCAGCGTCAGCATGAGCCGCTCGGACATGATCTTGTCGGCGGCGGCCTCGGTGTTGTGACGCATCCGGTCGGTATGGACCAGCAGTCCGGTAACACTCTCCGTCATCATGCCGCATGCGGCCAGGCAGTAGTGTGCGATGTCGGGTATGCAGGCCCACTCGATACGCAGGGCGCGCGCGTCGCGCTCGTGGTCGCCGATCATCGCCGACAGGGCGGCGCCGGCCTGGGCGTTCGCCAGCCGGGCCATCACCACGACCTGCTCCAGGCGTTCGGGATTGCGCTTGTGCGGCATCGTGCTGCTGCCAACCTTGCCGGGCCGCCAGGCCTCGGCCACCTCGGCGAATTCCGGCCTGGACAGCGTGCGCAGCTCGTCCGCGATCCGGGCGAGGGTGCCGGTGACCATCGCCAGAGCGAGGACGAACTCCGTCGGCCTGTCACGCGCGGCGTGCCAGCCGGTCGTCGGCACCCCGAGTCCCAGGCGGTGGGCGAACCGCTCCAGAACGGCGGGCCCGAGATCACCGAATCCCGCCATGGTGCCCGCCCCGCCGAACAGTTGTGCCACCACGACGCGCTCACGCAGCTGCGCGAGGCGGTCGTGGTGGCGCAGAAGCTCGTCGGTCCAGCCGGCCACCTTCAGCCCGAAGCTCATGGGCAGAGCGGGCTGGGCATGTGTGCGGCCCAGGGCCACCGTGTCCGCGTGCTGCCCGGCCAGATCGGCCAAGTCGGCGATGAGGCGGGCCAGTTGAGGTTGCAGAATGTCGAGCACGTCACGGATCTCCAGGCTCTGCCCGGTGTCCTGGATGTCCTGAGTCGTGGCACCGTAGTGGATGAACTGTCCCGCCTCGGGGCCGCAGGCCGCCTCGAAGACGCGCAGGAGACCGACGAGCGAGTGCCCGGAGTTGTCGATCTCGCGCTGTACGGCATCGAGGTCGATGAGTTCCGTGCGCGCGCTGCTGGCGATGATGTCCGCCATGTCCTGTGGTATCAGGCCGAGTTCACCCTGCGCCTGGGCCAGGGCCGCTTCGATGTCCAGCCAGCGCTGATTGCGGCAGACATCGCAGAAGATCCGGCGGCTGTCGGGGGAGGCGTAGCGGTTCCCATAGAACCGGGAGTCGGTGATGTGGCCGCGTTCGTGGCGACAGGATTCGTGTGCGGTGTGCGGTTGCGGATGAGGGCTCATGTCTTCCCCTTGTGAACTGGTACCCGGCGAATGGGCGCGGATCAGGCCCGGGCGCCGCTGGTCGTGAGGTACGGGCAGTGGCCATACGCAGGCGCGTCCGTGTCGATCTTGGTCCGCGCCGCCAGGCGCAGCGCGGCCTGGCGAGGGGTGTCGGCGTGCCGGCGGGCCGTGGTGAACAGGTCGTCGACGAGTCGGCGGGCAAGACGCGCGGAACCGGCCAGTACCTGCTCGGCGGTGGGTGGCCGGTCGGGGCCGAAGAGCAGCTCCATCGAGGCGGAGCCGCCGATGCCGCCGATGAAGTCCGGCACCACCAGCACTCCGCGCAGATGCAGGGCTTGCTCCGTTGTCTCGCTCAGGCCGTAGTTGGCGCCGACGGCCACCGCCGGACAGGGCAGGCCGGCAGCTGATTCCGCGTCGACAGCGTCGGCGCCGGCCGCCAGGACCAATACGTCGGCGGGAACGGCGAGTAGCGACTCGCGTGTCGGCTGCACGTGCTCGGGAGCGAGCTGCGGGACGGGTGTTCCCGGCCTGCTGTGCAGCATCCGGGCCAGGTCCAGCCCCCGTGCATCCGCGACACAGCCGTGCTCGTCGGCGATCGCCACCACCTGCACTGCGTCGTCGAGGAAGGCGTGCGCCGCGGCACGGCCGAGCGTCCCGAACCCCTGCAACGCGACGCGGACGGGTCCGGCCGCGCCTGCGGCACGGGCGCCGCCGATCGCCGCGTGCGCGAGGACGTGCCCCGCCCGCCGCTGGCTGAGCGTCAGCATGCCCACCCGGTCGTCCAGGCGGGCCATGCGCGTGAAGAACTCCTCATCGGTCAGGTGCTGGGCCTTCTTCACGGCGTACTTGATGGAGGGGATGCCGCGGGCGGCGGCGAGCTGCTGGAGGTTGTCCCACCGGGTGCCCATGTCGGAGCCCATGCTGAAGCGATGGTGCAGCTCGTCATGGAGGAACGACAGGAAGCCATCCAACGCCTGCTGCGCACCCGGTGCGCGGGGGTCGTAGTCGATCCCGCACTTGGCACCGGTGACATTGAGCCCGAGGACTTGTTGTTTGAGAGTCATGGCGGAGGCGAGCGCACTCAGTTCGTCCGGGTTCAGGCCTGGCTGCATCCGACAGCCTCCGGCTGCCAGCGAGCCGGAGGTGCTGTCGTACGCCAGCCAGCCACGCACCCCATGGGCGGAATCCTCGTAGCTGAGGATCTGTGTCATGGTGTTCCTCTCACCGTTGGTGGGTGTCGCTCATGCAAGGAGGGCCAGGACGTCGCTGGTGGTGATCAGCGCTTCGGGCAGGCCGCCGGCGACGGCGACGACAGCGCCATCGCGGTCGAGGGTGTCCATCACGTCTGCCAGCAACTGGCCGACGCCGACGACCGGCAGGGGCGGGGACATATGGGCGGCGACCTTGTCACCGGGGCTCAGGCTGCCCTGGGCCAGACCGCGGGCGAGGCCGGAATCGGTGAGGACACCGCGGATCTCGGGCAGCCGTACCGGAGGGCTCGCGTCGGCCACGAGGAGATGGGCCACTGCCCGCTCTCGCATCAGCTTCACGGCGCCCGCCACGCTCTCGGCGGGGTCCACGAACATCAAAGGGCGGCCGTGCCCGCGGCGCTCCAGCAGAGCACCGACCCGGATCCCTGACCCGGGCTGGTCGGTGAAGCCGAAGCGCTGAGTCCATTCGGCACTGAAGATCTTCGACAGGTATCCGCGGCCGGAATCGGGGATGAGCACCACGACGACGTCCTTGGGTCCCAGGCCGCGGGCCACGGCCAGCGCCGCAGCCACGGCCATGCCCCCCGACCCGCCGGTGAGGATGCCCTCTTCGCGGGCGAGCCGCTGGGTCATGCCGATGGAATCCTGATCGGACACCGCGATGATGTCGTCCGCCACTTGCGGGTCGTAGGACCGGGGCAGCGAGGGCTGGCCGACTCCCTCGACGACATAGGGACGCCCGGTGCCGCCGGAGTAGACCGAACCCTCCGGATCGGCGCCGACGATCCGCACGCGTCCCCGGGAGACCTCCTTCAGATAGCGGCCGGTGCCGGAGATGGTGCCCCCGGTTCCGACGCCCGCGACGAAATGGGTGACCCGTCCTTCGGTCTGCGTCCAGATCTCCGGACCTGTGGTGTGGTAGTGCGAGTCGGGGTTGGCCGGGTTGGCGTACTGGTTCGGCGAGTACGCCCCGTCGATCTCGGCGGCCAGCCGCGCGGCGGTGCTCCGGTAGGAATCGGGATGGTCGACGGGGACCGCGGCCGGACAGACCCGCACATCGGCGCCGTACGCCCGCAACACCGCGATCTTGTCGGCGGAGACCTTGTCGGGGCAGGTGAACACGCATCGGTAGCCGCGCTGCTGGGCAACGAGGGCCAGGCCGACCCCGGTGTTCCCCGACGTCGGCTCCACGATGGTGCCGCCCGGGCGCAGCAGGCCCGCCTCCTCGGCGGCCAGGACCATGCGCAGCGCAATACGGTCCTTGGCCGAACCGCCGGGGTTGAAGGACTCCAGCTTGGCCACGATCGTCGGTGCCAGGCCCTTGCTGACGTGCCGCAGCCGCACCAGGGGAGTGTCGCCGATCAGGTCGATGATGGATTCGTGGGCGTGCACAGCGCTACCTTCCGTTCCTGCCGCCATGGCCTTGCCCGGCCGGCGAACCCTTGCCCGTGCGCCGGTAGGCACTGGCGAACTCCAGGCTGGTGCGCACCTCGATCACGGCCGGACCTGCGCAGGCGAGCGCCTTGGCCAGTGCCGGCTGGACGTCCGCCGGAGTGCGCACCGTCAGTCCCAGGGCGCCAAAAGATTCGGCCAGCGCCGCGAAGTCGGGGTTGGCCAGATCGGTGGCGATGGTCCGGCCGGGGAAGTCCTTGTCCTGGTGCAGCCGGATCGTGCCGTAGCTGCTGTTGTTGGAGATGAGGTACACCACCGGCAGGCGGCGGGCGCAGGCGGTGATCAGTTCGCCTCCGTTCATGAGGAACCCACCGTCGCCGACCACGGCCACGGTCGGTGTCGTGGGGTTGCGCAGCGCAGCGCTCACCGAGGCGCCGACAGCGAACCCCATGGAGCTGGAGGAGATGCCCAGCAGTCGGCCTCTCTCGCCGAACCGCAGATGGCGGTAGGTCCAGCTGGTGAAGGTGCCCGAGTCGACGACCACGGTGACCTCCCCGCCGGTCAGCTCGTCCAGAGCCGCGATCACGCCTCCGAAGACCACACCGTCGTCAGCCTGTACGGGATGCCAGACGGCCTTTTCCACCTCGAGCTCGTGCAGCTCGGCCATCCACTGCGACCGGCCCCCGCCCGGGTCGTCGGCTGGCCAGTGGGCCAGTTGGTGCATGAACGCCAACGGATCGGCCGCGACGCCGACCGCCGGCTGGTGGAAAAGACCGATGCGCCCAGCGTCGGGATGGACGTGCACCAACGGCTGAGCCGCGGTCGGGAACCGGCGGCGCTTAGTGGTGCTGTTGTCCAGCCGTGTGCCCACCGCCAGCACCAGGTCGGCCCGGTCGAAAGCGGCGAACTGGCTCGCCTGGGTGTTGTTGTGCAGATGTCCGGCGTAGGCGCCATGCCGGTTAGGCAGCAGATGCTGGTTCTTGTTGCTCGTCACCACCGGCAGTTGGTGACGTTCGGCCGCCTTGCGGATCACCGCACGGCTCTGGGCGCCCTCCAGCCGAGAGCCGACCAGCAGAAGCGGGCGGCGGGCCGCGGCGAGCAGGTTCCGTATCCGGTCGGTGGTGTGCGGATCGGGGATGGACGGCCCGCAGACCGTGCGTCGGCAAGGGACCTCCGTCCCGCCGGGCAGGCGCCAGACGTCCTCAGCCACGGCCAGCACCACGGGACCCGGCGTTCCGGACTCGGCCACACGGAATGCCCGGGCCACGAACTCCGCAGCGGCCGTGGGCTCCTGAAGCCGCCAGACCGCCTTGGCCATGCCGCCGAAGTGCCGCCCCAGATCGATCCCCTGGAACGGCTCACGATCCGCTTCCGGCACCGGCACATCACCGACCAGCAGGACCAGGGGCGAGGCGTCCTCGGCTGCGGCGTGCACCGCCACCGCCGCATTGGCGGCCCCCGGCCCGCGGCTGACCAAACAGACGCCGGCCCGCCCGGTCAGCTTCGCGTCGGCCAGGGCCATGAACGCCGCCGACCCCTCGTGCCGGCAGGTCACCACATCGATCTGCGACACGTCGTACAGCGCATCGAGAAGAGGCAGATAGCTCTCTCCCGCCACGCAGAACACACGGTCGACGCCGTGTCCGCTCAGGCCGGCCGCCACGGTATGCGCCACAGTGGACAGCTGTTCGCCCCGGCCGGTGGTCACTGCTGTCGACACGCTCGGTCTCCTCGACACATGGGGGATGGTGACCCGGCCGGCTCAGGCAGCCGACGGAGGCAGGTATGCGGCAGTCGCGGTCTGCGGCGGATAGATGATGGCCGAGTCGTCGAAGCTCTGCTGGTACTTCTGGTACTGCAGCAGCGCCAACTCCGGGGCGTTGTGGTGCCAGTGCGCGGGGCCGCGCTCGAAACGCAGCGGCCCGCGCCAGGTGGGGAACTCCATCGTCTCCAGCGCGTCGAGGAGATCCTCACGGCTGTCGGAGCGGGCCGCGTCCAGTGCGGCGGCGATGATGGTGACGTCCGTGAAGTGCGTCAGCGCGGTGTCCGGCGGGAAGGCGCCGTAGCGCTCGACGTAGCGGTCGATGAACCACCGCCCGATGTCGGTGAGCCCCTCCCAGGACGGCCGGTAGCGCATGGCCGGCCACATCGTGCCGACCCCGTTCTCGCCGCTCAGCCGCCAGAAGTCGTCCGAGCGCAGCGGGAACCCGAAGGTGACCATCATCGGGATGCCGGGCCGCAGTCCCACTTCGGCCGCCTGCTCGACGATCATGTAGTTGGTCTTGATGACGGCGCCGTTGATGAACAGGTCCGGCTTGAAGTCCTTGATGGCCCGCAGCTCGTGACGGAAGTCAATGGTGTCGTCCTGGGGGAAGTCGAACCGCAGGAACTCCATGCCGTGGCGCTGGGTGCCGTACTCGACCAAGGTGTCGGCCATCTGCGCCCCGAAGACGGTGTCTGCCGCGAGCAGCCCGATCCGTCGCATCCCCTGGGAGGCCGCGAAGTCGAGCATCACCGGCACACGGTCGGCTATCGAGAAGTACGAGCGGAAGACGTTGCGCCGCTTCTGGGCTGTGATCAGGCTGTGCCCGTTCTCGACGAAGATCGGCAGATCGTAGCGGCTCGCCACGTCGACGACCCACGGAGTGGTGCGCAGATGCCACTGCCCCATGGCGGCCACGACACCGTCCACCAGGGCGAGCTTGGTCATCTGGGCCGCCGACGACCTCGCCATGCCCTCCTGCGCGGCCGTGGCCTGGTCGTCGTAGAGGACGAACTCGATCTGCCGCCCGCCGCGAGTACCGCCGTGCTCACGCACGTACTCCGCGCCCAGGAAGGCGCCACGGGTGACCAGCTCGCCCGCCGTGGGATCGCCCGGCTCGTTCAGCGGGGTGACGATGCCGATGCGGACCGGATTCGCGCCCGCCTGCTTGTTGACCTGCTCGATATTGCTCCGAGCACGTTCCTCGTGTGTGGTTTGGGCACTGCCCACGGGATTCCTCCTGCTGTCGGTGCGAATGTTCAGATGCCGAACTCGGACCGGTACGGGGCGAACCGCTCCTCGAAGTCCCTCTCGGTGAGACCGAAGTCCTCCAGGGCATAGGTGTGACGGCCGGTTGTCGCATCGTTCTCCGCCGCAATGAAAGCGGTCATGCGGCGACCGGCCTCAGCAGTCAGCGGTACTCCGATGTAGTCGCACACACGCTCGGCGGCACCGAGTGGATCGCCCACGACATCGCGGAAGTTCAAGTCGAGCGGGGCCGTGGCAGTCGGCCCGGTGCCCCGCCGCAGGCGGTTGAGGGCCTCGGCGGCATAGTCGAGCCAGTAACGGCCGATCTCCTCGCGGTCCACGGCGTCGGAGCGTGCGGCACGCACAGTCGAGGTCAGGCTGCACACACTGGGCACTGCCACGGCGGGCGAGCGGTGCAGACGGATCACCTTGGCATTCGGGTAGACCCGGGCCAGATCCTCGGCGTGCCACAGATGAGAGGGGCACTTCAGCAGCACCGGCGCGCCGGGCCTGCGCCACAGCACGCAGCGCAACTGGTCCTTGTGGAAGCGGTACGCCGGCAGCATGGATTGCCCGCGCAGCCAACGGGAGTAGCCCGGTACGCGGTAGCGCAGCGCATAGATCGAGTGGCGGAAAGAGCTGGCGGTCAGCCGATGACACTCCTCGGGCAGCTGCGCCTGCAGCAGATGGATGGACCTGAAACCCGGAGCCGCCCGGTAGTACTCCTCGATGTACGCCTCGCACGCGGCGATGAGGTCATCGGGCTCCTCGGCGGCGGCAGGCGCCATCGTTTCCCACAGCGCCGGGGAGCGCAGGTCCGGGTGCTGGGCGAGCAGGTGCTGCAGGAACGTGGTCCCCGTGCGCAGCAGACCTGTGATGAACACCGGACGGATGGGAACGCTGCTGATCTCGGGCACGGCCGCCGTCATGTGCCGGACACGGATCTGCGTCACCAGAGCGGACACCAGAGCGGCCCGCGTGCGCGCACGACCCTGGTCGTGCAGCCGCGCCTCGCTGTCGATAGCCCTGGTCAGTTCCGTGAGATCCGGCACGAAACGCAGCGGCGTTCCCCCGTCGTCGTCCGCGATGCAACGCGCTTCGGCCACCAGCGAGGCCGGATCGAGATCCATACGATTCACCGACGAACGATCAGACGTGTCCAAAACCATGCGCTCCTGCCTTCCGGCGGATATTTCGCTCAGCGAATGGGAGCCCGGGTAACGCCGACCTGGCAGACACTGCCGAGCCGGAGCCGGCCCGGCCGCCGATGACTTTTAGGGGAAATTCCATGCAGAGGATCCCCTGCCATTTGCGCAATCTCATTGCCCCGACGCTTCAGCATCGACAGGCTCATGCTAGATGGCTGCGCCTGACATGCCGCTGACGCACAACTGACCTTGTTGGAGCCCAGAAAGCCTTGTGGAGCGCTCGGCAGTTGTGCGATAACTGACGTAATGCTGAGGCGCCATGGTCCGACAAGAACGGAGGTGGGCATGGCTACCGTCACAACAGAATCCGACAGGGCACTCGAAGCCATTCAGCGATATACAGTCGCAGATAATCCGAGTGCCTTCCTCGCGGTCAACAGCGGGAACAGCTATTTCGAATCGGATGACTCGCCGGGAGTCATCGTGTACCGCACCGCAGGAAGGTACCTGGTCCAGTTGGGTGGACCGTTCGCACCGGCCGACACCCGCGCACGCCTGCTCCAGGAATTCGTCACCTTCGCGAACGAACAGAGCCGCCAGATCGTGACCGTACAGCTCCAGGGCGCCGACGCGGATCCTTATCTCGCCCAAGGTTTCACGGTCAATCAGATCGGCGCCTCGTACGCCATCGACCTTGAGGGTTTCTCCCTGCGCGGTACCGCGTTCATGCAACTGCGCAACAAGATCTCCCGCTCGCTGCGCAGCGGTCTGAAGATCAGCGAAGTCCCGCTCGAACCGTGGTACGACCAGATGCGGGAGCTGGACAAGAGCTGGCTGGGGACCAAGGGCGAGGGCACGAAGCCCCTCGAGTTCCTGATAGGCCAGTACGGCGGCGAGCACCAGCCGTTGCGTCGGCTGTTCGTCGGCGTGCTGGACGACAAACTCGTCGGCTACATCACCTACTCACCCGTCTACGGTGCGCAGGCCGGCTGGCTCCACGACCTGACACGGCGCCATCCCGACTCGCCCCCCGGGGTGATGGAGGCGATCAACAAGACGGCCATCGACACCTTCAAGGCCGAGGGCACGCGCTACCTCCACTTCGGATTCACGCCCTTCACGTCGCTGCAGGTGCGACCGCAGCTGCCCGGGCACAGCGAGGCCTTCCACTGGTTCATGGGACACCTGTGGCAGTTCGGCGAAGGCGTGTACCCGGCGCAGACCCAGCTCGCCTACAAGGAGAAGTGGGCCCCCGACATCATCCTCCCGGAGTACGTCGCCTTCCAGAACGGGGCGAGCATTCCGGCACTCGTGCACATCTTCCGTGCTTGCAACGCGGTGTGACCACGCGCGCTCTTCGCCAAGTCCCGAGACGACGAACGGGGTATTCAGAGATGTCCGACCGGATCGACTCCGCTGGGCAGCACGTCTTCGAACTGTTCGGAGCGGTGGCCGCGGCTCCCGACGACGAAGCGGCGGGAGCAGCCGCCGACGCAGCACTCGCCGAACTCGACGCGCTGCTGCGCGCGGCGGCGATCGAGTCCGTGCCCGAGTGAGCACACCCGTGAGCGCACCAGGCGGGGGCCTCGCCGGGATCCCCCGGGGCTGTCGGACTCAGGCCGAGGACCCCCGCTTGGTGCGCTCCACCGCTTCCCACAGGTACCAGCACGCCACCGTGCGAAACGGACGCCACCGCGCACCGCGGGTCTCGATCTCCTCGCGCCCGGCAAGAGCCGCCTTCCCGAAGGCGATCGAGAAGCCGTTGCGAATGCCGTAGTCGTCCACCGGCAGCACGTCCGGCCGGCCCAGACGAAACATGAGGAACATCTGCGCGGTCCACCGGCCGATGCCGCGCACCGACGACAGGCACTGGATTACTGCCTCGTCGTCCATCCCCCGGATCGCCGCCAGCTCCGGCAGCACACCGGCATCCACCTTGTGCGCGAGGTCGCGCAGCGATGCCAGCTTCGGTCGTGACAGACCCGCGGAGCGCAGCTGTTCGTCGGAGGCGCCGAGGATCTGCTCGGGCAGCAGGCCCTCGCTCGAATCGGGAAACAGCGCACGGACACGGCGGTGGATCGTCGCCGCCGCCTTGTTCGACAGCTGCTGGTGGACGACGGCCTCGGCGAGCGCGCCGAAAACGCTGGCCGCCTCGTTGAGCGGCATGGCGAACGGACCGGTACTGTCGATGAGGTCGGCGAGCGCGGGGTCCGAGGCACGCAGATACGCGACCGCGGTGACCGGGTCGAAGGGGTAGGCGCCGGCCGGACCGCCGGCCTCGGCGGGGCGTTGCGCACCGGCACGTTCGATCGCCAGCAGGCCCAGTTTCGTGGTGACGCCGCCGCTCGCGGAGAAGCCGCCGGGTTTGCCGCCCGCGGCCACCACGCGATGGCAGGGAACGATCAGTGCGAAGGGATTACGGGCGAGCGCCTGGCCCACGGCGCGTGCCGCACCCGACTTCCCCATCCGCTCGGCCACCGCCGCGTAGGTGAGGGTCTCACCGGCCGGAATGGCCCGGGCGGTGTCGTAGACACGGCGGCGGAAGGGCGGCACCCCCGACATGTCCAGATCGACAGAGGCCAGGTCCCCCGGCTCGCCGCGCAGATGCCGCACCACAGCGGTGATGGCACCGCGCACGTGAGGCGGCGGCGTACTCTCCAGCCCCCCGGGAACCATGCTCAGCAGCCGCTCGTGGGTACGGGCCCGGTCGGCTTCCGGCAGCTGCAGGCAGGTGACGCCGTGCTCGCTCCAGGCGATCCCGCAGGTGCCGACGGCGGTGTCGAAAAGGGTGAATCCACAGTTCATCCAACGCGTTCCTTTCGCATTTCTGCCCGTGCGGGGGCAGGCCCGAGCAGGCCGGCCAAGAATGCAGCAGTGCGACGGCGGTCCAGCACAAACACATGCTGGACCGCCGCCGCACTGTTCACTGCAGGCCGTCAGGCCGCACAGATGCAGAACTCGTTGTCGTCCAGGTCCTTCAGAACTACCCAGCCGTCATGGGAGGCGACTTCGGTGGCACCGAGGCCCTTGACGCGCTTCACCTCACCGTCCAGGTCGCCGGTGAAGAAGTCCAGGTGCAGTCGGTTCTTGCCCTGCCGCTTCTCGGGGACCAACTGGAGCGACAGGCCGGACGCTTTCTGCTCCGGGTCCTCGAAGTACACCGTGGAATCGTCGGACGACGAAACCTTGTACCCGGTCACCGCCTGCCAGAACTCAGAGGCGCGCTTCAGGTCGTTGGTGTCAACACAGACGTTACCGATCTGGATGGCCATCTCTTGTTTCTCCTATTGCGGATTAACTCCGTGCGGACAGCAGTCGGTTGTCTGGCATGCCAGACAACCGACTGCTGCAGGTATGTGTGACACGGCAAACTACAGGATGCGGGGAGCCTGTGCACGCAGAAGATCGATTGCCTCCGGGATCCCCATGTATTTCAGCCGAGATTCGGCCAGTTCGTCATTCCAGCGGGCCGCGAGGTCCCATCGCGACTGCGGAGTGGTATCGAGCATCCGGCACCCCGGGAACAGCTCGAAGTCCGTCAGCAGTTCCCGGTGCTGGAGCATGCCTTCCTGGAAGAGTTCCTCGCGGTGCATGACGAACTCCCGGTCGTTGATCTCGCCCCACAGCGCGCGGCCGCGGTGCAGGACCCCCATGATGTGCTCGCGGTCCTCCGGGTGCTCGAGCAGGTGTTCGCGCACGATGGAGCTGCCGACCGCGAGATGGCGGATCTCGTCGATCGCGGCGCCGCGGGCGATCTCCCCGGCGACCGGATCGAGCACCCCCCACTTGCGTTCGCTCAGTTCGGTGGAGGCGGCCAGCACCCCTTCGATGATGACCGCGAACGCCACGACCCCGCCGATGAAGTCCTGCTCCTCCCGCGTCACCTGCTGCGCGAACTCTCTGATCGGCCGCAGGACCTGCTGCTCGTAGTCCGCGCCGACCTCGCGGATCCACGGCATCAGCTCGCCCCGGGGCACGCCGAGGTCGACCAGATGGTTGCGGAAGATCATGTGGTGCCGCGCCTCGTCCAGCAGCTGGGTGGAGAAGAACTCCAGCTCGGCAGTGCCCGGCGCGGTGGCCACGTAGTCCGCCAGCACCTTGGTGGCGGACTCCTCGTCCAGCGCCCGGTAGGCCAGCTCCAGCCGGAGCGCCTCGCGCAGGGGACCGGGCTCGCGCATGTGGTCGGGCGTGCGGGCCGACGGCGAGTACCCCAGCGGGCGGTTGCGCAGGGTGCCCTGGGCCACGGCGGAGAACCAGTACGCCAGGTCGCACTGCTCGACCGTCAGCGCAAGCGAGCCGGCGCCCTCCAGCAGGCCGGGTGCCTCGTCCCAGTCCGCCTCGACAGGTATGTCAGCGGTCATCGCAGTTCACTCCTTGTCCTTGGGTGTGCGGGTGTCCAGGGCCGCAAGCCCCTCGTGCCACAGCTGCCCGGCGAAAGCCAGCAGCGGAGCCCCCTGGCCCGCGTCCCCGGCCAGCACCTCCGCCGTCAGCAGATGGTGATCCCCGATCTCCTGGTCCCCGGTCAGGGCGCACGCCATGTGGGCCAGGCAGCCGTCGATCAGCGGCGCGCCTGTCATGTTGTCCGTGGTCCACTTCACGTCGGCGAACTGCGCGTCGCCCCGGTGCCGGCCAGGAACGGCGAACTGCCGTGCCAGGGACGCCTGTTCACTGGACAGAACATTGACTGAAAACACACCCGCCTCGCGGGCCAGTGCAGTAAACGCGGAAGAGGACCGCAGGCAGGCGCCCAGCAGCAACGGTTCGCGGGAGATGGCCACCACGGCGCTGACAGTGGTGCCGTGCCGCACACCGTCGTGGTTGACGGTCAGCACGGTGATGCCCGAGGCGAAGCGGCGCAGCGCCCGGCGGCCGGCCTCGGAGCCGGCGCCCTGGATGCCGCGGGCCGTGGCCACCGCCGCGGCGGCGGGTGTGGAATTCACAGTCCGGCTTCCTGTGCGACGCCGGGTGTGTGCTCGGCGACGGCCGGCCCGGGCACCCGGCTTCCGGCGCCGGCGGTGCGTGCGCGCATCTGCGCAGTGATCCTGTCGTACAGGGGATCGGCGACCGGCTCGAAGGGCAGCCCGAAGGGCTTGAGGAAGTTGCCGAACAGTCCGCGGTCCCCAAGGACGTGGAACGGGATCGCCAGCAGCGCCCACTCGGGCCCCGCCAGCCACAGCCACAGCCCCACTACAGCACCCTGGGTGACCAGACTGTGCATGCTGTTGTACAGCACGTAGTAGACCTTGGAGATGCGCCCGTCGGTACTCCGGCGGAAGGCGATGGCGCCAGGGATGTAGCCGATGAGGTCGATGTAGGCGAACAGCGCGATGAAGGGGATCCAGCGGATCTCTCCGAAATGAACGATGATCAGTACGATCGACAGCGCGAAACCCACGAGATACTCCGCCCGGTGCAACCGGAACGTATTGGGTGTCTCGAACGGGTTCTTTTGATCCACGGTTCCCTCCATAAATCAGCACGTGGCCAGCGGACACAAGGATCAGGAAAGGTGCAGCGGGTTTCCCTCGAAGTAATCGACCAATTGCGTCGCAAGGCTTCCGCGAGAGGGCGGGTGGAAGGCCAGCGCCCGCACCGCGGAGGCGAGGTAGGCGACGTCGGGGGAACCGACGAAGGCCATGCCGCCGAGCATCTCCGTCGCGGCGTCGACGGCGGCGGCGAGCAGATCCTGCGTCGCGTAGCGGGCCACCAGGACCAAGGCGACCGCCTCGTCGCCCTCGACCCCGCCCGCGATGGCGCGAGCGGCGCCTTCCTGCAGGTCCACGGCCGCCTGCAGACGCACCGCGAGAGCGGACCGATCGCTCTCGCTTCCCCGGCGGGCCTGGAGCACCCGGCTCACCAGCGTCGCCGCCACACCCGTGTACGCGGAGGTGACCAGCAACTCGAACCACGTGAAACCGGCCGTCTGGAGATCATCGAGCCGGCGCTGGTCCTCCGGAGTGCTGCCGATGACCAGCTCCTGCGGCACCATCACATCCGTCAGCCGCACCAAGTCGCTCTGTGCGGCGGCGAGTACCGGCGTCGCCCAGAACGGTTCGACGGTGATACCGGGGGAGTCCGCCGGGATGAGCAGCAGGGCCAGACTCTGCCGGCCCTCCTCGTCGGTGATCGCGACACTGGCGGTCAGCAGGTCCATCGACCGCGAAAGGCTGCACGGCTTCTTCTCGCCGTTGACCCGGTAGCCGTCGCCGACCGGCTCGGCCACCACCGAGGGCAGCAGGATGTTCTGGTCCGTACGCCCCTCCGCCCACGCGGAGGACAGCAGCAGCCCGTCCGTGGCGATGGAGGCCAGCAGCTTGGTCTGGGCGGGGGTCAGACGGTCGGCCGTCTCCGCCAGACTGAAGAGCATGGCCACGGTGAAGTGGTGCATGACCGTCGCCACCCCGAGTGAGGGTGACAGCGCCCCGAGGGCTCGCTGCGCGCGGGCCGCGCCCACCGGATCGGCCTCCTGCCCGCCGTACGCCCTGGGCACCAGCAGCCCCGCACCGCCGTGGGCACGAAATATCTCCAGCACCCGGCTGTCCGCAGCTTCACGTTCCGCCAGCGGAATGGCCTCGAGGGCCGCTGTCAAACCCGGATGGAATTTCTCACACGACTCGTGCGCGGAGTCAAGAAATCGCATCGCCGCGCCCTCCTTGAGCGATGTATGCATGGACGGGACGGCCGTCACAAAGGACTATGCCAGCAGGCGACTGATATCGGGCTGACGTTCAACTGACCCTGAAATCGGCCGCACGGGCATTGCGGCTGTCAGCGCCAGGTCAGCGGGCACGTCATATTCTCGGTGAAATGAATCTTGGTGAAAGGGAAATCCTGGCGCACGCAGCCGGGCAGGCCATGGACTACCTGGCCGGGCTGCCTGAGCGGCATGTGGGCGCCACCGCCGGGGCCGACGAGCTCATGAAGCTGCTGGGCGGACCGCTGCCGGAGCGGCCGGCGTCGCCCACCGAGACCATCGACCTGCTAGGACGGGCCGCGGCCGAGGGCGGTGTGGTCGCCAGTTCCGGCCCCCGCTATTTCGGCTACGTCGTCGGCGGCACCCTGCCCGTCGCGATTGCCGCCGACTGGATCACCACTGCCTGGGACCAGAACAGCGGGATCTTCGACCTCGGGCCCGCCGTGGCGACCGCCGAGCACATCGCCGCCGGCTGGCTCATCGACCTGCTCGGTCTGCCCGCCGACACCTCCGTCGGTTTCCCCACCGGCTGCGCGATGGCACACGTGACCGCACTGGCCGCAGCACGCCACCACGTCCTGGCCGCGGCCGACTGGGACGTGGAACGCCGCGGCCTGCAAAGCGCCCCGCCCATCCACATAGTCGTCGGCGAGCAGCGCCATCTGACGATCGACCTCGCGCTACGCTACCTCGGCTTCGGCACCGACCAGGTGCACGTCGTGCCCTCCGACGGCGAAGGCCGGCTGCGCGTCGAGGAGCTGGAACACGTCCTGGCCGACTGCCACGGGCCCACCATTGTCTGCGCACAGATGGGCGACGTGAACTCGGGAGCCATCGACCCCGTGGGCGACATCAGCGACATCGCCCACCGCCACTCCGCCTGGGTACACGTGGACGGTGCGTTCGGCCTGTGGGCCGCGGCCAGCCCCGCCCTGCGCCATCTGGTGGCCGGGGTCGAGCGCGCCGACTCATGGGCGACCGACGCGCACAAATGGCTGAACGTGCCGTACGACTGCGGACTCGTCTTCGTGGCCCACCCGCAGGCACATCAGGCCGCGATGCTGCACACACGTGCCGACTACCTTCCCGCCGGAGTCCCGGGAGAGCGCGACCCGATCGAATGGGTCCCCGAGCTCTCCCGCAGGGCCCGCAGCCTGCCGGTCTGGGCGGCCCTGCGCACCCTGGGCCGCACCGGGGTGGCCGACATCATCGACCACTGCTGCGCCAACACCCGCCGCTTCGTCACGAAGCTGGAGTCCCTGCCGCAGGTCCAGATCCTCAACGACGCCGTGCTCAACCAGGTTCTGGTGCGCTTCGGCGACGACGACACCCTCACCCGCAAGGTCATCAAGCAGTTGCAGACCGGCGGCGTCTGCTGGTTCGGGGAGACGACCTGGCACGGCGTGCTGGCGATGCGTATCTCCGTCACTTCCTGGCGCACGACGGAATCGGACGTCGACCGGACCGTCGAGGAGATCGGCAAGACGCTGGCCCGGGTGAGGGGCACCGCCTCCGCACCGCCGCCCCCCGCCACCGGTTCCGCGTGAGCCGACCGCCCCGCCCGACCCGACTCAACGATCTCCACCGAGAACCGATGGAACTGAAGGGGCTCGTCGTGTCCAGGATCTTCGCTTCGTTCGCCGCCAGGGCCACAGACTCGGAACTGGCCGCCGCCTCCAGCCGCCAGGCCCACGGAGGACGCGACGGCAGAGGCATCGCGAAGGGCCGGGGGTGGGCACTGGGCTGCAACCGGCTCGCATCCACCGACCCCGAAACGGGCCGTCAGCCCTACAGGCTGCCCCATCTGCCAGGGATCGTCGCGGTACTCGACGGGGAGATCTACAACCACCCCAGCCTGCGGCGCCGCCTGAGGGCCTGCGGTCACCGCCTCGTCGACCGCTGCGACGGCACCCTGCTGCCGGCGCTCTACGCCGAGTACGGCACAGGCTTCGCGCAGCACCTCGAGGGGATGTTCGCGATCGCCCTCATCGATCTGCGCGCCGAGCCCAAACTGGTCCTGGCCACCGACGAACAGGGCATGAAGACCCTGTACTACCACACCAGTGCCGAGGGCAAGGTGCACCTCTCCTCCGAGCTGCCCGGACTGCTGGCCTTCTCCCAGGTTCCCGCGCAGGAGCGGGAAGCAGGCCTGGACGAATACCTGACGACCGGAACCTGTCTGGGCAACCAGACCATCCTCAAAGGCATCAGGACCCTGCCGCCCGCAGCGCTCGCCGTGGCCGGCGGCGGCAGTGGCCTGCGCGTGTGGCGGCGGTCTTCTCTCGCACGGCCCGCCGCGGTGACACCGCGCGAGAGCGCACTCCAGGAAGAGGTCGGCCGACTCGCCCGCACCCATGTGCCGGTCTGCTCCGTGCTCACCAACGAACCCGGCTCCCGCCTGCTCACCGCGGTGGCGGCCCGGCACCAGACAGAGGCCGAGGCCGCGCCCCTGAACAGTTTCCACGTCTCCTACGGCGGCCGGCGGTCCGTCGCCGAACAGACCGCCGCAGGCCTCGTGGCCCAGCGAGGCGGTGCCCTCCACCACAAGGTCATCATCAGCCCCGCTGAACTGCCCGAACTGCTGCCCCGCACGATCTGGCACCTGGGCCAGCCCCACGCCGATCCCGCCGCGATCACCACCTACGCCGCCTTCCGCGCCGTCAGGCAGGCGGGCTTCACCGTCGCCCTGACCGCAGAGGGGGCCGACCCGCTGTTCGCCGCCACACCGACAGTGCCCTCCCAGGAAGACGCCGCCCGCCGTGACGGCGGCAACTGGATCTCGCCGTACGTCGAGTCACTGGCAGCCGTACCCCGCCCGCTGCGCGAGTCCCTCTACACGGCGGAATACCAGGAGTACCTGCAACTCCTCGGAGCGACCGCCGACCGCCTGGCCGCCTCCCTGGCCTCGGACCCGGCCGACCGGTCCACGGCCGTCACCGACTTCGAGACCGGCCAGCTGTTCCCCGCCCACCTGCGCCGGCTCGACCACCTGAGCGCCGCATGGGCCGTTCAGGCGCGGCTGCCGTTCCTGCAGCCCGCCATGGCGGCCGCCCCGCGCCACGGCTCAGCCGACGCCCCGCGCCGGCCGGCGACACCGTACGGGGCAGGCCGGCAGCTGCTGCCCGAGACACTGCTGCGCCGGCCCCCGGCCGCCCGCACCTGCCCTTTTGAGGCGATGCTCGCGCCGGGCACCCCTCTGATGGAGCTCGCCCACGACACGCTGGCCTCGGGCCGCCTGCGCGGCGACGGCCGACTGGACCCGGCCGCCGTGAAATCTCTGCTCGCCGACCAGTTCCAGGAGCCTTCCGCGAGCCGGGCCAAGGCCCTGTGGGCCCTGCTCGTCTACGAGCTGTGGAACCAGGAGCTGCATGTGCTGCGCCCGGCCCAGCCGCGCGACGACGCGCTGCTGGAATCGGCGCTCGCGGCCGCCTGAACGAACCCGCCCGCCGTGCCGGCACCGCCCACGCCGGGCCAAAACGCACACCTGGGGGGCGCCCCGCACCAAGTGCGGAGCGCCCCCCAGGTGTCTTGGACCCGGTCGCGAGGCCCGGGTCCTGCGGATCAGTTGCTCACCAAAGTGGGCTTGGCCGGCCGGGTCACCACACCCGTCTCCTCGTAGCCGTCGTTGTAGACGAACGCGGTCGGGATCTTCTCGTGGAACTGGTAGTCGGCCTGGATCCGGCCGTCCTCGGCCAACACGACCGTGTTCTGGCCCGCCATCTCCACCTCGGCCGTCTCGTCCGACACCATCACCCAGTTGAACCGGACGAGGTTGTGATGCCCGACGGCGTTGTAGCACGACTGGAAGTGGTAGCCGAGCGGGAAGTAGATGTCGTAGGTGTACTTGATCTGCTCGGTGATCACCTCGTGACCGTGGAACGGGTCACGCCGGTACATGATGTACGTGGCGTCCGGGGTGTACAGCTTCTTGACACCCTCCCGCCTCAGGCCCGGGTCGGGCTCGTTCCACAGCTTGACGTACGCCTCCGCCAGCCGGTTCGGGGTGGGCAGCGTCATGGTGTCCTCCAGGTTGATGGGTGGAGCGGGATATCAGCACGCGATGTGCCGGTGCAGCAGCTGCGCCAGGTCCATCGCGATCCCGGGGCCGTGGTCATGAATGAAGAAGTGGCCGCCGGGAAACTCACGGACGCCGAGGAAGGCGGGGTGGGCGCGTGTCGCCCAGGACCGCAGGGCACCGGGCGCCAGGTACGGATCGTCCCGCCCGCCGTAGGCCACCAGCGGGCAGCCGACCGGGGCCAGGTCGTCCTGGTAGTCGGCGCACACCGCGAGGTCGGCCCGCATGGGCGCGACCACCATCGCCGACAGCTCACGGCTGTCCAGGGCTTCGTCGGGCACGGTGCCCAACTCGCGCAACAGGCCGACGATCCCTTCGTCGGGCCCCTCGGTCAGGTGCCGGCTGTGCATCGAAAAGCCTTCCGGTGCCCAGCCCGACACACCCACGAGCGCGGGTCGTGCCTGTGCGGCGCGATCCATCTCGACGGCGACACGATAGGCGAGCAGCGCTCCCATCGAGTGACCGAACAACGCGTAGGGCCGGTCGTCGAGTTCCTGGGAGATCACCTCGCACAGCGACGTGACGAGCGGCGCGAGCTCGGTGAACGCGGGGTCGTCGACGCGGTCCTGGCGGCCCGGCAACTGGACCCGGCGGCATTCGACGCTCGGCGGCAGAAAGTCGGGCCACCGGCTGTACATCGAGACACCGCCGCCGCTGTAGTGGAAGAGGAACAGCGCCGCCTGCGCGTTGGGGTCGGAGACGGCCGGGCGCAGCCACCCGGCCGAGGCGCCGCCCTTCCGCAGACCCGTGGTCACTGCTGCCCGGCCGGCGCACCGGCATACCGCTCGCGCAGGACTCGGCGCAGCACCTTGCCGGTCGGATTGCGCGGCAGGCTCTCCAGGAACACATAGCCGCCGGGGATCTTGTAGTCGGCGATGCGCCCGCGGAGAAAGACCATCAGCTCGCGTTCGGTCGGCCGGGCCACGTCGGCACGGCACACCACCGCGGCACGGACGACCTCGCCCCAGCGGGGGTCGCTCACACCGAACACCGCGACATCGGCGACAGCGGGATGCAGGCACAAGGCGTGCTCGATCTCCACCGGATAGATGTTCTGCCCGGCGACGATGATCGTGTCGTTGATCCGGTCCCGCAGGAACAGATAGCCGTTGTCGTCGAGGTAGCCGGCATCCCCCATATACAGCCAGTCGCCCACGATCATTTTCCGGGTCGCTTCGGGCTGCTGCCAGTACTCCGTGAAGCGGGCGGGGCTGCGCAGGCAGATACGCCCTGTCTGCCCGGCCGGCAACTCGTTGCCCTCCTCGTCGACGATCTTGACGTCGTTGCCCGGGCACACCCGGCCCGCCGAGGCCATCAGCGGGCTGCCGGGGACGTGTTCGGCCGCTGTCAGGCACGTCACGAAGCTTCCGGTCTCCGCCGAGGCGTAGGCCTGGGCGAGTTCACATCCGAACTCCTTGAGGCAGCGGACCATCAGCTCGTAGTCGATCGGAGAGCCGCCGTAGACGATCTTGCGCAGGGACGCGAACGCCTCCGGGCTCGCCGTTGGCTCGTCCAGCATGATCTGCAGCATCGCCGGTGCCGCCCAGACCGTCGTCACGCGCTCGTCCCGGATGAGCCGTACGGCCTCTTCGGGGACGAACATCCGCATGACCACACTGGTGGCGCCGACGTTGAAGCAGTGCAGGAACCAGGCGTAGCCCCCGGCGTGCAGACCGGGGAAGCAGGTGAGGCTGCGGTCCTCGGGACGCCAGTCGATCCAGTCCAGCCCGTGCCGCTGCATGTTCTCGATGAAGGTGAAGAAGGACCGATGGGGCAGCACCACGCCCTTGGGCAGGCCGGTGGTACCACTGGTGTACATCTGGGCGATCGGATCCTCAGGGTCCGCGTCCAGGCCTGGATCGGTCTCCGGCGCATCGGCCTTCCAGGCCAGGAAACCGGCCGCCCGCTGCTCCGGCTCATCCATCTGCACGATTTCCCGCAGGAACGGCAGTTCGCTTCGCACCCGCTCCACCACATGCAGGAACTCACGCTCCACGAAGAGGATCTCCGCACGCGAGTCACGCAGGATGTGATCCACCTCGGCCCTGATCAACCGCCAGTTGACGGGAACCAGCACCGTCTGGGCCTTCGCACAGGCGATGACGAGTTCGTAGTAGTACTCGGACTCCTTGCCGAGGTAGGCCACCCGGGTCCCGCGGGCCAGCCCGGCGCGCAGCAGCGCGTTCGCGGTGCGGTTGCTCTCCTTGTGCAACTCGCCGTACGTCACCTCCCGTCCCTCGGCGACCAGGGCGGCGACGTGGGGCCGTTGCCGTGCATGCAGGGCGGACCTGGCGGTGATCGTCTTCTTCTCGGGATCGCTCATACCCGCTCCTTCACATCCTGCTTTTCCAAGAACTCCACGAGTTGCTCGATGGAGGGGTGGTCGAAGACGACCTGCGGCGGAAGCGATGTGTGCAGTTCGCTCTCCAGCACACTCCGCAGTTCCGCTGCCGCCAGGGAGTCCATACCGAGGTCCAAGAACGAGATGTCCGCTCCGATGTCGTGCGCGCTGTCCAGCCTCAGCAGCTGTGCGACGGCCTCGCGCAGGAGCGCCTCGGGCGATCCGGACCGCTGTGCCGGCGGCGTCTCGGACCGGCCGGCGGGTCGCTTCCCGGGCACGGGCGCGGGGACCGCGGCCAGTTCCCGAAACGCCATGCCCAGGATCTCCAGGACCGGCCTGTCACCCTCCATCAGCACCGCGTCCGCGAGGAATGCCGTCTCACTGTCGTCCGCCGGCACGATGCGCAGCGCGGCCCGAAGGCGTGCCGCACGGGGCTTTTTGAACACCCGCACCGAGGAGATGCCCACCGACATGTACGACCGGTCACGGTCCACCAGAGCGGCGATCCCCTGCGTGGCCGCGTCGAACAGCGGCGGCGGCAGGTGTTCCGCCTCCCGGATGTCCGCCCCGTTCAGCTCACTGAGCGCGAAGTCCGCTCCATAGCGGAGCACTTGCCCGACACGGGAGAACTGCGGACCGTACTCCAGCCCGGCGGCGCTGTACGCCGCGTGCACCTCCTCCGCGTCCAACCGCCCCTGCGGACGCCCGGATGCGGCTGCGCGGGTCTGGAGGCCCCGGCCGGTGCCGGACGGGACCGCCTCACCCGCCGGGGCGAGCACCGCGGTGGCGTGCCGCCGCTCGGCGGAGCCGTTCTCCCCGACGGCCCGGCTGACGATCTCCACATCGGTGAAGCCGCCGGCCCGTTCGGTACAGCGGGTGCGGACCTCGACCGGCTGGCTGCCGAGGAACAGGGCCTCGTGGAAGCGGATGTCCTGCACGGGCCGTCCGGTGGTGCCGTACACCGCGTCCGTGAGCGCCAGGACCGCTTCGATATAGGCGCCCGCGGGCATGAACGGCCGCCCGCGCAGGGTGTGATCGGCGAGATAGGCCGGGTTGTGCGCGCTGATCCGCGTCACGAACTCACGGACGTCAGCACCCTCATCGCCACGGTGCGTCTCGGTGCCCAGCAGGGGATGCACGCTCGAAGCCGCGCCGAGGCCGTGCCGGCCGATCTGGTCGGGCAGCCAGTACCGCTTGCGGTCGAAGGCGTAGGCGGGCAGGGAGATGCGGCGCCCGCCCCCTGCTTCATGGACGGCCGACCAAGTCACCTGGAGCCCCGCGGTGTACGCGCCGGCCAGCGCTTCGTGGATCGACCGGCCCTCCTCGTCGCGCGGACGCAGGCTGGTGAGCCAGCGGTGCCTGCCGTCCGGCAGGCACCGTTTGGCCAGTGTTCCCAGGGCGGAGGAGGGACCCACCTCGACGAAGACGTGGTTCCCGCGGCCCGCGACCGTGCGGATGCCGGCCTCGAAGTCGACCCTCTCGCGCACGTGGCGCACCCAGTACTCGGCCGTGGACAGCTCCCCAGGGGTGGCCACCTCGCCCGTGAGGCAGGAGACCAGCGTCAAGGACGGCTCCCGGAAGGTGACGTCCGCCAGTGCTTCGCGCAGCGGATCGAGGATCTCGTCCATCAGCGGCGAGTGAAAGGCCGAGGAGACACGCATCTCGGTGACCCTGACTCCCTGGCCGCGAAGCGTCCCGGCGATCTGCTGCACGGACGCGGCACCACCGGAAACGACGCACTGCTGGGGCGAGTTGACGGCGCAGATGTCCACATCCGGCAGTGCGGCCAGCAGCGGACGCACCTCGGAGACGGGCGCCGCCACGGCGACCATGGCCCCGGGCACCGAGACCGACTCGATCAGCCGGGCGCGAGCGACCAGGAAGGCGATTCCGTCGGCCAGGGTGAAAAGACCGGCCACCGTCGCCGCGGTCACTTCGCCGACACTGTGCCCGAGCAGCACATTGGGCCGGACCCCCCAGGACTGCCACAGCCTGGCGACGGCGTACTCCAGCGCGAACAGTGCCGCATGGGTGTACAGGGTCTCGGCGAGCCGCTCCTCGGCGTCCGGGGCCGTGCCGAACATGATCTCGCTGATGGACCTGTGCAGGTGACCGGCGAACAGCCGGTCGCATTCGTCGAGGTGTCGGCGGAACACCGGATAGCGGCGGTACAGCGTCGCGCCCATGCCGGTGTACTGCGACCCGGAACCCGTGAACAGGAGCGCGACCTTGCGCAGGCTGCCCGGGGCGTGTTCACCGTCGGCCAGCTTCTGCGCGTGACGGCCGAGCAGGTCGACCACGTCTGCGGTGCTCCGGGCGACACCGGCGACCCGGTGGTTGAAGTGTGCGCGCCCCACGTTGCGGGTCAGGCACAGATCCGCCACGTCGGTCTGCGGCTGCTCCGCGAGAAAGCTCAGGTGACGTTCGATCTGCCCCGTGAGCGCCGCACCGTTTCTGGCGGAGAGGGTGAAGACGTGCGGCCCCGGTGCCGGCGTGCCGGTACCGGGCCGGGCGGGTGCCTGTTCGAGGACGGCGACGCCGATGGCACCGGCCACGCCGAAGCTGTTGACCATGGCCCGGCGTACCGGTGCCTGCCAGGGCGTGCAGCTGGTCGGGACGCGCACCGGGTACGTCTCCCAGGGAATGCGCCCCGACGGTGTGGAATACAGGTGCGGGTAGTACAGGCCGTCGCGCATCTGCAGGACCACCTTGAGGATCCCGCCGATCCCGGCGACCGGCTCCATGTGCCCGAGGTTCGACTTCACCGAGCCGACGGTGAGCGCCTCTCGGTCCCGGTGAGCGGCGCCGAACACACCGTTGATCGAGCCCATTTCGATGGGGTCTCCCAGCGATGTGCCCGTACCGTGGGCCTCCACGTACTGGATGTCCCCGGGCTCCAGGCCCGCCCGGGCCAGAGCCCGGCGCATGACCGCTTCCTGCGATGTGCCGTTGGGGGCGGTCAGCCCCGCGCTCTCGCCGTTGTGCCCGATGGCGGTCGACCGGACCACCGCCAACACCTGGTCACCGTCGCGCTCGGCGTCGGCCAGGCGCTTGAGCACCAGGACCCCGCAGCCCTCGGCCCGCGCGTACCCGTCCGCGGCGTCGTCGAAGGTCTTGCAGTGCCCGTCGGGCGCCAGCATCCCGCCTTGCGAGAGGATCGCGAAGATCTTGGGGTGGTGCAGAGCGTTGACACCGCCGCACAGCGCGATCCCGCACTCCCCGTCCCGCAGACCCGCCACCGCCATGTGCAGGGCCGTCAGCGACGAGGCGCAAGCGGTGTCCGTCGTCAGGCTCGGACCGTGCCAGCGCAGGAAGTACGACAGCCGCCCGGACAGCGGGTACGCGCCCATGCCCGTGGCGAGCGCCGCATCGAGCTTGTCGTACGGCACCGAGTCCAGCTCCATGGCCTGGTCGAACGGCGTGGCACCGATGTACACACCGCCGTCTCGCACCCCGGCCGGATCGACGCCGGCGTTCTCCAGCGCCTCCCAGGCCGTCTCCAGCAGCAGCCGCTGCTGGGGATCGATGTACTGCGCCTGCTTGGGGGAGATGCTGAAGAACTGAGGATCGAACTCGTCGATACGGTCCAGGAAGCCGCCCCCTGCGGTACGGACCGCTCCCGGCGCGCCGTCACCGTCCGAGGCGAACGCATCGACATCCCATCGGTCCCGAGGCAGCGGACCGATGCCGCTGCCACCAGCCCGCAGAAAGTCGGCGAAACCGTCGAGCGTGTCGTTGCCGCCGGGAAAGCGGAGACCGGCCCCGATGACGGCGACGGCATTCTGCCGGCTGTTCCCGGCCGGCTCAGCCATCTGCATCAGAACCTTCCGGGAAGAGGTCGGCGAGCACGTCGGTCATCAGGTACGCCACCAACTGCTCCGCAGTCGGGTTGTTGAACAGCACGTTGGAACTGATGGAACAGTCCAGACGCTCCTCAAGACGCTGCTTCGCCTCGGTGACACGCAGTGAAGTGAATCCCAGGTCAAAAAAGCTCTCGGTCAGAGGGAACTCTTCATCATGGGTCATGAGAAGCGTGCCCTTGAACTCCTTGACCACGATTTCCTCGAGGGCTTCCGACCGTTCAGACCTTGGTAGTCCGCGAAGCTCGTGTAGAGCAGTACCAGAATCTGTCATGTGCCTTGCCCCTTATTCTGCTCCCGGTCGCCTATGACGTGTGGGTACGGCATCGATTGAATCAAAGTGGATTGACGCGCGACTGATAAGGCGCTGACATATGGTCTCGAGCCCGCTCCGCCACCTGCATCAGTAGAGCATCAGCACGGTGTCAGCGTGGTCTGGCATAGTTTTCGAACAGACAGCGGAGCGCGGTGAAAACGCCGGATCCGCAGGGAGAGGTAGCCGTAGCGGCCTAACGGATCCCTGCCTTGGGCAGGGAAGGGCTTTAGCCCTCGCAGGTTCGAATCCTGCCCTCTCCGCCGCAGCGCTGGTGGGCCGGCATGCCGGCCCACCATTGCTATGTGGAATCAGATCAGCCCTCCCAGAAGGAGAGAGTGATGTCGGGTACCGAGACCCGCACGATCGGTGTCACGCGTATGTACACCGATGCGGCGGGGGAGACGCACTTCGCCGAGGAAAAGCTGGACCTCGCCGAAGTCAACTTCGCGCCGCCGGCCCCCTCCATGTTCCTCTCGACGGCCACGGAGGCCAAGGCGAGTGTGTATCTGCTCCTCCCCGACGGCTACTTCGGGGACTTCCATCCCGCGCCCCGGAAGCAGGTGATGACGCTCCTGAAGGGCGAGCTGGAGGTCCAGGTCAGCGACGGGGAGTCGCGGAGTTTCCTCCCGGGGGGAAGCGTTCTCGTGGAGGACGTGACCGGCAAGGGGCACTCGACGAGGAGCGTGGGCGGCGAATCGCTCCTCATCGTCACGCAGCTGTGATCCGCAGCTCGCGGCGCCCGCACATCCGGTCCCTGGAGGGTAGATGAAGGTCACTCTGTTCGAGCAGGCGCCCTACCGGTTTCTGCCTTCGGACTTCGAAGCGCATCACGATTCGGTGTGCAGCACCCCCTACAGTCTGACGACCGAAGCGGGCGTGTACTCCTCGGTGGTCGACTACATCGACGAGTTGATGACGGGTGCCCGGGCGGGGTTCGACGGCATCTCGCTCACCGAGCACGGCCAGAGTTCCTACGACCTGTCGCCGAACCCGAACCTCGTGGCCAGTGCT
Source organism: Streptomyces tendae (assembly GCF_014650435.1). Lineage (GTDB taxonomy): Bacteria > Actinomycetota > Actinomycetes > Streptomycetales > Streptomycetaceae > Streptomyces > Streptomyces tendae. The sequence continues at coordinate 366,661 of NZ_BMUY01000007.1, forward strand.
GTCGCCTATGCCACGGAAACCGAGAGGCTCAGCACCGCGATCTTCCCCATGGGGCGGTCGCTCGGCAAGACACGAGAACCCGTGCGGGTCGCCGAAGAGTACGCGATGGTTGACGTCATCAGCGGGGGCCGGCTCATCGCGGGCTTTCCGGTGGGACTCAGCTACGACGCCAGTATCAACAACGGAATCCCGCCCATTGAGGTCCGGGGGCGCTTCGAGGAGAACCTCGAACTCATCCTGCGCGCCTGGCGCGACCGCGACCCCTTTGCCTGGAACGGCCGCTACGGTCAGTTCCCGCAGGTCAACCTCTGGCCCAGGCCGTTGCAGGAACAGCCGCCGGTGTGGATCACCGGAATCGGGAACCCCCGCACGATGCAGCTTACGCTGGAACGCGGGTTCGGGTTCAACTACTTCGGGTTCGCCGGCGCCAAACTGACTGGCAAGCGGATATTCGAGCGGTTCTGGGAACTGGCCGACCAGCTCGGTCTCGAACGCAACCCCTACCGGATGGGTTTTCTCCAGACGATCGCGGTAAGCGAGACCGACGCGCGGGCCGAAAAGGAATACGGCGCGCACGCCGAATACGCCTACCGGAAGGGACTGGGCGCCATCCCGCCGGAGATGCTGGGGCTGCCCGGCGGTGTCAACATCCACGGCGTCAAGGCCATGCTGAAAGACCCCGGGGACTTCGGCATGTACGGCACGATGCGCACCGCCGGCTTCGGGGAACTCGCCGACGCCGGAGTCGTCATCGCGGGCAGTCCCGCCACAGTGCGTGACCAACTCCTCGAGTACTGCACGACGTACGGGATCGGGAACCTGCACGCCATGCTCGGCTTCGGGTCCATGCCGAAGGACCTGGTGCAGAAGAACATCCATCTGTTCGCCACCGAGGTCCTGCCCCATCTGCGCACGCTGTGGCAGGACCAGGGCTTTGCCCATCACTGGTGGCCCAAGCGGCTGGGAGGCGTGCCACTTCCAGCGGCCCAGGAGCACGCGCCGTCCGCGGCAGGGAGGACGCAGGCCTCATGACCACCACCGAACGCGCACAGCCCTCGCCCCGCGAGGAGACAGTGGACGTCTGGAACGGACGGCTGCGACTGAGGGTGAAGGTGGCGGGCCAGGGCGCTCCGCTGCTGTACCTCCACGGGTCCACCGGGCTGGCCTGGGACCCCTTCCTGTCCCGCCTGGCCGAGCAGTACACGGTCTACGCCCCCGAGTTCCCCGGCACGAGCGCGGGTGAGCCCGACGCCGCGCACGTCATCGACGACCTGTCCGACATGGTCCTCGTCTTCGAGGAGGCGAGCCGGTCCCTGGGCCTGAGCCAACCGGTCGTCGTGGGCCACGATTTCGGCGGCATGCTCGCCGCGGAGCTCGCGGCGCACTTCCCCGCGCTCCCCGGAAAGTTGGTGCTGATATCGCCCCTGGGGCTGTGGCGCGATGATCTGCCCGTCGCCACCCTCTCCGCCGCCTCCCAGACGGAGCTGCCGGGTCTGCTCTTCCACGACCCGTCCGGCGATGTCGCCCAGGCGGCCCTGGCGTTCCCGGAGGATCCCGAGGCGGCCGTGGAGGCAGCCGCGGGCATGGTCTGGTCGCTCGGCAGCACCGGTAAGTATCTGTGGCCGATTCCCGACCGCGGGCTGCGGGCACGGCTGCACCGCGTGGCCGCGCGGACGCTGATCGTGTGGGGACGCGAGGACCGCCTTGCTCCGGCCGCTTACGCCGACGAGTTCGCGGGCCTCATCCGCGACAGTGCCGTGGCCCTCATCGACGACAGCGGGCACCTGCCGCAGGTGGAGCAGTTCAAACAGGCGCTGACTCGGATCGAGGAGTTCCTGAAGTGAGCCACGGCGGGAACTCTCTGTTCAGCCTCTCGGGGAAGACCGCTCTGGTGACCGGCGCCTCCCGTGGCATCGGGCGGGCCATCGCACTCGGTTACGCCGAGGCAGGTGCCGACGTCGCCCTCCTGGCCCGGGGAGCCGAGAGGCTGGAGGAGGTGAGAGCCGAGGTCGAGAAGCTGGGGCGACGCGCGATCAGTCTGGTGTGCGACGTCGAGGACCCGGACCAGATCCGGGCCTGTGTGCAGCAGACAGTGGCCGAGATGGGGCCCCTGGACATCGTCGTGAACAACGCCGGCGGGTTCACCTGCGCCGGTTCCTTCCACGACCTGGAAGTCGCGCAATGGCAGCGAGAGATGCGGCTCAACTTCGAATCCGCTCTGCACGTCTGCCGCGCCGTCGGCCGGGACATGACCGAACGCGGGCGCGGATCCATCATCAACATCGCCTCGATCACGGGGGAGGCCGGTCTTCCCCACTACTCGCCCTACGCGGTGTCAAAAGCCGCGGTGATCGCCCTTACCCATTCGCTCGCCGCAGAGTGGGCCGTGACCGGGGTCCGGGTCAATGCGATCTCGGCCGGCTGGGTGCACACCGACCTCACCGATGGAATCGCCACGGACCCGCGGACGGCCGAGGCCCTGCTCCAGATCGTGCCGGCAGGGAGGTTCGGCACCCCCGACGAACTCGTCGGACTCGCCGTCTATCTGGCGAGTGACGCCTCCCGGTTCATGACCGGTTCGTCCGTCGTCATCGACGGCGGGGTGAGCGCCTTCTACGGCGGTGCCGCCGTTCTGGAGGTGCCCGGTAGCCAGTCTCGGTCTCAGAAGGTCCCGGGAATCCAGGGCTGAGGCGCTCTCACTCAACAATCTCCACAGCAATACAGCGCACCTTCGGGGCGCGCCGGGGCGGCAGATTCCCCGGCGCGCCCCGAAGGTGCTCCTGCATAGCCTGATACATGCCGACATCAGTTCGATGTCCTGAGGGTATATTCCGGCCGAAGCTGAGGCTCCTCGGCGGCTGTGAGCCGCCCTCGCAACCCCGCGTGAACTGCGGGCATGTGCGATGAGATTCCGCAGAGTGCAGAATTCGACTGGCCAGGGCCCTGCAACTTGCCTGTCTCGAATGCGCTGCCCTTGCTTAAAACACGTCTTGACTGGCTTCAGCGGGCCTGATATGTCCAATAGCTCTGATCGCAATGTGCGGGTAAATTGTCTCCACCAACAAGCAGTCCATCATCCCCGGAGCATGCCGATGACCCAGCAAGAACGCGCTGTACGGACGAGACGGGATCTGATCAGCTCTGCTGCTGATGTATTCAACCTCAGGGGGTTTGCCCTTTCATCACTCATGGAGATCAGCTCCCGGGCGGGCGTCAGCTATGGGGCATTACATTTTCACTTCAAGAACAAGAGAATGCTGGGGGAAGAGGTCGAACGGGTTGCATTTCAGCTGCTTCACGAGATTATAGAGCGCGGTCAGCTGCGCGATCACCCAGCTCCTTTGCAGCTTCTTGTAGACACCTCGCACCGCTTGGCGCAACGAGTCGCAGAAGATTCCGTACTCCGCGCCGGATTTCGACTCGGCAGCGACGCGACATGGGACGGGAGGATCGATCTGCGGCAGGAATGGTGCAACTGGGTGGAGTCCGTTCTGCGCCGCTCCAGGGAGCAGGGGTGCCTGGCGTCGGACGTGGTGCTGGAGGATGCGGCCTCGGCGATTACAGCGGCGATTGTCGGCTTCGAGGTACTCGGGCGCGCGGAAGGGAATACCGATGGGGCCTGGTGCTCCCGGCACGCGACGACGCGCTTTTGGGACCTGATACTTCCCCGCCTCACCTCGGGAATGGCGGTGGTCGATTTTGACACCGCGGGCGGGCAGGTGAAGGCCGCGGCGGCGCAGAGCTGACGCACGCCGGCGCGACGGAAACCGTCGCCGCGTTTCCGGCAGCCGCAGACGGGCCGGGGAGTTCGCCGCTGCAGAGCGGGCGCTGTCGGCCGCGGAGTAGGGGCGCGCGCGAACCTGGCACGGCGCCGGCTCGCCCCGCTGTTCGACTTCTCGAATTCGGCGGCCGGGGGGGCCGTCAACCATCTCGGTCCCAGGACTGCCGCCACTCCGCCGCCCACCAGGTCGACGCCGACGTCCGTCTCGGCATCGCGCACCGCCGTACCAGGGGGCGGGAAGCTGCCAGCCGGAAAGGAGGAACGCAATCGTTCCGACAAGCACGTGTGCGCCCGTGTCGAGCACTTCGCCCGCACGGAGGGCTGGAAACCCCGCCTCACGCGATTGAGCCGATCAGCCCGCGGAAGTGGCAGAGCATCACCTGGCGCGGCTCGCCGCCCGACCGCGGAAACAGGCCGTGGGGCCGGCCCGCCGGTTCGCCACCGACCGCTCCACCCCACCCGGGCCGGCGGCGGGGCACGGCCCCTGCCCGCCGAGCGGGGCCGCACTGTCGTCAGCGCCGACGTGCGGCTGCGACTCCTTCGTGCCCACCGTGCACGAGCCCGTCGAGCGTGCCGACAGGCACAGCTGTGCGAGAGGGGGGCCGACAGAAGCGAGCCGACGGCAGGCGTGCAGGCCCGAGCCGCGGCGGGAGCCGCCGCCCACCTGTCCGACACCCCGTCGCGGGCCGGCGGAACCGGAAGACGGTGCCCTTCCCGACGCCGTGCCACCCCAGGCCGCCTGCGCCGCCCGGCCGGACGCCGTCCCGGTCTTCCGCCGGACCCCATGGGTCCGCTCATGGGCTCGGCGTGTGAGTTCTCGCGCCGCGAATGCGGCCCGAAGACTCGCCGTTCGCCGGAACCTGCCGCGCCACCTGCAATGTCTTATGAACAATGCGCCGGCGATGCAGAGGGCGGCTGGTAGAGCTCTCGCTCAGAGGTTCGTTTCCCTCTGTACAGGAAACCGATAGAGTGGTTTTCTTTGTGCAGGGAGCGAACTTTGAGGTGTGGGGCGAGGCGGACCACCTGCGCGCCGCACGGCCAGGCAATTGGCTATTAGAGGGACAGGGGAAGCATGCGCGAAGTGGTTGGCACGGGGACCGGTGGTAGATCCTTCTATCGCACCGGACGCGCATGGTCCGCACTGTTCCCGATCCGCTGCGACAGACCCGTGGCTGATTCGCACCTTGACAGACGGGTGAAGTCTGCGCGAGACCGCGCGCAGACGCCGGGACTCGATCGGCGGAGCGCTGCCCTCCCTTCCTGCCCAGTGCCGAACACCCGCACGATCTCCCCGTCGAGCCTCGGTCTGCCGCGTACAGCGCCGACTTCGAGATACCGGGGCGGGTATCCCTGATTCGTGTCTCCGGTCGCGCCGGGCCAAGACTGACCGAATAGATACCGCCCACCGCGAAAGGCGGCCGATCGACCTTCCATCTGATGTGCGAAAGATGTCGTGCCGCCTGCGCGAAATGCGTTGAATCCTGCTGGTGCAGACGATCTACGGAGGAAGTATGTATTTCTTCACGCTCGGCCCGTCAGAAATCAGAGGAAGTAATCGAATAATGCGCCCCAAGGGGGCCATACAGCAACTCCTGTTCGCGTCGTTCATGGCTACTGCAGGCCAAGTGGTCACAGTGGAATCCCTGGCGGAGGAATTGTGGGGGACTACTCCTCCGAAAAAGATGAACAACGCACTCCAGGCCCAGATCAGCCGGCTTCGGCGCATGCTGGCGCACTTGGAGCCGGATTCGGTGCCGCGTATCACCGCCACCGTCTCCGGCTATCAGTTCAGGCTGAGGTCGGGTGAGCTCGACGCCCAGGTCTTCCTCGACAGCATCGAGGCCATCCGTACCGGCGTCGGGGGCGACCCCCGCCGCTGCGCCAACGACCTGCGCCGCGCCATCACGCTATGGCGGGGGCCAGCCTTCGGCGGAGTCGTCGGAGGGCCCTTATGTCAAACTGCAGCGTCCAAGTACGAGGAGGCCAGGTTATCCGCATTAGAACTGCTCTACGGAATCGAACTCAAGTGCGGCAGGCATGCCCGTATCATTCCGGAGCTGACCGAGACGCTCGCCTTGAATCCCGTCCAGGAGCAGTTCTGCCGACTCCTCATGCTGGCCCTGTACCGTTCCGGCCGTCATATCGACGCGCTGAACACGTACCGGCAGTTCCGGCATCGCCTCAATGAAGATCTCGGCGTCGACCCGTCACCCACGCTGAGGTGGTGTGAAAGCGCGATCCTGGAACACGACCCGGCGCTGCTGGGTGAACCCGCCCTTGCCGGACAGGCCGGCGTGCGCATCTGAGGGCCTGCCGACCCGACAAAGTGGCCGAACCTCGCGACGTCCCCTGCGAGCACGTTCCGTCGTCGACGCCGCCCTCGACCCCGCCGACTCCTCCACGCCCCGACCGCGGCACGAGCCCACGGTGTCGTTCCGGCGTGGCACACCCGACAGATCCTCGTCCTGCCGGGCGGCCGGCACTCCGCCCGATGTCCTGGCGTCGCACGTCCCGTACTGGGATTACTCCGAAAGGTGGCAGTGATCCGCTGTCGAGTGTCGTCGCGCGCGGCAGCGCGTTGAGCAGCCGGTGCGAGAGTCGGACGGTCCGGCTCTCCGGTGCCCTGTTGTGGTGCACCACCTTGACCCGGCGCCGGTGGACGGCGAGAGAGGCGGCTGCTCGTGGCGGCTCCAGGCGTTGCCCGTTGCGGTGCGGAAAACGGAGGCCCCGGGCTGCCCGCCCACCCGCCGTGCGCCGGCCGAGACCGATTCCGCACCGGAGCCGCGTAGTCATGGCCTCGATCGTCAAAGAGGCCGTGATCGAGGCCAGTGCCGATGATGTGTGGGCGGTGATCGGCGACTTCGCCGAGGGGCCGACGCGCATAGCGCCGGGCTATGTCGTCGCGACACGGCTCGCTGCCGCCGATGTCCGGGTGGTGACTTTCGCCGACGGCGTCGTGGCCCGTGAGCGGCTCATCGCTCTCGACCACGCGGCGCGCCGGATCGTCTGGGCGGTCATCGGAGACACTGTGCGGCCCGCACATGACAACGCTTCCTTCCAGGTCGTCGCCGAGAGCGATACACGCACACGGCTGGTATGGATCCACGACGTGCTGCCGGACGAACTCGCCAAGTCGGTCGCGGAGACCATGGACGGCGGACTGGCCGTCATCCGCGAGACGTTGTCCACCCGCGGCTGAGCGGACCGTGGGCGCACGGCCGTCGCCCCCGACCGCCGTCGGGGACGGTGCCCCGACGGCGGTCGGGACACCATGCCCGCCGGCACCCGTGAGGGTGCCGGCGTCCCCGCCCCCGGAGCGCCGGCGCCGAGAAGGCTCAGTGGCCGGCCGCGGAGGAAATGATGCACAGAGGCGAGTCGACCACCGGTCGAGTTCGCCTCGGTACAACAGAAGTCATGCATCCAACGTACCTGGTCGGTTCGCGAGCAAGTAATCTGGCCAAGGCCCAAGTCCGGGAATATCTCGCGCCGATCAGCCGGCGGTTTCCGGATGTCGCGTTCACACACAGGGTCATTCTCGAGGGCGGCGACAGGGATCGGAAGTCCCGGCTCTCCGATGTGTCTGCGATCAGTGGCGGCAGCGCCTTCAGTTCGGAGCAGGAGGCGGCGCTGGCCGGGGGCGACGTGGATGTGGTCATCCATTCCCTGAAGGACCTGCCGACTGCGGACCCGCCCGGACTGATACGGCTGCCGCCGCCCGGCCGTGCGGACGCGCGGGATGCCCTGTGCGGGTCCACCCTGTCCGGCCTGCGGAAAGGCGCACGGGTCGGCACGGGCTCCCCCCGGCGAATTGCTCAACTCCTCGCCGTGCGACCGGATTTGGAAGTGATCCCGATCCGGGGCAATGTTCCGCCCCGTCTGAAGAAGATCGAGACCGCGGGCCTCGACGCGGTGGTCCTGGCCGCCGCGGGGCTGCACCGCCTGGGCCTCGACGACGCCATCGGTGAAATGCTGCCCCTCGACCTGTTCCCGCCCTCTCCCGGTCAAGGCGCCCTCGGCATTCAGATCCGGCAGAGCAGCGTGGAACTCCGGGAGATACTTTCCAGTGTGAGCGACATGGTCGTCGACGCTCAGGTGCGGGCCGAGAGAGCCCTGCTGGCCGAGCTGCACGGCGGTTGCAGCGTGCCCGTGGGCGCGTACGCGAGGACGGGGCCGGACGGGACCCTGTCGCTCTTCGCGCAGGTCACGTCACTCGACGGCACGCAGCGGGTCTCGGGCCGACTGACCGGAACCGTCGGCGAGTCGGAGAAGCTCGGTGCCGCCCTGGCGGCGGATCTCATCGACCGGGGCGCACGTCGCATCCTTGACGGAATTCGGGGTGCGTCCGCGCACAGTGCGCACCTGAGCCGGCCGGGCGGCCCCGGGGCCGCCCGGCCGGACGGCGTCGGCCGTGCCTGACAAGCGCCCCTCACGGTTCGAGTGAATGTCGACGGCCGTGCGACTGGGTGGCTGCCATTCTCGGCGGTACCCGCACGGCGACTGAAGGAGCGGCAGATGACCTTGGAACGAGACGGCACGCGGCGTGCCGGGCAGCCCGAGTCGGAAGGACGGCTGCCGTGAAGCTCCTGATCACCGGAGGCGCCGGTTTCATCGGCTCCCACTACGTCCGCGGTCTCCTCGCGGGTGCCTACCCCGGGCACGAGGAAACCCGGCTCACCGTGCTGGACAAGCTCACCTACTCGGGCACCCTCACCAGTCTTCCGAACGGGCACCCGCGGCTGACCTTCGTACGGGGTGACATCTGCGACCGTGACCTGCTCATGGACGTCCTGCCGGGACACGACGCGATCGTGCACTTCGCCGCCGAATCGCACGTGGACCGGTCGATCGCCGGTTCCGCGCCCTTCATCACGACCAATGTGGTCGGCACCCACACCCTCCTCGAATGCTGTCGGCACACCGGTGTGGAGCGCTTCGTGCACGTCTCGACCGACGAGGTCTACGGGTCCGTGGAGGAGGGCTCGTGGACCGAGTCGTCCCCGCTGGAGCCCAATTCGCCCTACGGGGCGTCAAAGGCCGCATCCGATCTGGTGGTCCGCGCCTTCCACCGTACGTACGGCCTGTGGACCACCGTCACCCGGTGCAGCAACAACTACGGCCCCTATCAGTTCCCCGAAAAGATCATCCCGCTGTTCGTCACACGGCTGCTCGATGGCGGGAAGGTGCCGCTGTACGGCGACGGCCGACACGTGCGCGAATGGCTGCATGTCGACGACCACTGCCGTGCGATCCACCTCGTACTGGAGTCGGGCCGGGCGGGGAGGACGTACAACGTCGGCGGTGGCACCGAGTTGACCAACCGTGAGCTGACCGCAAGGGTGCTCGCCGAGCTCGGTATGGACTGGGACCGTGTGGAACACGTCCGGGACCGCCCGGGACATGACCGGCGGTACTCGCTGAACACCTCGCGCATCCGCGAGGAGCTCGGCTTCGAACCTCGGATCTCGTTCGCACCCGGGCTGGCCGACACCGTCCGCTGGTACCGCGAGAACCGGGCCTGGTGGGAGCCCCTGGCTCGGCGAGCCGCCACGTTCGAAGCGCCCGTTCGGGTGACCGGCGCGTAACGGACCCGCCCACGAGGCGGCACGGGCCCGACGGCCGTCAACTCATCCCAGTTCGGCGGCGATGGCCATGACGTAACTACCGTAGTCGGAGGCGGCCATCCGGGAGCCCAGCCGGTGACAGGCATCGGCGTCGATGAAGCCCATGCGCAATGCGATCTCCTCGATGCAGGCGATCCGCACCCCCTGGCGCTCCTCCAGCGCGCCCACGTACTGACCCGCCTGGAGCAGCGACTTGGGCGTCCCGGTGTCCAGCCAGGCGAATCCTCGGCCCAGGTTCACGAGCCGAGCCCGGCCCCGCTCCAGATAGACGCGGTTCACATCGGTGATCTCCAGCTCGCCGCGCGGTGAGGGCCTGAGGTTCTTCGAGATGTCGACCACGTCGTTGTCGTACAGATACAGGCCCGTGATCGCGCGGTTGGAGCGGGGGTGCCGGGGCTTCTCCTCGATGGAGACGAGATCGCCGTTGGCGTCGCTCTCGCCTACGCCGTACCGCGTGGGGTCGTTGACCGGGTAGCCGAACAGCACACACCCCCGCACGTCCCTGGCGTTCTCCGTGAGCGTCGCCGAGAAGTTGGTGCCGTGAAAGATGTTGTCACCGAGAATCAACGCGACCGGACCGTCCCCGATGTGTTCGGCACCGATGAGGATCGCGTCGGCGATGCCGCGTGGGGAGTGCTGTTCCGCGTAGGTGATGCTGAGCCCGAGCTGGGACCCGTCGCCCAAAAGCGCCCGGAACCTCGGTGTGTCGGTGGGGTTGGTGACGATGAGGATGTCCCGAATGCCCGCAATCATGAGTACCGAGAGCGGGTAGTAGATCATCGGCTTGTCGCCCACCGGGAGAAGCTGTTTCGAAGTACCGATCGTGATCGGGTGCAGACGGGTGCCGGCCCCGCCGGCGAGAATGATGCCCTTCATACGCACGTGGCCCTTCAACATCGCGTTGGGTTGGTGTCCCGCGGAGGCCACAGCACCGCACCGGGCTCGCTTGGCTCTGGAACAGGACTCGACTTCGCGCGTCCAGCCCGGCTTCACCAGTCCTCTAGGGGGTGCTCCGACGATAGGGGCTTGGAGAGGGGCGCCGTCCGACCGCCCGGCACCGTTCGCGAGGAGGAGCAGGCCGGCCGAGGCCCGACGCCCTGAAACCGTCTGCGAGGAGGCTCCAACATGACGTCCGGCCGTGCCCAGTTGCTCCGCGACATGGTGCGCATTCGCGTAGTGGAGGAAACGCTCGCCGACTACTACCGTGACGAGCAGCAGATGCGTACACCCACGCATTTCTCGATCGGCCAAGAGGCGACCGCCGTAGGTGTCTGCGCTGCCACGACCAGCCAGGACCTGGTTTTCACCGCGCACCGCTCGCACGCCCCCTACCTGGCCAAGGGAGGCGATCTCAAGGCCATGGTCGCCGAGTTGTACGGCAAGCAGGCCGGCTGCGCACACGGCCGGGGCGGTTCGATCCACCTGGTCGACCGGGCGGTTGGCTTCGGGGGGTCGGCGGCCATCCTCGGCGAGATGATCCCGGTGGCGGTGGGAGCTGCCTGGGCCTTCGCACGCAGCGGCCGGCCGAGGGCCGTGGCCACCTTCTTCGGCGACGGTGCGACGGAAGAGGGTGTGTTCGCCGAGTCGCTCAACCTGGCGTCGGTACACCGGGTCCCGGTGGTCTTCGTCTGTGAGAACAACCTGTACTCCATCTCCTCCCCGATCGGCGCCCGCCAGCCCGCGGGCTCGACCATCCAGGATCGCGCCGAGGCCGCCGGGGTCACGGCTGCGAGGGTGGACGGCAACGACGTGTTCGCCGTGTACGAGGCGGCGCAACGAGCGCTGCGGCACTGCCGGGAAGGCAACGGACCGTACCTGCTGGAACTCGCCACCTACCGGTGGCGGGAACATGTGGGGCCCGGCTTCGACCACGGCCAGGACCACGGGTACCGACCGGTGCGGGAGACGGAGGCGTGGATGGCCCGCTGCCCGATCGTGCGGGCCACCGAAATCCTGCGTGAGCAGCATCCCGACATCGACCGGACCGTGGCCGAGTGGTCGGCGCAGTACGGCGACGAGATCCAGCGGGCCGTCGTCTACGCCAAGGAGCAGCCCTTCCCCGATGTCGATGCTCTGCTCGACGGTGCCTACCATCCTGTGCCCCGCTGACACCGGTGCACCCGACGAAGAGGACCAGCACTCGTGCGAACTCTTACCTATTGGCAGGCGATCAGCGAGGCCACCGTGCAGTGCATGGAGGCGGACGAGAGCATCTTCATCGCGGGGGAGGGGGTTGACGACATCAAGGGCACCTTCGGCACCACGAAGGAGGCGTACGCACGGTTCGGCGCGAACCGTGTGATCGACGTGCCCAACTCCGAGAACGCCACGGCGGGATTCGCGGTGGGTGCGGCGGCCTGCGGCCTGCGGCCACTGCTGGTGCACACGCGGGCCGACTTCATGTTCCTGGCACTGGACCCGCTGGTGAACCTGGCCGCCAAGTGGCGCTACATGTACGGCGGGGACAAGGGCGGGGTGCCCGTTGTCACACGAGGCGTGGTCGGACGCGGCTGGGGGCAGGGAGCGACGCACTCGCAGAGCCCGCACGCGACCTTCGCCCACTACGCGGGGCTGTACGTGGCGGCCCCCGCCTCGCCCGCCGATGCCAAGGGGCTGCTGGTCCAGGCGCTGACCGGTGACACACCCGTCGTCCTCGTGGAGAACCGCAACCTGTACCCGCTGACCGGAGAGGTGCCGGCCGGGGCCACCGCCATCCCCTTCGGGGTCGGCCGGATCGCGCGACGCGGCGCCGACGTGACCGTGGTCGCCACCTCCCTCATGGTCCACGAGGCGGAACGGGCGGCCGTTCAACTGGCCGAACAAGGCATCAGTGTGGAAGTGGTCGACGTACGCAGCCTGCGGCCGCTGGACGATCGGATCATCTGTGAGTCCGTGGCCAGGACGGGGAGGCTGGTCGTGGCCGACACCAGCTGGGCGCGGTACGGATTCACCGCGGAAGTGGCGGCCGTGGTGGCCGAGCACATACCGCACGCCCTCACGGCGCCGATACGGCGGCTGGCACTTCCGGACTGCCCTGCGCCGGTGTCCTGGCCGCTGGAGGAGGCGTTTCACCCCGGTGCCGGCGGCATAGTGGAGGCTTGCCTGCAACTGTGCGGGCAAGCACCGGGAGACCTGCCCGCGCTGGCCGATGTCGCCGCGGGATTCCAGGGACCGTACTGAACACCGCATGCTGCCCCGGTATCACTGCGCACACTGTCCGCGGCCGGCCCACCTGGACATCGGTCCGGCCGTGTGACGTACCGTCACTCGCATTCGCCGAACAGAGCACGCTCGAGGTCACGCTCGGCCGCGCTGAGCGGGCCCCCTCGGGCGACACTCTCGGGATGCCCGGGACCGGGCCCGTCGAGAGGGGGGAGGGGCGGGACGTACACCCAGATGCCTCCCGCGGCGATCATCGCCCGTTCGAGGGCGCGCAGAACTCGGGTGAGCATCATCGGTGTCCCGGCTCGAGGAGTGGCAGGAGGGCGGCACGGTCCTCGCCGTCGGACCAGAGGCGGCTGAGTGCGGCGGCGTCGAGTTCATGGCCCTCGGTCCACAGCCGGGCCACCGTGCCGAGCAGAGCGCGCCGGTCCGCTGCCGGACTTCCGGGACGGGCCGGAAGCATCGGCACCACCGCGCTCGCCCCGCTGCGCACTGCCGGGTGCCGGCGTGCGAACGCGGTCAGCGTCTGGCGCGGTCCGGCCTCGACGAGCAGCATGTCCTCCGCGGCGAGCAACTGGTCGAGGGCCGGCCTGAAGTACACCGTGTCCGTGATCTGGCGGGCCCAGAACCGGGGGCTCAGCGCGTCCCGGTCGCTCATCAGCTCCCCGGTGTAACCGGAGTAGAGCGCAAGGCGCGGGGACCGCAGCCCGATCCGGGTGTACTCCCGCTCGACGGCGTCGGCGGCCGGGGCCATGGCAGGAGAGTGGAAGGGGCTGGTCGCCGGTACCGCCACGACGGTGTGGCCGTCGGCACGCAGCCGCTGCTCCACGGCGGACAGCTGGGCAGCGGGGCCGGCCAGCATGGTCTGCAGGGTGGCGTTGACCGCGGCGATGGCCACCTCGTCCACCAGATAGGGGCGCAGGTGGGCCGCGGACGCAGCGACCGCGAGCATTCCGCCGGCCGGGACGGACAGCGCGTGCCGGACGCGCTCCCGCATCATCGTAACGGCGTCCTCGAGCGACACGACACCGGCGAACGTGGCCGCCACCAGTTCGCCGGCACTGTGCCCCAGGAGTGCCGTCGGACGGATCCCCCAGCTCATGACCAACTTGCCGAGGGCGTAGTCCACGGCGAACAGCAGCGGCTGCGCGCGCCGGACGTCATCGATGTCGATGAGCGGTCCGTTCGGGGTGAGCCAGTCGGCGCGAATGGCCGCGCCCTCGTCGCCCATGAGGTCCAGCACCGTGTCGACGGCCTCGGTGAACACCGGCTCGTGCCGATACAGCCCGCAGGCCATCGCGGTGTGCTGTGAGCCCTGGCCCGGAAAGAGCAGGGCCACCGGGCGGGGGGTGCCGGCTGTGATCGCCCGTGCCGTGTCCAGCGCGGCGGCGGGGTCCTCCAAGCTGCACACGGCGGCCGCCCGAACGAGCCCCGCGCCCTGCCCGCAGGGCACCACGGCAGGCAGGGCGCGGAACATGTCGTCCGTCATCCGATCGACCACCGAGCGCAGTCGGGCACGGGTCCGTGTCTCGTCGCCGGGACGGCGGCCGGACCAGAGCAGCAACCGGGCGCTGTCGGCCACCGGCCCGTGCGACGGGCCGGTACCGGGCGCCGGGCGGTCCTCCCGTGCCACCGCGCGCAGGGTCACTCGATGGGCCCGGACGGGGCCGGGCCCATCGGGAGCGGCGAGCACCAGGGCGACGTCCTTGCCGCCGCCGTTGAGTGCGGCATGTGCCAGCACCAGAGCCAGCACCGTCGACTCCGCCGTGCGCACGGCGACATGTTCGAAGCCGGAGTGAACCGGCTGTGGGACATCGCCGGTCACCAGGAAGACGACGGTCCGCGTGCGCGTCGAGGAGCCGGTGAGGCCGAAGGCCTCGAGCGCGGCGTCGACGCCTTGCCCGCCCACCGGCGCCTGCCCCGCCGAGGTTTGCTCGGGAAGTGCCAGATCTCGGGTGACAACCCTCAGGACTGTGCAGAGCAACTGTGCCTCCTGTCGTCGCAGGGACCGTCGACGGTGCTTCAGCGGGTCTGCGGCACCTGCCCGCTGGTGTTGATCAATGCCAGCAGGGCACGAGGGGTGTCCGCGTCAGCGACCGTCTCGTCCGGCAGCCGGATGCCGTATTCGCGCTGAACCTGGCCGATGACCTGGAGCATGGCCAGGGAGTCGTAGCCGAGCTCGTCGAAGGAGACATCCAGGACGTCTCCGTCCAGGTCGACGCCTTCTTCCTCGCCCGCGCTCTCACGCAGCATCCGGGTGAGGTCGGTCAGGGTTACCGTGCTGGCGGACATACCAGGGTCCTCTCGTCGGGTGTGGGGCCATCAGGTCAGTGGTCGCAACGGCGCAGTACGAGGGCCGCGTTGAAACCCCCGAATCCGCGGGCCAGGACCAGAGCCGAGCGCAGGTTGCTGTCACGGGGCTGATCGACGACCAGATCGAGTCCGTACGCGGGCGCGGGAGTCCGCACGTTGACCGTCGGAGGAATCACTCCCTCACGCAGTGCGAGCAACGCCGTGGCCACATCGAGAGCCGCGCCTCCGGCGAGCAGCCGGCCGGTCATGGTCTTGGGTGCGGTCACCGGCACCGCGCGCCGTCCGAACAGCCCCGTGACGGCTGCCGCCTCGGCCTGGTCCAGTTCGGGTACGCCGGCCGCATCGGCGAAGACCACGTCGATGTCCTGCGGGGTCAGGCCCGCGTCGGCGATGGCGTTCTCGGCCGCCCGCCGCAGGCCGGGCGGCCGGCCTGCGGCGGGTGCCGGGTCGAGGGTCGCCGCGTAGCCGGCGACCTCGCCGTAGATGTGTGGAGCACCGCGCTCCCGGGCCGAGACCGCATCCTCCAGGACGACGACGGCACCTCCCTCACCGACGACGTACCCGGAGGCGTCCGCGGAGAAGGGCAGGTAGGCACGGTCCGGGTCGGCCACGGTGCTCATCCGGGCGGTGGTGAGTTGAGGCACCCAGCCCCAGGGGCACAGCGCCGAGTCCACACCGCCGGACAGCACGAGGGGTGTGCCCTTGCGGATGTGCCGCCGGGCGTGACCGATGGCGTCGATGCCGCCCGCCTGTTCGGTGAGCAGGACTCCGCTGGGGCCGCGCATCTTGTGCCGGATGGAGATCTGGCCGGTGTTGACCGCGTAGAACCAGGCGAAGGACTGGTAGGCGCTGACGTACTCCTTGCCCCTGCTCCACAGGTTCTCCAGTTCCCGCTGGCCGAACTCGACGGCACCACCGGAGGCGGCGGTCACCACACCCATGCCGTATTCGGGCAGGTGCCGCAGGTCGGCGCCGGCGTCGTCGATGGCCCAGTCGGCGGCCGCGAGCGCGAGCCGGGTCATGTGGTCCGTCTGCGGCATCAGCCGACTGGATATGTGCTCCTCGGCGACGAAGGTCTTGATCTCACCGGCGAGCACGGACGGGTACGGGGCGGGATCGAAACGGGTCAGCGGCGCCAGAGCGCTCTGTCCCGCCAAAGTGGCCTTCCAGAACGCCTGTGTGCCCAGGCCGTTCGGCGCGGCGACACCGAGGCCGGTCACGACGGCGGCGGTCATGACCGGGCTCCCGGGCGGGTGAGCAGCATGGCGCTCTGGAAGCCGCCGAAACCGCTGCCCACACTGAGCACCACGTCTGCCTGCTGCTCGCGTGCGGTCAACGGGATGTAGTCGAGGTCGAGTTCGGGATCGGGCGTGTGCAGGTTGGCGGTTGGCGGCAGCACACCGTGCTCGATGGCCAGCGCGCAGGCGACGATCTCCAGGGAGCCGATCGCCCCGAGCGAGTGCCCGATCATCGATTTGACCGAGCTGATCGGCACGTCGTGGGCGTGGGCACCCAGACTGCGCTTGAACGCGCCCGTTTCATGGCGGTCGTTCATCTTCGTGCCGGAGCCGTGGGCGTTGATGTAGCCGATGGACTGCGGTGAGAGGCGGGCCTCGTGCAGGGCGGCGTCGATGGCCTCGGCCATTTCGCGCCCGTCCGGCTTGAGCCCCGTCATGTGGTACGCGTTGCACCGGGCGGCGAATCCGGCGATCTCGGCGTAGATGTGTGCCCCGCGCTTTCGGGCACTCTCCCACTCCTCGAGCACCATGATCGCCGCTCCTTCCCCCAGCACCAGGCCGCCACGGGTCCGGTCGAAGGGCCGGCAGGCCCGTTCCGGTTCGTCGTTGTGCGGGGTGGTGGCGTGGATGGCGTCGAAGCAGGCGGAGGTGATCGGGGAGATCGGAGCCTCGGTGGCCCCGGCGACCATCACATCCGCACTTCCCTCGCGGATCAGCTCCACCGCGTGACCGAGCGCGTCGAGCCCCGAAGTGCAGCCCGTCGACACCACGGCGGCAGGACCTTCGGCCTCCGCGACCCAGGCGACTTCAGCCGCCATCGTGTTGGGTACGAAGTGCCGGTACAGCTCGGGAACGGCGTACTCGTGGTCGACGTGCCACTTGCGCCCGCCGTCGCTGACGACCACGTATTCACGCTCCAGGCTCGTGGTGCACCCCACCGCGCTGCCGATCGACGTGCCGATTCTGCCGGGGTCGAGGCGGTCGACGAGCAAGCCGCTGTCGGCGAGTGCCTCGCGGGTGCTCACCACGGCGAACTGGGCGGCTCGGTCCAGCCGGCGGATCTCCTGCGGCGTCAACCCTGCCGACACCGGATCGAAGTCGCACTCGGCCGCGACCTGCGAGCGGAAGGGCGAGGGGTCGAAGAAGCTGATGGTGCGCGTGGCGGATCGGCCGGCGGTGAGGAGCTCCCAGTACTCCTTCACTCCGATGCCTCCCGGGGCCACCGCACCCAGGCCGGTGATGGCGACTCTGCGCAAGGCCGTCACCTCGCTTCCGCGGAAATCCGGCGGCCGGGAATTCGTGAGCCGCTCCGAGCTGTGCCGGTCACTGTGAAAGCCCTCTCTCGTCGAGGTGTTCCGGTGGAGCGGCGGGCGAGGCGCCGCAGGATCGCTGACTTCGCGCCCCGCCCGCTGAATCGGTCGGTGGTGCGCTCGTGACGTGCCACCGTCGTCGATCCGGTTCATCGTTCGGTGGCTCCCTAGACGAACGCTCGTGCCGACATGGAGTGCGGCGACACGCTTCTTCGGGACCACGCGGCGAGCCGGGTGACGGTCGGACGGCCGACGGCGGTGTTCACGCGGTGGGCGGCCGGCGCCCCAGCCGGGGCGGGTGAGCACCCCGCGCCGGGTGCGGCTCCTTGTTCCGACAGGCCCGCTCGCCGGCCGGACAACGGCCGGCAGTCCACGCACCGCCCCGCTGGGGCGAGACGAAGCCCTGACTCGGTGGGGCCATCGGCCCTGACCCGCAGATTCCGGCGGTCCTGACCGGCTGCACCACGAAGCGGAACAGCGCCGCGCCCCGGGCGTCGTTACTCGTCGCCGTCCCCGCTCAGGCCGAGGCACAGGGACCGGCCGATTAGGGGCGTGCCCATGCCGGCTGTCATGGCGGGACGGACGGCGATGGTGATCAGCGCGACTGTGCTCGTGCCGGCAGTCGCCCCACCGTCCCGCCGGCCGGCCTGCGCCCACGACGCGCCACGTCTGCAGCCGCCGTGACGGAGTCGCCGGCCTCCAGGTCCAGTGCCGGGTCGCCGGCCAGTACCGACTGGTGCAGCCGTTGCAGCCGAGGGGAGGGCTCGAGGCCCAATTCCTCGATCAGAGTGGTCCGCAGCTGCTGAAACGCCTGAAGGGCCCGCCAAGCGCTGCCGGAACGGTAGGCGGCCAGCATGAGCAGCGCGCAGAAGTTCTCGTGCATGGGATACCGGGCCGTCAACACGGTCAGCTCCGGCACGAGTTCGCTGTGCCGGGCCAGCCGCAGGTCGGCGGCGATGCGGCGCTCGAGCACGGCCAGTCGGTCCTGGTCGATCCGGAGCACCTCCAGTTCCAGCACCCTTCCGACGCGTACGTCGACGAGAGCCGGGCCCCGCCACATGCCGAGGGCCGTACTGAGCAGTTCGGATGCTGCGGCGTCGTCGCGCGCGTCGAACGCGGCCCGCCCGGCGGACGCACACTGCTCGTACTCCTGGGCGTCGACCTGCCCGGGAGGCATGTCGAGCAGATAGCCGCCGTGCCGGGTCACCAGAACATCCTTGGCGCCCCGTTCAGCGTGCTCCGGGAGCGCCGCGGCGATCTTGCGGCGCAATTGGAGGATGTAGGTCTGCAGCGTGGTCGCGGCGCTGCGCGGCACGGCCTCTCCCCAGATCTCCTCCATCAGCGTGGACACCGTGACGACCCGTCCTGCCTGGAAGGCGAGCACGGCGAGGATCTGTCTGGGCTTGGCCGCGCTCGGCACCACGGAGATCCCGCGCTCCTCAGCAGTCAGCGGACCCAGCACCTTGATTTCCATCTGTGCTCCCCTCGCACTCTGCTACGACAGTGGTGGAGCCTGGCACTCCGGCTGATCCGACGCACAGTGAGGCGCGCACGAGCGACATCGTGAATATGTCATACGCATTTCGTGAAAGCCGCCATACCAGCCGTCACGGATTCACATTGAGAATTCATACGTGACGAGGTGCCCTGCGCCGCAGACCACGGCCGGCACCGCAGCCCGTTGCGCGTCGTCCCGTCCCGTAGCCATGCACCGCAGGAACCAGCCACGTTTCAGCCACGCCGACGATGGCGTCGTCGTCCTGTTGCCCCAAGTCGGCCGGAGCGCCTTCGAGCCCTCGGGTCCGCGGCGGACCGCACTACTGGAGCGGGCTCCGCGTTCGAGGAGGCTTGTTTTGAGCAGGTGTAAATAACTGACTGTGATCAAATGCATAGGCGCGGTTGTTTCAGAAGTGCTTCCTGTTTAATATGAGCCCGATGTGCTGGCGACTGTTGCAATACTGACAATGCAATTGATCTCAGGCGTACGGGGGACAGGTGGATGCCTTATTTGGCGGTGAGCCCTGCCGTGATAAGCGACCGGATCGCGCACGCGTGGCTCTGAAGATCGCACGGTCATTGATTGTCGCTGTGGTGCTGAGCAGCGGTGTGCTGGCTCTGGCCGACATGGTGGCGGGTGCTGCCGAGGCAGGTGAAATTTTCACCTATGTGCTGTGCGCGACACCTCTGCTTGGCTTTCAAGCGATTCTCCCTTTCCTTCCCTGCCGGCACTGGAATCCCGTCCGTAAGGCTTTCCTGTTTCTTCTGATTGCGGCGGCGACGTATCCTTGCGTCGCGCTCGGTGGAGCGAACTGGAACGGTTTGACCGGGCCGCTTGCGGGTTCCGCACTGTTATTGCTCACGGGAATCCGGGCCTGGGTCGCATTCGCATTGGTCGTCGCCGACGCACCCGTGCGCGCCGCGGTGCAGGGGGCGCCCCTGCTGCCCTCCATCGGGTCCGCCCTGGCCGTCGGCCTGTGCGGGCTCCTCGTCCTGGGCCTCGCCCGGCTCACCCATCTCGTCTCGGAGGCATGGGCCTCGCGAGCAGAAGTGGTCCGTAGGGCTGTCGTGCGCGAGCGGCTCCGCTTCTCCATGGACCTGCACGACCTGCTCGGCTACAGCCTGTCCTCCATCGCGTTGAAGAGCGAACTGATCTACCGGCTGGTGCCCAGCCGGCCGGACCAGGCGCGCAAGGAGATCGACGAAGTTCTCGACATCTCCCGCCAGGCCCTGTCGGACGTGCGGCTGGTGGCCCGGCGCTACCGGGGCATGTCCCTGGAGAGCGAGGTGTCCTCCGTGGAGTCGGTGCTGAACTCCCTTGGAGTCGTCGCACTGGTAGACATCCGGTGCGGGAACCTGCCGCCCGCCGTGGACACCGTTTTGGCCACCGCGGTACGCGAGGGCGTGACGAACGCGCTCAGGCACGCACACGTCAACCATGTCATGATCCGGGCGGTCGGCGACCAGGGGAAGGTCCGGCTCCTGGTGGCCAACGACGGCGTGGTCGAGGGCGCACCCGCACAGCGCTGTCCGGACGGAAGCGGTCTGCACAACCTGGCCAGCCGGTTCGATGTCGTCGGAGGCCGCATCGACGCGGAAGTGACGGATGACGGTTGGTTCCACCTGGTGGGCGAGGTCCCCCGAAGCGTCACCCTGGAGCCCGTCCGACCGGCTTGTTGAGATCGGAGGCCACGATGTCCGTCAGAGTCCTCATCGCCGAAGACGTCTCCATGCTGCGGGGGGCCCTGGTCGCCCTGCTGGAGATGGAATGGGACCTGGAAGTGGTGGCCGCGGTCGGGCGCGGGGACACAATCGTGCCGACCGCCCTCAGGACCCAGCCGGACGTCGCCGTCATCGACATCAGCCTCCCCGGGATCGACGGGCTGAGCGCGGCGACGGAACTCCATCGGGAACTGCCCAGCTGCCGTACCATCATGCTCACCGGGCTGAGCCGCCCGGGCACCCTGCGCCGGGCCCTGGAGGCAAGGGTCTCCGGTTTCCTGCTCAAGGATTCCGAACCGCACCGGCTCGCCAACGCCGTTCGTGCCGTCGCGGCCGGTCAGCGTGCCATCGACCCCGAACTGGCGCTGTCCGCATGGGACGTCCAGGACACGCCCCTGACCAGGCGCGAGTTGGAAGTGCTCAGACTGGCCGCGCAGGGTGCGGAGGCCGAGGAGATAGCCGGACGCCTCTACCTCTCCAAGGGGACCGTCCGCAATTACCTGACCTCCATCGTGACCAAACTCAACGCCCGCAACCGGGTCGACGCCATCCGTATCGCCGAACAGGCGGGGTGGATCCCCTGAGAACCCGCGCCCGGGCAGCGGGCGAAGACCGCGTCCGCGGACGGTTCAGGCGTCCCCGGCGCCGATGAGTTCGCGGACCTCGCGCCCCATCTGCTGGTGGATCGCCTTGAGTTCGCCACCCAGCATGAGCCGGCGCAACTCGCCGCGCCGCACCGTGCCGACGGCCGTGCGGCGTATCGTCCCGGAGCGCACGAGAACCACTGCGCCCGGGGTGAGCTGGAATTCCGAGGCCAGGTGTGCGCGCACCGCGCCGACGAGAGCGGGGAGATCCACGTCGTAGTGATTGCGTCCGCGCAGCTCCAGGACCACCACGACATGCTCCCGCTCGGCACCGACGCCGAAGGCCGCGCCCGCCCCGATCAGATCGCTGACCTGGCGTACGGAACGCTCCAGATCACCGGCGGACAGCCGGCGGCCGGCCAGCACGACGGCGTCCTCGAGCCGCCCCGTCACGTACAGACGCCCGCCGGACAGCGCGCCGAGGTCCCCGGTGCGCAGGAAACCGTGCGCACCGTCGGCGGTCCGGGCCTCGAAGGTCTCGCTCGTCTCCCGGGGGCGGTTCCAGTAGCCGTGCGCGACGGCCGGCCCCCGAAGCCAGATCTCCCCGCACCGTCCGTCCGGCACCACCTCCCGGCTCACCGGATCGACGATGCGCAGTTC
Source organism: Streptomyces tendae (assembly GCF_014650435.1). Lineage (GTDB taxonomy): Bacteria > Actinomycetota > Actinomycetes > Streptomycetales > Streptomycetaceae > Streptomyces > Streptomyces tendae. The sequence goes on from NZ_BMUY01000007.1 coordinate 388,549, forward strand.
CACACCGACCGGCGGGCCGCAGTCCGCAAGGGTGCGGGCCGGACGGCCGGGGACCGGATCCCGCAGCTCGCGGCGTTCCAGCGCCGCCACGTCCACGGCGCGGTGGGCCGCCGCCCCGGCACCCGGTCCGAAACCGGACACCAGCACGGGCACCTCGGCCGGTCCGTAGCAGGTCCTGAACGCGTCCGGCCGAAAACCCGCGGGAGCGAACCGATCGGCAAAGGCCCGCTGGACCTCGGGCCGAACCGGACCCGGCACGCTCACGGCACTCTCCCAGCCCGACAGGTCCAGCCCGGCCAGTTCCCGGTCACCGACCCGGCGCACACACAGGTCGTAGGCCCAGCCGGGAGCTGCGCTCACTCGCAGCCGGTGGGCCGAGACGGCTTCCAGCCAGGCCGCCGGCCGGCGGTCGAACAGGCCCGGACTCACAAGGACGCAGGTGCCGGCGAGCCAGAGCGGGTGCAGAAGCTGTCCGAACAGGCCCATGCCGTGATGGATCGGCAGCCAGCCGCCGACCCGGTCGCCCGTCCGGGTGCCCAGCACCCGGACGGCAGGGTGCTGGGCGGCCAACAGGTTCCCGTGGGTCATGACCACACCACGGGGTTCTCGCGCGGAACCGGACGTGTACTGCACCAGCGCCGGCTGCTCGGCGTCCGACACCGGCGTGTACAGCCCCCCGCCGTCGGGCACCGACTCCACCGCCAGGCAGCTGATCCGGTCGTAGCCGTGCCGGGCCAGCAGCACGGAGACATCCGGAGCCGTCGCGATGTCCGTGAGGACGACACCGGCCGACGTGTCCCTGGCGACACCGAGCATGCGGTCCGCCTGATACCGGCTCGCGCCCGGCACGGCGACGGGCACCGCGACGGCGCCCGCGTACAGGCAGGCCAGCACGCTCACCGCGAAGAGCCGGGGGCAGGACTGCAGCACCAGCACGCGCTGACCGACCGGGCCGCGCTCCCGCAGCCAGCCGGCCAGCGTGGCGGCACCGCGGTCGAGCTCGCCGTAGGTCACACGCTCGACCGGCGCGTTCGCACCGCTCCCGCCCACGGACACCAGCGCCTGGCGGCCAGGAGCCGTCACGGCCCACTCACGGATCGTCTCGACATACGGACGGTCGTTTCTCAACGTTCCCCCTGGAAGGCAACCGGGCCCCAAGGAAGCGGCTTTCGGGCTCCTCACGCGCCTGCTGGTCTCCTGCGGTGATCGTGCGGCCGAGGATCACTCCACGAACTGCTTGGCCCTGAGCAGGGTCGCGGAGCTGTTGGCGTCGAGGGACCGACGGACCATGGCACGGGCCTCGGCCAGTCTCGTACTGGGTCCCAGCACCCGGCGCACGCCATCCGGGTCGAGCACGACCGTGTGCCAGGAGGTGGCACGCACCACGGGTGCGCCCGAGTCGTCCAGGACGGATTCCACGAGCCACCGCCCCGTGTGGCCCGTCATCACCGGCGGCGGCGCCGTCTGCTTGTACACGATCAGCCCCCGTTCGGGAAAGCAGAGCCGGACCGAGGACGTCGTGTGCACGGAACCGTCCGGACCGTAGGTGTCCATGGTCATGTGCTGCACGCCCGGCTCCTCCTCGCGCAGATCGAGCCGGGCGACGTGCGGAAGACGGCTCGGCCACGACTCGGCCCGGGCCAGGAAGTCGAACACCTCCCGCGGACTGCCGTCGATGTCCCGGTGGGTGCTGAAGCCGAACCTCAACTGCGCGAACTGCGCGAGCCGTTCCGCCGTGGTCTTCAACGCGCCCAATTCCGCGGCGCTGTTGGTGTCCAGGGCCGTCTTGATCAGACGCAGCGCCTCGGGGTCGTCGCCGATGGCCCGGTAGTCGTGCAGCAGTGTCACCCGGCAGCCCTCCGCCGTTTCCCCGATCCGCCACACGCCGCCCATCGACGCCACTGGCGGGGCGGACACCACCTGACGAAACGTCACCGTGCGGGCCGACGGGTCGAGGGACCTGCGGGAGGTCCAGTCCCGCACCCGGCCGTTCGCGAACGCCCAGATCCGCAGCACCTGGTGCTGCTCGGTCTCCTCCAGCACCTCGGTGTGGACCGTCGGACCGAAGACGTCGGGCCAGCGCTGGGCGTCGGCGACAAGATCGTAGACATCCGCGGCAGGCGCCGCGACATTGACGCTGTGCTCGGCGACATGGGTCGTTGCCGCGCTGCTTTGCACCACAGGACATTCCTCTCGGCAGGGCCGCCGCAGCGGCGTCTTGCAGGGGCGGGATCGAGCGGGCGCGCCGCAGTGGAGGTCAGCCGGCGGCCCAGGCCGGACGATCGAGGATGTCGATGACCGCGCAGCCCCAGCTGTAGCCCGCGCCCACCGACATCAGGACACAGCGGTCACCGGGTACCGCCAGACCGGACATGACGAGGTGGTCCAGGCTCGCGAACTGGTCGCCGGCGCCCAGATGGCCGACGGTCCGGCTCCAGTCCCACGTGGTGCGCGCCGGATCGATACCGAACGGCTGGTAGTAGATGGACCGGAGCCGACGGCGGCCGAAGTGCGGAAGGATCACCCACGCGGCGTCGGCGAGTTCCATACCGGCGTCCGCCAGAGCCTCCTTGACGACGCTGTACTGTCCCGCGCTGCTGCGGGCGACGGCGTACGAGATACCCATGCGCTCGACGAAGGAGCGCTTGGCCGCGTCGAAGTCGACGGGCATGCCGTGGGTGAACGGCGCCGGTGAGAAGGGAGTGTCGCCGCGGTGCAGGGGCTCGAGTTCGGAGTCGGCGAACAGGGCGAGGGAGGACACCGCCGCGAACCCGCCGCGCGCCGAGAGCACAAGGGCGGTACCTCCGTCGGCATACGGTGTGCCGGGGTCGGTGCGCCAACGGTCGATGCCGGGTGTACAGAACCGGTCGGCGGTGGTCAGCAGCGCCTCACCGCGGCCGGTTGCGGCCTTCAGATACGCGGCGGCCAGATCGAGCGCGGTCAGTCCGCCGTTGGACATCTGCCGGATCTCCAGAGCGGGGCAGGTGTTGCGGAGCGTCTCACGCTGGATGTAGGACGCCACCGGCCACAGATCCTGGCCCTGGTGGTAGGTGTCGGCGTGGAGGATCAGGCCGATGTCGTCCGCCTGTGCCTCGGCGCGGTCGAGGGCGCTGCGGGCGGCCGCGACCGCCATCTCCGCCGCCGACTCGCCGGGCGAGTGCGCCACCGAGACGACGCCCGTGGTCTCGGCGGTCCGGGGCGGACACTCACCCGCGGCGACCGCGTCGCTCACCCGCAGCCGGGCCGGGAGCCGGACGCCGGTGGCCCGTATGTAGATGCCTTCCACACGCATGGTCATCCCGTCCTGGGGTTCGTTGCGTCAGTCCGCCGCGGCGGCCGACTCCTGGCGGGAGGCCCGCACCCCACCGCCCGGGCGGCCGACCGGCGTCAGCACGTACCGCACGGCGTCCAGCAGTGCGTGAAAGAAGGCGGCATCGGTGTCACCGTCCACCCCCACGGTGTTCAGCCGGGCGCGGCCGTCCGTGAAGGAGGCCAGCACCCGGGCCGTCGCCCGGCCGCCGGACCCGCCCGCCGGAAGCCGCACCTGGTACTCCGCAAGCCGCAGCCGCTGCAGCCGTGGGAACCACGGGTCGAGGGCCTGGTGCACGGCCCGGTCGAGGGCGTCGACCGGGCTGTCGCCCGAGCCGTCGCCCTCGGCCTGCACGCCGTTCACCCGCAGCCGGACCGAGGCGCTGGACCGCGGCAGGTTGCCGCAGTCGGCCCGCGTCTCGACGCGCCGCAGCAGGACGTCGACGGACGGCACGCCGTGGTTCGCGGACAGCTCCTCGCGCAGCAGCAACTCGAAGGACGCGTCCGCGGATTCGAAGCTGTGGCCGCGGTGCTCCAGCTCCTTCACCTTCGTGGCCAGGCGCGCGACCGCCTCCGGTGCGGTGGCGACGTCGTAGCCCAGTTCCCGGGCCTTGAGCAGCACCGACGACCGGCCGCCCATGTCCGACACCAGGGTGCGCATGGCGTTGCCGACGTCAGCGGGGTCGATGTGCTGGTACAGGTCGCTGTCCACCCGCAGCGCGGAGGCGTGCAGGCCGCCCTTGTGCGTGAAGGCCGACCTTCCCACGTACGGGGCACCGGCGGCCGGGGAGCGTCCCGTGATCTCGGCGACGGCGCGGCCCACGGCGGCCAGGTCGTCCAGCCGGCCGGGCGGCAGCGCCGGTACGCCGCACTTGAGGATCAGGTTCGCGGCGAGTGTGAGGAGATTGGCGTTGCCGCACCGCTCGCCATAGCCGTGCACCGTGCCCTGGACATGGCGGGCCCCGGAAGCCACCGCCGCCATCGTGTTGGCGACCGCGCACCCGCAGTCGTCGTGGCAGTGGATGCCGAGCGGCACACCCGTGCTCCGGAGTGTGTCTGCCACCACCTCGCCCACCTCGTCCGGCAGCGAACCGCCATTGGTGTCGCACAGCACGACGGTCTCGGCCCCGGCCTCCGCGGCGGTGCGCACCACTTCCAGGGCGTAGTCGCGGTTGGCCCGGTGGCCGTCGAAGAAGTGCTCCGCGTCGAGGAAGACCCTGCGGCCGGCGTGGACCAGGTGCCGCACGGTGCTGCCGATCGCCGCGAGGTTCTCGGCCAGCGTGGTGCGCAGGGCCAGTTCCACATGCCGGGGATGGCTCTTGGCCACCAGGGTCACCACCTCGGTTCCCGCTGTCAGCAGCGCCCGCACCTGCGGATCGGCGGAGGCCGACGTCCCGGGTCTGCGGGTGGCACCGAACGCCACCAGCACGGCGTTGGCCAGGGACAACTCGGTGGCCGCGCGGCGGAAGAACTCCGTGTCCTTGGGTACGGCTCCCGGCCAGCCGCCTTCGACGAACCCCACACCCAGCCTGTCCAGGCAACGCGCCACGGCGAGCTTGTCGTCCACCGACAGCACGAGACCCTCCTGCTGCGTACCGTCCCGCAGGGTCGTGTCGTAGAACTGGAAGTCCTGCGTTCCCATCTGCCCGTCCTCCGCTGGTGGTTGGGTACCGGGTCGTCGTGCCGGCCGTGCCGGGAAGCGTGCGGCCGGGTGCTCGCGTCGCGCTCAAGAGCGGCTGGGCGCCGCCCGGCCCCCGCCGTTCGGGGGTTCGCAGCCGGCGCGGGCGGCACCGGACGACAGCAGCCGTTCGATCTCCCGTCCCGAACACCCGGACTCGGCCAGGACCTCGCGCGTGTGCCGGCCGACGACCGGGGCCGGCCCGGGCCGGAGCGGCTCGGCACCGTCGTACCGCGGCGCGGGAGCGGGGTGCAGGGAGCCACCGTCGCGCAGAAACGTGCCACGGGCGCGCAGATGCGGATGGCTGGCCGCCTCCTCAGGGTTCAGCACCGGGGTCACACACGCATCGGTGCCTGCGAAGGCGGCCGCCCACTCGTCGCGGGTACGCCGGGCGAAGCGCTCCGCGAACGCCGACCGCAGCACCTCCCAGTTGTCGGGCTCCCACCGGTCCGGCAAGCGGTCCGGGTCCAGTTCCAGACCCCGTACGAGGGCCGAGAAGAACCGGTCCTCCAGGGCTCCCACGGCGACGTACCTCCCGTCGCGACAGGCGTACACGCAGTAGAACGGTGCCCCGCCGTCGAGCAGGTTGCCGCCCCTGCCGGACGGCCACTGTCCGCTGCCCGACATGTCCAGCAGCATGCTCATCAGCAGTGCCGTGCCGTCCACGATCGCCGCGTCCACCACCCGGCCCCTGCCTGTCCGCCGCTGCTCCAGCACGGCCGCGAGGATGCCGCCGAAGAGCAGCATGCCGCCCCCTGCGAAGTCGCCCAGCAGGTTGAGCGGCGGAACGGGCGGTCCGCCAAACGGGCCGATGGCGTCCAGGACGCCGGTCAGCGCGATGTAATTGATGTCGTGCCCCGGAGCCTGCGCCAGGGGCCCCTGCTGCCCCCACCCGGTCATCCGGGCGTACACCAGGGAAGCATTGCGTTCGTGGCACTGGCGCGGTCCGACACCGAGACGTTCGGCCACTCCCGGGCGGAACCCCTCGACGAGGACGTCGCACTGCTGCACCAGTCGCAGCACGACGCGCACCGCGTCGGGATGTTTCAGATCGAGCGCCACCGAGCGGCGCCCGCGGTCCAGCACCCGGTGCCACTCGGCGAAGGGACGGACGCCGTCGGCCCGTTCGACCCGGATCGTCTCGGCCCCCAGATCCGCCAGCAGCATGCAGGCGAAGGGCGCCGGGCCGATACCGGCCAGCTCGAGCACGCGCAGCCCGGACAGCGGTTTCGTCCCGGAGCCCTCCGCCGATTTCGCGGGTGAGCAACCACCGAATGCTGACATCACAGGCTCCGTCGGTCGGTGACACCGTCACTGTTCAGCCTCTGTCACACCGGTCAAGAGCGGCTCGAATGCGACAAGGCCCCGTGCGAGCAGTCCACTCGAGGTCTAGAGGGGCACAACCGCCGTCGCCCACGCTGGCCGTCCGCCTTTGGCCGACGGCCCAGGAGTGAGTCGCCGGTCCGCTCTCAACGACCGCTTCGAGGAGCAAACCATGCCGGGCCGAACCTTCGAGGGCCGTACCGTCGTCGTCACCGGCGGTGGCACGGGCCTGGGCCGTGCAACCGCACTGGCCTTCGCCGCGCAGGGCGCCACCACCGTGATCGTCAGTGGCCGCCGCAAGGAGCGTCTGGACCAGGTGGCGGCCGAACACCCGGCCGTGGTACCCGTGGTCGCCGACGTGACCAGCGAAGCGGGAGCACAGGCCCTGGCCGACGAAGTACGGGGCCGCGGCGGCGTGCTGGACGTCCTGGTGCACAACGCCGGTGTCTTCCGCTTCACACCGCTCGCCGGGCTCGGACCGGACACGGTCAGGGAAGTGCTGGACACCAACCTCCTGGGTCCACTGCTCGTCACCGGACACCTGCTGCCGTACCTGGCCCCGCAGCGCGGCAGCATCGTCCTGGTCTCCAGCCGAGCCGGTCACAACCCCGGGCCGGGAAGCTCGGTGTACGCGGCGAGCAAGGCGGGGGTGCACAGCCTGACCCGCAGCTGGGCGGCGGAGCTCGCCACCCACGGAATCCGGGTCAACGCGGTGGCCCCCGGCTTCGTGCGCACCGAGGCGTACGAGGCCAACGGCATGACACCGCGGCAGGTGGCCGCGTTGTTCGACGCGGTCACCGCCGGCATTCCGCTGGGCAGGGTGGCGGACGTCGACGACATCACCCCGTGGATCACACGGCTCGCCGACCCGGCGGCGTCGTTGGTGACCGGTCAGGTCATCACGGTCGACGGCGGTATGGACACGGGCGCGGAGCAGACCGGCCAGGACCGCTGAGGCGCGAACGCGCCGAGCCCAGTGCGCAGTTCGGCCGGGCGCGCCTCCCCATCGCGGACATTGCCCGGCCTAAATGGCTCCTAGCGTGGCTCACGAGGTTTCCGCACCATGGTGAGCAGGGGGAAAGCCGATGAGGTTCACGTCCCGTTCCGCAGCGGTCGAAGCGGCCGTTCCGAAACCGACGGCTGCCGGGACACACAGGTCGGCCATGGCAGTGGTCATGGCGGCGAGCCTCATGGACCTGGTCGACCTCACGATGGTCAACGTCGCCCTTCCCAGCATCCGGACCGACATCGGCGTGCGCTACGGCCTGCTCCCCTGGATCACCGGTGGTTACGCCCTCGCGTTTGCCGTCGTCCTCGTGCCCGGCACCCGGCTGGGAGGCGTTCACGGCCGGCGGCGGGTGTTCCTCGTCGGCCTTGGAGCCTTCACCATCGCCTCCGCCCTCGGCGGGCTGGCACCGAGCCCCGAAACGCTGGTGGCCGCGCGGGTGGCGCAGGGTACGGCGGCGGCACTCATGGTTCCGCAGGTGCCGTTCATCATTGACGCCGTGTCACCCGCCGACGGTCGGGGCAGGGCGGTGGCCCTGTTCGGCGCGGTGATCGGGCTGGGTTCGGTGGCCGGCCCGCTGGTCGGCGCCGCTCTCCTTCACAGCGACCTGTTCGGCCTCGGCTGGCGTTCGGTGTTCCTGGTCAACGTGCCGATCGGGATGGCGGGTCTGGTACTCGGACGCCGGTGCATCACCGAAGGCCGGGACCGTCCGACCACTGGCCACGTCCGCCACGAGCGGGCCGGGAGCCGCCGACGCGGGGGCCCACTGGTGGTGACGTCTCTCTTCACCATCCGGACCTACGCCGTCGGTGTCGGCGTCGAACTCCTCTACGGCGCCCTGGGCGGCATCTACTTCCTCGCCTGGTGCTTCCACATGCAGGCCGGGCTCGGCTGGACCCCGCTGCGAGCCGCCTGGTGCATGCTGCTCTTCGGTGTGGCAGTGGCCATCTTCGCCGGACTCTCGCGAGACGTGCTGTTCCCGAGGTACGGGCGCACAGTGCTTCAGGCCGGAGCACTCACCCAGTTGACCGGGGTCCTGGTGTACAGCTGGCAGACGCAGCACTACGGCACCGACATCCAGCCCTGGCAGATCCTGCCGACGCTGGTCCTGCTCGGCGGCGGCATGGGACTGGCGGTGGCACCGCTGTCGACGGTGTTGCTCGCCGAGGTGCCCCCAAAGCAGCTGCGCCTGGCGGCAGGGCTCGGCAACACCACTTACCAGCTGGGGGCGGCGCTGGGGATGGGCATGGTTCCGGTGGCCTTCCTCGGGCTGCTGGATGCCGGCCGTCCGGCCCCCGTGGCCTTCTCCCACACCCTGCGATGGTTGGCCTGCCTGCTGGTGACGGCCTTCCTGCTCACGTTCGCGCTGCCCCGGTTCCCCGGGCGCTCTCCCTCGAAGCAGTCACGGACAGGCGCGGTGGCGGACGGTACATCCACCGCCGTCTGAGCCGACGGCGCTCTCCCGCAGACCACCACGGAAGGAAAACGATGAGTACGCACAACGCTTCGGAGATACCGAGGACGGCCCGCGAGGTCCGGCTCACCGAACAGCTGGAGGGGGAGCTGACGCTCGAGCACTTCGGCATCGTGCAGACGCCGGTCCCGCAGCCGAACGTGGGGGAGGTGCTCGTGCGCACCGACTACCTGTCCCTGGCGGCCGCTTACACGGACCTCATGCGCCCCGGCTGCCAGCTGCCGGTCCCGCCCTTCCTGGCGGGCGAACGCCTCGGCGGCGGTGCGGTGGGCACCGTGGTGCGGTCCGCCAGCGACAAACTGGCCGTCGGCGACCTGGTGCACTCCATGAGCGGCTGGTCGGAGTACTCGGCAGGTCCCGCCGAGACGTACGCCAAGCTCCCGGCAGGCCTCTTCCCGAGCCCCGCGTACTTCCTCAGCCAGGGCCCCACCGCCTACTACGGGATGGCCGACATCGCCCGGGCGGGCGAGGGGGACGTCGTCTTCGTCTCCGGCGCCGCGGGCGGCGTCGGGTCCCTCGCGGGGCAGATCGCCAGGTGCCGGGGAGCCGCTCGGGTGATCGGCAGTACCGGCAGCAAGGAGAAGATCGACTACCTGGTCGACGAACTCGGCTACGACGCCGCCTTCGACTACCACGACGGACCCGTCGTCGAACGGCTGCGAGAACTCGCCCCCAACGGGATCAACGTGTTCTTCGACAACGTCGGCGGCGAGCAGTTCGAGGCAGCGGTCCAGACGGCGGCCCCGCACGCGCGTTTCGCCCTGTGCGGGGCGCTGGCGGGCCAGATAGGCGGCGGCCGGGCCGCTCACCCGAGGCTCGACCTCATGCGGGCCATCACCCGGCATCTGGAGATCAGGCCGTTCGCCTGCTATCACACGCCCGAGCAGGTCAGTGCCTGGTACGAACACTTCGCGCAGTGGCACGGCGAGGGTCGTCTCGTCTTCCCGCACACCACGCTCGAGGGCGGCCTCGCTCGAGCCCCCGAGGGGATGCTGGGGCTGCTGAACGGGCGATACCGGGGCAACGTCGCCGTACGGATCACGTCCGGCTGACGGCGAAGGCGGGGTGGTGGTGGCGGGCACCGTCCGGCGCCCGCCACCACCACCCCGCCCGCCGTCAGGACTCGTCGCGCGTCGCGTGGATCTCCACCGGTACGGTCCGGGCCAGTCGGCCGTCGGCGTCGTAGACCCGGGACGTCCCCCGGCTGGTGAAGGACCGGTCCTGCTGACTCGCGTGCTGCTCGACGTCCACCCAGCCCGCACAGGCTCCACGGTCGTCGACGATCGGCTCCGTGATACGGAACAGGAAGCTCCCCGGCCCGAGCGAGGACCAGCGCCCGGCACCGACTCCGCCGGCGGTGAGCAGCGCGTGCCCCCGGGCCGTGAAACGGAACGAGCCGATCGAGTCGCCGCCGGGCCGGCTCACCCGAGCCGTCCAGGTGCCGACCGGACTCGCCGGGCCGTCCTGTGGCTGCTCTCCCCCCATTGCCGCGGACACCGGCACGGCTACCCGCGACCGGCCGGCCCGGCGAAACCGAACCGGACCGGCAGGCGTTGCAGCCCCCGCAACTGGAACGTGGGGGGCTTCCACGTGAGGTCCTCGTACGGCACCGCGAGCGCCAGTTGCGGGCACCGCTCCAGCAGCGCGCGCAGGGCGATACCGCTCTCCATCCGGGCCAGCGGCGCACCGACGCAGTGATGGACACCGTGCCCGAAAGCGAGGTGCGCGCGGATCTCGCGCAGCTCCCTGCCCAGATCGAACCTGTCCGCCTCCGCGAACCGCCGCGCATCCCGCCCGGCGGCAGCCATGCCGATCAGGACCACCTCGCCCGCGGGGATCTCGGTGTCACCGATGAGCACCGGCTCGGTGGTGTAGCGGTACGCGGACACCTCCACCGGTCCGTCGAACCGCAGGACCTCCTCGACAGCCGTCTCCAGCAAGGACCAGTCGGCCCGCAGCGCGGCGAGCTGGCCGGGATTGCGCAACAGGGCGAGCGTTCCGCTGGAAATGACGTTCGCCGTGGACTCGTGCCCGCCGACCAGCAGCAGGAACGCCATGCCGAGGAGTTCCTCCGAGGACAGCCGGTCGCCGTCGTCGTGCACGGCACGTGCCATCGCGCCGAGCAGATCCTCGCCGCCCGCCTTGCGCTTGCTGTCCACCAGAGCGGACAGGTAGGCGGTCATCGCCTCCTGCGCGGCGATTCCCCGTTCGAGGGTGGGCGGCGCCGACAGATCACTCGACCACAGGTGGAAGTCCGCGCGGTCACCCTCAGGGACGCCCAGCAGTTCGCAGATGACGGACAGGGGAAGCGGCAGCGCATAGGACTCGACCAGATCCGCCTCGCGGGACGACAGCATGGTGTCCAGCAGTTCGTGGGCGATCCGCTCGACACGTGGGCGCATGGCCTGTACACGGCGCAGCGTGAACTCGCGTGCGATGAACCTGCGCAGACGGGTGTGGTCCGGTGGATCGACCTGCATCAGGGTCTTGCCCACGACGTTGCGGCCCAGGTTCTCCCACGCCTTGAGATGGCGTATGTCGTTGCTCAGCCGCGGATCGGTGAAGGCGGCCCGTGCCAGCTCGTAGTCGGTGATCAGCCAGCAGTCACGTCCGTCCAGGACGCGGGCCCGGTGAACCGGACCCCGCTCGCGCAGGGCGGCGAAGAGCGGATAGGGGTCGGCGGTGAAACTCGGGTCCGATCCGGTGAGATCGGCGACCAGGGCCTCGGTCATGACGGCTCCAGGGAGTCGGGAGGTGATGGCCACTCAGGCGGCAGGCGCCCGGGTCCCAAAACGTAGGCCGCGGCCCTCGACCTTCGCTCGTGCCCCAGCACATGAAGCGCGGGGATGGACGGCGGGCAGGGCATGCGGGCGGCGGGCCCCGGTGATAATGGGTGGCATGCCGTTACTCTCCGAACGCGCGCTCAACCGGTCCCTGCTGGAGCGCCAGTTGCTGCTCGACCGGGTGGCCTGGCCCGTGCCCAGGGTGGTCGAGCGCCTGGTTGCGATGCAGGGGCAGGAGCCCGACGCACCGTACGTGGGCCTGTGGACGCGGATCGCCGGCTTCACGCACGACGCGTTGTCGTCGCAGCTGCACGAGCGCCGGATCGTGCGCGGCGCCCACTTGCGCACCACCCAGCACCTGGCGCTCGCGGAGGACTTCCGCTGGCTGCGTCCGCTGCTCCAGCCCCGCATGGACCGCGCTCCGCTGATGGGGCTGCGGCGCGAGATCGAAGGGATCGACCTGGCCGAACTCGCCTCGGTTGGAAGGCGGTTGCTGAGGGGCCGGGCCCTGACCCGACGGGAACTGGGCAGCGCGCTCGCCGAGCACTTCCCGGACCGCAAGGCCAACGCCCTGGCCGTGTCCGTGCATTTCCTCGTGCCGATGGTCCACCCCCCGCCGAGTGGGCTGTGGGGGAAGCGGGGATCGGTGCCGTGTGCACTTGCGGAGGACTGGATCGGGCAGCCGCTGCAGACGACGCCGCGGATCCAGACGATGATCACCAGGTACCTGGCCGCGTTCGGCCCGGCCGATGTGAAGGACATGCAGGCGTGGTCGGGGCTGAGCGGCCTGCGCGAGGTGGTGGATGAACTCCGGCCGCGCCTGCGGGTCCACCGCGACGAGGGCGGCAGGGAGCTGTTCGACGTGCCGGAGGCCCAAGAGCCCGGCGACCCGGACCGGCCGGCGCCGGTGCGCTTCCTGCCCGCGTTCGACAACCTCCTCCTCGGCCACGCGAACCGCAGCCGGGTGATCGCCGACGAGTACCGCAAGCTGGTTGCTCCCGGGCAGGCGAGGGTATTGCCCACCTTCCTCGTCGACGGCTTCGTGAGCGGCACATGGTCGGTCAGGGACGGCCGGCTGCTTCTCTCCCCGTTCCGCACCCTGTCGAGGACCGACACGGCGGCCGTGTCGGAGGAGGCGTGGCGCCTGGCGCAGTTCGTGCTCCCGGACGCCGACCGGCGGGACGTCCGCCTCGAACCCGGCCCGGAGCGCGGCGTGTGACGGGAGGGCCGGGACGGCCTGAGGCCGTCCCGGCCCCTTCCCCCTCCTCACACGGGTCGAGCCCGCTGCCGCCGGATGCCGAAGCCGGGAAGTGCGGCACCGTCCGAAGCCGGTCCGAACCCGCCCTCGGCCGGCGGCCGGCGCGTGATCATGCGGTCGGCCGGCCGGTTCACCGACCCGGCCCCCACCGTGCGTGCGTCGCGGGAGCACAGAACCGAGAACCGTTCCCGCGCCGGTGAGCCGGAGACGACCGCACCCTCGTGCAACCGGGCGAGGCCGCCCGGTCGCACCCCGGCACCGCACTGCTCCCCGGCACGGCCCGCTTTCACGGCGACCGGTCCGGCACCCGTCACACCTGGGTCGTCGGAAGGTGCACGATCAACCCGTCGATGGCTTCCGAGACCGGCAGCTGGCAGCTGAGCCGGCTGGTGGGCCGGCGCTCGGCTGCCGTGCCGTACAGCACGTCGTCCTCCGCCTCGTGCATCTCGGGAAGCGGCAGCGTGTTGCCCTCGTCGATGTACACGTGGCACGTACCGCACTGGGCCGAGCCTCCGCACTGGGCCACGATGCCCTCGACGTTGTTCAGCTTCGCGCCCCGCATGACCGTGTTGGGAGCCGTCACCTCCAGCACGGTCTCCGTGCCGTCGGGATGCTTGTATGTGATCTTGGCCATGATGCCCTCCTCGTGGCAGGCCGCGCGACCGGTGCAGTGGGTCACTGTGACGGCTCCCACTGGGAGGGCGGTCGAGAAGACCTCGAAGCCGCCGGGCCCGACCTGGCCACCCTCGCCCCCCGCCCGGCGGGGCGCACGGCACAGCGGCGGCCCCCGGGGATCCTGGCGTCCGCCTGCGGAGCAGCCCTCCTCGAAACGGCGGGCTGCGCCGGGCCCGGCTTCCCGGCGGTACTCGGCTGTTCCCGCGCGGGCGGGCGTTTCGGCCGCTGCCGCGCAGCGGGGCCCGGTCGGCCACGGTCCGACGCCGTTCCAGGGGGCTTCGAGGCGCATCCGCAACTCTGGACACCCTGATCCGAACGGAGGCATGAGGTGGCAACCATCTGGCCCGGCACCGACGCGGCTCACCTTCCGCGGGAGTTCCACACCCAGCGACCGCGCTGGACGGCAGAGCCCTCCAGCGGTCGGGAAGGCTTTCCCGGCACCGAGTACGCGACCATCGAGGTGCCCCGCGACTACGCGGAGCCGTCCGGGGAGCGCATCACGCTCGCCATCAGCCGGCTGCGCGCCGCCGACCCCGCACGGCGCCGCGGCATCCTCCTGGCCGTCAACGGAGGACCGGGCGGCGACGGGGGCCTCGGCAGGTTCCTGCCGGAGAAGTTCGCCGGGACCGCACTGCACCAGGTCTACGACCTGATCGGCTTCGATCCACGGGGCACCGGTGCGTCGACGGGGCTCTACGCCGAGGTCACCACCCCGACCGCGCCGTTCGACTCGCGGCCCCCCGACTCGGCGTTCCGTCAACTCGCGGAGGACATGCGGCAGCGGGAACTGGCCTGCAGCCGGGGCGGGGGCGCCCTGCGCCCCCACATCAGCACCCGGAACACCGCACGGGACATGGACGTGATGCGCCAGGTGCTGGGCGAGAGCCACCTCAGTTTCGTCGGCTACGCCTATGGCGCCTATGTCGGAGCCGTTTACGCGAGCATGTTCCCGGCACACCTGGACCGCAGCGTGCTCGACTCCTGTGTCGGGCCCCGATGGACCTGGCGCGAACAGTTCCTGTGGCAGGGCGACGCCGTGCACCGCAACGTGAACCAGTGGGCCCGGTGGACCGGACAGCGCCACACCGCCTTCGGCCTCGGCCGCGGGTGCGCACAGGTGCTCTCGGCCGTGGAGCGCGTGGCCGGCCTGCTGGAGAGCCAACCCGGTGGCGTTCGACTGCGCACGCTCTTCGACGGGGCGGTGGGGACCCGCTGCGCCGACCGCGGGCGCTGGGCGGAACTCGCCGAGGCCGTCGGCGCGCTGCTGGCCGCGGCGGCACCCGGCGGGGCGGGCCCCGAGGCATGTGCGGAACTCCTGTCCGAGCAGGCCGTCTGGCGGGCTGCGGACGGCGAGGGCACCCGGCGCGTCGCCGTGTTGGAGGCCGTCACCCTCGAACACGAGTGGCCCGACGACCTGGAGGTCTACTACAACGACATGCGTGACTTCCGAAAACGCTTCCCCTACGGCTACGGAGTGCTGCGCGCCCAGCCCTGGGTCGGGGCGTTCCGAACGTTCCAGCCGGCTGAGCCGCCCACGCGCCTGCGCCCGGGCGGCTTTCCGACGGGCCTGGTCGTCCAGGCCGACGGGGACCCGATGGACCACTACGCCGGTGGCGTGGCGATGGCCGAACTGCTGGGCCACAGGCTGCTGACGGTCGAGGACTCCGGCGAGCACGAGATCTACGTACTCGGCGGCAATGCGCATGTCGACGCCGTCGTGCACCGCTATCTGGTGGATGGCCGGCTGCCCGCGGAGCACACCGTCTGCCGGGGTGTGTCGCTGCGCCCGGACATCCCCGCCGACACCGACTGAACCGTTGCGCGGACGGCTGCGACCCGAGACCTGCTTCGGGTCGCAGCCGTCCGCGCAACGGGAGAAGTCACCAGGCGACCGGCAGCTCCCACACGCTGTAGATCACAGCGCCCTCCTTGCGCGGGACGCGGTCGAAGGGCTGGGCCAGCCGCAGCGTCGGGATCCGGTGGAACAGCTTGCTCCACACGATCTCCAACTCCAGGCGCGCCAGGTCCGCGCCGATGCAGTGGTGCACCCCGTGGCCGAAGCCGAGGTGCTTGCGGCTGCCCCGGGTGATGTCGAGGCGGTCGGGGTCCGGGAAGACCTCCGGATCACGGTTGGCGGCCAGCCCCAGGCAGAGGATGCCGTCCCCCGCACGGATCAGCTTGCCGCCGATCTCGATGTCCTCCAGGGCGACCCGGGGTACCGCGGTGTCCCCGATGGTGGCGAACCTGATGAGTTCCTCGACGGCGGGTTTCACCAGCGAGGGATCGTCGCGGAGCAGCTCCAGCTGGTCGGGGTGCTCCAGCAGGCAGGCGGTGCCGAGCGAGATCTGACTCGCGGTGGTCTCGTGCCCGCCGTTCATGAGCAGGCGGACCATGTTGAACAGGTCCCGGTCCGTGTACTGCTCGCCGGACGCCTTGTAGTCCGCCATGGCGCGGCTGAGCAGGTCGTCCCCGGGTTCCCGGCGCTTGGTCCGGATCAGTTCGCTGATGTAGGCGTTGACCTCCACGATCGCCGCCTGGCGCTCGTCGGTGGTGCTGTGCCCGCCCAGCAGTGCTGTGCCGTGTTTGATGAAGAAGTCGTGCCGATCCTGCGGAATGCCGAGCAGTTCGCAGATGACGGTCATCGGGACGGCCAGCGAGAACACCCGGTGCATGTCCACCGGCGGCGAGAGGGAGAGCATCTTGTCCAGGTGTGTGTCGACGATCTCCTCGATGCGCGGGCGCAGCCGCTGCACCTGTCGGTGGGTGAAGGTCAGCGCGGCCTTGCGGCGGGTGCGCAGGTGCTCCTCACCGTCGTAGCCGATGAAGGACGTCTCGGTGCGGTACTCCGGCGGGGCGATGAAGTAGAAGGGGAAGTTCGCGTGCTTGCGGGAGGCGCTGACCCGCGGATCCGTGAGCAGTTCTCGGATGGTGTCATATCCGGTGACGGTCCATATCCGCAGGCCCGAGCCCCGCAGCAGCACCTGGGAGACGTCCTCTTCGATCATCTCGGCGTACTCGGGCGGGGGGGTGAACGGGCACGTGCGCTGGTACGGGAAGTCCTTGTCCGCCGGCACCTGGCCGGTCTCGGGTTCGGTCGAAGTCGAGGTCACGACGGGTTTCCTCCTGATGGCTTGTCATCACCGCAGGGTGCGGAAGAAGGCGCGCAATTCCCCTACGAGGGCGTCCGGTTGTTCGAGTGCCGGGAAGTGGCCGCCGACGGGATGGTCCGTCCACCGCCTCAGATCCTTGAACCTGTGCTCGATCCACGGCCGCGGCATCCGGCCGTCCTTCGGGAAGTTGGAGACCGCGGTCGGTACGCGGACGGGGGCGAGGGCCAGCTTGTTCTGGCTCTCCCAGTAGATGCGGGCCGAGGACGCCGCCGTCGCGCGGAACCAGCCGACCGATACGGCGTCCAACAGCCGGTCCCTGGCAATGACCTTGTCCAGATCCCCGTCGTGGTCGCTCCATGCCCAGTACTTCTCGGCCATCCAGGCCAGCTGCCCGGCCGGCGAGTCGGTCAGGGCGTAGCCGAGTGTCTGCGGCCGTGTGCTCTGGACGGCCGAATAGCCGCCCTCCTGCTGCTGGAACTCCTTCATCGCGGCCAGCCCGGCCAGGTCGGTTTCGTCCATCGCGACCTGCTCGTCGGGCGGCCGGGCGAACGGCATCGTCAGATGGATGCCGGCCAGGTCGCTCTGGTCGGCCTCGGCCATCGCCGCGGTGACGAAGGAACCCCAATCGACGCCGTGCGCCCCGTACCGTTCGTAGCCGAGTCGTCCCATCAGCGCCGTCCAGGCGGCCGCGACCCGTTCCACCGGCCAGCCGGAGCCCGCCGGTTTGTCACTGAAGCCGTATCCGGGCAGCGACGGGCAGACGACGTGGAAGGCATCCGCGGGGTCGGGCGGATCGGTGAGCGGGCCGATGATGTCCAGGAAATCCGTCACCGATCCGGGCCAGCCGTGGCTGACCAGCAGGGGCAGGGCCCCTGGATGGGGCGAGCGGGCGTGCAGGAAGTGGATCTGCAGCCCGTCGATGCCGGTGCGGAACTGCGCAACGGCGTTCAACCGGGCCTCGGTGGCCCGCCAGTCGTACCGATGTGCCCAGTACGCGGCCAGCTCCTTCGCGTATTGCAGGGGCATTCCCTGGGACCAGTCGCCGACCGTCTCGGCCTCCGGCCAGCGGGTGCCGGCCAGCCGGTGCCGCAGATCAGCGATCTGTGCGTCAGGGATGTGCACCCGGTAAGGGGTGACGCGCGCATTCATACGTGCTCCTTTCCGGATCCTCCGGATGGCGGGCGGTCGGCAACAAGGTCGCGCGGCGGTATCGAACGCAGCTCGAGTCCGCGTGCAGCGGCGGCCCGAGCCGACACCGGCACGTCACCGCCGACGGCGGCCGTCCCCGCCGGGGGACCGGCGCCGGCGAGCGGGGTCCACCTCGCAGAGGACGGTCGTCGCCGAGTTCGGGCTGCCCGAGGACGCCCTGCTGGACATGGGCGGCGCCGGACGTACGGTGTCCCACAGGTCCCGCATGGACGCGTCGACGTCGTAGCGGGGCCGCCAACCGAGGAGCCGCCCGGCGCGGGAGTTGTCGACGCGGATCCAGTCGGCTCCGGCGCTACGGCCGGCCACGTCGCCGGGACGCTCGCGGATGCTCTCCGGCGGCAGCCCCGTCGCCCTGACCAGCGCGTCGACCAGTTCACGTATGTGCAGTGCCTCTCCTCTGCCGAGGTTCACCAGCGGATCGGCGAGCGGGCTGCGGGCCGCCCGGACGACGGCGTCGGCGGCGTCTCTGACATCGACGTAGTCCCGTCGGGCGTCGGCTACGGTCAGCTCCACGCCCTCACCGGCCGCGACGTCCCGGAGCCTGGCGGCGAGGGCGCCGAAGAAGCTCTCGGGGGCCGGGTACGGGCCGATCGTGTTGGTCACCCGGAGCACGATGCCGTCCAGGAGGCCGGCTCGGACGGCATCGAGCACCATGCGCGAGGCGGTGAGCTTCGCCCGGGCATACAGCGTCTGCGGCCGCGGTGGCAGGCCCTCGTCGATCAGTGTGCCGTGCGACACCGGGCCGTACTCGTGAATGGTGCCCAGATGAACCAGGCGCGGGGGATGTGCCATGCTCCGCGCGGCACCCAGCAGCCGCTCCACCAGACGCACGTTGGTGTAGCCCATCTCCTCCTCGGTCCGACCCCAGCCGAGCGTGGCGTTGACGACCGTGTCGACCCTCTCGGCGGTGAGCACCGCGGCCAGCTCCTCGGCCGTGCACTGGACGACGTCCATCGGCAAAAACCGGTACGCGTCCACGACAGGGGTGCGGCGTCGGGAGACCGCCACGACACGGGCGCCTCGCCCTGCGAACGCGGCGCAGATGTGGCGGCCCATGCAGCCGGTGCCGCCGAGGACCGCGACGGCCCCCGCCACCGGGGCCGACATCACTCCGGGCCGCCCGTGCGGCGGCCGGCCTCCGCCACGCCGGCCGCCGCACGGCCCTCCTCGAGGGCCAGACAGTCGCTGTACAGCGGAAGCCCGCCCGCGGCCTCGGCCTGTGCCAGGCAGAGCGCGTCCCGGTCCCGCCCGGAGACGACAAACTCCATACCGCTGGGCCAGGGCACGCCGAGCGTGGGGTCGAACGGGTCGATGGCCTGCTCGAGTTCGGCTCGGTACGCGGTACTGACCAGGTAGGACATCACGGTGTCGTCGTCGAGGGCGAGGAAGGCGTGACCGACCCCGATGGGGAAGTACGTGGCCCGGAAAGTGCGGGCGTCCATGTGGACCACGTCCCACCGGCCGAAGGTTGGTGAACCCACCCGGACGTCCACCACGACGTCCATCGCCCGTCCCCGCGCGCAGTAGACGTACTTGGCCTGCCCCGGCGGCGTGGTTGTGAAGTGAATGCCGCGCAGGGCCCCCTTGGTCGAACTGCTGTGATTGGTCTGGGCGAGCGAGAAGTCATGGCCGACCGCGGCTACGAACGCCGACTCCTGAAGAGGGGACACGAACAGTCCGCGCTCGTCGGTGTGCGTCTGCGGCGTGAACTCGAAGGCACCGGCCACGGCGAGTGCGCGGGTACGCATTCCTTTTACCGCCCCTCGACGACGCTGAGCTCGGGAAGAGGGAAGACCAGCCGGCCCCCGCCGGCGAGGAAGTCGCGCTCGCGCTCGACGAACCCGTCGCGGTAGATCCACGGAAGGACCAGCAACTGGTCGGGGCGGTGCGCCTTGGCCTCGGATTCGGAGACGATCGGTATCCCGGTGCCGGGGGTGAAGCAACCGGCCTTGTCCTCGTTGGGCTCACCGACGCACGGGAGGTCGTCGGGGCCAAGACCGCAGTACTGGAGGATCACATTGCCCTTGGTCGAGGCGCCGTAGCCGACCGTCAGCTTCCCCGCCTTGCGGGAGTCGTCCAGGAATTCCCGCAGAGCGTCGCGGTATCGCTCGCTGCGTGCCGCGAACCGGGTGAACGGCGTGGGGCCGTCCAGTCCGAGGGCGGCCTCCCGCGCACGGATCGCAGCCAGGCCCCTCTCGTCCACAGGAAGCCGGGTGGGGGTCCGGGCGAGAGTGACGTCCAGACTGCCGCCGTACACGTCAGTCAGTTCCGCCTTGATGACCGTCAGCCCCACTCGCTCGGCCATCCACTCGATCTGCCGCAGGCTGTAGTACGCGAGGTGTTCATGGCAGACGACGTCGTAGGCGGTCGCCTCCAGCATCGACGGCAGGTAGCTCTGCTCGGTCACCCACACCCCGTCGTCGGCGAGGATGTCGCGGATGTCCTGCATGAACTGCATGGGACGCGGCAGGTCGTAGAACATCGCGATCGAGGTGACGGCCTTGACGCGGCGGGCACCGAACCGTTCGGTGAACACCTCCTTGGAGAAGAAGTCGGTGATCAGCTCCGCGTGAGGCGGGTACAGATGGCGGAACTTGGCACCGACCGGGTCCACGCCCACCAGAGCCGGGCCGTCTGCCGGGTACTGCCGCATCAAGGTGGAGTCGTTGCTGCCGATGTCCACCACCAGGTCGTCGGGGCCGAGAGCGACCAGCTTCGTGATGGCGTCCACCTTGCTCTTCAGGTGCCGGACCATGAAGGGGCGGATGCCTGAGCGGTAGCCGTAACCGTCGCCGTACATGAGGCCGAAGTCGGCTACGTGCCGCAACTGCACGAGTCCACAGCCGTCCGGCGCGCACTGGACGAGTTGGAGCGGGACCACGGGGACGGCTTCCTCGCGTGACCGGGGAAAGACGCCGGTCAGGGCCTGTGGACCGAGGTCCAGCACGGGCAGCAGCGTGCGGTTGCCGCAGACACGGCAGCGATCGATGACCACTCGTCCTCCTGGTGGTGAAACGGGCCTGTCGCCCCGGCCGGCCCGGCAGACGCCGGTGAGCCGAGACGGTGCCATGAAGGGCTCGAGGATCCGTCGACTCGCTCCTTCGTCTGCCGGGAGCGGCCGGACAGCCGAGGACGGTACGACCGGGTCTCCAGACGCCGCTTCTACGGTGAGTGCCGTAGAAGGCCGACGGCGCCTTCCGAAGGGGACACCGGCATGAGCGAACTGACCGAGACGGGGCCGCGCGACGCCTCCTGGGGGCGGGCGAGGAGCGTGCGGCCGGGCGACGCGCCCTTCACCGGATCCACCGCTCTGCGGTCCCGTGCGGACGCCACGCTGCCCGAGCGGTTCCGGCGCTCCGCGGCGGCCGTCGGATCCGGCGCCAAGATGTCCACCGAGGACTTCGCCGGCTGGCTCGCCGAGCGCAGCGCCGCTCATCCGTTCCGCGTCCACAGGATTGCGTTCGACCAGCTCCAGGGCTGGTCGTTCGAACCGGTCACGGGGAACCTGGTCCACGACAGCGGGCGCTTCTTCACCGTGCACGGTCTGCGGGTGCGCGTGACGGAGGGAGCGCACGACTGGCAGCAGCCGATCATCAACCAGGCGGAGGTCGGTGTCCTCGGCATTCTCGCCAAGGAGTTCGACGGCGTACTGCACTTCCTGATGCAGGCGAAGATGGAGCCGGGCAATCCGCGGCTGGTCCAGCTCTCACCCACAGTGCAGGCCACCCGCAGCAACTACACCAAGGCGCACGGGGGCGGGTCCGTGAAGTACCTCGAGTACTTCACGGGCCGGCGGCCCACCCGTGTCCTCGTCGACGTCCTCCAGTCCGAGCACGGCGCGTGGTTCCTGCACAAAGCCAACCGGAACGTCATCGTCGAGACGCGCGAAGACGTCCCGCCCGACCCGGACTTCTGCTGGCTGACCCTGGGGCAACTCGGTGAACTGCTGCTGAAGGACCACGTGGTGAACATGGACTCCCGGACCGTCCTGGCATGTGCGCCCCACCTTCTGACCGAGCCGCAGGCGCTGTCCTCCGACACCGAACTACTGTCCTGGATCACCACGGAGAAGGCCCGTCACCAGGTACGGGCCGAGCCGCTGCCGCTTGCCGAGACGGAGGGATGGGTGCGCACCGAGTCGGCCGTCCGCCGCCTGGACGACCGGTTCTTCAGGGTGGTCGCCGTCCGGGCCGAGGCGGCGAACCGTGAGGTGGCCGGCTGGACGCAGCCGCTGTTCGAGCCGGTCGCGACCGGCGTGACGGCGTTCCTCACGGGCCGCTTCGGCGGCGTGCCGCACCTGCTGGTCCACGCCCGGGCGGAGGGCGGGTTCCTGGAAAGCGTGGAACTCGGCCCCACCGTGCAGTGCGTCCCGGACAACTACAGGGGACACGCGGCGCCTGCCGCCCCGCGCTTTCTCGACCTGGTGCTGAACGCCGCGCCGCACAGTATCCGCTACAGCGCGCTGCACTCGGAGGAAGGCGGCCGATTCCTCAACGCGGTCAGCCGGCATCTCGTGGTGGACGTCGACACCGCCGCACTGTCGACGCCGCCCGAGGGATACCGCTGGGTGACCCCGGGACAGCTGAACTGGCTCGCCCGGCACAGCCGTTATGTCAATGTGCAGGCCCGCTCCCTGCTCGCGGCCCTCAACAGCGGGGCGGTCAGGCTGTGACGCGGCCGCTTCGGGTGGGGGTCATGGGATGCGCGGACATCGCCCGGCGCAGGATGCTCCCGGCCATTGCCCGGGCGCCGCAGACCGAGATCGTCGCGGTGGCCAGCCGCCAGGCGGGGCGCGCCCGCAAGCTGGCTGACGTCTACGGATGCCGAGCAGTGCAGGGATATGAGGCGCTGCTCACGGACGAGGGGGTCGAAGCGGTGTACGTGCCGCTGCCCGCGGCCCTGCACGCCGAATGGGCCGAAGCGGCACTGCTCGCGGGCAAGCACGTGCTCGTGGAGAAGCCGGTGTCGCTGCGCCGCGAGACGACCAGCAGACTGGTCGAGCTGGCTGCGAGCCGGGGTCTTGCCCTGATGGAGAACGTCATGTTCGTGCACCACGGCCTGCACGCAGTGGTCCGCAAACTCCTCGCCGAGGGGGCCATCGGTGAACTGCGGGCTTTCGAGGCGCACTTCACGGTCCCGCGGCGCGCCATGGACGACATCCGCCTGCAGCCCGAACTGGGGGGCGGCGCCCTGTGGGACACGGGGGTGTATCCGCTGCGTGCCGCCCGGTACTTCCTGGGGCCCGGTCTGCGGGTCGCCGGCGCCTGTCTGGTTCGGGGCGGCGGACACCGGGTCGACTCGGCCGGGTCGGCGCTTCTCGTGGCACCGGACGGCACCGGTGTCCACGCCTCCTTCGGTCTCGATCACGCCTATCGCAGCGCCTACACCCTCTGGGGGACCGGCGGCAGCATCGCCGTGGACCGGGCCTTCACGCCCCCGGCCTCTCATCGGCCGACCATCCGGCTGGACGACGGCTCCGGCGTACGGGACCTTGCTGTTCCCGCCGAGGACCAGGCGTACAACACCGTGATGGCGTTCGCCGCGGCGGCAAGGGCGGGCGGCACGCCCGACGCGGTCTGCCCGGAACAGGCCCGCCTGCTCGACGACGTGCGTGCGGCGGCGACACGGGGCGGGTGAGCCTTGCGTGAACGGGCTGTGGGCCAGGACTTCGGTGTCCCGGCCCACAGCCGTTTTCCGTACCGCCTCGGACCCGCCCGGGGGATTTGGCGGGCCCGCGCGCACGGGTCCTCAGCGCGCCGGCTCGGCGACGTCGTCAGAGGCGGTCTCCGGCTCGACTCCCGGCGCGGCGGGCTTCGTCGAGGGCAGCGCGAACATGAGGAGGAAGGCGAGCACCATGCCGCCGATCGCCCACCACAACGAGTTGGTGAAGCCGTCGACGAAGGCGGCGCCGCTGGAGCGTTCCGCGGCGGTCGCCCCGTCGACGACGTCGAAGTAGGCCACCGAGGCCAGACCGAGACCGATCGCCATGCCCATCTGGTTGACGGTGTTGGTCAGCCCGGAGGCGGATCCGGCGTGCTCGAAGGGAACGTTGGCCAGGACCGCACTCGTCAAGGGTGCCATGATCATGCCAAGAGCCCAGCCCGCAACGACCAGGACCGGTGCCAGCTCCCAGGACGTGGCGCCGATTGCCTGGGTGTCGGCGACCCAGTAGTAGCCGAACAGCCCGGCGATCATCAGCAGGGCACCGGCCTGAAGCACGGTGCGCCCGAACCTCGGCATCAGCTTGCGCATGGCGACGTTGGTCGACACCGCCATCGTGGCGCCGAACAGCAGACTCGTGAGAGCGGCATGGACCGCACTCCAGCCGAGCCCGATCTGCATGTAAAGAGCGCCGGTGAGCGAGAAGAGACCGAACGTGGTGCCGAAGGTGAGCTGTACGGCGATGCCGGCCGCGAAACTCTTGATCCTGAACAGCGACAACTCGATGAGCGGCGTGCTCCGGGCGCGGATCCTGGCCCGCTGGTGCAGTACGAAGACGACGAAAGTGGGAACGCTCGCGACCATGGCCACGAAGCTCCAGGCGGGCCAGTCCGCCTCCCTGCCCTGGGTCAGCGGGTAGACCAGTAGCAGCAGGCTCAGCGAGGCCAGGGCGACCCCGACGAGGTCGAGACGGACGGCATGGGGCGCCTTCGACTCGGTGAGGTAGCGCTGGCCCATGATCAGGCCGACGATGCCGATCGGGAGGTTGATGAGGAAGATCGGCCGCCAGCCGAGGCCGAACAGATCCCACTGCACGAGCAGCGCACCGATGACAGGCCCGGACACCGCGCCGATGCCGCTGATGGCGCCGAACAGTCCGTATACCTTGCCGCTCTCCTCGGGACGGAACGTCACATGGATGATCGACAGCACCTGCGGCACCATCATGGCGGCCATGACGCCCTGCAGGATGCGCGCTCCGATCAGCATCTCCGGGCCCATCGCCAGGCCGGAGAGGGCAGACGCCACGGTGAAGCCCAGCATGGAGAGCTGAAAGACCCGCTTGCGGCCCCAGATGTCGCCGAGCCGCCCGCCGGTGATCAGGCCCACGGCGAAAGCGAGGGTGTAGCCGCCCGTGATCCACTGGATGGCGCTGTACGAGGCGTCCAGGTCCCGCTGGACGGTGGGGATCGCGACGTTGACGATGGTCGCGTCGACCAGGTCCAGCAAGGACGCGGTCAGTACAACGGCCAATGCGATCCACCGGCGCCGGTCTTCGGCGGAGCCCGGAGGAGCCTCCTGGGCAGCGTTCATGGTCCTAGCTCCTGAAGATTGTGGGGGCGGACGACTCGTCCCGCGAACGCTTTGACGCTAGACCCCAATTAGGTCAAGAGACGTCCGAAATAGTGCGCCGGGAGGAAGGCTGTTCACAGTCGTTGACGGACTGGGTGGCCCGGGCGCCCAGATCACGCATGTATGCGACAAGGGCGGGAGGTTCGTGCACGACAAACCGGCATCCGAGGCTCACCAGACGAAATGCCAGCCAGCCGAGGGAATCGGCCTGCGTACGGAGCAGGCAACTGCCCTCGGACAGTTCCTCGAGTTCGTCGCCACCCGTCCTGCCGAGCCGGTCCTCGATCTCGCTCGCCGGAGCGTACAAGGTGGCCACGGCCTGGTGGAGGGGAGCGAGCTCGGAGAGCCGGCGGGTGACGTACACCGCGGCGTCCTCGAACGGCAGGGACCGAAACGGCGCGCGGACGCCCGTCGGCTGCGGGTCGCGAATGCGGTCGACACGGAACGTCCGCCAGTCGTCACGGGCATTGTCGTACGCCACGAGATACCAGCGACGGCCGGTCGGCACCAGCCGGTGAGGTTCCACGAGCCGCTGGGTGTCCTGCGGCCGGCTCGGCTCCTGGCCGGGCCGGCCGCTTGCCGACCGGTACGCGAAACGCAGTTGGTCCCGGCCGGCCACGGCGGCGGCGAGCACCGTCAGGTGCTCGGCGGCGACCCCGGGGCTGTAGCCCTGCAGCGGCACGGTCGCCGCACCCAGGACACTCACCCGGTGCCGCAGGCGCGACGGCAGGACCTGCTCCAGCTTCGCCAGCGCCCGCACGGCGGCCTCCTCGATGCCGTCCACCGTGTGCGTCGCCGTGCGCAGTCCGACGGTGATGGCAACGGCCTCGTCGTCGTCCAGCAGCAGCGGGGGCATGGCGGCTCCCGCGCCCAGGCGGTATCCGCCCACCGCACCCCTCGTGGCGTCGACCGGATACCCGAGATCACGCAGGCGGTCGATGTCCCGGCGGATGGTGCGAGGACTCACGCCCAGCCGTTCGGCCAGTTCGCTGCCGGGCCACTCCCGCGGCATCTGTAAGAGGGACAGCAACTTCAACAGTCGTGCCGAGGTCTCACTCATGGCGTCCAGGATGTCAGCTGTTCACGGGCGTGCTCGGGGTGCGGCCTCGTGGCCGCGGCGCGGGGCGGGCATACTCCGCTCACGCGGTCAGCGTCCCCAGGTGACCGGCAGGGACGTCAGGGTGTGGTTGATCTCGCCCACGTGCCAGGGCAGCTCCCCTTCGTCCACGGCCAGCCGCAGATCCGGCAGGCGCCGGACCAGTCCGGTCAGCGCGATCTCCATCTCCATCCGGCCGAGGTGTTTGCCGAGGCAGTGATGGATGCCGTGGCCGAAGGACAGATGCGGATTGCGGAGGCGGCCCAGGTCCAGGCGGTCCGGATCCTCGAAGACGGTGCCGTCCCGGTTCGCCGAGGCCAGCGACAGCAGGACCGCGTCACCCGCGGCGATCTCGACACCTCCGATCTCCATGTCCTGCGCCGCGATCCGCGGGAAGCCGGAGGTGTCGGTCGCGAACAGGTTGACGTGCCGGAGGATCTCGTCCACCGCGCTCGGGACGCGGGTGGGCTCCTCGACCAACCACTCCCACTGGTCCCGATGATGCGCGATCAGCGCCAGGACCGAGTTGGCGAGCTGATTCGCCGTGGTGTCGAATCCCGCGCCGATCAGGGTGAAACCGAACGTGACCAGCTCCGCTTCGCTGAGCCGGTCGCCCTGGTCACGAGCCGCGATCAGCTCCGACAGCATGTCGTCCGCCGGCTCGGCCCGCTTGTCCGCGATCAGCCCGACGATGTACTCGCTCAGTTTCGCCAGGCCCTCCAACGACGCCTCGCCGCCCGCCCGGTCGTCGACGGTGGCGAAGGAGCGGGCCCACACCTCGAACTTCCGCAGATCCTCGGGCGGGACACCGAGCAGCTCACCGATCACCGTCAGGGGAAAGGGGAGGGCGAGCTGCGGCACGAGGTCGGCGGGGGAGCCCTTGGCCTCGATGTCGTCGAGCAGTTCGTCCAGTACCGACTGCACGCGCGGTCGCATGCGCTCCACCCGGCGGGCCGTGAAGGCCCCGGCCACCAGCTTGCGCAGCCGGGAGTGTTCGGGCGAGTCCATGGAAATGATCATGTCGGGGGTCGTGTACATGGTGCCGCCGATCCGTGGCGCACCGGGACCGCAGGCCAGGGCCCTGCTCAGGCGCGGATCGGCCTGGGCGGCCCGCACGTCCTCGTACCGGGTGACGAGCCAGGCGTCCACCCCGCCCGCCGTCCGGACGCGTTTCACCGGCTCCTGGGTCCGCCACCCGGCGTAGCGGGGATCGGGCCCCCGGTAGGAGGAGCCATTGAAGGGGAAGACCTCGGATTCCCGGGACGCGGACTCCTGGGAGTCGGATCCTCGGGACTCGGTCTCTCGGGACGACGACACGATGGTGGCACCTCCGCAAGTGCGCGCTGCCGACGGGCAGACGGCCGGGGACGTTGGAAGAGCTTCGGGCATCCGCTCAGGACGGGTTGTGGATCTTGTCGGCCCAGTTGGGCGAGTCGTGTGTGACCCGGCGCGAGCGCGTGTACCACTCGCCGTCCTGGCGGACCAGGACGTCCTGCACCGTCGTCGTCGGTTCGAAGCTCACCTTGCCCGCGGCGTCCGTCATGCTGACCATCGCCTGGTAGCCGACCCGCAGGACGTCGTCCGACTGGGGCTCGATGCGCATCCGGTCGAACCAGTACCGGTAGACGATCCCGTCGTAGTAGGCGACCTCGTCCGCCCGTGCCTGACGCGCCGACATCTCGCCCACCAGCGGCCGGTCCGGGTCGCCCCGGCGGGCACGCATCTCGGTGAGCAGCGCCTTCCTGCCCTCGATCCGCCACCCGTTGGGCACGTGCTCGATGGAGCCGTCCTCGGTCATCGTCTCCAGGAACTCCTCCAGCCGCCGCTCCTCCAGCAACGGCATCTGCCGGGCGTAGAACTGCAGGACTTCGACGTAGAGCTGGGCGTCGACCCGCCGGGTGGAACGCTGCGGTGCGTGCATCAGTACTCTCCTCGTGATCTCGGGCAATCCGCCGGCGCCGCTGTCCGGCCGGCGATCCCGGCGGGGCTCACTCCGCCGGTCCGGCGAGTACCGCCGCGTAGTTCTTCCTGGCCGCCGTGTCGTACTGGAGAGCCACGTGGCTCGTGGCGGAGGTGATGTCCCGCCACAGCCGCTGGAGCGGGTGCCGGGACCCGAGACCGGTGGTGCCCGCCGCGGCGACGAGCAGGCCGACGGCCTCCCTGACCGCCTCCGCGGCGAAGGTGGCGTTGCGTTCGTTGCGTGCCATGTGGTCGGGCGTGAACAGGCGCCCGTCCAGTACACGGGTGTTCTCCTCGACGAGATGGCGTGCGGCGTCGACCCGGCCGGAGGCGCGTACCAGGGCCGACTCGTTGGCCGCGGTGCGCCGACGTCCGGTGAGGCCGGCGGCGAAGGCGCGCAGCGCGCCGGTTCCCGCGCCGATCACCGGAGCGATGAAGGTCAGACCGCCGACGGCCTGGAACGGCACGTTGTGGGCGGATGCGTCCGAGTGCGCATTGAGCCCCGTGACCATGGCGTCCCGGTCGAACGTCAGATGGTCCGGGACGGTGGCGCAGTCCACGACGACGGTGTGGCTGGCGGTCGCCCGCATGCCGACGCTGTCCCAGTCCTGGTGGACGGTGCACTCTCCCCGGGGAAGGGCGAAGAACCGCAGCCGGGACGGCCCGTCGCCGGAGCCCACGGCGGCGCAGAGCAGCACCCAGTCGGCGAAGTCGACGCCGCTGACGTAACTCCACCGGCCTGTCAGGCGCCAGCCCCCCTCGACGGCATCGGCTCGCCCGCCGGGCATCAGCGCCGTCGCGATCATGGTGTCCGGGCTGCCCGACCACAGCGCCCGCTGCCCCTCGTGCGGGAGGTGGCAGGCGAACCGTGCGGAGTAGGCGCTCAGCGAGGCGCACCAGGAGGTGGCCGCACACTCCCGGCCCAGCGCGACGACCGCTTCGGTGAGGTCCGCGAACGACCCCTCGGTCCCACCCCACCGGGCGTCCACGAAGTGCCGGGCGAACCCCGTCTCCCGGAGGGAACCGGTGACTTCCGGCGAGAGCCGGCCGACACGGTCGGCGGTCTCGGCGTGCTGCGCGGCGAGGTTGCACAACTTGTCCACGGCAAGAGCCGGTTCGGCCGTCGTCCGTGCGGAGGTGTGCCCGTCCATCTCGTACCCTTCCTGTCGGCCGTCCGGGTCAGACGGCGTCCGCGAAACGGGCCAGGGTCTCTCCCGGACTCGGGGTGTCCAGGGCCTTGTGGATGTTCCACGCTCCGTCGCCGTGCCGGTGCAGCTTGACGTGCGCCAGTTCCACCCGGGTGCCTCGGCTGCCCGCCGCGATGAAGTCGACCTCGATCTCGCTCGCCCGGTCGTCGTCGGGAACGGACTGCCAGCGGCCGTCTATCCGCCAGGTCATGGCGAGCCGGTGCGGCGGGTCCCATTCCAGCACGCGGCCCCAGGTGACCTCGTTGCCGTCGACGTCCCACTCGTAGTAGCGGCCGCCGACGAAGGGCTCGAAGGCGAGACCGGCCCGCTCCTTCTTGACCAGCACGTGCGAGGGCGGCCACCAGTCGGCGGGATGCTCGGTGAAGACCTCGAAGCAGTGCTCCACGGGCGCTGCCACAACGACCGACTTCCTGACGTCGGGGATCTCTTCGGGCATCGGAAACTCCTCAACTCCGAGGGGCGCGGGGCCCGCACCTGCGGACGCCGCCAACTCTCGCGCCGAGGCCTTGACACCGCGTCGAACCATGCTCGACCGGCCGCTGCCTCCAGCCCGTTTCGAGACCCCCCCAAGCAGACGTTGACACGGTCGTGCGCGGCGGACTGTCAAGGACGGGAGAGCGGGATGACAGGCACGGAACGACGAACGGCCTTCGTCACCGGTGCGACCAGCGGGATCGGCCTGGCGGTGACCGAGCTGCTGGCCCGCCAGGGCATGGCGGTCTTCGGCTGTGCGCGGGGCGCGGAGAACGTGCGCGACCTGGTGAAGCGGCTTCGGGAGGAGGGCCTGGAGGTCTCGGGCACGGTGTGCGACGTCACCTCGGCCGAGCAGATACGCACGGCCGTGGCAGAGGCGGTCGCCGCCTACGGGCCGATCGGCGTGCTGGTCAACAACGCGGGGCGCAGCGGCGGCGGTGAGACCGCGCATCTCGACGACAGCATCTGGACGGACGTGATCGACACCAATCTGCACGGTGTCTTCCGGGTCACCCGCGAGGTCCTGTCCGAGGGCGGCATGATCGACGCCGGCTGGGGACGCGTGATCAACATCGCGTCCACGGGTGGCAAGCAGGGCGTGCCGCTCGCCGCCCCCTACTCCGCGTCCAAGCACGGAGTGGTCGGCTTCACCAAGGCCGTGGGGCTGGAACTGGCCCGGACCGGCGTCACGGTGAACGCCGTCTGCCCCGGCTACGTCGAGACCCCCATGGCCGAACGCGTCCGTCAGGGCCATGCCGCGTACCACCGCGTCAGCGAGGAGGAGATCCGGAGCCGGATCGAGGGACGCATCCCGATGGGGCGCTATGTGTCGGCGGAGGAGGTCGCCGGGCTCGTCGGCTATCTGACCACGGACGCCGCCGCCGCGATCACGGCCCAGGCGCTCAACGTCTGCGGTGGACTCGGCAATTACTGATGACTCTCACGAATCAGGGCGGAACGATGAAGCAATCGGCCGACACCGTCCGGACGCGTCCGGACGAGGCCGCCTTCCGGGCGACGATGGGCTGTTTCCCCACCGGGGTGACTCTGCTCACCTGCGGACGGGACGACGACCTGGTCGTCATGACCCTCAACAGCCTCACCTCCGTGTCCCTGGATCCGCTGCTGATCCTGGTGTCCGTCAAGGCGGACGGCCGGATGCGGCCGCGCGTGCGGGCGCGCGGCGGATACGCGGTCAGTGTGCTCAACGGCGACCAGCGCGACCTGGCACGGGAGTTCTGTCTGCCGGACCGGCCCGAGGGCGCCGACGCCATGAGCCGCCTCGGCGGTGTGCCGGGCCCGACCGGACACACTGTCGTGCCCTCGGCCGCTGCCTGGTTGGAGTGCGAACTGCACGACGAGATCGAGGCCGGGGACCACACACTGCTCGTCGGCCGGGTGGTCGCTGTGTCCGGCAGCCGGCCGGGCCGGCCGCCGCTCGTCTTCCACCACGGTTCCTACAGCGCCGTCCCCGGCACGGACGGAGTGGCGACGTGACCGTAGTCGTCGCCCCGCCGGGAGAACTGACGCCGCTCGCCGACGGCGTCTACGCCTACCTCCAGCCGCCGGGCGGCTGGTGCCTGAACAACGCCGGACTCGTCGTCGGCCCCGACACCTGCGTGCTCGTGGACACCGCCGCCACCGAGGCCCGTACCAGGCACCTGCGCGATCAGGTCGACGCGGTCGTGGCAGGCGGCCCCGACTTCGTCGTCAACACCCACTTCCACGGCGACCACGTGTTCGGCAACGGCCACTTCGCGCCCCGGGCGACCGTCGTCGCGCACGAGGGGACCCGCGCCGACATGGCGGAGGCGGGCCTCGGCCTGCGCGGACTGTGGCCGCAGGTCGCCTGGGGCGAGACCCCGCTCGTGCTGCCGACCCTGACCTTCCGCAACGCGCTCACACTGCATCTGGGCGCGGCCGGGCCCCGGGTCGAACTGCTGCACATCGGACCGGCCCACACAGCGACGGACGTCGCCGTATGGGTTCCCGAGCGGAGCGTGCTGTTCACCGGCGACGTGGTCTGGTCGGGCGTCACCCCGTACGTACTCATGGGGTCGGTGGAGGGTTCGCTGCGGGCTGTCGCCCGGATGCGCGCGCTGCGGCCCCGAGTGGTGGTGCCGGGCCACGGCGCGGTCGGCGGACCGGAGCTGCTGGACCGGACCGAGGAGTACCTGCGGTGGTGCCGCGAAGTGGCGCAGGACGGCCTGTCGGCCGGGCTGTCCCCGCTGGAGGCCGCCCGGCGTGCCCGCCCCGGCCGGTACGCCGATCTGACCGACCCGGAACGCCTCGTCGGCAACCTCCATCGCGCCTACGCCGAGCTCGAGGGGCTGCCACCGGGGGCCCGGATCGACGTCGCCGGGTCGTTCAGGGAGATGTGCGAGTTCCACGGCGGTCTGCCGGAGTGCCGAGCCTGAGACACGGGCCGGTGACGCACCGATGCGTCACCGGCCCACCCCGGTCAGGACACTCTCTGGCTGCATGTGGTGCCGTCCACTGAGCGACCAGGACGTCGTCCTTCCACCCCACCAGCGGTACTGCACCCAGCGAACGTTTTGCGAGGCCACCAGAACCACACGGACCTGTTGGCCTCGCAGTCACCGCCGGGCCGGACCGCTCCGGCGGATGATCCTGGAGCGCGTCCGCAGGCTGCCGCCGGGGTCGCGCACCAGCACGTCGTCCACGGTGTAGGTCGGCTGGAAGGACAGCCCCTCCTCGCCCATCTGGGCGACGAGTGTGTAGTAGGAGACCCCCAGCGCACCGTCGGCCAGTCGCTCGATGAGTAACTGGCCGAACCAGTGCTGGGTCGACACACCCTCGTACCGGGGCAGCCTGGCCCGCATGGCGGCGATCATCTCGGCCCGGCCGGCGGTCCGCCCACCGTCGGCGTGCACCACCTCGCCGTCGTCGGTGAACGTCTCGGCGAAGCCCTCGATGTCGAGGGAGTCGGCCCGTCGCATCTGCCGGGCGTAGAACGCCTGGACCTCCGCGTAGAGGTCTCCGGTGGCCTGCGCGACCGAATTGTTCAGGACCTGGGACACAATGACTCCCCTCAACGATGTACGAGACGCCGTCAACGGTGCCCGACTTCCCTCCAACTCCGCTGGAGACCAGGTCAACCGGACGATGCGCGACCGCGGCCCGCTGCACCGGCCGCGGTCGGGCCTCGAGCGCTCATCGAGCCGAAGGACGCACCGTGAAGCTGTCAGCGCACTGAGCCGAGAGGTGAAAAGGCATGGATGGCATCCCGGGGACCACGACCTTGGCCGGCACCTGGAGCGAACACCTCACCGTGGAGGGACAGTCGTACACCAGCACGCTGCGCTTCACCGAGAACGGACGGGCCATGATCCTTGCCGGGCCGCGCCCCGGCTCCGTCGGAGCGGGGTACTGGAACAGGACCGGCCCGGACACCTTCTCGTTCCGGATCGTGGAGCTGGAGTTCGACGAGAACGGGCTCTTCTCCGGCTGGGTGGACATCGAGCAGGCCGGGATTCTGAGCGGTGACACCTTCGCGTGCAGCGGAATCTCCCACGTCCACGACGCGAACGACCGGCTGCTGGCCAGTGTGCGCGCCGAGGGCAGGTCGACTCGCATCTGACAGCGCCGGTGCCGCCGGAACGCGCCGCACCGAAGGCAGTGCGCGCGTTCCGGCGAAGCCGACGTGCCGGTCTCAACCGCGTGAACGGTGACGCCGGGTCAGCGCCTCGAGGACCGGTACGACCTCACGCGGAGACGGCATGGTCAGCCATTCGGCGTGCAGGGCGTCCGCCCCCGCGCGGAACGAGGGCTCGTGCAGCACTCGCAGGAGCCGCGCCCGCATCACATCGGCGGACTGGCGCTTGTGATCGAGCGTCAGCCCCGCCCCGTGCCGCAGCACATAGGGTGCGTACGTGGCCGACTCCAGGCCTTCCACCTCGATGAGCTGCGGCACCCGATGGGCCGCCGCGGCCATGACCGTGCCGCTGCCACCGTGGTGGACGATCGCGGAACAGGTGGGCAGCAGCTGGTTGAAGGGAACGTAATCGAGGGCGTGCACGTTGTCCGGGACCCGCTGCCCCCTCAACTGGACCTCGTTGAGCGTGGCGACGACCTCGATGTCCAGGTCGGCCACCATCTCCAGCAGCTTGGTGACCAGGGCTCCGTTGGACGCGTACTCCCGTCCCGACATGCCCAGGGACACCGCCACCCGGGGCCGCCGCGGACGCTCGTGGAGCCACTCCGGCATGACATCCGCCCCGGTGTAGGGCACCCGACGCATCGAGACGGTCGGCGCCGGGGTGTCCAGACGCAGCATAGCCGGAGTCGGGTCCAAGGTCAGCTGCCCCAGCAGGAGTTCGTCGTCGACTGTGCAGCCGTGCCGCCGAGCGGCCTCGGTCACCGCCTGCGCGAGTGGGTCCGGCTGTCGCGTCCACTCCGCCTCGCCCAGCCTCAGATACCGCTGCCGGGCCCAGCCGCAGTAGTCCGGCCCCCACAGGAACCTCGCGTGCGCCGCACCGGTGACCCGAGCCGCGATGGCTGCGGCCGGCCACATGTCCCACAGGACCAGATCGGGTTCCCAGGCACGGGCGATGTCCACCAGGTAGTCCGTTCCCGCAATGGCCCCGTCGTCCGAGTCGCCCGGGGAGTGGAAGATCCGAGTCCCGGCGAGCGCGAAATAGCTGAACATGAACCAGGCGTGCTCGTCGGCACCGGTGACGTTGAAAGCCTTCGCCAGGCGGTTGCGTTCCTCCTCGGGCAGGACGTAGTCCCCCACCCGAGACAGCGGCGGCATGGTGTCCGGCGTGCCCACCGGGACCGCGGCGAGACCGGTGGCAGTGATCTCCTCGATCAGAGCGGGGTGTGAGGCGACGCGGGTCTCGTGCCCCGCGGCCTGGAACGCACGCGCCAACGGCACGATCGGATAGAGATGCGCCGCCATGGGCCAGACGACGAACAGGATGCGCATAGGAAACTCCCTTCGGCTTGCGGGTCCGCCGCGCGGTCACCAGGGCCGGATGCCTTCGTCCGTGACGAAGCAGCCCGTGGGTCCGTCCGCGCCGACCGTGGCGAGGCGGACCTCGATGGCGGCGCCTTCCTCGGCCGTGCGCTCTCCGAAGCCGTCGTTGATGTCCGTCGCCACGAACCCCGGTGAGCAGGCGTTCACTTTGATCGGGGTGGACCGCAGCTCATTGGCGTACAACAGGGTCAGCATGTTCAGAGCGGCCTTGGACACGCTGTACGCCGTGATGGCCGGCATCTCGGACCCGTCCAGCCACGCGGGCAGTCCCATCTCGCTGGAGACGTTGACGATCCGGCCCGCCGCCGACCGGCGCAGCAGCGGAAGAACGGCGTTCGTGACAGCCGCCACGCCATGCACGTTGGTCTCGAACGTCGTCCTGAGTTGCTCGACACCGACCTCACTGGGCCTGCTGGACGGCCACTCGATGTTGATCCCGGCGTTGTTGATGAGGATGTCGAGCCGGCCATGGCGCTCATCGATGCGGCGCGCGGCCTGCTCGATCAGGCTCGGGGACGTCACGTCCAGATGAAGAAAGTGCGCGTCGGCCCCCTCGCCGCGCAGCTGCTCCACCGCGGCTTCACCGCGGCCCTTGTCACGGGCTCCGGCCAGCACCACGACGCCCAGCGCGCCCAGGCGCCGCGCGGCCTCGAATCCGATTCCCTTGTTGGCGCCCGTTATTAGGGCGATCTTGCGGTCTGCGGCCATGAGGGGAGCATCGCAGCGGCGGCTCGTGTCCTTCTGGTGCGGCGCTCATGCGCCCGCGGGCCGGGCCGCCCCCCGGCCCGTCACGGTCAGGTCTGTGAGCTGGGAAGCAGCGCTTCCACAATGCTCTGAACCGAGCCCGTGGGGATGAACCGGCCGACCGCGAACCCGGCTTCGACGAGCAGCCGCGCGTACTCGTCGCCGGTACGCTCCTGGCCGCCCGCCATGACGTGCATGGCGAAGTCGAACGCCTTGCTCGTGTGCGCAGCATCGCCCGGCGGGATGACCCGTTCGACGAGCAGCAGCCTGCTGCCCGGGTTCATCGCCCGTCGGCAGCCGCGCAGAATCGTGAGCACGTCGGAGTCGTTCCAGCCGTGCAGCACCGACTTCATCAGATACAGGTCCCCGCCCGCGGGCAACTCCCCGAAGATGTCACCGCCGGTGATCTCGCAGCGCTCGGTGAGCCCCTCCTCCTCGATGCAGTTCCGCTCCACCACGTGCGGCAGGTCGAACAACACGCCGGTCGTCCCGGGGCGGGCACGGAGCACCGCGGCGAGCAGCGTGCCGTCTCCGCCCCCCACGTCGACGATGCGGCCCGTGTCGGGGAAGTCGTACGCCTCGACGATCGCCCCCCGTTCGACACGACTGTGCTCCTGCATGGCCGTATCGAACGCGGCGCCCTCCTCCGGGTGGTCCCGCAGGAACTCCCAAAACGGCTGGCCGAAGGCTGTGGCGAAGGCTCCGTCGCCGGTGCGCAGGGCGTGGTCGGCGTGCTGGAAGGCCCGGGCCGTGATCCTCCCCGACTGGGCGACAGTGGTCCGTACGGAACGGGGATGGTCCGACCGCAGGCGCTCGCCGACGGCGGTGAGGCCGAAGCAGCCCTGGGCCACCTCCGTGAACACCCCGCAGCCGGCCAGGGCCCGCAGCATGCTGTGCAGGGTGCCCGGATCGGTCCTGGTCAGCCGTGCGAGTTCTTTCGTGGGCTGGGGCCCTTCCGCCAGCAGATCGGCTATGGACAGCTCCGCGGCCAGGTGCAGTGCCCGAGCGTAGATGAAGCCGTCACCGAGTGCCAGCAGCCGTAGACTTTCGTCCTGTTCCAGAGCGCCGCTCATCCGCTGTCTCCACTCCTTCGTCATCACGATGGGGAGCAACAGCGTGCGCCAGCGCGCTCAACGCAGGCTTGAGAGCGGGATGCACCGAGCTCAGGCGTGTCCTCCCACGGACACCGTGCCGATGGTGAGTTCGGGCTTGCCCTCCAGAACGGTTGCCACCCGCTCGACCTGCTCGTCCAACTCGGCGAGTTGCGCGGCGGACAGGGGCTTGAGTGGCTCCACCGTGACGTGGATCCTGCGCCCGGAGCGGCGCTGATGCCACACCCCCGCGACGGTGCCGTCGACCATGAGCACCGGATAGTTGCCCGCCTGCCCGGACGGGGTGAGGGCACGCTCGGCGGCGCGGCCCGGGTAGAGGAGACTGCGTGGCTGGGCGGCCACCACATAGGCGTCGAAGTACGGCAGCAGCCGCACGCCTCGGGGGGTGTCGGCCGGGGCCGTGGTGTCGCCGGCGTTGATCCAGGCGGTGGTGCCTTCGAAGTCGACTTCCTGAATCTCGCCCGCCAGGGAGCGGAAGAGGTTGCTGGCCCACCCCCGGGGTGCGTTGAGCCACTGGGCGAAGTTCTGCGGGGTGGCCGGCCCGTAGGCGTGCAGATACTTCTGGACGAGCCTGCCCTGGGCCGTGGGCCCGTCCAGGGGACTGATGCCGCTCAGATAGCGCAGCGGGTTGGTGTAGGTCACCTTGCGGCCCCGGTTCGGGGCGAAGCACAGAACCCCCCGGTGGGCGGCCAGAGTCATGGCCTGCCGCCAGCGTGGCCACTTCCCCTGGAAAGCCTCCATGACGAGGTCTCCGGCCCAGGGGCCCGTGGCCTCCACCACAGCGTCGGTGAGTTCGTCGATCGTCAACTCGGCGCTTTCCAGCGACTTTCCGATCGCCGCGACCACCTGCTCCGTCTGGTCCTCGGTCATCCGGACGTCCTTGGGGAACGGACTCGGGGACTGCGGGATGGAACTGAACGCCCCGATCCACATGGGGAGGTCGGCGGTGGTCAGCAGATGAACGGTTCCGCGCGGACCGTACGTCTTCACCACCTGACGTCGGTCCCACAAATCGGTGCGGACATCGCTGCGGGTGGCCCCTTCGATGCGTAGCGCCACCGCTAACTCGGCAGCCGACAGCACCTGCGCGTGCGCACCACACAGGGCGCTGACGATCTCGGCCGAACCGGCCTGTGGCGAGGGCGCGGAAAGAGAGCTTCGCTCCATGCGCCGCGCGGAGACTTCTGGCCACGACAGACTTGCAATGGCGTGGTTCATGGAAGAGTCCCTCCGATGTGTTGTGGTCTCGCCCTGTTGCGGGCCCGCAAAACGAGCGGCGAGTTTAGCAGTGGGCACAACAGAGCCCATGCCCCAACCGGTCGTCCGTGAACGACCGCTTGGGACATGGGCGTTGAGCAGGCTCCGCGAGCGCGGCTAGACGGTGGGGGCCGGCCGCTCCGTGGCAGGTTTTGCCGGTTGGGAAGGAATCTTCGGGGGCCTTGGGCGACTGAAGCGTCGCATGGCCGGGGCCTCCACGAAGGTGTACAGCAGCCATGCCAGGACCAGGCTGATGACCAGTGTCAAAAGTCCGTGCCCCAGCGCCGCGGGGACGCTCATCTGCTTCGCCCAGTTCTCGGGGTGAACGGCGCCGATCGGTCCGTAGCAGACGACAAGGTAGTGCACCAGGTACAGGCCGAACGAGATCTCGCCGAGGCGGACCATGGGGCGACTGCCCAGCACCGTGCTTCGGCCGGGCACTTCGGCCCTGGCCACGGCGGCGATCAGCAGGGAGAGGGGAAGCGCGGTTGCGGCCACCCGGTCGTACACGCCGGGCAGGTGCGCACCGCCGATGAAGGCTCCCACCGCCAGCAGCAGCGCCGGACCGCGCCCGAGGAGGAGCCGGCGCCCGTGAAGAACGGTCAGCGCCATCAGGACACCGAGGACGAACTCCAGCAGGCGGGTCACGGGGAAGTAGTAGGTGAACCACACCTGCCACCACGACTCGTTCGTCAACGGCATCCGCGGCTGTCCGGGCAGCAGTCGAGCCGCCAGCGGAACCAGAGCGATCACCACGCTCACGCCCACCACCCACCGCCATATGTGCTGCGGCCGGATTCCCCGCGTCAGCCGAAGCAGCAGCGGGAACGACAGATAGAACAGCAGCTCGCAGGCGAGTGACCAACTCGGCGCATTGGAGCCGTAGTTGATCACGACGTCCTGGTCCGGGATCCAGCTCTGCACGAGGAACAGCGTCGGAACCGCGTTGGCGGCGATGATCGACACATTCGCGGACAGCATCAATAACAGCGCGGCCGACAGGGTGACGAGGTGGTTCGGAAAGATCTTCACGACGCGTCGGCGCCAGAAGCGCCTCGGAGTGTCGTCCGGCCGGCTCACCCAGGTGAGGATGAAACCGCTCAGGACGAAGAAGAACGACACGCCGACGTTGCCCAACGCCTCGAAGTAGCGCTGGTAGTCGGCCGCCGTTCCCCCGAGCCGGGGGATCAGGGCGAGGCCCACGTGACAGATCAGCACCATACACGCGGCGATGAACCTGGCACCGGTCAAAGAGGGTAGGCGTGATCGCTCGTTCGCGGTCGACGACGCTGTCATGACGTCTCCTTTGCGTCCGGTCCGGCAGTCAGGACCGGTGGCCCCGGCGAAGCGACGATACGAGTCCCTCCACCACAGGCACGATGTCGTTGGGGCTCGGTACGGCGAGCCAGTCGCGGCGCAGCCGATCGGCGGCGTCCTGGAACGATGGTTCCGTCAGCACTCGGACGAGATTCTTGCGCATCTCGTCCGAGGCTGTCTGCGGGCCGACCGTCCGGCCGGCTCCGTAGTCGTGCACATACCGGGCGTTGCCCGCGTACGCCGCCGTCGGGTCCGCAACCACGAACTGGGGCACGCCGTGCGCGACGGCTGCCGTGAGCGTGCCGATGCCGCCGTGATGGACGATCGCCGAACACGTCGGCAGCAGCAGACCGAGGGGCAGATAGCTGACCGTGCGCACGTTGTCCGGCACCGTCCTGCCGTCGAGTTGTGAGGCGTCCAGAGTCGCGATCACGTCGACGTCGAGACCATCGACCGCGTCGAGCAGATCCGCGACGAGGCTGCGGTCGTTGTCGTAGGCGCGTTGCGTCGTCCCCAGTGAAACGGCCAGCCGCGGCCGGCCGGTCGGCGTGTGCAGCCACCCGGGGACCACGTCGGGCCCTCCGTAGGGGATACGGCGGACCGGAACCCTGCGGCACGGGGCCCGCAGCTGCATGTCCGGCAGCATGGGGTCGATGGTGAAGTGGCCGAGCAGGAGTTCGTCGTCGACGGTGATGCCGTACCGTTCGGCGCTCGGCCGCACCAGCTCGGCCACGGGATCCTCCAGGCCGGCCGCCCGCAGCGACTCCCGGCCCTGGGCGGCCCGGTGGGCGGCCCAGCCGACGAAGTCGTGACCCCACAGCACCCGGGCGTGTGCTGCCCCGACCTCCCGTGCCGCCACCGCCCCGGAC
This sequence comes from Streptomyces tendae, assembly GCF_014650435.1. Lineage (GTDB taxonomy): Bacteria > Actinomycetota > Actinomycetes > Streptomycetales > Streptomycetaceae > Streptomyces > Streptomyces tendae. The sequence continues at coordinate 428,702 of NZ_BMUY01000007.1, forward strand.
GGCCAGTTGGGATCCCAGAGCACCAGGTCCGGTCGCCAGTGACGGGCCATGGAGACCAGGGCGTCCACACCTGCCCAGCGCTCCTGCGGAGCGCCGTCCTCCGGGTGGAAGATCCTCGAGGACGCGTAGGTGTAGGTACTGAACGTGGTCCACACATGGTCGTCCGGTGACAGCGAGAGTGCCTCGGTCAGACGCCCGCGGTGCTCCTCGGAAGGCAGGAAGTCACCCACCGCCGATGGCGAGGGCATGGTCTGCGGTGTGCCGAGCGCGACCGCGTCGAACCCGGCCGCAGTGATCACATCGACCAGATCGGGATGCGAGGCGACGCATACCTCGTGTCCCGCGCCTTGCAGTGCCCAGGCGAGCGGGAGTGCGGGATAGAGGTGGGCCGGCAGGGGCCACACCACGATCATGACGCGCATAGGGTCTCCTCCGGTCGGACGAGGTCGCGCTGCTGTCCGACGGTCCGCTCAGGCGGGGACGCACTCGACGATGGACATCAGGGAGGGGGTCGGCAGGATCCGGGTGACGGTGAAGCCGCCCTTGGTGAGGATGTCCTCGAACTCCGCCTGGGTCCGCTCCTTGCCGTCCACCACCGCGAGCATGGACACGTCGATGGTCTTGCTGGCGTGGGGTTGGTTGCCGGGTGGGATGACGGGGTCGACGACGAGGAGTTTGCTGTTGTCGTGGACGGCTTCGCGTACGGATTTGAGGATGCGCAGGCAGTCGGAGTCGCTCCAGTCGTGGAGGACGGATTTGAGGATGTAGTGGTCGGCTCCGGCGGGGACGTGTTCGAAGAAGTCGCCGGCTTGGACGGTCCAGCGTCCCGTGGTGTCGGGGGTGTCGAGTTGGTGTTCGTCGATGACGGATTGCTGGTCGTAGAGGGTGCCGGTGATGTGGGGGTGGGCGGTGAGGATTTCGCGCAGCAGGCTGCCGGTGCCGCCGCCGATGTCGATGACGCGGGCTCCGTCGGGGAAGTCGTAGCTGGTGGCGACATGTTCGTTCCACAGCCGGGAGAATCCGGCCGTACCGGCGTTGAAGACGGAGGCGGTTTCGGGGACGGTCTGGAGGTGGGCGAAGAAGCCGGCGCCGAAGATGTCGTCGAACACGGTCCGTCCCTGACGCACCGTGTCGTACATACGGGCGTACGGCCTCCAGAAGAGGTCTTCGCCGAGCATGAGGAAGGGGTCGTGGAGGGATCCTGGGGCGTCGGTGCGCAGGAGGCCGGCCATGGGGGTGAGTGCGAAGCGACCGTGTTCGTCCTCGCGGAAGACTTCGCGGGTGGCGAGGTAGCGCAGCACGCGGTGCAGGTGGGGGCCGTGCAGTCCGGTCTGTTCACCCAGTTCGGCCGCGGTGCGGGGGCCCTGGGCGAGGTGGTCGGCGATGCCTGCCTTGGTGACCGTGTAGAGGCAGGCGGTGTACAGGTAGCCGTTCATGTGTTCCGACAGCTGCGCGCTCAGCTCGCTGGTGTCGCGCGGGGCGGACGTCATCGCGTACCTCCAGAGGAAGGAGAAGGTGGCAGGGACGGGTGCTCGGGACGGTTACGAACCGGTGCGGCTCGCGGCACGAACCCGGACCGGGAGGTGGGGCAGGCCGCGCATCATCACGCTCGGGTACCAGGCCAGCCCGGCGGGATCGGCGTCGAGGGCAAGGTCCGGGCAGCGTTCCAGCAGGGAACGGACTGCGGTCTTGGCCTCCAGCCTGGCCAGCGGGGCACCGAAACAGGCGTGAATGCCGTGCCCGAAGGCCAGATGACCGGCCGCCTCACGCCGGATGTCGAAGCGGTCCGGATCCGAGAAGCGGCTCGGATCGCGGTTGGCGGGAGTGTTCCCGATGAGCACGAGTTCGCCCCCGCCGGGGATGGTCCTGCCGCCGATCCGCACGGGCTCCGTGGTGAAGCGGTGCAGGGAGGTTCCGGTCGGACCGCTGTGCCGCAGCATCTCCTCGACGGCCCCGTCCAGGAGCGAGAAGTCGGCGCGCAGTTCGCTCAGCTGGTCGGGATGCCGGAGTAGTGCGAGCATGCCGTTGGAGAGAAGACTGGTGGTCGTCTCGTGCCCGGCGACAAGGAGCAGCACGGCAAGACCCACCATCTCGGCGTCGGACAGGGCGTCCTCGTCCTCCTCGCGCCGGCGCACGAGCCCGCTGAGTAGGTCGTCACCCGGGTGCACGCGCTTGTCGGCCAGCAATGCCTTGAGATAGTCGTCCAGTTCGGCGAGAGCCGCCTCGGCCTCGGCGCCGTTCCACTGCTTGGTCACCAGCGTGGTCCAGTGGTGGAACTTGTCACGGTCGCTGAACGGGACCCCGAGCAGTTCGCAGATGATGGCCGCGGGCAGGGGGAACGCGAAGTCCTTGACGAGGTCGGCACGGCCGTCCGGGCGGGCGAGCATCGAGTCGATCAGCTCGTCGGTGACCTTCTGCACCCGGGGCCCGAGCGCCTGGACACGCCGTGGAGTGAACTCCCTGACCACCAGCTTGCGCAGCCTCGTGTGCCGGGGCGGATCAGAGATCAGCATGTGAGGACTGGACCAGGGGTCGTCGTCCGTGCCCGCGGCACCGGGAGAGTTGCGCCAGTCGTTCGACAGACGGGGGTCGGACAGCGCTGCCCTGGCCTCCTCGTAGCCCACGACGAGCCATGCGGCGAAACCCTCCGGCAGCAACACCCGGTGCACAGGCCCTTGCCTGCGCAGCTCTGCGTACGTCGGATGCGGATCGCGTGCGAAGTCCGCCCCCAGCGCGGCCAGATCGACGATCGGCTCTTCACTCATCCCGGCAACCTCCTCCGAACCCGGGCACCCCGCTCAGGCGGGAACGCACTCGACGATGGACATCAGGGAGGGGGTCGGCAGGATCCGGGTGACGGTGAAGCCGCCCTTGCTCAGGACGTCCTCGAACTCCGCCTGGGTCCGCTCCTTGCCGTCGTGGATGACCATCATCATCGCGTCGATGGTCTTGCTGGCGTGGGGTTGGTTGCCGGGTGGGATGACGGGGTCGACGACGAGGAGTTTGCTGTTGTCGTGGACGGCTTCGCGTACGGATTTGAGGATGCGCAGGCAGTCGGAGTCGCTCCAGTCGTGGAGGACGGATTTGAGGATGTAGTGGTCGGCTCCGGCGGGGACGTGTTCGAAGAAGTCGCCGGCTTGGACGGTCCAGCGTCCCGTGGTGTCGGGGGTGTCGAGTTGGTGTTCGTCGATGACGGATTGCTGGTCGTAGAGGGTGCCGGTGATGTGGGGGTGGGCGGTGAGGATTTCGCGCAGCAGGCTGCCGGTGCCGCCGCCGATGTCGATGACGCGGGCTCCGTCGGGGAAGTCGTAGCTGGTGGCGACATGTTCGTTCCACAGCCGGGAGAATCCGGCCGTACCGGCGTTGAAGACGGAGGCGGTTTCGGGGACGGTCTGGAGGTGGGCGAAGAAGCCGGCGCCGAAGATGTCGTCGAACACGGTCCGTCCCTGACGCACCGTGTCGTACATACGGGCGTACGGCCTCCAGAAGAGGTCTTCGCCGAGCATGAGGAAGGGGTCGTGGAGGGATCCTGGGGCGTCGGTGCGCAGGAGGCCGGCCATGGGGGTGAGTGCGAAGCGGCCGTGTTCGTCCTCGCGGAAGACTTCGCGGGTGGCGAGGTAGCGCAGCACGCGGTGCAGGTGGGGGCCGTGCAGTCCGGTCTGTTCACCCAGTTCGGCCGCGGTGCGGGGGCCCTGGACGAGGTGGTCGGCGATGCCTGCCTTGGTGACCGTGTAGAGGCAGGCGGTGTACAGGTAGCCGTTCATGTGTTCCGACAGCTGCGCGCTCAGCTCGCTGGTGTCGCGCGGGGCGGACGTCATCGCGTACCTCCGGAAGGTCACAGAAGTCCCGTGGGCGGGCACTCGGTACGGGCCCACCCTGGCCGAGGAGGCATGAGCGAGGGCACAGTACGCCTCGCACGACGCATGAACGCGCGGTGTGGCGCACCCCGGCACGGGCCCCTTGCGCACGGCGTTCACCCGTTCTGATGGGACGGTGGTGCCGACCGGCAATCAGGTCATGCAACGGCCTAGATGTGCTCTACGGTCGGGCGCGTGACACCGAACCCTCACAGCCCCGCTACCGATGTGGCGGCCGACCGCGGCGAACTGTTGCGGGCGCTCGCCGAGCAACGTGAACTGCTGCTCATCACCGTCAAGGGGATCACGGACGCGCAGGCCATACGGCGCACCGTCCCGAGCGAACTCACGCTGGGCGGGATCATCAAGCACCTGGCCCGCGGCGAGCGGGTGTGGGCCGAGATCCTGGTCAGAAGGGACGGCGAACTGCCCGAAGGGATGCTCGACACGGGGCAGTACCGCATGAACGGGGGAGAACGGCTCTCGGACCTGCTGGAGATGTACGAGGCAGCGGCGCGCGAGATTGAGAAGGTCGTGAACGAACTGGAGGACTTCGGAGGAAGCGTTCGGCTCCCCAAGACTCCCTGGTCCCCGCCGGAGCCGGAGTACTGGCCGGTCCGCCGAGTCCTGCTGCACCTGATCAGGGAGACGGCGCAGCACGCGGGCCACGCGGACATCATCCGGGAAGCACTGGACGGGGCCAGCACCACGGCCCAGCGCTGATCCAGCTCAGGTGCGCCGTCCCGGAGCAGTCCCACGGATGCCGCCGCGCACCGCACAGCAGTTGACAGAACACACCTCGCGGGCAGACCCGCGGAATCCCCGGCTCGCCATCGGCGACGAACCGTCGCGGGTGGTCACCACAGCTCATCAGACATGATCCACGGTGGCGTTCCCGCACGGAACAGAACACTCAACCGACGAGGAAGAAGACGGCCGCGCGGTGCGAGGGCATCGGCTTCAACGGTTCCGCCGCGGGGCCGGACCCCCGCCACCGTCGGCGCGGGACTCGCCTCTCCAGGAGTTGGCTGCGAAAGGCGGTCGCCGCACGTCGCCTTGATCTTGTCGTTGCGGTTGCTGACGAGCCCACACCGTTGATCCGGTCCTGTCCCGTGCTCTGACTGCGCCACCGCTACGAAGCGCGAGGTGGCACTGGCACGTCGGCTTCGCCCCTTCCCGCGGCAACTCGCTGATCCGAGGCGATCAGTCTTCCGACAGAACCCCGCTTTCGAGTTCACCAATCGAAGTGCGCGCCACCATCGTCCATTTCTCTGCGCCAGATCCTCACGGCCGTCGACTGGTGGGATCGCAGACTGTAGTTGCGGTAGCTTTCCAGGAGATTCGTGGGATGCTCAACGAGCCTGGATAGTAGGTAATTCAGTGACCGGGTGGCTGTACGGGCATGTGTGTGGGTACCATCCGGCCATGGCTCAGAAAATTGTGACTGTTTTCACAGACGACCTCACCGGCAAAGAATCTGACGCAGTGCAGACCCACACCTTTTCCCTGGACGGGGTCAACTACGAGATCGACCTCGCCTCGGAGAACTACGACAAGCTATTCGATGCACTTGCTCCCTTCATCGACAGTGGCCGGAAGACCGGACGGGCGAAGGTTTCGAGGGGGTCCCGCCGAGGCGCGGTTGACGGACCGAGCGCTGAAGAGTTGCGAGCGTGGGCCCGGGAGAACAACTACCAGGTCAACGACCGCGGGCGAGTCCCGGCCAGCATCCGTGAGGCTTACGAGAAGGCTCACTGAGTGCTTTTGGAGTATGGGCTGAGGTGACTTGGACGAGGCAATGGAAGGGATTGCGTGGCGGCGACGTCGCCCAGGAGTCGTCCACCTTTCTGGTGAGCCACGTCCAGCCCGCCGACGGCGCAGATGCTCTCTCGGAGATGCAGTCGACCTCCTGGCCGGTGAAAAGGGCCGCCGCGTCTGCCCGGAAGGGCAGGCGTGGTGACGTTCGGAGGCATTTTCCAGGCGTTCGACGGTCATGTCCCTTGTCGTGGTGTAGGCGATCAGTCGTTTGATGCGGTCGGCAGGACGATCGTGTCGTCGGGATAGAGGGCGTCCATGCTCTCGTTGGAGAGGTAGCGGCCGGGGAAAGGCAATCCACTCGTCGTGGAGTTCGGCGAGGACCGCGGTGGCCAGGCGGAGGACCGCGGGCGGGTTCGGGAAGACCTGGACGACGTCGGTGCGGCGTTTGATCTCCCGGTTCAGCCGCTCCAGCGGGTTCGTCGACTGGATCTTCTTCCAGTGCTGGTGGGGGAAGTCCGCGACTCCGCCAAGGTGACCGACTTCGCCCAGCGCGGCGTCGTTGTCCGCCACGCCGACTACACCGACCGCTCCACCTACCGCGACGCCGTAGACGGCGTGGAGCGGCTGCTGCTGATCTCCACGCCCGGAGCGGGCGCCACCGACACCCGCCACGCGAACGTGGTCGGGGCCGCAGTGGATGCGGGCGTACGCTGTCACGACCAGCAGTAGGTAAAGCCTGCGCCGGCTGCTTCAGAGCCTCTGACCTGCGGCGTCGCGACTAGCGCTGGACGACTCTCTGAAGCGTCTGACCTGCTGTTTCTTTGATGTGAGGTCCTCTGAGCTGGTACGTCGCAACTTAGTCCGGACTCACATCAACTGCTTTCGGACGCAGTAAGAGGCAGCGGCCGAGCGGGCCTTCAACCGCGGCCTGCGCGCCGCCCGTCAGTACCACCAGCGCCACGGGCACCTCGACATGCCCAAGGACCACACCGAAGAGATCCTCGGCGACCAGGTCCACCTCGGCGCCTGGCTGATCCGGCGGCGCAGGGACAGCGCCCAGATGACACCCCGCCAGCAAGCCGGCCTCAAGGCTCTCGGCTTCGAGACGATGCCCGTCTTCCTGCCGCCCGCGCAGCCGCTTCGGGACACGGCCGCCTGAACCAGCGATGACACTCCGCCGGACGGGCGAACGTCAGCCCCTACCCATGCCGGCCGAGAAGTAGAAGACGCGCGAGCCGCGCTTGGACCGCCCGACCCGCCCCTGCGCGACCAGCGCTTCCAACGCGTGACGCATCGCAGGCTCCTTGATCCTCCGGCCCGGGTGCGCCCGGGCCAGTGCGGTGGCGACGTCGTGCGACGAGCAGGGCTCGCCCCGCCTTTTCAGCTCATCGGCCACCAGATCCCGAAGCGTCGGCGCCTTCTTCCCTGCCTCCGGTGCCCCGTCACCCCGGCCACAATCCCTAGCGGCACCGTCGCCGGTGTGCGGCACTCCGTCGGACACAAGCGGAGCGGCAGGACTGCTGCCGGTCGTGGCTGCACCGTCCGGCCCCGGCTCCGGGCAGGCGGCGGGGGAGTGACCCGACAGGGCCTCCCGCATGCTCAGTAGCAGCGTGTGATTGCCCTCCAGGGTGTGCAGCTGATCCTGCAACGCGGTGATCTCCGCGCGGACACGCTCGCGATCCTTCTCGACGAGCTCCAGGTCGGCATCGACCTTGGCCGCGTAGTCCGTTCTGAGAGTGAGAAGTTCCGAGACCGCTTCCACTATGACGTCCAGCCTCCCGCAGAAGTGCGCACTCCGGGGGACGCTAGCGGTCGCACGGCAATGCCCGGCCACTGAGAACGAAGGGGACCGCTCTTTGCCCGACCATGCGCGCAACGTGGTCAGTTGTCGTCACTGTTCGGCCGGTTCCATATACCGACCGGGTCAGGCGGCGCCGAGTTCGGGGGTGTGTAGCTGCACCTCGGAGATCACCGCCTGCCGCCACGACCAGCTCACCGCCAAGCTGCGGGCGGCCGGCCTCGGCGCCATCGCCGACCTGGGCTTCGTCGGGCTCGACGACAGCAGTCCCGACGCCGACCTGGCGGTGATCACCGGCTACAAGGCCGCCAGGAACCGGCCCCTGACCCGCGGCCAGAAGCTGTCGAACACCGCACTGGCAGCGGTCCGGGCACCGGTGGAGCACGGCTTCGCCCACCTCAAGAACTGGCGCGTGCTCGGCAAGGTCCGCACCGACCCGACGTGGGCGACCGCCCTGGTCAGGTCCCTGCTCGTCCTCACAAACCGCGAAGTTTCCCGGTGACCCGACGATCTTCACCGAAGTCATCCACCACGACCACCATGAGCATCCTGAACCCCGCACACACCAGGCCCGTGACCAGCAACTTCACGATGCACAGTGCTCAATGGCAGCCCGCTGTCCACAGGAGGCCCCCGGCAGGCTTCTTGAGCCATGGACATCAGCTCGCCGGGCATCGCCCGGAACAACAAGAAGACGCCGCGCTGCGAACGCCACGACGCCCTCCTCCAGCCCGAGGAGCGCACCGAGTTCGCGGCCCGGTTCCCGGCCGGCCACCAGGCGCAGATGGCGCTCCTCCTGGCCCACTACGCCGGCAACGCCTCCCTGGTCGCCGCACTCTTGGGCACTGGAGTGCGTACGGTGCGCCGCCACTGCCGTGGGTGGCCGCCACCGCCCGGGCTCCGGCTCCGCCGGGCCCTGCGCCGCCGTGTCGTGGACCTCGTGTGCCCGCGGTGCCTGTCCGATCGTGCGGTGGAACAGGCGCGCCAGGCGAATCTGGAAGCCCGGCGCGCGACCCGACGGCTTCCGCGCGATACCGACGGCATGGATCGCTGACACACCGCGTGCCCGAGAACCTTCAGCCCCTCAGAACTCTGAAAGCTTTTCTGCATTAGTGATAGTGAAAAGCTGCTGCAGATGCGTAAGTTGCATGGATTCGGGTAGGGTGGTGGTATGGGGTTGCGTTTGGAGGAGTTGTTGCGGCTGACGGTGGCCGCGTTGATGCAGGTAACGGGTGAATCGCAGCGGTCGGTCGCGGGGGTGCTGGGGCTGACGCAGACACAGGTGTCGCGTCGGCAGTCGGGTGCCGTCTCCTGGAGCCTGCGCGACGTCGATGTGCTGGCCGAGCATTACGGTATCGGCGTGCTGGATCTCCTGGCGGGTCCGACCAGAGCGTGCGAGGCGCTTCCCGTTGACAGGCGCCGCACGGTGCGCACCGAAGTAAGGGGGACGGGCCGGTGAGCGACTTCGACGCGATCGACTCGCTGCTTGACGCCGTCGGCCCCGAGGCCGAACTCCCGCCCTGCCCCGTGCGCCGCGAGCTGCGGGAGCGGGCCCGGCTGTCCAAGGCGCAGGTGGCACGCGCGCTCGGCGTGAGCCCTTCAACTCTCGGCGGGTGGGAGAGCGGCCGGGACCCGGCCGGCGAGGTCCGCACCAAATACGCCTACCTGCTGGACGGGCTGAACGCCAAGCTCGCCACCGAGACCGAGTCGGCCACCGAGACCGAGGCGGCGCCGGCTGCGGAGCAGCCCGTGACGTCAGGCACGGCCCCGACCGCCACCCCCTTGTCTTCGCCCGACCTCGGCCAGGACGAGGGCATTGACAGGGACGGGGACGGGGACGACGTGGAACTGCTCGCCGCCCCCGAACCCTGTGTGCTGTGCGGCCATCCCGCCGGACAGCGCGTGGCGGGGTTCGCCCAGCACCTGACCCCGGCCGACTGCCGGCCCACCGCCGCCGGAGCCCCAGCTGCCCCGCCGGCCGGACAACCCACCGCGCACACCTCGAAGACGCCGCTGCGCACGACACGTCCGGCGCGTGAGGCTCAGCGTTCCAAGGGCCCGGCCCGTCACGCGTTCCAGGAGACGTCCGGCCCGGTCGGCCTGATCCGTGAGGCCGTGCAGGGTGCGCTTGCCGAGCACCGGGGCGACGTCGACGCAGCCACGGCGGCGCTGGTGAGGCGGGCCATCCCGGACGCGATGCGACTGCTGGACGAGACCCGTAAGGGCGCCCGCTACGACGTGATCGCGCACCCCTGGATCCCCGACATCCTCAAGAAGCAGACCGCGCGCGGCGCGGACCAGATCTGGGAAGCCCGCCCCAAGTGGACCCGCCACGAACTCCCACCCGGCCGGCATCAGGTGACCGCGCTCGACATCAACGGCGCCTACCTCTCCGCCCTCAAGACGCACCTCCCCCTGGGCCGGCTCGAGCACTCCACCGGCCTCGCACACGACCGCCGCCGCTCCGGAGTCCACCTGATCACCCCGCCCGAGTGGGAGCACGAGGCGGTGCTGCCCAATCCGATCGGCCAGCGGGACGAGCCCGGCCCCCTGTGGGTCACCGAGCCGACGCTCCGCCTCCTGCTGCGCCTGTCCGGCCCCAGGCACCAGCTGTGCGAACCTCCTCAGATCCACGAGTCGTACACCTCCGGGGCCACGGAGAACCTGCTGGAGAAGTTCCGCATCGCCCTGAAGGACGCCCGCGACACGGCGATCGAGCAGGGCGACACAGTGACGCTGGAGTACGTGAAGGCGATGTACTCGAAGTTCGTCTCCACCATGGGGGAGTCGAACTACAACCGGGAGCTCTACCGCCCGGACTGGATGCACCTCATCCGCAGCCAGGCCTTCGCCAACCTCTGGCTCAAGGCACTCAAGGCCCATGACGAGGGACTGGCCGTCGTCCGGGCGATGGGCACCGACGAACTCCACGTCATCGGTGACTGGCGCCGTGTCTTCGCCGAAGGCCGAGCTGTTACCGAGGTCAAGGTCAAGGACACCTACACCGCCGGAACCGACACCGCCGAGCACACAGGCGAGGGGGAGTAGTGCCGCAGAAGAACATCGACTTCGGGAGGTTCGGCGCCCGGGGCATCAAGGGCAGCGACGCCGTCGCGCGCAAACTCGACGAACTAGCGGGCGGCATCGCCACTCCCGTGACCGCCAAGCGCGGCTGGATGGCGCGCCTGCACTACCTGACGAAGTCGACCCAGACCCTGAAAGCCGCGCAGGACGCCGGACTCACCGTGACCCACCGGACGCTGAAGGCCTGGCTGGAGGGCAAACGCCGCCCCTCCAAGACCAGCCTGGAACGCATCGACCAGGCGTACCGGACGGTGCGCCGGCACAACGTCGCCCGCCATCTCCTCAGGCGCCTCAACCGCGACGGACGCGGCACCCGGGTGGAGATCCACCCGCTCAACCAGTCCCAGGTGCCGCAGCAGCTGCAGCGCGTGGTGGAGTACCGGACGATGAACGTGCGCCGCTGGGACCGCATCGTCGGCTCCTGGGCGGCCGGCGACCACCAGAGCCTCGACGCGGCGTGGCAGGACACGATCGTCGACCTCGGCTCGCAGTGGGGCCAGTACGAGTACGTCACCAACGTCGGCTTCGCCGCGTAGAGCCGGCGCCGAAACGTGGTCTTCGGCGCCTGCTGGGACGGCGTACGGTGGGGGACACCGACGCGGGGTGGAGCAGCTCGGTAGCTCGCTGGGCTCATAACCCAGAGGTCGCAGGTTCAAATCCTGTCCCCGCTACTGCCGAAGAAGCCCGGATCTACACGATCCGGGCTCTTTCGCGTTCCCTGGACGATCCTCACCGCGCCATCTGTTTTCTCCCGCCTGGCGCCGCCGCGTCGGCACAGGTCACCATGGATACGCGCGTGTCGGGGCCGTGACATCCCCTCAGCGGCCGCTCAGCCCTGCACACAGTGAAGAAGGTGGTGGGGTGTGGTCGGCGTGGCTGCTTCGGGGACCGGGGGTGGCAGGTGCGCGGACTGAGCGTCGGCACGACCCCCGCGCCGTCCGCAACTCGATGGGCTGCACGAGAGGCCCGGCACTGAATTGTCGTACAGTTCGGACCTCTGCGAACGACGTTGGTAGGCGATCCGCTCCGGTCGCCGCCAGGCGAACTGGTCGGCCTCCTTGGCTGTGCCCGGCCGACTGCCGTCCGGCAGACGGCCGGACTACAAGTCCACTGGAAAGTAGTCGCCTTTGTGGAGATTGCAGATCCAGTGGGAGAGCTGGACGTTGAGCAGCGTGTGCTCGCCCCCTGCGGTGAGCGGGATGCGGTGATCAAGGGTTGCGCACCACATGTCGGGCCAGGCCCGTTCACGCTCGACGGCCGTCTTGCATATCTGGCAGATCCAGCCGTCGCGTTCGTACACCGCGAGAGGATCCAGACGCCCGACGGTGGCCTCCAGGCCCAGCTCGCGCATCCGGGCGGCGTAGCTGCCGGCCGCACGCGACACGCGCTGCAGGCGCTCGGACCGGGCTGCGTAGGCGGGTGTCCACAGCCGAGGCACGGACTCCTTGCCGCATACGAAGGCTGTCCAGGTGTACTCCTGGTCCGTCTCGTCCACATCACGGATGATTTCCGTGTACCACCGCCACGTCCCGCCCTCTGCTTCGAAGGGCCCTAAGGTGTCATCCAGTGGCTTCAGGCCCAGGAAGGCTCCCAGGATCAAAGACGTCGGAGTCCACGTATGGTCAGTCAGGTAGTAGAACGCCGCGCCGGTCTGCGTGTGGACGGACAGCGCCACCTGCTCCAGTTGCCAGCTGCTGCCGCTGTGCGGTCTCACCTGCCAGGGGATGGCGTAATCCGGCAGATCGACGGCGCGGTGGACGGCGATGACGGAACCGTGCCGTTCCACCACGTCGCCCGGCTTGGGCGAGTAGCCCTGGATCTCATACGGAAAGAGCGAGCCAGCAGGCAGAGTGCGAAACGCCCGCGCAGGCCGGGCGCCTTGAGGATCGGGTGAGAACACGGGCGGCCGGGTGATTTCCCCGCGCTCGATGCGGCGGTTGAAGCGCCGATTGAGAATCAGATTGCAGCGGGGCGAGCACACGTGCCGGTCGCGGTGCTTCCAGTGCGCCCTGGCCGGGACCGGCTCCCCGCAGACTTGACACGGTTCTCCGCCCTTGGCGCGCTCGCCGGCCTTCAGTTGCTCATCGCGCCAGTCCCAGTAGGCGTTGTCGTTCCCCACCCGGCCCCCTCTCCCTCGGCCACCATAGGTCACGCCCGTCCAGCCGTACGGTGTGGTCCTGATGACTTGCCCTTTGAGATGACCACCGTGTGGCATGCGCCCGGCCTGTACGCACAGTGATCGCCCGACCGTGAGCCTCACAGCAGGGAGACGCTAACTGGCGCAAAAGGGGGAGCTGTTGCTTTGTGTCCCTCTAGGATGATTGCCTGCGATGAGTGCTCAGGTGCCTCATCCGCACGCGTAACGCCCGCACGCCACGCCCCTGCCCGTCGCCCGGCGGAGCGGGGAGATACGGAGCAGCTCGACCGTGCACCTCATCCGCTTCTCCGCGTGCGGGTTCCGCTCGCTGACCCATGTGCAGGACATCCCGGTCAGCAGCCCGACGATCCTGGCCGGCCGCAACGACGGCGGCAAGAGCGCGGTCCTGGCCGCGCTGGCCTTCCTGCTGGGCAAGCACCGTCTGACGGACGAGGACCGCACCTACCAGCAGGACGAGGGCGTCAAGGGACAGCGCTGCGCGGAGACATGGGTGGAGGGCGTCTTCCGCTTGGACACCGACGAGCAGGCCGCCGCCCCCTTACCGGCGGAGCTCCGCATCCGGCGCCGTTCACGGGCCGGTGAGGCGGCGTGCTGGGAGTTCTTCGGATCGCAGCCCGCCGACAGCCGTCTGCAGGGCCTGGGTCGGCTGATGAAGAAGGACCTGACCGAACTGGTCGCCGAGTTCGGACTTGCCCCGTCGGGCACGCTGAAGGAAGACCTGCTGGCCGCGCTCACCGCACACGCCGCGACCGTCCCGCAGACCGAGCAGTGGCAGCCGCTGCCGAAAGACCTCGAGGCACGGCTGCCGCGGCTGCTGGCGTTCGGCGGCAAGGACGAGAGCCCGGACGACGCGGTGCGCACCGCGCTGAGCAGCTGCTACGAGACCCACCTGGAGGACGAGACCCTCCAGGGACAGGTCCGGGAGATCGAGAAGGAGATCACGCAGCGGCTGGAGAAGGAAGCGGACTCCCTGTGCCGGCACATCCGCCAGCACTGCCGTGAGTTCGTCGGCGTGGAGGTCAAGCCCGAGGTCTCCTTCAAGGGCGGCTTCAAGAGAGCGCCGCTGGAGGTCTCCAAGGCCGACGGCGAGCCTGTGGATCTGACCCGCTCGGGCCAGGGCAGCACCCGGCGCATCGCCCTCGCCGTGTGGGAGTGGACCAGCAGCCTCCTCGAAAGCAGTGAACTCGCCGCGACGGGGGAGCAGGACGAGCCGCAGCCCACCCAGACCATCGTCGTCTACGACGAGCCCGACACCCACCTCGACTACCGCCACCAGCGCACCGTCATGGACATCATCCGCAAGCAGTGCGCCCTGCCCCACGTCAGCGTCATCGTCGCCACCCACTCGATGAACCTCATCGACGGCGTCGACATCGCCGATGTCGTCCACCTCAAGCTCAGCGACAGCGGCCGCACCCTCGTCGAGCGCCTCGACGGCGACACCCACGACGGCATCGACTTCCACCTCGGACAGATCGCCGCCGCGGTGGGACTGCGCAACTCCGTCCTGCTGCACGAACGCTGCTTCCTGGCAGTCGAAGGCCCCACCGAGCAGCAGTGCGTGCCCCTGCTCTTCCGCCTCTCGCAGGGACTGCCCCTGCAGGCGGCTGGCATCGCCCTGTGGGCCTGCGACAACAACGAAGGAGCACTCCACCTCGCGGGCTACCTCGTCAAGCACCATCGCACCGTCATGCTGATGGTCGACGCCGACAGCCGCGCAAATAAGCACTTCAAAACCGAGAAACTCATCAAAGCCGGTCTCGACCTCACCAAGCAGGTCTCGTACGTTGGCGAGAGCCAGGGCTACAACGAACTGGAAGAGCTCTTCAGCGACCTCCAATGGGCAGTCGCCGCCAACGCCCACTGGCCCCGCCCCGAGGGCCAGCCCTGGAGCGCCGAAGACTTCAGCGAGCACCGGGGCGGCAAGTTCAGCGAGCGCATCCTCTACATGATCAAACAGCAGGCCGCAGAGAGCAGCCCCAACGGCAAGGCCGACATGCTCTACGCACTGGTGTCCATGCTCACCACCGCCGAAGAGGTCCCCCAGCAGCTACGGGACATCTTCACCGAGGTGCAGGCCCTCGCCTGCTGACCTGCTGCTGCGTTCGCCGCTGCAGCATGCGCTCCTTGCGCTGCTCAGTGGTCGGCGCCGTCCAGGCGTGCCATCCGGCCTCCGCAGTCCATTGCCGCGCGTGCGCGCGGGCTTCGATTCCGCACCACCGGCAGCCCCCGGGCGCCACAGTGTGCTCGGTCCTGGCAGAACGCGATAACGACATCACATCCTCCTTCCCCCACTGCTTATCTTGCCTCCTGCCACTGACAATCACCCTGCGAGCCGCGTCCGGCTCCGCCACCCGGCCACGCAGACGAAGAAACCTCTCCCTCGCGTGTCGCGCCTCCGAAACAAGACCGTTTATCGGGAAAACCGCCCGTAGCTCCCACCACTCTGGTTACGGTCTGTGCCCATGAGGTTCCTGCACACCTCGGACTGGCATCTCGGCCGCCGGTTCCACGGGGAAGATCTGATCGACCACCAGCGCAAGGTCCTGGACCACATCTGCGCCACCGCCCGCACCCAGAAGGTGGGCGCCCTGCTGATCGCGGGCGACATCTACGACCGTGCCATCCCGAGCCTGGACGCGGTACGCCTGTTCGACCGGGCTCTGCACCAGCTCGCCGACCTCGGCATCCCCACCGTCATGATCAGCGGTAACCACGATTCGGCCCACCGTCTCGGTACTGGCTCCGGCCTGTACGCCAAAGCCGGCGTCCACCTGCGCACCGACCCCGCCGACGCCGCCCGCCCCGTCCTCCTCGACGACGAGCACGGACCCGTCGCCGTCTACGGAGTGCCCTACCTCGAGCCAGCCCTGGCACGCACCCAGCTGGACGCCGAGACAGCCTCCCACCAGGCCGTTCTCACCTCAGCACTGGACCGCATCCGCGCTGACCTCGTCACCCGACCGGGCACCCGCTCCGTCGTCCTCGCCCACGCCTTCATCACCGGCGCCACCACCAGCAAAAGCGAACGCGACATCAGCGTCGGCGGCATCGCCCACGCCGGCGCCGACCTCTTCGACGGCATCCACTACACCGCCCTGGGCCATCTCCACCGCCCGCAGAGCGTCAACGACCGCATCCACTACAGCGGCTCCCCACTGGCCTACTCCTTCTCCGAGACCAACCACACCAAATCCCTTACTCTGGCCGACCTGCCGGCCGACGGCGCCCCCACGATCACCCGCCACGACATCCCGGCCAGCCTCCACCTGCCGCTGGCACGGCTGACCGGCCGCATCGAAGACCTGCTAACGGATCCCGCACACGAACCTCACAGCGAAGCCTGGCTGCAGGTCACCCTCACCGACACCGCCCTCCCGTACGAGGCGATGGCACGACTCAGACAGCGCTTCCCCAAGACGCTGGACATGCGGCACATGCCCGCCGGCATCCCGGCGCAGGCCACCGACAGCCCCACCTACCGCGAACGGGTACGCGGCCGCGGCGACCTCGACATCGCCCACGACTTCATCACCGCCGTGCGCGGCACCCCACCCACCACCGCAGAGGCAGAGCTCCTCCAAGAGGCCGTCGACGACATGCGCGTGCGCGCCCAGGAGAAGGAAACCGTCTGACATGCGTCTGCACTCCCTGCGCCTGCAGGCATTCGGCCCCTTCGCCCGCCGGCACACCGTCGACTTCGACGCCCTGTCCGCCGACGGCCTGTTCCTCCTGCACGGCGACACCGGCGCCGGCAAGAGCACCCTGTTCGCCGCCATATGCTTCGCCCTCTACGGCCTGCCGCCTCACGAACGCAACATGCGGCTGCGCAGCGATCATGCGCCCGCCAACCTGCTGACCGAAGTGACCCTGGAAGTAACCCTCGCCGGCAAGCGCCTGCAGATCCGCAGAATCCCCGCCCAGAAGCGACCCCACCTGCGCAACAGCGCAGAACTGGTCGACCAGAAGGCCGAAACCTACCTGCACCAGTGGGTCCTCGACGAACACGGACACGGCCAGTGGGAAGGCATCATCAAGTCCCACAAGGAAGCCGGAGAAGAGATCAAGTCCCTCCTGCGCCTGACCCGGCAGCAGTTCTGCCAGGTCGTCCTGCTCCCGCAGAACGAGTTCACCAAGTTCCTGCGCGCCGACGCATCCGAACGCCGCATCCTGCTCGGCACCCTCTTCGGCACCCGCCGCTTCGGCCTCATCGAAGAATTCCTCGCCACCCGCAAAACCCTCACCGCCAAGACGCGCGACGAGGCCCGCGCCGACGTCCTGCGCCTGGCCGAACGCATCCAGCAGGCAGCCGGCGACGACCTCGAACCCGCCCAAGACGCCCCCCGGGCCGACGACCCCGCTACCCTCACCGCACCCGCCCGCGCCTGGGCCAGCGCCCTGCACCGCCAGGCCCTCACCCTCCAAGACGCCGCAACCACCGCCACCGAGACCGCCGAGCAGCAGCTGGCGCAAGCCCGCATCGCCGAACAGGCCGTCCGCGACCTCCACCGTCTCCAGCAGACCCACCGCACCACCGCACACGACCTCAGCCTGCTCCACGAGCAGACCGCCCACCACGACCGCCTCGCCGACCGCCGCGAGCGCGCCGTGAAAGCCCAGCAACTGCAATCCGTCCTGGAGACCGCACACACCGCCGACCTCAAGCACACCCGTGCCCTGGACGACGACAGCCGCGCCCGCGCCCTTCTGCTGCCCGAAGACGCATCACTCGACGCCGCCGCCCTCACTCACGCCGCGCAGCAACTGCACGCCGACACCGGCGCCGTCCAAGCGCTGCTGCCCGACGAGGCCACCCTCCAGCGCCACACGGCAGAACTGGCCGCACTCGACCGCGAGCGCCAGCAGCTCACTGAAACCCTCACCGACGCCCAGGAACGGCTCAACACCCTTCCCCAACGCCGCGCCGCCCTGGCCGCACGCCTGGAAGACGCGCGCAGCGCACAGGAGACCAGCCGCGAACTCACCCCCACCCTCAATCTCGTCGAAAAGCAGCTGGAAGCCGCCAGACGCCGTGACGCCCTCGACCAGCAGATCAGCGCCGCCCGTAAAGTCCTCAGCCGGGCCGAGAAGGACTTTGAGCAAGCCGCGAAAACGTACATAGACATCCGGCGCCGTCGTACAGACGGCATCGTCGCCGAGCTCGCCGGCCGGCTCGTCGACGGCGAAGACTGCCCGGTATGCGGTTCCCCCACCCACCCCGCACCCGCCACCGCCCAGCCAGGCCAGCCCACCGCCGCCGACGAACAGGCCGCCGAAGCAGCCCACACCCGGGCCCAGCAGAGCGAGAACAAGGCCAAACAGACCCTGGCCCACCTGAACGAACAGGCCGCCACGGCACGCGGTGAAGCCGGCGGCGACACCCCCCTCGCCGACCTCACCGCCCACCGCACAACCCTCGAACAACACCTCGCCGACGCCCTCTCCCAGGCATCCGACGCCGGACCGGCCAGCGAACAACTCGCCCTCCTGGAAAAGGAACAGGCCGAAACCGAGCACACCCGCAACACCGCAACCGCACGCCTGGGCGCCGCCGACGCAACCTACGACAGCCTGCACACGCAGCGCGAAGAGCTCACCCACCGCCTCGCCACCGCCCTCAACGGGCACGCCACACTCGCCGACCGCATCACCGCCCTCACCCAGCACGCCGGCCGCCTCGAGGCCGCCGCCGCGTGTGCCGCCACCGTGACAGCAACCGCCGCAAGCCGCCACAGCGCCGCCGCTCTGGCGGAGCAGGCAGCCCACGCGGCAGGCTTCACTTCCCCGGCCGAAGCCTCGGCCGCCCGCCTGCCCGACGACGAACTCACCGCGATCGAGAGCCAAATCACCCACTGGCGTGAACAGTGCCTCGTATTGACCGCCCGGCTCGCCGAACCCGAACTGCAGGCAGCCATCGACCAGCCTCCGGCCGACCTCGAGCACGCCGTCACCGAACTGAACACTGCCACCGCAACCCACTCCCGCACGGCAGCCCTCGCCACCCAGGCCGCCGACCGGACAACCGCCCTGGCCACCCTTACCGCTCAGCTGGACACCCACATCCAGCGCCTGGAACCCCTCGAGGACACCTACCGCACCGTCGATCACCTCCACGGCCTCATCAGCGGCGGCTCACCCAGCAACCAGCTCCGCATGCAACTGGAGTCCTACGTACTGGCAGCCCGCCTCGAAGACGTCGTCGACGCCGCCAACACCCGCCTGTCACGCATGTCCCACCACCGCTTCACCCTCGTCCACTCCGACGACAGAGCCGCCCGAGGCGCCAAATCAGGCCTGGACCTCAAGGTCCTCGACGCCTGGAGCGGACACAAACGCCACACCGACACCCTCTCCGGCGGCGAATCCTTCTACGTCTCCCTGGCCCTCGCCCTGGGCCTGGCCGACATCGTCACCGCCGAAGCCGGCGGCCAGGCACTGGACACCCTCTTCATCGACGAAGGCTTCGGCACCCTCGACGAAGACACCCTCCACCAAGTCCTCGACGTCCTGGACTCCCTACGCGCCCACGACCGCACGGTCGGACTCATCAGCCACGTCCCCGAACTCCGCCGCCGCATCACCCAACGCCTGCACATCTCCAAGAACATCGACGGCTCCACCCTCACCCACCTGACCGAAGCGGCCGAATGACCCCACGACGGACGCCGGACCCGCCCTCGCCGACGAAACGCAAGCCCCAGGCCGCGCACACTCACTGATCTTCAACCTGCCGTCGGCCCAAGGCGTAGCCACAACCGCCGGGGCTGCCTGTACCCCTCTCGGCGCCGCCGAGAAAGGCAGCCCCACAGCGCTCCCGCGTCGAAAGCCGCCCATCCCTGAAGGCACCCGACCTGCCTCCCAGAAGGAGCGCATCGAACACGTACTGCTTCATGCCATTTCTGCATGTGATCGAAGTGACGGAAACAGAGCACCGCGGTGCATGAGCACCTGCATCGGCCACCGCAGCCGTACCAGAACACGCCAGTCCAGTCCGGATGACAGGAGTTTCCGCAGATCCGAGAACCACTGTCCCGCATGTTCGAACACCGCCGGACCCGTGACCGCATCACGGCGCGTTTTCGAGGCACTGCCCGAGGCCTCCGCTGATCAAACCGGCGGATTTGTCAGTGCCTGCTGCTACACCAATTCCCAGAGATCAGACCGCAGTTGGCGGCCTGACGACACGGAGGAGGAAGCAGTGGCGAAGCCGCCCGAGGGCTACTACAAGGTGCGAAGTCATTACCGACGCAAACCCCGCCCCAGCGGGAAGAAACTGAGCGGCTGGTCGATCGCAGGGCTGATCGCGGTGGTGTGGCTATGGAGTCAGCTCATCGGCTTCGGAGAGGCCTCCCCGACAACACCGCAAACCCCTACACCATCAGTGTCAGCGAGCGTGGGCCACTGATGCCCCGCCGCTCGCCCCGGCTACGCCCACCCCGCGGCGGCAGGGAACAGGCCGCCGCCGCGGCCGTCGCCTGCGCCGCACTCTGGCTGCTGGCCAAGATCGCCACAGCCACATGGCAGGCAGCCGTCCGCATCTGGCCATGGCTCGCCGTCCTCGCGGCTCTCGCCCTCGGCTACGCAGCCTGGCGGTTCATCCGTGAACTGCAGGCCCGGAAGGTACGGGCCCAGACGCTGGCCCGGCTCCGGATCACGCTCGCGCAACTCGACGCCATGGACGACCGGGCCTTCGAGTTCGCCCTACGTGACCTGCTCCTCCGGGACGGCTGGAACGCACGGCAGGTCGGCCGACAAGGAGACCAGGCCGCAGACGTCATCGGCGAAGACCGCCAACGCGGCAGAATCGTCCTGCAGGCCAAGCACACGACCGTCGCCGGCAAGGTCGGCTCCTCAGTGATGTACCAGGTCAAAGGCACCGCAGACCCCGCGCACGGAGCTGATATCGCAGTCGTGGTCACCAACGGCTCCTTCACCCGGGACGCCAAAACATGGGGCGAACGCCACCAAGTGCACTGGATCGACCGCGACCGCCTGCGCCGGTGGGCCGAACACGGCACGCCCCTGCAAGACCTTCTGCGCCTGCCCACGCCACGCAAGACAGCCTTCCGCCGGGCTGCCTGAAACCAAGCGGAGAAAGCCCGAGCCCCGAGCCGCCGCCCCCTATCCGCCTCCGACAACACTGATCATGGGGCGCGCATGGGCTCGCAGCGCGCCCCCGCCAGAGCAGAGACACTGCGCTGCACCCCTGCTGTACGCGAGAATGAACGCGAGTCAGCCCCTCCTGCATGCCGAGGAAACGCGCGATGACCGCCAGTCCCACCGCAACAGAACACCCCGGGCGTCTGGTCCTGCGCACAGACCAGCAGGAGGGCCTCGCCAACACGGTTCGCCACCTGCGCCGCCCGCGCACCCGCGGGCACGCCGTCTCGGCCTGCGGCACCGGCAAGACCCTCTTCGCACTGCGCGTAGCCGAGGAACTCGGCGTGCGGCACCTGGCAGTGGCGGTGCCCAGCCTGGACCTGGTCGCACAGTGGGCAGCGGCCGCCCGCGCAGACGGCCGCCGCGAGCCGATGATCACCGTCTCCTCGCTACGCGCCGCCTCCCACCCGTTGCTCGCCGAGGCCGAGGTCGACTCGGCCAACGCGGGGGAGTACCTGGCCTACTGGCTCGGCCGCCACCCCAAAGCGACGGTCTTCTTCACCTACGACTCGCTGTCCAAGATCGAAGAGGCCCAGCACTCCGCGATCTTCCCCGCCCCCCTCTTCGGCCTGCTGGTCGTGGACGAAGCCCACGCCACGGCCGGCACCTGGGAGAAGAACTGGACTGCGCTGCACGACAACGAGCGCATCCCTGCCGAGCGCCGCCTCTACCTCACCGCCACCCCCTATGTGTGGGACGCCCCCCGCCTGACCGAGCCGCCCACCACCAGAGCGCAACCCAAGCGCACCACCGCCACCGCACCCGCCTGGGACGACCCAGCCCTGCTGGCGACCATGGACCAGCCGCAGATCTTCGGCCCCCGCCTGCACACCTACTCCCACGCCGACGCCATCGATGACGGCGTCCTCGCCGACTACCAGCTCGTCGTCCCCACCGTCACCGACACTGAACTGCACAACGCGCTCACCGATCCTGAAGCCGGGCCCACCGCGCGCCGCACCACCGCCCTGCACTTGGCCATCCTCAAAGCCATGCGCGAGCAGGACCTGCGGCACGTGTTCGTCTACTTCCAGCAGATCGCCGACGCCGCCGACTTCGCCCGCCAGTTCGCCCACACCCTGCGCACCCTCCCCGACGAACTGCACCCCGACTGGGCGGACGACGTCGTCGTGCAGTCCATCGACGGCACCCACAGCCCCCACCGGCGCGCCGACACCATCGCCCGCTTCAGCAACGCCGAGCGAGGCGTGCTGGCCAACGCCAAGGTCCTAGGCGAAGGCGTCGACCTGCCGGCCGTCGACGCCGTCGTCTTCGCCGACCGCACCGCCAGCGTCCGCCGCATCGTCCAAGCGCTCGGCCGCGCCCTGCGCAAACCACCCACCCTCAAGACGAAGACAGCCAGCCTCGTCATCCCCGCCTACATCCCGCCCGGCACCGACCCCACCGACCTCCTCGGCACCCCCTACGAAGCCCTCTGGCTGGTCACCGCCGCCCTGCGCCACCACGACCAGACCATCGCCGCCCGCACCCCCCGGGCCAAGAACCAGCATCCCGCCCGCGACTCCCACACCTACATCACCCGCCGCTTCCGCTTCGACCACACCCTCGACCCCACCGCGATCGCCCGCGCCCTCGACCTGCTGGTGTGGCCCTCCAGCGGCGCCGTCCTGTCTGCTCCCCGCCGCGCCGGCCTAGCCGCCGCCATCCGCTACCAAGGCGAACACAGCCACCTGCGCGTGAGCGCCGACTACGAAGACGCTTACGGCTACCGGCTGGGGCAATTCATCACCGGCCAACGCACCGCCTACCAGGCAGGCGCCCTCGATCCGGCATGGATCGCCGAGCTCGAGGATCTCGGCATGATCTGGGACGACCACGAGGCCACCTGGCAAGGCCACCTGGCCACCGTCGAGGCCTTCCACGCCGAACACGGCCACCTTGCCATCCCCACCCAACTACCCGGCGGCCAGTTCCTTGCCAACCAGCGCGCCCTAGCCCGAAAGGACCGCCTCACCCCCGACCGCGACAACCAGCTCACAGCCCTCGACCCAGACTGGAAACTCCCCTACGGCCCCGACTGGCATCGCAAGTACCATCTGCTGCGCCGCCACTTGGAAGCCGGCAACCACCCCAGCACGCTGCGCCGCGACACGGTCATCCACGGAGTGAAGGCGGGCAGCTGGCTACACCGCCAGCTCACCAGCTGGCCCGACCTCGACCCCGGCCAGCGCGACCTGCTCGCCCGCATGGGAATCACCCCCGACCGCGCCCTCCTGGAACAGAAACACGCCGGGGGCAGGCCGAGCACATCGCGGCGGCGCACGTTCGCGCAAACCACCGAGATCCTCGGGCTCTTCGTGGCACGGTGGGGACGCACCCCCGGCGCCCGAGAGTGGATCGAGGTGGACGGCGACCGTGTCATGATCGGTCCCTGGCTTGCCAAGGTCCGCACCAAGCTGAACAATGATCAACTTCCCTCAGAGCAAGAAGAGTTGGTGTCCGCTACCCTTGCCGAGCACGGCATCGATCTGGTCCGTGCTCCTGGGACCATCGGACCATCAAGCGGCTGAGGTTTGGCCGCTGAGCTCAGTGCGACAGCAGACGCGTTCGCCCGCTCCCGGGTCCCATTCTCCAGTGAGCGGGGGAGTGGCAGAACTCGAATACTCCAAAGTTTTGGAGACAAGGAAGCAGCGGCACACAGGATTGGCACGGCTCGACGTTCTAGTCGTAACTGACGAGCCGTCACCAAAAACCCAGTCGAGTAGGCCAACGCCCGCCGCCTCCTGCTGCTAGCCGAATTAACCTGCACCCCAGTCATGTTGGACTTGAAAAGCGAAGGCGAGTCGGGGAGGAGGCACGATCGCGGAGCGATCGGGACACCGCACCGACGATCCAACTCGATCCGCGGAGCGGATCCGGTCCCGGAGGGACCGAGCCCAGCACCCGCGGAGCGGGTGCTGAACCGACGCGTAGCGTCGGCGCGTCGTTCCTGCGGAGCAGGACGCGCG